>JAXLVP010000001.1:0-3256849 GCA_046328905.1 Bdellovibrionota bacterium
TCTGGTTTTTCTCCCGATCGAGCTCTGTACCTGATAAGGCCGTTGCGTCCGTAAGAAGGCTCTACCCGAGCCTTCGATACGAAACCGTGCCAACCAACGAGTTACTTGTCGCTCCCCCGCTCAACATCCGATCTTGAGACGGCTGCTGCATCCAACAGAGGCTCCGCGGGAGTCTTCCACATCGAGAACATCAAAAAGAATCCAAGCGTGCGAAACAGAAGCGCCAGAGTCGCCAACCGTACATGACGTTCGCGCGTTCTTGCGTCGCCCGTCCCGCGCACAAGCTGCGAACCAAGATACAGCACCGGGAAATAGAGCAAGAAGGCAGTGGTAGATGCTGCGATGTGGAGCTGCTTCATGAGTGACAGCGAAAAAGAAAGCGCTGTCTCGATTGCACCGCGCGAGACTTCGAGGAAGAGCACCAAACTGATGTCCATGAAAATGCCTGTCAGCATCAAGGTGATGTGCAGTGCGCGGCGTCGTCTGAGAAAGTAGCCCGTGGACAGTAGCAGCCACGCTATCGTCGCTACCCACATATTTCGTGTCATGTGTGCTCCGTTGGTTGGGTTTCCGATAGCGTGCGTGACTTATCGACGCAAGCGGGCGCTAAGAAAACTCGCGATCCCCGCCCTGAGCGAATGCGGCAATCCATTCGCAGAGGAAGGCCGATCGGGCAAGGCGGACTGAACTTTCCGTCGTATCGGCCAAAACGCCGCCCTAAACTACTCAGAAATACGCTCTTATCTGCACTTTTTGGCCATCTCAGGCCGGTAGTTGCTCCGCTCGCAGAAGAACCTTCATCTTCTATTTAATGGCTCGGAACCACAGACTATCTTTGCTCTTTGCGCTGCTCGTATTTTCGGCGAGCGCGTCGAGCTCCAACGCGGAAGACAGTCCCGCTCCGAGCCCCGCATCCAGTTCAAGCAGCTCGACTGCTTCGAGCTCTGCTCCGAGCGCGGCACCATCCGCTGCTCCGCTCCCTGTTGCGTCTCCACCTGATGATTCAGAGAACGATGGGAAGATCGTCGTTGCGACACCTGTACCGTCAGGGAGCGCACCTCGAATCGACGAGAACGGACAAGAGGTTGTCGAGCCGCTCGATGTCTGGATCCCAGCTCAACCGTCGCCGTCTCCAGCAAAAAGCAACAAGCCCGCAGCGTTGCAGCCCGAAGAGGAGACCGAAGCCGTTGACGAGGAAGGCGCCTTAGCGGAAGAGGGCGAAGAAGTCGAAGAAGAGCCTGTTCAGCTCGAAAGCGTGGAGACCGATGCGCAGCTTCCTGAAGACGCAGCAAATAAAGCCGCTCTGCAAGCCGCCGTGCACCCGCGGCGCATTCAGCTCACGAAATATCAGCGCAAGCGAATGAATGCGGCGCGTGCAATGCGGCGGAAAATCGTTCGAGAGCAGCGCAAAGAGCTGCATCTTGACGAATCTGCCGATGCGGACCCGAGAGGCGAGCCGGAGCTGACGCTTTGCACCTTGAACGTGAACAATTACGGCGCAAGGGACGATTATCGACGAATCTTCAAAGCCGCAAAGCTTCCGCTTCGTAAACAGGCAGAGGACTCTATGCTCCGCGCCGTCGGTCGCGCGAAGTGCGACGTCATCGCTACGCAATGTTTCTTGGGGGCCGATGATGCGGCGGTAGAAAAAGGAATGTCCGTACTCAAAAAGAAGCTCAGCGCTCAAACCGGCTCTGAGTGGGTCGTGCGATATAGTCCGTCCAATCGGGATATCGTTCGGAATGCGTTTCTCGTGCGGAAAGAAAGCGCTGAAATTGTGCGCACTGATTCGTTCGGGACGGTGAAATTCAACATGTTCTCGGAATTCACGGGCACGCAGTTTGCTCGCATGCCCTTTGAGATTGTGCTGCACGTTCCGGGGAAGGGAAAATCTTCCGACCGCACGCTCCTGCTCATCGCCTACGACTTCCGCAATTCATTCGGGCCGAATGAAAAGGAGCCGGAGACGCTGCGCATGCAAATGGCTGATGCGCTGCGTCAGATTGTTCATACCGAGACCCATAAGTTTCCTAACGACGACCCGCCAATAGTCGTCATCCTCGGCGACCGGCGTGGTCCGAAGTTCGCGCCTGCGACACAGCTTCTCGAAGGAAGATCGCGGTTGGTGGATTTCACTGAGAATGGGGGCTGTTCACTCGACGAAACAGCAACGAAAACGATCTGCAAGGCGGGTGTCGTTCACTACAAGGAATTCTTCGGAGTCAGCGCCGAGGGATTGGGGCAGGAGCCTCAGGTGGTAACGAAGAAGGTGGACGGCGTTGAAAAAAAGATGCTGGTCTATCCTTCAGAGAGCGTGGAGAAGAAGCGGGTTTCCTCGCTCGCCCGGCTCACTTCCGAAATCTATTTTCAAGCACGAGATCTCGATTGGGTGATGGAAAAGCCCTTCTTGCCGGGACGATATCGAGCGGGTACAGTTCGAGTCTCTACCGGTCTCCCGCAAAGCCCGCTCGTGTGGGCCGAGCTCAATTGGTAACGATAATAGGCAGCGCTATGAACAAAGACTCAATGGATTTCCTGAAAAAGCTCCTCGAGACACCATCTCCTTCCGGCTTCGAGCAACCCATTCAGAAGATCGTGAAACGTCACATGGCCGCCTACGCGGACTCAATCGAAGTCGACGTGCACGGAAACCTTGTCGCGTGCCACAACCCCGACGGCGAGGTTCGAGTGATGCTCGCCGGGCACTGCGACCAGATCGGTCTCATGGTGAATCACATCGATGATCGCGGCTTCGTCCACTTTGGAGCGATCGGCGGTATCGATCCGGCGGTGCTCCCCGGGTCGCGTGTGACGATTCTATCGAGGAACGGCAGAGTGGAGGGTGTCATCGGCCAAAAGCCGATCCATCTGCTCGCACCGCACGAACGCGGGCAATCCGTTGACTTGAGCAAGCTCTGGATCGACATCGGCGCGAAGGACGGCGCGGAGGCAAAATCGCTCGTCAGCGTCGGAGACCCAGCCGTATACGCTCTCGGAATGATGCAGATGAACCGGAATGTCATCGCGTCTCCGGGCTGCGACGACAAGGTGGGGCTTTTCGTGTGTATGGAAGCTCTCCGGCTGGTGCGCAAAGCCGTGGGACGTAAGAAGCATCCGGTCGCGCTCTACTCTGTCAGCACTGTGCAGGAAGAGATCGGGCTGCGCGGCGCGAAAACGTCGGCGTTCAGCATCGATCCGCTGGTGGGTATCGCGGTGGATGTGACGCACGCTTCAGACAATCCGGGAGCGGATCCGAAGTCGATCGGTACGGTCAAGTTCGGGCTTGGGCCGACGATCGCGCGCGGTCCGAACATCAATCCGGTTCTCGAAGATCTCCTCATCGACACCGCGAAGAAAAAGAAGATTAAATATCAACCGCTTTCGGCTCCGGGAGCAACCGGGACCGACGCGAATATGATTCAAGTATCGCGTTCAGGCGTGGCAGCTGCCCTCATCGGGATCCCGAACCGTTACATGCATACCTGCGTTGAGATGGTTGACCTGCGAGATCTCGAGTCCGCTTCCCGGCTCATCGCTGAAACCGTTTTGCGGATCACCAAACGGACCAGCTTCATTCCAGCATGAGACTCTACTGAGCGATTTGCCACGTTGCGGCGCGTCCTCCGAGGAGCACACGTGAAAGACGATTCCTTGTTCGAGGCTGTGCATACCGTCTTTGATTGGTACGACGGGCCGAGGTGCGGAATCGCCAATTACAAGGGCTCTCCGCATCTTTTCCAATCAGAGCTCGCAGACGCTGTGGATCCGAACACCGATACGTTTCTCCTCGCACCGCTTGATGCCGACACCTTTGCGCTCGCTCTGGAAGACCGGGCGATTTGGCGCCGGTGGGAAACTGCATATTGGCAGGGGAGGGCAACTCAGGACACCCATTCCGCATTACCCGACGACCGACCCCGACATGCGAAGCTGCAAGAGCTACTGAACGGTCGACTGCGGGTAGAAGTAAACGACGCCGTGAGAGCATCGGCCGAGTTTCGGATTTGCGACGATCCGAGCTGGGCCGGCTTTGGATGGCGGCCGCTTGAAGTTCGCTGGTCGGAGCTCGCCGGCGGCTGAGTGGGCGAGTGGGCGACGTTAGAACACTGCTCAGCCCAGAGCCGGATTGCATGCATAACGGCGCCGGTCGACCGTCCACCTGAAGGGGGCGGCATCATTGAGCTTTTCCACCGACCCCCGGCATGCTCCCGCCCGTCTATTGTTTACCGGCGGCTTTTTGCCTACTATGCTGCTCCTCGAAGCATATCACTGGTAGGTTAATATCCAACCAACAAAGGGGTTTAGCACCTTCACCTGAATGTTTGATAAATTCCATGAAGAATGCGCCGTCATTGGCGTAATCAACAACACCGAAGCGGCGAAATATTGCTACCTCGGACTTTACGCGATGCAGCACCGTGGCCAGGAAGGGGCGGGCATCGTCTCTACGGACACAAACGAAATGACGGCCTACCGCGACATGGGTTTGGTCGCGGACGTGTTCGACAACTCTGTGCTCGAGAAGCTCGAAGGCTCCGCAGCCCTCGGCCATACCCGCTACGCAACGTACGGCGGGAAGGATTGGCAGAACCTTCAACCCTTCGTGGCGAACTTCTCCGAGGATTCGCTTGCGCTCGCGCACAACGGAAACCTGATCAATGCCGCAGAGCTCCGCCGCGAGCTCGAAAAACACGGCGCAATTTTCGCGTCTACTTCAGACAGCGAAGTGATACTCCACCTCACGGCTCGTGCCTCCGAGCCGACCATCGTCGAGAAACTTGCCTCTGCTCTGCGGCAGGTTCACGGTGCGTATTCGCTTGCTGTGATGACCAACGACAGACTGCTCGCTGTGCGCGACCCAGCAGGCGTTCGGCCGCTTTCGCTCGGAAAGATTGGCGACGGCTACATCATCGCGTCAGAAACCTGCGCATTCGATCTCGTCGGAGCGAAGTTCATCCGCGACATCGAGCCGGGCGAGATCTTGGAGATCACCAAGGACGGACAGCTCAACAGCAATTTTTCGATTCGAAGCGGTGACGCCGCTTTCTGTGTGTTTGAGTACATCTATTTCGCCCGCCCTGATTCTAATGTCGGTGGCAAGAACGTGTACCTGGCGCGGAAACGTCTGGGACACGAGCTGGCGCGAGAGCGTCCAGCAAGTGCGGACGTTGTGATTCCTGTTCCAGACTCCGGTGTCGCGGCTGCCCTGGGTTACGCGCAAGAGAGCGGCTTGCCGATGGAGTTCGGTCTGATCCGGAACCACTATGTCGGTCGGACGTTTATCGAGCCTTCGCAGTCCATTCGGGATTTCGGTGTGAAGGTGAAGTTGAATCCGAACGAGAAGCTCATCCGGGGAAAGCGGCTCGTCGTCGTTGACGATTCCATCGTCCGAGGGACGACGTGCCGCAAGCTTGTGAAGATGCTGCGCGATGCCGGAGCAGCAGAGGTGCACTTCCGGATTAGCTCACCGCCGACTACGGGATCGTGTTATTATGGAATCGACACGCCTTCGGCCAGTGAGCTCATCGCGTCGACCCATTCTGTCGAAGAGATTCGGCAGTACATCGGCGCGGACACTCTTGGTTATCTCAGTATCGAAGGTATGTATCGAGCTATCGAGAGTCCGCGTTCAGGCTATTGTGACGCCTGCTTCAGCGGGGAGTACCGACTCGGCCGTCCGGCTTCTGATGAGAAGTCGGGCTGTTGCGGAGTGAAATCCGCTCGCCCACGCTCACGCACGAAGAAGTAACCCCGTTTCCGAAATCGGTTGTCTTGCTGTGCTCCGCTATGCGTCCTTCGGGACCAGCGGAGGTGTTTTCCCGTCGTTCCGTGCACTCGGCTCCTCCGAAAAACCGAGTGTATTCAGCAGTTAGCGTGAAAGCGAATCACCGAGGGCCAAATCCATGATTGGTGGTTGGAGCGATGTGTCGAGCGGTTGGTTCTTTCGGTCGGGTGTTGGGGCAGTGGGGTCAGTAAAAACGAAGTTGGGGGTGGTGCTGTTAGCGGGGTGGTATCTCCTGCTCGCCTTGGCCTTCTTCGCTCTCCGTTCGGTCGATGTTCGTGCCGAGGAACCGTCTGTCAGCGATGTTCCTGAGCTTTGCGAAACACAATCTCTCTCGACGCTCGTTGCGAGCGCATCTTCAAAGCCGGCAACGGGTCGTTCTTCAACTCTCTCCCGATCACCCGCTCAATTTCGCGCAGTAGATCTCGTCGTCGTTTCTTCCGGAGACTTTACGGCTGGCCGCTCCGACGCTGAAGTTGTGCGCAACATCCAGAGCACTCTCGATATCGCAAACAGATACTATCTGCCGATCGGCCTTTACCTGCGGCTCGCAGGGGTTCAGATTTATCAGCAGGGCGACAGCGACCCGTATGCCGTTGCGGCGAAGCAGCATAACGCTCGCCAAATGTTGGAAACGCTGCGAGCCGAATGGGCTTCACGTCAATCGCCGGCGCACGCTGTGGTCGCAGTGTTCGGTAAATCCACATTCGGTGCGACCTACGGCTTGGCTTTTCCCGGAACGGCGTGTCTGCAGCCGCAGTTCGCGCTTTTGTTCGCTTCTCAAGCGGGGGACGGGGAAGCCGCCGAGCTGAGCTTCGGTGCGACGGTCGCTCACGAAATCGGTCACACGTTAGGGATGGATCACGATTCTACGCAGTACGCCGATGGACCTTCGTTGATGTGGCCGCTTTTCGCGCTCAATATCAATGGATTCTCCCAATTCTCGACGAATCAGTTTCTCGACTTCGAAAAGCGGGGAGGAAGCGCCTGCTTGCCCACAGTGGACGTGGCCGACGTGCCGGATCAATCTGGAGCGGGCCAGGTGCTGGCTTTCGCGGGCGGATCTGCTCAGCAGGTTTCGATAAACGAGGGCGAGCGACTTTTGCGATCGTTCGCAGTGACTGGAAGCTTCCCGGGTATCAGCTACTCCGCTACCGGCCTTCCGCCTGGTGCCACATTTGACGCCGCCACCGGGTTGCTCGATTACACGCCGGGCTTCAACGCGGGACCCGCAACATTTTCCATCCACGTCAAAGCGGATACGTTTTCGCAGCAGGCTGAGCTACAGATCCAGCTCAGTGTCCGTGACGTGAATCAGGTACCGAGCTTTACTTCGCCGGGCTTCAGTGAGCTTCGCATCGAAGAGGGGGACGTTGTTGATTTCGTCGCGTCGGCTGTTGATGCAGACCCAGCGGACAAAGTACAGGCGGCGCTTGCGAACAAGAAGTCCGTCTCGCGCTTTCCGGGAAAGCCGGTGGTCCGGAAAGTATCGAGGTCCTCTCAGTCGGTGCATTGGGCGACCGTGCCCGGCAGCGCCGGCGTGTATAGCTTCGCATTTACCGCGAGTGATCGGAAGGCGGCGACATCGAAAACGGTCAACGTGATTGTGTCGGCGAAAAATCAATCTCCGCAGCTTTCGGTGCCGAGCTCGATCTCGGGCGGGGTGGATTCGACATTGGGTTTCCGACTTTCAGCCGTTGACCCTGAAGGTAAGCCGGTGTCCGTTACCCTGAGCGGGCTTCGCCCGGGGACGTTCATCGAAAAAGATTCGAGTGGAATTCGTGTGCAATACGCACCGAGCGCCTCAGATTCGAGCTTTACTCTTGGAGTCAGTGCAACGGACGGAGCCAAAGCCAGTGAAGCGAAGATTAACGTCGATGTGCAGAAGAGCGCAGACGGAAAGCTCGCCGGAGTGGAATGGCCTGGGCAGCCCGGCACGTATCAAGCTCCGTCTGATGCGAATGGCGATGGCCGCACCGACCGCCGAACGTATAATCGGGTGACCGGTGAGTGGACCACAACAGCGTGTAACGGAGACGTCTCGCAAAACATTTTCGGCTCGACCGTTGGAGATTTTCCGTTTACCTACCGGTCCAATCATCGGGCCTACGAGGGAATCTATCGAGTCGTTTCAGGTCAAGGCTACTGGCTTCTGAATATCGACGGGGTTTTCCAACTTGTGCCGTGGGGACTCGCTCGGGACATCCCGGTCCCTGCCGATCTGGACGGTGATGGAACCGACGAGTTTGTTGTCTACCGGCCATCTACGCGACAGTGGTTCGTTCGAACTGCCGATTCGCAGCAGGTGATTAGCTCGAATGACGGGAATGACGGTATCGCATTCCCGTTTGCCGGAGATCTGGACGGTGACGGTCGTGATGAGCTGATTGTTTTCAGCCGCCTCCGCAGCGGAGAGGCACGATTCAGCAGCCATCTGATTTCGGGAAAGGATGTCGTCTTCATATCGGCCGTAGCCGGATTGTCGCAGGCGATTTTTCCGATCGTCGGTGATTTTGACGGTGACGGGAGGGCAGATCTCGGTACTTACATTCCGGGTGGGGCAGCTTCGGTGTTCACATCCGGCTCGGGCCGTATCGAAGCTTTGGGAGCCCAAACTCCTTCGGCGTCGCTCCTCTCGGTCGACCATTGTGACGGTACCGGCTCTGCCGTCCGCACTATTGATCAACGGAGCACCGGGTCTCCAGTAGTGACTCCCCTCACTGCATTGCTCGAACGAAGCTACCAACTGGGGCGACGGACATCGGCCGATGTCGACGGCGATCAAAAAACCAATCTCGTGGTTTGGCGGAGAGACTATAAGGCTGGAACTGCCGGATGGATCGTGCAGGGCGGGGATGGTTCGAACCGGTTGCTTGCTTCGCTCCCAGCGGAGTTCAGCTATCAGCTTGCAGGAAGCTTCTTCAACCAAAAGGAAAGCGCGCTTACGAATTTCGGTGACGGCCTCTGGGTGTCTCAGCGCCGTGATGGAAGTATCGCAACTGAACGGTGGGGGCAGCCGGGTGACGTCCCTGTAGCGGGCGATTACAACGGCGACGGAATCACCGACTATGCGGTATTCCGCTCAAGCGATGCATCCTGGTGGATACTCATCAAAGGGGCGACACCCGGAACCGACGAAGCGCACGGAGTACGTTGGGGCGAACGCAACGATATCCCCGTGCCGGCCGATTACGACGGAGACGGTACGACAGATATCGCCGTTTATCGGCCACGCGAGGGCAAGTGGTACATCATCTTTGCGGATGGAAGCGTAAGAACCGAGTCCTTCGGAGCGTCAACCGACATCCCGGTTCCTGGCGATTATTTCGGCAGCGGCAAGGCTGAGCCTGCGATTTATCGTCCGCAGTCCGGGTCGTGGTTGATCAAGCGTGGCGAAACGAAAGCCGAAGTGAATGAGCAGAGCTTCGGTTTTTCATCGGACATTCCGCTTCTTGGCGATTTTGACGGAGACGGCAAGGACGAGCTGGCCGTTTGGAGGCCGACTGAAGCTGCCTGGTATCTCCGCACCATCGGCGGCGAAGACCGCCGGATCCAGTTCGGGCTCCAGAACGATGAGCCCCTCGGCGCGCGGAAGACGTTGCGGATATTCTAGTCGCCCTCGAAAGGGGCGACCCTCCGGTCAGTGCCTTTAACCCTTTCAAAACATGCGCCGGCTTGCCGGGAGCGGAATTGCTTCACACTCCCGGCACGGCTCACGACGGCTTACGGAGCCGTTGGACCGACTCGGTTTACCTGGACCGTTGAGCTGTCGCCAAGACCGTGGAGAACGACCGCATCCCGATCATCCGGTTGGAGGTCAACCTTCACATCCAAGTGGCAGAAGATGAGGTTTGCTGTCACCGCCTGGTTGGCTCCGGCCTGGGTTTCCAGGTACACGGCTCCACGGCAACCAAATGCGCAGAAGTCACAGCGATCAGTTCCATCACCGCCATGCCATTGGCATCCACCCTCAGACCCATCGACTCGGTCCAGGAAGTCGCAGAACAAAGCGTAGAGCTCTGTCTGGTCATTGCCGCCGTCCGTGTAGTCGTCGAACGCGTCGGATTTATCGAGACCGATCAGAATCAGAATCTGCCGATCGCCATCGCCTCCAAGCTTGATCTTCTGTCCGCTTGTCACAACGGTGAGCTTCGGCAGCGCACCTTCCACGTCTGGCGCTGCAAACAGAGTCGCGACAAGCCCAACAACGGTCAACATCAACGCACGCATAGCCATCTCCTCGACGAAACCACTCAACCACCTCTGGCACTGTACCGGAGGCATCTCACAATGCTGGTTGGAAAAATCGAATTGAAAATGAGCGCTGCAGGGTTGGTGTGTTGTGAGAGTCGGAAAGTTACCAAGTGGGGAGAATAGGATCAGCCAATTCAGAGCATTGGTACTAATCATTTTTCGGATTGCGAGTGGGCAAGCTATGTTCGCTTCACGCTGATGCTGCGGGAGCGCAGGCGGCGGGTCTCGCAGCAGTATCGCGGGACGCATTACCTGATTCACTTGAGTGGCTGTTCACGCAGGACCGGACAACCGGGTGGAACGCACTACGACAGGGGTAGAGCTGTCTTTCAGCCGCTGAAGCGAATTCGGCTACTCGTTCTCTTTGCACCTCACTAAACCCGGTGGGGGAGTCCGCAAGGATTCCCCTGCCGGGTTTTTTCTTAAAAAAGCGCGTTTCGATTCGCCCCGTTAGAAGCATGCCGGGACGGCGTCCGTTCCGCTCCCTCAGCCTCTCGCTCAGAATGTATTTCTAGAAATGTTAGCGACTTACGGCCGTTCTTCGCGATTGCGGGGGCCGGAAAAACGACAATTATTCCGTTATGTAATGTCGCGAAAATGCCGATCAAAGGATGCAAGAACTGATCGCGGGCCGCTCGTAACGGCCAGAGCGCTGAGTTGGCGGCGCACGACATCAGGAGCCTACGGGCTGTTTGATTGAAGTAATGGATCTCGTTACCGGACAATCATTTTTTCAACCGGGGGCGCTCATCGGAGGGCGTTACGAGGTGATCCGCGCGCTCGGTAGCGGCGGAATGGGTACCGTGCTGCAAGTTGCAGACCGTGCGCTCGATGGAGAGATGGTCGCGCTGAAGCTGCTCTATCCGCATCTTGCGACCGACAAAACGAGCTTCGCGCGCTTCCGCAACGAAGTCCTTGTCGCCCGCAAGCTTTCACATCCGAACATTGTCAGCCTCTACGACATCGGGAATGCGGGCAACGGCTATTTCTATATCTCGATGGAATACGTTCCGGGCGGAAGTCTCGGACGGCAGATTTACGAAAAACGTCGAGAGCTCCTCTCGTTCGAGGTGGTCTTGAGGATGCTTCGCGATATGGCGCGCGGGTTGGATCACGCTCACCGCATGGGCGTCATCCACCGAGATCTCAAACCCGACAACGTGCTTCTCACCGACCGTCATGAAGTGAAGATTACTGACTTCGGCCTCGCTCGCACGCTGTACCAGGACAAGGGTTTCACAGACACCGGAGAAGCTGTAGGAACGCCGTATTACATGGCACCTGAGCAGCTCCGCGGCGATAAAGTGGACGGTCGCTGCGACATCTATGCGCTCGGGCTTGTCGCGTTTGAGATGGTTGTCGGACGCCGACCATTTTTTGATGAAAGCTACCTTCAGCTCGCTGCGCTCCACCTCAAGGAGCCGATTCCAGATTTTGCGACGCGCGAATCCGGGATCCCGGTATGGTACGAAGACTTCGTCAAAAAATGCGCAGCAAAATCGCGAGAAGCACGATTTCAGACAGCGCAGCAGATCGTCGACTACCTTGATCAGCGCCTCGAAAAGTTGGGCGGCACTCAGGTCCGCCAACGCCCGGCGATACTGAGCTTCTACGGTGGAGCGCGCGAACGCAGACAGAAGAGCGCGTGGAAGCGATTCGTTACTGGATCGATCCTCCTCGGGTGCCTGGCAGGAGCGGGCTTGGGCGCCGTTGCCCGGTCGCCGTATCTTCGCGGACAGATTTGGCGCACGGTGAATGCAATTAATCCGTTCGGTGCCGGTGCGATCGACCCAACCAAGCTGCTCCACGCGATCCAAGTCGGCAATCTCGACGGGGTGCTTACGCTTCTCTCGGCAGGTGCGGATGTCAACACGGCGGACGCGAATGGAAAGACTGCACTGATGTGGGCGCTCGAGTCCGGCAAGGCGGATATCGCGAAGGTCCTGCTCGAGAACGGAGCTGCGGTAAACGCGGCGGATTCGGAGAAGGTCACGCCGCTGATGTATGCGGTGAAAAGTCCAGAGTCTGTGTTTCTGATACAAGACTTGATGAAGCGCGGCGCAAATTACGACGCTCGTGACGTGAACTACCAAGTGCCGTTGATGTATGCCGTGCAAGCAGGCAATCTCCACGCCGTCCAAGCTTTGGTCGATCGAGGGGCGATCATCATCGCGCGCGACAAGAGCAACACGACCGCCCTCATGTATGCCGTGAAATCCGGAGTGAAGGAGATTGTGGAAATCCTCCTCCGGAAGCCCATCGACGTTGACGCCGCGGATGGGACCGGGAAAACCGCGCTGTTTTACGCTGTCCAAGATCAGGATGATCAGATCACCGCGCTCCTGCTACGGGCGGGAGCGAATCCGACGCGCCGCGACAGCTCAGGCAAAACCCCGCTTGAGTACGCCACTCAGAAAAACCGGCGGCTGTTGAAGGCCGTCGATCGCTAAAAGCGCACTAGAATACGCAAATATTCTGATCGAAGGATTCGGCGCTTGTCTCTGACAACAGATCCCGTTACATTCGGCAGGAAACTTTAGCCGGAGCCTTTTTCATGAGCGAGCATTCTGCGGTTGACGATCCTTGTGGCAGCTACGGCCCGACGCAACGTTGGGCGATTGTTTGGTTTTTTGCGGTAATCCTGATTGGTATCTCGGCCGCTTTCACGTTCAAGAATACCGACTCGTATATGTATGCCACCGGCGCAGAAAACTTCGATTACAAGACCTACCGTGAGACGCGTTTGGCTCAAACGTCGCAAGTGAACGACAACGTCGACGAACGCGCTCAAGGCGACTACGCGACCGCGGTCCAGCGGGTAACCAAGTAACGCTGATGTCTCTCGAGAAGTCTCGTGAAGACGCGCTGGCTCTGCTGTCGGAATACACGAAGAGCGAGAGCCTGATCAAACATGCGCTGTCCGTCGAGGCGGCTCTGCGCTGGTATGCGCGAGCGAATGACGAGGACGAGCATCTGTGGGGTCTGACAGGGCTGCTGCACGATTTCGACTACGAACAGTATCCGACCTACTCTTTGGAAGGTGCCGAACCCGAAGGGCATCCGTTCACCGGGTGCAAGATCCTGGCCGATCTGGGATTTCCGAAGATCATGACCGATGCCATCCTCGGCCACGCTACGTACTCGGGCGTCGCTCGCGAGACTGCGCTCGCCAAGACGCTCTTTGCCTGTGACGAGCTTTGCGGGCTCATTACGGCGTCCGTCCTTGTTCGGCCGGACCGCTCGATTCACGCGCTCGAGGTCAAGTCCGTAAAGAAGAAGATGAAAGATAAAGCATTCGCGCGCGGAGTAAATCGCGACGACATTGAGCTCGGGATCACTGAGCTTCAGATCGACCTTGACGCTCATATCGCGAATGTTATCGCCGCTATGCGTGAAGTAGCTCCGACCCTGGGCCTCCAAGGTATTTAGGACCTCGCTGGTAGCCGAGCGCCGCACTGTGGTATCCAGTCGCGTTATGGCATCCGTTCCCCATAAAGCTTTGTGTTTTCTGCTCGACGTCAGATATTGCGTTTGGCTGGCTGCCTCGCGCACTATCTCGTCGTTGAAGCGTAGCGTCTCGAATGACGCGGCGATGCAGAAATCGCCCCTGCTCAGTCAGCGCGCGTTGCTTGCGAAGCAGCGAGTATATTTGCGCAATGTGCTTCGCGAGCATCCAACCTGGGTGATGGGACATGCACGGCTCGGTGAAACGGAGCTTCATCTCGAGCTGCTGCGCGATGGACCAAAGGATCCGCGTGCGCTCGGGGCTGTTAGGACTTCTGCTGCCGCAGTGCGATTGCTTGACCCTTATTCCGGAACCGGTGAAAAGAACCGTGTCCAGCTCGAGGCCGACTACCTCGAGGCGATGCTTCGATATTTGGCGAAGGACTACAGCGCGGCTGTAGAAACATTCGAGAGCTTACTCGTTCCGGCAAGCGCGTCGCACCTACCCGAACGTATGTACTGGTCCGTGCTCGAGCACGCCGGTGCTGCGCTGATGGTTCTCGGCAACGATGTAAAGGCGAAGGCGTGTTTCGAGCGGATCCCGGTTCGTGCGCGGTCGGGTGCGCAAGCAAGTGCAATGCGCTATCTCAATCTCTCAGCCGAAGAACGCGCACATGGTGCGGGGCCGAAGCCCGCTGGCGGATGCGTGCGCTGATGACCTCAGCGACTACTCGTCTGTGCGTGCGGTGTAGTAAGGCGAAACCGGTGGCTTATACTCGGCGATGAGACGGCCGAGCTGTCGTTCGAAAACGTATTGCGCGCCGGTCGACCGGCTGTCGAGCGCAATGATCTTTCCTTTTGCGCCCGCTGCGCCTTCGATTACCATGGCCGCGTCGGAAACGTCTTCGTCCGGACGACGACGTCGGACGACGACCTCGTTCGTGATCGGGGAGAGGAACTCGAGCTTTGCTCCGCCTTCACGTTCTGACAGAATGACGACTGCGCCGCGGAGCAAGCAGATCCAAACAGCCTTCTCGCTTTCTACCGTCGATGTGAAATCGACCTGCTGGCGCTGACGGATCAGCTCCTCTTCTTCGCGATCGTGGTAGATCTCGGTCATCGTTCCTCGATAGATCAAGACGATATCGAGATCGCTGAGGTTGTATCCGTAAGCGTAACGTCGGGCTACGGTTCTCACGGCGAGGTAGGCCAAGATCATCGCAGGCTTGCCGCGGCGCCAGCTATAGCTCATGAACATCGGCACCATAAAAAACGCTGCGAGGAATCCTCCCGCGAGAATATAGATCTCGTCGAATCCGTAAGCGATGGTGCCGAGCAGCAAGATGCTTGCTACGCCGGCGAGAATGCCGTGCGCGTGAGCCCGCGAAAGGAGCTCCAGCCGTTCTTCCAGGGCAACGGCGTTCCAAGCATGATCAACGCTCAGAGCGACACTGCTGCGGGCGGACGTGACTGCTGCCATATTACCCCTTCAATAGGTAGTGAAATAATTGCCTGTTCGGAGCGCTGAACAGGCAAACGTTTCCGTGTTTGTCCGGCAAATTCGAAGTCTTTTCCAGGTAATGCAAATTTCCGGCCCGTTCTTCGCAACGGACTCGGTCCCCGAACGATAAGTAGTGCGGGAGGCTTCGGGCGTGCTCGTTATCCGCCAGCAGCTCTCATGTGTCGTCGCATGCTTTCGGTCGCTGTCTTAGGGGCGCTATCTCGGGGAGCTGTCTTAGGGACGCTTTCTTAGCAGCGCTCTCTTGGAGTCGCTTTCTTTGAGCGGCTTTCGTCGAGCGGCCGATTCTCCCCCCGACTCCAATACCGCACGGAGCTGGGGGCGTGCGGATTTCCCGGAGCCTCCCTATGAACCGGATTCGGGCGAGCGCAGTCGAAGCGGTTTCGCGGTCAGCAGATGTTTTGACGGGACGGGATATCCGGAGTTGTTGATGCTCGGTCGAGCTTACTCGTGTGCACTTTGCGGTATCGACAGCGTGCGGGTTGAAATCGAGGCGCAGATCAACGGAGCGCTGAAGCGCTTCACTATGGTTGGAATGCCGGACAGCGTGCTCAAGGAAGCAAGAGACCGGGTAAGGTGCGCTTTTGAGAACAGCGGTCTCAGCTTCCCAGGGGGAGACATCGTGATCAATCTCGCCCCCGCGGCGATGCCGAAAAGCGGGTCCGGATTTGATCTTGCGATCGCGCTGAGCATCCTCTCGGCGATCGGAAAGGTGAATCCGGTCACTCTTCAGCGCAAACTTGTTCTTGGCGAGCTGGCACTTGATGGGACGGTCAAGCCGGCGAGGGGAGTCCTAGCTGCCGCGTGCCTCGTCAAAGACATCGGCGATGTTGAGCTTCTGGTTGCTTCTGACAGTATCAATGAAGCCTGCCTAGTCGACGGCATCGTCGTTCGCCCGATTCGATCGCTCATCGAAGCGGTTTCCTTTCTGAACGGCCAGCTCGACATTCAACCCGGAACGCGCGGAGCTACGTCGCAGAGTGCCGAGATTATCCCAGCCTTTGGCGACGTCGTTGGTCAGAACACAGCGAAGCGTGCGATGGAGATAGCTGCTGCAGGCGGTCATAACATGCTGATGATTGGCCCGCCGGGGGCAGGCAAAAGCATGCTCGCGGAGCGAATTCGGAGCATTCTTCCACCGCTCGAAGCTGAGGAGCAGATTGAAGTCTCCAAGATATACGCAGCTCATTCGGAAGGCGCGATTTCAAACGGCGCACGCCAACGATTCTCCAGAGGGCTGATCACCCGGAGACCGTTTCGTGCACCGCACCATTCGACGAGCACAGCGGGGCTCATCGGCGGCGGCACTCATCCGCTCCCCGGAGAGATATCGCTCGCTCATCGGGGAGTGTTGTTTTTGGATGAGGTGACCGAGATGAAGCGTGAAGCGCTGGAGGCTCTGCGCCAACCGCTCGAATCAAAGTATGTCACCATTAGCCGGGCGAAGCTGCGCTTGCGCTTTCCGAGTGACTTTATCTTGCTCGCTGCGATGAATCCTTGCCCATGCGGTCATCGGAATCTCGCGGGACAGAACTGTAATTGTCCACCATGGGCGGTTACCAAATATCGGGCAAAGATCTCCGGTCCGATATCGGACCGGATTGATCTTCAGATCTGGATTCATCCCGTACCGCTTGGTGATCTGCGCTGTGCGCCTGCCCACGACCCTACGGCAGACATGCGTGAACGGGTCGCTGCGGCTCTTGCCTGTCAACGCTCCAGGATGAAAGGGCCGCGCAACCGGAATTCGCTGATGACGCCGAAAGAGGTCAGGGAGTATTGCGAGCTCGATGCAGAGAGCCAAGGCATCCTAGAAAAGGCCTGTGACAAGCACAAATTGAGCGCCAGAGCGTACACACGCGTTCTCAAGGTGTCCCGAACGGTTGCCGACCTCGATGGCTCGGAGCGAATTCGCGCACCCCACGTCTGTGAGACGCTGAAGTATCGGATTGAAGCGATGGAGTGAGAATCAGTGCCGAACCTGATACTGCGGTCTACCGAAGAGGCGCTCGATACGATCCCCGGAGAGCGACGCACGTTTTTCCAAGCTCATGGCCGGCTCAGTCAGCAGCGCCTGAACTTTGCGGGTCAAGCTGAGATTCTCCAGCTCGACATTGAGCCCGATCGCGTTTCCGCGCTTTGACACGGCGACGAACGGTTCGATTGAATATCTACGAATCATACAACTTTACCACCACACAACCGCACCGTCGTGAATGATCCCGGCGATGCGCACCACAACTTCCTCCCGCGCAGCGGCTCCCGCTGCGGCAACCCCCGACCGTTGCTTTACATACTGATCGGGGTCTGTGTAGTTTATGATCCAAAAAAAACAGGCAGTTTCCTGTTGGGTGTAACCACTTGAACTCAAAGACGTATTTCGAGCCGTGATGGAACGCGTATTCGAACCGGACGCGATTATTTTCGACATGGACGGTGTCCTCGTGAACAGCGAGGTGCACTGGAAGGCGGTCGAGAGCGAGTTCCTTTCCGGGTTGGTGCCGGGATGGTCCGACGCCGACCAAAGCGCGATCCTGGGGATGAGCGCGTATGATGTGCACGCTCGACTTGTGGAAAAATACGGGCTCACGCTCTCTCGCGAGGCGTACATCGAGTACTATCGCGGTCTGTCGCAGACCATTTATGGAGAGAGAAGCGCTCTTTTGCCGGGTGTCTCTCAATTGGTTCGCTCGCTCCATGAGCGAGGAACCTTACTCGCGCTAGCTTCTTCATCCCCGCATAGCTGGATCGACATCGTGCTCGAACGATTCGATCTCCGGCGGTGCTTCCGAGCGATCGTGAGCTCGGATGACCTGGGGGGAAAGGGGAAGCCTGCGCCGGATATTTATCTAAAGGCCGCGGAGCGCCTTGGAGTAAATCCGATACGTTGCGTCGCCATCGAAGACACAAGGAAAGGTCTTCAGAGCGCACAAGCTGCAGGAATGCGAACGATTGGTGTGTTGAACGGATTCAATCACCCGGCAGACGTTGCCGCCGCCGGCATCGTGCTTCAAGGCTTCGAAGAGATGACGGTCGATCGATTGCTCGAGCTCGCCAGGTCGCTCCCGCTAGAACAGGTGTGAGGGGAACTCCTCACAATCTCCCTCAGGGCGGCTTCGTTACGGGCCGACCGGTACGTGCAGGACATGTTCTGCGACGAATTCGAGGACAGGCTCGAGTATCGTCCTCACGACACCTGACATCATCAACAGAATCACGATCCATAACCCGTACGGCTCGAGTCGGGCCCAAAAGCGCGCAAACGAGAGCGGGAGGAAGCCGACCGCGATTCGACCACCGTCGAGAGGGGGGACGGGGAGGAGATTGAACAGGCCGAGAACCAGGTTGATGAGCACGCTGTGACGCATCCAGATCAGGAGCAGATTCACGACCACGCCGCGATGCGCCTGGGCGAGCCCTGACGAAATCAATCCCTGATGAATGGCAAGACAGATGGCGACCAACAGAAAGTTCATGATTGGGCCCGCGATGGCCACGTAGGCCATACCTCGCCGGGGATTTCGGAAGTTCAGCGGGTTGACCGGCACCGGTTTTGCTCCGCCGAAAACGAACGGCGAGCCCGCGAGAATGAGAGTAACGGGGAGGATGATCGTCATGAACGGATCGATGTGCACGAGCGGATTGAGGGTGATCCGGTGTTGGTCGCGAGCGGTAGGGTCGCCCAATTTCTCCGCGGCCCATCCGTGTGCGATCTCGTGAAGAATCACCGCGGTGAGCAGGGGAGGGGCGAAGACGATAGCGTCAAAGAGGAATTTGTTGAGTGACATGCGATTGGTTATGAACGGGCGGACACAAACTCAGAATTCTTCACGTAAAACCTCAGGGGAAGCTCGGCGGCACGGCGAATGCCGATACGAACATCGGTAGCGACCGGCAGACGTTCTCTCCCCGTGTATCGCTTTGGAAAGCTGTCGCGTGTCAGCAAACGGAGTGCCCCCGTGCGGAGGTTTGTGCCATTATGGCTCCGACCGATTCCCATCGCTTGGACGAGCTTTCCCGGACCGCTACAGAGGGCTCTCAGCGATGCGGTGCCTCGGCGCTTTGCCATGAGCTCGACTCCCGAGATTGGTTCGAGCGCACGGACGAGAACAGCTTCTCCGATTCCGACATCGCCCGTTACCACGTTGAAGCAGTAATGGACTCCGTAGATGAAATACACATAGCAGGTTCCGGCAGCCCCGAACATCGCTCGGTTGCGCTCCGTCATGCCTCGAGCCGAGTGCGACGCGTCATCATTCAATCCCAAATAGGCCTCGGTTTCTACGATACGACCGACGGTAGTGCCTTCGGGCGAGCGGTGACAGAGATAAGTGCCGAGCAGGGCCTTCGCGACCTGAGCAGTTGGTCGCTCAAAAAACGATTTACTGACGATCATTGCCTCGATCTTCTGGCGCCTGACATTGCCCGCGTTACACCTGTGATACGTTTGGTGCGGCGGGTCTAAGCACCGCACCTTTCATTGCACACCCGTTGCGAATCAGCTGGGAATTTGACGTTCGAACCCTCGATTTATAGCACATTTACGCAGGGGTTTACCATTTGCGCGATGCTCGGCCGGAGGGGTATAAAGCTTTCGTCAATTTACACTCTTGGAGACTTATGGCGGCGCAAAAAAAGGTGGTGGTGAAGACACCGCTGGTCGAGATGGATGGCGACGAAATGGCCCGGATCGTTTGGGCGATGGTCAAGGAGAAGCTCCTTCACCCGTATCTCGAATTGCCGATCGAGTATTATGATCTCCACGTTAAAAAGCGCGACGACACCGACGACTCGATCACTCTTGAAGCCGCCATCGCAATCAAGCAGCACGGCGTCGGCGTGAAGTGTGCAACCATTACCCCGAACACCGAGCGGGTCAAAGAATATCAGCTCAAGTCGGCCTGGCCGAGCCCGAACGCGACGATCCGAAGCGTGCTCGACGGAACCGTTTTTCGGAAGCCGATCATGGTGAAGAACGTGCCCCCGGCGGTCTCCTCTTGGAAGAAGCCGATTACTATCGGACGCCATGCGTATGGCGATATTTACGCGGCCGTAGAGATGGTTATTCCGGACGCCGGGAAGGTCGAGCTCGTCTACACTCCGGAGACCGGCCCACGCGTGGTCAAAGAGCTTCATGACTTCGATGGCCCGGGAATCGTGATGGGCATGCACAACCTCGATCGCTCGATCCGTTCATTCGCTAAATCGTGTGTGAACTACGCGCTCTCCGAGAAGATTGATCTCTGGTTCTGTGCGAAGGACACGATCTCGAAAAAGTATCATGCCCAGTTTCGCACGCTCTTCAAAGAAGCGGTGGATGCGCGAAAGAACGAGTTCGAGTCCGCAAACGTCGGTTACCGCTATATGCTCATCGATGACGCTGCTGCTCAGATGATGAAGCACCAGGGCGGGTTCCTGCTTGCTCTAATGAACTACGATGGCGACGTTTGGTCCGACCTCGTCGCCGGCGGCTTCGGCTCGCTCGGATTGATGACCTCTGTGCTCGTTTCGCCTGATGGAAACTACGAGTTTGAGGCGGCGCACGGTACGGTGACGCGCCACTTCTATGCACATCAGAAGGGGGAGAAGACGTCGACCAACTCCGTAGCTTCGATCTTTGCGTGGACCGGCGCTCTCAAAAAGCGCGGCGAGCTCGATAAGACCCCGGACGTCGTCGATTTTGCCACGAAGCTCGAACGTTCTGTCATTGAAACGATCGAGTCAGGAACAGTGACGAAAGATCTCGCGATGCTTGCCGGCGTTCCAGCGGAAAAGGCCGCGGGAACCGAAGAGTTTATCGACGCTGTCGCATCGCGCCTCGGATAAGCGAGACTCGAGAAGACGCGGCACATTGTTCGGCGATGTCACAGCGCACGAATTCGTGTGCGTGTTCGCGACCGGTGAACATCGTGAGCTAACGCTTCCGCTCGACGACCTGCTTGAGCTGCGGATAAAATTCACGAGTGAACGAATCGAGCGTCTCCTGTGCAGCTTTCTCGGATTCGTCTGGGCTGAGCGATTGGTTCATCTCGGCACTAATTTCGACGATGCCGCCATCCGATCGAGCATGAAAGAGTGTTTCGTGCATGATGTGGAAGAGCGCTTCAGTCTCGTCCAGGTAGTTCTTCTCGCCGCTGAAGAACCAATAGTAGAACATTACCGAGTTATCCTTGATCTTTCCCACCAATTCGCGAGCGGTGTGGGCAGAACCCGGGTTCAGCTCGACTGTTCGCGGCTGAGGTTGGGAGATCTTCCAACCGTTCGCGGGTAAGCACATCAGCGGGGAGTGCTTCGCCGCCTGATGCTCTCCGCTCTGTTTCTTCCAGTAACCCACGTACACAAAGACGCTCTCACCCTTGCTGTTCGTGTAAACTCGGCGAAGAAACTGATCGAGCCGGAGGATGTCCTGTGACCGGAGGCTGAGCGCATCCGAGTCCACGCCCTTCCAGTCGCCGATCTGCTGCGGAAATGTGGCGAGCTGGACGTCATATGGGCTTTCCTGATTCGCCCGAGCTTGCAGCGCTTCGGAGACTCCAAGAAATGAAAGAATGAGCAGCAGAGCCGTTGCTGTGCCGACTGTGGAGATCGGAAGCTTCACTGTGCACCCCCGCTGTTTGATTTCTCGCGGTTCCCGGTCAGACGGTGGAGCAGGCGGCCGAAAGCGTAGAGGATGACCAGACCCAGCACGAATACGACCATACCGGAGAAAGTGTGAAAAAATCCGGTCGCGGCTCGGGGGTCGTAGAAATGAGCGAGCAACCCGGTCGAAGCGACTCTCACCACATTAAGGAAAATGGCGATAAATACGGACCCGAAGAGCAGGAGCAGCTTCGCGTAGATCGGAAGCTCGACCGAATAAATGACAATCAGCGCTACGGTCAGGAGCGCCATCAGCGATCGGAGGCCGCTGCATGCTTCTTCGACCATGAGCTGCATGCCCGGTATCTCGATAATGTTTCCTTTGAGATAGACGGGAACGCCAAAGAATTCGAGCGTTCGAGCGCTCACTCGTGCGGCAAGAACTTGGAGTGGGAAGAAGAACTTTGGAATCAGCGAATCCGGTAGCGGCTTCGCCATGAAGTTGATGAGCAGCGGTGCCACGAACGGCTTTGCGGCGCCCGTACCTAAAATGAGAAAGAGCGTTCCAATAAGCGCTGGAAAGAGCGACAGCCAGCGGATGAACATCAGATTGCCGATCTCACCGAGGACGAAGATAAGCAGACCGACGATGAGGAGTAACAGACCGGAAATGGAAAGTCGGGGAACATCGAGCGCGGCAGCTTCGATGCGTCTGCGAATCAGCGGCCAGTCGTTCCAAATGAAGTAAGCCGAGATGAAGGGAAGGAGGATCCCATGCGAATAGTCTTCGTTGTTCCAGCAGATCTCAGCTATCTCCCGGAGAGTGGGAAAGTAGAGATAGAACAGGACCGCGAGCGGCACACATGCAAAAGCGGTTTTCTTCAAATTTCGCTCCAAGTCCGGTGTTCCACTGCTATTCGATTGCGCCTGCTCGCGAGGGCCCAAAGCGCTCGTCCACGAAGCGACGCGATTTCCGACCGCGGCTTCAGTCGCTTTCGACGCTTCAGCTTCAACCGGATTCGACTGAAATCGACAACAACTGAAGTCAGTTACGGCAACTTAGGTCAGTTGTCAAATAAAAACCCAATAGTTGCTGGAGGTTATCGCTTCGAGGAAAAGTGCGTCGCGCGCCCTTTTTTCTGAAGCAGCGGCGGCGGGACCCCTGACAAGGGGGTGAACACTACGAAACGAACGGGTGGCGTGCCTCACGTCCGCCGAAAATCGCAAGATCGGCTCGCTATGAAACATCTGATGCTTGTCGCAGCTACAGCTTGGTTGCTTTCCGCCCCGGCATTGGTGCTTGCTGACCAATCCCGACGTAGCCCGATGTCCCAGCTGGATTTTGATAAGCCTCCCGAAGCTCAACCCGGGGTGAACAAAGATCAGCTCAAAGCCATTCTGGACGATACCGGCTCTGAGCTCCCTCCGGCGAAAGTTGCAGCGCCGAGCGACCACTCTGAGAAATCTGCAAAGACCGCAGCGAAAGCGGATGCGCGCACCGCGAAAAGCGATCGCACAGCTCGTGCAAGCTTGGCGCAGCCGAGTGAGCCGAAGAGCTCGGGAAATTCTCCAAAGATTCAAAACGGTGTTGAACGCTTCGACTGGGTGAAGCCCGAGGAGGGCACTTCGCATTACCTGACTCCGCTTTTGCGCGGGCCGTTCGTCGATCTCAAGGACCCGACCACCGTCAGCACAAATCTCACCTGGAAAAAAGAAGGCTCAACGTGCGCTGACGCGAACACGCAAGAGCAGCTCATCCGCAAGGCTCAAGCGTTGAAGGAGCTCTTCAATCGATTCTCCGGAAGCGATGATTTCTTCGAACGGCAATGTGACCAACATTGCTCGAAGCCTGAGGAGCGCGCTGTTCTTGTCGGTTTTGCCGTTCGCAAAGTTGCCGAAGGCGAGTTCAAGATGAACGAAATGGGCGGAAGCTGCCAGTACCTCATCCGCTCGAATCTTCAGCCGCCGAAATGGCAAATGCTCGAAGGTGAGCGCGGGTCCTGCGCTTGTTTGCCGCAGAACTCCTTCTAACCCGAGGCGCCTTCCCACTGCTCCAATTCGTGCTTGCGCTCCATCTCGGAATAGGTTGAAACTTTACCTATGACGGAACCGAGCGAAAGCATTCAGATTCAAAAGTCCGACGGTATCGGAGAGATCCGCTTTTTCAGCCCGAAGGCGAACTCGCTGAGCCTCTCGCTCCTCTCTCAGCTCACTCACGCAATCGACGTCTATTCTGCTGACCCTGCGGTCAAAGTGATCTTGCTCTGTAGCTCCGGCGAGGGGTCGTTTTGCGGCGGGGCGTCATTCGACGAATTTCAAAGGATCTCTACGCTCGCCGAAAGTGAGCAATTCTTTATGGGCTTTGCGAACGTCATTCTGGCGGGTCGGCGCTCACCGAAGCTCATTGTGGCACGTGTCCAAGGAAAGGCAGTCGGCGGCGGTGTAGGCCTGATCGCTGCGGCGGACTACGCGTGTGCGTCAGCGTCCGCCGCGGCTCGCCTGAGCGAGCTCGAGCTTGGAATAGGGCCGTTTACCATCGGACCGGCTGTCGAACGGAAAATCGGTTTAGCCGCGTTCTCAGCGATGAGCATTGATTGTGCTTGGCGAGACGCTGATTGGCTCCTCCTCCACGGCCTGTTCTCGAGCGTTTCTAACCCGAAGTCGCTGGATGGCGATGTCGGCAAGCTGCTGGACTCTGTTCGCAAAGTCAGCGCCGAAGCGGCGAAGGAGCTGAAACGCATGCTCTGGCACGGCTCACAGGGTTGGGAAGAGCTTCTTCCCGAGCGAGCGCGGACCAGCGGTCGGCTTCTGCTCGAAGCCCGCGCCCGGAAAGCTTCGGCCGGCAATTGAACACCTTGATCCGCCGACTTTTTTCGCCAATCTGAAAATTTCCGATCAATAAATGCTAAAGTTCCGGCTTTGGCAAACCGACCTTGTTTAGTGGATGCCCTCAATCGCTCTCACTCGGGGAGCGGAACCGAGGACTCCGAACAGGAATGTTAAACAAGCGAAACTACTCGCTTGTTTCAAATGGAGTTTGGTAGTGCCATGTCCAGCAGTGAAGTAAACGCAGTATCTTCTGAAGGACTGATCCTTCAGCAGGCTCCTGCTGCACTTCCGAGTGCTGTCGGCGTTTCAAACCCAGTAGCCCCAGCAGCAAACCCCAATCGCGAATCAAGCGATGCGGTGACGGTAGAAGTGTCTGGAGCCGCTGGTGAGAAGCCGGCAGTTCAAGGGCAGGTTGCAGCAGCAGAGAAACAAGCACCGAACGAAAAAAGCTTCGATTCCGCGAAAGCGGTCGCCGAGAACCTACGTAAGGTTTTCGACCAGATTCGCAGCACTCAGGTGTCGTTCGACGTTTCGATTCAGGAAAGCGGCGCCAGCACGCTCAGCTTTCAAGTAATCGATACGAAGTCAGGCGAGGTGGTTCGAGAATTCCCGCCTGAAATTGCGAAATCTCTCAATAACCTCGACGAAGCGCGGACTCGCGGTCTGCTCGTCGAAGAGTCCGCCTAGTCGCTCTCCGCTTGCTATCCAAGCGGAGACCGTTCTCTCGCCCCTGGTTGAGCGAGTCGCCGTCCCATTGTCGTCGCCGGCCCTGGCAGCCTTCTTGCATCAGTCTTTGAGTGGCATTGGGATCACGCTCGTCGTCGTTGAAAAGTCAGACGCGTATGTCCGTGCCGAGACCGGTGGTGGCCTCATTAAGTGTCTGTTTTGCAATGTGAAGTGGCTGGGCAGCTGGGCTGTCGCCGCAGAACAACCGATGAAGCCTCGCGTGAAAGAATGGGCTGGGGAGGGGGAAAGAAATGCCGCCGATTACATTCTCAGGGATTGCTTCGGGGATCGATGGCGAGGCGATCATCAAGGCGCTGATTGACGCCAAGAAGACGCAAAACGCTCCGTTCGAAGCGAAAGTAGCAAACGCGGAGAATGAGAACAAAGCTCTCGAGGAGTTCAGCACCAAGCTGCTGACCCTGAGCGACTCAGTAAAAAATTTTCTCACGTTGTCGGGGAGCTCCGTCTCGAAGACTGGAGTTTCCTCGAATCCCGACGCAGCCGACGTTTCGGCAGGGAGCAACGCGCTCGCGGGAACTACTACCTTCACGGTTCAGCAGCTTGCAACAACCGCGACGACGTCGTTTGCCGATTCATTCAGCGAGCTGACGACGGCCGTAGCGCCGGGGCTTTCCCCGCCGGCGACAATGCAAATCACGGTTGGAACCGGTGCAACCGCCGAGACCGTCGACGTGACGATTGATTCGACAACGACGGTCGATCAGCTCCAAGCAAAGATCAATGCCGCTTCGGCAAGCGGGAAAGTGAGAGCATCCCTCGTGAATGTCGGTACGAGCGGTTCGCCTCAATATCGGTTGGTCGTCTCGAGCACGCGGAGCGGCGTGGAAAGCGGCAGTCTGCAGATAAACGTTCCGTCGGAGGTGACCTCACTCGGCGCGCTACAGATTGGTTCCTCTCAGGACGCGAAAGACGCAATAATTGACCTGGACGGGCTCGGAACGGTGTCCCGCCCTTCGAATCAGATCACCGATCTGATACCGGGCGTGACGATCAACCTCAAGCAGGCTGGTTCGGGGCCGGTAACAGTTTCGGTCACGAACGACGCTGATAAAACAGCGAAAAAGCTCAATGACGTCATTACCGCTTTCAACGCGGTAATGAAGTATTCTCGCGAGAACAGCACCATCGATCGGGTCGTCGACGCAAACGGCAAGCCGACCAACAAGTATGGTACTCTCGCTCGAACAAGGATCGACGAAAGGGCCGTTGAGCAGCTCCGCGGGTCTTTCTCGTCGCTGAACTCAAATGTCGAAGGCTCGGCAGTTCGAGTTTTTGCCGATCTGGGCATTACCACTCAAAAAGACGGGACGTTGGGCTTTGATACCGAGAAGTTCATGCAGTCCGTCGCGGCCGACCCGGTTGCAGTGGATAACCTGGTACACCAATTCGCCGACAAGGTCGGTTCGGCAAACGGAATTGTAGCGGATTATACGAAGTATCAGGGACAGCTCGAGGTCGCTACAAAGTCGAACGAAGATCAAATCAAAGGGATCACAGACCGCCTGAATCAGATTCAGGACAACCTCGACAAACAGACGCAAGCGCTCAGACTGCAATTTTCTAAGCTCGAATCCACGATTGCAAAGCTCAATTCGAGTGGTGAAGCTTTGACTTCGCTCATTACCGGCGCGGCTCCGAAATAGGGTGCGCCCGCCGGCTTTGAGCCGGCTTTCCGCCCTCGGATGCGGCTCGAGGATGACAGCTTCGTGCGTTAAACAGCTGTTTTCGCTACCTTTTCCCGCTCTCGAATTCGCTCAAGTTCCTGCGCCGCCGGCCGATAATTTATGTAGAACCGGATCAAGACGATCGCGGTTCACGGAGAAGCCACGGCTCAAGGATTGAGGAACCATTCTCAAGAATAGTCTTCCGACTGTTCTTCTCCGCTACGACGTAAAGGGCAATTTGTATCAGTACTCGCGCGCGAGGCGTATGGACGCTGCTCGTTCGCGAACAGGGATGTGCGGTAGCGTTTTCGAATCAAGCGTTTTCGGAAGCGTTGGGAGTTAAGGAAGAACGGATACATTGCGGTTGGGCTCGGGGGAAGTAGAGCTCGACCACCACGGAGGGACCAGTTATGGCAGATCCTATTGCCCAGTTTTCTGGGCTTGCCAGCGGTATTGATTCGAAATCGCTGATCGACGCGGTGATCGCGGCGCGGCAACTCGCAAACGACAAGCGCCGGTCCGAAATCGACTACTATTCGGGACAGAACGACGCGCTCGAGTCGCTGAACACGAAGCTGCTTGCGCTGAACGATCTCATCGATCCGTTGCGGAGCGCAAACCAGGGCGGACTTTCGAAGAAGGCAGCAAGCTCTGACGCGACCGTAGCAACAGCGACTGTGGGATCGAACGCAAACAACGCTTCGTACGGGCTCACCGTCACCAGCGCAGCAAACTCTTCGACAGGTTCATTCAACCAAACGTACTCCAGCGGTTCTTCGTTCGTTTCGACCGCCGGTTCGGGCACCGTCACGGTAACTGTCGGGACCGGTTCCGACCAAGTCGTGATCAACGCAAGCGTCACCGTCAACAGCACGACCGTCGACGGCCTTGTTTCGGCGATTAACGCCGATCCGAACGCTTCCGGTCGTGTCGTCGCATCAGCCATCAACACCGGAACCTCGGCAAGCCCGAGTTACAAGATCGTATTGACTACGCTGCAGCAGGGCACCGCGAAGGGCACCCTGGCGCTGTCTGCTTCAGCGCCTATTACCGAGCTTCAAACGAACACGATCGACCCGGCAACAAACGCCGTTTTCAGCATTTCGGGCATCACCGGTTCGATAACACGCGATTCGAACTCAATCGACGATGTGGTGTCGGGAGTTACCTTCAACGTGCTGAAGGCGGGCACATCGACAATCAACGTTGTCGATGATCCAGATACGACCTCCGATAAAATCTCACGAATTGTCGATGCGTACAACGAAATCGTCAAATACATCTCCGACAATGACCAGATCAAGCAAGACAGCAAGACCTCCGATCGGACGGTAACCTTCGGCTCGCTCGCAAAGACACGAGTAGACAACGACTTCCTCAGCTTCTTCCGCTCGAATATCTCGTCGGCGACCTCGGCAAGCGGAACTGCCGTAACGACGATGGCGGAGCTCGGCATCAAGACGAACCGAGATGGAACGCTGACCTTCGACGAAGACGCATTCAAATCGGCAGTTTCGTCAGACCCGATCGGCGTCGGAGAGGTGCTCAACAGCTTCGCGGACGCAGCAGCAGGTGTGAGTGGATCAATCTACCAGTTTACGAAGCTCGAAGGCTTCATTGATAACGCCGAGTCTGCGAACAACGACCGGATCACGAACCTCAACTCTTCGATCGATCAGCTGAACCGGCAGACCGACAAGATCAAGGCGGCGCTCCAGCAGCAGTTTGCGAACCTCGAGACGGTCACCAGCAAGCTGCAGAGCAGCCAGTCGGCACTCTCCGGGATTCTCGCGGGCATCCGCTAAGGGCATCGGTAAGTTATGAAAACGATTAGTCTTATCTGGGTCGATTTTTTCGGAAGGAACAGTCAAAAAGAGGCTGGCCGACCGCAGAAAGCGCTCAAGAGAGCTGCGAATTGTTACGATATTTCAACTAAGCGGTTTGGTTTGGGTCATTGATATCCGTACAGGGAACTCATGTATAGCAAGTTAGCACACAAGCAATACACCAACGTACATATCTCGACTGTGGATCGGGGAAGGCTCCTGTTGATGCTCTATGATGGATGCATCAAGTTTCTGAAACATGCGAAAGTCGGCCTCGAGACGAAAGACATTCCCAAGTTCGCCCGCTACCTGAGCAAGGCTCAAGCGATCATCTCCGAGCTCATGCTTACTCTCGATTTCGAGCGGGGCGGCGAGATAGCACGCGACCTCGACCGCATCTATGACTTCACTCTGTTCTACCTGACCGAGGCAAACTTAGAGAAGAGCCCAGCGAAGATCCAGCGAGTGATCGACCTCATTGAAACAATTGCCGGCGCGTATCGCGAAATCATCGAAGGTCCGCTGAAAGGATCAGATGCGGCAGAGGGAGAAGAAAAGGCGCCAGGCGCGTCGCTTCGCGTATCACTGTAGTCACCCCGCTGCGAGCAGCAAGCCTGCTTGCAGCGTTCTCGAGCGCTGAGTGCTTACTCAGGAGCTCGTTTGCAGACGGATCCGACACTCTCCAAATAATTCGACACCCCAGAACCTGTGCAATCGACGCACGGGAGCTCTCGCTTTCAGGGGCTGAAAATGCTCTCCTGAAAATTGCTGCGTAAGGCAGCCCAAAGGACGATGCGGCCGTGTCCCGGCCTCGACCTGGATTGCGTTGAGGCTTCGTTCGAATCTAGCGTGCGTGCTGTAAAGTATACTTTTTGCGCTGTCGTGCCGTGCATCGGAAGGCTTGAGGTAGGCGGCGGTCGCAAACCTGAAACCACTCGATTTTTACGACCGTAACTGATCGCGTTGACGCTGCGCAACTCAACAATAACTCTCGCGCCACGACGTTTGCGACGAGGCAAACATCCTCAACCTCGCCTCATCGCGCCAGCCCTATCACGGCCCCGGACGGCGATCTTTCCGAGTCGCGCCGGTGAGGGGTAGAAGCCTCCACATCGGCGAACATTCTCAGTGATCGTCGGGTGTTGTCTGAGAGTTGCGTCCTTTTCCGGCGAAACGGCATCAATTTCATGGTTGGGTGAGGTGGATTTGGATCACTGTCCCAGCCAATTGAAAAGGATCATCCCGTTATGGCTCACGGTTCGAGTCAAACACCGCAGAATTCGCTCGCGTCTCGTATGCGCGATGAATGGGACCGCCGCGTAGGGCACGATTACCGCTACTGGATGAGCGACGGAGTCGCCACTGATGAAGAGATGTGGGCCGTCGGCCGGCGAGATTTTGAGCACATTGTGAAGGGTCTGGGTGGTTTCTCCGGACGCGACAAACTGGCGCTGGAGATCGGCTGCGGCGTCGGACGCCTCCTCCGCGCGGCTTCGACACAATTTCAGAAGGTCATTGGTATCGACATCTCGCACGTTGCGCTCGAAGAGGCGAAACGTCTCCTTTCGGACGTCGCGAACGTCGAGCTGCAGACTGGGAACGGTAGCGACCTGCAGCCGATTGCCGATGAGAGCGTTGATTTCGTCTATTCTTTTGCGGCACTGGGAAGCATGCCTGTTCAGGTATTCGCGGGCTACCTTCTCGAATGTAACCGCGTGCTCAAAGGAGGTGGGATCGCGAGACTCCAGATCTACCTCGGCCACGTCCAACCGACATTCCAAGAGGATACTATCGCGCTCCGCAGCTACGAACGGGATCGGTTCTCTGTAGCGGCAACGCTCGCGGGTTTCTCCATCGACGACATGGGCGAGCTCGTTCTTCCGTTTCAGGTCTCTGACCATGAAGCCGGTCTCGTGGCCCATCTCGTTACGCTCCGGAAGATTGGAGTGCCGAGCGCGGACTCGCCGACGATTACAGACCGGCTCGTGCCTTCAGGCGAACCTGAAGCCGGCGGTACCTGGGTCGGATCCGAAACAGAATATCTCATGGCGCTGAGCAGGGCGAAACAGCACATGGACGCTGGACGCATTTCTGCGGCTCGTCAAGCGCTTGAATACGCCGTTCGGTGCTATGCAATTGTCGATGAGGACGTCAAGAAAATGCTCGAAGAGTTGCGGTCGCGTGGTCCGAAGCCCGCGCCGAAGCCTATCGCGCCTCAGCCCACGTTCTCCACGCCCGCGGCAGCTCCCGCGGCACCGCACGCCGGTCATTATTTGTCGGAGAACCTGGCCGTCCTCCGTGTGCGATTTCCGCAAGTAGCGGATGCTGTGTCGACAACTGTTCCCGACGGCTCTGCCGAGCTGAAGTTCAGTGTTCAAGGTCTTCCGATCGTGGTCTATCGTGGCACTCCACTCATACACATGGAAAAGCCGGACCGGGCCGCAGAGAGGTGGGCCGAGCAGACGCTGAATACCTCACGGGTGAAGGAAGCTCCGGAGCTGCTTGTCTCCAGCATTGTGTCCGGCTACCAACTCGATGCGCTCCGCAAGCTGACCGACAAAAAGATTCACCTGTTCGAGCCGAACCTCCAGATTTTACGTGCAGTTCTGTCTGCCAAAGATTGGCGGCCGTTAATCGATCGAGTGGCGACTTTTTCGGTAACCACTTCGCAGGTTCAATCCGCGTTGCGAGCCAAAATTGAGCAGGGTGCGATTGAGCTCGTGGTTCCACCGCAGTCTGCGCTACTCGCGGGACAGGTGGTAGACGAGCTGCGTCGCGCGTTGGTTGCAGCCCGAGGCATCCAGCAGCTCCACCCGCGGATCGCGGTGGTCGGCCCAATGTACGGAGGGTCATTGCCGATTGCTCGCTATACGGCACGTGCCTTGGCCGGGCTGAAGCAACGCGCTACGGGATACGATTTGAGCCCGTTTTTTACGGGCTTCAAGGAGCTCGGTGGTTTTCTTCGGACGAAGTCAAAGAAAGAGGCTTTGGAGAGCCAGTACGTTGAGCTGCTGTCTCAGACGATTCTCGAAGGCGTCACAGAGCGACCCATCGATATCCTCATCTGCCTCGCGCAGGCTCCAATGACACCCACGGTGTTGCAAGAGATGCGTAAGCGGGGCGTCATTACCGTCATGTGGTTCGTCGAGGATTGCGGCCGTTTTCCGACCTGGCAGTACCTTGCACCTTACTTCGACTATATGTTTCTGATCCAGAAGGACGAATGGTGTCGGAAGGTCGAGGCGGCAGGAGCCGGCCGAGCAATTTATCTCCCGGTGGGATGCGATCCCGACATCCATGCTCCTATCCAGCTCACCCACGAAGAGCGCTTGCGCTACGGCTCGGACATCTCTTTCCTCGGTGCGGGTTACAATAACCGCCGCCATATGTTTGCGCATCTCGCCAATCGCGACTTCAAAATTTGGGGCACCGAATGGCCGGATTGCATGCCGTTTTCACGACTGGTGCAGGAGAGGGGACGGCGGTTGGAGCCGGAGGAATACGTCAAAATCTTCAATGCAACGAAGATTAACCTGAACCTCCATTCATCGACCGAGCGGGATGGCGTGGAGCCGTTCGGAGACTTCGTGAATCCACGGACTTTCGAGCTCGCCGCGTGCGGAGCATTTCAGTTGGTCGACGAACGCTCTTTGCTCGGTGAGCAGTTTGCCATCGGAAAAGAAGCTGCGGTTTTCCACGACGGTCGAGAGATGCAGGACAAGATCGATTATTATCTCGAGCATCCGGAAGAGCGGGCCCAGATTACGCAGGCAGCACGCAATCGCGTTTTCAGCGAGCATACCTACCAGCATCGTCTGAAGAGCATGCTCGAGTATATCTACGCGGACCGGTACGAGCAGCTCAAAGCGAATGAACAGACAGGCTCATGGGGCGTCGTGCTTCGTGAGGCACAGGAGTTCCCGGAGTTGGAAGCTCGGCTCAGGCAGGTTTACGAGCGTGGGGAAGATTGCACGTTCGACGCCGTGCTCAGCGACATTCAAAACGGAAAGGGAGCGTTGAGTGAGATGGAGCAGCGCTTACTGTTCCTCCATCATATCCGATCTCAGATCACGACGATCAAAGAGCTGCGAAATGAAAAAGAATAAGAATATCTGTGTCGTTGCGATTACGCGTCTCGGCGACATGCTTCAGGCCTCGCCGACGTTTGCAGGGTTGAAGCGTGAGAACCCGGACTCCAAAATTACGGTCGTGATCGACAAGCAGTTCGCGCAGATCTGCGCCGGAATTCCGGGAATTGACGAAGTTTTTGTTCTCGATCTGTCGATGGTGGTGCGGTGTATCCACCGTGGTGGCGACGGGATCGTCGAAGCCTATCGCTACGTCGATCGGATGGTGAAGGATCTCCAAGAGCGCGAATTCGACTTTGTGCTCAACATGTCGAGCTCTGCGTATACCGCGCTTCTTCTCAAGATGATGGGAGCTGCCGAGAACCGCGGCTGGCTCGCCGATGATGAGGGTTTTCGGTTGATCACCGATCCGTGGGCGATGCTGTTTGCCGCTTTCGTCTATCATTCGAACCGCGAATACAACGGTCTGAATCTGGTTGACATATTCCGCTGCGCGGCAGGGGTGAAGGATCATCCGCTTCACCTGGTGTATCATCCGACCGAAGAAGAACGAACAAAAGGCGCCGAAATTGTCGCGGCGCAGCAGCTCACAGGGAAGGGACCACTCATTGGAATTCAGGCGGGCGCCAGTCAGGAGAAGCGTCAATGGCCTCCGTCGCATTTTGCGGAGCTGAGCCGAATTCTCATCGAGAAGCTCGACGCACGGATTCTCTTTGTCGGGTCGCCGAGTGAGGAGTGGATTTTCGCCGATGTTCAAAAGCGTGTCCCGCATAGCAATCTCGGCTCTGCCATGGGCAAGACCACTTTTGGCGAGCTCGGGGCCGTGCTCGAAAAGCTGGACGTTCTCATTACGGGCGATACCGGGCCGATGCACATGGCTGTTGCTGTCGGAAAGCCGGTGGTCGCGCTGTTCCTGGCATCTGCGCTCGGTTTCGAGACAGGGCCCTACAGCGCTGGAAATTTTATTCTCCAGCCGCAAATCGCCTGCAACCCCTGCAATCCGAATTTTCCTTGCGCTCGCCCCGACTGCCACGGTCAAATTACTCCGGAGCTCGTCGCGTATCTTGCGGAGGTGCGCATTCGCACGCCCCGCGGGTTTGAGCGCGACATCGAGCTGAAGGAAGAGTACAGGTCCCAGCAGGATGTTGCCATCTACTGCACCGAATTCGACGGCGATGGCTTCTTGCGCTGCCGGTTGCTCGGCGGCGCCTCAGCGCGGCATGGTGAGAAAACTGCGTACTACGATTTTGCGCGCGCCGCGTATCGAGCCCTTTGGAAGGAGGAATTTGATTCGATCCCATATCGCGAGCTGCCGCCAGACGAAGACAAGCTTGAGCTGTCTCACCCCAATCTCGAGGGCATAAAGAACGCGATTGCTCTCACCGAACAGGGGATAGGGCTCCTCGGCGAGCTTTCCGCGTTGGTTCTTGACCATTCCGGATCACCGCACCGCCTCGCCGAAGTTAGCAAGCAAATTCAAGAGGTTGACACTCGAATCGAGGAGATCGGGCTGAGCTACCCGCTGATTGGAGCCCTGATTCGTATCTTTTTGATGGAGAAGGAGAATTTACGCGGCGACGATGTGCTCGTACTTGCATCAAAAACAAAAGAGCTTTACTCCCGGCTTGAGCGCCGGGGCAGACGGTTTGCAAACTTATTCAGCCATTTTGAGAGAGTCGGGACATGATTAACATCCAGGTTGACGGATCAGCGCTCCAAGTTGATCTCGGCGGAATCAAGACCATGGGTGACTTGCTTGAGCTGGTGAAGTCGAGCATCGATCCGGATACGATGATCACTGCAATTGAGTTCAACGGACAAACGCTGAGCGACAGCGACTGGACGTTGCCGCTCAATCAGCAAACCGGTCGAACTCTCGAGATCAGCACCGGCACAAAACGAGCTTATTTGAGTGAGCGCTTTGCGGCGTCAGCTTCGATCTTGGATGAAATCATCAAGGAATTTGCCGCCGCAGGCGATTCCTATCGCTCGGGTTCGAGCCCTGACGGAAACGCCAAGCTGAGTCAGGCTGTCGAAGATCTAGGCGCATTCGTAAATTGGTACAGCTCGCTTCTGTCGATGGACCCCGAGAGCTACGTTCAGCAGACGAACGCATACAATGATCAGGTCGACGGACTGCAGAAGATCTGTGAACAGATCCTGCAGCAGCAGCTCTACAACTCGTGGTGGGTGCTTGCAGAAACCATCAAGACCCGGCTCAACCCGAAGCTCGAAGAGATTCGAGGCCTGTGCACTCAGCTTGCTGACACAGTTCAGTAACGGGGGTCAGTAAGACGCGTCTGTGACACCATTCACGGCTGCCGTTCCCCAGAAACGCATCAGAATCACTTCACACGTTTCAGGACGCGCTTCGCGCCTATTTCGGGGGTAGGGCGTAGGCTTCGATCACCGAAGCGAACCCGCACTTTGAGTGATTGCCGTCACAGAACGGTTTCTTTTCACTCGCTCCGCAGCGACAAAGCGATACTGAGGTGCGCCCGGCAAGGTCATAGCGGTTCCCAGCCATGTCATACATCTCGAAATCGCCTTCGACGCGAATTGAACCGTTATCTTTAATCGTTATCTTCGTGGTCATCGACATCTCCTTTGGATTCAGCTCTGTCCGGCTCGAAACGGAGCCCTCGCGGTTTTGCAACGCTGAACTCGCATACGCTTCTTACGTCGCAAGTGCGGCACTTGTAAGGTGCCGGTGACGGGACCGCGGGAATACCATCCATGATGGAACGCATCTCGTCAATCAGTGTGTCGAGCCAGCGCTGCTTTTCATAGGTGTTTTTGATGTGGACTTTCCGCTGCTCCTTCCCCATGAGCAGTATGCCATGTTCCGGCCGTCGCCCCTCTGCCTCCTCGATCAGCCTGAGGTGCACCAGCAACTGAACGATGTGACGGTCTCTGATTTTGTTGGTGAGCGGATGGATATCTATCGGGATCAGCATCTGCCCCTCTTTCGCGAGCGCATCCGGTTTGCTTTTCAAACCGAGCTCCTTGGAAATGAACTGCTTCGGAGGCAGCTCAGCGCTGCCTTTCACCGCAATCGCTTGCGCTGTCTCGCCGAGCCCCGAGGACTTGCGGACAGTTCGGCTTCGACGCTCGAAAAAGTCCCACATGAAGATAATTAAGCCGAGAACGAGTAGGAGCGAGAGAATTTCAGCGGGAACGCCCGAGCCCAGATCAGATATGCCACCCTGGCCGTGCGCTGAGCGAAGCCGATTGAGAATGTTCTCGAAATACTTGGTACGCTGCTGCTCGAGGATGAAGACAAGAGCGACGAGCAGCACGAGCAGAATGTAAGCGACCTTGGAGTAGGACGCGAGCTTGCTGGAAAGATCTTGCTTTCGCGCGAATTCGGCGCGGATCTCCTGGCTCTCGACTGTTCGCGAGTTTTCTTGGCGCGCGCCGATACCGAGAAACTTGAGGCGCCAAGCTTCGGGGCAGACGACGTAGTTTGCAACTTCCGGGGCGGTAATGATCCTGACTGCCGAATTCTCTGTCATACGGTCGTTATGAGACGTTTGAGCCGGGATGAGAGTCCAATACCGCGGGTATTTCCGCTTAAATACTTAGAAAAAACAGCACTTTCGGCAATTCCGCACCGTTTCACATTTTTTCTCATCCAATGCCTTATAGCTCATTCCCTGTTTCCGGACTTAGCCTTTTTTCGGCGCAGATGAGCGAAAGCGGTGACGGCGGCTTTATTGGGGATCTTTCGCTGGGAGGCGAGGAAACTTACGGACACGAAAAGGACATCGAGCGCACGGATCGGACTGCTCACAGCATTCGACGCTCAATCAGCACTTTCAGCATATGGCGCCGAGCTGGCACGCAAGCTCTCGGCGGTGATATTGGCCGAAGATGAAGTCGGGGTGAGCCCGCATGTGCCGTCCGGCATGCGAGTCGTTCGCTGCTGGAATCGCTATACGGACGATCTGACGCGGCTGCAAACCGCGATCAGCGCTCAGTCGCTCACCGCGATACATGTTCATCTCCACCAACCGTTCTTCCACGCAGAGAAGTGGAAAGCATTTGTAGCGCAAGCCCGTGCAACCGGCGTTCGATTCGTCGGAGAGCTTTTCGAAGTCAGCTCGATTGATCCGAATCAGCTCAACGTATTGCGTACCCTCGATCGCGTCCTTGTTCCGAGCGAACAGCTCCGGCTCGAGCTGATTGCGCAAGGCCTGCGCGCCGACCAGGTTTCCGTCATTGCTGCGAGTCTCCACAATGCTCCGCAAGCAACCACCGGCGGGAGCTCTGCGTCCGCTATTGCTCTCGTTACGAATGGGCTTCCCCGAAATGGGCTCCAAGAGATCATTCAGGCGGCCGAGTCGGTGCGTCGGCGAATTCCGGAGCTTTCGCTTCGGGTTCTCCCTCTGCGCAGCGCCGGCGGCAACGGGGCGGACTACCAGCTCGAAAATATCGCTCGCATCAAGCGAGACGCAGCGCATCTGAGCTGGATCTCGTTCCCGGATTCTTGGCCGACGGCCAGTGAGCTCAGCGAAGGGTTCGGCCGAGCTGCGGCAGTTGTGTTCTCGTCGGGCGAGCCGGCATTTGAAATGACGCAAGCGTTTCTTCAGGCGCTTGCTCTGGGGAAGCCGGTCCTTGCTCCCGATGTCGCTCCCTTTGCCGGGAACGATGGTCGCATACTGTCATGGAACAATCGGTTGTCGATCGCGTCAGGGCTGAGCGCGCTTCTGAGCCGCGCTGATCTTCGCGCAGAGCTTGCAACTCGAGGCAAGGAGCTTGCTGACTCTCGGTCATTTGACCGGACGGTCTCTGAGTTAGAGGGGATCTACGATGCGCTCACTCCAGCGCCGAAAGCACCGGCGACCGTAGCTCAGGTCGTTACTAAAACGTTGGAACGCTTTCCACGCATTCTCATGCAGTGCCGCGATAACGCCTACACACAGCCTGGCGGAGACACTGTGGTGATGGAGCGCATTAGCGAAGGTTTGCGAGCTCGCGGGCTGACCATTGACGTCGACCTGACCGGGGAGAAGAACCCGGCGAATTACGATCTCGTCCATCTCTATAACTTCGCAGTCAAAGATTCCACGGAACGGCTTGCGAAACGCTGCATGCAAGCCGGTGTGCCGTACGTGGTCACTACGATGTACGAAGATTGGCCGCTGTTCTTCAACCAGATGAACGCGTATTGCGCGGCTTTCGAGCAATACGTCGCCGGCGGTCAGAACAAGGATCAGTGGCCCGCGCTGCAAAGCGCTGCCAAAGCTGCTCGACCCGCTCCTATCTGGGATAATTCGCTGACCGCAAACGGGGCAGCGGCGCTGATTGCGTCGGGCAATTCTGAAGCGGCTGCGCTTCGAAGAGATTACCCTGCGGCCCAGCGCATAGAATTCTACACCTGCGGTGGCGAGTTGCACGACAACGCGGATGGGGGAGAGCTGTTCTACAAGGAAACCGGGCTGAAAGATTTCGTGCTGTGTGTCGGAAGATTCGAAACGCGAAAAAATCAGTTCATGCTCTTGAAGGCGCTCGAGGAAAGCGACCTCACCGTCGTTTTTGCAGGAGGCGGCTTTACCTACCAGCCGGGTTATGCGGCTCTCTGCCGTCAATTCAAGCGCAAAGGCAACACAGTGTTTCTCGACCGTCTAGACGGTCCAATGCTCGCGAGCGCGTTTCAAGCTGCTAAGGTCCACGCCTTGCCGGGATGGCTCGAGCTTCCGGGCATTGTTTCGATCGAAGCCGCTCAATTCGGAACCAACGTCGTCGTGACAGACTACGGAACCGCGCGCGATTACTTCGGAGACTTTGCATACTATTGCCGGCCGGATGACCCTGAGAGCATTTTTAATTCGGTCATGGCTGCCTATTATGCACCGCCGAAGGCGGGTCTCAGAGAGCACGCACGAACGTTTACCTGGGATCGGACAGCGATTGGCACAGGGGAAACGTATAAGCGCGTTCTCGAGGGGCGCGGCAATTTCGACTGGAGCTTTATCCAGGAACAGCGGATCCAACCGAAAACGGGAACGGAGCAAGCTGAGTCAGGAGTTGAGCGTGCGGCTCTCCGCGCGCGAGATGCAGGAAAAACAGTCGGCCTGATCCCCACAGTAGTCGGAGAGCCGGAGATCGATATCCAAGATCTCGCGGCAGCGGAAGCACAGTGCACCGAAGGTGACCGCCTGTTGAAAGCGGGGGACATCGAAGGCGCAAAACGCGCATACCTTGCGGGTATTCAAGCGGCCCCTCGGTTTGCAAGGTCATATCGCAGCTGCGGAGTCATTGCGCTCAACGAGAAACGATACGACCAGGCGGAGGAATTCTTCCGCCAAGCAATCAAGGTGGATCCGAAGGAGACGCGCTCACTGCTCGGATTGGGAACCGTGCGTTGGGAGAAAGGTGAAAAGAACGAAGCGTTCAATCTTTATCTCCAGGCGGCGAAGCAGAATCCGTCAGATGCGGTATCGATCCTTCACCTGGTTCGCACCGCGTATTCGCTCGAGAGGTTGAGAGACCTGGAGCAGGCGCTGCGCGCGTTTCTGAAAACGGATGCTGACAACATCAACATTCTTTATTGTCTTGCAGGGTGCAGCTTCCGCCGTGGACGACTCTTTCTGGCCAACGGCGTGGTGGATAGGATCCTGAAGCTCGAGCCGAACCATCTCGAAGCGCAGGAGCTGAAGGCCAAAATTGCGGAGGAGCAGGTTATTGCTCGTCGACAGTCGGCACGTCCCGATAGCGCGCGTCCCGTTGCGCCGGCTGCGGTGCCGAGCGGACCGGCCGTCGCTGCTTCTGTGGCCGCCCAATCGATAGAAGCAAAGCTGCTCGCTCTCGACGAGCTGAAGCGCCAACGAATGTTCGACGAAGTCCTTACGAACGCCGATGAGATACTCGCTTCGCCCGCTGCGGCGCCGGAACACCGGATGATGGCAGAAATCATCAAGGCGGAGGCGGTCGCATGTCGTGGAGAGCTCGACGCGGCTGAGCAAACTTTGGTAAGGCTCGAGGGACAAACCCCGTATAATTTCCGAGTCCTCGCTGCCAGAGGCGCTGTTTCTGCCGCACGCGGAGCCTGGTCTGACGCCGAGGTATATTTCAAACGATCGCTCGGTGAATCGCCGGAGTTCGACACTGCGCTCGCCGGACTAGGATTGTGCGCCATCCAACTCGGCAAGAATGACGAGGCTTGGGCATTCTTTCAACGTGCGCTGAAGACCAATCCCGAAAATCTACGTGCGGTGTATGGCATTATCCAGCTTGGTTATGCTCTCAACCGCCTGGAAGAGACGTCTTCGGCTCTCGAAACGTACTTGGATCACCACCCCGTCGACCTTGCGATTAACTACGCGTATGCCGGATGCCGGTACGCTCTCGGAGATCGGGATAAAGCGGTCGAAGAGCTGAGGAAGATTCTCCTTTTCGAGCCGGACCACAAGCTCGCTCTCGAGTTGCTCGCCAAAATCGAGTCCGAGGTGAAGGAAACAGTTCACGCACGATAGGTCTCGATGGGTCCAAACGATTCGCATCCCGGGAGTGCCTCAGACGATTCGCTTTCGATCTTGCTTCTGAATCATGGGTGGTTCGCACCTGAGCTGCGCGCACTCGGACACCGAGTTCTTACTGCGGGATGGGCCCACTCCAGCTATGACGTTCCATTTGCACGCCTCACGCACATCCGCGATCTGATCGCTTCTCTACCCGGGGGATTCGTCCCCGACCGCATCGTATACTTTGACGACAGCCATTCGGTGAGCGTCCTTGGGCTCGAGACGATCGATATACCTGCGCTCTTTTATTCAATAGACGCACACCACCACCTTTACTGGCACACGCGCTTTGCCGCGCTCTTTGATGTGGTGGCAGTTGCCCAGCCTACGTTCCTTCCGGAGTTTGCAGCTGACAACCCGGACGGCGCCGGAGGCTGGTTGCACTGGTTGCCGCTCTGGGCGCCGATCATGCTCGAACCCGCGCCTGATCGCGACATACTCGTGAGCTTCCGCGGAACCATGGATCCGAAGCTTCATCCGAAGCGAGTCGAGTTCTTTGAGCAGCTTTCGAAGCATGTACCGGTCGATGCCGCCGCCGGGCCGATCCAAGACGTTTACCCCCGAAGTCAGATCGTGGTGAATCAAAACGTGGGAACCGATCTGAATTTCCGTGTTTTTGAGGCACTCATGGCGGGGGCGCTCCTGGTCACGCCCAGAGCGTCTGACGGGCTGAATGAGCTTTTCGAGGATGGCAGAGATCTCGTGACCTACGAGAACGGAAATGTCGAGGAAGCCACCGCATTGATTCTCAAGTACCTCGTTCAAGAAAAGGAGCGCGAGGAGATCGCGGCGCGGGGACGACAGAAGGTGCTTCAGCTTCATTCTCCCGCTGTGCGGGCCGGAGATCTCGAGCTGCTCCTCCTCAACCTAGAGCGGAGGCCGAAACCGCTCATCCATTTTGCAGCTGCGTCAACGTACCTCCACGCCGTTGGGAGCTATCGGGACACCAGCGGCTCGCTGGAGTCGGGAAATGCACTCCCTGAGCACCGAGTCCTACTGGAAGCAGCGCGCGATAATTTAGTTCAGAGCGCTGAACGCGGCGAAGTTCTGGACGAGGACTTTTGCGCGAGTGTTATTCTGTGCAAATGCTATCTCGAGGTTCTCGAGAACCGCGAGCGCCTTCTTCAGTTCAGTCAGGGTGTGCGCTCGGCTTATCCTACCGATCTCATTCTCACGCTGAGCTATCTGGAGGACCTGATGCAAGCAGGTCTGACTGACAACGCCCGGAAAGTTGCGAGTGAGATCTCCCCGGTTCCTGACGAGCTCCTGGCTTCGCTCACTCCAGTTATGCAAGCTGCGAAGTCTCAAGTGAAAGAATCCGTTCCCTTCTGCTAAAGGCAGACCCGTCTCTTTACCGCCAAAAGTCTCCCCGAGTCTGTTTCATCAGCGCGGGCACCTGTGCGATGAGCTCATCGGGTGCTTCGACGAGCTCCGACGCTGTTCGGCGTGCTTCGGCTAAGTTTCCAAGTGCAAGCTGCGCATCAATCAGCCCGAGCGCGACGACGAATTGAGCAGGATATTCGGCGCGTAACGCGCGAAAGAGATCAATCTCGAGCTCTCCGAGCCGCGATTCCCGAATCTTGTTTCCCAGGAGGAGGGCAAAGCCGAGCCTGCGTTCGAGCTGTATCGGCTCCTTGAGCTCGACGCTACGAATCAGATTGCTGACGGCAGCGCCGAGCATCTTCGGCAGAGCGATGTCGCTCTTCTGATGAGCAACAAAGACCGAGAAGAGATAGGATTCGGCCGCGCAGTGGTGGAGCGTTTCTGCTCGCGTCCGACCGGAGAGCGCACGAAGATGTTGTTCAAGCTCGAGCGCTCGAATTTCCTTTGTGTGGTGCGTCAGAATCTTTTTCCGGCCGCTTTCGGCGACACGCTCGCACTCCTTCGGGTCGTCGAGGAACCGGCAAATCTGCTTGGCGGCGTCCTCCGGCGAGCCCGATTGATACAGCACGAGATCCTCGTCGGGAGTGAACAGATCGGTCAGGCCGACAGTATCGGCCGGGGTGATCAACAATGCTCCGCACATCATCGCCTCAAAGACACGAAAGTTGAGGTCATTTTTCACGGCTTGGTTAATGACAATGCGCGCGTGAGGGTATGCTTTGGTGTAATCGCCCGGACCGAAGTCGCCGGGGATGAGAGCCGAAAGCTTGTCGAAGAATTCAATCCGATGGGGATTCAGGGCCTGGTCGAATGTGCCCCGAAAGCAGACCTCGATTGTTTTCCGCGGCGCGGGCTCGAGGGTGATTGGCGCCCATGGGGGAAACCAGAACACTGCGCCCGAGTTGTTTCCGAATGCTGAAAGATAGCTCGATTGCGCGACGAGGACTCGCTCGAAGATCGCCGCATACAGCACATGCCACTGATGGTGGTGATGCGTGTCTATCGAATAGAAGATCTTCGGGATGTCGAGCGACTCGAGATCAACGACCCATGGAGTTCCACTGTCGTCGTGATAGACGATTCGGTCCGGTGAGAATCCGTCAGGAAGATGCCTGATGATGTCAGCCGCCGCGACTTCTGCATCCTGAAAGTTGAAATCGAGGTGGGGCGTGTTCCGCCCCACCGTCACAACTCGATGTCCGAGAGCGGCAAGCTCGGGAGCGAGCCAACTCTGATTGAACATCAGAATGTTAAAAGCCATTGGGCTTGCGTCACATACGCGACAGGGCAAAAAGCTGATTCGTCAAAATGAGAAGGGCAGGGACGCTGAGTTGGCGCCCGCTGAACTCCTGATACGTCGCATGGAAACGCGCAATGATCTCCTTTCGTGATTCTAGGAACGCCTCCATTCCGCCGAGATCTGCACCGCCCTTCGTTTGGATGATCGCCAGCGCGACTTTCGCCATTGCGCGCCGCACGTCAGCCGTAAGAGTGGTGATTGCAGACTCTTCCCAGCGGTCGGTTGCTTCCAGATCCGCAGTCTGCTCGAGCAGAGGACGGATATGGAGAGCTACATACAGATTGGAGAAGAGCTTTGCGACCTCGAGCACGGGTGCGCCGGACAGTATGGATATCTCAATGATATCGAGATACACCGTCGTATACGAGAGCGATGTCACAGCGTACGCGAGATCCTTCGGCACCCCACTAACGATGAGCTGCTTACACGACTCTCGAAAGCGGTTGCGCTCAGCTTGCGTCGCTAGAGCATCGGTCTGTTGAACGAGAAGCTCGAACGATGGGCCGTATCGTGCAACAACGTCACCAAGCACGGGAACGTCCGGCCGATGGTCGAGAATCCAGCGAGTCATGTTGTCGATGGCCGACATGAGCCGGAGAAGGGCGAGCAGATGCTGACGTGTCGCATTCGGTTTGTCGAGCACTTCGAGCTCTGCGGTCAGGTGGTCGGCGTTCACGATCGCGTCGGCAGCCAAATATGCTCGAATGACGGACAGCTTAGAAACGCCGCTTTCCTCGGCCGCGCGATGCACGAACGTCGCTCCCATCCGTTCGACGACGGCGTTTGCGATTTCGGTAGCGACAATCTCACGGCGCAGCGGATGCCGGACGATGTCTTCAGGAAAGCGCTCGCAAGCGGCTTTCGGAAAGTAATTGAACAGATACCGCTGGAGGAAGGGGTCTTCGGGAAGCGTCGAGTTGATAATCAGATGAAAGAGCGACATCTTGCCGTAGCCCACGAGCACTGCGAGCTCGGGACGTGTCAGGCCGGCTTTCAGCTGGATCCGGTGGTTCAACGTTTCGTCGTCCGGAAGAAACTCAGATTTACGATCAAGCAAACCATCCGACTCGAGGGTATGCATAAAGGTCTTGATAAAGCCGAGATGTTTCCGGCTTCGGCGCACACCGAGGCTCAGAGCGCGGCTCTGTGATCGGTTGCGCGCGACCACCTTTTGACAGACCTCTTCTGCATACGACGTGAGGACTTTGTTCCTCTCGTCCGGGGTGAGCTCGCCGCGAGCTACGGGAGCGCTGAGTAGGATCTTGAGGTTCACTTCGAGGTCGGAGCAATTTACCCCGCCGGAGTTATCAACAGCATCAGTGTTGATGTGGCCGCCGATCTTCGAATACTCGATTCGCGCGCGTTGTGTGAAACCTAGGTTGCCTCCTTCGCCGACCACCTTGGCGCGAAGCTCACGAGCATCGACACGAACCTCGTCGTTTGTCCGGTCGCCGACCGCCAAATCGTCCTCTTCGGCGGACTTGAAATAGGTGCCGATTCCACCGTTCCAAAGCAGATCAACCGGCGCCCGAAGAATAGCGCGAATGAGCTCCTGGCCCGATAGGACGTTCTGCTGAATGCCCAAGGCTTGCTGCGCTTCGGGAGAGAGCGGAATCTCCTTTTGCGAGCGCGGGAACACGCCCCCGCCGGTGCTGATCAGCTTCGCGTCGTAATCTGCCCAGCTCGATTGAGGGAGATTGAACATGCGCAGTCGTTCTTCGAAGGAAGTCTCGGGATCCGGATTGGGATCGATGAAGATGTGGCGATGGTCAAACGCTGCGAGCAGCTTCGCTTTCCGACTGCGGAGCAGCCCGTTGCCGAACACGTCGCCGGACATGTCGCCGATTCCGACCGCCGTGAACTCCTGTTGCTCGGGATCGATTCCAATTTCACGGAAGTGACGGCAGACGGCTTCCCACACCCCTCGTGAGGTGATGGCCAGCTTCTTGTGATCGTACCCGTTGCTCCCACCCGAGGCGAATGCATCGCCGAGCCAGAACTGGAACTCCGTGACCGCAAGCTCGTTCGCGGTATCGCTGAATGTCGCGGTTCCACGGTCAGCGGCCACCACGAAGTAGGGATCCTCGGCGTCATACACCACGCAGCGAGCGGGGCCGACCACTTGATCGCCGACGCGATTGTCGGTGACTTCCAGAAGCGATCGAATGAAGCGGGTATAGCAACGCTTTACCGCCTGTGAAAGCTCCGGTCCGGGAGCCGGGCGGTGCTTGAGCACGAAGCCGCCCTTTGCTCCGACCGGGATGATGATCGAATTCTTGACCATCTGGGTCTTCATCAGACCGAGGACTTCGGTCCGATAATCGTCCTCGCGATCGCTCCAGCGGATTCCACCGCGGGCAACTTTTCCACCACGCAGATGCACCCCTTCGAAGTCGGGCGCATTGACGAAGATCTCGAAAAACGGCCGGGGAAGAGGCATCCGCTCGATCTTCTGACAATCGATCTTCAAACAGATCCGGGTCTCCTCGGTGACGCGGAAGAAGTTCGTGCGCACGGTGGCGTCAATCACATTGAGAAGACGTCGAAGCGTTCGATCGTGAATGAGCTGTGAAACACTTTTCAGCTCGGCGGCAAATTCTTCCCGGATCGTTTCGAGCTGCGCTGCCCGGGCGGAAGGATTGCCGGCGAACTGATCAGGGTCGAACTTCGTCAGGAAGAATTGAACGACCTTCGACGCGACGGTCGGATTGTCGACGAGCGCCGCAACGATTGCTTGATCCGAAGTGCTCGCTTTGATCTGCCAGAGATAGTGCGTCAGGACGCGCAGTATTGCGACCTCACGGTATCCCAGGCCGGGAAAGAGCATGAGCTCATTCAGGCGATCATTGTCAGCTTGGCGGCTGAGCACCAGTTTGAGGCCCGGGAGGAGGATCTCCTCTGCGCGATCGAGATCGATCAGTCGCCCGCTTTTGGTGCGAATCTGAAGCTTATAGAGAGCGGCGCTCAAACCGGACCGCGTGGTAACCTGAGTCACAGTTTCGTGGACGATATTGAATCCGATGTTCTCGAGATACGGAAGAATCGCGCTGAGGGTCAGGCTCTCGCCCTGTTTATAAAGCTTGAGGTCGTACAGGCCGCTGCCGGAGCCTTCGGTGGAGGCCTCGAGGCTCGCTTCGAGCGGGTGCTCAGCAGAAAGTGAATCAAGGGTTTGAATGTCGTAGCGCGCCTCGGCCGGTTGAATGGCCGCCTTGTACCACTGGGGCAACACTCGTGAGTAATGCGCAACGAGCCGACCCGCATGCAACTCCTCTCCCGAGTCGGCGAACTCGCGGATGAGCACGTCTTCCCACGTCAGGATGACTTCGTTGACCGCCTCTTCAAGCTGCTCTACCGATGGAGCAGCAACCGGAACCTCCGGATTGGGGAGGAGGAGGTGGAGTACATAGAGCGGGTAGTCCGTAGTTGTCGTGTGAAATTCGGTCGAACCGTTCGAGGTGCCGAAGATCTTCTCCATCCGCACCATAATCTGCTGTCGCGCTCCAGCGGAATACCGTTCTCGCGGCATAACTGCGAGGATTGAGATGAGTCGCTTCAGCGGATCGACGAACGAACGGACCTTAAGCTCGGAGCGGCCCTGGATGGTCGAGATGAGGTCGATGTCTCGTTTGAGAATCTCGACGGGATACTGAAGCACTTCGGACTTCGGCAAACTGTCTACGATCGAAACGATCTCTTTGTAGTCGTGCGAATTCGGCGGCAGGCCTTCGAGCTCGAGGATCTTCTGGAGCTTCTTCCGGATCAGCGGGACAGACGCGGCTTCCTGTGCAACCGCTTTTGAAGTCAACAGACCCACGAGCGCGAGATAACTCGGTTGTGCGCCGGGCAGCCGAACTGTCACTGCGTCCATTCTCCCGTATCGGTGGACGGGACTCTCGGTGAGACTTTTGGCGAAGTAAACGGCCGACTGTTGGTCCGCGTGAAACGCAATCTGTTTCTCGAAGTCTAGGGCATCGGCACTGTAGGTGGGGTTGCCCGAGCGGAAGAGGCCGAATGCCTTCTTGGGATCCGCGGCGAAACCCTTCTTGGCACCAGAGCTCGAAAAGCGCTGGGCTCCTAGGAAAACGAATCCGCCGTCCGCAAGCCACTTCAAAAGTGCGGCCGCTTCGGCAGTATCGGCCTCGGCCGATTTTCCGTTTGAAGATGCTTCGACGAGCTGCGCGGCAGCGCTCTCGACCTCTCCCACCATGCTTTTGAAATCGTCCGAAATGAAAAGCAGCGCCGTGAACCGCTCGTCGATCTCTTTCTGGATCTGTGCAAAGAGGGCTGGATCGTCGTTGCCTTCGACTTCGAAATACGTGAGCGAGGTGAGGCGTCCGTCGTCGTGGCGCAAGATCGGATGGAGCAGGACATTATGTTGGAGGCGATTGACGCGCAGCAGCTCAGTCAGGGTATCGACGATAAACGGACGATCCGTCATTGCCGTCAGTATCGCCCACGAACCGACCGCGGAGCTGCGGACGGCGACCGAGAATTGCTTTCCGGAAGAAAGATGGTCTCGATAAAACGTGCCGCAGTCGATCGCGATCTTTCCCAGCTCATCGACCGTTGACGATTCGAGATAATCGCTTGGTGCACGAGCAAACAGTGCTTCGGCCAAGAAGATGTTGTCGGCGAGATTGCTTTCGGACTTTTTCGGCTGTGCGACCGGAGGTTGTTTTGCGAAGTATTCGCGAAGCTGGTCCAGCTTTCGATTGGCCGATTCACTTCCGATACTGGATCCCAAACTGACTGTCATAGAGTTATTTGAATAATGATTTTAATGCGCCGCCAAGGCCGGGCGCTACTTTATCGAGCTTTTGCGTCACTGCGTCGGTCGCGGAATTGTTCACCGCGCGTTTAGCGAGATCGGTTACATCCGGCAAGACCAAAAATTTCCCATTTGTTCGCCGGAGGATGAGCGGTACCACGATATTTTGATCCTTGTCGAGCAGCAGTGAGAGCTTCTTCTCTTTGGCGACCAGATCTTGGACCAGCTGCGGTGTGAATCGCAGCTTCGCAGTGATCTCCATGTCACCGTTCTGAGCGATGGATCCCTGGCCGTCGACCAAATACAGCTCGTGCTGAAGGGTGATCGAGGTCAGCGAAACAGACTTTCCGGCGAAGGTGGCTTTCAGATCGAGATGGGAGAACGCGGTCGAGTTAGCTTGCAGCAGTGGGCGGTACTTCTCAGGTATGATCGATTGAATGACGGGACCGATCACCGGAAGCGACCCAAGCTTCCCGAACGTGGCGCCGAGGAGGTTGAAGCCCTCGATGACTCCGTTCGACGCTGTCGCCTGTAGGGCTCCGTTTGCGCGCTCGCTCAACTCTTTCATCGGGCCTTTGACCGACAGATTCATCGAATCCAGTGATCCAGTCAGCCCAACTTTGCTCTTCGCGAACGCAGCGAGCTGCGCCAGGTCGAGTTTCTGACCCTGGACCTGTGCGTCCAAAGCGCTTCCGTCGACAAGACTTCCCTGAACGGTGATGTTACCGCCAAAGATCGGAAGCGAGGTCGGCTCGAGCGTGAAACCTTTCGGCGTCGATTTGACCGTCGTGTTGATGTTGCTGAGGGTGAGCGGCGTATCGCCCGGCACATGAGCACCGAGCCCTTTCACCTGCGCCGTCCCTTCAAGCTGTGGCGGCGAACCGGGCGAGGGGACACTTACTGTGCAGTTTGCATCCAGCGCCCCGGTGAGCTGATAGGGCTGTGCGAGCGGAACCACTTTACCTATCGAGCCGAGTGGCAGCGCGCTTGTCTTGAGCACCGCTTTCGTCGGCCCTTTCGGACGCAGGGAAACGGGAACATCGATGTCCATATCGGCGATGCGGATGTGAAGCTGAGACAGATCGACGCCGCCTTGCAAGAACGCTTGCCCACTGGTCTCGACAGTAAACGGAATGTCCGCCGCTTTTTGAAAAAGCTGTCCGTAGGCAAGCGACGCTTTTGAACCGTCGAACTTCCCGCTGATCTGTATGCCGCCGGTCGACAGCTTGATGCTGGCCTTCAGATTGCCCTGTTGCGCGAGCTGAACGTCTTTATTCGAGCCGCCGTACGCCGCCGCGAGCGCGCTTAGCCGGTTGAAGTCCAGAGCTCTCGCGTCCAGCTCGAGGTCAGCGTTCGGCGCACCGCCCGCAACTGAGGCGGCACCGGAAAGTGTGAGGTTGTTCTTTTCCGTGCCGAAGAACGAGCTGGTTACTTGGAGCTTTGAAACCCCGCTCGTCGTGATGTCCTTCAGATCAGCTGTCAGATCGTCCAGAACCAGAACTTGTGGCGGCGACACTTTATGGTCGGTGAATGAAATCCTCGAGCCTTTGACCCAGGCGCTCTTCACTTCGAGCTGGATGGGTCCGCCGGACTTCTCAGGAGCGGGTTCCGTGTCAGGCGAGGTCGTTTTCGTTGCGCCGAGAGGAGCGCCGCTCAGCTCGATCTGGCCGTCCGATGTTCGGGAGAGAGCAATGTCGGCACCTTCGATGCCGACCTCGGTGACCTGCAGCTCTTTATGGAGGAGCGGCATCAACTTGGTGGCGAGCACGAGGGTTTTGATTCGAGTCGAGGCGCCGCTTTCCGGCTTCGAAGCTTGAAGCACAACATCTGAAACGCTGACGGCGAAAGGGTAGAGCTTCAGAGAAAGCTCTCCGATAGTCACCGGCCGGTGGGCAGCATCAGACATCCGCTGTTCGATCTGCGGCTTGAACGTAGAGAGAACCGGATTGATGTTCCAGAGCAGGAGTGCCACCGCGACAGCAGAGACGAGAACCAGGAACACGACGATTTTAAGCACTTTCTTCATGGATGAGTTTGTTCATTCATTATGCCTGTTCGACAAACTGATACAGCTTTTATCAGCAGAGACGGAAGTGGCCAGAATACAATACAATTTCCTAGCAGATGGGACCACCTTGCCGCAGAGAGTTGCTGCACGGTGGGCTGGGCCGCAATTTTCGAGCGACGCGTATATACAATATTACCCTGCGAAGCGAATAAAACCGCGACCGGTATGCGGGTATGTGACACAGTCCCGGCCCCCGTTTCAAAACCGGGCGCCGGGAGTGTGTCACGGTCGCTGACTGGGTCACGCGAGGAACTGCACGTCCACGATCATGGGATCCGTGGCTCCGGCCTCGCGCACCTGACGGAGAACCGTGAACTTGTCGCGAATCGGGACCGCGATGCGCAGAGTAGCGCTGTCTCCGTTCGCGGTTGGAATTCGATTCACGCTGCGCATGGCGTACGCCTCCAGGATCCGGACTACAGCGGGCTCCGTCTCGCGAGTCACGTTCACGGAAAGCTCCTGCCGCTTCGAACCCTCGATCACGCCGGAAAGCGCGAATACGAGGTCCTCGAGAGACTTGCTCCGCTCGGGATCGGAAGACATCCGCCCGCGGTTCGCGGCGAGAACCGTCGAAGATGCACGAAGTGTGTTCACGGGCACCAGCCCGTTGGTGCGGAGGGTCTCTCCGGAGGAGACGACGTCGACGATGCCTCCTTCGAGGATGTGTGCGAAGACCTCGACGGAGCCTTCGACGGGGACGATGGTTGCCGGGAACGGAGTGGGCCGCTCGGCCAGCCAGTCAGCGACGAGGTTGGTGTACTTCGTCGCGATCGGCAAGGAGGACATCGGTTCGCCCTCGAGTCCGCGGAGCACTCGAAAGCTATCGCACTCCCGGACCGCGAGCACGAGGTTGACTCGGTCCCGTTCGGTATCGAGAAGCACTTGCACGGCGTCGAGCGCTCGCACTTCCGCGAGCATGTCCTGCCCGAGGAACGCGGCATCGAACGCCCCTTCTTTGAGAAGCCTCGCCGCGTCCTTGGAGCGGACCACGGCGAATTCGAAGCGATCGTCGCCGATCACGCGCGGCAGAAGAATCCGGCCGTTCGAGCCGAAGTCGAGCTTCAGCCCGGCCTTCTCGAGGAGCTCGGCAACGGCGCTCTGAATCCGACCCGACGTGAGCGCTACCTTGATCACTGGGCGCACTGGAATAACCCTCAAGGAAAACGTTTGGGGGGACCAGGAACTGGGCGTAAGTTGGCTTACGTCCAGTGGTCCGCAATTCGTCTACCGATCCAGCATGTGAAGTTGCGAAGTGGTGCGCGTCGTCCGCCGCCGCTACTTCGCGCGAGACTTGAGGGCTTGGCGGTAGCCGCCAGTCCCGGTCTGAAGCCATTTCGAGATTCTGGCGACCGTTGTCGAGCTGAGCCCAGTTTGCTCGATGATCGCTCGGTATGACTCACCGTTGTTCAGCAGACGGACTGCCTGCCAACGTTTCGCAATGTCATCGAGCTCGGCGTCGGTGAGAAGGTCCCGAAGGAATCGAGCGAGCTGACGTTCGTCCTTGAGACCGGCGAGTGTCTCAATCAGATCTCTGTGCAGGCTGCTCGGAAAGCTTGGCATGCGGCGCTTTACTATACTAAAGTGCCCATTGTCAAACTTGTGACGAATTGTGTGGCACGGGCTTCGTGCACGCCGCCTGCCCGGCGCCTTCAGCGGGCGAAGTCCACGGTTCTCTTGGTTCTCGCGCGTATCGGTCTCGAATCGGGCCGCACCTTCGAAGTATAGGGCGAATCCAGTCGACACGGGGCAGAGTGAAAGCGCCGACCATAAAAGGCCGATGCGCTCTCAAGAGAAGGATCTCATTGTCGCAACCGGACCCACAGAGCCCACAAAAACGAGCTAACCCCAAGAAATACGTGGGTGTTTTCAATATTCTCGGCCGCTCGCTGGGGATTGGCGCATGGAGATATGACATAATTCCATTTATGCGGTTTTTAGGGTATCTTCCTTCCGCCGAATTCAACGCTTTCGCGATAGCCCCTGTGGGCTACGGCTGGAGGTGGCATTCGACGCGTAGTTTTCATTTCCTCGATTCTTTCAGGCGAAATCCTTAGGGGGCCTTGTGATTAAGACAGCAGTCGTCGGTGTCGGCTATCTCGGAAGCTTTCATGCAGAGAAATATCAGCGCTCGGACAAGGCGGAGCTTTGCGCCGTAGTCGATATCTCCAAAGAGCAGGCTGAGAAGGTTGCGTCCCGTCTCGGGACAAAGGCGCTCAGTGATTATCGTGAGTTACCCGCGCTCGGCGTCCAGTGCGCGAGCATCTCAGCCGATACGATGGCGCACTTCGAAATCTCATCATGGCTGTTGTCCCATGGCGTAGACGTTCTCGTGGAAAAGCCGATTGCGACCTCGAGCGCGCAGGCGAGGGAGCTTATCGATATCGCGCGGCAGAACGGCAGAATCTTGCAGGTGGGTCACCTGGAACGCTTCAATCCGGCGTTTCGCGCCATGCAGAAGCTGCTGACCCGTCCTCGATTTTTCGAAGCTCGCCGAATCTCGCCGTTTGCGGGCCGAGGCCACGACGTGGACGTCGTGCTCGATCTGATGATTCACGACATCGACATTATTGCACACTTGGTCGGGCGACCGCTTCTGAAGGTCGACGCGGTCGGGGTTCCTGTGCTGACGAAGAACGTCGATATCGCTAACGCGCGGCTTACTTTCGAAGGCGGCGCAGTGGCAAACGTGACTGCGAGCCGAGTCTCTTTCAAGTCTGAGCGGAGCGTTCGGATCTTTCAGCCGGACGTTTATATCTCCCTGGATTACGGCAATAAGAAGCTGAAAATGTACACGAAGTCGGGCGCCGTCGAGCCTGGCAAAATGCCGCAGATTGCGGTTGAGGAACACAACGTCGAAGAAAGAGACGCGCTTTTCGACCAGATCGAATCGTTTCTTGATTGTGTCGCCACTCGAACTCCTCCGGCTGTCAGCGGTGTTGATGGATTGAGGGCGCTCGAGCTTGCTGACCGCATTCGGGCCGCTTTTCAAGAATCGAGCGAGAGCTTCAATGCTGACGAGCTCGTTCTTCAGGCTGCAGCAGGATTCGATATGGAGCTCGGCAATCAGTGACTCGCAACGCAAGCCTGATTCAAAAGCGGCCTTTTCAGGTGCTCGAAGGTCGGCGGGAAGGGATCTCCGTGATGTTGGTCTCCGGTGAGGCGTCAAGCGACGAGCATGGTGCGGCGGTCGTTCGCAGCCTCTTGAAGTCTCGCGCGGATGCACGGGTCTTCGGGATGGGAGGGTCGGCTTTGCGAGCTGCAGGCATGGAGACGGTGATCGATTCTGAATCGGCTGCCGCCGTCATGGGGCTCACCGAGGTCGTCGGAAGCTTGCGGAAGATCTACGCTGCATATCGAGAGCTGATCCGGATCGCGCGCGAACGGAAACCCGATGTCGTCGTGCTTATCGACTTCCCTGATTTCAATCTGCGTCTTGCTCGAGCGCTCAAGCGGAGCGGGTTTCCGATCTTGTATTTCATCACTCCCCAGCTCTGGGCGTGGAGGAGCGGGCGAATCAAAGCTATTCGGCGCTCGGTGCGGAAGGTCGCTCCGATCTTCCCTTTTGAAGAGAGCTATTTCCAACGCTACGGCGTTGATGCGGAGTATGTCGGGCATCCGTTTCTTGACCGCGCGCCGCTTGCATTCGACAGGGGAGAGTTTTTGCGAAGTCTCGGGCTCGATCCGAATCGCCCAGTGCTCGCGCTCCTCCCGGGAAGTAGGAAGGCCGAAGCGGAAATGCTTCTCCCGCCGCTTCTTGGCGCCTACGAGCAGCTCCGCAGGGTCCGTCCGAATTTTCAAGCGATCATTCCGGTGGCGTCGACCCTCACGAAAGACTTCTTCGCCGAAAGAACCCGAGGCGTGCCGGATCTGGCGCTCTCCTCGGGGCAGGCTCGAGAAGTGCTCAGCGTTGCTCGCGCGTCAATCGTAGCGTCTGGAACCGCAACGGTTGAAGCGGCGCTGGCGGAGAATCCGTTTCTCGTTGTCTATCGCTTATCGCCGGTTTCGCATTTTATCGCGAGAAAGCTCGTCCGCGGAGTGCGGCACTTTGCAATGCCCAATCTGATAGCCGGAAAGCCTGTAGTGCCCGAGCTCTTGCAGGATGAGGTGACTCCGGAACGTTTGGCGATGGAGCTTGAACGCTTCTTGGGCGATCCGGCATATGAGAAGCGAATGCGGAAGGATCTGAAGATCGTCGGTGACCGCCTTCGCTTCGGCCGCAAGGCCGAATGCAGTGCCGCTCAGCGGACTGCAGAGATCATCGTTGAGATCGCGGGCGAGAAATACACTCGCCAATCACGCGTGTACCGCCCGAAGGGAGAGCAATGACGAGAGAGAAAGCCAAGGTCTCCGGGGTGAATGTCTATCGCCGCTTACTGAGCTATCTCCGGCCGTACCGGGGACAGTTTCTCCTTGCCTTGCTTGCGATGTCGCTTTACGGGGCGACGGACGGTGCCGTTCCTTACATTCTCAAGCGTGTGCTTGATGACATCTTCGGTGCACGCAATGAAGGAATGTTGTGGAACCTCGTTTATCTGATCCTGGGATTTGCCGTGATCAGAGGGCTGTTCGGCTTTCTCGAACGATACTTAATTGCGAGCGTCGGCCTCAGCATCGTTCGGGATTTGCGGAACGAGATCGGGCAACATCTGCTGCGTCTCAGCACATCGTTTTACTCTCGAGAGACCAGCGGAGCGCTCGTCAGTCGGATGACCAATGACACTTTGCTGGTTCGGTCCGCGTTGACCGATGCAGCAGGGTCGATACTGCGCGACAGCGTGCGTATTGCGGCGCTGGCGGGAATGGCAATCTATCTCGACCCCGTGCTCGGGCTGATCGCTTTCATCGGTTTCCCGTTGGGGATCTATCCTGTGATGCGCTTCGGCAAGAAAGTGCGACGGTTTAGCCGGATGGGGCAGGACCGTTTCGGTGGGCTGACAGCGCTTTTGCAGGAGATGATTGTCGGTCATCGGGTGGTGCAGGCGTTCGCGCGCGAGGACCACGAATATCAGCGGTTCAAAGAAGAGAACGAGAAGATTACTGACACGTTCAAGCGGGCGGAGAAATACGGCGCGTTCGCCGGGCCGACCAATGAAGTGCTCGCCAGCTTGGCAATTGCGGCGGTGATTCTGTACGGCGGGTTCAGTGTCATCTCGGGTGTGCGAACTCAGGGTGATTTCATTGCGTTCATTACATCGATGTTTTTGATGTACGAGCCACTGAAAAAGCTCGGCCGGATGAACACGATCACTCAGGCCGGTGTAGCCGCGGCAGAGCGGATCTTTGAGCTGCTCGACACCGTTCCGGAGATTCAGGACCTTCCTGGCGCACGTCCGCTTGTCGCGGACCGACCCGAAATTGAATACCGGCACGTCTCGTTTCAATATCCGAGCACGGAGCGAAGCGGTACTGAAGCAATCGTTTCGCTCGATGATGCGAAGCAGCGCCCCTATGCGTTGCACGATTTTTCGCTGAAGGTGTCGTCGGGAGAGACCGTCGCGCTCGTAGGGATGTCAGGGGGAGGCAAATCAACCGTCATCAGCCTGCTGCCGCGGTTCTATGATCCGACCTCCGGGGAAATACGTATTGCCGGCTCGGACATCCGCGAATATACGCTCGCGTCACTGCGAAGCTCCATGTCAATTGTCAATCAGCACACGTTCCTTTTCAATCAGACCGTGTACGATAACATCGCGTATGGTGACGGCACCGCTTCGCGTGAGCAGATCATCGAGGCGGCGAAGGCGGCCAATGCTCATACTTTTATCGAGCGGCTGCCCGAAGGATACGACACCCAGATCGGAGAGCAGGGTCTTCGGCTGTCAGGCGGCGAGCGGGCCCGAATCGCGATCGCTCGGGCGCTTCTGAAGAATGCCCCAATCCTCATCCTTGACGAAGCGACAGCGAGCCTCGACAGCGAATCGGAACATCTGGTGCAGCGGGCGATCGATCGTCTGATGGAGAATCGAACAACGCTCGTCATTGCGCATCGATTGTCGACGATTCGTAAGGCGAATCGCATTGCAGTCTTGAAACAGGGTCGCCTGGTCGAGCTCGGCTCGCACGAGGAGCTGCTTGCTGCGAATGGAGAGTACTCGAAGCTGCATCGTTTGCAGTTTCAGCAGGCGGAGACGGAGTCCCGCCAGTTATCTGCCGGGGGCGCGGCTTAGGCGGGCTCGGAATTGTCGATCTGAGGTTTGGGCCGATCAGAAGTTTGGATCGAACGGAGTTGGAGAAGTGGAAATGTTCGTCAGATTGTTGAGCAGCGCAGTAGGCACCGTTCTGATTCCGTTTCTCTTTCTTCGAGCAGTGTTCGACGGACGCTGGAGACGTTCGCTCGAAGAACGCCGCGGGCTCGGCGGATGGCTTGATTCGTCCTGGCAGACACAGGATGTCATCTGGTTTCACGGGGCATCGGTCGGGGAGATCAACGGTCTTGCGCCGCTCCTCTCGGAAGTCAGGAAGCGCTTTCCCGCCGTGCATATCTTGGTTACCACAACGTCGCTTACCGGTCGGGACGAAGCTCAAAAACGGAGGCTCGGCGATAGCGTCCTGCTTTTCCCTCTCGATCATCCGAAATACGCGCGCCGGGTCCTGAATCGGGTGAAGCCCAAGGTGGTCGTGCTTGCCGAGACCGAGCTCTGGCCGAACTTCCTTTTCAGCGCTCGCGAGCTGAACATTCCGGTGCTGCTCGTCAATGGGAGAATCTCTTCTTACAGCTATCCGCAGTACACCCGCGCCCGAGCGTTTTTCCGTCCTGTTCTGCGCAGCCTTCGCCAAATCCTCGTGCAAACATCGACCGATGCAGAGCGGTTTATCGTGATCGGCGCCGAACCCGAACGGGTAACCGTTTGCGGTTCGACCAAATACTCTCATAGCAGCGCAACGCCTTCAGCGTCTGAGCGAACGGAATTTGCGGATCTGGTCGGCATTGATCCGAATCGGCCGTGTTTTGTTGCCGGTTCGGTGAGATCCGGTGAAGACGAGACTGTCATCCGAGCGTATCAGCAGGCGTTGAAGACGGTTCCGGGGCTGCAGATGATTATTGCTCCCCGACATCCGGAACGTTTCGAAAAGGTGGCGCGGATGCTTCGAGACCGCGGGATCGCGTATCATCGACGCAGTGATGGGAAGCCTGCTGGACGCAATACTGTCGTTCTGCTCGATACAATCGGTGAGCTCGCTCGAGCTTATTCGATTGCTTCTTTTGCGTTTGTCGGAGGCTCGCTCGTGGATATCGGCGGCCATAATCCATTCGAACCCGCAGCGTTTCGCGAGCCGGTTCTCATGGGACCTCACACTTCGAACGTCGCAGACGCGGTCGAAGAGCTTTCCTCCGCGGGAGGGTTGATCCGTGTCGAGAATGAAACGGAGCTTGTCAGCTCGATAGTTCGGCTCGCAGAGCACCCGGACGAGTGCCTGCTTCGCGGCGCACAGGCCTTCGCGGTGTGGAAGCGCAGCTCCGGTGCTGTAGAGCGGGTGCTGCCGGTCCTTGAAACGTATCTCACTCCTGCGGCGTCGTTCGCGCCCGTTCAAGCGGCAATGTAGGGCTTTGCAGCTAAATCTGTGGGAACTGTAGGTGAGCGAGCTTTTCGGCTGGATCAAATTCCGGATCGAAGGCGAGCTCGACGCCCGCAGAGCGGCTGAGCCGAATCCGCATGGATTTCACCTCACCGAGCGACTCACCATCTAAGAATCCACTGAGCGGGCGCTTCTTTGGGTCGAGCGAAACAAACTCGACCGTGCTGTCAATTGGGAGCACAGAAAATTTCCAATCCGGGCGAAACACGTTCGATCCAACGAGCAGGAGCACCGGTGTGTTGAAGGGAATCGGCGCGCCGCCCATCGCTCGCGCGTAAGCAGCGGAGCCCGATGCCGTTGCGACCAGCACGCCGTCTGAGATGAGCCTGTCGATTCGCAGCTTTCCGTTGACCGAAACGGAGATCCATGCGGATTGACCCGTGGCTCGCTCCACCCAGGCATCGTTGAAAGCCAACCCGGTGTGAATCTCACCGTCAACCGTCTCGGTTTCCACCCAGAGGAGGGGAAGGTGATGGAGCACTAAGTCTCTCTCGCCGAGTGACGTTGCCGTATTGCGAGGCTGGTTGAGCAGAAAGCCCGTATGTCCGGCGTTGATACCGTAGAACGGGATTCGTTTGCGCCAGAACTGACGGATTGAGCGGAGCATCATCCCATCGCCCCCGATGACTACGAACAGGTCGGGGTTTTCAGATGAGCGTTTCGGGAAGTATTTGGCGAGTTTCAGTGCTTCGGGGTTCCGCTCATCAACGATGAGCTCGACGTTCGGTTTCGGAAAGCGTGTCGTGACCTTCGCGGCAAGCTTGATGCCGCGGTAAAGATTGTGGCGTTGAATGTACTGAGCGACCTGCTCCGGAAGAAGGTCTTTCACCGGCTGCATGCGAAACAGCTTGTCACGAATCTCCGCGCTGGAACCGACCTCTTGCAGCTCGAAAAGGCGATGATTGGGCGGAAGGTCGCTCGGATCGAGATGGTAGCTCGGCCGTGTGAAGACGGCGAAATGCGCCTGATTCCAGAGATTGCGCCCGTTACGCCAGCTCTGCTGGATCTGGGAAGTACCGTTTGCTCCTCCCGCAACGAGATCTGCGCCCACCACGTGCCATGGAACGCCGTCTTTCGAGTAGCGCCTGTCTAAGTCTTCTGTGCGAGTGAACTCCTCGCTCTCGAGGTCGAACAGGTCGACAATTACTTTCGGGACGTCGCGAAACGCCATGTCCACCATCGCAGCACGATAGACGGACGGAATGTCGTCGGTTCCCGGTTTGTCGGGCCGAGGCCCGCAGGGGACGACGATCAGCTCATCGAAGTGCTTTGCAAGCTCGCGCGCGATCTCGAGATGGTGGTTCGCGGGCGGGTTGAAGCTCCCTCCGAAAATCGCTCGTTGTTTCTCACCGGGCATCCGTTTGCTCCTCGTTTCAGCTTCTCGGGTCGGCCTGCGAATCGACGTACCGCTTCAGCTCGTCGAGCTCTCGACGATACCCTCCGGAGAGAATTGGGAACCGGCACCAGGTTTTCGGGTCGAGGCTTTCACTATCCAGATGAAACGACGGGGCATAACGTTCCCGTTTCCATTGGTTTCTGCACCAGAGAGTGAAAAACCGCGTGATCCAGGTGCACAGATCCTGGTTGGAATAGGGGACCTCGGACGCACGAATCCGCTGAAAAATCTCGAGAGGAGAGAGCCGATCGAGCAGCGCTGCCCGCTCGATTTCGTCGAGAAGCTCATAGGGCATGAGGTCGCCCTCGTCAGTCTGCTTGCTTCCCGGAGGGCGAAGCTCAGCGGTCGGCTGCTGAGCGGTCACATACGAAAGCGCAGGGAGAGGGGACAACCCGCAAGCTCCGTGCCGTTCCATCCAAACCAGCCACTTCCTGATAAATGCCTTGTCGATTCCGCCGAGCGGACTGATCGAGCCCGCGGTGTCGCCGTCCATCGTCGAATATCCGACCGCCGCTTCCGACCTGTTGCTCGTGACGAGCAATAACGCGTTCCTGAGGTTGGCAAGCAACCAAACACCCGGTGCTCGGACCCTTGCTTGAATGTTTTGTAGCGCGAGATCATCACGATTCCAGGCGAGCTCCCGACCAAGCACGTGCTCGATCTTAGAGATGTAGGTGTGTACGAGATCGCCGATCTCCAGCTCTGCAAATTCCGCTCCGATCGCCCTGCTTAGCTCCCGTGCGGCAGTCCGCGTGACATCAGAGCTGTTCTCTGTCGCTTGGTAGACGCACATGAGCAGCGCACGGACGATGTCCGCATCGGTGCCGTCTTCTGACAGTGTTGGAGTCGGGGGAAGCTTCGCGAGGAATGCTTCTTTCCCGATTTCTCGAACGCCGAGTGTCACCATCGTCGCCACCAAAACAGCGGTAGTCGACGAGTCTGCACCACCGCTCAGTGAAATTACGAAACCACTCGAACGGCTTTTCCTCAAGTAGTCATAGAGTGCAAGCGCTTCTGCCCGGAGGAACTCTTCATTCTTGATTTCGTCGCTCCGTTCCCATTCTGCAAGCGCGAGGAGGTTTTGCTTCGGGACGGGCTTTGGAAAAGTGAAGGGGACCGCTACGCACTCGTCGCCGGGGCCTCCCAACTGCGGGCTGAAGCTTGCCGGCTCAGAGCGGCGTGAGCGCGAGGCGTCGATGTCGATGAGAGCGCTCGTGAGCACGACATCCCGAAATGAGAATCGCGGTCCGACAGCTTCCAATTCACCGGAGCTGGCGATGAGGGCGCCGCCATCGTAAATCGCTCGTCCGCTCTCATTGCCCAAGTGATTGGCGTAAACGTAGCTTAGTCCAAACGCACGAGAACCTTCGAGAACGAACCGCTTTCGTGTCTCGAATTTGCCGAACGCAAAATGGCTGGCGCTGGGGTTGAGCAGGATGTCGACTCCTTTCAGCGCGAGCGACGATCCCGGTCGATTGGCGACCCAGGCGTCTTCGCAAATTTCGAAGCCGACTCGAACTCCACCGCAATCGAAGTAGATATCCCCGCACGGAATCTTCTCACCATCGAGCTCGATGGTCGTGCGATACTCGGCGGGCCATGCCTTGAACCATCGAGGCTCGTAGTAGATGCCGCCTCCGGCCAGAAATTGCTTTGCGACGAACCCTCGCACCTTGCCGTCCGCGACAAGACAAGCGGTGTTGAAGAGCGTGCCCTGCACCCTGAGCGGCAATCCGATTGACGCAATGATGCCCTTGGTCTCGGGAAGCACCTCGCGAAGAACCGCGAGGGAGGTGTATTCGACGGACGGGTGGTAAAACGCGTCTTCACACCCGTATCCGCTGATGACGAGCTCCGGAAGGCAGACGACACTGACGCTCTGTGCCCTTGCGGCGCGCAGTGCTTCGATAATCCGCTGCTTATTGCCCTCCCAATCAAGGGGCGTTTGATTCAAGACCGCAGCTGCGACCTTCACCAGCTTCATCGCTCTGTGCTCCAACGGTCGAGAGACATATCAAATAAAATTTCCACGCAGCCGAGCTCCACGTTTGTCCACCTGCCTAAGTATTTGATTTTACCATAGTTTGGCGCTAAACGCTTGTTGTGAGCCGGTTGATTCCCGCGGTTTGCGGGTGTATATTTCCACCGTTTTAATCACTTCATTCCCGCGAAGTCTATAACTCCAGTTATGAAAGGCAACGAACAGAGCAATGTCCATCACGCGTCGGTCGATTGGGTGAAGAGCGACCCTCAAATCCCGGCTCTTAAGGAGCGCGTGATTGCGCACGCGGATTATCTCAGCTTGGTGATAGCGACCTCCCGCCAAAAGATTGTGGCGATTGAGGCTCAGATGAGCTCGAAGCTCGGCTCACTCTCTCCCGAAGGCAGTAGGGCGTTACTTCAGGTGCGCAGGATTATCAGCGCGGTGGAGGGACGGTTGGACCGTTTGACCGCGGCTTTGAACGAGAGCACCGACACCGCAATCTACGGCGCCGTGAAGTTGACATTGCAAGAGATCGCGGTTCCGCACGATGCGGTGCACGCGCTCATCACTGAAGCTCCACCGCCGCCGATCAATCCGCAGACGCTGCAGCATACGTTGAGCTCGCTGTTTGCGAAGATGAAATTCACCCGAGCGGAACGCTCGTTCTGAGTTACTCGTCCGAGTATCGATGTCGTTCGATGCGAATGACACCGTCGACCTTCTCGATGGCGCGCGTGATCGTGTCGAGCTGCCCGCTGCTCTCGATATTTACTTCGAAGCTCGAGAGGGCTTTGCCGTGGGGTGTCGAATTCACCTGAGCGTTCACAATATTCGCGCCTGCGTTTGAGATACACTGGGTGAGCGCTGCCAAGATTCCAACCCGATCGGCTGAGAGAACGTGAAGCCGAATGCGGCGTGTGGTCTTTACGGTGTCGTCCCACGTAACTGGAATCAGGCGCCGAGGGTCGAAGCTGAGGGTTTGCGGACAGCCTCGAGTATGAATCGCAACTCCGCGGCCCCGAGTCACATAGCCGACAAGCTCGTTTCCAGGCAGCGGCTCGCAACATTTCGCGAAGCGGAACACGACGTCGTCGTATCCGTTGACTTTGACCCCCGCTTTCTCACGGAAGACCTTGGCTGCCCTTTGGAATATCCGCTGCAGCGCCGAGTCTTCCTTCTCGAGCTTCGAGTCGAGGTCGGATTCTTCAGGGACAAGCAGTGTGATCACCTGTTTCGTTGAGATCTTTCCGTAGCCGATCTCAGCGAGCAGAATATCGATCTCCTTCAGGCCGAGCTCATCAGCGGCTTTCTGCAAGCGGCCGTCTTTGAGCACCGAGCTGTAGCTCAGCTTCACCTGGCGGAGGTCCTTGGTCATCAACTCTTTTCCGACCGTGATGGAACGCTCTCGTTCAGCGGCTTTGAGAAAGCTCCTGATGCGCTGTTTCGCCTTATTGGTTGCGACGAGGTTGAGCCAGTCTTTGCTCGGCGACTGCGTTTTCGATGTAATGATCTCGACGGTGTCACCATTCTGCAGTCGATAGGAGAGGCCTACCTGCTGTCCGTTTACCCGTGCTCCGACACAATGGTGTCCGACCTCCGAGTGAATGTAGTACGCGAAATCGATTGGTGTGGATGTGCTTGCGAGCGCGATGAGGTCCCCTTTCGGCGAAAAGACAAAGACCTCTTGCGAGAAGAGATCCTCTTTGACCGTCGACAGGAACTCAATCGGATCTTTCAGCGTCTGTTCGGATTCGACGAGATCCCGAAGCCACGTGAACTGAAACCCCTCCCGAGCGATAGCTTTCTTACCGTCAGCAGTTTCTTTGTAAATCCAGTGTGCGGCGATTCCCCGCTCGGCGACATCGTGCATCTCCTGGGTTCGGATCTGAATTTCTATCCGCGCACCCTTCGGTCCGATGACCGTCGTATGGAGGGACTGGTAATTGTTCGGCTTCGGCATCGCGATGTAGTCTTTGAAGCGTCCGGGAATGGGCTTCCAAGCGGCATGCACGAGTCCGAGCGCGGTATAGCAGTCCATCAATGTCGGAACGATGATGCGGAATGCAATGAGGTCGTAGATCTCGCTGAAATCCAGGCCTTCGCGCTCCATTTTTTCGTAAATGGAATAGAAGTGCTTCGGCCGGCCGGAGACGTCACCGGTAATATTGTTCTGTGCAAGCTCTCGAGTAATAAGCTGGGTGACGTCCTTGATGTACGCCTCACGCTCTCGCTTGCTTTCGCTCACGTGTTTTTTGATGCTTTCGTACGCAGCCGGTTTGAGGAAGCGGAGGCTGAGGTCCTCGAGCTCGGACTTCATCCAATAGATGCCCAGGCGGTGGCAGAGCGGGGCATAGATGTCGAGAGTTTCTTGCGCGATTCTGGTTCGGCGTCCCTCGGAGAGAAACTCGAGCGTGCGCATGTTGTGGAGGCGATCGCACAGCTTGATCAGAAGCACGCGGATATCTCTCGCCATCGCGAGAAGCATTTTGCGGAAGTTCTCAGCTTGCGCCTCTGCCCGTGAGCTGAAATTGACCTGGCTGAGCTTCGTGACTCCGTCGACGAGCTCGGCGATCTCCTTTCCGAAGTCCGCGCTGATCTGGGTGAGCGAAACGGCAGTGTCTTCGACCGTGTCATGGAGGAGGGCGGTCGCAACGGACTGGACATCGAGGCGGAGCTTGGTAACGAGAAAGGCGACTTCCTGAACGTGAGTTACGTAAGGCTCACCGGAAGCCCGGGTTTGGCCCTGGTGCTTCTCACGTACAAAGGCGTACGCTTTGCGGACAAGCTCGACGTCCGCATTCGGCAGGTAGTCCTGTACTGCGCCTATGATCTCTTGTAGTGTCACCGCACATCCATGCTCGTCGTGTTCCGCGAAGTACGATCTTTCAAACGCACCTGTGGAACATCGTCATCAATCACGAGCCGACAGTGCTCGGCAAAATGGCTGAGCACCGGTCGGCACGGGGAATTTGACTGCTGAGGAAATGTCGGCCAACGAGCGGCGGATCTTTTCGGAAAAAAACCTGAAGTTCACTGAGGAGGTTTCAGTGGCTTACGCCGGTCTCCGAAGGAGTCGTTTCCAGTTCCCCTTCAGTCTTCTTGAAGCGAACCTTGCCGTCGGCAATTTCACGCAAAGCGGAGACAATCGCCCGGTTTCCCTTGGTGTCCGTCACCGGCGACTGACCGGAGAGAAGCTGCTTGGCCCGGCGCGACGCGAGGCGAACAAGTGCAAAACGATTTCGTTCGTTATTCAAACAGTCTTCTACGGTAATACGTGCCATTTGTGAGTTCCTGTTCCTTACGTTACAGTGCCGCAATTCCAATCAAAAAGCGGCACCTCGGTCATTATCAACGGCGCTCCGGGCTCCCACCAGTGAACTCGATTATAGTAAATCCAGTCACCCGAATCCGCAGATCCAGACCTACTCCGATGAGCAGTGCTGGAGCGAGATTCAAGCCTGCAAGCGGCGGTGCTTGTCAGCCGCAAACGCCCTTATGCGACCGCGGCGTGCGATCACTGCTGGTGCGCCGAATTTGTTTTCAGATCGTTTGTGCTAGATCTTTGGGGCAGACTGCCAACAAATTAACTAACGTATATTACCATAGAATTGCAACCGATGGAATCAGGTAAGGAACGCGAGCGGTTATCTCGGAAGGAGCGGCGGCAGCTGCTTCTGGTTAGGGGCCCACGGTTTATGCGCGAGAAACTCCACGGGAAGGTGTTTCTCGTTCCGAGCAGCGTGACCGTTGTCGGAATTTTCTGTGGTTTCTTAGCGATTATTAGCGCAATTAAGCTCAACTTCGAGTACGCGACCAAGTGTATCGGGCTCGCGATTATTCTTGATGGAATCGATGGGCGTGTTGCTAGGAGGCTGAACGCAACGAGCGCGTTCGGCAAAGAGTTCGATTCGCTCAGCGACCTCATTGCCTTCGGGGTAGCTCCGGCTGTGCTCTTTTACTGTTGGGCGTTCGGAGCGTCCGCCGACGAGATCGGTGTGCTCGCTTGCTTCGTCTACGTCGTTTCTGCGGCGGCTCGCCTGGCACGGTTCAATGTCGAAACTACGGGCGATCCGAAGTCCCACTTTGTCGGATTGCCTAGCCCGGGCGCAGCGGCTGCGATTGCATCCGTTGTTTACGCTTATCCGGCGCCGGTCGAAAACGATTGGGCTGTCGGATTTCTCCTCATCTATATGGTTGTCGTCGGTTTCATGATGGTCTCGACGGTACCGTTTTTTAGTGTGAAGAAGATTAAGTTCACTCGCGATCAGCAGAAGGTCTATCTCATCGCCCTGGCGCTTTTCGTTGCGCTTGCCTGGAAATACAATCGCCTGGTCATTTTGCTGATCTCCGTATCCTATGCACTGAGCGGCTTGGTTTCGTTTCTCGTTCGGACAGGCCGCGCGTCGGCCGGCGAAGATGTGCAGCCTAAGGTGCCGAACGCAAGCGCCTAAGGGATGCGTTCAAGCGACTCAGTGAGCTTACTGCGCGGGGACAGCGTCTTGCGCGAAGATGTAGCCTCGACGGCCTTGGTTCGAGCGTAACTCAAGCCACTGTCCCATACGCGAGACCACGTGAATCGTAGTATCACGTTCCAGTCTGGACACAGACGACGAGAGGAGCGAGGGGGCGGCCAGCACGTTCGTCGATGCGATGGTCTTGTAAAGCTGCGGCTCCGGAAATTCCTGAACTTCATATGAGCGGAGGGGAGAACCGTCGAGGGCGCGACCCGCTTCCGGCGCCCCTGCAGGGTCCTGATCCTGTGGCGGTCCGTAGACCCGCCCGTCCGGTCCCACCTGAAGATTCGGGCGCGGCGGCGGAGGGGGCGTTCGATCGAGCCGATCAACCGGGATACTTGCTAGACCTGCCGGATCGAGACGCGGCGTTCGACGCGCGTCTACGGGAGCGGCTTGCACATCGTTGGTCTTCGGCCCGTCGATCGACGCGAGCTCGTCCGGCTGCGCCGGTTTGAGCTTCGAGGCTTCCTTCGAGCTGAGAGCCGCCTGGTCGACACCTGGGTCCTGGCTGAGCTCGTCTAGGCTCTTGTCACCGGGTTTCGGCGTCAGCTGTTTAATACGTTCGCCGATTTGATCTGCGCTTGTTCCCAGCGATTCGATCTTTCGGGCGAGCTTGTCATGAGCGTTCAGCTCTGCGTTCGGGAGCGACAGTTCGCCCGGCACCTCGACTCGCGTGGTCATGGCCAGGACCAGCTCGCCTCCAGCGGACGAGTGCGGGGAGAAGAGGTCGTAAAGCGCCTTCAAGCCGAGGAAGCAGAACCCAGCCGCAATCAAGCCGACTGCAAGCGATTTGCGCGCGGTTTTCTTGCGCTCGAGCTCTTCCGAAGCAGCGGATCGATTGAGCGATGCGTCAGTTGTTCCAACCGGGACACTCGGGAGCGGTGTTATCTCCAGTTGGTTCATCTCGCGCTCTGCGAGAGGAGCACCGCCGTGCTCATCGTTCCGAGAAGCCTCCACCTCTGCCGCGGTGTAGATAGTTTTTGCGCTGAGCGGCTTTCGCTTCTCTTTCGGTTTTCGCTCCTTCGGAGGCTCCGGTGTCTTCGTGGCAAGCTGCTGCTCTTTTTGCTTCAAGCGGGCGATGTAGTCTTTGTTCTCTCGCCGTCCCTCGGCGCGGGCGATCTCTTCACGGAGATAGAGGAGCGTGTATGAATGTAGGTCAGCGGTTTGCGCACCGCTCAATCCTTCAGTCAGGCTCGCGAGCTCACCGGCATGTTCGAGGATAACCATTCCCAATCGGAGCGATCCCTTTTCAGCGAGCCGTGAAGTCAATGAAAGGAGTACGCCGAGCGCAGGTCGTTGCAACCGCGTGTCGTTCTTAATCGTCGGGAAGATTTCGAGGAGCGGCGAGCTGAGGGCAGTCAGCGGAACCTGGTTGAGCTCGAGCTGAAGAGCTATCCACCACAAGCGCAGCTCGGAGTCCGATGGATTATGCTCGAGCTCCTGCTCGATAAGCTTGAGCGCCTCGGCGTAATTGCGCTCCCGAAACGGTGTGCTCCACGGCTGCACCGAGTCCGCGCTCGGGCGAACTTGCGCAAGCAAGCCGAGAAGGGAATCGGGGAGTCTCAATTTTTCCATGAATCGGGTCGAGGGGCGCGTCGTGAAGCTGAAGAGTTTATATTATCACAGGGCCGGCCAAAGATTCGACGGGCTATCTCAGAGAATATATGCAACGTTTGGGGCGTCGGACGGCAAATAATCGGCGCTCCGACCTACGTTCCCAGTGCCTCCGGACTTAGGATGCTCGAATTGCCCGATTTTTTCTTCCGCATGTGTCGACCTCTCTCCCGGCGATTCCTCCGTTCGGCCCTTTCCGCGGTTTCGGTGATTTTTCTCACCGGCTGCCTGAGCGTCGGGCTCCCGGAGCATTTTGCGGCCGGTCCATTGCTCGGCTCTAATCTTTTCCAGGCTCCGGCGGGGCAGGGGGGCTCCGCAGACGTGGCTTGGGGCGGTGCGCGCATGAGACTCCAGCAGCTCGAGGCGCAAGGTCCGATTGCGCTCGTTATCGACGAGTCCCTGAATGGCGCTGAACCGAGCACGCTCGGACACCAATATCTGCTCGGTATCTTTCCTTTGACCTCCGTCTATTTCCAACACGGGGTGGAGAGGCAGGCTACCGAGCTCGTGGTCGATGCACTTCTCGAGAAAGGTTACCGCGTGGTGACTGCACCACCGTCCGCCGCCCCGAGCGCTGCCGCGCAAGTGCGACCGTCCGTAGTCATCCGTCCGCAGATTGTTGGCCTGCGCATCAATGGATTTGACGCAGTATTTTTTCGCATGCTCGATCTCAGTGGTGAGCTCCGAGTTACGTTTCTGTCGCTCGATGCTGAACGTGAGGTTCGGGAGGTAAGAAGGTCCCTGGCTGAGACCCATTACAAGAAGTATGCCCATGCGCCGCTCCTTGCGAATACGTTTCAACGCAAGGTTCGCTCTGCGCTCGAGGTTGCCCTCGCTTCCGAACCGACGCTGCGTCATAGCCGGCTGCTGAGCACAGCTGGAGCCGAAGCTGGCGCCGAGAGCTTCGTCGTTGTGGAGCTTCCGTATTACGTCAATCCACCGGCGCTCGGTATCGGGAAGTTTATCGCTGCATCATACGGCTATGATTCTGTGAGTGCGCTCAATAACCGAGCCCTCTCACGATTGATTCAGCGAGGAGTTGAAGTTGAGCTCTCCCGAGGGGGCACGCCGTTCGCTTCGATTCAGTCGAGCGCTTTCCCTGTTCCGGATCACGCTCGCGCCCTCGGCATTGCGATTGAAGCTCTCGAGCTTGAAGAAGAGACGAAGCTCCACCTGAGAACGCGATTCACCTCGGCGTCTGGGGCTCAAATCTGTGAAGCACACGAGCCGATGGCAGAGCATGTTGACGGGGCTTGGGTCGTAACCTTGGAAAACGCTGCGATGCACGCGTTCGAAAAATACCGAGCGGGGGAGTGTGGCGATGGCTGAAAACAGGAAGCCGCGGCGCTATTGGCGCCGATACGAATCGTAGCGGCTGATCTCTCTGCACGAACCGGAGCCAACTGTAGGCTCGTCACTTCGCTCACTGAACTCCCAATACGATTTTGCAGCTACTCGAGCTTCGCTCGAATATGCATCGATATCGATCGTAACAAGATACGGCCTCCCGGCTCGCGTGACGACGTTTCCATCGCAAACCCCTCGAAGAGTCGTCACCAGGCAATCGGTTCTGCCGTCGTGCGGAAGACCCGAGCAATCGTTCAGCTCAAGCTGATAGCTGACCTGAAATGGGTGATCCCCCGGCAAAACGTCAACAGAGGTCGCGACGAAACCGAGTGCCTTCCCGTCCACGAGGATGCGCTCCAGATTGGTTGTGCCGGTGGGATGAAAGGAGATGTTGGAAACCTGCTCTTTGGGAAGCTCAGGCCCGGAGTAGCCTTGGGTCGTGCATCCGGCGGATCCGAGGCTCCACGCAAGCAGCATTCCCGGAAAAGCAAAACGCCCGAAGGAAGATGAGTGCCGTGTCTGCCGCATGTCAAAGGGGTAGCCTGGCCCCATGTTTTGGGTCAACTCAAATCCGTTTTTAACGGGAATGGTCTCCGTTTACTTCACCCGTTTTTGATAGTACATCTCGTTCGATGCAATACAGCCGCAAACACATTTTGCTCCTGAGCTTCCTGCTCGAAGGCTGTTTGACGTTGGTCTTTTTCGTTTGGGCCGCTTATCGTGGCATCACCTTCCCAATCTGTCCCGATTGGAATGAAGTTACCCTCGGGCTGCTCTTCTGCGCCCCTCTATTTGCGCTCAACTATTTACTGTTTGGACCGCTCAGTGAACGCGTTCCGTTTCTGCGTTCCTGCTACGAGTTCCGGGACCGGATTGTGCGTCCCCTGGCGGAAGCGCTCGACCTGTGGAGCAGTGCTGCCGTGTCGCTGTGCGCGGGTATCGGTGAGGAGCTTTTTTTTCGCGGGGTGATTCAGACGGAATTCGGCATCTTCGTGGCCAGCGTCTTTTTTTCGCTGCTTCACTTCGGTCCGGCCGTTCGAAAATACGTCTTTATCGCCACTCTTTACGTTGGGATTGGTTATTATTTTGGCATTATTTGTCTTGGGAATCACAGCCTTTGGGTCCCGATCATCGCACATGCTGCGTACGACTTCATCGCGCTGCTCTACATACAGCGTTCGTCGTTTCCCTCCAGCGCGAACATTCACTCCAGTCGCGCGAGCTACTCGCTTTGATGAGTTTGTCGTTTAACTAACTAAAAACTGCAGTAGCTTTTCGCGCCTCAAGCCGATTCATAAACATCAGAATGTTAGGAGTCGGTTTCTAAGATCATACGCTGAGAAACCGGCTGGCGTGAGAGCATCCGCTAGTTTACAGTTCAAATTATCGCGACGTTTTTTTTAAGGTGCAAAGTTTTGTGATGAAGTTGCGAGAGCGGGTTTTCCAAACTTGTCTGCGCGCTTGTCTCCGGTGCCCACAATTTTTCCGACACCGTCATCCTTCGTGCACCTGCATCAGCCTCTTTCTTCTCTCTCTTCTCTCGCTCCCTTGCGCTGCACGTGCTGATGGTCCGCGCTCTGCTGCGGACCCGGCATCTCGCGCTCGGCTTTTCAACGGCAGCGCTTTTGTGAAAGCGGAGCAGCGGCACAGAGGCTCGCGAACCGAACGCCAAAGCAATTCCGATTTTGGAACGAGTGTCGTGAGCGACGCTGCGGAGCTCGACACGGTCACCGAAATTCTCGAGGACCATCGCAGCGGCGCCGACTTCTTTGCAGACTATCGCACCCCATTTTATCTCTCGTACGTCTCCGAGGTAGTGCCCATCGGAGATTTCGAAGATTGGGATTCTCGATCGACTGCCCAGAAGGTTTTTATTTATCAAGCCGCTACCACTCTCTCAAAAGCGATTGTGAACTCTGCTCTGGAACCGCTCTATCGAGACGTTCTGGATGGGCTTCGATGGTTCGGCGATTACACTTCGCTACGATTCAGACAGAAAGACGACGGCTCGCTCCGCGTGGGGAACACGAAGAGCGGTGAAAAGCCGCTGTTCGAGCTCAAGCTCAATGTGAGCGCGAACAACGGCGTCGAGCCGCGGTTAAAAATCGGCAGGGATTTCTGCCTGCGTTACGACGTAATTCACGATGAGACCGTGATGGAGTTTCGTCGTAATTTCTGAGCCCTTCTCGGCTCTCTCTCGCGCCTTCCGTATTCCCGCGAGTGTTGTTGCATCAACCAACCACTTCTGATTAACTCTGCCTTCGATTTCGGGCATTTGACGATGTAATCGAATGCCTCGACGAAACGTCCTATTCCTGCGGACGCGCCGCCTCAAGGAACGTTTCTGATTTGATCGTTTTCGTTATGGCGCTCTCAGATTTCGGCGTCTGCATTTACACTAGAAGAGGAAAACTCATGATACACCGTCGTTCTCGAGTTGTTCGCAACTCAGTTGTTTTGTCCGGTCTTCTCCTCGGCGCATCTTGTCTCACGATCGGCTGCTCCAAGGATGAGAAGAAAGCGGCAGAGCAGCAATCCGGGATCTCTCCCGTCAAATCCGCGAAGGAGATCGATCTCTCGAAATCACTCGTCAGCTATCTTCCAGATCAAACTGTCGGATTCTTCCTCTGGGAAGGAAAACATCCCGCATACAAGAAGCTCATGGATTCTCCTTGGGCAAGCGGCCAGAACGATATCTCGAAGGTCCTCAACGAATCGAATCCGGAGCTCGATCAGCTGAAAGATCTGCTGAAGAAAGTCGGAATCGACGCAAACGACAAGGAAACATGGCGAGCGCTTTTCAGCGAAGCAGCGGTTTTCGCTACCGGAGGACCGAGCGCCGACAAAGCAGCGGCTCTTGGCGTAGTATTCCGTGCCGACCCGAGCGCGAAGCTGTCTGACAAGATGACGGCTTTGAGAAACGCGCTGAAACAGGATGCTCAGGTAGAGACTGCCGACCTCAAGGTATCCAAGGGCAGTGGGTTCAGCCTCAAGAAGAAAGATGCCGAGCCCGGTTCGCTCGACAAGGTCTATGTCGGATGGAACCAAGATACCGGCGTCGTCGGATCGAGCGAATGGGTCGTCGACAATTCGCTTTCCGCTCCCGGCGGAAAGGTGCCTGCGCTCGTGGGCTCGGATCAGTTCGCCAAGGCAGCAAAAGGGCTGCCACAGGATGAAGATCGTTTCGCTACCGGCTACGTCGATGTAGCGAAGCTGCTCGAAGTCGCCGCAAAAATCAGCCCGAGCTCATCTGCAGTTCCGCCGAATGAAGTTCCTGTGAAGGCGGTCTCGTTTGCGATGGCGATGGATGAGGCACCACAGTCGAGCCTGAGAATGATCTACGACCCGGCTGATAAATCGAAGAACCAGTGGCTGGGCGCGCTCAACGCTTCTTCGTCGAGCAGCCTGCTCCAAGCGATGCCGAACAAGCCGCTCGTTTTCCTGAGCCTTGATGGACAGACGCTGAAGAAGGCGAAAGAGATCGGTCTTCAGAGCGCAGGCCCCGCTGGGAAGGCGTATGCGAGCCAGCTTGCGTTTCTGGACAACATCAAGCGTGTCGGTCTTGCAGCTCGACCGGCTGCCCCGGGAAAATCCATGATCCCGATGCCTGACATCCTCTTGGTGCTCGAAAGCTCAGGAGCGGCTTCCACTGAGTCGCAGTTGAAGCAGATCCTCGGCGGCGTAGCTCAGGGAATGGGTATGCCGGGGATGCAGTGGAGCGAAAAGCAGATCGCCGGCGTTCCGGTGAAGTCGATGGTTTCACCGTTTGGCGTCGGAATCTTCCTCGCTTCGAACAAGGACCTTGTCATCGTGTCTTCTTCCGAGGCCCAGATGCAGGGTGCTCTCTCCGGTTCGACCACAGGAACGTTTGCCGCTGGGATGCCGGCACGTGTCGAGCAGGTCTTCGCGAAGGAGCAGACACTCGGAAACATCTACGTGAACTTCGAAGAGGTTGGAACAATGATGGAATCCATGGGCGGTATGCTCGCAATGTACGCTCCGCCGAATGGCGATGCGAACAAGCTTCTCGAAGCGAAGAATATCGAGTCGATCAAGAAGATGGGCACGGTCGTCGGTTCGGTGAAGCTCGAGGACGGCGCAATTGGAGTTGATAGTTACTATCAACAGCCTGCGAAGCCGACGGCTTAACGGCGCGCTTCTTCGCTGAGGCGGGGCTCTGGGACGCATGTTCTCGGAGCCCCGCTTTTTTTTGCCCGACAGCATTAGGGCATAAAAACAGTCAGTAAAATCCAATTCGTTGCGGCCCAACTTGCCCCCGCGGCATCACAATTAAGACCGCTTCGGTCAGGTTATATCAGTTATTAGGTGCAGCAATGAACAGCGTAGAAAAGCTCCAAGAGATCTCACTCCGTCTCGACCACATGCAATCTGCTGGAGATTGGCTTGCTCGGAGCCTAGTGCACACTGACAGCGCCGCGTCTCACACCGGAACGCTCATCACGGTTCTTACAGAAGACATCCGGGAACGACTGCTGGAGCTCGTTACAGAGCTCGAAAAGCAGGCATATATCGCTACTCGGTAACCGAACCGGCTCTGGCGGGCAGTCGATCCGCCACCGCGTATTTCCCCATTATTCCGCTAATCTAGGTCGATTACGAAGCGACCCCACGTACCCCGCGGATAGGTGTTTGAGTGTGGACGTTGGTTGGTGGTGTGTTCGTAGCAGTAAGGTAAGTCGGATGGCCCTCGGGTTGAATAAAGTGGAAGCGGCGGCGGTTGGAGGTTACTACCCGGTGGGCGATATGGCCCAAACTCTTCCGGGGGCACAGCGAGCTTTTGCCGTAGGATGTGTTCTGGTGCTGATGCAAGCTCTGGACGGTCTTTTAACCTCGCTCGGAGTCAGCCGCTACGGAGTTGCTGTCGAAGGAAATCCATTGCTGCGGACGCTGATGGAGCAGTTCGGGCATGTGCCGATTCTCGGCCTCGTCAAAGTCATCGCGATTCTTTTTGTGATTGCCCTTAGCTACTACGCAAAGCGCCTTCCCTGGGTGCAGAACGCGATGGGCGCAATCTCGTGCATCTATCTGTTCACTGCGATCATTCCCTGGACCTACATCCTCTTCTTCTCGTCTCGGATGTAAGCGAAATCGCGTGCGGCTTGCGGATTTTCGCCGGGCGGGGTTATTCTGAAATTGGTGAGAGATCCGGGCCGCCCATCGGGTTCCTGTCATTCGATTCGCCGTCGCCCGGCTTGCAAACGATGCGCAGCATGTTTGCTCTCTTCTCCGGAACAAGCTGGTTATCATGAAGCGTTGAGCATTTATGCGCATAACACAATGGGGTGAGTACGGAGTTCTCTTCTCCGCCTATATCGCGCGATGTGCCGCGAACGGTGCGAAGATGGTGGGTGCCGCGGAGATCGCGAGCGCGCAGGGAGTTGATCTTCAATATGCACAGCAGATTCTGCAACGATTGCGGCGCGGGGGCATTATCGACAGCGTTCGTGGGCCTGCCGGCGGCTATCATCTTTGTCGGAACGCCAATGAGCTCACGTTGCTGGATATTCTCGTCGCCGCTGAAGGCGACACCTTCGAGGTGATTTGCGATACGAAACCGATTGGTGCGGAAAGGTGCATGCCCGGCAACGAGTGCGGGCTACGCACTATCTGGTTCGATCTTCGTGATCACGTGAATTCTTTTCTGATGCGCTATACGCTCGAGGATCTCGCTAAGCTCCCGAACGGAACGTTCTGTGGGGCTCAGGAGCATGACGACGCTCCGATCAAGATCGGTGGCCGTTCCCTGTGATGGCCGGCTTTCTCGCGGCCTGGTCAGTCCAGGTCTGGGAAGTAATTCTCGAGAGCGGTTGGTGGCTCCTGCTCGGATTGGGCATTGCTGCCGTGTTGCGCCGTGCTGTCCCATCCTCGCTAATCGAAAGACATCTTCAAGCGCCAGGTCTCGGCTCGATCTTGAAAGCCTCAGCCGCCGGCGTGCCGCTTCCGCTGTGCTCATGCAGCGTGATTCCGGTTGCTGTTGCGCTCAGGAGACAGGGCGCGGGGAGGGGGGCTACGGCGAGCTTTCTTGTGAGCACACCGGAGATCGGAGTTGACTCGTTTCTGCTGAGCTGGGGATTGCTCGGTTATCCTATTGCCGTCCTGCGTGCGGTTGCCGCTTTCGTTTCCGCGGTCGTTGTCGGACTGCTCGTAGAACGGGCTCCGGACGATTCGCTCGTAAAGCCGGTAACAGCTGACGCGGGGCACTGCTGTTGTTGCGAAGCTGGGGAACAACCTGAGCAGGCAGCATCACACGGTCTTCTTCATTCGTTTCTCGACCTTCTCGATGACATCGCGCCGTCGCTCACAATCGGGTTCCTTCTTTCGGGTCTCGTCGCTACGATTGTGCCGGTCGACTTTTTTACTTCGCTCGGTCTGAACCGGTTCCTTCTCATGCTGCTCATGCTCGTCGTCAGCATTCCGACATATGTGTGCGCGTCCGCGTCGACTGCACTTGTAGCGGCGTTGATGGCTCGCGGGCTTTCAGTCGGGCCGGCGCTGGTATTCCTCCTTGCCGGCCCAGCTTCGAACACGGCAACAATCCTCGTCGTGCGCTCAGAGCTCGGACGGGCTGCGGCTGTGCGGTACGTGCTCGGGATCGCCGTCGTGACCCTCCTGATCGGAGCTGTCGCGGACTCGATCATGGCGTCTGAGGGCGCCGCCATCGCTGCAGCGCATCATCACCCTGACGGATATTTGTCCGCGATCGGAGGTATTGCTTGTGTCGCGCTCCTGCTCACGAGCATCTACCGGCGCGCGCACCGGAAGTCGCAGCGGCAAGTGAAAGGTTAGTACGCCTTGACTCGGGGGAGCGCCCACTTTGCGGACTGAGCGACATACTCGTCCTTATCCTTTGTGGCGCGTTCCAGAGCTGGGGCCGCGGCTGATGCCCCTGTGCCGATCTTTCCGAGCGCCTTTGCGGCAGCCCGTCTGACAAACTTGGATTCATCGGTCAGACGTTCTGCAAGCGCAGGGACGGCCGGTTCTGCGGCGTCCCCCATCAGGCCGAGATACGATGCCGCAGCAGTTCGCTTTGTGGGTCGAGGATCGTCGAGCTGCTTCAGATAGTAATTTAGCCAACGGTTTCCTGTCCCGTGCTGCGCGGTTCGTGAAGGCGGCGACGTCGGGGTAGCTGACCAATTCGAATGCGTCTCCGCTTCCTCGTGAGGCTCGACGAACGGGAGGAGCACGACGCAACCGGTCTGTGTCAGGAGAATTGCCATCGAGAGCGAGAAAACGGCACGCTTGGAAGACAATGAGAGATGTGCGGGGCGAAAGAGGAGTCGCATAGTTTTTGGTCGTGCGGAGCTGTCGCTCACTCCTCCGACGGCAGCGAATTTTCAGAGCTTCTGAAATCGCCTGGAACCGTATCATCGTCGGCGTCTGAGCTTTCCGGGGAGAAGACCCAATAGTTTACGGTCGCGAGGCCGAAGAGCGCCGCTGCGATGGAAAAGTTTACGCCCGCCTCGCGAAACAGCGTTGGTCCCAGCCCCGCGGCCTCACCGAGCGAACCCTCGCCGAGAGAACCGGTAGCGTGGAAAAGATTCTGGGCGGCGCCGATCAGATACAGCAGTCCGAGCGCGAGCAGTGTCAGGCTGACAGCCCACTGAAAGAATTTTCGTACGAGCGACAAAATCATGTTCGACGGTCTTCAATTCAAATCGGGTCTACGGCCCTGAAACGAGCCGGTGTCGGCAGTTTCAGAAATAGCTCTACCAACTTTGTGGGAATCGTAAAAGACGGCTTTTTCACGCAGTTGCCGGACGATTCGAGAGGACAGCATTCAACACCGTGCTCAGTGTGCTCATCTCGTACGGCTTTGCCATCACGCCGCAGAAGCCATACTTGCGAAACTCGGCCATGACCGGCCCGTCTGCATAACCGCTCGAGACGATAGCCCGCACCTGTGGGTCGAGCTTCTTGAGCTTTCGAATAGCGACACGTCCGCCCATTCCTCCTGGGACGGTGAGATCCATAATCACCGCCGCAAATGGGCGACCTTCGTTTTGCGCTTGCTGGTATCGCTCGACGGCCTGGACCCCGTTTTCCGCGAAATCAACTTCATAACCCAGCCGCGACAACATGTGGCCGGCGACATTCCGCACCATTGACTCGTCGTCCATCAGGAGTATCCGTCCGGACCCAAGCTGAAGCTCACGTGCTGCCTTCTTCTCAATCGCTCGGCGGCGGGGGCACGCTGGAAGGTAAATGGTGAACTCAGTGCCCTGACCGACTGCGGACTCGACTTCGATATGGCCCTGATGCCGGCGAATGATGGAATAGGTCGTAGCAAGCCCCAGCCCACTGCCGCCGTCTTTCGTCGTGAAGAACGGATCGAAGATCTTCGAGAGATTCTCCGGCGGGATTCCGGCGCCTTCGTCTCGAAATGAGATGCGAAGATACTCGCCGGGCCGAAGTGGGGGACCGTATTCGGAGCTTCTCCGAGCGACTCGCTGGTTTTGGCAGAGAACCGTAATGTGGCCTCCATCGGGCATGGCTTGGCACGCATTCAAAATCAGATTGTTGATCACCTGCGAGATCTGCCCCTCGTCGACATCCGCCGGCCAAAGCGAATCAGGCGCTTGCAGCGAATACGAGACATCGCTTCCGGCAAGCGTGAAACCAATCGTGTCCCGGAGAATCTCTACGATAGCGGCGGTCCGCTTGATCGGCATGCCTCCCTTCGCGAACGTAAGGAGCTGATGTGTCAGATCGCGTGCACGATAAACGGCTTTCTCGACATCGTTCAGCCTTTCGTAAAGCGGGCTCTCCTCCGGCACCTCGAGCTTCGAGAATGAGATTGAACCGAGCATCGCCATCAGAATGTTGTTGAAGTCGTGCGCGATGCCGCCGGCCAAAATGCCGAGAGATTCGAGCTTGCACGCTTTGAGATACTCCGCTTCCCACTTCTTTTTCTCGCTGATGTCTTCAATTTCCGCGACCAGGTATCGGGGAGAGTTGTTTGAATCGAAGATCGCACCGATCCGTTTCGTCGCGTAAATGGTTGAGCCGTTCTTGTGGAGATACCGCTTGTCGAGCTCGATGTGGCTGACCCTTCCGCGGAGCAGCTCGAGAAGCTTTCGACGAGGAATCCGGTGTCCTTCTTCCGGGTGGGAGATGTCAGCGAAGCTGAGATGGAGCAGCTCTTCCGCGTCGCGCCCGAGCATCTTACAGAGCGCGTTATTGACGCTCAGGAACTTTCCGTCGAGAGTGCAGGTTGCCATACCGATTTGAGCAGTATTGAACGTGAGCCGAAGCTGGGCTTCGTTTTGTGCAAATTGCTCCTGGCTGGCCGCGAGCTCCAGCTCTACGCGCTTCCGATCGAAACCGTTGGCGAAGATCTGCGCGAACATCTTGAGGAGCACGACCGCATCAGCCGACCACACTTTCGTTCGCGTGATGCTGTCTAGTCCGACGAATCCGATTAGCCGACGTCCCTGAACCATGGGCACCGCGATCAGAGACCGAATTCCACGGCGCGCGAGCTCTTCGCGCTCTGCCTCTGCTGTCGCCGGGAGATCGTCCGGAGATTTGAGATAGATCACGTCGTGTTTGAGCAGCTTGGCTTTGAGCCAGGGATACTCTTCAATTCGGATCTGGTGGAGCCTGTCCTGTTCGACCCGCAGGTCCGGTGAAACCCATTCGTGAGTATTGGTCATCAGCTCTCCATCCGGAGAGAGCAGGAAGATGTAGCTCCGATCAACGCCCGCGAAACGGCCTATCGATTCCAGGGCCAAAAGCGTCTCTGCATCGATACTCTCGCTCGGTGCGCTGATGAAGCGAGCGGAAATCGAAAAAATCAATTTCTCGAAATCGAAGCGATAACGAAGCGCGACCTCCGCGCGCCGCTGTCCCACCGCGATGCCTGCGATTGCAGCAGCTTTCTCTATGGTGCGCAGCTCTCCTGCCTTCGGTGAACGAATCGACCCACCGTACAGGGCAAGTGTACCCAGAACTCGCCCGCTCGCCGAGAATATCGGTTGCGCCCAGCAGGAGCGAAGACCGAGATCGAGTGCTGCTCCCCGGCACGACGCCCAGATCGAGTCCTGGGCTATATGCGGTGTGATGACCTGTCTGCCGAGCCAAGCCGCGGCACCGCAAGCCCCTCGATCTGGGCCGATCTCGAATCGCTCCCAGCGCCGCAGAAGGTCTTCAGGCACACTCGGCGCCGCGCCGAGAATCAGATGTTTTCCGTCTTCGTCGAGCAACGAGATTGAACAGAGCATTCCCGGCGTTTGGCGCTCTAAGTCTTTTGCGAGCGCAGAAAGGATCGTCGGAAGGGGATACCCTCGAGCGAGCAGATCGAGCACTTGGTTGGGACCGTCCTGCAGCGCTTCGCGCTTCTTCCGCGCGGCCGCCCGGCGGAGAAGCGAGCGGAAGTCCAATGACTCGGGCTCATCCGTACAGACTACCTCATGAGCGCCACATTCGATTGCCCGCGATTGCTCAACGCTTGCGCTGCCGGAGAGAATGGCGGTGACAGAGGATTCGGGAGCAGACCGCACAACGTCGATGAGCTCAGTCACCGAGTCGGCATCGGAATCCGCGTGAAGGTCCACGATGATCGTGTCGAACGATTCACTCCCGAGCACCGGAAGCGCATCGCGGACGGTGGAAACCTGTTTGAGACGTTCAGGAGACGAATCAGCTTCGATACGATAGCGCAACAGAGCGGCGCTCGGGGATTCCAGTCGGCCTCCCTTCGGTGCGATCAGTAAAATGCTCAATCCGTCACTGTCCATGGTCTCGTCGTCCGGAAATCGGCTTCAATTCACAACAGCAGCATCGAGGCGCGCGCACAGTGGGGCGCTTGTGAAAACCTTTTGCGAACCGGTCTGACCGAGGAACCCGTCGGTTGTAAGCGGAGGTAACTGCGCTCGAGTGTCTTGAGGTGGGAGAAGAAACTTCCCGTTTTTCACCGCGCGAAATGTGCTCGGCAGTGAACGATGGACACCGTTCGAGTACAGCAACTCAGAAGGGGGTGACCCCCCTTCAAGTCATTCTGTCTGCCGAGTGCGGGCTAAACAAGGGGCCGTTCGAAATTTTCGGTCGATGTGAGCTGCCGACGTCGATCCGAACGGTGTACGAGGTGAAGTACGGAGCTGAGGCTCCATGTCAGCAATTCACCCGAGCCGCGGCGTTCCGGGCCTATGCCTCGGTATCCACTCGCTTTGAAGAGTCGACCTTTTTCTTCGGCTCCTCGCGCTCGACCCGCTTTTCTGAGCGAGCTTCCTCGCTGCGGCGACTGGAAGATTCTGATGATTTTCGAGCGGCCTCGCTCGAATCCCTCGATCGTACTGCGTCGATACCCATGGGCGATACTCCGTTATACGAACAATATCGGCCGTATTCCCGGAAGGTTAACAATCTGGGCCGGTCGAATCGACGGCGGTCTCGGAGGAAAACAGCGAATTACCGGCTACTTACGCGATGTGGGAAGCTCGAAGACATCCGTGACGGTGATAAACGCGTGTGTTAGAGCGAATAGGAAGCGATACCGGGCAGCGAGCCCGGTTTATGTATCAATCGACCAACATTTTTGCGGTTCTATGTGTTCGATGGCCACCGAATCTCAGATCCAAGAGCAAGCGGCGCCGCTCGGCGCCGAGGTTCGCACAGCACGACCGTTTCTCAAATGGGCCGGCGGTAAAACTGCTCTTCTTCCGGAGTTGCTCAAACGAGTGCCGAAGGATTTCAACGCATACTTCGAACCGTTTCTCGGCGGGGGTGCGCTGTTCTTTGCTCTGGCGCCTGAGAAGGCGTTTCTCTCTGATGCCAACTCCGATGTGATCAACGTTTTTCGCGCTGTCCGCGACAAGTTGCCGGATCTCATTGCCAATCTCGCGAAGCATAGTCATTCGAAGCGCTACTACTACAAGCTGCGAAATCTCGATCGCGGATCAGATTTCTGGGTGCTGAGCGATGTCGAGCGCGCAAGCAGGCTGATCTATCTGAATAAGACGTGCTTCAATGGATTGTATCGAGTGAACTCTCGTGGCGAGTTCAATGTTCCGTTCGGTGCGTACCAGAACCCAAAGTTCCTCGACCGTGAGAACCTTGAGAGCTGTAATCGTGTTCTCCAGAACGCGGACCTGAGTGTCGGCTCTTTTGAGGCTACCGCTGCGAATGCGAAGAGAGGTGATTTCGTCTACTTCGATCCGCCATACGCTCCGCTCAGTGAGACAGCCAACTTCACGAGTTATACGAAAGACGGATTTGCGGATTCTGACCAAGTGACGTTGGCCGAGCTCTGCCGGACGTTGGATAAGCGAGGCGTAAAGTTCATGCTCTCCAATTCGGCGACGGACCGAATGAACGAGCTCTACAAGGATTTCTTGATTGAGACAGTGCAGTCGCCGAGAGCGATTAACTCTCGTGCAGACAGAAGGGGAAAGATCGCGGAAATCATCGTGAGAAACTACGATATTGAACCAGATCTCGATGTCGACTGAGAGGAGCCCTATGTTCTTGCGTAAAGGCCTATTGTTATTGCTGCTGATTGTGGCGTGTTCCGCCTGCAAGTCAAAGAGCCACGACGGAGGCGCTCATCCGGAGCCGAACGCTTTGAAAGAGTACGTCAACGAACCGAAGAACAAGGCGAATGACGCAAAAACCAAGCTCGAACGAGCGCAAGACGCCCAGAAGCAGGAAGCGCTCGACTCGCTCGGCGACGATGATGAGGGCGATGACGAAGGGGGAGGGGTTTCCGGTGCACCGGGCGAATGAGCTCAGTGACGCAAGAGGAGAATCACTGCTGAGACCAGCGTGACGGCGAGAGCCACTGCTCCGCCGATGACAATCTGTTTCCGTTTCTTTTCGCGCTCTGCCTGTGTTTCGACCGGCGGATGATTCATTTTCGCCATCTCCGCCACGCTCATCGGCCGACCGGTTTCCGTTTGAGGGCTGGGCACGTTCTGAACCGGGCTTTGCAGGATGACCGTCTCCGGCTTCTTAATCTTCACCCTGGCTTTTGATTCCATCCGAACGAGTTTCATACTCGCGTCGGTGATCGGAGTATTCCACGCTTTGATGCTCTGAGAAACGCGGCCCGTCGGCTCCGACCAATCTTCTTCGGCCTCGACAGGCAGCGTCCTGTCGTATTCCTTACGCTTATCTGGTTTTACTAACGTGTGATATGCCGCGGTGACGCGCTGGAAGATCTCCTTGTCGCGGTTCGACAGCTTGTACTTGATGATGTCTTCGTAGTAATTGGAGTCGGGATGGTAGATTCGCGCGATTTCGCGGTACGCATCTTTGATCACCTCGGTCGACGCGTCGCGAGCCACTCCAAGCAGCTCGTAATAATTCTTGTTTTCGAAGTCGTCGGTGAGTTGGATCGCCACGTTTAATCTCCACAAAGAAAGTCGGTAAACTGATACATAACCTTTAAACGGGTTGACCGGCCCGTGTAAGTGTCGGTAACCTCTGCGGATTTGCCGGGAGAATGTTGAGTGTCGGTCTCTTGATTCGACGGACGGCCTAGGAGCCGCCGTTCAGGAATGCATCGACGCGGCTAACGTATTGGGGATCCGTAACTGTCTGAAGGTGGTTTGCACCCTTCACCTCCCAAACGAGAATCGGTCCTCGGGCTGCTTGCTCGAGCAGTCGACAGTGCCGAAACGAGATCATCGCATCTTCCGTGCCGTGGATGAGCATAAGTCGAGACGAGTCGAGCTTACGCAGGGCATCACGATTGTCGACCTGCGACAGATCGAATCCGGTCCACAGTTTTCCCCAAAAAGTGAGCTGATACCAAAGTGCAGGTTCGAACGGGCCCGTGAAGCGGAGGAACTTCTCGTCGACGATCTCTCTCAAGCTCGAGTAGGTTGCATCGACAACAATCCGCTGAAATGGAAAGTCATCGGCGGCGAACTGAAGGAGAGCTGCGCCTCCGAGCGAGTATCCAAGAGCCACCGGCGCTCGTCCCGGGTAGCGAGAGCGCAGCCACGCGACGCCTGCCGCAACATCGCGCTTCTCACGAAAACCGAGAGTTGTGAGCCTGCCGTCGCTTTCACCGTGTCCTTCGAGATCAAAGATCAGCACCGGGTAGTCGACCGCTGCGAAAGCGGCGGCGATGGGAAGGAAGTTCCCCTTATTGGCGTTGAGGCCGTGGAGTAGGAGAAGCGGCGGCTTGGAACCGCCCGGATTGAGCAACCATCCTCGTAGTGTAAGGTTTGCTGCAGGCAGCGAGACATCCTCGAACTGAATTCCGAGCTTCGACGGATGCTGAAGACCGGCGATCTTCTGCGGATGAAGCTGAATCGTCGCGAATAGAAATGGAAGCGCGAGGAATACGACAAAAAAGGCTTTCACGGCGACAGTTGGTGCCGGCTTGACGATACCGATGGAGACGAGCGCACGTCCGAGAATGAAGTAGAGCAGATGGCAAAACGCCATCAGACAGAAGAGTGCGGTCGTGTCGATGGCGAAGTTTTCAGCCGAATACGTTCCATGAATAACCGCGGCCAAACCGAAGCCGCGCAGCGCGACGATCGTGGCACAGAAGCCGAAATATTTAACAATCAGCCAGAAAGCTCGACGGTCTTTCGCCATTCGACGAGCTTAGAGGCGTCGGTAGCGTTAGGCAACGCCGTTCTTGCTGAAGAATCTATTCGGAAAGCTTACGGTCAATCCGGCTCGGAAAGAAGTATGCCGCCCCTGCGAGCACATAAATCCACAGGCTCAGCTTTACGCTCACCGGCGACACAAGGATCGAAAGCATGCCGGCAAGCGGTGCCATCAGAATACGCTGATGACCTAGCTCGATGACTTTTCGGTCGAGACTTTTCGGAACGAGCCGGTGATTATGCGACGCGTACCGCCAGAGAAGCGCGAGCGAGCCCCCGGTGGCTATCAACGACAAACCGTAAGCTGCGACAGCAACCTTCAACCTCCAGTAACTGCCCAGCAATGACGTTGGGAACGGCATGATGCAAACGCACATGAGAAACACGATGTTGATCCAGAGGAAGGCTCGATCATAGTAGAGCACATGCCTCAGCACGGCTTGGTAGCCGGTCCAATACACGCCAATGACGATGAAGGTCGCCATGTAGCTCAGGAACTTCGGCGCTAGTGCGATGAGCGCTTGCGCGAGCTGCTGCTCCGAAAAGAGATCGCCGTTGGTTGGGAGCGGCACCTTGATGTCGAAAATGAGCAGAGTGATGACGATCGCGAATACTCCGTCACTCAGCGAGTGGAGCCGAGACAGGTCCTGGTAGCGCATTGCTGTGGTGCCAGTGACTGATGTTTCAATGACTGAGGCGGGTTCGTCTGACACGGAGCTCTCCATGAATCGGAACGCTTTCGGCGAAAATGGATTGAATCGGCAGATCCGGCAGGATTCCAGGTAGCCGGGTTCTTGCCCATAATGCTATAATTTTTGGGGACGCTCAGGAAAGGATTTTCAAATGAATCGCAAGCTTATTGCTCCGGTCACATGCGGCCTCGTGACGGCCTACATGGCGGGATCGCTTGTGATCAGAAGCCCGATCGTCGATTTGGGAACGGCGGGGATTGCTCTGGCGACGAGCTGGTTCATCTTTCCACTTTCCTTCCTCGCTGGATTCTTCAGCTTCCGTGATACTGCCACAGGGATTGGCACACTTTTCCTCTCGCTGCTCCCCATGCTTGCCACGACGATCTTCTTGATGTTCGAGTTCGCGTTGCCCCCCAACGGTGCGGGAGCAATGCTGATTGCTGTTTTCTCCGGCTCCTATCTCGGAGCAAAGCTCGGGCAGGTCGTTTATCGAAGCACCAACCCGCCGGAACCCTGAAGTCTTCCTCGCTTGGTTTCGCGACCTATCTCGCTTCAGCCTATCTCGCTCCAGTGAGCGAAGTGACTGCGATCATGGTCCATCCGAATGTTCGCGGTAATCTGCTCTTTGTGGAGAATCCCTTCAACCCTGAACACATCGCATCGTATCTCAGCTCGTGGCAGAGCACCGGCATGCTACCGCTCGTGGTGGTAGCGGCCTACATTATCGGCAGCATGCTGTTCGTTCCGATTTTTGCTTTGGTGTTTGCTACTGCGTACGTGCTGTCTCCCGTCGAGGGAGCCTTGTGCTCATTTTTGGGGGTGGTCGCCGGAGGCATGGTCGGATACACGGCCGGCAGAGTATTCGGCGAGCGACTTTTTCCTGCGCGAGCGCGGCGAGTGCTCGAGGCGGTCCGGGGGAAGATCTCGGAACATGAAATCACGTCCGTCGCGATCATCCGCAAGCTTCCGATCGCGCCGTTCACGATCGTCAATATGGCGATCGGTGCCCTCAAGGTGAGAGCTACGTCTTTCGCGCTCGGGACCGCTGTGGGTATGGCGCCCGTAATCGTGCTTCTTGCTGTTTTGAGTAAATCGTACCATTCGGCTTCTCACGAGCACTCTTGGAAGTTCACCGCTTATTCGGTGGCCGGAACTGTGCTTGTACTCATTGCAACGTTATCGTTTGAGCGGTTGCTCAAGCGGCGGTCCGACGCGCGCTAGACCCAGGCTTTGGTGGCGTCAGGAAGGAGGGAGATGAGCCGCACACTTATTTCTCGAGGTCCCCCGGCGACGAGGGGGAACGCGCCCAAGCTTTCGAATCGTTTGTAGAACTCTGAGTGAAAGAAAGGGACGATCTCATTCCCCGGCTTGAGCTCGAAGTTTTCTGGGAACCGCAAAAATTTCGAAGCCAGCTCGGTATCATCCGGGGTGATTGAAAGGAGGAGATCTCGAAGTGCCGCTGTCGCCGGCGCGTCGTCTGCGAAACCGACGGTCCAACTATTTTTCGGACGAATGTCGTTCCGAATTCGCTGCGCGACCTCCCGAGCGACGGTGCTGTCGTTCACGATAAATCCGTTCTCTGAGTTGAGCCAAGCGGAGCGAGGATCGACGTTCGACGACCCCAACCAAACTGCTTCGTCGTCGCGGACAAAGGTTTTCGCGTGGCAACAGAGATGTACGAGGGGTGTTCCGTCCGCGTTCCCATTATCCAGCGAGCGAGTGAACGTTCCTCCGGGCTCGTCGGCACGGTGATAGGCCAGCATCTCGAAAAGATCGGCTGGTTGCGGCTTCATCTCGTGAATCTGAAGCAGGAGCTCCGCCAGGTAATGGACGCGCTCCCGGTAACTGTGGGCGTAGGCTACAACGTTGTCGGTTGACGCTAAGCTATTGGTCGACACCTGTATTGGAAGATTCGGGTGAGCGGCGCGCAAGTCCTTGAGCGCTTGAAAGTGCACCGGGTCGAGCACGAAATATGGCGATTGAAGGAGCAGGTATTGCTTCGCGGAGGAGAAAAACGTCACGATCGACTTCAGCGTGAGATTGAGCTCGTTGATGGGCGAGCACGGAATGTCACTGACGTACTTGATGTTATCGACTCGCCGAAGCTTCTCTTGTGCAAAGTGCGATGCTGTGCCGCAGTCCCGAAGCCGCTCTTCGAGCGCATCGAACAACATGTCAAGCTCAAAGCTGTCGCGATCGGAGTAAGCGACCCCAGCCGCGGGCAGGTGCGTATGAAGATCGGCGAGCCGTTCCGGCGGGAGGGAAAGATCGCAGTCCCAAAAGCCGTCGAACGAAGATTGGACCGCCTGGACCTCCGGCCCGATCACCAGCAGCTCTCTGTCGCGAAAGTTTCTCGTTGCTCCGCGGTCGTAATAATCGTTCTGGTAGTTGCGTCCGCCGACTATTGCGAGCTGTCCGTCAATGATAAAGGCTTTATTGTGCATCCGATGGTTCATCGAGCCGAAGTCGCTGAGCGCTGCTGAGATGAGATCCAGGGTGCTCGGTATGAGCCGCTCTGCGGACGGATTATAGTATTTCACCGAAATATTCGGGTGCGCGAGGCCCATAAAAGCGAGCAGCTTTGGCGGCCCGAGCGAGACCCACGCATCGATGAGAATTCGGACCACGACTCCGCGTCGTGCCGCTTGCAGGAGTTCCCAGAACACATACCGACCCGATTCGTCGTTGGCCCAGATGAAGGTTTGAACGTCAATAGCCCGATCCGCCGCACGGATAGCGTGAACGCGAGCGAAAAGGGCTTCATCGCCCGTTTCGAGGACGCCTACTGCGTGGGAAGAGTGAACGGTGGATTCCCCGGATTTTACCAGCTTCCGGGCGTGCTCAATGACAGGGCTGCGCATGACCGACCTATACGTGGTCGGGAGGCAAAAGTTCCATGATGCGGATCAGTTTTGGGGCAAGGGGACCGCGCGACACCGCAGGAGGCGAGTTAGTGGCAACGAGAGTTGCTACCAACCCTCTGACATGAACCGCAGAAGCACGTTGACTTACACTGCTTCGGTCGCTAACGCTCTGATTTCGTCGAGTCGATATCCATGACGGCTATCGTAAGCACTTTCTTCTTCAACAGGAACCACCTCAGCTTGAACATGCTGCGAATCTGTCGTTCGATGCGCAAGCCAAGCGGGGCCCGATTGTTGCTGCTGTTGAAGCTGCTGGTAGCTGACTGTCAGGCGTTCGCGCTGCAAGTAGGGGTCAAATACCCACCGAGCGTTAGCGCTGCACCCGCAGCCGGTTCCATCTTCCGAAGAAGCCGTGCCACAAGCGCCGCAATGTAATTTGGAGTCGTTTCTCATCAAAGATCCTCGTGTGAATTGAAGTTGCCATAGGTGACAAAGGCGCGGACGCCTCTCTAACGTATGGTCGCTTCTGAGGACTTTGAAATCAGAACCGGAGCTCAAACCTTCTGTTCTCTCGTTACCACCAGCTAAACGGCGCAAAACGCGGTTTAGCGCATGGAAACAAGTTCCGACCTTGGGTGCGGGAAAGTATCATAGTGGGAGGACCGGTGCAAGAGTAGGAAAACGGTGGGTTTTGCGAGGGGCCGGGAGGAGACAGCAAAGAGCAGCATGCCGCCAAAACGGCTCAATGAAGATTGATCGGGCAATGCCGCATTTCGTGTGTAGGCGAAAGCATTACCCGACCGGTCAGCCAGCCAATTGGCCAGGACCCATGTGATCGCGCGTCCAGTTATCATCGGGCGCGTCGACTGAACGAGCGCGCCGGTGCGCACGTAGGTCAACCTCGTCAAAATGTGCCTCGCAATCGGGGCAGTATTCTGACTTTCCGACGAAGCGGTTTTTGCAGTTTGAGCAACACCGTTCGTCTTTGAGGTCGTCCCATGTAACGTCCGGATCGGCGTCTGGTAGGCCAGCAAACTGCTGCTCCAGGCGCCAACGCTCGAGCGCGTCGGCAAGGCCGGCGCCGTGGAGGTCAGCTTGCAGCTGCTCCAGGGATTCCGTTGCGCGGGAGGCACGCAGCGACTCGTTGAGGACTTGGTCCTCGAGCCTAGCGATGCGTGTCCGACCGAACGGATCGGCCAAGAAGCGAGCGACGGCGGCGAAAACAGCGATGAACGTGCGGATTGAAATCATGATCCTGTGATCCCTAAGAAAAAGTGAAATTGGTTAGTTGCTGTAACAAGACCTCTCCATCCCGCTCCAGAAACTAACCAACCGCTTCTCCGAGATTCGATGCGAACATGATCGAATGCTTTCAAAACCTCTTTGCATCTCACGATGCAAAAACCTAAATGAAACCTTAAAAATGCGGCATCGCACCGAGGGCAACCAACTCGTCAGCGGCTGCACACGGTGCAATGTTCTCTTGCTCACAATTCTGAGCAAAGGCTTTCTACCCGGTTCGAAGTGAAAAGATCCCGCCGCAATGAGAGCAGAGGTACTCGCGCGACCGTGATAAAGTTATGCAAGATTCTCAGAATATAGGGTGTGGACTCCGATACATCAGGCAGTTAACTGGGCCAGTGAAACTAGCAATCGGGCTCTGCAAGGAGAATGTTTAGTCGTGCGGCGAATGAATAGCTAACGGTCTCGGGAGCGGTGAGCGGGAGATAGCAAAGCGGCTCATGTGAAACTCAATTACGAAAAGCGCACAAACTTGGGAAATCACGTAGGCGGGTGAAGCGCCGACAAGGCGCAGAGGGCGCCAGCCCTGGGCCGGAGCGGTGAGCGAGAGATCGCAAAGCGGCTCATCTGAAATTCAAAAACGAAAAGCGCACAAACTTGGGAAATCACGTAGGCGGGTGAAGCGCCGACAAGGCACAGAGGGCGCCAGCCCCGGGCCGGAGCGGTGAGCGGGGAATATGGACCCGATCGGGATCGAACCGACGACCTCGTGAATGCCATTCACGCGCTCTCCCAGCTGAGCTACGGGCCCGGATTGCGCCAAGCAGGGGGCCTGGCGGAGGTAGAGATTTAGCATCAGGCTCAGCGGAAGACAACTACTTCGGGGGAAGCCGGCTCAGTCGCTGCATTTTGTCATACAACGAATGTAATTTCTTCTGCTGCTCCGCGTTTAATACGGGGTCCAAGTCGCGGATGGCCTGGTCGAGTATCGCCTCCATCTCCGGTTGGTGTGACCGGCGGAGCTCGATGACCTTCAGGTGATATTCAGTTACGATTTTCTCAATCTGTTGTGATTGCTCCGCTGTCGGGTGAAGCTCGGAGTCCAGCTTGTGCAAAAGTACCCGTCTTACCGCTGGCGGACCTTCGTTGATGATACCGAAGAACCAACGGGAGTAATAGATCTTCGTTCCGGCGCTACCGACAACTGCGCCAAGGGAGAATACAACGAGCACTCCGAACCAGATTCTCAACTTTTGTCGAAGGGTCATAACGAAAGCTCCATCTGGACGGTCCCGTGCGTTTCGATTGTAAGGAGCGCTTCGAGAGCCAAATCGTTCGACGGCGCAGAAATCAGGGCGTACGTGAAAACCGCCGCTGCAACGATCGACCCTGCCGACGCGAATTTCCAGAGCGCTTGTCCAAAGTATACAGACTCGTCAACCGACTGAGCGCTCACCGACTCCATGACAGCTGCGGCGAACTGAGCGCCGAGCTCGGGAGAGCGTTGGTTGCGAAAGGCCAGTATCAGCTCAGATTCAAGCTTATCAATATCCTTCCGTTTCATATTCAACTCCGTCCTGCGTCTATGAGCGATTCTAGGATCTTTCGAAGGTGTCCCCGTGCGCGGTGTGCGCGCACTTTTACGTTTACCAGGCTCCATCCAAGTGTCTCCGCTGCCTCTCGAACCGTTCGGCCCTCGAGATGCACGAGCGTTACCACTGCTCGGTTTTCAGGGCTCAGCCCATCGAGCGCACGGGCGAGAAGATCAGCGGCGATTCTCTGCCGTTCGGAGGAATCGAACGCTTCAATACTTCCGGTCACGAGGAGCGACTCGATGAAGCCGGATTCTTCGGTACTGAGCTGACACGGAATCGGTTCAGGACGGTGGTAGCGGTCCCGCCAGTAATCGTAGCACTCACGAACCGCGATCTTTTTCACCCAGTGCGAGAATGGGCTCTCTGCGCGATAGCTGTCAAGCGAGCGGAAGGCGCGAACGAAGGCGTCGTGGCAGACCTCTGCTGCGTCTTGCGGCGGGATTCTGCGGGAGACGACAGCCATTACTTCGTTCTTCGTGCGTTCTACCAATATGCGAAACTGATCGACGTCTCCCCGGACGATCGCCCTCACAATCTCTTCGTCCGTGAGCGTTCCCATCGGAGAGGTTCGTATCCTGTCACGCGGTTGAAACTTGCGCCCGGTGGTGCTCACCCGGGCGCACAGCGAAAATTCGTATCGAGCGACGGTTCGAATGCCGTCGGTCAGGACTGTGCATTCGCGTCAATCCAGTCGTCGAGCAAAGTCCGCAGCTTCTCGATCCGATGCTCAATACGGCCTTCAATTTCATTCTTCAAGCCGGAAAGCTGTTGCTTCTGATCTTCGCTCAAGACAGCTCGGATCTGGCTCACCGCTTTGGCGCGTGAGACCGCAAGCTGTTCCTCTGCTGCGGCAACCGCCTTAGCAGAATCTCTGACAAGCTTTTCATCGAACGTATCCTGATGAATTGCGTTGAAGAGCTGCTTATGGGCTTCAATGAGGGTGTCCACCTCAGGGCGTATCTCAGGGCGATTTTCCTTCATCACTGTTGCAATCCGAGACTTCTGTTCGGACTTGAGGTCGAGCTTCGTGAGGTTGCGCATCACGGTTAGAAAAGGTGCGCCGGCGGGGGACAGCTCCTCAATCGAAAATTGCGGCGAAGCCAGGGCCATGGTTCCGCAGAATACCGGGATCGCGCACGCCGCTGCAAGCAATGAGACAGCAACACGTTTCATATTCTCTATTCTCCGAATAAGTCGTTAACTGTAGGTTCCAGGCAGATGAGAGCTGCCTTTCACGTACTCAGTCGCGCTGACGGATGAATAGGTTACAGAGGCTCGAACGGCACGAGGAATCGAGAGGTTCGGCAAGCAATTGTAGGCGGTTGCGCGCCTAATCACCGTGACGCTTTCTGAGCAGCGGCGAGAGCCGTAGGATGAGCTGGAGCCGTTCAAAATGGCGAACCCACTCGTCGAGCTCGGCCGCAAGAGCCGCGACGGGAGAACCGAACCCCGGATCGCAGGCGGCTGCGAGCTCGGTTTCCGCTTTGTGCCGGTAGACGCTCAGGTGGCGATCGCCGAATCTGCTCAGCTCGTAGAAGTCCTCACTGAACGCCACAACAACCGGAACCTTTGCAGCGCCGTTAATCCGCAGCTCGTCCTGGAGCTCCGGATTTGGTCTGCTTTCGACGTAACGCATTTCGATAAGAGGGCATGCGCGCTCAATAGCCGCAAGCATCGGTCCTTGCCGCTGGCAGTCGCCGCACCAAATACCGGACAGAACGAGCACCGGCATTCGTCGTTTGAACGATGCTGTGACATTTTGCTGCGCTGCAGTCAGTTGAATGTCTTTTGCATAGCGCTCCCAATTCTCGATCTCATGCGCCTTTCCGGTCTCGAGGTACTGCGCAACCGGAAGGCCGCGGTCGAAATAGCTGCGGAAGAATTCAATTCGGTGATCGTGGTAGGGGGAGGGGCTGCTCATGGTGCTCTTTTGTTATAGTTGAACAACGGTGCTGTGAATACACGCTCAAAGGCTCAGAGAAAGACCCAAGTCGTTCCCGGGTTCCGATCATCCAGCTTGAACGCGCTGATGTGGTTGCATCGCGAGAGGTACGCTTCAACAGCCCGCTTGAGCACTCCCTCTCCGATCCCGTGGATAACCTCGATACGTGCGATTCCTTTCAGGAGAGACTGATCGATTGCACGCTCAAGCTCAACAACTGCGTCGTGGGCCGCCAGACCGTGAAGGTCAAGACGTATCGCCTTGCTGGACCCTGAATTACTCTCAGACGGCTTGAGACGTCCTTTCTTCTTGCTTTCTTTCGCTGCTGGGAGAGGGGAGAGCTGCGAGGCCGGCACCCACAGCTTGAGTGAGCCGAACGCGACGAGGAGCTCAGACTTGTTGTTCGGACCCTCGAGAATCGTCCCTACACCCTGAAACAGTGGGCAGCGGACGGAAGCACCGGGATGCATGGGGTCGGTATTCGGCTCAGCCATGCACAGATTCTACGAGCCTTCGGCTTCTTCGTAAACCGCTGTCGTCAGGTGGTGGTGGAATTTTAGGATCTCAGGAGGCCGAGTATTCTTACGAGCCCTCGGACTGCCGAAAGAGACGGGTGAAGGCGGCCAGCTCGATGAATGGAGCCGGATCGCGTGGGCTTCCGTTTACCCTGACCTCGTAATGGAGGTGAGGACCGGTGGATTGTCCGGTCGAGCCGACCAAGCCGATCTGCTCACCTCGGCAAACGCGGTCGCCGGGTTGAATCGAAACCTTTGCAAGGTGGCCGTAGAGAGTTTCCACGCCGTTTGCGTGCTTGATGATCACACAGTTGCCGTAGCCGCTCTTCGGTCCGGCGTTGACGACGATTCCGTCGGCAGTTGCGACAACGGGGCTCAACTTGTCGATGGAGAAGTCGACTCCTTGATGCACTTGTGCACGTCCCGAGAAAGGCGAAGAGCGGGTCCCGAATCCGGATGTGATCTCTGCGTCGATCGGGCTTCCAATGGGAGTCGCAGAGAGACGGGCCATCTGCCGATCGAGATCATTCAACAACATGGAAACTCGATTGCGGGATTCAGCCGCTTTCAAAACTGGTGTGTCGGCGGGCGCGTTCTCAGACGGTACGCTACCGAGGTGGATGATGGGCGCCTTCGAAACATCTCCGCCGCCGAGACCGAGCCCGCGCCGACGAAAACGAGTTGGGCTGCTAACACCGGTGTCTCCGATGGGAACGGCTGAGCCGATGAGACGCTCAGCCTCGGTGAGGATCGCGTCTAGCGAGTCAGCGCGTCGCTTGAGCTGATCTTCATACTTTTTCAAGCGAGCGTACTCGCTTGCAAGGAACTTCACTTTCGTCCGGACCTCATCGGTTCCTCTGCTTTCACCGAGCGCGGCTGCATCCGCAGAGACATCAGTCGAAACATTCATCGAAGCTTCTACTCTCGTCGTTTCTTCTGCGATCTCACGCGAGAGCTCACGAAGCGAGACACCGCGATGCGTGGAGTGCGGACGCGGCACAATCATGACGGCGGCGATAAATCCGGCGCAGAAGCAGAATGATACAAAGCTGAGATGTCGCATCGTATAGCCGCGCAGGCGCGACAAAAGCGAGTCCGAAGACACGACGCGGAAAAAATTCGGCGCGAGAAGTGCCGGTAGTCTGGAACCTGCGCCGCTGGGCGAGATGCAGACGAGAGCCCGTGAATCATCGCTCACAGAGGGGCTCGGATGTTTGAGTTGTAGATCCACAACGAGTACCTCGAACGGATTCGACTCTGTTTCCGCCCTCGGGAACAACGTTCACCCAAAGACAGTCCACCGGAGAACAGCGCCCGAAAAGGGCCGCGGAAACAGTTTCATTGCTAACGCAAGTTGGTGAAAAGTCGATCACCAAAGGGGTGCGTTCTAGCAGTCAGGCTGCGGAAACGCAAATTTCCGCAGATTTTGTCGGTTTTTCGCTCGAAAGGATTGAATTACGGGTGCTGCGGAATTTGTATGACGTCGCTCAGCTCTGTCGGCAGCCACCGTCCGAAATGATTCTGCAGTGTTCCCGTATGAACGAGATAATCAATAGATTGATTGATCATCGTCACAAGCTCCGGCCAGTCGTTCCGTACCGCGATGCAGCTATCTGAGAACTCGAGCACGGAATCCTTGTCTGCAAATGCCAGATCGAGCTCCTTCGGATGCAAACGCTTTTTAGAGATCGCCATCGGTGCATTGCAGACGGTGAGATGAACCGGTCGCGCGATGCCTGAGAGCGTCGTTCGCTCGACGGCCTCGTCCACGCTATCACAGAGAACCAGGTCAGCGTCCGAGCGGCGAAGGGCGACGTTCGCGTACAGATGAGAGCGAGAGTTTTTCAACACTGCGATTGAATAGTCGTGTTTGAGCAGGTCTGCCTGAGTGAGCGGCGCAGGCAGCTTGGCAAGCTGCGGTGCGTTTCGCTTTCGAACCAGGGCGGCCATACCCATTCGGCAGAACGGAGCACTTACGAAGCCTGGAGAAGTGCCGGGCCGCACGTTCTTCGGTCCATAGACGTCGATCTCATGATTCCTGAGCTTCTCCGGATATTCCGCGTAAGACACCTCGACCGTTTCGATCTTGCAGCGGAGAGTCATGCCGAGCAGATCACAAAAGTTTGGAAAGAATCCTCCCTTGCCGTTCGCACTGCTGTCCTCGAGTAGCACGTCGAGATAGCTGTTCAACCCCATACGCAGCGGTTTGCCGCGGAGCAGATCTTGGATGTTGCGGGGTTTCGCCTCCGCATGAACGATCGATCGGATCGCATCGGTGAATCCCTGCATGTCGAGCTTCACGGACAGAAATCCGGAATCCTGATCCGCTTTACCGATGCGGGCGCCGCGTTCGTATGGCCAGTCATCCTTTACTCGTGCGGCTTCGAACAGTGTTTGTGCGTCGTCGAGCTCGAAATTGAGAGCGAGCAGAATGAGTATCGGTCTCCCCGGAATTCGACCGTAGCGACCGATGTGACTGAGGTAAGAGGGAGAGACGCCGCAGCGCCGAGCGAGCTCATCAAGACCCGCGAAATGCTTCTTCCGCCAGATCTCGAAGTAACGGTTGAACTGCACTCGTAACTCAGGAGAACACTCGAAAGCCGGTCGATTGCTCATAGCAGCTCCTTTAACTCAGTTCGGCACTGTATGTATTTTGTATCATCTGGTTTGGACTTAATCCACGGGCGGTCACGGAGAGTTTCGGTCGCGTGACGGTGTTGGGCTCTACCGTGTGAAAGTACGCATTCGGACGCATGATGTGAAATTCAGTATTGCAGTGCCGCACAAGACGTTTTGAATAGCGTTCCGAGCCATGGTTATTCTGTTGAGAACGCACGGTATTTTCCTTGAGTGGGGATGACAGCATGGCACCAGGCACCCAAACACCGACCCTCTTGAACAAGGCACATTCGCTGATGTTTCGCCGCTTGGAGCGGAAACGATGTTGGGTGCGTAAGCTTTCGGGGCTCGAGAACCGGTGCTTCACTGAGCACTGTCTCGATGTCGCGGATCTGCTCGCCAGGGAAGGATATGGGCCGCGTGTCATCGCAGCGTCGTTGCTTCGGTATTGCTCGAAAGATCGTCATCACAACCCCGATGCGTGGGTGGAGTGGGAGTTCGACTCTGACGTAGCGAACCTTGTCTACTGGGTCTCCGACGAGGGCTCGCACCTCGCGCAGACCATTCGGGACAGCATGTTTCTTGCGAAGCTCGGCTCAGCGCCGCAGGCAGCGCTGTCGATCGTCGCGCTGGGGATTGTTTCGAACGTGAGCTCAATCGAGCTGCTCACTCGGAGCGAAGTGGCGACGGGCTCGCTCAGTCGCTGCGGCTGGTGTCCTCTTGGAGAAGAGCTGGACTCGCGGCTCGAATTCCTCGAGCACTTCCTTGACCTCTGTAACGGGAAAATTCCGAGCTCCCTACAGATCCGGCTGACAGACAAAATCGATCGGATGGCGGAGCTGGTTTCATGGGTTCGAGACCATGCCGGCGCTCAGGGAGACGGGGCAATTCGCTCAACGACAGAATATGCTCCTTCGCTCACAGTACGACGCTAAAAACGCCTCGCCTACCGAGCGCGAAGGTTCATGAGCTCGCGCGCCGACTGCTCGAAGTTCGCTGAGACTCGTTTCCCGGCCAGCATACCGGCGATGTGTTGAACCCGCTCATCGTCGCTCAGCGATCGGAGGGACGTCATCGTGCGTTCGCCGGATACGGATTTGGAGATCTGGAAGTGATTGTCGGCAAACGCCGCGATCTGCGGCGAGTGAGTGACGAGGATTACCTGCGATCGCGCTGCGATCTGATGGAGCTTCTCGCCGACGATTTGCGCCACTGCTCCGCTGATCCCGGAATCGATTTCATCGAAAATCTGGGTGCCCGGGCCGGACTTTTCGTTGAGCACCGTTTTGACCACGAGGAGGATTCGCGAGAGCTCGCCGCCTGAAGCGACCTTGCTCAACGACCGAAGCGGTTCCCCGGGATTCGCGGCCAGCAGGAATTCGACTTTCTCGGCGCCGTGGGCACTGGAGCCTGCCTTCACCAGCGAAACCTCGAACTGCGCGTGCTTCATGCCGAGCGGTTGCAATGATTCGATGATCTGCGCAGAGAGCTTCTTCCCAGCGGAAGCTCGTTTTTTCGAGAGAGCAATCTCGCATTTTTTCAGCACGGCCTCGGCTTCGGTTGCGCGGGCTCGAAGCTTGGTTTCGTCCAGCTCTCCGGACTCATACTGGCCGATTTCGCGCTCGAGGGATTCGAGGTAACGGACCAGCTCGGCTTCTATCTTCCCGTATTTCCTCTCGAGCCGAGCGATCTCGGCAATCGTTTCACGGAGCACTTCCAGCCGCTCCGGATCCGCCTCGAGCCGCATGCCGTAATCGGAAAGCGCAATCTTTGCTTCGCTGAGCTGCACTGCTGCGGACTCGACCATTGCTGCGATCTCTGCGGTGGTCGAATCGTAGGTCAGAATGTGGTCGAGCACGCTGCTCAGACTGCTGAGCTTCGCATCGATTCCGCCCTCCGAGTCCTCGAGAAGCTCGAGGGCTCGATTCACGTCGGCAGTTAGAGTCTCGACGCTTGCATACCGTTTGAGCTCAGCTTCGAGCTCTGCTCTGCGGCCGTCTCGGAGATCCGCCGCTTTGAGCTCTTCGCGCTCTGCGGTGATTCGTTGAAAATACTCCGCTCGCTGACCTTGGTCGCTCAAGAACGCCTCGAGCTGGCGCTTCGCATCTTGCCACGTGTGAAACGCTGAGCTGACCTCATCGCAAAGCTTCTGATGACCCCCATACTCGTCGAGCATGCTGCGATGCCGGTTCGGATCGAGCAGTGTTTGTTGCTGATGCTGACCGGTGATGTCGAGAAGATACGGGGCGAGGTTTTGAAGCATGCCGCTTGTGCTCAACCGCCCGTTGACCGAGATCTTGCTTTTTCCAGAGTTGTCGATCGCGCGGCGGATGAGAATCTCTTCCTCCTGCAGCAGCTCGTTGAGATCGTCGCTCTCGTCTTCGGAAGCGGGAGCAGGCTGAGAACGGAGAAAGAGGCCCTCCACCACGCAATGGTCAGCGCCGGTGCGGATGAGCTCCGCGGAGGCACGCTTTCCAGTAAGCAGCTCGATTGCTTTCAAGATGATTGATTTCCCGGCACCCGTTTCCCCCGTCAGGACGTTGAGACCGGAGCGGAACTCGACTTCGAGCTCCTCGACAAGCGCGAGATTGTGGATGCGTAAAACAGACAACATAAAGCACCTCAGGAGGCTACGGTTCTCAGCTTGCGCAGCCCAAACTATGTTTCGCAAGGAAACCGCGACCCGTGCAAGAAAATTTGTAGAAACCCGGAATACCTTCGAAACGGGGGCTTGAGGAGGCGGTGTCAATGCCCTGCAAAGGGCTTACCGGCGATGGCCGAGGTGATCCTGCCTGGTACGGAAGTCACCCCGTCGTAAATTTCGTTCACTGTGTCTCGGGCGGGGTCGGGCAGTGCCTCCGTTACGTGGACGGGTTGGTAACCCGCAAGCGCAAGCCCGGCGTTCCCTAGGAGGTAGAGAGCATACGGCGGGAAAACCACCACGGTGCCCACGTTTGCGATCGTTCGTCCGACCCCACCACCGTAAAACCAGCGATTGCCGAACTCGGAAAGTTGATCGTCCGCCGTTCCGTCCCGTGCTCGCTCTTCGGCATTGGCGACGATTTCTTTGAACGAGGGAGGGTTCGACTCGTCGAATGCGAGAGGACGTTTCTGAGTTGTTACATCAGGAGGCTGCCTCAGTGATGCCCGGGCATCCGGTGAAGCAGCGGGAAGTTCTCCGGCGCGAACGGGGGTATCGCCGATTTCGTGCTCTTCGACCTCGGATTGAGTGAGAAGGCTGCAGCCGCTCAACGAGACGCTGCTCACCGTCAGCAGGCATGCAGCAACAGTCCAGAAGCTTTGCAGCGTGGCGCAGAATTGGACCCCACGATTACGGCGTGCCAGATCTCGACGAGAGTGTGCGATCGAACAAGAAGGGAACAGGAAATTCGTCCAAAGGCCTTGCAATGCGTCCCCCAAGTTGCGCACGCGCTCCAAACACCCGGCCAAGGAACGAGGGAGAAGCGGCACCATGACGGCGGCCCGCTGTTCGATCAGAGCCAGTTGAGCAGGCCCCGTCTCCAAACATACACCAAGCCGATCGAGAGCAGTAAGATGAAGGAAAGCATGGCGTAGAACCCATACCATCCAAGCTCCTGGGCCTGCAGAGCCCACGGATAAAGGAAGACGATCTCGATATCGAAGAGAATGAAAATCATTGCGACGAGGTAGAACTTGACGCTGAATCGCTCGTTGGCGCTCCCTGTCGCCACCGTACCGCATTCGAATGGGTCGTCTTTTACCTCTGTGATCCGCTTCGGGCCAAGCGAGATTGAAAGCCCGAGCATTGTCACCACGAAGCCGGCCGCCAAAATGATGAGAACAAAAACAGGGATATACGTGTTGATCATTGCGAGGGACCGTCTCAAAAGGCCAATCTTGTGTGGCCCAAATCAAATATAGGTCAGTTCTACCGTGAGCTGCTCAGAAGCGGCAAGGAACAAACGCGCCCAGCAGGACTCGAACCTGCAACCTACAGCTTAGAAGGCTGTTGCTCTATCCAATTGAGCTATGGGCGCAAACTGTAGCAAAGCTTACCCGGCGCCTGACATTTTGCACCAGGACTAGTAACCTCCAGCTCGTAATAGTTCAAGCCCGATCCTGACAGGTGCAAACACTAAGCCTCCAAAAATTCTGTAATTTTTTTGCGCGAGGGGGGCAGAAAGAGGATACTCTCCACCACCCAATTACCATAACGAAGTTGTAGGGAAAGACCGGCTGATCGACCACCTCCGGGTGATCTCAGGGATGCGCATCAGTGCGAATCGGGCGGAAACGGTTCAGAACCTGCAGATGCGTTCGATCGTTTCCGGGGTGAGCTCCCGGATGCTTGACGAGGCCGCAGCTGCAGGAAGTGATGATAGCTGGATTGTTTCGAAGTAAACGGTGCTAGAAGGTTGGGAATATGAATCCGCAAGCGACAGACGAAACTTCCGAAAATGCGATCTTTGATCACAGTTACGAGATCATTCGCGCAGTAGGGCGAGGTCGAAACAGTGTCGTCTATCAAGCGAGAAAGCTCGGCGGTGCGCCGACTGACATCGTTGCGCTCAAAGTTCTCGTTGGAATGTCAAAAGCGCCTTCCGCCAACATCAAGCGAATGAAACGCGAAGCTCTCGCTATGCTCGCTTGCCGTCACGAAAATGTCATTCGGCTGAACGATTACGTAGCAGTGGGCGACCTGTGCTACCTTTCGATGGAATACGCTGAAAGGGGCGATCTCCGGATTCTCCTGGAGCAGCGAGGCGAAGCGCTGCCCGTGGATACCGCATTCAACCTGATCATCCAGACTCTCCGAGGCTTGGAAACGATCCATCGCGCTGGAGTCGTGCACCGCGATATCAAGCCCGAAAATTTGCTGCTCACCGAGCGGCAGGTGCTCAAGATCGCCGATTTCGGTGTCGCGCAGCTTCCAGTCCACGATCTTCAAGTTGATACCGCCAGTCTCGGCGTGGGGACCTTCGATTATCTTGCGCCAGAGGTGTTGACCGGCGGCCATGCGGACGACCGTGCGGATCTCTATTCGGCAGCGGTTACACTTTACCAACTCCTGACCAATCACCTACCGTTCGAGGGCAGCTCTCTTTCGTTGCAGATCGAACACAAGATGGCGGGGCTGAGCGTTCCGCTCGAGACATACATCGAGAACCCGCCCGCGGGACTGCAAGAGCTGCTTGCGAAAGCGCTCGCAAACGATCCCAACGAGCGCTTTCACAGCGCGACGGAATTCTGCGCAGCGCTCGAATCCTTTCAGGCGGGGACCTGGGAGCCGGGCCCGCGCCGCAGCTTCTCCGGTGGAACGAGCCATACGGACCTTCGATCGGTAACAGTGAAAGACAACCTCAGCGACCTGTTGGACTCGGAGTCGCGTCGAGAGAGCCTCCTCGCTCATGATGTTGTGGACAACGAGGGACTCGAATATCACCCTGCTCCACGTCGGGGACTCCGGTATTTATTGACTTTTTTTGCGGCCGCGTGTGTCGCTGCCCTGGCATTCGTCTTCATGCCTTCCGGATTTTTGCCGGAACGCAAGCAAGATCATCGTCCCGACTCCTCCAATCATGCGACGGATGTGGTAACATCGCCGTCGGTGCCGGACGTGCAGCAGGTTCCTCCGTCAGAACCTGACGTGATGCAGAACGAGCCGCTTATCCCTCCGGCTGACGCTCCTTCGAGCGTGACAGCTGAGAAAGCTCCGACGGGCGAGGAACCGGCAGAGCAAGTAGCTCGTGCCGACAAGGCGGATCAAAGTGAAACACGAGCGATGCTTTCTCCGGAGAGCGCGCCTCAAGATGCTCCGAGCGATGCGCAACAAGGTGTGCTCGGAGTTGAGCGAAGCGGCGTGATCTCACATCTGTTCTCGGACGGGTCCGATGTTCAGATTGCGACGACTCCGGCAAGGAGCGACCGCGTGGTCATCGCGCTTGGGCTGATCGGCTGGCAACCAGTGGAAGTGAAGACAAGCGATCTCCTCGCCAACCGTGAGGTGACGGTGATCGGATCCGGAATGAAGTTGCAGCTGGTTGTGGATCCAGCGGATACTGACGAAGAGCATGTCTTAGGTGGTAGTTACAAAGAGCTCATCTCAGGTCGAGAAGGCCACTGGAAGATCTTCTAGGCGATCGCGGCCGCGACGGCCGCGTGTCATTTTTTCACGTCGTATTCTATCCTTTGTCGCCGGGTTCCTCGTCGCCTCGATGTTCGTCATGTATGGGGCGCCGGCTGACGCCGACGAAACTTTCGAACAGGAAGTCCACTTCAATTTCACTCCCGGCCTGACCGGCGAGCTCGAGCTCAACCATCCCGATCTGCACATCGAGCGCGTTCGCGCGCTTCTCACTATCGACGACCGGCTCTTGGTAATTCCACTGCAGTCGCTCGGAAGCGGAAAATTTCGCGGCGTGTTTCCGACGCCCTCCAAGCAGTTCCGCTATCAGTATCAGTTCTTTCGCGACAACCACGAGGTATCGCTGAGCAACCGGTATTCCGTCGAGCAGGGTTGCGGCCCCGACTTCGAAGCGCGGGGCGCTGTGGGAGAAGCGATAGAGCTCGATCAAGAGATCGAGCGACTGCGGGCTTCGGAGAAGCTCGTGGCAGGTCTACGGGGGATCCAATGAACCGATCTCTTCGACGAACATTCTGCATGCTGATTATCCCAGTGAGCATTGCCGTGGCAGGCTCTTCGGCGTTTGCAGGCCAAAGCAGCAATCTGTTCCGAGTGGAGCTCGAACACGCGGTCGAGCGGGCGAGCGCGCTCGTGTTCGCGGAGCACCATGTGCTCATCTCTCCCGCGCATCTCGAGAAACAGAGCGGCGGTAAAATAGCTGCTGAAGTCCTGCTCACGCCCGATCCACTCTTCCAACGGCGCTTCATAACCGTCGTCGGAGTTGGAAAGGGTGCTGTGCGCACCTACACCAACGTGCAGGAAGCATCCGACCATAACGGAGATGAAAACATCACCGCATTCTGCTCGGAAAGCCCTCGGCGTGCGGCGCATGAACAGTTACCGTTGCTCAAACCCACCGCGGTGTCCGATCTGGTTCAGGTCAGGAAGCGCAAGCGCGACGTGCTTGCTGAGCGGCTTCGTTCCGAGCTTACGCCAAGCGTGCTGGAAACGTTGCGGGCGGCGGAAGAAGCGTACGGCCTGGGTGGGTCTCCGGAGCTCGCACAGGACATGCCGATGGACGAGCTGCTTCGGCGCTTAGAGGCAATTCAGTCGATGGCACAGAACCGGCTGGCTCGCAAAAGAGAGTAGCAGGCCATCTATTGCGCCTCCTCAGCTCCGCTCAGCCTTCGTGCGTCGGTCGAGTAAATCGGTAATCGCCTTTCGCACATCGTCGATGCTTTCGAGGCTTCGAGGGAAGCGGAGCTCCGCTCTCCGTTCCGATTTGCCGTCGGAGAACGCGAGCACGAACCCGTTCTTGTGCACGGCGATCATTTTCACGAGGTGCTCCTCCGGGTTCAAGGATACATACGCCTGGGCGCATCTGATGAGTGCCTCCGGCTCGTTTTGATTCATGCGAGCTATTATATCGGCGCTGCGGTACGCTATCGGATCCAAGCTCGTTTCGCTGAACCTTTGTCTGTCGATCCAGCGTATGTCGCCGAAGCCTCCGATCCACCTGAGGTGTTGCCAGTTCAATCGGAAAAATTCGAAGTCGTGCGAGATTCCGCGTGCGGCGGAAGCGGGAAATCTTTCAAAGTAGCTCTGCTCAGCGGTGGAGCGTTCGGCGTCGGGGAGCTGAGAAAAGATCCCCATCACGGTAGCTCTGCGTCCCGCCTGTGCATCCCCAAACTGCGGGCCGTCCGATACGAACAAGCTTGCGCGCGGATCTTTGAGAAGGTTGCGGTAGTGTTCGGAAATTCGGGAATCGAAAATAACGGGCTCGAGCTGTTCGGTGATGTCATACGGTGTGAGCGACGCGAAGGGATACCCGTCGTGAGATGCCGAGATGGTAGAGAGCACAGCATCACGCTGCTGGCAGACGAAATCGATGATGGTTTGCGGTGAGGCTGACATTCCGGCTCCTCCGGCGGGGCCTTCTCCGAGACGAGACGGCCGAAGTTGAAGTTCTGGCGCTTTTGGATATGATGGCCCGCAATTTTAGAGCAAATTCGCGGTTAGGGAAACGGATGAGGATTATTGAAGTGTTGCCGCCGGTAACGGCTGCCGAAGGCGAGCAAAATCGTGTCGAGCGGGTGACAGAGCCCGCGCTGATCTCGGAGAAGTTCAGTGCTCTTCTGGGCGATGAGTCGAAAGTGCGCGCTGAATCCGTACTGTCGATTGTTCTCCCGAAAACGGATGCCGAGGTGTCCCTAGCGCTTGCCGAGAATACAGCGGGTGGTCAGGCGACCCGTTTGAGCGGCGCTCGAACCGGACTTGCCGCAGGCGCTGTGCCCGAACCGTCGGAACATCTCGTTTCGCTCGAGAGGCTCAAATCTATCGGAGAAGTAAAAGAGGATCCGACAACCGGAGAGCGCTCGATTCGAGTGGGGGCGGGGGTTACCCTGAATGAGCTCAATCAGCATCTTCGCGATTCAGGCTGCGGATACTATTTTCCGGTTGATCCGACAGAAACTTGGGCGGCGTTGGGAGGAATGACTGCGACGAACGCTTCCGGTGCGCGATCGTATCACTACGGTGCGATGCGAAACTGGATCCTCGCGCTCGACCTTGTGCTCATTGATGGGAGCCGCTTTTCCATCCGGCGAGGCGAACAGTCGGTGGTGAATGGAGAGCTGCAGTTCTCTTTTCGTGGAGAGCGCCGCACGCTTCGCGCAGGGACGATTCCGAAACCGCCCACCAAAAATACACTCGGCTATTCATACGCTGAAGGCCTAGACGCGATCGATGTTTTCATCGGGTCCGAAGGGACGCTTGCAGCATGCACGGGAATCGAGCTGCGCCTTGCGAAGCTGCCGGAAAATCGCTTGTATTACCTACAGTTCTTCTCCTCTGATGAGTCGGCCCTTGCTTTCGTCGCTGCCGTTCGCTCGCGTAGAGGGCTTCGCTCGCTTGCAATTGAGTTTCTCGACCGGAAGTCGCTCGAATTAGCGAAGACCGGACCTTCCGGAGCCAAGAATGCGCCGGCACAAATGGTAACAGACGATACTGCGGCGGCGGTCTATCTCGAAATCGAATATACGAGTGACGACGATCTGGGTGAGGCCTACGGTGTGCTTGAAGAGCTACTCGCCGATTTCGGAGCAGACTCCAGCGCTTCGTTTGCAGGAATAACCGAGAGAGAGCTGGCGGAGCTGAAAACGTTTCGACATGCAGTTCCCGAGCACATCAATTCGATAATCGCGAAGCGGAAGAACGAAATTCCCGCGCTGCACAAAATTGCAACGGATATGGCAGTGCCTGATTCGGAGCTCGAGAACGTTTACCGCCTTTATCGATCCCGTTTGGACGCTCTGGGCCTCGAGTACGCGATCTTCGGGCACGCCGGGAACAATCATTTTCACGTTAATATTCTCCCGCGTTCGGCCGAGGAGCTTGCGAAAGCGAAGGCAGTCTATCTCGTGTTCGCTGACGAGGTCGTTCGGGCCGGGGGCGCCGTCGCCGCGGAACACGGCATCGGCCGCTTGAAAAAGCACTTTCTTAAAATACAATACGGCGCTAGTGCTCAAAGCGGTCCGCTCGCCGAGATGGCTGCCATCAAGCGTTTCTTTGATCCAAATACCCTGCTCAATCGCGGAGTACTTTTCGATTATGCACAGTAAGCTCACTCCGACCTTCTCGCTGCTTGGACTCGCAATCCTATTCTGGAGCGCCGCTGCCGGCCTGAGCAGTCAGCTGGGAGCTCCGAAGGGGGCGGCGGGCGGTTCGTCACACGGCGGAAAAGCCGCCGCCGTTGCGCTGAGCGACGATCTCAAAGCGCTGAAAGCGGATGCCGACGCTCATCCGGACCGAACGGATGCGCGCTTGAATTTTGCGAATGCGGCCAGAGAGGAAGCCATCCAGAAAACAGATAACGGCCTGCTGATGGAAGCAGTGCAGGCATACACTGCGGTCCTGGCCAAAGAGCCGAACCAAACTCAGGCGCTGCTCGGTCTCGCCTCGCTCTGCTTCGAGGCCGGCATCATGGACAAGGCTCAGGAGTACTACCGCCGCTATTTGCAGCTCAAGCCCGACGACCTTCGCGTGAAGACGGATTACGCGCTCTCCCAGATCCAAACGGATGCGCTTGACGACGCGCTCGTTACGCTGAACGAGGTGATTAACAAAGACCATTCAATCTTCCAGGCGCATCTCGCTGTCGCCCTGGTCTACAAGCTGCAAGGAAAGACGGACGAAGCGAAAGCGAAGGCGGACGAAGCGAAACGTCTTGCACCATCTGACGCCGACCGAGCGAGAATCGATGAGTTCCTCACTTCGCTGACAGCGAAGGCGGCAGCCGGACAGCAGAGGGCGGAGCTCCCGCCGTCAGCGATTCCGGGAACACCTGGTGGCGAAGAGGGGGAGGGATCGATCGCTCCGGAGGATCTGTCTCCGGCAGGGATGGTATCGCAGTTCTTCGCCAGCCATCCGATAGTCGGCCCCAAGCTCAAAGGGATTGCGTGGCCGGAGCTCAACACGGCGATTGTTCGCCTGGAGAACTTCCCAGTAGACCAGATGCCGCCGTTTGCCCGCGAAAAATTCCTCGGCTCGATGAAGCAGAAGTTATCGGGTCTGCCGAACAAGGTTACGGTCAAGCTCGTGGACGCTGATTCGGGCGCGGAGCTTCTGACGGTAGAGGCGGGAGGAGAGAAGCCGGCGTCCTAGCCGTTATCGTCGTTCGCCGGCCTTGCGGTTCGTCGCGGTGTACGTAAACGTACCATTGAACCTGAGCCGGATATGGTACAATTCTCCGTTGGGCCTCCTCGCATTTCTTGAGCCGCGAGCGGAATATCCATCATCTGTGGAAGTAGGCTAAAATTCGAGAGATTTCAGTGGCTACGGGCGAATCGAGAAACTATCCGGACGAAGTGTTGCGTTTGATCGAGCGAATGCGCGCGATCCCGGTGATTCACGAGATCCTGGAGCAGCTTTCTGCGAAGCTTCCTTCAAACCTGCGCTACCACTCTGCCGAGCACACTATGGACGTGTTTTCGGAGGCGATGTACTTCGCGTACACTGATCAGCTCTCTGCTCGAGATGTCGAGCTTCTTGCGGTTGCAGCAGCCTTCCATGACGCTGGATTCCTCGTGCGCAGTGACAACAATGAGCCCGTCGGCGCCGAGATGGCGGTAGCGGCGATGCGTAAAGCGGGGGAATACGCTCCGGAAGAGATCGAGCTTGTGCGAACGATGATCCTCGATACGCAGCTCCTTCAAAACGGTAAGGGATATTCCGAGCGGCCGAGCAGTCACTTGTCGCGCTACCTGCTCGACGCTGATTTGAGCAATCTTGGCCGGGAGGACTTCATGGACAAGATGTCTCTGCTCGGCCAGGAATTCGGTGTGAACGGAGAGAAGCAGATGGCCGAGAGCTTTCAGCTTCTCAAGAATCACTGTTGGCTGACACCCGCGGGCAAGTCGCTCCGCGAGGCGCAAAAAGCTTCGAACGTGGAATCGCTCCGTCGGCGCATGTCCTAGAAAACATCCGGGCGCTGGTTTCGCCTCGCCGCAATCCCCATCTCAACGCTGCGCTCGTTATTGCCCCCCGAGCGTCTATAGCTTTCGTTTATCGAGCACGCTGAGGATCTGGTAGTTCTTGGCCCAGCGCGCCCAATCCTTCGGCGTAAAGCCGTTTTTCGCGACGCTGTTCGCGTTTGCCCCGTGCCCCATGAGAAGCTTCGCACCCTCGAGACAGTTCGTGCGCGCCGCCCAAGCGAGTGCCGTGTCGCCGTTTTGGTCGCTCAAGTTGACCTCAGCGCCGCTGTCGAGAAGCGTTGCGAGCTGATTCACATTGCAATTCGCCGCTAACTCGAGCAGCGGCGGTTTGCTCTGAGGCATCCATCGTTCGGCCGCCTCGGTTGGCGACAATTTGGGTTTGGTCGCAGCGTTCGCTACCGTCCGGTAATCGCCGAGCTCCCGACGAGCTCCTCCCGGCACTGATGAAGAGAATGCCGCTTTGGTGATCTGCACCGGCGCCGGATAACCGACAAGGGCTACGAGCAGAACGCTCAACCCCACGGTGCAATACGCCATGTAGCGGCCTACCTTCGTGATCAGCCGCTCCTGATAGCGGCGTTTCGGTTGGGCCTGCTCTTCCCACACTCGATGAACGCTGCTCTGCTCATGCGCTCGGGGCGGAGGCCGATGAACATGTGAATTACGGAAGCTTTCCCAAGCGCTGCCTTTGCCGACCTCGGTGTGAACTCCGGAAGCGGAGCTCAGGTAGTCGGAACGTTTGAGGTGCTGGGTTTTTCGGTAATGGCGGCGGAGCTGACGAACAGCTTCGTTCAACCGCTTGCTCTTGTCTTCCGCGCGCAGCCGAAGGGTTTCGTCGTGAGCAAACCGATCAGGATGCCAGACCTTGATCAGATCGCGATACGCTTTCGTGACTTCGTCCCACGAGGCGCCCTGCGGCAATTCAAGAACGTCGAGGTGCTTTTGCAGATCTCTCATGACAACGAACCGAACGCCGAAAAATAGACCTGGGGACCGCAGTGCAGTGTTCTAAGTGGTATCGTCAACTTGCGGAAAACACTTGAGTTTTATCGGGCGTTTCGAAGCGGATATTTGAACGTTGTAAGTGCGGAGAACCGCTCCTTTTTGTGGACGGCGAACGAACATTCGAGAAAACGGCTGTCGGAGATTTCGTCGATCTGCCAAGCATCGAATTAACTGCAACGATTCTCGCCGAGAGCGGCAAGAATACTTTTGGCGCCCGGGGCGCCGGATCGAAAATGCTGGAGAAGGTTGCTATGAATCTGCCACGCTTCAAACGTCTCGCTCTGTCTGTTTTGCTGATCTTTGCGTTCCTGTGTGTTGGTTGTGCGGCCGGTGACGGCGACTCGAGCGACGACAACGTCGGATCAGATGGAGGAGGGAACGTCGATACCGGCGGTGGCGATACCGCGTCCAATCCACAGGATAGCTCGTCGTCCTTTTCCGGGGCGAAGGACCTCGACGCATTTATTACGTCTACGATGCAGACGGGACACATCCCCGGCCTTGCGATTTCAATCGTGAAGGGAGACGAGGTACTTTACAGCAAGGGTTACGGACTTGCCGACATCGCGTCGAGCACTCCGGTTTCAACCGATACAGTCTTTCTTCTGGCGTCGGCATCGAAAGCCGTTACTGCCGTGGGCGTAATGCAGCTCGTGGAGATTGGGGGACTTAAGCTCGACGATGACATTAGCAGCGCGCTGACGTTTTCCGTCCGCAATCCGAACTTTCCTGATGTTCCAATAACGGTGCGCCAGCTTCTCGCTCACGTGTCTGGGGTGCAGGATGATGTCGATCTTCTCGATTCGCTATCGGTCGACGGAGATTCGCCGATACCTCTGGCAGATTTCGTGCGCGGCTATTTTCTTCCAGGGGGCGTTTACTACAACGCCGCGCACAATTGGCTGACTCGAGCGCCGGGAACAAAATACCAGTTCACTGATTCAGCCTTCGCGCTCGCAGGCTACATCGCCGAGTCGGTGAGCTCACGTTCGTTCGCAGATTATGCGAGGCAGGCGATATTCCGTCCGCTGGGGATGAGCAACACGTCTTTCACTCTGAGTGGTTTGAACGGAACCGCGAAGCTGGCGACACCCTACCACTTCAACGGGCAGTCTTTTGTTGCGCTCAACCAATACGGTTTCCCCGACTATCCCGACGGTTTGGTGCGCACATCCGCTCGCGATCTTTCCCGGTTTCTGATCGCGCTCATAAACGGCGGCAGCTTTCAATCGAGTAAGATACTGAGTGGGTCGTCGGTGAGTGAAATCGAGCGAATCCAGTTCCCGCTCATCAATCGAAGCCAGGGAATCGGTATGTACTACAAGTCCTTCGGTACGACGCAGTTGTTCGGGCATGGCGGAGAGCATCGAGGAGCGAGCGCCGAGATGTTTTATGTCCCGAGCAGCAATGTCGGTGTTCTCTTGCTGGCCAATGTCGACGGTGTGGGCGATTCGCTGCTCGGCATCGAGCAGCGAATGCTCCAGCTCGCGGGAAGCTAGCGCCGCCGATGATCCCTTCCATCAGACGCCGCAGTGACTTCGTAGAGATATCATGATTGTCTTTCGTATTGCAGCGCTGATTTTGACCTGTCTCGCCTTTGTCGTCTTGACGCAGGATCTTCAGCTCTTTCCGGTCGCTGCGGCTTCGCTTCTTCCTCGCTCACTGCAGCGTCCTACCGTTGTGCCGCCGCGCGTGAAAAGCTCGTTCATCGAGACCGAAGATGGAAAGAGGCTCGAAGTCTGGCGGCTCCCTGCGGCTGAGGGCGTGCCCCCAGTTCCCTACGTAGGACCGGTCTTCCACGGGAATGGAGACTCACTCGATGGCTTCTTCTTTCTTCATCAGTGGTTCTCGAAGCTCGGCATGGTGAGCTATGGCTTCGACTATCGTGGATATGGGCGCAGCAGCGGTTGGCCGAGCGAGCTTGGTCTTGTCCGTGATGCAGATGCGGTCTGGGACTATGTTATCACTCAGGAACGTGCGGAGCCGTCGCAAATGGTCGTATTCGGCTATTCCATCGGAGCTGCGCCTGCCGCGAGAATCGCCAGCTTACACGACGTGAAGCTTCTGATTCTGGAATCTGCCTTCACCGACGTCCGGCAGACCATTCGAGAGCAGCCGCTTGTGCGGTTTCTGGCGGCGTTTGCCTGGTATCGTCTACCTACTTCGGAATTTGTCTCACAGCTGCAGGCTACGGACTTAATTCTTGCACACGGCCAAAAAGATACGCTAGTGCTCCCGTATCATTGCGATAAATTACGCGAGCGGTATCGCGGGTCGGGCTCGGTCGAAAAAATTACTTCCGTTGAGGCCGGTCACAATGATTTATTTTTCGATATTCGGGATCGGCTCACCGCAGCGGTGCGACGGTCGTTGGCAATCGACGAGACGGATGAACGAGCGGAGTGAGCTGTGAGCGCAGTGCAAGCAATTATTTTCGACCTGGACGGCACGTTGACGAACACGATGCCCTTCCACGCACGCGCATGGCAGCTTGCCTTTCAGAAGCGGCATGGTGTGAGGGTGGAGTCCTTAGAGGCTTATCTCCACGAGGGGGAAAAGGCCGAAGAATTCGGAAAGTATCTTTACAAGAAATACTTGAACCGTGATGGCAAGCCGGAGGAGCTCGCCGAGATAACCGAGTTCTACAAGCGAGAGCTCGCGGCGATTTTTGTATTGCGCTTTTTCCCAGGCGCGCTCGAGCTTGTCAGCCTCCTGGTGAAGAAGGGGTACCGGCTCGGTTTGGTCTCCGGCTCCAAAAGTGTTCATACGCTCTTTGGAGAGCACATCGGCCACCTTGAAGCTTTCGCTGCAGTTGTGAGCGGTGACGACACCTCGATCGGCAAGCCAGCTCCCGATCCGTATCTTCGCGCGAGCGAGCTGCTCCAAATTGCCCCGAGTGAATGTCTCGCGATTGAGAATGCGCCGTTCGGGATCCGCTCTGCCGTGGCGGCCGGGATGCAGTGTTGGGCAGTCCTCAATGATTCGCCCGTCCCAGGTGAAGAGCTGCTTGCTGCCGGCGCGACGAAGCTCCTCGAGCAAATTGCGGACCTCGCCGGTCAACTTCCAGCACGCGACGGGGCGTCCGCCTAAGGGGAAGCTCCGTCGGTGCCGAATATACCGGCGTCTGATTACTACGATCAGGGCTGGTCAGATTAGCGTTCGTCAATCATCTTTCGCTTAATAATCGCGTCCAGGCTGAATTTCCCGGGGCCGGCGATCAGCAGCCAGAACAACATGCACAGATAATAGACCGGGATCTCGACGCCGTGCTTCACGCGCTCGATGACCTCGTCTGCGTTCCGAACGGTTTCGCATGCCGCCCAACCGTCCGGTAGGTGTACCGTTTTGATCGCGACAAGCATTATGACCATCATCGGAATCGAGATGAGCCGCGTCGCAAGCCCAAGTATCATGAGCACAACACCCGCACACTCGGTGCTTACAGCCATGATTGCGTTGAGCTTCGGGAACGGTATGTGAAGCGTCTCACCGAACCAAACCACGATGTCGTTGAAATGGGTCGCTTTCTCCATGGCGGGGCCGTAAAAGCCGTATGCCAAAATGAACCGGAAAAGAAGTGGGGGCAGATCGGCGAGCAGCTGCAGCTTGGAGATAAAGAAGAGATAGAGACGTTTCATAGAATGCCTTGGGTCATGCAGCCGGAACGACTGCGCTGAAACGTTCGCGGAGCGAACGCCTAGAATGCCGCAGGCGCAAGCCTGCGGCAGAAGAAGCTATTTACCGCTCCCACATTTCCCTTCGCCACACTTCCCTTCGCCTTTCGGTGACGGGGTAGGAGAGGGCTTCGGCTTCTTATCGCCGCCGCACTTGCCTTCGCCGCATTTTCCATCACCCTGTTCGTGGATACGTCCGGCTGAGATCTGGTCCGACGTGTTTGCAAACGAGGTCGAGGGGAGAGACAAGCTGACGAACGCCGCCAGAGCGAATCCAGCAGCAACCACACCTGACTTCTTGCACATCGAGTTCACGTTCATTGGTTCTCCTTTCGGTAATAAAGTAAGCACCCGGGATGTCATACCCCGAATGCTATGTGTTGGACTATTAGTCTCTTCCGGCCCCGAGGCGTTACACATGAGACGCGATTTTTTGGCGCGAAGGAGAGCTACTTTTCTTGTTTCCAATTCCGCTCAATGTGTTAAGCCAATAAGAAATCGAGTGATTTCCTGGAGGGGATCGGCAGTATCCTGCTCGGAAATGCTCGAGCTTTGCTCAATGAAGTTGCTGATTTGGCGTTATGAAATACAAGAATCTCGGTCGGTCCGGGCTTAAGGTGAGCGAGCTGTCGTTCGGTTCGTGGATGACCTTTGGAAATGCCTTGAGCTCCGCGTCAGTGAAGGCATGCATGCAGCGTGCCTTTGATCTCGGCGTAAACTTTTTTGATAACGCAGAAGTCTACGCGAAAGGCGAAGCCGAGATTCTGATGGGAGAGGCGGTGCGCAGCTTCCGTCGAGAAGACCTCGTACTGTCGACAAAAATCTATTGGGGTGGCAACGGCCCGAACGACACCGGTCTGTCGTGGAAACACCTCGTTGAGGGAACGCGGAACTCGCTTCGCCGGATGAAGCTGAGCTATATCGATATCCTCTTCTGTCACCGACCCGATCCGTCCACGCCGATTGAAGAAACGGTACGGGCGCTCGATTACATCATCAAGAGCGGCTACGCCTTTTATTGGGGCACGTCAGAGTGGTCTGCGGACCAGATTGCGGCAGCGTACGAAGCCGCCGCAAAATACAACTGTATTCCGCCGACAGTCGAACAGCCGCAGTACAACATGCTGACTCGTGACCGTGTCGAAAAGGAATATCTCGGTGTGCTGAGCAAGTACGGGATCGGCCTCACGACGTGGAGCCCGCTCGCTTCAGGCATCTTGAGCGGCAAGTATAACAACGGTATTCCCAAAGATTCGCGGCTCGATCGCAACGAATGGCTGCGTCAGGATCTGACGCCATCCAACATCGCGCGGGTGAAGAAGCTGGCAGGGGTGGCGGAGAGTCTCGACTGCTCACTCTCCCAGCTTGCAATCGCATGGTGCTTGAAGAATCCCAATGTCAGCACAGTGATCACCGGTGCTTCATCTGTTGAGCAGATCGAAGAGAACATGCAGGCGGTGATGGTCAAGGATCGGATCTCGGACTCCGTGAGAAAGGAGATCGAGAAGATCCTGCAGTAGGCTTCGGCTCGCCGCGGAGCTTTCGGCTCCTAGGCACCTTTCATTACTTCTGCTGCCGCTTTGACTGCCAGCGCAACTGATGCCTTTACCGGTCTTGATCGTAAGCCGGGGGTCCATTGCGGCGAAAACAAATCAGACACAACCAAGGCTGCGGCTAGCTCGGCGTCGTAGATACGAGCCAGATGCGCCACGGCCGCAAGCTCCATCTCGATCCCCAAGGCGCCGAGTCGAAAGCACGATTCGATCTTTTCGAGGGTTTCTCGATATGGCGCATCGGTGGTGCAGATGGTCGTTTCGAAAGTGTTCGGCGGGCTTCCGCGGGCGTTCCGCAGCTTCCCACATGCGGTGCGAATCTTTTTTTCGAGAGTAAGCTGAAAAGCGGACGGGTTCAGTGCGAACGAGCGAGCAGCTCCGTAGAGGACGCTCGTGCCGTCATCTGTAACGAGCTTTCGTGGGAAGAGAAAGTCTCCGAGGGCGAGCTGAGTTTTGCCGAGAGCGATTCCACCGCAAACTCCCAGAAGAAGAGCACGTTTGACTCCTGCGGCAAGGAACGGCTCAAGCGCAAGCACGGCTGCGGGCGCTCCGATCACCGGTCCGATGATACCGATATTCTCCGACGCCATAAATGGAATTGCTTGCGCAATCGGCGAGCGCGACTTCAAGGCCACGCGTGGGGTGAGACACTCGGCGAGCAGCTTTCTTACGCTGAGCGCTGAGACGATGGCCAGAACCTTGGGGACGTGCTCCGGCTGCCGCGGAGCCATCAGAGCGGGAGTCAGCGGGCGCGAGACCTGTTTCATGCGGACGGATGCCTTTGCCGAATCTGAAACCCACAGTTGTCACGTGGTGTTTGGAGTCGTCAAGCAGAATATCCGCCGAAAGCTCTGTGGAACAGAAGTGAGAGCGCAAGTTGGGACGGATCCAACCGAATGTGAAGCGAGCGAACACGCTCCTCGAGTATTTCTCTCGAGGAGCGTGCTACCTTGGCTCAGCAGAACCGCCCGGCCGGTGTTCGTCGGCGCGGAGAGGGGTTCGGCTTACGGTCCAAGGTGTCTGGCGTGCTCCGTCCAGGTGATGTCCGGCGGGGAGCTGGAGCGGACACCGGGCCCGGCTTTTTGAACGGCGGCGAGGTTTCGATCGCGCTGTCGAGCGGCCTCCTCGCGTCGGGATCAGGGTCCGGCGGCGAGTAGCTCGGTTGCGCAGGGCCGGAGTAATACGGAGTGAACGCAGGAGACACGGTGGTGCAGCCGCAGCTCGCGAGAGCCACGACCATCAGCAACGGTGTGAGAGCGGTTCTCCTCATCATCTTCCTTTCGTCGGGAAACCTTGGAGCGGGGCACGGCGGGATCTCGGCGCCGGGACGGTCCAGACTTCTGGACAGCAGACATCCCGCCCCCGACCTGCGTCGCGCGAGGGATGACTGCTGTTCTCTTGCTCACTTTCTCGGAAATAGAGGGAACAGGGAAAAACCTTGGCGTCCAACTTGCGCCGGAGAAACTATGTTAAGCGAGTAAAATTGTCAACTTTAGGGAATCATCCGGTCGCTTGGAGAGAGTCGCCGCGCTGGGCGACGATTTCTACAAGGAAGCGGACCGCCGCCCCGATCTCGGACGTGAACTTGGACACGTCGTCCGCCTTGGTCAGGTAGCAGCTCGCTCCTTGCTGATAGCTCTCCCGCATATCGTTCTCGAGCGGTGAGGTGGAGAGGACCAGGACGGGGAGGTCTCGGAGTGACGATGAAGCCCTCAGCTCGGCAATGAGAGTCGTTCCGCGTCCGTCGCCGAGGTTGAGATCGACGATAGTGATAATGGGGTGGACGTTTGAGTCCTTGCCGAAGAGACGTGTACGAGCCTCTTCGAGGCTTCCTGCTTCAACGATGGAGTAAGCAATTCCAGCTTTCGCGATGGCACGCTTCACGAGCGTACGGTGCGCTGCGTTGTCGTCCACAAGGAAGATAAAACTGCCGAACATAAAACTACTCCGGGACACTTCCCCGGTTACTACTGAAACACTCGAGCCAGGTCTTCCGGAATCGCGCGCGGCTTCGGTGGAGGTGGAGGAAACGTCACGACGAACGTGCTGCCTTCTCCTTCGACCGATGTGACCGATACGTTGCCTCCGATCCCGTCCATGATCTTTTTAACGCAAGCGAGCCCGATGCCGCTCCCTTCGATCTGATTCCCATGCGCCCGGTGATACGGCCGGAAAATGTCGCCGATTTTTCGCTCGGGGATGCCGATGCCGTTGTCCTTGATCTCGATGACTATTGGGAGGCCCGGCGCGCGTCGGCGGGAGATGATAATCTCCGGCTGTCTCTCCGGGGATGAATATTTGAGCGCGTTCCCGATCAAATTGGAGAAGACCTGGTAGATGCGAACGGGATTGGCGTTCACACTCGGCAGATCCGCATCCACCTGAATTTTCGCGTTCTTGCTCCGAATCAACTCGGCGAGATCGGCGCGAGCATTGTCGATGACTGCATTGAGCTGCACCTCGCCGGCCTGCGCATCTTTCGAAGCAATCGAGGAATACTCAATTACGCTGGCAACAAGCTGTTCGAGGCGTTTTGTCGCGTCGACGATATGCTCGATGAGGCCGCGACCGTCTTCGCCTAGGGCGTCCCGGTGATCTTCCAGGACCGCAGATGCCATGCCCTTGATCGTAAAGATCGGCGCCTTGAGATCGTGAGAAACCATGTAAGCGAAATCGCTCTGGTCGCGATTCTGTTCCTCAATCTGTTTTTGATAGCTCAACGTATCGGTAACGTCGATCGCGACGCTCATGATCGAAACGAGCTCGCCCTGTTCGTTGCACACCGGCACGAGCCTTGTTTCAAGCCAGATCTTCAAACCGCTGCGATGCTGGATGCGATATTTCACGCTGATATCTTCTGCCAGCGCGCTGACCATTTGTGCTCTTTGATAGCGCGGGCGATCCTCGTCAACGACGATGCGCTCGAAGAAATCCCCGTCGTAGTCGTAGATCTCGTCGAGCGAATATCCGGTCAGCACCTGGGTATACGGGCTGCAGAACAGAATTTTTCCGCTTGTGTCACGAATGATGACCGACGCGGCGATGTTGGTCGTGATCAGCTCGTGCCTCGCGTAGATTGTGTCACGTTCGAGCCGCAAGCCGGAGAAAACACTTTCCAGATACGCCGCTTCGTCGACAAGACGGGAGATGACATCGTTGCCGAGCGGGTGCGAGCCTGCTTCTCCTCCGTCGTTCGCGTGCTGAGTGCGCATGCGTTTGAATGCCGCGAGCAGACGACGCAAACGATAGGCGACCAATAATGATGCAAAGAGACTGCCGAGGACAAAGGTCAGCGAGTAGAGAATAACCTGAGCGCCGAAGGTTTCAGTGCCTTTCAGTGACGCCAGAATGACCCATGTGAACAGCAGCACGACCGCTGCTCCGAGCGCAGTTCGATGTTCTTCGAGGAGCACTAAAAACGAAGCGGGGCTGCTCGAACATTCGCTGCCTTCATCGGCGCACGGACGCGAGCGCGCTTGAGCGGAACCCGCTTGGATTGCCGGGTGCGCGGCTGGAGAGCTCAATGCGGAGCTTTCGTCATTCGTCATCGTCAGCTCTGGAATTCCTCGAGTTGATATCGGGAGAACTCTTCATCGAATTGTTTATCAAAGTTTTGGATGAATGAATCACCGTCTTTGGTGCTGATACCGAGCTGTTTTAGCGCGTGCGGAAGCTCTTCGATGGCCTTCCGACGCAGCGACGCGACCTGGGGCGGGTGCCCGATACCCAGAAAATGTGCAATCGTATCGGCGGCTTTGACCAACATTGCGCGCGAGGTTCCCTTACCGATTCGGGCGGAATCCTTGGTCCACGGCTCGTGATGCCCTTCAATCGCTTGGATCACGGGCTTCGGGAAGCTCCAGACCTCGCCGACCCACTTGCCGACTTCCACGTGATTGAGCTCGAAGATCTCTTCCTCGGCTTCGATGAAGGTCTTCCCGTCGGCGCCAACCTTGCGGATGACTCGGTCATACAGCTCGCCACCGCGGCGAATCATGACGAGCTTTCCGACGTCGTGGAGCAGCCCGCAGAGAAACGCTTCGCCTTCTGAAATATTGGTGAACCGTGAGAGAGCACGACAACAGATTGCAGTGCCTACCCCGTTCGCCCAGATCTGCTCCCGCGCCGGGTGGCGACCTTGGAGCAAGCTTTTCAGCATCGAAGCGGAGAGCAGGCAGCGCAGCTCGTCAAGCCCGATGTTTGCAACCGCTTTGTCGATGTCATTTGCGGGAGTGCCTCGGAAGAAATACACCGAATTTGCGACACGGACGATTCGCGCACTGATGATCTCATCCGATTCGATTACTTTCACGAAATCGGCGCCCTTTGCGTTGGGGTCGCTTGCAAGCTGGAAGGCGCGAGCTGCCTGAGACGGCATCGATTCGAGCTGTCGAATACCGAGCACGTTTTTGATCCGATCGGCAGTCGCAGCCGTGGTTCGTGTCGTGGCGTTTTTGGTGTCAGGTTCAGCTGATTTTCCCGAGAGTCGCGCGAACAACCCCATGGCGATGGTCTCCGTGAGCAGCGATGGTAATCCAATGAGTACGTGAAGCCGTCTCTAGTATCGGCAGAGATGGGCCAAAACTGAACCTGCTTTGGACCAGCGCGGCGCCCCGAACCATTTGAGAACGTTCAACATTGCCCCCCGCAGGCTATCTTTCGGAGGGATTCGGTTGGCCGCTCGAAGCGAGTTGGGGCGCTCGAGACGGTATTCCGTGAGCGCCGTGGTGGGAGAGCGTAAGCATGCTTTCTGCGGACTCTAAGCCGGGAAAGGTCGCGAGAGTTTCGAGCTCGAAACACTTCATCGCTGCGAACGATGAAAAGATTGCTTGCAATAACAGATCGTACGTTCCAAGCACCGCACTGCACCAGTTCACTCCTTCCAGCTGGGCAAGCCCGTCGGCGATCTGTGCGCGCTGAGACTTCGCGTCTGGTTTGAGACGAATTCCCAGATGCACGACGATGAAGTCTTCAAGCTTGTTCGGCTGGACGAGCAGACCGCACTGAATCACTCCCGCGTCTTTCAGCTTGCCGACCCGATTTCGAATCGTCTTCTCATCCACCTTGAGGTCTGCCGCGATGCTCAGAAACGGAGTTCTGCTGTCCTGCGAGAGGAGCGCCAGAATCCTCCGGTCTACATCGTCGAGCTCGAAACGAGAGGTGTCGATTACACGGAATGTATCCTTCAATGCGGGAGGAGGTGGATCGGTTTGCTCTCTCTCTGTGCTGAGAGACGGCTTTGCGCCGCTCTGATCGGACGGCGGTGCGAGGTACTGAAGAGAACAGCGCGGAGCGAGCTCGAGTAAAGAAAAATGGGCTGAAAGGAAGCTCATCGTCGTTATCTCCTCGCAGGCAGATTATCTGCGACGGACGGGCCAGGCAAGGTTATTCCGCCTCACAAAACCGAGTGGTCGTGATGCGAAAGAAGGCATTCCAATGAACTCCCCCAGGGTGCGGGTGCAGCCAGTATGAAGACAGCGCAATTACCGCAAAGAAAGAACCGGCTTCTTTACCGATGTCCAGTCAGACGCCCGTTCGAGCTCACTTGCGCTGCCGAATTCGGGCACTTTCGCTTCGTTCGTGTGCAGAGTATGAAATGCGGAGCGCACTTATTACTCTTTTTTCCGACGCACTATGGCCGAACTGTCTTCCTACGACTCGGTCCCGTATCTCAGTCAGCCATTTTCGTTTACGCATCCACGGCGCCTGCACACTCTTGGAGTGCTCTTCGGGCTCGAACCCGCCGCTCCTGAGAGCTGTCGAATCCTCGAGCTTGGCTGTGCGGCGGCGGTGAATCTTTGCGGCATCGCGGCGACACTGCCCGGCGCTGAGCTCATCGGGGTTGATCTCTCCGCTACCGAGCTTGCCGAGGGCCGCGAATTGGTCGAGCAGCTCGGCCTTATGAATGTCAGCTTGAAACAGCTGGACATCGCGGAGCTCGGCGGCGATCTCGGGACCTTTGACTACATCATTTGCCACGGTCTGTTCTCGTGGATCGATTCCGGCCTGCAGACGAAGGTTTTGTCGCTGTGCCGAAGCCAACTTCGGCCGAACGGTATCGCGTATATCAGCTACAACACGCTCCCGGGTTGGTATCAGCGGCAGATGATTCGCGACATGCTCCTCTATCACGCGGAGCAGTTCGATGAGCCGGAGATGTTTGTCGCACAGGCTCGTGCCATGGCCGAGCTTTTCTCTCGTGCGCTCAAAAACAATAACGCTCCGCTCAGCGAGTACTTCAAGAACTCGCTCAAACAGATCGAGAGCCAACCCGACTGGTATCTGCGGCACGATATTCTCGAAGAGATCAACGAACCGATGTATTTTCATCGGTTCGCCTCGCTCGCCACTTCGGCAGGGTTACAATACCTCGCCGACAGCGAGCTTACGAAGATGGTCGATTATTCATTTCCCGATGATGTGCGCCAAGCCCTTCGAGGAATCGCCGATGATGTCATACGATTCGAGCAGTATCTGGATTTCCTTTGGAACCGGAGCTTCAGACGTTCGCTCGTGTGTCACCGCGAACCGGTGCTCAGCAGAGAGCGAGCCCCCGAAAGAATGAGCCGATGCTTCCTGCGCTCGAACCTGCAGCGAGTGGGCAGCGGGGAAGGTGAGGGAGTAGTCCGGTTCGCGAACGAGTCCGGCGGCTTCCTCGAGACGAACGATCCATTTGCGCTGTTCGCACTCGATCGGATGCGGTCAGTGTTTCCAAAAAGCGTTCTCTTCGACGAGCTCTTCGATGAGGCGCTGAAAGAGCTCAGCACTTCGCTCGGGCTCAGCCCACAGGCAGCCGTGGTCGAGAAAACGCATCTCGGTCGAACGATTTGGAATCTTGCCACCCGCGGTTTGGTGGAGGTTCAAACCAGCGAATGGCCCTTCGTCGCCGCAGTGACCGAGCGCCCCCAGGCATATTCACTGGCAAGGACGCAGGCGCTTACGGGATTGGATGTTACAACTGCCCGGCATGAAGTGATTGAGTTAGACGAGAGATCCGCGAAGCTGCTCTCGCTCCTCGATGGAAAGACGAGCGTTCCTGAGGTCGCTGCACGTCTCGGTGAATTGGGATCGGTGAGCGAAACGAAGACAGCGGAATGGGTGCGCGAAACTCTTCAGCGGTTCGCGGGAGAAGCGCTTCTGGTCGGTTGACTCCGTTCGGAATCAGGAAGCGCCCGGGGGCTTTCCACCGTTCGATGCGTGGAGCAGCTTCAGGTGTTCCAGGCTGATGTTTGCGGTCATCACGAACTGCTTGAACGTTTGAAACAGCTCGACATCGAGGGGACGGTTGCTTGCGCAGCGGTCTGCAAAGAAGAGCCCGATCGGCTTCCCGGTCACGATTGTCGGTGCGATGAAAAACGGGCTCGAGCCGATCGCCTGCCGGATTGCCGGGCTGATCTGCCGCCGGAACTCCGCCTGTTCCTGATCCTGGACCCAGACCGCTTGCTGTCCTTCGATGACCCACTGAAAAATATTCGGGTCTTCCGGGTCCACCGGGAATTTGAAATGAGCAAGGAGCTCGTTGTTCTGGTATCCGAGCGCGGACTTGCCGCTGAGATATTTTCGATTCGGGCTCAACATCGCGAACATAGCGCGATCCATTCCCATCCCCCGAAAAATGCCCTCGAGGACGAGGTCCACGAGCTCGTGAACTTCGGGCCGAGACTCCAATTTCAGGGAGATATTCCGTAGCGCGAGCAGCTGATACGCTGGATCTGGAGGCTTCGGTGCAAATCGCTCCACCGCAGGTTCCTCTTGTTTCGGACGTTCAAGCGGCGTGCTCGTGAGATCGGGCGCCTCCGGGATCGCTTTTGCTGCGGCGGACGCGCGGAACTCTTCCGCTATGCCTCTCGCCTTCTCGGCTGCAGAATACAGCATCGGTGTCAGCACGACGGGTGACATCCCGGTGAGCTCGCTCATGCTGCCGATCAGCTTCTCTGCCTCGGGCGAATCCCAGCCTTTCTCTACGGCGTGTGCAAAAGAGCGACCCAAGCGAACTCCGGCGATGCGGTTGTTCGCTTTCTCGGTAGAGCTCACTGCTTTGACAAGGAGCTCTCCCAGACCCCATTTCTTGGCGAGCGCCTGAGTAAGCTCTGCGAGCTGGAATCCGAGCACCTCTTGCTCGATCTCTGCCTCAGGTCGCGACTTATTCCCTTCCAGCGCGTTCACCAGCAGCTCGGCTTTCTCTCCGCCGAAGCAATAGAACAACATCTTGCCCAGATCGTAGAGCAGCGCAGCGATGAAGACCTCTTGAGACGAGCGGTCGCCGATTGCGCAAGCAAGCTGCTCCGCTTGCACAGCGGAATGGAAGGCTCTGCCAAGCTCGGTGACGAAAGGTTTGTGCTTTCCCTTTCTGATGAGGTCATCCATCACCGCAACAGAGATACAGATCGCTCGGACTTCATTGAATCCGAGCATGACGAGTGCACGAGTGACGGAATTACTCCGCGAGCCTCGCACGTGATACGCGCTGCTCGTGAGCCGAAGCACATGAGTGGTCATCGCTGCGTCTTGGAGAATGACATCTGCAAGCGCCTGGAGCGCACAGCTCTCATTTTGAGAGAGCTCCTGAATTTTGGAGACCGTGGATGCGACTGCCGGAAGCTCGACCTCGCAGAGCTGCTTTACGCACTCTTGGAGAGCGGGGTTCAATACCGGTTGCGGCGCTGCCGGCGGCGCGGAGGAGGTCGAAGTATTGAGGGTCATAGAATTTAGGTCGGCCGAATCGCGGGAAAGCTCAAGTTTAGAGTTTTCCTACTGTTCTTAGTCCGTTATACTCAAAAGTCAGTGGATTGAAGGATGCGGCTTCCTGCAGGTGGGCTCTCTCCGGAGATGCAGCAGATTGGAGAAAGCCCGACGACGAAGTCGTCGATAGTCCGTCACGGCGGGCGCGAAGCAGTGCTCGTTGATCCAATGCGGCTTGTTTCTCGCGCCGCAAGCACTATGTTCCCGAATCGGAGAAGGAAATGAAATCGCATATTCGCTTATCGGTAGCTCTTATCGTCGTCGGGCTGTGCCTCTCGGTGTACGCGTGCCGCGGCAACGCCAGCCATCGTTCGTTGGGGCTGACCGCTGCAGAAAACGATGATCGCGTTGGTGAAACCATCGTACGTTGCGGCGTTAAGCTCGCGTCCGCTGACCAAATTGCGGCAGTCAATTCAATTCTCGGCACAATGCGGCTTTCGCCTGCGTTCGTAAAACGTGGTCCCGGTTCGGTCATCGTGCCCACGGTTGTGCATGTCGTCTCTGCCGGTGAGTCGGAGGAGGAGGGCAATGTCAGCGATGACGAGATCGTGAGTCAGATTGCAGTGCTGAATGATGAGTATGCAGGTGGCGAAGGTGGACAACCGACACCTTTCTATTTTCAGCTCGAGTCAATTGATCGAACCGTCAATCCTGCATGGTCAGCAATGTTGATCGGGTCACCGGAGGAGCGCGAAGCGAAGACGGCGCTCCGCGTTGGCGGCCCGGAAACGCTGAATCTTTACATCTCGAATCCGACCGACGGCACTCTCGGCTGGGCGACATTCCCCATGGATTATGCCGCCGACCCGGCGCTGGACGGAGTTGTTATCTGGTCGCGTACGCTGCCGGGCGCATCGCTCCCTCCATACAATGAAGGTGACACGACCACCCACGAGGTTGGTCATTGGTTGGGGCTGTTCCACACCTTTCAGGGCGAGTGCACGGCGGAGAACGATACTATTTCGGACACACCTGCTGAAGCTGAACCCGCGTTCGGTTGTCCGATCTCGAGGGACTCTTGCTTAGCTTTCTCGGGCGAAGACGCGATCCACAACTATATGGATTACTCCGATGATTCCTGCTTGTTCGAGTTCACCTCGGAACAGGTTGAACGGATGGACTTGTTGGCAAGCCTTCGCGGGCTGTGACGGGTGTTCCGCGGGATCGCTCCCGCGGAACATCACTTACTGTGCGGCGGGAGCGATCCCGCGCACAGCTTCGGTGTCGGCCGGCGACTACTTCGCGAAAGCTACGCACATCACTCCGATCACCATCAGGCTTGCGCCGAACAGTCGCTGCCGAAAATTCGCTTCGCGGAACAGGACAGCTCCGAGCACAACGCCGAGGAGAACGCTCAACCGTTTGACAGTCACAACGTAAGCGACCTTCTGCAGCGAAATTCCCCAGATATAAAAATAGATCGAAAAACCGTTCAGTGTGCCGGCGACGATGTTCTTGCGTGTCGCTATCGGTCGCTTTGAGCCGCTTACTCGTCTCGCCCCCGCAAGAACGAGAGAGATTGCCGTGAGGCTTGCCGCCGGCCAAACGTGCGTATTGGAGTGGAGAACGCCCATCCGATCGAAGTTTCCGGTGATGCTCCAGACAAACGCAACGATCAGCATGTACCAGGCACCGCGCTCTCTGGCGATAGCGCGAAGGGGACCCAAGAGCTCAAAGCTCCCGTCTTCGACATAGAGCGAATACCCGCCGAGCACGATCAGGGCACATCCGGCAATTCCCCAAGGGGAGATCGTCTCGCCGAGTATGAGCGGGGAAGTGACGATAAAAAAAGCCGGAGTAAAGCAGACAAGAGGGACTGTCAACGACAGCGGGGACATTTTGAGCGCTTGGTTGTAGAGCGCGAGCGAGGCGGAGAACAGAGTGCAGTGGCAGAACAGGGCCAGGAAAAAAAAGTGGTCGAGATGTGGGAGCGGCTCCGCTACCGCTCGCACCAAAAAGTAAGGCAGAGGGACGAGGAGCGACGCGAGGCTGATCGTGAGTGAGTCAGACTCTCGGATGGAAAGCTTGCAGGCGGTGTCTTTCGCAGCTTCTGCGACAGCGCAAAGGAGTGAGACGACGAACCAACTCATGGGCCTTCCGGCGAATATCATGTTCGAAACAGGGCGGCATAGTGTTTCATAAAGTTTCGTTTGTTGTCATCGTCTTTTCCAGGTAGTCTTCCCGCTCGAGGAGGAGGAGTGTCCCCAGAGTTCAAAAAGCTGTTGATCGCGCGATTTCTCGCCGTGTTCGGCACGCAGATCCAAGCCATTGTTCTCGGGTGGCAGATGTATGCGCTTACCAAGGATCCGCTCTACCTCGGGTTGGTCGGGTTGGCGGAAGCGATTCCGGCGCTCGGTCTCGCGATGTATGCGGGTTACGTCATCGACCATCACAACCCGCTCACCGTGTTTCGCGGTATGCTCGCGCTGAGCTTTCTTTCAGCGTGTGTGCTTCTTGGCTCCCAGCTCGAAGCAAGCGGCCTTGCGCACAACCTCCAAGTGACGGCGCTGTTCTGTTCATCTGTTCTCACAGGTTCAGCGCGCGCCTTTGCGCAGCCCTCAATCTACTCGATCGTTCCGAAATTGATCGAGCGCGGGTCGCTTTCTCGCGCTTCGGCGTGGATGGCGACCAACTACCAGGTGTCGAGCATCTCCGGGCCGGCGATGGGTGGAATACTCTACGCGTCGATCGGTATCATCGGTTCTGCGATGACGGTTTGTGTGATCCTCTTCGCCGCTATTGTCTGTTCGCTGTTTCTCCGGCTGCCTGAAGGGGAGGGAGAGCGAAAAAAAGCCGAGGTCCCGTTCTTTGAAGGCCTGCTCTCAGGTGCGAAGTTTGTATTCGCTCATCCGATTCTGTTGCCGGCACTGTCGCTCGACATGATTTCTGTCCTGTTCGGCGGAGTAACCGCGCTCTTGCCGATCTATGCAGCCGATATTTTGTTCATCGGGCCCACCGGCCTCGGAGCACTCCGAGCTGCGCCCGCGGCCGGTGCCGCCCTGACGAGCTACTTTCTCACGAAGTTCGACATCCGGCGACGTGCCGGCCGTTCTCTCATTTTTGCAGTGTTCGGATTCGGGGTGTGCATCATTATTTTTGCAGTCAGCAAAAGCTTCGTTCTTTCGCTGGCAGTGCTTGCGCTCAGCGGAGCGTTTGACAGCATCAGCGTCGTTGTTCGTTCGTCAGCCGTACAGCTTTCCTCGCCCGACGCGATGCGTGGACGTATCTCCGCGGTGAATTCGATGTTCATCGGGTCGTCCAATGAGCTCGGTGAGTTCGAATCGGGGCTCGTCGCTCGATTTTTCGGAGCAGTTCCTGCCGCCCTGGTTGGAGGCGTCGCCTGTCTGGCTACCGTGGGTCTCATAGCTCTTCTCTCCCCAACCCTGAGGAAGCTCGACCTCACCGAGCTGGAAGCTCAGAAGATCTAGCTACTTACCCCTGGGAGAGAGGTGACTTTATGGGTCACGCGACGGTTTGACGGGCGCATAACATCTGAGAGCCGAAGAATTTGCAGTTTGAGAGCGGGGTGGGGGTCATGACAGCGAAAATGACAGAGACAAAGGTTGCGGTGCCTGGAGCGTCTGCGCAGCTTCCAGCTGCCAACGAGACCAAAGTGGCGTTGCCTGCGACCGGCAGGCTCGCAGTTCCTGAATCGCTCGACCAGCTCTCCGCAAAGACGCACACGCTGTTTACTGCTCTCACCGAAAGGCAGACCGATTACATCGGTAAGGGGCTGGCGCTGTTTCAAGAGAAAGTGACCGCGCTCCAGACCCGGATCACCCAATCGGAAGCTCAGCTCTCAAGGATTTCGCCGTCAGGTCAGGCGCAGGTCATGATGCAGATGCTGCAGCGGACTATCGACTTCAATAAGAAGGCGTTTGCGGATCTGATGAAGATTGGGGAGACGCTGCCGCAACGTCTGAACGATGCGTTCGACAAGTCGGTGAAATTTCTTGTCGACGGAGAGCGCTTCATGGGCACGGCTGCAGAATCCAGCCAACCCGAGACGAAGCGCTCCTTTCTGACTCAAGCGCTGGGCGCATTCAAGCTCGCATGGGAAGCGCTTGACGCAGGGCTTTCCGGATTGCACGACCAGAAGCGTGGTGCCCGAGCCGCGCTCTAGCCGACCTCGTAGCGAGATTCAATTCACTCATCGTGCTCTGTTCCCCGAACGTGCCTCAGCAGTGACCGCGAAGCGTCGTTCAGTCTTTCGAAGTTGCAACTGCGCATCTCGCGCGGTTTCCACTTAAGCCAAAGAATTGCGTTCGGCTCGTCACTTGCTCTCGTGTACCCGGACACTCGAGACTGCGGTCACTACTTACTTTAATTGTCTATTTGATTGCCAAATCGCACCGATAGGTATGTGAATTCACAGGCGATAATTCCAGCAAAAAAATTGCTTCACGACGCTTGAACTTTTGTTGACCAATTGGGTGGTTGAAGCTATAGACCGCATGATCGATGTCATATCGATGTTCATGTTTCGGTTCTCCAATCGATGTTTTTGAGCTCGCGCGACAGCTGAGCTCTTCGCAAGAATTCTTTCGGTGAAGAACAGTAACGCTGGGTAACCCAGCACAGTCCGTTGAGCCTTGGATTGCAATCGAAGCCAATAGCAATGCGGTTCGGATATGAGGCGTAATTCTCCAAATCAATTCGTCCCGATGCAGAATGAGCGCGGCGGCCCGATCCTCGAGTTTGCCATCATCTTGCCGGTCGTCAGCGTGTTTCTGTTCGGAATCATCCAGTACAGCCTCGTATTGATGGCGTTCATCAGTTTACGCAGCGCTACAGCCGCTGCGGCGCGGTACGCGGTACTTGATCCGAGCTCCGGACCTGCAAACACTGCTGATATCGCAAACTATGCCCGCGGTGTTCTGAGCGGGTCGATGGTGGGATACGATTCGCAGCGATTAGACGCACCAACCGTCAATTGGAAAGGCGCCACGGTGGGAACCGTCGGCGGCGCGACGAGCGTTTCGCTCACATATCACTTCCCTGTCTTCTTCCCGATCCCCGGTGCTCGCGTCGGGGGCAACTTTGATATCTCAGCAACTACCGTGATGAAGTAGGTCTCATGTCCGATCAAAACAGATTCTCTCGTAACCTCGACCGACTTCACGGCAGTGTTCAGCGTTCTCGGCGGCCTCACAGCGCAGACCATTCTCTGGTGAACAGCGAGCGCGGTGTGTCTGCAATCTTACTAGCGGTGACGGCGACGGCAATCGTTGCTGTCGCGGCTCTTGCCATCGACCTCGGCGAAGGGTTCCGCCAGAAGCGGCTTCTCAGCATCGCCACTGATGCGGGTGCGCTCTACGGCGCGCAGGCGCTCTATTACCTCCATACCAGCAATCCCACTCCGACTCAGGCGAACCGAATTGTTGCCGACGCCGCGAACTTTACGACTGAAAATGCACCTGGCACGGCGCCTACTGTCGAGCTCGGAGTTTGGAACGCCGGGACCTTCACTCCTGCGTCCGCGGGAGTGAACGCTGTGCGGGTCAAAAATCAGAAGGTAATGCCGACTGTCTTTACCGGCATCTGGGGAATCAACTCCATTCTTCCGAACACCGAGTCGGTTGCGGCGATGGGGCCTGCTGGCGGCGCTGATTGCCTGATTCCCTGGGGATTGGCGAAGAGCTTCCTCCAAGGTCGCAACTTCGGCGATACCCTGACCATCCCTCAGCAGTCGAACGGAAACTGGGGCAAGCTCGACATTAACGGAAACATGTCGAGTGGACCGAACTATCTGGATGCGATGGAGCACGGCTTGTGCGGCTATCCGCTCGAAGTCGGGGACACCGTAAGCCCCGGAACCGGAAATGCACAATTACAGAACGCATTCGACGGCCGACTGGCGTCCAATCCGATCGTGACGATTCCGATTGTGAACGCGTTTGGAAACGGTAACGCGAACGTGACGATCGTGGGATTTGCAGTAGTTCAGCTCATCGCACAGCGCGGAAACGGCGGCGGATGGTCAGGTGATTTCAAGCTCCTCGATCTTCCGGCCGGGAACGGTATCAGCTCCACGCCCATCGGATCGCCTTATGCAAGCACCTGGGCGCTAGTCAAATAATCTCAGCGAGAAGTTGTATGCAAAAAAGCATTGTTCATGTGGAGGAGAGGTAAGCATATGCAACGTGGTGACAACTATTTCGGAGCGCCGAGCAGGCCAGCTTCTGCAAAGGCACCTATGGCGAATCGCACACGCTGGGCTGTTGGGCTCATCGGATCGTCTCTGGTACTTCTTGCAATCGTATTCGTCGCTTTCGCACGCCAATCCTTCCAAGAAAAGCAAGCACAAGCGGCATCGGTGCCACCTCCGCCACCGCCGCCTGCGACAGCAATGTTGAATGTGCTCATCGCGCGCGATGAGATTCCGCATGGAGCGAAGCTCACCGCGACCATGTTTACGACGAAGAAAGTTCCAGAGGAGTATGTTCCGGTCGGCGTTCTCGTCGAACGTGATCTCGACACGCTGGAAGGTCGATTTGCGAAAGATTCGATCGAACCGCGTACGATGATTCCTGCAAGCGCGATCGCAGACGATCAGCCGGTGACACCGTTTCATATCCCACCCGGTTACCGAGCGGTGACGATTCTCGCCAATCAGCAGACGAGCGTTGAGGGCTACGTAAAGCCGGGATCGCTCGTCGACGTCCAGTGGGTCTATCAAGACAAGGAAGCGGACACGAAAAAGCTTGCGACGCTGGTTCCATTCGTTCGTGTGCTCTCTGTGGCCGGCAAATCCTCAGAGAAAGAGAAGCGATCTGTGGAATCTACTCAGGCGGATTCGCGGTTCACCGTAACTGTTCTTGCTACGGAAAAGGATGCTAAGTTGATCCAGCTCGCGGCGGTGACCGGTGAATTGACTCTCTCGCTGGTGGGTGACGAAGAAAATTCGCGCGAAGGTGAGCAGAACACGATCTCGAGCACTATTGTCTCGCTGACGGACCTGGTGAAGAGAGAGAAAAGCGGCCTTGCCCCGCCGAAGTGCAGCACAAAGAATCCGAGCACCGGAAAGACGGAGACGTATGTCTTACGTGACGGTGCATGGCAGACTCCTGAGAATGCCAACAAGTAGGATCGGAATCTGCGGCTGACACAATCGAACGTTACTTTTGAAATAAGGACCTTTGTAAGAGGTCCTTCGCATTGAGGATGTCGCAGTACATTTGGAACATATGGCTAAGAAACTTATTGCAGCAGCTCTTCTCGCTCTTCTTCCGGCAAGTGCATTTGCGTCGCCGGTCGTGTTGACCATCGGGGAAACTCCGATTGTTCAGCAGACGGACAACAGTCCGTGCGTGATCGGGAATCCGTCCTGCAACAACCCGGCTCTTTTCGATTACACGCTGATTCCGTCAAATACGGAGTCCGGCTCGCTTGACTCACCGGAGTACACGGTCGGACAGATTCGGGACATCATCGGAGACCTGTTTGTCATCGGTATCGATCTTCAGGAAAACGACGATGATTACGGTCTCGACCTGTTCACTCTGTCGATTGGCGGAGTAGTGGAGTTCACCTTCGGCCCCCAGGTTCTGTCGCTTCAGAACCACGGGAACGGGTACTCTGACTACGCGCTTCAGGGTTTCGATCTGAGCTCGTTTGACGCAAACGCCACTGCAGTGTTCCATTTGGACTTCTCCGACGCCCAAGCGGCGCGGGAGCAGTTTTTCCTCGCTGCGGGTCAGGGCTCAACTGTCCCAGAGCCGGCGACCGCAAGCCTGTTGGCCCTTGGAGCCGCATCGGTAATCCGACGCCGTAAGAAGCCGTAACAAAGCGGAAGCGAGTTTCTGTGAAGGAGGGGAGCTTTCAGCTCCCCTTTTTTTTGCCCGAAGCAGGGTGAATACTCGCTTCGAGGAATTCGCCGGCCAAGTGCGCGTGGACGGCATCATACGCCTCCGCCCAAGAGGTCACCCGAGGCGGAGTTATACCGACGTTGGTGCTGTTCCCGAAGCAGATGGTGTAGAGCCCGTTCCCACGCAATTTCTCGATGTTTGCGGGCGAGTCTTCGATATACAGATCGGCGCCCACCTGTTGCTTCTCTTTCATGAAGCAGAGATCCCAATATGGAATCCCGGATCGATCGAGCCAGTCAATCGTTTGCGAGACGGCGAGCTTGTGAAAGTAGTGAATAAACAGGCGATGGGTCACAATCCGGATGTGCGCGCCGTCATCCGAAAGACGTCGCAGATACTTTCTGGCGCCCGGGATCATCGGCGAGCTGTCGAACAGATTTTTCTGAGTGACCGCAAACCGATGCAGACTTGCGTACTGTTCGGGACTTGAAACTCCCCACTCGGCAAGACCGTAGGACGGGGAGGGGGTGAGAGCGTCGATGGTACACTCGAACCATTCGGCCGCAATTTCGCGCATCCGCCCGTAAAAGTCCGAGCAGACGCCGTCCAGGTCGACGCCGATAATCTTGCCAGCAACTCCCATATCTCCGGTGTACACGCCGCGAGCGACTCAATCAAGAGGGAAGAAACCCGTTTCGGACGTCAGCCGAGCAAAGCCGTGACAAGAAAGAGCGTCATCCCATTCACGCAAGCGTGGACCACCATCCCTGCAAGGAGATTCCCACGCCACTCGCGAACGAGTGCGAGCGCGATCCCGATCAAAGTGAGTGGAAACAGGCCGATGACGCCCTGAGGGTGCACGGAAGCAAAGACGAGCGCAGAAAGGAGGACGGACAGAGACACGCCAAATTTTGTCCGAAGCCATCCGTAGAGCACGCCGCGGAACATGGTCTCTTCAACAATCGGCGCAACGCAAACCGCGAGCAGAATGATGACTGGCATCCGCCAACTTTGCTCCGCTTGAATCAGGGCCGGGACAATCGGATGGGTTCCGGATCTCGGATCCAGGTGGAGGAGGTTGAGCACGATCGCGAACACTCCCATGAGAGCTACCGCGGGAACGAGCATTGCGAAGTAACTGAAAAGGCCGACACAGGCCTCCCGGAGCAACCGAAAGAGAGACAGCGGTATGTATCCGATGTCGACAAGGAGACCATTCAACGATTCGTTGCGCCGCTTGGCCCAGAAGAGGATGACAAGCAAACACGGGAGGAGGATGAGGTTCATGACGAGCTGGTCGACGGCAAACCCGGAGTGATTGAGCTTGTGCATCGCCCATGGCAGACCGGTCATTGCGAGCAGGTACAAACAGAAAGTTTCGAAAAGGGTTTCCGACTCGGGAAGGACGCGTTGTGAACGGTGGAAAACGGTCCTCACTTTTCGAACAAAAGCAACGAACGCGGCGATGCCGATCACTCCTCCGATCAAGCATGCGCCGAATACCACCAACGCGGTGTGGGCTAACTTTTCAGATTCGGCGAGCGCCCGGGTTGGATCGTTCCCCGGGAGAAATCCACTGAACCAACCGAGGTAGCGTCCGAGCTCTTCTTTTGTCGGACCGCTCGCTTCGAAGCTGTTCGGATTCTGAATGAGCGACAGCACATGTTGCACCTCCGGAGGAGTGGAGGCGCGTTCGCGCAGAGTGTCGCCGAGCTTTTTTTCCTCATCTGGAAGAGAGAGATAGTGCGCGAGCACATAAAGCTGCGTCAGTCGTCGTGTGGCCGAATGCGGTGACAGGAGTTGAAGGTCCCGCCGCGACCCTTCGAGGAATTGTATGGTGTGCTCCCTCAGCTGTGCCGCATTATTGCCGCCCTGTTCGAACTGTTTCCGGCCGCCAAGGAAGAACTTTGCTTGAAGCTCGAAGGTACGATCTTCGAGTGAGTCTGTAGCGCCGAACGTGCTTTCCGTTCGGAGGACGCTCTGCTGACTGACATAGGTCGATTTAATTGTGCTCGCGAGCAGCAGGGCGCACAGCAAGAGAAACAGGAAATGTCTGAAGCGTGTTCGGCTCGGTTCCATGATGGTAAGTCAATGCTAACAGAACAGCGCCGAGCTGGCGATGACATCTGATTCGCCGGGCGTTCAAGCGAATCGATACTCACTATATGCCGAGATATTCGTCATCCGTGACTTGTTCGAACCAATCGGCGGCAGAGCCGTTTTCCATCTCCTGAACCGCGAGATGGACAAAGATCTGATCAGGTGACGCGCCGTGCCAGTGCTTCTCGCCGGCTTCGATATGAACCGAATCGCCCGGTCTGAGAATCTGCAGGGGTTCGCCCCGCTTCTGCACACGGCCGACGCCTGAGAGCACGTGCAGCACCTGGCTGATCGGGTGGGTATGCCAAGCGGTCCTTGCTCCTGGCGTAAAGGTTACTCGCGCAATGTTCAATCGCGATGGAGCGGTCAACGTCGCGACCTCGTCGATGAAGACGCTTCCGGTGAACCAATCGGCTCTCGCTCTCATCGTGGATCTGTCTTCGGCAGAGATAATTTTCATCGCGGTCTCCCAATCCCAGGAATGTCGAGAGTTGATAGTACGGTCCCCATCGGCCAAGCGAAAGTGGATTGTTTCAGAACAACTACGGTTCATACCTGACGCAAAACATATGCCGGGGGGGCTCATTCAGCTGAATATCACTGCCGGAAGGGAGTTTTACTCGCAAAGGAGATACTATGATGAATCGACGAAAACTAACCGGTGTAGCGCTCGCTCTCGTGTCGCTCACCAGCTGCAGCTACGCATCAAAGGAAGATCTCGCTGAGGTTCGCGCCGAAGCGCAACAGTCACGAAAAGTTTCTGAACAGGCCCTCCGGGCAGCTCAAGATGCGAAAGCCGACGCTGATCTCGCGAAACAGCAAGCGCAAGAATCGACCACTGTTTCTCGGCAGACCGAAGAGGTGGTGAATCGTAGCTACAAGAAGGCGATGTATAAGTAAGCTTTCTGTGCGGAGGCGGATCGTCGCCTCCGTATTTCGGTCTCATCAGCTCCGAGCCCATCTCCCCGCCAGCGATGTGCGGCCGTCCATCCTCAACGCAGACTTTTGAACGGGCTGCTGTCGCCGGTTCCTTTTCACGCCGCCCGCTGCGTAGGTCGGCGCGGTCATATTTCGGTCAAAGAAAAGGCGCCCCTGAATAACCGCCGGGAAATCAGCCCCAGGACCTGGTTGTTACAAATTTGATCAACGAGAACAGAACGTTATCTAAGTATTGATAAAACTTGGATTGCGCTCGTCTAACGCCCTGTGATAATTACCGCATCACTCACAGGAAATGAGTGCGTATCTGGCTTTAAATTATGTATGCCGCGACGGGGGATAACCCCGCCGATATGCGTTTATTTAGCTCGAAATAGCACCTCCCCGATAGGCAGCTTCGAACTATACCGGTTTTAAACTTTCGTCAGCGTTTGTTTCGTTGAGAGACAAGCGATGTTTGTCATTTGTATTTGCAGAACTTGAATTACTGCGTCTCGAGCTTCGTTTGATTGGGGAACGAAACGACGAAGACAATAAAGAGGAATCGTGGAACGGTTAATGGGGCAAGAGGACAACGGAATGCGGGTCAATCTCGCTGAATCCCATCCGATTGCTTTTCGCTATGTGTTTGAACGCTCGGCAATGTGGTTTCTGGCCCTCCTTGGGCTGTTAGTCCTGTTTGTGGGTGTGAATCTGGCGGTGGCCGACGGTAACTCTTCACTCGTCTATTTTTGCAACAAGGGAATTCTGCTGGCCGCTACAGTGGTCTGCGCTGTCATCGTCGTGAAGACGATCTACAGCATTCTCTATCGAGCAACCTATTTCTACGGCATTGAAGGTCGCCATTTCGTCATCTCGAAAGGTGTTATCCTCAAGCAACGTCGCTCTTGTCCGTTCAACCATATCACCGACTTTTACATCGGACGGAGCTTTACGGACTTCCTCTTCCAATTGAACTATCTCGAGGTGCGGACTCCGGCTCAGGACAGTGAAGAAATCGGGAAGATCGAGGGCCTCTCTTTCTCATCCGCTGTCGCGCTTCAGGACTACCTTACCGATCTGCTCGAACATGGGCTCTCCCGTGAACCGAACGCCGACGGAAACGGCGACAATATGGTCAACAGCATGGAATGGAGCTCCGGAGGCACGCTCTTCAGCCCGGAAAGCTCGAATAAATCACGCAGTCCACGAGCCGCCGATTCCGAGGGCCGCCCGTCCTCGTCCCGTTCCCGACGACTTGACTCAACACGGCCCCATCGACGCATCCAATCGAGCTCGGCCGCTTTTCATCACTCCTGATCCCGATTGCTTTGGTCTTCATCTCGGCCAAGGGGCGTGCTCATTCGGGCAGTCCCCAGCGGTTTTGTCCAGTCGTGCGGCAAAATCGCGTATCCTGTTGACTGGGGAAGCAGCCTTGCGCTTTGTTGAAGCGTCGAAAATGGGAGGAGCACGCGCTTAATGTCGTAGCGACGTTGTAGGCACGTGACTGCCCTCGCAAGGACGGAGACTCATGAGCATCAATGAAATCCCGCTTGACCGGCACAGTGTGGTTACAGAGTCCGAGTGGCTCGAGGCGCGTAAAGCGCATCTTGCCAAGGAGAAAGAGCTCACTCGATTACGCGACGAGCTCCTCCGCGAGCGGCGAGCCCTTCCGTGGACAAAAGTCGAGAAGCCCTACGAGTTCGAGGGGCCGAGCGGCGTTGTGACACTGGCGGAGCTTTTCGACGGAAGGAGCCAGCTCATCGTGTATCACTTCATGTTCGGTCCCGGTTGGGCCGAGGGGTGTCCCGGCTGTTCCTTTATCAGTGATCACTTCGACGGTCCGAACCTGCATCTCAAACATCACGATGTAACGCTCGTCGCCGTGTCCCGTGCTCCGTTTAGGGAATTCCAAGCTTTCAAAAAGCGGATGGGTTGGAAGTTCCCCTGGGTATCGTCGTTCGGTTCAGACTTCAATTTCGATTTTCATGTCTCGTTCACTCCTGAAGAGGTGGCGTCTGGTCGAGTTGCCTACAACTACAGTTCGGACTTTCCGGCCCACGATGAGCTCCATGGAACCAGCGTCTTCTACCGCAACGAGCAGGGAGAGGTATTCCATACCTATTCGAGCTACGGTCGAGGGTCCGACATCCTTCTTGGAGCACACAATTTGCTCGACCTCACTCCGAAGGGCCGCAACGAACGTGAAACAATGGACTGGATGCGCCACCATGATCGGTATGACGAGGTGAAACGCGATGCCTCGTGCTGCTGCGCAACGGACACGAAATAGACGGCCGCAACTGCTTCAGACGCCGACGCGGAACGAACAACGAGAAAGATGGTGTGCTCCATGAGGTGCTCAATCGGGTCGAGGGACTATTTTCTTTTTGGGATGCGGCTCGCATTTGGGATCTGGCTGCTCTATGTGGGCCTTTTCAAATGGTTTGGAATGGGACCTACGGCGTTTGTCGGCTTCATCAGCAGCGACTTCGAAAAAACCTGGTCGCCCGCGGCGCTGAATACGGCGCTCGCGTGGCTCATTCTGCTTGCGGAGCCCGTTGCTGGATTGCTGCTGCTTGCGGGAATAAGACCGCGACTTTCCTGGTCTCTGACCGCTCTGTTGATGTTTCTCCTCGTGATCGGGCAAACCATGCTCATGAAACCGGACGTGATCGCGAACTGGCAGTATTTTGTGCTGACGCTCGTCTGCGCCGCGCTAAGCGAGGAGTCGAACACCGATGCGGAGAGAGCGAGCTGATGGTCTCGCTCAAGTCGCTCTTGCTCGTTGTGGTTCTCGTGTCGATGTCGATTCCGTCCGGAGCTGCCTACGCCGATCGCCTTGGTCGTTGCGACGAGCGTGTTCTCGACGTCGGATTCACTCAGGCGGAAGTGATCGACCGCTGCGGTGAGCCGACGAGCATCCACCGAGCAACGATTACCCGGTGGGTTTCGGAAACATCACATTCCGGCTCATTTCCTGAGGCTGACTTCCCGTCCGGACCGGAACCCAACGCCGTGGGACCGAATGGTGCACGGATCCAACGCGGCCTTCTCGTTTCAGTCGAAGTCGAGAAGTGGTTTTACAATCTCGGCAAACGCCGTTTTACAAGAACCCTGACATTTGAAGATGGCGAGCTCGTCAAGATCGAGACGGGCCGCTACGGCTATTGATTGAATTGCGATGGTGAATGCCGCATGGCCGCACCGCTCATCCTTCAAACAGTTGCCAATAGCAACTAGTTCTGCTACCTATGGTTGCTATGAGCAACTATACAAGTCTGCAGCCGGAAGCCCTCTCCCCTGAGGTTCGCAAGTACTCGCGCGCCGTAGTGCGAGAGTTCGGCTTCTTCAAGAGCGAATATGAGGATACAGGGGCAACCTACGGAGAAACTCACGCCCTCATCGAGCTTCGTCGGCTTGGTGATCTCGAAGTCGGAGAGCTGGGCCGGATTCTGAATATTGATAAGACCGGCTCGAGCAAGCTCTGTGCGTCGTTGCAGAGAAAAGGTTGGATCAGGTTCGCTGGAGCAGGGGACAAGCGCAAGAAGGTTGTTCGCCTGACGGCGGCCGGTCTCAAAGTAACGATGCATGTGGAGAAGCTCGCCGATGAAAAGATACGCGGCGCCCTCCACGAGCTGAAGGCAGATGAGCGCGAGCAGGTATTGAACGGAATGAGATTTCTTGCCTCTGCGCTTAAGAGCTCTCGGGCACGAAAGGAGTTTCGTCTCTCACCCTGCACCCCGGCGGATGACAAACAGATCGCGTCAATCGTCAAACGATCGCTCAAAGATCTTGGTTTCGCGGGGCCCGGAACGGCAGCAGCGGATCCGAGCGTGAATCATCTGAGCACGTTCAATCAGCACCGGCAGTGCTATCTGGTCGCCAAGCGAGACGGCAAAGTCGTCGGGGGAGTGGGAATTATTGGAATGAAGGGCGAGCCCGATAGCGTTTGCGAGCTCGTCCGCATGTTTCTCAGCCCTGAAGTGCGCTCCACCGGCCTTGGACAGCTGCTGATAGAAACGGCGCTGATGCGGGCGCGTGAATACGGATACAAGGTCTGCTATCTGGAAACGACGACCCGGATGAAGGCCGCGCAGAGCCTTTATGAACGAAACGGCTTCGTTCACGTGAAAAAGCGCCGCGGCAACACCGGCCACTTCGCGTGCACAGTGCTCATGGAGTGTCGCCTGTAACGCCGTTTCCCTTCGGAGGTGCCCCCGTCGCAATGTTTTTGAACACACGAGCGGCGAGAGCCGAGAGATAGCGTCTTGGTTCGCGGAGTGAATCCTGCGCGGAGACGCCGAGCTCCTCGATCGCGTGACATGCGCTGAGTGAGCTCTCTCCGAGACACTGTTGCCATCCCACGCCCTTGCGGCCGACGAGCGCAATGCAAGGCTTCCCATAGCTCCGTGCGCAACGTGCGGCTTCCACCGGAACCTTCCCCATCTGGGATTGTGCGTCGAGGGCACCTTCGCCGGTGATCACAAGATCCGCGCGCTGCACCCGCTCGGCGAAATCGAGCGCCTCCATTACCAAACGACAGCCCGGGAGTAGCTCGGCGCCGCAGAAGACTGAGCAACCGAACCCCAATCCGCCGGCTGCTCCCATCCCCGGCAACTCTGCGCGGTCCAACCGGCCCAGCAACGTCGCCAGATGGCGCAAGCCGCGATCGAGCAGGTCGATCTCGTCCGGAGCGGCGCCTTTTTGGGGTCCGAAAACGCGAGAAGCGCCTCGCTCTCCGAAGAGCGGGTTGTCTACGTCGCAAGCCACCTTAAAGGAGATTTCGCGAAGACGAGGGATCAGCGTTTCCAGGCTGATTGCCGAAAGGTTGAGCAGATCGGCTCCCCGCCCCAGCGTCAGCTTCGGGGTAAAGCGAGCCCCGAGGCGGCTGCCCATCCCGATTCCGCCGTCATTCGTTGCGCTTCCACCGATGCCGAGAATCAGCTTGTTCACAGAGGGATATCCACACGCTGCGAGGATGAGATCTCCGACGCCGGCGCTGGTCGTGTTCATCGGATTTCTCTCGTCCGGAGCAAGAAGCCTCAGGCCGTTTGCCGAGGCGGCCTCTATGACAGCGGTAGTGCCGTCACTCATCAACCCGAATGGTGCAGTGATCGGCCTTCCGAGTGGATCGACGCAGGGAGCCTCAAAAAGTGACCCGCCGTTTGCCGAGCAAAGCGTCTCCAGGAAGCTGTCACCGCCGTCGGCAAGCGGACAAAGCTCGAGAGCAACGTCAGAATAGCCCGTGGAAAGAATTCCGTCTTTGATCGCTTCGCACGCCTCTCGAGCAGTGAGAGTTCCCTTGAAGGCGTTTGAGGCGATGAGAATTCTTCGGGACGAGCCGCCGATCATTTTTGCACGCCGTGAGAAGATGATCCCGGCATCTTGTTCAGCATGTCGGGTTGCCGAGCTCGATCTGAAACCACTTGAGCCCCCCCTCGTCGAATCGAGCGATGACTCCGGAGCAGCGGCTTGCAACTGACTTACCTGAAACGAAGCAGTCATTGTAGAGCTTGTCCTGTGGACCGAGCTGCGACTCTTCGCAGTAGTTGTACAGCCGAAGCCCGGCTTTGAATCCCGTTTGAGGACCTAGAATCGCTTTCAACTCATCGGAGGACATTCCGAGGTGGATGCCGCTGCGGGTTTGAATTTTTGCGGGATCGACCGAAGTGCGCGCGCACCGATTCTCGAACGAGGGCCTCCCGCGAATAATACGTAAACCGTCGACGGAGCCCGAGGACATCTCCTTGTCAGTTGAGACCACAACTGTAACGACGCTTTCCCGATCTCCCGCGAGATAACAAAGTTTCTCTTCGGCGGCAGCGGCATCGCCCGAGCTCCAGCTCTCTGCGTCGCCGAAGATTCGTCTCGCTGCCGGGAAATCACTTTTCCCAAGGATGAAGCCGAGCACGTTGCGATGCTTTTCCTCGAGGATCCCGGGAAGTGAGTGCTCGGAACCTTCGAGGCAAGGTCCCCCGCTGACAATGACCGATCTGTCGCACTGCTCTGCGGCTGGAAGCTCTTCAGCGAAAGCCGGACCGACAAGTGCGAACAGCGAAAAGCTCTGAAGGAGGAGTCGCAGAGGAGGAGTCATTTTTACAGGTTCTCGCTGAAAAACGGGGTTAGAGAATACATACCAAGACCATGTTTCGTCCGCTACTTCGGACAGAGTGTGGGGTCAAATAACGGCCTGCCCGAGCAAAAAGGCAGCTTTTGTCGCAATTCTACAAGGGGTTCGCATGTCGTGCCAAGGGAGCTCGGAATGCGGTTTAGGAGAGTTCCGTACTGCTTGGCGCTCAAGATCTCCTTCAAATGAAACGATATTTTCCTTATAGTTTGGCTTCCCGAGGCATTGTGCTTTCAAACACCTACGACGATAACTTTTCACGTACAGAGCGGGGCGCCACCATGGTCGAATACTCGCTCATGGGAGCGCTCATCGCGGTGGTCGTGGTCGCCAGCGTGACTCTTGCCGGTAAACGCAGCAAGGACACGTACTGCAAAGTCGTGCTCGCATCTTCACCGAAATGGGTGGCGCCGGTTGGAGGTGGGGAGGGGGAACCTCCTGACGTCGACGAATGCGGGCGCCTGTGGGGAATTTACGCCCCTTAGTGGCCTTGCGAAGCGGTTCTTGTTGCTGACTCAAAGCGATCTCAATACACTTCCAGCCGAATCTTGATTCCCGGTCGCTCAAGGATACGGCTTCGCTTGGTCACACGAGTCAGAACGAAACGGAAACGATCAAAGCGGCGGAAGCGCCAGCTGCGACCTTCGCTAGTCCGTAATCTTCTCGCTTTCCTGATTACGTTGCAGCACATCTTGTTTTCTGCCTCGGATATTGGGACACGCGTGGAACCGATGCTGATGGATTATTGGTTCAAGGTCCGCGGTGTCCAAGCGGTCCCTTCGCAGATCGTCATCGTTGCGATAGACGAACATTCCTATCAATCTCTCAACGTGTCGACACTCGAGATTCTGCCGCGTAAGCTCCAGGCAGAGCTGCTGCGAAAGCTCGCGGACTACAAGGTGCGCGGCGTGATGTTCGATCTCGTTTTTCGAAGTGCCAGCCCAGACCCGGCCGGAGACCATCAGTTCGCAGAAGCACTGAAGCTTGTGCCGACCTACCTTGGCCGTTATGTCAAAATCGATCAGCGAGTCGGCCTCTCCGGAAAGAACGAGGTTCGTGAGGAGCCGTCGGACCCGCTGGCGTTGTTTCGCGAGAACGCACGAGGTACAGTGCTTCTGAACTTGCGCCTCGATGATCGAATCGTCCGACGATTTCTCATCGGCTTGAGTGACGACCCGACGGTGACTCCCATGGCGCATGTTGTGGTCGAGCACCCTGAGCAAAGTGCCCTCCCGAATGCCGAAGACTTCATCGATTTCTACGGACCCGCCGGAACAATTCCTACCGTGTCGATGTCAGACCTTCTCAACGATGACGCGAGAACAATGGCTCCTCTGCTCGAAGGACGATATGTGTTCATCGGAACTCAAATGATGACCCAGACCGGACTTATCGATAAGGACACTTTCCTCACACCTTACTCCGGTGCACCATTTTTCGGCGTCGAGATTCACGCAACGGCGGCAGGCAACATCCTTGAGCACCGTTGGATACGAAGGTTGAGTCCCGCGGTTGAAATGCTGATCTTAAATCTCACCGCGTTGTTGCTCAGTTTTGGGCTGACCTGGCTGAGGCCGAGAGCCGCCTTGGGCGTGTTTTGTAGTGCCGTGCTTGCATGGAGTTGTCTGTCTTATTCGATGTTCCGCTACGGCGTCTTTCTGCCCGGGCTCTGGCTCGTTGCCGTGACACTGCCGCTCGCGTTCGTCGTTTCGACGCTCTACTACTACTTTGTTCTTCAGCGCTCATACCGCGAGATCGAGTCTGCGCTGGGCGTGGAGCTCAAGGTAAGAGAGTAGACGTTAGAGTGAGAAAAGCTTGGAGAGGAAGCCGAACGTTCGCTTCTCCTCAGGCACGATGAAATCCGGCGGAAAACAGGCTACACTCGGGGTTATATTTGCCGACGCGAGACGGTCCCACAGATCGTGGAGCAATTCGCTTGCCGACTGAAAGCGATCCTTTGGATTCTTTTCTGTGCAGATATCCACGAATTCTTGAAACCATGAAGGCACGTTTGGCACGAGCTCGGACATCTGCGGCGCGTCGTGGTTCAGCTGTTTCGCGATCAATACGAGCAATGCGTCGTCGTAAAAAGGGAGCTGTCCCGTAACCATCTCAAACGCTACGATTCCGAGCGCATAGATATCAATGCGTGGATCCGGTCTTTCGCCCCGAAGAAGCTCGGGTGCCATATACTCCACAGTGCCGACAAGCTCGCCGGAGGCGGTAATATTGCGGTCGACTGTCATCGACCGTGCCACTCCGAAGTCCGTGAGCTTCACGAAACCTTTCGATTCCAAAAGAATATTGCCCGGTTTGACGTCACGATGGACGATCCCTTGCCGGTGGGCGTAGTCGAGAGCGACCGCGATCTGGAAGATGATTTTCGAAGCCTCACTCACCGTCATGCGCTCGAACGGACGTTGTTCGAGCGCGGTGGCGAGATCCATCCCCTGGACATACTCCATGGTGAGGTAATGATGGCCGTTGGCGGTTTCGCCGAAGTCATGGATTCGGGCGATATGCGGGTGCGAAAGCCTGCGCGCGAAGACCACTTCATTGCGGAAGCGGACAAAATATTGGTCCTCGACTCTGGCGCGGAAGTGAAGCAGCTTGAGCGCAACCTCTTCCCCTGGAAGAGCAAGGTCCTTCACCTGCAGCACTCGAGCCATGCCGCCGCATCCGATCTCTCGAACGACCTCGTACCGACCGGCGATGACTTCGCCGACCATAATAGGTGGAAGCTCGACGTCAACCGGACGCCCACTTGCAGTCACAAGTCGGTCCGATGTTAAGAGCTCCGTTTCGTTTTTCCCGCTTTTCGTCACGCGTCTCCGATTCGATTCGATGCCGTCTCATGTATCGGCCGAATCGGAGAAGAGGATAAATGGCGGAAAACCGCCCGGCAAGGGTTCGGTTTTCCTGTGCTTTCCGGCTTAGCTGGCGGTTGCCTGAACCGCGAGCTCGACTCGTTCTTCCGAGAGCTCGGTACCGGACAGGTCGTCGAAGTCCCCACGGAGCGCCTTGAGCGCATAACGTTCCTGATTGATCTCTGCGGCCGTGCGTATCCCGAATCTTCTCAGGAAAGAAGCCGCGGGCCGCCATGCACCACTGGAATGAGCAAGGAGAAATGCGCCGATACCGGCTGGAAGTAAGCGCCGCCCACGGCTGAGCCCCATCGCTCCGAACATGGTAAGCGCCGCCGCTCCGGCTTCCATAAAACGCTCGATATCCCACTCGTCGTCAAGCTCCTGGAGCCGGAGCGAAAGCATTGCCTTCGGTTCTCCGACATAGCCTCGGAGCCTCATTTCGAGGTCTCGCGCGATACGCTCGCTGCTATTGGAGCTTTGGGTGATTTCGTCTGTGATGAATGGTTGCATACGTCCTCCGGAAGTTGAGCTGTATTTAGCTGTATCGAAACGAGCTTTCTATGATCCGGCGTAGACCTTGCCTTCATTGTTTAGGCGGCTGCGATTTTCCGTCCGACCGCGTCGGAGGATTGTGCGGCTGGAGCAGCAGAGTCCTCGTCGCGGGGAGAGTGTAGCGCTCCTGTATTGCGTCGCGGATGAGCTCTACACTTTCCTGACGCGAGATTCCAAGCATCATCTCGATTGCATGTGCACGCTCTGCCAGCGAGTCATCTTTGATCCCCTCCCGAAACCATTTGGAGTAGTCGTGTCGGCGAAGGTGATACATCCACGTATCTTCGTCTATACCCTCGGCCATCTGCAGGAAGATGAGTAGATTTTGGGCGCGCAGACGGAGCTTTTTCGTCGGGCCTTCGAAGTAAAACGAGCGGTCTTCGGGAAGCTCGCCTTCGGAATATTTCTTAGCGTGTCGCTTTCGTTGCGTCTGAGACGAGGCTGTTTCGATGAGAGCCGCCGCACGATCCTTCAGACGCCAAAAAAGTGCGTGACCCCCTTTCGGCGCCGATGTGGGAACGGATGGCGCCGGCTCGGAGCGCATTCCTGCGAACTGGGCAAGGGCGAGGCCTGCGGACTCACCGAACGTAACCGCGTAAGCAATGGTCGTCACGATCTGGGGATTGAGCTCGCGCGGTTCGAGAGTGATGAAAACGGCTTGCGAGAATAGTTGGGGCAGTGTGGTTGCAGCCGGGATCCAGGTCTGAGGCAAAACATGATGTGCTTCGTCGATGATAAGGAAGTGCGGGCGTCCGAGTCTGGCGCGGAGCTCTTGGACTTTCGAGAGGAGAGTGATAAAAGCCGCCGGCCTGTCGGGAAGCGGAACGCCAATCAGATTGACGACAGCGTTCTGATTCGGCTTTTCAAGCACATTAATTACGGCGTCTGGATCCGGTGCCGCTTTGGCGCTTCCGATGCTGATGCTCTGTTCGATGCTGCTATAGTCACCCTCGGGATCGACAACACAAAATTGATACCCCCGCTCAATGAACTGTTCGATGAGCGCAGTTGCGAGCGTCGTTTTCCCGGAGCCGGATGATCCGGCGATGAGGAGGTTCGATCCGAACGCCGGAAAACGGACAGCTTCACCCGTCGGCTCCATCCCAAGCACAATATCGTGACGGTTGAGTTTTTCTGCATATCTTTCGAGATCATCTCGCAGGAGCTCGTCGATGACCTCTTCGATTCCGTGCCCGGGTCCGCCTTCGGTGACCACGTCCGCTGCGTTCTTCAGGGCCGGCAGCGCTGTTGAGACAGCGACGGCAAGCTCGCAAACCTTGAGAAATGCATGGTCGTTCTCTGCGTCCCCCGCACCTACGACAGTGTGCGGCGACATGCCCATGAGCTCGAGCGCAGCGGTAAGTCCGGTCGCCTTATTCACACCGCTTGGAAGAATCATTACCGCACCTTTGTTGAGAATCACCTGCAGCTCGAGCCCGGATTCCTTGATCGCCTCGAAGACCTGCTGACGATACGGCTCCCAGGTCGCGATGATAACGTCTCCCCGTGCAATTTCCTGCACACCCTTTTGGCGAAGGAGCTCAATGAACGAATCAGGCGGTGGTTGTCCGATGATATGAGAATGTTTCGTGGAAGTATTGTGTACCACGGCGCCATTCTCTGCGACGATCCATTCGAATAGCTCGTAGCGTGGAAAATTCTCAATCAGGTCTGACAGTATTCGCCCAGTGACGAGCACGAGCTTCCTTCCCGAGGCCAGAAGTCGTTCCATGGAAAATAGTGTCGTATCCATCACACGGCCCTCAGGGGCCAGTGTGCCGTCGTAGTCTGTGGCAAGGATGTGGAATCTCATAGTGTGAGGAGAGTAACCTGAATGCGCGGACGGTTCTGGGATCTCCGTCATATGCGAGCGTTTTCCTCGGTGACATCGGCCTCTCGGGGCGGTATTTTCGCGTGATGCGACAGCGCGTTATTATTACAATCGGCGGCGGAAAGCTGGCTCAGGGCGAAACGAGGGCTATCGAGCGCGAGATCGTTCGTCACGCGCGAAAGCGTTCCCCTCGGCTTCTTTTCATTCCAACGGCGAGCTCCGACGATGAAAGCTACTGGCAGAGTGTCAACAAGCGGTTTCGGCCCCTCGGTTGTCGAACAGATGTGCTGATGCTGCTTCGCGACAAGCCCAAGCGAGAGGAAATTGAGGCCAAAATCCGAAACGCTGACATCGTGTACGTCGGCGGCGGAAACACCCTGAAGATGATGCGACTGTGGCGCCGCTTGGGGGTAGACGAGCTCCTGCGGGCGGCCTACCGAAGGGGAGCGGTCATGTGCGGGACCAGTGCCGGGTCAATTTGCTGGTACGAAGCCGGGCATAGCGATTCGATGGCGTACTACAATCCGGCGAGCTGGCAATATATCAAGGTTCGAGGGCTCGAGCTGCTTCCGGGGATCCATTGTCCGCACTACGACAGCCATACGCTTCAGGTCCCGCGCAGGGTTGATTTTCAGCGGATGCTGTCAAAAACAGGAGGTCTGGGTATCGCGATCGAGAACTGTTGCGCTCTGGAGTATGTCGATGGCCGGTTGAACCGAATCATTTCGTCTCGAAAAGGTGCCAGGGCCTATCTTGTTTATAAACACCGCGGAACGATTATAGAGCGCCAGATCGATTCCAGCATGTTCGGCCGAAAATTGAAGATGCCGCACCGGCACGCAGATCCGACACCTGCTCGTCGGGTCAGCGGAGCTGGTAAAACGAAACGCAAGCCAGCCGCGAAGCGCACATAATCTTTTCGATTCGGATCTTTCTCAAGATCTCCGGCGATCATCTCTCAGCCGTTCGATGGCTCGGGAACCGTGATCATCCAACCAACCCCGAAACGATCTTGCACCATTCCGAAAAGCGGTGCCCAAAAGGTTTTCGCAAGAGGCATCTGAACCTGCCCACCACTTGCCAACGCGTTGAATGCGCGTGTCGCCTCCTCAGGGCTGGAGTAGGCGAGCGAGAGGCTGAATCCACGAAATGTGGAGTCCAGCTCGCAGCCATCCGACGCCATCACGACCGTCTCGCCGATCTGGAAAGAGCTGTGCATCACCTTGTCCTCGAAGCCCGAGGGCAGAACATTCGGAGGCGGCGGCTCAGGACTATCCTTGTAGCGCATGACCATCTGCACCTTTGCACCCAGCGCGGCGGTATAATGATCGAGCGCCTCTTCACAACGGCCGCCGAAAAAAAGATATGGTTCGACCTTCGTTTTTGTCATGAGGTTCCTTGAGCAGTTACGGAGTAGTGGAGGTTCCGGGAAAGGCTGAATCCCGAGAAACCTCTAATCGCCTTCATTGAGCGAACGGAGGGTGAACGGCTTCTCGCGTGGATTCGAGTAGGTGGCATCGTCGATGAACCACTTGCCATCGCTGTGCACGAACTTCCAGACCACAGTGGCCTGCTCTTTCGGGTGTTTCAAGACGACTTTCACGTCGTAGCCTTCACCGGATTTCTTCGGATCTTCCACAGAGAACGTCCAACTTTTCTCCCAGTCTTGGGCCGAGAGCAGAATATCGAAGTCGAGACCGCCTGATTCATCGATATGTTTCCGCAGATCCGGTGTCAACAGGTTGTGCTCTGCGAGCAGATCTTCCGCTGACGTTGCTTCGACATCTCCTGCCTCCTCGTCGCTCATGCTGAGGACGGACTTGACGTCCAGGGCATAGACCTTTTTGAGCTCCTCGACTGCTGTCTTCAGATCCGCTGGAACATCGATCGCGCTAGAGGCGGGAGTTACCGGCATCGGATTGGCCGCACGGACTTCACGTGGCAGAGCGCAAAGCGTAGTCGCTGCCATGATACAGCCAAGAAGCACGGGATTTATTACTGGCACATTCATATCGGCGTCCTCCCTGAACACAGGTCAACAAACCCGAGAATGCATGATCGGTGATATTATTGGCAAGCGGCGTCCCAAAGAACGAGACGTTTCTGCCGCCTAAGGTACCATGGCGGAAAGGAAATCCTCTGACGTCGCCAGACGCCACGTGTTCCCGCCATCGGCAGACATCAGTAACGCGGGATCCTTCGGCCTGGTGGATTTCTGGTACCAACAGATGCGACTTTCGCATCCCGCTTGGAATCCGTCAGGGGGCAGTGTACCGTTTGGACATTCATCTGGCCACCGTGTGCAGTATTCTTGTGCAACTTGGGGAGAAAGCTGTTGCTCCCAGGTGGAGTAACTCAAGAACAGACGGCCGAACCGATCGACATTCAGCTTTTGATGATAGACTGTGTATCCGTCTTGGAAGGGAATCACCAGATGGAGGTGTGAGCTTCTGTATTCCGGCCCTATCACCCCTCTCGTGTACTGCGGGAAAAAGGTCTGGGCATATGGATCGGTGAACGTATCCCAAGGCGCGTTAGGCGCGCCTAACGCGGATTTCCGGAGGTATACGAGTCTCGATCGATATCCCATACCCGTCCATCGGGCCACGAGGTGAAGCATGTTGTGCTGGTCGCATACGAGGGAGATGTACGTGTAACTGCCGACGGGGGCCAATGGATCTTGTGCGAAATGGTGCCGAGGGTCCCGTTTCATCTCGCCGATTCTGACACCCGCAGTCCAGGCTGAGATGTCTCTGGGGAGCAGTGAGCGCTTGTAGACGAACTGATCGTGATGCGCGCCGAGCACGACGTGGAGATACCCAAGACTGTCAATACTGATAGCCGGAATATTATGGGCATCCGGCATCGGGCTTTGATCGATATTTTTGTCGAATTCTCCGCCGCAACCGAGAAAGACCGGTGTACCCAATGTGTTCTCGCTCCGATCATATTCGACGATGTACTGTGGAGTTCCTTTCAAGCAGGGAGCAGGCGTTCCATCGGCGGCCGCAACCGTGTTGAAAGTCGGGTAAACGATAAACAGCTTGCTGCCTGCCGAGACCATAAGGTTGCTCGCGCCAGAATGTGGAATGGAAAAGATAGTGTTGTTGGCCACCAGACGTTCGTTCCCGATAATCAAAGAGCCCTGACCATCCTTCCGAGGCACAAGAAGTCTGGTTTGAGTAAATGCTGGGTTGGGAAGCGGGCAGGGTGGAAACTCGCATTTCATACGGTTCGTGTACGGGCTCACCGCATACGCTCTTCCGCCGTTGAGCAAGATTGCCGGAGGGCCGCTGATGCGATTATTCCCGTCGCGAAACTCGAGCCGAGCGTAATGCTTGCTCTTGTATGTCGGAAGAATGAACGGCTTCCACGTTTCACCTTGGTCTCGTGAATAGACCAGCACGCCCGCGTCAAATGTCTCGCCCGTCGCGATGTTTGTCATTGTCCCGGAGGACGTGTTGAAGAGAGCGTACGCATCGCCGCTGTCGTCAAAAACGATACGATAGTCGCTGAAGTCCGAGGTATCGAATGTCCCGTCCCAGGAGACCCCTTGTTGGAGGAGACCTGCTCTTACCTGGTTTTTGAGATTAATCAGTCGCCAGCTTCCGCTGCTGTCGAGCTTGTTGATAAACCCGTTTTCGTTGAGCGCAAGTACGTGGTTCTTTGCGCTGAATCCGATATGACTCGCTGTGAAATGAGGTGCATAACCTTCGGTCAATCGCTCGTGACGATAAATCGGTTGATGTACAAGCGGTGCCACGCCGGCCGCAGCAAGCTCCGTTGCGAATTGCGGGTGTCGAGCAAGTCCCGGCACGCTCCATTGACCCGACAGACTGCCTTCGACATAAAATTCTGAACTGACAGATCTCTTGCTTTCGCAAGTGTCTCGATACCAGGTCGGCCGAGCAGGGCACTGGTCTGCCGAGACCTTTTGTCCGCCGATGAAATCGTAGAACGTGCCGGCAAGTGCAGGATTATTCGGACATTCTTCGAGATGGATCAGGCAACCGGCGGCGTTGGCTGTGAACGTGCGTGTAGCTCCGGCGGATGAGAAAAATGAAGTCACAGGAAGTCTGCTTCCGCACCAATCCCGTTGATGTAGCGTTCGTGTCGCGCAATCCTGCGCTGTCTGAGTAGTTGACCCGGCGCGATCTGTGCTCGTGCCGACCAACGACGGTTCATGCGGGCAATCGAGGACTATCACTGAGCACGAGCTCTGCGCTCCCTGAGCGCGTGCAGGAACTGCTATCACAAATGGTCCGACCAGAAGCCAGCTCAGAGGCAACGCACTGATGCAGACTCGTAAAAGTTGGAACAGCCTTGCTTTCACAGAGGTCTCTCTTGGTTGTGGTTGAGCCGCGCACGAGCTACGCACATCCCAATACATTTAGAAGCCGGTCGCCTCGCGTCTGATGCATCAGAGAGCCGACGAAACAGGGAGAAAGTTAGAACGAAGGTTCGGGGCCGCGTACAAACGAAGCCCCGATGCGGTTGGGCTTCCCGTTCTTATCTCGAGCCCTTCGGCTTGAGCCGCTTCAATGCTGCTTGCGGAGAGATGTTCAGCCTCTTGGCGAGCCTTGCGATCGTGTTCCCGCAGCTCCGGCAGAACACCTGCTTTCCGATTCTCCGCCGATCGACACCGTCGCCCACCATGTGTGTACACGCTGGTCGGTTGCAACGCTCCGCTCGGAGCTGACGCTTTTTCGGCAAGTGGTTCCCGGCCTGGCTCAGTGAAATCGCATCGCGCTTGGCAAGCTTTCCGGCTTGAGAGGCGCAGCTCTTGCAAAAGCAGAGCTTTCCGATCCGACGCATATTCCCGGGGCCGAGCGGAGTCGTGCAGCCGCGCCGTTCACACTGGAGTGCTCTGCGGCGCGCCGGAGGGCGCCTACGCTCGGGTACGCTGCGAAATGCGTCGGCAATCGATTGATTATGCTTTCGAGCGTGCTCGCAGATTGCGCCATGACACGTTATACAGACCGGCCATTTCTTCGCGATGAGAATGCGTCGTTCGCCCTTTCTCAAGACAATCCAACATCCCTTCCGGACACAGCGTGTTTTGACCCTCTTGACCGAACGTTTCGGTTTCTGTTTGCGCGGCGGTAAGCCGAGGAAGGCCTCGAGCAGCGTGCACTTCAGCCTTTTCGAGCGATGCCATGCAGAGCCGTAACAGCCGGGACAGACGATGTAACGTCCGATTGAGGGCCGCATTTCTCCGGCGAGGATGACCTCCGTGCAAGATGCACGCGAGCAAACTACCTCAGACCGTTCGCTCGCCGGATGCGCAGGAAGCTTTTTCGGGAGACGGCGGAAAGCAGTCGTGACACCGATATCGAGCTGTCGCGAAAGCTCTCGCGCTCTGGCTGAGCAGTAGTCGCAAACCGGAACCCCATCGATGCGTGTTACTCGCATTCCGGTGGAGAGCAGGGCTTCGCAACCGATCCGACCACAAATGCAGTCTTCTTCGAGCTTGGTTCGATAGTGCGCCATAAAGACTTCCTTGAGAGAAAACGGGTGCCCGTCACGGAGGACGCGCAAGAACCGTGCTACGCGGACTACCCGACATGAATGAACGTGACTCGCGGCGTAGGGAAAGGGGCTCGGCGAAGCCGGTGAAAAGAGATCCCAGCGAAAGGGTCACAGAAACGAAGAGAGCTCTCGGAGGCCTCCGGACGTAACCGGCCGAGGGGACTCACGATCGCAGAGTCAACCGGGAGAGTCAAATGCGGGATGCACAGCTGACTTTCGCAAGGTCTTGTCCGGATGAGGTTTTTCGCTGGCGAGAACGGCTTTGCAGCAAACGCTCGATGACCCCGAAACTGCCGTTTGCGGCAATTCCGTTTCATGCTTAAGGAAGAGATGGAGAGATGTGCAATTATTGAATATCTCTTTCAACAATAGTCGGGTTACGCCCGTCATCAATTGAGGTGCGCTCGCGATGAGCCGGCACCCGCGAACGAGGGAAAAGGAACTGAAATGAGTGAGTCACAACACGATCTGGCTGCAGAGTTTCCGAAATACAAGGATCGTATCCACACGCTGAAGACAGAGAACGCCCATTTTCGAAAGCTCTATGAAGAGTACCACGAGGTCACCAAAAAGATTGCGCGGTCAGAGCAGCGCGTCGATACCCTCACTGAGATAGAAGAAGAGCGTCTCCGAAAGCAGCGCCTCACTTTGAAGGACGAGCTCTATTCGATGATGAGCAAGCCTGAGTAAATTCTTTGGTGGCCTGGAGGCCCTGGCTGTCTCCGGGTCCGTATCTCTCCCTCGTCCGATACCTCCGGAGCCCACTCGCGAGTGACAATGCCGGCCCCACTGAGCTGTTCTTCTCCGCGTCGCGTGCGTTTCAATAAGCTCCATTGCGGACTCACATTGTTGTGGGCGATGCACGTGGTGCTTGCTCAAACGCCGATGGCTGCCGCAGAGCAGCTGAAATACAGCCTCCGCTCGTTACCTTCTTCCAGCTCGTCAAGCGATGCGAGATGCAATCCCGAGAGCGTTCACTGCCTAACTCTCGATGTATCCACCCTCGCGGAACCGCGAAACGCCGGCGGCTCTCGCCCGAGGACGCTTCGTGCGTGCAAGTGCCATCCCGCAGAAGGAGATGGTCCAAGCTACTGTTTCCTTCAATCCGATGGGGATCCCGGCCGAGGCTTTGGCTGTGCTTCGTTTCTGGGTGGAACCGACGATTTCATGATTCTTCTTCCGAACAAGGCGTCTGATACCGCTCCGCTCGTCTTTGTGAATTACGGAGGGACTGGTAACGGTCTTGCGCCCACCACGTGGGAGGTGGCGTTGATGCCGGTCGACGCGCGAGTGGATTCCTTTTCGAAGTGGCCGATTTTCATCCGGAGCTGATACGCAATTCGAGCGGTAAGCTAACTGTTCTCGCAACGGAATGGCTCGGCGGATCGGACCGAGTACGCGGCCCCGGGTTCTATTTTTACGGGAGGCCATTTGCCCTCGCAGCGGGCAAGTTGAGCCCTGATTTTTCGCGGCCGGTTGTAGGACGGCGGCTGCTCAATTCCTTTTTCAGAGAGATCAGCGAAAGAGGGGGGCTCACAGCGAACGGGACAAGCCCAAATCGTCCGCTCTTGTGGCTCCGCGCCGGGAAAACGGAGTTGATCGGACGCGACCCGTTCCTCGCATCGTTTCGGACGGTGTCGGAGTCGGAGTTTGAAGTAGACCGAGTGGAGGTGCTCGGAGAGAATGGGCCAACCATAGACTATCCTCGCATGACGCTCCAAGCGCATGCGGCCGACGGCCGCAATCTACGCTTTACCTACATAGCCGCGGAGCTCAGCGCGCCATTTGAGGATGTGGATTGGGAAACCCGAGTGGAAAGACTTGGAGTTGTGCGTGCGGATGGAAAGCGGCGGCTCCTACCACCGGGTTATCTCGACTCAACGTTGAAAGCGTTAACCGGCAAAAAGATCAAACTTGAAAACCTCGAGTCGACGTACGAGCAATCCGTGCATGCACGGATTATCTGGTTTCCTGAGAGTTAGCAGATATCCCAAAGCAAAAGTGGCGGGGGTGATGCAGCTTATACCGCACGGGTTCGCCAGGCACTAGGCTAGCGTCCCGTCGCTTGGTATCGCTTGGGAGGATATATGCAGAGAAAAATCATTGGGTTTCATCTCGACACGACCCTCGACTGGGTTGCGGAGCTCGAGTGTGGGCACCACCAACACAAAAAAAACAATCCGCCGCTGATTCGGCGCGATTGGGTACTCACACAGCAAGGTCGCGAGCAGCACCTTGGCGGTCGTCTCGACTGCAGTCTTTGCGCGTCGGTCAGCTCTCAGTCGGAAGAAGTTTGCAGCGGCGTTACTCTCGTTTGAGCAGGGAGAAGGGCTTGGGCGGTTCGGGAAGCGTCAATCCAAATTGTCTTGTTGCCGCTTCTTTGACCCACTCGGCGGCCTCTTGTGGCGAATCGGTGAGCAGGAAGCGATCGAAATCGCCCTGCAGGATCGTTTGAGAGGCGAGGAGCCGCTGCTCCATGAAGTCAAAAAGCGGTTTCCAGAATTCCGTCCCGATGAGGATCAGCGGGAAGTCTTTAATCTTCTCCGTTTGAACGAGCGTCGCTGTTTCGTAAATCTCATCCAGAGTTCCGAAACCCCCGGGAAGGGCGATGAACGCGTAGGAATACTTGATGAGCATTACCTTGCGGACGAAAAAGTAATTGAACTCCATCCAATCATCGAGGTAGCCGTTCGGCTGCTGCTCATGAGGCAATTTGATATTGCATCCAACTGAGTGCGCTCCAACATCCTTTGCACCGCGGTTCGCCGCCTCCATAATTCCCGGACCGCCGCCGGTCATGATGGTAAATCCGATTCGACCGATCTCTTGTGCCGTCGTGCGAGCGAGTTGGTAGTACGGATGCGAATCTGGAAAGCGAGCGGAACCGAAGATTGTGACGCACGGGGGAAGAAAGTGGAACTTTCGGAAGCCGCGGATCAGCTCGCCGCCGATTCGCAAGACCCGCCAGAAGTCTTTGATTCGTCCGCCGGGACCCTCAAGAAAGCGGAGCTCTTCCTTGCTTCTTGAATCTTTTCCCCATTCGCACGAAGCTGCTCGCTTGTCCGTCATCGCTCGCCTTCGAATTATTTCCTCAACATATACGCGCGGTAAGGCGAAAGCGAAAGCGTAGAAAGTGAGGGTTTTGAGTGAGGGGAAACAAAGGAAAGTCGCGCCATCCACAATCCGCTGCTACAATGAGAAGATGTCCCCTCGCAGCTTTCGATTACAGCTCGTGTTGCCCGCTGTTACACTGAGTGTAATTGCCGTGACGCAGAACGCCTGGAGCGATGCGGGTTACCGTATTATCACGCCGAACAATCGACCTGTGTCCGTAGAGCTTCATGACACGGAGCTCGAGTCTGCTCTCGAGATGCTTGCGGAGGTCGAAAACTCCAACATTGCGTTTCAGCGAGATGTGAACGGAAAAATTCGAAGCCTCTCCGTATCGGGGGTCCCCGCGAAACAGGTCTTCGACATCTTGCTCCGGCTGCATGGCCTGTATGCGGAAGAGGTCGGCAACGTGATTATCGTCTATCCGATAGAGCAATACATTCGCGACGCGAAGGCGAGAAAGGCGCTCGAAGACCTTTAGGCGGTTAACGGAAGTTGCCGAACAGATCACACTCCTGCATCGAGCCCGACGAAAAGCCCCGCATGAACGAGCTCGACCGCTCCCGGCTGCTGCCGTGGGTAAACGAATCGGGAGAGACCGATCTGCCGGACATTTGTTGAATCCTGTCGTCGCCCACAGCACGTGCTGCGTTCAGTCCTTCTTCGGCGTCGCCGCGTTCCAAGAGTCCGTTTTTCGCCGCGTAGAAACCCCAGATCCCAGCAAAGCAGTCGGCTTGGAGCTCGAATTTGACCTGGGCAGAGTCCTCGCCAGTCCCGAGCGAGCCGACGCGGTTGCTGGATGTAATACCGAGCAAGGTCTGGACATGGTGTCCAACTTCGTGGGCGACGACGTAGGCGGCGGCGAAGTCGCCTTCCGCGCCGAGCTGTTGCTGCAGCTGAGCCAGGAAGCCCATGTCGATGTAGAGACGATTATCGCTGGGACAATAGAACGGACCGGTTGCTGCGCTGCTCAGGCCGCATGCAGAATCGACCGTGTCGGTGAACAGAACGAGCCGGGGAGGTTCGTAGCGCTTTCCCATGCGTCCGAAGATGTCGCCCCAGACATCTTCGGTAGACCCGAGGACCGCGGAAAGAAACGCCTTGGACTCCTCCTGTTCCGGGGAGCTTTGATATGAAGGATTGACTGATGCGCTCGGACTGCCGTCGGAGAGCAGGGAGAGCAATGTGAGAGGGTTCTGCCCGGTCAGATATGAGATAACAAGCACGATCAGGACGCCTCCGAGCGAGAGCCCGCCACCACTGATAGTCTGACCGCGTCGGTCCTCGACGTTCTCACTTTGCCTTTGATTTTTCCAGAGCATGGGCCTCCAACGGACATCGCTGCATCATTCAATACCGCCAGGGAGTGGATCATTACAGATGGCAGATTGCTCGCGTATGATCAAGGGTAGCCGCGGCCGCCCGTACTGCGTGCAGCTCAGTTTCGAAAGACTATGGGAACACCATTTGCCGTTACGCTCGTCGCGCTCACCGCGGCGGTATTTTTCAGCTCGAGAGCGTTCTTGGCTTTTCGAACGTGGATATTCGAAAACTCTAAACCGGTTATCGGATTTTCCTCGCGTCCGACGATTGACAGAGCTGTCTCCTCGGCGCTTTCACAGGTGATCCGATCAAAATGCAGATTCCGGTAGCTGGCTGGAGAATCGTGATCGCCAACCTTGTGGTAGTCGGTTTCCATGCGGATACAGGTCTTGCAGCGACCGATCGAAAGGTTACGGACCCAGATATCTTCGATAACCCCACCTCGATCGGTGTTCGATTTGAGATGGATCGCAACCTCACCGTCAGGCACGGCGCATCGTTCGATGAAAATGTTACGGACTCCGCCTGACATCTCGCTCCCCACAGCGATTGCTCCGCTCTTGCCGCCGGAGAGCGTGCAGTTCCTGACGATGATGTTTTCGCATGGGGGACCATTTCGCCCCTCGGCGTCACGCCCTGATTTGATGGCGATTTGGTCGTCGTTGGTTTGGATCTGGCATCGCTCAATCAGCATATCTCTGCAAGAGTCCGGATCGATGCCGTCGTCTGTGTAGCGCAGCCCGGGTAGCACGGTCAGATTTCGAAAGATGACATTCGAGCAGAAGACCGGATGCAGGGTCCAGAACGGGCTGTTCTTGAACGTCGAGCCGTCCAGCAGGACATTCCGGCAACCGTAAGCTTCGAATAACCCGGGCCGGAGAAAATGATTCGCGCCGAATGCGCGCTGCGAGACTGGTACGACGTCACGTCCAAAGCGGCGGAGCAGGGTTTGATCGTCCTCCTGTTTGCCAAGCCAGCTTTCAAAACGCTCGGCGCCGCCATCTATCGTCCCGTTCCCAGTGATGGCGATGTTTCGTGCTCCATGTGCATAGATCATCGGAGAGTAGTTGAGGCACCGTGTGCCTTCCCATCGAACCTGAACCGGGGGAAGATACTGTGTTGCATCGCCGCCGAAACGAACTTCGGCCCCGTCATCGAGCTGCAAGTGAATGTTACTGAGCAAACGAATCGGGCCGTTGCAGCGATAGGTCCCGCGAGGAATACGGATCGTTCCGCCTCCCGATCGAGAACAGCGCTCGAGCGCATTGCGAAAGCTCGGAGCGCAGTCAACGACTCCATCGCCGACGGCGCCGAAGTCTTTGACGCGGAAGGTCCGTTTCGGAAATCGCGGGGGGGAGATGCGGGAGAGGATTCGAGGGACGTCGTTCCAACCTTTCTGCTCCGTCCGAGCGAATGCAGGGCGGAGGCTGAGTGACGCCGTGAGAGCTGCGGCCGATTTCAGAAAGCAACGCCTTGAGACCATACGTTGCATTGGCACGGTTCGATCCGATGAGTCAATGAGGTGGTGCGGATGGGATTCTCGCGCCGTAGATGCATGAGATCTTGATCAGGTCCGAGGCCTGGCGAAACTGATAAACGGCGGGTGAGGCTAATCACCTGGAGGGGCCGTTCATGTCCAATATCTTGAAAGCAGCGTTCTTTTTTCTGGTCCTGGCGCTCCTTGCCGGAGCTCTGGGCTACGGAGGCTTCGCCGCGCAAGCCGAGGGAATGGCGAAATTTCTCTTCGGAGTGTTCGGGGTGCTATTTGTGCTCCTCCTACTCGTCGGCCTCTTCGTTGTGAAAAAAGTGACCGACCGTTGAGGAATGCGAAACAGTCCGGATGAGAACCGGTCGCGGACACGCCCCGTGGTGTGCCCGCGACCTTTAGAACTCAATATGTCTCGCCCATCTCAGTTGGAGAGGACGAGCTGATCGCGACGCTCGCAGATCTGGTCGATCTCGCGACGGCTGAGAGTGAAGTCGGCCGTTCGGGGGATCGACTCGTCGTTGGCCCACCAGCGGCCGTTGCCCATGCGCGCGATGCGATTGACGACGGTCGGTCGATCCTGGATCACGCGCGGTCGCCAGGCCTCGAACACCGACGCCCGCTGGAAGAGCAGCAGCGTCGCGTCCACCACCAGCAGGCCGTCACGGCGATCGAACGACCCCATCACGTTCGCCACCAGAGGCCGGCGAAGCGCGTCGGGCATGTTCGGCGCGATGAGGGCGAACACGGCGTCCGCGTGCTGCGAGTCGAGGACCGTCTGGCCTTCCATCACCTCGTCGACGTCGTCGAGCCCGATTCCACCCGGGATCTTGAAGCGCTGGACGAGGGCGCGGACGCCCTCGTAGACGGCGCACGTCTCGGAGCTGTGGAACTCGAGCGTCTGGCCGCGGTTCTGAACGATGTTGGACTCGACGAGCCGCTGACCGACGACTTCCCCGACAGCGATGGCGAGAGCGTTTCGGTTTGGCATGGGTGCACCTCCTTTTTCAGTGTGCCTGAGATCGATGCGACTCTCGCTGCCATACGAAAGCCGCATGCTCCGAGCGATGTTGCCCAGAAGCGGTTGCCTGGCTTCAGGAGAAGCTCGGCATGCCGATACGCCAAGTATCGAGCGTCGAGAGCTGCTGGCAGCCGACGACGCTCGATACCTGAACAAAACCGTTTGTCCGGAACTGTTTCACGGCGATGCGTAGGCGCGACACCGCGAAACAGTCGAAACTGTGGTCTTGGTCTCAAAAAGGAGCTGAGAGAGCAGGGATTGAGGATTTAGACCAAAAAAACGGTGACGCGTAAACTTTTAACTGCGGAGGTGTGCTGAGCTCGGGGCGAGACTCGTCAAACGATTAAAAAAGCCAATGATTGCAATGACACGGGCCAATCGCTCTCAGCGCGACGACCGAGTCCGACGCGGCTCCCGACAACAGCGAGACCGTTTCTCTGTTTTTCCTCATAACAGCCATAGTCCAATAGACTATTTTATCGTTCTCTCAGCCTCTGTCGTGGGTGCTCACGTATTTTTCCCTCCGCACTTTGAAACCGAATCTCGCGGCTTCCGAGTGCGGAGGCGCGGTTCTTAAACGGTTCGATTGAGCCGTTGGAGCTGCATCCCGCATTCTCTATGAGGTGTCCCGTGTTCCGATCGATCGTGTCTGCGCTCCTGGTCGCCGCCGTCTCACTGGCTCTGTCCGGCCCCGCGCATGGGCAGACCCGCCAAGAGCAGATCTCTCAGCTCAAGGCCCAGATCCGGCAGAAGGAGGCCGAGCTCAAGCTGCTCCGGAAGCAGCTCGAGCAGGCCTACGAGTCGCCGGAGAGCCCGTCCGTCCCGCAACAGCAGCAGGGCCAACCGCCCGCTGTGGGCGGTGCGGTGTCCGGGTTCAACTCGGTCTTCCGCAAGGGGCCGTCCGGCTGGACGCAACGCCCGACGGCGCAAGGATTCACGTTCCGTTCCGACGGCAAGCGACTTCTGGCCACGGCAGTCGAGGGGGGCGACCTCGTTTTCGTGCCCGGTCGCGTCCGGGACGGAGCTGACGTGCTCGGCCCCGGTTGGTTTCCGGCCGAATACGCCCAGAAGGCCGTCCTCGCTTCGCCCGAGCGGAACTCGACGCTCGTCGGTGGCGACCTCTCGGCCCCGTTCGCCGATGACCCCGCCGGCTGGTTCACGATCTACGTGTATCAGAACGGCGAATACAAACGGCGCAAGGTCTCTCATGCGCCCGACGTCGTCATCTCGAACGGCCACATCCTCTCGACCGCCAGGGAGGGGCAGATCAACTATCTGCCGTACAAGGTCAACCTGAACGGCAAGCTGCTACCGCCGGGCTGGTACCGACCCGCCGATCCTGGCGACGTCGAGACCGGCAAGTAACGAGACTGCGGGTGCTCTCCAGCGACCAATCACAAGGTCCTGGTGAGCGCCCGCGGCTCCTTTTCGATGAGTGGTCGCCCGGAGATTAGCTTGGAGAATCCTCGGGGAAGCGATGGAACCGATCCTCTTTGATGAGCAGCGCTTCGGCCGCCGAGATCCCCGAATCGAACCGCTCACGAAACTCCTCTACGAACGAATTCATTTCCGAAAACCCGTTCACCTCGACTTCAATCTCCAGCGGGAACGGGCCAAGCTGGCGAATGAAGCAGGTCACCTGCGGATGCTCCCGGCAAAAAGCCCTCAATTTGTCGTTGAAGGTTGTCGAGTGATCGGTCGGCTGGACCAGCAGTTTGAACAGCAACATATCAAGCGCCGCATAATTCAGCTGGAAACGGTAGCCGAGAATAATCCCTCGGCGCTCGAGCATTTCGATCCGCCGACTGACCGTGGCGGGGGAGACGGATAGGCGTCTCGCAAGCTCACCAAGCGATTGACGAGCATCGAGGTACAACAGATTGGCGAGCTGGGCATCTTCTGCAGTCAGCTTCGACGCATCGCTCCGATGCGCGAATTCGTATTCGAGCCCCGAGCCACCGGTCAGATATTTCTTCGAAAACCGGACAACAGACGTGAGCACACAGATCTGCTGTTCACGGATGATGTCTCCAAATTGTGAATGAAGCTCGTCCTGAAAGCGTTGCCCTTCGGCCGGATTACTCACGCATATCGAGACCAGCAGATCGAATCGGCCGTGCAGCTCCGCGAGCCAGTAGGTTCTCGGATGACTGCCGAGGAAGAGCAGAAGCCGTTTGAGCTTTTTCGACCCGCTGTTTAGCTTAAGATAGTGCTTGAAAACCCACCACCCCGCAGACAGGGGATCGACCACCGCCGAGAACCTTCCGATGTATCCCTCAGCGACATAGCGTCGGATGCGATACTCGATGAGGTCGTTACCGAGCCGGAGCTTTTTTGCGATCTGCGAGTACGATTGGCGCGAGTTGCGGTCGAGCTCGGCGAGTAACCTGCGATCGATTCGGTCGAATTCGGCTTCCATGGCGGTAAAGTCGCACGAACCCCGCCTCAAATGCAAGAACGCCGTCAATATATCTAGGTGCTCGCGGAAGATCCGCTGTGTGGATATTGCTCGATCCAGGTCTTTCACCTGTCGCACTGGGAAGAGCGAAACGCGGCACCTCTTTCGGGCAATAGCTCGAAAGGGGCGAACCGCGCGGAACGGTTCAAGAGAAGGTTTTCGGTTCACAGGAGAATTGAGATGAATTGCGCCACTGTCACGATTTTTGGTCGCCGTCTGCCTGAGCAGCACCTGCCGATCGCGGAGCTGATCGCGGGTTGGGACTTCAACGCTTACAGCTCCGACGATGGTGTCATCCGGGAGCTCAAGCGGTATCTGCTTCTGAGGAAGGTCCTCGATCGGCCGATCACGATGGAGTCTGTCTTGCTCGATCAGGCATGGCACCTGTTCATTTTGGACACCGTGAATTATCGCACGTTCTGTGGGGCCGTTTTCGGCGCGTATCTGGACCACCGGTCCGCCCACTTTCCCCCCGACGCGGAGCTTCCGAAGATTTACGAGACCTTCTTCGGTGAGCAGCTCCCTCCGGTCTGGCACGTGCGCCCGAACAGCAGCGTGAACTGCGCTTGAAGCTGGTCGAAAAGCAAGGCGCTGTTTTGACAAAACGCGGCGGTGTGCACGCTCACCGCCGCGTTGAGGTTTCGCCGCGCGGTCGTGCCTCATTCTGGATCGATCGACTTTCAGACGAATTGCGGGCCATACGGGTCCCTGCTACGCTTGCGGCAGAGATCTTTAGACCGAGGGACGCATATGGAAGAAGCTATCGACGCCCGTTTGAATCTGGTCGCTGAATGGTTTGAGGTAGAGCGCCTTCGGCTCCAGCTTCCCGGCGCACTGCTCGGCTATTTCACGACGAGTGGGTTAGAGTGGGTGCGCGGTTTCGGCGCAGCGGATCCGGAACAGGGACTTCTGTTCGATGCCCATACGCGCTTTCGAGTCGCTTCCATCAGCAAGCTTTTTACCGCGACTCTTGTGCTTCAGGCTCGAGATCAAGGATTGCTTGCGCTTGACGCGCCGGTCGACACCTACCTTCCTTGGTTCAAGCTCAGACAAGCTCAGCAGACAGCGCGTCCGATCACGGTGAAACAGCTTCTGCTGCACACGGGAGGCCTACCGCGTGAAACAGGCGATACGTACTGGAATGATCCCAGTCTCTTTCCGGATCAGCTGTCGATGCGTGCGGCTGTCTCTCAGCTATCGACCGTGTTCCCGCCTGATCTGCAATACAAGTATTCCAATCTCGGAATAGCGCTGGCGGGGGAGGTTCTGGAAGCGGTAACCGGGACGGCATTCGAAGCGCTTCTCTCCAAGAATCTCCTTCAACCGCTCGGTTTGACGGACACTCTTGCAAAGCCCAATACGGAAACTCCACGGCTGGCCAAGGGATATCTGCGGAAGGAGCTCGCGATGCCCCGACTCCGAGCCCCCTTTACGGATGCTCGGGCGCTGACCCCAGCGGCGGGGTTGTGCTCGACCGCAGCCGATCTTGCGAAGTTTATGGCCTTCCAGTTTTCGGATGCCGCGAGCCACGTGTTGAGCCGTGAGAGTAGGGAGGAGATGCACCGCGCTCACTTCATTGAATCGGATTGGCGTGGAGCTCGTGGGCTCGGCTTTCGCTTGCGGCGCGTACACGGCCTCACGGCGATCGGTCATGAAGGGTGGATTGTGGGCTATCGGTCTTACCTGGGATTTCTTCCCGAGCTGAACGTCGGATTGGTTGTGTTCCTCAACGCCGACGACGCTGGTCCCTTCACTTTTTTTAGTCAGGCAGTCAAAATGCTACGGCCGATACTCGAACGCGGCGGAATGGAGCTGAAGAGCCCGGACGGTCAACGGAGCCCGGAAGACTATTGCGGAAAATACCGGAGCACGTGGAGCGACTTTATTGTGTTTCGTGAAGGTGGAAGCCTTTATCTCTCCTACCTTGGTGAAACTGATCCTACGGAGTCTCGCTTCGGTTTGGATTGGCACGGTGACGACGCTTTTCGTCTCGTTGGTACGGACGGAGGTGCTGCCATTGGCGAGCAGGTGAGCTTTTCTTTCGGAAGCGAGCGATCGGCTATCGCCGTGCGGGTCGGCGACGTAGTCAGCGAACGCGTCGTAAGCTGAGCCGATTCCAGGCAGCGGTTCCACTGGACCGATAAAGAATATGAGCGCAATCTTCGTCTCAGAAAAGCGCCGGGACAGCGGAGGTTAAACCGGTCGAAAAACCTCCCCCGAGCGCTTTGTCGAGACGAACCATTCGTCCGGTTTAGGGCGGCTCAGATCGTTCCGAGGACGATCCCTGCGTCGATCAGACCTTGTTCAGCTCCGTCGCCGACGATGACCGTGACCTTCGGCGCGACGTGTTTCTGCTGTAGAGCCGAGGCGGGACAATCTTCCGTCGGACGCTGAGTGAACGCTTGTCGTACGATGTCGCTCTTGCCGGGTCCGAAGGCGATCAGGACGATCTCGGTTGGTAGGTCGCAGATAGTGCCGATACCCATCGTCACGGCCTGTTTCGGCACGAGATCGACGTTGCCATCGAAGAAGCGTGCGTTGTCTTGCCGCGTGGTGGGCGAGATGTCGACGACTCGGGTGAGCGAGTTGAATGAGCTTCCAGGCATGTTGAACGCGATATGTCCATCGCGCCCGATTCCGAGCAGAGCGAAGTCGAGGCCGGACGCGGTCGTGTAGTGGCGCAGTTGGGTCTCGTACAGCTCCGGATTGGCCGGATCCGGGAAATGCCGCCGTTCGACCGGAATATTTGCCGGTCCGAACAGAAGCCGATCCATGAAATTCCAATAGCGCTCGGGGTGGTCGTCCGGAAGGCCGACGTACTCGTCAAGGTTGTAGGTGTTCAGCATCGACAGGTCGAGCTCGCCGGACTCGATCATGAGTCTCAACTCCGCATAGACCATCTCAGGCGAGCTGCCGGTGGCGAAGCAGAAGTCCGCCATACGGAACGGGGCGATCGAATGATACCGGTTTGCCATCCTGTGAGCGACGAACCGGGAGGCCACGTGCTGTGTAGCCGTAAGAAAGCGAATCATCGGACGTACTTTCGTCGAGAAAGGTAGGCCCTGCTCGGCGTTCAGACCATCCGAACGCGGCAAAAGCCGAAGTGAGGAGCGAGGGTGACACTTGAAAAAACGTGTAAGTTCCGCTGTCCCTGCTCTCTGACCCGCACACTGTGAGACGATGTGACGCGGTCGAAGAGCGGACAGGTGAGGTGGTCTACTCGTGGTCGAAGTTTTGAGGGAATGTGTCTCTCGGACAAGCCGAAAGATCGGGTCAGTAAACCACAGATTCCCCAGAAGATACATACCAGCGACGTAGGCATCAACGCGGCAGTGTGGTAAACTCGCTTCCCCGCCAGTTCTCTTTTTCCTTATACGAGCATGAGGCTACCTAGGTTTGCCGAAATCTGTGCGCAGTTTCGGCAGGTTCGTATTTCCTCCACCAATGAGTACACTGAGATAGGAGAACATCGTGACTGTTACCTTGACCCATCCGTGGGCTACTTTCTACCGGTCGAACTGGCGCTCGGACGTCCGGCGCCTCGACCCTGTCGAGAATCTCACCATCGGAGCTCACAGCGACGACGGGGAGATTCTGGATCCGCTCGGCGTCGTCAAGAGCTTCAAGGGACATGAGCGCCTCGGGGTCGTGATCGTCAACAACGGAGCCGGGCGTCCGCGAGCCGCTCCTTACGAGGAGCTGAGCGAGGAGGCCATGACGCGTCTTCGCATGCAGGAACAGATCGCTGCCGCTCGCTACGGGCGATACGAGTTCGCGGTCGGCCTGGCCCACCCGTCCTCTTGTATGCAGGGCAAACGGAACGATGCGGTGGTCAACGAGCTCAGGGAGATCCTGTCGGCCACGAAGCCGCGGCGCCTCGTGACGCACAACCCTTTCGACTGTCATCCAAGCCACATCGCCGTGCTGGAGCATGTGTTCTGGGCGCTCGAAGAGCTTCGGCCGACCTACCAACCGGAGGAGATCTTCGGTGGCGAGGTCTGGGGCGGTATCGATCGCGTTCCCGAACCGTATCTCGTGCGATGGGATTGCAGTGAGCTTCAGAACGTCCAAGAAGATGTTCTCGAGTACTTCACCAGCCAAAACGCGATCAAGAAATATCACATCGCCGTGATGGCGCGCCGCCGGGCGCTGGCGAAGCTCAACGATCCACACGTGACGCTCGAAGCAACCGCCGTTCATCTGGCGGTCGACCTTCGCAGCGTGCTTCAGGGGGAGACTACTTTGCGGAACCTGGTCGCTCGTTGCTACGAGCAGATGCAGTCCGCACAACTCAATCTTTACGCATCTCGAGCTTGATTTCAGGCTGTACAACGAGATGCCGCGAGCTGAGGTTTTTTGAAACGAATTTCGTTTCGATAAGCCTCAGCTCGTGCCTTCGCTTTTTCACTTGTGCCTCAATCATCTGCGGAGAGGGGATCGGAAAACCGAAAATAACCTCTCCGCAAAAGCTGCATCCGTCGCATTTGCCTCAACGCCGAATTCGGGGAGACTGAGCAACGTAGAGCGCAAGCGCGTGGTCGAGCCCTCCGACCACGGAGCTGTCGTGGGTGGTGGCTCCACGTATTTGCAGGCCCGGGCAGTTATGGCGATAGCGCACATGCGCCTCGCTCGTCCTCGAGATGCAGCGATCGATGAGCGCAATCGACTCCGCGCTGAAGACGAGTTGCTCCTCCGGGGTGTTCGGGTAGAGAAGGGTGAACGGCCGTGGCTCAAGCATCGCGTTTTTCGAGTTGACGGATACCGTTCGAAGCGCGACGAAGGCGCCCTGTGAGAGGGTCGCCCAGTGCTCGAGAAAAGGTTTCGAGTTCAGCACGATGCGAGAGAGCCTTTCCGGATCGCTAACCCAGTTGAGCTTTGCGGCGGCCACGTACACGAAGCCCATCCATAGATTGCACGCGGGGACGAGCTCCAGCCAGACGAGGTTCCGCGCCGTGTAGTGTTTCTGCCTCCACGCAGACTCCCGGCTGTATGCCCCCGCCGCAGTCCTCAGAAATACCGTTCCTCGGGTGCGGTGTAATACTGGTCGAGGAGAGAGGTCTCCTCGAAGACCGAGCGCCGTCAAGGCTGCGTTGATAGTCGAAATGGCGTCGCTCAGCGCCGGCTGTGCCGAAGCATCGACAAGCGCCGCATCCCAACTTGCGAGGAGCGCTTGGGATGCGTTGAAGAAGAAGTCGTCGCGCGGGACGTGGAACAGGTTGGGGAGCATTGGGCGCGTGACGCATTGCGTCTTCTCCGAAGCATCAACGAAGCGCAGTCCCTTGGCTTCAGAACGATCGACCCTCCAGCGCTCATAGATCTCGTGTGCCGCTCTGAGGTAGAGCATCAGCGGCGCACGAATCGAGCGGCGGAGCTCGGCGACTTTATCAGCGGCGTCTGGTTGGGAGCGCGAACCGGTAGGAGGGGACGACGAGAGGTTCCGAAGCCGTGCGAACAGGTCGGTGTTGTCACGCTCGAGCACGTGGTCCGGCATGGACAGGTCCTTGAAAAAACGTTTTTCGATCCCCTGAACCGATGCGACAGCGACGGAGATCCGTCACTCTCGCGTAGGTTGTAGTGATAGAAGTAAGGCGGGCACTGCTTGGGAAAGATCCGGTCTATTCGGAACGGTTGTGTATACGTGGATTGTTAGGGCGAATCAAACCGGAAACATCCGTCCGTGGCGGCGTGGGGAAGGGCCAGCAGTTGGAGCGGGTTCGATGCTCTGAGTATCAGGAATTGCCCAGACTAATTCGGATCGACCAGCACGTAGGGATTCTGGGCGTAGACTTTGTTTACGAACTCCGTAATTTGCTCCTCAGTTGTGCGGCAACCGGTGTCACAGATGACCCGAGGTGCGCGTCGAGGGCCATTGTCCTGTGAATCGTAAACGAAGTTATAGTCGTTTTGGTTGGGACCGGTGAAGTTCTTCCCTGCCAGATCGTCAATCAGGCCCGCGTTGGTGAGTTTTTGATAGTCTTGCGGATCGTCAGCACCATTCACCGGCGCCCCAGGGTAGCCTGCCCTCGAACAGATTTCATCGAGCTTGTCGTTGAGTGCTCCAGAACGGCACTGACTGCTCGAGATTCCGAAAGTCGACTGCAGCTGCGCCGACGCGCAACTTGGTCTGATGGGCACGAAATAGCCGCCGGTGGGCTTCACCCAGTTACGGTAGATTTCGTAGATGTGTTGAAGATATGGGCAGCGCCCTGGACCCGACTGTTGAATTGTTTCATAACAATTTCGATTGAAATTATTGTAATCGTGCCAGTCATTCCATGTGAAAGTTTCACCGCTCTTCCGAGCATCTGCCTCGTCCATGCACTTGGACGAGTCTGATGTATGCCGTTTCAGGACGGTGTGCGGCTGCGCAAGCTTTCCAAAGACCAAAGCGTGAAAAGTGATCCGTTGGTCCACATACGAGGGGAAACGTGCGAGCTGCATGTAATAGTACTGCTGCATCGGATATTCGGTCCGATTCCCCGCAATGAGAGTCGAGACTTCAGCGAGACTATTGATGTGATAGTTCCAAGAGCTGCCATTCCACCATCCCGTGCCGTGATCGGGGTAGGGGGTGCCTGTGGCCTGCGGTCGGTGGTCGAACCAGTCGTCGGGAGGCGTGACGCAAACGTCGGTAGTCAGTTTCACGCGGTCGGTTTGGTCGCGGTAAATGAACGTTGACCACCAGGGATTGTTCCCGGCGCACGGGCCGGTCGTATCACCCTCTCTGCACTGGTGACTGCAAGTACTCAATCCGTCAGTGAAGAGCGCAACATAACTTTGCGCGCTCGTGTTGTTCGGCATCTCCGCCAAAAGGTCGCTCGCCTTGACGACCGCCTCTGGAATATCGGTGTTTGCTGCTGGACGTGGAAAAAAACCGGCATTCAGGCGCAGGGTGAGGGACGCGGATTTCGGATTTCCCGGTTCAGCGACATCGGTGAGCTGTTTTAAAGTTTCAAAAGACGCCAACCCCGGATGCGTGTAGCCGAACACGCGCCCCAGCTCAGCGGGTCGTTTGTCTACGACTGCTTGATCAAACGCGAGGACTGCAATCTGGTCACCTGCGACCTGCCGCTCCTCGAGCTTGAGCAGCGCCTGGTGAATTCCAACCAAGATGTTTGAAAGCGGTTCGGGACCGCGATAGAAGCCGTCCGCGGCGTTATCAGGAGGTGTGCTGTCGTCGTAGTAGTGCGTGTTGGTGTCGACGAGGTATTGTTCATTCGTGCCGTCATTGTCGATGTCGACGAGCTTGCAGGTATAGTCCGAGCGATAGTGTTTCCAGCTCGGCTTGAGCCCGGTAGCCGGGCGGGTCTTTTCCATACCGTTCCAAACAGCGAGGGCGTTGAGGTCACCGAGAAAGGTACACGCAGCGTTGATACAAGGATTCTGCGCCCCGTCGGTGGTGCAAACGGGGTCTCCGAGCGCGCTATTACCCCTAATTTGAAAAACGTATTGGCTCGCCTTAGCCTGTTCGGTCGGGCCGAGATCCGCATACGATAGATGCGTTTCGGCCGTCATGCTCCCGGACATGTCGAGCGCGTAGACACCATGCCGTGGCACCATCGCTGCCCGTCCCGGCGCTTGGATGGATTGGGACGTGTAGCCAATCGCTCGCCCGAAGAGAAACGGTATCGGAGAGCTCGACTTTGTTTTGATCTTCACCTCGAACGAAGATGCCTCGACCGAATTTTGATCATTCGCCTTAAAACAGGGTCCGACCCACTTATTGGGTGCGGTTCCCCCGCATGGGCAGCCGTTCGTTGCGGAGTTCGTACCACTGTAGCTCGAGCATCCGCCGGCGCCGTTTGGTTCTTCAAACACATACGCCCCGGCGGTTATGGTGCCCGCGCTGTTGTTCGTAAGATCGCCTACGTTTGCGAGAGACGTTCCCGGATTCCCGAGAAGCGTATTTTTCTGTAGACCCGCGACCTCTTCCGCTCGCTCGATTGCTTTGGTCACCCGCCATTCATATTCAGCTCGTGGCGTCGCAAACGGAGTCGTTGGTTTCGCTTCGCGATAGCGCTCGAGAGCGGCGAGTGATGCCGCTTGAGCGACAGAGCGCTCCTGACTATGCGATGTAGCGAGCCGGTACGAGTCGATCGTGAGAGCGAGCAGGGCGACAAAAGCGGTTGCAGCGATCGCTAGAAAGATGAGGACGAACCCAGTTTGATCGGGCTGCTCTAACGCAAGCAGTTTTTTGTTCGAATTCTTCAACTTCCGATCCCCATGCAGTGGCACCAGCCGTCGTAGATAAGATTTCTTGCCGCGCATTCACTTGCGCTTTGGCAAGCTGGGACACAGTAACAGCCATCAGGCATCTGTCCGCTGGGGCAAGTCGTCACCGGCGTGCAGTCCGAGTCCTGTCGCGGGTCATCCGGGGGCGGCGGAGGGGCGCCCGTTGAGATGCCCTCCCGATAGCCACCCGAGGCGGGAATCTCCCGCCAGGCGAAAACAGAGATTTGAATGGGAAGCCGGATCATCCACGGTGAGATGGGTATGACGGTAGCCTCTGTGCGAACCATGATGGGTAAATCGCGAAGCAGGCCCATCATCGTCTCGTTCCCTTTTCGCCGAAGCGCATTCGGACAACCTGGGTCGTTCGACGGAGCATTTGCTGCGCAACGGAAGGGGTGGTGCAACCAAGTTCCGTCGCTACGCTGTGCGCTCTCGCCCGGACGCAGAACGATAGCATGCAATGCGGTTTGGCTGCTGGTCGATCCATTCAGCTGGTCAGTCAGAGAAAAGGTGTCAGTGACACCCATGCGCTTCGAAGATTCGTCAATCGCTGAAACGAAGCTCTGTCGAGCGAGGTTGATAGTTTGGTCGCCCATCTGGATGCGGAGCTGTTTGAGGCGATTGAGCTTTGCCTGATCATCGGCGCTCGTGGACGTGAGGGTATAGGTATCCACATCGAACCCAGGCGCTTTGACGGCGAAATCAACTGCGTCTTGTGCGCCCTTCAGTAAGAGTGCTTTCGTAGCATAGTATCTCGCGAAGTCGATGAACGTGAGTGTAACGAGCATCACGCTGAAGACGACGAAGCTTCCTTCGACCATCGTCACGCCGCGCTCATACATCCCAGCAGTTTTTCGTCGAACGCTCATACGACCTTCTCGAAAAGGTAAGCGCCCTGGCTCGTCGAGCGTATGTTGATTGTCGGCAGCAGAAACCCTCGAAACGGGGCTGTCACAGTGACGCTCACGGTATCGTCCGTAGCGCCTTCCACCGCGGTGTTCGGAAGATACTCAGTTGTCAGCGAAACGCCGGCGGGATCGACGCTCAAGCCGGCGAGCGGAAGAACGCTTCGCAAACGGCTCTGAACGTAGTAGTGGCCGCATTGGAACGCCGTTGAGAACGCAAACGTGCAGTCGTCTTTGTCTTGTTGCGAGGCACTGGCATCGAGGTTTGTGAAGTTGCCTGTTTCGAGCGCAGGAACTCGGGACGCGATGCGAGTGCCTTCGTGCGCGAGTTGGCTCAATACCATATAGTCGTTGAGCGCCACTACGGTGTCTCGGAAGACGAGAACACCGAGAAGGAGACCTCCGGCGACCAGCGCCCATTCGACAAGAACTGCGCCTGCTTCGCTTCGTAACTCCGAAGCTGCCTTGTCTGGTAGGGACGCCTTGAATGTGTTCTTCATTTGAGATTCTCATGCGAGACTGCCGCATTCAGATGCAGCCTCACGTTGGAGCTATCGGGAAGTTTCGGAAAGATATAAACCGATTGTAAAAGTCGGTTATCGAACGTTCAGAACTCTAAAAGTGCGCGGGTTACCGCGACCCATTAACTGCGGTTGTGGATGGTAGCGCTCGCTGGTCTGCTGAACGACAGCCTTGGTCGATGCAAGCGCGATGCTGTCGCCTGATTCAGGTGCCTGCTTCTGCGCCTTTAGGCGATGAAATACCTCGAAGCTTTTCGCGAACGAGGTGGTCGGTAGCGTGAACGCTGCGATGAGAACGATGACGGTCAGCGCTACCTTCAGCCCGCGAAGAACTTCTTTTTGAATTTGCGTCGTTCGGTAAGCCTGGGCGTTCGCAACGCGCGACAGTGAGAGGTCGTGCCGAGTAATCGGCTTTCGTCGCTTCGTGGCCCCGGGCCGAACTGGATGAGAGGTGAGCGTCATATATAGCTTAATCCGTTGTCAATTCGTCGCTGCTTCAGTTCCTTCAGCGCTGCGCACGAGCGCTTGTTTTGCTTGAAAAAACGAACGAGATCCGCACGTTCACACGGATATTGTGTAAATCACATTAGCAAACTGAGACATTTTCTCGGAAAGAAAACAGGCTGAGTCGTACGCGTTTTTCCTAGATTGGCGTAGGCGAAACCGGAACAGCGCGAGACGTGCACATTCGGCTGGCGTGCAGGCGGTCAGCAAGGCCAAGAGGCGAATAGTGAAAGACGAACAGCGTGGAATGTTTTTGCGGGAAAAGATATCGTTTGCGAGAACGATGACCGGGAGGCGCGTATGATCCATGACCCTTTTTCAGAATATAAGGCCGCCCAGCGGGAGAGCTGGGCGCTGTTCGCTCCGCTCGAGGTGTTCACGATACAGAGCGCAGGCGAGCTTGCTGAGCATGCAAACGTCTCGGTCGGCCAGCGTGTGCTCGACGTTGGTTGTGGGACAGGTGTGGTGGCGATAGCTGCGGCTCGGAGAGGCGCTCGCGTACAGGGTCTCGACCTCTCTCCGGTTCTCCTCGAACGTGCCAAATGGAACGCCGGAGTCGCAAAGGTCGAGATCGATTTCAGTGAGGGCGACGTTGAGAATCTTCCGTTTGGCGACTGTGAGTTCGATTGTGTGGTGAGTCAATTCGGACATATGTTCGCACCTCGCCCGGATGTTGCGCTCGGCGAAATGCTTCGAGTGTTGAAGCCAGGCGGAACAATCGCCTTTGCAACGTGGCCGGGTGAGCTGTTCACCGGCAGAATGTTTTCTCTCGTCGCGAAATATGCTCCGCCTCCACCCGATGTCCCATCGCCTACATTGTGGGGAGAGCCCAGCATCATCCGCGAACGACTTGGAGACCGGGTGCGAGACCTGTTGTTCGATTGCCCGTTGATGCTGACTCCGGTGCTGAGCGTCGAGCACGTGCTCCTCAATTTCGAAAACACAGCCGGCCCGGTCGTGAAGCTGAAACAAAAGCTCGAGCGGGAGAATCCGGAGCAGCTCCAGCGATTTCGCGATGAGTTTCGTGAGCTGATCTCGAGCTTCGCTCGACTCAGCTCGTTGAAGCAGCACTACTTGATGACGAGAGCGACGAAGGTCTGACGAATCATTCCGGATGTAGGCAATCGTCCGCTGGACTCGGAGGCCAGAAGGTGGGAGCGCTCTTCGCACGCCTCTCAGCGCTCGTCCTGCGGCTCGTCCTCTTGCCCCTTCTCGTCGGTTGAGCGCTCCACCGGAAACTCAGCTGCGTTTAGCGGATAGTCATTCGCCGCCGGAATCCGCTCGGCGCGCGTTCCACGGCGATAGTAGCGTGTGCGAATCCAAAACGACTCCGGGATCTTCTTCGTCGTCTCGAGCCATTGATACAAGGAGTCGGCGACGATGCGGTGCGCGATTTCGTTGGGGTGGCTGTCGATGGTCGGAATGACTGTCAAGCGATCGGGCGGAAGCCCGGCAAAGGAATCAAAGAGGTCGAGGCTTGGAACTCCAATCGCCGAGAGATAGGAAGTGATCTGTTGGTGGATCGCTTTAAACGGGTAAGAATCCTCAAGTGGCGTATAGAAGAGAGGAAAGACCATTGCAACAATCGGTACACCATTTTCGTCTGCGAGCTGTTTCATCTGCTTGAGCGACGCCGTGAACAGCGGCCAACGTTCATCGGAGCGGTACATATCTTCGTAGTAGCGGATCAATTCGCTCAGCGTACCATTGTTATGGATTCTCTGGACGAGGTAGCCCAGACTTTTCCAGTGATAGAGGACGGGATGCGTCTCCTTTGTGATTTCGAGCTTTCCAAATCGATAGCTTCGAGGATTCGCCCGCCGTTCGGCGTTCAGAGAATTCGGTTCCGGGTCGTTCAGAGTGATTTCGAGAACAATCAGATCGGGAGAATACCGAAGCGCTCTTTCCAGGATCGGTATCTCGGATTTGGACGACGCGCCCATCTGTCCAAAGTTCATGACTTCTGCGCGCAGTCGGCGCTCTGAAGCAGGAGTTAAGTTGAGCATCCTCTCGAGCCGCTTCGAGTAGGTGTCGTCGAACTGAAGGTGAGTCGGATACGTAAAGGAGTCGCCGATGGCAGCGATGCGAAACGTGTTTGCCGGCTTTTCGACGCTATAGGAGTAGTCGAATGGAGAAGCCGGCGCGGGCGCACCGTAATATACCGTCGGTCGATCGAGACGCAGCGGCTTGTCGTGCCTTGCTCGCAACCACAACCGAAATCCGACCTCCGTAAATACCGCGAAGACTACGAGGGCGGCGCATAACAAGGAAAAGCGAATAGTCCACTCCGAAGCTCTGCTCATCTGCCTATGCGTTGCCTCCGCTTCTTTCCGTTTCACAGTTGCTGCTCATTGTTTCTACTGCGGTCGATTGACGTCATGCGAGCTCATCGCTTGGTGTGCACAATTTCGTATGCTCGCTCCGGAAGTCTTCTTTAGCTCGTTCATCATCCCGGCGTATCTCCGCTCTTGCTCGAACGGACGCTGGAGCCTCCGAAGCACGCGGCAGCGAGAATGAGCAGAAGTGGGAGGATGGGCAAAAAGAACCGGTCCTCCGGCTTGTTGAAGACGGAAACAAGCAGGGCGAAGTACGCTGCTACTGTTGCCAGGAAGAGATGCAAGGAAACCGCGCCCGAGCGGCGAGCCCCGACCAGCGCACCAACTGCCGCGAATGCGGAGATGAGCCAGGGTCGAATGGGGAATATCGCATAATACTTTTCTACGAGCGACCGCAGCGCCGGCACGTCTTTGTCGGGTTGGTTGGGGAATTCAGGTGAGCGGATCCACGCGCCTTGCGGTGACGTGAGAAATGCCGGACTCGTTTTCGTCGAAAAAGTAACGCTGTCGTAGGGCCAAAGGAAGAACGATAGGAAATACTCTGCTGAATTTCGGAGATACGGGAGAGGGTGCTCTCGAATCGCGCTCGTTGCGAACTTGAGCATCGCCCGGTCGATCTCTTGATAACTCAAGTCGTCTTTGCGCATTCGTGACACAACTGTGAAGTAAGCTTGTTTTCCCTTCTCCTTTTCACGCTCCGCGATGGCCCGCAACTCTGCGAACTCATCTCCGGAGGGCGCTAACCCATCGCCGTCGAAAGTGCGGTGAAACGCGTTGAGGCCGATGTCTTTGGTCATCCCGAAAAAGTGATAGTTGAGCTGATTCGAGACGAGCCAGGGCAGTAGGAAAAGCACATATGAACCCAGGAGCGTGGCTGCGGCTATTCGTCGCGATAGCTGAGGAGCGGGGCGGAAGCAGTAAAACGCGAGCATGATCAGGATGAGCATCTGTGCGAGGGGGCGGACGAGGGTGACGCCGGCTGAGAGTGCTCCAAGGGTCCCAAACGCTACGACGCTCGGCTCCTCCAGTGAGCGAATCGCGCAATAGATGAGGAGCAACAGTGTGGGGACGAAGAGCGCTTCACTCTGAATTACGGTTTCGTAATAGAGCTCGAGCGGGTGAATGGCGAAAACGAGCGCGGCCACAAAGGCGGCCCGATGAGAAGTGAGTCTTTGAGCGATCGCAAAAACGAGAAGAGCGGACCCGACGCCGAGCAGATATTGTACCGCGACAATCGCTTTCCCGATTGAAGGGGTCGAACCGGCAAGCAGAAAGAGGGCAAGAAAGGTCGAATAACCAGGTGTGCGATATACTGGATGATAAGCGAAGTCGCCGTGAGAGGCGATGCGCCTCGCCCATTCGAGATATGCTAGCGAGTCCGGCCACAGCACGCCGCCTTGGCTAAGAAAGAGGACAGCGCGAGACCCGAGCGCCACCAGGAGGAGCACGATGTGCAACACGCGAATTTGTTCGGGGGGCTGATCTGTCACGGAGTGGAGCTGGTGTAGCGAACGGACGGGGCGCTCAGGCGATTCACCGCCGCTGCCTTATTGCATTCGGGGGGCGAGCGGAGCCCAATCGATTCGGTGAGCTGAGCTTTATCCCGAATTCATGTCGAAGAGAAGTCTTTTGACAGAGACTTTTGCCAGAGAAACGAGCAGGCATGAAAAAGCGGCGCTGGATAGTGAATAGAGCGCGGATATCCTCCGTCCAACGCCCCGACGCCGGACCAGGTTACCCGTAAGTCGGCTTTTGCGGCCAGCCTGCGGGGGAATCTTCGAAATCCTCCTGACGGCCATATGGCGTGCAGTCGAGTAGTGGGTAAGCATCCGTCAGACGTTCCACCCCGCGCGCGTAGGTGGAATATGTGTGATACACGGTGTCGTCTATTCGGAAGAAGACGCTGAGCCCCTGTGTCTCTCCTCGATACGTCCACGGAGCGCCTTTCTTTGCTTCCATTTCCGCTTCACTGCGATAGTTCATCTGACGAGGTGTCACTCTGTCGTCGAGTGTGACGTGGAAGTCGTAGTTGAAGTCCGATCCGAACGATGAATACCACGGGAGCGTCCAACCTCGCTCCTCTTTGTAGCGCTCGAGCTTCGCGAGCGGGGCTCTCGAGATGAGAGCAAAAGACGTCCTTCTTTCCCCGAGTAAGCTTAGATCGCCAAGGGCATCAACGAAGCTCGTGCAACCGCTGCATCCTTTTTCCCAGTCGGGATCGAACATGAAGTGGTAGACGATAAGCTGCTGCCGTCCATCGAAGAGGTCAATCAGCGTGACCTTTCCCTGTGGCCCGTCGAGCTCGTACCGTTTGTCGAGCCGGACCATCGGGAGCCGACGTCGGAGCGCGTTCACTTCGTCCTGTCTCCGTGTGAGCGCCTTCTCTTCTTCGAGCAATCTTTTGCGTTGAGTTGCCCATTCTTCTGCCGAGACTACGGGTGGATGGGGAAGTGTGGCCATGAGCGTCCTCAAGAGAGTGATTTGCTCGATTATATCGATACGGAAAACATGGTTCCGTGCGCTGCGTCATGGACGACCAAGAGTTATGGAGCGGCGCAGATCGCAGAGTGTTTGAACCCTCGATCCGCGCCTCTCCATGATCTGCACCCAGCTTTGAACGCAGGGTACGTCAGAGTCGCACGTGATGAACCGGTTCGTAGAGGTGCGGTGATGGTCGGTTACTCATTGACCGCGAACAGCACCAGGGGGAGACAGGGGCGATGCTTCGGCAGATGCCAGAATCTCCTTCGGTGAGGTTTCAGGGGCGAGAGCCACGGTGCGCTGCTGACGGCCTCGGTGAGGGCGCTTGCCGAGCCTTCACCTGAAGAAGTGGGCGAAGGCGTGTGAACGGCGATGGAAGCTTCGACGAGCTGAATCTCCCGGTCCGGCAGGTTGAATCCGTAGACCGACTCCACGACGACATACGGCAGCCGGCTGGGAACGGCTCCGTCGAGTCCTCCCAGATGAACCTGGAAGGTGCTTCGCCGGGACTCACGCTTGGTGGCTTGCGTACACACCACCCACAACGTGAAGTCGCCGTTGGGCCCATGCCGCGTCAGCCACTTCCCCTTGGTTTCGATCGCCTCGCAGACGATCTCGTCGGCCTTGGGACCGTCGATCCGGAGAAGCTCCATGAGCGCGTGCCGAGTCTTGGTGCCGTTGAAGCCTGCGGCTCCGATCTCCACGATGCTCGTGCGGTCGGCGAACGTCCGAATACCGATGCCATCGCCATCCATCGCAAGATCTCCCGAACGAGAACCACTGATCGTCAAAACACGGAGGAGCGCACAACGGAACAAGCTCGAGTGAAGGTGGGGCAGATCGCTCTGCGCTCGGCCGGGTTGATGAAGATCGAAAACCGAATTGCGATTGCGCGTTGCTCCTTCGGAAATGCAGCGTAGATTGAGGGACGATGCACTATCGAAGCAGGACGCACAGTACGGGGGATGTTGAGCTGAGAAAGAGCTCGTCGGAGAACGGGCCGCTTAAGGACTTGTTACCGTACAGATTCCGCTAAGGCAATCCGACCGTTCGTCAGACGGTGGGAAAGGAGGTTGCTTATTGCACGTATCCGCTTGCAGACTCCGCGACTGCCCGCACTCGTGCAGCTTGTTCTCGCAACCTTGCCGTCGCGGACTTCGAGCAATGCGTATGAAAGTGATCAATGTCGTCGAGGGCGAGGTTTTTTCTGCCGAGAGTGTTGTGCAGATCGGCCAGGGACAGCCAGCCTTCGGCCCACGACGGGTCTTCCTCGAGCAGCCGAGAATACAAATTGCACGCCTCCTCGAGGTTCCCTACGCGAGCCGTACACCATGCCTGACGTCGGAGAAGCTCCGGGTGATCTGAAACGAGCTGTAATCCTTGCTTTATGAGAGACAGTGCTTCGAGATACTTGCCCTTACGGCCCAGGATCAGGGCACGCCGTTCGTAAGGCATCGGATCGTCCGGCTTTAAGGAGCCTGCTCGCATCAAGAGCTCGAACGCCGAGTCCAATTGATCTGACGCAATGAATGCGGCGCTGAGCTCGCCGAGCACATCGAAGCGATCGCCGTGCGCTGCAAGCCAAGTTTCATAAAGCACGCAAGCGCGCTCTGTCTCGCCTGCGAGAACTGCGGCCTGTGCCTCGCGCAGGGTCTGGTCGTCGGTCGCTGTCAGCGCGGCTAGGTGCTCTGAAGCTTTCAATTTGATGGTCTCAGGGCAGTCCGTCGTTCCGATCACCGATTGAAAAAGCGTCGCTGCGACGTCACGATCGCGTAGGCCCTCGGCTATCTCTCCCCGGTAATAGTTGTAAAGCGCAGGGTGTTTGGCACTGTCAATCGAGCTGAGCTCTTGCAGCCCGTCGCTCCACCGATGCTGAGCGATCAGCTTCGCGACTTTCGCGAAGCGTTCCGGGGCCTGTTGATCGATGGATTTGGGAGGTCGGCGAAGAGGTTTGGAGGCAGCTTGGCGGTACACCAGCCAGCAGACAGCGAATATGACAAAGTAACCAATGACAGGCATTCAGCGACTCCAGCTCTCCTTCAATTGTATCGTAAAAATGAGATCTCCACTTGAGCGCCGAAAGTGAACGTTTCGCAAGCCCAAAAGAGGTTCACGTATTTCCGAACGACCTCCCAGTGAAAGCTCGACTCGGCGACGGGGCCGCCGGGTCAGGTAGGAGGGGAGATCTTCGCCTCTCCTTCATCGTATGACGTGGAAATCCGAAGCCTTATTCAGAGGAATTGGCGCGAGCGGTAGCTGCTTCGGATCGAATCAGGTGAGATCCCGCAACTGCCGTCGACCGGTCCCTCCCGGGAGCCTACGTTTCTGATCTGTTACGGGGTGGCGGCGGCCCGGGAGCCGCTTCGTCGACCAAACCGCTCTTGGAAGGAACGTTGGTAGAGCGCGTTCAGCTCTGCCCAAGCTTATTTCTGAACGTTGCAACGGACCTGGCGGTTGGCTGGAGATGTCGTAAGTCGCTGTGAATGCCTGAACGCTTCAGTTGGGAGGAACGGGCTCGGATCCGCAAAAAAATCTTCCGGCGCTCTGTGAACGATCCTGTTTCGATCGTATATTTTCAGAGCGCAACTGAGCGCGCGCGCATTTTGATTTCGCAAAAAACTTTGGGTAGTTGGCAGCTTTGCTCAGTTCTGTCCGCTACAATGAACGAACGGTTAAAGCTGTTCATTCAATCGAGGTTGTTATGCGTTGTTGTTTTCTGTTGCGCGTTCCCGTCAACCGTTTCGCAAGTACTGCCAACGTGTGCCTCTTCTTTGCGGGGCTATCTCTCGGCGCTGTCCACGTAGCGTTTGCGGCACCCGCTTTTCTGGAGGACGGGGAAGTTACCGCCGAGGTTCCTCCGGTGGCACCGATCGTCGCTCCGTCGCCTACCGAGCCTCCGACTATTCCGGTCAATGATGTTGACTGTAGTGATCCACCCACGAGCCCGAGACCGGTCGTGACAGGTTCCGGAGACCTTTGTTGGGGGCTCAAGGACGAGCCGGGAGAGATGCCGGCGCTCGATCCGCAGGCTCCGGCCCCAGTAGGTGGTATCGGAGCCAAGCCGATCGTCGGATTTTGCTGTCATCCAAACAAAACGGGCGAATTGGGTGGCCCCGCGTTTTGTCCTCCAGGAACGAGCGGGCCAATCCTCGGTGCCGGTTCCGGACGTCCGGGGATCTGTTGCTCTTCGCAAAACATGCCGAACCCCAATTTTCCAAAGGACGGAAATCCGATCTGTATACCGGACCCTTACAAGCGTCCGAAGCCGGAAGAGCCCGATTACGATCAGTGCAAGGCTCGAGCGATCGGCAGCTGGCCGCGCCCGGGTATGCGAAAGGATCTGAGTGAGGCGAATACGGTTCTGTCATTTTGCTGCGCGGGGAAAGTCGCCGAGCGCATTGGAAGTGACGGAGACGAAGATAAAACAAAGCTTTGTGGAACGTGCTGCGATCAGGGGACGCCCTATCAGTTCGAGTCTCCAGTTTCGGGTACACCGTCAGGCCCCGGCGACTACAATAAGTCGTGCATGGCGGCCTGCGACGGTCTTGCGACATCGATACTGTTGAACAGCGCGTCGAGCGAATAGTGCGCGCCGACTGCGACACGGTGTTTCACCGTGTCGCAGGATTCTCAGCGCGGCGGAGAATGTCGGGTTCGGGACTTGGATCCCGAACCTGTCGCGCCGACAAAGCAAGTCGGTCGGTAAACCTCTAGAGCGGAAGCGAGAGTGCGACGCTCACCCAGAGGCTACTCAAGCTGAAATAGCCGAGCCGCCGGTGAAGCTTCATGTCGGACTGTTGTCGAGCAAGAAGGATCTTGCGGCCGATGATCGCGAGCATGATCGCTGAGTATCCGTAGACGACGCCTGAAAGCACGTGCGGAATCAGGACCGCGTAATAGTACCACTCATGATGGTGGCTGACTGACGTTCCCAGAACGCCGCGGGTGACGACTCCATGCGCAAAGATCATGCAGAGGCCCAGAAACGCGGCAAGCTCCAGGGAGACATGCGCCATGGTCTTGCGCCTCAAGAGCACGCCGGCGAGAGCAAGCAGTGCAAGAACGAAGAAGGTGACTTTGACCCAGCCCCAATTGAGAGGGCACAGACGATGAAACATCAGCTCGAATTCGGCCACAAGACGGCTCCTTAAAACAGGGTGACGGCGAAGTGCCGTGGTAAAATGGTGAAGGGAAGTCCCTTACCCCGGCGGAGCGGAGTGACTCGGCGCAGCTCGGCGGGGATAAGGTAGCAACACGAGAAGAGAACGCCGGAAGAGATCGAAGCACGAACGATTCGTGCTCGAAACGACTACACGATCCGACTCTCAGTGTCTATTCATCGCTTTTTACGGGGACGATAGCGATACCGACAAAGGTGAGAGTATCGACCGCGGGCCCATCCCACCGCGGAGCTGTCCAACGTCGACAGCTCCGCGCTAACCTGCTGCTCAATGGAGGAACGTGAACGCTGCGGTTCGTTGGTTCTCCAATTGCAGAAACCGGCTCGATTCGCTGCGCCAGACCTTGAGCTGCTCCGTCAGCTGCGCGTGTTGAGGTAGGCTCGGCGGGATATGATAGCCTTCGAGTGTTCGCTCGGTTGCAGCATGAGCTTCGACCATGACCTGTGCAGTGGGGTGAATCTCAAGGAGCTCCCGAACGAGCTGGCCTCCGAGCGCGAAGAGTTGGGACTGCGGTGGATGTTCCACGCTCGTGTCGAGATGAGCGACCTCCGCGAGGAGCTGTGCCACTCGGACGATCGCTGCGCGTCCGCGGAAATACGCGCGCCGGCGCAGGGCATTCGTCCGATAGTGCTGGATCTCCCGGTGCCAAGGGGATGCGTCAACTGTCAGCTCAGATCGGAGCCGTCTGAAGTAAACATCGAACTTGTCGTGCAAGCGAAGCTCGTCGGTGTGAGCTTCGTCTTCCCACTGGGCGCGCGTGAGCAAGCGTTCGAGAGAGCCGTCTCCCGGGAGCTGCTCGTGTCGGCGTACGACGTGTGCGCCTTCATGTCCGAGCGCGTTTGCGCAGTAGAGAAGGTAGCCGACATGCGAGCTCGCAGCGTAGATGCTTCCTCCGAGGAACGCGAAATGGGCATCGTCCGACGGTCGCTCAGGGCAACGCCCGAGGTCCAGTATTGGAGCTTGTCGTTCGAGCAGCGCGAGAACGGCGGGCTCTTTCGCGGCAACGGAAGCGAGCAGGCCTACGGCGGAGTTCACCCATGACGCAGTTTGCAGGGTCCAGCCATCGCGACCGGCCGAAACGATTTGGCGCATGGGCGTGGAGAGGGGAGGGACGAGGCTGCGATAGTGGATCTGGTGGTCGCGCGTGTACATCTCGGTTCCTCTGCGGCACTTGCCGTCTCAGTTTGAAAACCTCGGGTAGGGTAATGGGCCTGCAGCACAGAGCATGTGGAACCGACATCTTTGTGCGACAGGCAGAACGGTTTGCGCTGAATCGTAGTGAAGAGAACGAATTGCGATGAAGGGCACTGGGCTGCGTGGAGCAATGCTTTGTTCGAACGATTGGGGAGGATATCAGCAGATGCGACCGGGAATCAATTCCGGCAAAAAAGCTGAATTCGCTCTCAAAGTATCGCAAAGAGTTTCGAGTGCCTAACGGTCGGTGATGGATTCGAGCGGTGAATCGCTTGGAGATTGGGTTTCGAGTGGCTGCTATGGATATCTCGAAACGAATTCTTCGCAGAGTTGGGCCACTGTTTTGGCAAGGTCGGAGCTCGGCGTGTTCTGAATCTGGGTGACGATCTGTTCGAGCTCGTGTCTCATCGCTTCGAATTCGGCATTCGCCTTCGGAAGATCAGAGACGTATCGGGTGTGCACCATCCACCCGTACAGTCCGCACGTAATCGCGAAGGGAATCTTTCTGCAACTTTCCTCGAGCGTGATTCGGGCCCAGCCCGTCTTTTCTTGATCATGGATGATCCTCCCGCCTTCGCTCCCCCGTGTTCCGAGCGAGGCGCCGGATTCGAAGTCGTTCCACATGAGACCAGTGTTCCTCTGAGCGGAGGTAGAAGGGGCGCGTATCAAGCAAACGCTCCCTGCCACCTGTCCTGGCAAATAAATCTCACATTTCGCCCCAGATTTCGATAACTGAAGAGAGAGCAGCAGAGCTCGGTTCTTTTTCGGTCTCGAAGTTGGGTAAAAGTCTCCACGTATACTGCCGGGCAATCCTTCTCGGTCATTCGTTCTTGGAGCGTGTATGCCGGTCGTTTGACAAAAGTCTGTCAGACGACCGGCAGCACGGTGCTGCTCGTCTCCCGAGACAGGAGCGCAGCGATGAAGAGATCGTGGCAGTTCTGGAAGTCTGTGCAGATGACGTGCCTCTCGGCTGTTTCCGTCGGCTGGGTCTGCTGGGGCCTGTCAATCCTCGTGATCGTGGGCCACACGTTTTACGGTTTCGGATCGACGCTGGCTGCGGTCCACGCGAGTTCCCTCGAGATTGCATTCCATCCCGAACGGGATTCCGATGCCATCCGCGGTAACCCGTCGTATTACGTCGGCGATGCGCTGTTCGGAGTCGAGTCCGTGCCATGGATCAGCGCCGAGCGTCGGAGCGAGATTCGGATCCTCCGCGATGCGACGGTGAAGTGGGAGCGCGGAAGCGCGAACGCCGAGAGAAGGGAACGCCTGGCGAAAGATGCCGACCTGGCGTTCATCAGCCTCAAAGTGGAGGTGAGGGAGCACTATCTCGCGCGGCTTCTTTACGCGTGCGGCATCTTGCTGCTTGCAGCGGTCCTCCTCATGGCCGCTCGGTCGCTGATCTTCTGGCGTCTCCCCGCCGACAGTTATGGCGACGATTCGTACTTCACCATTTTCTGAGCGGCTTCGCTCCGGCTACTGAATTGGTTACTCCGGCTCTGAGCGACTTGCGTTAGCTTGAGCACGGGTGTGCGTTCTTACCGCCGAGCAGTGGAGACTCTCTTGGGTTCAAGTCTCTGCTGCCTCGGCTTCGCCCGAAGTGGGTTTCTGTACTCACCGAGGTCGTCCAAGGACCAGCGAACCTCCGATTCGCTCCCCAACACCAAACTGAGGCGCCGACCAGGCGTGCAATCCAATCGCAGAGCAAAACGCGTTGATCAAATTGCAGCCTTGTTCGAGCTAGACTTCGATATGCCATCCGGCCAGCCCAGTGTCCGTTTCGAGTGCGACGATGAGCGCACTCTCCAGGTCTTGATTTCTCGCACGAACGCCAAACCGTCGGCGCTTTGTCCCACAGCTGACGATGATGAGTGTCAGTCCGTCAGGTAAGTCAGAGTCTGTTCCAAGCTTCTGCCCTCCATAGGGCGCCAAAACGGAGTCGACGGCGGGAGACGAGAGAGACCGCGATCGTGGACGATTCCGTCTTCTCCGGTGACCTCTTCGAGTCATAAAGAACCTCAACTTGCACAAGCGAACCTTTCAAACGTTTCCAGAAAAGATTGCACGCTTCAGCGGTGCCGCTGATGTTGAATGGGAAAGATCGAAATGAGCGCGGAGATCGTGAGCCTGATGCGAGAAGTTGACTACTCAAGCGTCTGCACCGTTTTGCCTCCGCGCGAGCGGCTGCGTCGCGCTTCGCCAGTTGCTTCTTCGGACGTTAGAACAGTTTATGCGTCGCGGCTTTCAGAAATCACGTTTTATTTGGCGTCTGTCCGCGCCGGCGAGAAGTGTCGAGCTCGCTGTGAACATGCGGTCGAGCTGTTTTGACGTGGTCATATCGTCGACTAAGCTGCCGCGCATGTTGTTTTCCTTTCATACCTGATTCGCCAATCATCAGCCCGTTGTTTGAAATTCCTCTCGGAGAACGGGCGTAGAACTTTCATTTCCCGCCACTTCAGTTTGACGAGCTGACTCTGTTCAGTGCACGGGTTTTGCTCTTCGATTTTTGGTCGACTGAAACCGATGAGCCGGACGAGCGGGTTTGCCGAGCGGGCGAGATCGTCGGCGCGACCGAGCCGCGTTCATTCGCCCGGAATGGGCAGAACGAATGGGGTTCACTCAGATCGACGAACCGGGCACGAACGCCAGAGTCACGAACGGCAGAGTTGGGGAGCCCAAGAATTGAGGAAACCGGGAAGGGGAGTGAAAAATGGTGCGCGCGTAGGGACTCGAACCCCAGACATCATCCACGTCAAGGATGCGCTCTACCAACTGAGCTACGCGCGCACACCGAAGCAAAGGAGCGAAGCAGAGGCTCCGCCTCCCGAGGGAGACCAGTTGCTACCAAGCCCCGGGCCGTCAGTCAATTTGGGATCTGCCGACCACGGGGATCTTCGTTTGTTTTTCCGACGTTTGCGCGCGTCAGAGTCCGGAAATGTGGAGAGACTATTGAACGTTTTCCAGCGAGATAGTAGGTCAGTCTAGATTCTGGTTCGTAAGGGCTAGGAAAAATCAAAAGAGAGTGTTAGGATGCGCGGGCTCTTACTTGAGGGTGGGAGTTTTCAAGCAATTTCAGTAGGTTAGCTCGAATATGCCAAAAGTAAAGACCAATCGCGCCGCGAACAAGAGATTTCGGAAGACCGGCGGGAGCAAAATCAAGCGTGGAAGCGCTTTTCGTCGTCACCTGCTCACGAGCAAGCCGCCTGGCCGTAAGCGCCGGTTGCGCAAGCTTTCGTACATACATCCTTCGGATGAAAAAGAGATCCGAAAGCTGCTGCCTTATTAATCGAATTTCTCGACTGTACTGTATTCCGGAGTAGGACAAGATGAGAGTTAAACGTGGAGTAAAAGCTCGACGACGCAGAAACCGCACTTTGGCGCTTGCCAAGGGCTTCCGCGGTCGTTCGAAGAATACCATCCGACAAGCGACCCAGCGTGTCGAAAAGGCGATGGTATACGCCTACCGCGACCGTCGCGCGAACAAGCGTCATTTCCGTGAGCTGTGGATCGTTCGGATCAGTGTTGCGGCGAAGGAGCTGGGCATCAGCTATTCGAAGCTCATCAATGGGCTGAAGCTCGCGAATATCGATCTCGATCGAAAGATGCTGGCCGACCTCGTCGTTCGTCAGCCGGAAGCCTTCCAAGCCGTCGTCGAGACCGCTAAGGCCGCTATAGCTTAGGCAACTGCCGAGCCGGCGCGTAGGCATCTGCCTAGCTGGTGACCCGATTCCGTATACCGCTTCCTCAGCGTGCTCGTGAGGGAAGCGGGATTTCGAAATCGGGTTTGCCGTTTCTTAACCCCAACATCAAATCTCAGTCGTGGCAATCACGGAAACTCTCGCAACAGTTCGCACGGAAGCCGAGACGCTGATCGCCACCGCTAAAGACGCCGCTGCGCTCGATCTCATTCGCGCGCGCTTTCTCGGCAAAAAGGGCGAGCTGACGCTTCTCATGAAGGAGCTCGGATCTGTCGAGCCCAGCGCGCGGAAAGAAGTGGGCGCGCTCCTGAATACTGCGAAACGCGAGGTCGAGGAGACGTTGGACGCTCGTAAGTCCGCTCTCGTGAAGCTCGAGCAGTCCGCTCAGCTCAACCAGGAGTGGATTGACGTGACCATCCCGGTCGAGAGCCCACTCTTCGCAACGGACACGGGTTCGCTTCATCCGCTGACCCAGGTACAACGGGAGCTGGAACGTATCTTCGTCGGTCTCGGCTTTACCGTCGTTGACGGCCCTGAAGTTGAAACCGAATATTACAACTTCGAAGCGCTCAATATACCTTCGTGGCACCCAGCTCGAGACATGCAGGACACCTTCTGGACGGACATGGGAGCGCTGCTCAGAACGCAGACCTCTGCCATCCAGGTCCGCGCCCTCGAGCAGCTCAAACCGCCGATTCGAATTGTCGCACCGGGTCGGTGTTTTCGATACGAGCGCTTGGACGCTACCCATGAGCACACCTTCTATCAGATGGAAGGGATGATGATCGATCGTCACGTAACGGTCGGCCATCTGATCTATTTCATGAAGACGCTGCTGCGTGAGATCTTCGGATCGGAGCAGAAGATTCGGCTCCGTCCCGGATATTTTCCGTTCGTTGAGCCCGGCTTCGAGCTCGATATCTGGTTTCAAGGCCGGTGGCTCGAGCTGCTCCCATGCGGGCTCGTGCATCCCCGGGTGCTCGAATACGGCGGAATCGATCCGAAGGAATGGCAGGGGTTCGCCTTCGGCTTGGGCTTGAGCCGACTGGTCATGTCTCGCTTTCAGATCGACGATATCCGCCACCTTCAGGGCGGCGATCTGCGTTTCCTCAAACAATTTCCGTGAACCGGTAGCCGACGATGAAGATCTCCCAGTCTTGGCTGAATGATTTCGTTCCGTGCAGCGACCTCACCCCTGATGAACTGTACGAGTTGATCACGACCAAGGTCGCAGAGGTGGATGGTGTCCATCGAAGCGATGCTCCGGCAGCTCATGCGATCGTCGCTCGGGTTCAGTCTGTGAAGCAGCATCCAAGTCGCGAGAAGCTCAAAGTCGCGACCGTTCAGCTTGGCAGCTCCGAAGCGCAGGTGGTTTGCGGCGCGTCGAACTGTGTAGAGGGTAGCCTGGTAGCTTATGTCGCTCCAGGTGAAACGCTGCTTTCGGTAACAGACGGCGCGACCATCAAAGTTGAGTCGAGAGATCTCGCAGGGATTCGGAGCGATGGCGTGCTCGTGTCCGAAGCAGAATTAGGGCTCACTGGGGACCATAGCGGTTTACTCGTTTTGTCCAGTCACCCGAGAGCCAAGCCGGGCGCGAAGCTCACCGATGTTATCGGCGCTGCCGACACTGTTATTGAGATCGACAATAAATCGCTCACTCATCGGCCGGACCTCTGGAGCCATTTCGGCTTCGCGCGCGAAATCGGCGCGATTCTCGGTCGTCCGCTCTCGCTGAACGCGGATCGCTTTGCCGATGACTCTCCTGAAGGAAGGGAGCTGCTCGCGAGCCTTGCAAAAGGGAAAGCGAACTTTACCGTTACGATCAATCCCGCAACAAAAGTCCGCCGATTCACTGCGCTAGAATTTGGGGGCGTGGCTGTGCAGCCTTCGCCGCTGTGGATGCGCCGACGGCTTTATGCCGTAGGGGCTGGTGTGCGTAACTTCCTGGTCGATCTCAGCAACTACGTGATGCACGACATCGGCCAACCGAATCATGCGTATGACGCCGATCTCCTTCAGGGAAGCACCGTGTCTGCACGGTTGGCAAAGCCAGGCGAATCGTTTATGGCGCTCGACGGCGTCGAGCGAGCTCTGACTGTGGAAGACGTCGTCATTGCAGATTCCGCGCACGCGGTTGCGCTCGGCGGCGTCATCGGCGGCATGAATTCATCAATCGTCGACACGACGACTCGGCTCCTTCTCGAATCGGCGAACTTCGATCCGGTCGTCATCCGAATGACGACGAAGCGCCAACAGGTGAGGACCGACGCATCCAATCGCTTTGAAAAAAGCAGAAGCCCGTATTCATGCCCGCTCGCTCTCCACCGGTTTGCTGAGCTGCTGCTGCGCGAGCAACCGTCGGCTCAGATCGTAGGAGGAGTTTCGGACGCGTTTCCTGAGCCGCCCAAAAAGCTCATCATTCAGGCTCGTCCAAGCTATATCCGGAGCCGGTTGGGTCCCGAGGTCAGCGAAGAGCGGATCGTTCAAATTCTGAGCTCGCTCGGTTTTCATTCGACGGACGTAGCAAAGGAGAAACTCAACCTGGAGGTTCCGTACGAGCGTGCGACACGGGATATTACAATCGAAGATGATCTCGTCGAAGAAGTCGGGCGCATCTACGGCTACAACAATATCGTCGAATCGGCGCCAGCTATCGAGTCCGTTGCCCGCCCGTCTCAACCGATCCTTGCACTGGAGAACAGTGTTCGCGACAGACTGGCGGGGATGGGGTTCTCGGAAGCGTACAACTATTCGTTCATGAGCGCGAAGCGGGCAGCAGAGCTGGGCTTCGAGACAGCGTCTGCGGTTCGACTGCTCAACCCGATTGATGCGACGAGCGATCTCATCCGAACAACACTGGTTCCCGGAGCGATCGAGCTGCTCGAGAAAAACGCGCGATTTGTTGACGATGCGCTCCTGTTCGAGATCGGTCGTGCATACAGCACACGAAAGAGCGATGCGCAGAAGTCTTTCGCTGCGAGCGAGCGCCGGCTTCTCTCGCTGGCGTTCATGACTTCTCGGTCTGAATGCGACGCGAGTGCCGTGCTCCGTCCGAGACTCGAGAAAGGCAGCGCATTCTATGGATTGATGACCGCCGTGAAGCGAGTCTGTCGACTGGTATCGCCGGCCTCGGTAACGCTCCGACCGCTCGACGGAGCGGGTGATCAAGCAGACGATTACCGTTCGCTGAAAGCATGGATGCATCCTTTTCGAGCCGCGTCGATTACCGTTCATGGCAAAGCGATTGGCGTTCTGGCTGAGCTCAACCCGGCAGCCGGATTTGCCGTGAGCTCGAGAGCAGCGATTTCGGAGCTCGACATCGCAGAGCTTCTTTCGCTCGAGACCGGCGTTGCGAAGTTTCGGCACCTATCGAAGTATCCGGATTCCTTCTTCGAGATGTCGGTAGTGATTCCCGATCGTGCCTATTATGCAGAGCTCGAAGATTTCCTTCGCGGCAGCACCGACTCGAAGCTTTTGCGGAGCATCGAAGTCCTCGATGTGTATCGTGGAAAGCCTCTGAAGGAGACCGAAAAGAGCATCTCGGTTCGCATGGCATTCGGCTCAGACGAGCGGACACTCTCCGGTGAGGAGATTAGCGCTCTTCAAGAGCAGCTCATCTCGGCGGTTCGCGGAAGTAAGTATTCGTTGCGCGGCTGAGTCTGCCTGGAGCGGTGTCCCGATGAATCGCTCGCTACTCTACGTTATTCTTCTTCTCGCATTCTTCCTCCGCATAGTGGGCATCACGTGGGGGTTGCCTTCCGACGCGAATCCGGTTCGGCCGCTCCAGCCCGACGAACAGTGGGCCGTGGAGGTGATGGGGGAGATGAATTGGGCTAATGGGGACTTCAACCCGGATCAGGCCCACCGTGAGGGCACCCTCGCATACACGATCTGGACCAGCGTCGCGATAGTTGCGCAGAAGGCGGGCTTGATACCGAAACTCGCCTGGGAAATCGATCACTTCGATTCATCTTACGGCCGTCTGCTGCTCCTCATGCGGCTGGTCAACGTATTTGCAGATTGCTTGAGCGTAGTCCTAGCGTTTCTGTGCGTGCGAGCACTCGGGTTTAGGGTGGAAGCTGGGCTTTGGTCAGCGTTTCTGTTCGCGGTGCTGCCTTTCGAGCTTATTTACGCTCATTACGGTAGGACGCACGCCATTTCGAACTCACTGATTATGGCCGCTTGCTTCGCGGCGGCGCCGATGGCGTCCGGCTGTAGCGCAAAGCGCACCGCGCTGTGCGGCTTCCTATGTGGTTGCGCAGCGGCGAGTCGTTATCCCGCCGCTGCTGTTGCACTTGTTCCTCTTGGGGCGTTGACTATTCGTTTTGTGAACCGATGGCGCGAGAACGACGTTCTCGAGCCGGGCCCTGCGATGCGATGGGCGCGTGACTGCACTATTGTAGTGGTGTTTCTTTTCATCGGCTTTATTCTCTGCGATCCCTATTTCTTTCTGGAAATCGAGACGACCCGCCGCGCAATAGATTTTCAGGCGAAGTTCTTCGACCAATCGCAGTTCGGACCGGTGCTGTTTGATACGTCAAAAATTAGACGTTACCTCACTTATCTTCTCCCGGCTGGGGTGCAGCCGTATTTATGGCTTTATTTCTATCTGACTGGGGCGTGGCTCGCGTTTCAGCCGAGATTATTTCGCGCAACACTTCCCCTGATAGGCTATCTGCTCGTGTACTTTCTGATTATGGCGAAAGGTTATTGTACAGATACGCCTATTTTCATTCGAGCGATGTATGGTGTATTTCCGGGCTGTGCACTGCTCGCAGGCATTGCGAGTGACTTCTTTTGGAAACAGCTTTCCAAGTCTGTAACCGGACGGAGGGCGGCTGTAGGAATGCTCGCTGGTATCGTGCTTCCATCGATTCTCTTCGATCTTGCGTACGTTAGCGCGATGCAGGGAGAAGATTCGAGGACCGAGCTTCGCCGCTATTTTCTTGACGCTCAACGTGTTGAAGGTCGCCCGCTCGTTGTTGGGGTTTTTCCGGCTTTTAACAATTTCGTCGTGCTTCCAGCGCTCGATGGGTTGGACGCGCCGCATCCGAAAGTGCAATTTCGAGAGGATTTCGTGACCAATCCAGGAGAGACAGATTACGTGATTACAGCCGCTTTCGAGCCTCATCAGTTTCCTCTCTTCGACAAACAGAGCGCTGAGCTCGTGGCGAGCGGAAGTTTTGCGCGCGTCCTCGATCTTGCTCGCGCGCCGTCACTGCTCGGCTACGAGTTCTCGGTTGAGAACAATCCGCACGACCTGCAGTATCCTTTTCCGCGATTGTCTTTATTCAAGCGTGTGCGCGAATGACAGAACAGTTGCGCGAGCCGGATAACACGGAACGGATACTTTTCTTCGTTCCCACGTACGAAGAGCGGGAGAACGCGCCGGCGCTTATTGCCGAGCTCCTCTCACTCAATCTTCCGGCTGACCTGCTCTTCGTCGATGATGCGTCTCCCGACGGGACTGGTGGGCTGCTGGACGAGCTTGCGAGCAAAGAACCTCGATTGCATGTCATCCACCGGACCGGAAAGCTCGGAATCGGCACCGCACACCAGGTCGGCATTCGCTGGGCGTATGAGCATCACTATCGTGTGCTCGTCACAATGGACTGTGATTTTACCCATAAGCCGGCAGACATCCCAAGATTGCTCGAGGTATCATCCGACTTCGATGTCGTGGTGGGGTCGCGCTACCTGAGACCGAAGAGCTTGGAGACGTGGAATCTTCATCGGAAGATGCTGACACGTCTCGGACATTTCGCAACGTACACCCTGCTCGGCATGCCTTATGACGCGAGTGGGGCGTTTCGCGTCTATCGACTGGATCGTATTCCCGTGTACGCGTTCAATGTCGTTCACTCATCGGGATACGCATTCTTTTTCGAAAGCCTCCACGTGCTGCATCGCAATAAATTCCGGATCGGCGAGGTTGCGATAGTTCTTCCGGCTCGAACCTACGGACATTCGAAGATGAGCTTGGGCGAGGTCTCCCGCTCGATTGGCCTTTTGCTTTCGACGTTTTTTGTTCGGGTCTTCAATGCTGAGAAGCTTCGCATCGTTGCTCCGCTTGGGGAGCAGCACATTGACCGAACGAAAAGCGATCCGCAGGGCTGGGATGATTACTGGGAAGGTCAAAAGCGCGGCGGGCGAATGGTGTATGATGCAATCGCCTCGCTGTATCGGAAGTTACTCATTCGGCCAAACCTCAATCGGTTCGTTCGTCGATACTTTCCGCGAGGAGCAGAGCTGCTTCATGCAGGCTGCGGTGGGGGGCAAGTGGATCGTGATCTCCAGGATTATGCGCAGATCACGGGCTTGGACATCTCAGTCAATGCGCTCAATTATTATCGGCAGAACAACGGTGAGAGCAGCAAGCTGCTTCATGGAAGCATTTTTGAGATTCCCGTTGCCGCAGGGTCGTACGACGGAGCGTATAATCTCGGTGTCATGGAGCACTTCACGGAAGAGGAGATCACGCGGATCCTCGGGGAGCTCTATCGAGTGTTGAAGCCGGGTGGTCGAATAGTGCTGTTTTGGCCCCCTGAATATGGCTTGAGCGTCCGCTTTTTCAAGCTTCTCGAGCGAGTGTTCCAGCTCTTCGGCAAGCGAGATTCGACATTCCATCCCCCGGAGGTCAGCCGGATTCGCTCGAAGGATCAGGTCACTGCTCTCCTTGAACGCTCCGGATTCCGGGTCGAGGAATACTATTTCGGACCACGTGATCTCTTCACTCAGGTCATGATTGCAGCCGCCAAAGTGTAGCGCTCATCGTTCCTTTTTTGCGTGATAAATCGTGGAAAATGCGACTTCAACAATTCCATCTCCCGTGATATATTCCTCTGACTTTCACTGACGTATCAGAGACGGGAAAGACCGGCTGTGGCTAGCGACATCTCCGAGCTCCAACTTCACTGTATCCGCACGTCGCCCGACTCCGGGACGAACGCCGTGACCGAAAGCCCGATTCCGAAGCTCATTTTTTTTGATCCGACATATTGCGAAGAGATCTGCGCGCTCGAGAAAAGGTGTTACTCTCATCCGTGGTCGGACGAGCTCATCCGCGGTGAGTTTCAGAAGGACGTTTCGGTGCGCATGGGGTTGGTGCTCCCGGGTGGGTCTTCAACCGCAGCAAATTCGGATCTCGAGCGAGGGGAGAGGGGAGCCGTAGTCGCCTACGCCTTCAATTACATCGTAGCCGACGAGCTCCATGTACTGAATCTCGCCGTGCATCCCGATTACCGTGCTCGCGGATTCGGCAAGTATCTGCTCTCGGAGATTATTCGCTTCGGGGAACATCGCGGCGCGCGATACGCAACACTCGAAGTGCGACAAAGCAATTCAATCGCGAAATCCCTTTACAGCAGCCTCGGTTTCGAGATTGTCGGCATTCGCAAGAACTACTATCGCGACAACTATGAGAACGCGCTTGTGCTCGAGTTGAAGCTGAAACGTGAGCTTCTCCGCGCCAACGGGTGAGCATGCGCTGGCGCATCCCGGCGTCGAGATCGCTGTTTAAACCGCTAAAATAGCCGTTCAGACGCACTCTGAGCGCTGTTTGACCGCTCTCGACATCCCGTGTATAATGCGCATTCCCTGGCGTTAGATTCAATCGTCTTCCCTTATGCGGAGCTGAGCGTGAGCAGTCTAGAGTTCAAAGTCGGTGACAAGGTCGTTTATCCCGCGCATGGTGTTGGTGTTGTTGACTCGATTCAGATGCGCAAAGTCTCAGGGTCCGAGCAAAAGTTCTACATGATGTCGATTCTGGAAACGGGCATGAAGATCATGGTTCCTGTTAGCCAGGTCAAAACTGTCGGCCTTCGTAAGGTCGTCGATCAGAAAACGGTTGAGCAGGTCTACGGAATCCTCCGCGACAAGAACGTCGTAGTGGACACTCAAACCTGGAACCGCCGTTACCGCGATTACTCGCAAAAGATCAAGACCGGTTCCGTTCTTGAAATTGCAAAGGTGATCCGCGACCTCTCTGCGCTCAAGTCCGACAAGGAGCTCTCTTTTGGGGAGCGCCGCATGCTTGATACCGCGCAGGGACTTCTCGTGAAGGAGATCTCCATTGCAAAGGCAAGCTCAGAAGAGGTCATCAAGGCCGAGCTGCAGTCGCTTTGCGAGTTCCACACAGCATAACTCTTTCAGCTGGACCCTTCACGGCGCTTCTTCCGGCGGCCGGCTTCAGCCGCCGCATGGGAGAGGTTTGCCGGGAGAAATCCAAAACCTTGCTCGAGCTCTCTGACAGCTCGTCCATTCTGACTCGTACGCTCCGTTCAATTCTGGATTCCCAGGTGTGTAAGCGGATCGTGATCGCCGTGCGCCCCGAGGACGAACCGGAGATTCGGGCTGTGCTTGCGACTCTGCGTTCCGACGTTCCGATCGACCTTGTTCCCGGAGGTGCCACCCGCCAGGATTCCGTCGCATCCGCGCTCGCTGCGGTCGATGACCCGGACGGTTTTGTGTTCGTGCACGATGCGGCGAGGCCGTTTTGCCCTCCGGAGAAGATCCAGGACGTTTGCCGGTCGGCACAAATAAGCGGGGCTGCTATCCTCGCGCTCCCCGTGAAGCCGACACTTAAGGAAGTCGGTCCGGATCATCACATTCGTCGAACCGTTCCACGGACGATGATCTGGGAAGCCCAAACCCCCCAGGCGTTCAAGCTTTCGGTGCTTCTCGATGCGCACGAGAAAGCGCGCGCGGATGCCTTTCAAGGCACGGACGAAAGTGAGCTCGTCGAACGTTTGGGTGTCCCCGTGACGGTCGTGTTTGGATCCGAGCAAAATGTGAAAATTACTTCGCCGGGCGATCTTCTTCTCGCAGAAGCTATCTCCCGCGCCATTGTCTCATCAGTTCAACGTTCGCTCTAATAGCTCCCAGCTCGCGAGCTGCTTTCTTCGAAAACGTCCCCCACATGTAATTTTTCGTTCGAACGCCCGTTCGACCGCTGATTAGCGAAATCTCCCCTGATACAATCCCAGTGAGTACGGACGCCGTTCTTTCCGAACCTTCGCCGGGCAGAAGCTTATCCCGAGCGTACTTGCGACGCAGGGATGCCGCGCATCGAGGTTTAAGAAAGGAGGAGGTTATGCTGTACTTCGAATGGTTCGAGGCGCTGAAAAGCTTGCTCTTCGGCCCGAACGCCGACAAGCTTTCTTCACTCGAACATGGTGGGCTGTTCGTCCTCGGCAACATGTTGATGCCTGAGGAAACGCATCTGATCCGACTCGGACGCGATAATCCGAGATCGTTTGACCAAAGCGTCACGCCGCTCGCGAAGCGGCCCGATCTTTACGGCGACGGGTTCTACCTTCCCTATCCCGGCGTTGTCGTCGAAGACGACATGTCGGCGATCGGGTTTGTGGATCTCGACTCACATCGTCCGAAGGGATTGAGCCGTCAGCGGATGTTCATTTCGATCGAGACTCCGTCATCGATCCGGAATGGGCCGGCGCCGCAAACCCTCATGGAGCTGATTGCCCTGGCTCAGGTTCAGCTGTCCTTTCCAGAGGACACGTTCTTCCTGACGTGGGGAGCGATCGACTCCGTGACCAACATGAACATCGACCACCGCCTCGCGAGGCTGAATCTCAGTCTCTGGGGTGTGGCCGGGTTCTCGAAGGACCGCTTGCACTTTGCCGAAATGAGCAAGTGGTTCATCAGCTACGTTCGTCGGCAACCCGGGGGATCCAGCGTGGATCCGGCAATGGACACATTGCTCTCGCGCATCGGCGGATCTCTTGCGCAGAACTTGTTATTCGGATTGCTTCAAGTGGCGTATGCAAACGCGCTGCTTGAAGAGAAGCCGAAATAAGTTCGAGTGAGAGCCCGCGGCGTGCCCGGAGCAGGTTGAGTTTCCGCGAGATGCGCGGCCACCTGCATTGGAGATACGCCTCAGTCGCGTTCTGACGCAAAATATGAGGACTCACGACTTGGCTTCGGTCCGACGGTCAGAATCATGATAACGCCGGCTGCGAAACCACCGATGTGTGCCATGTATGCGACTTCTGAGTCAGCACCGGAGTACACCTGCACCTGAGAGACAAGTTGCATGATTATCCATCCGCCGAGGACGAACGAAGCCGGCATCGAAACAATCCGGTTATAGACCAACACTTGGACATGGTTTCTCGGAAACCTGATCAGATATGCGCCGAGAACACCGGCGATTGCCCCAGAGGCTCCGAGCGACGGAATGACAGATTCGGGGGAGGAGAGGATTTGAGCTGCGCCTGCGCACAGCCCGCAGACGAAGTAGAACAGTGCGAATCGAGCATGCCCGAGCAGATCCTCGATCTGATCTCCGAAGATGAGGAGGTAAAGCATATTCCCCCCGATGTGCCCCCAGGACCCGTGCATGAACATTGCGGAGAACAGTGTGAGATAGATGGGCGAAGGACCGGGAGCCTGCGGAATGGACTGTGGAGAACCGTAGAGAGTAGTCCACTTCGGGCTTCGGAGATCGACTCCGTGCACGATTTCGTAAGGGATGGTGCTGTAGCCCAATGTAAACGGCTCACCGAGGGTAAGCTGAAGATACCACACGACGCAGTTCAGCCCGAAAATCGCCCAAAGCACATATGGAGTGAGTCGTCGTCCCGAATTGTCGTCGTAGAGCGGGAGCATATTTCAAGCTCGGCGTCCGGCGTATATCTTCACTGAGTGCTTTTTAACCAGGCCTGAAACATCAGGATGTTCCAGAGCTGGTGCTGGCGATTCTGCGCGCCGCTCAGGTGCTCGGACAGAAGATTGCCGACTGGTTCCGGCCGAACGAAACCGTCACGCCTCAGAGTCTCGGGGCGGAGGAGGTCGCAGGCCCAGTCGCGGAGCGGCCCTCGCAACCACGTGCCGATCGGAACAGAGAATCCCATCTTCGGCCGCTCAACGAGCGCACGCGGAACATGGCGATACAGTACCTGACGCAGCAGCCACTTCGTTTTTCCGTCGCGATACTTGAATTTGATCGGAAGCCGCGCCGAAAGCTCGACGACACGATGGTCAAGGAGTGGGACGCGAACCTCGAGCGCCACGCGCATGCTCGCCCGATCAACTTTCTGCAAATTATCATCGGGTAAGTAGAGCTCCTGGTCGAGAAGCATCGCACGCTGTTCAAATGGCTCGACACTCTCGAAGCACGGCTTTCCGACGAACGGATTGATGTCTCCCGAGCTTCCGACGACGAGATCCGTTGGGGTCATCCATTGTGCGAGGAGCCGGAGATAGAGGTCATCCATGCCTTCGGCGCAGAGAAGCTTACACACTTTCTGGATGCGCTCTCCCGGCTTGTCGAACCGGCTCTCGAACGGCCGGAGTATCTTCGACCATGCAGCTTCCGGTATCGCAGCGAGCATCGCAGCCACACGAGCTCGAGCATAGTGGGGTAAGAACTTCAGATACGACCAAAACCTCGTTGGAAAAACGTAGCGGTTATACCCACAAAAGATTTCGTCGCCGCCGTCGCCGGAGAGCGCAACGGTCACATGCTTTCGGGCAAGCTGCGAGACGAGAAACGTGGGGATCTGTGAAGAGTCGCCGAACGGCTCGTCATACATATCCGCCAGAGTCGGTACCACCGAGAGAAGCTCGTCGTTTCCGACGTACAGCTCAGTGTGATCGGTTCCGAGATGTGCGGCCACGGCCTTGGCGTGCTCCGCTTCGTTGAAACCGGGCTCATTAAAGCCGATGCTGAACGTGCGCACAGGTTGAGAGTGCTGGGCCTGCATCAGGGCGACAACGGTAGTTGAGTCAATGCCTCCCGAAAGGAACGCCCCGAGCGGAACGTCTGCCACCATCCGTAAACCGATGCTGTCTTTGAGCAACTTCTCCAGCCGATCGATCGCCTCGTCGTCGCTCCCTTGGAACAGCTTCTGCTGCCCCTTGATTCCGACTTCTCGAAGAGACCAGAACGGTCGCAGCCACTGGGAAGGAAAGGGGAGCATTCCCTCCGCTTGGAATCCTTGCGGCATCGAGCGCAGATCATCGGCGGCAAGAGTGAGCATGCACCCGGGAGTGAGCTTGAAAACTGACCTGTAGATCGAACGCGGTCCCGGCACGTATCCGAACCGAAGAAATTCAGCCAGCGCGTCGCGGTCGATCTCGCCTACGAATTCAGGGTGTGCACGAAGCGCCTTGAGCTCTGAGCCGAATAGAAAAGTGCCCTTGCTCCAACAATAAAAGAGCGGTTTGATACCCAGACGATCTCGCGCAAGAAACAATCGTCGCTCGGTTCGGTCCCAGAGCGCAAATACGAACATTCCGATGAACCGCTTCAGCGAAGCTTCAACACCCCATTCCTCGAAAGCCGCGAGCATCACCTCTGTATCGGAGTGACCACGAAACGTATGGCCAAGTGTTCCGAGCTCAGCCGAAAGAGCTGCGTGGTTATAGACTTCGCCATTGAAGGTAATGACGTAACGACCGCCCGCCGAGACCATCGGCTGATGTCCCTCGGGCGAAAGATCGACGATCGCGAGCCTGAGGTGGCCGAACCCGACTCCGCATGCCGGATCAGTCCAGATCCCGGAGCTGTCCGGACCGCGATACCGGATGGCATCGTTCATTGCCCCAATGCGAGGCTCGAGTGACTCCCCGTGGGGTTGGATGGCTCCGACGATTCCGCACATGAAAACTCCGCTCAGTTAGTGGACTGCGCTCCGACGGAAGCGGAACGACCACGGAAAAATAACGCACACGACTCGGCAGAGCTACCGTAATCGGTAGGCCGCCGGAATCGGTGTACACGTATTTTTGAAAGGCGCAAGAAAAAGTCAGAATAAGACGGGGGAAGCTCTCGCCACTCACGCTTATTGCGGCGGCATGAAGCTTCGCTTGGTCGCCTGCAGCTCGAGCAAGTTAGAGTCGATGAAGAACTTCGCGGCCCAACTGAGATACCGATTTTCGTTATAGCCCCCGCTCGCCGGATAGGAACCGGCGACTGCCCCGACAACGCTCCGCGCGCCGTCCATGAGCATCGTCGAGCGGACGTAGCGATTTATTCGCTTTGCAGCATCCAGATAGTCCGCTTCGCCGGTGATGCGGTGCAGCATGAAAAAGCAGCAGGCGATCTGCACCGACCCGGTCAAGCACGACCATTGTACCGTCGGCTTCCAGTCGGAGTCGAATCGTCCGGCGAGGTATCCGTCTTCGCGCACCGAAGCGGCCAAGGCTGTCGCCGTCTTCCGTGCAGCTTTCAACATTCGATCATCCAGCGAAAATTCGTAACCTTCGAGAATTCCACGGAGGGCATAGCCGATAGTGTGGGTCAGCGGCGCTGACGGTTCTGCGAGGCAACAATTCGGAAACCATCCGTTTGGACGCTGGTGACTGATTGCCCAAAGAAGATTCCGATTCGCCGCATCGCTGAATCGTACGTCCTTCGTTACCTTTGCAGCCTCGTAGAGTCCCCAAGCGACGTGGGTTTCGTAAGTCTTCTCTCCCGATGAAGCAAACGGAGTGGGGTGTTTTCTCCAAGCGCCGTCCGCGTCCATCGTGTTGACCAGCCAGTTGGCCGCGCGCAGCATCGGACGCAGATATTCGTCGCCGAACTCGTCACATCCGGCGGCCAAGCCGATGAGGATCTGCCCGGTGTTGAAAGTAACGGGGGTCTTCGGTTCCGCGTTTACCAGGCCGCCTTGGAATGCACCGCTCGCGAACTGTTTGGAAACGAGCCAATCGAGCATGCGCTTTGCGCGTTTGATGAACGTCCGATTGTTTGTGACCCTTCCGAGAGTGATAAACGTCGGAGCGATGTAACCAGTGGTCTCAGGGTAGGAAAAATTCCAACCGCCGCGTAAGCTGTAATCGCGAGCGACACCGCCGTCCGCCGATGCCGAAGCATCCTGCGCAAGGCAAAGCCACTCGACGGCCGCGTAGAGCGCAGCTTGAATGCCGGGGTCGGGCGTCGTCGGATGATTACCCTTTACTGGTTGGGGAGAAACAGAGCGATCCCGGTCGAATGTCAAACGTTGTAGCGCCGACACGAGACGGTTCTGCACCTTGGTGCTGACTAATTGAAGGAGAAGAGTCGGTTCCACACCCCGCACACCAGCCCGTTGAAGCATTTTCGATTACCAGAGTGAATTTAGCGGTTAATCAAATGTTTGGCAAGTCTAACGAAGCAGTCTTTTGGAGACTATGATATGGCGCGTATGCAACGGGGCTTGCGCGGCAGCGGAAGCTGACGTTGTTCAACCGCCGTATGAGAAAGTGCTTCGTGTTCGTAACTCTAGAATCCCACCATGGCAGCTAAGCCTCCGGGCTCCGATACAACCGCTGAGGACGGCGGAAAGCAGAGCCCCGGCATAACTTCCGGCAAGACTGACCAGCGACTCTCCGATTCGGAGATTGCCGATTACTCGCGTGCAGCGCGTTCTGGTTTTCTTTGGATCTTTTCGACCACCGCGCTGTGGCAGGCGTTCTCTTGGATTTGCACACTTGCAACTGTTCACATCCTTTTGCCGGAAGATTACGGCCTCGTCGCAATGCCTGATGCGGTGTTTCCGTATCTCATGATGCTCACCACGCTGAAGTTGGACACCTGGTTATTGCAGACGGACACTTTCGATCTGCGAAAGCAGGAGTCCGTGCTCGGGCTGCTCGTGGCGCTCGGGCTCATCAGTACGTTGTGCGGACTTGTGGCGGCGCCGGTCCTGGCAGATTTTTACCACTCGCCGGAGCTGAAGCTCGTTGCGCAAGTGATGTGTCTCACGTTCCTTCCCCGGGCGCTTCGCCTCCTGCCTGAATCGCGGCTCCGGCGAGAGCTGCAATTCAAGCAAATTGCCGTTTCCAATCTGGTCATCGGTGTGACGCGAGGTGTGTTTCAAATTGTCCTGGCTTATGCGGGCTTCGCATACTGGGCGCTTGTGCTTGGCGCGGTCTATAACGAAATCGCACTGCTCGTCTGGCTGGCGCTCGCCGGCGGAATGCCGAGGCGGATGCGGTGGGAGAGGGAATATAATCGCGAGGCGCTCGAGTTCGGGTTCTCGGCAACCGGGTCGACGATATTTTGGGTAATCTTTTCGACCGCCGACAACTTGGTGGTGGGACGGCTCTTCGGCAAAGCGGCGCTCGGGTATTACAGCACCGCCTTCCTGCTGACCGATCTCCCGCTGTCGAAGCTGAACACCGTGCTCGCTCCAGTCATTACTCCGTACTATGCTAAGCTCAGATACAACACTGAGGAGCTCTGCAGAGTGTTTCTCCGTGTGAACCGAACAGTAGTCGGGCTTGTCGCGCCGGCGCTTCTCGGACTCGCCGTCGTTGCGCCTTCGCTCGTGCCTCTGTTCTTCGGCGAGCAATGGGCGCCCCTGGTCGGACCTCTGCAGGTGATGTCTATCGCCGGGATCCTTCGATGCACCACCGCCAACGTAACTTCGCTCCTCTTTTCAATCGGCGAGCCAAACCTCCTGCTTCTCTGTTCGGCGGTACCGGCGGCGATTATGCCGTTCTCCTATTATTTTCTCGGTGCCCATCTCGGGATGCCGGGGATTTACTTTACGTGGCTGGTCATCTACCCACTCCTCGGACCGCTCCTGCTCATGTTGGCGGTGTCCAAGGTCACTCCAATTCGTGCGAAAGAGTTTCTCGGAAACCTAAGCGCTCCGATCGTTTCAGTGCTTGTGCTTGCCTTGGCAACGGTCGGGTTTGACTTCTTCGTCGGCGACTCGCTTCCGCCAATCGCGATGCTCGGCGCCCAGATCGGAATCGGCGTGGTGGCGTACCTCGCGGCGCTGAAAGCACTGTTCCCGAGTGAGCTCGACGAAACCCTCGCGATGGTTCGCCAGCTGCGTTCGTAATTGCCCTTAAATTCAGCTCTTTTTACGCGGACACCGCTCGGCGGTTCCCGTTCGGCACGGCTATCATAGCGCTTTCCGGTCGGCTAGAATTCGGACTGTAAGCCGACCCCGGAGTAATCGCAATGAACGGGCCCGTTGTAGAGCAGAATCCGGAAGACAACCTCGACGCCATCAAGCTGCGCCTCAGCCGGCAGAACGAGACTTTGTTGTCGCTCGCAAAAAGCCATATCGGCGGCGCGGATACGTTGCTCGAAGCCATTCGCCAGATGAACGAAGCCTCGATGCACACGCTCGGCACAGACCGAGCGAGCGTCTGGTTCTACACAGAGAATCGCACGAACGTGCATTGCGTGGATCTCTTCGATCGGGCGACTGCAGCGCACTCAGACGGCATCGATGTAAAGATAGCCACGTTCCCTCGCTTCTACAGCACGTTCAATAAAGAACGGACGGTGGCCATTGAAGACACCGAACGCGATCCCCGAACCGAGGAGTTTCATCGCGGCTATCTCTCCCAATACGGCGTCAAGTCTCTGCTCATCTCCGCAATCTGGGTCGACGGAGCCGTCGCAGGTCTAGTCAGTCATACACAGACCCAGTATCAGCGACGGTGGACTCTCGACGAATCGAACTTTATCACCTGCATCGCGAGCACCATCGCCCATTGGATGGACATCGCTGAGCGGCATGCAGCCGAAGAGCGTCTCTTCGGGATGCAATGCTCTATTGACCGCGCGAGTGACGGAGTGCTTTGGGTGGGACCTGACGCTCAGATCCGATATGCAAACCAGGCTGCTTCGAAAATGCTCGGTTATACGGCGGAAGAGTTGATGGACCGGAAGCTCTTCGATATTGCACCGCGATTGGCCTCCGACGCATGGGCCCGGCACTGGGATTCGGTGAAGACACGAGGGGCCGTCACGTACGAGACCGTTCAGCGAACGAAGTCCGGCGCGATTGTCCCGGTTGAAGTCAGCTTGAACCACATTCAATTTCGTGGCCAGGAATATCACTGCGCGTTTGTACGCGACATCACCGAGCGCAAGGCGGCGGCAAGCGAAATCGAATCGCAACGGAGCTTCTTCCGAAAAGTCATCGATATGAACCCGAACTTTATCTTTGCAAAAGATCGGAGCGGAAGATTCGTACTCGTCAATCAGGCGGTCGCTGATGCGTATGGGACGTCGGTGAACGAGCTCATCGGTAAATCGGATTCGGACTTCAATCCGAACGTGCAGGAGGTCGACCATTTCAGGCGGGATGACCTCGATGTGATGGATTCCGGACGAGAGAAGTTTGTCGCCGAAGAGCGGATCACCGATGCGCAGGGGCGAGTGCGGTATCTGCAGACCGTGAAGAAACCGATCATCAGCGCGAACGGTCGTGCCGAGCAGCTCCTCGGAGTTTCGACCGATATCACCGATCGGAAACGGTATGAAGAGGAGCAGCGACGCCTTGTCCTGCAGATGCAACATGCGCAGAAGCTAGAGAGTCTGGGCGTGCTCGCCGGAGGAATCGCCCATGACTTCAATAATCTCTTGATGGGCATCATTGGGAACTCGGCACTGGCGGAGATTGAGCTCCCTGAAGGTTCGGCTGTGCTCCGGCGGGTCAACCAAATCAGCACTGCCGCGAAGCGTGCCGCTGAGCTTACGAATCAACTTCTCGCGTATTCCGGCAAAGGACGTTTTCTTGTCGAACAAACTGACCTGTCGAAGGTTGTCGCCGAAATGACCACGCTGCTCTCCACGATTGTCTCGAAGAGAGCGGTGTTAGAGCTCGATCTCCGAGACGAGCTTCCGCGAATAGAAGGCGATCCGGGCCAACTTCGGCAGGTCGTAATGAATTTGATTACCAATGCCTCCGATGCGGTCGACGACCATGGCGGAACTATTTCAGTGCGGACGGCAGAGATCGAAGCGACCAAGCAATTTCTCTCTCGCATGTACCTGAACGATGAGCTTGCGCCCGGACGATACGTGATGCTCGAAGTGAAGGACGACGGCTGCGGAATGAGCTCCGAGACACTGACTCGAATCTTCGACCCGTTTTTTACCACCAAATTCACCGGGCGAGGCTTGGGCCTCGCGGCGGTGCTGGGGATCGTGCGAAGCCATGGAGGCGCGCTCCGCGTATCGAGCGAACCGGGACTCGGAACAGCCTTTACCGTGATCTTCCCCGCGTCCGATCTGCGAGTTCAGGAGCCGGTGCCGCTCCAACCGGAAGTGATCCCCGTTAGCGGGCCGCGGGACGGGCTCTTTCTTGTCGTGGACGATGAGGAGCGGACGAGATCAATTATTCGCGAGATGCTCGAGCACTATGGCTACCGAGTATTGATCGCGGAGAATGGTATTCGCGCAGTGGAGCTCTTCCGAGAGCACGCCGATGAGCTCACTGGGGTGCTGCTCGATCTCACCATGCCGAAGATGAATGGAGAGGAAACGTGGCAGGAGCTGTTTCAGATCCGGCGGGATGTGCCGGTCATTCTCACAAGCGGCTACAGTGAGATGGAAGCCGCCGATCGTTTCCGCGGAAAGGCGATCGCGGGGTTCATTCAGAAACCATATCATCCTGACGACCTGAAAAAAAAGATCGATGAGCTTCTGCCAAAAGCTCAGTGTCTGCGGTCGGTTCCGCAAAGAAACAGCCTGTCGGCATAGATTCGGACGACCGCCTCTTTCGCACGTGCAGTGCTCAATCGTCAACCAAACTGATACGCGTATGCGCGCGCTCATACGCGATGGTTTGCCCGTGAGAAATAATCTCCCAGTTTAGGTGCGGCTCGGGAATTTGTTCCCGGTCGTGCCGAAGACACTCCCGATCGCTCCCAAGTAGCGGCGACCTACTCTGACCACCGTGTATTCGAATTGATGAATCCGTTACTGTTTTTGAAAGAAGGTACTCGAGCGCTCCACGACCGGGTCGAGCGCCGGATTGACCTACGAAGCTGTTTGCAGAGCAAGGACCAGTACGTCTTGCTGCTCCATACGCTCTACGGATTTTACGAGCGCTCGGAGTGCGCGCTCGACGCAGCACTGCGGTCTATCGTGTGTCCCTTCGCTTTTTTGCGGAAGTCTCCACTGATTGCCAATGACCTCTCGATACTTGGCTCTGGGCAGCCCGCAGTCGAGTGTCATCGAGTACCGCAGATCGACTCGCTCGAGGAAGCATTTGGAGTGTTGTACGTTCTCGAAGGGTCAACGCTAGGAGGGCAGTTCATCAGCCGTCAAGTGCAGCGTGAGCTGGGCTTCAGCCCGCAAGCCGGATGCAGCTTCTTTTGGGGATACGGAGAGCAAACAGCAACGAATTGGCGGACGTTTTGTGAAGTTGTGGCTCGACACGCAACGACAGCCCGAAGCAGGCAACGCATGTTGCTCACGGCACGCGAAACTTTTCGGTGTCTGGATCATTGTCTCGAGCTTCGAGGCTACGGAGTATGACAGCGAGAAACGCTGATCGGAAGATCGACGGCGGGACCAGAACGGAGATTGATCTCGAGAGCTGCGCGCAAGAGCCAATTCGAATTCCTGGAAGCATTCAACCTCACGGGACGCTCATTGCGGCGAGCTTTGCGGACAATCGAGTTGTCCAGGTCAGTGAAAATGCAGGGACGGTCTTCGGGATAGGTCCGAACGATCTTCTCGGCATGCCGTTGTCGGACGTTCTTAGCCGCCTGGGTGTATCTTCTCTCGAACATCGTCTCGGATCGCTTCCGTCGAGCCAACAGCCGCGGTTCCTCGGACCAGGCTCCGGCGGAGCCGTCCCGGTGTCGATTATCGGGCATTCGCTCGATGGGCTCGTGATACTCGAGCTCGAGCATGAGAGTTACTCCTCTGGACCACACGAGGTCGTTTCATCGCTCCAAGAAATCATTAGCCCTTTCATCGACGCGATCCAACGCATGTCGTCGTTGCACGAGCTCTGCACGGCTGTTGCCCTGGAGATACGGAGAATCACCGGCTTTGACCGGGTCCTCGTATACCGGTTCGAACAAGACGGGACGGGCGTCGTTGTCGCAGAGGATCGGAACGAACGCTTTCCTTCGTTGCAAGATCACCATTTTCCCGCTTCTGACGTGCCCGCGCAGGCGCGACAGCTCTATACAACCAATCGCGTCCGCATAATTCCGGATGCGGATTATCGCCCATCGCCACTGCTGCCGAGCCTCAACCCGATCACCGGCCGTCCGACTGATCTTTCGCAGTGCACGCTACGAAGCGTATCCCCCGTGCACGTTGAGTACATGAAAAATATGGGTACCGCCTCGTCCATGTCCGTGTCGGTACTTGTCGGCGGGGAGCTCTGGGGGTTGGTCTCTTGTCATCACGCCACACCTCGATTGGTGCCGTTTGAGACCCGCGCAACTTGCGACCTCTTGGCCCAGGTGTTCGCCTTGCAGATCGCGGCGCGAGATCGGACCGTGGATATCGAAAGAAGAGTGCATCAACATCATATTTTGACACGGCTGCTGGGTGCTATGTCCGATGCGGACGACTTTGCCACCGGCCTGGCTTCGGCGGCTCCCGAGCTGTTGAAGTTTCAGGATGCCGCCGGAGCTGCGGTGGTGAGCGAATCACAGTGTGCTCTTTTCGGGGTGACCCCGGACGAGCAAGATGTTCGCGAGCTCGTCGATTGGCTGTTCCGAGATCAAATCGATGTCTTCCATACGAATACGCTTGACCGCCTGTTCGAACCGGCACACCGGTACGTTGCAAAAGCCAGTGGTCTGCTTGCCGTGTCGATCTCGCGGGTGAGTCCTCTGATGGTTCTCTGGTTCCGTCCCGAGGTCGTTGAGACAATCGCGTGGGGCGGGGATCCCAGAAAGTCAGAGTCACCGCGAAGTCCCGACGGAAAGATCGGTCCGCGGACGTCATTCGCTACGTGGTTGGAGACCGTGCGAGCACAGGCTGCGCCCTGGAGGAAAAACGACGTCGACGCTGCGCTCGAGCTTCGGAGTGCGGTCGTCGACATCGTCCTCCGCAAAACTGAAGAGCTCGCAGCGCTGTCGCAAGAGTTGCGACAGACAAATGCCGAGCTCCAGCGAAGCAATAAGGAGTTGGAAGCGTTTTCGTACTCGGTCTCCCACGATCTGCGTGCGCCGCTTCGGCACATTGTCGGCTTCGCCGAGCTGCTCAAGGAGTCGGCATCGGGTCGGATGTTACCCGAAGACCTGAAGCACGCGGACACCATTATTGAATCGAGCGAATACGCAGGGCGGTTGGTGGACAACCTTCTGTCCTTCTCGCGAATGGGGCGGACCGAACTGCTCTTCTCACCGATTGACATGAATCTGTTGGTTCGAGACGTCAAGCGTGACGCACTTGAGGGCATTCGCGATCGAGCGATCGAGTGGGACATTGCACATCTGCCGATGGTTGAGGGCGACATCATGATGATGAAGCTTGCAGTGCTCAACCTGCTCGCGAATGCGATCAAATACACGCGCGGCCGAAATCCTGCTCGCATTACTCTCCGCGCCGAGACGAAAGCCGATGCCATTGTTTTCTCTGTGCAAGACAACGGCGTCGGGTTCGACATGCGCTACAAGGACAAGCTTTTCGGCGTTTTTCAGAGGCTCCACCGTTGGGAAGATTTCGAAGGGACCGGTATCGGGCTCGCCAACGTGCGCAGAATCATCGAGCGGCATGGTGGGTCCGTCTGGGCGGATGGCGCAGTCGAACGCGGTGCCACGTTTTTTTTCAGCTTACCGATACCGAAGAAAGGAGAAACCACGCATGCTGAAACCGATCCTGCTCGTTGAAGACAACCCGAAGGATCTCGAGCTCACGCTCATCGCGCTGGGGAAGAGCAACCTCGCGAACGAGGTCGTGTCTGTCCGTGACGGCGAAGAGTGTCTCGATTACCTTCATCGTCGGGGAAGCTTTGCGGATCGCCCGGCCGGCCATCCTGCGGTGGTGTTGCTCGACCTCAAGCTCCCGAAGATCGACGGGCTGCAGGTGCTCGAAGAGATCAAGAGCTCGACGGAGCTCCAAGGATTACCGGTCGTCATGCTGACCACCTCGCGAGAGGAACAGGACTTGCTGCGCAGCTACCAGCTGGGAGTAAACGCCTACGTGGTGAAACCAGTGGGGTTCAAAGAATTCATGCAAGCCATCGCCGATCTCGGCATTTTCTGGGCGGTTGTAAACGAACCGCCGCCCGGGAGCATGAAACATAAACGAAGCCCTACGGAGTAGATGAGTTGAACATCATCCCCATCAATCCGGTAATTCTGCATCTCGAGGACAGCGACCTCGATGCAGAGTTTATTCGCCACCGGCTGGACAAAGAAGGATTCGTCGGCCAGCTGATACGAGCTCGTGAGCGGGATGAGTTTTTGAGCTTTCTCGCCTCGGATGCGGCCATGCATCTCATTCTTTCCGACTACGAGCTTCCAACCATCCACGGCTCTGAAGTGCTTGACCTCGTTCGGCAACACCGGCCGGATCTGCCCCTTATTTTTGTTTCCGGCGCCCTCGGGGAAGAGGTCGCTGTGGCGATGTTGAAAGACGGTGCAACCGATTACATCCTCAAGCACCGGCTCGAACGTCTCACTTCTGCGATCGAGCGAGCCCTTGCAGAAGCATCCGAAAAAACGGAGCGGAGGCGGGTCGAGCGCGAGCTGATGGCTTCGCAGGAGCAGATCGCGCGTCTTCTCGAGGCTGAGCGCGCAGCGCGGGCCGAGGCCGAACGGGCAGGTCATGTGAAAGACGAGTTCCTCGCGACGCTCAGTCATGAGCTGAGAACACCTTTGAACGCTATCCTCGGCTATGCGCGTCTCATCCGTTCATCCAAGATTTCCCCGGAGAAGCGAGACGAGGCCGCGGAGACAATCGAACGGAACGCTCGCCTGCAAGCGCAGCTCATCGAAGATCTGCTTGATATGAATCGGATCATCTCAGGCAAGCTGCGGCTGGATGTCCAGCAGATTGATCTTCCTGAGATTATCGAGGCTGCGCTGGAGACCGTGCGTCCATCCGCTGATAGCCGCGGAATCCGAATTCAGAAAATGATCGACCCGTATGCCGGACCGGTGCGAGGTGATTCCGCGCGTTTGCAGCAGGTCGTTTGGAATTTACTTTCCAACGCGATTAAGTTCACGCCGAAAGAGGGCAAGATCCAGGTGTCGCTCGAGCGGGTGAGCTCCCATCTGGAGGTCTCCGTGGCAGACACCGGTATGGGTATCGAACCCGCTTTTTTGCCCCACGTCTTCGACCGTTTTCGGCAGGCCGATGCGTCGACCACTCGGAAACATGGAGGGCTTGGTCTCGGGCTGTCGATTGTGAAGCACCTCGTCGAGCTTCATGGTGGAACCGTGCGAGCGAAAAGTCCCGGTGCAGGCCAGGGCGCGACATTCACAGTGGTGCTTCCGGTTGCCGTTATCCACGAGGAAGCTGTTGTTCCGCGGAGGGTCCATCCGAAGGTTCCGAATAAAACGCACGGCGATTGTGAGGTTGACCTTCTCGGCGTGCGGGTCCTCGCGATCGACGACGAGCCGGATTCGTGTCGTTTGGTGAAAGAGATTCTCGAGGAGTGTCACGCGACCGTGCGTACCGCGCAGTCCGCCGACGAAGCGATGAAGATCTTCCAGCAGGAGATATTCGATATCATTGTGAGTGACATCGGGATGCCGGATGAGGACGGTTATTCTCTCATCAAGCGCTTGCGTGCGTGGGAAAAGAAGGAAGGCCGACGCACTCCCGCGCTGGCGCTCACCGCGTTTGCGCGGTCGGACGATCGGCGGCAGGCGGCCCTCGCGGGATTTCAATCGCATCTCGCGAAGCCGGTTGAAGCGGCCGAGCTTGTAGCTACCGTCGCGAGCCTCATCGGTCGAACCGGCGAAAGCGACAGCTAGCGACGAAGTCTCGCACTTCTCTGTCGTGATCGCCGCTTTCTTTCCGCTTCCAACCAGTATCTTCAGTCATGAAATCCCGCCCGCAAACGGACTTGAACGGTGCATGCGCCGCAGTCCCCGGAAATCCGACGTGGAAAGCGATATCCACCTCACTGATTTCTCTGTGTTTTCCTCGGCGAGAATCGAAATGGCGACGAAGTCATCATACTTTTCAAAGGATTAGCCCATTTTTGTACGGCGGCCGCCCGACAACGAGCGCGATGACAGATTCCATGAAAGACCCATCAGAAGCAGCCGAACCGCCTGTGCCGAGCGAGTCTCTTGGCGGGGTGGATGAAGGTTCGCAGGGCCCTGCTCCGAGCGGTGAGCCCAGCGTCTCTCCCGTGGGCGCGCCGAACGCTTCCGAGCCCGCACAGGACCCCAGTGCGGAGCGGAGCGAAGCGGCGATTCGGGGACGCTTTTTTGAAGCGCTCCAAAAGCGAGGACAGGACCTGATTGCATGCGACAAAAGGGAGCTTGCCGAGCAGCTGACGGTAACGGCGAACTTTCTACGCAACGGGCTTCCACGTCGACCCGGTGCGGAATCCATTGAACATCTGCTCGACAATATCCAGAAAGCCCAAAGCCTCACGCATGGGGTGCAGAACAGCTTCGAGCTGCTTGATTTCGAGCTCCTCGGACAGATCCGTCTGATGATCGAATCCTACCGCTTGCAGAAGCGCGAGCGCGAGTGGGGAACATTCTCCGCGATCGGGCTCATCGTCGAGCAGGAGATGCGTCGGAATGCCGGATTGAGCGATCGGCACGAAGTCGCCAAGCTCGTCTGCGGCCTTCTCGTTTCAACTCAGCTGTCGGCGATGCTCGAGTGCTTTCCCGCGGATCACAAACCGGCGGCAGCCGAAATTTTGCTTGCGCTGATAGAGGCGGCAGATGCGTCCGGCGCAGACGGATTGAGCCCCGCATTCCAAGCTCTCTTACAGAACGTGACGGCGTCTTCTTCATGAGCTGCTCCGTATGACGGCTACAGAGATCGAAACCACCAAGCTGCAGCGTCTGCAGTTCCTGGCGAAGCTTCCGACCCTGCTCAATTCGTCGCTCGATCCGAAGCGAGTGACAAGTATTGCACTCCAGCATCTGAAAAAGGCGCTTTCGGCGGAGGCAGCGACTCTCTATCTTTGTACGACTTCACCGAAGGAGCTGATGTTCTGGGCCCTCGAGGGCGGGGAGAGCGGACGGCTGCAGGGAAAGAAGATCTCGTCTGACATCGGCGTTGTCGGGTGGGTAGTTCGCCACCGGGAAGGGGTGCTGATCGCGGATGCTGCGAGCGATCCCCGATTCTATTCCGGCGTCGACCGGGAGGGGGCGTTCGTTACCCGTAACATGATTTGCGTGCCGCTTATCGCACGCGGCGAAAAGCTTGTCGGTGCGATCCAGGTTCTGAACAAAGTGGGTGAGTCGACTTTCGTCCAAGATGACCTCGACTTCATCGAGAGCTTTGCGCATCAACTCGCTCTCGCGATTGATAATGCAATTCTTTTCCAGGAAGCGCAGACCCGAGCGCACCAGCTGGCTGTTCTGGACCGGCGCCGACAAGAGATGATCACAGTCATCACCCATGAGTTCCGCACGCCGGTGAGTGTCATTCAAAGCGCAGCAGAGATGTTGGCTGAGGCTGAGCTGAGCAACGAGGACCGAGCGGTAATGCTTCGGACACTCCACAACGGCGTCGAACGAATGTCTGCGCTCGTCGCGAAAATCCACATGGTGTCCCATGTGACCGACGAGACGTTGAAGCTCAACCGGCAACAGATCCCGGTTTCGGGAGTCTTTCGGGACCTTCATTCATTTTTTACGGACCCCATCGCTTCGCGAGCTCAGACGTTGGAGATGGAACTGGGCGCCGGTGTGGAGCATGTCTCGGCAGACTATACTCTGCTCTTGGTAGCGCTCAAAAACTTGATTTCGAACGCGATCCGTTCCACCCCCGATGGCGGCGTCATTCGGCTCGCGGCGAGGAAGCACGCCGGCCTGGTGGAGCTGTCCGTCGCTGACAATGGAATCGGAATCTCGGCGGCGGAGCTGCCGCTCGTCTTTGAGAAGTTCTACGAGGTGGGGAAGGCGTCCGAGCATAGCTCGGGAACGTACGCCTTTCGCTCGAGCGGTCTCGGTCTCGGGCTTGCCGCCGTCAAGGCGATCATTCAGGCACACGGATCGGCCGTCGAAGTGCAGAGCGAGGCTGGAAAAGGAAGCGTCTTCTCTTTCTGTTTACCGGGCTAAGTTGAGCCCGAATCCCTCCAAAATTGCGTACCCGGCTGTTCGTTGGTATTCTTCGCGGAGAGATACTCTCGCGTAAGAATGCAGCTTGATGAAAATTCGCGCCTCGTACAACCTTGCGCTCACATTCAGCCTGGTTGTCGTGTACTTCTCGACGGCCCGACTCGGCCTCACGATGGCGTTCGTCGCGGATCAAGTGACCGTGGTGTGGCCGCCCAGCGGTATTGCCCTGGCTGCCGTCCTCCTCTTTGGCTACCGGGTCTTTCCGGGAATTGCCATCGGCGCTTTCTTGGCGAACGTCGCCACAAATGCTCCAGTTTCCGCTGCAATCGGGATCGCAATCGGTAACACTCTTGAGGCCGTTGTCGGAGCGGCGCTCATACGCCGAGCTGTTTCCTTTCATCGCTCGCTCAGCCGGATCCGAGACTCGCTCTCGCTGATCATTTTCGGTGCGGTCGGCGGAACCTTGGTGAGCGCCGCCATCGGCGTCACCAGCCTTTGTGCCGCACGGGTTGAGCCTTGGGCACGATTTTTCGACCTGATTTGGGTATGGTGGCTGGGCGACGCGGTTGGCATTTTGATTGTCACTCCGTTGCTGCTGGCGGCCGGCACGCTGAGTGAGGTCGACTGGGGGGTTCTCTCGAAACGTCGGATTGAGGCAGCTGGGCTTTTCATTTCTCTCCTAGCAACTTGCTTGCTTGCTTTCTTCGGAATTTTACCGCTTGGGGCGAGCCGTCCACCACTTGAGTACACCGTATTTCCTTTTGTCGTCTGGGGTGCGCTGAGATTCGGCCGGGTCGGGACAAGTGTCGTGACGTTTGTTGCCTCCGTGCTCGCGGTCTGGGGGACACTCGAAGGATACGGTCCGTTTACAGCCGAAAGCACCCAACAGAGTCTGGTTCTGCTGCAATCGTACATGTGTTTCGTTGCAGTCACGGGGCTCCTCCTGAGCTCTGCGATGAACGAAAGAGCGGTGCTTGAGCGTCGGCGCGCTGGGGATTATTCAGTGAGCCGGCTCCTGGCAACTGCCGATCGAATCGAGGAAGTCGCACCGCTCATCTTGAAAGACCTTTGCGAAAGTCTCGGTTGGGCTGTTGGATGCCTTTGGGTATTCGATCCCGTTCGCGGGGGGTTGACCTGTTCGGCTTTCTGGAACGCCGACCACGTCAACGTCCCCGAGTTCCGCCGAGTGTCCGAAGATCGTTTGTTCGAGCCGGGGATCGGATTGCCGGGCCGGGTTTTCTCGAGCAAGCAGCCGCTTTGGATTAGTGACGTGTTGAAGGATACAAACTTCCCCCGTGGACCTCTCGCAGAACGAGAAGGCCTTCGCGGCGCATTCGCCATCCCCATCGTCTCGGAGAGTGAAATTTATGGAGTGATCGAGTTCTTCAACGAAGAGATGAAGCGGCCCGATGGAGACATCATCGATGCGATACAGGCGACGACACGCCAGCTGGGACAATTCATTGAGCGGTCGAAGCGGCTTGACGCCATTCAGAAGAGTGAGGAGCAGCTTCGTTTGCTGACGGACGGTCTGCCGGTGGTAATCTCGTTCGTCGACACCGAACGTCGGTATCGCTACCTCAATCGACAGTACGAGAACTGGATCGGACGGCGGCGGGAAGAGGTTTACGGAAAGACCATCCGTGAGGTTGTCGGTGACGAAGTCTATGAAGGTGTTCGTCCGTATTTCGACCGGGTGCTTGCCGGCGAGCAGGTGAAGCTCGAAAGTTGGCTTCCGAACGATCCCACTCGATGTGTCGAAGCAACGTACGTCCCGCACCGCGATCGAAACGGTCGGATCCTCGGCTTTTTTGCTGTCATCACTGACATCACTGCTCGAAAGCGTGCAGAAGATGCGCTCAGAGAGAGCGAGGAGCGCTTTCGTTTCATGGCCGACCGTGCGCCGGCTCTGATTTGGTTGAGCGACGTGAACCTTCGGTTTCTCTGGGTCAATAAGCCTTGGATCGAGTTCGTCGGGCGGCCGATCGACCTGGAGGTTGGGGACGGCTGGCGCGAAAATCTGCATCCGGACGACCGGTCTCATCAAGAAGCCGTCTTCGAAGGTGCGGCCCTTGCACGACGGCCGTTCACCATCGAGTTCCGCATTCGACGAAGGGACGGGAGTTATCGTTGGCTGCTCGTCAACGGAATCCCGCTCGACGGTGAAGATTCCGACTTTAGCGGCTACGTCGGTTCTTGTGTCGACATCTCTGATCGGCGTGAAGCTGAGCGTCGGCTTCACGAGGCGGACAAGCGGAAGGACGAGTTTCTCGCGACGCTTGCCCATGAGCTACGCAATCCGTTGGCGCCGATTCGGAATGCGCTTCAGCTCATCTCGCATCCCAAAGCGGGTCCGGAGCTGCATGAAAGCTCTAAGCAGGTCATCGACCGCCAGCTCAAACAGCTCGTGCGACTGGTCGACGATCTGCTCGATGTATCACGAATTACCCGCGGAAAGGTGGACCTGCGCAGGGAATCCTTCGATCTGCGTTCGGCGATTTCGAATGCAGTCGAAATGAGCACACCGCTCATTGAGAGCTTTCAGCACCGGCTCATCGTCGTGCAACCCGACACGCCTGTCCTTTTCCATGGGGACACGTTCCGGCTGAGCCAAGTTATTGCGAACCTGCTCAACAACGCGGCGAAATACACTGATCGCGGCGGCGAAATCCGCTTAGAGCTCAGCGTTCTCGGGGATTGGGTCGAGGTGAAGGTCACGGATAATGGAATCGGGATCGCGGAGGACGCGCTTCCGCGAATATTCGATATGTTTGCGCAGTGTCATCCGCACGAACGCGGTTATGGCGGACTCGGATTGGGCCTCACCCTGGTACGAACGCTTGTCGAGCTGCATCATGGAGCCGTTTCGGCCCAAAGTGCAGGGAGGGGGAAAGGTACCTCTGTCACCGTGAGACTGCCGCTCGATTGTGCTCCACCCGACGGTAAGGTTGCGACAGGGGTGGATGAATCGGGTGAGATCCCGATATTCAGGCCGCAACGCATTCTGGTTGTTGATGATAATCGGGACTCGGCGGATAGCCTCAGTCTGATCTTGAAGCTGTTCGGACATGACGTCCGGACGGTATACGACGGACCGAGCGCCGTGTCTGAAGCAAGAAGCTTTCACCCTGGTATCATCCTGCTCGACATCGGCTTGCCGGGGATGAACGGATACGAGGTGGCGCGTGAGCTACGATCTGATCCGCGTTTCAAGGATCTTGTTCTCGTTGCGCAAACAGGTTGGGGCCAGGTGCATGATCGTCAGCGTGCGAAGGATGCCGGGTTCGACCACCACTTGGTAAAGCCTATCGATACTGCACAGCTCCTCAAGCTCGTCGGCAGCGCGAACGATTCCCTCGGCGCTATTCTACACTGAACAGTTTTTTCGCCGAGGGAGATCTCGCGGATGTCCGCCGAAGCCTAGAAACCGAGCACCTTGATCAGCTCAGCTCGAAGCTCGCTTACTGCTACGCGACGTTGTTCGAGCGTATCGCGGTCACGCAGAGTAACGGTTTGGTCTTCAAGCGTTTGGTGATCGACCGTGATGCAGATCGGGGTGCCGATTTCGTCGTGTCGTCGATAGCGCCGTCCGATGTTGCCGCTATCGTCGTACTGTGCGCTGTAGTGCTCACGAAGCGATTTGTAAATCTCGGTGGCCTTTTCCGGATGCCCGTCTTTCCGAAGCAGAGGGAAGACCGCGACCTTAATCGGCGCGATACGGGGATGAAAGCGCAGCACTGTGCGGGGATTTCCGTCGACCTGTTCTTCTGCGTACGCGTCGATGAGAAACGTCAGCACTGCGCGGTCCGTTCCCAGCGCCGGCTCCACAACGTGGGGAACGACGGTAGCCCCGGAGGTTTGGTCTCGCCACAACAGCTGCTTTCCACTATGAGTTGCATGCTGAGTCAGATCGAAATTCCCGCGGCACGCGATTCCTTCGAGCTCAGACCAGCCGAAGGGGAAGAGGTACTCGACGTCGGCGCAGGCTTTCGAGTAGTGCGCGAGCTCGTCCTGTGCGTGCGGACGCAGGCGAAGCCGATCCGGTGTGACTCCAAGATCTTTGAACCACTGCAAGCGCTGCTCTTTCCAGTAATCGAACCACTGTTCGTCGGTGCCCGGCTCGATGAAGAACTCCATTTCCATCTGCTCGAACTCAGCCGTGCGAAAAGTGAAGCGACGGGTGGAGATCTCATTTCTGAATGATTTTCCCTGCTGCGCGATTCCGAACGGCAGCTTCACGCGGGTCGAGTCGACCACGTTCTGATAGTTGACGAAGATTCCCTGAGCCGTTTCGGGCCGGAGATAGACCACGCTCGCAGTATCTTCGACCGGTCCGAGATGCGTCTTGAACATCAGATTGAACATACGCGGTTCACCCCACTCGTGCTGCCCGTCTTTGGAAGCGTTGCACTTGGGCACTGTGGAGTCGATGTGGTCCGCCCGAACCCGGAGCTTGCACTTCGCGCACTCGACGAGGGGATCATGGAATCCCGCGACGTGGCCGGACGCTTCCCAAACTTTCGGGTGCATGATGATGGACGCGTCGAGGCCGACGACATCGTCTCGCAATCGAACCATCGAGCGCCACCATGCGTCCTTGACGTTACGCTTGAGCTCGGCGCCAAGCGGGCCGTAGTCGTAACAGGAGGCCAGTCCGCCATAGATTTCACTCGAGAGAAAGATAAAGCCGCGACGCTTCGCCAGGGCGACGATGGGATCGAGGGAAGCAATGTTCGGGGTAGGCTCAGTGCTCATACAAAAACCGTCATCAGTGTTCAGCGCAACGAAACGAAAGCGGTTCGCTGCGAATTGGTTAAGAATTCGTGCAAAGGTCAGGGATAATAGCGTTTCTAGCGTGCTTTTGCTATCCTTTCTGTCGACCGGGAGCCAACTTAGAGCCAATGAATTTTTTAATCTTCGATGACACAGACCTCGACCAAGCTGGACGCTTGCAGGTGAACGGTCGTCGAGCAGCGCATCTGATAGACGTGTTGCGAGTCGAGCCCGGGAAGACAGTTCGGGTTGGTAAGCTGAACGGGAACCTCGGCGATGCCGTCGTGCGCGATGCCGCCGATGGAAAAGTAACCTTGGATCTACAGCCGCTTAGCAGAGTTGTGCCCAAGGAGCTGGACGTGACGCTCATTTTGGCTACACCTCGGCCGCAGACAATCAAAAAGGTGCTGCAAAGCGCTGCGGCAATCGGAGTGTCGCGCATTTTGCTCATCGGCGCCGTGCGCGTCGAGAAAGCCTACTTCAGCTCGCCTGTGCTACGTCCTGACAGGATACGAGAAGAATTGATATTAGGTCTGGAGCAAGCAGGTGGTACCAGTCTTCCTGAAGTTACTGTGTTGCCACGCTGCCGCCCGGGGTCCCGAAGCAAGCCGGGCGCAGAAGAGCGAGCGCTCCTCGCGGAAGACGTTTCGCGCTGTGATGTAAGGCTGCTTCCGCATCCGAGCGCGGTCGTTGGGCTCGCCGAGGTGGTCTCAGGCTCGCCGAGAAACACGCGTCGCGACGGGAACGCGTCAGTTGCAATCGCCGTAGGCCCTGAGGGTGGATGGATAGATGTGGAGGTGGCTGCCTTCGAAGAATTGGGTTTCCAATCTTTCCGCTTAGGTCATAGAGTGCTGCGGGTTGAAACCGCAGTCGATGTGCTCCTCGGCCAGCTCCAGCTCCTTCGAGCGATGGATAAAGTTTAAATCGTCAATGCCAAAGCAAACTGCAGATTCCTCGAAGCGCAAGAAACGCTCCGCTCGGCAAGCTACTGAACCAGCTCCCGCGGTCGAGCCGCCTGCGCTCGACGAAGATCGCGTTGACGATCTCAACAGCACAGCGGCCGTCGAGTCGGCTGAGCTCGATGGTGAGGATGTGTTCCCGGAGGGTGGGCATCTACCGGCTCTCGATGTCACTGAGAGCGATGCCGCGTTTGATACTCCGCTGGAAGGGTCCGGAACTGAAATCGTCCCGGTCGACCCGCTGCAACGTTACCTTGCAGAGATCCGCCATCTGCCCGTGCTCACTCGCGAAGAGGAGCATGACCTCGCTGTCCGATATTTTCAAAACAGCGACCAACGGGCCGCATACAAGCTCGTGCTGGCGAACTTGAGACTCGTCGTCATGATCGCCCGGGAGTACCAGCGGAACGTGCAGAACGTTCTCGATCTGGTCCAAGAGGGCAACATCGGGCTGCTCGAGGCGGTCAAACAATATGATCCGTTTCGCGGCATCCGGTTCCCGTCATATGCGGTGTATTGGATTCGCGCCTACATGTTGCGTTATCTGATTAACAACCTGCGTTTGGTCAAGATCGGCACGACTCAAGCTCAAAGAAAGTTGTTCTTCAATCTCCAGAAGGAGAAAGACCGTTTGGAGGCCGAGGGATTTGTTCCTGAAGCGAAGCTCCTTGCCGACCGCCTGAAGGTGAAGGAGTCCGAGGTTATCGAAATGGAGCAGCGGCTTGCGCTACCGGACTTGAGCGTCGACGCGACCGTTCGAGGCACCGACGATTCTGCCGACCTGCACGGGATTCTCCCTGACACTGCCGAAAATGCGGAGCAGCTCGTGGTTCGGGAGCAGTTTTCCGAAGCGCTCCGAGAAGCGGTCGAGAAATTTAAGTCGGAGCTTGATGCGAAGGAAAAAGCTATAATCGACCGGCGGCTGTTCACTGAAGACCCGGCGACATTGCAGCAGGTTGCCGACGAATTCGGACTGAGCCGTGAACGGATTCGACAGATCGAGAACCGGTTGAAAGACCGGTTGAAGGTCTATCTCCGCGAGACTTTGAATCTGGGCGAGGAGGGTGAGGTCGATATCGGCCTCGAGTGAACGCAGCGACATGACTGACGAGCAACAGGGATATGGAAAGTTTGGTTCGGGCGTAGCACCCGTGCTTCAGCCGCGGCGCTCTCGCGTCGGCTCAGTGCTCAAAATCATCGCTGTTTTTGTCATTGCGGCTGCGATACCGTTCTCTTTGACCGGGTGGGGCGACTTCTACCAGAACATCGTCGAGCGCGAGCCGCCGACGATCGATCTGAAAAAGCCGCCTGTCGGACTCGGCCTCGAGCCGACAGAGATCTCGTTCTCTGTGCAGGATCGTCATTCCGGACTCGATGAGATCGTCGTCAAGTTGGTCCAACCGGGACACGATGAAACCGTTTTGAAAGAGTCCTATCCGGTTCGTATTCGAAACAAAGACATCAAGCTGACGATCGACGGCAAGAAGCTCGGGATCAAAGAAGGCGATGCGAAGCTGATGATCTCTGTCTTCGACCGGAGCTTTTGGAGCAATGGGGCTCACGCCAACGTCAGTCTCCGAGTCGACTATACCAAGCCGGAGATCTCCGCATTTCCGGACCAGCACAACGCCGTCAGAGGCGGAACCGAGATGGTGCTCTATCGCCTTCGAGAGCCGGTAGACACGTTCAGCGGTGTGACCGTAGGAAGCTCTCTTTACCCCGGCTTCCCGGTGAAGAACTTTGATTCCGATTTCGAGAATTTCAAGGACATCTATTGCGTCTTCTTTCCGGTTCCGCGTGGGTTCGATACTTCCAAGGAACAGATTCAACTTTTCGCCCGCGATGCTGTGGGGAACATTTCCACCGCTCCGGTGAGTTACCGGATTGCGGAGATCGGAACCAAGCAGTCCGCAGTCGCCGTGTCTCCCGATCTGCTGAGCGCGCGGATCGACGGTTTGTACGAAGAGTATGTCGGCCGCAAAGCCGCGCTCGAGGGTGAGATGCCCGGCAAAGTCCTTCCGAGCGGGACCGATGAGGAGCGCATCGAGCGCTTTCATCAGGTGAATCGGGAATATCGTGAGCTCATCGAGCGCGGGCTCCGTCCGATCTTCGGAAAACCGAAATCGGAGCGCTTTTGGGAAGGAGCGTTCGCTCGATTCTCGGGTCGGGAGATTCGTTCCTTCGGCGAACGGGTCACGTACAAGCTCGGCGACCTTCCGATCGGCGAGAATGTCGAGAACGGAGTCAGCTTTCTGGTCGGTGCCGACACCGATGTTCGTGCGGCGAACAGAGGAATCGTAATTTTTGCGGATCAGCTTGGGCCGTACGGGAAAACGATCGTTATTGATCATGGATTCGGTCTCACCAGTCTCTATGAGCATCTTGAGTCTATGTCTCGTCTCGAAGGCGATCGGGTGGAGCGGGGTGACGTCGTCGGGAGGGCGGGCGACAGCGGCCTTGCATTCGTCCCGACGCTCACTTTTGAAACGCGGATGCACGGTGTACCGGTGCGGCCTATCGAGTGGTGGGACAATTCCTGGATGAACGATCATATTCTTTCGAAGCTGAAAAATCTCAAGCGCACGCTCGGGATTCGAGTTGTGAGCTCACTTGAATAGGAGAACCTGACCCCGTGCGTTTTGGAATTGCGATCTTAGTCGTGTGTCTGACTGTCGGGCTGCTCATCTATTCGGCGGTGACTGCGACGGCTAAGTCTGTCGTGACCGTACATGAGCTGATGGCCGCCGGTGATGCAAAATCGAACATCCGTTTGGGTGCCCGAGTCGCTGACGCGCCGATAGATTACGACCAAGATACCGTCCGCAAGCTTCACTTCGTGGTTCGCGACATCCCCGAGCCGCATACCGAGGAGCTTCCGGTGGTCTACGCGGGTACGATGCCTGACATGCTGAAGGCAGGGCGTGACGTGATTCTCGAAGGTAACTTCGATGGACACCAGTTCATAGCGAAAAACCTAGTAACTCAGTGTCCCTCCAAGTATGCGCCTCCCAAACCGGGTGAAAAGCACGAGGCTCGTCCGTAGCCGCGTCGGTCGAGCGTTCTGACTCTCGCCATTTCCGCCAACCATTGATAAAGAAAGCGTGCAACGGCTCGACTGGCGGCTCGTGTGCCGCCGGTGCCACCCTAGTTTGGAATAGCATTCGATGATTGATTTCGGTCACTTTGCCCTTATCTCCTGTTGGCTGACGTCGCTCTACGGCTTCATCGGTGGAGTTGTCGGAGCTCGGCGGAACAATGCCGCGCTGATCCGCTCGGCGGCGAACGCCGTGTACCTCACGTGCTTGTTCGCCGTGCTCTCCTTCGGCTCACTGGCGGGCGCGTTCATCAATCACGACTACCATTACCTCTATGTCTGGCAGACTTCGAACAACGACATGCCGTGGTACTACCTTATCTCGGCGGTGTGGGGCGGTATGGACGGATCCATGCTGCTCTGGGCGACGCTGACAACGGTTTTCGCCGCGCTCGTTGTCCGACGCTATTCGGTGGTGCCTCGGGATCTCTCGAAGTGGGTGACTCCTGTGCTCAGCGCGGCGAGCAACTTCTTCCTTCTCGTCGTTGTCTTTCTGACCAATCCCTTCCGCGTGGTCCCGCCGAACGCGATGATCGATGACGGTAACGGTCTGAATCCGCTGCTGCAGAACCCATCGATGCTGATCCATCCGCCGATGCTGTATTCCGGGTTCACCGGATTTCTCGTACCGGCGGCGTTCTGTCTCGCTGCGCTCTTCAGTGGAACGTTGGGCGATCAGTGGATTCGCTTGACTCGGCGCTGGACTCTTGTCGCCTGGGCTTTTCTGACCTGCGGGATTATCCTCGGCGGTAACTGGGCTTATATCGAGCTCGGATGGGGCGGATTTTGGGCGTGGGATCCGGTGGAGAATGCGTCCTTTCTGCCTTGGCTGACAGGAACCGCGTTCCTCCACTCCGTGATGGTCCAAGAGCGCAAAGGCATGCTCAAGGTTTGGAATGTGAGCTTGTCAGTTATGACCTATGTGCTCTCCGTCTTCGGCACCTTCCTTACGCGGTCGGGCGTCGTTCAGAGCGTGCACGCATTTGCGGAAACCGACGTCGGATGGATCTTTCTTGTGTACATCGGCGTCGTCGTTCTGACGACACTCGTGCTTGTATACAAGCGATGGGGCGAGCTGCGTCCGGAACGTCGTCTCGAGAGTTTTCTTTCGCGTGAGGCGGCATTCCTTTTCAACAATCTGGCGCTGCTCGGGATCTGCTTCGCTACGTTCTGGGGGGTGATGTTCCCTGTGTTCAGCGAGTGGGCAACAGGGGAGAAGAGCGTTGTCGGCCCTCCGTTTTTCAATGCGGTAAACGTTCCGCTCTTTCTGATCCTAATCTTTCTAATGGGGGTGGGCCCGCTCATCGCCTGGCGCCGGACGAGCGGCAGGGTCCTCCTCAAGACTTTTGCGCGTCCTCTGCTCGCAGGCGGTGCACTGACGATTCTTTTCCTTTGGCTTGATCCGAGCCGGGTCAGTGCTGCCATCGCGTTCGGCCTCGTTCTCTTTGTCATGGCAACGATCGAGGCTGAGATCCGGAGAGGTGTGACCGTTCGGCGGCAGCTTACTTCGGAAGGGCTCGGCACGGGTATGGTGCAACTTGTGAAGCGCAAGCCGCGGCGCTATGGCGGGCTTCTGGTTCACGCAGGAATCGGCGTAATGGCGGTCGCCATCACTGCTTCCATGGCTTACAAGATTGAGAAGGACATTACGCTGGCGGTCGGTGAGAAGACGAAAGTCGGCCGCTACGAGCTCGAGCTCGAGTCGCTTCGGGAGCAAACAGCCGCGAACTACATTGCGCTCGTATCTCGGGTAAAAGTGATGAACGCCGACAGTGGAGCGATACTCGGCTATCTCTCTCCCGAGCGTCGGCTTTACGCGCGAAATCAGGAAACGACCACAGAGGTCGATATCCGAATGACTCCGCGGGAGGATCTCTACCTCGCGCTTGCCGGCTCTGATACGCGGGGCTTACCTCAGGGCTCGCAATTTGATCCGTCGAAGGTCCCGGCCATGTTCAAGGTGTTCGTCAACCCGCTCCAGATCTGGCTGTGGATCGGAGGCTTGATCGTCCTCGGCGGTACGATCACCGTGCTCGTGCCGAATGTGATTGAAAGCCTCGCGAAGGATGTGACCGAGCGCGAATATGGAAAGGTGCCTGCCGTATGACGCTCCCCGGATTGATTCTCATAGCGCTCAGCTTCTTCCTCGCGCTGTTCTGTAGTTGGGTCATTCTCGCACCATTTTTCGAGCTGCAGGAAGCACCTGAGGATGTTCTTGCCGCGAGAAAGCGCGACTCGCTGACTGAGCTCAAGCTCAAAAAAGAGACGATGCTCGATGCTCTTGATGACCTCGAAGCAGATTTCCTTACCGCCCGGCTGGACCAGCCGGAATACGAAAGAGCGAAGGACGAGCTGACGGATGAAGCTGCGGAGCTGCTCTCGTCGATCGACTCACTCGAAGGTGAAACGGCGGGACCGCGGACCGCCGGTCGCGCCACGGTCATCCCAGCCGTTCCGCGAAAACACCAACGTTGAGGCGGCGGCGTCCTTGGCAGGCGAGCAGCACACTCCGGCAATCGAAGTACGTGGGCTCTCACGATTCTTCGGTCGGACGGTCGCGCTCGACAACGTGAGCTTCACTGCTGCGCCCGGCGAGGCTTTCTTCTGTCTCGGTGGGAACGGAGCCGGCAAATCGACACTTCTTTCGATTCTCGCCGGAGTGCTCGCACCGACCGAAGGGGAGCTGCGGCTCTTGGGGGAACAGGCCCGGCGAAGGGGACCGGCGCTACGCTCCGCCATCGGATATGCAGGGGCGCAGCCGCAGCTCTACAAAGATTTTTCGATTGAAGAATCGCTGCTGTTTTTCGCCGCGATGTATGGCGTCGACCGCAAGGAGGCTCGCACGAACGAGCTCATCACCGATTTCGGTTTAGATGCTCATCGGAACAAGCGCTTGAAAGAGTGCTCGCAGGGCATCATTCGCAAAGCAGCTCTCGCACGTGCTCTCCTCCATTTCCCGAAGCTGCTCTTGCTTGACGAACCGTTTACTCACTTGGACGTGGCTGCAAAGCGAGATCTCCTGGTCGTGCTCCGCAAACAGAAGGCTTTCGGAACGACTCTCGTCGTTTCCAGTCACGAGGAGGATCTCGTTCAGGCGCTCGCGGATAGAGCAATACTTCTCCGCGACGGACGCGTGGTGCGCAGCCTCAGCAGGGGCGAGCTCGCGGGGTTTTCATTCGAAGCTGTGGTTGGAGCCGATTCATGCTGACGCTTCTCCGAAAAGATATCCGTTGCCTCATTCGTGCGAAAGAGTGGCTGGCTGCAGTCTTTCTGTTCGCTCTCGTTCTGGTTGTGCTCGCCAGCTTCGCTTTTCGGCAGATCGGGTATGGAGCCGAGGAGCTTCGATCTCTCACTCCGGGCGTGGTCTGGACTATCTTCTTTTTCTGCGGAGCGACCAGCCTCAACTACGGCTTTGTGCTCGAGCGCGAGGTCGGAGCACTTGAAGGATTATTGCTGAGCCCGGTCGATCCCGCGCTCGTCTATCTCTCGAAATGCATCAGCGGCTTTGTCTTTCTGCTTCTGCTCCAAGCTTTCGTGCTGACGTCGTTTGGGACACTTTTCGGTGTCGACCTCTTCGCCTCCTGTGGGCCGCTTCTGAGCCTTTCTGCCGCGGTGACTTTCGGATTTGTCGCCCTCGGGACTTTGCTGGCATCGATGGCTGCATGTCTTCCGGGCCGTGACATCATTCTTCCGCTCCTTCTGTTTCCGCTTAGTTTGCCGCTCCTCAGCGGCGCGGTGCTCGTTACGCGAGAAATACTCTCGACCGGCGGGATCCATTACGGGGGATTTTGGTTTTTACTTGTCGCAGGGTTTGATGTAATTTCATTCACTCTTGCGGTTATCCTTTTCGAATACGCAGTACGTGAGCAGTAATGACCATTGAACGTTTCATCAGCCTGGATACGCTGCTCGGGAATCGATGGTTCCGGGCGGTGCTGCCTCTTGCGGCCGTCTTGTCCGTGATGACCGCGCTCGCCGTGGTGTTCTTGGTTGTCCCGGACGAGCAAGAGATGGGAGCGGTCCAACGCATTTTTTATTTCCACGTCGGTTCGGCTGTGACTTCCTACGGGATGATCGCTCTCATGCTGGTCGGAAGCGCATTTTATCTCGTGACTCGGCAGGACGGTTGGAGCGTGTTGGCGCAGTCGGCGGCGAGCGTTGCGTTTCTCTTCTGTTCGATCGTGCTTGTGACCGGAATGATCTGGGCCCACTCGGCCTGGAATGTTTGGTGGCGCTGGGAGCCTCGTTTGGCGTCGTCGCTCGTTTTGTGGTTGATCCTCGGAGGGTATCTCCTGCTTGGGTCTTTCGCCGCCGAGCACCCGGGGCAGCGAAACTTTCTTGCGGTGCTCGGTATTGTCTCCGCCGTTTTCGTACCGGTGGTGATCTTCTCGATACGCTTGTTGAACGAGCATGAGCAGGCGCATCCACAGGTCATCGCCCGTCAGGGTCTTGCCGATCCGAGCTTCAAATATGCCTTGATACTTTCCATCGTGTCGCTTCTGCTGGTTGCGCTTTGGCTGTGGGCGGTGAACGCTGTGAGGCTTCTTCTTGCCGCCGAGAGAAACGCGGTGACACGAGAGATCAGAAACCTTCGTTGGGAGTTGAATGAGCATGTCCGCGTCGGAAACCAATAGCTACCTGCATCTTTTTTGGGGATACGGAGCGATCTGGCTGTGCATCGCAGCCATGGTTGTCGCTACGTCCTTCGAGCAGCGCAAGCAGCGGAAAGAGCTATCAGCGTTGCGCTCGGAGCTTGCAGAGCTGCGACAGAAGCACGGCGTTTCGGCGGCGTAGGCCTGGAGGACTCTGGTCATGACGCGTAAGCCGCCGGCACGTCCCCCAGTGCCGCAGAAGAATGCCGCTCGCTCGAGCTCGGGTGGCGAATCGCCGCGTCGAGCTCCAGCAAAAAACGAGCTTCGGATCGTAAAGGCTGAGTTCGAGAAATCGTTGCCCGATTTCAAGTCGCTTCCTCGAGGAGAGCTACCGGAGATCGCTTTCCTGGGTCGTTCGAACGTCGGGAAATCGTCGCTGCTGAACGCCCTGTGTGAGCGGAAAGCTCTTGCGCGTGTCAGCAAAACCCCCGGTCGAACTCAGACCTTCAACTTCTACCGGCTCGAGTTCGAAGCTGAAAAAAAGCGCATCCCATGCCACTTCGTCGATTTGCCGGGCTACGGCTATGCGGTGATCGACAAGGCGACCCGAAGGCGCTGGTCGGAAATGATCGGTTCCTACGTGCTGGACCGTGAGAACCTTCAGATGGTTCTCTTGCTGATCGACTCTCGGCGCAGCCCCGGTGAGGAAGAGCGCTATATCGCCGAGATCGGTCGGGAGGGGAATTTGGTCGTTGTGCTGACGAAGTGCGATAAGCTCTCACAGAATGAGCTGCGCTCAGCGATGAAAAAGATGAGCGCGGAGCTGGGCCTTCCAGAGCAACGAGTCCTGCCGAGCAGCATCCTGCGCGATAAACATGATCGCACCGGCGCTCTGCGAGAGTTCATCTTCGAGAGTGCGCTCACGAACGATGATCGGTGATTGGTTCTTCATCAACACTCGGCCGGTTGTCCCACAAGACATCCTGGAACCCAAGGAAGGAGCGCCTTCGCTGAGCGGACTCCTCCGCGCCAAGGGGGCGGCTGTCTATGACCTTCCGCTTCTCGCTCTCGAACCGACGAAAGACCTCGAGGAGCTTCCAGGCGTACTTGCCGAGCTTGGCCAAGGCGATTGGGTGGTATTTACCAGTGCGAACGGTGTGCGCTTCACAGCATCGTTCTGCAAACAGCCGGGCAATCGCGAGCTGTTGGACGCACTGAGCTCAGGAGCATTCAATCTGGCGGCGGTTGGCAGGAAAACCGCTGACGCGGTGAAACACGCGTTCAGAGATCCCCACTTTGTGGCCGGAGAAGCGACCTCGCGCGGATTGGGCGAAGAGCTGAGCGATCTGCTTCAACGAGTCGTGAGGAAACCAAAGATAGCGCTGCTTCGTGGAGCACTCGCTTCAGATGAGCTTCCGACGATCCTCCGCGACGCGTCAGCGGAGCTTCATGCGCTGAGCATCTATCGGCCTGTCCGAAGAGAGCCTTCATTCGCGGAGCTTGATTCCCTTCGAAAAGAAGGTGACGGCCGGAACTGGATGCTGCTTTTTACCAGCTCCGAGGCCGTCCGCGCCTGGGCATCGGTAGCATCCGCGATTGTTCCGCATGAAAGTGTCATTCCGGCTGCCGCCGTCCTCGGTCCGGAAACTGCGCGGACTGCCGAAGAGCAGCAGTTTCCCATCGCGTTTGTTGCGACGCATCCGACCGTGCAGTCGCTTGGGGAGGATGCCCTCCGCTACGCTGAGACTCATCGGGCATTTTCGAGCTGCTGACGCACTTCTTGCTTTCGTTTTCACAAAGCAGAAAAACTGTGGTAATTACTGCGCCACGTATGACCCAAGCAGACACGAAGACGAAATCTCCGGAATCCAGTGCTGTCGCGAGCGAAAGCGCGCTTCAGGCTCTCAGCTCGCCGGAGCTCGGTCACCTCAACCGGAGCTTTCAGTTTCCGGGGTCGGTTGGGGAAGCTTCGCTCCCTTCGGGTTTCAAGGGAGGAGTCGAGCGGTTGAAGCGCCGGATCCGATTGTTCCTCCTTGGGGACTATTTCACAGCGCAGCTCGAATTCAACGCTCAGCTCGTCCGCCATTTGAATGCCGTCCAGGACCGGCTGCAGGTTGCGTTGCTGCGGTTGGAAGATTCCCGCGACGGCTCTGTGTACGCTGCCGAGCAGCGGATGCTCGCGAGACTCGACTCACTCGTCCGCTCGATGCACGAATCGCTCGGTGTCCTCCAGCGTGAAACTGCCGAAAACAAGTTTCAGCTCGAAACGCTCGATTCCGTTGTTCGCGGAATGGAGCGAATCCTTGCTCAGCTCAGCTCACAGAAACGGGTTCACAACGCTGAGGCGGCGGAGAACGCGAACAGCGCAGCAAGTGAGAGTGCCGCCAGCACGATTGGACCGGTCGACTATTCTTACCTGCTGCTCGAGAACCGCTATCGCGGCAGCGAAGCGGCCATCGCCCAGAAGCTGTCGCTCTATCCTGATCTGTTCCTCGGGCTTGCGCATCCGGTGCTCGAAATTGGAGCGGGAAGAGGCGAGCTGCAACGGCTCTTCCGCGACCGCGGAATTCAGAGCTACGGGATTGACGTCGATCAAGCGATGGTTGAGCGCTCGAAAGATGCGGGGCTCGACGTTCGTTACGCCGACGCTCTGCACCATCTCCGAGGACTCCCAGATGCGTCGCTCGGTGGAATTATCGCGGTCCAGGTAGTGGAGCATCTCCCATATCCGGTATTAAAAGATCTCATCGCTGAAGCGCGTCGAACTCTTGCGCCGGGTGGGCGTTTGGTATTTGAGACCATCTTCAGCGGCTCGATCGTCGCCCTGACTCAGAACTATTTTCGGGATCCAACGCACGCGGCTCCGATCCATCCGGACACGATGCGATTCCTTTTGGAGCTCGCAGGACTCTCCGTTCGCGAAGTTCGGAAGCTGTCGCCTTTCCCGAAAGAAGTGCTCCTCAGCCGTATCCCACACGCCGATTTTATGACCCCCCGATGGAACGAGTTGCTCGACGTCATCAATCGTAATACCGCGCAGCTCAATGACCTCCTCTACGGGTTTCAGGATTACTGTGTCATTGCTGAAGTTCCGACGAAATAGCAGTGAGCTTCCGACCCTTGCGTGGTGCTCCTCGGTGCACGTGAACGGTGCCGGAAGCTGCCTGGGCGAAAAATCCGCCTCGGTCACAGACGCGCTCGTACCGTTTCTCGCCGATCACTTCCGTGTCACCTTATTCTCTCAGTCTCCCGGGACACTCGTGCTCGATACGGGGAGCAAAGATGTTTTGCCGCTGTCCGAGTTGAACGGACGAGGCCCGTTTGATCACGTGGTTCTTCAGGTGGAGGACAGCCCTGACGCTGAATGCCTTCTTGGACCTTCTGCGTCTGGAGCTTCCCTTGTGTGGGCCCATGATCTCCATCGTCGTTCGGGGGGGCTCTTGTTTTCGGAGCCGCTTCAGGGACCAGGGGTCCTTGCATTCTCAAGCGAAAGAAACGTTGGCGAATGGAATCGCCGTTGCCACCGGGAGGAGGGCGGAGGGCAGTCGATCTATCTTCCCTATGCCGTGCGTCCGGGAGAAACTCGCCCGACGCGAGAGGCTCGTCGATTCGTGACCGCGGCCACTCCTCTTGTTGAGGATCAGATGCATCTCGTGATTCCCGTAGTGGGTGAGCTTGGGCTCGATCTCGTCTGGCTCGTAGCTGACGACGAGATTTCCGCCGCACGTGCGATGCTCGCCGAACGCTCTGTTCCCGGCAAAGTGCTCGGTGGACGATCTTTGCGCTTGTGGTCGGAGCTTCTTGCAACAGCAGAGGCCGCGTTTCACTTCCATCATTCCGCGTATGGCGATTGCGGGCCGTACTTGCAACAGAGTTTGTGGTCGGGATGCGCGGTTTTGGTGAACGACTACTCGGATAGCGCGCTCCTACCGGGAAGCGTCTGCCTCAAGATTCTTCCGGGCGCGGATTTTGCGGACCACTTGCGGCAAGCGCTCCTTAGCCTCGATCAACCGACGCGCGATGCGCTTAGTGAAGGAGGTCGGCAGTATGCGCTTGAGTTTCACTCCCCCTCGGTGGTTGCGGCGGAGCTGAGCGACCTGCTCAAGTCAGGCCGAAATATGGCGATACCTGAGTGAAATAGATCGTTTTGGTGGCGCAACTACCCGTCATGCCTCGGGAAATGAAGCAACACTCTTGATCCCGTTGATTCAGTGGTGTAAATACTGTCGCGGTTCGAGTGGTTGTGTTGGGGTGGACAGTGTTTCTCAACTTAGCGGGTGTGGTGTGGTCATGTATCAAATCAATGTTTACGTAGAAAAGCTCTTCATCAAGTCCTTTTTCCTGCTTGCCGCGGTGGCATTCTTCGGCGAGACGTTCGCTCACGCTCTGACGAACTAAAGTGAGTCCGAACGAGCGGCGATTTTGAGCCGTGCTCGGTCCAGGCGCGGCGGCGACGTGAGCGCGCAAAAGCGATTTCTTCCCGGAGCCTTCTTCTGCAACTTCCGTTCGAGCTGACGAACCAACGGAGGAGCAGAGCAGACGGGCAGAATGGCGAAAAGGCCGATTGTCCCAGTGCATTGTCCCAGCCGATTGTCCTGGGAGACTTTCCCAGTTAACTCACCGATTCTGTGCTCATTTTTCAGTTGAAGTCTCGAGGAATCGGTGTTATATTCTCCGCACTACAGGCGATTTTTGTCCTTTAGTCAGCCTCGTTTTTTCAGATCTTGCGGTCGCTGATTTCTCTCGATGCGGGTTTTCTTTTGTGGGCCTTGAGCTTGCGAAGAGGCCGAACCCGACGGAAAGAGAATCACGCAGCAGAATCGGAGCGCAGTGTCAGGGCCCAAAAATGCTCTGTCACGGTGCAAAATCGGGGAGGACCGCAGATCATTCTGCGAGGCGTCCTTGTAGGGCCTTCCCTGTAAACTCCTTGTTTGGCCGTTTGCGATTTACACAGTTCGGGCTCCGCTGATTGCTGGAGACCGCAGATCGAACGGACATCAGCGTAATTCAGCGGGAAAGTAGTTTTCCTGCAAGTTAGGTTCGGAGGGTTTTGAACGGCGTTGCTGTTCATCACCACGACAGGAGTCCATCCGGAGCAGGGCCCGAAGCGCGGGTCCGCTCGCGGGGGCGTCTGCTTTTTGGGGCTGAGCTTTCGGGGTGGCTTTGTTGAGAGAGCTCGTGGTCGGTTGCTGGGCAGCTGAACGGAACGAGCGAGGCCGCCTCGATGTGGCGGAGTGAAGAAGTATGAGTTTTTTACAAAAAGATAACGCTCTCTGGGCGCTGCTCTCCGGAGTGGCGGCCGACGAAGGCGCCGAGTTGTACGACGCAGAGCTGCTCACACCGGGGAATCTTCGAGTTGCGCTCGCGGCGAAGGACTCACAACCCGGGCCGGGACGGAAGAATGTCTCGAGTGGAGACTGTAGCAGAGTCTGCCGGCGTCTGATGATTGTCTTTCAAGCGGAAGGCAAGAAGTACGGATTGACGCCCGAGCCGGAGATTGATGTCTCCTCGCCGGGAGTGAACAGGAACCTGCGGCTCCCGGAACATTTTCAGGGCGCTGTAGGAGAGCGCGTGAAGGTAGTCCTCCAGCCTGAGCATGAAGCGCAGGGGGCTGAAGGCCGAAAGCTGAGCACGCTCGTTGGTCAACTCGAGAAGTTCGAAGGCAGCACGCTGACCGTTTGTGACGAAGCAACGTCCGAGCGATTCGAGCTTCCGGTGGACAGCGTGAAACGCGCGCAGGTGGATTTCAAGTTTTAGGGAGAAGTGATCGCTCCTCGGAGCGAACATCGAAGACGGTTTTTGCATCGCCCCGAAGGCGACATCGCATGAGCTATCGCACAGGAATTTTGTTGGTAAGAGGAACATGGGTATTAAGTTTGATTTAGATCAGATCATCAATCAGGTCGGACGCGACAAGGGTATCAATAAGCAAGTGCTCATCGATGCCCTCGAGTCAGCAGTGCTCAGCGCGGCAAAGAAGCACTACGGTCACAATCTGAACTTGGAAGCGACCTACAACACTGAGCTCGGTGAGATTGAGATCCACGAATTTCGAATCGTAGTGGACCATGTCCAAGATCCTGTCACTCAGATCACGCTCGAAGACGCTCGCCTCGAATTCGACCCCGATTGCGAGATCGGCGACGAGCTCGGACGGAAGCTCAGCTCGGATGAGCTCGGTCGGATTGCCGCGCAAACGGCGAAGCAGGTCATCGTGCAGAAGCTGCGCGATGCCGAACGGGACATCATCTACAATGAATATCGCGATCGGAAGGGCGAAATCGTTAACGGTATCGTTCAGCGTTTTGAGCGCGGCAATCTGATCGTCAATTTGGGCCGCACGGATGCAGTGCTTCCGATTCGGGAACAGATCCAACGAGAGCGATATCGGCAGGGCGATCGCATTCGCGCGATGATCCTCGATATTTACCCGGTGAGCCGCGGACCTCAGCTCGTTCTGACTCGCAGCCATCCGGAATTCATGCGGAAGCTCTTCGAGCTCGGTGTGCCGGAGATCAGCGAAGGTATCGTCGAGATTAAGAGCGTTGCCCGCGAGCCGGGGGAACGCGCGAAGATCGCGGTGTATTCGAACGATCCGAACGTCGACCCGGTTGGAGCCTGCGTCGGTATCAAGGGAACTCGCGTTCAAGCGGTGGTGTCCGAGCTCCGCGGAGAACGGATCGACATTGTGACGTGGACGCCGGACTCGCCGAGCTTCGTCGCTCGAGCGCTCGCTCCTGCTGAAGTTGTTCGCGTCGTGGTGGATGAAGAGGAGCACGCAATGGAGCTCGTCGTCGCTGACGATCAGCTCTCGCTGGCAATCGGACGCCGCGGTCAAAACGTAAAGCTCGCCTCGAAGCTCACCGGCTGGCGCATCGACGTCCGCAGCGAATCTGTAGCGGAAGAGGAATCAAAGCGCGCACGGAAGGCGCTCGAATCGATACCGGGTATCGGCTTCGGCGAATCCGAGCTGCTCTATCAGGAAGGCTATCGAAGCGTCCAAGAGGTATCTCAAGCTTCGCTCGAGGACCTTGTGGCGATCGAAGGGCTCGACCCTGACCGGGCACAGCAGATTCATCAGGGTTCGAAAGAGCTCGCTGCCACTCTCGGTGACATCGATCCTGAGGATGGCGACTTCGATCCGGATCGGCGAATCACCGATATCGATCAGCTCGTGCTTCCGGAGCATCTCCGAGCCGTGCTCGTCCAAAACGGATACGAAAACATTCAGTCCTTGGCGGCAGTGAGCCAAGAAGAGCTGTGCGAAGTGACGGGGTTGGACGCCCAAGAGGCTGGAATTATCTGCAGCGCTACCGAAGCGTTTCTGCGGGTTCAGCGTCCGTCGCCGCAGAGCACAAGTAACTAGGGCGAAGCAGCGCGGTGCCGCGGCGGACCTGTGTTGTTTGTCGCAAAGCAGATGAGCAAGCTTCGCTGATGCGGTTTGCTCTTCGCTTTGCTCCCGGAACGCTCGGTTCGGATCAGGCTTCGGCAGTGATCGAGGCCGATCCGGAACGGAGGCTGCCGGGGAGGGGACTGTATGCGCACTGGGCGAATAGCCCGGGTCGCACGGATTGCCTCGGCAACCGACAGCTCGAGAAGCTGCTTGTCTCCGGCTTCATGCGAGCGCTGGCAAAGCGTGGGCCTGAGCAGAAAACGGGTGCTGCACCAGGTTCCGCGGAAACGCTGAATACTGCTGCGCTCGGGAAGGTGACGACGGAGACACCGAGCCGATCCGGGAGGTCGGGAGAGGGCCGGAAAAAAAGCGCCCGTATCGCTGGACTCAGCGACGAATCAAAAGAGCTGCTCGGGCGAAACACCCGAGCAAACAATAACGGGGTGCCGAGCTCGGCCCGAAATGGCGAGCGAGCACCGAAGCGAAAAATACGATTGTAGTCTGAACGCTATGTCAAAGATTCGAGTATACGAATTAGCAAAAGAGTTGGGCCTCGAGAATAAGGCTCTCCTCGACCTCTGTGTGCAGTTGGGTATGGACGACAAGCAGTCCCACTCCAACTCGCTGTCGGACGACGAGGCGGAGAAGATCCGCCGGTTCGTCATCCGACGCGCAGTGAACGAGAAGGGACCTTCCGTTCGAGAGGTGAATAAGGAAGGACATCTCCTGACCGAGAGCCGCCTCGGTGGGAATGTGATCCGTCGGCGGAAGAAGGAAGACGCCGAGGAAGAAGAGACACCGCCACCGTCGCGTCAGATCGACCTGTCGAGTGTGCAGGCCAGCCGAGAGTTGCCGACCCTAGCGCCGGATCTCGCCGCAGAGCGCATGTCGCGAGAGGCCGCGCTTCGTCAAGCAGACGCATTGTTCGGACCGAAAACTACCAAATCGGAGCCGGCCCCGGAGCAAACGGAGCCGGCAGCAGAGGAGGCTCCTCAAGAAGCAGAGCCTACGGAAGAGCCGGCGGAGCAAGCGGCTGCCCCGGTGGAAACAGAGTTTGCGGAAGAGCCGGAAGTGGAAGCTGCGGTGGAGCAGCTCGTACAGGAGAGCGAGCCGGCTCAAGAAGCTGAGGCCGCTCCGGCGGCAGATGACGCGCAGGGCGCGGCACATCTCGAGGCAGTTCGAAAGCGGCACGATATTCGGGCCCCGAAGGTCCTTGGAAAGATCGAGCTCCCGGTGAAGCCGGTGCCGGTGAAGCGTACTGTGACAGTGACGCCGAAGGCCGCCGCTGAGCCAGGAACACAGGAGCCCGCAGAGGAGTTCGAAGGGGAAGGCGCGAACAAGCGGAAGAAAAAAGGCAAGGTCGAGCGGACTGATACCGACGGGCCGGGTGGTAAGAAGGTCAAGAAGAAGCAGATTCTTTCGAAGAACGATCTGCTTGATTACGACGGCGAGCGCGACGGTTGGCGGACAAAAAAGACCAAGAAGAAGACGAAGGGGGATCGCGACGGTCTGAACGGACACGGATCGCCCGAAGCCGGCCCGACGAAACAGTCGAAAAAGGTCGTCCGCGTGCCCGGACATATCTCCGTCGGCGAGCTCGCCAAGCAGATGAGCCTGAAAGTCGGTGAGGTCATGGGCGTTCTCATGAAGCTCGGCGTGATGGCGATGATCAACACGCTGATTGATTTCGAGACCGCTACCATCGTCGCATCTGAATTCGGTTTTACGACACAGAACACCGATGAGGACGTTGAGGATCTCATCACGAATCTGTCGGAAGTCGATACCGAGGAGTCTCTCGTTCTCCGTCCGCCGGTCGTTACGGTCATGGGACACGTCGACCACGGAAAAACTTCGCTGCTCGACGCGATCCGGAAAACATCGGTGACCAAAGGTGAGTTCGGCGGGATTACCCAGCATATCGGCGCCTACAACGTCGTACTCCCGCACGGCGGATCGGTGACGTTCTTGGATACCCCCGGTCACGAAGCGTTTACCGCCATGCGAAGTCGCGGTGCGAAGGTGACTGACATTGTCGTGCTCGTTGTCGCAGCCGATGACGGCGTCATGCCCCAGACCATCGAAGCGATCAACCATGCGAAAGCGGCGAACGTACCGATCATCGTAGCCGTCAACAAGATCGACAAGGAAGGTGCGAATCGAGATCGCATCATCAACCAGCTGGCTGAGCACGGACTGATTCCGGAAGAGTGGGGCGGAACCACGATCGTCTGTAACGTCTCGGCGCACACGAAAGAAGGTATCGATAACCTTCTCGAGAATTTGCACCTCCAGGCTGAAATTCTCGAGCTGCGCGCCAATCCTAATCGCCGTGCTGTGGGAACTGTCGTCGAGTCGAAGATTGACCGCGGGCGCGGTCCGGTGATCAGCGTGCTCGTCTCGAACGGAACCCTGCGAAAAGGCGACGTGTTCGTTGCGGGAGCTGTGTTCGGAAAAGTGCGAGCTCTGGTTGACGACGACGGAAAGCGGATCGACGAAGCCGGGCCGAGCATTCCGGCGGAGGTCCTCGGAGCGCAGGGAACGCCGCTTTCCGGTGACGACTTCATCGTGTTCGAGTCAGAGGCACAAGCACGGAGCATTGCAGAGCAGCGCTCTCAGGGCCGCCGACTCAAGGAGCTTGCAAAGGGTGAGGGAGCAGCTGCGATGGGCGGTGCGCTCACTCTTGAGAAGTTCTCTCAGCTCGTCAGCGACTCCGCTGACCTGAAAGAGCTTCCGCTGATTGTCAAAGCGGATGTTCAGGGATCGGTCGAAGCCGTTACTGAAGCGCTGCTCCAGCTCTCGAACGAAGAGGTGAAGATTAAAGTCATTCACAAAGGAGTCGGCGCAATCAACGAGAACGACGTCCAGCTCGCCAGCGCATCGAAGGCGCTTCTGGTCGGTTTCAACGTTCGCGCTGATGCTCGCGCGCAGCAGCTCGTCGACGCGGAAGGTCTCGAGGTGCTGTATTCACGTGTGATCTACGATTTGGTCGACTCCGTGAACAGCGCCGTGAAGGGGATGCGGGCACCGGTGCTTCGAGAGAAGACTCTCGGACGGCTGGAGGTTCGTCAAACTTTCAAGGTCCCACGTCAGGGTGTGGTTGCGGGCTCGTATGTGCTCGACGGAGTCATCTCTCGCGGTGCGCAGGTCAGACTCTTGCGCGACAGCAAGGTGATCTACGAAGGCAAAATGGCGAGTCTCCGACGATTCAAGGATGACGTCCGCGAGGTCAGCGCTGGGTACGAGTGCGGTGTCGGCATCGAAGGCTACAGCGACATCAAGAACGGCGACATCATCGAAGTCTTTAAGGTCGAGGAGGTGCGGGTCTAGGCCCGTAGCGAGCGGTAGATATGTCTTTCAAGCGCCAACGCACCGAAGAGCTGCTGCTGTCGTTTCTGGCTGTGGAGGTGCGGAAGCTTGCCGATCCGCGGCTCGAGCTCATAACGTTGACCGCAGCGGAGATGTCTCCCGACCTGAAGCACGCGACCATCTATTGGTCCGTGCTGACCCTCGGCGCCGCACCGGATGCGACTGGGGCGGAGCCGGCGTTTCCGTCCGATGCTCGCATCCACGACATTGATGATGCTCTGAAGGGTGCGACCTATATGCTCAAACGGCGTATCGGGTCGGAGCTCGAGCTGCGTTACGTTCCCCAGCTCAATTTCCGCTACGACAGCTCATTTGAAAATGCGTCACGCATCGACACGCTCGTGAAAAAGGCGCTTTCGTAATCTGCTTCGCTCGTTTCACCGAGGTACCTCGTGTCCAACATACCGCTCGAAGAGATCGCGAAGAAGCTGCTCGAAGAGGACTCAGTGCTGTTGAGCACGCACGTCTCTCCTGATCCCGATGCCATCGGATCTTCGTTCGGGCTTGCTCTTGCGCTGATGAGCCTGAAAAAGAGGGTCTTTGTGCACCTCCAAGACCCGCTCCCCGAGCGGCTTCGTTCCTTTGTGGTGAACGTACCGTTCGGAAGTGAGGTTCCGAGTGAAGAGTTCGCCGCCTTCGTCGTCGTCGATACCGCATCGAAGCGTCGTGTGGGCGTTCATGTCGAGACGTGCCAAGCAAAAGCGCGGCGGACCTACAACATCGACCATCACGTCTCGAACGACTGCTGGGGTGATCTGAATTCGATCGATGCAGAGGCTGCTGCAAGCGCGCAAATCGTGAGCCGTCTCATTCCGATGCTCGGAACCAGCATCTCTCCGGACTGCGCGAATCTGCTCTACGCCGGTCTGCTCGATGACACCGGCGGATTTTGCTTTTCGAATTCATCCGCAGCGGCTTTTCGATGCGCTGCGGCTCTCGTGGAAGCTGGTGCCGATCCGGGCCGGATAGCGAACGAGCTCTACTTCACCCAACCGCTCCGAGTTTTGAAGCTTCATGCATCGGCTCTCGACGCGCTCAAGGTAGTGCTCGATGGGCGAGTGGCTTATATGACGATCAGCAATACGATCATGTCAGAGTGCGGCGCGCTGCCGGAAGACGCCGAGGGGTTGGTTGATCTCGCTCGCCGGCTCGGTGGGACGGATGCGGCGGTGCTGCAACGTGAGATCGAAGGTGGTTGGAAGCTGAGCTTGCGCGCCAAACGTGATTCGCTCGATGTCAATCGAGTCGCAGGAGCGTTCGGCGGCGGTGGGCATCGTGCGGCTGCCGGTTGCAAATTGGTCGGAACAGCAGAAGAGGTCGAGCGCCAAGTTCTCGAACGCCTCGCTGTGGAGCTCGATCAATGAAGCGGGACATCGACGGTGTACTGCTGATCGACAAGCCGGAGGGCATCACCTCCGCACATGTCGTGCGGGTAGTGAAACGAACTCTCAATGCCAAGAAGGTCGGCCACGGCGGTACTCTCGATCCGCTGGGAACGGGCCTGCTCGTCCTCCTTCTCGGCCGGGGCACGAAGCTCAGCTCGCTGTTCCTCGATGGCGAGAAAAGTTACTCGGGCCTGATCCGATTAGGATGCGCCACGGATACGGACGATATCACCGGCCAGATTGTCGAGACGGATGCCGAGATCGCGACACGCTTTCCGGCTCAAGCCCGCCAATCGGTAGAGGAGCGCATCCATCGTTCATTCACAGGGACGCTGAGTCAGGTCCCGCCTGCATACTCGGCTCTGAAGGTCGGCGGAAAGCGGAGCTATGACCTCGCGCGAGAAGGAACACTTGTCGAACATGCTCCACGGGAGGTCAGCATCTCAGCCCTGCAGGTTGAGTTCGTTTCTGCGAATACCCTCAAGTATTTCGTCCGCTGCTCAAAAGGAACGTACGTGCGCTCACTCGCCCGTGACATCGGCCGGGCGATTGGAACCTGCGGTTGCTTGGAATCCCTTCGGCGCGAGGAGTGTGGGGGATTCAGCGTGTCGTCGGCATGTGAGCTGGAACGGCTCAGCCTGGACAATTTTCACGAATTTCTCGTTGGGGTGGAGGAAGTAAAGGCCATCAAAGGTGTAGGAAATGCCGTCGGGCTGCGCTCTCTCGAGCCGGGAAACAGCGTGGCGACCGACTGAAATCGGCCCGTCATTTCAACAGCTTCCACTCCATTTGGGCGATGAAGTGAGGGTTTGTGAAATGGAGAGACTTATAGTATTGTTTGCGCCCAAAGAAACGATTGGAATCGGAATTGGAGAGTGTCAATGACTCTAACAGTCGAACAGAAATCAGAAATTGTGAAGAAGTTTTCCCGTCATGCGAATGACACCGGTTCAGCTGCCGTTCAAGTGGCGCTGATCACTGCTCGTGTGAATGAGCTGCAGGGACACTTCGAGAAGCACAAAAAGGATCACCATTCCCGCCGCGGCTTAATGAAGCTCGTCGGTCAGCGTCGCAGCTTGCTCGATTACGTTCGAAGCCGTGACGTGCAAGGGTACCGGGATCTCATCCAACAGCTCGGCATCCGGAAGTAGTCTCCTGGTCTGCGCTGTTTGCCTGCCTCAGAATGTGATCGCACTGCGAGCACCTTCTGAGTCAGCACAGCGCGGAGCCTCTGCCCGAACTGTCTTTTTCCCAGCCGGTTTCATGCAGACGCCGGCCTCATGACGACGCCGGACATTCGGTCGCAAAACGCGAACCGCTCATCCCTAATCAAAAAGAAAAATATGACTCAAAAACTTAGTGAACAACATCGCGTGGTCGAGGAGATCTCGTTCCACGGCAGCAATCTATCGATCGAAAGCGGTTGGATTGCGAAGCAGGCCGGGGGATCGGTGATCGTTCGCCAAGGCGATACGATGATCCTCGTGACTGTCTGTACCGCTCCGGCGCGTAAGGATCAGGACTTTTTCCCTCTGACCGTCGAATATCAAGAGAAGGCGTACGCTGCGGGCCGAATTCCCGGCGGCTTCTTCAAGCGAGAAGGTCGTCCGGCAGAATCGGAGATCCTGGTTTGCCGCCTGATCGATCGTCCGATTCGTCCGCTCTTCCCCGAAGGCTACCTCGACGAAGTTCAGGTCATCTGTACCGTAATGTCGGCTGACGGAATCCACAGCCCGGATGTCCTCGCCATCTGCGGAGCCAGCGCGGCGCTTCACGTTTCCTCTGCACCGTTCCTTGGTCCGATCGCCGGTGTTCGTGTCGGACGTATCAACGAGAAGCTAGTCATAAACCCGCCGCGAGCGGAGACCGCGAGCTCTGATCTCGATTTCGTGATTGCCGGAACAAAAGAGGCAATCGTGATGGTCGAAGGCGGCGCGAAGATGGTTCCTGAAGCGGAAGTGCTCGAAGCGCTCTACTTCGGTCATCAGGAGCTGCAAAAGATCATCGAGATGCAGGAACGCCTCCGCGCGAAGGTCGGCAAGCAGAAGCAGGAGTTCACTCCGCCGGTCGCCGATCCGGCACTCGTTGCCCGCATCAAAGATGTTGTCGGCGATAAGTATGACAAGGCGTTCTCTGTTCGGAACAAAGCCGAGCGCCACGATGCGATGGATGCGGTGAAGACTGAGGTCATGACGGCCGTTGCCGCGGAGTTTCCGGAGCGTGAAAAGGAAGCGAAAAACATCCTGCACGATCTGGCATACCAGATCTCTCGCGAAAAGCTGGTGCGCGAGAAGGTGCGTATCGATGGACGCTCGTTGACTCAGGTCCGCCCAATCGAGTGCGAAACCGGCGTCATCCCACGCGCGCATGGTTCTGCTCTCTTCACTCGTGGGGAGACTCAGGCGATCGTTACGACGACGCTCGGCACGTCGATGGATGCGCAGCGCATTGACGCTCTGACCGAACAAACCGAGAAGACGTTCATGCTCCACTACAACTTCCCGCCGTACTCGACGGGCGAGGTGAAGATGGTTCGTGGAACGGGCCGACGGGAAACCGGTCACGGTGCTCTGGCCGAGCGTGCGTTGCGGCCGATGATTCCGTCCGGAAAAGAGTTCCCGTACGTTGTCCGAATCGTTTCGGACATCACCGAGTCAAACGGCTCGAGCTCGATGGCGTCTGTTTGCGGCGGAAGTATGTCGCTGATGGATGCCGGCGTGAAAATCGCTGAGCCCGTCGGCGGAGTCGCGATGGGACTGATCAAAGAAGGCGACCAGGTCGCTGTCCTGACGGACATCCTCGGTGACGAAGACCATTTCGGCGACATGGACTTCAAGGTCTGCGGGACCAAATCCGGGATCACCGCGATTCAGATGGACATCAAGTGCACCGGCCTGTCCCGAGAGACGATGACGCAAGCGCTCGAGCAAGCTCGAGAAGCGCGAATTCACATCTTGGGTGAAATGGCGAAGGCGATCGCTCAGCCGCGTGGCGAGATGAGCAAATACGCACCGTCAATCAAGACGATCAAAATCAACCCAGATAAGATTCGCGATGTCATCGGCCCAGGCGGAAAAACAATTCGCTCAATCACCGAAACGACAGGCGTCAAGATCGACATCTCGGATGACGGAACGGTCAACATTGCAAGCTCCGACCAGGAAGCGAGCAAGCGAGCGATCGACATCATCATGGGCCTGACCGAAGAAGCAGAAGTCGGAAAGGTCTACACGGGAGTCGTGAAGCGGATCATGGATTTCGGCGCATTCGTCGAGATTCTGCCGGGAACGGAAGGGCTGGTTCATATCTCTCAGCTTGCGCATGAGCGTGTGAATCAGGTGACCGATATCCTCAAAGAAGGGGACGAGGTCGCGGTTCGGGTTCTCGATATCGACAAACAAGGTCGAATTCGCTTGAGCCGCAAAGAGGCAATGGAGCGTCGCCCAAACTAAGGGAGAGCCTGTGCCTGCTGTTCTCAAGTACTTCGTCAATGACGAAGCCAAAAGCGCCGGCATCGGGCTCCGCGTTCCGCGCGAGCTCGATGCCGGCTTTGATCTTCCAGCACTTCGCCAGACCACTATTTTGCCCGGAGCCTTCGCGCTGATCGAAACGGGCGTTCATCTTGCCATTCCCGAAGGCTGGGTCGGAATCATCCGAGACCGGAGCAGTGTCGCGCTTCGAGGGGGCATTACTTCGGCCGGCGTGATCGACGCGTCGTATCGAGGTGAGGTGAAGGTAGCGTTTCGAAACCTCGGGGCTGAGCCGATTGTCTTTCAGCCCGGTGATCGGATCGCGCAGTGCGTTGTGCTTCCCCATCTCACCGGTTCGCACAGCGTCGCGGTCGAATCCTTGGACGCTCTTGGGGACACCGAGCGTGGACAGGGTGGTTTCGGTTCTACCGGGAAGTAGTTCCGGTTCAATTTCGCTCTGGCTCCGGCGCTACGACCCGCTATCTCCTGCATGAGCTTTTGCGTGTTCGAGAGCCTCGAGCACTCGGGGAAGCGCTTCACGTCCCGCTTGCATACCTCGCTCGATTCCGAGCGCACCGCGATGAAAGTCCAGTAAGCCGATGTCGCCCACCGCAGGTTGAACCAAGACGTCGGGGGGACATTCCTTCAACCGATATTCAGTGAGCGTTCGCTGGCTGACCGCGAGAGTGCGTTCGACAATTTCAACCACTGTCGGAATGCTTCGAGGTTTGACATCACCGGAGATTAAGCGCTCGCCCCACGGAAGCTTCGCAGAGAGAGACTTCAGATGCTGAATGGCGTTCAACAGGCTGCGGGGTTTCTTCGGTTCCTCCGGGCGATCCGGCTCGAGCGCAACCCCTCGGTTTCCGAAGAGGTCGATTGCGACGACAAAGTCTGCGCCGAGCTCTCTCGCCGTGTGGATCGGAACGGGTTCGAGCATGCTGCCGTCGACGAGAAGCATCTGCTCTGAGGGAACCGGCGTGAATATTGCCGGGATCGAAATGCTCGAGCGGATTGCGTGTCTGAGACTCCCTGAACGAAAGACGACGGGAAGAGAGGTCTCCAGATCGACGCTCACCGCGGCAAAAGGCAACTTGAGATCCTCGATGTTCTCCGCCTCCAGAACAGCAAACAGCATGTCGAGCGCGTTTTCACCGGAGAAAAAGCCGCTGAGTGACCACGCGGGGCTGAGAAGGAGAGGGATGTCGGTCAGCTTGATATCGAGCACTTCGCGTTCAAAGTGCTTGAGCGTTCCGCCCGCGTAGATCGCTCCGACGAATGATCCGATACTGCTGCCTGCGACGACATCGAAACGCACACCCGCTTCTTCAAATATCTTCAACACGCCGAGATGGGCAAATCCCTTCGCTCCGCCTCCGCCGAGTGCGAGTCCGAGCTTCATCGGAGCAGATCCATCGTGCGTTCGGTAAGTGTGGTATAGCGCCGTTTCGAACGGCTCTTCTTTGTCGCAAGGACGAGTGCCTTTCGCGTTCCGACGATGAGGAGCAGCTTCTTTGCGCGGGTGACCGCGGTGTAGAGCAGTTGGCGCTCGAGGAGAATACTGTGCGACTCGTGCAGCACGAGGACGACCGCAGGAACCTCCGAGCCCTGCGATCGATGAATTGTGAGCGCGTATGCGAGATCGAGCTGATAGAGGGCTTCGTTTGGATAGGAGATCTCGCGCCCATCCCACAGCTTGACGATTACACCGCGGTTCTCAGCGTCGATCCCGATGACCTCGCCTTGATCTCCGTTGAACACCCCGCCGTCGGTAATCTGGTAGTTATTGACTCGTTGACAGACTCGGTCACCGAGCCGAAATTCGACGTTGCCGACTTTGATTCGCGGAATTCCCTCGGTCGGTGGAACGAGCTGGGCTTGGAGCCTTTCGTTCAGAGCGACGACCCCGAGCTCGCCTTGGTTCATCGGAGAGAGAACAGTGATCTGCGACCCGCGGAGGGCGAAGCGTTTGGGAATTTGATCAACCACGAGCTTCTCCACCATGCTGGCCGCTTCGCCCGGCTCATCGACACGTAAGAAATAAGCATCCGAACGGGTGATTCCGTCCGGTTCGGGGATTTCGGGAACCCGTCCGGCATTGATCTCGTGAGCGATCTCGGTGATCAACGATTCGCTTGCGCGTCGAAAGAGAGTGTTCAAACGCACGCGAGGAACTGAGGGCATATTCAGGAGGTCCGCAAGGAAGAGGCCCGGACCAACGCTCGGGAGCTGGTCTGCATCACCGACGATGATGAGCCGGGTGCTCGCAGGAACGGCAGCAAGCAAGCTCGCCGCGAGCGGCAGGTCGATCATCGAGCTCTCGTCCACGATGAGCGCTTCGACGGTGAGGGGGGTCTCGGCGTTGTGGACGAAGCTGCGTTTTCCCGGATCGAACTTGAGCAGCCGGTGAATTGTGGACGCTTTCAGCCCACACACCTCGGCTAGACGCTGCGCCGCTCGGCCGGTGGGCGCTGCAAGAGAAACATTGATTCCTGAGCGTTGAAAGAGCCTGGTGATTGTGCGGACGATGGTCGTTTTTCCGCAGCCTGGGCCCCCCGTGATGACCAGGAGCGAGCGGGTTGCAGCAAGGTGTATTGCTTCCTGCTGCTGCGGCGATAACTGAATGAATGACGGCGAGCTCAGTGGATCCGCGCTTTGCGGCACCGCCGTTGAGCTTTGGATGCAGTCTTCGACCACTGCCGGCGGAATGTTCACGCGGAGATGCTCTAGGTTTCGGATTCGCTCAGCGAGCGACTCCGCCAGCTCACGCTCGGCCTGATGCAGGAGAGGGAGATAGAAACGGTCTTCCTCTCGAACAGCGTCGCCTGAAGCACACGCTTCGAGCAGCGCGTGATCGAGTATCTCGCCGTCTTCCACACCGAGCAGCGCGGCGGATTTTTGGAGAAGCGCCTCGCGCGGAAGATAACAATGGCCGTCGTCTGAGCCCTTTTTCAACGTGTAAAGAAGTCCGGCGATCACACGTTCCGGAGAGGTTGGTGCAATCCCGAGAGCAGACGCTATCTGATCCGCGGTTTGGAACCCGATCCCCCAAACGTCGCGCGCGAGAATATACGGATTGCCTTGAACAATTTCGATCGCTCGGTCGCCGTAACGGTTATAAATCCGTTGGGCGAGGCTGAGCGAGACATTATGATTCTGAAAAAAGAGCAGCACTTCGCGCAGACTTTTCTTTTGCTGCCATGCTGCAAGGATCTCCTGTAGCTTCTTCTCACCGATGCCGGGTACTTCGAGCAGCCGATGTGGATCCCGATCGATGATCTCGAGTGCTTCGGCGCCGAAGGCCTCGATGATTCGCTCAGCCAAGACCGGACCGAACCCCTTCACGGCGCCCGAAGCAAGATAGCGAGCGATCGCGTCCAGGCCGGTAGGCTCGGTTTCAGTCAGCGAGTAGGCTTTGAACTGCTTGCCGAACTTCGGATGAGTCTGCCATCGCCCGCGGGCGATGATATGCGACCCCGGCCGGATATTCTCGGGGATGATGCCGACAACCGTTGTGGGCCCTTCCTGCACGTCGAACATCGAGCCGGTATCGTGCTTCTCTACCTCCACCCGCATTACTCCGAATCCGGTGTCTTCGCTTCGATAGGTGATGCGAGCGACCCTAGCACGGAAGAGCTCGTCACCCTCCGCCGACGGGTCTCCCGCGTCGGCAGGCTTGCCGCGCTCTCTGCTATGAAAAGCTGAGTTGTTGCTCCAGGCGGTCACTCAAATGTTTCCGATGAAAATTGAACCAGAACTCCACGGGGGCGAAGACGTCTTAAGTTCGTTATACACACGTCCAATAAGCGACAGCAATTTTAACATAATCGACTGCTAGATATGGCGGTCGGATTCTGTTAATAAAGCAATGTTATTCTGTATTTTGTGAGGGCTCCCTTTTGCTCGTCAGAACTGCACTTGTCACTCCGTTTATGCAGAACGCCCGGGTCCTGATCGACGAAGCTACCCGGAGCGGCATGGTGATCGATCCCGGTGGGGACGTCGAGAAGATCTTGCCTCTCCTCCAGCTGGATGGACGGCCACTTGACGACATCACAATATATCTTACGCATGCACATCTCGACCATGCCGGTGGGGTGAGCAAAGTGAGCGAATATCTCAAAAAAATGCTGGGTCGAGAGCCTCAGCTGCTGGCGCACCGTCTCGAACGAGACTTTCGTGCAAACGTAAGTCAGTCCGCCATGATGTTTGGGTTGAGCCCGAACGATTTCGAGAACGTCCGTGAGCCGGACCGGTATCTCGAAGATGGCGACATCGTGCGGGTTGGGGAATTGAGCGGTAAGGTTCTTTTCACGCCGGGACACTCGCCAGGCCACATTGCGCTCTACTTTGAATCAGGTCCGGTAACGCTCGCCGCCTGGGAAGCTCAACCGAAGCCGCTGCAACTGGAATGTCCGGTTCTCATCGGCGGCGACCTTCTCTTCCAAGGTTCAGTCGGGCGTACCGATCTGCCGGGAGGGGACGGGGAGACGTTGATTCACAGTGTTGTCCACAAAGTTTTCGTTCTTCCGGAGGACACTCGGGTCCTGGCGGGGCACGGTGGAGATACGACGGTAGGTGTGGAAAAGCACACCAATCCTTTTTTCCAGTAGGAGGATGATACAGGGACGATGCTAGCTGGAACGAACATTACACTCCTGGTCGGCGGATCGATCGCCGCCTATAAGAGTGCCGAGCTCGTTCGTGAGCTCGTGAAGCGAGGTGCTAAAGTCCATGTCGTGATGAGCGATGCCGCGGCGAAGTTTATCGCGCCGCTCACTCTGCAAACGCTCTCCGGCAACGTTGTTACGACTGACCTGTTCGATGAGGCGAGGGAAGCACAGATCAATCACATCTGGCTTGCCGACCGGGCCGATCTCGTTCTTGCTGCTCCGGCAACGGCAGACTTCATCGCAAAAGCGGCGGCGGGCATGGCAGACGATGCGCTGACGACTGTGCTTCTCGCGACCAAAGCACCGGTTCTCATTGCGCCGGCGATGAACGTGAATATGTGGGAAAATCCGATCACTCAACGTAACGTGTCCACATTGCGCGAGCACGGGATGCACTTCATCAATCCTCAGGAAGGAGAGCTCGCATGCGGTTGGTTCGGTTCAGGACGCCTTGCCGACCTGGATGTGCTGATCCACAAGCTCGAGTATGTCCTTTCACCGAAAGATCTCGTGGGAAGTCACGTGATTGTTTCTGCAGGTCCGACCAGGGAGGCCATCGATCCGGTCCGCTTCGTCAGCAATCGGTCGTCCGGCAAGATGGGATACGCAATCGCTCGAGTCGCTCAGCTTCGCGGAGCCCATGTTTCTCTCGTCTCCGGTCCGACCTCGTTGAAGCCACCGGTTGGAGTCGATTTCTATCCTGTGCTCACGGCAGTTGAAATGCGGGACAAGATTTTCGAGCTCGCAAAGCAGAAACGGACGAGCACCACCGACGAGGGTCCGACACAGTTCATTTTCATGGCGGCTGCCGTTACGGATCATCGGCCGGCGAAAGCCTCGAAGAGCAAAGTGAAGAACGAGAAAGACGCGTCGTACAAGCTGGAGATGGCGCCGAATCCCGATATTCTCTTCGAGCTGGGAAGCGCGCGGGATGAAATCTCGAAAAGCTCGGGATGTGAGCTGAAAATCGTAGGCTTCAGCGTGGAAACCGGACCGGATGACGAAGTGGTCGCTTCGGCAACAGAGAAGCTCAAGCGGAAGAAGGCCGACCTGATTGTCGGAAACTCCGCCGCAGAAGCTTTTGAGCGGGATACCAATCGAGTTTGGCTGCTCGACCGTGTTGGCCGTGAAGAAGAAATTGCGACCGCGGACAAGTCACTGGTCGCCCATAAGATCATCAGCGCAGCATTGAGGGTTTGAGCAGTGTCCGACGGATTGCCCCCAACACTCGCCGAGGAGCTTCGCGAGCATCTCCGGCTCTCCGGAATCTCCGGCCTTCCGCGGTCCTGGTTCGAATCGCACGAGCGTGCTGCACATCCAGCCGTTCCGCTCACGGACGACGAGTCCATACCGCTGCTCCACGACACTGTTCTCGAAGAGGAGCACATCGCGCCTGCGAGAGAGACGGAGCCCGTCCTCGATCTCCCTTCAACTGAGCTGCCGCCATCGATTGCCAATGCGGGTTGGGATTCACTCCGCGAGCAGGCGCTCGGATGTATCAAATGTCGGCTGTGTGAGGGGCGAAACAAAGTTGTGTTCGGTGTGGGGAGAACCGAACAGCCGGGACTTGTCTTCGTGGGCGAGGGACCCGGCGCGGATGAAGACCAGACCGGAGAGCCATTTGTCGGCAGAGCGGGCGCGCTGCTCACGGCTGCGATTACGAAGGGAATGGGTCTCAAGCGTGAGGACGTTTACATCTGTAACGTAGTCAAATGCCGTCCGCCTGGAAATCGCGCTCCGCTTCCCGATGAAGTCGCTTCCTGTACTCCGTATCTCTATCGCCAGCTCGAGCTTCTGCAACCGAAAGTCATTGTGACGTTGGGGCAGCCCGCGCAGCTCGCTTTGAGCGGGGTGAACATGGGCATCACACGGCTTCGCGGGCAGTGGCAAAATTGGCGAGGCATAAAGCTGATGCCGACGTTTCATCCCGCTTATATTCTGAGAAACCCGTCGGCGAAGCGCTTGTTTTGGGAAGATCTCTTGGCGGTAATGGAAGTGCTCGGAATTCCGGGTCCGCGACCGGCGAGGACGGAATGATTCTCCTCTCGTCGCTGCGGACAGGATTTCGGTGGCCGTTACTTGTCCTGCTGCTCGCATTGCAGATCGCAATATTTTTCGGTGAGCCCTCTGTTCGTGCCGACAGCCTGAAGGCCGTGGTCATTGCTGAGATCAGCGGCACCATCAATCCCGCTGCAGATGACTACCTCAAGACAGCGCTCAAAAAGGCGGCCGAGCAACAGGCAAAGCTCTTCATCCTCAAATTGAACACACCCGGGGGGATGCTCCCGTCCATGCAATCGATGGTCGAAGCGCTGCTCCAGTCCCCCGTTCCGACAGTTGTCTACGTCACTCCGAAGGGCGGCGGTGCGACCTCCGCGGGAGTTTTCATCACGCTCGCCGGAAACTTCGCTGTGATGACTCCTGGAACAACAATCGGAGCAGCGCATCCGGTCATGGGAGGTGGTGAGAACATTCAGGGCGATATGAGGGAGAAGGTGGAGAACTACGCTGTCTCCCTCGGAAGAGCGATAGCGGAGCAACGGGGCCGCAACGTCCAATGGGTCGAGCAGGCCGTGCGGGAGAGCGTTTCAATTACGGATCGCGATGCGGTGACTGAGAAGGTTATTGATTTCTCTGCAAGCGACGTAGACCAGATTCTTCGCGAGCTGGAGGGAAAAACAGTGACCATCGGCGGTGCTCCGGTGACTCTGCAGGGATTGGCGGACGCTCCTCGGGAGCCGATCGAAATGAACCTTCGGCAGCAGGTGGCGAACTTTCTCGCCGATCCGAACGTCGCGATGTTGCTTGGCTTGGGCGCAATGCTCGGCATCGGCATCGAGCTCTATCATCCCGGAGCTGTTCTTCCGGGGGTTGTCGGTGCAACCTGTCTGGTCCTGTCTCTCATTGCAGGGCAGGTGATTCCAATCAATACCGGCGGCCTCTTGTTATTGCTCCTTTCGGCGGCTTTCTTCGTTGCGGAGATGTTCATGCCGTCGTTCGGAGCCCTCGGAGTTGCCGGAATCATCTGTCTCGTGCTCGGTTCGATCTATTTCGTCGACACCGATGAGATCTGGTCGACGAGCGGCTTCCGGGTGCAACGAGGACTGATCGGAACTCTCGCCGGATTTACCGGAGGGATCTTGTTCCTGGTTTCATCGGTCGCGCTTCGTGCGCAGTCGGGAAAGGTGCAAACCGGGCGTGAGGGGCTTGCCGATCGGGAAGCCGTTGTCGTCAAAGAATTCACAGATGAGCCGGACGGTGAGTTTGCCGTGGGTAAGGTTCGAGTGATGGGAGAGATCTGGCAGGCGCGGTTGAAGAAAGCCGCGTTCAGCTCCCTTCCGAAGAGTGGTGATATTGTCGTCGTTCAAGCCGCTGAAGGCGGGCTGCGACTGCTCGTGAAACCTAAGGAATAGGAGAGAAGCCATGCCGCAAGGACTCGTACTGCTGGTAGTTCTGACCGTCATTTTTCTGTACAACACGGTAAAGGTCATCAACGAGTACGAGCGAGGCGTGGTCTTTCGGCTCGGACGCGTGCAGACTCCGCGCGGACCGGGAGTGAGGTTTCTTCTCCCGATCATCGACCGGATGCGCCGGATCGACATGCGTACCATCACGATGGACGTTCCACCACAGGACGTCATCACCAGGGACAACGTCTCAGTGAAGGTCAATGCTGTCGTTTACTTTCGCGTTATCGATGTCAATCGAGCGGTGATCGAGGTTGAGAACTACCTGTACGCTACCAGCCAGCTCGCACAGACGACTTTACGGAGCGTCTGTGGTGAAGCTCACCTCGATGACCTTCTGATCAGCCGCGAAAATCTGAATTTGCGTTTGCAGGAGATCCTGGATACGGCAACGGACCCGTGGGGAATCAAGGTGTCGATGGTCGAAATCAAACACATCGACCTTCCGCCCGAGATGCAGCGCGCAATGGCGAAGCAAGCTGAGGCGGAGCGCGAGCGCCGAGCAAAGATCATCGCGGCCGAAGGGGAGTTCCAAGCTTCTGAGAAGCTCGCTGATGCAGCAAAGATTCTCGGGGCCCAGCCTCAAGCTTTGACGCTTCGCTACTTGCAGACTCTCCGCGAGATCGCTACTGAGAACAATTCGACGACTATCTTTCCGATCCCGATTGATATTCTCGCTGCATTCATGAAGCACCAATAAGCGCATCTCCGTAGTGCCGATCGACGACTTTCTCAATTATCAGCTTCCGGACGACCGTATTGCTCAGCATCCCGCGGGATCGTCAGGCGAGCGGAGCAGCTCACAGCTCCTCTATGCGCGCAGGACGCCACAGGGGCTGAGCATTGAGGACGGCCAGTTCTTTCGACTTCCGTCGTTGCTGCGGAAAGGAGACCTGCTCGTGCTCAATGACAGTCGGGTCGTGCCGTGCCGGTTTTTCGTTCGTCACGGCACTTCCGAGATCGAGATACTGCTCCTCGAGCGCAGAGATACGAAGGCCGGCGGCGCCGAAGTTTGGGAGGCGCTCGCTCGGCCGATGCGAAAGCTCCGATCCGGCGACGAAATCAAGCTCAGCGAACGGATCTCGGCAGCCGTCGTCGGTCGGAACGAGTCCGGCGATCGGATCATACTCGAGCTGTCCCTCCGAGGAGGCGCCGTCTCTCTTGGTGAGGCTATTGAGTATGATGGCAGCATGCCGATTCCGGGTTATATCCGAAACGGACGGGCTGAGAGCTTCGACCGCGACCTTTATCAAACGGTTTTCGCTCGAAGCGCGGGTTCGGTCGCTGCGCCGACGGCGGGGCTCCATTTCACCCCTCGATTGCTCGAGGAGCTCAAAGCGGGGGGTATCGACTCCTGCACGTTGACACTGCACGTCGGCCCGGCGAGCTTTCAACCGGTTCGGGATCGCGACAATCACCCGATGCCGTACGAACGGTTCACAGTCCCGAATGAGACTGCGCAGCGCATCGAGAGAGCCCGCTCCGCAGGTGGCAGGGTTGTCGGCGTCGGGACCACGACAACGAGATGCCTGGAAAGCGTCGCGCACAACGCGTTCGAACAGGACGGCGAGCGGACGAAAACCAAGCTGTTCATCAAGCCCGGGTTTCAGTTTCGGGCGATCGATCTGCTCATCACGAACTTCCACCAGCCGCAGACCAGTCATCTCTTGCTTGTTGCAGCGTTTATCGGTGAAAAGGAGACCGCAGCGATTTACGAACATGCGCTCCGGGGAAGCTATCGCTTCCTCAGCTACGGAGACGCGATGCTGCTCGAGAACGACATATGAGCATCGGAAGATTTGTGATTCACGCCCGGGAGAACATGGCACGCTCCGGGGAGATGACTACCGCGCACGGAGTGTTCGAAACACCGGCCTTCATGCCTGTCGGCACGCAGGGCACGGTGAAAGGAGTGACGCCTCGGCAGCTCGAGGAGCTCGGTGCGCAGATCGTGTTGTCCAATACGTACCACCTGCACCTGCGTCCCGGTGATGAGCTGATCCGAGACCTCGGTGGCTTGCACCGGTTCATGGGATGGCGTGGACCTATTCTTACGGATAGCGGAGGCTATCAGGTATTCAGTCTGACGAAGCTTCGCAAGCTCACCGACGAGGGGTGCGCGTTTCAGTCGCACATCGACGGCAGTCCTGTCATGTTTACACCGGAGAAGGTTATCTCCATCCAAGAAAACCTAGGTGTCGATATCATGATGGTGCTCGATGAATGCCTGGCGTATCCGAGCACTGTTCAAGAGGCGAGTGATTCGCTCGATCGAACTCTGCGGTGGGCCGAGCGCAGTCAGGCTGCGCGGAGCAAAAAGGAGTGTCTCGCCTTCGGGATCGTGCAAGGCGGGATGCACCCGGAGCTTCGTCAGCGCTCTGCCGAGTCTCTCGTTCGGATGGATTTCGACGGATATGCGATCGGCGGATTGAGCGTCGGCGAACCGAACGACCTGATGCTTGACGTCGCCGCCCTCTCTGCTCGGGCACTTCCGCAGGACAAAATTCGATACTTGATGGGGGTAGGGACGCCCAGCGATATCGTGCGAGCTGTTGCGCTGGGAATCGATCTGTTCGATTGCGTAATCCCGACCAGAAGCGCGCGGTTCGGCCGACTCTATACGGCGGACGGGGATATCAACATTCGCAATTCGGTTTACCGATCGGACAGCGCGCCAATCGATTCGGAATGCGACTGCTATGCCTGCAAGAACTTCTCCCGCGCATATATTTCGCACTTAATGCATGCGAAAGAGATGTTAGGGTCTGAGCTTGCCAGTTTGCATAATCTGCGCTTTTATCAGCGGCTCATGGAGGATATTCGCAAGGCCGTGAAAGCGAATAGCTTCACACAGTTCGGTGAGCATTTTCTCCGCCGCCACCGCGACGACGACCAAGGCATCAGCTCGGCGAAGGGCGACGCCGATTCCGCATAGACTGAGCCTGCGAGATTGGCGGAGTCAGCGCGGTTGGGGCGGAATGATGAATTGGGTCCGGAATTAAACAAACGATGAGTTACGTACGTTTCGACAAGCTCCGCCGAGCCGCTCTCCCGATCTGCTTGGCGCTCTACGTTCCGCTGACAACTCTTTCTTTGGCTTACGCAGCCGATCCGGCCGCGGCTCCCTCGGCTCCCGCGCCGGGTGTGGCTGAAGGTGCTCCACCGACACCGTTTCAGTTCATCCTTTCTTCGGTGAACTTCTTTCTCATCGCGTTTTTTGTCTACTACATGCTGGTGCTCCGCCCTCAACAGGTCAAGCAGGAAGAGCAGCTTCGCTTTATCCGTGACCTCAAGAAGGACGACGAAGTCGTGACCAGCGGCGGCATCTTCGGACGCGTGCGCGAGGTTTCTCCTGAGAGCATCACCGTTGAGGTGGCTAACGGCGTTCGCATCCGCGTCCAGCCGCAACATGTGAGCGCGCCGAAAGCCGCACAAAATCCCTCTGACAGTATCTCCGGCGGCAAACCTGCGGAGAAAGAACGAAAGGCAAAATAGGACTATTCGAACGTGACTGCGAAACTGCGTAACGAAATTATTCTACTTGTCCTCAGCTTCATCGTCTCGTTGCTGATCTTGGCTCCCACCTTCGCTCCGCAGATCCTTCCATCGGATTCTGCTCTTCCAAGCTGGTGGCCCTCGAAGAAGATCAAGCTCGGGCTCGATCTCCGCGGCGGAAGCTACCTGGTTCTCGGGGTACAGACTCACGAAGCAGTGAAGAGTCAGCTCAACTCGATGGCCGGCTCGATCAAAGCCGACCTGAGCAAGCAGCGGATCGGGATCGTAAAAGCGCGCGCGAATACGGAGCGGTCGCTCCAGATCATTATGCTGGGGGATAAGGGAGTCGACCAACTCGATACGTATGTCCATGCTCACTTTCCTGAGCTCGGGAAGTCGGACTCCTCCACCGAGGCCGGCCGCGTAACGGTGACTTACAAGATCAGTGAGGCAAAAGCTCAGGAGATTGAACGGAACTCTGTTGACCAGGCCATTGAGACGATCCGAAACCGGGTCGACCAATACGGAGTGGCGGAGCCGACAATTCAGCGCTCCGGTGAAAATCGCATCATCGTTCAGCTTCCCGACGTGACAGATATCGAAAGCGTGAAGAAGACAATCGGCTCGGTAGCGAAGCTCGAGTTTCGCCTCGCGGCGGATCCGGCGAAGCCTGAATCCTCGACAGTGCCTCTCAAGATGCGGGATGGCGAGACTCTCCAGGTTGAAGAGGATGTGATGATGACGGGGGACACCATCAACGGCGCCGGGGTGGAAATGGACCCGCGAACCAACGAGATTGAGGTCAACCTCAAATTCAACTCGGTGGGGGCGGAGATCTTTGATCGCGTAACAGGCGATTCTGTCGGGCGAAGGATGGCGATTGTGCTCGACGGAGTCGGTCAATCTGCGCCGCGCATCAACGAGCGAATCAGCGGCGGTTCAGCTCGGATCACAGGCGGTTTCTCTACCGAAGAAGCTCATCGCTTAGCAATTGTGCTCCGCTCCGGCGCACTTCCGGCTCCACTGAGCTTCGAAGAGCAGCGGACGGTAGGAGCGAGCCTCGGCGCGGATTCGATCCGCAAAGGGTTGATGGCTTCACTCATCGGGTCTGCTTGCGTTGTTGTCTTTATGATCCTCTACTACCGCAAGGCTGGAGTGCTTGCTGTCGGTTGCCTGGCGCTGAATATGGTTTGGTTGCTCGCGTTGCTGGCGCTCTGCGGGTCAACGCTGACCCTTCCGGGTATTGCGGGCCTTGCGCTGACGGTGGGGATCGCGGTCGATTCGAACATCATCATCTATGAGCGTATCCGAGAGGAGCTTCGGGCCGGCATGACTCCTCGAGCGGCGATCGATGCTGGATTCCATCGTGCTCACTGGACAATTCTCGACGCGAACATCACGACGCTTCTCAGCGGAATCATTTTGTATGGGTTTGGCACCGGTCCTATCAAAGGCTTTGCGGTTACGCTGAGCCTTGGAATCGTGACCACAGTTGCTGCAGCGCTGATCGCGTCTAAGGCAGGATTCGCGGTGTTTCAGCTCCGCGACTCCAAAGGTGATCTCAGTATTTAAGCTTCTCAAGGAGCCCCGCAATGCAAGTTATCAAGGAAAAGACGCATTACGATTTCATGGGGAAACGGCACCTGTTTGTGGCGCTGTCCATTCTTCTGAACGTCATGGCGTTCTTTCTCTGGTTTCACTCCGGTGATGAAAAGCTCGGAATTGATTTTCGTGGTGGCACGGAGCTGGTGGTTCACTTCAACGACCCAGTGACAGCCGGTGACGTGCGAACGGCGCTCTCGAATGCCGGATTTCAGGAGGCCATCGTGCAGTCGTTCGGCGATTCGGGACAGGATTTCTCGCTTCGTCTTGCGGAGGATCAGAGCAAGGCAGAGGAGAAGGAGAAAGTCCGTACTGTGCTGAGCTCAATCCGTCCGAGCGGCTACAATCTGCTGAAAGAAGATTACGTAGGACCGATCATCGGAGCGCAGATTCTCCGTGATGCAATTCTCGCGATTGTGATCTCGCTGCTCGCACACCAGATTTACATCGGTATCCGTTTCGACTGGCGCTTTGGAATGGGTGCGATCTTTGCGTTGTTCCACGACGTTTTTATCTCCGTCGGGATCTGTCTGCTTGCCCACAAAGAGATGAGCGGCGGAATTCTTGCCGCGTTGCTCACCATCACGGGTTATTCAGTGAACGACACGATTATCGTTTTCGACCGCGTTCGTGAGAACATCGCGAAGGTGCTCAAAACAAACCCGAAGAAACGTGCGCAAGATGGGTTGCCGACAAATCTCGCTGAGATCATGAATATCAGCATCAACGAAACGCTCAGCAGAACGATTCTGACGAGCTTGACAGCGTTCTTCGTGGTGACCACGCTCTGGCTATTTGGCGGCGGGGCAGTTGCTGACCTGGCGTTCGCGCTTATGGTCGGTATCGTTGCGGGAACCTACTCGTCAATTTTCATCGCGTGTCCAATTGTTCTCGCTTGTCATCGAGAAAAGTAAGTTGGCGTGAAAAGTAAGCTGGCGTGAAGGCCGGACAGGCCTTCCGCCGCTCACTTCGATTCCATCTCACGGACCCGTTTGCTCGCGCCCTTGTATTTCCCTTTCGGGACGCGCGGAGGCGCCTGCTCAAAGATCTCCGCCGCGACTTCAGCGTAGACCTGTTCGTTTCCGGCGACCAACCGCTTCAGCGCTTGAGCGCTCCGAATGAACTCCTTTTGAGGGGTAATCGCGTCAGATTTGGTTCGGCGCGATTCTGCATAGGCATCGAGCTTCGGTCCGATTTCAAACAGCATCAGGCTGAGCGCCGCTTTGGCACGCTGCCGCTCGTGCTCGCCTCTGACCCTCGCTGCGATGGCTGCCACCTGTTTCAGCGACTGGACTGAGAACGGCTCGAGGAGGAAGCCGTCAGTTCCGTCTACGATTCCGAGCGCGATCTTCTCCGAGTCCTGATCCTTCTTCTTGAGCACCACGACATACGCCGCCTCCCGGCCTCCTTCGATCTGCTTGGCCTGAGGAACGAACTCTTTGATGTTCTCCGACTGAACCTCGGAGGTAATCAGCAGCACGTCGTAACGATTCCCTTTCTGAAGCTGGTTGAGCGCTTCCGTCAAACCCGAAACTGCTTTGACGCGTCGGAAGTTCGGCTCGCAAAGCGTCGCCTGCCAAAGGTAGCCTCGGCTGACTGGATTCGGATCAACAATGAGAGCGTCGAAATACATTCGGTCGTTTCCCGGAGCGCTCAGCTTCGTGTCGAGCGCACGAAAGGAATATCGACGCTTCCGCCGCAGAGCTACAGCTCCAAAAACACTTGGAAAGTTTAGCTCGCCGCAGAGCCTTTTCGGCCGAATAAGAGTGGTGAGCGGGCGGTAAAAGCCTTAAAATGAAGTTAACCTGGAGAAGAGAATATGTCCCCCCAAAAAGCAGTGTTTTTGTGCTCGCCGAAACGCACCGCAATCGGGAGCTTTCAAGGCGCCTTTGCCTCGAAATCAGCCGTCGAGCTCGGCACGGAGGTCGTGCAATCTACGGTGAAGAGCGCGGGCATCGACCCGGCGCTCATCCAAGAGCTCGTCTTCGGATGCGTGCTATCTGCTGGGCTCGGACAGGCGCCTGCTCGCCAAGTGGCGCTGAAAGCGGGACTGGCTCAACGCACCCAATGCATGACAGTGAACAAAGTCTGCAGCTCCGGGCTCAAGGCCGTGATGTTGGCAAGACAGAGCGTGCTTGTCGGCTCAGCCGAGGCGGTCGTCGCCGGCGGCATGGAGAGCATGTCTCAAGCGCCTTACCTTGTGCCGAGTCTTCGAAATGGAGCGCGAATGGGCCACACGAGCGCAATCGACACGATCATCAAAGACGGGTTGTGGGATGTCTACAACGACTACCACATGGGAAACGCTGCCGAGCTGTGCGCCCGAGAGCACAAGATCTCAAGAGAAGCGCAAGACGCCTTCGCGATCGAAAGTTATTCGCGCGCATTGAACGCAATACTTTCGGGGCACTTTCGGGACGAGATTGTGCCCATTGCGGTAAGCGATGGGAAAGCTGAGCGAGTCGTGGATGTCGATGAGGAACCTGCGCGCGCGAAGCTCGACAAGATTCCGCATCTGAAGCCCGTGTTCATCAAGGATGGCACTGTGACCGCGGCGAACGCGTCGTCATTGAACGATGGCGCTGCGGCAATGATCGTGTGCAGCGAGACGTTTGCTGCGAAGCACGGATTGAAACCGCTGGCACGAGTGGTCGAAGAAGGGTTCGCCGCCCAGGCTCCGGAATGGTTTACGACCGCCCCGATCTCTGCAGTTGAGCTCCTGCTCTCCCGTGCAGGTAAGAAGATCGAAGACGTCGACCTGTTCGAAATCAACGAAGCGTTCTCAGCGGTGGCTCTCGCTTGCGGGGAGGGGTTGCGCATCCCTCCTGAGAAGCTGAACGTCAACGGAGGGGCGGTTGCCCTGGGACATCCGATCGGCGCTTCGGGAGCCCGAATCCTCACGACACTCCTTTACTCACTTCAGCGCCTGAACCTGAAGGTGGGAGTTGCGGCTATCTGTAATGGCGGCGGTGAGGCGACGGCGCTGATGGTTGAGCGGCTCTGAGCGGAGGGCGAATAGCTCGGTTTCGGCGTTCTTCGTGATTCGACGAACGGGCCGCCGGCTCGGCGCCCGGTGCGAACCGCTGATTCCAATTTCCAAAGCTTTTGCGGTCGGCTAAGCTCAGAATGCTGTGCCGGGGCGGGTCGTTACGCTACGTTCCGAGGGGCATCCGTCATAATACCTTGGGAGACTGGGCGCGCGCCCGTCTGCGAGAGCATCGGCCCGGTGTGCGGGCGATGCGCTTTTAGGAGCCCACTGGTGACCCTCTGTTGCCGTAATCTCCACCCGAAAGAGCGATTCGATTTCGGATACATCGGTTTTGCTATGGGCGATTTTTTGTTCGAGAAAGGACTTCAAGCTTCCACGAGCCGTCGAGCGTTCTTGCGATCTCTGACGCTTGCCGCAGTTGCCGGATGTTTTCCGCTGCTCGGCTGTGAGCGGCATCGCTACATCCGTCCGACAGCCGAGCTCGACCTCGGAACAGTGCGCGATCTGCTCTACTCGATGGTGCATGTTCGAATTAAATCGGCCCTTGTGTATCGGGACGGTGATGGTTGGAGAGCGCTCAGCACGCGCTGCTCCTATGACCGCTGCGATCTCACGCTGCAAACAATCGAAACCTATCGCGATCAATATTTACTCTGCCCTTGCTGCCGCTCAGAATTCGATCTGATGGGACACCCGCACCCCGGAGGAAAAGCGGCTCATGAGCTTCCTTGGATGACGCTCTCCTATCGTGACGGACATATCTTCGGTGACCCAGGCAAGCCGGTTTCGGAGAGCACCCACTTCACGACGCCCGAGATCGAAAACGCAATTCATCGGCTGCGCGAGCGGATCAAAGAGGAGGGAGTAGGGGATGAAGTGAAGATCCCTGAGATCCTCATGGGTCAAGCGGACGGTGAGCCGGGCAGGCAGTTCCTCGAAGATGATCCGGAGCTCATCCATCGCCTGCAGATGATCAAGTAGAATCGATGCTCAGGTGTCCTCACCTGAGCATCGCCATCGAGACTCTCATTTCAGAACCAGAGCGCGTTACGAGGTCGGCTCCAGTGCAGTCGGGTGCGGATTCAACGCTTCAGGATGCGCCGGCGGCGGTAGCCCCGGAGCAAGCTGCGGCTTGGGCTGCAAAATCGGCGGAGAGTCTTGCTCGTTGTCTCCGGAGAATCCCTGAGGATCTGGTGCCCAAGTTGGGCCGTAAGCGTAAGGCCAATAGTGCGGCGCCGGTACACGGCCGTAGCCGAGGTGACGCACTGGGATTCGCTCGAGCGTCGGAGGGAAGCTGTTGGTTCTGAGCAGCTTCGAAATCTCCGGAGTGCGAGTCATCTCCACGGATCCGACCGAGGCGACCATCGATGTCGATGGGTCAATCAGACGGGCATTCAGGTAGACGCGAAGCGGCGAAGCTGTGTAGGTCCCGACCACGATAGCAGAAATGTCCTGATTCTTCTTCAGGGTGGCGATATCTCGTGAGAGACTGAACTCGCCACGGTCAAACATGATCTGCATCGCTTCAGCTTGTCGGAGCTCAATTACGTTGTAACCGCGCATCGTCAGCTCGGTCATCATCTGCTCAGCAAGCAGCCGGCCGAAAGTAGAGGATTCGTACAAGTTGTCGATATCGACGAACGTCGTGACGGCAATCGGGCCGTTGGCGTTTCCTCGAAAATACGCATGAATCTGATCGGCGAGATAGCTCGTCTTAAATCTACCGACGGACTGGTTTTCTACATCGCGAATTGGGAAGGCTGAAAATGCAGGAAGGTCCTGATAGCGCTTGCTGCAGGACGTTACGCCCAATACAATGCTGAGAAAGGCGAGAATCAAATATGAAACAGCAGATCTCTTTGCAGTCTTTTCAGCCGTCTTTACCGCTTGCTTGCTTCTGTCCATGGGCTACTCGGCCTATTTTGTTCCTGTTGATACTCTTATCGGGAACCTTGCTGTCGAGCTGTACATCGCTCGGAATCTCCCCGAAATTCGAAGGATGCAAAAGGCATACCTATATTAATTTGGTGCTCTCAGAGTATCTAAAGCAGCGATTCGACTCGCAGGCGATGGGGCGTATGGCAGTTCTCCCGTTCGATGTGCCGGAAACTTTTGCCCCTCCGGGCAACGACGCGGTGAATTATGGGCGGGAGCTCGCACGTAAGTTCGAAATGGAGCTGCACTCCGCCGGTACTGTCCCGATTGTGGAGCTTTTTGACCGTGATCGCTGGCCGGGGAAACGAGAGGAATTCTTCAAAGGCAACTATCGGGCGATTGAGCTCGCCCGCGCTGCGGGGTACGACTTGGTTCTCGTAGGCTACCTCGAGGAGCTGAGGGATCCCACGATGATGACGATCTACACCAAGATCATCGATACGCAGAATCAGGTCACTGTCTGGAGTGCACAGACGATTGTCTACTCCGACGCGAGAACCATTCGTACAGGGATGAGCAAGCTCGAGCTCGTCAAGGAACGTCCGGAGCTATTTCACTTTCCTGAGCGGACGGACGAGGTTGCCCGTTGCACGGTCGATTCGATCATCAACGAAGAGCCTGTCCCCTAATTCGAGACGACGGGTCGGCGGGCGGCGAACTACGCCGCCGCTTTCAGCTTCTCCAGAGATTCGGGATTCGAGACCTCTGCTCGCGCGATCTCGGGCCGAATCCGTTTCAGCAGCTTCGTGAGCACACCGCCGGCTCCGAATTCAATTGAGTGCGTGGCGCCGAGCCCTTCGGCAGCAAATTCCATCGACTCGGTCCAGCGCACCGGTGCGCAAACCTGCTGTTTGAGCAGCTCGCGAGCCTGGTCACCGGACTCGATCGGTCGCGCCGTGACATTGGAGATCACCGGGAACTTCGGGGAAGAAAATGAGATCGCGTCGAGATCGCTCGCAAGCTTGTCAGCTGCCGGGCGCATCAGGCGACAATGGAACGGAGCGCTCACATTGAGCGGGATGATTTTGGCACCCGCCGCCTGCATTGCGGCGGCGAAGGCGTCAACGCCGGCTACGTCTCCGGCGACAACCGTTTGACCGGGTGAATTCAGGTTCGCGATCTCAGCGACGCCGACAGTGCATTCACCGATCACTTTACGAATCTCGGGTTCCGTCGGCCCCATTACGGCGACCATTTTTCCAGCTCCCGGCTCAACCGCTTCTTGCATGTATCGCCCGCGCTTGTGCACGAGCTGAAGAGCGTCTTCGAACCGTATGACACCGGCAGCTACCAGGGCAGAGTATTCCCCAAGACTGTGGCCGGCCGCTGTGTCGAGCTGCACGCCCGATAGGCGATGGCAGATGGTGCTCACGAGCAGAATGGCGGGCTGAGCGTTCTCGGTGAGCACGAGTTTCTCAGCGGGCCCTTCGAGGCAGAGACTCGAGAGAGAGTAACCGAGGATCTGATCCGCGGAGTTGAAAAGCTCGGCAGCCTCCGGGTTCGCTGCTTTGAGCTCTGAGCCCATTCCGACTGTTTGGGAGCCTTGTCCCGGGAAAAGTCCAAGTCGCTTCATGTGAGATTTCCTATAGCGTAACGAGAAATTGCCCTCAGGCCGGTTTCTCATAGCATTTTTGCCCGATCGCAAAAACCGGGTAATGCAAAAATATCCCGCGAAGAAACACTAATAATTCGCTTGGTTTACACATAAAAGAGAGGCGGTTCGGCGGGTTAGTCGCCGTTCCTCTTCATTCCCGACTTAAGTGCTCAATCAATTGGGACGATAAAAATTATACGTTCATGCAGCTGCCTGAAAGGGTCAGGCAGAGGCGGGCCGCACCCCGGGTGCGGCAGTCCGCGTTCGGTATTTCTCAGCGTTGTCCAGAGCGGTTCTGCAGTAAGGAACAGATGTCGGTCGAGTCTTTGAATGTTGTTGAAAGCAATGACCACAGCCCAGTGGCTGTCGAGTCGCAACCGAAGCTGCTGCTCGTTGATGACTCTCAAGAGCTGCTCGATGTTCTCCAAGAGATTCTCGCCAAAACAGGATTCAATGTAGAGCTCGCAGCCTCAGCGGATGCCGCCTTGCGCTCCCTTGCAGCCCGCATTCCTGACATGATCGTTTGTGACGTCATGATGCCGGAGAAAGACGGCTACCAGCTGTTCTCCGAGGTCCGGAGCAATCCGGAGTGGGGCCATGTGCCGTTCATCTTCCTCACATCTCTTGCGGGGCGAGATGAGGTGCTCTACGGGAAGAGCAGCGGGTGCGACGATTACCTCACCAAGCCGTTCGATCCTGAAGAGCTGGTCGCTGTTCTGAAAGGCAAGCTCGCTCTGGCGGCCCATCGAAAAAAGCTCGTTCATTCACAGTTCGAAGGCTATCGCCGACGGATTATTCATACTCTGTCGCACGAATTCAGAACGCCGCTGGTATCGATCAATACCGGTACTGAGCTGCTACTCGATGAAGAGCGTCAGCTCAACGACGAGCAGATCAGGCGCCTCCTCGAGTCCATCCAGCGGGGTGGGTATCGCCTCGAGAGGTTGGTCAACGATTTCATGCTCCTGCAGCAGATTGACCTCGGCCACGCTGCAGCGAGCTGCCAACGTTTTCGACGAAGTCAACCGTTCTTCCTTCTGGTGGAGAGCGTCGTCGAGAGCTTCCAGGAAAGCTTGCCGAAGGCGCAAGTGAAGCGAAATGTAAAGCTGCTCGAAACTACTCCGGCGGCCCAGGATGCGCGTGTTTCAATCTACGATGTGCAAGTCGCACATGTCATCCAGCATCTGTTGAGCAATGCCTTGAAATTCGGCGGGCCGGACAAGCCGATCGACGTTTCTGTCCGGCTGGAAGGCGGAGAGATAGTCCTCGGCGTTCGAGATTACGGACCGGGACTGTCGGACCGGGATGTCGCACGCGCGTGCGAGCTGTTCTCGCAGATCGGACGGGAGACCACTGAGCAGCAGGGTGCTGGTCTCGGCTTGACGATCTCGCAGTATTTCACAAAGATCAATAACGGGAAGCTCAGCTTCGGGAAGCCCGAAGAAGGGAACGGGCTCTATGCGCAGCTCACTTTCTCAGTGAGCGGCGCGGACTAGTTAGAGCGCTCTCTTCAGATAGGAACGCAGGCGGAGCAGGGCACGTGACCGAATCTGCGATGCTCTTGATTCAGTGACCCCGATGATTTCGCCGATCTCTTTCAGATTCAGCTCTTCGTAGAAATACAGCGTAATCACGAGCCGCTCCTTCTCGGGAAGGCGGTCGAGTGCGCGAGCGACGATCTCCACCCGTTCACCCTCGAGGAGGCTGCTGAGCGGGTCGGGTCGTGTGCTCGGGAGTGATTCGTCTGCCTTGAAACGTTCCTCTCCGTGGCCGAAACCCAGCTCTTCCAAGCTGAGCATAACCACGCCGGTGACCTCTCCAAGCATCTTGTGCAGGTCTTCAATATCGAGCCCCAGCTCCGCCGCGACCTCTGTATCTTCCGCGGGTCGTCCGAGCTCTTGCTCGAGCCGGAGATAGGTGTTTTCCAGCTTGTGTGCCTTATGGCGGAGAGAGCGCGGAACCCAGTCCTGAATACGGAAGCTATCGAGAATCGTTCCCCGGATTCGGAATTGCGCATAGGTCGAGAAATTCGTCTCGTGACGTGGGTCGTACTTTTCGAGCGCATCGACCAGCCCGATGATGCCGGAGTTCAACATCTCCTTGATGTCGACTTCTGCGGGAAGGCGGCCTGCGAGCCTGTGAACAACCCGTTTCACCAGGGGGAGAAAGCTTCGAATCAGCTCTTCCCGCTCATCGTCGTCGATATGCCGAAACGATTCCGAGGCCGGTTTCTCTTTCACTTTCACGTAGGTCAACTCCCCCGAGATGCGTTAGTCTAAAGTCATCGTGCCTTCACGTTTCCGGTCGCGCTGCTGCTTGCGTTGGTGATCTCCCATGCCGTCCAGGTCTTGATCAGAACCCATTCGATGAAGGCAATCGCGCACCAAACCAGCGTTGCTCTCGCCGCAATCCAAACAAAGGAGACATCAGCGACAAAGCTCCCGACGAGCGTCACCAAAATGCATGCAGCTTTGATTCCGCTCATGTACCGGCGAAAAACGAGATAAGTCTTTCTTTTCGGCGGACCGCTTCGCATAGTCTTCATGTTTAGAATCAGATTATTCCGCAGAAGATTCTCGCTTCTTTGCGATCTTCTCCGCCCGCGAAAAAGCGGACTGATTTGAGGGGGTTATTGCTCGTAGAAAATTGTTCGAAAGCGCCCAGAAACGTCCTCATTCGACCACATGCCCGAAGAGGTGCGAGTTTCTGGACGATCGCTTGCCGAGCTGAAAATAGGGCTATTCCAGCCCCGAGCCCTCGAGAAGTGCCCGGAAAAAGAACTGGAGGCCGCCTTTCGGGACACGCGATGTCTCGTCAGCGGCAACCTTCTTCGCGAGCTTGGTGATATCGAGACTGGCTTTCGAGCTCGGAAACAGCTGCAAAAACGGACGCTGCCTGACGACCGCCTGTGGTACTGATTCGTCATCAGTGATCGAGCCCAAGTATTTGAGCGAGACGTTGAGGAAGTGATCGGTTGCCGCGGCAAGCTGTTGGAAAGTCGCTCGTCCATCAGTGCCTGCCGGTGTTCGGTTCACGACAACATCGAACTCTCGGCGCCCCGATCGGCTCGCCAGCACCTTGATCAGCGCATATGCGTCGGTAATCGAGGTCGGTTCAGGGCCGATCACCACGAGAATCGATTCTGCGGCAACGTTGAAGTAGAGAACGTTGTCGCCGATTCCGGCAGCGGTGTCGACGAGCACGAAGTCGTAGCTGTCGGCGAGATCGTCGAACGCTTCGACCAGGTTCAAGCGTTCTGCTTCGGTGAGGTTGGTAAGCTCAGGAATTCCGCTTGCCGCCGGGATGATGTCGATGCCCGATGAGTCGTTGACGATCACGTCCTTCAGCGAAGCGGAGCCGTCGAGCACTTCATGGAGCGTCTTTGACGGCTTGAAGCCAAGAAGAATATTCACATTTGCCAGGCCGAGGTCTCCGTCGAGGATGAGCACTCGCTTGCCCGCTTTGACCAGCGCGAGCGCGAGGTTGACGGTGGTGTGGGTCTTACCGACACCGCCTTTTCCGCTCGTGATCGAGATAACTTTTGCTGGTGCTTTCGTGCGGCTCATCAGAGGTTTTCTTCTTCGTGGGGAGTACTCTCGCAGGCTTACCGATTCGAGCATGTTTCTCTTGCCTTCAGCATTTACCGTTATTGGTTTCGTTCAGTCAAATCAGCATTTTCGCTCGCTCGGCGTCTCTTCCGAGTCGTTCGATACGCTGTCCGTTTCAAAATCATGCGTCGACTACCGATCGAGCGCGACAACTCCTAGTGATTGTACTTTCGTGCTCGGGTTAATCTCCTGATGGGAGAGTACCGAGAATCCCGGGATAAAACGCTCAGTGAAGGAATACAGCGCTGAGCGGATCGCAGCGGGAGCGAGTAGGACAGGTGTGGTGCCCGCTTGCGCGAATCGCTCCGCGGCCGACTTGAGACTGCCGATGAGCCGCTGAGCGATGGTCGGTTCGATGGCGAGATATGAGCCGTGCTCCGAAACTTGAAGGGAATCTGCAAGCGTGCGTTCGAGGCTTGGGGTGAGACTGATGAGCGAGAGCACCCCTTCGGGCGACGTGTGCTTCGCGGTGATTGCTCGTCCAAGAGCGCGCCGTACATGTTCGACCAACTTTTCCGGGATCTTCGTGCTCGGACCCCAATCGGCGAGAGTCTCGATGACCGTGCGGAGGTCACGGATGCTGACGCCCTCACGGAGTAGGCCGCATAGAACTTGTTGCACGATTCCGACCGGCAGGACGAGCGGAACGACTTCCTCGACAAGCTTTTGGTGGTCTTTCGCAAGATTATCGAGCAGCATCTGCACTTCGTTTCTGCCGAGGATCTCGTGTGCGTGGCTTTTGACCACCTCGGTAATGTGTGTGGTGATCACTGTTGACGGATCAACGACGGTGTAACCGGCGAACTGAGCTCGCTCCTTGTCGCTGTCCGCAATCCACAGCGCATCGAGACCGAAGGCAGGCTCCTTCGTTGGTATTCCCGGGATGACTACGTCGACCCCTCCTGGATCCATAGCGAGATGATGGTGGCGCTTCACTGTGCCGGTTGCAATCTGCACGCCTTTCAGCATGAGCCGATACTGAGCCGGATTGAGACGCACGTTGTCGCGAATATGGATCGGGGGAACGATGAATCCGAGGTCGAGCGCGAACTGCCGGCGGATCGAGCGGATTCGCTCGATGAGGTCACCGCCGCTCGAGGCCTCAACCATAGGAACCAGCTCGTAGCCGACTTCGAGCTCGAGCAGATCCACACCGAGGAGCGTCTTCACCTCTTCAGTGCTTCCCGGAGGAGGCGGGGGTGGAAGTGCTGCCGCTTTGGATTCTTCTTCCTCGATCTTCTGTTTCTCTTGAGGGAGCGCACTGTCAGCGCTGAAAGCCAGCGCGCCGGTGCATAGGCCGAGTGTGATAAAGGGCAAGAAAGGCAAACCCGGGACGAACGCGAAAAACACGCTCACGCCGGAGGCGAGAAAGAGCGGACGTGCATATCTCGTCAATTGGCTCGTCACCTCAGTTCCGAGGTCTGCTCCGGACGCAGCTCGTGCGACGATCACACCGGCAGAGGTTGAAACGATCAAAGCTGGAATTTGGCTGACGAGACCGTCGCCGACTGTCAGCACGGTGTAAGTTTCAGCGGCTTTGCGCCAATCCATGCCGCGCTGGAAGATACCGATGAACAATCCGCCGAGGATGTTGACGATGGTGATCAAAATACCGGCGACAGCGTCTCCGCGGACGAACTTCGAAGCTCCATCCATGGCTCCGTAAAATTCCGCTTCTGCAGAGAGATCTTTTCGCTTGGCTTTCGCTTCATTTTCGGAGATCAACCCGCTGTTCAGATCGGAGTCGATCGCCATCTGCTTACCGGGGAGGGCGTCCAAGGTAAAGCGTGCGGCGACTTCCGCAATCCGGCCGGAACCTTTGGTGATAACCGAGAAGTTTACCAAGGTCACCAAGATGAAGATCACGACGCCGATGGCGTAGTTGCCTCCTAAAACGAAAGTTCCGAACGCCTGAATGACGTTCCCTGCCGCATCGAGCCCCTGATCGCCATAGAGCAGAATGAGTCGAGTCGATGTGATGTTCATCGACAGACGAAACAGGGTCGTCATGAGGATGAGAGACGGATACGATGAAAACTCGAGGGGGCGCCCGAGATAGAGAGATACGAACAAGATCACGAGCGACAGGGTGATATTGAACGCGAGGAGAATATCGAGGACGACCGCAGGAACCGGGATGATCATGATTACGACCACGCCGATCAGCATGGTCGGAATCAGATAGCTCATGAACGGATTGTCTTTCGCGCCCCGTCCGGTGTCGCTTCCCGAGCCGGATCCGGCACCGCCTTTTCGCACGGCTCTCGCCTTCGGCTGCATTTTTCCCAACGCTTTTCCCTGTGCCATACTCTATCTCGTTATTTCCTTGGCGCCGGTCGTGTGCTCGCTCGCTTTCTGAGCGGGTTGCGACCTTTCAATCGGTAAACGTATGCGAGCAGCTCAGCCACAGCCTTGAACAGCTCGTATGGAATCTCCTGTCCAACTTCGACCGATGCAAACAGCGCTCGTGCCAGTGGCTTTCTCTCGACGATTGGAATTCCGTGCTTTTTCCCGATCTCGCGAATCCGCTCGGCGACGAAGCCTTTTCCTTTCGCGATGACGCGAGGTGCTGTGCCTGCTTCCGCAGAGTAGGCGAGGGCGACGGCGATATGAGTCGGGTTCGTTACAATGACATCGGCTTGGGGAATTGATTGGAACATCCGATCGCGGGCGCGCTGCAAACCGATCTGAATGATGCGCCGTCGCATCGTTTCATCCCCTTCGTTCGCCTTCTTCTCGTCCTTCGCTTCCTGCTTGGACATCATCAACTTTTTGTTTACGCGGTGACGGTTCCAGGCGTAGTCGATGATGCCCAGGAAAAAGAGATATTTCATGATGTCGATAAACACCGAGCTCGCCATGTCTGCGGTGAGGGGCAAGAGCTGCTGAATGGGGATATCCATCATTCGTAAGAAGCCCGGAACGAAGCCAATATACGCGGCATAGGCAATCGGTCCGATAATAGCGAGCTTGAGCAGCTGTTTTCCGAAGTTGATCGCGTTATTGAGACTGAGAATTCGCTGAAACCCGGCGAGTGGATTGATCATGTTGAACCGCGGCTTGAGCAGCGACGGCGACCAGAGAAAGTTTGTCTGCAACGCCGTGCAGCCCGCGCCCGCCACTGCAGCGATAACCAGCATAAGGAGCAACTTGGGGACGAGCACAAACAGCAGCCCGTAAAATTGTGTGGTCAGGACGGGAACGGTGAGGGTGTCGTGGGAGAAGCGGGAGGTGAATGCTCCCTGCATGATCTGACGGATGTCCTGCCAGAGAGAAGGCATAATATACCGTAGCCCGTAGAACGCTGCGGTCATGCCAACGACCTGACTCAGCTCAGCAGATCGGGCGACCATCCCCTGTTGGCGGGACTGCGAAACCCGCCTGCCACTGGGGGATTCGGTCTTTTCCCCGCCATCACCCTCTTCGCCAAACATTGCCACCGTTCAATTCCTCGCTCGAGCTGGTTCGATCCGCAGATACCGAGGGGTGGACGCATTGGTCGCGCCGAGCCCCGTGAGAGCAAAAGCAAAGCCCGTGCCTCTTTTCAGCCGCGAGTCGTATTTGCTAGCAGCTGGGAACGACTCTACTTTTTGGTAGGGGAGCGATGAAGGAAATGACGTGATCGTGACAAAGCGTCAAAGAGCCGACAGAGCCGACTCATCCGGGCCGGGATGACGCTAGGGCTCTCCGCCCCGGTGCCGTTGAGGAAAGTCGTGGGGAGGGGTGGGTTATCGTTTGCCGGTCGCGAGCCAGAGCAGCATGAGCTCCGCCCAATGCTCAAAGGTGCGGTACTTTGCACGGCGCTTTGCGCCGAGCACTCGTGTGCAGGCAGTGACGCTCACTTTGCCGTTTTTGATCCACGTGAGCTCATTTTGCAGTCTGCGCAGCTTCTCGTGGGATTCGAAGTTGCGGAACACGGTCGCGGCTTTTTGATCCGAGCCTTCCATGCTCTTCCCGTACGTTTTCTCGAAGTATTCGATGGTCGGCAGATGAGCAATCCGTTTCTCGACGTGCTCGTTTTCTTCGTCGTGCTTCGACATGCGGGAAATTGCTCGCTTGCTGGATGAATACGTTCGCTCAGCCGGACCGCCGGTCTTGTGCGCTCAAGTCGGAGCAGTCCCAGCGAGTTTTATTATAAATTGTCGAGGAAGGTCTGGGAATAGCTCGTTTTCTCGGATGATCCGTCCGATGTGTCTGAATCGCGCTCAATGAGTCGGTTTCATGTGGAGAATTGCCGGAGACTCGGTACTGTCGCCCTACACATTTCTGGGGTAGAAAGAACGGCGAGAGCGCGGACGCTCCACGGAGTCGCCTTTTGCTCCCTTCAATCGAAGTGGGCTTCAATCGAAGTGGGCTTCAATCGAAGTGGACGTTAATCGAAGCGGGGTGAGGCTCGACCGGTCTGCGGCGGAGTGCAGCGAGGCGCAACCGAGACAGGGCTCCCAGAGGACTTTTTGAGCTGATGGCACGACACGATACACCGGAATGGCTGAGCACAGTGATTCTCGTCGTTGCGCTCATCGCGTTCTGCTGGTTCGGCGTCAAGATGGGAACACAGCTTCCGACCTCGATTCCTCAGCCGGCGCCTGTTCAGCAGTCGGTTTGCAACAGTGTTGTAGAGCGCTGTAAGGCCACCGTAGATACGAATCTCGACGCATACGACGACAACCATTGCGATGACGAGAAGGCTCGCAAGGCGATCGATAAGATGCTGCGGGAACCGCTCGGTTTGGGGGATTGCACCGACATAATTCAACGGCTGTCTGCAAGCTGTCCGGAGCACTGTGAGCTCGAAGGGAAGGATTACCTGGTGGTTCCAAGCAAAACCGATTTCCGTTCAGCGCAGAAGGCGGACGAGTCCGGGCGATGTTGGGCTCACGGTGAAGTCGCCGTCACTGTTCGCGGCCGCTGTCTCCGTAAGCAAGAGTAGGAGGCCGCTGGGCAATCACCCAAAAATACGGGAAGCGTCTCAGCAATCCACTCAACCCGTCGGAAACGCTTCGCCTTGACACTTTCTATCGCAATACCCTAAGTTAAGTCGTCGTGATTTGGCAGTCCTTCCGCGTGCTTCTCTTTTTCTTCGCCTCCGATGTGGATGCGGGCAAGCGGGATCGCTGCTTCCCCGCGAATACTACCGGCTGCGCCGTTCTCCGATTCTGGAGCGAGCGAGGCCGAACTCGTTCAAGATTGTGATCCGCGTCGCAAGGCGCCTGTGACGCCCGATACTGAAAGCATGAGCTCCCAAACTAAGCCGCCGAAACGCAGCCGAATCCGCTTGCGAATGTTGCTCGGACCGGCGATCTCAATCACCTGTCTGGTCTGGCTGGCGCGCTCGGTGGAGCAGGGTGAGATCTTCCACCGCGTTTCCAATGTGCGGCCCGCGTTTCTCGTTCTTGCTGTTCTGTTTACGATGGCCAGCTACGCGCTTCGAGCCTGGCGTTGGCCGTTCTTCTTCGATCGCAACGCTCCTGAGTTTTGGGTGTCGTTTCGCTGCCTCATTCTCGGATTCTTTATGAACAACGTTCTGCCTGCGCGAATCGGCGAGCTTGTGCGTGCGCATATTGGCGGAACTGCGACCGGGCGCAGTCGCAGCTCAGTTCTGGCAACCATCGCCGGCGAGCGTCTTGCCGACGGGTTGATGATCAGTGTGCTCTTCGCGACTCTCTTCTCTTTTCAGCACTCTGACCACCTCTCCAATCGAGGACAGGCGCTTTCGTACGTAGCATTTTTGTTTGCTGCAGCAGCGGTTGGAACGTTGGTCGTTCTCTCTCAGAGAGATCGGGTCTTTGCCATTCTTGAACGTATCGCGCGGATCATGCCGGGTCATGTTTCGACCTACACACTTGTTCGTCTTCGCCGATTCGTCGACGGCTTGGAGCCTATGTTTCGTCCGGGTCCCGCTCTGAAGATCGCGGGCGCCTCGATTCTGATCTGGTTCATCGAGCTCGCAGTTTACGGTTTCGTGGTGCAAGCGTTCAATTCTCATCTCAGCCTTGGTGGGCTGGCAGTATTCCTGGCAGCGGTCAATTTCAGCTCGCTCATACCCGCGGCTCCAGCTGGGGTAGGGGTCATTGAGGCGGTTGCATCGCAGGCGTTGGAGGAGTTGGGTATCGACCGTGCGACCGCACTTGCGATGGTGAGCACCCAACACCTGATCCAGATCGCGGTAGTCGGTTTGCCCGGCGCTCTCTATTTCTTCCGGATGGGTGGGAAAATCCCTGACCAGACCGCAGAAGCGACGCTCGAAGACGAGGGGTTGGCACCGCCGCCGAGCTTTGCCGACGTTAGCGAGCCGCGACCGGAACACGCAGATGGCCCAGTACCCGAATGGGCGGACGAGGCGGGGAGTGAGTCTCAAGTTGAGCTCACCGTCGTCATTCCGGCATACAACGAGGAAACGCGGCTGCCGAAGACCCTTCTTGCGACGTACGAATATCTCCACTCGCGAGGGATGAGTTACGAGATTGTAGTCGTGGATGATGGAAGCACCGACGATACGGCCAAAGTGGTAACGCAGTTCGAGCACCTCACTCCGAGCGTGCGGCTGCTGACCTATCCCAAGAATCGCGGCAAGGGATACGCCGTTCGTTTCGGAATGTTGAACGCGAGGGGCCGGCTCGTGCTCTTCGATGATGCCGACGGCGCGACCCCGATCGAGGAGATTGAACGTCTCGAGGCTGCGATCTCGTCCGGCGCGCACATTGCTATCGGCTCACGCGCTATGTTCTCTGTGGAAACTGGAGTTCAGACGCTCTGGTACAGAAAGCTGATCGGACGCGTATTCAATGCGTTCGTGAATCTTGTGGTCCTTCCCGGCGTTGCAGATACGCAGTGCGGTTTCAAACTTTTCGTCCGCCCCGCGGCAAAGTTCCTATTCAGCCGGCAAAAGGCGGAGGGCTTTTCGTTCGACGTGGAGGTCCTGTTCCTCGCTCGTAAGGCGGGTTTCAAGATTGCCGAAGTGCCCGTCAACTGGACCAACATACCCGGTTCGAAGGTGAACCTCATGAAGGACTCGCTGCTCATGGCACGCGATATCGTTCGTTTCCGTTTGCGAGGGTTGTTCGGCGGATACGGCTCGCTCGATACCGCCGACCTCAAGCTCGCCGATCATCACCGTACTCAAGCTACCTCCTAGTCATCTGAGGTAATCTCATGACCGAGCCGTCTGGAAAGCTTCCGCTGGATGAGATCTCTTTTCAAGCCACTCGCAGCTCTGGCCCGGGCGGTCAGAACGTAAATAAGGTCAACACTCGGATGACTTTGCGATGGAATGCCGCGATCTCGACTGCTCTTCCCTCGGATGTCCATCGCCGATTTCTAGCTAAGTTTCGTGCTCGGATGACCGCTCAAGGAGAGCTGATCATTTCAAGCGACCAGCATCGATCGCAGTCGAGGAACAAGCAGGAGTGCCTTGATCGTCTTTCCGAGATGCTGGAGAGCGTTTGGGCGGCCCCGAAGCGACGGCGAAAAACCAAACCCTCGAAGGCGAAACGTGAAGCGCGACTGAACGCAAAAAAGAAGCGGTCCGCCGTGAAGACCGGACGGAAACGCGGGAGTTGGGGCGAGTAGCCGACGGCGCGACCGAGCTGGCGGCGGGCGAAAAAATGGCGGGAAACAGCAGCAGCTGCGTCCCGCCAAAGCTTGCGCGTTTCGTTAGTAAATGGCCGGGCCGCCTTACGACAACACTGCCGATTCCAGGCGGACCATCTGCCGATCTTATGCGGACACCGCGCTTCGCGGTTGCAGATAATGCGGAAGGCGGCGAACGCGTTATGGGAGCGCTCGATTGGGGCGCTTCTCGTTCCGCTCGAGATGGTGTTCAAAAAATTCCCAGATTACGTCCGTTGCGCTGAAGCCGGTGATCGATGGACCGGTCATCCGCTCCGGGAGCATGCGAGTTGCTCCGGGCCATTCGTGGCCTTGTCCCTTCAGTACGTAGAAACGGAACAGATCACGTTCGGACGAACAGTAGCGGATGAGCGTGACGTCGCCGCTTACCTGCGAAGGCTGTCCATTCGTTGAGCAGCCGAGTGCACGAGCCCATGCGTCGACACTCTTCTGCACCGGGGGGATCACGTTTGCCGACCACGGTGTTCGCCGCTTGCCGCCCGCGAACGGAACGAGCGGATCGTCAGTTCCGACGATGTACAGCGTCGGAACGGGGCGTTTCAGATGAACGTCCTGCTCCCAATCCACTCCCATCACTGGAGCGACCGCACGAAATGTGTCTGACATCCGAGCCGCGAGCGCAAAAGTCATGCCGGCGCCGTTGGAATGTCCAGTCAAAAACACGGCCGAGGGATCGACATGGTAGCGGCTCTCGAGCTCCGCGATGAGCTTGCGGAAGAACGCAACGTCGTCGATCCGGCGCCGAGGGCTGAGCCCCAGCGACGCGCCCGTGTTCCACAGGTTTGGGTTCGTCAAGAAATGAGGAGCGTTGCTCGGGCGCGCAGGAAGCCCGGTCGGCGCTGCCACGAGAAATCCCTCGCGCTCAGCTTTCAGCGCCCAGCCTGCTTTTTCAAGGTAGACCGGGCCCCGTCCGCCGGCTCCATGGAGCACGATGACGAGCGGGAGGCTTTTCAGTTGCTGGTAGCTGGACGGAACGAAGACGGAGTAGTGCCAGTCGAAGCCCTCTGCGTTGATGACGAAGTCACTCGTCTCGGATCGGGCATCGGGTGGAATATGTGCGAAGAAGTACAGGGCAAGAATTGCGAGGAGGATTCGTTTCTTCACCGGCCGTCTCCGTGTGTCTCTTGGGCCGTTGCGCCGTTAGGGGATGCTCCGTGTGAGCCAAGGGCCGACGAGGTTGGCGACCGAAAGCGGCAGCCGCTGCCAACAAGTCACCAGCGCAGTGTACTTCGGATTTTTCGGATTCACATCCGGCGTCTCGCCACGAAACAGCTGGTAATACCAGTGAAGTGTGACTGGCGTAGCACCCCATTGTTGCTTGAAACGGAATGTTCCCGACTCCGGAGAGGAGCGTCCGAAATCGAAGGTGTCGTAGCCGTCCTGACAAGCAGCCTTGATCGCCTCCCAGTAGAGCAGCATGTTCGGCGAGCTCTTGCTGAATTTCTTGAGCGACGACGCCCATGGAATTTCCACGAGCGGACCATTTCCCAGGGTAATCCCGGCGGCCACAGGCCGGCGTTCGTGCCAGACGGTAATCGTTCGGCAGGATTTCCCGAAGTTACGAACGACTGAAGTGAAGAGCGAGCGAGGGTAAACCGGAGTTCCGAGGTCCCGCATGTGCTCAGAGAACACCTGATAGAACGCCTGCATGGAGTCATCGACCGCTAGTGAGCTTCCGCTTACTTCGGCGATCATGCCGTCCTTCGCCGGTCTCCGGACCTGACTGCGCAGCTTCGGCGGAAAGGAGCGGAATAGCTCCTCCGGATCGCGTTTCAGCGCGAGGTGCATCGAAACTTTGTGGGTACGGACTGGAAGGTCCGCCGGATAGCACTGTGCGGCGTGAACGTGACGAAGCTCGATGTAGCCGACGTCGAGCTCGCGCCCTAGCTCCGTAACCCGATCATAGAGTGCCGTCGCAGCTTCGGGGCTATCCGCGACGATGCCTCCCGCGTTCAGATAGGGAAGGGAAATGAGCGCCTTGCCGAAGAGCAGGCTTTTGACGAGCACAATTGGAAGTAGGCCGCAGACGGCTTTTGTCTGAGAATCACGGGCAATGAGATAATGCGGAGCGTGTGAAAACACCTCCGGAATGACGGTGCGCCACGGCCAACTATACGCGTGGTGACCGATGGAGCGATCGCGAAGGTATTGTTCCCAATCCGCGCGATCGGAGTCTGTGACCAGTAAAGCCTCAATCATTCGTTCTGCACTCGCTCAGCGATTCATGCGAGCCCGCTCAAAATCCTGCCCGAACACATCCGCTGCAGCGTCGGCAACCGTCGTGAAACGAAAGCTTTGGAGAAAGTATTCAATTGTATTCAAGAACGTTTTAGCGCCGCCATAATGCCTGAGTCGGGTAAGAAAGGAAAGCTGATGGAAAACAGGCTGTTCCGGGTCGATCTCCCACGGATGAACGTAACAGTTGAAACCGGCAGGGCGTCCGCTCGCTAACGATATGTGGCGGAGACCGGCGAGAGCCCAGCGATTGTAACGGCGCGGGAGCACGCGCCAATAGGCGCCACCCGCTGCGGGCAAACGTATCTCTCGTCCGAGGAGCTGAATCGTGCGTACTGCGAGAGGCATTACAAAAAGACTGCCGCCGGGCCGTTCGAGCACCGTCGGGGCTGTGCTCTGCTGACGATTGCCGTAGCGGGGATGCCGAATCGGAAATAGGCTAGAGTCGTAGATGTACCCCGCCTGAATCAAACAATCATAAGCCCACGAATTATCACTTCGGATCGAGAAGCTCGGTGCTCTGTAGCCGAGGACGGGCTTGCCTGACAGATCTTCGAGCAACCGCCGCGCGCGTAGCACATCTCTGTAAAACTGCTTCGGCGTTTGAGTGTAGGCGAGCCGGTGGGCATATCCGTGGGACGCGATTTCATGACCGCGGGTCGTTATGTCTCGCACCAGTTCCGGATGACGGCGGGCGACGTAACCCAAAATGAAGAAAGTCGCTTTGACCGAATAACGATCGAAGACTTCGAGGAGCTGCTCGGTGCTTCGCTCAACGCGCGAAGGTTGACGGCACCACACTCGAGGCGGAGCGACCCGCTCGAGATTGTTCGCGTGGAAGTATTCCTCCACATCGACGGAAAACGAATTTTTGAGCTCATTCATAATAGTGTGGCCTGACGGGCGCGTCGGGCTGCGTAATGCTCGAGAGTGTCTTTCTGCCAACAATGTGCAGCGGTTTCAACCTCGAAATGGCTTCCAACTCGTACTATTGCATAGTAGTAATACTCCCAACATATTGCAATTTCGAACGAAACAGTGCCTGCTCCTCAATCGCAATCGGACTGCGCGTGATCATAAGCAAAACCTTTCATCTTGAGCCAAAGTGCCGACTTCCGGCGTTTGAGGTCGTAGCGTCAACGCTCAGGAGCGGCGGCGGCGCAGAGAGCTTGTGTCGGGCGCTGACTCCAGCAGAGAGCTGTGTTCGACCGCAGGATGCACGCAGAGCGCGCCGTGCCGCAGCCGCCGATGGCGGGTCCTCGTCCTCGCGTGATCGGTTGAAAGACGCGCTCAGCGAGATTTTTCCGGATACGGAGAGCTTCCTTTTTTCGAGCGGGACGGACGCGCTGTTTCGGATTTTGGGCATTCTCGCTCGTGGGTCCGGTCGACGCCACGTGCTGATGAGCGCATACACATGTCCGGATGTCGCTGCGGCAGCCGTGCGTGTAGGGTTGAAGGTTGCGCTGATCGACGTCGATCCGGAGACGCTTCTCCTTCGTCCGGAATCGGTACCGTTAGATCTCTCGAAGGACGTTCTGGCGGTTATCCTTTCGAACCTGTATGGCCTTCCGGATCCGATCGAGCGTTGGCTTGCGCTCTCTGCCGAGCATCGGTTCCTGGTCATCGACGACGCGTGTCAAAGCGCGCTTTCGAAAGAGGATGATCGGCGAATCGGAGCTCGGGGAGATGCTATCGGAGTCCTGAGCTTTGGGCGGGGAAAAGCATTCAGTGGCATCGGCGGCGGAGCAGTATTACTTCCGTCCGGAACGCGGCTTGCGTCTTCGGTGAATGCCGCTCAGATCGGTAAGATACGGGATGGTTTGCTTGGCAGCCCGCAAGAGAAAGAGCGGCCGCTTGCCGGGCAGATCGATTGGGCTCGCGGTTTCCTCCTTTCGGTCCTGGCACGGCCGGAATGGTATTGGCTTCCGAGCTCGATACCCTTTTTAGGGCTCGGTGAGGCCCATTGCGATCTGGAGTTCGGGATCGGTGGGCTCACCGACACACAGGCTGCATTTGCCGAAGCGCGAATCGAGACGCTCTCGGTTATTGAACGTGTCTATCGCGCGAATGCGAGACTGTGGGTGGAAGAGTTGGAGAGACTGAACGGCAGAGGACGGTTTCAACTTTTCGGAGCGCGGCTCGCGAGCGCTCTCGTAGCACCTACGCGGATGCCGTTCCTGGCCGGCTCGCGCGAAGAGCGCGATCTTCTGCTGCGGAAAGCGAAGCGCTTCGGGGTGAGCAGCTCCTACCCGAATACACTCGAGGACTATGAACAGCTCTCGAGCTGTGTCGTGCACTCGGCGCTTCCCGGAGCGAAGACGGTAGCTGCGCGCATCCTGACACTGCCGGTTCATCAATATGTGACCGACGACGACCGTCGCCGTGTCACAAAGCTTTGGAGAGAGTGAATACGCGATGGCATTCTTGGTTTGGTGCAGCATCATCGGGACATTTTACGCCTATTTTGGATATCCGCTCGTGCTCGCGCTGCTCCTCAAAGTTCGCGGGCCGCGAGTAAGAACACAAGAGGCATCGCCGCCTCTGCTTCCAGCAACATTGATCATTACCGTCCGAAACGAAGCTCGCGTGATCAGGGAGAAGCTGCTCAATACGCTCGAAATGCGCTACGGCGGCCGATCGCTTAAAGACGCCGGAGTTCAGGTGATTGTTGCGTCCGATGCGAGTGAGGACGAGACGGACTCGGTGGTCCGTGAATTCGAACCATCCGGCGTCGAGCTCGTGCGTTTGGATGTCCGCGGAGGAAAAGAGCAAGCTCAGCGGCACGCGGTCAGCTTCGCGCGAGGGGAGATGATCGTTTTTACCGATGCCAAGATCCGTCTCGAACCGGATGCGCTCGAGAGGTTCTCGGCGTATTTTTCAGATCCGTCGGTTGGCGCCGTGAGCAGCGTGGATCGAGTTGAAGGAGCACCCGGGAGTGGTAGCGGCGAGGGAATGTATGTGCGCTACGAGATGTGGCTCAGGGCGCTCGAATCTGATTACTCGACGCTCGTCGGGCTGAGCGGATCGTGTTTCGCTGTTCGGAAGACCGTTACCGAACACCTTCGCACAGATATACCGAGCGACTTTGCGCTTCTGCTCGCGTCTCGAAAGCTGGGAATGCGTGGAGTGCACGCTCCCGACGTTGTGGGCACCTATCAAGCAGTCGGCTCGGAGAAGGCGGAATACGAAAGAAAGGTGAGAACAGTGCTTCGCGGGATCACGACGCTGTTTGCAAGCCGCGAGGTGATGGATCTCTCCCGTTACGGAAGCTTCAGCTGGCAAATTATCAGCCACAAGCTCTTCCGTTGGTTGGTTCCCTGGTTTCTGGTGGTTGCGGGGATCGGGCTCGTTATCCTTGGCCCGACGGGGGGCGTCTACGGACTGCTCGAGCTCTTGATGATTCTCTTCCTGGCGGCGGCGGGTGCGGCCTATCTCAAACCTGAGCTGCGCGAAAACATTTTCTGTAAGCTGCCGCTCTTTTTCTTACTTGTGAACGCGGGGATAGCGGTTGCGTGGTGGAGGTTTCTCACCGGCCAGCGAGCGGTAACATGGAATCCGTCGGACAAAGGCCGGTAGCGTTCCGCTACTCGATCAGCCCTGATTTAATCGCGAGTTGAACGAGCTCTGCATTGCTCGCGACACCCAGCTTGCGCATGATGTTGGAACGGTGACTATCGATGGTCCGCGGGGATACGTGCAGCACTCTGGCCACTTCCCGGTTCGGATGTCCTTCGCTGAGCAGCTTCATGACCTCGCGTTCGCGCGCAGTCAGCCCGGCGAGTGGGGAGCTGGCGGGCCCTGATCCGTCGCCGCGACCCAAAAATCCTCCCGCTACCGACGGGCTGAGATAGGTCTGACCTTTCAGAACAGCGCGGATAGCGAATTGAAGCTCGTCGCTTGTGGAGCTTTTGGGAACGTAACCGCGCGCTCCGGCACGAATCGCTTCTCCGACCGCTGCGTCATCTTCGCGGGCCGAGAGAACGAGCACCGCCGGTTTCTTATCCAGCTTCTGCAAACGTGAGATAGTTTCGATTCCACCGAGGTTCGGCATCGAGAGATCGAGAATCACGAGGTCCGGGATCTGCTCCTGGACGATCGGCAGAACCTCAAACCCATCACTTGCCTCACCGACCACGTGCCACCCATCGATCTGATTGAGCAACGAGCGAAGGCCCTCGCGGAGGACGATATGGTCGTCTGCAATAACTATCTTGAGCATGACTGGCTCCCTTTAATTTCGACCGGAGGCAAAGCTCCTTTGCCAAAATATCGACCGATCTACGCATTTTCTGGATGGCCTTTTTCAAAGTTGGTTCGCGTCTTGCAATTTGACTTGTCGGGACTCGGACCACCGCGGCGAACCGAAATCCGTCAGGCAACAAAAGCCTAGGAATATCAGGGAAGTGCAGCGGGAAAGGGGCGGGGATGCAGACGGTGGCGTGGCTCGAGATTGCCAAAGTTCTGACGGAGAATCCGCAGGATGGACGGCAAGTTGACAGCATGAATTCGCTGTCGATCCGCCGCAGGCAGAGAGGTTGAGAACAGGATCCGGACGGTAAAGGGTTTTTTATGTCACCCGCAGGGTTCAATTTTTCGAGCATCGTCGACATCGGCTTCGTGCTGCTGGTGACTGCTGCGTGTTTGAAAGGGCTGTCTACCGGAGCTTCTCCAGCGGAACGAGTCGCGGAGCGGTGGCGAAACGAGCTTCGTGAGCTGGAGAAAGTGCTCCGCAATTTGATCTCGGAGGCCAGCACTGCAAGCAGCAGCCTCGACAGACGGCTGTTGCGACGAAAAGCCGAGCTCGAGCAGCTGCTCAAGCAAATCGAGAACGGTGCGCCTGTCCGCGCGGCATCAAAGCCGAAACCGGCAGCCAAACCGGCGGGGGATACGTGGGAGCTCGGCGAAATCGGCGAGCTTCCAAACGATTCGTGGAAGGTCGCTGCTGAGCAAAGTGCGGAGGAAACGGGCACGGAAGAAAGTTTCGACCCGGGCGATACCTCTGAGCTCGACGAGCTGATGGGAGACACAGTGGATAGCGTGTCTTTGTCACGTGCATCGCAGCAGCTCGCTCGAACCGCAGCGCCGAAGGCTCCGATGCCGAGCATTTTGCGGCCGCCCGCGCAAAAGACGCTGAGCAGCAAGATTGAGATCATCAAGAGCCCGGCGGAGACGGAAGAGAAGACTCCGGAAGAGATCGCCGAGGAGAAGACCTTTAGCAAAATGAGCATTATGGACCCGACCGCGTATCGGATTGCGCGCCGATTGCTCGCATCAGGAACCGAGATTCACATCGTTGCCCGGAAGTTGGACCTTCCGGCATCGGAAGTGCGCTTGCTCGACAAGCTCATGCGACAGGAGGGCCGTCCGGACGGTGTTTCGGTTGGGGCGAACTACAAGCCTACCGAGACGGTGCCTGCGAGCAAGATCGTGCGCAGCAGAACCGCTCAAGAAAAGGTCGCGAAGGAGAAAGCAGGTTTGTCCGACGCGCTCGGAGTGGTGGCTGCAAAGAGCGCTTCAAAGCCTTCGGGAAACGCGTTTCAAGCGGTTGAGCTGACGGCAGCTCAGGTGCTGGAGCACGGTGAGGCGCTCAATGAGTCGCTCGAATATGCAATCGAGCGCGAAGTAGCGCTGTTATAGGTTTTCGAACGAGGAGAGCACAGTGGACCGAGGACTATACGTAGCGACTTCCGGCGGTTTGTATTCTTCGAGGCGCGTCGACGTCGTCGCGAACAATATCGCGAACGTCAACACGGTCGGATACAAGGCCGAACGCCTCGTTGGAAGGCAGCAAGAGTTCTCCGATACGTTGGCGAGCGTGCTGCCGGAGACTGCGAGGGCAAAAGACGACCATGCTCGAACTCCGGGCGTGGTACACATGTCGACCGTCACGGATTTTACACAGGGCGCAATTGATTACACCGGGAATCCGCTGAATGCCGCTCTGCAGAACCAAAATGAATTCTTCGTCGTTCAAACGCCGCAGGGCGAAGCGTATACGAAAGCCGGCAATTTCACTTTGAACAGTGAAGGATTCATCGTAACGCCGGACGGCAAACCGGTGATGGGAGAGGGCGGTCCGATCGCAGTGAACGGTGGGCTGCCGAAAATCGAGGGGAACGGCGCGGTGTTCGTCGGAAAGGAGCAGGTCGGAAAGCTTCGTATTGCACAATTCCAGGACCTCAAGACCTTGAAGCGGACGGACGGAACCCGATTCACGTTGGGTCCGGGCGGTCAGCCCCCGTCCACGGCTGAATCGCCGACTCTGATACCGGGCGCAGTTGAAACGGCGAATATTCAGGTGGTCGAGGCGATCGTTGATCTGATTAACGCACAGAAGAGCTTCGAAGCGTACGGAAAGTCGGTGCAAACGATCGGCGAGTTGAACGATCTCTCGCTTCGCACAGCGCGAACCGGATAACGACGGGCGGTGACGACAGGAAAGCTGGAAAACAAGTAGAGCAGCGGAAGAAGCTGCGCAGAGGAGCCAATGATACGATCACTCTATACAGCGGCGACGGGTATGATCGCCCAACAGCTCAATCTTGACGTGATTGCCAACAACTTGGCGAACGTCAACACAACCGGTTTCAAGAAGAGCCGAGCGGATTTTCAGGACCTGATGTACCAGGTGATCGAAGAACCCGGCACGACAGCGAACCAAGCAGGTTCGAGCCCGACGGGGATCCAGATCGGTCTTGGAACGCGTTCGGCAGCTGTCGGAAAGATACACTCACAAGGAGACTTCCAGTCGACAGAGAATCCTCTCGACATGGCAATCGAGGGGGACGGTTTCTTTCAAGTGACCCTGCCGAATGGAGACACTGCTTACACTCGTTCGGGCGCGTTCAAGCTCGATGAAACCGGCCAGATTGTTACGTCAGACGGTTTCGTGCTCAATCCGGCAATCAACATTCCGGCGGATACGATTGGTATCACCGTATCCACCGATGGGCAGGTGTCCGTGAAGCAGCCCGGTGCAGCGGCAGCGACTCAAGTCGGCCAGATCCAGGTGGCCCGCTTTCAGAACCCCGCGGGTCTGCGGGCCAAGGGCCGCAATCTTTTCGAAGAAACGGAGTCCTCAGGTGCAGCCCAGCTCGGTAATCCGGGCGAGAACGGCGTCGGAACCCTAGCACAAGGATTCCTTGAAGGTTCAAACGTGAGCGTTGTCGAGGAAATCGTGCAGATGGTGACTGGACAGCGCGCGTATGAAGCGAATTCCAAAGTCATTCAAACGGCGGATTCACTGCTGACCATAGCGATCGGAACGAAGAGGTAATTTGTGATGAAGAAACGATCCGCATTTTTGCTTGCGGCTGTTGCCGCCTGGGTGAGCCTGACCGCGGCTTCTCCTTCGATCGACAGCCGTCCAACTGTCATCGTGCCTCCGCAGGTCGTTGTGAAGGGCGACAAGATCGCGCTTGGCGACCTCGCGCAGATTAGTGCGCGCGAGAAGGAGTTCCAGCCTCTCGTCGAGCAACTGAAAGAGATTGCGGTGGGCGAAGCGCCGCCGCCGAAGGGAAGCATGGGGATTCCGGGAGCTCGGTTGCTCGAGCTGATCCGCGCACACGGGATTCCACCGGAGACCATCGGCTATTCTCTTCCGCAGATGGTCCAGGTCGAGCGTGCCGGTCGGGTGATCACCAATGAAGAGCTCCTTGCCGAGGTACAGACCAAGCTGAGCCACGACACACAGCTCGAGATACAGGTTCGCGAAGTGCTTCAAGAGAACGCACAGATCATTCCGCTGGGTGCGCCGGAGTTTGAAATCGAGCGGCTCGGTGAGCCGAGCGCCGGCAAGATTCCGCTCCGCGTCATGGTGCAGATCGACAAGAAGCCGGTTGCTCGCTTTATGGCGACAGCGGTGGTCGACGATTGGCGGGAGGTGCCCGTACTGAACAAGACATTGGAGCGCGGAATGCTCATCACGCCTCAGGACGTCGAGCTCGTCCGGCTCAACCTGTTCAAACAGCCTCCGGATGTCGCTGACCAACTGGATGAGGTCGTTGGACGCACCGTAAAATCGCGGATGCCTGCTGGCAACACGCTCCGCAAGAGCATGATCGACATCCCGCCGCTGGTAACACAGGGCAAGAAGCTTACCTTGGTGTACAGCTACGGCGCACTCCGCGCGACAGCATCCGGTTTGTCGATGGACGACGGTCTCAAGGGAGACGTTATCCGGGTGAAGAACGACAGCTCGAAGAAAATCGTCAGAGCCAAGATTATCAGCGAAGATCAAGCAGAGGTTGAAGCGCAATGAAGGTTCGCAGCAAATTGATGTTTTCGGTGGGAATGGTGACGGCGAGCCTCGGAGGCTGTCTGTCGAGCGATTCGCTCAAGGACCGATTCGTTCCAGCGGAGGAGTTCTCTCGCTCCGTGAAGGCCGGTCACCTCGGCGACTATTCAATCTTTCGTGCGGAGGAGGCGGCCGATCGCAAATCAGCGCAAGCGGCAAGCGATCCGCGACTGGCTCGTGCATCACTGGGTGCGGAGGACACCGGCTCAATTCAGCCCGCGCGTCAGCCCGACGCTCGCGCGGCGGTGGATGGGTTTAACGGCGATCCTCGCCTCCTTGCACAAGGGATGACTCTGAAAAAGTCGTTCCAAGCGCCGACTACCGATTTCGTCAGTGATGGGGGTGTTGCCGGAGGCAATCCGTCCACAGAAGCCTCACGGCAACTTCCCCATCCCCCCCCAGCTTTGCCACCGGGAAGTGGCTCGCCCTACGCTACGGGTCAGATGACCGCAAACCCTTCGCTTTGGCCGGATGAGTCGCAGTCGAACCTGTTTACCGACTTCCGCGCGTTTCAGGCGATGGACGTCATCACGATCATCGTCAACGAATCTTCGGTCGGGTCGAAAAAAACCAAGGCGAATGCAGAGGGAAAATACAGCTTGCTCGCCAGTATCGCGCATCTGCTCGGATTCGAGGCCGGATGGGAAAGTAACAACAACGGCCTGAGCTCCGAAGCTCTCGTTCAAGCTTCTACCGAATCGAAGTACGAGGGCAAAGGGGAGATGAAGCGGGAGGGCGCATTGAAAGCCGCGCTTTCTGCCGTCATCATGGAAGTTTTGCCGAACGGCTTGATGCGCATCGAAGGAAGTAAGATCGTTTCCGTCGACGACGAAGAGGAGGTCATGGTGATCAGCGGCCTCGTCCGCTCGCGAGATATCAACTCGCAGAACCAAATTGAGTCGAATCGAGTAGCAAATATGCGAATCGATTTCTACGGCAAGGGAACGATCGCCCAGACTCAATCTCCGGGATGGGGAGCACGCATTTTTAGCGCAATTTGGCCGTTCTAGGCCGTTCGAGGGAAGCTATGGACAGGAAGCTTAAGAGAGGTGTGGTTCTGCTGTTGATGGCTCTGCTCGCAGCCGTCTCCGCAGCGCGGCCTGCCTCGGCTGCTCGCTTGAAGGATATTGCCGACATTGAAGGCATGCGCGGGAATCAGCTCATCGGCTACGGGATCGTAGTCGGACTGAACGGCACCGGCGATAAGCGTGGTGCGCTCTTTACTCCTCAGAGTATGTCGAACCTCCTCGAGCGTTTAGGGGTGCGGGTGCGACCGGAGGATCTGAAGCTTGCGAACGTCGCCGCCGTGATGGCTACCGCGGAGCTGCCGCCATTTTCACGGCCGGGCTCGAAGATCGATCTGACGCTTTCTTCCATTGGTGACGCCAGCACTCTCCAAGGCGGAATCCTCGTCATGACGCCCTTGAAGGGGGCTGACGGTAAAGTTTATGCGGTGGGTCAAGGCGCCGTATCGGTTGGCGGCTTCGTCGTGGAAGGCGGCGGTGACACAGCTCAAAAGAATCATCCCACGGTTGCGCGAGTGCCCAAAGGCGGCACCGTCGAACGCGCGATCCCGTTCGATATGTTCGGTGAGGGCCAGGTGCGAATCGTGCTCCGCGACCCCGACTTCATCACGATCACGCGTGTCCAAGATGCGGTCGAACACTTCATGGGAGTTGGAAGAGCGAAGGCTATCGACGGCGGAAGCGTCATCGTTCCGATCGATGCGGCGCTCGGTCGTGCGCCGGTACAGCTCATCGCCGCTCTCGAGCAGCTCGAAGTGGATCCGGATGTCCCCGCTCGGGTGGTGGTGAACGAACGCACTGGAACGATTATCATGGGCGAGCATGTCAAAGTTTCGACAGTTGCTCTGGCTCATGGCAACCTGAACATCACTATTCGAAAGGAGAACCAGGTTTCTCAGGCAAACCCGCTAGCGCCGGGCGGTCAGACCCAGACCGTGACCAACACCGATGTAAAGGTCAGCGAGGAGGGTGGGCAGTTGAACGTTCTCAATGCCACCGTAAGCCTCGGGGACGTCGTAAAAGCGCTGAACGGGCTCGGGGCTACGCCGAGAGACCTGATTGCAATCTTCCAAGCCCTGCAGAAAGCTGGAGCGCTGCAAGCGGAGCTCGTGGTGATGTGATGAATAACACCCGGCGTTTGCGGTTTCGACAGGTGTCTAAGAAGGAGACACGCCAGTGAATAAAATTCCGACACTTTCGGGGTTGCCAGCAAGTTCTGCCGGGTCGATCACCGAGCAAGCGAATGCGGTAGAAAAGGCAAAAAACCTGAAAGCTCACGGACTTGGAAAGCCCAAAGACGTGGAAAAGGCAGCAGGCGGCTTTGAGGCATTATTATTGCATCAAATGTTCGAGTCTATGTGGTCCACTGTGGACTATGCGGGGATGTTCAACGAGAAAAGCAACGAGTCTCAGTATTTTCGAGACATGCTGAGTCAGGCGGTTGCTGATAATACGTCGAAAGGGCGGGGAATCGGGGTAAAGACTTTCTTAGAGAAAGAACTGCTTCGCAAGTACGAAGCATCTAAGAAGTCGTAGTTGTGCATAGATAAATAGGCAAGGATTCCTGTGCTTTTTCTCTGAAGAAGCACTTTATCGGCTGCATCAACTCCGACGAGCCTGCGCGGTGTAGCTATTACAAGTAAGGCTCGTCTGGGTCAGGGGACAGAAAATGGAAATTCGGAAGCTCTTCGGACAGCAGGAAGCACTCCGCACCAAGAACGCACGTCAGAACGAAATCAACGGCCAGAGCAATGACGACGGAGCCAAGACCGCCGCGACTACCAGCGGTGGACCGGGTCAAGATGTTGTCAGCCTCTCGAGCCTCTCGAAGCAATTGCTCCAGATCTCAAATGTGCTCGATGACGATGCGCACAAGCGCGCCGCACGTGTGCAAGAGCTGAAACAGCAGGTTGCTGACGGCAGCTATTCGGTTGACTCGGCTGATGTCGCAAAATCGATCATCTCCTATGCCGGTGATGTTCCGCCGGTCGGTGCGTAATCGCAGAACAGGTTTTTTGGGGCATTTATGTTCGATTTTCGTAAGCTGTTGAAGCTCCTCGAGAAGGAGCTCGATTGTCAGGAGAAGCTGCTCGAGCTGCTGACAAAGGAGCGCGTTGCAATCGTAAAGCTCAATCAGGAGCAGCTCGACGCGCTGTGCTCAGCGAAAGAGGCCGTCATCAGCGAGGCGGCGGATTTGGAGCAGCGCCGGAGAGCGGTGTTCACGTCCCTTGCTGAGCAAGCGAATCGAGAGGAGCCCCTGAAACTTTCCGAGGTGGTTGAGATGTGTCCGCCAAGCGAAGGCCGCGGGCTGCTCAAACATGTCGGGGACAACCTGAAGAAGCTCGCGACGAATGTGCACGAGCTCAACCAGCAAAATGGGATGTTGATTAAGCAATCCCTCGGCCTCATCGCGTCGACCGTGGCAATTATGCGCGCGACCCCCGATGCGGACCTACCTACGTATACACACCAAGGGTCGCTAACGACCAAATCCGAAGACCCCGCGTTCAGCGCAAAGAACCAATTCTCTCGCGAAGCGTAATCAGTTGCGTTCGTCTTTCTTCCGCTCGGTCTCCACGAACTCTCGGACTGCGCGGAGGACGTTCGGAAACCGATCCGCGAACTTCTCGCAGCTCTGAGCCCCGGGCCCGCCGAGCGCGATCTGGAACGCCTCAGCAAATGCTTCCTGCTGGCCCGCTCGGAAATCCGAGTTATATTCCGGCTGCAGAAAATAGTTTACCGGACTATCCTTCGATTTGAGTCCGGTCGGCAGTCGGTCCCAGTCGGCTCTGTATGCCGCGAGCAGCGGACCCGAATAGCTTACCCCATTTTGCCAGCGATCACCGTTCACCGCCGTAAGCGGATCCGGTGAGCGGCTCAGATGGCGTGCGAAATCGATGGCATGGCCGACTTCGTGGAGCGTAGTCGGTTCCCAAGCGGAGCCGTCATAAAACTTATTGCTGCCCGAATCGAGCTGCTTCTCCGCGACTATGATCGACTTCGAATCCGCGCGGAAAACCCCGGCGACCGTATTGAGGTCCTTTCCGTCATGGCCGCGTGGATTCGATGCGCTGCCGATATCGTCTTGGCGCGGGTACCACTTTGCATGGACTTTGAAACCGCCTTGCGACAGTTCGCGCAAGAGTGACTCCGGAAGAAGGATGAGACCGTAGCGCACGCTTTCACGGAAGGCCGCAGTCGTGTTCGCGTGATCGACGACAAGCTGTTCGACGAGACGTTCTTTCCGCTCGACGGCACCAGCGATGCTCTTCGGTTCGAGCTGCTCCATTGCTCTGCGAAGGTCTGCCGAAAGGATTCGATCTCGCGTGTGTCTCGAATCGTAATCCTGAGTCGACAAGCCGAAGGTCTGCGGCGGTTTGCCTTGGAGGGATAGCTGAAAGATAATCCGCCCGTCGCGATGACCCAGAAAGCTCAGCTTCATCCCGTTCGCCTCGGCTACCGAACGCAGCTCTGCAGTTCGCGGGATGAGGTCTGGGGAGAGCATGAGGCAGGGAAAGCCGGGGATTTCGGATTGCAGAGTCAGGATGTGTTGCGCTGCGCTTCTATCGATTGCCGCCCGCGCGGCAGCGAGAAGCAGTGCGTCTCGATCGCGCGCCCCTTGATTCCCATAAATTGAAGTATGAATCGGGGGTCCGAGAGGCGTCTCCGTTTTGGGATCGACAAGCTGGTAAACCGTATGCGGGGTCTGGCCCTCGCTACCGCTCGATAAAACTCGAATCGCTACTCGTTCTCGTTCCGCGCTAAAAAATTGCCACGCGTCGGGTGAGCAGTTGAAGCTGATCGAGGTAGGGGAGACTTGGCCCGCGAGTCCGACAATTTGGAGCGGGGGGTGCCGCATCTCACGATCCAGGGCCTCAGCGAGCGCCTTATTTCGCTCGGCGAGGTAATTTGGATTTCCATCGGAACGCAAAAATACGACGGATACCGGTTCGCTGAGGGGCGACCCATCGGGGTTGAGCGAAGTTCTTGTGATTCGAAAGCCGCGAAACGGTGGGGACGCTTGGTAGAATTCAACCTGATACCCTCGCTGACTGGCCTCCGTAAGGATCGAGTGCTCTTTCGGGAATGCTTTCGGATCGACGGGTATGACGGGGTAACCCTCCACCCGAGAATCAATATTGAATGGCGCCGACTCACGCTTCGGCAGCGGAGCGGGTAGGGTGACCGGCTGACCCACTGTTGTGGTCGGCGTCGATTGCGCCGGAGGGGCCTGTGTCGCTGTTGGAGTCGGTCCTTGGGCCATGGGAGAAGATACAGCCTTGCTCACGAGTGTTATGGCAACAAAGAGGAACGATGCCTCGTGAGGAGGATATCCCGCGCAAGTGGCCGAGACCGGTCAGAAAGAGCAGGTTGCGTGAGCGGTCGCCCGGATCAGTCGAGATGGAGCTTGACGTTCGCGTCGGATTTCGGAGCGTCCTTCGTACCGTTTCCATTGAACGGCGACGAGCGTGCCTCGTCCATATTCGGGTCTTCTGCGAGCTTGATTCTCAGGCGCAGGTTGTTTGCGCTGTCCGCGTTCTTGAGTGCTTCGTCCAGAGAGATCTTGCCCTCGCGATAGAGCTCGAACAGGTGGTGATCGAACGTCTGCATGCCGATGGTGCTGCTCTTCTCCATCGCCTCCTTAATCTCCGCGATCTCACCTTTGTGGATCAGGTCTTTTACTCTCGGGCTGCCGAGGAGGACTTCCACGGCCGCAAGGCGATCGCCGTTGATTGTCTTCACCAGTCGCTGACTGATGATGCTTCGCAGATTCAGGCTGAGCTGCAAGTAGATCTGCTTGTGCCGCTCCGCCGGGAAAAAGTTCATGATCCGCTCCATCGCCTGGTTCGCGTTGTTCGAGTGGAGCGTCGCGAGGCAGAGGTGGCCCGTTTCGGCGAACGTGATGGCTGCTTCCATCGTTTCCAAGTCACGGATCTCACCGATCAGCACGACGTCGGGTGCCTGACGGAGAGCGTTCTTCAGAGCGATATGATAATTCTCCGTGTCCATCCCGATCTCGCGCTGGGTAATCAGAGATTTCTTGTGTGAGTGAATGAACTCAATCGGATCTTCGATCGTGATGATATGCCCGGCCTGATTGGTGTTCCGGTAGTCGATCATCGCTGCGAGGGTCGTTGATTTTCCCGAGCCGGTAGCGCCAACGAGGAGAACCAGCCCCCGCTTGGTCATCGATACTTCTTTGAGGATTGGCGGCAGATCGAGATCGTCGACCGTCAAGATGTTCGTCCGGATCTGACGGATGACCATGCCGACGCATCCGCGCTGACGAAAGATGTTGACCCGGAAACGCCCGAGGGATGGATAGTAGAGCGCAAGATTCTGCTCGTTGTTCGCCTGAAATTCGCGCTGCTGCTTCTCGCTCATGACGCTCATCGCCAGAAGCTCGGTTTGCTCCGGCTCGAGGCAACGATTGCCGGCGGGGCGTACGGTCCCGTTCACTCTGTAGGACGGCGGGCTGTCGACCGTAATGTAGAGGTCGGATGCGTTGTGCTCATTCATTACGGTGAGCAGCTTACGAATATCGAGCATAGAAAGAAACTTCCGTTAGGGCGAGCCGGTTACGCCGGTCGCCCGGCCATCTGCCTGCCGTTTGCTCCGGTTCCGGAGCCGTTGATATCGTTGAAGAGGTTGGGGTTTCCCGTCTTCTCGATTGCCGTTTCTCGTGTGATCAGGTTCTTCTGCACGAGCTCGAGCAGCGCTCCTTCCATCGTTTTCATGCCGATGGCCTGGCTGGTCTGCATCACGCTTGGGATCTGGTGGATCTTGTTCTCGCGGATGAGGTTCTTCACAGCGGTGGTTCCGATCAAGATCTCGAGTGCCGCAACACGTCCGCCGCCGACCTTCTTACACAGCGTCTGCGTAACGATCGCCTGCAGGGACTCAGAGAGCATGGCTCGAACCTGTGCTTGCTGTGCCGGGGGAAAAACGTCGATGATTCGGTCGACAGTCTTCGGGGCGCTTGACGTGTGCAATGTCCCGAACACGAGGTGACCCGTTTCAGCGGCGGTCAGCGCGAGTTGGATCGTTTCCAGATCTCGCATTTCGCCGACGAGGATAATGTCCGGATCTTCCCGGAGCGCAGCGCGAAGAGATGCGGAGAAGCTATGAGTATGCGGTCCGACTTCACGCTGGTTGACGAGACACTTCTTGCACGGATGTACGAATTCGATCGGGTCTTCAATGGTGAGGATGTGCCCCTCGAGCTCGGAATTGATGAGGTCGATCATCGCTGCGAGTGTGGTGGATTTTCCGGAGCCGGTCGGACCGGTAACCAGAATCAGCCCTTTCTCGAGTCGCGAGAGCTTCGCGAGTGTCGAGGGCATACCGAGCTGCTCCAAACTCAGGATCTTCGTCGGAATCGTTCGAAACACCGCGCCCATACCTTTGCGCTGCCGAAATACGTTCACTCGGAACCGCGCCGTTTCGCCGAGCTCGATTGAAAAGTCGATATCGGACTTCTCCTCGAAGGCTTTCCGCTGGCCGTCGTTCATGATGTCGTAGAGCATCGACTGGGTCTGCTCGGCGGTGAGGGCAGGCACTTTGATCTTTTTGATATCTCCGTCGACACGAATCATTGGGCATTCGCCTGCGCTGATGTGCAGGTCGGACCCGTTTTGCTGAAAGAGAAAGGTTAGAAGCTGGGTGATATCCATAGGTGCTTAGCGCCCGCTCTCGGCTGAAAAAGGTAGATCCAGTAATAATGTCGAAAGAATTGGGCTGAAGCTTAAGGCTTAGAATGAGTCGGAAATGACACTATTGAGCCGGATGCCGGGGCTAAGCAGCCGAAACCCCTAGAGCTAAAGAACGCCCTAGAGCCAAAGAAAATTCGCTCCGCGAGGGGGTCAGTTGAGGGAAGAACCGACTTTGCTGAAATTGGCGTTGGTGTTGACGCCGACCACGCCCACTGCAGCAACGCATGCGGCGGCGATGAGAAGAGCCATGAGGGCGTACTCAATCATCGTCGCTCCCGAAGCGTCTTCACGGTCGTCCAGTCTTGCGGAAAGAGGGCATTTATTCATAAACAACGTGCACTCTCGATTAGCATAAAACGTCGATGTTTGCGAGGATATGACCCCCCGTTGACTCGGCAGCATCGGTTGCGGGTGAACGGATCGGGTTTCGACGTAAAAAGATCCAACCGACTCAATGCATTAACGATATGTAGCGTCTTGAAGACGATGATGCCTTTTCTGAATAAAAAAGCGAATTTCCCATCAAAACATGCGGCTAGTACGCAGGGGGCGTTAAGAAGCCTCGCAATTTTTGAGCTTCCGGCAGACACGCTGGGCCCGAGCGTGGAGGCGTCCCCTCTGTGAGCGCTGCGACGTTTCATGACCAGAGCGACCTCAGCGCGTCCGCAATTCAGATCGCTCAGGTCTTTTTAGGTGAGACCCTCGGACCGGAGTCCGCGCCGTCTGGTTCAATACTGGTTGTCGTGCCTTCCGTAGAGAGTGCCGAAGCGCTGCTCGGCGACCTCGAGTTCTTTGTCCGCTCTGCCTCACGGATGAATGCCAGCAGCCACGGCGTTCCGGAAGTTTGTGCGTTTCCCGGTTGGGACGTGCTTCCGTTCGACACCCTGTCGCCGACAACGGAGATTATCGCGACACGCATTGCGACGTTGCAGCGACTCTCAACCCACCGTCCGACTCTCGTCGTTGCGACCATCGATGCGCTGCTCCAAAAGCTCGTCGCACCCGCGGTTCTTCGCGACGCGGTGCGTCGCATAGCCATCGGCGATGCGCTCGACCGGGATGAGCTCACAGAATCGCTTATTCGAGGGGGCTATCAGCAAAGCAGCTTAGTTGAAGAGCTCGGACAGTTAGCCATTCGCGGTGCGGTCGTTGATTTTTATCCGCCCGGAGCGCGGCTCCCTGTACGTATCGAGATGTTCGGGAACGTGATTCAATCGATTCGTCTCTTCGACCCGGGCACACAACGATCATCAGTGGAGCTCGAGCAGTTCGAAGTGCTGCCCGTTCGCGAGCTCTTCTTGCCAGCAGTGGTTGGAGACGGCCAAACAGCGCGTTTGAAAAAGCGAGCGTCAGATCTCGGAGTTCCGCTGACCGCCGTGAAAGCAGTTGAGGAAGCCTTGAGCGAAGGGCTGCAGCTTCCGGGTATGGAGCAGCTCCAGGCCTTGCTCGGGGAGCCGCTCGTCCCAATCTGGGATTATCTCGGCGCAGATGCGAAGACGATCGTGGTTGATGAGACCGGAGTCGTCGCAGCGGCCGATGAGTTCGAGCGGTTGATCGGTGAGCGTTCTTCGCGGGCTGAAGAACAGGGCACATTGTTTCCCGTACCGGGCGAGGCATATGCACAATCGGAAACGATCCTGTCTCGTATTGCCGAGCACAAGCTTGCTGCGTTCAACACCACACGCTTCCTCCGTGAGGAAGATTTTGAACGACCGCCGGAGGCGGTCGAAAACCCGTCGCGGAAGGTCTTCTCTCTTGCGGGGTTGCATGCTCAGCTGCTTGCCTCCCGGCACCAGGACCGACCCTTCCTTCCGCTCGCTCAAGAGATCAAACATCGGACGGAGCAAGGTTACCGGTTGGCCATCGTCGTCAGTCACCAGTCGCGCGAGCGGAGAATCGAAGACCTGCTCGGCGGTTATCAGATTCCCGTTGCCGCCGTGGAAGCAAGCTTTCGCGAGTGGTTAAAGATGGAAGGTTACGGTGGAGCATCTCGTACAGGAGTGAGTCTCCTTCACGGTGAGCTGAGTGCCGGGATACGAGTGCCTGACCTGCGAACCATATTGATTCCGGAACGTGAAATCTTTCCAGAGATTTCGGCGAGGCGGACCTCGAATGCAGCAAAAACTGTTCGACGGTTTCTCGGATCCGTTTCGCAGCTGAAAGAGAATGACTACGTCGTGCACGTAGAGCACGGAATCGGCATTTACCGAGGTTTGCGGCAGATCGAAGTCGACGGAAAGCCGGGAGATTTTCTGTTTCTCGAGTATGCCGATGAAGCAAAGCTCTTTGTTCCGGTCGAGAACATCGGAAAGATCCAGAAGTATGCGTCTGCCGGGGCGAAGAAACCGGCGCTCTCGAAGCTCGGAGGCAAATCCTGGAACACTACGAAGGCGAAGGTCAAAGAGAACGTTGCGGAGCTCGCCGGTCAGCTTTTGAACATTCTCGCTGCACGGGAGCTGTCTGAAGGAGTGCCTTTCGGTCCCGTCGACGCTGACGATCTGGCGTTTGCCGACACGTTTCCTTTCGACGAGACGCCTGACCAAGAAAAGGCGATTCGCGATGTGCTCGGTGACCTTGCTCGCGGCAAACCGATGGACCGTTTAGTCTGCGGGGACGTGGGATACGGTAAGACCGAAGTTGCTCTGCGGGCGGCGTTCAAAGTGGTCAATTCCGGCAAGCAGGTGGCTGTGCTTGTTCCCACAACCATTCTCGCGGACCAACACTACAGCAATTTCAAGGCGAGATTTGCGGACAGTCCATTTCGAGTTGCCTGTGTCAGCCGATTCCAAACGCCGGCAGAGAATAAAGCAGTGTTGGCTGAAGTGGCAGCGGGTCGGGTCGATATCATCATCGGAACCCACCGGCTGTTGCAGCGGGACGTTCTTTTCAAGGACCTCGGGATCATCATCATCGATGAGGAGCATCGGTTCGGCGTTGCGCATAAGGAAAAGCTCAAGCGTTTGCGCGCTGAAGTCCATGTGCTTACGCTGACGGCGACTCCGATACCGCGAACCCTGCATATGTCGCTCGTAGGCATCCGGGATCTCAGCATCATCGAAACGGCCCCGGTGAATAGACAGGTAATCCGGACCTACCTTGCTCCCTACTCTGAGACAATGGTGAGAGAAGCGATCCTTCGTGAGATCGGCCGTTCGGGACAGGTGTTTTACATCTACAATCGAGTGGAAAACATCGCTGCAATCGCTGATGAGATCTCTGAGCTGGTGCCGGAGGCGAAGGTGGTTTTCGCCCATGGTCAGATGAAGGATACGCAGCTCGAAGAGGTGATGCACCAATTCAGCTCGGGAGCTGTGAACGTCCTGGTGTCGACAACGATTGTTGAATCGGGCTTGGATATTCCGAATGCGAATACAATCATCATCCGGAACGCCGACCGATTCGGATTGGCAGAGCTGTATCAATTGCGGGGGAGAGTGGGGCGCAGCTCTCGTCGAGCATACGCGTATCTCCTGATTCCCGATCCGAAGACGCTCGGTCCTGATGCGAAAAAACGGCTGCAGGTACTCCAGTCGCTTGATGACCTCGGTATCGGCTTTCGCTTGGCGCTGCAAGATATGGAGATTCGCGGCGCGGGAAATCTGCTCGGCAAAGACCAGTCGGGCCACATCGATCTTGTTGGGTATGAGCTGTACTCTCGAATCCTACGCGAAGCGGTAGAGGAGCTGAGGAAGCGAGCTCCGACAGCAAAGCCGGTTGACGAACCTCGGCCGGTGGTCGACCCGGAGGTGCGCATCGGATTTCCTGCACACATTCCCCCCTGGTACGTTCCAGATGTGGGTGAGCGACTCTTGCTCTATCAAAGACTGATCGATCTGCGCGATGAAACGGAAGCGGGCGAAGTGTTGGAAGAGATTACGGATCGGTTCGGGAACCCGCCGGATGACGTCGGTGTGCTGCTCGAGTTGATGGTCTTTCGTGGGCTCTTGCGTCGCTCATGTGCTGTCTCTGCTACGTATCGAGGGGACACGTTGACCATAGCGTTTCATCCGCACGCTGGACCCGATCCTCAGACTGTGGTTCGAGCCGTGAAGAGCTACGAAGGGGCGCTGCGGGTAACTCCTTCGATGTCGCTGTCTCTCACCATTCCCCATAGTGAAATTCGGAGTCCGAAGGACCTCTGCGGCCCACTCGAGGAGTTGCTTGAGAAGATCGAAGTTTTGAGGTGAGAACCGCAAAATCCCGCAATATTGTCAGGTGAAATAAGTTTGGGTTATACAACACTCCTCAATGAGAGCCGGCTTCAGTGAAGCGTAGGCATGAGCTGCTATGATGAACTTCTTCTCGCGTTACTCTAGGCCGATCAAGAAATCGGCCTTCCTGCTGTCGTCTTTTGGTTTTCTCGGACTGCCCACGTGTGCGCTCGCAGTGGACCATCCAGGTGTTCAGGACAAGCCGAAGGCGTCGTCAACGGCCGGCGAAGGCGGGGGTGAATTGGTCGACATGATTCTCGCTTCCATCGACGGCGAGCCGCTGACCATGACCGATCTGAAAAAGTACATCTCGACACATGGCGAAACGGCTCCGAAGGATCTGCTGAACGGTAGCCCGGAGGTAAGGAAATACCTGCGGGATATGGTGATCGACGAGCTCCTGTCCCGAGAGGCGAAGACCTCTGGGATCAACGTGAGCGACGACGAGATCCAAGCTTATATCGACGAGATCAAGCGGCAGAACAGGGTTGACGAACAAGGGTTCCTAGCGCTCCTTTCGACGAAGGGAATGTCTCTCGACGATTATAAGATTCAGGTGCGGTCAGATATTCTACGGACGCGGATTCTGAGCTCGCGAGTCCGCTCGAAAATCAACGTTCTCGACGAGGACGTCGAGAAATTCATCAAGGAGCATCCTGCGCGGCTTCCGGATGCCGGCGAGGTGCATCTCGAGCAGATTGTTCTCAAAACGGAAGGGCTCACCGATGAGCAGATCGAAGACCTAAAATCGAAGGCAGAAAAGGAACGCAAGGAGATCGTGGGCGGCGAAAAAATGAGCTCCGTGGACGAAGAGAACTATTCCGATCTCGGTTTCATGAAGCCGTCCGATCTGAGAAGCGAGCTCAGCTCGGTCGTTGCGAAGCTCAGCGCCGGGGAGGTCACGCCGGTCATCGAGACTGAGAGCGGTCTCTATCTGGTTCGCATGAAAGAAGCGGGCAACGATACTCAGTCCGTAGATGAGGACGTGAAACAGTCGATTCGAAGAGAGCTGCTCGAGCAGCGCTTCAAAGAGGCGATGGATAAGTTTCTCAATGATGAGCTACCGAAAAAATATCATGTGGAGTTGAAACTATAACGTGAAGGTGCGTGAAACAATCTTTCGCGAATACGATATTCGCGGAGTGGTCGGAACCGATTTCGATGCTGAAGTGGCGAGACGCCTCGGACTTGCCTATGCGAAGCTTGTGCGCAAGCAATTTCCTGCTGTTGCGCGCCCGACGGTCGCAGTCGGATACGACTGTCGGCTCTCGGGGGATGAGCTTCGGCGCGCACTCAGCGAAGGGCTGGTGCGTGGCGGCGTAAAAGTGATCGACTCCGGTATGGGGCCCACGCCCCAGCTGTATTATGCGACTCTCTCGCTGAAGCTCCAGGGGGGGATCCAAGTCACGGGGAGCCACAATCCCGGCGACCAAAATGGATTCAAGATGATGCTCGGAGAGCGCACACTGAGCGGTGGCGATATTCAGGCTCTGCGTAAGGAGATTCTCAATCCGAGCGGTGAAGCGGGCGAGTTCGACCCCGAGCAGATCGAACCGTTCGACGCACGGACTGCTTACATCGCCGAGCTGATTAAACTTTCCCTGCCGCATATGGGAAAGGAGCGCAAGCTGAAGCTCGTTGTTGACGGCGGAAATGGTGTGGGCGGACTGGTCGGTCCGGCTCTTCTCCGTGGGCTCGGATGCGAGGTGGTCGAGCTTTATACCGAACCCGATGGGCGGTTCCCGAATCACCATCCCGATCCGACGGTGCTCGAGAATATCGAGGAGCTGCGAAAACGCGTTGTTACAGAGAAAGCCGATGCAGGCATCGCGTGGGATGGCGACGCGGACCGCATCGGTGTCGTAGACGAGAGAGGCGAGCCCATTTTCGGTGACCTCCTACTGGTTCTTTATGGACGCCAGCTCCTGAAAGAGGTGCCACGACCGACGATCATCGGGGACGTGAAATGCTCTGAAGTGATGTTCGACGATCTCCGGGCACGGGGTGCGAATACGGTAATGGCGAAAACCGGCCACAGTTTGATCAAGGCCAAGCTGAAGGAGCTTCACGCAGAGCTCGCCGGAGAGATGAGCGGTCACATGTTCTTTGCCCATCGGTATTATGGTTTCGACGATGCGCTCCACGCGTCGGCTCGATTGGTCGAGATTTTGTCGCAAACCAAACAGGCTCTCAGCGAGCTCCTTGGTGACCTGCCGAAGATGTTCAATACCCCGGAGCTCCGTGTCGACTGCCCGGAGGATCTCAAGTTCAAAGTCGCCGAGACCGCGAAGGCGAGCTTCCCCGAATATGCCGTGGATACGCTCGATGGTGTCCGAATCCGTTTCCCGCACGGTTGGGGATTGGTTCGCGCATCCAACACGCAGCCCGTGCTCGTGATGCGTTTCGAAGCCGACTCCGAGGCACGGCTCGCTGAGTACCGTACGCTTGTCGAAGACCGTATCCGTCGGCTTCAAGAAGCAGGATGACGAGCAGGGCGGCAGAAAGCAGCGCGAGAAGGTAATTCGTGCTGCGCACGGCCAGGAACCTCGGGGACTGTCGGAACACTCACCAGAACGCAGGCTCGGTATGGCAGAGGCGATCCGAATTGTCGGAGCGACCGCGCATAATCTCAAGCAGCTGAGCTGCGAGCTGCCTGCCGGTGCGCTCATTCTCGTCACTGGTCCGTCAGGCTCGGGAAAATCAAGCCTGATCTTCGAGACGCTTTACCGCGAGGCCGTGCGCCAGGTCGTTGCACCGGCTTTGGCGAGTCCGAGACTGCTTCTCAAGCAGGCGGAGGTTCAACGCGTCTCCGGTCTGAGCTTTCCCGTACTGTTCCTTACCGCGCCGAGGAACCGCTCGCTCCTGCCCTCAGCGGCGCTTCTCAGCGGCTGCTACTCTGCGCTGATAGAGCTCTTCCTGCTCGAGGGCCGTCCCGCTTGTCTTTCCTGCGGCGCCGAGCTCCGAGCGGAGTCGCGGGCGCAGATGCTTTCCTGGATCGCCGCGCTTCCCAAGGAGCGTTCGGTGGAGCTCATCGCACCGATCTCAGCGAGCTCTCCGCAGGAGCTCCAAAGTCGAGCGGCAGAGTTTCTCTCCGCGGGGTTCTCACGAATGGCTGTCGATGGTCAGACGATGACCATCGAAAACGTCCAGCGACTCGCCGATGACATCTTCCCATCGAGCGTGCCTGACTTGGGTATCGTGGTCGATCTTGTGCCGCTCTCTGCTAAACGGGCTGAGGCTCGAATCGCGTCCGCGCTTGCTCTCGCCCTGAAAGCTGGAGGGGGAGAAGTACGGGTCCGGAATGAAGGCGAGGAGAAACTGTTCTCAGAAACGCTCTTCTGTCGGAAGTGCGGACTGCGCCAGCGAGCTGTTTCAACCAAAGACTTTATCCACACCAGGAAAGCCGGTGCCTGTGTGGAGTGCTCAGGCGCCGGTGCCGTGTTTGCTGGCCACGAGGCCGGGATTATCGACCAGAGCAGACCGCTTCTTGCCGGAGGGATCATTCCTTGGCGCGTATCGGGAATAAAACCGAAGGCAGAAGAGGAAGACAAGATCGCACGAGCGCTGAAGCTGACTCCCGAGACTCGTTGGGACGACCTGTCGGCTGCGGCGCAAAAGCGGCTGTTATTCGGAATAGCTGGAGAGCGAACCTTTCATCGCTTTGGAGCTCGGAGCTCCGTCGAGTCGGAGAGCGTGATTCAAGCGGGCGTTTGCGGCGCGCTTTTTCATAGAGCCTTGAACGTAAAGTCCGAGCGTTACGACGCGTTGCTAGAACGCTCTTTCTTCGAAATCGTTTGTCCTGCTTGCGCGGGAGCACGGGTTCCACCGGAGGCTGCCGCTCGACGTCTCGGAGCGTTGAGCTTCGGTGCGTTCTATACAGGAAGCTTTGTCGCTGCAGACCGCGCGCTTTCCGAGCGCGAACAAACCCCAGCTGTGGTTGCGGTGCGTTCTGCGCTTCGACCTGTCCTCGAGCTGGGGATCGGCTATCTCGAGCTCTCGCGAGCCGCGCCCAAGCTGTCATCCGGAGAGCTCCAGCGGATCCAACTTGCACGCGAGCTGAGAAGCCCACTCGAGAAATTGATGTTTTTTTTCGACGAGCCCTCGCGGGGCCTCCATCCACTCGAGATTGAGCTCGTCAGCCACGCATTTCGTCAGCTGAGTCGACGCGAGTCGACGGTGATTGTCGTGGACCATGACCCGCAGCTGATCCGGAGCGCGGATCATGTTCTCCAGCTCGGACCCGGTGCGGGAGCCGCAGGGGGACGCATTGTAGCCCAAGGATCGCCTTCAGATGTAAACGGGGCGGTTGGTGAGGGTGGCGGTAGCTCGTCGGAGCGCCCGACTCGGGACGCTCTGCAAGTTGTCGAGGCTCGAGGTTTGCATGCGCACAACCTGAAAAACATCGACTTATCGCTGCGTCTCGGGGCGCTGACGGCGGTTTGCGGACGCTCGGGATCGGGGAAATCGACGGCGTTGCTGACTTGTCTTGCTCCTGCGCTCGACAGTCTCCTCAGACGCCGAGGCAGGCGCGACGATGTCATACCAGCCCTTTCGGGCGAAGAACGAAATATCTACGGCTTACGAGACCTGATCGGCTGGACCTCTCTCCGTCGTGTTGTGGTCACCAGTGCGCTAAACAGTGCTCGAACCTCGCGCTCGACGGTGGGAAGCACGACGGGCATCGTGGCGCTTCTGCGAGAGCTGTACGCTCGAGCCACCGAAGCGAAGATATTCGGCCTCTCCCCTGCATCGTTCTCGTCAGGATCCGTCTACGCAGAACGGGTCGCGTTCAAGGGCGTGAGCTTCTCGGCTGCATGCTCGTTCAATATCGTGCAGGCTCTTGCCCATTTTGGAAAGGTTCCGCAGATCGCGCGACGTTTGCGACTGCTCGTCGATCTCGGGCTTGATTATCTTTCGCTGGCTCAGCCGACTCGAACTCTTTCGAGCGGGGAGCAGCAGCGCTTGCGCCTGTTCGCAGATCTGGTCGGGAGCTCGGGTGCTGATGCGACCCTCTACATTTTCGATGAGCCGACCCGCGGGATCGACCGGGAACAGATCTCGAACTTGATTGGTATCGCACGTGGACTGTGCGAATCCGGTCACACGGTTGTGATGATTGAGCACAATCTCCAAGTTATCAGAGAATGTGACTACGTCGTGGAGCTCGGTCCCGGCGGAGGAGATGCAGGCGGGACCGTGATCTCGCAGGGCACGCCGAGCGAGATCCGATCCGCCAAAGATTCACTGATTGGACGCTTTCTGTAGCTGAGCTTACTCGCCTTTTGTCGGCACGCTCTCGGCATCATCCGCGCTGTCGTCGATCTCCGGTGCACTCTCGACCTGGCGATAGGGCAGGAGAACGAGCGGCAACATTCCTGTTTCAACAGGAACGTAGTCGGGACGCTCATAGAGGAAGTTACTTACCAGCCAATCCAGATCTGGATCGTCTGCCTCATGGGGGAAAAACGGTCTGGCCATAAACTACCTTTCTCAATCCTTGAGTTACTACTAACCTGATAAAAAATTAGTACCGCTCGAGGGCATCCGATGACCCTTTACGGTCAAACTTCCGACCTAGGAGAGAGGTCGGCACACAGACTTGAGAACTTTAGCCTTCAGCGTGACTTTTTTCCTTGAACTTTGAGATGTTAGCGACGGTTTTTGTGTACAGATTTGAACACCTGAGAGCCGATGCCGCGCGATGTGAGCAAATCACTACTTGGTTACGCGCTGCGCACAGGCTAAACTGTGCACCGAATGAGCGTTTTGATCCAGCCATCCTTCGGGGCTCGGATCATTCGCTCGGACTCGGGAGGCTCTCATGGAACCTAGACCGTCACGCTATCTTACTCCGTTGATGCGCGCCGCGGCTGTCGGCCATCTCGAAATCGTCGAAGAGCTGCTCAACGATGGGGCGGATGTAAACGAACGTGGGCCGCGAGATTCGACTGCATTGATGTTTGCTGCCGGTGGGGGGCATCTGGAGATTGCGCGAATGTTGGTCGAGCGTGGCGCGGATATCGACGCTCGCGAGGCCGGCGGGTGGACCGCCCTCTGTCATGCGAAGGAGGACAATGACGGAGAGATGGTAACCTTGCTCGAGCTGGCAAAACAGCTCCGCGCTCCGTCTTCGCAGCAGGCCGAGCATTGAGCTTGCTCTCTATCGTAAATGAAAACGGCCGATCCTTTTCCGATGTAACACTCGCGCAAAGAGCGCCGAGAGCGCCCTCGCGAGAAGCCTTCGAACAACCCCGGCTCAGCGCCGACGATGGCCCGCGTGTACGGAACCCGTTCGAGTGCCGCTGTACGTTACGCCCTGTGACCCGTGGGTGAAGAGCCCGTGCGAGCTGCCGTTCCAGCTTCCTCCATGCGATGTTGAACCGCTTCCCGCTGAGCTCGCTTCAAAGCTTCCGTCTCCGGTCCGCGCCGTTTTTCCGCTCCTCTGATTATTCCAAGTGTTTCCGAAAAAACCGGATCCCGAGCGTGAACGTTCCCAACTCGTACTGTCTGTAGTCCTGGAGGCAGACCCGGTCCCCTGACTCGTTGCGGTTCGTCCTTTCGGGCCCGTGGTCTGCCCATTCCCACTCCAGCTATAACCTCCGTCGGAGTTTTTCACGACCGTGCCGTCCGAGGTATGTGTAGCTTGCTGGCCGTTCGGGCCGGTCGCTACTGTGGAGCCGGTGTGCGTAATGCTTCCATCGCTGTTTTTCGATAGGGTGCCGTCATGGTCGAGAGAGACCTGCTGGCCCGAGCTGCCGGTGATTGTCTTTGTGTTGGTGGTGTGAGCGCTGCCTTGGGTGAGAATGGTGCTCCCGGACCCGGAGGTTGACCAGCTCCGCCCGCCCGCGGTGCTCCCGTGGCCGGTTGTCTCCCAAGTCGCTCCGTCCCCATTTCTCGCCGCAGTGCCCGTCACGTCGTTCGTGTAAGCTGCACCCGAAGGACCGCTCCCGGACGCGGATCGGGTGTATTCAGCTGTTCCATTGTGGTGGGTGAGTGAGCTCGCTCCCGCTCTCATGCTTTCACCATTCGGTCCCGAAACGGTTTGCTTGGTCGAAACCTGTACGCCTGACTGGCTTTTCGTTCCGCTTGAGCTCCCGGAAAGGCTGACGTCGGTTTCCTCGGCGAGAGCTGTGTGTCCGCTGAGCGTCAGACAAGCGGCGAGAACGAAGTGTAAATACTTTAAAGGGCGCATGAACGAGTCTCCATTCGGTGAAGGACACAAAGTATCGAACACCGATCAGTCGGGCTTGAGGAAAGGAAGGTTACAGCTTCGGAGATGATTCTTTCGCCATGACGCCCAGCTTCCGGAGCGCATCCCTCGTGGCCGACGGTGAAACGTGGTGGACAGTCTTCCATCCGCGGGCGGCGGCAGTCCGGACATTTTCCTCGATATCATCGATGAACACGGACCGGGCCGGCGTCAGGGCAAAGCGGCGTTCGGCCTCGAGGAAGATATCAGGATCCGGCTTTCTCAGACCCGCGCCGAAAGAAGTGAGGCAGCCGTGTGCTATACTTTCAATGTCGTATTCGCTGTCCAAAAAGCTCCAGTGCAGGTGGCACGTGTTACTGAGCAAAAAGACTCGGTACTGATCCTTGAGGCCGTCCAGTAGCTCGAGCATCTCTGGGATCGGCGTGAAAATGTCCTGCCAGTGCTCGAGCAGCGCTTCACGTACAACGGGTTTTGGGAACAGCGCCTCGAGACGTGCGATGAACTCGTCAGTGGTGAGCTCGCCCCGCTCGTATTGGTCAAGGAAGACATCGCGAAAGAAGGACTCGCGGTCGAACGATGCGCCGTGTTTCTCGAGGAATGCGAAGGAGATTTCGTGATCAAAGTCGAAAAGCACTCTGCCCACGTCGAAGACGATACTGTCTATCTCTGACATGACGGGACTATTCCGCTTCGGCAGACTTCTTCTTCGCTTTCTTAGGTGCCTTCTTTTCGGCCTTGGCGGTGTCACCGGTCTTCGCCGGCTTCTTTGCGGAACCCTTCGTGCCGCTCTTTGCTCCGGAGGATCGTTTGCCGCGAGTCTTCTTGGTCGGGGCTTTTTCGGCACGGGCTTGGAGCAAGGAAACCGCTTCGGGGATGGTCAGCGCTTCAGGCTGCATTCCGCGTGGTAAAGAAGCATTCAAGGTGCCGTCCGAAACGTACGGCCCATATCGGCCATTCAGAACGACCAGCGCGAGCTTTGTATCCGGATGTTCCCCGAGCTCGCGCAGCACTTTCGGCTTGCTTGCGCCGCGACCGCGAGTCTTCGGCTGCTTGAGGAGCTCGATCGCTTGATCGAGCGTGATCGAGAGCGGGGAGAATTGGTCCAGTGGAATTGAACGCGTATCGGTCCCGCACTTGATATAGGGACCGAACCGTCCATTGGCCGCAAAAATCTCGGTCTGATTCTCCGGATTGACGCCGACGGAGCGGGGGAGCGAGAGCAGCGCGAGAGCCGTTTCCAGCGTAACCTCGCCCGGAAGCATGCCCGGCAGAAGCGACGCCATCTTCGGTTTGTTGTCTGCGTCGGTCATCTCGCCGAGCTGAACGTAAGGGCCGAAGCGGCCGTTTTTGAGATATACAGGCTCGCCACTCTGCGGATGATGTCCGAGAGCTTCCGGTTCTTTGGCAGCGTTCTTGAGAATCTCTTCCGCGACAGTGGGAGTGAGCTCCTCGTAAGTCATCGAGTCCGGAACGCTCGAGCGCACCGTCGAGTTGGTGATGAACGGGCCGTAGCGGCCAATCCGCACTTCGAGATCTTCACCGGTCGATGCTTTGCCGAGAGAAATTCCGCAGACCTCTCTCGGGTCGATGTCCGACTCGCCCTTCTTGACGAGTGCCTTCAGCCCCGGAAACCCGTTTCCGTAGTAGAATTTGTTCAGGTAATCCAGATTCGCTGCCTCACCGCGCGAAATTGCATCCAGATCGTCTTCGAGCCGAGCAGTGAATTCGTAATCCAGGATATTCGTGAAGTGCTTCTCGAGTAAGCCTACGACGGCAATGGCGGTGAACGTGGGAACGAGCGCTGTCCCCTTCTTGAATGCATAGGAGCGCGAAAGCACGAGCTCAACGATCGAAGCCCAAGTGCTCGGCCGTCCGATTCCCAGCCGTTCGAGCTCCTTAATCAGGCTGCCTTCCGTGTACCGTGCGGGCGGTTGAGTGGTCCGTTCAATCGGTTCGAGAAGGTGTGGCTTTACCTGTTCACCGGTTGCAAGCTTGGGAAGGACTCGCTCACGATCCGCGAGATCCGCATCCGGATCGTCGCTCCCTTCCACGTAAGCGCGGAGGAAGCCCGGAAACTCGACTGTTTTTCCTGAAGCGCGGAATCGGGCCGGGCCTGCCGAAATTTGCACGCTGATATTGGTGCCGCGAGCGTTTTCCATTTGGCATGCAACAGTGCGTTTCCAAATGAGCTCATAGAGTCGATAAGCGTCTGAGCCGAGGCTGCTGCGCACGGTGTCCAAAGATGTGAATGTCTCGCCCGCGGGCCGGATCGCTTCGTGAGCTTCCTGAGCGTTTTTCACTTTGGTCGCATAAACGCGTGGCGACTTCGGGAGGTACTCGTTCCCGTACTCGCGGGCGATGAGCGAGCGTGCGGCATTCAGCGCCTGCTCAGAAAGCGTGGTCGAGTCGGTTCGCATGTAGGTGATGAAACCGTTTTCGTAGAGCTGCTGCGCCATCGCCATCGTGTGCTTCGCTGAAAAGCGGAGCTTCGCGTTCGCCTCCTGCTGGAGCGTGCTGGTAACGAAGGGAGCGGGTGGAGAGCTTGAGTAGGGCTTCTCTTCCACGCTTGTTACCATGCTCTGCGAGGCACGCACCTGCGCCAGCAGGTCGTTCGCGTCAGACTGATTCAGCGCAACGACGTTGTCTTTAGTCTTGAGCTTCCCGGTATTCGGATCGAAGTCTTTGCCGATGGCGACCCGGGCTTCTTTGACGTGAGTTAGCTCGGCTTCGAATGGAGCCGTCTCGCCTTTCTGGAACTGAGCTTTTAAGCTCCAATAAGAAGCCTTATGGAAACGGACGCGCTCTCGCTCGCGCTCAACAAGGAGTCGGACGGCTACGCTCTGAACGCGGCCGGCGCTGAGACCGCGGGCCATTTTCTTCCAGAGGAGAGGGCTCACTTCGTATCCGAAAAGGCGGTCGACGATACGCCGAGTTTCCTGCGCACGGACGAGGTTCTCGTCGATCGCGCGCGGCGAGTTCAGAGCCTCGTGAATAGCCTCCTTCGTAATTTCGTGAAAGACGAGACGCTTGGTCGGAATCTTCGGCTTGAGCGCCTCGAGAAGGTGCCAGCTGATCGATTCCCCTTCGCGGTCTTCGTCAGTCGCGAGATACACGACTGAAGCTTCCTTCATCGCGTCTTTGAGAATCCGGACGTTTTCCTTCTTCTCCTTGGGAATAATGTAGAGCGGTTCGAAGCCGCCTTCGATGTTTACCCCGAGACGCGCCCAGGGCTGCTTCTTCAGCTCTGCCGGTATCTCCGCAGCGCTATCCGGCAGGTCACGGATGTGACCCATCGACGCCTTCACGATGTAATCCTTGCCGAGGAACTTCGTGATAGTCTTTGCTTTGGTTGGAGACTCAACAATGACGAGGGATTTATCTCCCATGCGTGCCCGTTCGGTGGTGATACGTCTTGAAAAAGAGGCAGTGACCGTCGCCGTTGAGGCGATACCCGTCAGCCATTCCTTATTAATGTCGCGCCAAAATGCCTTTGCCGCGTCAAACCAACAAGAGGGCAAAGAGATAATTTATGCAAGCGGAAATGACAAGGTTTTGCGGCCTTTTAGCGCTCATCAGGGCGCAGAGGCTCTGCGCGGCTGTTCCAATCGAGCGCTTTCGTGCTCACGTTTTTAGCGCATCTGCTCATAATAGAGATCGTAGGAATCTTAAGCATTTTGCGGGACTTCCGTGGCAGGCTTCAACGACTTATTACAGATTTTGGTGAGCTTTTTCGTCGAGGCCGGCGGTCAGGGCGTGAGCCGCGGTGGGAAGGGAATTGTACTTTCCGGGCTCCGTAAAATCGGATGGGCCAAAGGCGGCGGGGGTGGCGGCGGACGGATGCGGAGTCACCGGCTCGGCGGTCACCGAATGGGAAGTGGAGTGGGCGGCGCGAGAAACCTTGCGAACTACAATCCCAAGAACGACCTCAAAGCCCGAATGGCCGCTGACGCGAACCGAGGACGCCGGAGCGGTTCGGGCGCCAAGGAGTATAAACCAGGTGGCGCACCGGCACACCTTCACGGAAGGTCAAGCTTTACCGCGGCCAACACACTGAGTGGAAATTCCGGAAGTCGGTGGGTGCGTGGGAAGCAGACGCGGGGAAACGGCGCTCCTCATCCTCGGGGCTTTATCAAGTTCAAATAGTGTCGGGCAATAATTGAGATTCCGGCTCACCGCTCGGTGGAGGTTGGTGCTCTGAAGCCGTTTCGAATCGGCTCGATGTCCTTGAGCCTAGATGTCTTCGACCATTTTATCGAAGTCTTCGATCTTGAAAGCAGGTGACGTGCGGAATGATACGCCGGTCAGTCGTCCGAGCGCTACGGACGCCTTCACCGCTTCCTCCGCGCCCGGGAGCTCCGCAATCAGAACGACGTCATGTTCGCCGAGTAAGCTGTAGACCTCCTTGATCTCTCCGCGGAACCGCTTGATGAGATTCGCGGCCTCCTGAGTTCGCTTGTTCGAGATCCCTTGGATTCCTTCGTTCGTATATTTGCCGAACATGAAATAGAGCGCCATCGTCATCTCCATAGGTCGATCCGTCTGTTTGCAGCCTAGCTTACGGAGCTGGACCAAATCAAGGTTTAGAAGCCTTTCCAAACTTCAGAGCTGTTCTGCGCTGTCTCTTTGCTCGAGCAGCAAAAAAAAACGCGATGTCTGAGCGTTTCAGCTTCGACATCGCGTTTGAGTAGGCTCGCTCGAACGACCGGCCAGTTCGACCGGTTCAGTGAGAAGCCGGTCCGTTTGGGGCCATTATCCGCTCGGCGGACGAACACCGATTAAACGATAACCGGCTCATCTGCGAGCGGGTCCTTCGCTCCGTTTACTACCTTCAAGCCCGCGCTCGCAGCAGCTCCGTTTCCAGCAGCTTTGCCGGGCGCACCTGCCGGGGCCGATCCACTGGTGGAATCTGCATTGAGCGTATCCATGATGAGGCCCTTGATTTCCTCCCACATCTCGGGATGCTCTTTCAAAAACTGCTTGGTGTTTTCACGACCCTGACCGATTCGCTCTCCACGGAAGGTGTACCAAGCACCGGCTTTGTCGATTACTCCATGCTCCACGCCGAGATCCACGACCTCTCCAACCTGGCTCACGCCTTCGTTGTAAATGATATCGAACTCAACTTCGCGAAACGGAGGAGACACCTTGTTCTTCACCACTTTGACCTTGGTGCGGTTCCCGATGACCTCTTCCTTCTCCTTGATCGCAGCGATTCGGCGGATGTCCATTCGGACCGAAGAGTAAAACTTCAGAGCATTGCCGCCGGCTGTTGTTTCAGGGGAGCCGAACATGACGCCGATCTTCATGCGAATCTGGTTGATGAAGACAATGGTCGTCTTGGTCTTCGAAACTGCGGCGGTCAGCTTTCGCAATGCTTGGCTCATCAAACGTGCTTGGAGGCCGGGAAGCTGATCGCCCATCTCGCCATCAAGCTCCGCTTGTGGAACGAGGGCAGCAACTGAGTCGATAACCACGAGATCGACAGCGTTCGAGCGAACGAGCGTCTCTGCGATCTCGAGAGCTTGCTCGCCAGAATCAGGCTGGCTGATGAGCAGCTTGTGAGTGTCGACTCCGAGCTTGGCCGCGTAACCGAGGTCGAGCGCGTGCTCGGCGTCAATGAACACGACGGTTCCGCCGCGCTTTTGGGTCTCCGCTGCCATATGCAACGTCAGAGTCGTTTTCCCCGAGGATTCCGGTCCGTAGATCTCTACGATTCTTCCGCGAGGTATGCCCCCGATGCCGAGCGCGAGATCCAGACCGATGCTTCCGGTCGAGATCGCCTCGATCTGTTGCGGTGTGTGAGATTCATCCAGCCGCATGATAGCGCCTTTTCCGTAGCTCTTTTCCAGAGCGGCAAGAGCCGCTCCGAGAGAACGCTCCTTCTCGGGATCGAGCTTCAGATCTGCTTTTGATTCGGGAGTGTTCTTGCTCATCTTGGACATAACCGATTCCTTTTCGTTCGTAGTGTAAATCGAGTTGATAAAAATGTTTCAGTAAAAATTGTTTTGAGTTTCGGCCACCGCCGCCTATCTCATTTCGCCGCCTATCTCATTTCGCAGTCTATTTCATTCGTCGTCTATTTCATTTCAGCGTTTATTTCATCTCACGGAGGAGACCGATCACGCGTCCCCGGATCTCTGCGTTATCTGCCGGGATCGGCTTATGCGCCGGATTGTGCGGAAGCAACATCACTTTTCCTCCTTTCAGCCGACGAAGAGTCTTAACCGTGGCCCCCCCGTCGAGTAGGGCAACGACGATCTGTCCGTCGTCCGCGGTATCCTGCTGTCGACAAATGATCACGTCCCCATCGAGGATGTGCGCGTCGATCATCGAATCTCCGGTTACCTGCAGGCAAAAAATCTGGCCTCTACTGTCGAGAAACTGTGGTGGGATATCGACCATCACGCTCGTATCTTCAATTGCGTCGATAGGCGATCCTGCCGCAATCAAACCCAGGAGAGGAACAGCGCACGGACCGGAATTGGTTCGCAGCTCCTCCCGTTCGACGAGCTCAATCGAGCCTTCTTCACCGCGGCGAATGAAACCTTTGTCTTCCAGCCGACTCAGGTGGAAATGAGCTGTCGATGGTGAACGTACCCCGATATACGTTGCAATATCTTTCAATGTCGGACCATAGCCATTCTCCGCAATGAACCTGCGGAGGTATTCAAGCGTCTCGCGCTGTACCGGAGCCAGGGCATGGCTCTTGTGGTTAAGGGCGCTGTGGTTTCCGGAATCCGCTTCCGAGTTCTTTGTCGCAAATTGCTTGCTGCTCATACTGAAGTGCTCTCGTTCCATCGACCGGTTGAGGTCCGGCGGCGCTCTCATTCAGAAAGCGCTCGTTGATAAAAATCACAGCTCGAGCCGATACCGCATTCGTTTCGTTCAGTGCCTGCCAGTTCAGCGTCCCGCCAATTCAGCGTCCCGCAGCACGCGAGCCAAATCGCCAACTAGGTTTCCTCGCTGGATAGATTACTCGGAGAAAGCAAATCTGCTCTCTTGCCTTCAGTAATCGCGATTCACTGAAATCGGTTGCACGAAATGCCTGCCGACCTGAGAATGTCCTAAAATCGCCTCTAAGCCCCTCAACTGGGGAGCCCGTTAGCTCGGAGAGCGGCGATATCGGGGCGCAGGTCACGCGGCCGGCGGTTTCGTCCCGCTTTTGGGGAATATAGCATATAAAACTTTTCTCGAAAGGGGCTTTTTTTAGCCTGCCTCTTTCGCGAAGGAACTCTCAGCAGGTGAGCATGTCCAAGGAGAAATCGGTTCGGGCCGAGTTGGTTCGACTTTCGCAGAGCGGCGGAGTGTTCGAGCTGGAGCTGAACGACCCGAGCTCGAGAAATGCGATGAGCGAGGAGATGGCCGCTGAGTTCTATCAGCGAGTGCTTGCTTTGAGAGAGAACCCCGAAGTGCGTGTGCTCGTGTTGACCGGCGCCGGACAGGCCTTTTCCGGTGGCGGACATCTCGACATGCTTTTTGAAAAAACAAAGTTGAGCCGCGAGAAGAATCGCGAGCTGATGGAGCTCTTCTATCGGCAGTTTCTCTCGGTCCGCGATCTCGACGTGCCGGTAATCGCGAAGGTGAACGGTCACGCAGTCGGTGCAGGCCTGTGTCTCGCAATGGCTTGCGATATTCGGATCGCTGCCGAAGAGGCCAAATTGGGCCTCAATTTTGTGCAGCTCGGACTTCATCCGGGGATGGGCGCGACATACTTTTTGCCGAGACTCGTAGGTGCGGCGCGCGCTGCAGAGCTCCTGTTTTCAGGCAAAATCATCACTGCGAAGTATGCGGCGGAGATCGGATTGGTGAACGAGTGCGTTGCCGGAGATACGCTCAGCCCAAAGGTTGCAGAGCTTGCACAAACGATTGCTTCTGCCGGGCCTGAGGCCGTTCGTGCGCTGAAAGCGTCGTTGCGATTGAGCGAGCAACTCCCGCTCGCGGAATGTCTACGGCGCGAGTCCGGCTGTCAGGCTAGAAATTACGTTGGCGCCGAGTTTCTCGAAGGAATCACCGCGGCGAAAGAGAAGCGCAAACCTCGCTTCGTGTAATTCCTTCGATACCGCGCATGATTTCGCGCATGCTGGTCTTCCCGCGAATTGTCCCGGAAAAAGTCTGATCAGCAGATATTCTGTGAGAGCTGGAAGACAACTTCGTAGCGAGTTGTCGAGCGGCCTATCGATTCTTTTCAGTCAGAAGGTAGGCGAGTGTAACGCCGGCGAAAAGCACTTGTGCGCTGCTGACGAGAAAGCTTTGCCACAGCTCCGCATTGGTTGCCGCCCGAAGCATGAAAAATTCCAGAACGAAAACCGTCCCTGCGATGGTGAGATATACGGTGCGATTGGTCATCGATTCAGGCGGTCCGAACAGCTATTCGAAATTGACCCAATAATTGTGTTGACAACCAATGGGTTACGGGCTACTAGTTTAAGACGCTTAAACACAAAGTTACTTAAAGTTAGTCGCTTTCCTTTAGGTAGCACTGTTGCTGAGCGTCAGGCCAGTTTCTTTTTGTCTTGACCGGCGCGTTTGGCCGGTCAGGCGCGGTGTCCTGCGGCACAGCCTGGAGCAGGGGACAGGGCAAACGGCGATGTTAGTGGCAGGCAAGCTGCAGCTCAGCGGCAGTCGGTACAAGTCAGACTGACCTGCAAGTAAGACTAAAGCGAAGAAGTAGTAGAAGAGTAGTAGGCGGAGCAGTCAACCGAACCGGTGAGATTTTTCGCTCGCCGTTCGCATCGCTGGTGGGCTTCATGGAAATGTCCACCGACGCGCGAACGAGTGGGGCAGCGAACTCGTTGGGGAGCCCAACGAAGGAACGGCTCGTTTCCGTTGAGAGTGTCTCGAGGGGCGCGGTGAGCTCTCGAGACCTGGTGAGCTCTCGAGGCCTGGTTAGCTCTCGAGACCTGGTGGATCTTTGAGTGGCGGGAAGATAGCAGCAATCTTTTTCGCGGGCCCTGTTTCGCGGATCTAATTTCGTGGCCCTTTTGCGTAGAGCACTTTTGAATGAACTTCTTTTGTCCGAAGCAGCTCTCTCTTTCGACTCCTTCGAGTCGCATTTGCTTCATTCCACTTCGATTTTTCTACGCGCTTTTGACGCTTTTTTGGGCTTTCTTTTCGACAGTTTCTGTTTCTTTACGCACTGTTTGGCGCGCCATTTGGCTGTGCCGTGGTTCTCGGCGCTTGGGGTCGGCGGAAGACACTTTTTCAATCGCGCGGCGAAGCTGCCTTCGATCGGTAACAGCTTCGTCGCCAAGCTTTTGGTGTAGCAGCGGTTTCGCTACGCAGTTATCACTGTAAAATCGCATAGGGGTGGAGTCATTATGTCCGTAGCCAGAGTTCGCGCAGGAAATGTCGAGGATGAGGAAGGGTATGTATCGTCGCGCGGCGTAAAGCCTGAACGAAATTTGCTCGCCGCCGTTCTCGCGCGAGCGATCTGCGATGCGTTCGGCTCTGCGCAGTGCGACAGACACGTTGTCAGGAGTGCCCGTCAGTGGCTCTTCGGAACACTGGACCCCACGAGAGCTTTCAGCTTCGCCTGGGTCGTTCAGCATCTGGACCTGGATCCGGTAGCCCTTCAGCAAACGCTGCGTAGCTACGAGGGTAACCCCGAGATCCTGCAGGAGCGTCTCAGTTTGCTTCGGTAATAGCTCTGGGCTCCTTCGCTAGTTTGCGGAGCCAAGCCGGCAGAGGGGCGTTTCGGGCGAAAACCCGGGACGCCCTTTTTCATGTCCGGTTTCCCATGTCCGGCGCTTCGATAAGACATGAAACGCCGCGGTTTTAGATCGGTGACCGGCGAGGGTTCCTTCCTTTGGCGCGTAGACGCTCCCGCAGGCTGCCCGGCGCTAAGGACCGCCGCTTCACAGGTGTATCGCGGCCACACCCTTAGCGTAAGTGGAAAGTGGGAGGAGAGGCACAATGTAGGAAACCATCTCAAAGAGCGGCTTGCAAGTTGCATGAAAGATAGGTAAAACCCACTGCCCACTGTAGTCGGAGCGTGGCCTGAATGAGCGCGCACCTCGCTGAGTCGGTGTTCTAGTCACTTCAATTAATTGAACCTATTCAAGTACCATGGCTAAAGTTTTCGTCGGCAATTTCAGTTTTTCGGTAGATGAGGAGAAGCTCAAGGAATACTTCTCCCAAGTCGGGTCGGTGATTTCGGCCAAGGTGATGAAGGAAGGCCAGGGTGGTCGTTCGCGCGGCTTCGGCTTCGTAGAATTCGCCTCTGCTGAAGAAGCGTCGAATGCTATCAGCAAGCTCGATGGTTCGACCTGGGAAGGACGAGTAATCAAGGTCTCCGAAGATCGCAGTAATCGCCGCCATGAGCAGAGCCATTCCTCCGAGGGCGAGAGTAGCAGCGGCGATGACAGTGGTAACGCTCCGCAGCGTTCAGCGCCGATGGGGTACTTCAAAGCGCAACCGCTCGAGCTCGGCTTCCGCCGCAAGAAGAAGATCGATCCATTCATGGAAGATACGTCGCTTGTCATCGACTACAAGGACGCAAAGCTTCTCAGCCGGTTCGTCAGCGAGCGCGGACGGATTTTGCCGCGACGGATGACCGGGCTTACCGCGCACAACCAGCGGCAGGTAACTCGAGCTATCAAGCGCGCGCAGCACATCGCAATCATGCCGTATACCCGCGGCTAATTGCCATTGATTCCGGGGCGGCATGACCGCGTCCGTGAACAACGACCGAATCGGAGATGCGAAAACGCTGATCCGGCTCGGTCGTTTTTTTTTGTAACGGCCGGTATGGAGCGTGCGCTGACGAAGGGCCTCAGCTCTCGTTTGTCTTTTTTGGATTTCGTTCCCAGCTGGGATCGCCGGGGACCTGGAATACCTGTTCCTGGCCTTTCGTGACTTCTTCAAGCTCCGCTGTCTGACAGAGCTGGTTCAGAACATGCTTAATCCGGTTTCCGCTCGCCTCGATGAGGCGAATGGCGTCGGATTGCTCGGCCTCGAGGTTTCCCTTGGATTTGAGGAGATAGACCCCGCCCATTACAGCGCCGAGAGGATTGTTGATCTCGTGACGGAGCGTGCCCAAAAGGACCTTGATGGTCTCAAGACGAGACTGTCGCAGTCTCGCTTTCAGCAGCTCTGCTTCGAGGTGACGTCGGTCAAGAAGCGCTTCGACGAGAGGTACGAACAAAGGCTCTGAAACCTGCCGTTTGGCAAGGAAGTGTTGTGCTCCCGCACGCAGGGCGCTCGCTGGAAGCTCCGGAGCGTCGTCGGCGCTCACTGCCAGAATTGCAGCGGTCTGAATTCGTGGGTGAATGACGAGCGTAGAGCCGAGACCGTCAGGAAGATGTTGATCGAGAATCAGGAGATCGAATTCGTGCTCGGGATTGTCGAGCAGCGCGCGAGCGTCAGCGAGAGTCCCTGCGTGAAAGAGTGTCACTTCCGGCAGCCAGCTCTTCAGGCGGACCTCGACCACCTTGAGGAAGTTCGGGTCGTCTTCGACGATCAGCACTTTAAGTGGCATTGTTCTTCATCTCTTCGACGATTCGCAGGATTTCACTCCTTATCACAGGATAGGGCTGTGCTCCACGGATAAAGACACCCTGAAGCTTTTCGCCGTCTCGACGTGCAATGAACAGGCCCGGCGCGCCTTTTGCTCCAAGCTCGAGTGCCTGTGCGCGGTCCTTTTCGACCTCAGAGGAATAGCGCTTGCTCTGAACGCACTGGCTCAAGCGCTTCTGATCGACCCCTTTCAGCTTGCCTGACGCCTGAAGAACATCGCTCGGAGAGAGCAGCTCCGTGTGGCTCAAAAGGTCGAAAGCTGACCAGTATGCTCCCTGTTCGCCCGCGCAGTGAGCAAGTTGAGCGGCCAATTGCGCAGTGCCCTCGGGCTGGAGGGGAAGGTCCCGATAAATAATCTGCACGGAGCCGTCGTCTGCAAACTCTGATTTGAGCTTGGGTAAGGTGTTCAGGTTGAACGATTTACACCGTTCGCAGGTGAAGTCGCTGAAAAGCATTAAGACGACATGCGCGTCCTTAGGTCCGAAGAAAGCGTCGTCCCGTTCTGATCCGTCGGATATGAGCTGCTTCGGAATCACAATTTCATCGTTCCCAACCTTCGTCGGTGCCCGTGGGGCTTCGGAAACCGCCGAAGTTGCAGCGTCCACATGAAGTTTCTGAGCGGCCGGCTGCGAAGGTCCAGATGAAGATCGCGAAGCCGCAAGCTGTTCTCGAAGAGCTTCGTTCTCCCGAATGTAGCTGTGCCGGATCAACAACAACGCTACGATGAGCGCGACGGTAAGAAGTGCCCGAGCACCGAGGATGTGGTGCCCGTGAATCTGACGAACAGAAATGGCGGGAAACTTACGGCGGCCACGAAACGCCGCCCGGAGGTGCTTCAAGCTATCATCGTCAGTCGTTTTCTGTTCGAGCGTCGGCTCAGGCATGCTCGGAGCAACGCTAACCGGGGTTGATTTTCGGGGTACAAACATCACGTATCCACAAATTTCTGAAGCTGAAGCAGAACCCTGTTCCTTCCGAAGTACTTGGACCGGGCGACTGTTACACCGTCAACCGTCTGTGCTCCGGATTCCTTCAATGTTCGAGCCGCTTCGTTCATACTTGCTCCGCTGGTGAGGAGGTCGTCGACAAGAAGCACGCGCTTGCCGTGGACGAAGCGCCGGTCCGCGGCGAATGCCTCGAACATATTCTGAGAGCGCTTCTCCGGCGACAGCCTCGCCTGAGACTTACGGTCACGAACGGAACGTAACGCGAATCTTAACATCGGGACCTCGTATTGTCGTGACAAATCCGCAGCAATGGAGGCGGTATGATGAAATCCGCGCCGCCGAATGCTAGCAGCGGACGAGGGGATCGGAATGATTATATCCGGCTTCGCCTCAGCAATGCTGGTCTCGGTCTCGCGAGAGCCGGAGCCAAGCAGGCTTGCGAAGAAGCTGCCCAACCTGCGGTGCTCACGATATTTGTAAGCTTTTAGCGCGGCTTCGAATCGTTCGGAGTATCGAACGATTGACCTCAGTCTGTTGAGCTCGAGAGGAAAGAGCGCGCAGAGCACACATGTGTTTGTTGCCGGCGCAGAGCTCGGCGCGAAATCGCCGCAGCGCCCGCAAAAGATCACAGAACCATACCCGGGATGGGCGACCTCGGGCGGAGCGGTCCTGGGCAGGAAAACGTCGGAATCGAGCAGCGGATCACACTCGCTGCAAAAATACTCCGCCCCTAATGTGTGCGCTTCGGGTTGTGGGAGAAGGCGCACTTGGCATACCTCGCAAACCGGCGGGTACAGAAAATCCAACAAGCGTTCCAACATGAGCTCGAGCCGAAAAAGTTTCGTGTGATGTAGTTTCGGAAAAGAGCAGCAGATTGTTTCTCACTGGAATCCTGAAACCGCGCATTTCTCGCAGGACGCGGGGAAGTCGGGCGACCGCCGCAGCAGCACTGTAATCGCCCGACGCGTTTCAGAATAGCTTGGCGCCGTTCGGGACTGCCCGGTCGGGCGAAATGAGCACCACCGCGCCTGCTTCGTCGGGTACACCAGTAGTCAGACACTCGGAGAAAAAGTTGGCGATTTGCTTTTTCGGAAAATTGATGACGGCAAGCACCTGCCTGCCGATGAGGTCGGATTCGCGATAATGCGTTGTAAGCTGCGCGCTGGAACGGCGAACACCAAGCGGTCCGAAGTCGATAGTCAGCTTATAGGCCGACTTCCTCGCCTCCGGGAATGACTCGACCGCCGTAATCGTTCCTACCCGGAGGTCAACCTTCGCAAAATCTGCCCAAGAGATCTCATCCATGTGAATCTTCTTTCGTGGAATAGGCGCTTAACACGAGTGCGATACCGAGGATACCACAGCCGAGCAGCTCGTTCATATTCGGAATTTCGCCGAGAAAGAGTGCAGCAAAAAATACAGACCAGACAAGCTCGGTCGAGAGAATGATATTGCCGGTTGTGAGATCGAGATTTTTCGCGCCGATGAGAAGCAGGTGTGAGACCGCGACGACGATTGCGCCGTATGCGAGGCCGATTGCGAGCGGGTGAAGCTCGAGTGCCGGAACAGCCTGATGAGAAAATATCAAAAGAAGAGCGGTGCTCATGACAAGCGATCCGATCGATTGCACCGCAGCTACGACGTATCGGTCGATCTCGCGAAGAATCCTGCGATAGCAGAGCATCGTTGCTTGAAAGATTCCGGCAGCCGCTCCGAGGGAGACAGAGAGATTCAGGCCGACGAAGGGCGAGCAATAGACGACAGCTCCGCAGACGGCGCAGGCGAGCGCGCCGAGCTTGAGAGGAGTGAGCCGTTCGGAGAAGAACAATCGGCTCAAAACGGCCGCAGAAAGAAGGGCTCCCAGGTAGAGCCCGAATACGGATGAACGCACGGAGCCGACCGTAACTGAGAGCGTCCAAAGAGATACCCCGATGGGGAACAGAAGCCCGAAGCCCCACACCTTTGGTCCGCGAAGCTGGGAGAGTGTCGTGCGATCGCCGCGGAGCAGCAGCCAAGGAACTGCGACCAGTGCTGATCCGAGTGATCGGAGAACCACCTGCTCGAGGGTTGTGAAGGAATGAGAGAGATGCCGGATGAACAGTCCAAACGTGCCGTACAGAGTGGCGGCGCAGAGAAAAGCAAGGAAGCCAAGGCGTCGGTTGCGCAGGAGCTGTCGGTGCTCGAATAACGCTTCTTCCATCGAAGCTAGAACAGCGGAATACCGGTCATCTCTTTCGGCACAGGAATTCCCAGCAGCTTGCATGCGGTCGGGGCGATATCGCACAACGCACCGCCGGAGTGAAGCGTAAGCGTCGAGAACTCCTTGCCGAAGATGAGAAACGGAACGGGGTATTTTGTGTGAAAGGTGTGCGGAGCGCCTGTCTCGTAATCGATCATTTGATCCGCGTTGCCGTGGTCCGCGGTGATGAACGCGACGCCGCCCGCCTGTTCGACGGCTTCGAGGACTCGACCGAGGCATGTGTCGACAGTCTCAACTGCTTTGACCGCGGCATCGAAGTTTCCGGTGTGTCCAACCATGTCACAGTTTGCATAGTTGATAATGTACACATCCGTTCGACCTTCGTTGAGCTTCTGCACGATCGTATCGGTTACCGAAACGGCGCTCATCTCCGGCTTGAGATCGTAGGTTGCGACGTCGCGAGGCGACGGAATCATCACGCGCTGTTCGCCGGTGGATGGTTGCTCGACGCCTCCGTTGAAGAAATAGGTGACGTGCGCATATTTCTCCGTTTCGGCAATTCGAAGCTGTGTGAGCCCGTTCGCCGCAACAGCTTCGCCGAAATGGTTGCGCACCTGTTGAGGCCGAAAGAGCACTTCGACCGGGAGTGTGTCGTCATATTCGGTGAGGGTGACGACCGCGCTCGGGGTAACCGTCTTCTCCCTGTTGAAATGCGCGAACGTGGAGCCGCTCGAAGAGGTAAAGCAGCTCACAATCTGTCGCATCCGATCGGCGCGAAAGTTGAAAAACAAGAGGGCGTCGCCCGACTGAATAGTCGGCGTTCGACTGCCGGCCGGACGGGTGGCTACCAGAGGCTTCAGGAACTCATCGGTTTCTCCGGCTTGGTGTCGCTTCTCCAGCGCCGTGCGTAGCTCCGTATACGGCTCGCCTTTTCCGAGGGTGAACAGGTCGTAGGCAAGCGCGGTGCGTTCCCATCGGTTATCGCGATCCATCGCGTAGTAACGGCCGACAACCGAGACGATCGACACTTCTTGTCCCGGCGCACATCGGTCACGAAGAGATCGAACAGAGTCTTCGAGATCAAGGATCTCCGTTTCTGACGCTGTCGGCGGCCGATCCCGGCCGTCGCTGATTGCATGAATGAAGATGTGATGGATACCCTTGGCGACAGCCGCCTGCGCAAGCGCCTTCAGGTGCTCGAGCGAGCTGTGCACTCCACCGTTGCTGGCCAGTCCGATGAGATGGAGAGCTGAGCCTGGAGCTTGTTCGAGCTTCGTCACGATTTGTCCGAGCTCAGGGAGAGCGGCCAGCTCACCGCTTTCAATGGATGCGTTGATACGGGTCAATTCTTGCTGAACGATGCGCCCGCCGCCGATATTGAGATGGCCGACTTCCGAGTTTCCCATCTGTCCCTCAGGAAGTCCGACACGTTTGCCATGCGTCGTGAGCGTTGTTTGCGGACACGTCTTGAAAAGTCGATCGAGGGTCGGCTTCCGCGCTGCCGCAACGGCGTTGCCGCGTTCGTTCGGGTTGAGCGCCATGCCGTCGAGAATAATGAGAAGAAACGGTTTTCCTTTCGGAAGTGTGGTCGTCATGGCACGCAGCTCTAGGATACAGTCAACAAACGCGGCTTTGGAGCCTGATTCAATACGAGGGTGTTTCGGGCCCGTTCTGCCCACGCCCGGAATTCCGGATCGAAGAGCATCTGACTCGAGCTCACGATACGGAGGTCGCGGTAATCGTCGTGTGACATCAAGGTCTCGAGCAGAAGTCGAAAGGCTTCGTCGCTTCCGGATGTCTTTCGAGCCAGCATCGCATCAACGATAGCAAGCTCGGCCTGGACTCCGGGACTTCCGCTGTGTTCAGCCCGAAGCTTATCGCGTTCGCGAATCGCTTCGTCGGTGGCTTCGAGGTACATCAGGAGGCAGATGAAAAAGATCCGTCCTTCGATCATCTGCTCATGATTGAGCTCGGTCGATTGGGTGAGGAGGCGGATGTTGGCAATTGCTTTTCCCGGCTCGTCGACACCGAGCCACATTTTTGCAATCGCTTCGAGGAAGCGGGCCTGCGGCGAGAGCTTGTAGGCTTTGGAATACAGGCGGTTCGCCTTCTCGAGCTCAACAGCGTCCTGCTCCGCGCGACCCAGCGCATAGAGCGCAGGTACGAAGTCCCGATGGCGCTGGAGCAGGTCGTTCAAGCCGCTTCGCAACGAACCGTTACTGTCCGATGCATTTCGAACGACCACTTTGAGCTCGAGGTCCGCGAGCTTTTCCAGCCGAAGGCTCTGCTCCGCATTTGTTCTTGCCAGTCGGACAAGCTGCTGTTGATACTGTGCGCCCTCCGTAAATTGCTCGAGCTCGTCACATGCTTCGACGAGCTGCTCCAAGGCTGAAACGTTCTTCGGATCCTTTGTCAGAACCAGGCGCAAGTTGTCGGCCGAAGCGGTGAAGTTGCCGAGGTTCCGCTGCAAGTCGGCTGCGAGAAACAGGAGCTCGAGGTTCTTTTTTTGACTGGCTCGGGCTTCGTCCAGAATCCGCAGGGCTTCGAAGTGCTTGCCCTGCCGCGTCTCAACTTCGGCGAGTTGGATTCGAGCGACGACATCGTTCGGGTCTTTTTCGACAATTCGGCGCAGGATGGATTGCGCGGCGTCAAAATTACTTGCGGCAAGCTGCTCTCGCGCCTGAACGATGAGCTGATGGTGGGTCTCCCGGGTGCGCTCGAGACGGGCCAGCTTCCAGTCTCGAAGCTGATACCGAACCCCGATCAGGAACGAGAAGATCGCGGCTGTGAACACTCCAAGGAAAAACACACCCACCAAAATCAGCGCGAGCGGCCCGTGGATAAGCTGTGCGTCCTGCCGACCCCAACGGACTGCAACGGGATCAGGATTGAGCAAAAAGAGGTAGCACACCAGCGCGGCGACTATCAGGGTAAAGCAGAGTATTTTTACGATTCTAGCGGACATCGGAGGCTCAGTGTTGAGGTGTACTCGAATACGGGCGGACAATACCAAATAAAGGGCACCCGCGGTATAGCGAAAAACACCCTAATATTGCGGTAATCGCCCGCGCATGTTACTCATTTTATTGGCACTCGCGTACCGGTCATGGGAGATACGTGTGCCGTTACCGACCCGTTTAAAGGTCGCAGAGAAGAGATGCTCGCGGGCGCTGAAAATTTTCCTTGGAGCTCTGTCCGGTGCTGAAGAACCATTGGCGTTTGGTGTCACGCTTTGCGCGGGTCGTCGATAACCTGCTGATCGTTCTTGCGTTCTACATCAGCTATACGTTCCGCGATTCGATCCTAGAGTTCGGTTATCGAGCGGGCGTTGTCTCGGGCAATCAAACCGGGCTCGCGCTTGGTCAGATAGAAGATTACTACATCGTTCTCGGGCTGACGCTCCCGATTTTCAACGCATTGCTCGAGCTGCTTGGCGGATATCGGAGCATGCGGCTGAGCTCCGCTTGGCAGCTGCTCCGAATTACTGGCTTTGCAGCGATACTGACATTTCTCTGCCAAGGCTCTTTGCTCTACTTCTTGAAGCTCGATCTGAGCCGGAGCTTCGTCGGGTTATTCTGCGGGCTGAGCGGGGTCTCGCTTTTCGTCGAGCGCCTGATCATGCTCCGATTGCTGCGATACTTCCGCGTGCGCGGGCGCAACTTCCGGAATGTTCTGGTAGTGGGCACTGGATCGCAGGCGCGGCAGCTCTACCGTGAGATCGTGAAGCAGCACGAGCTCGGCCTGCGAGTGGTCGGATTTGTGGAGCTGCATGACCCGCAAACTGCCGCTGTTGCAACGGAGATTTATGATCTGCCTGCACGGATTGTCGCGGATCGAGCGACGTTCGAAAGCACCCTGAAAAAGTATGCGGTCGACGAGGTCCTGTTCACCGATGCCGTTGAATCGCTCTCGACACTCCGTGAAATGGCACAGATTGCGGTGGAGGAGGGCGTCCGCGTGACCCTCGCCGCCAACATCTTCAGTCTCGAAATCTTCAACTCGGAGATGAGCTATTTCGGTGAAGTTCCGTTGATTCATTACTCTCCGGCGGCCGGAGTGAGTGACAGCGGGGCCCATGTGATCAAACGTGTGCTCGATCTCGTGTTTTCCGCAATTGCCCTCGTCGTTCTGTTCCCGCTCATGCTCTTCGTCGCGATTCTTATCAAGCTCGAATCTCCAGGTCCCGTCTTTTTCAGACAGAGACGCGTTGGGCTGAACGGACGAACGTTCACGCTCCTCAAGTTTCGTTCGATGGTGAATGACGCCGAGCGAATGCTGCCGGAGCTTCTGTCCAAAAACGAAATGACCGGTCCGGTTTTCAAAATGAAACAGGATCCACGAATTACAGCGGTGGGGAGATTTATCCGACGTTTCAGCATTGATGAGCTTCCGCAGCTGATCAACGTTCTCCGCGGGGACATGAGCATCGTAGGTCCGCGGCCTCCGCTGCCTGATGAGGTTTCGCTCTATCTTCGAAAACATCGGAAGCGGCTGAGTATGCGCCCCGGACTGACATGTATCTGGCAGGTGAGCGGTCGGAACGAGATCCCGGATTTCGAACGTTGGGCGGAGCTTGATCTCGAATACATCGACAATTGGTCGCTGAAGAAGGATTTCGAGCTGATCATGAAAACTATCCCCGCGGTGCTTTCCGGCATCGGGGCGCGCTAGGCGATTCCCGCTTGCGGTCAGCTCACTCGCTTGCGAGCGTGAGCGTTTCCCCACATCCGTAGTGAAGCCGAGGGTTCTGCTTCGAGAACCGAAACAAAACCGCGGCTCACGACCCTCCGCCGAGCGTTCGCATGTCATTTGCCGGAGAGCGCTTTAACGAACGCCTCCGGCGATTTCGACCGTATCGAGTCGTTGATTGCATCGACTAGGCGCGGCGCAGCGAGTGACGTCGCGCGGCCGCGCGTAGAGCTGTGATAGTTCCACCTGAGCACGGAGTATTCGCCGACTTCAATCACTTCGGGGCTCTTCAGGCTAATGAGCATAACGAACCCGCTGGTCGTTTCCGGCGGATAGACGGCCTGGGCATGGAACTGAGCGCGCACGACGTCGGTCATGCGGGTCCAACCGAGTTGCTGCAATGCGTGGCTGATCCGCGCCAGGTTCGTTGCTGTCCGGTCGGCAGCGACTCCGCTGAAGACAGAAGCTCCTTGAGCCGGCTGAGTGCCCGGCGGCGTGCCGTTGGTCGGCCCTCTCTGCGGCGTAGTTGCTCCCGACGCCGGACGTGCAGGTGTGTTGCCAGTTGGTTTCTGCGGACCGCTAGGAACAGGAAGTGGCATGATCAGGTCCCCGGACGAGAAAAAGTTGAAACAGAGCTCCCTCTGAGCCGAGGGAGAGCTCGGGTGAGAGGAAGCGGAAATGGGGGATACTCGGGTGGGAATTTTCAAAGAGAACGTGTCATGCCGAAGATACCTGAACGGCGAAGCAATTGGAACGGTATCGATAGGCGACGGCGAGGGAAGGGGTCGACGCCCTTGCTTGATGCGAGGTACCGACCCGCTTCAACTAAGGGGGGGGCAGAAAAGGGAGCTTGAGCTGAGAGAATGGCCTAGCCGCGCCAGATGGTCTCTGACGTCGAGAGATCGACCCACCGGTCGACACCTTTCCAGCCGTCTGACGTTCCGTAAAGGCCGAAGTCCGCGAGCGATGTTTCGACTCCCAGCTTGTTCGCCATGAAGAGAGCGTAGCTGAGCTCTCGGCTTGGGCAAACGCAGGTGAGCACTCGGCGGATTTCGCGCGGAGTCTCGGTCTTCACGGGTTCGTTCGATTGCGTGATTCCAGTCGGCGGTGTCACGAGAGTATTTGTAGAGCTGACAATCCCGCCGTTTCCGTTCGCGACCGCTTTGGACTCGACCTCTTGAGCTTTTTCCGCGAAATGCCCATAGGCGTAGCTGATCATGTCAGCGGCGATGTGCACGTCCATTGAGACCTGGCGTTTGACGCCTTTTGGAGGAAGTCGCTTGGTGATGACCTCGACGCCTGCACGTTCAACCGCATCGAGAAACGCGAACTGACGAGCGTCGTCTTCGTAGGGGATGAGGGAGTAGTAGCGAGCTATTTCGATCTTGAGCCCGGAGGTAAGTCCTTTCACCAGGCTGGCGAGATCCACCTTACGGTCGAGCCGCCGCGTCGCACGATCAAGACCCGTGGCGTCGATGAATAGACCGATGTGTCGTTTGGTCTTGCGCTTGACGATTCCGCCCCGCAACAGCTCTAGCTCTTCTCTACCCATAATTCCTTTTAACCCCCCGCGTGTTGAAAGCATCCGGTCCAACTCGACCGATTCGACCGGCTCGGACGCATCATTTCAACGTCCACAGTAAGGGTTATTGTGTAAGCCGCATCGCTTGTAACATTTCTCTTCCGCGCGGTCCAAGGAATGATGCGACGGGTCTAAATCCCTACTATTGTTAGCTTTCGAGGAGTAGTGAAGCGGTGCGACCAGCGAAGAACAGGGGAACGGTCCCCGGCTAGGGCACTCGCCGAGGCTTCGGCTTGTCCTCAAGCCGTCACAATGCCAGCCGTCGGGTCTACTTCACTACAATCGGAGCGCCGATAGGCAGCATGTAATAGATGGAGGAGAGGTCGGTCGCGGAAACTCTCAGCCCGCCGACATCCTCGGTCCAGATCGGGGCGCAGTGGATCGGGAAGGTGGTCGTCGGGAAAAGCGCGAACTTACCGAGCGCACCTCTCCGATATCTGAGGCTGTCGTCCGGCGCCGGAATCGTGAGCTGGCGCTTCGCGAAGTAGTTGTTCGGCGCGTACCACTTCGGCTGTTTTTGCTTGTGTTGAAGATAGTAGTCGCCCGGAGCAATCGCGACGTCGCCTTCGCCCTGCATTTCCTTGATCACGTTCTTTCCTTTGTAGAGCGTCAGCATGTGGCTTGCATGATCGATTTCGAGCCACGTTTCGTTATCTGCGGGAAGATACGTCACTGCGGGCGGGAAGTAGCCGAGCAGCGGCGCAAAAACAGGTGCAAGCTCTGGCGTGCCCGTCAGTGGCGTAGCAGACGCTACGCCGCTCGAGTGCTCAGGCACCTGATGGCTGATGATGATTGTGCCGGACTCCAGGTAATCGCTGCCGCCGAGTTGCGAGCATGCAGAAAACATGGAGAGCACGATGACAGCGCAAATGACATTCCGAATTTTTGTGGAAATATTCGTCATGAGCATTGAGTCTTGCATATCGCCCTTTGGTTGTACTGTCTCGTTTGCGGTCTGATGCGTTTTGGATTCGATGAAGCGGAGCCCGGGAATCGGCTCATGGGGCCGCCCTTAATCCGGAGATAGCACGCTTCGCACCACGTTGCTCGGGATTACTTTACCGCAAACAAATGGTAATAGAACTCCGACGAACCGCACAAGGCAAATATTGTGCGGTAATCGAGGACTACTTTAATTTGGATGTAGCTGCTTGTCGGCCAAGTCTTCCCCTCATGTTCGAGAGTCGCTATTGCAACGGCTCGCAAAGCTTCTCACTCTCATCTCGTTGAGCGTGCTGCTCGTCGGCGCGCAGGGATGTAGTACTGTCGCACCCGAGGAACCTGTAGCAGCGAAGCCTCAATTTCCAGTCGGGAAACCGAAGGGTGTTCCGATCCATCGTCGAGTTTACAGACGCCCGGGACGTTTGGGACCTGCCGGTGGGATGCTCGGCTACCAGGAGAAGTTCGAGTATCCCGGTGTCGCGATCGTTCATCATCCGGAAGTCGACAAGTACGTCGATCTGTTCACGCGCTCGCAGCGCTCTTACGTCGGTGAAGCCCTCGGAAGGCGAGCGCGATATCTGCCTCAAATCGAAGCAACGCTGAAACGTTTCAAGCTTCCTGTCGAGCTCGCCAATCTTGCGTTCATCGAAAGCCGGTTCTCGCCCTCGATTCGCAGCAAAGATGGAAGCACGGTCGGGCTGTGGCAGCTGAGCGCTGCCACAGCGAGGAATTATGGTCTTGTCGTCAATAAGAAAGTCGATGAGCGCACCGATGTTGTGAAGTCGACCGAAGCGGCGGCGCGTTTCCTCGCGAGCTTGTTTGACAGCTTGGGTGATTGGTATCTGGCCGCTGCGGCCTGGAATACCGGGCCGGTCAGAATTCAGAAAGCGCTCGATGATGCGACCGCGTCCGACTCGCTCGACGCGCTCGATGTTTTCGAGCTCACGTCGCGCGGCATCGTCTGCGATACCACTCGCCAGTTCGTGGCCAAGCTCGGAGCGCTCGTCATCATCACGAAGGATCTGGAGAAATACGGGTTTCCCACTGACGTTTCCCCCGTTCCCGAGAAGATTGCGGCGTCTCCAAGTCCCTCGTCAGACGTTGCTGACGATAAGCCCGCAAAAAAGATCGGGAAGAGCCCGACTTCAGCAACCGCCGTAAAGGGAACGGATGCTTCGAAACAATCGAGCCAAAGCTCGCGCAAAAAAGGAACCAAGAAGTGAACGAATTTCCGTTTGATTGTCTGCGCACCGGCTTTGGTTATGACGTGCATCCTTTCGAAGCCGGGCGACCGCTGATGCTCGGCGGAATCGAAATTGCCCACGACCGGGGTCTCGCGGGCCATTCAGACGCAGATGTGCTGCTGCATGCGCTCACCGACGCGGTGCTCGGAGCTCTCGCGTGGGGCGACATCGGAACCTGGTTCCCGAACACCGATCAAAAGTTCCGTGGCGCCGACAGCAAAGAGCTGTTCCGCGCAGTATGGGCGAAAGCAACGGAAGAGGGTTGGATGCTGGTGAACTGCGACTCTGTCATCATTGCCGAATGCCCGAAGCTCAATCCCCACATGCTGCGTATGCGCGAATCGATCGCTTCGTTATTCGGCTCGACTGCTGATCGAATCGGACTGAAAGCCACTACCAACGAAAAGCTCGGATTTGTTGGGAGGGAAGAAGGGATAGCAGCACAGTCTTCCGTCCTGCTCTACAAAAAGCCGGCGGCCGGAGCCGAATAGGCCCCGACCGCCGGTTGAGCGTATTATCGAACGTTACGAAGCGGTTTCAGCCGTCAGCTTCTCTCGAATCGAGCGGCGCATCTCTTCCGCTTGCGGGCTCGCAGGCTGCGCCGTCATCGGCACTCCGACCTTTTCAGAAAGCACCATCGCCATCAACGCTTCGATAATGCTGCTGCTGCCGTTTGGGGACCGTCCGTCTTTTTCCGATTGAGAAGAGATGACCACCTTCGGCACGACGTCGACATGCGAGCGTTCGACCGCTTCAGAGAAACGGTTGAGCACCTGCTGGAGGACTTGGTACTGTGCTCCACCGTATGCGCGAACCTGCTCTTCGGTCGCCATCGCCTGCGCGATACCGATTCGGGCCGCTTTTTCGGCTTCAGCCTCGGCAAGTGTTCGGATCTGAGCTGCTTCTTGGAGCGCGCGCTGATATTCCGCCTTCCCCTCGTTGCTGCTGATCTGAATGTCGATTTCGGACTCCGTGAGCAGCTGCTGCTGCTTTGCTCGTGCTTCAGCCTCCCGCAGCTCTCGCTCCTGTCCCGCAGCTCGTTGTTGGCGGCTGTAGGTTTCAACCTGCTCCTCTGCGATCTGGCGCGAGCGGAGCTGGACGAGGATCTGCTCGATATGCGAGTCGGCGCCCGCGGCGGGCGTTCCGATCAGCACCTCTTCGAGCTCCAAGTTGTAGTGAGCGAATTTCTCCTTCATCTCCATGCTTGCGACGCGCTGGATCTCGCTTCGCTCCTGAAGGAGCTGAATGAGGGTCCGCGTTTGTCCGACGTTCTTGAAATATGCGGACACCATCGGGTCGAGAGTTTGCTCCACCAACCGCTTGATGTCTCCGAATCGTTGGATGACCAGCGGAGCTTTCGTGTAGGCGATGTGCACGACAACGCTGAGCGGCAGTGACGGCTCGAACGCGTCCTTTGTAATCAGCATCACCTCAGATAAATTCTCGTCGAAGCGATGCGAGCCCGTCTCGCTCTTTTTCCACTTCAAAATGAAGTTGGTCGTCGGAACGAGCACGATCTTTCCCGCATAGGTGTTGAACGCGTATTTACCGGGAAGGAGGGGCGTTTCCCAGACACCCCTCGAGCCTTGAGTGACGAGCTCACCGTGCTTGTATCCGTCGCCGGAAAGGTCCGTGCCTGTCTGGCCGGTGTAAGAAACGACGACGCCGACCTGTCCGACTTCGACGACCGTCTTTGCGATGATCTCAACAGTCGCAAAGAGCCGGTTGATGTAGTAGGTGCCCTCGACGAGGACCTGATACTGTCGACCTTTCAGACCGCCGGCGCGGAGAAACGCTTCCGGATCTTGGAAGTTGTTGTGAAAGGTCTCTCGCAGATGAGGGTCGGTCCCGACGAGCGGAGCGATGATCTCTCCGGCACTGAGCGATGGGCCGTCATGGACCGTTACAACGCCGAGACCGTCATCTTTGTCCTTAATCACCACGGGCTCGAAGCCTTCGCGTTCAGCAATTACAGATTGCATCTGCTCGAACAAGGCTGCGTCTCCCACGTCGAGGTCGTGGAAATACAGCTGGTCGCGGGTGATTACCACGAACTGCGCCAAGTTGATCGCATACGTACCTTCACGGAGCACTTTCCGCTGCGGACCTTTCTGTCCGTTGTTCAACAGAAAGCTTTCGACGTCCTCGAAGTCGCGAGCCACGATGTTCGATGCGAGCGCCTGGTCCGCCGCGAGCGGCGAGCCGTCTCTCGCGAACACATATCCGATGCTCCCTTGGGGGATGGTCACCAGAGGAAGCTTGTGAATGCGGTAAATAAACGGCTTCATTACGTGCCAACCACCGCGCAGGACCCGCGGCTGATAGCCCGCTTCACCGCCCAGCGCGATGATTCCATTCGTCACAGACCCTTTCAGGCTGAAAAGCTTCTCGACGACGCCCACGCGGTTGTTAGGGATGTAGCGAATAAAACGCCCTAAATACAGGATCCACAGCACGATACCGACCGTTGCGCCGGCGAGTACATTATTCACGGTAAGCAGGTCCAAAAGCAGCTTCATAACCAGTTCCTCCACGAATGAATGTACTCATTATACGCCTGAAGTGTGTATAGTAGCAAAGAAAGTGTGTATCGGGCCGTAGAGGCTCGCGAAAAAGGGGAGATTGCGTTTCGTCGAACCGGCTGGCAATCATAATAAGGGTCGACAATTCAGCGGTGATACCAGATGACCACTTTCTCTCAGAGCGATTTCGATACGTTCGTGATCGAATCCGGTGTGATTGGATTTTTCGATAAGCCGGTGACATTGAAGTCCGGCCGCCAGTCGCATTTTTACGCAAATTGGCGCAAGGTTTCGAACGACGTCTTTCTCATTGATCAGCTTGCAACCTTCCTCCTCGAGTTCATCCATGGTCTCGAAAGCTCGGGGCGCATCGAGCATCCGGACACGATTTACGGGGTTCCTGAGGGCGCGACCAAAGTGGGAATCATTGCGCAATACAAGTACGGCAAGGCGAGTGGTAAGCTTGCCCCGGGCAGTCACACCCTATCGATGGGCAGAGGAAGCCCGAAAGAACACGGTGCTCCAGAGGATCGCTACTTTGTCGGTGCGCCGATGGGCAAGACGATCATCGTCGAAGATGTGACGACCACCGGCGGTTCGCTCCTGACGACCATCGATACTCTGATCGCGAGCGACACCCCGGTTGTGGCTGCCATTGGGCTCACGAACCGGATGGAGAAACGCGACGACGGAAAGAGCGTCGCAGACGCCATTGCGGAGAAACGCTCGTCGTTCGGACCGATTCGCTACTACCAGATGAGTAGCGCGCTCGAGCTCCTTCCTAAAATCGCGGCGCGAAACCCAATACGCCCGGAGATCCGAGACGCAATCGAGTCCGAATTTAAAAAATACGGAGTGGCGGAGCTCAAGCTATGAACGCACCATCCCTTGCGCAGCTCGAAGCACGGCTTCGACCCCTTGCCGTTTCGACATTACCAAGCTCCGCTCTCGTGAAGATGTACTCCGAAGGCAGGATCTATTTTTTGAAGAAGTTTATGAGCGAGCGCTGCGCACCGGCGCTTGTCCCACAAAGGCTCGAGCGCATCTGCTGGGGTCTCAACTTCCGCTCCCCGATCTTCAATGCCGCCGGAATGTTCAAGAACGGCGAGGCGTACGAGCTTACTGCTGCGCAGGGCGCCGGAGCATATCTCTGCGGAACAACCACGGCGAACGCGCGAGCCGGTAATTCGAAGGATGGTACCAGGCTGGCATTCGCTCCATATCCACGCTCGGGAGCAGCATCGAATTGGCTGGGATTGCCGAACGACGGTGATCGAGCCGTCGCTGCGCGCTTGAAGGCTCTCAAGAAGGTCCCTGGTTGCCCGATCGGCGCAAGTCTGATGGGTAGCCCGGACCTTGCCGGAGAGGAACGCGTGCAGAAGTTAATTGACGGTCTGCATTGTTTCGCGGACTCCGGCGTTGATTTTCTGGAGCTCAACGAGAGCTGCCCTAACACTGCGGACGGAAAGCCTCAAGAGGGAGAGCTTCGAGCACGACTGGAGATGATCGCGGAGCAATTCCTCCAAAAGCGCAGGGCTCACGGAAAACCGCCGGTCATCGTGAAATTCTCGAATGACACTGAGCTGTCTCAGGTACCTGAGCTGGTCACTCTTGTGGTTGAGCTCGGCTTTGATGGTTTGAATTTCGGCAACACATCGACAAACTACGCGAAACATCGGGCGATGATCCATTCGAGTGAGGGGAAGCTTTTTGATTATTTCACGTCCACGTTCGGCGGCGGAGTGAGTGGACGTCCGCTCAGAGAGGGGTCGCTGGCGCTGATCAAGCGCGCATCCGAGCACCTGAAAAGCGCTCCGCCGGCACATGAGTTTCATCTGATTCGAACCGGCGGCATCGAAACAGCAGAAGATGTTCGAGCTTCGCTCGAAGCCGGAGCATCGCTTGTCGAATGGTTTACCGCTTATTTCGAGCAGTTTTCAGCTCACGGTCACGGCCTCTACTCGCATCTGTACGATTCTTTGTAGGCTTGCCGCGCGGCGCGAAAAGGACGGTATCCCGCGCGAATTCAGAGAACCTCTGACTTCGAGCGAGATAACCGCCCTCTTGCGAAGACCGTCACACGCCCGATTTTCGAATACCTGCCGCAGTTCCTGTGTTCAGATCTTGAACTGGTGAAGCGGTGGCAGATCCGAAGGCTTGAAGTCGGTCGGGCACTCGAAGAGCGCTCCCGAGTCGGGACATTCCTCGAGCCGCTCGTCCGTCATGTTCTCGGCCGCGGTGGTCGCGAGAAGGTAGACCGTCCCGTCACGCTCGTAGAGTGTCGGACAGGTCACCTGAGGCGCTTTGGGCGTGTGCCACACGGCCTCGACGCGTCCGGTGTGAAGACCGTACTGACGCACCTCGCCCGGATCGTTCGTGAACGGATTGAACATCGCGATCAGAGCCGAAGGCCCGTCGGGTCCGGGGATGGGCCCGTACATGCCGTCGGGGAAGGAATCCTTCGGCCCGAAGTCCACGGCGACGTCGTCGACCAGCCAGCGTCGGGCGCCGAAGTCGAGCACTCCCTTGGCGACGTGCTTTTGCTTCGTATCGATATGATACAGCGTGAGCGCGCCGTCCGGACGCCTGACGAGAACATTGCCGTTGGCGCAGGTCTCGCCGACGTGGATGTGCGACAGCTTGCCGTGGTGGTAGAGGTAGAGGGCGCCGAGCCCGTACTCGAACTGGCAGTCCTTCGTGCCGAAGAGGATGAAGTCCTCGCCGCACGTGCCGTCGTTGATGATCACCCGTCCGTCCTCATGCGCCGGCGTATCGCCGAGCGAGGTGAAGCTCCGCGTTCGGAGGTTATAGAGGCCGAGTCGGTTCTCCAGACCGATGACGATCGTATCCTTCGACGTTGTGGGGCGGGTGAATCCGGGGCGACCTTCGAGCGGGTAGGACCGCGTACGATCGGTGCCGGGCCAGAAGGTGTTCAGCGAGCCGGTTCGCGCGCCCTTCCCGTGCTGGATTGCGACCCAGTAGATCGCCGGGCGGCCATCCTCGATCCGCGACCATGGCCCCTCCGGGAGCCAGGACAGGTCGCGATGGGTGGGGCGGTGCACGACGCTCATTTGGTATTCCATCTGTCGTCTTCCTTCCGCGTGAGAAAACCTCTGACAGGCGAGCGGTATCTCTCGACCTGCGCGATGCTGCGCATCGCTGAGTAACGTGAATGCTGGGGATACCGATATGAGGTTAGGAAGGAACGGCCTAACTGAGCCGAGAAGGGGCTCTCTACGTGGGCAAATGAAACTACCACACGGGCCGTGGTGCTTCAACTACGCGGGGGAACGGCGCTTTTGATGAATGTCGTCACGCCACGACAGCTCGGATGAGGGTGCTCTGGAGCGGGTACTACAGATCGAAAGTCTCGCCGGGCGAGAGAGCGATGACCTTCGTTTTCGGTGCCTTCTGTTCGACCTTCCTAGAGAAATCTTCGCTGGAGCCGCTCAGAAGTGGGAATGTCGCGTAGTGAATCGGGATGACGAACTGCGGCGACAGGAGCGCCACAGCTTCCGCCGCGTCTTCCGGCCCCATCGTGAAGCGGTCACCGATCGGCACCATAACGAGTGCAGGGCGAAACTTTTTTCCGATGATGGCCATGTCACTGAAGAGGAGAGTGTCGCCTGCGTGGTAGATCGTCGGTGAGGTCGATGAGCGGATTACTATTCCGCAGGGCTCGCCCGCGTAGTAGGTTTTGCCGTCGGCAGCATCGTACGAGCTCGAGTGGAAAGCCTGGGTCAGCGTTGCGCTGAGATCAGACTCGAGCTCAATGGTTCCACCTTTGTTCATCGGAAGATACTGCGATGCGTCGAGCCCATCGGCGACCAGCAGGTTTCCCAGCTCGAACGTGGCGAACACCTTGGATTTCAGTCGCTTCGCCAGAGGGACGACTCCGCCTGCGTGATCGGAGTGCCCATGAGTGAGCCCGATGTAGTCGAGTCTGTCCGGTTCCAGAAGATGAGGAGGACAGCTCGGATTGCCGTGAAGCCAGGGATCGAGCCCGATTCGTTTCCCACTCGGTAGATCGATGAGCGCCGCCGAGTGACCGCAGTAGGTGATCTTCGTTTTCATTAACTTTCCACAAGTGTCGCCAGGAAGGAGCTTTCGTTGAGTGGCGATTGTTTATGATAGATGACTTTGGTGGCATGATCCGCCGCAGGTTCAAGCTCGATCTCGCCGAGCGCTACAGCTCTTACCACCGCCGGAAGGAGACGATGCTCCTGTCTTAGAATTCGCTCTGTAAGGCTTTCTTCCGAATCGTCGGGAAAGATCGGCACGGCGGCCTGCGCGATTATTGCCCCGGAGTCGACCTCTTCGGATGCGATGTGTACCGTGCAGCCGGAGAACTTCGCGCCGGAAGCGAGCGCCTGTCGCTGCGCATTCAACCCTTTGAATGCGGGAAGCAGTGAAGGGTGGATGTTGATGACCTTGCTCGGGAAGGTTGCGATGAACTCATTTTTCAGCACTCGCATGAAACCGGCCAGAACCACGAGGTCCGGCTTGTAGGTTGCCGTCTCTTTCGCGAGAAGCACGTTATACGCCGAGCTCGACAGCTCGTTCGCACGTCGTTCCACGACGGATGTCGGAATCTTGGCGCTTCTCGCGGTCTCGAGACCCAGTGCGCTCGGCCGATCGGAGATAACCCCGACAATTTTAAAGGCTTGGTCACAATCTTTTGCAGAGGTGAGCAGTGCGCGAAAGTTCGAACCGCGCCCGGAGAGAAGGACTACCACGCGGAGCGGTGAGTGAACGCGGGGCGAATCTTTTGACTCTGACATGATCGGGGATTACAATAAAAATGGTCAGTTTCGTATACACCAATTCCGCACTGAACCCCAAGTGTTTCTTGTGGAGCAAACCTCGTTGAAGGCCCGGGCGCAATGGACAAAAGGTTCTCGCTGAAAGCTCCGTCTCGGAAACTGATTGTGCTGGCATTGACGGTCCTCTCATGCTGCGTTGTGCATTCTCCTGCTGATGCGATCGCAGATGGTGGGGCACTCGAAGACGGCTACGAGCCTCCTCAACCGACTCGGACGCAGGGCGTCGCTCCGCAGGTCGACCAGAGTAGCTCCAACTTCAAGAAGACCAAAAAGTTTTTACCGGGGGAAGAGGTGGTGACGCCCACTGGGAAGACGGTCAAGGTCTGGTCTACTGAAGGACCTGTACCCGTAAGTCGCGCGCCGCAACCATTCGATGATCCGAATGCATCACAACACTTAGACACTCACATCGTGGTGGACGATGACTTGCTCCGACGAAGGGCGCCGCTCGGGAATCCTCCGCGCGAGAGCCCGGGTTTTCAAGGGCGAGGGCGAGCCACGAACGCTACGCAGCCTTCCTCCCGTGAGTCGGCGCCGCCTGTTCAACGTCCGTTGCCACGAACGGGATTGAACGTCGAGCCGGAATCGGGCTCTGCGTCGGATACGTTCGACGCAGGGGCGTCGGAATAACGCAGTCTCAATCATTTGGACAAACCTGCTCCGCAACCCACCTCGCATATCGCTCCAACGCGGCCGCCGTTGGAAGCGCCACGATTTCAGGTGTGTCGTAGGGGTGCCGAGCAGTGATTGCAGCTTCCAGCTTCGGATAATGTGCTCGCGTCGTCTTGATCAGGAGCTGGATCTCATCAGCGTGCTCAATGCGATCCTCCCACCGGTAGACTGAGCGTATCCCGGGTAGAATACTGACGCAGGCGGCGAATCGCCCGTCGACGAGATGGGCGGCCAACTCGGTTGCAACGGTGTCATTCGGTACAGTCACCAAGACGACGATGAGCTCAGTTGATTCCATAGCTGTCCACTCCGAATGTTACTACGTTTGTTTCGTATTTCGCATCGCCCAACAAAAGGAGCGGCGCGTCGATCGCCCGAAAACCCGAGACGAGTCGCACGGACACCTCCGAATCTCAACTAGACACTGCGCCCGTTCGACCATAAAATCCTTTTCGGCGTCAAGAACGGGAGCCGACGGAGAGCATTGGATTTGGAAAGTACTGTTTCAGCGGACACGAGATGGAAGCCTAACTCGCTGTTGCGCATTTGCCTCAAGCTCTGCTGCGCGGTGTTTTGTGTGGGCGCGTTCATCACGAAGCATGCGTCCGCGGAAGGTCCGTCTCTTGGATTCGAGCTGCAAGAGTATTTTAAGCAGGTCACCGGCGAGGCAAAGGGCGACCTCAGGATGTCAATCCTTGCGAACACCCTCCCGGATAACAGGACCATTTTCGCATACAACAGTACCGACACCCTCACACCGGCGTCGGTTCAGAAGTTAATTGTCACTGCCCTTGCTCTGAAGCTGCTCGGCGGTCAGTACCGTTTTCCGACCGAGGTGTTCGTCGATCACTTACCGAAAGAGTTGACGGATCCGAATGCCGCGCAGGTTGACTTCAAAGAGCCGCTTACATCGGTCGGCAACCTCTACGTTCGGGGATATGGAGATCCGGTGCTCGAGAGCTCGACGATCGCAGAGATCGCGGATGCCGTCAGGCGTTACGGGATCACAGAGGTCGAGAACCTCATGATTGACGACACGCTTTTCGAGAATCCGCCTCGACCGACTGGCGGTTGGGCCCACGAAGCCGGTCTCAGTGCCGTCACCGTTAATTTCAACTGCTATTCGGTTTATCTCGCTCCAGGTCGAATCGGAGAGGCGGCGACGGTTTCGCTCACGTCCGGCTCTCCTTTTCAATTGACGAACCATGTGATGACAGTTCGGGGCGCCGCGGCGTCCGACGTGGAGATAACACTCCGGCCACCGAGCGGCTCTTTGTTGCCAGGCGCCGATAGCCCGACCCGGAACTTCGATGTGGTGGGCGAGCCGCCGGCGGTGATGGTACAGGGCAGCGTTGGTCACGGAACGTCCGGCCAGGTCATCTACCGCTCGGTGCCGGATATCGCAGGTTACTTCGTCTCATTGCTGAAATATCATCTCAAGCAAGCGGGAGTGGTCGTGCGCGGAAAGACTTTGCGCGCAGAAACTCCCGGTCAGGCGAAGCTGCTTCAGACGTTCGAATCGAAGGAGCTCAGTAGCATCCTTCAGGACCAGAACCACCTGAGCAACAATATCATCGCCGGGCAGTTAGTTTACGCGATTGGTCAAGATTCGGCAGGCTATTTCCATTACGAGAAGGGGCTCGCGCGAATGACAGCGTACTTGGAACATCTCGGTGAGCGTCCAGAGGATTTTGAATTGCACGACGGCTCAGGTCTGGACCGTCGTAATCGACTGAGCGCGGCGCAGCTCGTCAAGGTTTTGAGCGACGTATCCCAGGACTTCTCGATTGCACCGGATTTCATTGCGTCGTTGAGTCGTTTTGGGCACAGTGGGACGCTCAAGTCGCGTGCGCTCCTCGAGCCCGCTTTCGAGAACACGCTCCGAGGGGATGAGCTCGAGGAAGCTCGTAGACGAGCGGCGGCGGTGTGGGGAAAAACTGGCACTCTTGACGGGGTGAGCACTCTCGCCGGGCTGTTGCGCACCAAGACCGGTGAACAAGTTGCGTTTGCCATTCTCCTCGGCGGAGTATCCGATAAAGATCAGGCGATACGAATCGAAGATGGCTTCGTCAAGATACTGGCCGGCTTCCCGGTGAACTTTGTCCCGGCGAAGGTGATTCCCGGAAAGGGAGTAGGGCAGGTGCCGGTTCCGTCGGAGACGCCGGAAGAAGCTCCCCGAGAGGGCGGAGAGTCGCCGACCGGAAACCTTCAACCGCATGCGGATTCCGGTAGCATCGCGGGGCGAGCTGGTCCTGTCGGTCCGCGTTAGAGTGGAGCGACGCTCGGTCGAATTAACATCCGCGCTGCAACTGAAATGTGTGCGGACCTGAACCGGTTGATCTCGACCGAGTTGATCTCGAACGAGCGCGGTCTTGCTCAGAAGAATGAAAGAAGCGCGTTCAGTGCGCAATCAGAAGAGAAAGCTCAGACTGATGATGTGGTTGAAGAAAATTTGCTCGCTCCCGCTACTTTGGAACCTGACCCTTTGCGTTCTTCTCGCTGATCCGGCGAGCGCGCAGACACCGCCTAAGAATCGGCCGCCGGAGTTTACCGTCAGCGGAGATATCCAGGGCAAGATTGATTTTTGGAAAGCCATCTTCACGAAATACGGCGAAAAACAGCTCGTGTTTCATCATCGGGAGCATCCGGAAATTGTTTATTCGGTGCTCGATCTGACTGAGTACGCGCGAACGTACAGTGGTAAGGAGCTCGCTCGGAAGACGAACGAGGCAGTGGAAGAAGAGCTGACCCGAATCCGGCAGACGCTCACACATTTTGCGGATGGCGGCGCGCCGCGCAATCCGGCGGAGCGCCGACTACAACACCTCTTCTCGATGATCCCGGGAAACGAGCGTTCGAACTACGCCCAGGCGCTCGAGGAGGACCAGATTCGATATCAGAAAGGGGTTCGTGAGCTTTATCGGGACGGCCTGATCCGCTCTGGAAGATATCTCCATGCCATGGAGAAGGTCTTCGTCCGCGAAGGTTTGCCGGTGGAGCTGACCCGCCTGCCTCTGGTTGAGTCTTCGTTCAACTATAACGCGTACAGCTCTGTCGGCGCTGCCGGTATTTGGCAGTTCATGCGCGACACCGGCCGGAAGTACCTCCGTGTTGACGCATCGATCGATCAACGTCGTGATCCAATCATGGCGTCGCGTGCCGCAGCTCGTTATCTCGGTGATGCTTACAACCGACTCGGAAGCTGGCCGCTTGCCATTACCTCTTACAATCACGGAGTGACCGGAGTTCTGCGCGCCGTGAACGAAACGGGCAGTCGGGATCTCGGCGTGATCATTCGAAATTACGATGGCTCGTCGTGGGGGTTCGCGTCCAAGAACTTTTACGCGGAGTTCATGGCGGCGCTCGAGGTGGAACAGAACTCGGAGCGCTACTTCCCCGGTCTCGTCCGCGAAGACCCGTGGTATTTCGACGAGCTCCGGCTCGGCCGCTCCGTGACCTTCGGCGAGCTTGCAAAGCTGAGCGGTAGCGACCAAGACACGCTGGTCAGGCTCAATCCAGAGATGATGAAGCCGGTAACGACTGGCAGGGTTCGCATCCCGGCCGGTTTGACGGTGAAGGTGCCGGTAGGCCGAGGACGAGTCGTTCTTGCAAGCATCTCCGATAGCGAGCTCATCAGCACTGAGAGCGGCGCGACTGTGGTGCGATCGGTCGGGGCTAAGAGGGCGCCGGAGCTCGCGCAGCTTGCGACGAAGGGGGCGTTGCCGGTCAAGCTACCGGAGAAAAGTGTCAAGGCAAGCGAAAGCGACGAGCACGATGACGGCGGCGGAGCAACGAAATACAAGGTCCGAAGCGGAGAGACTCTCGGGGCGATCGCCGCGCGTCACGGTGTTCCAGTTTCGACCTTGCTCAAGTTGAACCCTGGTCTGAAAGCGAAGTACGTCCGAGCGGGGAGGGAGATCAATGTCCCCGGCGCGAAGTCGGACGTCAAAAAGGAAAAGGTGAGCGCGAACGCGGACATCACGCCGACCGCAGCTGTGACTACCAAGGCGAGAAAGGCTGCGGACAAACGGGTCGACAAGCGAGAGTCGACTTCGCAGGACACTTCCTCTGCTGAAGATGCCAAGGCGAGCTCTGCGAAGAGCGGGACGTCGAAGCCTGACAAAAACACGGAGGCGGGAGCGAAAGCAGGGGCCGGACCGAAGACGTATACCGTACAGTCTGGAGACACTCTTTCGTCGATCGCCAAGAAGGTGGGTGTCTCGGTCGAGCGGCTCAAAAAGCTCAACCCCGGCGCCAAGAAGGGCCTCAAACCGGGGCAATCGCTCGTCACCCAGAAGTCCTAACCTCCCAAGACGTTAGTGGGGATTTCGGCGGTGCCTTTCACTTACGGACCTTCCGAGGTAAAATACGGGCCCAAAGGGTCCCTTTTCGATGCTTGTCCACATCCTCTCACTTGTAGCGATCGCCTGTTACGGCTTTTCGACTTTTCGGTATTACAGAACGTACTACCCGCGAGGTCCCGTGGCCAACCCGGTGCGACCCGCGACACTTCGCTCGGTGCTTCTCGTCGGACTCCTTGCCCACGCTGCATTCCTCATGTTGACGGCCTCGGGTGTTGCGGCAGATGGACGCCTTCCGCGGTTTCCGTACGTTATTTCACTCGTCAGCGTGATTCTCGTCGGACTTTTCCTGGCGGTTGAGCGACGCCTGAAGATCTCGGCACTCGGAACGTTCGTGGCGCCGCTCGCTCTGCTTTTCTTTTTGCTTTCTGCCGTGTTTTTTCATGCAACTGCCGGTGCCGCGCCGCACGCTCAATCGGGCGTATTGCTGTCGATCCATTTCCTTTGCACGCTGAGCGCATACGTTTTTTTTCTCGTTTCGTTTTGCGCAAGCATGGCGTTCCTTACCGGCGAAACGCTGTTGAAACGGAAGCGTCCGATCCTGACCGAATCTCCGCTGCCTTCGCTCGTGTTCCTCGACCGATGTAACCGTTCGGCGATCGCTTTGGGGTTTGCGCTGCTCACGCTGGGAATTCTGTTCGGAGTGATTTACACGGAGGTGTTTGAAATCGATCGGGAGATGCTCCAATCGCGCTTACTCTGGGCACTGCCGATGATCGGCGTCTACGGCTGGCTGGGCTGCGCGATTTTGATTCGTGGGATGCGTGGGCGCCGGCTCACATACGGAGCGCTGGTCGGTTTCGGCGCCTTGCTTATTTCTTTCTTCGGAACCGGGATTCACTCGGGGAGCTTCCATGTTTGAGGAGTTCGAACGAGGGGAGCACCCGCTGATTCAGGTGACCGGGCTGAACCATCGGACAGCAGCCGTCGAGCTGCGAGAGCAGCTCGCGCTCCAAGATGGCGAGCAGCCGAAGGTTCTCGAACGTCTGCTTGCTGTCCCGGCTGTTGAAGAAGCGCTTGTGCTCAGCACATGCAATCGGGTGGAAGTCGTCATTGCTGCGAAGAAGGAGGCGGCTTGCGCTGAACTTACTGACGGCCTGTCTCGCGCTCTTTCCGACTGTTCTGGAGTTGCGGCGGGCGCCTTTCGCCAACATCTCTACCACCACCGGGCTCGCTCGGCGGTGAGCCACGTCTTTCGAGTCGCTTCCGGCTTGGATTCTCTCGTCGTGGGCGAGCCTCAGGTGCTCGGCCAGTTGAAAGCGGCCTACGAACAAGCGAGCGCTGCGGGAACTGCAAAGGAAGTTCTCCACCGGCTTTTCCACCGAGCATTCCGCGCCGCAAAGGTGGTTCGAAGCAAGACAGGTATCGGGCACAATGCTGTATCGGTTTGTTACGCCGCAAAAGAGCTCGCGGAGCAGATCTTCGGCGACCTCAGTCAAGCTCATGTAATGCTTGTCGGAGCGGGGGAGATGGGCGCGCTGGCGCTGAAGCACTTTGCTGCGGCCGGTGTGAAGCAGTTCTCTGTTGTCAATAAGACGCTGGCTCGAGCGTGTGAGCTGGCTGAGGTGTATGGGGGATTGCCGCTTCAGCTTTCGCAGCTTGCGCGTCATCTGCCGAATGCGGATATCATCATCGGAACCAGCTCTCTCCCGACAGGGAGCGACCCGCTCGTCTCCCTTGAAGACGTGAGCCGATCGGTTCAGTCGCGTTCCGGTCTTCCTCAATTTTATCTCGATCTCTCGGTGCCGCGGAATTTTCCTGCAGGCATTGACTCTTTGCCGGATGCGTTTCTGTACAACATCGACGACCTCGAACGTGTCGTGCAGGAGAATATGAGCTCGCGTCTCCTCGAGGCGAAGCGTGCCGAGGGCATTATCGATCAGCAGGTGGAGCAGTTCTGGCAGTGGTTGAAGCGACGGCGTGTGGACGATTCAATTCGAGAGCTTGCCGCGCGGTATCGAAGCTTCGAAGAATCAGAGATTCAGAAAACGCTTCGTCGGCTGCAGCGGCTCGGACTGCCTGCGGAATCGGCGGAGCTTCGGATTGCGCTCGAGGATCTCTCACAGGCGCTCCTCGCGAAGACACTTCATCAGCCGGTTACCTCACTCAGGGAGCTGGTGCAAAGCGACCCGGCAGCGTTGGATCTCTTTCGGGAGCTGTTCCTTGGGAGGAAAGACGACTGAGCTCTCTCCTACGCCGACTTCGTATCTGGCGTCGTGGTTTCGAGGAGAGCGGCGACGTTCAGCTTGTCCACCTGGCTGTGAGCAAGGAGTGAGTCCGTCGACTGGGAGATCTGGTTGGCGACGCTTTTGGCGATGTCTTCAACGGACGTCGATCCGGCATCACTAGCAAGTTGCGCGTTTGTGCCCTGCGCCTGCACCTCCGCCGAGATCGCCGTTCTCGACGACGAGAAGCTGTCGAGCGACGATGTGAGACCGTCACGAGCGGCCTGCAGAGTCGTAATTGTTGCGTCGATCGATCCCTTTGAAAAGGAGAGCGACGAGCTCACTCCAAGTGACGCAAGCGATTGCACGGGAGCAATGGTTGTCGAGAACTTCCCATCACTACTTCCCGTAGGCACGTCACTGCTGACAATCGCAAAAACTGTTTCGGTTTGAGAGAGATTCGAGTCATCAGCGACCGCGGCCGCGTATTGCGTTGCGTTCGCGGTGATCAGTGATGTCGCATCGTTCGCGATCGACGTTACCCGAGTCGGGTCGACCTCGCTCTTGATTGCCAGTGCTTTCGAGATGAGAGAGTCGATCGTGCCGATCTGCTCGACCGTGAAATACTCTTTCGTGTTGATCGAGCTCGCCCCCTGGGAGAGCTTGAGCGTGGCATCTCGTTGAGCGAGCTGCTCAGCGGTGAGACTAGAGATTGATTGGGCGATGTCTGTGGGTGACGACGATGGTACGGGAGAGTTGATGGAAAGGCGTGAATCCAGCCCCAGCCCTTTGGATTGGCCGCTGCCCTGGGGTCCCGTGAATCCTGTGATTGAAAGCGCCACCTTGCGAACGCGTCCTTTAGCGTGTCTGATTGTCTCAATTGGCGCAGTCTGTCTGGGCCAATGTCCGTCAGCTAAAGGGTCGACCTAATTTCCGAAAACTTAATGAACCGTCGCGGACGGCTGGGGAGGTGCGCATTGAGAAATCTACAGGTATTTCAATTAATTATTGACCGCCATCGGCGTATAGTATATCCCTTCGGCGGTAGGAACTATTCGATAGTTTACTAATTTTGTGCCCTGGTGCTGGAATTGGTAGACAGGCATGGCTCAGGACCATGTATTGGCAACAATGTGGGAGTTCGAGTCTCCCCCAGGGCAGTAAAAACAACGGCGCAGGCCGCAACGATGAAGTAAATCGTTTTCAGGCCGTACATCTTTTTCAGGTGAAGCGCCACTTCATTCGGCTACAACATTCGGGGGCACGGGTCAGATTTGCCTCTGAGACTTTTTAATTGAGAGAACAATGTACGGCAGAGCAGGGTTCGCGGTTCAGCGGTGGGTCGGATTACTTCTCCTCGTTTCGGCTCTCAGTATCGCAGCTTGTGATCGAAACGAACGCTCCCAGGCCGAGCGGTCGGGAGACGCAAACCCCCTTACGGGTGATATCGCTCCGAGCATTACCGTCGTCTCAGCTTCGAGCAACGTGACTGAAGTCGCCCCGAAGCTCGGAAACGGCGCTATCGACGGCGCGGAAGTTTATGCTCGCACCTGCGCTGCATGCCATCAACTTACCGGACAGGGAGTTCCGGGCGCCTTTCCTCCACTCGATGGAAGCCCGTATGTGCTGAGCAATAACGTCGAGCGGATGGCTTCAATCATGCTCTACGGCTTGCAGGGTCCGATCAAAGTCAAAGGCACGACGTATAACGGCGTGATGCTGCCCCAGGGAAAAGTTTTGAGCGACGCTGAGCTTTCCGCAGTCGCCGGCTATGTCCGCAGCTCATGGTCGAACAAAGCTTCGGGGATTGAAGCTGCCGTTTTTACCAAGATGCGTGAAAAATACGGCGAGCCTACGAAGCAGTTTACCATTCAAGAGCTTGGCGAAGAGGCCGAGTAATCGGTCTCGAGCGCTGAGAGTCTTCTTCCAAGTCTGAAGGCTCTGTTTCTGAAGCTGACGGCTCTGCGTTTCAAGGAAGTAATCCAGTGAGCATGGTTCGAGTTCGTTTCGCACCGAGCCCAACCGGGCCGCTGCATATCGGCGGCGCACGCACCGCACTCTTCAACTACCTCATCGCACGCAAGCTCGGCGGGAAGTTCATCCTTCGGATCGACGATACTGACCGGGAGCGGTCGCTTCCGGAATATGAAGCGGATATCAAATCCAGCCTGCACTGGCTGGGGCTCGACTGGGACGAGGGGCCGGAGCTCGGTGGAGAATTCGCGCCCTACCGGCAAAGCGAACGACAGGCTCGTCATATAGCCGCTGCCGAAGCGCTCGTTACCAGCAACGCGGCATATCGAGACTCGGAAGGTGTTGTTCGGCTCAGATACCCGGACAGCGAGATCGTCGTCGAAGATCTGATCTGCGGGCGATGCGTGTTCCATCCGAATTCACTGGGCCCGGAGGTCATTCTGGTCCGCTCGGACGGCACTCCGACCTACCATCTGGCTTCTGTCGCCGATGATATCGATATGCGGATCACGCATGTGATTCGGGGGCAGGACCACCTCACGAATACCGCGAAGCATGTTTTGTTGTTCCAAGGTCTCGGCTCTGCGCTTCCGACCTTTGCGCACCTTCCGCTCATACTTGGAGAAGACGGCTCTAAGCTGTCCAAGCGGAACTCCTCGGGGAGGACTACCGTAAACGATTTCCGGCAGGCCGGGTATCTCAACGAAGCGCTCCTCAATTTCCTTGTTTTGCTCGGTTGGTCACACCCGGACGCGATGGAGCATATCTCCCTTGAAGAGGCTGTGCGCTCATTCGCTCTCGAGCGAATCGGCAAAACCGCGTCGGTCTTTGAAACAGCGCGACTGAATTATCTGAACGGTTGGTGGATACGGCATCTTCCGGTCGAGCGCGTCGCAGAGCAGCTTCGGCCCTTTTTGAAAGAGTATGAACCGCTTCTCGAGTCGCGCGGAAGCGCGTTCTGGTTGCAAACGGCGGCGTTTTTCAAAGAGGAGATCGGATTTCTTACGGAAGCGCCCAAGCTCGCGCAAATGCTCTTCGCTGTAGACCTCGAGCTTTCGCAGTCAGCTCTCAGCAGGCTGAACGACCCTGAGCTACGTGACGGAACCAGAACAGTCATCGAGCAGTGGTTAGAGCTGCTGAAGAACACTGCCATCGAAGGAGCATCGGAGTTCTACTCGAAAGATGATTTCTCGAGGCTGACCTCTGCGCTCAAGAAGTCATTCACGGGAGACAAGAAGACCTTGTTCCAAGGACTCAGAATCGCGATTATGGCGGATACCTCCGGTCCCGAGCTGAACGCGGTCGTGCCGCTCGTCCCGCGCGATGTTCTTCTTTCGCGAGCTCGGTCAGTCTTGGCCAACGCCTAGCTCGGCTCTCTCTCGACCCGAGCGACGAGTTAATTCCGCATTTTGCCATAAGATTATCGATAACTCGGGCAAGAATCCGGATTTCGGGTTATTCTTGCTGATGGGCTGCGGGAGAAAAGCATATGATTTCCATAAGTGATGAAGTAGTCGCACGAGGGTTCGAACAGGTTGCATTCTTCGAGGATGCGACTCTCGGATTTGCCGCTATCGTCGGCATACACAGTACGGTTCTCGGGCCGTCACTCGGTGGCTGCCGAATGAACCTCTACTCGAGCCGCGAAGCCGCACTGGTTGATGTCCTGCGACTTGCCGAGGGCATGACCTACAAGAATTCTCTCGCCGGGCTGAACATTGGAGGTGGGAAGAGCGTCATCATCGCTGACCGCAATGTCAGTGGGGCGAAACGAAGGGCGATTTTCGAAAGCTTCGGGCGTTACGTCGCCTCCCTGAACGGTAGTTACATCACTGCAGAAGACATGGGCACAAGCGTGGAGGACATGAATTTTGTCCTAACGCAGTGTTCATTTGTCGCGGGCAGGGACCCTGCTGTCGGTGGCGGCGGAGATCCTTCACCGTATACAGCCCAGGGAGTGGTCTGTGGGATGCGAGCTGCTCTCGAAGTCGCGTTCGGGTCAGACTCTTTTTCCGGACGACATATCGCGGTTCAAGGCACCGGGCACGTCGGGCTGCATTTGGTGCGGATGTTGACCGAGCTGGGAGCCAGGGTGACCGTCTGTGACAAGAATCCTGAGCACGCTGCGACCGTTTCAAAGAAATTCGGAGCGGCGTCTGTTGCACCGGACGCGATCTACGACGTTGAGTGTGACGTGTTTTCCCCGTGTGCGATCGGGGGGACGATTCAACGAGAGACTCTCAAACGGCTGCGAACGAAGATCATCGCCGGGGCGGCGAATAATCAGCTGCTCACGGCAGAAGTCGAGCGCGAGATTCAGGCGCGCGGAATTCTCTACGCTCCGGATTTCGCCATCAACGCCGGGGGGGTGATTCTTTGCGCTGACGAACGCGAGCCAGGAGGCTTTACCCCTGATCGCGTGAATGAACGTGTCGGGCGCATCTACCAGACGCTTCGCCAGATCTTCGAGCGGTCTAAGTCCTCGGGGGAGCTCACCGGCCAGATCGCGGTGTCGTTGGCTCGAAAGCGGATTGACGCCAATCGGGCCTCGCGCAAGTAAGTAGCTGCCGGAGTCGTCGGCAGAGAAGGAATATCGATGTACGATAGGCGAAAGACGAGGTTCTCGCTGATCGAGGAGACGATCCCGTTTCGGCTGAATTCCCCGAACCAACCGACCGGCGACCAGCCGAAAGCAATTGATTACCTTGTCGACGGGCTTGCCAAAGGAAGCGCTCGGCAGGTTCTGCTCGGTGTGACGGGCTCCGGAAAAACGTTCACGGTCGCGAATGTGATTCAGCGGTTGAACCGCCCGGCGCTGATCCTCGCCCATAACAAGACGCTGGCCGCCCAACTCTATTCCGAGTTCCGAGAGCTGTTTCCGGAGAATGCAGTCCGATATTTCGTGAGCTACTACGATTACTACCAACCGGAGGCATACGTCCCGGTTACGGACACGTACATCGAGAAGGATGCAGCGATCAATGACGAGATCGACAAGCTCCGACATGCTGCCACGAAAGCGCTGATTGAACGCCGCGATACGATTGTTGTCGCAAGCGTAAGCTGCATCTACGGTCTCGGTGATCCGCAGAGCTACTTCGACATGATGCTCTACCTCGAACGCGGTGATAAATCCGATAGAAACGAGGTGCTGCGGAAGCTCGTTGCGTTGCAGTATGAACGGAACGACTATGAATTTAACTCCGGAACATTTCGTGTCCGCGGTGACGTCGTGGATGTGTGTCCAGCTTCGGAAAGTGAACGGAGCTTACGCATCGAGTTTTTCGGGGACGAGATCGAGCAGCTCAGTGAAATAGACCGCCTCACCGGGAGGAGCCTGCGCAAGCTCGAAAAGATCTGCATCTATCCGGCAAGCCACTTTGTCACCGGCAAGCCCGCTCTTGAACGCGCGTGTGTCACGATCCGTCAGGAGCTCGAGAAGCGTCTGCCCGAGCTCGAACGCCAAGGGAAGCTTTTGGAGGCACGACGGTTGGAGCAGCGAACGCTCTATGACCTCGAGCTCCTCGAGGAAATGGGATTCTGCCCCGGGATCGAGAACTATTCACGTCATCTCACCGGTCGGCAGCCGGGAGAGCCGCCACCGACCCTGATTGATTATTTCCCCGAGGACTTCATTACCGTCATTGACGAGAGCCATGTCACCCTACCGCAGGTCGTTGGAATGTTTCGCGGTGACCAGGCGCGAAAGCAAACGCTCGTCGACTACGGTTTCCGCCTTCCATCGGCGCTCGACAATCGCCCGCTCAAATTTGAGGAGTTCGAGAAAAAAGCGAAGCAGGTCATTTACGTTTCGGCAACACCGGGTGAGTTCGAGCTCAAGGACTCTGGAGGACGGATTGTCGAGCAGATTATCCGGCCGACGGGAATCCTTGATCCGAGAGTTGAGATACGGCCGGCCACGAGTCAGGTAGACGACTTCCTTGGTGAGGTTCGGCGCGTTATCGAAGCTGGAGAGCGAGCGCTGGTTACGACGATCACGAAACGAATGGCGGAGGATCTCAGTGAGTACTACCGTCAGGTCGGGTTGAAGGTGCGCTATCTGCATTCGGAAGTTCACACGCTCGATCGGGTCGACCTGATTCGTGGGTTGCGAGAAGGGGAGTTCGACGTGCTCGTCGGAATTAACCTCTTGCGCGAAGGTTTGGATCTGCCCGAGGTCAGTCTTGTTGGAATTCTCGACGCCGACAAAGAGGGGTTTCTCCGTTCAGGAAGAAGCCTGATTCAGACTATCGGGAGAGCGGCAAGAAATGTGAACGGGCTTGTCGTTCTGTATGCGGACAATCAAACCGACTCGATTCGTGACGCGGTGGCCGAAACGGACCGCCGACGAGAGATCCAGCGCGCTCATAATACAGCGAACGGAATTGTTCCGCGAACCATTCGCCGAGCTCCGGAAGCGCTCATGGTCGAGCCGGAGGAGGTGTTGAGTGGGCTTACTGAAATCGACGGTCTAAAGACGTCGGTTGCTGAGCTGCCCCGAGACCAGGAATCCGGCAAAAAGCTACTCTCGTCGCTCAAGGAAGAAATGTACGCATTTGCCAAGGCGCACGAGTTTGAGCGCGCAGCCGCCATTCGTGATAGAATACAACTTCTGGAGCGTTATCTCCTCGCGCTGTAAGAATGCGAAGTAAACCTTCAACGCAGATCTCCCCTGAGCGCATCCGGGCTTTGCCTGAGCTTCCGGGCGTGTATCTCATGAAGGATGCCGAAGGAACTGTGCTCTACGTCGGTAAGGCCAAAGACCTCCGCTCTCGGGTGCGGAGTTATTTCTCCGGCGGCGACGAGCGACACTCCGTTCAGTTCCTCATTGAGCGAGCGGAGATCATCGATACGATCGTCACTCATGACGAACGGCAAGCGCTTCTTCTCGAAGCCGATCTCATCCGAAAATACAAGCCGCGCTACAACATCCGGTTGAAGGACGACAAGGCCTACCTCATGGTGCGAATCGATGAGAGCGCCGAATGGCCCCGCATCGAGCTTGTTCGCTCCCAGGAGGACGACGGTGCCAGGTATCTCGGCCCGTTCACGTTCGGCTATGAGCTCCGGACCGTCCTCGATGTAATCAAGCGGATTGTCCCACTCCGAACGTGCTCCGACCACGTACTCAGGAATCGTGTCCGACCGTGTATCGAGTACCAGATTAAGCGTTGCGCAGCGCCATGCTGCATCGCCATCGACCGCGGCCAGTATGCGGCGTGGATCGAGCAGGCAGTCCGCATGCTGCAGGGGAAAGACACTGAGGTGATCGAACAGCTCGAGTCCGAAATGGCGAGGGCGAGCGAGGAGCTTCGGTTCGAAGATGCGGCCGGGATTCGCGATCGCCTCGAAGTGCTGAAGAAGTTCCGGGACGACAACACCGAAGTCCTCTTCGGCGGAGCATCTCAAGATGCTATCGGGCTACACCGCGAGGGCTCCCGTGTAGAAATCTCTGTGCTCATCGTCCGCCGCGGGCGGCTTCTGGGCGCAAAAAGTTTTGGATTCGAAGAGGCCGCCGTACCGAACGAGGAGCTTCTCGGGTCGTTTCTCCTCCAGTACTACGGTGGAGACACCGAGGTTCCCGAGCTCGTGCTTCTGCCGCTCGAGCTCGAGGACTGCGCAGTATTCGAAGAGATGTACTCGGAGCGCCGCGGAAGAAAAGTGACGCTCAGTGTTCCCAAGATTGGCTCAAAAGCGCGGCTTCTGGGCTTGGCGCTGGAAAACGCTCGCGAGAACTTCACGGCCCGTTTCTCCGGAGTTGATAACTCGGAGATCATGCAGCGCTCGCTGCAAAAGGAGCTTGAGCTCGAAAGCACACCGCGAACGGTGGAATGCGTTGATATCGCGCATTTCCAAGGAGGTTCGACGGTGGCCGCGGTGGTCTGTTTCAAGGACGGCAAACCGGACAAGTCGCGCTATCGGCACTTCGTTTTGACTCAAGAGGGGAAGCCTGACGATTTCGCTTCGATGCGAGAGGTTGTCATGCGCCATCTCTCACGTTGTGCCGAAGAGAATACGCTCTCGGATCTGATGGTAATCGATGGCGGACCCGCACAGCTTTCACAGGCACTGAAACAGCGCAAGGAGCTGGGCCTCAATCAGCCGGCGATGATCGGGTTGGCAAAGAAGCGTTCAGAAAAGCTTCCGTATCGCGCTCATCGCGCGGCCATCGCAAAGCTGCGTGAGAAGAAACCTGAGCGGATCTATTGCGAAGGGAGGGAGGAGCCAATCGTCCTTCCGCCGGAGAGCGAAACTTTGCATCTTCTCGAACGGGTGAGAGATGAGGCTCACCGATTTGCCGGTCGGCTTCACCGTAACCGAAGAGCGAAAAAGGTATTCCAATCGCAGCTCGAAGGCATTCAGGGTGTCGGCGATAAGCGACGCAAGAAGCTGCTGCGGACCTTCGGCAGCCTAAAAGCGATCGCCGCGCTGAACCCGGAAGAATTGAGCGTGCGGGGAGAGATCCCCATGAGGCTGGCGGAGAGAATCATCGAGACTCTGCGGCGGCGGCTCGTTGCGCCAGCTAAGGAGCCATAAACGAACAGTAATTTCTCAGACGCACACTTCTTCACCTGCCCATCATCTGAGTCAGTATAGGGCTGGGTCGCCGGAATATCGTTCCGGCTACGGAGATGAAGCTATGAGTTTCAAATCGTTAGTGAACAGATCGCGGAAGGCGAGGAGTGCTTCACGTGAGGACTCCTCGCGGCGAGAGAGAGTCGTAGAAGGCTCACTCAGTGACCGGATTGAAGTGTCGAGCTCGCCAGCTGATAACGTCGACCTCGACCTGTTGCCATACGTTGACAGCTTGGTCTCCCGAATCCACGCTCTGAAGCCGCTCGAGGAGATATCCCTTCTCGCTCAGGAAGACGCGACTCAAGCGCTAGCGATGATCGACGAGACGATGAAAGTGCTTCAACTCCATCTAGGAAAAGCGGAGTCGCTCAAGAAGCTTCTCGAGCAAAAGCGCTAGCTCACCACTGACACCGATTCTTCGCGTGTGCGTCGATCGGTCTGAACCAAAGCAGCTTTCGCGCGAGCATTGATGGAGGAGCTTGAAACTCCGGCGAATCTCCTGCGCGCTTCAGCGTGAATGTCTGACCTGCGCGAGCATACTCGATCGAAATATCCTGGTGAGTGCTCAGATAATTACGAAATTCGAAGTAAGGCATCAAATAGTCTTCCTTCACATAATCCGCCATGAGTGCCGGATCGGACGTGGTGATGATCCTCACGGGTGCTTCCAGGTAGCCGAATAAATCGAGCGTGCGAGGGATCAGAAGATGGTTTGTCTCCCCGTCGTGGACACGGAGATTGGCGTACATATCGAACGACGATCGCGTTTTGAGCCCGAGATATGGTGTCAGGCCGTTAAGCAGAACTAAACCCGCGAGCGCCACCAGCAGCGGCGAACGAATACAAAATGGGTGCTCGAGCTCCGATCCTCCGATTCTCGGGACGAGACCTCGAATGCAAACACTGATCGCAAATGCGTCAAATGTCCACCACAGGATCTGACGACCGGCGAAGAACACGGAGAACATGAAATCGGAGCCATGAAACAGCGCGAACAAAAAGGCGGTCACATACCAGCAGATAAACAGGGTTCTGAGGCGGGTCAGGGCGCCGACCGGAGTGCTCTCTGCGAGCTGCCAGATTCGTTGAAAGCCTGAGCGGTCGACTCCGAGTGACAGCAGCGCGAGCATTGTCGACGAGAAATCGAAGAAATGCTTCTCGACGTCGATGGCAAGGAAAGAGTGAAAGACGACGCCAAGAATGACTCCGGCGCTCCTGGTTCGTCGAAAGAAGAGCAGAATCGGGATTGCAGCCTCGACAAGGAGCGTCGCCCACGGAATGGTGTAGTAGACCCAAGTCTGTGCCGGAAGCATAGGCAAGGTACGCAGGATGTGCTGATAAAACTGCGCGGTGCAGCTCACCTCCGGATCGAGAAAGTCTGTGTTGATCTTATGAAAGGTGACGAAGAAGTAGAGAATGAGCGTTGACACTCTTCCGCAGGGAGCGAAGAGAGCGAAAAGCTTTGCCGCATCCAGCTTGCGCTCACGGATGGAGAGCACGAGCCCCGAGCAGAGCAGCATCAGATTGATGAAAGCACTCAGCATGCGGTGATTCGGGGCGTGCGGTAATGTGAGCGCCATGTCGAGAACATTGAGCGCCGAGAGCGAAAGGATTGCCTGGGCGGAATCGGGCTTGAGGAGAACGACGAGGCAAGCTCCCATCAACGCAAGCTCTACGATGCCGATGAGTGTCGGCGGTGAGCTCAAAAGGTTCATCGGTAACCAGAGAACAGCGACCAACTGGAAGAGCATGGCGATGCTCCAGAGCACGAAAAACAGCCGATGCGCGAGATCCGGCCGAGTATCAGGGGAAGTAGTCGCTTGTGTCATAAGCCGCATTTAACATCGGCACAGCAAATGCGAAACACGAATTTTATCAGTAATTGTGGAGCGTTTTATTCTTCATTCGTGCGCGTTCGCTGGGTACAGCGGAGCGTTTGAGCCCGTGAATATTGGCGAGGAAGCGCTTTCTGGCTCCGATCGAGGGAGCGCGGCATCAAAGTAGTTGGCAGTCAAACCACTGCGGTCAGCCGGTTCCTGCGTTGCATATATATTACATCCCACCCTCCCGTTTTTACATTTCCGTGACAAATTACCGTGCCAACATTTGGTAGATTTAATCCAGGTGTTAAAGCTCGACGTTAGGTTTTTTCAGGTGGGAGGCAAAGGCTATGGGCGTTGGCAACTCTTCGGAGAAAGAGATCCTCGGTAGGTTTCTGACCGGTTCAGAAGTTGGTTTTGAGGAGTTGGTCACGCGCTACGAATCAAAGATCTATAGCCTTTGTCTCAATCTCACTCGCAACGAAGCGGACTCCGAAGCGGTGCTGAGCGACGTGTTCTGCAAAGCACTCGATGAGCTTCACACCGTATGCGAAAGCAATATCTCCCTTTCAAACTATCTCTACCGCACGACAATTGAGCTCGCATCAGAGAAGGATGCTGTTGCCCATCCGGAGCTGGAGTCAAGCTCGCACAGCCGAATGATGCAAGTGGTGTCGGCCGCTCTCGAGGACCACTACGATGAAAGTGGTGACGACGAAGGTCTGCTCAGAGCTGCAATTCACAATTTGCCATATGAATACCGCGCCGTATATCTCCTCCACGAGGCAATGGGCGTCGAGATGAACGATGTCATGGAGATTCTTCAGGTGTCCGAGCTCGAAGCACGGGCTTTCCTGCATCGAGCCCGACTGATGGTGTGCCGCTATCTGCAGCGATTCCGAGGAGCTCGCACTGTCGTAGCGAACCTCGGAAGCAGGACTGCCCGGCGCCCGGCAACTCGCGTGCTCATCTAGGGCAATCGGGTCGAGCATCCAAAATCCCCGGACCACAGCGCAATTTCCATGCGTGTGCTGGCGCTTCTCTGATACCGGAAATGCCGGTATAGTCTCCGCTGGAGGCAAAGCACATGATTTCCAAACGTTCTCGAAGCGTCGATTCTTCAGGCATTCGTAAGGTTTTCGACCTTGCGGCGAAATTGAAGGATCCGGTCAATCTCAGCATTGGGCAGCCGGACTTCGATGCCGCTCCCGAGGTAAAGCTTGCTGCTCACGAGGCTATCGACGGCCGCCGAAACGGCTACACGCCGACTCAAGGTATTGCTGAGCTCAGAGATAAGGTCCGCTCCAAGTACGGGTTCGACGATGCGAGCGGAATCAGCACCTTCATTACCTCCGGTGTAAGCGGAGGCCTCTTCCTCAGCTACATGGCACTGCTCGATCCGGGTGACGAAATTCTGATTCCCGATCCGTTTTTTTGTATGTACCGAGATCTGGCACTGCTGATCAACGCAGTGCCGCGATACTACGATATCTATCCGCATTTTTCCCTGAACGTCGAAGCAATCGAGCGCGAGATCACTCCGCGCACCAAGGCGATCATTGTCTCCAGTCCGGGGAACCCAACGGGCTATTCATTGACGCAAGACGAGTTGAATCAACTTACAGATCTCGCCGAGCGGAAGGGAATCTGGCTGATCTACGACGAGATTTACGAGCTCTTCAACTACGACGCTCCCCACGCGCAGTGCTTTGGGAAGTATGAGCGAACCATCATACTGAACGGTTTTTCCAAGTCGCACGGGATTCCGGGTTGGCGGATCGGATACGCCATCGGACCGAACGAGGTGATCCAGGAAATGATGAAGCTCCAACAGTATACCTTTGTTTGCGCACCATCGATTGCGCAGTGGGGGATGCTGGCCGGAATGCACAACGACTTTTCAGAGCATCTGACCGCGTATCGGGCGAAACGGGATTTCATGTATTCCGCTCTCAAAGACAGCTTCGAGCTGGTTAAGCCGGGCGGAGCGTTCTATCTGTTTCCGGAAGCTCCAGGCGGGAGCGGTCAGCGTTTTGTCGAGCGCTGCATCGCAGCGAATCTGCTGGTTGTGCCGGGAAGCGTGTTCTCTCGACGCGACACTCACTTCCGCATATCGTTTTCAGCACCGATGTCCCAGCTCGAGCGCGGCGCGGATATTCTCTGCTCTCTGGCCAAGGCATGAACGCGAAGGCTGCGCTCGAAGGACGGTCGTCACCAGCACTTCCTGAGGTTCGCGGGGTCAGCTTGTCCGGCTCCGAGCTCACTCTTGAGCTCTCCGACTCGGCTTGGTGGATTGGATCCGACGAGCGTCGAAATTTCGCGCTCACGATGACCAATGTCGTGGAATGGAAGTTTTCAGGGCAGGGAATCACTCAAACGGGCAACCCGTTACCCGGTGATAGGCGGTTCGAGATACTGAGCGAGCACCCGCTTCTCCTGAATCACGGGCCGAGAGCTTCAATCTACGGACAGGACGCGTTGCCTGATCCGTATCGCTTCTTTTTGGAATTCCATCGGCTCGTGCGCGACGTTCTCAAGATTCCGCGGGACCCAGTTCGCTACCTCAACTGGGGCGGGACTCTGAATGAGTGGCTGAGCTTCGTATACTCGCGAACATTTCTTCTGCTTACCGCGCCGGTAACGGTCGTCGAGGGCGCGAAGGAGCTGCTCGAAGCGCAGTCAGCGTCATTCATTGTCCTTCCGGAAACTGGGAACGGCGAGGTTGCGGGACGCACGCTTTTGCTCGTTGGCGAAAGCTGGGCAATCGGCGATCCGCCCACATTTCGAGCCGGTTGAAACTCTCAGCTCCCGCTCTGGAGGTCCGGAACCGCTTCGACTGGCGCCGCAGCGCCGTTATCAAGCGCCTTCATTCGCGTGATCTCGGCTTGCGGAAGCGGCTTCGTCGTTTTGAGCAAATAGCGAGGAATTCTGACGGTCTGATCAATGCGCAGAACGTTCGCATTCTCAATGCCGTTGATTCGGGCGATACGCCCGGTGTTGTTCACGTCGCCCGTGTACCAGTTCGTGATGATCCTGAGTGTCTCGCCCGGATAGATGACTCGGTGAATCACATCTCCGGAGGCGCTGTTCTCGACCTGTCTGTTCTCGGTTGTCTGAGCGGAATCATCGCTCTGCTTCCGGACCGGCTTCGTTTTGTCGTTGTTCGGGGAACGGAGTGGCGGAACTTTTCTCAAGCTCCGAATTTCAGGAACTGGGCGAAGCGATTTAACAGGCGCGTCTTCGGCGCTTCCGGTGGTCAGCCCTGCTTCATAATTATCAGTCACAAGTGGCGCGTGGGTGCCTGCCGGGCTCACATTGAAGAAGGAAGCCATGAGTTGCGCAGGGATTTTGTCCGGACCGCGTAAGATCCAGTCGCCTCCGCCTTGTTCCATGAGATACGCCTCGGCCTCGCCAAGGTAAAAGAGATACACACGAATGGGTTTGAAATGGCTCGTTCGAACCTCGACCGCGTCGGGTGTCCCTCGATACTTGATGAAGCCCCGAAAGATGTCGCTGTGTTTCATCTCCTTCGCGACGAAGAGGTTCCCTGCGACAAATGGGTTGCTGGGGCTCAGAGCGATTGGGCCGCGATTGGCCAGCTCGTCGCGGAGATAGAATTCGCTCGACGTCGAGCACCCACAAAAGAGAAGAGACGCCGCTGCGGTCACGAACAGGACCGTGCGAACCATCGACATAATCTTTCGACGCGTCATCATCAAATTCGAGCTTTAGCAGAGCAGAATCTAATTCTTAGTTTATAGACGATTTATCGGCAATGGAAGTGCAGAAGCAGAGTGCAAACGTTCGAAGGTGCTGGGATCTCTCGATATTGCCGATAAGATTGTGCTCGAAGCAGCTCCGAGCAGTGGGGCCGCGCGAATTGTTGGATACGCCCGTGAATTCTCGGAGAGTGGCTGAGGGGCTTGAAGCGCGGCGCGGAAAACAGAAACGCGACCGAATCTTCGAAAAGATAAGGTCGCGCTTTGGTCGACGGATGCTCAGGCTGCTTAGGCGATACAGACGGCCTTGAAGTCCTTGAACTCCTCGAGTACCTGCCCGGTGCCTCGTACAATCGCTGTAAGGGGATCGGCCGCGCGCAGGAACTTCAGCCCGGACTCCAGGCTGAGCCGTTCGGGAAGCCCGGCAAGCAGCGCGCCTCCTCCCGCTAAATAAACACCTTTGCGTATGATGTCCTCTGCGAGCTCGGGGCTGGTTCGCTCTAGCGCGCGCAAAACCGCCTCGACAATCGCGCAAAGCGGCTCACGGAGGGCGCGGCGAATAATTGCGTCATCAACAACCATCTCGCGGGGAGTACCGGTCGCCAGATCTCTGCCGAATATCTTCAGCTCTCGAGTCTGCGACATGGGCATCGCCGAACCGATAGCGAGCTTGATGCGCTCAGCTTCGAAGATTCCGATCTGGAGGTTGAACGCTCGTCGAATGAAAACCTCGATGGCTTCATCCATCTCGTCGCCGGCGATTCGGACCGACTCTGCGTATGCTGTCGCTCCGAGGCTGATAACTGCTACCTCGGTCGTTCCACCACCGATGTCCACAATCATGTTCCCACCGCACTCTCGAACGGGAACGCCCGAGCCAATAGCTGCTGCCATCGGTTCTTCGATGAGATGGATTTGGCGAGCTCCGCTTGCGAGAGCGGCATCCACGACGGCGCGCTTTTCCACCATTGTGATTCCCGAGGGGATGCTCACAATCAAACGTGGTCGACGTAACTGCCAGCGGGTGGAGACTCGAGTGATGAAGTCTTTGATCATGAGATGGGTAATATCGAAGTCGGCGATCACTCCGTCTTTCATCGGCCGCACGCAGCGGATGAGCCGTGATGTCTTCCCGTACATCTCCTTCGCAGCTCTTCCCACTGCGACCGGACGGCCATCGTCCTCTCTGACGGCCACAACGCTCGGCTCGTTGAGGACGATGCCCGTACCCCGCACGTAAATCAGCGTGTTTGCTGTCCCGAGGTCCATGGCCATATCCTGGCCGAGCCAGCCGTCAAAGATGCGGCGCATCCCACGCGACCTGGACGGATAGAGCGAAAGCCCGTTCGTCCCATTGGCTCGTGCTGGACTGATCGCCGGCGCGGGCGCATCCAGGGGACGAATGAGATCGTGCTGCACCAGGCCCGATGACATGTCGATCTCGCTCAGGCCGAGAGTCGCCTGATTCTTACCAATTGCTAGCATGCGCCATTACCTCCAGCTGCTTCCCCTGTTGTGATGATTCGCCGGCTGCGAGCTCGAGCAAGCGGTTGCTCTTCGCAACGAGCTCTTCGAGCGATTCGCCGTCTTGCGGTGCGGTGACATGAACATGGAGCAGCCCGCGGGTGAGCAGCTCCGCGAGGTTCGCGCCCGGCTGGCGCGCGCCGCGATCTGCCGATGAGCGATCCTGCTTCGTTCGCATCGCCGTTTCGAATGCGTTATCTTCGGTCAGTGAGATGCGATCGAGCAGACGGCTGAGGCGGCCCCAGATGCGCTCGATCTCGGAACGATCGCTGAGCACCAAAATCTGATAGCCATAGAGATAGCACGCGATCCCGGAGCTTCCTTTCGCCTGCTCAACCAGTCGCATGAGCTTCAGAACAGCGGCGTGAGCTGCAGACACTCCGAGGAAATCTTCAATTTCCGCGAGATTCGTCATGGCAAGCCGGAGCAAACAGATGCCCTGTTTCGGATTCTTCGCCGACGGGCTGGCGAGAGCGGCCTTCGCCTGTAACGCAAACTGCGACCACGTGAGCAGGCCTGTCGCCGACTCGGGAGAGACCAGCTTTTCACGGAGCCGGATCAGCTCGAGCTCTTTGCCGAGAACCTTTGCGACGCGCTCCAAAGTGGAGATTTCCACCGCGGAGAATGCTTCAAAGGCGCGACTGAGTAGGTTAATCGATCCGGCTTCACGCTTCGAGATATGAAACGGAATTGAGAGAAACGAGCGCTGTCTGCTGTCATCCACCGTTTGAGCTTGGACGCTCCGTTCGCTGCAGATCACCTTCTTATGGCGGCAAACCAGTTCCAGAAGCCGGTGCCCAACACGCACCTGGTTTGAAGCGGAATAGAACGCAGAGGCGGAAGCGCCCGGTTCGTCTGTAGTGATCACGACGAGCGCGTCGCGTGCGACGAAATCAAGCGGTAGATTTGCGGCAAGCTCGAGCAGTGCCTTCTCGGACTTCTGCGACCGGAGCGCTTCCAGGTAGTCGACGAGGGCCGAGTCATTCGGATCGAGCGCTCGGTCCGGGGTGTGAGCTGCTCGGCGATGCAAGGTCAGTAATGTCGCCGCTTGGGTTGCGCAATCGAGGAGGATCTTCTCGGTGATCTTTGCAAACGCATAGGATTTTTTACTGTCGCAAGCAATGACTCCGAGGAGGTTGCTCTGACGGTCGAGGATCGGGACGGCGATGAAGCTCTTCAGGCCCTGATCTCGATGATAGTAGAGGAGGGTCGTTGCGTCGTGCTCGAACGGGCAAACTGAGATGCGCACGGCGTTCTCGGCGGTCCAGCCGATGAGGCCGCAACCGTAACCGATACGAGCCTGATAGACGATGTCCCGGCTGAGAGTGTGGATCGCTGCGAGCTCGAGGGTCTTCTCTTGCGGATGGGCCAGGAAAACGGCTGCCGTGTAGCTCTCGGTGACGTTGGCAACGAGGCGTGCGAGCTGATTGAGATAGTCGTGAAGCTCGCCGTCGGCGCCGGCTGTGCCGGGCATCTCAATCGGAGACGCTGCGTCCGTCGGTAACACGGTCTCGAGCTCCCCTGACTGAGGCATGCCTGACGACGGTGCGAAGTCGGCATCTCCCGCCGGCCCCAGGGCCGAATGACCAGAGACCTCTGGTCGCGGAGCATGGTCTATGGACGAGGCCGCTTGTGACGTATGGGACATTGCCGCCGCGCGCATAGCGGACGGTTTCGACGAAACTCCCGCTTCCGTCAACGGAGCCGAGAGGCCGGCCCGTGGATCGATTGCCCGTGGATCGATTGCCCGTGGATGGATTGCCCGTGGATTAATTGATTGCGCGAGCCTGGTCATCGTTCGAGTTGCCTGCTCATCGGGCTCCAAGAGCTCTCGAAGAGTCGGCGCGCGGGAAGGCGCTTGCGCCGGAGAAGACTTCGGGCCTTCCGAGCCGGAGCCGGTTAGCGGCGATCTGCCGATCGGGGCTGCAGACGGGCTCGGCCAAACTTGTTTCTCGGGCGAAAGATAGAAGGTGTCTCGCGATTTCGACATAGGTCTCCGACGGCTCGTGAACGAGTTGGATTAACCTAGTTAAAGTAACATTAACGACGCGCGCGGGACAAGCGGTTTGTTAAAGTAGCTTGTAGTAAATGTCGGCAGGCACCCCGAATCGCGCGATTTTTTGAGAGCGCGCCTCAGCGGAGGAGCGGCTGAGGCGCGCGATGGAGGTTTGTGATTTAGGGGCTAGGAATTATCCGGAACGCGTCCAATTGGTGCACTGTCCGAACCCGATGAGAGGTCCTGCGAAGGACCTTCATCGCGGTCCCGGTGTCGGCCGCCCTGAGATTCCCCGGAGTCAGCCGCCGAGAAACTTCGGTCCTGCGACTCGCCTTCCATTGACCCACCTTCTGCCTGCTCGTCGCCCTCAGGCCGTGAGGGGAAGTTGCCGTCCCGGCGACCGGAGCGTCGTCTTCCGCCGCGGCGCGAGGACCGTCGGTTCCCACGTCGATCGCGATTTCGTCGGCCGCCGCGGTCATCGCCGCCGCGTCCCTGTCGGCTTTCGCCTCGGGAGGATTCACCGGACTCTGGGTCACGTTCATTGCTTGCTCGACGCTCGCCTGCGGGAGCCGGCCCGCGACTGCGGTTGAATTGAAGCTCAGGATCGACGTGAGCAGCGTGCGCGCCGCCGCTTGTTCGCAGCTCGAGCTCGTATTCCTCGGGCTTCATTCTGCCGTCGGCGTAGATGAGGATGGTGGTCCCGCATTCACGCTCGAACTGCGATAGCACCTGCCGCTTACTGTTGAGGAGCAGGAGTGCTGCCGCCGGAGCCATGCGGATTCGGATCTCGTCGACACCACCCGCGAAAACGGCAGACTGGATTTTGCGCAGCGCCTCGAGAGCTGCGGATTCCGGTGTTTTTACCCGACCGCGTCCGTCGCAATGAGGACAAACGGAGTGACTCTGGCTGGTGAGCGACGCTTTCAACCGCTGACGAGAAAGCTCGAGGAGACCGAACTTTGAGATCCGACCGATTTCGATCTTCGCCTTATCTGCGCGAACCGCGTCCCTCAGGCTCTTTTCAACGATCTGCTTGTGACGCTTGTCGTTCATATCGATGAAATCGATAACGATCAGTCCGCCCAAGTCTCGCAGCCGGAGCTGTTGTGCGATCACCTCCGCCGCCTCTCGATTCGTGTTGAACGCGGTTTCCTCAACGTCGGATTGACTGGTCGATCGGCCGGAGTTCACGTCGATGGCAACGACGGCTTCAGTCGTATTGATGACGATTGAACCGCCGGATGGAAGGATTACCTCGGGTTTGCTCGTCTCATCGATCTGGGCGTCGAGGTGGTACGATGAGAAGAGCGGCTGCGGTTTGTCGAAGTAAATGACGCGCGAAGTGAACGACGGCATCACCTTATTGATGAAGCTTACTGCGCGCTCATACGTACTCTTTTCGTCGATGAGAATCTCTTCGATGTTGTTCGTGAGATAGTCCCGAATCGTACGAACCGCTAAATCGCTCTCCTGATACAACAATCGTGGAGAGCCGTGCTCGAAGCTCTTTCGCAGGAGCTCGAACCAGATGTCGAGCAACCCTTCCAGGTCGCGCTCGAGCTCAATGCTGCTCCGGTTGATTCCAGCCGTGCGGACGATAATTCCCATTCCGGCCGGCAGACGCAGCTTTTGCACCGCCTGCCGGAGTCTGTATCGTTGACCTTCGTCGACGATCTTTCGCGAAACTCCGCCGCGCTGGTTACCGATCATCAGAACAAGAAACCGACCCGGAATCGAGAGGTTCGTCGTAAGCGTAGCACCTTTGGCTGCGCGCTGGTCTTTCACGACCTGCACGACGAGCTCTTGTCCCGGTCTGAGCACGTCTTGAATCGACGGTCGAGGAACATGGCCCTGTGCATTCTCGGGCGGCCAGTTATTGAAATACGCCGGGTGGATGTCATTGATCTGCAAGAACCCGTTTCGATTCGACCCGATATCGAGAAACGCGGCTTGCAGGCTTGGCTCGATGCGGGTGATCGCGGCCTTGTAGATGTTTCCCTTTTGCTGGCTGTGGTCGGCGCGTTCAACCTCGAGCTCGATCAGGCGGTCATCGTCGGCTACGGCAATTCTGCACTCTTCAGGATAGAGCGCGTTGATTAACATTCTTCGGGTCATGTGCTGAGCACTCCTCGGAGCGCGAGAGCAGGAAGGGCATCGGTGCAGTCGCCGAAAGCACTCTTCAGCAAGAAGGCAGGGGTAAGGAGTTACGAGAAGTTATTCCGGCTGCACATTGCACTGTTTACGGCGGAATGTGCAGCCGGCAGAAGCCAGAACTAAGTGTCGAAATCGGCCTTCATTTTCCTCGTGAGAAGTATCCTCTGTGCGCCGATCGTTCTCGAGCGGCGCTTCAATGCGGAACTTCTAATCATCAATCGTTCAAAATCTCTGAATAATCGGTGAAACTCTTTCCAGTAAGTTGCCAAACTTGCTTTTCTGTCACGCCAAGTTCGTAAAAATCTGTTCCTAAAAAATCTCTCTCAATACTAAGATCTGTAAGTCCTAAAATTGCACATGGCGATTGCGCCTCACAATCGAATTTTCTCGTCTCCAGTTTCCGTGGACGAGAAGAAGCTCGGTAGGCTCTGCCGCGCGAGAGGGAAGCGTTCGAAAACGTCTCTCCGGATGCGCACGGCTCAGTCCTTCACGTGCAATCAGTCCCGCAAGCCCCGCAATCAGCCTCACTGTCGTGCGCTCGAATGGACTCCTTAAAGCAGCGACTGAATCTGCAGGAGAAGACCCCGGCTTTCGGCCATGGGAGGCAAGAAAGGCGCGGAAGCGATCGACGGAACCCGGCTCATCGTTTCAGATCGCCACACGAGGGTGTGCTGCATCTGTCGTGTCGAGCGGCTGAATCATTAGAGGCTCAGCCATGGGCCCACGTTTCAGTATATCCCATCGAGACGATACTGCCAATGAAACGAGAGAATTAGCGCGACAGTTGCGGTAATGTCCCCAGCTGCGAATTAAAGCAGGTTCTGACCGGGCTGAGATATCACTATGGGGGAGAATGGAACGGTACGGTTCCTCCACAACGTGAAGTTGTGAGGGTTTGTCCATGGGAGCTTTCCCCAGTTCGTGTGGAGGCAATACATGAACAGACGCTCGGCATAGCTCGGGAATAGCGGCGGCAACGATAGAGCGCTCCCAGTATCGCGAATCGTATCGGAGTTCTCGAACTGCGGGTTACCAACGAGATACGGGATGAACGGAAGCGTCTGCGCGAACACGCTGATGCGGTTGGTGACTAGCCGCTCCAGAGTTTTCATCGATGTCTTTGCCGCCTCGAGGGAGGTTTGCGCCAGCGCCAACACTTCCGCCGGTACGAGAGCGGGCATCGGCAGAAGCCCTCGACCTCGCCGACGATGTTTGTTGAAGGTACTGAACAGTTGCTCGACGATCTCCCACGGATTGGACTCGCGTCCGACTCCTGCGGAGATGTGGTAGCACGCGCCGTTCGAGGGGAGAATCGCAGACAGGTAGACGATTGTGTCCGCGACATAATCCACGGGGACGATGTCAAAAGGAGCGTGGGGAAGGGCGGGCAAACGGCTCATCAACCCCTTCACCAGGAGCTTGGCTGGGCCGTAAATGACGTTGAAAGCCGAAGTCTGGCCCGTGACACTGTCGCCCACGATGATGCTCGGACGAAAGATGCAGTAGGATACAAAATCCTTGCGGCTTCGAACCAGGGCTTCCGCCTCGGCCTTGCTCCGTTCGTACGCGTTACGAAAGCTGCCTGCCGGATCAAGCTCGTCGGTACGCACAATCCCTTTACGAGCACCCGCAACGTAAGCAGTTGAAATGTAATACAACCGAAAGTCCGACCCGTAGTGCCGCGCGCTTTGCTCGGCGAGATCGAGAACGTGTTGCGTCCCTCCCACGTTGACACGACGTGCTGTTGGAAGATCGTGATTCAGCGTCGTCGTTGCCGCGGAGTGATAGACTGCGCTCAGCTTGGAGGCAAGCTGTGTGTATTCCGTGTCACCGAGACCGAAGCGGTCTTCGGAAATGTCGCCTCGGACGATGTGGATTCGTTGTAGGTAAGACTGAACGGTCGCCGGTTCGAAGATGTCTTCGAGAGCGGCGCGAACACGGCGGAGCGCGTCGTGTTCCGTCTGGTCACGAACGAGGAGACAAAGCTCCGCGTCAGGGCGTAGCCGCAACAGTCTCGCGACAAGCTCGCGGCCTAAAAATCCAGTGCTCCCAGTTACAAGTATCATTCGTGCAGAATTCAATGAGTCGACTATATCCGCGCCAACGACGCGGAAAGGGTTTCATACAACATGGAACAGGAATAAAGCCACCGCTCCAATTCCATTGTCTAAAAAGATGAACGTGCGGGCAACTGTGATTTACAGAAAATCGCCGATCCCCGGTACAAAGACGTTAACAGAGGGTGAAAATTGAAGTTATGGCCGCAGCGGGCCTTCGTAGGGACTATCGTAGCTGTCGCCGAGGTAACGCTCGTTCCACGGCTTCACCTCGCTTCGTCCCCAGGTTGAGGCGTCCGACATGCGTTCTCTCATCTCGTCGATTCTGCGCTGATTCTCGTCGATCGCCCTGGCTTCTCGGACTACTGCGCGTTTCGCGTTCGACTGCGCCACGTTTCTCTCATGCAGCATGCCGCCTGCAAGCGCTCCCAGACCTCCGCCTAGCGCACCAACTAAAGCCATGTTCTCGGTCTTCTTTCCGATTTGTTGGCCGATCAGATAGCCCGCGCCGGTTCCTCCGAGAAAACCGAAGCCGGTTCCCAGGGCGCCCTCTTGAGACACAAGGCTCGAAGGAGAGCAGCCGCCCAGTACCAATGCACCGGAGATGATCAACGTAAAAAGAGATAAACGAGTCTTTCTGAGCATTCCGACACCCGGCAACCCAACTAAACAACAGGTCGAGGACCTGAACCCACAAGAAATGTTATGGCGAGAATGGTGCGAAAAGATGCAATACTTTCGAGATGAGGCGTGGCTTTGTTGAAAGCTCTCGTGATTACGGTAGGTTAGCCCGTAACGGTGCCGCGTTCGAAAAAGCTGTTTCGAACGCGGGTTTTTGAAAAGAATGGCAGAAAGCAAGAATCTAAAGTACACGGCGGCAAATATCCCTCCCAGCTCCTGAGTGAGGTTCAACCGAAGGACAACTATGGCTTCAGAAAATCCGGGACAGAGAAATATCTTAGTCATCGACGATGACATCACTTCTCTCGACATCGTATCGTTCTTGTTCGAAGAGCGCGGCTTTCATGTGGAGCGATGTGCGGACGGGTACTCTGCAATCGAGTTCACCAAGCAAACCACGCCCGATCTGATCATCGTCGATCTGATGATGCCGCAGATTAACGGAGCCGATACCGTCCGGAGCATTCGAGCTCTCGGGTATGACCAAATTCCGATTATCGCGTTCACCGCGGTTGACGAGCCGGACCTCCACCGCGAAGCGGAAGAGGCGGGTTGCAACACCGTCCTGACAAAGCCGTGCAGACCCGACAAGCTGCTGAAGCACATTCGGCAGTATCTGCCTGAGTAGCTTGCACTCTGCGTCCTCCGCGTTCTCTGCGGTTGCGTCCCAAAGTATAAATGCAACCGCAGAGGACGCGGAGGACGCAGAGAGAATGTTTATCCTACGAGCGATCTCGCGATCAGTAGTCTTTGAATTTGGTTCGTCCCTTCCACGATCTGAAGCATCTTTGCGTCTCGCATCAAGCGCTCCACCTCGTATTCAGCTATATAGCCTGCTCCGCCGAGAAGTTGGACTGCGTCCGTCGTAATCCGCATGGCCGAATCGGTCGCGAAGCATTTTGCCATCGATGCCGAAGGGGTTCTCTTTGAGCCGGAATCAAGATCATTCGCTGCCTCTCGCGTGAGAAGGACTGACGCGCGAAGCGCTGTTGCCATATCGCTGAGCATGAACTGGAGTCCCTGAAAACCTGCCAGCGGTTGACCGAACTGCCGACGCGTCCGGAGATGCCGCGCAGCGATCTCCAGTGCTTTTGAACCTATTCCACAAGCGGCTGCAGCGATATTGACCCTTCCGCCTTGTAAACCTGAGAGTGCCAGTTTGTATCCAGTTCCTTCCGCTCCGAGGCGTGCTGCCGTCGGCACGAAGCAGCCGTCGAAATGAACCGAGGCGATCGGCGCACCCTCGCATCCCATCTTCCGCTCGTGCTTTCCGAAGCTCAACCCAGGGGCGCTTTTCTCAACGAGAAACGCCGAAATCCCTTCGGCGCCCGCAGCAGCAGTCCGTGCAAAAACGAGATAAAGATCGGCGACGCCTCCGCTCGTAATGTAAAGTTTTTCACCGGTAAGCCGGTAACCGTCGTTCGAGGGTTCGGCCTTGGTTTTTAGATTCGCGGCGTCGGAACCGGCCTCCGCTTCGGTGAGGCAGAAGGCTCCGAGCAGCTCTCCCGATGCTAGCTTCATTAAGCGTTCGGTTTGATACTCGTTCGACGCTGCCGAGCTGAGCAGCTTGCTCACCATTAAATGAACTGAGAGATAGATAGCGGGTCCAAGTTGCGCACGAGCTAGGTCGAAGATCGCTGTTGCGATTGCGAGCGCTGACATCGGCGTTCCGCCGTGTTGCTCAGGGACTGACATCCCGGTGAGGCCGAGCTTCGCGAGGGCGTCGAAATCCTCCCGACGGAAGCGCGGTGGGTCAGATGTGACGAGAAGGTTGCTGTCCGCAAACTTTCTCACCGAGCTGCTCAAGTCCCTCAGCAGCTCCGAATCAGAATCGAGGATGAATTCGTTCATCCAGCACCGATAGCATTTCTCTATCGTTCAAGCTCGAATAACCGCAGCCCGAACCGTCCGCTAACGAATACTTAACAATATAAGTTTTGCTGACGCTGCGGCTGCATAGTAGGATTCCTGTATGTTTGCGGCACTAAAAATGTGGCGCTTTTGGGGAGGCAAAATACACATGCGTAAGCTTAGTTTGTTAGCAGCAAGTTTGGCCGTAATGCCGTTGGTTTCTACAGCCCAGGCTGCGGATCAGACCGGCAAGGTCTACTACAAAGACGGCACGAGAATCGAAACTCAGGACTTCGACCTAAAGATCAACCTGCAGGTTCAGCCGAAATTCACGTTCTCCGACAAAGACGAAGGGGCCCGCCGAGATATCGGACTCGATTCTGCCGAAGACACGACCAGCTTTGACGTTCGTCGGGTGCAAGCTTTCTTCAGCGGCAACCTGCTCGACAAAGAGTTCAGTTATAAACTGCAAACCGATCTCCGCTCACAAGGCGGCGGCAGCCAGCTGAAAGATGCATGGTTGCAGTGGAACGCCGAAGGCGGGAATCCGGGAACGCACATCCGGTGGGGACAATTCAAGACTCCGTTCTCTCGGCAAGATAATGCCGGCGATGAACAGCTCGAGTTCATTGACCGCTCGAAGGTCAGCGACTTCTTCTCTCCGAACCGGAACATGGGAGCGATGATTCACGGCCCGCTCGGAGACGAGAGCGTGAACTACTTCCTCGAAACCTATAATGGTGAGTCAGACGGGGAAGGGATCAATACCGGTGGCGTGGATAACAAGCTCGCGGTCCTTGCTGCAGTCACGGCAGTCTTCGGGGAGTATGGAAGCCGAGGATCGGAGAGCGATCTTCGCGACGACAACTCGAGCACTGCTTTTACCGCCGGGGTCTCGACCATCTACGGTCAAGCGAGTGGGGATCCTCTCGGTGTTGATGCGGCGAGCGACTTCGACCATTTCGACCTGAACGTCGATGGTGGAATGCGTTCAAACGGCTTCTCGGCCCAAACCGAGTTTTACTATCGAACCGTAAATCTCGACGACGTGTCCGGCCCGTCCAGTGACGGCGACGTCTTCGGGTTCTACGTGCAGTCGGGTTATGTCATCGACAAGCTGTGGGAAGTTGCCGGCCGCTTCGGCTACATCGACTACGACAAGGACTTCAGTGCTATCGACGATCAGGAAGAGTACAACCTTGTGGTGAACTACTTCATCCATGGACACTATCTGAAGATCCAGTCGGGAATCACCTGGGACGTCTCGAACTACTCGGGCAGCTCTGATGTCACCGACTTCCGCTTCGAAACGCAGCTCAGCGGTTATTTCTGATTGACCGTTTGAAGAGCGGTGCCGCACGCTGTTCGGTGCGGCTGCTCTTTGTGTGAGACGGCCAAGGGGGCTAACGTCCTCTTGGCCTTTTTTGTTTTTTGTTGGATTAGTAGCGCGGTAGCCGAAGCAAGAGGGAAACCGCGTGACTGCATTTACTCGAAATCTCCGCGCGCTCGAAGATTCAGAGCTGGACCTGCTGGTTATCGGCGGAGGAATCAACGGAGTTGGAATTGCGTGGGACGCTTCCCTGCGCGGTCTCCGAGTCGGGCTCGTCGAGCGCTCGGATTTCGGCGGCGAGGCGTCGGCCGGATGTTTCAAGATCGTTCACGGAGGGCTGCGCTACCTCCAGCAGCTCGATCTGCGTCGAGTGTTCGAATCGGCCCACGAGCAGCGTGCTCTCCGGCTCATGGCTCCGCATCTGCTCCGACCGCTCCCGTTCGTTGTGCCGTGTTACGGATATGGAAAGAAAGGGCGCCCGCTGCTCGAGTGCGGCATGACCCTCTACGATCTTCTGACGCCCTCACGCAACCGAGCTGTCCAGCCGGAGCTCAAGCTGCCGAAACATTCCTGGCTGAGCCGCAAACAGCTCGAGATGGAAGCCCCGGGGCTGCCATGTAACGGCCTTACTGGTGGGATGATCTTCTATGACGCTCAAATGGAATGCGAGCGGCTGACACTCGCGATTGCGAAGAGCGCTGCCTCAGCCGGCGCTGTGCTGGCGAATTATGCGGAAGTCGTCGGTAGAGAGGGGCGTGACGGCGTCGGCAATCCTCTGAACCGTATTATCGTCGAAGACCGATTGACCGGAGCTCGGTTCACGATCCGCGCCCGGTTCGTGATCTGCGCAGGAGGGCCACGCGCAGGAGCTATCGAGACACGACTTTTCGGTGGTGCGTTTGAGCCGTCACCATGGTTTGCGCGCGGAACGCAGCTCGTGCTCGATCGGGTGCTTGGGGATCGTGCGCTTGCCGTTCTGAGCGGCACGGTTGAGAGAGCCAGCGTGCTCAGACGTGGCGGCCGGGCGTATTTTTTGGTGCCGTGGAAGGACGCGACCCTGTGCGGAACATATGAAGTGGCGGTTCAGGCGAGTGACGGCGACAGCCCTCTCGAAAACGAGGATGTCGACATGTTTTTGTCGGAGCTGCGCTCTGCATATGACTCGCCGGTGCTCGACAGGAAGCACGTACGCTCGGTGTTCGGCGGGCTCATTCCGCTTGAGGGACCTCCGGCCGCAGACAAGTCCTATCTCGTTTGTCGCGAAGATCGGATTGTCGACTGGGCGACTTCAGGGCTTAAGGTGCCGAACGCGCTCAGCGTGAGAGGGACGAAATACACGACGTTCCGCGCGCTAGCGGAGAAAGTCGTGGACCGTGTCGTCGCTCGCCTTGGGTGCGGTGCCGCGACCTGTCGGACTGCGCAAGAGCGCGTTGTCGGCGGGAACTTCGACAACAGAAGCGAGCTGGAAGCGAGCGTCGCCCGAACCGTGCTGCAGCGATTTTGCCCCGCGAAGCGGCAACGGCTCGTTGATGATTTCGGCGCCGAGGTTTTGCGTCTTGCGGCTCAATTCGAGGAACGCCCCGGTCGTTTTGACGAGCTTGATGTGTGCACCGGGTTCACACTCGGCGAGCTCGAATTCTTGGTAGAAGAGGAGATGGCGCTGAGATTATCGGACGTCCTCCGGCGTCGGACGGACATTGCCGCACTCAGCCGTCTTGACGCGGCCCGTATTACGCGAATCGGCAAAGCGATGGCGAAGGCTCTGGGTTGGAGCAGGGAAACCCTCGCCTCAGAAATCTCGCTCGTCCGCAGCGAGCTCCGCATCTAAATCGCCACTCTGTAGCGGCCCCTTGTGCAAGAACATCGCTTTTTGGACAAAAACCGCTTTATCAAGTAGCGTTAGATTGCCTTTTTATGAATCGGAGCAAATACTTGGAAACGTCTCGCCCAGCGCTCGGCGCGCATTACGATGGTCTCGGAACGACCTTTTCGCTCTTCTCAGCGCATGCGACCTCGGTGACGTTGTGTCTTTTCGCGAATCGCTCGGCACGTGCCGAGGAGAAACAAATTCCGCTCCGACGAGGCGAGCACCATGTCTGGTCGGTGAGAGTACCCGAGGTTCATCCTGGACAGTTATATGGGTATCGTGTTGACGGTCCATGGCAGCCCGCCGATGGCTTGTATTTTAATGCGGCAAAGGTGCTGCTCGATCCCTACGCGCGAGCGGTAGCGCGTAACGCAGAGCAGAACGAGGCGCTCCTCGGCGCGCATCCTGCCCACCACGGCATCAACCCGACGAAAGATACCTCAGACAACGCTCCGTTTGCTCCGCTCGCAGCGGTCATTGAGGACACATTTGACTGGAAGGGCGATTCACAGTTGCGCCGACCGTGGCACGAAACTGTCATCTACGAAGCTCATGTCAAGGGAATGACGATGCTCCATCCGAAAGTTCCCCACGAATTACGCGGAACCTATCTCGGACTCTGCTCAGCGCCAATAGTAGAGCATCTTGCAGAGCTCGGAGTGACCGCGATCGAGCTTCTCCCTGTGCACCAGCACACGACGGAATATCACGTCCGAGCCCGCGGATTAACGAATTACTGGGGCTACAGCACGCTCAACTATTTCTCGCCCGATCTTCGTTACGCCGCAGACCCGTCAGGCACGAAACACGTCGATGAGTTCCGCACGATGGTCCAAACATTTCATCGGGCGGGCATCGAGGTGATTCTCGATGTTGTCTACAATCATACGGCAGAAGGCGATCCCTTCGGTCCGACCCTGACCTTCCGAGGCATCGATAATCCGACGTATTACCGTCTGCTGCCGGAGGACCGGTCACGCTATCTCGATTTCACGGGCTGTGCGAATACATTGAACCTTCGTCACCCACGGACGTTGCAGCTCGTTATGGACTCGCTTCGTTATTGGGTCACCGAAATGCATGTGGACGGATTCCGGTTCGACCTCACGAGCGCGCTCATTCGTCGGGAGCGCGACGTAGACCTGGAATGCGGATTTCTGGCGTCCATTTTTCAGGATCCGATCCTGTCGCAGGTGAAGCTGATCGCCGAGCCGTGGGATTGTGCCTCCGGCGGTTATTTGGTGGGACAGTTTCCGCCGCCGTGGCGAGACTGGAACGGTCAATTCAGAGATACGGCGCGGATGTTCTGGAGAGGAGACAATCGCAAGCTCAGCCCTCTCGCATCGAGAATCGCCGGGAGCAGCGATATGTTCGCGTGGTCGGGTCGAGGACCGACGGCGAGCATCAACTTCATTACTTCTCACGACGGCTACACGCTTCGCGATCTGGTGAGCTACTCACAGAAACACAACGAAGCCAATCACGAAGAGAATCGAGACGGGGACAACAATAATTTCAGCTTCAACCTCGGAGTAGAAGGGGACACTGATAACCGGAACATTCTTACGGAGCGCGATCGGATTCGCCGAAATTTCATTGCCACTCTCATGTTCTCCGCGGGTGTTCCGATGGTGGCGGCCGGAGACGAGCTGGGGAAAACTCAGCGGGGAAACAACAACGCGTACTGCCAAGACAACCCGATGAGCTGGTTATGTTGGGAGCTCAGCCCCGAACAGGAGAGCTTTTTAGAGTTTTTTCGAAAAGCGATCGCGGTCCGGCGCGCTCATCCAGTCTTTCAGAGGAAAGAATACTTCACCGGCGAGATTGACGCCTCGACCGGGCGAAAAGACATCAGTTGGCATCTTCCCGATGGGAAAGAGATATTCGGAACCGATTGGGACTCGGATTCGCTGCACACGCTCGTTGTCGTCCTGAACGACGTGGCGCAGCAGAGCAGCCCTTCCGACCCGACAACAGAGACGTTTGTGCTTATTTTCCATGCTGGAACAAAACAGCTCGAGGCTCATCTGCCTCATATCGCGGGGACACGTTTTGAGGTCATGATAGATACCGGAAATCCTGGGAGGGAGGGGTCGAACTGTCACGCGCATTATTCGGCGACCCCTCGAAGCTTTGTATTGTTACGCCGGGCCGAACGGCGCAGCGGGGGATCGGAATGAAGCAGCAGATCGGATGGTTGTCCGACTACGAAATGCACCTGTTTTCGGAGGGCACGTTTTACCGGAGCTTTGAACGGCTCGGCGCACATGTCGTCGAAAGGAACGGTGTTCGCGGCACACAGTTTTGTGTGTGGGCCCCAAACGCTCGACGAGTGTCTGTCGCCGGTGATTTCAATAACTGGGACGAGTCCTCGCATCCGCTCGAGAGTGTGGGTGAGACTGGATGCTGGAGTGGGTTCATCCCGGGTGTCGGCAGCGGAATGAATTACAAATATGCGATCTACTCCAACGTGCAGAACTACTGTGCGCTGAAGCTCGATCCTTACGCCTTTCACGCCGAAACTCCGCCGAAATCCGCGTCCGTGGTTTGGGACATCGGAGGATACGACTGGAACGACTCATCGTGGATGGAGCGCAGAAAAAAGCTCCAAGACCAATCGCGACCCATGTCGATCTACGAGGTGCACTTGGGATCGTGGAGGCGGAAGCCGGAAGAGGGAAATCGCCCGCTCAGTTATCGTGAGGTTGCCGAGGAGCTGGTGAGATATGTCGTCGACATGGGGTTTACCCATGTCGAGTTCTTACCGCTGACCGAGCATCCGTTCACAGGCTCATGGGGATATCAGTCTGTCGGGTACTTCGCTCCGACGAGCCGGTTCGGCACTCCGCAAGATCTGATGTACCTGATCGATCGCCTCCACCAACACGATATCGGTGTGATCATGGACTGGGTTCCGGGGCACTTCCCGGTCGACGGGCACGCTCTCGCCTTCTTTGACGGAACCCATCTTTACGAGCACGAGGATCGCCGCCAGGGGTTTCACCCCGATTGGGGGACATACATTTTCAATTTCGGTCGGCGGGAGGTCACGAATTTCCTGATCTCGAGCGCTGTCTTTTGGCTCGAGAAATATCACATCGATGGTTTGCGGGTCGATGCGGTTGCGTCGATGCTTTACCTCGATTACTCGCGCAAGGAAGGTGAGTGGATCCCCAACGCTTACGGAGGCCGAGAAAACCTCGAAGCTATTGCTTTCCTCAAGCGTTTGAACGAGGTCGTCTACGAACGGTTTCCCGATACCATTACGGTAGCTGAAGAATCGACCTCGTGGCCGATGGTTTCGCGACCGACCTATCTCGGCGGATTGGGATTCGGTTTCAAGTGGAACATGGGGTGGATGCACGATATCCTGAGCTACTTCAGTAAGGATCCGATCCACCGGCAGTTCCATCACAACAACCTCTCGTTCGGACTGCTCTACGCATATCATGAGAATTTCATTCTTCCGTTCTCGCATGACGAGGTCGTGCACGGGAAAGGATCCATGATTGCGAAGATGGCTGGAGACGAATGGCAGAAGTTCGCCAATCTCCGCGCTTTGTACGGACTGATGTTTGCGTATCCAGGAAAGAAGCTGCTCTTCATGGGATGCGAGTTCGGTCAGTGGAGCGAGTGGAATGCCGACAGCAGCCTTGATTGGCATCTGCTCAACCACGGAATGCATTCGGGGCTGCTGCAGTGGGTTCGCGACTTGAATGCGATCATCCGTCGCGAGCCTGCGCTGCATGAGGTCGACTTCGAATACTCCGGATTCAAGTGGATTGATTGCAACGACTCCGCACAATCCACACTGAGCTTCCAGCGTCTCTCTCGGTCGGGTGACCGAACGATTCTGGGCGTGTTCAACTTCACCCCGGTTCCGCGGTTCGGATATCGTCTCGGAGTGCCGAACGCGGGGTTCTGGAAAGAAGAGTTGAACAGCGATGCCTCGATTTATGGTGGGTCATCGCTTGGGAATGCCGGTGGGGTAAGCTCCGACCCTGTTTCAGCGCATGGTCATGGTGACTCTATCTGCGTCACTCTGCCGCCTCTCTCTGCTGTGTACTTTAGCATGAGCTAACGCCGCCCTATGACTTCGCAACACAAGCTGCACGAGCTGAGCCTTCGCTACGGCATCGAGCCGTTTTATTGGGACGTTCACGGCGTGAGGCACGAAGCGACGGACGAAGCGAAGCGCTTGCTCCTCGAGACCATGGGTGTCGAGACTGGCGACGACGGCGCCATCGATCGTGCAATTCTGCAACACGAGAGGCAAAAATGGAGTGAGCTTTTGCCGCCTGCATTTTCCCGCTTCGAGGGGCAACCGCTGACCATCCCGATACGAGTCACCGCCGAGCTGAAATCAACACGGCTCAGCTGGCGATTCGAGGGGGAGCAGGGAAGCTCAGCGTCCGGAGAGCTTGATCTCAATGCCGTGGACATCAGCGATCGCGCGAGCGTTGACGGTGTGGAGTATGTGCTTCTTGAACCGCAGATCGACATTCCCACTGAGCCTGGATATCACCGCATCGTTGTTGCTCTCGGTAACCTCAATGCAGAGACACGTCTCATACTGTCTCCCGCGCGATGTTACCTGCCCGAAGGGCTGCGGGGCGAGCAGCGCGAATGGGGAATTGCGTTGCAACTCTACAGCCTGAGGTCAGAGAGAAACTGGGGTATCGGTGATCTCGGCGACTTGATGCGCAGCGCGCGAGAGATCGCCACGAATCACGCGCATGTGGTCGGCTTGAACCCGCTGCACGCGCTGTTCGAGCGTGATACGGATAATGTCAGCCCGTATTCTCCAAACTCTCGGCTCGCGCGAAATGTTTCGATTATCGATATCGAAGCCGTGCCCGAGTTCCATCACTCTGCCGAGATACGACAGTTCGTGAGTCACGCTCGCTTCCAAGAGAGGTTGCGCGCCGCGCGGGCGACTGCTCTCGTTGAATATGGCGAGATGTGGTCTCTGAAATTCGAGGTATTCGAACGGCTCTATGCTGCGCTCGAGGAGGGGGATCCGAATCGTCGCGACAGTTTCGAACGTTTCGTCTCTGAAGCAAGCAATGGTTTGCGTGCGTATGCGACGTACAATGCTTTGCGAGAGATGTTCGCGGCAAAAGATCCTCAACTCTGGGGCTGGCCGGTGTGGCCCGCTGAATATCAAAATTGGCAGAGTCCTGCGGTGAAACAGTTCGCGGAGGATGAAGCTCACCGAGTTCGTTTCTACCTTTATTTGCAGTTCCTCGCGGAAGAGCAGCTCGGCGCTGTTGAGCGCACGCTCAAGGATGCCGGCGTTGATATCGGGCTCTATCTGGATCTGGCTCTCGGGTCGAACAGCGGGGGAGCCGAGACGTGGATGAATCGCGAGCTGTACGCATTCGAAGCTTCAGCGGGAGCTCCCCCGGACGAGCTCGGCCCGAATGGGCAGGATTGGGGCCTTCCTCCGATCGTTCCGTATCGATTGCGTCAGCAACAATACGAAGCGTTCATCGCCGTTGTTCGATTCAATATGCGACATGCCGGAGCGCTTCGGATCGACCACGTGATGTCTTTGTTCCGCTTGTTCTGGATCGCTCGTGGGTCGCGGGCTGCAGACGGTGCCTACGTTCGGTATCCGTTCGAAGACCTGCTTGCGATCGTAACGCTCGAGAGCAACCGCCAAAAGACGCTGGTGATCGGCGAGGACTTGGGCACGGTTCCTGATGAAGTCCGAGCCGGCATGCAGCGGACGGGTATCCTCTCCTACAAAGTGCTCTACTTCGCCAAGAGTGCAACCGGCATCATCCCTTCGGCGGAATTCCCGAGGCACGCGCTGGTAGTCACGGGCACCCACGACCTCCCGACGTTGACCAGCTACTGGTCCGCTGAGGATGTCGAGCTGCGCAAATCTCTCAGCCTCTTCTCGGCTCCAGAGCTGTATGACCTCATGCTCAGCATGCGGCTTCAAGACCGAACGAATCTGCTCGCGCGCCTGAAGGAGGAGCATCTTTACCAGGCCGATGATCCGACAACTGTTCTCCAGGCTGACGCTGACTTGAAGCTTTCGCTCGCGTTTCACGCCTATTTAGCACGCACTCCGAGTATGCTGCAGATGCTCCAGCTTGAAGATGTGTTGGGGCTCACCGATCAGGTCAACGTTCCGGGTACGGTGAACGAGCACCCGAACTGGCGTCGAAAATTGCCTCAGACCCTCACGCAAATCCTTGTGAGCCCGCAGATGAAGCTGTTTCGTGATACGCTCGAGCGCGAACGCAATCAAGGGCCGGGCGAGCCTACTCCCGGTAGCGGATAATCTTCGCCGGAGTGCCAGCGACAATTGCTCGATCCGGGACATCTTCGCGTACGAGGGAGTGGGCGCCGATGATCGCATCGCGCCCAATCGTCACACCGTCGAGGACAGTCGCTTTCGTCCCGATCCAGGTGTTGTCGCCGATTTTGACGCCACCTTTGTATTCCATTTCTTGTTCCATCACGGGCGTCGCGAGATCCGATGCACCATGGTTGCCGGGGCCGATGTAAACGTATGACGCGATGAGGACGCTATCTCCAATCTCAACTTTCTCGCGGGTGGCGATTCGTGAATATGAGCCGATGTTACAGGCCTTCCCGAGCACGACCTGTCCGTATTTGGCCGTGACGATTGAGTACCGTCCGACATAGGTATAGTCGCCGAGAACAATGCCCGCGTCGTGGTCTTTGCCCGGCCGAGTCCTGACATCGATCGCAGCATAATCATCGACAATCACTTTTTTCCCGAACGTTATTCGGTGCGGTTGACGGAAGGTAACGCCGTGTCCGATTACCGGCCGTCCCGCGTACGCTTTGAGGAAGCTCGGGAGTGTGAACCGGCGAAATCCGATTCCGAGAAAACTCTCCATGTTGGCGAAAAAAAGCCGGTAGAGCTCGAAAGCTGTGAACGACAACCAGCCGCTTTCGCCGACGATGACGTGCTTGTATGTCGCGAGAGCAGATGCTTCAGCGAAGTGCCGCTGCTGCGGCGTCATCGCTACGTTGGATGCTTCTTCCATAGGTCGGTAAGTTATTCTGCAAGCTTCTCTTGCGCAAGGATTCCCGTCGAATCTTCCGCGTCCGTCGACTTATGACGCTTCAAAGTGAGCCAGAGACAGTAGCCGACAAAACCGGTTACCAGCATCTTCGCACGGAGAACCAAGCCGACGCCGAGGCTTTCTGGTCGAGTCGCTCCAATCCGCTGCAAGAAAAACATGAAGGCTCCTTCCTGAATACCGATACCGCTCGGGGTGATCGGAGCGATTCCGACGAGGAGGACGAGCGGAACGATAATACAGAGGCCTCCGAAGTCCGGGTTTTCCCAGCCGATCGCACGGGCGGCGACATATGTGTTTACGACGGTGCCGAAGTGGAAAAAAACCGACCAGAGCATCGCTTTTGCAAAAAGAGCCTCGTTCCGCCGCGCCGTGTCCACCGCTTTTGATATTTCGGAGAAGAGCTTCTCGAGCTTTGCGGTGATCTTTTTCAACCCGCACAGGCGAGTGAGAGAGAGCGCGATTGAGGTAGCGAAATTGTAGGCCATTTCCGAGAAGAGGACGAGAGAGGCAACGAGAACAAGAAATGCAGCAGCCAAGATCGCGGCCTCCACGCCATTGGTTGCGCGCGCACCCACCGCCACGAACATCGTTCCGAGTAGAACCATCGCCAGGAGGCCCGTGAGTCGTTCGAGAAACGTGGCGACAAAAGCGTCTCGTTGGTTCTCCAGCTTTTTGCCGAGATGATAGCTCCGAGCGAGGTCACCCATCAGAAAGGATGGAGCGAAGACATTGTAGAAGTACGTGATCGTGTAAATCTTCATCAAATGGAGCACAGAGGCGTCGTGCCCCCAAGCGCGGATGAAGAGACGCCATTTGACGCAGCTGACCCAGATCAGGACAACGGAGAGCAGCAGGAGATACACGATATACTGGGGTTCGATACGAGCGAGAACGTGTAGCACGTCCGATGCACCGACGAGATAGACCAGCCCGACGAGCAGCGCGAGCGCGAGAACCATGCGAAGCGACATCAACCCCTCCTAATTCAGCCGTTCAATTGTCGGATAATGGACCTGCACGGCGACATCCCCATACCAATAGATCGAGAACTGTGCACGGGTCTCCTTCGTGAATGTGCAGTCAAGGACTGCATCATGAACCTCTCCCAAGCTGAGTGAGCTGAGCGGAATCACCCGTGTGCACTCGGAGCTGAGCTCCAATCGGATGACCTTCGTTTCCGGCGCGGGAACAACCCCCGGCGGTGCTGTCTCTCCCGGTGTTGTAAGCAGGGGAGCACGGATGCGATACGTTCCGGGCATCACACGAATATACTGGTCGAAGTGAATGTATCCTGCCCCGGCAAATGACTGGTCGACGGAAATGTAGTCCTCGGCGTCGTCAAAACGCAGCATGCGGCCCATCTTTCGGGCTCCGTCGTTGAGGACGATCTTTTGCGGCTGAGCGAACGTCCGGGCGGAGATGCGATACAGCGTGAAGAGCCTGACACCGTGATCCTCGAGAGTCAGCTCGGGGTGAAAGACTGAAGTGTCGGACAGGTCGATGTCCTTTTGTCGCGAGAATGCGGGAAATTCGAGGAGCCAGTCACTTCCCAAGCTGCCCTTGAATGTACGGATGCTGATCAACCGCCGTTTTGACTTCGGCATCATTCGAGTGAAGGCGAATTTCATCAGATCGTAATCGCCGAGAACTTCGAGATACTGAATGTCCTGCAGCCGTTCGGCCTCGCGCTGCACATAGCGAAGCGCGTCGTCGTAGCCCGTTGGATGCATTACGAAGCCCCGATCGAATGCGATGGATGGTCCGCCCGTGACGAGGTTATAGAAGTTATTTGGATTACGGCGCCACGAGTATGCCGTAAATCCCTGCGCGAGGAGTGTTATCAACAGCACTGCGCTGACGACACCCGATGAGCGAAGCGACGGCCGTGCTCGACGCAGTGTCTTGTTGGCAGCGACCGCCTCCGCGAGTTGGCAGAGGCCCCATGCGCAAAACAGAATCACCGCGGGATACGCCGGAAGCAGGTAACGCGTTGTTTGTTTGGATGAAACATTGAGCGGCAGCGTCCAAATAAACGGCATTGCGAAGAGCGCCGCCAAAAAGCAAAATCGCTCCGCGCGTTCGAGCGAGAAGAGCGAGCGCCGTTCTCGCCAAAAGAGAAAGACTGCGCCGGAGACGAACCCGAACAGTACCATGGACGGCAGCCTGCGCGCCCAGATCTCGGGGTATCCGAGCCCCGGCTTGGCCCAGACCATTCCGTATGCTTCGTGCTTGCGAGCCGAGAGGCCTGCGACCCAATACCAAAATCGGACGAGGTTTCCCGTGACGATCGGAAGCTCGATACATGCGAGCGCAAGAAATAGGGCGGTAAAGCTTGCCATGAGCAGGTGAAATCGTGCGCTCGAACGGGGCTCTCGAGTAAGCAACAACGTCGCAGCCAATCCGACGAGCGGCACGAAGAGCAAGACATCAAGGGGAGGATGCGCGAGGACCCGCGCGGAAAAGTCGGCGATCAGCTCGCTCAGGTGCGGCTGGATATGATGCTTCGTGATATATGTATTGTTGGGATCCCAGAGCTTCGTATAGATCGTGCCGAGAACGATGTGTCCGACTATCACCGCCCAAAGCTCCGCCCAGCCGATGGAGGCGATCGGCTTCTCGGAATACTTCGATACGACCATCGCTCGAAGGGTTTTGTAGATGAGGAGGACGCCGATCAGTGCCGCAGCCGTAGGTTTGGTTGCAATCGACAATCCCCAAAGCATACCAGCAACTAACTTTTTCACCACTGAGCCGCTTCGTTCAGCGGAAAAGTAGAGCAGCATCGACGCGGTAACCAAGAGAGTCAGTGTTCCGTCGATATGGGCAATCTTCGAGAGGCCGATATGCTGACACTCGAGCGCGAGGAGGAGTGCGGCGAATGCCGAGAGCAGCAAGCCCAGCATGGACTCCGCTCCGAGCACAATCACCGGAAAGACGATGCTCGAAGTAACCACGTTTCCCAGACGCGAGCTCGATAGTGCATCCATGTATTTCGGTGTAAATGGCTCCGCGCCGGTTGTCGTATTGAGCCATTCGCCGAACGACTGGCCGAGCGCCATCATGGTGGCCGCGGGAATTCCGGGATGTCCGAGATGAGTGGTTGCAATATCGTAATTGCCTGACGCGATGCGTGCTCGGAGAATATCGGAGCGGTTCACCCAGTGCAGCTCATCCGCCATCGGAGCGGAGGTTCGAAACGAAACGAGACGAGGTGCAAGCGCGAAACCGAAGCAGAGCAGCGCTACCAAAGCTCGAAACCACAAAGATACAGCCGGCTTCGTAAGCTCGCCAACCTGCGATTGAAGCGGCGCGGGTGCGTGTGATGCTAGAACATGTTTGGGGGCGGTGTTATTCACGTCCGGATGGGCTCGCAAAAGGTTGCACCAGTTTTAAGCATAAATGGACTACGGAAACAAGCTGAAAGCTCGGCAAGCGACGCCGTCTCTCGCCCCGAAAAATGCATCCAAGGACATGAAACCCTTAGTATTTCTGACCATCGACCTCGAGGACTACCAGAGTATCGTCAGGCGTAACCTGGGGCTCTCGCCGGTTTCAGCTGGCAATGAGGTCGAGCGCGGTATCGATGCACTACTGGAATGCGTGGAGCAGGTGCATCCCGGCGGCAAACTCACCTTCTTCACTACAGGGCAACTCGCCGAGAAAAGGCCGCTGCTAGTCAAACGGTTGGCGGAGGCCGGCCACGAGATAGCCTGTCACTCCCACGAGCATCGCGATCTCAGCGTTCTCTCGCGCGCGGAGCTTCGCTTGGACCTAGAGCGTGCCACCGAAACGCTCGAGAGGGCGACCGGTCGGAAGGTACTTGGCTTCCGTGCGCCGAGCTTTCATGTTCCCGCTGACCGGTATTGGCTTTTCGAGCTGCTGCTCGAGCGCGGGTATCGATACGATTCGAGCATCGTTTCCGCTGTCCCGCGTAGCGTGGCCTGCGTTTTCGACCGTATATCGTTATCTGGGGGAGAGCTGCTCGAGCTTCCGGTGTTTCGCTATGACGTGCTGCCGAAGATTCGAATTCGCTCGTTCGGTGGGACGTACTTCAGAGCGCTTCCAGGCTCGTTCGGCGAGCGGATACTGAGCTACGCCGAGGCCAACGGATATCCGCCGTGCCTGTGGCTTCATTCATCCGATGTCTATCGTCAGCCGACCTACGGCGCGGCGGAGGCGATTCGTGTGTCCGCCGGAGCTGCTGCGTTCTGGCCGCTCGCGATGCTCCGTGACGGGATCGGACGAAAGGGCGCGCTGCGGAAGCTGAGGCAACTCCTGTCGAATGTCAGGTTGGCCGGCACCGTCGGCGATTCAGTGGTCGCGTATGCGGTAAATTCCTAAGCGCCTGCAGTAGTTTATCCCGCGCTCGCTGGACCGGAGCCGAGGCCGGAATCCGGTTTAGAATTCCTTTTCATGTGCCGATCTTAGTTGGTACGACTATGGAAAGCACATTTCAACCACTCGGCGTCGGCGTCGGCACGCTCATCAACAATCGCTACGAGCTCGTTCGTAAGCTGGGCTCCGGCGCGATGAGCGCGGTCTATCAGGTTGCCGATCGAGCGTTGAACAACGATACGATCGCGCTCAAGCTTTTCTCTCCGGGGATTAATGCGAATGCAACGCTTGTCGAGCGAATCCATACCGAAGTTCTGATCACGCGCAAGCTCAACGCGGTAAACATCGTTCGCAGCTACGACTTCGGCAAGACCCGTGAAGGGCTGTATTTCATGACGATGGAATACATTAGCGGTGTAACGCTGGATCGGCTAATCCATGCGGGCCCCGACGAACGACCTCGGTTCTCGGAGCTCATCAAGATCCTGCGCGACATCGCGATCGGCATCTCTCAGGCGCACAAGCAAGGTGTTATTCACCGAGATCTCAAGCCGGCGAATATCATCATCTCGGATGATGGCGTCGTGAAGATTGCAGATTTCGGCCTCGCGCGGGCTCTCGATATCAGCAAAGATCTCACGCAGGTCGGAGAGTGTGTGGGAACCCCGTTTTACATGGCTCCGGAGCAGATACAGCTCCAAGAGCTTGACGGCCGCACTGACATTTACGCGCTCGGAGTGATTGCATACGAGCTCGCGACCGGTATCGTTCCGTTCAACGATGTTAGCTGGTACAACTTGGCCAGCCAGATCATCTCTCAACCGCTGCCCGAGATCGATCGGAATGCACGTATTCCCGGATGGTTCAATGGCTTCGTGAAAAAGGCCGCCGCGAAGAAACCTGACGATCGGTTCCAGTCGGCGGACGAGGTAGCCGAGTTTCTGCAGAGCAAGCTTGACGCGAATGATGTGATGGGCACGGGCACGGAGTCCCGACTGCCGAAGGTCCTCTCACGATTCGGACGCGGGATCACTGCCAGCGCTCCGGCTCGTACACGAAGGGGAGCCGTTCCGCCGATTTCGGCAACGAAGCTGCTCGTCGGTGCGCTGGTGCTCTTCTCTTTCCTTCTGCTCTATCTGTTGAACCAGCCCGCAGCAGGCAACCTTCCTCAAAATCTCAACCAGGGAGCTCAGGCTGTAAACGGCATGGTGGATACCATGAACAAAATGACTGAGTTCGTGCAGTTCATGGTGCAGAACAAACAGGCCATCGACCAACTTTCGAAGGATCTGCAAGCCCAGAACGATGGGAAGAAGGTTCCTCCAGTTGATATTACACCGAAACCGCCGGAAGCCGGCTCAAAGCCGTCGAAGAAAAAACAGCCCCAGGTTGATGAGCCTCCGGCCAGTCGATAATCCGCTCTGCCGGACAAAATCACTGCTAACCACCGTGGGCTTTGCTATTCTGCAGACAATGTCCGCGGAAGCCACCCCAGATTTTGTCTCTCGATGATTGGAAAATCCCACAAACGTGTCGAGTTTATCATTCGCAGCTCAGCCTGGCTGATGATCGCGGGATTTTTCTTTGAGTTTCCCGTTTCGAAGGACGCCGGGCAGTCGACGTTCGATTTTGCGTACCACATGCTGTTTGCGCTTCTCACGCTGGCTGCCGGAGTCGGCGTCCTGAAACGGAGACCATGGAGCTATCATCTGGTCTGGGTCGCGACCGTCCTCGTAACGATCGAGGAGGCGGTGCTGATTCTCCATCCTTCGACATCTCCATTGCCTGTGCTTGCTGCGGGTGTGGTGCCGGAGCTGAACGACCTCGGCACGAGCTTCCTGCGGGATATTACCATCGCTTCAGCAATCATAGTGCTGACAGGGTGGTGGGGGTTTGCGGGATATTTGGCCTTTCGCCGAGACTATTTTGGCGCTCCCGGGCACGAATAATCACCCGACCGATTCGCTCTCGACCAAAACTTTAGGCTTCGGCGCTCTGAAAAATGTTTCGACCCCCCGTTCGTTAATGTCCGGAAAGGTAAAAGTATTGTAACGCCCATGTCGGGTGTTTGTTTTCTGACAGTACCCTGTCTTCTTTTTGGTCAATCCCGAAGCCCTTCGCGAGCGCCGTAAAGCGGTTCTCCAACATCAGAACACTATTGAGTTCCAAGCGCTTACACGAGTTATGCCCAAAACGGCAGCGTTTCAGCTCTGACACGACTGTCAAAAATGCGACAAAACTCTGACTCCGCATGCGCTGTTGGTACGCGCCTTGCCATGAATCTGACACGCCCCGAGTCGACTCTACAGATGAGTGTCTCGAATTTTGACAGAGCCGGATTGGGGCCGAGTCAGGAACAATATTCGCCACCAGCAGGTTTAGGAGAAGGGAAGCGATGTACGATCAAGCAACTGACACAGGTTCCGCAGCGCAGCGCTATCAGGGGTTTCCGCTCGATGCAAACGGCAGGGCTCCGGGAATGCGCGGAATCATCACCGCGGACCAGGCGATGGAGAAGATCTTTCGCGTGGTCGAGAAGGTGGCTGAAACGAACAGCACCGTGCTCGTGCTCGGCGAAAGCGGGACCGGGAAGGAGCTGATCGCTCGAGCAATCCACGAGCTGAGCGGTTGCCGCGGACACTTCGTCCCGGTGAACTGCGGTGCGATCCCGGACAATCTGCTCGAAAGCGAGCTTTTCGGCCATGAGAAGGGTGCGTTCACAGGAGCGGTGATGTCAAAGCCGGGGCGTTTTGTTCTTGCTGACGGCGGGACAATCTTCCTCGATGAAATCGGGGAGATGAGCCCGCACCTGCAGGTCAAGCTGCTCCGCGTGCTCCAAGACAAGGTTGTCGAGTCAGTCGGCGGTTTGAAGCCGCGTCAGGTAAACGTCCGCGTCATTGCAGCAACGAACGTCAACCTCGCGGATCAAGTGCGCGAAGGAAAATTTCGCGAGGACCTTTTCTATCGACTGCAGGTAGTTCCGATCACACTTCCAGCGCTTCGCGAGCGACCTGGAGATATTCCTGCGCTCGTCAATCATTTCAGCAGAAAGTTCGCTGAGCGGAACGACAGACGTCCCCTCGTGTTCAGCGACGAGGTAATGCAGGCATTCATGCGTTACTCGTGGCCGGGAAACGTGCGAGAGCTCGAAAACTTTATCGAGCGCCTCAGCATTCTCGTAGACTCGAACGCCATTTACCTCAGCGATCTTCCGGCACATGTCCTTCAGGGCGGCGCCCAGTCAGTAGCTACTGGATTGTCGCTGGCGCTTCCGGAAGCGGGGCTGGATTTCAATCAGGTCGTGGAGCAGTTTGAGAACACCCTCATCCTGCAGGCGCTCGAGCGCACACAAGGCAACAAGAAGGCAGCGGCGCGTCTCCTGAATTTGAACCGCACTACGCTTGTCGAGAAGATCAAGAAAAAGGGGTTGGAGCTCGAAGACAGCTCGATGGAGCAGTGACCACCGTGAACCGAAGAAAGCTCACGAGAATATCCGCGGTCATCATAACGGCGGCGCTCTTTGTCGGCGAAGCTGTGCCGTGTCGCGCCGATATTGCGGCAGACGGCGGAGATGATACCGTTGCGCCGGTGCAGGTCTCAACTGAGTCGATCGCGGATCTATCGCGGAGCGGCAAACATTTCGAAGCGCTGACACGATACGTTCAAAATCCGCAAAATCTCGGTACCGCGGAGAAGCTGGCGGCGGCAAAGAGCGCTTGGGCGCTTGGGCTCGTCGACCGAGCTCGCGCGCTTTTCGACGAGGTTCTTGCGAACAAAGACTTCCGTGACGATGAGCGTGCTCGGGCGAGCCTCGCTCGTTCTATCGTCGAGCTCCAAGAATCGAATTTCGAAGAAGCGCGAGCAATCGCAGAACGTGCCGGTGCGAAGCTCGAGTCGTCTGACCTTCGCGCGCAATTCTGGCTGGTTATTGCAGAGGCCTTGAAAGAGCAAAATGCGCTGAGCATCGCGGAAACATATTATCAGAAGGCGGTAAAAGACGGCGGTCGAGAGGTGCAGAACGAAGCGCGGTATCTCCTCGGCGAATGCCAGCTCAAGCTCGGCATGATCAACGAATCGCGCTACTCTTTTGCCGCTGTCGAGGCCGGCTCTCCGTATACGCTTCAAGCTCTGCGAAAGCTCGTCGAGATCGATCTCACGCAACGGAACTACGAAGGTGTCGTAACGTGGAGTGACGAGGGACGAGAGAGCTATCCGAGCGATTTTCGTGACGGTTGGCTCAGCTACGCTCTCATCTCCGCGCTGGTCGAGCTCGGACGGCCCCAAGACGCAGAAAAAGAGCTCAAAGATCTCAAGACGCAGCAATCCGAAAACAACCCTTGGTATGCACTGTCACAAGCTGCGCTGGAAGCGAAGCTCGTCAGTGAGCTCTACCCCGAGACGAAGCTGGACCATTAGCATGACGACGGGAACAAAGATCGAGCAGGAACGAGCACAGCGGCTGATGGCGATGGGCCAGATGGCAGCGAGCCTCGCGCACGAGATCCGTAACCCACTCGGGAGTATGGAGCTATTCTGCACACTGCTGAAGAAGGATCTCACTGAGCAGCCGCGGTTGCTTCAGGCTGCAGAGCAGATCCATCACGGCATTCGAACGCTCGATCGGATCATCTCGAACTGCCTGCAATTTACGAGGGATGTGGTTCCGCGCAGGAAACCGGTCAGCGATGTGAACGGATATCTCAATGAGGTCCGGGCGTACGTTCAACCGAAAGCGGATGAGCTGCATGTGGCGCTGAGCGTAACCTCTTCGGGAAACGGTTCGATCAGTATCGATTCGTATCTCATGCAACAGGTGCTCGTGAATCTCCTTTTCAATGCTGTGGAAGCTGCGGGAGCCAACGCTCAAGTCGCTCCGGACGCCCGCTGCACTGCCCTTACGAGCGAAATCACCGACTCCGTTTGGACTGTTACCGTGAGCGACACCGGCTGCGGGATGACCGCGGAGGAACAGCGTCAGATGTTCGACCCGTTTTTCACGACGAAACAGGGTGGAACCGGCCTGGGGCTCACTATCGTTCACTCGATCGTGCGTGCCCACGGCGGAACCATCGATGTGGAGAGCACCAGCGGACACGGTACCCGGATCATTCTACGAATTCCCGCGGCAAACATCGTTGATGCCGCTATTGATAGCGCACACCGGACTGCTGACGTGCAGTGCGGAACAGGAGGATAAGACGTGATGCAGGAGAAGTACCAGATTCTCATAGTCGACGACGAGCAGCAGATGCAGCTTGCAATGGAAGCCGTGCTCGCTCGCTCCGGCCACGCGGTTCTGAAGTGCAGCAATGGACAGGAAGCACTCGAGGTTCTCGAACGCGCGAAGGTCGACCTGATCATATCCGACATGCGCATGCCGGTGATGACCGGAAATGAGCTCCTCGAGAAGCTCCACGAGCTCTATCCACGGATTCCAGTGGTGATGATCACTGCTTACGGGACGATCACGCAGGCAGTCGAAGCCATGAAAAATGGCGCCTTTGACTTCATCACGAAGCCGTTCTCGGCGGAGGACCTTGAAGGCGTCATCGCGCGTGCCCTGAACCCGGCGCGACGAATTGCGGGCGAGCGCGAGACGACGAAGCCGCGAACACCATCTATCGCGATTGTTACCGCCGATCCCGGTTTCAAACGGATCTTGGAGCTGGTGGTAAGTGTCGCCCCGAGCTCAGCGAGCGTACTCGTCCAAGGGGAATCCGGCACAGGTAAGGAGCTGCTCGCCCGACTGATCCATACGAGCAGTGGTCGAACAGGCCCGTTCGTTGCGGTCAACTGCGCGGCTCTCCCGGAGAATCTGCTCGAAAGCGAGCTCTTCGGTCACGAGAAAGGTTCGTTCACGGGTGCGGTCGGTACGAAGATCGGAAAGTTCGAGCTCGCAAACGGTGGAACGATCCTGCTCGATGAAATCTCCGAGATGGACCAGCTTCTGCAGGCGAAGCTGCTGCGGGTCTTACAAGAGCGAGAGGTCGATCGGGTGGGCTCACAGAAGCCGATTCCGGTTGACGTCCGTGTCATCGCGACGACAAACCGTGATCTGCGGAAGCAGGTGCAAACGGGCGGGTTCCGAGAGGACCTGTATTATCGCCTGAATGTGATTCCCGTGTATATCCCGCCGCTCCGGGAGCGAAAGGGCGATATCCGTCTGCTTGTCGAGCACTTTGTGCGCCGTTTTTCGGCTGACAATCCGAAGTCTCTGGCACCGGGGCTGCTCGAGCGGCTCACCGAATACCCATGGCCGGGCAACATCCGTGAGCTTCAGAACGCGTGTGAGCGAGCGGTTCTTCTCTCCGCGCAGGGAGAGCTTGATCTTGAAAAGTTTCTCCTCGGCTCATTGCAGCCGGTCGAACGCTCGGAGAGCGATGAGCTCAGAATACACAGCGGTCTCAGCGTCGCGGAAGCTGAGAAGCGGTTGATCTTCGAAACACTCAGAGTCACCGGTAACAATAAGACCAAAGCAGCTGAGCTCCTCGGGATTAGCATTCGAACCCTGCGGAACAAACTGAACGAGTACGGCGTAGCGACTCCGGACATGTGAGTGGCGGCGGGTTGACAGCGTTCTGACTTAACTTTGGCGAAACGGACGGTCGGCGATTCAGAGCATAAAAATTTCTGAAAGGGTTAGGGGAAGTTAGCGGTTCGAGCGCTGTGCTGAAATTCGGCACACCTCTTGCGAAGAGAAGCTCGGGCTCCCGGAAATGTGACACAGCGTTGACGGGCTAACACTGCGAGAAAGACATGAAGCTATTCAACAACACCTTTGACGTTCTCCAGCGCGCGATGGACCTCCGCGCCGAACGGCACGGGATCCTTACCAGTAACATCGCGAACAGCGAAACGCCCGGGTTTCATGCGCAAGAGGTGGACTTCTCCGGAGAGCTTCAAAAGGCGCTGGGGCAGCCCACGGAAGAGCTCAGCAAGACGAGCCCGATGCACATGGACCTGACGTCGGCATCCGGCGCACACATCGTTCCGGATACTTCGGCGCCGATGGGAGCGGACGGGAACAATGTCGACCTCGACATCGAGATGGGAAAACTGGGTGAGAACAGCAGAGAGTATGCGAACGCAGCAACCTGGCTCGGAGTCCAGCTACGATTGCTGAAAACGGCAGCACGGGGACGTGTCGGCGGTTAATGAGGCATAAGGTGAACTATGTTTAAAACAGTTTACGATATAGCGGCAAACGCGATGAGCGCAAGCCGTCTCCGCATCAATACGATTGCAAGTAACATTGCCAACGCTCAGACGACTCGCACCGCAGAGGGCGGACCATACAAGCGACGAGACGTAGTGCTCGCTGCGGTCGATCAAAAGCCCGAGGATTTTGCGAGCATGCTCGACCAGGAGTCGCTGAAGAACGTGAAAGTGGCCGCAGTCGTCACTGACAATAAGCCGCCGATGATGGTTTACGACCCAGGCCATCCGGACGCGGACGCAAAGACCGGAATGGTGGCTATGCCGAATATCAATCCGGTTACCGAGATGGTCAACATGCTGAGCGCGAGCGCAGCATACAAGGCCGCGTCGGAAGTGGTGTCGGCAACAAAAGACATGGCCAGTGTGGTTCGCGGCCTCGTAAACAGGTCATAAGGAGCGCCGAAAGATGGAAATCAAACCGCTCGGAATGATGGATCAGCTCAGGATGATTCGCGGAGTCGAAAGCATCACTCCGAATAAGACTCAGGGCACGCCGGATTCCGGTAACGGAAACAAGGTTTCGTTCATGGACTACCTGGAACAACAGTTCAGCGAGACGAACAAGCTCGGGCTGGAAGCCGAGAACGCTATCCAACGGTCCGCGACGGGAGAGGAAACCAACCCGCATGAAGCCATGATTGCGGTTCAGAAGGCAGATATCGCACTCACTCTCCTCATGAGTGTCAAAGATCGAATCGAACGGGCGTATACGGACCTCATCCGGACGCCGATCTAACGCAGGGAAGAACATCTAGGTTTTCGGGGTAGTCATGGGTTTTGACATCGGGAAGATATTCGAGAATCTCGTCTCTTTCTTCGTGAAGCTTCCGCTGTCACAGAAGATCGCGCTGCCGTTGCTCATAGCGGGCTCGATGGGGATGATTATCTTCGTTTCCCGCTGGGCATCACGTCCCGAATACCAAGTGCTCTTCTCGAACCTCGAGGAGCCGGATGCTGCAGGCGTTGTCGAATTCCTGAAGGACCACAAGATCGGTTATCAGCTGAGCGACGAAGGAAAGACCGTCTGGATTACTCCTCCCTCGCTCGTTCATGAGACGCGGCTGGAGCTCAGCTCCGCAGGTCTGCCCAAGGGCGGAAACAAGGGGTATGAGCTTTTCGACAAACCGACACTCGGCGCCACCGCTGTGATGGAAGGCTTGAACAAGAACCGAGCGATCCAAGGTGAGCTCGAGCGGACGATTCAATCCATCGACGCAGTCCGTGTCGCGCGAGTACACTTGAACATCCCTGAGCGCTCAGCGTTCGTGAAACGCGACACGATGCCGACTGCCGCAGTTCTGTTGCGGTTGAAGCCCGGTCAAGATCTCACGGCGGCGCAGGTGGCGGGGATCACGCACCTCGTTGCGGGCGCGATTGATCGGCTTACACCTGATAACGTCACCGTGATGGATTCTCACGGCAATCTGCTCAGCGAAAAGAAGGAGCCGGACGATCTCAACGGCGCTGACGTGAAGCGCCTCGACTACCAACGTCAAATCGAATCCGCTTACGCCAAGCGCATTGAGACCATGCTCAGCGAGATTCTCGGTGCCGGCCGCGCGGTTGCCCGAGTCACTGCCGATCTTGACTTCAGCAAATTCGAAAAGGAAGAGGAAGCTTACGACCCCGCTGGAACAGTGGCGCGTAGCGAGCGGTCCATCGAACAGAATGCCGGGTCGAAAGCGGAAGGCGGTGTCGCCGGCGTGGTCTCGAACCTAACGAACGACCCGAACCTGCTGACACCTCCGGACTCGAAAGGGAACAACAATACCCATCGAGAGGTGGTCAAGAACTTCGAAATCTCGCGTGCGGTAAGCCGCACTGCTCAGGCAGCAGGGAAGATCCAACGTCTTTCGGTCGCTGTGCTCGTCGATGGCCAACGGATTAAGGTTCCGGGTGCCGAGAAGGACGCTGCTGGAGTCGCGAAGATGGTCGACCAGTATCGTCCGCTGCCGCCTGACATGATGCGTAAGATTGAAAATCTCGTCAAGCAGGCTGTCGGCTTCGACAACACGCGTGGCGATACAGTCACTGTCGAAAACATCCGTTTCCTCACCGACGACGTGATCGACAAGGCGCTCTCAGAGATCGAATCGCGAACTGGGGTCATCGATTTGTGGGTCAAGCCGTTCCTGATTCCAATCGTGTTCATCGCGTTCTTCTTCCTGGTGCTCGTATCGCCGCTCATGAAGTTCCTTGTTCGTCCGACCGAGTCGGAAGTCGATCTGAGCCGCTTGCTGCCTGCCGGTATCGCGGAGCTCGAAGCGGAGCTCGAAGCGGAACGCAGCAAGCTCGGGGCTATTCCTGAAATTCAGGTTCCGGCAGTTGATATCGAAGAGCTTGAAGCGATCCTCGCCGAGAACCAGCGTCTCGTGAAGGAGAACCCGCAACAGGCAGCTCTGCTCATCCGTTACTGGCTCAATGATGGTCGAATCTAATGGCGAATAAAGAGGACCTCAGCAATCTCAACAAGGCCGCTGTCATCCTGATGTCCTTCGGGAAGGAGCAGGCTGCCACGGTAATGAAGTTTCTGACGGAAAGTGAGGTCAAGAAGCTCAGCCGCGCGTTCATGACGGTTCAGGAAGTTGATCGCGACATCCAGAAGCAGGTCGCTGTTGAATTTCAGCGGATGCTCGGCGCCGCGGAAAAGATGGTCGTCGACGGGCGAGAGTTCGCGAAAGACGTCATCGGGGCGGCATTCGGTGCGGATGCCGGCGACTCATTGCTCGAATATATCACCGGTAGCCGAAAGGAGCCGCTCTCCGCTTTGATCGGCGATATTCCACAAAACATCGTGGACAACTTCATCCAATCCGAGCACCCGCAGACGATGGCGTTTCTGCTGACGAAGATGAACCCGGAAATGGCTGCCGACCTGCTCGCCAAGATGCCTGAGGAGATGCAGACTGATGTGCTCGTCCGCGTTTCACAGCTCGAGCATGTGAAAGCGGACGTCGTAGACGAAGTCCGAGAAGTTCTTCGAACTCAGCTCCGCGGCGTCAGCATGGGCGCAGAGGAGGAGCTCGGCGGTCCGAAGTCGTGCGCAGACATTCTCAACTTCGTCGATCGGAACAACGAGGAGCGGATTCTCGCCGAGATCGAAGAAACCTATCCGGAGCTCGCGGAAGATATCCGAAATCTCATGTTTACGTTCGAAGACGTCGCGAAGATCGACGACCGAAGCGTTCAGACGATTCTCAAGGAAGTTCCACGGGACCAGTTGGTCATCGCCCTCAAGACTGCAAGCGAAGACCTACGCAACCTGCTCTTCCGAAACATCTCTCAGCGCGCTGCAGAGATGCTCAAAGACGATCTCGAATCTCTCGGGCCGACCAAGCTCAAAGATGTCGAGAAGGCTCAACAGGGCATTGTCGATATCGTGCGACGGCTTGAAGCTGAAGGCAAGATTACGGTTGCAAGCGGTGGTGCCGAGGACGTCCTCGTTTAATCACGGAATCATCCAAGTGGTGCAGGTAAGCTAAGGTTCTATGAGCGAACAGGTCGCAACAGAAGAGGTCGAAGAGCAGGAAACCCCTCGGGCGTCGAAACGGTATTCGCGTTTCGACGACGACATGCCTTTTATCTCCCAAAAGGACTTCCGACCGACTCCCTACGTTCCCACCACCTGGGAGCTCATCGGAGAGCAGATCGCTGAGCGGGATTTCGTGCCGCTGGCCGTTAACGTGATTCATGAGGATTGCGCCGACCCAGACCCGATGTTCGAGGTGTTCGACCCGGGAATCTCGAAATCGCAGGACTCGTTCGTTCACGGCGGCGGATTCCGCAGGCATCAGACCGAAGAAACGGCAGACGAGGCGCAGGTCAGCGCTGAGATGCTCGCCAGTCTCGAAGCGGATTTTGAGCTTCGGTTGGCGGAAGCCCGTGCTCAAGCGTACGAAGAGGGCGCCCAGGCCGCCCAAGCTACGATTGCCGAACGTTATGAACAGCTGGCGGCAAGAACGAAAGCCATTACCGACGCAATCTATCAGCAGTGGCACGGCTTGGCGTCGCGGCTCGAGCGAAACGCCGTCGATCTTTCGCTTCAGGTTGCGAAGAAGATCATTCACACCACGGTCGAAGTGAAGCCGGAATACATCATCGATGTCATCCGTGAAGCTTTGAGTCAGCTCGGTGCGGCGAAGCCGGTGAGAATTCGAGTCTCCGGAGACGATTTTGAATTCCTGCAGGTGATTGGGCTCCCGATGGACCTCTCGGCTCAGGAGCTCGGGGTCGTCTATCTGGCTGACGAAAATATCAAGTCCGGATGTGTGGTCGAGACCGACTTCGGCGAGCTGGACCTCAAGCTCGACCGGATGTGGGAGCAGGTGAAGAACAACATCTACTCAGCAAAGAAGTAATGGATCTCTGGAGCCGAGCTCAAGCAGTTGTCGAGGCGTCGAACCCGATTGAAGCCCGGGGCGTGGTTACGCACATTACCGGATTGATCATCGAAGGAAATGGGCCTCCGGTGGGTCTCGGCGCTACGTGCAGCATCGTTCAGGGTCCGCTTACGGTCCCCGCTGAAGTGGTCGGTTTCACTAAAGACCGTATTCTTCTGATGCCGCTCGGAGAGCTTCACGGGATCGCTCCCGGCGCTACGATTCTTTCTCACGGGCTGGGCGATACTGTAACCGTCAATCGCGGCTATCTCGGCCGTGTCATCACGCCGCTCAATGAGCCTCTCGACGACCGCCCGCTGCCGCCGGGGGGAGACGAGGTTCCGCTTCATCGAAAGCCGCCATCGCCGCTGCTGCGGCAGCGCATTCACGAACCCATCGATGTCGGGATCAAGGCTGTGAACAGCCTTCTGCGCGTCGGAAAGGGTCAAAGAGTTGCTATTATGGCCGGGTCCGGTGTCGGAAAATCGACATTCCTCGGTATGGTTGCGAAGCATTCCCGTAGCTCGGTGAACGTGATTGCGTTGGTCGGAGAGCGAGGCCGTGAGGTCCGCGAATTTATCGAACGTGATCTGGGACCGGAAGGACTGGCCCGGAGTGTCGTGATTGTGGCGACGAGCGACAGCAGCGCACTGATTCGTATTCGCGCCGCCTTCGTTGCCACAGCGATTGCTGAGTATTTCAGAGATCAAGGTGAGGATGTCACTTTGATGGTGGATTCGATCACCCGTCTCTGTATGTCTCAACGGGAAATCGGCCTCGCCGTCGGTGAGCCACCGAGCACCGCAGGCTACACTCCGTCTGTATTTGCCATGCTCCCGAAGCTGCTCGAGCGTGCTGGGACAAGCAGTGGAAGGGGCTCAATTACTGGGTTTTACACGGTGCTCGTCGAGGGTGACGACATGAACGAGCCGATCGCCGACGCCGTGCGCGGAATCTTGGATGGGCATATCGTGCTGTCTCGGGCGCTTGCCGGGCGGGGACAGTTCCCGGCGATCGATGTGCTGCAAAGCATCTCCCGATTGATGATCGACATCACCGGCGCCGAGGAGAAGCAGTGGGCGCAAAAGGCCCGTCAGGTGATCGCTGACTACGCGGAGGTGGAGGACCTCATCACCATCGGCGCATACAAGCCGGGCCAAAACCCGAAAGCCGATTATGCGGTCCAGCGGATCGACCAGGTAATCAGCTTCCTGAAACAGTCTCCCGACGAAAAGTTCTCCATCGAGCAATGTAACGAGATTCTCAGTAGTGCTGTTTAGGGCATTGGCAATCAAATTGCATGAAGAAATTTAAGTTCAGACTGCAGCGGGTCCTCGAATACCGCCACCAGCTCACGAAGGAGAAGGAGCGCTTGCTCGCTCTGCGTAATGCGGAGCTCAGGGAGGCCGAGGACACGCTTCAGATGATTCTGAGCGAGCAGGATCGCTCTACGGGTTTTGAAGAGGGAATCCTCTCGATGGCCGAGCTCAGCCTGATGGGTGACTATCAGCAAGCTCTGCAATCAGCCCTGGTAAAGCAACGGCTCCTCGTTCTGCAAGCGACGGACGCGGTAGACGAAGCGCGCGAGGCTTACCGGGAGAAGGCTATCGAGGAGGAGTCGCTCGAGAAGCTCAGAGAGAGAAAGGTCGACGAGTTCAAGGAAGAACGCAGGAAGAACGAGCGGAAGGAGCTGGACAGCCTGGTTGTGCAGCGACACCGATTTACGAAGCACGACGCGGGATCAGGAGAGTGACCATGGGGCTCGGGAATCTGACACTGGAAGATATCAAGGCGCGCATGACAGACGAGCAGCGCCGCGACATGGCTGAGATCGTTCAAGCAGAGGTCAAACGAAGGGAAGGTATGAAACAGCAAAAAAGCTATGGAACACGGCCGGCGACAAAGAGCGCGGTGCGCAGCTCGGGGCTTGGCAAAGGCTTGAATGCTGACGGGATGGGGGAGGTCTACAATGAGATCCAGGACAAAATCAAGAACCTCCGCCAACAGAAGCTCGACGAAAAGCTCGAGAATGTAAAGGGAATGGTTCGCGAAGTTCCACGCGCGACGCCCAGCCGGCGTGTTGCACGGCCGACTATCAATCGAAATACAATTCTTGTGGCAGGGATTCTGTGCCTCGCTCTGGCGAAGATTCTTTCCAGCACCGGTCTGTTGAACACGAAGAGGACTGCGGACGTTGTTGCTGAGCAGCAGACGGAGGTAGGCGCACAGGAGCTTTCACCCGCGGCTCCACCGATGGCGGCACCGAGCCAAAAGGCAGCAGCTGATGCTGCACCGGCTGACGCGGCACCGCTTCAGCCTCTCTCCGGGTTCGATCGTTCGGCAGGAACTTATACGCCGGCGGAAAAGCAGATTCTCACCGAGCTGGACGCTCGTCGTGTCGAGCTCGAACGGAGAAGACAGGCGCTCGACCGTCGAGAAGAAGATCTGAAGAACCAGGGTCAAGCCATCGCGGAGCGGCTCGCGGAGCTGAAAACGCTCAGCACGCGTATGGGGCAGGTCCGAAAAGAGCGCGATAACCAGTATGAGGCCCGATTGGAGCAGCTGGCGAATGTGTACGGCTCCATGGCGCCGAACGAAGCTGCGCCGCTCGTGAGCAAGCTCGACGAACAGACTGCTCTCGCACTCTTGAAACGGATGCCGGGCAAACGGCTCGGTCAGATCTTGAGTCTCATGGAGCCCGGACGAGCCGTGGAGCTCACCACGACACTTACCGATAAAACGAAGCTCGATGAGCTTCCCGTGAAAGAGAACGGTAAATAGAGCGCGCTGCATTAGTCGGCCGGGCCTTAGCGGTTCGGCCGGCTTTACCTGTTCTTAGAGTTTGCACGTGCCGCCGTGCGGGAATGCTTTTCGCTGCGCTGAAGTTTCTGGCGCGGCGAATGCCGTGCACACTTCTCCGATCGCCGTCATTGATTAACGGCTGGTCGCCCTTACAATAGAGAGAGCAGCAGCTGCGTCGCTCTCTCAAACCAAAATCGATTGCAATCAATGTTGCGTCGTCAATCGTTCGCACGAGTGACGGCGTACGGGCTTTCGGTTTTTTTCTGATGAGAGGCGCTTCTATGGAGCCATTCGAACAGGCTCCTCAGGAGCCTTCACGTGAAGAGCGCATTCTGCGTGGATGCTCAGCCGCCGTGCCGGCGGCGATCCTCCAACAGCTGCTTGGAATGACACCCGCGGTCTTCTCTCGCGCTCGGGCCAAGCTCGGTCTCAACCCGACGTGGAAGGCGAGCAGAAAGCTGACCAGTCAGTTCCTCGCCGAGCTCCCGGATCTCAATCTTCTCCCACTGACAGAAGATGAAAGGAGGGAGATTCGACTCCTCAGAATGGAGTGGTGCGCGCGGCGGAGCGACGAAGAGGAGCAGGAGAGATGTGACGACCTGATCACTCGGATGTCGAGCACATTCCCCACGGTCGCGATCGCGGCTGCGATCGGACATGGTACAGACTGGGTCCTTGTCCGTCAAAGGGAGCTCGGAATCGAGCTCGACCGCCCCCGGCGACGCCGACTCGAGCACCAGTTCCAAACCGGACCGCTTCCGGATCTCAGTATGCTCCCACGGGACAGCCGTAATGCCGTCAAGGGGGTGTGGAAACACGCACAGAGAGCGAAAAGTCTCGCGGTTCAGCAGTCTCTCGACCGCAGCGAGCTGTATCGTCAGAAGCTTCTGGGAGAGCTCCGTCGAAAACGAGAGCAGATCCGGGAGCGGGAGGGAGCGGTCGGTGAATCGCTCTGCTCCGGAAAATGCGGAGAGAGCTGGCCTCGCGATAAGCTATTCTTTCCGATGAACTTTCGCAGCCCGGATGGTTTGGCTGAACGGTGCAAATACTGCATCTTCTGCCAGCGACTCGAGGCGAAGCGAAATGCCGAGCAGAAAAAACGCGGCGCGCGCGGTCGCTCGACGTCTGCGCTCGAACGGCAGCAGATGCTTCCTATCGTCGTGCACTACACACCACTTGTGCCGGGAAGCGTTCTGCGGAGGTTGCTCAGCATAAGTGAAGGCACCCTCAGCAGGGTGCGTCATCTTGCCGGCGTTGAAATTACCTCAGAGCAGGTGCGGGAGACCTTTTGGCGGTTCTATTTTCGCGGTGTCCCGACGGATCTCCCGCATCTCACGGACGATCAGTGCGCAAAGCTGTATCTGTTGCACAAAGCGCTCCGGGAACGGACGGACCGACGCTTCGCTCGAGACAGCGAGAATATTCGGTTCCTCAAGCTTGAGCGGGATCGAGTGCTCAAGGAGTGGGAGCAATCGGCGAGGGGTGGTCCATGTCCGGAAGGACGTTGCCGTGAGTGCGGGACGAGCTACCCCAAAACGTCCGATTTTTTCAAGTCGAGCGGTAAATACCTCGATCGCCTGTGCAAGGTGTGCGCGAATCATAGCCAAGGACTCGCGAGGCTTGACCGTCTCCGCCGAAGGTTTGGATAAGCGACGGCTTGGACACGGCTCCGGGCGCTCGCTGAAGCAGCCCGTAGCCGTCGTCCTCCAACACCCCTTCGGGGGTAAAAATGACCCGGCAAAACTTGCCGGTAGGCACAAATTCCCCGGCCCAGAAGCCGCCGGGAGTGCCGGGCCAGCGCGCAAACCCCCTGAAAACACACAGTTTAAACCTCGCACCCCGGGCCCGCGTCGTTTGGTTCGGTCCTTGCTTATCTAAACACGAGGACTTTTCCCGTAACCGGGGAGGAAGTTCAAAGTGGCGGCGGTGGTGTGGAGAAAAGGGGGAAATCGAGTGGTAACGAAACAGATCGAAGCGGGGTCCCAGTCCGCAAAAGGCGGGACCCCGGTAGTTTCGCAAAGTGCGAAAAACGACGAGCTGGCAAAGAAGTTTGCCGCTGTGCTTCACGGCCTGCTGGGCGGTGCCAACCTCCAGAGTCTCGTGAGCTCGGAGCAGGTTCCTCAAGTTCAAGCAGCTGCACCGCTGCCTGAGAAGGAGCCTGAGCCGGAGCCGTCGAAAACAGCAGACGAAGCGACGCCAAGGAATACGGAATCGGCGGAGCGGGACACGGATGAAACGAAGAAGTCGAGCGAGGACGGCTCGGCTCAGAACACGGAAGCGGTAGCGCAAGCAAGCGCGACGGTTGTTCAGGCACACAAGCCGAAGACAGAGGTCGTCGAGGTGAAGCCTGAAGCAGTAGGCGAAGCGGTAAAAGAAGAAGTGACGACTCAAGCTCCGGCGCAAGCGGCACCGGTAGTGGCGATGCAAACGGAAGTCGCAGAGTCGACGGCTCAGCACACGGAAACAGCGGTCCAAGCTCCGGTCACACCGGCGCAAGGCACAACACCGCAACAAAGTGCTGACAAGCCGGTTGCAGCGGCGGAACAAGTCGCTCAGCCGGTCGAGGCGCAACAGGTTGCCCAGCAAGGTGCTGCAGACCCGGCGCAGACTGACAAGGCAGTAACATCGAAGCAAGGTGGAAAGCAGCAGAGCGAAAGCTACTATGCGATTCAACAAGCGCTCGATGGCGACAACACGGAAGAGCCTCCGGCAGCTGTGCAGCCGGCAGTTGCGCAGGAAGCGAAAGGAACGACGGAAGCACCGAAGACCCGTGCAAACGCCGCTGAGGTCTTGCAAGGGATGATGATCCGCGATGCTGCAATGAACGAGCGTAGCGGGGCAGCACTTGTCTCGAGGGGCGGAAGTGGTGCAAATCGCACTGCGGAGCTCGGAGGTATCTCGGGTCAAGGGGCGGTAGGAGACAAGATCGTTGGTGGAAAGCTGAAAACGGGGCCGCTTTCAGCAGAGATCAACCAGCAGCGTATCATCGATCAGGTAAAGGACCTCCTCAAAAAGGCGGTTCAGAGCCGAGATGGAAATGTGCTGATGGTGAGGTTGAATCCACCGGAGCTCGGTGAGCTGACTGTCAAGGTGACGCAGCGCGACAACCAGGTATATGCCCGAATCATACCTGAGTCGAAGGAAGTCGAGTCGATGTTGAGAGAACGGGCGAACGATGTGCAACAGGTGCTGGTTCATGCAGGCTTGAAGCCGGACCAGGTTCATGTCGCCATCGGCACGGAACGATCCGAGTCAGAAATGTTTGGTTTCAACCAGTTTCTGGGCGGTGGACAAAATGGAACGCCGAAAGACGGCGGAACCGGCCGAGAGAATGGGTCGGGGAATGGCGCCGCAAACGGCGCGCTCACGCAAGGCGCCGAGTGGACCTTAACGCGAAACGGAACCACAGAAGCTGGTGCCGAAAGCGGATGGGTGGCGTAGGAAGAGAAAAGATCGTATCGTAGAAAGACATGCGATACGGCCAGTTTAACGAGTGTCTCCCGGGTTTGTGCTCGTCACGAATTACGGTTTGAGTCGAGAGAGTAGCATGGCAACGAACAACTCTATCAGCGGCGTCGGAAGCAGTCTTGCTACCGCAGCGGCCTCGAGCGCGGTCAAGCCGACAGCGCAGCAGCCGAAGGCCACGCCGACCGCAATAGACGATCCGTCGAATCAAGCGGCCTCAATCAACCCTCTCAACACTGCGGCCGCTGCTGACAATGCATCAGCGGATCTTTCCGGAGTTACCGGAAACCTCGGCGAACACGATTTCCTCACCCTGCTGGTAAATCAACTGCAACATCAGGATCCCTTGAATCCGATGGACCCGAAAGAGTTCTCCGGGCAGCTCGCGCAGTTCAGCACGGTGGAGCAGCTCATCAGCATCAACAAGAAGCTCGACCAGAACGGCAGCTCTGCCGTCAGCTCGATGGCGTCGTATCTCGGACAAGAGGTCGTGCTCAAAGATCAAAAAGGTGTCGACATTAAAAATGGCGACGGCCCGAATCTGCTTCTCGACATCCCGTCGGGAACGCAGTCGCTCCGCATCGATCTTCAGGACTCGAGCGGCGCCGTGGCGAAATCTTTCAATATCGATTCTCCGGAAGCAGGCCAGCAGCTCGTCTCGCTCGCAGGCTCCGGAGCAAAGGATGGGAACTACGGAGTACGAGTAGTTTCAGTAGACAGCACCGGTCGTTTTAAGGACATTCCACCGAAAGTTACAGGTACAGTAGAAGGCTTCGTTCTAGAGCCGTCACCAAAGCTCTTGATCGGCGGCAACCAGGTGGGGCTGGAGGATGTGGTAGAAGTGTACAAGGGACGGGCGTAACAATCTGCGGTTCGGATCGTTAAGCTTGCTCTCAGATCCATCGATGGACTGAGAGTGCACTATTCTTATGTGGAGGAAGCACTGTGCCGAGTATCGTTGACGGACTATTTGCGGGTCGAGCCGGGATTCAATCGCAGGGAACCGGTATCGCCGTTCTCGCGGACAACATCTCCAACTCGAACACCACCGGCTTCAAGCAATCGCGCGCCGACTTCGCGGATTTGCTGGCGGGCAACCTGTCCGGCGGACAAGCCGTCGTAACGGGGAGTGGTAGCTCGGTCAACTCGATTACACCAATTCTTACCCAGGGAACATTCGAGTTCACCGGTCGAGGTCTCGATACCGCGATCGACGGGAACGGATTTTTCATCGTGCAAGATGCGGCGAGCGGTCAGCGATTCTATAGCCGCGCAGGAAACTTCAAGATCGACACGCAAGGCAACCTGCTCAACCAGAACGGCTTCCAGGTCATGGGATTCCCATCGAACGGAGCCGGTGGTTTGCAGGCTTTGAACGTGAACACACGTTCGCAATCATCCGTTCAAACAAATGAGGTGACTATCGGTGGTAACTTGAATGCGAGCAGCCTTCAAGCTACGTCACCGCAGACGACAGTCGGAGGCCAGGCAACGTTCAACGCTCTAAGCACCGCGGCGAACTTTTCGACGTTCGTGAATGCGTTTGATAGTTTGGGCGGGCAGCACACGATCACGATGTACTACTTCCGCCAGCCGAGCACTGCGACTGGTCCGGTGTGGACTGTTCAGGCATACGCGGATAGCAACGAAATAACCAACGGGACACCAGGCAGCGGCACGTTGATCGGTCAATTCGATATGCAGTTTGATCAGAGTGGAAACAGGACGACCACTCCGACCAGCGCGACGCCCGACTTCACGGCTTCTAATATCGCTTGGAATAGCGGCGCCGCTCCGGGAAATATTCGATTCTTAATGGCGCCGTATACGCAGTTCGCTTCCTCCTCCGCGGTAGCGAACATCTCACAAGACGGAACGGGAAGCGGTAACGTCGTAGGATTCAGCGTTGAGCCGAGCGGAAGCCTGTTCGCTCAGCTCGATAACGGTCAAACTGCATCCGTAGGAACGATCGCGCTCGCCACCTTTGCGAACTCGGAAGGTCTGCGGCGCTCCGGCGGCTCCGTGTTCTCCGAGACGACGTCAAGCGGTGCTCCAGTTGTCGGGCAACCTGGAACGGGAACGTTCGGTAACCTCCAGTCGGGTGCGCTCGAGCTCTCGAACTCGGATATCGCAGCCGACTTCATTAAGCTGATCTCCCTGCAGCGTGGTTTTCAGGGCAGCTCGCGAATCATCACGAACATCAACGACCTCTTGAACGAAGTCATCAACCTCGCTCGATAAGGGTAGCCCCGGGGCTTTGACTGAATCAGTCGAGCCCCGGATGCTGTGCGCCCTGCCAAGCTCGCGCCGCGCTGATCCGGTTCATGTTTCCGGTCACTCTGCGACATCCAGTGCTATCGAAACTGTCATATCGCTCATTACGTTCGTGATTGACCGCGCGCGCGCGACGATCCAATCCACCGTAAGGAGAAGTGGCAGAATCTCCGTAGGCATCCCCGTGGTCGTCAGTACGAGCGTAAGCGAAACTACGCCCGCCTCGGGAATACCTGCCACGCCGACAGCCGCTACGACGCTCAGCAAGGCTATAATGATCTGCGATGGTATGCTGAGGTCGATTCCGTATGCTTGTGCGACGAACAGGGCGGCCAGAGCTTCGTACAGCAGGATTCCGTCGTTATTGAGATTGGTACCGACACATGCGCCAAGGCGTGAGGCAGACTTGGATACATCAAGCTCGTCCAACGTCCGCAGTGTGAGCGGGAGGGTCGCGAGACTGCTATTGGTCCCAAAAGCATATGTGAACGCGGGAAGCGCGGTCTTCCAAAAAGTTCTGAGTGAGCGTTTGGCGTATACTGCGATCCAGATCTGGTAGACGATCAAACACTGCAGTATCAAACCGGTGAGACATACGAGGACATACACTGCGAGCCCGGTGAGCGGCTTGAATCCGTATTCGCCGATGGTTTTTGCGGTTACGCCGAACACGGCGATCGGAACGAGCTTTACCAGCCAAAGCAAAATGAGCTCGAAAACTCGTACGAAGAATGAGATCGATGGGCCTACTGCAAACGGATGGGTCGGTCCGATGAGTCTCATTGCGACGCCGAGGAGGACGGAAAGGAGGACGATACCGGCGATATTGTTTTCAACGAACGGCTGAATAACGCTCTCCGGGATGTAGCCGGCGATGACAGTTCCAGGGTCAAGCCGTTTGTCGAGCGGAAGGGCGGTAGAGGTCGCTACCGATGTGCTCTTCGGAACGCTCTGCAGCGTTTTTCCCGGTTGAATGAGATGCGCGAGCGCGATGGCAAAGCTAGCTGCGCAACACGCGTTTATGGCGACGATAAGAAATAGCCGAAGGACGCTTTTCCGCGCGATATCGGTGCTAATAATTGCATCGATGATCGCAAAAAAAACGAGCGGCACCGCGAGCGCTTTAATCAACTGAATGACGATCTTGCCGAGCACACCGAGCACGGCAGCGTGCTCACCGCAGAGATGTCCTGTGAGCCCACCGAGCAGCATTGCGGCGAGGATTTGGGAGCCGAGATGGGGAGGACGCTTTCGATCGACGGCGATACTCGCGCCTTGAGGCTCAGACATAACGCTCCGGGTCGGACTTCGGGTAACAGACCGCGCGCAGCGATTATGCCTGGGCCTCTCGGCGCTTAGGAAGCTCCTATTTTGAGCTCGGCGGATCGGTCTGCTCGATGTGAACGATCTCCGGGTCGTCAGCAAGAAGCGATTGCGCTGCTCGAGTGTCCGATACGACGCCGTAGACCTGAAACGCGGGTCCTTCGCTAACGCAATCCACGCCGAGTTGCGTGAGTCGATCGAGACACGCCCGGGTGGGACGTTCCTTTCGCAGATGGAAGCATACATACACGGACTTTTTCACATCGAAGGTCGAAATGGCGTTCATAGGGCCTCCTTGAAAAGACTGACGATGTGTTCACGCTAATGTGCTAGAAGTAGGTCAGGCTAGTCGGCGTAACAGGTGTTTCTGTGGGGCAATGTAAGGTGCGGCAGTCACAGCGAAAAATACGTCGGCAAAAGCCGACGACGGCGGGATGTGTCGGCGGGGACCGACAACTCGGTCGGAAGGAGGGAGCTCATGTTAACGAAGTCCTTTCAAACGCTCGGATTCGGTGACAAGGAACAGCAGGTATTTCTTGCTCTCGTGGAGGCCGGCAAAGCTTCAGCCACTGCGCTGAGCAAACAAACGAAGCTTCCGCGAGCAACGCTTTATGCAGTGCTGGAAACCTTGCTCGAGAAAGGCGTGATCTCTCGTGATCCTCTTCGGGGCTCGCGCCTGTTTATTCCAAACAAACTTACGGCGATCAATCGCCTCGTGGAGCAGCATAGAGAGCAGCTCGCGGAGAAAGAAGCTGCAGCAGCCGATCTGATCGAGTCGCTTGCGCAGAGCTTCCGAAAGTCCGAGTACGCCGCTCCAAAGCTTCAGTTTTTCGAGGGCCGTCAGAATATCGAGAACATGCTCTACGAGTATTGGCCGGTATGGCGGGAAAGTTACAGCCGTTCCAGTAACTACACACTCTGGGGATATCAGGATCACACCTTCGTCGAGAGCTATCGGAAGTGGCATCTCGAGATGTGGGCGTCGCGAGGAACAGAAGAGAAGATCCGGCTGTTCTCCAACACCGCAGACATCGAAAAGGAGCTCCATCACCAGATCCCACACCGCGAGGTGCGTGCGCTTCCGAAGGGCGTTCAATTCTCGAGTAGTATGTGGATCTACGGAGATTACATCGTGATGGCCGTCACGGGAAAGCCGACGCATTATGCGTATCAGATCAAGGACCCGCTGCTCGCTGGAAACTTACGAACCATTTTCGAGCTGATGTGGAACGCTCGGTTCTAAGGAGCCGATGAAGGCTCGAGGCAATTAGGAACGGGTTTCGGATTCGGTGGCCGGTGAGCGGTGCAGCGCGTTCATCGCTGCTTCGAGCTCCACAAGGTGCGTGATCGGGCGACGATCTGTTTCCGTTGCATCAACGTGCGGGAGAAGCTTGCCATCCGGTCCTACGCATTTCGGCAGGTCGGGGAAGGGTTGCGTGGCGGCTTGGACGATCAACTCGGTGACACCATCACCGGGCTCGGCTCGATTCGCGGCTGCAGTGAGCGCTCGGAGCTCGAAAAGCCCGACTCGGTAGAGCTTTTGTAGGCCGACGGATTGACATATGTGAGCGGCGTCCGCCGATCCGCGACGCATCAAACTTTCAAGTCCGAGGTTGATCGCACCACGAATCTTTTCGAGCATGAAACGAACTGCATCGTAATCGTTGTAATCTATTCCGTATGCTACGAAAGCCGCGTTGGCGATGAGAGCCAGCTCCGACTCGAGCTCGCCCTGACGATCGTCGTCGATGCAAATCTCGGAAAGCGCGGATCCTAACGGTTGAGGAAACGAGATGCCGAAAGCCAGGGGAACGACTGCCCGCGACACGCTCGCTGAAGTCGATTCAGTCTCGGGTGCGGCCTTCGATTCGAGATTGAGCGAGCTTGGGTTGAGCGGACTGTTGACATGGAAGCTCGTTTCCGGGTCCGGAATGCCCTCGTCCTGGAGCCGACGACACTTGCGTTGATACGCTTCCTCTTGGAGCTCAATCGCGGTTCCGTAACCGCTATGGGCAAGTAACTGATAGTAGCGCTCGGTGTCAGTTTCGTAGAGTAGAGCAAGTACCTTGCCGAAGATGCGGAGCTTCTCCGGTTCAGCGATCAGAATTCTGACCCAGGTGTTCCCTCTATCGGGTGTATAGAATCCCGCTTCGGGCGGTTGCTCAGTTGGCTCATCTGGGAACACGGCCTCTACGTATTTCTGCACCAGAAGGGCGAGCAGATCCTGATCGACCGTGGTTACGAACTTCGCAAGCGGTTCGAGGCCGTGTTCCTGATCGAGCACTGACAGCCAGCGCCAGACCTGTTCTTCCGACATCTCGTCGCCTTGCCAAAGATCGAAATCAAGAAAGACGCGATATTGCGCAGAGGTCGCGAGCATCAGCAGCTCGGCTCCGGACTCGAGGCCGACCGCCTGGAGGGCGAGATAAAGACTTTGTGCAGGCAGCTCCGCAGCGTACTCTTCAGGCGACGGAGCGCGAAAGATCTCCTTCGCAAGCGCGCGTCCGCTCATGCCGAGTCGAGGGCCTTGCGGTAGCTCAACTACGGCCGAACCGGTTGAGGAGCTTGTTTTTGAATCGGGAAAATCCATGGTCGTGCGCCTGCTTTTTAGCAGGTCACGACCGATGGATCAATTGAGGGGGGTGTCTTAGGATCAGCTCTTCGTGCCGACCAAGCCCGCGGTCAACCCGATGAAGAACCGGTTACCCGTGTAATCTTCGCTCGCATAGACCAATCGCTGGCTGAGGTTGTCTTTGTCCGTCGACTGGTCGACGTAGTTCCATCCCGCGCTGAGCGCAATTGATTCGGTCAAGCTGTACTGAGTCGAGAGCGTGAACTCATATCGTTCGGTCGGTCGGCTGAGGGAGCTGCCGACATTGAACTGGAGAAACTTCCCACCGGCCGCGAGCTTCCATCGATCCCCAAACGCCTTCGAGCCGTCAAGGCTGACGGAACGTGTGATGAGCTGATTGCCGTCGACATCCGTGCTCCGAGTTTGGTCCACCGCGAGGCGAAGCAACGAAGTGACGTCCGGAACGTAGTTCACGTTTGCGCCGAAGATGAACGAGGTGTCATTCTGCTGTCCGGGTCGGGACACCTCGGTTGCAACTCCGTTCTCGTCGATGACCGTAACGGTCACATCATCCGGCCGGTTGTTCAGATGACTGTAGTTCACACCCGCTGAACCGCCGACAGAAACCTGTTGGCTCACCTGATAGGTCGACTTCAGCCCGGTTACCGCTTCGAGTCGGTCGAGGTCGGATTCATCCTGTGTCGTTTGCAGGTCGTTCGACTCGACGTTTGTGAATGTGTACTCGGTCACGCCCGCAAAGACACCCCCGTCAAGGTTGGTGGCGAGAGTGTGATCGATTGTCCCGTCGAGGCCATTCGTTATGTAGTCGGAGCCGCGAACCTTCACGCGATTGGCGAATGGCCCGAGGTCCTCTTCATCGGAGTTACTGAAGGTGAAATCGCCTAGGAAATCGTTGTAGGCGAACGTGTAGCCAAGCGCAGCTTTCGTGTCCGTTCCGAGCTTCACGTCGCGAACGCCGAGCTGCAGCGAAGTGATCATCGTTTGCGACTGGCGGGTCGCTGTGCCGTCTGCCGCGGTTATATCGCTCGCTCGGGATTGCACGACGTTTTTCGCTTCGACGTAATACGGGTCCGGAAGAAGCGATTTCTCGGTGAGCACGTCGAGCGTCGAATCGAGAGTCATCCGGCTCTGGTTGGAATTGTCGGCAAAGATGATCGCACCGACTTTTACATCGGCCGATGTCTTGAGCGCCGGTGTCAGAGGGATAGCGCCCGAGACACCGACGTAGAGATCGGTGAGGAAGTCTTCATCCGGATGTCCGTTGACCTGCTTCGGCGGAATGACGTTCGCGTTGGGGTCCCCGAGCTGGCTGTCGACGACGAACGGCGGTGGAACGCCCTTGTCGTCTTCGAGAAAGATGTTGTCGTCGTAGATCTCTTGGATGCCCGTGCTGATCACGACCTGCGCTGAAGCGGGTCGGCTGAAAGCCAGGACGGCGAGCAGAGCCAGCGCGCCTGTGCGTGTAAGAGACTGCGCGACACGAAGAGTCTTTTCGAATCCTGCATTTTTCACGCTCGGCCCACCAATTCGTTCTTCTGCTTGCATCTGTTTCTCCCCCGTTCGCTGAGCTACCCCGCGGCGGGCAACCGCCCCGCCTAGAAATTTGTATAGATACCGGTCCGTTAGAACTGCCGTCGGCCTTCGATTAATTCATCACGTTTTGAGATTCGAAACCAGTCCGGAAAGTTTTCGGTTTCTGTGGTCCATCGGCAACCGGCTGGACTAACACGAGAAATTTTTAGCAGGAACGGCCTGAAGCGCACTGCTTCGGACCGGCGGGCCGTTACGGATTGGCTTCAGGAAATGGTGGTGGGTGCCGATTATAAGTCTAACCCTAGCCGATTACTCGTGTTTGTACGAGTGATGCAATTAGGGAAGATTGAAGCACCGCTTCGCACGAAGCGGTCGGCAGGAAAACTTGGGTTAAGAAGGAACAAGTCTGTGGCAGAGCAACACGCAGAGCATCACCCCGTGCATACGCACATTAGCGCCCGGTTGAAAAAGACCGAGATCGATCCGGCAGCACACCGTGCTGCGACACGCACGGCGTTCGTTGCGCGATTTATCGTGCTGCGAGAGGGCCGCCGCTCTCGCGCCCATCGGGTCATCGAGCACCTCGCGTGGGACGATTCGACAACCGCTGAGGATCTGGTTCGAATGTTTCGGCAGGCGTTTCTGGACAATGGAGACAAGCTTGGACCTGTCGACCGGGACCTTCGCAGGGCGCTTGAGCACGCACGCTGCTCGGCGGGCTATTTCATGAATCAATACGTGGGACGAGCGACGCTCAGCTTCGCTGAAGCGCTCGAAGATTATCAGCGCAGCAATCGGCTGCTCTTCGGCGATGAAGAGGAAACGGTTCCGCGCTCCGGAGGCTGGAGAGTCTAAAACACTCGGCACGCGTCGGTGCGCCGAGCGACGCAGCCCGGCTGTGTCTTTGTTGCCTGCGCTCTTTCCGCTCGGGAGGTTCGTTTCCGCTGGAGGATGGAGGAGCGATGGGTGAAGATTCTGTGAACGATTCCGATACCGATAACACGCCGGGCGAGCCGAAGAAGCGCCAAAAGGCAGTTGCCCTACAGTACGCTGAAGGTGATCGAGCGCCGAAGATTGTGGCTACCGGTGCAGGCGAGATCGCCCGACGAATTCTCGCGCTCGCGGAAGAGCACAACATCCCCGTAAAGCGTGATGATGCGCTCGTAGATATCCTGTCGAAGCTCGATCTCGGATACGAAATTCCAGAAGAGACCTATCGGGCCGTCGCCGAGATCCTCGCGTTTCTCTATCGGACCGACCTTGCTTGGCGAAAACGCAAAGAGCTCGAGCACCCGGAGATGGCCAATCCGCGTAAAAAGTGAGTCGTTTCAGGCGCGCAGCTCACACATTTCGGGCAGGTCGCTCCGCACACATTCAATCGAGTCGCCATAACAGATCTATAACGGAGCACGGCTAGGCGTATTCCGGTTGGGGTTCGTGTGCGTTTCGGTGGCCGGATATGGATCAGGACAATTCCGACTTTTCGCGTAATTTCAAAAATCTCAATCTTTCCAGCTCACGACCGCCGGAAGCGTCCGGAGTCGACTCGTCGCCGCCCACGCCCAAAGAAAGTGGCGAGAATAATTCCGAGCGCGAGCGGTCGCGAGACATCCCGGACTCGGATGCGAAAGTCACTCTTCGCCTCAAAACCGTGGCCGGGGCTTCGGCTGTCCTGCTCGTTGTTTTCGCCGTCTTTTCAACACCCTCCGGACGCACACGCGGAACGGGCGACGTGCGCTCGTCGCAGATGGAAAATGTCCGTCAGATCCGCACAGTCGAGGAGGCCCGGGCTGAGCAGGGCTTTTTTCGCCGGATGCTCTGCAACGGGTCCTGGAAGGCTCGTATCTGCCAGTAATACCGTAGAAGCTGATAGAGAACACCGCCCACCGGCCGATTGAGGGTCTGAGCGGGATTTCCAGCCCTTGTGCTGGGGGTCCGGTTCATCTAATAAAGCCTTGCCCGCGGCTCGGCAGCGAGTTTGCTCGCTCGTCCTGCGGTTGTCGATTAGCATTGCCATTAAGTAAGTCAGAAGGAACACAAGCGTCATGTCTACAGTTGCTCAAATGAGTGTACGAACCCGCAATACTACTGAGAGCCCAATGCACGACTACAAAGTAAAAGATATCTCCCTCGCCGAGTCCGGCCGCAAAGCGATTGAGCTCGCGGAAAAAGAGATGCCCGGACTGATGGCGCTCCGTGAAGAGTATGGCGCGAAGAAGCCGCTGAAAGGTGCCCGCATTGCAGGCTGCTTGCACATGACTGTAGAAACCGCAGTGCTCATCGAGACATTGGTCGAGCTCGGCGCTGAAGTTCGCTGGTCGAGCTGCAACATCTTCTCGACTCAGGATCATGCGGCTGCCGCAATCGCAGCTGCCGGTATCCCGGTATTCGCGTGGAAGGGCGAAACCGAAGAGGAATATTGGTGGTGCGTCGAGCAGAGCTTGAAGTTCTCGGACGGCAAATACCTGAATATGATCCTCGATGACGGTGGTGACCTGACCGTGCTCGTGCACGAAAAATATCCGCAGCTTCTCAACGACATCAAGGGTATCTCCGAAGAGACGACCACCGGAGTTCACCGTCTGTATCAGATGCACGAAAAGGGCCTCCTCAAGTGCCCGGCGTTTAACGTCAACGACTCGGTTACGAAGTCGAAGTTCGACAATCTCTACGGTTGCCGCGAGTCGCTCGGCGATGGAATCAAGCGCGCCACCGACGTAATGATTGCCGGAAAGGTCGTCGTGATTGCCGGCTACGGAGACGTCGGTAAAGGATGCGCTGAAGCGATGGTCGCTCTCGGCGCCCGTGTCATGGTCACCGAAATCGATCCGATTATTGCGCTTCAGGCTGCAATGGAAGGATACGAAGTGGTCACTATGGAGCAAGCGGCTCCGGTTGGGGACATCTTCGTGACCGCGACCGGATGCTGCGACGTCGTTACCGGCGAGCACATGAGCAAAATGAAGGACCACGCGATTCTCTGCAACATCGGTCACTTCGATTCCGAGATCGATGTTTCTTGGCTGACCTCGACAAAGGGTGTCACCGAGTCGGAGATCAAGCCGCAGGTCGACAAGTTCACACTTCCGAACGGGAATAGCATCATCTTGCTCGCTCGCGGTCGGTTAGTGAACCTCGGTTGCGCGACCGGACATCCGAGCTTTGTCATGTCCTGCTCGTTCACGAACCAGGTGCTCGCACAGATCGCCCTCTGGACCGAGCAAGGAAAGCACACTGTCGGCGTCCACGTTCTGCCGAAAGCGCTCGATGAGAAGGTCGCTCGGCTGCACCTCGGTAAGCTCGGCGTCCAGCTGACCAAGCTGACGAAGAAGCAGGCCGACTATCTGGGCGTTTCTACAGAAGGGCCTTTCAAGCCGGAGTATTATCGGTACTAGAAGCGCGCTAGTCAGAGTGCCGCTGTCGGATGCCTCTCGGTACTGACAGCATACAAGCCGGGGATTCACAGCGTTCCGTTGTGAGCCCCGGTTTTTTTTTGCGAACTTGTATGAAAGAGGAACTACTCTTGGGGTGCGGACGGGGAGGGAATGGGCTTTGCGATCGCTGCCTGTTCCAACCAGGAACGGATATCAGTCGCTTTGCCGTCGACCTCATCGGCATGGAATTGTCTGAGCAGAATATCCAAAGTGGGTTTTCCCTGCATCAGCGCTTTCATCTTGCGCTCGACTTCGAAAAACCCGTAACGCGCTGAAAATTGTTCGGCCGCCACGTCGTAGGGCTTATGTTCCTGCTCGAGCAACCAGAGCGCGGATGCGATACCCGACCGGTGTGTGCCGCTGGTGCAATGTACTAAGACTGGGGTCTCTGCACTCTTGAACGTGTCAAGGAGCTTCAGCAGCTTATCCCCTTGGTCCGCCCGGGCGCTCGAAAGAGGAATGTGAACATATTTTGCGCCGCTTGCCGCAGTAGCTTGCTCTTCTGTGGTTCCGGTGCTGTCAGCATCGTCCGCATTCAAGCGAAGATCGACCACCGTTTTAATTCCATACTTCGAAATCGTGTCTTTCAGATCCTCTCGGCTCATCTCGGCGGAGCGATACAGCTTGGAGGGAACGACCTCGTGGAGATTGTTCCGGAAGAGAAAGTTTGCAGCGAAACTTGTGTAATAGGTGGTCTCGCTCACCATTTGCGGGATGATCGGCGCCGACAGGCACAGGGCGAAAAGAGCTGCGTAGGAAAACTTTCTCATACGGGAACGTGAGGAGCGCCGAGTTCTGGAGTCCATGGGGCGGATCAGTTCGTTCCGCGGAAGCGGACAAACACGAATCGGTCCTTGCCGTAGACATTGAGTGTAGAGCTCTCGACCAATGTTTCGAGCTGACCCAAAACGCTTCGTGCTTGAGGCAGGGTGGATTCGGCGGCTATCATAAACCCATACGGCTGATCTGTCAGCTCAGGCAGTTTGTCAATCTGGATAACGTCGCGATCGGCATAGTAATTCGCCGCATAATAGTTATCATCGAACTGATAGAGCGGAAGCCCTCGGGGGAGCGATGCGTTGACTGAGGTCATAAATGACTCGGGGCTTTCGAAGTAGGCGACGCGACGAAGCACAAACAGCTGTGCGCTCGCGGAAAGCAAGATTACCGCAAAGGCGAGATAAATTGCGGTGCCGAAGAACTGGTCGCGAACGTAATACTTCCGTGCAGCGCCCGCGAGTGCGAGGGCTAATACGAGAAACGGAAGCGCAAGCTGTAACCCCGAAAGAGCGACCTCGGCCACTTTCAGCTCCGCTGTTTTCAAATGCGCTGTCGCGATACTGAGCACAGGATAAACAAAGCTCGCTGCTACAAGAACGGCAGCTATTCCGACTATCGTGAGGAACGCCATGAAGAGTGCGTTGGCGAAACGCCTCCCGGCGGCGCTCCGGTCCGCCAGCGCAGTCAGCTCGGCGCCGAGCAGGTATGCCCAAGCGGAGAAGCTTGGAAGTAAATAGACGTTTCGTTTACTCGAAACGAGCGCAAAAAATATAAGATAGAAGAGAGCCCAGATGGCGGCAAACAGCTCCGCAGGGGCCTCGCCCGAAAACATCTCCCGACGTTTCCGATAGAGGCGTGCGATAACTGGGACGATGAAGATACTCCATGGGAACAAACCGATGAGCAGCATCGGAGGAAGCTCGAGCGGATTTCCCTTGTGTCCGGTCTCGTAATCTTTCATTCCGACGACTCGCGCCACGTTTTCACGCATCAGGTGGACATCAAGAAACGCCTGTCCTCCCTGCCGGTAAGCGGCGACATACCAAAACGAAGCGATCGCAGCGCTCAATCCGACCGAGCAGATAACGGCGAGCCACGGGATCTGGCGGAACGGCAAGCGAATCAAAGTGTAGAGCCCTGCGACGACCCACGGTAGCGCAAGCCCGGCAGGTCCCTTACTCAGGACGGCAAGAGAAAGCGCAACGGACGCAATCAGAAGAAGCGGCCAATCAGTACGACGGTTTTTGTGATACGCTTCAACGAGCTCAAAAAGACACCACGTTCCGAGCGTAACCCAGCAGGCAAACGTCATGTCGACGCGGGTCACCGCCGCTGCACGGACAAAGTCCAGGCTCGTTGCGAGAATCAGCGATGCAGAGAGGGCCGCAGGTCTTGTCAGGCGTCGACCGGCGAAAACAAAGAATGCTGAAAGTAGAAGTGCGGCCGCGACAGCTGTGGGCGCACGGAGGAGGAGCTCGGCTCGCGAATCGAAGAGCTTGGAAAGAAATGCTGCGAGCCAGTGGAACAGCGGAGGCTTGGATGGGATGTCAACGCCGTTGCGGAGCGGCAAAATGAAGTTATTTTGATCGAGCATTGCCCGAACCACGAGAGCTTCTCGCGCTTCGCCGCGTGTGAAAAACGGCGCCGAGCCTCCCGGTATGAGGTAAAGAAAGAACGAAAGGACGAAAAGCGCTGCTGCAAGCGCACAGGAGGAGCGGCGCTCCAACCAACCAGTCAATATTCGAAGATCTTCCACAGTACCTTTCGGTTCAAACGGGGCGCACACGAGGGCGCAACGGGTCACGTTAAGCTAAGGAATTCGCCGAGTGTTGGCAAGGAGAGCCTGCGCGTCAGGCAACGATGGTCTTCGGCATGTGAAAGACATCTGGGAGGGGAAGAACGGTCGACTCAGGCGGTCCGATGTGAGTGTTTAGGTCCAGCTTGGTGAATTGGTGCTTCCGCAATATGGCGGACAGCTCATCTAAGCGATTTTTGATGAAATCGCTCGCCTCGCTGTCTGCGATCGTGAAGCGAACGAGCATCTCTTCGTTCCGATGCGCTACGTCGACGTGAACGGTTCCGATCTCGGGCAGGGGCACACTGATCTGAATGCGTTGGAATGGCGTGTTGTCGAAGCTGTCTTCGTCATCGTCTATGCCGCCCCCGAGACTCTTTCGGTCCAGGCTCGACTCGAAGGAAAGCTCGCTGTGGTTGAGGAGCCCATGGGCTAGAAAAGGAAACAAGATCAGCGCGGGTTCGCCGAGCGCCTGCATCATCGGATTGAGTTGATTGAGCGTTTCCTGCGTGTTCGCAAGCTGCTCGAGTCGCGATGCGATCTGTTCGAGATCGGATTTGGCCTTCGGGTCGAGGCGATCGAGCTTGAGCTGCGTGCCGGCGACGACCTCCGCAAGGCGATTCGCCGCCTGCTGGAGCTTCGAGAGGCCTTTCTCCGGTTGCTCCTTTGCAGTCTCCAAGTCGCGTAGGGTTGCGGTGAGCGCGTCGCGTTCACGAATCGCCGGTTGGCGAGAGGCGCGTAGCTCTTGCTGTGTTCCAGCGATGAGTGATTCGAGATGCTTCTTCGAGAGGATATTGTTTTTGACGCCTTCCTCGAGGAAGCTCTGGAGCTCGGATTCGAGGTCGACGATGAACTGCTGTCCACGTACAGGGAGATTTCCGTTTGCAATCTGGCGCAGCTCCGTGGCCGCGTTGCGCAGCGTAATGACAGCCTTACCGGTCACGTTTTGCATCAGCTGCGCTTGAGCTGAGCCCGCATCCGTGAGCGATTCGGAGGTCGCGAGATTCGCGGTGAGACGATCAAAGGCAGCGGCCAGCACATCTGCGGCTTTGGCGAACGATTGCTCTGCTGCGACAAGGGGCTGTGCGTCCGCCGTGGCGGCGGCTTGTGCGGCGTTTCTCAGCTCGGTGAGCTGAACAAGTGTCTCTCTGACGAGGTCACCGAGCTGACTTGCGACGAGATTCTGCGCGGACGCCGACAGCTGAGGCTGGGCGGCTGAGAGCTCCGGCAGCTCACTCGGATTTGTCTGTAATATTCTCAGAATGAGCTGGTTATCCGCCTCAGTGACCTGAGCGTAGATCTTGTCTCCGGACTCGAGATCCGGAGGCAGCTTCGCCGAGATGAGGAGCCCACGAAAATAGAGCTGTCCCTCGCCGTTGTTGTTTGAGCGGACGCTCAGACGGAGGACCTCTCCGATCGAGATCGCGGGTTGGACCTGCGGGATGATCTCGCGCGCGGGGATGCTGAGCGTCCTCGGACCGGACGTATTGTTCAATGGGGTAGGGTCGAGGACCATACGCGCGCCGCGGAGAAAACCCTTAACCCTGGTTATATCGACGGTTTCTCAGCGCTTCTTGAGGCCGCGGGATCCGATGCGTGAGACGCTTGCGGTTTCAGGCTCACGGTGGAAAGGTTCGGTGAGCAAATGGTGGCGCAGCTCGGCATCGGTCTCGTATACAAATACTTACGTCGACCCGGGAGCTTAGACCATCTTAGGTAAGGAGCTCGGCCCCCGCGCGGGTCGAGCGGCTGAAATGTGGTCTCACTTTTTCAAAGGTTTATGGAAACCATAAAAAAATTTCTCAAATATCTGCTCGGAATGTTCGCGGTGTTGATCGCTTTCTCCTTCGCGGCCGCGCTCTGCGTTGGGATGGTGATCGTATCGTTGAGACAGGGCGCATCCGACGACGAGCTTGGAAGCACTGCCGTGAAAACGGAGCATGCCGTCGGAGTCGTTGAAATCACCGGCGAGATTATGACTTCTGAGAAATTCGAGAAATCACTGAAGACGGCGCTCGATAATCCGAAGCTCAAAGCTGTCGTCGTTCGAATCGATTCACCAGGAGGCGCTGTCGGTGCGTCCGAGGAGATGTACCGCGCGATCAAGACCGCAAACGAAAAGACGCCCCTCAAGCCGGTGGTGTGCTCGCTCGGAACGGTTGCCGCCTCGGGAGGGCTATTCGCTGCAGCCGGTTGCAAGAAGATTGTCGCGAATGAGAGCACGCTTACGGGCTCAATCGGGGTCATCATGATGAGCCCGAACGTCAAAGGTCTGCTCGACAAATTCGGTGTCCAGATGATGATTGTAAAGAGCGGTAAGCTTAAGGACACGGGCTCTCCGTTTCGTGAAACGAATCAAGAGGACCGCGAGTATCTTCAGCAGCTGATCGACCATACGTACGGTCAATTCGTGAAAGTCGTTTCTCAGTCGCGCGGCATTCCGGTCGAGCAGGTGAAGAAGTTTGCGGACGGACGGATCATTCTCGGAGACCAAGCGAAGGAGCTGGGGCTGATCGACGAGATCGGTGGGATAAACGAAGCTGCGAAGATTGCGCTTCAGCTGATCGGTGATTCAGCAGAGCCAGAAATCATCAAACCGACCAAGGGGCCCGGCCTGCTCTCGATGTTCGCCGAGGTACCGGATTCGAGCATCTGGTACTGGCTGAAGGGGCTCGGGAAGACTCAGCTGCTCTATCGGAGCTTCCTCTAGACCGTGTTTCTTATAGGGCGAAGCGGTCTGCGGACGGTTTTTCCAATCGGGGAACCGGCCGCGGCTCAGCTAGAACGCTTATTCTCTATTGAATTCGAGCGGGTCTGTCGGCTATCTTAATGAAGTGGAGTGCTCAATCTCAGAAGTCATGCAGCAAGAAAGCCTGAAGATACTCATCATTGAGGACGAAGGCGCCGTACGGACCGGACTCGTCGATAACCTCGCGTTCGAAGGCTATCAGGTGGTCTTCTCCGATAACGGTATCAGCGGGCTAGAAGTCTTCGAGTCCGAGAAACCGGATCTCGTCATTCTCGATGTAATGATGCCCGGGCTTGACGGCTTGGAGGTTTGCCGCCGAATTCGCGCGGCGCAAAATCCAACTCCGATCATCATGCTCACCGCGAAGTGCAGCGAAGTCGACAAAGTCGTCGGGCTCGAGCTCGGTGCGGACGATTATCTCACGAAGCCGTTCGGGATGCGTGAGCTGTTCGCACGTGTAAAAGCCGTGTTGCGGCGTTATCAGCTCCTGAAAGACACAGCAGTCAAACCCGAACCGGAAGCTTCGTCTGACGAGCTCGCGTTCGGCGACGTTGAAATAGATTTCAAGACGTATCGTGCACGCAGAAGCGGGAAGGAGATCCTGCTCTCCGCGAAAGAGTTCGAGCTTCTCCGCTTTCTATCACGGCAACCGGACGTGCCTGTCACTCGAGATCAGTTGCTCGACCAGGTTTGGGGTTACAACAGTTATCCGACTACACGAACGGTGGACAATTTCATTGCTCGGTTACGGAGCAAGGTCGAGACGCTTCCCGAGCGACCGAAGCATATCGTAACGGTGCACGGCGTCGGCTATAAGTTCGTCCAGTAAGCCTTGCCTCCTTCCTCTCTACCGCTCTTCCTCCTGAGGGGCCCACGATCCGTCGTGTCCGTCCGCCAAGGACAGACTCTCCGGTTTTGGCCGGTCGACCCATGTTAAGCGTTGTAGCTCGGGCGACGACCGAAATTCGGACACGTAACTAGCGATAAATGTTGATTATTAAAGAGTAAGAATCCTTTTGTCGGCTCGGGGCGTCGTAACCTCATATTTCTGCGCCCGGTTTACGCCGGGCTGATACATCATGGTTCTGCGTTGGTAATGTTCTTAGCCTCGTTTTCGAAGGGTTCAGCAGTTGGGAGTATCGGTAGTTGCAGGGTGGTTTGCCCGAGAGATTTGGAGCCTGCGAAGCATGGACAATGACCACAAGACCTTTTTAGAGCGCCGAGCCCTCGGATGCTCTGAGATCGAGGAGCTGCTGGACAGCTATATCGACGGCGAGATGCCGCTCGGTATGGTGGGCCGCTTCGAACAACACGTCCATCAGTGCGACGCGTGCAATTCTCTCGTCGAGGACTGTCAGCACATCGTCGAAATGGCGAAGTCCCTTGCGGAAGTCAAAGTGCCCGAAGGGGTGCGTTCGCGGCTGCGTGCTGCCTTGAAGGAACAGGTAGGGCACGATGTCGAAAAGTCGCGAGCCCGTCTCACGCTCGTCAAGTCCTAGCTTTCCCCGTGCTCGGGAGCACCAAGAGGTGTTACAGTAGCGCAAAACGTTTTTGACCGGTCCCAGCCTTGAAATACGATTACCTGCTCGAAATCGCCGCAGCACTCTTCATCATCGGCATGGCCATTTTGATCGGCATCCCGCTTTTCCATCGGCTCGGAAAAAAAGAGCCGGAAGTGACGAGAAAGTGGACCGACCCTTCGATGAGAGACTGATTCGGTTTGGGCCTAACCCGGATTGAACCCGGTGGGCCCGCATTGATGATTAAATCCGGGGTGAGCGGCTGACTGAGCTCTGATTCATGAGTCGGTATCTCGAAAAGTCCTGTTTGATGTCAGTGTTCGGCTACCTTCCCGCTCGAGTACTTTCGAGGTATCAATCGACTCAATTTCTCCGTCGCGCACGTGTTGTAGGTCTCTGCGTATTTCTCGTCGGCTACTCGTTGTTCCTCCCGGTGAGCCCGCTAAGGGCCGAGGAGCCGAGCCCGAAACAGAAAGCCGACAAAAAGGGCGAGCCGGTCGAGGAATTGCTTGCGACGAGCGGCCTGTATCTCGGCCGCATCGTCGAGCTAGACCCCGCAGGGCGTTTCATCTACGTCCGTCCCCTCGAAGGCGTAGGCCCGAGACGCACGTTCTACCTGGATGCCGGCACGCTCCTTCGTGAGCAACGAAAACGCATCGAGCTCAAGGACATCGAACCCGGTCGCCGGGTGGGTATCCGATACGTCTCCGAAGGCGATATTGCTTATGCCGAAGGGGTGTTCCTGATCATTGGCGAGGTCAACCCGCGTGATCTACAGATGCCGAAGAAGAAGCCGAAAGTCGTGCCCGGTGAGGCGGAGGGCAAAGAGAAGAAAGCCGAGAAATCCGGCGGGAAGGAAGGCGCCAAGAAAAGCGAGCACTGACGGAACACCGCCGCTTCTTTCGTTCTGCTGCGCCCCTGTCCGTCACAGCCGGGCCACGAATCTAATGTTTTGAATTAAGGAGCCCTATGAAGCGCCAAGTCGCCGCTCTGATCGTGATGCTCTGTCTGACGCTTCCACCCGCAGCGTCCGCGGAGTCTTTCCTGCTGACTGATGCGAACCGGAACGACCTTGTTGGTGAGGTGAAAAGCACAGAAGCCAAGACCGACGATACCCTTGTCGATATCGCTCGGAGAAACGACTTGGGCTACGACGAAATCGTGAAAAGCAATTCAAGCATAAACCGTTGGGTTCCCGCGCCCGGAGAGAAGGTTCTCCTCCCGACGCGGTTCATCTTGCCGGATGCTCCGCGCGAGGGAATCGTGATCAATCTCGCTGAGCTGCGTCTTTACTATTACCCGAGCCGCGGAGACGGTGGCGCGCAACGTGTCTACTCCTATCCAATCAGTGTTGGTCGCATGGATTGGAAATCTCCGCTCGGAAAGACCAAGGTCGTGAAGAAGGACAAAGAGCCGGCGTGGCGTCCGACGGAGTCAATCAAGGCCGAGCATGCGGAAGAAGGTGATCCGCTTCCGGATGTAATCCCTGGCGGAACGCCGGAGAATCCGCTGGGGCATTTCGCGCTGCGACTCGGCATTCCGGGGTACTTGATACACGGCACGGATGCGGCGAAGGAGAATGGAATCGGTATGCGCGTGACTCACGGCTGTGTGCGCATGTATCCGGACGATATTGAGCAGCTGTTCGGCATGGCCGAAGTCGGCACACCGGTTACCTTTGTCGACCAACCGCTCAAGGTTGGATGGGACAGCGGACAGTTGTTCATTGAAGTACATTCGCCGCTGGAAGAGGATGAAGATGATTTTGCCGAGTACTCTCACAGGATCTCGGTCGAAGAAGGGATCGCGCTCATACGCGAGCGGGCAGGCGAGGGTGTGGTTCTGGACGAGCAAAAAATTGCCGAAGCGATCGGACGTGGCGACGGTATCCCGGTGAGCGTTGCGGCGACAGCGAGCTTACTGCCGCCCGCTCGTCAAGCACCGATATCGCCTAAATAATCAAGGCTCTAAGAGTATCAGCGAATCAATACCTCGGTTCCCACATTCACGAACCCCACAAGCTCGGTGATCTGTTCATTGTCGAGAGCGATACACCCGTCGGTCCAATTCACCGAACGGTGAATCTCGATGCTTCCTCTGCCGATGCCGTGGATTCCGATGTCCCCTCCAAGCGGAGTATCCTGCGGAGGGGCGCTTCCCTTTGCGAGCGCGGCAACTATCGCATCATGTTGCGATTGATTGACGACCCCTTCATGCAGCCCTTGCTCCGCGTAGTCCTGATTCGGATAGCCGAGCGCAAGAAAGAGCTTGAACTTCGACGTCCGATTGATCGCCGTGATGCGGAAGCGACCTAAGGGCGTGATATGGTCGCCGCGCTTGTGTTTCCGTCCCACGCCGGAAGATCCGAACGCCGCGTTATGAAACTCGCGAATGGTTTCACCGTGTGAGCGGACCGAAATTACCTCACTCGATGTGTCAATGACCACGCCGTCAGAGATGGTTTCCGGTGTCGGCGACGGCAGGGGTGGAGAGGGTGTCGGCAGCGGGTGCTCCGCGGGTTTGCGGCAGCCGAGTGAGCAAAGCAGAAGAAGCCCGACGAATAGCATTCGCTGCAGGCTTAGTCGTCGGCGCGATAGCCAGGGGGAATGTTCAGTTGGCAGTCGATGTGCTATCCTCATAGAACGTCCAATTGAGACGGTTGATGCCGTGATTCGTAGCTTTTTTTGATCATATCCATTCGCAATCTAACACTGGCTTTATGTCTGTCGACCTGTTTTCCACACTTCCTGCCGACTCGAAAGTTTGGGTGTTCGCGCTGAGCACCAGCCTTGCGGAGACGGATCGCCCCGCTATCGAGAAAGCTCTGAAGGAGTTCACCGGGCAATGGAAAGCGCACGGTAAGAGTGTCGCAGGGGACGGTACGCTGATGTATGACCGTTTCTTGATCATCGCGGCCGACCCCAACGTGAGTGAGGTTTCGGGCTGCTCCATCGACTCGATGTTTCGTGGGGTGAAAGCAATTGTAAACAGCGTGGGCGCAGACTTAGCTGATTTCGCGCAGATCTATTATCGCGATGGGGAGTCGATCGAATCTGTCACGCGCGCGGCGTTCAAAGACCTGAAACAGAAGGGTGTCGTCCATGATGGGACCATCGTGTTCGACAATTCGGTGACATCACTTGCGCTGCTCAAATCTGGAAAGTGGGAGCTTCCTCTTGCGGAAAGCTGGCACGCCCGTTTGTAGGGCTGATCCTACATAGGCCGCCGATGTGCGCTACTCGACGGCCGCGTGGACGGCGCAACTTCTACTCCTGTTCGAACGACCCTCGCTGAACGAACCCATGATCGGGCTGGTCGATTTCGAGCCAAGCTCCCTGCGCTCCGATAACCTCAACTCGCGCGCCACGGGAAAGCTCCCCGAGCTTTTTGGCGCTCGCGGTCGGCTTCTCGAAAACATAGCTTCTCTGCGCTTTAGCGGTCCAACGTGTTGTCGGCGAAGCAGCGGGCGGCCCGAGTGACGATGACGGCGCTTCAGAACCAAATGCAAACGAATCGCCGTCAGGCGAAGAGGGGGGAGGGCCCCCGTGGTGCGTTCGTGGAGAGGGTTCGTGGCCACGGTTCGGAGCGGCAACAGGAACCGGGTTAGATTGGGGTCCGTTCGTTACGGCTACGGATTGAGTGCGATCGCCGGCATACGGCATGCCGTGGTATCGCGCCTCTGCTTGGGTGAGAAGCGCCTGTAAGTGTGCCAAACGATCCTGTGCGGGAGGGTGTGTCGATAGAAAGCTGAGACTACCGGCCATATCCGGATCATGCTGCGCTCGCGACCAAAATTCGATTGCGGCCTGCGGATCGTATTTGGCGTCGGCCATCAAAAAAAGCCCAATCTGGTCGGCTTCCAGCTCCTTCTCCCGGGAATACGGGTAGAGCAGCAGCGAGTTTCCAAGCTCATTCGTCACCGAAGAGGTGAGATCTCCGACATTCTGACCCCAGCTCGGGCTGTGCGTCGCAGCGCTGACTGCAATTCCAGCGGCCATCGCACCAACGGCGATGAGAAGGCGCTTCGTTTCTTCATTCGGATCGGGATCGGTATGGCCGGCAAGCACATGTGACATTTCATGAGCGAGAATCGTGGCAAGCTCAGCCTCGCTTTTCGTACTGTCGAGCATGCCGGACCAGATGAAAACGTGGTTCCCGCGCGTAGCCGCGGCGTTCTTCACCGTCGCGTCTTTGAAGATATAAACGTGCCAGGGGTCGCTGCCGGCGCCGGCAGCTTTGCTGAGCCGGTCGACTATGTCCTGCACCTCGACAGCTCGTGGATTATTGTAGTCCTGTTCGTAGTGATCGGCGAGCTCTTGAAACACCTTGTGGCCATACTGCTCATCGGTAACCGACAATGCCTTCGGTTTCGGAACAACACCGGGAGGAACCGGTTGTCGCGAAGGTGCGCAGGCGACAAAGGACAGAGTCGTCAGAGCAACGAACGCACACAGCGCACGGTTGAAAAAGTGAGGGGCCGGTCGGAAGCTCGGAGCCTGGACGCGTCGATGACAAATGAAGCGCATAGCGGGATGGAAATAGCGGTCCAGAGAAGTCATTGGGGTGCGTGACATGTCACGTAATAGCTTACAACGGGACAGCCTTGCGCTCAATGGAAGACCGTCCGGGGCTTGGATGCCCCCCCTTAGACCGTCCGAGGCCGCCAACTATTCTGCGTTGCGATGCCCCTTTCGTGGTCGATTACGCCCGAAAGGCGCTGTTTCACGCTGCTTTGACCCCATCGCGCTCATCCGCATGCTCCAACCGGAGTGTCTCGTTTTGGAGCAGTCGGTGTCCGTCTGCGCGCATGAATTTTACAAGTCGGCGTTCTGCGACTGAGGCTTGTGCACCGCGTCCGGAGAGAATTCTGGTGGGGTCAACAACGTGCACGGCACAAGGGGTGTTCAAGATAAAACGACCGAGCTCGGGAAGCTCATTCTGTCCGTGCTCTCTGCAGATGATCGGAGCCGTCTGAAACGATGTCGGGATGCCCGTTGCTTGCAGCGCCTGCAACGCGGCTATACGTTCAGTCGGCTTCGGTAGGTGCGGAGTCACTCGCGCTGCGAGATCATCGTTTGTCGTCTCGATTCCCATGTTGATCTGGCCGCGTTCGCCCAGGCTTTTGAATAATGGGGCCGCGAGAAGGGCGAGAGGAGAGCGTGTTTGCAAAATCACGCGTCCAAATCCCTCGGCCGCAAGGAGCTCCAACACGCCGAGTGTTCCAGGAAGTCGCTCAATGAGTGGCGAAAGCGGGTCATGCCTCGCACCGAACACGACCGTCGTGTCTTTGCTGATTCGAAGGTGTGAAAACGCCCGAAGAAAAGTTTGCATCGCAAGCGCCGGTGGAGAGCTCAACGCGCAACGGAGCAAGCGATTGACCGAGCGATTTTCATTGCCGGCGAAGAGCTTGAGCACCGGCGGACGGGTGCTCGGTGACGCGGTGCACAGCTCAAACGCGAGTCCGTGAGTGTTCAGTGAGACGTAGTCGACGACCAATATTTTCGGGCTCGAATGGCAACTCATGATGTTTTCTCCTGCGGTCATTCTGCGCGCTGCAACTTATGACTGCACGCATATCCGGTAGGATGAGAGTTTCGTTAGATAGGTTCAAACTGGTTAAACTTTTGCGAGGTTCGAAGATTGATACGGGCGAGGGAAGGGCGTGAAATCGGCGTAAAACCCGTTTAATAGCGTTCCGAGCGGAAAATCTTGCATAGAATGACCATTCGCTGCGTCTGAATGATAGTTTAATTCGCTTGAACCAAGCTTGTTGCGCGCGGTATACTGCGAGTGAGGTTCGGAATTTGGTTATCGCAGTTTTTTCAAGGAGAGGTCACATGGCAACACCGAAACGCTACGAAGAGACGGTTGCTGAACAGCTCCGTCAAGGACGGGTTGGTGGAGGGCAGGGAAGCCCAGTGAGCCGATCAGCAGCTGATGAACGCGCTGATCTTCCGTTCCAACGTGAAGCGCTTGCAAGTCGGCTTGATCCGTCCAGCCAGAATGGGGCGAGCAGCAACACGGGCAACAGCAGCTCGCGCACTCGGAGCAAGCGTGCCGCAAGTGGAAAATCTGAAGCAGCAACTTCCGCCGGTGCGCCTTCGACGGCGCAGGGCGACAGCGGCGCAGCAGGATTTGATCCGAACGTATCCGACCTACAGACATCGTGGTCGAGCTATGCGGATGTCATCTATTGCGTAAACACGTATCCGAACGGAATCACGTTGTCGGTTCATACTCCGAAAGTGGCGGGCCATACATCTCCCGCGAGTGGAGCGACTCATGTGTCTTCGAAACAAGAGGTCGTGAACGCAAGCTTGGCGGACGCATCGGCGGAACAGCCCGGCGTGGCGGCGCATGGATCGGAGACAGTCTCTTCCAAGTTCTTGCCGCATCAGTTTCACTTGCGATTCCGTGACACGAGAGACTACCAACTTCCGGTCGGCAAGTACTATCTGCATCGTGAGAATTACGCAGGGGCGCTCGAGGCGCACTTCTCTCAGCTTCACAAAGAAGGAAAGCTCGGCTCGGCAGTCGTCTACTTTGGAACGAGCACAGACCCGTTTCTTTCGCTTCACAAGAAATTCGACGTGACGATGGCTTGCATCGAGCTTCTGGAGCGTTACGTTCCGGGTATGGTCGTGTTCCAGACGCGGTCGCCGATGATTATATCGGTGCTGCCGGCGCTGAAGGCTCTGGGCGAACGAGCGGTGGTTGCTATGCCGATTGAAAGCATCTCGGAGAAAGCGATTGCGCGCTATACACCTGGCAAACCGCGAATCGGTGAACGGCTCGTCGCCGCCGAGGGGTTGCGGCGCCAAGGTGTACGGGTGAACCTAATGGCGTCACCTATGCTTCCGTATGGAGACCCGAAGCGCGACGCATGGGACTTTGCTGAGATGCTCGAGCGCCACGCTGACTATGTCACTTTCGGGTGCTTGGCTTCCGGTTCCGAAGCCGACGAAAAACAGCTGAAGAACATTCCGATAGCCCTGAAGCTTGCAGCCGATCAGCAGTTTTTCTGGCTGCGCCCACATTGCTATCAGCACGTCTATCAGGCGATGAAGGCGATTGCGCCGCAGAAATTGATTCTGCCCGTGAAAAAGCCGATACCGCCGAGTCAGCTCAATCTGTTCGCCGCGTAGCCCCATCCCGAGCTCCGTTTGGTTTGCGACACTGGCCAAACGGAGCTTCCGCGCGCCGTTGAGAGGCGATGAGCGACCCTTACACAGCCCCACTCTGGAGTCGGAATCGCCTGTAAGCCCCCTAAGGCGCTCACTGTTTTTCTCGTCTCAGCTGTTGTCTCAGGGTTCTATATTCCGCAGAAATCTGCTAGCATCCGCGTTCCCTTGAAGATGGAGCTTACGGCCGGGTGCTCGTTATGCCGAGCGAAAATATCGTTTTTCTCGATCGTGATGGAACGCTCTGTCACGACCAAGGCTACACCGTACGGCCGGAAGATATGTCGATTGTCGCTGGCGCGGGTCGTGCCGTTGGTAAATTCGTCCGTGCGGGCTACCGTGCGGTAGTGGTAACCAACCAGTCGGCGATAGGGCGCGGAATGGCCGATCGCGATGCAGTGGAGCGTACGAACGAGGAGTGTCTCCGCCAGCTTCACACAGAGGACCCGGACGGAAAGATCAGCTTGGTGCTCTACTGTCCGCACCACCCGGACGAGAATTGCGATTGCAGAAAGCCCAAGGTGGGAATGGTTCGAAGCGCGAGCTTTCCGTGGGCGTTCGACCCGGAGAAGTGTTGGATGATCGGTGACAAGACGCTCGATCTTCTCTTCGGCAGAGCGCTCGGAATTCCTGCTTCGCGTTGCGTCCTCGTCCTCACGGGAGATGGCCAGAAAGAGCGCGCGAAGGCAGTAAGCGCGGTAGGTCCTGAGCTCAGGATCGCCGAAGACGTCTGCGCCGCCGCCGATTTTATTGTGGGATAGATTTTGGATTCTTTATGCGTTGCGTTGTGACCGGTGCTGCGGGTTTCGTCGGATCAAGCATTGTCGATCAGCTCCTCGAAGAGGGGCACGAAGTGATCGGCATTGATTGCTTCATCGACTACTACCCCAAAGAGCGCAAGCTGATGAATATAGCTGAAGCTCGAGAACACAATCGGTATCAATTCATCGAGGGCGACCTGCTCACCCTCCCGCTGGCGCAGACGTTCGCCGGTGCCGAGTATATTTTCCATCAAGCCGCGCAAGCGGGCGTCCGGGCGAGCTGGGGCAAGGACTTCGCAATCTATACGCAAAATAACATCCTCGCGACCCAGCTGGTGCTCGAAGCTGCCCGCGCTCCTGAAGTTGCGCCAACGCTGAAGAAGATCGTTTACGCGTCGAGCTCCTCGGTATACGGCGACGCGGAGTCGCTTCCGACAACGGAAACGATGCTTCCTCGCCCCTTGAGTCCTTATGGTGTGTCGAAGCTCGCTGCAGAGCATCTCATGGTGCTCTATCACAAGGAGTTTGGAGTTCCTACGGCGAGCCTGCGTTACTTTACCGTTTACGGTCCTCGCCAACGCCCGGACATGGGGTTCTACCGCTTTATCAGAGCGACGCTGCTCGGTGAACCGATCCCTGTGTATGGCGACGGCGAACAGTCGCGTGACTTCACTTTCATCAAGGACATTGTGCGGGCCAACATCGCAGCTGCGAAAGCAAGCACCCCCGAGCTGGTCTACAACGTTGGCGGGGGGTCACGCGTGACCGTAAATCAGGTCCTGAAGCTCATCGGAGATCTTTGCGGTAGGAAGCCGAATATTCAGTACAGCAATCGACAGAACGGCGATGTGCGTCACACGGGCGCCGACACGACACGAGCGCGCAACGCTTTTCAGTATCAACCGCAGGTAGACCTCCCCGCTGGAATCGGCGCCGAGGTCGAGTGGCTGCGGACGCTAGTCTAACGCTCGGGTCATCCGGAGCTGTCGCCATGAAAATTCTGGTGGTTCAAACAGGCTTTTTCGGCGACGTGGTGCTAACGACTCCCGTTTTCACCAACCTCCGCGCACGCTATCCGAAGGCCGAAATCTTCGCTCTCACGACGAAGGAGTCTCGACCGCTTCTCGAGGCGCACCCCGCGCTGGACGGGGCTCTCGTTTTCGACAAGCGAGGAGCGCACAGCGGATGGCGAGGGCTTCGTGCGATGGCTTCTGAGCTCAGAGCCCTGCGTTTCGACCTCGCGCTCAGTTTACACAAATCCTCGCGTACTGCTCTTCTTCTTTTTCTCTCAGGCATCCCGGAACGCATCGGCTTCAGTAACGCTGGACTTCCGTTTCTCTATCACCAGCGCGTGCGACGATCGCATCTCGCACACGAAGCACTCAGAAATTTGGTTATCCTTGAAGGATGCGGAGCGAATCTCGACGAGCTCGATAGCCGTCTGAGCCTCGGCATCACGAACGACGCGGAGGACACCGCGGCCGGCATTCTTCGAGAGGCCGGGCTCGACAACAAACGTTTGGTCGGTCTCGCTCCCGGCAGTGTCTGGGCGACGAAGCGTTGGACTCCAGGCGGATTTGCCGCGGTCGGGGACGAGCTTGCCGAGAGGGGCTTCGGCGTGCTGCTGCTCGGCGGACCGAATGACTCCGAGCAGGGGCGTGCGGTCGAGGCACTGATGCTGCAGCGACCGCTCAATCTGATCGGGAGGACGGGTTTCATGGTGTCAATTGCACTCGTGGCGCAACTCGACATTCTTATTTCGAACGACAGCGCGCCGCTTCATATTGCGTCTGCTTGCGGGACGCCGGTCGTGGCGGCTTTTTGTGCTACCGTTCCGGAGTTTGGCTTCGGTCCTTGGCAGGTCGCTCACGAGGTAGTGGGCGTAGAAAGCTTGAGCTGTCGTCCGTGCGGTCGGCACGGCGGCGAAAGCTGCCCCACGGGCACCCACGCGTGTCAACTTGGTCTCCATGCGGACCAGGTGCTCGACGCGGTATACCGAGTTCTTGAGACAGCGGATCGAGATGAGCGAGAAAGTGTTTGCATTTAACGACACGGCGCTGAGCGTTCTTGTGCCGACAGATCGCGAGCGCTTTCGAAGCGCATTCGTCGCGTTCCACGAGAAGCAGACCGGTTCCGACCCCAGCCCGAGCAGCGGATTGGGAAGAGCCGAGGTCCAAATGTATCAATTCCCGAACGGTGAGTCCGCGGTTTTTCGGGCCTATCGCCGTGGCGGATGGTTCAGTAAGCTTGTCACGAGAGATTTTTTCAACCCGGATCCGAGCTGTATCGACTATCGGCCGCTCGCGGAATATCGAGTGCTCAGCTTTCTCCGGAATGCCGGAGTGCGCGTCCCTCAGCCACTAGCCATCGTGATCGAAAAGCGCTTTCTCGGACGCTGGTATCGAGGTTCAATCGCTACGGGAAAAATTGAGCGCGCACAGAACTTGCTCGATCTCGCGAGGGAGCGAAGCCATGGGGCACTCGGCGGCGCCTTCGGGGAGTATTGCTATCTGGCCGGCCTGGAAGCAGCCAAAATGTTGCGGGCGGGAGTATTTCATCGCGACCTGCATCTTGGAAATGTGCTCGTGAGCGACGGCACGAAAGTTTGGTTGATCGACTTCGATAAGGCAACCGTAGTCTCGAAGTCGGCCTTTGCCTCTGCTGCCGAGAAGCTGTTCGAACGTTGGTGCCGTTCTACGAAAAAGCATGGAGTGGGCGTGCACGCGGACGAAGCGTTCCGTGCGGGCTTGCGGCTTCCGCCTGGGGGCGCCGCATGAGCAAAAAGGTTCTCATTGTGCTCCTCGGTGCAATCGGTGACGTCACGCGGGGGCTATCGCTCGCCGTTCGGCTGAAGAGAGCGTGGCCGGATTCGCATGTTACGTGGGCAGTCGAGCCAATCAGCCGTCCACTCGTCGAAGGTCATCCAGCGATCGATCGGGTCGTTGTCTTCGAAAGGAGCCGAGGGTTGCGCGGATATCGTGATTTTATCGTTCAGATACAGTCATCAACATACGACATTACGCTCGATCTCCAACGCCACTTCAAAAGCGGTGTGACCTCCTACTTGAGCCGGGCGAACCGCCGAGTCGGTTTTCATTATCGTAACGCAAAAGAGCTCAATTGGATTTTCAATAACGAACATATCGGCCCGGTCGAAAACTTCTCGGCGAAGATCGACCACTACCACAAATTTGGCGACTATCTCTCGCTTCCCTCAATGGGCCCGCTCGAGTTCGACCTTCCAAGCAGCGGAAACGCTGACGAAAGGATCTCTGCGCTGCTTGGTCGATATCAAAACGGCCCGGATGCGGAAGCGAGCTTCGCTGCGCTCCTCCTGGGTTCGAGCTGGCCGAGCCGGTTTTGGTCTGCGGAGCACTATCGCCGCGTGATTGTAGACCTTCACTCGAGATACAAGATAACTTCGCTGCTGGTCGGTGGAGCGGGAGAGGAACATATCGCAAACGAGATACTGGCAGGACAGGAAACATTGCCGGCAATAAACCTCGTGCGACAAACGACGCTTTCCGAGCTACCGGCTCTTTTTCGGCGTGCCCGGTTTGCACTCGGCTCAGATTGCGGGCCGATGCATATCGCAGCAGCCTCAGGTATTCCTGTGATTTCGCTTTGGGGCTCTACCAGCCCGAAGCGGTCTGCTCCCTACGGCAGCGAGGAGTTGGTGCTTCAGTCGACAATCGGTTGCTCGCCATGTTACCGAAGACGCTGTCCCGGTTTAGGTACGCAATGCATGCGCGATATTCCGCCGGAGGCAGTCCTCGCGCAGGTCGAACGGCTGTTTGCATCAGCCGAACGGGTCCTGAAATCGGCCGATTATCCCGAAGCTCGCAACGAGATACTATGAGTGCGCAACCGACGACACCTGAAGATGATACGAACGAGCGGCGCCGTACCAAGCCGCGCCGGCCGATCTCCGCCTTCGTGATCTGCTTCAACGAGGAAGAGCATATCGCAGACTGTCTCCGAAGCCTGGATTTCTGTGATGAGGTGCTCGTCATCGATTCCTTTTCGAAAGATCGAACCGTCGAAATTGCAATGGCGATGGGAGCAAAGGTTATTCAACGAGCGTGGCCTGGCTACCGCGATCAGAAAGCTTTCGGCCTGACGGTAGTTGCTCATGAATGGGTGATTAACATCGATGCAGACGAGCGCGTTTCGCCGGAGCTTCGCGAGAGCATCCTGAACATTCTCGAATCGGACGAGATCTCCACAGCGCAGCGCGCTATCGCCGGATATTATGTCAACCGGGTCGTGTTCTATCTCGGCCGATGGTGGAGAAAGGGGGGCTGGTACCCCGAATATCGCCTGAGAGTATTCCGTAAACACCTTGTTACTTGGGGTGGTGTCGAGCCGCACGAGAAGCCCATTGTGCAGGGCGAGACAGGCACTCTGCCCGGCGAGCTCCAGCACTTCACGTATAAGAACATGGATGAGCAGCTCTCGCGGCTGCACAAGTTCTCATCGATCGCCGCGCGTGCTGAGTTCGAGGCCGGTGGGCGGAGCAGCGTTCTCTCGTTGTTGCTTAACCCGATTTTGCGTATGCTGAAATTCTACGTGCTCAAGAAGGGATATCGGGAGGGTATGGCCGGTTTCGTCGTTGCCGGAATCGAGGGGTACTATACCTTCATGAAATACGCGAAGCTGTGGGAGATCCAGTACATGCTGGACAAGGAGTGGCGTCCGGCGGGCAGCCCGCCCTATCACGCCCCCCGGGCTAACGCGGAATCCCGTTCGGATGTGAACACTGCGATTGAGGGCTCAGTGATCGGAGACAGAGCAGCGAAGTTAGAGATGAGCCAACGGAAGGAAGGACAATGAGTCGCGTCGAGCAGAAGCACCGCGCAGATGATGCTCAAGCGCTTCAAAGCGTCATCGAAAAGTTTCAAAATACACCCGTTCTGGTTGTCGGAGATATCTTCATCGATCACTACATCTGGGGCAAGGTGAGCCGAATCTCTCCCGAGGCCCCAGTTGTCGTCGTAAACGTCACTACCGAGGATCGGCGTCTTGGTGGCGCCGGGAACGTCGCCCGAAACCTGGTTACCCTCGGGGCGAAGGTGCATATGTGCGGTGTCATCGGAGACGATGACGCTGGAAAGATGCTTGTGCAGATGCTGGAAACCGTCGGAGCCGACGTCGAAGGAATGATGGTCGATCGAACTCGTTCGACCATCGTCAAAACGCGCGTCATCGCACACTCTCAGCAGGTCGTTCGCATCGATCACGAAGTGCTCAAGCCGCTCGGCGCGAACTATGCTCAAGGTTTGTCGGCCGCTCTCAAATCGAAATTCCAAGCCGTGAAGGGCATCATTGTTTCGGACTACGGCAAAGGCACCATCTGTCCGGATGTCATTGACCCGATTCAAAAGGAGCTGGGCTCCGGTGTCCTGGGTGTCGCAAACACACCGGTGCTCATCGACCCGAAAGCTCCCAACTTTTCCCTGTATCGTGGTGCTTCGATAATCAAACCGAATCGTGCGGAAGCATCCGAAGCGAGTGGCATAGCGATTGCCGACAGGGCGACTGCGGTCCAGGCGGCGCGCGTTCTCGCAGAGCGGTGGGGTTCGGAGATGGTGCTCATTACGCTTGGGGAGCAGGGAATGGTGCTGGTCGCTGCGGGTGACAAAGACAGCCCTGTTGTCGAGGTCGATACCGTTGCTCAGGATGTTTTCGACGTTTCGGGTGCGGGCGATACTGTGTCCGCCGTCTTCTTACTGGCCTTGGCGGTCGGGGCGACACCGGAACAGGCCGCCGTTCTTTCGAACTGTGCTGCCGGAATCGTTGTCGCAGAAGTCGGTACGGTCGCTGTGACGACAGCGCAGCTTCGTGAACGTGTCGAGCAGCTGTTCGGCAAATAACCCGGGGGGAACATGGCGCTCTTCAGTATGACTGGATTCGGCGAGGCCCGCGGGTCCCTTGGGAATGTGCAGATTGAGGTCGAGGCTCGCTCGGTAAACCACCGATTTCTGGACGTCAACTGCAAGCTTCCGCCGCCGTACCTCCGCTTTGAAGGGGAGATCGGTCGGGCCGTGCGCGCCGTCCTGAAGCGCGGGAGGGTGGACGTGCTCGTAACCCGCACCGAGCTCAATGTCCAACCGGTTGAGCCGCAATTTCGGGAAGATGTTTTCCGCGCCTACATCGACATCAGCAAACGAGCTCTGAAGATCGCCGGGGTAGCGGAGAAATCCGCTCTGGCAGACTGCATACCTGCGATTCTTTTTCGGCGAGAGGTCCTCGAGGTCCAATCAGGCGAATCGGCCGGCGAGGATGAACTTCCGCTCCTCATTCAGCTCGTCGACACGGCGGTGAAAGCGCTCGCCGAGATGCGGAGAACCGAAGGAGCTGCGCTCGAGCAAGAGCTTCTCTCTCAACTCGCACAGCTCGATCGTTCTGCGGCAAGCATCCGGGCATTGGCCGAGAAGGCCCCGGTACAGTTTCAAGAGCGTCTGAAAACGCGTCTCGAGCGCGTTGCCCCGGGACTCGAAATCGACCCGGCGCGATTGGCCCAAGAGGTTGCTCTCATGGCTGATCGGATCGATGTTACGGAAGAGCTGGTTCGGCTGAGCAGTCATCTCGAACAGTTCCGCAAGGTCATGAGCGGCGGGGATGGCGGACGGAAGCTCGAGTTCCTGCTTCAGGAGGTCGGTCGCGAGATCAATACGACAGGATCCAAAGCCCAGAGCTCTGATATCACGTCGCTCGTCGTCGATTCGAAGGCGATCGTCGAGAAGATTCGTGAGCAGGTGCTCAATCTCGAATAGAGGCGGTAGGCAAACGATGGCCCGTGCTGAACGACAACCGATTCTCTTTTGCTTCTGCGGTCCGGCCGCGAGCGGCAAATCAACGATCGCAAATGCAGTCGCGTCGACGGATCCTCGAACCATGCTCTCCATCTCGACGACAACCAGAGCCCCACGGGGCGCGGAGCGTGACGGAATCGAATATCATTTCGTTTCGCATGAAGAATTCACGAACCGTATTCGCTCCGGCGCATTCATCGAACACGCGGAATATAGTGGGAAGCTTTACGGCACAGAAAAACGCAACGTGCTTGACGCCTCAGCGAACGGGAAGGACCTGCTCCTCGACATCGAAGTCGAGGGGGTGAAGCAGATGAAACAGCTTTACGGCCCGGCAGTTGTCACAATCTTCGTCTTTCCGCCGAGCTTGGCAGTTCTCGAGGAGCGTCTCCGAAAGCGTGGAACTGAGGATGAACAAAAGATTCAATCGCGACTCAACATCGCGCGCGCCGAGATAGCGGTGCTACGTTCATCGGGCTTTTCAGACTATTTGATCGTGAACGATGATCTTGCTGCCGGCATCGAGTCGGCGTTTGCGATTGTGCGGGCCGAGCGGATTCGCTTCACTCGTGCGCCATCCGAGCAGATTGAGCGCGTCTTCGGTGGCGGGTGAGCTCCGCTCGATAAGAGTTCTGGCCCGAGCTACCGGCTAAAACTATTGATTGGGGTAACTCTCGATCGCGTCTTCGAAGACCCGCAGCTCAACGCCTGCTAACGCGAACATATTCCGAGTGTCTTGACCAGCGTGGTAGAGCTTTCGGCACACCACCCGTGTAATACCAACGCTCAGTATGAGCATGGCGCACACCCTACAGGGCTCCATCTTCGCGTAGAGAGTCGCTCCGGCGATCGGCAAACCGTATTTCGCCGCTTGGCAGATGGCGTTTTGCTCCGCATGAACAGTGCGCATGCAGTGCTCCCGAGTGGTGCCATCTTCGTCCATTACCTTCTTCATCAAATGGCCGGCATCGTCGCAGTGGGGCAATCCGGGAGGAGACCCGACGTATCCTGTTGCCAGGACGCGTTGGTCCTTCACGATGACGCAACCTGCTTTGCCGCGGTTGCATGTCGCGCGTGTCGCGACATGATCACTCAGGTCTAAGAAATATTCGTCCCAGCTCGGGCGCAAGGCCTGCTCGATGGTCATGGTGTTTTCAGCCGAAGAGCTGCCGTTTTACGTGGTTGAACTCACGCGTCGTGTCGGTTGCCGGGAGAAATTCTCCGGATTCAGCGATTTGCTGTTTTAAGTTTGCGAGCCGTTCATCGATCCAGCGCGGGTGCGGCTTTGCAACAACGCTGTCGAAGCTGCGATAACCCAGAGTGAGCGCAAGCGGTGCGTAGCGGAGATCGTATCTCGCAACTTTCAGCATTTTGAGCCCAAGAGTATCGGCTTCGATCTCGCGTTCGAGAGAATACGCAAACTTCGGCGAGCCTGACAGCTTCTCGGATTGGGATTGGATCGCTTCGCGAGTATGCCCCAAGAGCTGATGCGACATCTCATGCGAAATAATGGCAGCGAGCTCGGCCTCCGTTTCAGTCCGTGCGAGGAGCCCTTCGGTGACGAAGACAATTCCCGATCCGACTGAGAACGCGTTCGGCTCCGGAGTTTTGATCACCAAAACTTCCCATTGTTGGTTGGCGAGTGACCCGCTCAGCGCGAGATTGCTCTCTCGCTCGAGCGCGCGCCCGGAAACCGTCGCTCCCAACCTCGATGCGACGCGGTCGAGAAGGCGCTTCAACTCTGCAGAATGATTCAATCCGTAACGCTGCTCCAGCCACTCGGTAGTGGTGAGGGACGCTTCCGTCTCAAGAGAGCTCGGCATGCGTCGGCCGCAAGCGTTGAAGCTCAGAGCCACGAGGACGCAGAGTGAGAGCCAGACGCGCGCGGATCGAATAATCCCTTGCGAAGGATCAGACCCGCTCATGGTCCGGAGACAAAGTTTCATGACGCGTAAACCCTCGTGATTGTAATGTCGGCTCACCGAAAAAAGAGTATTCGCTCCGAAAGCATACGGCAACAGAGAAATCTGCATCAACAAACAGCGCTGCAAGAAGCCCCTTCGTCTCACGACCGCTTGCTTCTCGTTTGCGCTGCTGCCCTGATCCTAGGTGAGCTGCTCGGGAATCTTCCATTCGACCGGCCGTTGGTTATTTTATTGCTGCTCTCATCCGTTGTGTTCCTTTGGATCGCCGGGGCGTGGTCGCTAGCTGAATCCGTCACCAGAAAGCGCGGAGCGGCAGCTATGGCGGCGACCGCGATTCTCGCTTTCGGGGTCGGAATCACGCGGTTCTCGATGGTGACCATACCTCTCGGAACAGCGGTGAGCTGCGACGAAGCGTCTGCGCCCGATGGCGGCGCAAAGTGCCGAACGGATCTTTTCATAACCATTAGCGGTGCGGCAGAGCGACCGGGGGAGGGAAGGATCAGATTCCCTGGGTATGTCCAGCTCGGCGGTATTCGAGCTCCGATTCTCGTCGAGGCCGGCGATGTTCCGTGGAGCGCTCTCGCTCATCCTGATTCCGGTGACCAGCTCTACGCCTCGATGGAAGTTTCGCTCTTTACGGCAGTATCGAATCCGTTTTCGTATCAAGCGTTTCTCCAGCGGAGAGGATTCGGTGGAACAGCGAAGGTGAGGGAGGTCAATGAGTACCTCGCTCGACCCCGAGCCGCCGGGACGCACGACCTATTCATCGACCGGCTGGTCAACACGTTCGGTCCGACACCCGAGTTGGCTGTATGCCTGGCGGGTGCCATCGGTGAGAAGGATCTGCTGGACGAGGAAACCAAGCGGGTATTCAAAAATACAGGACTCACCCATCTGCTCGTCGTATCAGGGTATCAGGTCGGTATGCTTTTTGGTCTCGCATACACGACGGCTCGAAGCACGCTATCCAGATGCACCAAGCTGTTACTCGTCGTGCCGGTGCAGAGCGTTTCCGCCGTGCTTGCTTTCACGGTCTCGGGCGCATACACACTTTTGATTGGTGGTGTGCTGACTACGGTTCGAGCGCTGCTTGCGCTGGCGATAGTCGCCTGCGGCAGGTTGATCGCAAGGCGCAGCGATCCGTGGCGATCGTTGCTCCTCGTGCTCTGCTGCTCGCAGGTCATCTGGCCCGGCTCGATCTTCGAGGCGGGGTGCGAGCTGACGTTTGCCGCGCTCGTCGGATTGATCGTCGCGGGAGGATGGTCGGCTGTGATCCGACATTGCTTTGCGGAGCGTCCGTTTACGTCGTTTGCGTTACAGACGCTTGCTCTCTCGCTCGGTCCTGCGCTTTTCACTACTCCGGTAGTGCTGCTCTGGTTTCGCGTTTTTGTTCCCCTGGCTGTCCTTTACAACGCGGTTTGCGTTTCGCTTTTCAGCTTACTTTTTTCGTGCTTGAGCGGAGCAACGTTGCTGGTTCTCTATCTGAGGCTGCCTGGAGCCGAGTGGGCCATGTCCGCTACGTTGCGAATCGGGAAAGCCGCGCTCGATGCGCTGGAAGTCGTCGAGCGGGCGGTAAGAGCCACCGCGCTTCGACCGATAGAGCTAGGGGCCGAAACCAGCGTAATGGTCGCGCTTGGCCTCGGAGTCTTCGGGGCAATGGCCCTCAGGAGCGACCCGCTAAGAAAATCGCTTCACGCGGCGCGGATGGGAGCATTCAGCCCTTGAGTTCCAGGGGCACCTTTGGTAGTCTTCCGGCAGCCAAAATGAACCTTTTAACCGGGTCCCGCGAGGCCTGAAAGGGTAGTAAGTGTTAAATTTCTCATTATTCCGGTTGCTTCGGAGCTTAAAGCTGCGCGGCAATCAATCCCCGCACGCGCGCTCCGGCCCTTTCTCCCTGGCGTTCAATCTGAAGATTGAACCATTTTTTTCATTCCTTTTCTCGGCGCGATTGTTCCCAGTCACGATTTGGGGGCCCCGGTCGCAATTGAGTCATTCCCGGCCAGGAGTCAGGCCCCGACGTGTTCGCCCGCGGAGGCTAGTCGTGGTTTACTTTCATCGAGCGACCGAAAACGTTTGCGGCACCAGCCCGTGCAGCAGCGGTCGTCAACCTTTGGAGCTTATACATGACCAATACTGAAGACGCACAAGGCGGCGCCGCAGGGAAACGAAAGGATATCGGGCCAGATTGGGCGCTCGTGATGGACGCCGAGCAGGTTCGCCGTTCGGTTACGAGAATCGCGCACGAGATTCTTGAGCGGAATCGCGGCGCGAGCAAGATCGGCGTCGTTGGGATCCGTACGCGCGGAGAATATCTTGCTGAGCGGATCGTGAAGCAGATTTTCGATATCGAGAAGCAGGCAATCCCGATGGGCGTGGTCGACATAACGCTTTATAGGGATGACATTGCCCACACTGCTGAGCAGCCGCTTGTTCGAGCAACCAATCTTCCGTTTAACCTCGACAAGGTGAATGTCATTCTGGTCGACGACGTGCTCTACACGGGGCGAACTGTCCGTGCCGCGCTCGACGCAATCATTGATTTCGGTCGTCCGCACTCTGTCCAGCTCGCAGTCCTCTGTGACCGAGGACACCGGGAGCTGCCAATTCGGGCGGACTACGTGGGCAAGAGCTTGCCGACAGCGAAACATGAGCTCGTTGAGGTCTGCCTTACGGAGCGAGACGGCTTCGATGCCGTCTATGTTCGTGAGGGGAAAAAGGGCGGAAAACCGAAGCAGTAAGCGGTCGAACAATTAGCTTGGTGGAATAGTGAACTCTAACGTTGGGCCACATCTTCTCGGAATCGCGGGGCACTCTCGTGAGCAGATCGAGTTTTTCCTCGAGTCGGCTGAGCAGTTTGTCGAGGTCAGCCGCCGACGGGTTAAAAAAGTTCCCACACTTCGGGGCAAGACCGTAATCAATCTCTTCCTCGAGCCGTCGACGCGGACGCGAAGCAGCTTCGAAATCGCAGGCAAGCGATTGAGCGCGGAGGTCATCAACGTTTCTGAGAGCCAGAGCAGCGTGACCAAAGGTGAGACGCTTATCGACACGGCTCGCACGCTGCAGGCGATGTGCCCCGACGTAGTGGTCATTCGCCACGCATCGAGCGGAGCGGCGCACCTGCTCGCGAAAACCTTGGAGAACTGCTCTGTCGTGAACGCGGGGGACGGGCTCCACGAGCATCCGACACAAGCGCTTCTGGATGCGCTCACGATACGGCAGCACTTCGGCAGGCTCGAAGGTTTGACGCTCACGTTGGTCGGCGATGCATTCCGGAGCCGAGTCGCCCGCTCGAACATTATTCTCCACCGACTCTTTGGTAACACTGTCCGAATCGTGGCTCCGCCGACCCTTGCTGTAAAGGAGTTTGCGGAGCTGGGTGTCGAGGTGTGTCATGACATGCCAACCGCGCTCAAAGGTGCGGATGTGGTGATGTCTTTGCGAATGAAGCACGAATATCTAAAGGATCATTTCGTGCCCAATCTCGACGAATACACGAAACGATTCTTTATCTCTGAGAAGCTTCTCGCTGCTCACGCTCCGAAGAGTGTCGTGCTCGCGCCCGGACCGTTCGTACGAGGTGTCGAAATTGAATCGGGTGTAATCGACGGCCCGCGCTCACTCTATGAGCGGCAGGTCGAGAACGGGGTCGCAGTTCGAATGGCCGTACTATTTTTGATGGTGGTGGCACGCGGCGACGAACAGGTCGTCGAAGAACATCCGCGAGCTCAGGCGTAAATATGACTGGCAAACGAATACTCATAACCGGCGGCAAGGTAATCGATCCGAGCCAACATCTTGCAGAGGAGCGTGATCTGCTGATTGAGGACGGATTGGTAAAAGGGATCGAAAAACCGGGTTCATTCCAGAAGATGTCTGGCGTCGAAGTAGTCGACGCATCGGGGCTGCTTGTCACGCCTGGGCTGCATGACATCCATGTTCACTTCCGTGAGCCGGGGCAGGAGTGGAAGGAAACAATTCTCACCGGTTCGCAAGCCGCCGTTGCAGGAGGGTTTACCACTGTCTGCTGCATGCCAAATACGGTACCGGATACCGATTGTGCTTCTGTGGCCGAATTCATTCTCAAGCAGGCGGCAGCGGCCAACCTCTGTCGGGTCTATCCGATCGGTGCGATTACTTTGGGGCGCAAGAGTAAGGCTCTCGCTCCGATGCTCGAGCTGAAAGAGGCTGGATGCGTCGCTTTCTCGGATGACGGTGCTCCTGTTTCGGACGCGGGGCTCATGAGACGGGCGCTGGAGTATAACCTGATGCTGGGAACTGTTCTCACTGTCCACGAGGAAGAGAAACAGCTCAGTAACGACTTCTCCGCGCACGAGTCGGCGCGAAGTTTGCGGATGGGTCTCAAAGGAATGCCGGGCGCGGCCGAAGATGTGATGATCAGCCGGGACATCGAGCTTGCTCGCTTGACAGGCGGACGCGTTCACTTCTGCCACGTTTCGACTGCACGGGCTGTAACTCTCATTCGTCGGGCGAAAGAGGATGGAATTCCGGTTACCGCCGAAGGCACGCCGCATCACTTCACCCTGACGGACGAAGCGATTGAAGACTACAATACTCAGGCGAAAGTAAGTATGCCGCTCCGTTCCGAGAGCGACCGGAGCGCAGTCCTTGCCGGAGTTCGCGAAGGAGTTCTCGATTGCATCGCAAGCGATCACGCGCCTCATGAGGCGGATTCGAAGGCGTGTGAGTTCGACAAAGCGTCATTCGGATTTTTGGGCCTGCAAACGACTCTACCGCTCACGCTGGCGAAGGTGCGTTCGGGCGAGCTTTCGCTTTCCCGGGCAATCGAGTGTTTGACCACCGCCCCGGCGCGTTGCTTCAATCTGCGGCAGCCGAGCTTGAAGGCGGGCTCAGTCGCTGACATCACGATCATCGACGAGAATCGGCGGATCAAACACACCGCTGATTACATCCGTTCGAAGAGCAAAAATACTCCCTTTCTCGGCCAGGAGCTTGTCGGACACGCTGTTCGAACATACGTTTCCGGTAGAGAGGTCTATAACATCGATAGTAGCGCGTCGTAGGAGCCAAAAGAGTGAAAAACGCCTCAGTGTCCCCAGGGAAAGCATCAACAGAGAAGAAGCGTCCGGCGGCAACGCTCGCGCTCGCAGACGGCACCGTCTTTCGCGGAGTATCCATCGGCGCGGAAGGCGAAACGGACGGCGAGACCGTCTTCAACACCTCGATGTCGGGGTATCAGGAGATTCTGACCGACCCGTCCTACGTCAAGCAGATGATTACCTTCACGTATCCGCACATCGGCAATGTGGGAGTGAATCGAGAGGATGTCGAGTCGAACAAGGTTCAGGTCGCCGGTGTTATCATCCATGAGCTTTCAGAGCACTACTCGAACTACCGGGCGGAAGGCTCCTTCGAGGATTACCTGAAGCAAAACAACGTCGTTGGTATCGCCGGCATAGACACGCGCGCTCTTGTTCTGCATTTGCGGACACACGGCGCGCAGATGGGGGTTATCGCGAGCGGCGAGCGCAATGCGGACGACCTCGTGGCCAAGGCTCGAAGCCTCCCCACAATGGATGGTCTGGATCTCGTTCCCTTTGTCAGCACCAAGGAGTCTTACCTCTGGAAGGAGGGAATTTGGACCCCGGGAAAGGGTTATCAGAAGTTCTCAGACGAGGAACTTGCGAAACGTCCGCTCGTCGTGGCTATCGATTTCGGTATCAAGCACAACATTCTTCGGCTCTTGGTGCAGGAAGGATTCAGAGTCCAGGTAGTGCCCGCGAACACGAGCGCCGATGAAATCATGGCGCTGAATCCTCAAGGTATCTTCCTCTCCAACGGTCCGGGAGATCCGGCGGCAGTCACTTACGGTATCCAGACCGTGAAGGGCGTGCTGGGTAAGAAACCGATCTTCGGGATCTGCCTCGGTCACCAAATCCTTGGACACGCGCTTGGCGCTCCAACATTCAAGCTGCCTTTCGGCCACCGAGGAGGAAATCATCCGGTACGGAATCTGCTCACCGACAAGGTCGAGATTACCGTTCAGAATCACGGCTTCGCGACCCATGCAAGTCAGGTTCCGAAGCACGTGCAGATTACGCACCTCAATCTCAACGACCAGACAATTGAGGGTCTGATTGTTCCGGACGCGAAGGCGTTTTCGGTTCAGTACCATCCGGAGTCGTCTCCGGGCCCGCAGGACGCACGTTATCTTTTCCGTCAATTTCACGACTTAGTACAGTAAAGAAAGCTATGCCTAAGAGAACAGACATCAAAAGCATTCTCCTCATCGGTTCCGGCCCAATCGTCATCGGTCAGGCGTGTGAGTTCGACTACTCCGGAACGCAGGCCGTAAAGGCGCTCAAAGAAGAGGGCTACAAGGTCATTTTGGTCAATTCGAATCCGGCGACGATCATGACGGATCCGGACCTCGCAGACCGAACCTATATCGAGCCCATTTCTCTGGACTACGTGACCAAGATCATCGAGCGCGAACGTCCGGATGCGATCCTGCCGACCATCGGTGGTCAGACGGGATTGAATGTCGCGATCGAGCTTGCCGAGGCCGGAGTGCTCGAGAAATACGGCGTGGAGCTCATCGGCGCGAGCGTCGAAGCAATCAAGGCTGCAGAAGACCGGGAGAGCTTCAAGGAGATCGCTACGCGAGTAGGTCTCGAGAGCGCGCGAAGCATTGTCGTGACCAGCGAGGATCAAGCCGACGAGGCTGTCCGACAGTTCGGCTTTCCGTTAGTAATCCGTCCTTCACGGACGCTCGGCGGAAGCGGCGGCGGCATCGTATACTCCCAGGAAGAGCTGCTCCCGAAGCTCCGCTGGGGATTCGAATGCAGCCCGATCCACGAAGTGCTCCTCGAAGAATCACTCCTCGGCTGGAAGGAAATCGAGCTCGAGGTGATGCGAGACAAGTCGGACAATGCTGTGATCATCTGCTCCATCGAGAACGTCGACCCGATGGGACTTCACACCGGCGACTCCATCACGGTCGCTCCGATTCAGACTTTGACGGACAAAGAATACCAGGCTCTCCGAACCTCCGCGCTCCGTCTCATGAAGGAGATTGGAGTCGACACCGGAGGGTCGAATGTTCAGTTCGCAATCTGCCCGAGAACCGGTCGCCAGATTGTCATTGAAATGAATCCACGAGTGTCGCGCAGCTCGGCGCTCGCGTCGAAAGCCACCGGGTTTCCGATTGCGAAGATCGCTGCAAAGCTTGCAGTCGGCTACACTTTGGACGAGCTGCCGAACGACATCACACAGAAGACACCTGCGTCGTTCGAGCCGAGCATCGACTATGTCGTCGTAAAGATCCCGCGGTTTACATTCGAGAAGTTCCCAGGGGCTGACCAGAGCTTGGGAACACAGATGAAATCGGTCGGAGAGGCGATGGCCATCGGCCGGACCTTTCCCGAAGCTCTTCAGAAAGCATGTCGCTCGCTCGAAGTCGGGCGCACGGGACTCCTCGGCGGGCCTGAGGTAGCAATTGTGGATCGTGAAGAGCTCGTCAAAAAGATGGTTCCTCTGAACCCGAACCGAATGTTTCAGATCGCTCGCGCTCTCGAGCTCGGCTTCTCAGTGGAGGAGCTGTACAAGCTGACCGCATTCGATCCCTGGTTCCTGAACGAAATGAAGAAGATCGTAGCGGCCGAAACTGAGCTTCGCTCCATGAAGCTCGAGCAGCTCGATCGTGCGACGATGGTCCGCATGAAGCAGACCGGAATGAGCGACATCCGCGCAGCAAAGTTGCTCGGGGTCTCGGAGGACAGTTTCCGCGCCAAGCGCTGGAGCCTTGGTGTTCGTCCCGCATTCAAGACCGTGGATACCTGCGCGGCCGAGTTCGCATCGGAGACGCCGTACCTCTACTCGACTTACGACGGAGAATCGGATTCTCAGCCGTCGGACAAGAAAAAGGTCATCATCCTCGGTGGTGGCCCGAACCGTATCGGGCAGGGCCTGGAGTTCGATTATTGCTGCGTTCACGCTGCATTTGCGCTTCACGATGCGGGAATGGAAACCATTATGGTCAACTGCAACCCGGAGACGGTTTCCACTGACTACGACACCAGCGACGTTTTGTATTTCGAGCCGCTCACGCATGAGGACGTTCTCGAGATCGTCGAACGGGAGAAACCGTTCGGGGTGATCGTTCAGTACGGCGGTCAGACTCCGCTCAAGCTGTCTCGCGGCCTGGAGCGCGCGGGCGTGCCGATTATCGGAACGAGCCCGTCCGCTATCGAGCTTGCCGAAGATCGGGAGCTCTTTCGCGACGTTCTGAATGAGCTTCAGCTCAACCAGGCGGCGAGCGGGATCGCTCGCAACGAAGAGGAGGCGCAGGCGGTAGCCGCAGAGATCGGATTTCCGCTTCTCGTTCGACCTTCCTTCGTGCTCGGCGGGCGAGCAATGGCAATCATTCACAACACCGAAGAGCTCAGTCGTTACATCGCGCAGAGCGTCGAGGTCTCTTTCGAGCGACCCGTGCTCCTCGATCGATTCCTCGATGACGCGGTCGAGCTCGATGTCGACTGCGTGCACGACGGAAAGGATGTCGTCATCTGCGGGATCAGCGAGCACATCGAACGCGCCGGAGTCCACTCCGGTGATAGCTGCTTCATGTTGCCCTCTCAGACATTGTCGAAAAAGATGATCGCCGAGGTTGAACGGGCAACGGTTGACCTCGCGAAGGCGTGCAACGTTCGCGGCTTGATGAACGTTCAGTATGCCGTGTGTCGGGACAAGCTTTACGTACTCGAAGTAAACCCGCGCGCGTCCAGAAGCGTCCCGTTCGTATCGAAAGTAACCGGGATTCCTTGGGCGAAAGTTGCGGCGTGCGTGATGGCCGGTGACACGCTCGAAGGATTGCAGGAGCAAAAGGTCTTCGGAGACGTTCTGCGATTCCGCGATTACTCGGATGCCGTGTCTTCCATCAACTATGTCGCGGTGAAAGAATCGGTGTTTCCGTTCTCGAAATTCCGCGGAGTGGACACGGTCCTCGGGCCCGAGATGCGGTCAACCGGCGAGGTCATGGGAATCGACAAGAACTCTGCTGGCGGATATTTGCGTGCGCAACAGGCAATCGGCATGGCGCTTCCCACTTCAGGCAACGTCTTCATCAGCATCCGGGACGACGACAAGGAGAGCATCTTGCCGATCGCTCGGACGCTTTCTGACCTTTCTTTCGGAATCGTGGGAACAACCGGTACGGCGAATTTCCTTGAACAACACGGCTTGCTCGTTTCGCGCGTAAATAAGGTTCGGGAAGGTTCCCCGCACGTTGTCGATTTGCTCCTTGACGGAACAATCTCCATGGTGATCAATACCCCGGAAGGAAGCGGTCCGCTGCTCGACTCTCGGAGTATTCGAAGCACCGCGACCGAGCTGAAGCTTCCTTTATTCACCACAGTTCCCGCGGCCGAAGCAGCAGTAACCGCCATCGCGCAATCTCGCTCCGGCGCGAAATGGGACGTGCAATCACTGCAAGAGTATCTTGCGCGCTAAGGTCGAGAGGGCGGACTCGCCACAACGAAGCAAACACGGAAGACAGATGACGGTGAAGGTATGACAGTCCGGACCCCCATGACAGTTGACGGTCACAGGAAGCTGCAAGAAGAGCTTATGCGGCTGAAAGGCGAGGAACGGCAAAAGGCGGTGCGAGCCATCGAAGAAGCGCGGGCTCATGGCGATCTTTCGGAGAACGCAGAGTACGACGCTGCGAAGAACGCGCAAGGTCTACTGGAAGGACGTATCCGTGACTTGGAAGCGAAGCTTTCCACCGCACAGGTGGTCGATGTTACCACTCTTGGGGGAGACAAGGTCATCTTTGGCGCGACCGTACGGTTCGCAGATATCGATTCGGGAGACGAGCGCACAGTAACAATTGTCGGCGAAGAAGAGGGTGATGTCGAACGAGGGTTGATCTCTTACAGCTCGCCGCTTGCGCGCGCGTTGATCGGAAAGCGAGTCGACGACATCGCCAAGGTGGTGCTGCCGGCCGGGGAACGAGAGTACGAAATCCTCGAGGTCTCATTCTCCCGATAGTCTTTCGCTCCCGCTCGTGTTTCGTTGATTGCTCCGAGCACCTTTCTTTTGCGGGTTGCGCCGGTTGATCGTTTGCTGAAGTGTGCTTCAGGACATTCGCTGCGCGGTTTCAAAGAGAACAAACCATCTTGGGGAGAGGCATTGTGACAGACTCACCGCGTTATCTTCTCGCGCTCGATCAAGGAACGACGTCTTCCCGCGCACTGGTTTATGACCTGCACGGAGAAGAGATTGCGTCCGCGTCCGTTCCGCTCAACGTCTCCTTTCCGCAAGATGGTTGGGTAGAGCAGCGTCCCGAAGAGATCTGGCAAACCCAATTCGAAGCATTGAGCGAAGCCACGAAAAACATTCGTGCAGAGCATCTTTGGGCGATTGGGATCAGCAACCAACGCGAAACCACAATTGCATGGGATCGAGCCACCGGACACGCGGTTGCTCCAGCGGTTGTCTGGCAATGCAGGCGGTCAGAAGAGATCTGTCGGGAGCTTCGGCGCGACGGCTTGCAGCCGCTCATTCACGGCCTTACGGGGTTGGTGATCGACGCCTATTTTTCTGCCACAAAAATTGCTTGGTTGCTGCGGCATATACCGTCGCTTCCTGAGAGAGTTGCGAAGAACGAGATTGTTTTCGGCACAGTTGATAGCTGGCTCCTGTATCAACTGGGGCGGCTTGACGGCGAGAGCGTTTTCCTCACCGACCCGACGAATGCTTCCCGCACAATGTTGTGCGATCTCAATGGTACATGGAACGAGACGCTACTCGGGAAGTTCGGGCTCAGCAGAGAAGCGCTTTGTGCCATCCATCCGTCAGCGGGTTATTTCACTCAGACCAGAATCGGCAGCGCGGTTGTTCCGGTCACAGGCGTGCTCGGCGATCAGCAGGCGAGCCTGCTCGGCCACGGTTGCGCGCAGCCAAGCTCAGTGAAGTGTACCTTCGGCACCGGAGCGTTTTTGCTGATGAATACGGGTACGGCGCAAAAGCAGTCTACCTCCGGGATGCTCACGACGATAGCAAGCGGATTTGAGTGCGACGGAGAGCTCAAATTGACTTACGCACTCGAGGGAAGTGTGTTCGTTGCCGGATCGCTGCTGCAGTGGCTCCGCGACAAGATAGGAGTGGTCGCTCTCGCCAGTGAAAGCGAGGAGCTCGCAGAGTCCGTTCCTGACAGCGGTGGGGTTATTGTCGTCCCGGCCTTCGTCGGACTAGGAGCCCCGTATTGGAACGCGGATGTGCGCGGAGCAATCTTCGGCCTGACTCGCGACACGTCCAAGGCACACCTTGTCAGAGCTGCGCTCGAAGGCGTCGCACACCAGGTCGCAGACCTCCTCGACGCGTCCGAGTTCAGTCAAGTGCAGAAGCTCAAGATCGACGGTGGAATGAGCGCTAATCGGGCTTTCTGCCAGATACTCGCGGACCTAACACGTCGAGAGGTCGAGGTCGCTCCGAGCGCCGAGCTTACGGCGAAGGGAGCCGCACTGATCGCTGCAGTCGGTGCGAATCAGCGTGCCGAAAAACCTCTCGAGCAGTTCCGCACTATTGAATCTGCATGCACTGCCTGGAGCGTAGGTGGGGGCAGATCCTATCGACCCTCGTTGTCTGACGAAGCGGCAAAGAGCGCACGGCGACTTTGGACGCGCGCTATCCGCGGACTTCTCGCCGCCGCGCAGTCTTGACCCTCCCCATGCGACAGCATTTCCTCTCGACCGAACAGATTAGCACTGGTTGAGATCAGCCGGAACGACGATGTCTCCGGTCGAAGGGTCCGCACAGTGTTGGCCCACATACAAATAATAACGCCATTTCAAATTGCACGTCGGAAATTCCGAGATCATCTGGGTTCCCTCTTTGCCCTCCGGACAACCAAGCGTGAGCATTGTATCGGCAACGGTGCAAGCCGAAAACGAGCCGGCGTCGAAGTTCGCGCAGGTGTCGGTCGTCGGGCAACACCAGGTTTGAGAAAATTTGTTGCAGATCTGGTCTGTGCTTTTGCAGTACTGACCTGCGTTGCTCGATTCGTTGACGCACACGCCCCCCGGAAACCGAGCGTTATCGAGACAGTAATTGCCGCGACCCGGAACCGAGCAGAGATGGTTTCCGGTCGGACATCCGAGACAGGCCCCTCCGCTATACGTGGTCCCCGTCGCGCAGCAGGTAACATCGACCTGGATGAAGGGAGTCGACTGGAGCTCGTTGCAAGCGACTTCAAAGTAACCCGAGCCGGGCGGACAGATTTGGCTGGTCCCGCTTCCGGTACCGGAATCGTCGCCGCGCTGCGGATCCTGACCTGGATCGTCCGCAGGGATGTACTCGCACCGAGAAGTTCCGTCCGACATGAGGAAACCAATGACCATCCCGGTAGGAATGTGATCCATTCCGGTGCACGCCTTCGCATCGAGCAGATCGCAGGTTAACGATGGAGTTTCGTTCAAACCGAAACGATACAGGCTGGCGTCATCTTTAAATACTTCGCCGCATACCGTTTGCCCCTCGGACATCTCTCCGCAACTTGCGACGGCTCGCTGAACGATCTCTTCGTAATCGTCCCGAAGGACAAGCTGTCCCGCTGCAAATCGGTAGATATTTATCGGATCGACCAAACAGCCGCCGAGAGACGAAAGGGCGTTCATGAGCTGATTGGAACGGCGCGAAAAATCGGGAAGCCAGACGAACACGAAGCCGACGAGTATCGGCGTAAAGATTGCGAGGATGATCGCGAGCTCAACGAACGCAACACCGCGCTCCCGTATTGAGGACCGGCGCGATTTCACTCCTTTCGTTATCCTCACTCGAAATCTCCTACCAGGAATATTCGTTCGAATTACCGTTGTTCGGAAGCGAAGCCACGGGAGAAAGTTGCTTCGCCCGGACTGGGCCTGGTCTTCGCAATGAGATTCTACACACTGGGAACCGCATTACCCAGGCCTATTTCCGCCGCTACACAGAAGCACGAAAAAGGGCAGAATTGTGTTTCCTGGCTCAGACCTAACTCTGCGGACTGGCTCGCTATCTTGCGCGACGAGATGTCGAATGTTCGTTTTAGAACGGGTCTGTCCGCGTTGGTACGCTTCATGCCCTAGGAGGATGACGCAGATCATAGACTGCGCTTAACGTCTTCCAGCTTGGGGCAAGGTAGTGCGCCTCCGTTGTGTCGGTTCTTTCTCATTTTGGCTTCTCCTCTCCGCGTTGATGGTGCTCAGCACAATCGCGCCCGCGTTCGCAGCAAACATTCAGCTGCACTGGAACGCCAACGCTGAGTCGGACATTGCGGGCTACAAGGTTTATTACGGGACCACGAGCGGCACCTATGGCTCGTCAGTTGATGCGGGAAACACGCTCTCCGCCGTAATTTCCGGGGCGCTCGCCAACACGAGATATTATTTCGTCATTACCGCTTACAACTCTTCGAGCCAGGAGAGCCTGGCGACGTCTGAGGTTTCGATACTTACGCCAACCGTGTCCTCGAGCAGCTCGTCCGCATCAAGCTCGGTTTCCAGTAGTGTTTCCTCCTCTGTCAGCAGCTCCGTTTCCAGCAGTATCTCGTCATCGGTGAGTAGCTCGGCGTCCAGTAGTGTGGCCAGCAGCTCTGTTGCGTCGTCTTCAAGTAGCTCAGTCTCGTCCTCAGTAAGCTCGAGCGCCGGCTCCAGTCAGCCGCCTGCAAGCTCTTCGTCGAGCAGCGCCACAAGCTCGTCTTCTGCTTCCAGCAGCGAGCCACCGCCTCCGATTGAACGCCGCGCTGCTGACAGCGATGGAGATGGCGTCAGCGACGAACAAGAGCTCTTAGACGGCACCGACCCGTTCGACCGTGGTAGTGGAGAGGCGACGCTTTCGCGAACTATCTGCTCCGAATGGAACGGCTTTCTCGGCGGAATGTGGAATATCCTCGAGCTCGTCAATATGTCCGGGTCGGGGCTCGACGTTCAGATCGCGCTCTACAATCAGCTCGGGATCGCAGTTTCCTCGAAGACAGTTCACATCGAACCGGGAGCACAATACGACACCCTCGTTCATGATTTCGACGGTCGCCAGACGAACTCTTACGGAAGTGTCTGCTTCACCCACTCGGGAGGAGACGGAGACCTCGACGGCCGCATGGTCTACTACAAATCCAACCCAGCTTCACACGCTGCAAGTGGCAAAGACTTCCAATTCGCGTTCGCGATGCCGTTTTCGAACGGCAAGCTCGGAAAACAGAACGTGACGTTCAACTCGTATCAACCGAGCAGACGCTCGGGCGATCAGCGACATTCGGTAGCAAACTGGATTCAAGTATCGAACGTCGGCGGGTTCGCCTCCGGCGGGGTGCTGAATTTCTACAATATCGACGGGAGCGTGCTCGCGTCGCAGAGGTTGAGCCTGGAGCCCGGACAGCGTTTCGATGTTTCAGGACATCAGTTCGGACCTAATCGCACCGGCCTCGTCGAGTGGCTTCCTGACCGAAGTGACGTCGCTTTCGAGCTCCGGAATGTGCGTTACCTCTACGACAATTCCGGAAGCGAGGACAGCTTCGACACAGCCTTTCAATTGGAAGGTGCTTACGGAAGCGGTAGCGCGCTTTCTGTTCCGGTGACGACCGAAGGAGAGACTTCGATTCTAGAGCTCAGCAATACGGTAGACCAACCGGTGTCGACCGGTGTCGAGCTCTACGATAGCGACGGCTCACTCATCACCGCTTATCAGTTCACGCTCGACCCACGGGCGTCGCGACATATCATTTTGGACTCGGCGCTCGGGAACGCTGCGAAGGGCGTCGCTCTCATTCGCGCTGATGTACCGGAGAGTCTCATCGCGACCGCCATGCAGTATGGCATCCGTCCGGACGGCGGCATCCGATATATGTATGGGGTTCCCGCTCGTCCTGGGTTCGGCACCGTCCTCCGCGGGTCGTACAATACGTTTCTCGGTCAGGACAGCTTTGCCTGGATTGTAAACGCTTCCGGCGCTGCCCAGGATGTGAACGTGTTGCTCCGACGTTCGACCGGCGAGATTGTGCAGGGCGGGATCGACCTCCATCTGCCCGCACACAGTGTACGGGTTGTCCGGGTAAACGACTTCGAGACTGCTGACCATTACGGCGTGATCACCGTTCAGGGGCAAGCGCAAAACTCGGTTGTTGCATGGGTCGAACGCCGAAAAGCGCAAGACTACGTAATCCCGGCACCGATTCGGCAATAACCTCACAATAACCGGCCTCGTTAGGGGGATTGTGTCCCTTTTTCGTGCGGGATAATCTGTTCGCTTTCCAAGAATCCCGTCGGACATCGAGCACCGTGACTGAGCAACGCGCGACCAACACAGTTCTGCATATCCTCGCTGGGGATCTTTGGGGAGGGAAGGAAGCTCAGATGAAGTTCCAGCTTCCGGAGATCGAAAAGCGGGGTTGGAAGGTCTGGGTACTGCTCTTCAATGCGGGTGCCGTACAGCAAACGTATTGTGAATCAGGATTGCGTGTCGAAGCCATCTCCGAAGCCGATGGGTTTCGAAAGCTGCTCGCCGATGCATACCGCTCCGTTGAAAACCTTCGACCCAGTGTGATCGTTGCCCACGGCTACAAAGAAGCAGTCGTAGGAATGTGTTGCTCTCGAAAGTTCAAAATACCATTCATTTACGTTCTCCACGGGGCTCCCGAGCCGCACCGCGGGTGGAATGGAATCAAGCTCAAGCTCTTCTCATGGCTGGCCTTGCGCTGGGCACGGTTCAGTGCCTATCGTATCGTCGCTGTGTCCGGTGCCCTCGCAAAAACTTTAGGGCTCGGGTCATTCACGCGAACAACCATTATCTACAATGTGTCCTCGTCAAAAGCGCAGCGACCTTCCGCTGATGGGCTCGCGTTGAGGCGTCCGGCAATTGTTGCCGTGGGCCGTTTCGTAGCTGTCAAACGGTTCGATCTCGCGCTGAGAGCGTTTGCGATAGTTTTGTCCGAAATGTCGGCTACTGCCGCGAAGCCGACTCTGTATCTCGTCGGCGACGGCCCTGAGGAGCGCGCGCTACGAGCGATTGTCTCAGACCTCGGCATCAGTGACTTCGTCGAGCTTACGGGATTCCGGAAGGACGCTGCCGAGCTGATTGCAAACGCAGATCTCTTCTTGCTCTCCTCGGACAGTGAAGGTATTCCCACCGTGCTGCTCGAGGCCCTCTACGCAGGGACGCCTGTTGCAGCGACGGCCGTTGGCGGAATTCCGGAAGTGATGAAGCTGCTTCCCGGTTATCCGTACGAGCTCACGAAGCCCGGAAACGCAAAAAAGCTTGCTCATGCGATGCAGAAGATGCTTCGCGCGGATCGTGCGGACCTTACCGAGTTCGGTGAGGTGGTCGAGAAGCATTTCGCGCCGTCGGTCGCCGGCAAGCTGCATGCCGATATGTATCGAGAGGTTTGTAATGAATGAGGAAGAGCACCTTCCGGACTCAGAGAGTGAGCCGCCGGCGAGGGAGGGGCTGAGCGGCGGCGCCGGATATGTCGCGCTCGGAATTCTAGCGAGCAGGGTGATTGGTCTCGTTCGCGAGCGGGTGTTTGCCCATTATTTCGGCAACTCCGGTGCAGCGGATGCGTTTCGAGCTGCAATTCGAATTCCGAATGTTCTTCAAAACCTCTTCGGCGAGGGCGTTCTGTCCGCGTCGTTCATTCCTGTTTATTCCGGCCTGCTGGGGAAGGGGGAGAAAGCGGCCGCCAATGAAGTTGCGGGGGTCATCTTCGGAGCTCTTGCAGTCGCGGTCGCTGTTATCGTCGCCTTCGGCGTCTCGTTCGCTTCGAGCCTTGTGGGGCTCATCGCTCCGGGATTTTCCGGGGACAAACGCGACCTAACGATCGCTCTGACCCAGATCTTTTTTCCCGGCATGGGCCTGCTGGTGATGTCTGCATGGTGCCTCGGGATTCTCAATAGCCATCGTCGCTTTTTCCTCTCCTACGCGGCGCCGGTATTTTGGAACATCGTTATCATCGGCACCCTTGTGGTCGCAGGGGGCGCAAACGATCAGGATCGTCTGGCGGTCATCGCTGCGTGGAGCGTTGTCGGCGGCAGCGCGCTTCAGTTCCTCGTCCAGCTACCTACTGTCTTGAAGCTGACGGGCAAAATCCGGATTTCGTTGAACATCGGCCTTGCTTCCGTCCGCACTGTGATTAGAAATTTCTTTCCTGTGCTGATCGGCAGAGGAATCGTTCAAGTCAGCGCATACGCGGACAGTCTGCTTGCCAGCTTGCTTCCCACCGGAGCCGTTGCGGCGCTCGGGTACGTTCAGAATATTTATCTGTTGCCTATCGGGCTTTTCGGAATGTCAGTCTCCGCGGCTGAGCTGCCTGCGATGTCTCAGGTTCGAGGGAACGATGCCGATGTCGCTGAGGTGCTCAGAAAGAAGCTTCAATCCGGCCTCCGCCAGATCTCATATTTCATCATTCCGTCCGCTGCGGTTTTCATCGTGCTCGGCGATTTTGTCGTCCAAGCTGTTTACCAGACAGGGAAGTTCGGCACGGAGGACTCGCTCCTCGTTTGGAAAGTGCTCGCTGCGGCGTCGCTCGGGTTGGTTCCCGCTACCTTATCGCGCCTTTATTCTTCGACGTTCTACGCATTGCACGACACGCGAACCCCGCTTCGCTGTTCAATCATACGAGTGACCTGCTCCGTCATCCTCGGCGTTTTCGGCGCGCTGAAACTGAGCGGATTATTGGGTGTGCCACCGATGTGGGGCCTGATGGGGCTCACGTTCGCTTCAGCCGTCGGAGCACTTGTGGAGTATCGTCTTCTTCGCCGCGCTCTGTTTGCCAGAATCGGTCGGGTAACGATAGCGACAGGTTTTTTTGCACGGCTTTGGATCGCCGCGCTCGCGGCTACGATGCTGAGCCGCATGGCTATCCTGGCGAGCAATCTCCATCAGCGTTTTCTCATCGGCGCAATCGCGTGCGGCTTGGCTGGATTCGGTTATGTCGGCTTGACGCTCGTTCTCAAAGTTCCCGAAGCCAGGGGAGCGCTGGGACGGATTCGCCGAAAGCTCGGTCGGTAGCCGACCGGAGGTTAGCGGTCTCCAAGACCATACATGTATCGGTCGCTGTAGCTGTGGAACTGCTTTGAGTTTTCATGAAACGCGCCGCCCTCGATCCTGGCGTTCTGCATCCCATGATACAGGTTCTGGTAGTCGTGCTGCTTCATCGCACGAAAAAGCAGCGGCACGAGGAAATATCCAAAGACGAAAAACCCACCGATGATTAGCGTCCATTTCATGGCTTAAACCTCCCTCAACACCCTCGTTATGCCGTTTCGGCCCCGGACCGTTACCTTTCAACGGTCATCGACGGGAAAAATTCGCGAGTCGTTTTCAGCGATTATTGCCCCATAGAAATAGTCGGTGGTGTAGGCGATAGCGAATTCTCCCGTCTGGGTGATGAGCAGGAATCCATACTCGTGACTGCTCGAAACTGCCTCCGCGAGGGTCTTCTCGACGGTCGCTGTCGCGGACATGCCGTCCCGAATTCGAGACTCCAAGCGCGCTGCAAGCGCCGCATCGACAATCTGCTCACCGATACCGGTGCAGCTTACTGCCGCGAACGGCGACGCGTAGTTACCGGCGACGGTAGCAACATCTGACATGCGTTCCGGGACATCTGCTGGGCTGGCGCCTCCGGTGGATGTACACGCTGCCAACCTTCCGTCGCGATCGAGCGCAACCGCCCCAATCGTCCCGGTTCCCGCTTTGACGGTGGGTTCGAATACGGCTTTCTGCCAGTTATCCACGGCGGTGCGCGACCGAACGGGTTCCGGCGGGATCTGAAGCTCTCGAGCGAGCAGCTGCGCACCATAGGGCCCCAAATTTCTGTTCCGTCGAGCCTGCAGCGCCGCCGCTAGCCGGGAGGGGGAAGGGACCTGTGTTACGAGCGCTACGGATGAGAAGAGTCGACGTTCACTGTCCATCAGCGACGCGCTAAGCCTTGCCGTGCCATCGCTCTGGAGCGCAGAACCTTTGCCGGCATTAAAAAGCTCTGATTGCTCAATGAGGCCGATAGCACAGACCGCGGCCTCTGTAGCACTGCCTCCCGACAAAAGAATGCGCATCGCATCCTCACCGACTTTGGCGAGCAGTCGCTTTCGTGCCTGGTCCACGTCCGGTACAGCTCGGGAACCGGCTCCGCCGTGCAACAATAAGAGCGGCTTTTCCGCGGTTCCGAGTATTTTATTCATAGTTTTGGTGTATTGAACCGCCTGGGGTTTGTCAAAAGGATTTGTGCCGATTGCAGCAGTCTAATGAACGGGCTAATCTCCCCGGTTCCGGTCGATAACGACGGTATTTCCGGTCGAGAGGTGAGGTTGGATGAACACGAAAAAGCATTCCTTTCCAAAGAATAAAATCAAGATTGTCCTAGCTGAGAAGATACACGCAGCGGCGGAGGAAACTTTCCGTGAAGCCGGGTATCAGGTCACAACGATCCCAAATGCGCTCGGCGAAGAGCAGCTCATCAAGGAGCTTTCCGACGCGCACGTGATCGGGGTGCGTTCGCGAACACACATTCGTGCCCGCCACTTTGGAAATGCGAAGCGCTTGCTTGCGATCGGTTGTTATTCGGTCGGCACCGACCAAGTTGATCTCGATGCGGCAACGACAGCAGGCGTGGCTGTTTTCAACGCTCCGCACAGCAGCACTCGCAGCGTCGCCGAGCTGACTCTCGGCAATATCTTTTCTCTCGCGCGCCGCTCCGCCGATAAGAGCGCAAAGATGCATCTCGGTAAGTGGGAGAAGGCCGTCTCAGGTGCTATCGAGGTCCGGAACAAGACTGTCGGGGTCATCGGCTACGGTCACATCGGACAGCAGGTCGGGCTCCTTGCCGAAGCGCTCGGCCTCAACGTGTTGTTCTATGACGTCGTCAAGAAGCTCCCGCTCGGACGTGCGCAACACGTGGAAAGCTTGGAAGAGCTTCTGCAAAATGTGGATTTCGTGACGCTTCACGTTCCCGGCGGCGAACCGACAAAGCGGCTTATCGGCTCCGAACAGATCCGGTTGATGCGAAAGGGGAGCTTTCTCCTCAATCTCAGTCGAGGAAGCGTCGTGGACATCGACGCACTTGTCGGCGCACTCAAATCCGGGCATCTCGCGGGCGCCGCGCTTGATGTCTTCCCGGAAGAGCCTGAGCAGGGCTCTGCTCCATTTGAATCCGAGCTCGTGGGGCTCGAGAATGTGATCTTGACGCCGCATATCGGAGGGAGCACCGAGGAGGCGCAGCGAAACATCGGCATCGAGGTTGCCACGTCACTGATCGACTATTTGGACCTCGGATCGACCGAAGGCGCGGTGAATTTCCCGTGCATCCATCTCCCGCTCTTCCCGAGCTCACACCGGATTCTGTACATCCATCAGAATTTGCCCGGAGCGTTGAGCGAGGTTACGAAAATCATCTCCGAGGTGGGAGCAAACATCAACTCTCAGTTCCTGAGCACTCATCGAGATATCGGCTACCTGATTATGGATCTCGATCGTGAGCTGTCCGAGGAAGTGAAAGAGAAGATCTCGGTCCTCCCGAAGGCAATTAAAACTAGGATTCTCTACTGAACGATCAGAGCTCTTTTTTGCAGGCCCTCCGCAAGCCGCTCGTTTGCGCGGGGGCGGCATGGCTTCTGCTCGTCTCCAAGCTCGTTCTGCACCTCCAAGCAGATCCGGATCTCTTCGCGCGGGTCGCGGTCGGACGGATCGTCGCGTCGAGCGGCCGAGTCGCTTATGCGGACCCATTTTCTTACACCGCCGGAGGAGCTCCGTGGGTCGACCACGAGTGGCTGTCCGGGCTGATTTTCTATTCGCTGACACAGCTCGGCGGCGACTCAGCTCTTGTCACCTTCAAGCTTGCGGTTCTCGGAGGGTTCCTTCTCCTTCTGGCCAAGGCCTCGTACGTCAGGAATCCTCGGCGTGCTCTCTGCGGCTTCGCCTGCACGACGTTCTTTACGTACTACATCTGGTATTCAACGGTGCGTTGCCAGATTTTCACGTATCTCTTTCTCGCCGCCTATTTTCACATCTTCGCGCTGTCGCGGGAGCGACTGTCCACATTTCATTCGGTAACGCTCATTGCGCTCATGCTCGCTTGGAGCAATCTTCACGGGGGGTTCGTTCTCGGTATCGCTTTTCTCGGGCTGTTCTCAGCCGTTCGATTCATCGAGGAAAGACAAGAGGGGATGAAGCTCTCGTGCGTGCTCGTAGCATGCAGCTCAGTGACGCTCATCAATCCTTATGGTTGGGCGTATTGGAGCTACATTTTTCACGCTCTCCTCATGAAGCGCGAGTTCATTTCCGAGTGGGGAGCGGTGCCTCTCGGCTCCCCGGTGGGAATCCTCCTCACCACGCTGTTCCTCGCAGATACGTTGCCGCTCCTGCACCGACCGAAACAACATCTTCTTGAGCTTTCTTTTCTGGCCGCGAGCTACGCCATGGGGTTATCTCATCTCCGCCTTTCAGCTGTGCTCTTCATCGTGTCCGCGGTGTGGGGCGCACCGTTCGCCTTTCTGGAGCGGCTTTCCCTCAAGCGGAACATTCCCAGTATCGTCGCCCTGGGCGAGGTCGCGTGCTATTTTGCCGCGCTTTTCTGCGGCGCGCGAGCGGCGAAGACGCTGATGCAGGATACACCGTTTCAACTGAATTATGACGCATTTCCGCTCGGTCCCGCGAATTTCCTCGCTCAAAGCGGCCGACGCGGAAACCTGCTCTGCGGCCTGAACGAGGGAAGTTTTTTGCTTTGGCGGCTGTATCCGAGCTTCCGGGTTTCGCTGGACGGGCGATACGAGGAAGTCTACGATAATCGGACCGTGGAGAGAGTACGCTGTTCTCTCGATCCGGGATGCGACGCTGAGATGGACAACCAGGCAGACTACGTTCTGCTTTCGTCAGGCGCGCTCGAGCAACCATCGTTTCTTCGGCGTTTCGGCGCCGCGCAAACGGTGTACCGTGATTCTCGATGGGCCGTCATTGAGATTGAGCGCCATAACTCGGCGCCGCGAGAGCAGGCCCAGAGAACCGACCCCGCGAATAAGCAATCGGGGCGAACGAAGGAAAGCGGAGCATCAATTTGGACCCCGAGTTGGGCAGTAACGAACGAGATGGTCAATGACTAAGAAAGAAGCAAAAATCCCCCCGCTGGAAGAAGGCTTGTTGCGAGCGATGCAAGCCCTCGACAATCAGATCGCGCGCGCCATGGAGCGAACGCCAGCTGAGCGCGAGGCACATGGAGTGCAAAAATGGGAGCCCATCACCGAACGCATTGAGCGGGTATGCGTCTTTTTGATGAACGCCCTGGGTGATGACGAAGTGAAGCTCGATTCACTCGTCATCCTCTCGCAAGCCTTTGCGAAGGCTCTCACCCTCGTAACCGACGATCTGGGCGAAGAGGGGTTAGGTAAGCTGCGCACGGCATACTGCCTCAATGCGTTCGAGCAGATTGCGGCCGATGCAGAGCGAGGCAGAGCGGCGCTCAAACATGATGCCGAGCTGATGTGAGGAGTCATGGTCCAGTCGATTCTGTTCAGCCAGTGTCTGCAAAACGACTTTGTTCAGCCACTTGGCAGATACGACCGCACACCAAATCTCCTCCACATCGGCTACGACGAAGCGCTTCGACTGCTCGGTGAAGATCCTGAAAATGGACCCGTAGCGCAGCTCATGTCTTGGGCGCACGGTCCAGAGAACAAAACGCGACTCGAGGTCATTCATATTCGTGACTGGCATGACCCGACAGACCCGGCTCAAGCGGGGCATCTCGCTCATTTCGGGAACCACTGCCTTCAGGGAACACCAGGCGCGAAATTCGCTTTCGCGCTACCGGAAACGCCGCAGGAAAGGATTCATATCGTCGACTCCCTGAGCTTGAATGACTTCCATCAGACCGGTCTGATTGACATTCTGTCACCGCTCACCCGCGAAAAGATCAATGTCGGAATTGCGGGAGTCTGGACCGACGCCAAGGTTTCTTTCTTGGCGTACGAGCTTGCCACGCGCTATCCACATTGTAACGTTGGGGTTTGCTCCGCAGTAACGGCCTCGAGCTCGCGGAGTCAGCACTTCATCGCCCTAGAGCATCTGAGAAAAATTCTCAACGTCAGCGTTTTCGACTCATTGGGCGATTTTGTCGAGTTTCTCGGCGGCACGATGGTTCCGCGTCAGACCACACAGCACGGCTATTCAGAGTTTCCACAACTCACTGTTGAGGGCTCGTCCAATCTCACTCGAGAAGACGAGCAGCTCATTCGTTACGTCTTTCGAAACAGTAGAGCGGTACACGCCCGCGTTCTCGACGGAGGATTCTCAGGGAACGTCGTGCTCGGCACTGAAAGCACCGACGCTTACGACCACCGCGAGGTTTCGCACGTCGTGAAAATCGGGAACGCATCGCTGATCGGAAGGGAGCGAAGCTCCTTTGAACGCGTCGAGTCCGTTCTCGGCAACTGTGCGCCGCGGATTGTCGACTTCGTCGATCTCGGTGAGCGCGGGATTTTGAAATACCGGTATGCGTCGATGGACGGGAGCTCTGCGACCACCTTCCAAAAGCTGTATATGGCGGGTCTGCAGTTGGACGAAGTGGAGCGAATACTTCGCACCGTCTTCGTAGAGCAGCTGGGACGATTCTATGCCGCAGCTACGAAAGAATCATGCAGCCTGCTCGACCACTACTGGTTCTCATCCAAGTTTGCCCCTTCGGTACGAAAAAAGGTCGAATCGCTTCTCGCCACACCGGTCGGTAATGACGCGCTGGTGCTCTGCGGCCGAAGTGTTTTTAACATTTGCAGCTTTTACGAGCGCGAGCTCGAACCTCTTCCGACGAAACCCGGGGAGGGGGCTTTTTTCTCTTATCTCCACGGCGACTTGAACGGCGCGAATATCATCGTCGACGGCAGAAAGAATGTTTGGCTCATCGATTTCTTCCATACGAGCCGCGGGCACGTGCTCAAAGACCTGGTGAAGCTGGAAAACGATCTTCTTTACATCTTCACACCGCTTGTCTCTGAGGCTGACCTCGCGCAGGCGATGCTTCTGACGGACCACCTGCTGGAGGTCGGAGATCTCGACGCGGCGCTTTCGACTTCCCTTCCGAAGCAGATTGACAACCCGCATCTCCTCCGTGCGTACTCGGTCCTGAAATTGCTTCGCTCGTTCTACCCTGCACTTATCCGAAGCGATCGCGATCCGCTCCAGCTCCTCATCGGACAAGTTCGCTACGCGGTGCACACGCTTTCATTCGACGAGTCGTCAGTGCTCCAGAAGAAATGGGCGCTCTATACTGCCGCTCGGGCCGCAGAAGAGATAGTCGCCCGTTATCGCCGTGGTGACCGTCTCCGAGTAGATTGGTTGAAAGAGGTCCCCGGCCAAACCGGTACCGTCGGCATGACGCTTCTTCCGGGCAGAAAAGACTTCGCTCGGAATTTAGAGCACGATCTTCAGACCCTGCGGCAGGAGGGTGTGAAAAACGTTGTTTGCTTGGTCACTTTGGATGAGCTGGCTTGGTATGGAGTTCCTGATCTCCTGCAAGCATACCGAGATTCGGGTTTCGATAGCCTCCATTTTCCGATCCCTGACCAGGGCGTATCGACTGTGGAGGATATGAAGCATGCTCTCGAGTGGATCAGCGCACGAACGGCACGAGGTGAGAAAGTGCTCCTTCACTGCGCGGGAGGTTTAGGCCGCTCTGGAACAGTGGCCGCGTGCTTCCTGAAACGCTGGGGGGCCCAGGCGCGCACGGCAATAGAGATGGTGCGCCAGGTCCGTTCTCGACGCGCTATTGAAACTGTGGTCCAGGAGCAGTTCGTTCAGAATTTCCCAATCAGCGAATAGCTTCTGACGGGTTCAGCCCGACCGCTTGGGCACTTGTCGAAAGTCCCGTGGCGATCGTTTGTTGAGCTCCGTTGGCCCCCCGAATATAAATCGCTTTGGCGCTCGGCCGATACACTGCATAATCAGACACCTGACCGGATGTAAACCTTCCCGGTATCGGAACGTCCCCCGATCTGCCCCATTGTACGGTCATGCCGATATAGTTTGACGATGGAAGCACGAACCAGTTGCCTTGGCTTGCTCGCCAAACGGCTTTGTCAGCTCTGCCGTCCCCGTCGAAGTCCCCGACGCGTGGGAGGTCCCCGGGAAGTCCCCACTGCACGGTTTGGAGCGCCTGCGATGAGCGACCGCTCATCACATACCAGTACCCGCTCTCGTTTCTCCAAACGGCAGGGTCGGTGACTCCGTCGCCGTTGAAATCTGCAGGGACGGGATAATCACCGCTCAATCCCCATTGGTATTTCGCGGCCTGCGAATCCGACGAACGGATGACGTACCACGCGCTGAAATTTGCTAGGTCGTTCGGACGATAGACCGTAATGTCAGCTTTGCCGTCCCCGTCGAAATCGCCCACAACTGGAATGTCTCCGGAGACGCCCCAATACTGAACTCGAGGTCCGCCCTGAGTTTGGTTGATGTACCAAACACCCTGACCGAAGTACGCCAAGTCGTTCGCGCCGTCGCCGTCATAATCGGCGCTCAGAATGTAGGCACCGACTCCCACAGAGAGAGCGACCGCCGACCGAGCCGTTGGAGCCAGCTTGTACACAGTGCGTGCGCTTCGTTCGTAAATGAGCGCTTCGCGGTTGTCTGCAGCGAGCGCCGCGCCTGTGCTCGAGGAGCTCGTGCGTGCGGCATAAAGATATGTTTCGGTCAGCGGCAACAAGTCGCTCTGTAACCCGAGTTGGCGAGTGGAGGCGCCGCCTGAGCCGTCTCGGTAGAACCAGGTGGCTGTGCTTGGGCGGAAGACTTCGATGTCCGCGCCGCCATCACCGTCGTAGTCCGCGGCTACCGGTTGATCCTCGCCGAGGCCAAACTGAATTCCGGCATTTGCGCCGATGTACCACATTCCGTCTGAGGGCCGCCAAACAGCTATCTCGCATCGGCCGTCGCCGTTATAGTCATTCGGAACCGGGATATCGAGCTGGCTTCCAAGGGTTGGCGTTTGCGAACCGCCGGTGGATGCTTGAATCAACCATTGTCCTGTCGAGGGCCGATACACAGCGGCATCAAACTTAGCGTCGCCGTCGTAATCGCACGGGACCGGGATGTCACCCGAACCGCCGACATTTTGGACAGTGGCCGTGATTCCATCGGAGGAGCGTCCGTAGATGAGGCTTCCTTGAGAGGGCCGGAACACGCCGATGTCCCACCGGCCATCGCCGTCGTAGTCTCCCGGTGCAGGTATGTCCCCATCGGCACCGAAGTTGAAAGAGAGCTGGTCGCCCGTTCCGGAGTATCTGATAAACCATGCGTGGGCGGCCGGTCGGTAGACCGCGAAGTCTGTCACCCGGTCTCCGTTGTAGTCACCTGGAACGGGGATGTCGCCGGGGAGACCCCATTGAGTGACAGCGTAGGGCGAAGCGCTAAACATCGCCTGAGAGAACCACTGTCCGGTCGTAGGACGATATACGGCGATGTCTGCAAGCCCGTCACCGTCGAAATCAGGTCGAGCGTGTCGCGACGGAAGGGCGGGAGTGCCCGGCGTCGTCGAGACCGAAATGACCAGGTTACCTTGGCCTGTCGCACCGTAAGTGTCAGTCACCCGGATTGGAATTGTAAAGGTTCCCGATTGATTGCCCGCCGGCTTCCAGGTGAACAGCCCACTGGTGCGAGCAAGCAACGCACCGGGAGGCAGGCCACTTGGGGCAGTGTACGTGATTGTATCGCCGTCCGGATCGCTGCCTGAAAGCTGATACGAAAACACTGTTCCCTGCGAAGCGTTCTGGGTACCGGTCGATGCGATCGTCGGTGACAGGTTGTTACTCGCTACCGTAATAACGACAGTTTCGCTGTCAGACAGCCCGCCGCTGTCGGTCACAGTGAACGTAACGTTGACCGTTGCGGAAGCAGCGCCGTTACGGACCACATCGCCGCCAGGTCTGTAATCAACAGCGCTGCCCGTCAGAGTCAAGCCTGCGACGGATGGGCTGACGGAGTAGGTGAGCGGATCGCCGTCTTCATCGGTGGCGCTCAAGGAGAAGGTGAGCGTTTGATACTCGGTCGCACTCTTCGCGCCGATCGCAGCGAGCACGGGTGCATGATTCGAGCCGCCTCCCGGTGGAGTTCCGCCTCCGCCGCCCACGGGAGCGAGGCAGCTTATCGCTGAGGTGAAGGAATTGATCGAGGAAATGCTCGCCGGAGAGAATTGGTTTGAGTTCTGAATCAGAAACGGACACATGATCCAGCGCTCGTTCGAATTGCATGTATCATGATTCGCGTTGAAGTTGTGGCCGATCTCGTGTGCCGCGAGCGGTACGTCGTAGCTGCTGGACCCGATGTTTTGAGAGAGACCATAGGAGATCTGGCTGCAAACAGCGGAGAGATATGCCAACCCGACAACGTTCGAATCTAGGTCACGACCGGTCCAAAGATGCGCAACATCGTACGGATGCGAGCCTCGAACGTTGGACTGCCAATAACCGAGGAACTGATCGAGCAGCGCGCCGGAATCCGTACCGGTATACGGGTCTCCCGGCACCGTCCATGTGTGCTGATAGACTACGCTGAACGTGATTCCGAGCTGCGCTTCGTATAACCCAGTCACGCCGTTCATGATGGCAAGGATATTTGCGTTCGCGCTCCCTTGATTGCTGCCGTATGCCTGGAAATATTCGTAATCGGCCTCGGTAGCAATCTCCGCCTGCTTGAAAGCGGACGCATGCTCGTTTCCGGTCGCTAAATCGCTTGGGCTGCCGACCGATTCGCTCACATGCTCGACTCCGCAATGTGAGATGATGCTCCGCAGCTCTGTTGTTTTGAGCTGTTTCACTTGAAGCTGCGTCGGCGCGTCCTTCGTCGAAGACAAAGAGTAGAGCTGCCCGTCGGATTGAGCGAAGCCACGCAGCAACTCCCTTCCCGAGACATCGGTGATGAGTGCCAATCGCACGAAATCCGAGCTGTTCTTCGTGTCGATCGTGCCGGCGTACAGATCCACCTTCGTCGGGTCCGAGTGGAGGCCATCGGTGGCCGTCACCTCACTCCGATACCGATCTGAGCGTATATCGACTGGATGAAGACGGACGTTCTGCTTCCCGCTTGCCGTCTCCAGAGTCAAACCGATAGTCGGACCTTGTCCGTAGGCCCCGAACACAAGTGAGCTCTCTCGAAGCGCCTGAAGGTCTCCTGTGGAAAGCGCCGAAACGGAACTTTCATCGGTCGCGGACTGCGCGTACGCTGTATGTACGTAGACGGCGAAGCAGGATACCAGGGCAATCCACCTCAAAACCATTCGCATAAGGGCTCGCATCCAGGAGAATTATGGTTCGGCAACGTTTGTTCAGCGAAACGCGGGTAACCCTGAATAGATCGGATGGGTTACCGTATTCCTTGATTACGAATTGAGTTGCCGTGATGCAGTCGCTGTTGCGATACTGACACGCTAAATAGTTTCAAGGGGTTATGTCGCCGCTCGTTTATCGGGAAGAGGAGAGCTCCCATCCGCTCGAGATTCTCCGCCTCTGGTTTCCGCTAGCGCTCACTTGGGTGGCGATGTCGGCGGAGGGTCCAACCCTTGCATCGTTCGTCGCGCGGCTGCCGCGTGAAGTTCCCAACCTCGCCGCGTGGGGGGTGAGCATCTCGCTCATCATGGTCTGCGAGTCCCCGATCCTGTCGATCATCTCAGCCGCAATTGCGCTCGCCCGTAACCGTCGGACGTATCTGGCGCTGCGATGGTTCACATTTCTCCACTGCATCGGCTGCACATGTTTCTGCGTTGCGCTCCTGTGCGATCCCATGTTTTCGTTCGTCTCGGAACACATCATGGGATTGGATCGAGAGGTCAGGGACCTTGTCTTCTCTTCGTTCTGCTATTTCATTCCCTGTCCGTTTGCTGTGGGCTATCGGCGGCTGTATCAGGGTATTTTGGTGCGCGCCGGGCAGTCTCGACTCGTGGCGCTCGGGACGGTGGGTCGTTTCCTTGTAATGATCTTGTTTGCTTCTCTTCTTTACCGGACGCATGTATTCGCGGGTTGTGAGCTCGCTTCAATCAGCATCACTGCAGGACTCATCTTCGAAGCGCTGTTCGCGGGCGCTGCGGCGAAGCCGGCGGTTCGTGCGCTGCTCAACAACCACGAAGCGGACGAAACGGACGTCATCACACTGAAAGACTTTGTTCGGTTCTACTATCCACTCGCACTATCAGTGGTAGTCGCGCTCTCTATAGTGCCTGTGATCACGGTGAGTCTGTCCCGAGCGCGAGACGGTATCATCGCTCTTGCGGTTTTCCCGGTGCTCAATGCATTCACCCAGGTTTTCCGCTCCACCGGATATGCGTATCAGGAGGTTGCCGTCGCGTTTGCCTCTCGCGGCGAGGTGTTTCTACGTCCGCTTCGGAATGTGGCTCTCGGACTGAGCGCAGCTTTGGTCGGAATGCTCACTTTCATAGCGTTCATCCCTCAGGTCTCGATGTTCTGGTTCGTTCGGGTCAGCGGATTGAGCACTGAGCTCTCAACCGAGGCGCTGCTGCCGCTTCAGATTCTCTGCTTCTCTCCCGCGCTCTCCGTTTGGATCTGCTACCAACGTGGGGTGTACGTTGCGAAGAAGCGGACTGAAGTAATTACCGCTTCGGGTTTCATCGAGCTCGTCGGAATCGCGCTGTCGATGTATTTGCTTATCGCCCACACAACATTCGGTGGAGTGACGTCTGCCGCATTCGCGCTCGTGATCGGCGGAGCCTTGAGCATAGTTTGGTTCGAGCTCGATCGAGCATTCTCGACACGCGCTTGACAGCGGGGGTATACTCGACGGCACTGTTCGACCAGAAGAGATGAGGGCTTAAAATGCATATCCGAATCGAATATTGCGGAATGTGAGACTACCTTCCGCGGGCTTCCGGGCTGAAGTCCGATATCGAGAAGGTGCTTCCCGGTGTGAAGATTACGCTTGTCGAGGGAGGAGGAGGCGTGTTTGACGTTGAAGTCGACGGCAGAATCGTTTTCTCGAAGGATCGCGCTCACAGATTTCCGACAACGACGGAGATTGTCGAGCTGCTGAAGTAATCCCACGAAACTCACCCGGTTTGTACGAGGTGCGTTGCACGGCTCCGTTTCCCCTCGAACGTGTCGTTGAGGATTGCTCAATAGCCTGCGTGGATCCGCGGAGCTTTCTTTCCGATCCAACCCTTCCGGCGAAAAAACATGACCATCCCGAGGGTGACAAGCAGCATGAGGATCCACGCGAAGGCGTAGCCGTAATCCCAGTCGAGCTCGGGCATGTGTTTGAAGTTCATACCGTAAACACCGACAATGAAGGTCAGCGGAATGAAGATGGTTGCGATAATTGTCAACACCTTCATGACTTCGTTCATTCGGTTGCTGACCATCGAGAGGTAGAGGTCCATCAGGTCTGCTGCGAGCTCTCGGTAGTTCTCGACGAGGTCCATGATACGGACGATATGATCGTAGCAGTCTCGTAGATAGAGACGCGTCTCCTCCGTGATCAGCGGATTCGCATCTCTCAGCAGAGTGTTGAGCACTTCTCGCAGAGGCCAGACCGCCCGTCGGAGCTGGAGCAGATCACGCTTCAGGTCGTGAATCCGCGCAATTGTATCGGGCTGCGCGACGGCGATAATTTCGTCTTCGAGATTATCCATTCGCTCACCGTAGAGCTCGAGCACTGGGAAGTAGGCGTCGATGACGGCGTCAAGAAGGGCGTAAAACAGATGGTCCGGACCCGCCTTACGGATGCGCCCGCGGTTCGTTCGAATCCGCGTGCGCACGGTTTCGAGACAATCGCCGGGCTTTTCCTGAAATGTCACTACATAATTCGTGCCGACGAACATGCTGAACTGCTCCGTATCCAACTGCTCGGAGAGCTGGACGATCATGCGCGTGACAATGAAATGGTATTCGCCGTAGGCCTCCATCTTCGCGCGCTGATTGACGTTCGCGACGTCTTCGAGAGCGAGTCTGTGAAATCCGAACAGATCTCCGATCTGCTGAATCAGCGCCGGATCGCCGAGGCCGTCGACATCCAGCCAGGTCACTCCGTAACGGTCGAGCAGGGGGGCGAGGTCCGAAAGCTTTTCGAGCGGCTGCTCGATGAATTCCTCGGCGTTGTACGCGATCACGCGCACCGTCGGCGGGGACGCGTGGGGATCTGGACAAATCGCACCGGGCGGGGTGCCCGGCGGCTTGGTATTCAGTCTTCTTTTACGACGCCGTTTTCTGCCTAGCATGGCGAAGGGAGCACTCGATGTTTGAGGACAGACTGACCGTTCTCACAGCGTGAGCGGTGAATGCGGCGTTTCAAATCCGGCACTACCACGTGGAATTATCCTGTTCCCGGTCCGTCTGCAATGAAGGACTTTTGAAATTCGCTCCACTGAGCTAAGTAGAGGTGCTACTCGAACCGGGGTTTATTTAACAGGGACCGAATCTGCATGCGGCCGTTCCATCTTGCACTACCTGCTTACGACTTAGACGAGACGCGTAAGTTCTACGCTGAAACCCTTGGCCTGACCGAGAAACGTTCTGCCATTAATTGGGTCGATTTTGATTTCTTTGGTCATCAACTGAGCATTCATCTTGTCGGCGGCAAGCTGGGGCGTGTCGAGAGCACGATGATCGATAGCGACCAGGTTCCCGCGAGGCACTTCGGCCTCATTTGCACGAAGGAAGATTGGGAAGCGATGCGCGACCGGCTGCAAGAGCTGAAGCAGAAATTCGTTATCGGTCCTAAAATTCGTTTTCAGGGGAAGCACGGCGAACAGGGCACGTTCTTCATTACAGACCCGTCCGGGAACTATCTCGAGTTCAAATACTTCACGAACACCGCAGAAGGGCCGTGGTATTGACGCAGCCCTAAGCCGTTCGCGGCCCTTCGGTCGGCCGATGCCTTAAGCCAGCAAAGCTGAAGCGTATCGGCTGAGCTGGGAGCGCTCATCTCGCGAGTCAATCGCCCGTAAAATTATTGTGCTCAAGAATCGCATTCGCTGAGAACAGCGAGCGCAGTCCTCCCGCAGGCGTAAGGTTCTACTGCGGGGGAGGTTGGGCAGGCCCTCTATTGGGCGTAAAATCCGTTGTAAGCTTCCTGGAACGCTTCGATGGAAGCTTGAATGATGTCCGGAGAGGTGCCGGAGCCGCCCGAAACCACCCCGTCCTTTTTCAGCGAGAGCTCCACATACACAACTGCGTCGGTCCCGCTGCTGCGAATTGCCACTTTATAGCCTGAGAGCGAGAACGTGACTTTCGACCCACAGGCGTTTCGAAGCGCGCTGATTACCGCGTCGACGGGGCCGGCACCTTCAGCTTCAGCTTGGAGGCGCTCACCGTTTATCGCCACGCTGACAGAGGCATGACTCTTCCGGTTTCGACCGGTCTGAACGTCGAAATCCTCAACGACAAGGACTTCGTTCTCCTTTGGTTTGAGCGACTCGAGCGCATCCTGAATGATGTCTTGAAAATCCGCGAAGGTGATCGGCTTCCCTTTCAGCAGGAACTTTTCGATGAATCCGCGAATCCGCTCAACGTAGCCGTCGTCGTAACGTGCGTTGAAATACTCGAGCGCTTTCTCCTTCACCGCAGCCGGGCTGGGCAGAGTAGAAAATACGACCGACTCGCGGTCAACGAGCGAGATCGCTTTCCCTTCGAAGAACGAGTTGTTGTAGAGCTGAAGGAATTCGTCGACCTTCGGCGCAATTGTCGGCGGCTTCAGTGCCACCTTGAGAATCGGGCTTGGATCCTTCAAACCTGAGCCGGTCAGAATGCAAACGATCTTCTTGTTTTCGAGAGAATGCCGCTCGGCCATTTTGAAGAGGGCAGCAATCGACGCTGCGCACGAAGTCTCAACAAACAGACCTTCTTCCTTCGACAAGCGGTATTGGGCAGCCAACATCTCTTGGTCGGTAACGGCAAGCGCTTCGCCGGCTGTTCCGTAAATCCCTTCAAGAGCTTTCACGCCGTCGAGCGGATAATTGATGGCGATCGCTGACGCAATCGAATCAACTTTCGACACCGCTTCGACTTCGAGCGTGCCTTTGTCGAAGCTGTTCACGATCGGGCAGGCTCCGCTCGCTTGGACGCCCACGAGCTTCGGCAGATGGTCGATGAAGCCCATCTGCTGATACTCTCTGAATCCTTTCGCGTAGGAGGCCATATTTGTGCCGCACCCCATCGGAACGATCACGAAGTCGGGCACCTGAAAAAAGAGCTGGTCGCACAGCTCGAACGCGGCGGTCTTGTGCCCCTCGACTCGGAATGCGTAGTCGCCGGCCAGGTAGAGATTGAGCTCTTCGGCGACCTTCTTCGCCATCTCTGCGGCATCACTGTATCCGCCCTTGATCTGCACGATCCGACCGCCGTAGGAGATGACCTGCGCGAGCTTAGACGGCGGAGTGCCCTCCGGGACGAACACGAAGCATGGAATTTGCGCATGAGCAGCGTAGCAAGAACATGACGCCGCCATGTTTCCTGTTGATGCAACGACAATTGCGCTTACCCCGAGCTCCTGTGCAATCGTCAGCTCAACGGCCGAACCGCGGTCTTTAAATGATCCGGTGGGATTCTGAGACTCGAGCTTGAAGTAAAGCTGCAGCCCCAACTCCTTGCCGATTTTACTGCTGCGAATCAGCGGAGTCGCGCCCTCGCCGAGGGAGACGAAGTTTGCGTAGTCACGCACGGGAAGAAACGGAAGATATTTCGAGACGTAAGGCGGTGACTTCCGGAAGTAGTCGATGTTGACCTTCGACGTAATCTCATCGAAGTCCATGATCACTTCCCAGGGGGTATTATTGTCCCCGGTGAAGACCAAGTTCTTCGGTTTGACGCGCTGCTTCGTCTGGAAGTCTGCAAGATAGTACATGAGGAAACCTTTGCCAGGAGGAGCGTTCGGTCGGGCCGGACGCAGGTTAACGTGTGAGGAACATTTCGTTCGGAGTGCGCTCTCGATTGGCGATAGCGATTCGTCCTGAGCGAACGAACTCCTTCATCCCATACGGCTCGAGGAGAAGAAAGAGCGAATTGATCTGCTCTTCCGTTCCGGTCTTCTCGATGACGAGATAAGAGTCTTTCGCAAGAGTGACTATCGCGCCGTAGCGGTGAGCCAGCTCTTCGAGCTCGGCGCGTTCCCGCGGAGATGCCGTCGCCACCTTGAAAAAAGCGATTTCCCGATACAGGAGATCGTGGTTCTCAGCCACAAAAACGTCGACAACCTCGATGATCCGGTTGAGCTGCTTCGCGAGCTTCTGAATGAGATCCGGCTCGACGCTGATGACGATGGTGAAGCGAGAGATTCCTTTCGTCTCCGTTTCGCTCACGGTGAGGCTGTCGATGTTGACCTTCCGTCGACTAAAAATGATGGTCAGACGTTGTAATACGCCCGGGGTGTTCTCGGTGAATGCTGAGATTGTATAGCTGCGAGGCATACCTAATTCCTTGAAATCTGGGCTTCGTTCAATCTATTCGAGCCGGCAATCGGTTACCGAAGCCCCCGCAGGAACCATCGGGAAAACGTTCTGCTCCTTCTCGCAGACCACCTCGAGGAGATAGGGGCCTTTGGTCTCGAGCATCGCTTGAATTGCTCCTTCGAGCTCCTCGCGAACCGAGACCTTCCTGCCGGGGATGCCGAAGCCTGCCGCAACCATCACGAAATCCGGATTGTGCATATCGACAAACGAATATCGCTTATCGAAAAAGAGCTCCTGCCACTGACGAACCATGCCCAGGAAATTGTTGTTGAGGATGACGATTTTTACGGGAAGCTGCTCCTGAGAGATGGTCCCAAGCTCTTGGAGAGTCATTTGAAATGAGCCGTCTCCCGCCACGCAGATGACCGGCCGATTCGGAGCACCAATCTTCGCGCCCATCGCCGCCGGGAGAGCAAAGCCCATCGTTCCGAGCCCGCCCGAAGTGATGAAGCTGTCGGGACGTTTGAACTTGTAATAGCGCGCGGCCATCATTTGGTGTTGTCCAACGTCCGCAACGACCACAGCTTCGCCCGCGGTGCGCTCGGATATGCGGTTGATCACCTCACTCATCTTGAGCTCGCCGCTGGTTGGAAACAGACCGTGCTCAATCACGGACGCATGCTCCTGCTCCATGCAGCGAGCGAATTCTTGAAACCATTCGGGCCGACTCCGCTTTTCGATGAGCGGGAGCAGCTTCTCGAGAGCGCTCTTCGCATCGGCGATGAGCGGCGCAGAAGTCCGCATGTTCTTGTCGATCTCGGCTGCATCAATGTCGATGTGAACGATCGCCGCATTTGGTGCGTAGCCCGCAAGATTCCCTGTCACGCGGTCGTCGAAGCGCATCCCCACAGCGATGATGACGTCCGCCGCGTTGGTAAGGACGTTCGGGCCATAGTTTCCGTGCATGCCGAGCATGCCGACATAATTCGGGTGGTCGGTCGGAATCGCTGATAAGCCGTGGAGCGTGCACGCCATCGGGATTCCGGCGCGCTCTGAAAGCTCGAGGACCTCATTTTGCGCACGAGCGATGAGCACCCCGTGACCAATGAGCAGGTACGGCTTCTTGGCACCGTTGATGAGCTCAGCGGCCTTGTTGATATTCGCGAGATCCGGCTCCGGCAACGGATCGAAGTTCGGAACTGAAGTAACCTTCTCGTAATGATAGTCGAAGAGATCCACCTGTGCGTTCTTCGTGATATCAACCAGCACCGGGCCCGGCCGTCCGTTTTGGGCGATGAAAAATGCTTTGGAGAGGATGCGCGGAATCTCCTCGGCTTCGGTGATCTGGTAGTTCCATTTGGTAACCGGCATGGTAATCCCCATGACGTCGGTTTCCTGAAATGCGTCCGTGCCGAGGAGCGCCCGATGCACCTGACCGGTAATGCACACCATCGGTACCGAATCGAGCATCGCGTCGGCGATACCAGTAACGAGGTTGGTTGCGCCCGGACCTGAAGTCACCAAGCAGACGCCCGCACGACCCGTGATGCGCGCGTAGCCTTCGGCAGCGTGAGTAGCTCCCTGCTCGTGGCGCACGAGCACGTGCCGAATCTGTTCACGGAAATCATAAAGGGCGTCATATGCGGGCATAATTGCGCCGCCGGGATAGCCAAAGATAGTGTCGACTCCCTCGTTGACGAGGGTACGCATAATCGCTTCGGAACCCGATATCTTCATTCTCTTCAGCCTCAGGAGACAACGCGTCGAGTGCCTGCGATCAAGCACGCGTTAGGTCTGCTACTCTCATTGAACACTGCTAGTTGGTTGCGCCGCTCACACGGCCATCGCGCGGCTTGTCGAAATCGCCTACGCGCCGCCAAAACCACCCAACATCCCGTCGCAGGATAGAGGTCGAATTATATATGAAATTAATTAAAAACCAAGGGCAAAATGGAGGGTTTTTTACCTTCCTGTTCGCTGACCCGTAGCGATAACAAGCTGAGATTCGAGCAGAAATGGGTCAGTATTCGAATCGACCGTGCGGAGACACGAGCTCAAGTGAGTTCCGTTCGCCGAGCGCAACGGTTTGAGGCTCAACCCTACCGATCACCTTCGCCTCGACGCCGAACGCCTCTGAGATTGCGATTAAGCGCGGAACGGAGCCCTCGGGAAGATACAGTTCCATCCGGTGCCCCATGTTGAACACTTGGTACATCTCCTTCCAGCCAACCTGACCGTGTGCCTGTATCAACGAGAAGAGGGGAGGAGTAGGGAACAGGCTATCCTTGACGAAGCGTAGCCCCTTCCCGAAACGCAGCGGTTTCGTTTGTCCGCCGCCTGTCAGGTGAATTACGCCGTGTACCTGGCTTCCCAGCTCGGCGTACGCCGCCTTCAGAATAGGCGCATACGTTCTCGTGGGAGAGCCGAGGGCCTCCCCGACAGTCATTCCAAGCTCGGCTGGACGGTCGTTCACACCGAACGGCCCACGATACGCAATCTTCTCATCAAGCCCCGGGTCGAGCACCTCGGGATATTTTGCTGCCTGTTTGCGCGAGAGCAGCGAATGTCGCGCAAGAGTCAAACCGTTCGAACCGACGCCGGAGTTGGGTGTCTGCTCATATTTCGCTTGCCCGGTGCTCGAGAGGCCGACGATGAGGTCGCCCGCTGCGATATTGGTCGCTCGGATGAGACCCGAATTTCGAATCCGCCCGAAAAGCACCGCGTCGACTATCAGAGTTCGGACCACATCACCGCAATCTGCAGTTTCGCCGCCTGCGAGCGCGAAATCGATTCCGAGTGTGCTCAACTGCTCTCGCAGAGAACGGTACGAACGAAGCAACACCTCCAGCACAGTGTCGTCGATGAGCTTTGAGTTCCGGGCGATAGCGTTGCTGAGAAGCATCGACTCGGGGGAACCGATGCAGAACACGTCGTCGAGGTTCATGACGAGCGCATCTTGCGCGAGTCCGGCGAACACCTCCGGATCGCCGCTCTCGCGGTAGCGCAGATAGGCGACTATTGTCTTCGTGCCCGCCCCGTCCGCGTGAAGAAACGAAGAGTAGCTCGGGTCCCCTGCAACATCGGGAAGGACCGGCGCGAAAAGACCGCTGTGTGTTTCCAAACCAGCACCGACCAAGGCTTGATGTAAACCGGCCTTTGATGCTGAAGCACCGAGTGAAGTGTAAAGCTCGCCCACGTGAAGTCCTTCCAGAGAGGGGTTCAGGAGGGGGTTTTATAGCTTGAATTCGGTTCCGGGTGAAGACGGTTAGGCGGGAATTACTGCTTCAACCGCTTTTTCCGGGAGTGCTCAGCTCCATACCGCAACACTTCCTCGTGCACGAGGTGAGCGATTTCGTCCCAGTCATAGTCGCCGGAGACGTGAGCGATGAGCAGCCGTTGGAAGACCTGCGCACTGACTTGGGCAGCGATGACTGCTTTCTCCTGTTCGTCGACGACGGGAGGCGGAGCTAAAAGCGCAGCAGCCTTCGCAGTCGGAAGTGGTCCGAAAGCCTGAAACAGCTTCTCTCCTGTGAGCGGAGGAGCCAGCTCCACTGCCTGCGGAAAGCGCTTGGTCCGGGTCGCTTTGGAACCGAGAACGATCACCTTGCCCGCGCGGGCCTCATCAAGCCATTCGGGGAGCTGCGAATCCGAGTCGATGAGCGTGGCGCGAAAGGTTTTGGGGTCGTTGCCGGATGCAGAATCTCCGTGCATCAGGCATTCGCCGCCGTGCTTCGCGATGAAGCGAGCGACGATTTTACGGCGGAGCTGGTCACCGAGCGCAGCAAATACGGGAAGGGCGACCGGCGTGACTTCGGCCCCGCGTTCGAAAAGTCCCGTGACGACTTCGCGCAGCCGATTCGATTTGAACGGTTTGAAGAGCACTTCGTCGTAGTCGTATTCCTTCGCCTTCGCCGAGGTGGCGTTGACGGCCTCCGCGGGGGCGAGCATCACGAAGGCGGTTTCCTTGAGCTCACTCTTTACTTTGCGGCAAAGCTCGAATGGGTCGATACCGGAGATCTCTTTTGCACAGAGGACCACCGTCGGCTTCAGAGCACGGATACGCGCATACGCTTGCGCTCCGTCGGACAACGTTTCGACAGCGCAGTCGGTTTGATTGAGCGCGAGGGCGGTGATTGCTTGCACCGCGGCGTTGCTATCGATGACGAGGACTGTTTGAGACATACTCTGAAGCCGACCTTCCGTTCAGAGAGGTAAGATGTAAAAATCGGATAGGTTGTTGCATTTTTAACGGTGGGAATATGCCGGAATTACCGGAAGTCGAAACAGTAGTGAGGCAGTTGCGGCCCCTCTTGGTCGGCCGGATCCTGCAATCAATCGCTGTACACGACCGCAAGCTCGCTCACGCAGTGCGAATCCCGATCGGAACCGAGGTTTTTCGAGTTTTCCGCCGCGCAAAATACGTGGTGTTCGAGCTGCATCAACCGGGCACGTCTCCCGTGTTTCTCGCTGTGCATTTACGTATGACCGGCGCCCTCATCTGGAGCTCCGATGGAGCATCGCCCACCGGAGAGACCATCCCGCTCCTGCATCAAGTTTCACTGACCAAAAAGCATCTGCGCTTCGAGCTCACGATGGACGGAGGGAAGCTGCGTTTCTACGACCCACGCCGATTTGGAACAGTAGAGCTCTTCCTCAGCGAGGAGCTGGTGCCTTGCAAAGGCCTCGAACCATTCAGCCCGCAGTTCACGGACGAAGAGCTTACACGCTTACTGAAGCGATCGAAGCAACGGATTAAGACGTGGCTGCTCCGCCAGGACCGCTTGGTGGGCATCGGAAACATCTACGCATCTGAGATTCTTTTCGAGGCGGGCATTGCACCCGGCAAACGAACCGACCGGTTGAAGCGCGCTCAGATCTCTCAGTTGCGCCTTGCGACACTGAACATTCTTGAGCGAGCTATCGAAAACTGCGGAACGAGCTTCTCAGACTTTCGGGATGCAACGGGGTCTGCCGGCGGTTTTCAGCAGTTTTTGCGCGTCTATGAGCGTGAGGGAGAACTGTGCAGACACTGCAGCACCAAAATCAAGCGCGTCGTCGAGCAGCAGCGCAGCACGTATTATTGTCCTCAATGCCAGCGGTGACGGGCCGCTTTACGCCGTTAACCAGCTGAATCTGCTTTTTAAGTTTGGGCTCAAGAAATCCCCCGAAACGCCGACAAGATCCTTACATGGATTGTTTCGGGCTCGACTGCCCGGATCATTGATGAAGCCAGGTCACGGCTCGACGGCATTCCAACACAAGGAATGCTGCTCGCTCTCGTGACTGCGGCTTCGTGAATAATCCGGGTATTGGGGCCTCTGATTACGGAAAATCAGCACTTTGTGCTCATTCTCTTTTCAGCCGGCCGGCCCACAATCGGGCTTCATGCTGCACGACAGCGCCGGATTCAACTCTCCATGTCGAAGATCTGATTTCCAGCGCCTACGCGCGGAAGCGCTTAGTCGTTGCTGAGCAAGGATGCTTAGCACTTGCAATTGGTGGAGAGGTTGCCTTCCGAGTAAGGTGGCCTCTCCACACCCCCTTACACGACTTTTGGTTGCGGACCGCACGTTGGAAGAGAACAGCGCGTTGCGCCTGGTGGCTTCAATTCGGAGCGCCGGTCGAAGCTCAGGCGCGCTGGGTCGTGAGCTGCAGCGATTAAACGGACTCGGTCAGAAAGACCACGTCTGCGTAGAGGATCACTCGCGGCCCCGCAGCGGTCTGAAGGATAAAGCTGTCGAACATCGCATTTCCGATGGTGCCCTGAGAGGTCTTGGCGTCGCGGCGCGTGCCCACCTCGACCGTCTTTCCAACGAGGGATAGGGCTCGGCGAAAAAGCGCCTGCGCTCCGATCATCTGGTATTCTTTTTCCTGTCTCATATGCTTGCCTAAGACTATCGTGACTCAGCGAATCTGGGCGAAGCCGACCGCAACAACCGGCTACTTAAACAATCGGCTACTTAAACAAATCGTCGAGCTTCTTCAAGGCCGCAGCTTTTTCGTCATCGCCTTTGCCGGCAGCCGCTCGTCCGAGTGCGAAGTAATCGCAAAAATTTCTCCGATCCTTATCAACAACGCGGTCAGCCATCGGCTCGCGACACTCGTTGTAGCTTGCACGGTCGTAGTGCTTACAATTCAGACAAACGTGCAAGTCGTATCGGCATGAATCGCAGGACTCGCTTCTGCCTACGCGACCGTCGATGGCATGGATTGCGGCACCGCAGTGATGACAGAGATTTGCTTGATTATCGTTCGTCACGATTTCCGAGAGAAGAGCTGCGGAACCATAAAAATCTATTATCGCACGCACGACATCCAGTGGCCAGAACTCATAGGTTAGGGGATAGTAGTCGTTCACGCGCTCTGCGGGCGCGGACAACCATATTCACGGGAGCCCAATGAAGGCCCAAAAATTTTATACGATCGAGCTGCCGAACGGCATCACTCTCCTCGGCGAGGAGATGGAAGGCGTTCAGTCGGCCGCACTTGCGGTGCTGGTTCCGACCGGCGCTGCGAAAGACCCAGCGGGATTGGAAGGCGTAAACTCGGTGATGACCGAGATGTTTCAGAAAGGCGCCGGGCCGTGGGGTTCCAGAGAGCTTTCGGAGCAGTTCGAAGAGCTCGGCATCCACAAACACCACTCGTCCGGTATCGAGGTTTCCGTGTTCTCCGCCTCGATGATAGCGGACCAGCTTCCGCGAGCTATCGAGTTGTTGAGTACGCTTTTGCTTCAGCCGCACCTCCCGGCCGAGGAGCTCGAGAGCGTGCGAGAGCTCGCACTCCAGGACATCGAGTCGCTGGAGGATGAGCCCGCGAGCAAAGTAATGACCGTGCTGGCAGAGCAATTCTACCCATTCCCATTCGGCCGTTCACAGTTGGGAACCGCCGCCGGCGTCAGCGCGCTGACGATTGAAAACGTGAAGCAGTTCTACGATTCCGTTTTCCGGGCAGAACGGCTGGTGATCGCCGTCGCAGGAAAGTTCAACTGGAACGACATTCGAAGAACGGTAGAAAAATCATTTGGCGAGTGGAGAGGAAAGAGCGAGCCCCTGGCAATACCGCCTCTCGGGAAGTCGGTCAGGAACCATCACGTCCAGCAGGACACGAACCAGGTGCAAATTGCGCTCGCTTACCCAAGCGTCTCATTTGGACACCCGGAATATTACACCGCTCGCGTAGCGACGAACGTTTTGTCCGGGGGGATGGCCGGGCGATTGTTCATCGAGGTGCGAGAGAAGCTCGGGCTTGTCTACCGGGTTGGCGCCTCACACAGTGCCGCTCGGGGACGCGGGGCAATCTTTGCTTATGCCGGCACCACTCCGGAGAACGCTGAGAAATGTTTGAGTGTGATGCTCAAAGAGCTTCGGGGCCTCGGGAACGGCGTCTCTGCAGAAGAGCTCGCTCGTGCAAAGGTGGATCTGAAGGCCGCAGTGATCATGCAGAGTGAGCTCAGCTCCGTACGGGTTTCCGCGCTCGTGAACGACTGGTGGAACCTCGGTCGGCTGAGAACGCTCAAGGAGATCCGTGATGCCATTGAGAATGTCACCAACGAAGATATTGTTCAGCACCTTGCGCACTTTCCGGTCTCTCCGGTGACTCTCGTCACCCTTGGACCGAAAGGCCTACCGCAAGCACTGGAGGGAGCAGCGTGAAGTTCTTTCAAACCGAATTGAAAAATGGCTTGACGATCATCGGGGAGCAGCGACCGACTGCGGTCAGCTCTGCGCTCGGCTTTTTTGTCCGAACCGGTGCTCGGGACGAAACTCCGGAGATCGCCGGAGTCTCGCATTTCTTGGAACACATGATGTTCAAAGGCACGGAGAAGCGGACCGCGCTCGACATCAACTATCAACTCGGCGCGCTCGGCGCACAGGCAAACGCATACACCTCGGAAGAGAAGACCGTTTATTACACCGGCATCCTTCCCGAATATTTTCCTGAAGGTCTCGAGCTGTTCTCGGATATGCTCCGACCGAAGCTCGATCCTACCGAGTTCGATACCGAGAAGAAGGTCATTCTTGAAGAGATTGCGCTCTACCTCGACCGGCCGCACCACATCATCTTCGAGGCGGCGCTTCAAGCCCACTTTCAAGGTCATCCTGCCGGGAACTCGGTGCTCGGCACACTGCAAAGTGTCGGAGCGGTCACACGCGACCAGATGAAGACGTATTTTGACGCTCGCTATACGCCGGCGAACATTGTCCTTGTCGGTTCAGGCAACTTTGACTGGAACCACATGGTCGAGCTGGCCGAGAAGTACTGCTCACATTGGACAGGCGGACGGCCTCCGCGCGACAATCGCCCGCATTCGCCGACGAGCTCAGAAACGGTGCTCAAAAAGGACAACATGCAGCGAGCGCACCTTTGCATGCTCGCTCCTGGCCCCTCGATGACCGACGAATCGCGCTTCGCAGCGCAGGTTCTTTCCGTCATTCTGGGCGACAGCAGCGGCTCCAAAGTGTTCTGGGAGCTCGTCGATAAAGGCTTGGTCGATAGCGCGTCCATCGATGGTGAAGAGATGGACGGAACGGGAATTGTCATCGCCTACGCAAGCGTTTCTCCGGAGAACATAGACGTAGTCGAAGGGAAATTGCGCGGCATCCTCGCTGATGCGGCAAATTTCACTGATGCCGAGCTCGCACGAGCAATCACGAAGATCGGCACGCGCCTCGTTCTGCAAGGAGAGAGCTCGATGCGTCGACTGATGTCGGTCGGCGTAGATTATCTCGAGCGCGGCGAGTATCTCGATATCGAGACCGAGCTCAAGTTGGTCAGGGCGGTTACGCGAAAGAGCATCAATACGCTCCTCGAGCGGTTCCCGATCCAGCCCACGACGACCGTTCGTCTGCTGCCCGAGAAGTAATCGCCCGCGCCGGCGCCCAACATCACTCGTGATATCCGAGACTTAGCTCGGCAAGAAAGTTGCTTTTCGCACTCAATCTCTTCGCATTTCATCTCGATAGTATGAATGTGTACTTTCGTGATGATTTTTGAGTGCGAATGAGCTTCGTATCGAACAGGTATCGCTTTTCCAGCGAGCAGGTCAAAGACGGGGAGGGCAAGAAGCAGGCCGTCGTTCTGCTGCGTTGGGTGCTTGTCATCACGACGTCGTGCCTGATTCTGTTCAGTAACGAGCATGGAGGGAAAGATCTTCCGTCGCAGCTGGTCGTCCTCGCGCTCATTCTGAGCAACGTGGGGGTCGGCTCTCTCCCAAGCCCGTTTTTCGTTTCGAAGAAGTTCGATAGTTGGCTGGTCACGCTCGACATCGTGCTGGTCTCTGCGGGCCTCTGGATCTCCGGAAATGCGAACGGGGATTTCTATCTCCTCTATTTCCTGATTATCATGATCGCCGCGCTCGGCGAGACGCTTCGTTCGATTCTCTGGAGCGCCTTTCTCGTAGCGATCGTGTACGTCGGCGTAATCGTGACAACCGCGGGAGTCAACTCGCTGGTCGATAGCTCGATCTTGATGCGCATTCCCTTCTTCTTCATCGTAGCGATATTCTACGGATACTTTGCGCAGCTCGTCCGATCCGAACGAAGCGCGCGCGTGAATTTTCAAACCAAGTACACGCTCGGCCAGCGCTTGCGAGAGCTCGGGTCATCGCTCTCCGGATCGCTTGACAGGCAAAATATTCTCGAGACGCTCGTCAGAGCGCAATCGGAGTTCTGTCAGGTTCCTTATTGCGGAGTCATCTCGCGCGGCTCGAAGGCAGTTCTTGCGGAATCAGGCGACACAGGGCTCCGGCCTTCGGCGGAGAAAATGAACACCATCTGCGCATCGCTCGAGCGTCGCATCCTGTCTCGCGAGCGGGGCCGAAACCAACTGAGCGAAGCAGACGAGATGCCCGGTCCGACCGTGACTCGACGGACCGTTGTCGGCGATCAGCAGGTGGTGAGCTTCCTCGAGGGCAATTTCACGCTCGTTCCAATCTCTCCGATGATTGAGTCTGACCTCTATCTCCTCATCTCCGGTGTCGTTTCCGGCGAGATCCTCGAGTACGTCGCCGTCCTGATGCTCAGCGCATCGATGGCTCTGAACAACTCAGCTCAGTACCAGGCGCTCGTACATGAGGTTGAGAAGCGACAAGAGGTCAACCGCCAACTCAGCGAGGCGGTCCATTTCAAATCGCAGTTCTTGGCGAACATCTCTCACGAGATTCGCACGCCACTGCACAGCTTCATCGGCTTCGGCGAGCTGTTCTTGAATGGGGGATACGGCGACCTCACGACCGAGCAGAGCTCAGTCATCCAACGCATGGTCAAAAACGCGGGAAGCCTGCTCGAGCTGATTAATGGAATCCTCGACCTCTCGAAACTCGAGGCGGGCGGGATGAAAGTGCGCGCGAGGGCGGGCGAGATTTCGGAGTTTTTGAGCGATATCTCAGAGACGTGCATGCCGCTGCTGAGCGATAAGCCCGTTGCGTTGAATGTCAGTGCTGTCGGCAATGTTCCGGTGCTCATCATCGATTGGGGTATGCTTCGGCAGATAGCCATCAACCTGATCTCAAACGCAATCAAGTTCACTGCACGCGGACGTATCGACGTTACCCTACGATACGAGGAGCAGCGCGAGCATCTCACGCTCGTCGTTCGGGACACCGGAGTCGGCATCGAGCCTGAGAAATTCGCAGAGATCTTCGAGCCGTTCCGCCAGCTCGAAAACAGCTACACAAAAAAGTATGCCGGGACCGGTCTCGGATTAGCCATCAGCAAGGGTCAGGCCGAGCTTCTCGGGGGCACGATCAGCGTGAAAAGTAAGCTTGGCTCTTGGTCCGAGTTTACTCTCGATATTCCGACCGGCTCGAACCCGCTCCACCCGCCGACCTCATCCACCTCATCGACCCCGACGCCACCGCGACCAACCCTCTAATTCGTACAACTCACTGAAACTGCTCGAGAAGCGTCCGTACTTCAGCTAACATAAAGTATGTTACTATTTTAGTGCGCAATCAGCGTACGGGTGTTATGACTTCTTTTCTGAGCCGTAAATTTTGGCTAACTTGGGTTTAGGGGAAGGCATGAGCGCATCGAAGAACCATCTGCTGAAACTGGTCGAGGATAAATCTCAGTTCGCGTCGCTGCCTCGGCGGACGATCGGCGAGCTGTGGGAAGAGAACCAGCGCGCGATGCACGCCCTCCACTACGTGGCGGGCTACCACGGATCGTTCAGACCCGAGCTCGTGAGCCACTGCCTACAGCGTTATTCTGACAAGGGGGCTGTTGTATTCGACCCGTTCTGCGGGCGAGGTACTACGGCGCTCGAAGCAAACCTCAGCGGCCGAATTGCTTACTCGAGCGACCTTAACCCCGTCGCGGTGCTCATGACGTCTGCAAAGACGTTACCGGTCGGCTTGGACGAGGTCGTGCTTCGGTTGAACGAAGTCGATTTCAATCGGCCGGTCGATCTGACTGATTACCAGAATGCGCTTTTTCCGTTCTATCATCCGGACACATATCGCGAGCTGGTCAACTTGCGTCAGCTGCTTCGGAAGAAGCGAGACCGCGTCAATCAGTTCATCAGCCTGCTCGCCCTATCACGTTTGCATGGCCACACCGCAGCGTATTTCTCGACGTATTCGGCTCCTCAACGTGCTCTTTCACCGGAAAGGCAGCATATCCTCAACCTGCAACGCCGTGAGCAGCCGCCGTATCGCGCAGTTGCTCCGCGATTGATCCGTCGTGCGGCCGAAGCGCTTCAGGACGGTTTCGGACAGGGCTTTTTCGAGCTCGCTTCGAAGAACACGGTTCGGGTCGCTGACGCTCGACGAACCGAGTGGCTCGCTGCTGATTCAGTGGACATGATCGTGAGCGGTCTCCCGCTGCCGGACGGATTTTCGTACCACGAGTCACAGTGGCTGGAATATTGGTTTGCCGACGTATCGGCAGCAAACGATGAGCCGCTGTGCGTGTCGGATCTGGCGCTTTGGCGAGACTTCGTTTCCGACAGCCTCCGCGGCATGCTGCGAACGCTCAAGCCCGGTGCATATGCCGCTCTTTCAGTGGGAGAGCTTCAGACTGAAAAGCAGCTTATTTTCCTTGAGGACGTTCTGGGGGAGGAGGCCCAACGAATTGAGGCAGCCGGCAAACGATTCCGCGTCGAAGAGGTGCTCATTCACCAGCAGCGGGTCAGCGAAAGGGCATCGCGCTCGACGCAATCGGGCTCGAAGGGCGTGGTTTCCAACAATAATCGCATCCTTGTCCTGAAAGCTGTTTCTAAATCCCTACGCCCGCGCGTAAGGTAGCGCCAGCCCAAGCCCCGTCGGATGGGTGCTTCGAAGCGAAGCTTTCGAAGCGAAGCTTTCGAAGCACCTCGCCGAGCCGGTCCAGCCGGGGTACTAGCCCGATTGAGTGTCGGGTCGGGCGCCGGACACAGGGATTTATGAGCGACCAGACAGCCGTCAAATCAGTTCCACTGCCACGGGTGCTCATGGTGGGTACGCACCAGGGCGTCGGCGTCTCTACGGTCGTGCTCGGGCTCGTTGTGTGCTGCCGTCGTCAGACCATCGGAATCGGGAGCGCGAAAATCGGTCCATCTCTCGCCGAACCGACGCATCATCGCCGCGTAATGAGTCGGCTGTCGTATACACTGGATTCCTGGCTGCAGAACCGAAAACAGATTCGTGAGAGCCTCGTCCGCTTGTCCAGTGGTACTGAGCTCGCCATCTTCGAAGGGGTCGGGGGTTTGTACGACTCACTCGGCTCTGATTCCGCCTTCGCGACACAAGCTGAGCTCGCGAAGTTTCTCGGAGCGCCTGTCGTTCTCGTTGTCGACGCCAGGGGCTACGCTGAAAGCATCGCAGCGGAGGTATTTGGTTTCTGCAACTACGATCCACAGGTCCAAATTGCAGGAGTTATCGCAAATCGTGTGAAGAACGACGAGCACAACCAGCTGCTCAAAGCTGCCATCGAGTCTCTGGGTGGCCCAGCATACCTCGGTGGAGTAGCAGTCGGCGATCCACATCAAACCGGCGGCACGCTTGTCGGCCTCCATCTGTATAACCCAAGCGCGCTCACGCGGAATCGGGTCATCGGGTCCGGAAATCTTGTTCAGGCTGGGGTCGATCTGGACGCGTTTCGCAGGGCGGCGTCTGCCGCACCGGCGCTCCAAATCGACGCGAAAGGCTCGGGTAACTTCTCACGGTTGGCGAAGATTGCGGTCGCAGACGATCAAGCATTCCACCTCACAGTCCAAGACAATCTCGACATGATTCGACGAGTAGGTGGAGAGCTCGTTGCGTTCTCTCCGATAGCAGACCGGAAGATTCCAACCGGTGCTTCAGCGATTTATCTACCTGGCGGTTACGTACAGTTATACGCCGCTGACCTGGCAAACAATCGGCCGATGCTGGAGGCGATTCGCCAGTTCGTTCACGCCGGTGGGTTACTCTACGCCGAAGCGGGGGCGATTGCGTACCTCAGTAAGAAGGCAACACTCTTCAACGGAAGCACATTCGAGATGGTGGGGGTGTTACCCGGCGCCGCCAGCGCAATTATTGATGACGCCGACGTCCCGAAGGTCATCTTCGAAGAAACATCGGTCGTCGGTGAAAACATCATCGGATCTTCGGGCGATCACCTTCGTGGGTTTCGAGACAACCGCTGGGCACTTCGGCTCGAGTCCCCAGTCGAAACCTGCCTTCGGTCCACGGAACGGGGAATGGAGGGCGAAGCAGGAAACATTCCCATCCCGGACGGATTCGCGCCGCGCCCCAACGTATTCATCACCCGATTGAATCTTCATTGGGGCTCACATCCAGATGTCTGCCGCCGATTCGTAGAAAATGCTGCGAAAGCAAGCTCAACAATCGTCAAGGAATAGCGCCCATGTTGGTGGAAGAACTGGACGAGGGCACAGTTCGCAGCAAATTTCGCGCGCTCTCCTCGTTCTTATCGACGAGGTGAGGGCGACGAAACTGACCCGGAAGCACTCCAAACCGCTGCCACTCCGGTGGTGAATACACCAATCAACAGGAGCGCCAAGGCGATAAGCGAGGCGAACGAGATTGCAAAACGGAGTGCGCCGCCGAATACCGCACGATTCTCGGTGCGCCGGTTCTGAAGGATCTGCGATTCGCTCGATTCAGTAGCCATGCGATTATCGTCACATGTCGCCGTAATCCGCGTCAAGTGACCTGATTTTTCAACCCGGCTTGCGCACGATCAGTTGTATTTCCGGCCCGGCAAAGGCAATATCCAGCTTTTAGGAGAGGTATGGCTTCTGTTGTCGGTGAGATGCTCGGCCTGCGGGCGAGCGAAAAATTCGAGCTCGAGAAGTTGCTCACGCGCCGCGTGCGCAGCGACGAGCTGATCCATTCAGAGCTCGCCAGAAAAGCCGCTCGCCTGTCGCACGACACCGGAAAACAGCTCGGGCTGCTCATCGAACGTTCCGGTGAGATCGCGTATGTAGTCGTCGGATCGAAAGAGCGCATCTACCTTCCTGACCTCGGTCGTTTCAGACTCGACGGCGCACGGTTGCGCCGGCTGCGGTTGATTGTCTTTCTTCCGGACGGCGAACAGAAGCTTCAGCCGCAAAGGGCGGAGGATCTGCCGTACGGCGCACATGGACGCCGCCCGAAAAGGGAGAAGGTTCTCGGACCCGAAGTCCCCGCCGACCTGCTTACCGACCTCGAAAAGCTGCGGCTCGACGCGCTCCTCGTGGTCGCGGTACGGAACGATGGAACCGACGGACCTGTCGCGTTTGCGTGCCTGGAACCGCCGGACCCTCGTAGCTCGTCTCGCGCGCAAGGATCGCGAAGTCTGCAGATCTATTTCCGCGAAGAGCTCGGAGATCTCGATTTCGCGTTCACCACTTTCATCACCGAGCTTGAACGGCGCGTCGAAAACACGCGAACCCGAAGCTTCGACACGAGCGTGGACCACGCCGTACTCGTCGGGGCTTACACGGGCTCCCTTCGTGAAGCTGACTCCTCCATGGAGGAGCTTCGGGAGCTTGCGCGAACAGCCGGCATCGACGTGCTCGATTGCATCATTCAGCGCCGAAAGTCTCTCGACCCGAGAACAGTGATCGGAAAGGGGAAAGTGGAGCAGGTCGTGCTCCACTGTTTGGATCTCGGAGCGAATATGCTTGTTTTCGACCGAGAGCTGGCTCCCGGCCAGCTTCGTTCGATCACCAACCTTACGGAGCTCAAAGTGCTCGACCGGAGCATGCTGATTCTGGACATCTTCGCTCAACGAGCCAAAAGCAGTGAGGGACGTGTTCAGGTCGAGCTTGCACAGCTTCGCTACTCGCTCCCTCGGCTGACCGAGTCGGACACCGGCCTCAGCCGGCTGACGGGAGGGATCGGCGGTCGCGGCCCGGGTGAGACCAAATTGGAGATCGGTCGGCGGCGCGCGCGTGACCGTATCACCGAGCTCGAGAATCGTATCGACAAGCTTGCGAAGCAAAGAGGGCTGCGCCGAGAGCGTCGGCAGAGTCGGGGTGTTCCCGTTATTGCCATTGTCGGATACACCAATGCCGGCAAATCTACCCTTCTGAACGCGCTCACCAAAGGTGAGGTGTTCGTTGAAAACAAGCTCTTTGCGACCCTGGATCCTTCAAGCCGTCGAATGCGCTTTCCCAACGAGAAAGAGGTCATTTTTGTCGATACAGTTGGTTTCATCCGTGAGCTTCCGAAGGAGCTCGTCACTGCATTCCGGGCAACACTCGAGGAGGTTGGGGAAGCCGACCTCGTCCTCCATGTCGCGGATGCTTCGTCTCCTGAGCTGAAAGATCATATCGAAGTCGTCGAGAAAACCCTTTCGGATTTGGGGTTCGGCGACAAGCCGAAAGTGCTCGCGCTCAACAAAGTCGATCTGCTCTCGGAGATCGAGGTGAAGACCCTGCTCGCTGCACATGACGCTATTGCTATCTCTGCGACCAGCCGCCGAGGTTTCACAGAGCTGCTCCGAAGCTTACAGGAGGAGCTGCAACGCACTTTCCGCGGCCGAGACCCCGGCCGGTTCACGGAGATCAACCAGTATTAACACACTGAACGGTTCAGACTCGGGCCTGAGTGCTTATTTCTTGATAAGCGCAAAGCGGACATTCGCATACACGTGGAGCGATTTGTCCCCCAGGTCAGCGACGTTCTCGCCGTCACGCAGTTGAGCGCGAAGCGCTTCGCCCTCCGGCTCTTCAGTAACGACAACAGAGAGAACAGGCCCTAACGTTGCACCGAGCGATTGTGCTACCCGCTCGGCCTTTTCTCGCGCCCGCGCTGTGGCCAGTGCGACCGCGTCGTCGTTCGGTTTCGTGTTGTGGACGACCGAAAACGAGACATCGGTAAGCTGAATCCCACCGACCTGCAGCACTGCGTCGATCAAACGACCTGTTTTCGTGAGGTCGCCCGAAGTGATTGCTATTGTTCGCTGAACAGTCACAGGGCTGCCGCTCCGCACACCTGTCGGCGCATCGGAGCCGCCGACGAATTTCTCGCCTCGAAGCATCAATCCGGCGCTCGGCAGCACAGATTTCACCACTTCGGCAATCTTCACATTTCGAGCATCCAGCGCGTTTTCAGCGTCCTGAGCAGTAGCCGATGTCTGATCCAGGCGAAATGAAATCCTCACCGAATCGGGTCCCGCAGAAAATGGCGCGTCCCCGGTAACTGCAATCTCGTTCAGGTCTCCGGTCGATGCAGAAGGCTCCGCACGCACTGCAGTTCCGGTGCTGAAATAGAATGTAGCAAGCAGCGCGGCAGCAATGCTCCGAACCTTTACGCTTCGAAAAATCATAGTCTCTCTCCAGTTAGCCAAGTAACGCCTCAATTTCGTCTCGTGCCGTAGGAACGGTTCCTGACATAACTTCGCAACCGCCGGGAGTGATCAGAACATCGTCTTCGATACGTATTCCAATCCCTCGGTACTTCTCCGGCACGGTGGAGTCTTGCGCGCCGAAGTAGAGTCCGGGCTCCACCGTCAGAGCGTTGCCGGGAACAAGCGGGCGCATCGAAGCAGGAACAGTCAAAGCCGTGCCTGAAGAACCGGTGTAGGTAACAGGCGAGATATCGTGCGTATCGAGTCCGAGCCAATGGCTCGTTCGATGCATGTAGAACTTACGGTAGCTCGCGTCCTGAACTCTATCCGCGACATTGCCGCGGAGGACACCGATGTCGATGAGTCCCCGCGTGAGCTGCTTCACGGTAGCTTCGTGAATGTCGTCGAGCGTGCAGTCGGGTCGGGCCTTCGCCGTTCCGGCCTCGAGGGCCGATAGAACAACATCATATACCTCAGCTTGTGCCGGAGTGAATTTTCCGGAGGCCGGCACTGTTCTCGTAATGTCTCCAGAGTATCCACGAAACGACGCACCTGCGTCGATGAGCACTAGCTCGCGCTTCCAAAGTGGCTGTGCCTGCGGCGTATGATGCAAGGTTGTGGCGTTCTTACCGGAAGCCATAATCGTTGGGAACGCAAGGCCGTGAGCGCCCAGCTTATAGAAATAGCTCTCGAGAACTGCCGCCCCGTGGCGCTCGCTGACAACGTGCTTGAGCTGCGGGAGAAACTGCACCATCGCGCGAGCAGTAATGTCGGAGGCGTGTCGTAAGCAGTGGGATTCCGTCCGGTCTTTGACGAAACGCATTTCGCTGGTGAGTAGCCGTACGTCTTTGAGTGTGTTCGGATATTGAAGTCTCGGACCGGTCTGACTCGCGAAGCGCTCTTGCACCATTGCATCGAGTTTTGGATTTGTGCCGGGCGAGTAGTGAAAAGCCCGTGCGTTGAGCATGAATTCATTGAGTGACACAGCGAGCTGCCGGATATCCCGGACCTCATCGACCTGGAATCGGCGCTTCGCACGCTTGATGCCCAAGCGCTCACCATGCCACGCTTCGTCAACCGGGTCGCGGTCTCTCAAGAAGAGCACGCTACGCGGCCCTCGGGAGCTCCCGATGAGAACCAGAGCAGACTCCGGTTCCGAGAGCCCGGTCAGGTAATAAAAATCGGAATTCTGTTGGTACGGATAGCTCTGGTCACGGCTACGAGTCGTTTCGGGTGCCGAAGCAATCAGAGCGATCTCTCCACGGATCTGTCGAATGATTTTGGTTCGGCGAAGCTGATAGACACTCTCTTCCGGATTCGGCTTGTTCCGACTCATTGACCAACCTTTGCCTCGATTCTTCAAAACTTCCGCAACTGAGCTTAGCCGCGTGGGCGAACAAAGCGCCACGGTAATTGATCGGCTTTCAATCGAATCGGGCTCGGGCGCGGCGGTCAACCCTGCCACACATCAGTCATTTCATGAGGAAGGGAAGGGCCACATAGCCCGAAATATCCGTAGGGAACGCGGAGCTTCCGAATCCGAACAGCTCGCTCAGCAGCGAGGTAGGATTAGCATCGAAGCACAGTAAAAACAACGAAGTATTTCAGGGGGTTCTCACCGGAGTAACGCGAGAATTGGCGGCTTGGCGCTTCCCCGCTAAACCTGATATCTCTGGTTGAAATCTCTTGACGGCGCCGCGCACAAGCTGGCACGTCTGGCGCCGGATAGTTTAGCTCAGCTCGGAAAGGACGAAAAATGACATCTGCCCCACACGCCGCTTCTGGTTCGCCTCAGGCTCGCATTCCAAAAAAGACCGGGCGAATTGCAAAAAAGACCAGACCAAATCAGCTCGCAACTCTCGCCCTCCTGTTCGTCGTTGTTCTCTTGAGCTTCGGGTGTGGACGCAAAGGGGCTCCGAAGCCGCCGGAAGAAGGGGCGCCGGACGCAGTACAGTTCCTCACGGCAAAGGCCGACGTTAACTCAGTCGTTATCAATTGGGCCGCGCCGGATGTGGATGCATCTGGAAACAAACTTAAGAATCTCGATGCGTTCATCGTGAAGAAGGCGGTAGTCGTCGGGATAAAGGCTGCTTCGCCGACTAAGGTCGCCCGCATCGACGCGGCCGACGTTGTCGCTCCGTCGCCCACAGGTCAACCCGCGACGGCTCCTGCGCCTGCTGGCGGACAGGGAGCAGCCGGTCTTGGCGCACCGAAGCGCACAGTAAAGCAATACGGTTTCAAAGACACTGATGTTCAGGTCGGCAAGACCTATCAATATTCCATCACACCGATCAATACCGACGGTGTGGAAGGAGCCGCCGATCGGATGATTCGCGTCAAGTTCCAAGGTGAGTCCAGCACGATCGAAAATCTGGGAGCGGCAAATGACAAACCCAAGCTCCAGTAGTTTTCCGCACCAGCAGCGCCGGGACGGTACACTCTTTCTTGAAGAGGTAAATCTTCTCGAGGTAGCGAAAAGCTTTGGCACGCCGACGTACGTGTATAGTGCTGCGACGTTACGAGAGTCGCTGGACAGCTACTTAACGGCATTTCGTGAAATGTCCGCTATCGTCTGCGTCTCCGTGAAAACCAACAGCAATCTGAGCTTGCTCAAGATCTGCGCCGAGCGCGGCTCCGGTTTCGATATCGTCTCGGGTGGTGAGCTTCAGCGTGTGCTCGCGGTTGGCGCCGACCCGAAGCGCGTGGTGTTTTCAGGAGTCGGAAAGACGGATGAAGAGCTGAGCTTCGCGCTGGACACCGGCATACTCATGCTCAACGTCGAGTCGGAGCCTGAGCTCGAGCGCGTGCAAGCCATCGCCAAACGGAAAGGCGTGACCGCACCGGTCTCGCTGCGAGTCAATCCTGATGTCGACGCAAAATCGCATCCGTATATCAGCACGGGACTTGAAGACCACAAGTTCGGAATTCCGCTCAAGCGAGCGTCCGAGCTGTATCGGTCGTCCGAGCGCTTTCCATCGCTCACTTTTGTTGGTGTCGATTGTCACATCGGATCGATGATTACCGACCTGTCCGTGTTTCAGGACGGGTTCTCGCGGGTGGCGAGCTTCATTACGGATCTTCGGAGCGAGGTCCCGACGATCCGATACGCCGACTTGGGCGGAGGTTTGGGGATCAGCTACCACGGCTCTCCGGGCCCGTCGCTCGCCGATTATGCCCGAATCGTCGAGCGGTCGATCGGCTCACTCGGCATGACGGTCGTGCTCGAGCCGGGGCGCTCGATCTTCGGCAACGCCGGCGTTCTCCTGGCCAAAGTACTCTTCGTCAAACACGGGAAGAAGAAGAACTTTCTCATCGTCGACGCCGGAATGAATGACCTCATTCGGCCGGCACTGTATGAGGCATACCACGAGATCTCCCCGGTGGTTCTTCGGAGCGGGAACCACATCATGGCAGATGTCGTCGGACCGGTCTGTGAGAGCGGCGACTGCTTCGCACACGGCCGCGAGCTTCCGCCGATCGAGGCGGGGGAGCATGTTGTGTTCCAATCAGCAGGCGCCTACGGCTTTACCATGGCATCCAATTATAACTCTCGCCCTTTCCCCGCTGAGGTCCTTGTTGACGGCCGGAATGTATCGGTCGTGAAGCCGCGTAAGAAAGCTGAGGAGCTCTTTGCCGACGAGCTCGCGGTGCTTCGAGCTCAAGCGTAATCGGACGATCCTCAAGGAGGTCAATCGTGGTCTCAGGTTCAGATTTTTTCACCGGCACACACTCTGCAATCGTCACACCGTTCCTCGATGCTCCGGAAGAGAATCCGGCGATCGATTACGCGAGTCTCGAAAACCTTATCGAGTGGCAGCTCACCACTGGTATCTCCGGTATTGTAGTCTGCGGTTCGACCGGCGAGGCAGCCACTCTCAGCACCGACGAGAAGCTCGCCGTCATTCGCCGAACAGTGGAGGTCGTGCGCGGCCGGGTTCCGGTTACTGCCGGGACAGGGACGAACTGCACGTATGATTCGGTCGAGCTGACGAAGCGAGTAAAGTCGCTCGGTGTCGACGCAGTTCTCGCTGTCGCTCCGTATTACAACAAACCGACGCAAGAAGGTCTGTTTCAGCACTTCAAAGCCATCGCAGAGCAAGGGAAGCTTCCGGTCGTCGTATACAACATCCCCGGGCGATCGGTTGTTGAGATCTCGGCCGCAACTCTTGGAAGGCTGGCTAAGCTGAGTGAAATCGCGGCGGTGAAGCAGGCGGTGGACTCGGCATCCAGGCTCCTTGAGGTGCAGACAGCGCTGGACGGAAACGCGGCTTTGCTCGCGGGGGACGATCCGCTTACCTACGCGGTCCTGAGTGTCGGCGGACATGGTGTCATTTCTGCCAGCGCGACAGTTATCCCTGAGGATATGGTGGCGATTACGACGCCGGGCTTGAAGGGCGATTTCAAGAGCGCGCTCGCAGCGCAACAGCAGGCGCTCCCACGCATCAATGCTCTTTTCGCCGAGACGAATCCGATTCCGGCAAAGGCTGCTTTGAAGCTGCTCGGAAAAATTACGAGTGACGCCGTTCGACTTCCGCTGACTCGGGCGACCGAACAGACCAGAACCGAGCTGAAGAAAAGAATCGCGGCATGAGGACGGAGGCAGGTTTCAGAGTCCGTTTCCTACGCTCGGCCCCGAAATACCGCACCCTCTAGTAGAGCAGAAAGTCACGTCGCGCTTGTAAGAAGCTGCTCTCGCACTCTTCGATCTCTGGAAGCAACGCGCAGGCCTTTTCGCCCGACTCGAGAGCTTCACGAAGATGGGAATTCCCGTACAGGAGATCAATCGGGGGGACCGTGCTGATGAACTCGTAAGCTTCACTTCGCCAAGCGAAGGCGGCAGCGTGCGAGTGTTTCAGTGCGAACAAAAGGGCCAACGCCGCGCGGAACGGCCTGAACAGTCGCCGTTGAGTAATGTGAATTTGAACACCGCCGCAAACTTGGCCGCGATGCTTCTGAAATTGCGGCTGGAAGGTAATCGGCCGCAGGTGGCATCCGTCGAGAACGATGCCCTGCTTCATTGCGGCATCAATCCAACGTTCAGGATGAACGCCGGGCGCGCCCACAAATTCAAAGGGCTTCGTTGTTCCGCGGCCCTCTGAAAGGCTCGTCGCTTCAAACAGGCATCCACCCGGATAAACGATGGCGGTCTCCAGTGTCGGCATATTCGGCGACGGAATGACCCAAGGAAGTCCCGTGTCGTCGAAATACATGTCGCGTGTCCACCCGGAAACTTTGAGAACCTCGAGATCGCATGAGATGGCCGGAATGCGATCCTCACCGATTCCGAACCCCTGTTGCATCAGCTCGGCAAGCTCACCGAGCGTGAGCCCATGCCTCTGCACCACCGGTGCATACCCGCAAAATGAACGGCAGCTTTCCGAAAGCCCGCTTCCCTCTACCTGTGCGCCGGAGATCGGGTTCGGTCGATCGATCACGAAAATTTTGATGCTTTTTGCGCGCGCCGCTTTCATCGCGTAACCGAGCGATTGAGCGAACGTGTAGTAACGGGTTCCGATGTCAGGCAAATCGACGACCAGAGCGTCGAGATCGTCCAAATCGCTCAGCTGCGGCGTTAAGCTCGCCTCCGTAGCGCCGTAGAGACTGATCACCGGAAGGCCGGTCTTTTGGTCCACGGCGTTTCCGACCGTGGCCATGTCTTGCAGCTCCCCGCGGAAGCCGTGCTCAGGCGCGAAGATCTTGAGCAGCCGACAACTCCGACTCTCGTGAAGTATGTCTGCGATGTGTCGGAATTTACGGTCTACCGAAGCTTGATTGGCAAGCAGGCCGATCTTGAGGCCGGAAAGTTGCTTACACCCGTCTTCAACGAGGCGGTCGAGTCCGGTTTGAACGCTCATAGCTCCTATTCGCCCGAAGTTGCTTGGCTCGGCACGTCCGATGAAAGCTCGTAAAGCAGGGGGAACGGATAGATCCCAGTGTCGTGTCCATCTTTCCAGCGAAGGCCGATAGCGTAGTTGCCCACTGACCAGACCTGTTCGAGCCCAACGGATTCTTCAACGTCGGCTTTTACGATCTTGAGCAGCGACTGTCGACCGCCGAGCGGCTTCGAGTGCGACGCATCACCACGCTGCTCTTGGCATGTGGCGCATGGGCAGTTCAGACGGAGCTTGCGACCGGGAAGAAAGACTTTCAACCCATCGCTCCACTCAATCTCCAGCCCGGAGCCAGTTGTTTCAGTAGCGGAGATGCGAGCGACGCGCAGAGGTCGTGCTCCAGCGCCGCTCTGTTGTTCACGATTGAAGTGATCGTTCGAGGCTCGAGCGCTCATGGAGCTGTCCACGGTTACAGGCAACGCTGAAGAGTAAAATCAAGCAAGGTGAGAAGCTGAGTAGCGACCTCCGCATCGAGAGTCGGTTCGTCAACCGCAGCGAGGGTCGCGCGAGCTCGTTCGGCGTAGTCACGGGCTATCTCTCGAGCCTCGTCGAGCACCGCACTGGCTCGCACCGATTGCAACGCTCGATTCACGGACTGTTCGTCAACGGAGGATGCAGAGAAATACTCTCTTGCATCAGACGCTCCCGAGCAAAGCCACAGAATGTTGACAAGCGATGGTGTGCGTTGCTTGAGATCAGTTCCCGAGGGCTTGCCAAGCAGATCCTCATCGGCTGTTACATCCAGGATATCGTCCACCATCTGGAATGCGATTCCGAGAATCTCGCCGAACGAACGCATCCGTTCGATATTCGCTGCGCTGGCACCGGCACAATGTGCACCGATAGACGTGGACAACGAGAAAAGCGAAGCCGTCTTTTTCGAAACGATCTCGATATATTCTGAAAGGCTCTGAGGACTGTCCAGACGGAGTGTGCCTTCAGTGACTTCACCCTCCGTCAGCTCGATGCACGCTTTTTCTGTGGCCGTGACGATGAACTCACCGAGATGAGCACAAAGTCCGAAAGCACGAACCCAAAGGAAATCGCCTGCAAGCAGGCTGGACGTGAAGCCGTATTTGGAATAGGCCGACTCTTTGTGTCGTCGCTTCGGCGATGCATCAATGATGTCGTCGTGAAGCAAGGTCGCCATGTGAATGAGCTCGATGCCTGCGGCGGCATCGACCAGCTGGCTCGACGGAATCGCCATGCCGAACAGTTTTCCCGAGAGCACCGCGAGCAGGGGGCGAACACGCTTTCCCCCGAGCTCAAGTAAATACCCGGCAATTTCCTCAAGAGTTCTCGCTTCGGAGGTCAAACGTGAACGGATGCGAGCGTCGATAAGCTGTAAGCCCTGGTGAGCGCTGAAAAAAACGTTCCGAACGGAGTCTTGAAGCTCCTTCGGTGAAGCCGCACCCGAGCTGATAAATTGCGAAAAGGGTGGGGGTGTAGACTCCTCAACCGACACAGATTTTTGCGCTTCATTCATAGCCTTAGCGCTTAACAGAAATCGGCCGGAATTGCACCAGTGTTCCCCCTGGATTAGATCACTAGCGTCGCGACAGCCGCCACGATACCGCAACGCACGAGGAACGAGAGTCATTCATGGAGTGGACAACCTGGGCACAGGAACAGCTTCGCATCTGCGATTGCGAAGGGGTCCGTCGGTCAACTCGGACGGTTCCGTCGAGTGGCGGCCGGTTCGTTGTCGGAGGCCGGACAGTTCTCAATTTCTCCTCGAACGACTACCTGGATCTCGCTCGGGATCGCGGAGTTACTGAACGCGCGGGCGCCGCGATCACGGAGCTCGGCCTGGGCTCGGGGTCGGCGCGTCTGGTCTCGGGCACCCTCGCGCTTCACGAGCAGATCGAAGCCGCGCTCGCCGCTCTCGTCGGTAAGGGAGCTGCGCTCCTGTTCAGTGCCGGTTATCTTGCGAACCTAGGAATGTTCTCCGGAATCTGCTCGCGCGATGATCGAGTAGTTTCCGATAAGGCGATCCACGCGAGTCTGATCGATGGAATTCTACTCTCCCGCGCAGACCACAGCCGCTTCCGCCACAACGACGTGAACCACGCAGAAATGATCCTGAAAAAGATATCTGCCGCGTCTCCTGCGGGGCGAATCTATGTGGTTACCGAAGCAGTATTTAGTATGGACGGCGATACAGCTCCGATTCAGGAGCTTGCTGCGCTCGCTCAGCACTATGGCGCGACGCTGATCGTTGACCAAGCTCACGCGTTAGGAGTCTTTGGAGCTGCCGGCGAAGGGCTTCGCCCGGACCTCTCTCCGATAGTGACCGGCACTCTCAGCAAGGCGTTCGGTGCTTATGGAGGATTCATCGGCGGACCGCCCGTTCTTCGAGAGCTGCTGCTCTCACGTTCTCGCCAGTTCATTTTCAATACAAGCCTGCCGCCGGCCATCTTGGCAGGGGCAATCGAAGCCATTAAGCGAGTCCGGGAAGCTGCGACCAGCGAGCCGCTCGGAAAGCGTCTGCTCGAGAACGCTTCCTTTTTCCGAGAAGAGCTGGGCAGACGCGGCTTTGATACGCTGGATTCCACGTCGCATATCGTTCCGGTTCTTGTGCCCGGAAATGCCGAGGTCATGAAGCTATCGCAACGTCTGCTCGAGGCAGGGATCCTGGTGCCTGCGATTCGAGCTCCTACCGTCGCAAAGGGCAAGGAGCGGCTCCGGTTCTCGCTCACCACCGCGCACGAACGCGCCGATCTCCTCAAAGCCGCGGATACGCTTGCCGAGTGCGCCGTCGAGGTTGGGGTGAGCGAGCGATGACTGCAGCTGGGCCATTGGCGCATTCGTTTTCTCGGTCAGCAGCGACCTATCACACCCACGCCGCTGTACAGCGAAGAATCGCCGAAAGGCTGATGCACTTCATCTCGCCGGAGCTCGAGCCAAAAGCAATCGTCGACCTCGGAGCCGGAACCGGATTTCTCACTGAAGCCCTCGCTCGCCGTTTCCCCGACGCCCTGATTGACGCAGTGGATATTTCACCTGGAATGGTCGAACAATGTCGCTGCACAGTGGCCGAGTATCCGACTGTCCGCGTTCTGATAAGCGATGCACGTGAGCTCGAAGGGACAGCTCGTTACGACCTTATCGCCTCGAGCTCTGCCTTGCAGTGGATGAGTCCCATCACGCGGAGCCTTACTCACTTTCGCAACCTTTTAACGCCCGGTGGTCTCTTCGTCGCCGCCGTGATGCTTTCTGGAACGCTCGAGGAGCTAAGGATCTTGCGGAACGACATTGCACCAGGAAAGCAAGGAACGGCCCTCCTTCCCACTGCTGGAACGCTCAAAGAGAGCGCGTCCGATTCAGGTTTCCAGATACTGAGCTTTGCGCGAGACCACTACCGTCAGGCCTTCACCGACGCCGGCGCTATGCTCGCCCATATCAGCGCGCTCGGCACTTCAGGCCCGGTCGACGTCGGCGGAGGGAAGCTCCTCACGCGGAGCGAGCTCAACGCCTTGCAGGATGCGTACAATCGGAAATTTCGTGTCGAAGAGAATGGGACGGTGGCGGTGCACGCTACCTACGAGGTCGGATTTCTCGTAGCTCGCCGCGGTTGATGCGGCGTCCGGTACCTGGAGGTCAGCCGGGGAGCCGTGAATCACCTTCCCGTTGAGCGAAAGGTCCGCTCAGCGGGAAGGTCGAGAATCGCATAGAGCTCAGTCAGCGAGCCCTCAATCAGCAATACTCGTCGAACGCCGACGTCAGCTTCTGCGCGATTTCAGCAGGCGAATAGCCCTCGATATCGTGCCGGTGGATCATTTTCACGACCTCGCCGTCTTTCAGCAGCGCCATCGATGGAGACGACGGCGGGAAACCGACGAAATAGCTTCGCGCTCGCTCCGTCGCTTCTTTGTCCTGGCCGGCGAACACCGTCACCGCTTTCTTTGGCAGTTTGCTGTGCTTCATGGCGAGCTTTACGGCCGGACGAGCCGCACCTGCGGCGCATCCGCAAACTGAGTTTACAACAACGAGCAAGGTGCCCGAGCTGTTCTTGATTGCGTTGTCGACGTCCGTCGCCGTCCGCAATTCCTCAACGCCGGCGCTCGTCAGGTCGGCTCTCATCGGGTCAACTAATCGTGGGTCGTACATAAAAACCTCCGCGTGGAAGATGATGAATCAGAAAATGAATCAACTCGACCCGTTCGGGAACATCCTTCGAACGGGTCCCTTCGGATAGCATAGGCGCCTGCGTTTGTCATTAGTCTACCGGGGAATCAGAGGGATAGCGGCGGACTGCACTTTACGTTACTGCTGGTCGTCGGAGGAGAAAAGCGGACGTATCATGCCGATTATTGATGTTCAGAATCTCGAGAAGAGCTTCCGCTCCTACAAGCGGCGCGAAGGCGTCTTTGGCAGCGTGAAAGATCTGTTTCATCGTGATTATTTCACGGTGACCGCGGTAAGCGGAATCTCGCTTCGCGTCGAGGAAGGAGAGCTGCTGGGTTACATCGGACCGAACGGTGCCGGAAAATCTACCAGCATTAAGATGCTGACCGGAATTCTGAAACCAACTTCCGGCGAGATGAGCGTGATGGGCTACCATCCGTTTCAGCAGCGGAAGATCTACACGCAGAAGATCGGCGTCGTTTTCGGCCAACGGACGCAGCTCTGGTGGGACATCGCCGTTCTCGAATCGTTCAAGCTGCTCGCGAAGATCTATCGGGTATCCGAGAAGGATTTTCGCGCCAGACTGGCCGAGCTGACACCGGTTCTCGAGCTCGGTGAGCTCCTCCACACACCGGTTCGAAAGCTCTCTCTCGGCCAACGGATGCGCTGCGACCTCGCTGCCAGCCTCCTCCATGCACCGAAGCTGCTGTTTCTCGATGAACCTACAATCGGGCTCGATGCGGTTGCGAAAGATAGTATCCGGCGCTTTTTGCGGCACATCAACGAGCAGTTCCGGACGACAATCATTCTGACCACGCATGATCTGAAAGAAATTGAAGAGCTTTGTGAACGCATCGTAGTCCTCGACAAGGGGAAAATCGTTTACGATGGCTCTCTCCGCGCGATACGGGCACTCCCAGGCCTGAACCGACACTTTCAGATCGAGTTCCTGAAGGAAGCGCCCCTCGAACGGCTTCAAGCGGAGCTCGGCTCGAAGGTCGAGGTCGAGCAAGACAGCTCTCGGATTGTCAAGGGAACGTACGACCCGAAAGAGATTGCAACCGGCGACCTGCTCAAGAGCATTCTCGCCAATTTCGAAATCGTGGATCTGAACATCACCGAACCGAATATCGAGGAGGTGATTATGAAGATCTACCGTGAGGGGGCGCAGCTTCCAGCATGACCGCCCAGCAAGATGTTGCCGCGAGTTCGCCGCTCTTTTCGCTCGAGCGCTTCGAAGCTTACTCGAGCTTCATGCGTATGTCGTTCCTCACGATGCTTGCGTACCGTCTTCGCTACTTCACCGGTATTCTGACCTACGTGCTCTTCGTTTCGGTTCACTACTTTATCTGGAAGGCGGTCTATTCAGGTCTTCCTGCCGACGCGCGCATCAATGGATTCACGCTCGGGGAGATGATCACGTATGTGGCGGTAGGGTGGATCAGCCGCAGCTTTTATTTTTCCAATATCGATGACGAGATCGACGAGCTCGTGCGCAGCGGCCAGATCAGCGTTTACTTACTGCGTCCCGTCAACTTTCACCTGATGATGCTCTCACAGGCCGCGGGCGAATCGCTCTTTCGGATCCTTTTCTTCTCCGCTCCGATCTGCATTGCCGTCGTGACCTTTTTTCCTGTGAGCTTGCCCCCGACATTCACTGATGCGGCTCGTTTTTTCCTCTCTACCGCCTCCAGCTTCCTGATTTTGGCGGAAGTTAATTTCGCGGTAGGGTTGCTCTCGTTTAGACTAAAATCAATTCAGGGAATCGCGCGCGCGAAGTACACGCTCATCCAGCTGCTGTCAGGGCTTTTCATGCCCCTCGCTTTTTTCCCCGGCTGGTTCAGAACGGTTGTCGATTATCTACCATTCAAGCTCATCTCCTACGTCCCACTTCAGTTTTACCTCGGCAAGGTCAGTGGGGATCAGATTGGCGAGGTTTTTCTCAATCAGGTTTTTTGGATCGTGACGCTTGTCGGACTCAGCCATTACTTCTTTGTTCGAGCGATGCGTCGTCTCACGCTTCAGGGAGGTTAACGTGGGTCGATCGCTCGGAATCTATTTTGCCTATTTCGCGCAGTTCCTCATGGCTCGATTGAGCTACAAGGTGGATTTTTTCGCTGCGATCGTTGCAAACGTCGCCGCCACGCTGTCCGGGCTCCTGTTCATTATCTTTTTGATCAACGGGCAATCAGTTACGTCGATCCAGGGTTGGAGCCGAGATGAAGTGCTTTTTATCTACGGTTATTCGATGATATCGATGTCCATCTTCAGCACGTTCGCAATCAATTTGTACCAGTTCGGCGACCGGTACGTCATTCAGGGTCAGTTCGACCGGGTTCTCCTTCGCCCGGTGAACAGCCTGTTCCAGGTAATCTTCGAGTCGTTTAATCTCGATACATTCGGGACCCTGCTCACCGGAATCGGCGTTATCGCCTATAGCTCGCAACGCCTCGGAATACACTACGGCCTTCTGGATCTCGGGTGGTTGATCGTGTCGACGGTGTCCGGCGCAATCATCCTCATCTCTGTCTTCGTTACCGTCGCATCTGTGTCGTTCCACTTCGAAGATCGCATCGGCATCAGTGCTCCCGTCTACAACATGATCAATTTCGGAAGGTACCCGGTGTCGATCTTCAATCGAGCCCTCCAATTTATTCTCTCGTGGCTGATTCCATTTGCCTTTGTAGCGTTCTACCCGGCGACCCACTTTCTCCGTCGCGACGGTTTTCTTTTGCTCTGCTACAGCACGCCGCTGATCGCCCTCGCAAGCACGGCCGTCGCGGGGGCTGCCTGGCGATTCGGCACCGCGAGATACTCTTCGACTGGAAACTAACTATGGACGCAAACATCGCAGTCACAGGAATCGGCAGTTTGCCATACCTCACGCTGGACGAAGCAATGTGTGACATCGACCGTCACGCTCCGCTGGTCCCATACACGCCGCAGCTACCGAAAACCGGGCGTTTCGGGCAGATGCTTTTTGAGCCGTTTCTGGGCCTCGAAGATCTCATTGTTGCGGGCGACAGCGGTGGAAAGGCGAGCATACAAAAGGGTGCGCTGGATTCTCTTGCTCAGAGAATCGAAGACCTTTCCCGGAGCCCTTACTGTGACCCGAACGTTTTGACCGCACGCGACCACCTGCTCAGAACAAGTCGCACCAGCTCTCCACTCATCGCCGTAAAAACGCAGCACGTTGGTCCGATTACGTTCCTTACTCAGCTTCAGTATTGCGGTCGACCGGCAATCTCGGATTCGGATGCGTCGACGGCGCTGCTCTCCCTAATGACAGACCGGCTCAAGAAGCAGTGCGCAGCACTCCAAGACACAGGTGCAAAGCTTCTCTTCGTTCTCGACGAGCCGGTGCTTCCGTTTCTCCGGAAAGCCGATTTGGCTCCGAAGGGCCCCGCCGTGAGGGCGCTGAGTCGAGCCATCCGTTGCATTCAGGACTGCGGCGCCGAGGCAGGTATTCATTGCTGCGCTCCGCTGCCCGGACCGTTTCTTCAAAGCGTGCTCGAAGACGTCGGTATAACTCTCTTGAGCGTAGCAATCGATGCAGCCAAGGAGCTCGAGCACAGCGTGCACCCGCCGCTTGTCCGGTCCATCCTCGAACGCGGGCTGATGCTCTGGGGGATGGTGCCGACCGCTGCGGCTCAAACCAAGTCGCTCCCAGCGCACGATCTCGTCGCTTGGCTGCGGACCGCGCAACAAACGGTCGACCTACCCGAAGCTCATTTTCTCGCGCACTCTTTGGTCACTCCGCACTGTGGTACGGGATTGCTCACCACCGAGCAATCGACTCACATCTTTGACGTTTGTCAGGAAGTCTCGGAGAGAATGCGATGTCAGAAGTGACCGTCGAGCGACACCAATTCGAGATACGGGGGGCGGAAGGAAGGCCGATTGGGGGGACGCTATTCTGCCGTTCAAACGTGACGGCGAAAGCTCCGGTTGTCGTCATCTGCCACGGATTCAAAGCCTTCCAAAACTGGGGCTTTTTCCCGTCCCTCGGAGCCTATTTTGCGGGGCTCGGTTATGTTGCGATCACGTTCGAGTTTTCTCACAACGGCATCGGCGACGATCCGCTGCTGACATCGGAGCTGAGCGTGTTTCAGCAGAACCGGTTTTCATTCGAGCGAGAGGACGTGCACGCCGTCGTCTCCGCAATTCAATCGAGGCAGGTTCCGATTTCATCCGGCGATCCGGATCGCATTTTCCTGTTAGGACACAGTCGAGGAGGCGCTGCTGCCATCTCTGCCGGGGGGTTATCCGGGATAGTCGGGCTGGCGTTACTCGCATCGATCTCAGACTATCCAACAGTAACCGAAACAGAAGCAGAGCAGTGGAGGAACGAGGGCGTTTGGTACGTGGAGAACGCACGAACCAAGCAACAGCTTCCGCTTGGAATTCCGCTGCTCAATGAGCTTCTTCACGAAAGAGGAACAATCGAGCGACAGGCGCAAAGGCTCGATGTTCCCGTCTGCATCGTCCATGGGACTCAAGACAGCACGGTGCCCGTCGGCTCAGCAGAATCGCTTGCGGCTTGGATCAAGCGCGCTGAGCTGCATCTGCTGCAAACCGATCATACTTTCGGAGCTCGTCACCCGTACGTGGAACCGAGCCCCTCTTTGGAAGAGGTAAAGGCGATCGTTTCAAGTTTTTTCGAGCGTTGCCTTAGCGAGCTGGCTGCTTGATGATGTCGCGGTAATACTGCTCGTAACGGTCAATCAGTTTCGGCATGCTGTATTTCTCCAGGACGGCCTCGCGTGCATCCCGGCTGAACTGCTGATGCAGAGACTCGTTCGTGAGGAGCTGCATGGCGTGCTGCGCCATATCCTCCACGTCGCCTACCTCGGAGAGGAAACCAGTCCGGCCGTGCTGAACAACTTCCGGAATCCCGTGTACATCCGTCGCAATCACGGGCACTCCACAGCTCATCGCTTCGAGCGCAGCCAAACCGAAGCTCTCGGTCTCACTCGGGAGCAGAAAAAGATGCGCGAGTTGAAGAATTGGGACGAAGTTTTCCTGCTTGCCGAGGAAGCAGACCTGGTCTTCGAGGCCAAGATCTCGCACGAGACGTTCGATTCGAGATCGCTCGGGTCCGTCACCGATGAGGACGAGGTGCGATTTAATCTGTTTGCTGACGATATCGAACGCTTTGACCACATCATGGATGCGCTTCACAGGGCGGAAATTCGAAACGTGGACTAAGACCTTATCCCCGGCGAGACAGTGGTCTGAAATTGGGCTAGGATTTCTAGGTTCGCCTGGGAACAGGGGACGAAACTGATCCGTGTCGACGAAGTTCGGGATGACCTCGATCGGCACATCGGTCGAGAGGTTCAGCTTATCGTACGTCGCGAGCTTCAAATATTGCGACGGCGTTGTCACCCCATCGCTTTGCGAGATTGAGAAGCGGACTATCGGCAGGTAACTTCGGTCGTTTCCGACAAGGGTGATGTCTGTCCCGTGAAGAGTTGTAATGACTTTCACGGGCGAATTACCAAGCACTTGCTTCGCCAGGTACGCGCTCGTTGCATGCGGAACGGCGTAATGGACGTGCAACAGGTCGAGCTTCTCATAGGTAACGACCTCAACCATCTTCGAGGCAAGGCTGAGCGGATAAGGAGGATGGACGAAGAGAGGGTAGTCGTGGACCTCGACCTCGTGAAAATAAATGTTCTCCAAGAACCGGTCCAGCCGGCGCGGAACGTCGTAAGAGATAAAGTGGACTTTGTGTCCGCGGCGAGCCATCGCCATTCCAATCTCAGTGGCAATGACACCGCTGCCGCCGAATGTCGGGTAACAGGTGATGCCAATCCGAAGCGGCGGTGTCATAGGTCTCCTGGAAGTATGAGTGTTTCTGCGATGGGATTGGCCCGAAAATGCTCAACGGGGTCTTTCAGCGCGAGCGCGGTCCTGACGAGCAGTGGCTCAGCAAATGACACGCCGATCATAGCACCGTAATATTGGTCGCGTGCTTCAATCGAGCTCTGGGAGAGAGGTGAGCTGACGAGAGTCGGCGGTGCGCCTTCGACCGCTTTTTCGCGAATGAGCTGACTCGAATAAACTGTGATCGCGGCGCGCTTTGTCGCATAGACCGGAGTCACGTCAACAACGACTGACGGTCGAAATGCGGTGCGCATCTGATAATAGAGTACTTGCCTCGGCTGGAAGGGCTTCCCCAACTCCGGAGCGTACTTCTTCAATCCGGCAAGAAAAACGGCTCGAGTGACGAGATCACTCGCCTCGCGGTGGTCGGGGTGCCGATCCTCCCAATAAGGTGCGAAGACCAGCTCGGGCCGAATACGTCGAAGCGCAGACACGACAGCCCGCTTCTGGTTTTCGTCGTATGACGACAGTCCGCCGTCCGGAAGGCGCAGATTTTCACGCCCGTGCAAACCCAAGACGTTTTTTGCCTTTTCCGCTTCGCTTTCACGGAGCTCGGCGGAGCCCTGGGAACCCATCTCTCCCCGTGTAAGGTCGAGAAGAACAACTCTGTGGTTGTTCTGAGCGAGAAGTGCCATGACTCCTCCGCAGAAGATCTCTGCGTCATCGGGATGCGGGGCGACGAAGAGAGCGCCGACAGCAAAATGAGGCTCCGGCGATTGGTTCAGGGGAGAAGTCGTTGCGGTTGAATGTTGGGTCATAATCTTGTTCGAGGGTGAGCCGCTTCGCCGTTTCAACTTTCTCGAATAGCGTTCGCTGTTCCGAAATTCACGCTGAGACTGCCCTTCAGTCTCTGTGAGAGCCTGCGCCCATGCGTGTTCCTCTTTTTCGAGTGGCTTCGATTCTCACGGTTGAACGGACGGTAACGTAAGCTCTCCCCGTCACGTAAGCTCTACTATCCGAGTCTCGCCATTGTAGGGCACAAAAGCGCTTCGTACAGCCTCCAGGAGCGCGGGACCGTATTTACACCAAAACGGTAAAAATGAATAGCTGCGCTCCTGTGGAACACCTTCCGGAGCAACGAGAACCTGGAGCTTCTCAGCTCGTTCCTTCGTTATTTTGTCGCGGTCAAGCACCAGCTTGCGATAGCGATCCAGTATTCCGCTCACTGCACGCGAAAGCTTCTCTTCCGAGCGATCGAATGCTGCCGAAAAGCGCGGATCGACCGCCTCGGCTCGCGTCTTCGCGTCTTCGAGCACGCGCATCAACCCGTCGTTCAGGCGGGCCTCGAGAACAGCGGGCTGGACGTCTTCAGGTAACGACCTCGCCAGAATCTCCTTTGTGAGGTTCCGACTGTCCGACCGCAGGATGTCTTGCGGCAAACCGAGTTGGTCGAGCAATCGACGAGCCTTCGGTTCCAGGAGCAGAAAGCTTCCGCGTGGATAGACAACCGGCTGCTCGATACCGAAGTGCGCGTAGAGCGGCTCAATCTGCCGAAAATAGTTTATCTCCGCAGGACCGCCGACGTAACCTGCGCTCGGCAGAAGCAGGTCTTGGATCAAAGGACGAAGCAGCGCGGTGCTCGAGAATCGCTCCGGCTCGTTTCGCAGCAAGCTCAGAACCTCGTCTCCAGAAAGCTGCTCGCCGTCGCCGATAAGGGTGTACGCCGAACCTTCGCGGGAGAGTCGAAAACGTGGTCCAGTACCCGAGCCCTTGCGAAAAAAGAAGAGTGGGGACCCTGCACGCACATGCACCTGTTCCGGAAGATCTTCCGCTCGGAGCTCCTGGACTCTCCGAAGCAGGAGCTCGTCGATCGCGTCGAGATCCGCGAAGGCTCGTTCGTAAATGGGTTGAACCAACGGGAGGAGACTGGGATGTCGCGGATCAAAAAAGAGCAACCCATCTGTCTCAAAGAGCTGCGCCATCGCGCCGCGGAACGCCGACGAGAAACTTGCCCCGACGCGATAGTGGTCCCGAAAGAGCGCGCTCCGTTCTTCGTCCGTATGTGCAACGGAGAGAGCTTCGTGCAGAACGTTCGGCAAGTCGTCCAAAAACATGCGCTCCGAAACGGAGACACGTGCAGGAATTGTCTCGTCAAGCTTCGTTCCAAGCTTGATGATACCACCCGACGCCGCCGGAAGGGTACATACGTTGACCTCATCCACATCGTGGTCTTCGCTTTGCAGCCAAAACAGAGGAACCACTGGAGTGTTCGTTTCTGCTTCGAGGGCTTTTGCATTCTCGATGACAGAAATCGCTTTGTACGCCGTGAAAAGTGGGCCGAGAAAGAGCCCCATCTGCTGCCCGGTCACGAGGACCACAGCACCGGGATGCTGCAGCTTCTCGCAGTTCCGATCCCTGGCGGGTGACTGAGGAAGCGCGGAATTCATCGCATGGAGCGCGGCGCGAAGCCGGGGATCGATCTTGCGCGCGGCCGCGCGGAGAACCGAATCGGCTCGTTTCGCTGAGTCTTTCGGGCTTGTAGCGTTCATTTGATTCACTCTGCGGACGCAAAAACGAGGAGGCGCTTAGAGCTAGCACTGTGGGGCTGTCCGGTAAAGTCACCGAAGATTCTCAGGTCGCGAAACCCTGCCTCGCCGAGCATGATCTCCAACATCTCACGTGAATAAACACGCACAGACTCCTGGTACGTGCGCACAGCGGTTCCATCATCAATCTGAATATCTTTGACCAACCGCAATCCGTCGGACGTAAAATAGCGCTGCTCGATGATGACACAACCGTCGAGACGCCGTTCGCTCGTCGGACGGAGGGTCGATTCGACGAGCTCCTTATTGAGATAGTCTAGAAACAGCGTTCCGCCTCCCGCGACGACACGGCGCCATTCAGAGAGCAACGCGCGATGTTCGTCGTCAGTAGCGAAATACCCGAAGCTTGTAAAAAAAGAGGTAACGAGCTGGAACGTCCGATCGGGAAACGGCAAACGCCGCATATCCGCACAGATGAGCGATACGGCGCCGTGCGGTGCTCTGATCTCGGGCTGGCATGCATTCAGCAGCTCGAGCGACAGATCTGCCCCGAAAACGGTCTTAGCGTAGTCTTGGAGAGCGGCGAGATGGCGTCCGGCGCCGCAGCCGATATCCAGAATCTTGCCCTCCAAGGTGCGGACCTGGCCGACAACCCACGCTACTTCAGCCGCCGCAGACTCCCTATTTCGATGAGCATACAGCCGGAGATAGTCCCGATTGAACCAATTTGAGTACCAATCCATAAGCGTTTCAGACAATTACGATCTACATCGGTGTGATTCAATCTAAGCGGCTAATATCACGCAGCAAATTGAAAGGCTAATAACACGGGTAGGCTTGCTATAAGGGTATAGTCGCTCAGCGGACCTCGCAAGCTTGAAGCGATAGCGGGTAAAGCTTAAACAGAGAGGGTGACGATAAGGTCCTCTTCTGACACCGCATGACCGAGGTGAAAAGGGCAGTTGGAACTTTCGATGGAAGGACGTCTCAAATTGGCTGTCAGCGGCTCACGAGCTGAGCGGCACGAATTTCTTCGGGAGTTCGCAAACCAGCTCGTGTTCGTCCCTGTCGTTCGCATTACGAGCGGGAACGACAAACAAGGTACTCGTAAGGTGCAGATCGTCAGCGACACCGTTGGCGATCGGAAAGAGATCTCGATCTTCAGCGCGCAAGACCTGTTCGAGCCGTGGGCCGAGGAGCGCGGATACCAATGCTTCACACTTCCTGCGGGAGACCTGGCGCTCACTGCACCGAAAGGCGCCGCAATTCGAATCGATCCCGGCACTGAGCACGAAGTTCTGCTCGAGCCTCGTGAAGTCGAGTTCCTCGCGTTTCCGGAGCAGGCGCCTGTTCCCGTTACGGAAGAGAAGACTCCCCTGAATCCATACGCCGCCGATCTCTCGACCGAGGCAAGGAAGGCATACTCCAAGCCGACCGAATTAAATATCCCGATGCAGACCACGCCGCCGGTTGCTCCAGCGTCGGAAGCTCCTGCGGTCGAAGAGAAGGTCCAGCCCGACACACTGGATGATTATCCCGTCGAAGCGGAGCCGTTCGAAGACGAGCTCCAAGAGAACGAGCCGGAGAAGCCCAAGCAAGCAGGCAAGCCGAGCTCCGATCCGTTGCCGACGTACGAGCCACGAACGGCCGTTGCGGCCGAAGAGGCTCTCGGTCGTGCCGTAGAGGAGCTCTCCGAGCTGCTTGAGCGCTTTCCATCAGTGGAAGAGGCATACCTCGCAGACACGGAGCTCCAGCATCCCGGCTGCGTGCTCGGCGTGCTGACGAGCCGGCTCGGGAGCGAAGAGCGCTTTGGGTTGATTGAAGGAGTTGCAAATATCTCCCGCGCTGTATTCGGTGAGGCGGGGGCGATTGAAGTCTATGACGACCTCAACTCACAAAGCTCGAGGTCCTGGGATCTCTTCAACACCCTGGCACCTTTCTACTCGAAGAGCGCTTCCTTCCAGGGCGACCCAGGCCTCGCCGACGACCTGCTGCGACCGGTCGACGAGCTTGATTCGGATGAGGAACCGGAAGACAGCTCCGAACAGAAGATGAGCCTCTGGCAGGCCCTTCGCTCGAAAAACGTGCCTTACAAAAATCGCTGACTCGCGAAATCGCCGAATAGCCCAATCGCCGAATATCACGGCTTGTCTCACAAACGTGATCTTTGCGGAGTTTCAAGCCTCAGCGAAGGAATCCTTCAGCAGTTGATGCTCTGTGCATCCCAATCGGGTCTGATCGACGGTTCCACAGTTCTGAATATCGGCCAATCGCTTGAACAGCGCAGCAACACGTTGCCGAGACGAGAGCAACTCCTGTTCCGCAAGAGCGTCGCGATCAAGAGCATGAGCCACCCCCTCAGCCATCTGTAACGCAACAGCGGCCGCGAGCCCCTGCGCCGGGTTCGCTTCAAGCAAAATGTCCACCCCCGCCTGCATCGCGCGCACAGCCTTCTCTGCGGGGGTAAGCGAGGCAAGGGCCTTCATCTCCAGATCATCGGTTATGATCACGCCGCGATACCCGAGCTGGATTCGTAAAAGGTCTGTAAGAATGCTTCGCGAGAGGGTGGCCGGCGAATCGGGATCAAGCGCGGGATAGACCACGTGGGCCGTCATGATGAGGGACACTCCCGCATCGATAGCGGCACGAAACGGAACAAGCTCACGCAGCTCGATTGTCGTTCGATCGACACCGAGCTGCGGAAGGACGAAGTGAGAATCCGAGGTGGTCGCTCCGTGGCCGGGGAAATGCTTTGCGCAACCGAGCACTCCATTCTGCTCGAGCGCGTTCAGATAGGTGAGCCCGAGCGCCGCCACCCCCTCGGGCGTTGTAGAGAATGCACGCTTCCCGATTACCGGATTCTCCGGTTCGCTGTGAATGTCGAGCACCGGTGCAAAGCTCAGATTGAATCCAAGAGCCCGGAGCTCCACGGCCTGCGCCCGCGCAACATCACCGGCCCGATCACCGAGAACGCAAGCTGCCGGAAATTTGGTGACTGGAGCAGGCAGCCGGTGAACCTTTCCGCCCTCATGGTCGATCGAGACAAGGAATTCATCTCGACCCGCCGCTTCTCGCGCACGGGCCACGAGATCTGTCAGTGGCGTAATCCAACTCGAGGCGTTCGAGATGTTCTTCGCGAAGAGGATAATTCCTGCGGGCCGCAAGCGGCGGATGAGCTTTGCTTCTTCCTCGAGAAGCTCCGGGCCCACCAAGCCGACGATAAAATGGTCGCCTAGCAACTGAATATCGTTTCCCGCGCTCGTAATCATGGTTAATCGGGTCGCTTCACCTTTCTGTGCCATCGCAGCTCAAAGAGCGCACGCGCGAGTAGTGTCGAAGTCGAGACGGTGAGCGCACCGAACTGCTCCCTCAGCCGTCTGACACTCTCCGACGGCATCGACTAGTCGAATAGAGCGCGATGTGCTGTAATGTCTGTTCCGCAACCCAGTCTATCACAGGGCTTCCGGTCCGCAACCGACTCGGTCCGCGACAGATTGGGTTGGTGGAGGCTTTGTACTGAACCGGTTGTTGCGCTCCCAGGAAGTGCTAACGTCGCGCTGAATTTATGGCAAAATCATCATCTGAAAAGGGGGGCGGCAAGAACGCAGCTGAGGGCGGCGGGATTTTGATCGTCGCCCAAAATAAAAGGGCGCGGCATGATTACGAGATTATGCAGACTGCCGAGTGTGGGATTGTACTTTCCGGCCCCGAGGTGAAGTCGATTCGCGACGGCCATATGAATCTGAAAGAGAGCTACGTGCAGGTTCATGGCGGTGAGGTCTTCCTCATAGGGTGCAATATCAAACCATACGCTCATTCGCGTCTCGAAGAGCAAGATGCCGATCGTGAGCGGAAGCTGCTGATGCATCGGCGGGAAATTGAGCGGCTGGCGGTTCAAGTCAACCAGAAGGGACTGACAATCGTCCCACTGAAAGCCTATTTCAAAGCTGGCCGCTGTAAGGTCGAAATCGGCATCGGCCGAGGAAAAAAGTTGCACGACAAGAGAGACGACCTCAAGCGCAGAGAGGCCGATCGGGAGATGGCGCGCGCAATGAAATATCGCTCCTGACACGCTCGTCCGGGAAAGCGAGCCGGAGCTGACGGCGGTCGAAGCTTTCGTGGCTGATTTAGCCTTCAAGCCTACTGCGTCTGACAGCTCCAGCGATAGCCGTACGAAAGCTTGTAGAGATTCTCATCCTTGTCTCTCGCGGGGCCGCAGATGACCTCGGCGTCGACGTGCAGCTTCCCGCCGCTTTGAGAGATCAGACAGGTGTACTGCGGGCTGCAAGCACCGTCGCACTGAGCATACAACGCGGACCCGTCTTTGCCCTTTCCCTGCGAAAACTCACCAAACCACTCGTTGAGCTCCGCAAGCGATGAAAACTCTCGATTCGGGAACCGGAGTGGACGAGCCTTGGTTTCGGTAAGCAGCTTGTTGCACTTCTCAGAGTCGCTGTAGTCGGACAGGAACTTGTTTGGGACAGATCGGAACACCACCAGCGGAGGCACCGATGGTGAGCAACCGCCGGAGCACAGCTCTGCGGGCGGGCTCGCCTTTGCAGCATTCTGATTCGCAGCGCTCAACATCTTCTCGGACTCGTAAGCGAGTGAGCCCTCACTCTTGCGGAAATTCGACCACGTGGCGGCGGTCGCAGTCTTCGTATCGACGGCGACCTCCTTCGGTGTCGAACCGCAGGCCGGAGCAGACAACGCAGGCCGCGGTGTCGCCGCAAGCATAATCCAGACCGCGACCAACAGCCGACTGCAGGGTAACAATCCGATTTCTTTCCGCATAAAACAGTTCTCCTCAACGTTGGACGATAATCATGCGCCGACCAGGCGCGGTCAATGCTGAATATCAGGCCAATCGAGCGAAATGCTAAGAAACCACCGCACGAAGCTCGCTGGACACGTTGTACACCGTCTACTAAAATCCCGCGGTTCTAGAGATCACACGACATCCGATTCATGGGGGCGAGCGCAATGAAAGACAAATTCGAGTCCGGGCCGACAGGATATACCACCGCAGCTATCCACGCTGGACGCGCACCGAATCCGCTCACAGGAGCAATCGTTGAGCCGATCTATCAGTGCTCGGTCTATGCGCAGGAACGCCCAGGCGAGTTCAAGTACGACTACGGGCGTTCGATGAATCCCAACTATTACTCTCTCGAGGAGGCGCTTGCCGCTCTCGAATTCGGGAAGCACGCTACCGTCGTTTCATCCGGCGTTGGAGCGATGTCTGCCGTGATGACTCTCACTCGCGGAGGCAACCGGGTGATCATGCCGACCGATGTCTATGGCGGCACATACCGCTTGTTCAAACAGATCTTCGAGCCGTACGGCGTTGAGAATATCCAGGTGGATATGAGCGATCTGAACGCGCTTGAAAGCCTGCTCAAGAAGGGTGCGCAGGTGGTCTACGTTGAATCGCCGACGAATCCGCTTCTTGCAGTGTATGACCTGGCCGCGATCGCGTCACTCGCGAAGAAATACAACGCAATCTCGATTGTCGACAACACGTTCGCGTCGCCCTATTTCCAGAACCCGCTCCTTCACGGCATCGATATTGTGCTGCACAGCACCTCGAAGTACATCGGTGGGCATTCCGATATCGTGGGCGGCGCGATTATGACGAACAATCCCGACTACCGGGAGCGGATGGACTTCGCACGCAAGTCCATCGGACTGCATATCGATCCATTCACGATGTTCCTCATGCGACGCAGTATCAAAACACTGCCCCTGCGGATGGAGCGCCATCAGGAGAACGCGATGAGGATTGCGCGGTTCCTCGAGAGCCATCCACTGGTCGAACGTGTGCTTTATCCGGGCTTGGAGAGCCATCCTCAGCACGAGCTGGCAAAGCGTCAGATGAAGGGTTTCAGCGGGATGATGAGCGTTTTCTTCAAGCTCGATCTCGAGCAGGCCAAAACGCTCATCAGCTCATTCCAAATCATCACGCTCGCAGAGAGCCTCGGTGCGGTGGAATCCCTGGTCGAACATCCTGCAACCATGACACACCAGAAGATACCGAAAGAGGTCCGCGAGAAGCACGGTTTGACAGACGGGCTGATCCGCTTCTCAATCGGAATCGAAGATGTCGATGACCTTTTGAACGACCTCGACCGCGCATTTAGCGCAATCCGAAAGTAGACCGGGGAAAGCTATCCGCTCGGGATTCGACGTCTGAGGTAACACTCAGGCGTCCCCCGCGCGATAGTTCGCTCCGAGAACGTACTTCAGATCTCTGTTACTCGACTTGGTGGCACCCGACTTAGTGGACCGAACCTGCCGGCTGCCCACCAATCGTGACGGAGCTATTGTCCCGAGCTTCCTTACCCCGAGTCAGAGTCAGAAACGCAGTGATGACTTCGGGTCGAACCATGTGGTTCAGTCCGTAAAAAATCTGGAGTGAGCGCACGATGGCGGCGTTGTCATCAGCCGCCACTTCGAATTGGAGTTTATTCGCGACCCGACGCATCTGTTTCACGACTCGTTCGAAGTCCGGGCACGCGGCTCTGATGCTTTCGTGCTCTGACGATGAATCGCCGATCAGCGACCGAATATTCTGCACATACCGTTCCAAGCTCTGAACGGAGGCGAAAACGTGTGGGATAAGCTCTTTGTTCATGCAACACCTCAAAACAGCTACCGCAACCTGATATACCTCTATTCAGGTTTGCTCATAGAAGCGCTTCTCACGCCTGCTAACCGATGGTTCCGCCTGTCTTTTTGCTGTCGATCACCCCGTGGCACCGGGTCCAAAGGCTGCGTTCGGGGGCCGGGGGTGGACGTTCTGGACTGCACGATTACCGGAACACGCCCGCACGGGCAAGAGAGGGGAGTGCTCGAGGCACTCGACAGCATTGAATAACCGAGCTGCTCGACGTAAAATAGGAAAATCAGAGGTGGTTTATGTCCCACATGCTTCCTGAAAAGTGCCGGTGCCGTGAGTGCAGGGCCAGTTTCTCGCTGACGCCCATCGAACTGCGTTATTACCGCGAGGAAGAGCTTCCGTTGCCGCAATATTGCAGGAAATGCCGCAACGCGGTTAAAGACACTTTCGACCAAGACAAGACGGCTCCGGGCATTCTTCGGCGCGTCAATAGCTGAAAGCTCCTCCATTCGCTTGCCAAGTGCTCCGGAATTTCAGAGATTGACCTGTCACGCCCAGCCGAAGCCGCATACTTTACGCGTGAATTCCGGATCGGCCCGCGGCCGATGGCATGTCTGATCCGGTGAAGGTAATAGGTTCACGCAGTTTCTCAATTCCCATGACACCGTCAGAAAACGACCCAATCAAGACATCGACGCTATCCAAAACCAGTGAGGCGTTTTCGCCGTCCCACCTGACCGGATTTTTCCAAATCTTCGAGAACGGCTCTACCGGTGCCGGGGCAAACACCGTAGACGGCGCCAGAACACGGGTGACTCTTCATGCTGAGGCGGCCAAGCCTGCACGCATCTCGGTCAACGGCGCGGTTGCTGAGGCACCGGTGTCACGAAAGGTTATCGAGCTCTTCGGCGATCTCGCTCAATCGACATCGCTCACTATTGAGCACTCCATTCTCTCGCCGATCGGATACGGCCTTGGGATGAGCGGCGCTGGAGCGTTCTCGCTGACGCTGGCACTGAACGACGTGCTCGGCGAACCGCTCTCGTATCATGAGTGTATGGAGCTTGCTGTGCGAGCCGAGATCGCATCCGGCACCGGGCTTGGCGATGTCGTCGCGCAACAGTTTCATGGTGTCATGATCGGTCTTCCGCCGTATCCCAGCCGAGCTGTAGAGAACATTCCCACCGATGGGGAGCAGGTGGTATGTGCATTCTTCGGTCCGCTCGAAACCAAAAAGATCATCCGCGATTCTACGTGGCGGGACAAGATCAACCAGGTCGGTGCGGAGTGTATGGCTGATCTCCTCCGTAACCGCACGCTGCCAAACCTCATGTCGCTTTGTCGGCGATTCACGCTGGAGACGGGTCTCGCCAGCCCGGAGCTGCGTAACGTTCTGGCAGCAGTACCGACCGCCAGCATGGCGATGCTGGGCCAAACCGCGTTTATTCTCACCAAGGATGTGGAGACTGCAAAAAAGCAGCTCTCTCAGTTTACAGACAGAATTCAGGTCTCTGCGTTGAGTGAAACAGGGGCCGCAGTCGTGCGGAGCGCGTCATGACTTTTTCCGTTCCGAAAGACCATCCACGTTATCACTCCCTTGTTCAGCGGCACCGCATCGAAGATGGTGTGCTGAGCGGGGTAACGACTCCAACTGGGCTCATCGCTCATGGAAGGGGAGAGGCCTACGACTATCTGCTCGGCGAACGGACGCACGACTTTTCTGAGAGCGCCTGCCGAGCTGCTGCCGCTGCACTTTTGAACGCACGCAAAGCGGTGATCTCCGTGAACGGCAACACAGCCATGCTCGTCGCTGAGGAGATGATCGATCTTTCAAATGCTGCGCCCGCGCTGCTCGAAATAAATATCTTCCATGAGTCTCCGGAGCGCCGCGATCGAATTGCGGAACGCTTTCGCTCGTTAGGAGCGGATATTCTGGGGACACGGCCGGATGCCGTAATACCCGGACTTTCATCGGCTCGGGCGCAGGTTGATTCGAGAGGAATGCTCGACGCAGATGTGGTGCTCGTATCCCTCGAGGATGGGGATCGGACTGCGGCGCTCGTTGCTGCCGGGAAAACCGTGATCGCAATCGATCTCAATCCGTTGTCACGAACCCCTCAAACAGCGCAAATCGCCATCGTCGACAACGTCAGTCGCGCTTTTCCGCTGATTCAACATTATACGTCGGAGCTTCGGTCTTGGTCCCCGGAGCAGCGAGCCCGGCTGATCAGTGAATTCGACAATCGTGCAGCGCTCGTCGCAGCAGAAGCTGCCATTCGAAAGGGCTTCCGACCCCCCGATGCGAACGAACATGACGAATCGATTCGAGCAACGGAAAAGCGATGACGCCGAACCGATCGGTGAAAAACTTTGAGCGACCCCGAGCCGAAAGCGAAGCACACTGGCTCGGTGAGGGCATCGACGGCCAAGAGAGTCTCTTCGTCGAGCTCGATCCGTACCTGTATCGCGCCGACCGTAACCTTTGCCAGGTCATCAAATTTTTTTTTTATGAGTTGAAGGACTCTGGAGGCCTGTCTTCCGATAAGCCCTGGGCTCTCCTTTGCCCGGCACCGGATGCCGTGGGCTGGCATGTCGGTGTCCTCGCAGAATTCTTTCAGGTTTCGATTCTCGCTCCGGAACGAGACGAGCTGCGAGAACAGGTTGCGCACCGCTTCCATGCAGAGCTTCTGGACTCCGGGATCCCGCAGGGGCGAGAGGGCCTCTACCAGCTTTTGGTTCATACCGACACCGAATGGGAGGACCTCGAACGCTTTCGCGCTTCCGTCCGATTTGCAAGAAATGCCATAGCTCCGGACGGTCGCTGCTCGTTTGTCCTCCGCGGGGAGATTCGAGACGAGGTTGCGTCGATCCAATGGGGCGACGGTTCGGTCACCGAGCTCGCGGACCTCACCGAAGGGCGCATCTTTCTTTTGCCTACACCGGTCATGAGTGCGTCGCTCTCCTTACCCGAGATTAGTCCTGACAACGACGAATATCTCCAAGCCTTTCTCAAGCGGCACCGTGATTATTTTGGGCGCGCCGCACGAGGGGCGTGTCTTGCGCGGATGGCAGACGACGACTTTCGTCAGGCGTTCGCCTGTGAAGCCGGCGCCTATCAAGCCGCGTTTTTACTGGTGTGGGACGCAGAATATAGCTCGGACGAGAAGCTCCGTTAGCGTCGGAATCATCGCAGCCTCGACGCGGATCACTGGAGGCGGGGGCAGAGTGCGTCGAACAGGTATTCCTCAACGCGCGTGGCTGTATTCCAGAAGTCGGGGTTTTCGAGATTTGCCCGCCGGAAGCGGACTGGAGAGCTCAGATCGGTAAGAAGCGCGCTTTCGGGCAACGGGTCATTTTTCAATCCCTCCTTCGTCGCCTGGCAGATCTGACGGAGCAGTCGACCTCTCTGCGCATCGCTGTGGGATTGTAATCTCCAGCGCATGAGCGAGACGAGGACCTCGCACTGGCCGGTCATTGCTTGGAGGAAATCCTCTACGAATGCGGAGAGCTCGAGCGCGTTGAGCACACGTTCTTCCATCAGCTGCTCGAGAGCAAGAAAGCCTCGGTAGATCTCCCAGGACCTCCTCACAACCTCATTGCGCAGCTGCCTCGTCGATTCACTGTGCGGTGGAAGAAAGACAATCGATTCCATTTGCCGAAAGAGCTGTCTGGTTCGACGGGCGCGTAAATCCTCGAAACGGTACTCGAGCGCCGTGTCGACGATGCCGCAGGCGACATGTTGTGGGAAACAGTGTCCTTCGGAGGAGAGTTGCGGCTCGGCAGCAAAGATATCCGCGAAGAGCGGAGCCGCGAGCGGATCGCCAAGCGCGTCCGCGAGACCGAGAGCCGCGATACGTTCGAGCGGCGCACGGGAGAGCTTTTCAACCAGACGAATTATCTCACGACGAGTCGAGAACATTATTCCGATCCTGCGACCCACCCATGGCCGCAGCTAGAAACCTAAAGCATCAGCCTCCAGGCGTCATGCCGGAGACATCCCTGTGAGTTTGGATGACCGGATCCCGCAAACTATTCGCGCCGGCTCCTCACAAGACTATTATAGCTGAGAAAAACCGAATGTTTAAGCCGAAATTTTTAATGGCCCGGCAGGGTGGATTGGACGTTGGTCAAGGACTGGGGAGAGCGGGCCGCCGGAGCGGTCGATCCCAGCGGAGGGAACCGGTTTCCCGGGGCTACCAATACCGTTCGACGTGGATGTTCCCGGGGGCCTTTTTCTTGTGAATGGCGAAGCCTCGGCCCTCGAGCAGGGCCTGGACGTCGTCAATCATCTGAGGGTTTCCGCAGAGGAGAAAGTGCGAGGACTCCTTTGTGAGGGCCCCGATCTTTGACTCTACCAATCCCGAGGTGAAAAGGCTCTGAACCCGACCGCGAGGTCCCGTCCAAGTCTCGTTCTCGAGGTCCCGGGTCAGGCTGGGAATGTAATGGAACCATGGATGTTCCGCCTGATAGCGCTCGAGCTCGGCACGATAACCGAGATCGCGCTCGAACCGTGCGCCATGAATCAACGCAACGTTCCGCCATCGGGGATCTTCACGGTGCTCACGAAGCATCGAAAGAAACGGCGCGAGACCGGTGCCCGTAGCGATCATGATCAGGTCTGCGCCGGCGGGCGTTTCGTCGAGCGTGAACTTTCCTTTGATCTTGGGACCGAGCCAGATTCGATCCCCCGGACGCATGTCCCAGAGCCGAGGGGTCAGATAGCCGCCGTTAACCCGGACGATATAGAACTCGAGGTCTCCGCCATTTTTCGGGGCGGAAGCGATGGAGTATGATCGACGCTCCGGCTTTTCGGTCGAGCCTTCGGGCACCGGAAGAGCAAGCTCCGCATACTGCCCTGGAACGTAGAGCAGCGGAGCACCGCTTTCCGAGCGGACCCGAAAAACTGCCAGCTCATCGTTGATATCTTCGCGAGACGTTAGAATAGCGTTGGGTGCGTAGTCGGTCATGGATTTGTGAGCAACGGAATCGGTCTACTCGGCCGTATCCGCGTCGGTTTCTTCGTCCGGCGGATTGTTATCGTAGATCACGTTCTGTCGATATTGGTGATACGAATTCTTCACGAATGAGTAATAATCGACTGAGGCCTCTTTCGCAGACTCGACTGCTTCGAGAAGGTTCGCTCGATCGTCAATGCCTTCCACCGCGGTTGCGCCCCACGATATCTCCGTTCCTGAATCAGAAACGGATGACGCGTAGTTCACGGGATTGATGAAGCTGTCGACAATTCTTCCGAAAAGGTCTCGAGCATTCGAAGGTCCAAGGATTGGGATTACGATGTAGGGGCCTTCACCCACGCCTCGATAACCCAAAGCGACGCCAAAGTCTGCCGTCTTATGCTTCATTCCGAAAGACTTGGCAACATCGACCAGCCCGAGCCCACCGAGAGTCGAATTGATAATGAACCGACCGAGATGGTTCCCGGCCTGGTCGAATTTGAGCTGCACAACATCGCTCACGACGTAGATCGGCGTCTTGATGTTTACGAAGAACGAATTGATGTGATTCTGAATCGGGTCGGGAACATAATCGTTGTATCCCCGTGCAATCGGCTCAACGACATACACGTCAAGTGTGTCGTTGAACCAAAAAATTCCGCGGTTGATCGTTTCGAGCGGGTCATCGGTCTCCGCTCGTACGGAGCTGGGAGCAAGAGCGATGCTCAAGGCAATCGCGCAGAAGCCAACCATGCGAAGCATCCCCAAACAAGGTCGGTGAAGCATCTGGGAAGACCTGCCAAGCAATCGGGAAAAACGGGGGAAGGAAAAAATGTTACGTTTCATAGAGAAGTTACCCTAATTTCGGTGATGTACTCGCTTCGCCCCATTTTGACAACCGATTCCTCTCGGTCTCCCGCCCAAGCGTCTCGAGTCGAACGTTTCGATACAAGCTGGACGGACACACACGGCGCAGAGAGGATGCTCTAATAAGACGTATCGGTTGATGGAATTTTCTGAAAAAGTTAGCTTATGCGCGACTCATCAGCGTTGGGATATGAGATATGTTTGACCACGAGAAGCTAAAGGTTTTTTGCCGCGGCGAGATCGTCGATTTTAAAGACGCTACGATCTCGATTGCAAATAGCGGTTTTCTCTATGGGTTAGGGGTCTTTACCGGGATTCGCGCCCATTACAACTCCGCTACAGGCAAGCTCTACATCTTCCGGCCCGACGCGCATTTCGCCCGTCTCCAGTTTGCGTGCAAGATCTTCCGCTACTCGAACTTCCTTGAAACGTACGATTACCCCAAGTTTCTCGGTATTCTGAAAGACCTCATTCGGGTAAACGACATCCGCGAAGACACCTACATCCGGGTGAGCAATTTCAGCGACGAAAACCGGATTACCCCGAAGTTCATCTACAAAGACTCGCTCTCTGCGTTTCTCTATCCACTCGGGGATTACGTGCCCACGGGCGGAATGCGCTGCATGATCTCAAGCTGGACCCGTGTGGACGATAATTCCATTCCTTCCCGGCCCAAGACCCACGGCGGCTATGTGAACACCGCGTTCGCAAAGACAGAGGCTCTGCAGAACGGCTTTGACGAAGCTATCTTCTTGGATCGGCACGGCCATGTAGTCGAAGGCAGCGCAGAGAATATCTTCGTTGTCATCGGTGGAAAGGTCATCACGCCTCCGGCGAGCGACAACATCCTCGAAGGAATCACCCGAGACACCGTTCTGACAATCATTCGCGATCTGAAGCTGCCGCATGAAGAGCGCACCATCGCTCGATCTGAGCTCTACAAGGCAGACGAAATCTTTCTCACGGGGACCGGTGCAAAGGTTTCGCCGGTAACTGAGATTGATCGCTACCAGATCGGCTCCGGCAAGGTCGGACCGATCTCGCAGAAGATTCAGGACGTGTACTTCAAAGCCGTGAAAGGCGAATGCTCGGAGTACATGCACTGGCTCTCGAGCGCCTTCGATTGACGCCTGTATCCAGCTGAAGCCTGCGATTGCAGCAGTGCTTGGGCGTGAAGCATCTTCGACCGGTTGGTATTCCCTCGGCGAGGCGCGATCTCTCTACGAGGTAATTTCGCTGAGCAGCCGCGACGCGTCGGATTTCAATTTCTCGACGGCCTCTCTGTCCTCGGAGCTGTAATAGCCGCGGATCTGCCCCTCTGAGTCAACGAGAGTCAGCTTCGTACTATGGAAGAGGTCCTCGCCGGGGACGTCGCCTCCACCCGTACCGAGCTTGAAGCCGGAGCGAGAGAGCTCGCGAATCAGAGCTTCTTCGCCGGTGAGAAAGTGCCAGGTTTCTTCGTTTGCACCCAGCTTCTTTTCGTATTCGCGCAGCACGTCCACCGTATCGTGCTGAGGGTCGATGGATATCGAGACGAGCTGGAGCTTCGGCTCACCTCCGAAAGAGCGCTGCACTTTGGCGAGCTCGGCGTTGAGCTTCGGGCATGGCCCCTGACATGATGTGAAGAAAAACGAGATGATGCTTACCTTTCCCCGCAGCGCGTTTTCATCAAACGATCTTTGATCTTCCGCTACGAGACGAAACGCCGGAACACGGCCGTAGACTGGGAGGGGGGCTGCGGCGTCTTTCGTCTGCTCGAAGAGCACGAGCGCGCCGAAAACAGCGAAAGTGAGCGCGAGGTAGGCAAGGAAGTGTTTCATACGCTTCTCAACAGCTCCGCGTAAGGTAGCGAGAGACCCGGTCGCTTGCGCTCATGCAAGCAACCGGCCTCAGGTCGAATGCTCGTGGTCCCAAAAAGCTAGTGATGTTCTGCCGGACTCGCTTCAGTGCCGTGCCCCGCAGCGGGAGCGCTTCCTACGTGCGCGCCCTCGTGTCCCACGTTCGGACCCATAACTTTCGGCTGCGGCAGGTTGGCCGGTGTCGTCGCCGGCAGAATCTTCGTCCGTTCGCTGATGTCGACGAACGAACCGCCGACGAGCAGGAAGAGAATCATGAGCGGGTAAACGACATACATCAGAATCGTCTTGCCCTCGAACTTCAGGTGCATGAAGAAGGTCGCAACGATAGCGGCCTTGATCGAGGCGATGACAATCGCTATCACCATGTTCCAATGACCGAAATCCACCCGCGATGCAGCGACCGTAACCACTGTCAGAAAAAGCAGCGTCAGCAGCACATTCCGTAGAACGCTCAGCTCGATAGTGTGTCCGAGACCGGGTTCGAAGTCTTGACCGGCGAGCGTTCCGTCACCAAGTCGCCCAGCCGTATGCCCATGCCCGCCTGTTCCGTGTCCGCCAGAGCCCATGCTCCTCCTAACCGATGAGATAAAGAAGTGGAAAAAGATAGATCCAGATCAGATCGACGAGGTGCCAATACAGGCCCACAACCTCAACCGGCGTGTAGTACTCGTCAGAGAATCGCTCTGCTGCTGCGAGGCCTTTGATCCACCAGAGGAGGCCGACGCCCACGATGACGTGAATGGCGTGCAAACCCGTCATGCAGAAATAGAGTCCGAAATAGATGTTCTTCGGCGGCCAATAGCCGTGTTCCGCTTTGGGAACGTATTCGAAGAACCATTTCACCAGCACGAAAAACATCGCGCAGATAATAGTCGGCCAAACCCACTTAATCACAGCTTTGTTGTCGCCACGCTGTGAAGCATCTACCGCACGAGCCATAGTGTACGAGCTGAGAAGCAGCACGATCGTGTTCATCGCTCCGATACGCCAATCCAAAGCCTGTGACCCTTGGTGGAACATGTCGAAGTAGAGCCAGTGGAACACAGCAAAGGCGCAGAACAGACCACCGAAAAACAGGATTTCCGTAGCGAGGAACAACCACATTCCGAACTTGGAGGCGTGGTACGCAGTCTCCGGTTCGAGGTGGTGGAAGTGTCCAGCCGGCAAGGTTTCGCTATGCGACATGATGGTCCCCAGAATGTGACGTTGATCCGACGCCCGCTTTACCGTGGTCGTGTTCATGACCGTGATACCCGTCTGGGCCGTAGCCTGGGTTACTCGGATCGGTCATCGAAGTAATCATTCCATAGCCATACGACCAGTCAGTGACAACGGGAATTTTGTCGAAATTGTCGTGCGGCGGCGGCGATGGAGTCTGCCACTCAAGCGACAGCGAGTCCCAGGGATTCGCCGGGGCTTTCGGACCGTAGAACGCAGAATACAGGAAGTTCAGCAGCACGAGCGTGTAGCCGATCCCGTTCAGAAGCGCGAACGAAGTCGAAATCTGGTGCAGAGTCTGGAACTCCGGCGGATACGTGAAGTAACGGCGCGGCATACCTTCCATCCCTAGGATGAACTGCGGAATGAACGTTCCATTGAATCCAATGAAAAGGAGCAACCAAGCGACCTTCGCCATCGCCTCGTTGTACATGCGCCCAAACATCTTCGGGAACCAGAAGTGAATTCCCGCGTAAAGGCCGATTACCGCGCCGCCCTGAATCGTGTAGTGGAAGTGCGCGACCACGAAGTAAGTGTCGTGATAGTGCGCATCCGTCGCCAAGGTTGCGAGGTGAATTCCGGTCGTCCCGGCGATGAGAAAGAGAAAGACGAAGCTGATCGCGTAGAGCATCGGCGTCGTAAACGAGATGCTCCCTTTGTACATTGTTGTGACCCAGTTGAAGACCTTCACCGCTGTCGGGATGGCAACCAGGAAGGTGAGGGCACTGAAGATGTATCGAGCAGCGTTCGACATACCCGCAACAAACATATGGTGCGCCCACACAATGAAGCTGATCAGCGCGATTCCAACACTCGCGATGACCATCGCGCGGTACCCGAATATCGGCTTGCGACAGAACACCGGCATAATCTCGGAGACGATTCCGAATGCAGGTAGGATCATGATGTAAACGACTGGGTGCGAATAGAACCAGAAGAAGTGCTGGAACAGCACTGGATCTCCGGCGAAATCAGGGTTGAAGATTCCGACCTTGAAGGTGTTCTCGACGATGAGGAGCAGCAGCGTGATTCCGATCACGGGGGTCGCTACGACCTGAAGAATCGAAGTCGCATACAGCGTCCAGACGAACAGCGGGACACGCGACCAGATCATTCCGGGTGCACGCATCTTGTGGATCGTTACGAGGAAGTTCAGCCCCGTCAAAATCGACGAAAATCCGAGCACGAACGCAGCGAACGCGATGATCACGACAGACCAGCGGTTTTGGATGCTATACGGGCTGTAAAACGTCCAGCCGGTGTCAATTCCCATAATCAGCGCGACCGCCCCGATCGCGGCACCCGCCAGATAGATCCAGTAGCTGAAACGATTGAGCTTCGGAAAGGCAACGTCCTTGGCGCCGATCATCAGCGGCAGGAGGAAGTTTCCGAGCGTGGCCGGCACTCCGGGAACAATGAACAGGAAGATCATCAGCACGCCGTGCGTTGTGAACACCCGGTTGTAGACATGATCACTGCCGAGAATTCCAGGCTCCGGAGACCAGAGCTCAATCCGGATGAGGAGCGCCATGATTCCGCCGACGACGAACATCAGCAGGATCGCGATGAGGTACAGAAGACCCAACCGCTTATGGTCGATGGACATGAGCCAGGACTTCAATCCCTTCTCACAGTTGAGGTAATTCAGCGGCTCTCCGTCCGCACTAACAGCGTGTTCGCTCATGTTAGAGGTATCCTATGTCGTCGAAGATTATTTCACGGATTTGATGAACGCGATCAAACCGTCGAGCTCGTTGTCTTTGATCTGCCCCTCGAACGAAGGCATTGCGCCTCGCGGGTAGCCCTTTACGATCTTCTTCTGCGAGTAAACGATCGACTCGCGCAGATAGTTTTCGTCAGCCGGTTCCGGCGGCAGGTCCTCCAGCTCGACCTGTGTGCCGAAGAGACCCTTGAAGGATGGACCGACCAGCTTCGAGCCGTCGAGGCTGTGACAAGCGTTACAAGCCTTTGCCGTGTAGATCTTTTTGCCGAGGTCGACAGGCGACAGCTCTTCGACCTTTCGATCATTCAGAAAATCTTCGTATTCAGCAGCGCTGACGACGTTCAACGTTCCCGTCATCGCAGAGTGCGCGTTGCCACAATACTCAGCGCAGAAGATGTGGAACTTGCCGAGCTTTGTCGGTGTGAACCACAGGTAGTGATATTCGTTCGCCATCACGTCTTCTTTCACGCGCATCACCGGAACGAAGAAGCTGTGGTTCACATCTTGAGACTTCATGATGAACTTTACCGGCTGATTCACCGGTACCACGAGGTCTTTGTCAGCGGTCTTACCGTTTGGGTAGGTGTACGACCATGACCACTGCCGAGCAGTGACATTGATTTCGATTGAGTTCGCCGGCGGATTGCGCATCTCATGATAGATCGCAAAGCCGCAGTAGCCGACAACGATACAGACGAGCGTGGGAATGACGGTCCAAATCGTCTCGATGGTCGAGTTATGGGTGAGATACAGCGTCTGATCTGAGCTCGAGCGCTTCCGGTATTTGAACGCGAAATACAGCATCAGAGCTGTGATAGCGACGGTACAGAAAGCTGCGGTGTAGGTGATGAAGTTGTTGAGGAGATCGACTCTCTCCGCCCACGAGCTGCCCTCATCCGGCATCCAATCAAGGAATCCTTTTCCTCCCATTTTCCTTCATCCTTAGGGTAATCAATAGGCTTGCAAGAACGAACACGACGATTGCGCAGACGGCGCGTGTCATATTCCAGACGACGAGGGTATACTTACCTTTAGTCGGGTCAAAACGAAAGCAGTAAAGAAACATATGTTCAACGATTCCGCCGATCCTGCCGCGGGCAGCTTCGACGAGCGTGTAGCGAACATCTGACTCCGGATACTCAATCCCATAAAAATATCGTGAAATGCGACCTTCGGGTGTAATGACCATAATCCCAGCCGCGTGCGAGAACTCTCCTTCGTCAGGTTTGTAACGAAATCCGAGTTGCGTCATGAGAGAAACGACAGGGTCTTTTTTCCCCGTCAGAAAGTTCCAACCCGCTTCGCCTCGCTCAGGGTTGGTCAACTGAGCGTAGTAATGCTGCGCCTTCTCACGCGCCAGCTCCGGGCCCTCCGTGTCGTCGAAGCTGATCGCGAGCACCTTATAGTCCTGACCGAGCACAAACTTCTGCTCATTGATCAACTTGGTCACACCGTTCAGTGTGTAACCGCAAAGCCGGGGACACCCATAATAAACCGGCGCGATAATGAGCGGCCGGCCGGGAAGAAAAAAATCCCGCAACTTATGTGTTTCGCCATTCTGGGCAGTGAGCTCGAGATCCAGGTCAAGTTGACGGTCGAGGTTCTGATCGATACCGACGTCTTCAGTGACCAGATCCGGCCGTGTCGTGCCGTAGGCTCTTTCCTGAGCCATCCCCAAACACATGAAGAGGGCCAAGGAGAACAATAGGACACTCTGCGTCGAAGAAACTCGAGCAGACCGTGAGCACAGAGCTCCAGTCCGTCGGTAGATGCGGAGCATCCGAGCGCGGATCTTCGGGAAAGCGGAGAAGGGGACCGAGCAGCGGACGCTGCCGACCAAAACCGTCTGGTTCGTTTTCATTTCGTGCGGCACACCAACATAAATCCCAGTATCCGGCAACACCCGCGCCTAGGTATTCGCTGACCTCGATTTTGGATATCCATTGGTTGCGGCGACTTCGGGAATCCGCGCTTGTTTAGTCCCGGGCGCGAACACTTGCAAAAGCACGCTCAGCACCAGCGTCAGCGTTCCCAGGAGCGCCCACTCAATCGTGTAGCCGAAGTGGGTGCTCGGGGGCACCTGAATGGTGACAGCCTGCTCCGGATAGCGTCCCTGCTCTGGGCCGCCGAGCTGTTCGACGAAAAGATTTTTCAAAAAGTTCCGGTCCGGGAACATGGCTGACATCTTTTCGACATCTTCGAACAACCACGTGCGCACTACCGGGTTCTCTGCCGTAGGCTCGGGATTGGACGGTCCGATCATCCCCTGACGCCGCGTTTCCTGAACGACGCCGTCAAGCTCGACATGCGCTGACGAATCATACTTTCGCCAGCTCTGCGGCTCTCGATCTGCAAAGGGGATGAAACCGCGACCGAGCCACACGACACGCCCCGTCCCGTCGAGAAGGAGCGGAGCGAAAAGTACGTGCCCGGGGCCCTCAGCGTTGCGCCGATTGGTGACAATGATCTGCCGATCGTAATCGATTGTTCCGGCCAGATGGACCTTCTTATGGAGGAGCGAGGCCAACGCTTTCGAGTCGTCCTTCGAGTCGGTCACCGTGGATAACTCACTGACCGGAAGCGCGAGGGCGGGCGCGGTAGAATTCGCCTTGTAAGAGGCGACCAGGTCTACCTTGTACTTATAGCGTTCCCACTGCCACGCCGACGCTCGGAACATCACGAGCGCAAGACACAGAGATATTAGCGATTTTCCAACGGATAATTTACGGACAAACTGAAACATGACCGCCTGGAGCGCAGCGACGCGCAAGTCTGATTGCGTGTTTCTTCTAGATCAACTACGAGAACTTTTCCATTTCCGAACCCGGCGAGAGCAGAACAGCTATTCGCGAGAGCATTACTGTATGAATGAAAGTATTTCGGTTCCTCTCCTTGATCTCGTACCGCAGTTTCAGTCGCTGCAGGCGGAGCTCGAGGAGGCGGTGGCGCGCGTAGTTCGGTCTCAAGTGTTCATTCTCGGGCCGGAGGTCGAAGCTTTCGAGAAGGAGTGCGCCGAATACTGCCGGAGCCGATTTGCGCTTGGCGTCTCTTCCGGAACCGACGCATTGCTCCTTGCGTTGATGAGCCTCGACATCGGGCGGGACGACGAAGTCATTACGACGCCGTACACATTTTTTGCTACCGCCGGCAGCATTTCACGTGTCGGCGCAAAACCCGTTTTCGTAGACATCGAACCGGACACGTTCAACATGGACGTGTCACAGGTGGGCGCTCGGATCACCCAACGGACCAAAGCGTTGATGCCGGTGCATCTCTACGGCCAATGCGTGAAGATGCCCGCGCTTCAGAAGCTCGCTCACACGGCAAATATTCCGATCATCGAAGACGCGGCGCAAGCGATTGGCGCCGAGGACTCAGGCACGAGAGCCGGCAACTTCGGCGCCGTCGGCTGTTTCAGCTTTTTCCCTTCGAAGAATCTCGGTGCGTTCGGAGACGCCGGCTTGGTCACGACGAACGACGAAACTCTGTATGGAAGGCTCAAGAAGCTCCGAGTTCACGGCGGATTCGAGCGCTACTATCACGACGAGATCGGTGGAAACTTCCGTATCGATGCGCTTCAAGCCGCAGTGCTTCGCATTAAGCTCCGTGCGCTCGACTCATGGAGCGCCGGCAGAGAGAAAAACGCCGAAATCTACCGCCGGCTTTTCATCGAAGCCGGCCTTGCTGAACAGGGGAACGTACTTCCAAACGATTCCGCTCCAGTCGCGCTTCCCGCGCCGAGCGCAAACGGCAGGCATGTGTACAATCAGTTTGTGATCCGCGCGGTGAATCGAGACGCGCTCCAGAAATATTTGGGCGAACACCGAGTGCAAACCGCAATCTATTATCCGGTGCCGCTCCACCTTCAAGCATGCTTCCGGGACCTCGGTTACAAGACAGGTGATTTTCCTCAAGCTGAGCTTGCCGCGCAGCAGACGCTTGCCTTGCCGATTTTCCCTGAACTCAGTATGAAGCAGCTGGAAACTGTGGTTGGACGCATATCTGAGTTTTTTCATAAACAATGACCACCGCTGGCTCAAACGGGGCCGTATACATCCTAGGTATCTCTGCCTTCTATCACGATTCCGCCGCTTGTTTGGTGCGAGACGGGCAGATCATCGCCGCTGCGCAAGAAGAGCGTTTCACGCGAAAAAAGCACGATCACAACTTCCCGTCGAAGGCGGTTGAATTCTGCTTGGCGCAAGCGGGCATCGACGTGAGCCAGTTGAGCTATGTCGCATTCTACGACAAGCCTTGGATCAAGTTCGAACGGCTGCTCGAAACCTATCTGATGTATGCACCGCTCGGGATCAAATCGTTCCTGAAAGCGATGCCGATGTGGCTGAAAGAGAAGCTCTGGATGGGCGATCTCGTGAAGAAGGAGCTCGGCTTCGAAGGCGAGCTCGTATTTCCGGAGCACCACCAGTCTCACGCAGCGAGCGCATTCTATCCGTCCCCATACGATACGGCGGCTGTGCTGACGATCGACGGCGTGGGCGAGTGGACAACGACATCGTTCGGCGTCGGCCGTGGAAACAAGCTCGAGCTTCAGCAGGAGCTCCGCTTCCCGCACAGTCTCGGACTGCTCTACAGCGCGTTCACATATTACACCGGATTCAAAGTGAACTCCGGTGAATACAAAGTGATGGGTCTCGCTCCTTATGGAGAGCCCCGCTACGTAAAGCAGATCCTCGATAACATCATCGACCTGAAAGACGACGGCTCATTCCGCCTGGACATGAAGTACTTCAACTACTGTCACGGGCTCACTATGACCTCGGGAGCGTTTCACGACCTCTTCGGCGGTCCGCCCCGAAAATCCGAAACCAAGCTTTCGCAGCGCGAAATGGACCTTGCGCGCTCCGTTCAGGATGTAACCGAAGAAGCGGTCCTGCGAATGGCGAAGCACATCCGCAAAACCACCGGCGAGCGCTCGCTCGTTCTTGCAGGCGGCGTAGCGCTCAATTGTGTCGCGAACGGTAAAGTGCTCCAGGCCGGCATCTTCGATCGGCTGTGGATTCAACCCGCCGCCGGTGACGCCGGCGGTGCGCTCGGTGCAGCGCTTTTCACCTGGTATCAGGTTCTCGGCAACGAGCGAAAAGCTCCGGAAAAAGGGGACCTCCAGTTCGGATCATACCTCGGGCCACGGTATCAGACGTCCGAAATCACGCGGGAGCTGGATACGGTCGGTGCGGTGTATCATCAGAACGACGCAGACGAGACCATCCGCCTTGCCGCGAAGGCAATGGCCGAGGGCAAAGTGGTCGGTTGGTTCTGCGGCCGAATGGAATTCGGACCGCGAGCATTGGGCGCCCGAAGCATCATCGGAGACGCACGTCGCCAGGACATGCAGTCGGTGATGAATCTCAAAATCAAGTTTCGTGAGTCGTTCAGACCGTTCGCCCCTTCGTGCCTGCGTGAGAACACAACGGACTATTTCAAGCTCCCTCAAGAATCGCCGTACATGTTGCTCGTCGCCCCCGTGCAGGAGAGCCGGCGCGTTCCAATGTCAGACGAACAGAACCATCTCTTTGGCATCGACAAGCTGAATGTCGTTCGCAGCGATATCCCGGCTGTAACGCACGTCGATTACTCCGCACGTGTTCAGACCGTCGAGCCTGATGTCCACCCGAGCTACTACAAGCTCATCGAGAGCTTCAAAGCGCTTACCGGCTACGGGGTCATCATCAACACGTCGTTCAATGTCCGTGGTGAGCCGATTGTCTGCACCCCGCTCGACGCTTACCTCTGTTTCATGCGGACGGAAATTGATGTGCTTGTGCTCGAAGACTGCATTCTCTACAAGGAGGAGCAGCCGGCGCTGAAAGCAGATACGGATTGGCAGAAGGAATTCGAGCTCGATTAACGATGTCAGCCACGAAACCAAAAACCGAACGTGAGCTCCGCGAATATGGAGAAGTGATGGCCCTTGCGGCACTCATCTTCTCGGCTATCGGAATATGGAAGCGCGGTGCGATCACCCTTACGGTGCTCGTCATGTTGAGCATCGCCCTCGTTTTTCTTGCGTTTGCATTCTTCCGACCGGAATCGCTCCGGGGCGCAGAGCGACGTTGGATGGCGTTTGCAGAAAAGCTCGGAACCGTCATGACCTATCTGGTCATGTTCGTTCTCTTTTACCTGATTATCACCCCGTTCGGGCTGATGCTCCGCCTGTTCGGAAAGGACCTGCTCTCTCGACGAGTCGATAGGGCTCGCACGACGTATTGGGAACCAGTCGATGCCGAGGCGGCGTCGACCCGGTATTTTCTACCTTATTGAGGATCAAGATCATGGCGTCGACTTCGAATGTGCGGATGATTTGGGATTTTCTCCGGGTGCGGAAGAAATGGTGGTTGCTGCCGATTGTTGTCTTCAGCCTGCTTGTCAGCCTGGCGATTATCAGCACGTCGCAAACCGTTTACGCCCCGTTTATTTATACTCTTTTTTAGACCGCTCGCGAGCGGTCTGAATCACACATAGTGCGGGGTGTTGTGGCGCGAAAAATTGCGGTCATAGGATTGGGGTACGTCGGTCTGCCGGTAGCTTTGGCATTCGCCGAAAAATTTCCGGGGACGATCGGATTCGACATCAACCAGGAACGGGTCAAGGCGCTCAAGGCCGGCCACGACGACACTCGAGAGGTCAGCTCTGAAGAGCTGAAAAGCTCCAAAGCGGTCCTAACTGCTGACGCAGGCGTACTTCGTGAAGCAGACTTCTTTGTCGTCGCCGTTCCAACTCCGATTGACGAAGACAAACGCCCGGACCTCCGGCCGGTGGTTTCTGCATCCGAAACTGTCGGTCGAGCCCTGAAAAAGGGTGACATCGTCGTCTATGAGTCGACCGTCTATCCGGGCGTCACCGAAGACATCTGCGGCCCCGTTCTCGAGCGTCTCTCCGGACTGCGTGCCGGTGAGGATTTCTTCCTCGGATACTCTCCCGAGCGGATCAACCCGGGAGATCGAGAGCACACTCTGACAACCATTGTGAAGGTTGTTTCAGGTCAAACTCCGGAAACTCTCGAGATTGTCGCCGATACCTACGGCGCAATCATCAAAGCCGGCGTTTACCGTGCACCATCAATCAAGGTCGCCGAAGCCGCAAAAGTCATCGAGAACACACAGCGCGACCTCAATATCGCGTTGATGAACGAGCTCGCACTCATCTTCGACAGAATGTCGATCTCCACGAAGGACGTGCTCGATGCAGCAGGCACAAAGTGGAACTTCCTGCGCTTCTCGCCGGGACTGGTAGGGGGACATTGCATCGGCGTTGACCCGTACTACCTGACGACAAAGGCTGAACAGCTCGGTTATCAGCCGGAAGTTATTCTGGCCGGTCGGCGTATCAACGACGAAATGGGGCAGTTCATTGCTCGCCGCGCCGTCAAATTGATGATCAATTCAGGCTCGCTCATCAAAGGCGCGAAGGTCGGCATCTGCGGCATCACGTTCAAAGAAAACGTCCCCGATATCCGCAATAGTCGCGTGCCGGGAATCCTTACCGAGCTCCGCGAGTACGGCGTGTGCCCGATTATCCACGATCCTCTTGCAAATGCAGACGAAGTTCGAGCCGAATACGGGCTCGAGCTCGCTGACTGGAGCGAGTTTCGTAATCTTGATGCTGTGATCTTTGCGGTAGCGCACGAGGAGTATCTTGCGAAGCCGACGAAGGAGCTGTTCAGCCCACTCAAGGACGCGGGAGTCTTCGTCGATGTGAAATCGGTCATCGGTCCGGAGAAAGCGCCGAAGAACGTCGTTTACTGGCGCCTATGAGCTCCCAGGGCACGCCCTACACTGCACTTCAAGCGGACCTTCGAGCCCAACCCAAGACCTGGCTTGTCACCGGCGCCGCAGGCTTCATCGGCTCACATCTTTGCGAGAAGCTGCTCGGTCTCGGTCAACGGGTCGTTGCGCTCGATAATTTCGCGACCGGCAGCCCTCACAATATCGAAATGCTGCGTCGCCACTCCGGCGACAGCGCCGACGCATTCTTGTTCATCGAAGGCGACATTTGCGACCCTGAAGCGTGTGCGCGGGCCGTCTCGGGTGTCGAGCTCGTACTGCATCAGGCGGCACTCGGCTCGGTGCCTCGTTCAATTGACGATCCGGCGACCTCCAACCGGGTGAATGTCGGTGGGTTTATCGAGATTCTTTCTGCCGCTCAAAAGGCCGGCGTCAAACGTTTTGTATACGCGTCGTCGAGCTCAGTATTCGGCGACATCACGGATGCAGTCAAAACAGAGGATCGCCTCGGCCGCCCGCTTTCCCCATATGCCGCAAGCAAGCGCGCTGATGAGCTGTACGCAGAATCGTTCGCCAACTCGTATGGAATCGAGTGCGTCGGGCTCCGCTACTTCAATGTGTTCGGGCCGCGACAGAGCCCCGACGGCCCTTACGCCGCAGTGATTCCGCGATGGCTGTCAGCGATTTCGCGCGGCGAGCCGTGCGTGATTTTTGGAGACGGCCAGACCAGCAGGGATTTTTGCTTCGTTGAAAATGTGGTGCAAGCAAACTTGCTCGCCGCGACCGCGAAGAAGGACGCTGCGAACCAAGCCTACAACATCGCTGTCGGAGAGAAGACGAATCTTCTCGAGCTTCATGCAGCGCTACGCGAAGCTTCGCTCAAGTTTCTCAGCGGAATCTCCGTTCCTGCACCGGAGATGAAACCCTTCCGGAACGGTGACGTGCGACATTCTCTCGCCGACATTTCGAAGGCTCAAAAACTGCTCGGCTACGTGCCGGAGTTTCGAGTAGGGCCCGGATTAGAGCTTACAGCTGAAGCTTTCTTCGCTTCAGAAAGGCAGTAAAGTTAATCACTTACCGCACAAACTGCGGCGAACGGAAAGATTTCTACGATAAGTGGGCATGCGCCTGCGTTGGATCGCGGAAAAGCGACGTGTAATTCAAGTACTTTAAACATCTAGAGAAATACTTGCACGCGGCGAAGTTTTTTAATAAAGCGTGATGAAAAGGGACCCACTACGACGAAATGAACACTGAGTATCTCACGTTTATTCGCGAACTTCCGAAGTCATTTCCACAAATCGGTGCAATGCTTCCAAGTTCAGCGGCGCTCGGACGCGCCATGGTTCGACCGATCCGCGAAGCTGACCGACCGCTCAACATTCTCGAGGTCGGCCCTGGAACCGGGCCGTTCACACGACAGATCATCAAGCTGATGGGCCCCGAGGATCGTTTCACGATCTGCGAGATCAATCCGCGTTTTCTCGCGCTGTTGAAGAAGAAGCTCGAACGGCACCCGAACTTTGAACAGCATCGAGATCGCATCCGTTTCTTTCAGGGTCCGGTACAGGCTCTTCCTGAATCGGGGGCCAACGAGAAGTTCGACATCATCGTCAGCAGCCTCCCGTTTTCCAACTTCACGCCGGACACCGTCGAGGAAATCCTCTCCTTGTTTGAAGAGATGACCGCGGAGAACGGATCCGTCACGTTTTGCGAATACATTGGAATGCGCAAGCTATCGGCGGTTCTCTCCTCACGCCGAGGAAAGGAACGTCTTGCCGGAGTGGACGAGGTCATTCAGCGCTGGGTCGGAAAAGTAGAAGCGTCCGGACAGGTGAAGAAACAGCTCTCCATCCTGAACGTCCCGCCGGCTTTTGCCATTCGGTTCGATTACAACAAAGCCGCTTAGAAAATCTTCACCGCTGCAGCAGCAAGCGCGCCCCGTGACAGCGGGCACCACAGCGGCGTGTGCGCGGGCTCCTGATTCACCAGGGCCGATGTTCACACGCTGGCTGGTCGCGCTCGTCCCGAGGCTCCGGCGTCAGCAACAATAACAATAATCGGGCGTCCTTTTTGCGGAGCGCAGTCCTCACGGATTGTCTGAGCCAGGTCGGCGCTTAGAGGAACTGAATCCCTTGCGCAAGTGGTAGGTCCTTCCCCCAGTTAATCGTGTTGGTCTGGCGACGCATATAGGCTTTCCACGAGTCTGACCCCGCTTCCCGGCCGCCTCCAGTTTCCTTCTCGCCGCCGAACGCACCGCCGATCTCCGCTCCGGAAGTCCCGATGTTCACGTTTGCGATACCGCAGTCCGATCCGGAGTGCGCAAGGAACCGCTCGGCCGCCGCCAAGCTCTCAGTGAAAACTGCGGAGCTCAAGCCTTGCCGCACCCCGTTATTCAAAGCGATCGCATCGTCAACGTCGTTCGCCTCTACGAGATAGAGAATCGGAGCGAACGTTTCCTCTTGCAGGAGTGCGAGGGTTCGGGGTGCGTCAAAAATCGTCGGCTGAACATAGAGAGTCGAGGGCATCTTTTTCAGCCGCTCGCCGCCGTAGAGCAATGTCGCTCCACCTGCTTTCGCCTGTTCGACGGCGCTGCTATACGCGGCAGCCGCTCGCTCGTTAATGAGCGGGCCCATGAGCACACCTTGCTCCAGTGGGTTCCCGATCTTCACCTGACGGTAGGCGCTTACCAAGCGCTTTTGCAGCTCCGCTTTTATGCCGGACTGCACAATTACTCGCCGCGTGCTCGTGCAACGTTGGCCCGCCGTGCCCACAGCACCAAACACGATGGCGCGAACTGCAAGATCGAGGTTCGCGTCATCAAGAACAATTACCGCGTTGTTGCCGCCAAGCTCGAGCAGCGATCGGCCCAGTCGCGCCGAAACAGCCGCACCGACGCTTCGTCCCATCGCGCACGACCCCGTGGCGCTCACCAACGGGAAACGCGCATCTTCCGCCATGCGTTTGCCGAGCGCAGGGCCCGCACCGGAAACCAAAGTGAACACCCCGGGGAAACCGTGCCGAGACGCGACCTGTTCACAGATCTTGATTGTCGCCAGCGCAGAAAGCGGCGCCAGCTCCGAGGGCTTCCAAACAACTGTATCGCCACACACAGCAGCGATCATCGCGTTCCACGCCCACACTGCCACCGGGAAGTTGAATGCTGTGATGACAGCCACCGGTCCGAGCGGATGCCATTGCTCATACATCCGGTGAGACGCTCTCTCCGAATGCATGGTCTTGCCGTAGAGCTGTCTGGAGAGACCTACAGCAAAATCAGCGATATCGATCGCCTCCTGCACTTCACCTTCGCCTTCCGCAAGAATCTTGCCCGTCTCGAGAGACACTAGCCGACCGAGGGCAGATTTGCGCCGTCTCAACTCATTTCCGATCTCTCTCACCACCTCGCCACGCTTCGGAGCTGGCAGCGCACGCCATCGAACGAACTCGTCCTGGGCAACCTTCACGGTTTCCTCGTAGTCCTCATCACGTGAGGCGGCGACTTTTGCAATCTCTTCGCCGTGTACCGGCGACTCACTCGAGAACCATTCCGGGAGCGTCGATGCGGGCCATCGACCGCAGTAGGTGCCGAAATTTTCCGGTCGGAGACCAAGGTCATTCAAGATATCTTTCATATGAAACGATAGTTTTGCGGTTTCTCAATGGATTTAAATTATATATTTAAATCCTCTCGCTTGAATAGGGAGCATGCCTATAAGCATCCAAAAGGAAACGATGTATTTCGAGATCGCGCGCGTATGAACAGCCAAGCTCCAATCACTCCCGAAAATGCCAGCGAACGGATCGCACGCGTCATGTTTCCAGACGTGTATCCGATTATCGTCGACCTCGAGCGAAGCGAGGGCAACCGCTTATACGACTCTCGCGGAGGACGGTACTTCCTCGATTGCTTTTCGTATGTGGCGAGCAACCCCATCGGACACAACCATCCGAAGATGTTCGATTCCGCGTTTGAGAAAAAGCTCCTGCGAGCCGCACGGAACAAGCCGTCGAGCTCGGATTTCTATACATTGGAAAAAGCGGAGTTTGTCGATGCATTTGAGCGGCTGGCAATGCCGGCCTACATGCGTCATCTCTTCCTCGTCGAAGGGGGAGCTGTCGCCGTCGAGAACGCGATGAAGGCTGCCTTCGACTGGAAGGTGCGATTGAATCTCCGTGCCGGCGCGAAGGATGAACGAGGGTCCAAAATCATCCATTTTCAAGAGGCGTTTCACGGTCGCTGCGGCTACACGCTTTCAGTAACCAATACGGCAGACCCCCGGAAAACAAAATACTTTCCAAAATTCGATTGGCCGCGGATCACCAATCCGAAGATTTCCTTTCCTCTCGACGAGAGCTCTACGAAAGCCGTCGCTGCGCTCGAAGCGAAAGCTCTTGAAGAGATTGATCATGCGTTCCAGATCCACGGCGACGACATTGCTGCGATCATACTCGAGACGATTCAAGGCGAAGGAGGGGACAATCAGTTCCGCCGCGAATTTCACCACGCCCTCCGCAAAGTGGCCGATGAGCGGAACGTCATGCTCATCTACGACGAGATTCAATCCGGCTGCGGCCTGACCGGGAAGATGTGGGCAGTCGAGCATTACGGCATCGAGCCGGACATCATCTGTTTCGGAAAAAAAACCCAGGTCTGCGGCATGATGCTGACGCGACGAATCGAAGAAGTAGAGAATCACGTCTTCGCAGAAGCATCGCGTATCAACTCGACGTGGGGCGGTAACTTGGTCGATATGGTTCGCGCCCAGCGATATCTCGAAGTCATCCACGAGGAGCGGCTGGTCGAGAATGCACGCGACGTTGGCGCGTACCTGATCCAGTCACTTCACAGCTTACAGGAAGGCTTCCCTCGAATACTCTCAAACGCTCGGGGATTGGGTCTGATGTGCGCTATCGATGCGTCCACAATCGCGCTCCGAGACCAGATCGTGCAAGCCGTCTACGAACGCGGCGCGATTATTTTGAAGTGCGGGGTAAATTCGCTGCGCTTCCGGCCTGCACTCATTTTCACGAGGTCGGACGTCGACAATTTGACCGGTATTTTAACGGATGCTCTCCGCTCCGTAAGCGCCTGATATCCCCGTTCTCCCTCAGAAAGTAACAGTTCTGCGAGACAATTGAACGGAAATGCTATACAAGCCAGTTCCGGGCCGAAAGTGCGCAGCTCCCCGAGCATTATCTTTTTCCGGCTTGGTGAGGGGAACAGGAATGCGTATTGTGTGGTTTGAATGGCAGTGAGGCAGATCTCAAGACATCCGCGCCGAAGGCGCCGTGAAGACGATTCCGAAGGGTTTGAACCGGGAGAGGGCGAGCAGCCCCAGACGCCGGGAGAGCTCCCCGGAAACCCGCTTATCCTCCGCAGGGAAGAGCATCCGATTTCGCGCAAACAGATCGATCCCGACGCGCTCAAGGTAATGGCGCGTCTCATTCGATACGGTCATCGCGCCTTCCTCGTGGGTGGCGGTGTTCGCGACTTGATGCTCGGCAAAGTTCCGAAGGACTTCGACATCGGAACCGACGCACGTCCGGAATCGATCCGTTCGCTGTTTCGAAACAGCAGAGTCATCGGTCGGCGTTTCAAGATCAATCATATTTTTTTCGGCAACAATAAGATCTTCGAAGTATCGACCTTTCGCGCGACGGTCGAGGCGGATCCCGAACAAGAAGGGCTCCCGATCAGCTCCGACAACACGTACGGCGATCCACAAACAGACGCGCTCCGCCGTGACCTGACGATTAACGGGTTGTTCTACGACCTCTCCACTTTCTCCGTGATCGACTATGTCGGTGGCATTGCCGATCTTCGCGATGGAATCATCCGCGTCATCGGCGAGCCCGCGGTACGGCTTCGCGAGGATCCAGTTCGGATGATTCGTGCGATCCGACACGCGGCGCGAACCGGCTTTCGTATCGAAGAGCAAACGTTCCAAGCGATCTGCGAGCTGAAAGAGTTGATTCGGCTCTCCTCCGGCGCACGCGTCTTTGAAGAGGTGCTTCGCGAGATAACAGGCGGCCACTCGCTTGCTTCGTTTAGACTTCTGAGTCAGACCGGCTTGCTCTCTTACCTCTTTCCTGTGTTGGGTGAGGTGTTCGCTGACACGGGTTCGGATCGCCATGCGCTGCTCGAACACACCCTCGAACGGATCGATCTCACGATTCGCTCGGGAACCCAGATTCCACTTTCGGTGCTGTTCCTTGCGCTGTTCATTGGCAACTTCCCGAACGAGATTCTCGAGTCGTCAAAACCTGGTGATACCCGGGCGGACATCAGCTTGTTCTGGCAGCTCTCGCCGATGGAGCCTGACGAATACGAAGACGGAGGAACGGAAGCTCCAGCTGAGGAAGCGCTCGAGCCAAACGAGGGCTCGCCCAAGCACGCCGAGCAGCCCCGCCCCGTGACGCGAGTTCGACCGAATGTGCTCGACAAGAGCATTGAGGCGCTCTTCAAACCGATGTCGGTGCCCAGAAAGGACCGAGAGAAGATGAGCCTACTGCTCGCCGTGCGATACACGCTCATCGCGCTCTATCAAGACGGCGGCGATACTCGTTCGATTCTGTCGAAGCATGTTTTCCAGGACGCGCTTCTGCTGCTCAAGCTTACCGCCGAAACCAACTTCCTCCAGGCATGCGCGTCGTATTGGACCGAACAGTCGGCCGACTTCCGACCCGGCAAACGACAACCGGAGCGCTCGAGAAGACGGCGTCGACCGCGCCGTGGAGGTCGATAATCGTGTCTTCCTCAGCGAGGTCTGCCGCAGCAGCGCCTTCCAAAGTGCTCACCGTCATTCCGGCTCGGCTCGCTTCGCAACGCCTGCCTGGAAAGCCGCTGAAAGACATCGCTGGAAAGACCTTAGTGCAACGAGTTTGGGAACAGGGCTGTAAAGCTCGGTGCATCTCAAGGCTCATCGTTGCAACGGACAGTGAAGAGATTCGTCAGGTCGCGCTCGGCTTCGGCGCAGAAGTGATGATGACTTCGCCCGAGATTACGACCGGGTCGCAGCGAGTTGCTGCGGTTTGGAACGAGCTCAAGCACGAAGGATGGGATTACGTCATGAACCTCCAAGGTGACATGCCGTTTATCAAGCCGGAGCTCCTCGAGCAGTGCATGAGCTTCTTCGAAAGCCGAAGAGAGCAATTCGACATGTGCACCGTCGCAACGCCAATCCTAGATGAGGCGACTTTCCGCTCTCCGAACGACGTGAAGGTCGTCGTCAGCGAACGCCACCAAGGTCTGTATTTCTCGCGAGCTCCGATTCCACATTCGCGAGACGGCGCGAAGCTCCGCTACGTAACCCCCGGCGGTGCAGAGATCGAGGTGTTCGGTTTCAAGCATTTTGGCTTGTATGCCTTCCGAACGGACGCTCTCGGACTATTTGAGAATCCGGACCAGTCGCCGCTCGAGCAGGTCGAGAAGCTCGAGCAGCTTCGGCTCTTGGAGCGGGGTTTGCGGATCGGGGTTTGCGTTGTGCCACCCGACCTGACCGCCGACTCAATCGAAGTCGACACTCCGGACGACCTCGACCGTTCCTGCCTCATCGCAAAAAAGATATCATAATTTCAACGGCTTGCCTCTCGCCGACCGGTATTCCCGCCGGGGATCTTGAGACTGGCCAAAGGATGGCGACTATGGGAGATTACCGCCCATAACGTAGGGAAGAGCCTGCAGTTCATTTTTCGAGTGGTATGACGACAGCTAGACCGACCAAATACATTTTCATTACTGGGGGAGTAGTTTCATCGCTGGGGAAGGGATTGACCAGCGCATCATTGGGAGCTCTCCTCGAGAGCCGGGGACTCCGGGTCACCATCTGTAAGTGCGATCCCTACTTGAACGTCGATCCAGGGACGATGAACCCGTTCCAGCACGGGGAGGTCTTCGTCACCGATGACGGCGCTGAGACAGACCTCGATCTCGGCCACTACGAACGTTTTCTTTCCACGAGAATGAGCCGGCTGAACAACTTCACCGCCGGTCAGGTCTACGACTCTGTCATTCGAAACGAACGTCGAGGGGACTACCTCGGCGGGACCGTTCAAGTTATTCCGCACGTCACTGACGAAATTAAGCGACGAATCGCAAAAGCGGGCGAGGGTTTCGACGTCTGCATCGGTGAAATCGGCGGAACAGTCGGGGACATCGAGGGGCTTCCGTTTCTCGAAGCAATTCGCCAATTCCGCACCGATATCGGCCGCGAGAACGTGGTCTATGTTCACTTGACCCTTGTGCCTTTCATCGGCGCGGCCGGCGAGCTGAAGACCAAGCCGACACAGCACAGTGTGCGAGAGCTCACAAGCCTTGGCATACAGCCGGACATGATTATCCTCCGTTCGACTCAATCGCTCGATCGGAAGGCGAAGGAAAAGATCGCGCTTTATTGCAACGTCGATCTCCCGAGCGTGATCACGGCGCAAGACGTTTCCTGCATCTACGATCTGCCGCTCGTGCTTCACGGCGAGGGACTCGACTCGCGGATCTGCGAGAAGCTCAATATCTGGACAGGCGCACCGAACCTCGAGCCGTGGCGTAAGCTGACCAAGGTGCTCAACGCTCCGCGACAGGGCGCCGTCAAAGTTGCCATGGTCGGCAAATATGTCGAGCTCCGCGAATCCTACAAGAGCCTCAACGAGGCTCTGACGCATGGGGGCGTCGCAAACGACTGCGGAGTAGACATCACGTATGTCGACTCCGAGCTGATCGAAACTTCGGGCATCCCTGAGGCGATCAAAACCGCAGACGCAATTCTCGTTCCGGGAGGATTCGGCAAGCGCGGAAGTGAAGGGAAGATTCAGGCTGTTCAATACGCGCGCGAAAACGGAATTCCGTTCCTCGGTATCTGCCTCGGCCTGCAAATGGCTGTCGTTGAGTTCTGCAGAAACGTCTTGGGTATCAAAGAGGCAGCAAGCGGCGAATTTGTTCCAGATACTCCGCACCAGGTAATCCACCTGATGCACGAGCAGAAATCGGTTTCAGACAAGGGAGCGACGATGCGGCTCGGTGCATACCCGTGCCGAATCCGAGAAGGGTCGCTTGCACAGAAGATCTACGGTTCCCTTGAAATCAGCGAGCGGCACCGTCATCGATGGGAAGTCAACAATCGCTATCGCGACCAGATGGAGCAGAAAGGGCTGGCGATGTCCGGGGTCTCTCCTGACAATTCGCTCGTCGAGATCGTCGAGCTGAAGGGCCATCCCTGGTTTGTCGCGGTTCAATCGCACCCGGAGTTCAGCTCCCGTCCGCTGACTCCGTACCCGCTGTTCGTCAAATACATCGAAGCGGCGCTCAAGCACCGGAACAGAATCCGAGGTGAGCAATTGAGTGCCCTGGGCCAGCCGCAAACGGAAACCGCCAAGGGGGCGATTGAAGTATCGTCTTCGGCTCGCGCCGAGCATACGGCACAAAGCGCGGCGACGGGTGAGCCGGGGCGGAGCTCAAACGGCGCCACAGTTGTAAGTTCCTGACATTTTTGGCAATGTAGCAACGAAGCTGGAGCGCTTCCGCATCCTTGCGTATGCGTTTCGGGCATGTGCTTGTCGGGTTCGCTTCCGTGAATCGCCAGCCGCGTTACGGACGGCTGGACACTCCGTGCGAGCAGTTCGCTTCTTCATGCATCGGTAACTCAAACACTTGCTCGCGAGCGCCGCACCTTCTATGACGTCGTCAACCTCTGCTGCAAAACCCGAATCCGCATCCGGCGCTCAGCCGGCGGCAACGTCTTCAAACGCCTCGACAAACCGGAAGGTGGCTTTTCCAGAGTTCTCAATCGGAGCAGACGAGCCCCTTGCGGTGATTTGCGGACCGTGCGTGATCGAATCACGCGATCACGTTTTGCGCATGGCCGAGGCGATATCGGAGATCTGCCGCCGAGTGCAGGTCCCGCTCATTTTCAAATCGTCCTACGACAAAGCGAACAGAACCTCTGCCTCCGGCTATCGCGGATTAGGAATCGACGCGGGGCTCAAGATCCTCAGCGAAGTGCGAACGAGCTTCCAGGTGCCCGTCATCAGCGACGTACATACCGAAGAAGAAGCCGCTCAGTGCAAGTCCGTTCTCGACGTCGTTCAGATCCCTGCGTTTCTGTGCCGTCAAACAAGCCTGCTCGAAGCCGCCGGACAAACCGGCAAAGCGGTGTTGGTCAAGAAAGGACAGTTCCTCGCACCTGAGGACATGCAATTCGCCGCAGAGAAAATCCGAGCTGGAGGATCCCGGCATGTGCTGCTCTGCGAAAGGGGTGCATGCTTCGGATACCGAGATCTTGTGGTCGACATGCGCTCTTTGGTGATCATGCGCGAGCTCGGCGATCCTGTCGTATTCGACGCAACGCATTCGGTACAGAAGATGGGTGGCGCAGGCGGCAAGTCCGGAGGAAACCGTGCGTTCGTGCCGCATCTTGCGCGTGCTGCGGTTGCAGTCGGCGTCGACGCGGTCTTCCTCGAGTGCCACGACGACCCGGATCACGCTCCGTCGGACGGGCCGAACATGCTGCCGTTACCGGCGCTACAACCGCTGCTCGAAGACCTGAAACGGGTCCATGAGCTGCGGCTCCATACCCGGGAATGAATATGCAGCCACGGCTCGTGCTTCAAAAGGTCTTCCTTCTGGTGCCCATCGGCTACTTGCTCTCCCTCTCTGGTGTCGCGTTCCTGCGCTCCAGCCAGCGGCATTCCGTCGTCACCTCGGCAGCGGTCTCCGAGGGCGGGACGACCGGCGAGGTGTCCGAACAGGCAACCTCGAGCTCAAAAGTGCAGCTGCAAGAGTTTCACCGGGTAGAGGTGAAGCATGGAAGGCCGGTCTGGGAGATTCGAGCGAAAGATGCTAAGTATTACCCCCAGGATTTTGTCACGCACGTAAACGGCGCCGAGCTGACCATCTTTCGTGAAAAGAAGGACAACGTGGTGGTAACCGCCGAAGCTGCAAAGCTTTATCTCGGTGGGAGCAACCTTGTGCGCGCCGTTCTCGACGGAAACATCGGAATCACGATTCAGGACGGTCTGGTTGTGAAGACCGACGCGGCCGAGTTCGACGCCTCGGCCAAGGTGTTCTCTGCGAACGGCCAGGTGGCAATCCTCGGAACGGGATTCGATGTCGAGGGTCAGCAGTTTCGCTATGACTCAGAGTCCGGAATTATGAGCTTCGGGCAGAACGTGCACTGCATGTTCCAGCCGCATGCTGAGATACCGAAAGGTCTTTCGTTGAATGGAAAATAACCGAATTCTTCAATCTGTGGTCGCTGCGCTCCTTGTCCTCAGCACGTGCGCTCCGATCTCTTCTGCTCTTGCGGATCAAAAGGGCAAGGCGGCCAAAGCCGCAACGAAAAAGCCCGCAGCTGCGCCGGCCTCACCGAAACCATCTGCTGAGCCGGCAGCACCGAATACCGGTGGGAAAGGCGACACCCCGGCTCAGTCGAGCAAGGGTGATGGAAATGCGCTCAAACAGCTCTTCAACCAAACACCTGCGCAAGGTACGTCACCGCTGTTCATCAAATCCGACACGCTGGAGCTGAACTCGAAGGATCACGTGTTCGTGTACAAGGGCAACGTCGAAATTGTTCGAAACGACATTACAATCACCGCGAAGACCGTCGAGGGGAAATACGACGAGCAGAACCGGATTCAGACCATCGTCTGTAAGGAGAACGTCGTAATCACTCGCGGACAGGCAATGCGTGCCACCTCGAACCGAGCCGTCTATCACGTTGACAACTCGACTATCGAGATGACCGAAGGACCCGAGCTGTACAAGGAAGGAAACGCACTTGCGGCAGACAAAGTCACCGTGTATCTCGACGAAGACCGCAGCGAAGCTGAAGGGAACGTGCGGGTGAAGGTCATCAAGGCGCAAGACGCTACATAGGCCGTCGAACTGACGCCGGAGAACGATGGAGAGAGGTGCTCGGTGAGTGACGATCTCGTAGGAACAGAGCTCGCGAAAACGTACAACGGAAGGCGCGTCGTCGACGGCGTTGAGATCAAAGTCTCTCCGGGTGAGATCGTCGGCCTTCTCGGCCCGAACGGAGCAGGGAAGACCACCACGTTCTACATGGTGGTTGGGCTCGTTCGACCCGACAAAGGTCGGATCTACCTCCAAGGAAAAGACATTACCGCCGAGCCCATGTTTGAGCGTGCGCGCTCAGGGCTTTCGTACCTTCCGCAGGAAGCCTCAGTCTTCCGAAAGCTCACCGTGTATCAAAACATTCTTTCGGTGCTCGAAATCCTTCCGGAATACCGAGGCAACCGTCCCAAGCAGCGGCAGCGGACGGATGCTCTGATTGAAGAGCTGAATCTCCAGCAGGTGGTGAACTCCAGAGCGTTTTCGCTTTCCGGCGGTGAGCGTCGTCGAGTCGAGATCGCACGTGCGCTTGCATGCTCGCCGAAGTTCATGCTTCTCGACGAACCATTCGCCGGCATCGATCCGATTGTCGTCGGCGACCTTCAATCTCTCGTCCGGTCGATGCAAAAGAAGGGGATTGGAATTCTCATCACCGACCACAACGTTCGCGAGACGCTCGGCATCTGCGACCGGTCGTACATTCTGTCCGACGGTCACGTCATCGAATCCGGCACTCCCGAGCAAATCGCGGCTTCCGCCACTGCCCGAAAATACTATCTCGGCGAAAGCTTCAGCCTGTAGTCCGTTCGAAAAATCCATGTCCCTCGAAGATATCGGGCGCCCACGAACGGCATCCCAGTGCGATCCGCGGTTATACCGCGCGTATGTAGTGTGCAATCGAATCGAGATTTGCTTGAGCCACTTCCGGACTTTGTTTCATCCAATAAATGGAGATCTCCGATTCCAAACCGGTTTGGAAGGCTAATTGACTGGAAACGCAAGACTTTCGGTATGACAAAAAGCTGTTCCCACAGTCTCAGAATGCCGATAGTACTCCTAGAAAATAAGCTTCGGAATACTCGTTTTTTTTGTGTTAATATTGAAGACTGTGCAAATTCCGCGTTCTTTTGCTCGGCGAAGCGGGTGTTGATGTATGGCGCTTGAGATCAAGCTCAATCAAAAACTGAGTCAGTCGCTGGTCATGACGCCGCAGCTCCAGCAGGCGATCAAGCTGCTGCAGCTCGGGCGCATGGAATACCTGGAGGTCATCGAACGCGAGCTGCTCGAGAATCCTGTTCTCGAAGACCTCGGCGAAAATGAGTCCTTCGCACCTCCCGCAGAAACGTTCGCTGACGCCAACGCGTCCACTGGTGACGACAACCACAGCTCTGAAGCACCGGCGGAATTCAGCGATCGCCACGATTCATCATCCGCCGATCCGCGCGAGCCAAAAACAGATTTTTCTGAGAGCTACGGTGATTCGCAGTTCGAGTTCTCCAACCGGAACAGGTCAAACGACAGCGACCGCGAAAAGCCATCAGTAGAAGCCACCGTCAGCAACCCGGCCGGACTCGCAAGCCATCTTCTGTGGCAGCTCCGCACGAGTGATCTCCCTCCCGAGGATCAAGAGATCGCCGCGCAAATCGTTGGAAACCTCGACCGGAACGGCTACCTGTGCTGCCCCCTCGACGAAATCGCAAACACCTGCGGTCGCGAATCCGACGCGGTGGAGCGCGTTCTCAGCTTGGTCCAGTCGCTCGATCCCGCCGGGATTGCCGCCCGCGATCTTCGGGAATGCTTGCTGATTCAGCTCGAACAGCTCGGTCAGGCGAGCTCACTCGCATGGAACATCGTCAGTCTGCACCTCGGCGAGCTCGAGATGAAACGCTACGACGTCATCGCAAAACGCGAAGGCGTCTCGGTGGACGACGTCTATCAGGCCATCAAGACCATCCAGAAGCTGGAGCCGCGCCCAGGCCGTCCATTCGTCGACGAAGCGCCCATTTACATCACGCCGGATGTTTACGTTCGAAAAGTCGGAGACGATTATGTCGTCTCTTTGAACGAGTCCGGGATGCCGCGCCTGCGCCTGAATCCGGTCTACCAGGAGCTGCTCCAGAACGGGAAGGGGCGTGAGCTGGGAGACAAGGAATACATTCAAGATCGCATTCGATCCGCGTCGTGGTTAATCCGCAGCATTCAGCAGCGTCAGCAAACGATCTTCAAGGTCACGCAGAGCATCGTGAAGTTCCAACGCGAGTTTCTCGAGCACGGCGTCTCAGCACTGAAGCCGCTCGTTCTTCGCGATGTCGCGGCGGACGTCGGTATGCACGAGTCGACCGTGAGCCGTGTAACGACGAACAAGTATGTTCACACCGCGCAGGGCGTATTCGAGCTGAAATACTTTTTCAGCTCCGGTCTCCGCACTGACGGAGGAGAAGTTTCGTCCGAATCGGTGAAGGAACGCATCCGCGAGCTCGTCAGCAAGGAAAATCCCAAGAAGCCGCTCAGCGATCAGGCGATCGTCACCGTGCTCAAAGCGGAAGGAATTGACATCGCGCGCCGAACGGTCGCGAAGTACAGAGAAATGCTGAACATTCTTTCCTCCTCGCGCAGGAAAAAGATGTTCTAACGCGGAGCGCCTGCTTGCCTGTTCTGCATGTTCCTTCGAGCCTTGGTTGCTCGCTCGCGCTTCCCGCACCTTTGCCGCAATTTTTCACCGGAATATCTGTTTCTTTGTGCGCTCCCGTTGCAGCGACGCGCCGGTCTGGCTATTTTGGAATTGAGCGGGAGGTTTCCGCTCGAGCTCGTGACCGAAGCGTTTTTAGATAGACCCATCATCTGGAACTCACGCATGACAGCAAACACTCCGGACTTCAACATCAGCGTTACTTTCCGCCACACCGAATCGACACCGGCTTTGAAAGCCTACGCTATCGAGAAAGTCACACACTGTTTGCAAAAGTATGTGTCCACGCACGCCGACGTGCAGATCATTCTGCAGATCGAAAAGCGGGACCACCAGGCGGAAGTGAACGTCCACTCGAAGGACTACGAAGTTTCAGGTCATGCAGTGACCGATGACCTGTACTCTGCGATTGACAAGGTTATCGATACCATCGAGACTCAGCTTCGCAAGCAGAAGGAGCGTCTCCGATCCCACAAGCACGCAGCAGCTCGCGCCGTAGACGTTCCATAAATCAGCGCGCTCGCGGCTTCGGGGACTGCATGTCGTACGGAGCCGCGGTCGCAGGAAATTTTGGCGCATGCAGGCGAATCGCCTCGTTATCATCACCGGCATGTCCGGCTCAGGAAAGTCCATCGCGCTCAATGTATTTGAGGATATGGGCTATTTCTGTGTGGACAACTTGCCCGCGCCGCTGATCGCCAATTTCGCCGACTTTCTCATCAACATACCGGAAGAGTGGTCTCGCTCGACCGACCCTGTCTTGCCTCGAGGAGCCGCACTGTCTGACGCAAATCCGGGGTCGAGGGAGTGGCGATTCGCTCTCCGCGTCGACTGCCGTGAGGAGGCATCGTTCCCGGACGTTTCGCGCGCCATTGAACGGTTGCGAGCGAAGGGAACAGAAGTGACGTTGCTCTTTTTCGATTGCTTCGACGAGATCCTCATCCAACGTTTCCGCGAAACGCGGAGGCCCCATCCGATTCTCCTGGTGAATCCGCAGCTCAAGACGTTGGGCGAAGCGCTTACACGGGAACGAGAGCTGCTTTCAGAGTTCCGCGGCGGGGCGAATCGCATCATCGACACCAGCTCTTTCTCTCCGCACGATCTACGCCGAGTGGTCGAGGGTTTCTTCCGGCATGAAGCGGCGCTGGAAGTAGTCGTTCACTCCTTCGGCTTCAAATTCGGTGTCCCTTTTGATGCGGACCTCATCATCGACGTGCGTTTCCTTCCGAACCCGCACTTCGTATCAACACTGCGCGACAAAACGGGCTTTGACGAAAGCGTCCGAGATTTCGTTTTCCAAAATCCTGACACGGAGGAGTTTCTCAAACGGTATTTGGCACTGCTCGAGTTCCTGCTTCCGCGGTACCAGCAGGAAGGGAAACGCTATTTGAGCATCGGAGTCGGGTGCACCGGCGGACGCCATCGCTCAGTCGCGGTGGCGTTGCGGCTCGCAGAAGAGCTGGACAAGCGGGGGACGAAAGTGGCCGTCCGCCATCGTGACGTCGAACGCCGGCACAACCAGTAGCTCCCCCTGCGTCCTCCGCGTCCTCTGTGGTTGCATTGGAAAGCTAAAATGCAACCGCAGAGGACGCGGAGGACGCAGAGGATAATTGCACACCCGCGCCCCGGGAACCTCTTCCTTGACGGATACGAACCAATCGGGCTATTTACGGGCAAGTGGCGGTTTTTATTTAACAGCCAAGAGTGAGGAAATTATGGTACTTGTAAGCCAACAATCTGCCGGGCTGATACTTCGCAGCCTCGGCTCCGGAAGTTCCCCCCCGCGCGCGCTCGTTCGTCTTCCAGTGCTCCCGTGGTTCTCCCGCCTGTTGTTCGCTCTCCTCAAGTCCAATCATCTCCAGACTCTCCCAGGAACTCGAAGTTCACCGATGCGACGCTGTCTTTGCGCGTCGGGATAAGCTCGCGCGTTCGCGTGTCCGCGATTCTTCGTCCGATCGGTTTCCGATTCTTCGAAGCGCGATCGGCAAGCCGATCCAAATCGCGAATGAGCGCCGAGAGCATGAGTCTTTCGCTCCGGAAGGTGAGCTTCCGGTGAGAATGAAAATTGTTGATTGTGTTGAATGAAGGAATGAAACATGTCGAATAAAAAGCATCTTTTTACATCCGAGTCCGTTTCTGAAGGGCATCCTGACAAGGTCGCCGACCAGATCAGCGACGCAGTGCTCGATGCGCTTCTCGCGAAGGATCCACGCAGCCGGGTCGCTTGCGAGACGATGATCAAAACAGGAATGGTTCTGCTCGCCGGAGAAATCACCACGACCGAGCCAGCCAATTACGACGCGGTCGTCCGCGAAACTCTGCGCAAGGTCGGCTACACTTCTGCTGAGTGCGGTTGCGATGCGAACAGCGTTGCCGTGCTGACGAACCTCAGTCAGCAGTCCCCGGACATCGCTCAAGGCGTAAACGAGAACGAGGGCAAGTTCGCTGAGCAGGGCGCTGGAGACCAGGGCTTGATGTTCGGTTTCGCTTGCAACGAAACGCCTGAGCTGATGCCGCTTCCGATCGCCCTCAGCCACAAGCTGGTCCACGAGCTGGCAAACGTTCGGCACCAAAACAAGGTTCCGTACCTCCGTCCAGATGCGAAGTCGCAGGTCACCGTTCAATACGAGAACGGCGTTCCGAAGCATATCGACACCGTGGTCGTATCGACTCAGCACACCGAGGAAGTCGCCAGCGATGAGCTTGCTGACTACGTCATCAAGAATGTCGTAAAGAAGGTCATCCCGGAGAAGTTCCTCGATGAGAAGACCCGCTTCCTGATCAACCCGACCGGTCGATTTGTCGTGGGCGGGCCGAACGCTGACGCGGGTCTCACCGGACGAAAGATTATCGTCGATACCTACGGCGGCTACAGCCGTCACGGCGGCGGCGCTTTCTCAGGGAAGGATCCGAGCAAAGTTGACCGCTCCGCGGCATACGCGGCGCGCTACGTTGCGAAGAACATCGTCGCAGCAGGGCTGGCGGCAAAGTGCGAAATCCAAGTCGCTTACGCAATTGGAGTCGCTGAGCCGGTTTCGATCCTGATCGAAACTTTCGGAACAGGCAAGGTGGACGAAGAGAAGATCGCCAATGAAGCTCGAGAGCTGTTCAGCTTCGCGCCGCGCGAGATCATCCGTCGGCTAGATCTGCTCCGGCCGATCTACCAAGCGACCGCTGCATACGGTCACTTCGGACGGGAGCCGGGCAAAGACGGCAGCTTCAGCTGGGAGCGCACAGACCTTGCTGAATCCTTCCGACGCCTGCTGTAACTGAAGCCTCATTGAGGTTTGTTCATGCCGCAGGGAACAGCGATGTCCCCTGCGGCTTTTTTATTTTGTCCGATCGTGCACACAGTCCTCACGAACCTCGAAAACGAAAGTCAGTCTGCTCGATCGGGCGTCTGCTTTCCTAACGCTGAAAAGAGGGATGCTGGCAAGAGGATACAGCCTGTTCGAACAGGTAAATGCTTATAGCGGAGGAGGACGAATGTTGGCGGCCGCCGATAGAGTGAACTGCTAGACTGAACTGATAAGCTTAACTGCTAGGCTGGACCGCTGCTATTCCGTTGCACCGGTCATTCGAATCAGCTTGTGAACGTCAGTGAGGACCTTGTCGAGAACCTCAGTGCGAGTGCACGTGGTCGTTTGAAAATGTGCCGGAGTTCCGGTGGCGAACACGAGGTAGTCCAGACCTTCCTGAAACTTGTATCCACAATATTCGAAGTCGACGGGGGTATAAACGAGCACGGTGTTCGACGGTACCTCTTCAAATCCTTTCAGCTTCCGATTCACCGTGAAGCGCACCTCGGACTGCTCTTTGCGAAGCGGATTGATACTCTTTCCCTTCACCTGACCGACGAAAACGAGCGAAGACTTTTCGAGCGCTTCGGCCAGATCCTGCTTCTCGTCGCACGAGCAGGCCATCGCTTTCGACTCGCTTGCATACGTCAGCCCGAGGAGCATCATGGAAAGAAGAGCGCCGCGAGCAATCATACGCAGACTCTTCCCGCGAATAGGCGAGCGACGAAACATCCCGGAGACCATACGTTTAGGGTTCTGCTTTTGCGAAAGAGAGAAAGAAGCCGACATTCTGGGCTCACCTATCAAAGTTGACAGTGTTATCAGCTCGTTCGAAGACGATTTCTCTTGAGCAGAAGAGTTTTCAACTGATAACGTATGCTCAAATTTTTATCACGGAAAGCGAAAAGCGCGAAAGGGGCATATCGAGTCTTCAGATGTCCCCGCCGCGGCAGACGATTCACATGCTGAATGGCGCTTCGACGGGTCGTCTTCCCGGAATTTTCGGAGCAATTCTACGAGTGCGCGACCGTGCTTTGCTTCTCGGGGACCGGTCCAAAGCTCGGCTGGAGAATCTCGGCTGGAAATTCGCGTTTGGGAATCGTTCCCCCTATGAGTGCTCGACAGTGAATCACCGCGCAATCCGCGGGGGCTGGAAGGGTTCGGGGGAAGAGCATTCGCATTCGGTTTCCATCGCTGAGGAGCTCGAGCGGTTCGAAGGTGCGACCGAAGCGCGAGCGGACATGAATGCGGGAAGAAGGGCTCTGAACCGGTTAAGCGGCACGACAGGTGCAAACGTTCGCGTATAAGTGACCTTTCAAGGAGAAGGCCGAACACGGAATGCTATGAGTACTGACAACGGCGGAACTACGGTGGACGGAGGGTCCAATCCACTCGGTGGACCTGCGGTCGTGGAGAATGGGCCAGGATCCGGCACAGTACAGCTTTCAGTGAGCGACGGGCTCGCCGTGCTGCGGCTCGGTGCGCCGGACGAAAAGATCGCCGTTCTGACCCCCCGCCGTATGGCATCACTCAAATCCGCGCTGACAGAGCTCGCGGCCATGCAGGGGCTCCGCGGCCTCGTGATTACCGGAGCCGGTCCATCCGGGTTCTGTGCAGGCGCCGACGTCGACGCTATCCGCGACATCTCGGACTCGAAAGCTGGAGAGCAGCTCGCGCTCGAAGGCCAGGTCATTTTCCAACAGCTCGAGAATCTTCCCGTTCCAACCGTTGCGCTGATCCGCGGCGCATGTGTCGGCGGGGGATGTGAGATGGTTCTCGCATGCCGCTACCGGCTCTTAGTGAACAGCCCGGAAACAAAAATTGGGTTGCCTGAGGTTCGTCTCGGCATCCTGCCCGGCTTCGGTGGCACTCAGCGTTTGCCGAGGCTCGTGGGGCTCCCGCGAGCGCTCGATATCATCCTCAAAGGCAAAGTCGTCGGAGCGAAAGAAGCGCTGAAATACGGCCTTGCAGATGAGCTGCTGCCGGACGGCTCAGAGGAGGGGGCGGGAGTCGAAATGCAAGCTGCTTTGGATGCGGCAATTGCGCTTGCGCTCGGAAAACGCGCTTTGCGGCGTCGACCGATTCCACTCAAGGATCGGCTGCTGTCATTCAACCCGATCGGCCAGAAGCTTGTCGCAAAGACCGCTTCTGCAAGCCTCAAACGAGAGACCAAAGGCTTCTATCCGGCTCCGCCGAGAGCACTGGAAACGGTGCTCCTTGGGCTCAAACAGGGCACGGCCAAAGGCTACGCCGCCGAGGCTCGAGCGCTCGGAGATCTTGCCGCGACAAGCGAGTGTAAATCGCTGGTTCATCTTTTCCGTATCTCAGAGGCCGCCGGTAAGCTCGGCAGAGCTGCCGCGTCCGAGATCCTCGAAACACCGGTGGTCGTGATCGGCGCCGGCGTGATGGGTGCCGGCATCGCCGGTTCTTTCCTTGCAAAAGGGCACAACGTGTTCCTTTCCGACACTTCGGCCGAAGCCTTGGAGAAGGGCAGGAGGCATATCGAGAAATTCATCGACGGCAGACGGCAGCTCTCGGCTGATGCGAAGACCAAAGCTCTGAAGCAGTTGAACGCAGTGACGACGCTCGACGGTATCCCTCCAAGCTCGCTCGTCATTGAAGCGGTTATTGAGGATCTCGAAGTTAAAGCCGAGGTGCTGAAACGGGCTGAAGGGAAACTAGGAGAGGAGGGGATCTTCTCGACCAACACATCTTCCCTATCAGTCACGGCGATTGCTGAACAGGCGGCAAAACCTGAACGAATCATCGGCATGCATTTTTTCAACCCGGCCGAAAAGATGCCGCTGGTCGAGCTTGTCCGAGCCGAACGAACGAGCACGAGAACTATCGCCCGCGCCGCCGCGCTGGCGTCACGCATCGGTAAGTCACCGATCGTTGTCGAAGATGTTCCGGGCTTTCTGGTCAACCGGATCCTGACACCCTATCTGACGGAGTCCGCCATCCTCCTCTCTCAAGGAGTATCAGTTGAAGAGATCGACCGGCAGGCGAAAGCATTCGGCATGCCGATGGGCCCACTTCGCTTGCTGGACGAAGTGGGGCTCGACGTCGCTGCAAAGGTCGCCAAGATTATCGAAAAGGGTTACGGCGACCGGATGCACGGACCCAACTACGCTGAGCAGCTCGTCAAGCTCGGAAGACTCGGAAAAAAGAACGGTCGGGGGTTCTACCGCTACGATCAGGAAGAGGAGACCGTGGACCCTGAGCTCGCGAAGGCTCTGTCGTTACCGACGCTCCCTGAGCCGTTTGTCCAACCGTCGGACACACAGGAGCGGCTCATCTTGCCGATGGTGAACGAGGCGATTCGCTGCTTGGACGAAGGAGTTGCGGGCCAGCCCGGGCCGGACGCCGCCAATCAGATCGATCTCGGTAGCGTGATGGGCACCGGATTCGCGCCCTTTCGCGGCGGTCTCATTTTCTACGCGCAGCGCTTAGGGCCGGCGCGGCTCGCCGGGCGATTGAAAGAGCTTTCCGAGCGCTATGGAAAACGCTTCACACCGGCCGACGGAATTCTTGCGCGCGCAGCGGAGAACCGGGGCTTCTACGACGCTTGACGAGCACCCGACAGCGCAGCTAACCCGTGAAGCGGCTCAGCGTCTGACGCGGCTTAAGCCTCGTCGGGTTCAGTTGGGTCCGTCGGCGAATCTTCGCATCCTGCGTCCGTGAGGTCCGCTCCATCTTCATCGGTGGGGTCATCCAATTCGCCTGCCGAATGCGACACCGTTGCATGTTTCCCGGAGATTGCGAGCACCACTTCACCTTTGAGCGACGTGCGTTCTCGTATCTGACCTGCGACCTCAGCTGCGGTTCCGAAGAAGGTTTCCTCGTGAAGCTTGGTCAGCTCACGTGCGACAAACACTTCGCAATCCGGGGCGAGGTCTTCAATCAGAGCGAGAGTTTTCGCAATTCGGTGAGGCGACTCGTAAAACAGTGCCGTGATGCCGCGCTCGAGCGCGGATGCCAGAGCCTTCCGCTTCTTGCCCTCTTTCACGGGCAGAAAGCCTTCAAAGATGAAGCGGTCGCTCGGCAGACCGGAGACGCTCAACGCCGATATCGCCGCGCATGGGCCCGGGATCGGCGACACTGGATAATTATGCTCTCGGCACGCCCGGACCAATCTGTAGCCGGGGTCGGATACAAGCGGTGTTCCAGCTTCGCTGACGAGCGCCACGTTCTTACCCTGGCCGAGAGCGTCGAGCACCTGCGGAATGCGCTGCTGCTCGTTATGGTCGTAATAGCTGAGGACCTGAGCCGACTCTTTCAGATTGACCGGAAGTCGTTTGAAGCTTCTGGTATCCTCGGCAAGAATGAGGTCGGCATCCGCAAGAACGGACTGCGCCCGGGGTGAGAGATCGCCCAAATTGCCGATCGGCGTAGCGACGACATCCAATCTTCCGCGACCACCGGAGGGATGCACGCTGCGAACTCCTGCCCCTCGTACCATCGTTTTCTCCATTCGCTGCCCCTGACCAGCACCCACCGGAGGCAATTGATTTTGCGGCGGCCGATACCAAAGCCATTTTGGAACGCCCGTCGATACATCATGATTCGCGGAACTGGTCGAATCCTGCTCGTCGTTTCAAGTCAGCTCAGGGAAAAACTTCGGGCGACAACTCGCACGATCTGGTCTACTATTGGGCGGTTTATTGTTTCCGTGGTGCAAGTGATACCCGAAGAGCAGATAAAAGAACAGATCCGGGCAGTAATCGGAGATTGGAGCCCCGCAGCGGATGTCGCAGACATCACTCCGCTGACTCCGGACGCATCGTTGCGCCGATACTTTCGGGTGACCTTTGAATCGCCTCCGTCGGGCGCTCCTGACGCGTCAACGATCCTGGCGATGCACTTCGACTCGGTCGCCTGCCCGGAGGTGGGGTCTGGCCCAAAAGTCGACTCTGACTTCGCCTACGTCGAGCTCTCGAAATACCTGGCCTCTCACGGAGTTGCCGTGCCGGAGCTGCTTCATGACGCGCGGACGTCGCGCATCGTGCTGATCGAAGACCTCGGGGACCGGCCGCTCGCTGAGCCTGCGCTGCGATCGGCAACTGACAAGTCTGAGTCTCTCGCGGCGGAAGTAACGAATGCGTTTCTCGCTGCGATCGATGAGATTGCGAAGATTCAGCAGCTACCGGACGATCCATCCTTCTTCGCGTTTCAGCGAGGGTTCAACAGCACACTCTATCAAACGGAGATGTCCGAGTTCCTCGACTACCTGTTTCTCAAGCTGAATCCAGCTCCGGATGAGCAGGTCGTCATTCGGAATCTGTTCGAGACGTTGGGCAACGAGCTCGAGCACTTCCCGCAGGTGCTTGTGCATCGGGACTTTCACGCATGGAACTTGATGCTCGACCGGCATTCGAAGCTGCGTGTGATCGATTTTCAGGATGCTCTCAAAGGGACAGGCAGCTACGACCTCGTCAGCCTGCTGAACGATCGAGACATGGATAGCGTCCTCGGAGGCGATCGCTATCGACTGATTATCGCTGCATTCCGTCGCACTCGGACTGACCCCGGACAATTCGCTGCCGAGTATGATCGTGTGCTCCTGCAGCGCGACCTCAAGGTTGCCGGGCGCTTCGCCAAGCTTTCGGCTCTTCGCGGCCTGCGACAGTACGAGCGCTGGATCCCGGGAACCGTCCGGCGGATCGGGAGCACCTTAGAGCGCCTCACCGCGAGAGAAGGCGACACACCGCACTACGGTGGCGCACTCGATCTGCTTCAACGTTATCTGCCGGATGTCCGGGCGGGAGCGGAACGCAAGTTTCGAATCGAGTGACATGAGCGAGCTTCGACCAGAGGAAGTGGACGTCCTTCTCCTCGCCGCGGGCTACGGCAAGCGGCTCCGACCACTCACGGATAATCTGCCGAAGCCCCTCGTTCAGGTTGGTGGACGACCACTGATCGATTGGAACCTTGAGCTCATCGCCGCCGCCGGTTTCCGACGCGTGTTCATCAATCTGTTCTATCTTGGAGAGCAGATCCGAGCTTATGTGGGAGACGGGCGACGTTACGGGCTAGAGGTCAAGTTCGTGCCGGAGCCCGAGCTGCTCGATACCGGCGGAACAGTGCGGAATGTGTTCCCCCTGACACGTTCTCCCTATTTGGTTAGCGTAAATAGCGATATCCTGATCGGACGCGACTTTTCATACAACTCTCTGCTTGCGGCCCACGCCGCTGCTGAACCAAAGGGCGTCTGTGCGACTCTGGCGCTGCGGTCCGACGATAATGCTCAGCAGTATGGGATTATCGAGAGCGACGCTGAGGGACGGGTAGTGGGGCTCCTCGATGCGCGGCTTCCCCCGAGCGCGGTCGCACGCTCAACAGCCGTAACGCCCTATATGTATATGGGGATTCAGATTCTGAACTCTCGAGCAATCGACGTGATGCCGGCCGTCGGTAGCGTATTCAGCCTGACCAAGGACACCTTCCGAACGTTGATTCTACGTGGCTCATATCTCAATTCAATCGTCTTTCCGGGCTATTTCAGCGACATCGGCACTCCCGAGCGTCTGGCAGCCGCATCTAACGACGTAGGGCAGTTCTAGGAACTTGGGCGCAGTTGGCCAGCTTTATTCGTCTAAGCCCGCGGAACGCCGAAACCTGTGAGCAATCGGATGCGAGAAAGTATCGGCTGACCAGCAGATTTATTCTTGTCCGCGCTCCGGTTTTTATGGAGACTATTGTTTCGACCTTCTTTCGGGCCGAGACCTGTGGGCGACAGTAACCGTATGCAGTTTTCCTCCCTCTCCGTAATTCGAATCTGCCGGCGAGTCCTTCTCGGGCTGTGCGTCGTTGCGCTCTTTGCTCACGGCGTGCCGTGCGAGGCCCAGGCTATCATCCCGAAGCATACCGCAGGGAAGCGCAAACCGGTTCGCAGAATCATTCTCCGCAAATCGCCGATCCGATTGCCGAAGGTCGCCGAAGAGATCCAACCCGAACGTGTTCCCGTTATAGCGCCGAGCACACCGACTCGTCCGGAGGCTCCCGAGCCTCGACTGACCTTCCATCCGTCAGGGTATCCGGTGCTCGAGAGCTTGGACTCGCTCGACTACATCGACGAGACTCATTCTTACGCCGTTGACAAAAGTGGGAACAAAGTCTTTTTCACACTTGATCCGGATCTGCAGCTTAAGGCCCGGAGCTTGCTCCAGCAGTACACCGTCCCGTGGGGCGCAATCGTGGCAGTAGAGCCGCGCACCGGCAGAATTCTCGCTCTCGCGAGCTATTCGGCAAGGGAACCGAATGGCCCCGACGTAGCAACTCGCGCAACATTTCCCGCGGCATCGCTCTTCAAGCTGGTGACCGCGTCGGCAGCGATTGAGAAGACCGGCATGTCCGGCAACGACCTGATCTACTTCCGAGGGGGGAACTATACACTCGAACGGTTTAACTACCTGCCCGACGCGCGGCTGGATCGCCGCTCGATCTCGTTCGCTGAAGCGCTCGGACGATCAATCAATCCGGCATTTGCCAGAGTCACCTTGAATTCGCTGTCGGCGCCGACCCTCGAACGCTATGCCTCCAACTTCGGCTTCAATCAGGCCCTTCCATTTGACGGCCCCGTTGACGTCAGCCATTTCAGCCGTCCGACGGACGAATACGAAACAGCTCGAACGGGCGCCGGATTCGGTGATGTAACGCTCAGCCCGCTTCACGCAGCGGTGATCACTGGTACTATTGCGAATAAAGGGGTCATGATGCGGCCCTTCGTCGTCGATCGGGTCGTGGATGCAAGTGGGGTCGTCAAGTATCAGGCGCACTACTCGCCGGTCCGCGCGTCGATTCTTGGCTCCACAGCACACGAGCTGCTCTCGATGATGGAGAGCACCGTGGATATCGGGACTGCGAAGCGACAGTTCGTGAAGGTGCGGAATCCATTTTTGAAAAATGTCAGTATCGCGGCGAAGACCGGCACACTGAGCGGTGATAACCCCAAGGGCCTGTACCATTGGTTCGTCGCTGCAGTCCCAGCCGATAGGCCCGAAATCGCTATCGCCACGCTCGTAATCGATCCGGGGAATGCAAGGGTCAAGAGCTCGGCTCTCGCGCGAGAGGTCTTGGAGCACTATTTTCGAGAGCGGTCTGAGACCATCCAAACCCGCAGCGAAGTAGTTCGAGACGTGCATTCGTGACCAGAATCTCCGTGTCATTCCTTCGAGCGCTCGTCTGTGCTGCTCTGCTACAGCTCTGCGTCTTTCTGACAGGACTCGTTGGGCCACTCGTCTCGGCGGCCTCGGCCGCACCGGACCACTCGGCTTCCGGCAGGGCTTCTGACGAGCGCGCTGAGTCGGAAGACGATGGTGTTCCATCAATCCAACTCGGTCACGAATATACCGAATACAACAAGACGGGCGGGAAGGGCGGCAGCGGCCCACACAAAACGGAGCACGATCCGTTCGTCAAAGCACTGCTTTATCTCCCGAACAGAATCGTCGACCTCTTCGAAATCTTTCGCTTCGACGTGGGAGTCGGACCCGCCGCCGGAGCGGTCGTACGGGTGACGAAGTACGGTCAGGTCGGGCTCCGCTCGGTTCAACCGTTCTCGCTGCGTGCCGGCTTGGCCGGCCGGCACAGCCCTGTGTTCCTCGAAACGTCGAGCGAATTCGGCATCGGCCCAGCCTATGTCAGCTCTCACGATCGTCACGTTCAAACAGGCGAGGTCGGAGCCGGCATCGACTTTTTCATTGTCGGGGCTTACGTCGGTCTGGACATCGGGGCGATCCCCGATTTTTTCGCAGGAATCGCCGGCTACGATCCCAGCGACGACGATTTCTAACCTCACAAGCGGCGGGACTTTCGATTCCTGCCGACCCAGGGTAAGACTAAGACATGAAGGAGAAAACCTGCCAACTCACCGGAAAGGTGTTCCAGATCTCGCAACACGAGCTCGACGCCTTGAAAGCGTTCGCACTGCCGATGCCGACGCTTTGTCCAGAGGAACGGTTTCGCCGGGCTCTGTCGTTCAGGCCTTCGAAGCACTTTTTCTTGCGTGAGTGTGACGCAACCGGAGCATCAATCTTTAGCGTATTCACTCCGGCTGCTCCATTTCCGGTCTACTCTGTCGAGTATTGGCAATCGGCCGAGTGGGACCCATTTTCCTTCGGGCAACCGTTCGATTTCAAGCGGCTCTTTGTCGAGCAGCTGCTTGAGCTCTGGCGGAAGGTGCCTCGACCGGCGGCAGTGTTCTCGAACACCACCACGTCCCGGGTCGTCCACAACGTGCACGACTCGGTATCCTGTTTTCTCGTTTTCGACAGCGTCCGCTCCGAGGGGTGTCTCTACAGTGATGATCTCGCGAATTGCACCGAGTGCATCGATTCACACCGGCTGACGGAATGTGAGCTCTGTTACGAAACGGTCGTTTCATCACACTGTCGTGAGCTTCGGTTTTGTGAGCACTGCCACGGCTGTTCGGATTCGTGGTTTCTCTCGAACTGCCGTGATTGCACAAACTGTTTGTTCTGCGTCAATCTTACTGGAAAACAGTTTCACATTTTCAACCAGCCGGTGAGCGAGGAACAGTATCGTACAACGCTGAGCGAGCTGGGGCTTGCGGCACGCCCGCTCCTCGAGCTTGCCAGAAATCGATTTGCCGATTTCATCGGAACCGTTCAGACCCCGCACGTGATGATGGAAGACAGCGCGGAGGTGTCGGGGAATTACCTCCTCCGTTCCTCACAGTGCGTGGCGTGCTTCGAATGCGAAGATTGTGCTCAGGTGTTTCACGGCCACAATTTGCGGATGGCGCAGAATTGTTTCGAATGCGTGCTCTGCGAGGGGATTGAAGAGTCGGCGCAATCGATTGGGATTGTCGGCGGTCGACACGTTCTGAACTCGATCGACTGTCGGAACGTCGAAAACATCGCTTACTCGACATTTTGCGAAGATAGCGCAGACCTGTTCGGATGCATTGCGCTCAAGAACCAGCAGTATTGCATCTTCAATCGGCAGTTTTCGAAAGACGACTATGCGAAGCTTCGCGACCAAATCGTCCGTCATATGAAAGACCGAAACGTTTGGGCGGCAGCCCTCTCGACGAATTTGAGCGGCCACGCGTACAACTACTCGGCGGCCGGAGAAAATATGCCGCTGACCAAGATTCCGGCAAAGATGATGGGCTTCAATTGGGACGACTCGGATCGGGCGCTGCGTCCTTCGGACCTGCTTGGAGATGCCGAGCACGAACCCGAAGAGCTCTACAGCGATGTGCCGGAGCACTCCGAAGACGTCGATCTCGGCAAGCTCGGCTCGACGGTCTACATCTGCTCGATGAGCAGCAAACCATTTCAGCTTCTTCCGGAAGAGATGGCGCTCTATCGCCGGCTAGGCTTACCTCCGCCGGCTCACTGTTTTGAGCAACGCCACCTCGAGCGTCTCTCACGCCTGACGCCCCATGCCCTGTCGAGTCGCAACTGCTCGGTCTCGGGCGAAGAAATTCTCACCGCTGTGCCGACGAAGTGGAAGCAGCCCGTCGTATCGACGGGGAACTGGGCGGACGGTTTGTGAGCCCACTTGCCTTTATCCTCCGGATAGTACCGAAGAATTTAGCAAGCTATCTTACTGGAAAGATCGCTTACCTTCCTCTTCCGTCGTTTGTCTTGACGCCGCTCCTCCAACTGTACTGCCGCACCTACGGCGTCCGGATCGAAGAGGCGTCGAAGCCGCTCAATCAATATCGCTCTCTCGGAGACTTCTTCATCCGAGACCTGATCCCCGGGGCAAGGCCGATAGCGGATGGAATCGTCAGTCCGGTGGACGCGGACCTCACTCAGTTCGGTAGCATCTCCGCTGGAACGCTCCTGCAGGTGAAGGGGAAAACGTTCGAGCTCGGGCCGCTGCTCGACGATCAGTCGCTTGCATCGACCTTCCGGGATGGTTTTTTCATTACCCTCTATCTCGCTCCGGGTGACTATCACCATGTGCACTCGCCGGTTGACGGAACGATCACCGATTCCTATCATCTGCCCGGGGATCTCTGGCCGGTGAACCGGTGGTCGACAGAGAACGTTCAAGGTCTTTTTTGTGAGAACGAACGGCTGGTCACCCTCATACAGACTGCAAATGGTCGAGTGGCCGTCATCAAGGTGGGAGCGTTCAACGTCGGCTCGATTGCGCCCACATATGACTCGTTCCGCACGAACACGTTCAGCCGCATTATCGATAAGAGCTCTGTGATCCGACATCGAACCTACACCCCCCCGATAGGAGTCCGACGCGGAGAGCGCCTTGCCACATTTCGTCTCGGTTCCACGGTGATCCTTCTCTTCGAGAAGTCCTGTTTCGCGCCTTGCTCCCGGTGTATGCAGGGACCGATACAGCTTGGTCAGCCCCTTGGTCACGGAGCGGAAGGATGCTCCACCGAAGTCGAAGGGGGATCCGCGTGAGCACCATCCTGCGCATCGGCACGCGAAGAAGCGATCTTGCACTGACACAGACGAACATGGTCGGTGAGGCGCTGCTTTCGCATTTCCCCGATCTGAAGCTCGAGGTCGTCCCGATCCTCACGTCAGGCGATCAGAAGCAGGGCACTTCAGCGGCGGCCCACGGCGATAAGAAAGATTGGGTTGCGGAGATTGAGCAGGCACTCGTCGCCGACCGGATCGATTTCGCCGTTCACTCGGCCAAAGATGTTCCAGTAGATTTAGCCCCGGAAACCGATATTCTTCCGACGCTGTCGCGGGCGACCCCCCATGACGTCCTCATCACTCGCGTGAACGAAAAGATAGGCTCATTCCGAGATCTGCCAAGAGACGCGGCTCTCGGTACCGCTAGCTTGCGCCGGGTTGCTCAACTGAAGCGCCTCCGGCGTGATTTCGCTCTCCGTGCTGTTCGCGGCAACGTACCGACACGTGTTCGTAAGCTCGACGAAGATCCGACTCTTGCGGGCATTGTTCTCGCAGCAGCCGGCGTCTCGCGCCTCGGCCTTAATGTCCAACTGACGAAGTTCAGCACTGCCGAGCTGGTACCGGCGGTAAATCAAGGTATACTCGCGGTTCAATTTCTGAGCTCGCGAAATGATGTTCGCGAACGGCTGGAACGGCTCATCGAGCCGCGAACACTACACGCGTTCAACGCCGAACGAGCCTGTGTTGCTGCGCTAGGCGCGGACTGTAAGTCTGCACTGGGTGTTTATGCTGAGAGCAGGGGCGATTCCACTACGCTGACGGTACGCGTTCTCTCGGCCGATGGCAGCGAGATTTTGGAGGAGACGCGGTCAGCGCTCAATCACGAAGCTGTACAGCTTGGGGCGGATGTCGCCACGAAACTCCTGGAGCAGGGGGCAGCGGAGCTCCTTTCAGGGCGCTCATTGCTCGCCGCACGCTAACATTCCAGCACCAATTGGCGCATATTTTGTGTGTGCGCTAAAACACAGCGCCTCTTGCGTAATTACACTATAGCTTGAAGCATCGAAGTTCCGCCTTTGGGGAGGTTGCTGATGTTTACCGCAAGCTATTTTCAAAATCTTGTCTTTGTCCTGCTCACGTCCGTGTTCACTTACACACTGAGCACCGGCACAACCAGCGCAGTGCGCCCGGTATCTCAGCGCGCTTTTGTTCGTCCTCCGATCGAGCTTACAGAGCGCATTGTCAGCTCTGCATGCGCGAAGACTGCGGAGCGGGACCGAACCACTCTCGTGGATGCTGTTCAGGAAGCATCGCTGACCTATGAGCTCGAACCACACTTCCTGCTCGCGGTTATCTTCCGTGAGTCGAGTTGCCGGATGAGCGCTACGTCTCGCAAAGGCGCGCTCGGCGTGATGCAGATTATGCCGCACACGGCAAAAGCGCTTGGGCTGCAAAAGCCGAGGGCAGTTCGGCAAAACGTCCTGGCCGGCGCAAAGTATCTTTCGCAGCTCTTAAAGCAGTTCGACGGTAACCTGTATCTTGCTCTCGCGGCGTACAATGCGGGCCCAGCGACGGTTCGCAGATACGGAAAGGTGCCGCCCTATGCAGAAACCCAAGCTTACGTTCGGGAAGTGCTCAAGCATTACCAGGAGCTAGTTACGCTTTTCGCAGTCTAAACCCGATGCCTTCTTCAGCTCCGGCAGCTCTCGCCGGAGCTCAGCTTTCCCCAAGCTTCGGCCTGAGCTCGTTCCGCACCTGTCGCGACGTCCAATTTCGGGTTAGAATATCAATCTCCCGAACGTCACCCGCGGACTAGGATACCTATGGTCAGAAACGGCATCATCGTTGTCATGATCGCGCTCGTCGTGTTCATGCTGAAGTCGACCTATCAGACTCGGGTCATTACCGCCGTTGCGCTTGTGGGCTGTCTGCTTTTCCTAAAAATGCAGAAGAAGCGTTAGTCGATCCCTTTTCCATACGTCGCATTATCGGAATGACCACAGCTCTGCGGCCTCACCATCCGTTGCGAAATAGCCTGCGCAATCATCTCCGCGCGCAAGTGCGATGTTTGCTCCATATAACATGCTTCAGCGCGCTCTCGCTCCGAGTTGTCACCGGCCCCCACCAGCCAATTCAGTTTGAGGAGCCATGAGCATCTGTGCTCCGGGTTCGGGCAAAAAAAAAACGGCGGGGATGAAACCCCGCCGTTTTCGTTCGTGAGCCCAACGAGGCTCAACAGGCTTAGCTCTTCAGCCAGCGATCGATAATCGCTTTGAAAGCCGGAAGAGGCTGAGCACCGCTCACCAGGACGCCATTCACAAAAAATCCTGGCGTTCCGTTCACACCCAACTTTTGTGCTTGCGCGGTGTCTTCGTCGATCTTCTTCGCAACTTCAGGCGAAGCCATATCTGCCTTGAACTTGTTCACGTCAAGTTGCAGATCGCCGGCAGCCTTAACGAAGAAGTCTTCACCGAGGCTTGCTTGATTCTTGAAGAGCAGGTCATGCATCTCCCAGAATTTTCCCTGTTTGCCTGCAGCAAGGGCGGCCTTCGCAGCCGGTTTCGCCTTGTCGTGGAACGGAAGCGGAAGGTTCTTGAAGACAACCTTTACGTCCTTCGGATACTCCTTCAGAACGTCTTCCATCACTACCGAGCCGCGCTGACAGAACGGGCACTGGAAGTCTGAGAACTCGACGATCGTGACCTTCGCCGAAGGTTCACCACGTACCGGGCTATCTCCAAGGTCGACCGTTACTGGATTCTTGAACTGAGAGTCCATCCGCTCTTGCTCGGACTTCGCAGCTTGTTGTTGCGCTTCTTCACGCTTCTTCTGGAAATAACGCTCGAGCGCATCTCCGACCTTCTTCACATTCTCGTCCTTTGCCAAGAACGCTTCCATGTCCTTGTCGAAGGAGCTGCCTTTCGCTGCTTCCGGACCGGCGGCGAAAGCGGAGGGAACTGAACCCGCCGAAAAAACGCCCGCCGCGAGGAGGACGGCGCCGGACAGAGAAGCTAGAACTCGTCTTTTATTCATGAGGAAAGTGTCTCCAGAAATAAGTTGGAAAAATAACGCGGATACTCGCGTATGAGCCACGTCAACAAGAGCAATACTCCAAAGAGGGCACGGCGCGCTTGCACGAACGCAGCAGAGACCAAACAAGGTTAAGTAACCCTATAATCAGGTAGACTGAAAAAGGGCAACAGCAATTCAAGCTTTGATGCCGGGAATTCCAGGTTAATTCAGAATTCTGCGCTTTCTTACCTAAATCGGCGCAAAATAAAGAAGTGTTTTCAGTCGCTGCAGATAAACACGGAGCCCCTGAGCCTGCAGCCACTGCTCGAGCGACCCGATCGACAGACCGAGAGAGGCGTTTCTCAGCAGCTCGAACACGCTCTCGCTGCGAACATCTGAGGCATATGAGAGCGAGATGTGCGGAGCGTCGAATATCTGTCGCCGGAGGATCTGAGCGGCCACTTTCTGATCGGTTCCGATCGCAAGCTCAGTGTCCCACGCTGACTCACATGAGCATACCTCGGACGCGAGCACTTGTGCGATCACGGCGCGCCCTGCGGCGGCAGCCAATGCGAGCTGCACCCTCAATGAAAAGAGACTCGGTGCGTCGTCGAGATCAGGCAAGAGAGTCATGATCACATTGGTGCTGCTCAATGCGAACATGAGGGAACGCTCCTGCCATGGCGTATCATCGAACATCTCGGCGCACGGCGGCCGCCACGAAAATGCGGCTTCGTGAGAGACGTCGATAATTCTCAAGTTCGAACAACCGGGAGAGCTGAGGTTTACCTCGTCGGCAAATTTCCGTTCGTCTCGCGTACGGCAAAAAAGGACCCAGGTGACGTCCCGGTATACGGTTAACAATCGGCAAAGCTCTGTTTTTTTCAACGACGCTGACGGCGCTGTTGACGGTTCGGCGAACACCAACACCGCTGCCGCGCTATCAGACTCTGGAGTGACAGCGCCATGATTGTCGTCTCTGGCTCGACGGAGGAGCGGCGGAAGGTCGAGCGGGGGGAGCAAGAGGGCGCCGGGTCGAGGGCGAATTCCATCACGCCGGCAAACCAGGAGCGGAATCGAGTGGGCAACCGCGGTGTATCTGCTTTGCACGTGTGGGTGAACATCATCTGTCAAACCCGATGGAATGAAGATGTCGGCTACGCTTTGATGCTCAGCAGTCTCCAGAACGAAGCTGCATTCGGCGCCCTGCGGCCGCACTGATTGATCCAGTTGCTCAGGGCCGAGACTCTCAATCTGGAGCTCAAGCTCACATTCGCCGGACAGCTCGCTCAGAAATTGGACCGCTCGGCTATCGGTTCGCGATGTCCGAAGCACGAGCGTGCCCGGTGAGCGGAAGCTTTCCACATGATGACGGAGCGTAGAGGCCTTCAATACGGTGTCTCGCTGCGCGGAACGGAGCTTGTCGGAATCAAGCTGTGCGGTCATCGAATTCTCATGAAGCCGATACTGGTATCGGGGAACGCTGCTGTCGAGATGGGCAACTTCTCCAATCGCTCCGAGCTTCAGCCAATACTCGTAGTCCTCGTAACCTCGTTTCGCCGGATCGTAGGCACCGCAAAATGTAGCTGCTGCTCTTCGATACAGAAAACAAGCGTTCACGAAGTTGTCGTTGACGAACGGTAAGGAGCTGGCTGCAAACGGGAGCTCGAGGTGCGACGATCTCTCCGGCGACTGATTCTGACGCCGATATCCGGAATTGGTTACCGCATGTCCCCAGTCATCAATGAGCTCGACGTCTGCGTACACGAGCGAAACGCTCGGATTGACGATCAGGAATGCCGCGAGCTCAGCCAACGCCCCGGGGAGGTAGTGATTGTCTGCGGACGTCCACGTGAGAAAGGTGCCGCGCGCAAGAGCAAACCCCGTATTGAGCGCGCCCGAAAGCCCTCGGTTCTCTTGAGATACACACCTCAGCCGGGGCTCGTCTTCGAAATCTCTGAGCACGGTCTGTGGGGAGTCGGTGGAGCCGTCGTCGACCACAATGACCTCCAGAGGGTACACCTTCTCCGAAAGTATCGATTGAAGCGCCGAACGTAGATAACGCGCATGGTTGTAGACGGGGAGCACGACGCTGAGGAGCGGAAGGTAGGTGAGTGACCGTGCGTCGGCTGCCGGCCGCTGAACGGCATAAGCGAACGTCCGCCAATCGTCACGTGCTCGCGACCCCCTGACCACCTTCTGAACAGTGCTCGCCTGACGCCATTTAAACATGAAATTATGACCCACTCGCAGCGTCATGCCGGGCTCAAACGAGCACACCGAAAGGTGAAAGAAGCAGAGAAATGCATATTTGAGCTATCAGCCGCCTGATAAAACCTATATATCAGAGCTGCCGACGAGGATACTCGCTCAGAGTGAGCCGGAACGATAGGCAAAAAAGGGCGTCAGTGACCTGTTGTTCGGTTGGGTGTCATGCCTTCGTTGGTGGTCCTTGCAGTTTGTTGCAGGTGCAAGGTTAAAGCTAAGAGACAGCCACTGACGCCAAATAAATTCTCGTCAGCATTTCTGACTAACTTTAGGATAGAACCCTAAGCGCTCGAAGTTGTTATGTATTCAAGCGGTAAAAGCCCTCACGCCCTGAATATTGCCATTTGCGGGATACGCGGAATACCGGCCTGCTACGGTGGATTCGAAACCTTCGCGGAGGAGCTTGGCAAACGGCTCGCTGAGCGCGGCCATCGAGTTCTGGTCTACGGCCGCGACCATGTCATCAAGCACTCGGAACCGAAGTATCTCGGAGTGGACATCAAGCTGCTTCCAGCGCCCCGACACAAATACCTCGAGACCCCGGTCCATACTTGGCGCTGCCTAAAAGATATTGTTCGAAATCCTGTCGATGTGGTGCTCGTCTGCAACGCCGCGAACAGTCCTTTCGTATGGCTGCCCCGGCTGCGGGGAATACCCGTCGCTGTGAATGTGGACGGGATCGAACGGATGCGAGCAAAGTGGAACTTCCTTGGTCGGCTCTGGTATCGGCTCGGAGAGATCTGCTCTGTCCTGTTCGCATCTGAGATCATCTCCGATGCCGGGGTGATCGAGAGCTATTATCGGGAGACGTACCACGTCAGATCCCGCGTGATCGCTTACGGTCACCGGAGCAGCGAGCGGCACTTTCTCGCGGCAAAGTGCTGTGGTGAGAATCTGCTCGATCCACTCGATCCGCTCTTCACCGAGCTCAAGATTCAGCCTGACCGCTATCTACTTTATGTGAGCCGTCTTGAACCCGAAAACAACGCTCACCGCGTGATTCAAGCCTATTCCAGCCTCGACGAGGAGGTCCAAAGAGCCCTCCCTCTCGTCGTTGTCGGGGACGCTCCCTACGCCAAGGAATACATCGAAGAGCTCCACCGTATTGCCAGCCCCTCTGTCGTTTTCGCAGGATATCGCTTCGGCGACCAATACGAAACTCTGCAACGAGGAGCGCACGTATACATTCAAGCCACAGAGGTGGGGGGTACCCATCCCGCGCTTGTTGAAGCGATGGGCTTTGCGAATTGCATCATCGCGAACGGCACGCCCGAGAATCAGGAAGTGCTGAGCGACTGTGGAGAGTTCTACGCCAAGAACAATGTCGATGAGCTCAAGTCGGTGCTCACACGGCTCGTCACCAATCCCCGCCTGGTGAATAAGCTTCGTCGCCGCGCACTCAAGCGCGCGCAAGAGCTTTATGATTGGGAAATCATTTGTAGTAATTATGAAGACTTATTTCGCGAAATGTGCAGCAAAAAACAGAAGGAGCTGCAACCGTCGAGCACGATCTGATGCTCGCTTTTCGCTTGCATCCGAAGCGGAGTCGGACAGCTGACCTGCGCGGAAAGCGCGAAAAATAGGGCTCAAAAGCTTCTTTTTCAGTTCACAAAGCGAACGCTTTTTTGATATTGGGACTTGACCGCGATTCGAGCAGGCGTTAGCACAAGAGTGTTTTTGCGGCTTGCGCAGCATGTTTCGTGCTGCATCGGCCGGTCAAAAAAACTGACACGCAGGCGTTTCGAAAGTCGGCTTGAGCGGTCTAGTCGGCGTGGAGTGCAGAGCTGGTCGCGCGGTAAGCGCGATACTGCGTATGACTCAGGGCGTATGCAGTAAGGCAAACGAAGTACGGAACGAAGTCCCTGCAGTATTCAGTTCAGACGTAATTCGATTCAGCAGCCGTTACCCGTTTTGGCGGGTGCTCCCTGTCAGGCAATTGGGTTGTCGGGCAATTGGGTTGTCGGGCAATTGGGTTGTCGGGCAATTGGGTTGTCGGGCAATTGGGTTGTCGGGCAATTGGGTTGTCGGGCAATTGGGGTGTCAGGCAATTGGGTCAGCTCGCTGAAAAGAAGGGTTTGCTGAAAAAACAGGCGATGCGGAAAAGAGGTGCCAAAACTGGCGCCTCCGAGTAGGTAACGGTCTACACATCTAGAAGCGAAAGAGCAGTACCAATACGATAGATAAGGAAACGAGGTAAGAACAACGTGGCAAAAAAGAAAGCTGGAAAGTCGAAAGTCTCGAAAGTATCGAAGGTCGCAAAGAGCTCCGCAAAGGCGAAGCTGAAGAAGGCGGCAGCGAAAGGCTCCGCGAAGAAGGCGGTGAAAGCTGCTCCGAAGAAAGCTGAAGTGAAGGCGGCACCGAAGAAGCCGGTTCCAACTCCGCCAAAGAAGCCGACGCTCGTTACTCCGAAGAATTCTTCATCGCGCCAATACACTCAGTCGGAGTTCTTTGATTGCATTCAAGGATACTGCGGATTCCAATCACGCCGGGAAGCGAAGGACTTCTACGCTAACTTCTCCGGAATGATTCAATCGGCCCTGAAGAGCGGCTTCAAGCTCGTTCTCCCAGGACTCGGCAAGATGCAAGTTCGCCGCACGAAGGCACGTAAGGGTATCAACCCGGCAACTCGTGAGCCGATCAACATCCCGGCTCGCAAGAAGGTCGCCTTCACTGCGAACAAGGCCCTCAAGGAAGCGGTTCTCTAATCGAGCCACTTCACGGGCTTACAGCTCCGCGCTTCACCGTTCGTTCGGTTTCACCGTTAGGAAAGCCGAACGAAACGGGGCGGGGAGCTGTATAACTACCCCTCTGGGAGTCACACCGTGACCGCTCAGGGGGGTTTTTTATTTGTGTGGTTTCTCCCGCCAAATCGCGGCGCGCTTGTCTGGCAGCATCGATTCCTTTACACTTTCCTCAAACGAGGAAATGCATGAAACGAAATCGGCCTCCGTTTGTTACGTCTGCGTTGCGAGTTGTTCCAGCTGCTTTGCGGCGTGGAGTCGAGAGCGTTCGCAGCGCCGCAGTCGCATTGACTGCGGGTGCGCTTGTCGTGGGCGCATCCCTCGCGATCCAACCGGTGAGCGCTCATGCGGATGAGATCGAAAGCGCGCTCAGCGGGCGACACTTCGCGTCCACCTCTGAGCAGCTCGAGAAGATTGCGGGCAATCGAGACGCCCTCGTCAAACGACTGCTCGAGCTGCGGACCCAAGACGAGCCGCCGTTCGTCGGTTTGCGAGCTGAAAAGCTGCTCCTATCTTACGTTGATGAAGACGCGGTACTCTCCGCCCTAGAATCCGACCTGTCGAACCCCAAATTCGCCGGTCTCGCGCAAATGATAGCAATCCACGTTGATCAGGTGGGTCAGCCGGAAGCTCGGTTGCGGCTCGCGCGTGGTATCCTCGCCCGCGCGAAGTCAGACTCTACCTTCCGGACCTACGCGGACTCATTGAAGAGCAGCTCGGATCCCGCGGTGAGCCGGGTTGCCCGTGAGGTTCTTGACGGCCGTTGATCGCCGACGAACCGCAAGCAATTCAGGTAGTTGCATGGACATATGCAGCGCCCGGGTCGCTAACTTGACAAAACTTCTGCCTCTTTTATAATGCGTGCGGCTTTGAAACAGGCTGAGACGCACACCGAAGCGCTCAATCGCCGACGAAGACCTACGGCGGCACAAGGAGTGGCAGACGGAATACTGAGACTGATGTCACCGGCTCGATTGAAATTTCTTTCGTTCTTCCTCGGCCTGCTGCTGGCAGTCGCGCTCGGCCTCGCGACGCGACCGAGCTCAACAGCGCTCGCTCGCACGAACTCCCTCAATCGGCCGACGACGAGTCACAGCGAGATCGTGAACGCGATCAGCAACTCCGCCATCCAGCTCGGTGTCGATAGCAAACGTTCTAAAACTTCGCAGGACGCGGCCAGGAGCATTGAGGATAGTCTTCCCATCCAGAACTCCAGCGCTGCTCCGAATCACAGCTTGAGTCAGCTCGAGCAGCTCGACCCTCAAAAGCGGATGTCCCTCCTGGTCCAAGCCCTGCGGGAGGGAAGCTTGTCCTCACTCCAGGAGCTCCAGGACAGACAGATATCCTTACTTCCCGGATATCGGGAAACCGTTCTCCCGAGGCTTCGAGCCGAGGGCCTGGATGCGCTTCTCGGTAGGTTCCGGCAGGTCGATTGGTTGAGCTGGTCACTCAGCTCATTTGCCGTAGACGGGGGACCGACCGAAGCACGGTTGTTTGTGGACCGTGTGAGCGCGGTCAACAACGAGCTCGGGAGCTTCCTCGAAACCGCTGCCGAGATGTTTCACGGGGTTTTCCTCGCAACGAAACAGGGGAGGGAGTTCTCTCCGCAGGACTACCTCGACAGTCTGCTCCAAAGCTCCGAACGCAGTGAATCGGATCCGAAGCGCGCCCCGGCGGCCCTGCCTCGGGAGAGTATCGACGCTCTCATTCTTCATGACACGACCTTTGTCGAACGCTTCGAAGCGCTTCGTTCACAGCTCGTGATCAGCTATGTGCAGTCACATCCATCCGACACACTCACTTCGTTTTCACTTCTTCTGAGCACTCCGCCGAGCGTTCGCAGCGACGTCGTCGTGGAAGCCCTCTTGATGCTGCTTCGACGATTCACCCTGGAAGCGTCGCCCAAATTTCGAGCGCAGGTATTTGATATCGTGCAACGGTCGCTCACGCTGCGGTTGCTCGTCAAACGTGAGCCCGCCATGCGCAGATCGCTTGCCGAGCTCTATCTCATGGGCTCTATGGATGCGCTTGAATCCGACGACAGGCGTCGGGCGGCCGTGTATCTCGACGAGTCCCAGAGCTACACCACCGGGCTCAAGGGGCAGGAGATCCTCAGCGAATACCTTAAATCCGTTGCCCAGACACCGAAGAGCGCGGCACCGTCGGAGTCTCAATCCACGCAGGCTGAACCCGCCAAGGAAGCTTCCGCAAAGGGAGATGAAACGTCGGAAAAAGAAAGACCGTCGCTGCTTTCTCGCTTCATGGACGACAAGCCCGCGGCTGATGAGCAAAGCGTTGTCCGAACAACGCTCGTGAGCGGTATCTCATACCTTTCGATGCTCCTCTTCGTGCTGCTCATCGGCGGAGGGGTATTCATCTTCATCATCTACCGACGAAGCCTTGATTCTTTGAGCGGTGTAAATCTCCCCAGACGGTCATCGACTGAAAATGGCGGCTCGATGAAGATGACAGCACCGAACGAGATGGATTTCGGAGAAGAGTTCGAGCTTGGCAGTAAGTCGAACCAGAGCCCGTTTTAGCGCGCTTGCCCTCATATCCGGCTCGCGGTAGAAATTCCGTCGATGAGTGTTCAACGGTCACACGATACGCTTCGCATTGCCTGGTTCAGCTCCTGCTCGATCACTCGGCGCTTGAAAAGCGCCGCGTTCACTCGCGCGGTATTACCGGCGCTCCTTGAGCGGAGTGACATCGCCGTGGACGTTTTTGCGACCGACGAGGACCTCGACGAGCTCTCGAGCTCGGACGACAGCGTCTTTGTCGTAGCGAGGGGTGCACGGAGCGACGAGGAGAGTGCGCACCCTGAAACACCCACCTCAGGCAAGATTCCTGTACGCTCGGTTGCGGGCGCGTTCCATCGTCACCGGGCTGCACCTTTCGATATCTTTTTCTACCAACTCGAAGACCATCCGGCGGTATCGATACTCTACCGCCACCATCAACTCTGGCCGGGTCTTACACTCTTTCACGACCTGAACTTGAATGCCCTGCACCTCGAGCAGTTCCGCTTCAACACGGCAGCCACCGACCTGAACCGGGCAATGGATCGAATGTTCGGAAGCAGCTCCGCCCGACTCGGCGATTATCTCGTGCGAGGGTGGTCGCTCGATGCGTTCGATCCGATCTATCCTGCGGGGATGGATTGCGTCAGAGATTCAGCCAAAGTTCTCGTCAGCACACTTGCGGCACAGCGGGTGCTTGCGAGGAAGAAGGTTGTCTCTCAGATTTGTGTATTTCCACAGACACCGGTCGACCCCGTCCGATCCGGAGCAGAGCGGGAGAGCCTTCGTCGGATGATCGATCTGCCAAAGGACGCGCGGGTCATCGGATTTTCCGGCGCGCCGCGGCTCGCGGACAGAGCTCCGCAAGTGCTCGAAGCTTTCGAACGTTTGCAATCGTCGCGCTCTTCGGACTCGCCGATACTGCTCTGGATCGTCCGGCCCGATGTGAACGAATCTGCCGTTGAGAGCTTCGTTGAAAGCCACCTATCCCGAAATACATCGGCGCGGGTCGCTCTTCTCTCCGCCTCGTCAGAAGCTGAGCTCGCAGCATTCCATAGTATCCCGGACTTACTGGTGGATACCGCCGCGGACCCAATGCGCAGCCCTGGTCTCACACTTTGGTATGGGCTCGCCCGGGGCGTTCCGACGGTGGTTTCCAGCCTTACGGGACATGAGCTCATTGAGCGGGGCGCCGCCATCGGAGTTACGCCCGGATCGGGCGAGGCTCTCGCTCTCCAGATGACGCTGGAGCGGCTCCTCGACGACCCTGCGCTCGCGAAGAGTATCGGGAGAGCCGGACACTCGTTCGTTTCTGAGAACCGCAGCCCGGAGCGAGTCGCACGTGATTTGAAAGCGTTCTTTCACGAATTTGAGGTGGAGAGTCGCGCACTGTTGCAGAAACAGACGGCGCTCTACGAAAGCACGAGGCGCGAGTTACTCGGTCAGGTGTCGACCCAAAAGATCGCCGGGCGGACAGCTCCGGCCCCCTTCACGCCGGAGGCCTGCCGGGCCGGACATGCCGACAAGGCAGCAATCTCGCTCGGGTGGCGCCTTTCATGAGCTCTTTGTTTCAACCGACGAGACCGCTTTCGATCGCGGCTGTGCTTCCTCGTTACGGTGCCAGCCTCGGCGGCGGCGCCGAAACCTTGGTGCGAGAGCTCATGCTCGCGCTGAACGATCGGGACCGCAACTCGGGCATCCTTCCGATCGAGAAGCTCGAAATTTGGACCACTTGCGCGAAAGACCATCGAACATGGGAAAATGCTCATCCTCCGGGAGAAACGCTGGAAGACGGTTTTCGCGTCCTGCGCTTTCCTGTCGATGAGCGGAACCTTGATACCTTCATCCGAGCCGAGCTGAGCATGGCGGGCGGCAGGCCGCTCTCGGTCGACGAACAGCTTGATTGGTTAGGCGCAGGAGTAAACTCTCGGGCCCTGTACAGCCACATCTCAGCCGAGCAAGATCGATTCGACGCGATACTTTTCGCGCCGTATCTGTTCTCAACTACGTTCTGGGGCAGTCTGCTCGTTCCCGACAAGGCACTCGTCGTTCCATGTCTTCACAACGAGGCGTATGCTTACCAAGCTGTGTTTCGGCATCTTTTTCGACGCGTCCGGGGGCTTCTCTACAACGCAGAGCCGGAGATGCGGCTTGCTTGTGAGCTCTACGGTTCTGCAGCGGCTGAGAAAGGCACTGTGGTCGGAATGGGCTTCTCAGAAGCGAGCGCAGAAGGGCCGGCCAAAGTGGAGCACCGCGACCGTTCGCCGCTGGCAGAGCGGAAAGGACCTTTCCTCCTCTATTCAGGGCGAAAGGAACAGGGCAAGAATCTCGATCAACTCATCGAGTGGTATTCCGCGCTCCGTTCAGAGCTTCCGCAGCTTGAGCTCGTCATCATCGGTTCCGGGGAGATTTCGTTTTTGGAAGAGCTACCGCCTGGCGTATTCGACCTCGGATTCGTCAGCGAAAACGAAAAGCTCGACCTGATGCAGGATTGCATCGCGCTGTGTCAGCCATCGACCAACGAATCTTTTTCGATAGTCATTATGGAGGCGTGGCTCCGAGAGGTTCCGGTGATTGTGCATTCGGACTGTGCCGTCACGCGAGACCACGTCGTGAAATCGGGTGGGGGACTCCACGCGGGCTCCGCGGCGGAGCTTGCTGCGGTTGTGCGCATGCTGCTTGCGCAGCCGGAGTTGCGTGCTCAACTCGCCGTAGCAGGCCGCAACTATGTCCGGGAAACGTATAATTGGCCGGCAGTTCTCACTCGGTTCAAAGATGCTTTGATCAAATGCGGGCTCCTTGAGCAACCGCACGCCGCGCGAGAGGCGCTTTCTCAGTGAGCCCACGAGGTCGTTCTTCTGCCAGCGAAGATGTGGAAGGATCCGTCGCTTCTGCTACCGAGAGAGCAGCAATCCTCAGACGTCAGATCGAGGACGCAAATCAAAACTATTACCTGAAGGATCAGCCTACCATTTCGGACGCCGAATACGACCGGCTCTTCCGCGAATTGGAGGCGCTCGAGCTCGCACATCCTGAGCTCCAAGACGAGACGTCGCCAACCCAAAGGGTTGGAACGCGTAAGCCTGCTCAGGCGACTTTCTCCGAGATTCGCCACCGCGAACCCATGCTCTCCCTGGCAAATGCGCTCGACGCCGAGGAATTTCGAGCATTTTGCGAACGTGTGCAGAAGCTCGCGGGAGAGCACGCCGGGTCGGTGGAATATATCGCTGAATACAAATTCGACGGCTCTGCCGTCGAGCTCGTGTATGAAAATGGCGTGCTCACTACTGCCGCAACTCGCGGCGACGGCGATGTCGGAGAGAACATCACAAACAATGTCCGCACGATTCGGACGGTCCCGAAGACCGTCCGTTCGAAAGATGGTCTCCCGGCAGTATTTGAAGTGCGAGGGGAGGTCCTTTTTCCTCATGCGGCTTTCGTCAAGTTGAACGAGGATCGAGTCGCCAAAGGCGAGCCGCCGTTCGCCAACCCACGCAACGCAGCTGCCGGAAGTCTCAGACAGCTCGACGCCCAGATAACTGCAGAGCGTGACCTCCATTTTTTTGCCTATTCTCTGCTTGCGGAAGACGGTCTGCCGTTTGCAGATCACTCTTCGGAGCTCGCAGCGTTGAAACGGCTCGGTTTCGAAGTTCAGGAACACACGCTCAGGACCAGCGACCCGGAGGAGATTGTGCGCGAGTACGAGCGCCTGAGCGACGTTCGAGACGGTCTCCCGTTTGAAATCGACGGCGTGGTCATCAAAGTCAATTCGTTCACCTTGCAACAGAAGCTTGGTTCCCGCTCCCGAACACCCCGCTGGGCGGTTGCGCTCAAATTCGCCCCGCGCGAGGAATTCACCAAGCTCCTTTCAATCTCGGTGCAGGTGGGCCGCACCGGCCTGCTTACCCCAGTTGCCGAGCTGGAACCCGTGAACATCGGCGGGGTCGTGGTCCGCCGCGCCACCCTACACAATCAGGATGAGATCGACCGCAAGGATATCCGTATCGGAGATACAGTCGTCGTCCGACGGCAAGGTGACGTCATCCCGGCCGTTGTTGCGGTTGTCCAGGGCAAGCGGACTGGCAGCGAGGTTCCCTATCGCCTCCCCGAGCGGTGCCCGGTCTGCGATACCCCGGCGGCAAAGGAATCTGCAGCAGATGCCGGGATTCGCTGTCCAAATCCGCGTTGCCCTGCAAAGCTCGCGAATCGCTTGAAGCATTTCGTCTCACGTGGCGCGTTCGATATCGATACTTTGGGAGAAAAGCTGCTCGAGCAGCTCATCGACAATGGCAGGGTGTCGCGCGCGGCCGATCTGTTCACGCTCACGACAGAAGAGCTCGCGGCACTCGAGCGCATGGGGACGAAGTCGGCAGCGAATGTGAGGGCGGCGATCGAGAAGAGCCGTGACGTCCCGTTTCATCGATTCCTTTTTGCTCTCGGTATCCGCCATGTCGGGGAACGGACCGCGAAAGCTCTCGCACGAGCGTCGAGAAACCTTGATGGATTGCGGCGCATGACTGCCGACGATCTCGAACGGATCCCCGATGTGGGACCCAAGGTCGCGGCGAGCATCGTCGACTTTTTCGCGGACGAAGAGGAGGCTGATGCTATCGATGCCCTCATTGCAAACGGCGTTCGAATACAGGAAGAAGCTCCACCCGAGGCTGCGTCCGGCTCCGGGCTTTTCTCGGGACAGACGGTGGTGCTGACCGGCACGCTATCGACGATGTCTCGCGAGGACGCTCAGGGTCGAATCGAATCAGAAGGCGGCACAGTGTCCGGAAGCGTCAGCTCAAAAACCTCGCTCGTCGTTGCCGGAGAAAAGGCCGGATCCAAGCTCAAAAAAGCCGAGTCTCTGGGGATACCGGTTATCGACGAGGACGAGTTTCTGGCGCGATTAGGCGAGGCCAAAGCTTCCTGACCTCCGTTTCCAGCTCCTGTTCCGTACCGTTGTTCTCGATCACGAATGACGAGCGCTTGCTTTTTTCGGCTGCAGAGAGCTGCTGTCTCAGTCGAGCGGTGGCCTCTGCTTGAGTCAGCGAGTCCCTTTTGCAGATTCGTTCGATGCAGAGCGGCTCATCTGCTACGACGGTGACCACGGCGCGAAAAGGCTGGCTGTCCAACCCACTTTCGAAGAAGAGAGGGCATTCATAGACGACAAGTGGGGCGCCGCTCTTTAAGCCCTGACGGAATCGGTCCTCGGACAGACGTCGAACACGCGGGTGAACGATGCGTTCGAGCGCCTTCCGCTCTTGAACGTCATCAAAGACAATTCGGCCCAAGGCTTTCCGATCGATCTCTCCGTTTGGCAGAAGAACGGCTGCACCGAATCGACTCACTACCTCGTCGTAGCCGGGAGACCCTTTCGCGATGACTTCGTGGGCTAACGTGTCGGCGTGAACGACATTCGCGCCCAGAGCGGAAAGTATCTTGCCAACCGCAGTTTTGCCCGATCCGATCGTTCCCGTGAGCACGACAACGTCGCGCTCGGGCTCAGTGGTTGTATTCATTCGTCTGTGAATTGTTCGTTTGTTGCATGCCCGAATGGCTTCTGATTAATATGCGCACGGGAAAACCGGTTCATTACCGCACATTTCCAAGCGAATTGCAGCAATTATTGAACGTTTGCCGGCCGCGAGTGATTGCGAGTGGACAGAGGGTCGCTCGAATCTAAGGTCCCTTGTTTAAACCTGGTTTCGGACATGCTATTAGCACCTTTTAACAAGAATTGGTGGAGAACCATCATGAAAGGCGACGACGTTAATGAGAAATCGCCCGAGGAGACAGAAGCTCCGGCTCTCGAAGAGAGACCGTGGAGAGTCTCTGACCATACGGCTTCACCGACCCGCCACGCTGAGCCTGATGAACACCACCCCGTAGAAAGCTCCGCTGACGACGCGGCCGTAAACGAATCACGTTCAGCCGGAAGCTCCAGTGCGACCGAGACCCGTCCGACGGAGCATCGTTCTACGGAATCGCGTTCCAGTGAGCGGGGGACGAGCGAGCATCGAGCAAACGAGCAACATGCCGACGATGAGGATGACGCCGACGGCTTCACTCACGAAGGTCTCCCAGAATACGAACAGGATGATCCGCTCGCTCCCGCATACGATATCGAGAAGGGAACACCGCTCGGTTCGCACCGTCACGACCTCCCAATTCGAGCAAATATCAAGAATGCGAAGGAGTTCTTCAACACCGAGCTTCTTTATCGCTACGATATTCTCGAAGATCACGAACGGGCTGAGCTCGGTGGTCGCTACCGGATCGAGCTCAAAGGATTTCAGGGCGGCGTTTGGACCGTTCAGCTCGGCGACAACCTTGACGTTGTGAACCGCAGAGAAGACGCTGAAATCGTCTTCACCATGCAGCAAAACGATTTCCTTCAGCTCGTCAACGGACAGCTTAATCCGCAGCTCGCTATGTTCGCTCAAAAGATGCGAGTGCACGGCGATCTCAAAAAAGCTGTCCGCTTTCAGTCGTTACTGTCCCCAGAGGTCGATTAAGACGGACACGTTGTGAAGTCGGAGACGGCATACGCTCGAAAACCTGAGTGGCTTCGCCGGCCGCCTGGCTCTGCCCCCCAGACGGCTGAGCTGAAACGCCTTCTGCGCCGCACCAAGCTCAACACGGTTTGCGAAGAAGCGCGCTGTCCCAATATCTCCGAGTGCTTCCGCCGCGGCACTGCGACGTTCATGATTCTTGGAGATGTGTGCACTCGTGGGTGCCGCTTCTGTGCCGTGCAGACAGGGAAACCATCATTCGCAGAATCGAGCTTCGCGTCAGAGGGAGCGCAGGTCGCAGAGGCCGCCTCACAGCTCAATCTCAAGCATGTGGTCGTAACATCCGTCGCGCGCGACGATCTTGCGGACGGTGGAGCGAGCGGCTTCGTTGCTACGATCGGCGAGCTGAGGAAGAAGCTCCCGCACGCAACGGTCGAGGTTCTGATTCCAGACTTTCGCGGAAACGAAGATGCGCTTCTTTCGGTCGTCGCCGCAGGTCCGGACGTGCTCAATCACAATCTTGAAACGGTGCCGCGACTCTATCGCCGAGTACGACCCGGTTCCGTATACGAGCGTTCACTGGATCTGTTGAAACGTGCGAAAAACGCGGCACCGAAGCTGCTCACCAAAACCGGTATCATGCTTGGACTCGGCGAAACTGAAGAGGAGGTTCGACAGCTTCTCGTCGACGCTCGGGCGGCTGACGTCGATATCTTTACCGCAGGGCAGTATATGCAGCCCTCGCGTGACCATCTGCCTGTGACCGAGTATCTCTCGCCCGAAACCTTCTCGCAGTACGAAGCGGCGTGCCGCTCAATCGGTTTTCCTCAAGTGTATGTCGGCCCGCTCGTGCGCAGTAGCTACCACGCAGATGAGCTTCTTGGGGCAGACCGCGCGCCCGCTACGACAATCGGGGCATAAGCTATGCAGAAATCATCAGCCGCATTTCGGGTGAACCACTTGCCGCCGTTCCTGCTGGGGGAGCTGGCCGCATCGGTTATTGCGGCAAGGACTTCGGGACGCGACGTTATCGACCTCAGCCAACTCAATCCCAGCCTCGGTCCTCCGGGCGCTGCGGTTGAGAAATTGGTCCAGGCGAGTTTGCAACCGCACAATCACAAGTATTCATCCTCCCAAGGAATTACGAAGCTTCGCTCGAGCATGTGCCAATGGTACGAGCGGCGATTCGAGGTATCGCTCGATCCTGAAAGGGAAGTCGTCGTCACGATGGGCTCGAAAGAGGGGCTAAGCCACCTCTTGTTCGCAGTCGCCTCGCCGGGGGATGCGGTGCTGCTTCCGAGCCCAGCGTACCCAATTCATGTCGCGTCGATCGCGCTCGCAGGGGCGAATTGCATCGCAGTGTCACTGCCTGACGTGCAATCAAACGGCGGCGTGCTCACCGAACAGAGCGACGAGCTCTTCGAACGCCTGACGGCGGCGTATGAAGCCGCTTGGCCGAGGCCGATCATGATGGTCTTGAGCTTTCCTCACAATCCCACAGCGACCGTCGTGACACTCGGTTTCTTCGAGCGTCTTGTCGGCCTCGCGCGGGAGAAAGGCTTTTATCTCGCCCACGATTTTGCTTACGCCGACGTTTGCTTCGATGGATATCGTACTCCCAGCATCCTCCAGGCGCGAGGAGCACGCGACGTCGCAGTCGAGTTCTGCTCCCTGTCGAAAGGAATGAGCATGCCCGGTTGGCGAATCGGAGTGTGCGCTGGTAACGAGGCGCTCGTTTCCGCGCTGAAGAAGATTAAAAGCTACTTGGACTGCGGAGCATTTCAACCACTCCAGATCGCTGCGATCAAGGCGTTCGATTCTTACGACCAGACGATTCATGAGGCCGTTGACATCTATCGCGCCCGGCGAGATGTCCTCGCGTCCGGCCTTGCGCAGCTCGGGTTCGAGCTGAACGTCCCGAAGGGGAGCCTCTTCCTGTGGGCTCGTATACCGGAGAAGTTTCGCGGTGCCGGAAGCTTCGCGTTCTGCCGGATGCTTCTCGAACAGGCGAACGTCGCCGCATGCCCCGGGTCCGGATTCGATTCGCACGCCGACGATTACGTTCGATTTGCTCTCGTCGAACCGGAAGCGCGGCTCCGGACAGCAATTGCAAAGCTCGAACAGGTGCTCAAGTCATGACCGCAACGCGCTCACTCACGGCTATTGCGCTTTTCGCGCTCATTCCCGTCCAGAGCAATGCAGCAGACTGCAGCGGAGCATCCAAGACGCTGGCAGACATCCTGAAAGAGGGGATCGGCACGAAGATGGCCGAAGCGAAGGTTCGCGATCTGATCCGCGATTGCCCGGATCTGGCCGAAGCCCACTTCCAGTTGGGCATCAGCTTGATTGATCAGGGAAAGCCTGCCGACGCTGTAACAAGCCTGAAGAAAGCGATCGAGCTCAAACGCGATCCGCTGTTTTACATCGCTCTCGGAAACGCCTCGGTCGCGAACGATAACCTGACCGCCGCCGAACAAGCTTTCGACGAAGCTCTGAAGATCGATCCGAACTCGACCCGCGCGATGCAAGGCATGAGTGTCGTGTATGTCAAGCAGAAGCGGCTGCCCGCTGCCGAAGAAGTCCTCCGGCGCGCGATCCAGATTACGCCCGAAGAAGCCGGATTGTTTTACAACCTGGGATTAGTCCTCGATCAGCTCGGAAGGTTGGACGAGGCGAGCGAGAGCTTCCGCGCGGCGAGTGAACGTCGCGCCGCATATGCTGAGGCGTTGATTCATCTCGGTGACGTGTCCCTCCGCTCCGGAAATAGCGAAAACGCGGAAAAGGCTTTCCGTCAGGCATCCCTGCACGATCCGAAAAACCCACTCGTGTGGCTCGGACTGGCTTCTGCTCTCGAGGCGAACAAAGATCTGCCAGGAGCGCTTTCAAATTGCGAAAAGGCGCTGGCGCTCGATCCGAACAACCTCCGCGGACGGCTGAACAGAGCAATCCTGCTGGTCAAGCTCGGCAAAAAGGAAGACGGAGTAAAGCAGCTCGCATCGCTCCTAGAAGCGAATCCGAAAAACGCGGAGGTCGAAAGCGCCCTCGGCTGGGCTTTCCTTCAGAACCAGGACCTGAACGCGGCACAGACCCATCTCGAGGAAGCGCTGAAGCTCAATGACAAGGACTCCTTCTCCTATAATAATCTCGGCGTGCTCTTTGAGCTGAAGGGAGAAAGCGACAAAGCGAAGCGTGCTTTTGAACAGGCGCGGAGCCTTTCTCCACAGCTTGGCGCCCCCGATTCCAACTTGAAGACACTGGATGAATAAGCTATTGTGACCGACTCAGTCGGATTCTCGAAGCTCGGCGAGCGCTTCCCGCAAAACGAAGATAAACGCACAGTGCCGGGTAAACGCACAGTGCGGGCTGAACACAAAACGATATCGATTCCAATCGCAGCCGGTGAGACCGGACGACGACGCAACGTAGCTCCATGACATCGAAAACCAGCTTCCGTTCACATAAATGCGGAGAGCCGAACGCGGCTCTCATCGGACAAGAGATTACACTCAGCGGCTGGGTCCGCAGACGACGAGATCACGGTGGCCTCATCTTCGTTGACCTCGGTGACCACAGCGGGATTACACAAATTGTGTTCACGCCGGAGAAATCGGACGCATTCAGCACCGGTGAACGCTTACGCTCCGAATACGTCGTGCAGGTTCGAGGGCATCTCCGCGCGCGTCCCGAAGGCAATGTGAATCCGCAGCTCTCGACGGGCGAGGTCGAGCTGCTCGTCGACGAAGCGCAGCTGCTTTCCGAAGCGGAAACTCCGCCATTTTTCATTCAGGACGAGATTGATGCGAAGGAAGACATCCGTCTCCGCTATCGATTCCTCGATCTCCGCCGACCGGCGATGCAGTCAGTGCTTCGGCTGCGCCACCTCGTGTACCAGGCAACGCGTTCATTTCTTGATACGAATGGTTTCTGCGAAGTAGAAACGCCAATTTTGAGTAAAACGACTCCCGAGGGAGCTCGAGATTTCTTGGTGCCGAGCCGGCTGAGCCCTGGATGGTTCTACGCCCTTCCGCAATCTCCTCAGCTCTTCAAACAGGTGCTGATGTGCGCGGGGCTCGACCGCTACTACCAGATTGTACGTTGTTTCCGCGATGAAGATTTCCGCGCCAACCGTCAACCCGAATTTACTCAGATCGATATTGAATTTTCGTTTATCGACGAGTCGGACATCCAGAACACCATTGAAGGGCTCGTCAAATCGATCTGGCAGACTGCGGTAGGAATCGAGCTGAAGCCTCCGTTTCTGCGCATGAGCTACGAAGAAGCGATGAATCGGTTTGGGGTCGATGCTCCAGACATGCGATTCGGCTTGGAGCTTACAGACCTGACCGAGCAGTTCGCGGAATCGGAGTTTGCCGTATTTCGAGATGCGGTCGCTGCCGGCGGCGCTGTGAAGGGCATTAACGTTCCCGACGGATCGGATCTTTCACGAAAAGACCTTGATCAGCTCACCGAGTTCGTGAAGATTTACGGCGCCAAGGGTCTTGCATGGGTCAGGTTCGAGGAGAACGAGATCAAATCGCCGATTGCAAAGTTTTTGAAAGCTGACGATCAGGAACGGCTTCGCACGTCACTGGGCGCAAACCCAGGGGACACTGCTCTGATCGTCGCCGACTCGAAGAAGGTCGTGCACGCCTCGCTCGGAGCTCTTCGAGTCCAGCTCGCTAAGGAGAGGGGACTCATCGACCAAAACAAGCTGGCGTTTCTCTGGGTCGAGCAGTTTCCGCTCTTCGAGTGGGACGACTCGGCCGGTCGCTTCCTTTCGGTGCACCATCCGTTCACCGCACCCCTCATTCCTGAAGGCTCGAGCTTCGCCGAGCAGTGCAAGCATCCTGAGCGGATGAGCGCACGCGCTTACGATTTGGTGCTCAACGGCCAGGAGATCGGCGGGGGGAGCATTCGAATTCACCGTGCCGACATTCAGTCACAGGTGTTTGAATATCTCGGAATCCAATCGGAAGAAGCTGAAGCCAAGTTCGGCTTTCTTTTGGACGCACTGCGATACGGGGCTCCTCCTCATGGGGGCATTGCGCTCGGCCTGGATCGGATCGTGATGCTGCTCACGAAGAGTGACTCGATCCGAGATGTTATTGCATTCCCAAAGACGCAAAAGGGTCAGGACCTCATGGTCGGCTCTCCATCACCCGCCGCGGCAGAGCAGCTTCTCGAGCTCGGTATCAAGGTCGTTCAGTAAGCCGGTTGGAGCCGGATTTTCTGCCGAGCGTTCAATTTCTCGTCTATCGGCAGGCGGGCGCGACGCTTTGCATCCGCAACATGCAGTTATCGTCGCTCATCCGTGAACCGAATTTCTCCGTTCGTCCAGGGGAGCCAAACGCAAGGCAGCAAAAGTCAATCACTCGTGAGAGCGAATGCGCACACCGATACATCCGAATGAATCGAACTTTCAGAAATTGAGCAGAGAAAAGGCTAGATTGCTCGCAGAGTCAGGCGCCGACTAATCGTCGTCATCGTCATCATCATCGTCGCCGTCCTCTTCGTCTTCGTCGAGGTCGACGTCGTCCAGGTCGGCATCGTCAATGTCAGCGTCGTCGATGTCTCCATCTTCGAGCTCGTACTCCACCTCAGCGAGGTCGTATTCTTCACCTTCTTCTTCGAACGCTGCAGGGTCGAGCTGCTCGAGCGCTTCGGTGATCAAGGAAAGGACGCCCGCGAAATTGGAGGAGCTGTAATCATGCTCTTCCAATGCGCCTTCAACAGCGGTCTCGAGTGCTTCGATCATGGCATGCGACATCGACTCCTCATCGTCGCCGTGCTTCTCTTCGAGCTGGCCTTCCAGCTCGACGTAAGCTTCGATGAGGTCTTTTAACGCTTGATCAAGCTTTGAAAAAGTATTTGCCATAACCGCAAAGCAGGTCCTTTATTAAGACAATAGAGCTCAAAATGAGTTGCCTGTGATGCTACGTCAGGAGCGCATTTAACGTTTCGGCAACCTTCGACAAATTCACAGTTTCCTGTAACTTGACGCAGCAGTAGAACATATATAATGCAACTCTATAGTCAAATGTTTTTTTTATAGATGCAGGTGGGTGGAAATGGGCGCAGATATTAGAGCATTTCGCTGGGTTATTATTTTCTCCGCCCTCGTCTCACTTGGGTGCACCGCCGACTCGAGCGAACATCATAACGCACTTGTCAAGCCGCCCCTCACGACCGATTCGAGCAAGAACTTCAAGCCCCTCCGCGTAAACGAGATTGCTGTGCTGCCCCTCGCAGCCACTCCAACACCGGGCAGCGCTGTAGAGATCTCCACTGATTCGCTCGATCAAGCTCAGCTCGATTCGTTGCAGCGGCACACTTCTCTCGGCATCGTGAATCTCAGCCATCCGAACGAAGCAAAAGCTGCGTTCGCAAAAGTGCAACACTCCGCTGTTTCGATCCGAGATCGAGCAGTCGCTGTCGGTCAGGCGTTGCATGTGCAGGGCGTGCTGTACGGCGTCGTCACTCGCTACGAAGAGTCAACGGGCTCACGATACGGAGCGGAGAAGCTGGCGAAGGCGGGATTCAAGCTTTGGCTCGTCGATCCACAGACGAATACGCTGCTCTGGACCGCGAGCTACGAGAACGCCGAGCAGCCGCTCAGCGATAATCTCTTCCGCCTTCGAGAGAAGGTGAATACCGGCGGCGTGGGGTTCCGTAGCGCGATGGAGCTCGCCAAGCTCGGATTCGATTCTGTCGCAAAGGAGCTCGAGGCCAAGCGGCAGGCTCCTCCGACAAAAGACTGATCAGACGCTTCGGCGTCTTTTCCTACCGAACTACGCTGTTTACGTAAAAACGACTGCGTAAACTCGGCCATTCGGCTAAATTTAAGCTGGGTCCTTTTGTGTGTCGTTCACCTCTAATTACGGGTGAAGTAGGAAATTTGTGTACCCCGTATGGCTAAAACCGCCCGAAAGGCAGAAAAGAACGTTCCCAGGAAGCGCGTAATCGAGCACGCACCACCGCCGCCAAAGCACACTCACAGCTTCCAGCTCGAGGTCTCAGCGATTCTTCTGGTCGTCGCCGCCGTTTTTATCGCCGTCGCTCTCTGCTCTCAGCTGCGTCACATGGATTCAACCGGCGCTGCGCCGGGCCACGCCAACGTGATGGGGCCCGTGGGATCATTTTTGGCGTCTACCTTGCTCAACGCTTTCGGATACTGTGCCTTCGTCCTTGTCGCTTGGCTGGTCCTGCTCGCGCGAAACGTCTGCCTTGGCTGGACGCCAGCTCTCGAAAGCTCCGTCGGCCGAATCGTCGTGGTCGCTATCGCCTCCGTAATCTTTCTTCTCGCCTGCGCGACCATCGCGTCAGTGCTCATTGGCTTCTCGGGTGGGGGACAGATCGGAACCTCTGCTGCACTCACCCTCATTCGCTTCGTGAACGAAGCAGGGACTTTGCTTGCGGCCACGACGCTCCTACTACTGTCGTTGGGGATCTCGACCGGAATCAGCGCCGCGGCTCTTCTCCATGGAGGACGAGCAGTGGCCGAGCTGCTGCTTCAGCTTTGCGGCGAGGGACTGGTCATGCTTCGCTCCCTGGTGTCGGGGTTTGGCGGTGTGCTTTCGTTTCCGCTTCGGAACCGTTCCGAGCGCTTGGAGCGGCGGCGGGCCCTGCCCGAGAAATCGATCGAGCTGCCGTTCACGCTCGATGGAGAAACGGACGAGATCGAGGCGGAAGCAAAACCAGTCCCGGTAAAATCCCGAAAGAAGCTCCCTGTTCCACGTATCGAAGAGCTGGAGGACGGCGACGAACATCCGGCCGAAGAAGACAGCGCGGCGGCTGGGAACGTTCTTATTCTTCGACGTGACAGCGTCGAAGAGCGAAAGAACGCCGAGAAAAAACGTCTTCTCGCCGCATCCGCCCGCGAAAAGGAGAAGACGAAATTATCCCCGCGAGCGAAGGAGTTTCAGCTTCCCGTTCCTGACTTCCTGGTGCGCGGGGAAAGCTCACCCACGACCGCCCCGAAAGATACTGAGCTGATTCACAACAGCAAGCGGCTCGAGCAGACGCTTCAGAACTTCCGTATCGGTGGCAAGGTCGTTGAGGTTCACCCCGGACCTGTCATCACCCTGTATCAATTCGAGCCTGCTCCGGGCGTGAAGGTCCAAAAGATTATCAGCCTTGCGGACGATCTAGCGCTCTCACTGAAAGTTGCCAGCGTGCGCGTCTATGCGCCCGTCCCTGGGAAAGGCACTGTCGGGATTGAGGTGCCGAACGCCCACAGAGAGATCGTTCGGTTGCGTGACCTGATTGAGACCAAGTCGTTTCTCGATCCGCAATATCAGATCGCGCTCGCGCTCGGTAAGGACACATTCGGCGACGCGTATATCGCGGATCTTTCCAAGATGCCGCACCTTCTCATCGCCGGCGCTACCGGAACCGGAAAATCTGTTTGCATCAACTCACTTCTCCTCAGCTTGCTCTACCGAAATACTCCGGACGAGCTGCGGCTGATTCTGATCGACCCGAAGATGCTCGAGCTCAGTGTGTATGAGGACATCCCTCATCTCAAAGCTCCGGTCGTTACGCTGGCCAAGCACGCTCGCGGCGTCCTGTGGTGGGCCGTTGAAGAGATGGAGCGGCGCTACGCGATGATGAAAGACGTCGGTGTTCGCAATCTTGCCTCATACAACACATTCGTTACATCGGGTACCGCAAAGAAGTCGGCTCGCGGCGCGCGCGCGAAGAACGAGGTCATTGAGCTCCTCGAAAAAGACGTTGTTTCGACCAGCAGTGATCTTCCGGCTCTGGACCGGGAGGTTGACGAAAGCACGCCGTATACTTTGACCGCGAATCATTCTCACGAGCCGTTGCCTCGCATCGTCATCGTCGTCGATGAGCTTGCGGACCTCATGCTGACCGTAGGTCGTGAGATTGAGGAGCTGCTGACTCGCCTCGCTCAAAAAGCGCGCGCTGCCGGCATTCACCTGATTCTGGCGACACAGCGGCCGAGCGTCAACGTCATCACCGGTTTAATCAAGGCCAACTTTCCGTCCCGTATCTCTTTCAAGGTCGCAAGCCGCATTGACGCGCGAACCGTCCTCGATAACTCCGGTGCCGAGAAGCTGCTCGGCCAGGGCGACATGCTGTTCCTTTCGCCCGGCGCCGGAAGACCGAAACGGCTGCATTCTCCTTTCGTTTCAGACAAGGAGGTGCATGACGTGGTGGAATTCATCCGCTCTCAGGGCAAACCTGACTATGATGCTCAGATCGAGAGCATGATCGAGCGGATGGAGCAGGCCGAATCAGCGACAGGCGCGGATGGAGAGCCCGCAGAGTATGACGCTCTTTACGACCAGGCGGTAAATCTCGTGATTGAAAAGGGAATGGCGTCGACATCCATGGTACAACGAGTTTTCCGCATCGGCTACAACCGAGCCGCGCGAATTCTCGAGACGATGGAACGAGACGGCGTAGTCGGACCGGCAGACGGCGCAAAACCGAGGCAGGTCCTGGTCCCTCATCGAGATGCAGGGATGTAGGTCTCGAGATGAAACAGAGGGGCTGAGCGCGCGTAAGAGAATCAGCGATTCCCGCCTTCAATCTTCACACCAGAAGTTGATGCTCCACCAGCGTCCGATACAGTCCGGACTGATTGAAGAGCTCGAGATGAGTTCCTTCCTGGATTACAGCGCCGTCTTTCAGCACGAGCACACGGTCTGCATGTTGAACAGTGCTCAGCCGATGCGCGATCACGAGCGTTGTCCGATTGACCATGAGATTGTTGAGCGCGTCCTGCACGAGCGCCTCGTTCTCGCTGTCAAGAGCGGAGGTCGCTTCATCCAGAATCAGAAAACGTGGGTTTTTGAGAATTGCTCGCGCAATCGCGACGCGCTGGCGTTCACCTCCGCTCAGCTGGATCCCTCGGTCGCCGACTAACGTTGCGTATTTCTCGGGGAGCGATTCGATGAAATCATGAATATGCGCGGCTTTGGCTGCCTCGACGACCTCCGCTTCCGTCGCATTGAGCCGGCCGTAACGGATGTTCTCTCCGATTGAGATCGAAAAGACCTGCGGCTGTTGAGCGACAATGGAGATATCGCCTCGGAGCTCCTCGAGGGAAAGCTCTCGGAGAGGTGTCGAGCAGTAGGAGATCGTTCCCGACAGCGGATCATAGAACCGCGGAATGAGTGACGCGATCGTGCTTTTCCCAGAGCCTGAGGGACCGACGATCGCAACGGTCTTCCCCGGTGGAATTTCGAAAGAGACGTCGGTGAGCACAGGGATGTCGGGGCGGCTGGGATAAGAAAAGTGCACCCTGTCAAAGCGTACGGATGCTTTCTCGTGAGCCGGCAGGCGCTTCGGAGCTTCCGGGCTCACGACCTCGGGCACACTGTCCATAATCTCGAAAATTCGCTCGGCCGCGCCCACCGCCTGCATGAATTCCTCGTAGACATTCACCAGAAATCCGAACGACACAGCGACAATGACGCAATAGAGCAAAAATCCGGTCAGATCGCCCATGCTCATCTGTCCGGAGAGCACGCGAGTTCCGCCGTAATAAACAACGATGGCGATGGCTGCGTTGAGCAGGAATACCATCGTCGAGCTGAACGCCGCGGCGACCTTGGTTCTGTCCAGACCGGCGGTCAACGAAGCGCCGATGGCATGGTTGTATCGACCGGCCTCGTAATTGTTCCCGGCGAATACACGCACCGTCCGGACCGCACCCACAGTTTCTTCAGCCACGACATTCGCCTCGGCGAGATGCTCCTGCATAGATTTGGAGAGGCCACGCAACTGCTTCCCCCAAACCGCGGCGCACACGACTAGAAGCGGTATCAGAAGGATGATCAACAAGGTGAGGCGAGGCGAGATGATGAGCATCAACACTATTCCGCCCGCAACTTGGAGCAGATAGCGGAGTGCGACCGAGATATTGATCGTCACTGCTCTCTGAACGAGTTGGGCATCGGAGCTCAGGCGGCTGAGCAGGTCTCCCACCCGGGAACGGTCGAAGAACGCGATGTCTTGCGACATAATGGCGAGATAAAGCAGCTGGCGAACCTCGGAGACGACTCGGTAGCCGACCGCTGTAAATGCATAGTGACGGACGTAGAAAAAGAACGCCTGGATTCCGAAAAGCACAATCATGACAACGGTGATCCAGCCGAGGTCCCGCGCCAGCACAAAGCCCAGCTCTTGATTGAGCACTTTGCGAATGAGGTAGGGGAAAAGAAGATTGATCCCGCTGCCGAGCGATAAGGCGATAAATCCGACGATCAGCGTTTTCCAGTATCCCTGCGCCAGACCGAGCACTCTCGGTCCGACCCGTTTCAGAGCCTTGCGATTTTCCGCTTTGTCGCGGTCGTTCTTTTCAGTGGAGCTTTGTTGAGAGGATTCTTTCATTGTCGTTGCGTCGCACCGAGAGATCGGTCCGGGTAGTCGCCACCACGAGGACCTGCATGATTTGCGCTGTTCGAACGCAGTCGCTCATAGCACAGTCCTTGGTGTAGAAACAGCGCTTGTGGACGACGCCAGATTCAACCGGGGTTGCGTTCAGTTTGGCGGGAGAATCTCGCAAGTTGCCGCTTCTGCCGCACCCAATCGCGAAATCCCGAGAGGAATCGTCCGAACAACGTTCGAGGAGCTCTTCGAATCGCAGGGTCATCTCGACGCGGAGAGAGCGATTCGTAGGGATACCGACGGGCTTCGACCGGGACTTTCGAGCCGCTCGAAGGAGATTTGCCGGTAATTCCGTTCAGGTCAGCGAGACGATGCAAAGAGCCGGGAGAGGGGGTTTGACCAGCTCCCGTCGGAGTTGGTCGATCTTCGGCAAAACCCGAAGGGTCGAAAACGCCTGCAAGCGTTCCTAGGCCTGCAAGCGTTCCTAGGTTCGACACATTCGAGAGCACGAACCGGCTACCGCCGTCCGCCGAAAGACTTGCGGTGAACGATCTCACGGCGACACTGAGATCAATGTCGTGGATCGATTGCAGATTGAACACGTAAGCAAACGGGTTCGCGTGCGCGCCTCCCTTGAAGCCATCGTGTGATTCAAGGTCCTGAACGGTGGAGAGAACGGTTCTGAATGTACGTGTGTCGAACACATTCCGAAGCGATAAAGACGCAGAGAGCAAATGTCGAATCTCTCCGTCGAGAGCGCTAACCTGCGGAGTCAGCGCAATCGCTCTTCGCAGCGCTGCGCGCCCACGCTCTGCAAGGGAGAAACCAAGCCCATTATCCGCGAGCGAGTAAGCCAGATCGAGAAACGGCGTCAAAACAGCATGCAGGGAGGTAAGATTCGAAGATCCGCTGAGACCGGCGGCGCTCGGAGTCAGAGCAACAAACACATCGCTCTTCTGACCGATACTCGCCGCAGCACCCTGCGCGGAAAGTCCCGTCTCATAGTGGAAGACGTTAGGGTTGTTCCCCGCGAGCGAGCTCACACCGTTCAGTAAAGCGGTGCTCTCCGGAGCAGACATATTGTGCAACCCCGCAGTCGCGGGAGAAATGGCGTCCATCGCGGTTCCAATGAGACAGGTGCACTGACACCGGTAGTATCGGAATCCGCAAAGGTTTGTTTCCGAGAGGTCCTGCAATAGAGCTAGATTCCCTTTCCGACCTGACTACGCCAACTCGGCGGGATCGGAGTCTTACCGCGGCTCTCCATGTAGCGTTTCACCGCGCGGCGGTCATCGGACTCCGTCTGCATTTGGAGCAGCATGATCCCGCCCGCCAAGAAGAGGATGACGAATACCGAAAGAAAGAAAACTTTGAAGAAACTGTCGCCCATAGCTCACCCGATAGAGCCTTCGCTTGTAACCGTTATTCACGTTATGGCGCGTTCGGCTCCGAATGTGCGGCCGAGCTTTTAATGAGAAAAGCTCATTGTTCTCATTAATACAATTAATTTCTTTAATGGCAGGTATGCCCTTATATTTGTGCTTTCCGAGCATTGCCCTAGTGAGGACGGGACAGTGTTTCGTGAAAAGTGTGCAAACCCGTTTTTATGCAGAGAGAATCATGAAAAACAAACCTGGAACATCGAAGGTCGCAAAACCGGAGACGCCGAGCAGCAATAAGCGCTGGGCGCTGCCGCTTGCCGGACTGCTCTTGCTTGCGGCGTTAGGCGCTGCCACGAAGCCGGAAGCAGCAACAGTTGTCGGCGGGGCGATGAACGGAGCCGACGTCGCATGGATGCTGACGGCATCAGCTTTGGTCCTCCTCATGACTCCCGGATTGTCCTTCTTCTATGGGGGAATGGTACAAACGAAAAACGTCATTTCGACGATGATGCAAAGCTTCATCGCGATGGGACTGATCAGCCTCCTGTGGGTCACCTTCGGATTCAGCCTCGCGTTCGGCGATAGCATTTACGGAATCATCGGCGACCCCCGCACCTTCTTCATGTTCAAACACGTCGGCGGAGCGACCCACCCGGATCTTTCGGCAACGATCCCCTTAGCGCTGTTTGCCATGTTCCAGCTCAAGTTCGCGATCATCACTCCGGCACTGATTACCGGTTCGTTCGCAGAACGGGTTCGGTTTTCGAGCTACATGCTGTTCATCTGCCTCTGGAGCCTCGTTGTCTATGCGCCACTCGCTCATATGACCTGGCACCCGAACGGTCTCTTCCACTCATGGGGTGTGCTCGATTTTGCAGGCGGAACCGTCGTTCACCTCTCCGCAGGCGTGGCGGCTCTTGCCGGCGCCATCGTCCTGGGACGACGAAAAATCCATATCGCGAAATCCGCGCACGAGCCGGCAAACATTCCGTTCGTCATCCTTGGAACGGGAATGCTCTGGTTCGGTTGGTTCGGCTTCAACGCCGGTTCGGCGCTTGCAGCGAACGAAACCGCCGTCGGTGCCTTCCTGACCACGAACACCGCTTGTGCCGCAGCGATGCTCGCCTGGGTAATTGCTGACTGCATGGTCGGCCGTAAACCTTCAGCCCTCGGAGCGTGCGTTGGTGCAGTTGTCGGTCTGGTCGCGATTACACCCGCCGCAGGCTACGTGGGAGTTGGACCGAGCATCTTCATCGGTGTTGCAGCAGCGTTTCTCTGCAACATGGCAGTTCACCTCCGTTCAAAAAGCTCACTCGACGACACCCTCGACGTTTTTCCGTGCCACGGACTTGGTGGAATGATCGGCATGGTGCTCACCGCGGTGTTTGCGAAAGACGTCGGGTTGGTCTACGGCCAGACGACGACTCTGATGTATCATCTGCTCGCGCTGGTGATCGCCGTAGGCTACACCTTCGTGGCATCGATGGTTCTGTATAAAATCACGGACAAGCTGATTCCGCTTCGCGTTACGGACGAACAGGAAGACCTCGGGCTCGACCTCAGCCAGCACGGTGAGACCGCAGTCGCGAAATCGACGTTCGCCGATACTTCGGACCTCTTTCAGGCGAAGGCCGCCTAACCGAAAGGGCGGGGTTGTGAGTTTGTACGACCCCGCCTCTTTCCCCAATTCGACGCTTCCCACCGAGTTCCCGCAGCGAAGTCTTGTCCGGTCCCGTCCGCTACGCTAATGATCTCGGCCATGCGCCGCTTTTTGTTTCTCTCCTCCGATAAGTTTCCCATCAATCCTTCGAGCGTGGCTCAGCGCCCGACCAAGCTCGTTCGGCTCCTTCTCACCATTTTTGTCACGGTCGGTCTATTCAGTTGGGCACTGGAGTCCAGCGCTCGTGCCGACAGTGGCTGGCGAGCTGAGCTGACGCGCGCATTGAAAAATGGGGGTGCGTATGCCGAAGACGATCGCGGCCGAGCTCTGTTCGAATACCGCGCGGAGGAGCATTTCGTTCCGGCTTCGATTCTGAAGCTGGCGACGGTCTCCGCTGCGCTGAACGCACTTGGACCTGATTATAGGTTCAAAACTGAAACATATCTGCTGCCCGGCGGCGTTCTTGCGGTCAAAGGATTTGGCGACCCGCACCTCGTCTCAGAGGAGCTCGCCGCTCTGGCTGCGGAGCTGGCGCCGAAGGTTTCTGCTGTGCACGGTATCCTCCTCGACGACAGTTACTTCGCCCCCGACATCGAAATTGACGGGAGCTCGGACACATCCAATCCCTACGACGCAAAAAACGGTGCGCTCATCGCAAATTTCAACACCATCAATGTCGAGAAGCGACGCGGGGCAATCGTCTCCGCTGAGCCGCAAACACCGCTGACTCCCCTGGCTAGAGAGCTTGCCGCCCGATTGCCCTCGGGCACGGGCCGAGTCAATTTGCAGAGTGATCGCGGAAAGACGCTCCGCTATTTCGGCGAGCTCCTCTCCGAGTTTCTCCGAAACGCCGGAACCAAGGTAGACGGCCCAGTGCGGGCGGGAACCGTTCCGCGAGACGCGAAGCCGCTCCTCATTCACCACTCACGACAGACGCTCTCCGAGATAGTCCGTGATTTGCTGAAGTACTCGACCAACTTTACTGCGAACCAGGTTCTCCTCGTTCTCGGCGCCTCCCAGTCCGGAGCTCCGGCGACCGTTCAAAAGGGCGTGGATGCGGTGACAGGCTATCTTCGCAAAAACATCGGTTGGCGGGACTTCGAGATCCACGAGGGTGCTGGTTTGTCGCACCGGAATGCCGTCACACCAGCGCAGATGGTAAATCTGCTGCGCGTTATCGAACCGTATCGTGAGCTCATCCCTGAGGAAGAGCCGCCATTTCAGGCCAAAACGGGATCTCTTCGAGGCGTAAACACGCTCGCCGGATACTTCGACCTACCGGGCAGAGGTACCGTCCGGTTCGCGCTCCTCGTGAACGATAACGTAGACCACCGTTACAAGTTCAAAGTCGCAAGAATGCTTTATAATGGACTCTTGAGCGAGCGGGGGCGGAGCAACTAATGGACTCTCGTAAATGGAGTCGACCGCCGCGTGCTCCTTCGAGCCGCCGAACGCTCAGTGCAGAGCCGTAGCAGCCGAGACGACTTCCGGGGAAAGGCCCTCGGCAACCCCATAAAAGCTCAACACCTTCTCGATCACCTCTTCGACGATCCGGTCGGGACAGCTTGCACCCGAGGTGATCGCAACATCGATCGGACCGCTCGCTTTCTCGGGTAACCAACCTTTCGAGCTGACGACGTCATGTCGATGGAGATCGTAGTGCCTGATTTCGTTACGGCTAACGATCTCCCCAGCGTTCTTAATATAGTACGTCGGGACCTTTTCCGCCGCGAGCTCGACGAGATGCGATGTATTTGAGCTGTTATACCCTCCAACAACAATGGCGATGTCCGCGCCTGCAGCAATCAGGGCTTTCGTCGCGCCTTGGTTCTCGTAGGTCGCATAACACAGCGTGTCTCGGGTGTCGGCATAATGCTTCGAGAGCTCGTCAGCTCCATACCGCTCCACCATCGCTTCGCGAATGACATCTGCGATAGCTTGGGTTTCTGTGGCGAGCATCGTTGTCTGGTTCACGACTCCCACACGCACGAGATGGTTCTCGGGATCGAAACCGTCCGAGCAACATCCTTCGAAGCGAGCTCGAAACTCGTCCGAAGACATCGTACCAAGGATAAAATCCTTCACCGTATGCGCTTCCTCGAGATTGAGAATGACCAGGGTGGGGGAGTTCTCCCGGCTGTGCGAAAAGGTGGCGCGCGTCTCTTCATGCGTCCGTTTGCCGTGGACAATCACTGTGTAGCCTGACTTACCGAGCTCCTCCGCTCGCTTCCAGACTTTCTGTACGAATGGACAGGTAGTGTCGTAAAAATAGGGGTCGATTCCCAAAGCAACGAGCTCTTTCTGGAGCTCAATGGTCGTTCCGAATGCAGGCACGATGACAACGTCGTCAGGACGAAGCTCGGCGAAGTCGACCAACCGAGTGCCGTCGGGGCGCATCAGGAAGCGCACCCCTCGCGATTCGAGGTCGGCATTCACTTCCGGATTATGGATCATCTCGCTCAAAAGAAAGATCCGGCGGCCGTGACTTTCCTCGACCGCTCGATAGGCGATATCGATCGCGTTCTCCACCCCGAAGCAGAATCCGAAGTGCCGAGCGATTTTGAAGCGAACCGGACCGAAATCGACGACAGTCGGACTAAGATTCTTCCGCTTCGGATCACTATCACGACGCGTGCGCTTGAGCTCGACGAGCCCGAGGCTTTTATAGAAGGATGGAACGTGAAAGCTTTTTCGCATGGTATCTGCCGCTCAAAACGGGGCGTAAGCTTACCACGAACAAAAAATGGAGGAAAACTCGATCAAACTGCCGCGGATGTGAAAGCTGCCGTGTCGCTCGAACCTGAGCGGGCCGAGCCGACACGGGGTGCGAATCTAGTGCCAGTCCCGGTAGTAGTGCTCGGTGACGCTGTGAATGTGGACGAGCGGGGTTGATTCGTCATCTGGAGAGGAGTTTCGCTTCTGGTTGCGCAGCGCGCTCAGAAGAGAGAACCGCTTTTCCGGGGCAGCGACGACCTTCTTTTCGCGCCGCACCTGCTTAATGTTACGGCAAGGCTCAGTGACCGTGAGCTCGAGATAGGTTGCAATTGGATTGAGTAGAAAAGATACAAGACTCATAGGTTTGCCTCCAGTGAAACGCCAATAAGACCGGGAAGAAAACCTACGAGCGCCGAAGACGGCCTCGCTTGTGTTGCCGACGACTCTATCAATTTTGTATCGTTAAAGCAATAAATCAACTAGGAATCTGATTAGCTCGAGCGAGTTCGGGCTCTTACGCTGGATGACTGAATGAGATATTCACATAGAAACCAGTTTGACTGCCGCTCGGATGCAAAGCCCCTGCGCTGGATCATCGTCCGGAGCCTGACTACGCTGGCGTTGACGGTTACGGCTTGGCCACTTTCCGGTGAAGCACAGGACCAAGGGCCACTCCCACTTCGGAACGTGCATCCGGCCGGGCTGCTGCATATTTCCCAACATCCCGAAGGCGCCGAGGTCGTGGCAGATTCGGAGCCGCGAGTTGGCGTGCTCGGCTCGATATCGAACACCATGAATCGCGAAAAAGGCGTTTTCCTCATCGACGCTGAAACCCGCGTGGTGGATTTCAATGCGAAGATTGGAGTAGCGCCAAATCTGGAGGTCGGTGCATGGCTGCCGCTCTATTACCGCGGAAGCGGATTCACCGATCAGCCGATCGACGAGTGGCACCAAACTTTTGGGTTACCTCGTGGTCCACGCCGACGAATTCCAAAGGACGATTATTCTTTCTCGGGCCGGAACGATGACGGCACGAGATTCGATCTAACGGAGACAGGGACTGGCCTCGGCAACTTAGAGTTGAATGCGAAATACCGGTTCTCTGATGACCAGCATGAAGGAGGAGCCGCCCTCATGCCTTCTGTCGGACTGCCGACAGCAAGAAGCGAGTTCGGTGCGGAGCAGCTCGATTTCGGTTTAACGCTCTTTTTCGATCGGAGGTTCGGCGACACCGCAGTTTACTCGGGTGTGAGCTGTTTCCATTTTCTCGACGAGTCCGTCGGCAACCTGCAGCAAGCGCCGAATGTCGTTCAGGGATTCGTCGGCGCAGCGTATTCGATCTCCCAGCGCTCCTCGCTCTATCTCGGCGTCGATGCCGCGTCTGCGATGATCGTAGACGCGCTGGAATACCCGGATTACCAGCTTTATCTCGACTTCGGTGGTCGTATCGGAATTACAGATCGAACTCAGGTTGTTCTGGGATTTCGTGAAAACCCGACGCCGTCTGAGGGAACCACGGACATTACGTTCGAGGTCGGTCTCGAATCGCAGTTCGGCAGCTGACTATTCGTCGTTTGTCGGACCGACCAGCAGCAGCCAGAGCTTTACGAACGTGACCACTTGCGGCTTGCTGAGCCCGCTCGTCTTCAGGTGATAGGTGACCTTGCTACTCACGACAACCGGATCCTCATTACCCGAGACGGACCGGAGCGTATCGACGTAATCGACCGTGCCGAAAACACCCGGAAGCTTGTCGTCGATCGCAAAAAAGAGCTGTTCGTCGGACGCTCCTTCGAAGAAAGCGCTTTCGTCGTCCGCCTTGCGGTTCTTGGCTTCGTTATACCGCAGGTTGAATTGATACTGCCCGCGCCCGTTTGCTGACCGATTTGCATCTTCGATCCATTTGATGGATCCCGTAATGACATCCTGTTCACCGCTGTCCGTCCGAACCTCGATCCGGTCCGCGTACCAATTTCCCGTGTCGTAATCGTAGTCAAGATTACCGTTCACCACCGCTCCAGGATAGGCGGCAAGCGGGCCTGCGCCCAATCGAAGCCCGACGAACTTGAGAGGGTCGATGTTTTTGCTCGTTACCTGCACTTTACGGCCCGAGAGCACTCGAGTGTACTCATGGAGCTTGGTCGAGAGCAGACCGTGCTTTTCAAGTCCCTTTCCGAAGATGCTGCCGCCGAACACACCGGTGAGCGAGGGGATATTCGGAACGCTTTTTGTCACAAGACTCAGTGAGCCGCCGGCGCCTGCGAGCGAGTATTTTCCGGAACCGTCCATCGGCACCGTCCCCGCAAGCGTTGCGATCGGCAGCTCACGACTTCCGTCATCTTTGCCGGCAAGCAGCTCAAGCTGGTAGCGAAGCGAAGCGGCCTGCGTCTCTCTTCCCAATATGCTGCTCACGAGCCGCGGCACTCTGGTGATAGACCCGCGAAAACGGAGCGTATCAGCAACCGTCAGATTTACGGTGTAGATATCCACAGCTCCGGCCTCGGGCGCTCCCTTGCTATCCACTGAAGTTCTTGTGCCGAACACAATCGACATAGTCCCGGTGATCGTCACAGCTGAAGCGACGGGTTGTTCGGCGGCTTCAGATGTTGAGGGCTCCCCGTTCCGCGTTGGGCTCGCCGGGGTAGGCGAGGGCAACGGCGCACCGTGAGAGCTATCGCGTGGTTCCACGGTTCCCTGGACTGGTTGATCGGAAGGCGTTTGGACAGGCTCCGGACGGAGAGCAGCCGAGTCCGAAGTGCTCGAAAGTGACTCAGGCTCCGGTGCTCGCGTGCTCAAAGCAATCGATGTCGGCGCGGCTGTAGCGATCTGCGCAGGTTGCTTTGGGGTCGAACGCTCGGACGATGGCGGAGGGTTCGCGGGCGCCGTTTCAGTGACTGTCTTTCGGGAATTTCCACTCGCTGCATGAATCGTGGATTCCTTGGTCGCATGCTTGTCAGCAGCCTTCGATCGAGTGACCGGTGCGGAGCTGGAAGAAGAAGGAGTCGGGGCTACGGAAGCAGAAGCGGAGCTTTGGCCGTTGCCAGCCTGAGCTCCATGGCTCGAACATGCCGCGGCGGGAACTAAGAGAGAAAAGCAGAGAAGGAAGAGTGATAGCGCTGTTCCGCACCGTAGCATTGAGAAACTCCAGGGCAGTGAGAAAGGCTCTCGCACTTGCTGCGAGAGCCTCCGGAACTATTCGTCGTTTGTCGGGCCGACGATCACCATCCAAAGCTTGAAAAAGTTCACCGCTTGAATCTTCGTCAGCTTGTTTGCGTTCAGGTTGTAGGTCACTTTGCTCGCAGTGACCGTAGGCTCGTCTTCGCCGCCGCTTACGAGGGTGTCCTCATAGCTCACGTTCCCGGTCATCGCCGGAATCGAGTTATCGACGGCAAAGAAAGCATCCTCACCCTGTTGGTCTCCGAACGCAGCGGATTCGTCGGTCGCGGGTTGGTTCTTCGCTTCGTTGAAGCGCAAGTTGAACTCGTATTGTCCCTTTCCATTGGACGCTCGACTCGGATCCTCGACCCATTTGATTGATCCCGTGACGACGTCTTCGACCTCTTTCCCGTTGGCCGTGTACTTGAAGCGGATACCGTTCGTGTACCAGTTACCGGTGTCATAATCGTAGTCGAGATTTCCATCGACCAGCGTGCGCGGATAGATCTGCGCAGGTCCCTCTCCGAGAACGAGCCCGGAGAATCGAAGCGGGTCAACTCGCTTCGCTGTCACCTTGACGGTCTTCCCTTTGACCAGGCGCGTGTACTCAGAGATCTTTTGCTCGAGCTCGCCCTTTTTCTCCTGATCCTTTCCATAGATCTTTCCGCTGAAGCCGCCGACAAAAGCTTGCGCCTTTCCGACGGCATCGATCGCCATTCGGAGTTGGCTCGCGTTTGCTGTTTCAGAGCCGAAGTCGTAAACGCCGTGCTCGTTGATACCGACATGACCGACCCACTTTCCGACAGCCTTCTTCTGCTCGAGGTTCTGAGGATTACGCACAGAAAGCCCGATGTCGTAGACCAGCTCTGCAGCCTGAACTTCACGTCCGAGCAGCTTGCTGACCAGCCGAGGCTTCCGCTCGATCTTTCCAGCATACTCCGTTGTCTTTGCAACGTTCAGGTTCAAAGAGTAAACGTCCTGAGCACCCTCCGCAGGCGAGCCCTCGGCGAGCTTTCCCGTCGTGTCAGTGCTCTTCCGCGTTTGGAAGTCGATGTTCATCGTGCCGGAGATGAAGCCCGGCTCAGTTACGGTGGCATCCTGCGCGCGAGCTACAGGCGTGAAAGAAATGAGGCCGGTGAGCACACCGGCAGTGAGAAGCTTAAAATTCCCTTGAAACATGATATTCTCCGTTGCAATTCGGTGCAGCAAACGACTGACTGTCCTATACGGGAAATGACGATCCCCGTAAATCTTTTTAGGATTGTGCCGCAGATCGCTTTGAAGGAAACTTCCGAGGTCCGCAGAAACCCCGAAAGGAGGCCCTATGGCTGAGCCTGAGAAAACCGAAGCACCTGCTCAAAAACGTGGAGAGCCCTCTCGGCTCGAGATATTCTATCCAGGGAACACGGAGGGCCACCGCGATGTCATTCATGTGGCATCGTTTCCCGAAATCGTATTCTTCTGGCCGCTGATGCTGGCAGGCTTTTTCTGCGCGGCGCTGCAAGGCGCCGGGCTCAGTGACGGAACAGGCACGGGATGGCTGTTCCTCTTCGTCTTCCTGTTCAACTTCCTGGTCCTCGTCCAGGATTTCGATCAAAAGCAGTTTTTCATACTCGTTCTCGTCCTCGTCGTTGCGACCTTGGGGATCTGGCTGTGTAACCTGTACGGCATTTCCATTTTCAAATCTCTCGCAGAGTGGTTGCTCAGCTTTCAACCACGTTTTTCAACACATGCGTTTCTGCTGATGAGCGCGACGCTCTTCTTGATGCTCGGCTGGGGATGCATCTCCGCTCTTTTCGACTACTGGCGTTTCGAACAGAACGAGTTCGTTCACTTCACTCAGCCGGTGGGAAGAGATCTCAGCATCGCGCGGAGCGGGTGCAGCGTATACAAAGAGATTCCGGATATCTTCGAGTGCCTCCTCACCTTTGGTGGAGGAACGCTGCTGATCAAGCGGGAGAATCAGGTCGTGGCAACAATTCGGAACATCCCGTTTTTGGGGAAGCGGATGACAGCGATCGAAGAGATGCTGTCTGAAACGCGCGTCACCGTCGCCCACGAAGTGAAACTCTAAAAATCAACGAACCGTAATAGGAGACAGCTCCATGGACCCAGTTTCCAGAAGATGCGCCCTGAAGCTCATGGCGGGCGGCACTCTTGCTTTGTATCTTTCGCCGGCGCATCGCGCGCTCGCGGAATCACTTCAGGGCAAGGCCGGCATGCCGGAATTCAGCCCGATCGATCGGACCCTCGGCGACGTCGCCGATGCGCAGTTCTTTGCGGACGACCCTGAGCGAGCACACAAGGTACTGTGGGATAAGCCCGGTTTCATTCAGAGCCTTCCGGGAAAGAAGCTTCCATCGCCGACGGAAAAGGCGCCGCTGGTGATCATCGGCGGCGGGATGAGCGGACTGTTCAGTGCGTACCTGCTGCGCGAACACAAACCTGTCGTTCTTGAGCAGGCGACGCGCTTCGGAGGAAACGCCAAGGGACAGTCGTGGAAGGGGATCGATTACTCCATCGGTGCTGCCTATTTCATTGAACCGGACGAAGACTCAGATATCGCGAAACTGTGCAGCGAGCTCAATCTGGACCAGGACTGGAAGCTCAAGGAAGAGGAAGATCCGGTTCTCTGGAAAGGGCAGGTGTACGAAGAGTTCTGGACGGGGGAGAGCGCGCCCGAGGCGAAAGAGCAATTCGAGAAGCTGCGGAAGTATTTCGAAGCGGTGAACGTCGGAGAGGAATATCCGTATCCCGATATTCCGATCGTCGACCCCGAGCAGGAACAATACATCAAGGACCTCGACAAGGTCTCTTTCAAGGCGCATCTCGAGAAGATCGCGGGCGGCCCGCTCCATCAACAGATCGAGACCGCAATCGAACAGTATTGCTGGTCGTCCTTCAACGCGTCGTCGCAGGAGATCAGTGCCGCCAGCGGGCTGAACTTCTATGCCTCCGAGTTCAGTAACCTGATCCTCTTTCCGGGTGGAAATTCTGCAGTCGCGGAGCGTGTGCTTAGCCGCCTCGTAAAGGATCTGCCGCCGACTTCGCTGCGACCAGGCTCACTCGTCTTTGACGTAACTGTTACGAAAGAAGGCGTGAACGTAAGCTACCAAGATGCACAGAGCAACGTCCATTGCATCCAGGCGAAGGCAGTTGTGATGGCCTGTCCGAAGTTCGTCGCGAAAAAGGTGCTCTCGGATATCGAGCCGGCTCGAGTAGCCGCCATCGACAAGATTCGCTACCGAAGCTATCTGGTCGCGAACGTCCTGCTGAAGCAGGTCCCTGAGCGCAGCTTCTATGACTTGTATATGCTTGGAACCGATCGGATCAATTTCTCCGATGTAACCGGCTCGGCGCAAAAGCAGAAGATCACGGACGTCATTCTTGCGACCTATGCAAAGCCCAATGCGGACCACACAGTGCTCACGCTCTATCGCGGAATGCCGTATGAAGGCGCTCGAGCGGACCTCTACGCACCCGGTTCCTACGGGCGGTACCGAGAAGGCTTCGAGAAGCAGATCTACGAGTCGATCCTCCCTGTTTTGAAGCTCGACAAGCAGAACGTCGTGGACCTTCGGATCGCGCGCTGGGGCCATCCGCTGCCGGTAGCCGGAGTGGGGCTCATCGCGGACGGGACACTCGAAGCCGTGCGGAAACCTTTCCGTGATCGCGTGTTCTTTGTCGAACAGGACAACTGGGCGCTACCGGCCTTCGAGACTGCCGTGACTGAAGCGCTCAGCGGTGCTGAGCTCGTCAAAGCGTTTCTGGCGAAAGCGTAAGTCGGTGCTGCCTACCTGCCGGAGCGATCGTGATCCGCGCGCTCGTTCCGGTAGCAAAACCCTCTGGTCCCATGGGTAACGACGCGCGTCCAAAGATCCGTTATTTTCTTTATCCGGCGCTCCTCGTCATCGGCGTCGGGGCATGCCTTTCTTACTTCGGCATCTCGCCTACAAGCCGTCCGAGCACTGATTCTGCGACCGTGCCAAATATTCAGGGCAAGCCGGTCGAGATTGGAAAGGATTATTATGTGAGCGTGGCGCTCGTCGAGCTTACGGAAGCCGACGATCAGGGCAACCGCTGGGATTCGTTCTCTGAGAGCGGCCCGGACATCACAGTGCAGATCGCCTGGAACGGGTCGAAGATCTATGAAAGCACAGTAAAACGAGACACCTTCGTCGCAAAATGGTCGAATGCAGAATTGAACCTTCGCGACATCGCAATAAGTGGGCTGCACACGTCCATGGACGATGTCATCCGAGCAGCGAGAATCAACGTCAAGGCCGGCGAGTCGATTGAAATTCGCGTATTCGACAAGGACCTGCTCAGCGACACGCTCGCAGGCACGAAAACGTTTCTCATGTCCGACCTGCGCGAAGGAGACACGACGTTCACCTATGATACCGCGGGTATCAAGCGCTTGACTCTGCGTGTGGCAGACATGTCGGGCACAGTTGATCCGCTCCGGTAGCGGGTGGGGATCGGCTCAGAGAGAGAGCGACCCGCTTCGCCAGGGCACGGAAACAATCATGTTGGAAAGCGCTCCGAAACCATTCGTTCTCTACGCGTTGCTGATTGGAAGCCTCATTCTTTTCGGTTGCGGGTTATTCGGACCGTGTTTGACAATCACACCGCAATTCGGTGAGCTCACCGGCATTCTCAAAATTATCAAGCCGTCGTTCGATGCGCCGCAAACCCTCTCCGTCGCAACAGGTATCCGTTCCATGTGGGAAGCCGGCGAACATGCGATCGCGCTGATTATCCTTGCATTTTCGATCGTTTTCCCGCTGTGGAAATACAGCATTCTCTGGGCGTGCATCGCCGGAATGTCTAGCGGAGAGATACCGTTTCGCGAGCTGCGCCGCATTGAGCATCTCGGCAAGTTCTCAATGCTCGACGTCTATGTTCTCGCAGTTTCTGTCGTGGCGATAAAGCAGCTCCCAGGCGGCAGCTCGGTTCATCTCGGCTGGGGTTTGTACGCGTTTGCGGGAGCGGTGTTGATGACGCTGCCCATCCCGGGATTCATCGAGCGCGCCGCCGGTTCCGCGATCAGCGGAAAAGCTGAATGACCTTTCCTCCCGGAGTCGGCGCCCGTCCGGACCCCGTCAGCTCGAGTATTTTTCGCCCCCAAGCATGCAGCGCAGATTCAACGTCAGGTTGGTAATCGTATTCAATCCGCTCTCGAGCCAGACGCGCACCTTGAGAGCTGCGACCGAGTATCGCTTCAAGGACGTCCGGGCGTGTTTTCAGCTCACGCAACCCGCGCTCCGCTGTCCGCCGGAGATCGGCAGGGGTCCACGGTCGCTGAGAGCTCAAACGCGAAAGAATTCGGCGGTGAACCGTTTGAAGTGAACGCATGGGCGCGCCGGATGCGCTCGGAAACACGAGCTGAGCAGTCCCTCGACGTTCTCTCAGGTCTCGAAGCACCTGAATCGCCGGTTGGTTGAGCGGAATCCGGCGAGTCCTGCCTTTCCGCCCCAAGATCGTCCATTCGTCGAGCTGCACCGCATCCCAGCGCATCCCCAACACCGCCCCCGGATTCTGGCCGGTGAGGAGCATAATTTTATAAACGCCGGCAATTACTCGGGGCTCATCCGACAGCACAGACCAAAGCTCGGTCACCTCCGGGTCGGTAAGGCTCCGTCCTTGAGCGCCCAATACCCGGGCGGGCGCTACGGTTAGAACGGGATTCCGATCAACAATCGATCGGTCGAGAGCGAAGGTAAAGATCTTCCCGAGAAGCGCGCGAACCCGATTGGCCATCACCGGCCGCTGACGCACCTCTGAGATGTGTTCGACGAGATCCAAGATGTCCGATTCGCGAATCGCCGCGATTCTCCTGTTTGACAGGACGGGGAGCAGCTCGCTTCTGATGATCCTCTCGTATTCGATGGCGGTCCGTTCGGAGCACCTTTTCCGCACATGCTTAGTCACAAACAACGTAGCCAGGTCGCCGAATCGCTGCGGAACGCGTGACCGGCGCACCTTAGGGTCGCCCCCGTTCTGAACATCTCGGAGAACGTCGATCGCGCGGTCACGCGCTTCATCAACGCTGATAACCGGATACGTGCCGAGGGTCATCCTGCGGCGTTTGCCGCTGATGGAGTAAATCAAAAAGAACGCCTTCTTCCCGCCACGCCCGACCCGAACGCCGAAGCTCCCGCCCAGTCGCACCTGCGAGTCGTAGAATTCCTCCTGCACTTTGTCCGTGCTCAGGTTTTGAAGCAGCGCTTCATCTAGTCTCAGCCGTGTCATGGAAAAACAGTTATCCGATTTATGTGCGTGTTATGTGAATTAACATAACATCACTGGCGCCAGCTGCCAAGCAAAAGATGCTTTTTTTCAATGACTTATCTAAGTTACAAACTGGAAGCGGGAATGTTAGTTTAAAAGCTTCAAACAGTTATTGGAAGCGGAAGGCAACGGGGTCGCAGGCAGGGCACATGGCGTCCTTCGCCGCGTGCAGCGTGTTGGTGTAGAGGGAAACGGTGGAAATCGGTCCTACTAAGACAGCGGTGCGCTCTTCAGGCGAGCGAGACTGCGGTCCTTTCCGAGGATCTCGAACAACGCGAAAAGCGGAGGGCTTGCAGGCGTACCCGTCAGGATCAGCCGGATCGGCTGACCGACTTTGCCGAGCTTCATGCCGAGCCCTTCCAGTACTCCCTTGAAGGCAGCTTCCACAGCGGCCGCTGTGAAATCGTCGAGTGACTCGAGCGCTTCAGTCAGCTTTTCAAGCGGCGCCCGTAGGTCCGGTGTGAAAAACTTCGCTTTGCTCTCAGGCGGAATCGGGACCGCCGTGTCAGGGAGAAAATACCAAGCGCTGTTTTGCGCCAGCTCCCGAAGTGTCGTGGAACGCTCTCGCAAGTTATGGATTAAAAGTTGGAAACGCGGTTCGTTTCGATGAGCCGCGAGGTCAAAGCCGAGCTCAGCAAAGAACTCCGATGAGCTGTCGAGAAGCTCCTCCATCGGCGCGAGCTTGATGTGTTCCGAATTTACCCAACGCAACTTTTGAAAATCGAATACTGCTGCACTCTTGCCAATATTCTCGAGATCAAAAACGCTTTCCAGCTGAGCGCGGGTAAAGATCTCCTGGTCACCATGGCTCCAGCCCAACCGGACGAGATAATTCACGAACGCATCGGTCAGGTAGCCGTCCTTCTTATACTCGATGACTGACGTGGCCCCGTGGCGCTTCGAGAGCTTCTTCTTGTCTTCACCCAGAATCATGGGCACATGGACGAAAGCGGGCAACGGTGCGCCCAGCGCGTTGTAGATGGCGACCTGCTTCGGCGTGTTCGAGACATGGTCGCTCCCACGAATCACGTGTGAGATCTGCATCTCGATATCATCCACGACCACAGTAAAATTGTACGTCGGGCTGCCATCGCTCCGGATGATGATCATGTCCTCGAGCTCTTCATTCGGTGTCGAGACAGAACCGAGAACGAGGTCTTCGAACACCGTTCGGCCGTCCTGAGGAGCACGAAATCGGATTACGAACGGCCTTTCGATATCTTTTACCGGCAAATCCGTCGGTTGTGGCTCGACGTTTTTTGGGCGGAATCGTCCGTCGTATTTCGGTTTTTCATTCCGGGCGCGCTGCGCCTCTCGCATAGCGTCGAGCTCTTGGGCTGTCGCATAGCAACGATAAGCAGCCCCGAGTTGAAGCAATCGCTGCGCGTAGCTGCGATAGAGGTCAGTCCGCTGAGATTGGAAGAACGGTCCCTCGTCCGCGTGAATCCGCAACCAGTCAAGACCGGCGAATATCGCGTCGACTGCTTCGTTCGTCGAGCGCTCAAGATCAGTGTCCTCGATCCGCAGCACGAAGGTGCCGCCCACACGACGAGCGAACAGATAGTTAAACAGTGCGGTGCGAGCTCCGCCAAGGTGAAGGTAGCCTGTCGGACTCGGGGCAAACCGACAACGGATTTTACGGTTTTGATTTTCTGCATTCATGATCACGTTCCCCAAAACTGGCCGCCACCCAAGCTCATTCGTAAACTCGATTGCGCAAACTAGACTGCGCGCAGTCCCCGGCGTAGACTCCGAACGAGTAGTTACGAGAAACATGACGGACTGCCAAGCGTGACTCAAATTTTTCTCGGTTTTTTTCTGGGCGACGAGGTCTGAACGTATTGACTCGTTCTTTATGCTGTTGCTATAAGTCGCTTGAAGTAATCTCATTGATTTTCTCGGCAGGAGCGATTGATCGGGGAGCGAGCTGCAGTTGAATTTGCAGGCGCTGGCACATTGAGCGGCGATACCCTGTAGGCGATTCTCAGCTGTGATGCTGCACGATATGGCTCCTCCAGTGGAACCTGTTCGTTTGCACTCAGGTGAAGAAGAAACGAAACAGGATTGAGCGAAAGAGATACCGAAAGGGCTTTGGCGGAAGCGGATCTGGCGACCCAGATCTGGAGGCAGGACACTGCGAACGGCTGTTGGCAGCGCCATGTCAGCAGGATGTACCCGGGGCGGCGCCTTGAGAACCGACTTTTGGGCCGCCTTTGCGGGCGATATCTCTAGGAAGTGGACGCGTGTTCATCTCGCGTGTGCCGCAAACGATTGATTAAACGGACGTCGCTTCAGCGTCCGGCGAAGAGTCGAGAATCGACGCAGCGGGTGTGAACTTCGTGACTGAAACAATCGACCACGACTCCTTTTCCAAGTCTTCAGATAAGCCCACAGATAAGATGGGCAAGCCTACTGACCAGAGGGGCGACAAGGGTGACCAGAGGGGCGACAAGGGCGGCGACACGTTTTCCGACGCCTCGGCATCGTCCGATCCTCTCTCGAACACCAACTTTGGTGGAACAGGCGAGTCTCGCGTCGTCACAGCACGCGGGACCGAAGACGGTCTCGTGCTTCGCATCGATGGCAAAGCCGAATGGCAGGAGATCCTCTGCGACATCGACCTGTTCCTCGGCGGACGGAAGAAATTCTTCGAAGGCGGCCAGGTTTCGCTCGAATGGCTCGATCGGCTGCCAACCATCGAGCAAAGCAAAGAGCTCGAGGATCTGCTCCAAAGCTCCTACGGCATTGAGGTCATCGTTCGCCGCCGCCGTCCCGCTCGAATGGCGCTCGCAGAGCCTACAGCAGGAAGGAAAGGTGAGTATTCGCGAACCGAAGGAGATGTTGTTCCGGAGGATACCAGAGCTCAGGACTCGTCTATCGGGAGGGATATGTCCAGAAAAACCAGTCGGAAATCGGGCGTCACCATTAATCTGTTCCAAGAGGTGACCGAATCCGCAACCGGCTCGCCCTCGGCGGGATCGTTTGCGAGCGGAGATTCATTCGAGAATCTTCTTTCGAGCGGTGCCGAGCTGCTCTCCGGTCATTCCGCTGGAAGCCAAGCGCAGGGCGGGGAGACTCTCTCGGGAAGAATTCAGCACGAGCGCGTTGAAAGCGGCAGCTTTTTCGATACCCAGGGTTCGGGATTCACGGGTTCGGGTTTCGCGGGCGGATTTTCCGGCTCCCGTGAAGTGTCCGGAGCGGCAGGCGAGTCGACTCCGAAGCGCTATGCCAGTCGCATGGCAAAGATGCTCGGCGATGATTTGTTCTACGAAGACGACGCAAACGCCAAGGTCGTGTTCGGAACTTTACGCTCGGGGCAGCGATTGGAAACGCCGTTCTCGCTCATCGTAATCGGTGATGTGAATCCCGGCGCTGATCTCGTTGCGGGCGGCGACATCATCGTGTTCGGAGGGCTACGCGGCACTGCGCATGCTTCGGCATACGACGACGACGCGTTCGATCGAGTCATCATCGCTCTCCAAATGCAACCGATGCAGCTCCGGATCGGTTCCGTGATTTCTCGCGGAAGTGACGAGTTGGTACGCGGAGCCGAGATCGCCAGAATTGAGAACCGGAGAATCATCGTCGAGGCCTTCAACCCTCGCGCATTACTCGGCAAAAAACTTCGTTAATTCACTCGAAATAGCAGGGGGATCCGTATGACAGGCAGGGCAATCGTTATCACATCCGGCAAAGGCGGCGTCGGAAAGACCACCACCACCGCGAATCTCGGCGCGGCGCTGGCTCTGAAAGGAAAGCGGGTGCTGGTGATCGACGCAGACATCGGGCTTCGTAACCTCGATGTGATCATGGGCCTCGAAAACCGAATCGTTTTCAACCTCGTTGACGTGATCAAGGGAGTCTGCAAACCACAGCAGGCGATCATCAAGTCGAAGAAATCGAACAATCTCTTTCTGCTTCCCGCCTCGCAAACGGATGACAAGGACGCCGTCACCCCTGCAGAGATGGGTGACCTTGTGCGCAAGTTCAAACAGGAGTTTCACTTCATCCTCATCGACTCGCCTGCCGGGATCGAGCAGGGCTTCCGGAACGCGTGCTCGGGTGCCGATGAGGCGATCATCGTGACCACCCCGGAAGTTGCTGCCGTTCGCGACGCCGACCGCGTCACCGGTCTGCTGGCAGCGCAAGGGTTGGAGCCATCGTTGATCATCAACCGAATCGACCGCGATATGGTTCGACGCGGAGACATGATGTCCCCGCAAGATGTTCTGGATATTCTCGGCATACCGCAAACCGGACTTATTCTACGAGACAACGACATTGTCATCTCGGCCAACACTGGGGAGCCAATCGTGTACAACGCCAAATCGAAGGCGGCGCGGTCATTCCTCACGATCGCTGACCGGCTCATCGGAACAGAGGTTCCGGCTGAAAACTTAGACCTGAACCTGAGTATCTGGGCGAAACTGGGGAAGCGGCTGCGGGCGGCATAGCGGGAAAGGTAATGACTAACCTCTCATGAGTAGGTGCGTGTTGTGTTTGATAATCTGAAGACACTGATCTGGGGCAAGAACCTATCGAAGAAGACCGCGAAGAACCGCCTTCAAATGGTCCTGGTCCAGGATCGTTCGGGTATGACTTCGAAGGATATGGATTTCTTCAAAAAGGATCTGCTCGAAGTCATCTCGAAATACTTCGTTGTGGAGACGAAAAATCTCCAGATCGAATGGAAGAGGACGGATTCGACAACGGCGCTCGTGATCAACACCCCGATCACCGGTCGACCGCGTGAGCGAAAGCTGGCAACGGCAAGCTAGCGCCCTTCAACCAGCACCGCGAGTGCCTCTCACGGCACGGGTTCGTGGTTGCTTCAACTTTGGGGCCCTGGCGTTTTGAGCTGCCTGCCCAGCTCAAAAAGCGATCGGGAATCAGTTCTGAAAAGGACTAGGTCGCACGTCCGCAGCGGTCGGCTCATTTCTTCGATGCGCGCCCTTCGCTCGTCGCTCCTCTCGGAAGCCGCTCTGACGGAGCATTTCTGACCGAAAGCTCTTTTGGACGGCAGCAGCTCGTTCAGGCAATTGTTGCGAAATCGACAACCGGCAGCGATAAAGCGTCTCCAATCGCTCGATTCGTTAATCGGCCCTTATAACTGACTACCGAGCGGCGGAGTGGGGGCAGAGAGCTTACTCCTGCAAGTATGCCTTTTTCGGAAAGCGCGACAATCCACCGTAACGTGGCGTTGGTGAGAGCGATGGTCGATGTCCTCGGAACCAAAGCGGGCATGTTCGGGACACAGTAATGCACGACACCGGAATCGACATACGTCGGTTGGGAGATAGTTGTCGGTCGACTGCTCTCCGCCATCCCGCCCTGGTCGATACAGATATCCACAATCACAGAACCGGCTTTCATTCCCCCGAGCATCTTCCGAGACAGGAGCTTGGGAGCAAGGGCTCCCGGGATGAGGACGGCCCCGATGACGAGGTCGGCCGCCCGAATTTCTCGCTCCAGCGAGACGGGAGATGATTGCACCGTGATTGCGCGGAGAGCGCCTTTGGAGAAGGGCTGAAGCTTGTCCGAGTTGATATCCATCACCACCACGTCAGCACCCATGCCGATCGCGACCTGAGCAGCGCTACTTCCGGCTGCACCGGCTCCGATCACAACCACGCGTGCTGGGCGTACTCCAACCGCGCCACCGAGGAGAACCCCGCGTCCGCCATTCGTCGATTGCAGCGCGTAAGCGCCGCACTGTATCGACAACTTCCCTGCGATGACGCTCATCGGTTCAAGAATGGGGAGGCGTTGATCGTCGAGCATCACGAGATCGTAATCAATCCCGGTGACCTCAGATTGAAGCATGGCTTTCATCATCTCCGGCGCAACGGCGGGATGGAGAAAGGAAAACACCGCTAGACCACGTCTGAAAAGTGAAAGCTCCTCCGGCGCAGGCTCCTTGACCTTTACCAGCAGCTCGGCCTGCCCCCAAACCTCTTCGAGCGTCCCGATAATCTCGGCCCCGGAATCCTGATACTCGCGATCTGAGAAACCGCTCAGCTTGCCGGCGTTGTGCTCGATGAGCACGCGATGACCTCTCGAGTGAAGTACAGCCGCTCCGTCCGGGGTGAGAGCGACGCGGCACTCTCCCTCTTTCCGTTCACGTGGGACGCCGATGATCATGAAGAAGCTCCGACTGGTCGTGAAGTTTAACCGCTTCGAGTGCCTGCATTTTATTCCAAAACGAGACGGTCTCGGAAGCGATTTTCGAGTGTGGAACTCGACGCCGCCCGGTCTGTTCTGTTACGTTTTAGACGCAGGGAGCAAGCCAAGTTTTTCAGGAGTCTATGTCGGCAATTACCATCAGCGGAAAAGCCTTAGCGGACGAAATCCAGCGCTCCCTCGCGGAGCGAGTTGAGGGCTTGAAATCGAAGCTCGGGCGCCCCCCGGGCCTGGCGGTCGTTCTTGTGGGTGAAAATCCTGCTTCTCAGGTGTACGTCCGCTCAAAATCCAAAAACGCAAAAAAGTGCGGGATTCATGTCGTCGACCGTACGTTACCGGCAACAACTTCAAACGAAGCTCTCCATCGCACGCTGAATGAGTTGAACCACGACCCGGAGGTAGACGGCATCCTCCTGCAGCTCCCGCTTCCGAAGGGTCTCGACGAGTTCTCGGCGCTCCTCTGTATCTCTCCTGAGAAGGACGCCGACGGGCTCCATCCGACAAACCAGGGTCTCCTTCTCCGCGGAGCAGACGCGCCGCGGCCATGCACGCCATTCGGTGTCATGAAGCTCATCGATCGCGGGCTGACCGAGCTCGGCGCATCGACAGATCTTTCCGGAAAGCACGCCGTTGTCGTGGGGCGCTCGATCTTAGTCGGAAAACCTGCCGCCATGATGCTGCTCGAACGCAACTGCACGGTGGAAATCTGCCACTCAAAGAGCGCCGATCTGAGGGCGAGCTGTCGTCGTGCTGACATTTTGGTAGCGGCAGTCGGACGACCCAAGATGATTACCGCCGATCACATCAAACCCGGCGCCATCGTGATCGACGTCGGGATCAATCAGGATACTGACGGAAAGCTGTGTGGAGACGTGGATTTCGATTCTGCCGTAGAAACGGCCGGAGCGCTCACTCCCGTTCCGGGCGGCGTCGGGCCGATGACCATCGCCATGCTCCTCAGCAACACGGTCGACGCAGCCGCTCGTCGAGCCCGCTGAGAACCTCCGCGAGGCGCTTCGGAACGGCTTTCGGCGTGGTAAATCCGGTGCGAGATCGCCACGTTGTCCACAGGCTCCGCGCTTGCGGATTCACTCGGCCATGCTATAAGCAGTCGGTAATTCTTACGTGCCGCTCCCGCGCTTGAGGTCCTTCATGCACACCCAGGTTTTCGTCCACGAACCGCGAAAAACTCCTCTCTACGACAACCATCAGAAGCTCGGTGCAAAGTTCACCGAGTTCGGAGGATGGATGATGCCCGTGCGCTACAGCGGGCTCGTGGATGAGCATGTGGCGGTCCGCGAGGCCGCGGGGCTCTTCGACGTCAGTCACATGGGAGAGATCACGGTGACCGGTCCGAAGGCGTTCGCGTTCCTCCAATTCATGTGTTCGAACGATCTCAAAAAGATCCGGCCCGGTGAAGCTCAGTACTCGGCGCTGCTCAACCCTCGGGGTGGAGTCATCGATGACATCATCATCTACATGCTGAGCGCCGAGAGCTATCTGCTCTGCGTCAACGCGGGGAACACCGAGAAGGATTGGAACTGGATTCAACAATCGAACACGTTCGGAGTTACGCTGAAGAACGTTTCAAGCGCTTACGGCCAGATTGCGCTCCAGGGGCCGCGCGCTCGAGAGATTCTCTCCCAGCTTCTCGGTATCGATTCGCAAACGATCTCTCGCAACGACTTCCGGCCGTTTACATTCCGAGTGTTGAAGCATCAGTTAGGAGAGGGCGCTCCGACCGAACTGATCGTCGCATGCACGGGCTATACGGGCGAAGACGGGTTCGAGATCTTCTGCCCCGCTGAGCGAACATCAGCTCTATGGGACTCGTTGCTCGAAGTGGGGCAGCCTCTCGGCCTGAAGCCGGCGGGGCTCGGCGCACGCGATACGCTGCGTCTCGAAGCTTGCTATCCACTGCATGGTCATGAGCTGCGAGATGACATCAGCGCGCTCAGCTCCGGGCTCGGCTGGATCGTCCAGTTCGACAAGGGCGACTTCATCGGAAGAGACGCTCTTTTGAAGGATCAATCGGAAGGGCTTCCGTATCGCCTGGTCGGGCTCGAAGTGTTGAGCCCGGGAATCATCCGCGAGGGAACAAAGCTCTTTACCGCCGGCGGTGAAGAGATCGGCTGGGTGGCGAGCGGCACAAAACCGCCTACCGTAAATGCCGCCATCGGTATGGGCTTCGTCCCACCGGAGCACGCTGCCCTCGGCACCAAGCTGACTGCCGAGGTTCGGGGCAAGCACCTCGACGTGAAAATTATCCGTAGACCGTTTTATAAACAGCAACGTGTGACAATCGGACGGAGCTAGGTCGATCAAGAAATATCGACCGCATCCGTCGCAATGGGGGAAGCGATGAGCGAGATACCGGCAAGCTACAAATTTACCAAGGAGCACGAGTGGCTGAAGCAGGAAGCGAACAACCGGGTTCGCGTGGGTATCACCGACTACGCACAGAGTGAGCTGGGCGACGTCGTATTCATCGAGCTTCCGGAGATCGGAAAGACCGTGAAGCAGGGAGACTCGCTCAGCTCAGTGGAGTCGGTAAAAGCCGTAAGTGACGTATACGCACCGGTCGACGGTCGCGTCGTCGAAGTAAATACCGCTCTCAGCGGCGAGCCGCAGCTCATCAACCAAGAGCCTCATGAGGGCGGCTGGATCGCAATTCTCGAAGTAGCAAACAGCGGACAGATCTCGGGCCTGCTGTCGAGCGAAGCGTATTCCGGACATCTCGCCGAAATCTCGAAGTAGCAATTTTTCCTCTGGAAGCGTCCTCAAGTGGAGTATTTATGAGCGCCGAAATCCGTGACAATGCAGCTGGGAGTCAATCTGGGAGTGAACGTTCAACGATGAGCCAGAACCACCACCGTCTTCCGGACACCTCGTTCACGGGAAGTGAAAGCGCCTTTGTTCGCCGACACATCGGCCCCCGGCCGGAGCAGATTGCTGAAATGCTTTCTTTTCTGGGCTTGCGGAGCTTGGAAGAGCTGACGGAGAACATCGTTCCGTCTGCCATTCGCTCCACTCGACTCCTCAACCTTCCGGAGAAAGTTTCCGAAGCACAAGCTCTGATGGAGCTTGCGGCGATGGCGAGAAAGAACCGCGTTTTTCGCTCTTACATCGGTCTCGGGTTCCACGACACCATCACGCCGGGAGTGATCTTGCGAAACGTCATGGAGAACCCCGGCTGGTACACACAGTACACTCCGTATCAGGCTGAGATCTCCCAGGGCCGACTCGAGGCCTTGGTCAATTTCCAGACGATGATCGCTGACCTCTCGGGGATGGAGATCGCGAACGCATCGATGCTCGACGAAGGATCGTCGGCCGCCGAGGCGATGATGCTCTGCATGCGCGTGCGGGGAAGCGAAACCAAAAACAAGTTCTTCATCGCCGCCGAGTGTCATCCTCACGTCATCGAAGTAGTCCGAACACGCGCCATTCCGCTCGGAGTGGAGACGGTGATCGAAAGCATCGAACAGCTCAAGCTCGATTCGTCTTTTTTTGGTGTGCTCGTACAGTATCCAACGACCGAAGGAAAGCTCATCGACTACACGGCGGTTGCTCAAAAAGCTCATACTGAAGAGGCCCTGGTGGTTGCGGCGTGCGACCTGCTGAGCCTCGTCCTGTTCAAGCCGCCGGGTGAGTGGGGGGCCGATGTCGCCGTCGGGAACTCACAGCGCTTCGGTGTTCCGCTCGGATTCGGCGGCCCTCATGCGGCATTCCTTGCGACGAAAGACGAATTCAAGCGTGAGCTCCCTGGACGTTTGGTCGGCGTGTCGAAAGACAGCCGAGGGAAGCCGGCTTACCGGCTCGCGCTCCAAACTCGCGAACAGCATATTCGCCGAGACAGAGCGACGAGCAACATTTGCACTGCCCAAGTGCTCCTCGCCGTCATGGCCAGCATGTATGCCGTGTACCACGGCCCGAAAGGCCTGAAGCAGATTGCTCAGCGAGTTCATGCGCTCACGAACGGGCTCCGCGAATGTCTGAAGAAGCTCGGCGTGAAAGTTGCCGACGGCGATGTGTTCGACACGCTTCGCGTCGATCTGGCGCCGGATCAAGCGGACATCGTCAGAAGCCGCGCTCGGGAAGCGGAGATCAACTTCCGCTGGCTCGGAAAGACGGCTCTTACAATCTCTCTGAACGAAACGACAACAGGTGTCGATCTCGTACGCCTGGTCGAGGTTCTCAGTGGGAAAGCCGACGCTGAGTCCACCGTACGAGCGGTAATTCCGTTCGATAAGCCGCTCATGACCGCCGTGCAGGCCTCGAAAAGCCTTCACAGAAGCACATCGTTTCTGACGCATCCCGTGTTCAACACCTATCACTCCGAACACGAGATGCTGCGCTATCTGCATCGGCTCCAATCGCGAGATCTCTCGCTGACGGCATCAATGATCCCGCTGGGTTCATGCACGATGAAGCTCAACGCAACGTCAGAGATGATTCCGGTCACCTGGCCGGAGCTCGCAAACATGCATCCGTTTGCTCCGCTCGAACAAGCAGAAGGGTATCTGGAGCTGATCCACGACCTCGAGCGCTGGCTCGCAGAGATTACCGGCTTGGATGGCGTCTCACTGCAACCGAATGCGGGCTCGCAGGGCGAGTACGCGGGGCTTCTGGTGATTCGCGCCTATCACCAGAGTCGCAAAGAGAGCAATCGTACGATCTGCCTGATTCCGACTTCCGCCCACGGCACCAACCCGGCGAGCGCGGTGATGGCGGGAATGAAGGTGGTCACGGTCCAATGCGACAGCTCGGGGAACATCGACGTTGCCGACCTGAAAGCGAAGGCCGAGGAGCACAAGAGCAACCTCGCGGCCTTGATGGTGACATATCCATCCACGCACGGCGTGTTCGAGGAGTCGATTAAGGAGATCTGCGCCGCCGTCCACGACAACGGCGGTCTGGTGTACATGGACGGCGCCAATATGAATGCGCAAGTCGGCGTGAGTCGACCGGGGGATTTCGGCGTGGACGTGCTGCATCTGAATCTCCATAAAACGTTTTGCATTCCGCACGGCGGCGGCGGTCCGGGCGTCGGTCCAATCGCGGTGAAAGCGAACCTCGTCGGATTCCTACCGTCGACCGGGCAACTCCATGTCGCGAAAGCACCGATCGTCGGACCGGTCTGCTCGGCGCCGTGGGGTTCCGCGTGCATCCTTCCGATCCCATGGGTGTATATCCGGATGATGGGAGCAGAGGGGCTGAAAGAAGCGACACAAGTTGCGATGCTGAATGCGAATTACATCGCACGCAAACTAGAGCCGGACTTCTCGGTGCTCTATCGCGGGAAACAGGGATTCGTGGCTCACGAGTGCATCCTTGACCTCCGGCACTTCAAACGCTTGATCGGAATCGACGTCACTGACGTGGCCAAACGTCTCATGGACTACGGCTTCCACGCTCCGACGGTCAGCTTTCCAGTGGTCGAAACGCTCATGGTGGAACCGACCGAGAGTGAATCGCTCGAAGAGCTGGAGCGCTTTTGCATTGCAATGCGTGCGATCCGCGCGGAGATCCGAGAGGTCGAAGAGGGTCGGGCAGACAAGCTGAATAACGTGCTCAAGAACTCGCCGCATACGGCGGATACTGTTTGTGCAGATGAGTGGACATTTCCCTACACACGCGAGAAGGCCGCATACCCTGTACCGAGCCTGAAAGAGTTCAAGTTCTGGCCGTACGTGAGCCGTATCGACAACGCTTGGGGTGATAGGAACCTTTTCTGTGCATGCGTGCCCATCTCCGGCGATGGAGACGTGTAGATTTCGCTAACGCAAGACGGAAGGCTAGGTATCAGCCGAAGATATCGGCTGCGCCTCTCAGAGCTCAGCGCCCCTTTAAAGAAGACCGGTACCGAGCAGCAGCCATCGCTGCTCGGAAACCCCGCCCTGTCCCGGTCTGCCCCACGTCCGCGCTTTGAAAACGAAGTGAATCTTCTGATCGGACGCGGCGGCCTCGCTCGGGGGGTTTTGATCCCAAGTTCCCTCGGACGCTGCTCTGGAGAGCGTTCCATCAAATGCCGTGCTTCCGGAAGAATCAGTCACGGTCACGCTGAGAAGCTTTCCCGTGCGGCTCATGACAGCCTCCACGGTCGCGAAACCGTTTATCCGACGTACCTCCGAGTAGTGCAGCTCTTGCCATCCGGTGCGGCGGAGCGCGCCGAACACCTGGAGCGCGACCCGCCTGACAAAGACGGCGAAGCGATCTGCCTTTGCATTCAGCAACGTAATATCGCCGTCCGGAATCTCCGGCAGATGATCCGAGCTGCCGAGCTTAAGCGTCGCGCTTAGCGATCGCTGGAACGGTTCTCGCTGCGCAAAGCTTTCGGCGCGCTTCGTGTCAGTATTCTTCTCGTCGGTCGCGGAATCTTGCGGCTGCACCTTTGCTTGCTCCGGAAGCAAAACCGAAGAAAGCACATCGCGGTCTGACAAACGAAGCGATGGCGCGGGCGAGGTTCTCGATCTGGAATGAGAGGACTCGGGACGATGTTCGCGCTCGAGCTTCGCTAACTGAGTCTTCTCCGGTTGGTCTTTCTGCACCGCGCTTGTTTTGGCCTTGAGCTGCTCGGCGGACTTTTGTATCACAGGCTCCGGTGGCGCGAGGGAATCTCCTCGGCGTAGCTTTTGAACGTCGGCGCGCGAGGAATGCTCGCTGAGCAATCGTGTCGGAACCGTAGGCTCGTCACGGTTCGCCGCTGGATCCACATACTGCTTCTGAGGCTCGGGGATCTTCACCTGCTGCGGCGTGGGGGCAGGCTTCGGGTCGGGTTGTTTCTCAACAGCCTTTTCCAGCGCTTTCGCGACTTGCTTCTGTGGCGGAGGCGGCGGTGAAATGAGCTGAATCTCTATCGGAGGCGATTCCTCCGGCCGAGCATCAAAGGAGAAGCGGACGGTAAAGAAAAGCAGATGGCAGAGGAAGGAGAGTGCCAGAGCCACCATCAGGTGCCGGGTCTCTGACGCAGCGCGCTCAGGGTGGACTAATTCAAGCATGCAGACTGACTTCGGAATGAGCCGTGTGAATCCGAAGCCACACTATTCCAATGTTATTAACTAAGAAAAGATACATTTAATCTGTAGCTGAGACAATCATCAGCCTGTCCCTGGTGAGACGATCTGAGTTATGCAATGATTTGCCAGCCGGATTCTCCGGCGTATCTCGAAAAGGGGGCAACGTGTTTGGTCTAGGCTTCGGTGAGCTCATCGTCATTTTGGTCATCATTGTGCTCGTCTTCGGCGTAGGCCGGCTACCCGAGCTCGGAACCGCCCTTGGTGAGGGAATCAAGAACTTCAAAAAGGGCTATCGTGAATCGAAGAGTCTCGATGTGACCCCACCGGGCTCCGACCAACCCGCGCCGCGGCGCGACGATATCAAGAACTAACCGACATTACGCCGAAGCCGGCGCGGTCGGTCAAACCGCCGGTTTATGCTTTCTTTCGGACGAGCAATTCATTCTCTCGTCACACCCATCTCGCCATCCTGTCTGCAGAGCCGACGCATCCGCAATACGAGGCTCTTATAGCAAGAGGACGAACGCGCTGCGAAACGCCGAAATTCGCGGGGAAGTCAGCATTTGGCAGGGAAGGAGAACGACCGGCCGGTCAGCTCGATACGGTCTCGGTGCTGTAGATTCGTGTGCTGAACCACTGCACGGCGCTCAGATCTTCTCCGCTCGAAGTCTCTGGAATAACGATGAGGAACGGCACGCGCTCGTTCGGGTCGAGCTTGCTGAGACCGTTCGGAGTCTGGTGCTGCATCTCCTCGAGAGCTTGTGTCGAAAGCGCTTCAATCTTTGCACCGCTCAGGCCGCTTCGGGAGTCGACGAGCACTCGTCCGAGCTCTTTGTTGTCGCGACTGAAGACCTTCGCCTCGAGCTTTACCTTGCCGAACGTTTTCATTGTCGCATTGAGCACATCGCCACGTATTTCCAGCACCTTCTTGCCGCTATCGAGCGTGACGAAGTTGGATTTGAGATCGACCACTTCCAAACCCGGAGGCGCAAGTTGCTGCAGGCCTGCAGGCTCGAGATGGAGGATATTCTTAACGAGGAGGGGAGTGTGAGCGAGGTTTGCGCTCCACCACCAGATCCCGGCGGTCATCACGAGGGGAATTGATGACGCTGCTGCTACCGCGAGCCAAGAGCTTCCGCGTCGAATGGCCGAAACCGCCGCATCATTACGCTGAAGCAACCCGGCGCGACTCAGGAATGGTGCTTCCGAAGCGGGGGCAGCGACCTCCGACGTCGGAGCGATACGCGTTCTGGAGGGGAGAGGTTTCAGCTCCAGATCATTCAACGTCTCACGAACGGGGGCACGCTCAACTGACGGCGCCGAGACCTGCCACGAAGGGGAGATTTCCGCAGCCGCACTCTGTCCAACCGTACTCGGTCCAGCTGCACTCTGCCCAACCACACTATCAGCCGGCTCATCTTCGGCTTCCGTGTCGGTCTCCGCAGTCCGCAAGAACCGGACGAACGCATTCGAAGATAATGCATTGGCATCACCCGCGGCTTCGGTGCGGCCCAGAGCTCCAAGCTCGGCGTCAGCTGCCCGTGAGAGACGGCTTCGGCTCACGGAAGGGCTAACGGGAACTACCTCGGTGCTCTCGGAGCTGTAAAAGCTTTCGTCCGAATGGGTAGCAGGCATGCCTCGCTGTGAAAATGGTCGGATATGATTGTCGTCGCCTACATCACCAGCGGCGTCATGTTCTGCGGAGCCGGACTTCACTCGAAGCTGAGAATGCAGGTTGCTCAGATCGGCCTCGAACGGAGACTGCCCCGCCTCTGACGGCCATTGAGCGCAGACCGGGGTATGCTCGTCGAGAGCGAACTCTTTATCGAACGTGAGGTTGCGCAGATCGAAGCGTCGCTCGCTTCCGCGGTCTGCTGCGAGGTCTGCTGCGACACGATCGGAACCGGAAGCCGACATGTCGCCACCGACCGGAGCGGAGGAAATCCGGGTCGGAGGATCGCGATCGCTCTGGCTACTCGCCGTGCCTCTCTCGCCCAGATCAACATCGAAATCAATCGAAGTGCTCTCGACGTCGTGGTCGTCGTCTAGTTCCAATTCTTCGTCGAGGCCCAAGTCTTCGTCGAGTGAAACGGAAACGGGCTCATCAAGCTCCGCGTCCAGCGCACGGCCGGGTGAGAGCAGATCGGCGTCGGGGAACGCCGCGCCGAGAAGGTCGAGCTGTCGTGCTGCTTGTGAGGGGGAGGCAGGAGACTCTGCCTGTACGGGTCCGGTCTTGGCCGCGTCGGCCTGAGCAGACTGTCCCAGCTCAAAGAAGTGATCGCAACGGGAACAATGGAATCGAGGGCTGTCCACATCGGCGAGCTGCGCCGAATCGACCGCAAACTTCGTACTGCAAGAGGGACACTGAATGATCATGCCTAAGACAACAAGACTTTTTGAAGAATAACAGTGGCCGTTCGGGCGCTGCAGCGGCTGCATGAGCCCTTACTCAATACGGTAAGTATTGGTATAAGAGAACGCCGTTTAGCAAGTTAAAACTTTGCCGACGGCTGAGCATTCAGGAGAAACGATGCGGGTTGGAATCTATTGCGGACGACACGCCGGTCACGGCGGCGGGATCGGCTTATACACTCGCAGCCTTCTGGAAAACTACCTCAATTCGCTGTCCGATTCGACCCGAGGAGACGAGCTCTACATCTACGCAGAGTCGACGATCCTCGACGGCGGAATTCTTCAAAAAATCCGAGCTTTCAACGCGCGGCCTCGCGGCTCTCAGGGTAAGGTAGTCGTTCGTCAGCTCCCTGAGACGCTCGGACGGAAAGTGGGCATGTTGATCGATCAGGGTGTTGTGCCGAAATGGGTAGACGCGGACCGGATCGCCGTCCTTCATTGCACGGCGAACATCGCGATTCTCCGTGCGCGGTGTCCGCAAATCGTCACCGTCCATGACCTCTTCCAGGGTTGGCCGAAGGGAGCGTCTCAGCCTTCGATCATTAATCGCTTCTACCGGAAGCTGTTCGAAAGACAGTTCGGCGCTTCGTGCAAACATCTCCGATTCCTCACCGACTGCAAAACCGTAGCCGATGAAATCTCAGAGCGTTTTCCAGTTGCGCACGAACGTATTTCCGTGGTGCCGCTCGGTATCGACAACGCGCTCACTCAGTTCCTCGGTTCCGCGGGGTCGAGGAACTTAGAGGCGGAAGTGAACCGATGGCTGCGCTCGCGCGGACTTTCTCCGGGTTACGTCATTCTTTTCGCTTCCACGGACTCACGGAAGAATCTCGGCCCGACACTGAACGCATGGCGGCAGGTGCCGACAGCGCTCAAACGGCCGCTCGTTGCACGCTGTCTCGACCCAGAGGCGGCATCAGTGCTTGCGAGCTCCGCTGATCGAAATCCGTCAATCACGCTGGATTGGCTGGACCGGGAGGAGCTGTTCTTCCTGTATCTCGGAGGCGCAGCGCTCTTGTCGCCCACTTTGGCCGAAGGCTACGGTTTGCCTACGGTGGAATCGATCGCGCTCGGCTGTCCCGTAGTAACCTCGCCGATCGACGCGCTCGGAGCGCTTCCCGCAACTGTTTTTGAAGTGGTGAAAGCTCATGTTTGCAATCCCGAGAGCACAGAGAGCATCCGCGGGGCGATTGAAAAGTGCCTGGAGCCGGCGGCTCAGCTACCCGACGACAGGCTCGTCGCACATAGAGTGCAGTCGCTGCGTTTACGGGGGCTTTCGGGCTTGCCGACCCTGGAAGAGACCGCGCGTAGAACATTCGAGCTGTACCGTGACATTGAACGAACAAGCGAGGCGCAACGAGCCTAGCATACTGGAGACCGGATGATGAGACACAAACCGAAGAAGTCCGGCCCACGCGCTCCGCACAATCAGAGCGGTCGAGAGCGAGTGAACGACCGTCGTTTCAAGCAGGGGAAGAGCGAGACGCGGCCCAGCACAGGTCGGCAGGGCGCACCGTCTCGCGCTGCAGCACCGAAGCGAAACGATAACGTTCAGGAGTCCTCGACTCCTCAGCATCAGCTCGTTTTCGGTCGCAAACCGATCTTGGAGCTTGCAAGGCACCGCCCTCGCGCGATCAAGCACCTCTTCGTACGCTCGGGCGCAAAACCGGGCCCCGAGCTCAACGAGGCATTCACCGCGCTCGAAGCTGCCGGAGCACGTGTTGATTTCTGCACAGCCGCAGAGTTGGACGACCTGCTGCCCGGGGCAAATCACCAGGGCCTCATTGCGTCTGTTACTCCGCGGGAGCCTGAGACTCTGGAGAATTTGATCAAGTACTCGAAGCGTGCACACGGACTCTTGGTCGCGCTCGACGAAGTGCAAGACCCGCACAATTTGGGGTCCATTCTTCGCGCTGCCGACGCTGCAGGAGCTGATGGGGTGCTGATGCCTCGAGCACACTCCGCCGGTTTAACGGCAGCCGCTCGCAAGGTGAGTGCTGGTGCAAGTGAGCTCATCCGAACAAGCCTCGTTCCGAATCTTGCGCGTGCGCTCGAAACCCTCAAAGGCGAGGGATTTTGGATTGTCGGCACGGCGCTCGACGAGTCGAGCCAGTCTCTGTACTCCGTAGACCTTGCCGCGCCCCTTGTGGTCGTGCTCGGTGGAGAAGCCGATGGACTCCGCAGGCTGACCAAAACACTCTGCGATTACATTGTGGATATACCGATGGAGGGGCACGTTCAATCGCTCAACGTCGGTCAGGCCGCCGCAGTCACTCTCTTCGAGATCCGCCGTAAGCTCGCGCGGCCGAAGGGATCCTGAGCTCGCGGAAGCCGAGTTGCCAGACCGAATCGATTCTCGCTATGTTCTGACCGCTTGTAATGAAAGGATTTTCTATGCCGTTTTCTCAGCTCGTATTCTCCGGGGTCCAGCCTTCCGGCGCGCAGGTACATCTTGGAAATTATCTTGGCGCCATGAAGCGGTTTGTCACACTCTCTGAGAAGCACGATACGATGTTCTGTCTCGTTGACCTTCACGCGCTCACGTCCGTCGAAGAGCCAGAGCAGCTTAGAAGCTACACCACATCACTTGCTGCGTCGTATCTCGCGATCGGGCTCGATCCGAAAAAGGCCATCCTTTTTCGGCAATCAGACGTCCCCGAGGTCTGCGAGCTCTCGTGGTATCTCGCGTGCCAGTTTCCGCTCGGCTTGCTCGAGCGAGCGCACAAACTGAAGGATTCACGAGCGAAGAATATCAACGTCAACTCGGGGCTGATGTTCTACCCAATTCTCATGGCGGCAGATATTTTGCTCTATCGCGGAACTCAGGTTCCTGTCGGAGCGGATCAAAAGCAGCACTTGGAGATGAGCCGCGAAATCGCCCAGCGGTTCAACTCGCACTACGGCCGCGAGTTATTTCCGGTGCCGGAACCGCTCATCGAAGCAGACACCGGTGTCATCCCGGGGCTCGACGGACGCAAGATGTCAAAGAGCTACAACAACTACATCGGTTTGTTCGAAGAGCCGAAAGCGCTCAAAGAGAAAGTGATGCGTATCGTTACCGACTCCAAAACTGTCGAGGAGCCGAAGGATCCGGAGAGCTGCAACATCTTCAAGCTCTACAAGCTCGTTGCCTCCGCGGCGGCAACAGAAGCGCTCGCGGCACGATACCGCAGTGGGGGAATGGGCTATGGGCACGCGAAACAAGAGCTGCTTGCGGCGCTCACTGAGCTGCTGACACCGCTGCGCGAGCGGTATCAGCATTGGATGTCCCAACCTGACGAGCTGAATTCCATTCTCGATGAGGGTGCCTCGAAGGCCCGAAAGATCGCACAGAAAACGATGGCCGATGTGCGTGCTGCGGTAGGCATCGCAGCATCGAATTAGCCAGAGATTCTAGTCGGTTACATCAGAGCTGGAGCAAGCGTCTCAATCCCGAGGATTAAGTGGTGTAAGCGGTGTGTGGGCGGACGAAAGTTGTGGGCTTACGGTTTTCGTGGAATTTCTTGTGCCTGAGGTTGGTTTGAGATAAGCCAGGCTCAGGCGACGGTTCTTAAACGCTCGAGGTGGAAGATGTCTGTATCGCTCGTAGATAAGTTACTGGAATCCTTCGACGAACTGGACAGATGCATTGCGCACACGCGCGAGGTGCTGGAGCACAAGCGTGGCGTTCCCAACGACGTTCTCCACCGCGTCAGCCAATATAGTGACATCGTTGCCAAACAGAGAAACCTAGCCTCGGGGCTGCGCGGCCATTTGGCGGAGCAGAACTGGGAGGAAGTGGCTCGGCATGTTCGGCTGATAAACGGCCTTTCGAGCATGATTCGCGACGATGCGCAGGCAATACTGTCGGGCGCCGCAATTGAAAGCGCCGCACCGAAAGGTGAAACTCTCGTCTGAGAGCTCCCCAATTTGATTTCGTCGACCCGGAGATGCTCTTTGAGCATTCTCCGCTCAGCGTGCATAACTCCATTCTGATCTCTCACCGCCAGCTCATCACTCGCTGATTGCGCAGTCGCTGCTTCAATCTGCTCCACAGGGAGCGCCGCATCATTGCCAGAAGAGCTCTGAGAGGCCGGCCCTCGAAGAACTGATGCCCGACCGCAGAAAGACGTTGTCCGAGCACGGTAAATTGATCGCCCGTCCAACAAATAATTCACCGCAGGCGCGTCGAGCTCCCCGTAAAGTGTTAATGAATCTCGCTTTTTGCGTACGTCCGTTTGCACGTCTCGCCGATTTAATTTAATATACTTGAACTTTTGAGCCCCGCCGGTTCAGACCTTGGTCCGGCATTTCGATGAGTGTAGGAATGTCGATTACCGCAGCCGACGACTTCGCAATCTCGCTGGATTTCTTCAGCGGTCCGATGGACCTGCTGCTCCACCTCGTGCACCAGCAGGAGGTCGCTATCGAACAGGTCAGTATGAGGCTGATAGCGGAACAGTATCTCAACATCCTCCTTCGAGCGCGGCTCCTGGACCTGGACAAGGCGTCTGAGTACCTCGTTATCGCAGCGACTCTGATGTCAATCAAAAGCGCTTCTCTGCTGCCGGCGGCCGCGATCGACGAGGCTGACGCGACAGAGCTTGAGGAGAACAGCGAAAAATTCTACGAAGAGCTCCGCGCAAAGCTGCGCGCGTATCAGCTGACCCAATCCCGAGCGCAAGCGCTCATCGAGCTTCCGCAGCTCGGCGTCAATGTCTATTCGAGAAACGACCGAGCGGCTCTTCTGCCCACTCCCGAAATGCTTGCGGAGCCCGAAGAGGTAAACACTCTGGCCTCGCTCTTTGGAAAGCTCATCCGACGTGTAGGCGGGGCGATGAGCTCTTACCGCATTCGTCTGGAGTCGATATCAGTCGTTAGTTACATGATGCGAATCGTCGATGCGCTGAATGGTGCAGCGGGTGGAGAATCGATTGAATCGCAGCTCCAGGCGGGCACCCGTCGTAGCTTTCGCGAATTCGTTCGCGGCTTCCTTCGACTCGAGTCCGGTGGAAGAACCCGCGAGGTAAAAGTCGGGGATCGAACGCTTTCTGCCGCTGACCGGGGCGTGATCACCGGGAGCTTCATCGCGGTGCTCGAGCTCATGAAACGGGGCCTGCTCTCAGCCGTTCAACGGGAAGATGCGGCCGATATCGAGATTCAGCTCAAGATGGCGCCTGCGGACAATATCGCGGCTCCTGACCAATTCACGTCTGAATTCGACGCTCAGCCGGAAAGCGAATCGGCGTCCGCGCCGCATGACGGCGTCATCAATGGTTCCGCGGGCGACGAGCATTCTGCGAGCGCCGACGCGGAAAGCAATGTAGTGGATTTTGAAAAATACAAGCGTGACAAACATTCGCACGCGGTAGAGAAGCCGATTTACAAGGAGGTCAGCAACAGTGGGTCATGAAGCTGATGAGCAGGTCGCTCTCAATGAACAGATCGAGCAGGAAGTGATCTCGGTCGACGCTGCAGACAGCGAGACCGAAGTTGACTCGGTTGAGCAGAATTACGCGCCAGAATCGCAAAATGAGGAAGCTGCTTCGAGCGGCGACGCCTCGGAGCAAAGAGTCGAATTAAGCGAGGGCGAAGGAAGCGAGGACGGTGACCAGAGTGACGGCGATCTCGCGGCCGACGCTGCGTTGCTGCCGCTTTCTGCCCAGCTCGGCAGCTTGCTTTTTGTTTCGCCAAAACCGCTCACGGTGGAAACCCTCGCCGAGCTGACTCGCGAGCAGCCTGAAGCAGTAGAAATTGAGCTCGAACGGCTCAAGGAGAGCTTCACGGAAGAGCTTCACGGCTTTGTGCTGCAAGAGATTGCCGGAGCCTGGCAACTGCGAACCGTACCGGGTGCAGCCCGAGTTGTTCAGCGGTTGATCCCTCCTCGGGCGCGACGTCTGAGCCGAGCTGCAGCGGAAACGCTTGCGGTGATCGCGTACAAACAGCCCGTTCAACGAGCGGAGATCGAAGCCATTCGAGGAGTCGACGCATTGCCGACCTTGCGAACGCTGATTGATGCTCGCTTAATCCGCATCGTCGGACGGGAGTCGTCTCCGGGGCAGCCAGCCCTCTACGGGACAACGAACGTGTTCCTTGAAAAATTCGGCTTGCGAGACCTTTCCGAGCTGCCGACCGTGCGTGAGATTCTCGAGCTCGCGAAGGAGCCGGGCGAGGCCGTTAATGAAGAGGAGAGCGATACTGCTGAGAATCTGGACGCCGATCAAGAAGGCGAACCGAGCACGGCGCCGATCAACGGCGCCAATAGTGCAGACTCCGCATCTCTCGAGCAAGCCGAGCTCGTAGAATGAGTCGCGAACGCTCTCGGGGACCCAAATCCACTCGCCGTTTTTCGGGGAGTGCCGCAGGACCTGCTGCTGGAGGGCGGGGGAGCAAAAGCACGGACAAGCGAGGGCGCAACGCGCCGACACGCCGGGCCGACCAAAAATCCGGTTCGCAACAATCACGATCTTCGAAATTCGCCGCGGACCGATCGAGCGCTCCATCCGATGAAAAGAGAATCAAGAGCCGAAAAGCGCCAACTGACCGACGGCGTTCGTCGCATGGCAAGCGCGTAGGACAGACCGGCGGTACTGCCGTCGCCCCAAAATCGAGCGAGCCAAAAAGGGGCGGGGAATCACGGAGCAGCGCGAAACCTTCTCGTTCCTCAGGCACCGACCGCCGCAGCGGCCCGACCCACGAGCGAGGACAGAGCTCGTTCGCGAGTCGCCTGGCTCAGAGGTACAAGAGCGAACCTCAATCCGACTCTGGGGCTGAGCAGTCACGGCTTCCCGTTCGCATGAGGCGCAAACACCCAAAGCGGCGCGGCCCGACATCTGGTGCAGCTTCTCGGGCCGATGCGGCACACAGAAAATCAAGCTCCGATGCCGTTCGGCTGCATAAATACCTCTCGCAATCCGGAGTGGCATCGCGCCGAGAGTCTGAGAAGCTGATCCTGGAGGGCGTCGTCCGCGTCAATGGGAGAGTCGTCTCGGAGCTGGGCACGACGGTCAATCCTGAAGAAGACATGGTATCCGTTCGTGGTCGGACGGTGAGCCCTCAAACAAAATCGCTCTATCTTTTTTTCAAACCGCTCAACGTCGTAACAACGATGAGCGATCCGGAGGGTCGACCGTCTCTTGGCGACTATGCACGGCAGCTTCCGGAGAAGACCTTTCCCGTGGGGCGGCTTGATTTTGACGCCTGCGGATTGCTGCTGCTCACGAACGACGGAGACTTCGCCGAGCGATTGCTTCACCCACGATACGAAGAGCCGAGAGTGTATTGGGCACAGGTTGACGGCGAAGTGCGTGACGACACGTTCGAGCGATTGCTGAGAGGCGTTCATCTCGAAGATGGACGCGGCGCCGCAACCCGAGTGACAAAAATCAGCCGAGCGCTGTTCGAGACAAGAATCGGTATCCGTCGCTCGCCGGGTTATTGCGATTATCTCGAGATCACTGTTCAGGAGGGCCGCAAGCATTTCGTCAAGCGCTTGCTTGCTGCGGTCGGACATTCAGTTCTTCGACTCTGTCGAGTTCGCTACGGAGAATTTGACCTCGGACGACTTCGCCCCGGCGATCTGAGAAAAATCGAGTTCCCAGAGAGTCGCAAAACCGGCGCTCCCAAACGCGCACGCAAGTAGCGACCGGTCGCGAAACGTCGCTTTCAAGCAACCTTTACGTTCCTTCGACAGAGGCTAGTTGACAATGCCTGGTGAAGTGTTCATTATCTGCCCGCGGGGTAGAGCAGTCTGGTAGCTCGTCGGGCTCATAACCCGGAGGTCGGTGGTTCAAATCCACCCCCCGCATCCAACTCTCTCACACCCTTTCTCTTTACTCGTTTCTCCTCTTTACTCTTTTCCTCTTTCACTCTTTTCCTCTTTCACTCCCTTTTTCCGCACTCTCTCACTTTCATTACACGCTTTCATTAAACGTCGCGTTCACCTCGCTTTCGCTGCCACTCTTTGGCTTCCTTTCGTTGGGTTCCTCTGCCAAGTCAATTGAGCTCTGCTCTAACGGCGATGTCACCGCTACGTGTCGTTCATCGAGGCAACTGCGCACCTCGGCGCGTGTTCCCGCGCCCGCGATCCAGCATGCGCTGCTCGCTTCATCGTGCGGAAACACGTGGCTCGCGTTCAATTTTCCGGTGCGCATCGAGCGCAGCGGAAGCTGACGACGATTTCCACCCGAATATTTTCTCACAACGACGCGGCCTGTTGCGCCCTTGAAACACGTCTGAGCGCGCTCAGAGCGAATCTATCATCATTCGAGCCTTAGCTTTGGAGGTTCCGGCGGCGCAGTGCTGGTTTCTTGTCGCGCTCGAGTATTCCTACCGAAACGCGGACGAGGTGTATCGTTTGCTCGGACAATCCGCGCACTCGTTGCAGCGTTTTACTCCGGTCGTGTTGCCACAGGAGCCGACGCTCGACGTAGGTCGAAATACCGCTGTTTCCGAGCGCTGCGAAAGCAGGTGACGTGGGAGAAAAATTTTCAAATCTTGGTGTACTCTACTTGTCGGATGAAACGGCGACCAGTAAGAATACTCCATTGCCCGACCTGATCCGGATCAGGCCGAAGCGCCCTTCGGCGCCGTTTTTGCGGAGCGGTACTCTTCCTCCGCTTGAGCCTCCACTGGGGCCTCGCACAGTCCGCGCTATCTTGTCGTAATCTCCTCACGCTCCCTAACCATCAATCACAACATATAGAAAAAATATTCGGCAGTTGATACAATATGTTGTGGTTTGCGGCTGAAATTAGATTGACGCGTTTCGGGCGAGCGAGTAAGAATTTGAATCATCAGAGGGCGCGAACAGCCCAGTCGCTTCGCGGTTAACCCTCTGGAAATTCACCAGTTTTTTCGGTTGAGCAGCAGTAGAGCCGCCGAACGGGCGCCGAGTCGTCCAAGGGGGGCATTGCGTTGCCCATTTGGGTTTTTCGAGTCCGCCGAGTTGGCGCGCTTGAGAGAGCTTGCGTGAACCCGTGGGTAGAAGGATCTCGAGAGAGAAGTCGCTTAAACGGCAATTTTGGTGGGTATTCTTCGTGGTGGAAGGGGGAGAAGGGTAGGGTCCCTCTGGTAGGGAAAGCCCGACGAGGGGTGACCAGGCGAGGACGAGTAGATGACGAGGCGATGACGAGGAGATGCGGAGTCGGCGAGCCGATTTCCGAGCTCGCGTCGAGGAGGCTTTGTACCGGAGCGGGTGAGCCGCTCCTCTGCGAATTGAGTAAGGCACGACTCGAGTAGCGAGCTCGGACGCAGCGAGCGCAGTCGCCGAGCTCCGGGTGGGGACACGAGGAGGGGTGAAGCCGGGAAGCGTTCGGCACCCTTCGACACTTTGAAGTCGACGTCTGAAGGGAGGAGTCGGGCACCAACAACACAAGAGTGGGACATTCGGATCACTCGATGCGAGTGGCAAAAAGCTCAGCGAAAATGTTGAGCGAAAGAGCTCAGAGAAAAAGTTCAGGGAAAATTCGTTAGAACAGCAACGGCAGCAGGAACCACAGGGAGACGACTATGAGTGCAAACTTGGATCTGGATACAACGGAACGCAAAACAGCGGCGCTCAAGCGTACGAGCGAGAGAAAGGAAGGGATCTCTCTTCCCCGGATGTTTAGTGATCCGCAGATCCATCCATTCGACGCGATTGAATGGACCAAGCGCAGCGCCATCATCACCAATGAGCGCGGCGAAACAGTTTTCGAGCAGACAGACATTGAAGTGCCTTCGTTTTGGTCGCAAATGGCCACAAACGTTGTCGTCTCCAAGTATTTCCGCGGAACAATCGGCACACCAGCCCGCGAGCGCAGCGTAAAGCAACTCATCGGCCGCGTTTCGAACACAATCGCCGCTTGGGGGCGAAAGGATCGCTACTTTACGACAGACGAACAAGCGCGCGCATTCAACGACGAGCTGACCGCGATTCTGGTCGAGCAATATGCGGCCTTCAACTCTCCCGTCTGGTTCAACGTCGGCGTTGAAGAGCGGCCGCAGTGCAGCGCATGCTTCATTCTTTCCGTAGACGATACGATGGAGTCGCTCCTCAGCCTCCAGCGCGCCGAAGGGATGCTCTTCAAATACGGCTCCGGAGCCGGCTCGAACCTTTCCAACATCCGCTCAAGCAAAGAGCTGCTGAGCGGGGGTGGAATTCCTTCAGGTCCGGTCTCATTCATGCGCGGATTCGATTCGTGGGCCGGGACAATCAAGAGCGGCGGCAAAACCCGTCGCGCAGCCAAGATGCAGATTTTGGACGCAGAACATCCGGACATTAAAGAGTTCGTCAACGCGAAGCGAACGGAGGAAGAGAAAGCCTGGGCGCTGATTGAGCAGGGATATAACGGGGGCTTCAACGTTCCCGGCGGCGCATACGACTCAGTGTTCTTTCAGAATTCGAATCTCAGCGTTCGAGTGACGGATGAGTTCATGCAAGCCGCTGTTCAGGGAAAGCAGTTCGCAACGCGTAAGCGCACTGATAACAGCGTCTGCGAAATGATCGACGCGAGAGACCTGCTGAACGACATCGCCAAGGGCACCTGGATTTGCGGAGATCCGGGTCTTCAGTTCGACACGACGATTAACGATTGGCATACCTGCCCGAACTCCGGTCGGATCAACGCGAGCAATCCGTGCAGCGAATACATGCACCTCGATGATTCTGCGTGCAATCTTGCAAGCATTAACCTGCTCAAGTTCCTGAATGACGATGGTTCGTTCGACGTCGAGCGGTATCTTCACACCGTAGACGTTTTGATCACCGCCCAGGATATCTTGGTCGACAACGCGAGCTATCCGACAGAAAAGATCGGCGCTAACGCTCGAGCATACCGTCAGCTCGGGCTCGGGTTTGCAAACCTGGGTGCGCTCTTGATGTCACTCGGCCTCGCCTACGACTCGGACGAGGGGAGGAACCTTGCGGCGGCAGTAATGTCCCTCCTTTGCGGAGAGGCTTACCTGATGAGCGCGAAACTTGCCGAGCGGCAAGGCGCGTTCGAGGGATATGCCAAAAACGCGAAAGCCATGCTTCGGGTCATCGAGAAGCACACAGACGCAGCGGATGCTTTGCCCCCGCTTGTTTGCTTGGAGAGCCTGACCGACGAAGCGAAGCGTGTTTGGCATGCAGCACTCGCCTATGGTGAGCGCCACGGCTACCGCAACTCGCAGGCAACGGTGCTCGCGCCGACGGGGACCATCGCGTTCCTCATGGATTGCGATACCACCGGCATCGAGCCGGACATCGCGCTCGTCAAGTACAAGAAGCTTGTCGGCGGTGGGATGCTCAAGATCGTGAACAACAGCGTTCCGCGGGCGCTTCGAAAGCTCGGCTACGCCGAAGATCAGGTGCAACGGATTGTCGAGTTCATCGACGAGCACGACACAATTGAAGGTGCACCGGATCTCAAGGCTGAGCACCTGCCGGTATTCGACTGTGCCTTCAAACCTGTAAAGGGGACGCGTTCGATTCACTACAGCGGACACATCCGCATGATGGCGGCGAGCCAACCTTTCGTGTCCGGAGCGATTAGCAAGACCGTCAATCTCCCCGAGAACGCATCGGTTGAGGACATCTTCCAAGCGTATACCGAAGCTTGGAAGCTCGGTCTCAAGGCAATTGCGATCTATCGAGACAATTCGAAACGCTCGCAACCTCTGGCGACGAAGAAAGATACGGGGAAGGCGGTTGAAGCAGTCGCTACCGTAGTTGATCCGAATATTCTTCGGCGTCGGCTGCCGGACGAGCGTCACGCGATCACGCACAAGTTCAACATCGCGGGCCATGAAGGCTACATCACGGTGGGCTTGTACGAAGATGGGTCTCCGGGCGAGATATTCATCGTCATGGCAAAGGAAGGCTCGACTCTGAGCGGGGTGATGGACGCGTTCGCAACGAGCATTTCGCTCGCGCTGCAATACGGAGTTCCGCTTGCGGCCCTTGTCCAAAAGTTCTCGCATATGCGTTTCGAGCCGTCCGGATTCACCTCGAACAAGCAGATCCCGTATGCGAAGTCATTCCTCGACTACATCTTCCGCTGGATGGCCGCGAAGTTCCTCTCACCGGAGGACCAAGCCGCTGTCGGTGTGATGTCGCTCGAGAGCGAGAGCGGCGAGAAGGGCAAGTCAGAAGAGAAGGCCGTCGAATCGAAGGCTTCCGGAGGCGCTCACTCGGCAATCGGATTCCAAGTGAACGGGAGCGCTCGAGCAGAAAACGGCGGGGCTACAAAAGCTGCGAAAACCGGGTTGAGCCAAGCGCTTGCTTTCCAGATTAGCGACGACGCTCCACCTTGCACGGCCTGCGGATCTTCCATGATGGTCCGCCAAGGAGCGTGCTATCGCTGCCTGAATTGCGGCTCACAAGGCGGCTGTGGATGATCGGAAAAGTTCTCTGAAACCAAGCTGAGCCGAGGTACTGCCCCGCCGGAAACGGCGTGGGTTCGGCTCGAAGCGGCCCGGGTGGAAAGCGAGCTTTCCGCTCCGGGCCGTTTCTTTTTGGACCTACGTAGCACGGCGCAAACGTCACATTCCGCACGAGCGGTGGCGAAGCACCGAGCTCCAACATGCGGCTCGAGCGAGACGGGAAACGGCGTGAGCTACGGATTGAGATTCGGGCGCGCGGCCCAGAACTTGATCTGGCTGTTCAAAGCCTCTTCGAATGTTCTCTTATCGACTCCGAACGACGACGAGAATGCCTGGGTTTCGGTCTTTCCCTCTCGTAGCTTCGAGAAGTAGGTCACGATCGATTTAAACCCATACGTATTGACTATTGTTCGAGCCGCAAACAGCGATTGAGCGTATGCTGCCGGGACAATCTGGGCATCGAGCGTCGTAAAGCCGTTCTGCAGCCAATCGAGCGGCATCGCCTGATTCGATTTGATCCAGTTTCTCAGCGCGGGGCCGAGGAGGGGATTCGGTTGCCCCTCGAGCAACTGAGCCACGCCTTCATCGAGCCACGCTGGACATTTGTAATCGGAAAGCTCTGCAACTACGGCGTGCACGTATTCGTGGCGCAACGCTCGGTGCAGCTCGGTCACGTTGATCCCGCGACTCTTCACCATCGGAATGCTGATTTCGCCACGGTAGAACATCGCGCTCGTCCAGCTTGGAGCCCCGGTTTGACGCCGGAACTCCTCGGGGGAAAGAAAACGCAGCACAACTTTGTTGGTTGGGCGCTCACCAAAGACGCGGCTGTACTCGTCAGCGGTGTCGTTCAAGATGTTGATCGCTTGGTCGGCTACGTTTTTCGCGAAGAGCGGATCTTCCGGCGAACGTTGGTCACCTTGGTCAAAGAAAAGCGTGAACCTTGGTGTGGAGAGCGTTGGCTCTTTGTTCGAGTCAGCCAGAGCGACCGCAGAAACGGCGCATGCAAGTGCTACCTGAGCACAAACGAGGACTGCGTAACGGAAGCGAAGTGCCATGGAACTGCGAGCAAACCGCGTTAAATTCAAAACCACCTACTGTACCGATGCAGCCGAGCGCGCATCGGGGGCTGTTTTTTATTATCGTCGTCGTATCGGAAAAGCTTTTGCGATTTCTCAACCCGAAACCGGTAGAATGTGACGGCGGTCGATGCTGCTCGCACGCGAAATCAGGCGGCAAACACGCTACCGAAAGAACGTTCGGTCGGGGAAAAGATTGGTGTTTTTACAGCCGGATGTTATAACGACCCGCGGAACTGGCGTAAGCGAAGGAGAATTTCATGGCCACCAACAACACCTTTCAGAATCCGGTCACACCACGCGTTAAGGAAATTCTGAGCTGGTATCACTCGGAGAACCCGGGTGTCCGCATGAACCTCGCACGCTTGCTCTGCACAGGAAACCTCTCCGGCACCGGGAAGATGGTGATCCTTCCCGTCGACCAAGGTTTCGAACACGGTCCGGCTCGAAGCTTTGCCGTTAATCCGCCGGCGTATAGCCCTGTGTATCACTTCGAGCTCGCCATCGAGTCCGGTTGTAACGCGTATGCAGCGCCACTCGGCTTTCTCACAGCGGGCGCGGCGGACTTCGCTGGTCAGATGCCGCTCATTCTCAAAGTGAACAACTCTGACAGTCTCTACAAAACGAACAACCCGTGCCCGGCAGTCACTTCCAGTGTAATGGACGCACTCCAGCTCGGGTGCAGCGCCATCGGCTACACAATCTATCCGGGCTCCGGCGAGCGAAATCAGATGTATCAGGATCTCGCTGAGATCACGGCAGAGGCAAAGGCCGCCGGCCTCGCGGTCGTCGTATGGTCGTATCCGAGAGGCGAGTTCCTTTCAAAGAACGGCGAAACGGCGATCGACGTAGTCGCCTATGGAGCGCAGATTGCGGCTCAGCTCGGGGCACACATCATCAAGGTCAAGCCGCCGACAGCTCACATCGAGCAGGACGCTGCAAAGAAGGTCTACGAGAGTCAGAACATCCCGGTACAAACTCTCAAGGACCGGGCAGCTCACGTAATCCGCAGCTCCTTCGACGGCCGCAGAATCGTCATCTTCTCGGGCGGCGAGACGAAGGGCGACAACGAGCTTCTTGAAGAAGCGAAGCAGCTCGCCGCCGGCGGTAGCTTCGGCGCAATCGTCGGTCGGAACGCATTCCAGCGTCCGAAGGCCGAAGCGATTAAGCTGCTGCACACGATGCAAGCGATTTATCGAGACGCGGCAGCGGCTTAGCATGTTACGAGCGGCCCACGGCAGATCGGTCGAAAGGCCTTTCTGCCGCTCCTTGCGCAGCCGCCATATCATCCTTATCTTATTGAGATTCTGCGGTAGCCCGCGTTCGGCATCGGGGCAGGCTCGCCACCTCAGCGCCGATCCGATACAATATCACTGTGAACACCTGAACTGAGAGACATTATGTCAAACAACATGGAGCAGACCGGTGACGGAGTTGGAGCGGAAGCCGCTCTCGCATCGACCCAACCGATCGTGCTGACTGAGAAAGCAATCGAGATGACGAAAAAGGCTCTTGCCGAAGAAGGCCTTGAGAACCACGGTCTGCGCGTTGCTGTGCGCGGCGGCGGTTGCTCGGGGCTCGAGTACGCTCTCGATTTCGCCGAATCTGCACGCCCGGGAGACACCATTCTCGAGGTGAGCGGACTGAAAGTCTACATCGACATGGCAAGCCTGCAGTATCTGAAAGGCACCGAGATTGACTACGTGAGCGGGCTGCAAGGGTCCGGCTTCAAGTTCAAGAACCCGAACGCCAAACGCAGCTGCGGCTGCGGCCATTCGTTTAGCTAACCAGTTGTTCGCCGGCGCTCATCCGCCGGCGACTGCAATTTCCCCATTCGCCCCGTTGCCGCAGAATAGCGGCGATACATCTACGCTTAGCAGCCGGGCGAAATGGGAGCTGAGGAGCTTCAGCAACCGTCATGTCGTCTGTTCCAGAGATCTCTCCGCTCGAGCTCCATCATCTGCTCAAAAACGGCCCTCATCCCAAACTGCTGGACGTTCGCGAACCGGAGGAGCATAAGCTCGTAAAACTGCGTGGGTCAGTGCTCATTCCAATGATGTCGATCGCTGATCGGCTGGATGAGATACGAGAGCTCTCGAACAACGGCGCCGAGCTCGTTGTCGTTTACTGTCGCAGCGGTAAGCGGAGTGCCATAGCCATCGAGTGGTTGGCGTCACAAGGGCTCACAAACCTCAAGAACCTCCGAGGTGGAATCAATGCCTACGGTAACGAGGCTGACAAGCGTATCACCCCGTATTGATCCGAAAGGGGTCTGACGGAACGCTCAAGAAAAGCCTGAGCCGCGCAGGGAATCATTGCCCTCAATCACCACGAGCGACTCCTGAATTCGTATCGCGTTTTTCAACGCGTCATGAATCTTCTCGCAAAGCGCCATATCCTCAATCGGCTTGAAGACAGTAATCCAATTGCTGAGCGCTTGCGACTTCTCGGTGTCATCCTGATCAAGAAGCAGAATTTTTGCGACCGAGGGATTCTCCTTCTCGAGCTCGTCAATCAAGGTCAACGTCCCGAAATCGGCGATAGCGTTATCGAAGATCAGGAGCGAGAAAGGAGAGAAATCGATCCGTTGCCGCGGCTCAATCGAGAGCGTCTCACCGTTCGAACCCAAATCTATACCTGCGCCCGATTCGCCCCCGAAGCCTGTTCCATCGAACTCCAGTGGCGTCACCATGTCGCGAAGGAGCTCCGCCGGTTTTCGCACGATCGGCTGCAGCGCCATATCATCAATCAAGCCCGAGAGATGAGCCGCGCTCGTCTCGTTATTTGAAACGATGAGTACTTGGGTCGCGCTCGACGCAACGCCGGTTCCGAGCGTCGATGCAATTTTCTTGAGCTCCCGTTTCGACAGCCGATTCGGCGAGCCGATCTCGACGGGCAGATAGATCGATACGTCAGTGCCTTTGGCGGGCGAGCTTTGAATCGAAGCGAACCCCCCTAAGCGCTTTACCTGACGTGTCAGGAAATACAGCGCTGAACCGATCGAATCGGTCGACTCTGCGTTCAAGACGTACGTCGGGTCCTGCTGCGCCGACAACACGTTCGATGTGATGCTTTGCCCCGAGTGGCGAAGCGTCAAGCGAGCATAACGGCCCGGGATCGAGCCGCTCAACAAAGAGGCGGTCCGCGTCCCGATCTGCTCATAATCGAGCTGGAGGCTGAAATCTCTGGCGAGCGGAATCACGTACCGGAGAAAGAGCGTATAGTAGTTGAGAAACCCAAAGATCTCGGCCAATGGAAGGCGTACAGTGATCGCTTGAGTCGAGGCCGCGGACTCCGTCGACGTCCCGTTCCCGCCACCTCGGCTGAATCGGATCCGACGCTCCGAGCCGAGCAGCTCCAACAGATAGTTGGTGGTTTGCTCCAGTGCCGCGCCGAGGTCAACTTTCTCAACAGTGCTCCGCAGCGCTTGAACGTTTCGGCCCTGCTCCTCAATCTCGGATGTGAATCGGCGAAATACCTTCACCACCTCCATCAGGAGCTGAGAGATCTCTCCACCTGCGGCGCTCGATCCGAGAGGACGTCCGGCAGCATCGAGCCCGTTCTGAAATTTCGTGACAAGCAGCGAGAGCGGTTCATTGACGGCGGCGATATGATCTTCGAGACTCTGTAAAAGCTCGTTTGCCGCGCTGCCGATTCGCTCGAACTCGCCCGGTTGCAGGAGCTGCAGCTGCATCTCCCGACGATCTTTGCGCCGCCGGAGGTAAGCCGCCACGATCACCGGTCCCTTCCGATCCTTGAAGTGGGCGCCAAAGCGCCATGCTTTGATCGTGACTTCAAGGTAGTCGCCATTCACAGTCTGAGTCTGCGTGTCACGCGTTCCGCGCTTCAGCAGCTCTTCATAGTGATCGATGGCCCAACGCACGATCGTGAGAACGTCAGCTGCCCATTTGCTGTTTCCGGTCGAGATGTCTTCAAGGTGATCGCCAATCCGAACTGCCTTGGGCAGCGAAAGAAGGCGCTCGAGACCTGCGCTGGCCGAGACGACCTGGCCGCCGGGAATAATTGCGATACAACCGTCCGGAGCATGGCTGAGGACTTCGGAGCTCTTCTCCAGGGCCCGATACGTCTGCGCGAGGTTCGGAAGCTCGACCTCAAGCCCGGTCTGCATCTCTCCGAAAATTCGGCGAAGCGCGATGAGCTCGTCGGCGTCGTGGCGAAGTCGAGTGAGCACGTCCTGCGCATCGGAGAACACGGACGAATAAGCTTGTTCTCCCCCGGCGAGCGGAAGGGGAGTTGCTGCGAGAATGTAGGTATCAATGCTTTCTACAATGATGCTCGCGATAAGCGCAGTGAGGAGCATGCCGGCAAGCATCAAAGAGAACCACCCGAAGATAATCGGCTCCTGCACGAGATGATATTTCAGCATGAGGGCGTTGGGCGAAAGGCCTGACCAAAATGAGATCAGGTAAAGCGTCGCCGCCGGCACGGTGAAAAGCGGTATCATGAGTAAATGAACGAAGAGATGGCGCTGCTTCAACCGTGGAGCAGGGCAGAGCGCCCGAATGGGTGGAGATGCAGCAATGAACCATACGATCACCAGTCCGACGATCTCGGTGACCATTGTGCTGACAAGAGCGGCATCAAACGGAGGGACCACGTAACCGACCGATAAGGTGGGGGCAAGCAAGGTTAGCTCCCACAGCGCGCCGAGCAAAATTGCTGGGGAGAAACCAAACCGCTTCGACCCACTGAAGCTGAGCACGAGCGCAAAGACGGTCACACGCAGCATTCCAAACGTCGGCTCCAGGTGGTTGAAAAACAGCGCTACGACCAGAAATATCAGCAGTGCGAGCGCATGCTGGAAACGCGGATAGACTAGGGCAGAGAAGTAGAGAATCAGCGCTGGAAAAATCTCGGGCTCGACGCTCGAAACTGAACCAGCGAAGTACAGTGCGATTACCGAGGCCATACCGATAGTGGCCGCCTGAAGATAACCGCTGACAGTGTCCCGCGTCGCGCTGTTCATGACTGTTCAGATTAGAAATAGCACTCGTCTCGGAGGTTTATCCGACACTTGTAGATCGGCCTTTTCGATCATTTGATTTAGGTAAAGTTGGACTGCGTTCCAACCGCTATAAGAACGACTAGAGCGCATCGGGCATGTCGGCTGTCTGACACTCCCGGGATAACTTTAGGTTAGATAAAGTTCTATGAATTCAGAGATTTCCTTTGCGAAACTCGCATCGAACTGTTAAGAGCCAGGTTATTAGCGGCTTTTTTGGGGGAGCCGCTGGTCAGCTGCTTAAAGTCATGGCTGCTGTATCGATTTCTTGCTGTTTTGTTTACTGCTAAAAACAAAAATTGAGGTCTTGCCGCGATGAGCGCAAAAAGAACTGTTTTGCTAGCTGCATGTTTAATCGGTTCCGTGTCTGCTGCGACATCCGCGTCAGCTCAGGACCTGTTGCCCCGCGACAACGGGATCTTCACGTATCACACCTCTCCACGCTGGAGAGAGAGCGAGTCGCACCCGCTCCGCACCGTCGCTTACATTCTTCATCCTGTCGGCTGGGTAATGCGCGAAGCGATTTATCGCCCGTTCAGCGCGTTCGCCGGCAGCACACGGTTCACGAAGAGCTTCTTCGGTTTCCGTGAGCCGTTCGATTTCCGCGAGCCGCTTTGCTTCTTCGACACGGACAAGATTCCTGACTGCCATCAGCTTCCTCCTTACAATGCCATTGGCGGACATACCGACAAGGCGCCGGAAGGCGATGCTGGCGCTCTCAACGCGAGCGAGCGACAAGTGTACTTCCCGGACATCGCCTTCGACTTCAACAAGTCGAGCTTGAATGACCTCGGTAAGGCGCGCGTTCGCCAGGTAGCTCAGCTTCTCGGTTCAGTTCCGAGCCTCAAAGTAGTCGTCGAAGGTCACACCGATTACATCGGAACTGACGAATACAACATGAAGCTCGGTCAACGCCGCGCAGACACTGTCACGAAAGAGCTGACTGAGCTCGGTATCGATTCTCAGCGTATGACTCCGGTAAGCTTTGGCGAAGGAAAGCCGCTGTTTACTGAAGAAGAAGATTGGGCGCGCGCTGCAAACCGCCGCGTTCAGTTCTCTGTTCAGGGCGAAGGCCAACCGGCGCCTGCAACTGCTGCTGCAGACGCGAAGGACCTTCCGCCAGCCGCTAAGTAATCTCTAGCCGAGCAGCTCGCTGCTCGATCTAAGGATGCTGCTTCGGGGCCTGCTAAATCGCATTTCGATGCGGTTTACAGGCCCCGAAGTGTTTCTAGGCTCAAACCATTCGGCTCTGCTAAAACTCGGGATGGAATGAAGTGCGCGCTAACGGACACGCGCGCGCGTGTCCTCGCAGCCTCCACACTACGCGCGCGAAGCAGAGCCCACGGTCGCTGACGAGCTCAAAGGCGCTACGCGGCCGCGGCGAAGACTGAATCTCGCAGCGAAGCTCAGCCTCCTGATGGAGGCAATTACTTTTTGTTGTCGCCGAGCCAGGGCAGGGCGCGCTGCCAGAACGACTTTTGCGTGGCGCTAATAAGTTTTCGGACGTTTTCGCTCTCGGAGAGAAGCAACATCTGTTCGCGTTCTGAGCGAGACTCGAGCTTCTCGATCCGGTCCCGTAACCAGTCACGTTCCTCACGCATCATCTGTATCTGGTCACGGAGGCTTTTATTGAGCTCAATCAGCTCAGACGAACTGAGCGAAGCAGAGCTTGGTCCAGCCTGGTCCTCGTCGGACTCAAACGGCTTTGAAGAGCTTGCGCTTTCGACCACTTCGGGACGGATGCTCTCGGTGCGAACGTTCTCGGAACGAACGTTCTCGGAACGAACGTTCTCAGTGCGAAGGTTCTCGGAACGAGGATTCTCGGAACGAGCTGCGTCGCCGCTTGTCGAGGTCGAGCCCGAAGCCGTTGCAACGCTTTCCGAAGCTGATTTCGCCGCAGTTGCGGGCTGCAAATCAGCAGACTTCGGCTGCGAGGTCGGAATCGCAGTCGCCTCGGCCGGCCCTGTTACAGCGCTCGAGGAAGAAGATTTCGACCCATCTGAAGCTGGAGACATAGAAGTTTGCGGAGAGGCTGCAGACGGCGTAACTGCCACGGCCGCAACGGAGGGCTCACCACCGTTCGAAACTGGAGCCGGCTGCGCAGCGGCCGCTGGAGACGACGCGACAGTCGGCTGAGACGTAGAATTTAGACGAACATCAGAGGCGGCCGAGGTGGTCGCGCCGGTCTGCGGAGCCGCTTGACGTGGCTCGTTCGAAGCTGGTTGAGCGGCGCCGGAAGTCGCTGTTGCTTCAGAGCCTTCTCCGTTCTTGCGCTGGAACTTCGTGAAGAACAGGGTCTGAATGTCTACCTCTTGGAAATAGGTCTGGTTGTCCTTCAGCACGGGATCAAGCAAGCCGCAATCGCGATATTTGCGGATGGTCTCAACCGAAACTTCGGCAGCGGCAGCACTCTCATCTTCAGACAACAAACGGACAGACTGCGACATCAGCTCACTCCAATGAACAAAACAAACTCCAAGCACCGATCTCCACGAAGCATGCGAGACCGCGGCGCGCACGAGCTAAGATATTGATATTACTCAGCTTTACGCCCAACCACACGTCTCGGCTACCATAACCGAACCGATCGGCTGGAAGCAAGGCGACAAATTTTTCATCTTTCCAGAGAGTTACCTCTTCGTTATCCTATCACTCACTTGAAGTCGTTCGGCTGTTCGCAAATGAACTTCCAACGTATAGGTACAAACACAATGTTATACAGCGAATACACTGCCACCGAGCTTCGACGACTTCTTCAGGAGCTCTTCCCTCATAGACGGCTGGTTCTGTCACAATTCACATTTTTCAATCAGGTCGGCGTTGCTCGACCGACCGGCGAAACTTTTCGCCGCAAGCGCCGCTGCTACCGTCTCGTCGACATTCTTTCGATTGCGTGTGTGCTGTCGCTGAAAGAACAGGGAATCCCGCTCAAGAATATCGGGCCTGTACCGGCGCTCGTCCAAGAGCGTTCACTCGAAATTTTTCAAAACGGCCGCGGCTGCCGACTCTCGGGAATGGGCGATGCAGTTCATCTTCAGGTTCCCGGTTCAGCTGAAACGAACTCTGCACTCGACCGACTGCTCAGCAATCCGGAGCAGGCATCGCTCTTTTGGGCGTTCGATGTTGGCGAGCTCGCAGAGCAGCTCTGCACGACCGTTGAGCGCCTGAACTCCAAAGAGCTTCAGCGCGCGGCGTAACAGCTCCTCTGCGCAACGCAGCGGCTGTTTTCGCACATCTTCTCGCCATCACGATAAAATGCGTTTGGCCCTATTTTTTGCGCCCAAAAGAGCGCGGGGGGTTTTGCGCGGGTGGAATAGTGCGTGGGGCCGCTCGCGGAGCTTCGCGTCCAAGTTTGGAGCGGCTCGCCGCGGCAGCGTCGAAGGGTCCGTCTCGCTTATCGGGTTCGCGGAATCTCGCGAATCTCCATGATGCTCGTCGAACCTGATTTCTTAGCACGCAGTCCTGCTGTGACCACGACTCGCGAACCCGGCTTGATGCCGTATTGCTCGCGAACTGTGATCATCGACTGGGACACTTCGTCCTCGGTAGCGCTTCCATCTTCGAGCTTGATGAAGAGGGGCTCCACTCCCCAGTAGAGCGCCATGCGCGCCAGCGCTTTGCGCTCCGAAGTTGCACCGAACAAGATCTGCTGCGGGCGATACTTCGACATGAGGCGAGCTGAATATCCGGACTGTGTACACGCAAGAACAGCCGAAGCTGAAATCTTGTCAGCAGCATTTACAGCGGCATAGCAAACGGCGTCCGCAACCTTTTCGCGGTCGGAACCTTTCAAACGAGGCTTGTACCGTTCGTAATGAGATTCTTTTTCGGCTTCCTGCGCGATGCGGGAAAGCACTTGGACCGCTTCCACCGGATGTGATCCGATCGCAGTTTCATCGGAAAGCATCACTGCGTCTGTTCCGTCACGAACAGCTGTGCTCACATCGCTCACTTCTGCTCGAGTCGGGCGGATCTCCTTGACCATGGACATCAGCATCTGCGTCGCTGTGATCACTGGAGTTCCATTGAAATTCGCAGTTTCGATAATCAGACGTTGAGCGCTTGGAACTCGTTCGAGAGGCAACTCGAGGCCAAGATCGCCTCGCGCAACCATGACCGCGTCAGCCGCTTCTACGATGGCAGAGATATGGTCCAGGCTGCTCGCGCGCTCGATTTTCGCAATCACAGGGATTGAGCTTCCACGAGCATCGAGCTCGCGTTTGAGATCAAAAACATCGTTCGCCGAGCCGACGAAAGAGATCGCAATGTAGTCGAGATCGTTCTCAACCGCCCAGACGAGATCCTTTTTGTCTTTCTCGGTGAGGCAGGGAAGCTCGAGCTTTGATTCCGGGACAGCGATTCCTGAGCGCGAACGGAGCCGACCTCCGGCTTTCACGACGCACTCGACTTCTTCAACAGTGACCTTCACTGCTTGCAGCTCGATTCGCCCGTCCGCGAGCAGCGCCTTCTCTCCGGGACGCATCACCATCGCTGGATTGAAAGCCTCGACATAAAGCCGCTCCGCAGAGCCGATGCTGCCGTCCGCAAAGCGTAGACAAACCGTCCCTCCGTCGGAGAGGAGAACCTCGCCGCCTTCGAGCTCGCCAATCCGAACTTTCGGACCGCAAAGATCCTGGAAGACCGCGACGTGGCGGTCGAGCCGCTCGGCCTCTTCACGGATGAGACGCAGCACCTGGCTGTGCTCCTCATGCGTACCGTGCGAAAAATTGAGGCGCGCTACATCCATGCCGCATTCAATCAGCCTGGCTATTGTTTCGCGGGAGTTGGAAGCTGGACCAATTGTCGCGACGATCTTGGTCTTACGGGCAGGGAGGATTCCTTTCGGCATAATCTTTCTAGTCTTTTGATTCGAACAATTTCTACAACACTGCCCGCTACAGCTGCAAGCAAAGGTCGAGTGGAGTGTATTTACTTCGCTGGATTGGATTCAGGACGTGGGGCTCCCGACGCTGAATTCGGAGCGGCCTCTCGCTCCAGCGTTAGAGCCCCATGAAAAAGGACGGAAAAGTCGCCCGCGTTGATCCGCGAAAGCTGTTCCGGCTCATCAAAGCTTGCCGGTTCTGAGAATCGAGTAACCATCCAACGGGCTACGAGCGCATCTTTTTTATCGGGTGCACCTTCGAGCAACACGCGAACGCGCACCGAAACGCGACCGCTGCCCTTCGCATCTTCGAGATAAGCTTTGCCGATCCCGGAGAGCAGGAAGGCGTGGTCCGTCGCCGGTCGGAGCTGATCAGGCCCCATCTGCGGACGCAGATTTTCGACATCAACCCGGCGAAGCCATACCGGAGGTGCTTTGCCTGCAACGAACTCAGCCTGAGTGAGCGGCGGAGGTTGATCGGCGGTAGCGTGAAACGAGGCCAGTGAGAGCTCTTCGTCGAGCGCCGTGACCCGAGCGTCTGCTTTCCTCGCGGACTCGCTGAGAGAGCCCTGCCAGGTGCCGGTCACTACCGGCATGTGAACCTCCACTTGCTCGTCGCCGCCGAAGATTGCGGCCTGCTCGCGAAGCAACGCGCCGATGTCAAAAGAGATCGTCATCCGCTGTCCCTCTTGCCCAGTGATTGCATAGAGGGCGGCTGAGCCGAATACGAGCACTACGGCGAAGAGGAGCGCCGTTGAAGCTCCAAAGAGGTGCTTTGTGCGTTGAACGACACCCGGCCGACTTCCGCTGTATGTCACGGGCGGTGGCACGATCGGCTCCGGGGAGTCGACCTGCACCGGCCTTGCAAACGCAGGATTCCGGCCGGAATCTCCGAATTGGCCGGCTGTCGAAGCAATGGCTTCTTCGCTCGCCCGAGGTGCGCTTTCTAACTGGTGCTCAGGCAATACCGACTCCGGAATCGGCGTGCGTTCAGGTTCGGCGCTGCCCGATTCGAACGTAATCAGGTCGTCGAGAATGCTGGGTCTGCGCTCGTCGACCTTCCGTTCTTCTTCGAGCGCAAAAATTGGGCCGGAGGTTCCAACCGCGACCTGCTCCTCTGATTCAACCGTAAGATCGCCAAGATGCCAGTCGGCGGCGTTGAGCTCCTGATCTGCGTTCTCATTGAGCGCTGCAAGAGTCGAAGCGGCATCGACGGGTGAGGGCTCTTCAGACGCTGCAAGCGCATCTTCGAGCATGCGCTCGAGGTCATCGATTTCCAGATTGTGGTCGGCACCGGCTTCAGGTAACGGCGCCGGTTCGATCGGCTTCGTCACGGGCGGCGCTTCGACGGGTGCGGCTTGCTCAATCACTTCCGCCACGGCGCCGAGGCCCTCGAGAGTCTCCGCGTAGCGCTCGGCTGTTTTCTGATCGAGATCACTGCTGATAATGACCGGCAGCGACTCGAAGATCCCGTCGACAGTCTTCTCCGACAGATGCAGATGCTCGATCAGCTGGAGCTTCAGCTCGGCGCGCCCCGCTTGAGAGCCGTCTTGCGCATCGTGAAGTATGACAATGAATTTCGGCATAAGTCCGAATCGTGACCGAACCCTAAACACCTACCCAGACTGAATAAACGGCCCGCTTCGAGAAAAACCTGAAGCCTAAACGACGGTCGAAATCGTTATGCTTTACAGACGGTTACATAGCCGTTTTGCGCAAATGCGAAACGAACGTCCGGATTTCACGATTCTCATAACGGACGCGCAGGCTCCGCGCGCCCAATCGCGGAGGTGCTCCTTGAAATCATTAGAAGTCGGCCAACTGGAGAAAGAGCACAGAGATACGCTGCGAAAACTCCTGATGGCGATCCGGCTCTCCGGTCAGACGAGTCTTCACCGGGCTCGTCTCGCGGCTCGTCAATTTCTCAATAATGGATGCGCGGGCGACGGGATCAGACCGCTCATCGCTGCGCTTGATCGCGATTCGTTTACCAACGCAGAGCGAGAGCTCGAGCGCGCAGAGCGATTTGGGGTTCATGTGGTGAGCATCTTCGACGAATGCTACCCGGCAGACCTCCGCTCAATTCCGGATCCGCCGCTCGTTCTGTTCTTGCGTGGGAAGCTGATACAGCGCGCGACAGTTGCGATAGTGGGAATGCGGCGTGCGAGTAAGTACGGTTTGCAGATTGCAGAGCAATACGCCGGAGCGCTCGCCGAAAGAGGGGTTGTCGTTGCTAGCGGTCTCGCTTACGGCATCGACGCCGCGGCTCACCGAGGAGCGATAGCAGGCAGTAAATGCCGAACGGACGAAGCTCATCCGGGTGTCGCGGTGCTCGGCTCAGGCGTATTGAACGTGACCCCGGCAGCCCATCGCGCACTTGCCGAAGATCTGGTGGCAAACGGCGGCGCCCTCATCAGCGAATACGGGCTCGACGAACCGGCCGCCAAACGTCATTTTCCCGAGCGTAACCGAGTCATCAGCGGAATGAGCGATGCCGTGATCGTCGTGGAAGCGGAAGAACGGAGTGGGTCACTCATCACAGCAAGATGCGCGGCAGAGCAGGGAAGGGACGTCCTCGCAGTCCCAGGCCCACTCGGAGCCCCCTCGAGCAGCGGAACAAACCGCTTACTCCGCGACGGCGCAACGATGCTTCTCGAGCTCGCCGATGTGATCGGTTCACTTCCGAAACAGAAGTTAAGCTCTCTCAGACTGGAACGACGAGACGTGGATAAACACGCGCAAACATCAGAAGCACCAGCGAGTCAGACCACAACTCAACCCAAGCGAACGGTCGAAGAAGAGACGGTCCTCAATCTGTTGGACCATACGACTCTCTACGATTTTGATAGTTTACTCGAGAAGACAGGATTCTCAACGCCACAACTCCTCGCAATCCTTGGAGGGTTGGAGCTAAGTGGAGCGGTGCTCTGCCACGACGGAGGGCTTTACCTCAGAAATCAGATGGTTGACATGCAGTTATAATTTGAGCATTTTCGTCCTTCCTCTGTGGTGGATGTAGCTCAGTTGGTAGAGCACAGGATTGTGGCTCCTGTGGTCGTGGGTTCAAGTCCCATCATCCACCCCACCTTCGCGCCTACGGCGCTACGGGGACGAGCCCCCTTTTGCTCGCCCTCCCTTCGCATAAGCACTACAAACAATCCCATCCCACCCTAACACCCCCGCCGCTGACTAACCCAGCGAGCAAAAGTGGGCTCGTCCCCGTAGCGCCCTAGCGCGAAGGCGGGGTGTCCCGCCGTAGCTCCGCAGGAGCGAAGGAGGACGGGGGGCGGGGCAACACCCGACAAGCTCCCAAAGGGAGCAAAGTCGGCACGCGCGAACGCGCCCAACACACCCGACAAGCTCCCAAAGGGAGCAAAGTCGGCACGCGCGAATGCGCCAACACACCCGACAAGCTCCCAAAGGGAGCAAAGTCGGCACGCGCGAACGCGCCCAACACACCCGACAAGCTCCCAAACGGAGCAAAGTCGGCACGCGCGAATGCGCCAACGCACCCGACAAGCTCCCAAAGGGAGCAAAGTCGGCACGCACGAACGCGCCCAACACACGAACCCGCAACGAAGCAACCCCAGACTCCGATTACCCACTCGGAGCTCCCCACATGCATATCGTCTATCTTCTTCGCAGTATCGCCGATCCAAACCGCAATTACGCCGGGTTGTGCAACAATCTAAAAAACCGTCTCGCCCAACACAATCGCGGCGAATGCAAAACAACGCGTAAACATCGACCATGGGAGTTGGAAGTCGCCGTCTACTTCCGAGACGACGCTAAAGCATGTGCTTTCGAACGTTACCTCAAATCAGGGTCCGGAAGAGCGTTCTCGAAACGACACCTCTAACCATCAGTCACTCGCAGCCCAGCAAACCCCACTTCCAAGTAACGGCTAACAATATTGTGGCTCGCCGCGTCTCAATACCCATCATGTTTTGGTGCAGTGGTCGGCGCCTTTCAGATAGCGCGGCAACTCAAAGCGTGTTCTGACATAGCAGCGAAGAAGCAACCCGCAATCGAACAGCTCGCATAATGTTTTAGAGCCGCGCAAAGCGGTCGTCAGGCGGCGAAGCCTCTCGGACGACAGCTTTTTCAGAGCTCTCAACTTCGTCAAGGAACCAAGATGGGTGTCGAAACTTTTCGTAGCTTGTTCGGGCGGCGGTCGGGTCCTTCCGAGATCGGGCGCTTGTCTTTGCTCGTCTGGGCTGTCCTGCTCCCGTTCTGCTCAGCGCAGGCCGAAGATCTCTTCTGGGTAGAACGCCCGCTGTGGTTCGGATTCTTCTCGTTCCAAGGACCAGTGTCCAAGAGCGAGCTGCCTCGATTAATTGATTTTCCTCTCGAGAAGAGCCCGCTGGGATCAATCGAAGAAACCGACAGCGACTGGATTACGCCGTCGGGGCCTTCAGTTCATGTCGCTGATCCGGTGCCGATTTTCGAACGCACGAAGACCTGCCGGGATTACTGGCAGTTCGGTCTCATTCAAAGCCGCATCGGCGCGGATCACAAAACGAGCCCGCTGATGCGCATCGATAGGACCTGTACCGCGCTCAAATTGCTGCAAACGGCAAAGCACGTCGAATGGCTGAATGACCCGGTCGCAAGGTCCGTCCCACTCGATAGCAGTCACCTCTCGTCGGAGATTCTCCTGCTGCCGTTTGATGAGCAGGCGATCTTGCCCGAGGCCGTCCAGGCAATCGTCAAGAAACAGCACCCGACGATCGACGGGTTAAACACCCTCACGCGGGTAATACGCGTAGAGCCCCGCGACCCCGTCGACAACCTCGCCCATCTCGCTGTCACCTGGCGCGACCGGTCCCGGCAGCCGGTCCACATCCAAATTTCACAGATCTTCGCCGCCGACATCGATGGAAATGGCAGCAATGAATACTTCGTTGAGATACTCACCCAGTCGGAGACTGGTAACTTCGCCATGTGTCGACACGGAGTCCTCGCCATCAATTCGGCCCACACCGAGTGGTTCTTGCGGCAACCACTCTCCCCAGAGTACCGCTGCGGCTGATCCGGCGGCGCCGGCGATCGGCGGCCCAGAAGACCGAACCGGCGCGGCAACCGGCCCTAAGCAACGTAAATCACCCAAGCTTTCGGGTATTTAGGACCGAGCCGCTGCGCAAATCGGATGGCTGCCGGTCAGATAAAGCAAACTGCTCTTGCACGAAGCACAAAAATTATGGTTCATGTGCGGCCTGTCGCTCATTCCGCAGTCGACAGATTGCGGTCGACCTGGTAGTTGCTGCTGACGAATTTGGCAGATACCGGCTGCAGGTTGGGGGCACCAGCCCAGATACAGCATCGACACGGGTGATTAGCTCAGTTGGCTAGAGCAGCTGACTCTTAATCAGCGGGTCCGGGGTTCGAATCCCTGATCACCCAATTTTTCTCATCTGCCTTATTCGCATCGCTGACTCGTCCATGACGCCGCGGCTGCTGCCGTAGTCGGAGGGACGAAGTGGTTCGGTGAGCGACGCTCCTCCGGCAAATCGGCGAACTCGACGAGCTCTTACGGCGCCTGGCCTTGCGGCCGCGGTTACGGCTTGGGTGGCTTCGAGCTGAAGAGGGGCAGGGAAGCTGAACTCGCGGGGGTGGTGGAATTGGCAGACACGCTAGACTTAGGATCTAGTGCCTTTGGCGTGGGGGTTCGAGTCCCCCCTCCCGCAATCACGGCAACATCAAACGACACGAAATGGAAGCGGTTATGGATTTGAAAATTTCGGTAGAAACGCAGGGCGAAGTTCATCGCAATATCAACATCGAGATTCCTCGCACGGAATACTCACGGCGTTTCGATGACGCGCTCCATAAAGCTTCTTCGAAGGTCCGCCTGAAAGGGTTCCGTCCGGGACGAGTTCCGAAGGCGATGGTCGCTAAGCTCTACGGGTCCGAGATCCATAGCGAAGTGATGGAAGCGTTCGCTCTGAAGGGCCTGCAAACCGCATTCGACGAGCACAAGCTCGAGATCGTAGGTCGCCCTGAAGTGAAATACGGCGAAGACGACGGCAAAGAAGATCTGAAGATCACAGCGGCAGTCGCTATCGCGCCGAAGCCGACCATCAACGAATTCAAAAACCTGGCTCTCGAAGTCGAGGTGAAGGAGTTCAAAGAATCCGATGTCGAGCATGAGCTCGAGCATGTGCGTGGACATCACGCAGAGTACCTCCCGATCGAAGACCGTAAAGTGGTCGAAAAGGGCGATTATGCAGCCGTCGAGTACGAGCTGCTCGTAGACGGGAAGCTGCTCCCGGGCGAAAAGAAGCAAACCCGTTTTGCCGAAGTCGGCTCCGGCACGCGGTTGCCGAAACAGCTCGATGACGCGCTCATCGGCGCGCCTGTTGGCGAAGAGCAGACCGTGAAAGTTACGCTCGACGACAGCTCCGATCCTGCCCTTGCCGGCAAGGAAGCTGAATACGTTTTCACCGTCAGCGAAATCCGGAAGCGCGTGTTGCCCGAACTGAGCGATGACCTCGCCAAGAAATCCGGAATGGCGGAAGACCTCGAAGGTCTGAAGAAGGCAGTACGCGAGCAGGTCGAGAAGTCGGTCACGGACCAGAATCTTGCGACGAAAGAGCGCAAACTGTTCGAGAAGCTGATTGAGCTCAACCCGTTCGAGCTGCCGCAGGCTATGGTTGACGAAGAGATCCGCTCGATGTTGTTCGAGATGGGCGCAATGGATCGACGCAAGCGTGAATCATACCAGATGGACGTGAGCCCGTTCCGTCAACACCTCGGAGCACAGGCCGATTACCGCGTTCGCAGCGTTGTCATCCTGGACCGCATTCGCGAGCAGGAGGACTTCAAGCCGTCCGATGAAGATTTTGAGCAATGGCTCGATGGACTTGTAACTAAAGGTGGCTTCAAATCGCGAGAAGAGTTAGACAAACATTTCGGCCTGCCGCAGAATAAAGAGCGGCTGCTGGAGATCTGCGCACGGGAGAAGACGACGGAAAATTTAGTGAGCTCCGCTAAAATCACCGAAGTCCCATTCCAAGAACCCGCAAAAACAACCGAGGATTAGGACGGCGAGTATGAATTACGTTCCGTATGTAATCGAGCAAACAGGACGAGGCGAGCGTTCGTATGACATCTACTCGCGGCTGTTAAAGGACCGGATTGTCTTCCTAGGCTCGCAGGTTAACGACGCCGTTGCGAACGTCATCACAGCCCAGCTCCTTTTTCTCGAGAGCGACGACCCGGAGAAGGACATCTATTTTTACATCAATTCTCCCGGTGGCTCGGTTACTGCGGGACTCGCTATCTACGACACCATGCAATACATCTCGCCTGATGTATCTACTGTCTGTATCGGACAGGCCGCGAGCATGGGCGCACTGCTGCTCGCAGCCGGCGCGAAAGGCAAGCGAGTTGCGCTGAAGCACTCTCGTATCATGATCCACCAACCGCTCGGCGGTTTCTCCGGCCAGGTCTCTGACGTGCAAATTCACGCTGAGGAGATGCTGCGGCTGAAACACAGCCTGAACGACATCCTGGCCCTGCATACGGGGCAGACTCCGGAAGCGATCGCGAAAGACACAGATCGTGACAACTTCAAATCCGCTGTCGAGGCCAAGGAATACGGTCTGATCGACAACGTGGTGACGAAGCGCCCGGTCCAGCTAAAGCCAAGCTAAGACTCTAGCTTTCTTACGCTTTTTCATTCTTCGCTTGTTGTCGGGGTACTCATCTTATATACTTTTTTTCCACCGACAGTGGTTGTTTTGCGTCCAAGCGGCATAACAGTTTCTGAGCGAAGCAACTTACTTGCATTGAGGGGAATCTGGTGACCAAAGGAATAGATCGCAGTCAATCCGGTTTGTCTTGCAGCTTTTGCGGGGCATCGCAGGAAGAGGTGAGAAAGCTGATCGCAGGACCCGGCGTTTATATCTGCGACCAGTGCATCGACCTCTGCAACGACATCATTCTCGATGAAGTCGAAGAAGAAAATGTCAGCGGCAAGCTTGCGCAGATCCCCAAGCCTCGCGACATCAAGGCGTTCCTCGACGAGTACGTGATCGGACAGGAAGCTGCGAAAAAGATTCTCTCCGTCGCTGTTTATAATCATTACAAGCGAATCGAGGAGAAGAGCTCCGGAAAAGCAGAGGTTGAGATTGCGAAATCCAACATCATGCTGATTGGCCCGACAGGCTCCGGAAAGACGCTGCTCGCGCAGACACTCGCAAAGATTCTGGACGTTCCATTCACGATGGCAGACGCGACCAACCTCACTGAGGCGGGCTATGTCGGCGAAGACGTGGAGAACATCATTTTGAGCCTGCTTCAGGCTGCAGACTACGACGTCGAGCGTGCCGAGCGTGGCATCGTTTACATCGATGAAATCGACAAGATCTCACGTAAATCTGAGAATCCTTCGATTACTCGCGACGTATCAGGCGAAGGCGTTCAACAGGCTCTGCTGAAGATTCTCGAAGGCACTACAGCAAGCATCCCTCCGAAGGGTGGACGCAAACATCCGCAGCAGGAGTTTCTCCAAGTCGATACGACGAATATCCTTTTCATCTGCGGCGGAGCTTTCACCGGGCTCGAAGACATCATTCGTCGACGCACGGTAGGAAACGGTCTCGGATTCTCGGCTGAGATCAAGACCCGTGGTCGGACGGTAAAGCTCCTGAACGAGGTGCAGCCGGAAGACCTGCTCAAGTTCGGATTGATTCCGGAATTCATCGGACGACTGCCGGTTCTTGCAACGCTCCAAGAGCTGAGCGAACAAGCGTTGATCCAGATCCTGACCGAGCCGAAGAATGCGCTTGCGAAACAGTATCAGCGACTCTTCGAAATGGAGAACGTCAAGCTCAAGTTCACTGATGACTCGATTCGCGCTGTCGCGAAGCAAGCTCTCGTTCGAAAGCTCGGAGCCCGTGGCCTGCGGTCCATTCTCGAAGAGGTCATGCTCGAGTTGATGTACGAAGTTCCTTCGCAACAAGACATCAAGGAGGTCATCGTGTCTGAAGATACGATCACTCGCGGTGAGCAGCCGCTGGTCGTTTATCAGCACAAGGCCGAGACCGCGTAGTGGGTGAAATCTCGCACGCGTTTCCGCGCTGAGTAGCGTGGGAATAGCGGTGTCTGTCAGAAAAGCGGCGCCTCGAGCGCCGCTTTTTTTTGCTCAAAGCCGAGATTCATTCGTCGAAATGGAAACCCATCGCGGATCATGCGTATTCCGTGCGGGAATCAGCGTCACGCTTTCGACACAACTCTCATCGCGGAGGAAGGCATTTCGGACGGTCTTTTCTCCCGTTTCGGACATCTAACGTAATTGATATACGTACCTCGCAGCGCACTGTCTTTGGCAACTTTGCCAAAGAGTGACTATGATAAAGTGCGCGGGGGGGGATCGCGGATCGCAGGCTCAGCATTGAAAGACTCAAGCTGGGGAGCGGATTCGACGAGTGGTGAAGTAGGCGATGAAAGGTGAAGTCGTTCCAAACGGCGATCACAGCGGGAATCTTTCAGAGTCAAACGAGCGCAGCGTCAGCTGCACCCGGTTGATTGACGCCAGTGTGGTATAGTACTTTTACGGTAAAGACAGAGAGATTTGAAATCAGCTATGAGCAATCCGAACTATAATCCGGTACCTCTTCTCGCCCTTCGTGACATCATCATCTTCCCGCAGATGGTGGTTCCGCTGTTCGTGGGCCGAGAGAAAAGCGTGCGCGCCCTCGAAGAAGCGGAGCGCCAAAAAAAGCCGATCATGCTCGCGGCCCAGCGTGACGCGAAAACGCATCACCCCGGCCCAGACGATATCTTCAAAGTCGGAACGCTTGGCGACATCATGCAGATGATGAAGCTTGCCGACGGAACCGTAAAGGTCCTCGTCGAAGGGAAGCGCCGAGCGCGCATCGACAAGTATCTTGAGACCGACGACTACTTCCTCGTCGAAGTAGCGGAGCTGACGGAGAATGCCGAGATTACCGCCGAGGTGAAAGGGCTCATCCGTTCAGTCACATCTTCGTTCGAGACCTACGTCAAGCTCGGAAAGAAAATTAGCCCCGAGATGATCCATCAGATCCACGCGATCGAAGATCCGTTCCGTCTCGCCGATGCTGTGATCGTTCACCTGAACATCAAGCTCGAAGAGAAGCAGGAGATTCTCGAGACCGACGACGCTGTCGAGCGGCTGGAGAAGATCTATGCACACATGAAGTCTGAGATCGAAATACTTCAGGTCGAGAAGCGAATCCGCACCCGCGTCAAGAAGCAGATGGAGAAGACTCAGAAGGAGTACTATCTCAACGAACAGATGCGCGCGATTCAGAAGGAGCTCGGCGAGAAGGACGACTTCCGCAACGAGATTCAAGAGCTCGAAGACAAGCTCAAAGCGAAAGACATGCCTGATGAGGCTCGCGACAAGACCGAGAAAGAAATTCGCAAGCTGAAGATGATGTCGCCCATGTCTGCCGAGGCGACAGTCGTTCGGAACTATGTCGACTGGATGTTGAGCCTGCCGTGGAACGAGAATTCTGAAGACAAGCTCGATATCAACGAAGCGGAGAAAATTCTCGACGAAGATCACTTTGGACTTTTCAAGGTGAAGGAACGGATCCTGGAGCACCTTGCGGTCCACCAATTGGTCGGTAAGATCAAAGGTCCAATCCTGTGCCTCGTTGGACCTCCAGGAGTCGGAAAAACCTCGCTCGGCAAATCGATTGCGCGTTCAACGGGACGTGAATTCATCCGCGTTGCTCTCGGCGGCGTTCGTGACGAAGCGGAGATTCGCGGTCACCGGAGGACTTATATCGGAGCGTTGCCGGGAAAGATCATCCAGTCGTTGAAAAAGGCTGGGAAGAGCAACCCCGTTTTCTTGCTCGACGAAATCGACAAGATGTCACAGGACTTCCGAGGTGACCCATCGTCGGCGCTGCTCGAAGTTCTCGATCCGGAGCAGAACACTTCGTTCAACGACCACTATCTGGACGTGGACTACGATCTTTCAAAGATCATGTTCATCACGACAGCGAACTACGAGCAAAATATCCCGCGTCCGCTGCTCGACCGGATGGAAGTCATTCGTATCGCCGGATACACCGAGCTCGAGAAGTTGGAGATCACCAAGAAGTACCTGATCCCCAAGACTTGCGAGAAAAACGGTCTTTCGACTGACAACATCTCGTTCGGGAACGACGCCATCCTCAGCCTCATTCGTCACTACACGCGTGAAGCAGGTGTGCGGAGCCTCGAACGGACCGTGGATAGCGTCTGCCGAAAGGTCGCTGTAGAAATCATCCGAAAAGGAAAGGACAAAACGCAGAAGATTACCGAGAAGAATCTCGACCGTTATCTCGGCGTGAAGACCTTCAAATACGGAAAGCAGGAACAAGAGAATCAGGTCGGGACCGCAACCGGACTGGCATGGACAGAGATCGGTGGTGAGTTGCTCGTGATCGAAGTCGCCATCGTTCACGGTCGTGGACGCTTGCTCATCACCGGTAAGCTCGGTGAGGTCATGCAGGAGTCTGCGCAGGCCGCGATGATGTATGTTCGTTCTCGCGCTGGGCTGCTCGGTCTGCCGAAGGACTTCTATTCGAAGCTCGACCTACACATTCACGTGCCGGAAGGGGCGATTCCGAAAGACGGGCCGTCTGCCGGCGTGACGATGGTCACCGCGATTACTTCTGCGTTGTCAGGCATCCCAGTGGATCGAAATATCGCAATGACCGGCGAGATCACGCTCCGCGGACGTGTCCTGCCGATCGGCGGTTTGAAGGAGAAGATCCTGGCTGCGCACCGCGGCGGTATCTCTCGAGTCCTCATTCCGAAAGACAACGAAAAGGACATCGAAGAGATTCCAGCGTCAGTGCGAAAGGGAATCGAGATTGTCACTGTGAGCGACGCTGACCAGGTCCTGCGTGAAGCGCTGGTCATCGATAGCCACGCGGACTATCTCGGCCTGATCGACGAGCGTACGAACCGCTACGAAGACCTGTATGGCAAAGAGTCAACCGCCGAAGCCGGCCGCCGCGGAAACGGGGAAGCGGGCGAGGGGGACAAAGAAACCGGGGTCGTAACTCATTAAAGTTTGGCCGTAGTTTTCTGTCTCTAAGAAGACTCCCAGAATAAATTGACGGAGGAACTTATCTTCGATAAGTTCCTCACGCTTCGCTGCCCGCTGCGGACACAAGCTTCGGCTCCACCGAAGAAAAGCCGCAAATCGCCGCACAGAGACGAGAAGCTGGAGAGCACCATTGGTGCTCAAAAGCGTTTTTGTGCAAACGACAGGGCAGCAAGACAACGAGAAGCATGCGGGCGGTTAGCTCAGCTGGCTAGAGCATCGGCCTTACAAGCCGAGGGTCGTAGGTTCGAATCCTACACCGCCCATTCTTTCGGCGACCGCCGAAAGAATGGCCCTGAGCGAGCGAAAGCGAGTCGAAGGGCAGAGCAAGCTACGAGTCCCGTGAGGGACGAGGTCGAAAAAAGGGTTCGAGTCCCGTGCAGGGGCGGGGTCCTAAAACGAGAGTTCTGATTTGAGTCGTGCAATCGATTCAAATAAGTACTTTCACAGTACTTAAGTTTGGCGCGGGGTGGTAGCTCAGTTGGTTAGAGCGCCGGCCTGTCACGTCGGAGGTCGTCGGCGAGCGACGCAGGAGCTCTTGCCGACGAAACAGCAATCTGCCAAAACGCGAACAGCGTTTTGTCCGCAATAGGGTTCGAGTCCCGTGCAGGGGCGGGGTCCTAAAAAGAGAGTTCTGATTTGATCCGATACGTCGGCTCAAATAAGTACTTTCAGTACTTAGCTTGGCGCGGGGTGGTAGCTTCCGCCTTCGCCCTGAAGGGCTACGGCGGACGGGCAGTTGGTTAGAGCGCCGGCCTGTCACGTCGGAGGTCGGCGGCGAGCGACGCAGGAGCTCTTGCCGACGAAATAGCAATCTGCCAAAACGCGATCAGCGTTTTGTCCGCAGTAGGGTTCGAGTCCCGTGTAGGGGCGGGGTCCTAAAAGAGAGTCCTGATTTGATCCGATACGTCGGCTCAAATAAGTACTTTCAGTACTTAAGCTTGGCGCGGGGTGGTAGCTCAGTTGGTTAGAGCGCCGGCCTGTCACGTCGGAGGTCGCGGGTTCGAGTCCCGTCCGCCCCGCCATTCTTCCCAGCCCCTGTTTTCATGTTTCGGGCTGCGTCCCTCTGCTCACCCTCGATCTGTTGTAGTTGGACATTTTCTCAATGACGCATCCACGACACGCCCGCAGATTACACTTCATTCTCGCCGCGCTGCCCCTGTGTCTGCCCATTCAGCCGGCTTCTGCTGGCTGTGGTGGTCTGTCCGGAAAGGACGCGGTTGATTGCCGGAAAGCGGAGCAGGCCGCTAGAGCAGCCGCGTTAACGCAGCGCGCCGAGCTCAAGACCTGGCAGGAAAACATCCTGTGCCCTAAGAGCTACAAGCTGAATTCGCGGGCTTACAAAGCATGCATTCGGGAGCGCGAACTCACGAACTCCGAAAGAGAACTCTTTGCTATTTGGTTCGACAAGCAGAAGGGTTCGGAAAGCCGACCGTCTGCCGAGCAAGAAAGAAACTAGTTCGCGAGCCTTCGGGCGCCAATTATTCGCGGAATCTCACCTCGCTGTCACGTCGGCTACGCGGCAGCTCCAAACATCCAAATCTCCCCTCCCGACCCCTACGGCTCACTCGGACACGGACAGCTACTTGTCGCATGCAGCGTTTCATCGTCCGTGATGTCAACACAGTATGCCCGGACGTTTCCCTTGTGCGAGCAGGCGCAGAATCGCGCGAGCTCTCCGTTCACTACCTCCCAGCAAATTGCCGAAGTGCTTGGGGATGCGGCTAGCTTCGGGGCATATACCTGACACTCCGTGACGCTTCCACACAGATAGTCGGCCGTTGATTCGTCGAGGACTGCCTCGACGATTGGGGGAATGTTCCGCGCGTCGGAGAGCGTCGCTGCGTCAACCGCACGCAGGCGATACGAATAGAACGACGGTATCGCGATTGCAGACAAAATTCCGATGAGCGCTACAGCGACCAGCAACTCGATGAGAGTAAATCCCGCATTCTTCGAGCACATAGTTTGAGCGTCCATGATCATCTGCTCACGACGATACAAGACGTGTGCCAGAGGCTCCATTCGCACAGAATGGCTAAACGCACCTAGAAGACGACACATACAACGATCGTCATTGCGCCGTGATTTTGGGCTCGCCCGGAAAAATTTGGGCCATGGACGAAAAATGTCGCTCGGTGAGAGACAACGAATGGCTCACGAACTGCGATGGTTACCGTTTTCTACATCACCAAAGTTCGTCATGTCCGGTCGACGCTTCGGCGGAAGGGATAAACGCTGCTGCTGTAATGACGGAATTACTTCCTGACGAACAATCTCGAAGCCCAGAGATCCACTTTTATCGCCCAACCCGCACCGCAAACACTAACCGCTTCACCCCACCGCCGACGTCAATCAACTGTCCGCTGCCCGCGGACACTTCGACGATCTCGCACCCTAAGTTAGCGTTCTCAGCTTCGCCCGGTCCCGTACGCTTCATCTCCGCGTTAGTTCCCGGGTTAGCCGACATCACGCGCAGCGTCGCACCAACCGGCCGAACCACGTCAATCAGCAAACGATTTTCAGCGCTCTTCGCTATCTCTGCCCGATTGGTTGCAACCACTTTCGCCGCCCCGTCACCCGAGCATGTCAGCACATGCCAATGAGCGCCGGCGATAGCAGCCGAGTCGTCAAAGTCGAGCTCGTCCACGATATCAAGAGTTGTGTATCGCCCGCGCTCGGTCAGTGTCAGAGTCCTGCGGGCGGCTTTCGCTAGACCGGCGTAAAGGGATGACGTATCCCACACCGTCTGAACAAACTGCGCTCCATCGGACGCGTTCACGCCTTCTCGCGCGTCGATAAGGTTCGCTTGACCGTTCAAATTGAGCGGCCTGCCGTCCAGCGTAACCAGGTTGTGCGACAGATCATTCTTTCGAAAATATCTCAGCCCGCCGGAATATTGTGAAGTCTCAGGTAACGAGAAGTAGCCCTGCGGATAGGTTCCCGCGCCACTCAGCTCATATCCTAAGTCACTGAACCATGAATCCTTCCCAATCCGGAGGATAAAACTTCCTGAATCATGATGTGCGTGCGTTTGTGTCAGGCGACCACCTTTTTGTAAGACCAGCCAGTCGCCTCCGTTCACCTTCGCTGTTAGCCGCGCGATGTCAAAACGATGATCGGTACTCGCGTAGACGGCTGACCGCCGCGCCGAATCGGTGAGGGGACCAGTTGGCGCTGCGGAAAGGAGCGTAAACACACGAGTCCAATCGCCTGCGGTGTGCGCCCACGCGAGAGGTGCGTGAATCGTCTCGTTCATAACTTGCTGTCGGAAGATCGCCCGGCCGTAGTTGCCGATTCGGTCTCCTCCGTTCAACTTTCCACCGAAGACGAATGGAAACGATGCAGGCAGCGCTCGCTGAGGAGAATCCGCAAACGAGTACAGGCCCACCGTGGATACGCCGCTCTTCTCTCCTCGCCAGAATTCGTCGTCGCTAAACAGCAGATCCGCCTCGGCTTCACTACTTTTTAGCAGCAGTGGGTTAAAAGCCGCTAAATCGTGCCGCCCCAGAGCGCCGGCGAGCGTGTCGGTGAAGAGGGCATACGATTGCATTCCATAAAACCAATAGGTGGGTCCTTCCGGATAGGTTCCGGCCGATGTGAACGCTTTCCAGTAATCGCTGAGACCGACGATGCTCTGACACACGCGCTCTTTCGCCAGCTGATCAAGCGACGAGCTCCGCCGTGACCGCGGAGTCCTCGGTGAGGAGAGCACAGCGCTGCAACTGACCCGGCAACGGAATCCAGCGCTGCAATTCCGAGCAAACCCGAGCCGCCGTTCATTACAGCGTTCCAGTTACTTTCACGCTGAGCGACCGGCGCGCTCTCCGCAAAAAATTCGGAGTCAATGTTGTTTGACCAGAGAAGCATCTCTTTTACTGCTTTCTCGACGATCGCTCGCTGCGCGGTTGACAGCTCACCGCTGAACCAGTCGTAACCGAGAGCGAGGCACGTCTCCAGCATCGACGACTCCAGGTAGATCGGATCCCCGCGGGACGGGCTAACGGGCATGCCGCTTTCTCGAAGCAGATTGAGCGCAGCAATACGCTGTGCGTAAGGCCGAGATCTATCGAGCGCGATGGACTTCGCATTTTCTGAGGAAACCCCAGAACCGGCGAACGGAGTCGTGATTTGCAGCAGAAGCTTGGCGCCTGTCGCGCTCGCGTCAGCGTCGCCGACCGCCGCGAGAGTTGCGAGCACGGTCAACGACTTTGAACAGTACTGGTAACCGAGCGCAGCTTTGAAGTCTTGGCCGGCCGCGGCTGAGCGTGAAGCAAATACGGTCTTCATCGTGGGCAGGCTGCGGAGGAATACTGATTCCTCGCTGATGCTGTTACGATCCGCAGCGAGCGCACGCACCCGTCCGATCGCTTCAGCGTTCAGACCGATACGCGGTGTTCGTTCGGGTTCGGCCCGGACCATCAAGGGAGCGAATAAGTGCAGAAGCGCACAGAAAGCTACCCCGGAAAAACACAGCTTACTTGGGGTAACGACACACTTCTTGGACCGGGGCCGAGCAGCGCCTTCGGCGCCGCCACCGGCGAATACCCAGAGAGCGAAATAAACTGTGATTAAATCGAACAATTGCATGCAACCCCGTCCCCGCCATGAACGCATGCAAAAGAGATTCCGAACGCTCCGAGAGGCGGAGCGCGTCGGGAACTAGTTTTACGGGGTACTCCACTCACAATTCTCGTGGGAGGGGACGCGAGAGCACTGCGTGAGACACAGAGGAGGCAGCAACCGCTCAACCTGTTTTTCCGCGAGCCGCTTCAACCAGTGCCTCACATTCGCGTCGAGTCATCCCAACCGATAGTGCGACGGCGCCGCGCGCGAGCAGTCGAGTAGAATCCAATATCTGAACGTCGGGATTCAGTCGAACGTCGAGCATCGGGAGCTCTGTACAGCCTAAAATGACACTGTCGCTTCCTTGCTCTCTCGTGGAACGCTCTATTGTTCGCTCGACAAACGCTTTCGATGACGGAACGACCATTCCGCGAACAAGCTCATCGTAGATGATCCGATTCAGCTCGTCTTGCTCTTCAGCTTCCGGCAGAACAAGCTCTACCCCCTGCGCGTCCAGGAACGGCCGATAGACGTCGCTTCGCATGAGCGTTTTTGTTCCAAGCAGGAGTGCTCTTCCGCAACCCAAGTCACGGGCTCGCTCAGCGACAACCTCTGCGATATGGAGCCATGGCAAGTAAATCCGATCTTGTACGCGTTCAAACACGACGTGGTTCGTGTTGGCGGGACAGATAAAGAATTCGGCGCCGGCGAGCTTCAACTTCTGGCTCGATTCGATCATCAACAGATCCCAAGCACCGGCTTGTTGATAATCGGAATCGACGAATTTTGAAAACGAATGGCTGTGCAGAGAGATTTCAGGGTGCTGATTCTCGCCCAGCATTTTCTCGGAGGCGTGCACAATTTCCAAGTATGCGATTGCGCCGCCTTCGGCGGTCACCGAAGCAATGCCTATGTGTTTGGGATGAGACATACTCGCTTTAGCCCACGCTTATTTCTCTTTCCGCGATCTTCCTTCGACACAGCGCAGGACGACCGTTACCAAGAGACATGGTCCATACAGCAGAGATAGGTCGTAGATGAAGTTTTCTCGCATCGTCTCGACATCTCTCTGAGCCGCTGCGATCATTTCATCGAAATATTTCTGCTTTTCAGGTGGACACTCCGGTGTCGAATATGAGTCACAGATTATGCGTCTCCAACTTGATGAGCTGGAAACGAACTCTTCGGCAGATTTCGCTGAGCGGAAGTAGTCAGCGCGGCTAGACACGGAGATTGCCAGCCACGCGCTGATGAAAACGAGACCTCCCACCAAGAAGTTCTTCGTGTTTCGCAAGAGAAAATAGAAGGCGGTTACAACTAGGAGACCGATAATCGCTAAAGGCTCAGCTAGGTCTCTCGTCCAATAGAGTGCGGATAGAAACGACAACAGCAACGCAGCATCCCACAGATTCCATCGAGCTTTCGCGTCCGGGTGAGTCATTGGCGATCCGCTTTGAAGAGTGATTCCGTCACAATCAATACTAAAGAAAGGCTCGACACGTCCAACCGGAATCGTGACCATCCATCGTCAGGACAGCCACTCTACTTCCAACGCACAAACCTTCTATGCTCGGGTAGCGTAGAATTGCTCGCCCTACACGCCAACCGGCGGCAACTCTACACTCGGCGCAGGTGGGGCGGGGGCCGGCGCCGGTGGCGCGAGAGGCGCCGCTTCAACCGGCGCTGCTGGAGGAGCCGGCGTGTGAGCTGCCGCACGCGCCGCTCCAAGAACCGTTGCCGTGACGTCTTCGCCCGGCTTTGGAGAATACCGGAGCATCAACGGCCCAAGCACGCCCGGACGATCCGGCCCAGTAAATTCGGTCGTCTGAACGACTTTCGCTTGCTGCGGTCCTGTATGATTGGGATCGAAAACCACAAACCCCCGATCTGTCCGTTGCAACAAGATACTGTGGATGCCGCCATTCACGCCTTCGAGCTTGACGACGAGGTGCATCATTCCATCGCGATCAGCCTGGAGCTTGGAAAACAGATCGGCTGCACTTCGAACCGGCCCGAGTCCAGCACTCAGGGGCAGCTGGGAGACACCTTGCTCCGAAATTCGTTGTTGGACCCGCGAGGCCACCTCGAGCAGCCCTCTCGGTGAGCGTGTGGGCACGGTCGTTCCATCCGAGAGCAGAACCTTTTCCGGATACTCAAACGAGCTTTCACGCGCACCTTCGGCGACCAAACGATGAGCCAGCTTTTCCGCCGATTCGGTCTGACCCTTCTGCTCACGTCCCTCGCTCAGCGTCTCGATCGTGTGACTCATGCCGAAGCAGATGCTGCCGATATTCGGCAGCACGCCTCGAAGCTCTTGCCATGGCCGAGCGCGCTGCAATTCCGCGGGGAGCGCGTCTGGTGGGCCTGCACGCTCACCCGCGCGACTGATTTCGTTGACCGAGTTGAATACCCGTTGTTCCATGCGACCACTCGGGCCGGGAACCGAGCAGGTGATCGCCAGCTTTCCATCTGGTCCCGACATCGAGATCGGAGTCACTTTGCCACCGAGCGTCGGCCCCCACATAACGTAACGGTTATCTCGGTCGATTCCGAGAAGGGCGAGCTGAGGCAACGCACCATCCGAAGGGTTCAGCGCAACAATGACCAAGCCGGCATCCGACTTGCGCAAACGAGCGGCCAGCGCTTGCTCGTCGCGTATCGGCGCCCCAACGACCACTTGAGGTTGCTGCGCGACCGGAATTGTCATTTGCTCAACAGTGGATTGAACCGTTCGAAGATGCAGATACTCTCGTGAAATTGCCGCAATCGCTCGAGGGTCACCGACAGGAACTTTCAGATCCGGTGCGAGCTGAATCGAATCGGGCAGCTGAAGCGGTCGTTTATCACTGAGAGGCCGAGCGTTGATGGCGGCGGCGATGCCTTCCGGTGTCGTGGGAAGTCCCTGCAACGCAGCAGTGTTCGACGGGTGACGGGTGGCGCCGTAAACTTCGCGCACCACGTTGACCAGGCATGAGCTCTCTTGAAGCGCTACTACGTCGGGTCGTCCGGATAGATCTGGACGGAAATCCAGCGAGGATGGGATTGGCCCGCTGAGCGGACCAGTGCGCGCAGGTAGCGAAACCTTTGACGTCTGCGGGCCGTCGCCGGCCGGCGCCGCCTGAACTGGAGCCTGTGGTGGCATTCGCCCCTCATTGAATCGATTGATCCTTGAAGCTGTTATGGAGGGGTGCGCCGATGGGGTATATTCAGAGGCCGCTTGGGCGAGCCGATGGGGAAACCGTTCAAAAAGGCGACCGAATGGGTCGTCGGGTGCCTGGGGAGTTGCGTCCCAGTGCCGGCCGGCAACCACCAGAAGAGTTATCTGCGGAAAAACCTCGCTACGGCACAATGCTTCGAGCATACCTGTCCGGCTTCGAGAGACGGCAGGTCCGTTCTCATCTGCTCGACGATCGCGTCGTAGACCTCTTCGTCCACGGTGAACATCGACGAATAGCAGCGTTCTTCAATAATGGTCATCAGCGCCCTGGAGCTGAAAGACTCGTCCCAACGGACTTCCTCGCGCTTGATTTCCCGAAATCCATTTTGCAGCAACCAACCTGCTAAATCGGTGCTTTCCAAATCCCAACGGCAACCGCGCTGCGATGTCTCAGGGTCCGGAGCGCCGAAGCGATTCCGGAGAGAAAGATAGTGATCCCAAAACAATTTCAAACCGCGATCGATCTCGGGTCTCACGTTCCGTCCAAGTGCCGCATCATAAATGTCGCCGTAGTCCCCGACGAGGCAGAACACACCGTCCGCGGTCAATCTCTCCGAAAGCAGCGACATCGTCTGCTGCCATTCCGGAACGGCATGAAGGACCGAGCTGTGCAGAATGAGATCGAAGGGGCCGAGCGGGAGATCATTCGGCAGAGTACCCTCGAATACTTTCACGTTCGCCATCCTCCCCTGACTACGGCCGCGCAGGATCGCAAGTGCGGCGGGAGACGAATCCATCCCGGAGAAGCTCCAAGTGTCGTAGCGACCGGCAACGGGCAGCAAGATCCGACCCGTTCCGCACCCCGGTTCGAACACGCGTAGACCGGACTGTCCACGTATTCCGCAAAAGGCGTCGAATAGCCGAACAACATACCGACCGGGGAAGGGCCTCCCAAAGTCGTAGAGCTCAGCCTTAGGTGTCCATTGTGCCATCCGCAAAAGAATAGCATGCGATGCCCGCACCCCTCATCACCTGCGCTCCAAGTGTCCACCGGTCCTTCTCGGTCGCGTCGTATGATCGTCCTCATGCCGGTGGGCCTGTTGTCACGAGCCCGCAACACAATCCGCTTTAAAACCAAAAAAACGCCAAGAAATCAGGGTGTTCGATGACTCACTATCATTGACCGAGTAAATTACTTGGCTTACTCTTTCGTCTTACTCTCTCTCGAAAACGGCCTGCAAAGGTGTGCTCGCGGCAGCGATTGAATCGAAGCAGTTCTTTATCTTGCTTGCCCGGCCATTTTCGATTCGTCATGCCTCGGCAAGTCTATCGCTGAAACGGAATTTTTCAGCCGGCTCTGCAACGTGTGCGTTGTTTCGCCGCTCTGAAGCACTGTTGTACGTAGGTTAGTAGAAGGTTTTCAACTTCAGTCAGACTCATCCGTCACCGAATCTTCCAAATGGCTACATTGCGATCTCGCGAGTTCCGAGTCGCATGGAGGATGGTTTCGAATGTTGCCGTCGCAACGTTCGGAACCCTCCTCCGGCACTTGTTGAGGCGCGCGCGCGCTTTGTGTTCGCCGTAAGAGGGAAGCGCTTCTCTGGGAGATCGTTCGATGAACTTCGACTTCGTCCCCGCCACGCTCGTCGGCCGTCGGAACCGTCGTAATCGCCACACCGCCCCGGTCGTCTCGGTCGAGGTGCAGCGCCTCGAGACCCGGCGGCTCCTCTCGGGCTACGAGTCCCACGAGGACTCGATGGGCCTCTACGGCACGTTGAACGGGGAGTACGTCATCACGTCCGTGAACCTGGTCATCGCGCCGAACGTCATCTCCGACGAGCAGCTGCACCTGCGGCTCGCCATCGTCGACGGCGCGCACCCGGCGGAGATCGCGGCGCTCATCGCCAGCGACCGCATCAACAGGGGGCTCGCCCGGCCGCACGCGGAGCTCGAGAACAACCTGGCCGCGGACCTGGGGATCCGCCCCTCGGACATCCTCCGGTACGACGTCTACGTCGGCCCGACCGTGAAGACCGGCCCGTCCGGTGCCGACCCGCGGTGGCAGGCCATGCCGATCCTCGGGGCGTGCATCCAGACGCCGCCGCAGATCATCCACGACACCGTGACCGTCACGGTTCCCGGACCGAAGGAGATCATCCACGACACGGTCGTGGTCCACGACACGGTCACCGTCAACGTGAACGTCTACCTGGTCCAGTGGACCTGGAAGAAGGACCCGCTCTGGCTGAAGATGCACAAGGGCGACCAGAACGCGGTCTGGCAGCAGGGTGTGGTCAAGGGCGGCAAGACCTTCTGGGTCCCGCTCGGTGTCACCCCCTACGGCACGCCCGCGACGATCATCCTCAAGAACGGCATCTACGCCGGCACGACCGCCGTGCACGGCCGCAGCATCGCGACCAAGGCCGTCCAGCCGAAGACCGCGCACCCCGCCGCCCTCCACGCCGCTCATCCGGCCAAGGTCGTCCACGGCGTCGCGCACCCGAAGGCGCACGTCGTCCGGCGTCCGGTCCACGCGTAATCTGGCTCCGCAGCTCGCACGTGACTCGTTGTCGCGTGGGCTGAGCTCGGAACCCTAGCGGTTCAGTGCACGGGGAAGTCATGGAGCAGACTTCCCCGTCACTCAAAAGTTTTTAAGTAAACAACAGTGCTCCAGAGCCGCGGCTTCGTTCACCTGATAGCGGTCATCCACAGCACTGCCCGCTCGCGATAGGGTGCGCTCCATGACACCCATTCAAAAACGAATACTCTTAGCGGCTGCGCTGTTTCTCATGCAGCGCGTGGCGCAAGCTGAGGCACAATCCGGCGGAGTAGGGTCGGGAGCCGGTGGCGCGGCGCAATCGGGCGCACCAGGTCTCGGCTTGGGACACGGCGGTGGGCTCGACACAAACGGCGGCGCAATCAGCACTCCCGAAGATTACGACAAGATGGGCAAGAGTCTGCCGAACGAACCCGACCCGCAGCCGACTTGGCCGATTCCGGCGACGGGTACGGGCACGATGCCTGGGACCGATCCGCGAAGATCGCCTGAACGGGGTTCCTCGGAGCAAAATGATGGTGATGGCTCAGGCGCACCAGCGGGCGGGCAATTCGGCCGCTGAACCTAACGATGCGAACAAGCCGCAAGCCGCACACTAGACCGACCGCTCCGGTAATGAGTATCGACCAAGCTCGTGCAGAGCTGGCGTCAGCGCGGAGGTCGGGCCGGAAAGGTGATGAGCGTCATACAATCCGCATCGCTGCTCCCGGTAATCTTGGGCATATGCAGCATCAAAATCTATTCAATCGTTTCACTAAATGGTCATCTCGGGCGACCGGACATCCGGGCACCTTCGTGCTGGCGCTCGCGACGATCTTGGTGTGGGCTGTGACCGGTCCATATTTTCATTACAACGACACATGGCAGCTCGCCATCAACACCGGGACGACTATCGTTACGTTCCTCATGGTGTTTCTGATTCAGAGCAGCCAAAACCGAGACACTATTGCAATTCAAATCAAACTGGACGAGCTCATTCGCTCAGTGAAAGGGGCACACAACGCGCTTCTCGATCTCGAGGAGCTCGACGAAATCGAGCTCGAGAAGGTCCGCGCAAGCTACCAAGAGCTCGCGGACAGCGCCCGGAAGCTCCTTCGCTGCGGAACGGCCGATACCGATTGCCCACCGGCAGAAATCACGGGGAAAGCGCGAAGGTCGAAGCCGCACACACGAAAGAAAGCCTAGAAAATAAAGGCTCTAGCGCTCTGGGACTTTCTCTCCCTCCGGATTAGTGTAAGATTCCATTCGGCCACGACGGCCTCGAAACGGAGCGTGCTATGAACTGTCCCGAATGCGGCTCGGAGCTGCACTCACAAAATGTCGGCGGCGTTACCCTGGATGAATGTGCCGGATGCGGTGGAACCTGGTTCGATCGTGACGAGCTGAGAAGCTCAAAGGATCTGGCCGACTCGGACCTCAATTGGGTCGATTTTGATCTTTGGTCCGACGCGAAAAAGTTCGTTCACGTGCCTGGGAATCGCCTCTGTCCCCACTGCGGAACTCCGATGTCGGTCGTCAGCTATGCCGACACGCATGTCCACATCGAATGCTGCGAAAGCTGCCACGGTGTTTGGATGGGCCGTGGAAAATTCGCACAGCTTGTCGATACGCTCGAGAAGGAAGTAAACTCCAAGTCGCTCGGCGAATATTTCTCCGCCGCGCTCGAGGAGGCAAAGGAGCTCGTTACGGGCAAAGAGTCGTTCTCCGCAGAGTGGCGGGACTTTGTCACCGTTTTCCGGCTCCTCGAGTACCGGTTGCTCGCGAACCATCCGAAGCTTCACGACACGCTGACTCTTGCTCAGAAGACGAACCCTCTGAAGTAGCCCATGCCTCAGCTTACCTTTCTTGCTGTCGTCTGCTTCGTGGCGATGCTCAGCCCGGGCCCGGACTTCGTGCTCGTCGCTCGCAGCTCACTCACTCAGCCTCGTAAGCAGGCTCTCGCAACTGCGCTCGGTATTCTCTCCGGATGCGTTGTGCACGCGACATACTGCGTTCTGGGGCTCGCGCTCGTAATCACGAAGAGCGTCTTGCTCTTCTCCACGATCAAGCTCGCAGGGGCGTGTTATCTGATTTACCTCGGTATCAAAAGCTTCCTCGGTGCGGGGAAGAGCAGCTCAACTGTGGAGCTCGACGGTATCGTGCCAATCGGTTGCGTGTCTGCGAAGCAAGCGTATGTTCAAGGGCTGCTCTGCAACTTGCTCAATCCGAAGCTTGCGGTGTTTCTGCTCAGCCTCTTCACACAGTTTCTCAGCCCCGGTGCGACGACTTCGGAAAAGATGCTCGTCGCGGCCGTTTTTGTCGGCGAGGCAGCGCTCTACTGGCCGCTTCTTGTCGTGACACTTCAGCGACCGCGCGCCGGACAATTCTTCGAAAATATCCGCGCTCCAATCGATCGTATTTGCGGGGCGATGCTCGTCGCGCTCGGCTTACGAATCGCGCTGGAGCGCCGGTAGCCTGACTGCCAACAAATCATTGAGCCCCTATGAGCAACACAACTTCTAAAGACGAACCGGCACACCTCACGCAGCGCGGAGTCCAAAATCCCAAGGTCATCGACCTCATCGAGCCTCGAGGGGACTCTGTCGTTCTGCAGATGATCGAAGACCGTCCGTGGTCCTTTTCTAAGGAGCAGCTCCAACAGCTCGGGGAGAAATTCGACAACTATCTCGAATATGTGCTCGCCGGCTGGTTCCTGAAACACTATCCGCAATACGAGGGCAAAAAGATCTGTTTTGAGCTGCTGACTCAGACCTCCCCGCATGAGCCCGCAAAACAGATGTTGTCGGACATGGAGGAGTATGCAAAGTCTCGAGGATTCGGGTTTGCAGTGAGGGAAGGGGAAACTTCGACCGCCCTGCGGTAGAAAATTCTACCCCTCGCGCAACGCTGCTCACAGCAATTTCGCCTAAGAGCCCGATTTGGTTCTGCTTCCGATTATCGACCCACTCGGCTCTGCTTTTGCAAAGAGGACAGGCACAAAAAAATCCCCGCGGAGGCCCATGTCACAACCGTCGACCGATACTTTCTCATTTGATGACTGCTGTGATTTTGAAGTGGACACGCACATCAACTATTTCTTGGAACGCCTTCCGGAGACCTTGCACGTGGAGCGTGTGCTTGAGCTGACGCTCGACGATCCGGCTCACGCGCTCAAAGTGCTGATCGAAGTACGGGATGCGCTCGTCCAAGAGCGTCACAAAGCGCAGGTCCTTTTGCGCCTCAAGGCGATGCAGACTGCAGCGTTCCGGCACCTTCGTGAGCCTGAGAGCACGCCTGCAGCTCGCTCGTTCAGACACTCTGAGCTTCTGTAGTGAGGAGGTAATGGCGCTGGAGGGGAGTCGTTCCGTACTGGCCCACAGCGGGCTATGGTCGCTCATGTTGTACGGCTCGCTCTTCTGTACGCTCGGTTGCAAGGGCCCATCGACCGACTCTGCTTCCACACAGACTTCGACTGACAAAAACGACACAGAGGCCAATGCCTCGGCACAACTTGAAATGCTGCCTACAGGCATCAAAGCGATCGATTTCCTCGCGCCCCTTCCAGTCGTCGGGACCGCGTATCTATGCCGTCGCGCGGGCGCAGGTTATTCCGTCGTTCTCTTCGAGCTCCTGAAGCATTTCACAACCGAGCAGAAGCTGAAGGCTGTGGTGCTCTACGATCGCATTAAAGAAAATCCGGAGAGCACGGAGTTTTTCAAGGACTTTGCCGATGTATTCGGCGAAAATTCCCAGAATCCGAAGCTGGTCCCGTTTGGATTCGTCGGTCGAGCAGAATTGCGAAAGATTGCCGAAGACGCCGGTGTCAACCAAGCCGACTTCGTCGTGGTCGTTTCCGACGTCGAGCCAACGATCCGGCGCGTGCGGCAGATCGTCACAGGCGCTCAAACCGGACCGCACGCGGAAGGCAAACGGAACCTGTTCCTCGTTGCGTCCTCCGATTATGCGCCGGAGGACGCTGATGCGGTGATCGAAGTATCGCGGGCCATTTGCGTCGTGGGCGTTTATCCGTGTGTCGATCCACGGCGTTCGTTCTCGAAACTTCTCTCCGGGCCGAAATTCAGCGCTCAAAGAGAGTTGCGTGAAAAGATCGTTCGCCGAGTGGGAGCTTACCTCTCGGTGTATGACTTCGAAGACGAGCGTGCGCTCGAATCTGATCCAAAATATCGTCGAGCAGTGAGAGAATTGCGATTCTTCTCCCAGCCTTTCTTTGTCGCTGAGAAATACGTCAAAGAACCGGGTGTGACGGTCGCGCTCGCCGACACCATCAACGGCTTCGAGCAGCTCGAGAATGGAAAATTTGACAATGAGTCCCCGACACTCGTCTTCATGATTGGGAAGATCTCTGACGCAGAGCTAAAAAAGAAGCGGCTCGAAGAGGAGTTCCGAGCACGCGCTACCACCACCTCCAAGTCGGCCGCCGCGGAGAATTAGGCCCGCGCACTTGAGCGCGTCAGGCCGGCGAATCTCAGTAGATCCCTGAATTCACTCGCTTAAAATTCTGCTCAAGTTGTTCCAGAGCCGGGACGATACTTCGAATGAGAGTAATTATTCTCGTTCCGTCTGCGCGGCAAGGAGGCAGTATGACCACAGCAGGGATTCAGTCTTCAGCGGTTTCAAGTCAGCTCGACGCTCTCTCCACACCAGTTGACCAGTCCAACGTTGATTCTCAAATTCTGAGCAGCCTCGGCTCTTCGAACGCTGCCGGCGGCTCATCGAACCAAGACGCGGTCAGCATCAGCGTCGATGACCTCTACAACAGTCTCACGGTGTTCTCGAAGCAGGTCGTGGACAAGCTGCAGGAGATTCTCAAAGGCCAGCTTCCGAACGGCCTTCAGTCACTGGCACCGGAAGACAACACTCCGGAGAAAACCGCAGATCGAATCGTGCAGGGCACAACGGCATTTCTTCCAGTTTTCGCAAAGCAGCATCCCGACCTTCAAGGGGAAGAGCTCCTTTCAGAGTTCATGAAAACCATTCGTAGCGGGATTGAGCAGGGATACGGGCAGGCGGAATCCACGCTCACCGATATCGGCGCCTTCAAAATCGACGGGGTGAAAGACGGGATCGAGAAGACCAAGCAGCTGGTCGAACAGGGCCTCCAGGCGTTCGAAGACAGCTATCGGAAACAGAATCTTACCGACTCAGTCGCTGCTGACACCGCAGCTCAGGTGGAAAAATCTGCTGGAGCCTCTGCTATTGCGTCTGCCGCTCCGGGCCAATTGAACGTCTACGAAGTAGCCTAACCGCGGTTAGCCGGCGCGTCATTCCGCGCTTTCATCTCGTTCCTCACGGCCTCGCGAAAAGCGTGGCATGCCGTCGTCCGGCTCTTCTTCTTCCTCCTCCTCGAGATCGCGTTCGATTCCTCGCACGAGCTTCGAATGGATCGGCGGGAGAAGTGGGGAGGGCGGTCCCCAGGTAACGATGCAGAGATTCTCCTCAGCACGCGTAATGGCGATATACAGCAGATTTCGCGCCCGTTCTTTGTCCGGGTAGCTCGCGGAGGTTGGATTCCAAATCAGGACGTTCTGGAACTCCAGACCTTTGACCTGGTCGACTGTCGTCACAAGTATGCCTTCGTCGAAGTCGATGCCCGCGTCGGTCGCTAGCGAAACGAGACCGGAAAAGTTCGGCTGGAGCAGCGAGGCCGCGTATTTGGCCTCTTTTTGATCGCGGCAGATGAGCACACTCAAGCCCCCGGGATACTTCTCGCTCACGCGCGTGAGCCAACCGATAGCTTCAGAGACCCCTTGGTCCTCGTTTCTACACTTGAACCAGAGCGGCGGTTTTCCGGGTCTTCCGCTCATCTCCTGCTCGCTCCGCTGCACGTATTGGGCGAGACGCACAATGGCCGCCGTCGAGCGATGGCTGACGGCAAGCGTGACAAACTGCGAAAGCGATTCTCCGAGGGACCAGAACCTACGCAGCTTCTCCCAACCGGGAAACGCCCCACGATCGCGCGATGCCTGCGAGGTATCACCGACGAGCGTCAGTTGATGCGAGTGCTCCACCGCGCCGATGATCGATGCAAGCTCGGACGGGTTGAAATCCTGCACCTCGTCCACAAGGAGGTGTCGATAGCGGCCCGGCCGGCCGTTCCGTAAGAATACGTGACCGGCGCGTTTCTCATAAAGGCGGACCAGAAGCGCGTCCTCAGCCGGGTCGACTGTGCCTCGGCGTGCCTGCTCACCGACAAATGCTGCCGCCTGAACGATTAGGTCGCGGTCCAGCAGCGAAGTTTCGTCCTGATCGAGAATCAACTGGGTTCGCTCGAGGATCTTTTGCAGCTCGAGTTGGAGCGACGCACCGTTCAGCTCGCCTGACTCCGCTGGAACCGTTTCGAGAGCTTGGAGAAGCGCCATCGAGCGCAGCACCCTACGGACGCCCGGCGGCGGCGGATTCGCATCGCGCTTAATTGCGCCGTTCGCGATGAGCTCGGGCGGGAGCACTCGACGCAAAGTTTCGGCGGCCCATTGGTCGTAAGTGAGAACCGCAACGTCCGTAATGCCGAGCGATTCGAGAGAGCGACGGATGTATGCCTGGAGTGAAGGGCTGAAGAGGATAATCGCACATTCTTCTGGGCGAAGATCCGAGTTCTCACCGTGGAGGAGCCACGCGAGGCGATGGAGCGCTACGGTCGTCTTTCCAGATCCGGCAACTCCCTGAATCAGAATAGCGGTCGTCGCCGTCTCGGTGATCGTCTGGAATTGCTCGGGGGTGATGATCGAAAGCACATCCGGGAGCTGGGCGTAAGTCGATGCTCCGCCGGAGCGCTTCCTGAGTGCGGCTTCCTCCCAAGTACCGTCCGTGTTCTGGCGAAACGTTCCAAGCTTGCACGTCAGCGAGCGGAGCTTTCCGTGCTCAATCTCGACTTTGTGCCGTAAGCGGATTCTCCCGCTTCGTTCGCGGCCCTGGATCTCCTCGAAGTACTCTTCTCCTTCCTTGTACTCGTAATAGAGCCGGGCGAGCGGCGCCTTGCGCCAATCTACAATCCGGCACTCGGAGTTTCCCGCGATGCCCAGACGGAACTCGATCTGCTTCACTGCGCCGTTCGGCATGTTTTCATCGAGGACCACACGAGCGAAGTAGGGCCGCTCGATCAGCTTCTCGAGACTCTCGATTTCGTCCTGCTTCAGATCCCGCAGGCCGTGCGCGACAGCCTCATCAGATGCCAAGAGCTGTTTGTCGACATCGCGCTTTGCCCGGACCATGGCGGACGAAAGCTCCTGCGCACGTGACTCTTCGCGGCGCAAGCGGCGCCCACTAAGTGTTCGTTGCGTTTCGAGCTCCGAGAGCACACGGTTTACTGAATCTTGCTCATCTTGAATGAGCGCCAAAACTTCTGGAGTGAGTGTCATCAGCGAGAATCCGGATCAGCGTTCAATAATTTTGTCCAAAGCATCATTTCGAGGGCGATGTTGCGCTTGTTGCTGAAGCACAATCACCTCTTGGAGCAGCGCCTCGATGCGCGCGACCTGACCGCGCAGCTGGTTCACTTTGAAGAACCAGCACCAAGTTTCCCGAACGACAAAAAAGACACTGAGCGGAATAAGGGCGAGAACGACGTACACCCACCACGGCGGGTGGTCGGAGAGCAGCGCCACTAGACGCTCGGGCGTAAAATCGTTGAGCAGCTGTTCGAGATTCATACGGTTGGCTCTTTGCGAAGAACTTGACTATATTGCTCGTGAATTTAACATAATATCCCCCTCTACTAGCCGGAGCGGATGGTGAAGGTAAAGACGAATCTACCGGGTCAGAAACTCACGCTCACCGCTGAATCGTAAGGAGGAGCGGTCGCTTACAGTTTTACAAACTTGAACTTCTCGCTCGCGTTATTCCCGCCGCTCAGTTCTTTAGTGCGACCTCCAAAAAGTCGATACAGACAGAAGCCTTAGCGGAACGCCTTCACCGCTCCGCTGCGGCATTCCATGTGTTGTGAGGAAAGGGTCACGTATGCCTTCACCGTTGCCGGGCACGATGTTCAAATCCCGAACTGGGGTTTCGACACTCGTCATTTCGAAGACCGGCCAGACGAGCAATCAGGTGCGTTCTGCTCTGAAGACGATCGGTTTCAGCAAGATGACGGCGTGCGCCACTCATGTGAGCGGGCTCGACAGAATCAAAGGTCGCAACTTTCAGCTCGTGATGTTCGATGCACAGGTCACGGACATGCCGGTAATCGACTTCGTCAAGCAGGCGCTCGAGCTCGATCCAAACTCGATCCTCATCGCTGTTTCCTCGGAGCCGCGCATCGATGACGTCTTTGGCCTGCTCCGCGCGGGTGCCCGGGGTTTTGTCGTCATTCCGTTTACTATCGAAGGGATGGAGAACGTTCTGATGCGGGCCGACGAGGGTCCCCCATTCAGCGACACCGTGCTTCAAGCGCCCGATCGAAATGCGGCGCTGGTGGGCGTAGTTCTCAACAACCTCTACCGACTTTCTGTGCTCATGCGGCAGGCTCGCGAGTTTCAAAGCGCAAAGAAGGAGGTACACCGTTATAAGTGCGCTTTCGGAGAGGCGATGGAGCTTGCTCGGTTGTTCTGCGAGAACGGAGACGAGGAGGCGCTGAAAGAGAAAATTATGGATGACTGCATCGCTCGCGCCAACACCGCGTCATCACGACTCGGCCGGATGCGTCAGAAGCTTCAACGGGAACGCACGAAAGATCAAGACGGAGAGGAAGCGATGGAGTAATCGAACCGAAACGCTCGTATCGCGAATTGTTCGACCTACGCTCGGCCCGGAGACAACTTACTTTACTTGTTCGGGTGACGATCCCCAGCGGAATCAAACTTTCGATCAGCGAGTAGCTCACCGCGATAGAGCTGCAGATACGTTCCCGCGCTCGAAGCAAGTCGTTCAGCCCAGCTTACGCCGCCTTTTAACGTTTGCATGATGTCATCCGGAACCGCTCCCGGAGCAGCGAAGTGGATCGCGATAACCGCGACGCCCGCTACAATGAACAGCTGAATGGAGCTCATGAGGATCGACCACAGCAGTCGAACTGAGAAGAGAACCGCAAAGACAGCGACGACTGCTGCCACAACGGCGTAAACGTGAGTGACTTCCATACCGACCTACTTCAAGAAAGACCAAAACCTGCATCTATCTTGAGGGAGCAACCCTCACTTAGGTTATCGGGAACGGGCGCCGGAAACTAAACCTCCAACAGACGCCGACTGCAGAATACCTGAGAACAACCTTCCTAAAACTGTTCAGCCGCAGTATGAGCACTTCAAATCGTGGGTGCTCGGAGGCGACAAAAAATAGTAAATGGATAAGAAAAGTCGAATAGGCATCATCGTGGGCTTCGCGCTGAGCCTCGGAGTCCTCGGATATCTTCTCAGCCAGCTCGAATGGCACCTCTTCATCTCTGAGCTGAAAAGGGTCAACTGGGCCTACTTGCCGGTCCTGATCGTGCTCTACGTTCTTTCTTTCTGGATACGCGCGACCCGCTGGCGATATCTGCTTCCGTCCGGGCTGCAGGTCTCGACAACGAAGCTCTTCAGCGCATGCATTCTGGGAATGCTCGCGAGCTGTGTGCTACCGCTTCGCGCCGGTGAATTCGTGCGCCCCTGGGTGCTCAGCCGCAGCAAACAAGTCACTTTCTCGCTTTCTTTCTCGAGCGTCGTAACTGAGCGGGTCTTCGATGTGCTCACTATGCTGACTTTGTTCTTTCTTACGCTGCACACAATTCAGAACCCACCGGCGTGGGCACCGATCTGCGCGAAGAGTCTAGCCACCATAGCCGGTGGAATCCTCGCGGTGATGCTTTGTGCATACTTTCAGGGCGCACGGGTGCTGCGCTTTATCGAGCTTTGCATTTCGTCGACAGTCTCTCGCATTGCTCCTTCTTTCGGCGCAAAGCTTACTGAAATCGCTGCTGAGTTCGTTCAAGGCCTGAAATCAATAGCGTCATTCGGCGAGCTGCTGATGGTGATTTTGTTGTCATTCGCGCTGTGGCTCGAGTTCGCAGGGGTGTATTACGTGGGCCTCCTCAGCTTTGGGATTACGCCGAGTATCTGGGAGGCGAATGCAGTGAACGTGTTCGTCGCACTCGCGATCGCGATTCCAAGCGCACCGGGTTTTCTCGGCACCTTCCAGATCGGCTGCCTCGCCGCGCTTCACGAGGTGTACCAGCACTCGGAAGAGTTTGCGCTTGCCTACTCAGTTGTCCTTCACTCGTTCCAGCTCATTTGCACCGTGATTTTCGGGTTTTTCATGCTTCACTATGAAGGCCTGAGCTTCCGCGAGCTCAAATCCCACGGCGAGCCGGCGCTCGCTGAGGCGTAATTCCCGCGTTCATTTCTGCATCTCGTCCGCTTCTACGCACTGGCACAGGACTTGAAAGTAATCCTCTGTGGATGACGCTGCGGTGTGGTGGTGGCGTAGTAACTCTAGGCTCTTGGCTTAGTTGTGGTGGCGGCGGTGGAGGTAGAAAGTGCCGATGTCCGAACAGGGTCGGCATTTTCTACCGGGGGGTGGTTGAAAATGTCGGGACAATTCCGGTGGGCATACACGAGCAGTTCGCCCCCGGACTGACCCGGCAGTGGGATAACTTCCGATCACTCGGGATGACAGATCATGCGTTTGACTGGACTGCTCGCCGCACGCGAGTCGCTGATTGCTGAAGGAACGGCGATCAACTCCGTTGCTGACAACCTTGCTAACTTCAATACGACCGGCTTCAAGGCCGAGCGCGCGGAGTTCCAAAACTTACTCGCGGCAAGCGAAGGGAACCTCATGGGTTCCCCGCTCGAGCCGGGGAACGGCGTGAAAATCGAAGAGCTTCGAACGCTTCACGATAAGCAGGGAACCTTTGATTTCACTGATCGCGGAACCGACCTGGCGATCGACGGAAAAGGCTTCTTCAACGTCAGTGACGGGACAACGACCTATTACACACGCGCTGGTAACTTCAACATCGACAACGATGGAAATCTCGTCACCGGTGATGGGCTCAAGGTGCTGGGCTTGCCCGCAACCACGACAGCTACCGGCACCGGGACCACGGGAACGACTACGGGTGCTGCCACTCCGACTGCGCTGAACGTGAAGTCCGCAGCCGGAACGGCGACGGCAAGCACGACCGCCACGCTCGGCGGAAATCTCAACACCGGATCCGCCACCGTCACAGTTCCGGCGGCGACTGATTTCAAGACACTCAGCGACTCGGCTGATTTCAACACGCCGATAACTGTTATCGATTCATTGGGCGCGCCGCACGATGTGACTTTGTATTTCTTTCACACAGGTACAGCGGCGCAGCGCCAATACACCGTGTCTGCATACGTTGACGGTACCGACGTTGGTGGCGTCGCCGGAACACCGACTCCGGTCGGCACAACGACCGTTAACTTCCAAGCAGACGGCACCCAAGCGGCTGGCGCTACCACAAGCTTGGCGATCGCTGCCCCTTGGAGTAACGGCGCGAATGCATCTGCGGTCGCTGTCGATCTCTCGAAGATGACCGGCTTTGCGTCATCGTCCGCACTCTCGAACGTCAGTGTGAACGGCAACCGCGCCGGTTCGCCCACTGGGTACGAAGTGCTCAAGGATGGAACGCTGAACGTAATTCTCGATACTGGCGATCGGGCCACGGTTGGAACTGTCGTGCTCTCCCGATTCCAGAATCAGGATGGGCTCGAAAAGGTTGGCGGCAACAAGTTTCGAGCAGGGGATGACGTTGGAGATGTCTCGACCGGCGCTGCGTCAGCGGACGGGCGAGGGGACATCCGCGGCGGCGCGCTCGAGAACTCAACTGTCGATCCATCGAACGAGTTCATCGACCTGTTGCGTTTTCAGCGTGGATACCAAGCCGGGTCCCAAGTGATTACAACGATCAGTCAGCTCCTCAGCACTACAATCAACATCAAGGGCTAAGGCGCTTTTTCGGCTCGCTTCAACCAGCCCGGACATCTGCTCAGCGGCGCACGTTAAGACCATTTTCCTGGACCGTTTACGACGGCCGAAGCGCCGCATCGCGGCTCATACCCACACCTTTCCGCTCAAGTTTGATCCAAACAGGTCGATACTTATCTTTGACACGGTAGTTACCCCCAAAAACCAAGGAAAACTTATGGTTAGAACAAGGAATGTTTCGCCGTCAGTCCTCTTCATCGATGACGATCCCGACCAACGAACAGTGCTCGGTATGGTACTCGAATGCGGTGGATGCGAAGTGACTTTTTGCAGCTCCGCAGAACAGGCGCTGAATGAGCTCGAAAATCATAAGTTCGATGTGGTGGTGTGCGACCTCCGAATGCCGGCGATGAGTGGCGAGGAATTTCTGGAAGAGTTTCGCTCCGTATTTGGAACGAAGACTCCTGTAGTCCTGCTTTCGGCTGGAGAGGATCGTTTGGACGAGATCTATTATGAGCTCGGCAATACTCGCTTCTGCAAGAAAGAGCATTGCGTCAAACACTTGGTAAAGCTGGTGAGCTCCGTCGCTCCAGAGCACGTTCTCTAAAAGCCCGCACGAAGCTCCGCTGCGCGACACCGACGCAATGCGGGGCTTCGTACTCCTAACGCCGTTCTGCTTGATGTTCACCCGCCCGTGGGATGGTGCGGGTTTGAGCGATTATAATCCGAGCTGTCGCCGGGCCTCGTATAAAACGATCGACACGGCGTTCGAAAGGTTCAGACTGCGTATTCTCGGGTTGTCCATCGGTATCTTCACGCGGCGATCGGCGTAACGGTCGTGGAACTCCTGTGCAAATCCGCGAGACTCGTTTCCAAAAACGAGAGCCTGATCGGCTCGCAGCTCGACCGCGGTGTAGGAAGTTTCTCCCTTCGTGGTGATGAACCAGAGCTGGTCGTCGCGAAAGCCGCTCTTCTCCAGAAACTCGTTCCACGACTTATGGACGGTGATGTCGACTTCAGGCCAGTAGTCGAGACCGGCGCGCTTCAGATAGCGGTCGCTGAGCTCGAAGCCGAGCGGTTCGATGAGATGCAGCTTGGTGCCGGTTGCCGCGGTTAGCCGAGCAATTGTGCCGGTATTTTGCGGAATCAGCGGCTCAACAAGCACGATAGATGGACCCACAAACACTCCTGATCAGATGGGGACGTTACCATACTGAAACCGACAGGGATCGCAACCGAACAAAAGTTCTAATACCCGTGCGCTTTTAGTTCCCGCATCGGGCCCGCGCATGATAAACCCTGGAATGAATATTGCTCATCGTTCGAGCTGAGTAATGCGTTGTCTGCCGTCGGGTCGGCAGAATACTGTTTCTTTGAAAAATTACTGTTTTCGCTTCGTATCGCCGAAATACTACTGGCGTGCGGCGCTACGCTTCGATTCTCAGATCGAGCGCACGGTCGCGTCTGCAGCTCAAGGGAACACGCACAAGTTGTCATCGTAACACTGCCAGGTCCTCGTGTGTTGGGGCTTGAACGAAACGTGGAGGTTGTCGCATGTCTGCTCATTCCGAACTTCGAGTGTATCCCCTCGATCCGGAACGTTGTATCGGCATTGTATCTGAAAGCTCGGCTGGGAACGTCAAAATCAACATCTACCCCGGCTTGATGGCTCCCGGCACGACCGGCTCGCAAGCGGTTGGCGCGATCGCCGGTGAGTTTGTCGTGATGGCGGCCGGCGGACAAGGCATCGTCGGACATCTCCTCGAGATTAAGCTCGTCAAAGAAAACGGCTCAGACACCGATTCGATCGTGGGCGTCGTTCAACCACTGCTCTCGCTCGACCTGGAAAAGCGCAAGCTTCTCCAAGGGGTCACGTCGAAGCCGCAGGTCGGGAACAAGGTCTACAGCGCCCATCCAGAGCTGGTGCAGATGATCGCGGACCTCAAGCCGCAGAATCAATCAAAGGCATCAGGACCGGTCATGCTTTCGCTCGGAAAGATGATCCACAGCGGTGACGTCAACGTCGACCACACTCCCGAGATGATCTTCGGCCGGCACTGCGCAATTCTCGGAACCTCCGGAGGAGGGAAGAGCTGGACAGTCGCTCGGATGATCGAAGAATGTGCGCGTTACCATTGCAAAGTGATCCTCTTCGACGCTACCGGCGAGTTTTCGACTCTCTCAGGTGGCACCCGTCATACGTATCTCGGCGGTGACCCAAACCCTCCGGCGAACGCACATGAGGTATCGATCCCGTATTATCATCTGACCGAGACGGACCTGTTCGCCATTTTCAAACCGTCGGGTCAGAGCCAGGGGCCGAAGCTCCGCATGGCCATGAAGAGCTTGAAGCTTGCTATGCGCGAACCGGAGTTGGCGCTCGACGGCGTGATTATCAAGATTCACAAATCGAAGACTGCGTACGAGACAGCTTACCGTCGGCATATCGCCTTTATCGAAAGACCGAATGCGGAGTTCGATATCTCCTCACTCTCGCGTCAGATCGAGAATGAGTGCGTTCACCCGAATCGGAGCACGCTCGAGCCTCAATTCTGGGGAGATATCAACGGTGGTGACCAAGCGGCGTGCATGCCGCTCATCGGACGAATCGAGGATATCATTCACTCGCCGCATCTCTCGTCGATTTTCTTCCCCGAGCGACGGCCGTCGCTGCTCAAGGTGATCGACGCTTTTTGTGCAGACAAAGAGAGCAGGGTGCTCAGAGTATCATTGCAGCATCTTTCGTTCGCGCACCACGCCCGCGAAATCATTTCGAACGCCATCGGAAGACATATCCTCATGCGGGCGCGCGAAGGCAAATTCCGCGACAATCCGCTCCTGCTCGTCGTCGATGAAGCGCACCAGTTCCTGAATAAGACTCTCGAGAACGAAACAGGAAACTACAACTTGGACTCATTCGCCCAGATCGCGAAGGAGGGCCGCAAGTTCGGATTGAACATCTGCCTCGCGACGCAACGGCCCCGAGACATCCCCGACGCAGTGCTCAGCCAGGTGGGCACGTTTCTCGTTCATCGCCTCATCAACGATCAGGACCGAGCGGTCGTGGAGCGCGCTTCGGGAGAAGCGAGTGCTGCTACCGTCGGACGCTTACCGACTTTGGCGCCAGGAGAGGCAGTGCTCCTCGGGGTCGATTTTCCGGTAGCTTTGACGCTAAAGATCAACAAGCCCAATTCAGAGCCGATCTCTCGCGGGCCGGATTATCAACGGTCTTGGTCGTAGCTTGAGGATCGTCAGAGCTCTCGGCGGACACTGGCCTGAGCAATCTTGCCCGTCGCACGCTGCTTTGGTTTACCTGGTCGTCTGAACGGCGATTACGTGCTCGTTCGGCCCTGATTTCAGCACGAAAATGCCGTCTTCGCGTTCAACGACAAACGGAAGCAGCGCTTGAACCGCAGCGCCGAGCAACCGTGCACGCTCACCATTCTGCGCTAAAGAGTAATACACAGGTTCAGCGGTGACGCTGAGGGTCTCGGCGCGAAACGGCTCGTGAGCTCCGTTACCGAGAATGGCAGTCCAGGGGATAGTCCTCGTATCGAGTGACCTGATCACGACGGAAGTATCTTCGACGATCACGGGTATGCACTTCCCATCGACCTCAACGACATACTTGTCCAGCGCCGGATGGAAGTGAAAGTGCCGGGAAAAATAATCCCGAATCTTTTCGTGAGTGAACTCCACTTCTTCGTGGAACCAGCGTCCGTCTTTCGAGAAACGCAGCTGTCCCGGCATGTTCATCAGAATCGGCGCGCGTTCGTCGGTCATGCATCTCTCCGCCAAGTTTCGATTTGTATGTTCGTGGCCCCGTGGCTATAACTGTTCGGCATTCAGCGGTCGCCGGGTAACAAATCCTGCGTCGTATTGTGAAAGCAGGAGCAAGAAAACGCAAATGTGCAACAGGCGCCTTATGAACGTTGAAGTTTCGGCCTGCCGGGGGCAGAGCGTTCGAGGGGAAGCAGGAGCTGTTTCTCCGATATTGTCCGCCGTGATCGGAATCGCCTTACTCGCGTCAGTGGTGCTGACGCTCCTTTACACGGTGTTCGGCACCGTTGTTCCACCGGACAAGATCGGTGTCCGGATCAATTATTTCAGCTTCGGTTTCCTCACGCAGGGCTATTCTAAGTCCGGAATGAAGCCCGGCTTGCATCTGAAGTTCCCCGGTGTTTCCGACATCGCGCTCCTGCCGCGAGGATTCCAATTCATCAACCTCCATAAAGAGCTGCTGGATGGCGACCTGAATCTCGGCGAGCTACAAGTGCAATCCAGCAACGGCCCTCGGGTGAACACCGACGTTACTTGGATCATTCGATTGAACGAGGATACGGTCAACGACGGACCGACGGAACCTCCGCCGCTCGATCTCGGTCCGGAAGAAGGTCCGGTTCCGATCCAGAAGACCGTAGGACACGCGCACGGCGGGCCGGACGATCTGATCACGTTTTTTGGATTTGACGGAATCGGTCAGCTCAGGAAATTCGCGCAGATTGCTCAAAACGAGCTCGGCAAGGCGCTGAACCGCCTCACGTCTTCAGACTTTTACAACCCCGTCGCGCGTGAACGGGCCGCCGTGATTGCCAACCGCAACGTGAACATCGAAGTGAACCCTTACGGAGTGGAGCTCTGGGCAACACTGATTCGCCGCTACCGTTACGAGAAGGAGGAGATCGATAACCAGATCTTCGCCAAGAACCTGCAGACTCAAACGGCGAAGCTGCGGGTAGCTCAGACCGCGCTCGCCGAAGTGACAGCACAGATTGAAAAGACCAAAGAGCTCTGGAATCAGAAGATTCAGGAGAAATACGTCGAGTCGCAGAGCTATCTGCTGCAGAAAGAAGCCGACGCGCGCTTCGCAGAAGAGATCAAGGTCTCCGAGGGTGAGAAGGAGCTCAAAACCAAAACAGCGGTCGTGACCGCAGAGAAGAACAAGTTGCTCACAGAGCTTTCCGGCGCCGATGTTTACGTTGCGCGTGAGCTGGTGCCGCTCGTCAAAACATTGAACGGTGGAGTGGTGAGTAATCTCGACCCATACGACATCGATACCTGGGTTACCAAGCTCGTCGGTGCCGCGCACGGTAGCGGAGCGAAGGAGCAGCGATGAAACACCTTCGAGCAATCCTCATCTTCGTTACCTGTGTAGCTTTTGCCGGCTGCAAGCTCGACCCGTTTGAAACTCTCGGGCCTTCAGAGCATGGCGTAGTATTTAGCGCTCTGCCGACTTTTCTCGGCGGAGGTGTGGAGAAGAAAGTTTACAGCCCAAAGCAAAAAGTCATGCTCTGGCCCTGGCAACGGCTCTACCGAATGGACACCGGGCTCCAAACCGTCACTTGGGGCGGACAGGGCGAGGGCGATGACACCCTTCACGAAGACTTCGTTCAAACGAGAGCCATTGACGGAAACGAAGTCGCGCTGACGATGACGGTGACATACAGGATTCGACCCGAGCAGCTCGGATACGTCATTCAGAAGGTCGGCATCGACAACGACACAGTGAAGCGCCTGGTCACGTTCGTTGCACGCTCTGATATCCGCCTCCACATGAACTACCTCAAGACTGAGGACTTTCGGTCGGTCGAGGAGCGTCAGAAGCGGGTCGAGCAGGTCAAGAGCTTCATGAATGAACGTCTTCAACCCGAAGGTATCGACGTCATCGACGTTATCTTCGTGAACGGCCTCTTCTATCGGCAGAAGTCCGACGGGACGATGGACACGAGCTATCAGGACCAGATGAACGAAGAGGAGCAAACGAATCAAAAGACGATCCAGGAGCGCAATCGGATCAAGACGGTCGAAGAAGAGATGAAGCAGAAGTTCGCCGAAGCTGAAGGCTCGTTCTTCAGGGTGAAAGAACAGGCAGACGGTCAGCTCCGTCAGGCTGAAAACCGTGGGAACGCGAAGTATGAAGCTCTCCTGAAAGATGCAGAACGAGTTCACGCAGTGGGCATGAACGAGATCGAGGGGATGCGTAAGGAGATCGAGGCGCTGAGCGGCCCGGGCGGTCGAGCGATTCTACGCAAGGAGGTCGCTAAGGCGCTCGCGGAGAGCAATGCCAGATTCGTTGTAATGAACGGAACCGGAAGCGGTGCCGTCGACGTGAATCGAATGGACGCGAACGAGCTGATTCGCCAAGCCGGGATCTTCTCGGCGCTCAGCCCGGCGGCCGCAGACGGGGGTTCAAAATCGAGTGACGGCGCAAGCTCACAGAGCTCGCCGAAGCAACCGGCAGTGCAGGCGCCCGCGGCGAATCACTCCGGTCATTGAGAACATGCAGGAGAAACTCCGAATGAAAGTTAGAAAATCGCTTGTTCGGGCCGCGCTCGTCATTTTCGGAGCGACCGTGTGTTCGGGCTGCAGTGATTGGCTTTCCGCCATGGCTGCCGGAGCGCAACGCCAAGAGCTTTCGCGAGAGCTCAGCGCCGGCGAAGTTTCTGCACGGCAGTACTCCGAGTCGGCGAGCGATCTCGATCGCGCGTGCTGCGGGAGCAGCGGAGAGCCGGGGACCTTTGAAACTGCCTCGAAAGGTAGACGCTAGCTACGTTTCGTCCACCCAGGACGCGCATCGTTTCCAACCCGCGTGCTCAGAAGCCACGAGAGCATCTCTACGAAAAAAAGAGGGCGTCTACTCGTTTTCCATACTGCCCTCTGCGCGGTGAGACATCCGTCCGCGAATGAGCACGACAAGAATTCCCACGCTCAGCTGCAAGGTGGGCAGCAGTATGTATATCAGGCTGGCGACCATGAGCGGCAGCACGCTATTCGCAGCGTGTTTGAAAATTCCAACTGTCTGCTCGACGGCCGCACCGGGAGCTTGAGAGCCGAACGCCGGACGGAGCACTATCGCGATGAACCCAAGCTCGAGAATGGTAAGCAACCGGATCGGTCGGCCTCCGAGCTCGCGCCACTGTTTCAAATCTGAGCGTAGCGACGGAACGACAACCGCGAATGCAAAGACCGCGGCGGCGAGTAAGTTGGCCAGGCGGTGGCACTCGGCTTCGGAGAGCGTCCGTAAAAAGTCGGGCAACGTCGCGAATGCACGACCGAACGCCAGGTAGATCTCTGTAAGCACGTACGTGAAAACCGACGCCACGAACGCCCGAGCGACCCGGACGAACCGCACCACCGCTTCTGGCTCTTTTCTCGGAAGCTTCAGCCCCATGCCCGACTGTCGGCATGGGCCCTGGCCAAGCTGAGCACACAATTCCGAAGGCCCGTCGGGCCCTTAGTTTTACTTGAGTTCTCGTGCCGACTGGGCTTTATTGCTGGATACAGGCGGGGATTTTACGCCCTACTTGACGGTTTTTAATCAAGTCGGTAGATTCCCTCGCAAAATTTACGATTCACTCATAATTACGCTCAATAACCTAGACACAAGGTATCAACAATGTCGGGCAGGAAAGCAAAAATTGCGCTCATCGGCGCAGGAAATATCGGTGGAACTTTGGCCTATCTGGCCTGCATTCGGGAGCTCGGCGACATTGTTCTTTATGACGTCGTCGAAGGCGTTCCCCAAGGCAAGGCGCTCGACTTGTCACACTCCGCACCGGTTCTCGGCTCGTCATCGAAGATCACCGGAACGAACGATTATAAGGACATCGCCGGCGCCGATGTCGTCATCGTGACCGCGGGAATTCCGCGTAAGCCCGGCATGAGCCGTGACGATCTTCTGAACACGAACGCGTCGATCATGAAGACCGTTGCGAACGGCATCAAGCAACACGCTCCGGACAGCTTCGTCATCGTCGTTTCGAATCCGCTCGATGCGATGGTGACACTCTGCCAACGCGATACTGGATTTCCCGCCGAGCGCGTAGTCGGCATGGCGGGAGTGCTCGACTCAGCTCGCTACCGCGCGTTTCTTGCCGAGGCGCTCAACGTCTCGCCGACCGTCATTCACGCTTTGGTGCTCGGTGGCCACGGAGATGACATGGTGCCGGTCAGGTCGGCTACGACAGTCAACGGCATTCCGATCTCGCATTTCTTGCCGGCTGAAACGCTCGACAAGATTGAGAAACGCGTTCGCGGAGCGGGGGGCGAAGTGGTCGCTCTCTTGAAAACCGGTTCTGCGTTCTACTCGCCGGCGACCGCTGCCATCGAGATGGCAGAGAGCTATCTCAAGGATCAAAAGCGCGTGCTCGCATGCGCAGCGAAGCTCACCGGCCAATACGGACATAAGGACCTCTACATGGGAGTTCCTGCGATCATCGGCCGCGGCGGAATCGAAAAGATTATCGATATCGAGCTGAGCACCGACGAGAAGGCGGCCCTCGATGTCAGCGCGTCTCGTGTGAAAGAGCTCGTTTCGGCTCTGCCCGCTTAGTCATTGTTTAGAAGAAGGAAAAGGAGTCTGTTCAATGAATCTGCATGAGTATCAAGCAAAGCGCTTGCTCCGTCCGTTCGGGGTTCCGCTGCTTGACGGTTTTCTCGCGTATACACCGCGTGAAGCTCAAAAGGCTGCGGTCAATCTTGGCGGCGGAGTCTGTGTCGTGAAGGCTCAGATCCATGCCGGCGGCCGCGGAAAGGCAGGCGGTGTGAAGCTTGCGAAAAACCCCGATGAAGCTTTTCAGGTCGCTGAAAAGATCATCGGCATGACACTCGTCTCCCCGCAGACCGGGCCGGAAGGGCGATTGGTCCGGAAGGTATGGGTCGAGCAGGGCACCGAGATTAAGAAGGAGTTCTACTTCAGCTTGGTTGTCGACCGCGCTGAAGGCGCAGTGAGCTTCATCGTCAGCCGCGAAGGTGGAGTCGAGATCGAAGAGGTTGCTGAGAAGCACCCCGAAAAGATCCTGACGGTATCTGTTCGCACGGAGAGCGGACTGCAAGAGTTTCATGCCCGGAAGCTTGCCTTTTTTCTCGGTATCGAGAAGGAGAAGCTCGCGGCATTCTCGCAGCTCACCCGTCAACTCTACACGGCATTCCTGGCGCTCGACTGCTCGATGCTCGAGATCAACCCGCTCATCCAAACCGGCACAGGGGACTTCATCTGCTTGGATGCGAAGGTCGCAATCGACGACAACGCGCTCTTCCGTCAGAAAGAAGCGTTCCGGTTCATGGATTACGATGAAATCGACGAACGAGAGATACGAGCAGCCGAGGTCGGCATCAGCTACGTCGCTCTCAGCGGAAACATCGGTTGCATGGTCAACGGCGCTGGGCTCGCGATGGCTACGATGGACATGATTAAACGAGCGGGTGGAGAGCCTGCGAATTTTCTCGATGTCGGCGGCGGCGCGACCAAGGAAATGGTTTCCGAAGCGTTCAAGCTCATCCTTCGCGACAGCACCGTCAAAGGCATTCTCGTCAACATCTTCGGTGGAATCATGCGCTGTGATGTCATCGCCGGGGGTGTCATCGAGGCGGCTCGTGCGCTCGAAATCAAAGTTCCGCTCGTCGTCCGGCTGGAAGGCACGAACGTCGAGATCGGAAAGGACATGCTCGCCAAATCCGGATTGAAGATCATTCCGGCGGATGACATGGCGGATGCGGCAACAAAAATCGTTCAGGCGGTGAAGTAGGGAGAAGATCATGTCGGTTCTCGTTAACAAACAGACACGCGTCATTACTCAGGGCATGACCGGCAAGACCGGAATGTTCCACACGAAGGCGTGTAAGGAGTACGGCACACAGATGGTTGCCGGCGTCAGCCCAGGAAAAGGCGGGACGCAAGCTGAAGGAATTCCGGTGTTCGACACTGTCCAAGCGGCAGTGAAAGAAACGGGCGCAAATGCGAGCGTCATTTACGTTCCGCCTCCGTTTGCAGCAGACGCCATCATCGAAGCAGCTGATGCAGGCGTTCCGCTCGTCATCTGCATCACAGAAGGCATTCCGGTCCTGGACATGCTTCGTGTGAAGTCCTACCTGCGGACCACGAAGACTCGTCTCATCGGACCGAACTGCCCCGGAGTGATCACTCCCGACGAATGCAAGATCGGTATTATGCCGGGTCACATTCATCTCAAGGGGTCGGTCGGCGTCGTATCGCGTTCGGGCACCTTGACCTACGAAGCCGTCGGGCAGCTGACGAAGCTCGGAATCGGTCAATCGACCTGTATCGGGATCGGCGGTGACCCGCTCAACGGTACGAATTTCATCGATTGTCTCGATCTCTTCGTCAAAGACCCGGAGACCGATTTCATCGTGATGATCGGCGAGATCGGTGGAAACGCCGAAGAAACGGCAGCCGCATGGATCAAAGCGAACTGCAAGAAGCCTGTGGTGGCTTTCATCGCGGGCGCAACTGCTCCTCCGGGACGGCGCATGGGGCATGCCGGTGCGATCATCAGTGGCGGAGCAGGAACCGCAGAGGCGAAATTCGCCGCGCTCGAAGCAGCCGGCGTTCACGTCGTTCGCTCGCCTGCCGAGATGGGGAAAAAGGTTGCCGAGGTACGTGGGGCGGCTCGGTAAGCGTTACGAATAATTAACGAGGAGATAACAATGGCATCAGAAAGAACACTCTCAATCATCAAGCCGGACGGCGTGCAGAAGAACGTATTAGGGAAGATCCTGACCCGTTTCGAAGATGCAGGTCTCAAGGTCGTCGCGCTCAAGATGATGCAGCTCGACAAAAACCTCGCAGGCTCGTTTTACGAAGTGCACAAGGAGCGCCCGTTTTTCCCGGACCTCGTGAAGTTCATGACCTCCGGACCGGTCGTGGTTTCCGTTCTCGAAGGGCCGAACGCGGTCCAGCTGAACCGAGACCTGATGGGCGCAACGAACCCGAAGGAAGCGAAACCGGGAACGATTCGCGCTGATTTCGCGGAGAGCATCGACGCGAACACGGTCCACGGCTCGGACTCGAAGGAAAACGCTGCTCGCGAGATCACGTTTTTCTTCCCCGACCTGCGATAACGAGGTTGCGCTGTGACTGAGAATTCGACCATCGACCTTCTGGATTTCGATCGCGAAGGACTTGAGGCTGAGCTCAGCACAGCGCTGAACGAACAGCGTTACCGCGCGAGGCAGGTCGTCCAGTGGGTCTACCGCAAACGGGTTCGTGACTTCCAAGAGATGACCAACATCTCGCGCGAAGTCCGCGGGCGACTCGCAGAACGCTACCGAATCTTTCGTCCGGAGCTGGCGACGACGCAACAGTCGACAGACGGCTCGCGCAAGTACCTGTTCAAAATGGATGACGGCTCAATGGTCGAGTCGGTTCTCATCCGGCAACCGACTCGATATACGCTTTGCATCTCTTCTCAGGTCGGCTGCGCTATCGGCTGCCGCTTTTGCCGTACCGGCTTGATGGGGCTAACGCGCCATCTTAAGACGTCCGAGATCATCGGGCAGGTTCTTGCCGTCCAAGACGACATCGCAGCACGACGTGTTGCAGGGGACCTCGACCAACCTTCAGAGGACTTTTCGAACATCGTTTTCATGGGCATGGGCGAGCCGCTGCACAACATCGATAACGTCGTGCGCGCCGTGAAGCTCCTGAACGACGAGCTCGGCCTCAATTTCTCCTCGCGCAAGATCACCGTTTCGACTTCCGGACTGGTTCCGGCCATTCAGCAGTTCGGCGCGAGCGGAGCGGGGGCAAACCTTGCCGTATCCCTGAACGCCACAACGGATGAGGTTCGAAATGAGCTCATCCCGATCAACCGCAAATGGCCGCTCGCCGAGCTCTTGAAGACGCTTCGTGAGTACCCGCTTCGCAACCGCAAGCGGATCACCATGGAGTACGTGATGCTGCGGGGAGTCAACGATACAGACGCAGACCTCGAGCGCCTTCCAACGCTCGTCCGGGGAATCCCGGTCAAAATCAATCTCATTCCATACAACGAAAACACCGGGCTCGGGTATTATCCCCCGGATCGCGATACGATTGCGAAGTGGCAGGACACGCTGCTTTCGAACGGGCTGAATGCGACCATCCGCTGGTCGAAAGGCCAGGACATCTCAGCTGCATGCGGCCAGCTAGCGACAGAGAGCAGCAGACGGAAACCGGTGCATTAGCAGCTTCACGATGGAGGCGGTGGGAGATGAGCGCGGGAACGATCGGCATCATCGGTGGAACGGGGCTTTACTCACTTCCCGGCCTTGAGGATGTCGAACAGATTGAGCTCGACACCCCATTCGGCAAACCCTCCTCTCCAATCACGAGCGGTCGGCTCGGAGAAACTCGGTTGCTGTTCCTCGCTCGGCACGGGATCGGACATAAAATCCTCCCGACCGAAATCAACTCGCAGGCAAACATCTACGCTCTCAAGACGCTCGGAGCAGAATGGTGCTTGAGCATCAGCGCCGTCGGCAGCTTACAGGAGGAGCTTGCGCCGGGTGACATCGTCGTACCGGATCAGCTCATCGATCGAACCCGGCTCCGCGAGAACACATTTTTCGGGGAAGGGGTCGTTGCCCATGTGCAGTTTGCCGATCCGTTTTGCCCGGTCCTCTCCGATGCGCTCTATCAAACGGCGGCGAGGCTCGGGCACGCCGGCGGAATCGCGGTGCAGCGCGGAGGAACTTACGTCTGCATGGAAGGGCCGGCATTCTCCACGCGCGCTGAGTCCCATCTCTACCGCAGCTTCGGCGCGTCGCTCATTGGAATGACCGCGCTGCCGGAGGCGAAACTCGCCCGGGAGGCCGAGATAGCCTATGCGGTGTTAGCTCTCGTCACGGACTATGATTGCTGGCGGTCGCATGCGGCGGATGTCGACGTTGCGGAGATTCTGCGAATCATGGGCAAAAACGTCGAATTCGCCCGGTCGGTGATTCAGCATCTTGTGCCGTCGTTGAAAAACGTGCGACCATCTTCGATGGCCGCAGACGCCCTTCAAGCAGCGATAATCACACCGAAAGAGCTCTGGCCGGCGCCGACGAAGGTTAAACTTCGAGCCCTTTTGGACCGATATCTCGTCTGAAGTGACGTATGTCGACGGCAGCATGAAACGACGGCAGGATGAAAAGGCTACAAGAAGCGTTTCTGTGGATAATTCGGGTGGTCGGGAGTGCCGCCTACCGCTTTTATTGGGATGATTGCTTCTCTCGCGCGTCATCCCTTGCGTACACGACTCTCTTCGCGCTCGTTCCAGTGTCGGCGCTGAGCTTTTCGATGTTCAATGCATTCAGGATCGATCCGCAGCAGATCGCGCGGACCGTCTCGAGCGTGCTGCACCAGATCTTGCCGCCGATCGACAATCAACAGCTCGCGCTCGAGCATCAGGTGTTTGAATACATCACACTGTTTACCCAGAACGTGAACGCGCTGAACACGTTGAGCGTCGGAATTCTGTTTTGTACTGCAATCGCGCTCCTCAACACTATTGAAAGCGCCCTGAACGTCGTATGGCGCGTCAGCTCAGATCTTTCGTTGATCGCAAAGATAATCAACTTCTGGGCGGTAATGACCGCCGGTCCGCTGCTCATTATTCTTTCATTCGTCTGGTATGCGAAAGTCACGGCAATCGCTCAAGAAGATCCTTGGTTCCGTTCGAACGTGTTCTCATTCATCGATTTTGCGATTCCCGTCTGCGCAACCTGGCTTGCTCTCGCGCTGCTGTTTTACAAGCTGCCGTCGGCCCGCGTGCGCTTCAAAGACGCGGTGCTCGGCTCACTCATCGCCGCTGTCCTATTCGAATTCGTCAAACGGGCATTCGCCACTTACGTAAGCATATCTACCACGTACAGCACGGTTTACGGCGTCTTGACCTCGATCCCCGTGTTCCTGTTCTGGCTCTACATCGCTTGGGTCGTGGTGCTGTTCGGGGCGGAGATTAGCTATCAGGCCGGAAGTATCAGCTCGCTTTCCGGGCTGAAGAAATACGCAACCGATTTGGGCGAAATCGGCGCTCTGCTTGGAATCCGAGTGCTGTACTGCATCGCGGAATACTTTCTTGACGGAAAGCCGCCGCCATCAGAGAGCGAGATAGCGGTCGAGACAGGCTCCGATCCGGTGCGCGTTCGAACGTGCCTGGACATCCTGACGGACGCTGGGCTGATTTCAGCCTCGAACCCGGATACACACAGCCGCGCGCTCCTCATCGCTCCGGATCGCCTGAAGCTTGGCACCGTCGTTACAACGTTTCTCTCCAAGCAGCACCGCAACCGTCGCGGCGAAGCCCGAAACGACGACAACGTGTTCCTCGAAACAATCCGCAAAGCATCTCTCTGCATGAACCCTGACCGCAACATCGAAGACTGGTCGCTCGGGGAGCTCGTGCTGATGCACCGGAACTGACCGCTGACAAACCCCTCTTGACCGATAAGCTTACTTATCAGTCAAGCGATTAAAGGCCCGTTTTAGGCCCATACGATGCTTCAAGGCCAAGAGATAGAACCGAACGTTGTCCTGCTCGAACATGGCGAGAAGCGCGTTTACGTCGTTGGAACGGCCCACGTGAGCCGTAGCAGCGCCGAGCTTGCCGAGCGCATCATCCGAGAAGTCAAACCTGACGCCGTTTGTCTCGAGCTTTGCGCTGCGCGGCTCCAGTCGCTGGAGAACCCAGATGCGTGGCGCGAAACCGATCTGTTCCAGGTCGTTCGCTCAGGCCGCGCGTACGTGCTCTTGGCCCAGCTCGTGCTCGCGACGTTTCAGAAGCGTATCGCTGCGCAGTTCAAGATCAAACCCGGCGAAGAGATGCGAACGAGCATTACTGCCGCACGCGAGATCGGAGCCAAGATCGAAGTTGTCGATCGCGACGTGAAGCTGACACTCAAACGCGCTTGGGCGAACGCCGGCATTCTCGGTTTTGCAAAGATAGCCACGTCGCTCCTCAATTCCATCATCAGCCCGGAAAGCATCAGCGAAGCTGAGATCGAGCAGATGAAGCAAGGCGACGCGCTCTCAGGGCTCATGAACGAGTTTTCCGCAGTTCTTCCTGGGGTAAAAAATGCGCTCATCGACGAGCGTGACAGTTACATGTCCGCAAAACTCGGTGCGGTGCAGGGCAAAACGTTGGTGGCCGTAGTAGGGGCGGGTCACCTCCCCGGCATCCGCGCGAAGTTTGGGTCCCCTATCGATATTGCCTCCCTCGAGCTTCTGCCGCCGAAACCCATCGCCGCAAAGGCGTTCGTGTGGTTCTTTCCAGCCCTGCTCGTCGGACTCATGGTCTACGGCTTCGTGCACGCAGGCTCGAAAGCATCGCTCGAGATGTTCGGCGTTTGGGCAATCACGAACATGACGTTCGCAGCAATCGGTGCGCTCGTCTGTTTAGCGCATCCGCTCACGATTCTCACCGCGTTTCTGACCGCGCCGTTTGCCGCCATTCATCCTGTAATCGCCGTCGGTTGGCTTTGTGCGCTGGTCGAAGCGTTCCTCCGGAAACCGCGTGTGAAGGACCTCGAGACGATCTCCGATGATCTCAGCACCGTGCGCGGCGTATGGACTAACCGCGTAAGTCGAGTGTTCCTCATCTTGATCCTTACGAATCTCGGAAGCGTCATCGGGTCGGTCATCGGCCTGAGCATAGCGCCGTATTTTCTCCATTGAGGACTCCTCCCCTATGAGCGAGAGCACCGGACAACTTCATCTCGATGAGCAGCCGGAAAAGATCCTGATTATCGCATCAAACCGGGACGCCGCAGCGAAGCTGGGCAGGGTTCTCGAGAGCCGCGGTTTCACTTACCAGTTCGCGCCCACGGTTGACGACGCCGTTCAGCTCGCTGCGACCGAGCTGTTCGACCTAGTGATTGCCGAGTATCCGGATAACTCCGTTCTCGTCATCGATGCGATCAACGCCATCGCAAACGAAAGCGATCTGCGCCGATCCCCCCTCCTCCTCCTGCACCCAAACGCTTCGAGCGTCAGTGAGGAGCAAAGGATGAGCTATCCGTTCCGCGTCCAGCTTCTGCCCGTTCCCTGGGAGCGCGGTACGGTTCTGGTCAAAGCTTCTGCCGAGCTGCGATTGCAAAAGCTGAGGTCAGAAGAGGGCCGCTTCCTCTCCGGCATCACCGGGCAGAATCTGGAGCTGCGCGACCTCACCAATCGGTTCATGCGCGAGCTTCGAGAAGCACAGGCAATCCAGAGCTCCCTCATGCCCACTGAGCTGCCGTCTGCGCCCGGAACGCGCTTTGCTGCGGCATACGTTCCACTCGACGTGGTTGGCGGCGATATCTATGACATCTGGAGCATCTCACCTGAGCTGCACGGCCTGTTCATCGGCGACGTCACTGGACACGGCTTGTCCGCGGCTCTGATCGGCGCGATGACAAAAATGGCGATGTCCTACGCTCCGAAGCTTTCGCCGGAGGATATGCTGCGGGAGATGAACAACGGCCTCGCTCCATTGATGCCCGAGGGGCGATTCGTTACGGCCGAGCTCGCATTCTACAACTCCGATACGGGCACGCTCATGCTGGCCCGCGGCGGACACCCTCCCGCGTTTCTCTATAGAGCCCAAACCGGCGCGGTCGAAGAGCTCGCTCCACGCGGCTTTGCCCTCGGCATGATCGCAAACGCGAAGTACGAGCTGCTCGCGACCAAGCTCGAACCGGGCGACAAGCTGCTCATGCTGACAGACGGCATGACTGAATCAAGCGACATGCAAGGGAAGCTCTTGGGAACCTCGGGGGTAAGCGAAATTTTCGGGCGCCTCGCGCCTTCTTATCCGATCGACAGGTGTATCGGTGAGCTGCTCGATATCCGCGAGGAATACAGCCGAGGACGCGTAGTGAAGGATGACATCGCCGTCATCGGGCTGGAGCGTATTGGAGAGCCGACCGCGTCGTGAACGAGCTGCTGACGAATCCGCATCCCCCTCTTTCCGGCTTTCCAGTTGTGATTCTGACGCTTCTCGTCTTGAGCATCGGTTGGAATCGTTACCTGCACCGCGACGAGTCGGCGATCCAAGACTTCCTTTCGGTGATGCTTGGGCTCTTCGCGGTGCTCACCTATTATTCCGGCTACTGGGGATTCGATCGCGCGAACCAGTCGTTTTCCGTAGATGAGGCAGCTATCCTCCGACATCAGGGATACGCACGATTCTTCGTGCTCCTTGTGGTCCCGTTGCTGCTGATTGGCGCCGTGAGAAAGGCCGCGCCACCAGAACGCGAACAACTCCGACGAGCGCTCCGATTGTTTTGGGAGATTTCCGTACTCGGACTGTGGATTCTCGGAGCTTACGCGAGCGCGCTCGGGGGCCGACTCGTTTTCGATCACGGTGCCGCCGTTCGAGCCGCGCTGCCGACTGCTGCCGCCGAGACAAAACCTCAATAACTTCGGGAAGTTCCCACTTCTTCGTGCATCGCTCCGAACAGCGCTTATGGAGCTGTTTCAGTAAGCCGATATTTAAGGGGCAACTACCATGTTGAGTGCGGCATGAGCGAACCCCCCGAGCAGCGGATCAAGATTGACGGACCGATAGTCGCCATTGATGACGACGAGTCGTTCCGCAGCGAGCTCAAAGAGGTGTTCGAACGCCGCGGCATCCCAGCCGTCTTTCAAGAGAGCGCAACGCACACGATGCGCTACCTCCAAAACCAGCCTTGGAACTGGCGACCCGGGCTCATCATCACGGACATCGTGATGGACGGAATGGGCGGCTATCAGCTCATTCGCCGAATCAACGAGCTCTATCGTGGAAGAAAAATTCCCATCATCGTCCTTTCGCGTCTGAACGCAGGCGTCGACCTCGGCGAAGCCGAAGTCGACGGCGCCGCCGCCTATCTCACCAAACCACTCAATGAAGCCCAGCTCTTCAAGATCATCGCGCACATCACCCGCCCGGATCCGGGACCGCAGGAAAAGAAGGGAATGATGGTCTTCACGCACGAAGCGGGAACAAGGCTGCTGAGCCGTTGACCTTCGGCAGACGCGGTTCCTGATTGGAGTCGTCACCGGTGACTGAGCCGCAAACTCGTTACAGCTCGGGAAGCTTTCGGTGCTTTGCCTGAACCCAGAGGGGGGCCTTCAACCCTTGCTTGGCCAGAGAGCTCCTCGCCAAGATGAACAGCAGATCGCTGAGACGGTTGAGATAACAGATAACCTGGCGGTTGAGAGTAGGCTCAATCTCTTGCAGCGCAAGAACAGAACGTTCGGCACGACGGGCGACCGTTCTCGCGACATGGAGAGCAGCGGCGAGCCTACTTCCTCCCGGCAAAATGAACGAGTCCAGCTCAGGAAGCCCTTCACTGAAGCGATCACAGAGACGTTCGAGCGTTTCGACGTGCCGAGCTTCAGCTTTCCACATCCCTTCGTATTCACTGCCCGCGGCAGTGGCGAGCTCCGACCCAAGGTCGAAAAGCTCTTGTTGGATGTACTCTAGAAAAGGTCGGAGCTCAGTCGTCGCGCTGTCGAGCTCTTCTTTCGCGACTCCGAGGGCGCTGTTCAGCTCATCGACGTCGCCATAAGCAGCCACGCGGAGATCTGTTTTCTTCACACGAGTCCCACCGACCAGACCGGTGGTCCCATCGTCACCGGAACGCGTGTAAACTCGATTGATACGAATACTCATGGTTTCTCAACGCAGGGCGCCACTGTGAAGCAACACCGTCAGGCGGAGCGTTTCAACTCGCTAATCTTCGATGGAGATGCCAGCCGACGCAAGCTGGCTCGTCACAATATCGCGCAGCTCCGGTCGCGCCTGAAACAGGGATTTTGCCGCGTTCGATGCGGCTGCTCGCTGCTCGGGTGTGCCGCTTGCTCGGAACAGAATGAGCAACGCTTCGAGATTCGTGAACCGACCGCCGAGCACAAGCCCAGTGAGCTGCCGCTGCAGCTCGTCCGGCGCCGCCTTCCCTTCTTCGATTGCAAGGCGTGCGCTCTGCAGCGCTGCAAGCTCATCGACGAGATCGTTGTTCTTTACCTGAGCAGAGGTCTTCGCCTGAGAAATCGAAGCGAACTTCTTGGTATCGAGCTTCGCAAGCTCTGCGCGTGCCGCATCGAAATTCCGTTCGGAGATCCGAGCTTGAGCTGCGTAGAGACCGGCGAGCCTCCCGTAGATGGAATCGCTCTGCGTGCTTTGAAGCAATTTCAGCTGTTCGAACAATACTGAATCATTCGCCGCTGCTGGCTTTGCATCAGCCGCTTTGTCGGGATGCGCCGGGTCAGCGGGCGGCTTCGCGGCATCCGGCGCTTTCGCCTCCTTTTCCGCTGCTTGTGCCGAGAGAAGCTTGCCAAATTCTGTGCTCGCGAGCTCGAAGCGTTGAGCCGCGTCCGCCATCCGAGTTTCTTGCGTGTTTCGATATTGGTTCACGAGAACCGCGATGAGCATAACGACAAACACGCCGCCAACGAATCGTTGCCAGTTGTGGGCCAGGAACATCGCCATGTCCTGATTCACGCCCTCGATCTCGCCGAGTCTCTTGCTCAGATCATCAATCGAAGCACCGTCAATAGGGGTGCGACCGGCTCCGTTCAACGACGGATTGCCGACTCCGCCCGTCGGAACGGGGGATTTCTTCTGTGCCTTTCCGAGCTCTGTATTCTTTGCCATGTCTCGCTACATTTTATATTTGAAATCGTCCGGATCCATCTTCGCCAGAATCTCCGCCCACTTGTCCTTCTCGATGTTCGCGAAGTTGGTGCTCTGGCTCTCTCCCCCCTCCTCCACTGTCTTGAACTCGATATCCTCCTCGTTGCCGGTCGGATTGACAGCGACAAGGGTCACCTGAGCTTGCTCGAGAACTTGCGAGGAGACGAGGATCGGACAGTTTGTGCGTACTGCGAGAGCAATCGCGTCGCTCGGCCTCGAGTCGATGATGTTCAGCGCTTCACCGCACGCGATCTCGATGTTCGCCAGAAACGTATTTTCACGCAGCGACGTCACGACGATCTTAATCACGCGGCCACCGAGCTGATCGATAACGTCTTTGAGAAGGTCGTGCGTCATCGGTCTTTGCACTTCGACCTTTTTCAGCGCGCTCGCGATTGCCGTCGCTTCGGCCAAGCCGATCCAGATGGGCAAACATGTGTCGCTGTTCGCGTCCTTGAGAATCACGATGGGAGCATTCGTGCTCGGATCGAGCACCAACCCCGCAACGAACATCTCCAGCTCTTCTCGCTTCTCTTTCATCTCTTCAACTTCAACTCAGGGATTCACTGCGGCGCCGACATTACGCGCTCGAAGTACGCCGCCGAGCCCGTTCGGAGTCACTCTGTCGACCTCCGCCCAGACAAGCTCTCCCGGTTTCGGGTCCGGCAAATCAGCTGACGTTCGCAGTTCTATCGGCGTATTCTGCGGTATTCTGCCGCATATTTTTGATGATAGCCTTGGTGGAGGTTCTTCCACAAGGACCTCCACGGCGCACCCGAGAAATCTGCTCAAAATGCCGCGGCTGATCTCTTCTTGAAGCGCTTGCAGGCGCAACAGACGCTCTCGCGCTTCTTGCTCAGGCACTTCGTCGGCTGCTGGGAATTTTTCTGCTTCTGTGTTGGGACGGCGGGAATATTGGAAGGAATATGCCGAGGTGAACCCCACCCGCTCGAGAGCTTCCAACGTCTGAGCAAAATCGGACTCGGTTTCTGTCGGGAACCCGACAATGACGTCTGTAGTGAGCGCGATCTCGGGACTTCGCGCTCTGACGGTGTCGACGATCTCGAAGAAACGACGCATGCGATAGTTCCGGTTCATCAGCTTGAGGATACGGTCACTGCCGGACTGCAATGGCAGATGGATGTGCGGCACAAGCTGCGGCACGTCTCCGTAGAGCTCGAGAAACTCCTGTCGAACCTCAGCGGGGTGCGGGCTGATGAAACGGATGCGAGCGATTCCATCGATAGCAGCCAGCTCCCGAATCAGCCGTTCAAATGGGTATCGCGGAGTAAGGTCGCGTCCGTAGGAATTCACGGTTTGCCCAAGGAGCAGCAGCTCGCGAGCGCCCAAACGAGCTTTCAGTTTGGCTTCACGAATGATTTCTTGCGGATCACGGCTCACTTCCGGCCCGCGCGTTGTGGGAACCACACAAAAAGCACATCGCTTGTTGCAGCCGCGCTGTATTGCGATCAGACCGCGTACGCGGCCAAATCCCGGAGCGTCTTCATGCGCCTCAGGAAGCGTCTCCCAATCCTCGCGGTAGTCGACGGCTACCTGCGGACCCCTACCGTCATACGCGCTTTGAACCAGCGCTGGGACGAGTGAGAGGTTGTGTGTGCCGACCACAAAGTCCACAGCCGGATTGCGCTTGAGAATCCCGCGGCCTTCCTGCTGAGCCACGCAGCCGCCAACTCCGACCACGAGCTCCGGCTTCTGTTCTTTGAGCTCGCGGAGCCTGCCCAGCAAGCTGAAGAGCTTGTGCTCGCCCTTCTCGCGAACACTGCAAGTGTTTACGAAAACAACGTCGGCGTCTTCCGGGGTGCTGACCTCCCGATAGCCGGTTGCAAGCAGGGTGCGAACCTTCTCGGTGTCATACTCATTCATCTGACAGCCGAAGGTCTTTACATAGAGACGCCCCGCTGGCGCAGACGACGCATCGGCGGTCTGACCGCCGGGGACAGAGTCTTTGCCGGGCAGGTTGGCGGTCACGACGGAGTCTTCGCTTGAATGATGCGGATATACGGAACGAAGGCCCCTCCCGGCACGACAGGAACAGCACGATCGATTTTGATCTTCAGCTTCTTCGAATCCCCCGGACGGAGCACGATCTGTTTCAAAGCTACCGTCTCCTCTCGGTTTCGTTTCGGCTCGTAATCGGCAGGTGGCTTCGGCAGTGAAGTTCCCTCTGCCCAAGCCAGGCCCACGCCGAGCTCAAGCTCGCTCAATGGACCACCTCCGGTGTTCACAACTCGCGCTCGAAGCGTGTAGCGCCGATCGCATGGAGGTTGGCCGCACGCCACAGTTTCTTCTTCGAGGCCGACGTCCTTAATCTCGAGCTTTCCGGGTCCCTCAACCAAGGGACCCGATGCCAACGAAGCTCGTGCGGCATCTTCGGCCGCCGGGCTGGTCCTCGGTTGGAGGTCCGTTTCCGCAATCGAGCCGGTCATGGGCGCCTTAACTTCCGCGCCCGCAACACCAGACTTCGGCGTAATGACTTCTGGTTGATCATCCGGCAGCCGATCTTGTGACGATTGCACTACCGCGGTCGCCTCGACGTCGGCGGCGGCACCCGGATCGGATTCCTCGCGCTGCGCCGAATCCAATTTCTCGTGGCTCGCGACCTGCACCGCGTCAGCACCCCAGCGGCACTGAACCTGGTACTCACTCAGATCTTTCCCGGCGAGCGCAAACGGGATGAGCAGAGATTGTCCTGAGTAGAGCTTCGCATCTGGCGACATTCGACTTGCAATCTGATGGTGCTTTTCGACGACCTGTCCTTCGCGCAAGCCGAGCACACTGACCACGATCTGATCGGTAGGAAGAGCTGTTTTGGCCTCGAGCCGAACTTTGACGTGGAGCTGCTCTCCGACGAAGAATGCCTGCGCGACGCTCACGGTGAGCGGAGCAGGTTTCGCAACCTCTCCTTGGGTTTGACCGAGCGCTGAAGGCGGCGAGACTGCTGCTTCGCCGGGCATGGACGGAGCGCCCGGCGACGCTTCAGCCGACTGAGAAGGTCGCGCCCATGGCAAGTAGCGGTAAGTCGCGGCGCAGCCGCTCGACCACACGGCTGCCGGAAGCAACGTAACTGCAAGGCGAACAGTAAGAATCGATGCGCGCATGATACTCCAACGCGACAGACTCACGTTTTACATCGAGCCGCGGAAAGAGGTCGAAGGACCCTTTTCGTCGGTCACGCCCAGGTCTTCAGCTCCGAGATACTGCCAGCCTGCGCCGGTAGTAAAACGCCACGTCTCCTGCTCTTTGCGCGTCTCGACCATATACGTCGGGTTCTTGAAATACTTCACCAGAACGTCAACCGTCGCGCTCTGCGCATTCGGCCCGTATTCGACGTTATCGAGCTGTAACTCGACCAGGTTTTCAGTTTTGCGATTCGCAACGTTACGCTGAATAAAGGTTTGGCGTGCCAGCGGATCGACAAATTCGGCCGCTTCGTCAAACTTGCCCCAGTAGACCGATCGGTGGAACTTCGGCAGCAGCTCGGAGAGCATCGCTTGGCGATCCGTTTCGCCGGCTGTCATTCGCTGCATGGACGTGCAACCGGCAGCGCAGACAACCGCTCCGATAAACAAGAGGCCGCGCGCAATCAGATTTCGTACTTTTTTCATAGGAGACTCCTAGTCCCGGCGCCGAATCTGCCGGTTTGTTTTAGCGATTTATACTTGAGGGATAGCAGAAAAGGAAACCCGCGATCCTGCCGCTTAGAAACTATTCACGAGATCGCTGAGTTGCTTACGGTCGTTCGGAGTGATGCGGTCCAGCTGGTTCTTTTTATGCAGCTCGCGGTCCACCGTGACCCGTTCCGGCCGTCTGACAGGCGGCTCGGACGCACCGTCCTGCGTGTCGTCCGTGAAGCTGAACCGATGCCCGTCCGAAGCGTCATCACCAATCGAACCACCGCCCCAAGAATCGCTGCGAAGCGTCGGCAACGCAGAGTGGACAAACCGCCTGGCGCCTTCCACCGCATGGCGGATCTGCTTTCGAATCGGATAAACCCCGATCACGACGATCGCGAGCGCGAAAAGCATAATCAGCAGCCGGGAGCTGAAGGCGACCTCTGGCGCTGCTTTGGCCTTACCCATGCGCCCTCTGACCAAAACTTGAAGCGGAAAAATCGTGTGTTGTCACGCAGGCGATTCTACAGGCAGAGTTTTGCGAGCACTAGAGGCTTTCTCTCAAACCATGACCCGGCTTCGAACAGCCGACTGTCGGAGGCAAGTGAAACCAACCGCAATTGTTACAGGAGCTTCGTCGGGGATCGGTGCAGAGTATGCTCGGGCGTTCGCGCGGCGAGGAAAGCACGACCTGTGGCTCGTCGCACGCCGACTGGATCGACTCGAGACGCTCAAAGCCGAGCTGCAAAAGATTCAAGCAGACGCGGGGCACAGCGGCTGCTCCGTTGAAACCATAGGGTGCGATCTAGGCTCGCCATCCGCACGAGCAGAGCTGTGCCGGCGACTCTCCGATCTTGAAAATATTGAGTTTTTAGTGAACAACGCCGGATTCGGAAGCTACACTTCCCTGCTCGATTCGGATGTCGCCAGAGAGCTCGAGATGATTCACGTGAACTGCGACGCGCCGCTCGAGCTCTGCCGTGCAGCGCTGCCTCGGATGGTGCGGAACAAACGAGGACGCATCATCAACGTCTGCTCGACAGCTGCTTTTCTCCCGATCCCCTACATGTCTACCTACTGCGGCACGAAGGCGCTGCTCCTGAACCTGTCTCTCGCGCTCGGCGCCGAAGTTCGGAAACATGGTGTCACGGTGCTTGCTCACTGCCCCGGCCCGACGGTCAGCGAGTTTCATGCAGCGGCCGGGCTGAAACAAAAATTGAGGCACATCCCCGCGATGGCCACCGATGTCGTCGTTTCACAGGCGCTTGCGGCCTCCGAGGCCGGAAAATCGGTCCTTATCAACGGTCTCCGCAACCGGGTTCTCGTTGCCGCCAGCCGAATCGTTCCGCTTGGTCTCACCGCTTGGGCGGTCGAGCGCAAGCTGCGCGCGGACATGGCACGAATCTCGGCGGAGCGCGACGCTCGCTAGGGGTTTCCAAAGGACGCAAAGAGTTTCTGTGGCCACCACAGCCGGGTCGGCCGCGAAAAATCGCGCGTTTCACTTTGAGAAATTGGACAGAAGAGTGTATTGAAGTCGTGAACAATCGGCGGCCTACCGCTCGACGAAGCTGGTGAGCGCGAAAGCGTCCACGAGCAGCAGGAAAAGTCGGATCAGGCCGGAAGTTAACGCAGGTTGGCGTCTAGCGCTCGGGTGAGAAACGGATGAATGATATCGACCGATGGAACATCGGAAAAAGTAAGGCCCACTACGGCATCGACAACTGGGGTGCCGACTATTTCAGCATCAACGACTTGGGTCACATCACTGTCTCGCCGAACGGTCAAGACGGTCCGACGGTCGACCTATTCAACCTCGTCGAAGCTGTTCACGAACGACGAATCGAGCTTCCTGTGCTCTTCCGTTTCAACGGCATCCTTCGACACCGAATCCGCACGATTCATCAAGCTTTCAAGAGCGCCATTGAAGAGCATAACTATCAGGGCAATTTCTATCCGGCCTATCCGATCAAGGTGAATCAACAGAGACACATCGTCGACGTCATTCGCGAAGTCGGACGCGAGTTCCAGATGGGGCTCGAAGTCGGAAGCAAACCCGAGCTGCTCGCCGTGCTCGCACTTCACGACAACCCTGAAGCCCTTCTCCTCTGCAACGGCTACAAGGACCACGACTACATCGAGCTCGCTTTGATGTCTCAGCGCGTCGGCCGGCGACCGGTAATCATCATCGAGAAGTACTCGGAGCTTCCGCTCGTTCTCGAAGTTTCGAAGAAGCTGGGCATCATCCCGCAGATCGGCTTCCGCTTGCGACTTGCAGGGAAAGGTGCCGGACGCTGGGAACGTTCCGGCGGCGACCGAGCAAAATTCGGGCTCGGCATCGGAGAGGTGCTCCAGTGCTTCAAAGAGTTGAAGCGTCACGAGATGCTGGACTCGATCCGCCTGCTCCACTTTCACATCGGCAGCCAGTTGACCTCCATTGCTGCGCTCAAAGACGCGCTCAAAGAGGGGCTACAGGTCTATGTTCAGCTTCGGCGCGAATGCCCCAACCTCACGTGCTTCGATGTCGGAGGCGGCCTTGGCGTGGATTACGACGGTTCGAAAACGAACTTCGCATCGTCAATGAACTATACGCTGGAAGAATACGCCCGAGACATCGTCTGGACGATCGACACAATCTGCCGTGAAGGCGGCGTGCCGCATCCCGACATCATCACAGAGTCCGGTCGCGCTACCGTGGCGCACCACTCCGTCCTGGTGTTCAACGTGCTTGGCATCGCAAACACCTTTAACAAGGGATGTAACCCCGAAGAAATTCTGCGCAGCACAGAACAGGAAACAATCCGGAACATGGCGCAACTCCTCCAGGATGTTACGCCGAAGAACTGTCAGGAGACACTCCACGACGCCATGGGTCTCCGGAGCGACATGCTGCAGCAGTTCAATCTCGGTTTGATGTCGATTGAAGACCGCGCGCTCGGTGACGAATGTTACTGGGCTTTGCTCAGCGCAATCAGTAAGCATTCGAAGGACCTGCATTACATTCCGGAGGACTTGGAAGCCCTCCCGACGTTACTGACCGACACCTACTTCTGCAACCTTTCGGTGTTCCAGTCGCTGCCGGACAGCTGGGCAATCCAGCAGATCTTCCCGATCACGCCGATCAATCGCCTGGACGAAGAGCCCACACGTCCGGTTGTTCTCGCAGATATCACGTGTGACTCGGACGGTAAGATCGACAGGTTTGCGGACCTGCGAGATGTGAAGCGTTACATCAATGCGCACCCACTTCGCTCGGGTGAGCACTACTACTTCGCAGCATTCCTCGTGGGCGCCTACCAAGAGATTCTCGGTGACTTGCACAATCTCTTCGGAGACACGAACGCCGTTCACGTTGAAGTGAGCCCGGACGGAAGAGTCGACTTCACGAACGTCGTCCTGGGAGACAACGTCCAAGACGTGTTGCGTTACGTGCAGTACGAGAAGGAAGACCTGTGCGTCCGCTGGCGCAACGCGCTCGAACAAGCCGTCTACAGCGGTTCGCTCACAGCTGCGGAGTCGGGAGAAATGTTCCGCAAGTACTCGCAAGCATTCCAGGGCTACACGTACTTGCTCTCAGAAGGACCAGAACTCTAAAAGGAGCCTAGGTTCACGAGATCTTCTCACCGACTGTTTGGCACCCCCACCGGCAAGCGCACTGCGCCCCGGTGGGGTGCGCGCCCGGGCCATACCGCCACACCCACAACCTCAGACCTTGCCAATCCCCAGTCACGCCCGACTGAACGCACCACCGCCGACAGCAAACGAGCAAAAACCCCAAATCAAACAAACGCGCAGCAGTTATCAATAGAAGCGGTCCCCCCCCCCGCGTCGCCCCTTCTGTTGATAACTGCTGCAACGCGGGTCACGCTCGACTGAACGCACCACCGCCCGCCAGCAAACAAAAACTCCAAATCAAACAAACGCGCAGCAGTTATCAATAGAAGCGGCCCCCCGCGTCGCCCCTTCTGTTGATAACTGCTGCAACGCGGGTCACGCTCGACTGAACGCACCACCGCCCGCCAGCAAACAAAAACTCCAAATCAAACAAACGCGCAGCAGTTATCAATAGAAGCGGCCCCCGCGTCGCCCCTTCTGTTGATAACTGCTGCAACGCGAATCACGCTCGATTGAACTCACCACCGCCCCGAACAACAATCACTCAAACAGATCCCGATGCACGCCGGTGTCATACGCACCCGTCGGCGGTGGAACGGTAGGCCGTCCACACTCGTCCGGCTTCCTCTGGTCCAGAATCTGGTCAATGTAATAATCGCCGTAGAACTTCCGTGCGAACATATGATTGTGCGCTCTGCAAACTGTGCGAAGGTTTCCGAGCTCGGTTCGCCCACCGTAAGCCCATGGGATCCGATGATCGAGCTCGAGCCTCCCTGTTGCGCAACACCGCGTTCCATCAGGTGCTTCGTAAGTGCACTGATGCCCATCGCGTTCTAAGACCTCATCTCGCAGTTGAAGAGATGGAAAGCGACGAGCGGCAGGATCCGCTTCTGCGGCGGGCATCGCCGAAACGACTTCGCCGGCAACAGACTGAACTGTATCTACTGCCGAAACAATGCGCGCTCCTTGGCGCAGCAGCTTTCGCTCTGCTTTTGCTTTGCGACGTTTCAAACGCTCCTTCGGACAGCGCCGAGCAAGGAAATCGTCCAGAGCTTTGTCGAGCACACTCTCCACGTCACGCCTCGAGTAGCTCCTGCGCTCGCTCCAACTTCGCTTTCATTGAGGCGCTTGCAGTGAACGAGATGCGATAGAGTTCCTCTGAACATTCCGTCGGCAAAATAGTAGTTACTCCCGCGCGGGAGTAACTACTATTTTGGTCATGTTCAAACATCGATGCTTGGCCAAACACAGCCGCGTTCGTTCGAGCCGCGCAGACCGGTTCAATCTTGTCCGCTAACTTGGAAGGCTCGATCGGCAAGTGATACGCGACGATCCGCTGGACCTCGTCCTTCGACTTTCCGCACAGCTCACAAAGTAGCTCTCGAGCATTCGGACGATCCATTGCATCGGCTACGGATTCCAAGGTGCCAAGTGAGAGGCGCCCATCTTCCAAGCAATCATACACTTCTGGAAATCTCGCGACGATTCGAGCAGCGACGATTCTTCGCTGTGCTGAGGAGCGGGAGTAGCCCAGCGCGCGGCAAGCGTAGTCAAACATCGAAGTGTAACCCAGCTCGGCGTAAAGCCTCCGGGAAGTCATCTCGGCGAGATGGAGAACGATGCGATGGGTGAGTTCGCGTTCCTGTTTGACCAGGCGCTTCAGGTTCCGCGTAAGCTCTTCGTTTGAAATACTCGAGAGTGATGTGGACATAAGAACTCCTCTGCAATGAGAGAGGAACTCTAACATGGGCGAAAATCGGTTCTCAGAATTGAGCTGTGCTGCACGATCGTGAGGCGGTCAATCCAAATGCCTTGGAAATCGGCACCGATCGTACAGTGGCCTCGTACGTACGCGAGAAGCACCATAGAACGCTTTCTCCGCAAGTTGCCTGCTCAATCGTGAAAAACACGTCAAGCTCTTTTTGATCTTTTTTTTTATTCTTGTCGTAGTGGTTACTTCATCGTGCCGTGCAGCGCATGCAGCAGTTACCCACAGCAGGGGCGCTGGAGTGGGGCCGCTCCTGTGGATAACTGCTGCTCGTCCTGTTTGATTTTTTTGAGAGTGGAGCCTTCGTTTGAGCGACTCACCGAGTTTGTTCCGCCTCGTCTGAAGTTAACTCGGTTGGAGGCAGTTACTGAAGCGTCGAGCAAGTGACCGGATTGAGAGCACGGCTCTGTTTCCTCGATGGTTACTTCATCACGCCGCGCAGTGCATGCAGTAGCTACCGACCTAAGCGCCGACTGAGAGGCCCCTTCTATTGATAACTGCTGCGCGATCGGTTTGCTTTTTTTGCGGATAGAGCTTCGCGCGAGCATGTGACACGGTCGCTACCGCGTGTCTTCCCGCCTGCATGCGCCGCCGCTTGCTGCCTGACAACTGGTCCCCCCGAGCCTGGATTTGCGAAGCACACCCGATTTCCCTATCATTTTCTCGTCGAAAATAATTGAATGGTTTGGCCTCAATCCGCATCTAAAGTAGGTATCGCCCTTTTCCTCCGGCGGGTTTTTGACCACGATGGCTCTCGTTCAGTTTTTACAGAAGCTCGGCTCCTACCCTCGCTCGGTGCTCGACTCAGTGACTGACTGGGCAGTGCACGCCCTGACTGATCCCGTTCGACTGTATAGCCCGACCGAAGCAACCGACGTTCGCAGCTTAAAGAATCGATTAGAGCTCGGTGACGTGGTCCTCGTTTGCGGGAACGCTCGAATTTCGTCGGTGGTGAAGCTGCTGACGACCTCACCTTGGTCGCATGTCGTTCTTTACGTCGGTGACCGACGGGACCTTCTTACCGAACAAGAGAAAGAGGAATGGTCCGCGACGTTCGGTGAAGCATCGATGAAGCATCTTGTGATCGATGCCGATCCCGTCCGCAGAGTTCATCTCAAGCCGATTGACGAATACGCCGGATTGATGCTCCGCCACTGTCGGGCCGAAGCGATTACACCCGACGACGCTGAGCGAGTTGTCGACTCAGCCCTCTCTCAGCTCGGACGTATGTACGATGTGAAGCACATCCTCCGTCTCCTTCTTTTTTTCAGCTTTCCATGGGAGCTGCTTCCCGAAACACTGCGTCGATTCAGCTCCGATTTTACTCTTTCTGAAACCGACCGAATTTGCTCTCGAGTCGTCTCCGAGGCGTTTCACAGCGTCGGGTACCCAATCAGACATTCAGAGATTGTTCGTGACCGCGGAGCGCTCCACAACACCGCGCTCGGCTTCGCATTTGGTTTACGCCATCGAGGGAAAAGTGCTGCAAAGCTTCTGGCCGGCGGACGCGTCCGCGCCGCCTTTACGCGCCTGACCGACAAACGTTACACGGAGATTCACCTGAAGGGAGAACGGCACATTACGCCCGCGGACTACGATCTCTCGCGCTTCTTCTCGATCATCAAAGATGATGATGACCTCTCGATCGACTACAAAAACGCCCGATCGCTCTGTGCGTTCCCTCGCGGATAACGGTTCTTGCTGACCTGTCCAGGTTTTTACTAGAATACACAGAAGCCCAGAATGGAGGTCCGCCATGCGAACCAAACTCTACATCGCTCTTGCCCTTTCGCTCGTGTCCACCTTGAACGCATGCGGAGGAGGAGGCGGCGGCGGCGGAAGCTCGGACGGGCAGAGGTATGACGTTCTCATCGAAAATATCGCCTCCGCGAATGCGCTTCCTTCCGGAGCTCCGGTGGTATTTTCGATCGGGATCTTTGCGGTCCATGACGGATCATCGCCAATTTTTACTCCGGGCTCCTTTGCATCGACCGAGCTCGAATCCTTCGCTGAAGACGGCGATCCCTCACCGCTGGTACGGACTCTGCAAAACGACACTTCCATCGGTCTGCTCGGACTTGTTCAGACACCGGTCGGTCAGCTCTCCCCGTCGACGTTACGACCGGGACAGTCTTACAAGACAATCATCGACACTTCCGGGGGGAGCCGGTTCTCTCTTGCTCTCGGATTTTTGCAGGGCAACGATCTCTTTGTCGCCGACGCAGACGGAATCAACCTGTCTCCGAATGGGCAACCGCTTGCGGGAGATGTGACTTCATCATTCACGCTGTATGACGCCGGGACCGAAAAGAATGAGGAACCGGGCGCGGGCGCGAATCAAGGGCCACGGCAGGCTGCACCGAATACTGGGACGAGCGAATCCGCTCCTGTCGGTCCCGTCTCGGATGGATTCCAGTATCCACCCGTGAACCAAATTCTGCGCGTCACTATTACCCCGCAGTGACGGCCTCGGCAGGTCATCAAGATAAGAAGAAGCTAAAGAAGGTTATCAGCGGACAGCGTTACGCTGCGCTGCGTCGTCCGCTGACGTTAGCGCTGATCCAGCGCACAATCTCTTCGGTGGAAGCTCCGGGAGTGAAAAGCTTTTTCACACCGGCTTTTTCGAGCTCTGCCATGTCATCGTCGGGAATGATTCCGCCGCCGAAGACGACGATATCGCCTGCATTCTGAGCCTTGAGCAGCTCGAGCAGCTTGGGAAAGATCGCCATGTGCGCGCCCGACAGTATGCTCAGGCCGATGGCGTCAACGTCTTCCTGAACAGCGCTTCGAACAATCATCTCCGGCGTTTGGTGCAGGCCGGTATAAATGACCTCCATACCGGCGTCGCGGAGCGCCCGCGCAATTACTTTTGCACCGCGATCATGGCCATCGAGTCCCGCTTTTCCAATCATGATTCGAAGCTTCGGAGAGGTCATATGAGCGCTTTTCCCTCAGTCAAATATTCATCCGTCACACTACAGCAATCCGGGATCGCGATAGACACCGAAGATCTCGCGATAGATGTCTGACACCTCACCCAGCGTCACGCCGAAATCAACGGCGTCGATAAGCGGCGGCATGATGTTTTCACCACGCCGGCAAGCGTCCCTCAGCACATCGAGATGCCGAGCGAGCTCTGACGCATTACGACGCGCCTTGAAGGCGCGTACCCGTTCGATCTGCTGAGCTTCGATCTTTGGATCGATCTTGAGCGTCGGAATCGGCGTTTTCGTGCCTTCGTCGGCGTATCTATTGACTCCGACGATAACCTTCTCGCCGGATTCGAGCTGCTGCTGAAATCGATAAGCCGCCTCCGCGATCTCTTTCTGCGGAAATCCGGCATCAATCGCCTCGAGCATTCCGCCCATCTCGTCAAGCCGACGAATATACGCGAAGGCTTCAGCTTCAATCTTATCGGTGAGCGATTCGACAAAATATGACCCGCCGAGCGGATCGATCGTATTGGCGACTCCTGTCTCTTCCGCGATGATCTGCTGCGTGCGAAGAGCCACTTTGACCGATTCTTCGGTCGGGAGAGCAAGCGTTTCATCAAGCGAGTTCGTGTGCAGCGACTGAGTTCCGCCGAGAACCGCCGCAAGCGCTTGGAGAGCAACTCTCGCAACGTTGTTCAGGGGCTGTTGGGCTGTCAGGCTCACACCTGCAGTTTGCGCGTGCGTACGAAGCTTGAGCGACGCGTCAGACTTGGCAGAAAATCGTTCGCGCATAATGGTCGACCACATGCGTCGAGCGGCTCGGAACTTCGCCACCTCTTCGAAAAAGTCATTGTGTACATCGAAGAAGAACGAAAGCCGCGGAGCAAATGAATCCACGTCCAGCCCTCGACGGAGACACTCCTCGACATAAGTAATTCCGTCGTAAAGCGTGAATGCAAGCTCTTGAACCGCCGTCGATCCGGCCTCGCGGATATGGTAGCCGGAAATACTCACCGCATGAAATCGATTTGCCGATTTCGCACAGAATTCAATCATGTCGCAAACGATTCGCACTGCCGGCGCCGGCGGACAGATCCATTCCTTCTGAGCGATGTACTCCTTGAGTATGTCGTTCTGTATGGTTCCACCCATTCTCTGCCAATCGACTCCGCGACGGCGGCCGAGGGCAAAGTACATCGCGAGCACCGGGGCGGCACTGCAGTTAATCGTCATCGAGGTGGTGACCGAGCTGAGATCGATATTCGAAAACAGGCGATCCATGTCATCAATGGTCGCAACACTCACTCCCTCCCGGCCGACTTCGCCGTGCGACAGCTCATGGTCCGGGTCGTAACCCATCAGCGTGGGCATATCGAAGGCAGTCGACAAGCCGGTCTGGCCGTGCTCGAGCAAATAGTGGAATCGCGCGTTCGTGTCCTCCGGCGTGCCGAATCCGGCAAACTGCCGCATGGTCCAGAGCCGGCCGCGATACATCGTCGGCTGAACCCCACGGGTGAACGGTTGCTCGCCGGGAAATCCCAGCTTCTCAGCCGGATCCCAGCTCGCCAAGTCGTCCGGTGTGGAGAGTGCGGGAATTTCGAGATCGCTCACGGTTGAAAAGCGAGTCAACCGTTCCGCTTGCCGCGCGTAGACGTTTTGCTCAAATTCCTGCTTTGAGCTCGACCGGCTCTCACCCGACTTCCTCGATTTAGACATAGCCCACTGCTCCGGCTCTAATTTTCTAGAAGCTGGCCGGCAATGACCAGGCGTTGAATCTCACTCGTCCCTTCGTAAATCTCGGTGATTTTTGCATCCCGATAATAACGCTCTACGTTGAAATCTTTGACGTAGCCGTACCCGCCGTGAATTTGTATGCCCTTGGCGGCGCAGCTCATCGCGGCTTCCGAAGCAACGAGCTTCGCCTGCGCGGCATGTCTCGTGTAAGGGATGTGAGCATCTTTCCGCCTCGCCGCAGACAGTGTCAGCAGACGTGCAGCGTCGATGCTGCACGACATGTCAGCCAGATAGTTCTGAATCGATTGGTGAGCCGAGATCGGTTTGCCGAAGGTCTGACGCTCTTTCGAGTAGGCAATCGAATCCTCGAGCGCCGCCCGGGCAATACCAACGGCTTGCGCAGCGATTCCGATCCGGCCGCCGTCCAGGGTCTTCATTGCGATTGTAAATCCCTGACCGGGCGTCCCGAGAAGCTGCTGGGATGACAGGATTGTGTCTTGAAAAGTGATGCTCGCGGTGGGCGACCCGCAGATTCCGAGTTTGTCCTCACGTTTCCCGACGGACACGCCGGCAGTGTTTTTCAGCTCGACAATGAAACAGTTGATGCCTTTGTGTTTCTGCTCCGGCTTTTCCATCGTGAAGAGAACGCAGACGTCTGCTACCGGTGCGTTTGTGATCCAATTCTTCACGCCATTTACCGTCCAACCGGCGTCACCGGCCTTCGACATGCACGTCTGGCGGGCCGCGTCGCTGCCGGTACCCGGCTCGCTCAGCGCGAAACATCCGAGCCATTCGCCGGAACAGAGCTTCGGAAGATAACGCTTCTTTTGCTCCTCCGAGCCGAAAAGCGCTATCGGAGCGATACAGAGCGAATTGTGCGCGCTGACTATCACGCTCGTCGACGCGCATACGCGCGCGAGCTCTTCGATGATGATAGCGTAGCTGACGGCGTCCAGACCTGCTCCGCCGTAGGCCTCTTCGACGTTGATGCCCAAGAATCCGAGCTTGCCAAGCTCTGGAATCAGCTCCTGAGGGAAATAATGCTCGTGGTCCACTTTCCGCGCCAGTGGTCTGACGCGGTCTTCCGCGAACTGTTTGACAGTTTCACGGACTAGCCGCTGCTCTTCGTTCAGCTCGAAGCCGAGATCATCCATACTTGCCACGAAATGTTGCCTTCCGCTTTTCGAGGAACGCTTGCATCCCCTCTCGAGCATCTGCGGACTGCGCCGAGAAAAGGAATTCGTTTACCTCGCGTTGTAAGCCCGAATCCAAATTCTGGTTGTAGAAGCCCTGAACGGCCCGTTTTCCTGCCGCGAGCGCAATCGGGGATCGTGCGAGCAGGCTTGAAGAGACCCGCGTCAGGAGGGATGGCAGCTCGTCATTGGGCACTAGATAATCGACGAGTCCGATCCGGAAGGCTTCTTCGGCGACAATGTCGTCTCCGGTGAGCACCAGCCGCTTGGCGGCTCCCATCCCGACACGAGCAACGAGCCGCTGCGTGCCGCCGAAGCCCGGGATGAGCCCAAGCTTAACCTCGGCTTGTCCGAAACGCGCGAGCTGGCCCGCAAGGATGAGATCACATGCTAATGCCAGCTCAAGGCCGCCTCCGATCGCGAAACCCTGTACGACTGCCAGAACCGGCAGCGGCAGATTCTCGAGAGAGCGCATGACCTCCTGACCGAGTTTGACGAAGCTCGTGAGCGACGCAGCGTCAGCGCTATGCATCGCCTTGATATCGGCTCCGGCTACGAAGGCTTTCTCTCCCGCGCCTCGCAGCACGACCAACCGACACCGCTCGTAAGCGTTCTCGCCGGAACAGCCGGTTGCGATTTCTCGCACCGCAGCTAGGATCCCGCGCAGGACACCCTCATTGAGCGCATTGAGCTGCGGTTCTCTCCGGATTTCTATCGTCGCAATACGATCTTGGAATCCAAGAGACACACTCTCCGTGCCCGTCATCGCTCCCTCCGACCATGATACGTTTCCATTCGTCTCAGCCCGGCGGCCAGCCGAAGGCTCGACCGCCGACAAGGTGAATATGGAGCTGCCCGACCGTTTGACCTCCGTCTTCTCCTGAGTTTACAACGACGCGGTATCCGGCAGCAGTCAGTCCTTCGGACTGAGCGAGCTTTGTCGCCGTGAGCAACAGATGCCCTAACAGCTCCTTATCATCGCTTTGAGCGTCCGAGAGACCTGGAAGAGTCTTTTTGGGGATAACGAGTATGTGCACGGGGCCCACCGGATGGATGTCCCGGATCGCTATGCAGTGCTCATCTTCGTGGAGCATCTCGGCAGGTATCTCTTTGCGAATGATTTTGTGGAAGATTGTGTCGCTCATGCGCTCGCCGTTTCTCCGTAGCAATTCCTAGCCATCCCTGCGTCAGGCGTTCGATTCCCTCGGCAAAACTGGCCTAATTCTTGATAGTCTGTACCGTCGATGGCGTAAGCTGTTCCCGCCTCGCTGTAAGCATTCTAAAATACTAACAGATTCGTTTCGGACTATGGAAACAAATTGCGGGGTCTCTGACAAAAAGGAAAAAAGCGCCACGGAGCAGCTCAAAAATGCTCCCGCCCAAGGCGTGGTCGTCGAGTCGACGGGCGTTCAATCCGCGCTCGACCAGCTCAGGACGCTTACCGCCGAGGGGCTCGGGACAGGGTTGTTGCCGGATCGTCTCGGTTCGCCGATCGACCTCGACCAGCTCGAGATGCTCGAGGCAGAGCTGCGCAACCAGGGCATACTTCCCCTCGAGTCCGAAGGGATCACAACTCTCACTCAACATGCCGTGCATACCGCGAGTATTTTGCGGTGGCGGGCGCGCCGAGCCGGCGCGTGGGCTGACAACCTGCAGTTCACAGTCCGCCTTCCGGAATATCTCCTCAGCCGGGCCGACGAGCTCCTGTCCACCATTCGATCTGCGCACGCCGCCGATCCTGGGGAAGCAGAGCTTCTCGTCTATCGAGCCCGGACTTGGGGAAAAGCAAACACACCCGGCCAGCGTCTCTATGCGGAGTTAGATTATCTCGAGCGCTTCGCGTCATACTTGATCGGCGAATACGACAAGAGCGCCAACAGGTATCAGCAGGGATTGAATCTGATCTTGCGGGTTGTATCGAGACAAAAGCTTCGAGCTCTCAGCCAACCGAAACGGCGGCGTGAAGACCGCGAAGCTTTTTCAGTGAGCCTGCCTGTAGAGCTTGGGCAATTTCTCTCCGTTCTCCGGAAGCAGCGAGACGAGGCCGCCGCGGCACGCTAGGGCAAAACAGTGACCTGGCGACCTGAAGGTTGTTCGGAGAGCACTAATTGACGATCTGCATCTCGGGCTGATCGGCGCTGGCAGATTCTGTCAGCTCGAATACGCGCTCGGCCAAGATCCCGTAGAGCTTTCCGACCGCAGAGCTCGGGTCTGTCGCAATCGGCTTTCCCGAATCACCACCCTCCCGGACCGCGATATCAATCGGAATGGACCCGAGAAACTCGAGGCCGTATTTGTCAGCCAGGACTTTCCCCCCACCCTCGCCGAAGATCTGGTAGAGCTCGCCGTTCGGAGCCAGGAACCCAGCCATGTTCTCGATGACACCGAGAACTCGCACATTCACTTTCGCAAACATGTTTACAGCGCGACGGACATCCGCGAGCGCTACTTCCTGCGGCGTCGTGACCATGATTGCTCCGTCGAGCTTCACGAGCTGAGAAAGCGAGAGCTGGGCGTCACCTGTTCCCGGCGGAAGGTCGACAATGCAGATGTCGACGTCTCCCCAGGAGACGTCTTGGAAAAGCTGAGTGATGGCCTTACCGAACATCGGGCCGCGCCACACGATCGGATCGTCGGGGTTCTTGAGGAAGAACGCGATAGAGATATACTTTACGCCGTAGCGCGCCGCGGGGATGAACTTCTCCTGGTGATCGACATTGATCTGCCCGCCACCCATCAGGGTCGGGATACTCGGGCCATAAAAATCGACATCAACCAGAGCGACCTTCTTACCGAGATTGGCAAGCGAAACGGCAAGGTTCACCGCCACAGTAGATTTTCCGACGCCACCCTTCCCACTTGCGACGGCAACGATTCGTTTCATAGCTGTACCCACCTGTGCGACTGAATGCGCTCAGCCGCTCATTCCCTAAATGTTCTCACCTACCCTTCTTCCTGCGCACTCGACGCCGAAGCTCAATACGCAAACACCGGCTGCACTGAGTTTCGTCAGCGCAGCCGGTGTTGCGACCATGCAGTCCTTACCGCGAATGAAATCGCGGAAGGCGATGGTTAGTCAGCTTGCCGACGCAGAAACGTCGGAATCTCATACTTCTCTTCGTCTTCCGAGCCGGAGAGTACCGAGATCTTTTTCAGCTTCAGAGTATCTGTCCCCTGCTCCTTTTGCTTACGAGCGAAGGTCGGAATTTCGAGCTTCTTCTCATATGCAAGCGGATCCAGCTTCGGGCTCTGAGCCGACGCCGACGGGATGCTCACACCACGCTCTGCGCGGTCGCCGAATCCTGTCGCGATAACGGTAACGCGGACGTGATCGGAGAGCTCCGGATCGATGACCATTCCCCAGATGATGTTCGCATCTTCGTGCGCTTCTGAGTGAATGAGCTCTGCCGCTTCGTTGATCTCTTGCAACGTAACGTCCGGACCGGCTGTAACGTTGATGAGGATTCCTCGAGCGCCGTGGATCGAGACGTCTTCGAGCAGCGGGCTGGAAATCGCCTTTTCGGCAGCATCCATCGCGCGGTTCTCGCCCGATCCTTCGCCCGAGCCCATCATCGCCATGCCCATCTCGCTCATTACAGCGCGAACGTCAGCAAAGTCGACGTTGACCAATCCTTCGAAAAGAATCAGGTCGCTGATTCCCTTGACCGCTTGGAACAGAACGTCATCCGCCTTGCGGAACGTGTCGAGCAGAGTCGTGTTTCGACCGGCAATCGAGAGCAAGCGTTGGTTCGGGATCGTGATGAGCGTATCGACTTCGCGCTTCAGCGCTTCGATACCCGAATCAGCGTTCACCATCCGGCGCTTTCCTTCAAAGAGGAACGGCTTGGTAACGACACCGACAGTCAACGCGCCGATCTCGCGCGCGATGCTCGCGACAACCGCTGCACCGCCGCCACCTGTTCCACCGCCCATTCCGGCGGTGACGAACACCATGTCAGCGCCCTTCAGGATTTCACGAATCTCGTCTGCGCTTTCGCGAGCTGCGCCTTCGCCCACTTCCGGGTTAGCGCCCGCTCCGAGACCCCGAGTCAGCTCCAAGCCGAGTTGGATCTTCTGTCCTGCGTCCGAAGATTTCAGCGCTTGGAGGTCGGTGTTTGCGGTGATGAATTCGACGCCGCGGAGCCCGCTGCGGATCATGTTGTTGACCGCGTTACCACCACCGCCGCCGATACCGATAACTTTGATTCGAGCGCCCATCGGCTCGACCATGTAATCCCGAGAATCCCGACGATCTTCACGGTCAGCTGCGCCGTTCAAACCGGCGGTCGACTGTGATTCTTGTTCGGTATCCTTCTCGTCATTGTTATCGCGAGTTGACATGAGCGGGGTCTCCTTTTCTGATTCTACTGCAATTGAAGGTGTGGAATATGAAACATCGGCTACGTTTGTGTTTGAAATCTTCGGCTGCTGACGAGCAACGCTCGCTTGGGTGTCTTGAGAATTGACGGAGCTCGAAGCAAAAGCATCGCTTCGCGACGCAGTTCCGGACGAGCTAATGAATGCTGACTGCGTCGGTGCGGGAGCTTGTCCAGAGACTGCCCCAGAGCCAGATAGCCCTGCGCCCGATGCTTGAACACCCTGCGCTTGCGAACGCTGGGTCTGCGAGTCCGCCGCCCGTTTCCTGTGCCGCCGTTTACTCACTTTTGCGATCTCTCAAATTTTCGGATGAACACCGAAAGCCCGTCTGACTGCAGCCTCATCGAGGAGCCAGAGGGGATTCCCTCAAATCTGCGAGCTGCCCTTGTAACAGAGTTATCAACGCGGTTCAAATCTACGGCGCGATAGTCTGCAATACTTTTACGGCCTGGTCCGGACTTTTTACGTTGTCACGGAAAGCCAAGAAACTTCTCCAGCAATCTCAAATAATTGCCACGAAGCCGATCCGGACTGTCACAGCGCTGAGAAATGCGCTGCGGCACTCAAGACGGGCTTGGTTGAGCTGCTCTTCGACCGCAAATTTGTATCAGAGCCGATCTTAGACTTCAAGTGAGTTAAAGAAATTATTGCTCTGCCAACGGAGCTTTGGATCCGCAGAGCATCAATGCGCCAACTACGTAAGCAGCAAGCGGCGTGACCGAGAAGTTTGTGCGCGTCACGCCGAAGTACATCGCCGCACAAGTAAGCAACAGGAAGACCGCCGCGCGCCGGTCCGTGCGAAGGTCAAAGTATCTGGCGATTGGAAAGACGCAGAGCCCTACGTCATAGAAAAGTGTGTGAGGCGAAAGGAGCGCCACCGCGGGCGCGACGCGGAGCAGTCCCCGCTCGAGATGCCATCGCCGAAGCTCCCGGTCTCGCTCACGTCTTGCCCGAAGAAATGGTACGGCCGTAAAGACGGCAACCAGCAGTCCGAGAGCGACCGAAGTTGCTCGAGCTACCCAAACTCCCGCGGTGTCAGGCGTGAGAAATTGCTCAAGGTGTTCTTCGAGCGAGGCTAGCGAAACCATCTGAAATGTATTTCGAGCCGAATCAATCGCCGAGAAGTCTCCCGCGTGCGCGAGCCAGCTCCATGGCCAGCCGAAACCAAACGCTGGAATTGCAAGCGCATAGTATCCGAGCGCCGGAAGAGCAGCGCCGGCGAGAAAGCGCAACCGGCACCCGAGCGCAGTAAAAAGTATCGCCGAACCGCCAAGCTGCGGTTTGAACAACCAGAGTCCGAAAGCGATTCCGGCGAGAAATTCGCGTGGATGCTCGTCGCTCACAAGGGCATACGCTCCGAGAACGTAGAGCAGCATGCTCAGCGCAATATTTTGCCCACCGAACACGCCGATAAAAACGGGCGCGAAAGTGAGCACCGCAGTAAAAGCGACGAAGCGATTCTTGCGAAATGCCGGAATGAACGCCCCGGCGAAGCCGACGCTCAACCAAACGCAGCCGATCATCAACGCACCCGTCACCGCTTTCGCCCAGAGTGGCGGAAGCATCGCCAGCGGCTTGAGGAGCAGCGCCACGAACGGAGGATAAGGAAATGCTAGGTAGCTCTCAGACAAGCTGGACCAGAACTCTCCTTGCACCAGCTGCTGAACAACTTGGTCGTAGAGCACCTCATACTGTTGACGTGAAGCGAGGACAGCAGCTGAGTAGAACGCCGGAAAGTCCCCTCTGCGGACCATCGAGGTGCCCGCCGAATCGGTGAGTGCCACAATCGCAAGGCTGACGGAGACTGCACTGAGCACTGTCAACGCAAAGCGCTGAGCGCGGTCGTCATTCCAAAATCGCTTCTCCGGCATTCTTCAGATATGAGCGCACGGGTACCGTTCGCGCAATGAGTGATCTCATGAGCTGGGAGATCCGGCCTCGTCTCGAGCCAACCGGCACGTGACGGACGAGCGAGCAAAGGAATTCGAAGCGATCGGGTGCGGAGCCGTCTAAAAGTGTTCCGCGAACCATTCAACCATTCGGTGGCGCATCCGCTCCAGAAGGTTCGGCTTCGGTTGACCGTTGTTGAGTCCTTTTTGCTCCTGCACTCGAGCGCCGTACAGCACGAGCCCGACGCCGGTAGCAAAGGCTGGGGAGTGAACAACGTCCACAAGACCGCCGACTCCCGTTGGATAGCCAATCCGGACAGGAAGCGAAAAGATCTGCTCTCCGAGCTCGGACATTCCTTCGAGCAGGGTCGATCCACCGGTCAATACGACACCACCGGTGAGGAACTCGTCGAATCCAGAGCGAATCAGCTCACGGTGCACCAGATGGAAGATCTCCTCACATCGGGGCTGGATAATCTCTGCGAGGAGCGTCCGCGAAATGATCCGCGGCTCACGCCCACCGGTCGACGGGACTTCGATTGTCTCCGAGCTCTGAACGATGCTGGAGAGCGCTGCACCATATCTGCGTTTGAGGTCTTCGGCTGCGGAAGATGGTGTGCGCAGTCCGGCAGCAATGTCGTTCGTTAAATGATTGCCACCGAGCGGGAGCACGGCCGTGTGTTTGATCGCGCCGGCGTGGAAAAGAGTGATGTCCGTGGTCCCACCGCCGATGTCGACCATTGCAACGCCCAGCTCTTTCTCTTCAGGCGAGAGGACGGCCTCTGCTGATGCGATGGGCTCGAGGACGATATCGAGGACGTTCAGCCCTACCCGGTTTGCGCTCTTAACGATGTTTTGGGCGCTGGAGACCGCACCGGTCACGATGTGGACCTTTGCCTCTAAACGGACACCGGACATTCCGAGCGGTTCGCGGATTCCGTCCTGCTCATCGACGACATATTCCTGGGGCAAGATGTGGAGAACCTCTCGGTCCATTGGGATGGCAACGGCTTTTGCTGCATCGATGACCCGCTCGACGTCCTTCGGAGAGACTTCCTTGTTCTTCACAGCGACGATGCCGTGGCTGTTGAATCCCTTGATGTGGGAGCCCGCGATGCCCGCATACACGGCGGAGATTTCGCATCCGGCCATCAACTCAGCTTCTTCAACGGCATGCTTGATGGAGCTGACAGTGGCGTCGATGTTGATCACCACGCCCTTGCGCAATCCGTTCGACGGGTGCGTGCCGATGCCGATGATATCGACCTTACCCCCGGGCGCGCGTTGAGCAACGATCACCGCGATCTTGGTGGTTCCGATATCTAAGCCGACAATGATGTCTGGTTTATTTGCCACTGCGAAAACTCCCTATACAGCTGCACACGAGAAAGTTGGTCTAATACTTTTCTAAAAAAATTGCTCAGGGAAAAATTGAACCGGCGTCTCCCTGTTCCGGGTCGAAACTGCCCACCAAACAGCTCGAACAATTTACTTCATCTCGCCTAAAGTAAGCTTCAACCATAAACCTAGGTTTCTTACCAGCTAAAATCGCTGGCCATTAACGACTCTATTACTCGATTATCGCTTGGTTCTTGAAACGAAGGTCGATTCGGCGGACATGCTCTCCCCGTTTCCGCAGGTCCTCGAGCACACGCCGCAAACGGTCGAGGCTCGATGAGGCGTCGTCGAAGCTCTGCGCCGCAAGCAATACCTCCTGAGTCTCTGTCCGTTGCTGAGGGACAAGCTTGATACTGCCATTTTGCAGAAGCGTAAACCTCTCGACCGCAAACGGCAGCTCGCCGGCGGATTGCAGCAAACGAATAAGTTTCGTTGCATAGCCGAAACGTGCATTCGCTGAAGAGAGGTACGATTCCACCATCGGCTGTGGATCGAGCCCATCAAGTCGAGGAAGCTCAGTCGTTTCGAGAATGAGCTCCGGATCCCGCAGGGTGTCCAATGTCTGCAACAAGATCCCTTTCCGGGAAACAAGCCACGAATGTTTCTCGTACTCCGCGATCATCCAGGGCTCAGCTTCGGTCACTCGCAGCTCCAGAGCTGCGGGAAACGGGCGAACGCGCAGGTCTGCGGACTCGACCCACGGCGAGTGCAGAAGCTTGTTGCGCACACGGTCCTCGGTGACGTCCCAAAGCCAAGGAGTCGAGTCGAGGCCGGCCGCGCGGATTATCTGGTCTGCGTGCAGTCGATAGTTTCCGCGAACTTCGATCTTCGAAAACTGAAGCAGATTCCGGGTCACAGAGCCGACAAACTCCCGTTGGGCGTTGTAGAGCTCGACAAAACCTCCCGACGGTTGCGGTGCTGCGCTTCCCGAGGAGGCAACGGAAACGTTGTCCGCTGGGACCTCTCCTGCCGGGTGCGAAGAAAAGGCAATGGGAACGGCTGGAACAACTTCGCTGCGCAATGCAGCTCGCGACGCCAACATTTCTCGAGCATCTCGGTGTTCCGCCTGCTCGCTCGTATGAGGCACGACATCCGCAGAAACGGTTGGGGCGAGCGCAAGCGCTAGAGAAACGACCGAGGCCATCGCAAAAGTCGATCGCAGGAGCGCTGCTCTATAACGTGCTACGCTGTGTCGTTTCATCTCATTCGCTGCTGCTAACAATTCGTCACTCCCACCAGACGATCTCCGGACGGAGCGTTACCGAGTGCTCAGCTTGGACTTTGGAAATGCCAAGCTGAAGCAGATCTCGTGCATCTTCAGATCGAGCGTCGTCACTGACCCGCACAAGCCAGTTCGCATGCAGCTCCGAGTAAGCAACTCCTCCCTTGCGAGCTCCCTTGAGCCCGACCTGCTCCAGAAGCTGGGCGGCCGCGCGCGGCGCATCCATAGTATCGTGAGGAAGATCGCCGCGCGAGGGATTTCTGAATGCTGATCCGGCGGACGGCAGCGAAAGCGGCTGGGTCTCCTTTCGGTAGGCGAGGCAGTCCGCTCGCCGTTTGCGAACGATTTCGAGATCCTCCGCTCGGAGAAGCAGCTCGACTCCGAGCACCAGCGTGCCCGGTGGAAGCTCCGAGTGGCGATACGAATAATTCAATTGCTCTTTAGTCAGAATCAAATCACTACCGTTTCGATCGACCGCAAAGACCTTCGTAACGACATCCGAAAATTGACTTCCGTGCGCTCCCGCGTTCATCACTACGGCGCCACCGATCGAGGCCGGAATACCGGCTCCAAACTCCAGGCCACTGTAACCGCGATTGGTTACCTCACGGCTGAGCGACATGAGCGGCGCACCCGCAAGCGCGAGGCACCGAACGGCGGCAGCCGACGAATCGATCTGCGATGGATGCAAAACGTGGTGAAAGAGCTGCTCAACCGAGCTGGGCGTCGGATCGGACTCACCAATAAGCGTGAAACCGGAAAATGACCGGCCCAGGCGAATGACAGGCTCGGAAATGCCGTTGTCGGAGAACACGAGATTAGACCCCGCGCCGAGCGTTCGATATGAGAGCCCGTCGTCAAACAACGCCACGAGCAGCGCTCGAAGCGCGTCGAGAGTCCTCGGCTCATAGAGAGATTTCACAGCGCCACCCAGACCGAACGTGGTCAACGTTCGAGCCGATACATTCTCCCGATATCCCGCCTCCGGATGAAGCTCGGGCAATCGGCGCAAATGATCAGTGGTTGGCGACATTACGCTGTTCCCGCAAAATGCCGGAAATTTGGTGCGCAAGCTGCGAGACGGAGCCTGCACCGACTGTGATGACGACGTCGCCCGGTCTCAGTTTCGGCACCAGAGAAGACAGGATGTCCTGTAAGTTCGGGGTGAAAGTCACATACGGATGCTGGACGGCGGCTGCGAGCGCCTGGCCGCTGATTCCTGGAATCTCCGGCTCTCCCGCAGGATAGATTTCGGTCAGAATGAGCCGGTCGGCATCTCCAAAGCAGGTGAGGAAGTCGCTGAACAGCTCCTTGGTTCGAGTGAAACGATGCGGCTGAAATATGACGATCAGCCGGCCTTCATCGGATTCCCCGTCTCCTACGCCATCGGTTCGCTTCTTTCCAGACAACCACCCTCTCCGGATTGCAGAGAGCGTCGCTGTGATCTCTCTCGGATGATGGGCGTAATCGTCGATAACAGTGATGCCGTCCTCGTGAAATAAAACCTCCGAACGCCGGGCGACTCCCGGAAACGAACGAAGCGCCGTGCAAGCTTCGTTCGGAAACGCCCCGAGCTCGAGCCCAACAGCAATCGCAGCGAGCGCATTCGAAACCATATGGGTGCCGAGAAGCGGAATCTTCACTCGTCCGGTTTCCTTCCCGTTTACGTGCAGGGTGAATTCGGAGCCATCCGAGTGCACATCGATGTCGGAAGCAGAGATATCGCAATCCGTCGACAGTCCGTAGGACAACACTCGCCGGCGCAGACCGCGAGACAGCCGCGCCACCACCGGATCGTCGAAACAAGCGACGACCAGGCCGTAGAACGGCACACATTCCATGAATTGACGGAACGCTTCCTCGAGCGCCCCGAACGAGCCGTAGTGCCCAAGATGCTCGGCGTCGATATTCGTCACGATGGCAATTGCCGGTCGGAGAAGATTGAAGCTTCCGTCGCTTTCATCGGCTTCTGCAACCAGGTATGCACCCGTTCCTGCGCTCGCTCCGCTGGTCTGACTGAGCAAACGACCTCCGATGATCACAGTCGGATCGAAACCGCAATCGACGAGAATCTTAGCGGTCATCGATGTGGTCGTGGTCTTACCGTGCGAACCCGCAACTGCGATCCCGTACTTCATTCGCATCAGCTCCGCGAGCATCTCCGCTCGGGAGATCACGGGTATCTTGCGCGCAAGCGCCTCTTGCATCTCCACGTTTTCTTTCTGGATGGCCGAAGACACAACCACAACTGACGTCTGCGGCAGAACGTTTTCCGCACGATGTCCAATCTCGACCTGGGCGCCGAGCCTACGAAGATGCTGGATCAGCGGCCCATCTTTCGCGTCAGAACCGCCAAGAGAGTAGCCGAGGTTGAGCAAAACTTCTGCGATGCCGGCCATGCCGACACCGCCGATACCGATGAAGTGAAGATGCTGGTTGTAGTTGTACATGGAACGGAAGGACGACTCCAAAAAGGCCCGGAAGAGCTATAGAATAAAAGCCCGGAACTTTCCAGCGCTGAACGCTTTCTTCGAAGAAAGCCGCGATCTTGGAGGCGTCGCGCCGCGCGAAATCAGCCCCAGCTGGGCTTTTCGTTCCAGGAGCTTTGGAACTCCCGGCAGAATTCGTAATGCTCGAGCTCGACCACCGGTACGAACCACTGGGACACCGCATGCACCGGTGACGGCTCAAGGCCCTGCCGAAGCTGAACTTTGACAGAATCTGCGCATCGCGCGGCATAGCCGGTCCGCCTGCTCCAGCTCGATCTTCCCCACGATTCGAGCTCGTCGAGAACTTCCGGGTGAAGGGCCGAGCTGTCATTCCGAATGACCACCTGGTTCACTGCTCTCGGCATTTCGTAGGCGCGATCCCCCGTGTCGAGCCAATCGGTTTCCGCAGAGAGCCTGAGCAGAAGCTTTTTCGTCTCGGGCTCGATCTTCATCTGCAGCTTCGGTCGGCAGCGATAGTAGCCTACATCGCTTCGCCCCTCCCGACGCATGCCCGCCAGGCATCCGAAGCCGAGCTCAGCGAGGCTGTAGGCGTGCGCCACTTGGGCCGATACATCTCTGCTGAGAAGCAGGTCTCGAAGATATCGCTCGAGGCTCCGTGGACAATGGTATCCGCCGAGGACAATCAATATCGTTCGAGGCAGGACACAATCCATCTGAATATGACTGAGCAACATATGAGTCACCGTCAACGGATGGCCGAACAGCACGGCCGGCTTTCCTAATGACGACGCGAGCGAGAGAGCTCTCGAAAACGGCTCCTGTCTCAAGTAGGTATCGACGACAGCAATATTTTCGACAGGACCGAGGCAGGCGGGAAAGCAACTGATGAGCAGCGGTTCTCCACCAAGAAATGGTCTCAGCTCAGGGAAGCTTCTGGGAAGGTGCAGCAGGAGCTGCTCAAGCCCCCAATCACACGAGCTGAACGAATACGAATCGCGACACCGATTTGAAAAAGCCAGATGACCTTCGAGCTTCGGTGGAAAGTTGCAGTCAGGGTGCACGTAGATAACCTAATCGTTGTTTCTCCAGAAAAACTATCAATCCGGAATGCGATGAACATCAATTTCGGATGGTCGAAACGATGGGGGTATATACTGCAAGCGAGTCGCGATGGCACTGGACTTTCGCCGTTCCGACATTCTGCATGACATCACCAAGTGACAACGTAATCTCACCCCACACTGCGGAAGATCATGTGACGGTGAGGGAGCCGCTGCGAATACTTCGGCGGCTCGTCATCAACGCATGCAGTCAGAAAAAAAAGCGGCGCCCGAGCCTCGAACCTTGCAAATCCAGGTATCGCGGGCGCCGGAAAAACAGACGACATCACGCCGCGTTTCCGTCGGCGATCTTCGAATGCGCGTCCAGCGCTTCCATGAGCTGGGATGCAGTTTCGGCGACGAATCGATCCTGCTGCGCCGGCGACCATCCCGCATGCTCGAATCCTTGGAGGTGGACCACTCGCTTCACCTTCGCCGGACAGGCGGCGATATCTCTTTCTCCCACCCGATTATCGACCACGAGATCGGCGCCGGCAAAGACGACGATCAGATCGGTGCGAAGGTAACGAATTGCGAGCCGTGCAGCGCCTTGCAACAGCAGCAATGTTGCCGTGGTAATCACAGGCAGCCAGTAATAGCCGGTGCTGAACGGCAGCTCCAGGTCGGTATCGTATCTGCCGTACCTTCCGCCGGACGAGAACAGCGCCGGCGGAAGCAGGAACCCCATGTAGACCACCTGCATCACATAGACGCCGTAATCCGAGTCAACCCACTCCATCGCGGCTGATGCGATCGGGAAGAGACCGTAGAAAAAGCAACAGCCGACAATCAGGAGTTGATTTCTCGGCTGAACGACCTGCTCCACCGCCGCTCCTTCAGCCTCGGCGAAGGCGTTGCCGCTCGGAATCCAGATCCGTGCGAACACGTGAAGGAACAGAACATAGTTCGCAAGAGCGATCGGCCACAACCAAGGTTGAAGGGTCACCGCTCCCAGCTGTCCTGCGAGCGCCGCGAAGTAATACATCACGAGACAGCTTGCGAGCAGGATTTCGTTCTTCCGGTCGAGCAATCGAAACGCCGGGACGACGAGGATCACTGTTGCGATCTCGCCCGGCTTGTCCGCAGCACGCAGCAAGCGAAGAAGATAGGAGGTGCGAGGCAACCAATATCTGAGCCGCGCGTTGCTCACAGTCCGTTGAAATGCGTCGGAGCGCACCGCAGCTCTGAACACCGGAATCCCAAGCGCGGACCGGAAGAGCTGAAAAAGGAAGGCCGCAATGACGATCACCGTCGCTCCGGTAGATTCTCCCATCAAGAACAGGGATTTGGTCGGACGCCGCTCGAAGATCTCTGAGATCGTCCGACATGCGTCGCAGACCCAGTCCCACATCCGGCTCCGCCTGAAGTCTCCGTATCTGCCGGTGTGTCCGAACAGATTGCGCTGCCAGAAGTCGTATTTTCGACCGAACAATCGATAAAATTGCTTCACCGAACGGCGCTGCGAATAAGCACCATTCGCCGTGAGCCCGGAGTATGACAGGAATGCGATCTCGGACTTCGACTCACCCAGCAGATGGAGATTATTCCATGCACGGGGTTGGCGCCGTCCAGCGCGAAAGAGCTTTCGGAGATATCCGTTCAACATCTGAGTCTCCCTCCCTCTGAAACCATGAGGCTCAAGGTGCCATCCACCCCGCCGCAATGGCCGGGAGGAGGCACGATGAACTGATTTCCCAAGATGGAAGGAGAAGAGAGCGAACTTTACGACTTAAAGTATCATCCGCCCACGCGCTAACATAGAACGTTCTGCGTGACTTAGATCAGTGCGGCTGAGAATTGTTCCAGTCGGACCCTAGCAAACGGTCGCGCGCCACTTCGACGTATCGCTCAAAGCACCCCCTTGGCGCAGGCGAGCGCGAAAATCGCAAGAGACTTCCCATCGCGGATGCGATTCTCGCGTAGGGCCGCTTCGAACGCGGGTCTTGGCATCTCAACGGGAGTGATGATTTCGTCCGCGTCTTGCTCGGCGAACGCCGGTTGGAAGTTTCGAGCGGCAAAAAAGTGCTGTACTTCGTTGCAGAACCCAGGCGCTGGAAAAAAGCTTCCGAGCGATACCCAGTCTGCTGCAGAGAGGCCAATTTCTTCTACCAGCTCCCGCTTGGCACACTCGAGCGGTTGTTCACCCGGCTCGAGCGTTCCTGCCGGAAACTCTAGGATTGAATCACGAATAGCGGGGCGGAACTGCTCGATGAGGATCAGCGTCCCATCATCCCGAACCGGAAGAATCACGACGGCGCCAGGGTGCTCCAGCTTTTCGACACGTGAATGTTTGCCGTTCGGAAGCTCGAGCTCTTCCTCGACGAACCGAAACTTTCTGCCCTGATGCAGCAGGTTCGTCTTCAACACAGAAAATGTCTTTTCGGTCATGCTTCCCTCTCGGTCGCCGAATTACAGGGCTATTCCGGCATTTGCAATGAGATAGCCTCCGGGCTTGAGGTCATTTTCAAACTGCCCAGGCGATTCCGTTTTGAACTTGAACTCATCGCCGAATGATACGCCCGCTTCACAACCGAGCTTGAAATGACCCCCAAGCCACCAGTTCACGCCGAGCCCTGCGCGGCGCTCCTGCAGATGTACTTTGAAATTCTCTCGGGACCCGCTCGAGATGCGATATTCCTCTCCGGCAACGCCTACTCGCCCAAAAAGCTCGATGTCGGGATGAATCGAGTACCCCACCCGTAGCTCAACCGGTGCGGTCAGCGAGATGTTCAACTTCCCATCCTCACTCAGGAGCCTGAGCCCCATGATGGGATAGATGGGAGCATCGTCGAAATCCTCATTCCAGCGGAGCCCCGCAAGGAGCTCGGCGCCCGGATTGACTCGATAGACTGCCTCGGCTTCCCCGTAGATTCGAAAGTCCTCCTCTTCCAGCCCGCCATCGAAATCCGAATACGTGCCGAGGGTGGCGTCGCCGGCAACCAGCAAATTCTTTGTCACAAAACTGCCGAGACCGGCGAGCACGTTCGCAGCATGCAGCGTGTTCGAATCGGTGCTCGTGGAGGCCCCGCGGACCTCTTTGAAATCGTACACACGAGCGGAGTAAGCACCGCCGATGCGGAAGTATTGATCGCTGCCAATTTCGAGCGGGACCTCTCCAGCGACCGCAAACTTGTTCATGTCAAATTTTCCGGGGCCGCCATCCTCTTTGAAGTCAGGCTCGTATTGGTAGTCGAGCGAGATGTCTTCTCGCTTCTGGTTGAGAAGATGAAAGAAATCGCCATGCTCACTCGCGAGATTGTCCGCCGCCGCGGTCTCAACTGAAAGACCGGCAATCGACGTCATCAAAAGCGCACTGAGGACAATCTGCGTTTTTCGAAACATTCGACTCACGTGTATAACTGTCATTGCTAACCCTCTCCTCGACACTTCCTGCTCCAACTGTATTTCTCTGCGGCTCGGATGCTCACTTCCCCCGAATGTTCAATTCCCCTGAATGTTCAATTCCCCCGGATGTTCAATTCCCCCGGATGTTCAATTCCCCCGGATGTTCAATTCCCCCGGATGTTCAATTCAAGGTGAGCTCCCGAACTGCGGCAGCGATGCGCACAGTCACATTCTGCCCCCCCGCTTTTGCGACGGCGCGAGCGTTTGCTCCCATTTGCGCGAGCTTCGGCATGTCACCCATCAGCTGCTCAAGCGCCGCACCAAGCTTTTCCGCAAGCTCGTCGTTCTGGTCGATGACCATCGCGGCGCCGGCATTCAGTAGCGGAAGCACGTTCTGCTTCTGGTGTCCGCCGGCAATCACAAGTGGCACAAAAATCGCGGGTCTCCCTGATGCAGCAATCTCGGCCGAAGACATAGCCCCAGCCCGAGAGATTACGAGATGCGCTCGCGCATAAGCGGCGGCCACATCATCAACAAAACGGACCGCTGTGGCCAGAGAATACCCGATGCGCTCGTAAGTCTGCGAGCAGTTTTCGTAGTCCTGCTCGCCGGTCTGGTGCAGAAGAGCAATATTTTTGCGCATCAGCAAGGGCGCAATCGTAAGAACAGCCCGATTGAGTGACACTGCGCCTTGGCTGCCACCCAAGACCAAGAGCTGGAACGGTTGAGTGGGGTCCGGCGGCGTCCAGTCCGGCACCTGGAAGAAGGTTTCTCTCAGCGGATTCGGTAAATGAACGACGCGCGGCGCTACGGACTTCGGAAAGCCCGCCGCGCCTGTGACGGCAAACACGCGGTTCGCGAGCAACGAAAGAAACTTGTTCGCGATTCCTACTTGAGTGTTCTGCTCGTGAACAATACGAGGGACGCGGGTCAACCAAGCCGTAATTATGGGAACGAACGCCGGGTAACCGCCGAAACCGATCACCACATCAGGACGCTCTTTGCGAAAAAGACGTCGCGCGAGCGAGATCGCCGGATGAAGCAGGACGAGCATCCGAACAATTCCCCTCCAACCCGAGCCCGAAAAGGGGGGAAACGGGACCTCCTCCAAACGGTAGCCCGCCGCTGGAATCAGCTTCCGCTCAATCTCTTTGCCGACACCGACAAACACCACCTCCGCTTCCAGCTCCGACCGCAGGCGATCCGCAACGGCAATTGCCGGAAAGATATGGCCACCACTGGCACCGGCGGCGATGAGAATTCGCAACATCGTTACACTTCAGTCCGTGAGAGGCGGAGAAGAATCCCGACAACAGCGAGGTGCACAACCATCGCCGTTCCGCCGTATGCCACGAGCGGCAGGACCATTCCTTTGGTAGGCAGCATTCCGAGCACAACGCCCATATTGAGAAGCGCGGGAATAACAATCAGCAGTGTACACCCGAGAGATAGGCAAGCGAGATACGGGCGGTCAATGAGTCTGCGGGTGATCTGAAGTCCTCGATAGAGGATAACCAGAAAGATACCGAGCACAAAGACAGCTCCGAGTATCCCTAGCTCCTCGGCAATGACGGCAAAGATAAAGTCTGTGTGCGCGGCAGGCAGGTAGAATAACTTCTGCCGTCCCGCACCGAGGCCGGTTCCGCTCAAACCTCCGCTCCCTACCGCAATCAGCGACTGGATGAGTTGGTAGCCTGAGGAAGTGGGATCTTCGAACGGGTCCATGAATGTGATGAGGCGTTTGAGCCGATATGGCGAGCTCACAATGAGAACGACCAGTCCGAATGCGGCAAACATTCCTACAGCCAGCATGTGTCGGACACGACAAAACAGGAACAGCTGGCAGAAGACAACCGTGAGTATGATCACCGTTGAACCGAAGTCCGGCTCGAGCAGCAGCATGACCGCAAACATTCCGAGGATCGCAAATGGGATAGCGACCCCGGAACGGAAGCTGGACATCTCTTCTCGATGGCGATCGATGTAGGATGCGAAATAAACGATGGCGCAGAGCTTTGCAATTTCACCGGGCTGAACACGGAGCGGACCAAAGACCAGCCAACGTCGCGCTCCGCCCGCGACATATCCGATTCCAGGTATCAGCGTGATGCAGAGCATGAACAGCGCTGTCACCAAACATGGTATCGCGGCCTTGTAGAGCATCTGAGGTTGAAAAGAGAGACAGGCCGCGAGCGCGAAGAAACCCAGCACGATGTGGACAAAATGGTGCCGGATCATCGTCGCGGAATCTCCGCTCGCTTCCTGGGACGTGACGGCGGTGGTGGAAAACACCATCAAAACGCCAATCGCAAGAAGCAGAAATGTGCACGCCAGAAGCCAACCGTCGACCTTCCGAGGCGTAGAGACAGAATGCATAGCAGAGACCTGATTTGCCGGTTCAGAGCAGTACGGGGAGTGTAACAGACCGACCTTCTCGGGCAAGGGAAATTCCACGCCAAAGGCGCTCGAGCGCCCATCCGGCGTGTCGCGTGCTACAGAGAATGAACTAACTGCTTGAAATGGCGGCCGCGGGCTCCGAAATCCGAATAGGCGTCGAAGCTTGCGCAACCCGGCGACAACAAGACCACATCCCCGGGACTTGCGGTTGCTTTTGCCGCTCTCAAAGCATGTTCGAGTGTGTCGATCCTCTGAACAGAAATAGCTCCGGCTGCGCCCACCTCGAGACCGAGCTGCTCCAAGACGAGTCCTCCGTCAGCCCCAAAGCCAATCACGGAACGTGCAAGCTTCGGAAGCCGTTCGCGGACAGAATCCCAAGCGCCCTCTTTCATTTTGCCGCCGACGAGCAACACCACTTTGCCCGGTGAGAACTCGCTTGCAATCGTATCGAGCGCTACCCGAACCGAAGAAACATTGGTGCCTTTCGAGTCGTTCACGAAATGAACTCCACCGACGCATGCCACGTGCTCGACTCGGTGTTCGAGCGGCGTAAATGAATCGATCACGGATTGAATGCCATCCGGCGTCCCGCCGGCGCCTCGGGCCGCGGCAACAGACGCGGCGAGATTAAGCTTGTTGTGCGCACCCAGCAATTTGGTGTTCTCCAGAGAATATCCTTCCTCTCCCGCAGGTGAACGAAAGATGAGCTGTTTCTTTTCCGGGTCGTAAAAGCAACCGTGATCCATGGAACGGTGCTGTTCGGTCGAATGTTCAGTTCCAAACCAAGTGACACGGCCGGTGCAACTTGTCTTTGACGAGCCTGACCACGCTTCGTCCCGATTCAAGATCGCGATTCCAGACTCAGGATCTTGGTCCTCGAAGATGCGAAGCTTCGCGGCAAGATAGGCCTCCAGCGATCCGTGTCGCTCCAGATGATCGTCATCAATGTTGAGGAGCACGCTCACTCGAGGCGAAATGACTCGGACAGTTTCGAGCTGATAGCTCGAAAGCTCCGCGACCCAACAAATGAGACGTTCGGGAGCCGCGGGCGGACCGGCACGGAGCTCCTCGGGTGTGAGCTTTGAAAGAAATGGGTAACCCACGTTACCAACCAGCTCCGCTTCGATTCCCGATGCCCGCAGCATCGCGGCAATCAAGGTGACAACGGTAGTTTTCCCGTTCGTCCCGGTGACAGCGACGTCGGGCATCCCCAAAAACGGAAAGGAGAGATCCAACTCAGAAAAGAGCGGAGCTCCGAGCGACTGAAGCCAGCGCGAAAACGGCGCTTTCGGATGGATGCCGGGGCTGGTCAGGACAAATGCGAACCGCTGAGGGAAGTCCTTCGGAAGGTCCGCTGTGCCCTTGAAGCTCTGAACAAGCTGAGCTTCGGCGATCTCTTTTTGATGATTTTCGCTCAGCGCCTTTTCATCTACCACCCAAACACGGAACCCCGCGTCGAGGAATGTTCTGGTGGCAGCTCTTCCCGTGATACCCCCGCCGGCAACGAGCACTGGAAACGTCGCCGCGTCTCGGACCGCCTTCCCTACTTCTGCCCTAAGCACTTGGAAACGAGTCGAGTCGGTCATCGCACTACCTCCGCAATGGAAACTAGCGCAGCTTCAATGTCGCGAGCGACACGATGGCAAGGATAATCGAGATGATCCAGCATCGGACAATAATCTTCGGCTCTGCCATCCCATTCAGCTCGAAGTGGTGATGAAGCGGAGCCATCCGAAGAATACGGCGCCCTGTAAGCTTGAAAGAGAGCACCTGCACGATCACTGACAACGCTTCGGTGACGAATACTCCGCCGGCGAGAATGAGAACCAGCTCCTGCTTGGTCACAATCGAAAGCATCCCGAGCGCGCCGCCAAGAGCGAGCGCGCCGACATCCCCCATGAACACTTGAGCCGGAAAGGAGTTGTACCACAAGAATCCCAAACCGCCTGCGACAATTGCCGCGGCGAAAATCGAGAGGTCCCCTGCTCCACTGACGTAAGAGATCTGCAGGTATTCAGCTATCTTTAGGTTTCCGGAGACGTATGCGAACACCCCGTATGCAAAAGCTACTGTCATGACAGGGCCGATCACGAGGCCGTCCAGACCGTCCGTCAGATTCACGGCATTCGAACAGCCGACGATAACCACCGCCGCGAAGGGTATGAACCACCAGCGAAGATCGACCACGATGTTCTTGAACATCGGCACGGTGATCTGCGAAGAGAAGCCCTCGCCGAAAAAATAAAGCAGTGTGACGAAAAAAGCCGCGAGACCAAACTGCCACGCGAGCTTTGTCCGCGCGCTCACACCCTTACTGTTCTGCTTCGACACCTTGAGGAAATCATCGGCAAAGCCTAGAGCAGCGTAGCCCACCGTCAGCCCGAGTGTCGCCCAGACGTAGAGATTCGTCAGGTCGCAGAGAAGAAACGTGCTTACAACCACGCCGAGGACGATCACAACTCCGCCCATTGTGGGCGTGCCCTTCTTGCTGAGATGGGTTTGCGGTCCGTCGTCGCGGATCGGCTGACCCAGATATTTCACACGGAACCACCGAATAAACCGCGGCTCGAGCACGAGCACCAAAAAGATGGTCAGGAAAAAGGCCAGCATCGACCGGAACGTCAGATAGCGGACGACGTTCAAAAAGGTGAAATGGTCCCGAAGCTCGTTACAGATATGATAAAGCATGCAAATTACCGAAGCTCGCTGAGCAGCTCTCTGCACACTTCTTTATCAGAAAAGGGAAACCTGGTCCCGGCAATTTCTTGGTAGTCCTCGTGCCCCTTGCCGGCGACCAGCACAACGTCACCCTTGCGGGCAAGCGTCAACGCTTTCCGAATCGCGTCTCGGCGATCTACCACTCGCTCAGCTGCGAATCCCTTCCGGGCATCGGTACCCCGCAAACCGGGCTCGATGTCGTCCAAGATACCTTCCGGGTTTTCACTCCGCGGATTGTCGGAAGTAACAATGGCTACGTCGGCAAGCTTCCGAACGGCCTCGCCCATCAATGGTCGCTTCCCTCGATCGCGATCGCCGCCGCATCCGAAGACCGTAATCAGACGTCCAGCCGTGAGCGGCCGAAGCGAATGCTGAGCCTGCACCAATCCGTCGGGAGAGTGCGCGTAGTCGACCACAACGGAGAAATCTCCACTCGCGACGACTTCGAGCCGTCCTGGAACCGGAGGAACTCTGCCGAGAGCTTCGCTCACTGCATCCGGTTCGAAGCCTGCGCCGACGAGCGCGGTTGCCGCCCCGAGAAGGTTTGAAACGTTGTAATCCCCGATCAGCTTCGCTTCAAACTCGATTTCGCGGCCATCGATGCGACAGGTCATAACGGTTCGATCCAGCGACCCAGACTTCTTCATCAATCTCGCCGCAGCTGCTTGGGACGCGGTGGAATATTCGAGAACTCGAATGCTCGGCTCCCGCTCGGCGAGCACGCGGCAGATCTCGATTCCAAACGGGTCGTCGATGTTGACAACCGCGAGCCGGTTGGGTTTCCGGCTTCGGGCCAGCTGGTCACTGAAGAAGGTCATCTTCGCCGCACCGTAGCGTTCCATCGACCCATGGAGATCGAGATGGTCTCTCGTGAGATTCGTGAACAGTCCGATGTCCCACTCGACGCCCGCGGTTCGATGCTGAACGAGCGCTTGCGAGGTTACCTCCACCGAGGCGGCGCAAATCTTCTGCTCGCGCGCACGCGCTAGAAAACCCTGTAAAGTCAGCGGATCAACGGTGGTGTTTGCGGAGCTTTCAAAGGTGAATCCACCCTGTCCCTCGGGAAGGCCGAGCCCAAGCGTCCCACACAGCGCAGCGGGTTTACCGAGAGCGGTAAGCGCCTGCGCGACGATCCAGGAGACAGATGTTTTTCCATTTGTTCCGGTGACGCCGAAGCAGAGGAGATCGCTCGTGGGCTGCCGATAGAACCGAGCGCTGACCCACGCGAGTGCCGCGCGGACATCTGCAACAGAAATTATCGGAACGGGGCATTCGGCAACAGAAGCGTGCTCAGCACAAACCACGGCTGACGCTCCGCGTTCGGTCGCTTCTTGCACAAATTGTCCCCCATCGTGCTTGGCACCGGGGATCGCAAAGAAAACTGCACCGGGTTCGACGAGGCCCGAGTGCACGGCGATTGACCGAGGGACGATGCTCTCCCAGTTGGTATCGCGCGAATTTACCGAGAAGCCGAGAAAGAGCTCGCCCAACGACGACTTGGGTAGACCCATAATTACCTGACGCAAGACGAGTCGATCCGTACTTACATGACCTGAGAGTGAGCTTCGAGCGAGGCGCTCCGTACTCCTGCGTTCTTGCCGGCGCCGGGACCTTCTCGAGTCAACATATGTGACAGAATTCGCTCCATCGCGCGCTTGAAAACAGGAGCGGCGACGGTCCCTCCCCAGCGCTGCTTCGTTCCCGGCTCGTCAGCGGCGACGAGCAGCACTAACCGCCTACTTAAGCCGATTTCGTTGCCGTTTACAAATCCGATGAATGACGCAAGTATTTTATCCGGGTCATAGCCGCGTCCATCGGTACGAGCCTTCTGAGCGGTCCCAGTCTTGCCGCTGACAGTAATACCCGGGATTCCTGCTTTCTGGCCGGTGCCGTGTTCGTCAACCGTAACTCCGCGGAGAATCTCCGCGATCGCCTGAGCGCTCTCCTTCGAGAGAACGCGGGTAATGTCCGGTGCCGACTTTGCACCCTTCACGAGCGTCGGCCGAACCATCAACCCTTCGTTCGCAAGCGCGGTGTATGCCTGAACAAGCTGGAGGGCGGTCACTGAGATACCCTGTCCAAAGGAATGAGTGAGCACGTCAATATCGGCCCAATCCTCCGGATTGCGTAGAATACCGCGTGACTGCCCGGGGAGCTGAATCTTTGTCGGCTCTCCAAACCCGTAGACGCGCAGACCGTCTGACAAATTTGCCTTCCCCAGCTTCTGTCCAATCTTCGCCATACAGATGTTCGACGAACGGATCAGCACATCGCTGAGCGGAAGAATTCCCTCCGGGTGCACATCACGGATGACGTGGGTGCCGAATGGATACGAGCCGTTCTCACAATCGAATGTTTGGTTTCTCGTAATGACGCGGTGATCAAGCGCCAAGGCGGCTACGAGCGGCTTCAAAGTCGAGCCCGGCTCGAAGGCGTCCTGGATAACTGAGTTTCTCAATGCTTCAGGCGATGAAATCTCATTCTGATTCGGGTCGAATCCAGGACTCTGAGCGAGCGCTAACACCTCCCCGGACACAGCATCGACCAGCACACCGAACATCCGCTTTGACTGCGACTCTTCCTGACCGCGAATCAACTCCTGTTCGAGTATCTCTTGGAGCATCGAGTCGAGAGTGAGCGTTACGGAATCTCCCTCCTTACGGATCACCGGGTCTCCCGGTTCGTTCTGGGAGCTCAGCGCCGCCGGCATCACGCCACCATCAAACAACATCGACGGAAGCTTGCTGAGAGAAGACGCTCCTGCGCCGATGGGGGCAGAAAACAATGCCGGGAAGAGTCGTCCTCGTGCGTCGCGGCGAACGGGCACTTGCATGCTGGGCGCGGTGAGCAGACTCTGGTAGCCGAGCTCGACTCCAGAGAGCCCTTCACCGTCTCGACCGAGGTGCCCGAGAACCATACCTGCCAACCGTCCCTGCGGATAATATCGTTTGAACTCCGGAACGGTAGCGACCCCTTCGAGCTTCAAGGGCTTCAGCTCTTCGGCGAAATTCATCGGCATGCCATGCGCCAGCCACACGAAAGGCTTTTCCGACTTCAGCTTCTCGCGAATCTCCTTCGGAGTGGTGCCGAGAAGCTTTGCGAGCTGTGGCACGGTGTCCCCGTTGTCTTTGAACGTTTTCGGATGAACTCCTACGGCGGTGGCGCGCACCGAAACGGCGAGCGTTCTGCCCTCAGCATCAAGGATAGTCCCACGAGCACCGTGGACCTGAACCGTCGACTCGTGCTGTTTCCGAGCGAGAGTGGACCACTTCGCGAACTCCTCGCCCTGAAGGTCATACAGGCGCAGACAAATGCCAAAAGCGAGACAGCACAACATACCACTCAGAATCTTGAGTCGCGCATCGATGCCTACCGTCATCATCAGCTTACGTTGCAGCACTCGGCAGTGGCGAGCCGCTATAGGCTTGCGGCGCAGGCGCCCGACGGAACGAGTTCGTAAGGGCTTCGACGGAACCGAAACAAAAGAGCTCCGTCGGCTCACCTGTTGTGAGGCAAGTGTTGCGCGGACGGACTGGGATGAACGAAAAGTTAGCATATGGTTTCCACTACTCGGCGATGTGTCGAACGCGCTGCGGGCACAGTGGGCTGAGTCCCAATCGGGAGGTTGCCGCGTCGGTAAGTGTTTTCGGGCGCGTCACGAGCGCCAGCTCCAGGCGCTTCGAGCGGAGATCGTTATCGAGCTTGAGCGCCTGCTCGCGCAGCGACTCGAGCCGGTATCCGCGCTCGATGATCTCGATACGAATGACGAGCTGCGCAAGGAGCGCACAGAAGAGAATGAGTGGTGGAACGAAATGGCGTTTTTTCCTTCGCCGAGCGACCCGAACGCGCGCTCGCGGAACTGAAACCTGTTGGTCGATCGTCAGAACCTGGCTGAAATTGTAATACATACTCTCCGTTAATGCGCTGATTGATTTGGTGAACGTTCGAAAACTCGTAACCTCGCGCTCCGTGCACGTGGATTGGCCTGAATCTCTTCCTCGCTCGGCACCACCGCCTGTTTGGTCAGCAGCGTTCCGAAGGGTGCACGATCGTCTGATGGGAAGGGCGAGAGCTCCCGACGGGACCATCGACGCATCGTCTGAGTAACCACTTTGTCCTCGGAGGAATGAAAGCTGATGACGGCAAGCCTGCCTCCGGGCGCCAGGTACGTCGGCGCGAGATCGAGAAAGCTCTGCAGCTTCGCGAGCTCCTGATTGACCTCTATGCGGAGAGCTTGAAACGGGAGCGTGGCGGGATTGCGTGCAGGCCCTGCCTCTCGCTTTCGCGGTCGGCGCTCGAGCTCCGCGCACAGATCGGCAAGCTGGTCGGTCGTTGAGAACGGTCGACGGCGAACGATCTCCTTCGAAAGAATTGCATGAAGGGGGCGCTTTACCCCACCTCGGAGAAAGATGAGCCGAAGCTCGTGCTCGGAAGCAGTGTTCAGGATATCTGCTGCCGTAGGTCCATCGGATTGAGACATCCGCATGTCGAGCGGTGATGAGTATCGAAAGGAGAAGCCGCGCTCCGGATCATCGAGCTGATCGCTTGAGATGCCGAGGTCGAGCAGCAATCCCTGAAACTGCGGAAATGTCGAGACACCCGGTTGCTGCAATCGCGCCGTCAGCTCGCCCGGCATGGAGGAGATTGCCTCCCGAATCTGTTGATACCCGCCTTGCACCACGAAATACCGTCCTGCAAATTCCTCGAGCCTGCGCTCGGTTCGTTCAATCGCTCTCGCGTCGCAGTCCGTCCCCACGACGAAGACCCTCGGAGATGAGCGTAAAAGACCGCTGCTATGGCCGCCTCCTCCGAGGGTTCCGTCGAAGAGGAGCGAAATCTCTCTGTCAAAGCTCTCGGAGACCGAGAGCCACGATAAAATCTCATCGTAGAGGACCGAGCGGTGCGCTGTTGTCGTGCTTTCGCTGGCCACTACTTATCCACATCAAGAAAGAGAGCCGGATTTTCCAGAAGCGCAGACTCCGCTTCCTGAAAGACGAGCTCCCACACTCTACGATCCCAAACTCGAAATCCGTGCGAAGAGGAAGTGAAAACGACCTCCTTCTCGAGCCCGGCGTAGGTTCGCAGATACGCCGGAACATTCACGCGTCCGCTCCCGTCAAGCGGACAGATGGCTGCGCGCGCGAGATAAAAGTTCTCGAGCTTGCGCACCTGTGGATCGAATCTGCTGCGCTCCGAGAGCTTTCGCTCGAACGCTTTCCACGCCCCGAGCGCGAACCCTTCCAGACAGCGCGCACCGTCGGAGATGAAGTTGGTCAAGACAACGGTCGTCTCTCCCACTTCCGACAAAACCCTGCGGAATTCCGCAGGGAAGCTGACCCGACCCTTTTCATCGAGCGCATGGTGAAAGATCCCCCGAAAGGTCTGGTCCAGCTCGATTTTCGGGTCTTGGTCCATCGGAGTTAACTTTTCTCGGGAATATGTCCGCTGACATCCCCCGAAGTTGGGTCTTTATGCCATCATGTCCCACTTTCTCCCACAATGTGCCCTTTATAACCGGGGGATGGGAAATAAACAATAAAAATTCCGAAGTGTTAACAAGAAAAGATTTCCGACTGGCCGAACAACAATTCGCACCCCATTCGGCTGGGGCGTGAGGGTTTCTCCACACAATATTTAGTGTCTTGGGCGCATATACTCGGCTTTTATTGTCGGAAAATTAAATGACACAACGCCGAGGGTGCCATGTATAATCTCTGTGAACTTTGGCTGTCGCGGGCAGGACTGATTGCTTGCGACGGACAGGAGCTTGAGCTCGGCGGTTTGCCGAATTAAGTTCGAAGTCAGCCCTTCATTTTTGTATTGACTTTTCGCCGAGCGGGAAACTATACTCCCCAGCTCTTTTGCGAAAAACGCTGGTTTTTTCTGACGGTTATTCCCCAAGTTTCGTGCGGACGGAGTGAGCGATCCGAAGCCTTTCGGAAGCCTCATGAGCATCGCTTTTTACAGCGACACGTCACAGTGAAACATCAGGGGGAATGCCGCTGATATCTGTTTTCCTTTAGGTCGTCCTGACTCTCAGACTTGTTTCGCAGTACCGTTTCGACTTCGCGCTGAAGTGAACCCGCAAAGGTGGTCATGTCGGAAGGATGTCGTGTTGCGGTGATGAACGTGGCAACTGATTGCGGATTCACTCAAGCTTACGCGGTTGCGGTCTCGTTATTAACTATTTGATTGAAGGCTGAGGTAGATTCGAATGAAGCTCTGGTCGAATGGCAGTGTCCCGAAAAGTAATGGCGGATTTAACCCTGAACGGCGTCTCTTGGCAGCTGTGCTTCAGCGCGCCATCACGGACTACCTCTCAGGCGAGGGAGAGCTTCATAGTTCCGCACGCGAATGGCTTTACAGCAACGACGATCTGAACGAGTCGTTCGGCTTCTCGTATATCTGCGAAGCTCTCGACTTTCACAAAGAAGAGCTGCGAAAGGCAATCGGACGTCAATATGACGCTCTGCTGCGCTCGGGTCGTCCAGTTGTCGCGATGAGCAGCGGCCTCGACGACATGTTCGCGGCCTAATCGCGAAGCCGGGTATCGGTATCTCAACTGCCGATACCCGGTTTGAGCTTTCCCCCATCTCGCCCTCCTTCTCTCCACACCCTCTCCCCCCAGTCACCCAACTCGCACTAGCATATCTCGTCGAATATTTTCCTCGGCTCCCGACGACTTCGCGGACGAACGAATCGTAACTCGAAGGTCTTCGTGCCGACTGCGGCACACGCGCGGAACGAGCGAGATCACCTCGCTCTCGACGTAGTTGCAGCTTCGCCGTCCAGCCGGCGAGAGAAGCAAGGCTATCGGAATCACACGTGATCTAAAAAGGATTGACGCCCTTTTCGCTGGGAAGGTAAACTTCTCGGAAGCCAACCATCCAGAGAGCAACCATGACCGATCGTCGTGCACACGATATCTGGCAGAAGATTCTCAACGCGCAGGAAGAGAAGCTTCAGTACGGATTTCTCGATCAGGCAAAGTCCGTGGTCGATATCAAAATGGATGGAAACGAGCTGACTCTCTTCGTCGCGAGTGACGAAGCCCTTCGATTCTTCACTTCAGAGGTCAACCAACAACGGCTGTTCATCGTGAGCCGTCCGATTGCGACCATCGAGAAATTCCGAGTGGTAAAAATCGATTCGTCACCACTCGAAACAAGTTAGGTTTCGGACGACCAGGTTTCGGACGGGTTGGTCGGAGACTTTGAAAATGCAACCGAGGAGGACGCTGGGGACGCAGAGGGGGAGAAGGAAAATCACGGCCGCCCCGAGTTGCGGAGCGGCCGAATTGGTTCACTGCAAATAACTTACTGTCTGTTAAGTTACTGTTTGCGAGGGCGCCGGATCTTTTTCCAGGCAGCCCCAGTTGAATCGTTCGATACTTGTGCCAGCCTTACGGACTCGATGTAACGAAACAGTCCAATTCGCAGATACTCAGGGTTGATTCCCAAACACTCGCACACATTATCAAAGCTGAAGACATAGGAATCGTCTTGAGCCTCAATCCACTCGCACGCGTCGGACTTTGTTTTTCCTTTCTGGGCGAGCTGCGAAACACTTTGATGAATGAATGCTTCGATTCCATCTGAAAGCAACGCCGCCATCAGCTTGCGTTCGCCGCCGCTCAGACCTTGCTCATCAGGAACGAGAAACTGACTTGGCAGCATAACATCAGGTTCGAACACTGAAGAACCTGAGTCGCTCGAGTATGCTGCTAAGGGATTCGCTGAATATTCCGACATAGAATTTTTTTCCTCACCCAATCTTCGTTTCGGGAACTTTCACTCTCGCTCTGTGAAGAAGAATCGCATGCGCTCTTTCGATTCTTCCTCCCTTCCGTGACGCCGACTGCGAACCTTATTGAAAATCACGTTAGCAAACGGGCGAGAAAAATCTACATAAATCTCAAGAATGAATGGTCATTCTAGTAACTATTTGCGAGACTTAGCTCAGTGACCGGAGATGAGGCACTGAAAATGCAGGGGGCGGGCGTCGCCTATAAGTTTTGCTTCTTCGAAGCGTCGACGAACACGTTGCTTGCGCGTCGGAGCACTTCCGCGGAAGTGGCCCGGATGAATCGGTCACGTTACCGCGCGCTTCAATCAGAGCACTCGAATTTCGTTTCGCAGTTCGCGCATGCACGAGAGTAAGCTCGAATGAGAAGCGTCTCGGGTGATCAGCTCACGGCGCCGAAGACACGCCACAGAAAGAAAACGACCTCGGCGAAAGCGAAAACGCTCTCGCCGAGGTAAACCGTCACGGCCTTTCACGCCGTGAACAGGAACAACGAGTTCGGGTGGGGCCGCCGTCTGTCAGACATCACCCAACGTTCGATTGTCCCGGCGACGCGCCAGGTCGGCGGCGGCGGACTGAACTCGAGCTTTGTCGAATTGTTGGGACGGCTGATGATGACGCCGAACACGGCATCGATGTCCGTGCGTTCGAACAGAAAGGTCTTCTGCGTTCCGGGCGGAATCTCGAGCACCATGCCATCGAAATCGTCTTCATCCGAAGCGTAGCAAACCCCACCAGGTCGCCGTCTGCGACAAGTGTATTCGGCAACTTCAGTCGGCCGCGCGAGGCCGTGTTCCACTGAAGGTCGTAGCAACCCGGATCTCCTCCCCACCAAAGGCATTTTGACGTTGCCCGCAGCCTGCGGAAGCGCTCCGAGGTTCGATGAAGGAATACGGCATCGCCAGTTCGAACCAGCCGGGCGCCGCATTTGAATCCGCCGTCAGCGCGGACAACTTTCTCGAAGGAGTATCCGAGTCGCTCCAAAGTGACGCACTCTTCACCGGCTGCGGCTCGAAGAGATTCGAGAACAGTCGGACGGCTCAGGAGAAGGTTGCGGATCGCCAGCGCCGGTCCGTACCACGCATCGGCCCCGGTCGTGGGTCGCCCCACCCACGGCCCCTGAATTTCCTGTCTTGCGTGACGACTGCTTTCGCCGGCAACGCAGATGATGTCACTGCTGTTTGAACCGAGTGTGAACACGATTCTTTCCGGATCGTCTCGAATTCGGATGAGCCGCAGCTCCTTCGCCAACGCCTTGACCCCCGCTTCCGGATTCTCGTAACCGCGGAGGATCGCAACTTGCAGCGGCGGCATCAGCTTGAGCACCTTCATCCAGCCGTGCAGATTGATGAGCACTCCGAGGAACGGCCAGCTGCTGCGCTGACCATTCGAGTCGGACGTTCCAGGCACGTAGTGATTGTGGCCTCCACGTCTGAGCTCGCAGAAAGTCCAGTCATGGGAGTATGGCTGAAGCTCGCGTTTCGCCCATTCGGCAGCCGCGTTTGCGTCGACGAAGAGCGCGGACGCACCGCGTACCGACTTGTCGAACATCTCGCCGATCACGGCGAGCGGATCCGGAAAGCGCCGTCTCGGAGCAGTCACGAGGAGCGCGTGCCGACCGTCATGGGACCAAGCAAGAGACCAGCCGTGTCCGGAGATTCCGTAAATCCGGACCTGCTTGTCTTCGATCGCCATCTCTACCGAGCGCCAACGCTCCGTAGCGCTGAGCTCCCGGTGTTCGACCTGCACGCCTCCACCACGCAGGAAGCTCAGGAACGCTTCGATCCGACCGGCGTTCGACCGCAGATTCATGGACGTCTTCACGGACGGTCCCCCACGGAGGAGAAGAGGAATCGAGCACCATTTCTGGTGGCGCAGAAGAGTCAAAAACCGAAAGGTCTGTGGATGTCTTCTGGCAAAAGAGAGACAGCCGTAAACAACGAAGGCTGTGTTTGTATGGAGGGATCACGCCCTAATCGAGGCTTTCCGCTCGATAGAACGGGGACCAGCGGGTTTATAGCGAAAAACTGCCGAGGGGGCAATCCGGCGCTCAGGGCATCACACCGTGTCGAGGTTGAGCGCCTCTGTAAGCGGCGGTCTGAGAAGTCTCCGCTTCCCCTCTTCCGCGCGCAGGCTGAGCGCCTGGTGCGTAGCACCAAGGCGTGTGATCTGGTTGAGCTGCTCTGCTGTCTGTGTGATCAAACGTGCCGCATCCCCTTCCGCCACATCGGAAAGCGCAAGCAGTCCGCGGAACTGCTGCCAATCCTCGCACTGGAGCCAGGTGAGCGCTGTGTTCGCCGCGGCTTGATTCACCGCTCGAGTCTCTGTAACTCCCGGCATATTCAGCGCGCCGACGCGCATGAGAATCTCTTCGATCTTCTCGACCTGCTCGCGTGAGAGCGGCTGATTTTTGGTATGGAGATATTGCCGGTGTGTGTCGCCCGATACTGCCGCAATCACAGCCACGAGCACCTCGGCCGAGGCGTCCTTGAAGATATCGGATTCGATCATCTCGCCAAGCTCGAGCACGAGGCTGGTGCAGAGATTCGCGGCCCAAGTGCCCTTATCCGAAAGATGCAGCCCCTCGAGGTAACCAAGCTCCTGCAATCCGGTCAGCGAAGCATCAAGCATGCTCATCTGACGAGATTCGAGCAAGCCGGCTTCACGGAAGAGCCGGCGTGTTTTTTTGACGTGCCGCTTCTGATCTTTCGTGAGCTGCTGGATCGTCTGCCCATTCGGTTCGACAAACGTAAGCCCGTTTTCATTCTCCTTCAGCATTGCCTCTCGAAGCTCAGCTGGAAGGATCTTCGATTCTTCACAGGCTTGCTCGCGAAGGGTCTTCGCCTCTTTCCGATCGATAAACCCCGCAAGACTTCGCTCGACGGTGTATCGAAGACCGTCAACTGTGCGATAGCGCAGCAGGTTAAGAACGGTGCTCGGACCCGGGAAGTAAGCTGAGACGAGCGGTTCCGGCGGTTGCTTCGAGATCTTGAGGAGCGCTCGGGCATCACAAAATTGAGATGGCGCCGCGATGCAAAAGCCGACGGTATCTTTCCCTCGTCGCCCGGCACGCCCCGACATCTGCTGAAATTCGGCAGACGTAAGAGGCCTGAAGCCGTCCGCTCCTCTTTTCGAGTGAGCCGTAATGACTACCGTCCGAGCCGGAAAATCGACGCCTGCTGCCACCGTTCCGGTCGCCACGAGCGCGCGCAAAAGTCCGAATGACATGAGCTCTTCGAGGAGGAGACGCCACATCAGGAGCTGTCCTGCGTGGTGAGCACCGATACCGGTCGTGATGAGCGCGTTGTAATGCGGATGAGACGTGATCAGCTCCGGATCCATCTCATACATTTCACTGATCTCGTGCACGCGTTGACGCAGCTCACGTTGAGCCGGCGGTGAAAGCTTGAGACGTGGATTCTTTCCGGCGCGCTCCGCATCCAGATCGCACTGGCTGCGAGAGCTGCGAAAGACAATTGCCGGCAGGAGATTTTGCCGATCAAGCTCCTGCACAATCTGGGAAATGTGAACGGGCTCTCGCATCTAGCGGCGTCCTCCGCGACGAAACCCGCGTCTGCGGCCTTCGAATCTGCGGCCACCACCTCCACCGGCCCCATCCGCGTAAAACTGTGCGACTTCGGGGAAGATGTGCCCGTCCTCACCCTCGAGCGGCAGCACACCAAGCTCGAGATGGAGGAACCCGAGACGAAGCTGGACAGGGCGCTCCTTGACGGTGATGATCGTCACCTTCTTGTTGCGGACCTGCTCAATCCAACGGGAGATCTCCTCGGCGTTCGAGATCGATGCCGAGAGCATCAACAACGTCGAGGACCGGGGAGAAAGAACGACACTTTCCTCCCATACCGGCCCCCGCTGCGGATCGGCGAGATAATGAAATTCATCGAGAACAACGAGCGCGTAGTTCTCGCTGTAGCTGTAGAGCTCGTTGCGGTAGATCTCGGTCGTTGCCACCACGACATCGGCATCCCCTTCAATCTTTCGATCGCCGGTGAGAAGCCCGACCCGGAACTCAGGCTCGAAGAGCTTCTTCATTTCGGCGTATTTCGCGTTGGAAAGCGCTTTGAGGGGAGCCGTATACACCGCGCGCTTTCCCTGCTCCACAATACGGCGAATTGCCTGAGTTGCGATGTAGGTCTTGCCTGCCCCAGTCGGAGCAATCACCAGCGTATCGTTCCCGGAAACGAGAGATTCAATCGCATCCAATTGGAACTGGTCGGGCGAGAAGGGTTTCGGTTCGGGAACACCAAGGCCGGCGAGAAATCGCTGGCGAGCAACGCTCAGATGCTTTCGATCGCGGGTCATGACAGTCTCTTTCGCATTCGTCGCTACTCCTGTACCGGCGGAGACTGGCCGAAGGTATCAAAATCGAAACGGGTCGCCAGAAATTCGAGCACATGCTTCGGCGCCTTCTGAACCAGGTCATGCGGAGCAAGGTCGCATGCGATGGCTCCGTCGAACAGCGCAAGAACGCGTTCAACGTTTGGGAGCAGCCGTCGAATATCATGACTTACGATCACAATCGTCGGCTGGTAATGGGCGTGAAGCGAGCGAATAAGATCGATGATGACCGTCGCGGCCACCGGATCGAGACCACCGGTCGGGTCATCCAAGAGAACCAACTCGGGCCGATTCACCAGAGCTCGTGCGAGCGCGACGCGTCGCCGCATTCCGCCGCTCAGCTGGCCAGGCATCTTGAGATACGCCTTTGCAAGCCCGACTTCGGACAGCACCTCGAACGACTTGCGATGAAGCTCTTCGTGGGACAGACCGCCATTTGAGCGCTCGTCTGCAAAAAGCGGAAAGGAAACGTTTTCAATCACGCTCATCGAGTCGAACAGAGCGCCTTCCTGAAAAAGGAAACCGACGGAGAGCTCCGATCCCTCACGTCCCGGATTCGAGATACGGCCCGCAGAAGGCGGCATCACGTTTCCAAGAAGCTTCAGCAAAACGCTTTTTCCACCACCGCTCGGCCCGACCAGCCCGACCAGCTCACCGGATCGCAATGTGAAGGAAACGTCGCGCAGGACCGTGTTCCCTCCGAAGTCTTTCGCCACGTGGTCGACAACAATCATATCTGCGCGGCTTCCTCTTGCTGAGCGAGCTGCTCGGTCTGCAGCTCGTAAGCCGATCGCACACGGAAGCGCGCTCTCGGATGGCTCAGCTCCTCACGAAAGCGTTTCAGGCTCTCGCGCATCGTTTCGAGCGAGCCACTGGTGCAAAGCTCGCGACGCATCGGCGCAGAGCCTTCGATTCGACGGGTGATTTGGGAGGAGAGCTGCTTCATACGGCCAAGCGCTGCGCGCGTCGACATGCTCTCGAGGAGAAGCTCAGCGTATCGCTCGAGCACGTCGATCACCGCGGACGCAGGTGGCGTTTGGAATTGAGCCGCACCTGAGCCGTTTGCGGTCAATTGAGACTGAATTTCGCTGAACACCCAGGGATTCGACAGAGCGGCGCGCCCAATCATAATTCCTTGCACCCCTTGCTCGAAGGCACGAACCGCAGATTCGAAGCTCACGACATCGCCGCTCCCAATGACTGGGATCTTCAGCGCCCGAGCGACTTCTCCGACAAGGGTCCAGTCGGCTTTTCCCCGATACAGGTCTTGTCGCGAACGGCCGTGCACGGCGAGCATCGAAACACCGCAATCTTCAGCCATCTTGCCGATCGAAAGCGCATTGCGATTCGCGTTGTCCCAACCCGCTCGGATCTTGAGAGTCAGCGGGATTTTTACCGCCTGTTTTACGGCGGTGAGCATTTTGGCGAGATGGTCCGGCTGTCTCATCAGCTCGCATCCACCGCCCTTCCGAACAACTTTCGGCACGGGGCAACCACAGTTAATATCGACAATGTCCGCCCCAGCGTCCTCGACCATCTTGGCCGCATCGACCATCCGGCTGATTTCATAGCCGAAGATCTGAATCGAGATCGGTCGCTCGCCTTCTGTGTAGCGCATCATCTGCAGACTCTGCGCGTTCGCTCGGGTCAGCCCCTCGATACTGATGAACTCGGTGACGACAAGACCGACCGCTCCGGGGTTCAACTCCTTGATCAGACGGCGGAATGCAATGTTCGTCACTCCGGACATCGGCGCCAAAACCAAGTTCGGCTGAACGGCAACAGAACCGATGCTGAGAGGGGCTAAAGGCATGAGTGGAAGGCTTTCAAACAAAAATATAAAAACGCGAAAAGAAACTACTTCGTCTTTGCTCGAGCGTCCGTGATATCGGACGGTAAGCCGAGAGGGTTCCAGCGGTTATACCGCAAATGGCGATTTCCTGAAAGTGCCCTGCATTCGGTGCGGGAATACTGCCGATCAATCTTGCTTCACGTCGAGGCAGCGTCTCACCTCTCTCGCCAGCTCCTCGACGGCAAAAGGCTTTTGGATGAATCCCAGTCCGCCGTTGTCGAGCACTGCCCGGGTCCTCGCGTCGCTCGAATATCCGGATGCCAGGAGCACCCCGACGCTGGAGTTGATCGACCGCAGGCGTCCATAAAGCTCGTCCCCTGCCATGTGGGGCATAATCATGTCGATGATGACGAGATGGAACGTCGTAGGGCAGCTCGCATAGAGCTCGAGCGCCTCCACACCATCTTTGGCGACAACCACTTCGTAGCCGAGATGCTCCAGGCTGCGCTGGACGATTGTCCGGACGGCCTCTTCGTCATCAACGACGAGAATCTTCTCATTCCCACCGGGGATGTCATCGCTTCGGTCCGTGTCAGGCTTACCATCCTCGGCCGCACATGCTGGAAGGAGAACCGTGAAGCGAGTACCGATATTCTCCTTACTCTCGACCGAGATCGACCCGGAGTGCAGCTTGACGATGGAAGCGACAATGGCAAGTCCCAATCCGGTACCCTGCCGGGTCTTCGTGGTGAAGAACGGCTCGAAGATGCGGGACTGAAGATCGGCGGGAATCCCATGTCCGTTGTCGTGGACCTGAACCACCGCGTATCGTCCGGGTGGAACCGAGAATTCAGTGCCGCCGGGAGCGTCGAGCTCCCGCTCACTGACGGTGACCGTGATCTTGCCACCGCCCGGTAAGGCATCTCGCGCGTTCAGTGTGAGATTCATGAACAGCTGGCAGAGTTGATTTTCATCGCCGAACGCCGACACCGGCTCTTCACAGCACTGGAACTCGATCTGGATCCGCTCCGGGATTGAGGTCCGAACCAGCTTGAGTGCCGATTCTACGGCTGTCCTCAGGTCCACGGGTCCGAATGCGGCGTCCTGACCCCGCGCAAAATCAAGGATCTTCTGAGTAATCGCCGCGGCACGGCGCGCACCGTCCTCGATCGCGAGGAGCGAATCCTTGTTTCCGGGCTGATCGGCGAGGGACAATCGAAGAAACGAAACGTGCCCGAGAACGCTCGTCAGGATGTTGTTGAGGTCGTGCGCGACCGAGCTGGCAAGAATGCCGAGCGACTCCAGTTTCTGCTTTTGGATGCCCTGGGTCATTGAGACTTCACTCCGAACGGAACGAATCCGCGTAACTTCTTATTGGAGCGATCTCTTGCGCGTGTAGACAGGGGTTCTGAAGAACCGACCCGAAGGAGCGCGCTATCGCTTTCCTCTCGGTGGAAGCACCGTGGTGCATTCGAAACACGAAGCGCACGGCGGCAAAAGTTTTTTCTTACTTAAACCATCCGCGGCGTCGCGGAGCGGCGGCGAACGGTTCACGAAGCATCGCGGCAGATTTGCGCGCCAAAAGGTCAACTTTGCGGCAGACCTTTGACAGCTCCTTTGCAGTTTCTGCCGACGGCGGCAGTTTTTTCTCGAGCACGATGTTCGCTTTCAGGCCGCAAACACTGGGCGAAACACAACTGAATTGCTTGCGAATTTCTGTTGCCAAAGAGTGACCTTTACCCTAAACGTAGTGTTAAAGGGCAGTTGCGCTCTCCAAGCGCAGTAAAACACTCACACTGATCCGGGCGACACGCGAGTTAATCCCGAGCTCAGTCTGAAAGTTGGTTTGGAAATTGCAGTGAATCATTACGCGAAGGTTGCTCGAATCCGAAAGGAGCTTGTGACTGGAGCGGTCTATGCGACGAAAAGCTCGCACGGGTACCGCGAAGCGGAAAAAGGTTTTCTGAATCACGCGGTATTTGATTTCTGTAATGTCCAGTGCCATGGATGCATCACCGGGCTGTAAGCACTGAAACGCGGGTCGTATCGCCCACACCCGTTCATCATGGCTTACGTGTTAGTAGTGTCGATTAGGGAGTATATAACGATGAGTGATTTACAGCGCGGCGTAGTGAAGTGGTTCAACGATGCGAAAGGTTTTGGGTTTATTGAACACTCCAGTGGCCGAGATGTGTTTGTGCACTACTCTGTCATTCAAACCGAGGGCTTCAAGACGCTCAAGGATGGAGAGGAAGTAAACTACGAATTGTGCGAAGGCGACAAAGGGCTTCACGCAGCAAAGGTGATTCGCACCGCTGCTGCGATGCAGAAGGACGCCCAAAAAGCCGACGGTTCGATGCTCGCTCCGAAGCTGGAATCAGGCGCAGTGAACACGATGGTCAAGTCCGCAGCCGATATGATCGAGATCGAGCGGACCGGCAATCATGCTTCTGCGGCTGCAGCTAACGAAAGCTCGCTTGGTCAGATGGCCAAGGAGCAGAAGTCGTTCGAGCAGTAATCGCGCGCAACTGAAAACTCCGTTCCTTGCTGTCGCGCGGCTCGCCGCTCACAGTTGAAATTGAGTTTTCTGTACGTCGAGCGAGGTTGCCGACCGCGGCTCTCGAACGACGTCGTCCACCATACGCGCACACAAATGGGTGTGCGCAAAATAGCTCACTCGCGGACGCCTCGAGACATCATTCGGGCGTTCCTGAGAAGCGGCTGGAAAACGTTGGCTGAGACGCGATCGAGGTGGGTGTTATGCCAAGCCAGTTGGTGTAACGCCCACCCGCAAGCTTTCTCGTCCCCCCTCTTTCTCTTGAGACATTATCTTCAAGTATTGGAAGGTCGCAGTGTTGGCAATTCAAAGCCGGCGACTTTCGCGTATTCTCCTTATTCGGAACTCGACTGCCTATCGGGGCTTCTTCGGAAGCAGAACGGTCACCCTCGCGCCTGAACCGACTTTCACGCGTTCGCCTGAGTCACCTTCAGTAATACCCGCACCGGGGCGATTCTCGACGGTGATTGTTCCGCGGTGAAGCTTCACGACTTCGGCGACGAAGGTTAGGCCGAGCCCACTCCCTTTGCGACCGGTATCGACTCGCGGGAGTGAAAAGAAGCGCTCAAACACCTTTTCGAGCGCATAAGCCGGGATCCCCGGCCCAAAGTCTTCGACCACTACCTCGGCCGTATTCGGAACAGCGATAGAATCCGTCAGTCGAACGTCGATTCTCGCGTTCTTCGGGGAAAAATCGGCGGCGTTATCGAGAATGTTTCGGAACGACTGCCGCAAGAGAAATGGGTCAGCATCGATACAGAGACTTCCTGGCAGCTCGAGGTTAACTTTGAGACCCTTCTGCTCGAGCCGTGGAAGTATTGCATCGACGACCTGCCTGAGCATCGCCGCGAGGTCGACAGTTTCGAGCTGTTCGATCCGTTCCAATTTTTCGACGGCAGCAAGCTCCAGCAACCGTTCGATGATGTTCTGGAGCCGCTGGGTTTCGCTTACGATGTTCGAAAGGAACTGCTCGCGCTTCTCCGCCGGAACCTCTTGCTCTCGCAGAAGCTCAGCTGCACCGCGAATACCGGCAATCGGGCTCTTCAGCTCATGGGTCAGTGATTGGACGTAGCGTTCGATATACTGCTTTCCTTCGAGCGCCTCACGCATCTCTTGAAAGGCTTCCGCAAGCTCGCCGATATCCGAGCTTCCAATCTTCGGTAGCTGCGCCGGCACTCCGTCGCGAACGGCCCGCGCGTACGTGGTGAGCTTCCGAATAGGTCGCGTGACGAACACGACCATCAGCACTGACAACAACGCAATTACGACAACCAGGATCAGCGTGCCGCGAAATAGCCGCTTCTGAGCGAGCCTAATGAAAACGTTTGAGCTTTGGGTCGGTTTGGCGACGGTGACGACGCCCAGGATCCGCCCGTCGACGACTACGGGCGCGGATACGTACAGCACCGTAGAGGTGGCGTCGGATGGATTGTCTCGTGTGGTCCGCGCGCCGTACTGCCCTTGGAGCGCGAGGAGAATGTTTCGCCACTTGGAGAAATCGAGGCCAATGTTTTCCGGTTGAAAAGAATCGTACAGGACTCTTCCCGCTCCGTCCGTGACCGAGATCCTGAGGTCGATTGTGTCCTTCACGAGCTCGTAGATCTGAGCACCGACACGGATATCCTTGGCTCTCGTGAAGACCCGCTCCAGCAGCTCAGTGTCGAGCGCCCCGCCATGCGCCTGCTCCACCAAGAACAGGGCAAGTATATTTGCGGTATCGGCGAGATTCTCTTCGACAGCCTCTCGATAGCGAGGCTTGAGCTCCGAATTCGCAGCGTCGACGATGTAATACACCGTCACCCCGAGAATTAGGAGAACACTCAAAAAGAACTGAAGACTGATCCTCACGGGTAGTCTCGAAGAGAATACCCGAAGCCGCGATGAGTGACTATAGGGTCCGCATCCTTGCTCACTGCTCGAATTTTCGCACGCAGCGATTTGATGTGAGCGTCGACGGTGCGATCGAGGCTCATCTCAGGCTCCTCCCAAGCGAGCTGCATCAACTGTTCTCGAGAGTAGACCCGACCGGGCGACCGCAAGAAAATCACGAGGATTCGGTACTCGTATCGAGAGAGCTCAAGTGGCGCTCCAGAGAACGAAATCAGAAGCTTCTCTTCATTGATCGTGAACGGTCCGACCGCGGTCAGGCTCTTCGCCCCAGTGGAGCTCGTGTTCGACGCTTCGGCCGACGCTGCGGGGTGCAGCGCGGCCCCCGCTCTGCGTAAAATTGTTTTTACGCGAGCGGACAGCTCACGGGGGGAAAAGGGCTTCACGACATAATCGTCAGCACCGATTTCGAGCCCGACAACACGGTCGACCTCAGCCGAACGCGCGGTGAGAAAGATAACGGGAACCTGGGAGACCTGGCGAATCGTCTTGATTAGCTCAAAGCCGCTTCCGTCGGGAAGGCCGACGTCAAGGACGAGCAGCGCGAAGGAGTTTGACGAAAATGCGTCACGCGCAGCTTGACAGGTTTGAACAGCGGTTACCTGAAATCCATCCGAGGTGAGCGCATAGACAATGGTGTCCGCGATTGAAGGCTCGTCCTCGACCACCAGAATATGCTCTGCCATCTCTCCTCCGAGTGATCGGGCTCACGGTAAACGCTTCGCTGAGCTCGGTCAACAGTTCAAACCGCCGCGTCGGCTGCTCGCCCCATGGGTACCGATCTGTCACCAGCTGTATGAGTGCTTTTGCGCACCCGGCCCGGCATGCAGGCTCAGGCGAAATCCAATCTCCGTGCCTGTTCGCAGGGTTAGCCCACGTTGAACAGGCTCCTAACCAGCTTCGACCGTCCACCCGGAAGTTCTTTAGCGGAAAACGGTTCGTGACGATCTTATCTGCAGTGGCGCGAGCCATCGATGTAGGCTTTTTCTTCGGTTGTTTCAGTGGTTTTCAAACGACATCTCACAGCCCTTCTCACGCTGCTCGCGTCAGTGACGCTCTGCTTCGTTTCTGCAGCATCTGCGGAGAACCATCCTGAGGCGATCCCCGGTCAATACATCATCAAGTTTTCGTCCAGCGTTCGTAGCGCATCCGCACGAGCCCGTGTACGGGATGCGCTTGGAGTAAAGATAGTTCAATCACACGAGCTCACGGGAGCGCAGCTTGTCGAGACTGCGCCGGGAAACACGCTCGACGACAGTTACGCAAAAAACCTGCTCGCCGCGGGCACCGTTGCCTACATCGAGCCGAACTACCGGGTCTCCATCGACGGAGCGCCGAATGACTCCCGCTTCAACGAGCTCTGGGGAATGAACAACACCGGGCAAACCGGCGGCACGAGCAACATCGACATCGATGCTCCGGAAGCTTGGAACATCAACAGCGGTAACGGACAGGTGGTCGTCGGAGTTGTTGATACCGGAGTAGACTTCAATCATCCGGATCTCGCTGCAAACATTTGGCACAACCCGGGAGAGATTCCAGGGAACGGAATCGACGATGACGGAAACGGCGTCGTCGACGACGTCTACGGCTATAACGCAATCAATCCATCAGCCGCGCCGCTCGACGACAACGGGCATGGCACCCACTGTTCCGGAACAATCGGCGGTGCAGGAAACAATTCGCGCGGCGTCGCCGGCGTCAATTGGAACGTGAAGATCATGGGGCTCAAGTTCCTTGATTCGACCGGTTCCGGCTCGACCAACGACGCGGTCTCAGCGATCGAATACGCTATACGCATGAAACAGCGTGGCGTAAACCTCAAAGTGCTCAGCAATTCATGGGGTGGCGGCGGTCAATCCCAAGCGCTGGAAGACGCGATTGCAGCGGCAAATAACGCAGGGATCCTTTTCGTGGCCGCAGCGGGAAACTCGGCAAGTGACAACGACGTCGTTCCTTCATATCCGGCAAGCTATTCTCAACCGAACGTGCTCTCGGTGGCAGCTATCGACCAGAACGGAAACCTCGCGTCGTTCTCGAACTACGGCGCGACCAGTGTTGACCTCGCCGCTCCAGGCGTGAACATCCTCAGCACGACTCCGAACAATACGTATTCCGCATACAGCGGCACTTCCATGGCCACGCCGCACGTATCCGGCGTCGCTGCCCTACTCGCCGCCAACGAACCTACCCTGACCGTCACTCAGCTTCGCGCTCGGCTGATCGGAACCGTGAAACCACTGACGACATTAAGTGGGCAGATGGTTGCACCAGGCATCGTCGATGCGTACAACGCGCTCACGAACACCCAGACACCGCTGCCCCCGTCCACTCCGAGCGCGTCTTACAAGAAATCAGCCGGCGTTGCAGCGTATGATGCAAACCTCGGAGAACGGGTACTGACCACTGACGACGGCTACATCTCCCGAGACCTCGGATTCACCTTTCCGTATTACGACTCACGGTATACACGGATTTCAATCTCCGCAAACGGGCGCGTAATCCCACTCGCTCCAACGGACGCCGACCCGGCGACTCCGGACTATGCAAACCGTCTCGCTCCCGGAATCGATGTCTTGAATGACGACCTCTACCCTTCTTCTGCCGCTGATGGCGGAGTCTGGTTCAAAACCGGCGCGTCAGGCGCAACGATCACATGGGTTTCAGTCCCATATCCGCTCCGGAACAACGGTCAACCGGAGAGCGAACTTCGTTTCCAGTTAAAGCTATATTCGAACGGTCGGATCGAATTTCACTACCTGGACACTTTCACAGGCGACCCTACGTTTGACTACGGCAAAACGGCTACCGTGGGCATTGCCCCGATTGGAACCGGAGAGAAGCTGATCATTTCGAACAACACGGCCAACCAAGCCGAGCTTGGTAACGGAAAGCTACTGCGGTTCGATCAGGCCAGCCGTCACGTACGCGCGGACTTTGACGGCGACGGCGTGAGCGACATCATTGTTTGGCGACCGACTACGGGCTGGTGGTACGTCCTGACCTCGGCGTCCGGTTTCGACTATGCGGCGCATCAAGGTTATCAGCTTGGCCTACCCGGTGATCGGCCACTCGTGGGTGACTTCGACGGGGACGGACGTGCCGATCTCGCCGTTTGGCGACCGACGACCGGGATGTGGTACTTCCGAAGCTCCGGCTCAGGCTATCAGCTTATTAGCAGCCTACAATGGGGTCTGCCGGGCGACCAACCGATCTCGGCCGATTACGACGGTGACGGTCTTGCCGACATCGCGGTCTATCGTCCAGGCGTCGGCTATTTCGTTCTTCGCTCGTCGACTGGATTCAATCGAAGCGCGGCATTGCTCGGAAGCCAGCAGTCCCTAATGTCTGTGGCATTTCCGGGCGCCGGGAACGATCCGGTTGTCGGTGACTTCAACGGCGACGGAGCTGATGACTTTGCGACTGTATGGCAGCTCGTGCGGTTCTGGACGACCAAAGACTCCTCCGGTCAGGTCGTCTCTTCGCTTCCGTGGGGCCAACCGGGGGATACTCCTTTCGGCTGCGACTGGGACGGGAATGGCAAGGCGGATCGCGTAGTGGTTCGCCCATCAGCCGAGAGCGGCCTCCAATGGTTCACAGCATCCGACGCCGGACCGGTCTACACCCTGAGCTTCGGCCAGTTCGGAGACATCCCGTCATGCTCGGAAGATTACGACGGCGACCATCAAAGCGACGTTCGAGTGTTCCGACCGACAACCGGCGAATGGCTGATCCGCAGCGCAGGAGATGGCAGCGTCAAAACGTACTCGTTCGGCCTCCCCGGAGATCTTCCTCTTTAAGGTGGAAACTGGGTCTCCTCGGCTTTCAATTGAGTTAAGCAGCATACTTCTGCTATAATCTTGTCCTCCGTAATCAACCCCAGGAATTCGTTAGCCTTTTTGCCGCCCCGAGACGAGCTGATGCACGATTCGACCAAAGACCAGGTGCTGTCCGCCAGCGAAGAGCTGAACGAGAGTGACCGCTCGCCCAAGCGCAAGTCTCCGGTGGGGATGGCGATCCGAGCCACGGTCAGCATTGCGCTAGCTGCGTTTGTCTACTTCACCGTCGACCGCAAGGGCCTTCTCCATTCCCTTTCGTCAGTGAGCTTGCGCGGAATGGCGCTTATTTTCGTACTCTACACGTTCGGCCAATTGCTGAGCGCGATGAAGTGGCGGGTGTTTGTCGATTGCGTGGGCATTCACCGTTCGAGGATTCAGATCCTACGAGCCTATTTTTTCGGAATGTTCGTGAACGTATTTGGATTTGGCACAGTGGGTGGTGACGTCGCACGAGGCCTGCTGCTGAATCCACCGAAGGGACAACGAGCCGGCGCACTCGCGACCGTAGTTGCCGATCGAGTTCACGGTCTGGTCGTTCTCCTGACAATCGGGACAGTGACACTTGCGCTCATTCGTCCCGAAGCCCTTGGTCATTGGACGCAGCTGATGCTTCTCGGAAGCGTGGGCGGGCTTACAGCTCTGCTTTGCGGCTGGTGGGTCGGTCCACAGCTCCTCGTGAAGTTCTTCCCCCAGGGACATAAATGGAGCGATGCGATTCTGCGTATCGAGCAGGCGTTCCCAAGACATCCGGCGCCATTTTTCAAGGCGACCTTGATCTCTGCTCTGTTCCATACGATTCAACTTTTCATGCATGTTTTGATTGCGCGCGAGCTCGGCGCGCCAATCTCAGCCAGCTACATCTTTGCGACGGTGCCCTTTGTCAACATCGTTGCTTCGCTGCCGATTAGTCTTTTCAACGGCCTCGGCGTGCGCGAGGGAATGTACTGCCTGCTGTTCATTCCGAATGGGGTGCCACAAGAGATGGCAGTCGCATTCGGTGCAATCTGGCTCTTCACAGTCACAGTGATCAGCTCTCTCGGAATCCTTTTCCTCACGCCGGACATGAAACGAATCGTACGGCTGCAGGGGCGGAATGACGAGACCGACTCATCTGAGCCGGCACGCGCTCCGCAACGCGCCGTCGGCTAGCAGGTTCTTCTCACTTCTGATTGAGTACCTGCCGACAGGGAACTTGTTCACTTCTTTGCCAGGGAGGCGGAAATGCTCGACCTTACAAAAACCATAGCTGTCATCGGTGCCGGTCAAATGGGTGCGGGAATCGCCCAAGTCGCTGCGACCACCGGTTTCAAAACACTGCTTTTCGACGCGAACCAGACCGCCCTTTCTCAGGGATACGCCGGAACGCTCAAGCGTCTCGACCGACTCGTGGAAAAGGGTACGCTCAGCGCTGAGCAGAAAGACAAAGCTGTAGCGAACATCCGTAAAGTCTCCGGGCTGGGAGAGCTCGCCGCAGCCGATCTCATCATCGAGGCGATTATCGAGGATCCGGCGACGAAGATCACTTTGTTCAAGAGCATCGACTCACTCTGCAAGCCGGATACGATCTTCGCCAGCAACACGTCGTCGGTTTCGATAACCAAGCTTGCCGGTGCTACGAACCGGCCCGATCGCTTTATCGGCATGCATTTCATGAATCCGGTCCCTCTGATGCAGCTCGTTGAAATCATTCGCGGGCTTCAGACGAGCGATGCCACGTATCAGACTATCCATGCGCTCACCGTAGCACTCGGGAAGACTCCAGTCACAGCGCATCACGACTATCCCGGATTTATCGTAAATCGGATTCTTATTCCGATGCTCAACGAAGCTTGCTTCGTTCTCATGGAGGGAATTGCGACTCCGCAGGAGATCGATACGGCGATGAAGCTTGGGACGAATCAACCGATGGGTCCCCTCGAGCTCGCAGACTTCGTGGGGCTCGATACCTGCCTCGCCATTTGCAGAATCTTTCACAACGAGCTCGGGGACGACAAGTATCGACCCTGCCCACTTCTGGTGAAGTATGTGGAAGCAGGCTGGTATGGGAAGAAGACGAAACGCGGGTTTTACACCTACGAGTGATTCTTTGCCGAGCCTTTCGGTGAAGACGTTCGTACGTTTATTCCATCGCGGGACAGCTCTTCGGCGGTAGCCCTGCGCGCGAGCGTTTGAGCCGGCGCCCTGTACCACCCTGGATCGGCAAAGCTCGTCAAGCCTTCCCGAACTTTGAGAATGGTGAACATTCCGCCCATGGTGATCGTGCCGTAGAGACCTTTCGCCATCACCATCGGGATGCTGTTCGGGGGTACGGGCATTTGCATGTCCCCCATGTCACCGCCGCCCATGGTCATGTAGTCAGGAAGCACCTTCTGAATTTTGCTGTCGAGATCGGCGATATCGGTCCCAATCAAGTTGGGCAGCTGGTGCCCCATTTGCGTCATGAGGTGATGCGTCATGTGGCAGTGCATCGCCCAATCTCCCTCGCGATTGGCAATAAATTCAATCGTTCTCGTACTGCCGGTCGGCACGAGGACTGTCGTCTCCGGCCATTGAGCGGCCTCCGGAATACGGCCTCCGTCGGTCTCCGTGATCTTGAACTGGAATCCGTGCAGATGAATTGGATGGTGATCCATCGGGCTTAAATTACCGAGCCGGATACGCACGCGATCACCCTTACGGACGACAAGCGGTGCAGTAGCCGGATAGCATTTGGCATTCATCGTAAGCAGGTTGAACTCGGTCATCTCGATCGGATCCGGCCGGCGCGCACCCGGATCAACGCGCCATTCGTGCAGCATAATCGCAAAGTCGCGGTCGACCTCGGGCACCGCCTTTGGATCTCTCGGGTGGACCACAAACATCCCCGTCATGCCAAGCGCGATTTGTGTCATCTCGTCGTGATGCGAGTGATACATGAGGGTCCCGTGCTGCTCCAGCGTGAACTCGTAGCGAAAAGTCTCACCTGGCCCGATCGGCGCCTGGTTCATCCCACCCACGCCATCCATTCCGTTTTCGACGAGCACACCATGAAAATGGACGGTTGTCGCAACAGGTAACCGATTGGTGACGAATATCCGAACACGGTCTCCTTCGACCGCTTCGATCGTCGGGCCGTGAACAGAGCCGTTGTAGCCCCAGCACTGCGCACGCAGGCCGTGAGCAAACTCATGATCTACCTCTTCGGCGACAAGATGAAAGACTTTCACTCCATCAACCATCTTATACGGCAGCTTCCCCCCGTTCGGCACTGTTACCGGAAGATAGCTGTCCGCAGAGCCCCGGACATACTCCGACGAGGCGGCGTTCTCAGACTTCGGCAGCTCGTGTTCCGCTGCGATGGCAACATTTGAACGGAGCACGAGCGCACTCCCCGCAAGAGCTGCTCCTCCGCGGATTAAAAGGTCTCGTCGCGAAATTCGTTCATTTTCCATGCGCTACCTACTCTCACCGCCGGAGCTCGCTTGGGAGCTGTCGGGGGCTGAAACATCTCGTTGTTCGACGGACGCAGACAATACCGCACCCACCGCTGCCTCCAGATCCGTTCTGGCAAGCCAATAATCGCGAAGGGCTTCGACGTACGACTGACCGGCCTGAATCTGTGACTCGCGTGCTGTGAGCAGCTGAAACACTCCGCTGATCATGCCGTTGTAGCGAAGCTGGGTCTCATCCAAGACGGCCTGCCGAAGCGGCAAAACTTCCTTACGGTAATAGACGGCGCGGCGTTTCGCGATATCCATCTTCGTAAACGCTGACCGAACTTCGGATCGGATTTCGAGCGATTTCGCCTTCAACTTGCTCTCTGCCTGAACGACCATCGCTTCGGCTTTGGCTCGAGCGCCGCCACCCCAATCAAAAATCGGAATCGGAACCTCGATGCTGGGTCCTGCGGTTGAACGTCCTTCCGGTTCGCGCTCGTAGTGGCTTGTCACCACCAAATCATTCAATTCGCTCTCGGTATACGTCACGCCGACACTCTGAAGGACAGACTGCAACTCTGCGCGAGCAGCCAGGAGGTCCAAACGTCGCTCGACCGCCTGCTCTTCGAGCTTGCGAACGTCCGGCGTTTCGCTGGGGGGATCGGAAAGGCGTGCAGACACCTGCACGTCCCGCAAGTCAGCCGGCAGCCCGAGGAGGACGATCAGTCGCTCGCGGGCATCGCTGACTTCCTGCTCGGAATCCGCTAGCGCGAGCTTGGCGGCGACACCGGCGCTTCTTTGCTCAGCCAATTCGAGCCCCGAAATGTTCCCTGCCCGACCCATCCTTTCAGCAATTTCGACGGACGCATCGGAGGCTTCACGCACGGAGCTTCTGAGCTCCTGCATCTGAAGCGCCGACTGAAGCGAGTAAAATGCTGTTTTTACCGCAAAGGCGTGGCTCAGTAGCTCGTTCGCTACGCGAAATTTTGTCGCTTCAAGCGCTGATTCGGCAACACGCTTTCGCAGCGGTATCAGAAAGACGCTGAGGAAATCCTGAGCGACATCGATCTCGAGCGCCTGTCCGCGAAAGCGGCGCTCCATACTAAACACAGGGTTCTTCGGTAGACCGGCTTCAATGAGATCCGCGCGGCTAATCCCCAATTCGCCGTACAAGGCTTGAAGCGATGGGCTGTAGAGCAGCGATATGGCGACCGCGGTGTCGATTTCGAGCTTGTCCCGAACCACCGAGCGCAGCCAGCAATCGTTTTCACCGGAGTCGGGCGCAACAAAAGTCGTCGGGGCGATTCCAAGGCGGTGGGCTACCGAAGCTTCAACGGCCGAGCGTGTCTCGGAAAGGCTCGGCGCACACCCACTGCCTCCGATCAGCAGCGCTGAAACGATCGGGAAGAGAGCACGTTTCATTCCTGCGGACCCTCCGATTCTGATGACTTACGGGCGAGTCGAATCCGTTTGAGCGTTCCTGCGCCGATGAGCGCCGGGGCGACGACGACGCAAACTGGACACACTGCCGCAGACAGCAGGGCCCCGCCGGCTCCAAGCGCTGCCACACCTACGCCGAGCGCGATGACAGCATTCGCCTCACGTGCTTCCGGTCTCGACTTCTGCTGATCGTCCTGACTGTCACTCATCGATTTTCTCAAAGTATTGCAGCCGGAGCGCGTTACCGATCACGGAGACAGAGCTCAGGCTCATCGCCGCGGCCGCAAGCATCGGGCTTAACAGAAATCCAAAGAAAGGATACAGGATACCCGCGGCGATCGGAACACCAAGAAGATTATAGAGGAACGCGAAAACAAGGTTCTGCCGGATGTTTCGTAACGTCATGCGGCTCAGCTGCACTGCGCTGAGTATGCGCCGCAGGTCGCCGCGCGCGAGAGTGACGTCAGCGCTCTCCATCGCAATATCAGTGCCGGTGCCCATGGCGATTCCGACATCAGCCTGAGCGAGTGCGGGCGCATCGTTCATTCCATCACCGGCCATTGCAACCACTCGTCCAGAGCGCTGAAGCTCCCGAATGGCTTTCAGCTTCTCCTCCGGACTGACCTCCGCAAATATCTCGCTGATGCCGAGAGTAGCACCGACAGACTCCGCGGTGGCTCGGTTGTCACCGGTGAGCATGACAACCCGAATGCCTTCTCTTCTTATGCCGTCCAGCGCCACCTGGGAGCTCTTCTTCAATGAGTCGCTCACGCCGATTGCACCAACGGGCTCACCGTCGAGCGAGACGAAAACCACCGTTCCTCCCTGCGCACGAAGCTCGCCGATCTTACGCGAAAGCTCGACGTTCTCAGCTGCGACCGAATGTTCAGCATCGAACGCAAATTCTGCTGCACCGACTTTGACACGACCGCGGGAAAGGCTGCCGACGACCCCCGAGCCGGAAACCGACTGGAAACTTTCGCAGCGCTCAAGGGGAATACCATCCTCCTTTGCTTTTTCGACGATCGCCCAAGCGATGGGATGCTCGCTCGATCTTTCGACGCTCGCGGCGATCTGGAGGAGGTCTTCACGAGTAAATCCGGTTTCAGGCTCGGCGAGTGTCAGCCTCGGTTTGCCCTCGGTCAATGTTCCCGTTTTATCAACGACTAACGTATCCACCTGCTCTAGACGCTCGAGCGCCTCGGCATTTCGGAAAAGCACCCCGAGCGACGCCCCACGGCCGGCTCCCACCATAATCGACATCGGGGTGGCAAGGCCGAGCGCGCACGGACAAGCGATGATGAGAACGCTCACGGCGCTGACGAGAGCGTGTCCCAGCGCTGGAGAAGGTCCAAATAGATACCAAACTGTAAACGTTAGCGCAGATACAAGAACTACGGCTGGAACGAAATACGCCGCGACCTTATCCGCCAACCGTTGTATGGGAGCCCTACTCCGCTGCGCCGCTGCGAGCAGTGAGACAACACGAGCGAGCACCGTTTCACGTCCGATTTCGAGAGCCTCGAGCACGAAGCTCCCCGAGGTGTTCACAGTTCCCCCGATTACTTTGTCTCCGACCTTTCGACGCACCGGCAGCGGCTCACCCGTGAGCATCGACTCATCGAGGAACCCTTCGCCTTCATGAATAATGCCATCGGTGGGCACGTGCTCGCCCGGCCGTACTCGAAGCAGATCCCTTTTCGCGATCTCTTCGTGTGAAATCTCTCGGTCGCCGCCTTCGACGGGCTGTCCGTCGTGCCCAACAAGAATCGCACTGCGAGGCGCAAGTTGGAGCAGCTTCTTCACGGCCGACGAGGTTCGCTCACGCGCTCGCAGCTCGAGCACTTGGCCGAGAAGAACAAGAGTGGTTATCACAGCGGCCGCCTCGAAATAGACGTCTACTCGGCCGGACATCCCGCGCGCAGCCTCCGGAAAAAGCCCAGGCAAGAACAGCGCAAAGAGGCTGTAGACATACGCAACCGTGATACCGAGCCCAATCAAGGTGAACATGTTCAGGTGCCACGTCCTCAGCGACTCGATTGCGCGTTCGACGAGCGGCTTCGCGCACCACCCCACCACCGGTGTCGCGAGTAAAAATTGGAGCCAGCCGAACCAGTGCGAGCTCAGAACAGCATGGAGAGACGGATACGGAAGCATCTCCCCCATGGAGACAAAAACGAGCGGCAGCGAGAAAAATAGAGCAAGCTTCAATCTCCTGGAGAAGTCGGTGAGCTCAGGAGACTCGTTATCGGAGAGATCCGGCTGAACCGGCTCGAGCGCCATTCCACAAAGAGGGCAACTGCCGGGCCCATTCCGCCGCACTTCCGGGTGCATCGGACAGGTGTATTCGCGAGCGCTCCCCGCAGAAGATTGAGCGTGGTGATGAGAATGCAAGTCATCCGACATGCTCTTCTCATCGTTGTGGAGGTAACGTTCAGGAGCAGCCGCGAATTTCGTTCTGCAGCTCTGCGAGCAAAAGTAGTAGTCGACACCGTCGAACTGAACTGGCCCGATCGATTTGGTTGTAACGGCCATGCCGCAAACGGGATCGACACCTTCCAACGCAAGCGCCCCCGATTGGCGCTCAGGCTCGTTAAGGACTTGCAGCTTCGAAATGGACATAGCACCCCTCACCGTGTTGGGCCGCCTTTGCAGCCCTCCGTTTTTCTTGCCATCTGATACCCCCTGGGGGTATATATGAAGTGTAAGTCTCTTTGCAGGAGAAAGCAAGTGCCAACCAACAAGCCTCGTAAAAATGAATGTTGCTCGCCGGTCACACCACGCGAAGGTGCCGACAATCGCGCGGAGCTCGCCCGGGTAAGCCGCATTCGGGGCCAGGTCGAAGGAATCGGGAGAATGATTGAACAGAAGGCCTATTGCCCCGATATCATCATGCAAATTCAGGCGGCGCGCGCCGCGCTCGCGGCGCTCCAGGGAGTCGTTCTTCGAGCTCACCTGCAGCATTGCGTGAAGGAAGGGCTTGCCAAGGGCGACGGGCATGACACGGAGCAGCTTCTTGACGAGCTGGCCGCAATCTTCAAATCCTCCTAGCACTGCTAACTTGCCGAATTTCCTGTTCGGTAGGTCCGAACGCTCATTCGCTTAAGATTCTCTGCAAGAATGTCGTTTTTCATCTTGGGTCCGCTTCCGAACCCGGAGTCACCAGGAATGAATCGAGCTCTCGTTGTAAGTCAGCATATGGAGACGCGTCTCCCTTTGGTCCAGGTGCTGACACAGAGCTCGCGCTTTCGCGACGTCAGGTCCGTCCACAACATTGAAGAGGCAAACCTCAGCGTCATCGAGCACAACCTCTTCGACATGATCTTCATCGCGGAATCTTTCGGTGAAAATGAGATCGCCGAGTTCATAGCGGAGATCAAGCGAGGCAAATCCGGTGCAAACACAGCTTTTGTGCTGGTCATGAAATCCCAAATTCAGGACAGTAATACCGTCGCGAACAACATGTTCGGCGGGGTTCACGGTTTCCTCTGTGAACCCTTCTCCCTGGATCGGGTCGAAGAGTCAGTGAAGCTCGCTCTTGCGGTCAGGAATCAAAGCTCCGGCGTCCGGCTCCGCGCGGCGACCGGCCTAATGCTGACGGAAGTTATCAACGAGATCGACCCGTCGCCGCCTTCCGAAGGCGACAGCCAGAAAAGCATCTGGCAGAAGGTAAACGATAACTGTGAGAAGTACAAGATTCTCACGGGGGAATCAGTGAGCATGTCCTTGATTAAAGACATCAAGGACGCGAGGCCGTCAGAGCGGATGCCGAAATATACCGGCGTGAGCAATCGGGTTCGCGGCCTTCTCGAACGCAAATTTCGGGAGAAAATACAGGCCTTCAAAAGACGTCTCGCCGATTGAAGTGGGCTGCTCGCCCATCCTCGAACTGTCCCTGCCCGACGCAAACTTTTTGCTGCCGATTAGCGAACGCTTTTTTTACAGCACGCCATAACAGTTGATAAGAGCCGATTAACGCGTTGAATTGTCTCGTAAATACAGGCTCTTTGGGACAACACCGCGCGCCTTGGGTAAGCCCGCATGATAATCATATTCAAATTGCTCGGGGCCTTCGTCGGGTTGCGCACTGCAGCCTTCTTCGGCGGCTCCCCGATGATGGGCATTATCATCGGCGGGCTTCTCGGACACTCGGCCGACATCGTCGTGTCCACAAAGATTCAACGCGCCAAAGCCCGCCGTTACTACCAAGCACAGGCGAACGCGCACTTCGGCAAAATGTTCGTCGGCACGCTCTTCACTATGCTCGGAAAGCTCTGTGCCGCCGATGGCGAGATCAACGCTCAGGAAACCGAACGTGTTCAAAAGCTGATTAACGAAGGTATCAAGCTCAACCGGCGAGAGCGAAAGGAAGCACTTCAGGTGTTTCGGCAGGCGAACCGTGTTGCAACCAGCTTCCAGTTCGACGCGGCTCAGTATTATGAGCTCTACCAGAACGACCAGCAGTCTCTGCAGAACCTTATCGTGCTTCTGTTTGACGTCGCCTTGGCCGACGGGCCGCTGAAGCCAAACGAAGAAAAGTTGATTCGTTCAGTCGCGGTGCTCTTCAACCTTCCAGATGAGGTCTGGAATCAGATTCGGGGCAACTTCGTCCGAGGGAACGGTTCGAGCTCTCAGCGAACACAGGCCGGGTCTTCGCTCACCGGAGAGCCCGATGACCCGTATACGGTCCTCGGTTGCAAACGGACCGACCCGGAGAAGGTCATCAAGCAAAACTATCGCAAGCTCGTTTCGGACTATCATCCCGATAAGATTGTCTCGAAAAACCTACCGGAAGAGTTCACAAAATTCGCGAACGAAAAGTTCAAATCAATCCAAGAAGCCTACGAGCTCGTGAAGAGCGAACGGGGATTTAATTAATCACTTGGCGAATCGGAAGCGACTGGGTCACGGGTAGCTCAATCGTGAATGTGGTCCCTCGAGGCTTGTTGTCCCGAACCCGAATGAATCCGTTGTGGTCGGCAACGATCGCGCTGACAATTGCCAACCCGAGGCCGGTGCCACCCCGTTTTGTGGAGAAGTACGGTTCGAACAGTCGCGGCTTGTCCTTCTCGCTGATACCTATCCCGCAATCCGAGACAAGCACCGAAGCGAGTCCCAGACCGGCATCATAATGCGACGCGATCTGAATCGTTGGCACACCCTGCTCGCAGGGCGATTCTTTCACTGCCGCGACAGCGTTATCCAGAAGATTAAGAAGAGCTCTGCCGATCTGTTCCGGATCGAGCTCAAATTCAGGGAGTGCGGCATCGAGCGCCAGCTCGAACCGGAGGTCGGGATGTGTCTCTCGGAACAAAGTGATCATCTCACCGATTACTCCGTTCAAGCTGGACATGCGCGGGCTCGATTTCGGCATACGTGCGAAGCGAGAGAACTCATTCACGAGCGATCGGAGATTCTCAACCTGCTTCACGATAATATCAGTCGACTCGACGATGACGTCCCGATCGGTATCTGAATGCAGCTCGCTGTCGCGATTCTTGAAACGGCGCTGCATCCGTTGGGCGCAAAGCTGGATCGGGGTAAGCGGGTTCTTAATCTCATGAGCAATTCGTCTCGCAACTTCGCGCCAAGCGGCCATCCGTTGAGCGCTCACCAGCTCCGTAATGTCATTGACAAGGAGCACCGCGCCCAGAGTCTTGCCGCTATCGTCAGTCAGCTTCGTGACGGTGAGAAGGAGGTGCTTCGGGTTCTCACGGATGCTCAGCGAAACGTTCGCGTCGAGTGTTTTTGCCGGCGTAGAGAACAGCTCAGCGGCGATCTCTCGAACCTGCTTGGCAAGCTCAGCCGGGACTGCTTGATCGAGCTCACGCCGGACTACCGATGCAGCGCCTTCGACCCCGAGGATCGAGCACGCCGCGTCGTTAATTGCCTGAACCTGGAGATTTTCGTTCACGGAGATAATCCCCACCCCAACGCTCGCGAACACTGCCTCCATGTACCTGCGCCGAGCGACTAACTCGTCAGTCGTTGCTTTGAGGTCTGCGGTCATGGTGTTGAATGAGCGGACGAGCACGCTCAGCTCGTCATCTCCCACTTCCGGGATCTGATACTCGAGGTTACCGTGCGCCACTTGGGCGGTCGCTTTCCCCAGCAGACCGATCGGAACCGCGAGGCTCTTTGCGAGATAGAAGCCGACCCATACGGCGGTGAAAACAATGAGCAGCGTAACAACAACGAGCGTCAGCAGATAGCTCGAGGCCAACGGGCGCCGGTAGGTTCGAAGCTCGTTGTAATCGTCATACGCATTGATGACTGAAGACAGCATGTTGCCCAGCTCAGGGGTCACTCGCAACGTTCCGATGACTACGTAATGCGCGCGAGTCCCGCTCTCAGAATCTCTGTCCGGGAGCGCCACAGTCAGTGGCAGGTCTCTCTTGACCGGTGCGTATCCACGCAGGAACTCCGACGTCAGGGAGAGCTCCGGATGAGTGATGACGGCACCGAGCGCCACGCGCTCCACAACTCGCAGATTAGGCCCGGGGACGCCCGACTCGCGTTCCGCCGCACTCGGCCCCTCGGTCCGGGCGATCTCATTTCCTACTGCGTCCACAACAGCAATTGAGTGAAGACCGTATTCCTCACGCTTACCGCGGAGGTAGGCCTGAACGGCGCTACGCAGGTCGTCCGGGATCGCTGCCTCGCCGACCCGCGGTTCGTTGAGCGCCGGAAAAACAAGGGCCAGCTGCCGGCCGAGATGTCTCACGTCCCTTGTTACCTCGGCATGGGCGGTATCCGAATGATAGCGCGCAAGATTGAGCGCACCGTCCACGGAGGCAGCCACTTGAGGAGAAAACCATCCCTGGAGGACCGATTCGAGAATACCTTTCGCGACCAGAAACAGAAGAACGGTCGGAACCAGCGAAAGAGCGACGAATGCCGAAACGAGGCGAGTCCGCAACCGAGAGCCGAGAATCTTCCTCCGGCGATCGAGCGCCAGGGTGATGATATTCTTCGCCACCAGAAAAACGAGAATCATCACGACGATGATGTTCAGGTTGATGAGGAGGAAAAAACCGAGATTGCTGGCCACAGCCCGGTCTTCGCCGACATCGGGGAACTCGCTCCACAGGTAGTACCCGAGCGTAGCAGTCAAAGTGGTGATGAGTAGCGCGAAGATACTCACCATCCATCCGGACGACCGAGGAGCCCCAGTATTTTCCTGTGTCGGCGCCATATCTGACTACTTGTCTCCGAACAGCTCCCGCTGGTTGGGGCCGCCTACCCGCTTCGAGACGGGAGTTCGTTTGAGATGTTCGTAAGCGCGCGCCGTAGCTTCGCGCCCCCGCGGGGTACGGATCAAAAATCCTTCCTGGAGCAGAAAAGGCTCGTAAACATCCTCGATTGTATCTTTCGCCTCGTGAAGCGAGGCGGCGATTGTCTCCACCCCGACCGGACCGCCGGCGAACTTGTCGATGATCGTCTCGAGCAGGAGGCGATCCATCTTGTCCAATCCAAGACGATCGACATCCAACATCTGGAGGGCTTGATCGGCCACTACCGATGTTACGACTCCGTCGGCAATCTCTTGCGCATAGTCTCGCGTGCGCCGCAGCAACCGGTTCGCAATTCGGGGAGTTCCGCGAGAACGCGATGCGATCTCTTTCGAGCCGCCTTCATCGATTCCGACGCCCAAGAGCTTCGCCGATCGAGACACAATCCGTGCGAGCTCCTCCGCTGTGTAGAAGTCCATTCGCTCGACGATGCCGAAACGATCCCTGAGCGGCGCGGTAAGCAAACCGGTTCTGGTAGTGGCTCCAATCAACGTAAACGGCTTGACCTGGAGCTTGATCGATCGGGCCGCAGGTCCTTGGCCGACGATAATGTCGATCTGGAAATCCTCCATCGCGGGATACAAGATCTCTTCGACCACCCGGCTGAGCCGGTGAATCTCATCGATGAAGAGAACATCGCCCGCCTCCAGCCCCGAGAGTATCGCCGCAAGATCGCCCGGCCTTTCGAGAACGGGGCCGGATGTTGCTTTGAGATTGACTCCGAGCTCGTGCGCTATCACTGAAGCGAGCGTCGTTTTCCCCAAGCCCGGGGGGCCATGAAACAGGACGTGGTCGAGCGGTTCTCCCCGACGCTTTGCGGCAGAGATTGCGATGGCGAGGTTCTTGGTGACTTTCTCCTGACCGATGTACTCAGCGAAGCTGTGAGGACGGAGGTTCTGTTGAAACGAATCCTCCTGCGCATCCCCGCTGTCGAGCACGGAGCGAAAGAAAAATGTCGATTCGTCCTGCTCCATCGGTGAGCTCAGCTCATCTGGAACGGTGTTGGTCGGCTTTGCCATAGAATCCTACGTAAAGGTTGTGACGGACGTGCGGTCCGCTCTGCCACTGATCGACAAGCTAAGCGGGCGCCAATCCGGAAAGCGCCAAGCGCAGCAGATCGGCCGAGTCAGCAAAATCCGCCAGCCCTCCCTGTCTCCTGGCTGCAACCGCGGAGGCAACAACCTGTTTCGCACGGTCAGAGGGGAATCCCAGCTTCTCAAGAGCGAGCACAACGTCGAGCTGTACGCGGCCCATTGAACTCCCCGCCGGCTCCGAGATCTTTTCGATGACCAGTGGTGACTCTGACTCGACTACAAATTCCTGGACGTTCTCGCGGAGCTCGACGATGATTCGCTCAGCAGTCTTGCCACCGATTCCCGGCACTCGTTTCAGCCGGGAAACGTCGTTCTGACCTATGCTGCTGAGCACTCCTTCTGCACCAATCGCAGAGACAACAGAAAGCGCAATCTTTGACCCGACGCCCTTAACCTTCTTCAGCAGAAGAAACACTTCCTTCTCGAGAGAGTTTTTAAATCCGAAGAGAGAGATCGAGTTCTCCTTCACGTCGGTGAAGATAACCAGCCGCGCGTTCGAACCGTCCGGAGAGAGCGCGGCGAGAGCAGCGCTCGTAACGGTCACCTCGTATCCGACTCCTTGGACGTCGATGAGAACTCTGTCGCCGTTTCTGTCAGCGATGTTTCCCTTCAGAGCCCCGATCATATGTTCTCCCTTGAATGTACACTACACGGTTCGAGTCTGGGCCCAGTCACCGAATCCACGCGTGACTGTGAGCGCAGGCCGATAATTTGAGCGCTAAAAAACTAATGAGTTGCTCTTTGAGCTTTATTACGTCTATGAGTTGCGCGATTGTAGTCTCGCCGATTTTAGTCATCCGCCACAATTTGTCTAATTTTTTGCTGTAATTTTCTAGGCAATAAATGAATTTCCCCGTCACTTCCGACAGTTATCCAGCTTTTTCCACCATTTTGTAACGCTAGATGGCCCGCCGAAAGTCCAATAAATCCCGAGAAGCGCCCGAGGAGACCCCTCCTCCGAAGCGTTGGCGTTTCGGCCGGCTGATCAAGGGCGTGCTCGGCCTCATGATCCTCGCCGGCATCGGGCTCGGTGTCGGCTCGTATTTCATCCGTAACGAGGTTATCGCGCGAGTGCGGGAGCGAGAGGTCAACTCCAACGCAGGCGTGTTTACTCGGCCGTTTCCTATCGAGCGCTCGATGAGCCTTACGGGGTCAAAGACCTTCGAGCGTCTCGAGCGCCTGGCGTATCACAAGGTGAGCGGAGAGCCGGAGCACGCGGGCGAATACTCGCTCTCATCCGACCGGATGCTCATCTATCTTCGCGGTGCTCACTTCGGTGGCGAGCCGGATCAAGAAGAGCAGCTTGTGGAGCTGACGCTTTCCCCTGCGAAGGAGGTCACCAACATCATCGACGTCAAGTTTCGACAACCGATGAAGCAAATCTACCTCGAGCCCGAGCTCCTCGCGCTCCTCGGTGACACGGCGACTCGTGCAAGCACGCCGAAGCAGCTCAAAGAGTTTCCGGAAAACCTGATTCACGCGGTTCTCGCTATTGAAGACGAACGGTTCTACAGCCACTTCGGCCTCGATCCAGTCGGACTCGCTCGAGCCATCTACGTCGACATCACCGCAGGTGGCCTAGTCCAGGGCGGTTCGACGATCACCCAGCAGCTGGCAAAGAACCTCTTTTTCACACGTGAGCGCACATTCGCACGAAAGGTTTTCGAGGCGCTTTCGGCCGTGCTGGTGGAAACCGCCTTCACGAAGGATCAGATTCTCGAGCTCTATCTGAACGAAGTATTTCTCGGTCAGGAAGGAAACGTTGCGCTTCACGGTTTCGGTGAGGCTGCCCGCGCCTTTTTCGGCAAGGACGTTGCGAACATCACGCTCGCCGAAGCTGCGACGCTTGCCGGAATCATCAAGGCTCCGACCCGGCTCTCGCCGAGACTGAACCCTGCAGACGCGAAAAAGCGTCGGGCAGTTGTGCTGGAGAAGATGGCTGAGCTCGGGTTCATCACACCGGAGCAACAGACGAAAGCGACCCTCGAAAATATCGACATCCGTCCGGCTGAGCGAGGAAAGCGAAAAGCCCCCTACTTCGTCGATTTCATCAGACGGAAGATGCTCGAACACTTCCCGGTTGGCGATCCCGCAGCGAGCAAGCTCCAAATCGTAACCGGCCTCGATTTGCAATATCAGAACTGCGCGGATGAGGCGGTCGAGAACGGACTGAAGCGCCTCGAGCAGACGTATCCCCGGCTCAAAAAGGGTAAAGGCCCGCTGCAGGCGGCTCTCATCTCGGTGAGCCCGGTTCATGGTGAGGTACTGGCCTGGGTCGGCGGACGAGACTACGGTGAGAATCAGTTCGACCGTGTAAGTCAGTCGCAACGTCAACCGGGCTCTACCTTCAAGCCTTTTGTGTATCTTACGGCGCTTGATAAGAACCTGAACACATATCGAGTCGCGCGAACGACAAGCATCCTCTCTGACGAGCCGACTACTATTCCGATCTCCGACGGAAAAACGTGGCAACCGAAGGACTATGAAGAGGGATATCGGGGCGAGGTGACCGTCCGCGAGGCACTCACACACTCTCTCAACATCCCAACGGTTCAGCTCGCAATGAAAGTGGGCATCGACGCTGTAGCGCACACCGCAGCGCTTTTCGGGTTCGGCACGGACCTCCCACGTGTACCTTCGCTCGCATTAGGCGCCGGGGAAGTATCTCCGTTCGACTTAGTCCGTGCATATGCTGCCATCGCAAACGGAGGAACGTTACTGAACCTCAAACCGATTCTCGCAATCATGGTCGAAGGCGATTCGGAGCCCATTGGCAAACCGGAGACAAAGGAAGAGCGCGTGGCGTCCGAGCCCGCCGTCTTCGTGCTCACGAACATGCTTCAGTCGGTAATCGAGGCGGGAACGGGAACCGTCGTTCGGCGGATGGGATTCACGGCTCCCGCCGCAGGAAAGACCGGCACGAGCAGCGACACGCGAGATTCATGGTTTGTCGGCTTCACTCCGAGGACGTTAGCCGTTGTTTGGGTCGGGTTCGACGACAATCGAGAAACCAAGCTCACCGGCGCGCAGGGAGCTGCGCCGATTTGGACTGATTACATGAAATGCGTGTCAGGCTTCGAACCACAGCTCGATTTCGTTCCACCGCCGGGCGTCGTTTTTCAGAAGATCGATCGGCAAAGTGGACTACTGATGACTCCGAGCTGTCCGACGCAAAACGAGATGACCGAGGTATTTGTCGAGGGCACAGAGCCGGTGACTCCGTGCCCGATACACACGCGAGACGTTTATGCGGACGACCAGGGTGGGCTTCCCCCCGCCGCGCAAGGCGAGCGCGAAGACGATTTCGGCGTCCCCCGGCGCGGCGGCTCACTGGGAGACAGCGGCGATCAGGACAACCGCGAAGTGCTTTCCCCCCCTTCGTCGCGCTACGGCGGAGAGCGAAGAAAGGGCGTTTGGGAGATGCTCTTCGGCCGTTAGTCAGGTTGGCTCGCTCTTGAGCTCCTTTTTCATGCGGCGAAATTCAGCACGCTTGGGTGATTTCGGAAAGAGCTTCAGATAGCGATCGATCTGTTGGATCGCCAGTTGCGGTTGGTGGTCGTAAGCGTAGAGATAAACGAATCGCTCCTCCACATACTGGTTCGCTTTCGGTGCGTATTTCTGCCGCAGAAAGGTCAAGCTTCGATTGAGCGCCGCCATTGATTCACCGGACACTCGAATTGCAATGTAATAATCGGCCGCCGAGAAGTGGCATTGGACCGAGCGTGGGAAATTGGTGAGGCATTTTTCAATCACTTCCTGCGCAAGCACCCCGGTCCCGTCGACGTCCATGTTATGCCCTTCCCGCGCAAGCTCAGCCATCGTCCACAGAACACGCTCAGCGTTTCCCGCGTTGTCGAGGTAGTACTTGGCATCGACGAAGGCATCGCTCCACACCTTGTAAACGGTCTCTTTCTGCTGCGGCGACGCAAACCTCGGCGGATATTCTCCGATCATCGGTGCAAGGTTTTTGATAACCGCACTCAGCTCATCGAGAGAGCGCGTCGGTTCAGTCCTCGACTCTCGAGTAAGCGGGAGTTTCCCCGGCGGAGTCTTCGGAGTGCGCGCCGCGCAACCGATCTGTAGGGACGAGAGGACGAGAACCGCGAGACCGAAAGAGAATGTTCGAATCATGCCTTCATACCGACCGAGATAATTGCCACACTTTCATGAGATACCACCCAGGGCGCTTACCATCAAGGCGCGGCCCCCCTGTATGCGCGCCATCCTACCTGGCTTTCTGAGGCCTCTGTCGCTCCCCGTCATTCACATGGTAGACATTGAGAAAGTTCCGGAGGTCTCCATGCGAGCTAGGGTATTGGGTTTCATCGCCGCGATCGGTCTCTTCAGCGCTTCGACAGTCGCAGCCCAAGACGACGATTACTTCCGTAGTCACTGCAAGTCACTATCAGACACATCGGTGAGCTGCTCCGGCATAGATTTGAAACAGTTCGAATGTGACGGACTCTCGTTTCCATCAGCCTCTCTTTCGTCTCTCGCACCGCAGGAATCAGTTCTCATCTGCCATCGCTACGGCGAGAAGAGCGGTATTTTCAACACTGGATGTATGCTGCGGGACTGGATCGCGTACCTCGTCAAGCGCGGCGAGAACATCGTTCTAATCGACTCTGCGGCAAAATTTGCGGATCATTTCGGACCAGTGGACGCGCCTGAGAAGGCGGTCGCTTTCCTATTTGCACTCACCCCGACCTTTCGTGGTGACGCAGTGAAACCTCCGCTCGCGCTATCAAGCGCCGAGGTCCAGAAAGGAGAGGACGGATTCAACGTTGCGGCGTTCAATCGACAGAATTGCGGGTGCGGAACTCACCCGATCTCAGAAGTCGTCTACCACGTAACCAATGCCGGCGCCGTGAGCGAGCTGAGCACAAAGAAGGTCAGGGATACGACGCCCGTCGAACTTTGTATCGACTAAAACCCACCGAGCTGTCTTCGACGTTGGACAGCTACTCGTCTGCTTCATCGACTTCGGCGTTCCCAATCTCTTGCTCAGGATAACGAACCCAGTCGAGAGTGAGCCCGTGCGCCGGAGCAGTCGGTCCGGCCAGCTCGCGGTTCCTTGCCGCAATGAGCTCAGGTATTTGCTCAGCTCGGAGTCGGCCGCGACCGACATCGACAAGCGTACCTGTCATAATGCGAATCATCTGCTTCAAAAAGCCGTTTCCCTGAACGACGAATTGAAGCTGCTCCGAGCCGATTCGCGAGAGCTCGCTGACAAAGACCGTCCTCCCCGTGCTCTTTGCGAGACAATCGCCGGCTCGAAAGCTCGAAAAATCGTGCTTCCCGACGAAGTGGCGCGCTGCAGCGGCCATCGCCGCCACATCCAGCCGCGCTGTAATGTGCCACAGGCGCTTCCCATAAAAGCCGTCAGAGCCCCGGTGAAGGCCAATCAAATAACTGTATTGCTTGCGGTGGAGTGTCACCCGGGCATCGAACGAATTCGGCATGATCTCCACGCTGCGGATTGAGAGCTCGCGCGGAGTGATACCGTTCAGCGCCGCACGGATTTCTCCGAGGCGGAGCGGCAGAGTGTCCGGCCAAAGGAAGCTCGCCACCTGCCCAAGGGCATGGACTCCCGAATCCGTACGACCGCTTCCCATGATCCCCGGAGTCGGAACCGGATCGAGATGGCACTTTCGAGCAAGAGAATCGAGATAAACGCCGAGCGACCGCTCGAGCTCGCCTTGTACGGTAAACATCCCATCCTGTTGCTGCCAGCCACAGAATGGGGTGCCGTCGTACTCGAGCACGAGCTTGAGCTTCACGTCAGGCTTGAGCGATGTTGCGCTCTGAAGGGGTATCTTGTGACGAGTAACGTTCGTTCATGACGATCTCGGCAATCTGAACGGCGTTCAGCGCTGCGCCTTTCCGAATGTTGTCCGCCACAATCCACATGTTGAGGCCGTTGTCGACCGACTCGTCTTTGCGGATACGCCCGACATACGTCGCGTCAGTGCCTGCCGCGGTTGTCGCCAGCGGATAGGTCTTGGCAGAGGGTTCGTCACTGACTATCACGCCGGGACTTTCGTGGAGCAGTGCCTTCACTTCGTCAGCGGAGAGCGGCTTCTCAGTTTCGATATTGACCGACTCCGAATGCGAGTAGAACACCGGCACCCGCACAGCCGTGGCTGTGATCCGAAGATCCGCCTTCGACAAGATCTTTCGTGATTCGCGCACGACTTTCATCTCCTCCTTCGTGTATCCGTTCGACTCGAAGTCGTCGATGTGAGGGATGACGTTGAATGCGATCTGGTGCGGGAACTTCTTGATTGGAAGCTCCTGTTGATTGAACAGCGCAAGCGACTGATCCCAAAGCTCATCGAGACCCTTCTGGCCGGCACCGGACACCGATTGATACGTAGAGACGACGACGCGTTTGAGACCCGCGCGTTCGAGAATCGGCTTCAGCACGACAACGAGCTGAATCGTCGAGCAGTTTGGATTCGCGATGATGAGCCCGCGGTCCTTCGGGAGCTTGCGGAGAATCTCACGTAGCTCTCGTCCATTCACCTCCGGCACGACGAGCGGAATAGCGTCATCCATCCGGAATGCGCTCGAGTTATCGATGACGATTGTTCCGGCTTCGACGGCGTGCGGAGCGAACTCCTTGCTCACCGAGCCGCCGGCAGAGAAGAGCGCGATATCGATCCCTCGGAAAGAGTCCGGTTTGAGCTCTTCCACCGTGACCGATGTGCCGTCGACATCGACGTCCATTCCGGCAGAGCGGCTGCTCGCAAGCAGCCGGATGTCCTCGAGAGGCAAGCCGCGCTCGACCAACACTGAAATCATCTCACGGCCCACAGCACCCGTGGCACCGACAACAGCAAATCGTGGTTGAGACATATCCTTATCCTTGAAACACAGTGCGTCCAGGCGCGGGCAGCAACAGGCTCCCAGGCAGGCAACTAGCAAGCCGAAAGTATTGCGCGAACGCTCTAGGCCGGAGTCAGCAGAGACGCCAAAAAAAGCGGCGAATGAGCAAAACACCCTTATTACACGCCATTTCGTCGGGTGTCGAGCCTTGCGCGCAGAGGTGGATTTGCGGCGCCCCGTGAACAAGTCACAGGGCGCACACGGGGAGATGCCTTAGTTGAGATGCATCTCTTCCGAATCAGGGCGATGCTGGTTGAGAATCGTCATGATCTCTTCCATTTTCTGCAGCTTCAGCTTTTTGAGCTCCTTCTCGCGGAGCGCCGCTGTGCTGGAGTAACGCGAGTATCGGGTGAGACTTTCGATTTCTTTGTCGAGCTTACGATGTCTATCGTAGAGCTTCTTCAGATCTGGGTTGGTAGGAACGATCTTCAAGAGCAAATCCTGGTCGGCTTTTTCCATAGGGCGCTTCCTCCGCGGTAAATGGTTTGGCCTTACAACCCAGCCCTAGCAGGCTGATACAAAAATTATGACCACCACCGCCGGATCTGTCAACTTTGCGCCGCAAAGATAAGTATTTGTCACAATTAGCGAATTCAGCAGACAAAACTCGTGCATATAAAGCTAAGCTGCCGCCCTGAATGAGCTTTCTGACGGCGATAGGAAAAAAATCGCGGATCGCAAATTGTGCAACATTCGACCTCCGAGATTCGGTCGTCCTCTACCGAGCAGCCGCGCGCCTGGGCACGCAACAATGCAGGAAGATGGCAAAAAATCTTTCCGCTCCTTCGGACCACCAATTCTTGCTCATCGCCGACACCGTGAGTGGTCGGCAGCTGAGCGAGAACGTCTTCTCCGATCTCGTAGCAGCAGCCGCGTGCGCCGGGTCCAATCGCAACCTCGATCGTTGAGCGAGAGGTCCCGCGTTCGGTCAACGCATCAATCGCTCTCGGCAGAAGCTCTGCAACTGTTCCCCTCCAACCGCAATGGAGCGCGGCTACCAAAAGATGCTCACCTGAAACTCCCCACAGCAACACCGGGAAGCAGTCTGCGGTTCGAACGCCGAGCACGGCACTGGGGTCCGCATTGAGAAGCGATTTCGCGAACCATCCATCTCCGGTTCGCGGATGGAGCAACAGATCTCGCGATTCAGAACGGGAAGCCTCAGAGATATCGGCGGAATGAACCTGTCGCAATTGGAGCACGGGAAGGTTTGCCGCGCCGCAAGCTTCTTCAGGAAGGAACAGCTCCGGGTCTCCGATGCGCTCTTTCACATCCAGGTCGCCGCCCAAGAAGCCGTGAAAGATCCTCGCCTTCAGCCACGAATCGACCTGCCATACGCTCAATCCGCCAAGGCAGCGTTCAACGATCTTCATGCTGAATTCGCAGAGACAGATCGACCGCGCGCGCCGAGTGAGTCAGCAGGCCGAGCGAAATCGAATCGACTCCGGTCTCGGCGTATTGCCGCACGTTGTCGAGGGTGATGCCCCCGGATGCCTCCGTTTTGATTTCGTTCAGCGGATCCAGCGTTCGGAGAACAATGAGCGCCGAGACAAGCTGCGGTGGCGACATGTTGTCGAAGAGAATGAGATCCGGCCGAGCCTTTGCGGCCTGCGTGAGCTCGTCGATGTTACGAACCTCGACTTCGATGGAAACACCTGGCCGCACCTTCTCCCGGGCGATCTTCACGGCTGTTCCGGCATCGGCGCCCGTGGCGTCGAGGTGATTGTTTTTGATGAGCACCTGATCAAACAGACCGAGGCGGTGATTTGTGCCACCGCCGCAGCGGACAGCGTATTTTTCGAGCTCGCGCCATCCGGGCGTCGTCTTGCGCGTGTCGAGAATCTGCGCCTTGGTATGACTCACCTCGGCAACGACTGCTGCAGTGAGGGTCGCTACTCCCGACAACCGCTGCATGAAGTTGAGCGCCGTACGCTCGCCCTGCAAAAGCGTGGCGAGGCTGCCCGAGAGCTCCGCGACGGTCCCCCCGGCTGCCACGATCTCCCCGTCTTCGACGACGGTCCGATAATCCACTTCGGAATCGAGCTGATGGAACACGGTTTCTGCGACTTTGTTGCCGCAGACAGTCAGTGCCTCTTTCGCGATGATTCGAGCGGTAGCCCGCTGATCCGGCGGTATCAGAGCAAGCGTTGTAATGTCGCCGGAGCCTACGTCTTCTTTGATCGCGAGCTGGATGAGCTTGAGCGAGATCGGACTTAACATCAGGCCTCCATGGTTTCGCTCAGCTCGAGCGTCACCGTTAGCTCTCCACTTTCACCAGCCGGCCCTTCGGCCAGCACTGTCCCTCCGGTGACAACTTTGCCGGCACGCTCGACATCGGCGAGCGCAGCTTTGGCGCGAGAGAGGCTCTCCGCCGGCCCGCGAAGCTCGAGCCGCTGCACCGGCCACTTCAGGGTTTTCTTTGCAAGCGACTTCTGATGGTGAATCTTGCCAAGAACCTCGCCGGCGGCTCGGAACACGCCAGTCTGCTCAGGACGAGGAACATTCCTCACTTCGTCGACTGTGGGCCATGCAACACGGTGAATCGAGATGTCACCCTCATGCTCCCGGTAGGACCAGGACCACACCTCATCGGTCACATACGGAAGGACTGGAGCGAAAAGTCTCAGGAACGTTTTGAGCGACCAACTCAACGCGGCTATCGCCGACACGCGGCCCTGCCCCGCATCTGCGTCGTATGCGCGCGACTTTACAAGCTCAACGTAGTTGTCGCAGAACTGCCAGAAAAACGTTTCCGCGGCTTGCAGCGCTGCTGCGTAGTCAAACGCTTCAAATGCAGTCGTCGCCTCGCGTATCACACCACGCAGCTCATCGATCACTGCGCGATCGAGCTCCTCTCTCACCTGATCGAGACCTGCGACACCACCGGCCGCCTCGAACTCGCGGACGATAGCCAAAACAAACCGGCTAGCGTTGAACAGTTTGGTCGCCAGCTTTCTGCCGTTCGCAAAGACCTTCTCATCGAAAGCCGTGTCTACGCCAAGTCGCGCTCGGGCGGCCCAATAGCGAACTGCGTCGGAAGAGTATTGCTCGAGCAAATGTTGAGGGGTGACGACGTTACCCTTCGACTTACTCATCTTCTTCCGATCCGGATCGAGAATCCAGCCGCTGATCACAACGTTGCGCCACGGTATCTCATTCTCGTGCATCCACGCCTTGGCGATCGTGTAAAACGCCCAGGTCCGTATAATCTCGTGCGACTGAGGCCGGATGTCCATCGGGAAGAGCTTCGAATGTCGAGATGCATCGAGGCCCCACTGACTGATAATTTGCGGCGTAAGGGACGAAGTCGCCCAGGTATCCATGACGTCGCGATCGCCGGTGAATCCGCCCGGCTGATTGCGCTGGGACTCGTCAAAACCTTTCGGCGTGTCTATGAACGGATCGACCGGAAGCTGTCCAGGCTCAGCATAAATCGGACGCTCATATACCACTCGCCCGGACGCGTCGATCGGATACCAAACCGGAAACGGAACTCCGAAGAACCGCTGCCGGCTGATACACCAATCGTGATTCAGCCCGGCGACCCAGTGGCTGTACCGCGTCTTCATGTGCGCAGGGTGCCAAGCGATCTTGTCGCCTTGGGCAAGAAGCGCCTCTTTATGCTCGAGCAGGCGCACAAACCACTGCCGCGTAGTAATGTACTCGACCGGGTTGTCCCCCTTTTCGTAGAACTTCACCGGATGCTCGATCGGTTTCGGCTCGCCAACGAGAGCGGCCCCCTGCCCGACCGCCACCGAACCTTCTGCGGCGAGAAGCTGTGCAATAATCTTTCGTGCCTGCTGTGAGGTCTTTCCGAGAATCTGGGCGTACGCCTCGTTCGCTTTCGCAGGATCGGTCGAGAGAAACGGTGCATTGGTGAATTCGATCGGCTGAAATCTGCCGTTTCGGCCGAGAACCTGCTTAATCGGTAGGCCGGACGATTTCCACCACTCGACGTCGGCGACATCGCCGAACGTACACACCATCATGATCCCACTTCCCTTCTCGGGGTCAGCGTGAGTCGAGGCAACAACCGGCACTTCCGCACGGAACAGCGGAGTCAACGCGCGCTTGCCGAAATAGCTTTTGTAACGTTCATCGTCGGGGTGCGCGACCACGGCGATGCAGGCAACAAGGAGCTCCGGACGCGTCGTAGAGATGACAAATTCGCCCCCACCGACGACCGAAAAACGCAGATCGTGATAGGCACCACGGCAAGGACGCTCCTCGAGGTCCGCCTGTGCAAGAGCAGTCTGAAACGTGATGTCCCACATTGTCGGGGACTCGGCATTGTAGACCATGTCTTTCTTGACGAGATCGAGGAACGAAAGCTGAGAAACTCTGCGGCAATGCGTATCAATCGTTGCGTATTGCTGTTTCCAATCGACTGACAAACCCAAGCGTCTCCAAAGCGTCTCGAACGCGGCTTCGTCTTCGGCGGTAACCTTCGCGCAGGCTTCGATGAAGTTCTTTCGCGAGATCTCCTCTTGTGGAGCCTTGTCACTCTTCTCGGGAGCTTCCTTCGGTAGCCATCCAGACTGATACGGCAGCTCGGGATTGCAAGTGATGTTGAACTTGTTCTGGACTCGGCGCTCGGTCGGCAGCCCGTTGTCGTCCCAGCCCATCGGATACATGATATTCTTGCCGAGCATCCGCTGATAGCGGGTGATCACATCGGTGTGCGTATAGCTGAATACGTGGCCGACGTGGAGCGACCCGGAGACTGTCGGCGGCGGCGTATCTACGATGAAGGTGCGCTCGCGTGAGACGCTCGGATCCCAGTCGTACACTCGCTCGCTTTCCCAGCGGGAAGCCCACTTCTGCTCAATCTCGCCGTGCTCATATTTTTCGGGAAAGTCAGCCATAGCGCTCGTTCGATTCCTTATTCATTCAATCGTATTTGAGCCAGGTATCTTACAGAAAAATACTCTGGCGAGCCAGCCGCCGAACGATTCAGGAATGTCCAAATCGAGGGTCGAAACGCCTCCTCGCCGCTTTGGTCGTCGCTCAACCGAGTGAAATGAGGTAAAAGCTCTTCCTTATCCGGCACCGCTCTGTAGATCGGGCAAGCTATCGCCGGCACGCTTGTGAGATGGACTACAACGAGGTTGGTTTCAATGAGCTTTCATGGTCGGTTTCGCTTCGAGCCGGCTGCGCTTGATAGTCTGGGGCTATCGCTCCTCCTGTTCGACGACCAGCTCGCCCCCATGTTTCTCAGCAGTCGAGCTGCCCAGCAGTTCGGTGTCCGAGATCGCACGGATCTCGCTCCATTCGAAAGCATCTTCCAGCCATTGCGCAATCTGGCACGGGCATCTCGCGACGCGAGAAGCTCTCAGCTTCCGGAATCGAAACAACGAATCGAGGAAGCCTTTCTCCAAACGACGGACGGAAGAAAGCAGACCGTGCTGGCCCTGGCACGCGAGGTGGAGATCGTTCTCGACGAAAAGCCGATTCTTGGGACGGTGGTTGTATTTTACGATCTCACGGTTCTTCAGCCGTTCGTAATGGCGCTCGAGCAGGCGCGCAAGATTCGACCGACGCTCATTCTGGCGTCGGCGCTGGTCGGAAGAGCGTTAAGCGAAGTGAACGCCGAAGAGCTCTTGCAGATTTCACAATCCCAAGCGAACGAGTCTCCCGGGGCGCTCGATTCCCGACTCCAGCTCAGAAGCCAATCTACGGATCTGCTCACGAGCTTGACTCTTGGAATCGAAATCGTCGACCGGCTGATGCCGCAAACCTTCCGAATCGCGCTCGACGTAACAACCTCGGCATTGCTGGCTCTTTCGCGTCCGGCATTTCTGCGAGTCCTCTGCCATACGCTTCTCGAAGCCGGGGATTTCGCTGGCCCATATGGAAAAGCGCGGCTTGGGGCGTTCATCAAGCGTCCCGACGCATCGGAGGGACCGAAGAAACCTCCAGCAGCTCTGCAAATACTCGTACTCGCGCAACGTTTCGAGCCGCCTGCCGTCGACGCTCATCCGCTGGACCTCTATATTTTCCGGAAATGCATCCCCAGCAATTATCGGATCACACGAAGCCGCCAGGAGAAGGACGCTGCAAACTCTCTCAGCGCCGAAGAGCAAATATTCTTCGAGAAACAGATTGGGAAGGAAGCACTGCAGCGGCTACCGGCGTCAGTATCCGTGCCCGAAGAGCTGTTTTCCGAAAACCTGCGCATCGCATCGCACATCGCCTTCGCTGAGCGTTCGACGATCGGAGCGAAGTTGCTGACTCCGAGCCATCTGGCGCTTTCGCTTGAATTGCCGCTTGTCGGCGGTGGAAGCGGCGAACAGCGGGCGGTCCAGGGGGCGTGATCCGCAAGTCGTGGATGGTCGCGCGCTTCTTTTGACTCTGCGGCGCTCGCCGGTCGTCCTGTTAGCGCACACTCAACCGAATTATTGGACGCCGCCGACCGTAAATGCGATGAGTGGAGTTCCCTTGTTCAGGGCTCATCGCGTGCGACGTCTCAGGGTGCGCCGCTAAGAGACTTCCAGTTCGAAGCCATCGACAGTCCCGAGGTGGTGAACCACGAACCGTCGCCCGTACACCTTGTGATTCGGAATGCTCCCTGACGGCAGCTCGACCATCAGGTCGTGACGTTCAGAGCTCACGGTGACGGTGGCTCCGTCTCGACTGAGGGTAACACCATCGGCAGGATTCGTCAGACCGCGAGCAGCATCGCGCTCGGCGGTCGCATCCTCTTCGACGAATGTCACGGGGAAACGGACGCCGATTCCCTCGACCCGAAAGCCCAACGTCTTGAGGTCGTGGGCCAGCACCTTGCTGACTTGGATACGCATGGATCGTTCCTATTGAGGAGAAGCGAAGTAGTTAAGGTCCATTACTGTTCACGCACTAATGGACCCAACGCTCGCGTTCTACCCAAGCGAAGCTCAACGGACTACACGCGACAAAAAACCGAAAAGAACCTTTCTCCTCCACTCATCGGCACAGACAAGCGCTCGACCGGTCTCTGTAGATGGATGGGGCCTCTCTCTCTGTTATAACCGGCTGCATATCAGCGGTTCTGTCTGGGGGGGGGAATTTCAGATCTACAGTGATTCTAGGAGGTTATGCCCTTGCGGCGGGTCGCTTACCAAGTTTTTAGCGGCAGCGCCGAGACGCAGCGTCATTCTTGGAGCAGGGGCATCGAGCACAACGCACTATGAGCTTGGGAGTGCAGAAGTAACGGAAGTTAAAACGCCGCTGGTAATCTCTTCACGCACGGGAGTCGCGGCATCCCAGAACGATACAAAAGTGGAGACCCTGTCGGCTACGACAGGACGAAGAAGTAAACGACTGCCCCGATCATGAACAGCAGAACGAACGCTCCGAAGATGATCTGCCGTTTCTCGACCGCTTCCGGATTCACCGCCTTCTCGGGACGTCCGAGCTGAGAGAAGCGCTGCGCAGTGCTAACCTCTCCGACTTTGTAAGCCATCTCCTGGCGCGACATGGCGATGGTCCCTGTCACCTCTTCATCCGGAGAGCTCCCGAAAACAAACTTGCGCCCCTGCGTCATCTTTCGCGCGGTCTGATCTGACTCCCACTCCCGCGGTTTCGCACCTTGGTTGGTTTGGACGCTCGGCGGCTCACTCAGCGGTTGCCGCTTCTGTGCGGAGATCGCCGCGATCATGCGGTTCTGTTTCGAGCTGCGCGCGGACGAAGGCTCATTCACCACGATTTTGTATGCGCCGAGATCGATCTCGTCGCGATCAGTGAGAGCTGTAACGCCACCAACAGCGAGGCCATTGACGATAATTGGAGCGCCACCGTTTCCCGTATGAAGCTCGAGGTTTCGGCCGTTGTAGACGATCTCCAACTGAACCGTCTCCGGTGGAACGTTCTCGAGGAAAAGATGCCCTTCCGCTCCACCGATTGAGAATCGGGAGCCCGGCGTAGCGAGCGGAAAATCAGCCTCGAAATGCTCTCCGTAAAATATCAGCAGCGTCGGAGGCGAGAACTCGTCGTCCTCGTCGTCTCGGCCGAGCTCGGTAAAGCGGATAGGGAAATTCGCAATCTGAATCAGGTCACCATCGCGCAACAACCGAAGTTGGCCGCTCTGAACCTTCACGCCGTTTACCATTGTGCCGTTCGTGCTGTTCATGTCACGCACAAACCAATTTGCGAGCACTTCGAAAAAGCACGCATGCAGCCGCGAAACGGAATCGCTGTCGATGACGATGGTATTGTCGCTTTCCCTTCCGAGAGTGAGGTTCCCGGAATCGACCTGGATGATCTCTTGAGCTTCTTCTCCTGCGAGCGACTCAAGCTTCATGAGCGATGGCATGACAAATCCTTTGCGCAACCTGACAGGCAAATATCGACTAATCTTGTACTATTAGCCGCGCGAATGTTTCCGGTCAAGGATAATATAGATGATGCTATTCAGAATTGAATTCAAGAAGGAGCGCAGCTATCTCTGAAAAAAGCTCTTCCGGAACGTAGGTATCCTCACGGAGCGCGCAGAGCTGCGTTGCCAAATCTTGATCTTCTGAAAGTGGAATACCGTAGCGCCGCGCAATTCGAATAATCGATTGCGCCTGGTGGTGCACTCCGACGCCGGCCACAACGGGAGTGTCGGACAGCTGTGCGTCGAATGCGAGCGCAGCCGCGATCTCTTGAGGAAGGAGCTTTGTCACTCTTTCGTAAAAGCTCTGGATTGCGAATCGATCTGGGGCGCAACCGCGACAGTCGAGCGCGTCTCCTCACTCGGCGAAGACTCGCGCTTTTTAGTGCGTTCGATCGGAAGATAAAGCGTAAACACAGAGCCGTGACCGAGACGGCTGTCGACGACGAGCCTTCCGCCATTCTTCCGAGCGAGCGCATAAGCCGCAGCCAAACCGAGTCCAGCGCCGGAGAGGCTGAGCCCGGAGCTCGGATCGACATTTTTCGTCGTGAAAAAAGGCTCAAAACAGCGACGCTTCGTCTCCGCGTCCATTCCGATACCGCTGTCTCTCACACCCACTCTTACGTACTGGCCCTCCGGAACTTCGATGTGTGCCCGCTCCTGGTCTGTCGAAACTGAATCAGTGAAGATCTGAATGGGTCCGCCCTTATTCCGCATTGCCTCACACGCGTTCGTCATCAGCGCGGTGATGATCCGCAAGAAGTGACGAGTATCCACAGACGTGCGGGGAAGATCATGTTTCAGAGAGAGCTTGATCTGCTGATTCGGCTCGAGCAGCTGCGACCAATTCTTCGTCTCGGCCTCAATCAGCTCGTTCACCTGGACGGCCGAAGGATGTGGCTCCTCCAAATTCGCAAAACTGAGCAGCTGTTTCACCAGCGCTGCGCCCTTCGTGGCGGACTCGCTGATGATCTTGGCCGCTTTGAGCACCTGAGCCTCGTTCTTGCGCTGCATTTCGAGCAGCGAAGCCTGGCCCAGGACGGCTTGCAGGAGGTTGTTGAAGTTATGCGCGATACCTGCTGCAAGCAGTCCGGCAGACCGCATCTTCTCGTTCTCGGCGATTCGCTCTTCGAGCCGCTTGGTGAAGATGAGCGCAGCGATTTCGTTTGCAAGACTCGACAGAAGAGTGATCTCCTCTTCTTCCATCGCGGGTTCTCCGCTGCCCGGTTGAACCGCGAGCACACCGAGCACCTGACCACGAGAGATAAGCGGTGCCAGCCCCAGCGACTTGATTGCAAAGCGAGAAAAGAAGCGGCGGAGTCCGAGCTGGCCCAGCACTGAGTCAGGGTTGCTGACTACGAGCGCCTTCTTGTGAAGAATGACCTGCGAAAGCGGATTGGTTTCATCCGTCAGCTCGACGTTCATCTCAACCAAACGCCGCCGCCAGCCGGGTCCGTAAGCCGACTGTCCGACGATCCTCGTTCCGGCGTCGTTCAGCAGACCCAGCCAGAGCCGTTTGAGGCCGAGCTCGTCCCTGATGATTGTGAACGACTGATGGAAGATCTCCTCGAGCGAAAAGAGGTGCGAAAGCTCGTGGCTCATCCGATACAGCGCAGAGAGATTTTTTGTCTGCTTGCGGTAGGCGCTGAAGAGATTCGCCTGGCGCGCCGCAAGCCCGATCTGATTCGCCGCCGCTGCGACAAGCATCACATCCCCGCCGTCGAACTTGGCGACGTCACGGTGAAAAAGCGCCAACGTGCCGAAAATCTCCTCTTCGGCGGCGATGGGTACCAAGACGGCCGATCGGAAGCCTTCTTCATCGTGAAGCAGATCCTGCGCGCGCGGGTCACTCTGCATGTCCGACACAACAACCGATTGACCTTTCTCGGCGACGCTCCGGAGCAGCGTCGGCTGCGATGCGCTTTCTTGCATCCGCGAGGCAAAGAAGGCCGAGAATCCATGATGCGCCACGAGAGAGAGTGTTCGCGACCGCGCCGAAGGATACAGGTAGCATAATCCGGCTTCTGCCCCCGTCGCATCGCACAGGGCAATCAGGCCCCGGGCAGAGATGTTTGACGGGTCAAGATAGCCACGAATAGCCGAAGATACAGTGTACAGCGCTCGAACCTTGCGGCTTTGGACATCCAGAGCGTCCTGGGCTTCCCGGCGTCCGGTGATGTCCACACCGAAACCGTCCCATCCGGTTATATCTTGCGCTTCGTTCCTCACGGGAACCAGCTTCACCAGCAACCATCGCTCCCTGCCGGTGATATGGTTGATGACGCGAAACTCCTCTTCGAAGCTTACGCCCGCGGCCTGCATCTCTTCGGCGCGCTCATGAACCCTCTCACGGTCGTCGAGGTGAATCAGGTCGAACCATTCAACTGCGATGCTACCGACGAAATCTTCCGGGATGACTCCAAAGAAATCGAGCGCCCTCCGGCTCACAAACCGGATGATGTTGTCGCTGTTCGTAGTGAAGATGATTGCGTCCGAGTTTTCGACAAGCCGACGATACAGGCTCTCCCCGGCGTCGCCGCTTTCGACACTCGCGCGAAGCTCAGAGCTTGCAGCCCTGCCAGAACGTTTGGGCGTTGGCGGCAGACCGTCGGCGCGAACAAGCTCGCTCAGACGCTTTCGGACCATTCCGGCAGCGGCTTCGAGCACAGTCCCGTCGGGCGGCTCGAAGCTCGGCTCATCCGGGCTTCGGAAAGCAAGGAGCGTCCCTTTGCCTGTCCCACAATAATCAAACGTCACGGCCAGGGCTTGTCCCAACCCAAGAAGCTCCAGTGTCTCCCTTCCGGCGGCAGATGACTCAATCTCCGTAAGGTCGTCTATCTCGACAGCATGGGGGATCTTCTGCGCGAAATCGTGAAGGCGTTGGGAGAGAGCGAGCAAAAACGAATCAAAGACCGGATCGGTCGGTTCAGTTGCCCATTCGAAGACCGAGGGGCCGGCTCCTGGAGCCGTAGGTGTCGTAATCGCGACAACTCGACATGCAGCGAGCTCTTGGCCGAGAAACTCCGCGGTCGTGATCATGGCGGCGCGAATCGACCCAGCAGAAAGCAGCTGGTCGGATAACGCTGAGAGCCGATTATCGGCGGACACTACCATCTCACAACTCACTCTTCGCGCGCTGATTACCTCTCACGCGCAATCACCTCTGTCGGCCGGGCGGCGACACTCTGCCGACCACAACCAAGCTCGCTCGACGGATGGCATTCAGGCTGCCATGGTGGAGTAGCTCTTGGTGCGCCTGCTTCCGCAGTCCTTTCAGCTCAGGGTTGCCTTCACTCTCCCGGAGTTCCCGCTTCAGCTCTTGCGCGTCCATCATCAGCCGGCGGCTTCGCCGAAAACGCGCCAGGAGCAGATCCCCACCTCCGATCAATACAGCGGCGGCAATCAGCGGAGACGTCACCTTCAACAGGGCCAAAGCGACAGCCGTCTGGACCTCTTCGGGCGCAGCTAACCGAGCAGCATATAACGGCTTGATCAGGAATGCGATCATCAACCCACCGCTGCCCACCAACAGCACGAGCAGACCGCAGGTCTTGCACACTTCATAGATCAACCCGCTTGGAAGCAACGATTCCGCCCCCGGCTGTATCCCGAGGATTCGACCGAAGCCCGGAATCAGGTTGAGTCTCGACCAGCGCAGCTCGAGAGAGCTCCAACAAAAGAACACGCCCACCTGAGCCGCTTGCGTCAGGACCGCGGCGCACCAAAGCAGTCCGAGAAGGCTCAGCTCAAGGGCCCCCCAGGTGGCAAACGCACCACCGAGGGATACTAGCATATTATTAGTATGAAAGTCTTGACGCCGATCGGCGCATTCTTCAAGAAAATCTGTCACCTGCGGGCAACAATACAGCGCCCACGCACACCATGCGAGACCAACGACAAGCTGGCAAGCACCGGTAAGGTCTCGACTTTTAGCGACATCTCCATTTCTTCGTGCACGCAAGAGCTTTTTTCTGGAGGGGTTATAACGTTTATTGCTGCTCATCGGGTCCCCGCTCAACCGCTGAGGGCCTGGGCGACCGTACGCGGGATGCCCGTCAAAACGGTGTCTGATGCCCCTGCTTGGCCGAATAAATAGGCGTAGAGCAGAATTCCGAGCACGAGCTTCAGCGGGGCCAGCTCTTGGCTCAGCGCAATACGGGGAGCCATTCTCGAAGCTATTCCCAAGCATGCTTCAAAGAGTACAAGCACTATAAAAGCCGGAGAGGCGAACACTATCGCCGTACACATCACATGGAATGCAGTCTTCTCAATCTGGACGGCGTTTCTGACTGACAAAAATCCGTAATCCTCCAGATCGGTCAGCCCGAGCCCAGGGGCGAGCGCGGGGTCCTGGAAGCTCGAAATGAGCGGCGCAACGAGCGCCGTGTAGCCTCGGAGAGGGAAAAGAATGAAGAGCACGACGAGAAAAGAGGCTGTCTCCAGTTGGGAGACACGTTGCTCGAGCCCCGGGAGAATCTGCTCGGCAAACATCGCCCCCCGAAGATAATCGATCAATCGCCCGGCTTGCGGGAGGGACTCAAACAGCAAGGCGGAAGGCGCGCCGAGGAGAAACCCGCACAGAGCCTCCGTGAGTAGCAAGCAAGCGATCCGGCTCGGCGAGGGCATTCCGCTGAATACAACAGGACTCGAGCGCATTGCTGCCGTCGCCACGGCAACCGACAAACTCAGCATCCCGAGCCGCCCGAGAAACTGACGGAACAGCGGAATAGTCACGAAGAATACATACGTTCGGAGAAGAATCAGCCCGCCCGTCAGAATGACAGAGTCTGCTTCTCGCATAGGCTCACCGAAGCGACGCGAGCAACTCGTTCACGAACCGCAAGTAACGGCCCGCTACCCCATCACCGAAAAAGTAGATCGCAGCGAGAACCGCTCCAAGTTTCGGAACGAAGCTGAGCGACTGGTCCTGAATCTGTGTAGCTGCTTGCAGTACACTCGAACAGAGACCCACCACCAGCGCGGGAAGCAGCGCCACCGCTGAGAGCATCACGACAAGCTGCAGCGCGTCGTTCACTGTCCGCTCGAGGTCTATCGCCATCACTCCGTCCTTAAATCAGTAGCTGAGAACCAGTGAGCGGCATATCCGAAACCAAGCATCACTGACGACAAAAACAAGTATTTTTACCGGAAGCGAGATCGTCACAGGGCTCACCATGGTCATTCCGACACCTACAAGAAAATTCGCTACGACGAGGTCGATCACGAGGAATGGTAAGAACAGGACGAATCCAAAGCTGAATGCTGCACGAAGCTCGCTCAACACAAATGCGGGGATGAGAGTGAAGAACCCCTCACCCGGAATCAGACAACGGTGTGCCGGGTCAGCGAAGCAACCCTTATCCTGCTCAGTGATACTCCCCTGCGATCGCTCAGGACGCAAAAAGAATAGACGCTCCTCTGCCCGGCTGTGAGCCGACAAGAACTCGAGCAGCGGCGCGCTCGCCGCTTCCAAGATCGGCGGAAGCAGAGTCGAAATAGACGTTCTACCTGAATTGCGTTCAAGCAGTGGACGAATGCGCGCGGCTGCCTCGACAGCCACCGGCCGCATAACGTGCAGCGTGAGCACCAGTGAAAGGAGAGAGGTTATTGCCGACGAAGGAATCTGTTGTGCGCCGATGGCGTTCCGTAGCAGACCGAAAACCACGCTCAACTTCACAAAGGACGTGACCGAAAGCAGGACCATGGGAACGAGCGAGAGTGCGAAGATGAAACCGATCGTAGAAAGCGGGCTGCCGTCGACCAACGATTGAAGCGCTTGCGACAAAGCATCTCCGGCGGTCATGCTCGTCTCCCGGCATTCGGCCGCTCCTCCGTGTCGTTCTGGTCGAGCACCTCGGTCAGGCTTCTCATTGCCGCTCGTGACCGGCGCTCCTCCTGTTCAAGCAAACGTGCTTCCCCCTTGAGATCACGCATCCCGTCGACGAGCTGGCTCCTTTTCTTCTCCAGGCAATGTGTATCATCGAGCAGCTGCCGGATTTCGTCTGCGAGAAACTCCGCGAGCTTGAGGCAGGACTCTGCGTGGCGCAAACGCTGACGAATACTCCTCGGCGTCTGAACGTCCGTCATCGTAAGTCCAATCGAGCTTGCGCACATCGCTGCCCGTTTAGCTTCCCGATCGTCCAAACACTGTACTAACGTTTCATAGAGTTGTTGGAGCTCTTCGAGCTGTTCCAACACGATTTGCTGTGCTGATTGGTTTTTGGCAGTCAGCGCGCTCCGGAGGCGCACTCGTTTCGGTCGGAGAAGATCCAACTTCGCAGAATCTCGATCCATGAGCCTCCTAGTTGCCGCCGAGCTGTTGAGCTCGCCGAACGGTAGAGCCGACAGCTTCTGCCGTTTGGGAAATCAATTGGGCTCCGAGGCTGAGTCGATTGACAACAATCTGCGCCTCAACGAGCGGGCGCGCGGCGGGCGATAGTGATCGCAGCCGCTTTTCACTGTCGCGTTGAGCTGAAGACCACGCGGCATCGAAAGCACCGAGAATCGATTGAACGTTACTCTGAGGATCAGCGTCTGGTTTTATGAAGGGCTGCGTTTGTCCGCCCGAGGTTCTGACAAAGGGCTCAGAAGCTGCGCCCAAGCTCCGCACGAGCCGATTTAGGCGCAAATGCTGTGGTTTCTGAGGCTCGGAGATGGGCGCAGTCGTCGCAGGTCCGGACGGTTTTTGCGTTTCATGAATATTATCCATGCTTTACTTCCCTTGGAGGCAGGTTTGAGAAATTTATCGTTGTTCGCAGCGAGCGGATCATAATGTTCACTACTGTATTCGCTGTTGACCGGGTGGCTGTTTCCGCCGAATTGGCAGTGCGAATTCGACGGCGACTTCGATGCCCGGTTTAAACGTGCTAGAGATGACAATGATTGCTGCGTAAAGCAGGTTTTGGAGACGCTATGTCGCGTATTATTCAGATTATAGTTGTCGGAACGGCGATTGGATTCCTCCTCGGATCAATCGGCATCATTTCGTTCTCCGCAACGCTGTAGCGGCACGCTCGTTCAAACCTGCATCCATCCCTCCCCCTCGAAACCCGCGCTGCAGACACGCTGCAACCCAAGCAGGTGACTTTTTCCTGCTAAAAAGTTAGCTTTTCTCGCTGTCCCTGTTCTTTGCTGTCCGCTAACCGAAGTTCCCAAATCGCTTGTACTGCGTGAGCAATCACTCGGTACAAGTGCGCTGAAGGTTCTCTGAGGAGCTGATTTGCAGACGTGCGCCTGTGCTCTGGTGCATGAGCACGTCTGTAACTCCCCTTCTCTTTTTGAGGACGACCCCCATGGCCAAGTTGCCTCTTCCCCGCCTCGGTAACTTCGTTGCGAACGCGCGCACTGCGCTCACCGCCGCGAAAAACGAGGACAGTCGGTTCGAAGGACCTCTCGCTCGCGTGAAGGACTTGCGCGAAAGGCTCCGTTCTCCTACCGATCCGTTCGACATCGACAGTGCCGTCGACACTGTCCTGCCCCTCCTCGGTCCCCTCACCAGTGAGCCTGCGGGCAACGCACAGAACGCTGGCGAGTTCCTCGTGCTCGTGGTGTCCGATCTGTTGCGCGATCGAGAAACCGGCGACTCACGCGCGAAGAAGGTGCCCAAGCTTGCCAACAAGCGGCTCGCCGCCTGGCTCACGCTGGCATCAGCACAGTTCGCTCCGGGAGCGGTGCCGGCCATCGCGGAAGATGTCGCGTCGTTGCGCCGTCTGGCAAAACGGATCGACGGATTGGAGAACCTCGATGGCCTGAGATTGCTCGAGGAGCTTGGAAGCCTCCAAGCTCGATTGGAGGGTCAGGCTGATGACTCCGGTGCGAACGGGCGTGACATCCTTGCGCTGGTCAGCTCGTATCTCGAGCTCGAGTCGAAACGGTCGGCACCGGGGGCACCAACTCCCCATGACACCGCTGAGTTCGAGTAGGCTGCCGCCGTCCCCCCGTTCGAGTCCGTTCCGCCGAAGCGCCTCAAAAAGAGCGCTTCTGGCGGAATGGATTTCAGGGTTCTCGCGCACTTGCACCACATGCTCACCGCCAGCGGCCGGATGACTTTCCATCACTTTTTCGGTATGTTTGCCCGTCACGGCTCTTTCCAACTGCGAGCTCTGAACGTGTTCTACCCTGTGCCGCTTTGGTGTCTCCAGAGCTGCACAGGTGCGCAAGAAGGTTCATTCTCTCCGCGAAACAATTTCAGCCCGTCGGTGTCTCAAGCTCGAGCAACGCTCGCGTTTGATACGCCGACGTTGGCGTAAAATTCACGTTTCGTATTGGAGAAAGTATTGTGAGTAACATCGCTCAAACTCTGGCGGGCCACATCACGGTGGCAACAATTGGCTCACTGTTCGCCACTGCGAGGACGGCGCTAACGCCCGCAGTCGAGAAATTGAAAACGTCGCATCCGGAGGTACAAGCTATCTACGATGACCTATGCGCCGTCCGGAAACTGTTTCCGAAGGAGCCGGGCCCAACGCCGGATCTGAAGGCGGCTCTCAAGAAAGCCGCTGGCGTGTTCGAACGTTTGTACAAAGTGAAGTCCCCTCTTTTGGGCGACGCGAAGCAATGGCTCGCGGTCGCTGTGAGTCAGCTTCATTTGGTTTCGGAAGTTGCAGGTCGACAGGCATCGCCGGGGACCGCCGCAAACGGTGCAAAGACTGCTGGCCCTGCTGCGTCTCCGAAGGCAACTACTGGGTCCGCAGCCACTACCGCGAAGTCCGCAAAACCGGCGAATCCGATATCGCTGCCGGACACGAGCGCTGAAAGCGATGTCGATGTCTTAGGGCTCGGACTGGAGCTACGCGAAGACAAGGATCCCGCAGGTGCGACAAAGGTCAACCCGGACGATCAAGAGCTCACGTTGAAGGACGAATAACGTTCGTTCGAACAAGTTTTTTCCTGTCATGAGGACCGATCTCAGCGATCGGTCCTCGCGGGACATATGGTTGCCGGCGCACCTGTGCAATCACACACCTATTGTTCTGGAATTTTGTTTGCTGGCCTCGAAAGCCATATCTAGAAAAACAGGGCGCACAGCATGATCGATAGCCACTGGCCTTTCTTAGTCGCCCTTCTGTTAGTAACTGTTGCAAGCTGCACGGCGCGATGAAGCAACACCTCGGGCAACTCAGTATTCTCTGAACCCTGTCACTTGGTCGACGCCGCAGTAGCTGCCGCCAACCCAGATAGGTTCAGATGAGCGGGAAGGGAACTCAGTGAGTTGCTCATACGAAGACTCCACTCTCAAAAAAAAACAAACCGGACGAGCAGCAGTTATCCACAGGAGTGGCCCCACTCCAGCGCCCCTGCTGTGGGTAACTGCTGCATGCGCTGCACGGCACGATGAAGTAACCACTACGACAAGAACAAACAAAAAAGATCAAAAAGAGCTTGACGTGTTTTTCGCGATCGAACAGGCAACTCGCGGAGAAAGCGTTCTAAGGTATTTCTCGAGTGCGTACGACGTCGCAGCGCGATCGGTGCCGATTTCCAAGGCATTTGGATTGACCGCCTCACGATCGTGCAGCACAGCTCAATTCTGAGAACCGATTTTCGCCCATGTTAGAGTTTCTCTGTCATTGCAGAGGAGTTCTTATGTCCACATCACTCTCCAGTATTTCAAACGAAGAGCTTACGCAGAATCTTAAGCGCCTGGTCAAACAGGAGCGCGAACTCACCCATCGAATCGTTCTTCATCTCGCCGAGATGTCTTCTCGAAGGCTCTACGCCGAGCTGGGTTACACTTCGATGTTTGACTACGCTTGCCGGGGGCTCGGCTACTCTCGATCCTCGGCACAGAGACGAATTGTCGCTGCTCGAATCGTTGCGAGATTTCCCGAAGTCTATGAATGCTTGGAAGATGGGCGCCTCTCGCTTGGAACTTTGGAGTCTGTAGCAGACGCCATGGATCGTCCGAATGCTCGAGAGTTGCTCTGTGAGCTTTCAGGAAAGTCGAAAGATGAGGTCCAGCGGATTGTCGCTTATCACTTGCCGGTCGAGCCTTCCAAGTTAGCGGACAAGATTGAACCGATCCGCGCTGCGCGAACAAACGCGGCTGCACGCGGTCAAGCATCGCTGTTTGAACATGATCAAAATAGTAATGACTCCCGCGCGGGAGTAACTACTATTTTGCCGACGGAATGTTCAGAGGAGCTCTATCGCATCTCGTTTACTGCAAGCGCCTCAATGAAGGCGAAGCTGGAGCGAGCGCAAGAGCTACTCGAGGCATATGATGTCGAGAGTGTGCTCGACAGAGCTTTGGACGAGTTCCTTGCTCGGCGCTGTCCGAAGGAGCGTTTGAAACGTCGCAAAGCAAAAGAAGAGCGAAAGCTGCTGCGCCAAGGAGCGCGCATTGTTTCGGCAGTAGATACAGTTCAGTCTGTTGCCGGCGAAGTCGTCTCGGCGATGCCCGCCGCAGAAGCGGATCCTGCCGCTCGTCGCTTTCCATCTCTTCAACTGCGAGATGAGGTCTTAGAACGCGATGGGCATCAGTGCACTTACGAAGCACCTGATGGAACGCGGTGTTGCGCAACAGGGAAGCTCGAGCTCGATCATCGGATCCCATGGGCATACGGTGGGCGAACCGAGCTCGGAAACCTTCGCACAGTTTGCAGAGCGCACAATCATATGTTCGCACGGAAGTTCTACGGCGATTATTACATTGACCAGATTCTGGACCAGAGGAAGCCGGACGAGTGTGGACGGCCTACCGTTCCACCGCCGACGGGTGCGTATGACACCGGCGTGCATCGGGATTTGTTTGAGTGATTGGGGGCGGTGGTTCGCTTCGCAGCGCTTTTGTCGGGCGGGGGTGAGTTCGGTCGAGCGTGATTCGCGTTGCAGCAGTTATCAACAGAAGGGGCGACGCGGGGGGCCGCTTCTATTGATAACTGCTGCGCGTTTGTTTGATTTGGAGTTTTTGTTTGTTTGTTTGTTTGTTTGTTTGTTGGCGGGCGGTGGTGTGTTCAGTCGAGTGTGACCCGCGTTGCAGCAGTTATCAACAGGAGGGGCGACGCGGGGGGCCGCTTCTATTGATAACTGCTGCGCGTTTGTTGATTTGGAGTTTTGTTCGATTGTTTTGTTTGCGACTTCGCGAGTCGCTGAAGCGCCGATTGGGTCGTTACCTCTCGGTCTTCGCGGCAAGAACTACCAGCGCGTCGCCGACAAGAGCAGCTTGGAGAAATCCTCAACCACGAACGGTGAAGCTAATTGAGATGTGCACGGCCAACGATCAAGCGTCGACAAGGCAATGGGCGATTGATTGCGCGGACGAGGAGCCCCGCTCTTGGACCCGAGCGGTAAGCGGAAAATATGGAGCTGAACGGGTTCGAACCGATGGCCTCCTGGGTGCAAACCAGGCGCTCTCCCAACTGAGCTACAGCCCCACAACAGGGAAATGAAACTACCGAACTCTCTGCCCCCTATCCTCTGCACTATTACGCGAAACAGCGCAAATGAATCTGAGCATACACAATCCTTCGAAGAGAAATTTCCCATTCGAGGAAAATGGTGGGCCGAGGAAGATTTGAACTTCCGACCTCACGCTTATCAGGCGTGCACTCTCACCAGCTGAGCTACCGGCCCACAACATCGGCAGCGGCGAACCTTAAGACAGTTAGGGAAGCGGTGTCAATCCCTATGTAAAGCTTCTGAACAACTGAAACTTTTCGGTGCCCTGCGACCCGGTCGCGGCATCTTAATTGAGGATGACGTATACCGCTAGGATCTGAGTGGGAAGCTGCGTCGAAGAATATGCTTAATAGTAACAGTAAGTTATGATATTATTAAAGCATGACCGATGCCGGGCGGAATTTTTTTCGCTTTCGAGTTTTTCAGGTTCATGGTTACGTTTTCGTAGGGTCTTCACGGCATTGATCGCAGGATTACCGCGCAAGCGGCAGATCAGGTAGGAAGGTTCTCGCTTGGACAGCACGCTTTTACTGAACGCGAGTTACGAGCCGATCAAAATTATCCCCTGGGAAAGAGCCATCACGTTGTTCTTTCTCGGTAAGGTAGAGGTCGTCGATACGTACGAGCATGAAGTTCGCTCAGTGTCCCTTGCAATCAAAGTTCCCGCCGTCGTCAGATTACTCCGTTACATTCATCTCGGCCGACGGCGTCCACCGCTGACTCGATTCAATTTACTCGCGCGCGACAATTTCGAATGTCAGTACTGCGCGTGCTCACTGAGCATGGCCGACTCGACAATCGATCACATCGTGCCCCGTTCGCAGGGCGGCACAACGTGCTGGCACAACATCGTCGTCGCCTGCCACGACTGCAATCGGAAAAAAGGTGGTCGGACGCCTGCCCAGGCGAAAATGAATCTTCGCAAGGAACCCGTGATCCCAGAATGGCTCCCGGTGCTCACCGTGCGCTTCCATAAACGCATGCCCTCTGCCTGGCTGTTGTTTCTCGCCGGAAAGCCATAGCTGCGCGGCGGCTCTGGCTCTGATTCCAGCTTAAAAGACGCTGCGATCAACAAAGTAAGCGTGTCATCGGTCCGAAGCTCATTAGACTTTTGGCTGAGATTTCCTCTATATTTCTCGGATGCACGCATCCTGTTGCTCACCTACCGCTCGTTTGAACCGCCTCGCGACTGACCCGCGCGTGGTCCAGCTGCGCCGAGCTCTCGGCGAAGACGCGCAACTCCATCTGGTGGGCGGGACGATTCGAGACGCGCTCAGCGGTCAGGAGGTAAAGGATCTCGACTGCGCCACGAGCTTAGTGCCGGATGAAATATTATCGCGGCTTGCAAAGGCAGGCATACATGTGATCCCCACCGGCCTGCAGCATCAAACCGTCACCGCCGTGCCCGTAGAGGGTGAGCCGGGCGTAGAGATTACGACGTTCCGTGGACCGGATATGTCTCCGGCCGGAGGAGTGGTGGCGTCGGAGAGTATCAATATCGATGTTCAGTATCGGGACTTCACCATCAACGCTCTTGCATTCGATCTCGCTCGAGAAGCGCTCATCGACAATGTCGGCGGGGTCGCCGATCTCGATCAAAAGATAATTCGGGCAGTTGGCGATGCGAGAACACGATTCTCTGAGGATCCTCTTCGTGTTCTTCGGATGGTTCGCTTCGCTTGCAAAGCGGATTTTCGCATCTCCCCCGAAACGCTCGACGCGTCGGCAGAGCTCGCAGACGCGATCCCACAAATCAGTGTCGAACGGGTACGCGACGAGCTTTCGAAGATTCTCGTTTCTGATCGGCCAAAATTCGGTCTGCGCCTCCTCCACGATCTCGGCTTTCTCGCAAAGATATTGCCGGAGATCGATTCATTCGTCGGCTTCGAGCAGAACGAGTATCACCTCTACGATCTGTTCGATCACACCCTCGAGGTTGTCGCGAAAACGCCGCCCGAGCTCCTCATTCGATTGTCGGCGCTGATGCATGACGTAGGAAAGCCAGCTACGCTGTCAATTGATCCCGAGAGCGGGTTCCGGCACTTTTTCAAGCACGAGACGGTGGGCGCAGAGATGTGTCGCGACATACTGAAGCGCCTACGCTACCCGAATCGCGTTGTAGACGAGGTCTGTGTTCTGACTGCAACACACATGCGCCCAATCGAGTCTGGTCCAGGCGGCCTGCGCCGCTTACTTCGAGACACCGGCGACCTGTTTCCGGCATGGCGCCAGCTCAAGGTCGCCGACGCGACATCCTGCCGGCTCGACCTGGAAGAATTTCATAGCCGGCTGGCAGCGTTTGACGCCGCGCTCGAAGAAGTCCGACGGGGACCACAGGTATCGCCACTCAAAAGTCTCGCGGTAAAGGGAGACGACCTCCTTGCAGCGGGCCACGCAGCCGGGCCGATAATCGGCAAGATTCTGCGAGCGCTTCATGAACGGGTGCTCGATACGCCTGAGCTGAATGAGAAGGAGACGCTTTTGGCGCTTGTTCCAGATGTGGTGCGAGAAATCGAGTTGAAGGACGCGCCTGCGACTTAGTTTGAGCGTTCTTTCGGCTCGAGGCCGTATTCCTGAACTTTCGCGATCAAGCTGCTTCGGCTGATCCCGAGCTCTTTTGCTGCGCTCGACTTGTTGCCTCCGAGACGTCCGAGAGCTTCCTGAATCATCTTCCGCTCGACCTCTTCAATCGCCTGTTTGAGAGTCTTCCCTGCGGTCGAGAAGGTCGTCGAGCCATCCTCAGGTCGTTTCTCAACCGATTCGCGGATCCGAGTAGAGAGCAGCTCGGGTCCAAGAGCCTCTTCGTCGGCGCCCAGGATCGTCATCCGCTCAATCTCATTTTCGAGCTCGCGGACGTTCCCGCGCCATTTATATTCGACGAGCATATTTGCCGCGGCCGGGGTCACGCTCTTTGCGCGCGTGTTTCGCTGATCCGCCAGCTTGCGAAGCAGATTATCGACAATCGGCATGATATCTTCGCGACGCTCTTTCAGTGGCGGGAGCGAGATATTGATGACGTTCAGCCGATAGTAGAGATCCTCACGGAAGGTCCCCTTTTCAACCATCTCAGAAAGGTCGCGATTGGTGGCTGCGAGTATCCGTACGTCGGCCTGCCGCTCACTCGTGGCTCCGACCGGGAGAAACGTCCCCTCCTGAAGGACGCGAAGCAGCTTCGCTTGAAGCGCGGGCAGCATCTCCCCGACCTCGTCGAGAAAGAGAGTTCCGTGATCCGCAGCTTGGAAAAGACCGATCTTGTCTTTTACCGCTCCGGTAAAAGACCCCTTCACATGCCCGAAGAGCTCGGATTCGAGGAGCCCTTCACTGATAGCGGCGCAGTTCACGGGGATGAACGGCCCAACTTTGCGTTTCGAGTTGAAGTGTATGGCGCGCGCAACGAGCTCCTTTCCGGTTCCCGATGGGCCGGTTATCAGAACAGGGCTGTCGACGTCGACGACCTTCTCGAGAAGAGAGATCACCTGTTTCATCGCCGGGCTGCGGCCGATGATGTTGCTGAAGTTGAACGGGCTGGAGATCTGCTCGAGAAGCTGAGTGTTCCGACTCTCAGTTCGTCTCAGCTCTTCGTAGATGTTCCGCAGGCGGAGGGCTGCTCGGAGGCGCGCTACAAGCTCCTCGGGTCGGAACGGCTTGTTAATGTAGCCGTCGGCCCCGCGATCGAGGCCTTTGATGATGTCTTCGAGAGAGTCTTTGGCGGTGAGCAGAATGATCGGAATGAAACGGAGCTCGGGGTCGGCTTTGAGTCGCGCGGTGACCTGATAGCCGTCCACCCGAGGCATCATGACATCGAGCAGAATTACCGCCGGACGCTCGGTCCGCGCCTTTTCGAGGGCTTCCTCGCCGTTTTCAGCCGTCACGACACGGAAGCCGTGCTTCAGCAGGACCTGCTCGAGCGCAAACAGCGCATCGGCATTATCATCAACGGCGAGTATTAAGTCACTCATTGCCAGGTCTTCGGTTCCTCGCCCGCACCGTCGTCAACCGAATCAGCCTCCTCTGCACGAACAGGCTACAGCTCAGACGGCGGCGGGGGGAACGTGGTGGTTAGCAGGATGGCGTGAGCCCCGACGTAGACGATTATCGAATTATCCCTTCATCATGTCGAGAAATTCTTTATTCGTCTTCGAGCCCTTCATCTTGTCCTTCAACCATTCCATCGCATCGACAGGATTGAGCGGAGTGAGGACTTTGCGCAGGAGCCAGATACGTTGGAGATCATCTTCACCGTGGAGCAGCTCTTCTTTCCGGGTGCCGGACTTGTTGATGTCCATTGCCGGGAAGATACGACGCTCGACCAGCTTCCGATCGAGAACAAGCTCCATGTTACCAGTGCCTTTGAACTCTTCGAAAATGACTTCGTCCATTCGCGAGCCGGTATCGATGAGCGCAGTTCCGATGATCGTGAGACTGCCGCCTTCTTCGATGTTTCGCGCTGCCCCGAAGAAACGCTTCGGCTTGTGCAGCGCGTTCGAATCAACACCACCGCTCAAGATCTTGCCGCTCGGTGGAACGACCGAGTTGTAGGCGCGAGCGAGTCGGGTGATGGAGTCGAGCAGGATCACAACATCACGCTTGTGCTCGACAAGGCGCTTTGCCTTCTCGATGACCATCTCTGCAACCTGAACGTGGCGCGTCGCTTGCTCATCGAATGTAGAGCTGATGACTTCGCCGCGGACGTTGCGGGACATGTCGGTGACTTCTTCCGGTCGCTCATCGATCAGGAGGACGATTAGGACGACCTCCGGATGATTGGTCGTGATCGAATTCGCAATCTCTTGCAGCAGGATGGTTTTTCCGGTTCGCGGAGGAGCAACGATCAACGCTCGCTGTCCCATTCCGATTGGACTCATCAGATCGATGATCCGCATCGAATATTTTTCCGGATCAGTTTCGAGCTTCAAACGCTTTTGCGGATACAGCGGCGTGAGGTTGTCGAACAGGATCTTGTTTTTCTGAGCCTCAACCGGCTCGAAGTTAATTTCGTTCACCTTGAGGAGCGCGAAGTATCGCTCCCCTTCCTTCGGCGGACGAATTTGTCCGTCTACGGTGTCTCCGGTTCGAAGGCAGAATCGGCGGATCTGGGCCGGCGAGACATAAATGTCATCTGGTCCCGGGAGGTAGTTATAGTCCGGCGCCCGAAGGAAGCCGAAGCCGTCAGGCAGAGTTTCGAGCACACCCGAACCATAAATTTGGCCATCGGAATCGGCTTGCGCTTCGAGAATCTCGAAGATGAGATCCTGCTTCCGTTTCGAGCTTGCGCCCTCGATATTGAACTCCTGCGCAATTCGATTCAAATCGGTGATACTTGCCTTTTTAAGCTCTGCTAAGTTCATCTTCTCTCGTCACTCGTCTTGTGGATTACCGTGTTGTGGATAAAAGGTTGTGGATTAAATCAGCAATCGCTGCTGCTTGGTTTGATAAACGATTTCGAATCCAGGTGAGCACAGTTTCGGCTGTGCTGCGAAGCATTACAGTCGCGCCGGAATTCAACAGATGAATGGCCTACGGCTGAAAAACTCTCTGGGATAACGAAACGATGATAGGTAAATTGGGAAACGTACCAATGTGGAACGTCAATTTTCGAGATTAGCCCTCAGCAAGAATGATTCTAAACAAGAACAATTCTAAATAAGAATATGGTAGGGCTGTTTCGAAATCGGCGGTCCGCCTACAGTGAAGCCACCGATGGCTCACTGGATACCCCACCTTACCTCAGAAATGCGACATTCGTCAACGTGATTTCGGGGTCACCGACCGACGACGTATCGCCGCTCGGAAGCGCACCGTTAGCGTATATCTAATGGGTTTCGCCGCTCGATCCCCCTTTCAGAGAGGGTCTTCGCGTGCACTTCTTTGATGTAGAGCGGACTCGGAAGCAGTCCATCAACGGCAGCCTGTACCCCGAGCTGAGGAAATATCGAGCGGCTCTGATCGACGTCATACGCAAATCGGGCGAGCACTGAAGCCGGCGAATTTCCAGGCGCCTGATGTTGAAAAGACAGTTGATCGAGATCGAGCAGCTCCACCGGAAGGCCATTTTGCTTTTGAAACCGCTCCTCACTCCGAATGAGCTCGGTCTTCACCGCCTCCACTTCGCCCAACGTCCGCACAATGAGCTTTGAGTTGGCGCTGCTCCACTCGAGCTCGAGGATACAACAGTAGCTTTCGTTTGGATTCGCTCGGAGGATCGGCAGCACGCAGGCTGCGTTCGGGTCAGCCAATACACAACCGGCAAGCAAGGTGGATACTCCACGCAAACGGACGCCGGTCGCGGCTCTGAGCCCAGCGGCTGCCGCGAGCCCGGTGCGTATGCCGGTAAAGCTTCCTGGACCGATTCCAACCAGGACTTCGCTTATCGAGTCGAAGCTTAGTCGCCCATCGTCGAGCGCGCTGGAAATCAACTGAGCAAGAACCTCGGCTCCCCGGAGATCCGCTGAGCTGCGCTCGACGAGAATCGCTCCGTTCTCAGCAAGCGCAACGTAAGAGGTTCTGCTTGTCGTCTCAAGCGCAAGGACTGCCATGAGCTTCGTTACGGTTGTGGAGTGCCACCCGACGGCGCACCACCCGGTTGCGGGTTTTGCGCAGCGCCCGGCTGACTCTGCTCGCCGTTGCCGAAGCTATCCCATTTCTGCTTTTCCTTCGGCTCCGCCGGGCTCTTCCGCGTAATGTCGTTTCTGATCGCAAACACCATCAGGCTCAGCAGCAGGATCAGGCCCACCTGCTGCGCAAATTCTTTTTTCCTGATGGAGATTGGCCCGATGAGCGCCTCGAGGAAGAAGAAAAACAGATGTCCTCCGTCGAGGATCGGAATGGGCAGCAGATTGAGCACCGCTAGGCTCAGGCTGAGCGCGGAAGTGAGATACATCAGCTCCTCGATACCCCTTTGCGCGTGATGGCCCGCAGCCTTAACAATGTACAGTGGTCCAGCCAGCTCGTCGGTAGAGACACGGCCGCGGATCATGCTCCAAATTCCGATATAGATCGTTCTCGTATTTTCGTAGGTGACCTGAACCGAGTCGATCGCAGCTTGCACAAAGCCGACACGGACGTGCTGTGCCGACTCAACCGGCGTGATACCAAGGAAATACGCGTTCTTCTGTTGCCCCCCGGAAGAGACGGACTTTGCTTCAGGCTTGGCGGTAACCTCGAGCTCGGCCCCCGCACGGTCAATTTTCAACACGACCGGAGCGCCCGTTCCGTTGTGAATCGTTCCAGCGAGCTCTTCCCAAGAAGTAACCGGCTTTCCGTCGATGCTTTTCACCAGATCGTTGTCTTTGAGCCCGGCAGCCTCCGCGGGAGAACCGTCCATTACCGACCCCAGTCGAGGCGATGTGTCAGGTACACGCTCACCCCAGAACGAGACACAGAAGAAAGTGAACACGATGGCGAGTAAGAAGTTGAAAAGAGGCCCGGCGAAAACGATCGCCGATCGTGCGAGCAGGCCTTTCTCGATAAACCATCGGTGCCGGTCCGAGAGCATCGCCACTGCTTCCGGGCTGAGCTCCGGATCGACATACACGTCGTCGTCACCGTCTCGAACCGCATCATCGCTTGCCTGTTTTCCAGTCAACGAGTCGGGCATGTCGCCGACCATGCGGACAAATCCACCGAGAGGGATCAATCCGATCTGGTAAATGGTTTCTCCCTTGCGAAATTTGCAGATAGCAGGCCCGAATCCGATCGCGAACTTGAGCACTCCGACCTTGCACCACTTGGCGACAATGAAATGGCCGAACTCATGAACGAGCACGAGAATGCCGAGGACGAGAACGGGAGCGAGAAATTTGGCGGCGAACCAGGACATTATCTTTATCTCTCTTCGGGATTCAGAGTGGTACCATTAAAAGTTTAACGCGGAAGCGGCTTTCGCGTTCGAAAATCTTCACACAGCTTAGATGCGACCGAACGGGCGTGAGCGTCAGCGGCGATAATCCCCTCTAGATCCTCGGTTTTTTGAGCGGGCGCAGCCTCCATCGTGGCCGCGCAAACTCGAGGGATATCGGTAAATTTTAGCGTTCCCTGAAGAAACGCCGCAACCGCAATTTCGTTCGCCGCATTGAGCACGAGTGGCATCTGTCCACCGGTCGCGAGCGCCTGATAGCACAGCGACAAAGCGGGAAAGCGCTCGACATCCGGACGAGCGAAGCTCAGCGTTCCGCGAGCTGCAAGATCCAAAAAGCTTACCCCGCTCTCGAGCTGCGGTGTATCGTCTGAATCCCCAAGCAGATATTTGAGCGCGTATGTAATCGGCACTCGCATGTCTGTCGAGAACAGGGCCGCAAGCAAGGTTCCCTCCTGGAATTCGACGAACCCATGGACAATGCTCTCCGGATGAACAAGAACTTCAATCTTATCGCCCGGAAGGTCGAAAAGAACTGCAGCCTCGATGACCTCGAGCCCCTTGTTCATCAGCGTCGCCGAATCGACCGAGATCTTGGCACCCATGCTCCACGTCGGATGCTTTACCGCGTCCTCCGGAGTCACGGATTCGAGCTGCTCCGGGGAGCAATTCCGAAACGGCCCCCCGGATGCCGTGAGAATCACTCTTCTGACCTGCTCCTTACAGCCGTTTCGCTTCAAGCATTGAAAAACGCTGCTGTGCTCTGAATCGACTGGGGCGATCCGCGCTCCAGATCTACGCGCTCGTTCTACAAGAATGGAACCGCCGGCGACCAAGCATTCTTTGTTTGCCAGCGCTAAGTTCTTCCCCGCGGACACAGCGGACACGGCAGGAAAAAGCCCGGCAAAGCCCACGACCGCGTTCACGACCGTTTGGACCTCGGATGTGCACGCTGCTGCCTCGAGCCCAGCTTTTCCACACGCTATTTCAACAGTCTTGGGCACGAGCTGCCGCAGCCGCTCGCGCGATGACTCGTCGCTGACGACGACGAGCTCAGGTTTGAACTCGTCGATCTGCTCGGTCAATCGCTCGATGTTCGAACCGGCAGCGAGCGCTGCAACGCGAAACGCTCCGGGATTTCGCCGAACGACATCTAACGTTTGCACGCCGATCGATCCCGTCGATCCAAGCACGGCCAACGAATGAGCGCTCATAGCCCGCTCCACGCGCGCAACACAAACAATACCGGCGAGACAAATATCAGGGCGTCGACGCGATCGAGCAGACCTCCGTGACCGGGAAGCAGAGAGCCTGAATCCTTGACACCGTATGCTCGCTTCACGAGTGACTCGACGAGATCACCGAAGATGGCGAGCACGCCGACGACAAGCCCGACAGCGCCTCCGATAAACCACTGGAAAGGAAGGTTGAGGTAGGCCGCACAGATGCCGCCGCAAATCGCGGCACCGATCAGTCCGCCGATCCCGCCTGAAACCGTCTTCTTGGGGCTGATCCGCGGCGACATCTTCGGTCCGCCGAAAGCGCGCCCAGCGAAGTAAGCACACGAGTCAGCAGCGACGACGGAGAAGAAAACAAAAAGTAGTTCGTCACGGGTAGCAGACGATACGCCGATCACCATGGATGTTCCAAAAAGGCCGGTGTACGCGAGGGTAAGAGCAATGAGCGAAAGCGCACCGAGATGCTCCAGCTCGTGTTGAGCAGACTCGGCGGCAATTACCTCCGTCACGAGCCCGAGTACCGTGTAAAGCAGCATGGCGCTCAGCGCACCCGGAAGCCCAAAAAACAGGAAGCCGAGCGGCAGTCCGAGCGTAAGTACCGCGAGCGCACGCCGTCGGCGCTCCGAGAACGGGTAGAAGCCGAGGAGCTCATAGTTTATCTGCAGGTGCACGGCGAGAAGCAGCAGCTTGAGCCACCAGCCGCCGAGGGCGATGACCACGAGCACCGCGGCCATCAGCACACATGCCGTCTTGATTCTGGTGAGCACTGGGTTAACCGTGCAACTTTTTTGCCGGAGCATTCAGCTGCTCCGAGGTGAGTCCGAAACGACGCTCCCGCCGTTGATACTCCGCAAGGCACCGTTCGAGAACGGCTGCATCAAAATCCGGCCAAAGCTCTTCGCAGACCACCATCTCCGCATAAGCGAGCTGCCACAGGAGAAAGTTAGAGATGCGCTGCTCACCACTGGTTCGGATGAGCAGGTCAGGATCCGGGATCCCATCGGTCCACAGCGACGCCGAGAACTTGGCCACGTCGATATCTCCGGGGCGGAGCTCTCCGACGACGCACCGTCGAGCGAGCTCTTGTGCAGCATGGACGATGTCTTCCCGGCCGCCGTAACTCACCGCCAGGATGAGATCGAGCCCGATGTTATTCTTTGTGCGTGATTCGACCTGAGAAAGCACCGTTCGGACTGCAAGCGGCAGTCGAGCGATGTCACCCACGGCCCGCAAGCGAACACCGTTGTTGAGGAGCTCGGGATTTTTGAGCTCTGCTTCGAGATGCTCACGAAACAGGCCCATCAGGCCCTTCACTTCATCCGGAGTGCGTTTCCAGTTTTCAGTAGAGAAGCTGAAGAGCGTCAGGTAGCGGATGCCGAGCTTACGGCATGCTTCAACGGTCGCTCGGACGCTCTTGGCTCCCGCTCGGTGGCCCGCAGCGCGAGGGAGCCCGCGGAGCTGAGCCCACCGACCGTTCCCATCCATGATCACTGCTATATGTTTTGGGAGCATACGGTCGATGTGAGATCACTATGCGAGTATTCCTGTGCGAGTTGCGTGCGAAGGTTTCGCCGAAAGCAAAAGCCGGGTGCGAAAACGCTCCCGACGTGCGGCGTCACACTTCCATGCACTCCGCTTCTTTCGCTTCGAGAAGCTTGTCTACCTCTTGGACGGCAGCATCGGTTTGCTTCTGAATGCGATCGAGAATCTTCGCTGATTCGTCCTTCGCGACGATTCCGTCCTTCTCCAGCTTTTTCACGGATTCGTTGGCATCTCGCCGGTGATTCCGGACGGAAACCTTGATATCCTCGGCGAGCTTGTGCAAGCGTTTGACGATCTCTTTGCGGCTTTCTTCAGTAAGCGGTGGGACGACTACGCGAATGGTGTTGCCTTCGCGGGACGGGTTAAATCCCAGCCCAGCGCTATGGATGGCTTTTTCGACAGCGACCGCTGCGTTACCATCATAGACCTGAATCGCGATGAGCCGCGGTTCCGGCGTCGTGATCTGGCCAAGGTGAACGAGAGGCGTCTTCGAACCGTAGTAGTCGACCATCACGCCTTCGAGCAAGCTGCCGGAGGCACGCCCGGTGCGGACCTTCTGCAGGTCACGTTTGAACGACGTCAGCGCGGCTTTACATTCTTCATCGTGGTGAGACAGAACATCTTGTGCCGAGGCTGCAGCCATAGGTCCTCCTAATCAATCCACTGTCACAGAGCTGCCGATTGGCTCTCCGCGTGCAACTTTGGGAATATTCCCCTGCACGTTGATATTAAAGACGACGATCGGAATGTTCTCTTCCATGCAAAGCGAAAGCGCGGTTGCATCCATCACCCGCAGCTTGCCTTTCAAAGCATCGATGAATCGGATGTGCTTATACAGAACCGCATCCGAGTTGGTCATTGGATCCTTATCATAGATCCCGTCGACCTTCGTAGCCTTCATAATCACGTCGGCCGTTATCTCCTTGGCTCGGAGTGCGGCAGCCGTGTCGGTAGTGAAGTATGGGTTACCGGTTCCACACGCGAAAATAACGACACGCCCCTTTTCGAGGTGCCGCTTTGCACGACGCGTAATGAACGGCTCACAGATCGCGTTCATGGCAATCGCCGACATGACTCGAGTCATGACACCCGCTCGCTCGAGCGCATCTTGTAGCGCAAGGGAGTTGATGGTCGTCGCCAGCATCCCCATGTAATCTGCGGACACGCGATCGATTCCCTGCACGCTGGCTGAGACGCCCCGAATGATGTTTCCACCACCGAGAACAATCCCTACCTGAACGCCGGTCTTGTGAATTTCTGCGATCTCCTGAGCAATCCGTCCGAGAACAGCGGGTTCAATCCCATATCCCCGGTCCCCGGCGAGCGCTTCGCCACTCAGCTTCAATAAAATCCGTTTGTAGACCAAAGCGTTCTCCTTCGGGGCTGTTCTCGTCGGGTGCTCGAGCGCTACACGCGCTGGGCTGCTTCTACTTCCGCTCGGTAGTCGACCGCTTGCTTTTCGATCCCCTCGCCCACTTCGAAGCGCACGAACCGCCGCAAGACGACCTTCTCACCGACCTTTGCGCTCAGGTCGTTGAGCAGGTCTTGGATTGTCTTTTTGGCTGAAGAGTCCTTCGCATCAAGCTGCTCGAGCAGACAGTTCTCTTGGTAGAACTTCTCGACCTTACCGGCGATGATCTTGTCGGCAACCTTCTCCTGATTCGGTTGGAGCTGGCTGCGGAAGATCTCCTGCTCCTGCTTGAGCACGTCAGCAGGCACTTCTTCTCGCGACAAAAACTTCGGATTCGACCATGCGATGTGCATGCAGATGTCTTTCGCGAGATTCTTGAAATCATCCCCGCGGCCGACGAAATCCGTTTCGCAGTTCATTTCAATGAGGACTGCGATGCGAGAACCCGGGTGGATGTATGAATGAACGATACCTTCCCGCGCAACCTTGTCAGCGCGTTTGTTCACGCTCTTGAGACCCTTCTTGCGAAGAAACTCAACCGCCTTATCTTCGTCGCCGCCGCTTTCTGCGAGCGCCTGCTTGCAGTCCATCATGCCGGCGCCGGTCTTTTCGCGCAGGTCCTTCACCATTTGCGCAGTAATTTCAGCCATACAATCTCCTCATAGTAAAACAGAATACGTATTCAGCAGAACGACCGAGCACGCACGCAAACACTGCGTTTCGCAGAGCCTCGAACGCGGCAGCCGGTCGTGTGGTTGAAAGGAATCGCGAAGAGCTGCGCTCGTTCGAACGCAGCTCGACACGTAAGTTACACGTTTTCGTCGGTCGATGCTTGCGGCGCAGCGGCGTCGGCGGCCGGTGCTGCTGCATCCGTCGCTTCGGCGGCGGCCTCTGCAGGAACTCCTGCATCCGCCGGCTCAACTACGGCGCGTGCATCACTGTTGTGACGCCCATGCCGACGGCCTTCGCTCGGCTCGGAAAGCTTGCGTTCGCCAGCGATCTTACGTCCTTCGAGCACGGCATCAGCCACGGCTGCGCAGAACAGACGAATCGCACGCGTTCCGTCGTCGTTCGAAGGGATCGCGTACGAGACGTTCTTCGGATCACAGTTCGTATCGACGAGCGCAACAACTGGAATGTCCAGCCGGCGAGCTTCTTTCACAGCGATCTCTTCACGCTTGATATCGATAACGAAAAGAAGTTGCGGGGACGAGTGCATGTCCTTGATACCGCCGAGCGAGAATTCGAGCTTCTCACGTTCGCGCGACATCATCAGACGCTCTTTCTTGGTGAACTTCGGATGATTTCCGGCAGCGATGGCTGCTTCGTCGTCGGCGATGATCGTTCCAAGCTTGTTCATCCGATCGATACTCCGTCGGATAGTTTGGAAGTTGGTCATCATACCGCCGAGCCAGCGGCGCGCCACGAAAAACGCTCCGCAGCGCTGAGCTTCTTCGATGACCGCTTCTTGAGCCTGTTTCTTCGTGCCGACAAACAGCACGTTTCCGCCGCGACCGACAACTGCTTCGATCGCCTTTTTCGCGCGTTCCCAGCTTTGAACAGTCTTCGGGAGATTAATGATATGGATTCCGTTTCGCGACGTATAGATATACGGCGCCATAGCGGGTGACCAACGGCTGGTCTGGTGTCCGAAGTGAGCTCCAGCTTCGAGAAGGGTCTGCAGGGTGATGTTCACCTTCGGGCGAGCCGGCTTGTCTTCCTTCGGGACGCTGGTTCGCGACGCGGATGAATTCCGCTTCCGTTTTCCAACGCCAGTGTCTTTCGGCGAGTTAGCTTCCACTTGGGAAGCGTCCATGATTGGTTCTGATGTTCCTTCCACAACAATGCTCATACATTCTTGGTTAATCCTCATCCCTGCCAAAGGACTGAAAACTCATCGAGCCGGAGCTGAAGAATCTTGAGCTTCTCTTTCAGTCTTCCTCGGCCAATCTTTCCTCGCTCGGCTGAAGCACAGTCGACCCGAAAGGAGCCGACCGAAAACAGCCAACCGAAAACAGACTGCCGCGAAAAGGCCCGTCTTACCGACAAGCTCTTCCAGAGCGCTCTCGATGTTCCGAACGATGAAGCCTCAGGCCTCCGTTTACACAGCGAACCGGCACCTTACCGGCCTTGCTCATGGAAGCTCTGCCCATCCGAAGCTTGCTTCGGAGTAGAGAAAGCGTGCCGACCAGAAGCCGAAGAACGCTCTGCGGAAAGCTTCCTAAGTCCGCGTAAACTCGCACCAAGATAAAGCAGGGGCGCGTAGATTTCTAACAGCGGGGGACCCTAACATGGGGCTCCCAACTATTCAATAGTTTATGGCCACTTATGGCGGCCACGAAAAATTATACCTCAACTCGGCAACAAATCCCAAAGAATACACGATTCCCTTGGTAGAGCGGCACCTTGCGCTTGCTTGCGAATGGCACCTGCGCCGAGCGCAACGCACGGTCTCACCCCTGCCCCAGGAGCATTATGGCTACTACACTCCCCCTGGATATCTCACCCCCGGCAGAAGACAGCTCCGATACCAGCGAGGCTCTCGGAACCAAGCTTATCAGCGCCCGGAAGATTATCGCTGCCGCAGAGGCGAAAGCGGCAACCCTGCTCCGACAGGCCGAAATCGCAGCCGCCGAAAGAAAGAAGTCCGCCGAAGCCGAGGGCTACCGAGAAGGGGTCGAGCGCGCGCTATCGAGATTGCTGACTTTTGACGCCATGCGGGCCAAGGTTCTGCCTACGCTGGCCGACCTGGTTCTCCGCGCGACGGTGGAGCTTACCGAAGAGCTGCTCGGTGACCAGCTCCGGATTCAGCCCGAAACCATCGTCGCCCGAGTCAAACGAATCCTCGATCTCCCCCACTCGCTGACGGATGCAAAGCTCGTGGTCCATCCGCAAACAGCGGAGCTCATGCGGGCACTGCCTTCAGGCGAACTAAGCAACATCTGCGTGGTCTCGGATGCATCCATGGGCGTGGATGATGCTCGTCTCATCACGAGCCACGCTTCGTTCGAGCTCAGCGTGCGCGATCATTTCGCACTTTTGAAGCAACACCTCGTGAGCTCGGAAAGGATGCGGCTCGCGCTCGAGACCCACCTTTCTCAGGCACTGAGATGATTCATTCAGAGAGCATACTGGGAAATGAGCTTCCACCCACTCTTCGGTGCCGAATTTCAGGTCGGGTAATCGAGGTCTGTGGACCGATCGTCCGAACCTCCCTTATCCCCGCAGCGATCGGGGATTGGGTCGAGATTCAAAGCAGAGGGGCTCGCCCACCAGTCGCTGCCGAGGTGGTGGGATTCTCGGAAGATCGCTTGCTCCTCGGATTGCATTGCCCTCCGAATGATATCTTGCCGGGAGCTGCCGCGATACTCACTGGGAACATACGTTCTTCTCTCCCGTCCGCGCTGCTCGGAGGAGTCTTCGACGGGCTTGGAAACGTCCTTCAGCCCGGCATTCGCATCGCACCGCAGGCTCCTCAGCGACTTGCGCGCGACGAGCCGACGATCCCGAGCCCTCTCGCGCGAACACCGGTAACTCGACCATTCGTTACCGGCATACGGGCGATCGACGGCCTCCTCACTATCGGCTGCGGCCAGCGACTGTGTGTGCTTGCCGAACCTGGATGCGGCAAGTCCTCGCTGCTCGCAATGATCGCTCGAAACTCGTCGGCGGCAGCGAATGTCATCGCTCTCGTCGGCGAACGTGGCAGAGAGGTCGGAGAGCTCCTTCGCGAAGTCTTGACGCCGGAAACCCGTCGGCGAACCGTCATGGTGATCTCGACGAGCGACGAAGCACCGCTCCGGAGAATAGCGGCCGCCGCAACGGCCACGAGAATCGCCGAGCATTTCCGAGAGCAGGGACTGGATGTGCTGCTTCAGATCGACTCACTCACCCGCTACCTTCGGGCACTGAGAGAGGTTGGGCTCGCGGCCGGCGAGCTTCCGGTGAGACGGGGGTATCCGCCCTCCGTTTTTACAAGCCTCCCGCGGCTCATTGAACGTGCGGGAACGGGCTCCCGAGGGTCGATCACCGCGTTCTACACCGTACTGCTTTCCAGTGACCTCGATGAGGACCCGATGATTGACGAGATCAAAGGTCTGACCGATGGCCATATCGTTCTCTCGAAGCGGCTGGCGTCGGTGGGTCACTTCCCTGCGATTGACGTCACCGCATCGCTCTCCAGGCTCGCGTCGAGACTGCTGGAGCCGCAGGTGCTAACCGCAGCCGCGTCCGTCCGGAGCGCGCTCGTAAAACTTGATTCGGACACAGACATTCTTCGATTCGGAGGCTCGGCAGACGAAGATCTGGAGCGGGCGCTCAATCTGCGTCCGCGGCTCGAAAGCTTTCTTACACAGGGAGCGGACGAATCCAACGGCTTCGAAGAGACGCTGGGGCAGCTTCTCGCGCTCGCGGCGTGACTCACTTATCCGCAATTCGGAATAGGCGCGGCCTTTCCGAAATTCGGAAAGGCCGTCGATATGTGCTCAGGGCAATATGAAGTATGCGGCCTACGCCGCCACTTTGTCTTCTGAAGCTTCCGGCGCCGGCTCGGCGAGCATGCTCGGAGTAGATTCGTCCCCGAGACCGATGACCGTTCGGATGGTTCGGTGGCAGAGGTCGAGGTGATAACAGATGCTGAGAAACGAGTACAGGTAGTATTCGTCTTTGGAGGTAAAATATCGGCGCGCGTCTCTGTAGACCTCGCCCTTCTTGCGGATGTCCTCCATCGCAGTCTGGAGGATTGCGCGCATCAGATTCTTTTCAGCCTCTGCGACGTCGCGCTTATTGTAATCTTCGTGTGCGATGAAGATTGCAGTTTCCGGTCGAACTCTATTTCGGTCAGCAGCCATATTTTATACCCAAAAAAAACCTCTTCCTTACGATGCGAGCAGCGCCGCAAATTCCGCAGAAAGATAATTGAATTATTTCAAGCGATTAAGAAAAACGCTGGAAATACGCTCACGAAGAATCTTCTCAGCTAGTTTCATCGGCGGAAAAAATGGTATTCTTGAGATTATAAACTGCTCAAGTCGTTCGGATTTTTAGACGACTTCTCCATTAGGCAACCCTCTCGACCCACTGAGAGAAAGCCGTTATTCAGCCCTTCTGGAGCGAAGCGAGCTGAGTCCTGAACCGGCGCTGACCTTCCTAGACGTACCGTCGTTGCACTCGCCGGGTGTGTATTCGTTTTCGGGATCAGAGTTACGGACAACACTGAGAGATCAGCAAGATGCTGAGATACCGACATGTATATCAATCGAACAGAACGAATCGAACGTCCGCTTGAGCGCCTGCGCCGCACTCCTCGATCGGGCGGCGAGTCATTTGCGAGCACCATGGAGTCGGTCATTGAGATGGATGTGGTCGAGATCGGCCACAGCACAGATGACCAGCCCAAGCGCCAAACTCCCGAGCGCCGCCAGCGTCAGGAAGAGGCGGAATCCGAGTCGGCCGAACCGCATACACTCGACATCAAAGTGTGATTGAGCCGTCTGCGACGACACAGGCTGCGCGAGCTACATGTTCCGTGAATCGTCGATTAAGCGCCGCGCGGTGACGGCTACTTCGCTCAGCGTTACCGGCTTGGACAAGCAGCGGTCGACGCCGAGCTTCAGGAAACGTTCAATATCGAAAACGAACGCTTTCGAGCTGAGAAGTATGATCGGAACGCTTGCAGCATTCGGCATCGAACGAATTGCTGCGACGAGCTCTTCACCAGGAAGATCCGGCATGTCACTTTCCACGACCGCAAGCTCCACCTGCTTCTCTCTGAGGATTCGGAGCACTTCTCCCCCGCTCTTCGCCTGCAAGATCTCGAAGCCCTGACTTTGGAGATATGTGCCGAGCATCTGCCTGGTCGATTGATCGTGATCAATCAGGAGTATTGATTCCCCATGGCCCTGCGGAGCGAGCTTCGCAGGCTCGCCGGACCTGCTTTCCGAAGCGGCGAGCGCTTCAATCTCGACCGCCGGAAGAGTGATCCAAAATGTCGAGCCTTCGCCCTGCTTCGACTCGAAATCCGCGCTGCCGAGGTTGACCTCCGCAAGTCTTCTCGTCAGCGGCATTCCAAGTCCCGTTCCCATTTGGCTCAGCGCGTACTTGTCGTCTACTCGTTCGAACGCGGCAAAGACCTTGTCCTTCTGATTCTCCGGAATTCCGATACCGGTGTCCTCAACCGCCACACGAGCGCGATTTCCGCTCACGCGCGTTGCGCTTACGGTGATTCGCCCACCTTGGGGAGTGTACTTCACTGCGTTCGTCAGAAAGTTGATGAGCATCTGACGAGCGTGGCGTTTGTCGCACAGCATCCCGAGCGTTGGATCGACCGGCAAAACTTCAAGCGTATGACCTTTCTCGATCGCCTGGGTCCGCACAACCGCGCTCAGGTCATCGAGCAGATCACGGAGCGGAATTTGAACCGGCTTTGGAATGATTTTTCCGGCTTCGACCTTCGCGTAATCGAGAACATCGTTCACGAGATCGAGGAGGTGATCACCACTTTCTTTGATCATCGTGAGCGTCGACTGCTGGTGCTCAGAAACCGGTCCGCAAAGACCGTCTCGAATCAGCTCCACACCGTTGAGAATAATTCCGAGCGGTCCGCGGATCTCATGGCTTAGATTCGCCAGAAAGCCTGTTTTGGCCCGGACGGTCTCTTCGCTCGCACGGCGCATCCGGAGAAGCTCATCGGTGAACCGCGAGTCAATGAGCGCGAGCGCCCCTTGGACGGCAAAGAGATGAAGCAGCTCGATGTCGTTCTGCGTCGGTTGGACAGCCCGCGCGAGCTCTACGCGAATCGCGCCGAAAACCTTCCCTGCGAAGATCACGGGCATCACGAGAACTTGATAGTCGTCGTAAACAAGGACTTGCCGCTCGCGAGCCTCCGCGGCGGCCGCCATCATTGCTTGGGAGTTTACGCCCCGCGGCGCTCCGATAACCATGGCCTGCGACCACTGGCGCGATACTTCGTCAAAAAGAGACATCTCAACGGCGTTCGCTCGGAGCTCGACGTACACCATCTTCGAGATCTTCCGCAGGCTCTCGCCAAGATCCTTTTTTCCCGAGCTCGCGCTCCCCTGAAACGAGTTTATCGTGCGGATGAATCGGGTGAACTCGAAGGCGAAGCTCTCTACGAGCCGCGCAAGCTCGCCCTGCGGCTCTGAGAGCCCGACAAGCTTACTGGCCGCGGCGATCGTGCTGTAGATGCGGCGCTCTTTGAGCACAAACAGTCCGACGAGAACCCAGCCCAACGCACCCGCGAGCCCATACATCTCAGCGAGCGGGGTCGGAGCAGAAAGAAACGACCAACTGAGCGAAAGCGTCGCCAGAAGAAACGAGCAAACGGACAATATTATTGGGGTTGAACCGGACAAGCGCACGATGGGTGACCTTTCTCTCATTGTGCGCGATCACGCGCACCAATGCTCGGTGTTATGATGCGGGGTTACCGATTCAATGTTTAGAATAGTTGTTTGGTCGGGATTTATGCCCTTAACCCTCCGGAGAGCGCTTCTCGGCGAGCTTGCGGGCCTGATTCGCGACGACCTGCGGAATCCCCTTCGATTTGGCCAGCCTCGTGAGGTCCTTGTCCTTGATGAACTTCAACCAACGAATCGTGACGTCAATCGGCGCCTTCGGATTGGACACAAGCGCATATTTGACCGCGTAGGACTTCATCCACTGCATGTTGTTCCCCACGGCGCGGAGGATGTTTTCATCGACCTGAGTATTCTTCGAGATCTCGAAGATCTCGTTGTCGGTGAGACGCGGGTTTTCAAGAACGAAAAACGGAATCAGACGGTTCGAATCACGAAGCAGAATCGCGCGTGCGGTCTGATTGCCGAACATGGCAAGCTTGATGCGCTGCGGGATGCTCATCTCGCGAATCTGAAGTCCCAGCGCCTTTGAGGTTTCTGGCTCCTGTGGTGCTCCCTTGTCCTCCTCGACTGCTTGGGCCGGGAGGTCGGCAGACTTTATCTGCTCTGCCGCTGCGACCGCCTCCGATTTCAGATTGCGATCGGCTATCTTATCAAGCGCGAGCTGAAACATCTTTTCGAAATCTACATCGGCAATCATGACGTCACTTCTGTTAGGCTACAAAGGTGAGCTCAGCAGAGTAAATTTTACGCGGCTCCGCTTCTCCCTCTCCGTGGAAAAACAACGCCCCATCCTCAAGCACTTTGATGACACGACCGCGCACCGAATTTCCGTTTATTGAGGCCTCTCCTGTACGGCCGCTCATACCGGAGGCCGCGTTCCACTCTTCACAAAGCCCAGAAAAACCTCCTGAAGAAAACTCTCTCAGCATCTGAACAACTTCGGCGGTAAGCCGAGCGAACGTGAGGGTGTAGTCCGGAGCAGCCCCAAAGAGCTCCTCGAGCGCAATGCCCGGAACGTCGACTGGAAACTGCTGTCTGAACAAATTGAGACCGATACCGATAAGAACCGTCTCAGTCCCCTGTCCCTTTGACTGCACATCGACGAGGATGCCCCCGAGCTTTCGCATCCCCTCCGGACGCCAAACAACGACGTCATTCGGCCACTTGAGCGCCGCGTCGCCTCCCAGTGCTCGGACAGCGCGATGTACAGCCAACCCCGCCGCCAAGGAGAGTCCTTGCAGGCTGGACAGAGAAACCGGAGCCCACCCGAACGTTGCATAAATGCCGCAGCCGGGCGCTGACACCCACGGGCGTCCCTGCCGACCGCGGCCGGCAGTTTGCGCATGGGCGAGCACGACATAGTTTGTCCCGAGACCGGATCCGAGATCAACCGCGCCAAGCTCCGCGGCTTTGGCGGGGTCCTGCGTGAGCGCTCGCGCAACGTCCATCGTGGAGCACGTCTCTTCTACGTAGGCGAGCCTCCAACCGGACAGAAGCCCCGCGGGCGCTGCATCTACGCACGCTCTGCGAAGCTCTTCAAGCATACTTTTGGCCATCAATCACCTCTACCAAACTCTTGGAATCAGCTTCCATGGCACGCGTTTACGATACTCTTGATACTCTGGATCCTGCCCGAGGTGGCGTTCCTCGGTCCACGCACGAAGCGCGTAGATCGATGCGAACAACGGAACCAGGCAAACGTTCAACGTACCCAAAAATATCGCGGTCACTCCCCACAGGGCCACTTTGGACACGTATGCCGGATGCCGAAAAAATGCGTAGGGCCCCCGACTGACGATCCCGCGATTCGTGAGATTCGACGATCTCAGTCCGAGGGCCACCGTCGCCCAAACATAGATTGCCCAGAGCAGAGTCACTCCGACAAGCGCCGCCGTCTCGAACCCCGGAATGTAAAGCTTGACATATCGTCCGAGCGGTCGATCGACGAGCTGAGTGAACACTTGGTTGAATGGTGGATAGCAGATCAGACAGATCACCCAACCAAACAAAGTCGGCTCAACGGATCGTATCGTGTTGTTCAACTGCGGAAGCTCTAGCATGTATCCGACAGCGAAGATCAGCACGTCGACAAGAATGAGCAGCGCCACAACGAAGTCGTTGATGTGCACGAAATCCCAGCTCAGCGAATGCCAGAGCTCGTATTGATGGATGAAGTTGTTCACGGTCCAACTCGACATGAGCGGGACGTAGAAGAGCTTTACCAAAAAAGCCAGCAACCCCACTTTACTGAGCGGGCTCCAGTACAACCCCTCTTTCGAGCCGAGCGAAAAGCAGCTTTTCATCAGGTGCCACGTCTTATCCCGCTCCGGATCGGGCCGAATAAGGTATCTGAGCACCCAATAGTTGAGGCAGAGAAAATAGAGATACAGCGGATCGCAGATATATCTGAAAAAATAATCGTAATCGCCGCCCTGAAAGTAGAGCCATTCGAGCTGAGACTGAAGCGCCGCTGTAAGGCCGGGTCCTATGGTGTGGCGGAGCAGGTCAACCTTTCCCAGCAGTGCGTCAGGAACCACCCCCGCGACTCGTGAAAGTACAATCGCGCCGCTTATCAAAAAAATTGAGTACGTGGCACGCGCAAAACAGATCGTCCTTTCGCTGAACGCCGTCCGCACTGCTCTGCCGAATGCGATCCGCGACACGACAAGACTGACCGCACCGCAGAGCGTGATAAACCATGTCGGAAACAGAGAGTTGTAGCCGAGCAATCGTCTTGCGGAGAGGGTGCCTCTACAAATCCCCGTCGAATGCAGCGGGCCGTCCTGAATTTCTGCAACGAGGAAGAACGGCGTGGTAAGGCCGAACTCCGGTCTGGTGTTGAGCAGACTCCAACGCGCACCGGGAATCTCCTCAGCTTGAGCAATTTCTTCAGGGAGGAACAGCCGAGCCGGGTGCGTCAGCGGATTCTGGAGAACAGTGTTGCGCTGCATCCGCACGGCGAGCTCCGGACAGCTCAGCTTGAGCGGGACTGGTTCTCGAAAATGGAAATATCCCACGTTTACAAGGCTGAGCGTCTGCCCATTGTTGTCGTAAGAAATTGTCGTATAGAGCGGATAGGTTCCGACGGTGTGGGGGTATGCGACGCGCGCTTGCGCCGACGCAAAGCCTCCGGGAAGCAACGTCGGTTGTACTTCCACTGCGTATGACGCGCCGTCGAGCTCGAGCTTGATGCGCAGGTTGGCTGCCGGGTCACGCCCGCTATTGCTGACAGAGATGTTAACAACGTTATTCTCAGAAGCGACGGAGAGGTTGAGAGAGATGTCGCTCGCATAGCACAGCGGTGTCAAAGAAACGGCCGTCATGAAACACAACAGCCGAATCAACCAGATCATTTGCCCCCACTTCATGCGCCACCCTCCTGGCGCTGCTCACGATAGAGGAGAACCGCAGATACGGCGGCGGATTCGCCGACCAGGCGCTCAAGAGTAATCTCCTTCAAGCCTTTTTCTCGCTCGTCAGACGTCACGGCCATGCTCACCCATCTGCCGTTGTGAAGGTCCTGAGCAAGATAGCGCTCAGACGACGAACGCACCATCACTATGCGACGGAAGCTGTTGGGATCCGTGAGATACAGCGCAACGTGAGTGATATCGCGGGATGGGAGGAACACTTTGAGCGTTGCGCCTTGTCTGGTTTCCGCCGTATTGGGCACAGCGCGATCGTACCGACGGAACAGAGTAAGCCCGATTTGAGTAACATATGCGCCGGGAAGCATCGACCGCTCATAGCCGAACCGACCGTTTTTGCCATCGCCTCCCGCCTCGAACCAGTAGAGCGGCGCCGCCCTGTCCGGCTGGGGGCTGAGCGATCCAAGCGCGCCATAGTCCTCCTGACGCCCGTCGATTGGAAGAGGGGTCGCTCGAGCGTACGCACTCCGAATTTGCGCACCGGAAAAGTAGATCCCCGCGCCGAAAAGACTAGCGACTATCAGCTCGACGATGACTTTCCGGCGGAGGCGTGCACTACGAGCGACTCCGAGAAAGCGTACGTAAGCGGGGCCCGCTAGCGCGATGAAGTTGTAGTAATACGGCAAAAGATAACGTGGTTGGCCAGTGCCCAAAAAAGCCACAACCGCGATGCCCACGATCGGAAGCACGCACATCAGCATAAACATTCGAAGGCGCCGCCGCAGCACGCCGGTCACCACCGTGCAGAGCGCAGGGAGCACGAAGAAAACGAATCCAAGCCATTGTGCGGTGAGATCGTAGGAGATGAGGTGCTCCATATTCAAGATCGGCCAGCTTGGACGGATGATAAACAGCTCTACCAGGTTTTCGGCTGACCTCAGCAGTTGGCGCGATGGCGACTCATGCCAAAACCGAAAGGCCTCGCGGAAAAAGTAGGCACGGTCGTGGAGCGACACCTCGAGCATCTGCGGCGGAAGAAATGGGAAACCGGAGAAGTAATTGTTGTTGGCGAAGTAATAATATTCGACTCCGTTCGGCTGGACGCCACCTACCCCCTCGCGTCGTGACTGGCCGAGATAAAACACGTACGCATCGTTGTTCGATATTTTCGGTTCGAATGAACCGTGTCGGAAAGAGTATGGAAGGAGCACCGCAGCGCAACCGATGATGAGCGGTCCAAGCCGACGGGTGTAGCCTTTACAAAAGATAAAGCAGAGAACAAGAAAGCTTGCGAGCGTGAAAAGAGCCTGTGACTTCACGAGAGCTGCAAACGCAAAGCTCATTCCCGCCGCGAGCATTGACACTCGGGCGACGCTGCGGTCGGTGGTCTGGAGTCCCAGCGCGAAGAGCAGCTGCGCTCCGAGCAAAAGGAAGATGTAGAGAGGCTCAGCGAGAAAATAGCTTCCGAGCTCGGAGAACGGCCAATACAAAGACGCTGCAAGTGCTACGCCGACGCCGACAACCCGGCTCCTGGTAAGAAGCTGCGTCGTCAGCCCTAAAAAGACGTTCGCAAGCGAGAGCATGAGCGCGATCACGACGCTCGCGAGCTGAAGCGCTAAATTTCGGGGAAGGATCCGAAAGAACAGCGAGTAGAAAACGCTCGCCCCAGGCGGATAGAAGCCGTCGAGAGTAGCAGGAGGTGCGCCCGAAGCGATCCGCTCCGCCTCAGCGATGTATTGGCCCATATCGGCCCAAAGCTGATGCGCGGGAATGACGACGAGCTGGTTTTGAATCAGATTGAGAGCGAACGAAACGATCAACACCCCGAGATAATACCTGTGCTCGCTTCCCGGTCGTTTCATGCGCACCGTGCTAGGCCTCGAGCGCGCGGGTGAGCGCGACAATGTCTGCAGGTGCGGGACTGACGAATTGCACTACCTTTCCCGTCATCGGGTGAATGAATTCGAGCTTCGCAGCATGAAGCGCCTGTCGATGAAGCGCTTTGAGAGCCGCTCGGACCGCAGGCGGAGCCTTCTGCGGCAAAGAACCATACATCGGGTCGCCTGCGATTGCCGCACCGCAGTGCGACAGGTGCACACGAATTTGATGAGTGCGCCCAGTCCCTAGCTCCACCTCTAAGAGATAGCCGTGAGCATAAGCGTGCTGAATTCTCCAACGGGTTTGAGCCTCTTTGCCGCCCGGGACGACCGCCATTCGAGTGCGCTTCGTGGGGTGCCGTCCGATGGGAAGGTCGATCTCTCCCGACGAACGGTCCCCGTCGACGTTCGAACCCGGCATTCTTTTCGGAAGAGAAAACGTTACAGCGAGGTAGGTTCTTTTCATCGTCCGCGGAGGCTTGAGTTGGCGAACGAGCGACCTGTACGCGGCTTCCGTTTTGGCGACGACAAGCAGCCCCGTGGTTTCTTTATCCAGCCTATGAACGATGCCCGGTCTCAACGCGCTGCCGATCTGTTGGATATCCGATCCGAGATGATGTACCAGCGCGTTCGCCAGAGTACCGGAACGGTTCCCTGCGCCGGGATGAACGAGCAATCCAGCTGGTTTATCGAGAACGAGAATCGAATCATCTTCGTAGACGATCGACAACGCCAGCGCGGATTCCGGCTCGAGCGAGGCGGCTTGTGGCTCAGGAATTTCGGCACGAACGGTCGTTCCCGGCTTTGGTTTGACCGCCGGCTTGGAGATGACGTCTCCATTCAGGCTCACGCGGCCTTCGCTGATCCATTGAGAGATCTGCGAACGAGACATGCCAGACTCGCCGGGGAAGCGATCGAGAAGCTGATCGGTAACAAGCACATCGAGCCGCTTCCCCGCGTCCGAGTCGCCGACCGTAAACTCGATAACCCTCGGTCGCGCGCGACTCACAGATCACCTTTTGGTATTTGAGAGGATCCGACGGGCCTCCGCAACATCGGCTTGGATAGCGGCGATGAGCTCCTCATGTGTCGCGAAACGACAGTCGTCGCGAACTTTCTGTATGAACTCGACGCTGAGCCGAGCACCGTAAATATCGTAGCTGCGACCATCCATCAGGTGGACTTCGACGACCCGCTTCTTGCCCCCGAAGCTCGGACGGTGGCCGATGTAGATCGCCGCGGGGATGCGCGCGCCATCGAGATGGGCGAATCCCGCATAGATTCCGTCCGGCGGGAGGAGAAGCGCTCTGAATTCGAGATTCGCCGTTGGGAATCCCAGTGTACGACCGAGCTTTTCTCCGCCTCTGACACGTCCGTGAAGTGCGTAACGTCGTCCCAGCAGCTCTTCGAGCTCATCGAACTTCGCTGCGGCGAGCGCGTTCTTCACAGCGGTCGAGCTCACTCGGCGGCCGTTCAAGTTGAACCCCGACACCACTTCGACCTGGAACCCATTGCGCGCGCCGAACTCGGTCAACATCCCAATGTTTCCGGACCTGTCTCGCCCGAACGCCCAGTCGTCGCCGATAACCACGACAGAAGGATGAAGCGGCTGCACCAGGTAGTCTCTCAGAAATGCTTCCGGCGTGAGCTCAGCGAAGCTCTTCGAGAAGCGAAGGAGATAGCAGATCGAAAATTCGTTGTCGGCGAGCAGCGAGAGCTTTTGCCGCACCGTGGTGAGTGTGTACAACTCCGGGTGGTCAACAACCTGGCTGCGTTTTACGCCGTTCAACACCTGCCGCGGGTGCGGCCAGAACGACAGCAGAACTTTGAGCGGCGGTTTCCTCGAAACGGCGGAGCGCTCGGCAAGTGTCCGATCCAAACGCTCGAACAGAGCCTGATGACCGAGATGCAAACCGTCAAAGTTGCCGATCGTCACACCAACCTCGGAGCGGCTGAGCAGCTCCTGAATTGGAGAAGCCAAAAGCTCTCGGGGTGAGCGAATCAGACGCACGGCATTGTGTGATGCCCCGCGCCCTCGCACTAACGACCCCGCTTATGTGCGGCGGGCTTCGGATCGAGCTCTTGGAGCTTAGCCCGACCCTGCGCTGCGAATGGGGACTTCCCCTGTTCGTCAACGAGCTTTTGCAACGTCAGAACCGCATCGTTTTTCGAGCCGAGCTTGAGAAACGCGTCTGCCAGGTAGTAGAGCGCGGGCGCCACCATGTCTTCAGCCGGGTATTTTTGGAACACTTCGCTCAGCGAAACGACCGCACGGTCATACTGACCAAGCTTGCCGTAGGTGATCCCAAGCCAAAACAAACCATTGTCTGTGAAGGCGGTGCCGGGGTTTGCTTCGACGAACGCCGAAAGCGTCTGTCGAGCACCATCGAAATCGCCCGCTCGCAACTGGCTGAGACCTTTCTTGAAGGAATCTGCCGCGTCTCCGTTCAGTGGACCGATCTTCTCTTCATCCTGATTGAGCAGCTCTTCCGGAACTCCGGCCGGAGGTGGAACACGGGATTTGAGTTGGCTGATCGTTTGCTCGAGCTCCTGAGTCTTGCCTTGGGAGCTGTGTTGAATCTCTTCGAGTTTGCCGGACAACGTGCGGACTTCAGCTCGGATCTGGTTGATCGCAGAACCTTGGTCTGCTTGGATGCCGCGCATGTCGGAGATTGCGCTCTGCGTCTGCTTCATCTGCTGCTCGAGCTTTTCTACCCGATTACTGTCACTGCAGCCGCTCAGCAAAATGATCATACAGGCAGATCCGCCGGCGACCTTCAGCGCGGTTGTCGACAGCGAATGGATGCGAGCGGAGCGGCGGCCGATGAGAGAAGTGACTGACATAGCTGTCCTCGTGAAGATCGAGAGTAAACGGTCAGAGCACGCCGATGATGAGCGTGCCGGCAACTACAAATGGCGAAAATGCAAAAGGCCCCTTCATTCTAACTGAAGAGGCCTCTCAAAGCGTCATGCGTCAGCGCATGACAGCCAACGAAGATGTCGAAAGGGGGGTGTGCTGCCGGATGATGCCGTCGACATCATCCGGCCAATATGGCGCACGCTGCCTCTTTCAGACAGCAATCGCTCCATGCGAGCGTTCCCCAGCGGGAACGAGCTCGCATGAATGGCGAAGCCCAGGGTTACTTCACCCGGAACTGCGCTCGGCGATTCTTTTCGTACGCTGACTCGTCGTGTCCGGGATCAAGCGGGAGCTCTTCACCATAGCTGATGGTGCTCATTTGCTCCTTCTTTACACCCAGGCTGCGAAGGTAGTCGTAAGCAGCCCGTGCACGACGCTCGCCAAGAGCGAGGTTGTACTCGTTGGTGCCACGCTCATCGCAGTGACCTTCGATCTGTACCTTCTTTGCCGGATTGTCGTTCAGCCACTTTCCGTCATCGCGGAGAGTGCCCTGAGCTTGCGAGCTGAGAGACGACGAATCGTACGAGAAGTGAATCATCGTCAATTCAGAACCCGCGTTCGCGAGCGGAATGTTGCCGTCGCCGGCCTTATCGAGCTCATCGCCGGGTCGTGACTGCCCGCCCTTCGAGCTCGAGCAAGCAAACAAAGATACTGTCAATAATACTAACAAAACGAAACGAACCCTACGCATCAGCTCCTCCTACAGTTCAATTTAGCTGTTACTTGGATCTTATTAATAAACACACTGCATAAAGATTAGCTCAAGAACGCGAACTACTTCGAGATGCGTTGCTGCATCTCACTGCTATCACCTGCCCGCTTAACTTCCTGCACCTCGAGAGCTGTGACAGCTTGAGAACATGCTGGCAACAGATTTCAGCGCACGGATTCGCTGCTCGGACAGAGCGAACAACCCGCCCGAAAAATTTCGAGCGGAGACGTTTTCTCTCGTCCAAAAAACTGACGGTACAAACGATAACTACAGCTGCACTTTGATCGGTTCCGCCCGGAAATGGATTCGGGAACGGATCCTACTGACAAAAGCGGTCTTTCGTATCGATCCTGGGGTTTCTCTAGTTCCCCTTCATAGCGGAGTTGCTAACTACAGGCAACATAAAGTTGCAGTAGTTCGCACTATTTGCGCCGCTGATGAAACGATTAATCTGCTCTCGGCGACCACGCGGGAGCGCTGTCTTCCGAGCGAGCGAAACTAACCTTGTGCGGAGAGCCGCCGAGAAGCGACAGGATTGTAATATTCCGCGGACCGCTTCCCAAATTTGAGCTAAAAGCTAAGAAACGCCCGTCGGGCGACCAGCTCGGATCCTCGTTGTCGCCTGCGAATGTCAGCTGCGTCACCTGACCACCGCTCGGTGAGGTCAGGAAAAGTTGGTTTCCACCCGCGCGGCAGACGAATGCAATCTTGTCCCCTTTTGGGCTCCATGCAGGCGAAGTGCAATAGTTGCTGTTCGCAAAGCTGATCCGCGTCGCAGGCTCACCGCTTGCGGACATCACATAAATTTGCGGACCGCCTGCGCGGTTGGAGCAGAATGCGATTTTACTTCCGTCAGGCGAAAATGAAGGAGAAACGTCGATCGCATCACCAGCCTCGGTGAGCTTTCGGAGCAGTCGCCCGTTGAGATCGAGCAGCGCGATCTTAGAGACACCCGCGATCGCAGCAGACGTGACGATAGCGCCGCCGTCGGGAGTAAACTTCGCTCCAATTTCCAGGCCTTGTCGCTCGGTAACCTGACGTGGACCGCCGCCTTCCGGCGAAATGAAATACAGGTCTGGTTTGCGCGAACGATAAGAGGTGTAGACGAGCCGATCACCTGACGGCGACCAGGCCGGCGACATCGCAAGTCCGTTGTCGTGCGTCAACTGACGCACGTTCGAGCCGTCGAGATCCATCACGAACAGCTCCTTGAAGCGTCCGACACGCGAGACATACGCAATCCGGGTACCGAAGATTCCAGGCTCGCCGGTAAAGAAACGTACGATCTCGTTCGCGAACTTGTGCGCGATTCGTGCTGAGTCAGTTGCACCTGATTCGTATCGCTTCCCGACAACAGACTTTTGTTGCAGGACATCGTGAAGGTACATCCGCACTTCGATGCCTGCGCCCGAAGCCTGAACTTCACCCTTCACGAGACCTTCCGCTCCGATAACGGACCAGTCGGAATAAACGACCTTATCCGGGGCTGAGCATTTCCCCGGTGCCTCAACATACGAATTCGGATTGATGACGTTGAACAATCCGGAGAGCTCTAAGTCTTTCGCGATCGTCTCGGCGATCTTTGCCGCCTGCTCTGCACCACCCCCAGCGTCGCACAGCCGCGGAATTGCGATCGGAAATCCTGAGGTCGGCTTGGTGATCCGGATGTCGGTCTGGGCCGATGCGGAAGAGGCCATGCCGACGACGGCGAAAGCCGCTGCGATGAATAAGCCGGAGAAGAAAGTCTTTCTCGAATTCATAGTTCCTACCGTTTCCTTCCGCAGCACACCGAGAAGCCGGCGCTGACTTTGGTCCCTCTTACCACGTCCACCGCCTACCCGATACCTCCGACATCGTAGACCATGCTCGGAGCCAGCAGCTATTCGGCAGAATCAAATGTGAACACGACATGTTTAAACTCTTCGTACAGCGCTTCGGGCGCCGGCGGAACCGGCGAGGCCTTGAACACAGCGCGCACCACCGAGTCGTCGAAGTTCGAATTGCCTGACTTCTGAATGATATTGACGTTCTCGATCTTGCCGTCCGGAGCGATATTCACTTCGACTTTGGCGATTAAGCGATCAGAGTTATTCAGCCAGCGCCAGCCCTCTTTCACGTGACGCTGCAGCGCGTTGCTGTAACCGATCTTTTCGAGGCTGCTGAGCGTTCCGCCGCCCATTCCTTTTCCGCCGACCGCGGCAGCGCCGAAGCCTTTGCCGCCCGCGTCCGCGGATTCGCCTTCATACTGGTTCTTGAGGCGTTTCAGTGTCTCCGCGAGCTGCTTGTCCCGGATCTGTCGCTCCTTCTTCTTGTCTTCCTCTTCCTTCTTTTTCTGCTCGTCGGCCTTCTTCTTTTCGTCCTCGGCCTTTTTCTTTTCTTCCTCGAGCTTCTTCGCCTTGTCGGCCTCTTCTTTGGCCTTCTTCTCTTTTTCCTTCTTCTCTTTCTCTTCCTGCTCTTTCTTTTTCTCTTTCAGCTCTTCGAGCTTCTTCGCTTCGAGCAGCTTCGCGGGGTCGTCAACGGCAGAGGGTTGCGTGAGCTTTATTTGCTTCTCTTCCGGTTTCGTCTCCGGCTCTTTGACCTTCTCTTTCTGCGTTTCCTTCTGGCTGGTTTCCCGATCAGCCGGTGTCGCGTCCTCAGGCTCCTGGTTCGGCTCCGGAGTCAGGATCTTTTTCGCGTTTTCCTTCGGCACCTGAGAAAAGCCGCCGAGGTTCTGACCACCTTCGAGGGTCACTGAAAAAACTTCGCTGACCTTGGCTGCCCGCGCGGCGGAGTTCTGCAGCATGATAATGGTTATCAAGGCGAGCGCGACGTGCGCCACCAGAGAGGTGATGATACCGACGTAGAAAGGGAGCTGTTGTCGCGCGTCAGGGCGCATAGGTTTGAGCCGCTAGCTCGGTTCCGTGATCAAACCGACTTTGTAAATACCGTTTCGGCGCATCGACGCCATCACACCCATCACAGCTCCGTAAGAAACATTCTTGTCCGCACGAATAAACACGCGCTTGTCCTGCCTTCGAGCAATGATAGCCGTAAGTTTCGGCCCGAGCTCCGGGAGCTTCACTTCGTTGTTCTGCCCGATGAATATCGTTCCATTCTTGTTAATCGAAACGACGAGCTGCTCACCTTCGCCCTCAATCGGCGAAATCGTTTCTTTCGGCAGCTCGAGCTCAACGCCCTGCTGAAGAATCGGAGCTGTCACCATAAAAATCACGAGGAGAACGAGCATCACGTCCACCAACGGGGTTACGTTGATGGATGATATCGCTCCGCCTTCGCCGCCCGAATCGTCGAATGCCATAGGGGAAACCTCAGAGCGGCTACTTCAAGAAATGACGCCGAGCGATGTTCAAAAATTCAGCAGAAAAGATGTCCATATTTCGGGACAGAAGCCGGACCTGCTGCATAAAATAATTGTAAAAGATCGCCGCTGGGATCGCGGCCGCGAGACCGATGGCGGTTGCGATGAGAGCTTCCGAGATACCCGGCGCCACGGCCTGAATCGAGCTGCTTTTTACGGAGCTCAAACCCATGAAGGCATTCATGATCCCCCACACTGTTCCAAACAGCCCGATGAACGGTGCTGCTGACGCGGTCGTCGCAAGGAACATCGTTCCCTGCTCTAGCTTGGTGATCTCTTCCGCTTTGGCACGCTTCAGCGCGCGGTCGATGTTGTCGAGATCCGCGAAGTCACTCCCCTCGCCGCCTCCCTCGTGTGCCTTCACTACGTGGGTCAGCTCCCGATGGCCTGCGCCGTAGACCTTCGCGACCGGGCTCGAAGTAAGCTTCTGACCCGCCTCGGTGATCTGCGCCAAGTTCCGGCTGCTCCAAAATACGTCCGAAAATTTATTGCTCTGACGCTTCGCCTGACGCATCTGCAGCCATTTGGTGATGACAATGCCCCACGTGATGACTGACATGATCAGCAAAATGATGAGGACCAATCGGACCACAGGGCCCGAGCCCATCATCAAATCGACAACCGTGTGCTGATGCACTTCGGCTACGGGCTCAGCCGAGCCGCTCGGCAGACTCACTGCGTCTTCGGTGATTAACCATGGAGCTACGAAATACTGACCTGGGACAAACATGCCTTCCTCTGAGCTTCCGAACTAACTTCTGCAAAAATCCTTATTCCAGTCTCGCCGTGTCGCCTGCCACCTCATACGGCAAGATTTGGAGCACTCCGCGAAAGTGATTTCGCGCCGCGATTTCCACCGTAGGGTTTTCGCCGCATTCTCATTCTCTTGCGTGTGCTCCACGCATACGGTTTATTGGCCCTGGCGAATATGCTAGGGACAATGACGGGGATGCCCGGCACAAACTTTCGTGTGTCTAGCAATCGCCACCTGTTTCGCGGACGGCATCGTCTCTTCGGTGATGGGCCTCTGCGGCGAAGGGCTGCTACGGCGCTCTCTCAGCGTTGTTCTGTCGCAAATTCCCTCGGCGCAATATCTGTCGCGCAAGGGAGTAACGGACAGACGATCTCACTGAAGAGAAGCCTGGATGTAGTCCCACCCGCGTAAGAGTCCTACCCGCTTAAAGAGGCCAACCCGCATAATTGAGGCCTACCGGCAAATGTGGCCGACCTCGTATGCAGACTAGCCGAATAACGGCCGCAGACCCGGGAGCCGAGCTCGAAGCCGAAGCTGAACGAATCCAGCTGTCGGCTCAGGGGTTCCCCGCTTGGGCCGCCGTTTTACACCGAAACAATGTTTGTTGCACTGTGACGTTTTATACAAGGACAAAATCGTTATGAGCATTAAGTACGCGATCAATGGCTTCGGCCGAATCGGAAGAAACGTCGTTCGAGCTGCCGTCGGAGTCCCCGACGTTGAGCTCGTCGGAGTTAACGACATAACGGATGCAACAACTCTCGCTCATCTACTCAAATACGACTCAATTAGCGGGAAATTCGACGGTACGGTTGCGGCAGGCGACAAGGCGCTGATCATCAACGATCGGAAGATCACCGTAACTGCGGAGAAGGACCCTTCGAAGCTTCCTTGGAAAGAGCTCGGCGTCGATGTCGTTCTCGAGTGCACAGGGAAGTTCACCTCACGTGAAGGCGCGGCTCAGCACCTCGCAGCAGGCGCAAAGATGGTCATCATCTCCGCTCCCGCCGGTGACGCTGACCTCACTGTTGTCTGCGGCGTAAACGAGAAGCAGTTCGACAAGTCTAAGCACCACGTCATCTCGAACGGCTCTTGCACGACGAACTGCCTTGCGCCGGTCGCGAAGGTTCTCCTCGAGAACTTCGGGATCGTTCGCGGATTGATGACCACCATTCACTCGTACACGAATGATCAGCAAATTTTGGATCTACCGCACAAGGATCTGCGTCGCGCGCGAGCTGCAGGCCTCTCGATGATCCCGACCTCGACCGGGGCCGCCAAGGCGATGTCGCTCGTCATTCCTGAGCTGAAAGGCAAGCTCGACGGCCTTGCGATTCGCGTGCCGACTCCGAACGTCTCGCTCGTCGACTTCGTTTGCGAAGTTGAACGTGACGTAACCGCGAAAGAGGTCAATCAAGCTCTCGTTCAAGCTGCAAGCGGTCCGCTGAAAGGCGTTCTCGCAATCAGTGAAGAGCCGCTCGTCAGCATCGACTTCAAAGGACATCCGGCCTCGTCAATCGTCGACATTCCGTCAACGATGGTCATCGGCTCTCGGATGGTGAAGGTGCTCTCGTGGTATGACAACGAGATGGGCTTCTCGCATCGCATGATCGACATCATGAAGCTGATGAAGTAGCGCCCGATGCACCCGCTCTTCGTCGCCAACTGGAAGATGAACATGACCGGCTCGGCCGTGCGCGATTATGCGACATCGTTTCGCAACGCGTTCACGGCACGAGACGGCAATGTGATCGACGCGGTGTTCGCACCGCCATACACCGCAATTGCTGCCGTCGCCGATGCTCTGGGCTCAACCCCGGGCGTCGCCGTCGGCGCACAAAATGTGCATTGGCTCGACAGTGGGCCACACACCGGTGAGATTTCGCCGGTAATGCTCCGTGAGCTCGGTGTTCGCTATGCGATCGTCGGCCACTCGGAACGGCGTCAGGTATACGGCGAGACCGACGAATTTGTTTCGCGCCGTGCGAAAAACGCGATCAAGCACAACATCCGTCCGATTGTCTGCGTCGGAGAGGCACTCTACTTCGAGCATGATAACGACGCGGCATCTGGGATCGTTCGAGAGCAGCTCCGCGGCTCACTCAAAGGGCTGAACGATGAAGAGGCAAAGCTGCTTGTAGTCGCGTACGAACCGGTGTGGGCAATCGGCACGGGCCGAGCGGCAACGCCCGACATCGTGGCGCGCGTCCATCACACGGTTCGGTCGGTGCTTCGTGACCTCTTCGATGCCACTGGGCAGTCGGTTCCAATCCTCTACGGGGGTTCGACGACCCCCGACAACATCAGCGCGATTATGCTGCAGAAAGATGTCAACGGAGCGCTGGTCGGCTCAACGAGCCTCAAACCCGATGAATTTGCCGAACTTATCAAGCGGGGCCGCTCGGCGCAGCAATAATAAGGTTCGACGACTTTCGGTCGTCGGAGCAGAAGAACGTCTCTTCCGCTCTTGACGACGAGAGTGTTCTCGTGGCTTAGTTCGCTTTCGCAAATTGGACTTTTTTTGGGTGTAAAGTGCTGCTTACGTTAGTTACCATCGTTCACGTCGCGGTCTGTGCGATGCTGATCCTGATCGTTCTCCTTCAACAGGGGAAAGGTGCTGACATGGGCGCTACCTTCGGTGGCGGCAGCAACACACTTTTCGGTGCGAGCGGCGCCGACAATTTGCTGTCCCGCGTAACAACGGTGACTGCTTTCATTTTCATGTGCACCTCGGTGTTCCTCGCGCAAAGTGGACGTCCTGGAATCGTCAACTCGGGTAATCTGTTTCAAAACATGCCTGAGACGACTCCGCCGCCCGCTGCTCCGCTTGATGCGAACACCGGAGCGCCGATCGCACAACCTGCTGCGCCCGCGACGGAGAACAAGGCAGTTCCAGCTGACGGCCAAGCAGCCCAGGCAGGCGCAGGTGCAACGAGCGGAACAGCAGCCGGCACCGTAACGGATACCGCAGCCGCGCCAAACGCTCCCGCAGCTCCAAGCTCTCAAGATAGTGTTCCCGCGGCGCCGCCCGCAGCTCCCGCTGAAGCTCCCAAAGCAGATGCTCAGCCTGCAGCAGCGCCCGCAGAAGTCCCGGCCAAAAACCCTCCGGCCGGAGCTGAAAGCAACGCACCTGCTGGGACAGCTAAGTAAGGCAGCGTTCGCTGCATTTGCCCTGGTGCTGGAATTGGTAGACAGGCACGGTTGAGGGCCGTGTGCTTAACCGCGTGTGAGTTCGAGTCTCACCCAGGGCATTCTTCTCTTCTTCGGTCTGATCCTGAAAGCCGAATCTTGCCTCCAACTCTTGCGGCCGAGTTTTGCAGCCGCAATGATGCCAGATCTGCCGAGCGGCGAGCTGGTTTTCACACCCCCCGCAACGCGTCCATTAAGCCGAGCGCCGTCGGACCCGATACACTAGTATGTCCGCCGCCACCGAGATTCTCGACTTCCTCTACCTCTCCAGCTATCGCGAGATGCTCACCGAGCGCTCTCGCGGGACATTTGGTGTGACCCACATTCTCAACGTGAAGGAGGGAATTCGCTTCGAGGAAGATTCTGCCGTCGAGGTGCTTCACATTCCGCTTTCCGATTACGGCGAGACCGACCTGCGCAGAGTGTTTCCCGATTGCTTTGCGTTCATCGAGAGGGCGCGAGAGGCAGGTGGTAAGATTCTCGTTCACTGTCGGAGTGGACAGAATCGCTCAACTACGGTCGTTGTGGGCTACCTTACGTTTGTCCGCGGCATGACCTTGCGCGAGAGCTGGGAGCATGTCTCCACCCGCCGGCCGTTCGTCACCATCGCTGAGCCGTATTGGGCTCAGCTCGAGGCGCTCGAAAAAGCGCTGAAAAACGAATCGACATTCTCTTACGACATCCTGAAAGCGCAGCTTCTCGAAGCGCTCGGCCGGTTCGAAAAATAGGTTTCGCGAACGCTCACCCGGCTCTGTAAATCTTGTGTAAACACTACCAAGCGACGTGGCGCACCGAGGGCCTCTCATTCATAATGTGGAGAGGAGAAATACTATGAAGCCCAGTCTGTGTTTCCGCTTTTTCGTGCTCTCACTCGCTCTCGCAACACCGGTGCTCGCAGAGCCGATCGAAAATCGGCTGATTGATGCCCCGGGATTCGCGAGCGACGTAAAACAATCACTGATACTGCGTGAACAACGCCGCTTGACCGAAGAGCAGTTCGTGGCGATGGCGAACGATCCCAATACGATTGTGCTCGATGCACGAAGCGCCAATCGTTACGAGCAGCTTCATATCAAAGGTGCGCGCAGCCTTCCGTTTACTGAATTCACAGCGCAAGCGCTGGCGGAGATCATCCCGTCGAAGGAGACTAGGGTTTTGATCTATTGCAACAATAACGTGGCGAACTCACCGATTGCGTTCGCTAGTAAGCTGCCCTCCGCTTCGCTCAATTTGTCGACGTTCACCGCACTCTATACTTACGGTTACCGAAATGTGTACGAGCTCGGACCGCTGATTGACCCGACCAAGACGGCGATTCCTTTTGACGGCGCGCTGGAGCAAGCGGCAAGATAACTCCAGTTCCCCTGCCAGAGCGGGCGGGTGTTCAAAATCGGTACGTCACTCCGAACCGCAACCGATAGTCCGGCACGGCTTGAAACGAGGTGTTGTCGAGCAGGAAAGGAAGATCCACGGCGAGCAAACCGAAGATATTCTCACCGACGGTAAACCCGATCTCCGGTCCCAGGAACATCGAATTCATTCCGGTGTCCTCTGCCTTGTTCCCGTCGAAGATGTCCATGCCTTTATACTCGCCCGAAAGATTTGCCTTCAGCGATATGGTGGCTTCGTGCTCGGTGAGCAGATAGGCTCCGGCACCCAAGCTCCAAGCAAGATCATTTTGGTAACGGTAGTCGAAGTCTCCTTCCGTGCGGATCGCGTACTGTACGTCGACGACCCCGAACAGTCTTCCATCTTCGATGAAGCCGGTCGTGCCGAGGATATAATCGATGGACCCGCTTCCCAGAGCCAGATCGTGCCCGTGGATACCACTCGGGGTCTCACTCGAGCCGCCGTGGTCGTGACCCGCATGCGCCACCATCGAAACCATCTCTTCCTCGGCATCCGGAGAACTGGCAGCTGCCTCTGCGTCGCCTTCTTCGGTCTCCTCTTCGATCCGACCGGAATCGCCGGTCGGTAGCTTGAGCCCACCTCGTACCGAAAGTCGCGCGAAGAAGTCTCCATCGGAAACCCTCACCGGAGTGTAAAGCCCGAGGACAGACATATCGCCGATACCGGACTCGCTTCCCTTTGCAAGCTCCCCGTTCTCAGGGCGTTTGAAATGACGGTTGATGTAAGGGAGATTGATTTGCGCGCCGAACGCGTCGGTGAAATCGTAGCGACCATAGAGTTGGAGCACTGAGCTCGACAGCGACTGGTGCGCTTCATTCGGCACCCAGTCGCCGTTCAGCCGGACCGAATTGAAGCTCGTGAACTGTTCGGCTGCGCCGACCGTGAACGAGCCTGATTGCGAGTCTTTCATATTTTGCGCGCTGTAGATGGCGCAAAGATCGCAAGCAAGCGCGGAAGAGCCGCTGACGATAATAGCGGCGCCAAAAGAAACCAACGTGCTGATCTTCGAACGAAATCCTCTCATGTTCAATGCTCCTCATATCTAACCACGAGAGGACATTAATTGAACTCCAACGAATTGCAATGCGGCAATTTGTCGCACCAGTGATCGATTTGTCGCGAGGGCTGCGACGATGGGTTCTGCGCGCCACGAATTGAGATCATCCCGCACGCGTGGAGCTCAAGGTACTCTCCTTAGCGGAGGAAAAATCCCGGTTCTCCTAAGCGAACGAGAAAGCAATCCCATCCACCGCCGTTTGCTGCCTGGAACGGTTGTCTGAGAGGGAACGTCGTAGAATTGGTGATTCCGGCAATGAAAACGCTCTTCCCGCTGATAGCCACACCGCGAGCCTCATCCGCTCCCTCGCCGCCGAGGAAGCTCGAATACACCGCTTTGTCACCAGTCGGCGCCAACTTGATGATAAATCCGTCATCGATACCGTTCAGCCGTTGAAATTCCTTATAAATCGGAAACGCTGGCGATTCCGTGCTGCCGACGACATAGGCGTTTCCATCGTCATCGACGGCGATGGCGCGCGCCTCTTCGTTAAACTGCCCACCGAGAAAGGTGGAGTAAACGAAGCCCATTCCAGTGGGAGTAAGCTTGGTGACGAAAGCATCAGCGCTTCCGCCGTTATTCGGCTGAAACGCACCGACGGTCGGAAAGTCGGACGAAGAAGTGCTGCCGACAACATAAGCGCTTCCGCCGTTGTCCACGACAATTCCGTGACCGACTTCTCCACGCGTACCGCCGAGAAAGGTCGCGTAGACACGAGCAGTCCCGGTAGGATTGATCTTTGCAGCGAACGCATCGTACTGACCGCCGCGATAGGTCGTCACCGCGCCCGGCGTCGGCACGGCGAAACCGAAGTTTCCCGTTGATTGCCCGGTCAGATACACTGCGCCCGTAGAATCAATCGCGAGGTCATCCGGCAGCACCCCTCTTCCGCCGAAATAAGTTCCGTACACCACCTGCCCGGTCGGATCGAGCTTGACCACGTACGCATCGACACATCCGGCGCAAGGAAGCCCACTAGCAATGGCACCCGGCTTCGTCAGATGGGTCATTGTGGGTGAGGCGGTATAGAACACGACATATGCATTCCCTGACGTATCGACAGCCAGCCCGTTCGCAGAATCATTCGAAACGGATCCACCTCCAGCGTCGTCGCCCCCAAGATATGTCGAGTAAACGATCCTATCCCCGTTCGAGTTGAGCTTCGTGACAAATCCGTCGACCATTCCTCGGCGATTCGGTTGCGCGGCGTTCACCATGGGAAAGTCGCTCGAAATGGCCTGACCCGCGACAAGGATGCCTCCCCCGTTTGGGTCGGGTGCGAGCCTCAAGCCCGCATCGTTGTCCGCTCCTCCAAGATACGTTGAAAATCGAACGACCGTGCCGCCACCTGAAATTTTAGTGACGAACACGTCGGACATTCCGCTTTTCGTTGAATAGACACCGCCGTTGATGCCTGGAAGAGAAGATGAGGATGTGTAACCCGTCACATAGGCGTCCCCTGCACTGTCGACGGCAAGATCGAACGAATATTCCGCAGAGTCTCCCCCAAGATAACTCGAGGCGACTATCACGGGATCGATGGTGAGAGGGAGAGAATGGTCGTAGCTGCCGACCGCAAATCCTACGGATCGATCACCACGCAGAACGTAGCTTCCGTCGATGACGCGACGCCCGTCTTTCGAGTCTTGATAAACCGTCGGACGATCTTGACGGATTGGACCGCACGCGGTGTCCAGGACCAGCGCTCCTGAGGAGTCAACCGATAGGCGGCGCACACCCCCATAGTCGAGCTCGATCTGCCCCGAATCCGAGCCCGGTTGGATCACGAAGTCGAATTCGAGCTCTGACTGACTCTGGCCGTAATAAACCAGAGAGATACCGGAATACGGGGATTCAGCCCTTACGGATCGGAACTGCGGCACATTCGTCCGCCATCGGCTCGGGTCGTTACCGATAAAGTAATTACTGCGACTCGGCAGCTCGTCCTGGCCGATGAGCTTCGTCGCCGCATCTTTCCCCACGTTGAGCGTAATCGTAATCGAGCGATCTTCTTGATCGGATGCAGCGGCGCCGCAGAGGGAGATCTGAAGCTCGCGCTCTTTGAGATAGGTTGTATGCCCATGTCCGCGCGCGACGTATCTCACATCAGGGTCGACCTGACCGACGTTCGGTTCAAACCGGAGAGGCAACGCTCCGTATGCTCGCGCAATCGCCGACTGTTTCACATGCGCGCTCGTCAGCGCAGGGTCGGTGCTCGGTGCTATCGCGAAGCCGACATTGGCAGCAAGAAATTGGAAGGTGAGAGCAAATGCAATCGCAAGTCCGACCTGATACGCACGCACTGACCGGTTCGAAAGGCACTCCGACATACTCGCTCTCCTCAAATCGCTGAACTGATCCGAAGGTTTCTTCCTGCAATCGAGCAGCAGACTCGAATAACCGCTGAACGTTAAGCGAGGTTTCTACTTATCACGTGAAATCTTATTGTCGGAGCCCCTAAACTACTCTATTTATACACTCTCCCGTCGGAAATCCACGTCCCGGCCACGGACTCTGCCGCGCCGACCTCAGGAGCGTCTATGCGAGCGACCATGCAAAAGGCTCAGAGCATCTTTCCAATCACCACTTTGGCAGCCGTGCTGATCTTGTTCGTTGCATCTCTCGCAAGCGCGGACGACGCCGGACTGATGGCGTATGACGAACAGACGAGCTGGGTGGACACCGGTATTCGGGCGCTGGTGTTCCCCGACCGCACCGCCCTCATTTCCAGCACAACACCCAAATTCTTCGTTCGAACGGTCGAGCTCTCTACATCTGAATACGACCGGTTGCGAAACGCGTTCTCGTCGCAGCAGTTTTTCAATCTTCCGGATCGGATCGCCACAACCGTAACCGACGGAAACTCCATCGACCTCGGCTATTGCGCAGGCGACCGCTGCTACACAGTGTATGAGTATATGGCTGACGGCCCATCCGCCCGTTCTGTCTTTGCCCTCGCCGAGACATTCAAGTCGATTTTCGAGCCGAAACTTTCGGGCGCAAAGGAGCTTACGCCCAGAGCTGCGGCAGACCAGGTCAACAAACGTGCGGTTGCCCAACACGAGCGGGCAGTAGCAGCGCTGTTTCTCCGACATCTCTCCGAGGGGACTCGCCCTGCGTTTCCGGACGACAAGTATATTTGCTTCGATCCCACCACTCACAAGGCAGCAATTCGCGAAGAGAACGGTCCCAACTGCCGACCCCAGCTCGTCTGGCCTTCGATCCGCTGGAGCAACGAGAGTGAGATTGAAAAGCGTTCTCAAAGGGATGGGTTCATCTGCCAGATTGGTCCGCTAACCTTTTTCACCGAGGAGCCGCTCAACAACATCGGCATCGCCCCTGGACAGCCGCCAAGAAATTGGTGCGAACGCCGCTCCGTCTCCTGCAATGAAACTTTGCTTTTTGCAGTTTCCAAGCTCTGCGCTCCAAAGGAAATGAACGATCTGTCGCAGCTTGCCGACGTAACGGCATCGCCGCTTCCTGCGCCTCCGTGTAGTGGAGCATCCGGCGCTCTCGTTGAAGCATGGGAATACGAGCCGCAATGCGAAGGGAGCGAGAGCTGCCTGCTTGGCGACCAGTCATTAGTGCTCGATGGATTCTCGGAGCTCGAGCAGAGCCGCACGCTGCCGCTGGGAGACGATCACCGCCCGTTCTTCCGCAAAACGTTCGCGGCCTCGGCATCCGCAGAGAAGAGTTTGACCCGCCCTGGAATCTATTGTGCCACAATCCGACCTTCCGCCGCGCGGGTCGAGATTGCGGAAGCGAAGCTCATTGCTCCCGCGAGCATCCCTGTGGCGGAACCGACCCCACCGTCGACTGTTGCATTGCAGGCTCTTGAAGGGATTCGATGCCACGGCGACCAGGACTGTGTGAAAGTTGGAAGCTCCTGCGCGTTGCGCTCGCTTGGAGAAAAGATTGCCCAGTCGAGCGGGCAAAAGCTCATGGAAGCCGGATGCAAGTGTGCTCAGGGACCGATTCTGTTCGGATGTGTGCCGGATAAACGCTGACAGTAAGCTGCACTGCAACCCGTCCGCTAGGCTCCGCCTTCAGCAAGCAGCCGGCACAACATCAGTCCTACCTTTCGGTAAAACAGTTGTGCACGGCGGCAAGAACGACAGCTTTGGTGCGGCGACTCCTATCGGAGAATGTCGCGCCAGAAGTTGAGCTGGCCATGGACCATGCTTTGCTCCGCTCGGTGTGCGAGGGAGGCAAGCACGAGGCAGATGACCAGGCCGAAGAAGAGAAGCGGCAGAACCGCTTGTGCGACGTCGAGCTCCGCCTTGATGCGGAAGAGAGAGCGTCGATCTTCCTCAGGTGCCCCAGTCGACGACCAGATCGCGTACGCGACCAGAGCGACCATCGCGACGAGCGAGATGAGAGCGCCCTTGCCGAAGAACTGGGTCCATTCTCCAAGTGACGCCCACCACGCAAGCGCGGCGCGCACCAGTTGGAACAGCGTGGCTCCACAGACGATGTAGATACACGTTGAGATGAAGGGGTTGCTGTCCTGCTGTTGACTCGGTTGACCGTTCACAGAGACCTCCGAAAAAAACAGGGTAGAGTGGACGAATGGGATGCCGACTGCTTGTTGCAGGGGGGAAGTCTTCTCGAGAAGAAACTGGAGGGAGCAATGACCTGAGGAGCCATCTCCGTTATTCACATTTCCGAAAATTCAGTGTCTTTTTGGGCGACTTCTCACGATTTCGTCCAGATAGGTACCCTCCCCTATTCGTGAATCGGCGCGGTCAACCCTTCCGCTCCCTTGGCTTGTCGGGAATCAACACAGACCCTATACTGTCGCGAATTCGACCCCTATAGCCGCCTTGCGTGAGCCGAAAACATGCCCTTTCCCTTCGTCCGATTTGTCGCCCTTCGCTTCCTGCTCAACAAGCGCGGTAACCGCTTCTTCGCAATAGCGACGCTGATTTGCATCGTGAGCATTGCCGTCAGTGTGGCGGTTCCCGTTACTGTGCTCGCTATACTGAACGGCTTTGACCACATCACGGAGGCGGCACTGGTTCAAACGGGCGCGGACCTCACCATCAGGCGGACTACAGGAGACATCGCCGAGAGCAGCTCCCTGCTCTCTCAAATCCGTTCTCAACCGGAAATTGTTGCCGCGACCCCGTATTCGGAAAACCAGGCACTCCTCCGGGACCGTATCAATATGGGTGTGGTGATCAAGGGTATTGCTGACGACCAGTCTACCCGAACGCACCTCGCGGACAAGGTCAAAGACCCTCACTCTGTAGAACAACTTTTCAACCGAGTGCCGGTCAGTGTCGAGCGGTCGGACGGCTCTGTCGGCGAGCTCTTGCTCCCACCGATCATCGTCTCAGATAATCTGTCTCGATATCTCCGAACCACCTCGGGGACGACGCTCTCATTTATCGTTTTGCCGCAGACCCCTCAAGCGCGGCCACCACAACCGGTCCGATTCATGGTTGTCGGCACCTACCACGCCGGCAAAAACGACAACGTGATCTTTGCTTCTTTGCAGGATACGCAGTCGCTGTTCGGTCTCGGAGGCCGAATATCGGGCATCGAGGCGACGGTCACAGACAGATATCGCGCAGAAGCTACGGGTCAGGCTCTGTCCCAAAAGCTCGGCCCGGAGCTCACGGTAACCGATTGGACTCAGGTCAATCGTCCGATGGTCGACGCAATGAAGCTGATCAAAACTCTTTACGGCATCGTTCTCTCTCTCCTCGTGGTAGTCGCCAGCGGCTGCATTACCGCACCGCTCGTGATGACTGTACTCGAAAAGCAACGAGACATCGCCATCCTGAAAACCCTCGGAACAACTGATCGCAAGATCATGCTGGTATTTCTCACGCAGGGTGCGGCGGTAGGAGCCATCGGCGTTCTTGCCGGGCTTGGCCTGGGCTTCGCCGCCTGCGAAGGGCTCTCACTGTGGGGGTTCCCGATCAACGCGGAGGTCTTTGGCTCGAGCACCCTACCGGTCGAGCAACACCTGACGGATTTTGTCATTGTCGCCGTCTGCGCGCTTGCGGTGACCGTTCTGGCCGGATTCTATCCAGCGACTCGAGCTGCGAAGCTTCTTCCGTCTAAGCTCTTCCGGGCTTAGCGAGCCCGGCTTTTCCTCGACGAAAACCGCTTCCAGGGGAGCGTTCTCGAGCTCCCCGTGTTCGCCTTGAGCACAGTTTTCATCTGGCGGAGCGCCCCTTTGCTGAGCCGTTCGGAATTGGCGGCGACACAATCACTCGGGACGAATAGCTGATAACCGCGCATGTATGCGTCGGATGCAGTAAAAAGCACGCAGATGTTCGTTGCGACTCCCGCCAAAATGAGTGTTTCTGCGCCGACATGTTCGAGAAGCAGATCGAGCGCCGACGCGTAGAATCCTGAATGCGCCGGCTTGAGGACGAAATAGTCATCCGGTTCGGGACGCAACATTTCAACGAGCGTTCGAGAACGAGCCTTCGACTCTAGGCAGTGATCAACTTGCTCATTGAAGTTGGAGCGCCATCTGCCGAAATTATCATTCACGTACACGACGGCGTAACCGTGTGCCCGCGCCTTCTGCTTCAATTGAAGCAGACGAGGCGCCATCAGAGCGGCGCGCTTGCGGATAGCGGCGCTACCCGGGAAATCGAAATCGTTGATGATGTCGATGAGCAGCAGCACTACTCGAGAGCGTTCCGGCGGCTTCGAGTCGAGAGAATATCGCGGTTGCGTCATGTCCGATTCAATATCGGCTGAATATTTGCCGGCGTATGTCGCGCATCAGGCGCAGCGTCATTTTTGATTGTGCTGCGCATGATTCGGCGCATTCGCAGGTCAGCACGGAGGGTTCACACTGATCAAGTCGTACGGAATTATTACTTGTTAGGAGTGTACAACATGGAAAATAAGAAGCATCCGCAGAACGAGCAGAACAATAAGATGAATAGCAGTGGTAATAATCAGAGCTCGAACCAGAAGCACTCGATGCAAAATGAGCAGAACCGCGAGCAAAAGTCACCGGGAAGCAGTCAGAGCTCGCAGCGCGACCAGCGAAGCCAGGATCGACGCTAACTAGAAAGGAAGGCCGCTCTTCGCTGCTGCGTGGCGGCCGCTTCGCCAATCTTTACTTGAAAATCAGATTCAACTTTTCTTCCATCGTCGTCACCGTGAACGGCTTGACGATATAGTTCGACACCCCGGCCTGAACGGCCATCAAAACGTTTTCTTGCTGCGATTCAGCGGTGACCATGAGAAAGGGAAGATTTTTCAGCTTCTCGTCGGCCCGAACAGCTCGCAAGAGGTCAATTCCCATCATATTCGGCATGTTCCAGTCCGAAATTACGAAGTCATACCGCTCTGAACGCAGCTTCTGCAGCGCCGCCTGCCCATCCTCGGCCTCGCGGATATGTGTAAAACCAAGCTGTTGGAAGATGTTGGAGACGATCCTACGCATCGTGGCGAAATCGTCTACAACGAGAATTTTCATACCCTTATCCATATTCGAGACGGCCATAGGAGTGGGATTCCCCGCGATGAAGTTTCGGCGGATCTGATACACCAGCGATCCGCCTCGATGGCCATATCGGCCCGGTTTGGCGCTCACGTGAACTTTTTGTCCGAGTTTCTGTTCTCGCTTCCTCCCGGGGCTTATTCTTCAGAAAATTCAGTTGGATGACGAGTACAAGATGTGTCGTCGACGTGTTGGCAAGGGGTTCTGAGGCATGCGACGTGGCCGTTTGCCTACGGTCGCCATCCGCCGAAACGGGGGGGGTTCGCAAGGCGTTGCCGGAAATGCAGTCTGAGGTTGAGCTCCCCTCAACGGGGAAACATTCCATGAGAATCGAGCTAATCGATCCATTCCTCTCGAACACACTGAACGTGATTCAGATGATGTCGATGACGGAGCTGAAGGCCGGGCCGCCGACACAGCGAGCCGAAACCACGACATATGGTGTTGTCACCGGAATCGTCCCGCTCACCGGCACCACTTGCAACGGTCACATGGTGGTGAGCTTCGACGCTCCGTCGATCCTCGGAATCGTCGGCAGAATGCTCGGCGAGAGCTTCCCTGACGTGAACAATCAGGTCGCGGATGCGGTGGGAGAAATTGCAAATATGATCTGCGGCGGCGCAAAGCGTGACCTTGCGCAGCTTGGTGTTTCTATCGGTATGGCGACACCCAAAGTGGTCTTGGGCGAAAATACGGACTTGGGACAGCTCGCGAACACACCGGCTGTTACGGTACCATTCGCCACTCCCGAGGGTACGTTCGTGATCGAGGCCGCTCTTTCGTTTCCCACAGTCTCATAAGGAGAAAGAGATGAACTTCAACGGACCCTACATCGTAGTACGACCGGAATCCGATGGTACATGCAGAATCGTTCACACGGCGCAGAAACTGAAGGACGCTCGGTATTGGTTGCAGTACATAGCGCTTCCCGGCGATGCCGTATTCATCACTCCGCTGAATCCGCAATACAAAGGCAGCGGTGATCCCACCTATTCAACCCATCTCGTAAAGCGCGGAACGCTCGAGCACGACGAAAAAAAATGGAAGAGCCAAGTTTTCGCAACCAAAGACGGAGCACAGCTTCGATTCTCCGATGAGCTCCCCGCCGCGCCGGTCGAGGATCCCTCCAAAAACGGTGCTCACCTCTCGGGGACAGATGTGGCCAGGCTTGCAGATGGCAAGCCGCACGCACTCGGACTGGAGGAGCTCCGTCAGATCATGCAGCTCCACTCAAAGACATTTCAAGTCGTCCTTGCGGACGCTGCCAAATGGATCGATTGGGAATCGGCGCTCGTTCTGATGACACACGACGTGCATATCATGGCCGCGGATCCGCAGGCCAAATGGCCGCTCACTGTGACGCTCAAGCCTGATCAGGGCAAGGGCGAGACGATGAATTACGAGAAAGAGATGCAATTCATTGTCAGGCAGAAGCCGGCGGCTCGCTGCTGAGCGAGTCGTCCGCTCCTCGCTAAACGGTAGCAGAATATTTCGGGGTGCTTCCCTCGGAATGCTTCGCAAGATATCCGTCGAACAGCATCGCGACGTTTCGCGTAAACAAACGTCCGAGCCGAGAAAGCTCCAAGTGGCTTGCCGAGTAACTGAGCAAGCCGTCCTCAGCCATCGACTTCAGCGCGGGAAGCTGGGACGCAAACTTGGTTTCGAAGCTGATTCCGTGACGTCTTTCCAGGCTCGAAATGTCCAGCCTAGCTTTGCAAAACAGCGCCTCGATAATCTCTCCGCGCAGCCTATCCTCGGCCGTCCGCAAAACGCCTCGCTCGATCGGCAGGGTGCCGGTCTCTGTCATGCGAATGTATCCGAGCGTGTCCGGAACATTCTGCGCGAACGCTGCCGGCAGTGTTGAGATAGCGCTTGCACCGAGACCGATCAGACGCGGGCTACGATCTGAAGTATAGCCCATGAACGTACGCTCCAATGTTCCGTTTTCGAATGCCTTTGCCAGTGAATCCCCTGGCAGGGCGAAATGGTCCATTCCAATGGAGACGTAGCCGGCCTTCTCGAGCTCACCGAGTGCATGAAGGAAGAGCTCCAGTCTTTCAGCCGCATCTGGAAGATGGAGACGTTCGAAGGTCTTTTGAGCCTTTTTGATCCATGTAACATGCGCGTAACCGTATAGTGCGATCCGCTCCGGCCGGAGCTCGAGAAGCTGCCGAATGGTTTTCGCAAAACGCTCCAGATTCTGCTCAGGAAGCCCGTAGATGAGGTCTGCGTTGATGCTGCGGAACCCAGCATGCCGCGCTGATTCAAACAAGGAAGCCGTCATTTCAACGGGCTGGATCCGGTTGACCGAGCGCTGCACGACCGAATCGAAGTCCTGAACGCCGAGGCTGAGCCGAGTAAATCCGAGCTCTCGATAGTGTTGGACACGCTCGGGAGTCGACGTTCGTGGGTCGAGCTCAATCGAAAGCTCAGCATCGGATGCAAACGCAAACTCCTCTCGGAGCCTTTGCAGCAATCTCGCCGTCTCTTCGGCAAGCAGCAAACCCGGCGAACCGCCGCCGAAGTGGAGCGCCTGAAACACCGTGTGCTTCGGCAATATCTCGGCGTAGGCCCTTATTTCCCTCTCAAGAGCCGTAAGATACGGCTCGAACATCGCTCGGTCACGAACGATGATCCGATTGCACGCACAGAAATAACAAAGTGAGCTACAAAATGGGATATGGACGTACAGAGCTGCGGAGCTCCACTCCGCCGAAGGGTCGCTCCCGTCTGCTCTCACCACTTCCGACCAACTCTGGGGATTCACCTGAGGACCGAACTCTACTGCGGTCGGGTAGCTGGTGTATCGTGGGCCTCTCGAAGAATACTTTGCGGCAAGGCGACGGACGTCGGAAGGCTCGATGAACGAGACTTCGCTCAGGGTGGACGCTGCGTAGAGAGCTGCTCCTGTCATTCTCTACTTCCCTTCCCTCTCTTCCACCACCTCTTCCACCGTCGGCTCTTCCTGCGACTCCTCGTTCAGGATTCGCATTGCCGGAGTCTCCAAGTCGTCGAACTGGCCGGAGCGGACACTCCAGAAATAAGCTACGAGAAAGAGCACAGCGAGAAAAAGTGAAATCGGCAACAAAAGAAAAATAACACTCATCGCTTGTCGCGCTCCGGAAAGTTCTTTGCCGTAATCGAGGAGATGATGACCGTGAGGGAGCTCGTCGGCATCACGAACGCAGCCGTAAGCGGCGTTACCCAGCCCGCAACCGCCGCTCCCGCACCGAGCATGTTATACGCCACCGCGAACCGCAGATTCCTTCGTATCGTGGCACGCGTTCGAAGCGCACCGTCATACGCGTAACGGAAGCCGGCAAGCTCACGGTCAGCAACAAAGATGTCGGCGCACTCTAGGGTCGCTTCCACGCCTCCACGCAGCCCGATTCCGACAGAGGCTGCCCGCATTGCCGGGGCATCGTTCATCCCGTCACCGACGAAAGCAGTAGCCGCAGCGCTGCGCGCAATATGCTCGGCCTTCTGTTCTGGAAGAAGCTCACCAAAAGCCCGCTCCCGAGGAATGTCTAATTCCTCCGCGACTGCGTGAACGACGGTGGACGAGTCACCCGAAAGGATAAAGACTTTTTTGCCTTGTTCTTGCAAGAGAGAAACCAGAGCTTTGGCATCCGTGCGAATCGAGTCTTGGAGCACGAAATATCCAACAAGCTCGCTCGCCTTCGACACAGCAACAACGGAAGCGGCGCGTTCCGCAGCGGAGCGAATGGAACGCTCCACATCCGGCGGAAAGCTCACCGATTGCTCTCGCAGCCATCGAATCGAGCCGAAACGATAGCAGGCGCCATCGAGTACGCCGGTCACGCCGCGCCCCGGAACCAATGCGAGGTCGTTCATCGGAACGGGTGCGAGCGGTGAATAGCGCTGGACGACTGCAGCTGCGACCGGATGATTCGGCGAAAAGCAAGCGAGCGTGTAGGCAGCCTGGAGGTCCGTTTTGGTAATCACAGCATCAGTCACGCTCAGTCGGCCTTCTGTCAAAGTACCCGTCTTATCAAAATAGAATTCGCCGGCACCCGCGAGAGCTTCCAGCGCATCTGCTCGCTTGATGAACAGCCGGGCTTTCTGCGCTTCGGCCATCGCGACGGTGACCGCCGCCGGTATCGCCAAACCGAGCGCACACGGACACGTGACGATCAGCACCGCAACCGCGCAGTCGAATGCTCGATGCGGATCGATAAAAAGCCAGACCGCATACGTTACAACGGCGAGGGTCAGAACTCCGAAAACAAATGCGCTGCTGAGCCGATTCACCTGATTTTCGAGCGGCGCCTTCTCCCTCTGAGATCCCTCGAGCTGTGCGAGAATTTTTCCGAGACGGGTCTTCTCCCCTGTCTCGCTGACAGTGACCTGGAGTCTGCCGTCGATGTTCAGAGTTCCGCCAAGCACATGGTCGCCGGGTCCTACCGGAACCGGGACGGACTCCCCGGTGAGAAATGTGCTCTCTACTGACGAGCTTCCGCTTTCAATCACTCCGTCAGACGGCACACGCTCGTTCGGCCAGATCTCCACGCGGTCGCCGACGCAAAGCTCAGCGAGCGGCTTATCGAACGCTCGTCCCTCGACAATACATCGGACCGTAGTAGGGAAAAGATCCCAAGTAGTCGCAGTGGAGGCGCGCGCACGGTGAATTGCACGACGCTGCACATATCTTCCGAGAAGGAGCAGAAATATCAGCGCCGTGATGGAATCGAAGTAGACATATTCGCCGCCTGTCGCGAGCGACACGAATCCGGCGATCGTGGCACCGACTATGGCGATGGAAATCGGCAAGTCGATGTGCAGCGTTCCGGAGAAAAGTGCTCCCAGCGCCGTCCGATAGAACGGAACGGCCGAATAGAGCACTGACGGAAGTGCAATTGCTGCGCTGAGCCAGCGGAACAACGAGCGATATGGCTCTTCTATTCCGGTGAAGTACCCCTGGAACAACGAGACGGCCAGCATCATCGTGTTTGAAGCGCACAATCCGGCGACTCCGATGCGGCGGAGCATCTGTCGCTCGGCTTTCTTGTCCTCCTCTTCGACCGCTGCGGGCGTATACGGAACGGGCGGATAGCCGATGGAATTCAGAACCGACGCAAGCTGAGACAGAGAGAGCTGATCGGGTTTGAACACAACTTCGAGGCGTCCCGCACCGAATTGGACCCGAGCCTGTTCGACCCCTGCGAGGAAATGCGGTAAGCGCTCGAGCAACCAAACGCAAGCAGCGCAATGGATTGTAGGCAAGTAAAACTGCACCTGACGGCGGTTCTCAGGAAGGACGGTGAGCAATCGCTCCTGAACCCCCGCATCGTCGAGATAGTGGTACGTTTTGTTCGGGCTGCTTTCAAGAGCCGGAAGGGGCGCTTCATCACCCGTTTTGAGGCGATAAAATGAGCGCAGCCCGAGCTTTCCCAGCGTCTCGAAGACGAACTGGCAGCCATGGCAGCAAAACTCATCTCCACTTTTTCTGACCGGCGAGTTACAATGCCTACAAACTCCTGGCGCTGCGCTTTGACCGGGCGTGTTTCGCGACTGGCGCATGGCATCGCCGGAGAAATTATCGGCCCGATGGCCAGTGGGTCCGTTGGCCGAATCGCCCGCTGGAATATTCGCTGACCGTCCCGCATCGTATTGAGCTAGAGTTTCCAATGTCGCCTCTTCTAATCCTCGTCGCGAGCCTGTTCGGCAGTCCTCACTGCGCCGGGATGTGCGGCGGCTTTGTCTCGGTTGCCGCCCAAGGTGACCGGCCGATCATGAGCCAAGGGCTGTATCACTTCGGACGGCTTGTCACATATATCACACTTGGAGCAGCAGCGGGCGCCCTTGGCGGGGCCCTCAATCGGAGCGGTGAGCTCGTGGGACTCGCCGGAATCGCTTCGCTTGTCTCCGGAACCGTGCTGATCCTTTGCGGGATCAATCAGCTCACCGGCAAGAAGCTGCTGCCCCGTTTGAAGCCCTTCGCTCGTTTTATCGCTCATACTCGTTCCCTTCTCCATCGAAGCTCGCGCTCGGAGCTCGTCCTTCCGCTCGCACTCGGAATCAGCTCCACGTTACTGCCATGCGGCTGGCTGTATTCCTACGTTACGGTTGCCGCAGGGACCGCATCAGCGGGCCTCGGCGTCCTCGTCATGGCAGTGTTTTGGGTCGGGACCCTACCACTCTTGATGACAGTCGGCGGTCTTGCTCAGTTCATCTCTTCGCCGCTCAAGCGTTATCTCCCAACGGTCACTGCGATTCTGATCATCGGCGCGGGTTTTTTTTCGCTTTTCGGCCACTTTGGCTTGGGTGTTGCCGGCGCTTCGCACGATCACTGCGCGATGATGGGCCACGCTGAGCCCGCTTCGTCGGAGACTTCATCAGAGACATCCCCTCGGCTCGAGACTGCTCCGTCCGAACCAACCAACCCGAACCGCTAGCTCCGCGCTTTATCTCTGCGAGTGTTGTTGAACGTATCCAGTCTTGGAACGCGTCGTTCACCTTGCTCCAGCGGTCGTGAAGTATGCACGGATTCTTGCTGTTACAAATTCGCCAACCGAAGATGCAATGCCTCTCCGGAACCGGCGGCTCGACCGCTTCGATGATGTCGATGACCCGAACACGCTCGGGCGCCTGAGCGAGAGTAAAGCCTCCGCCATGTCCTTTCGATGCTCGCAGCACCTTCGACGACACCAGCTTGCGCAGAATCTTCGAAAGATAGTGCGGCGGAATTCCCGACTCGTTGCTCAGCGCGCTCGCCGGGACCACATTCTCGGGAGGATGCATCGCGAGACACGCCATGACGCGAATCGCATATTCAGAAGTTTGAGATAGCAACATGTCAGATTAGCTCCAGGGTTCTCCGCGGATACAGACGGACCCACCGCCCGCCAATCTTGAAAACCGCATTCAACAATAGACGTCGACGCGGCCATTTTATTGAGTTTCTCTCATGTCATTTCGACGTTCGCCAGTCGAAACTCAAGCATCCTACATCAATGGACGACGTTGTCTATTAATCAATAGACATTCACATCCATTGATGGCATATCGTTCTCGAACAACACACTTCTCCGGGTTATTATGGCTACCTCGCATACGGAAAAAGTCGTCTTCGACGATTCCATCGTTCGAAACTTTACTATCGCGACACTCCTCTGGGGCGTCGTCGGGATGTTGGTCGGAGTGTTCATCGCGCTCGAGCTGGCGTATTGGCCGCTGAACGCGGGACTCCCTTGGCTGACCTTCGGACGTCTCCGTCCCCTGCACACGAACGCGGTCATCTTCGCCTTCGCGGGAAACGCAATCTTCGCCGGTATCTACTACTCGACCCAGCGATTGCTCAAAGCGCGGATGCTGAGTGACGCGCTGAGCCGAATTCACTTCTGGGGTTGGCAGCTCATCATCGTGCTTGCAGCGGTCACCCTTCCTCTGGGCATCACGGCCTCGAAGGAATACGCAGAGCTCGAATGGCCGATCGACATCCTTATCACGCTCGTTTGGGTCGTGTTCGCAGTAAACCTCTTCGGCACCATCGCGCGCCGCCGCGAGAAACATATCTACGTCGCGGTTTGGTTCTACATCGCGACAGTGCTCACGATCGCAATGCTCCACATCGTCAACTCGCTCGAGATTCCGGTAACGCTCGTGAAGAGCTATTCGGTTTTCGCTGGGGTGCAGGATGCGCTTGTTCAGTGGTGGTATGGACACAACGCGGTTGCGTTTTTCCTAACCACACCGTTTCTCGGCTTGATGTATTATTTCGTCCCGAAGGCGGCGAATCGACCGATCTATTCCTACCGCCTCTCGGTGGTTCACTTCTGGTCTCTCGTATTTCTCTACATCTGGGCTGGCCCTCACCACCTCTTGAACACGTCGCTGCCGGATTGGGCGCAGACAATGGGAGTGGTCTTTTCGGTCATGCTCATCGCCCCGTCGTGGGGAGGGATGATCAACGGACTGCTTACCCTGCGCGGAGCGTGGGACCGTGTTCGAACAGAGCCGATTCTCAAGTTCTTTATCGCCGGCATCACCTTCTATGGCATGTCGACCTTCGAAGGGCCGATGATGTCCATCCGTTCGATCAACGCCCTCTCACACTACACCGACTGGACCATCGGGCACGTTCATAGCGGCGCCCTCGGTTGGAACGGTTTCATCACCTTCGGAATGATCTACTATCTCCTTCCGAAGCTCTGGAAGCGCGACGTATTTAGTAAGCGTCTCATGAACATTCACTTCTGGACGGCAACGATCGGAATCGTCCTTTACATCACATCGATGTGGACCGCCGGAGTCACTCAAGGTTTGATGTGGCGCGAGCTTCGGCCGGACGGCTCCCTCGCGTACCCTGATTTCTTGCTCACCGTAACAAAGCTGATTCCATTTTATTGGATTCGAGCCTTCGGCGGCACACTCTACCTCTCAGGGCTCCTGGTGATGGTTTTCAACGTATGGAAGACTATCGCTCTTGCTCACGCCGAGAAGCTCGATCTCTCCGACACTGCGGTGAGTGTGGTTACGGAAGATCTGCACGCAGCCGACGCACCGACGCGTGGTCGTGGGTGGCACTATAAGCTCGAAGGGAAGACGTTCCTCTTCAGCACGCTCGCGCTCGTCGCCGTGTTGATTGGAAGCCTCTTCGAGCTGGTCCCGCTGATTACGGTTCAGTCCAACGTGACACCGATTCCCGGAGTCCATCCCTACACTCCGCTCGAGCTCGAGGGCCGCGATCTGTATATTCGTGAAGGCTGCTATAACTGCCATTCGCAGATGATCAGAACGCTTCCGGAGGAGGTCCTCCGTTACGGAGAGAGCTCGAAGAGCGGTGAGTTCGTCTACGACCACCCGTTCCTCTTCGGTTCGAAGCGCACTGGTCCTGATCTGCAACGGTTGGGTGGAAAATATCCGGACTTCTGGCATTTCCGCCACATGCTCGACCCGCGCTCCACTTCGCCGGGCTCAATCATGCCGACTTATCCTTGGCTGTATGACACCAATCTCGACACGAGCCTGACAGTGAAGAAGATGCAGGTCATGAAGCAGCTCGGTGTCCCATACACCGATCAGGACATTCAGAATGCGGTGTCGACACTCGAGGCGCAGGCGAAATCCGTGACCGACGGTCTGGTCCAGCAAGGCGTTCCTCAAACAGCAGGGCTCGAACGGCGGGAGATCATTCCGATGATCGCTTACTTGCAACGTCTCGGGAAGGACATCAAACAGAAATAAACCCTATGGGAGATCTAATCGGACGAATCGATACGAACTTGTGGACAGAGATCTCGGCCGTCTTGTTCCTGGTCTGCTTCTCGGCATACACGTTCTACGTGTTCCTGCCGGGTCGCAAGCCGGCATACGTACGAGCTGAACAACTTCCTCTTGAGGTCGAATAGCCGGGCGCAGAACTATGGCAAAAAATCGTGACGAGCTGTTGAACAGCAACTATGACGGAATTCAAGAATACGACAACGATCTGCCGCGGTGGTGGCTGATGCTCTTCTACATCACCATCGCATTCGGCGTTGTGTATGTAGGCTATTACCAGTTCGGCCCTGGGCCGAGCTCGGAAGAGAGCTTGGCGAGCGCGATGGCAGCCATCCAAGCGAATAAGCCGAAAGAAGTCGCGGTGGACAGTTCAGCTCTCCTCGCGTTGGCCAAGGACTCTGCACACTTGGCAAGCGGAAAGACAGTATTCGATACCCGTTGCCTGCCTTGCCACGGCGCGCAGGGTCAGGGAATCGTAGGTCCGAACCTAACGGATAACTTCTGGATTCACGGCGGAAAGATTGCAGACACCCAAAAAACAATCCGCGAAGGCGTGCTCGACAAAGGGATGCTTGCATGGAAGGGTGTTCTCAGCGATGCGGAGATCGATGATGTAACCGCGTACATTTATTCTCTCCGCGGGACAAACCCGCCGAATCCAAAGGCGCCACAGGGAGATCCATACACAGGAAATGAGTGATTTTCGGGAAACGCTCTACACCGTTGACGCACACGGGCATCGGAAGTGGGTTTATCCAACGGAGTTCGTCGGTTTTTTCAAGCGCAATCGGACCAAGGTAGCCTGGGTTTTGCTCAGCATCTACCTCTCGCTACCCTGGATACCGATCGCCGACAATCAAGCAGTTCTCCTGGATATCCCGGGTCGCCGGTTCGTCCTTTTCGGCGCGACTTTTTGGGCTACGGACACCCGCTTTCTCGCCGTCTTCCTGGCGTCCTTAGCGATCACGCTTTTCTTTTTCACCTCACTTCTCGGCAGAATTTGGTGCGGATGGGCATGCCCGCAAACCGTGTTTTTAGAGTTCGTCTTTCGTCCGCTCGAACGTTTGATTGAAGGCACTGCGCCACGCAGAAAGGCGCTCGATCAAGAGCCATGGTCCTTCCGCAAAGTCCGGATTAAAGCTACCAAGCTCATCGCATTCTCTGCCGTTGCTTGGTTAATGGCGAGCACCTTCCTCGCCTATTTTGTCGGGCGGGAACGTTTGCTCGGTATGATGAGCGGCTATCCTTGGGAAAACTGGCCCACGTTTCTTGCGACCGTCGCGGCAATGGTTGCGATTCTCTTCGAGTTCGGCTGGTTCAGAGAGCAGTTCTGTACTGTCCTCTGTCCTTACGCGAGGTTCCAGTCCGTTCTCTTGGACGACACATCACTCGTCATCTCGTATGATCCTGGACGAGGCGAACCACGCGGAAAGCTGGAGCGCGGCGATGCTCAGCGGACAAAGGGCGATTGTATCGATTGCGGGCTTTGCGTTCGCGTGTGCCCAACCGGTATCGATATCCGCAACGGTCTGCAACTCGAGTGCGTGCAGTGCGCCGTATGCGCTGACGCTTGCGATTCGGTAATGGAAAAGATTGCGCGGCCGAAGGGGCTGATTCGCTATGCAACCGAGCGAGGGCTGCGCGGTGAGAAGGTGAAGCTTCTTCGACCCCGAGTGATCGTTTATGGGACGATTCTGATTTCGCTTCTCGGTACACTCGGCTGGTTGCTTTCGTCAAGAGAGCTCAGCAATGCCGCGATCTTCCACTCTCACGGAGATTCACTTTTTGAAGTTCGGGCGGACGGATTGATTTCGAATCATCTCGAGCTGCACCTGGAAAATAAGAGTAAGACGAGTCGGTTGTTCTCCGCTGTTGCTCTTGACGAATCTCAAGTCCAACTGATGATGCCGGTGTCTCCGTTTCCTCTCGGTCCCCAATCTTCATCGAGGGTGCCTCTGTTCGCGACATTCTCGCGCGAGCTGCTCGTGGGCGGGAAACGGCACATTTCGGTCAAAGTTTCCGACGATGCCGGCTACTCAGAGACGCTGCGCGTCGATTTGCAAGGCCCCGGCTAAACCCACGACTCGCCTTTGGAGAACAAAGCGGCAAACAACCTTGCTCGTACATCCGCAGACCACCTCTTGACATATCGCGATATCGCGATATATAATGACTCTATGAGAGCCATGGAACCGCTTACCCGAGACGAATTCAAAAAGGCCGCCGAGTGCCTACGAGTTCTTGCACATCCTCATCGCCTGGAGATGCTGAGCTTGCTGCTTGAGCAACGCATGACCGTCGGCGAACTGGGTTCACGCTGCGGTGTGGCGAGTGCGGTCTGCTCGGAACATCTCCGCACAATGGAGAGATGCGGATTTTTGACGAGCGAGCGCGACGGACGCTTCGTTTTCTATTCGGTATGCGAACCGCAGATAAAAAACATCCTTTCATGCATGAGAAAGAAATTTAAGGAGTGATGGATATGGCAAACATCTCGATTGCAGAATTCTGCGAGCGCATGCAGAAAGAGCCGGGACTTCTCCTTGATGTTCGAACACCTGCCGAGTTCGAGGAGTTTCATCTGACGGGTGCGACGAACATCCCTCTGGACAGGTTTTCGGCGGATGCTGTCCTCCACCAGAACAATGGGGCTCAGAACAAGCCGGTCTATTTGCTCTGCCGCTCGGGTGCCCGTGCTGCCAAAGCTGCTACCCTCCTCGAGCATGCTGGATGGCGCTCCGTCTTCTGCGTCGACGGTGGGTCAGTGGCGTGTCGTGATGCCGGTCTGCCCGTCGAGACTTCTGGTAGGAAACCGGTGATGTCTCTTGAGCGCCAGGTCCGGATTGCCGCCGGCTCTCTCGTGCTGCTTGGCGTTCTCGGCTCCCTCCTCGTTTCCCCGGTTTGTATCGGGCTTTCGGCATTCGTCGGCGCGGGTCTGGTCTTCGCTGGAATCACCGATTGGTGCGGCATGGGTTTGCTCCTTGCTCGTATGCCATGGAATACAAGGAGAACCTGTGAATAAGCGTATCGTAATCGTTGGCGGGGTTGCTGCCGGAGCGAGCTGCGCAGCACGCGCTCGCCGCCTCAGCGAAGAGTCGTCGATAGTCGTCTTCGAACGAGGTCCCCACGTGTCGTTCGCCAATTGTGGCCTTCCCTACTACCTCGGCGGCGAAATCGCAGACCGCTCGAAGCTCCTCGTGCAGTCGCCGGAGAGCCTCCGGGCCCGCTTTCGTCTCGATGTCCGCACACTGCATGAAGTGATTGCAATCGACCGAGAGAACAAAACGGTCCGGGTATTGAACAAGACCACCGGAGATCAGTTTGACGAACCGTATGACGACCTCGTGCTCGCCGTCGGCGCAGCTCCGATCAAGCCTCCCCTGCCGGGAATCGATCTTCCGGGGAACTTCGTTCTCCGCGACATCTCCGACATGGATGCCATCCATTCCTGGATCGCAAATCAGAGCGCAACCAGAGCCGTAGTGATCGGTGGTGGTTTCATCGGCCTTGAAGTCGCAGAACAGTTCCGTCATCGCGGGTTACACGTGACGCTCGTCGAATCTTCGCCGCATGTCATGCCGCCGATCGACGTCGAGATGGCGGCTCTCCTTCATCGCGAGCTGAACGAACACGGAGTCGAACTTATACTCGGAGACGCCGTTTCAAGATTCGAGACGGCCGCCGCAGGCGGCGTCACAGTCGTCACGAAGAGTGGCCGGAGCGCCACCGCAGATGTGGTTGTTTTGGGGATGGGCGTAAGACCCGACCTGTCGCTCCCGAAGGTCGCGGGCCTTGAAATCGGTAAGTCCGGCGGACTGCTTGTGGATGAGAATCTTCGAACATCAGACCCAAATATCTGGGCTGCCGGCGACTGCATTGAAATCACTCAACCGATCCTCGGACGGCCCGGTCTCATTCCCCTGGCAGGGCCGGCGAATCGACAGGGCCGGATGATCGCCGATAATATCTTCGGGGGCGAACGCACTTACTCCGGTACCATCGGCACAGCGATTCTGAAGCTCTTTTCTCTCCAGGTCGCGTGCGTTGGCGCGAATGAGAGAACGCTCCGCGCCAGCGAAATATCTTTCGAGGTCGCGCATCTTCATCCAGGGTCTCACGCGGGCTATTACCCTGGCGCATCGCCAATCGCGCTCAAGCTTCTATTTTCGAAAGAGGACGGGAAGATCTTTGGAGCGCAGGCAGTCGGACGTGACGGCGTGGATAAGCGCATCGATGTTATCGCCACCGCAATCCGCGGTGGTCTCACAATCGACGACCTCGCGGAGCTGGAGCTTGCATACGCACCGCCGTTCGGCTCGGCCAAAGACCCGATAAATCTCGCGGGGATGATTGCGCAGAATGTCCGAGACGGGCTCGTGCGCATGATTACCCCAGCGGAGCTGATGCAGCGCGCCGATGTCACGATAGTGGACGTCCGAGATCCGAAAGAGCGCGAACGCGGCTACATCCCGCAGAGCATTAGTCTGCCACTCGATCAGCTGCGAGACCGGCTCGGCGAGCTTCCGAAAGACAGGGAAGTCGTCGTTTACTGTCAAAGCGGTCAGCGGTCATACAACGCCGCGCGCATCCTCATGCAGAACGGCTACCGTTGTGCCAATCTCAGCGGCGCTTTCAATACCTGGTCTGCGGCGGGGGGATATGTCGAGCAACCAGGTGAGCGTCAATGACCGACTGCAACTGACCGGCACCGCGAGACGCTCCTCACCAAGCGAGGGTCATAGCCCTTCAAGCGTTCTCGGTTAGAATACGTGCTTCATGGGTTTCCCGAAGGAGCACGCCGCAATGACACCAAAGAGTTCTCCCATCTGTAATTATCTCGCCCTTGGCGCATTCGCCTGCAGAGCACGGCAGCTCGTCCGACTCCGAAAACGAATGGATTTGAACGGTCGCGCCGCTCTGATTACGGGGGGTTCGCGCGGCCTCGGCTTACTCATCGCTCGCGAATTTTTGAAGCGCGGTTGTAAGGTGCTGATCTGTGCGCGGTCACAGGACGAGCTTGACCGCGCCATCGACACGCTCTACGCGTTTGGAGAAGCCTACGCGTTTGTAGCCGATATCACCCGTGAAGAAGATTGCAGGTTGCTCTTCGAAAGAGCGGTCGCGCTTTTCGGCACGGTCGATATTCTCGTCAACAATGCCGGCGCCATCTTGAGCGGACCGTTCGAAACGATGAAAGCGGAAGACTACCGCACCCTGCTCGAGACCCACTTCTGGGGTCCTTATCGGATGGTGGAGCTTGTGCTTCCGACGATGCGAAAACTTCGTCGAGGGCGAATTGTCAACATCTCCTCCATCGGTGGAAAGCTCGCGGTCCCTCACCTCCTGCCTTATTCCGTCAGCAAGTTCGCGCTTCAGGGTTATTCCGAGGGTCTGCGCGCGGAGGTCATGCAGGACGGCATCTACGTCACCACAGTCTGTCCAAGTCTGATGAGGACTGGCTCGCAACTCAACGCTCTGTTCAAGGGTGAGCACCGAACGGAATATTCCATTTTCAAAACGATGAGCGCGTTCCCCGGCTTTTCCATCGCGGCCGACCGCGCGGCCAAACGTATCGTTCGAGCAGCAGAGTACGGAGAAGGCACCGTCCTTGTGGGAGCGGCAGCCAAAGTTGCCGAATCCATGCATGCTGCTGCGCCGAGCACCGTCGACGCCCTTTTCCGTGTAGCTGCAAAGATGCTGCCGCGAAGCAGCAATTCGGTCGCGCGGCGAGGGCGTGATATCCGAATACCGCGCGTCGCTCAGTTCCTCAGTCGATCGATTGACTCGGCCGCAAAGGATTACAATGAATAAGGTTACAATTCCAAGTAATCGAACCATCGCGGTCGGAGCGCTCGCCGGTGTGGCAGCAACGGTACCAATGACTCTCTTCATGCACAGTATGCACAATCTGCTGCCTCGCCACGCGCAGTACTCGCTTCCGCCAGAGCAGATTACAGCGTCCGCGGCGAACGCCGTCGGCTTGAGCTCCGAGCCGGAACACCCTGGCTGGGAATGGAAAACTTACGCCGGTCACTTTGCATACGGCGCTGCGATGGGAACTGGATATGCAGCCCTCGAGCGAGCCCTTCCGAACGATCCGAAGGCAAGCGGGCTGGCCTACGGACTGGGGGTCTGGACCCTGAGCTACCTCGGTTGGCTTCCAGTAGCTCAGCATCGAGCGGCCGCCACTAACGAACCCCAAGAGCGAAACTTGCTCATGGTCGCGTCGCATGCGGTATGGGGAATAAGCTGTGCTTTGGCCTTTCGAAAGCTTGCCAGACGATAGTCGATCGTCAAACTACGGAACAGACGCGGCGCCCCCGTCGCCGAGCCGCAAGCATCGATTATAAACCCGCCGATTTAAAGACGTCCGGTCGATGCGCGACGGCTTTCACCGAGGACTCCTCGACATACACCTGTGCGGCGATCGCAATGAGAATGGCGATCATCAGTGGAATGTTTTTCCCACGCTGACTACCGGTATTCATGACCAGAAGCGCTCCTTTCGCTCAGTTACTGCGAGCTTTTAGCCCCCGATTGTTGGTCCTTGGACGAAAGATCCTGGGCAATCTTCAGATGTTCTTCAAGTGCAGGGAGGGTGCGGCCTGCGAACTGTTTGATTTCGTCGGTCTTCGATGACTGGGACTCTCGGCGAAATTCAGCGATATCCTTCTTATGGTCGGTTACCATGTGTTTCACAAAGGCTTTGTCGAACGCCTCGCCCTCGAGCTTCTGAAGCATCTCCAAGTGCTTCTTCTGCTCCGTCGAGATATCGTCCGGGAGGGACAGTCCAAGTCCACCGGCTACCTGCTTCAATTCTTCGTTCGCCTTCGAGTGGTCACGGATGAGCGTCTCGCCAAATGATTTCACTCCATCGCTTTGTCCTTTCTGACGAGCCAGCTCTCCCATCTTCACTTCGGTCATGCCGCCTTTGGCAGCCTCAGTCACGAATTGCTTGTCCGGTCCGGGCAACGGCTTTTCTGCAACGGCAGTGCCCGCGCACAAAAGGAGCCCCAACCCACACACCGCAACCGAATAAGCGCTAGATCTCATCACACTCTCTCCTCTGATCACGAGTTTGGACACGTCCGCATTAATTACCGGAGAACATTGCGCGAGGCGCTGTGCCAGATCAGACCTCTCCGCCGTCCGGGAATCGCTGAAACGGCGTGACCAAGTTAGGCTTTTCGAGCTCGAAGAACAGCCCCTAACTCCTTGCTTTTGTTCGACAAGATTCCTGCACGACTATTTGGTTGCGTACCCCCAACACATCCGGTCATATGGAATATGAACGGGACGCAGCCACGCTCTTCACAGTGGAAATCTGACATCGGACGATGAACTCTCTGCCATTCCAATCGGACGACCGCGGCACGGCGCTGCTCGAGTTCGCCATGGTTGCACCGCTGCTCGCGCTGCTCATCGCGGGCATGGTCGACATCTCGTACTTGTTTCGAGAGAAGGCGGTATTGACGGAAGCGGGTTCACTCGCGCTTCGCGTGGTTGGTGTTCGCGAGACCGATCGGAAGACCATCCCTCAGACTCAAGAAGACAACATCGCCAGAGCCCGCTATCAGGAAGCGATTGACGGCGCTCGGCTGCTCATCTTGGGCAACGGGCTCAATCCGGACAACTACTCCTATAGGATGACGACGCTCGCCTACCCGGACGGTACTCCGGTAGCTCGTGTGGAGCTCAGCTCGCTCTCGACCGCGCGACGATTCGTTCTGCTCCCTGACACCTTCACCGTAAGCACTGCTCGCGTAACGCTCGATTCCGTAATGTATGCCAGGCTCGGCTCAACCGGCCTTTCTGTGACCTATGGGAACTCAGCGACCTACTGCTCATAGTCGAGCTGCGACGGCGAGTGAACGCGGGGTCGCCATGCTCGAAGCCGCAATCGCACTTCCCGTTTTCTTCCTACTCGTATTTTTCATCTTCTCTTTGAGTGACGTCACGACAAAGTACTGCGCGGTGTTCACTGCCCTCAATCGTGCGGCGCACGCTTTCCAAAGCATCTCCGCAATGCAGGGCGTCACGGAAGAGCAGGCTCTGCAAATCGCAGGCAACACGTTTCTGGATCAGGTACGCGCGCTGGGAATTAGCACCGAGGATTTAAGCTATGATCCCACATATTCCCCGGCATACATTCTTGTGGGCTCGAGAGCGACCATCAACGGGCGATGCTCCGATGCGGCGCCGGCAGTGTAAAGGCTGCGAGCACGACTACGCACGCGCAGCGTTGTGGACCGGCTCATTCCGAGCTTGAGGGATTTCCTCCTGTCCACAATCGTCGTCATCGAGACAGGCAAATCGATCTCCCCGTCAGGAAGCCCGACCCAATCGGGCATCTACGAACCCTCGCAACCTCTCGGCAATCGAGTCCGGTGGCGAGAAACAGCTCTGATCCCAGATTAAAGGCTTCCGCGAATGATTGAAAGCAAGCTTTCCCCAAAGGACGAATCCGGAGTCATACTGATTCTCACTGCGATCTTCATCACAGCCATCGTGCTCTTTGTGGTGTTCTCCATCTCCATCAATGAATGGTCACAAACTTCGACAAGCTATCGCTCTGCATCCAATGCTGCGGCAGTCAGCGCTGCGTCAACCCTGTGCTCGACGCGTCAGTGCTATAACCAGTCGCTGATCAACGCGCTGCTCTCGATTCAGAAGCTTCAGATTCGAGGCCTCGGTTCGCCCGGGTCCTTCGCAGACGGAATACAGGCTGCCATCACCGCGCTGCAGGCTCAGCTCACAAATGGAATCAGCTATATTTCGAGCCCATCGGGGAACACAGAGTGGACGATTGACGGTGTTCGAATCCGTGTCCAGCGCGGAAGATATTGGAATAGGGGGTACACAGGTCAGGCCGACTGTGTTGTCGGGAGCGCTGACGGTCTCCTGGCCAACTCGCTCATACCGCCCAGCCCGCAATTTACCAACGTGAGCGCCACGCTGGTGGAACCGAAGTTCGAACCGTTCGATCGTTTTGACGGAGTGAACTGGCAAACCTGCGATACGACAAAGGGCACACCGAATTTTCTGGCTGCAAATGCAGTTCGCGTCACGATTGATGTGCCGAACTTCAAGAGCTCCCTCCATTGGACCGGTCTGCCCGTCGCAACCCTTTTTGTCGATACCGTTTCGGCACGAAACAAGAACGACCCGGATCAGCATAAATTCTGCGGCGCTCCGTTTGCCATTCCAGCATGCGCCCTCGTAAATCCAACCGGAGAGTATCAGCCGTCAGAAGCGTGTCAGCTCGACCGATTTTTTACCGATATTCATCGATACTGCACGCAGTCGGAGCTTGATAATGGTACTTGCAATGTGCTGCCCGGCTCCTGGTACGGCGTGGTGACCCCCGGGGCGTGCGATTTGAATGCGCCGTGGGGCTCCAACCAGAAGTGCGAGTGCTACCAAGCCTCACAAACCGACGTGAGTTATCCACCGATTCCGTCACTCTCCTTCCCGCCCGTCTGGCTGCAAGGTCATGCAGATGTGGTCCCCGGCTCAGTAGGCGGGATCATGTCCTACAACGCACCGTGTTCTCAGGAGCTCGGTCAAGGGTCCCAGGAGTGCACATTCTTTCCGTGGCCAAAATCGACTGAGGTCGCTGACCATTTCGGTGTAGTCGGAACTTCTATCCAGGGGATTGCCTCATTCCCGTTCACCGGTCGAGACAAAACGCTCGAGGACACCTACCGAACAATCATCCAAATGGCGAATTCTTGTACCGAGCTCAACTATACCGATCCGTCAAATTACACGATCAAATGGTTCGACGGAGCTGTCCCGACAGCTATCGGTGACGACTACTACATCAAGCCCGGTGGTCTTACGGAAGCGGCAACAGATCAGCCCATGTGGCAGCGTATCTATGGTCGCAACATCGGCAACGATCCACTTCGGCAATATCCGCGCTTTTGGGAGCCGCAGAACTTTGCCCTGAACGGAGGACGAAGCGGAATCATCACTATCTTTGGAGACAAGGGGTTCCGAGAGTTAGGTTTCCCGTGGTTCATGGGGCGGGTGGATGATGCGCACGGCTATCCCTACGGTGAAACGAAAGCTCTCTTGGACGGAATTAAGGACTACGCGCAGCAGCTCGACCCACCTCACCTGCTCGACGACTACGAGACGGTCACCCCGTACGAATGTTTGCAGCAGAATATCGTTGACCACGGAACCTGTAACTCGCACCGGACCTGGTACAATAATCGCTGTGCGCGCTCGAACCGCCGATGGCAGACTCCTCCGACAGACGGCTCGCAGTTTCAACTCCGCACGGTCGAAGAGTTTGTCCAGAACGATGCGAGCGGATATCCGGCTGAATTTGCTTACGACGATCCGAACGTCTCGAATTTCTCGTGTTCCGAGATACCGCCGTACATGCCGTGCAACGTGCCGTCAGTCGGCGGACCGTATCCAGAGGGTGGAGAACTTGCCCCGCCGGCCTTCTACAACAAGCTGCCGGATTATCCCGCGTGGCAGATTCCGATCTGGCACACATCGATTCCCGTCATCGCCGACACCTCCCCGGACGCAATCGCATGCAACGGGGTCGCCGGGTCGACTCGAGACGCGCCGATCGATCCGACTCATCCATGGAAGGTCATCGGATTCGTTCGCGCCTATTTCTTTGACAACGATATCGGGAAGGCACCGCCGATGCCGCCGGGGCCCACCTATGGCTCTCCGGAACCCCAGGTTTGTAACTACGCCGCCGACACTGACGGGAACGGAATTCCGGACCGGTATCCGTGGCAGTTCAACCCAACGTATGTTCCCCCTTCGCTTGATCCGACAGGGAAACCGAGCGGACCACCGCAAAACTGGGGCGCCCCCGCAAATTGCAACATGGTTCGGGCGCACATCGCTTGTGAAAACGGGCTGATCTCCGGTGACTACCACGGGCTCCCGAACGAAAAAAAGACCCCGCCGTCAATCGTGTATCTGAATTGAGACTTACTCGGGTAATCCGGCGTCGAATCGATACGGTAACGTAAATCGAAAACAGCTCCCTCTGCCGAGCTGCGTCTCCACGGAGATATGCCCGTGGTGTAACTCGACGATTCGCTTCGAGATGGCGAGACCAAGCCCCGTACTATGTTCACCGGCTGTCGCTCGTGTCGCCACTCGCTGAAACTCTCCGAACAGGCGCGGCACGTCTTCCGGCCGGATTCCCTGACCCTGGTCGTCAACTGAGACCTCCATAAAATCGCCGCAGTCCTTCGCAGAGACAAGAATGCGTGTCCCGGAATGAGAAAATTTGATCGCGTTTGAAAGAAGGTTCTCGAGCACCTGTCGGACGCGGCGCGGATCCAGCTCGACAGGTTTGAGGTCGGGCGCGAGCTGGGAAACGATCTCGATCCCCTTCTTCCGCGCAAGAATCGCATTTTCGGCGCAGATGCCCTCAATAAACGGTTTCATCTCGCAGGAAGTCGGCTTGAGCTCGACTCGTCCCGAATTGATCTTCGAGATGTCGAGCAGATCGTTAATCAGTGCAATCATAGCGTCGCATGCGCGCACCATTTTTTCGAGAAGCTCTCTCGACTCCTCAGAGCTCACCGGCGATTCGAGCTGAATCTCGGCTGCAAACCGGATGCGAGCGATCGGATTTCTCAAGTCGTGCGCAGCCATCGCCAAGAACTTGTCTTTCATCACGTTCAGGTCGGCGAGCGCGGCGTTCGAACGTTCGAGCTCGGCGAGTGCCTCCTTGAGCTTCCGCTCCAACTCTTTCCGCTCCGTAATGTCATCTTCGATCGCGACATAATGTGTGATCGTTCCGGCCTCGTTGCGAATAGGAGAAATTGTGAGCGACTCCCAATACAGTGTACCGTCTTTGCGGCGATTGCGAAGCTCTCCACGCCACTCACTTCCCGCAGCGATTGTCGTCCACATGGTGCGATACACTTCGGGAGGAGTTTCACCGGCACTCAGCATCCGCGGATTGCGACCGACGACCTCTTCACGAGTGTATCCGGTAAGCTCCGTGAACCGTGGATTGACATACGCGATATCACCGAGCGCGTTCGTGAGCACGATTGTGCTGGCGCTCTGCTCGACGGCCATGGTGAGTACGGTCATCGACTGCGCACGATCGAATTTTAAAATTGGCAATTTGCCTCCTTCGAGCACAGAGTTTCGCCGCAATAACCCTACTCCCTGCGCTCACCAATCAGCGTGCACGTCTAGCAAAGCTTCGCATTATGACCGCGGTCAGAATTCGGTGTTCAAATTCTGACCGCGCTCATAATCGTCATCGCGGCCGATCCATCAAGCTTGGTACGTAACTCCTATCGGGTAAAAACTGTGAAACATATCCTCGTAACAACCGATCTTTCCGACTGCTCGGAGGTTGCGCTCCCTGTGGCCGCTGCGCTCCAGAACGCATTCTCAGCCTCGTTGACCATGCTCAACGTTACTGATCTTGCTCATCAATCGGAAGCGCTCGCGCGACTCCACGGCTTGAAGCTCAAACACTTTCCCTCTCAAACAATCAGCACGGAAGCACTCTGCTCCGAGGAAGGAGCTTCTCAGGCGATCGCAGAATTTGTCCGCAGTCACGCCGTAGACTTTATTGTTGTTGCCACCCACGGACGCTCAGGTTGGAAGAGACTGATGGTAGGAAGTGTTACCGAAGACGTGATTCGAGAATGTCGTTGCCCGGTGCTCGTAGTTCCCGAACACGAGCATACACGAGATTCCCAGCATGAAGGGATTCACCTCGTCGTCGCGACGGATCTTATGCCGGCGGACGTGGCGCTCTTCAGGGCGGCAAAAGACCTTCTTCGGGGAAGCACCTCGAAGGGCGTGCGGCTGACGCTTCTGCACATCGCGGAGGACATGACCGCCGCCACATTCGGGATCGGGTTCGGCACGAGCACCGAGGAAGTTCGAACGGAGCTCGAGCAAGAAGCAGAACAGAAGCTGTCTACCGTCGCGACCCAGTACTTCAAGGAGTTTCCGGCGATGACGACCGTGCTCCGAGCACAGAGGCCGGTCGCCGAGCAGCTGATCGACTACATCGAATCCCACGATACCGACCTGCTTATTCTCGCCAAGCGACCGAAGGCCAGGGTGGACCGAATGCTCGTCGGGAGTGTAGCAGACCGACTTATCCGACACGCGCGAAGAAAACTACTTGTCGTTCCCGTCTGAAGCGTGCGCATAAACGAAGTGGAGGAGTTCCTGTATGCGCGTCGCTGAAAATGGCGTCATTCGTGTGCGCCGGAGCATTCGTTCGGTAACCGTAAGGCTGCTTTTTGCTGCATTCGTTGCTCTGTCCGGAATATTGTTGTCGGAACAAACGGCAGCCTTCGCAGCACCGATTCAAGTTTTCGGAATAGATCTCCGGCTTCCCGTCTTTTTATTGTTTTTCTTGGTTTTGATTGCGCGCCCACTGACCCTCATCCTGGACGGGTATTGCGAAATCTCGGAACATCACGTGCGTTCTACCGTCGGACTTTTTTCCGCACATCGGTCCGATGTCAGCATCCCCTACGAGGAGCTGAGGGGCGTGCGTGCGAGCCAAACCTTGCTCGACCGATTTCTGGGGACGGGCACGGTAACAGCATGGACGCAAAATGGATCGGCACCCGAGATCGTTGTTCGCGGGGTAGCCGCTCCCCGCGAGATTGCAAACCTGATCTCCGAGCGTATCGACCGTGCGATCCTCTCGCGAAAAGGGCAGTCTCAGCAGTAATCGGGCAACCGGTTCCGGTCATTGCTCCTTACGGCCCGAGAGCACCTCGGCGAGGACCCGGCACGCGTCAACTGTCGTGAAGATTCCGACCACGCGATCCGCTTCTACGATGAGCGCGCATCCAATGTGCTCGTGCGCCATCCTACGCGAAACTTCGGCGACAGGCGTATTTCCTGGAACAGTGTAAGGATCCGGTGTGTAGCAGTCGCGCACCTTGAGATCTTCGGGATCGGCCTTCTCGACACGGAGCGCGAACTCGATGTCTCGGTCCGTGAGGACCCCTTTCACTCTGCCGGCTTCACACACCGGAAGATGGCGGATACCGTGAGAAGCGAGCAGATCGAGGGCTACGCGCAGCGTTTGGTCTAGCCCAACCGAATGCGGAAAGGGGTGCATCGCTGATTCAATTTTCATCTGATTGCCCATGGAAGCTGCTCCATCAATGAGTGTTGATTCCCGGATTCGACCACGCAGCCCAAATTCTCAATTATGTCTGTGGTCATAATGTCACTCTCCTCCGAGAGACAACGGTATGCTAGGGTGCTGCGAGTGATAGATTCACTCCGGAAAACGCGACTACCGCAGCGTTTCCAACGTAGAAGGCAAGCGAAGAGGGACAGGCATGCGACGCCACTTCCAGCGAGGATGGACACACTTCTGGCGTCAGTTGGCGAAAGTGCTTCGTAACCCCATTTTCTTTACGCTCACCCTCGTAGGCAACTTCATGCTCGTTGTCTGCGCAAGCCTCTTTTATCTCGTTGAAGGCGGGACCAACTCAAACGTGAAGTCCTACGGCGATGCGCTCTGGTGGGCCTTCGTCACTATCACCACTGTCGGATACGGGGACACGATCCCGGCTACTTTGCTTGGTCGCTGCGTGGCTGTGCTCCTCATGCTCACCGGCGGCGTTCTCTTCCTCGCGTTTATAGCGCTCCTGGGCGGAGCGTTTATTGAGATTGAGTTCTTTACACTGGAGAGGGAGGTGAGAGAGCTCCGAGCGCGAATCGATCTCCTCATCGCCGAATCCAGCCGCAGCCGTCCGGGCGAGTCTCCGAAGTCAAATAGGGACTCGTAGCAGAGCTGTTCCCGCGAGCTGTCGTCGGTAGCATGCTCTGCAAATCAAGTTTTTACGTTGAAAGCTGCGAAGCGAGTGAGCCCGGCGAAGACCTACCGCACCTATCGCGCATGATCTCCGTCATGTAGGCGGGTGACCGATTCTGGCATCTGTGTCGGGGTATAATTCGACGACCGGTGGCTCTCCCCACAGCAGCAACGCCCATCGCCAATCCGTGCGACATCCGTGCGCTCACAGGCGAGCTTCGCCGACACATCGCTCTTAGCAACACTTACTCTCGCAATTTCTTTAATGGAAAAGCTCCTTCAGGCGAAATCCCCCGGCGCAAGCTCCGCGCCACGAGGCACGGGAGTCACCGTCGTTCTTGGTCTCATCGCAGTCGTTCTGCTGTTCGGCGCGAGCGGTCTTGTTTCGTATCTCAATACCCGGAGTATCAACGACAACGCCGAATCGGTCACGCATACGCACGATATCTTGAAGTCGCTCGACGATGTTCTGTCGCTTCTCAAAGACGCCGAAACGGGCCAACGCGGATTCATCATCACGGGGAAGGAGCAATATCTGGATCCGTACAAAGAAGCGGTCTCTCGCGTCTACGCAGCTCTCGCTGAAGCCGGTCGACTCAGTCGAGAGATCCCGGGCCAGCAAGCTCGGCTCGAAGCGCTCAAAGCACCGCTCGATACAAAGCTCGCAGAGCTCGCTGAGACGATCCGAGTCCGCCGCGAAAACGGTTTAGAGACTGCGAGCGCAGTCGTCCTCGAGGACCGCGGCAAAACAGCGATGGATCAGATCCGCCAGCAGATCTCGGTGATGGCTCAGGCTGTTGAAACCGATCGCCTGGAGCGAATCGCAAAAATGAATGCCGCTTTCGCAGTGGCAACCGTCAGCGGAATGATCGCTTGTGCGGTGGGGATGTTGCTGTCGGGCATTGTGGCCTCTCTCGTGTATCGCAATCTCTTAAGCCGCCGTAGACAGGAATGGCTTCAAGCTGGCCAGCTGAGGCTGGCCAGCGCTCTCGAAGGCGACAAACGCACTGATGAGCTGGGCGCGAGCCTGCTTGCGTTTTTCAATGATTATCTAGGCGCTCAAGCCGGAGCGTTTTTTGTCAGAGATGCGACGCGTTTCCGGAGGGCCGCTACGTTCGGAGTTCCAGCAGCCGGAGGAACGCCGACCGAGTTCGAAACGAATGACGGCCTGCTCGGCCAAGCGGTGAAAAGCGGTAAGGCGTTCATGTTGTCGAACGTTCCGGACGGTTACATCCAAATGGGCTCCGCATTTGGACGGACGAAGCCGCGACATCTCGTTATCGTGCCGATGAAACAGGATGGAGTGGTCAACTCTGTCGCTGAGCTCGGCTTTCTCGATGCTCCGAAGCAGGATGTGCTCGAGCTCCTCGCACGTGGTGCGGACGCTGCTGGGATCGCGGTGCGCTCAGCAAACTATCGCTCAAACCTGCAAAACTACCTGGAGGAGACGCAGCGGCAGGCCGAGGAGCTTCAGGTCCAGGGGGAAGAGCTTCGCGTGTCAAACGAGGAGCTGGAAGAGCAAAGCCGCGCACTGCGTGAATCGCAAGTTCGCCTGGAGCTTCAGCAGGCTGAGCTCGAGCAGACAAACGCACAGCTGGAAGAGCAGAATCAACTCCTCGAGACGCAGCGTGACGATATTGCTCGTTCGAACGCTGCGCTTGCGACGAAAAGCAAGGAGCTCGAAACGGCAAGTCGCTACAAGTCGGACTTCCTCGCGAATATGTCCCATGAGCTTCGCACTCCGCTCAACTCAACACTCATTTTGGCAAAGCTCCTCGCCGATAACGGCGGTGGAAACTTGAATGACGAGCAGGTACGATATGCACAAACCATTTTAGCTGCCGGCAATGACCTGCTGACGCTCATCAACGACATCCTCGATCTCTCCAAAATTGAAGCGGGCCACATGGAAGTGCATCCGGAAGCCGTTCGAATCGTCGACCTCGTCGATTCGACGACTCGGATGTTCGAACCCATAGCGGAGCAAAAGTCGCTGGCTTTTCTCATCGACATCGATCCGTCATGCCCCGATTCGATGGTCACCGACCCTCAACGCTTGCAGCAGATTTTGAAGAACTTGCTTTCAAATGCGCTGAAATTCACCGAGCACGGAGAAGTCTCGCTGCGGGTTCAGCCCAAAGATGATTCACGCCTCGAGTTCGCCGTGCACGACACCGGGATCGGCATCGGACCGAATGAACAAGATGTGGTCTTTGAAGCGTTTCGGCAGGCCGACGGAACCACAAATCGAAAGCACGGCGGCACCGGACTTGGGCTATCGATCGCTCGAGAGCTTGCTCGACTTCTCGGCGGCGACATTCGGTTGGACAGCGAGAGTGGTAAGGGCAGCGTTTTCACGGTCACGGTACCCGTCTCCTATCACCCGTCGCTCGTGAAAGAGCGGCAAGCTCCGAAGCCTGTGTCCGCGCAAAGGGCAGAGCCGCTTGCGCACGCTGCGATGGCTCGGCCTGGTTCCCGGAATCCAAAGCGGATCGATGACGATCGGCTCACCCTCACCGGCTCGGCAAGAACGATTCTCGTCATCGAAGATGATGAGCCGTTTGCGCGAATCATTTACGACCTCGCGCACGAAATGAGCTTTCAGTGCATTATCGCTCAAACAGCAGAGGAAGGATTGGCTGCCGCCGTTCAACACAGACCAAGTGCTGTCGTTCTCGACATCGGACTCCCGGATCACTCGGGGCTCACTGTCCTCGATCATCTCAAGCATGACGCTCGAACGCGACACATACCGGTTCATGTTGTGTCCGCGCACGACCACGCGGAAACGGCACTCTCGCTTGGCGCTATCGGATACATGATGAAGCCTGTGCAGCGGGAACAGCTCGAGGACGCATTCAAAAAGCTTGAAGATCGTCTGGAGCAGCGTCTCCGCCGCGTGCTCATCGTCGAAGACGATCCGGTACAGTTGGAAAGCGTCCGAAAGCTTCTCCAGGTACATGACGTCACGACCCAAGGAGCAGCGAACGCCGCTGAGTGTTTGGATAAGCTTCGGAGCGAAACTTTTGATTGTATGGTGCTCGATCTGTCGCTCCCCGACTCTTCCGGCTACGCGCTCCTTGAAACACTCAGCCGTGAAGACTGCTATTCGTTCCCCCCGGTTATTGTCTACACCGGGCACGATCTCTCGGCGCAGGAAGAGGAGCGCCTGCGACGCTACTCCAAGTCGATCATAATCAAGGGCGCCAAGTCTCCTGAACGGCTTTTGGATGAGGTGACGCTTTTCCTTCATCAGGTTGTTGCAGAGCTTCCTCCCGAGCAGCAGAAGATGCTCGAGCGTGCGCGCGGACGAGACGCAATGCTCGAAGGCAAGCGGATTCTGATCGTCGAAGACGACGTTCGCAACATCTTTGCGCTTACGAGCGTGCTCGAGCCACGAGGCGCCATCGTCGCGATCGCGAGAAACGGTCGCGAAGCTCTCACAGCGCTGGAGCAATCGTTGGCCGATCCGTCCGCTGCGATCGACCTGGTTCTGATGGATATCATGATGCCGGAAATGGACGGAATTACCGCAACTCAGGAGATCCGGAAGCGACATGAATGGAGGAAACTGCCGATCATCGCGCTCACCGCGAAAGCGATGAAGAATGACCAGGAGCAGTGTCGCGCGGCGGGCGCCAACGATTATCTGGCCAAGCCGCTCGACGTCGAAAAGTTGTTATCGCTCATCCGCGTTTGGATGCCGAGATAAGCGTGAACACTGAAAAGACGGGAGATCTGGAGCTACGACTGCTGCTCGAGGCGATCTACGGGAAGTATCACTACGACTTCCGCGGTTACTCAATGGCGTCGCTGCGCAGGAGATTGCAGCAGGCGAAGACCTATTTCGGTTGTGAAACGCTTTCGGAGCTCCAAGATCAGGTCTTGCACGCTCCTCAGATCTTTCATTCGCTGCTTTCCTACCTCACCGTTCAGGTCAGCGAGCTTTTCCGCGATCCCGCGTATTTTCGAACGATCCGAGAGTCGGTGGTCCCTCATCTCAAAACCTATCCATCGCTCAAAGTATGGATCGCCGGATGCAGCGCAGGTGAGGAGCTCTATTCCTTCGTGATTCTGTTCCGCGAGGAAGGCCTCGAAGAGAGAACTCTATTTTACGGAACGGATATCAACACGGACGCGCTCAAACGGGCCGAATCGGGGGTATACGAGCTTGAGCGGATCGCGCAGTTCACTGAGAATCACCGAAAATCGGGAGCGACGACGTCGCTGTCGGACTATTATACGGCTGCGTACGGTGCAGCGATCTTTGATAAATCGCTCCGGAATCGTGCTGTCTTTTCCGATCACAGCCTGGTCTCCGACGAAGTTTTCGCGGAAGTTCAGCTGATCTCGTGCCGGAATGTGCTCATCTATTTCGATCGCCCCTTGCAAGACCGAGCTATCGGGCTTTTCCGTGATTCTCTTGCGCGCCGAGGATTTTTAGGGCTCGGCGCCAAAGAAGCAATCCGATTTTCGAAACACGCCGATGCGTTTACCGAGTTCTCGCGAGATGCTCGAATCTACCAGAAACGGGTGGCCGCATGAGCGCATTCGCACCGAATGACTCCCCTCTGCGACCACGCGAGGAGTGCCAGCTGATCGTAATGGGCGCGTCGGCTGGGGCACTCAATGCGCTCGGTGCGGTCCTTCCCCTCCTCCCCCGCTCCTTTCGCTTCCCGATCGCTGTCGTAGTCCACATTCCCCCGGAAAAAAAGAGCGTGCTCGTCGAGCTCTTCCGACAACGATGCGAGTTGTCGGTGCTGGAGGCCGAGGACAAAATGCCCCTTCAACCCGGAACTGTGTATTTCGCCCCGCCGGACTATCACGTGTTGATAGAGGATGAAGGGCTGCTTTCTCTTTCGAGCGAGGAGCCGGTTCAATATTCACGCCCTTCCATCGATATGCTTTTCGAATCGGCCGCGGAGGCGCTCGGTGGCTCGGTCGTAGGTATCGTTCTTACCGGAGCAAGCGATGACGGCGCACGAGGTCTCAAGGCAATCACCAGCGCGGGCGGCCTCGGGATCGTACAAGATCCCGGCGAGGCAGAGGCTTCGATTATGCCCCGCGCCGCGCTCGAAATGTCGCCACATGCACAGGTTTTTTCTCTTTCACAAATTGCAGATTATCTTCGGGAGCTATCCAAAAAGTCATGACTCAGCAAGCATCCGTTAAATTTCTGCTCGTCGATGATCTTGAGGAAAACCTTCTTGCTCTCGAAGGTATACTGCGACGAAAGGGCCTCGAGCTCCTGAAAGCGCGCTCGGGCCCCGAGGCGCTCGAGCTGCTTCTCGTTCATGAGATCGCATTAGCGCTCATGGACGTTCAGATGCCCGGTATGGACGGCTTTGAGCTTGCAGAGCTCATGCGTGGGACCGAGCGGACACGACGCGTCCCTATCATCTTCCTGACGGCAGGCATTGCGGATCAGCAACGGCGATTTCGGGGTTATGATGCCGGTGCAGTTGATTTTCTCACGAAGCCGATCGAGCCGCATGTGCTGCGAAGCAAGGCCGATGTATTTTTCGACCTTTGGCTGGAACGGCACGAGGTGGCGCGACAACGAGACGTCCTTCACGCGGCGACGGCAGAAAACGCGCGACTGCTGGAAGAGACCCGACGCACCGCGCTGGAGCTCAAAGAGGCCGATCGCCGAAAGGACGAATTCTTAGCCACACTGGCGCACGAGCTGCGCAACCCTCTTGCGCCGCTGGCCAACGGTCTGAAGCTGATGCAGCTCGCTGCAGGCGACGCGAACACAATCGGTCGTGCGCGGGATATGATGGAACGCCAGCTCGCGCATCTCGTGCGTTTGGTGGACGATTTGCTCGATGTCTCCCGCGTGAGCACCGGAAAAATCCGCTTGCGACTCGATCAGATCGACCTCCGGACGGCGGTCGAGGCGGCGATCGAGGCGACGAAACCGTCGATCGAGTCCGGTGGACACCGGCTCACCGTTCAGCTGCCCAAGGCTCCTCTCTGGGTCAAAGCGGATGAAACACGCGCTGCACAAATAGTTGGAAATCTGCTTACCAATGCAGGAAAATACACACCGAGCGGAGGAGATATCTTTCTCTCTCTCGAAGAATTCGACGGCTGCGCGTGTATCAAAGTGCGTGACACCGGAATCGGGATCCCACAGGAGATGCTGCCGCGAATCTTTGACCTTTTCACTCAGATCGGCGGCGAGCTCGACCGATCGCAAGGCGGCCTCGGGATCGGCCTCGCACTCGTAAAAAGGCTCGTCGGGCTACACGGAGGGAGCGTCGAAGCAGAAAGCCCCGGACGGGACCAAGGCTCAACGTTCACGGTAAGAATTCCGCTCGCCGTGCACACTGAAAAACCCGCGCCTCATTGCCCGTTCACCCCGGAAACCGAGCTACGACATTGTAAATTCCTGATCGTGGATGACAACGCAGACGGCGCGGAGAGTCTCGCACTCTTACTCCGGCTCGACGGTCACGACACCCGAGTTGCTCACTCCGGCCCCGAAGCGCTCTCCGCGGCCGAGGAGCTGAAACCCGACGCAGTATTCCTTGATATCGGTCTTCCGGGAATGAATGGGTTTGAGGTCGCGGCGGCTCTCCGAGAGCGACCGTTCGGCAGATCGGCAACTTTGGTAGCTGTGACCGGCTGGGGTAGCGCAGAGGATCGGAGACGGACGCATGAAGCCGGATTCGACTTCCATCTTACGAAGCCCGTCGAGGCACAACAGCTCCAGGCTGTTATCGAAAAGCTCGGTGAGAAGAGTCAGGAACGCTGACGAGTGCGGCGGGCAGTTCTCAGCGTCGTCAATCAGCATCGCGGGCGGTGCCAGGTTCCTTGGCAGAACCTGAATCGGTCGGAGCCGGGGTCGTCCGAAATTCCTTGTGTGAAACTTTTCCGCCGGCAAATGCGATATGGCCGCCGATACCCGCTGCTGCCAGGCTCACCACCAGTGTGAGACGAACGAGCAACTTCTCGGACGCATGTTTTCGAAGCATCGCCACGAGCGCGAAGAGCGAGACGAACGCGGCCACATAAAATACATAAATGAGCTGGGCCGCACGATGAGAGTGCTCGTCGAGCCAGGCCTGGCCTGGATCGTCAGTGCGAGCCGCAATTCGATCATAGGCCTTCTCACCAAGCTCCGCGACCGGCCAAGCGATTGCGGCACTGATGAAGATAATGACCAGGCCGATGATGCACGCCTCCCGATTCTTGAGCAGCATCCCCAAAAGGAGCGCGAGGACTCCGAATGGGAGCACGTGCGTTGGAACAGGATTGAGTAGCACATGAATGTACTCCGCTTTGGCGGTGAGGAGAGCGTGAAGTTCATCCATGGCGGCTACTCAGATCCTTTAGTTTGCAGATTTCAAGAACTCGACAATCGCGCGCTCTTCTTGGCCGGTCAGATTCGCTCGAACACGCATATGGCGAACGATAACATCCCACTGCGAATCGCTGAATTTCTCGGGTGAGCGCTTATTGTGGCAGCGACCACAATTTTGCGACCACAGCTCGGAGCCGTTCTCACTGGAGTCGTCTGACACTTTCTGGGCGGCGGCCTTGCTCGTTCCGGCGCGGTTCGAAGAGGCCGCGGTTTCAGCCAGAGCTTGCGATACCGGTGAGCACGCGGCGGCCAGTGCTATACAGAGAAGTCCGTGTTTTCTTAGTTGGGTCAATCGCGGGAGATTCATCTTGTCTTTCCTAGAATTTCAAAAAGTCTCGTTCATCATGCTTCGCGGTGCCTGCGCTCTGCAGCAGCAGCGCAGGCGACACCATTCGCTTAGAATCCTGTTGCGACCTGCGCCAGGAATGCGTTGTTGTTTTGACCGCCGGACTGGTCGTCAATCTCATAGGCGAGCTTGAAGACAGTCGCTGATTCCAGCCAATAGTCGACGCCCAACGTGGTTCGATTTTCATCGGTCGATTGCGGGGCATCGCTCGGATTATTGATTCGGTCATAACGAACGAGGAATTCCAGGTCGGTGAGAACCGGTTGGTCCATGCGTGAGGGCCGGTACGAAACCTGAACATATCCTCCATCGCGATCGTTTGAGAATGTCGCCGGACCGAAGCCGAGGCTCCCATCTGCATCATAGGTTCCGGAGTCGACATTCGACCAAGCGTACTGCAACCGAACATCGAAACGACCACCGATCTCTGCGGTATCCAGTGCGTAGTCGAAATCGAGGGAGTGCAGATTGTAGCTCGCGTCTTCGACGGCGCCTTCCGGATCTCCGGCTTTGCCGACTTCGAACCCATACCCTACCTCGACATTCGGAAGCGGCAGGAACCCGAGACGGCCACCGAAGGACTTGTTGCCGTTTGTGTCAGAGAAGTTTTCGAAGTTGAGCGAGCCGGCATCCTCTTCGCCGGTATTCAAGCGCGCGCCATTCCCAACGAAGAGAGCATAGTTCACCTTCATTTCATCGATCGGCGCAGCGCCTCGGATTTGAGCTCCTACGTGCGACTCAGGCAGTATTCCGTCATAAACAGCAAGCGGAGTATCCGGGAGCTTGTTAATCCACTTCGGTTCATAGCGCTCTACGAAAACGTTGATCGGTGTCAGAAACTTACCAGCGACGATCGTGAAGTAGTCGCTGGGTGAATAGTTGATCTGCGCATACTCGAGCTTCGTGGCGGTGTCGCTATCCTCGAGCTCAAACTCGACCTCACTCTCGACCATCAGCTGGTCAGAGATCTTCCACAGGAGAATGGGGCTGAACGTGGTCGAAAAGTTCGAGTCACCGTTTTCCGGGGCGATGAATCCAGCCGAAAGGTTCCCTGTGGCCAGAAATTCGGTGTCTCCGAGGCGTCCCTGGTCAACTTGCGCCTTCAGATCGTTGAGCTGCTGTTTCATATCCAGCAGATCTTTTTTTGTAGCCACCGCGCTGCTGTCGTCCGCGCGAACAACGCCCGCACCGGCAACAACGCTACAGAGGAATACAGCACAGAGCTTTGGCAACATACGTCTCATGAAATCAGATTCTCCTTTTCGTTGGTTCACTTCCGAAACGACCGTACGTAGACTATTACCTGCCAGATCTCGTCGGGTGTCAGCTTCGCACCATATTTCGGCATCGGCTTCTTCCCCGTTTGGATCTTCCAAAACAGAGCTCCGTCACTCTCTTCTGCAGGATTCATTTGCGAGAGTTTTGCCGGATGGATGCCGAGGTCCGCGGCATCGGGGCCGTCGCCGTCGCCCGTGTCGCCATGGCAGCCGGCGCACCTCTTCGCATAAACTTTCTCCCCTGCCGTGCGCGCGTCGGCCGCACCGGCGAATGGGTTCGGTTTCGCAGACTCTTCCGCAGGCGCTTCCCACTTTTCGGTTTCTGCCTCGACAACGCGGGCATGGAACAATGGAATAAGCGCGAGAGTTGAGAATAAAAGCGTTTGTGAGAGCTTGCTTCGCATGCGGATAATGGATGTAAATAATTTACATCTCTCCTTCATTCCCGTTCATACACGCGTTCCGTTGAGTCAGCAAGAGTCATTGAATCGACTTGAAGCGGAGGACCGGTTTCAACGGAGAAAGTCTCAAGCAGCGGACGTCACAGCGATTTCGTTCACGGCTTCCGAGCGGTTCCGCGCGTTTATGCGGGGCGCTCCAAGTTGGATCGATGGCTTGTCACGACGTGCATTCTTCGAGAAAATGCCGCTCTTCTATTCATCGCTCTGCTGCTCCGGTGAGGAAAGTACGCGAGGGCTCAAACGGAGAATGCAGGGCTTGAAGTTGCGAAATATGTCGAAAGTCGGTCGACCGTTGTTTCACGCTCGTGGGTGGAGCCGATTGTTCGTGCTCTCCTGCGTTGTCTTTTTCTTTCCGGCTTGCGGAGGTGGAACCAGCGGGACCGGCGGCAACCTTGATGTATCGGGTGTGCTCCGCACGAGCGGCGGCGCACCTCTGAGCGGAGTTCAGGTCAGCACCGTCGAAAGTGTCGCTCGGGCAGTTCCGCCGCAGTTCGAGCCGAAGAGCGTTCTGGTATCGGTTACTGACTCGGCTGGCCGATTCTCCCTGGCGCTCGACAGCCATCAAGATACCCTATCGCTTTTCTTCCGTTCAGAGTCGTTTGCGACAACCCTCGCCCTCGAGAACATCCCTGACGATTCGAATAGCATCGATCTGATACTGGAGTACGACGAACAGGGTAACGTCGTAGAGATCGAGCGTGCAGTGGACGATCTGGACGAGGATGAATCTGGTCCCGATGAACCGAATGAGTAAGGTGCCGTCTCTCGGTTAAGGCTCTCGATTCGATGAACAGACAGCTCCTTATCAACTGCGACGATCTCGGGATGCATCAGACCATCGATGATGCAATTTTCGACATCCTGAAACAGGGTTTCATTCGGTCGTGCTCAATCATGCCGACAGGAAACAATTTCCATTCCGCGATTGAGCAGTTCAAAGCGCTCGGCGGGAAACGACTCGGCGTGCACCTTGCTCTTACAGGAGAATATCATCGGCTACCGACCGTCCCGGTTTGTCGCGCGAGCGAGGTTCCCTCGCTGGTGGACGAGAATGGTCACCTCCATCGCGAAATCGCCGAGACGATGCAGAAAGCAGATCTGGACGAGGTTCGTCTGGAGCTCAGTCGTCAGATCGAGGTCGTCGCCGAACAAGGTCTCGAGCTTACGCACCTCGATGGTCACTGCTTTTTTTATGAAGCGAACGAAGGCGGTCCCGAGCTCTATCAAATTGCTCACAAGCTCGCTGCCGAGCACCGGCTTCCGCTTCGATGTAACCTCTCTCCGCGGGACGGACTGACGAAAGGAACCGAGATGTTGTGGGATCAGCACAATGACGAAGAACCGCGTTTTGCGTACTACGATAAGCTGTTGGCGACGATGAATGTCTTCCCACGTGAATTGATCATTCACCCTGCAAAGGATCTCGGAGCAATGGGCTCATTCTCGGCAAGCGGTGCAAGGAGAGTGGCGGATTACCGATATTTTATGGCAGAACGCTGGCTGGACATCCTTCGCAGTCGAGACATCACGATTGTATCTTGGGCAGACTTCGCTGTTTGAGGTGCCAGTCGAACGGAACGCGCTCTAAAGAACAAATACTCCGTACCGCCACGCGCCTCGCCAGATGAAAATCCGAGCGAGAAGAAGATAGGCGAGGAACGCGGGAAGCATCTGAAAATCTCTGAGCGGCATACGACGGTACTTCCAGACGAGATAGGGGAAGCACAGCAGCTTCGGGTGCAGAATTCGTCCGCGTCGAAAGAAGAAAAATCCCTGTTCGCGGAAGAACAGCACGTCCTTCTCATAACGCGCAGCATTCTTGATGAGTGAGCGCCACGTCCATTCTTCGGCGGCGTGCTCGACGATCATCTTCGGATTGTGAACAATCGTTCCGAGCGCTCTCGCCCGCCAACCCAATTCCGTATCACCGCGACCGCTTCCAAATTGTTCGCAATTGAAACCGCCGAGGGTCCTCAAAGTCTCAGTCCGATACGCGATATTGCCGCTTGCGTAATCACGACCGGGGGCGCTGATCCTTCGGGTGAAGGAATGATAGAAAGGATTGCAGGGGACCTTATCGCGGATCGAAGTAGGAACGAACGGGTACGTGATGTCACCTTCGACAGCGACTACACTGGGGTCGCTGAACGACAGTACCCCCTGCTCTATCCAATCGTTTCGCACGAGACAGTGCGCGTCAGTTAAAAACACGAGCTTCCCGGTGGCCGCGCCGATTCCCCGATTCAGTGCTCGACCGTGTCCTTCGCTACGCTGGTTTTTCAGGATCACCAAGCGAGAATCGTTGATTGACTGCAAGCGAGAAAATGTTTCGTCGTAGCTGCCATCATCAACTACGATAAGCTCGAAATCGCGGTACGAGTTATCGAGCACCGCTCGAACAGTGTCGGCAATGCAAGTCGCTTCGTTCAGCGCTGGAATAATGATACTGACTTTCATATTGAGGCCGCAGAAAGCTGAAGCATGGTGGCTAGCGCGGCAGCTTTACATAGCATATCCGGGGTGTTACTGTCTTGCCGTTTGGACAGGTCGAGACGCATCGTAGCTGATTTTCAGCCTTCAACATCCGCCTATGACCGGGAAGAGCTCCTGAGGCGCAGACTCAATTGAGCTACGTCCGGATGGAGTGAACGCAAAGGTCGAATTCGTAGCGAGGCATCCGGACGTCCTCGTAACTCTTCCACATATGAAACTGGCCTCCACGTCGCGCTCGAACATTTCGAGCTCCGCAGATTATAAAGCTGAGCTTTCTGATACGTGCTTCGCATGCATCTTGTGGGGCACGAAATATCCACGCGAGTACGTCACTCGACTGGCGCGGGCGGTCGAGCGGAACCTGACGGTCGCGATTCCCTTTTTCTGTATCTCAGATCAAGCATCCCATGCCGGAGTGAGCGGAGCGAATACCGGCCTGGGTCCGGGTGAAGCTCGATCGAACGGATTGAGCCTGACGATACCGAGAATCGATTTCGTATCCCCGCCGAACGAACTTCCCGGATGGTGGCAGAAGGTAAATTTGTTCGACCGAGATCTGCTGGGGAAGCGTTACGTCATCTATTGCGATTTGGATGTCGTCGTTCTGAAGAGCTTGAGTTTTCTAGAGCGCTATCTCGGCAGAGCAGACCTCACGCACGCGCAGGATCTCCTGGACCCGATGAGCTCGAGTTTTATGATCATCGATACCGAGAGCAGGCTCGCCGAGGCGGTACTTCGTGATTTTGACTACGACGAATTTTCCGAGACCGACGCGAATGATCAAGCGTATTTCTCCCGCTTTGTAACCTCGGGCAAGTATCATACGCGGGGGCTGCTGCCACAGGAGCATTATAGTTACAAATACCTCATCAACCATGACCGATGGCACTCTCGGAATGTCAATCCAATCTATCGCGTCCATGGTTTCGACGAGATCCATACATTGAACTTCCACGGTGTGCCGAACCCTCATGATCTCGAGGCTCAGCCAAACCGATGGCCGTTCGCCGCAGAGGTCTTGACCCATTGGTGATGACAACAAAAGAGCTGCGCGATGATACGTTCTGAGCATCTCCGATCCGCTGTCATCGCGTCCGATCGATTTCGGATTGCGAGCGCGGTCTGGGGTGCGTGTTATCGCGTCGCGCGTGCTCAATTCGTTCGTGCGCTGCTCCGAAATCAGAGGCGCGCCGGCTACGAGCTGTGCGCAATTTTCGAGCTCGGCAGCCGGCGCCCGGTTCAGTATCGGCACGGCATCTCCGATATTGACGTTACAGTCGTTGTTTCGCACGTGACGCCTGAGCTCCTTCGCCGCCTCTGGGCTGTAATTTTCGCAGCGAAGCGAAGGATTCCCGTTCTCGGCGAATGCGAGATTTATTCCGCGGACGAGTTTCAAGAGTATCTTCGCTTCGGACCTGGAACTGCGGGCGCGATGAAAGTACCCCAAAGGCTCTGGAGTCGGAGCGATTTCCCCATCGGCGACACGCAACTTGCGGAATTCCCCTGTGTCGACCGGTTCGATCTGCTTCGGGATGCTCTCTTCAGATACGCGCGCTACTATCTTCCTTCGTATTACGCGAGCTTAAAGTCGAGTAGCTCGGCATCACACGCCGTGCTTCATCACTTAGAGGAGCGGGTTCTCCTGACGATCGATCCGGAGGGTCGCAACGAGAATTTCCGGCTGCCTGTCTCCAAGCCTTCGGCGAGCCTCTTACGAGTGTTACGGGCGCTCGACCGCGCATGCACACGTAGTTCCCCGGATGACGGGAGAGATCAAGCAAAGGCGTCGGCGACACTCGATGAGCTCGGCCTAACGCGAAAGGTCTTGCGCTTCGAGAGCGGCTTGGTCGCTATTTCGGCATTCGCCCCCCGAGAAGAATATGTAGTGCTCCAAGTTGTGGACCAACTTGATTTGGACAAAGAAGTGCCGGGAAGGGCGGCGCTCCCAGCTGGGCTGCGCCGAGCTGTCTGGCCGACGAACGTCCCAATCGTCGTCACCCCTGCGATCTGGCGAGCGCTACAACATCTCTTTCCATTCGAGTATTGTCTGGGCGGAACGGCGACCCGCTCGATGACACAAGAGAGTGAAGCGGCTCATCCAACTCGGAGCACGTTTGTCGACCGCATTCGCGGTGAGTATGCATCCCTGCTCTCTTTGGCCAATGTGTGGCCGGTCGAGCCTCGAATCGACCCTCGTCAACGCTACGCAGACTTCGTTTGGGAGCTCGACATCTATTCTGAGTTTCTTCGGAGCGGTCATTTGCAACTCCTCCAGCCCGTGAAGAAGTTTGAAAGCGCCGAGGCTGCCTACACCGCAATGAAAATTGCAATCGGAGAAGTTCGAGCGTTGCTCGAGCTGGAGCCTCACTACGGACGAGTCGCCCCTCAACGGATGGTGAAGGATGAATGAGCTCTACCTCATCGCCGCCATCTCGGATGGCGGAGTCGAGATGCTGAAGCCGCGCATTTCACCCGACTCGGCCGTAGTGTGTCTTACCAATCAGGCAAAGGGGATTTTGGATGCGTGCCAAATATCGTTTGTGTGGTTTTCGGAGCTGCTCCCGTACGAGCAAGATTGGGCAAGCATCCACCTGCACGCGCGAAATACCCTCTTTGATGCCCATTCTAATGTGCCTCGCCGCTGGCGCGCGTTCATGATCAGCGAGTTGGCAACAGAGCTGATGTATCTTGAGGCCGTCAACGCGTGCCTCGAGCGCTTTTGTCCTGACGCAGTTCATTTTTGTTTTGAGCGGCAGACCGAAGAAGTTCCTCGTCCCTTTTCTGCTCTGCTGCGGTATCTCCGTCGTGCCGCACCGGTCTTGGTTCAGTACGGAGAACCAAGATGATCGAGAGCGGACCGTACGAGCCGAGGGGTCCTCTTGGGCAGCTCAGCCGGGTATTTTAGCGAATGGTCAACAGGAAGATCTGTTATCTCACCTACTCGACCTTGGATCTCGATCTTGTCGTGCCTAGAATTCTTTCGGACGTCTCGGCGGGCGATGCCGAAGTTCATCTTGTTATTGGATTTCATTACGATGAGCTCACCAACGGACGGCTCGAGCCGGTGCTCCAGATGGAGGGTTTGTGCACATCAAGACTAGTTCCGGATTGGCATCCTTCGAGACATTTGACACCGCCAGGTCGGACGCGGCTCGAACCTTCTGAATATCTCAACACGAATGGTCTGATAGGAACGACACTCGCAGAGGAGCTATCGGCGCGATACGACTGGTCCGAATTAGCGAAGCAAGTCGAATGTGCGGAGCAGGCTCTGGAGAACCTGCTGGTGACCCTCCGGCCGGACCTAGTGGTTTTGCCTGAAGAGTCAGATTATATCCGCGGCGCGCTGGCCTGCGAGTGCTGTCGGTGCTTCGGCGTTCGAACAGAGGTGTATTATTCCCGTTATCACAATCGCTTCGCAAGTTATCCGCGCCTCGTCGAAGGCGGAAGTGAGCGCTATTTCGTTCGTGACAACGCGTTGTCGAACGTTCTCGTAGCCCAAGGCGTTGCAAGGTCGAAAATCGAGAAGATCAAAGATCCTGCTCTGACTGCTTCCCCACAGACGACCGAGGAGGCCGAGCTCGACCTGCTTTTTGTCCTCCAAAATAACTTCTGGGAGCCGCAGATCATCCAGGATCTAGGAACGCTGACCAAAGCTAGTGAGTTACGAATCGGATTCCGGCAACACCCGCGCGCATTCAACAAGGCCGCCGCCGCAACCGCCAGCCAGTTCCCGAAGTTGATTGACCTCTCCGCGGTTGAAGCACAACGGTCTTTGATAGCGAGTCGAGTCGTGCTGGCCCACTCAAGCCACCTCCTCGAGGTAGCGAAGACCCACCACGTCCGAACCGCCGGTATCGACTATAGCGGATTTCCACCCGAACTAGACCAGAAATGTCCAAGCGCGCCCACAGAGTGGATACGCAACCGCAACGAGCTGAGAGAGCTTCTAGCGTCACTTTAGCGTTGCCTTACTACCCGTATAACTCTCAAACACCGTGTTATCCCAGCATTCGCGAGGGCTTTGCACGAGCTTGATTAATCGGCGCGTAATCTCTGCCTCGGTATAACTCTCAAACACCGTGTTTTTCGAACGGTGGCGGTCTCTTGAGCGATCCAGGCGAATGAGCCGGTTGAACGATTCTTAGACTAGCTCGGAAGCTCGCTCTAAGGCCTTGCGAAACGGCCAATCGGGTACAAATTTCCGCCGCCGCGTTTCCGACCTTCTGGCCCCGCTCTGAAGTTTGGGTGCGCTTGTCGGGCTTGATGCATCGCTTCCAACTGTCACTGGAAATCGCAGCTTTGCTTCTGAGCGAGTGTCGAAGAGTGCTCGCGAAAAAGCGCAACCGCGCCTCGATATCGATTGGTCAATGAGGCGGTTGTTGGAAATTGTAATTTCGACGATGGTTAGCTAGGGCAGCTATCCGATCGGAATTGCAAGGTAGGCTGCGGATTGAATCAACTTCGGGCAAAGTATTCCCCGATCCATCCAAACGCATTTCAAAGCCAGCTTTCGTGACGATATCAAGCAAACTCCTAAGTTCCTACGGATACAAGCTTGGGTTGACCCTGCTCGGAATTACCAAGGGTGTACTTTTGGCTCGGCTCTTAGGACCCACCGGTCGGGGCGTCTTCGCGTTAGCGGCCGTTGTTCAATCAACAGCTCTTCGAGTCGCGTCGCTCGGACAGAATACAGCTGTCATACACTTCTCTAGCAGGTCACCCAATTCCATTGAACAAATATTTTTCAACTGTATTTGGCAAGGAATCGTTGTCGGAGGCTTAGTTGCGACAATCACGGGACTGGTCGGGTTACTCCTGCCGTCGATTCCGTTGCCGTGGATCGTGATGAGCGCGGTGGTGTTCTCAATCCCGGTGATATTGACCTACGACCTCACGCGGGGACTGCTGCTCGGCAAACAAAATGTCGATGCTTTCAACCATTTCGAGCTGGTCGCCCAATTAACAAGCGTTTTAACGCTCGCCGTGTGCGGTTTTTCTATCGTCCTGCAACCCGCTGCTGCAATCGTCCTGGCCCAGATTTTTCCTGCGTGCGTTGCATTGTTATTAGTTTGCCGGAGCCTCGGATTTGGAGCACGCAAACTACAATCCTTCAATTGGCACCTGGCGACGACCATGTGCCGATTCGGAGCCCGTGCGGGGATCGTGAGCATCCTCGTTTTTGCAATTTCGGAAGTGAATATACTTCTCATAAGCCACCAGCTGGGAATGGCAGAAGCCGGCTATTACGCGCTCGCACAGAAAGCCACCGTAGCTTTCAGCGCGCTCACGCTTCCGTTGACACAGATTTTGCTACCGCACCTTTCGTCTGCAGACTTGGGGAACGATTCAGAAGGGAATTGGAGGCTGGTTCAACGGTCTGCAGCCGCCGTAGCCACGATGAGCGCCGGAGTCTGCCTCGTCCTAGTCGGCGCTATCCGTCCCATCATAACGCTCCTTTACGGAGAAGACTTTTTGCCCGCGGCAGTTCCCTGTCTGATCATGTCGGCATCACAAATCTTCGAAACTGCGACGAGCATCATCCTCGCCTACCTAGCTTCGGCAGGATTTCCAACGACCGTCGTGAAGATTCTTACGGTTACGTTCTGTATGGAGCTGGGACTTAGTTACGAGCTCATTGCCTTTAACCAGGTCAATGGCGCAGCAACGAGTTACCTCGTCTCGCAGATCGTCACGTTAGTCTTGTTGTACAGGCATTCCAGCGATCTGCACCTATCCCGAAACGCGAGGAGCTCTTCGACCGTCTCGTAACCATTCCTGCTCCACCGGAATGACCCTTTCTCTCAACATACGTTCTCGAACAACTTGTTTTGCCGAAGAATTCGGACAGCCGCGGCCGCATAGGCCCACCTCAGCACCTAGGCGGGAGTTGGCATTAAATCCCGGCGGAAACTCATATTAGATAGGTCGGCAACATAGCCACTGCAAATTGCGAACATACGTACGGCGACCAACATTTTTATGAGGAGCTGTATCTATGTCTAGAGACCTTTCGATCGAGCACGCAGACTTCGTGTTTTTCTCGACGTCACGAACGATGAACTCTCGCTTATGGTTCGTAAACAACGCGCAACTGCACTACATGATTTTGGCGTTTCTCGCCCGCTACCAAGAGATGTACGGCGTTGTGATCTATGCGTTTATCATCATGGGGAATCACTTTCATCTGCTGGCGAAGTTTCCGAAGAAGAACAAGGCGAAGTTTTTCAAGAACTTCAACTGGATGATCACAAAGTTAACGAATACGCACGTAGAACAGTTCGAAGGGGGGCGCCTTTGGGGACGTCCGGCGCGTTCTCAGATAGTCGCCGATGATGAAGCGGTCAAGAATCGCTTCTTCTACACAGCCCTCAATCCTGTTCGTGCTGGGCTATGCAAAGATATCTCCGGATACAACGGCTACAATTCCTTCAACGACGCTGTTACTGGCAGACAGCGAACGTTCAAGATTTTCCACCGCCACGACTACTCCAACCGGAAGCGCTACAACGCAAAGCTGACCAGAGAAGATTGCATGACTGAGCACACTCTGGTGTTCTCACGCCTTCCCGGTTATGAAGGACTCTCCCAGAAAGCCTACGCGGAGCTGCTGCGCAATGAGCTAAGCGACCGGACCAAGCAGGTTGTCAAAGAGCGCAAAGACGAAAATAAGGGATTCGCAAATAAGCAGTCCCTACGCACGATCGAGCGCGGAGCGAAGCCGCGTATGACCAAGACCTCGGTTCGTGATTCGAAGCGTCCGCTGATCTTCGCTAGCACCTCCGAGCTCAAGAAACAGATGCTTGAATGGTATTTCGATTTGGTCGCGCGATATCGCGTCGCGTCCCAAAAATTCAGAGCAGGAGCGCTCAACGTGATATTCCCCGACGGCACTTACCGACCCTTTCTCCAGGTTTCTTGAGTTTTAGAAACTCTCTTTTTGAGAATTGGCTCGGCTCTGAAAACAGAGTCCTCAATAGTTAAACCGCGCTATCGAGCTCTTTCTCCAGAGAATCTAGGACCAGATCGATTGAGTCAGTGGAATCAAGTTCAATCGCTCCGCTCGCAGTACGTTTGACATCTAAGATGCCCGGATTAGCATTCTCCAGCTCCGATAGAAACTTCTGCTGGCGGCGCATGTGATCGATCAGCTTACGACACTGCGTCACGATTTCCTTTTGCTTGAGCGCTTCTCGGATTGCGACCGTCAGCTCAAGTTGCGGGCATGGTTTCGTAAGAAATCGGTAAACTTCACCTTGATTGATTGCGCGCAACGCCACTTCCAGATCGGCTTTGCCTGTAAGCATAATGGCTAGGATTCCGGGAAAAGTTTCGCGCAAAATCCGCAGAAGCTCGGTTCCGCTGCAATTCGGCATATGCTCATCTGCAACGACGACGTCAACGCGACGCGTCTTCACGATCGCAATTGCAGCCGCCGCCGACGATGCAGTGACCAACTGATACCTTTCGTTCCTGAGCACGCGCCTGAGACCTTCGAGAACATGCTCCTCGTCGTCGACCAGCAATACCGTGCATTCTTCACGATTCATTGATTTTCCTCTTTGATCACAAGATACCTCTACGGTCAGACGGTTTGACGCCTATTGAAAACACGCTGTTTGAGAGTCTTACTTAGTTTGAGAGTTTTACTTAGTTTGAAACTTTTAATTAGGAGGAGAGTTTCACTGAGGTGGAGAGTTTCGATTCGTTTTAGGCCTTTGATTGAATGGGCTACGGCTTTCCTCCGACCAGGAATTGATGAGCTCGATAACACGCTGTTTGAGAGTTTCACAACTGGGGCCCTAGTGCTTCTCTGATGGAAGAAGACAATCGACTCGGATCGGTTCTTTCAGCCCTACGAATTTGGAGTAGTTCTGTAGGCGTTCGAGCAAGGCTTCGGTTAGGACGGTTCCTGCCGTTAGGAGCAGCACGCCGTCCTTGGTTTCTACGTTTGAGAGCACGGTTTGGCCGAAGATGAGCTGAGGTGCTTTTACCTCGTAGATTCTTGTTTCGGGAGGGGTCGTCGTTGTTTGTTGAACGAAGGCGACACGAATCTGCTTGAGGAGCCCGGTGTCGTACTTGCCGATTCTCTGACGAAGCGCCTCGAATGCGCCTTCTGGGTCGCTTCCGGCTCCGATGAGCTCGGAATAGTCGCGGACTATCTTCAGCACTCGCGCGCCCAGGGGAATCTGCTCTCCGCGCACCGGGTCGAGAGGTGTTCCGGTGCCGTCGTAGGCTTTATCCTGGTACAAAATAATCTGAGCCACGCCGCCGAGGCGCGGAATGTTTGCCACCAGCGTCTGACCGACAATCGGAACCTTGTCGAGAAGCTCCTCTTCAGTCAGAGACAATGCTTCGTGCCGCCGCTGTTTGCCCAAGACCGGAGCGGGAACTGTCACCGCTCCGAGATTGGCGAGCATGGCGGCGATTTCGATCTCCCACGCGTTCTCGACATGGAGGACACTCAGCGCCTTTTGCATGAGCTGCCGGAGCTTCAGCGATTGACCGAATCCCACAGGGTCGACGAAAGAGAGTATATCGGTGAGCAGCTTCATGCTGCCGCGGAGCGTTTTCTCGAGGAGATCCTTCTCCGCTCGAATCAGGCGATACTGCTGTAAGGAATCGTCAAGCGCCTTGCTCAGAGCGTCGGTCTCGCATGGCTTCGTCAGAAACCGAAAGATGTTGCCTTCATTCACGGCGCGAATAGCCGTTTCCTGATCGGCGTTCCCGGTCAGCATCAGGCGGACGCTGTCGGCAGAAAACTTCTGCACTTCCTGCAGCAGCTCAATTCCATTCATCCCGGGCATTCGCATGTCAGAAACAACGACCGCGAAGGGACCCGAATGCCGGAGGAGCGCGAGCGCAGCATCGGCACCGACTGCGGTCTCGATGGTGAAGCGATTTCTGAGCTGTCGCTTCAGCGCATCAAGAATGTTCGATTCGTCATCGACGAACAAAATTTTCGGTTCTGCGCTCGCCTTCATTTTCGTTCTCTCGGCCGAAGCATTCGCTCCGTGCCGTACAAGAAGGTTCGACTCTCTCAGTCTGAATCTTGAGAATTTTGGGAAGAAAATCTCAACTTCATTACCGGCGTGTCGATGATCTAAGTAATAGGAAGTAGAAGAGTTTTTCACTCATGAAGTTGGCACTAGCCATATGCGTCTGGGCCGCAGCTGTAAGCGTCGAAAGCTATCGACTTCTGTCCTACGACAACGCTCCCGGTGCGCTCACTTCCCCGCCCTCGACTCTCGCCGACCCCGCATTCGAGCAGCACGGAACGAACTTGAATACGCTTCTCGTCTTTTTGCACCCGCAGTGCTCCTGCTCACGCGCCACGCTCGGCGAGCTAGCGCGGCTGATGGCGACCCACCCAGCCAACACTCGGGCGTACGCTATCTTCTTCGCTCCATCAAACGAGCCCCAAGACTGGATCCGTTCCTCACTTTGGGGGTACGCGAGCTCAATTCCGAATGTGCAGGTTAGAGCTGACGAAGACGGCCGTCTGGCGCAAGCCTTTCACGTGCAAACATCAGGCGAAGTTCTCCTTTATGATGCCGGCGGCAACATTGCTTTCAGCGGTGGGATAACCGCCAGTCGCGGTCACATGGGCGACAACGCAGGATTGTTCGCACTCGACCAACTTCTCAGCGGTCAGCCGACCGAAAGCAGGCAAACGCTTCCGTTCGGCTGTCACCTTTCGAGCGACAGAAGCAAAAACCAGGGAGACCTCGCGTGACCCAAGTTTCACCCGAATCATCTGTACTCGATCAACGAACGGCAGAGTATTTCCACGCTCGGTGGACCGCACTCTGCCGGAGGACGGACAGCTTCTTCGCATCGCTGATGCTCGCACAATGGTTTGGTGCGGTACTCACAGCTCTCATCTTGACGCCTCGCGCGTGGAACGGAACGGATAGCGTCATTCATCCCCATATCTGGGCCGCCATCTTTCTCGGCGGTGCAATCGCTTCCCTCCCGATATACCTGGCACGGAAACACCCCGGCCGTGAAGCGACGAGGCTTGTGATCTCAGTTGCACAAATGCTCACCTCCGGCTTGCTCGTTCACCTTTCCGGCGGACGAATCGAAACGCATTTCCACATCTTCGGCTCACTCGCGCTGCTCGGGTTTTACCGTGACTGGAAGGTGCTCAGCCTCGCCGCTCTCGTCACAGCGCTGGACCATTTTCTGCGTGGATATTTCTTCCCGCTCTCTGTCTATGGGGTCGCATATGCGAGCCCACTCAGAAGCGTCGAGCACGCGGCTTGGGTGGCATTCGAAACCACGTTTTTACTCTGGGCATGCCGCGTTCATAACGAGGATGCCCACGACGTCGCCGAGAAGCAAGCACAGCTCGAGCTCATGTACGAGCAGGTCGAGCTCACCGTGAAAGCCCGTTCCGATGAGCTCGTCCGAATTCAAGCCAGCATCAACGAACGAGACGCGCAGATGGAGACAATGGGCGCAATTCTCCAGACAGCCGCAGACGCGATCATCGTCCTCGATCACACCGAGTCCATCACCCAAGTGAACGCGAAAGCCGAGAAGCTCTTCGGATACACCACACAAGAGCTCGTCGGTTCCAAGCTCTCGCGCCTCCTCAGCGATGGTTCACGCGCAAAAATGACTCAAATCTTCGTCGACAGCGAGTTCGGCATCTCCGGTCTCGCAGAAACCGATTATCACGAGGTCGAGGGAAAAAAGAAAAGCGGCGAAGCAGTCGCGATTGAGCTCGCCCTCAGCGCTATCGAAATCGGCTCCGACAGAATGTTCACTATCATCGTCCGCGACATTACGCAGCGGCAACACATGGAGGTCAAGCTGCGGCAAGCTCAGAAATTGGAATCGGTCGGACAGCTCGCAGCAGGCATTGCCCACGAGATCAACACGCCCATTCAGTTCGTCAGCGATAACACGCGTTTCCTTCAAGAGGAGTTCACAGGAATTCGAGTCCTCCTGAAACGCTGCGAGGAACTCTCGCAAGCCGACGACGACCACAAAAACGAAGCGGTCGCATCAGTCGTCGGCGCGGCAACGCTGCTGGACATCGAGTATGTCGCCGACGAGATACCGAAATCTATCAAACAGTCGCTCGAAGGCATTGCACGTGTCGCTCAGATCGTGCGTGCGATGAAGGAGTTTTCTCATCCCGGAACAAGTGAAAAGCAGTCGGTTGACATCAACCGAGCGATTGAGAGCACCGTGCTCGTGAGCACGAATGAATGGAAGTATGTGGCAGACCTCGAAACCAACTTCGACCGGACTCTGCCGCTTGTAGCGTGCTTTCCAGGCGAGTTTAACCAGGTCATGCTCAATCTTATCGTCAACGCAGCACATGCGATTGCTGACCGAAAGGACCGGCACTCACACGAAAAAGGCCTGATTCGGGTGTCCACTCTTGATTGCGGCCCGGTCGTAGAAATTCGCGTTTCCGACAACGGCGGAGGTATTCCACCGGAGATCGCACACAAAGTCTTTGATCCGTTCTTCACCACAAAGGAGGTCGGCCGAGGAACCGGGCAAGGGCTCGCGCTCGCGCGAAGCGTTATTTGCAACAAACATGGCGGAACAATCACGTTTGAGACTACCCCTGGGATTGGCACAACCTTTGTTATCACGATGCCCCTGCGAGACGCAGTTCGACCAAGCTGCGATGCCCACGAGCGATTTGCTGAAACAAGGCATTGAGATTTTCGAACGAGGACACTGCGATGAAAGAAACGATGTTATTTGTCGACGACGACGTGAATCTGCTCCAAGGTCTTCAGCGGATGCTCCGGCCAAAGCGTCACGAATGGGACATGACGTTCCTCTCGAATCCGCTCGAAGCGCTCGAAAAGATGAAATCACAATGCTACGACGTCGTTGTGGCGGACATGCGGATGCCGGAGATGGACGGTGCGGAGCTCCTCGCTCGTGTGAAGGATATTTGTCCAAAAAGCGTTCGAATCATCCTCTCCGGCCAAGCCGAACTCGACACCATCATGGAGGCAATCGGCAGCACCCACCAATACCTGTCGAAACCTTGTGATGCCGAAATGCTTCAATCCACAATCGATAAAGCGTCAAAGCTGAGACAGCTCGTCCGGAACGAAAAGCTCGAAGAATACGTATCACAGCTTCGGAACATTCCTTCTCAACCCGACCTTTACGACGCCGTCATCAGAGAGCTGCAATCTCCCGCTCCGTCGCTCGAGATAATCGGCCGCATTGCTTCAAAAGACATGGGAATGTCAGCGAAAATTCTTCAGCTGACGAACTCGTCATTTTTCGGCACGAAGCGAGAAGTCACCTCTGTCCACGAGGGTGTCGGAGTGCTCGGTTCCGAGTTGCTCAAACGTCTCTTCCGAGATTATGACGTGTTCCTCAGAGCGGACGGTGACACGATACATGGTTTGCATCTCGGACAGCTGCACCGAAGAGGAATTTCAGTGGGAAACTTCGCTCTTCGGATCGCAACAGTCGAAGATGTAGACCGTTCCGAAGCAGAGATGTGCTCTTGCACAGGCCTGTTGTGCAGAATCGGGTGCATTATCATGGCGCGGTTCGCACCCGAACTGTATCAACAGGTGATAGCTCTGGAACCGGAAAGCCCCGCCGCGGTTGCCAAAGAGCGTGAGCTCTTCGGGACGACCCATTCCGAGGTCGGCGGCTATCTTCTCGGACTCTGGGGTTTACCAAACGCAGTCGTGGAAGCCGCCTCACACCATCACGGGCTCGCCGAGCAGGGATCTGCGGATCATCAGCCGCAGGACTTTTCCATTCTCTCAGCTCTTCAAATCGCAGAGCAACTCGCGTCCACGACCAATTTCGCTGCGGGAGAGAGCGTCGAGAATTTCGAGCAGCTCCGGGATTACCGGTCGCTGCTCGCGCGGATTCATTAAACAGAACGTACTAGGATTCGCTCCCCGGTACCGCCAGGTTATTCTTGACCTTTGACGCGCCGAGTACCGAGCTCGCGACCTGCTCCGCAACCGCGCGAAGGTCCTCACCGGAGACGTCACCCGCTAAGGTCACTTCGCCATTGTCGACCGTAACATCGATCCGCTCGACAGACGTCTCCACGCGCCGCACGAGCTGTTCTCGAACGTCGCTTCGGATCTCCTCGTCGGTTCGACGATAGTCTTTCGGCAGGCTGGTCACGCTCATTCCGTGAACCTTCCCTTGCGCCTGCTCGTCAGGCGTTCCATTTTGGCTGAGACGTTGCGCTCTCTGAACAGCGGACGGCGGATTAGGCTGCTGGGGGTTATTTTTGATCTTCATGTATATCTTTATCTCCACTAGGTGAATCCTCGTGGAATCATTGTGCGGTGGAGGGTGTAAGCCGCCTATGATGTGCAACAGGATAGGCAGCGGGGATGAAGAAACGTCGGAGATTCGTTATGGTTTGCATTTCGGAGCCGGTCGAAGCCTCGGCGCCGACGGCGAAAGGCCGGCTATCAGTTGCAATCCCCTACTCTTGCGCCAACCTCAGAATCTCGTTGACCATTGCATTGAGCGATACGACGTGGTGAACTGCTCCCATCTCGATAGCCGCTCGCGGCATACCGAACACTACGCTCGATGCCTCGTCCTGGGCTATGTTCACCGCCCCTGCCTCTTTCATCTTCAACATACCGGATGCTCCGTCCGCACCCATTCCCGTGAGCATCACGCCGATGGCATTTTTCCCGACATTTTGAGCGCCGGATTGAAAGAGCACGTCAACCGATGGGCGATGGTGTCCAACGAGAGGACCGTCCTTGACCTCGACATAGTATTGAGCGCCCGAACGTTGGACAAGCAGATGCCGGTTTCCCGGGGCGACAAGCACCTTGCCCGGGCTCACCAGGTCTCCAGATTCGGCTTCGTGAACCTCGACCTGGCAGAGCTCATTGAGCCGAGTGGCAAATGCTTTCGTGAACCCCGCAGGCATATGCTGCACGATTACCGTCCCAGGAGCGTTTGGAGGAAATGCGGTGAGAAGCCGCTCGATTGCCTGAGTGCCACCGGTGGACGCACCCAAAAGAATGACTTTGTTCGTTGTTTTGGTGAGTGCTTTCGAGCGAACCGGCTCCCCCTGAGAGAGAGAGCTACGGGCAACGGCGAGATTCGCGCGTGACGCCGATCGAATCTTTTCCCGAAGCTCAATCGACATATCCCCCACAGAGTATGCCGCTCCCGGTTTGCACATCACTTCGATAGCGCCTGCGTGGATGGCCTCGAGCGCGGTCTCTGACCCGCTTTTCGCGAGCGAGGAGACAATGACGACCGGAATCGGGTGATGCTTCATCAGCTTCCGCAGGAAGGTCAAACCGTCCATTCGCGGCATTTCGATGTCCAACACGACAACATCGGGCTTCAACGAGACGATCTTATCCCGTGCGATATAGGGATCGGGAGCAGTTCCCACGACCTGTATCTCCGAGTCCTTTTGGAGCTCACGCTCGAACGTCTGACGGACAACCGCCGAGTCATCAACAACGAGAACCCGAATCGACATCTCTTCACTCCCGAATACTGAACGTTACGACAACTGGTGAATCGTCAGCGAGAAAGTAATATCGCACCCGCCGCTCGGCGATTTTTTCGAGCACCTGGAAGTCGACTTCGGTCACATTCGGATTGATCAGATCGAACACAACATCATCGCCGTAGGCTTCAGTGAAGTAATTCCCTGCGAGCACGTTGCTCATCTCCTTCAGTGCGTCCCGGCAATCGTCGTCGGACGGCGCCTCGTCCATATCGGCTCCGAGAAGGTTGGAGGCCAAATTCTGCATGAAGTTCCGTTGCGTCACGATTGAAAGAGCACCGGAAACATATCCGTGAATATTCACCCATGCCATATAAAGCGGCTCGCTCTCGTCGAACGGGCACTCCGCTTGTTTGACCTCGTCGGTCATCATCATGCCCCAGTCCTCCAGGACTCTCTTGCTGACCTTCTCGAGAGGGTGCTCGACCTGTCTACTCACGATGGATTCCTCCAAAAATGTCGCTAATGGTCTCAACCAGCGCTTCCGGAGAAACCGGTTTGCGCAGATACGCCTGAATCCCCTTCTCGGCGAGCTCCGCCTTGCGCTCTTTGCTTCCTTCGGTCGAAACGACGATGACCGGCAGGTCCTTCGTGGTCGGGTCGCCCCGCAGCTTCTCGATGAACTGCATCCCATTCATCACGGGCATGTTGATGTCGAGAAAGACGACGTCAATCCAGTTGTCCTTCAAAATATCGAGACCAACCTGCCCGTTCTCCGCCTGATAGAACTGATTCACCGGAATCTCGGTCATCCCGAACGTTTTGATCAGCACCTTTCGGACTATCGCTGAGTCATCAACGAGAAGCACGTTGTAAGCCATGATACACCTTCGTTTTCGAGCTACAGCTCGGTCGTCTATCCACGAATCTTCAAGAATGTCTTACCGGTCGCAATATCGAGGCTGAGCGTCCGACTGCAGCTCTCACCGAAATGCTCTGCTCGAAAGAGAAGATTGTTCTTCCAAAGAATCTTCTTCAGCACCGTGTAGTTTTTCTTGCCGATTTCGAAAACATTCTGATCATCGTTGATATTCGCGCCACCCGCTGCGATGATCACGAGCTTGCGTTTATCGGCGCCTCCGGCCAGCAGATTCTCGAGCAAGGTGGAAACACCGGTATCGACATACATGCAGGGGTTCAGTTTGGCTTTTTCCGGGTCGGACTTCGACATCGGCAGGAGGCAGTGAATCATCCCACCCCGCCGACTCACCGGATCGAATACAGAGACCGCTACACATGAGCCGAGGTTGGGAGCGATGAGGACATCCTCAGGGTCGCTCGTGACCGCCATCTGGGCGATACCGATAAATCGTTGCCGGCTCATGGTCTCCTACGGTTTCCGAAACACGGAGCTGTCATAACGTTCGAGCGAGTGCGGAACACCAAGCAGGTTCTCCGAATGACTCAAAAACAGATACCCTCCGCTACGAAGGAGACGCTCGAACGCGCTCACGATGCGTGCGCGCGTTTGCGTGTCGAAATAGATCATGACGTTGCGACAGAAGATAATGTCGACGGGACCCTGAAGCGGATAAGGAAACTGAACGAGATTCAGCTTTTTGAAAAGGACGAGCTTGGCGACATCAGGATCGACGCGATAGCAAACGTCGCTGTCCGGAGTTCTCTCGAAATACTTGCTTTTGCGGTCCGGCGGGACCTTGTCCAAATCTCGCTCCCGATACACTCCTTTCGTGGCTCGCCGCAAAACTTTTGTGCAGATATCGGTGGCCAAAATTCGCACGCTCTGACGGCTCAGATCCAGATGTTCCGCCGCCTCAATCGCGAGTGTATAAGGTTCCTCGCCGCTCGATGAAGCAGCACACCAAACCTTCACCTCGCTCCGTTTCTCATTTCGAAAGCTGTCGAGAATCCTGCTGTAAACGTCGAAGTGATGAGGCTCTCGGTAGAAATACGTGACATTCGTGGAAACTACATCAATCAGCTCGACAAGCTCGACACCGTCATGATCCGATGCAATGATTTCGAGATATTCAGTTTCGGTACGGATGCCGAGCGCACGGAGCCTCTTCTGAACTCTGTTCTCGAGAAGCAGCGCCTTCTCCGGAGGAAGCACGATCCCGCTCTCCCGATAAACGAGCTCGCTCAGATATCTGAAAGTCGACTCGTTCACTGAACCGTTATCGATGAAGCGCCGATTGGACGGTAAACCGAACGCGCAAGTTGCACGAGAAACCGAATGTCGAGGATGAGCGCGACGTCGCCGCTGGCCATAATCGCGCAGCCTGCGAGTCCTTTGCCATCTTCAAAAGCGGGACCCAGACTCTTAATCACTGTCGAGCACTGTCCGAGAACCTCGTCCACCATCAGCGCAACCAGTTCGTGACCGTTCTCGACCACGATGATCGTGCTTTCGCAAGCCTCTGAAAATTCGGCCGGAATTCCATAGAGTGAGGAGATGCGAAAGACAGGGAGATACTTGCCTCGAAAATGAAAGGTTTCGCCGGAATCCAGTGCGTTCGTGATCATCTCCCTTTTCGGTCGCACCACCTCGACGATTGAAAGGCTCGGCACGATGAAGAATTCAGTCCCGACACGAATCTCGATTCCCTCGATGATGGCCAGCGTCAGCGGAAGCTCGATGGTGAAAGTCGAACCTTTGTCCACTTCAAACTGAATGTGGATTCGTCCACGGAGGCTCTCGACGTTCCTTCGTACTACGTCCATTCCAACGCCGCGGCCAGAAATGTCCGTCACTACCGCCGCCGTCGAGAAGCCGGGCGCGAAGATGAGCTGAAATATCTCAGACTCGGGGAGTTTCTGCCCGGCGGGCACGATCCCCTTCTCTACGGCCTTTGCCAGAATCTTTTCAGGGTTCAGCCCACGGCCGTCGTCTCGGATCTGAATGTGAATGTTTCCACCGGCGTGGTATGCAGAGAGCGTTACGTTACCGGTTCGCGACTTTCCTTTCTGCTCTCGTTCCTCGCCGCCCTCGATGCCATGGTCGAGCGAATTTCGCACCATGTGCATGAGCGGGTCGGCCAGCTTGTCGATAAGATTCCGATCGAGCTCCGTGTCTTCTCCCTGCATCGTGAATTGGATCGACTTTCCAAGCTTGCCGCTCGTATCGAGCACGAGACGTGACATTTTCTGAAACAAGCCTTTGATCGGTACTAGGCGCATTGACATACCGATGTCCTGAAGATCACGCGAGATCTTCTCTACGCGGTGCGCCGTATTCATGACGCCCTCGTTTGTGCCGAGTAGCTCTCGGCAATCGCGGATCAGCATCGATGAATAGATGACCATTTCGCCAATCGATTCGATGAGATGATCGAGGCGATTCGTGTCCACTTTGACAAATTCTTTGATGCTCAACTTTCCGGCCCGCTGGCCGGTACCGTCACTCTCTGATGTCGGCGCTTGGGAGGTCTTCGCCACCGCTGGACTCGCAGCTGCTTCTGTGCCCTTTCCATATCGGTCGAGGGCGCCGAGAAACTCTACGGACGCCGCTGCGCGTGTCATTACGCCTCCATGGTGGAGCGCTTGCTTCGCCCGGAGCAAAGTGTCCTTCTGAAGATCGATATAGGTAAGCAAAAGCCGATTGAGCTCGGGGTCGAGCACTCGTGCTCCATCCCGAACCTGGCTCAGGAAGTTCTCGAGAATGTGCGAGCACTGCATCATCTCTTCGAGCTGGAAGTAGGCCGACCCCCCCTTCAGTGAATGAACTCCGCGGAAGATGGTATCAATAGCATCTTTGGAATAGCTGCCGTCCGCTTCAAGAATGACGCTTTCCACGTTGTTGAGATGCTCCTCGGCCTCTGCAGCGAATTCGAGGAGAATGTCCGTCTCGCCCGTGAGGGTATAGGTAGCACTCAGAACCGCCGGCGCTTCTTTCGGCTTCTGGACGCGCTTCACGGGCTTCTTCGAGATTTCTGCGATAAAATCGGCGGCCGAAGCGGGGGTCGGCTCTCCTCGCGAGTATGCCTGGAGGCACAGCATCGCCCACTCTTTGAAATTCAGTAATTCGTCGAGCATGTCGGCTGCTGACTGCGTGACCAACTTGTCTTCAAGGGCATGGCAGACATGTTCGATGCCGACGAGCCCAATCGATCCAGCGTCACCCTTCACATTGTGGAGGTACCGCTTTACGGACGTGCTGAGCTCTTCTTCGTCTTTCTGCTGTTGACGATAGTCAACGAGCGAAAGCTCGAACTCATCAAGCAGTAATGTATGCGTTTCGATGAATTCAACAAGGAGCGATTGATCTACTGAGGGGAGCACGTCCGGATCATTCGATGCTTGAGTGGTGCCCTCTTCATTCGGGAGCACAGCTTCGACGTTCCCTTCCAGAATCTGAGTCGCGGCGACCACGAACTGCTGTATCTTCGGATACACAGTGGCACGGTCGTATCTGGTGAGAAAGTCGATCGCTTGAACGAGCCGGGTCTGCTTCGCTGCTTCAGCAGCTTTCCGTGCGTCGTCACACACACCGAGCAGAAGCTCCACGCCCTGGACGTCGCCTTCCGACGTCATGACAAGGAGAAGTGAAAGATTGTTGAGAGTTTCCTGAAGCGGGGCTGCCATGAAGTAAGCCTTTAGGACCGTCTGCTAAACCGTAGTGCGATATATTTCATCTTCGGCCGGAAACGCCTGGTCCTGAAGAGATTCCGTAGACAATTCATTAAGTTGCTAGTGGAACTCATCTATAAAAGTCTTCAGACCCGGCGACGGCGATCCGATGTAACAATTTGAGTAGGTGTCCGGTCGGAATTATCGAGCAAAAATGGAACGTATGATCGCGAAACTCAGTGTCAAAGCGAAGCTCATCATTGTCTTTCTGGTTCTGGGATTGGTCCCCAGTGTCCTTCTCGAGCTCAACAGCTATCGTCTCGGAGAAGCGGCGAACACGTCGGTCGATAAAATTGCCGAAGCGTACGCCAGTTCGATCTCAGATAAGGTGTCGCGCAACCTATTTGAGCGCTACGGCGACGTCCAAGCGTTCGGCCTGAACGGCGTCATCTCGAACCGAGACCACTGGTACAAGCAGGGTGCCTCATCAAGCACAATCGTCAAGGCGATGAACGACTATGTCTTGGCCTACGGCATGTATTACCTAACGTTGCTCGTCGATCTGAAAGGGAACGTTATTGGGGTCAATGACCTGAACAAAGACGGCAAAGCCATCGACACCGCGTTCATCTATCAAAAGAATTTCGCGTCAGCGAAATGGTTCCAAGACGCTCTCGCGGGAAACTTTTACACGTCATCCGGAAACCTTACCGGGACGGTGGTTCAAGACACCTATATCGATGAAGACGTAAAACGTGCTTATGGAGACGACGGGGTCTCGCTCGGTTTTGCCGCACCTGTAAAGGACGCCGAAGGCAACGTGATTGCCGTTTGGAAGAACGTGTTTCGTTTCGATGTCGTCGAAACGATCGTTACCGACTCATACAAAGACCTCGAGCTCGACGGTTTCCACACCTTCGGGATCAGTGTCCTCAATCGTGATGGGACTCTCCTGGTCAATTACGATCCGTCAGCCCAAGGGACGAAGGATTTTCGCCGAGACATGAACACCGTGCTCAAGGCCCATGCCGATCAAGCCGGCGAAGTGGTCGCCAAGGCAGCAAGCGCTGGAAAGCGCGGCGTGTCCGAAGGCACCAACCCTCAGAAAGGGGTTGAGCAGGTTTACGGATACGATATCGAGAGTGGCGCGCTCGGCTTCATCGGCATGAGCTGGTTCGTCGTCGTCCATGCCGACGTGGCGGAGCTGCATAGCGAAGTCCTCGTGAGCGAACGGTTATCCGTAATCATTTTTGCAGGGGCACTGGCGCTCATCGGTGCATGCGTCTTCCTCGCTTTGCGAGGGATTGTTCAACCGATCGAGGGTGTCATCTCCGACCTCGGCAGAGGCTCGGAGGAGCTTCGCGCAGCCGCCGGTCAAGTAGCATCCAGCTCGCAGGCTCTCGCGCAAGGTGCGACCGAACAGGCATCTTCTCTCGAGGAATCGGCCGCCGCGCTCGAAGAAGTTGCTTCGGTATCGAAACACACCGCCGATAATTGCCAGCAAGCCTTCAGCTTGTCGGAGAACGCTCGCAGTGCTTCCGACAGCGGCGTTCGCGCAATGTCTGAGATGACCGAGGCCATCCAGGCGATGAAACATGCCGCAGACGAGACGGCAAAGATCATCAAGATCATCGACGACATTGCTTTCCAAACCAATCTTCTCGCGCTCAACGCAGCAGTCGAAGCGGCTCGTGCTGGAGACGCCGGGAAGGGCTTTGCGGTCGTGGCCGAAGAAGTTCGCAGCCTGGCCCAGCGAAGCGCCGCAGCAGCAAAGGAAACTGCGGAAAAAATACGTCAGTCTCAGGGCCTGGCTGACCGCGGCGTCGAGGTATCGGACACTGTGGCCAAGTCGTTGGATGCAATCCGGTCGAGCATCTCGAAATCAGCGGAGCTCGTGAAGGAGGTCGCTGCGGCCGCGAAAGAACAGACCATCGGCGTCTCTCAGGTAAACCAAGGGATTTCGGAGCTCGACAAGGTGACTCAGCAGAACTCTGCAGCGGCCGAAGAGTCGTCTGCTGCGGCAGAGGAGCTGACGGCACAAGCGGCGACACTCGACGGCGTCGTTCAAGGACTGTCCCATCTGATCTACGGAGCGCAGGGGAGCAAAGAGTCCGAGCGCACAGCTCATCGCAGTATCAAGCCGACCACCTTCATCTACCCCGAGGAGGGTTCGGCTGCAGGGGACGACCTCAACTTCGACGACAACGATTATCAAGCTCTCTAAACACTGGAGATACTATGTCAGGCGATCAAGCCCAAAGCCAACATGCTGCTGCCGGTAAATTCTTGACCTTCTCGATTTCGAAGGAACGCTACGGCGTGGAGATTCTCCGCGTGCAGGAGCTCATCGGTGTCACCCACATTACCCATGTGCCGCGCTGTCCGGAATTTATCAAAGGAGTGATCAATCTCCGTGGAAAGATCATTCCAGTTTTCGATCTGCGTTTAAAATTCGGTATCGAACCGATTCCGTACGATGAAAAAACCTGCATCATCGTCGTCAACGTAAATAAGGGCGAGCAGAAGCTCGCTATCGGCGTCATTGTCGATACGGTGCTCGAAGTGGTGAATCTTGCGGCTGAAGAGATCGAGCCTGCGCCGAACTATGGATCGCAGCTCGATTCGCAGTTCATTGTCGGTATGGGAAAGAAGGACGGACACCTGAACATCCTGGTCGACATTCAGAAGATCCTCACCGAGAGCGACAATCAACAACTTGCGGCGCTTGGAGCCAAAGCGACAACTGAACAGTCTGTAACACACGAGTAGGAGCATATGCGCCACTGGACCATTCGGACAAAACTCATCGCACTGATTGCTGTCAACCTGACTTCCACACTGATCCTTGCTCTCCTGGCAAATCACGGGTTTTCATCGGCTCAAGCGAGCCTCGACCAGGTGCTTGCCGGAGGGACGGCGCTTCAATCCGCCATGCAAGCAGACATGATGCACGACGCTCTTCGTGGAGACGTGTTCGCTGCGCTCGAGGCGGAGTCTGATCAAGATTCCAAGGACGCCATCGACGATCAAGCTGAGCACGCCGCAATCTTCACCAAAGAGATTGGCGACCTGGAGTCATTGCCTCTCTCGTCCGATCTCAAATCACAGGTTCAAGCGGTCGCGCCCCTCGTAACGCAATACACGCAGGCGGCAGGTGACCTGGTGGCACTCGCACAAAAGGATCGAGCTGCGGCAGACAAGAAAAAGTCTGATTTCCTCAAACTGTACTCGAACCTGGAGGACGTGCTCGGGCGCTTCGACGAGGGAATCGAGCAAACATCCGCTCGCACACGAACCGAAGGTGTACAGGCGTTGCAGACATGGCGAAGGTGGATTCTCGTTCTGTCGGTCTGTTCGATACTCTTCATTCTTTTCGCCGGGCTGACAGTATCCTCAATGATCTCTCGTCCGCTTCAAGCGATTATGGGCCGCCTCGGAAATGTGACTTCAAGGGTTGGAACCGGTGTCGGTCAAGTTACCAACGCGAGTAAGTCGCTCGCCTCCTCGGCCGCGAAACAGGCCTCGGGACTCGAAGAAACCGCCGCGGCCCTCGAAGAGGTTTCGTCAATGGCGAAGCAAAGCGCTGAGAACTCGAAGGAGGCTTCGCTGATCACTCGCGATATCGAGACTGTGTCGGCTGAGGGCGTTTCGGCGATGCGCGATATGGCTCGCGCGATATTGGACATCAGACAGTCAGCCGAAGAGACTGTTGGTATTGTCCGGATTATCGACGACATCGCATTTCAGACGAACCTCCTGGCTCTCAACGCGGCAGTTGAAGCCGCTCGCGCCGGCGACGCAGGCAAAGGCTTCGCTGTAGTGGCGGAAGAGGTACGCGCGCTCGCCCAGCGGAGCAGCAATGCAGCGAAGGATACTTCCGACAAAATCACGAAATCCCGCGATCTCGCTGATAACGGCGTTCGAGTGTCCGAAGAGGTGAAGCGCTTCCTTGAAGAGATCACGACCAAAGTGACCCGCTCTTCAGCCCTCATGAAGGAAATCGCTGCTGCAAGCGGTGAGCAATCAATCGGAATCGCCGAGGTGAACAAGTCGGTGACCGTGCTCGACACAGAGACCCAGGCTAATTCGAAATCGTCCGAACAGCTTGCCGATTCTGCTGCAGAGCTCATGTCACAGACCAAGGTCATGGCGGAGGTGATTTCCGAGCTCGGGGCGATGGTGCAAGGTGTTGGCGGTCAACCCGCAAGCGGTCATCCGAATGTGATGCCTAGCATCGGTCGCCACTCTCATTCCGCCAAGCCGCACGGAAAGTCCTCCGTGAGTCGTAAATCGGCCCCGTCGAAGAAGCCGGAGATTCGCCCCGCTCCAGCACCTGCGTTCGAAAAAGCGCCGGAAAGAGAAACTGCTTCTCTTTCGCCGAGCCAGATTATCCCCCTTGATGACGCGGACTTCCAGGGCTTCTGAAGCGTGACTTGAGCTCCCTGCGATAATTGGAATAAGAGTAGAGCCTTATTCCGACTTATCGCAGAGGAGCCATGGTGACCTACTGTTCAAAGACCATTCGTTGTCGATTTGCAGCTGCCCTTATTGGAGCGTCAGTGAGTGCGCTCACTGCGGGCCCGGCGCTTGCTTGCGACGGACAGTGCAACAATACTCATTCTTGCCTTGATGCGCAGTCCCAACGAACAGCCAGCCAGTCTCAACCGTCACGCGAGAAGGAGCAGCGCGCTCAGCTCAGCGATTCAAAGACGGCCGAGCAGGTCTCGAACAAAACGGCGGCCGACGCTCCTTCGGATACCAAATCCCATCTTGGCCGCCATGGCCAAGCCGCGATGGCTCGGACGCGCGTGCTCAAGGACTACAAATAGCTGATTTCGCTGCTCAAGTTTCCTTCCGAGACTCAAGACCAATCGGTAATGCGTCGAGTACTGCTGTGACTGAAAACTCTTTCACCGGCGTGCTTGCATGCGTACTCATTTCCGATTCTGCCTTAAAGCTGCGCTTCTTTGCTCTCTCATCACGGCTTCTCACGTAGCGCGCGCCGATGACGAGCCGTCACCGTATCTGTTTGGGGATTGGAGCGGGCTTCGCTCTGACTTAGAAGAGCATGGGCTCGCCCTCGAAATGATCGCGACGGGCGACACCATTGCCAACCTGAGCGGAGGCGCTCGCCGGGCAACCGTGTTCGAAGGAAACCTCGATCTCACCGCCACCCTGGATACCTCCAAAGCCGGACTTTGGGATGGTGGAACGGCATTCGTGTATCTCTTGGGTGATGTCGGACAGCCCGCAAGTACGAACGTGGGCGATCTTCAGGGGACCAGCAACATTGAAGCGCCCGAAAGCGCGAAAGTCTACGAGCTCTGGTACAATCATGACCTCTTCGACAAGTCAGTCTCGCTGTTGGCGGGGTTGCACGATTACAATTCCGAATTCGATTCGCTGGAATACGCTTCCACGCTGCGCAACAGCTCGTTCGGCATCGACCCCGCGACAACCCAATCCGGGCCTTCGATCTTTCCGACTTCATCTCTGGCGTTTCGCATCGCACTACAACCAACGGAGCAAACATACGTTCGGGCGGCCGTGTACGACGGGGTGCCCGGAAATCCGAACAATTCACGTGGAACGCATATCATCCTGAAACGTCATGACGGCGTCTTCACTGCTGCAGAAGCGGGTTACGTCAACGCTACGGACTCGACGGACGAACAATACTGGAAAGCGGCGTTCGGGGTATGGCACAGCACAACGGACTTCGAGGATTTTCAGGGCGTGGACCGGTCAGATAACAGTGGGCTGTACGTCATCGGGGAAACGATGCTTTGGAAGCGCGACTCGGCACCCGGGGCGCTCGGCGGCTTCATCCAGCTCGCGGCGAACCAGCAGGACAGGAGTGAGATTGCACGTTACTTTGGGATGGGACTGCAATATTCGGGGGTCTGCGAGGCGCGCCCGGAAGACACTGCATCGCTCGGCCTGGCATACGCTCGAGTAAGTGACAAGCTGGCTGAGGCGCTCCAGGGAGATCACTCGGAAACAACCGTGGAGCTGACCTACCGGGCCGCTGTCACCCCCTATTTCGCCATTCAGCCGGACTTCCAGTACGTCGTGAACCCCGGTGCAGAACCGACGCTCAAGGACGCCTTCGTGGCTTCACTCCGGTTCGAATTGAGCTTTTAACGGGCAATCCTTCGCTATGTGCCGTTCAGTAATACCGGGTTCAACTAATTTCGCGCCGGAAGGCCGCAATCTTTGTGAGGTTCTACCGATAATTGAGATAGGCCCACGCGTTCTGTGATTCTTGAAAGCTGTCAGAGGGAATAACCATGGACCAATTGAGCAACATTCCGCGCGATATAACGATCCTCGTTGTCGATGATTTTCAAACGATGCGCCGCATCATCCGCACCGCTTTTGAACAGCTGGGATTCACTCGCATTGAAGAAGCAGAGAACGGTCAGGCGGCATTCTCGATTCTCAAGAGCCGAAAAATCGATTTCGTCGTGTCCGATTGGAACATGCCCGAGATGATGGGAATCGACCTGCTCAAGGCAGTTCGTGGAGACGAGAAGCTGAAGGACCTTCCCTTCCTCATGGTGACTGCCGAGTCACAGAAAGAGAACGTCGTCGAAGCGGTGAAGGCCGGGGTGACCAACTACATCGTGAAACCGTTCAATCGAGACACGCTCGAGAAAAAGCTCGCGGCCGTTTTCAAACCTGCAGCACCTCAAGCATAGCGTTTACCCAAAGCGGAGCACCCTGGATTATGAAAGTTGAGTACATCAATCCGTTTCTCGACGCCGCCATGAACGTCATCAAAACGATGACGGCCATCGATGTGCAGGCGGGGAAGCCGGCGCTCAAGACGAACAATCTTACGTTCGGCGACGTCAGCGGTGTCATCGGCCTTGCCGGAACAAACGTCAGTGGAAACCTGGTCGTGAGCTTCGAGAAGAACTGCATTCTCAAGATCGTCAATACTATGCTCTGTGCAGATTACACGGAGCTCACGGACGATATTGTCGACGCCGTGGGCGAGATCACCAACATGATCTGTGGAAACACCAAACGGGATCTCAGCGCACTGGGAATATCGATCCAGATGGCAACCCCGATGATTATCAGGGGCCAGAACATCGAGATCTCGCAGCTCAGCAAAGCGCCAGTCATCACCATCCCGTTCAAGACGCCAAACGGAATGTTCACGGTTGACGCGAACCTTTACACCGACCAGAAAGGGGCAGAGAAGCCCGCAGCGGACGCTTCAGGAAAGGTCCCGCACTAGCTCCTTCACTTCACGATTCCGTGCTGGATCGCGTAGCGAATAATCTCGCCGTCCGTGCTGAGGTGAAGTTTTTCAAGCAGTCGAGTACGATAGGTTCGGATGGTCTTCTCGCTCACCGAGAGGAGGTGCGCGATCTCTTTGACCGATTTTCCGTCTGCGATAAAGAACAAAACGCGATTCTCCTGGGCTGAAAGCGGCTGCTGATCGCCGTCCAGCTCATCAACCAAAACAGACGCGAGCGCTTGACTGACGTAGCGCCCACCTGACAGCACCTTCTGAATCGCGTCAACCAGCCGTGCCGACTCCGCTGCTTCTGTTTTCGTAAGGAACCCCCGGGCGCCCGCGCGAATCGCCGCAATCGCCGCGCTCGGGTCCTTCTGTGAGCTGAGCACTAAGATCGGTACCGGCAGTTGCGAAAGCGCAGCCTGATGAATGATCGACAATCCGCTCTGGCTCCCGAGCGCGAGGTCGAGAACGACCAGGCTCCACGTCGAAGTACCGAGGAGCGATAGCCCTTCTTCGAGAGACTCCCCCTCCGTGATGACGGCGTCCGGGAAGGCGCCACGAAGTATCACCCGCAACGCTTGACGCACGAACACGTCGTCGTCGATGAGCAGTATGTTTAATGCAGATTCCATTTCAATGCCCGAAAACGGCGACGTAACCACTCGTATTTTCAACGTAAAATTTAAGCCGCCACGCATTCCGCGCAGCGCTCATCAAATACTGACTATCAAAGTGTGTCAAACGATTCCTGCATTTGCGCATGGCACAGCACGGGCATCCAAAAACGATCACTCCTGACAGCGTCGCCGAAGTTGCGCTCTGGAGTGTTCTCGCGTTCAGCGCTGCTCAGTGTTTGAGCGTCCTCGTATTCTATCACGGTGAAAGCGTCATCGAGCTTCTGTATACGAGCGAAACTGCGCTGTGCGTCGGTCTGCTGGCGCTGGCCGCTCTGCGAAAACCTGCTCAGCTTCGAAAGCCGCTCGCATACTTCTGCTCTGCCGCGGCCATATCCAGCGCACTTGCGTCGCTGACTCAATACGTGTTCCTGGCTCCGGCACGCGAAGTAGCGATATTTCCGATGTCAGGAGCAGGTTCGGACAGCTCTTTGGTTTCAGCAATGACCGCGGCACATGCGGCAGCCATTTGTCTGTACGCTCTTTGCTGCTTTCTCGTGCGGCAGGAGAGCCCAGCACAACGCTCTATCATCGGCGGTTGCTTCGCACTCGGTGGAATTTGTCTGAGCGTCTGCGGGCCGATAGCAGGCCTTGTCGCAGCTCACACACTCGGATCGAGAAATCTTTGGTCCGCTACATTCAACTCCGGGAGCCTAGCGCTGCTCGGTCTGAGCTTGGCCCTGCAAGTGAATGGGCTTTTTTCTCGTTCACGTAAGGAGCGCCGCTCGTGGCAGCTCGCCGCGATGTATACGGTTGGAATAGGGGGTTCGTTGCTCGCATGTTACACGCTTCGCTCCTCTGTCGAATTTCACGCGGCAGAAAACATGTCGCGAGCTGCGAAGCTTCGCGCCGCCCTACTTCAAAACGACATTCAGACCGACATCGGCAAGCTCCAGAGCGTCGAGCGGTTCTTCGCGAGCTCGACTGCGGTCGAAGACCACGAGTTCCGTAGCTTTACGAAGAACTACGTCGGTGCTCGAACGTCGATTGTATCAATTGCCTGGGCCCCAAAAACGGTAGTTCCGGCGCAGTCGTCAGACGCTTCGTCATCTGATATGCACCTGACCTTCCCAGCTCGATACGTGGAAAGCCGAGACATGTCGCATTCGCTCTTGGGGCTCGACTTCCTGTCGAACGCGTCCAGTGCGGATACTATGGAAGCGGCCGCCGTCGGCAATCGGCCGAAGGCAACAGGTCCAATCTCACCGGGTGTCGCGAACAAACAGCCGGTCGATACCTTTTTGGTCTTCGTGCCCGTGTACGGAAAGGAATCGGCTCAGCCCACGCAGCTCGATTCGGACTTGCGTGCCGAGGGACGGAGAGAGGTGTCGGGTTACATAGTCGGGGAGTTCCACTTCTCCGCGCTCATCGCAAACGCCTTGCGCGGCACCTCACCAGGTGGACCCGCCGTGGCTCTTTACGATGGAAACGACGCTGCCGGCCAGCCGCTTCTGATCACCAACGATTCACCGATCGTCTCCTCGACAGCGCTTCTTTCAGTTCGCGCGTCAGAGCCGTATCTGCTGGATATCGCTGGGAGAGCATACACGCTCCGCTTCTTGCCGACCCGGGCATTCGTTGACAGACAGGACGCCGTAACTCCCCTCCTCGTCCTGTTTACTTCACTTCTTACCGTGCTCATCGCCGGTCGGTATGTTCAAACGATTTTCAGAAAGAACGACGCCATTCGAGAACGGGAGCAGGAGTTCTATCGGCTGTCGACGTCCGCGCCGATCGGCATCTTCCGAACCGATGCCGCGGGGAACTGTCGATACGTGAACGAAGCGTGGACAGCGATTACGACGCTTAGTGCGACTGAAGCGCAAGGCTTGGGTTGGCTTTCGGCGGTCGATCCGCTCGACAGGAGCGCTGTAGCAGAAAAATGGCAGGAAGCGCTCGAACAGAAAGGCCGTTTCGCTCTCGAGTTTCGTTTCAAGCGTCCCGGTGGTCCACCTCGCTGGGTGAACAGCACCGCAATACCTATTTTTGATTCTGCTCAACATCTGCTCGGCTACATCGGCACCACGTTCGATATCACGGAGCACAAGCAGGCGGAAAATGCCCTGCGCGAGAGCGAGGAACGCTTCCGCACACTCATTAGCGGCGTACGAGACTACGCTATTTTCGCGCTCGATCCGGAGGGACGCGTCCGCTCCTGGAACGCAGGAGCAGAGCGAAACACCGGGTATCCGGCCGGCGAGGTCCTAGGAAAGCACTTTTCGATGTTCTATCCGCCGGAACAAGATCGTTCGAAGACTGCAGACGAGCTCGCCACCGCGCTCAAAGAAGGCCGTTACGAGGAGGAGGGTTGGCGGCTTCGGAAGGATGGCACGCGCTACTGGGCGAATGTCATTCTCTCTCCGATGCGCGACCCGGCAGGGAACCTCATCGGTTTTTCCAAAGTCACGAGAGACATCACCGCCCAAAAGGAATCCCACGATGCGCTTCAGCAGAGCAATCAGCTGCTCCGTGAAGCGCGGGACCGTGCGGAGCGGGCTGTAGCCGAAGTCCAGAGCTACCGGAGTGCACTCGATGAACATGCCATCGTGGCCATGACCGACCGAGAGGGTCGAATTATCGACGTCAATCGGTTGTTCTGCAAGATCTCAGGGTACACGAAAGAGGAGCTTCTTGGAGAAACTCACGCCATCGTCAATTCGCGGCATCACTCACCTGAATTCTTCAGCCAGCTGTGGCGAACAATCTCTTCGGGGAAAACGTGGCACGGCGAGATCTGTAATCCCGCAAAAAACGGAAGCTTGTATTGGGTCAATACGACCATCGTCCCGACATTCTCGTCCGATGGAAGCGTTGATCGGTATGTCGCCGTCCGAACCGATATCACCGATCAGAAAAACCTCGAGAAGGAGCTCCGGTTGGCGACCGAAACCGCCGAAAACGCCGCGCGCGCGAAAACGCAGTTCCTGGCGCATATGTCACACGAAATCCGAACCCCGCTCACAGCTATCTTGGGATTCTCAGAGCAGCTCGTTGATGGGTTGAGCGATGAGCTGAGCCGGAGAAACGCAGCGGAGATAATTCAACGAAACGCCAATCACCTCCTCGAAATCGTAAACGACATCCTCGACCTCTCCAAGGTCGACGCGGGGAAGCTGATGATCGACGCAGAGCGGTGTGATCTGTTCGACATCATTTCTTTTGTCGAGTCGGCGTTCAAGCGACGCGCCGAAGACAAAGGACTTGCATTCGGAGTTGAGCTGGAATATCCGGTGCCTCAGTTCATTCGCACGGATTCTCTTCGGCTCAAACAGATCCTGCTCAACATCGTAGGCAACGCAATCAAGTTCACCGATGCGGGCGGCGTAAAGCTGGGCGTGCAGTACCTTCCCGATGAGCAGAGAATCTCTTTTGCCGTCGCCGATACCGGCATCGGGTTGAAAGAAGAGCAGATCTCGCGTTTGTTCGAGCTCTTCTCGCAAGCCGACAGCTCGACTACCAAGCGGTTCGGCGGAACCGGCTTGGGTCTTGCGATTTCGAAGCGGCTGGCGCTGATGCTGAACGGCGATATCACCGTTGAAAGCAAATACCGGCTCGGAACGGTATTCACAGTGACCATCGGTTGTGGTCCCATCCATCCGGAGGACCTGCGTGAGTCGCGAGCATCAGTCGTTTCAGCGCCTCCTCAACAGTCTGACGTGGTCCAACGCCTGAGCGGTACCGTTCTGGTCGCCGATGACGGCCCTGACAACCAAGAGCTCATTCGCCAGCTCCTCAACCGCATCGGGATCAAGGTCGAGACCGCTGTCAACGGCGAGCAGGCGGTCAAGATGATGCAGACCGGCTCGTTCGATCTGGTCTTGATGGATATGCAGATGCCGGTCATGGACGGTTACGCCGCGACAAAGCAGCTCAGAGAAAACGGATGCGCCGTACCGATTGTTGCCTGCACTGCCGACGCATCCAAGGAGAGCGTTCAAAGGTTGAAAGACTGCGGCTGCAACGACGTTATCTACAAGCCCTTCATCCGTGATGAGTTCTATAGAATGCTCAGCCGATTCTTCGGTCCCTTCGCAATGGGCGATCCGCACTCGGACGCCAAAGAGATGGAATCGGTGACACTCCGCTTTGCCGCCGCACTTCCAGCGCGCGCTCACGAGCTGGAGGAAGCGCATCGTCGCGGTGATTTCGCGGAGATATCGCGAATCGCACACAAGCTCGCTGCGGCAGCGATGTTCGGATTTCGGGCCCTTTCCGAGCTCGCGCTCGAGCTCGAGAGAGTCGCTCGGGCAGAGGAGCCTGAGCAGATCGCTGTTCTGGTTCGCAGCACATTGCTCATCTGCCAAGAGATTTCAATGACTTCCGGCGCCGGAACTGCCTGGGACCCGTCTTTGTAGTCCTTTTGAACCCGCCGTGTAGTCCAAACGCCCGCCGCAGCTCCAATCAGGCTGACTCAATCGTCCCCCAATACCGCCGATACCTTGATTATGAGTAATGCATAGCTGAATAGGCGAAACATGCGAATCACACAGTGGGGCGAATACGGTATTCATTTCTTAGTTCACATTGCGCGATGCACCGCAGCCGGTGAGGCTGTCGTCGGAGCAGCCGATGTCGCCTGCTCGCAGAACGTGGATCTTCAATACACGCAACAGATTCTGCAACGGCTACGCAAAGGCCAGATCATCGAGAGCGTCAGAGGACCCTACGGCGGTTATCGTCTGCGACGATCCGCAAACGAAATATCGCTCTATGACATTCTTGTCGCTGCCGAGGGGGGCACCCTGGAGCTGCTTGGCGACAACAAAACGCACTCATGTGAGCGCTGCGGCGGCACTAGCCCATGCGGGCTGAACTCGGTGTGGATGGGTTTCAAGCAATCGATGGACACGTATCTCCGCGGATGCATGCTGTCGGATCTTGTCGCGCTGCCGGTAATTGAAAAGACGAAGCTTGCAGACGCAGTCGTACCGTCGCGAGATTCCTATACACCTGAACAGCAAACGGCAATTGCCGCTTAACAACGCCGCGGTCAGACTCGTCCCGACGTTACACTTGATCGACTGAGGAACGCACGGCCATGCCCGTTAGCGAAGAAGAACAGGTCCGCATGATGCTTGAAGCGATGGGTGCTTCAAGCATCGAGGAAATTGAGGCGGAGCCGCCGAAATACACTCCCCCGGAGCCTGCGGTGCCGCCTCCGGTTGCGCCGGCGGAGGCACCGGTGGCCTCTGCCCCGCAAAGGCCGGCGGACCCGCTTCCAGAGCCTCGAGAGCCTCTTCATCACGAGCGTAGCTTCGGATCACCGAGGGACATAACCGTCCCGATGCTGATGCGGCTGCTGGGTCTGCCGAACGCGAACCAGATGAGCGTGATGGAGCTCAAGCTGGATTCGCTTACCGTGAAGGTCGCAGCTCTGAGCACCAAGCTGGACCGGATCATGAAAACACTCGACCACATGGCAAACGAGGTCACTCTCGACCGGATCGACTTTCAGCTCAACACCATCCGATCGATGCTGCGTCGTTCCCCTGGAGATAACACCCCAGTTCCAGACGCACCTCCCCCACCGAAGAAGGCTCGAGTGCTTACTTCCGCGCCGAGCGACGTGCAGGCCTCCACCCCTCCTCCACCATCTTCGAATGAGCCGTTGCTCCCGACGGATGAGCCGCCGGTGAAGAAAACAACAGTTGTGGAACCGGACAATCTCGAAGAGCTGAACACCTTCCCTGACGACGCTACGTTTCAACGCGGTGAAGCGCAGAGGATTCGCACAGCGAAGCCAAAGTAGCAGATCCCGCCCGTGGCGAAGCTCTCGCCCATCGTCCTTTTCACGGAGCCCCCGTGCTGGTTTTTGCTCGAAGCGGAAGCTGCTAAGGTAGCTCAAATTGCATTTCTGCCTGAGTCCTCCCGCCGAGCCTAGTGGGAAAAACGAAAGAAACACACGGGTGACGCAACGATGAGCTCATATCGCAAAGCTGAATTCGATGTGGCGAAAGTGAGACGTTTGCTGGAGCCGGGACCGGTTGTACTGGTTACCTCCCGGTTCCGTAAACAGCGCAATATCATGACCCTCGGTTGGCACACGGTGCTCGAATTTTCGCCGTCGCTGGTCGGGTGTATGATCAGCTCGGCCAATCACTCTTTTCAGCTCATCCGGAACAGCAAGGAGTGCGTGATCAATGTTCCTGAGCGGCATTTGGCTCGCACAGTTGTCGATATCGGCAACTGCTCCGGCCGGGACGGAGACAAGTTCGAAAAATTCGGGCTCAGCGACCAAACCGCAGAGACCGTCTCAGCGCCGGTGATAAAAGAGTGTTACGCCCATCTCGAGTGTAAGCTCTACGACGGCGCGCTGATTCGCAAATATAACTTCTTCATTTTCGAAGTTGTCCGTGCCTACGCAGCGGTCAAGCCGAAACACCCTAAAACGATCCATTACCGTGGAAACGGTGCCTTCATGATTTCAGGGGAACCGCTCAACCTCAAAAGTCGCTTTGCTCCGGACAAACTTTAGGCCCGGTCAGCAATTGGAGGCTCTGTTTCCGCGCCGGAATCTCCAGTTCCTGTCCGTTCGGGACGATTGAATTCTGTGCCGGGCGGGCTCCAATCGGAGCTTCGAAAGGATAAATCTTTGAAAGGAAACACGAAATGGCAGTAGACTCAGTCGGCGCCTCCTCTTTCAATCCCACTCAGAATCTACCAGTCGCACAAGCATCGGGCACGCAGGCCTCCGGGGCCTCAGACGGACTGAACGTCAGCTCTCCGCTCAATCTGCCTCCGCCGGCTGCAAATGACGATCCAGCCGTGCGGCTGTCATTGTCGGGCTCTAGTGAGAGCTCGGCGTCGGCTGCGCCTCTTACCTATACAGCGCAGGGCAAACCCGCTGGGCAGTTAGCGCAATCAGCTGCGGACGTCGACCCAGGCCAGGAAACCACCGAGGCACCGGGTTTGTCAGACGACTGAGCGGTCGCTTAACCGCGTCGTTCACGGAAGCCCTCGCCCGACGACGAAGGCTTCCGATTGGCTTAGTGGACGTGAGTCGTATCCTCGACGACATCGCCATTCTTCTCGCGTTTTACCGAGGTGGTCGTCGATCCGTCGGCATTCTGTTTCTCGGTAGTCTTCACCTTCGTTACCTGCTTATTGCCGAGTCCCTCCGGATCATCGACGCGCTTGGTCTCAGTGCTGACTTCCTTTCGGCCGTCTTTTACTTTCGTCTCTGTCTCCGACCGAGTCGAGTGAGCGGTATTCGACGCATCGACTGAATCTGCCGAATATTTTTTCGTAACGTTTCCGTCTTTGTCAGACTTCGCCGTGACCTCCGCCTTGTCGGTGTGCTTGTTCATCAGCCCTTTCGGATCAGTGGTCGTTTCCGACTTCGTGGTCACTTTCGTGCCGCCGAGCACGGTGGTTTTCCCCTTCTCTGAATCCTCGTGCTGCACGCGAGTTCCTTGGGCGTCGGTCGAGTCCGTGCTCACCTTCTGTTCGTAGCCGCCGTTGTCTGACTTCTTCAGATCAACTTCAGAATGGTACTTCTGGTCATCAGCGTGTGCGGCAGTAACACCGAGCGCGCAAAATACTACAGTTGAAACGAGAAACGTTCTCATAGGTAATCCTCCTCATGGTTGATGGCTGACACTATAGCGACCAAAGTCGGAGGGAATCGCTGACCGAGGTCATGCCCGGTCTGCGGTTATCCGAGCGCAGCCTGACCGAGATCATGCTTCGCCGAGCGAGAAACGATGTGTCGATTGCGGGCGTGCGTTGAGAGCGCTATCGTGAGCAGCCGACATGTCTGCTCAACTCTCCCCAAAACATCTTGCGCGAGCTTTTCGGTCGCGAAATTACCGCCTTTTTTATGGCGGACAGCTCCTGTCGCTCGTCGGCACGTGGATGAGTCAAATTGCCACGAGCTGGCTCATCTATCGGCTGACCTCATCGGCGTTTCTGCTCGGCGCCGTTGGATTCGCAGCACAGTTTCCAAGCGCCGTCCTCGCACCGTGGGCGGGGGTGCAGGTCGACCGGATGAATCGTCATCGTGTTCTCATAGTCACTCAGACCGCGGCGATGATTCAATCGTTCACCCTTGCAGCTCTTACACTCTCCGGTTGGATTACCACGGGCGAGCTGCTGCTCTTGTGTGCCGTTCAGGGAGCAATCAACGCGTTTGATATTCCGGCGCGTCAGGCGTTTCTGAGCGAAATGATCGTCGACCGGGCGGACCTCCCCAATGCTATCGCGCTCAACGCAGCAATGTTCAACGGCGCGAGGCTTGTCGGACCGGCAATCGGTGGTTTGCTGATCTCGCTCACAAGCGAGGGAACCTGTTTCCTGATCGACGGTTTCAGCTACGTTGCTGTGATTTACGCTCTTTATCTCATGGACGTACCTGCTCGATCGATTCCGCCGCGGACCACCAACGCCTGGCAAGATCTTGTCGGCGGGGTGCGTTATGTTTTGGCCTCGACAGCCGTTCGATCGCTGCTGATGTTGGTCGCCGCCACCAGCCTACTTGGAACCGCCTACATTGTGCTCCTTCCAGTGTACGCGAAAGAGATATTCGCGGGCGGCCCCGAGGCGCTCGGAGCTCTGATGGCGGCGTCGGGCTGCGGGGCATTGCTGGGAGCTATCACGCTCGCAATGCGCGGCAGTATTATCGGGCTCGGTCGCATCATTGGGTCTTGCGGGATGGCGCTCGGTGTTTCGATCGCGCTGTTCGCCTACAGCACGAGCTTCCACCTCTCTTTATTTCTTCTGTTCGTTGCTGGGTTCTCGATGATCACACTTATGGCGGCCTCGAACACGATCATCCAGACCTTGGTCGACGACAACTATCGCGGCAGGGTGATGAGCTTCTATGCGATGGCCTTTACCGGAATGGCGCCTATAGGAAGTCTCGTCGGAGGGTCACTCGCCCACCGTCTCGGAGCACAACCGGCGGTTTGCGCAGGTGGGATATGTTGTGTGCTCGCTGCCGCATATTTTTTCAGACGCCTGCCGGATATCAGAAGCGATGCCCGGCCAATCCTTGTGGCCCGTGGGATACTTTCGCCCGAATAGGGCTTCAGCCAACTTGGTCGTGAGGCCTGATTTTGTATGTCGGCAAATCTCGTAGTCGAGTATTCTCCAAGAAATGAGCAATCAACTGATCACACGCTGGACTGTGTCGTCCCCGCTCCGCCTCTGCACTGCCTTCTTCCTTACGGGGTGCCTAATTTGTAGTTTAGGTTCCGTGTTGCCTGCTCAAGCCGACATCTTCGATGACTACGGCGACGTGCAAGATGATTTCGATTTCCGGGGCGAAGTTGGAATGTACACGAATCGGCTTTTTAGAGGGCAAAATCTCTACGACGGTCCCTCCATCCAGCCCCGGATCCGGGCGCAAGCAAATACCGAACCTTATGCGCTCTACCTGGAAGCGTTTGGTCACCTCAGCGCGGGGGACGACGGGGACTCAGGCGATGCACCGCTCGCGCACGGCGAAGAGTCATATTCAGAGCTCAATTACGACCTGGGCGGGTTGATCACTTTCGATTCAGTCACACTCCACATCGGACATCGTTGGTATAGCTACAGCAAACGAACCGCAAGGCTCGACAACACCGGAGAGTATTTTGGGAAGATTCAGCTCGATGCCCCTGCGCATCCGCATTTCGAATATGATCTGGACTGGGAGCACTATCGCGGGGGCTATGGCGAGCTCGGAGTGGAAGAACCCTTCCCTGTCGCCATTCCGCGAACAAAGACCTCTGTCAGCCCATTTCTGACGGTCAGCTTCAGTAACGGTCTCGCAAACGGCCCGCATCCGATCTATGCCGAGGACGGTCTCGTTTCACTGGACTTTGGAGTCCGCGGTGAGCTCTACTTTACCGAAAACTTCTACATCGAGCCCGAGCTGCAGTACACGCATCCCTTCGACGATGCTTCAGACGCTACAACGACGTTCGGGATCCGAGTCGGCGGCACCATCGGGCTGCGCTAAAGCGGGCATGCGCTGAAGGCTCGCGAGTCATCGCAAGAACTCGATGAGCTCGGCGGCCTGTTCGCTCGTGGGATACGCATAGTTGCGCTGGTCCGGAGGCGGCCGCCCCACAATCTGGTTGTTCGAGACCGGCAGCCCCTGATAGCTGGCCGTCCAGAGAATGAACATATCATTTTGCCCGAGCACGCCGAGCTTCAACCCACGCATCTGATCAATTGACGTCCCCCCTCCCTGTTCGAATGAAAAGCGGTAGGGTGTGTTGTCATTGGTAACCATTCCGTTCCGAGTGTGGAACCGACCTCCAGAGTGCTCCTCTTCAATCACTCCGCTCGGAATCCCGGTACCGTTTCCATCGGCACAATTCGGGCAGGGATTGCGGCCATAGAGCACCTGGTTCCCTCCGACCTCACGGGTGAGCTCCAGAACATTTTCAAAGACAGAGTCGGTAAAGTTGTCTTCCAGTCCCGGCACAAGAACTACTTGTAGATTCCCGTTGACGTTCGAAGCAACGTCGACTGCTCGTTGCGCAACGTGCTGATAGGCCAACCGGAAACCGGCGTCGCTGACGATAGCGTGTCGAAAGCTTTCGACCGTAGTCCCAGTGCCGAAAATTTCCGGGTCGAAAGGATCTCGTAAGCGCTGGGAGACGCCGTTGGTAAGATACAGGAAAACGGTGACGTTCCGATTCTCCGTGAGAGTTTGAAGCAGGTCGGTGAGAAACGCGTCATCCACGGAGAAACGTCCGTCAATGAGCACATTCGTCACTAGATTCTGACGGCATGACTGTCTCATGATCTGAACGAGTGCTCTGGCCTGTTCGTGAGCATTCGGATGCAAACAGTGGATGCACGCCAAGCCGACGGGTGCTCCGGGGATGAGCTGCTCGCAGCTGGAATCCCCACTCGGTGTCGGAGTCGAGGTCTCCGATGGATTCGGCGATACCGTGTCTTCGGGGGTCGCTGTCGGCTCAGGTGTCGGAGTTACAGTCGCATGCGGACTTGGTGTTACGATTGGCGTCGGGGTGTCGTCGTCGGACATGTCAGCTGAAGTAGAGCTACTTCCACTTGGCGTCAGACAGCCGTCAAGTACTGGTATGACGATGAGCGCACAAGCTGCGCAGCGCCGTAGAAGGCGTAGTCCGAGCTCCTGGAGCCAGCTCCGTTGATACATCCTAGCGCGCATAGTGATGCCGTTCTGTCGAGTCAGCGTAACCCGGATGCGCAAAACGCGCACCAAATGACTGAGATGAATGCATCGGCCGCCACGATCAACCGGCGGTTGCGAGGCGACGTATCCAAAAAAAAAGCCGGCTCGTCAGCGAACCGGCTCCGATGAAAGGCGGTCGAAAGTCCCGCCCGCAGAATGAAGGCCCGAGCTTATTTGGCTCGAACGACCCCGCACGCGACTCGGTCGCCGCTGCCGCCCGAGGGTTGAGTTTTCAGGTCGTCCTCTCCCTTGTGAACCACCACCGCCTTGCCTATGATCGAGTTGTCACCGGACAGGTGGAGCTCTTTACTTTCGGCGGCCACCTTCGCCATACCTGAGCTGTCGGCATCGATGTTGCCGAGATCCCCGAGATGGTGCGGAGTGTCGGTCGGACCAGCATGCGGTCCTTTACCCGGATTAAAATGTCCTCCGGCGGACGATGCGTCAGGTGCACTGCAATCGCCCACTTCATGAACGTGGAACCCATGCTTGCCTGGGGTTAGTCCCGATAAGGTGCCGCTCATCTTGAGGGAACCGCCGGCTTCAGAAAGCTCGAGAGTTCCCTTCACAGAGCTTCCGCTCTTCGGCTCCAACGTAACCTCCGCATTGTGCGTCTCCGCAAGCGCGACAGACGGCAACAGAGCGACGATCAGACCCATTACTATTTGCTTACTCGACATGTGGCCTCCTCAAATTTTCTAGGAACGCTCTTTTCAGGCAGCTACTGCTCTTGAGAGCTTGTAGGTCCGATCGACCCAAATGGCAATGCGAATGCTCATGACGATGATCATGGGGCTACCCCTTGTCTCCACCGGGAATTGCTAGCCGCCAATCGCTCGGCACCTCTTCAGTCCGATACACGAGCAGCTCTTGTCGCTCAGAAAGCCCAACTCGGTACCACGGGAGGCTCTTCGGCGCCGGACCGGCGAGCTTCGCGCCGGATAAGTCGAAGCGCGATCCGTGGCAGGGACAGTCCAGTCCGTCGTCGTGCAGATTCAGAAGGCATGGTTGATGAGTGCACACACCGCTCAGTGCGCGAACGGAGTCGCCATCCCGAACGATGATGAGTCGGTAAAGCGAAACCGAAGTACGGCCAAACCCAAAGCCTGAGAGCGGTCCCAGGTTGAGCGGAGGCTGCACAGAAACTGCGCTCTTCCGGTTGCAACCCACGGCCGCGGCGAGCATCAGGAAAGCATGAATCTGCTTTAAAAAACTGCGGCGACAGAGTAAGCTGGGAATTGAATCGAAGCGTTTCATGTAAGCGACGGCTCGGTGGATTCGCTGTTCAAGATAACAGCACTTGCTCGCGAGTCAAGGGAAGCTGCAGGGCCGCACTTCCCCCGTTACGAAGTTTCCGGTCACTTCGTAAGCACAGTGCAATAACGTAGTGCAGTACACGCAGTTCAGTGGATTCCAAAGCGAAGGGTAAGCTCAAACCGATGGGAGTCAATATACTGATTGTCGACGATGATCCGGTTGTTCGGCACATACTCGGGTCGGTGCTCAAGGCTGCGGGTCACATTGTGGAACAGGCGCTGAGCGGCGCCGCGTGCATTGAGCTACTTTCCAACCGAACAGGAGATGACTTCCCTGCCCTCATCTTTCTCGATCTACAGCTCGGCGACATGACTGGTGCAGACGTTCTCGCGGAGATCCGTCGAATCACCGCCCCAAACGACGTTCCGGTGATTATGCTTTCCGCTAACAGCGAGGCCGAAACACAGGCGCTGTTCCCGGAGTTGAAGGCTGACGGCTATCTCGAGAAACCTTTCCCACCGCAGCGTGTTCTTGAGGTGCTCCAGGCCGTAGTCGGAAGCAACGTCGCCTAATTCCTCCGCTGCGCGTCAGGCTTATCCGTATCGACGATTGATCCGCGAGATGGAAAGGGCTTTGCCCGCAACCTCATCGCATTCGACGATCACTCCGTTCAGCACTACCTCTCCATCGGCAACATCGAATCGGCTCGGTCTCCCGCTGATGAATTTCTGAATGACCGCCTCATGCCCCATTCCAATCACGCCGCCGTACGGACCGCACATTCCAACGTCCGTAATGTAAGCGAGTCCATTCGGCAGAATCTGCTCGTCGGCAGTTTGCACATGCGTGTGTGTTCCCACCTGAACGGCGACGCGGCCGTCGAGGTAGCGCGCCATCGCAATCTTCTCGCTCGTGGCTTCCGCATGAAAATCAAGAAAGACGAGCGCACAGTCGGAGAGCTTCTCGAGCGCGGCATCGACTCCGCGAAAGGGACAATCGAGCAGCTCGCCCATGAAAATTCGTCCCATTGCATTAAGAACGCCGACTTTTACGCCCGATGGAGAGGTCCACGTACAATACCCCTCACCCGGCGCTCCGGGAGCATAGTTCACTGGGCGGATTACCCGGGCTCGGTTCTTCTCAAGGTACGGAATGAACTCTTTGCGGCCCCAGATGTGATTGCCTGTAGTGATGAGGTGTGCGCCCGCGGTGAAGATTTCGTCTGCGCAGGCAGCGTCGATCCCGATCCCACCGGCAGAATTTTCGCCGTTGACGATGGTCAGATCGGGAGCGAATTCTTGCTGCAATTCTCTAAGGTGATCCTTCACGACCTTGCGGCCCGGCCGCCCCACCACATCACCCAGAAAAAGGATCTTAAACATATGCACCCACTCAGTTTATCGTTGTGCAGACTCTAGCACACGATGGCCGAAGCACGATCGGTGATTCGACTAAATTCCCCAACCAGTACTGTCGACTATTAAGGCGATGACCAAAGCCTGAGGCTGATTCGTCTAGTATTCGGCCAGATCTCACACGATTAGCCGAATCTTGGCCGTTTCAAAACTTCCGTTGCTTACCCGCAACTTTCTTGTAACCATGAGAGTAAGGACGGACATCTTAAGAGCTGTAGGGAGTTTAGCCGATTCGTACCCGTGTAGTGCCATATCCGTCGAGCTCACATGGGAGGGTAGTTGGCCGCGGGGTCGATCATCGAGCTGCTCGGTTCGGGGCGGTACGTCGATTCCGGGCAGGGCTGTAGGTTAACAAACGCAGAACAGGAGCGCTCTCCAAATGTCTCACGAGAAATCATCTCCGAGTACCGAAACCGGCTCAGATTTTCGTGCTGTAATCGAACGCGACCGAGAAAACAGGCAAAAGCACTCCTGGAAAGGTACGACCATGCAGTACCTGGAGCTCATTCGCGAGGGAAAAACCCGGCCCGAGCTTGCCCACGGCCGGATGTACGCGATGATGAGGGATCAGGGCATTGAGGAGATCAATGTCGAAGAGGACGCGCGTCTGTCACGTCTCTTCAAGAATCGAAAGCTGAAACGTTTCGCGTTTTTTGCAGAAGAGTTCTACGGCATGGAGGATACGCTCGCTGCCGTCGTGCGTTACTTCCACTCCGCATCGCTGCGCGGCGAAGAAAGCCGCCAAGTACTGTATCTGGTTGGCCCAGTAGGTTCCGGTAAAAGCTCTCTCGTCGAGAAGCTCAAGTCCGGACTCGAGTCTCTTCCGCCGTTCTACGCAATTGAAAACTGCCCGATGTTCGAAGAGCCGCTGCACCTCGTTCCACGCCACCTCCGGCGCGAGTTCGAGAAGATGCTTGGTGTTTCAATCGAAGGGGATCTCTGCCCCGTTTGCCGCTACCGTTTGAAAACCGAGTTCGGCGGAAAGTGGGAAGATATGCCGGTTCGAACCATGGAGTTCAGCCGACGCGGCCGAGTCGGTGTCGGTGTCGTTCCGCCGGTCGATCCGAACAACCAGGACACAAGCGTTCTGATCGGAAGCGAGGATATCTCGAAGCTCGATCGATATTCGGAAGGAGATCCGCGTGTGCTGGATCTTACCGGAGCGCTGAACATCGGGAACCGCGGGGTCGTTGAATTTATCGAAGTCTTCAAAAACGAGACCGAATATCTGCACGCAATGATCACTGCGACGCAGGAGAAGTCCATCCCTGCTCCTGGCCGTCACGGGATGATCTACGTTGACACTGTCATCGTCGCTCACTCGAACGAAGCGGAATGGCAGAAGTTCAAAGCGGATCACACCAACGAAGCGATCCTTGACCGTATCGTCGTCGTGAAGGTTCCGTATAACCTGCGGCTGTCCGAAGAGGTGAAGATTTACCGGAAGATAATCCGTCAATCGAACTTCAAGGCAGACGTCGCTCCGCACACGATCGAGCTGGCGTCGAAGTTCGCAATCCTAACCCGCTTGGAGCCGACAAATAAGTGCGATCTAATGACCAAGCTGAAGCTGTACAATGGCGAGGAAGTGGTCGAGAAGGGAAAGACCAAAAAGATCGACGTGTCCGAGCTGTGGGAAGACGCCAAACGAGAGGGGATGGACGGCATCTCTACCCGCTTCATCATGAAGGCACTCGACAACGCTCTGTCCGACAACATCGAGAATAACTGCATTCACCCGTTGAACGTCCGGGAGGCGCTCATCACCATGGTGAAGAATGCGGATTTCCCGGAAGACACGAAGCGGAGCTACCTCGAGATCCTGCGTGACATCATTCACAAGGACTACCTCGAGATTCTCGAGAAGGAGATCACAAAAGCGTTCGTCTACTCGTATCGCGAACAGGCGGAAGCGCTCTTCCAAAACTACCTCGATCATGCGGAAGCGTACGTGACCAAGACCAAGGTCAAAGACCGCAACACGAAAGAGGAGCTCGAACCCGATGAGTCGTTCCTGAAGTCGATTGAGGAACAGCTCGCGATTATCGGGACGGCCGCAGATGGCTTCCGACAGGAGGTCATCGCGTATCTCTGGTCAATCGGCCGCCGTGGAGAGAAGATCAACTACGAGAGCTACGAGCCGCTGAAAGAAGCGATCGAGAAGAAGCTGATGACCAGCGTTCGCGACGTTTCCCGAATTATCACGAAAGCGAAAACCCGGGATTCCGAGCAGCAAACGAAATACGACACAATGGTCGAGCAGCTTATCGCGAACGGATATCCTCCGGCGTGCGTCGATGTGATCCTGAAGTACGCGGCGAATCATCTGTGGAAAGACTAGCGATTGCCGGAGCGCGACACTGGGCAACTGATGTCGCGCTCATGCAGCCTTCGAACGCTTCAACGTTCTTCTCCTGAGGGGAAGACCATACGAGCATCGCCACATGAGTGCCATTTTCCGCCCCTTCTCGTCCGAACAGAACCGATCTGACCGAAGCGCGCGCGATCGGGCGCGCCACCGGCAGAAGATACGCGATTCGATTCGCGACAATATCGCCGACATTCTCGCAGAAGAATCGATCATCGGACGCGAGAAAGACAAGATCATCAAAGTTCCGATCCGATCAATCAAAGAATACCGTTTCATCTACGGCGAGAACGTTCCAGGCGTGGCGCAGGGCAACGGGAAGACGAAGCCGGGTGACGTCGTCGGCCAGTCGGAGCCCGGCCAGCCAGATGCAGCCGGCCAAGCTGGAGACAGACCGGGTCTCGACGCGTTCGAAACGGACGTGACGCTCGAAGAGCTCGTCGAGATCATGTTCGAGGACCTTCAGCTTCCTGAGCTGCAGCGCAAAGCGCTCCGAACGATTGAAAGTGAACGTATCACCAAGCGCAAAGGCTACCGGAAAGAGGGCATCCGCGCTCGACTGGACAAACGGGGAACTGCTCGGAATCGGGTTCGCCGAATGCTCGCCGTCACGCGAAGCCGAGAAGAAGACGAGGACACGCCGGACGAAGTCGAAGGTGAAGAGGAACGGTTCCCGTTCCATCAAGACGATATGCGATATCACTACGTCACGACGGACACCAAGCTCCAGTCGAACGCTGTGGTCATCTGCATTATGGACACTTCCGGCTCGATGGGAACGGTCAAAAAGTATCTCGCCCGCAGCTTTTACTTTCTTCTCTATCAATTCGTGAAGCTGAAATATCAGCAGGTCGAGATCGTATTCATCGCCCACCATACGGAGGCGAAAGAAGTGACCGAGGAAGAGTTCTTCCACAAGGTCGAGTCAGGCGGCACCTACATCTCGTCCGGATATCTGAAAGCGCTCGAGGTCATCCAGGCCCGTTATCATCCGTCGCTCTGGAACGTTTATGCCTTCCACTGTTCGGATGGAGATAACTTTTACAGCGACAACGATCGCGCGCTCGCAGCGGCTCGAGAGCTCTGCGACGTGTGCAATCTCTTCGGTTACGGAGAGATCAAGCCGTCGGGCAGCGCTTATTACAGCGGCAGTATGCTCGACGTGTTCAATACGATAGACCGTCCGAACTTTCAGGCGATTGTTATCGAGAAGAAGGAAGACCTCTGGCAGGGCTTCCGCTCCTTCATGATGCGCGACAGCGTCACGAAGGACGCGGTTTCTGCCGGCGGAAAGGACAACAAGGAAAAAGGGAAGGCTCCGCCTGCACCGTAATATGCTGTCGATATCCGAGCTCGAGAATTGGGATTCAACCATTCATGACATGGTGCAGCGCTTCGGCCTGAAGTGCTATCCGCAAGAATTCGAAATCTGCGATCACTTCGAGATGTTGGGCTACATGGCGTACTCGGGAATGCCCTCCCGCTACCCGCACTGGTCGTACGGAAAGAGCTACGAAAAAGAGAAGACGCTGTATGACTACGGAGTCGGCGGACTTCCGTACGAGATGGTGATCAACTGCGACCCCTGCCTCGCCTATCTCATGCGAGACAACACGGACTTGCTTCAGATCCTGACGATCGCGCACGTCTACGGGCACAACGACTTCTTCTGCAACAATTTCACGTTCACGTCGGCGACGAAGGCGAAGTTTTCGCTCGAGATGTTCAAAAACCACGCGAATCGAATTCGGTCCTACGTGGAGGATCCGTCTGTAGGTCTCGAGGCGGTCGAGTTCATACTGGATTCGGCCCACGCACTCAGCCTGCAGCGGTCGCGCAACCTCGCGATCAAAAAGCTTTCGACACCGGAGATTCGACGCCGCAAATGGGAGGCCGCCCAGCCGCAGGAAGACGAGTTTTCCGAGCTCCACCAACGTCCGGAGTATGTGGCTCCGGACCTGACCAAGTATCCGGCGGAGCCGGAGCAGAACCTGCTCGACTTCATCGCAAAGAACAACCCGTACCTCTCCGAGTGGCAAGCCGACATCCTTCAGATTGTCGACAAGGAGGCGTTCTATTTCATCCCGCAGATCGAAACGAAGATCATGAACGAGGGGTGGGCGAGCTACTGGCACCACAAGATCCTCAACGAGCTCCATCTCGAAAGCGGCTTGCACATGGAGTTCATCGTTCGCCACAACCAGGTGCTTCGCCCCACTCCCGGCGGCTTGAACCCCTATCACCTCGGTTTCATTATTTGGAACGATATCGAGCGCCGCTGGAACTCGGGGGACACCGGCCGAGTGTTTACAGACGACAAGCCCCGCGTCGATGTCTCGGCGATGGAAGAGAACGACACGCCCGGTCGGAAGAAAATCTTCGAAGTTCGAGAGTCAGACCGCGACGTCTCGTTCCTTCGACGATTTCTGACTGTTGATATGATGCGCGAGCTTGACCTTTTCCAGCATGAGAAACGCGGCAAGGAACGTGTCATCACGAAGGTCTCTGACGACGACCATTGGGAGGAAGTAAAGAATACACTGCTCCAGAACGTCGGTATGGGTTCAATTCCGGTGATCAAGGTCGAAGACGCCGACCATGGAGGTCGTCGAACACTTTACTTGAAACACGAGCACGACGGCCGGGATCTTCAGTTGGAGTACGCCGAGCGAACGCTCGAGCATGTTCGTAAGCTTTGGGGACGTGAGGTTGTTCTTGAAACGATCGTCAACGGCCGACGCTCATTGCTGCGCATGCAAGGCGAAACTTTGAAGATCGAGCGTATCTAACCGCTTCCCTTTCGCCCCTTTCCGCCTCTACACCGCAACCCCACGGGACATCGGTCCGTGCATCGGCCTGCGTAGTCCCATCCCGAATCGATGTTCCGCAGGAATTCGAACAAAAAAAAGCGCCCTGCCAATCTTTCGACTGGCAGGGCGCCCTAAGTGAGCCGAGCTCGGTCTTACTTCTTGATGACCGACTCTACACGGCGGTTCTTCGACCATGCCGCTTCGTTATGTCCTGGGTCCGCCGGGAACTCTTCCCCGTAAGACACAGTTGACATCTGCTCGCTCGGAATTCCGAGAGTGCGCAGATATTCGAACGCAGACTTCGCTCGGCGAGCACCGAGGGCGAGGTTGTATTCGTTGGTTCCGCGCTCATCGCAATGCCCTTCAAGCGAAACCTTCTGAGCAGGATTCGACTTCATGTACTGAGCATTTTCCTTGAGCGTCGACTGCGACTGCGAAGTGAGGTTCGACTTGTCGTAATCGAAGTAAATCGGCTTCAGCGGACCAGCGGCATGCGTACCCATTTCGCTGTTGTCTTTTCCTTGCTCAGCTGCGCCGCCTTCGTCGCCGCCGCCGAACTTGTAATAGACCATTCCGAGAACGTGGTGGTTGATGTCTGAGTTGCTGTAGCCAGCGACTACGACGTCATAGTTCAATCGGAGCGCGAAGTCCTTGTCGAACCAGTAAGAAACGCCGACTCCCGGACCGCCGAACGGTTCCCAGTTCGAGCCTTGACGACGCTTGTCGTACCACTGAGCGCCACCCATTGCGAGAGTGACGTAAGGGTCCCACTTGCGGTTTTCTTCCTGATTGAAGTGGTAGAGTGCTCCGATGTTCCCTTTCAGGAACCAGTTCTCTCCCGGAGAGTTACGGCTGTTGAAGGTAGTTTCCTTGTCGCTCGGAGCGCCAAAGTCATTTCCTTCGATGAAAGGCGAACCGCCGAAACCGACTTCAAACGTGAACGCGGGATCGAGGTCGTAAGAGACCCGCGCTTCGTAAAGCTGACCAGATTCGTTCTCGGCATCTGCTTCATAGAAGACAGCGCCTGCGCCAAGCCAATATTTCCATGGATTGTTCGTGGGCTGATCGCCGGTTTCCTCGGCAATGGCTCGGATCGGACTCGTCACCGCCAGCGCCGCGTAAGCCGCCACAAACATTAAAGACCGAACGAGCTTCTTTCCTTTCATTGAACTTTCCTCCTCCAAACTAGATAAACCAAAAATCAGAGAGACTGAAATCTGAGTTCGATGTCACTTCATCGGCAAAGCATTCAACTCCTTCCGCGGTCAAAAATCAAGGACCAAACGGAAAAACATTGTGACTTATCGCCTCGTTACTACCGCTGCGAAACGGTAAAAAATATGATTAAGAATGGGCAGTAGGTTGGTCAAGAATAGTCTTGAAAGCTACATTGCCTCTTAATCAGCGGCCGCAGCGCAGTGTATCGCTCTGCTTCCTAAACGGCTTTGAAAACGGGCTCTCGCGTGTCCAAGCGGCAGAAGCCAAGCGACAGGAAAAATGCCACGTTTGCTGCCAGCTCCATTTAAACGAGCCGGCGGGAGTTTAGGTCGGCAGAACCGAATAATCGCTTTATAGACTTCAGTCATAGCGGAGGCAAGATTCTAATTTGTCTATTTTGGTCAAATGTTAGCCCGTCTATTTGACCGATATTTCCAACATGCTCCCTCAGCATCCGAGCCGAATCCCTCCCCTGAGGACGGAGCGAAACAGTTGCTCCATTGAGCCGCGCCGGAAGAGCGCGTCGAGCGGAGGATTTTTTCCATCTTTCGCGCAATCACTCTCGTCGGGACACGTCACATTACAACCCGATGCGAAAACTGTTTGCGAGTTTCAGCGCGTGTGAGCTCAGCGTGCAAGACTGTCATGCTCCGAGGCCGGCTCGCGGTCGTTTTCGTAAGGCGGCGAAACGGGGTATGCTTTGGAGTACGTCAGAGAACGGCTGTAAGGTAGTCGCCGTCACTCGTTTCATTTGAGGTCCGCATTGTGAGCACGGGGAGCATTCGGCCTGCGGCAGTTGCCGGAATCTTCTATCCGTCAGACGCTATCGAGCTCAAGGAGCTGCTTTCCGGCTTCTTGGAGCGCGGACGACTCGCTCTGGTCGGTCGCGAGTCTGCGACGACACGTGCGCTCGTTGCGCCGCACGCGGGCTATCGCTTCTCGGGCGCTGTTGCAGGAGTTGCTTACGCTTCGCTCCGGTCGCGGGCGACTGAGATCGACCGCGTGATCCTCTTTAGCCCCTCACATCGTGTTGCGTTTTCGGGAATAGCGCTTTCGAGCGCAAGACAATTCGAAACTCCGCTCGGACGGGTCGAAATCGACGTGCGCTCGAGCAGTCTCGTCGCCGCACTTCCCTTTGCGCAAACTATGGACGCAGCGCACGCTGAAGAGCATGGAATCGAGGTTCATCTCCCGTTTCTTCAGCTCGTGCTGCCGCGCTTCAAGCTCTTACCGCTTGTTGTCGGAGAGTGTCAGCCGGAGCAAATCGTGGAGCTGATCGAAAGGCTCGAGCCGCTTGACCGTTCGCTCATTCTCGTCAGCAGCGACCTGAGCCATTACCTGGATAGCGAGACCGCCCGAGAGCTTGACGGTGCGACTGCCGCGGCGATCGAAGCGGGAGCTCCTGAGTCAGTTCCGGAAGGAGGAGCGTGTGGTATCGTGCCGCTTCGCGCTCTTCTCTCTTACGCAAACAGTCACAACTTATCCGCAGAGACTTTGGAGCTCAGGACTTCCGCGGACGTCGGCGGTTCCAAAGATCGAGTCGTGGGATACGGCGCGTTTCGCTTCGTTGATGCCGATTTAGTGAGCGAGACCACCGGAGAAGAGCCGCTCTCGTCGGACGAACGTCAAGCCCTTCTCGAGGCGGCAAAGCACGCCTTGGTCTACGCAGCACAAACCGAGCAGGAGCTGCCGATTCAGTTGCTCACGTATTCGGACGCACTCCTCGAATTCCGCTCGTCGTTCGTCACCCTCAAGCAGGCTGGTGAGCTTCGCGGCTGCATCGGGAGTCTTTTCGCATCGAGACCGCTGGTCGAAGACGTCGTGCACAACGCGTACGGAGCGGCTATCCTAGACAAGCGTTTTTCGCCACTTCGTGAAAGCGAGCTGCCCGGGCTCGAGATCCACATCTCACTGCTCAGCCCGATCGAACGTCTCGAAGCGCGAAGCGAGAAGGATGTCTTGGCGCTGCTCCGGCCGGACGTCGACGGTGTCATGCTTCAATATCAGGACATGAGAGGCAGCTTTCTCCCGGTGATGTGGAAGCGTTTCACGACCCCGCACGAGCTGCTCTCCCGACTTAAAGAAAAGGCCGGTCTGTCCGCCGATTTCTGGGCGCCTCAGGTAGAGGTGTTTCGCTTTGCCGTGATTCAGGAGATCCACGGACACCTGTAACCCTACGACTCTTGTTGCCGACTCTCCCGTGGACGGCTCTCGTCTCTCGACGCTTTCTCGTGTATAACCCGGCAATCAATAACACCTACACTTCTTTTGTGAGTTATGAGCGAGATATCAGAACGCGGTTACAGCAGCGACGTATTGGTCAGCACTCAGTGGGTCTCGGAGCATTTGAACGACCCACATCTGCGCATCGTTGAATCAAACGAGGACCAGCTCCTCTACGCCTCCGGACATCTTCCGGGCGCGGTCGAGGTGGATTGGGTGAACGATCTGAACCACCATCTCCGTCGTGACTACCTCGACCGCTCAGAGTTCGAGAAGCTTGCCTCCCGCATCGGTATCACTTCTGACACTACCGTGGTGTTCTACGGCGACAAGAACAACTGGTGGGCAGCGTACGCGTTCTGGGTGTTTCAGCTGTTCGGTCACAAGAATGCGAAGCTGATGGATGGCGGTCGCTTGAAATGGGAGAAAGAAAGCCGTCTTCTCACCAAGACTGCGCCGAAATATGAACCGACCCACTACGAAGCGCGTGAGCGTGACGATTCGACCTTCCGAGCGTTTCGCGACGACGTGCTTCAGCACATTAACGCCGGCCGTCCGCTCGTCGATGTGCGCAGCCCTGATGAATACTCAGGGAAGAAGCTGCATATGGACGGGTATCCCAATGAGGGCGCACTCCGCGGTGGACATATTCCAGGGGCGAAAAGCGTCCCTTGGGCGCGAGCGATCAACCCGGACGACGGCACCTTTCGGTCGGCGACCGAGCTGCGGAAGATCTATCAGGAAGAACAGGGCCTGAAGCCTGGCGATGACGTCATTGCGTATTGCCGGATCGGCGAGCGAAGCAGTCACTCTTGGTTCGTGCTCAAGTATCTGCTCGGCTTCGATCGTGTGCGGAATTACGACGGCAGCTGGACTGAATGGGGCAACCTCGTCGGCGTGCCGATCGAAAAAAGCGCCTGACGTTCTATGGCAACCGAGAAATTGCAGCGCTTCCTCGCCGAGCTGGCAGCAATTCAGGACCGTGATGAGCGCATGGAGCTCCTCATTGAAACTGCGGCCCGTTTCGAAGAGGTCCCTGCGCGTATAGCAACTCGCCCCTATCCTGAATCGAATCTCGTTCCCGGTTGTCAGTCCGAAGCGTATGTCTTTGCCGAACCTCTGCCGAATGGGACGCTTCAGTTCTTCTATGCGGTGGAAAATCCGCAAGGAATCTCGGCGAAGGCTATGGCCGTCATTCTAGACGAAAACCTCTCCGGAGAACCGCTCTCCGACGTTGCAACAGTCAGCAGCGATATCGTCTACGACATCTTCGGAAAAAGCATCGCCATGGGAAAAGGACAGGGCCTGATGGGAATGATATTTCTCACGCAGGCGCTCGCGCGCGGACAGGCCTCAGATCAAGCCTGAAGACGTCGAAGATGTCGAGGTTGACGTGCTCGTCGACGAAGTAGAGCTCGTGCTCGACGAAGGCAGGATACAGTTCACTTTGTTGACCGGCTCCGGCTTGTCGTAAACAATGTCCCCGTTCGAATCGACTACGTCGTTCCCCTCCTCATCCTGCTTCGGACAGAAACGCCCACAGAGCTGGTCTCCGGACGAGGTGTCGTACAGCTTGTAGATGCAGTCGCTCGTGCAGCCTGTAAGGCTAGCGCAGAGAAGAACGGCAAAAAGAATACGCTTTCGGTAGGACATAAGTTTCAACATACCCTGCCGAGTTAGATACCGCTCGTGAGAGTGAAGAACCAGAAAAAACTGAAGGGGCGCTCGTTGACCGATAATATCCTCGGTCTCCTCTGCCTGCCCTGTTGTTGCATCTGGACGTCCAAATGCAACCACCGTAGACGCGGTCTACGAATTTGATCTTCTTCTTACCGCCCGAACTTCGCTCTTCCCTTGGGACGGGCTGAATGACGGCTCGCTTCCCTCTGCGAACAGAGCCTCTGCGAACTCTGTCGAGGAGAATGCTTTCAGGTCAGCAGCCGATTCTCCCACACCCACGTATCGGATGGGGACGGAAAGCTCATCGCGGATCGCAACTACGATTCCGCCTTTGGCAGTGCCGTCGAGCTTCGTAACAATCACACCGGTCAACTTGGCCCGTTGGTGGAACTCTCTCGCCTGCTCGAGCGCATTCTGCCCTGTCGTTGCGTCCACAACGAGCAACGTTTCGTGCGGTGCGCCCGGCTGCTCGCGCTCGATAAGCGAGATCACGCTTCCGAGCTCGTTCATCAGATTCACGCGAGTGTGGAGACGTCCTGCAGTATCGATGATGACGACATCGAAGTTCTCAGCCCGCGCGCGCCGCAGTGCTTCGTACGCAACGGTGGACGGCTTTGCGTTCTCGCCTCCCGAATACACCTCCACGTTCGCCCTCTCGGCCCACACTTCGATCTGTTCAGCGGCGGCGGCGCGGAATGTGTCTGCAGCTCCGAGCAGCACCTTGGCGCCCTGCGCGCTGAATCTTCCGGCGAGCTTCCCAATCGTCGTCGTCTTCCCGACTCCGTTCACACCGACAACGAGGATCACGAGCGGCAAACCGTTCTGTTTCTCGGGTCGAATCTCCCCTTGAAACGCCGTACCTAAGATCTGGCGAACGCTCTCTTTGAGAAAATCCCTGCAACCGGCGGCGTCCGTGACTTCACCGGCTTTTACCCGGGCACGCAGCTTTTCGAGCAGCTTCTGGGTGGTTTGGACGCCGAGATCGCTTGTGATGAGGAGCTCCTCGAGCTCCTCGAAGGCCCGATCGTCAAGCTGCGGCCGTTCGGCGAAGATTCCGGTCAGCCGCGAGAAAAATGCATCTCGCGTTTTCTTCAACCCCTGAAGAAGCGAACCCTTCGGGGCTTCTGCTGGCTCGGCGAGCGATGAAAGGGCTGTGGAGGAGGGCTCCGCTGCACGCAGCGGTTCCAGGTGCGCTAAATTTTCTGGTTCACGGAGTTTTTTTTTATCCTCGGGTAGCTCAGCTCCCGATTCTCCGACTTGGGCGGACTGGGCGCTCCGGCGCTCGAGCGTGACGATGCGTTCCCGAAGAAACGCCAGCTCATCGAACAGTTTCTGGTAATCCGACTCGAGCTTGGTTCGCAAATCTCCGAATTGAATTGCGGCGCGATCCGTTTTCTCGTTCAGCCGCTGAACGTTCACCCCGGATGCTCGTCTCGCTCGGCGGAGCGCCAGAAGCGAGAGAAGAAGCGCGAATGCCGCTACAAGCAGCACAAGAGCTTGAGTGTCGGCGGCGCTCAAGCCGGACGTTCGAAGCATCTCGCTGACGCTCGTGTTGACTGTCCGGAGGTAATTCATAAGCTCAGCATTCATTCGCCACACCCTCAGTCGCCGAATTGTTCAGGACACTCAAGCGTTCGCGATCCAGCGATCGATCTCCTGCTCGGACTCTTCTAGGCTCACCGTCAGCGCGGTTGAAACTCCGCGTTCCTGCATCGTGATTCCGATCAACCGTTGCGCTTGAACCATACTGCGCTTGTTGTGCGTAATCATCAGGAACTGGGTCTTCGACGAGATCTCCGAGATCAAGCCGAGGAAGCGCTCGAGATTCGCCTCGTCGAGCGGCGCGTCGACTTCGTCGAGCACGCAGATCGGGCTCGGACGGTGGAGGAACATCGCGATCAGAACGGAAACCGCGACGAGTGCTTTCTCCCCTCCGGAGAGCAGCTCCATATTTGTCACCTTTTTGCCTGGAGGACGGACAAAGATCTCGACGCCGCTTTCGAGCGGATCGTCGGGATTGACGAGCTGCAGCTGTCCGGCACCGCCGCCGAAGAGGCGCGGAACCAGCTCCGAGAATTTCTCGCTGACCGTTTTGAACGTCGCCAGGAAGCGGGCCCGCGAGATGTCTTTCAGCTGTCGAACCGTCCGAGTCAGAATGCTCGATGCCTGCTCGAGGTCGGCGTACTGAGTCTTCATCCCGTTCAACCGAGCGTCTTCCTGCTCATAGAGCTCAATCGACTGCGGATCGACATCCCCTTCACGCTCGATCCGGCGCCGCAGCTTGCCGGCTTCCTCAGAGAGCTCGTTGATGAAAGCGTCGATGTCGCCCTCAGCTCGAACCTGGATCGCTTCGACCTCTGTTTCCGTCGGAGGAACGGCTTCCGGATATTGGCGAAGCACTTCCTCGGTGACCATGCGCAGCTCGATCTCGCACTTCTCGAGCGCAAGCTCGGTTTTGGAACGCTGTTCCTGGAACTGATTCAACTCACGACGCACACCGGCCTGAATCTCCGATTGCTCGGCGAGCTGCATCCTGACTGGGTTTCGTTGCTCATCGATGTCGCGAATCTCTTCCTCGAGCGCTTTGCACTGGGCTTGAATCTTCTCCATGTCCAAGCCGCCTTCGGCACCGCCGTGGCTCAGCGCATGTTCGAGCTCTTCGCGTTTCTGTTCGATCTTCTGGTGCTCACCAAGCTGATGGTGCTTCTGGTTCGCCAAAGAACGAATGTCCTGCTCGAGGTCGGAGATCTTCCGCCGCTCGAACTCGAGCTCACGTTCGGCGTTGTTCTGTTCGGCGATGACCTGACGAAGCTTCGCTTGAGCTTCTCGCTCTTCTGCGGCGAGCGCTTCTCGGCGGCGGCGCTCCTCGGCGAGCTGAGCATCGCGGATCCGACGCTCCTCGGCGAGCTGCGCTTCGCGGATTCGGCGCTCGTGCTCCTGCTCCTCGCGGCGCAGGGTCGAGACACGGCGCTGCACTCCGATAAGGCGTTCTCTCTGTTCCTGCTGCTCGATGAGCTCCTGTTTGAGCTGCTGCAACGAGGTCTCGAAACCGCTGAGCCGGTCTTCATCCGCGCTGAGCTCCGATTGAAGAATCTGAGTCTGTTCCTCTTTCTCGGCAATTCGACGCGTGAAAGAAAACGCGCCCCCCTTCCCTTCCGTGGTGTACCAGCCCCACGGCTGAATCACTTCACCCTGAAGGGTTACGATCGAGCGGGAAGCGTTGCCTCGCGAGCGCTGCAGCTCGTTCAAGCGGAGCGCCTCAGCAAACGTATCGACGACGACAAATGTGCCGAGAAATGCCGAGACTACTCGCTCGAAGCTCGGCTCAACCGTAATGCTGCTCAGCAGCTGACGGGCGGAGGGTGCCGCCTCGAGCTCCGCGTCATCGAGCGGACCCGTCGAAACGGAGTCCGCCAGTTGCAGATCGATCACTCCGAGCTTCTGGGTGGAGCCCGATGTATTGCGTGAATAGTTCTCCCCTAACTCTTGCGCTCTGGGGGTCACAAGATACTGGGCCTTCTCACCGAGAATGGCGGAGACCGCCCGCTGCAGCTCCTCGGGGAGACGCATTCCGGCCAAAAGAACTTTGCTCAATCCGGAGTCATCAGAAGGCGCATCGGTGACTTTGGTGATGTGCTCCGCGAGCGCCTCGAGCTGCTCGTTCAGAGCGCGAAGCTCGCTCTGCAAACCTGCAAAGCGAACACGTTTCTTTTGCGTTTGATCGCTCTCTGCTCGGAGCTCCTTTTCTTTCGTCCGAACCGTCTGATCCAGCGCACGCACCGCTTCTTCAAATGCCGGCAGCTGCTCGAGCTCGCCTTGCAGAGTCCGGAGCTCTTCGAGATGCGGGAACGGCGGGGGCTCGGGGAATTCGACCGGAAGCATTAACTGCGAGGGCTCGTTGTGCTGGGAGCCGCGCTGCTGAACCTCAGTCAGCGCCTGCTCTGCAGCAGCGCGTCGAAGCTGCACTTCGCCGAGCTTGGATTCGAGACCAGACAGACTGGCAGTGCGCCGCTCAATCTCGGCACTCACCGAGGAGGTACGCTCGTCAATCCTGACAAGGCTCTTGCCCAGGGCCCCGAGCCGCTCGCCGACACGAGCAAGCTCGAGCTTGATCTCGCCTACTCGATTTCGCTCGTTGTTCAATACTTGCTGCAGCTGGTCGCGGTCACGACGACGATCCGACAGCTCAATTTCGAAAGCTTCGAGGCTCGATTGCAGCTCGCCTTGCGTCGCTTCGATGACAGCAAGCTCACTGCGAACTCGCTCGAGCTCCTCGTCCAAATGCTCTGCGACCGAGATCTGTTCACGCTTGTGGAGCGTAATTTTGGTCGCCCGCGCAGCATAGAGGTCGTATTCGTACTCCTTGAGCTCAGCCTTGATCTCGTTCCGGTCGCGCGCGCGCTTCGCCTGACGCTGGAGCACCCGTACCTGCTTTTCAACTTCGAGGATGATATCCCGCAGCCGAGCCATATTTTCCGCGGTCTTCTCGAGGCGCCGCTGCGCGGCCTCCATCCGAGTACGGAATCCAGAGATTCCTGCGGCCTCTTCAAGAAGCTCGCGTCTTTCGAGCGGCTTCTTCGAAATGAGCGCACCGATCTCTCCCTGCTGGACGATGCTCAAACCTCGCGCACCAAGACCGATAAGGCGGTAGATGTCCGTCATGTCCCGCAGCCTGCAGGGCACACGGTTGATGAAATACTCGCTCTCACCCGAACGATAGAGCCGGCGGGTGAATTGGATCTCCGCTGCGCCGAGAAGTCCCGGAATCTCGGTGAAGATCGCGGGCTCGTGCTTCAGCTCAGGCACTTCGGCAGCTTCTTCCGGCGTAAGACCGGCGAGCTCCGGAAGCTCCTCGGTTGCAAGCTCGAGACCGCCATCTACGGCCTCAGAGTCCGCGCGGTTGCCGTCAGCGTCGTCCTGGCCGGAGGATTCGTCCGAGGATTCCGTATTACCGTCAGCGTCTTCGGAGACCTCGTCGGTTGGTGACGTCGCGCCCTCCGTCTTTTGGTCGAGGGCCTGATCTTGATGCGGTTCGAGCAGCGAAGCCCATCCGTCAGTGGGTCGGATGGTGATGCTGACTTCGGCCATCCCAAGCGGACGGCGACTTTCCGATCCGTTGAAGATGAGATCGTCGAACGCGGTCCCGCGGAGCTGCTTCGCGTATGTTTCGCCGAGCACCCACCGGAGCGCGTCGACAACGTTCGACTTACCGCAACCGTTCGGACCGACGATGCCGATCATGTTCCGGTCGAAGTTGAGGACAAATCGCTCTACGAAGGACTTGAAGCCGAAAATTTCCAGTCGGGTGACGCGCATACAATCCCAAATTACCTATGAGGGCGCAGTATAAATCATCTGCGCATGACGAACAACTTCCCCTTAACTCCTTGAATTCTTTCCCACATATACTCCAGGAAGAGGGCTCGACCGGAGCGTTCCACGCGGGCATTTGGAAGTGACTACTACAAGTAACCTAAACTAATCCAGCGTTCCTGCAACCGTTTTCGACGCACGTCCACCGCTCTGCCTTGCTCACTGGACGGCGGTGCCGCGGGTGTCGGAGCAGACCTTCGCGCAACGCTCCTTGGAGCATTCGATCTGGCATACGGCCTTTTTCCTTGGGGTGCCGACAGTGCAGTGCGACTCGCAGGTGGAGAACTGCTGCTCAAGGCAGTCGTCGCAGTGCTCATTCAGATAGGCTTCGAGCTCGGGCGCGTCGGCCGCACATTTGTGCTGACAGTATTCCGCAATACATCGCTGCTGGCAGGTGCGCGCTCGCTCCGCGGGAACCGACTCACATTCATCGGCACAGATGCGCTGCTTCCGATTCACACAAGTGCCGCACTCTCCGGAATAAGCTTGCGCCGAAGCCGCGTGAGGAAACGCGATCGCGATGGCGAGGATGACAAACGCTTTCATGTCCGTTCCTTCTGAAAGAGTGTGAGGATCTCAGATTGCGTTACCACCGGGATACCGAGCGCTGCGGCCGCCGCGCGATCGTCGGGAGCGAGGTAGCCCCAGCCTCCCAGCAGCAGCTCCAATTTCTTGCCCCCGCGATCCCAGCCGCCACGGTTCCAGCCATGGTCGAGCTCGGTGAGATTTGGCAACGAATCATCGACAAAGTGATGGGATTTCCGGCCGAATCGCTCTTCGAGGACACGCAAATTTTCAAGCTTGGTTGCTCCGTGGTCGCCCGAGTAGACATTTTCGGGGCGGATCGCCAGGCGAAAGTATTCGGCGAGCTCGAGCACCGCATCACGATTCTTGTTCGTGAGGATAACGACATCCGAGGGACCGAGCGCCTGAAGGTCGTCCCAAAGGGGCTGGTACGGTTCGTTCAATGCCAGCCATGACGACTTGTCCTTCTCAACGAATCTCCGCCGAGCTTCAAAGAACGACACTGTTCTCTCCTTGACCGGAGTATGTACCGCGTCGATGAGCGCCCTGTATTCCTTAGCGGAAAGTAGCTGCGATGGATCCCGATCTTGATTGCCTAAGCACCATTCCATCAACACTGGTGCGTCGCCGGCGGGTTGAAAGTGGAACCTGTTGCGGATGAATAGCTCTGCGGTATTCCCTGGGAGCTCGGCCAGCGAGGTCGTGAGCTCGCCCGTAACACAGTTAAATGCGGTAACAGCGTTCTCTCTGACCGAATTGAGCAGAATGCCGTCGAAGTCGAAGATGAGCATAGCCGATTGAGTCGTTCACTTTGATCCAGGTCGCTTGTACCAGCATTGGCGTCGATTGGACAGCGCCAACGGGAAATCAACGGCCCAATGACCGTCGAAGCCAGTTTGAACTTTTCGCGTTATCTCAAGACCTTGACGATCCCCTGGGCCGATTTGTTGACAGCTTTTCTTAAGGAATATAGGCTCGCCCCTTCAACCCAATAACATCGTTCAGGATTTCGAACTCATGGAAGCCTTGCCGAAGGTCGAGCCGTCCGTCGCGCCACCCCCTCTGAAAGTGTTGAGCGATCAGGATCTGCTTTGCGTGCAGAAACCTGCCCAATACCTTGGCGGTGAAAAGAATTCCGTGCATAAGGCGGAAGCAGAAGTCGATGTCCGCTTCGCACTTTGCTTCCCTGATACCTACGAAGTCGGGATGTCGCATCTCGGCCTTCAAATCCTCTACGACATTCTCAATCGTGAAGAGAAAACATGGGCCGAGCGCGTCTACATGCCTATGGCCGACATGGAGGAGCTTCTCCGCGCCCGCGAGCTGCCGCTCTGCTCGCTCGAAGCTCAACGTCCGCTTCATCAATTCGACGTCGTCGGTTTCAGCCTGCAGTACGAGCTGTGCGGCACAAATATTTTGGCGATGCTCGACCTCGGCCGAGTGAGCATGTTTGCCGCCGACCGGTCCGATGGCGAGCCTCTCGTGCTCGCCGGTGGGCCTTACGCATATCATCCGGAAGCTCTCGCGCCTTTTTTTGACGCTTTTTTCCTTGGAGACGCAGAGGAGGCGATTCTCGAAGTCACCGCGATTATTCGCAGCGCGAAAGCCCGCGGCATCCGCTCTCGAAAAGCGCTTCTTCAAGAGATCTCAGGTGTGGAAGGCGTATACGTGCCGTCGCAGTTCTCCCCGGAGCTCGATGCCGACGGAAAGCTTCTTCGAGTTCGACCGGAAGACCCCGCAAAAACAAGCGTCACCAGGCGGCTCATGCTGTCGATGAGCGGGGCGCCGTATCCCAAAAAACCCGTGGTGCCGAACATCCAAACGGTTCACAACCGACTTTCGATCGAAGTCATGCGCGGCTGCGTCCGCGGATGCAGATTTTGCCAAGCCGGCTACCTCTATCGTCCGCAGCGCGAACGTTCCCCTCAGGAAATCGTCGAAATGATCGGCGATACGCTTCCGGAAACGGGCTTTGAAGAGCTCTCACTCCTCAGTTTGAGCACCGCAGACTACTGCTCGATCGTGCCGCTCTTGAAGACCCTGATGGATCGGTACGCCGGCGACGACAAGCTCTCGATCTCATTCCCATCGACACGCGTCGATGCGCTTACGCCTGAAGTGCTTGAACAGGTACAGCGAGTCCGCCGCACAGGCTTTACAGTCGCTCCCGAAGGAGGCTCGCAACGGCTTCGCGACGTCATTAATAAAGGCGTCACGGACGACCAGATCATCGAAACGTGCTCCAATGTCTTCCGCATGGGTTGGAACGGTATCAAGTTATACTTCATGCTTGGTTTGCCAACTGAGACAGACGAGGATCTCCAGGGAATCATCGACGTCGCGCGCCGTGTCCGCTCGCTTGAAGTCGCGCGCGGAAAGGAGATCACCGTCAGCGTTTCGACCTTTGTCCCAAAGCCGCACACGCCTTTTCAATGGGCGGCGCAGATTACCCCGGGAGAAACGATTCGACGACAGCGATTGCTCGCAGAGGGACTCCGCCTTGCCAAAGTAAACTTCCGCTATCATGACTCCTTCTCGAGCTTTCTCGAAGGAGTGTTCTGCCGCGCCGGCCGCGAGTTTGCGCCGGTGCTCGTTCGCGCGTATGAGCTCGGATGTCGGCTCGACGCTTGGCAAGACCATCTCAAGGAGGATCTCTGGATGCAGGCCTTCGCCGAGTGCGGCGTAGATCCTGAGACCTACTTACGCGAGCGCGCGATCACCGAAGCGCTTCCTTGGGATCACCTGAGCTGCGGCATCCCCAAGAGCTATTTCCTGAAAGAGTGGCAGAGAGCCCTCCGCGACAAGCCCACCGGCGATTGTCTGACCTCGAGCTGTTCGAGCTGCAATGCCTGCGATTACGACGAAAAGCGCAACATTCTTTGGCCGCGCGCCGAGACCGAGGCTCTGTTCGGCGAACGCAAGAGGGCGCAAGACGAGAGTCCGGCTCCTTCGCCGCAACCGAAGATGCGCATCCGGCTGCGGTACGAGAAAATGGATCGAGCACGCTATATCGGCCATTTGGAGCTCGTCAGCATGTTTCATCGTGCTGCCCGTCGTGCCGAGATTCCGCTCGCGTTCACTCAAGGATTTCATCCGCTGCCGAAGCTCGCATTCGGACCGCCGCTGCAGCTCGGAGTCGGAAGTCGAGCTGAGTACGTCGACATGTATCTCATTGCAGAAATGTCGCAGCGCGAATGCATGGAACGTCTGAATGGTGCGCTTCCGCCCGGAATTCAAGTGCAGAACGCGATTCGACTGCCGCTTCATGGCACCTCGATCCACGAGTCGATTGTTGAGCACCGTTACGAGATCACGTGGGCGACCGAGCCGCGCGGAGTTGTCGGACGCCTCATCTCCGAACAGCGGTCGGGCCCCTCCCTCGGTGAGGCGCTCACCGAGGCGCTCGCAGAGCTGACCGTCGTTCGCGAAAAGCCGAATACCGGACGTCGAGGCCGCAAAGGCGATCAAACGAAAACCTTCTCGCTCGCCGATTACGTGCGAGATATCCGTTGTGAGGGAACCGGCTCGGTTTCGTTCTCGCTCACGGCAGACAATACCCGCGCTTGTCCAAAACCGTCCGAGATCGTTATGGCGCTTTCGGAGCTCGAGATCGGCGGATACTACCTAGAGAAGCTTGACGCAAAGTTCAAAGACGCAACTGCTGAATTGCCCCTCACGTCCGTCGGAGGCTCAATCCACGCCCAGCCGCCCATCGAGCTGCGATGACGGCGCGTCTTCGCACTTTGCTGGCCGTTCCGTCGGAGGCGACTCGAGACATTCTCATGCAGCAGCTCACCCAGGTCGCTGCTCGGGGAGAGCTGTTCTCGGCGATCGATATCGAGCACGCCGTCACGACACCCGTGGCGAAGAAGATGCTCGAATCGGACAGATACGATCTCTGTTTTGTCGATGAGGCGCTTGGCGAGGACGACCAAGATTTCCTGATTCGCGGCGTCGCCAGACGATTGAAACCGGGCCACACGGCGATGATTGCCATGTCTCACTCGAAGGAGAATGAGAACTTGCTCAAACTGCTCCAGGCCGGAGCAAAGGGCATTCTCCTCCTCCCCTCAACCACTGAGGCGATGGCGCAGGTGCTGCGAACGGCTCTCCCGGCCGCGAGCGATCGTGGCGAGCGCCCGGCTCATGAGGAAGTAAACAGCCTTCCGTGGTTACTCGAGCATGTCGCTCAACGCCTCAGCGCCGTAGCACGGCAGCTACGCGAGCAAGATGGCAACGAGCAGCAGACGACCGCAACCACCAAACTGGTGAAAGAGGCGCTGCTCGGAGTCGTCGGGTCTCCCGTCGAGACGGACGATGACGTGATTCGGAAGCTGGTGGAATACCTCAAGCGCCAATCGTAAGCCCACTCATCGAGCGCGCGAAAAGGCGAGACGCTCCTCCACGAACAATCGGCGTTCCGGACTCACTCATACTTTATTGAGCACCCGTATGCGTCGGTCTCTGGCATTGATACCGGCTTCCCGCTCAGTACTTCATCAAGGGCCGGCTGGAGATAGCGCTTGAGAGGAGTCGATTCATCCGCATCCGGGTTATTGTCCACGGCACCTCGATAAGCGATGTTTCCCTCGCGATCAAGAACCACCACCGTCGGTGTGCTCTTCGCCTGAAACAGCCGCCCGAGCGTTCCGTCCGCGTCGATGACATAGTCCGTCGCGGCAATTCCCATCTCCCCCATCAGCGTCTTTGTCGCCGCCGGGTCATGATAATCCCGGTGGTGAGGACCAGTCGAGTTTACGGTAATCCATTCGACGCCCTTCGCGGTGTAGCTCTTTTGCAGCTGTTGCATCTCCGAGCTATCATAAAAATGTTTCACGAAGGGGCATCCTGAGTTGAACCATTCAAGGACCACCACCTTTCCGCGCAGCTCAGCTGATGAAATATGTTTTCCTGAAAGTGTGTCGACGGAAAATTCGGGTGCCTTGCTCGGTGCAGCCCACGCGAGCGAGCTGAAAACAATCGCTCCGGAAACGGCAGAAAACGCGTACAGCGAAGAGGCCACGAGAGCGCCGCGAATTGATTTTCCGAGTGTCATCATGCGAGTCCTCCGAAAAGCTGACGAATGGAGGATAGACGATGCCACGGTCCGAGAGCTGCAATCAAGCAACAAGAAAGTTGAAGGCGAAGGACACCAGAACAGAAACCTGCGTTATTTCGCCTCGAAACAATCGAGGCCTTTCGGCGGATCGTTGGTAAACATTGTGGTTCCGCCCCGCTTGCACAGGAACATCTTGCGGCGCTGCGGCTCCGACTGGCTCGCCGGACGTTTGCGACTGGTCTGCGGGTCCGGCGTCACGAGAGGAGTGCTGGGTACAGCAACCGCAGCTTTGTCGTTCTGCTGTATCCGCCGAACGAGGGAATCCATTGCGCCCGAGTAGATACCAGCGGCCAGAAGCAGTCCCACGCAGAGGAACAGACACACCGCGGTTCCGATACCCGCAAAGAGCGCATGTCCTCCTCCAGACGCTTTTTTGGGTAGGATCGGCGCCGAGCGCGAGGCGTTGAGCTGCTCTTCGAGCGCGGCAAGCAGCTCCTGCCCGTTTGAAAATCTTTCGTCCGGATTCTTCGATGTGCAGATCTCGAGCATCACGTGAAACCACTCGGGAATACCTGCGGGCAGTGGCGGCAGCGGGGCCTTCAGATGTTTCTCCGCGATCTGGAACCAGCTATCGCCGTTGAACGGGAGCTCTCCGGTCGCTGCCTCATAAGCGAGAATACCAAATGAGTAAATGTCACTGCGCGCGTCAGCTCGTCCGCCGGAGATCTGTTCCGGTGCCATGTAGAGCGGAGTGCCGACACACTCGCCGGTGGTTGTCAGGTGTTGGTTGAAATGCTCCGTACGGCACAGTCCGAAATCGCTCAGTTTCACACAGCCGTCTTTCCCGAGCATGATGTTTGCCGGCTTGAGGTCTCGATGGATGACGGTACGCTGGTGAGCATAAGCAAGACCTTGCGCGACCTTGTGCAAGATGCGCTCGACCTCGCTGAAGGTCAGCTTCGGGAGCGTACGGGACGCAATTCGTTCTTCGAAAGAGATACCGTCGATATACTCCATGCTAATCGACGGCGGATGCTCGGCACCGATGTTGAACTCGTAGACCTGAACGATATTGGGGTGTTTGAGCTCCGACGCGACAACCGCTTCGCGCCGGAAGCGCTCCATTGCAGAAGCGTCTTCTTGCATTGCGGAAAGGTTCAGAACCTTGAGCGCAATGATGCGGTTCTCTTTGGTGGTGTCTCGGACCTTATAAATGCTTCCCATCCCTCCGGCGCCGCAGAGCTCCAGAACCGCATATCGGCTCTTGATCGTATCTCCCGGCTTGTAACGAAGGGTGACTGGCTTATCCATTGTATCCGACGCGGTTCCAGCTCATAAGAACGGCTTTTCGGAGCCGGATCTTTACCCCCAAAGCAAGCTGAGGGCAGACTACTTGCTCGCCTCTTATTCAATGAATTCAAGAAGATGGAGAAATTCGCCTACGGTTGGCAAGCGACTCGAAGGTGAAGTTTCTCAGGAAGTCGCAGCAGCGGCCGTGAGAATGCAAGCAAGACGAGGAGCTACAGAAACATTTTGCGGAGCTTTACCGCGTAGTCGAGCCCGGTAAACACAGAGAAGAACAGGGCGATCCAGAGGAAGACCATCCCATAGAAATGAAAATCCACGAGCGCACCAAAGATGTGGTAGCTCCCGTCGACCAAAAGAAAAACAACGGCAAGCATGGTCCACGCAGTCTTGTGCTTCGCAAATCTGCTCGCGGCTACTACCGTTCCCCGCACGGCGGCAAGGGAGCGCAAGCCGCTCACTAAAAACTCGCGGGCGAGAAGGCAAACGACGATCCAGGCAGGAATTCGTGGTTCCGGCTGACTGGCCGCGAGCATAACCAGCGCCGCCATCACCAGAATTTTGTCGGCCACGGGGTCAAGCAGCGTACCGATGACAGACTCCGCTTTGTAAATCCGAGCGATGTAGCCATCAAGCCAATCGGTGAGCGAAGCGATGATGAAGATCGCTGTCGCCCAGAGGCTGGTCTGCGGTGTCGGCCGGATCAGCAGCCAAACGAAGATGGGAACGGCAAGCAGCCGGAGAAATGTCAGGATGTTCGGCGCACGTTTGCCTACTTCATCGGACCAATGAGACGAGGGCTCAGCAGTTTTTTCGGCCTGCAATTGCACAGCTATAGAGTTCCTTCATCCGCATCACCCGTTTCACGTAGTTCTGCGTCTCCGAAATCGGAGGAATATCGCCGACACGATCAACGAGGCCCTCACCACAGTTGTAAGCGGCTACTGCCAATCGCATGTTTCCTGAGTACCGATCGTGGAGCATCTTCAGATACGTGACGCCGCCCCGAACATTCTGCTCCGGGATGTAGGGCTGAAACACTCCGAACCGCTCTGCAGTCGCGGGCATGAGCTGCATCAGTCCCATCGCTCCCTTCGGTGACCGAGCTCTCGGATCGAAAGCAGACTCCACATGGACTACCGCTTTTACGAGCGCGGGATCAAGGTCATACAGACCGGCCATTCCATAAATGAGATCGTCGTACGGACTATCGACAGCGCGAGGAGTCCAACGTCCGGAGCCGAGAGAGTAGAATCGTGAGAATGCCGGCATGCGCGGAGAGAAAACCGAAAAGTTTTTCCCGGCTGCAGGTCGCTGGGTGGTAAATGTAATCACGCCGCGAGCCCCACGGAGGACATACAAAGTATTGTCCGCTGCCGCATTCTGAACGCTGCAGAGCAAAAGCGCCAATGCACCGACTGTAAACGAAAGAGAGCGAGAAACCTTCGTGTGCATCTTGTGGTGGAAATTTCCCATAAGAACTAGCACCTTGTTGCGCGTGTATGCTACAAAGCCTAAGCGAAAAAGCAAAGGCTTAATTGTTCCATCGGCAGATCGGCCACATTACAGTATAACGTGAAATCGTCTGATTATCTAGTAATTGGGTCCGGAATTGCCGGACTGATCTTTGCTTTAGATGTCGCCGATCACGGTTCGGTTACCGTTCTCTGCAAAGCCGAGCCTGTCGAAGGCAACACCCGTTATGCCCAGGGCGGCATCGCAAGTGTCACCAGCCCGGATGACAGCTTTCAATCTCACATCAAAGATACGCTTGAATGCGGAGCCGGCATCTGCCATTCGGATATCGTCGACCTGGTCGTCCGCAATGCACCAAGCTCAATTCAGCACCTCACGGCGCTGGGCACGCACTTTGACACGGAGCCCAATGGTGTCGAGGCCGATGGAGACCAACACTTCGTGCTCGGACGCGAAGGAGGCCACTCGGCCCGACGCATCCTCCACTCGGGTGACGCAACAGGCGCAGAGATTCAGCGCGCGGTCTACGAGCGCGCGTCGAATCATCCAAACATCACGATCCTGCCGTACCATATCGGCGTCGACCTGATCATCTCGCCGCTTGCCGAACCGCAAGACGGCTACACGCGCGAGGTGTTAGGCGCCTACGCGCTCGATAAGGTTTCAGGGACTGTCGAGGCTTTTTCGGCGCGGATGACGATGCTCGCGACCGGCGGCGTCGGAAAGGTGTATCTCTACACGTCGAATCCGGACGTAGCGACAGGCGACGGAATCGCGATGGCCTATCGGGCGGGGGCTCAGATCGGAAACATGGAGTTCATCCAATTCCATCCGACCTGCCTGTATCATCTGCGAGCGAAATCCTTCCTGCTCACAGAAGCTCTCCGCGGGGAGGGAGCGCTCCTCACGACGGTGCGGGGACATCGTTTCATGCCGGACTACCATCCGATGGCGGAGCTTGCGCCGCGCGACATCGTCGCGCGTGCGATCGACGATCAGATGAAGCGCACGGGCGACGATTATGTTCTGCTCGACATCACTCATCGTGACGCTGAGTTCATCAAGCACCGCTTCCCGACGATCTTTGCGAGGACGCAGGAGCTCGGCTTTGACATCACGAAAGAACCCGTTCCGGTTGTTCCCGCAGCGCACTACTGCTGTGGCGGTGTCGTGACTGATTCTCTCGGGCGCACAAATCTCCGGCGCCTTTACTGCGCGGGGGAGACAGCCTGCACGGGGCTTCATGGAGCGAACAGGCTCGCTTCAAATTCATTGCTCGAGGCGATCGTCTTTGCTGAACGTGCGGCGAGTGATTCGAAAGAACAGCTCAAGCGATTTCCACATCCGACCGCGGTCGCTGAATGGGATTATCTGAACACCGTCAAAAGCTCAGAAGAGGTTCTCGTAAGCTACTTCTGGGACGAGATTCGGCGAATGATGTGGAACCTGGTGGGAATCGTGCGCAGCGACAAGCGACTCGAGCTGGCGAAGCGGCGAATCGCGATGATCAAACAAGAGGTGCGCGATTACTACTGGCGATTCTCGGTTTCGGCGGACCTGATTGAGCTGAGAAACATCATCCAGGTCGCTGAGATTATTGTACACTCGGCCGGCGCTCGCAGAGAGAGCCGCGGGCTGCACTACAACCTCGATTGCTTGGATCTCGACGAGGCAAACTGGAAACATGATACCGTGCTCGAGCTTGGCAAGAGCGCGCTTCCCGAGATCGTGCAAAGTACCTAGTGCTCGGGGTCCTCGTGCTGGGGCTGGTTACGAACCTGGGCCTGTTGCGAGCAAGTACGTTTTATTGTACCACAACTATACTCACGTTTTTTCATCCGTTTCGGTGACGCCATGTCCTCTCGCTGCAAAATTCTGCTCGCGCTGTTCGTTCTTCCCGGGCTGCTTAGCTGCTCCGCCGGTGGTGTTGGCTCGCCAGAAAATGAGCTCGATGCGGTCGCAATGAACGGCCCGCTCAAAATCGACGTTTTCTCGGCACGCGGATTTTTAGGCGGCAGTGAGTACGAACGCTACTTCTTGAACGGGAATCTCCTGTGGAGGGAGTGCGGCAGCATCGACGCCGCATCGAAAGCTCCCCCCAAGAAGCCGGAAGTGGAAGGAGACAAAGTTCTGAGCTCCGACCCGCAGCTCCACATCCAAGAGCGTCGAGTCGAAAAGCTCACCGCGAAGCAGGCGGAGGTGCTCCGCTCTGAGGCCTTGTCCGTGCTCGGAAAGATTCAATCCGCGAAACATAGCGAGCCGCCTCCGGGATCAGTGTTTTCTCTCGGAGATCCTGGAGTGTTCGAAATGATGGTTGCGGTTGGAGACAAAAAGGAACGACTCATCAGCTCCGTCGATGCAGTTGCGGATCGCAGCTCCCCTACCCTCGAAAATGCTTACTCCCTGTTTTCCAAGCTCCGCGGAATCGGTCCGGAAATCTGCGGCTCTGATACTTTCTACGGAATTCAGCGCCAGAAGATGTGAATCTCGGCGCGCCGGCACACGCGCGTAGGTTCCGCTCACTGCAGCAGAGACGCGGAAACACAAGGAAGTTGAATCACCTGATCAATTCTGCTAACTGACGCTTATGCGTGGCGAGAACCGTCACTGAGAGAAACGGGCAGGAGTGAGTAAATCGGAGCCGAGACACGGTTTCGAAACATAAGCGCCAGGACTTCGAGACCTCCTCGAAGTTGACGAGGTGGAAGCCTATCGAAATATTCGGCGGATAGCTTCCCGGGGGCCGCAATCGTCAGAGTTGGACAAACCGAGCAAGTGATTGCCCGACAACACCCAACTCAAGCGGCAGAACAATTGATGCTTTCTCCAGCAATTCCTTTCTTTCGGATTGTTTTCTTCACTGTGCTTTAATCACTTTGGGTTAGTCACTGCCGGTTAGTCGCGGTGGTCAGTCACGGTGGATCATTCTCCTTCGAGCAGACCTCGAACGAGGTCCTCCCACGCAAAAAGAGTGTTCTTTCGTGCCCGCGTTCGTGTAAGGCGAACAGGAGGGGTGTTTGCACCTCGGAAGCGCCTGCGGGCAGGCACGGAGGATGAATAGATCCTGTCGGATCCGCTGCATGCTCTGAACGGGTAGGTCCTCCTGCGCCTTTTGTTGGATGCGGCACGCTCCGGCACTTTGAGAAAAAAAAGAGAAAACACCTATGTGCGGAATTTTTGCTTACGTCGGTCCGGAGTGCGATGCGGGAGCGTTGGTTTTTGCGGCATTGAAAGACCTCGAGTATCGAGGCTATGACTCCTGGGGCATTACCATCTGCCGCAACGGTCGCGCGATAACTGTCAAAGATGCCGGAAAGCTCGCGAAGCTGCCGCCGCGATTGGAGCATACGTCAGTTGCCGTTGGGCACACTCGGTGGGCGACCACCGGCAGCGTAACCAAAGTAAACGCTCATCCGCACCAGGACTGCCAGCGAAAAATCTCAGTGATTCACAACGGCATTATCGAGAATTTCGAGGCGCTCCGGGAAGAGCTCTTGGACACCGGACACCGTTTCCTTTCTGAAACGGACACGGAGGTCGCTGCACATCTGCTCGAGGAGGAGCTCAGGCGCACACCGGGCCCGCTTCATGAAGCGCTTCGGAGAGTTTCGTTGCGGCTCGAGGGACTGAATGCCCTTGTAGCGGTGAGCTCCGAGAACGACGAGCTCGCAGCGTCAAAGACCGGCTCCCCTTTATACATCGGTATCGGAAGCTCGGCGCATTTTCTCGCGTCCGATCCCGCCGCGCTCGTCGGTCACGCGCAGTCAATCGTGAGAGTCGCCGATGGTCAGGTCGTAGCTCTGAGAGCGGATTCGTTCACCATTCGCAACGCTCAGACTGATGCGATTGTCGAGCCGGAAATCGAGGCGTTGACGCTCAAACCCGAGGCCGCGTCGCTTCGTGGGCACGAACACTACCTGGGCAAAGAGATCGCGGAGCAGCCTGCGCTTCTCCGCAAGATTGCTGCCGAAGACGACAGCAAGCTGGGGCCCCTCCGCGAGGCAGTGGAGCGCTCGCGAAAAATCTGGTTTACGGGGTGCGGGACCGCGTATCACGAGGGCCTGCTCGGCGCCCACTTCTGGTCGAAATACGGAAAACAGGAAGCCCAGGCCGTGTACGCGCACGAGCTCGAGCAACACCACCGATTCATTCGGCCTGATGACCTCCTGTTCGCGCTTTCTCAGAGCGGAGAAACAATTGACCTGCTCGACGCGGTCCGAGCTCTCGAGCCGCTCGGGGCGAGAACCGCGGCGCTCGTCAACGTCCCGAGCTCCTCTCTCGCCTATGAAGCCGACGTAGTCGGACTTCTCGACGCAGGTCCGGAAAAAGCCGTGCTCTCGACGAAGGCCTTCTCGGTCACGGTTGCGTATCTCGCGGCCCTCTCCGGCATGCCGTCGGAGGAGCACGCGCAGTCTCTCCACCGTGCAGCGGAAGCGATCGAGCAGCTTCTCAGTGAAGACTGCAACCAGGAGCTCACGAATATCGCGGCGGAGATCGCTCAAGTCCCGAGCTTGTTTGTCCTCGGCTCCGGCGGACTTTATCCGGCCGCGCTGGAAGCCGCGCTCAAGATCAAAGAGGTGAGCTACATCCACGCTGAAGGGTTTCCGTCCGCGGAGCTGAAGCACGGCGTGATCGCATTGATCTCCGACGGCACGCCTTGCATTGTCCTCGCGCCGAAACACGACCCCCACTCTCGCACGCTTATCGGTGCCGGAGAGCTGAAATCGCGCGGCGCGAGGATTATCGGGATTAGCCCGGAAGCGCACCCTCTTTTCGACACGTTCATTCGCGTTCCGGGGACAGGCCTGGAGTTCCTGCTCGGCTCGGTCGCAGCAACTCAAATTCTCGCTTACAAGCTCGCACTTGCTCGCGGCCTCGATCCGGATAAGCCCCGAAACCTCGCAAAAAGCGTTACCGTTCGATAGCTCCGCGCTGCTTGGGCCCCAACTTTATGACTCTCGTCATAACGAGCGTTGGCACACGCGGCGTTTCTTCGAGATGTGGATAGGAGTTTCTCTTATCGCACGGGATTTTGCCGGAGACCGAATGGTCCTTCTTCGCCCGATGTCTCAAGACCGCAGATCGGCGTGCCGACGGTTACCATATGAGCGAAGCGCAGGTAGTGCAGAACAATGAAATGTTTCGTTCGGACATTTCGGATATGGAAGAAACATCGCCGAATAAGAGCGAGCTCTTCAAAACGCGATCGAAGATTGCCACCCTCGTCGTCGCGAAACAGGGGAGCCACGCCAACGCGCAGATTCGGACCGCACTCCACTCCATGGGATTGGGCCACACGAGCTACGCGAACTCCCACATCGCCGCTATGGATCGTTTGCGGGGGCGGAACTTCCACCTGGTAATCTTCGAAGCGCATCCGATCGATATGCCGACGGTCGATTTTGTGCGCCAGGCCATGGAGCTTGACCCTGAGCTGATCATGGTCGCCGTGTCAGGTCAGCCGCGAATCGACGATGTCTTTACCCTGCTCAAGCTCGGTGCGAGAGGCTTCATTGTGCCGCCCTTCGCCGTGGATTCGTTCGAAGCGACGATTCTTCGCGCCGCGGAAGGGCCGCCATTCAGCGCGGCGGTGCTCGAGGCACCGGACCGGAACTCGGCGCTGGTCGGCGTGGTCTTGAACAATTTCTACCGCCTCACGGTGCGTATGCGTCAGGCACGCAAGTTCTCGAGCGCAGCGCTCGAAGTGGAGCGTTACAAGTTTTCATTCCACGAATCAATCGAGCTCGCGAAGGTCTTCTGCGAAGGCGGCAATGAACAACAGCTGATGGAACGCATCCAAGAAGAATGCGCAGCACGTTCCGAGGTCGCGTCGTCACGGTTGGGCCGGATGCGCCAAAAGCTCGCGAAACAGCGCATGACCGGGCCTGACGACGATGAAAGCGGCGGACAATAACCGCTCTCGGCTGTTGTCCCGCAACGTGGCCTGTGTTAGTGATTTTCGTACGGGATGCGATTCCCCGGACGGACATTTTGCCGAATGGCCATTCAAGAGAACCGTTTCATTCGGTTCGCATCTTCATTCGGTTTAAATCGGCTCAATGTCGTTCTCGGACTCCGCGTTCGGAACTGAGACCGTGAAAGCCAGACCCTGAAGGACACTCGAAGGACGACGCGAAGGACGCTGCCCATGAAACTCGCTCCCCTCTGGATTTCGTTTCTGCTCCTCATCTGCCTCTTCGCTTGCGCGAAGGTCCAGGATGACAGCGGTCGGACGCTGCGAAACGCGAATTCGGTCATCAGTCCGGCCGGACAGAAGCTGTGGAACGGCAGCTCCAGCTCCTCTGTCGACGCGACGACCCCGTCGAAATAGCGCACCAAACTCATGAAACTATTCGGGATGGTGTCAACCAGAAGCTCGGTTGAATATACCTACCATGCCCTGTCCTCATTCTTCAGAAATACACCTCTCGATTCCTCTGACTCTTTCACGCTCATCGATAACGACGGCAGTGTCACAGATGACCTTCTCTCTGGGTTTCCGCAGTGTAAGCGTGTCACAAATAACCGCCCGCTGAGCTTTGCTCAAAACGCGAACTCGTTGATCCGCGAGGCGCTCCCCCGCGGCGCGGACCTCTACTTTCTGAACAACGACGTCATCTTCACCGAGGGATGGCTGCAACCGCTTGCCGTGGAGCGTCCGGCGATCCTGTCACCGCTTTGCAACCGGGAGGTTCAGTACGCTTCGAGCGTAATGGTGACGAAGACATCGCATATCGCGAATCTCTTCGTCACCGGTGTCGGCATGTCGCTCAGCGAGTATCTTGGAAACGAAGCAGCGTTCGCAGCGATTGTCGAGGCCCACAGGAAGACTGTTACCGGATTTCTCCAGGTGTACGTTCTGCCGTTTTTCTGCGTGAAGATCCCAGCCGTGATCCTGGACGCCGTCGGACAATTCGACGAAACATTCGGAATCGGCGGTGGAGAGGACTTCGATTACGCTCTGCGCACATACCTCGCTGGGTTCAACGTCGAATATGCCCTGCAGTCTTTCTGCCTGCACTTTGGCGGCAAATCGACTTGGTCAGGTGCTGAGACCGAGGACGAACAGCTCGAGCGAGTTTCCAAGTACCAAACGGTTTTCTTCGAGAAGTGGGGCGAAGAGTTACAAAAGCTGATTCTTCGCGAGGACCGGCGCGTTGTCGATGACGTTGAATCGGTTCGCGCGCACGATGTTTCAGGAGATCTCCGGGCGGTCGTGCTGTCGCTTCTCGGCGACCGCCAGATCCGCGTCAAGATCTAGCAGCTCAACGCCGAGCGGGAGACGCTACAACTCGCGCGAAGGCGAATGCGCTTTCGGCAAAGGAACGATCTTCGCGTAGTGCACCGGCAGCCCTTGGGAGCGAAACAGGGCTTCAAATTCCGTTTCGATATTGTCTGACATCAGCTCGCTCCGATGGAGATCCCGAGACTGAGCGACTACCTGGAATCGCGGATCCTCTCCGACACACGTCAGGAACGTCTCGAAATATTCGCGATGGTCTGTTTTCACAGCAAGAAATCCGGACGGCACGAGCGACTGATACACCATTCCAAGCAGCCGGTCGCCAAGCAGACGGTGCTTCCGTTCGCGCTTTCGCTCCCACGGGTCAGGGAAATTGACATACACCGCAGCAATCGAGCTTGGGGCGAAGTGGTCAACGAGACTGTTCGCGTCGGCGCGAAAAACGAAAACGTTCGCCCTCCCCGCACGATCTGCTTTTTGGATCGTTCTCACGGAGCGTTTGTATCGGATCTCGAATCCGAAGCAGCTCGCGTGCGGATGTCGTGCTGCAAGCCCGATCAGATGATTACCGGAACCCGAACCCAGCTCGACGATGCGCTCCTGACTCTCGGCGATTACCCGTTTCGCCGCTTCTGCGTCGTTGCGGTTCTTTTCGAAACAGAAGATTCGGCCCGGATAACCGAGTACCGTCTCACGGTACGGGTTCACACACGATCGCCTATCGCCCGCGCGCGCTTCTGCCGGAGATTCGTCACTACCTGAGGTCATGGTTCAAAGAGGCGCGTCGGAGGGAGAGTATTCCGGGTCTTTGGTCTTTTGGGGAACAGGCGTCGCGCTTTCGGTCGGAAGGGCAGGCTCAGTCGCCGCTTCGGCAGCCTTCGCCTTTGCAGCGGCGGCTGCCGCCGCCGCACGTCGACGCGCTGCTTCTCGAGCCTTCTCTGCGTCGAGCATGCGCTTGTAGTTTGCCGCACAATCGCCGCGAGACTGCGCGGCCTGCGATGCTAGCTCTCTCGCTTCACCGAGCAGCCGACGACTCTCCGCGAGCTGTTCCTTCGCTTCCGCTGCTTCACGGGATGCCTCTGCGGCCGCCCGTTCGGCGCGCAGCAGCGAATCGCCGAACTCCTTCTCGGGCCGCTCACGAGGAAGCGCCTCAGAGCAAGCACTCGCGAAGAGAACGAGAGACAATGCGGCAAATAGAATTTTGGCAGATCTCATAGGGCTCCACGTCGGATGGCGAACCCATTTAGCGTATCAGAATGCGGGAATTTGCTCAACGACGCTTCTTCGATCGGCCGCTCAGGATTTGCCGGCTCCCTTCGCGCTCGACTCGTCCATACTGGGAACCACCAACACCGGGCACGTCGCCTCGCGAACGACTCGTTCTGTGACGCTTCCGAGCACGAGATGTCGGATACCGGTGCGGCCGTGGGTCGCCATAATCACGAGGTCGACCACGTTCTTTTTGATGAAGTCCTTAATTTCGGCGTGAACGGGATGCATGGCGCGCACGATCCGTGTTTCGACATTGAGATCTTTGAAATACTCGAGGCGATAGCCCTCGATTCGCTTCTCAGCCTGCTTTTCCGCCTCATCGAGCAGACCTTTGGAGTCGATAAAGGTGAGGCCGAACTCGAATTGAACGCTCGCTGGAATCAGATCCTCGAGCACCGCGAACAGCGTTACCTTGACCGTTTCTTTCCCCAGCAATTCGGCTTGTTTCCGCGCGAACGCGAAGGCGGTTTTCGAAGCATTTGAAAAATCGGTGGGAACAAGGATATGTTTCATGCGCTTTGCCTCTTCCGGCGATAACTCGATGCGAAGCGAGCAGCGAGGAGTGAGTGACCTTACGGAGGTCCATGATACGAACAAGCCACCGGGATTGCAACGACAACTACCATGACTGCCATATTTGACGAGCAACCCGCAGGGGCTCCGCTCACCGTCGAGCGAGTATTGGGCGACTATCGCCTGGATTCAGGGAAATATTCGGGAAAGCCGCTGATCCAGATCTGGGCGGAGGATCGAAACTATCTGCTCTGGTCCGCTAATCTTGCGAAGAATCCGTGCACCTACCCCCCGCCGCGTTTGAAAGTCGAGCTCATCAAAATCGCAAATCTCATCGAATCCGGCGAGCACGAGAAGGCTGTGGAGCTCTACCGAGATCTGAAGCACTGGATTGATCTGACCGAGAACGGCGTCGGGTTGAGCGAGCTTCCCCGGCCTTCCCGAGAAGAGTGCATGGCGATCATTTCGTCATGCACGATACTCGGCGGTCATGCCGACCTCGATGGGATCTACAGCTTAGCGATCGCAATGCATGCGGGCGGAGCGCTCGAGCACGGTAGGATGAAGGGTGCCTTCGCGCGCCTCAGACTTTTTCGTTACGGCTTCCGGCAGCTCCTGGATTATACGAACGCGATCGGCGCAGACAAAGACGACACCGTGGTCGTCATCGATTTCTCCGCACACCCTCAGGCGGCGCTCAACCTTGATCACCACACCACTTCGCTCTGCTACTGGGACCTCGGCTCGCCCCTCCCTGTCGGAGTCTACGAGCCGTCTATGCCCTCGTGCCCTCGGCTGCTCGCCACGTTCTGCGGCTTGAAGCTCGACGAAGATCTTCTCTGCGGGTGCGACATGGTCGACGGTGCTCTCTACAGCTCAGTCGAGCAGACCACTGACTTTACCAACCCGTATGTCGCTCTCGAGCACTGCTTGAGCTTAGACGTTTCAGACACGATCGCAAAAAAAGTCGCCCTGCTGCTCGCAGAGCATGCACTCGATCCGTATGCGGTGCTCGACCAACCGTCGTGGAAGAGCCGCGTCGACCTGCTCAAGCACGAGCTCGAAGAGCAGCGAATGTTCTGGGCACGCAGCAACCGCATTCATTTCCACGGAGACCTCATCTCGATCGCCGATTCCCGCTTGGCCCCATATTCGCCGTCACGTTTTCGGTATCTCCCGTTCGAGAACGACAGGGTACGCGGGCTACCATATCTGATCACCGTTCGCCCCGCGGGATACTCAAAGGTCAATCTCAGCGTCTCGCGCAATCCGTTCTTTGCGAAGCCTGAGTTCTACGTCGAAAATCCGATCAACCTGGGCGCACTCGCCAAGAGCATGGGCAAGGGCGGCGGGAGAAAGGAGGTCTCCTCGCTCACGCTCGACGTTCACCAATTGAGCGGTGCCATTGATCAGGTGGTCGCAGCGATCGAGCTTTCAGTCCAGGTGAAGTGAGCAGTATGCGGATTTCGATTGCACACAGTCCCGACGCGGATGACTACTTCCTTTTCTGGGCGCTTCGAAAGAACCTCTTGGATCCGGATGGATTCGCGTTCGATCTGGTTGAGCTCGACACCGAAGACCTGAACAGTGCGTCCCGCTCCGGCAAATACGATGTTTGCGCGGTTTCGACGGCAGCATACAGTGACCTCGCGGACCGCTACCACGTGCTCTCCTCCGGTGCGAGTGTCGGACGGAATTTCGGCCCTACCCTTGTGTCTGCTTCCGAGCTTGCCGTGAGCGAGCTTGCGCATGCCCGCATCGGGATTCCGGGGCGGACCACCACCGCCGCAGCGGTGCTGAGGCAGCTCGTACCATCTGCGACCACGGTCGAAATTCCACTTACCCCTTACGAGGCGGTGTTCGACGCGATCAAAGAGCGGCGAGTTGACGCCGCGGTTCTGATCCACGAGGGCCAGATCGCGTTTCGGGAACGCCAACTCTTCCTCGTCACCGATCTCGGCCGTTGGTGGCATGACCGAACAGGACTGCCGCTTCCCCTCGGCATCAACGTGATCCGGAAGGCGCTCGGAGACTCAGTCGTGAGCCGGCTCGCGCGATTGTTTCGACGTTCGGTTGAGTTCGCGCTTGCCCATCAGTCGGAGCTCCTCCCGGAGCTATTCGAGATGACGCAGCGTTCGCGTAAGAAGCTGGCGACCCCCGAGCTTCTCGACCGTTATCTGGGAATGTACGCAAATCGCGACTCGATCGCGCTGGACTCCGACTGTAAGCGCGCGATTGAGCTGCTCTGTCCCGCAGCGAAGCCGTCGTTTACCGAGTAAGAGTTACCTGTGCACCGAAAGCGCGATCAGGCAGAGATAGAGCAAGCTCACGGCACCGTTCATCGTGAAGAACGCCTGATTGATACGGCGAAGATCAATCGGAGAGATCAGCACGTGCTGACCGAGCAGAAAGCTTCCTAATCCAAGCATTCCGAGGAAGTAAGTCCCAGGAAGGTCGGCACACCACCCCGCCAAGAAAAACAAAGCTACCGAAACGATGTGAGCGACCTTCGCCGTGAACAGGGTCGCATCGATTCCCAGTCTCGCCGGCAGAGAGAAGACGCCGTGCTCGCGATCAAATGCAATGTCTTGGCACGAATACAGAAGATCGAATCCGGCAACCCAGAGAAGAACCGCACCCATGAGAGCCAGCGGAGTCGCTTCCACGCGCGGGCGTAGCACCCACCACGCTCCGCCGGGGGCGAGCGCAAGCGACACCCCTAGCACAAAGTGCGCGTAAGGAGTGAAGCGTTTCGTATAGCTGTAGAAAAGCAGAACAAAAAGAACGATCGGGGAAAGGATAAAACAGTGAAACCCAAGCGCCGCTGACGCCGCAAAAAAAATGGCCGATGTGAACACAACGAGCAATCCTGCCTGCTTACGACTGACGGCGCCTTGCGGAATCTCCCGCCCCGCCGTTCTGGGATTTTGCCCGTCGAGATCGGCGTCGAGTAGTCGGTTGAACGCCATCGCGGCAGTTCGAGCGGCGACAACCGCAACGACCACGAAGGCGAGCAAGACAAGTGGTGAGCGTCCTTCGTTTGCGGTCGGCCCCGCGTCGAATGCGAGCACAAACGATGCAATCGCGAAGGGCAACGCGAAAACACTGTGCGGCAATGCGACCAGTCGGGAAAAGGCGCTAAACAAATTCATCGCTGCTTACAAAAATATGATTCCTCTCGGGCCCTTGGCGCATCGAATTGGGAAAGCTCGGTGATGATGCTTAAAGCAGATGAAAAGCTGGAGCTCAAGCGGACCGAATTCGCCCCGCGTTCTTACGCGGCCGGCCAACTCTACAGCTTGCTAGCTTTGAGAATGATAAGGTGTCATAATCACTAAAAAATATTTGTTTTTTTTGCTGTATTACGTTAACGCTTTTAAAAAGGCGCAAGCGGTCTTTATAAACGGCACAAATTTGCTGGTCCGATCATGAGCAACAATAACGATTGCCTGACGAAAGCTGACCTCGTTGATGCGATTTACGACAATCTCCCTTTCGATAAGCAAAAAGCGACTCAGATTGTGGAGGATTGGATCGAGATCATCAAGGAAGGCCTCGCTCGCGACCACAAGGTCATGATCTCCGGCTTCGGCGTGTTCGAAGTGAAGAGCAAGCATGCGCGCCCCGGCCGAAACCCGCAAACCGGCGACAAGATTACGCTCACCGCGCGAAAGGTCGTCAAGTTCAAGGCAAGCCAGATCCTGCGCAAGGAACTGAACGACGCCATCGCTGCAGAAGAGGCGAGCAAACAAGAGCGCCCTACTCCGTCGAACTAAGCTTGCTTCTCCTTGAAGGGACTGCCTCGGCTCGTGCCGAAGAAGTTGTCCCAACGTATCGATGACCCGCTCGAGCGCGAGCCTCGCCGGAGTCAACGTGTGAAGGACCGGTTGATCCGTCCGTCTCAAGAAGAGAGAGCGACGCTCCGAACGTGGAGCTAACTTGCATTCCCGTTTTTGTTTTGCGATGAATGTAATGGAGAGTATCTTGGTTTCTCAAATGCATTCCGCCCATGAGCGGGTCGAGTTGGGGAAACCAAGATCTTAGCGGCGACACAAACCTCAGCAAAAGAGTTTTAGCGCTTTGAGCAATCAGGAAGGAAAACCATCTTCATCTGCTGCTTCCCCCGCCGGCGTATCTTCGGGAAGTGTTTCTGGAGGCGTAACGCTCTCAGGAGACGAACAGGGCCCCCGCGAACGAATTCTTCAAGCTTCTCTCGAGCTCTTCGTCGAGCAAGGGTACTTCAACACGAATGTCCCGGATATCAGTCGCCTGTCGCGATGTAGTGTCGGTTCAATCTATCACCACTTCTTGAATAAGGAGGAGATCGCCGGACAGCTCTTCAAAGCTGGAATCCAACGGTTTCGTGAAGCTCTGAGTCAGGTGGTCGATCCGGATGCTGATCTCGAAAAAAACATCCGCGCCATTGTCATTGCGTTTCTCGGCTTTGCCGAATCCAACTATCTGCTGTCTCAATACCTTTGGTTGGCGCGCCACAATGAGTTTCTGAGCGCCAAAGTTCGGCACCCGACCGTTGTGGGTTTCGATGAGCTCGGTCGGAGGCTCACGAAAGCCATCAAGAACGGTATCCGAAGTGGTGAGATTCCCGCTCTCAAAGCCGAAGTGTTCTGGAGTATCGTTTTCGGCATCCCATTGAGCTTCATGCGCGACTGGTTGGACGGATACACCTCCAGCTCTCCGAGCGCAGTCGCACCGACACTCGCGGATGCGTGCTGGGCCGCGCTACAAGGCACTCGAAAGTCCGTTTCGGGCAAATAGGCTTCCCGTCCTCAATTCTTCCAGTCCCGTCAGCTGCGAAAACGGAAGCTACGGAAAACTATCTTCGGCGAGCGAATGACCGCGAAAGCTTACGCTTTGCTCTGTTTCGCTCCACCCAACTGATGAACAACCGCGTCGGCAACTCGGAAGGAGTTTGCGTAGATCGTGAAGGTGTAGGGTACGCTTCCACCGGTTGGCATGAAGCTTCCATCAGTGACAAAAACGTTTTCCGCGTCGTGTATGCGGCAGCTCGGATCGAGCACTGAAGTCTTGGGATCACGTCCGAAGCGGCAGCCTCCTGCCATCAGATTCGACGGTGGGTCGGTGCTCACATTCCAATCGACGTTTTCGGCGCCCAGCTTCTCGAAGACCTTCGCGGCACGCTCAGTCACATATGTCCCGATTTTGACGTCATGAGGGTGGTACCCCAGTTTCACTCGGGCGACTGGAAGCCCCCACTTGTCCTTCACCTTCGGATCCAGCGACACGTTACAGCCGTCAGTCGGAAGCCAATCACAGAAGACCTCGAAGCGGATGTGCCGCGCTTCCGTGAAATACGCCTTCAGCTTCTTCTTCAGCGCGTCGCCCCACACCAGCTTTCCCCCATCCCGCTTCAAACGTGTTGCGCGGTTGATCGGATTGGGATGCTGGAAGTCGAACTCGACGAGCCCTCCTTTCGCTCGTCCTCCCACGCTCGGATCATCGACGAAATACCAATCCTGAAGCGCGCGGTTAACAAACGGTCCGACAGCTTTCATGCCATCGACTTCAGCCGGGTCGAGCTTCGCATACATCAGGTCGCCCGAACCGATTCCGCCTGATGAAAAAACAAGATTCTTTCCGAGCTGGCCGCTGTTGTTGCCGAGCCCTCGAACGTGCTTCGGGCCCGTGGAGAGCAGAAGCAGCCTAGATGTTTCAACTGCCTGACACGCGACAACGAACATTCGCGCAGTGACCTGCCGCTTCACGCCTCTTCCGTCAAAATATTCAACTGCAGTTGCCCGACCCGAGTGGTCGGTGATGACTCTCGCGACCATCGAGTGCGGACGAATCTCACAATTTCCCGATTTCACCGCCCGGTTGAGTAAAGCTGCTCTCGAGCTACCCTTCGCACCGGTTGCACAACCATAGCTGCCGCAATAGCCGCTGTAGGAGCATCCCGAACGATCGAGAGCAGGATATGGCAGCACCGCCCGAGGAGCTGGAATGGGATGGAGGCCCATCGCTTTGCAAGCGTTGTCGAGCAGCTTTGCATATGGGTGTTCCGCAGTCGGCGGGTAAGGAAAATCGGGCGTAGAGCGCGGTTCGAGGAACGGATGCTGTACGACTCGCCCGGAAACTCCAACGGTTGTCTCGACTTTAGCGTAGTACGGTTCCAGCTCGTCGTAGGTAATCGGCCAATCGACGACGTTCGCGCCTTGGATCGGCCCGAACTCGGTGCGCAACCGGAGGTCCTTCGGCTTCAAGCGGTGAAAAAAACCGGTCATGAAGTTCGAGGAGCCGCCGACGCAGTTGCCGTTCCAAAAATCCCATCCGGATTCCGAAGTCGGCTCCGCTTTCCATGTTCCATCCTCATTCGGCGATTCGAGAACATGTTGCTCGTCTTTGAGGCGCGGGGTGAAGACACTTCGCCGACAGCATGCAATTTCATCCTTGAAGAAATCGGCTTCAGTGAACCAGGGACCTTTTTCGAGAACGACGACACGATAGCCCGCTTCGGCAGCGGTCAACACCACGGGGCCGGCTCCGGCACCACTCCCGACAACGCAAAGATCGAACTCGGTCATCATGTGCGCAACTTCTGTCTGTACCACTTCGGCCCGGGGGGCCTGGGAAAGCCGGGGTGATGGTTAATCCAGCGCCAGCCGGATTCGTCCGTGTTCACGCCATATGACGGATCGCCGAACAGTGCTTCCATAAGGTACGAAAGAAGCATCGATGCGAAATCTTCACCGTCGCCGTCCTCGACGAAATCCTCGAACGTCGACTGTTGATCTTTGATACTCAGATCGGCAAACGAACGTCCGCGCTTCCCGCGTGTGAATCTGTCGAGAGCGATGAGCCCTTCTTGGATGGTCGATTTGTCGGTTTCATCGATCTCGGGATCGTTCAGCACCGTAAGGATATATTCGAGCGCGTGCAGATCGCTCGCACCGGGAGACCCGTCGTCACCATGCGGCAGGAGAATCTCCAGGACCGCACCGAGCAATCGCTCTTCCGACTGTGCAAGAAACCCCTTGGCCGCAGCTCGAACGGAGGGTGCAGCGGACGCAGTCGACGCCACAATCGCCGCCTGAGCACCGAGAGCAAGGAAGGTTCTCCGTTTCATTCCGCGAAGCTTACCTGCCCCGCCGTTCCGTCCGCAAGACCCCCTCGTCTGTCGGATACCCGCACCAGAGGAGACGGACGAGTTTGTTAGGGAATACGTCGGTCAACCGCGTCCGCAACTTTACGGAGCTTCACGACGAGCTGAGAGAACTCATCGGGAGACAGCTGCTGGAAACCATCTGACCAAGCGACTTCAGGTTTCGGATGGACCTCGATGATCAACCCGTCAGCTCCGGCGGCCACGCCGGCGAGCGACATCTGCGACACGATGCTCCGGACCCCCGTTCCGTGGCTCGGGTCGACAATGACCGGCAAATGTGTCTCGCGCTTCAGCAGCGGCACGATCGAAAGGTCGAGCGTGTTTCTGGTGTCAGAGAAGAAGCTCTTGATTCCACGTTCGCAGAGCACCACGTTCGGGTTGCCCTCGGACATGATGTACTCTGCTGCCATCAACAGGTCACCCAGGCTCGCCGCAGGACCGCGTTTGAGCAGCACCGGAGTTCGTGTGGCTCCAACTGCCTTGAGGAGGCGGAAGTTTTGCATGTTGCGGGCGCCGATCTGAAACATGTCCGTCGCCGCCTGAACTTTCTCGAGGTCGTGCTCCGAGATCAACTCGGTCACGATCGGAAGACCCGTCTCCTTGCGAACAGCGGCAAGCAGACGAAGCCCCTCCTCCTCGAGCCCTTGGAATGCATAAGGAGACGTCCGAGGTTTGTACGCGCCCGCGCGGAACATCTTTGCTCCCGCAGCTTTCACGGCGCGGGCGGCTGCGAAGATCTGCTCTTCGGTTTCGACGGCGCACGGGCCGGCGATGACGACGAGCTCTTCGCCTCCGATTTTCACCCCAGCGACGTCGACGACAGAGCTTTCGCCCTTGAACTCTCGATTCGCGAGCTTGTACGGCTTGAGTATCGGCACAACGCGTTCGACACGAGCATCCGCATCGAGCTGGAGCTTCTCGAGAACTCTTTCGTCGCCAATGGCACCGATGACGATCTTCTCTTCGCCCGGGAGGTAGAGCGGCTGCAGTCCAGCTGCTGTGATCTGATCCAGGATCGGTCGAGCATCCGCTTCGGTGGCACCCTTCTTGAGAATGATGATCATGCGCCAAGCCTTTTCAGGAGACGGTTCAACGCTTCGAACGACAACATCGCGCAGCGCATCCTGACCGGGAACTTCTTCACTCCTTCGAGCGCGACCATCTGCCCGAGCCGGTCCTTTACGTCCTCATCCGGAGCTCCCGCGAGCAGCGCTTGGAAGTCAGCGATCAAACCACGGGCTTCGGCGAGTGTCTTCCCGACAACAAGGTCTGACATGAGCGAAGCGCTCGCTTGGCTGATGGTGCATCCGCTGCCGCTGAACTTCACTTCAGAAATTCGGCCTGCGGAAAGCTCGACCCAGAGATCGACGGTATCACCGCAAAGTGGATTGGTTACCAGCTCGTGCGCGGCGGAGCTATTCCCCGCCAGATCTCCCCGGTTCCGGGGGTTGCGGGAAGAATCAAGAATCACCTGTTGATAGAGGTCTTCCAACATGACTACCTCTGCGAGTCAGTCGCCGATTGTTCCATCGTCACTCCTTTCGGCGCAGCTCGGCGCGTCCGATTCAGGAGAGCGTCGGACACCTCTTTCAACTTCACTTCGGTAAGCTCCGCAAGGAGCGCTTGCTCGGCGTCAGGTGCTTCCGCGAGCTGCACGAGCACCTGCGCAGCGATGCTGTTCGGCCGAGCGTTCGGCAAAAACGAATTGAACAGACGACGGCGGTCTTCGCCGCTCAGCCCCGGACGCAGGCGGATCACCGCGCCGCCGGTCATGAGCTTCTTCCGGACCTCCTTCCGCAGCTCCGGAAGAGCCGTTTCGGTATCGACGAATACTGTGTGGATCATGTGTTTTGGCGCTTATCCGAAGCTTCAAAAATACGCTGCAGTATAAGCCATTCCCTGGAAGAAAGGAATGTTCCGGCAAATAGTCAAATCGAAGCCTTTTGAGGTCGGTCGCTACGAGTGTTGTGCGAGCGACTCGGAATGGTCAGCAGTGAGCTGCAGCAGGCTCTCGAGCAGGAAGTTGAAACGTAAAACGTGCTTGGTTTTGCCAATCACCTGAAAGCGCCGCTCGAGGAATGCGAGTTGTGGATTCAGCTCGCCTCGCACGAGCTCGAAGAGGTCGGGCTCAGAAAGGACAATTTCGAAATCGACAGGATCGGTATCCCCGTGAAGCACCTGCGGGCGGATGCCGCAATCAAGAACGCAGACTCCGCCGGAAGAGCCTCGCACGGTCCACTTATAGCGGCCCGCGAAGCGCGCCCAGGTTTTGGGGGAAGTCTCGAAGGCGTCGGCCCAGATCGCAAATATTTGCTGCGTACTCATCACTTCACCTTTCCCAGCACTCCATCAACCCTAGCGGCGAGCTACATCGACAGCTTATTTGAGCGCATCCGAGATTCGGCCGCCTCGGAGACGTGACCGGTCGGCGCTTCGACCTGCTCTCGTTCGAGCTCGACAGCAAGCTTCAGCCCACGGCAGCGCTCTCCGAGCAGCTCCGCAGTCGAAGTGTCGCCCTTCTCATCATACACGCGAGAAAGCAAGTCGACGCACTCGACGTTTTTCCAGTTGGTCATCTTGCACGCGAGCGTTGCAAGCTGCTCAGCGTAGTCCGGCTCGTGAAACTCTTCCGGCAAGAGATAGCTTTCAGCGAGCAACCGCACAGGACGCGGATTGCGCGGTGCCATTCTCATCACCCTACCGAGCTGCTCTCGGGCCTGCAGCACACGGCGCTGGGCCAGCAGCCGCTCGCCTCGAAGGAGCACGATCTCGTGTGGCGCACGTCCAGTTGCGAGCACTCGAGCGATCATCCGCTCGGCACCTTCTCCATCACCACAACGAAGCTCGTAGTGCGCAAGCGCAGAATCAATCAAAACTTGGCGGTCATCATCAAGAAGCAGAGTTCGCTTCAGTGTCAGAATATGCTCTCGGATCTCACCGAGCCGCGCATGATACAGACCGTTGAATAGGCTCGTGTGCAGATATGCGAGCATCAATTTCAGGTCGTCGGGGAAGAGCATCAAGCCGTCCGAAACAATCTGAAGGGCGCTCTCGGCCTTCCCAAAGAAATCGCTTATTTTTGCCTGCAGGAGATATGCGTCGCGCAGCGCGACTGACTGAGAAGTGAGCGACGAGAGAAGCTCATTCGCTTCCTCGAGTCCGCCCGTCCGATATCGGCAGTAGGCGAGGTCCATGACCGCGCAGTGACGCGCCGGATGGTTCGGCTTTTTCGCCAAACCGCGCTGATAATACTCTACGGCAAGCTTGAAATCTTTGTTGATGAACGCATCCGCGGCCCGGAGCCAAGGAGTGACCGGCAGCGTCTGCCACATGCGATACCACTCGACGATCAACTTCGGACGACTCAGCAGCCAAACCGTATCTTCCAATCGCCGTAACCGCGCACGCACCGTTTTCTTCCAGCCCCTCATCATCCACCTCTCGATTGACCCAACATCAGCCGCCGCACAGACCATTCCGCACTGGCGCCGCAGTCCCGACGTTCCCACTCGAATGAGAAGATACTTCGCAGACTACAGTACATACTCTCACCTTTGTTATGACTCGCTTCTTATTTAATTTAACTAATTAAGTCAACAATTCAGACTGAAGCCCTAGCAATAGCGAAATCGGTAAGAATCTGATCCTATTGGATTTTTTGGGCGGCGAGGGCTTATCCGGAAGAAAAGCACGGGAAAAGGCAGAGACGAGAGTCCGCCTATTGAAAGAAAGAACGATCTAAGGCATGTATAGACGGCTTTTTTTCATGCCGGCCGTTTACGGTCGGAGTTTAGGTAACTGTCCCTCTAACCCAACTCGGAATGCGCTGGGATTCGGGACGTTTTTCGAACGATTTTTAGGAAGCGAACCATGTACGCGGTCGTCAGAACAGGCGGGAAGCAATACCGGGTCGAACCCGGTTCTGTAATTGAAGTTGAGTTGCTCGAGGGGGATCGGGGAGCCGCGGTCGAGTTCGCAGATGTTCTTCTGGTAGGAACCGGCGCTGATGTCACCGTAGGTCGCCCGCTCGTCAAGGGTGCAGTCGTCGTCGGCGAGATCGTCGAGCAGAAGAAAGCTCCAAAAGTAATCATCTACAAAAAGTTGAAGCGTCACGGTCACCGGCTCAAGAAGGGCCACCGCCAGATGCTGACGAGAATTCGAGTACAGGATATTCGCGTTTCCTAACGGAGTAAGATTCAATGGCTCACAAAAAAGCGGGCGGTTCGTCCCGAAACGGAAGAGATTCACGTGGTCAGCGCCTCGGACTCAAGAAGTTCGGGGGAGAAAAGGTCATCGCAGGAAACATCCTGGTACGCCAGTGCGGGACGAAGTTCCATGCTGGTCGCAACGTCGGTCAGGGCACTGATTATACACTTTTTGCGAAGATCGACGGCGTTGTGACGTTTGAGAACGCCGGACGGAACCGCACTCGTGTCAGCGTTTACCCGGCTGCGGAAGCTGCGGCGTAACCCTTCCCTACCCGGTCGCCGCCTCCATTTTGAGGCGGCTTTTGAGGCAGCTTTTTGAGGCGGCAGCTTCGGTTCAGATAACGAGCGGCATCCGAGCTCAATTCACTCAAAGCTTTTCGGGGTAAGCATTCGTCACGCGCGGCATGCTATGCCTCCGCCGGCAACGCATCGACGTTCGATCGTGCTCCAATTCGATCTGGTGCCGAGCGCATTCTCGTTGCCTGAGCCCTTCGCTTGCGCAGCGGAGAGATCCCCGCTTCCTCGAGCTGTCGACGCGGGGCACTTACTGACTTCTCGTATCATGAGCCGAGTGTTCCCCGTTGAAATTCCGCGATGAAGCAAAAGTTCGAGTGCGCGCCGGAAATGGTGGTAATGGCGTCGTACACTGGCGGCGTGAGAAATACGTGCCGAAGGGCGGTCCCGACGGCGGCAACGGCGGTGCCGGCGGTGCAGTCATTTTCGTCGCCGACGAGAACATCAACACTCTCATCGATTTCGCCTACAACCCACTCCTCGAAGCCGACGATGGTGGAAACGGAGACGGCGGCCGCTGCGACGGTCGGCACGGCGATGATCGTCTGGTAAAGGTCCCAGTGGGGACAGAGGTGTATTTCGACGAGGAGCTCGTTGCTGACCTCGCCAGCCCCGGTGCTCGCTGGATCGCGGCACGCGGCGGAATCGGCGGAAAGGGCAACGCTTTTTTCAAATCATCGACAAACGTCGCGCCGACGCGGGCACAGCCGGGACGAAAAGGCGAGAGCTTCGAGTTCAAGCTGGTGCTCAAATCCGTCGCTGACGTCGGGCTCGTCGGCCTCCCGAACGTAGGAAAGTCGACCCTGATCTCTGTGGTTTCGAACGCGCGACCGCTGATAGCCGACTATCCTTTCACGACAATCACTCCCAACCTCGGTGTCGTCGTCGTTGACGAACAAAGGAAGTTCGTCATTGCGGACATCCCAGGATTAATTCCGGAGGCACACCTCGGACGCGGCCTCGGGATCACTTTTCTCAAGCACATTGAACGTACGACCGTGCTCGCGCAGATAGTTGACGTAACGACCTCTCTGGACGGAACGGCACAGCCGTTTTTGGCGACCGGCGAAGTGACTGACGACGAGCTTCGAGCGATCGTCGAGCAGCAGCTTTCGGCCATAGAGCACGAGCTCGGAAGCTTCTCTCACTCTCTGCTGGAGCTGAAGCGCGAGGTGATTTTTACAAAGGCTGACCTTCCTTTTGCGGAGCGAGCGCTCGATGCCAGTCGCGCGCTTCTCGAGAAAAGAAAGCTCTCCACTTCTCTTGTGTGCGCGAAGACCGGGCTCGGTATCGAGGCGCTGAAGAGCCGCCTTTTCGAGCTGGTGCGCGCCACTCGAGAAAAGCGTACCGCGCGCCCTCAAAGCGCGCCTGAGAGTGACGAAATCGGCGATTGATTGCCCTGCCGCAGAATGATAAAATAGGGATATGGTGAAAGGATTTCGACCCCGAGGAAGCAACGAATAAATGGGTTTGTTCGAGGCTAACCACCCAAAATCACTACTCTCCCCCGCTACGAATCAGACCGCAGCTCGTGACCGGAGCAGCGGGCAGAATCATCTCCCTGATTTTCATGCACCACATATCGCAGCGCATATCGCTGGCGAATCCCTCGCGCTCGCCGCAATGCAGGCTGCGGTGGACCAGAAGGGACTTGATGTTCGCGGCCTCGATATCGGTGACGAGAGCGATGTCGCCGATTACTTCGTCATTGTAAGCGGAACATCCGAACGGCACGTTCGCGGAATTGCCGACAAGGTCAGCGAAGCGCTCGAACGTCTCGGTGAGCGCGCTCTGCGAACGAACGGATATGAAGAGGCCGAATGGGTCCTGCTCGACTATGGAAACGTCGTCGTGCACATCTTTTACGAGCCGATGCGCCAGTACTACGGACTCGACGAGCTTTGGGGGAAAAAGGCTACTGAGATCGAGCCTGGCGCGGAGCTTGAGCTGCATATGCGCCGTCTCCGCACGGGAATCGCCTGGTAGTTTCTCCATAGATTCCTTCTTTCCGGTATCCCCGCTTCCCACTTCGTTCGTCCTCTTTCCGCTCCGCATTCCTTCGTGATTTAATCAGACCAGTCGTTTTCAGCTTCATCGACTGGAGGACCGTCGCGCGCAGCTCGCGATTCGATCGCAATTGAAACACGTCATCTTCTCGAAGCAGTGCGATCACGACCTCGACCTCGCGCCGCTTTGGTATCACTACTACACGCACGTCTACCGAGCGGATCTCATCGTTCTCACTCCGGTGAAAACGGCGCTGTCCGAAATCCGTGGAGTCTGTGAATTCTATCGAGCACGTGGAATTGAAGTCATTCCGATCGAGCGGGAAGAGTGGGATGACGAAGCTATCTGGCACAGGCAGCTCGACATCATCCGACCGCTCATCGCCAGGCTGGGCGACGAGTTCACTGCGATCTCCGCTGACACCGATCAATTCTTTCAGCCGCTGGGGAACGACCTGCTCGGAAGCGACGTCGTCTTCAGTCGTCACTTCGTCTACGCCGATTCGACGCCGACGCTTGAAGGGCTCGAAAGCTTTCATGCCTCAGTCGAGCGAACGTACGACCTCGTCGGCGGCTTCGTAAACACTCTGGACAATCCCCGCGTGGGCTTCACCGGACATTTTTGCGGATTGGTGCCGCGTCTGCCCATTCGGCGGGAGCTGCATTTCGCCTTCCGAGGCTCAAAGCAGTTCCGTGAGAAGCTCCAGCGACTTGCGATCAAACAGGATGATCGGCCGGAGGCTCAGCATTGGAAGAGCTGGACAGCCACCCTAGGAGACGAAAAGGCACTGGGGCAGCTCATTACCGAGATGTCTCCGGACCAACATGGATCACGCGAAGGAGAATCGATCTTGCGGTCATTTTGTGACCTGGTTCTCGGGCGCGACGAAGGCAAAGAGTTGCGCTCTCCGTGTCCTTTCGGTTCTCAGCTTTTGTCGAACCGCTTCTCTGTAGACACCCCGAGCGGACCTCGCTCACTTCGGCTTCTCTATCCGCTTGCCGACCTAGATCAGATGAAAGAGCTCTTCTCGTCGGGTTGTTATCGGTTACCCGAAGCGATCGTGCCCAAGCGTGTGATTGATATTGGAGCGCATATCGGGGTGTTCTGCGCGATCATCAAATTCCAATATCCGGAAGCGTCGGTGGTTTGCTTTGAACCGACGCCCGATACCGCCGGATTACTCCACTCGAACTTCCAGGCGGATGGAAACGTCCGCGTGATTGCATCGGCAGTCTCAGACGTCCCCGGCTCCGGTCCGTGGTTCATTGACCTGTTGACGACGATGAATGACTCTCTCGAGGGCGGGCAGAAGCGGGTGCTTTCATCTCAGAGCGTGGTTACCGTTGACGCTCGGACGCTCAACCTGCTCTACCCGGATGAACAGATCGACGTGCTGAAAATCGCCGCGAATGGACGAACGGCTGGAATCGTTTCGATGCTCGGCGATCTGCTCAAGCGAGTCCGATGCCTCATCCTGACGTATCGTCAGGATGAGCTGCGAGCTGAGGTTTCATCCCTCGATTCTGCGCTGCGTTTGGCGCGACGCACGAGCATTTCGACAGGTGCAGTCGAGATGTATCTTCGCGAGGGCTAATCTCGTTCGAGAATCATGGCTCCGGCCATCGCGCCGGCTGCGCAGATACTGATCAATCCTCGGCGAAGCGACCGGCTCTCGAGCTCTCGGGCTAAGCTCATCACGATTCTGCCGCCCGTAGCCGCAAACGGATGGCCTAGCGCGATAGACCCGCCGAGGACGTTGAGCTTCGAGCGATCGACCGTGCCGATTGCGGGCTCCTTCCATCCCTGCTCCCATGCCTGAATATTCGCTTCGACCTGCGCCCCGAAGGCCTCGTGCACCTCAAGGAGATCGAAATCGTTGAGCGTGAGCTTTGCGCGTGCAAGGAGTCTCGGCACGGCCACCGCCGGTGCCATCAACAGTCCGTCATCCGGAGAGATCGCGGAATACTCGTAATCACTGATGTACGCGAGCGGCTTTCTTCCTTCGGCAAGTGCCCGAGTCTCCGACATGAGCAGCACTGCCGACGCACCGTCCGTCAATGCGCTCGAGTTCCCCGCGGTAAGCGTCCCCTTGCCTGTCCGATCAAACACCGGGGGAAGCTTCGCGAGCTTTTCCATGCTTGTGTCAGCGCGCACCAAGAGGTCTTTCGTCACCCCCGCAAGCGGGAGAATAAACTCGGTGAACTTACCCGCAACCGTCGCGGCATTGGCGTTCTGGTGACTGAGAAAAGCGATCCGGTCTTGAGCTTCGCGCGGGATGTGGCGCTCTTGAGCCGTTAATTCCATGTGCTGCCCCATCGTCAGCCCCGTGGAGGGTTCAGTCACCCCCGGTGGCGCCGGAAGGAAATCTTTGGGCCGGAACTGCGTCGCAATTCGCAGCTTCTCCCCCATCGACCGAGCTCGACTGAGCGCGAGAAACAACTGCGTTCCATGCTTGCCGAACAGCAGCGGCGGGTTGGACATCGACTCGACCCCACCCGCAATTCCAACGTGCGAACGGCCAAGCGCGATGCGCTCGGCGACAGCCGTAAGCGCAACCAGACCGGAGATGCAATTATTCGAAACGGCGTGTGCGTAGACTGTCTTCGGCAATCCGGCAGCGAATAAGATCTCGCGGGCCCAGTTTGGAGTCCGAGGGTCGAGCAGAACGGCGCCGAAGACGAATTCATCCAGTGCCTCCGGCTTCAGCTGAGCGCGCTCGACAAGGCCCTTTAGTACGTGGACCCCCAACTGCTGCATTGTATAGTCTTTGAACGCTGTAGCAGCTTTGACAAACGGCGTTCGAGCGCCTGCAATTACAGCAACGCGCTCCCTTGGCGATGGGCTCTGAGCCATAACAATGCCTCTCTTGTTCAAAAGGATGGCAACATCTTAGCGAAAAAACCGACCAGCCGCATGGGAAAGTTTGGGCAATGGAAACGCCCCGCACGCGCGATGGATTGAAGCCGAATCGGCTTATTTCTGTTCGGACTTGAGCCGAGCGAGCTCAGAGATCAGAATTTGCGGATCATAGGGCTTCGCCATGAAGCCGGCTATGCGCTCGAGTGGAAAATCCTCACCGATGAAATTCTGCGGGTAGCCGCTCGAAAGGATGACCCTCACATCTCCGTCAACTTCCACGAACCGCTCGAGCAACCGGGAGGCATGCATCCCTGGGATGCCATAGTCGAGGATCACACAGAACGTGGAATCGGCGTAGTTCTGAAAAAGCGCAAGCCCATCAGATGCGTTCTTCGCAATAAGCACTTTGAACCCTGCGTTCGAGAGCACATCTTGAAGCAGCTCCAGAATAATCGGGTCGTCCTCGACCACAAGCACATGCTGCAACTGTTTCTGAGGTTCCGTTTCGAGAGAAACTTCTTTGACGAATGCTTCCGACGTTGAAAATTGCTGCGGGGGAGATAGCTTTTCGGAATCTTTGACACCGGGTACGCCGCTCTTCATCGTCAATCACCTCTCAATTCAGAAGACATCGACTCTCTCCGCGCGTACTTGCGATTTGAACTTCATACCTGAGACGAGCTGCTCGCGCTGCACACGAACGCTGCTGATCACGCTTCCATCCCGTTCTGCTTCCAAAAATTGCGAAGCAAAAAAGGCACGTGGATTCCAATTGCGGATGAGCAAAGCTAGATTCTAGCAGACCAAAATTCGCTATTTCTACAGGGTGACAAAAAAAATTTCGGCCGGCACGCAATTACCGCGGATGCTAGCTCATTTGCGGTTCGGCCGCTGGGCTAGCATCCAATAAGCGTTCGATAATTCGCTCATCAGGTTTAAATTCATTGAACTGCGACAGGCCCAAGAATGAGACGGCCAGCCTGATAAGTTCCGCTTCTTCGGTGATGTCGCCTGCCGACGTAGCCCGAAGAATCGATCTCCCTGCCTCGACAAGCGCTGCTTTCGGCACAAGCCCGATGAGCTCGCTTCCCGTTGCACGCAAACCCATCGAGCCGGCTTCACGCGCGCATTCCCGAAATGCATCGAACAAACCGGTTACCTGAAAGTCGGTGAGATTCATTGAGACCTGAGCGCAGCCGTAGGCCGGCATATACCATCCGATCGCCTTACAACTTTTCAGCCGCCCCGGAATACGTCGAGCATTCGCGTCGGCGCCTCGGCCCGATTCGCGAATCCGCGCGGCGATCTCACTCGCCGCGGCGGTATCCACCGTGTTCAAGCTTACATTGTAAGCAAGCAAGAAATTACGCGCACCGATCACTGTCGCTCCGAACCGGGGATTCAATTTTGCCTCACCGAAGTCGGGTGCCCACTTCGGATCTGAGAGCTTTTGCGGAAGCGACTCGTATTCGCCTCGGCGAATGTTCGCCAAGTTCATCCGCTCCGGAAGTGAAGCGGCAGCTTCGTATAAATACACAGGCAATTTCAGCGAGGCGGCAACGCGCTCCCCAAGTGCACGTGCAAGCCCGACACAATCCTCAAGAGTGGCACCGTCCAGCGGAACAAACGGGCAGACATCGACGGCTCCAATCCGAGGGTGCGCTCCGTGATGACGCTCCATGTTGATCGTTTCGGCAGCGACCCGATACATCTCGAACGCGGCGTCACTTATCGCACCGGGTGAGCCGGCGAAGGTCAACACCGTCCGGTTCGCATCGATTCCGCGATCGACATGCAGGAGCCGCACACCCGGTACTCGAGTAATCGCAGCACAAATCTCATCCAAAACCGTCAGATCACGCCCCTCACTGATGTTGGGCACACACTCGATCAACATTCCCCTCCTCCTGTTTCAACGGACACAAAGAGAATCCGGACGGCGCACCATGACACCAAACCAACGGTGGTCGCCCTCGGCGTTGCCCTCACCGGGACTCCAAACGCGGCTGCTCACGAGAGAAAGCGTTAAGCGCTCACCGCCTTCAGGGGGATGAAAGTCCTGAAACGACACGGTGGTCCAACCTGGAGCGCTGAGCGTTAGCTCACGTGCCTCACTGTGTTCTTGTTCGTCTTGAAGAAGCAGGCGGACATGCAGCGGGTTGGCTTTCAGATCGGGATTGAGTGCCTGGAGAGTGATTCCGAGCTGATGAGCGCTGGTCGGACAAAGCTGGACTCGGGCCTCTCGTCCCGTCCAGGCGAAGCTACCGTCACTGCCGGCCTCGAACTGATAGAGTCCCCTCGTAACGGCCGGCCCTCCGGGGCGAACAGAAAACACTGTGAGCAGAAGCGGACAAACGAGAGCGGCTGCGTAGACTGAGAAGACGCTCCGCTTCACGACCGCCTGAGAGATTGGTGCCGAGGATAAGCCGAGCCCGAGTAAACATACGGCGAGATAGCGCACCTCGTCGAAGTTCAGATGAGGTCCGGTCAGCAGGAGCATCGCCAGGCTGAACAGGAGAAAACGGACGACACGTGTTCGCGAGGTTTCTTCAGACGGGTGAACCTGAAGCGATTTCGCAAAGAGATAGAAAGCGAGAAGCGTCAGGGCGATTCCAAGCAGCCCACCCTCGGAAAGTTCTTGAAGGTAAAAATTGTTGGCGTTGTCGCGCCAACCTCCCAGCTCGATTCCAAGCTGCTTTGCGGCATCGTCCTGCATCTCGAAAAATCGTCCCAACCCGACGCCGAAGAGCGGTGCTTCCCGCCAAACCTGAATCGCGAGCCGACTGAACAACGTCCGGCTGGCAAACATCGACGAGCCGTCCCTCAAGTTGAGCGACTGAACAACGCGCTGTGCGCTCGGGGGGAGACCCTGAGCGGCGAGCCAATCATTGGTCTGAGGAAGAGCGATTACCGCCGTCATGACGCAAACCGCGCCAAAAGCCAGACGCGCAAAACGTCGTCGCCGCGAAGCCTCCCTGCCTCTGGAGCACAGAGCAATCCAGAGCAGCCAGAGGGCCATACCCAGCCAGAACGTCCGCGAACCGCTCCAGAGAGCGGAAAGCGCCAGGGAGATTGAGGAGATACGAAAGAAGCTCGGCATCGCACGGGCGGGCGCATGCCACAGCAGCGGAACGAGAAGCGCAGCCATTATTCCGAGCGCATTGGGATCGCTGAACGAAGCGCCGAACCTCCCGGTCATGACCCAAAATGCCGATCGATTAAATGAGATTGATGGATGAATCCCGGCGAGCTGGGCAAGCATGACGAGAACCGAGATCAGCGTCCCGACTGCCAAACCATAGAGCAGAGTCTCTGCGCCGCGCTCCTCCCGGCTCTTCGCTGCAACGGCTGCGAGGAGCAAGGTCGAGAGCACGTATCCGGCGACAACAAGCGGGCTGTCGTTCCAAACCCGCGGCTGCTGAAGGAAGTATCGGAGGACCCCCTTCAATCGCCCTGCCTGATACAACGTCGACGTCAGCATGGGATCGTAGCTGATCTGAAGGGACCGATACTCTTCGAGCAATGCAAGGAGGACGAGGACCAACATCCCCAGCAGAGCGATGAGCGCTCGCGCGCGAGTTTCTCGCGAATCGATCGGACCGCGAGTGAAGAGCTGACGGATCTCGAATCCGAGAAGCCATCCGGTGACGAACATACTGAGACCGGAGTTTCCAAAGAACGGGATGACACAGAGCGACACGCCGAGGAGCACGAGCGAGAGCTCCGGGAGAAACATTGCGGTCGGCACAATCGCGATACTCGAAATGGTCAGAGGATAGTATGCGAATGGGACGGACGACCGGACTTCAGTGTAACAGAGGGCGGCGATCAGACAGAGAAGAACAACTGTCGAAACGCTCCTTCCAGTGTGATGAATCATCGGCGCATACGGGTCGGTTCGGGAAAAATCCAGCGCCGAACACTGTGACGGATCTCGTGACGAGCTCCGTCCCGCCCATCAGGCGAATCACAGAACAGGACGGGTTGTCGCAAAGCCCTATGTCTTCGCGTTCTGCGTAATCTCTCGATGATACTTGCTCTGATCCCGCCCGTCCATGTCAATCCAAAGCGCAACGTCTTTCTCTTCTAGCCGGTTTTTGAGGAGCTCAGAGCCCCCGGAGAGCAGCTCGCGCAGCTTCACGGGATTGCGGCTGATCTTGTCGAGACGCGCAATCAGAAGTGGCCCGAGCTCCCCCTTCAGGTCCCCGGCTTCGAGAAACTTCGGGGCAAACTGAAGCTCGGCGTCTGTGGGACCGACACTCACCCCGGTGAGGTTGTAGCCGCCGAGAAACCGGACCCCGGTCACGCCGTCTTCCCGATTCTCCTCCTCGACTGCTGAAGACTGCTCGGCTTGAGAACCGTTCGGAGACGATCCCAGGTCTTCCAGATAGAGGCTCAGTAGCTCGTTATCCTTGGCGACAAGCGTAAACGAATACCAGCGAGAACGGTCAAGATGGATGTGGTCAAACGTGTACCATCCGCCCTTGCCGTCTGAGCTTTGCCAATACACTTCGGGACGTAACGAAGTGTCCGTCTGACGCAGGGCGATAGCCCAACCCGGAAACGGCGCCTGCTTGCTTGAATACTTGGCAATGACCTTTTGTCGTTTGCCATGCTGGGGAGCGTTCGAGAGCTTGAGCAACGTCGAGACGACGAAATATCCCTCCGCGTTTGGGTCAAGCGCGGGGTCGCTGCTCACTACCCGAAATGCAGACGATGGCTCAGAGCCCGATTGGTCCGTGGCAACAACGTGATCTGCTTCGGGGCTGTCACTGACAGCAAGCGAGGAGTCCTTCGTTCCGGGGGCACCCGAGGGGGCGTTTGGATCACCAGCTCGAGAGAAGCTGGCGCGAGAGTCCGGCTGATCCGATTGGAGTGTGGTGCGAAACAGCCGAGGGCCGAGCTCCACCGCGAGGGTCACCGGAACGGTGAATCCCAGCACGGCAAGCACGAGCACCTTCAGCAGTTTCACTCTCAGAGCCCTCGCCGGTTCGACTCGGACACTCCAAAAAGGAGCTATTCAGCGTCGCCCGATGGCTCCGCGCTCTCGGCTGCATCGTTTGCAGCTTGCTTCTCCGCAGCGCCCTCTTCAATGGATTGGCGCGCGGTGTTCACATCCTGCTCCGCCTCTTCCTTCGTGGATTCGCGCGGCTGGACAATGATCTTCACTTCCGTCTCGACATCCTGGTGAAGCTTTACGCGGACGGTGTGCTCACCAAGCTTCTTGATCGGCTCGGCGAGGAGCACTCGACGACGGTCGAGCTCGTAGCCATGTTCTGCGAGCTTCACCGCGATGTCACGCGAGCTGAGCGAACCGAATACTCGTCCGCGATCGCCGACGCGCACTTCCATCGTGAGGGTGATCGACTGCAGAGCCTTTGCGCGCTCTTCTGCAACGCCGCGAAGCTTGCGTTTCTTCGACTCAATCTGTCGAATACGGTGCTGCGCAACGCGAGCGCTGGCACTACCCGTTTCAATCGCGAGGCCGCGCGGAATCAAAAAGTTCCGTGCATAGCCGGGCTTTACATTCACGGTTTCGCCGATATCGCCGAGACCCACTACATCATCATTCAAAATAACTTTCATTGCTCGAATCCTGGTTCAAAAAATCTTGTCGAAAGTGTCTTACGCAGATGCTTCTTCCGCTTCTTCCTGTGCGGGCTGCTCTTCCACTGCCGGACGAGACTCGCGGAACGACTGAGTCGGGCTTTCTGCCGGACGGACGTAGTCAGGAGCGTACTTGTCCTTGACGACGATGAGCGAACGCAGAACAGCATCGTTGATGCGGGTCTGGCGCTTCAGATCGGCAACGACAGCGCTGTCACCGGAGATCACCAGAATGACATAGTAGCCTTGGGCTTTCTTGTTGATCTTGTAAGCGAGGTCACGACGGCCCCAGTGATCTTGCCGATCGATCGTACCATTATGGGACTTGACGATCGCATCAATCTTTTCGAGCTGCTGGGCGATGTCACTTTCACTCAGAGCAGAGTCGAACACGAACACTGCTTCGTACTTGTTCATTGCTGGGGCCTCTTACATTCTTCGCGCTGCGGACAACTCGCTCTCGGCTGAGTCATTTTCCGCCGCAGCACTCGTGTGGGTATTCCTGTTTGTATTTGCCCGCCACCGGAGATGGACGGAAAAACCGTCATAGCGGACGGTGTGCTATATCAAAGAAGGCTGCCGATCACCAGCGCCCAATCAAGATTAATTCAATCAGATTTTTAGGCGTTTTTCACCGCCGGCCGGCGGTGATATTGCTGTTGAGCGGCCGCAAGACCGTCAGTGATGAGCGCAGCTGCGGCTCGAGCTGCGTCCGCTGCAACCTCACGCAGAAGCGCCGCCTCATCCTTCCCTGGGTGTCCGAGAACGTAGTCACTCGGGTCCATCTGCGGGAGCCCAGCGCGGCGCGGATGGCCGACTCCGATGCGAATCCGATAGAAGTCGGGACTACCCAGTTTCTCGATCAGATCCCTGAGGCCATTGTGCCCACCGGCGCCGCCTCCCACCTTCACTCGTAAGGCACCCGGATCGAGGTCGAGCTCGTCATGGATGACAATGACGTGATCGACCGGAATCTTGAAGTAGCCGAGGATCGGCTGAGCGGCTTCGCCACTCCGGTTCATGTACGTTTGCGGCAGAATGAGGACAACCTGTTCCGAGCCCAGCTGTCCACGCTCGATTTCACATCCGCCTTTCCGCTTGAACGAAGTGGAGAGCCCGAGCTGAGACGCAAGGGCTTCGACGGCCCAAAAGCCGAGATTGTGCCGAGTGTGCTGGTACTGGGCTCCGGGATTGCCTAAGCCGATTACGGCGTACACAAGTGCTCCTCGGAAAGAAAAACGCCGGAACGAGTTCCGGCGTGGTCAAAGCGACCGGGGGCGGTATGAGCCCCCGACCCCCGACAGTCCCGACCCCCGACATCGGGACATCGGGGCATCGCGGTATCCAATTTCGGAGAACGAGCGAAGAAAGCGGCTTACTTGCCCTTCTTGTCGTCCTTTCCAGCCGCAGCACCGGCACCTTCTGCTGCAGGAGCTGCTGCTGCGGTGGCTGCACCGGCTTGCTTCGCAGCCTGAGCTGCGGCTTCCGCCGCTGCTTCCTGCGCTTCAAGAGCCTTCTTGGAGATCGCACTGACGATCGTAAGCTTCGGCAGGCTGCGCAAACGAACGCCTTCCGGCAGTTGAACGTCCGACGCGTGAAGCGTTCCGCCTTCGTTGAGCGTGGTGATGTCGAGCTTCAACGACGATGGAATTGCATCCGGCAAACACTCTACGTCGATCTCGTACACGGTCTGGTTGAGGAACGCGCGATTTTCCTTGATCGCAGCGGATTCACCGGTGAGCTCGACCGGAACAGTAACCGTCAGGCGGTGTCCGGCGCTGATGGAGATGAAGTCGACGTGCAACACTTGACCTTTGATCGGTTCCATCTGAACGGCTTTGATCAGCGTCATGGTTCCATCCAGAGCCGACGAGCTGCTCTTGAACTTGAAGATCTGCGCTGGCTTTACGCCGCGTACGGCCAGTTGGTACTCGTGCGCGTTGAGCGTGATGTGTTTCGCGGGATGGCCTTCGGCATAGACGACCGCTGGAACGGCTCCTTCGCGGCGAATGCGTCGCACAGCTCCGGTGCCCATTTCTGTTCGTTCGTTGACACTGATTACTCTTGGTTCCACGGCGTTTGCCTCCTTACCTCACTAACTGAAACTGTATTCTGTATCCATTCGCGCTGCCGTCTTCCGTGCAAGCGCTGCTCAAACTTTTTCGTCTCTCGGTTGCCCATCTCGCGGCGAACCCGCCACAAGGCGAAACTGTGATTGCGGCGAAAATTCCGCCCGACTCATCCCGACCGGCTTATTCGCCACCGAACAGCACGCTCACCGAGTCGTCGTCGTGGATCCGCCGGATCGCTTCACCGATCAGCGGAGCGACCGAAAGCTTCACCAGCCAATCACCCGCGTTTTGCAAATCCGCGTGAGCAATTGTGTCGGTCACGATGACCTTTTGCACCTTGCTCCCCGGCAAACGAACCTTCGCCTGTCCGGAAAGCACTGGGTGCGTGCAACACGCAAGCACCTGTGTCGCCCCGTGCTCGAGCAAAGCCTCAGCGGCTTTCATCAACGTTCCACCCGTGTCGACCATATCGTCGACAATGATGGCGAGCTTCCCGCTGACATCCCCGACGACGTGCATCTCCGCGACCTCGTTCGGCTGGCTGCGACGCTTGTCGATAATGGCAAGCGAGGCATCGAGCCGCTTCGCGTACGATCGTGCACGCGACACACCGCCCGCGTCGGGCGATACGATACAGATTTCTGTATCCTTGTAGTGCTCCGAAACATGCGAAAGGAGCACTGGCCGAGCATACAGGTTGTCGACCGGGATATTGAAAAACCCCATCACCTGATCAGCGTGCAGATCCATGGTCAGCACCCGGTTCGCCCCGGCGCTCACGATCAGATCCGCTACCAGCTTGGCCGTAATCGGCACTCGCGGCTTCGGCTTTCGATCCTGTCTGGCGTAGCCGAAATACGGCAATACCGCCGTGATGCGCCCAGCGCTCGCGCGCTTGAGAGCATCCATGATCATCAGGAGCTCCATCAAGTGATCGTTGCCGGGGCTCGAAGTGCTTTGAACGACGAACACATCGTGTCCGCGAACATTCTCTCCGACCTCGACACTCAGCTCGCCATCGCTGTAACGGCGAACATCACAGCTCGTAAGCTCCACACCGGCCGACTTCGCAATGCTTGCTGCAAGCCGCGGATTGGAACGCCCGGCTATGATCGAGAGTTGTCCTCGCATGACCCCACAAAAACGATTCGCTCCGGAACACCCTCAATTCGGGCGAGCTCGGAGTCCTGCCTCAAAACAGATGCTTCAGCGCTCTTTCGAAGAGAGCTGAAGCATAACTGCTTGTGAGACAGCGTTTCCGCGGAATGCTCACGTTCGGCGGGACTTCAAGCGACCCGGCCGCAAAACCAAATCAAAAAGATAAAAGAGCTGGGCGGGGAGGATTCGAACCTCCGGATGGCGGGACCAAAACCCGCTGCCTTACCGCTTGGCGACCGCCCAACAACTTGCCACTACACTCGCCGTTTCAATTACGGCTCGAACCGCGACTCTGAGACAAACCACCCACGCTGCAGAGCGTCGGCAATCACTGACGCTTTGGCAGCATCATTCGCTTCACGCTCTTCAGTCGAGACGTTTTCCGCGTCACATCCGAAGACCCCGATCAGCGCACTACCGCTGCCCGCGAGCAGAACCTGGTCGGCACCGGCCACAGTGAGCTGTTCGCTCGCTGCTCGAATTTCGGCGTAGTGTCCCAGGATCACTGACTGAAAATCATTCACAAAGCGCGGAAGCGCTCTGCTCCGAGAGCCCAAAATCGGCCCTCCGCTGATACCTTCCCGCGTCAATAAAGTCAACTGCTTATCAGCTTCATCGTCCGCACTGTCAGACGTTACAAGCCTCAGTGATTGTTCACGAAGCATGGATAAGGCCGACTCGGAGAACGGCCCGAATTCATGGATATTCCGCTCGGAAATGCTCGTCCTGCAGTCAAACATGGAATACGCCGACGCCGTGCTCACCGATTGGAGTGGTTTGATGACAAGGAGCTCGATACCGGCTGTCCAGTTCTCAGGGCCCTCCACCGCGGAAAGCTCCTCCCCGCGCCCGGTCATCAAAACCAGGCTATCCGCAATCAGGGCCGGCACGTCGGACCCGACCTTGGCGCCGAGCTCGAAGAGCCTCGCGGGCGGCAGCCCGAGATCGAGGAGCTCGTTGATGCCCACAATCACAGCGGCGGCATCAGCACTTCCGCCTCCGAGCCCCGCTTCGAGCGGAATCGCCTTCTCCACTTCGATCCGCGCTCCGAACGGTAGATGAAGCTCGTCGGACATCAACCGCGCGGCTTTCGCTGCGAGGTTCTTCGCGGAGCTGAGCGAGTGCACGCGTTCTGCTACAGCCGGATCCAGCGCAGAGCATGAATCGAAATGGCGCTTCAGCGCCGGAGAACAGCGGGTTTCGCACTCGATGTCGCTCGAGCCTTTGTGCAGCTCGATGCGAACAGAATCTGCAAGGCTGAGCGGGCACACCACCGATTGAAGAAAATGATAACCGCTGGGCAGCTTCCCGCAGATCCGGAGAGAGAGGTTGGCTTTCGCGCGCGCCCGGAGCACGAGGCTGTCCTGTCCTCGTTCGAGAATTCGATTGTCGAGCCGAATTTCCGGTAGTTGATTCATGGTTGCCGTATTCAGCGCATCCGCTGGCGTCAGAGAGCGGCAGTCTATAGCGTATCCACATTTGCCGCTCAAACTCGCGGTCTTCAGGTATCACCTTCCCTGCCCCCGACATTGACCGCCCGGGGACAGAGCGAGTAAGAGAAATGCACCACCGAGCCGAGAAACGTCGGCTTACATGCCCTCGTGGTGAAATGGATATCATGCAGCCCTCCGAAGGCTGAGGTACAAGTTCGATTCTTGTCGAGGGTACTCCTAACCGCATCCCGTCCTGTTCGAGTAACACTCCCCGACTTACGATCTAAAAGGTAGGAAAACTCGATCCGCACAACTTTTGAGCCTTCCGCGGCAATCCCGTCATCCAAAACACCACGAGGCATGCTGCGAACTTCTTTATCCTTAATTTCCTTGATAAAATTGTTCGTGTTTGCTTTAAGAGTCGAATATTCCAACTTCCCGGGCCCTCTGCTCGTGGAAGCTCTTTCCGACTCAGGTGGTGGTGACTGAAGTGGTAAGTGGACTGAGTGGTTAACTGGGGCCAATCTTTTTTTGGAGCGGGTGTGTATGGAGGGGAAGTTAGTTTTTCCGAACTGTCAAAAGTGTAATGCCGGTCTGTTGGTTCCCCTTTCAGACTACGGGCAGGAAGGCGCGGCGGTTACCTACAAGGCTTGGGCTTGCACCAATCCGGACTGCGGTTTCTCTCTACGGATTGACAAGGGCGAAGTTTCGTACGGTCGAAAAATTCAGCCGAAGCAGTAAGCGTCCTTCGTTCACCACTTCACATGTAACCCGCGCGCCGATCAGGCGCGGCCTGGTATCTCTCTCTTTTTTTCCCCTCTTTTCTTGCTTGAAGGAACGGCTCGGCGCTCTGATCTCGGTCAGTGCCGCCGTGAACGCATCTTCATTACACTGAGGGGTCTGTCCCGAACCGCTAGTTGGATCGCGATTCGCCCGGCGGCTGTTCGCTGATACCGAGCTTGTCCATTTTGTATTTGAGGATTCGGCGGCTGATTCCGAGCAGCTCGGCAGCGCGCGTTTGCACGAAGTTCGTCTTCATCAACGCCTTCATGATGATCTCGGTTTCGAAGGCGCGCTCCGCTTCTTCAAACGGCAGATGGCCGTCGAGAACTTCGCTCTTCAGATCTTTGTTGTTCATCGATTGCTTGAGACGCGCCGGTAGATCAGCCACCTTGATCTCGCTCTGCGTTGTCAGCGCCAAAATGCTTTCGATGACATTTTCGAGCTCCCGAACATTCCCCGGCCAAGAATACTTGGTGAGAACTTCCATCGCGTCGGGGAGGATCGTCGGATGGCGATCGCCGTAGAGCGGGGAGAGTCTGTTAACGAAGTAGCGCGCCAGCGCCGGAACATCCTCACGACGCTCCCTGAGCGGCGGCATCTCGAGCGCAACGACGTTAATCCGATAGTAGAGGTCCTGTCGAAACCGGCCCTCCTGGATCGCGGTCTCCAGGCTGCGGTTGGTCGCCGTAACGATTCTGACGTCAACCTGAATCGGCTTCGAACGTCCGATGCGATAGAACTCCTGTTCCTGCAGAAAACGGAGGATCTTCACCTGGACGGCATGGCTGAGCTCGCCTATCTCATCAAGAAAAAGTGTTCCTTTGTCGGCAAGCTCAAAGTGTCCCACACGTTTCTCGACGGCATGGGTGAACGCCCCCTTCTCATGCCCAAAGAGCTCGGACTCGATCAACGTTTCCGGGATCGCAGCGCAGTTGATGGCGACAAACGGTCCTGTGGCACGTTTGCTTCGCTTGTGAATCTCGCGCGCGATCAGCTCCTTCCCAGTGCCCGATTCGCCCGTGATCAGAATCGTCGTGTCGCGCTCGGCAATCTGTGAAATCTTGTGGTAGATCTCGGTCATCACGGGGTGCGTTCCGACCAAACCGCCGAAGTCGCCGTTCAGCTCAGGCAGCGCGGGACGTTTCTGCTCGAACGTCATGATCTCGCTTGGAGATGTTCTTCCGATCGGGCCACTTTCCAACGTTTCATGCACCAGGCTCAGAAGCTCGTCGACATCGAACGGCTTGTTCAGATAATCGATCGCCCCGATTTTCATCGCCTGCACTGCTGTCTTCACTGCCTTTGAGGCCGTGAGCATGATGACTGGTAACGCCGGATAACGGGTCCGAATCTGTTCGAGAATACCGAGCCCGTCGATCCCCGGCATCATCACGTCCAGAAGCACGAGGTCAGGAAGCGTGAATTCGCTCTGTGCCGCCGGCGTCTCAGCGCTGTCTGTGGCACTGAGCTGCTCGAGAGCGCGATCGCCACAGTCGGCAACGCTCACCTCATAGGTACGGCTCAAAATCATCTGCAGGGACTCGCGGATGTTCGATTCGTCGTCGACGATGAGGACCTTTTTGCGCGACTCGGGGGCATTCATTGGCAAAAACCTAGCAATTGCAGCAGTTTCAATGGTGAGGTTCGGGTTCTAGGTATATGATGCGCCCGCCTGTAAAAAAGCCTTAAATTCATGGTATAGATCGTTCATTTTTGTCGCCCGAGAGGACATCCAGGGGGCCGAAAACCACGAGGCATCTATGGTAAGTAACGGAAAGTTCTTACAATTCCTGAAGCTGATTTTTTTCGTTACCGGATTGTGCGCCGGCGTTCCAAATTCGGTCCGGGCGGAAAACACAAGCTCCCGCGCCGGCGACGACCGCGCATTCAAATCGTTCGTCGATTATGAACCGCGGACGTCACAGTTCCCGGCTGCTCTACAGCCCGCGGTAGACAATATCGCAAACGCTCGCCAGGCCGCGAAAAACAAACATCCCGACGAGGCGGCTCAAGGATTTCGCAGCGCTCTCTCGAACCTGCAGGCGCTAGAACGCTCACTCAATCGCGGGTATGCGGATCAAGCAGCGTTTCTGCGCGGCTTCGCACAAGAAGGGCTCAACCAAAACAAGGAAGCGCTCTCATCGTACAAAGAAGCGCTTTCCATCCGTCCCAACAACATGCTCGCGCTCTTTCGTCACGCGCTGCTGCTCAAGCAAATGAATCGCTGCAACGAAGCGCTCCCCGAGCTGCACGAGGTGGCATGGCAGGTCAAACCTCTCAGCTACGAGCTCGATTTCCTCGCCGGAGAATGCCTCATCGCGCTCAACCGCGCAGATGAAGGTCTCGCTTCATTACAAGCCGCGTATGCAAAGAATCCGAGCTTCCCTCCGCTTGCACGCAAGATGGCCGACACTCGTAAGAACGTTCTTGCGCAAACGGCCGATCCGAAAAAGCGAAGCGACCTCGAGGCGCAACTCGTGAATGATTACAATTCAATCCTACGGCAGAATCCGGACGATCGCGAAACTTCTATCGCACTGGCCTCGCTTTTGATGCGTGTGAATGACCCGCTTCTCGAATCGGGAAAGCTCTCGAAGGCGGAGGCTCTCGTGCAAAAGCTCGCGGAGAGCTCGAGCTACAAGGATGACGTTGCCGTTCGGATGCTGTTTCAAATTCAGCTCCGCCAGGGCGACCTCGCTTCAGCTGAACAGACGCTCAACCGCGGGCTCCAGGCAGCGCCGAGCTCGAAGGAGCTTGCCTCTGCCAAGCAGCAGTTCGAGATCGAAAAGACGGTGCGAGCGACACCTCCGGCTGCCGATGATGCTGCCGCCAAGAAAACTAGCTGATCGGAGCTTCGCTCATGACGCACGAGCGCGTGGCAGTGATCACCGGCTGCGGGAAAGACAACCTCGGAACGGCGGTCGCGCGAGAAGCGGTTCGGCGCGGATTCAGTGTGGTGATGGGATATCGGAACGCGGCGGAGGAAGTCACCTCCGTGCGTAATGAGCTCCGCGCTTCCGGAGGCCACGTCGAAGCAGTTCGGGTTGACGTGTCGGTTGACACCGATATCGAAGAGTTGATCGCTCAAGCGGTAAACGCGTTTGGGCGGATCGATCTTCTGGCGACCTGCGCCTCACTCTGGTCTCCAACGCCATTCGATGAAATCTCAACGGAGGATCTCAGCTCCAACTTCGCGGTCAACACGCTTGGAACCTTCCTCGCCGCTCAAAAGGCCGGCGCTGTAATGGCGGCCCAGTCGGAGGGCGGAGCCATTGTTACGTTCGGAGATTGGGCGATTGTTCGACCGTATATTGATTTCGCTGCGTATTCGATCTCGAAGGGGGCGATCCCCACACTTACCGCGGTCCTTGCGAACGAGCTCGCCCGAAAGAACCCTCGAATTCGTGTGAACTGCATTCACCCAGGTGTTCTCAATGCGCCGCACCCGCCTACCGGCGAGCTGCGTGACAAAGTGATTCACCGAACCCCCGCGCAGCGGTTGGGAGATCAAGCCAACATCGTCCAGACGGTGTTTTTTCTCGCGGAGAACGATTACATCTCCGGTGCCTGCATTCCGGTCGATGGAGGGAGAACGATCAGCACCCGCTGATCGGTATCAACGGAAAAAGCTGATTGCGCCTTGAATTGCCGCGATGAGTCGATCAACATCGTCGACGGTGTTGTACATTCCCAGGCTCGCTCGCGTCGTGGCTTGGAGCTTCAGGTGCTCGAGGAGCGGCTGAGCACAATGATGCCCGGCGCGAACCGCGATGTCCTTGCTACTGAGATATTGCGAAAGATCGTGGGGATGAACGCCGTCGACCATAAATGTCACCAACCCCCGGTGTTCTCCGGCAGGGCCGAGAATTTTCACCTGCGGGATCTGCAGGAGCAGCCCGACGAGGTACTCAACCAATCGATCTTCGTACGCGAAGATTCGCTCTCTGCCGATACTCCCGATGTAATCGAGTGAGGCCTTCAATCCGAGTGCACCTGCAATGTGAGGCGTGCCCGCTTCGAACCGCTGCGGAGGCCGCTGGAACGTCGTTCCCGAAACGCTTACCCGCTCGATCATATCTCCGCCGGTGAGAAACGGCGGAAGCTCTTCGAGCAGCTCATATTTGCCATACAGTATTCCAATGCCGGTCGGACCGTACAGCTTGTGGCCCGAGAAAGCATAGAAGTCCGCATCGAGAGCAATGACATTGGTCGGAAGGTGGCAGATTCCCTGGGCTCCGTCGACAACGACCTTCGCTCCGACGCGATGCGCCGAGTCGATGATTTCTCGGAGTGAAGTCGGTAAGCCAACGGCGTTGGTGAGTTGCGAGATCGCGACGAGCTTCGTCTTTGCGCAAAGCCAGCTGAGAAGCTCGTCCACATCGATACGTCCCGACTGGTCGACACCCACATAGCGAATCACGGCTCCGCGGCGCTGGGCCGCGATTTGCCAAGGTACAAAATTCGCGTGGTGCTCGGCGACCGTTACAACGAGCTCGTCCCCCGGTTGCACAAACCGTTCAGCGAAACAGGCAGCAACGAGATTCAAGCTTTCTGTCGTTCCACGGGTAAACACGATCTCTTCCGGAGAGCGCGCTCCAATGAATCGCTGCACGGCGTGACGAGCGTCCTCGTAGTCAATTGTCGCCTGTTCGCTCAGACGATAGACGCCGCGATGGATATTGCTGTAACCGCGGGTGAAAAATTCGGCGACCCGGTCGAGCATCGCCTTCGGCTTGTGCGCCGATGCAGCCGAGTCCAGGTACGCGATCGAGCTGGACGCGAGAAGCGGAAAATCGGACTTCCAACGAGAACCGCACTCTTGTTCGAGCCTCACGAGCGCATCGCGCGAGTGGTGCGGGGGGATGTCACGTAAATCTGCGTTCACTTGCTCTCCTGTTGTAGCTGCCCACGCTCGCGCGCCGGCGGGCATAAGTCATTACCATTGCTCAAAAAACGTGTCGAGGAGCCAAGCATTCTGCAAGCCGGTCGGACGGACAACCCGTTAGACCCGTTTAACAATTTGCACGGCGCTTTTTCCCTTGGGCGGTCGCGCGAAACAGCCGATTTACTTCCGTATGTTGTCAGCAACTGAGTCCCCCTCTCCATCTCCGTCTGTTCCCGCAGCTCCTCGGATCGAGCCGAGCGCCGCCGGTTGGGCCGTCGGTATTGCAAGCCTCATCATCGCCCTGGCCTTGCTTTATTGCGGAGAGCTTCTCACTTCGGCTTGGTACACGGCGACCCTGGAGCGGACCTTCGAGCAGTCGCTCGCAAGCAAAGAGATTGATCTCAATTTCGCGGTCGACAATCCGCGCTTCAAAAGTCTCTTCGCCGATGCACAGAAGGACATCAAGATTTTACGACCCGTAATCGCGCTCATCATGCTCGAAGACGCCGCGAAAGCGGCTGCATATCTCAAACATCAGTCACTTCCGAAAACAGAGCACAACAGCAGGCTGCTCGAGCAGCTCGCAGCGCTCTCCGAGCTCAACGCAGCAACGGAAGCGGCTACCGACGCTGTCGCTCGCAACGACGCCGCCATCGATGAAGATTTCAAAAACTATGTCTCCCTTCGCGCGAGCGTGAGAGCATTTCTTGCCGGCGAGACTGCTGTTCGAATGCCGCGAGCGGGAGAAGAGGACGAGCTCGAGGAGCTGAAGTTCTATCAATCAGGTTTGCTTGCCGAGCTTCCGGTCATTGATCGCCTCCCCGACGATATCAAAGACCTCGCACAGCTCGTCGAGTATTATCCGCTCCAACGTTCCGGCGCACCGGCTCCGGTCGCCAATGAGCTGAAAGCACGCCTCGAGGAGCTCCGTACTCAGGGGCACAACCTCCGCATCGAGTATCTCAGCCTGATTGAGAAACAGCAGAATCTGGAAAAAGAATCAGCCGACCGGAAGGTCGAGGGCAAAAAACTGTTCGATGGAGCGCGGACGGCGCTCCGAGACATGCTGATCGCACTGGCGCGCCCTTCGCTCGATCCGAACGCGGCGCCGCTCTACCGCGCAGCGAGCACGCAGCTCGCAAAGCTTGGTTACGAGCTGCCGCCGCTGTAATAAGGTTTCGAATGTTGGTCGGAAGTGCGTTCCTGGCCCTTGGGCTAGGCCTGTGAGCTCTTCTCTTCGGCTTTCCCGATATACTCGAGAAATGAGTTTTCGATCACCTGTCGCGCCATCGTGTAGACGAGATTCTTGTCCTCGTGCAGGCTGAAGAATCCGAGCGGAATCTGGAACCCACCGCGGTCGCGAATATTTCCGCCACCGTAATACTTCCCGCTCTCGGGCGAGACTCCGAGGAAACCCTTGAGGAACTCGTCAGGGTTGATTGTTTCGCTCCGAGTGCGCAGCGATCCGTCAATCATCTTTTCGTCGACGATCCCGAAAACGAGAACGGTATCAGTCCCCTCTCGAGTCAGGAGCAGCTCCGCCACTTGGGGGATCGCGTCGCGATCTGCCGAGCGGACAAAGCCTACGTCCGAAAAGATGAAGTTATCGTGTATACGGCGGTTGACGAGAGCGTTCTCGAACATGTCGAGCATGGACGAAGTCAAAACCTTCCGCTCGATCAGATCAATCACCTGGCTGTCCACGCAAGCTGCCAAGAAGGCCGCCATCTCGTAGTCGAACCGAGTTGCCGTAAGAAATTTTGACGTATCGCTGCGGATGCCGTGCATAAGCGCGGTCGCGAGGCGCACTTGCGACGGATCGCCCGGGACGAGCCCGGCAGGAAACGCTTCGCGTAGATATTCGGTAAGGATTGCTGCAGTGGACGCCGCAAGCGGTCGAATGTCGACAAAGAGCGCCGATGGCGGCGTGATGTCTTCCCGATGGTGGTCGATGAACGCAAAGAGCTTGATGTTGTGCTCTTCCAGCCGAGTATCGATCGGAGTTTGAATGCGCTGCGAATCGACGATGCTGTAAATGCTGAACGGAGACAGATCGAATTCTTGGCTGTATCGCGTCAGCTGAATGCCGAGTCGCTTGATCAGCGCGCGATTCTCGTGATGACTGATGTTGTGGAAATAGAGAATCGTGGTGTCGATATCAAACTGAGCGCCGAGAAACTCAAGCGCGAGCGCTGACGAGATCGCATCCGGATCAGGAGTACCCTGAATGATGACCAGGTGCTCTTTGCCGCGGAAGTTTTCGAATTCAGCGGCGAGACGTTTGTAGTGCACGCTGATCTCGACCCCGCTTCGCGAGGAACCGTTTATCGGACCGACTGTCGCCGGAAGCGTGTCGGATGCTTTTGTCGTATCAAAGTCCAACTTTCTCTCTCTTCCCGGAATCATCCGGCTTGCCAACTTCCCGTTATGTTCGATGAGCATGACGCCGAACCGATTCTAGTTTGAAATATAACATAACCGGAGGCTTACAACTCGATTCCCGAGTTGTTCACTAGCGGAAGAGGCCTTCGGGGCACAAACTGAAAGGTAAGTCCGATGACGCCTCTTCGCAAAGCCGGGCGTCATACCGATGCTCGCAAAGCGCGTAAAATAGCCGCCTGTCGTATTTCGTGGCGCCGCGTCGTGACAACAGACGCAGGCAAAACGGAAAATGCTCTCTCTCTCGTCCTTCAGGCCAAAGCAAGCGGCGAAGTCTGTGCCGGCCTATTTGCCTTTTGCAGGCTTTTTCGCGTTCGCGGTCGTTTGCCCGCCGGGGCCGGCTTGATTAATCTTCATCTCAACGACGTTCTGAACCTCTTTGCCGGTGAAGTCCACCTTCGACACGACGATCTTCAGACGGTCGGTCTCGATGCTGACAACGGTGCCACCTTCTTTGCCGATCCGATCGTTGACCGAAACCGTGTAGCCGCGGCCCGTGCTGTCCTCGACCAAGCCTTTCTTCTCACCGGTCGGACCGACCACAACGGCAGTCAGTCGGAGCTGTCCGAGAGTGTATGCAGTCAGCGAGTTGCCGGTCACATCCGGCTCCGGAGTCGCCGAGAGATCGAACGGCTCGAACGGATCGCGCTTGCCGGTTTTGTCGTACGTGAAGTCGTCGACTTGCATCGTGTTCGGATTGACGAAGCCGTCTTCAGCGGTGACTGTTACGCCGCCCGGCGTGGATGTCGGCGGCTTGGTGGTGGGCTGCTTGCCGGTCGAGCCTGCCGCAGCTCGATTTACCTGAGCGCCGAGACGCGGCATCTTGCCTTCCAGCTTGTACGGGAACGGCTCCCCGGTCGCGGGATTTTTCGGAAGCTGATCGAAGTATTTCGGTACGAGCTGATCGAGCGAGGAAGGAGCAGTACCATTTGCCGCCATATAATCGGAGATTGCGAGCTGGATTTTCAGAAGTGATTCCTGCTCCGGCGAAAGAGATGTCTTCTCCTTCACCTGTTTGATACCCGCGTCGAGCGAGGCTCGAGGGCTGAGCGGTTCTGCGCTGAAACGATAATACCCCGCGGCTGCAAATAGACCGAGGAGCATGACGGCGATCAGAATCTTATACATTGAAACTTGTCCTGCACGTGGTTGCGGGCGCTCAAGCCGGGCTCAAGCTCGTCGGGCGCATCGGGCACCGAACGTGCACACCATACTCACTCTTGGTGACGGCGTCTGCGCCAAACTTCTTTAGATCGCACCGCCCATCTTTAGTTCGGGCTAGGCCGATTTAGCTCGTTCTCAAAGAGTTCAGATTGAGATCAGCCCGACGGTGGATTCTGCTCTTCATCACACTCTCTGCGGAAAATTCTTATCGACCGCAGACGGTGCGGTCAACGGAAACCACGATAAGTCCAGCAATACGCTCGGTATTCTGACGCGGCTAGCTGCAGGGCGCCGGGTTCGAGACGTGCTCGAGGAGGACCTCCGTCCCCCCGCAGAATCGCTGCCAGCGCACCTCTTGCTTAGCCAGGCAGGGTTCTAAAACCAGATATGCCGCCCGGTCGAACGGTCCCGAGGAGTCGTCGCACTGATTATACTCAGCCCCCAACCGGACAGCCGAGGGCGTGATACCACCTGGCATAATGTGAGCGAGCTCTCCCGAAAGCAATCCGCCGGCCGAGGTCGTTTGCGTGAAGGGTAAGGTGTAACCGTCGGGAAGCTCGAGCTCTCCGGCCCCCATCGCGGTGCGCGCGTTACGCATGGCAGCGCTGCCCTTGGAGTATTCAGCGTTCTCCCGATAGACGATGAACGAGACGATCGCCAGCGCGCTCAAGATCGCGATGATCGAAGTAGTCACCAGCAACTCGATGAGAGTAAAGCCCTGCTCTCCGAGGGATTCGGTATTCGAGGATTTCATGCCCTGCTTCAGCTCTCCCATTAACTCCGTTCGCTTCGCAAAGTCTAGCAATCTTATGCATAATTAATGCCACCCGCAAAAGAGCAGAGCCTGAGTGATTTGATGGACTTGAGTCGTGAAGGCCTGGTCGATTGATCGGCGGTGACAAATAACGTCACCGCGTCAGCAAAAATTTACCACTCCAAAAGGGCGAAACGGCGTCGGAGAAAGACAGAACGCGGTGGCTTACCGGTCGAGGGGGACCGACTCGTCAATGAGCATGACAGGGATCCCGCCTCTGACGGGATACCCAAAGGCGCCATCCTCCCGGACCAGAAGCGTTTCCACCGGTGCCGTAATAGGTTCGCCGGAGCGAGACGTGACACCTGAAGAGCCGATACGCCGGTTAACTGCATCCACTTCCTCCGGTTTTGCGAGTCGAAGGGGTTGCTTGGTTTCCGGACAAACCAGGTATTTCAGAAGCTCAGGTTCTATCATGTCCTCTCTGCACGAATTTAGAAGGAAAAGCGACCGCGATTCACGCGAACAACAGACGTTTGCATCTTTAACTAAAACCGAAGTTTTTGCTATAGCTGGAGCCACATGCGCCGTATGCAGCGAGACGCAGATTATCGAAACGGAATTACGAAGAGACGGATGCGACTGACTTCTATGTGGGACTTTTCTGGATTTGGGCGGCGGGCTTCGTTCGGTGTACTTTTTATCTCGCTCCTCTCCGGGTGCGACGGTCAGTGGTGGCACAACATTCCCGGTTATAACGGCGAGTGGTGGAGCCGTGGTCGGCCGAAGTCGGTCGATCAACTTCTGACGACATCTGAGCAGCAGCTCGATGCGGCCGCTCAAGCAGACAAGTATGGTCGGAAGGAGCTTCTCCCCCTCGCAAAGAACATCCGAGAATCACTCGCTTCGGTGCAATCGAAGTTGAGTAGCGCTCCCTCGAAGGATGCTGTTCAAGCCGAGCTGGCGAAAACCGTGAATGCAATGCTTCCTCTGGAAGGCAAGCTCTCGATCGGTTCTCGAGCTGCCTACGGCGAGCTCTCGGGAGAGCTGCGCTCGTTCGTCTCTCAGGTGGAATCCGGCCAGAACATTTCGGATCCTGCTTTCGCTGCAGCGTTCAATCTTTACACCGCACGCACTTTCTTTTTTCTTGCGAACGAGCTCTCGGTTCCGGCCCCCTTTGTGGTCTCAGCGAGCTGATCGTTTCTCGAGCAACATGATAAACGCGACCACCGGCTGTCTTTCCGCGTGGGTCTTAGATTGAGGAGCTTCCATGCGCCGAGTGCAGCCGTTTACGGTCATTGCTGACTTACCGCAGGCACTCAGCCCACTACGCTCGCTTGCATGCAACCTCTGGTGGAGCTGGAACCATGTTGCACGCAACTTGTTCATTCGCATCTCGAAAGACAGCTTCGCGAAATCCAATCGCAGTCCCGTGCGCGTGCTGAACTCCCTCTCAATTGAGGACATTCAGACCCTCTCGAAGGACAAGGGTTTTATCGCGCAGATCGAAGAGGTCGTGCAGACCTTCCAGCGCTACCGGGAGTCCCGCCACTGGTGGTCTTCACAAACCGAAGACGCGAAAGACCTCACCATCGCTTACTTCTCCGCAGAGTTCGGTTTGCACGAGTCACTGCCGATCTATTCAGGCGGTCTGGGAGTGTTGGCTGGAGACCACCTCAAAGCGTGCAGTGATCTCGGCATTCCGCTGATCGGCGTCGGCCTTCTGTACTACGAAGGCTACTTCTCTCAATATTTGAACGCCGAAGGCTGGCAGCAGGAATCGTATTTGCAGATCAGCGCCAACCGATTGCCGATCCATCCGGCGATCGGCACCGACGGCAAGCAGGTCGTTGTCAACGTGGACGTCCGCGGCACAAACGTCGCCGTGAAAGCGTGGCAGGTGGACGTCGGTCTCGTGCGACTCTACCTGCTGGACACGAACATCGACGAAAACGATGCGGCATCACGCGCAATCACGGCTCGCCTTTACGGCGGTGACGTGCACATGCGCATTCCGCAAGAAATCGTTCTCGGTATCGGCGGCCTTCGGGTGCTCGAAGCTCTCGGCATCCAACCCGATGTTTGTCACATGAACGAGGGCCATTCTGCCTTTCTCGTCTTGGAGCAGATCCGCCGATTGATGAAAGAGCAGCACTTCGATTTCGAGCAGGCGCTGCTCGGCGTTCGCGGTTCAAATCTTTTCACAACACACACGATGGTTCCTGCGGGCCACGACATCTTCTCCGCCGAGCTCATGGAGCGTTACTTCCGCAACTTCGTCAACGACCTCGACATCGATCTTGAAGCCCTGCTGCGACTGGGTAGAGTGAACCCGGACGACCGATCCGAGGCCTTCTCGATGGCGGTCCTTGCCGTTCGCGGCTCGCAGGGGATCAACGCAGTCAGCGAGCTGCATGGAACTGTCTCGCGAAAGCTGTGGCAGAATATCTGGCCCGATCTCCCGCTTGATGAGAGCCCTATTCAGCACATTACGAATGGCGTCCACACGGCCACATGGACTTCACGCGACGTCGCCGAGCTCTACGATCGCTATATCGGACCGAACTGGCGAAACGCGACGGCGCTGCCCGAGACCTGGGAGCCCGTGCAAGATATCCCTGACGACGAGCTGTGGCGGATCATCTGTCGCGGACGTTCATCGCTGATCACCTTCTGTCGTGAAAAGCTGCGTGAGCAGCTTCTCCGCCGAGGCGCGGGGCGAGTTGAGATTGAATCTGCCGCTGACGTGCTCGACCCGGATGCGCTGACAATCGGCTTCGCCCGCCGGTTTGCATCCTACAAACGTGCAGCCCTGATTCTTCACGACATCGACCGGCTCGTGCGCATCTGCTCAAACACGGAACGCCCGGTGCAGTTCATCTTCTCGGGCAAGGCCCACCCTGCGGACCAGCCCGGGAAAGAGCTCATCGCGCGCATCATTCACGCATCACATCGCCCTGAGCTCCGCGGGAAGTTTATCTTCCTCGAGGACTACGACATGTCCGTCGCTCGAAAGCTCGTCCAGGGCGTAGACGTTTGGCTCAACAACCCACGCCGCCCACTTGAAGCGAGCGGCACGAGCGGGATGAAGGCTTCAGCGAACGCCGGCTTGAACATGAGCGTGCTCGACGGATGGTGGTGCGAGGCGTTCAACGGCGAAAACGGGTGGTCGATCGGACAGGGCGAGGAGTACGAGGACACCAACTATCAGGATCTCGTCGAAAGTCGGAGCATCTACGATCTGCTCGAACGAGAGATCATTCCGACGTTCTACGATCAAGGTCCGACCGGAGTCCCGCGCGATTGGCTCGGGCTCGTCAAAAATTCGATCCAAACGATCGCGCCGCGCTTCAGCGCGGCTCGCATGGTAAGCGAATACGCCCAGCGGTACTATATCCCACTCGGATTGAACCACCGGCAGACGGCTCAGCAGAGTTACCGGAACGTTCTCTCCTCACACGCCGACATCGTGAAGTTCAAAAAGTATTGGCAGGATGTTCGAATTCTCTCCGTCGAAAATCACGGCACCGACCAACTCGAGCTCGGGAAAAATCTTCCGATTCGCGTGACGGCTCAACTCGGACGGTTTTCACCGCAGGAAGTGGCCGCCGAGGTCAGGCTCGGAAGCTTGGATGCGACGCATCATCTCCATCAGTGCTCGATCATCAGGCTCACGGAAACGCAGTTTCTGCGCGACCCAGGCGTTCATGTCTTCGAAGGGAGCTTGCACGTTCGACGAGCAGGGAGCTACGGATTTTCTGTGCGACTGATCCCCGTCATCGCAGGGGTTCCGCAGTCACACATCCCGGGGTTAATCTCTTGGTGGAACTAGCGCGGCGAGTGGATTATTTCACTTTCGCTTGTGTGGCAGGCTTTGATTTCAGCGCGACAACTTGTGGGCCCTTCACTTTCTGCGGAGCGGTCTTGACCTCCGGTCCTCGCGGCGCTTTCTTCTCAGTGCGCTGAAGGGTTTCTTCGATTGAAGGCTCTTCTTGTTTTCCCGCGGCGATGCGGGTCTCCTTGCGATACGCCATCAGATCATCCAGAACGTCCTCGAAGTCATCTGCGACCGATCGCATCGGATAGGCGCAAGCGATTCCGAACATGAACGCTGTTATCTGTAATCTGTATTGACGAAGCATAACGAATACCAAAGCTGTTTCTTACATATCCACCCCCTGAAGAAAGTGCTTCAAAAGACCGCGCTGCCAGGTTAAGATCAGTTGATGACATCGGTATTCACCTGATCGATATGCAAGCGCTCCTTCACTTTCACTTCTCCCTTCCTGCGAGTGCCGCGAAATCAGAAGGCGCCGAAAGCGCTCAGCTTCTCCGACGCGGCCTACAGCCGTTTCTTGCGTGGTTGGAATTTGTTCCCGAGGTGAAAGCATGTGTCAGCTTCTCCGGTCTTTTCCTTGAAGAACTTCCTGACAGCGCGCTCCGACTGTTACGCCAGCTCGTCGAGAGGAATCAGCTCGAAATCCTCGTCTCTCCGATGTACGACGCCTGCTTGCCGCTCCTTGCTCTGGAGGAGCAAAACGAGCATCTGGAGCGAAACAGAGCGTTCTGGGCTGATGCAGGGATTGGCTACGGAACGGGGATTTTTCTCGAGTACGGGATTCCCGTAGACTCGCTTGCGCAGCTCGGCAACAACGGGGTGAGTTACATCATCGCACCTGCGAGCCGTTTCAAAAACGGCTCGTTCGAGCCGCTCGCGTTCACCGGGAGCACGACCCCGCTCATCATCCTCGCGTCTTCGCTCGAGCCGTTTTTTCTCGAACAGTACACCCCTGGTGTAAAACAGCCGATCCGCTTTCCGGCGTCGCCGGAGCGTGGGCCGCTCGCTGCCCTCACCTTTCGCATCACTACCGATCACGTTCTGCCCGACCGCCTTAATCCGTTCGAGATGCGGAACGCTTATCTCGAGCTCCTCAAACAGTTTCGCGGCGAAGGCGGTAAGCTCACAGAGACCGGTGGATCCGCGATAGGACCGATCCCCGGGGGAGAGCTGCTCACGGCTGCAAAGCAGTTCCCTGACGCTCGTGCCCTCGGTGAAATGCTCCTGATACCGGATGTGGCGCCGATGAGCCAAGAACAGCGCCTGTTGTCGGAACGCCGTGAGGCACTCCGTCGTGCGCTCATTCCCCTGCCTGAGCTGATCAAGACCATGCCGAAGGAAGCGGCAAACACCGAGCGCCTCAGGGCGGCTCGACGTTTCTATCTCAAGACACACCACGCCGATTTCATGCTCGGCACCGCAAAGCAGTTCCGTTCCCACAAGCTCAGGCGCGCCTTTGCAGATGCAGTTCTTTGCGCACAAGTGGAGCTCGACACTATCGTGCACCCTGAGGTCGATCCGCTGCATGGGTGGATCACATACGCAGTTGAATCCGGTGCCGGACAGCACACGCCGAAAGTCGTGGTGGACTCTCAGTTGAAAACACTCTTTTTCGAACCGACACTCGCAGGAGCGCTGGTTGAATTCGATTACAAACCACGAAAGGTCAATCTTTCGAATACATCTGATCTTCAATGCCGTAACCTTTCTTTCATCGATGGCGTCCTCGAGCTGAGCAGCGCAGAGCTCAAGGCGAGCTCAATGCAAGCGGTGGCCGAGCGCCTCGTTCCGCAAGAGGGAGATCGAGCCGAGCCACTCGTCACGCGGCACACGCCCGATCTTTTCGGTTTGCGCCTGATTCGCACGCTCACCCCAAAGTCGCTGAAGACGGAAAGCTCCGCCGCGGTCAGCTTGGTGAAGCACTACGCGGTAAAAGCCGGAATCGGTGCATATCTCAACAATGCAACCACCGGTTTCTCCGTCGAGCATTGGGTCGAAGGCACGCCACCGTCGGGCAGCAATCACTACCTGGTTTCTCAATTCTGCTTCAGTCTCCCGTCCGGGAACGCCGAGGGGATGTCTCTCAGACCGCTGAGCATTGCCGGTGGAACCGCAGAAGTCGCGCTCACGCTCGATGAGCTCAGATTCGTCGAAAATCGGGATGTGCCCGGCGGTCTCTATGGAACGCGGCTGATTGACGGTATCAACGGATTCGTGATGGACCTTCGCTCCGCCAAACCGCTCAATGGAATGGCGGTGTTTCCACTTGTTGCCGATCCAGAACTTCCCCCTGAGGATGGTTGCGGCGGTGTCTGCTGTCTCTTCTTCGTCGAACTGCGACGAGTGACCGGGGATGACAAAGCGAACACGATCTTCCTCTCGATCATGTGAGCGGTCCCCGGACTCGGCCAAACATTACTGCCTGAGCAAAAACGACCGGCTCTCGGTGCACACCGAACCCACGGCGCCCGCGTAATTGCGTTGGTAGCTCAAGTAAGCAATCCGTCCGAGGTTGAGCAGCTCCTCGAGCTCATCGCTTTCGATTCGCTGACCAGGCTTCTGAGCAGCGAGCAAAGCTGGAGAGAATGTGCGAACCAACCCGATGAGCTGGTCGGTATTGAGATAAAAGTAGTAGCTCGACTTGGCCAGATCCTCGACGAGCGATGGCCGAGAGCTGAAACGCGCGAAGAGCGACTTTCCTGCCCGGCCGCGAGTCGCCAGATCGCTGATGATCGACGAATCGATACTGATCGCAACCGAATGTTCATCGACGAGAGCGCCGACGAGCTTCAATCCTCCGAGGACCAGCTCCAGCTCCGGCTTTCCATCAGCGCTCTTCGACTTACGCGCAAGCTTCGGCGCTGAAGGCGATGGCGTCGTACCGGAGGAGCCAAGCGCAGCCAGATTATTAATCGCATCGACAACCGCGGATATCAGCTCCTCACCACTCAGCTTGCTGCCGCCGAGGTACAGCCCGGCACCGATGATCGGGGGCATGATCGGCGGAGCGACAAAAATACCGACTTCCTGGAACTGAAGTCGATTCGCGGTCTCTTCCATCGTCGTCCCGATTCTCGCGATATCTGCTCCATCTGGCAACGGCTTGCCTGCCAGCCCAATGTTTTTGAGCTTTTCGAGAACCGCATTCAAGCCCATCGCGAGCGACGTCGTGTCGATACGCATCGCGGCGATGGTCTGAGCATCCAGCAGCGTCGAAAAATGCTCAGCCTGATTTCCATTTGCCAGATTCTGAAGCAGCTTGTCATACGCTGCTGCAAAACCGCTTCCCGGTCGCGCAAGCGCGCAGCTGTGCATGGTCGCACCGTTTGAAAAATCCAGCGAAGCGCCAACGGCGGTCATATCTCGATAGAGACTCAAGGTCTGTTCGAGCTCCGATGTTCCGTGCATCTCCTGCTGCGCCTTCGGCGGGAGATCCTTCACGAGACGTTCGATGTAACCGCTCAGATCGTCAGGACGGAAGTAAAACGTACCTGCGACAGTGTCCGTGTTGAGCTGCTGCACCGTTTGCCATCCTACAGTGGTTACGAGTGCCGTTTCAGGGCTGGTGGTGAGAAACGCGTTCTCCCATTGTTCACCAGTAACGAAGGTCAGCTCCGGACCGCTCCACGAGAGGGTCGAGTGAAGGAGTGCCCCCTGGGACTCATCGCTGAAATCGATGTCGAGCTTGTCGGGCGACGTCTGCTTGACCTTTATGCCCTTCGGAACTGCGGAAGCCGGATCTCCCAGCAATTTCTTCGTGAGCAGATCAAACGATGCTTTCGCCTGGTCCACGGAGAGAAAGCTTGCGCGCAAGAGCACCGGCGGAACAGGAACGGTGCGATCTTTATTTTTCAGAGGTTGAGTTTTTCCGGAGATAACGAGAGTGACCTCCCGAAGCGAATGCCAGTATTCGTTTGATTTCTGGATTGAATCAATGAAAGTCTCGTACGTCAGCTCAGAAGCATCCGGGGTTTCACCCACTTTCTGGTTGAAGCCTTCCTTGAATTTCTCTGTCAGCTCCTCTTCCAATTTGAAGCGCTTGGCGACTTTCGTGCCGAGAAGAGTATCTCGGAGGCTCCAGATCGCGTCCGCTCCGATTCCAACTCCGCGCGGAAAGATCCGAACGACCGCGAGCACATCGGGTGCCAGTTGGCGGAGAAGAGTATCCTTTTCGCCCGTCGGCGGCGGGGTCGGACTAACTGCCGGCTGCGGCGTCATGGCAGGCTGGCCGGCCTGTCCACTTCCTTTGTTTGACGAAGTGACGGCATACCAGGCTCCTCCAGAAATCAAGAGCAGCACAATGAAGCCAAGAAGGAGGTTACGGGACGAAGGAGAGTTCGACATAGAGCATCAATTGTTGAATTGGAGACGCAGGGAAAGGCCGCCCATCATCGGTTCGGCCCAAATCCGTTGGTCAGCATACCCGAAGAATCTGCTGTGGAAAAGTTCTTTGATCTCCCGAAATCGCTTGGGTATTGTGTCTTTCCGATGAGTCAAAAAGGAAGCGATATGAGAGCGAAAGCGGCCGAATTTTTCCAGCGAGTGCAGGACGGGATATGCGCCGCATTGGAACAGGAAGACGGAAACGCGCTGTTCCGCGAGGACCTCTGGCAGCGACCGGACGGAAAAACAATGTCGGGTGGTGGCGGCAGAACTCGAGTTCTTGCGGGAGGGGACGTATTCGAACAGGCCGGCGTGAATTTTAGCGAGGTGCACGGTACTTTGCCCAGCGACATGTCGCGGACACTTACCGGACTAGACACCCCCCAGCCCTTCTTCGCGACGGGCATTTCACTGGTCATCCACCCGTTTTCTCCCCTTGTTCCCACGACTCACGCGAACTATCGCTACCTGGAGGTCGGCTCATTCGCATGGTTCGGCGGAGGGGCGGATCTCACCCCCTACTACATCTACGAAGAGGACGCCGAGCACTTCCACCGAGTGTTGAAAACGGCGTGCGACCGACACGATTCGCAGCACTATCCCAAATTCAAAGCAGAGTGCGACCGCTACTTCTACCTGCCTCATCGCGGAGAAACGCGTGGGGTCGGAGGAATATTTTTCGACTACGTTGGGAAGGATGGAACCGTCGATCTCGAAACCGTTTTCTCAATGGTGCAAGAGCTCGCGCAAACAATCGTGACCGCCTATCTCCCAATCGTGCAACGCAGAAAAAGCCTTCCCTTCACTGAGCGAGAAAAGTCGTTCCAACTGCTGAGACGTGGGCGATATGTTGAATTCAATCTGCTCTTTGACCGAGGCACGCTTTTCGGGCTGAAAACAGGGGGACGAACTGAGTCGATTCTCATGTCGCTTCCGCCTGAAGTACGTTGGGAATACGACTTCCGGCCGGAGCCGGGGTCTCGAGAGGCTCATCTGCTTGAAGTTCTGAGCAACCCGCGGGATTGGGTTTGAGAGCGAGCGCGGTGTTCCGAACAAGATCAGGATGCAGGATGCTGCTGTTGCGGTTTGACGCCCCTTACGGGGTCTAAAACCGAACAGGAGCAGAGCCTGCGGCGCGCTACCTCGATTTCGGCGGCGGACTCCAGAACCGCAGTTGCGGGATCTGGTCACGCAGCGATTCCGGGATCGGGTGCGCATCGAGCAGACCCGGCGCCTGAGTCGTCCATCCTCCCTTCATGGTGGGAAGCACCTTGGCGCCGTAGGCGTACGAGCCGGGCCCCTGCCAGAGAAGGGCGGTGCATCTCTCGTCCACCGGCCACTGCGCGATGAACACGTCGGGCGAATCCGGGTGGACGGTGACCCGTTCCGATCCGACGATCAGCTCGGCGGTAAGGCGCGAGATCTCTCCAGTCGGATCGAGCCGACACTCGAAGCCATCGGACGACGGGACTAGGGACAAGCCGAAGAATTCCATCGGTCTCTCCTGAACATGGGACAACGAACCGGCGAGGGAAACCTCCTCGCAACAGCAACACCACCGACCCGATTTACCCGAGCGTGCGCACCGTCGTGCCGACGCTGAGCGCACGCGTTCTCTGGCGAATCAATTCAGTGGTGTAGAACAAATATGTTCGGATCAGGCGGGACAAAGATCTGAGCGAAAGCGTACCACTTTTCGCAGAAAAACTCCACGGCACCGACCGTCCGGACGAGGAGGCGCTGTCGGCGAGCTTTACGCAGCATGCTTCCGGCAACGGGCAGGGTCTTGAGAAGCTCGTACAGCTATACGAGCTTGGTGACACGCGAAACGATGAGCTCGATCACCGTCTTGAGCGATTCGAAGACCCCCTCGCCTTTCACGGCGCACGCCTCGAAATCCGGTGCACGGAAGCGGTTCAGCGTTTTTCTCATATAGTCGAGCGGCATGGCGTTCGGAAGGTCGCGCTTATTGTATTGGAGGATGATCGGAAACTCCTCGACCTGATGTTTGTTCGAACGCAAGTTCTTCACCAGATCGATCAAGGTAAAGAGATTATCTCTCATGCGGTCAGGACCGGAATCTGCAACATAAATAATCCCGTCGACCCCATTCAGAATGATCTTCCGGCTGACCGTGTACATGTCCTGCCCCGGCACCGTGTAGAGATTGAACTTCGGGGTCAGACCCTTGATCTTTCCCACCTCGAACTGCATGAAGTCGAAGAAGATCGTCCGATCCTCTTTCGTCTTCAGATTGAGGATCTCGCTTCTGAGCTTTGCATCGATATGCGAATGAGCCCATTCGAGATTGGTCGTCTTGCCGGAAAATCCGGGACCGTAATACACGATTTTGAGATCGATCTGATTTAAGCCGTAATTGATGAACACAGGGCCAGCCTTCCGGTCTTTGTTATTGAGAAGACACTGTAACGTTAGGATCGTTGAAACAACACCGCATCGAGACGCGACGAAAGCTCGTCGCGAAACTCTTCACTCTCCACCTCGCGTTTCACGATTTCGACGACCTCTCCCTCCGCCGGCAGGTTCAGTCCGGCGAGCACTTGCTCCGCGACTTTGGCCGTCATCAGTCGGACCATGCCGAATGTTGTCGTCTGGCCGAATACCACGACGAGAAAATAGTTGTCGTCGACGCCGGTGACATAGACGCTGTTCTTGGCGCCCTCGAGAAAATGAACTTTGAAGCCGGCTTCTTCGCCGACAAGACGGGCCATCTCGTTCGTCGCCGCATAGTTTCCGGCGGCAAGCGTCGCAAGCAGGGCCTTCGCGCTGGCGTCAAGCGTTCCGGAATGCGCAATCAACATGCCGCTCGAGTCAGCGAGTAGAATCGCCCCGCATTTCGACTTCTGGTAAAACGCGCGCAGCGCCTCGCCAATCTTCTCGAACTGGTTTCGCGAGAGGCAAATGCGCTTGGTGCCGTCCGACAAGAGCTCTGCGGTCATCGTTCAACTACCTCGGTTCAATCCATGGAAATCACACTTCTTTAATGCAACGATTCTAGCAAAGGATTCCGGGCTGAAACAGCTAAATCCTCAGGTTCACTTCTGATTCGGGAGCCCGCAAGCGGCGTGACCAATGCCGGAATATTTGAGCCGAATGCCGCTCCAAACGACTCTAAATTTATCGGATAGTGCCGTAGACTTTCACTCTCTCGGTGGGAAATGGCGAAGATACTCATTGTCGAGAACGAGCTCGGTCATCTGGCCACTGTCACGGCCAGTCTGAGGCGAGCCGGCGTCGAAGTGCTCGAAGCACGTTGTATCGCGGGTGCGCTCGAAACCGCGCGCGAGCAGGAACCAGATATCATCGTAACCGCTGATTCGTTCGCTGATCTCGATTGCGTCGATCTGCTCGAGCTGAAGAGCACCGAACCGGTCATGAGCGAGATGGGTGTCGTCGTTGTCAGCGAGTCGTCGGAGCGGAAGCTTGATTGCTTCAAAGTCGGGTGCGACGATTTCGTCTCGCTTCCCGTCGACGAAGCCGAGCTGTTCTTCAGGATTTGCGCGCTGTTGCGGCGCATCGGAGCAAAGGGAGTTCGGGGAAGCTTCGACGATATCAGCATCTTGGACCTGATTCAGATGCTCGTCGCGGCGAGAAGAAATGGGCGGCTCGCGGTCGAGTTCCGCGACGCGAACGGAACGATGTTTTTCCGAGACGGTCACGTGTTTCACGCAACTCTCGGAGCCGAATCAGGGGAAGAGGCGTTCCTCACGATCTTGAGAAAGGCGCAACACACTGGAACTTTCGTGTTTTCGGCTGAAGACTGCGGGGACGTCCCGAACACAATCGAGAAACGCACCGATCATCTCCTCCTCGCGCTCGCCAACATGCTCGATGAGGGCACCGCTTAGCCCTTGAGCAGCACCGACCGCAGACCGCGACGCTCGAGCTTCATCGGAAACGAGAAACGGTCGAGCTCCATACAAAGCTTGAGATCAACTTCCGGGAAGTGCGGTTTCGACGGGTTACCGAATTGGCGCCCCCAAGATGACGCCGCTACACGCTTGAGGAACGCGTCTGCGTCGGGGGTTCGTCCGGCAATCAGCTCACAGAGATACTCCGCGCACGCCTGATCTTCATCGCCGTCGACTCCCTCTCGTCTTCCGGTGACCACGAACGTAATCGAAGCTGCATTCAACGCCTTGACCGCGTCTGCAGTGGCTTCTGCACATACGAAGCTGGCAGCGAACACGTTCTTCGCTTCGCGATAACGGGCGAGCCCTTGGGTTCCAGCTGTCGTGCGCTGAATCATTCTCCGGCCGCGGATGTCGGCAAGAAGCAGATCGGCTGGAGAGTTTCCGAAGTCAAACCCCTCAACCATCTTGCCGTCGACCTCGCCTGAGATGAAGCTCTCATGGAGCTCCTCTCTCAAGACAAAAGCCTCGTCGACCGAGCTGACAATATAAATCTCCGGCACGCCCTCGTTGAAAGCGAACGCGGCGGTCGAAAATGCGCGCAGCACATCGATGACGACTACGGTATCCGTCTCCGATACATGGTCGGCGAGCGTGACATAGTTGAACTTCATTGCGGTCCGAGAAGTGGATCAGGCACGCCTGCTTCGGCAAAGCCACGCGCTCGCAGGATGCAGGCGTCACACATGCGACAGGGCGCACCACCTGGAAGCGGATCGTAACAGGTGTTGGTCAATCCATAGTCGACCCCGAGCTTCAAACCAAGGGAGACAATCTGCCCTTTGGTCAGCTCCTGAAGCGGCGTGTGGATTCGGATCTTTCTTCCCTCGCTGCCCATTTTGGTAGCGAGGTTCGCGAGCTGCTCGAACGCGCGTATGAACTCCGGCCTGCAATCAGGGTAGCCACTCGTGTCGATTGCGTTGACGCCGATGAATATATCGGCCGCACCGAGAACTTCCGCCCAGGCAAGAGCGTAGCTGAGAAACAGCGTGTTACGAACCGGAACATAGGTGCTCGGAATTCCCTTCCCGATCTCCTCGACGCTTCTTCCCCGCTCCACAGGTTGCGCGGAGGTGAGCGAAGATCCGCCGAAGACACGGAGATCGATGGTCAGCTTGCAATGCTCTCGTACCGAAGCCCTGCGGGCGATCTCCGCGGCTCGTTCGAGCTCGTATCTATTGCGCTGACCGTAATCGAACGAGAGCGCATACGGCTCGAATCCCTCATGGAGTGATACTGCGAGCGCGGTTGTAGAGTCGAGTCCACCGGACAACAGTACGACGGCTCGAGGTTTTTCAGAGTTCATACGCCTCGGCTACAATGTGCGAAAAACATCTCTGGCGGCGGCGATCGTTTCGTCAATCAACGCGTCGGAATGCACTGTCGAGATAAAGCCCGCCTCAAACGCCGAGGGCGCGAGATAGACGCCTCGCTCAAGCATGCCCCAGAAGAACTTGTTGAAGCGCGGCACATCGCTCCGCAGCGCTTCGCTGAAGCTCGTCACGGGCTTTTCGGAGAAGAACAATCCGATCATGGAGCCGCAGGACGAGGTTTGCAGTGCGACTCCGCACTCCTCAGCCGCCTGGCGCAAGCCTCGGGCAAACCGACAACCGGACTCGGTCAGTTGCGGATAGGGATTGGTCTCATGAAGCTGCTTCAGAACCGCAAGCCCCGCGGCGACGGCAAGCGGATTACCGGAAAGCGTCCCCGCCTGATACACGGGACCGAGTGGAGCGAGCAGCGACATAATCTCACGCCGACCTCCGAACACTCCCACAGGCAGGCCACCGCCGACCACCTTTCCAAAAGTCGTGAGATCCGGCTCAATTCCGTAAAGCTCCTGCGCGCCGCCGAGCCCCACGCGGAAGCCCGTCATCACCTCGTCGAAAATGAGCACTATGCCGTGCTGGCGGCACAGCTCAGATACCGCTTCGAGATAGCCCGCGCGCGGGAGAATGAGCCCCATATTTCCGGGAACCGGTTCGATGATGATCGCGGCGACCGTTTCCGGCCCGAGAGCTTCGAGAGTCTCGCGCAAAAGCTCAGCATCGTTGAACTCGATACTGACGCTGAGCTCAGCAATCGCGGTCGGCACGCCGGGGCTTCCCGCAATACCGAGCGTCGCGACCCCGCTGCCCGCCTTGACGAGCAAAGAGTCCGCATGTCCGTGATAACATCCGTTGAATTTGATGATCCGGTCACGTTTGGTGTAACCGCGTGCCAGCCGAATAGCGCTCATGGTGGCTTCGGTGCCGGAGCTCACCATCCGAAGCATTTCGACGCTGGGAATGAGCTGAGTGATCAGCTCGGCGAATTCCACCTCACGTTCTGTCGGCGCACCGAACGTCGTTCCCTCTGGCAAGGCCTTCCGAATCGCTTCATCCACGACCTGAGAACCGTGCCCCAAAACGAGCGGTCCCCAAGAGCCTACATAATCGATGTATCGTTTCCCATCGGCGTCGAAGAGAAAGGGTCCCTCCCCGCGTTCGATGAAGAGCGGGCTACCGCCGACGCTCTTGAACGCGCGAACCGGACTATTGACTCCACCGGGAATGACTCGAGCCGCACGCTCGAGAAGGGCCTTCGAACGAGCTCCGGTCGACATACAGAAATCGCTCAGACTTCTTCCGGCCCAACCGCAATGAGAATGCGGCTGCAGCTCGGGCATTGCAGAAGATTGCCGCTGAGCACCTGATTGTAGGTTTGTGCAGGAAGCGCTCGGAAGCAGCTCCGACAGGAGCCGGCTTCGGCGATTGCAATCGCGCCGCCTGGATAACGGCTGCGGACACGCTGATATAAATTCTTGGTCCGATCGTCGATGCCCGAAAGCGCATCGCTTCGACGCTCCTCGAGCTGACCGAGACGGTCATCCAGCTCGCCGAGCAATTTACCGTCTTCTGTTTCAGCGTTTTCCAGCTCGAGCTGCTTTGCATCCAGCTCGACTTTGGATGCTTCCATCTTTTTCGCGAGCTGCTCGACGTCTTCGAGAGCTTGTTGAGCTTTTTGCTCCATCGTCTGCAGCGTTCGTGCAGCGATATCAATCTCCCGCTCGACGAGCTTTGCGCCCTTCGTACCACCGAGCGCAGTCAGCTGCTTGCGTCTTTCGACAATCTTCTTTTCTTCGGAGCTGAGTCGCTCCTGTTCAAGCTGATGACGGGTTCGAAGCTGGGTGTTCTTGGTTTCGGCGTCCTGAATCTCTTTCTTCAGCCGCTCGATCTCTTGAACGATCGCGGCACGGCGCTCCTGAATCTCGTTCTTCCGTTGGCTGACGACCACCACCTCGGCGTCAGTTTTTGAAAGTGCAAAAAGTGCCTTGCTCGTATTTTCTTTAGTCACCGCTTCATCCAATTAAGTTTGTGAGCCGAATGCTCTCCAAAATACCCTTCCGAGAGAACCACCGTTTCAGAAAAGCCCTCTCTCCGGAACCCGCTCTCTCCGGAACCCCCTCTCTCCGGAACACTGTGCCGAGACAGCTGCCTCCAGACCAAAAAAGCCGAGATCCGAATGGCCCCACCAGGACTTGAACCTGGGACCCTCCGGTTATGAGCCGGGTGCTCTAACCAACTGAGCTATGGGGCCGTAATTATCAGTGTCGCCGATCTCAGTACCACCGCATCTGCGTCGCCGAACCTGGGGCAGTATCCGAGATCCCACTTCGAGATCTCAAACCCATCTCGTCGACCGTCAGAGCGCAAATATCGAACGACTCTGCAAAGTTCCGCTTCAGTAATTAGCCCGTCTCCCCTCGGAACGTCAAACAACGTTCCGGCACTGCTCAAATCTTATCCACGAAGGTCTTCAGCTTTTTCAGCCTGCTTGGGTGGCGAAGCTTACGAAGCGCCTTCGCTTCGATCTGACGAATTCTTTCCCGAGTCACATCGAAATTCTTCCCGACCTCTTCGAGAGTGTGATCGCTTTTCTCGCCGATTCCGAAACGCATGCGGAGAACCTTTTCTTCTCGCGGGGTCAGAGTCGCGAGCACGCGACGAGTCTGCTCCTGAAGATTGAGGTTTTCGACCGCATCGGACGGCGAAACGATCCGCTTGTCTTCGATGAAGTCCCCGAGATGACTGTCGGCATCGTCCCCGATTGGGGTTTCGAGCGAGATCGGTTCTTTCGCGATCTTGATGACCTTTCGAACCTTCTCGACGGAGATGTCCATGCGCTCAGCAATCTCTTCCGGATTCGGCTCCCGGCCGAATTCTTGAACGAGATAGCGTGTCACACGAACGAGCTTGTTAATCGTCTCGATCATGTGCACCGGGATTCGAATGGTGCGTGCCTGGTCTGCGATCGCACGAGTGATCGCCTGACGAATCCACCAGGTCGCATAGGTCGAGAACTTATAGCCTCGCTGGTACTCGAACTTGTCAACGGCCTTCATCAGACCGATGTTGCCTTCCTGGATCAGATCGAGAAACTGCAAACCACGGTTGGTGTACTTCTTCGCGAGAGAAACCACGAGTCGAAGATTCGCTTCAACCAGCTCTTGTTTCGCGTTGTAAACCTTCCGCTCGCCTTTATCGATCGTGTTCACGATCCGATCGAGCTCGGTGGCTTCCATGTGCGTGTCCAGCTCGACTTTCTGGATCACCACCCGAGCCTGAGCGATCTTTTCGCCGATCTCTCGGGCCTCTTGGGCTCGCAGCTTGAGCCGGCGGCAGACACGCTTGAAGGCAAGTTGGTCTTCGGTGTTGAGATCTTTCAACGACTCGAACAGCTCGCTGAGCGACCGTCCGGTCTCGCGCTGAATCTGCGACAGAATCCGATTCGCGTCATCGAGCTCAGCGTGGTGCGTCCGAAGCTTCTTGATAACGAGGTCCGTATGCTTCTTGGCGAGGCCAAGGTCGATAATCTTTTCGATCGATTTGTCGCGCAGCTTCTCGTATTTCTTCGACTGCTCGAGATAGGCCTTACCGCCCTTTTGGACGCGTTGCATCGCCGAGGCGACGTCTTGAATAGCCTTCGCGTGCTTTTTGATGCCCTGAATTTTCTTGAAGAATTTCTTCTTCGTTTCTTCTTCATCCGGTGTTACTACCGGCGGCCGCTCCTCCTCCTCTCCTTCCTCGCGCTCGACGTCCTCTTCACCTTCGAGGGTGTCTTCGGCAAGCTCTTCTTGCGCTTGAGAGGTGTCTTCGTCTCCGAAGAGGTCACGGACGCGGATTGTTCCGGCTTTCAGCTCGTCAGCGAGCCCGAGAATATAATCGAGGGTCACCGGAGAACGGTTGATCTCGTGAAGGATCTCCTTCTGACCTTCTTCGATACGCTTGGCGATGACAACTTCGCCTTCACGGGTGAGCAGGCTGACTCCGCCCATCTCACGAAGATACATGCGGACGGGATCGGTGCCCTTCCCCACTCCCGGTGCTGCAGCAGCGTTGTCGGCAAAAGCTTCAGCGCCCGGATCGGCCATCCGCAAGCGCTCGCCGGACATCTCGTCTTCGGCAGCTTCGTCCTCGACGATGTCGACCTCCGTATCACCGATCATCCCGAAGAAATCGTCGATCGGCTCCTCGCCCGAGCTATCTTTCGCAAGCGGCTCTTCCGACTTCTCAGCGGGCACCGCATTCTTCTTTTTCCGGCCGGCGTCAAAGGCGCGCGGGGGTTCGAAGTTTCGTGTACCGTTCCGATTGCCGTCAGTGTGTTTCGCCATGAAGAAACTCTTCTCCGTTTGAAGTGCGCAGCGTAAGACTGATATTATGCTCGTCGCTCAATCTGCGACTTCACGATCCCAACTCTCTTAAGCCCAACTCTCTCGAGGCCGAATGGGCTGAGCCCGTTCCCGCCGACTGTAACGGAGCTACAGCTACGCGACCCGGCGCGCAACCTGATTATGCGCAGGCTGCGGTTTGAGTCTCTCGCTTTTGCGGTTTATCGGAAAACTCTTCGTCTTTTCGGCCTCTTCCAAATACGAGGCGGGTCCCAACCTACCTCTTCAGGAAGACGTTGTGCGTAGCATAAAATTTACCCCGACGCTATCGGCGATCGATGGGGCTAAAAAAAATGTCAAGAAAAATCTAACGATTCCAGAGTAAAAGTTGAGCTTTACGACTCGCCTGCAAGCGCCGTGCGACGGCGTCTCGCACATCGTAAGCGGCGGAGGGCGTCTGGAGGGCTTCCCGCCACGATTTCGACGAAGCGCAGTCGTAAACGTTCGGCAATTCCGATGACACCAGTCGTTTTTCTGGGAAGTTTCGGCGAGGGACTTAAAGAACGGGATCGCCGGTTAAAACCGGTGGGGTTCAGCTCGTAGGCCCGGCCTTCTTCTGGCCGTTATTTTCACTCGTCTTGATCCGTTCGAGATTGCGCTTCCGTTCGAGCTTTTGCTGTGCGATCGCCAGCTTCATCGCTTCGTCCCCTTCGCTCGACTCCTTGCTGCGGAGCGCACTGAGCTCGACCTGATGCCCAAGCCTCTCGAGCGCCTGTGCCGACTGTGAGACGCTCGCTCGAGGAGCGCCTCCTCCGATCAGGCTCTGACGAAACGACTCTTCGAGCAGTCCTAAGCCGTCGAGGTCATGGGCCGCTAAGAGAGCTTGAAGATTCGGGGCCGACCGCGCACCCAGTGCCGAGGCATTGAGCCCCGAGACCTTGGCGTCGGCGACCAGCTCCGCCACTCCTCTGCACCCACTTTCACGAAGATCCCGAACGAATGCGAAGACATGATCGCCAAGCGGCTTCAGCGGCTCGAGCGCCCGCGAATACGAGTCGATGAGCGAAAGATCTAGAACAGTGTCGGCTAGGCTCGGCTCGCACAGCACGGAGATCACGAGCTGCTTACACAGCAGCTCTAGCGGTTCGAGCTCGCGGCCTGCCGGAGCTCGTGGGAGCTCCCCCGGGCGACTCACGTTCACCGAGCGCCGTTCCGGCCTGCCCTTGGAGTGCGCTCTCATTTCAGGTGGCGCTGATTCCATTGTTGGGGGCGGGCTCGGGGGTGGCGCGGCATGGGAGAAAGAGCTCTTGGCCATCACCTTGCGAGTTTCGTCGCGGACTAACGAGTCGAATGAATCGATACTGACTCCCAGCTTCTCCGCTCCGCGCTTGAGCAAGAACTCTTTCTCTACGGGGTTTTTCACATGCGCTACCGAGGACGCATAACGCTGCGCTATGCGTCCCGTCGCAGCTGCAGAAAGAGCGGTGCCCGCACCACCGGACTCAGCCTCCACGAGGCTATTCAAGAACACGTCCGCTACCGGCATCCGGTTCGAGCGCAGTAGCTCGACAACGGCATCCGGTGACTGCGCTCGTGCAAGCGAATCGGGATCGTGTCCCTCCGGCAGGAGGACGACGTCAACATCCAAACCAGAGTTTAAAAACACGGGAAAGCACTGCGACGCGGCCTTTTTCCCCGCCGGGTCACCGTCAAATACAATTGTCACACCCTCGACCAACCGCTTGATCACCTGCGCATGATCCGGAGTTACCGCCGTTCCGCACGTTGCCACTACGGGCAAAACGCCGATCTGGTGGAGCAGAATTACATCGAAGTACCCTTCGACGAGGAACAGATGCCGTTCGCGTCGCAACGCTGCGAGCGCCTGAGGGAGGCCGAAAAGTGACTTCCTTTTGGAGTAGAGCGGGCTTTCGGGCGAGTTGAGATACTTCGGGACGTTCGCTTCGGATGTCATGGCGCGCCCTCCAAACGCCATCACCCGACCGTCGCTTCTTGTGATTGGGAAGATGATCCGATCTCTCAACGCATCGTAGGCGCGGTCTGCACTTTCCCCGTTCGCGGACTGTTTTCGCTTCAACAGACCCAGCTCGAGCAGAGCAGTCTCGACCTGCTCGGGTTTCATGTCGCCCGTCTGGTTCGATCGCTGGAGATAATCAGACACCGCTTTTTGGATGAAGGTCCACCCCGGCGGAGCGAATCCCAGATGATACTCCGCGATCGACGCTGCACTAACCTTACGGTCCGCGAGATAGTCTCGCGCAACTTTTGCGCGAGGAAGCTCCGATTCATATACAGCGGAGGCTGCATGGGCCACTTCCCGGAGAAAGCGATGATGCTCCGCGCGCTTTCGCGCTTCGGGGTCATCTCCGGTCATCTCATCCGGCAGGACCACGCCCGCAATCTTTGCCAGGTGCTTCACCGCCTCCGGAAAGTTGAAGCCGCGCATCTCCATGACGAAATTGAAGATCGACCCCTTTTTCCCGCAGCCGAAGCAATGGTAGGCGCCCTCTTCTTCCCGGATGAAGAATGAAGGGGATTTTTCATGATGGAACGGGCACAGGCCGACGTAGTTCCGACCACTGCGCTTCAACTGGACGAACTCGCTCGCGATATCGAAGAAACTCAATCGATCTTTGATGGAATCAAGTATCTCTTGTGTAAATGCCAAGGCTGGAGTCCTTCACTGGAATACTGCAGCCCAGAAAGGGGGCATGCGAAGTCGTGCTCGCAAGTTTAACAAACTTTCAGCAGGAGACCAAAAAAAGTCTCCGGTCCGCTCCCGCAGCGCATCAAAAGTGGCTGAAGTCTCCGGAACCGCTCAAGGATCAGTACGAACTTCCTAAACAATCGGCAGACCGAGGAGTCAGAATGCCGGATGGAGTGTCGAATCGGTTCGTCCAAACGGTGCGCCGGAATTGAATGTTGGGCGAAATCGAATGTTCAGCCAGATTGCGCATTGGGATAGTGCCCGTGGAACATTAATTTGCTAGATCTGTTTCCGCCGTCGCCCAACCTTGGTGGCGGTTCGTGATTCTCCTCCTTCTATCTTTGGATAGCCGATATGTTTGGCCTTGGGTTCGGTGAATTGATCGTAATACTTGTCGTCGCGCTTTTGGTGTTCGGTCCGGACAAGCTTCCCGAAGTTGCCCGAACGCTCGGAAAGACTGCCGCAGAGCTGCGACGAGCTATGGACGAGCTGAAGCACGAGATGAACGCTCCGCGCTTCGATCTTGACCAAGAGCAGAAAAAGCCGGTCCCAGTGGCACCGACTTCTACCCTTCCAGCAGTAGCGAACCAAGGAGTGGCGAACCAATCCGAGGCCGCGGCATCCGCGCCCGGAGATTCGGTGAGCTCGTCGGCCTCAGAAGGAACGGGAGCTCGCATATCGGAACCGCCTGCAACCGAAGCCTCGATCGGCGCTGCTTCGAGCGACCCTCTGCCGACAGAACCCCGCAATTCGTCTGAAACAGCCTCCTCGGACGCACCGATTGACTCGCCCGCTGGGCAGAAGACAGAAGGGCAATGACATCGAATTCCGCCGAGATGCCTTTCTTGGAACACCTGGCTGAGCTTCGCAAGAGACTCATCCAGTGTGTCATCGGCCTGTCCGTAGCAACGCTCTTCACGTATCAGTATGCCGACGTTTTATTCGGCTGGCTCACGATCCCGATTCGCGAGTCGTTTGCCCAGCTCGAGCTCATCGGGACGGGACCGGCTGAAGCTTTCATAGCGAAGTTGAAAGTCGGAGTTGCTGCGGGGATCGTCCTATCCATCCCATACAGCTTTTACCAACTCTGGCTTTTCGTTGCTCCGGGTTTGCACGAGCACGAAAAACGGTTCGCGCTTCCATTCGTCGCGGTGTCGACCGTGTTTTTCTTGAGCGGAATCCTCTTCTGCTTCAAGGTCGTTCTCCCTGTCGCTTTCGCATATTTCTCCGACGAGTTTCTTTCGGTCGGCGTTCATCCGAGCATCCGCATCGGCGAGTATTTCGGTTTTGTCGTGAAGATGTGCTTGGTCTTCGGAGTTGTTTTCGAGCTGCCGATCGTCGCCTACTTCCTCGCTCGCATGAAGCTCCTCAGCCATAAAGCGCTGCTTTCGCGTTTCCGTTATTCGCTCGTTGGAATTTTCATCATTGCGGGAATTCTCACCCCTCCGGATGTCATTTCACAGTGCTTGTTGGCAGGTCCGCTGCTGATTATTTACGCACTCTGTATCGGGGTCACCTACTACGCGCACCCCGATGAGGTTGCGAAGCGAAAAGGTACCCCTCCCCCCGCTTCCGGGCCTCCGGCGCCAGTGCAGCCTAGCTAATCCTCGGAGCGCTCCCTTCGCGGCCTCGGGCAGCTCCGAATCGAGCTTCGGACTGGATGGATTACACCTTTTTATATATGTATCTCTCGTCTTTCGTTTCTCACGATCGGAGTAGTACGCTTTGTCGCGCCAATTGCCGCATAAAACAGTAGTTTTTGTCCCGACCTACAACGAGCGCGATAACGTCGAGCCGCTATGTATGGGCCTTCTGGGCCTGAACCTCGACTTCGACCTCCTCTTCCTCGACGACAATTCGCCCGACGGCACCGGTGAGATCATGGAGCGGCTCGCTGAGCGCTTCCCCAACGTTCACGTCATCCATCGTCCGGGGAAGCTCGGCATCGGCAGCGCCCATGTCGACGGCATCATGTGGGCCTACGAGAAGGGATACGAGCGGCTCGTGTCGCTGGACTGCGATTTCACGCATCCGCCGGAATACGTGGCTCAGATCCTTCGCGAAGCTCGAGACTTCGACGTTGTTGTCGGCTCTCGCTACCTGGCCCCGAATAGCTTGCTCGGTTGGGCGCCGATACGGAGGCTACTGACAAACAGCGGGCACGTCGCGACTAGACTGCTCCTCGGCATGCCGTATGATGCGACAGGTGCGCTGCGACTCTATCGGCTGGACCGGATCCCTCGCGAGCTGTTTCAATTGGTTCAGTCTTCGGGTTACTCGTTCTTCTTCGAGAGCCTTTTCGTCCTGCACTCGAATGGCTTCCGGATCCATGAATTTCCGATCTCTCTGCCGGTACGCACCTACGGCAATTCGAAGATGTCCGGTGCGGAGATCGTGCGCAGTCTGAAGCTGCTGGCGTCGACGTTCTTCGTTTCAAAGTTCAGCCCCGAGAAGTATCAGCTGGGCGAGCCGATCCCCGAAGCGTTGATTGATCGCACGAAAGTCGACCCTCAGGGCTGGGAAGACTACTGGGCGAGCAAGAAATCCGCGGGCGGGTTGCTGTATGACGCTGTTGCGTCCCTCTACCGGAAGCTCATCATCCAGCGTTCGTTGAAGTTCTTCGTGAACAAGTATTTTCCGCGGCAGGCCAGAGTGCTGCACGCCGGTTGCGGGAGCGGTCAGGTGGACACGGAAATACGAGACCTCGTGAATATCATGGGGCTCGATATCTCGCTCAACGCGCTGAGCTTCTACCGCAAATCGAACGGACGGAACGCTCCTATTCTCCACGGCAGTATCTTTGAAATCCCGTTACCGGACAATTCGGTCGACGGTATCTACAACCTCGGGGTGATGGAGCATTTCACTGCAGCCGAGATAGGGAAGATACTCGTTGAGTTTCGACGCGTCCTCGCCCCGGGGGGCCGGATGATCATCTTCTGGCCTCCGGAGAAAGGAGTAAGCGTTCTGTTTTTCAAAGCGCTTCGCTGGTTCTATCGCGTGGCGCTCAACCAGCCGGACAAGAAGTTCCATCCGGACGAGGTTAGCCGGATTCGCTCCCGGAGCCATGCGATCAGCTTCTTCGAACGTGCGAACCTCAACGTTCTCGAATACTATTTCGGGCCGAAGGATCTCTTCACTCAGGCGGTCATTGTGGCGGAGAAACCGCTTCGTCCGCCGACACAGAAAAGGGAGAGCGACCGAGAACGTCAGGAGCGAAGTGAAACAGCGCGCTTCGCCCGACGCGCGGCCGGCTCGAGGGCCTAACGCTATGGGAGCACAACCGCAAAAGCTGCGGAATGAAACCGAGATCGATACCCGCAAAGCGGGCCAAGGCGTTGCTGACCCCGCGCTCAGCTCCGGTTGGCAGTCTGCTCCTCTCACACGAGGCGTAGCGAAAACACGTCGTGCTGCGAAAGAGCTTTCGACGGCCGTCAGCTCGGTGATTTCCTCTGTTCGCGGACACCGAAATCGACGCTCCGCAGAATCCTCTTTGCCGGACGGCTTGGTCTACGTCGCCCACTACAAGGCGCGTTGTAAGCCGGATCCACTGCTCGAGGCGAGCTTCGGATGGTGCAGCCCAGGACATTCGGTATTCCCGAAGAACATCCTGCCCTCGCAACCGGCTGAGATCTCGTTCGTTTCTCCGCACAACGGCCTGACCTCGGTCGAAGTCACCTTCGGCCTTCATGGCCGGCAAAATACTTGCACGCTTACCGCGACGCTGCGGGAATACGCCGGTGCGGGAGGTCGTGTCGTATTTCAAGCGCCGATCCGGGCGCAAGGTCTCGGCGAAAATTCGCCTTACGAAATTCAGTTTCCGGAGAGAACCGATTCTCGCGGCAAATTCTACACCCTCACCATCAGTGCTCCCGGCGCAACACCCGACAACTGCGTCGCTGTCTGGGGCAGCCTCTTACCACGAGACGAGCAAAGCAATGAAGCAACGCTCCGGAATGAAGCCGGCGAAATCTTTTCCGCTTGCGATTTCAATTCGGTGCAGCTCGACCTCACGCCGCAGCCCAATTCGAGCTGCGCGGCGCGACTTCGCCCGGCCTTTCGAACTCTGTTTCAATCGGGTGATCTGATTCAAACGGAGCGCGGCGACAAGAACATCTCCCATTCCGCTCTCGCAGCGCCGCTCATTTCCGGCCGGGTGATGGATTGGCGTGTCGAGTGTGACGGCGACGGCCTTTCCGGGATCGGTCTTTTCTTCGATCAACAGGGTCGAACGAATTCGTGCAGACTGACGCTCGAAATCTTTCGGGACGAAGCGGCTCTCACAGAGAGTTTGCGGACGGTACAAGTGCGTGCGGCGGATCTGACGCCGAACGGGATTGCCTGGTTCCGTTTTGAACCGATTCCTCTTTCGCGAGGGCAGAGCTACGTCGTCCGGCTCGTGAGTCCCGACGCGAACAAACAGAATCACCTCGTGTTTTTCGGAGCGCTTCTCGAACCCGCGCGCCACTTGCCCGATTCCGCGAAAGAGATTCGGGAACAGTCGGTTGAACGCAGGTTTATCGAGCTTCCGCTCGTGGGAAAAACGACCTCGGACATTTTCGCTCCGCGCTTCGCCGCCCGTTCGATGATTGATGGGCTACAATTTGCGACTGCCGGTTGGGGCGGTTACTCCCTCGAGCTGCTGTACGCCGAGCTGCTGCCTGACCGTCCGATTGAAGTAACATTCCTGGCGCCGGGCCCGGACCTCTTCCAACTTTCGTTTCTGACGGGCACCTCACTTCGTGAGAACTCGTGCACAATCACCCTCGAGCTCTTCGAACATCAAGGAGCTGAGCGAGCTCTGTGCCGCTCCGTCGCTGTGTCCGGAGTCCGCATCCCGAACAACGAGTTCGCAGATTTTACATTCAAGCCGATCGGCGACTCTCAGGGTCGTTGGTATACTGCACGATTGTCCTCGCATGACGCCTCTCCGGAAAACAACATCGCCTTCTACGGCTCGGCGCTGAAGCGTGATACCGCCCTCTTCGAGAAGCTTCCGTTATCGCCCGACAGAACCGCTACAAGCCTCACCGATTTTCGACGCACCGGTCCGGATCTGGAGCGCTTTCTCGCGGGTCCCAGGTTGCGGAGCAACTGGTGCGTGAACGGCTTCGACGTCGAGAGGAGTCATTTTCTCGTTGTCGCGGGGACACCGCTGACAGGCGAGCAGAAGCAGTCGCTTAGCGAGCTGTGCGATTGGATGACGGCTTGCGGCGGCTCCGCGACTTTCGCCGATGCTGATTCCTTTGCGGAAGGCACGTACGGCGACTTACTGGACTTTGACGCCGTCGTCTTCTTCGAGCTGCCTTGGGAGGAGCGGTTCAGCTTGCCGCTTCGAGCGCTGAGACATGCAACGATTCCAGTAATCGCGGCGCTGGAAGAGCTCCCGGAGCAACGCCTGAGAGATCGGCTCGGCATACCGCTCGACGAGCCGATACCTTCCGGCGAACCGAAAGTTCCACCACCCAAATCAATTCTGCGCAATAGGGCGCTTTGGGCTGGAGCACGCAGTGCAGATTTTTTCTGGGCACCGACCGGCGAAGTGGAACGTATCGCACGGGATTTGGTGCGCCATCCGATCCTTTTCGACTGGCGGCATCCGGACTCTGAGTCGACGTGGAAGGAGCTGCTCACGCGATCAGCCGTTCAATTCAGAGCGCAGAAATTTCCGAAGATGAGTCTCGTGACCGTGCTCTACGGCAAGGAACGCGAGATTCCGGCCGTGCTCGAGTCCTATTTTCGGCAGACTTACCTCGGTGAGTTCGAGCTGATCTTTGTCGACGATTGCTCACCGGATAAATCTGTTGAGCTGGTGCGACAATATCAAGCCGCGCATACGACACGCGCTGACGGTGAAACTCCGGCGCCGCCGATTCGGATTCTTTGCAACAAAGAGAACACGGGAAATTGCGGGTCGAGAAACAGCGGCCTCCAGCAGGCAACCGGAGATGTCTTCGTCATTATCGACGCAGACTGCATGGTGAACGGTGAATTTCTCGAAGCCCACGCGCGTGAATACGCCGACGGAGGCCCGGACGCGGTGATCGGTTTCCTCAACATTGAAAGTGGCGCCAAAGAGCCGCTCGATGCGCTCGCGGATCTGGAAGCCTCGCCGGAGCTCCTACCCCGGCTTGCCGACCTCCAAGATCCGATAACCCGCTCGAGCTTTCTCAATTGCATCACCAGAAATTTTTCGGTTCGACGAGAGGCCGTTACGGAAACGCTCTTCGACGATCTGTTCGCATACTCTCGGAAGCCTGATTCGGGTTACGGCTGGGAAGATGTTGAGATGGGCTACCGGCTCTACAAGAGCGGTGCAACCATCCGGTTTTCAGAAAAGGCGTTCAGCGTACACATCTCGCATCAGTCGTTTGTGGATGAAAGCACCAAACCACTCCGCTCGCTCAAGAACTTCCGCCGCCTGCTTACGAAGCATCCCGAGCTCGCGGTTATCTCTCGGCGATGGGTGCTCGATACATACGGGAAGCTTTCCCGTTGGTGCGACAGCCACTCGCTTCCGGAAAACGACGATCGGCGCGCTGTCGATCACGCTTTGGCTCGGTGGTCGCATCTTGCACTGAAAACGGCGCCGCGCCGTCTTAGAGTTCTGACGTATCGGTGGCATGCCGCTCATCAGTACGAGTTGTACCGAACGGGGCACGATTTTACGCTTGTCCGATTTCCCACTCCGTCGTTTACGAACTCTTGGAGCTACGAGGAGCGTCCTTTTCCGGACAATGCTCGCTTCGCTGATATCGACTCGATCCGGTTCAGCGATTACGACGTCGCGCTCGTTCATTTCGACGAGAATGTGCTTGCCACCTGGAACACGAACGGCGTTCTTTGGAACGATTGGGGCGCGAACTTTCGCTGGTTCATGACCCATGTGCCGCTTCCGAAGATCGGCATCTGCCACGGGACTCCGCAATTCAAGGGTCAATACGACTTCCTTTACGAGAAGCACGATCTCGGCACAGTTCTCTCCGAGGAGCGTGACCGTCTGGTGCGCGCGGTCGGAGATATGCCCGTCGTCGTGAACTCGCATCAAGCGCAGCGAGAATGGGGATTTCAGCGCTCGCACGTGATCTGGCACGGCTTCGACCCGGCGGAATATCAGCAGACGTCTTATGCGGACGGAGTGCTTTCGATCGGAAGACCGATGAAGAGCCGCCCTCATTATCGCGGCTATTTCCTCGCGGAACGGGTCACGCAGCTGCTCCCGGTGGATGTCGCTCTCCATGCTCTCGCCGTAGACGAGCCAGACGCTGCCTACGCACCCCACACGAACGAATTTGCCGTGCAGAAGTTCGAGAATTACAGGAAGAATATTCGCCGCTACTCGGTATATTTCAATCCGACGCTGCACTCACCGATGCCACGCTCCCGGGCCGAAGCGATGCTCTGCGGCCTGACGACCGTCAACGCGAATACACATGATGTCGAGCTCTTTGTGAAGAATGGAGTGAACGGATTCTATTCAAGCGATCCGGAAGAGTTAGCTGACTATCTTCTTTTCCTTCACCGGTCACCTGAAAGCGCAAAGTCGATCGGGGCGAAGGGTCGGCAAACCGCACAAGACATTTTCAACCATGACCGGTATCTGAACAGCTGGCAGAACCTCCTCAGCGAAGCTACTGGAACAAAGGTCTGAGCGTTATGTGCGGAATCGCCGGAATCATCGAAAAAGGTCATCCCACACTGAAGCTCAGCCAGGAGCTCGAACGGTTTGCACATTGCATCGCCCATCGTGGGCCGAATGATCGTGGAGCTCACGTCGGCGACGGGCAGGGCTTTCTCAACGTACGGTTGTCCATCGTCGATGTGTCGAGCGGTCACCAGCCGATCTATTCGAGGAACAACGAGCTCGGCATAGTCTACAACGGCGAGGTATACAACTACCTCGAGCTCAAAGAGCTGCTTGTCGCGCGCGGCCACCATTTTCAAACGAGCTCCGACACCGAGGTAGTGCTGAGGCTGTTCGAGGAATTCGGAACCGCATCCTTCGAGAAATTGAACGGCATGTTCGCGTTCTGTCTCTGGGACGAACGTGAACGCGTCAGCTATCTCGTCCGTGACCATTTCGGGATCAAGCCGCTTTACGTCTACGAGGACGAACACCGAATCCTGTTCGCATCGGAAATCAAAGCGCTGTTGGCGTTTCCGGATCTCGATCTGGAGCTCAGCCCCGAAGGCGCTCACGACTACCTTACATTCCGCTACATGCAAGCGCCGTTTACGATGTTTCGCCGCATCCGACGGCTCGATGCCGGAACGTTTCTCAAGATCTCCCACGGGCACGCAACGCAGTTTCGGTTCTACGACATCGAATATCGCGACGACTATCCTCCGCGCCCGGCGTCTGAGTTGGCGGAAGAGCTGCGAGCCCTCCTCGAAAAGGCGGTCCGTTCGCAATTGATGGGCGAGGTTCCCATCGGAGTGCTCCTGAGCGGCGGTCTCGATTCGAGCTCGATCGCCTACTTCGTCCACACGCTAGGCGCTCGGCTGACGACGTACAACATCGGCTTTCCGGAAGTAAACGAATTCGAGTTTTCCCGCGAGGTGGCGAAGCGCTACGATCTCGAGCACGTCGAAGTAACGACGACTGCTCAAGATCTCGTTCGCGACTTCGATTCCGTATTGTCAGCGCTCGACGAGCCGATTGCCGACCCGGCTTGTTTCCCGTTGTTCGAGCTGTGTAAGGAGCTGAAACGCTCCGTAACCGTCGTCCTGTCGGGCGAAGGCGGCGACGAGCTGTTCGCGGGCTACCCGCAATACAAGCAGCTCGCAGCAACCGGCTCCGCCGACAACTCATTTGGACGTTTTCTGGAAGGGAGCTATTACTTCTCGAATCAGCTTCGCTTCCTGAACGATCAACACCTGCCCCCACACCATCTTCGAAACGGGAAGTACTTTGCCGAAAATCCCCTCGTAAATGGAATGCTTGCTTACGACATGAAGACCTGGATGCCGGACAATCTCATGATGAAGGCTGACAAGATCCTCATGGCCCATTCTTTGGAGGGACGTTTCCCGTTCTTGGACCGGGAACTTTTTGAGTTTTCCGCACGCCTTCCGCAAGCATACAAACTGAACGCGAACGGCGAGACCAAGTGGCTGCTCAAGCAGATGATGCTGCCGAAATTGCCGGAGCTCATCATTACTCGTCCGAAAATGGGCTTTTCCGTTCCGGTGAGTGCGCTGCTCGATTCGCTCCGTGAACGCGTGCTCGACACTGGAAACGCGATTGCCCGAACTGCCCTTTCCAGCGTCCTGAACGCCGACCAGATACGGAGGCTGTTCGAGCGTTACTATTCGCACGGTGAGGGCACTGCGCTCCAAGTATGGAGCATGTTCGTCCTTTGCTCATGGTTTACCGACGCTTTCCCTGCTTACCGAAAGCGCATCGATCTGCTCAAAGCGGCATGAGCTCCAACACGCAACCGTCACGGTCACCGCTCCGATCTGCCTCCGGAGACGAACCTGCGCTGCACGCCTCCGTCGACGCGCATTCGACTCCCAAGGGTTGGTGGCAGTTATGCAGCGTCGCATTCGTGGTGTTCTGGCTCCTCCGAGTCGCATACTGGGACACGACGTATGAGCTCCCATTCTCGGATATGCAGGATTACGAGACGATTGCTCGACATATCCTCTCCAGTTGGAGCTTCCAAATGGACGGCTTCTGGCAAACCTATAAGGCGCCGGTATTGCCGCTCCTTCGTGCTGCGGAGCTTTTCTTTTTCGGAGAAAGCTTTCGTACGTGGCAGATCTTTCAGGCGGTGCTGACTTGCGCCGGGCTCTTCTGGTTGGCGACCGAAATACGCCTTGCGTGCCGACGCACGTGGCCGGCGGCCGCGCTTCTGATTGTTGTAGCGCTCAGCCGGCCTTCGATCTTCTGGAGCTTGAAACTGTCGAGCGAAGGCGTTGCTGAAGCGCTGTTGTATCTCTCCTCCGCCGCCGCGCTTTGCGCTTGGCGGCGCAACACCCTTTTGTCGTTTCTCTGCTGCGGCATGATCTTTTCGACCGCGATGCTCAACCGTCCGAATTTCATGCTGTCAGTGGCCCTCTTTCCGGCAGCAGTTGTAGTGCGAAGATCTTTTTCGAACACCACGCTCGCCGGCGGTAGATCGATCTTCGGTCTCCTGACCGCCTATGCGCTCGGGATAGTGCTTCTCTGGGCGCCGTGGCTCATCCGTTCATACCGGCTCTACGGGCACGTGATCCCATTCGTCACGGCAGGGCCCACGAGCTTCATTTACGGAGTCTGGGAGGTGCCCGCAGAGAACGAACAGGGTGAAATAAAGAACATCACCTGGGAGAGGATGCTTGCAGAGGCTCCCGGGCGGTTCCACAACGACTACGAATTCTACGTTTACGCGCAGAAGGCGATCGGTCATTGGTTCCGTGTCTATGGGTCGCAATATCCGAGCACTGTGCTGCGCTGGATGAAAGAAGGTCTTGTCGATCGCAACGTTCAGCTCACGAAAGTTTCCCGTCTCGACCTGCTCCCGGGGGAAGCTGACCGGATCCTATTCGATAAGTCTCCTCTTCCGATTATCTCCGGGATCGTCGGCCTTGCGCTGCTGACCTTCACTGTCGCGCCGGCGCTGGGTTTAATCGCGCTTCTCTCTGTCCCCGCTTGGCTCTTTGCCTGCTGCTTGCAAGGCAATCCGCGTTTCCTCGAGCCGATGATTCCGATTTTCTTGTACGGCAACGTCGGATGGATTGCGCTTGCTCCGCGTGCCCTCCGCAGGAAAAAGCCTCTGATGAAAGGACGAGGAGAAGCCGTCGAGACCGCAGCGGCGCTTATCGTGCTAGGAGTGGGTGCCTACGTTGCTTCGAGTGCGATAACCACGCCGCCCGAGCCACCGCAGACCGTCGCATTGAAGAACGCCGGTTTCGAGTCCTGGCCGGATTCCGACGTTGTTCCACCCGGCTGGACGGTTTCCGGCGCCGCGCGTGTGCTTCGTGACAGCTCGTCACCGCATGACGGAGCGATTGCGGCGGAGCTCATTGTCGATGGCGAACACGTAGCCCTCTACCAGGACTTCGATGATGTCCGTGCACTGCAGGGAAAACAGGTCGGGCTGAGCGTATGGGTCAAGGCAAACACACCGGACACCGCCTACCTCGCCGCAGTCGACGGAGAGAAATGGTATTACTCGCCGCGGAACGTCAAGTCGGGTGAGTGGGAAAAGCTGGAGATCAGCGATACGCCGCTTTCTGACGATCCGCACGGATTCCGGATCCATCTGTATCTCGAGCACGGCGCGGCGCTTTTCGACCAAGTATCTTTCCGGATCAACCGATAGCCTGCTCACCGCCCGAATCAGAGTTACCGTCCTTTGATAGAATACGGATGAGCTCCGCCACACTCCACGCCTGAGCTATACAGCCTCGCGGCGTAAAAGGACTCACTGCGTCGAAGATTTCGCTCACGGTCCCGAGCCCGGCGTCAAACAGATGCTCGAGCAAACCTGCGATAGGTTTTTTTGCATCCTCCGGCGTAGAGTCGGGATTCACCTTCCTCCACGCATCGACGAACGGACCGATCAACCAACCCCAGACCGTTCCTTGGTGGTAGGCAGCGTCCCGTGCCCGAAGGTCCCCGCTGTAAGTAGCTTTGTAATCGGGATGTCCGGGTGCCAGCGAGCGCAGCCCCACCGGCGTCAGCAATTCTCGTTCGACAACGCTGAGGACCGCGGCCCATCTCGACGGATCGAGCACAGGATTTTCGAGCGAGATCGAAAAGAGCTGATTCGGACGGCACGCTGGATCTTCTCTCATCGTCTCGCCGTCCACGACGTCAAAGAGATATCCCCCCGCTTCATTCCAGAAACGTTCATTGAACGACTCGCGCACCCGAGAAGCCATTGAGCTGAGAGAATCCGCGCGCGGTTCATTCCCCAAAGCGCGCGTCCACCCTTCGAGAAGCTTGAGCGCATTGTACCACAGCGCATTGATCTCGACGGCCTTTCCCCGCCTCGGGGTCACCACCCAGTCCCCGACTTTCGCATCCATCCAGGTGAGCTGATATCCAGGCTCTCCCTGCCGCAACAGCCCATCTTTTGGATCGACACCGATACCGAAATCCGTTCCACGAACGTGCCAATCGATGATCTCCTGCAGCTTCGGAACAATCTCATCCAAGAAAGCCGAGTCGCCCGAGCGAGCAACGTAGCGCGAAACCGCATGGAAAAACCACAGGGTAGCATCCGCAGTATGGTAGAGCCCCTCTCGTTGCCCTTCCGGGAAGAGATTCGGAATCAGGCCGCGGCGGATGTGCTGACTGAAGGTGTGCAAGATCCAGCGCGCTTCGGCAGTCCGTCCGGTATCGAGCGTCAAACCTTCCAAACTAATCATCGTGTCACGGCCCCAGTCGGTAAACCAATGGTAGCCGGCGATGACGCTTCGCGCCTGCTCACCTTGAGCACGCGCCCGAGAATCATCCTCTACCCGACCCGCGGGAGTGATGACGAACTGGTCCGCCGCCAGCACGAGCTGACGAGCCGGTCCTCTCCGCAGAGGCTCTGCCGCCATCGCGATCAATTTTTCTCTGCGCCGGTGCTCAGCTTCCAATGCTTCGGCAGGATTCAGCGCGAGTATCGACTCCCATGTCTCAGTGGAAACCAGCAATGTCACCGGAGCTTCGACTCCAAGCAAGGCTTCGAAGTGCCCCGGGGACCACAAGGCGCCTTCGCACGGATAGCCGCGATTCTTCTCTTCCCGATACAGGAGCGAGTGTGTCGACGGACTCGCGAGGAAAGATTGTTTCCGTGCGTGAAGGAAGAGCTTGAGGGGCGGCAGCGATGAGCCGCCGGCAGATACCGCATACCCCCCCTGTTCTTCAGTGAGCGAGTAGACGCTCAGATTTTCGACACCGGGTTCGTCTTCATGCGCCCGGAAGTGAATTGAAGGTTGCACGCGGATCGTCACCGGCTCGTCGCCGTCCACCATTCGGTATGCAATCTGGACGGTGTTATGGCCGTGCATCATTTGGATCCGGCGCTCGAGCACGACCCCGAGGCGCGAATAGACCCACACCGGTAGGCCGAGGTCGAGGCGAAACTCGACTAACGAGAACCGGTGAATATCCTTTTGACCGAACTCGGCGAGCCCCATCGAAAGGAACGCTGTCTCCCCATCAGCGAAAGTAACCATCTCACTCAGGTGCTCGAGCATCATCTGGCGTCCAAAGGGCGCCGGCAGAGCCGCGACGAGGAACCCATGATATCGTCGAGTAGGCACGCCGGAGAGCGTTCCTGAGGCATACGCCCCGAGCCCGTTGGTCACTAGCCACTCCTTACGAAGGAGCTCCTCGGGCACTTCTTCACGGTTCGGGTCCCACACTAATCGAAAGGTCCACTCGTCCATTGCTTCACGCCTTCTCGTTTTTGATTTGTGTCTTCACCGGCGCCAGAATCACCGCAGACTCGGCCGCAAGATACCATCCGTCGTCCGGCGCCGGGTTTCCCATACCCGTCCCTCCGTAAGCGAGGCGTTCGCTCTGCCACTTCACCTCCCAGGTTTCACCCTCAGGCGGCGCGAGAAACGGCAGCAAAGCTGACGACAGCTCGAGGTCGGCTCCAAAGTTGACCAGCAACAACCGGTGTCCGCGCTCACCGCCGAAGTAACGCAGCGCGAACGCGTCGTTCGAAAGTCGAGCACCGTCGATCCACACCCCCGGCTCCGATCTCCCCAATTGAGAAGCAATCACCGGGTCCTCTCTTCGCATGCGAAGCAGGTCACGATGAAACGTGAACCAAGGATTATTTTCGCGTGCATGGGTAAGCTTGCAGCGCTCGAACGTATCCGGCGACGAAGGCTCCGCCAGAGCCGAGTTGATGTCGTCCACTTCGACTGAAGGAAATTGGGAGAGAAACTTTCGCCTTCCTTCCGCGACAAGCGGAGCCAGCTCATCGTTGTGATCGGCGAAAAAGAGAAATGGACGATCGCTTCCATACTCCTGACCTTGAAACAGCATAGGCGTTTGTGGCGACAGGAGCAGGAGCGCAGTCATAGCGCGAAGCCGTCCCGGGCTCGTTCGCGAGACGAGCCGGTCGCCCCGAGCAGAATTCGCCACTTGGTCATGGTTCTCCAGATAGGTGATGAACGCTTCAGGCGGCAGATCGAAGGCGGGAGCGCCGCGGCGTTGCTTCTGCCACGGGTAGTATTCGCCTTGCGACAAAAAGCCGTACTTCACCGCGGCTATCAGCTCCTCCGGAGAACCGGTGTAGTCAGAATAATAGGCCTCACGCCGCCCTGTGAGGCGAACTTTTGCACTGTGATGGAAATCGTCATTCCAGAGCCCATCAAGCCCGTAGCCACCTCGAGTGACGGGACGAACAAGCTTCGGAAGCTGTGGCTCGTTTTCCGCGACAATGATGATCTGACGTCCCTGCGCCGCTGCTCGAGCGCGAGCACCGATCTCCGTCACGATATGAGTCGCTGAAGGTGATGAGTCGAAGATCTGCTGAGTGGCATCCAAACGCAATCCGTCGAGATGGAACTCATCTATCCAATACGCGGCATTCGAAGCAAAAAACTCCCGTGATCCGCTCGAGTTCTCGCCGTCGAAATTCAGAGCATCGCCCCACTCGTTCACATATCGATCGGTGACGTAGTCCTTGGAAAACGCCTGAAGGTAATTGCCGTCAGGGCCGACGTGGTTGTAGACGACATCGAGAATCACGGCCAGCTCAAGCGCATGCGCTCGGTCTACGAAGCGCCGAAAGTCATCGGGAGAGCCATACACCCTGGATGGCGCGAAAAGGTTAACTCCGTCGTACCCCCAATTGAACGCGCCTGGAAAATCAGCTACGGGCATGATCTCAAGCACCGTAATACCGAGGTCACGGAGCGCCGGGAGCTCCTCTTCCGCGGCATTCCAGGTTCCAGCGGCCGTGAACGTTCCAATATGCATTTCATAAACCACCTGCCCACGGAGCGCCTTGCCGCGCCATCCCAGATCGGTCCACTTGAAACGCGTTCGATCAACGATCTGCGAGGGGCCATGCGGCCCGAGCGGTTGGAAGCGGGAAGCCGGATCCGGAAACTGTTGTCCGCGATCGAGGCGGAACCGGTAGCGCATATCCGGTTTCGCTTCCCCCACGAAACCGGAGAAGTATCCCTCTTGCTCAGCGTGAAGCGGAAAGATCTGCGAATCTTCGAGCACCACGTCGACCTCCTGACAGCGTGGCGCCCAAACCCGAAAATGGACGCCCTCATCAGGCACGTATTCCGCCCCTATCGGCAGGCGGCGACCTTTGAACATAGCTGATCCTCTGTGAGCGTCGAGCTTTTCAAGAGACCTCGACTCGACGCTGGATTCCCCCACCGCAGAAATCGCTGCTGGCGTTGCGATCGTCTATGGGGCCGATCATACATGAGATCGTTCACCGCACGTCGTGAATCGTCTTCACGTTGTCCGCGCCACGAGTCGTGATCTTCGTCATAGCTCCGACCAGGTCCGTCCGGTAGTGCAAGTGCTCGAAGTACCTGCGCCATTCCCAAACATGCAAGGAGAACAATATGCGAATGAAACCAAGAACAGGCATGAGCTTCGCTCTCGCGCTACTGCTGTTGCCGCAAGCAGCGCACGCGGCGGATCACCTGCTGAGCACCGGGCACAATGAATTGGACACCACCATCACCGTGAACGCGACCGACACGTTCCACGTTGATCTGACTGCAAACCACAGCTACGCATGCGATGCGATTCCGTTCGACGCAGCAAGTGATTTCGATTGGTCGACTACCGTCCAAGGCACCGCAAGCGGATCGCCTGAGTCGATTGTCGCCCGAACAGCCGGTTCAATTACCCCAGTCATCACTGGCGAATCGAACGGAGTGGCTGATAACAGAATCGTGTTCACCCCGACTACCAGCGATCGATTTGTCCTGACCGTACAGAGCGCTAAATCAGGTGGCGAAGACGTTCGTATCCGCTGCTTAGACACCACGCTCTACGGCGGATTCAACACCAACGTAAACGACTTCAACTTCCTCGAGCTGACAAACGTTTCGAACGCTCAGATCACAGCGAAGGTCACTGCGATCAACTATGACGGAACCGTTGCCATCAATGGGCAGTCAGTTGTCATCGACCCGACACGACGCTTGGATGTTGATATTCACACTCCAGCGGGCGCGAACAAATACGGAATGATTATTGTAACGCACAACGGTCCGGCGGGCGCGCTGAAAGGCAACGTCTCTCAGTACTCCGGAAACGTGAACAACTTCGATCTCGCCGGCAGCGAACCGCTCCGTCCGATCGAGCAGAATCCATAAGCGTCCGGGGAACGTGAAGAAGCTTCCCCATTCAAAAGCGCACTCAGCCGCGTCAGTTTTGGCGGCTGTGTGCGCTGTCCTAGGGTTGGTCTACGTTACGGCCAAACCCCCGCCCGTCGCCCAAACGGAGGCGCGCGCCAGCCTGCGCCCTGCAACGGGCGAGCTACCGAAGCAGTGGCAAGCGAACGAAAACGCTGCCATCCCCGAATCCGAAAAGCAGCTCGCGGCGAGAACAGGGTCAGCGTCAGAAACTCCCCACGAGGAACCGCCTCTCGGCGGCGCAGAGAGCGCACCTTCCATCCTCAACCCTTACTCCGATGCCGCTATAAGCGATCAACTCGCGTTAGCCATCGGTGCCGGGGAGCTCACCACGGAGGTGGTAGCACGCCATCGAGAAGAGAAATTCAATAGTTATTTAGCAAATGTAGCCGCCCAACCCGGCGCACCTGCACCCCTTCCCGCGCAGCTGAACAGCAAGGACGAAGGACGGTCGGCGTCCGACGACCGCAAGAACCCCTACCGTCTCCTCAAGCAACAAGGAGAGAGCGAGGCAACCTCCGACGGGCCTGCCGAGCGTAGGGCTACTCCGTCCACTTACCTCCAAACGGTGCACCAACTGCCTCAATGACCGTTTCACTCGCCCGCCTGCCCAAGAAAAACAGCCGCATTTTCAGCGGCGAGAGCGAGATATTTTTTGATTCACGTCACAGCGCGCTCAGATATCTACATAACATGGTAAATCACTGCTTTTTAGAGGTGGTGGGTCCATATTGAATGAAGTGTGGAATCTGAACGCTAGCTCCATGGACCGGCAGCAAGGAAGAAGAGGTTGGGAGAGAAAATATGAATTTATCGTTAAAAAGTCTGATTCAAAAAACAGCATTTCTCGGGTTGGCGGCACTGCTTCCACTGAGCGGCGCACACGCAAATACGATCACCCCGAATACGAACTATGATGTCTCCGGCGCCGTTGCTTTCGTCGCAACGTCACAAACCGGACCGACGTATTTATTCGCAGGGAACATTCAGCCCGGATCGACGTTCACCACGGGCAGTCTTACTGGAAATATCTTTCACGATATCAGCGTCGCGCTGAACTCCATTCAGTTCACGATCTATAACTACAACGCGACGACCGGCCAGACAGGCTCGCAGGTAGGGAACGCAACTGGGACGCTCGACGTCGGGTATTCCAATCTCGCGTACGATTCAGCGCATGATGTTGGAGCTGCACTGCAGGGGACTTCGACCGGTGGAGCGCTGCTGTTCAACGTTGCTGGACTGATCAACAACGCGAATACGGCGTTTTCCCTCGCGATGATGCCGATGTTTACCAGGGTCCCGAACGGAACCTCAGGTGGCGCATACGATAATGTGAACTCGGCATTCGGCGGTAACTATTCGCTCGTTTTCGGAAACATCGGTGTTGGATTCCCTTCAGACTTGAAGGGTTGGCTCGCAGGGGACACGTTCTTCCTCGGGTCGAACTACCACCTCGGCGGTGACATTCATGCTCACCTCTCGGGCGTTCCGGAGCCGGCAACTCTGGCGCTCCTCGGAATGGCATGTGCAGGCGGTGCTTTCCGTCGGCGTAAGCTGATGGCATAAAACATCGGTTCCGGTTGTATACCGGGGCCGATTTTCTCCCAAAAAAAAGCGCGGCTTCAGGGCCGCGCTTTTTTTTTGCCATTCTTTCCGGAGCAGCGTTAATCGAGATCAGTATATACCTGATGCAGGATAACGCCTTCTGAGGTCGCACCTCCGAAGACGATGGTCGATTCGCCGCGATCAGCGATGTTCACAGGGAATGTTCCAACTACCCCTCCGCGAGTGTTCGTCACGGTAAAGACCTGGTCGCCGGCAGGAAGTATGGCGTAACCGCTGGCGTTTCGAAAAGGCACGGGACCGAGCGTGATGCCTCCTCCCGACAGGATCAGAGGAGAGCTACCTTCGAGCGCATTCATCAGCTGGACCCTACCCTGTCCTGACTCCGGGCGGACAACGGGTTCTTCGATTACGTTCACGTTGAATGTGTTGGCTCCGGTGCGGCCCGTAAGCAGGAGAGTATATTCCGTATCTTTGGCCAGCGCGACGGGTTCCGAGAAGAAGTTGACCCCAGGGGAGTTCGCACGCTCGAGCAATACGTTCTGCGTGCCACTACCCACACCCGCATAGAAGTTCGGAAGCAGAAATGCTCCGCGGTTGAGATATTCCTCGCCGATCTTCAGGTCGACAGGAGGTGCGTCCAGAGCACCGTGGATAATCCGGATGCCGGTCCCCGTTGAGCGATGGGTGCCGTCGTTACCGCCGCCACCACCTCCGCCGCCTCCCCCACCGCTGCAGGAAGCGAGCGAGGTCAGCGCTACGAAACAGATTGTAAGACACCGCAGAAAGGCGTCATATTCGAATTCAGGCAGCTCAAACATGGTTCCGAATCTCTTGAATGAGGACCGTCGATTGTGGAGGCATTCCTCTCTTTCGCAGCCGAGTATCTTCACGCGACCGCCGACATGTCTTGAGAACGCCGCAACTTAGCAAAACCCGCAATGCGTCGCCAGTCTTCACACCGGTCCCATTGTTGCGTTCTTCCGGTTTAACCGGTATTTTACTCGGCCTATCGGAGAGCATCAGTCTCGTGGGGACCCGGCGGGGCCGCGGACACCGTAACTCACCATGATTTCAAAGACATACGAGATTCAAGAGCTCGCTGACCGCGTCGGCGCACAGATTATTGGCGACCGGGACAAGAAGGTCAGCGCAATAATGCCGCTCGAATCCGCCGGACCGTCGGACCTCTCTTTCTTCTCCCCGAAAAGCAAACGCAGCCACAACGAGATGATGCTCCTTGCGCGGAGTACAAAAGCTGCGGCGGTGCTCGTCAAAGAGTACGAACAGAGCATTCCGTGCACTCAGCTTTGCGTCAGTAATCCGATGGGGGCAGTGATCGCGCTCTCGGAGCTCTTCGCTCCGGACGCTTCTCCCGCTGTCGGCATACATCCGCAAGCGGCCGTCAGTGCGTCGGCTCGGCTGGGAAAGAACGTGTCGGTCGGCCCCTTCGCAGTTGTCGGAGATGACGTCGTGATCGGTGACGACAGCGTTGTTCATCCGCATGCCGTTATTTATCGCGGAGCGACAATCGGGAAGCGTTGTGTGATCCATTCGGGTGCCGTGATTCGGGAAAACGTCCGAATGGGAGATGACTGTCTGATTCAAAACGGGGTAGTCCTCGGTGGAGATGGGTTTGGCTATGTACCAGACAAGGTGCTCGGCCATCGCCGTATTCCCCACATTGGCACACTCGTTCTCGGCGACCGGGTGGATATCGGCGCAAACGCGACCATCGATCGTGCCATGCTCGGTGAGTCGAGAGTCGGAACTGCCACCAAAATCGACAATCTCGTGATGGTCGGTCACAACTGTGTCATCGGCGAGCGAAGTCTTCTTTGCGGGATGGTCGGCGTCTCCGGAAGTTGCACGATCGGGGACGACGTTATTCTCGCAGGAAATGTCGGCGTCGCCGACCACTTGACGGTCGGGAACAAAGTTCGAGCAGCAGCGAAGGCGGGAATCGCAACGAACATCCCACCGGGGATCGACGTTGCAGGACACCCCGCCGTGCCAGCCGCACAGTGGCGCCGGCAGTTTACGGCGCTGAAGCGGCTTCCGGAGCTGTTTCGGACCGTCCGAGATCTCAAAAAGTCACTTGGAATTGCAAACGCCGAAGAGCTCAGCGAAGTGTCTGGCGAGGCGGCGGCAGAATCGATTGAATGAAACGTCGCATGTGCGACAGCTTCGGAGTCAAATGGTAGAATATTGTGAACGCGCGATGCGCAAACGTCATCGACTAGCGGTCTTGTTCATCGCCTCTCTCGTGCTCACCTCTGCAGCAGCCACTGCCGGATGCTCATCGAGTGAAGGCTCAAAGAAAACGAACTACATCTCTCCTTACGACCATCAATTCGATCCGGAGAAGGAGGAGCAAGCAAAGGCTGACGTCGACCTGCCGGAGGACCAGCTCCTCGAGCGCGCGAAATCGGCGTATGACCACGGGCTCTACTCGGTTGCGCGTGAGAATTGGCAGAATCTGCGGGAGCAATACCCTTCGAGCTACTACGCGACACTTGCCGAGCTGAAAATCGGTGATACTTTTTTCTTCGGTGGAGACTATGCTGCGGCGATCACCGCTTACGAAGATTTTATCAAGCTCCATCCGGCTCACGACGCAACTCCCTACGTCCGCTATCAGATCGGAAATTCCTTTCGGCAGCAGTACTCCGGCACATCACACGATCAAGCTCCTCTCGTCTCGGCTATCAAAAGCTATCAAAAGCTTCTCGACGAATATCCGAGGAGCGAATACACGGTTGATGCTCGCCGAGCGATCGATTCGTGCCGGGAACAGCTCGGAGAGCACGAGCTCACCATCGCCCACTTCTATCTGAAGCAAGGATTGGACAGGGCGAGCGAAGGACGGCTTCGGAGCTTGATCGAGAACTACGGCGACACCGCCGCAGCGCGGCACGCACGAACCGAGCTCGAAGAGCTTGATCCCGGCAGCGCAAAGAAATCAGCCGCGGCAGCCGCACCCGCCGATAAATCCGTCGCCCCGAGGACTCCTCTGGTCATTGCATCCACCGCTGCTACACCGGCCGCAGACACAGAAGCCCGATTTCGTATGCTCGAGCAGCTTGATAACGCGGACGACAATCAGCTCACACCGACTGCGAAGAATCCGGTGCGGGAGATGGACCTGGATGAAGCAAAAAGTCCGCTGCTTTGGGTGAACTGCGAACAATCAAACAACTTCTTGATCTACACGGCTGCGCTGAATCAAGCGCTCGTCGAAAAGCAGATGGACGTCGGTGCCGCGGATCAGGCGAATTTTCTCCTTGCGCCGAAGGCCTTTTCCGCGCCGCAGGGTGAAATGGCCAAGGGGCCTGCTATTCCGCAACACTGTGCCGTCGAATCGAAGGACCTTCGTTTCTTCACTGCGAAGGGTCAGTCAGCTGACGCGGTGCTGATCGCGGAGCTCAAGGGGATCCCGGCTGAACGCATCCATGCGTTTATTCTCGACCGTCCGATGCGCTTCGTGATGGTTGTCGAAAACAAGTAAGCTCCGCCTCGCCCTTCTCGCTCAATCGGCCTCTAGGCCCGCGACGGCGTGCGAGATCAAAGGCTGTCGATTTCTTCTCACCCTGCCGGCAATGGAGACCCGGTCGTATTGGTGTCCGGTTTGCAAGAGCGGAATGATTCCTCTACCGGACACCAAAGAATCTGTGCGACCGCCGAAAAGAAAAAGTCAGAAAAACCCCGCGCGTGCGCTTTCATGCGATTTTTTTTGTCACTCGTTGCTCATTTTCCCTTTGGAACTTTGAGCTGAGCCCCTCGTAAATCATGCCCTTATTAAGAAATACGTACCTTAATGCTCTTATGGGGCAAATGATATCCCGCTTTCGCATAATGAATTCAACAGGTTACAAATTAGGCAGCGGGGGCATTTGCTTTTTTTTAATTAGGTGAGTTAAATCCTCAACTTGTTGAATATTGCTAGCGCAAGTTATTAAAAATCGTCGCTAAGCGTATAAAGACGTTAGCCTTTTTAATAACCTACTATCAGGATTAGCTGAATATGGCAGTTAAGCTTTCTAGAGAAGAACAATACGGAATCATGGCCCTCGTCGACCTGGCCTACAACCTCAACGGTGGCCCGGCGCAGGTGCGACAGATCGCAAAGCGTCAACGAATTCCACAACGCTTTCTGGAGCAAATCTTCGCGAAGCTCCGTCAAGCAGATGTGGTCGTCGGAAAGCGCGGACCTCGCGGTGGATACTCCCTCGCAAAGGATCCGAAGGAAATCCGACTCGAAGAAGTTATGCGAGCTCTGCGACCAAAGCTTCAGGAAGACACTCGGACTGACGCACCGGCTCTCGCTGAGCTGATCGATGTCGTTTGGTCAGAGATCGAAGGATCGTTTCAGTCCACGCTCCGCGGCGTTTCGCTCGCAAATCTTTGCGAACGCGCGAAGCAGCTCGGCATCACCGATGCCGGCGACGTTCTCAACGAAACACTTTCGGGTGGTTCGTCGAGCAGCGCTTTCAACTGAGACGAGTCGTTTCCTGTCCTGATCGTCTCCGGCCGATTGCAGCACGCCGTCAGGTGTTTCGCTGTTCCATAGCGTCGGACGGATCGCTCTGATAGGTTCACGAATCCAGATCGCCGCTGTCGCCCTTCTTCGAAGGGCGGCAGCGGCTGATTTATTTTTGGGGCTGATGCATTCGCTGGGGCCGGATTGTTCCGAGGGCCGACCTCTTTTAAGAGAAAGCCCGTCGCTACGCGACATACGGCCCCAAACAGCATCTCTCCTCTCCCCGGATCGAACAGTTGGACTCCGCTGATGCCCAACGAGGGCCGCAGATGAATCAAACGCCATCCATCGTTGTTGTCGGAGCCGGGGGCCTTGGCTGCCCCGCGGTCTGGGGGCTTGTCGAAAGCTCCGTAGGTGACCAATCGATCACAATCAGAGTGCTCGACCCGGATAGTATCGAGCTTAGTAACCTGAACCGGCAGGTCTTTTTCTCAGCCGCCGACATCGGCTCATCGAAAGCTGAGGTTCTTTGCCGTGAAGCCGCCAAGCTCGTTGGCGACCGCACCGTTACTCTCAGCGCTCGGCGGATAGCGCTCACTCCAGAGACAATCAGTTCGCTGCTCGAAGGCGCGTCGTGCGTTATCGACGCTACCGATTCGGTTCCCACAAAGTTTCTCATCAACGATTACTGCGTCTCGAACCGAATTCCGTTCTGTTATGCAGGAGCCCTGGCGACGACCGGTCAGCTGCTCGCGTATAATCCTCGAGCAACACGGCCCGGGTGCTTACGGTGCATGTTCGGGGAGCTCAGCGAAGCGGAAGCGAGCGCGCGCGCGGCTTCCTGTCGCGAAGGTGGTATTTTCGGTCCTGTCGTCGGCCTCATCGGAGCTCTCCAAGCTGAGGCCGCGCTCGACCTTCTTCGGGGAGAACCGGGATCGGGTTCGCCATTTTTTCGATTCGAGCTGTTGAAACTCGGACAGGTTTGGTCGGAGATCCAGGCAGCTGACGATTGCCCCCTGGGATGCGGCTTTCATCCGAGACACGTGCTCGACCTGCGACAGAAGCGCTGTCCCGCGACGTTTCTCTATACCAAGCTTGCGCTTGAGCAGCTTGCGGGCTCGGACGCGCTCGATGTCCGCTATGGCTCCATGGAATCCGTCACCAATGTCATCGCCTCAGCAGCAGAGGAAGGGTTCCGTGCGGTGACGGAACCACGGGAGATCGCTCAGTCCGAGTTTCGAGTTGTGTTTCAGCGGAGCAGCGGATCATGACAACAACCGAATCGAGGACGGGGCTCCTCGCGGAAGAGCAGATTGAGAGATACAGCCGTCAGCTCATCCTCAAGCAGTGGGGAAGCAAGCAACAAGCGTGCTTGAGCGGCCTGACCGCGTCAGTGCCCTGCTCCCTCAAGTCTGCCGCGGTTTATCTGGCCGCAGCCGGTATAGGACGAATCATTCTTTTCGGCAGCAGTGAGGCTCAGACCACGCTGCAAACCTTCCTCGCAAAGCTAAATCCCGATTGCACAGTCGTGTTGGCAGACGCGAGCGCCGAGCCGACTGAGATTACCGTCGAAGGACCGGGGTTCGGTCGGGTGAAAATTTACGCGCCCCTCCCCTCGTCAAATGCCTTGCGCTCTTCAAGCGGCAAAAGTCAGACTCGCGAGCACACTCTCAAGTGGATTCCGGAGTCTCTCTACACGGGCATCCTCGCGGCTGGTTTAGTGCTCCGCGAAGTCGCTGAGCCGACCGTCGCAGAGTAAATTTATATTGCCGCCTTTCGCTATTAAAGATTAAGCTGTAACTCGCTGTGGTAATCTCGCGAAACACTTACGACGGTCCAATCCAGCCGGCTCCGTTCCGGCTATAGGCGGTCTGCTGCAACTGATGGCCCTCGCTCTGACGAACATTTTTGATCGGTCCCGGTTCATTCCTCAGGCGGGGACCCGGAACAACATTCTCAACGTGAGAACAGCTGCGTTCCTCCTGGGAAAGGTGTGTCTGTTTGCAGCGGTGGGCTTCGCGTATCTCATCGGCGACATGCTGCGACAGTCGGAGAACGATTCTCTGCCGACCGTGGACATGACCCCGCAGCAAGATTCGCTGAATCAGAAACAGAAAGTTCCGTTCGAAACCTATTCGCCGATACTGAATACCGGCATCTTCGGAAAGACGAAGGTCGATGCGAAACCGGAACCGAAAGCTGCAACACCAAGCGCCCTCAAGCTTCGCTTGGTGGCGATCAACGCGATCTCGAGTGGAAATAGAATTGCGATTATCGAGGATACGCAGAAACAGGATCAGGATGTTTTTGATCTGAACGAATCGGTCTTCAATCAGGGCAAGCTCGTCGAGATCGGTCGCGAATCGGTCAAGATTGAGCACGGTGGGCTGATCGATACGCTCGCGATGCAAGATGTGGTAACTCCTTCGGCACCCGGCACGGCCCCGGCAGAGGCAGCTTCTGACGGCCAGACCGAGTTCTCCGTCGCAGAAGACGAGCTCAGCGCAGCACTCGCCAACCTTCCGCAGCTGCTTTCACAGGCACGGGCGGTTCCGTATTTCCGCAATGGTCAGAGCATCGGTATGCGTCTGTTCGCCATTCGAACCGGAAGCATGTATGAGAAGCTCGGCCTGAAAAACGGAGATATCGTGCTTGCTGTAAACGACAACAGCTTGAGTGATCCGGCACAGGCGCTCAAGCTCTTTGAACAGCTCAAAAGTGAGCGCTCCATCAATGTGAAGCTCGAGCGCAACAGTCAGTCCATGGATATGCACTATTCGATTCGGTAGACGAATGAGCGACAACAAATCTCGAGTCAGTCTGATCAGCATCGGCGTCCTGTTTGCGCTGATCATTGCGAACATCGTTCTGACGATGCCCCCTCGTTCAGCGCTATCCGATACGAAGCCCGCAAGAAAGGACCTCGAGCCCGCGAAAAAGGAAACCATGCGCGCGATGCCCGCTCAGGACTTCGGTGCGGAAACCATCGAGCCGCAACGCGGGAAGCTCTACGCGGCGCACGAGGCTCAACCCCTCTCTCTCGACCTGGCTGAAGAACCGCTCAAGGATAAGCCTGCAGCGGCGCCGAAAAATCCACCGGCGCCGGAGACTCCGCCAGCGGAAGCTTCCGATGTCGGCGCCCAAAACGACGGTGCTGCTGATCCCAGCCTGACGACGAGCTTGAATGGAAACGAAATCGATGTAGCCGCCTTGGTCAAAGCGTTCAGTAAGCTCACCAAGAGGAACTACATCGTCGACAACAACGTGAAGGGCAAAGTCGCGATCCACCTCGCAACGCCGGTGAGCGTGCCTGAGGCACTGCGCATCTTCGAATCCGTGCTGCTCCTCAAAGGCTTCACCACCGTTCCGCTTGGCAACAACACTTGGAAAGTGATCACTGCAAAGGACGCGAAGCAGACTACCATTCCAATGCTCGAGAATGCGGGTGATCGCGGGTCCGATGCGCTCGTGACAGAGCTCATCAGACTGAAAAACACTCAGGCCTCCGAGCTGCAGCAGGTGCTCGCTCAGTTCGTCTCCAAAGAGGGGATGATCAACGCCTTCGGCGCCACGAATTCCCTGATTTTGATCGACTCTGCAGCGAACATCAAACGGCTTGTAAAGCTCGTCGATCAACTCGATGTCCCCGCTCAAGACCAAGACATCACCATCATCCCGATTGCCCACGCTGAGGCAAAGGACGTGGCGGAGAAGATCAATTCGATCCTCGGCCAAGACAAAGACAAGGCGGCCGGCACCGACCCCGCATCTCTCATCAGAACGAGCATGCCGAACGTTGTTCCCCGCCCAGGGATACCACCGGTTTCGGGCGCGCCCGGCGTCGGCGTAACGACAAACGGTGAGCGCCGAACGCTGCCGCTGAAGCTCATCCCTGATGAGCGGACGAACTCGCTCATCGTCGTTGCCGACCAGTTGACCACGGAAAAAGTCAAAGCTCTCGCTGAACAGCTGGACAGCCCCATCGATCGCTCGGGCGGCAAGTTTTACGTCTATCGTCTTCAGCACGCAGACGCCGAGGAAATGGCGCAAATTCTGAACTCGGTGATCACAGGGACCGCTCCGCCATCGTCTTCGGGTGGAACGACCTCGAGCTCGCGACGAACCTCTTCGGGTTCGAGCTCGTCACGCAGCAGCAACCGATTCGGGCTCGATTCGAGCGGCTCCGACGCCGCGACTCAGAACCGTGAGCGGATCGCACAAAATCTCCGTCAGCAAAATCCGGCGTTCTTCTCGGCCGGCGGCAAGGGTGACAATGAGCCGGGGAAGGTCAACCTGGAAGGAGAAGTGAACGTCGCAGCTGACACCGCAACCAACTCGCTCGTCATCAACGCCAGCCGGAACGACTATGCGAAGATCAAGGAGCTCGTAGAGCTCCTCGACGTAAAGCGCCGCCAGGTGCTCGTCGAAGCTACCATCCTCGAAGTCTCGCTGACGAAGAGCGAAGGAATGGGCGTCGAATTCCAGACCTCGGCCGGCACTGACGAAGTTGGCGCTATCGCTCAGACCAACTTCGGCGGTATCACGAACCTGCTCACGAATCCGTCTGCACTTACTGACCTGACAATCGCCGCAGCAAGCTCGGGCTCGATCGTGCTCCCGGGCGGTCTGACTCTGCCGTCGCAGGCCGTGCTGATCACAGCGCTCAGCAGAAACCAGAACGTCAACGTTCTCAGCACGCCTACCGTGCTCGCGATCGACAACCAGGAAGCTGAGATCAAAGTCGGCGAAAACGTTCCTTTTGTAACCAGCACCTCCACTAACCAGACCAACCTGAACAACACGTTCAACCAGATCGAGCGACAGGACGTAGGGATTAAGCTCCGCATCACCCCGCAAATCAGCTCAGGCGACTTCGTGGTGCTCAAGATCTTCGTCGAAATTTCGGACGTAGTTCTCGGAACACGAAACGACCCGAACGGCCCGACGACGAACGTGCGAACGACCGAAACCATGGTTGAAGTAAAAAGCGATCAGATGGTCGTCACCGGCGGGCTGATCAAAGACCGAGTCGAAGAGGCTGCGCGGGGAGTTCCCTTCTTCCAAGAGATACCCGTACTCGGAAATCTTTTCCGGCGTGACGACAATGCTCGCCAACGCACGAATCTGCTCATTTTCATCACTCCGCGCATCGTCACCGACCAATTCGTCGCCCGCGACCAAACCATCGCGAAACGCGACAAGATGGAACGTTCGATTGCTGAGCAACAAACGGAACCGACCCACGAGGATGTTCTCCACTCGCCTGACCTAGACCGCGTTGTCGAGAGCCAGCCCTTGGGAGACACCCCTCCGACCACAATCCGCCCGCCGGCACCAGTTCGTGCAGCAGCGCCAAGCACCGATTCGGTTGCCCTGCTTGCAACCAAACGAACTGAGGAGCGATTGCAAAGTCTGACCGGTTCGGCGCCGAGCGGTGAACGCGGAGAACTGACCGAGGGAGACACCGTTTCACGATCGAAAGGATCTGATGACGAGATTGAGCTGGAGGTCAGCCCCTCTCTCCCGGGTGACACCCCGCTGAATCACCGTTCGGACGCAGCGCGGCTTCCCGCTGCCCACGCGCCGCTCAGCGACGGAACTTCGCCGGCGGCGTCTGGTCGAACTTACGTGGTCCTGCGCCAGCTTGATTCAGGCGGAAAATCGTCTGCATTACCATTCCATTATGCCGATTCCGAGAAGACCGTCGGACTCAACATTCCGCTGCCGCGAGAGAGTGTCTCCGGGCGGTTTTTCGAGCCCGGTGAGCGCTACACATTTCAAAATGGAAAATCGAAAGCGCGGTTCGTCTGCATCGGAAAATACGGTTCGCTCAGCGAGGCCAAGGCGGTGCATTCCTCCCTTGGCGATGGGAAAAAGTGGTATACTCTAGCTACTGCACAAGCGCAGTCCCTTGAGAACGCAGGATGGACCGCGCAGTGAGCGCCTCGGCGCTCGAGCCGGCCCGCGTTCTTTGCTCGCTGAAAATCGAACAGGTGCTCTTGGCCGAATTTTGCATGACTGAGCTTTCGTCACTGAGTATGTATCACCGGGTGAAATTGTAATTCGTGAGCACTGATCTTACCGAGTCGTCCCCGCAACGCCGCGCGTCTTCGCCGACAGACAATCGCAATGTCGAGGCGCCGAAGTCGGACGTCGAGGGCTTGAAGAAGCTGGCGACCTCGCTGGGCTTGGAGTTTCGTGCGAGCCTGGGCGAGATCGAACCGCCGCGTGATCTCGCGCTGGGTGATTTCTCTCGCATCATCGGCTCGTGGGGAAAATCATTCAGAATCATTCCCCTCGAGGCGAATCCGGACCACATCGTTATTGCCGTGAGCGATCCTCTTCAGACCGAAGCGATCGATGCGCTTCGGGTCTGCTATGATCGTCCGGTCCGCCTCGTTGTGGCTCCGGAAGAAGAGATCATGCGCGCCATCAACGGGGTACGCTCCACGTTGATGACCGACCGCACGAGCACGTTGGATGCTGTCGAGAAGGAACGTGCCGGAGAGATCTCATCGAGCCTCAAGATCGACGTGACGGACGCAGAGGACGACGATGCTCCAATCATCCGTTATGTGAACACGCTGATCTTCCGCGCCGCGAGCGAGCGAGCATCAGATATCCACATCGAGCCTTTCGAGGACGTGCTCAAGGTCCGCTTCCGAGTCGACGGCGTTCTCAAGGACGTCGATGAAGAAGCGAAGTATTTCCAGCCTGCAATTCTCTCACGCGTGAAGGTCATGGCGGACCTGAACATCGCAGAAAAGCGTCTGCCGCAGGATGGGCGTATCGGTATCAAAATCGCCGGCGAAGACGTAGACATCCGTGTCTCGACCGTTCCGACTCGCTACGGCGAGCGCATCGTCATGCGTCTGCTCGACAAGTCGAAAGTCATGCTCGATCTGGGTACGCTCGGTCTTGCACCCGCAATCTCAGGCGTGGTGAAAAAAATCATCAGAAAGAGCCACGGCATTATCCTCGTTACCGGTCCAACCGGATCCGGTAAAACGACCACGCTCTATGCGTGGCTGTCCTCAATCAACTCGCAGGACAAGAACATCCTCACCGTAGAAGATCCAATCGAATACGAGCTTCACGGTATCGGACAGATGCAAGTCAGCCCGAAGATCGATTTTACTTTTGCCACCGGACTGCGGTCCATCCTTCGTCAAGATCCCGATGTAATCATGGTCGGGGAAATTCGAGATCTCGAAACTGCAGAGATCGCCATCCAGGCGTCGCTCACCGGTCACTTGGTATTCTCCACGCTACACACGAACGACGCACCGGGGGCCATCACTCGATTGCTCGACATGGGAGTCGAGCCGTTTCTGATTTCTTCCAGTCTCATTGCTGCGATGGCCCAACGCCTGGTTCGACGGCTGTGCAGTCATTGCAAGGTCCCCCAGCCGCTCTTCCCCGAAGAGTGCCGCGAGCTCGGCCTCGACCCAAATGAGGCTGCAGCCGGAACGGTGTTCGCTGCAAAAGACGGCGGTTGCAAGATGTGTCAGTTCACCGGCTACCGTGGCCGATGCGGTATCCATGAGATGTTGCTCATCGACGACGATGTCCGGTCAAAGATCATGCAGCGCGCCGACGCATCGCAGATTCGCTCCGCCTCCTCCGAGCTTCGTAGCCTCAGATACGATGGAGCGCAAAAGGTCCTGCAAGGAATTACCTCGGTCGAAGAAGTGCTTCGAGTCACCCAGGAAGACGCACTGTTCTGATGGCCGTCTTTTCTTACAAAGCCCTGGACTCGCGCGGCCGACCGACCAAAGGTGTGATCGACGCTGAGAGCGCCAGGATGGCGCGGCAGAAGCTGAAGCTTCAAGGTATCTTCCCCACGTCGATCGACGAAGCAACCGCGAAGCAGTCGGCACCGACCGCTGGAAGCTTTCTCACTTCAAGCCCACGCGCACGAAAAGTCGATGCTCAAACTTTATGCATTGCCACTCGACAGCTCGCTACCCTGGTCGGAGCAGGAATGCCTCTGGTCGAGGCACTGCGCGCGCTTGGAGATCAGATTGAGAACGTGAATCTGAAGGGCGTCGTAGCTGAGGTCGGCGATCAGGTCAACGAAGGCTCAACGCTCGCGCAGTCCCTTCGTCAACACCCGAAGGTGTTCCCGAAGCTCTATGCCAACATGGTTGCCTCGGGCGAAGCGAGCGGATCCTTGGAAGTGGTGCTTACGCGGCTTGCCGATCTCATGGAGGCGCAGACCGCGCTCAGGCGGAAAGTCGGCTCCGCCTTGGTCTATCCGGCGCTCATGCTGCTGCTCTGCTTCGGCGTCATCGTGCTGCTCCTGACGTACGTGGTCCCACAGATTACACAGATCTTTGCCAGTAAGAATGCGGTACTACCGCTCCCCACCCGCGTCGTAATCGGAGCGAGCGATATTCTGAAGCAGTACTACCTCGTTCTCGTCTTAGGTATTGTCGGGTTTGTGGTTTGGTTCCAGCGTTACAAGACATCGGTCAAAGGACGCCGACGGATCGATCGGCTGTTGCTCCGGCTTCCGCTTGTGGGAGAGCTGACGCTGAAAGTTGCCACGAGTCGATTTGCGAAGAACCTGGGCACGATGCTCGCGAGCGGAATCGAGCTGCTGAACGCGCTGGGAATCGCCAAGAACATCGTCGGAAACGTGGTGCTCGAAGATGCGGTCGAGTCGGCCACTGAGGGCGTGCGAGAGGGGAGCAGCCTGGCCGCTGAGCTCGAGAAGACGAAGGTCTTCCCGAAGATGCTAATTCACATGATTGCGATAGGGGAAAAAACCGGGCAGCTCGAGGATATGCTGCTTCGCGCGGCAAACAGCTACGAGTCGGAGATCGGTGCGGTAATAGCGAGCTTTACGGCGGTTCTAGAGCCGATTCTCATTCTCTTTCTTGCAGTCATCGTTGGGAGTATACTCGCCGCGGTTATGCTTCCGATGCTGGAAATGACCTCCCTCGCCGGGGCCTGAGCCTGACTGTTTCTGCCCGAAAAGAGACAACCTTCGGCCGGCAAGAAAGTGGCGGGCATGACGGAACAACGCTATACTTTAGCGCCCTCCGCAAAAAGCGGCGAAGCGCTGATTGTTCAAGGAATCGATATTCAAGGATCTGAGGTAATGAAATCACCTTTTGCACAAGAGACCAGTGAAGCCGGAATGACGCTCATCGAAGTCATCGCGGTCATCGTTCTCATCACCCTCATCATGGTGACAGTCGGTAAAAACGTCTTCTCTTCGAGCAGTGCCGCAAAAGCAAAGTTGAACGTCACGAAGCTGAACACCATCAAGGGTTATCTCGGTCAGTACCGCCTGCAATACAACTCGTATCCTTCGAAGCTCGACGAGCTCATCCATCCATCCGCTGCGGTAAAGCAGTCCGGTGAGCTGTTCACCCCGCTCGCGCAGGAAAACGACCTCAAGGACATCTACGGCACTCCGATCATCTACATTCCGGAAAACAACGGCCGTTCGTACGTGCTGAAAAGTCTCGGCGAGGACGGACTCGAAGGCGGTGAAGGTGCGAACCAAGACGTCGAAATCCGGCCGTAATCAGCAGGCTCTCCTCCGCGAATCGTATTCCGCCGACGAACGAGCGTTTACGCTCGTGGAAGTCATCGTTGTTGTCACCCTCCTCGTCGTGATGGGCGGCTTGGCGCTGTCACGTCTCGGCGGAATTGAAGTATTTCAATATCGTAGCGCGGTCCGGCATTTTGTAAACACGTGGGAGTTTGTGCGCGCTCAAGCCAAGGGGCGAGGAGAATCCTATCGGTTGCTGATCGATCTCGACCGTCAGACGTACACGGTCAGGCGAGAAGTTCCGCTGACCAGCAACGATGCAAAAACGGTCGATTACCTCAGGGAATTCCGGACGAAGTCGGAGCTCGAGCGGCGCGCGAAAGAGCAGGATCAGAAGCTAAAAACGCTCGACGAGGAGTATCAGGCGGAAGACGCGCGTCAGGGTGACGCGCTCGAGACGTTGTTCTACCAGACGATCTTCCGCGACTCGGAGCAGAGCTATCGGCTCGGAGTGCCGCTCGAATTTCCCAGCCTGAAAGATGATCAACGCTTGCCGCGGGGGGTGCGGGTCCGCGACGTGACGATCGGTGGTGACGAAGTCACTTCAGGAATCGCGGCTATCCGATTTTCTGCGAACGGCGCCAGTGAGTTCGCCGTAGTTCACTTCGAGGTGGGCGACACGGTGCAGACGGCTGTAGCGAATCCTGCGACCGGAAAGGTATCGCTCGACAAGGGGGATCTCAAATTCGAATGGGCACTCGGCAAGAAATAGCGCCTCGGCCCGACCGAGGGCCCTCAGGCTTCACGCTCATCGAGGTCGCGGTCGCCATAGCGATCCTCGGCGCGGGGTTCGCAACACTGATCAGCTTTCAAACGCGGCTCATGGATAATTACGTACACGAGCGAAACCTTTTCCGGGCAACCTTGGCGGCCCAATACCTGATGGCATTTCTCGAGGTGGATAATGATCCGCCGGAGGTCGGCGATACGGACGGCGCCCTCGAAGAAGCACTGAGAAAGCGTGGCTACTTCGATGGCGAACAGCTCGATGACACCGCGAAACAGTTCGACGGGTGGAAGCTCGAACAGCACGTGACGAGTGTCGACTACGCGGAGTTCCAGGACATTCTTCGTCGAATCGAGCTGAAAGTTTCTTGGGACAAGAGCGAACGGGACAGCGTAAGCTTGGTGCTCTTCATGAACACGCCTTCGACCGATCAAACGGCGCAGCAGAGGCGATGAAAACCGACGATTCATTCGGATCCGAGGGACTGACCCTCATCGAGCTTGTGGTCGTCGCCGCGCTGCTTGCGCTGCTTTCAGCACTGCTGTGGGGCACGCTCAGCGGAATCATCCGGGCCCGCGATGTTTCCGACGCCACTCGAACGGCGGACGTAACGGCTCACTATATCTTTTCACGTATTTCGAACGAGCTCGCGGGAAGAAGCTTTGTTCCGCTCAATACCGTGAAAGATGACGACAGCTCAGCCGCAGGCAGCTCGAGCGGCGCTCCACAGATTGGAGCTGCACCCTCATATCTGCTCGGAACAGATGAGCAGGGTGGAGAGCGCGACCTCGACAAGATTCGTTTCGTGAGCTCGAACGCTGCTCAACCTTTTGTCGGCGGCCAATCCAATCACGGATTGGTTGAGGTCGAATACCATCTGGCAGAGAATCCCGATGAAGACGCGAGCGCTCCTCCAGCGTCAGGGAAGAAGCCGATGACGTTGGTGCGTGTGGAAACACCGGCTGCGGTGACCACGAAAGAGCTGATACAGTCGCGCCGAATTATTCTGCCGCTTGCGGAGAACATCGTGTCGCTGAATTTCCGTTATTTGAGAAACGGAACCTGGCAGAAGGACTGGAAAGAAACGAACCCACCGCTTCCGGAGGCAGTAGAAGTTACGCTAGGAGTCCTGGCGGAAGGTGATAAAGTCGAGACCTACCGGACGGCGGTCGCTATAACATCGAAGCCGAAGCAGCAGACACCGCGCTAGTGCAGCAAAGTTCTAGGAGAGGAGCGTTGGCGCCGATTCAGCCCAACAGGGCGTCTGCGTTTGCCCCTTGGCAAGCAGTTCCGAGTCGAGTAATTTAACAGAGTCAATTACTGTATTTTTTGAGATTGATGGCCACAGTTCTTGCAATTCAGCTCACTCACGACGAAGCAAGCTTCGTGACGGCGCGAACGGAGCCGGGCGAACCGATCACAGTGCTCGGTTTGTCGACAGTTCCGCTCCACGGAGCTCCGCCCTCGGAGCCTGCCGTCGGCCAATCAGAGGACGGCGCCCCTCATCCGGAAGAGCACATGGTCCTTCGCCCGGAGCTGCCGGATAGCGCGGACATCGATTCGACCATCGGCATGATTCACTCCAAGCATGTTTTGTACAACATCCTCGAGTTGCCGTTCCGGGACCCTCGAAAAATAGAACAGGTTGCCGGCCATCAGATTCAGGATCTCCTCCCCTTCGACCTCGACGACTTCGTCGTCGACTCTGTCGTTTCGGGTGAAGCAAGCGAGAATCGCTTCCGAGTGCTTTCGTCCATCCTTCCGAAGGAAGAGGTGGCGCGTTCGCTCGCCGTATTCGATTCATTCGGCACCGAGCCGCGCGTCATCACAACCGGCGCCGCCGCGCTCGCTGCCCTCGCTGGGTTTTGCGAGCCCAACGCCACAGGCCTTCATGCCTATATCGAATTCACCAGCCGGAGAACTTCCCTCGCTGTTCTCTTTAACGGAGCACAGGTCCACCTCAGAGACTTCATTACGACCGAAAGCAGCTCTGGAAGCACCGAGCAACGGAAGAAAGAGATCTACGAAAATATCGCCTGTTCGCTGGCCCGGGTGGAACAGGATCTCGGCATGCGCATCGATCTCGTGCATGTCATTGGGCTTCTCGAATATTGCACCGAGCTCGAAAAGGTCCTCCCCTATCGTCTCCAGGCGCTCGACCTCTCGCAGAAAGTGGTCAATGAAAGCGCGGACGAAATTCACCTGGAAGACATTGTTTGGTCGCTGGGGCTCGTCGCGAGCGACATGGCGAAAGGCCGTCGGTCGGAGCGCCACCTGCTCGATTTCCGTCAGGGACAGTTCGCGTTCCACCGCGCATGGCAAGATATCTGGAACGCGCTCCAGCAAGAGATGTTTTATATAATCCTGTTCCTCCTCCTCGGAATTGGGTGGTACGGCGGCAAGATTTATTCGAGCTACTCAGCTCTCAGCGAAGTCGACTCGAGGATGAACGCTCTGACCGAGCAGTATTTCGGGGCGGGCGTTCCGTACCGCGGCGAGATTACGTTTTTGCAAACGAAGCTCGACGAGCTTCAAGAAGAGCTTCGCGGTCTCGGATCATTGGCATCCCTTTCACCGCTCCAGGCGCTGCTCGAGCTTTCCACCGCACTCGGCACGGGCATGGATATCTCACTCGACTCCGTAAATATCGGAGCATCACATCTGGTCCTTCGCGGCTCAGTGGCAGAGAACCGCTTAGTCGCCGATCTCAGTGCTGCTCTCAAAGCACGGCACGACCGCTTCTGTGATGTCCGCGTCGACAACAAGGGAAAAACCGGAAGCTCGCGGGTCGGTTTTAGCGCGGAGATAACCCTCTGTGACTAAGTTGATTCATCTCTTCCGGCGTTTCGTTGCGTGGTTCTCGGCGCTCAATCAGCGAGAGAAGCTCCTTGTCGGCGCGTCCGGCGTATTCGCTGTGGTCTTCCTGCTGCAGCAGGCGTTCGGTGCGATCGAGGACCATCTGGAGAGTACCAACCAGCTCGTCGTCGCCCGCCGCACACAGCTCGAAGAAGCCGCGAAAATTTTGCGCCGCTACAGCACCCTCCGGCAGCGGCGCGAGGCTTTGCAGACAACGTACGCTGAATCCCAACTCACGTTCGAAGAGGTTACCAACGATCTCGACCGAGTTGTGAAGGACGCTATCGGGAGCGACAACTACGAGCTCAAAAAGCCGCACGCTCCTACGCCCTTCGGATTCAACTATGAGAAGCAGGAGTTCACGCTCATCGTAAAGTCGCTGACACTGCCGCAGCTCGTGAAGCTTCTCTATCAGATAGAGCAGGGCGCACGGCCGATCTTTCTGAGCAAAGTTGATATGACCAAGGCGCTGAACGGCACAGACTTCAGCGCCGTGCTCGAAATTTACAGTATCAGCAAAAGCTCCTCGCAAGCTCCGGCCGGCAGCGCGGAGTCGTAAGCCCGTCACCTCCCCATGAAGCGCACCGTCAAACAAGCCACGATCTTTCTCACGTTGTTGCTCATCGTATCGCTCGCACGACTTCCCTACGGGTCGTACCGCGACCGTCTGGTGCCCCGTTTGAAAGAATCCGGCAAACGCGCAGGTCTGCTTTCGGTTGATGCATCGGATATCGTGGTCGGTTTTCCCGCCACTCTGACCGTTTCTGAGCTGAGCGCGATGTTTGCAGCGGGACGGGTGCCGCTCCCACTTTTCATCGACTCTGCGGTCGTCGAACCGTATCTCATGCCGCTCTTCGGTCTGAATGGAAAGGTGCACAGCCTGATTAAGCTCTACCATGGCACGGTGGATGTCCTGGCCGAGCGAGGAATCTTCGGCAAGGGCGGCGAGGTCACCGCGCAGGGCCGCAATCTCGATCTCAATAGCTACCCGCTCTTTCAAACGATCGGTGCACACGGCACGCTATCGTTCGACCTGAAAGCAAAGGCCGCCCAAGACGTCGTTACGCTCGCGGATTTGGATTCTGCTGAGCTCCAAGCCAACATCACCGGCGCTGATCTGGGCAGCGGTTTTCAGCTCTATCGCATCATTACGATTCCGCCGATCAATCAGGTCGAGGCTCATGCAAACGCACAGTTCCGGAAAGGCCGTTTCGTCCTCGAGCTGCTCGACGTGAAGTCCTCTCTTGGTACGGTGAAAGGCTCCGGCGCTGGAAACCTCGATGCGTTCAACCGCATCGCATCGGGCTCAGCGTCCTTTTCGGTAAGCTTGACCCCCGACGGAACCACTGCCGTTGGACAGTATCTGGCACTGGCTGCGGGAATGCCGGTCGACGGGAAGATTCCCTCGAGCTGGACCGTTCAGGTTGAATTCTTGGTTCCGAATCCGAGGGTGACTGTTCGCCCGGCATGATTGGTCGCCCCGCAGAGATGGGCGACGGGTTAGGAAATGGTGGCGTGGGGATCTAAAGAGGCAGTTTCCAGAGCTCGATCCGCTTTCCTGTAATCACAATGCAGCGATCTTCCTCGAGCCCTTTCAGTGCTCGTGTCACCATCTCTCTGGAAGTGCCAACCATCGCAGCGAGCTCTTGGTGGGTGGGTCGACTGGAGATCACAAAGACTTCCTTTCCATCGCGAGTCTCCCCGGTCGCCATCGACTTGAGCGTTCGCGCGACCCGGCGATAGACATCGTACAAAGCGAGATCGCCGATCTTGGTCGAAGCGGCTTTGAGCCGAAGCGCGAGCTCGCGGAGCATCACCCGAGCAAAGCCGGTGTAAAGCGACAGGTGCCGGTTGAAATCTTCTTCGTTGAGAACGTAGAGCCGACACTCGGTCGTCGCGACCACATTCGCAGAGCGTTCGCTTCCGGTAAGCAGCGCGACCTCACCGAAGAAATCGCCTTCGGCAAGAGTGGCCAGGACGACTTCTTTCCCGTCCTTGGAGGTGAGGTTAATCTTCACCTTTCCCTCCGCGATGAACATCATGCTTGGCCCGGGGTCTTCCGCATAGACGATGAAGCTCCCTTTCGGGGCGCGCCGCTCTTTGAGAACCTTTGCGAGCTCAACAATCTCGACGTCCGGAATCCCCGCGAGGAGCGGAATGTTACGAAGTTCGTCGGCGGTGATCATGGTCCTCAGAGTGCGGCCAGCTGCTTGGCAAGTGTTGTAGTAATGCTCTTAGCATAGCGATGAAAGAGCCTGGTAGAGTGTTTCATGACTATGTTATAGCCCTATCTAAGCGGAAGGGGGTCGTCGAGCTGACCTTACGCCAATTCCCCCCTGCTCATCTGCCCTTTTCGCCGGAAAAAACCGTACACATCGCTCATGCTTCCAATTCTGCTCTCTCTCATAATTTTCGGAGCGCTCGCAACAGGGGGGCTGTTCATGCTCCTCAAGTCGTTCGCCAAGAAAACTACGGCGGGCAACAGCAGCGGCATGACCGAAATCGAGAACAGCATTCAGCAGCTCGACGAGCATATTAACCGTTCGTTCGAATACTTCGACCAGATGCTGCCCCTTGGCGATGCGGTTCAGAAGGAGCAGGAGATCGCAGCCGTCCGCGCCGACCTGGCGGTGGAATCGAAGAAGCTCGCGGATCTCGATGCTCAGCTTACCAAGCTCCAAGCGGCCGTCGAAACGGCGGAGGCCGCCCACAACGAGCTGAAGAAGGGAAAGGAAGACTCCGACAAGCTTGCTGACGAAGTCCGGTCGAAAAAGGACCAGCTCGCGGCGGAAACCAAGGCGATCGAAGGGGAGCTGGCGCAGTCGCGAGCGAAGCTGGACGTGCTCTCTGAAGAGGTCAGCCTGACCAAGGATCAGAAGATCGCGCTCAACTCCGTCACTTCCTCAATCGACGCGTCGTCCAAGCAGCTCCTGGCGCTATCAGAGGTCTACACCGTCGCCGCCACGCGATTCTCCAATCTCGAGAACCAGTACCGCGAGCTCGAGAAGGAATTCACGAAGCTTGTCGAAAAGGAGCTGAGCGGAAAGCTCGGCTAACCTTACGCTGCGTCCGGATGGACGGGACACGTCCAGCGGCGCGAAAGCCGATGGCGCTCTGCAGACTCACGCTGATTACTCTTTGGCCGCTTCGATACGCTGGATGTGGGACTTGATCGTCCGGAGCAGGCCGACGTTGTCAGAATGGCCGGTCATGCGAGCAGTAATCTTCCCTGCAAGCGGACGGCCCATGAGCGACAGGTCGCCCATGATGTCGAGAATCTTGTGGCGAGCGAGCTCATCCGGAAACCGGAGCTCGGTGTTCAAAATGATCTCGGGACCGATGAGGATGAAGTTGTCCAGACGTCCGCCCGCTGCAAGCCCTGCTTTTTGGAGGCGCTCGATGTCTTTCAGGAAGCCGAATGTTCGAGCCGGGGCGATCTCGTTCTTGAAGCTTTCGGGGCCATCGAGGCGAAATTCCACAAGCTGGCGCCCGATGGGGTGCGGATACTGGAGCTCGTACACGACAGAGAACCCTTCGCCGGGCTCAAAGGTAATGGTCTCGTTGACCAGATCCTCGACACCGCTCGAGCGCTTCTTTTGATCGGCGTGAAAGGTAAGCGGCTCGTCGATGGCGAGCTCGTACCACTCACCGCCCTGCTCTTCGATGCCGACAGACTCGATAACCGAGCAGAACTCTTTCGCGGATCCGTCAAAGATCGGGACTTCGCTATTACACTTCACCAGCAGATTGGAAATTCGATAAGCAGAGAGCGCGGCCATCAGGTGCTCGATGGTTGCCGCCGTCGTGTCCCCTGAACGGAGTGTCGTCGCAAGGTCCGTCGACTCGACATAATCCACGTACGCAGGGACAGCCCGAGAGTCGCCCATTCGCGCGAAGTGGATGCCCGAATCGAGCGGGAGCGGTTCGAGAACGAGTCCGCTCTTCTGCCCCGAATGAAGCGCATGGCCGTAGAGAACGACGCTCTGTTTGAGCGTTCGTTGTCCGAGGTTTCGCCCTCGAAGCGTCTTTGAGAGCAGGCCGGGATGCGCCAGGAGTGAAGGGTTTCTTCCGCTTTCTTCTGCCTGGCGAGGCGTCGCACGCTCAGGGGAGCGCTCGCGACTTCGCTGAGACTGGCGACGGTCCAAGGCGCGTTCGGCCGACTCGAGCACCGCTTCGATGCCGAGCGGCTTTTCGATGAAATCGAACGCTCCCCGCTTTGTCGCTTCGAGGGCATTCGAGATGGTGGCATGACCCGAGATCATAATGACCTCGGTCGACGGGGAGATCTGCTTGATCTTCTCGAGCGTCTCAATACCGTCTGAGCCTGGCATCCACATATCGAGGAAAACGAGATCCGGCTTGAAGCTCTGAACTTTGAGGACGGCGTCCAATCCGTCATGGGCCGTCAGGGTCGCAAAATTCTCGTCGCTCAAGACCCCGGTAAGGGTCGAACAGATGCTCGCCTCGTCGTCGACGACGAGCACGAGAGCCCGCGGCTCGCGAGCTGCTCCTTCCTTCAATTTGGCGCTCGATTGTTTCACGAATGCTCCATCGAGTTTCTTGCGGCTCTCTGCGGCCGCATCTCAGCAGCGCGAGAACTGTTTCAGCTCCGCACAGGTGATAATGGTCTGATCGCGCTCCGGACCGACCGAGAAACCACCGACCCGGCACGAAGTAAGCTCTTCAATTCTGCGGAGGAACTTCTGTGCATTCGGCGGTAGCTCTTCAAACGATCGCGCTCCGCTGATATCGGCTTGCCAGCCGGGTAGCTCCTCGTAGGTGACCTTAACACGCTCGATCTCCGAGGCACAGACCGGGAGATCGGGAAGAGACTTTCCATCGAGGGTGTATGCGACGCCCACTTTCACCGTTGCAAAATCGCTCAGCACATCCAACTTGGTCACGATGATACTGTGGATCCCATTCAAGCGAATGGCTCGGCGAACGGCCATTGCATCGAACCATCCGCAGCGGCGAGGACGTCCGGTGACCGTCCCGAACTCTGCACCAATCCGCCGGAGGGTGTCGCCGTCGGTTGTCAGATCCTCTGTTGGGAAGGGGCCGCTGCCGACGCGAGTCGAGTACGCTTTGCAGATTCCGAGAACCTGATCGACGGCGCTCGGACCGAACCCGGCGCTCACGCAAGCGAATCCGGCGAGCGTGTTCGAAGAGGTAACAAATGGATACGTACCGTGATTAATGTCGAGCAGACACCCTTGTGCCCCCTCGAAAACAACGAACGCGCCCTGCTTTTTCGCCGCATCAACCTCCAGGCTGACATTCGCGAGATACGGACGCAGACGGTCCGCGAGCTCGTTCAGATCGCTGAGCACCTGCTCGGCTGAGAACTGAATGTCAGAATCGAGCACCGACTTCAGATAACGGTTTTTCATCTCGACGTTCAGCCGAATCTTCCTCCCGAGCATCTCGGGATCGTAGAGATCTGCGAGCTTTACGCCGACACGGGAAACGGAGTCTTCGTAGCAGGGACCGATACCACGACCCGTGGTTCCAATCTTCGCATCCGCGAGCAATCGCTCACGCTCAACATCGATCGCCTTGTGATACGGCAGGATCAGATTCACTTCCGGGGCGATCCCAAGCCGTTCCGCCGTGACAGCGATGTCCATGTCTTGGAGAGTTTTGATCTCTTCGAGGAGCGCCGCCGGGTCGACGACAACTCCCGAGGCGAGCAAGCAGCGCGTGCCGGGTCGGAGGATGCCGGAGGGGATCAATCGAAGAGCTGTCTTCTGTCCTTCGACGATCACTGTATGCCCGGCGTTGTTTCCGCCTTGGAAACGAACCACGAGACGAGCTTGTTCGGTCAGGTAGTCAACGACCTTCCCCTTCCCTTCGTCGCCCCACTGCACTCCGATAACGATAACAACCGGCATGTCGAGCCAATTAACTATGAAATTAATAGATATTAATTTCGCTCGCGAATCCGGCGAAATTTAACGGGAACTTTATGCTATATTTCGGCAGTTTAGGCAAGGCGGCTTGCAGCCAGTGCTCGAACACCGCGCTAACAGCCGCAATTGCTACCGATTTAGTCCTTGGAGGTGACCCTGTTGGCGTCGAGCTGCTCGTCGGAGTAGCCCTCGGTCACCTTTGCATTCAGCTGCACGAACTCGGTCCACTTTTCCGGGACATCGTCGTCTTCGAAGATCGCTTCCACCGGACACTCCGGCTCGCAGGCGCCGCAATGGATGCACTCGTCGGGGTGAATGACCAACATACCGGTGTCACCAGCCTTTGCAGGCTCTTTGCTGACCTTCTGGTTCAGGTCCGCAGCGGGATGGTTATAGAAACAATCGACCGGGCAAACTTCAACGCAGGAGCGGTCTTTGGTCCCGATACACGGTTCAGTAACAACGTAAGTCATATCCTACCCACCGATTTGCAATCCAACGCTCAACAACTACAACTTCCTCCGGGCTAATCCCGAGGATCTCTCGAAACGCCGGGGGCTCCCCCAAGCTCTTCGCGATGCGAACCAAGCGCTTCGTTCTGAGAATTTTTTGGAGGCCCGACCCGGATTCGAACCGGGGTATAGAGGTTTTGCAGACCTCTGCCTTACCACTTGGCTATCGGGCCAAAAGACGGAAAAACTCAGAAATGGTTTCGAGCCGCTCTCGTTGCAGCTGAGTATGCGAAGGATTAGCCGCTGGGTCGGCGCCAGTCAAGTTTTTCGCGGGGTTCAGTGCTCTTTGCGGGGCCGGGCGCGAGAGAGCTCGAAGGTGTTTCGCAGCTCTTCTTGGAATCGCTTATTCGCAAGCTCGAGCGAGAAGCGCTCGCGGACTGTCTCTACTCCCCCGCGTACGAGCTGGTCGCGAAGCTCGGCGTCGGAAACGAGGCGTCCTATCGCTGCGGCCAGCGCATCAGCATCTCCCGGCGGAAACACCAATGCGTTCACCTCATGTGTCACCTGCTCAGCCAGGCCATATACCGCGGTCGAAACCAAAGGCCGCTCATAGGCGAACGCTTCAAGGGAGACCAGCGGTGCCGATTCCTCGTGCGAAGCGACAACCATCACATCAGATGAGATATAGTACTTGGCGATGTCAGTCGTTTCAGGGACAAAAATCACACGAGACTTGAGTCGGAGCTCGTCCGCCAAGCGACGAAGCTCGGAGAGAAACGGAATATCTCGAGCGCCGACCACGAAAAACTTGAATTCGGTACCTCGCTGGATATCCATCAGACGCCGCGCAGCGCGCAGGAACGTATCCTGCCCTTTCCGCGCAGTCGTGGTTCCAACGATGGTCACGACAAACTGAGAACGTAGGTCGAGAGCCGTTCGCGCTGCAGCCCGAAAGAGCTTCTTCTTCTGCTCTTCGATGGCTTGCAGATCCACGCCGTTCGGGATGACGATCGCTTCATCGTGCGGACGGAGCTCGGCGAAAAGCGCTCTCGTGCTCTCAGCGACGAAGCCGAGCCGCGGTCCGCCGCGATCCGGCGGAGTGGCGATGCGCTCCAAGAAAGCAAGGCGCAGCTGGGGCTCGAGATCCTGGAAATGTGCTTTCGGCTCCACGCTCTCGTGAAGCAGCCAGAAGCACGGAATCTCCGCCCGGGCTGCGTAGTCGGCTGCCCAGAATGAATCGATGACGTTTGCGAGAACAAGCTGTGGAGCGAAGTCTCCCATCAATTGCTCGAGGGCGGCGAGTCCGTGCTGGTATCGGTCCCATGTTTGCTGGAACAACCCAAGCTCAGCAATGACCTGCACAGAGATACCGAGCCCTTCGTAGAATTTGCGCAACGGTCCATCATGCGCTGTAACGACTCGCAGCTGTGACGGGTCCTGCCCTGCATCCACAATGCTCCGCACAATCTGCGAAAGCACTTTCGGAGCGCCCTCCACGGCGGCGAGATTGTGTGATGCGACGAGGATCCGCTCGAGCTTTTGAGAGGCAGGTGCAGCAGTCGGAGAAGGTGCAAAGTCTTTGCGAAATCCTCGGCGACAGAGCTTCTTGCTGAGCTCCGCCTTGAGCTTCTCTTTTGCATCGAGCTTGAGGGCGTTTTGAATGCGGGATGCGATGTTTTCCCAAGCCTCCTGCGGACCGATCTCGGCACGGGACGCGCCATCTGCGGTCTCCACCACAACTCGCGGAACCCCGGGGAATTTTCCGAGCGCTTCTGGGTGGACGTGGAATACAAATCCCGGCCGATTCAGCCGATCTTCTGGCGCAAAATCAGCCGTGATGTCAGGTCGCGGCTCCCGCTTGAGCTGAGCACCCTCAGCGAGCTCGATTCGAAAAGCCCTTCCTTCCAAAAAGAACCGGAGCGGGCTCGACACCGGGTTGACGACCCAACCGCGAACCTCGATCAAGCCCTCCTGTGCCATCCGAACTGTTTCGATCTCGCCATGCGGAGAAGCGCTTTCGAGCGGAGCGGCCCAGCGAAACTGCGGCCCAGCGAGAACCATTTCATGCCCGGAATGGAATCGGCACCGTGCGGAGATACTGAAGCTCTCCTCGAAAAAATCGGTAGCAACCGCAGCAGGAGTGAGCTCTTTACGTGAGCACACGAGAGAAAATCGGCAGTGCGCCGATTCTTCCGGGTCCGGCAGCGATGCATGTTCGTCCGGGCTCGGCAACCCAATGCGCGCCTTCCCGACTGAATGTTCGCCGAAGAAAATTTCGACGGACTCGAGAGCATCGTTAAGCTTGAGAGCCCACCCTTCGATGATCAAAAAGTTGCTGTGCACGGTGCGCGCAATCGGAAAAGAAAATCCGCCGCGAGCATCCAACCACGTCGGTCGCGGAACAACTGTGAAAACACCCGGATTGGATATGCTGACTCGAGAGCCGATAGCGATTCGAAGGTTCACGCGAAACGTTCGCGGAGACTTCCCAAGCGCTGCAACAATCGAGCGCAGAACGAGAGACCCTCGGATGTCGTACGGCCGTCGTGACCGGTCCGTCAGAGGTCCGTATTTGAGCGGGTCGACCTCGACAAGCTCGAAGTTTTCGAGCTTCACTCCGACGGCTGTATGATCCTCACGAAGGTTATGCCCGAAAAAGGTCATACCGGAATACAACGATTGGTCGCGCTCGCGGTCTTCACCGACGAGGACTTCGATCGCGGCGGGATCGGAGACGATTGCCGTGGCTTCGGCTTCGTTTGCAAGCAGCCAACCGTGCAGCGACACACGATCACTGAGAATCGTCGCATTCACCTGTGGTGAATCGAGGCGCACAACGAGCTCGGGTGGCAACTCTTCTGAAGCGGTGCTGCTGCTCTCCGAGCGCACATCGACCGTCTTCGCGGAGCGCTTCCTCGCGTTTGCATACTTCTTCGGCCGAGACTGCTCTTCGTCTCTCTCGCGCGTCATCAATCGACTCCCATTTGAGTGGAGGGGATACTACAAGAAGTGCGACGTTTTAACAAAATCGCACCCGTTAAAAAATGGAAAATCTGCATCCTGAGAGGGAACTGCTCGCGTCGCTCAGCGGTTTCGCTAAGGACGCGGCCTGGTCGGAAGACCGAGACCGCCAATCCATGGCATTGTAAGAGCCTGAACCGCACGGGCGGACGGCTATTTGCGATTATTTGCGATCGAGCACCATCAGGCAGAACACCGGGAACCCGCGCTTGGCGTGATACTTGGCCGGAAGCTCGGGGACATCGGGGATCGCAAGATCCTTGATCCGGTGAAGCGCGAAGCCCGCATCGACGGCCTTGTTGATGTACCACTCAAGCGGGCGGTAGTTGCGAGTGTACGTGTGATCAGCCGTTTGCTCGGTAATCACGACGTGCAGCTTGCCGTACCTGCGGTAACGCTCGAGAGGATCGATGTCCTTGCGGCCCGACACCATCAGGAACCACGTCGGATGGACCATCGCCACCACGAATCGGCCCCCGGGCTTGAGCACACGGAAGGCTTCGTGGAACCCGTCGCGGACCACCTGGTCCGGCATGTTCTCCAGGACGAACGCGCTGGTCGCGAAGTCGAAGCTTTGGTCCGGAAATCGCAACTGAGCGGCGCTCATCATCAGGTACTCGATCCCGAGAGCCGGATCGGTAAGCTTCGTTGCGTGCCGGAGCATCTCTTCCGAATGATCGATTCCGATCATCTCGACCTCGTTGCACGAATCCGCCCCCGAATCAGGGCAGTCGAGCAGACGAATGCGCCGCGTGTTCATGCCATAGCCGCACCCGAGGTCGACGCCCCGTTTCCCGCGCAGCGGGCAAAGGTAGCGCTGAAGCTTCGGAGTCAGGACCTGGTCCTCGAGGAAAACTCCGTCAGCAGTCTGTTCCATCAAGGCCTTGATGTAAGGCTCGCCGAAGTCCTCGCCGTTGAGCGGCGTTTCGGTGGTGGTAGTATCCGTCATCGTACTTCTTTCTTCTTGGAGGGCGCTCGCGTTGAACGGCGAGACACCCGAACCTCAGTGTGAACCTGGAAGGTCTTCCGACCATTCCGACGACTCAAATCTGCCGCGGCGTCCCGACGACGAAAAATCGCGATAACGAAGAAGCTGTAACGATGAATATGAGAAAACGGACGAAGGGCTCAGGACAGCTCTGACTCGTGAGAATTAAAAGTCTGCGCTTCTACACGGCGGCACGAGTAAGAAAGGAGCAGCGCAGAGTTTACCTCTGCGAATTCGTCGAGAATCTACCATACAGACCCCCGACGGTAAAGTTAGGTGTCGACTAAGAAAAAGTTATCCGCAGGTTGGGTCTCCACTCCAACCTGCGAAAAAATCCCCCCGAAGAGCGTCAGGCTCCATGGGCGAAGACGAACTCAGCGGCCGCCGAGTACGTCTCGAACTCCTCAACCACGGGATATGACGACTCATCGGTTTCGCGAGTGCCGCCGGTCACGCGGATGATCATCTCGTGGCGACCGTGATCGGCAACATCATGCGAATACAGCGACTTGACTTCGAGCCAGGAGGCGACGAGAGCTCGCTGAGCCTCGAAATACCAGCCCCCGCTCGTTTGCGAGTCGATTAGGAAGCGGCGAGGAAGCTTGTCGTCCGGCCAGCCCGTGAACGGTGACATGCTCCATCCGCGGACCTGCATCCACTCACGGTGACAGGCGAGCTCAGTGTTGCCCCCCTTTCCGAACGGCGTGAACAGCGCGCCACGCGTCCCGATCATGCACATCGCCGGACAGCGAACAGCTTGGCCCAGGAGCGGTGGCGTGACGCACCCCTCATGTCCAACATCGACTGCCGGTGTGCCAGTGAACGACGGACCGAAATCACCCGGACAGAGAAACAGCTTGGATCCTGTCGCAGGAGCGGCGGCGATCAGGTCGGCGAAATCGCGCGAGAAGCGCCACAGATACCCTTTCGGATGGTATCCGTTGACGCCGGAATCCCCGGCTCGAATAAGGAGAGCGTAGAACGCGTGAAGAAACTTCATGACGTCCTCTCGGACTGCGGAGTCCTGCGCGCTGCCGAACATCGCCCACGCGCGTTCTCGTGCAGCGAGCTCGAGCGTTCGAACAAATTGCGGGAGAAGCTGATCGGCTAACGCTCGGCCGCGGAACGCTGCGACCTCAGCGTGAAAGAGTGTCGGCAGCAGCTTGTAGTATGGAATGTCGGCAAGCATGATTTCTCCATAGGGCTCGGGCAGAAATGGAAAACCTTGGTGTGGTCAACGACCCAACCGCGGTCGGCAGAAGCGAGGACTGCGGACCGCAGTGTATGGTGTATCTTGTTTTTTCGGGCGGTTGGAGAGACCGAGGCGAGTTCACCTGGACGTGCGAACTACTACATTAACCGGACAATCAAGTCAAGAATACACTGGCTCCGCACGACCTTTTATGCTAACAAATTATCAGAAATCTCCCCTATCGTTCGAAAGCTCTTTTTCGGTCCACATCTGAGTAAGGCCATTTAGGAATTACCCGGTTAACAACGGTTCACACTCGCCGTCGGCGAGATACTCTCACTAGAAAGACTAACCATGAACCTCGGACCTGACGGGCTCGCTACTCAGGCGACCTTCACACGAGCAGAAGTTCTCGAGCTCCTGGCATACACGCGACCCCGTCTCACGACGGTAACGCTGATTGCGTATCAGCCGCACAACATGACTTCAGTCTATCTGCAGCGAAACAGAAAGACTGACGGCTACCTCTTCCCGGGTGGCGGCCAGCGCGGGTTTGAAACTCACGGCGACGCAATTATCCGCGAAGCTGCAATCGAAGAGCATCCAGTGCTGTCGCAACATATTCGGCTCGAGGAGATCGAGCTTTTCACTGTGTGTACGGTACTCCGGCGCCCCGAATCTTCGAAGTGGCAGCCGCTCTCGAAGTTTTGTGAGGGACACGGCGCCCCGGACTCGGTGATGCAACTGTTCAAGGAAGTGCAAGTCCCGCTCTGCATCGGCACTGACATCATCATGTCGTGCCCAGTGCACGGAGAGGTCGATCTTAAAGCGGGTGTCAGCATGGAGGCGATCGAAATGGCGTGTATCGACTTGGCGCTCGACCGCGTCGATTTCGGCTACTACCATAGGGAACTCGCCGATGATTGGCGTGCATTTGTGGAAAGTGGCTGCAAGAGGCGACCCTCTCCTACGCGCGTCTACTAGCCTGTTCGCTTTAGCGCATCCTGCTGAGCGGCGATGAGGTTCTTTTAGGCTCAACCCTAAATGAGCCTCACTCGCTCAAATTGCCGCGATAGACCAACCGCCCGCTTTTCCCCGTAAATACCACGCGGTTGCAAAGCTTGGTATTTCAGCCTAAATTACTGCTGTTGATAATCGCATCGGACCAGTCGCCACGGTGTCAATTTCGCTACTGTATAGACTTGGGACATCCCGGGATCGCGGCGTCGACTCCGAGCAAGCGGCGGCAACGCCGACACTCGTTCCGCGTCCTGAGTTACCAGAAAGAACTGGACCACCGAACGTGGGCGGCAGGGATGGATAACCAACCCCACGGCGCAAAAAGATCTCTTTTCGAATTTATATCGGTACACTTGCATTTAGGTTCTGCAAGTTCTGATTCGCCTGCTCCGAGTTCGTGGGTGAGCGTTTTGAGTTGATGGTCAGCTGCTCCTGGCGGAGCCGCGTACCATCAACTCACAAACATCCTTCACTGCGAGAAAGGCGGCGAAAATGGCCCGCGATTCTTTGTCCCAAGTCGGCATGACACAAGTGACATGGCACAACGATGCCGAAGAGGCAGTCGAGCGTGCGATTGAAATCGAAGCGACAAACCGCCGCATCCTTCATGAGGCGTGCAACGGCGGCGCAAAGCGGAAGAAACCTCCGGCGTTCGTGTCGGCGTACTATCCGAAGTTCGCTCTCAAAATCGAACCGAAAGGACGCATCGCGAACAGCGTCACGCACGGCGCGGTGTACAACGGACCGGGCATCTACACCCACACTGCCAGCCGCGTCGAGTTCAAGCGGCGTTACTACAACGAGAATCTCTCCGCGCTCCTGAGGAATTACCCTGGAACGAGGATTGCGCTCGGGCTCAGCAACGAACCCATTCCGGTCGAATACGAGCTTCCGCAGTTCGACGATACACAACAAGCCGAGCTCGGCACCTTCGCTCGAGCCGGCTACACGCGAGTTCTCAAGACGGCGAAGGAGCGGCGGAATGGATTCCTCCTGAGCCCCTACGACGCTCCACTTTTCGACTACTACTGGGAAGCGCTGCGTCATTACACCGGAACCGATCCAACGAAGACTCAGAAATACATCGTTCTCTTCAACTACAAGAAGTACGAGAAGACGATTATCACCCTGGGTCGGAAGCTCGCGAGGACCGCCGGTAGCGGATACAAGGCGCTCGTCATCCCGGACGGCTACCAGTCGGGCAGCGAATGGCAGATGCCTGCGTTCCATCTCGTGGGCGACGACGACACGAACGGGATCACGTTCGTCAACATCGGCGTCGGTGCTCCCAACGCAGTAACTGCCACGCTCGCACTCTGCGCAGTGGCACGGCCGGAAGTCGTTACGATGTTCGGACACGTCGGCGGCACGGGACAGGGACAGGCGATCGGGAACGTCGTCATCGCCTCAGGTTTCGCAACTTTTTGCGGAGCTTCGCGATATCTCGTCCCCGAAGCAGCACAGATCTCCCCGATCGGCGAAGTTCAGCGAGCAATGAAGCAAGCGCTCGCGAACATCTACAAATGGGAGAATTTCACAGAGCACTGCCAAAGCGGAACTCTGACCTCGGTCGATTTCCGACACTGGGTCGTCGACCCGGAGTGGTATTCGCGAATTCTGGCATCGATGCCCGCCGCCGTCGACATGGAAGGCTCCGAGGTCGCGCGCGCTGCCTGGGCAAGCAAAACGGCTTACGGATTTCTGGGCTTCATCTCAGACATCCCGCCGTACGATGTCCCCAAGCTTCGCGGCTCCGCGCGGAAGTTCTACGAGGAGACTCGGCAGAAGTTCATCGAAGTCGCGATCGAAACGTGTTCGCTGCTGCGCGACGAATCTCGTAACGGACGAGGCACCACACGCTCCCGAAAAATTGCCCCTCCGTACATGCCCGCGGGCACCACGCATCACGACTGCTTGATTCCCTATCCGTTTGCGTAAACGAACGGAGCAGAAAACACAGTCGAAAGGTCCGGCGCACTCGCGCCACTGCAAGTGTGCCGGAACCTTTTCACTGAGATTCTGGAGCATTTATAGTTTGAATCGATGAGAAATTTGTTCGACGCAGTTTGAAGCTGGACTAGCCGAAACGAATCACCAATAGTGGCTTTCGGCAGCACGATCGTGCGCACGTGCCTCACGTCGCAACTGGTCGGCTCAAAGTAGTCCGACCTTTCGCTCTCTTCCGACCTTCCTCGAGTAGCAGAACTCACTGCCTCACTATCGAGCGGACGCGCGCCCGTCCGCCTCGCACCGTGAGGCACTGTTCACTAGGAAACATCAAGAAAGGTTCGGTTACAGATATGGCTACTCAAGTCCTCAGCAAGCGAGCACGTCGCGTCGTGGACGTGGATCTCGGCACACTCGTCGAAAATGCGAACGCACAGTACTACTGCTACCTTCAGTGGCAGAACACGTACTTCGCGCGGCGGCACGGTTTCTACCGGATCGCCATCTTCGGCGCAGCAGAACTTCCCCCTGATCACCCGGCGCTCAAGTGGGCCTACGAGCTCGGAGAGCGGCTTGCACAGCTCGGCATCGACATCGTCGTCCGAGCGGGGAGCGAGCGCAGCATCGGCTACCAGGCCGCCGCTGGTCATCGCGCAGGTCATCGTACTGACCCGCAGGCGAAACGCAAATCTACACCGCGGTGCATCAATGTCGGGACGTCCGCGTTGAATGAACCCCGTGGTCGGAGCGAGAGACTCTTCGACGAGTCGATCCCGACATCCAATCACTTCGACTGGATGGGCGGACTCGGAAGCGACTTCGTGTCCTTCGAAGGGGGACCGAACGTCGCCGAGGCAACGGCTGGCGTCGTGCAGCGCATCCAGTTCCAGGGGAAGATCCCGCCTGACCAGGTGCCGCTCGGGCTTCGGCTCGGGAGCACGGTCACTCGGATCCACTGGGTTCCTCGCATCATCTGCGTCGGCGGAGCCGAGGAATGGCGATACATGCGCACAGCGTGCGAGACGTTCGCACAACTCGGCACCGTGAGCGTCGAGCGCAAAGAGCACGAGCTCGTTCAATTCATGCCGAAAGTCGACGATGTCGTCCGTTGGGCGAAGGAGCGACGGCGGGCATGGGATGAGCACAAGACGGCTCGCCGCGTCCCCGAGATCGAGAGCTTCGAGGCTCTTCAACGGCAGGTCTCGCGAAAACACATCGCGAAAACGGCCCGCCAGCAGGGATTGCTGTTCGAGGGCTTGGCCGAGAGCTGCATCGCGCCAAGCGATCTGTACTACTGCGCTGCTGCCTATGGCGCGCATCATCTCCCGGAAGACCATCCGCACATGCTCGCCGCGAGCGTGCTCGGCAAGGGGTCGGCGGCGATGAACATGTGGGCGATGGACGGAAGCGGCGGTCTGGACAGCGTCATGGGTAGACACGCACTCGGCTTCATCGAGGAGCGCGCACGTCTCGACGCGATCTGCCTCTGCCTCGGAAACTCCATCGGACTTCCTTGGGAGCGTCCTGCTGATATCGACCGTGATTTCGTGTTCAGCAACTGGGGCGGCCTGTTCGTCCGATTCGCGTGGTTCAACTCGTGGGCCAAAGAGGTCCGCGCGCTTCTCGGCGGCTGGGGCTCGGCTCTCGAGCTGACGTCGCGCATCAAGCTCGGCGTGAATCGAATCCGCGCCGGTTCGGAGAACCCGGACGTCTTCGGGCGGTTCGGCTCACTTTCCGACCGTCTCGGCTGGATTCCGCCGGTCACGATGATCGGCTCTGACCCGATCTGGAGCTATATGAAGCAGGCCATGCAAACTTGGCGCGATCGCGGCCACATCGGTCCACACGAACACGGGTTCGTGCAATTCGTCGGATCGCCGGAAGAAGCACTGGCCCTCTCGTCGGACTATCGACGCAACTGGGTCCAGCTCCTCGATCGGAATGGCTACACGGCCAGAAATTGACTGAGCGCAAGCGCCGGTCATACAAGCGGGTGTCGGTTTTCACGACCTGGGCAACACCCAGATTGTTCTGGTTTCAGAACAGTGCCCGCTTGTATTTTTTCTCGACCGATCCGCCCATCGGGCGTTCGAAGTAGTTCTCTCTCAACGAAAAAAGTGAAATCGAATCTTCACTCGGGGCTTCCGGCCTTCCCGGAAGTTCCGAGCGTACGGAACAAATGTTCATTCAGGTTCTCCTTCAAGGAGGTGTCTCGTGGGATCTCGTCTTTACCGCCGGCTCATGATCGGTCTGAGCCTTCTCGGGCTTCTCATCCATGTCGTTCATCAGCTCGGCCTCTGGGATCCGGGTCCGGCAATCCGCTTCCCGGCTCTCGGTAGCCTCGACTCGACCACCACAATGGTCATCGTGATGTGGGGTCTCTCTGCCGCCTTCCTCATCGCGCCGCCTGCGATGGCGAAGGTCTGGGGGGTTGCGATCCTCCAGGTCTTTCTCTTCGTGAACGCGCCGTTCGCGTTCTGGGATCCATCGAACGAAGTGGTGAAGATCGTGGTCCGACTGCTCTGCGGAATGCTCATCGTCGGGATCTTGAAATGGGTCGGCTTCCTGCCCCGGCTCCGGAAATGGGATCCAGTTCTGCTCTATCCCATCATGTTCTACGGAGTGACACTCGGCGAAAACTATGCGCTGGCCGCCGGAATCGAGCTTCTTTCGCTCGGCTGGTCGTTCAAGCTCGACATATTGTCCTGCATCGGGTGCGCGATGCTTTGGCATTCATGCGCGACGAGTCTGCAGACGTGCGCTGACCCCGGCCAACGCGAGCTTCTGGCTGACTGGTGTGTTTTCAACGCCGGTTGGGTCGCCGGAACGGCAATTACAACCATCCTGTGGCTCACACACATGTAAGGTTCGCGCCCCGGTCCTCATCGCGATGGGTCCGGGCGCAGTTCTGTGCGCTCCGGACCTATCTCTTCTCTTCTTTGATGAAAGTCGCTCGATCGGCCGACGCAAACGCACGCTCGAGCTGATCCGCGCTCAAGGCGTTGTTCGACACGAGCCATTCAAGCTCCCAAGCGAGGGTTGAATTCTGCAATGCCGGCGAATCCGGACCGAAGGTATACTCGACGCAAAAATCGTCCAGCGCACCGAAGAACGTTTTGAACTCCTCAGGAGTATTCAGGGCGCCGGTGAGACGATTACTGTACGGGCAGATCTCACAAACGATCCGACGTTCCTGCAGGAGCTTCATGCCGCGGTCGTTTTTTTCGTTCAACCACGCTTTTACCGCCGCGATTGGGTGGGCCACACGATGCGGATTGAGCGTTTCGATCATCGTCGCGAAGATTTTGATCGTTGTGTGCTTCGTTTCTCCGAGATGCACGGTGCGACCGAGATCTTTACCGGCAGCGATGTCGAAACATTCTTTGAGCTGCGCAAGCTCCTTCGGATTTTCGAAGGACTGAACAGATTCCGGTCCCGCGAGATCGATGCCGACGATGGTATCGATTTTCTCCCGCCACTTCGCAATCTTGTTCGCGAGAATCAGGTTAATTTCATACGGCAGGTCTCGCGCAAACGTGCAGATCAATCCAACCGCGAGGCCACCACCGAAATCGACCTGCGACTTGAGCACCGCTGCGTTCAGAGACGAGAAGATGGCGTCGACGTCGTATTGGCCCTGATAGTGGGTGCCGACCAAGTGAGCCGCGGTTCGTTTGATCGGATTCAGGCGCAGCTCTTGGGCGACGATATTGAAGACGCGATCTTGCTGCTCGCCAAACGTTTGTTGAACGACCCCTGCAAACCGATCCTCGTGCGCAATCGCAGCAAGCGTGCAGTTGAAGATAGACTCAGGTCCGGCCTGAATACGTTCGGAGAGATCGAAGACGCTCAGATAGCTGTCCAGATCGCCCGTATTCGAAGCACGGAGGTGCATCCGGTCGATAAACCTGCGCTGCGTACCAACACCGCGAATCCCCCTCTTCGATCCAAGCCGCCAGAGCTCCGCGAGCGGCACAGCTCCGCCGATGTGCGTGTGAAGGATCTTCACTCCCTTGGCCTTACGCTCAGCGTTAATCGCTTTCCCGAGGGCCGTCTCACCTGCTCCCATCAAAATCTCCTGAACTTTCAATCAATTAGCGTTTCTGACCATTTTGAAGTATTATGCGGGTCCGTTCCTATTTCGATCTTTCGCTCTTTCCAGGATGAACGCCACACCATCCACATAGTTTTGGGAAGTCAGTTACAGAGCTTAGGTTACTTTAGATTTTTTTACGATCCCCATTCATCATCCCGAACAGTCGAGCTTCCTCGAAGGGCAGAGACGTGTAGGTCCGCAGTGTGCTGCGCGCGTGCACGTTTTTGCATTCGAAAACCAAGCTCTGCGAAAGGGATACCCATGTGCCTTGTCCAAACCCAGATCGTTGATCTCCTCCGCTCCCGCGAGTTGGTGATCCGCCCAATGACGCGCCACCACCTCCAATCGGCCGGGGTCCAGCTCTCTCTAGGGACAAAGCTCGCGAAGCTTCGGCCCGGTCAGGTGATCGACCCTAGGTCAGAGAAGCCCCTCGAGTGGGACACCTTCGAGATCGACGAATCGACAGGATACATCCTTGAGCCCGGCGCATTTGTGCTGGGTCACACCCACGAAGCTGTGCAGGTGCCGGACACCTTGCTCGCCCAACTCGACGGCCGATCCACTCTCGGCCGTTGCGGACTCGTCCCACACAAGGCCGCCATGTTCATCTGGCCCGGACACGGCGGCGGTGAAAATGGCCCAAGACAGATCACGCTCGAGATCAAGAATCACGGCGAGGCCGCAATCATTCTGTGGCCACGGCTGTTCATCGCCAACATGGTGTTCCACAGATTGGAGGAGGCCGCTGCCATCGGATACGACTCTTCGGGCGGACGTTACACCGCCGACCACGGGTTGATGCTTCCGGTGCTCGGTGAAAGACACCTCTGGAAAACGGAGGACGTCATTTCGCCGGAGGATCTCCTGGGGTACGATCATAGCCATTCGGGCTAGCTCATCGTCGTGCCACCCGACAGCGGCGGGATCGCTCATTCGAGCCGGGAGGTTCGTCGCTCGACTGACTTCCCGCCCTTTCCCTCGGCGCTCAAACCGTTCTTTATCAACTGACAAACGGCAGACTCGGCAGATTTCGGGACATCCAAGCACTCCGTTTGGACGTCCCTGGATCATCAGGAATATTGTTTTCGAACTTTCTCAAAAGGAGTTGTGTCGTGTCCAAAGTACTAGACGGACTTGTATCCACGATAACCGGCGGCCGATATCGCTGGTTGGGACTCTGGATCTATCAGCAAACGCGCGTTTGCTACCTTGTCGCTGCTCTGAACGCTCTGCGCAAGGATCATCCTTTCCTCATGGAGATCATACGCCTCCATGCAGAGAAGCACGCAGGGTTGGAACACGATGCCGAAACTCGGCAATTGACCGAGCAGGCTCTGGTGGTCGCGAGCGTCCTCACTCGCGATCAATCCGGCAGAGTGCGCATGACTTGGAAATTGCGTAATTTGTTTCGTGCGACCACTCGAGATCTTGGCGACCTCGTCGTGTTCGACACTGCGATTGACGCCATCCGTCACGCCTACGCAGTCAACGGGCTTGAGGTCTAAACGCCTCGTTTGATTCTTCCGTTATCGGTAGAGCGTCAAACGCCGGCAAACAGGTTCTCCCTGATGTTCCGGCGACGCTCTCATCTTTCGGCATGTCGCGAACAACGACTCATCAAGAATCTGAGGGGTGTACCGGCAAAAAAACCATGCACCCCTCAGCTGGACCTTAGGGCGCGACGGTCCTCCTTTCTCCGACTGTCACTCTCCCACCAGAGCTTGAGAACAGCGGCGCGTCATTCGATTCACGCGCTCGCCTCATCCGTTGGTGGATCTGGGCAAGGCGCGAATTACCGCCATCGGTCAAGGATGGATAACAGGGAACAGCCTCGAGCTCGAGCCAATCGTCGTTCAACCGATGGCTCTCCATAGCGTTCAGCACGCTGCCGCTCTCCCTGCGGAGCGCCCATACCGACGGAAGGGTCAGTGAGAACAGCTCACTGAGCACCGCAGTAGGGATCTCCTTGCCGTGCTTGCGGAAAAACGCGCAAAGCCGTTCGCGGTCGCCGCCTTTCACCACCCGTCCGAACTTCCGCTTCGGCCGATTCTCCGAGCGCAATCGATCTTCCTGACGCCAGAGATACACACACGCCTTACAGCGCGTGATAAATCCCGATCGCGTTCGCTTGCTCTTCGGAAAGAATTTCTCGTTGCGGGGCCACTTCTCGTCGCAAGTGCCGCTACATCGGTAGAGCCTTGTCGAGGATCGGTCAGCGAGAAAGGCAGCTCTCGCCTTGCGCTGCTTTTCGAGCAGCTCCTGAGCTCGCTTCCTACTGGCTTGTTGCGCCTTCTCATGGGCCGCGTCCGCTTCATTCCGCAGCTCACGCCTGTACGCAATCACCTTCCGCAGCTCAAGCGCCGTAAGGCTTCCCTCCACGACGCCCAAATTCTGCTTTCTGAAGCGGCACCGAAGCTTCAGGGCTTCGGACTTCGAGAGTGAGCATCCGAGGGCTCGCTGCCGGTTGCCGATGATTGTACCCGTTGTGTCGAGCGCTCGCGCGATCGCCTCTCGCGGGAAAATGGAGGAATACTCCCGAACCACTTCGTCGATGCGGTCGAATGATCCGCTTGACGAACGTTCGTCCCAGTCGTGGCGCAGCCGGCGCCAAAGCACTCGAAGCTCACCGTTCTCCGCGAGCGTCATGCGCTCGAACTGGGGCGGTTGCTCCAGGCGGATAAATTTGTGGTACAGCGCCCGGGAGGCATCCTTTGACAGAATGCGCTTGAGCTTCCGTCGTCGTTTATTGATGGCTCCGTTCGTGAGCTCGAACATCGCCGCCAGGATCTGCGTCGGGATCTGAGTGCCGTATTCGACGATAATGAAGTCCAGTCGTGAAGACGGATCGTCACCAATCGGTGCCTTATCGGCATCCATGAGCAGGCACGTGCGCTGCTTTGAAGTCGAGGATGCTTTCCTGTTCATAAAGAATTCCCTCCGCTGCAAGATGCAACTGCGAAGGAGGCAAAAACCGTTTCATTCCGGTACTCCTCCTCTTGGCGAAGCAACAGCGGCACGAGCTGAACGCTCTGTCGCTTCTGGAAGAGGAAGAAATCTGTGTCTGATCAGTCTGGCTGGGAAAGACCGGCGGGAGAAAATTGAGATATCACAACCATCGCGAACGGTCACCTGAGTGCGCCGATTAGGCTCGCGCGACAACGATCGCTCGCGCAGGGGCTGGAAATCCCTCGACAGTTCGAGTCGGGTCATCCGGATCGAGAAAGTCGGCGAGGCTCTCGTAGGGAGCGAGCGGGGTCCGGCGTTGCTCGGCGACCGTCACGGTCTCATATGAAACGACCTCCGCATCTTGGAAACCGGCTCGAACCGCCCAAGACCGTAGACATTCCGCGGTAGGCACAAAAAAGACATTGTGCGCTTTCGCGTAGCGGTCCGGAGCGAACAGTGCACATGACTGGTCGCCAGGTATAGCCTGGCTCTCGAGGATCAGCTGACCGCCCGGCTTCATTGCTTCGCGGATCCATTCGAGCGCACGAAGCGGATCGCGCTGATGATACAGGATTCCGAGGCAAAATACGGTGTCAAAGAACTTCGGGAAAAGGGCAGCGTGCTCGATTCCCAGAAGCTGATAGCTGATTCGGGGGTGGCGAACAAAACGCTGAAAGAGCTCAAACGCGTGATAGAAGCTTTCCGACGGGTCGATTCCGACCAGACACTCTGGAGCGCCTTGTTGATGCCCGAGCATCCGGAACATGTAGTAGCCGTTGCTGCATCCAACATCGAGCACTCGCTTACCGGTGAGATCGTCGAGGAAGGGCTCGATACGGGACCATTTTCGATTACTCTGCCACTCGGAATCGATCTGATGGCCGAAAAGCGAGAACGGTCCTTTCCTCCAGGGCAGCAGCTTCGTGATCAGCTCATCCAGAACAGCGTGCTCCTGCGGAGTAAGATCCCCGTCCGCTCCGATCTGGACAACGTCTGAGCAAAAGTTCAGCTGCGGCCGTTGACCTCGTCGGTCAAGCTCGTCGCCCGTCGGCAGCTTCGCGAGCAGGTCGCGAGCGCCCGCCCAGTGCGGTCGCTCGAGCGCTGCTAGCCTGGGTGTGCGAACATGGTCGATCTCGCTGAGCTTGATTCCATCAGCATATTCAGCGAGGATATCGGGACGCGGCCAGGTTACGGTCATAGGGTGTCATTGCGAAATGTCGGATTCGAAACGAGATTTTCTCTATAGCAAACCGCTCGGAACGGTCAAAGGCTTCGCCTTCGACACCGCCGTTGCAGGGGTCTTCGACGACATGATCAGCCGTTCGGTACCACTGTACGATGACATCCAGCAGGCGACAGCGAAGCTTGCCGAACGACTTGTCCTCCCCAATACCAACGTTTATGATCTCGGTTGTGCGAGCGGGACTACCCTTCTCCGCCTCGCCGAGGAGCTTCAGGACAGTTCGATTCGCATCATCGGAATCGACAATTCGGAGCCGATGCTCGACGAGTGCCGGAAGAAATTGAAAGACGCTGCGGTAACAGAACGGATTGAGCTCGGATGCTCAGACCTGAGAACCGCCTCAATCGAAAACGCGTCCGTCGTCATTCTCAATTACACACTTCAATTCTTACCGCCTACGGAACGGCTCGAGACACTTCGCCGAATCCACGAAGGAATGATTCGAGGAGGAAGCCTTCTTCTGAGCGAAAAGGTGATCCACCGCAGCGAAACTCTCAACCGCGTGCTTTACGAAATGCATCATCAGTTCAAGCGCAGCCGGGGTTACTCCGATCTCGAGATCGCGCAAAAGCGGGACGCAATTGAGAATGTGCTCATCCCGCTGTCGACAGAAGAGAACGTCGATCTCCTGAGGCAGGCAGGATTTCGCGAGGTCGAGCTTTACGCGAAGTGGTACAACTTCGCCTCGTTCATTGCGTTTCGCGGCTGACCTTAATTCGCCTAAGAAAGGGAGGCGCCTCGCCTCAAAAGCGCGGTGGCGGAGGCGTTGAGCCGAAATGGATGCGGTTATCGTCCGGCACCGAAGCTTCCTGTTCGTCCGCCGACTCCTGACGTTTCTTGGCTGACGCCGAGGTTCTGTTACGCGGAGGAACCGGATCCTTCGGAGCACTGATAATCTCTCTCGGCGACTCGTTGTTCACGAACTTCACCTCGTGCTTCCGGGCCTCCTCTCGTTCGCGGAGCTTCTGTTCGTCCGCCATCTGAATGCGCTCCCACTCGAGCTTTTTAGCAAGCTCGGCTTTCGCTGCCTGTTCGATCGAACGCTCGAGCGCCCGATGGCGGTCGGTTACAAGTTGATTCAGTCTCTGATCGGCAAGTGCGTCGAGCTGTGCGGGATCTTCGAACCCGACCGGCCGGTCCCCCACTTCGGCACCGCCTTTCTTTGCCACGACTAGCGCCGGTTGAGGAGCATCCTTCGCGGCAGCCTGCTCTTTCTCTTGATTTAACTTGGCTAGCTTTGCGCAGCTCGAGAAGGCGCAATGAGCATATTTCGGAGAGCACACGACATCGAGCGCTTGGCGGAGCTCCGCCTTCGTTGCTGCGGGCATTTCGGAAAAGGGCCCCAGCGGCGAGTAGCGCGCCTTCATTTGGTCGACTAATTGGTCGCACGACAGATCGTTTTTGAGCCACGCGAGAGGGTCTGTCTCGATGGAGCCTTTCGAGTTTTCGGCTCTGACGTCGGCAGTCGAGACCATGCCAACAGAACCAGCGATGGCGAATGACAAGATGAGCTTTGAGCAGCGCATGAGAAAACCTACCTACGAGTGAAAACCGACAAACCCAAAACCGAGGGCAGCGAATGCGCCCAGTAAAAAATATTATAGCAGACCCCGAGCCGCTAAGCGCAACTTCTCGCGAGCCCGCCCCCTCAAGGAAATCCCCGGCAGATTAGAGACTTAGCTACGCGCACCGCTCGCCGGTGTAATGGAATTCCTTTAAGGAATTTCACTATGTTGCTAATGTAAGTCGTCAGATTTCGTCGAAAGATAAATAAGCCAATCGGAACCAGACAATGCCCGGAAAAGGTCCAATCACTATTGTCGGTCTGCTGTGTGTCGCTTTCCTTTGGGGCTACAGCAAAGACTCGCTCCTGGCCAAGTGGGCCGGCTGGCAGTCTGCGGCTGACTCTGCGCCCGTACCGCAAGCGCAGCCGGTGGTTCCGCCAGCCACAAACGTGCCCGAGCAAAAACGGCCTCAGGTAGCGCCGCCGCCCATCGCTGCCATGCCTGCGGCCGTAAATAGACCGCCTCAGGCCGGTCTTCCACTTCCCACACCCTCTCCGGGAGCGGCTCTCGCAAATACCTTGGATTCAATTCGGCCCGGTCAGATCGAGCCTCAACAGATCACGCAGCGGAACGCGTATTTCGAAAAGCTCTCTCAGCAGCTCAAGGAGCTCCAAGGCGGGGGCCCGACAGCGAACGGAACACCTGGGGTTAATACTCCCCCGGCGCCAAACGATCTTCCACCCCCTCCCCCGGCACCGCCCGGCGCAGTTGCTCCGCTTCCACCGGGCTACCCCGACCCAGGCGCCATGCAACAGCAACCGCCTGGATTTGACGCCCGTGTCGGCTTGGAACAGGTCACGCCGGAAGTTCAGGGCGAAGACGTCGATGACCCGGAGCCCGATGAGTCCGACTCCGACCCCGACGAGTAGCCTCGGCCTGACATGGCTGCCGCGCAAGAGTATTAGGCAAGCATCCACCCAGCGCAGCATAACGTAAGTATTGTGAACCACGGCGTGGTGTATCCCGCCGCACGTTACTTACGAGGCCCGGATGGCGCAGGCGGCACAGGAACCCAAGACAGATACGACGCAGAAACCAGCTCAACAACCAGCGGCTGGGCCCCAGCCGCTCCTTCCAGCGGCTGTCAGCGCTAAGGCGGCAGCGGCACGGCTTCAGGCTTTCGGAGACGCGATCTTACCCGAAGTTGAGCGCATCGCGAACGACCCGAAACTGAAGCCGCTCGTCCCGATGTATTTCGGAATGAGCGCCGATGGATCTTATTTTGTACTGCCCAATCAAAACCCCGCGGCAGTGCTCGAGGCGATAAAAAGGGTTCGTGAGCTGCCGCCGGATATGATCCCCCGGATTAACGAGCGGCTGGCAAACGCGAAGCTCGACCCACAATCGACAATTGCTCTTCCACCGCCCGTGATTAAACCGAGCGACGACCCACACCTCAGCACGAATAATCCCGCAACGGTGGCGCAAGCCTTACGGACATACAACGGCATGCTCGAGCGGGCGCCGGACGACGTCCAGAAGCTGCTGCGGCCGGCTCTCGCATCGCATCTTCATCAGGCAGTAGATCTTCTCGACCGAACGACGAATCAACCATCTGACGAAGTTCGGACCCTCGCGGTGACGTTCATCGGGCGTATCGGTTCGCCGCACGCAGATGGGGCGTATGGCAAGATTAAGACTCTTTCGGAAAGCGCGAAGCCCGGGACTCCGCTCAAGGCAGCATGCGACGAAGCGCTGAAGAGCTTGAAGCCGCCGGCAGCTGAAACTGAGCCTACGAAAGCAGTCGCGGAGCCGGCGAAGCCCAGTACGACGGAGACGAAGCCGAAGTAACTCGGCGACTGGGTTCGAACGTACACCTCGAAGCAACTGTCGACGGCTTGCGCGCGCATCAATGAGGGGAGCTTCGTTAACCACCACCTCATCGTGCGTGCAACAAAGGCTTGTTGCCGCCCGTCTTAGGTATCAAACCCTACCCGACACCAATTTTATCGATCGTGGCGCACCCAGCTCCGCACAGAGCTCGCAATCGTGCGACCTTTCACCTTTCAAGAGCGCGCTGGATCTTCCAGCGAGAACCATTTTTAGAGTTGTCCTTCGTGAAAGACCACGCCGCTCGAAAGGATAATGATAAGCACGCACAACACGATGATGAAACTCATGTGTTGACGGGAGCTCGGCTCACGCCGGAAGCTCCGAGCACACAAAGCAATCGCAGCGACACAGGCAATACCCAGTCCTGCGAAAAAAGCCCGAAGCAACAGTTCCAGTTCCATGATCTCTCCGTTTCCGCGGCGAGGGAGGTCGGATGTAAAACATTGTGAAAACCGACTGAAGCTCCCCACCACTTCGCACAACAGCGGGCAATACTCATTGTCCGAAGCGTAGAGAGGTCAATTCACGCACAATCGTGAATCGAGACAGAACCAATTATGAACTCGATAAAGAGAGCTTGATTCGAAAGCTGTTGTTCGTCCTACAACTTGACGTCACGCGGGGGGAGCTTCAATAACCACCATCCCGTTTCGCGGGCAACAATTTCTTGCTGCCCGCACTTACCTGTTGCGGCAAAGACTCATTCCAACTTGAGAGCGACACCGTTCCGTCCGAGGTCCTTCCGACGTAGCGTTCGGATGTCTCCGGTCTTCCACTCCTTTTTCCCTTCAAGGATGAAGCGCTCACGCGGATACTCCACGAGAACGACGTGGCTGTAGACCTTGTCGACCGTACCTGAGAATCCATCCGCGTTCGGCTCTATGACGGTCTTGTAATCAATCGATTCGACCGTCACCGGCTCTCCTACACCACTCTCGAGCTCAGCGAGGCGTTCCGGAGATTCAGGAATCACTCCGATAGCGAATGCGATCGCCAAGATCAGACTTATCGCCGAACCCCACACGTAGAGCATTCGGAAATCGGCATGTTCGCACGCCAGTCCTCGAAGGCAATGCAAGAACGTGGCGATGAAAGCCAGACTCAAAATCCCGCACACGATACAACATACGATGTCGAACGCCTGCATGCTCATGACGAGTTCCTCCGCAAATACAGGAGGGGAGGTCGGATGAAAAACCTTGCGTTAACCGACTGAAGCTCCCCGCCACTTACGCGCCTGAGCATTCAGCCCATCGCCCGAAAGTGCGGAGAAAGATCGATTCATCCAGGCTGGTGAATCGAAACGAACCTAGAGTGCGTTCAGAGAGCGCTGCGCGTAAGAGTCAGTCTGCGTTCTTCACGAGAAGAAACCAACGGTAGGTACGCTAAAGTGCGCGGCACGTACGCAAAAGTATGTCGCGGATGCCGCGAGCGCTCAGAGAAATTGAAGAGCGATAACGGGGTGACCGTGCAGAAAATGGAGATTTCATGTCCGCATTCTCTGCACGGAGAAGATTTGAGGAAACGTCAGCTATGCGCTGACCCGCTCGACTGCTCGCACTTCGTTCATCGAAGTAATGCGATCAGCAAGCATATTGGTCGGAGTCTTTCCTTCAACTTCAACAGTCAGGAAGAAGAGCGTCTCGTCGAGAGACAGCCGAGCGCTCAGGTTTCGCACCTGAAACTCGCTCTGGCGAATGGTCGCCATCACGTTCTCCAGACACTTGTCGCTATTCTCCATCTTTACTAACAGTTTACTTTGCATCGTCGTTCCCCAGCGAAATGATTCACCCCACTGCGTTCTCAGACGCAGCGGGGGTTGAAGAGATACACTGCATTCAAGAAAAATTTAGTCTTTCTTGAGCCAAGACATCCGCGAACGGAGCACCTTCCCGACCTCTTCGACTGGATGAGCCAGATCCTTTTTCAGCAGCGCAGCGTAGCGCGGTGCGCCGGCCTGATTCTCGAGGATCCACTCCTGCGCGAACGTGCCGTCCTGAATCTCAGTGAGCACCTTCTTCATGTTGTCCTTCACGTGTTGGTCAACGATGCGCGGTCCGCGGGTCAGATCCCCAAACTTCGCGGTGTCGCTGATGAACTCGTGCATGCGCGCGATACCGCCTTCATAGAGGAGGTCGACGATGAGCTTCAGCTCATGCAGGCACTCGAAGTAAGCGACTTCCGGCTTGTAGCCGGCGTTCACCAGTGTTTCCCAGCCGGCGCAGACGAGCTCGGTCGCGCCACCGCAGAGCACTGCTTGCTCGCCGAAAAGGTCGGTCTCTGTTTCTTCACCGAAAGTCGTTTCGATGATTCCGCCACGGCCACCGCCGACGCCCTGTCCGTAGGCAAGAGCGCGCTCGAGAGCTTGGCCCGAAGCGTTCTGCGCCACCGCCACAAGGCATGGAACTCCGCGTCCCTCGACGTACTGGTCACGAACCAGCTTGCCCGGGCCTTTCGGAGCAATCATCGCAACGTCGATGTCTTTATTCGGTTTGATTTGGCCGTAATGCACGTTGAAGCCGTGGGAGAAGAGAACCATCGCTCCCTTTTTCACATTCGGCTCTACCGCTTCTTTATACAAAGCCGGTTGAGCCATATCAGGCACAAGCATCGCCACTACATCCGCACCCTGCACCGCAGCCGCGGACTCAACCGGCTTCCAGCCATCACTTTCCGCCTGTGCCCATGTTTTTCCACCCGGACGGAGACCGAGCACTACATTCAACCCGCTGTCGCGCAAGTTGAGGGCCTGACCACGCCCCTGGCTTCCGTAGCCGAGCACCGCGATCTTTTTCCCTTGCAATGCCTTCTGATCGATCTCCTTGTCCGTATACATCTTGACCATTGTCGTTCTCCAAAATTGACTCTGTTCGCTTTCACACCTCCGACTCGTCAGCAGCTTGAGCGCGGAAATTTAAGAAAATCGCACCAGGGATCCTCTTAAATTTTCCACACGCAGCGGCCCGGGCCGCACAAACGAAAAAAAGCAAAAAAAAAGCCCCCGGCGGTGCGGGGGCTTGCTTTGAATCTTAACTCGCTCAAAAAAGCGGCCCGCACCCAGTCTGGCTAGTAATCACAAGAATGAGGTGCTGAACGATTTTGTGAGACATAATGTTCTAGAGCAAAGCCTAGATTAATTGAGTCATCGATTTATTTTCGCATTTTTTGCGTGGACAGCTTTTCGTCGCTGCCGTAATCGGGGAACTTAGCAAAGTTGCAGAAAGGCGTCAATCGGCTGCGGAAATTCAACTAAGAAAAAGGTCCCAGCCCCCGTCGCGACCCCTCGAAAAAGCCTGGGAATCATCGTAGCTTAGCTGACTCGCCGTCCAGTCTTCGGATTCTAGGTCGCGCCGTCACTGATACATGTTGCGAAGGGCCAGAAGCTTCCCTGCCCTCACAAGCGATACCTCAGCCATCGCCGCGAGCTCGATAGTGGTGATGACGTTCTCCGCGATCTTTATCTCGGTGTACTCCTTCGCCTCCTGAACCTTTCGCCGAGTGCGAGCATTTTCTTCCGGCGTCACGTTCGAGGTCAGCTCAATATACGCCGCAATAATGCCACCCGGGTTTGCGATGAAGTCAGGAACGACGCAGATACCCTTCTGGTAGAGCAGCTCTTGCGCCTCTCGCGAACAGGGACCGTTCGCACCTTCGAACACCCACTCCGCAAGTATCTCCTGGTAATTGCCGGCGTGAATCACGTCCTGTACCGCGCAAGGGAAAAAGGCTTCCACATCCTGCGCGTGAATCTGATCCATCGGGACCTTCTTTAGAGCAAGTTGCGAGATGTACGCAATTGCGTGCGCGAAATGTTGAGACGCGAGCGCCTCGTCGAGATCGTCCGGAATCTGTTCAGGGAGCAGAAAGCCGCCACCCAATCGGGGATCGGCGATTACTCGGACGTCAGCTCCGAACTCACGTAAAAAACGGTACACGGCCGCGCCCATTGCGCCCATACCCTGGATGGCGCAGGTCACCCCATTGATCGATCCGCGAACCCGCGCGAACGCTGTCCGAGCGGCTACTGCGACACCAAGCCCCGCAACGCCTTCTCGGTCGTAGTCGGTGCCCCCCATCTCGAGCGGCTTGCCGGTGAAACATCGGAGTGATTGAAGCTCGTCACAGATCCACATCGGATGCTCTGGACGGGCACCGATATCGAAGCCGAAGCCACCGAAAACCCCTCCATTCTCGAGCAGGTTCGGGCTCACCAGACGGGCGAAACGGCGATACATCCGCTCGAATCCGGGTGCATCCGGATCCGCACGAAGGCCTGATTTAGCGCCGCCCATCGGAAGCCCAGCGGCAGCGTTCTTCAGCGCCATCCGCTGCGCGAGCATTCTTACCTCTTCGAGAGAAACTTTTGGAGTAATTCGGGTACCGCCTTTTCCGAATGGGCCGAGCGGGCACGCCGCCCCCGGTCGCGAGTTCCACACAACAACATATCCTTCGACGCCGAGCGAGTTGTCGCGAACCGTTACTTCAAGCTCCGGTCGATCTGAGGCAAAATGCGCTTCGAGCTCGGCGAGCTCCCTTTCGAACTGTGAGTTGTCCATGCATCACTCCTCTCTCCGAAAAAGCATTATGCCCATCTCCGAAGAATCGGCAATCTTCCGCCACCGGTTGTCGCGTTCCAAGATGAATCGGAGCGCTGAACGGCGCTCGGTAAGCACCCAACCGAAGGATCCAGCGTCGAACGCTGCTTCCCATCCGGGCTCGGCTCTCGCCATTTTGAACCACTGTTCATAAGGAGAAACTCCCAGGAGCTGGTTCCGGTCATCAATCCACGGATGTTGATGCGGCCAAACATCCCAGACGAGCTGGCCGCCAAAATCCGGGCTGTGAAATATTGGAGCCGCTCGTCCATCATGAAGCGCACTCTGCATTTCGTCGGGAAGACGAAGGTAGCGCGCGTCCCATTCGGGATTCGCGCCGGGAAGCGTTCTCGTCCCGATAATAGTCGCCGCCGCGAGCACCCAGCAGCTCAGTGTCCAAGTCGAATGCGGGAGGTTCGACTCTCGTTCACTGATACGCTCGAACGCCCGAGAGAGCTCGGACTGCCGCCGCTCGTTAGCGCCCCGAAGCGACGTTTCGTTCAGAAGCTTCAGCAAAGGACCGACCGCGACGATCGAGAAATATGGGAGGTAGCGGCGTTGCAACAAGGAGAGAAAAAGGAAAAGACCGAGTAAGGACAGATCGAGCGCGTGCAGCGGCCTGCCGCGCTCCCTATAGTGCAGCCCCAAGAGAAGGAGGATAAAAATGGTCAGACCGAAAAAGGCGGAAGCCTGCAGATCGGGGCTCAGCCACTCCTGATTCAGCTTCGTGAAATAAGGACTTCCGGCAAGAGCAATCATGCTTCGGTAAAGTCCAACGCCCCATGGGGTCACGAGAGTCGCGAGAGCAGAGAGCACTGCGGCAATCTCGAAATTCCAGTCGTCATGCTTCCTGCCGGAGACTCGAGACAGGAGGATCGCGGAGCACAACACGAACAGACCTAATATGAACGCTGGATGAAGATTTGCCCAAATCGCGAAAACGATAGGAAGCGCTAACGTCTCGGCTCTCGAGAGTTTCTCCGACTCAAACCAGCGGCAAGCGAGCTGATACACCCAGGAGAAGAGCAGAATCGAGATCACCACGGGTCGCACGAACCACTGCACCGACTGAACCATTGCGCACAGGGCAAGCGCACAGAATACAAGTACGGCCGATCTATTGTATCGGCGAACGAACGGGCCCAGGACAACCACGAGGCAGCCGACGCAGCACACACAAACCAGAAGCTCGAGCGCGAGCCATCCGCCGGCTCGGTAAAGAACCCAAAACAGCACGTCACTGAGCCACTGGTCGTGGATCCAGACCCTCGGCGTGACTCCGGACTCCAGAAACGGATCGAACCGGGGAACCGCGTAATTTTTCAGAATCCACTCACCCGTTCGGAGATGCCAACCCACTCCCGGGTCGCCAAGGATCGGCCCGTGCGAATAGAGCAAGACAAAGGTGAGGATCATCCCCAAGATGTCGCTGAGGCGCGGCCGTTTGAGCATGTCCCTTCTCTAACACACTCGCCGAAATCTGCTGAGCCAAAAAACTCTCTTTTCGGCGGCAGACGGGCTCGTCATCCCGTAGCGGACGAGCGAGGTTTCTTGTAGTATGACCGGCGTTTGAGGATGGCAACAACCGTGGATGGACTATGGCGGGACTGACTTGGGAAAACCTTTACGCGGAACGCATTGGCGGGAAAGGCTACGGCAAATCGAACGAGATCTACAAATTCGAGAAGATCAAACGGGCAAAGCGAGCCGCGCTCGCCGATTTCCCTGAGCGCTCGCTCCTCGACTTCGGAATCGGAGAAAACGATGAAATGGCTCCGGAGGCCGTCCGCGCCGCGATGAAGCGCGAGGTCGATAATCCTGAGAATCGTGGATACGCCGACAACGGCATTCAGCTCTACAAAGATCGCGCCGCCGAGTTCATGGCGCGTGAGTTCGGCGTCTCGCTGAATCCAGTGACCGAGGTGAACCACTGCATCGGTTCAAAGCCGGCGCTCGGCATGCTCCCCGCCGCGTTTATCAACCCGGGCGACATCACGATCATGACGGTGCCGGGATATCCGGTTGCAGGTACGTATACCAAGTACTACGGAGGCGAAGTATACAACCTGCCTCTCACCAAAGAACGAAACTTCCTACCGGACTTGGAGAACATTCCGGACGCGGTGGCCGACCGCGCAAAGCTGCTCGTCGTAAACTATCCGAATAGCCCGACCGGCGCGCTGGCGCCGACGAGCTTCTTTGAGAAGGTCATTCGGTTCGCATCCGATCATCAGCTTGTGGTGGTCAACGACGCTGCGCACATGATGCTAACCTATGGCCGCAAACCGCTCAGCTTTTTGCAGATCGACGGCGCGAAAGAGGTCGGCGTCGAAGTCCATTCGATGAGCAAAGGCTTCAACATGATCGGCTGGCGCCTGGGTTTCGTCTGCGGAAACGAAAATGTCGTTCGCGCATTTGCTGATGTAAAGGACAACAGCGACAGCGGTCAGTTCATCGCTATTCAGAAGGCGGCTTCCGAAGCGCTCGCAGATCCAAGCATTCCCGCGGCCATCCGCACGAAATACGAGCGTCGGCTGAAAAAGCTTGTCCAAACGCTCCAGAAACTTGGCTTCCAAGCGGAGATGCCTGGCGGAACGTATTTCCTCTACGTCCCGGCGCCAAAAGGAGTCGAGAACGGACCGCAATTTCAGAACGCCGAAGACTGCTCACAGTTCCTGATCCGCGAACGCTCCGTCTGCACCGTCCCTTGGGACAACGCCGGGGCGTTCCTCCGGTTCTCGGTCACGTATCAGGCGCCGACAGAAGCTGATGAAGACGCGCTCATGAAATCGTTGCTCGAGCGGCTCGGTTCGGACCGCTTCCGTTGGTAAGGAGCCCAATGCAAAAGATCAGTTACCCCGAGCTCGGAATCGAAATCGTCCCCGGCCCGGGTCGCGATACGACGGATGACACCATTTCGTTTACTGCGGACGACAAACGATACACCCTGGTCAACAGCCTCGAGCATCAACCGCATGGGATCAAAACAGCGTCGGCGACGCTTGGAATCAAAAAGAGCGGCAAGATCGATTTTACTGTCGTCGCCCTCGAGCAGCCGGCACCTGCGGCGGGTTTGTTTACGCGCTCGCTTTGCCCGAGCGTAACGATCTTGCGCGGTCGCAAGATCCTGAAGGATGGGAAGCTTCAGGCGCTGGCGGTCAACAGCGGCAACGCGAACGTCTTTACTCCAAACGGCGAGCGGGATGTAAATCGGACCGCCGAGCTCCTCGCCGAAGAGCTTGGAATCGCCGCTGACGATATCTTGATCTGCTCGACCGGCGTCATCGGCGTTCCGCTCCCGATGGAAAAATTCGAGCAGGGTATTCCGGGCATCGGCGCGACGCTCAGAACAAACAATCTCGATGCGGCGGCGAGCGCCATCCTCACTACTGATCACGGCCCGAAAACGGTGTCGATCAAGATCGGAGAGCTTGTCATCTGCGGCATGGCGAAGGGTGCGGGAATGATTGAGCCGAATATGGCCACGATGCTCGTTTACTTCTTCACCAACGCCCGTTTGAGCGCGGAAGATCTCCAGTCGAGCTTACGCCAAGCCGCGGACGCTTCATTCCAGTCGATCAGTATCGATAGCGATACCAGCACCAGCGACGCCGTCGCGCTCTTTAGCACGCAGCAGATCGTTCTCGACTCGACCCTCAAAGCGGCGTTCGACGCAGCACTTCGCGCAATGAGCATTAAGCTCGCTCGAGACATCGTGTCTCAGGGCGAGGGGGTCTCGAAGATCATCGAATGCAGCGTCCGGACGGGGATCTCGAGCCAATTCGCTAAGCAGACGGCAAAGGGCATCATCAACTCGCCTCTCGTAAAAGCGGCAGTCCACGGTGCCGACCCGAACTGGGGTCGCATCGTCGCAGCTATCGGGAAGAGCGAGCTCCCGTCGGGAAAATCTTCGGTCCTCGATCCGACACAGCTCACCATTCAGCTCATGGGAGAAACCGTCTACCGCAACGGAGAAGCGACAACGGTAGACCTTCCTTCAGTCAGCCGGAAGATGAAAGAAGCGAGCCTGGTGTCGATAGCGGTCACGATCGAGGGGGACAAATTCCTAGCGCGCACCTGGGGCTGCGATCTCACGGAAGAATACGTGACGTTCAACAGCGACTACACCAGCTAGACCTTTCGCGCCGCTCCGCGCCGGCCAGCTGCGGGAGGCCTTTACCAAGAAACTCGCGGGGTTCGGGGCAAACGCTCTGTGCGCTAAATCACATTTCACGCCTTAAAAACCTCAGGTACGATCGGAGATACAATCGCATCTTATCTCGAGGCGGGTTTTCTTTGCGGGATATCGACTGGTGAGCAAAAAGGTTCGGAAATTGACCGGCGGCGAAACGATCGGCTACTGGCAGAGGATGCTAGTAACAATCTTCGCGGCTCTCATCTCCCTCGCGGCAAATGTTTGTGCCGAGAGCTTGCAGCTCCCGGCGGTCGGCGCATGGAACGGGTTTCACCGCCATCTCAACGTGCTCGAATGCAGCAATGCTTCCGGAACCCGCTACGATTTCGTGGCAACCATTCGCTCCAACCAAGGCGGCGAGCTCGGGTCGCAGACGATCAGTCTGCCTCCGTTTGCCAGCATCCACATCCCACTGAACGCGTTCCCGATTGCCGACGCTTACGGGACGGTCCTTCTCGAACATCTGTCGCATGAGCCCCAAGCAACCAGTCCGCTGAATTGCGCGACGGTGATGTATCGCCTTCCGGCGGGGCCTTCAACGAAAGCTGTCGAATACGCTTTCGCGCTTCCGGTAAGGAACCCGCTCCGTGGGAATACTTCAGGAGTTTTCAATTCGTTCAGTCCGAGCGGCGGTGCTACGCCCGTCTCAAATTGGCTCAGTGTGGTGAACAGCGGAGCCACTCCGTTCTCTGCGAGCGTCGAGGTTTATTTCCAGGACGGGACGCTCGATAGCGCTTCGAGCTTTTTCCTCGATTCGCTCCAGCCTGGGGAACGTCGCGATTTCGCCTTAGGTCATCCGTTCGGGCAGCGCGTGGGCCTGTATCGAATCATCCCGGCCTCTGCCGACGCACCATACGGTGCCTTCACCACTCGATACTCTACTATCGCTCCCGATCAATTCAATTTCGCTTTTCCGGTCTTTGCCGAATCCGGCTCGTGCGATCCGGGACCGATTCCGGCGAGCACGATGGACCCTGCAATGAATTGGGGTGAGGTCGCAAACGCCAGCGATACTTGGGTACCGGTTTCGATAGAGGTCCGTGACGGCTTCGGCGGACTGAAATACTCTGAGCAGGCAACGATCCCTCCACGGTCGCAGAAACACGTGTATATCAACTCCTCACTCGGCGAATCGACCGTTGGCACGTTCCGCGTGAAATGTAATCCGAGCTCCCCGGAAGCACGCCTCCTCGTGGACAGTGCGTATTACGGCTTTCGCTTTCAGCCTGGACCGAGCCTGGAGTGGGCCTATGTTTCTCAGGCCCGAAGCAACTTCGCGCGCGAAAACGAACGCATCTCGTTTCCGCTCAACACCTTCTTCGGCGCTGCCAACTGGGCCAAGTTCCTGGACTCGAGCGGCGCCCCTTCGGTGCTGACGAGCTCCCTTTACGATCTTTCAGGCCGTAATCTGAAGCACGCAACCACCTCCGTCATTGCGAATGGCGGTGTCGATCTCGGCCTCCACGCAGACGTGGGCAGTAACTTTGCCGGGCAGGTGATCTCCTATTCCAACACCCCCGGCTCGCAACTGAACGCAGAGCTGCTCCGCGTGTTCCCCGACTCTCGCGGCGGCCTCGGATACGTGATGAACCTTCCTGCAGTGGTCAATGAACCGACGGCCGGAGACCTTGGGCCGCTCCGTGCCGCTCCGGATGGACCGTTTTTCGAATTCCGTGGGAAGAAGATCGCCGTAGTCGGCGAATCGGTTTCCCAAGGTTGGATGGAGCTTGGCTCCGACTTCCAAACCAATGCCTACCTCGATCATCTCCACGCTCGCGGCGTGAACGCGCTGATGATCTGGTCTTACATCGCGATTGTCGATCAAGCTCATGACGCGCGAATCGGCTACAACGCGCCGCGACGCTGGCCGTGGGTGGAGACCAGCGGCCGTTCGACTCCGCCGTACCAGTTCCAGCTCGTCGACGGCAACGGCCAAGCGATCTTCAACGAGGCCTACTTCAACGCCCTCAGAGACTTGGTCCAAGCCGCGAACGCCCGTGACATGATGGTGCTCATCACCATCCACGACGGTTGGACCAAGGACCGTTTCGCTGGCCATCCGATGAATCAGGCCAACGGCGGTGCGCTTGCACGAAACTCCGACTTCGTGACTCTCGCGAGCTATACATCCGACATGCCAGAAACGTTCAATGCCGCCTGGACGCCGGCGCAAAAGCACCAGTTCTACCTCGAGCGCTTCACGGACAAGCTCATCCGTTCCACCGCCGATTCTCCGAACGTAACGTACGAGCTCTTCAACGAAGGCGAATGGTACGATGCAACGAAGCTCAAGTCGTTCGAAAGCCACGTCGCGAGCTTCATTCGCGCCCGCACTGACCTTCCGATCGTTTTGAACGACACCGGCACGCTGACCAACGATTACGTTTCCTCGGCGAATGTGGACGCCATCGCCTACCACAGCCCGAACTGGAACCAGAACACTCGTGTCGTCGACGTCTTCCGTTACTACGCTGACAAGGTACAGCGTTCGGGAAGGAAGCCGGTTCTCTTCGATGAGCCGGTACCGTCTTACGGGCCCGGCCCGGAAGACATCTTCACGCGTAACGGCATCATGCGACTCATGTGGGGCACGCTCCTCGGGGGAGCGGGCTTCTTCGTTCCGAACGACGTCGCGTGGAAGTTTCCGACTGGTTCAACCGACCCGATCTTCGATTACAGCTCCGCGGCGGCGAACTTCTTCAACAACGTCGGCATCCCAATCGAGCAGCTCGCTCCGTCGGGAAGCCTGTCATCAAATGGCGTCTGCTCCGCCTCCCCGGGGAACACCTACATCGTCTATACACAGGCAGGTGGACAGTTCACTCTCAACCTGACCGGAACCTCCGGAACGTTCTCGATGAAGTATTTCAGCCCCAGAACCGGGGTCTTTTATCCCGGCGAAACCCCGGTTTCCGGTGGTGCGGTGTTGAGCGTAACCCCGCCAAGCGCCGATGATTGGGTGGTTTGGCTGCGACGCACGTCCTAAAACTGCAGTCCGGACCGACCGCTTCAGGTCGAACTAAAGTCTACCGCCGGACATTCCGAAATAATACAATAACTTCAGCGAATTAAAGCCGCTTTTTCGGCTGATTCGTGAATAACGTGCAGAAAAGGGTCAGGCAGTGGCTATTGCGGGACGTGGAAAAATCTATCCGCCGGTCGATTTCAAACACGCGTCGACCAACTACGGGCTCGATGAGACCGAGTGGGAAAGAATCGTCGACCGAATCGGGCGCAATCCGAACGACATGGAATGCGCCGTGTTCGCCATGCTCTGGTCAGAGGCCTACTGTAACAAGAGCTCCGCGTCGCTGCTGGATACCATCCCGCGCGAGGACGAACGGTCGATCCGCATCCCAGGATCGCGCGTCGGCTTAATCGACATCGGGCGCGGCGAATATGCAGCGGTCCGAGTGGTGGCAAACAACACACAAACGTACGTCGACTCGTTCTTTGGCGCGCAGACCGCCATCGACATGGCGGTCACCGAGCTTACGTCCGTCGGCGCGAAGCCGCTGGCCATTCTCAACCTACTTCGTTTCGGACCGTCCGATCAAATTGCCAACCAACGACTGCTCCAGGGCGCCGTGTTCGGAATCAGCGAGTATGCGAACCGCTACGGTATCCCGGCGGTGGGCGGCGAGCTCTACTTCCATCCGCAATACAAGCTCGGCACGATTATGAACACGTGCGCGCTCGGAATCGTGAAGTCAGATCATGCCCTCACCCGTCAAAAGCCGCCTCCGGGCAGCCTCGTGATCTACGTGGGCTCAAAGACGGCACGAGACGGCTTGCCCAAGCGACAGAAAGATTCGGAAGTGAATCTTTTCCTCACGAACAAGCGAGACCAGAAAACCATGAAAGCGGGCGATCCGCTGCTCGCGAACAGAATGATCTCAGCGTGTGCTGAGGCGGTCGCGGCAGGTGTCTTACGCGATGTCGTCAGCGCCGGCGTCGGCGGACTTGGGACGGCGTGCTTCGACCTCGCTGCACGAATCAATAATCCGATTCGTTTGAACATCGACCGTATTCCGCTCAAAGTGCCGAACATGACGCCCAAAGAGATCCTGCTCAGCGAGTCGAGCGAGCGTCTCCTGGCGATTGCGACCAAGGACGAGCACCGGGAGTTGATCAACATTTTCCACAAGTGGGACATCGATTCTCTCGCGGTCGGTCAGGTCATTGATGCCGACGGAATCGAGTTCCACTGGAACCACTACATGGCTGCGGACATTCCGTTCCAATTCGCCATGGGTGGCTCGATCCAGAAGCACTTCGAGGTGGTCAAATTTCCGCCCATGCTCCGGCGTTCGGATTCACAGGATGCAATCGATGCGATGCGGAAGCGCAAACGGAAGGTCGAGGACGAATGGACTGTCGTGCGCGAAGCGACCGAGGGCACACAGGTCTACACGGGAGAGATCAGCCAATCAACGAACCTCGAAGATACCTGGCTCGATCTGCTTGCCAACCCGAACCTGTGCTCACGCCGGCCGATTTATCAATTGTTTGATCAGGCCGTGAGCTTGAATGCCGTCATCCCAGCTGGTGGAGACGCAGCCGTGCTTCGGCTCAAACCCGACGGCCGCACACACAAAAGCGCCGCCGATCCCGATCTGCCGAAGCGAGCGCTCGCGGTGAGCGTTGATTCGAACTCGCTGTACGTGGGAATGGAACCGTATTTGGGCACCGTTCAGACGGTCGCCGAAGGCATGCGCAATCTGGCTGCGAGCGGAGCGCGGCCGATCGGTATCGCCCACTGTCTGAATTTCGGCGATCCCGGGCGCTACAAAGAGGTGTGCGATCTCGCCGAGTCTATTCGCGGCCTGGGAGATGCTTCGAAAATCTGGGACATCCCGATTCTTTCAGAGTTCGTAAGCATGTTCAACGGCTCTGAAGGGAATCCGATCCTCCCTACCCCGACAATTATGTCCATCGGATTAATCGACGACGCCGAGAAGATCTGCGGCATCCAATTCCAGAACCGCGGCGATAAGATCTTTCTGCTCGGAACGACGCTGAACGAGGTCGGTTGCTCCGAGTATGGTTTCTACTGCCACCATCAGATCAATCGCTTGGTCCCCGATATCAACTTTGATTTAGAGAAACGCACCTGCCAGCTCGTCTGTGAGCTGATTGGAAAAGGTCTGCTCAAGTCGGCTCACGATGTTTCGCTCGGTGGCCTGACCATTGCGTTCTCAGAGTGTTGCCTCGCCGGAGAGCGGCCAATCGGCGCGCGGCTGAACCTCGAGAATACGCTCGACCCGAAGGAGTTCCGCCCGGATGCTCTGCTTTTCAGCGAAACTTCCGCGCGCTTCCTGGTAAGCTTCCTCCCTGAAGACGAGACGGCGGTGAGGGAGCTCTGCTTGCAATATCGCATCCCGGTAACCGGCGAAGGAGAAGTCGGCGGGCGAGAGCTACGTATCGAGGGAGCAGTGGAGTGCGAGCTCCCGCTTTCCACCGCATACAAGATCTGGCTGCGGCGGCTTTCTCTCCTGCTTGGGCTCGCATCGATTAAACAAGCAGCGTAGTGAGCGCGGCCGGCGACATCCATGTCCCTTCGCACTCCAAGAGCAGAGGCTCTCGGGGCTGAACCTCTTTGCTCAAGCCGCGGTATCCTTCCTGGGCCACGGCGAACGGCGATCCCAGGAATTAGCGAGCGCTGCATCCAGAGTCGGATAGCGAACGAATCGCCGACGCCAGCATCCGATGTTGAAGACCGCGTCAACGTTCTCGCAGAGACAGCACAATCGTACGTCCGATCCTTTTGTCCCTTGAAATTTCCGCCGAAACTGTGCGAGTGCTTTGATCGCATTCCAGGCGAGCTCTTGAAGTCGAGAGCAATCGAACACGATCCGTCTCGCGTCACGGCTCTGACATTCTGCCGCCAACACGACGAGGTCAGATGCAAACAATTTTACGTTGCCGCGGTCTTCGCTGACGACGCGATCTCGAAAGGTGACCACGGTTACCACACCGAGCGGAGTGTTGCGGTCTTCAATCACGAGCTCATTCATAATCACTGAAAACATGTCGAGCCTCCAAGCTGATGTCGCGTGAGCGACTAACGGAGGAAAGAAACACACGAGCGCGGTCGACAGGAAGGAAAGGCTACAAGAACCCGATATGTCGTCGGCCGCTTGGCAGATCGCGGCTCACAGGGCTCAGGAGTAAATTCGCCGAGCTTGAGTCCGCGGTTACCGCCAAGCGGCGGAGCTGAACAGTCTCCAGGTAGATTGGAGAAAGAGCAGCATCCAAAACTGAGGATGGAACCCTCAGTCTGCCATACCCGCAGCAGACAAGCATCCCCTCAAACCAGAAAATCCCTAAGAGTCGGTGAAAGCCGATCGGTCCAGAGGGCGCAGGGAGGCTGCATTGGGAATGATGAAGCTGAGCAAGGTCAGAGTCAGCGAAACAGCGACTGCGCACCCAACGGCGATCGCCAAAGCCAGGAACGGCGAAAGAAGCGTAAAGATTCGGCCCGGCATCATGTTGACGGTAAAAAAGACGAAGTTCACACAAACAAGGGGCACGAGAAGAACGACTCGTCGGTGTGAGAGGATCAGTGCGCCGAGACCGAGCAAATAGACCGGCCAAATGACGTCGTAATGAAATCCACTGAGCTGCTCAAAATATGCTCCCTCACTGAAAAGAATCGTCGAGATACCGAGCTTCGTGAGGCGCAGGACCTCTTCCGTAGAGTGAAGCCCGAACACATACTGAAACGTCGTGATCGGCGCTCCCCCGAACGGCTCTACGACCTGCCCCGCCTCGTTGAAGTAGGTTTGACACGAGCACCCGTCACATCCCGTCTTCTTGACGTAGCAAAATTCGTAGTTTCGGAACCAACGGGAGTGAATGTTGGAAGCGTGGAGCGGGTCTCCAAACTGAGCATTGCAATAAACGAAATAAGGCCCGAGGATCATTGCTACACAGCCGATCGGCCAGATCAGGTCTCGGAGCCGAAGATACCTGCGTAAAACGCTGTAACCGAGGAGAAAGGCTGCTCCGGGAGCATTCGAAATTCGGGATCCCAGCGCCAGAACGGTAAACAGGGTCACCGCGACAATTCGAAGCTTCCGTGAGGACGGGAAGCGCGGTGAAAGCGAGACCACCGTTAATCCTGTCATACTCAACATCACCATGTTATCGCGGTTTCCGCTCAGGGCGAGGTAGTGAAGAAATGGATTGCAACCGAACGCAAGCCCCGCGACCACCGAAGCGAACCGGCTTGAGGTGGTGATATACGTGAGCGCGTACACCAGCGCAGTTGTGCAGAGGAACAGGTACATTCCGCCCATCCGCAAACTGGAATCTACGGGTCCCCAAACCTTACCGAACGCCCACACGAACCAAATCCAGACCGGCTCCCGAAAGCTCGTATCGAAAAGATGGGACATGCCTTCCGCTATGCGACGGTAGCTGTAAGAGTCCGGCTCGAGAGGCTTTCCCACCACGCCGAGCAGCTCTCTTTCGCAGAGCGCCACCACGACAAGCAGCGCACAGAGCTCACAAAGATACGAAAGCCGGAATCGGACACGAGGCGGCATCGAGACGGATGCTTCATTCACGGTATCACTGTTCACGCTCCACCTCTCGACGGCTGAAGCTCTGAGAGCTGAAGAACGCGAAACGTCTCGCCCTCGAATACCGACCGCTCAGTTACGGTGGCGGAATAGTGCTCCTGGACGAACCGTTTCAGAATTTCGAGCTGTGTCTCAAGCGCGACAATCAGATAGACGTGCCGGTCCTGAAACAGAGCGCGATGGAGATCGGTCACACCGAATTCTGAAAGACGCCGCTCGACATACGGAGACTGACATCCGACCCCCAGGGCGAGAAGGTTCATTTTTCGAAGCTCCGCAGATGGAGCACGGGTCGGAAGAGCACCGGCTTCGAAGGGAAAGGCGCTGCCCCACACAACATAAAGGTCGCTTCCCTCCGGCTTGAGCAAACTCAGGTCTCGTGCGGTAGCAGCTTGCTTTGCAAGCTGTTGCTGCTCGACGCCCAGAAGCAATCGGCATTGTAAGAGCACCAACAGCGCACAGACGAACGAGGCAAGCGTCGGGAATAAGCACCGCCGTTCCGGATCGCACTGCGGAACGACTTTCGCCATGTCGAGCGCAGCAACCGAGATCAAACCGAAGCACGGATACCAGAGCCGAAACGGCGCTACCTTTTCGACAAGAGAGATCAACGCCAGAACTGCCACGCACATTACGAAAAGCACGAGCACACCGATCCGCCCGGTGATTCCGATTCCAAGACGCAGGGCGATGATCGCATACACCAATGCAGCGCTGAAGATAAACTGAAAGCGGTCGGCACTGAAGTATTGAAACGCGCGCGCCCATTGTTCACGCAACGGCACCCGAGCGTACACTTCATGGGCCGCGCCGGCGACGGTATCGAGCTTATCCAACGAAAATAACGAACGGTCGACGAAGAAAAAGTTTTTGACCATCGCGAGGTCGTTGATCGACCAGCCGACCTGCGAAAGTGACTTTTCGTCGAACTCCAGCGCACGGTCCGTGAAATCGCTCTTGCGAACGTTGAATCGGTAGAACTGCTCCCAGCCGGAAGACTGAGCATAGTACGCATAATGCGAGACTTCACCGACGGCGACGAGCACGATCGGAACACCGAAATAGAATGCTGCTGTTTTGAATGGAGAACCCCGCCGGAAGAAAGAAGCGAAGATCATCGGCGAGAGCACGATGAGCGCCAAGGCAGCGGAATGCACACGAAGCAGGCCGCCACCCAAACACAGGCCCCAAGCAAAACACAGCTCCCGATTGGAGGACCTTCCGCGCTGGATAGCGCGGCAAAGCAGCAGCGTCCCCGCCCCCGCCGCATAGAGCGCAATGATCGTGAACTGTGGCGTGAGCACCACGTAGCCGCCGAAGACCGCCAACCAGGCTGCCCAACTCATTCCTGCCAGCGTCCGATCTCCTTCCAGGCGCGAACACAATACCAGCCCAATCGCAAACAGGGATGGCAGCAGCAACGCGTATTCTGCGATTCCGTACCATGGAAGCGAGCTCGAGAGTACGTAGAATGTCTTGAGGAACAACCCCCAAGCGACGTTGATGAACATCAGATACTCGGAGGGCGAATCAGTGAGCCCAAAGCCGCCGGCGTACATGTTCATTGCCGCATCATCGTTTGTTTCAAATTGGGGGTGAAGGAAGAATGCTGCGACAGTCGCGAACGCAATGAGGCTAACGCCGACGAGTCGTGCGCCATAACGTTCTGAAGTGTGTCCGTCCGTGCTTCCCATCGGCCTGCGAGAACAACGAATATGCTGAATTTATGCCCCACTGTGCTTACCATAGAGCCCGAGGACACATAATCAAAATCAGCCTTTTGGACACGAGACACCCGATGTGATATTGGAAAACATCCACTTTTCTCACCCTTCGGTCCCCGATGGAGATCCCGTTCAATAAAGCGTTCATCGCCGGCAGAGAGCTGCACTACATCTCCCAAGCAGTCCTGAACGGCGAGCTCAAAGGCGACGGCCCGTTTACTCGCCGCTGCCAAGAGCTGATCGAATCCCGGTTCGGAATTCCAAAGGTCTTGCTCACCTGCTCGGGAACCGGGGCACTCGAGATGGCCGCAAATCTTGTCGAGCTGAACGAAGGGGACGAGGTTATCCTCCCTTCTTATACTTTCACGTCCACGGCCAATGCATTCTTGCTCCGTGGCGCGAGACCGATCTTCATCGACATCCGAGAGGATACGCTCAATATCGACGAGAAATTGATCCCAGCCCAGGTAACTTCGCGCGCGCGAGCAATCTGTCCCGTCCACTACGCCGGCGTCGCATGCGAGATGGATTCAATCATGCGCACAGCCGCCGACCACAACCTTTCGGTCGTGGAGGATGCGGCCCACGCGATAATGTCCACGTATCGTGGTCGCCCGCTCGGCTCCATCGGGCATCTTGCTGCGTTCAGCTTCCACGAAACCAAGAACTTCAGCGCCGGCGAAGGCGGTGCTCTCCTCATCAACGACCCGAGATTCAGAGACCGCGCAGAGATCATCTGGGAGAAAGGCACAAACCGTCGGAAATTCTTCCGTGGGGAGGTCGATAAGTATACCTGGGTCGATCTCGGTGGAAGCTACCTCCCGTCCGAGATCATTGCCGCGTTCTTACTTGGACAGCTTGAACGCGCCGATGAGATGCACGCGATGCGCCTCGGCCTGTGGAGTCGCTATTACGAAGGGCTCCTGCCACTGCAAACCGCCGGCGCCTTCCGTCTTCCAATCGTGCCCGACGGGTGCGAGCACAACGCACACATGTTCTACATCCTCCTCGAAACCGAAGAAGTTCGCGCCGAGGTCGTAGCGCACCTCAAGCATCTCGGTATTTCGGCGGTTTGGCATTATATTCCGCTGCATTCGTCTCCGTTCGGTCGGACGTTCGGATACCGCGAGGGCCAGCTTCCAGTCACCGAACGCATCTCGCAGACAATTCTCCGCTTGCCTCTTTATTGCGGATTGGCCGAGAGCCAGCAGGACAAAGTCATCTCGGCACTGGTCAAGTTCTTCTCCGGTCGCTCAATTACGAGTTCGAAAAGCGATCGCTCGCTCGGCAAACCGCTGCGCGCAGTAAGCTGAGCTAAAGCACGGAGCCCCTATGCACTGGCGGAGACGAGGTCATCTATTTGCGCCCGACGGCTCGGCGTCCTGGATGCGGCACCATGCCGCAAATCCCTTTGCAGTACACGAATCGGACGACGTGTTCCGCGTCTATTTCTCAGCCCGAGACGACGACAACCGCTCCCACATCGGGTTTGTAAAACTCGAGCTTAACGAGGCCGCCCGCATCGCTGCGGTCGCAGATCGGCCGGTTCTCTCCCCGGGCGCCCCAGGTTACTTCGACGACAGCGGCGTCAGCATGGGCTCCATCGCAAAGGTGGGCCGTCGCACGCTGCTGTACTATCTCGGATGGAACCTGGGAGTTACCGTACCTTTCCGGAACACGATTGGCGCCGCAGAGCTCGACGCAGGCGGCATATCTGCAGAACGCGTAAGCCGCGCACCGGTCCTCGATCGGAGCGCACACGACCCGCTCAGCATGTCGTATCCTTACGTGATTGAAACGGCTGGAAAGTATGAGATGTTTTACGGATCCACCACGAACTACGGCTCCGGGAAGTCTACCGAAGAGATGACCCATGTCGTTAAGCGCGCGGAGTCGAGTGACGGAGTCGAATGGCGAACGTTCCCGTCTCCCTGCATCGACGTCCACTCGGCAGACGAGCTCGGTATTTCCCGGCCGACGGTTCTCCGCGACTCGAGCGGTTATCGAATGTGGTATTCCTACCGCTCACGTTCCGGACCGTACCGTATCGGCTACGCTGAGTCCGCGAATGGACAAACTTGGGACCGGAAAGACAGGGCCGTAGCGTGGACGGGAGAAGCGGAGGAGTGGGAATCGGACATGCAGTGCTACTGCCATGTCTTTCGGCATCGCGGAACGCTTCACATGCTCTATTGCGGTAACGGATACGGAAAAACGGGATTCGGACTCGCTACGCTCGTCCCTTGATCCGCCCTCAGTAGGCTCCGCGACGGTTGCGGTCGGCTCAGAGCTAAAGCTTTACATCTAAGCTCGACTTCGGCAGGCGCTTCGCCCTCTCGCCCGCGTACACGCTTTCAGGCTCAGTGCTTTTAAGAATCGTCGCTCCGGCGACGACGAGTGTACGCTCGCCTATCTCGATTCCATTCCGGATGGTCGCATTCACTCCGAGGAAACATCCCCGTTTGACGTGAGTGTTCCCCGAGATAACGACGTGGGAGGTCACGAAGCAGTCATCGTCGATGACGACATCGTGACCGATGTGGTTGCCGCTCCACAGCGTGACGTTGCTCCCGATCTTCACGAACGGTTGGACAGTATTATCCTCGAGGATGAAACAGTTATCGCCGATCGGATGCTCAGTCAGAAACGTACAGCGGCTGCTGACATAGCTGACGAGTGTGTAGCCGGCAGCACGGCCACGTTCACACGCATCTGCTCTCTGTTGGTTCATTCCGCCATAGCCCATCGCCACGAACATGTCGTGCGCGGCAGGCGGGAAATCGGAGCCCACCTGTTCGAAGCTCGTTATCGGAAGGCCAAATAGCTCATCAGCCTTCTTGAATTGAGCATCGACACAAAATCCGACGACTTCATGGTCGCTGTCTTTGGTGAAATAGAAGTGCGCCAGACGAGCGATGTCACCCGCGCCGTAAATAACTATTTTCGCCACAACGTCACCCTTTCTTTACCAGTACCGTAAATTCGTAAAGCTGATAGTCGTGAAACAGCGCAGTGTGTCGTGAATAGTGTCCGATACAGTGATCGAGAAACCGCCCCGGCTGTCCATAATAGAGGTTCGCGCGCTTTTTATCGGCATCTGAAAACGACGTCAGCATGTTGAACGCGAAACCCTTTTTGGAACGCGCTGCCAGGTCATCAAGCGTCGCAAAGATATACCGCTCCCAGGCTTCAGTCTGCTGCTCCAGGCGGACGTTGAAAATTCCGCTCGCCACCACAAAGTCGAATTGCTCCTCGGGCCGAAGCGCCGTTACCCACGTCGCCCGGGATCTGCCCGGTTCCGAGCGAGCCGCTTCAATCATCCGCGGCGAGAGATCAAAGCCGGTAAAACTCATTCGAGGAAAGCTCTCGGCGCAAAAGTCGAAAAGCGCTCCGTATCCACATCCGTAATCAAGCAGCGTAAAAGCGGTCTCTTGCGCACCGACAACCCGAAGGAGCTGCTCAAACCGAAGCGTTTGCGATTGCGAGGAGTTCCAATCCACTCCCGCCGGCGTGCAGCCGAATTTCTCGAGCTTCTGCTCATAGTATTCGGCGACTTCGGCGATAATCCTTGCGCGATCACTCATTAGACTCGCTCCAGATAAGTCGGAGCATCGGGCCCGACGTTGAACAGCAGATCGAGGACGCTGACATCATGCACGAATTCGCCGAACAGCTGTGGGTACTCAGGATAGCCGGAAAAGTCGAAATACTTGATCGTGATCCCCGCGTCGGCAAAAGCCTGCTCATCTAAATAGGCTCGTGCACTGGGACCAGTTATGTAGTGTGTGGCATTCCGCGCGCGGCAGATTTCAATCAGCCGCATCGTCCGTTCAGGATGAAGCTCGAACTCCGTCGAAGAAATCATCGGGGTACGGATGCCCAGCTGTGCGCCGATGACCTCGAGAAATCGACGATTCACTTCGCTCAACGAGCTCGTCTTCGTTTCCAGATAAAGGTCGCGAATCACCGGCTCATACATATCGAAACATTTTGCCGAACGATAGGCGTGACAGATCGTCGCCCAGTGATTCTGCGCCCAGGCCGGGTCTGCAATCTCGGTCTGATTGATTTTTTGGAAGAACTTCCCCTTGACGTTTACAGGAATCGTCAACCAATGCTTGCCGGCCGACGTCTTGATCGTATTGCGGTTTCTCCAGTCACGCTTCGTAAACTGCATGTCGTCAAAAAGAACGAACTCATCTGCAGAGCGGATCATATCGAAGTATCCCTTCCAAGGGATGTAATTCGATTGGGTGATGAGCAGCGTTTTCTGTTCCATGTGGCCCGGCTCAGAGGTTCAGAGTCTTGTCGACAATGAACAGAGGCCGCCCTTTGACCTGCTCGAAAGTTTTGCCGAGATAGAGACCGACGACGCCGAGCGAGAGCAGATTGACCCCGGTCGAGAAAAGTATCAAGACTGCGATCGACGGCCATCCTTCCTTGAATCCGTGCAGAAAATACGCGGCGACGATGACAATGATCGCACAGAGGGACGCGGCGCAGAACATGAAACCAAGTGTGATCGAAACGCGGAGCAGCTTCGTCGACTGAGAGACGACGCCATTGATGGCATGCTCGACCAACTTGCGAACCGAGTAGCTGCTTTTGCCTTCGAATCGTTCGGCGTGGTCGATCTCGACAAACTCCGTCGAAAAGCCCAACCAGCGCACGACGAGCAGGTAGTGCCGATGATAATCCTGAATGCGGAGGAACTCATTGACTACTTTCCGCGACAGCAACGAGAATGTCCCAACTTCGTCTGAGCCTTGGGTGAGCGACGAGTCCGAGAGCCATGAGCAGAGAGCATTGTAGGCTGTCGCCGTGGTGTTCTTGAAAGAAGAATGGGCTCGCTTTCTTTTCTGAGTCAGGACAACTTCACATCCGGCCCTCGCTTTGGCGAGGAGCTCCGGGATGTAGCGCGGATCTTCCTGCAGGTCGCAGTCCATCACAACCACATAGCTCCCTCGTGCGTGAAAGAGTCCGGCCGTAATGGCATAGTGCTGGCCGAAGTTCCGGCTGAGCTTAATGGATTTCACTCTTGGGTCGCTCGCCGAAGCCTTGGCCATCTGTTCCCAGGACGAGTCGGGGCTGCCGTCTTCGACCAAAACGATCTCGAACCGAGGAGTGATGGGCTCCAGCACCGACTTCAATCGGAAGACGAGCTCTTCCACGATCGCGGCTGCGCGATAAACCGGGCTGACCACTGAAATATCAATGGAGCTGGAGACGGGAAGTTGGTTCATAGGTGCTTTCAATTCCTGCCCACCTCAAGGGTGCGGGTGAAAGGCACACTAAAAGATTGTCCTCTTGAATTCAAGTTTTGGAGCTTTCTCGGTTATTAGCGCACGATTTCGACCAGAACTCGTAGCGCTCACCGCGGATGGTCTCTCGGCAATACCCGAGCGAGCGGAGGAGCGTAAAGAAATCGCCGTACACCTCCTCGAGGCGTGTCCGCTCCGGGGTGAAGTAGTATTTGCTTTGATTATCAACCAGAACGAACGTGCTCTTTTCGAGCATCTCGTGCAGATCCTCGGGGGAGTAGTTCGACAGAAACCCGTAGGTACCCTTCGGCGAGTAGCCCGGATAGAAGTTTGCGACATACTGCAACCACGGTTCGCCGAAAATGAGCACCGGCGTGTCGTGCGGCCATACGCCCTCAACGGACGAAGCGAGCGTGTACTGAACCTCGCGCTCCGATGGCGCCCGCTCCCATCGCGGCGCCGCCACAGTTTTGGCGATCACGGGCGCCATCGAGAGGAGCACCAGTGTCGAAAGGCAACGGACGGAGAAGCTCTGTGACCTCGCAAAACGGTCGACAAGATACGCACCCAGGGCGCAGGCGTAGGGAATGAACAAGATACAGTAATGCGCAAAATTGCGAATGGTGCACGGCAGCGAATACAGAACAAAGGACAGCGACAGCACAAGAAACGTTGAATCGCTGCGATACGCTCGAAAACACAAGAGTATCGGAAGCAGCAAGAGAAACGGATTCAGAGTGAAAACATAAGCTCGATACCAATCCATCGGCGACGGCTGCTTGAGGTACCCCGACACCCATGCGTCCGCAAGAAGCTGAGCCGGGGTAATTCCGTAGCGAAGCCCATAATACGCCGCAAAGACAGTAACGCTGAAAGCCGCTCCTGATCCGACTATGGCTATGCGGCGAGCTTTGGCAGTGAGCTCGGAGAATGAAAAACCGGGCGTCAGCGCAATGGCGCCGGCCAGAGCGCAGAGACCGAAGAGCCCATATTGTTTCGTCAGAAAGGCCAGACCTCCACAGACGCCGGCGAAGAACAACCTTCGAATCGAGCCCGGGTCGAGGACGAACAGGAGCACTGAGAGGGTCGAAAAAAGAGTAACAAATGGTTCGAGAATGAGCGCCCATCCCTCGTGCAATGCGCAGCCCAGCAAAAACAGCGACCCGGCGAAAGCTGCAACGGCTCGATTCTCTGTGATGCGCATACACAATGCGCCGATGACAACGCAGGTCGCCAGCTCGCAGAACAGAACTACACCAAGGTAGACAAGATACGATTCCGCCACGCCCGAGAACAGCAGCTTCGCCTGAGCAAAAAGGAGCAATCCGAGCGGGGTATAACCGAAGTGGATCTGGCGGTAGGGGATCCAGCCTTCAGCCAAGCGTTGCGCGATCGCGAGATAGCAGCCCGCATCGACATTGATCGGAGCAAAGAGCCACGCGTCACGAAGATACCGCACACCGAGGATAGCCGAGGCGAAAAAGCCGACGGAAGCGATAAGCGCATTCCTAAAGTAAGCTTGGAGAAATTTCAATCGTCGAGCTCCCTAGGCGAGTTTCGCATCCTACAGCTCTCGATACTCGCACGCTGGGCCGAGCTTTTAACAGAGCAAAACGTTGTTTGAGCGACGTTCTATCGGCGCTCGTCGAGCTCAATCCAGCGCTCGAGTAGCCGTTCGAGCTCCTCTTGCTTGGTGGCAAGCTCAGCGCACAGCTCGTTAAGCCGCTTCGCGTCTTGGGCGATCGCGGGATCCATGAGCTGTTCTTTAATCTGCGCCGTTTGCGCCTCGAGCCCGGCGGTTTTCTGCTCGAGCCCAAGGAGCTCACGCTGTTCATGATACGAAAGCTTCTTCTTCGTATCCGCGGCAGGTGCCTCGAGCGGCTCACTTTTTGATGTCGGCCGACTTTTCTTCTCCCCCTTGCCGGATTGAAGAAACTCTTCCCACTGTCCGTAGCTCGCGAAAAACGTTCCGGCTCCAGTGCCATCGAGACCGAGCACGGTGGTTGAAACCCGATCAAGCATAAACCGATCGTGAGTGACGAGTACTACTGCTCCCTCGAATTCCTCGAGACTTTCCTCGAGCACCTGCAGGGTGTCAATGTCGAGGTCGTTCGTCGGCTCGTCAAGGAGGAGCACGTCCGCCGGACTCAGCATCAACCGCGCAATCAATAATCTTGCTTGTTCACCTCCGGAGAGTGAACGCACGGGCGCTTCCAGTTGTTCGGAGCGGAATAGGAAGCGCTTCGCCCAAGCGGCCACGTGGAGCGATTCACCGCGGTAGATGACACTGTCGCCGTCCGGAGCCAGAATTCGCTTCAGCGATAGGTCTGGGTCGAGCGAGCTTCGGTCTTGTTCGAACTTTACGAGCCGCAAGCGCGGAGCTCGCACGACGCGTCCCCTGTCCGGCTCGAGTGTGCCGCTGAGAACATTCAGCAACGTGCTTTTCCCGCTCCCATTCGCTCCGACTACGCCGACTCGAACCCCCGGAGAAAGCACAAACTCGATATCTTTGAAGAGCTCGCGACCGCCGAGAGATTTGGACACCTCGACAAGCTCAAGCAGCTTTTTCGTTTTTCGTCCCGATGCCAGGAAATCAATTCCAGCGGACCCCTGCGCTGCACTGCGTGCTTCGTACCCTTTCAGCTCATCAATGAGCTTCTCGGCCTGCTGAATTCTTCCGCGTGACTTCGTTGTACGTGCCTTCGCCCCCTGCCTGAGCCATTCGATCTCCCGCCGGACCTTGTTTCTTAGGCCCTCCTCGTAGCGGGCGAGCCCTTCAAGATACTCCGCTCGCTTCTCGAGGAATCGGCTGTAGTTACCATCGACCGAGAAAAAGCCCTGCGGATAGATGCGGTTTATTTCCACGATCCGATTGGTAACATTCTCGAGCAAGGCTCGGTCGTGGCTGATGATGACGATCGCGCACTCTGCATCGTCGACGAACTTCTCCAGCCACCGAATACCTTCGAGATCGAGGTGGTTCGTCGGCTCGTCGAGAAGCAGCAGATCCGGATGAAGCACCAGCTGCGCGGCAAGCGCGGCACGCTTGCGCCACCCCCCGGAAAGAGTGCCGATCCGCATGTCGAGATCCGGGAACCCGACGATGCTTCTCACCTCCCCCACGCGAGCGTGCCTTTCTTCGGGAGCAAGCGGCTCGTTCATCAGCGCCTGCTCCAAGTATTCCCCTACCGTGGAGTCCGCCGGGAGACGGTCGTCTTGAGCGAGATACGCAAGACGAACTCCCTTGCGTCGATTGAGCTTCCCGTCGTCGGGCGTATCAAGCCCAGCGAAAATCTTGAGGAGGGTCGACTTTCCGGCGCCGTTTGGACCGAGCATCCCGACCCGCTCACCTTCGCCAATGGAAAGCGTGATACCTTGGAACAGCGGTCGGGAGCCGAACGATTTCTCCAACGCGGAACAGCTTAGAAGAGATGACATTGGTGAAGCTACTGCGCTCGGAGCGAAATGTTACGATTCGTAGTCACAGCACCGGCCGGGCGCTGTCAGTCAGTGTGAAACAAACAAATGCGATACGCCGTGGGCGAACGCAAGATCCGAGCGTTTCCTACCTCAAAGGCGGAATTCTAGGCAAATAATTCCCGAAAATAACCCGGTATCTGACCTGGAACAGACCCGGTGGTCGGGTGCCGTGATAGCCTCGAGCTCCGATGGGGCGAATTCACTTCATAGAGCTCGAAGACCTGCCGTGGTTCCCGGCGGCGATTAGAGATGCGTCGACAGACTATCTGCGAGCGATGCTCCGCGCGATTCGGGGATACGAAGCGGCGATTCCGCTTTTGGCGGCCGCTCTGGAGCAATCCGGTCGGAAGCAGATCGTTGACCTCTGCTCAGGCGGTGCCGGCCCTTGGCCCGATCTTTTGCCGATTCTCAAAAACGAGGTGGGCGAAGTTTCGGTCTGCCTTACCGACAAATATCCGAACATCTCTGCCTACGAATCGCTTCGTGACCGACTGAACGGGTCTGCACCCAAGTTCGAGCGGCGCTCCGTCGATGCCCGCTCGGTGCCACGCTCGCTCAAAGGGTTTCGAACCATGTTTACCGCCCTTCATCACTTCCGTCCGGAAGAAGTTGAAGCGATTTTCCAGGATGCCATCGACGCTGGTGAGCCAATCGCAGCGTTTGAGGTGACAGAGCGCACGGTGGGTGCGGTGTTGAAAACTTTGGCAACTCCTTTGCTCGTGTTTCTCCTCACGCCGTTTATTCGGCCGTTTCAATGGTCACGATTATTCTGGACTTATATAATTCCCGCAGTTCCCTTGCTTGCCGTTTTTGACGGCATCGTCTCGGGGTTTCGCTCCTACTCGCCTTCGGAGATCGAATCACTGGTTAAGCAGTTGGACGGAACACATTACAACTGGAAAATCGGTAAGCTTCCGGGCTTAGCGATGCCGATGACTTACGTCATCGGCACGCCAAGGGAAACAGCCGAATCACGCCCCGGGGAGTTAAGACGCGACGCGGCGTGAGACCTTAGTATCGAGGTCCTGTGCTATACTGAATACCTTTCGTTGCCGCCTGAGTTTTCACAGCGTCGTAAATGGAGCTATCCAAAGAACGCTCAGCAGATCTGTCTTTCGAAACTTTATCGGCAAGATACTGTTGCCTTTGGTCGGCGAGCTTCCGTATCTGAGCTTGCAGCTCCTTTCTCCGCTCGGCCTTCGTTTGCACGATCTCACTTTGCTTTTCGAGAGGGAGATTCTTTAGCTCTTCCGGAAGCTCCTCACTCTTTAACGTTCTGAGGTCTGCCTTGCCTTCGGCGACGTCGTTGACAAGCTCTTTCTCTCCGAGAAAGTTCGCTGCACCTCCATCACTCGCGCTCAACGCAGTGCGCTGCGCAACTGCGCTTGTCGGAGCAGCGGCTGCGATTTTCTTCGACAGCGCAAATTTTCCTTTCTGACCGCTCTGTTCGCGAGCCGAGCCGTAAGGAAGCCGTGTGTCGTCCAGATCGCTTGACAGCTTTGCAAGGTCACTGTCGTAAGGAGTCGCAGCCAGAACCGCGTGCCCATCCTGAGCGACTTGGAAATATTTCCCCTCGCCGAGTAACGCAATTTTCTGCCAAAACGGCGTTGTCGAAGCCATCGAACCGCACTGAATGGCATTTAATACGATTCCTTTCTTGTTCGCATCGGCCGCCACGCTTTCATACTTCCGGTCGTCTTGATAATCCATATGCGGCGGCGCGTCGCCGACGAGAAAGATCACCTTGTAGGTATCGGCATCAGATCTCCAAGAGATCTTGCTCACCGCTTCGCTGAGCGCCTGATTGACACTTTCCGGCTCGTCACCACCACCGCCGGCCTCGAAGGCCATGAGCTGCGAGTATACGGAATCGAGATCGGTGGTGAGGTCGGTGACCCTCGTGACATAATCGTCTCCACGGTCCCGATAGCCCACGAGGCCCATCCTAATCTCAGGTGTGGGTTTGGTCTGTGCGAGCGTGCTGGCAACCGCCCAGATTTTCTCCTTCGCTGCCTGTATCAGACCCGACATGCTCCCAGTCGTATCAAGCACGAACACTACGTCCACATGAGGCTTCTGCGTAACAATCGCCGGCGCTTCAGCAGCAACCGCCGATAGCGGCAACGCCGCCGACACAATCGAGCTCAACCACAACCCAAGATTCTTCATTTTCATCCGACTCTCTCCAAAGAAATACGCCGCGAACCGCGGCACGCTTTCAGTATGACGGAGCGGCAGAACAAATTGGAGGCAAGCCGAAGTAAAACGACTCGGAGAGCTTTTACATTCGTTTTACAGGGCGAGAAGCGCCGACAAAATCAGAAGGCGCCAAGGGCTGGGCTGGGCTGGGCTGGGCTGGGCTGGGCTGAGCTGAGCTGAGCTGAGCTGAGCTGAGCTGAAAAAGCTGCCGAAAGGTTCAAACTGCGCCACCGAATTTTTGGTAGCAGCTAATTCACCACACCAACAAAAAAAAACAAAAACTCCAAACGCGCAGCAGTTATCAATAGAAGCGGCCCCCCGCGTCGCCCCTTCTGTTGATAACTGCTGCAACCCGAGTCACGCTCGACCGAACTCCCCACCGCCCGCCAGCAAACAAACAAACAAACAAACAAACAAAAACTCCAAATCAAACAACGCGCAGCAGTTATCAATAGAAGCAGCCCCCCGCATCGCCCCTTCTGTTGGTAACTGCTGCAACGCGAGTCACGCTCGACTGAACTCCCCACCGCCCGCCAACAAACAAACAAACAAACAAACAAACAAACAAACAAACAAACAAAAACCCCAAATCAAACAAACGCGCAGCAGTTATCAATAGAAGCGGCCCCCCACGTCGCCCCTTCTGTTGATAACTGCTGCAACGCGGGTCACGCTCGACTGAACGCACCACCGCCCCGAACAACAATCACTCAAACAGATCCCGATGCACGCCGATGTCATACGCACCCGTCGGCGGTGGAACGGTAGGCCGTCCACACTCGTCCGGCTTCCTGTTGATAACTGCTGCAACGCGAATCACGCTCGACCGAACTCACCCCGCCCGACAAAAGCGCTGCGAAGCGAACCACCGCCCCCAATCACTCAAACAAATCCCGATGCACGCCGGTGTCATACGCACCCGTCGGCGGTGGAACGGTAGGCCGTCCACACTCGTCCGGCTTCCTCTGGTCCAGAATCTGGTCAATGTAATAATCGCCGTAGAACTTCCGTGCGAACATATGATTGTGCGCTCTGCAAACTGTGCGAAGGTTTCCGAGCTCGGTTCGCCCACCGTAGGCCCATGGGATTCGATGATCGAGCTCGAGCTTTCCTGTTGCGCAACACCGCGTTCCATCGGGTGCTTCGTAAGTGCACTGATGCCCATCGCGTTCCAAGACCTCATCTCGCAGTTGAAGAGATGGAAAGCGACGTGCTGCAGGATCCGCTTCTGCGGCGGGCATCGCCGAGACGACTTCGCCGGCGACGGCTTGAACGGTATCGACCGCGGAAACGATTCTCGCGCCCTGGCGGAGAAGCCTTCGCTCTTCTTTGCTTTGCGACGCTTCAAACGCTCCTTCGGGCAGTGTTTCGAAAGAAACTCGTCCAAAGCTCTGTCGAGCACACTCTCAACATCGTATGCCTCGAGCAGCTCCTGCGCTCGCTCTAGCTTCGCCTTCATAGGCGCGCTTGCAGTAAACGAGATGCGATAAAGTTCCTCTGAACATTCCGTCGGCAAAATAGTAGTTACTCCCGCGCGGGAGTAACTACTATTTTGGTCATGTTCAAACATCGATGCTTGGCCAAACACAGCCGCGTTCGTTCGAGCCGCGCAGACCGGTTCAATCTTGTCCGCTAACTTGGAAGGCTCGACCGGCAAGTGATAGGCGACAATCCGCTGGACCTCATCTTTCGACTTTCCTGAAAGCTCACAGAGCAACTCTCGAGCATTCGGACGATCCATGGCGTCTGCTACAGACTCCAAAGTTCCAAGCGAGAGGCGCCCATCTTCCAAGCAATCATACACTTCTGGAAATCTCGCGACGATTCGAGCAGCGACGATTCTTCGTTGTGCCGAGGAGCGGGAGTAGCCCAGCGCGCGGCAAGCGTAATCAAACATCGAAGTGTAACCCAGCTCGGCGTAAAGTCTTCGAGAAGACATCTCGGCGAGATGAAGAACGATGCGATGGGTGAGTTCGCGTTCCTGTTTGACCAGGCGCTTCAGATTCTGCGTAAGCTCTTCATTTGAAATTTTCGCAAGTGACGTGGACATAAGAACTCCTCTGCAATGACAGAGGAACTCTAACATGGGCGAAAATCGGTTCTCAGAATTGAGCTGTGCTGCACGATCGTGAGGCGGTCAATCCAAATGCCCTGGAAATTGGCACCGATCGTACAGTGGCCTCGTACGCGAGAAGCACCTTAGAACGCTTTCTCCGCGAGTTGCCTGTTCGATCGCGAAAAACACGTCAAGCTCTTTTTGATCTTTTTGTTTGTTCTTGTCGTAGTGGTTACTTCATCGTGCCGTGCAGCGCATGCAGCAGTTACCCACAGCAGGGGCGCTGGAGTGGGCCGCTCCTGTGGATAACTGCTGCTCGTCCTGTTTGATTTTTTTGAGAGCGGAGCCTTCGTATGAGCAACTCACAGAGTTTCCTTCCGCTTCGTCTGAAACTAACTGCGCTGGAGGCAGTTACTGAAGCGTCGAGCAAGTGACCGGATTGAGAGCACGATTCTGCTTCGTTGATGGCTACCCCATCACGCGGTACAGCGCATGCAACAGTTACCAACAGAAAGGGTGATTGAGAGGCCCCTGCTGTTGATAACTGCTGCTCGTCCTGTTTGATTTTTATGGGGGAGGCATCTTATGTACGCACAGCGCATTCCGTCGCGGTGTTCTCTTGACGGCTTTCGAAGGTTCCATCGATTTTTCGGAGACGCGGTGCCCTCGCCTGGCGAAAGCGAGCTTCACTTCGCACACACCGGGGAAGTTCCCGCTGGCGCAGCTCGTTTAGCGGATGACGTAAACGTCGGGTAGATTCGCGGCCCGGTTGTTGTCGTCGAGACCGTATCCGACGAAGTATTCTTCTCCGCTGTAGTGGAAACCGAACCAGTCGGGTTCGAACACCGCGTTCGCTGTCTCCCGCCGAAGCAGCACCGCGCTCTTTACCTCCCGCGCTCCGAGAGCAGTGAGGTTGGCCGTCAAAGTTTTCAACGTGCGGCCGGTGTCACAGATGTCGTCAACAAGGAGAATGTTGCGATTTTCAACAACAAGCCCGTCGAGAGTGATCTCAACATCCGGCAGTTGGGTTAGTCCCCCGCCGGGCACGTAGGTTCGGACACGGATGGGAGCGAGCTCGATGGCGGCATCGATCTGTCGGGTGAGATCCGAATAGAAATAGATGCCACCTCGCAGAATTGGCACCGCGATGATTGCGCCATCAGGCCCAGAAGCTCGGGTCGCCCATTGAGTAATATCACGCCCGATGCGTGCGACCTGCTTCGCGATGTCTGCAGCTGAGAATACCAGCTGATAGCTTGCCGGGATGTTCATGAGAATTGGGTACTCAAGGCAGCGAGACCTGTCAAGAAAGGGCTCTCTCCGAGCTTCGGAGCAGCAAGTCGGCTAACTCAACCGTCTGCCCACGAAGCTGCGGTACGGCGGTGCTTTCCCAACGTTCACCTCGTAGTGCGTTACCAAGTACATAGAAGCGGCTCTGTCCTGTTGCCGGATTGAGGAGCCGATACCCTGATTCATCGCACGCAAGCCCGACCCCGCTTGGATGGACCGCAATCTGCTCGCTCGCGAGCAACGATCGAATCAAATCGCTGTCCACTTTGCGCGGGTTGTCCGGGCTGCCACGGCAATCGACAATATGATCGACGAGGATATCTTCCGGCGCAGCTGACCCTCGCCGAAGAACCGTCGCTCTCACTCGACCCTCCACTAGCTCCGCCGAAAGCACACGACCGGCAGTTATTTGAAGCTGCTTGGCCGCGACACCTTTCGAGATCAATTCAGCCGTTTGCTGCGGCATCCGATGGCAATACGCATTCCATATTGAAGCAAGGTGCCGTAAAAACCGCTTCTGCTCGTCCGATGGTAGCTTTCGCCAGATGGTTGGGATGTGGGGTCGAAGCGTGTCTACCGCGGACTGCCAGTTGCCGATTCGATCGACCTCTTCTCGAAAGGTTGCCACAACGTCGCGCATGGTTCGGCAGCGAAGAAAGCGCTCGGCATTCACGGCTACCTGCTCCGGCGGATCGACCCGAACTCTCGACATGAGACCGTGCCGGGAGACGCAAAGGAGCGGTCCCTGGTGGCCGCTCCGAATAAGCGAGCTGAGGATGTCTACAGCCGTTAAGCCGGAGCCGATTACGAGCACCGTTCGCGTCGGCAAAATGCTGCGCCAACCGGTGGCCCTCCAGGGATCGAAGGTAAAATGCGACTCCGGCAGCTCGGGAAAAGCCCGACGGGCCGGGAGGTTTCCGAGCGCGAAAACAACAGCTTGAGCGTCGAGGACGTCTCCGTTGCGGAGTCGAACATGAGCTCCCGTTGGATCAGAGTGTGCGTCCACAACTTCTGCGGACAGCAGCTTGAGCCGACACGCTGCACTAGCCCGACTTTGCGCGTCGCGGAGGAGAGATGTCAGATAAAGCGCATAGAGCGAACGAGGGAGGAACTCGCCGGGTTTCGCATTCCGCTTCGCCCCGCTCTCAACGCACCAGCGCTGAAACTCTCCAATATCGGCCGGTGAGGCACCCATCCGCTCTGCGACGACGTTCAGAATCAGCTCATCATCACCCGGGTGATAGGCAATCCCCGGCCCGTAACGTCCCGACTGTTCGACGAGGGTAATATCGAGCGACGCTGAAGAGCGCCGCAGCAACTGCGCTGCGAGCATAGTTCCGCAATATCCGGCGCCGACGATAATCAGTCTCACTTGGTGCACTCCGATAATGAGCAAAGAGGATATGCCGAATGTAAAATGTGGTCACTGGAAAGCGTCGCGCGCCGTATCGGGCCGTCACCACATGGTGTCACCTGGCATACAACACGATCTCACAGCAACAATTTCCCGGGCTATTTCGGGCATTTAACACACAAAGGACAGGACCTCCGGTGTTTCAGTTCGTTGACAGAGCTCTCTCCGCGAGTATCATCACGGAACTTAAGGTCTTCTCAGGTTTACAATCGAATACGGGCAGAACGAACGCGAGTTGCTTCTCCTTTTCCCAGTGGATCCCAGTAAGAGCGCTGCTGTGCAGTACGCTGCTAGAATGCACCGGAAGAACGGGAGTCATGGCACAACGGTGCCATCCAAGGTTTTATCTGTTGTTCTCTGAGTTGTAGAACAATACCCCACGAAGAATATCTTCCCGATTGTCCGAAAGATTTTTCCCTTCACTGTTGTCATTTGAACGTAGGCCAAGCGGCGCTGCATCTGACTGATTCGTCGATGCGGGGGCCGGATGGATCCCTGCGCTCTTTTTCCTGACATGCGCGAGATGCCGGCGCCGTCGAGGGCGACCAAGCGTCGTCCTGGATGCCGCTTGGCATTTCGCTCAACGTCTCCAACAAGGAAGGAATTTTTCATGCGACATCTCCTCACCCCTCAAGCCTACGTTCGCCCGACATGGAACACCACGAACGCGCGACAGCATCGTGCGAAAGTGTTCGACGTCCTGGAGCGGCGTGGTTCGAGCCGTCAGGATAACGGACCCAGCAACGGCGTCGTTCGAATGCTCGCCTGCGAGCTGTTGAACTTCGCTCAGGACCCGTATGCAATCGGCGTCCCGGAGGATCTCTGGACGCTGGACAATATCACCGCTCGAGCGCGTCATTGGCTGAGCAGTCAGCATCACGCTGATTCGCTGTGCCTGCCGACGGATATTGACGAGCTGATCTGTCACCCGCAGTTTCTGCGCGCACACGGAGCTCCGACGCAGATTCGTCTGCTGTCGAACGACGTCATCGACGTCGAATCCGCGAACTTCGATGCCGAGTTCGGCGAAGGCGCCTGCCTGGCGGTGCTGCGGCATCTGTCCACAGACGCGAACGAGAACACTCGACCTCTCCGTCTGAAATGGGATCGAAGCCGTCGCACGAACGATGACACGCTGCTCGATGCGCTGCCCGCGGTATCCCCGCGAGTCAGCATCCCGGGCCTCGTCGCGAGCGGAACTTTGACTTGTATCGAGAACGTCTTCGAAGTCGAAGTGCTCGAGTGCCTCGGCTTCGCGATCCCCGGCCTCTTCCCGCTGTTGATGCTGTTCTTCGCCACCACCATTTTCGTCGGCGTCTCCTCCTCCGCGCGAGGCTAGTCACCGCTCGACTCGGTCGTGACGGCAATCAAGCTCCGGGGCTCTGCCTGAGGCATCCCCGGAGCCGTTTTCTACCGCTCAAACGTTTTGTCGCAGGAACGCAACTCCCGGTTCTTCCAAACCGATCTTTTTCACATTCGCTTCGAGCAGACGTCAGTCCGCTATCCCTCTGAATCCATCGATTCAGATGGAAGAGCGGTTATTTTAAGGTTCAACGTGTGCCTCCTCGTTCGGAGAACTGTCGTTTCGGCCGGTATTGCGGCGGAAACGGCAGTTTCCGAATATCTAGTCTCGTTCCAAGGAGGAGCTCATGATGGGTTTTCAAATTTCGGTCCGCGGAGTGAATCGTGCTCAGCTGCTCATCGCGCTGCGTTCTGTCGCGGTTGCGGCGAAGCGCGGAGAGCAGCAGCCAATGGAGCATCTCACTCGCCAAAGTCGGGGCGATGCGACGGAGATCGTTCTTCGTCAGCTCGGTGACGCGTGGGAAATGTGTCTGCTTCGCGAGCTCGAAGAGCTGACTGGTGCGACTGTCGGCTTCAGCACGTGGGGCAACCAAATGTCTTACGACGCATACGAGAGTCGTTATCCGGGTCTGGCTCCGCAAGTGGTGGAGCGCGTCCGCGAGCTGAACCTGGCCGAACGCCGACAGATGCTGGACCACCTCGGGTGGTTCGGCACTCTCGCGTGCTCGCTCGCCGGGTTCGTTTGGGGAGTCATCGAAGTGATTCCGGCTGTCGCCGAAATCGCTCTCAGCACCCAGTTCGCACCGTGGCTCTTTGCCTTCTTCTCGCCACTTGCGCTGATGCATTGGTGGAGAGCGAAGCCGGCCGCTGCATAGCGTGACCGAAACGGCTGCATCAACCCTCCCCGGTATCTCTGTACGATACCGGGTGAGGTGCTGCACTTTTCGAGCGTTTGGATAATCCGCTCTTCCAAACCTTCCTCATCGGCGCCCATCGCTTCCTAAGTAAATACGTCGGGATGAGCGAAGCTTGCTGCAAAAAACCGTAAAAGCAGGTATTTTCTTGCGGCCAATGATCAGTCATCCTACGTTCTCAATAATGTCGTCCTCGAAGCTTCCCGATCTCTCTCGGCTGAAAATCAGCGACCGTACCGCGGTAGACATGCGCTCTTCGCAGCGCCGAAGAGGCGCTCCATTCGGCGTTGTCGGGCTGGCGCTCCTCACGGCGCTCATTTGCTTCGGCGTATACCGCACCATGCGTCAGAAAGTAGAGCCTGCCTCAACCGTAACTCGGTCTTCAGAACCCCGCCCGGTCAATCAGGCTCCTCCGGTCGCACCGCGCGCCGATTCACTGGATGCCACCGGGTACGTCGTCGCTCAACGGAAGGCGGCGGTGTCTTCGAAAGCGACCGGGAGGTTAAAAGAGCTCAAAGTCGTCGAAGGAGACGTTGTCGAGTCTGGACAGATTATTGGTGTGATCGAGAACGACGACGTCCAAGCTCTTCTTGTTCAGGAGGAGGCGGGGCTCAAATCGGCACAGGCACGAGTTGACGCTGCGCAGGCGGAATTCGACGACGCAAAGATCAACTACGAACGCGCGAAGTCGCTGAACGAGAAAAAGGTCATCGCGCAATCAGAGATGGACACGGCTGAGTCGCGGTATCGCAAGAGCTCTGCAAACATCCAAGTAGCAAAAGCTGACGTCGCACTCGCTCAGGCGAGGGTCGAAAAGGCCAAGGTCGAGTTTGAGTTCACGTTGATCAGAGCTCCATTCGCCGGCACCGTCCTCACAAAGGATGCAGATGTCGGAGAGATAGTCGCTCCGTTTGGAAGCTCCACGAACGCGCGCGCAGCTTTGGTAACGATTGCCGACATGGAGTCCCTCGAAGTAGAAGCGGACGTTTCAGAGTCGAATATCGCAAAGGTGTCAGTCGGCCAAAAGTGCTCTATCACGCTCGACTCGTATCCGGACAAACGCTACCAAGGTGTTGTGAGCCGCATTGTTCCGACGGTAGACCGTGCGAAAGCTACCGTACAGGTAAAAATCCGGTTCGTTGAGAAGGACGCGTCCGTTATCCCTGAAATGAGCGCCCGGGTTACGTTTCAGTTGAGCGCCGCGGCAAACGCAAGGCAGGAAGGCAAATGAGTGTGCTCATCGAGGTTTCCGACGTCGTCAAAACGTATCGGCGCGGAGCAGAATCCGTCCCAGTGCTCAACCACTTGTCGCTCACCATCGACGAGGGTGAATTCATCGCGCTCATGGGGCCATCGGGCTCGGGCAAAACCACACTGCTTAATCTCATCGCCGGTTTCGATAGAGCCGACTCGGGCTCTATCCGTATTAGCGGTCAGGACCTAACCCCACTCTCGGAAAGCGAGCGTGCTCGCTGGCGGGTCAATAACATCGGATTCGTCTTTCAGTTCTACAACCTGATTCCGGTTCTGAGCGCGATCGAGAACGTCGCGCTTCCTCTCTCACTGCTGAAGATGTCGCACGCCGAACGGATGGAGCGTGCCCAGTTCGCACTCGAAGTCGTCGGGCTGAAAGACAGGGGCTCGCACCTTCCCGCCCAACTCTCCGGCGGGCAGGAGCAGCGCGTTGCAATCGCACGAGCCATCGTGACGGACCCTCGTATTCTCGTGGCCGACGAGCCGACAGGAGATCTCGACCGCACCTCAGCGACAGAGGTGTTGGAGCTCATGCAGGCTCTGAACCGTGAACACAAAAAGACTATCGTGATTGTAACTCACGACCCAGTCGCCGCCGAATACGGCACGAGGACAGTGCATTTTGATAAAGGCAACCTGAAGGACACCTGAAGTGGATTTCTTCAAGATCATCGTCCGCAACGTTCTCCGGCATCCGCTACGTTCCGGCTTAACGGCATTCGGTATTGCCGTCGCCTTATTCGCCTTTTGCATGATTCGCACCCTGATCGGAGCATGGTACGCGGGCGTCGAGGCTTCAGCGAAAAATCGTCTTATCGTTCGAAACTCGGTTTCTCTTACGTTCTATCTTCCCCTCGCCTATCAACACACGATTGAACAGGTCCCCGGGGTCGAGAAGGTCGGCTTCGGCAATTGGTTTGGTGGAATCTACCAGGATGAGCGCTACCGCTTCCAGCAGTTCGCCACCGACAACAGCTACATCGATATCTATTCGGAATTTTCGTTCGACCCTGCCGAGAAGCAGACTTGGCTCACCGATCGCAAGGGCGTGCTCGTCGGTCGAGACTTGGCCAAAAATTTCAACTTTAAACCAGGCGATGTCATCCAGCTCAAAGGAACGATCTTCCCCGGCACGTGGGAGTTCACTATCAGCGGAATCTTCGACGCACGGGACAAAGAGAAAGATACTCGCCTGATGTTCTTCCATTGGGATTATTTGAACGAGGTGAACAAGGCCACCGTCGCGCGTCAGCCCGACAATGTTGGTTTCTACGTGGTGCAGCTCACACCTGGCGCGAACCCGGCCGAGGTTTCGAAAGCGATTGATGCTCGGTTTGCAAACAGTTTCGCAGAGACGCTGACCGAGACCGAGACCGCCTTTGTGCAGGGATTCGTCTCTATGTCGAGCACAATTATCAACGTGCTCAACGTGGTCTCGTGCGTCGTTCTCGTAATCATGCTTTTGGTGCTCGCAAATACAATGCTCATGTCGTTTCGCGAGCGTTTGCGAGAATACTCGATTTTGAAGGCTCTCGGATTCGAAACCCCTGCCCTTTCGAAGCTGATTCTCGGCGAAGCCGCACTTCTCGTGTGCTGCGGCCTGGTCGTGTTGGCGATCTTTCTCATTCCGTTTTTTGTGCTCCCTACGAGCGTGATGCTGGGCGCGCTCGTAAACTTCTTCCCCGTGTTTCGGATTAGCGGAACGACCATCGGTCTCGTTCTCGGGGTTGGCGCTCTCACAGCGCTCGTCGCGAGCATCTCGCCGCTCATCTCCCTTCGTCGCCTCCGCGTCAGCGAATCTTTGCGGAGCATCGGCTGACCATGAGCGGCTTTCTTTCCAATCCATTGTCGCTCAGCTACAGCGTTCGGCATCTGCGGGTCCGAAAGCTGCAGGCGGCGATGACCGTTTTTGGTATTGCTCTCGTTGTATTTGTGTTCTCGGCGACGCTGATGCTGGCAGAAGGGCTGAAGCAAACTCTCTCAGCAACCGGCTCGCCTGCAAACGTTATCGTCCTTCGCACGGGGGCTCAGAACGAAATCCAAAGCGGAATTTCGCGGGAGCATGCAGCGATTGTGCTGACGGATCCCGCGGTCGACCACGGGCCGAGCTCAAGCACAGCGGCGACTTCGGACGTCGTGGTGCTCGTATCGTTGAGGAAACGTTCAGATGGACAGACCAGCAATGTCAACATTCGGGGCGTAACCGGTGGAGCCCTCGAAGTTCACCCGGCAGTGCATATTGTCGAGGGCCGCTTACCGAGCCCGGGAACTCGCGAGGTCATGATCGGCACGGCGATTCACAAGAAGTTCCTGGGCACCGATGTCGGCCAAACTCTTCGTCTTGTCGGAAGCGACTGGTTGATCACCGGCATCTTCGATGCCGGTAATACCGCTTTCAGCTCTGAGGTTTGGGGAGACGCTGATGTGATGATGCCGGCGTTCCGACGGGATCGCTTCTCGAGCGTTACGTTCCGCATGTCACAGGGAACGGACTTCGAAGCACTTCGGGACAAGCTGCAAAACGATCGTCGCCTCTCTGTCACGGTTCAACGCGAGGCAGAGTTCTATGAGAGCCAAAGCCGCAGCTTATCGCTCTTCATCCAGATTCTTGGCGGCTTTATCAGCGTTGTCTTCAGTCTCGGAGCGATTGTCGGGGCGATGATTACGATGTACAGCTCGGTCGCAAATCGAACTCGAGAGATTGGAGTTCTGCGCGCCCTCGGCTTTTCGCGCGGGTTGATATTTCGGGCGTTTACCAAGGAGTGCGTTCTGATCAGTCTTCTCGGGGGAGCGATCGGGATCGTGGTAGCGTCCCTTCTCCAATGGTTCACCTTGGCAACCACGAACTTCGCCACGTTCTCCGAAGTGGCCTTCGGATTTAATCTCACTCCGCGGATTATACTTTCTGCGTTCGTCTTTGCCGCAGTAATGGGTTTCGTCGGCGGTGCGCTGCCGGCCCTCCGCGCAGCGAGAATCGGAATCGTGCAGGCCCTTCGAGCAAAGTGATCCCGATCGGCGGCCAAACCGCGGCTTTTGGGCACTCCCGACATCAGAAACGCGCGCTCACTCGGGAACGATAACTTCCCAGAGCGACACGTGAATCATGGAAACGGCGGGTACTACCTTTTCGACTTCTGCGGTTTGATGGATTGCGGTAGATGATAGGTCTGCTGTCCCGGGGGTCTCCGCGCTCGGGCAAGAATGACGTTTGGAGTATGACAGAGCGCGCAGAAGAGCTTCTCAAATCGGTTTTTGGTTTCGATTCGTTCCGCGGGCCGCAGCAAGCTATCATTGAACGCCTCATCCTCGGCGGCGATTCGCTTGTGCTCATGCCGACCGGCAGCGGCAAGTCCCTCTGTTATCAGCTTCCGTCACTCGTCCGTAGCGGCGTCGGCATCGTCGTCTCCCCCCTCATCGCATTGATGCAAGACCAAGTGCAGAGTCTGAAAGAGCTTGGCGTTCGTGCTGAATGCTTGAACTCCGCTCTCTCCTCTCAAGAAGCGCGGAGCGTTATCGGAAGGCTTCTCGCTGGCAGTTTAGATCTGCTGTATGTCGCTCCGGAGCGAGCGAATCGCCCCGAATTTCTGGAGCTTCTCCGCGGGGTGAACGTTGCGCTCTTCGCGATTGACGAGGCTCACTGCGTATCTATGTGGGGTCACGATTTTCGACCCGACTATACTGAGCTGGGTAAGCTCGCAACGCTCTTCCCCGGCGTTCCGAGGATCGCACTTACTGCGACCGCAGATGTCCCCACCCGCGAAGATATTCGTGAGCGGCTCTCCCTGCTCGATGCCGCTGAGTTTATTACGAGCTTTGACCGGCCGAATATTCAGTACAATGTGAGCCTGAAAAGCGACCCGCGCGCCCAGCTCAAGCGCTTCTTAGCGCAAAACCACCCGGGCGAGGCCGGCATCGTTTATTGCCTGTCTCGACGAAAGGTCGAAGAAACAGCCGAGTGGATGAGCTCTCAAGGCTACAACGCTATCCCGTATCATGCCGGCCTTTCGGACGAAGTTCGTGCGGCCAACCAACGGCGCTTCATCTACGAAGAGGGCGTGATCATGGTGGCGACGATCGCATTCGGGATGGGAATCGATAAGCCGAACGTCCGCTTTGTCGTCCATCTCGACATGCCAAAGAATATCGAAGCCTACTATCAGGAGACCGGACGGGCCGGTCGAGACGGGTTGCCGGCCACTGCCCTCATGCTTTACGGCCTTCAAGACATTGTTCTCCTCCGGCAAATGATTGACGGAGGTAACGCACCCGACGAGAGAAAAAGAGTCGAACAACAGAAGCTGAGCGCCTTGCTCGGATACGCAGAAACAGTCCATTGCCGCCGCAATGTATTGCTTGAGTATTTCGGAGAGAACAAGTCCGTTGCCTGTGGAAATTGTGATACCTGTCTCCAACCGGTCGAAGCATGGGACGGAACGATCGTTGCGCAACAGGCTCTTTCCTGTGTGTATCGCACGGGTCAACGATTCGGCGTTTCTTACCTCACCGATGTGCTCCGCGGAGCACTCAGTGACCGTATCGTCGACTTTCAGCACGATCGTCTCACTGTCTTCGGAATCGGCAAAGACCTCAGCAAGACACAGTGGGCAGGCGTCTTTCGCCAACTGATAGCGGGAGGCTATCTCCAAGTCGATATCGGCGGCTTCGGCGGCCTCCACCTGGCAGCGAAAAGCGCGGGCGTCTTAAGGAACGAGGAGCGGGTCTTTTTCCGCCACGACCCCGCCGCTGTGAAGGAAAGCAAAAAGGCTCGCGGCTCGAGAGCTTCGTCTGCAGATCCGTCGCTCGCCCCTCGAGAGCAATCCCTTTTCGAGAAGCTGCGCGCCTGCCGGCTCGATCTAGCGAAAAAGAACAGCGTGCCGCCGTATGTCATTTTTCATGACACGACCCTGAAAGAGATCGCCAAACGGAATCCTCAAAGTGTAGCCGAGCTACAACGAATCTCTGGAATCGGAGAGGCGAAGCTCGCGCGGTATGGCGAAGCGCTTCTTACGGTTCTGCGGGCAGAAGGGTAGCCCGAATCGCAGTCCGGATTACCACTGACTCTCGATGAATTCATCGAGGGCGATGCTTCGCTTCTCCAGGTCTCGAGAGACTGCAAGGAGCTCCTGCTCTTCTTGCGCGCTGTCGAGCGCCGTTCGCGCATTCGCGAGAGTGTCTTCGAGAAGCACGCGGGCCCTCCCCTTGAAATCCTTGCCTTCTGTGTTCAGCTTCGCTTGCGTCGTGAAGATCGTGTTCTTGAGCTCCTTCTTCACTTTGGCTAGCACATCGTTCTCGTCAATGTCTTTGACGGTCCGATAGCCCTTGCTCTCCATCCGGCGCTTCTGCTCTTCTTCAATCAGCTTTTCCCGAACGAGCTTGTCGATTTCATAGTCGCTGAGGCCGGAGCTCGCGATAATTTCGATACTTTGCTCCTCTTCAGTCTCCAGATCTTTGGCGATGACGTGAACGATACCCTCGGCATCCACCTCGAACGTCACCGCAATCTCCGGTACACCACGGGGAGCCGGTCGAATTCCCATCAGCTCAAACCGACCGAGAGATTTGTTATCCGGAGCAAAATCGCTCTCTCCTTGGAGGACATGGATACTGACCTGCGGCTGGTTCGGCGCCGAAGTCGTCACGATCTCCGTCTTCTTTGTTGGAATGGTAGAGTTCCGCGGGATGATGGTGTGCATCCGAGCGCCCTGAATCTCAATTCCGATACTGAGCGAAGTGACGTCGAGAAGACTAACCCCTTTGACATATCCCTGGAGCAGCCCGGCTTGAACAGCAGCTCCAAGTGCAACCGCCTCATCCGGATCGATGGTGTCGAGTGGCTCCTTTCCGAAGATCTTCGCGGCAGCGCTCTTCACCGCCGGCATACGGGTCATACCGCCGACGAGAATGACGTCAGTGACATCGTCGGCCGTGAGCCTTGCGTCTTCCAGGCATTGCAGACATGGATCTTCCATGCGCTTCATGATGTCGCGCACGATATCCTCGAGCTGCTTCCGCCCGAGTGGAATCTTCATGTGCTCGAGACCCTGCACGAACGGCAGATCGATCTCCACCTGGCCGACGTTCGAGAGATCGTGCTTTGCGCGCTGGGCGGCTTCCTTGAATCGCTGCAGCACACCACGCTCACCGCTCAGATCACGGCCGGTAAGTCGGGTAAACTCCTTGAGCAGATGATTTACGATGGCAAGGTCGAAGTCCTCACCTCCGAGGAACGTATCGCCGTTGGTCGCCTTCACATCAAAGACGCCTTCTCGAAGCTCGAGAATGGATATGTCGAACGTTCCTCCGCCGAGGTCGAACACCGCAATCATTCTGTCCGCACTACCGGCTTTCTGAACGTTGCGCTTCCGGGTTTCTTTGAGAACGTCCTTCCCGTCAATGATGTTCAAACCGAATGCGAGAGCAGCCGCAGTCGGCTCGTTGATGATCCGTAGCACGTCGAGGCCTGCGATTCGACCCGCATCCTTCGTGGCCTGACGTTGTGAGTCGTTGAAGTGCGCCGGGACGGTGATCACCGCGCGCATGACCTTCTCGCCGAGAAACTCTTCCGCCACCTCTTTACACTTGACGAGGACCTGGGCAGATACCTCTTCCGGGCTGGTTGGCGTGCCGTTGATTTCGACCCACGCGTCACCGTTCTCAGCAGGAACAATTTTGTATGGAAGCTTGGTCGCGGCTTCGAGAACCTCGGGCGAGTTGAATTTTCGTCCGATGAGCCGCTTGACGGCAAAAATGGTGTTGAGACGATTAGTTTGTGCCTGCTGCTTGGCGGCGAAGCCGACGATCGGCTCGTTCAGAGCACTTTTCGCGTAGATCGAGGGGACAGTGTTTCTTCCCTCCGAATCCATGATGACCCGCGGCCGACCATTCTCAATGATCGCTACGCAGGAGTTGGACGTCCCGAGATCGATCCCGATAACCTTGCTCATCGCTCGCTCTTACCCATGTCTCTGTGGCACCGGCCGGCTTTAATATCCCGCCACGCTTGGAATTTTTGTCCGCGGCGGTGGCCCCTCACAGATCAGTTATTCATCGGTTTCGCTGAGGTGTGATTCCGGAAGACTGAAATTTTTCGCAAGAAATCCGAGGCTGTATCCCGGAAACCTACTCGACTTCAACCAGCGCGATCGGATTCCCGCCGATGATCTGTGCCATGTAGTTGTTGATTTGGGCGGTTTGCGAGGCGCAATCCGGATCTGTCGTTTGCGCTGGAGCGCTCTGCCAGTTCGCCGCGGCAACACCGCACGACGAGCTGTTCATGTCGCGCGGAACGCAGTTCGCCGGCGAGGGTCGAATCGGGCCCCATACTCCGCGAGTCGCCGCAGCCATCTCGTACGGTACCACGTTCGATTCAACGAACGGGTGGGTCGGATCCATATTCGCAAATGCATTTCGGCAATCGACACAATGGGATGAAGTATCACCGGCAGACGTGCAAGCGTTCTTACAGGAGGCTGAAGCGTTGGTGAGATTTCCATCTGCATCCATTGTACCGAACCCGCCTTTCACCATTGGGACGCTGGTCATTCCCCCACCGTGGAATGCTCTTGCTTCTTTGTCGGTCATGCACGGTCCGGTACCGCTGCCGGTTGCAGTAGCAGAGATCCGAAGCGTATGGGGCGCTACACTCTGGCCAACCAGGATCCAGTGGATCGGTATATTTCGATTTTGGAGCGCGGTTCTGACCCAGTTCAGGATTTGCTGTTGTGTTGAATTGTATGTGTCGAACGTGTTCCCGCACTGGTAGCCGGCACCCACCTGCATACAGTTGCCAAGGCCATCGCCAATGAGCGTGATGAAGTTCGACGCGAATCCGCCTTGAGGATTCCCGGCCGTCAGCTCATTCATCGCAAGAGTAAGTGCTTGGAATGTGTTGGTGTAGAGCGCGGAAGGTCCCATTGGGAGCATGCGGTGGCGAATCAGCAGCTCAAAGCCAGTCGCGTCTGTGCCGTTCACTCGCGCCGCAACGTCGATATCACCGGTGATGGCCGGCTGCCCGGCGGGCGGAGTCAGTGAAGAGATGTCATCGAAATTCGTGAGCCGGAGCAGGTAGTCGAAGTTGTTCGTCATCTTCACATAGCGTGTGTAGCTCGTGGTTTTGTCGTAGAAGATGAGGCACATCGCATCGCCGGCAACCTGGCGCTCTTTGAAGAACGTCACCGCTTGTCGCAACCCGGCGAAGACCGTCCGGAGCGGCTCAGCACCGTGGTATTCCATTACGTCTTTGAACGCAGGAACGTCGTTGTTGTCGCCGAGATTTTTACGAAACGTGTCTACACGAGACATGATTGAGTTCCCGGCCGCGAATGCGCCGCTCGGGGCTGGATGGTGATCGCGGATACCCTGGGTCAAATTTGGATAGTCGGCATCGGACAATGTTTCGAAAAGCTGATAGTCGCTGCCGAAATGCATTCGTTGGTATTCGGCCTTGGTGACCAGAGAAAGATCCGAGTCATTCGCGAGCCCTAAGAATTGAGCCCACGCGTGGTCGGTGTTCGGACGCACATAGCTGTCCAGGCCGGTCCAGGGGCACGAGGCGTCGGGGGTCGCGACTCCGTTCCACTGACAGTCCTGAAACGTATAGGCCGGTGTAAAGCTGTTTTCGGTCGAAACGGTAAAGGACGTGCTCCGGCCAAGTCCCTGCCGAGGGGTCGCCATTTGATCCGAAACTGATCGCGGTCGGTGGGTTTCCTGCATCATCGAGCCGGAGATGTCGATGAGGAAGCATCCCTGCCGCGGGACGACCGAGCTTACTGCTTTCACATTCACCGGGAACTGGTTCACACCAAAGACACCCCGCGCGAACCGAGCAGTAATTCCGCTATAGAGCGGGCCGGTTACCCGATACGCCGTAATCCGCGTGGAATCGTCGGTGGTGCTGATCGTGTTGACCGGCACCGATACGAAGCACGGGTAGTTACCCGCGCACGGATTCGGCGGATTGGCTAGGCAAGCCGCATCGGTAGGATCGCAGCCCGGACGAGCGTTATACCAAATTCCGGGCTCGAGAGTCGCGCCGGTGGAGCCGTCAAGCGAGAGCTTTGCCGATTTGGTGGCGTCACCAGCCGCGTCGCGATCAGAAAGCATCACGTTCTGGCCGACAACTTGCCTGGCCTCGTTCAGTGCGGCTTGAACGCGCAGATACGATGTCGTCGGGCTCGTTAAGCCGAAGTGACCTGCAAGGCTTGCAAGCACCGCCTTTCGAGCATTGTACTCCGCCTGCTCTCTCGAATTTGCATACAGCGTCAGATCGACTACGATCGCAGCGAACATCAGGAGGATTGTTGCAAGCATTGCAACAATGATCAGCACCACTCCGTGTGAGTCGTTGCCAAAGCTCCGTGTCGCAACCGTCATCGATCGCCGCACTCCGTCATTCCTTGCGTTCACACCACACTACCCTTCTGGATTGCCACAGAATCCGGCGTCGTCGAGCACCTGACCGTTCGGACAGCCGCATGACGTGCCGATTTCAATCTGGTTGTTCGGGCAACCACAGTTGTTTCCGTTTTGAATAAGAGTTCCGGGACATCTACATGTGCCGTTCACATCGACCAATTCTCCTGGGCACGAGCAAACTCCACCGACATTGGACTGGCCGTTCGGGCAGCAGAGATCGCTCGAGTTGTAAGTCCCGTTCGGACAGCACTTTCCAGCGCTATTATACTGGTTGGTCGGGCAGCACATACCGCCGCTATTCGACTGGCCATTCGGGCAGCAGAGTCCTCCGCTCAACGTCTGTCCGTTCGGGCACGAGCAGGCACAGGTCGTCGGGTTAATGCTTCCACCGGTACAGCCGGTCGAAGGACAGGTGCAAACGCCCCCTACATTCGACTGATTATAGGGACAGCAGATCCCTCCCGAGTTCTGCGTTCCGGTCGAGCAGCAAATGCCCGCGCTGTTGTACTGCCCTGTCGGGCAGCACAACCCACCACTGAGGGTTTGGCCGTTCGGACAAGAGCATGCACACGTGCCCGGGTTGATGGTTCCACCTTGGCAGCCAGACGTAGGACACTGACAGACTCCTCCGACATTCACCTGGCCGGACCGGCAGCAGATACCGCCTGTATTATACTCGTTCGTTGGGCAACAGAGGCCCCCGCTGTTGTGTTTTCCTGGCCCGCAGTCACAGACGCAGCCGCCACCTGTGTAATTCCAAGTGCCACCGCTGCAGCAGTTCCCATTAATGCACTCACTGCTCGCAGGGCAGCCGCAAGTTCCGCCGACATTGACCGATCCGTATGGGCAGCAGATTCCGCCGGCGTTGGTATCATTCGCGTTCGGACAGCAGAGGCCCCCGACATTGTACGGCGACGCGGTTGGGCAGCAAGTGCCTCCCGATCCGACTGTGCCCGGCGCACAGCAAATGCCGTTCGACTCGACGGTACCGTTTGGACAGCATCTTCCGTTGGACAACGTCTGGCCGTTCGGGCATGTGCAGTCGCAGCTTGCACCATTCTGCGTCACGGACCCGCCGATACACCCCGGGATCGCAGTCGGGCAGACACACGCTCCCGCTTGGCCGACCTGTCCTGGTGGACAACAAACGTTATTGGATGAAGTCGTACCATTCGGACAATCGCAACCGGTGCAGGAAGCATTTACAGTCCCCCCGGTGCAGGTCCGAGTGCACGTGCATGCGCCGTTCACCGCCGTGAGCGGCCAGGGGCAGCCTTCGCAACGGAGCGCATTCGGATTGAAAACCTGGTTCGTCGGGCAAGTACATCCGACCACGTTTCCGCTCCCGTCGGTTTGTTGCGTCATCCCGGAAGCGACACATACGCAGTTGGAACCACTTTGGATCACGGTCGGATCACTCGGATCGTTCGCACACGGGCAAGTTGCGGATCCGGTACCACCTGCCGGGATGAGGACACCGCGACAGTCTACTCGCGCAGGGTACGCAGCAACGTTTGGAAGCTCACGAAATCCTACCGCGTGAACTTCAATCGTCCAGTGATCTGCCAAGCCCGGCACAAGCGGACGGAAAAATGAAGGAACATCCGCTCGAAGCACAACTTCGAGCGGATTCTGTTGCAGGTACGACTGGAGTGCCGTTCCAGGCGGAGATACCGGGTCGAACGTGAACTGGGGTGTGCTCGAATTGCCGGCCAAGTAATAAGCGGTGACCTCGTTCGGGTCTTTGTTCTTCAGTCGGAGCTCGATCGCCGGATCGTTCGCACCAGATCCCGGGTGAAAATTTGCAGTGCCTGATCCGGGCGTAGGTCCGATGAGCGATCCGAACGGTAATATTTTTGCCGCATTCAACACTTTCGTAATCGCGGTTACGCGGTTTTGTCCGCACGTCGCCGCGGTCGTACCGGCAGGTAATGTGGCGCAGTCGGTGTCCAAGTCTTTGACGACAGAGGCTTGAGACAGCGCGCGATTTGCGGCTGTTGTGAGCAGGCCTTTGACTATCAGACAGCGAGAGAACTCTATGGTCGCGAGAATGATGAAGAGAAGGAGCGGGCAGACAAGCACAAACTCCAGCATGCTCGCGCCGCGTTCCGCAAAGCCGAATGATCGAGACTGAGATGAGTCCGAACGGCAAGAAAGGGAAAATGGCCGAAATAGGCGACGACGCGCCGTAGAGATAGAGGCAACCTGCAGGTCCATGGGGCACAACCGTTCAATATTGCAATATTAAACACGCCGGCGAAACCATTCGCAACGGCCCAACAGTGTATCCCGCCCACAATACGTCGCCACGGCCCCATGGGATACAGCAAAAGTTTATTTATACAAACAAATACGGCCCACTAATCTGTGAATTCAACTTTGGTAACACTCCGCTCAGAAATGGAAAGAATGTAGTAAATGGAACGTTCAGCGTCACACGCACCTGGTCGGCGTCGAATCCGTTGGCCGCCCCATTCAATCGTTCTGTCTTCAGATAGTCGGCCGGAAAATCGGCCGGATTCAGACCATTTCTGGCGAGTAACAGATCAATTCGCTGACGCACCAACTGATGGCCCGGCTTGTTGACTGCGTCGACAGCAGTCGAAACCGCCGCAGTTTCGAGAAGCGGAACGGACGCAGCATAACGAGTGCCCTCGTAAGCAATTCGATTAACGGTAAGATACTTGTTCAGCGCCGTGCCCAGATCGATGATACCGATGAACATGAAGACGAGAAACGGCGCGGTAATGATGAATTCGCTGAATGCGTTTCCCCGCTCGGAGCTGAGTCGCATTTCTTTTGGAATCGAACGACCAAACATTGAAGCTTCTCCCGGCGCGGATGCCCAACCCCGCGCCAAACAGCGTTCCATTACCCACTAGTCGGGGCATCCGGGATGTATGCTTCAGATTTAATGGGAAATTGGAAATCTATATATTAAGTATTTTTAATGGGTTATCCGTAAGCGCGAGATATTAGTTGAGCTAATAGGTAAAAATTTGTTCTCCACCTGGGATTCTCGAGGGGTCGCCCAATTCGGGTGGCATCCCTACGAAACGCACTCTACACGGTCCCGGGCTGGTCGCAGCGACCGCTACATTCTCGGACAGCTCCACACTCTCACCATTCGAAATGCTCTGCCCATTCACCGAGAGTCCACATCCGGTCTTGGCCTGATAAGTTCCGGAGAGCTTCACCTGGACTGTCTTCTCCTCTCCTGCCTCCAACTGAAGCTCGAAGCCCGGCACATAGATCGGTCCCAAGTAATGAACGAAGCTTGCTCGCAGCACTGCCTCGTCATCAGGAAGCAAGCTCCGCGCTTCTTCTCCGCCCGGAGTTTCAGCGAAGACGCGTTCCAGCTCGGGAGCGTTTGCTAAGAGAAATCGTGGCTGCTCATTCCTGAGCAAGCTCTCATAGATAGGCCTACCCTCTTCGCGATAGTGCTCAAGCACGTAACTGCTGAGAAACAATCCCACCTTTGGAAAGGACGAGATCATTCCGCATCGGTCGATATACGGGACCGGGGTCGGGAAGAGATCGTGCACCTCTTCCACGATGCTCCGCTGGTCGGCTATTCCATCGAAGTTGAGCCGTGCAAAATGGTCCACTCCTGTTCCGAACGTCAAACATGTCAGTGCGAGCAGTGAGAGCAGCGCACTTCGCTGAGTTGAAGCGGCTGAGACCACTGCTTCGATGAGTGCTCCGAAAATCAGGGAAGCGGCGGGCAAAATGCAGACATAGAAATACGGCCAGGCGTTCCGATAGATAAAAAGAATCAGTACTCCGCCTGCAAACACGCAGACCGGCGTCAGTCGTTTGCTGAGCACCTGGCGCTGTCGGCAAAGCTCTTTCAAGAGAATCGGCCACGACGCAAAAAACAGAACCCAGAAGACAGGATTTTCTGTGAGCGAAGCGACGAAGGATCCGAGCGACGGAGCGCCGCCACCCAAGAAACCAACGGCCAAGGTTGGCAGAGTCGGCCGCACCGAAGTTGATACTTTCTCAGCTACAGCTCGCTGTTGGGAGACGAAGCAGGCTGCAAAAACGAGGATCGCGGATAGCCCTTGGATGCCGAGCCATACTGTTCGTTTCTTTACTTGTGGTTCCGAGGCGTTGTCGGACATCACGGCCAGGAGCAGCCACGCTTGCAGAAGACCGGTTTTGATATTCATCGCCGCCCCGAGCCCAAGCAGTACGCCGCTCAAGCAGGCAGTAACAACTGTCCTTTGAAATGCGAAACTCATCCACAGCGAGAGAATGAACACAAAGGACAGGAGCGGATCATACCGAAAGGCGGCACCGTGAACGATTACGTTTGAGGTGGAATGGAACGCGAGGACAACGAACAAGGAGCTGAGCGTGGAGAAGAACAGGCGGCTCAATCGGAAGATGAGAAGCGTCGAGAGCACGCTGAGCACGAACATGATCCATCGGCCAGCAAGGATTTGAGCTATTTCTCCACCAGGAACATTCAGCAGCCAGAGGAAGAAACGGACGTAGAAGGTTTGCGCTGCGCTCTCTACGCCTCCGCGAGTCGTATCGTAGATCTGCGATAGGAAATGATATTCGTCCCAATGGATATTGAGCCGCGGTACGAGGCGCGCTCGAAAGCAGAGCTCGAGCAGAACGAGTGCAGCAACCCACAGCTCCAGCGCGATTTCCACGGAGCGTTTCATTGGCACCGGACATTCACGGAAGTTGGTCGTACTACTTGAGCACTGCGGACAACAGCTTCAAGCCCTCCTCACTCCCCATCACCTTTTCGCAAGCACGTTCGGGATGGCAGATCATCCCGAGCACGTTCATGTGGCGGCTGGCGATACCGGCAATCGAGTTCAGGCTGTCGTTGAACGGGTTGTCTTCATCGATATCGCCCTCGCGATCGCAGAAACGAAAGACGACCTCGCCGTTCTCTTCCATATCGCGGATCGCGCGCTTGTCCGCAAAGTAGCGGCCGTAGGTGCACGCCATCGGCAACGTGATGATATCTTCCAGCTCATACCCCTTGGTGAAGGGAGTCTTGTTGTTCTGAACTGAGAGATACACATTTCGGCTCATAAAATGGAGCGTCGTGTTCTGCAGCAGAACTCCGGGAAGGATTCCCATTTCACAGAGGATCTGAAAGCCGTTTCCGATCCCCAGAGTCGGGCCCCCGTCGCGTGCGAACTTTCGGATCGGCCCGAGAATCGGCGACCCCTGCACAAGCGCCCCCGGGCGGAGATAGTCTCCGAACGCCGCGCCACCCGGAAGGATCAGCACGTCCGGCTTTTTTAGATCTTCCTCTTGGTGCCAGATAAGCTGGACGTCTTGTCCGAGCAGCTCACGGTACACGTACGCTGCATCGTCCGCCCCGCTCGATCCGGGAAACACCACTACGGAGATTCTCATTTCTTCGGACCCTTTGCGGCCTCTTCATCGGGGAGCACGAGATACTCCTCGATCATCTCGTTTGCCAGGAGCTTGCGGCACATCTCGTCGACGCGCTCCTTCTCCTTTTCGCGGTCGCCGGTCTCGATCTCGAGCTCGATGAACTTTCCGAGCTTCGCGTCCTTCACCTCTGTGTAGCCGATTCCGCGCAACCGCTCGGCAAGGGCACGTCCGCCCGCGTCAAGCACTTCGTCCTTCAGGCTCACCAGCACTCGTGCCTTCATGACTCGTCACCCTCCGTAAAGACTCTTGAAAAGATGTAATCGACATGGGCAACGTGTCGGCGAATCGAGAAAATATCGTCAAGCTCCGCCGGCGTGAGCAGCGATGCGACTTTTGGATCCGCCTTAACGCGTTCGAGCAGTCCGGCCCCGTCGCGGTTGCCGGCATCGATCTCTGCCCAGGTGTCAAACGCGTGCTTTTGAACAATAGCGTACGCCTCCTCTCGGGAGATGCCCTTATCCGCCAAAGCCGGAAGCAGTGTCGCAGAATAAACGAGCCCCTTCGTCAGATCGAGGTTGCGCTGCATCGCTTTCGGATACACCTGCAGGTCCTGAACAACGCCGGTCATCCGGGCGAGCATGAAGTCGAGAGTAACGGTGATATCGGGGGCAATCACCCGCTCGACGCTGGAATGACTGATGTCACGCTCGTGCCAGAGAGCGATATTCTCCAAGCTGCTCGACGCCCATGCTCGAAGCAGGCGCGCGAGCCCGGTTACGTTCTCGGTCAGCTCCGGATTGCGCTTGTGAGGCATCGCGCTGGAACCTTTTTGTCCCTTCCGGAATGGTTCTTCGACCTCTCGCACCTCTGTCTTTTGGAGATGTCGAATCTCGATCGCTATCCGTTCGAGAGTCGCCCCGAGCTCAGCAAAGGAAAGAAAGAGAGCGGCGTGATTATCGCGAGAGATCACCTGCGAGGTCACGGGGGCGGCTTTCAGCCCAAGCGATGCGCAAACATGCGCTTCGACTTCAGGACTGAGATGAGCGTAGGTTCCAACGGGGCCCGAGATCGCTCCGACGGCGATGTCTTCGCGTGCGAAGCGAATTCTTCGTCGCTGCCGCTTGAGCTCGTCATACCAGCTTGCTGCCTTCAACCCGAAGGTAGTCGGCTCCGCATGGACGCCGTGTGAACGGCCGACGCACGCGGTGAGCTTGTGTGCCATCGCCTGCTTTTTCACTGCGGCAAGCAGCTCGTTGAGTGAACGCAGAACGATATCGGTCGCTTTGGTGAGCTGAACGGAAAAAGCGGTGTCGATGAGATCGGACGAGGTCATTCCCCAGTGAAGGTAACGCGCATCCGGGCCGACATGCTCAGCTACGTTGGTGAGAAACGCGATAACATCGTGCTTCACCTCCTTTTCAATCTCCAGAATCCGCGTGATATCGAATCCGCCCTTCTTCTTCACGCTCTCGAGCGCTTGCGCGGGAACCAGTCCGATCTTGACCATCCCCTCGAGCGCCAGAGTCTCGACGTCGAGCCAGATCTGATACTTCGCTTGATCTGACCAAAGGGCGGTAATTTCGGGGCGGGAATAACGAGGAATCATGGAAAAACACCTAATCTCACAGACAACTTATGATGAACGAGCATGGAAACAATACAAAATTTATTTTTGAAGATCCAGCGGAAGATGACTCGCAAAAACTCCGCAAATGCTGAGGGACATGGAAGTTTTCGGCGCGAAAGACGCTCCGCATCAGTCGCTGAGCGAAGCCGGGTCGTCGAAGAAGCGATACACGCGGGTCGGCGAATAGGGGTCTGCTGCCGCGAACTCCGGATGAGGCCGAAGCGTGTGCTCGGCCCAGGCGTTCCGAAGGACCTCGAGCGCCAGCCCCGGATCGTTCGACTTTTCACTGATATGCGCGGCGACAACATATCGCAACGCACGACCGGATTCCTGATGGATATGCTTGAGCAGGTCCCCCGCCGTATCGTTTGACAGATGTCCGCTTCGTCCCGCGATGCGCTGTTTCAACTCCCATGGATAGGGGCACTCCTGAAGCAGGAGCGGATCGTGGTTCGATTCGAGAACAATGGCATCCAGGTCTTTCACTCGCTCCCTGACGAGCGACGTGATCTGGCCGAGGTCGGTCACGATGCCCAGCGTGTGCTCACCATCGGAGATTCGAAATGCGACGGGGTCAGCGGCGTCGTGCACGATGCTGAACGATTCGAAATCGAGCTCGCCGATGCGGAAGCTCTCACCCGTTTCGAACGTGTGCCGAAAGTCGTTGTGAACCTCGTTCAACAGATCGCAACCCTGATAGGTGCCGTGATTCGCGTAAATCTTCGTCTTGTGCAACCGGTGAAAAACCGGAATGCCGCAGATATGATCACGATGCTCGTGCGTAACAACAATTGCGTGAATCTGCGTCGGTTCCACTCCGATCGATCGCAACCGGCGTGCGGTCTCGCGAGCGCTCAGCCCGCAATCGACAAGCACCCTTGTGTCGTTCTTGCGAACGTAAAGACAGTTTGCTTTGCTTCCGCTCGAGAGCACGCAAAATTCAAACATGGCACGCCTGAAAATTATTCAACAACTTCTCTGAGCATGATTGTCGGTCGCCCCACACGAATCGCTACCACAACCATCTCCCGCTCGGCGCCGTAGCCGGCGTTCACCGCCGCTCGTGCGATCATTCGTGCCCGTTCTTCGAGAGGAACCTTCTCCTCCGCAGCGGCTTCGACGGCAGCTCGGACCTGCGGATTGTCTTGCAAAGTCGTGAGCACGATGAGGTCATTATCTTTGAGCTTCACCGCCGCGAGGTCAACCAAAATTTGAGCGTTCGCACCGATAAAGCGAGCGAGCATCCCGGGGGCGTGCTCCGGCTTTGCGGCGGCATGCGGCTCGAAGATGGGAACAATCGAACGGTCGCGGCAAAGGAATCCTTCATAGGCCCCCACCCTCCCGACCGCGAGCTTGGCACCGGCGACTCCAGCGATAAGCCCAGTCGCCCCCATCTTGCCGCCAGCGCCCATCCGATGTCCGTACTGGTAGACTTCGGAATTCGCGGACTTGAAGCTCTCGCGAACAACTTCGGTAGCGGCGCCGTCCTCCGTCGTATGTGTCGACGCAATCTCAGTCGCACGCGCAATGGCCGCGTCGGACGACATCTTGACGGCAATCTGGCTGGTGATGCTGCCGCGAAGCCCCTCGAACACGGAGCAGAAAAGCGGCGAACCCTCTGCCCCTAACAAGCGGCATGTGGTTGAGCAGAGAGCTGCCGAGCCCTTCGCAGACGGCTCTTCGTTTCGAAAGAGCGCGAAGTGGTACTCGAGCGTCTCCAAGAAATTAGCCCATGCTTTTTACCGCGAGGCGAATCAAGCGGATGCAATTTTCTGAAAACAGACCGAAATAGACCGTCCCGAACGTTGAAAGCGCAAGCGCCACTCCGGGTCCGAAAGGGATATCGGTCGGGGGACGCCATGAAAGCTTGCGCTCCCCGCTGAAGTACATCGTCACGACGACACCAAGGTAATAATAGAGCGACACCACGGAGTTGAGCGCGGCAATAATTGCGAGCCCGACATATCCGGCATTCACGACCGAAGAGAAAAGCATCAGCTTCCCCATAAATCCGGAGAGCGGAGGCATCCCTGCCAGTGACAGCATGGCGACGGTCATGACCAGCCCCAGCGCGGGGTGCGACCAACCGATACCGGAAAGAGAATCGAGGTCATCTCTCGCATACTGAGCATCACTGCCAGCGGTGACGACAAGAACTACGCCGAAAGCCGTGATCGTCATGAACATGTACACGAGCATATAGAAGACGACCGCCTCGCCTCCTCCGGAAGGTCCCAGCGCGAGAAATCCCATTAGCGCGTAGCCGGCGTGAGCAACGCTCGAGTAGGCGAGCATACGTTTGATGCTCCGCTGACGCAGCGCCATCAAATTGCCGATCGTCATCGTGAGCGCGGCAAGCGTCCAAAACAGTCCCGCCCAGACCTCAGTCATCCCGATAAAGGCCTGACTCATCACCCTTAGAAACGCGCCGAATGCAGCGGCTTTCACGACGACAGCCATGAACCCGCTGATCGACACCGGTGCTCCTTGGTAAACGTCAGGAGCCCAAAAGTGAAACGGAACGAGGCTGACCTTGAAAGAGAAACCGAACAGCAGCAGCCCGAGGCCGACGATGGCCATGTTGTTGTAACTATGCGCGAGCGAGTGCCCGATTGTGACCAGGTCCATTGAACCGGTCGCGCCGTAAATCAGCGTGATGCCGTAAAGCATGAATGCCGAGCTGAATGCTCCGAGAACAAAATATTTGAGCGCACCCTCTGACGACGCAGCTTCATGACGCGCGATTCCGCTCAACACGTAGACACACACTGAGAGCAACTCGAAGCCGACGAAAAATACCATCAGGTTTGCAGCCGACACCATCACCATCCCCCCGCAAGCGGTGAGGAGCAGAAGAACGTCGACGTCCGCGCTGATAACGGCTCGTTGCGCTGCAGCTTGGCGATAGTGAAGCAGCGAGCTCAGAATTGTGCCGAGCAGGATCAGCGTGCCGAAAAATGCACTGAATCCATCGACGTCGAGCAAGCCGCCGAGTGCCGACGCCGTCAGCTCTCGCGGCAGCACCATCTGCGGGAAGTAAAACAGGATACCCGAGAAACATCCGCCGAGCGTCCAGAAGATCGGGTCGGCTTTGCGAAACAGGTCATACAGCAGCATTCCAACCGCGAAAAGCGTAACGCAAACGAGCGGCATGACAGCAAGGAGGTTGGCACTCATGAGTTAGTTCCTATCTGCAACCCGAATCGAGTTCAGGCCTGCGATGATCTGTTGTGACGAAGGCTCCATCTTGCGCAAGATCGGCTGGGGATAGAGGCCGATGAAAAATACGAGAACCAGAAGCGGTGCGAAGACGAGCTTCTCACGCCCGGTAAGGTCAAAGAGCTCACCGTTTTTCGCGTCGTCGAAGGCACCGAAAGTGACGCGGCGATACAGCGAGAGCATATACACAGCGCCGAGCACCACGCCCAAAGTGGCAATAGCTCCGAGCACGCCGTACTTGAGAAATCCACCGAGCATAATCATGAACTCGCCGATGAACCCGTTCGTCAGCGGGAGACCGATCGAGCTCAGCGTGAAAACGAGAAACACGAACGCGAACACCGGCAGCTTTGCCGCAAGCCCACCGTAGTCGGCAATCATCCGTGTGTGCTTGCGGTCATAGAGCACGCCGACAAGGAAGAAGAGCGCAGCGGTCGATACGCCGTGGTTCAGCATCTGAAGCAGTGAGCCTTGCAACCCTTCAACGTTCAAAGCCGCAAATCCCAGGACGCAGAAGCCGAGGTGGCTGACAGATGAATAGGCGACAAGCTTTTTCATATCGGTCTGGACCCAGGCGACAAGCGCACCGTAGAGGATGCCGACCACACCGAGAACGGCAAATACTGGAGCCGAAATCAGAACCGCGTCAGGAAATACCGGGACACAGAATCGGATGAGGCCATAGAGGCCCATCTTCAACAGAACTCCCGCCAAAATTACCGAGCCACCGGTCGGAGCTTCTACGTGCGCATCCGGAAGCCAGGTGTGGAACGGAAAGAGAGGGATCTTAATCGAGAACGCCAGAGCAAAGGCCGCGAACAACCACATTTGCTCCGTGTGCGACAGCGAAAGCTTCGTCCAATCCCAAAGCGCAAAGCTGTAAACGCCGTGCTGGAGATGATTCACGTAAGCCAAGTAAACGATCGCGATGAGCATCAACAAGCTGCCGAACGCGGTGTAAAGGACGAACTTCAGCGCTGCATAGATCCGGCGGGCGCCGCCCCAGATACCGATGAGAAAATACATCGGAACGAGCATCAGCTCCCAGAACACGTAGAAAGTCAGTCCGTCGAGAGCGAGAAATGTTCCGAGCATTCCGATCTCGAGGAGCAACATGCATCCGAGATACGCCCGCACTTTGGAGTGAATGCTCGTCGACGCAATGAGAACCAAGCTGGTCAGGAACGTGGTCAGAACGATGAACCAGATGCTGATTCCGTCAACAGCAAGTGTGTAGCTTGCGCCGAAGCTCGGATACCATTCCATCCGCTCGACGAACTGAAAACCGGTCGACGGCGCGAAGTTCCAGAGCAGCAAGAGAGAGAGCACGAAGGTGAGCAAAGAAGAACAGATCGCGACCTCTCGAGCGGTCTCCTCCTTCTCGGGGGAAACGAAAAACAGCGCGAATATCCCCAGCAGCGGAGACAACGTGATGAGCGTCAAAAAGTGACACCCTGAGAATGACAGTTGTGAAAAATCCATCGAAGCTCCCTCTCGGCTGCGCTTAGAGCAGCAGCCAGAAAACGATAAAGAAAATGCTGCTCGTAAACATGAGCAAGGCGTAGAAGCCCAGCCGGCCGGTGTGCGCTCGGCGCACGACATCTTGGCTCACCTCGACCGCCATGCCGCTGCCGCTCACAAAGAATGAGTCGATCAGCGCACGGTCGATCACCAGAAAAAGAACTTCGGCGAATACCGCGAGGGGACGGACAATGACCGCCTGATAGATTTCATCCACCCACCACTTGTTGAGCAGCGCCTGATGCAATTTCCGCACGAGCGCCGTGCCGGTAACCAGCGACTTCAAGAGAGCAGGAAGAACGAGGTACATCACGAGCGCAAGAGCGATGCCGCTCACCGCGATTCCCATCGAGAGATGCTCGAGCGTTTCGAACATCGGTTGATGCTCGAGCGCCTCGTGCTCGAGCATGTCGGGTCGCGTCCACTGTCCGAGGAACTCTACCAAACGGCCACCATCGAAATAGCCGAAGCCGGCCGAAAGAGCCGCAAGGACAACGAGCGGCAAAGTTACGACCCAAGGAGACTCATGCGGATGTTCGTGACCTCGATACTCTCCGAAGAAAGTCAGTGCGAGGGATCGAGTCATGTAGAACGCGGTGAGGAATGCGGTGAAGGCGCCGCAACCCCACATGAAGTGGCTCCAGGTGACATCGCCAAAAATGATCTGCTGACTCGGGAGTCCCGGATTTGAATAGACGGTCCAGAGGATTGCGTCTTTCGAATAGAACCCCGCAAGGAACGGGAACCCTGCGATCGCGAGCGTGGCCACAAAATAGGTCGCGAAGGTGAACGGCATGTATTTTCTCAGCCCGCCGAAGTGGCGCATATCCTGCTCATGGTGGCAGCCGATGATGACCGAACCGGCACCCATGAAGAGACATGCTTTGAAGAAAGCGTGAGTAACGACGTGGAAGATGCCGTTACTAAACGCGCCCGCACCGAGCGCCATAAACATGTAGCCGAGCTGACTTACTGTCGAGTAAGCGAGCACTTTCTTAATGTCGGTCTGCGCGAGAGCGATTGTCGCAGCGAGCAGCGCGGTAAACGTGCCGACAACGGAGATAACGAACAGCACGTGAGGCGCGAGCACATAGAGGAATGACATCCGAGTAATCATGTAAACGCCTGCAGTCACCATCGTCGCCGCGTGAATCAAGGCGGAAACCGGCGTCGGGCCGGCCATCGCGTCCGGGAGCCAGACGTAAAGCGGAAACTGCGCACTCTTTCCGACGGCTCCGATGAAGAGCAGCAGCGCGGTCAGCTCGATCGCGTTCACGGGCATCGCTGAATGTGCGATCGCAAGCTGGATGTCGGCAAAGTTGAAGCTGTGGCAGTACGAGAACAGCATGAAGATCCCGAGAAGGAATCCGGCGTCTCCGATGCGGTTGACGACGAACGCTTTCTGACCAGCCTGCGCGTTCGGCATCTCTGTGTACCAGAAGCCGATCAGCAGATAAGAGCAAAGCCCCACCCCTTCCCAGCCGACGAACATCACGAGAAGGTTGTCGCCGAGCACGAGAAGCAACATCGCGAACAGGAACAGGTTGAGATAGCAGAAGAACCGCGCACGTGCCTTGTCGTGGTCCATGTAACCGATGGCGTAAAGGTGGATCAGCGATCCGACGCCGGTCACAATCATGGTCATCAGTCCAGAAAGGCGATCCATTTTGAGCGCAAACTCGGCCGAAAGCGACGGCGTTGAGAACCAGGTCCACGCTTTCAGACCAATCGCGACTCCCGGATTGGATACAACATCGAAGAAGAGCTTGCCGGTAACGGCGAAAGAAGTAAGCGCGAATAGAGTGGCGAGCCAACCGGCGGGCGCCTGGTCGTGAGGGTCCTTCTTCATCAGCTGAGAGATGAGAACGGCCCCGATGAGAGGAAGAACCGGTATGAATCCCAAAAGGGGCGACATGAGGGTGACCGACTGCGCTGCTTCCGTACCAATATCCATGCTTAAACCCTATCCCTGGAGTGTGTGGGCGTCTGCCGCTACGACAGAGTAGTAATTGCGGAACACGGAGAGGATGATCGCAAGTCCGACCGATGCCTCCGCCGCCGCAATGGCCATAATGAAGAAAACGTAAACCTGCCCGTCAACACTATGGAAGTGGTTCGAGAGAACGACGAGACTGAGATTGACCGCATTGAGCATGAGCTCGATGCACATGAAAATTACGATCGTGTTCTTCCGAATCAGCACGCCGAGAGTTCCCAGAGAGAACAGCACGGCGCTCAGATATAGATAAAAATCGGTCTCAGACATATTTCTCCCCAGGCGAGTGCTTTGCCTTCAAGCCCCGACCTTGCGGCAGCGGACGCTTCGGCTCGAACGCGAGAACTACCGCGCCGATAATCGCTCCCAGAAGGAGGAGCGACGTGACTTCAAACGGATAAAGGAACTTCGTGAACAGCACATGTCCCACAGCTTGTGGAGTGCCGGCGATCGGCTGATCGGAGTGCACGGCTGAGGCTGCGCCAAGCGAGGGCATGAGGCTCGGCGTCTGCACCATGAAAAAGAGCATGCCGATAAATACGCCTGTCACCGCGACCGCAGACAGCACCCTGACGTTGAGCCTCCCGGGCTCACCCTTCTCGTTCAGCCCGAGCAACATAATGACAAAGATAACGAGAACCATAATAGCGCCCGCATAGACCATGACCTGCAGCGCCGCGAGGAAATCCGCACCGACGAGCGCAAAATGCACCGCCACCAGGAAGAGCGTGACGACGAGCCAAAGCGCGGAGTGAAGCGACTTCACGGAAAACACCACTCCACACGCGGAGAGCACCGTGAGGACACCGAAAATCATCATCGCAGCAGTCATGCCAACCTTCCTACGGTTTGCCGAAATAGAGCAGGGCCCAAACGCTCGCCACCACGGTCGTCAAACTCAGCGGCAGCATGCCCTTCCAACACAAATTCATCAGCTGGTCGTAACGGAAACGCGGAAGCGTCCAGCGAATGACAACTTGAAGCACTGCGAAGAAGCTGACCTTCGCGCCGAAAACGGCCGCGCCAAGAATCGAGCCCCATGGCACTTCGAAGAGGCTCGTTCCGGGTATGACCGGCGACCACCCGACCTTTGCGAGATCGATATATGGAAGCTGCCATCCACCGAAGAAGAGCACAGTGATGATCGAGGATGCGACGACAATCTCCGCGAACTCACCCAACCAGAAAAGCAGAAACTTCATCCCCGAGTATTCGGTAAAGTATCCGGCCGCGAGCTCGGACTCACTCTCCGGCAGGTCGAACGGCGCCCGCTTCGTCTCGGCCATCATCGAAGTGAAGAAAAGGAAAAACGAGATGACGTTCAGCGGGAAGAAGAAAAAAATTCCCCACTTCGGTAAAAACCCGAAAATCGTTCCTGACTGCTGTTGAACGATGCTGTTCAGGTCCAGGGTCTGGTAAGCGGCAATGAGACCAACGATGCTGAGTCCCATGGTCACTTCGTAGGAGATCATCTGAGCGGTCGCGCGCAGGCTTCCGAAAAGCGCGAACTTGTTGTTCGACACCCAGCCGGCAAGAACGACTCCGTAAACCGCCAGCGAGCCCATCGCAAAAACATACAGCAGCCCGACGTTCAGGTCTGCGAGCTGAAGCGAGACCGTTCGATCAGCGAATTGAATCGGCGGCCCAAAGGGCACCACAGCAAATGAAACGACAATCGGAAACACCGCCAGGAACGGCGCGAGGCTGTGCATGAACTGGGTTGTGCCTTTCGGAAGAAAGTCCTCCTTCGTGATCGCCTTCACCGGATCGCACAGCAGAGTATTCAGGATCCCCGCGAGGTCGAAACCGAAGATAGCAGCACGGTTCGCACCGACGCGATTTTGAATCAAGGCCGATCCTTTTCGCTCGACCCACGTCACCATCGCCGCGAGGTGCAGCAATGCGCCCATCACGAGCGCCGCTTTCAGCACGATGATTAAGATATCCACTACAGATATTTCGACCAAGACTCCCTCCCTATCAGGCTGTTGCCGCGGGGCCGCTTTCCTTGCCGGAAGCTCCACCCTGCTGGCCGCTGATTTCCGAGATCCGTATTCCGGCGTCCCCTACCCGCTGAAGCGTTAGACCTGACAGCGCCGGCACCCTCTTCACCATCTCGCGGAACAAACCACGATCATCGATGATGTCCACGGGAACCACTGCCTTTTGGCATGCTGCAGCGATTCGGTTCAAGATCAACCAATCGCTCAAGCTTCCAAATGGTGCGGTGAGCAGCGAGCGCAACCGTTGGATGCGTCCGTCTCGGTTCACCATCAGACCGCTCTTTTCGTTTACCGTGATACCCGGGAGAACAACATGGCATGCTTCGTGAGCACCACCGCCAATCTGACCGTTCAGTCCCCCACTCGCTCGCGGCGAGATCGCGACTGAGATCGAAGCGCTTTGGAGCGCAGACTGGAACGCCGCGTCAGCATCCTCCTCGCGCACCGCAAAATCGCCGACCAAGAGAATCCGCTTTGCATCCCCACGGCGCACGGCACCGAGCAGCTCCTGATAGCGCTTCTCGAGCGTCGAACGCCAGGAGACATCATCGCCTCCCAGTCCGAATACTGCGAGCGCTCGCGCGTTCGGCGCGTAATCTGGGCTGACGAGAATCGATTCTTCCGGGGTGAGACTTCGTTGCTGAATCTGAACCGCAATCTTTCCGCTTGCCCAGGTGACGCCCATGGTCTTTTCGGCGAGCTCGAGCGCGACCCAGATCTCTTCCAACGTGAGAAACGGCGAAAGGAAAACAGCAGCATCAGAGCTCCCGGCTGACCCGGAAAGTTTCTTTGCCTGCTCGAGCGCTTCTTTCCAACCGACGTTTTGCAGGCTATCGCCTTTGCGCATCGCCGGTTCGGTTGCGCGTATCGGAGGCTGGAAACGGTCGAACCCGTAACGCCCCTCATTACACATCCACTCTTGGTTCACTTCTCCATTCAGCCGAGCCTTTACGTGAACGATGCGATCATCGCGAACGGCAGCCTGAATATTGCAGCCGGTGGAGCAACCTGTGCAGATGGAATTTTCTTGGCCGGTGTACCAAATGCGAGTGTTGAAGCGCCAGCGGCGGTGAGTCAGCGCGCCCACCGGACAGAGATCGACCACGCTGCCGCTGAGTGGATTCTCCAGCTCCTTCCCTGGGATAACGCCGATGATGCCGCGATCTCCGCGGTTGAATGCGCCAAGCTCCGATGTATGGGTGACCTCATCGCAGAAGCGGACACAGCGGGTGCACATAATGCACCGCTCTCCGTCATAGATCACCTCAGAACCGAGAGGCTCCGCTTTAACCTTGTCGACTTTGTTCTCTACGAAACGAGAACCTTTCCCATCGTACTCGTAGTAGTAGTCCTGAAGCTTGCAATGTCCTGCTTGATCGCAAACGGTGCAGTCGAGCGGGTGGTTGATAAGCAAAAATTCCAGCGTCGCTCGCTGTGACTCCGCCACCTGCTCCGAAGTGAAGTGGGTCTTCACGGTCAAACCTTCGGCAGCCATCGTGTTGCACGCGATGCCGAGCTTCGGAGAGCCTTGGATCTCGACCTGGCACATCCGGCAGTTGCCGGCGATCGACAGGTGCGGGTGATAACAGTAATGCGGGATATCGATCCCGGCAGATGCCGCAGCATCAATCAGATTCGTGCCTTTCGGAACCTGAATCTGTTTGCCGTCGACAGTGATGGTCACCATCTCGACCGCTTTCTTCTCGCTCGAGCCGTCAGACATAGACATTCCCAATTTGTGAGACCAACGCGGAGTCCAGCCGCTCGCTGAACTCCTGCGGAAATTTCTGGATAAAGCTCTGAATCGGTGTCACCAGCGCATCGCCGAATGGGCAGATCGTGTGACCGAGAATCTGTTTGCACACATCGTCAAGCAGTAGCAGATCCGAAGAGTTGCCTTTGCCACCATGAATTCGGTGAACGACCTTCTCGACCCAGTGGGCTCCTTCACGGCACGGAGTGCACTGTCCGCAGGACTCGTGAGAATAGAAATGCTGCAAGTTCAGAACGGCGTCGACCATGTCGGTCGTCTCGTCCATCGCAATGAAACCACCGGAGCCGAGCATTGAGCCTGCGGCTTTGATGGATTCGTAGTCCAAGTTCACGTTGGCGAGCTCATCGGCGCGGAGGACGGGAACAGACGAGCCCCCTGGAATCACAGCCTTCAGCTTCTTGCCGCCGCGGACTCCTCCGCATTCGTTTTCGAGAAACTCGAGAAGCGGATAACCGAGATCAACTTCGTAAACGCCCGGCTTGTTGATGTGACCCGAAGCGCTGAATAGCTTTGTCCCCGGTGATTTCTCGGTTCCAATCTTCGCGTATTCGGCGCCGCCATTGAGGATGATCCATGGAACGGTCGCGAGCGTCTCGGTGTTGTTCACAATCGTCGGACAACCGTAGACGCCGAAAACAGCGGGGAACGGAGGCTTGATGCGCGGCTGACCTTTGTTGCCTTCGAGCGACTCGATCAGACCGGTCTCTTCTCCGCAAATGTAGGCACCTGCGCCGCGGTGAACGACGAGATCCAGAGAGAAGTCCGTTCCGAAGATGTTCTTCCCGAGATAGCCCTTCTCGTAGCACTGCTCGATCGCGCGCTCGAGCTGTGTTGCTGGATACGCATACTCACCACGGATGTAGATCGCAGACCAGTTACACCCGAGCGCCCAAGCGGCAATCATGTTGCCTTCGATACACAGGTGAGGATCGCGCTCCATGAGCGCACGGTCTTTGAATGTGCCCGGCTCACTCTCGTCGGCGTTGTTGAGCAGATAGACAGGCTTGCCGGTGTTCTTCGGAACAAAGCCCCACTTCACGCCGGTTGGAAATCCGGCGCCGCCCCGTCCTCGCAGACCGGAAGTCTTCACCTCGGCCTGCACCGCGGCTGGATCCATTTTGAGCGCTTTGCGAATCGCTTGATATCCGCCGCGCTTTTCGTACATCGCCAGCTCGTGCTGGTCGTAGTGGTCGAGATTTGTGGTCAGAATCTTGTGGTGCGTCGCCATCACCAAACCTCACTTCGCGGATGATCCATCATCCCACTTCCAAGCTTTCCAGTAACTTCGGAGTAGCGCAGATCGGGCTTCTCTTGCTCGATACGATTCATCACCTGGTCGAGCTTTTCCGGAGTCAGATTTTCGAAAAACACATCGTTGATCTGAACCATCGGCGCCGTTCCACAGCTGCCGAGGCATTCCACCTCTTCGTAGCTCCACATCCCATCCGGAGTGATCTCACCCGCCTTCACGTTCAACCGCTTCTTGATGTGCGCGGTAAGACCTCGCGCGCCGCAAAGCATGCAGCTGAGCGTCCGGCAGATCTGAATGTGATACTTCCCGACCGGTTGCTTGTAATACATCGTGTAGAACGTCGCGACCTCGTAAACGTCTGCGGGAGGAAGCTTGAGCCGGTCCGCGACCCACTGCACCGCCTCGAGGGTAATCCAGCCGAGCTCGGCTTGGGCGATGTAGAGCGCCGGCATCACTGCCGAACGGCTCTTGGGATACTTTTTGACCACCGCTTGGAGCCGCGCTTCCGCAGCATCGGACAAGCGTTTCACCGGTGTGCCGTTTGAATTCGTCACAGCTCGCTCCTACCTATCGCACTCGCCGCCAATCATATTCACCATGCCGAAGATCGGCACGACATCCGCAATCGTGTGGCCTTCCATCAGTGGGCCGACGATCCCCATCGCGATGAAACAAGGTGGGCGGACTCGCACTCGATACGGCCGACCGCTTCCGTCCGAAACAACGTAGAAGCCGAGCTCTCCGTTGCCTCCTTCACACGCGAAATACACGTCTCCCGGCGGCGGCTGAACGCCACGGAACACCAGCTCGAACTGGCTAATCATGCCTTCGATCGAATCATAGACCTCGTCCTTTGCAGGCATGATAATTCGCGGGTCATCGACGTTGACCGGACCGTCAGGAAGCTTACGGAGCGCCTGCTCGACGATGCTCATCGACTGAGTGATCTCTTTCAGGCGCACGTTGAAACGATCAAAGTTGTCGCCGTGCGTGCCGAGAGGAACTTCGAAGTCGAACTTCTCATAACCGCTGTAGGGAAATGCTTTCCGAACGTCGTAGTTCACGCCCGAAGCTCGCAGCATCGGCCCTGTCAGCCCGTAGCCGATGGCCTCGTCTGCCGAGATCACGCCGATATTGCACATCCGATCCGCAAAAATGCGGTTCTTCGAAAGCAGGCCGTCGGTGTCTTCCAAGTGTCGCTTGATCTTGTCGAAGCGCTTGAAGATCTCGTCCTTGAAGCCGAGTGGAAGGTCGTCGCGTAAGCCACCGACACGCACATATGAGATCGTCAGACGCGCGCCCGTAACCATCTCGATGAGCTCCCAGAGCTCCTCGCGCGCTTGCATCAAATACAGCATCACAGTGAACGCACCGAGCTCCATCGATGCCGCGCCCACGCAGGTCAAATGGTCGCACATCCGAGAGAGCTCGCTCACGATGACGCGAATATATTCGCAGCGCTCGGGCACACGAATCCCGAAAAGCTTTTCGATCGTGATGCAGTAGCCGACGTTGTTGATCACCGGAGAGACGTAGTTCAACCGATCCGTGTACGGGACCACCTGATTGTAATCAACCGTCTCACACTGCTTCTCGAATCCGCGGTGGAGATAGCCGACGTCTACGTCACATCGTTCAATACGTTCACCATCCAACTCTACAACGAGGCGCACGGTACCATGGGTCGCCGGGTGGGCCGGACCCATGTTCAAAACCATCGTTTTGCTGTGCAGCGGATCGTTCAGCTCTCGCGGCTGCCAGTCGTTACGGACTTCACCCATTTTCGTTCACCCTTGAGCGGCAGTTTTTCGGTGTCGGCCTGCAGGCAATGAAACCAGCGGCTCTCGGCGCATGTCGTCTGCCGTATTACGCAGTTCCGGGATTCGGAGCGGAACGCGTGGTTGCTTCCCTCGAATCGGATAGTCTTTCCGCAGCGGATGGCCGACGAACTCATCGTACAGCAGCACCCTTCGAAGATCCCCGTGTCCGGCAAATGTTATGCCGAACATGTCCCAAATCTCGCGTTCGAGAAAGTTTGCTGCGGGCCACAAAGGACGCACCGAATCGACTTCGGGCTTGTCTTCCGAGACGCGGATCTTCAAACACACCCGGTGGAGGTGCGACAGGCTGAGGAGCTGATACACGACATCGAAGCGGGGCTCTCTCCGATCGAGCCAGTCAACCGCAGTAATGTCGACGAGCATGTTGAAGCTGAACTGCGGATCGTCTTTCAGCTTTTGAAAAACATCCTGAGCGTGTTCGCGTTTCAGCTCGAACGTAAGACCGAATTCCCAAGCCCCGCGTTCGGCAAGAGTCAGGCGGTCGCCGAAAGTCGCAAGCAGTGACTCTCGGAGTTTCGTTTGAATCTCCGGCTCAGGCTGATTTTGTTCACGCTGGCTGATGAAATCAGCATGAATCTTTTTATTGATCATTTCGACGTGTTACAGAATAAAAGCTTTCCGCGAGGGAAATAGTCTACCCGCGCAGTATTTAATACACGAGGTTAATACACTAACTGCGTTAACTCGGACGAGCCGAATATTAATCATGCTTTCGAAGAAATGTCCCCGACTTATCCGCGATAGTCTAGCGTTAGTTCGGACTTTTGGAACACCTTATTATCAGGTGGCTCTCTTCGACGGCACTTATCCACAGCTACGGAGCTAATTCCGATAAATTAAAAGGCTGAATATGCCAACCTTCGATGTCGTTTCCAAAGTGGACATGCAGGAAGTCGATAATGCCGTCAATCAAGCTCGAAAGGAAATAGGCACGCGCTACGATTTTCGCGGAACGAAGTGCTCAATCGAACTGGAGAATAACGGCATCACTTTGCTTGCAGACGACAAAATGAAGCTCCAAGCGATGACCGAGATTTTGAACCAAAAGATGGTGAAGCGCGGTGTGGGCGTTCGCTCACTGGACTTCAAGGAACCAGAGACGGCCTCGGGCGACAGCCTGCGCCAGCAGATCGAGATCAAACAGGGAATCTCGACCGACGATGCCCGGAAGATCGTGAAGCTGGTCAAGGAGCTCAATCTGAAGAAGGTCTCCGCGCAGATCCAGGGGGATCAAGTCCGCGTCAATGGACCGAAGCGGGACGATCTTCAAGCGGTGATTGCGATGCTCAAGCAATCGGCGAATCTCGAGCTGCAGTTCGTCAACTTCAAGGACTAGCTTCCCCCGAACGAGGGCCGCTCAATGAGGTCCTCCAAACGCCGGTAGGCTGCGTCTCGGCGGGAGCCACAAGCTCTCACCGCAGACTTCGGGTCAACTTCCGCTACTGCGAAACTTTAAGCCAGAGCTGCCCTTTGGCGATGAATGGGAAGAGCTTCACGCCCTCCTCGACATAGATCTTCACAAACACCTTCCCGCCTTCATTCCGCGCAACGATGACTGAGAAGCCCCGGAAGCTGTCCGGCGGAAACTGCGGAAGCGTGAGGAAGTTTCCCGCGAGATGCGCGTTGTCCAAGACGAGCTCGTAGAGATCCGGCGCCTTCTTATTGAGTGAGTAAGAGCCGAGCCCATCGACGTCGAAGGCGACGGCCGGAATCTTCGTGTTGTTCGTCGTCTGGTAATAGATCGCTTTCACCGTTCCGCCGCCGCCTGTGTGCGGAGTGGTGTCGAGTTGGTCGATGTCGAGGTCGAAATCCTTGTTGGGATTCGCTTTCCCCGGATTCACTTCGCTCGGGCTCGCTTCCGGTTCAGCTTCCTGCTTCGGCGTCGCTACCCCGGCGGGAGTACGCGCAGGAGTCGCTGGCGGCACGTCGGTGGTGTCGTCTTCATCGTCCTCTTCCGGCGTCGGTCGGGCCTTGGGCGTCGGGCTTGGTTTCGGAGTGGGAGTGGCCTTCGGCGTCGGTGTCACCTTCGGTGTCGGGCTCGGCTTCAGAAGCGGAGTCTCCACCGGTGTGGGCTCAATCGTCGCATGTTTTACCGGCGCGCGAGTGGGCTCGGGTGTCTCATCGAAATCGTTTTCAGGAGAGGTTGCGTGAGTGTCCGCAGACCCAGCAAACGTAAAGCTCACGACTGCGCCATGCGCAGATTTCTCCGCAGTGTATTGCGGGGCTCCGCTCCGGATGTCGAGCACTATTCTAGTCTTGTCCGGATGTGCACCGACTCGAATCGCAGAGATCGACGAATCACGGACCGTCACGTTCTGCGGTGCTTTCGAAGGCTTTCCCGGCACGTCGACCACCAAGCGCGTCGGATTGTCGATCACCATCACGTCCGGCGCGAAGCTTTCGCCGTCATTCGCGGTGAGCACCAGGCGATAGCTGCTGCCGGAAGTCTTCTCGAGAGCAATCTTCATCGCAGACGCGCTGGCTTGGGCGACCGGCGCTGCAACGCTTGGGGAAGCAGAAACGAAAAGCGTCAGGAACAGCGCGATGAGCGGAGATACGAACCGAAGGATGCAGATTCGCGCTGATGATTTCGCCTCCGCGGTCTTCGAAGAGGTCCGCTCAGAATGTCCGGCGGAACACGCGGTACGAGAAGGTCGATATCTGCTCACTGCTTCACCTTATTGATTTCATTTCGACGTCGTCTGGGTGAATATAATCGCACGGTTGACGAGCGACAAGCCGATAAAGAGCTTGCGATCGGGCGACGTCAACAAGTATTACTAAGGTAATTAATAAGTAACTCTTTGGCTGTTATGACCCGTTCGATGCTCCGTTTCGCATTCTTGTTGCTTTGCTTCTCTCAGGTTGCCGCCCGCAACGCCATCGCAGAAGACGAAGAGTTTCAGGTCAAGTATTTCGACCTCACCGAAGGACGCATCGCGTTCTCTTACGTAGACGGCAAAAAACACGACATCTACGTCCTCGATTTCAAGGATCTGAATGTCCAGCCTATTGTCAGCTCGCCGGGAGTCGACGAAGCGCCGAGCTGGTCGCCGGATGGCAAGAAGCTAGTCTTTCACTCCGACATGACCGGCGACAACGAGATCTACATCGTCAACTACGACGGCACCGATCTCATGCAGCTCACGAACAGCAAGGGCTCGGACGAAAATGCGAGCTTTTCGCCTGACGGCAAGACCATCATCTTCCAAAGCGCGAGAGGGGGTCGCGGGAGCGAGATCTACGTGATGAACGCTGACGGCACCAAGCAAGAAGCGATTGTGAAGCTCGGCGACCAGGCTGACGAGAAGAAGGTCACCCCACGCATCTCACCTCGAGGAACGGAAGCGCTCTACGTCACCAACTCGCAGTGGCCGGGCTGGGATATCATGCTCTACGATTTCCAGACGAAGGAGTCGAAGTTTCTCACCCAAGGCCTCGGCTCCTATATCCGCCCAGGATGGAAGCCGGATGGCAGCTCGTTCGCATTTTCCTACGGCTCCGGGAACGATATCGACATCTGGTACGCTGAGAAGGGAAAGAGCAGTCCATTTCCGCTCGTTCGACGAGATGGCCGGGATCTCGATCCTTGCTGGAGCGACGACGGTCGACTGCTCTTCTTCGCGGGAGAAACAGTTGCGGGCCAAGGCGATTACCAGCTGTTTGTGTTCAACTCGAGCCCAACAAAGGCAGCGAAGGGGAAGAATAACGCCGACCCGATTCAGCAGGTGCTGATCTCACGTGGATCGGTTCGACATCCGAGCTTCACGCCGTATCCGACGCTCGCGTCGATCGCAAAAGAGCTGAAGAACAAAGACAAGAAAAAATAATTGTTGAGCAGAGGACACGTTGGAGCCGAAAAAAATCTCTCGGTACGTCCCGTGGATTGTTTTCACCGGCCTAATCGTTGCTTCACTCCAGCTCCGCACCTTCCAGATTGATACCCGGCCTCCGCACAGCGATGAGTCCGTGAACTTTCTGTTCGTCGAAACGACGAACCGCATGGGCTATTATCCGTACTCTCACGAAAACTATCACGGACCGCTGTTTTTCTACATCATCACCGGATTGGTGAACCTCCTCGGCGACAGTCTCCTCGGCCTGCGCGCCGGGAGCATCATCTGTGGAACGTTGACCGTGGTCGCGCTACTCCTCTTCGTCGAGCTCGAGGGCTGGAGCTTCGTGCTGATCTCGGCGCTGATGATTGCCATCTCGCCGAGCATGGTCTTTTTTTCTCGCTACGCCATTCACGAACCCCTTTTGGTTCTCTCCTCGCTGCTCTTCGCTGCCAGTCTCTACCGCTGGACGGTCAGCCACCGTGTTCGAGAAATCTATCTCGCGGCCCTCGCCGTTGCGATTATGATCACGACCAAGGAAACGTTTGCGATCATTTTCTTTTCCGTCGGATTGGCAATTCTCGCAGTTACCGTGCGCAAAGAGGATCTGAGAGAAATTCCGAAGCTCCCGTCTCTCGCGCGCTGGCTCAGTGTCATCGGATCAATTCTCCTCGGCGCGGCCGCGGCGGGCCGCACCTACCCATCGCCCCAAACCGCCGCAGCGATCGGCATGCACCAAAATCTCGTAGCAGCGCTCATGGTACTCGCGGTTACCCTTTCCTGCGTGGCCGTGAGCGCGATGATTTATTCCGCCTACCGGAGTCAGTTCCCTTTCCTCCGTGCACAGCTTACTCACGTGAGCTTCGCCTTTGCCGCCGTCCTCGTGGCTGTGATGGGAACCTTCAGCGCTGGATTTCGTTGGTTCGACGGGCTCGGCGAGATGGCGCGCGCCATTCCTCAATGGGTCGGTCGCAGCTCGTCGGACACGGGACACGTCAAAGTGTTTCAATATTATCTGAACAGCGTGCTCTGGGTGACGGAGCCATCCCTCGTCCTGGGGCTATGCGGGGTGGTTCTCCTGGTGCTCCTCAGCGCAATACTTTCTTTCGTCCGTGGAGACGGCTTTAGACCGCTTGTCGGACCGGCGCTCGGAAAACAGGGACGGGCTCTCATCTTCAGCGGGGTTTGGCTTCTTTCCGCATTCCTCGTCTATTCGGCTATCCCCTACAAAACCGTTTGGCTCATTATCAACCTGTCACTCCCGGCGCTCCTGTTTGTCTCGGCCGCCATCAGTGCGCTGATACGTTCTCCGCTCTTCGACGCTCGCCTGGCCGGGCTTGGCTTCCTTCTGTGGGCAACGTACAGCCAGTTCCAAAGCATGCTGCACTACAATTTTGTGGAGCTGCCTCTCCCCGGAACGAAGGTAGCGCTCGCGGAATCTGTGCCATACGGCCCCATGAATCCCTTCAGCTATGTACACACCAGTCCCGGGACGCTTGATGTCGTGCAGGAGGTGTTCGACTACTGGAAAGTAAAGCCGAAGGCTCGGGTGCTCATCGGAATCGAGGGGTATTTTCCGTTGCCGTACTATTTCCGGAAGCACGCGAGCCAGTGCGCTTACATGAAGATTACCGATATCGACAAGGCTTCCCAAGAGTATGACATCATGATCCTCGATTACTACAAACAGAACTGGGATCACGCCGGTTGGACGAAGCGTTACCACCGGCTCAGCGATTATGCGGAGAGCTATACCTACTTCCGCACACTCACCCCTGAAGAAGCTGCACCGCTCTCATCGCCTCAGCCCACGGCGCCACCGTCTCAAGAGTAGCCTGGGTTCTCGAGAGTAACCGTTGGGGCTCTCAAGAGTGACCGTCAGGCACGTCGGGCTTCAATCGGTAGAGGAAGTTGAGCTCAGTGCCGATTGCCTTTTCTCCCGGCTTTTGACGAGACCAGAAGCGCTGCTCTGCGTCCGTCCAAAAGAGATAATCCGGGCAGACAGGCTTCCCTTCTGTCCGCTCCTTGCCGCATTCAAGAAGCTTGTCGAGCGATTCGAAGATCGCTTTCCGAGGTTGGAAATCGATCCCGTGCGAACCGAGCGTTCCCTCGTACCCGAAGAACATTTTGCGCCCGGTCAACGTAATTGCGGAGTTGTGGTTGGGGGCTGCGGCGATAACGACTCCCGGCGGAGTGACTCGACGAATTTCCTCGGCACGCGACAGGTCTTCTTTCGAATAGACGGTGAACTGCTCGTAGCGACGCAAATTCACCACAATCTCATACAAACACGGAACGATCAGCAAAACGAGTAACCAGTGGCAGCGACGCTGCGCCGCAGCGTCAGAGATACTCCACATGCTGAGCGAAAGCAGATACAGCGCGAGGAAAAACTTCATCTGATCCCAGTTCCAGATTGCGAGCTGGACGACATTGCCGACAATGAACAGCACGATCATCGTGATCAGAAATCGCCAGCTCCGGCTCAAGCCGGCGAGAAGCCCGAGAGAGAGGAGCCAGAATGGATCGTTCCTCATCCACAACCCGACCCCTGCGACCGCGGCAGGAACAAAGCCGAGGGTCTTATACACGTCGTCCTGCATCCATCCTCCGGCGATGCTCGAGATGTGCGATTTGCCGATGATCCACGGCAGAAAGAGAATCGCTGGAACGAGTGCGAGGAGGAGAAGGCCGATCAATCGCAAAGCGTGCCGATCCAATTCTCGGCGTCTCTTGAATGCGTCAAGCGCAAGCATCATCACCATGTAAAGGACACCGACCAGGAAGAAATGGGTGTGAGCAAGGACGCTGAAAGACAGAATCGCGCCCGCCAAAAAAATGGACTTGAACTGCTCGTGCTCCGATTCATCCGGCGCGAGGTCCTCTGTTGAAGCTCGGGAGAGCGCTCCGTGGAAGTACATGGCTGCAACGAGCAGTGCGCTCAAACCAAGCAGAGCCGGGCGCTGCGTGACCCAGATTGTCGTAAGGAACGGCGTCCAAGGATACCCGCGAGTGATGAGATCGTGGGCGTAGGGTCCCGCGCCATCGAGCGCCGGAGCAGGATCGGCACCGTAGAACCTCCAAACCGTTTCATACGCTCCACCGCCGAAGAGAGCCACCCACGGAAGCATCCGATACACGCTGCCTCGGAGAGCAAAGTAGACGGCGCTCCAGAGAAGCATCCACTGATAGACAAAGATCAGATCGAGCGTTCGGAAGCTCGGCAGATGAACCCACAGGGTCGCAGTCCAAAGATTGATGAAAAAGGGATAGGAAAGCACCTCGCCGGCAAACAGATGATTCTGCGGCGGAAGATTGTGTCCAAACACGAAGGAGGTGATCATACCCATGTGCCAGGCGAGATCTCCGTAGTTGTTCCGCCAAGCGGTCTGGATCCCTTCCACGGAAGAAAAAAGGGAGCACCCGAGGATGAGGCAGACGGTAAGCCACAGCAGGAAGTTGGCGCTCAGCGGAAACGAGATCTGCCGGAGCCAATCCAAAAACCGTTTCGGCCGAAAGAGCGCGGGTCCGAAGGCCAACACCGATGCGGCCCTGAGCGGGCAACCGAGAACCGAAAGGCCCAGAACGAGCGCAAGATAGGTCAGCAAGCCAAGGACATAGTATCCCAGCCAGTAATACGTTCGCGGATGCGCTTCTGAGTGTTTGAGCTTCGGCAGGACAAAGGTAAAGCCGTGCTCGGCAATCAACTCACCGGCAACGATCTGCGCAAGCGGACTCAGAACAAGGATGAGCGAGAATACGAAGATTTCGAACATAAAAGCTTGAACCCGCGCCGGATTGCGCAAGAAAGACTGCCATGGAGACCTCGATGCGGCAACAAAAACGCCGGGTGCGATTTTTTCCGACCGTTTGAATGTGAGTAACTCCGGGTGGATACAAGCCCATCACACGAGCCGCGATCACCATCAGACTTCATGGTCGGAAGCGCCCACAGCGTAACGGACAAGCATGTCGCATGAGACATTTGCCGAGGAATATTGTAGAATCGAGCGATCCCTCCGCTTGCAAGTTGTTCGAAGCGTTCATGAAAAAGTATCGAAACAGTCCGCTGTCAAAATCTCTGAGCGCTTTTCGCCTGCAACCCTCGGCGGAGCCATTCCGTGCGCCTCGCTCCAGCATGCGCGCCGAGCTGGGCGCCAGCATGGTCGAGTTCGCGATGACAGTCGCAGTTTTCATGATGTTCATCGTCTTGGGCATCGACATCATCGTCTTCGGCTACGTATCGGTGACCGTGCAACATGTGCTCAGCCGCGCTGCACGGGATGCAATTATCGGCACCACCGATCCGACGCAGCCGAATGTGGTCCGCCCGCCGGATCTTCGAGCCGGAGATATCGTTCAGGATATTTACCGAATCGGCGACAGCTTTGGGCTCGATCTCCGGAATTCTACAATCACCATTTGTCCGCTCGGCGCGAACCCCGGCGCTCCGCCGTCCTGCTCGCCGAATGACGCAGGGACACGGCGCGATTACATCAAGATCCGTTTGGTCCGACCGCACTATTTCATGTGGACCAGCTTCGGCTACAATATCGACCGTTCGGTGGTGGCGAAAAATGAGCCTTTTTAACAGCGAACGTTGTTTCGGAGAGGAATCGCGCGGCGCGATCATCGTGGAGCTCGTCATTGCCGCTCCACTTCTCGTCGTGCTGTTTCTCATGAGCTCCGAGTACGTGCGAGCGCTCCAGGTGCAGCAGGCGATGGCAGTCATCAGCAAAGAAGCTGCGAACGGGACGTTCCGCGACTGCATCGAGCTCGACAATCTCGATGAGTGTATTCAGTACGAGTTCAGCCAGGTCAGCACCGCCGCGCAAGCCGCCGTCCCCGGCATTGAGCTGTTGCTCAGTGTTTATACGTACGAAGACGATCCGGTGAAAGGCCCGACGGTATCTCAGGCGCTCTACCCGCCGACGGGCATAACCGCTTCCGGCAAGGCATCCAGGTATTCCCTGGCGACCTTCTCGACGACACAGCTCGCCTTTATGCAGCGGCAGGGGAAAATCGCAATCGCCGAAGTCTACTACACATTCTCACCGATCCTCGAGCAAACCCCAATCGTCACGGATTTTTATGATGCAGCGATCTACTGACGAGCGCGGGGCGGTCATGCTCCTTTTGCTCATCATCTCGTTTACGGCGCTGACGCTCATCGGTCTGGCCATCGATAGTGGAAATCTCTACACGTCCAGCATGCTGCTGCAGAAAGCAGTCGACGCCGGAGCACTTGCTGCCGCAAAGAAAATTGCGGTCACCGGTAAGCAGGTGCAAACCGATCCTGCCACGAAAGACGCCTTCATTGCCGAGGTCAAACGTGTGGCGGAGAGCATGATCGATGCGAATATGTCGATTCGGAAGAAGAAAACGGAGTACGGTGCAAACTTGCCCGGAGATCCGCTTCGTTACTCAATCCCAGATCCCGATCTCATCAATGATATTGTCGAGATTAAAGCGAGCTGGAGCGTAAGCCTGCTCTTTCTCCGGTTCCTGCCCGGTTACGGCGATAAGCGAACTATCTACGCGAACGCGAAGGCTCAGGTGCAGCGGTCAATGGTCAGCCTTCTGCTCGACTCATCGGGCTCGATGCTTTGCCCTGCGGACGGAAGCGATTGCGGCTGTGCGCCGCTGTGCAAAGGCGCGATCAAAATCGACCGTTTGAAGGACGCGGTAGCCCTGTTTGCCTCTCAGTTCAACTCGAACCGCGACCTACTTCACGTTGCCTATTTTTCGCTCGGCGCTTTCACTGCGCTGCCGATGGTTTCCACCGGTGGCTTCAGTCTGAACGCATTGGAATACGCTCTGAACAACATGCTCATCGTCGGCGGAACAAACCAGTGCGACGGGCTTCTGATGGGGTGGAATGCCACAAGAGACGCGGTGCACGTCCAGGGCGACCGGAGTAACGTTGCGTATGTTCTCTTCTCGGATGGCGCTCCGACAGCAGGACGCTTCTTCTTTGCCCATCCGACTTCACTGCCATCCAATGACGTTTTTGGTTTGCCGAACCTCGATCATGACTACTACAATTGGTCCGTCAACTACAGAAACCCGGCGGACCCCGCGCCGCTCGATCAAAGGCCGACAATGCCGCTCATCCCAGGCGTGATGGTGCTCGCGCGGGCAGGAATGGTTCCCTACAACTGGAACCTCGGCAACCCCCCGAGCCCCGACAACGGTAATCCGGATAGCCGGGTCGCGTGCAGTCAGAAAAATCCTCTGGACCCCAGCGCCCCGTTCGTGTCGTGCCTCAGTGATTACGGATTCTACGATTTCACCGGCAGCCGGGTGTGGGGAGCGAATGTTCCATTTCAGAACTACCGCGAACAGTATTACAACTGTGCCATAGCGATGTCGGATGCGCTTCGTGACGATGGAGGCATCGTCTATACGGTAGGTCTCGGTTCTCCTGCGCCGCTCGGCACCGACCCCTATCAATCCGCTGGAGATGATACATCGCGCAAAGACGAGTTCTTCCTGCGCCTCGCCGACGACCTGCGCTACGGAGATCTACCGAACCCGTTCCCGAACGAATTCGCAACGTACGTTCCGCCGCCGGACACGAGCCACCTCAACCACGGGACCTACCTCGCGCTCGATAACGCGATGAACCTCAACCAGACCTTTTTGCAGCTCTACGACAAGATCGTGCGAAAGGTGAAAACCGTTCAGCTTATTCGCTGAGCACAGCATTCCCCGCGCCGTCGCTTGATCAATTGAGAGAATCGGCTCAGCGCTCGCCGGATTACTTCGGGCCGCCGCATGCCGTTTTATCGAACTGCGGGAGAGTAAGGCTGAGAATGCCGTCTTTCACGACCGGCTGTACGGAAAGCGTCTTATCAGCCCGCTCTCTGATCACAGCGAGCACAGCCGGTGCTCCCACGGATTTCAGATAATCGCCGAGCGTTGCGTAGTCGGATTCTTGCATCTGGTTCTTCATGACGTAGAGATTGTTCCCATCAGCGAGAAGGTAGGCAAAGTAGTATGTCTTGTCGGTTGCTTGTTTGGTCTCGGGGCGTTTGCCGAGAGCGCCGGTCTTTGCATCCATCGGCGTGAGGTGGCTCTCGAGCACAGCTTGCACGTCAGTTGCCGGCTTCCCGCCGCATGATCCGGTCCGGTCGGAGTCCTTGCAGATATAGAGGCCGTAGTGCTGAGGTTTCCCCGAAGCGGGGAGCTGATAGGTCGTGACGAACCCCTTCTCCAGATCAAAGCTCGTGATATCGGTGGTCATCGTCGAGGCTCCCTTCACGCCAATCGGCTCGAGAGAAACGAGCAGGCGCTTGTTCTTTGAGTCTTGGAGCTCGAGCTGAATCGCGTCGTAGTCTCCCCACGTGCAGCCGTTGCTGGTAGTCGCGATGCGGAGCTGAACGCGACGTCCCTGGTCTACCGATTGAAGCTGCGCGGGTTGAAAGATCGAGCTCGGCGGGGCTGCGTTTGCAACTGACGCGAACGGAATTGATGCCAGAACACAAGAGAGCAGACGCCGCAGATTCATGAGCTCCTCCGGATGAGCAGTTACGGGTTTGGGGAAACGGACAGCCGAACGATAGCCGCAATCATCCGGCAAGGAAAATAAAAAACATGGACGGAAACAGAGGTCAAAAAAAACGGGGTGCGGCAGAGCCAGAGCTCGAACCGCACCCCGTTCAGTGGACTCAGTAGCTGCTGACTATTTTTTCAGCTGCTCCTGAAGATACAGGTCACCGGTAATTATTCCGTCGGCAACGACCATATGGTCTTCCGAACGTGTCGAGTCGGTGTCGAGCATCAGGTTCATCACCTGCTGACCGTTCTTGACCGGCAGCTTGCGGAGCACACTCAACCGGTGGAACTGTCCGTCGGCGCTATACACCATATCGCCGGCTTTGAGGTCTCGGGCCTGCTTGACTTGGTAGTCGCGCGGCAGTTGAGCCTTCACAGCAGGTGCACGCATGCTTGTTCGGGAGAAAAGACCCGACAAGTTGCTCCACTCGCTTTCGAGCGCCGCGTTGTTAATTACAATCGGGTGGCCTTCGGTCACGACGATTGCTTTGTCCGCGAACCCGATCTGCCACATCGGAATGGCCTCGGGACCCATGGTCGGGTACTTCACGCGCATCGCCTGACGGGTAATCGGATTCCAAACCGAGTCACCCGGCTTGATGCTGGCGATCGACTTTTGCGTGCCGTCGGCCATCGTGATGCGGGTCTCAGGTGAGAAGCAACCCAAGCACGCCGGATGGAACTTGTCGTCCGTGCATCGGCCGCAAGCGCAGATGCCCAGTGCCTCGTTGCACTTGAGCGGCTTGCCGGGCGGGCACTGCATATGCGGAGGTGTCGGCTGCGGAGTCGGAGTCGGCTGCGGGGTCGGAGTTGGGGTCGGCTGACCGCAATCCTTCGGGCAGTTCTCAGTTGTCTCTCCGGCACTGCACGTACCATCACCGCATACGGTGCAATCCTGCGGGCAGCTTGCGAGTGTCTCGCCACCGTCCGGTTCGCACTTTTTGTTGCCGCACTCATGGCAATCTTGTGGGCAGGTCTCACCCGGGCTGCACGTTCCATCGCCGCAAACAGAGCAATCGGCCGGGCAGGTCGTCTTGTTCTCGTTCGGGCTGCAGGTGCCGTCGCCGCAGGTCGAGCAGTCTTGTGGGCAATTGTCCTTCGTCTCGCTCAGGCAGTCGCAAATGCCGTCTCCGCACTTCGAGCAATCCTCAGGGCAGCTTTCGTTCGTCTCGCCTGGGGTACATTTGTGATCGCCGCAATACTTACAATCCTGCGGGCAGTTGTTGAGGTCTTCCATCGACTCCCAGCACTCGCCGTCTCCGCAGAAGCCGCAATCGGCCGGGCAGTTCGTGGAATTTTCGTTGCAATCGGTATTGCAGTGATGATCGCCGCAGAAAGGAACCGGCTCGTCTTCCTGCTTCGGGGCTTTCTTCAGATCCTTTGGATAGCGATAAACACCATCGTACCAACCGATGTTGCACGCCTCGCCCAGGCAACTGTCTTGACCGTAGGTGCCGCTGCCCTGGCCGAGGTTCTTGTCGTCTGTAAAATCGTCTGGGGTCGGAGCTGCTTCTGCGGCTCCCTGATCAGGTGGGGTCGTTGTGTCGTCCGCGTGGACCGGACAGGCATACAATCCGCTGCAACACAGCAGTGCTGCAAAAATAATGTCTCGTACTTGAGGGCGTAACATATCTCTCACTCCGTCTGTAACAGCTGCACATCAATTGCCGCGGCGATCACATCCAAATACACCACCGTGACAAGCTCGCGCACCGGGCGCTGACCCCGACACACGTCAAACGCACGACTCAAAAGCTGCAGAGCCCTGCAACTTTTCCGTCGCCTCTGACCTGAAAAACCAACGGGAGGAACCGAGCGAAAAGGAGTTTGAACAAACCGGCAGAAATGCTCACGATCGAGGATTTGCTGCCATTGTGCAGCGCAGTCGCCCCCGTGATGCTTAAAAAATCTAGATTTTTCTACCTTCTTCGCTCACCTCGTCCACTTGCTGTTCATCCATCCGTTTCTGCTTTTCAGATCCTTCAAGCTCTTTAGCGAGACAAGCGGCTAATACCGCTCGTATTTCTCCTGCCGTTCCTGAGCCTGTTGTAAAATTTTCCGATATCCGTTTCGAGATGGGACAGGCACGTTGTTCACGCCGATAAGCGGCTGATCAGACACCACCGGAGTGCCGACACGCCCGGTCATCGGCGCCACTCCCTGAGGCATCGTGTTTCCGGTCAAAGGAACATTTCGGGGATACGTCGGATCGATACCCGGCGTGATCGTCCGATTGAACGGGTTGTCAGACGGGGACGAGCTTTGCATCGGATTGGACGTCGATGGGTCAACCGATCGCACTCGCGGCCGATGGTCGGAGCCGGGGACCGCAACCATCTGCCATTCTATACCTCGAGCATGCTCGCGTTCGAGCTGCGAATCGATGGCGCGACGTCGAAGCTCTTGGTTCGAGCGGATAAGTGTCGCGAGGCGCTCGTTTGCGAGATGGTCGACCGAAAGCTCCGGTGCCGGAGTTTCCGGAATTGCGCTCGCGACGGCCGGCGGGGGGCTCACAAGAGCGGGCACCAATTCCGGGCGCTCGCCCGCGAGCTTGGCCGGTTGCGGAGCTTGAGGAGCGGTCTTCGCGGCCTTCTCGAGCTCAGCGCCAAGCGTCTCCGAGGTTTGTTGATCGAGGACCGCGGCAGCAGCTTTTTCCACTTTAACGGTCGTTGCGGTCTCGGGATTGCTCAATCGCGCGCGAGCAGTTTGTTGGTCTGCCGCAGGCGCTTTCGAGCCGTTTCCAGCCAGCTTTGCGCCGGTTTCGTTGAGGGCCTCAAGGATCTGGCTCTCTTCGTCATCGAGCTTGGCAAGCTCCCGATCGGACTTATCTACAGCAGGCTTCTGTGCCGAAGCGATCGCCCTCTTGGTGTTTCCACACCAAGAAAAGGTGCAGGTTCCGTAGCGGGGATTATCACAGGTCTCCTCGGCGACGTGCCGGTACTCTTCCTTCAGCATCGGAGAGAGCTTTTGCGGGCCGGACGCGCCGTACCTGCTTTCAACGTTCTTGATGATCTGCGCGCAATGCACTGGCCCTTCCAAAAACGCGAGCGGATCGTCTACCGAGTCGCCGACCGACGGGGTGGAACCCCCACCGGAATTGGCGAAGGCATCAGATACTGAAAACGAAATTGCAATGAAAGGGGAAAGGAAAAGGCACTGAGCGGCCGCTGCTGCTGCGAGAGACGTTCTTAACTTCAAACACTTCATGAAACTCTGGCTCATGTTCTTGCGATACACCACTCACCACACCGTTTCGCTCCCTGAGCAAAAACGGTTATCACCACTTGCAACCGCCCGGCATTGTTATAATGCGGGCCGTTGCCATCCACACAGGCGCCGATCGAGATCGACACCATCACCACCGCACGCGCACCAAGAGCGAACGAAGAACAACCTGGGGGACGAGAATAGGAGAGAACCCTTACGGGCAGAAGGAACAACAATCTCGGGCAGGCGAGCAGCAACTCCCTGCCTCGTCAATCCTTCACCACCGACACCACAACACCCGCTGTTGTCACCCACATATCGCCTGATCCGACACAACTTCGTCACAATTGATACTAACGGACCGGAATGAAACGATATTTAGCGCGTCAAAAGCCTTACAAAAAACTCGGCTGCACACGATGGAGCGCGGTTGCAAGCGGAAAACAGCGTAGAAAATAGCTGAATTACACGGAAAGGTAAATAATCGGCATGACGGGGAACAGCCGTCCAAGCACCGGGATCAGCCTGAAAATATCGGCAAAAACACGAACTCCTCCCACTCACCCTGTTTTCTCCGGTCGGCTATTCGCCAGCGCTCGGAGTAAACGGACAGGAGTCTTTCTGAAAGCGTCGTCAAAACGCCGGCGGTGATCAGCGTTCCTCCAGGTTCGAGCGAAGCGTAAAAAAGCGGCTCGACGTCTATCAGAACTTCCGCGTAAACATTGGCAACAATGAGATCGACTTTTTTCGGAAGTCCTGCGCTTTCGACCGTCGAGAGCTCGACCAAGCTGTCTACGTTGTTGATCGCGACGTTTTGCGATGCGTTGGCGAGTGCCTCCGCGCGGATGTCGACCGCAAAGACATGAGCACCGAAGAGCTTCGCGCAAGCAATCGCGAGAATCCCGCTTCCCGTGCCGAAATCAAGAACCTGTCTCGGCTGGAGCTGATGCTCTTGGAGAATCTTCAGTACTTCGTGTGTGCTCGGATGATGGCCGGTCCCCCATCCTTCACCTGGAATGATAAAAATATCGAGGGAAGCGCTTTCGCTCGGCGCCACCTCGTCGGGCGTTCGAACGGGAAGCACCTTGAACCGACCGATGTTCACCGCAGCGTAGAGCTCAGGGCACCCTTCCAAGTAGCTCTTTCGCTCGACTGACTCGCATGACAGCACAGTAAAGCCGTCGCTCTCCGCAGATTGCTGGAAGCTCTCCGCAAGTTGGATCGCACCGGTGAGATAACACCGCACTTCACTCGCGGACAGCAGCTCTACAGCCTCAGCGCCCATCTCGATGAGCTTCCAGCTCTCTTCATCCGGGTCAGCGCAGCGAAGGTCGATCCGCCAGAGCGTTGAATCAGCGGGGTCATTGGCCGCTCTCTCTGCCACGGCCATTTACCCGCCGATAGGCATTCTCGGCATTCCTGGGGCCCCAGGGGCCGGAGGCGCCGGCGGCGGTGGCGGCGGCTCGACAAGGTCGGACTTTGAGTTCCTCAGCTTCCGAGCTTGGTATCCCGGAAGCTCATAGATCCAGCGGCTAAATTGGTCGTTCAGCGATGCAGCTTCTGCATCGCTCGATACCTTCAATGTCGGTTCTGAGTCGGGGGCGTTCACTGCGACAGTATCATCGTCCTTTGACTTCGGCGTCGGCGTCGGTGTCGGCGATGCTTTGGCCTTTTCCGCAGCGCGTTTCTTTGCGAACTCGTCTTGCAGCCTGGTCGCAAGATCATGGTCGAACGTCACTTTGATCTTTGCGTAGAAATGTTCGCCTTTCGCAGCGGTCGAAATTTGATATACGAGCCCGTTGCCGGTGCGGTACAGAGACATGAGGTCAAAATTCAGATCCTTCACCTCGTCGGCGCCGACAGGGAAAACGTCGGCAATCCGCAGATTCTCTAGTCCGGAACGCACCTGTGTCACGACAGCTTGTTGCAGTGTCTTACCCTCGGGAATCCCACCTGCCAGAGTAAGCTGCGGGGCTTTCATTTGCTCGTCTTCGGTTCCGCTGTGAACCAACTCGAAAAGCTGCTCTTCTCCGGACTGTGAAATTTTTACCTGCACGACAGAGTCAATTGCGGATTGCAGCACATTGACCAGATTTGCTTCAAGCCACGGCGCAACTCCCATCGTAATTGGAATCGGCGAAGCGATCAGATACACGTCTTGCTCGTCCAAGCGGCGGACATATTGCCCGCTAAGCGGACCGGCCGATTTGTCCTTGCCGCCTCGCCGTGACTCCCCAAGGTACACCCCGCTCACGACTTTGCCGTCGCCATCGAGGAAGCTCACCTTGGACATGCCGCGTTTCACGGCCTCGTCATTAACCCCGAGCGCGCCAAACGCCTGCGGATCCGAGGGGACCTTCTGCGAAACGTCGAGGTCGAACAGCTTGAGGAGCAGCGCTCTAATCTTGGCGCTGTCAGCGAGGTAGTCCCCACGCGCCGGAAGGCGCCAAGCACCGTCTTTCAAAGCTAGGTCAAGCGCTCCCCCACCCTGCTCGAATTTGAGCTTCGAGATCTTCTGACCATCAACCCCTTCGAACAGCTTGCGTTGCTTTGCAGTCGAACCGCTCTCGCTCTGCGGCACCGCGAACAAATAGAGCACGGTAAGGAGCACCGCGCCGATGACAAGTGAGAGAAGCGTCTTTTGATTCATGTGTCTTCCTAAACTGTCGCAGTTTTCTTTCGTCCTCGGCGGTAGAACAGAGCCGAGCCGATGATCAGCAACGCGGGCACCAGGAAGGTGTTCACGAGGAACAGCCATTGCCCGAGCCGCTCTTTGTCCTGACGGAGGTTTTTACGAACCTCTCGCAATCTCTGCTGAGCTTCCGCGCGTTGGTCGCGGAACTTCTTGACCTCGTCGAGCAAGGCTTTGGAGAGAACCTGCTCACCACCGGCTTTGTCCGTGCCGGCCTGAAGCTGGCTGAGCCGCTGATTCGCCGAGTTGAGCTCAGCCTGAAGCACCTGTTCCTCCCGGCGATATTTCTCTTCCGCTCGACGTTCGATGTCTCTCACCCGAGTGAACGGACGAGTATACTGACCACGTGAGCGAAGGCTAATGAGGTCGCTTGAACCGAGAAGATTCTCCCCGACGTTCGCAGCGAATGCCAAGTTGTCGTTGACGAGTGAGACCATCCGCGTCCCGAGGAAATTCTGTGAGACGGCAGCCGCCTGATCCGAAAGGAAGTCCGCATCGGCGACTACGATCACATGGGCATCGCCAACACTTTGGCTCAGGTGCTCGACGGGCTTCTCAGGTTGCGGGAGATCTTTGGGGCGTTCAGAGTAATTGCTCGGAAGCCTACCATCCAAGCGCGCTCCCAAAATCTGCGGCTCAGAGCCGGGGGTGTATTTGGAGAGCAGAGCAGACGGTGTTCCCCCACCGAACCGGTAGTCTGTCTCTTCGACCAGCTCTGCTTCAGGCGTCGTTTGAAATAACGGCTGAAAGCTCACTCCGGGGACTTCCACCTTCTTCAGAGCCCCCGGCCAAGGGAAGAGCATCGTGTTCAACTGGCCGGTGAGAATGTCAGTGCGGTTAATCGTATTGGCTCCGCGCTCGGACTTGGCGTCGAGTGAAACCCAAAGTACAAAGTCCTCAGGCTCAGCATCGCGGGAGGTGGCCACCTTCGTCGCGAGATTGATGTCGCCAACTGCCTTTCGCTCCACCATCTCAACTCCCCACTTGGTCAAGAGCTCCTTCAGATTCGAGCTCTTGTCCTGCATCATCGCGCTGGTGGGATCCTGGCCAGCTGCCGGGTCGGGCATATCCGCGCTGCAATACGGATCGATCGCAACGAACAGATTGCCCCCATGCATCACGAATTGGTCCACCGCATACAGCGCGGACGCCGTAAGCTTCTTCGGATGAATGAGCATGAGAAGCTTCACGTCGGGATCGATCGCAGCGAGGTCGGGCTGGAGCATTCGCACCTCAGCGAGCTGCTGAATTTGACTCATGAAGATCCACGGCTGCGACGCTTGGGGTCGGCCGTACATCGCCGGGCTGTCGCCCCCGTTCAGCTTGAGTGACGAGATGATGCCGATGACAGGTTTTTTCTCGACACTCAGCGCGTAGAGAGATTTCGTGATGTCGTATTCGAGATATTCTTGTCGTGCGAGCGAGAAGACGGGAATAACCTCCTCCGCACCGAGCGAGTTTACCGCGGCAAGCCCGAAGTAGACTTTCTCACCGCCCGGCATAGAAAGCGGAGTAATACCGTATTTATCAGCCCAACTTTCTTCGTCAGTGTCCGGACGCGGATCGTAGATCTCGAGCGTGATCTTTCCGTTCCCCACTCGCTCGAACTCACGAAGCAAGCTGACCACGCGATCGCCGTACAGCTTAATCGCTGGATACTTTGTCCCCTCTGTCTTACTGAGATACGCGCGGATAGTGATTGGATACTTCAGGTTCGAAACGATGTTCTTGCTTCCTTGAGAGAGCGTGAACAACCGGTCTTCTGTGAGATCGAAGTAGAACCGCTGAAACAGCGCATCGCTCAAATTATTCAAGAGAAGCAAAATCGCTCCGAGTATCAGCACTCCGGAGAAGGATTGAACTGACTTTTGCACAGGATTCGTCCTTTCCAAAAAATGAGACCTGCCCAGAGCTCGAGCCGCTGGGCAGGCGATTAGTCCGCTTTTTTCCGGTCAATGATGATCACACCCGCAAGCAGCGAGTAGAGCATGACCGAAACGAAATAAATGAAATCCGTAATCTGGAGCACGCCCCGCTGGATGCTCTCGAAATGCGTCGGAAAGCTGAGCGCCGTGAGAGAGCGAACCATTCCAGGAGGAAGCACATCCAACATCATCGCCACCACCGGATCGAAGCCCAGCAGGATGAGCACCAGACAGATGGCCGTCGCGATGACGAAGCTGACCACCTGGCTGTCGGTGAGCGCCGATACGCCGCAACCGATCGCAAGAAACGTCCCGGCCATGAGGAAGCTGCCGATGTAGCTCGAGATGATCACCCCCATGTCGGGATCGCCCAGATAGCTGACTGTCAACACCATCGGGAACGTGAGCAGCAGTGCGACGCCCAAAAAGACCCATCCCGCCAGGAACTTGCCGAGCGCGGCTTCAAACAGCGAAACCGGAAGCGTGAGCAGCAACTCGATCGTCCCGCTCCGGCGTTCCTCTGCCCACGAACGCATCGACACTGCAGGAACAATGAAGAGGTAAAGCCACGGGTGCCAAACGAAGAACGCTCGAAGGTCGGCCTGACCGACATCGTAGAATCCACCGAGCTTGAACGTGAAAAACCCGTTCACCACGAGAAAGAAAACGAGAAACACAAGCGCGAGCGGCGTCGCAAAATAAGACCGCAACTCCCGCTTGAAGATCGCGCTCAGCACACCGGTATCAAAAGCCATGCACTCCCCCACTTATCGTAAGCTTACTGCGTAATCGCGCGGAATACTTCGTCGAGCTGCCCGGCATCGAGCCGCAGATCTTGAATCGGCCAGGATCGCTGCTCCGCCTCCTTCATCACCGCGGGAAGTATCGCCGACGACTTGTTCGGCAAGAGCACGAAGCTGCGGCGCCCGGCACCGGAGCGCACCTCACGCACCGAACGAACCCCCGGAATGCTGCGAAGCGCTGCTACGGCGCTGTCATCAAGATCTTTTCCAAACGCGACCGTCACCGCACCGCACATTTCGGATTGCCCTCGCAAGCGGTCGGGAGTGTCGTCCGCAACGATCTTCCCCCGCGCAATGATGACCGCGCGGGTGCAAACCTCGTCGACCTCTTCCAAGATATGGGTCGAAAGGATGATGCACTTCTCCTTTGCCATCCCTCGGATGAGCTCGCGGACTTCGTGTTTCTGATTCGGATCGAGCCCGTCTGTCGGCTCGTCGAGGATGAGAATCTCTGGATCGTGGATGAGCGATTGGGCAAGGCCGACTCGGCGTCGAAATCCTTTCGACAACGTTTCGATGCGCTGCTCGGCAACGCTCCCCAAGCTCGCAAGCTCGAGCACCCGGCCGACCGCCAGCGACTCCTCTTTCACTCCCCGGACCTGCGCGATGAACTCGAGGAAGCTTCGGACGGTCATTTCTCCATACAGCGGCGCGTTCTCGGGCAGATAGCCGATGAGCTTCCGGACCTCGCGTGATTGCGTCACGATATCGAAGCCGCCGACCTTCGCCGACCCGAAGCTCGGAGAAAGAAAGCAAGTCAGAAGTTTCATCGTGGTCGACTTTCCCGCACCGTTCGGTCCGAGAAAACCCAGCACCTCTCCCTTCGATACGGAGAAAGATATGCCGTCTACCGCTTTGATCTGGTCAAAATATCGCCCGAGATTCTCGGTCTGAATCATCACCGACATTGCATCAACTGCCTCAGTCTATCGTCACTCAAGTGTACGCGCGGGTAAGACGATTCGGTTCGCTGCATGAACCTTGTCGTCATGACGCGTCGCTCTGGAACGTACCCCAGTGACGCACACTGCATCGCTCGTTGAATAAAGGTAGCAAAGTGACCGGCAAGAAAAAGCCGGTAGAAACTTTCGCCACCACGGCATGCAGCACGCGTCGGCAACCTGATAGACGAATGAATTGAAAAATTATGCGGACCGGGGTTGCCAAAAGCGGCGCGGAGACCCACGCACTGAACGGAAAGGATAATTGAGCGTTTCCGGATGGGCGTCAACAGAATAATTGCCGGAATGCCGCAGACTTACCGGAGCAACTCTTGACAAAAGCGGCGCTACTGCTATTCATAGCTTTTTTCTGAGTTTAGCTTTCTAGGAGAATAGGTTCACCACTACGATGAGCGCAGAACAAGGACTACGGCTGAAGGTCGGATTGGCAGAAATGCTCAAAGGTGGCGTCATCATGGACGTCATCAACGAGGAGCAAGCAGAGATCGCTGAGGATGCGGGTGCAGTTGCCGTAATGGCGCTGGAACGTGTTCCGTCAGACATCCGACGCCAGGGCGGCGTAGCCAGAATGTGCGCAATCGACGTGATCGAGCGGATCATGAAGAAGGTGAACATCCCGGTGATGGCAAAGGTCCGAATCGGGCATTTCGTCGAAGCTCAGATTCTCGCTGCCCTCGGAGTGGACTTCATCGACGAGAGCGAGGTTCTCACTCCGGCGGACGAAAGATATCACATCAACAAGTTCGACTTCGTCGTGCCTTTCGTTTGCGGCGCTACGAACCTAGGCGAGGCTCTGCGCCGCATCTCTGAAGGCGCTGCGATGATTCGCACAAAAGGTGAAGCGGGAACGGGCAACATCGTCGAAGCGGTTCGACACATCCGCACAGTCAACTCAGAAATTCGCCGCCTCCACGGCTTGAGCGAAGAAGAGCTCGTCACCACAGCGAAAGAGCTCGGTGCTTCGTATGAGCTCGTGAAGAAAGTAGCCACCGACGGCAAGCTGCCGGTGCCCAACTTCGCGGCCGGCGGAGTGGCCACTCCGGCTGATGCTGCGCTCATGATGCAGCTCGGTGCGGAGTCCGTGTTCGTCGGATCGGGGATCTTCAAATCGGAAGACCCTGCCGCACGCGCACGAGCGATAGTTCGTGCGACGACACACTTCCGCGATCCGCAAGTGCTCCTCGAGGTTTCCAAAGACCTCCGTGGTGCGATGCCGGGGCTGGATGTTCATCTCATTCCTGACGAAGAACGTCTCCAAGTTCGCGGCTGGTAGCTTTCCGACAGTCCGAACGCCGCGGCCATTCGCGAGCGTTCGGCACTCCTATCGCTGTTGCGATAGCGCGCTGTCTTTGCTGGAGACACACCTCACTACGAGAGATTGCGATTGATGATCGGCGTACTCGCATTGCAAGGCGACTTCGAGAAGCATACGGCCCGTCTTCACGAGCTTGGTGCAAAAACGGTCCTCGTTAATCGACGGGAGCAGCTTCGCGAGGTTCGCGGCCTCGTCATTCCCGGCGGTGAGTCGAGCGTTCTGCTGAAGCTCTCAACCCCAGACTTCCGTACTGAGCTGAAAGACGTCATCGGCGCAGGCCTTCCGGTTCTCGCCACGTGCGCTGGGCTCATCCTACTCGCGACACGCGTCGAGAATCCAAAGCAGGAATCCCTTGCGCTTCTTGATGTCGACGTAAAGCGAAATGCGTACGGCCGCCAGGTAGATTCGTTCGTCGACCCGAGCTTGCACTGGAGCGCTGCGGGCAAGGAAGCCCTACGGCAGCTGGGACCAGCCCGTAGCGAGCAGCTTGAAGCGGAGCCGGTAGAGGGCGTGTTTATTCGTGCGCCGCGGATTACTCGCAGTGCAGCGCCGACGTTAATTGAGCGAAATGGCGAGCCGGTCCTCGTGAAGCAGGGAAAGATCCTCGGTGCGACGTTCCATCCCGAGCTCAGCGAGCACGCACGCGCCGTTCACGAGCTGTTCTTGTCGTTGTAGGCAAGTTCCGCTCGAGCAAGGTGGAGGCGTCGAGAACGACGGATCCGGCTTGTTGTGCGTGCTCGATCAACCAAACGAACAGGGGGAGAAATGCTTCGGCTCTGGATCAGCATTCTGACCTGTCTTCTGTTACTCGCCTGCACCGCTCCACCTGAACCTATGCAACTCCTTCCCTCACATCCTTGGCACGAATCCAAGGGCGGCGCTCACCGCGGGACAGTACTGCTCGTGCATGGGTTAAACAATCGGCCGGAGGTGATGCAACCGCTCGCAGAGCGGCTCGCCGATGAGGGATACGATGCCTGTGTGGTCACTCTCACCGGACACGAATCCAGTGGGGCATGGCCGGATGTCGATTATGAAGCGGCGTGGCTGGGGGATTTCTCGCGCGCAGTGGAATCCGCAAAGGCCCGTTTCCCCGACCAGCCGCTGTTCGGGATCGGATACTCGCTGGGCGCTACGGTCATTACACGTTCCCTTGCCGACCATCCTGAGCTCCAGCTCTCCGGGCTCGTCCTCATCAGTCCCGCTTGGCCGCTTACCCTACGGTCCCGGCTCATTCGAGCATTCGTTCCTTTCGATGTGTTAGGAATGTCTCTCCCGAGCTTTGCACCGCCAGCGTATCGAGCGCACAATCGCACCTCTCTGCGTGCGTATCGTGGGCTGTTTCGACTGGCAGACAGCGTGAACGAGGGCATGGAAGGTGACGCGTCGCGAAGGCTACGCGCCACAAAAACCCTCTGCGCAATCAGCCCCGACGATCGGCTCGTAAGCTATTCGGGAATGGAGGACTGGCTCGCAAAACACAAGTTGCCCGACTGGACTCTGGAAGCGCTCCATCCCGCTCCCCAGGACTCGAGCCTCCCAGCCCATCTCGTCCTGGATGAGGAGTCGCTTGGACACGAGGAGTGGGAACACTTCACGCGATTGATCTTCGAATTATTTGCAAGAGACACTCGGCGCTGATGGGGAGAAACCGCCGCGGAGATCAGTTCGTCCGCGTCGCTTCCCAGCTTCCGCGCTTCTGCACGGCCGGGAAAGAATAGATGCCGCGCAGGGTACGATCGCGGAGCCCGGACGTCAGCCTGATCCAGTAGGTCCCGTTTTTCAGCTCGAGCTCCATTCCACGCGCGAGAACCCGTCCCGTGACGACGAACGAGTCGTAACCGGCGACGGTGGCGTTCCCTGAGATCTCCACTCCCGTGAACGATAGATTCAGAATCATCGCGCGCCGATCATCCGTCCCTCCGTCCGAGCTAAAGCGGATGAATCCGCCGTAGTTCTCTGTTACTGCAGGCGGTTGGTTTGATACAACCGGCTCCTGTATGGGAGGCGTAACCGGCACGACCGGAGGTGGCGTCATCCGCTCAGGAAACGAATCCGGCGTGGTTCCCTTTGCGAGAGGCAACCCGCCAGCCGTGGTCGGCAGGCGCGGAACGGTATCCGGCATTTGCGCCACGGGCGTGCTCGTTGGAGCTGGAGGAATGGTTTCATCGCCCGTAGTTGGACGTTCTGTGACCGGCAATTTCGGCTCGTCTGGGCCGCCGGTAATTCCGGTGCCGCGAACGATTGTGACCTTTTGATCAGACGGATATTGAGTGACCGGGGCCGAGAACGAAGCCTTGTAGAGGATCAGGTCTTTGGAGGCGATGACCTCTCCTGCGCGAACGACATCGAGACGATACGCGCCGGCGTTCGGGTTTGTGGACTTGAACGCAGCAAGGCTTCCTGAGAGCAACATCGAGGTTTCGCTCTTCCCCGGAAGTTGGATCTGATCAGGTTTCAGTCGGGCGACAACGGAAGCTGTTCGCGTATCAAAGATGTTGACCGCGAATTCGTCTCTCACTTTTTCCTGTGACAGCTCGGCGGGGCTGCCTCCCGAAATGCCGAGCGTCGCCGACCACTTGGTCTGCGCAAGACGGTCGACGGCAACCGATTCGTCAACGGGCCCGTGATTCAGGTCTCGAAGAGCGAGCGAACCTGTGAACGACAACGCCGCTTGCGGGGTCGGAGTTACCTCGGGCGTTTTCTCGTCTTTCGGCTCCGATTTCGGCTCGGACTTCGTATCCGCCTTCGGTTCAGTTTTGGGCTCCGCTTTCGGCTCGACCTTCTCGTCCACCCGCTCGGTTTTCGCTTCGACTACGGGAGTCGGCTGCTTCACGGGCGCTGTTGTCGGCTTCGCATCAGCGCCTCCGGACGAAACGCTCGGCTGCGGCTCAGCATCGGATCCCTTGTCGCCTCCGAGCTCACGCTCGTAGCGCTCGCGTTCGCGTTTGTCTTCTGCTGAAATATCGGGTTTCACCGCGACTTCGACTGGCGGTAGGTTCACCGTGGGCTCAAGCGAAATACCGAGAATGCCGGCTACGGTATCAGCCGCATTTGGAGAGGAGCTGCGGAACGATTTCAACGTGGGCGTCAGCATCTCACGGACAGACGGGCTCATCCGAGCCGCAACAACCAGAACGATCAGCAGACCGCACACCGCACCAAGCAACAAGCCTGCGAGCTTGGCGCCGGCCCCACTGGGTTTCGGCGTTGTGTCGGCGGCGTGTTGACGGATCTCCGTGCTGTCGAACGCGCTCGATCCAAGCTTCCAACCTTCATCTTCCGGTTGAACGGAGGCGGAACCGAGCTCGAACTTGCGTTCTCCTTTCAGCTCCGGACCCAAGTTCATCTTCGTGCCCGGCGAAACCGGAGACTCACTCCGACCGTTAATCGCCGGAGAGCTTCCGGAATCTAACACCGGAGCTGCCCGACTCACGGTTCTGTCCACAGTGAAGAACGTCGACTGAACACTGAGCTGCGGAGCGTAGTCGAGCAACGTCGCCGCGAACTCCATCATCGAGGCAAATCGATCAGTCTTTTTCTTCGCCGTCGCTCGCCGGACGATATCTTCGTACCAAAGCGGAATACCGCGTTCCGGCGAAGCAAACGCCGGGACCGGATCATTTAAGTGCTTGAATGCGACAGCCACCGCACTGTCTGCCACGAATGGGCGCTGTCCGGTCGCAAGCTCGTAAGCGACGATTCCGAGCGCGTAGATGTCGCAGCTCGGGTCCAACGTCTCTCCGCGAATCTGTTCCGGCGACATATAGTCGGGAGTACCGATCACCTGACCGGTTTGGGTAAGCGAGGTATCCATACCGATCATGCGCGCGGTACCGAAGTCCGCGAGCTTCACCTCGTTTCTCGTGCTGAGAAGAACGTTTGCGGGCTTCAGGTCTCGATGAATGACACCTTTGCCGTGCGCGTAGGCGACCCCGCTGATGATTTGGTAAAGAATCCGGAGCACTTCATCAAACGCCAGCGCGGGTTGAATGAGCCCCTGCGGATCGCGTTTGACGAGCTTGTCTTTGAGGCTGACGCCATCGACATACTCCATCGAGATGTAGGAGTAGCCGCCCTCGGCCTTTCCCATGTCGTGCGTTCGGACGATGTTGGGATGCGACAGCGTTCTGGCCACGAGAACTTCGTTGCGGAAGCGACGGAAGACGTTTTCGTCTTGGGAGAGGTGCGGCAACAACAGCTTGAGCGCGACGACTTCGTTATCCAGCTCACGGTCAATGGCGCGATAGACCATTCCGACGCCGCCGGCACCCAGGCGTTCGCAGATCTCGAACCTCTGGGCGATTACTACGCCCGGCTCCAAGATCAGTCCGGTGATCGTCTTTGTTTCCGCGTCCATGTCCTCTCAAGCCAAACGCCGCCCTCAAGCCGAGCCGTGCCCACAAACTGAGGTGGGCCCACAAACTGAGGTGAGCGTCGTCACCCCTGAACACCCGGTCGGTTCAAACCGACCGGATGCACACCACAGCACTGAGCTTCCTACTGGGCGAGCAGCTCGTCGAGCAACTGCTCACGCTCAGCATCACCTTTATCGGCGGGAGCCTTCTTCTCAGGGTCCTTTGCCGGAGTTGGCGGAGGCTCACTCGGGGCCTTCGTCGGATCAGGTGTCGGCGCGTGCTTGGCCGCCCCAGAATCATCCGGCGTCGGCGTCTCTTCCTTGCCGATGAGATCGTTCAGATTGATGTCTTCTTCAGTCGGAGGAGGTGCCTTTGGAGCGCTCCCCGTATTTCCCACCGGAGCCTTATCCGGGACGAAATCGGGTGTGCCGTTATCTGTCGGCGCCGCGGGCGTATCGTCAGCGGCCGGTTTGGAGCTGCGAACCTTCGCCAAGCTGTCTTGGACAAATTTCTTCGGCATCGGATTGTGCTCCGTCACCAGATTCGCAGGAATGAGAATACGCTGACCGATGTTGATTCGCTCCGGTCGCAGGTTGGGGTTCGCATCACGGATCAGAGTCCAGTTCGTGCTCTTGCCCGTATACCAGCTCGCAATCAGCGCGAGCGTTTCACCAGAATACGAAACGCGGTGCTCCACCGGCGGCGGTTCCACGGGTGCACGATTCTCGACCGGCGGCGGAGGTGGATTCGCTCGACCGGAGCAGCCGGATGTCGACAACATGACTGCCGTGAGCGTCATCAAACCGGCGACAGAAAACCGCGCCCATCTTCGAAATTGCTTCTTCATAGTTTCATCCGTTCGTTCTCTTCGCACCTACCGGCGAAGTCTAAGTCAATTGTCCTACGAGCTTCCCGCACCGCTCGGGTTGCGTTTGAGCTGCCCCAGAGTGTCGTTCAACACTTTCAGGACCACAGCGTTTTTCTCTTCCTTCGTTCGTGCTTCGAGCGCTGCAGTCGCCTTCGGTCCACCGACCGATGCGAGAATCTTCGCTGCAAAACCGCGAACGATAAACTCATTGTCGTTGAGCAGATTCAAAATCGCGTCGATTGCGATTTCGCGTTTATAGTGCGGCGCACGGCTGAGAGCTTTCAGCGCGTCCACGCGGACTTTGAAGTCGTGATTCTTGGTTGCCTCGACGAGAAACGCCGTGAAATCTTCGGCCTGCCGACGCCCTGCCTCAGCAATTGCCATCCGATACGAAACCACATCCGAGTTCTCAGTGGAGAGGAGCCAGCCGAGCTCCGCGTCGGAGAGTGCCGCAACTCCGGAATCTGTGAAACCCTCCGCCGGAATAGACGGACGCTTCCACTTCGCTACCGGTTCGACCGGCGCTGGAGTCGGACGGGATTCGACAACAGGCGTCTGCTCTGGAGCAGGCGGAGGTGTCGGAGAAGGCATCGCTGGTCGGTCGTCGTCGGTTCCTTCATCGTCAAAGCCGAGCATGCCCCGAAGCGACTGCTGAAGCTTCGGGCTGGCGCTGAGTCCTCCGAGCACCAATAAGGCGACTACAGACAAGCCGATGAGAGTCGTAATCCACGGCACCCCGTTTCGACCGGACGCCGGCGTCGCCGCACTTTTCGGCTCGGAGAAGAGTGAAGTCGCTCCTGCATCCGGAGCAGCGACGGCACCGGTCACCTGCTCGGATGCCCGGTCCGAGCCATTCGCGTACGTAGACTTCCGCTCAGACGTTGCGGGCGGTTGCTGCAACAGTGGATTCGGAATGTCTGCGACCGTCTTGTCGAGGTCAGCCGCTGGAGCACCTTCTCCGCCGACCGGACCGGGGAAAAACGCTCCAACGACAGTATCGGCACGAAGTCTGGACGCTGCATCACGAGCGCTCGGATCGGGAAGCTTCAGACCGGGAGTGTACCCTCCGGCAAGTCCCGTTCCGTCGAGAATGACTCCGAAGACCTGCGCCGCAGCATCGATGAATTCGAGCGCGCTCTGGTAACGGTCTTCGCGTTCTTTTGCGAGCGCATGCCGCAACACGGTCTCGAGCTCCGGCGGCAATGCACACCCGAAATCAGTGAACGTGAGCGGCTCCTTATGAATGATGTTGCTCACCACTGTCGTGAAGTCAGAGCCCGGAAACGGACGGCTGCCGGTGAAAACTTCGAACGCCACGACGGCGAATGAAAATAGATCGGTGCGGCCGTCAAGCTGTGAGCCGCGAATCTGTTCCGGCGACATATAGCTCGGCGTTCCGACCACCGTGCCCGCCGGAGTGAGGGAAGTATCACTCAGCTTGGCCACGCCGAAATCAAGCAGATAAGGACGATGTCGCGCATCGACGATAATGTTGCTCGGCTTGATGTCCCGGTGAATCACGCTTTGGCTATGCGCATAATCGATCGCGCTCGCAATCTGAGCGAGGTAATGAAGTGCCGCCAGCACGTCCAGCGGTCCGCTCTCGGCGAGCATGGTCTCGAGGCTCTTGCCCTCGATGTATTCCATCACGATGTACGGAGAGCCGTTCTCAGTCCTCCCCGCTTCGAAGATGGTAACGATATTTGGGTGATGAAGCTTACCTGCAGAGCGAGACTCTTGGCGGAAACGTTGCAGAGCTTCGTTGCCGGCCGCGTCATCGCCCATGAATACGGACTTGAGGGTCTTAATCGCGACCAACCGCCCGATTTCGGGATCTTTCGCCTTATACACGACCCCCATCGAACCGCGTCCGAGGGTCGTTACAATTTCATACTTGTCGATAAAACGAAGGGTCACAGCTCTCGCTAATGCTCACGTGAATTCAGTTGATGCACATACCCGGCCGAGCGGCGAAGGACTCCGCGCTGAAGGGTCACGACCGGGAGCTTCAGCACTCGGAAATTTGCCGCGGCGGCGGGCCCCGACGAAAAAATCGTCCACAACTCCCAAGGAGACCCACCACTGGTAGGAAATCGGCACACTTCTGCCAGGGTAACGAAAACTCCAGTCAATTGCAGAACAATCTTACATAATTTGCCAACTGCAACAAGGCGAAGCAGACATAACCACTTGTTTCGCTCGTGAATATTCCTGCCTCTTCGCCTGCTTTTGGATGGCACCGACGTGACGATGTTTGCAAAGAACGTCTGATAATAACGGCAGTTGATTTACGCAGCTTATCATTCCCGGCCACAGCCCGATTGCTCGTTCTCTGCTAGCGCAGAAGTTTCGCAGCAGAAACGGTGACAGGCAGATCCCGAGCTCAGAGTCGGAAGGCGCTTATGAAGATGAGACCCGAAAACTGGGTGAGAGCGCACGATGGCCTAACGGTAACCGGCGAGGAGGCTACAGCCAGTCCACGTTGTAGGTTGCGGCCAAGAGCTCACGCTGCTTCTTTCGCTTTCGCTTAATGGAGTCCAGCTCAGCATGGAACAGCGACCAAAAGAGGGGCTGTGGTAGTCGCTCCCGCGCATGCACGACTTTCAATGTTGCGGATTTCAAACGGTCGAGTTTCGAGGAGAGGTCGCTCTTCACCGGCTCGGAGAGCTCCGACTCCTCACTCTCGAGGGAGCTTTCCAATGCATCAGCCCCGGTTTGCTCCGACGCTGTCTGTTCCAACGTTGTCTCTGGACGATTTTGCCCATCACGCCCAGCAAGCTCAGTATGAGGGGCATGTTCAGTATCTTGGCAAGATTGCAGCGCGCTCGTCGCTTGATCGTCCGCAGCAGAGAGATTGATTTGAATTGCAGGATCTAGTGCAGGACGTTCCGTCGTCTGATCTGTGCCAATCGAAATATTCTTTGTCGAAATATTTTCGTCCGAACGCACTCAATCTCTCCACGTGAGAATTGACGTCCGCGGTTTTGCACCGCGTGATCAATCTCAGTTTAGCATGCGCGGTTAGGTGGAGGAAGTGAATTCGGAGAGCACGTGGAACCAACGATCGATCATCGATCCTGAAATCAAGCATGCAAACAGCACGGTCAAAAGATATGCCAAGATCGTCAGCAGAATTATTTTTTGCAACGTTTCCGGTTGCTGCAATCGATAGTTCCAATCCGCAATTATCAGGGCGAAATCCTTTCTTTCTCTGACCGGCGCGATTGCTTCGCTTGACTTCTCGACCGCTGCATGCTGATCGGGCGGTGGAACATACGGCACGTCGTTCGAGAAAAAAGTCTCCGCGCTACGCAACACAGAAGGTCCAGCTTGATCTTCAACCGCTGCTTTCCTCGGGGCGACCGCGCTTGATTTCACGGTCTCTGCGCGGCGCGGCTTCGGGTCGAATGCAACTTCCTCGAGCTCCGCGAGATCGAGCTCACCTTCGAAACCGTCAAGAAGCGAATCGACCGCTTCGCTCGCAATCTGACCATACAGATCGATATCGTCGTCCTCTGCGTCGGGGAGGCTGAGATCGTCTTCATCAGGGTCCGCAGGGCTCGTCGAAACTGCTCCATCAGGTTGAATTGGGACGCCGTTCACCGATACGACCAAGAGATTCTGATCATAGAGAGCCAGGAGCCCTTCGCGGACTTCGAACTCGCTGAGGAGCGCTTGAAAAAGCTGCTCGACCTTTTTCGCTTGTTCAATGCTATCCCACACCGCCCCCTCATATGGGCTCAGACCTTTTGGCCGGTGTCCTTTCCGGGCGATGCTGACACGCGAACGCTCGGCCGTAAAAATGCGTTCGAACCGCTCTTCGTCCGCATTGAGCTCCGCGATATCGAGCAAGAGCTGGCCTGGGGACAGCGTGAACGGGAATCTCGGGTCGACACGGATGTCTCCGGAGCTGAAGGCGAGCTGGGCGTCGTCGGCGAAACGCAGCGAGTGAAGAAGATCCATCTCGTAGGCCACACGTGCCTTCTGAAACTGCTCCGGTTTCACAAATTTCTTGCTGACGAGCAGGTCGAAGAGCTGCGGCACATCGACTTGCGTGCTTTGAAACAGCTTGTAGACCTTGTCGTGAATCACTCCAGCACGAAGCAGCCGACTGCAGATACTTTGCGCCTGCCGCCCGTCGTTCTTGGCGACGCCGATGATTTTGCCGTCATTGAGGAGAATTTGGATGGCTCCGCCGCTGGCAGCCACACGAAGCGCCCCCTGTCGCCGCTTCTGCGACAGAGAGCTGAACATGTCGATGAGCGCTTCCTGTGACACGTGCTATCCCTCCCCACCTGTTTGGCGGCCTCTGTCGTGCAGAAACGCCGCGGCAGCGCCCAAGGCAAAAGTCGCCACCGCGCCGAGAATAAACAGCGTCGTCAGTCCCCGCTCGCCCGGTACGATTGCAAACGGCTTGAGCGGCATCTCGTAGGCGGCGATGAGAAATGCGAGGAAGAACCCAAGGATGAGGAGTCCTTTGCCTGGTGCGTCATCTGCAAACAGGCAGCCGCCGGGGACCGCGTGCCAAATGACCTGCGAGGTGCGTGCCGTAACTGCCGTCGCAGAGAAACCTGTCTGCTCGGCATTACGAGCAAGCACGCTGAGAAGCAACGCCACTCCCAAAATGACGAGGAGCTGAGGAGTCATTCCGGAGAACATGCTCGAGGAGAGCAGCTTCTGTTGCCGCGAAACGCTTCCACCAAGCTCGGCGTTCGCTCGATCCAGACGAAAGAGCAAAGGAAACGCAAGTCCGCGCGGCGCGCCGACAAGAAGCGGCAGGAACTGCTCGTTTGCAGCGCTCTCGAGATGCGTGAGGCGGTTACGGTCGAGCTCTTCGGCGAGCGAATAGTAGCGGCGATGCTCCTCTGTGTTCAGCTCCGCGAGATGAACGAGCGCTAGATTGTAGAAGATCTCGAACGATTTCTTTCCATCCGCTTCGAGCTTCTTCAGACCTTCGCGTGCTTCTTGGATTCGGCCCTGTCGGAACGCGACTGCAGCAAGGTTCAGCCGAAGCGCTGTCTCCAGTGACGAACCCGGGGCGGCGTTTTTCAGCAGCTGACGAAACTCGTTTTCAGCCTCGGCGTTGTTCGCGTCGAGTGCGGCGGCCTGCGCGTGCGCAAAGCGAAGCGCGGGGCTCTCCTGCGGCTGTCCGAGCGAGCGTGCCAAAACGGCTTGGCTCGAAGGATACAGCGAATTGTTCTCGAGCGATTCAATCGCCTTGAGCAGGACACCGTTGATATTCGCTCCACCCGACGCCAAAGTCGGTATCGCGAGCCCCCAGGCCAAAATGAGCGACCCAGCGGCCACGGCGAGCTTTCGACACTTCCCGAGAGTGCGGGACAGAAGAAACGCCCAAACGGCAACTGCACAGAGGACCCCACCGAACGGCGGAATGAGGAGCACCAAGAGAAGTCCGATGGGTCCGACTATCCCCCGAGTCCGCTCCGGCATCATCGCGTAGAAGGAGCGAAAGATCGTTTCACTATTGCGCACGATTTGAACAAGACAAACGACGAGCGCAGCAAGGGTCAGTGCAACAAGACTGACCAAACACACGTTTAGTCCGATTGCGCCAGCTAGTATCGGCTCTCCCATCGTGAGACGGAGACCGTGGAAGAAAGAACCGAGGGCGTGCTTCATCCCAAGCAGATCTGAGAACGTCGCGAGCGCAAAAGAGACGCGCGCATCGCGCGGTGAAAGGTCCTCGGCCCACTTGAGCAGAAACCGGGCCTTCTCGAGCTCTCGCTGCTCAATGAGGCGCTCTGCCCGCTCGAACAGCACGAAAGAATACGACGGCAGATTTTCGTAACCGGCGGCTCCAGCAAGCGCTACGAGCGCGGTAAATTTGTCCGACGCAGAAGAGAATTGGTTCGAATAGATGAGATTCAACGCCTGATAGAAGGCGGCCTCGACCTGTTCCGTCGCGGAGCGCTTCGGTGGCGCAGGTTTCGCCGGCTCAGGCTGAACCGTCTCCCGAGGGGGCGCCGGTGGACCAAACGCGTCGTCGGCCCAGGCGACACGCGAGGCAGCCGAGAAGACCAGCATTGTAAGGACGAGGCAGAGAGCTCGATGGCAAAGCCGCGACATGTTCTGACCGGAAGGCTGAGACGTTTCTAACGTCTTAGTACATCGGCCGAATCGGGCCCGCCCCCAATGCCTTTTTCCGGCGGGAAATTAATGAGTAACATCAAGATGCTACGGCCGCCCTGCGGGGCAGGGAAAAGGGGCCGCCATAGGCGATAGGGGAAAGGAAACAGCAAAAAAAAAAAGAGGACCGAGCTGAGCGAGCCCGATCCTCTTCGTGAGCGGAAGAATCCGGCCTTTCGGGCCGAAATCTTTCAAGTCAGCGGAAGGAAACTAGAGAACTGCTTCCTTGAGCGCCTTGCTCGGGGTCAACCGAACACGCTTCTTTGCCGAGATGTGAATCGTCTCGCCAGTAGCGGGGTTGCGGCCCATGCGAGCCTTCGAATGACGAACTTGGATCTTGCCGATTCCCGGAAGCGGAACCTTGTAGCCCTTCTTCAGCGCGGCTTGGATCATGCCGGCGAAGCTTTCATAAACGTCCTTTGCGATCCGGCGGCTTTCAAAGTCGCACGAGCTTTGGACGCAGTTAATGAACTCCGACTGGTTGTACTGAACACCGTTTCTCGGCTTGCTCAGCGAAATCTTTTTCGGAGCGGTCTCTTTCTTTGCTTTCTTTGCCACGTGGTTGTCTCCCGTTACTGATCAAATATACGAGTTGAGAAAACTATGCTGCCGCATCGCAGAATGAGCCGCCGAATCAGGTGATTCTGGCCGCTCATAACGGCCTACAATACACCTTCAAAAGATAGTTGCAAGTACTTTAAAGTTAGGAAAACGCTGATTTTTGGGGCTTCTGCGAGGGTATGGTAGGTGCGAACGACGTTCGCTCCATCGCGAAGCACCAGCTCCCGATGCTCGGAGGAAGCGCCGCCGGGATATCGCCCCGGCGGCAGAAGGTCGGCTAGTCGAGCTGCGCCTTCTCGATGAAGGCTTCGTGCAACACGCGAACCGCCAGCTCGGCGTATTTTTGGTTGATTGCGACCGAAATTTTGATCTCCGAAGTGGTAATCATCTCGACATTGATTCCTTCGGTTCCGAGCACTTCGAACATTCTGGAAGCAACGCCGGCGTGAGTCCGCATCCCCTCGCCCACCACAGAAAGCTTTGCAATGTTCCGGTCGATCTCGATGCTCGCTTCCGGCATCTCGTTCTGAACGAGTCGCTGCAGCGCTTCGTAAGCGGTCGTATCCGACTCCTGTGGAACGGTAAGACTGATCGATGCTTTGCCGGCGGTGCCTTGGCTCTGCACAATCATATCCACGACTACTTGAGCGTCGCCGAGGACACGAAAGATGCGTGCCGCCATTCCCGGGCGGTCCGGCAAGTTCCGGAGCGTCAACTTCACTTCATCCGTGCGACAGGTGATTCCTGATACGACAGCGTCTTCCATACCTTCATACTCCTCGACGATCTCTGTGCCTTCGGCATCTGAAAAACTTGATAGGACAAATAACGGAACGCGGTGCTTGTGCGCGAGAGCAACGCTCCGCGCCTGGAGCACCTTCGCGCCGCTGCTCGCAAGCTCGAGCATCTCTTCATAGGTTAGCTGTTTCAGCTTCCGCGCTTTCTTACAGATCTGTGGAAGCGCGGTGTAGACTCCATCGATGTCGGTAAGGATCTCGCAACGGCAAGAATCGAGCGCTGCCGCCAGCGCAACCGCGGTCGTGTCCGAGCCACCGCGCCCGAGCGTCGTAAAATCCCCTTCGTCGTCTACGCCTTGGAAACCTGCCACGACAGGCACGACTCCTTCGGCCATGAGCTTCCGCAGCTTGTCGGCATTGATGCTGGTAATGAGATTCTGACCGTAGACTGTCTCTGTCTTCAACTCGACCTGATGGGCGAGCAGCGAGACCGACTTCAACCCTTCGCGCTGAAGCGCCATCGCTGTAAGCGCCGCGCTCACTTGCTCACCCGAAGCGAGCAGCTGATGGTATTCGCGCGATTGCGGCCTCCCACCGACGACTTTTCGGCTGAGCTCGACGAGTCGATCAGTCTCACCGCTCATCGCGGAGACGACGACAACTATCGGCGTACCGGTCTTCTTGAAATGCGTCGCGACTCTCTTCGCAACTGAGCCAATCCGCTCAGCGGATCCTACGGAAGTTCCTCCGAACTTCATCACAACGGGTTCTACACCCATGACAACCCTCTTTCTCTCTCTGCCTCTCTTCCCCACGAGCTTGCCTTATCGAGCTTGCCCTATCGAGCTCGATCGCGTGTTCGAGCGAGCACTCGCAGGCGCCCTGCCGAACAATCGGCAAACGTGAAACATCGAACCGCAAAGCGATTCGAACACGGTTCTGGTTGAAGCAGCCGCTAGGTTAAATCGAGCTGGAAACTGTTGTCCGGCGACTCTATCGTGAGCGTGCGGAACTGCTCCGATTCCGTTTCCAGCGCACTGAAAGCTAGCATTATCGTGAGGGAAAGTAAATCGTTAAGGTCCCCGCACCGCTCGCTCCACTCGACCACGGTGACAGCATCGTCAAGCGCCGGTGCGTCGAAAAGCTCGGGCGGCGGGGAGCCTTTCAAACGATAAAGGTCCCAGTGCCGCACCGAACGGATTTGTTGTCCGCTCAACCCCGGTACTTCGTACACTGTCTCGAGGACAAATGTCGGGCTCGACACGTCATCGCTCCCACCAAGCGCCGCAACGAGACCGCGGACGAACTCTGTCTTTCCGGCGCCGAGGGTGCCGATGAGGCCGATGACCATACCCGGACGCAATGCGCGGGCGACCGAGCTGGCAACCGCATGTGTCCCAGCAGCCGAGGCAACAGAGAAGCGGTACGAAGTCGTCCCGGCACGGGAGACTGTTTCGAGCAGCGTGCAGTCTTTCACGTGTCGGGGGAATCTATGAAACCGAGAGACATCGGCAAAACTCTCTTCACCACAGCGTTTGAGCTGAGAACGCTTTGACGCTGCAGAGCGTTGAGCACCTCGGCAGCCGCGGCAATAATGTCCGTCGCCACAATTCCAAACATGCCCCCTCGACGGCGCTCAAGCAGCTCACCGGCTGCACCGTGAGCGAATACCCCAAGGAGCGCTGCATCGAGCACTCCCGCTCCCTGAGCAATCAGAGCTCCGATTATTCCGCCGAGCGCATCTCCGGAACCGCCAGTACCGAGCGCAGATGTGGCCGCGGGATTGATGATCGTTCTGCCTTCAGGCGTGGCGATCACCGTTCGCGCGCCCTTCAACACGACAACCGAGCTCAACTCCTGAGCGGCGCGAATCGCGCTGCTCAGTCGAAAGCTTTGGATCACGTCGGTGGTTGAACCAATCAGCCTCGCCATTTCGCCAGGATGAGGTGTCAGGACGGATTGCGGCGGCAGCGCCTTCTTCAGCTCGGGATGAAGCGCGATTAAGTTCAATGCGTCCGCATCGATAACAACGGGTATCTCGCGCTCCGTGCAGTATCGGAAGGTGTTCTCGACGAGCTGCTTTGCACCCGGTGATTGTCCGAGTCCCGGTCCGAGAACAACAGCGCGCTTGCCGGCAAGCACGGCATCGAGCTGTTTCAAGCCTTCAGCGGTAATCTGCCCGCCCTTGTCTGCAAGCGGAGCCGCCATCAGCTCGCAAAGTTGAGGCGCCAACATTCGACTGAGCGATTCCGGGAGCACGAGCGTGACCAGGCCTGCTCCCGCATTGAGCGCGGCAGACCCGGTCAACTTCGGCGCACCGAGCTTTCCGTCGCTCCCGCCGATCACCGCAACATGCCCGCGCGTACCCTTGTGAGCATCCGAACGCACCGATTCGAGATTCCGAGCTATCGCGGAGGCACGGTCAGCGGTCAGTAGCTCACGAGTGATCTCCGGCACTCCCGCAATGTCCATTCGGATTCCGATGTCGGCAACGCAGATACTTCCGCAGAGATCCGCCGCCGGATACGTAACGTGCCCTACTTTCAGACATTGCAACGCGAGCGTATGGGACGCGCGAATAGCCGCTCCAGAAACATCGCCTGTGTCTGAGCTCAGTCCACTCGGAATATCGATGGCTACAATCGGAAGGCCGGCGCTTTCGGCGACTCGGTTGACGGCATCGATCAGCGTCGCCGACCTCCCCGTCGCAGGTGGGCGCATGCCGGTACCGAAAATTCCATCCACCAGAACGCCCGAGCGCAGCGCGAGTGAGAGGAGGGCCTCGATACTCTCAAACTCCGAGACCGCACCGCCGGCGTTTACATAGGCATCTGCCGCACTCCGAGCCTCACCGGACAGCTCGGCGATAGGTTTGAGCAAGACCACGTGGACGGGAAGATCCATCGAGAAGAGAGCGCGAGCAGCAACGAATGCGTCGCCACCGTTATTTCCACTCCCCGCGACGAAGAGGACACCTTGTGTCGCTTCTTCCGGCAACGCTTCGAGGATGAACGCCGAGACCTCACGTCCGGCACCTTCCATCACCGCGCGAGAGGGAACGCCTAGCTCCCGAAACGTGGCCTCGTCGGCCGAACGCATCTCTTTCGCGGTGACGATGTTCACTCGGAAAGCTCCTTTTTCACCACTTCGGCAACCTGCTGAGCTATGGCGTTGCAGAGCGGCGCCTCGGAACACTCCACCATTACCCGTGCTTTGGACTCGGTGCCGGAATAGCGCAACAGCACCCGTCCGCAGTTCGCGAGCTTCTTCTCCGCGTCAGCCAGCGCAGCCACAATGCCCGGAACGTCCGTCAGCGGAGGCTTGTGTTTCACCGGAACGTTGATGAGCACCTGTGGGTAGCGCTTAATCAGGGAAGAATAGTGAGACAACGGCTTTTTCGCTCGCAGCATGATCGAAAGAACAAGCAGTGCCGTGAGCAGCCCGTCTCCCGTCGTATTATGATCCAGGGCGATAACGTGCCCCGATTGCTCTCCGCCAAGGTTGGAACCGCGTTCGAGCATTTCCGCAAGCACATAGCGATCGCCAACGTCCGACCGGAAGAGCTTGATTCCCTGCTCGCTCAAAAACTTCTCTAAGCCGAAGTTGCTCATTACTGTCCCGACGACGGCGTCGCCGCGGAGCATTCCGCGAGACTTCAGGTCCGCAGCGCACATCGCCAGAATGAGGTCCCCGTCGAGCAGATCTCCGTTCTCGTCGCAGAGAATGACACGATCCGCGTCACCGTCGAAGGCGATCCCGACATCGGCTTTGTGCTCACGCACCAGCTTCGAGATCACTTCCGGATAGAGACTGCCGCAACCTTGATTGATGTTCTTGCCGTCCGGTTTGTCACCGACTGTGATGAGCGAGGCACCGAGCTCGGAGAACACAAGCGGAGCGACCCGATATGCGGCACCGTTCGCGGAGTCGAGCACGATCTTCAGACCGTCGAGCTTGCACTCTCTCTCGATACAGCTCTTGAGATACACCGTGTACCGGCCGATCGCGTCCTCGATTCTGAACGCCTTCCCGATGAGGTCCGGCGAGGCTCTCAGCTCATCGAGATGACCCGGTTGCATGAGCCGTTCGATCTCGTCCTCAGCGGCATCAGCGAGCTTGAATCCATCAGCACCGAAAAACTTGATGCCGTTGTCTTCGTAAGAGTTGTGAGAAGCAGAGATCACCACGCCCGCATCGGCACGCATACTCCGAGTCATGAATGCGATTCCGGGCGTCGGAAGCGGTCCCACGATGAGAACGTCGACACCCATCGAAGAGATGCCTGACTCGAGCGCCGTCTCGAGCATATACCCCGAAACGCGGGTATCCTTTCCGATCAGAATCCGGTGGCGTCCCTCCGAGCGCCGAAAGACGTGAGCTATTGCTCGGCCGAGCCGCAGGGCGGTCTCCGAATCCATCGGTGCTACGTTGGCGATTCCACGAATTCCGTCAGTTCCAAAAAGGCGCATACTTATTGCTTGATGAGATTAACCGTTACTTTCTTCGGCTCGGTAGCCACGATGACCAAACCCTTCGGCAGCTCTGCCGTCAGATCAACTTCATGTTTTCCCTCTGACAGCGCGCGCGCGTCCGCTTCGAGCTCTATTCCATTCGCTGAGAGTTGGCTCAATGCTTCCTTCGGTCCGCCGAGAGTCGCCTTCACGCGCGACGGCTCAACGGTTCCCGCGTACCCGTATGGCGCGAGCACGCGAACGTTGACCTTTTCGAAAGCGCGCTCAGCCGGTATCGGGCTTACCCGCACTTCGGCCTTGACCACCGGGACTCCGAGCCGAGACAGAAGCCCCGGCGTTTCGAGCGGTAGCTCGACCGTTTTCGTGTCGGTCAGATCGTCGAGAGAGAGGCGCTGTGTTTTGACCGTTCGTAATGATGCGAGCTCGCTCTCCGGACCGGTGACCGTCACTGAATCCGGATACACTCGAATTCCTTCGAGCTGGTAACCGGTCGGAACCTGGCCCACACGCTGCACGTCGACAAGAAGATCTTTGGCGACGACATGCTCGAGCTCGAACGTTATCGACGGCGGATTCACCTCGAGCACCTCGACCCCGGCAGGTAACGTGAGCTGGCGAGGATCAAGGCTGGCAGAGAAGGCAAGCGGCGAGTCCTGCGGATAATCAAGAATGAAACGCTGATTGCCGCCTTGCGCCTGTTCGATCAGCGGTCGCGGGCCGCGGACGATTACCCGTGCGGTGATACCGCGCTCTGCGTGATGCGGGCTGATGAACATGAGCGATGTAGGAACGTTCCGAATTTCCACGGTAGCTGCGAGTGAGACCTTGAGTGAATTGTCAGGGCTGTAGAAATACAGCTCGAGCAGCACCGCAAGGATGAGCGAGATCAGCTTCAGGCTGAGATTTTCTCGCAAAGGCGATTTTCGTTTCGGGGAAGGCACTATAACTCTCTTTCGCTAAACCTTTTCACCGTCCAAATCGCTCGCGAGGTCCGACCGGAGGGTTTCGGACCGAACGGTCTCCGACCGACCGCCGCTCTCCCGGGGCAGCTCTTTGAGATCTTTGCCCTTCACGTCGCTTTCCGTCGCGAGCGAACCCTCGCCCAGGGTCGGGCGTTTTCGGGTTCTCCGCTGCTGCCGGAAAAACATCAAACGGTGGAGCGCGCTGAAAAGGCTCTTCTCATCGAGGTCTTTCGAAATCCGTCCTTCGCGGATCAGAGAGATGGTTCCTGTCTCTTCGGAGACGACGACGATGAGGGCGTCCGAGCGCTCAGAAAGCCCGATTGCCGCGCGGTGACGAGTTCCATACGACTTGCTGATGCTGGGACTGAAGGTGAGCGGCAATACCGCTCCAGCTGCGACAACGCGATCACCCTCGATAATCACGGCGCCATCATGGAGCGGAGAAGTCGGCAGAAATATCGAAACAAGAATCTGGTGTCCGACAAGGGCGTCGACCTTGACCGCAGGCTCGATGTAATCCTCGAGGCCGACATCTCGTCGGATGACGATCAAGCCGCCAATCCGTCGCGATGCGAGCTCGGCGGCAGCCTGCGAGATCTCCTTGATCGAGATCTCCCATGCCTTCGGCGCATCGCTCCCGAACCCGGGAATGAGTCCGACCTTAATCAGAGCGCGGCGAAGGTCCTCCTGGAAAAGGACCATGATGAGAAGAATAACGGAACCGAGAAAGTTTCCGAGGATCCAGTTCAGCGTCGCGAGATGCAGCATCCGCGACGCCATGTAGACGAGAACGACGATACCGAGCCCGAGCAACATCGGCTCGGCACGTGTTCCGCGAACGAGGAGCAGCGTCCGGTAGATCAGTAAGTAGACAACGAGTACGTCGAGCGCACCGCTGACATACGTCCAATCAACCCAACGCAGGAATTCCATTTCATGCGGCCTTCATTTCTTTCAGGTCCTCAGGCCCTGGAGTCGGCCCCTGCGCTTGAACGATCCGGTCAACCTGGTCCGAATCGAGGGTTTCTTCTTTCAGCAGTGCACCAGCGAGCGCATCGAGCGTCGGACGCGCATTTTGGAGAAGCTCCCGCGCACGCGCGAGCTGGGTTTCGACGATTGAACGAACTTCCTCGTCGATCATGTAAGCGGTTCTCTCAGAGTAGTCGCGTTGGTGACCGATTTCTCGTCCGAGAAATACAGCGTCGTCCCGGCGTCCGTATGCCAGCGGACCAAGCTTGTCGCTCATCCCCCACTCGCATACCATCCGCCGTGCGATTCCGGTCGCATGCGAGATATCGGAGCTCGCGCCGGTGGTGATCTCTTCGAAGATCAGCTCTTCCGCCACGCGACCGCCGAAGGCGATGCAGATACGGTCATTCCAATATTCCTTCGGGTAAGTGTGTTTCTCGTCCTCTGGAAGCTGCTGCATCAAGCCGAGCGCAACGCCGCGTGGGACGATGGTAACTTTATGGACCGGATCCGCATGCGGCAGCATTTTGGCGACAATGGCATGTCCTGCCTCATGATAGGCGCTGATCCGTTTCTCGCGATCCGATAGGATCATCGAACGGCGCTCGGTCCCCATGAGAATCTTGTCCTTGGCGTATTCGAAGTGAGCCATCGTCACCTTGTCGGCATCGAGGAGCGCCGCATAGAGCGCAGCCTCGTTCACAAGGTTCGCGAGGTCGGCGCCGGAGAATCCAGGCGTTCCCCGCGCGAGCTTCTCGAGCGATACGTCGTCAGAAAGCGGTACCTTTTTCGCGTGAACTCGCAGCACACCCTCTCGGCCTCGGATATCCGGAAGCGGAACAACGACAGTGCGATCGAAGCGGCCCGGACGGAGCAGCGCCGGGTCAAGAACGTCTGGGCGGTTCGTCGCTGCAACCAGGATGACTCCTTCGTTGGGTTCGAATCCATCCATCTCCACGAGCAATTGGTTGAGAGTCTGCTCACGCTCGTCGTGCCCCCCGCCGAGACCGGCGCCACGATGACGGCCGACCGCGTCAATTTCGTCGATGAAGATAATGCACGGCGCGTTCTTCTTGCCCCGAAGGAAGAGATCGCGCACACGAGATGCGCCGACGCCGACAAACATCTCGACGAAATCCGAACCGGAGATGCTGAAAAACGGGACACCGGCTTCACCGGCGATGGCGCGCGCGAGCAACGTTTTTCCGGTTCCAGGGCTCCCAACGAGCAAGACTCCTTTGGGGATCCGGCCGCCGAGCTTTGTGAATTTCTTGGGGTCCTTGAGAAACTGAACGATTGCTTCGAGCTCGCCTTTGGACTCATCGATCCCGGCAACATCCTCGAAAGTGACCTTGCTTGGCCCCTCTTCGAGCAGACGCGCACGGCTCTTTCCGAAGCTGAGCGCCTTCCCTCCGCCGATCTGAATCTGGCGCATGAAGAAGATCCAGATTCCGATCAGGAGGAGCATCGGGAACCAGCTCGCGAAGAGCTGCAGATACCAGGAGTCCTCTTCTTTCGGACGCCCGTCAAACTTCACCTTTGCCGTGGTAAGCTGCTTGATCAGCTCTTCGTCGTTCGGAACGGGATGCGTCGTAAAGTTCGGCGAGCCGCTGACTCCGAATCCATCTTTGTACTTCCCCTGGATCTCGGTGTCCTTGATGATCACCTCGGCAACTTTGCCCTCTTCTACGGACTGTTTGAATTCCGAATAGGACACTTCATTGGCGCGCTGCTCATGTTTCCCGAACGCGTTGTAGATCACCACAACGACGACGATAAGCAGAATCCAAACGGCAGCACTTCGAGAAAATTGGTTCAAGCGAATGTAACCTCAGGTTGCATTGTAAGTGATGTAGCTAGGCGGTCGTCACCAACCCGGCCGTCGATCCGGTCTTCGCTCCGGCTCCAAGCATCAAGCTCGAGAGCGACCAACACCGCGGGCATACCAATCAGCCATCATCCAGCCCACCTCCTCACTTCTTCGAAACGTGAGACGGCGAACAGAGAGGTAGCCGACGGGTTTTGCTCTTCGGAATTAGATTTCGTCGCGCCCCGCTCCGACTCAATTTAAGTTCGTAGAGCAGAAACGCAAACGCCCGGGCGCTAATTATTCCAGTAGTTCGATAAAAAAAGGCGCTGACCTGACCCTATCTGCTTAATATTGAAGAAAAATAGGGAGAAGACAAGCTGCCGTTTAAATTTATCCGCTTTAGACGAGGCATGTCAGACTTCGATGAGCGACGGGGCGCCTTTAACGGTGCAAGCATCGCGCATCCCAAAACCCGAAGCCTAATGATGCTCTTTCGTGTAGGAAATAAGGCTGCTGCGCAGGTTGTTTCTGGCGATCTCGGGCGTATAACTGACCAAATCGACGTACCATAATAGCAGCGCGGCGAGGAAGTACTCCTTAAACGCGCGCATTCGGCGGGATTGCAGCTCCGGCGGAAACAGCTTTTCGACGACGTCCTCGATGATCGTTCTGATCGCGACAGGCGGTCGACGTTCCGCATCGAGACCGAAGTCTCCTCGTTCAACTCCCTCGACAATAAAACTGAGGTCGGCAAGGCCGCCCGCCATGAACGTGCTCATCGCATGCTGGAACCGACCGGATATCTGCTCCGGCGACGAGGGTGTCTCTTCGACGGCGGTAGGTTGGGGCGGCAGGGTGGACGGAATAAAGATGCCCTTACACCCGCTCTCCGAATTGGCATTTGAGACGGCGAGAACAATCCCGTCTTTCAGGGTGCGACGGGAGCAAGGCCACTGCACCTCTGCGTGGAAAAACTTCTCGGTATCCGCGAGGACCACGCTTTCGTCGGGCTCAGAGACCAGAGCAATGAACGCACAGTCTTTGCCTTTGCTCGCCTGGACCGCGCGGGTCACGAAGTCTTTCGCGCGGACGCGGTTCACGGACGCGCCGATGATGCAAGCATCGAACTCGTCAGAGTACAGCTTCATGAGCCCGTCGCTCAGCGACTTCGCTTCGACGATCTCCTCAAAGAGGAGCGACGCCTTCAAGGCTCTGATGACGTCCGCTCGGACACCGAAGCGCGATTCAACAAGCATTACGCGATTGAGCGCCGGGTGCCGGGGACCCAAATAACTCTCCTGCATACCTGCGATGGATTGCATAACGTGTACCAAAAAACATTTTTTGGCCCGCGAAACGGCAACTTTGCGGCACTTGGACGGCTGTCAGGAATTGTCACTTGAAAGTGTAGCGGTTCCAGCTCGTTGCTGCCGGAGACCTGCTATCTGATCGCCGTCATACAGAAAATTGCCTGCAGCGCTGAGGTCCTACAGCGATCGACAATGGGTAACGCGGGGAATAGGTGTGCGCAAAAGCACGGCTGGACGCGGCGACGCTTGCGCGTCCTTTATTCTCTTGCGTATCGAAGCTCGAGCACGAAGCGTGATTGCGGGCCGACCGGGGCCTCTTCTCCGCGAGCGACGCCCGGGATCCAGAGGATTTTTTCTCCAGCCGTAACTACCGGAACCTTGTCGCGCAGGCCCGGAGGGAGCTCCCGCTCGAGAAGCAGCTTTTTCACCCTTCTCTCTCCGCGCTTCCAAATGCGCATCCGATCGCCCTGTTTGCGCTCGCGGACCACAAGCCCTGCCGGGGGCAGCTGCTCCAGGTCGAAATACTCGACGGCGTAAGACAGTGGGTCGTTCTCGCTGACCTTCTCCTTGGCCCAAAGCACGAACCGGTCCAGATCGTGCCGGAGCTCTTCATTCACGACGATGACGCCCGCACGGATGCTCGCCGCCGTCCCATCCGGGTAGACCCGTTCTACGAAGCCCGGCACCGGCAACGTCTCCGCATCGAGGGCGGGATGCGGCTGCTGCTCAACCGTTTCGACCTCAGCTACGAAGAACCGCGGGAGCGCATCTCGATTGACCTCGCAGCTGATCCCGAACCCCAAGTCGAGTCGGCGCTCACCCCGCCCCTGCCCTGCAAGCTTCAAGACATCCTGATAGGCACGATACCCCAGCTTCGCCGCCCGCTCACCGACCTCTCGCTCCGCATGCGCAGCAAGCACCCGCCATGCGATAGCCGGTTTCAGATTTTTCCAGTTCGAGAGCTCGGCAGATTGGAGCACCCGCCGTGCCTCGCTTTCGAGATAGTCTTCATCGTCAGCGAATCGATCGGCCGCGGTCGCTAAGGCGTTCACCACCTGTGGATTGTAATCACTGCTGAGCAGTGGAAGAAGTTGATGCCGAATTTTACATCGGGTCCGCGCATAGTCTTGGTTTGAGGAGTCGACGATAAAATCGAGCCGATTCTCGATTGAGTACGCCTCGATTGCTTGCTTCTCAAGAGAGAGAAGCGGTCGCCAGACACGTCGCGTTTGGTCCAGCTCGGCGATTCCCCGGGCGTCAGTGAGTGTTCGGCCCGTCACCAAACGGAAGAGCATCGTTTCCGCTTGGTCGTTTCGATGATGCGCTGTAGCAACCAGGGCCGCATCGAATCTCGTCCGAGCGGTCTCGAGAAATCGATAGCGCATGTCGCGTGCCCACGCCTCGATATTTTCTCCGCTGGGCCGCTCAGGCGCGCGCTCCGAAATCGCCGTGATGCCATAACGCTCGCCAAGCCGAAGCACAAACTCCGCTTCCTGAGCGCTCTCGGGTCTGAGCCCGTGGTCGAAATGTGCGGCGACGAGATCGAGGCGGCACTCTTCGCGAAGCGCGACAAGCGCATGAAGCAGCGCGTGGGAATCCTCGCCACCGGAGACAGCGACCAGCAAGCGCAATCGATCGCCTGACGGGGAGAAAGCCTGCCGCGCGCGAACGAGCGCGCTGTTTACTTTGGAGCGTACCATCGGCGGAACATCTTATCAGAGAGACACGGCGGGGACCACTTCGGCGGCACGCCGAAATATTTCGTTATCGAACACGAAGTTGGTGCTCCCTCAGCAACGCAGAGGCCGGTAACCCTGTGCCGGAGGTAAACGTCGAGTCAAACCGAGCCGGCCCCTTCTCACTGAATAACTGGCGCCCTCGAGAGGTGAATGAGGAGAGGAGGATGTGCCACGGCTCGGTAGAGCCGGGGAAGTAACAGCCGAGATCAGCGCGCCGGTCTCCGTCATAATCTCCAGTGAACGGCACACCCGTCCCATCACACCAACTCACTTCATCGAGCTTCCCTTCCGCCGTGCGGATCGTCCACACTCCGCGAGACTGAGGATCGCGAGAGAGCACCGCGGCGTCTGCACGCCCATCTCCATCGTAATCCGCCGGAATGGCTAAGTCACCAACGCGGCCCAGCTTCATCTCGAGGAGCGGTGCTCCTGGTGCTGCGCTTGATCGCCGGATCAGCCACCGGAGAGTTTGATCCGATTCCATTACCCGCACAACTGCGAGATCGGTCTTACCGTCGCCGTCATAATCGGCCGGCACCGGCCGGTCTCCGGGAAGCCCGAACTGAACCGTGTCACCGTAACCGTCTAAGCGAAGCAGCGCTTTCGCGACATCGAGCCCTCCGCCCGAGTAAAGGATCGACCACACACAGGTCTTTGGCGCGAACACGGCGGGGTCTGTGCGACCGTCACCGTCATAGTCGGCCGGGACGGCAAGGTCGTCCATGTTCCCCCAATACAGCCGCCGAATGTCGTGGCTGTTCGGACCGAGGTTACCAGACTGCTGCTCCGCTCGACGCGTCAGATAGATGAACCAGTTAAACGGCGTCTCGCCAGCCTGCGGCGCGAAATTCGGCGTAAATGTTGCCGGATCGACCAAACCGTCACCGTTGTAATCCCCCGATACCGGCACGGCTCGCGGCTGGCCGAGAAGAAACTGCTGAGTCGTCACTCCGTTTTCACTCTGCCTTCGCGAAGGACCGTCGAAACCACCGAGCGTTTGAGCTCTCCAAAGTGGCAGCTCGTTATCTCCTCCAAAGACAAGCAGATCCGAAACTCCATCGCCATCGATGTCATCGGCTGTCGCAGGCGGTTGAACGCGAAACTTCTCTACACGATGTACCTCGGCATCTTTCGTAACGATTGCATCGCTCCTTGCAGCCAGGGTCTCCGCTGCCCCGGAGAAAAGCTCATCTACCGTGGCTGCGATTTCCTTCGCCATGGTACCGGTCGTCGGCTCGAACTTCGGCTCGAGCCGGATTCGCAAGGGACCGCCGTGATAATTGGGTACGCTCGAGCTCGAAGGATTCAGCGCAGCATCGGCTTGCGGCAGCAAGATAAGTGACCGCAGGTCGGGCGACCCTTGCAGCGTCCAGCTGCCTGCGAACTTACGAGCGACGGCCTCCTGCACACCGAGACCCTCTTGCCAAACGAACAAGCTCGCCCCGTCCGCACCATCCGCGATGCCTAAAAACACGGCACTGGTACCATCTGCCGAAAGAGCAGCGTCTCCAACGACCTGAACGCCCATGGGGCTCAGCAGAGTCACGCCAAGACCTTGCTCCCAAAGATAGAGCGCGTGTTCATTCCCCTGATCGATTGGGAGCAGAGCTCGCAGGCCTGAGCTCGTAATCGAAGCGTGCCGCTGCTTACTGAGGACACCAATTTGAGCGATGTCGGCCTGAGCGAGCGACCACCGCTGCACTTCCGGATGCGACTTCGCGGTGGGCATTCGAGCAGCGTCGATCAGTCCCCTGAGAGGAATCAAGACCGCGGCGCTGAAAACGACCGAAAAAACGGCGGTAAGCACTCCCTGCCTTTTACTGCTCATGCGCCGAGACCTCACGAAGCAGGAGCGCAAAGAACGCGACCGCTAGAATGAACACGACAAGGAGATAACTACTCCCTGCGTGCTGGGCGGCAAAGCTTCCTTTCGCAAAGCCCAGGTTGAAAACGGCGAGAAGGAGGTTCGTCGAGACCGCGAGCCCGCAGAGGAGCGCCTCTCGAGCACCGCCCAACATTGCAACTCCACCGGCCAGCAAAGCTGTGAAGAGGAAGGCCGGGTAGGCCCATGCATGGTTCACGGTCGACAGAGCACAGGCGAAGATCATCGCAGCGGGAAGGAGCGCACCATAACAGGACGCGGCAAGCAGTCCGACCCCCGTCGGCAGCAATCGCCGGAGCTGCAAACCCAGAACGAGGAGAAGCACAGTCGGAATCCCGGCTGCGTAGAGAAACTGATAGAATGCCAGATGAGAGACTGACAACGCGAGCTCGTACGGTTTGCTCCACAGAGCGATGTATGATCCCCAGGCGTGAGCGACATTCAACGGATAGAATAGGTTGTCCAATCGAACTGCCAAAATCTGCGCAAGCGTATTCGTCTCGAAATAGCGTTCCGCCGCGTTGCTTAGCCCCAACTGGACGACCTCGGGATCTTTGAAACAGAACACGTGATTGTAGAGCAGTCGCCCGCTTCCGCTGCCCGCCAACCATTTGTAGATCATCCACGGAGCATACCAACACGCCGCAGACGCAGGCACCTGAATAAGTGCGTAGATGTGTCTCTCGCGATTCCGCCCTCGCAGCTCACGAATGAGCACTGTCGCGGCAAACGCGACGAGGGTGAACACGACCGCATCGTGCGCGAGCATCGATCCCGCAAGAAGTAACCCAACCAGCACCGGTAGCGTCCCCGTTTGGAAAATCGCAATCCCGGAAAGCAGGAGATACGCGGACAGCAGCTTCGGCCACGTAAAATAGCTGTTCACGAGAAAGAAGTAGCTCGACGAGACAAGCAGCAACGCGCATGCGGCTGACCGACGGCCGAAATAGTGGCTCGCCAGCTGCCACACCGCGAGAAGCGCGAGCAGGTTAAGATAGATGAGAGCCGACTGGACGACGAAGTAGGTACCGTCGGTAGCCCCGAACCAGTGGGTGCTCTCGGTAATCCCAAGCGTGAGGAGCACTGTTGCTGCGATCATTCCACCAAGGGGGCCACGGTCGGTAAACCTCCAGTCGGGAACCACATCGACAGCGCTCGGTGGAATTCGCTCGGTAAAGTATCGCGCTACGTCGAAGGGAATCAGATTGTCGACAGCGAGCTGACTCAGAGACTGAATCCGCTCCGGCCGAACGTCTTGGATCCGCCCGTAAGGATACGCCGAGAGCACCAACGAGAGGAGAAAGTAAATTGCAAAGAGGAGCATCCCGAGCGCGAATGTCCGGTCGCAGAGAAGCCGCCAAGCACCGCAGTGGATGCAAGCTGCAAGCCCCAAAATCATGACCGCCCGAAAGAGCCAACTGAGGATCGACGGAGCGATACCGAGCGCGCAACCTACTGCCAATACCGCCGCGAGTAAGAATAGCGAAGCGGCAGCGTTCACCAAGGGGCGCAGGTCCGAGGGGAGCATTGGGAGGCTACGATAGAGAAGGATTGTCCCGGCAGGAAAAAGCAGAATTGTCATGAGCACAAACATCAAGGCGCCGGCAGCCACCGTTGGCATGACACCCATGTTTCGCTCCTCACCCTTTTGCGATCGGTAGATTTAGCTCTCAGCATCCGAGCTACCCTAATCTCGGGACACCGTCGAGCACTGTCGTAATTGCCGCCTGGCGATCGAGACCTCTACAAAAGTTGGAGATTGGCGCGACCCGGGCTTCTCGGGCGACATCGATCTCATGTCCAGAATTCGCCAACCGGTGTACCCAGGAGACTAGCTCACTAAACGAGTCGGAATTTCGGAGTTTGGTGTAAAAATTTGATTCTTCTGCGGTTATTTGGCAATACCGTAGGCCGTTTATCATCCTTCAAGCGGGTCGTCCTTTCAGAAGCTGACGGCACAAGGTTATGGAAACCAAATCAAGACTCCTCCGCCGGGCAGCTCTGCTCACCACGGTAATCGGATTTTCATTCGCAGCTTTCTCGGTCAGCACTCATCAAGCCGTTCACGCCGCGAACGACACCTTCAAGGCCCGCGCGACTTTGGGGCTTTGCCCGGACTACCCCTTCGGCGGTGTAACGGTCAGTCTGAAGTATCGTCTTCCTGGGCAGACCGCCTACCAACCGGTGACGGTGACTTCGCAGCAGATCAACTCTTCGAACAACACCGGCACGTTCAATTTCACTCTGCCTTCAACTCTTGGAACAGCGAAGCTGTCAGTCGCTGCGTTCTGCACGAACGCCGCTGGAGAAAGCCGCGCCTCGAACGAGCTCCAAATATCGAATTGTGACGCTCTCGCGCTTGTTGATACCGACGGGGACGGCTTGATGGACAATCAAGAGGACGTCGACTGCGGGAACAGCTTCAGTCCCGGCGATTACAGCAATTTGTATAACGTTGATACCGACGGAGACGGGGTCAGAGATCTGGTTGAGCTGGTCAGTGCCACCGATCCGACGAATCCAGGGAGCAGCCCGCGTCCCTATGTATTCCTTTCGAGCCCGTTCGATCCTGACGGAGACGGCGTATCCAATCCGGTGGCTTGGCGCAAATCGAATGGCTACTGGTTCATCAAAGATCTCGGCAGTCCGGGCAACAATGTCGCGATCCAGTTCGGCGGAAATGGTGATGTTCCATTCGCCTATGAGCCGCGCGGCGCAGTGAGTGATGTTGGAGTTGTTCGTCGTGTGGGTAACAGCTATCACTGGCTTTTCCACGGCGCTGGCTTCAACCGATCCAATGCCGCGCCGCAGAACGATATCCTCTTTGGAATTTTCGGGGACAACATCATCCCGGGACCGTGGGAAGAAGCGGGCGTGACCAGTCCGGCAGTTGCCCGGCTCTATAACAATATGTGGTCGTTTGACATCTACCTTCGTGACGGCACTGTGAAAGAGGTGAACTGGGGCGGGAACGGTGATGTGCCGAAAGTTCAAGATTACGACGGCGATGGTATCTTCGATATCGCGGTGTTCCGCCCATCGGCGCACAAGACGTTCGTCATTCAGTCCTCAAACGGGCTGATTAAGACCTACGACTTCGGTACCGGCACTGCCGAGTTCACCGTTCGTGGGGATTACACCGGGGATGGTATCGACGATATTTCGTTCTGGGAGCCGACGACGGGGCTGTTCACCATGCTTACCAGCACAAACGGGTTCAATGACACCCTGGGGAATCAGCGCAATCCGAACTTCTATAAGGAGCTTCAGCTCGGAACCTACTCGGTCAACCTTCCGCTCAGCTGGAATCGCCACGGTGGGAAGTTGGTATTTACGGTCGTTGACCATACCACCGCGGAACGCCTCTATAAGTCGGACAACAATCCGAACGGCGCGATCGTTCGTGAGCAGTGGGGCATAGCCGGGGATTCGCTCGGGTAATCCGCAGCACGTTGACACCTCAACGCAGTTCGTTCAAAGTGCGGCAGACATGCCGCTCTTCCGTCCTTTTTTCGCGGCCACAGCTTCATTCCCTTCAGATCAGCTTGGGTAGTTCAAACACCGCTCTCTTCTTCCGCGGTGGTCGTCGTCGTGTAACGTCCGACCGCAGAGAGAGAGCATGTATGGTTTCTCGTCGGACGCGGTTGAGCATTCGCTGAACCGTGTCCGGCTTTCGGTTGTCGGACCTCTCCAAGCTCCAAAGAAGGGAGGTGTGCTGATGGCACACATCATCGGCAGCGGATTGCTCCGCGCGGGCATCAACGAACTGGGCGGCGGCATCGACGTGCTGCAGCTCAAACGAGGCAACCACCAATGGATCGACGTCGGGCAGAACGGCACCCTCGCGCGTCTCGCAGACGCTCGGCGCTCCATGTTCCTCATGTCCCCCTGGACAACCCGGATCGAGAACGGCTCTTTCCCCTGGTCTGACGCCGACCGGTTCGGCGCCTCCGAGCGTTTCCAGGTTCAGGGTGGCTGGCATCCTCACGCGATCCACGGCTACGGTCCACGCCTGAAATGGAAGGTGAGCGAGGTCTCGCCGAACCGGGCGCTGCTCAGCCTCGACTCTCGGGACTTCCACGAGTTCGTCTATCCGACGTCACTGGTGCTCCTGACCGAGTACACGATCGAGAACACGGACAACGGCGGCACCCTGACCATCAAGCATACAATCCGCAACGTCGGCTTCACTGCCGCGCCGGTCGGTCCGGGGAGCCACGGGTTCATCTCGAAGTACCCAGGCGGCGCGATGGTCGGCCCTGTGGTCGAGTTCAATGCGACGGGTATGTTCGTGAACCGCACGGACTGCCCGGGCAATTCCATGCCCACCGGCGAGATCATCCCGGTTCCCGAGACGGACGATTTCTCGGTGGCTCGAACCCCGGAGGAGCGCTACGACGGCTGCTACGCGGGCTGGGACGGCAAGTTCCGCGCCTTCTGGGAGGAGCTGGGGCTGGAGCTCCAGATCGTCGACGCCAGCGCGTCCCCCACGCAGTACCTGAACTTCTGGTATGACAAGGGCCGCGGGACGTTTGCCGCCGAGCCCGTCGCCATTCCGCCGAACGCCTTCAACTTGAAGGCGCAGGGTGTCGACATCGACATCCCCGTCCTCGAAGCGAAGGGGAGCTACGAATTCGTCCACCGTTACACGTGGGTCTATGTCTGACGAGACCCGTCCCAATACGGTTTGTCGAAGCCCGGCACGTCACGTGTCCGGGCTTCGGCTCTCTCTCATCAATCAGAATGAATGCGGAAGAAGTTGCGGCGCACGGGGGATGAGCAATTTTTCCCTTCGCGCACGCCGCAGCTGGAAGGCAGTTACACCGGGCTCTCAGGCCGTCAGTAGCTTTGCCCGTTGCGAAGGATCGCGCGCAGCCGCCGTTTGTTCACCGCGGCGGTGCAGGCGAGCACCGAGCAAACGCCGAAAAGCACACCTGCAACACAAACGAAGGCGAATCCGATCGACGGCCATGCACCCGACGACGCCCCGGACCGCGACGCGATAGTCGAGAAAATCCCGGCAAACACCACGCCGAAGGTCAGTTGTCCTGAGCTGGTCAGCGCCATGCGCAGATCGCGCACGCGACCGCTCAACGCGTCGACGAGCCCGAGCGCGGCGGCGGTCAGAACACTGACCGACAATCCGAGCCCAACCAGTGCGGCAAAAAACCCCATCATGTCCTCCTTTGCTAGGTCCGGCTCTGCCAGACACCTCGTTCATCCCCGTGCCTCCACAAAACCACACGCCGCAAAGCGCGTTGTTTTCTGGACGCACGCCCCTTTCTACCCGAAATTAATTGAAATTGAGGTCGACCCCGATGCGGGCGGCGCGAGCATATAGTATTTTCAAAAGCGTGAAAACTGATGCTGACTCGAGACTTCGTCGGTCTTCTCCGCGCATGCATGGAAAAGTTAAGGTGCAACCACGGAGGACGCTGAGGACACGGAGTAAGTGTGCAAAGAAATTAGCCTATGTCTCAACCTCCATGGCAAGCCGCATACGATGAAGCCGTCCGCAACGGCGCAGAGTCGTATCTCGATCCACAGACTGGGTTTGCGGTGCTCACTGAGCTTGGCCACAAGAAACGTGGCTACTGCTGCCAGTCCGGATGTCGGCACTGCCCGTTCGGATTCAAGCTGCGCGATGCTTTAGCCCGGAACAAGCGAAACGAACCGGACACCAAGTAGCCGGCGGTGAAGAACTGACTCCTGACACGCTATGCAGCGAGGAGATCTCCCGCTCCCTTCGTCGGCAGCTGAGTCGCCCCACGCAAGGCCAAGTCGACAGCTCGCGCCGCTTCTCTCCCCTCACTGATCGCCCAGACCACCAAAGATTGGCCTCGGCGGGCGTCACCGCAGGTGAATATCCCGGGCACATTCGTTTGGTATTGGTCATCGCTGCCAATCGTGCCGCGCGCGGTCGCAACGATGCCGAGCTGTTGCTCCAGCGCATTCGTTTCGGGTCCCGCGAACCCTGCGGCGATCAGGACAAGCTGAGCCGGCCAGTCATGTTCGCTGTGCGGAAGCACCTGCATGGAACCGTCGGAGCCGAATTTCACGCGCGCGGTCTGTAAGCCTGTCACCCGTCCGAGCTGGCCGGTAAATTTCACAGTGCTGATCCCCCACTCTCGCGCGCCGCCCTCTTCGTGCGAGGAGCAGCTTCGAACGCGGATCGGCCAATACGGCCAAGACCCGGAGCCGTCGCCGTACGAGTCGAGGTCGCGAAGCTCAAACTGGGTGACGCTTTTCGCCCCCTGGCGATGGCATGTCCCAACACAATCAGCACCGGAATCTCCGCCGCCAATCACGACAACGTCTTTCCCGGTTGCGACGATTCGATCGCGACTTCCTGAGAACCACCAGCGCGAACGGTCTTTCCACGCGTCGTTCTCCGCGACGACGGCGTTTTGCTGGCTGAGGAACTCCATCGCAAGATGGACGCCACGGAGATTTCTGCCTGGAAGCTCGAGGTCGCGCGCACGAGTCGATCCCACGGCGAGGACAACAGCATCGAACGAACGCTTCAGCTCGTCTGCCGTGATATCGTGACCGACATGCACTCCAGTGCGAAACACAATCCCTTCCTGTTCCAGAACTGCGAGCCGGCGGTCAAGCACTGTGCGGCTCAGCTTGAAATCAGGAATACCGTAACGCAGGAGGCCGCCGATCTTATCCGCTCGCTCGAAAACGGTGACAGAGTGGCCCGCGCGATTGAGTTGATCAGCGCAAGCCAGCCCGGAAGGTCCGGAACCGACGACGGCTACCCGTTTCTCTGTGCGCTCTCGCGGCGGCCGCGGCTCAATCCAGCCTTCTTCGAACGCGCGCTCGACGATAGCGCCCTCGATGTTCTTAATAGTGACGGCAGGCTGGTGAATTGACAGCACACAAGCCTCTTCGCAAGGTGCTGGGCAGATTCGCCCGGTCAGCTCCGGAAAATTATTTGTCGCATGGAGCATTTTCGCCGCCCGCTTCCAATCATCACGATAGACGAGGTCATTCCAATCCGGGATGAGATTTCCAAGTGGACAGGCGGAGTGACAAAACGGCACGCCGCAGTCCATGCACCGCGCGCCCTGCTCTCTCAGCTTCGGCGTTGGGAGCTGAACGAGAAACTCTTTGGAATGTTTCACGCGTTCTTCCGGTGGAAGATGACCAGGCTCGACTCGGGGGAACTCGCGGAATCCGGTTACTTTACCCATCTTCATGCCCTCTGGTTGGCGTATACTTGCTCACGCGACGACTGTTCTCTGAGCACCCGTTTGTAGTCGACCGGGATAACTTTCACGAACTGCTGCACGACATCCTGGAAATGCGAGAGTATCGAACGGCCAAGCGGACTGCCCGTGTATCTCACATGGCGCCGAATCATTTCTTTCACGGCGCTCTGTTCCTTGCGGTCGGCGAGCGGCTCCAGCTCGACAATCGATCGATTGCACAACGTCGACGAAAAGGCGCAGTCACGGTCAAGCACGTACGCGATTCCACCGCTCATCCCGGCTGCGAAGTTTCGGCCGACCGCGCCGAGCACCACAACCTTGCCGCCGGTCATGTATTCGCACCCGTGCTCACCGATCCCTTCAACCACGACTTCAGCGCCGCTGTTGCGGACGCAGAACCGCTCTCCTGCAACGCCGCTGATGTAACCCTCTCCACCTGTCGCGCCATAAAACGCGACATTGCCGATGATGACGTTCTCTTCAGGACGGAAGGTCGCTTGATACGGCGGGTAGACGATGACTTTGCCGCCCGATAATCCCTTCCCACAGTAGTCATTCGCTTCGCCTTCGATTTCCAGACGCATCCCTTTCGGGATGAACGCACCGAAGCTCTGTCCCGCCGAACCGAAGAATTTGAAGTGAATGGTGTCCTCCGGCAGACCCTCACCTCCGTAGCATCGCGAGACCTCGCTTCCGACCATCGTGCCGATCACGCGATTGACGTTTCGTACCCTGTGCTCGAGATACACCTTCTTTCCATCTTCGAGCGCAGGACGTGCGGCGTCCAGCAGCACGGCGCGGTCCAGGCACCCGTCCCAGTTGTGCTGCTGAGCAGAGGTCTTCCCTCGCAGTGCCGGAATTCCTTCCGGCCGGTGGAAGAGCGGCTGGAGACTGATGCCCTTCGCCTTCCAGTGGTCAACGCCGTCGATCGAGCGCAAGCACTCTGTCTGCCCAACCATTTCACTGACGGTCCGAAAGCCGAGCTCGGCCATGATATTGCGGAGCTCTTCGGCGATGAAGAACATGAAGTTGATCACGTGCTCCGGTTTGCCGTTGAAGAGCTTTCGCAGCTCAGGGTCTTGGGTCGCGATTCCTACGGGACAGGTATTCAGATGGCATTTCCGCATCATCACGCAGCCCTGAGCGATCATGGGCGCCGTCGAGAATCCGAACTCTTCGGCGCCAAGCAGACACGCAATCGCGACATCGCGACCGGTCTTCAGCTGTCCGTCAGTTTCCAGGGTGACCCGGTCGCGAAGACGGTTGAGCGAAAGCACCTGATGAGCTTCAGCAAGGCCGAGCTCCCAGGGCAGGCCAGCATGTTTGATCGACGAGAGCGGTGCGGCACCAGTTCCGCCGTCTGCGCCGCTCACCAAGATCGCGTCGGCTTTGGCCTTTGCCACGCCGGCGGCAATCGTGCCGACACCAACTTCAGAAACGAGCTTTACGCTCACGCGCGCCCTCGGATTGGCGTTCTTCAGGTCGAAGATGAGCTGCGCCAGATCTTCGATCGAATAGATGTCGTGGTGCGGAGGCGGTGAAATAAGTTGGACACCGGGTGTTGCGTGACGAACGGCTGCGATCCACACATCGACCTTGTGCCCGGGAAGCTGTCCGCCTTCCCCAGGCTTTGCGCCTTGAGCGATCTTGATTTGCAGCTCGTCAGCGTTCACCAGATATTCGCTCGTGACGCCGAATCGAGCAGATGCGATCTGCTTGATTCCGCTTCTGAGAGAATCTCCCTCCTGTAATTGCTCTGCGATCCAGGGCGACAGCGTCGCAATATCCTCCCGACTCTTCTCGTCGCCGGTGAACGCGGGGAAACGTCGCGGGTCTTCGCCGCCTTCCCCGGAGTTGCTTTTGCCCCCGATGCGGTTCATAGCCATCGCAAGATTCGCGTGGGCCTCGAACGATATCGAACCGAACGACATCGCACCTGTTTTGAATCGCTTCACAATCTCCTGAGCCGGTTCGACTTCGCTGAGGCCGACCTTTCTGCCGGTTGGAACGAGCTCGAGTAGCCCCCGCAGTGTGTTGAACTCCCGATTGTGCCGATTGACGAGCTTCGAATACTCCTGAAAGGTCTGGAAGCTGTTTTTCCGGACTGCGTGCTGAAGCGCCGCCACCGTCGATGGATTGTTCAGGTGCCGCTCGCCGAGGCGTCGCCACTGGTACTGTCCTCCGAGTTCGAGGTCGAGCACATTGGAGATTGACTGCGCGCTGAAAGCTTGCTCATGACGGCGAAACACCTCTTCTGCAATTGCATCAAGGGAAGCTCCGCCCACGCGCGAAGGAGTGCCGGTGAAATACTCCTCAGTCAGCGCCTTTTCCAATCCGAGTGCCTCGAAGATCTGTGCGCCGCAGTAGCTTTGCAGGGCGGAGATTCCCATTTTCGACATGGTCTTTACTACGCCCTTCGCGAGTGCCTTCGCATAGTTCTTCTTCGCCTGCTCAACACTCAGCTCACCTTTCAGCTTATCTTTCCGATGGAGCTCTCGGACGGATGCGAAGGCGAGATACGGGTTGACCGCTGCCGCGCCGTATCCCAAGAGAACTGCCAGATGATGAACCTCACGAGGTTCTGCCGATTCAATCACCAATGAGCAGCCCATCCGCTGTTTTCGGCGGATGAGGTGATGATGTACTGCAGAGCAGGCAAGCAAAGCAGGAATGGGAGCATGTGTCGCATCAACGGCTCGGTCTGAGAGCACCAGAATAGTGTAGCCGCTGTCGACAGCGGCGGACGCGAGCTCGCAAAGATTTTCAATCCCTTTCCGAAGCGCCTCTCCGCGTGCCGCGATAGTTTTCGCGTATGACGTCGGAAACACCATCGACAGAGTAATGACCTTCACCCCGGGCGCCGAGAGCTCGCGGAGCGCAGCCAGCTCTTCATCGAAGAGGACCGGGCTGTCGATTCGGAGCCTTGCGCAGTGCTCAGGTGATGCCTCGAGCAGATTCCCTTCACGGCCGAGCATCATCTGGGTCGAGGTCACAACCTCTTCACGAATTGCATCCAAAGGCGGGTTTGTAACCTGCGCAAAGAGCTGTTTGAAGTAGTCGTAGAGAACCAGCGGCCGATCACTGAATACGGCCAGCGGTGTGTCGGAACCCATCGAGCCGACCGGTTCTTCGCCTGTTGCGGCCATCGGGGCGAGAAGCGTTTGAAGGTCTTCGGACGAATATCCAAACGCGCGCTGCTTCGTCGTCAGCGACTTCGAGTCGCTTTCAATCGACGTCGCGTTCGCTTCGAGCTTGGGAAGGGTGATTACATTCTCGTTCAGCCACTGAGCATAGGGTTTTGCGAGCGCAAGATCGTCCTTGATCTCCTGGTCGGGAACCACTCTGCCCTGCACGGTATCGACAAGGAGCATCTTCCCCGGCTCCAACCTGCCGCGCTTGAGCACATTCGATGGATCGACCTCAAATGCTCCGGCCTCTGAAGCCATGACGACGAGGTTGTCCTTGGTCAAAAGGTATCTCGCCGGACGGAGGCCGTTTCGATCGAGGACTGCACCGATGGAGTCGCCGTCCGTGAACGCGACAAGCGCGGGTCCGTCCCAGGGCTCGAGAAGGCACGAGTGAAATTCGTAGAAGGCCCGTTTCTGAGCGCTCATCGTCTGGTGTTTCTGCCAAGCCTCCGGAATGAGCATCGCCATAGCATGAGAGAGGCTGCGACCACCCTGCACCAGGAGCTCGAACAATGCGTCGAGCGAAGCAGAATCGCTCAGCCCAGGAGCGATCAGCGGAAGCACCTTCTGAAGGTCTTGCCCAAAGACGTCTGAGGCGAGCGCCGCTTCGCGCGCTCGAAGGCTGTTCAAGTTCCCTTGGAGCGTATTGATCTCGCCGTTGTGACAGAGGAACCGGAACGGATGTGCGAGATGCCAAGCCGGGAACGTATTCGTGCTGTACCGCTGATGCACGAGGGCTAGGCCTGAAGTGAAATCGGACGACAGGAGGTCGAGGTAATAACGCTCGATTTGGGACGCCCTGAGAAGGCCCTTGTAGACGATCTTCTTCGCTGAGAGGCTCGGGATCGAAAAGCCGGCGCCCTCCGGAAAATTCTCGCGAACCTTCTTCTCGATGAGCCTTCGGACGACGAAAAGCTTTCGCTCGAAGTCAGTCGGCTCGACCGCTGCTCGGTCAATGAAGACTTGCCGGCAGATCGGCTCCGACTCGCGCGCCGTCGGTCCGAGAGCCGAGCTTTCCACGGGAACGTCTCGAAATCCCAGAACCGAGAGCTGCTCGCCGAGCGCTACCTCGCTGACAATGGCTTCGCAGGTTCGCCGTTTCGCCTCATCCCGAGGCAAAAAGAGAAATCCGACTCCATAGTCACCTGCCTCCGGCAGCTTCCATCCGGCGCGCTCGGCTTCGATCCGAAAGAACGCATCGGGAATTTGAACAAGGAGCCCCGCGCCGTCGCCGGTTTCGGCGTCGCAGCCGCATGCTCCACGGTGCTCGAGATTTGTGAGAATCTGAAGGGCCTGTCTGACGATGGCGTGAGATCGAGCGCCGTTTAAGTCTGCGACGAAGCCGACGCCACACGCCGCCTTCTCAGTCTTCGGTTCGTATAAGCCCTTCTCTGCAGCGAGCTGTTCACGATTCATGGCAACGACCTCCCGAAGCGGCATGCTAGTCCGCCTTTATGAGCAATACATGAGCGATGGCTTAGCTATTCAACCGAGAAGCTGACACCAACCTGAAAAACTGCGGCCGGATTCCGTTCCGGCGCCCCCACACTACGCCGCCTTTCGAACCGATTTTGATGTCCGAGACTGCTCTTGAAGCAGCTCCATAAAAACCTCGGTCGCTCGGAGTAAGGGACGATTCTTTCGAAAGATGATCCCTACGGGCCGATTGATTCCGGAACCGGGCAGATCGAAGGCCTCGAGCGAGCCCAGGCGAACTTCATTGCGAACGAGCGGCTCTGGAACCAGTGAGAAACCGCCTCCGATCTCTACCGCTCGTTTGATGGTTTCGATGTTGTCGAAGGACATCACCGTATCGACGACGATGTCGTTTCGGCTGAGATATCTCTCGATCTCCTTCTGAATGAGGAGATTCTTGTCGTACCCGACGAAGCGCTGCCCCATGAGGTCATCCTTTTGGATCTTCCCGTCATGCGCTTGAAGCTGTCCCGGCGCCGCGATGATGACCAGAGGCTCAGTTTTCCATACGACCGATTCGATCTCCCGCCGCTTCTCCGGCCAGGAGATGAGACCGATATCCGCTTCGTCGTTCAGGACGCTCTCATAAACCCGGTCTGGATGGAGGAAGGCGAGCTTCACGTTGGTGCCGGGGTAGTTCCAAGTGAACTGCTGAATGGAGCTGCTGATCTCGGCGAGACCAACGGAGTAGATGGCTGCCACGCGCACATCGCCGCGAATCTCTCCCTTCAGATTTCGGACCTCGTTTTCTACGGCAAAATACCGAACGACCAGGTCCTTGACCCCGTTGTAATAGGCGTTGCCCTCAGCGGTGAGCTGAAACGGGCGAGTCTTTCTATCAATCAGCACTGCCCCGAGGGTCTTCTCGATTTGGACGAGGGACTGGCTGGCAGCCGATTGCGAAATCCCGTTCTCCTGAGCAGCTCGCGAGAAGCTGTGGAAGCGGACGATATCGCAGAAAACTTTCAGCGTTTCGATGTTCATGAAAAAAGCACTAGCATAATAGGAACTGATGTCAACAACTTATTAATATAAGTCTTTCTTATACTGCCTATATGGCGCGCCCGACTGGCTCGGCTTCACAGGCATGCGTGTGGGGCAAGGCGTGGGTCGGTCGCGAATTGCCGGGGTCTTGGTCAGGGTCTTTAAGACTGGGACCGGCGGCGTGGGCTGGTGAGCTTACTTGGTCTTCAGTACGCGGATTCACGACCTAGAATAACCGAGCTGGGCGGTCCGAGTGTACAGGGTCTTTGAGACATTGGCGCTGCGGCTGAGCCACCGACGTGGAACCGGGCGTGCAGGACCTTTAAGACCGGGACCGGCGACTTGAGCTGGCGAGCGTACAGGGTCTTCGAGACCAAGCGTACGGGGCCTTTGAGACTTTCGCCCGAATGGGACCGGCGACTCGAGCTGGCGAGCGTACAGGGTCTTCGAGACCAAGCGTACAGGGCCTTTGAGACTTTCGCCCGAATGTAAACGAGCGACGTAGCGCGCAGGGCCCTTAACACTCGTTCAGAGGCGTATTGCGGCTGGTGGAGTGCCGACGTCGGTAAACACACCGACGGACGTCGGCAAGGCATTCCGCGAGAAGTTTTGCTTACGGGATTTACTGGCTCGGACCTTTGCGCAAAGCGGCGAGCTCGCGCAGGCGAAACAGAGCTCAGTTACTTCGAAAGGCGAACAAGAAAGTGAAACTCGTCGCTCCCGGGGGCCTGACAAGGCCCTTCGACGATCTCTATCGGACGCACGTTCGCTGCGAACCAACGCAGAAGATTCAAAATATCCGACGGCAGAAAGACATGGAAGTGAATACTGTAATCGGTGTCGGCCAGACGATGCGCTTCGGGGAGCATTGTATCCCACTGCGCTTTTTGAACGTGGATTGCGTAATCAAGGTAATGTTCGAAATCTCGCTCCTTCGACGGCTCGTAATAATCGAGCACGATATGGCCGAGCGTCGTCCTCACACGCTGCACATCGAAGGTCTTCCGCTTGTCCGGAACGATCAAATACAGCAGCCCCCCGGGCTTAAGCACGCGGAGCCAATTTTCGAATGCAGCAATCGGATTGCGCATGTGTTCGATGACGTGCGCTGAAACGAGGAAGTCATACTTTGCATTCGGAATCCCGGAGAACGATTCGGCATCGCTGATGATGTGCGGCTCGACGAGCGGCAGGTCGCGAAGCTCGGGATAATGCGCGCGGAGCTCGGCGACTGTGTGACGGTCGACGTACTCTACTTTCATCTTCAGATGCGTAACGAGCGGGCGATGCAGCGGCCCAATCTCCAATCCCAAACCGGAAAGCTTTTGTGAAAAGTGTTGCCGCCAATCTCGTGCGTCAAACGCTTCGAGATTCTCTTCTAAGACAGAGGCTTGCGGGATGTCCGGACGGAACGATGTATCGAGCTCCACGTTGCTCCCGCGGACCTTGCTCAGTTTGGGCTCGACACACCCCTTCACGAGTCCCTTCGCGCGAGACACGAGCCTATGCATCGGACTTTTAGAGCTGGCAGAGGTCGACGTTTGTTCCATGGGATTCCGCGAGGGAGAAGTAGAGTTGGCACGTAAATTTCCACATTGCGTGGACGCTGTCAACGCAACGGGCTGAAGCGGATCGTTCCGGTTTCTATGCGTATGCAAAAGGCGGTCCACGTCTCGCCGGACTGCGCGGAACCTGAAGAGTTACGCAACGATTGGTCGATTCCGAAAAAATCTTCACTGAATCACGAGAAAACGCGAAGCACTTGCGCGGTCCGGTCGGATTCGATTCTACGACGGCTCTTTCAATGGATTGTGGTGATGGGGTGGATCGGCGAGAGCCGCACTACCAAGAATTCGGTGCAAGATGCGCGATTCCGTCACCCCAAGGTTTTGTCTCCTCCGTTGCTTTTCCTTCTTTCTTGCCGCAGACATTACGTATCGGCACGTGCGCGACGTGATGTGTTGTGTGATCATTGCGCTCGCAATACTCATTCCGACCTCCGCAAAAGCCGTGGTGCTCGTTTGGGATCGCAACGCGGAGCCTGATCTTGCCGGTTACAAGATCTATTTTCGCCAGCCGGGACAATCGACTTTTCAGTATCACCGTGCGGTAGGAATAGCGCCCGCCGCTTCGGGATTGATGGAGTATGTCCTGCCGTCGAGCTTTGCCGCCGGTCAAACGTACAGCTTCGTCGTCACTGCGTATGACTCTGCTGGGAACGAGAGTCTCAATTCGAACGAAACACCTCCATTCACCATTCCGCTTCCGACTGTCGACGGCGATGGCGACGGAGTCGCGGATTCTGCGGATTGCGCTCCCACTGATCGATCTCGATGGCGCACCCTTTCCGTTTACCCGGACAGCGACGGTGATGGCATTCGCAATAGTGCGTCGGCTCAAGCGTTGTGCGTCGGCCAATCTCTTCCCGCAGGATTCACAGTCAATGCCAACTCGCTTGATAACTGCCCTGCAAATCCGAACAGCAATCAGCTCGACACCGATCGCGACGGGCTCGGCGATGCCTGCGATAGCGACGATGACAACGATGGCAGAGCAGACGTTTCGGACTGCGCGCCCACAGACGCGTCGCGCTGGCAAATCGGTGTTTTTTATCTCGATCAGGATGGCGATGGCGTTCGAAGCTCTGCTACGCCGCAGTCCATCTGTTTTGGCCGATCTACTCCTTCCGGATATACAATGAACGTGAACGGCCCTGACAACTGTCCGACGATCTCGAATGCCTTTCAGCAAGACTCGAACGGAGACGGCACCGGTGACGCCTGTGAGAACGCCGATTCTGACGGCGATGGATTGACGGACGCGAGAGAACGCTCCATCGGTACAGATCCGTTTTCCTCCGACTCCGACGGAGATGGTATCGCGGACGGACAGGAGGTTACCGACGGGTCGGATCCCCTCGACCGTGGAAGCAGTCTGCCGGTGTTGGGAACCACGGTGTGCGCCGAATGGAACGGATTTCTCGGGGATCTGTGGAACGTCTTTGAGCAACTCAATCGAAGCGGGCGCTCACTGACAGTCACTACGACGCTGTATTCGATGGCGGGCCAAGCAGCAGGTTCTCGTACCGTGACTATCTCACCTGGAGCGCAGTTCGATCTGCTCGTCCACGATCTGCCGGGATGGACTCCGAACGCGTATGGCGTGGTATGTTCGTCTCACGATGGTCTTCCGGGGGATCTCGATGGCCGCATGGTTTATTACAAGACCGACAATCGGAATCAGGGCGCCATGGAGTTCGCTTTTGCGATGCCTCTGAGCGACGGAATTTCGGGTGAGCAGTCGGTTCCATTCAATACGTATCAACCGAGCCTCGATCCGGCCGATGCTGCGCACCGAGTTGCCAATTGGATCCAGATGGTCAACCGCTCACTCCAGACTGTGACAGGACAGCTGGTTTACTATAACGACAGCGGCGATCTGCTCGGCCTCGATTCTGTCTCGCTCGCTGCTGGTGCGCGTCAAGATTTTGCGGCACATCGCTTCGGCGCCAATCTCGTGGGATTAGTGCAATGGACTCCTGATGAGCCGAGCAGCTCGGCGAAACTTCAGATGCGAAACGTCCGCTATCTGTATGACAATTCCGTCGGAGCGGATCATTTCACCACAGCGTTCGAGCTTGATGGCAAAGTGGGATCCGGTAGACCGCTCGCGCTTCCGCTTGATCGGACGGCAGGGTCTGCAATTGTCGAGCTTGCGAACACACAATCTCAGCCGATTCGCGTGGACGTGTCGATTTACAACGCCGCAGGTGTCCCCATCTTTCAAACTGCGCTTGAGCTCGCTCCGCACGCGACGCGACATATCATCACGGATGGGATGATTTCGCTTGGGGAACGGGGCATCGCTGTTGTGCAAAGTGACAAGCGCCAGAGCTTGCTTGCCGTTGCCATGACCTATACTCGCAACTCATCGGCCGGTATCAACGCGATGTATGGCGTTCCGGGCGCCGAAGCTCTCGGCACGGTGCTCGAGGGTTCGTATAACACGTTCTTGGGACAGGGCGCTGACCTTGTGGTACTGAACCCAGGCGACACACCAACCACCGCTACACTCTCGATGGCACGTTCCGATGGAACGAGAATAGGTGGCCGCAATTCACAAAACATCGTGCTCGGAGACCCCATTATGCTTCCGGCGCACGGAGCGCGGACCATCAACGTCAGAGATTATGAACGGGAAAACGTATACGGCGCGCTGACAGTTCAAACCGGTCAACCGAACTCGCTGGTTGCATGGTCTCTGCGTCAAAAGGCATTCGAATATAGTATTCCGACGCCGGTGCGACAGTGATGTCGATCAAGTCGTTGTGTAATTCCCAGCGGAAATGTTTGGTCCAAACGAGCATGCCGGTTACTGTTCAAGACGCTTCGTCTGAAGCTTCCACTACTGGAGCTCTGGCGGAAACAATGAAAACGGGTTTTCACGGTCCTCAGTCGATAGGACCTCAGAGCATTTCCGGTCGATAGTTTGAGCTCACTTGCGGCGAGCCGTCACGATAGTGAAAGACTCGGCCCGCGCGAGGTTAGATTCATCCCTCCGGTGTCCAGACAGTCCTTCCAGCATCGCCGCGACCGAACTCTTCAACGCGAAGAACGTATCCCCGAACTGTCTGAACGCGTGAACATTGGACAACCTGCTCCCACGCGACTATCCTACAAACCGGGCACACCACTCGTAGGTCAACGAAGCGGACAGTGCTACCGGTATTGAGCGGTATTCGCATTGAGCGCGAACTCTCACGCCTCGGCGGTCCGGCTTACCCGAGTGGTCGGGAACGCTCGAACACGAGACTAAAATACATGGCGAACCGAATTGTCGTTCTCCTCTTTTGCACGGTGCTCGTGCTGCTCGGAACTTCGACTGCAGGAGCGCAGATCGCACCTTCGAGCCTGCCGTTGCTGCGCGTGGAGGACCTACACTACGAAGGTGCGTTTCGCCTCCCCACAATGAGCTCTCGTAGCCCTAGCCAAGACTCTCCGAGCTCTGCAATGGAATATAATCCTGCCCGTCGTTCACTCTATGTCGTCGACGGCGGAAGCGAAACCGCGATCGCAGAGGTGGCCATTCCGCCGCTCTCCCGCTCGACCCTACTGAGCGAAATGAAGGTTGCCGCCCCTACTCTACAGACCTTCATAGAAACTCGCCCTCACCTTGAGAAAGTGGGCGGACACCAATCGCGCCGAATAAGCGGGCTTAGTTTGCTAAATCGCGCCTCAGGGACAGAGCTTCTTGTTAATACGCGTGTCGACGACTCCGGCTCCAGCGGCAATTTCCCGACGACGTTTGTTCTCCGGAATGCCGACAACCTCACGCAAGAGCGGACCACTGAAGCTTTCACTTTTGTGAGCCACGCCAGCGGCAGCCTCGGGTGGATTTCCGCCGTTCCTTCAGAGTGGCAGCAGGCGCTCGGAGCAACACACATCATGGGGCAGTCGAATGTTGCGCGTATGAACACCGGACCCGGAGTCGTCGCATTCGATTCAACAGCGATAACGACCGGCGCTCAGTTACCGAGCTCGGTCGAGACGGCAACGCTCCTGAGCTTCGACACGTCCCATCCGCTTCACCCCGACTTGATGAATCGGTCTCGCACAAACGACCTATGGACCTACGTCTCACACGCCGCCTACGGATTCATTCCACCCGGAACAAGCACCTGTGTGACAGTCGGCAACTCGGGCGGACATCGAAGCGGCGTCTGCCACAGCTGCCGACAAACGACCACTGCCGTTTGCCGCGGTTACTGTCCCTCCGATCCCTCCGACTCCTCGCCTTACTTCTGGCTCTGGGACGTGAACGAACTTCTCGCCGTAAAAGCAGGACAAAAGAAGGCCTACTCCCTCCGCCCATACGCCCACGGCCCCTTCCCCACCCCGCTTCCCACAAAAGAAATTACCAGCGGCACCTTCGACCCAGCTCTCGGCCTCCTGTACCTGACAACCGACTCGGTCGTACTAACCTACCGCCTCCCAGGAGCGCAGCCCGACAACCGCGCCCCAGCACCCCCCTCCGGCGTACATCTCCGCTAACGAGTCCTCAGGGCACCTGATTTAGCTAGGGCTCTTCAGAGTGACGAGAGAAGTCACGCACGATGAATAACGTCAGAAGAATGGGGCACAGCCGCTCGGAGAGGCGGCGTTTCAACGCAAAGAGGCGGCGCGAGGCGTGATCTAGGCGTGCAAAAAGCAAGTTTTCACGATTGAGCACACACGCCACCGCTAGCGCCGTCAGCACTCACTAAAACTTGCACTATAGAAGCTCGTATCTTGCTTAGAACTTGTAGTTCTCAGGGTACGGCGTGAAAGGCCCAGGGGGTCGATACGTTCCAGGGGGAAAGACGACATCTTTCTCCCCGCGTAAGTAACGTTCAGAAGCGTCTTTGTATTGCCAGTAGATCGGAAAGAACTCTTCGCAGTACTCTCTAATTGTTTGCCACCGTTTCGACAAGACAAGCGGTCGCTCGTCGTTCCGCTTGCTCTTCTTTGTAGTCTTCGGAACGGTTCCCGCAGTCACACGCTCGAGCAGCTTGCGGGTTAAGAACTTGTGCCCCTTTGCTTTCCAGTCAGCGACTAAGGCTTGTCTCCGGAGCTCCACCTTCTCGAGCATCATCTTCGCGTATTCTTCTTGCGACAGATGGTCATACCCAGGCACTCGGTCATAGCGAAGAGTATACTCATCCATGAAGTCTCTCTTCTTCAGCTTGCGATTGTATCGCTTTCGTTCGTTGTATTCTCCTCGGCGGAACACTTTGACCGTTCGCTCTCTGCCCCAGATTGCATCAAAGAACGAGTTATAGCCGGGGTAATCCTCAATGTATTCAGTGAGACCTGATTTTACCGGCTGCAGAGCGGCATACAGAAACTGCTCTTCGATATCCTCCGCGTTCACCAGTGCCTGCGCGGAATATCTTCGCTCAAACAGTGGACCACCCGGAAACCCGGGGACGAACCGTCTTACGCCGTTAACAAAGCGTGAGCCGAAATCACGCTGGAACGCCGCGCGGTTGCACCCTGGAAAGCGCGAGACGTGGTGGTAGTGATTGCCCTGCATGACAAAAGCGTAAAGCTTTGTGTCGAATTTGGTGCAGTATTTCGCGAGCATCCCGAGTGCGTATTCTTCAAGCAGCCGGTTATTCACAAACCAGAGCTGAGAGTTAATACAGCGTGCCGTCACAAAGGAGCCGTATTTCGGGTGTTCTATACGGAGGGGTTGTGACTGAGTCTTTTTTCCAAATAGACTTTTCAGTTGAGCGCTTTCGATAGACATACAAACACCCTGATTCTGGGCGCACCCCTCCCATGCCGTGGCTATGCACGGCGTTTCAGCGGAAGCTGGCGGCTAAATCGCGAATTTCTCTTCGCTACTGGTGTTCTCGTTCAAAACGGCAAAGTCGTTTCAGCGAAACTCGATATCGACTGCCTTGAGGACTCGGGGTGCTAGCGGTGTTTTCGTTCAAAACGGCAAAGACGTTTCAGCGAACCTCAATATCGACTGCCTTGAGGACTCGGGGTGGAGGGAAGACGATCGTGGCGGCCGCATGTAAGCCGTTGATTCTTCGAATATCGAGCGCTCTGAGGACTTGGGGTGGGAATGGTGATGGGTGGATTCGAACCACCGACCCCGGAATTATGAGTTCCGTGCTCTAACCAGCTGAGCTACATCACCGCAACTTCTCGGCGAATCCACGCGAGAATACCGGGTTCTCAATAGCGGAATCGGGGGGAGAAAACAAGACCTTGAAGTGTATAGGAATTTCGCGGTCAAAGGAAGGATTCTGCGCTCAGGAGAACGCGCACTTGCCCATGTCTACCGGTTGGCCTTCCACTACCTCGGTCGAATCTCGACCGACGTGGAGCAGTCTTCCTGATACAAGCTCCAAACAAGTCAGCTTATTGCCGAACACTAATCCGGTGTCCAAGCCTACCTTGTAGGGGAGGTGCTGGAAGACCTCGCGGTGCGGGGTGTGGCCGAAAACTACTGTACGCTTGAACGTATGCACGTTGTTCAGAAACTCGTCACGAATCCAGAACACATCGCTGTCGTTCTGCGCGTGGAGATCGCGAAGGGGATTGAGGCCTGCGTGCACACACACAAAGTTGTTCACCGTAAGCACACTCTCGAGCTCACAGTAGAATTTGAAATGGCTCGGTGGCAGAGCGCTCACCATTTCGCCTGGAGGAGCAAAGACCGTGATCCCATAAGACTGAATCGTTTCGAGGCCGCCGTTGTAGAGGAACGCTTGGCCGAGATTTCCCCCGAAGCCGAGGAAATCGAGCAACATGTCCTCGTGGTTCCCTTTCAGAAAGCGCGTCTTAGGAAATCGGGTACGGAAGTCGAGGACCAGATCCACGACCGCTTTGGTGTCCGGACCGCGATCAATATAGTCACCTAAAAAAACGACGAGATCGTTCTCGGTCAGCCCCTCGTTCTGCTCGAGATGGCGCAATAAAATTTCGGGCTCCTTCGGACAGCCATGTATGTCTCCGATGACATACACCCGTTCCCCCGTCGCTTCTGAAACTGTTGAAGACCCCACGTCGTGCCCTTTCCTCGTAAAATCCGCCCTAATCTGGGCAGCTTAGCAAACTCACTATCGGCGCTCAAACCGAATATCCGGAGTAAATCCTCCCACCTTCTTTATATCGTCACGAGAACCGCGACTGTCGAGGAAAAGCGCTGTGCGTTTCCTCACAACCTGCGCTTCCGGAAGCGCCCAAGAAGAGCGCGCCCCCAAGCGGTCGAGCTGCGCTCGTCCTACGCCCGTCAGCAAGCTGCGGCGCGATGAGTAGTTTCCGACAGCTTTTCCAGTATAACCGTCTTGAGACGCTCGATCACCCACGCTCGCTCGATCGGCGGATCCGATTGCTCTGCCGCAAGGCTGGTCATCACCTCGCCCGAGAAACCACACGGGCGAAACATTCGAAACGGCTCGAGGTCGCAATCGACATTCAACGCAAACCCGTGGTTCGTCACCCCGTGCACGATCCGAAGCCCGACCGAAGCAACCTTCTTTCTCCCTGCGTTGGATCGCACCCACACACCGGCGTCGCAAAGGTCGGATTCAGCAGGGATGCCGATCTCGCAAACCGTCTGCGCAATCGCAAGAAGCATTCGCGAAACAAACTCGCGCACTCCGAGCTTTCGCTGCGTGAGATGTATCACAGGATAGACAATGAGCTGCCCCGGGGCGTGAAACGTCGCGCTGCCGCCTCGATCCACCTGTTCGACGCATACCCCCAACGTCTTCCAGGCTTCAATCGATATCCCCAAGTCTTTCTCGTGAGAGCGACGTCCGAGCGCGAGGGTCGGCGGATGGTCGCCGAGCAGGATCGAATCCGGAACGACACCTTGCAACCGCTTCTGAACGAGCTGCTCCTGGAGCGCTCTGGTTTGCACGTATGTCTGTCCTTCGAACTCGAGGAACTGAATCGCCGAGCTGAGCATCATCGCTCCTTAACGAATGATCTGCCCGATTCGCTCCCAGCGAACCGTCGACGAGTCGCCCGAGATGTTCCACGACCAATAAATCATCTCCGCGAGGCCTTCGATGTCGTCGAGGTGGATCGGACCGTAAAAACGGCTATCACGCGAATTGGACTGGTTGTCCCCAAGCACGAAATACTGGTCATCTGCGAGCGTCACCGGACCGTAACTCCGCCCCGAGGTTGAATTCGGATCCGTATCAGGACCGACAAATAGCGCGTCGTCCTTGCCCACACCCACGCCGTTCACGAACGTCCGGAACTCTTTGACTTCGACAGTATCGCCCGGAACGGCAGCGATGCGTTTGATGTAATGCGTATTGTTGTCGATGTCTTCGAACTCCGAGAATCGATAAAAAACGACGACATCGTTCTTTTGCGGCAATCGCCACCGCCACCGCCGCCGAGATGAGCCTGGAAACGTAAGCCCATAGATGAACTTGTTGACGATGATGTGGTCGCCGACTTTGAGCGTCGGCACCATCGAACCGGACGGAATCTTGAAGGTCTGGAAGAGAAATGCGCGAGCGATAATGATCAAGAGGATCGCCGAGAACCCCATGAAGACCGCAAGCCGAACACGGCTCTGGCTCGCGTGCTCGCGCTGAATGCCGCTCTCAAGTGAGCCGAATGTTTCGCTTCGCGGCGATTTCGCTCTCTTCACGGTGCCCCTGCGTCAACTTTTGTCGAGCTTCAGCGCTGCAAGAAACGCCTCTTGCGGGATTCGGACAGATCCCACCTGCTTCATGCGTTTCTTTCCCTCTTTCTGTTTCTCGAGCAGCTTTCGTTTCCGCGTAATGTCACCGCCATAACATTTTGCAGTGACGTTCTTCCGCAGCGCCTTTACGGTGCTGCGGGCGATGACCTTGTTGCCGATGGCTGCCTGAATGGCAATTTCAAACATGTGCCGATCGATGAGGTCCTTCATCTTCTCGGTAAGCTTGTTGCCCCAAGTATACGAAAAATCGCGGTGGACGATCGCGCTCAATGCATCAACGATATCTCCGTTAATGCGGATATCGAGCTTGACGAGATCGCTCACCTGATAGCCCACAAAGTCGTAGTCGAACGACGCGTATCCCTTGGTGACACTCTTCAGTTTGTCATAGAAGTCGATCACGACCTCATTCAGCGGCAGGTGATACTGGACGACTACCCGGTTGGCTGAGTGAAAATCGAGCGCTTTCTGAACCCCACGCTTCTCTTCGCAGAGCTTGAGCACCGCGCCTAAAAATTCCTGCCGAGTATGAATCGTACCGAGAATAATCGGCTCCGAGATCCAGTCGATATCTCCCAAGCTTGGGAACTTTGCCGGATTATCGACATCGATCTCTTCTCCAGAGTTCAGCTTCACCTTGTAGACAACGGTCGGCGCAGTCGTGACGAGATCAAGGCCGAACTCGCGTTCCAGCCGCTCCTGGACAATCTCCATATGGAGCAATCCAAGATAGCCGCACCGGAAGCCAAATCCCAACGCAACCGAAGTTTCCGGTTCGAATGTGAAACCGGAATCGTTCAGCTGAAGCTTCTCGAGAGCATCACGAAGGGCACCGTAATCCGCAGTGTCTGAGGGATAGAGCCCGCTAAAAACGAACGGCTTCACCACTTCAAATCCTGGAAGCGGCTCCGCTGCCGGGCGGTGAGCGTCGGTGATCGTATCGCCGACCTTCGCATCCGCGATATTTTTTACACCGGCGACGATGTAGCCCACCTCTCCCGCTTTCAGCTCGGTCACTTTTTTCGGGAAAGGATTGTAGACTCCCAGCTCGCCCACCTCGTGAACGGCCCCGGTTTGCATGAACTTGATCTTCATCTTCGGACGGATCACACCATCCATCACGCGGACCTGAACAATGACCCCCTGATAGACATCGAACCAGCTGTCAAAGAGGATTGCTTTGAGCGGTGCATCGGGATCGCCCTTCGGCGCCGGAATGCGCTGGACGATGGCTTCGAGCAGATCACCGACCCCTTCTCCCGTCTTCGCGCTAATGGGCATCGCGCCGCTCGCGTCGATGCCGATGATCTCTTCGATTTCCCGCTTTACCTCGACGACGTTCGCGGTCGGCAGATCGACCTTATTGAGCACCACGACGATCTCGAGGTTCCCCTCAACCGCGGTGTAGACATGAGCGACCGTTTGCGCCTGCACTCCCTGAGCGGCATCGACAACAAGCAACGCTCCCTCACAAGCAGCCAAGCTACGGGAAACTTCATAGTGGAAGTCCACGTGTCCAGGTGTGTCGATCAGATTGAGCTTGTAAATGTGGCCGTCACGGGCCTTGTAGTGCAGGCATACCGAGCGGGACTTTACTGTGATACCCCGCTCACGCTCGATCTCCATGTTGTCGAGCATTTGGTCGACCTTCTCGCGCTCGGTAACAGCGCCGGTAAGGTCGAGAATGCGGTCGGCAAGCGTCGACTTGCCGTGATCTATGTGGGCGATGATTGAAAAATTTCGGATCCGTTCTTGCACAGGGCTTATTCTAACATATCAGGGAAAATACAATAGGGAGTGACGAGCCGAACGGGAGCTTCGACTTCCGGGGGAGAGATTCCCCAAGCAATCCGGGGTGTGCTGAGCAGAAAGGACGCTACCGAAAGCTGCGAACGGTTTCGACCAGACCCTCTTCAAAACCCATCTGCGACTTCCATCCCAGCTCACGAGCGATCTTCGAATTGTCGATGACACTGCGGCGCTGCTCTCCGGGGAGTGAAGGACCATTCACCACTCGAGTCGGAGCGACTTCTTCACCTCGCGGTGCTGTCTCGCGCCACGCAGTCTGAATTGCACGCGCGACATCATTCACCGAGGCCTCTTTGCCCCGTCCAACGTTGAACACTGAGAAATTGCGATCGAGCTTCAGCTTCGAGCTCAACACTGCCTTCGCCGCCAGGACGTTCGCGCTTACGACATCCCCGACATAGATGAAGTCACGTGTCTGCTCGCCATCTCCGTTGACCACGAGCTCCTGTCCTTTCATCAGCCGATCGGTAAAGATCGCGACGACGCCCGCTTCACCTTTCGGATTCTGCCGGGGTCCAAAAACGTTGCCGTAGCGAAGAGCGATTCCCGCGAAGCCTGCAACACGAGCGTAGTACTCGATGTAAAGCTCCGCCGCGCGCTTACTGACTCCATATGGACACTCAGGCGCAGTGCGATGGTCTTCGGTTGCCGGAAAGCTGAGCTGCTCGCCATAAATGGCGCCGCCGGTCGAAGAGAAGATAAAGCCCTTCACTTTCGCCTTCTCCGAGGCTTGGAGCAGCCGGATAGTTCCGAGAATATTGGTGGTTGCGTCGAACGCCGGCTTTTCGACGCTCAGTCGTACGTTCGCCTGCGCAGCGACGTGGAACAGAATCTCAGGTTGAAAGTCGCAGATCGCATCAAACGCAGCATCGTCATTCAGGTCGGCGCGAAGGAACTCCGGGGTGTTTCCCGTGAGCCGCGCGATCTCGTCGACATTCTTCTGCTGACCCGTCGACAGATCGTCGATAATGAGCACTTTGGTGCCCTCGCGGAGCAAACTCTCTGCGAGGTGCGACCCAATAAATCCGGCGCCGCCGGTGACTACCGCTTTTTTCATTTTTCGCTGTCCAAACGCTTGCGGAAGTCAGCCACCGTTCTCGCGAGACCGTCCTCGAGACTCACTTTCGGCTCCCAGCCGAGTCGCTCTTTCGCAAGGCGAATATCGGGCTGGCGCCGAATCGGGTCATCCGCCGGAAGCGGTTTGCTGACTATTCCAGATTTCGAACCCACGAACCGTATTACCCGCTCTGCAAGGTCCGCGACTGTGATCTCGGTTGGGTTCCCCAGATTAACCGGACCCACGAAATCCCGACACTCCATCATCGCGATTATACCGCTCACGAGGTCATCCACGAAGCAGAACGAGCGCGTCTGATGCCCGTCCCCGTAAATGGTCAGAGACTCGCCTTTGAGCGCCTGAACGATGAAATTCGACACGACACGACCGTCGTCGAACAGCATCCTGGGTCCGTAGGTGTTGAAAATCCGGATGATTTTGGAATCCACCTTATTTTGCCGGTGGTAGTCCATCATCAGTGTCTCTGCGACCCGCTTTCCCTCATCGTAGCAACTTCGAAAGCCGATCGGATTGACATTTCCCCAGTACGACTCGGTCTGCGGATGCTGGAGCGGATCCCCGTAGACCTCCGAGGTCGACGCGAGAAGAATTCGAGCGCGAACGCGCTTGGCGAGGCCAAGCATATTGATCGTGCCGAGGACGCTGGTCTTGATCGTCTTTACAGGGTTGAACTGGTAGTGCACCGGAGATGCCGGGCATGCCAGATGGTAGATCTGGTCCACCTCGAGCAGTACGGGTTCGGTGATATCACCACGCATGACTTCAAATGACGGGTGCTTCGTCAAATGAGCGATGTTCGCCTTTCGGCCCGTGAAAAAATTATCGAGACAGATCACTTCATGACCGGCTTCAATTAACCGTTCACAAAGATGCGACCCGATAAAGCCCGCCCCTCCGGTTACGAGGACTCTCGCCATGCTTACTTCCCGACGGTCGCCCGCCCAATCGAATGATACACGAAGCCGAGACGCAGCATCTTTGACGGCTCGAAGAGGTTCCGCCCGTCAAAGATCACCGGCGTCTTGAGCGCTTGGCTGATCTTCGAAAAGTTCGGTCGTCGGAACTCGTTCCACTCAGTGACGATGATCAGCGCATCTGCGCCGCTCAGCGCGTCATAGCTATTCTCCGCGAACTCGATCGGGGTTCCCGCCTTGTCGAGCATCGACTTCGCAACGGTCATCGCCTCAGGGTCGAATGCGGTGAACTTCGCCCCCATCTCAGAGAGCTCCTTGATGACCGTCAAGCTCGGCGCCTCGCGCATGTCGTCAGTCTTCGGCTTGAACGACAGTCCCCAGATCGCAAAGTGCTTCCCTTTGATCGATCCCGGCGAGCCGTAGTGGTCGACGATCTTCTTCGTCAGAACACTCTTCTGGCGAGTGTTCACACGATCAACGGAGCTGACGATCTCGAGCGGGCTCTTGTACTCCTGCGCCGTGCGCATCAGCGCGCGAACGTCCTTCGGAAAGCAGGAACCACCGTAGCCGACGCCCGGGAAGAGAAAGCTCTGACCGATACGAGAGTCGCTGCCGATCCCGCGGCGAACGTTGTTCACGTCTGCGCCGACGGCTTCACAAAGATTCGCAATCTCGTTCATGAAGCTCACGCGAGTCGCAAGATACGCATTCGCGGTGTACTTCGTTACTTCAGCGCTGCGAACGTCCATCACGAGAATCGGATTTCCAGTCCGCACGAACGGCGAATAGAGCTCCCGCATAACTTCAGCAGCTTCGACACTCGAAGTTCCGATGACAACGCGGTCCGGCTTCATGAAGTCGTCGATCGCGGAACCTTCCTTCAGGAATTCGGGGTTCGAAACGACATCGAATGGCAGCTGAGTGTACTTTGCGATCTCTTGGCTGACGAGATCCGCAGTCGCAACGGGAACCGTGGACTTGTTCACGACAATCTTCGGCCCGTTCATGAACTTACCGATACTTGCCGCGACTTCGAGAACGTAGCGCAGGTCGGCTGAGCCGTCGGTGTCCATCGGAGTTCCGACAGCGATGAAGATCACTTCGGAACCCTGAACAGTCGCCTGAATGTCCGTCGTGAAACTGATTCGTCCCGCTTCCGCGTTGTGTTGAATCAGGTCTTCGAGACCCGGCTCGTAAATCGGAATCTCGCCGCGGTTCAACCGCGCGATCTTTGCTTCGTCAACATCGCAGCAGATTACTTCGTTTCCGGATTCAGCGAAGCAAGCTCCGGCAACCAATCCGACGTATCCCGTGCCAATTACTCCTACGTTCATCGTCTCCTGTCTCGCTCAATAGAGGTTGTCTGAAAAAGGCCTTCCTAAATTATCACCGCGCCAAATGGAGCCCTGCCCGCATTCGGTTCCGCCGACATTCATGTTCGCTCGTCGCAGATGAAGCGAGCCTCGCTCCTCTCCGAACCGGCGCCTCTGCGGTTGATTCGTATGCGTCGAACGCTGCGTGGGCCGTTCCTCAACAACTGAAACGCAGCCACGGAAAAGGAGAACAGCCGAGCTTAATAAGCGTTGCGATCCCGAAATCCGTTCACCAGAGTAAGGCCGAGGATTTTCAGGTCGAGGCCCAACGACCAGTGTTCGATATAATACAGGTCGTGCTCAATGCGGCGTTCAATCGACGTATTGCCGCGCCAGCCGTTCACCTGAGCCCAGCCAGTCATACCCGCTTGAACTTTGTGGCGCAACATGTAGCGCGGCACATGCCGGCGAAACTCCGAAATGAACACCGGCCGCTCCGGCCGAGGGCCGACCAGCGACATCTGCCCCTTCAATACATTGAACAGCTGCGGTAATTCGTCCAGGCTGAACCGGCGGAGAAACTTCCCGATAGGCGTCGCCCGTGGGTCGTCTTTCACGGCAAAACGAGCCCCGCTCCGCTCGGCGTCGACCCGCATCGTCCGGAACTTGTAGATATTGAACGTGCGGCCATCGAGCCCGACACGCTCCTGTTCGAAGAAGATCGGACCGCGTGACGTAAGCTTCACGAGCAGGGCGATGAGCAGCATAAGGGGAGAGAAAAGCACCAGAAAGATCGTGCCGAGGAGGATATCAAGCGACCGCTTCGCAAAAACATTGAATCCCGTCAGCGGGGTGGAAGCAAGCGACACCACCGGCAGCCCGTCGAACTCCTCGATGCTCGAACCGAGCTGGATGAACTGATGCACATCGGGAACAATTCTGACATCGACGATGGCGTCGCCGATGGAGTTGATGACGCCTTCGAGCAGGTCGTGATCCGCAAGCGGCATAGCAATGATGACCTGATCGATCTTGCCGCTCTCGAGAAATCGGGGAAGATCTGCGTATGTTCCCACTATCCGCACGTCACTTGCAGCTTCGCTCGCCCAAGCCGGCTTGGGCGCCAAAGACCGGCCCGGTGCCTTCGAGTGCATCACAGCGCCCTGCAAATTCGCATATTGCGAATCGCTCGTGAGACATCCGATGAGCTCGGTGCCGAACTCCGGATGGCCGAGCATGCTACGCATTACTTTTTGGGCAAGAGCACCCGAGCCCACGATTAGCGCGTAGCGTAGGTTATATCCGCGACGTCGCAAGTAGCGGAGCAGCACACGAATGCTCGAACGCGACGCGATGGTGAAAAGCGTGGCGAACAACCAGAAGATGACAAACACGGCTCGGGAGAAAGGGACGCTTTTTTCACGGAAAAGATAGGTCGCCGCCAGCAGCAAGATTACACTGAATGCATTCGCTCGTACGAGCAGCCACGCTTCCCGAAAACGGCTCGTTCCGCGCATCGGTCGGTAGAGCGCGAAGCGTCTGAAAACGAAGGCCCAGATCAGCCAGACGAAAATCAGCATGCGAACGTAGTCGCTGAATTCCGGCACCCCTTTTTCGATCGGGATTACGCCGAGGCTGAACCGAACCCAGTAACTGACAAGCCACGCGATGGAAACAACCAGCAGGTCGGTGGCGGCGAAAAAGCCCTCGAACAGTTGTGAATGCCGCTTGAGCATAGTTTCCTAAGTTTTTGCCAGCTTCGAGCGGCAGATTAGCCGCCGACTCCTGATGCAGACCGCGCTCGAGAATCCTGCTGAGGAGCACCGGAGTGCTCGATCCCTCGCTCATCGAGGACCCGGCAGAAGCTCTCGCGAAAACAATCCAGAGAAAACTTACGTGACTGCCTGAGACAATTATCCACAGTAAAATCCGCTTGTCGAACAGTAAAGTGCTCGATCGCGCGGCACAAACTATCAGTGGAAAGCTCAGAAAAATACATCCCGGTTGGCGCTTCCCCCGTTGCGGACACGGTTTCTAGCACCCCTCCCCGACCGTAGCAAATGACCGGACGCCCGGCGGCCTGAATTTCGACTGGAACCATGCCGAAATCTTCTTCCGCCGCGAACACGAGCGCCTTCGACCGAGAATAATAAGCGGCAAGCTCCTCGTCAGTGACATTTTCTACAAAGCGAATGTTCTCCTTTCCAAGCGCTCGAAGCTTCTTCGCGTCGGGACCCTTCCCGATCACCGTGAGGGGAAGGCCGAGTCGGTTGAAGGCGCGAACGATCAGCTCCGTGTTCTTGTAGGGCACGAGAGCGTTCACAGCCAAAAAGCCTCCGCTCGGCGGCGCGGAGTCTACCTTAATCCAATCCGTGCGGACGGGGGGATAGGCCACATCGGAGTCCCTTTGATAGAGCGAGCGGATCCGCTGGCGAATGAATTCGCTGATCGCGACGAAATGGTGCACCGCAGCGGCACCGCGGATGTCAGCGCGACGCAGCGCTGGGGCGACCATTCTGACAAGCGGCTCGTAGCTTTTGCCGCCGAAATAAACTTCGAATTGGTCCCAGAGATAGCGAGCCGGCGTGAGGCAGTAGCAGAGATGATACGTCCCCTTCCGCGGCCGGACGTTTTTCGCAACGCAATGGCTGATGCTGATGATGAGCTCGTAGCGTCCATCGGCGATCTTTCGCTCGAGATCGCGAACTCCGAATGCATAGATCGGAAGGAGATGACGATAGATGGACTTCGCGCCGGGCAATCGGTCCAGGCGACTGGACACGACGCGGTGCGCGTTGATCTCCGGGGTCATCTTCCCCGAGTCGTAGAACAGGGTAAAGATGTCAGCGGTCGGAAAGAGGGAAGCGATGACCTCTAAGCAGCGTTCTCCTCCGCGCATCCCGAGAAGCCAATCATGGACGATTGCGACCCGCATGCACCCCGCTACGCCGTTTGTAGCTTCTTTACCGGTTCAGCGGCGGAACCGCTCGAGACCGACTGAGGTCTGATGCCGAGCACACGCTGATAGACAGCGAAGGTTTTTCGCGCACATTCTTCGACGCTGAACTGCTGCGCTCGTTCGATGCCCCGACGCGAGACCTCGGAACGAGATGACGAATCAGAGAAGAGCTTCCGTATCGCTGCGGCGAATCCATGTCCGCTATGTTCCGAGGCGTAGACAGCGGCATCACCGCAAACCTCCCGGAGGCTCGCAATCGGTGCGCAGACCACAGGCACCCCGAGTCCCATACCTTCGAGAGCCGGAAGCCCGAATCCTTCGACCTTCGAAGGCACCACAACCGCGCTCGCACCTGAATACAGCAAAGCCAGCTTATCCAGGCTCACCTCGCCGAAGAAGCGCACAGTCGTGTCGAGCCCCATCTCATGGACCTTGTCGCGCGCGACAGAGAATTGCTTGCCGACAACGACGAGATCCGGACAACGCGCGAGTGATCCGTCTTTCGTAAGCTCGGCCCAAGCGTCGAGAAGCTCCCAGAACCCTTTGTGAGCCCGTTCGCTGCCGACGTAGAGACAATAGTCATGCGTAAGAAATTCTTTGCGCAGGAACGCCTCGACCTCGGCTTCCGGCTTTCGCGCCAGATTCGGACGCATCGCGTTCGGAATGACGGCGGCAGGCATGCGGAACTTGCCGAACTGCGCCTGAATACAGCGAGCACTGTCTTCGCTGACGGTGATGATCTGATCGGCTCGGCGCAAAGCTGAGCGAATGAGCGATTTTGCAACCGGACGGTGATAGAAATTTTCCGGGTGGCTGCAGTGAATGATGTCGTGGATCGTGACGACGGAGGGAACACGAAGGAAATATGGAAGGGTGAAATGAGGGCTGTGGAACAGGTCGCATTCCGCCAGCTCACGCCGTTGCCGGAATCCGAGAAGAAAATACTCCCTCAATGAATATTTCGGCGCTGACTCGCTGATATATCGCACCCGATCCAGCCAGCGTAACTTCACCGCATCAAACACTGCACCTAGCCCGTGAGTCCGGTAGTGAGTCGAGAACGCACTTTGATTATCGCTCTCGAAAAATGCTTCGGACACAAGCAGGGACAGGGCGATGTCGATCTCGCCGCTTTTCGACAGCGCGAGCAGCCCGTCGACGAGGTTCTCGATGTACACACCGATCCCGCCGTCACCCAGCTTCCGCGCATCAATCAGAACTTTCATTGACACAGTCAGGAACCAATGGAATTACGTTGCCGCACGAAAACGGACCAACACGCTTTACACAGCGCGCCGAACGTATCGTCGTTTGGCAAACTCACCCTCATCACCGCGATCCGCACCCAGTGTAATTACCTCACGTACCGCATAGGTCTTTTTGTCCTGCGATTCGTGGTAGGTCCGCACAAGAATTTCGGCGAGCAGGCCGAAGCAGAAAAATTGCAGTCCGATCAGCACGAGCATTGTCGCGATCGGAAGCAGCGGCCGAGTTCCCAGTGGAACTTCGAATACCACTCGATCAAACACCAACCACGTCATCAGAGCGCTGCCGACGCCGCCGGTGAAAAATCCGAGCGCACCGAACATGTGCAGAGGACGGGTGGAGAAGCCGAGGAAGAATTTTACCGTCAAGAGGTCGAGGAGCACTCGGAATGTCCGGGAGATCCCGTATTTCGACTTTCCCGCCGTTCTCGGACGGTGATTGACCGGAATTTCAGCGATCCGCACACCCTGCTCGGCAGCGAGCGCCGGAATGAAGCGGTGCATTTCGCCGTAGAGGTGAAGGTTCTTCGCGACATCGGCGCGAATCGCCTTCAGCGTGCAGCCGTAGTCGTGCAGCTGAACTTTCGTAGTGCGCGAAATGATGCGGTTCGCGATCATCGAAGGAAGCTTCCGGCTGATCGCGGCGTCCTTGCGGTTCTTCCGCCAGCCGGCGACCAGGTCGTAGCCTTCATCGAGCTTCGCGACCATGCGTGGGATCTCGGCAGGATCGTTTTGCAGGTCGCCGTCGAGCGTGACGATGACATCGCCTTGCGCGTAGTCGATGCCCGCAGCCATCGCAGCGGTTTGACCGAAATTACGTCGAAACGTGACGATCTTCACTCGCGCATCGCCGTCGGCCGCGCGGATGAGATTCTGCACCGTGGCGTCCTGAGAACCGTCGTCGACGAACACGAACTCGCAGTCGAGCTCGCTGCCGTTTGCGACTGCAGTCAGCTCACCGTAGAGCTTCGAAACGTTCTCTTCTTCGTTGTACAGAGGAACGACTATTGAGATCATGTGGGTTTGCTTCTTAAGGTGACTTCAGAAAACTCCGTCGCTTTACTAGAAAATTGATAACTTGTCCAGGCGACCTCACACAACATCCTAATATCACTTAGGAATTATTTACTTTCGCCCCCGCACCGGAGACCGAGGGTCGTCGCGAAATTCCTTCGCTTTGCACCTCGCAGGGCTCGGTGGCGTTATGTTAAGTCACTGCGTATGCCGAAAACAGAAGTTACCTACCCCGAAGGGGCAATCAAAGTTCTCGATAAAGGCTTCGTAAAGCTCGTCGATGTGATGGGAGACGATTCCTCGATCGTGCAGGCCGCCCGAGTTTCCTATGGAAAGGGCACCAAGTCAGTGAGCGAAGATGAGGGCCTCATCCGCTATCTCATGCGTCACCAGCATACGACGCCCTTCGAGATGGTCGAATTCAAGTTTCACTGCCGCATGCCCATTTTCGTTGCTCGGCAGTGGATTCGGCACCGCACAGCGAACGTCAACGAGATGAGCGCGCGTTACAGCGAAATGCCCGATTGGTTTTACGAGCCGTCACCGGAGCTCTGCACAACCCAATCGGCGCAGAATAAGCAGGGGGGAACCGGCAATCCTGTTGAAAACGCAGAGGCCGTCGCAAAGACCTTCCCCGAAAGTCAGGAGCAGGTTTACTCCCAGTACGAAGGTTACATCGATGCAAAGATGCGGCGCGAGCTTGCCCGCATCAATCTCCCGGTCTCGCTCTACACGGAGTGGTACTGGAAGATCGACCTTCACAACCTTTTTCACTTCCTGAAGTTGCGAGTGGACTCTCATGCGCAATACGAGATCCGCGTCTTCGGCGAAGCCATGGCGAGCCTCGTCAAAGAGCGCGTTCCGATGGCGTGGCGCGCATTCGAAGACTATTCACTCGAGGCGATGCGCTTTTCTCGGCTCGAGCTTGCCGTGCTCAAGGATCTGCTTGCGGGTCGAACGATCGATCTCGAAAAGGCAGTTCCGGGGAAGCGCGAGCGCGCGGAGCTCGTTACGAAGCTCGGCGAGCTGGGAGTCCCAGTCTAGTCCCCGGCATTTTCTCTCATCTCGCCAGCTCGCGATTCACCGCCGGCGAAACATCACCCGGCGGATTTTGAGTCTCCAGGTGTTTGCCGGCGAAGCTGGCGAACACCTGCGCAAACCTCGAACGCGCTTGTCTCTCCTTGCGATCCACGCCTCGTTCCCAGTCGCGAAAATACAGAGATAAATTGCCTGACAGGCGGAAGCTTCCGACCGAATGCTCGTTCTGTTGTCGGAATTTTTCATCGTGGGAAACGTTTCTGCGTGAGATAGCTAGATCCAGATCGGATTGAGCATCATCGTAATCAGGAGAGATGAAGCTCTGCTCGAGGCACTCAGCTCGTAAATATCAAGCATTCGCCGGAAGTGTCGATAATCTGTTGATGCTTCCTGTTCGTTCGGTTTAGTGGTTGGCAAAGCATGTCTGTACGCGACGACGACCCAAATAAAAAAGCTACATGCTACTTCTCGCGTGACTTTCTCGATCTGAACGAGTCGGACGAGGCAGCGATCGGCAAGGTCCTCGGTTCCGAAGCAGATTCAGACGACATGCTGCCTACCATCCTTCCTCAACGGCGATCGTCGCCGCGAATCATACAACAACGAGCACACAAAAATTTTTCCCTCCAAAGCACCGTTTCGATGAAGCGGCTGGTGATCGAAGGCAAGAGTGGGCAAGGTTATCCCACTGTCTTTCGGCCGCAGATCGGTGCGATGGGGGGACGGATTGAAATCAGCCCAAAACCGGGATTCATCGCGCTTTTCGTCGCGGCGCTCCTGACGATGATTGTTGCGAACTCCGCGCCGATGGACGCTGTGGTCGAGAAGCTCCAGTCTGACCGTCCGACCGCTATCGCATCAACGACATTCGACAGCGCGGTGCAGACGAGCATCTTCCAACCACTCTTCGGTCCGCAAGCTGTTGCAGCGTGTGTGCGGCAATGCAGCGCATCCACGTCTGACGACTCGGTTCCGTGTGAACGGTCGTGTCAGAAACTTTCGCTCACGGAGTATGCCCATCGCATCACCTTCGTCGAGGCACGCCCGGAGACCGACGCAAAGCGAATCGTCGCTTCTTGCGAAGACTCTGACCTGTCGCTGCTCGAATATTCGAACCAGCTGGAATGGGAAGAACACGTGATCTCAGCGGTGAACACCCTCCGGGATGCATCGGGGAAGGTGGCGAGCGGTGATTTTGCAAAGTCGCGACTGCTTTACGGAGCAACTTCCGAGACCGTTGCAACGCTTCGACGTCCCCCGGCCGTTTCACCCAATGAAAAGGAAGCGATTCTCACAGAAAAGTTGATTCGCGCGAGCTGTCTCCGCGCGCACCACACACTCACAGAGCTAGCTTTGGTTCTTGTTCAACAATCGGGCGACCAGTATAGTGTTCGATACTACTCGGAGCTGAATCAGCTGCTCCGGCCACATATGGTGCAGGCTGAAGTCGGCGTGATCAAGGATGCGAAAACTATCCTTTCGAAGAAAGTGGATCGTCCATCCTGATCCGAACCTTCGAAGCCGCCCCTGTCGTTCTCTGACAAGATCCCCGGACAGTTCTCCGTATCATGGCGCCTCCACCCTTCCCGCTCACTCTCTTTTCATTTTCATTCACCGCGCCTCTTTCATACACACCGGCAGTTTCAGACAGCTGCTTGGATCTCGCAGCGGACCGTTGCGGCCGCTGAGGCTCCGAAAGCTGGCGGCTTCTGCTGTTGCCGCCATTCTCTTCGCCGCTCCCGCGTTCGCCGAATCCACGGAGCCTTTCGACTGTGTCGCCCACGCGCGAGGGAAGTCGCTCCGCTGGAATCCGAGCTGGCAAAGCGACCAACAGGACTCGGGCATCCCCTACCGGATCGCGTCAGTCGGCGATAACCAGGCCAAACACAATCGGACGCTGATGCTGGAGCTCGCCGCCACCACTCCTGCGCGAAAAAACATACGCTACCTGGCTGTCAGCGGAGTCGGATTTGCGGCTGAGATTTGCGCGAACGTCGGGGGCGACAACGAGCCGAAAGCCCTTCCGAAGGCAGTGCCAAACACGGTTACGAAGCTGGAAAAGCTCCCCAAGCTCGGCTATCGCCCTACCCCAAAACCGACGGTGTCCCCCAGAACCACCGCGACTGAAGACGCCGACCTTCCGTTCATCTACTACACGACAGAACATGGGTGGATCCGGGGAGATGCGCCCCCATACCAAGTTTTGACGACCTGCGAGCTTCTCGAAAAGCGGTTCCGTTGCTTACTAGAGGACAAACAGAATCACGGCAAAGAGCTCGACCCGATTGAGGAAGAGATGGAGGTCCGTCCACGATAACCGCGTTTGACGGCAGCAATTAAATTGTGTAAACCCGTCAGCTCAAAGCTCGGCGAAAAAACAGCGTTTTTTTCGCGGATTAGCTAAGGGATTAGCGAGATTTCAACCGGATAAAAGATTTCAACCGGAATCGGTATGGCTTCCACACGCAAAAGCACCAAGTTCAAACGGGGTCGGAAACGCGAAAAGCTGGCGAAGAATCGCAGCAAGAAAGCCCGTAAGCAGCTTCGCAAGCTCGAAAAGAGCGGCGGCACGCGGCTCTAATTCCGATCTGCCTTCTGCACCCGAATCTCCTCTCATAGGGCGTGTTTCCCTAGTCGATGCCTGGCGGCCTCGTTCCTCCTCGGCCACACTGAACGCACGAAGCGCATAGTCTGCGCGGAATAGTCTCGTAACGCGTTTTTGGAGTCTGCGCGATCCCGCAGAGGCGCGCTCAGCCCTTACAGAAGCAGAGAGCTCCCGTCTCGCGTGGCTCAGTGCGAAGCGGGAGCGAATTGCGACCGGAAAAGTGCCGACTTATTGATTGAGGACGTAAGCGAAGATCAGCGGAGCAACAATCGTCGCATCGGACTCTATGACGAATCGCGGCGTAGTCTCTGAGATCTTCTCCCAGGTAATCTTCTCGTTCGGCACCGCGCCGCTGTACGAACCGTATGAAGTGGTGCTGTCGGATATCTGGCAGAAATACCCCCAGAACGGCGTCTCTGTTTCGAGGTCTTGACGAATGAGCGGAACGACACAGATTGGGAAATCGCCCGCAATGCCGCCGCCGATCTGGAAAAACCCGATTGAGCTCTTCGCCGCGGTCTCCTGATACCAGTCCACAAGGTACGACATCTGCTCGAGGCCGTTCTTGATGAGGTTTAAGCTGTTGATGTTCTTTTTCTTGAACTGACCAACGTGCATGTTTGCGAGCGTCGAGTCCTCGTAACCCGGGGTGAAGATGAAGAGGTTCTTTTCGCAAGCGGCGTGAACCCAGGAATCCTTCGGATCAATCTGATAATGCTCCTTCAGCACTCCGGACCGAATCAGCTTGTAGAAATATTCGAACGGAAAAAAGCGCTCTTTGTTGCGTTCAGCAGCCTGCCACTCCGCAGTTATGAGGTGCTCGATCCGGCGCATCGCCTCATCTTCGGGAATGCAGGTGTCGGTGACGCGATTGAGCCCACGCTCGAGGAGGGCCATCTCGTCTTTCGGCCCGAGGTCACGATAGTGCGGGACACGGACATAATGCTCGTGAGCGACGAGGTTGAAGATATCTTCTTCGAGGTTAGCCGCAGTGCAGCAGATCGCATGAACCTTGTCCTGACGGATCATCTCCGCCAAGCTCACTCCCAGCTCGGCCGTGCTCATCGCTCCGGCCATGGTGAGAAACATCTTTCCGCCCTGCTCGAGGTGCTTGTTGTAGGCCTCGGCCGCATCAACAACCGATGCCGCATTAAAATGCCGGAAATTGTGCTTAATGAATTGCTTGATGGTTCCGCTCATGGCGCACTCTCACACTCAGGGCGGATTCACTCGACCGCCGGTTCTCTCACATGCCGCGGGAACACGGCATCTTAGGAAGCGACGCGCCGAACCGAAAAAAAATTCGGACGGTAGCGTTTGCGGTGAGTTCGTAACACCAATATCGTCGAGTTTCAAGCGATGGCCGGCCGGGTAAGGTGCCGGAGTGCGGCTCTAGATTCGAATCGAACCTTCAGGAAGCGGCTCGTCACTCGGCGCGTATTCCGATTCGTCCGGGTGGAAAGCCCGGCTGTCTGCCGGCTGAGAATGCACCGTCGGCCGGTCCTCGGAGAGATAACGAGCGGCGAAAAAGCCTGGAAGCAGGCACAGAGAAACGAGATAGAGCGCAATGAGCGCGGTCGTCTGTGCGAATCCAGCGGTTGGAATTCGAACATTCGAGGCGAGATAATCGGCGATCTGAAACTTGCGCTGAAACGGCAACGACTTCAAGCCCTGCTCGGAAAGGTGCGAGAAGATCTCAGTGACGAGTGCTTCGTCCTCGAGCGGGGGCTGTTCCGCTCGATGCACCCGGCGTCGCAAGCTGAGGAGCAAACGCGCCTTTCTCACCTGTTCTTTCGTGCTCACGAGGATGAGCAGTGCCACAAAAGCAAGGATCGGCTGCTCCCAAGCAAGAGCCATCGCGCCAAGCGCTACCGCGCCCGCGATAGTAAAAAATGCCTCGAGCGCCGGGCGGCGTGAGAAAATCAGCGCATGCAGGACCTGCCCGCCATCAAGCGGCATAATTGGAAGCAGGTTGAAGAAGTTGAGTCCGATAAGGGTCCACGTCAGCTCAACGAGCCAATCCCGATCTTGCAACCCGAAGTGTTGGGTCGCCCCGTAGCATGCGAGCCCCAAGAGGAGCCCTGGCACCGGCCCGAGCAGAGCGACGACGACGCGTTGGAATGGTGTGATATTCCTCCGTTTGCCGATGGCGACCGCCCCGAGGAACGGCAGGAACAACAGCTTCAGGTCTCTGAACCCGAAAAAGCGCATTCCAATCAGATGGCCGAGCTCATGGAACACGATCACGCCGCCGAGAATCAGCACGGAACGAAAAGACAGGAGCTGACCGAACGACACGCAGAACAGAGCGCCCGTGAGAACGAAGAGTATCACCTTCGCTGCCCGTTCCATCGACGCTTTTTCGTGGACCCGTGCAAGCTGTCGATATGCGGCGACCTCTGCCTCGATCGGCAAGTCGCGTGCGGGAGCCCCTGCCCGTCTTCGCTCGGCAGCCGAACGCTGAAGCTCCTTCAGAAGTGGCCCTGCGACCCGGAACGCCGCCGCAAACGTTGGGAAGAACAACCCGCAATCACTGCGAATGAGAATTCCCCGGCGTTCGAGGCTCTCGAGCCAGAGGTCACCGCTTGAATTCTCCGCGTGCAGGAAATCCTCGGGACTCTTGAATTCGGTGCCACCGCTCGAAGCCGGTACGAGCTCAGATATCGCGCGCTCATGAGCGGCCAGCAATGCCTCCAACGCGGGATCGTAACAATACAACATCTTCAAGTGAGGTGTGTCACCGAGGAGGAACGACCCAGCAACATCCGCCGTGTAGATCATTCGACCGTCATTCAGGCGGCTCACGACAGTTCGATTCACCGTTCGTGTTGAATCGGGAGCGGATGAAGGCGATACGGACACCGCCAGCCTCCTCGCATCGTGGATAAAAATGAGATGTCGAGTCTCGCACAGGACTCCGCTCTCCGTTCGCCGGGAGCACTCGGTGTGCGAATAACGGAAGCCGGACGCCAAGAGCTCCGCCTCAGGCGAAGAAAGAACAGCCGCTTCATGTGCCAGAAGCTCCTCTCTCGAGATAATGCGGAGCGCTTGAGGATGGAATTGCAGCCCACGAATCCGAAATGTGATCTGAAGCCTCACCGCAAGCTTCAGCCCGAGGTAGATTCCAAGCAAAATGGAGAGATACTGCATAGCCGACACCTATGCCGATCTATCGGCAAAATGGCTGAAAATATTGAGAAAAGAAATAAGCGCCCGCGAACGATCAGGCAAAAAAATGGCAAGAACGGCGCGGCCTTCTCTTCTGACGGATGAGCGCTCCCGTTCCACTAGACCCGGCACGGGCTCGGCTACGCTATTGCTGCCTTCGCCCGGCCGTCAGGGCTAAGGCCCTGTCGTCAAACGAACTAGGCATCTTCGCCGACAGGGACTATCAACACGGGGCATTTCGCCTTCAGCAACACACGCTGGACAGTGCTGCCAAGGAAGAGCGCCTTCAGGGGAGTGTGTCCGCGGCTCGCGCTGACAATCACGTCGACCCCCTGCTCTTCTGCATAGCGACAGATGACATCGCCTGGGACTTGAAGGCTGAGCACCGCGTCCGCCACTACATTCTGCCCGTGAAAGTACCGTTTTCCGACGTCTTCGAGCTTGGCCTGCGCTCGTTGGCGATTCGTTTCGTAAAACTCGCTTCCAAGTAGCGGAACAGGAATGTCAGGGGTGGTAACCGGTGCATGAAAATACTGATAGACGTAGAGCAACCGAATCTCGGCGCCTTCCATTTTCCGTTCGTATGCAGCGAGATCGAACGCGCGATAGGAAGCTTCCGAGAAATCCGTCGTAACGAGAATCCTTGAGAAGTGCATATGCAAGCTCCAACTTTTTCCAGGAGCGACAGGCGATGCTCCCTTTATCACCGAATATAGAGCCGGATGCGATCAGATGGGAAGGACGAAGCGTTATTCGACCGCAGGTCATGCCTCCGTGCAAACGACAGGCCGTCGGCTCGACATGAGAGAGACCAGGAACCCGAGACTATAGACCGCACTGCGACGGGCTCGCGCTCAATCGCTGCAGGCAATACCTTAGCTCAGCTACTGTCCCAACACTCGGAAGCGGCATATTCAACTCGATCCGGTTGATCTGGAGACCGGGCTGATTCTTCGGGCCGTTGGTGATAACGCGCTTCGAGACACCATCCTGAGTCACTAACCTCAGACCGGAGTCAGCAAATCCGTAACGTAGCTCACTGTCATCAACGACTGCGCCGTTCGCAATTGTCTCCGTTTGACCATTGCGCGTCGCAGTGAGCTTTGGAAGCTGCCCGTTCTGTCTTTTGGGCGCGCCGCCTGCGAGGGGAATGTTTTCAAACAGCCGAGTCTGTGCGCTCGCAGCCGCATCCGTGGTCGCAGCCACCCGAACAACGACAATCACGGACTCATTGAGGAATTTGTATGCTCGAGAGTAGTTGTACCCAGAGAGGGATGAGCTCGCTCCTGCCTGCGTACCGCTCATTACGGTCGCGTTGCGCTCCAGTGAGCCGTTGATCCGTAACAGCGAATTATCGGGAGACAAGCTGAAGCTCGTGCTGAAGTAATCTTCCCATGACCGCACTCCGGTCTGGCCATCGACAGCCACGAGACCGTGGTGCGCGAGGGGGGTCCAGTTTCCCGCCAGCAAACTGTTTCCGAAATCTTCGGTCCAGAACAGACTCATCCCGCCGCCTACATAAGGCGCGCTCCAGCCGTGCGGATCGCCGATCCTGAAGCCGTTCGATTCCCCATTGTAATTCCACGGAAGGCGCATTGTGCTGCCGTTGATAGTGTTCACATAATAGGAAGCAGGCGCAGGATGACCAACGTAAACGACCGTATAATATCCTGGACGCTTGATGGCGATGAGGTCGTCGTGAATATTCTTCGTGAATGGTGCGGGCTCGAGCGCGGGCAAAGTCGCAGGCGCCACTTCCGGCCGATTGTTGAATGCCAGGTACCGCATTGATTTGAAATCTAGGTATCGAGAATTGAGCTGATCAGGTGCTGCTATTGGCCTCGAAACTCGACCTCCAACGCCGAGATAGACATCGTTCCACGCGGAGACCTCGGGGATGTCATTCGCGATACCCCGAGCTCCGCCGAACTGCTCGGAATCGAAGCCGGCACCCACCCGATGATTGAAGTTGAATCCGCCGATAATTCCCCCCGTCGGCTCTGGCGCAACAGTATGATTGAAAAAGGCGTAGGTCTTCGCAATCGACGATTTGACGTTGGAGTCGCATTGACCGTGGAGACAGGACTGCAGATAGTACGATGCAGCGTAATAGTTCGACATGCCGATATAGGATGCATCAGGGCCCCCCTTCTCCATGAACCATCCGGCCTCATTCTGTGAAGCAACCCATCGATTCGCGTACTCTCGTGCAAGATTCCAGTCGAACGGGTCGCCGGAACCGCGAGCGAGGTCCTGGAATGAGGTGAGGAAATGCGCGGACTGATTGCGCGCCGAGACCAGATTGTTGGGATAAATTCGGTACGCCACATGATGCAGCCCATCCGTCCAGATCTGCCATGCTTCTTTCAAGGCGAGGAGCTGGGCGTTCGTAAATGCCCACTGTTGCATGGTGAGTGGGGGGAGCGGCGCAAGCTGCGAACAGTGGTACAAAGTCTTCTCTGCTACTGTTGGCGAGCTTGAGCAGAAGAGCTTCCTCAAAAGCTCCCCCGTATTGCCGTAAGTCGGAAAAACCTTGCGCGCTGACAGAAACGCTAACGTACCCCCCGCATACATTCCGTCAAGCGCGCTCGATGGAAACTGCCAGACCTCCTGCTCCGGCAACGCGGCCAGATCGTCGAGCGCAGAGAGCGCGGTGCGGAAGAGAAGCGCTTTATTCGCATACAAAGGATTTTCGAATGGGACAGAGCTCTTCGAGCCGTCGATCTGCGCGAGGAGGCTCAATGAAGCGAGAGCGCTCCCGTCGTCGCTCGAAGCTCCCATTTGCATCGCCGGAGAGACGATCCCACCCGCTGTGACCGGGGCGACCACTGTCATCCGATCCCACCGCCTGACATCACTCAGCGGCATTTGCCGTGTTTCACCGGCGGCGACGTACGTCACTTGATTCGAAATCGGCAGGTTTTGATGGCCTGCAACCTGAGTCGTAGAGAGCTGAAAGTCATCGTTCAACTGAGCGGCATAGATCGTCGCGGGTGCAGCCTGCTCATCTGAAAGATGGAGCGGCGACTCTGGATCTCTCATCTGCCACCCGTCGGACGATCCCACCCAGTCGCTCAGCCGGTTCGTGTTTTGTGAGCCGAGAGCGGCATACGCATCCACAAGCGGCCCGAACGCGGGAAGCGCCAAAAAATAGTTTGGGAACGCGCTCATGGCGGTGCTATTGGAGCCTGAAAGCGTCGATACGACACTCGTGCGAAGCGACGTCGAGTCCCCGACTTGCGCGACGAGCAGTCCTCGCAGGGTCGACAGATACTCGTGTTGAAAGGGGTGTGCGAGCATGTGCTTCCCATCGAACGAAAGCCCTGCAGCAAGTGTCCGCACAGTGGCCTGGCTGGAGCTCAAAATGAGCGGAAAGCCACCGGCGGCGAATTTCCAATCTCCGTTGGATGGTTCTAGCTTCCACAGCACGTCGGAATGTCCAACGCCCTGCCAGCTGACACGTTTGGGAATTAATGCTCGAGCGGGTCCACTTTCAATTGTGACCGGAGACCCAACCGGACCCGTGAGATCTGAGTCGGCTCCGGATACTCGAAGCGAAGCGCTGCTGCTCTTATTCTTGAGAACGAGCGCTTCGGCGTGAAACGGGACGAACGCATAGAGGGGCCCGGTCTGATTTGTGCTCCACGGAGAATAATCGCCGTTTTGAAAGGAGACCGCGAGATCGGACTCGCTGACCGCACAACCCGGCAACAGCTCGACCCAACCGGTGTTACCCCCGGAGCTGATCCTTATTTCCGCGATCGAACCACTGGCCGGAACAGCCGAGAGATTGAGTGGAACTACCCGCGAAACCACAGCTTGATTTGTTTCCGCAGTCGGAAGAGATTCATATCGCCGGGCGCGCAATGTTTCCGCCCAATCGCCATCGACTCGGCTCACCTCATACGCTCGAACAAAGAAGCTCTCGCCCGAACGAGAATTCAACCGCACGGAAGCGTTACAAGCCGCGGGTCGATTGAGCCAGTAAAGAGTCACGGCCGGAGCTGGTTTGAACGGGCCGAGAGGAAAGTTCTCGGCAGCTGCCGTCGGGCCGAATAGAGCACTCGCACACAGGGCCGTCGCAATCACGAATCGGAAGGAGAACGCCTTAACCAAACCGCTCAATATCATGAAAGACCGCCCGGAATTATGCGATCTTAAAGTCGGCGCCGATCGGAGTGCCGTTTCGTAAAACGGGGTGAGCGGATGGGGATTAGCCTACTGATAGTGACCGAATTGACCCGGTGGTGCCACAGATATGCACCGCGACGAGCGTACTTTGGAGCGCCGTTTGAACGATTCTCGCCTCCTCCGAGCCTGGGGCGACCACGACTACTGGGATGCCCCGTTCGCGCGCCATGATCGCCAGGTGGGAAAGCAAGCCGCCCCGCTCAGCAACGATTCCCGAAATCTGATCGAAGTAGGTGACAAGTTGCGGTTGGAGCTCACGAGTGTAAAGAATCGGCGCGCAGGATTTACCTATTCGTGCTGACTGCAGGTTTGCTAGTTCGACCAGCGTTCCAGTCGCCTCTCCGGGGGAGAGCCCTCGGGGTGAAGACCCTCGGGGTGAAGACCCTCGGGGCGAAGGCCCTCGGGGTGAAGACCCTCGGGGTGAAGGGCTCAAATCAGAACAAAGCATACTAGGTCCGTCGAATCCGAGCTGAGACTGCCACTTCTCGAAACGGGCTCGCGCCGTTTCGGGTTTGATAGCCTGCATTTGAATCTCTCCGAAGGTGAACATGAGTGCTTCCTGATAGGTGAGACCCTGTGAGGAGGCGAAGCTCCCGAGAGCAGAGCGCAGCGGAGAAAGTGATTGAACCGTCAGCCATCTGCCCATCTCACGCAACGACACGAGCAGCCGACTTCGTTCTAAGAGCTGATTGAGATATAGCCTGCGCGCCGCCGAAAGTGAGCGAAACCAGGGCTCGTCCTCCAGCCTCGTCACACTTCTCGCGACGTCCGTAGATCGGCTCGGCACGAACGGCTCGACCTGCTCGAGCGCCAGAGAGTTCCCGATCAGACCGGAGGGTGGAGTGATGCCATCTGTGGAATCGGCGCCGCCGCTGAGGAGACTCGACAAGGTAACGGGCGATCCTTCGAGCGCCATCTGGAGCCGCTTCACCGAGGCCTCGGCGAGGAGGTTCGTCTCGAACACAATCTCGTAGGATGAAAGAAAGTGACTGAGCGCAACCTCGATCCCCTGCTCCGCCGGAGCGTTGCTCCGCAGAGCGTCAGTTACCGCCGCGCACAAACGTTCCGCACGTCGCAGGGAGAGAGTGGTAAGCTTCATCGCGTTCCACGCGGTACGAACCGCCCCCTTCAACCGCACTACACGAGGTTTGTCCTCTGAGCTCGTCCCACGGAAAAAGCTCATCGCCGGAAAGAGCGTGTTCAGCTCCAGCTCCCGATCGCAGTAAAGGTTGCCTGCGATGAGCGTGAGAAATGGACGCGACCTATATGCAATACCGTAGCGAGAATAAGCTCGGCTGACCGGTCCGCCATCCGCATAGATTCGGCTCAGCAGGTCGAAAGTTGCAGGAGTCGGATGCGGAGCAAGCTCGGCGATTTCCGTCTTCTCGAAACGAAATGGGCCGTCGTGCGGTAGCTCGGCGTCCAGGCTTTTGAGGCCGCCGAAGCACTGTTTCGTCAACGTGGTGATCGGTCTGGACTGGAGGAAGAAGCAGCGTCCTCCGTATCGGCACCATTCGATGTCCTGAGGATGACCGAAGTGCTGCTCGATTCTTCGGAGCTGTTCGATTGAAGGCAGGACTGCGTCCGGCCTCCTCGCAGAAGCGTGAAACAAGCGGACAGACGTTGGGGAGACTTCCCCGCCGACGAGCTCCCCTCGGGCGTGGGGAGAGTATTCGATGACCATCTCCGGTCCGCCTTCAGGAGCGCGAGTGAACGCAACACCCGAAAGCTCAGCCGGAAGATATTCTTGGATCAGCAGCGAGAATCCGCTCAGGTCTCCATGCTGCTTCACGAGCGCATCTTTGAGCACAGCGACGATGGCCTCAGGCAGCTGCTCGGGGAGAACGGCAAGCTCAGTGTGATACTGACCGGCAAAGGACGACTCAGGCGAATCTTCGCGCAGGGCGTTCGACCGGACAGCGTAGCACGCCGCAGCCAAGCGGTTCAAAACAATGCGGACCGTCTCGGCCAAGAGCTCCGGAGCAGGCCTGCCATCGGCGTCGAGAAGGCAAAAGGTCAGATCGAGCGGAATAACAACAAACGGCGGCACCGGCAGCTCGAGCTTTACGAGCTCAAACAGATTTCGGCTCTTCCTCCCGCCGAGCGCCGGATCGATTGCCGCCTGCGAGATTAGCTCGGGCACGCAGCTTATTTCCACATGACCTCGATACCGAAGGTGAGAATGATGGAAAGGAGAATTACAACGACGAGTGATACGCCGATCGCAAGCCGCTTCTTCCCGTAGAATACAGCGGTGAGCTGCCGATAGCCCACGCTGAAAAACGCCGAAAGACACACACAGATCACGGAGAAGGTCTGGACGAGCTGAGAACCCGCATTGAAGAGAAAGTCCGGAGGCGGCACCGCATGCGCCGCGGTGAAAGGTGTGAGAAGGACCAGGAGCAGAGCAACGACATATCTCATGAGCGCTTCCCGTAGATATGATGATAAAACACACCGTGGAGAGGTCGCGCCGGTTGACCGTCCTCCGTCACCGTCCCGCGAAGCGTTCCTTCTCCGGGCTTTCGATTTCGCCGAATTGACTCTTCCACCGCGAGGATCAGCTTGAGATCAGGGACCCGGACACGCCACTCGACTGGGCCATCCTGTCCGCCGCGAAAGTCGGTTTCCGCAGCGAACGCTCGGAATCGAGCACCGTTTGCGTGATTCTTCGAAAGCACCCAAGTGTGCGGCTCATATGCCGGAAGCGGATGAGGGACGTCGGACTGATCGAAAAAGTAGAAGTTATGCTTGTCGTCCCACGCCGTGATGACGTGGGTTTCAGAATCGAGCGTGTCGTGACCGGGAAAGAATACGAGCGGCGCAAAATTCGCCGAATAGGACACTTCCGCGGTTCCATCGACTGGAAACGTGGCGCCGTCAACCGTGACGCTCGCTTTTCCGACGCTCATGTACTTGGTGTATTCGAGAGAATTCTTGATTAGGAAATCGGCCTCGAGCTTCGGCATTTCGACTCGGTAGGTCGTGTCGTGGAGCTTCACCGAAAGCTCATAGCCTTCCCGGGCAGAGAGGTCCGCGGCAGCGCTGCGCTGGAACTCCAGAAGGGCACCGAACGGCACCACGGCTGATTCGGAATGAAACTCGGACTGATACTCGAAGTCGTTTACGTTCTTATAAACGACTCCGATGTCGTAATAGTGATTGAACTTTCCGTTCAGTGGGTCCTGTGCCCTCGAGAGCAGAAGGTGCAGTGAAAATTCGTTGCCTTGCGGGTCTGCACCGGAGAAGAGCAGCTCGGTTCCGTAATAGTGCTGCTCGAGAGGTTTCGCGATCCGCGCATAACCGTTCCCGAGGCACATGCCGGCGACAAGGAGCAGCGCGCCGAGGAACAAGCTCAAAACCAAGATTTTCGATTGCCCGCTCACTCGCGAAGGTCTCCCCTTCAGGTACTTCAGATACTGTTACGCTTACGCGCCAGAACCGGAGCTGGTTTCAGCAATTTATACGGCTTTGAGCGAAATTCGTTATCCTACGTATCGGCAGACCCCGATAGGCGCCTAAGTGCCCGTTTTCGGTAAGGGTTCGGAGTGTTTTAAACGGAATAAGGCCTGTGTGGGGGCGGGCTGGGCTCTGAACGAGACCCTCGTGAATGCCCGGAGGGCGGCCTCCTACTCCTCCGTATTTGGAGACCAGTCGGTGACGACGGCAAACTCCTCGTCGTCCCCGGTCTTCTCGAATACACTGCCCACGGGCGAATCGAGGTATGGAATGATGGTTGGATCGTAGTTCGCGATGGTGTTGACGTCGTAAACACCGTGGTTTTCCACGACGTTCATGTAGTCGTCATTCTCTAGTCCGGAAAGGAACCGCCAGCCGCTATCCCCGGGCTGCTCGCCTTCCTCGCGGTACATGAAGCGCACCGGGAAGCCGTCCACTGTAATTTTGTCCGTTGCAATACACGCGCCGTGGCCGGTGGCGATATCTTCGATCTCTTCTTGACTTAGCTTGAAGTTCTTTTCCATGGCTTGAGCTCCTCGAGCGGCGTCATTGCAGCTGAACTCTACCCTGGGGATGGGCTGCCTGGGAACCAATTAACTTACGGCGAGCAGTGACAGGGGAACAGCTCGACACCAAACTACGCTGAAACGACAATGTCTTATGAACAGCTGCGCAACGACACTGCAGCGTTCTCGTCAGAGTGAGTGCGAACGAGATATGCATCTGGCGCCGCTACGCGACTTCCTTCTGATAACATTCTTCGCAAAACAGCGGCCTGCCCGAAGAAGCCATAGCGCTCGGCACACTGGTACCGCACTTTGCGCAGCTGACGGAAGCAACTTCATGAAGTTCGAACATACCAAGGCGCGAACGGATGCGCTCGATCGGAGCGAGACGGGGGAGAGGGACTCGCAGCCGCCGGTAGAACTCTACCTCCTGCCGAGTCAGACGAAAAGAAGCTCCGCTGTTTGCGCATTTGAGGATACGCGAGCTCCCGTCATCGGGAACATCATCAATGTGGTCGGGAGCAATAAAATTGACCGGGGCCGTGCTCACCTCATCCTTTCCCCAACGGAAGCCAAACTGCTCGACCTGCTGTTCCGTCAAAGGAAAGTATTCCTGAGCCACAGTCTGGTTGTAGTTGAAAGGGGTAAGATGGCGCGGGAAAAATTGCCCCCACTCCCCGGTTGCCTTCATCTGCGCGACAATGCGTGCTCTAAGATCTTCGTATTCGCTTCTCGAGTATTGTCGATTCAAGATGCAACAGCTCTTGAAGCGCAGTCCGATGCAGCCGAAACAATTTGATGTTTGGTTGCAGCAATTGCAGCAGTAGAAAAGATCAGAGACAGCGTCCCAACATTCGATGCAAAAGTGACAGTTAAAGACTCGATTGCCCACAGTCACAGAGGAAGACACCAACTCTGAATGCTGACCATATGCCAAATGGAAAAGAGAGTCTTTTGCTTCAACCAACGCAATTGAATGATAGACGTCCTCGGTGTCCCCGCAAAAAAAACTGTCTCGCGTGTTCTTGGTATTGGTCAAAAAGTTCCCGGTGGAGGCTTCCGTGTTCCGACCAAAATACGATTTAAGCGGAAATTTTCGACAAAACTGCATAAATCTTTCTCGCTCTCGCAGCAACTGTTGAAAGCTTCCGAGATCAATCTCGGCAACCCGACGCCGGTATTCGTCGGGGGAGAGCTGCTCGTTGAAAAAGCAGTAGTTGCGCCTCGTCAAGTTGCAGCAACCGTAACAGTTGCTGCAGCTTCGGCAATTGGAAAGGAACGCGCTTTCGCTGCAGTCGGAGCAATGTTCGCAGAATCTCAGGTCGTAGCACCCAACGATATCTACACAATCGTAACAGATCTTGGAGCGAAGGGCCCAAACACAATCACAAACATCTTCGGAATCCCAAGCACCATAAGTGAAGAAAATGTTTCTGCCTCGAACCGAGGCGAATGCAAGATAACTGTCCTTGAGGTCGTTTGCACCATTCACATAATCACTGTTCTCGAGCGACGTGACGGCGTTCGAAAGTGAAGGTCTCGGGACGACTTTGAGAAGGTCGTGGAACTGCGAAAAAAATGTCCGAGAGAAATCGTACGGGCGTCCGTAGCTGTGAGGGTCCCATCCATCCGAGTGCCAGAGATCGAGGTCAGCCACTGGGATTCGGCCGGGTGGATACATGCTGATCAACGGCTTCGAACTGAGGGCGCACCGATCATGAAACAAGTTGATGCGCGTGCGAAAGGCCGCTAGATGACGGAGACGCTCGGTAGGACAGAGTGTCGGCGATGGAAACTCCATCCGGCGACAGAAATCATTTTCGTAAGCGGAAGTCTCGAATGACTTGCCGGAAATCTGACACGCGAGCGACATTCGTCTCTTATAGCACGCGATTTCGACGCCAGCCACAACCCGGACCCTTTCGGGTGCCCTCGACACGAGTTCAAGCGAGAGATAAGTCTGCTTTTCCTCCCTCGAAAACCTTCGATACCACCGGCTGAGCGAGAACGTGTCGCTCCTATTCTTCGCGCAAGTGGTTGAGTAGCGCGTGCGGCTCCGGCATAATCTCACAATGCAAATGCGGGCGAATATCCAAGCCGTCTCGGAAGGCACATCTCCCTGCCTGATGTGTCGCAAAAGCTTCCCCGTCGATGCCGACGACAAAGCGTTTCTCGAGCGCCTGTCACCCGTGATAGGCGGCGAGCGATACGACCTTCCCAAGCCCGAATTCTGCCCGCAATGCAGATTGCAGACTCGACTTGCGTTCCGCAACCAGATGTATGTCTACAAGCGGCTTTCCTCAATGAGCGGAAACCCGATCTTCTCCATGATACCCGCATCCGCGCCGTTTCCCGTGTACTCCAAAGAGGAGTGGTGGAGCGACCGGTGGGACCCAACTGCATACGGCCGCGAGTTCAGCCGCGCGAAACCATTTTTCGATCAATTTCGAGAATTGCAGTGCTTCGTGCCGGCGTTTCCACTTTCTGTGCTCAACAGCGAGAACAGCGACTACTGCAACAATGTCACCGGCGCTCGAAACTGCTACCTCGTTTTCAATACGAGCTTCAGCGAGGACTGCATGTGCTGTGAGAGCGTCTGGCGATCGAAAGATTGTCTGGATTGCTCGTTCACACCGGAATCCGAGCTCTGCTACGACTGCACGGAATGCGCTCACTGTTATGCGCTTCAAAGCTCTCAGCATTGTGAGAACTGCAGCGAGAGCTTCTTCCTCATGCACTGCCAAGGGTGCCGGAACTGTTTCGGCTGTGTGAACCTGCGACGGAAAGAGTATTGCATTTTCAACCGCCAGGTCTCGAAACAAGAGTATACCCAGTTCATCTCCGACGCGTCACTTTCCTCCTCCGCCGCGCGTGCACGCTGGGGAGAGCAGGCCCACAAGCTCTTCCTGCAACATCCTCGCCCTCATATCGAAAGCAGATTCGCCGAAGAGTGCACCGGCAATCAGGTCTTTCAATCGCGCGGAGTAAAGGACGGATATCTCATTCGCGGCGCGGAAAACTGCCGTTATGTGTTCAACACGTACCCCGAAATTCGCGACTGCTGCGATTACAGCTGCTTCGGCAACGGCGCCGAGCTTCTTTACGAATGCTGCACATGCGGCTCCGGCTGCTCCTACTCACAGTTCTGCACGCACTGTTGGGACGGGTCCGCGAATCTGCATTATTGCATCATGTGTATCGGTTGCCAGGAGTGCTTCGGTTGCGTTGGGCTGAGGCGAAAGCAATATTGCATCCTGAATAAACAATATTCGAAGGCAGAGTACGAGCAGATCGTCCCCGGGATCATCGCATTCATGCGGACAACCGGAGAATGGGGCAGGTTTTTTCCGCGCTGTTTCGCTCCAGTGCCGTACAACGAGTCCTTGGCGCAACGCTACTTTCCATTGACCGCCGAAGTTGCTGCTCAGCAAGAGCTTTGGTGGGAAGAGCGTCCTCCCGTAACTGATGAGCGCGCGCTTCCCGCGTCAGCATTGCCTGACGGCCTGCCCCGCGACGATCGGCCGATTACCGCTTTGAGCCAGCTCTCCGGGAAGCCGTTTCGAATTCCTACCGAGGAGATCCGACGCTGCCGTGCGATGAATGTTCCGCTCCCGCGAATGAGCTACGACGAGCGCCTCAATGAGCGGGCACGCATGCTCGGCGGGTTGGAGCTTTACTCCCGCCCCTGTGCCCGAAGCGGAAAGGATCTCGCGACCAGCTTCCCGCCGGACTCACCGTGGATCATCTGGGATCGAGATCTCTACGAAAACGAAATCTCCAGTTAACGCCGAACTACCCTCCAGCAACAGTTCGTTGCAAATCTCGAAAACACTCTCAGAACCGTCAGACCGAAAAATATCGGCCTGAGCTTTTTTGGAGAGAAAATGGGCGATCTGCTTCAGCACCGCCGTCGGCAGCCGCGTGCTTCACTCGAAATAGCCAGCAGTAACCGACAGCGCAAGGTTATCCGTTATCGGTGGAGAGAAGCGTCGCACCCGTGCGTTCATCAGTGCTGGGAGCTTATCGACACTCGCACAGGACGGGTTCTTCTCTCGATCAACCCACAGGATCTCGGCCCGCCGCAGGGAAGTGACGACGCGCTGTAGATGCCGCATCTCTCGCGAGGGAGAGAACCGCTCCCCGCACCGACAACCCGCCTCCCATTTCCGTGCAATCCGCCCGGAAACAACTTTTGCGCAAACACGAAAACATGAGTGAGGCCGCTTCGAGCGGTAACTGAACATTCACCACGGAGGTAACATGGGGAAAGGTACACGATTCAAAAAGCTGAGAAAGCAAGCTGTGCTCGATGGCAAGCTCCCGCCGAAGCCGCACAATGGGAGCACTGAACGATTCGTTTGGATTGACCGCGACCATCCACGGTTCGAGAACTACAGCGAGCTGGTTGATACCTGGACAGGGATCGTTGTTTTCTCGATGTCTACGGCCCCGCTGTCGATGGAATCGTCGGACGACCATTGGTCGCGAAGCCGAAAGCTTCACAATGAGGGAATTGGCGTGAAGCAGTAGCTACGATTCTGGCCGTTTCGACTCGGAAAAGTGCGGAGTGTTTCGGCGAGAGCTGCAACCGCAGCTCTCGCTTCGGTCAACCAAAAACTCGTTGGTTGAGGCGCACCGAGATCCAAGGCTTCGCGTTCAAGATTTGTCCTGAAACCTTAGCCTGGACTCTGCTCCGGAAGCTCGCAGAAGAACTCGAGGGATCGGATGGAAGAGCCCGCTAGAAACGTAGAAGGGCCGCTCCCCAGGTGATTCCACCGCCGAAGGCGCTGAGCATCAGAAGATCTCCGCGCTTAATTTTTCCCTGAGCGGAAGCTTCAGCGAGAAGAATCGGCACGCTCGCCGCGCTCGTGTTTCCGAATCGGTCGACGTTGACGAGCACTTTCTCCTCGGGAACGTTCAGGTGTCTTGCCATGGCGAGCAGAATCCGTTCGTTCGCTTGATGAGAGATGAAATAATCAATCGCCTCGGGAGGAATCCCGTATTTCTTCAGAAGCTGCTCACTGATCTCTCCGAGATAGCGAACGGCGAGCTTGAAAACTTCCTTGCCGGCCATCGTGAGGTATTTTGGCGCATTCGGATCGGACGAACTTTCACCTGCTTTCCCTGGGGCGCGTAGGATGTCACCGAAGTTCCCATCTGCAGCAAGCATTCCTCCATAGATTCCGCGAGTGACGTCGGCTCGGCCTGACAACGTGTTACCGTCCGCCCCGCTCTGCGTTGATGACGAGGCGCTCGTCAGCATTACCGCTCCGGCACCGTCGCCGAAAAGGATGCATGTCGTTCGATCTTGCGGGTCTATAATTTTGCTGAAGATATCCGCCCCTACGACCAAGACGTTGCTGGCAACGCCGCGGGCGATCAGCGAGTCGGCTGTCACAAGCGCATACAAAAACCCAGAGCAGACTGCATTCACGTCGAAAGCGAAGCCGCGGTTCATCCCGAGCCGGCGTTGCAAGCAGCACGCGCTGCTCGGAAAGATGTTGTCCGGAGTAACCGTTGCAAACACGATAGCGTCGACATCCTTCGGTTCCAAGCCGGCTTGGGCGATGGCTTGGCGCGCGGCCGGCTCGGCGAGCTCGCTCACCGTGACACCGCTTTCTACCCAACGTCGCTCGCGAATTCCGGTTCGATCCCGAATCCACTCGTCACTTGTCTCGAGATATTTGGCGAAGTGCTCGTTCGTAACGACGCGCTCCGGGAGAGACATGCCCGTGCCCGAAATGACACTTGCGACTTTCACCACTGGCCAGGTCACCGGTTGATTCTCCAACAATGCATTCACCCTTTTATTGCAACCTCCGGACGACGATGGATGCGTTCGTTCCGCCGAAACCGAAAGAGTTCGACATCGCAGCATCAATCGTCACCTCACGAGCCGTGTTCGGCACGTAGTCGAGGTCACAACCTTCGTCGGGGTTCTCCAAATTGATCGTCGGAGGCACGACACTGGTGTGAACAGCGAGCAGCGAAAAGATCGCTTCGAGCCCACCGGCCGCACCGAGCAGGTGTCCAGTCATCGACTTTGTCGAGCTGACCATCAGTCCATTGTCCGCCTCGGCGCCGAAGACCTTCCGGATTGCGCGCGATTCGGCTGGGTCGTTAATCGGAGTCGAGGTGCCGTGCGCGTTTACATAGCGCACCTGGTTGAGGCTGAGACCGGATTGAGTCAACGCCTGACGCATGCACGCGATCGCACCCTCACCGCCTTCCGGTGGCGCAGTGATGTGATACGCGTCGCAGGAGAAGCCGTAGCCGACAACCTCGCCGTAAATTTTCGCGCCACGCTTTTTGGCAGCTTCGAGCTCTTCGAGCACGAGGATTCCAGCGCCTTCGCCCATGACGAAACCATCTCGGTCACGATCGAAAGGACGGCTGGCGCGCTCCGGTTCATCGTTTCGGGTGGAGAGCGCCTTCATTCTCGCAAAGCCTGCGACCCCGAGAGGCGTGATGGCTGCCTCGGCGCCACCGGTCACAACAACATCTTGCAGCCCGCCGGAGATCATCCGAAACGCTTCGCCGACCGCGTGAGTTCCGGAAGTGCATGCGCTGGTGATCGTGTAGTTCACACCCTGGAGGTTGAAGCGGATACCGATATTTCCCGGCGCGAGGTTTGAAATCATGGCTGGGATGAGAAACGGAGAAATGCGGCGCGGACCTGCTTCGAGAAGCTCCTGGTGATTGTTCTCGAGCGTGCGAAGTCCGCCGATGCCGACACCCACGATGGTCCCCATTCGGGACGGATCGTAGGAATGGCCTTCCAGACCGGAGTCCTGCCAAGCTTCGATAGACGCGGCGAGCGCAAGAAGCGTAAATCGATCGTAACGCTTGACTTCTTTCTTCTCGACGATCGACTCCGGATCAAAATCCTTCACCTCTGCGGCAATCTGCGCCGAATAGTTCGTCGTATCGAACTGAGTGATTCGGCCGACGCCGGACTTGCCTGCGATAAGCTTTTGCCAAGTGGTCTTTAGGTCGTTACCCAGCGGGGAAACCATTCCCATGCCGGTCACGACAACTCTACGCGCGCACATGTTTTGGTCCTTAGTTTGTTAACGAGATCTCGTTTGATCCAATACTTCACGCAAAACTGCTCGTCCCGCGTGTCTTCCTTCTGCCAAGCAGAGCTCGTCTATCTTAGCGAAAATATGTGATAAAGACAAAGGATCGGCCGGTAACCGCTGCAACAGATAGCTGATATTTGCCTCGCCGAATCGCAGATTTTTCCGCTCGAGCAACGACTCCACGAGCGGCCTCATCTCCTCTTCTTTCGGCAGCTCGAGCGCAAGCGGCACAGCAAAAGCCAATCGGCTGTCGATGTGAGGATTCGTCGGTCGCTCTCGCGCAGCAAACACGAGCACCCCTCCCGAGCTCTTCATGCGTTCATACGCTGCGATGAACGACCGCGCAACCGCATCTTCTTCCGCCGCTGGGGCGCCGAGCGGATCGTCGAAATATTGATAACGTTCCGAGCTCAAGCCGAGCTCGTTTGCACGTTCACCGAGTAAGGAGAGAAGGTGCGTTTTACCGAAGCCTGCTGGTGCGATGAGCAGGAAGGGGAAAAATTCACTGCTCCCCTCCGAAGTCGTCACAAGCGCGTGGTCGAGCGCATTCAAAGCACCGGATACACCGCTGTGCGTCACGAAATAAGCTGCCGAAAACGGGGATCGCGCTTCGAGTGGAATGCGAAGCTGTTGCACCTTTCCGTCGGCGGAGCCTCCGTCCGAAACGCGGCGATCCATCAACAGCCTACCGTCAGCTCTTTCGCTTCGAAGAGCGGAACTCTCGAGATCCGCGCGCCGAGCCCCGTGAGCTTATCAACAAAGTGTTCGTAGCCGCGGTCAAGGTGATGGACCTCACCGACTTCGGTGACTCCGTCTGCGGCAAGCCCCATCAACACGAGACCTGCGCCTGCTCGAATATCGCTCGATTCAACAGGGGCCCCGCTGAGTGTCGGCACGCCTCGAATTGTGGCGGTGCGGCCGTCGAGATGAATATCTGCGCCGAAGCGGCGAAACTCAGCAACGTGTCCGAAGCGGTTATCGAAAACCGTTTCTTCAACAACGCTCACTCCGTCAGCGCGAGTGAGCGCCGCCATCAGCAGCGGCTGAACGTCTGTCGCAACGCCCGGATAAGGATTCGTGGCAAATGAACAAGCTCGCAGCCTTTCGGGCGCGCTCAGTGTCACGCTGTTCTCGGCGGAGATAACCGTGCAACCAGTCGCTTCCAGCACTTCGATGACGCCGCGAAGCTTCTCACGGTCAATTCCGCGTGCGGTGACCTTGCCGCCGGTGACAGCACCCGCGATGAGGAAGGTCGCTGCTTCGATTCGATCCCCTTCGATCTCGTATTCCATGCCGCCGAGCGACTCACGCCCTTGAATCTCCAGTCGCGGAGTTCCGGCACCTTCGATGTGCGCGCCCATACGTGTAAGCACTTCCGCAAGCTCCACGACTTCCGGTTCGCACGCGGCTCCTTCGATCACAGTTGTCCCGCGAACCAGAGCGGCTGTCATCATCAGTTGGTGAGTGGCTCCGACCGATTGATAGTCGAGGCGAATCGTTTGCGGATGCAAACCACCGGGAGCACTACCGAACACAACACCGTTCCGCAGACGGATATCGGCTCCCATGGCGACCAGCCCACGAAGGTGCAAGTCGACGGGCCGGCTCCCGATTGCATCTCCGCCCGGCAGAGAAACACGGGCAGAGCCGTGACGGGCGATGAGCGGCCCGAGAAGCCAAAAAGATGACCGCAGCGCTTTCACGAAACGGTAAGGAGCTTCGGAGCTGACGATCTGTTTGGTTTGAATTCTGACAGTCCCGTTCTCGTAGCGCATGTCCGCACCGAGACTGCGTAAGAGGCGCTCTGTTACCGAGGTGTCCTCGAGGTCCGGCACGTTGTGAAGAACGCAAGGCTCGGCAGTGAGCAGCGTCGACATCAAAATAGGGAGCGCCGCGTTCTTCGCGCCGGAGACTCTCACCGAGCCTTCCAGTCGAGCACCACCGAGAACATGCAATTGATCGAGCACCACTCCTCCTAGAAAGTAACGTCCGCGATTCGGTGAATCCCTTGAAGATCGGGATAAAACAGGGCCGCAGGTTGACCGAGCGCAAAGAGACGAGAGTTTACCTCAAGGTCTTGTCCGCGGCCAAGTTCCATGAGTAACCTCCCCTTTTCAAAAGGCTTTTCGCTAAAAACCTGATCAAGGAGCCGATTCATCAGGTCCATGCCGCGGACACCCGCCCGGAGCGCCAACTTCGGTTCGTACTGCTCGACGCTCGCCGGAAGCGGTTCGTCATCGGGAATGTACGGAAGGTTCGCGCAGATCAGGGTGAAGCGACCCGCCCGTCCCGACTCCCTCAGTCCGTCGAGCAGATCGCCGCGAACGAGCTGGACCATCTGCTCAAGGTTTAGACGGGACCGATTGCGCTTCGCTACTTCGAGGGCGGCCGGGCTGAAATCGATTCCAACGGCGGCCAGTCGCGAAGGGGCCAAACTCGGCCAGCGAGCAAGGGCAGCCGAGACCACGGACAGAACGATTGCACCTGAACCGGTACCCACGTCGACGAGCAGTACGTCCGACGCTGGAAGCTGTTCGCCGAGACACTCCAGCGCTTTTTCGACAAGCTGCTCCGTCTCAGGCCGGGGTATAAGCACCGCGGGTGACACGAGCAGCTCGTGCTCGTAAAAGTCTTTCCGCCCGATGATATACGCGACAGGCTCAAACGCAGCTCGGCGAAGAATCCATGTGCGGTAGCGTTGAATAGCTCCTTCGCACTCGCTCAGCAGGGCAAGATCAAAAGACGATTTGGTGAGCACCTCGATCTTGGAGAAACCCAGCGCCTCGCCGAGGAGAATATCTGCGTCGAGCCGGGCAGACTCGATACCCGCAGCGGTAAGCTCTTTGCCGCCCCAATCGCGGAGTTCCTTCAGCAACATAGAGTTGAACCAAGAAGGCGTGCGGTCTCACCGCTCAGGATTGCGCCTCGCCTTTCAGCGCTTCTGCGCGGTAATGAGCAACGAGGGGTTCGACAAGCATGTCGAGACTTCCCTTCAGCACTGTATCAAGCTGATACACCGTCAGTCCGATCCGATGATCAGTCACGCGAGATTGCGGATAGTTGTATGTGCGAATCTTCTCAGATCGTTCACCCGAGCCGATCTGTGTGCGTCGAGCGTCACGCCGCTCCGCGTCGGCCTCTGCCTGTTTCAGGTCGAGGAGTCGCGCTCGCAGCACTCCCAGAGCTTTGTTCTTGTTTTTGAGCTGCGACTTTTCATCTTGGCAGCTCACCACCATTCCGGTCGGCAGGTGGGTCACTCGGACGGCAGAGTCCGTCGTGTTCACACTCTGTCCACCCGGACCGGACGAACGAAATACGTCGATGCGGAGATCCTTATCGAGGATTTCGATATCGACTTCTTCTGCTTCCGGAAGAACAGCAACCGTGACTGTTGAGGTGTGGATCCGTCCCTGCGTCTCGGTTGCAGGAACCCGTTGAACCCGATGAACCCCGCGCTCGTATTTGAATAGGCTGTAAGCTCCATTGCCTTCAATTCTGGCAATGACTTCTTTATATCCGCCGACAGTGGAATCCGAAGTGCTGAGCAGCTCGATCCGCCAACGCTTGGACTCAACATAGCGAGTGTACATATTTAGCAAGTCGCCGACGAAGAGCGCTGCCTCGTCACCGCCGGTGCCGGCACGAATTTCGAGGATGACGTTCTTGGCGTCATTGGGATCCTTCGGCATGAGCAGGATCATGAGATTCTGATAGAGCTCGTCGGTGCGAGTCTTCAGCGAATCGTACTCGAGCAGCGCCAGCTCCTTGAGCTCCTGATCCTTCGAGGTATCGATGATCTCCTTGCTCTCGCGGAGATCAGAGTCGGCCTTCTTCCACTCGCGGAAACAGGCGATGATCGGTTCCAGCTCGAAATGCTCTTTCGTGAGCTCTCGATACCGATCGCGATCCGCCATCACACCGGGGTCGGAGAGAAGATTGTTCAGCTCCTCGTACCGCCCTTCGACTTTGTCCAATTTCTCTAACATACGATTCCTGAGCCGGTCCGCTCGATCCGGCGACCCGAGATCGCTCCTCGCTGGAGCGGAGGTTCGAGTGGGACGTGCTGGGATGAGCTCCCGACGAGATGCCGGGCGCCAAGTATATAGCCGGAAACGCAGAGTTTTGCCACTGCCCCGAATCGGGCCGCAAAACGTGCTCAACAGGTTTAGGTCTCACTCCGGATCGGCAGCCGATAGATGACATACGGTTGTTGCCGCTCGTCCCGCCCGCCCTGGAAGCGAGCCTGCCGATGGAGCTGATTCACCGTGAAATAGAGATAACCGTCGGAGCTGAGCGCGAGCGAGTCCGGCCAGAGAAGATGGGGGCTTTGCGCGAGGATCGAATATGCGCCGTTCCTCTCTCTGACACGAATCGCATTGTTCTCGTAGTCGGTAAGATAAAGCTTTCCGTTCGGTCCTTCGAGAATTCCGTCCGACGCGAAGCCGCGGTCTCCATGGTCCACCACGGTCCGTCGAACACCCTCGTCATTCAAGAGAGGGTTTGAGAGCGCCTCCAGCGACACGCTGTAAAGGTGGTGCCCGATGAGAGGACAGTAATACAGTCGACCGCCAGACCTGTCGATCGCAATTCCATCTGACCCCATCCGTAACGGCGAAGGAGCACCGCTCGCCGGGCGATTGAGCAGCGGTCTACCCTCGACGTTCGGAACAAAATTTCTCTCAGCAACGGTCGAGCGGTCGCCACCCAAGCGACGCCAGCTCTTTCCAGACGCAAGGTCGACAACGATAATTCCATTTAATCCCTTGTCACCGGAATCGGTAAGATACGCCATCCCGTCCGCGCCTCGGTTGAGATCGAACCGCACATCATTCAGATATGAAGTGCTCGGAACGACGTCTTCCGGAAAAGGAATGGTGCGAAATACCTGGTTGGTTTCGAGGTTCACACCAACAAGCTTCGCCATACCAGGCGCCACAGGGCCGAAGTTAATGCTTCCCGTGTCGACAATCCAGAGCCGGTCCTTATCATCAACCACTACCGACTGGGCAGAGATCAGCTTTCCATCGTTCGCATCTCGCCCTTCATTCAGCGGCTGAGACGGATACGCGCGCACGTCCTTCTCGCGCAACTCTGCGACGGTGAACTTCACACTATCTCCCCAGCGCGGGAAATTCACGAACACTCGGCCGGAGCGCGAGATCGCGACGCCTGTCGGCATTGGGCCGCGCAGAAATACTACCGGCTCCAACCCACTTTCAGATTCTTCCGGCATCTTCAGACGACCGCGGGAAAATTGAACTGTAGGGGCTGTCGAGCACGCAGCGACGATGAGTACCAAGAGCGCGACGATAGTTTTCTTTCTCAGCGGGTGAAACCACTTCACGGGCGACGTATTCATATTCTTCCGTTCCTCTGTGTCTCGACTGAAATTCAATCGTATTCCCCGCATCGCAGCCATGATTTGAGTCACCTGGACTAAGTTCAGCGAACTGCTCACTTTTCACGGCACCTTTTGCAATCTCCCCAGCCGGGCTACACTTCGTGGTCAAACCCGACCCGGGCGCGAATCGAGCCCATCGCTGCGTTCAGCATCTGTCGACCGAAGGTTCCCGTCGGTCGGGAAACATGTTTTCACCGAGATCTGTTCATGCGTTTTGCTTTTTCTTCCGCAATTTCCAGACTTTCAGCGTCCCGCTTCGTCATTGCGTCCGCGCTCGGCCTGACGGCTATCGCCATTTCGCCGCGTGCCGCGCTTGCCGACGACTCCGCCGGAACGGCGTTCCGACAATCTGCCGCCGAGCTCCAGGCTGGAAAGCTCGCTGAAGCGCTCAAAGACGCAGAGCGAGCCGCCAACGATCACTCCTTGCGGCCATGGGCCGAAGTGCTGCGCGGAAAAGCATTAGAGAAGCTGGAACGCTATTCCGAAGCGGCAGAGGTTTATCGGAGCGTCAATGAGGAAAGCGCCGCGTCGCTTGATGCACGCACGGCGCTCGTCCGCCTCAGACTGCGGGAACCGAGTGCAAAGCTCGGATCTGAGTTGAGCCGCCTTGAAGACGATCTCAGCTCCGCGGAGCGCTACGATCTGATCGACGAACTGAATCTGGCAAAAGCCGGCGCCGCAGAAGACCGTGGCGACCGGGAAACGGCGCTCAACTTCTATCAATCCGTCCGCAAGCGTCGCGGGGGCATCGGTGTCGGAGCGACTGCACGCGATTCGGTTTGGCGGCTTCAACGTGAGCTTGAGCTGCGTGCGCAACCGTCCGTCTCTGAACGAATTGCAGAGACAACGCAGCTTCTGAAGGAGCACGAAGGAGCCCGCGCGCTCGAGCAGGTACGCAAAGCGAAGCAACAGGCACAGAAGGGCTCTGCTCAGCTGTTTGAGCTGATGTTGCTCGAAGACCAGGCGCTGAGGGAGTTCGGAAGCTCCGCTGAAGCAAACAAGGTTCTCGAGTCGGTCGTGTCGCAAGGCGAACCGGCCTTCGCCTCGCAAGCGCTCACCCGGTTGCTCAAGAACGCATGGAACAAGAGCGAAGACGATGAGGTGCTGTCGAGGATCGCCGAGTTCCGCAGCCGCTTCGGACAGCAGAACTCGTCTGAGGTTGCTTACATCGAAGCTCGGACTGTAGAGCACAAAGGAGACAAGGAACGAGCTGCCGCTCTGTACCGGAAGCTTGCGGAATCTTCAGGTGCCCTCGAATTCCGCATCAAAGCGTTACGGCAGCTCGCCTGGACTGCGTATCGAGCGCGCGACTATTCACTCGCAGCCCACTACTTCGAGCAGGGAGCAGCGCTGACAAAGCAGGAGATGAGCGCCGTCGCGTCCAAAACACTGGAAACATACGCCTCGAAGACCGGATTCTCATCTGACGCGGAAGCTTCGGCTCGCGGCCGCGTGAAGAGCGCCCGCGACCTTCTCGACGACAAGCTGCATTTCGCCTATTGGCTCGGTGACGCGCTCGGCAAAATCGGAGCCGATCGCAGAAAAGCCGACGTAACCGCCACCCCCGCCATGCTTTGGCAGCAGGTTCACGACGAGGCACCATTCAGCTATTACGGCGGGCTTGCCGGAAAGCGACTTGGAAAGGCTCCTCCACCCCTCCCGCGCACGAGCGAATGTCTGCAACCGGTCAGAAAGGAGCTGATCGAAACGTTGAGCGCGCTGCGCGCTGCCGATCTCGTCGATTCTGCGGAAGCAGAGATCAATTGGCAGCTGATGCGTCCGCTTACGTCTAGCGAACGGGCGGCGCTCGGCCAGCCGCTCAGCGGCTTCAAGCAATTTAAGCCGGAACAGCTGTCCTTTCTGCTCACTCGAGCAAAGCTGTTCCTTACCTACGCTCACCCGAATCGAGGTGTCGTTCTCGCCGATCAGATCTTCAAACGGCCATCTGCGTTACGTCCGTTCGCTTTTGACGCCTCGGATTGCATGCCGACATTGCGGGCGCTGGCGTTTCCGGTCCCCGCCGAAAAAACCTTCCGCGAGCGTGGACTGCAGAACGGCGTATCTCCCGCGCTCATGCTCGCGATCGCACGGACGGAGAGCCTCTTCGATCCGAAAGCGCGTTCCGGCAAAGACGCGAGAGGACTGATGCAGCTCCTTGTGGCGACGGCTCGGCAAGAAGGAATGCCGGAGAGTGGGAATCTGTTCGATCCGGAGGTAAACATTACCTACGCAGCCAAGCACTTGGCGCGGCTTCTCGGAAAGTTCCAGAATAATCCGGCGCTCGTTGCTGCGGCCTACAACGCCGGCGCTGCCGCGACAGAGAAGTGGATGGCTGAAACGTCGCCCGACAACATCGAGGCGTTCGTCGAATCCATCACCTACCCTGAAACGCGCGATTACGTGAAAAAGGTCATGCTCGCGAAGCAGGTGTATGAGGGGATTCTCGCCGACTCTGCGTCGAGCAGAACGCGCGAATAGGTTCGACGTTCAAATGAATGATGGGTGGGGGATGCCGGGGAGACAGATGTCTCCTACCGGCGGCTGAACCTTCTGATCATGAACCAGAATGCATTGCTGAACGCAACGAATCTGGAAGCTCTCAAAGCAGACGTCTTTCGAGCGGCTGCTTCACGAAATATCGTGACGGCATGAGCACTGACGTGCGCACGCTGAGCGAAATTTCGGAGCAGTCGTTTTTCACTGCGACTGCCGAGATGCGGGGCGGAAATTCTCCATCAGGAGAGCGTCCGAACCGTTCCCAGAGACCTTACGAACAAACCAGCGACGACCGACCTTCCGTGAGATAACGCGATAGAAAAATTACAACAGAGAAAATACTGCGGATGATGACGAAGACAACCGGATGCAACCGTGCACGGAAAGTAATTGAACCTTTTGGAATCCCCATATGAATGGCCCTCCGCGCGCGGCGGTAGAGCGTTACAAAAAGAGCGAAACGGAAGAGCGATGAGGTTAGTGAAGGACTGAATACAAACCGGGAAAACCGCATCGCGAACCGTTACCTTCAGCGTAACGGCCGCTGCACACTTATTCAACCGGAGTGACGGAAGAGATTGTAGAACGGCTATTCGGCGACGGTTGCGCCCAGACGGACGAATGACTCTACTGCGAGCTTCGAGAGAGAGTCCGAAACACGGTCGATAACCAGGAGCGCCCTACCCTGCCCCACGGTGGGCAGGACCTTTTGCTCCCAGGGCTCCATCTGAAACGCGCTGCGGAGGTACATCTCAGCAAATTGATGCTCGAACAGCATTTTGTCCTGACCCGAATCGGCTGTTTTCGGATACGCAGCGCAAATTACGGTTACGAAATACGAGCTGTTGAGAAGCTCGAGAAGTCGGTTCATTTCCGGAGATCGTTCTCCCCTTCGCGGCGCAATCGGAAGCAGAAGCACGACATGTCCCGCAGTTGCGCGCTCCATCCGCCGACGCTCGATTCGCCGGCGATTTCTCAATCCCGCGCAGAATCCGACGAATTGCGCCCACACCATGAGCTGCACCGCGAGCAGCTTCCGTATACCACCGGCGCTCAAAAAACCTGCGCCACGCAGCGGGTGATATCGGAAGAGAGTGAAGAGATATCGGATCGTGCCCGATACGGCGAAAACGGCGCCGACATACAAGAGCGGCCGAAGCCGAGTGAGATCGGAGAGCAGCCCGAAACAGAGAAAGATCGCAAGCTCGAAGCATACTTTTGCAAGCACTTCGCTCAGGTTGAGATAGTACTGCCAAAAGAGCTTTCCACCCTCGGCGTCGCCTTGAGCATAGTTCTTAGCCGTCCGAAAGATTCGCGGCGCGCTTTTCGGAAAATGCCAAAACACAACCGCGTCTGGAACGAATGCGACCTTCCGCACCGCGCATTTCAGGTAGTAGTCGAAGAGCGAATCTTCTCCTGCGAGAGAAAGATACTCAGGAAAACCGTTGGTCAGCCGGAAGGAGTCGGCGGTCACTGCCATCGACCGAGCCGACGGAAGGAATGTCGCCGGCTCCACCGCGGAGAGCTGCGGAACCAGATAGGTCGTCATCGCGTCCGAGAATGGATCTTCAGTGATCGCGCGATACCACCCCATCGATACCTCCAACTCTGGAAGGCGTGCAAACGGCTCCAGCAATCGCTCGGACCAGAAACGATCGAGCTCGCAACCTGCATCAGTGAAGGCGAGGATCTGCTCCGACGCTAACGCGGCCGCGCGATTGCGCCCTTCGGCGATGTTCAACCTGGCACCGCGTTCAACTCGAAGCCTGAATGGCAGTCCCCCACGCGCTTCGGCGCGCTCGGCCATGAAGCGCTCGATTTCATCAGGAGTTCCATCGGTGGAACCCCCGTCCACGATGATTAGCTCCACGGGGAGATGTTGCTGGCTGAGCACGGACTCGAGCAGCTTGGCGATCGAGCCGCGCTCGTTGAAGCACGTGCTGAGCAGAGAATAAGCAGGAAGCTCAAGCGATTCAGCCGGATTCGGCGAAATCTCGGGATGGAGCTGAGCGCGAAACTGCTTTTTTTGCGCCTCGACGCGAGTAAATACTACAGCGTTCGAAACCGGGACCTGAATTGATGTCCGAGCGCGGTACGAGAGAATTTGCGCACTGAACCGTTCACGCAACGGCTTGGGAAGGACACTCCAAATCAGCGGGAAGAGCAGTTCTGCGGGACCGGACATCTCTTCGGTGTAGCACGGGACAGCGCAACTCAAAATCGAAATCGGAACCTGCGCCGGAGAAGTATTTTGTGCTTTTAATTCCGAAGACTAGCGCTTTGACAAAGCATCGACCGATGCTTATATCAACAGCAGGGTTGACGCGCCGGACGGCGCTTCCGCTTCCTCGAGCCGCATCGAGTGTCGGGGCAAAAGACCCGTAGCTGAAGAGAGGTCATGTCGGTCAAATTTCAAGATTACTATAAAACGCTCGACGTTCCGCGTGATGCGTCGCAGGCGGATATTACGAAAGCCTATCGGAAGCTCGCGCGGAAATACCACCCCGACGTAAATAAAGAGCAAGGCGCAGAGGACAAGTTCAAACAGCTCAACGAAGCGAATGAAGTTCTGAGCGATCCCGAGAAACGCAAAAGATACGATCTGCTCGGAGAGAACTGGCAGGCTGGGCAAGAGTTCCAACCCCCGCCGGGATTCGAACATATCTTCCGCCAGTATGCGGGAGGTCAGCAGGGCCCGCGCGCTCGCACCGGACGACGACCGGGTGGTGCGCAGACTTTCCAGTTCAGCGGCAATAGCGGCTTCAGTGATTTCTTCGACACGCTTTTCGGGGGAACCGGCGGCGCTGCAGGATTTGGCGGCGGAAGCTTCGGCGGCGGCTCAGGGATGTTCGGAGGCCAGCAGGTATTTGAACAAGACGGCGAAGATCAGACCGCGACGATCCCAATCTCGCTCGAAGACGCGTATCGAGGAGCGACGAAAACAATCTCGCTCACGATGACCGAGCGAAACGAGCAGGGCCTCGCCGAGCTGAAGACGAAAAATTACAACGTCAAGATCCCTGCCGGCACGACCGACGGCAAGATTATCCGATTGAAAGGTATGGGACGTAAGGGCGTCGGCGGCGGTATGAACGGCGATCTCTTGCTCAACGTGCAGATCTCGCCGCATCCGAAGCTGAAGCTCGAAGGAACAAACATCGTGTCTGTCCTTCCGGTAAGTCCGTGGGAAGCTGCTCTCGGTGCTAAAGTTACGGCTCCGACGCTTGACGGAAACGTGACCTTGACGATCCCGCCGGGTTCTCAGACCGGGCAGCGTCTCCGCTTGCGCGGCAAGGGCCTGCCCGAATCCGGGACCGCGCGCGGAGACATGCTTGTCGAGCTGAAGATCGTATCGCCGAAGACGCTCTCTGACGAAGAGCGCAGACTTTTCGGCGAGCTGGCCGAAGTGTCGCAGTTCAATCCGAGAGAAAATTCATAACACTAGACGCAGCGAGAGATCGAAACAGTATGGACGTAAATAAACTAACGCAAAAGTGCCAAGAAGCTCTCCATCTGGCCGGGTCGATTTCGACCCGCATGGGTCATCAAGGCGTCGATGGCGAGCATCTCTTGCTCGCACTTCTCGAGCAGCAAGACGGGCTCTTGCCCCGGCTGTTCAAAAAGATGGACGTACCGGTTGAGAGCTTTCGCGACCAGCTGAACACCATCCTGGGAAAGCGGCCCAAGGTCGGCGGGCCGGGCGTCGAGCCCGGAAAGGTCATGATCACCGGTCGGCTGAATCAGCTGCTTGTCGCAGCCGAAGACGAAGCCAAGCGGATGAAAGACGAGTATGTCTCGGTCGAGCACCTTGTGCTTGCGCTGCTCGCCGAACCTGGCCGGACCGACAGCTCGGAGCTTTTCAAGGTATTCAAGATCACGCGCGATCGCTTCTTGAAAGCTCTTGCCGACGTGCGCGGAAACCAACGTGTTCAAAGCGCAAACCCTGAAAGCACATACGAAGCCCTCGAGAAGTTCGGGCGTGACCTCGTTAAGGAAGCCAATCGCGGTAAGCTCGACCCTGTCATCGGGCGGGATGCCGAGATCCGTCGGGTAATCCGGATCCTCTCGCGAAAAACCAAGAACAATCCGGTCCTTATCGGTGAGCCTGGAGTCGGGAAGACTGCCATTGTCGAAGGGCTCGCTCAGCGAATCGTTCGTGGCGACGTGCCTGAAGGTCTGCGCGACCGTACTGTCTTTGCGTTGGACATGGGCGCGCTCGTCGCCGGCGCGAAGTTCCGCGGCGAGTTCGAGGAGCGGCTCAAGTCGGTTCTCAACGAGGTAAAAGAATCAGAGGGGAAGATTATTCTTTTCATCGACGAGCTGCACCTCATCGTCGGAGCCGGAAAGAGTGACGGCGCAATGGATGCCGGAAATCTGCTCAAGCCGATGCTCGCTCGGGGAGAGCTCCATTGTATTGGAGCGACGACACTCGACGAGTATCGGATGCACATCGAGAAGGATGCTGCTCTCGAGCGCCGTTTCCAACCGGTCATCGTCGATCAGCCCACGGTCGAGGACACGATCTCAATCCTTCGCGGTCTCAAGGAACGCTTCGAGGTTCACCACGGGGTAAAGATTCAGGACGGCGCGCTTGTCGCTGCAGCGATTCTTTCACATCGCTACATCTCCGATCGATTCCTGCCGGATAAAGCGATCGACCTCATCGACGAAGCGTGCGCGATGATCCGCACCGAGATGGATTCGATGCCGGCCGAGCTCGATGAAGTCACCCGTCGGGTAATGCAGCTCGAGATTGAAGAGGCTGCACTCAAGAACGAAAAAGACAAGGCAAGCACCGAACGCCTGAAGGCTCTGCGGAAGGAGCTCGCCGATCTGAAGGCGCAATCCGACTCGATGCGTGCCCAGTGGGACTCTGAGAAGGTCGCGATCAACCGCGTCCAGGCTCTTCGCGGAGAGCTGGAGCTGCTCCGTCGGGAGATCGAGCGCGCAGAGCTCGCGTATGATCTGAACAAAGCGGCCGAATTGAAACACGGCCGGCTTCCGCAGCTCGAACGGCGGCTCGACGAAGAGGAGCGGAAGCTCGAAAACGACGATTCGGAACGGTTGCTCCGCGAAGTTGTCACAGAAACCGAGATTGCAGAAATCGTTTCTCGCTGGACCGGGATCCCGGTCACGAAGCTGGTCGAGGGCGAACGTGAGAAGCTCCTGAAGCTCGGCGAGGTGCTCCACGAACGTGTCATCGGACAGGACGAGGCAGTCGATCTCGTGGCCGATGCGGTCATCCGCGCTCGCGCCGGGATCAAGGATCCGAAACGTCCGATCGGCTCATTCATCTTCCTTGGACCGACGGGTGTCGGCAAAACCGAGCTCGCGCGCGCGTTGGCCGAATCGCTCTTCGACAGCGAAGACAATATGGTTCGGATCGACATGAGCGAGTATATGGAAAAGCACACGGTTTCCCGCTTGCTCGGAGCACCTCCGGGATACATCGGCTACGAAGAGGGAGGACAGCTTACAGAAGCAGTCCGCCGCAAACCGTATTCGGTCATCTTATTCGACGAGATTGAGAAGGCTCACGCGGACGTGTTCAACGTGCTCCTTCAGATCCTCGATGACGGCCGGGTCACCGATAGCCAAGGTCGCACAGTCAACTTCAAAAACTGCGTTATCATCATGACGTCCAACATCGGGTCGCATCACCTCCTTGAAGGGACGAACTCGAAGGGCGACATCAATGAAGCGGCGAAGACGAAGGTAATGGACGAGCTTCGACGAAGCTTCCGGCCCGAGTTTTTGAACCGGGTGGACGAAGTCGTCATGTTCAGTCCGCTGACGCTCGAAGAAATGGTGCGCATCGTCCGGCTCCAGCTCGACCTGGTACGAAAGCGTCTCGAAGACCGCCACATCTCGCTCGAGATTACGCCGGAAGCTGCGGAGTTCATTGCGAACGCGGCCTACGAACCGGCCTACGGCGCACGTCCGTTGAAGCGATTCGTCCAGCGAAACCTGGAGACTGCAATCGCCCGGTCCATCATCTCCGGTGAGATCGAAGACGGCGCACACATTTACATAAGTGTGCGCGACGGCAAGCTTTCAATCGAGCCGATGCAACGGAGAAGCTTGGTTCCAGCGGTTAACCAGTAACTTCCCTTCTGCGCCGCGTCCGCCACGGCAGCTCGCGAGGCCGTAGTGCTGGACGCAGAGCTCCTTTTGTTTACCGACCGTGCGGTGTATGGTCGAAGACGAAGGAGCTCGGGCATGGAGAATGTAGGCGCCATTGATATCGGATCGAACGCCATTCGTGCGGCCGTTTCGACGAAGAACGACAAAGGAAAGCTGGTCGTCATCGAAAGCGTGCGAGAGCCGATTCGGCTCGGCTCGGACGTTTTCAGCGAAGGGACCATCTCCGAACATACCACGCGCCTCGTCGCCGAAGCTTTCCACAAATTTCAACGACTGTTCGCACAGCATCATGTCGCACTGTTCCGAGCGGTCGGCACGAGCGCCCTTCGAGAGGCGCGGAACCGCGATTCGTTTCTCAAACAGATCCGCACGTTGACCGGAATCTCCGTTGAAATTATCCGGGGGGAAGAGGAGGCTGAGCTGATCGGGCTTGCGGTCACCGAAAAGATCGATCTTTCGGAGAAGCTCGCTCTTCTCATCGACATCGGCGGCGGCAGCGTCGAGGTGACGATCGTCGACCACGGGGACATCGTCAACTCAGAGAGCGCTCCGATGGGCACCGTTCGGCTCATCAAGCTCCTCGAGGACAAAAAGCAGCCGACCAAAGCTCTTGATCGACTCATTCGGGAGTACTCCAAAGGCATCAAACAGCAGATCGCCGGTGAGCTGAGGGGTAAAAAGCTCGACATCGCGATTGGCACCGGCGGAAACATCGAATGTCTGAGCGAGCTGCGCCGGACCGCGCTTGACATGAAAAGCGGAGACCAGGTCAGTCTCGACGAGATCGGGCGTATTCTCGAAAAGCTTCAAGCTCTTTCCTATCAGGAACGGATCGACAAGCTCGGACTGCGGCCGGACCGCGCAGACGTGTTGTTTCCAGCGACAGCCGTCGTTCAAGGCGTGATGCAGCAGGCCAAAGTTGACTCGTTGCTCATCCCCGGTGTGGGCCTGAAAGAAGGAATCTGTCTCGAGCTGCTTTCCGGAACGGCGAAGCGCACGACTGTTCAAAGGCGGAAGCAGCTCGTCGGATTCGCTCGGGAGCTTGGCAGAAAATACGCGTACCACGAGCAGCACGCGGAAACCGTTTCCCGCCTCGCCGTCGACGTCTTTGAGCAGACGAGGGATGTTCACCGGCTAGACGAAAGCTACAAGCTCCTCCTCGAGCTGGCCGCAATCCTTCACGACATCGGACAGTACGTCAGTTATACCGGACACCACAAACATTCCGGATATCTGATCTCCGCCTGTCACATCGTTGGTCTGTTGCCTCGTGAGCAGAACGTTGTCGCAGCAATCGCCCGTTATCATCGCAAGGCGGCGCCGAAGCTCGAGCATCCGGAGTTCGCTCGGCTGCTGCCCGACGACCGGAATCCCGTTACTGCTCTCGCCGCCATTCTCCGTGTGGCTGATGCGCTCGATCGGGAGCATGCTTCCCTGATCAAGTCGGTTAAGGTAGATTTGCGTGAAAAGAGGGCTGTTTTCAGCCTGTCCGGCGAAGGCGACATGGTTCTCGAGACGTGGGCCGTAAAGAAAAAGGGGAAGCTGTTCGAGGATTTCTTCGGACGGGATATCGTCGTGGAGACGCTGTGAAGCATGTGGCTCGTGAATGGCCCGGGAATCAGAGAATGCTCTGAACCAAGCGCTCCCCTCTCGCGGTCCTAACAGAAATCTAACACGGGAAGTCTCCGATGGAACATTCGCAACATTCAGATGACCATTCCGTTCTCCAACCGAAAGCCGAGCAGATTCCCGGAAAGCTGATTGCTGTCGAAGGCCTCGACGGGAGCGGAAAATCGACGCAGATCTCGCTGCTCAAACGTTGGATGGAGCTCGAGGGATACAAGGTCTTTTTCACGGAGTGGAACTCTTCCGCAATCGTGAAGAAGGCAACGCGGCGCGGAAAAAAAGGCCAGCTTCTCACCCCGACAACATTCTCATTGATTCATGCTACCGATTTCGCAGATCGCTACGAGCGACAGATACTGCCCCTTCTGCGCGCCGGCTACATAGTGCTCGCTGACCGGTATATCTACACCGCGTTCGTCCGCGACGTGGTCCGCGGATGCAATCAGGAGTGGATCGAAACACTGTATCAATTTGTCCGACACCCTGACATCACGCTGTTCTTCAACGTTCCTCTGGAAGTGGCGCTCGACCGGATCCTGACCGGACGGCCGCAGCTCAAGTTTCACGAAGCCGGAATGGACTTGGGGCTCTCGGAGAACATCGAAGAGAGCTTCAAGCTCTTTCAAAAAATGATCTACGACGAGTATCACCGCTCCATCGCGAAATACAATTTCGTCGTGATCGATGCGGTGAAACCTCCCGAGGAACAGCAGCAGCAGGTTCGGAATCTGGTCCAATCGAATATCAATCTTTCGCGTTTTCGCTGGCCGAACAGGAGGAGAGAGAGATGTTGAGCAAGAGATTTTATCGGCATGCGCTGCCGGACGTCGATCTCCAGGCGCTCAAAGGTACGCTCATCGTCATCGAAGGCGGGGACGGCGCGGGAAGAACAACGCAGTGTCAGCTCCTCCGCGATGCGGTGGAACGACTGGGATATCCTGCGATCGAAGTCGGTTTGAAGCGTTCCCGGCTCGTGGGGCGTGAGCTGATGGAGGCGATGCAAAGTAACGTACTTTGCCCGCGCACACTCGGCCTGTTCTACGCGACCGACTTCGCCGATCAACTTGAAACCGTCATGATTCCGGCTTTGAGGGCCGGCTTCGTCGTTATCGCCGATCGCTATATCTATACTCTCATGGCTCGCGATATCGTTCGCGGCGCCGATCCGGCATGGATCCGCGGAGTCTACGGATTCGCGCTCGTGCCGGACATGATCTTCTACCTCAAGGTGAGTCCGAGAATCCTCGCCGAACGGAGCCTGCAAAAAAACGGCATGCTGAACTATTGGGAGTCAGGAATGGATATCCAGCGTAACGGGGATATGCATCAGTGCTTCATCTATTATCAGAACCGTTTATTTCAGCAGTGTAACCAGATGAAGGACGAGTTTGGATTCGTGATGGTAAACGGAAACCGGGACGCCGCGTTGATCCATCGAGAGATCCGCGACGATGTCGCGAAGCTGCTCGAAGCGCATGCTCATCCTGCGAACGGAAGTGCCTTCCCCAGAGCAACAGAGCTCAGCTAAAAGGCTTTATCCCTGAGCCGTCGCCGGCTCCGGCTCGTCCTCCAGCACGTCTCTGAAATGGGCAGCGACAGGGAATAGTGCGTAACCTAGATTGGCCGCGAGAATAATCGCGACAAGGAACCGCAGTCCGAGCAGATAGGCTGCGATTGCGAGAACGACATAAATCGGCATGATGTAGAGCAGTGCTTTCCGGCGATAGGCGAGCAGCCGTCCCATATGCCGATATGCAGTGTCGAAGGAGATCATGAATGCACACGCGGCTCCAACAAGAAGGCCGACCAGCGCCGGATATTGGCCGAGGCTCACCACTGTCGACATCACAATTGCCCCACCGGTCGGACTGGGCACACCCGCAAAATAGTTGGGGTCGCTCGAATCTTTGTTGAGAGTGAAATACACAAGACGGCAGATCGTAAAAAGGGCATAGGTAATCCCGAGCACAATCCCCTCGATCCCAGGAAGCAGAAAATACAGCGCTGCTCCCGGAGCGATGCCGTACGTAACGCCGTCGGCGAGATCGTCGGCAATTACGCCGAAACGTGTTCCGCCGAAGACTCGCGCCGCTGCTCCATCCAGTCCGTCAAGGAGAGCACCAACAAATACGAGTATCATCGCTAAATTGAAGCGGCCGGTGGACGACGCGACGATCGACCCCGCACCGCAGAGTAGATTTCCAAAGGAGAGACTGTCAGCGACATATTTCTTCATAACATCTCCGAAGCTCGCGAGCCCCTTGCCCTCAGACAGTTCCGCCCTCAGACAAACCCGCCCTCAGACAAACCCAAGGTATCGCATTTCGACTGTCTGCGTGATGATTGAAAACAGCAGGCGATCGGGGCGGCCTACCCGGTTGACCCCTCTTGGGCACAACCGCCGCTCCCTCCTCGAGGTTTCCCGTAGACAACGCTAAACGGGAAGACCCGGAAAGCCGATTCACAGACCAACCACGGGCTAAGTGTCCGTTGAATCCCGGAAAAAGTCCAGCGCTGAACATGTTCCGGATGGTTCCCCAAGCGGCACAGATCTCTTCCTCGTAATAAATTCATCAGCTGGAAGTACGGTTCGAGCGGCACGGTCACCAACACCGAGCGCTTCGCCAGCCGGCAAATCTGTCGCAGCATCGGCTCCGGGTTCGGCAAGTGCTCCAAAACCTGCGAGGCAATAATGAGATCAAAGGAGCGAGGTGCTTGGTCCCAGTCGAGCAGATCGACGTTCAAAAAGGTTTCGCCGGGATGGAGTGCGGCGGCTTCACTCAATGCGTCCGGGCGAAGGTCGATGCCCGTGTAGCGGCCGACGAGCGCACCTCGCGCACGCATCTCCCGCAAAAAAAAGCCCTCACCGCACCCCACATCGAGAACAGAATCCGGGGGGTCGGAACGAAGCAACGCTGCGATCCGATCAAAGAGCCGGTTGAGCACATAGCGCTGCACTGGATTCTTGCTGAGATATTTTTTCCGATGCCGCTCAGCCGTATCGCTTCGAATCGTTGTTTCCAAGCTCATGTGTTGAAGTCGTGCCGCGGTTAGGAGCAACCGGGAGGTGCGTAGTCGGACTGCATACGCATCGTGTAAACACCGACCAGCGGAATACGGTATTCGATGTCCCTGTATTGTCCACTGATTCGGCGTTTCTTGTCCGTAATTGCCGCCACTTCGTTCATCGTTTCGCCCTGGTAGCCGAGGCCATTGTGGATCTGTTCGTAGATGTAGAACAGCATCCGACCGACGAGCGGCACTACGAGCTCATAATAGTGCGTCACCTTCACGGTGATGGTCGACTTTTCAGCATCCACCGGGTCGTCGAAGGTAACCACTTCGCCGCAGGGGATTCCGTCCTTGTGAACGACCTCCACCTTCGTGATCGGCTCACCGAAATAATTGAGGGTCGGAATTTTATCCGTCGCAACAGCACCGAGATAATTCTCTTCGAAACCGCGGGGCGTATCGGCTCGACCATGGCTCGGGAAAGTTGCGAGCAACGAAACGCGAGCGGCTTCTTCCATCTTTTCCTGATCCGCGCCGTTCACGATCGCGGACCGAGCGGCATTGTACGCGGCATAGCGCACCAATGAGAACGCATTCAGGACAAGCGCCATCTGAATGACACCGAGAAGCGTGAAGAGCAGCGTGATGGCAATGATCACAAATTCCGCCATCCCCTGCCCTCTCTCGTCCGAGAGATGAGAACCGATGGCGCGGCGGCGGGCCGCGGCGTGGGCGGCTGAGGTGAGCGAAGAGGTTTTCGAGTGCGCGATGTTCAAAGCGTATCTTCACCAAAACATCCGCTCCGCGTCCTCTGCGTCCCCTGTGGCTGCATTTATTCATTGAACGCAACCGCAGGGGACGCAGAGGACGCGAAGGTGTAGGTGAAGTCATACCACGACCTTCACAAACAACCAATTCTCAACAATTTCCAGCTTTTTGCGGCCTTAGGACTCCTCTGGTCTCAGAAGGAGCAGGTCGTTTAAACACCGTCTGAGCGCTTGGAACACCATCGTCGGATTTTTGCGAACATCCGCCGACGCCTGCGGTGACAACTCAGCGTAAATCACGCCGACGCCGTGGTCGACACCGATGGAGCCGACGTAGAAGGTCTTGTCTGCCTGTCCAACAATCCCCTGACCGGAGATCGGCGCCTTTCTATGGAGCGCAACACGGACTGGATTGAGCGCGCTTTTCGGATCCGTCATGCTCACGGCCTTCGCCCGCACAAAAGACGGATTGCCCACCTTGAGAGCCGGACAGAGCTCGCCCCGGGCGGGGTCAACGACGAAATAGCACGACACATCGAACCCGAGCGACGGAAGCAACGAATGAGCGAACTCGCGCAGCAGCTCACCCGATACCGTTTCGCCCAGCTTCTCATACACCGGCCAGAACTTGTCGCGGATCGGACGGCTGCAAGCTTTGAGGAAGACATTCGCCTCGTAAGCCGACCCCGAAGGCTGGCCGTCCTGAGACTCGGTGCGCTCAGTCTCGAAGTCGCTCAGACGGAAGAGCGCCGGAAGTTGTGAGGCATACGGCCCGCGGAGCTGTAACGCCTTGGATTGTATCGAACGCACCCCCTCCGGCCCGAGGTGACTCTTGATGACGGCTTCCGCCACACGCCAGTCGGCCCGCGCTGTAGGATACCGCTCAGGGTTATTTGCGCGCGCAAACGCTTCGCCCACTGCGCAGATGTGCAGCAACGCCCTCGATTGTCCGTCTCCCGCCCCTCGGACGGCTTCAGACGATTGCGCTTTCTCGAGTGTCGCATTGGCGCCAATGACATCGGCAACGTTATCCGCCAACCCCCAAAGCTGCGCGAGCTTCATCCCGAGCATCCCTGGGGAAAATCCCACCGACGAATGGATTGCGCTATCGAGCTCGAGGTTCAGCTCATCGCGCCCTTCGCATACTGCGTCCAGAGCCTGCCGATAGACGTTCGGATAGTTCCAAGCGATGAGCGTCAAGCCCAACTGCCGAAGCAGAGCAGCGTTGAAACCCAGCGTCGCAGACAGTCCGACCTTTTCGGCGAGCAGCTCGGCAGTGCTGACGCTGAGGAGGCTCTCTTCGAGCCTTTCGGCCTGCGATTCTGACATGCTCTTCAGTGAGTGCACCGAGATGTTCTTCCTGCCGAGGGCGAGAGCCTCTTCAATCTGCTCCAGCGAAGCGTCGACGAGAAGTGTCGAGAGCTCCTGATGGCTCACGCCTCTGTCGCCCTCTTTTCTGGTATCCCGGAGCAGTGTAAGCAGCTCGCGGATGCAATAGAGATAGAGTGAGCAGTCGCTGCGCAGATCTTCAATGAGCAGCTCCCGCCGATCTACGTAATAGCTTTCCTGAAATCGATGTCGCACGAGGTCGACGATCTGCGGATTTGCAGGAAACCACGCAAGCGAGAGCTGTTGCGCAGCTTTCGCCAAGCTTGCTTTCGACAGCGAAGAGGAACGTGAGTTAAGCGACATTATGCAAATCCGAACTATAGGCAGCTCAAAATGCAAGATGCTGGCCAGAGCCGAGTGTACTACTTACCTCTCAACGAATACGGGCTGTTAGCGTGCGCGCGCACGGGGCGCAAGTAATTTAAACGGATCGCGATCCGATCCTACCGAGAGAGATCCGCACGGTTAGAACCTCAACCGATTGAGAAGCTCATCCCATAATAGCAGGTCGGATTTGCGTAGGAGATACCCTGAGGGCGAATGAACGGATAAGTTCGCAATCTTTTCCGATAAGGTCGCACAACTCGAGGCTGCCGACACAGCGCAACAGGACGAAAGTATCGAGTGTGCGTACTTACGGACGGAGGTTACGCCTTAGAAATCGGCGGCTACCGCCTCGAGATAGAGTCGGCGGGAAGCTTCATCGAGCAGGTCGTCGAGTACCTGTCGGCTCTGACCGCGCGCAACTTCACGTGAGCTGAGCGTGTCGAGGCTGCTGCTCTGAATTCCACTCTGCGCAAACTGTGAGCTCGAAGTGACGACGACGTTACCGACACTCGCCGCGGAATCAGAGATGTTCATGCCTGAGTTACGGTAGAGCAGCTGACCGTTTCGTCGGCGGAGCTCTGCAGAGACTGTCAAAATCAATTCGGACTCGAGCTCAATATCGGTGTTTGAAGTTACGTTGCTCACCCGCGAATCGACATTGTCGATCTTCGCACGGAACACGGCATCCGCACCGGCTTCATCCTCGACGACGCGAACCGCGCCGTAGCGGTCGAAGCGTGAACGAAGCGCTTCTGTGAATCGCTGACCGAGGCCCGGCGTGGTGGTATTATTCTCGACCAAAGGAATCGCAATCGTTTTGATGTCTTGGGGGAGAATCGAGCCGCTTCCTTGGAATGAATACCCGCAACCGGCGCAGAGCAACGCGACCAGCGCGAGGATCGCGCCGCGCGCACGGGTCACTGATCGCTGAGCCGTCGTGCGAACCGACGACGAATGTGCGGTGGTTGAAGAAATGCGGTTGAATTCGGACTGTTGCAACATAAATTTAGATTCCCACGACGGACTACCCCCGTTTTAAGAACATAGCGCGACAGAGGAGGCAAGGCAAAGCCGTTACCCCGCCTTAAACTTCCAGAACGCCTGTAGATTTTTGCGACCTATTTCGCTACCATCCGGCGCGTAAGCAAGTCGTATTATCGTGTGGAGACCTTTCGTAAGTGGAAAGCGCAGCAAACAGCGGATCAAACCCCGGTAAATACTCCCCCGCGGAGATTGAGCCGAAATGGCAGAAGCACTGGGTTTCAACCAAGACCTTCCGGGTCGAGATCGACACGGAGAAGCCGAAGTACTACATCCTCGATATGTTTCCTTATCCCTCCGGTGCCGGTCTACACGTCGGCCACCCCGAAGGGTACACGGCCACTGACATCCTCGCCCGCTACAAACGCATGCGCGGTTTCAACGTCCTGCACCCGATGGGCTGGGACGCATTCGGGCTACCCGCAGAACAGTACGCTCTCGAAACCGGAACCCACCCTGCCGTAACGACCCGGAAAAACATCGACGTTTTCCGCCGCCAGATTCAGGCGCTCGGGTTCTCATACGATTGGGACCGCGAGATCGCGACCTGCGATCCCGACTACTATCGGTGGACGCAGTGGATCTTCTCCGAGCTCTACAAAAAGGGGCTCGCTTACATGGACGACGTTCCAGTGAATTGGTGCCCCGCTCTCGGCACGGTGCTCGCCAACGAAGAGGTCATCGACGGAAAGAGCGAACGCGGCGGGCATCCGGTAATTCGTAAGCCGATGCGTCAGTGGGTCCTCCGCATCACCGATTACGCTGAGCGACTCCTCGCAGGTCTCGAGAGCCTCGATTGGCCCGAGAGTGTAAAGGAGATGCAGCGCAACTGGATCGGCCGCAGCGAAGGGATTAACTTCCGGCAAAAGATCAAAGATCTCGACATCCAGTTCGAGGTGTTTGACTCCATTCCGCAGACCTTCCTCGCGCAGACGTTCACGGTTATCGCGCCTGAGCACCCGTTCGTCCCGCAGCTCGTGAAGGGCACGAAGCACGAGAAGGAAGTTCTCGAGTTCGTCGAATACATCAAGGCGAAGAAGCTCGCTCAACGCTTCGACTTTGAAAAGGACATGGAGGGGATCTTCACCGGAAGATATGTCGAGAATCCTTTCGGCACCGGAGACTTCCCGCTTTGGATCGCATCCTACGTTCTCGCCGACTACGGAACAGGCATCGTGAACTGTAGCGCTCACGACGCTCGCGACTTCGCGTTCGCCAAGAAGTACAACATCCCGCTGCGGGTCGCGATGTTGCCCGAAGATCCTGAGCTTGCTGAAAAGGTCAGAAATCTCGAGGTTCACTACCTCGAGCCGGACGGGATCTTGCAGAGCCCGGAAGAGGTGAAAGGAATGCGCTGGGACAAGGGGCGCGGTCCTGTCATCGAGTACATTCGGCAGAAGAAGCTCGGAGATGTGAAGGTTCACTACAAATTGCGCGACTGGCTGTTCAGCCGTCAGCGCTACTGGGGCGAACCCTTCCCAATCATTCATACGAAGAACGGTCCGAAGCTGCTTCCCGACGGCGAGCTGCCGGTGCTTCTCCCGGAAGTTGAGCGCTATCAACCGACCGAAGACGGCCAGCCGACGCTTGCGCGAGCCACTGATTGGGTCAACGTCACCGACCGAGAGACCGGTGAACCGGCGCTGCGCGAAACGAATACAATGCCTCAGTGGGCAGGGAGTTGTTGGTACTACCTCCGCTACCTCGATCCAAAAAACGAGAAGGCCGCGTGGAGCAAAGAGGCTGAGAATTACTGGATGCCTGTCGACCTCTACGTCGGCGGCGTCGAGCACGCCGTGTTGCACCTGCTGTACTCTCGTTTCTGGCATCATGTTCTCTTTGATCTCGGACACGTTTCGACGCCAGAGCCGTATCAGAAGCTCGTGAACCAAGGGATGATCCTAGGCGAAGACAATCAGAAGATGTCCAAATCGCGAGGCAACGTCATCAATCCGGACGACATGATCCGCGAGTACGGAGCGGACACGCTTCGCATGTATGAAATGTTCATGGGGCCGCTCGAACAGGTCAAGCCGTGGAACACGAAATCTGCAGGCGGGGTATTCAAGTTCCTCAATCGTGTCTGGAACCTCTTGGTCGACCAGCAAGGCAACATCAAGGATGTGTTCGTCGACGGAGCTGTTGCATCTCCGCAAGTGACGGCACTCGAGAAATCGCTTCACCGAACAATCAAGAAGGTTACGAACGACATCGAGCAGATGAAGTTCCACACCGCGATTGCGGCGCTCATGTCTTTCACGAACGAAGCCGCGGAGGTAAAATCCATCCCTCGTTCCTTTGCAAAGACCTTTGTGCTCCTCCTCGCTCCGTTTGCACCCCACCTTGGCGAAGAGCTGTGGGAAAAGCTCGGAGGGACGGCGACTCTCGCGTACGAACCGTGGCCGACCTACAGTGAAGAGCTCGCCAAGGCGGACAAGCTCCAGATCGCTGTCCAGGTCAACGGCAAGCTGCGAGACACGCTCGAAGTCGACGCCGAGATCGCCGACGCAGAGCTTCTTGCCGCTGCAAAATCGAGCAGCAAAGTGGCTCCTCATCTCGAAGGGAAGACCCTTGCTCGTGAGATCGTCGTACCGAAGCGCTTGGTGAACTTCGTCGTAAAGTAAACGCACTGTGAGCAACATTCAGTTCGAGCTGCGACAGGAACGTCGCGGGCGGTTTGCGCTCAATGTCCTCACGGTGTCCTTTGATGAGCTTCCGGTCGCGTTTCACGGCTACCGGATGGTGCAGCTCACTGATTTCCACTTCGGCCCTGCTACGGCGATCACGCACCTGAGGAGCGCCTTCCACATCGTGAAGGAGCTGAAGCCGCACGCGCTGCTCTACACCGGTGACTTCGTCCAGCTCACGAGGTTCGGCTTCAAGCACATCTTGGGGACACGGGTCAGCCCAAAGGTGTTTCACTGGACGCGATACCGCCGAGAGGTGCGCGGCCTCGCCGAAGAGCTCGGTCGGGCGCTCTCAGACCTTACTGCTCCGGATGGAGTCTATGCCGTCTTTGGCAACCATGACTATCACGAGGGAATCGGCAGCATCGTCAGAAAGCTGCCGCAGGAGATCTCTTGGCTCACGAACTCGCGAAGGTTCATCGAGAAAGGCGGCAGCACTCTTCTCATCGCAGGGGTCGACGACTTCAAGCGGGGCAAGCCGGACCTGGCCGAAGCTGCCGGATTGCCGAGCGCCCAGCGGAAGCGAGTTTCTCCGATGACGTCTTCGACTTCCCTACTCCCTCAATCCGGTGCAGACCCTTTCTTCCGGTTGTTGCTCTCTCACAACCCGGACATCACGCTCTCGGGAGAACGTGAGCACCTGAAGCATTTCGATCTCACGGTATGCGGACACACGCACGGCGGACAGATCTGCCTGCCGTTCTGGGGGCCGCTCATCACTCGGACCAAGCAGAAGCAATTCTTCTCGGGACTCAGCGTGCCTGCAGAACCTCCCGCCATCTATGTGAATCATGGGGTCGGATACGGCGCTGTTGGAGTGCGAATCCTCTGTCCACCCGAGATCCTGCTCATCGAGCTCAAGCAGCGGCCCTGAATACAAACTTTTCGTATCTGCGGGGCGTGCGATACGTTAGGATGAGACAATTTTTCGAGGCACTATGCAGAAACCGCAGGATCCAACCCTCCAAGTGCTCCAACTCGTCTGTTTGAGCTTTATTTTTGCCGTGGTCGGTTTGGGGATTATCCCGTTCATCAGCTCCGGTGCAGCGCCGGACACAGCACCTGCACCGCTCGATCAGACCGGTACGATCTTAGTGGCAGTCGGGCTTCTACTGTTGGTCAGCGCGGCGCCGATTGGAAGATTGCTCCTTCGACCTGATGCGGCGCCCGCGATTTCGTTGATGCGTTATACCCCCGGGTCATTTTTTCGCGCACGACTCGTTACCTTTGCGCTCTGGGAAGCGGTCGCTCTCTGCGGATTTCTTGTTTATTCGTTCCAACATAATCTAACGATCTGCCTGACTCTCAGCGGAGCCGCGCTCGGAGCGATGATCGGTTATTTTCCTCGCGCCAGCCAAAATTCAATCGCGAACGCCGGATTCGCCGAGTAGGACGAGCGCAGGCTCCCCTGCCGTAACCTTCAGGGGAACCTGTCCTCGTCTCAGCGAGATGACGTTGGAGTCACGTGTCGTCTTCCGCGAGCCGTCGCTTGGGAATCGCATCGAGCAGTCGAGTCGGCAGCGATGCGCGTGAGCACTCGGTGGCCCCGGGGAGGCAAGCTTCAAGGAGGACGAGAGCAGCGCGCTTCTGTTCCAACCGGGCCGGCGTGATGTCGCGCCGAACGCACTCGATGCGAGGAGTCGGAGAGATAAGGTCGAGCACAATCGCCCCCACCCGCCGCGTCGACGCGAAGGTCGACCCGAGCGCGAATGAGCAGTCGAACCTGCGAACCTCCACGTCGAGATGAGCGTCGAGATCGCGGAGCGCGTCGGAGACCTCGGTGGCGAGGCTGGCATCCGTCGAAAGCACTGCGATCAGAGTCGGCTCGGCCGCGAGGCAAACGTGGTGCGGCAGGCCAAACTCCTTACAGTACCTGCGAAGGGTCGCCGCATCAACCCGGCGGAACCGGCTGCCGGGGACCTTCCTTCCTTTCAGATGACCGGAATCGATCAGCTTGGAGATCTTGCGCGGGGAAAATCCCAGGATCTCCGCGAGCGTGGACGTGCCAAGGGTGGAACGCATCGGGACTCCTCTCTTTCGTGAACGGAACCGTAGAGCAAGGGAACATGCGGATTGCTCGAACGACCAAGCCGCAGTTCATCGACCGGTTCTGCCCGATTGGGAGTATCCGAAAAGAGCGAGGAAGAAACGCTAACAAAGCCCATCTCCGGCGTCAAACAGACCGGTTGACTGAACAGCCCGGAGCGGCTATCCTCAAAGTGTGTAAATTACACACTTTATGAAGACCAACGCCCAGCTCAAGCTCCTCGCTGCTCTCCTTCGCCCGGCCGTCCGGTTCGCCCTCCGGTCTGGTCTGCACATTCAAGAGCTGCTCGAGGCGGCCAAGGCTGCTTTCGTCGCTGTGGCCGAGGAAGAGCTTATACGCGCGGGAGAGAAGGCGAACATCAGCCGGTTGAGCGCTGCCACCGGCATCCATCGGAGAGATATCATGCGGCTGACGGGCAGCACGGAGCAGACTCCAAAAGCGGCGAGCTTGGTTAGCCGGGTGCTTGGCCAGTGGCTCCACGATCGTCGCTTCCTTTCTCCGACGGGAAAGCCGCGTGCGCTCACTGTAACCGGAGCGTCAGCGGAATTCAGAAAACTGGTTCATGCCGTCAGCCGCGACCTGAATCCCGGCACTGTGCTTTTCGAGCTTGAACGCCTCGGGGCGGCAAAACGGAAGGGAAAGAACGGAGAGCGGCTCGAGCTCATAGCGCACGCCTACGTTCCACGCAAAGACGCGCAAGAGAGCTATCGACTGCTCGCACGGGACTTGGAACAGATCACTTCGGCGGTGAACGAGAACGTGACACTTCAACCCGAAACGCCGCACCTTCACGCCACTACCGAGTTCGACAACATCCGCGTCGACGCCTTACCCGAGATTCGCAAACATCTCCTTTGGGAGGGTTCGAAATTTCACGCGCGAATGCGCAAATATCTCTCGCGATACGACCTTGATATAGCGCCGGCCAATGCGGCCGGCGGAGCTCGCGTGAGCCTGACGGCTTTCAGTTTTGTCGAGAAGGAGGAATCAAAGTGAATATCTTGCAAACCGCCGCTCTGCGGCAGGCCGCATTGCTTCTCTTGCTTGCTGTGTGCGCCTGTTCCGGCGGCGGAACCTCAGGCACTGGAGTCGTGAACGATGCGACCGTTGCAGGGGCGAGCGGCAATGAGGTTTGCGGCGTGTTTCTCCGCGGCGACGGCGTGCCTGAAGCTTCAGTCATGATCACGAGCGCGGCATCAGGGTCCGCGGTTTTGACTGACGCAGAGGGGCACTTCTCGGCTGATGGGGCACCGGACGAAAACGGTCGCATCCGGCTCATCGTCGACGGCCACGAAGGACAGTTCGAGGTAGAGCTGCAGGGAATAGCACCTGCGGAATATGCCGCTCCGGAAGGGCGGCTGCAGATAGAGCAGTGTACAGTGACAACGGAAGATGGAGGAAAGATATGAGAGCGAAAGCACTCCTTGCGGTTTGCGCAACAATGCTAGCGGCATGTGGCGGTGGTGGCGGCGGCGGCAACGATAAATTCGCCGGAGTCTGGTCCGGTGGTGCGTCGCTCGTCGACGATACCTGCGGAGCAATTTCAGACACGTACGCGTTTATCTCATTCAACCACCTGGTCAATCAGGACGGCGATTCCGTCCTTCTTGATAACGGCCTTGTAACATTCAGCGGGAGCGTCACCGGTGATGATTCGTTCAGCGTGGCGGCCGATCGTCCCTATCGAGCCCTCTTCGAAGGAGCGACATGCACCGAGCACGTCACCTGGCGCTACGATTCCATTAAGCGGGACACCGCAAATTTCGTCGTGCGGAATTCCACCGTCACCTGTCACCAGGGCAGCACGGTGCAAACCTGCGAATTCGCGTTCACCGGAACGGCTTACCGCGGAAACGGTCATCCGATTCCAGTCGACATCGGGATTGGCGGTCCGGTGGCAAATGACGCAGGTGCAGGGTCTACCGGAAGCACGGAGCCGGCAGATAGCGTTACCGGAAGCGATGGGTCCGGTGTTCCTGAATCAAGTCTGTAAGCAGCGCTCTGAGCACGGAGACATCTCTGTGCTCAGGGGCACGATGTGGACTGTGTTCGCAGTCCGCATCAGCGTTGCTGTTGGCGTCTGATTCGCCGCTACTTGTTTTCCGCTACAATGCGCACCATCTCTTTGAGAGTGGCTGCTTGTTCGTCGACGAACGGGCCTTCCGGACAGAGATTCTGGCTTACCCATTCGAGGAGCTGAGCATTGAAGATCTCGTCGACAAGCTCACCCTGCTCGATCCGCTCGCGAACCGATACGGCGAACCGATCCGCCGCAATCCGAGCCTCGACCAGATACTTTGCAGGAAGCTCGCCTGTCAGCGCGCCCGCATGAGGCAGTCCCAAAACTTTCACCTCGAGACCCGCCAGGCGGTCGAGGCTGATGACATAGTTGTGATAGCTCCAAGGAAAGCACGGAGTCAGCTTGTCTCTGCCTTCGTAGCTCCCGATAGCTTCGGCTGCGGCGAGCGCAGAATCCGACCGGATGTAATAGGCGACGATATCCTCGGTGTGACCGGGGCAGCCGATAAGCTTCACATCGACATCCGCTCCGAGGTCGATGACATCGCCATCTCCGAGGATGCGGTCCACTTTGAGCAGCTCGCGCCATTCTTCGAATGACATCTCCATCGGAACGTTCATCGCTTCAGCGACACGTTTGTTCTTTTCGTAAAAGGTCTTTGACGATTCCGGATCGGCAAGGATCTGTGCCGTAAGCGGAGCCGCGACCACCTGAACATGAGGAGCGTACTTGCGAAGGAAAGGGATCCCTCCGACATGATCGAAATGGGCGTGCGTCAGAAAGATATATTTCAGCTCGCTACTGTCTCCGAGATACTTTTGAAGCTCCTGGACCAAGCGCTCATGAGTAGCTGAGGCACCGGTGTCGATGAGAGCAGCACATTCACCGCCGACGAGAAAGTGCGTCGAGAGCGCCGTCGTCAGTTGATATACGTTTTCCGTGAGAGGTCCGGACGATTTAATCCACATTCCCAATTCTCCAGCAGGCTGCTTTTTTCGAAGGATTATCTATCATTTTTCGGTGATTTAACAAAGCCGATCCGCTGAGGCGTCTCAATGACCGGGCCGGAGGTCCGCCCAAAGCAGCTTGTGATCGCTGCCGTGATAGAACTGGCCCTCGAAAGCAATGGAGAAACGTCCATTTGGCTTTTTCGCTGCCCCTACGCTGCCGGGGGCGACATAGATCTCGTCGATCAGCTCCTGTTTGCCCCGATACTCGTAGCTCCCGCCCTGATATTCACCGGGGAAGGAATCTCGGCGCAGCGCAAAGAGCCCGATGAGCTCGGGCTCGTGCTTCGCGAAGTCGCCACATTGCGGCTCATTCTCCGAATCGAGCCTGCAATGCCCCCCGGTGAAATCACTGAGCACGCGCTCGCCGTCGAGCAGCTCCGCCGTTGCACTGTCGAGGTCACTATTGCGATCTCCGACCAGCACAAACGTGGTGTCGCGGGACAGCGCTTTCAATTCGCGCCGCACGATATTCCGTACCCCCTCTGCCATTTCCATCCGAACTGTTTCGAATGAGGTCCCCGTCGGATCTTTGAACGAGTAGGATTTCGACTTCAGGTGGATGTTGAGAATCGCAAATCGCCGTGGCTGTCCGTCCATTTCCGGATGTTCGACAACGAGGAGAACAGGCGCTCGAAGGAAGCGGCCCACCGGCCCTAGCGGCTGGAGTCGAGGAAGCGGCTCATCGCCGAAGCTTCGGCTGGAAAGGATTCGTTCACGGCCCCGGACGAGAAATCCGCTACGGATGTACGGGTCGATGCTGTCCCCGGTAAGCGCCTTCACTTTCTCGCCGGACGAGGCGCTCCAAGCATCCGCGAGCTCCGCGAGCGTAGCGTTTGCCTGAGATGGGGTCTCCCCGTAGACCTCTTGCACCGCGACCACGTCGCAGTCGGCGCGTTGAAATCGTTCAATGAGGTCTGCGCGCTGACGCGCCTTTCGCGCCTCGCCTCCCTTGGACCGATCGCCATACCGAAAAAGATTTTGCGTGCAGATCCGGAATCCGCCGTCGGCAGCCGAGGGCTCAGCAAGAGCGAGGTCCACCGCGCAGCAGCAAAGCAAAACAGCGAACAGCGTTCGTTGAAGTGAGAGCATAACGAAATCGAATCACGCCTCAAGGAATCTGCTTACGCCGGGAATCGTTTGCGCACTTCGGCTTCGGTCCAGCCGGATGATTTCCGGCTTCCCCAGCTCCGCCGACGCGAACCTTGCGCAGCGAAAACATCGTCGATGCTCGCACCCGATTTCAGTGCGAGCTGCACTCGGGCGACCGCCAGTGCACCGATGAGCGCTGCATCAATGATGTCCTGCGGAATTTTGCGTACCCCTTGACCGTTTCCGCCGCTCGCCAGGATTCGCTCGAGCTGGCTCCCGTAAAGCTGCATCGCGCTTCTTCGCGCCCAATCTTTCACTGTCACCCGGGCGAGCTGCTTTCCGCGCATGCCCAGGATCTCGCTTTGGACGGTTCGCGGGTTCACCCGCCCCGGCACCTGTACTCCCATACTTCGGGCAACGGTCTCGAAAACGCCCCGCACCCCTTCCACTTTGAGAGCGCTCTGCGGATTTCGAACCAGGGGCGCCGGACCCTCGCAGACGAGCAGATCTCCAGTGCCGAGATTGAGCTTTCTCAGGACCTCGGTGACGGCTAACTGCAAGAAGTTGAAGCGTTGAACGAGCAGCTGCTCAGAGCCCGGAGGACTAATCACACCTGCAGCTTTGGGCAGCGCATCGTCGAGCGAGAACAGCACCCATCCTGAAGCGGTTAAGCTCGGGTCGACTGCCAAGAGATGTTTTCTAATCAACTTTCTCATCGACACGCGGGATGGAAACGACTCTCAGTGTGTTTATCGACAAGATTGTAGCTTGAAATGCGCAGGGACGAACAGTAGGAATCTGCGCCAAGTGCGGAAAGGCTCAGCTCCAGGGCATCGACCTCAGAGTGAAAAGCTCAGCGCAACGAAGTTACTTGCTGCCGTCTTTTTTCTCTTCGTTGACCCAGAGCGGCATGCGCACAGGAAACCGAGGATTGTCGAGAACCACCTGCCGCCCACGCATATTGCGCAGGTTCACGATGACAGGTGCTTTCAAGTTGACTGTCGTCATCATCGGGTCCGGTCGTACCGAAACGAGGTTGATGATGGCGACGTCATCGGCATCGCCGAGGTCAAGGTCCCTGTCTCCCGTCGGGAGCGAGAAGGAATATTCGTCGCCGAATTCAGCAGCGTTCACTACGACAAATGCCATGTCAGAGCGGTCGAGGCTCTGCAGCCATGAAAACGGCGGGTTGTATTCGAGCAGGGTATATTTCGTCAGAGTCGGAAAGCCGATGATTCCGCCGATGAGCGTAATGACGGACGATGTCGGGACTTCAAGCGGCCCGAACCGCGTTGAGTCAATTTTTATTTTTTCTTCGCTCATACGTTCTTAGTGTAACGGCGGCTGCTACTCAGCCCCTCCGTCATCCTCCCCCTCGCCTTTCGCGGCTTTTGCCAACTTACCGATCGATCCGGGACGCTTTGTCTTCCAGGCGTTCGCGACACCTTCGAGGTCTGCCGGAGACTCGGCGAGCTTGGCTGCCGATTTATTTTCTTCCAGAATCTGCAGGTAGATCTCCTCACGGTAGATCCGGACGGATGGAGGAGCCTCCACACCGATTCGAACCTGATTGCCGCGGATCCCGTGCAACGTCACCTTTATATCGTCGCCGATATAGAGGCTTTCACCTGGTTTTCTCGTCAAGACAAGCATTCAACGACTCCGTTCGTTTCTAGCGAAAAAAAACAGCACAACTTTTCGACCTGCATCGGTCGCCCCGCCCTACACATCAGCCAACCGGCCGATTGGAGTGGCCAATCGAATATCCAACAATTGGACAGCTCGCGCGCGGCAGGATCGGTCTTACGCTAACACAGCGACTTCCAGTTTTGCGTTTGGGGATGTCTTGCGAGAGCCCCGAATCGATACCGGCGTCGCAGAAGAACCTAAAGAGACGAGAATCAACAGACAAATAATGCCTATTTCTCGTCCGTGAGAATCTTAAGCGTTCAAGGACGGATATAGCAAAAATAGTTTTGACGAGACAGGATTAAATATCGCGTAAGCGGGTATCCGAAGGACGGCTAAGGGACGGCAATCCCCCCGCGGGAGGATGCGCCCGCGTGAACCGGTGACCCTGATTTCGATGGATCTGCCGCGGCGTTGCGGTTTGCAAGGCGAGCTCGACGAGCCTGAGCGAAGAAGCGCAAGAACGCTTCTCAAACATCGCGAGCGCGCCGCCCCTGCTGCGCTTAGAGATAATTCAAGAGAGACAGTGAATTGATTTGCGAGCCCGATGCGAGAAGCGCTTGGAGGGAGCTTTGCAGATTGCTGAACTTGGCTGACGCTTCGAAAATGTCTGTGTCCTGAAGCGACGCCCGTGAGGTCTCGGTGCTGGTCTTGAGATTATCGAGGATGCTCGACACCTGATCGATCCGGTTCAACCGGGCACCGAGATCGCTCTCCTCGACGATGATATCGTTCGTGCGCGCACTGTCGAGAGCATCCATCGCCGTGATGATGTCATGAGTCTGCTCGGCGAAGTCGGCAGGTTGGGTATACGCAGTTCCCAAACCATTCGGCAGGCCGGTTCCGCCAAGAGTGGTCCGGTAGCCTTTCAGAGATCGTCCCAGACGCTCCAGCGCCGAAATCGAGTTCTGGAAGATGTCGTCGCCCGGCGTGTTCACCTTCACGGACGTATCATCGGAGATATCTACCGTGCGGGTCGCCTGCGCTCCGGCGCTGGTATTATAAACATAACGCGAATACGCGGGATCGCTCGTATTGGTTGGCGATTGCGTGTAGGTGGACGCGGTAAACGGCTGTGTTCCGTCGTCATTGCCCCCGTAGACATAGCGGCCCTGATATTTCGTATTCGCAAGCGCCACGAGCTGGTCGCGGATCTGAAATACTTCGTCGCCGAGCAGCGCACGGTCTTGATACGACAGGCTCCCATTTGCCGCTTGGGTCGCAAGCTCTTTCGCTCGAACGAGAATGGAATCTGCAGTGCTCAGAGTGGACTGCTGATGCTCGAGCTGCGACGTCACGAGAGAGATCCGCTCTTTGTGCCTATCCACGCGGGTGATAATGGACTGTAAGTTGAGGATGGTTCCGGCTTTTCCGGTATCATCGCTCGACACCTGGACCTTCGTTCCGCTCGCTATCTGCTGCCGAATTGTCTCGAGATCGGTTCGGCGATTGAAGATCTGATTAATCAGAACATCGGTCGTCTGCAGATTGGTGATACGCGTGCCCATCTCTCTCGTCCTTCTAGCGGATCAGCTGAATGATCTCATCGAAGAGCTCGTCACCGGTCTTGATCATCTTCGCTGATGCCTGAAAGGCACGCTGATAGTTGATCAACTTCGCCAGCTCCTCGTCGATGCTCACGCCGGACGCAGCGGAATGCAGTTCCTTGACCTGCGCTTCGCGTGCATCTTTTGCTTGGAAGTCTGATTTCGCAGTAGCGCTCGCGCTTCCGGAATAACTTACGGCCTGATTGTAGACGTCTTCGATTGTTGCGGTCGCCGTAAACCCGTTCGTTCCGCCGACCGAGTGCGTCACCTGCTGGGTTCGGAGGGTCAACAGATGCGCGATGTTCTGGGCGTCGCCAGGTGAGAACTGCCGAGAGTTCGGGTTGGCATCGAGGTCCAGAGCAGTTGCGAGGTTGCGCTCGTCGGTCACACCGAAGCTGAGCTGGCTCGAGTAGTTCGAGTAACCGTTTGCAGTCAGGTCGTTTGCGAGACCGTCGGCGTTGGTATCGGCGATCGTGTTCGTGATGGTAAACAATCCGTAGACGCCGGGGTTCGTGTTGGTCGGAGTCGGAATGTCCACCAAGCCGCCGGAGCTCGGGTCAAAGGCGTTTGTCGCCGGATTTTCGTCGCCCGCGAACGGCGCAGTCGGAGCTGGAGTTTGGGTGAACTGCGACGGATTGTATCCGCGATACGTCATGTTGAAGCGGGTAAGCAGGTCGCGGCTGATCGCTTCAACCCGCGCAGCTATCTGCGGAAGGTCGCCACTCACAGAGAAAGGGTCGGTAAGCGTCGAGGCTGAGTTCCGAGCGCCTCGAAGACGCAACAACCCACCGATCTCCCCAGAAGATGCCGACAGCAGCCCGGTGAAGTCAGATTGGCTGTTCGGGGTCGTGGGATCGTAGTCGTGGACAATGAAGCCGAGCGAGCCGCCGTCGAGAGCAAGCTGTGCGCTGCTGAAATCGGGGACGGTGGCAAACTGGAGTTGATTGGTCTTTGATCCGTCAACGAGCGCGAAGCCGTTTGCAATCGTTACTTGGACCTCGCCGTTTGCAAGCTCGAGCGTGTTGACCGGCACCAGCTCGCTCAGCTTTCGCAGGAGCTCGTCGCGGTTGTCGCGTAGCGTGAGGTTCTGTTGATTTGCCGTCTCGCCCGACACTATCTGACCGTTGATGTCGGCGATCTGCTGCGAGAGAGTATTGACGTTGGTTACCGCGTTGGCGAGCCGTGTATCCGCTTCACGTTGTAACGACGCAATTTGGTTATACGTGTCCTTGATCGAAGAAACCAACGCTTGCCCTGACTGGAGCACTTGAGTCCGCAGTGGCAGGTCAGCCGGGCTGCTTTGGAGATCCTGCAACGAGGAGAAGAACTGACTGAGCTGATAACCGATGTGTCCAGGTGTTTGCTCGAGTGAAAACGGTTCTTCGGCGCGAGAGAGATATTGCTGTCTGACATCCGCGGCTGCGCGATCGCTGATCCGAGTGAGGTATTCACGGTTGAGAAACTCGTCGACATTGCGCACGACGCGCTGAACATCGACCCCGGTACCGTTGAGGAGGTTTCCGGTTCCGGTTGCTTGGGTAGCAACGAGCTCTGCATTACGACGCGAATATCCCGGAGTGTTGACGTTCGCGATGTTGTCACCGATCACTCGGATGACCTGCGACTGCGCTCGCAGTGAACGCCCCGCTACATCAAGAATGCCGCCGATAGTTCCCACAGGAATTCCTTCGCTGTTTCCTTTGCTCCGACCCAAATGACACGGAGCTCGAAAGGGACAAAGCAAGAACCGTGCTTTCCCCGACACGTCGTCACCACGAAAGAATCGCTCTTAATTTCGGCTACTTACGCCGGGGCTCCCGCCCCTGAGCCAACGCCGCCGGAGAACTGGGTGGATAAATTTGCCGGGGCGGGGCAAATTCGCCGGACGGCACTGTCGCCGCCTAAAGGACCACATTCATTCATGGAATCCCCGACCGATCCCTTCCTCCGTCTCGTTGAAGTAATTCGCTCGCTTCGCCACCCCAAAACAGGCTGCCCCTGGGACCTCGAACAAACCCATCTGACTCTCAGGCCCTACCTCGTCGAGGAAACCTACGAGGTGCTCGAAGCGATTGAGGCAGGTGACGACCGGGAGCTCAAAGAGGAGCTCGGCGACGTGTTGCTGCAGGTGGTGCTCCATTCGCAGCTCGCGGATGAACGAAACGCATTCGCAATCAACGACGTGGTGCGCACGGTGACCGACAAGATGATCCGTCGACATCCTCACGTGTTCGGCAACGTAGCCGTAGAAAGCTCAAACGAAGTGCTGAAGAACTGGGAAACGATCAAATCCGCCGAGCGCACAGAGAAAAACGTGCAGGAAAAGCCTGTTTCCGTGCTGGATGGTGTACCAGCGGCGCTTCCCGCGCTGATCCGGGCGCAGCGGATCGGCGAGAAAGCAAACCGTGTCGGGTTCGACTGGGAGTCGCCTGATCAGGTGTGGCAGAAAGTAGAAGAAGAGCTGAAAGAAGTCCTGGTCGAGACTGCGAAGCTGCCGCCGTCGACTCAGCCGCTAACAACAGCTCCGACGGATCGAGACCCGGCTCTTCAGACGGCGCTGGAACATGAAATCGGCGACCTGCTTTTCAGCGTTTGCCAATACGCGCGATGGCTTGGGGTCAGCGCCGAAGATAGTCTACGAGGCACCGTCGATCGCTTTATTTCTCGCTTCAGACAGATGGAAGCTCTCAGCGAAGGAACGCTTCGAGGTCGCTCGACCCCGGAGCTCGATCAGCTCTGGGAAAAAGCGAAAGCGCTACTTGAAAAATAACCACAAAATGAGTGCGGATTAGGTTAGATTTCGTCCGCCGCTGAGTCTTCGAACGGTTTACAATCGGGGCCATTTCGGTTATTGTTGCGGCCCTTAAGCAGGTAAACATCTGGATTACTGTAAGATTTTTTATGGCGACACACCGCTCAGCAGAAAAACGTCACCGTCAAAACCTGAAACGACGTGCAAATAACCGTTTGGCGAAGGCAACTCTCCGCACTTCGATGAAGTCGGCCCTGGCTCTCGCAAAGAGCGGAAAGACTGAAGAAGCGAAAGCTGCTGCCCGTGCTGCAACCCGTTTGCTCGACAAGGCGGCTGTCCACGGCGTTCTTCACAAGAAAAACGCTCAGCGGAACATCTCGCGTTTGACCATGCGCATCAATTCTTTGACCGCTTCGGCAAAGTAATCCTCCGCGCTGTTCCCCATCGATTTTTTTTCAGCTAATCCCGCTTCCGAGCGGGATTTCTGTTTGTGCTCGATAGCTTCGAGCTCCGAACATTCGAAACGTCCCTCCACTTGTCACGCATGCTCGTGACACAGTGAAGGGCACTTCTTACCACTCGCGGATTTTAGGAACCGAGCACAACGCGGATCGTGACGTCCCCGGAGTAATCCGGACCATGAATCTGCGTGCCGGACAGGCTTTGGCCGTTTACCTCGATCCGCTGCACTCCGTGCGACACGCCGTTCGGGTTCTCGACCGTAATCTGGTAAACGTTTCCGCGGTAACGGAACATGAGCTTGTAGGAACGCCAGCTCTTCGGGATACACGGGTTCACCGTAAATGAATCGCCGGCTACCTTGAGCCCGATGATGTGTTCAATCGCAACACGATAGAACCAGCCGCTCGAACCTGTGTACCAGCTCCATCCTCCCCTCCCGACATGTTGCGCATTCGAGTAGACGTCCCCGCAGGTGACGTAGGGCTCGGTTTTGTAAACTGAAACTCCTCGTGCCGAGTCGGTATGACAAATTGGATTCACCATCTGGAAGAGCTCAAACGCTCGATCTCCCTCGCCACGAACCGCGGCCGCCATGACAGTCCAGGTTGCAGCATGAGTATACTGACCACCATTCTCGCGAAGCCCGGGCGGATAGCTCTGAATATATCCCGGATTCGGGTCGCTGTGCTCGAACGCCGGATCGAGAAGCTTCACGAGCTTGTGCTCACCATCGACGAGATGTTCGTTCAAGCTCGCAAATGCGGTTCGCTGCCGCTCGGCATCAGCGAGATTCGTGATGATGCCCCACGACTGAGCGATCGCGTCGATTTTGCACTCGGCATTCTGCGAGCTCCCAAGCGGGCTTCCATTATCGAAGAACGCTCGACGGTACCACTGACCGTCCCACGCATGAGTCTCGATCGCACGAACGATCTCTGCGGCTTTCGCCCGGAAGCGATCCGCTTTGACCTTCTCCTGCCTCTGCTCCATCCACGTGCCGAATCGGTTGAGGATGTCGCAGAGAAACCATGCGAGCCAAACGGACTCACCTTTGCCACCGATACCGACAAGATTCATTCCGTCATTCCAATCACCACAGCCCATCAGGGGGAGCCCATGAGGGCCGACCTCTACAGCGCGTTCGAGTGAGAGCAAGCAATGCTCATAAACGCTCGCCCGTTTCGCGGAGAGCTGCGGCGTAAAATAGGAGTCCGCCTTTTCCGGCTCCAGCTGAGGGCCTTCGATGAATCCGACCTGCTCATCGAGAAGCGCCAGGTCACCGGTGATCCGCAGATACTCGTCGACGACATACGGCAACCACAGGTAGTTGTCCGAGATTCGCGTTCGAATCCCTCGTCCTGACGGAGGATGCCACCAGTGCTGCACATCGCCCTCAACGAATTGGCGCGAGGCATGCAGCAGGATCTGTTGACGCGCGATTTCGGGCTTCGAAATCAGGAACGCCATCGAGTCCTGAAGCTGATCCCGGAACCCGATCGCTCCGCTGCTTTGGTAAAAGCCGGAGCGGGCATACATGCGGCAGCTCAGCGTTTGGTACTCGAGCCATCCGTTCGCCAGGATATCGAACTTACGATCCGGCGTTTCGATAGTGACGGTGTCAGTGATCGCGCGCCACTGCTCCCTGACCCCGTCAAACGCAGCGTTTCGCGCTCCGATTGAGCTGTATTTTGCCGCTCGCTCTCGCGCTTCGCCGATGTTTCCTGCTTTGCCGGCAAAAAAGAGGACGTGTTGCTTCTCACCCGGTGTCAGGTTGAGCTGCACTTTGAGCACTGCGCATGAATCGAAACCCGCGCCCGTGGTTCCGGACAGCACGACTGCCGACCCTCTTCCCCCGACGAGCCGTTGACCGAGTGTGTTGAGCTGCTCGAACGCTACGGGCTGCGAAAGATCGCGCAGACGGCCGACGAACTCCCGTCGGTTCGTCGTGTAGGAGTGCAGCTTCAGGTTGGACCCGAGGAACATCAGCTGCTCTGAGAAATCGATGTTGAACGGGTTCGAGGCCGTCAGAATCTGACGCTCAGAGTCGAACGCTGTGCGAAGGTGACGATAGGTATCCTGGCGCGCTACTCCGAGTACCCACTCGAAATACAAAAATACCTCCAGGCGACGCGGCTTCGAATCGGTGTTGGTCAGCTCGAGATACCACCACTTGACCGGCTCGGTCGTCGAGCCAGACAGAGTCAGCGACGAGCCAATCTGACTGACCTCGGACGCAAATTGTGAGTATCCGAAGCCGTGGGTTACCTTCACCGATTGTTTGTGGCGCACGGGAAGCGGAGTCGGGTTCCAATACTCGCCGGTATCTTGGTCACGAAGATAGACAGCCTCTGCGTGCGGGTCCGACAGCGGGTCGTTGCTCCAGCTCGAGAGCCGGTTCTCTCGACTATTGTCCGCCCAGGTATAACCGGCGCCGGTTTCGCTGACCACAAAGCCGAAGGCCGGATTCGCCACCACGTTGACCCATGGTAGCGGCGGCAAGGCGTCACTGCGGACGATCATCTGATAGGTCTTTCCACCGTCACCAAATCCGCCTACGCCGTTCTCAAATTCAGGCGACTTCAGCTTCGGAGCTACGAATGGGAGCGCGCGCGGTCGTTCCGTTCGCCGTGGGACCGGATCACCACCGGTCTTTTGAACGAAGTTCAGCTGAGATGTGAGAGTCCCACGATTCCCGTAGAGCACCACTCGAGCAACCGACTGGAGGAGTGCGATCTCTTCTTCTGAAAGCTGGTTCAGCGACCGAAGGAACACTCCCCCGCGCTGTTCGACAAGATTCCGAGAGATGCCGGTGCGAATGGCGAACTCCAGCTCGTGCTGGAGGTCCTGCAGATACCCGCTCTGATACTCGTTCAAGATTACAAGGTCGAATCGGATCCCGCGCAGCCGCAAATATTCGTGCGCGAAGAGCATCTCTTCGCAGAGCTTCATCTGCTCGGGGTCGTTCAATACGACGAGCACAATCGGCTCGTCACCTGAGATGCCGAAACGCCAGAGCGCATTCTGGGAGAGACGACAGCGCTTCATCGTCTCAGCCGAGGCTCTCAGGCTCTCGATATTGTAGATGATTGCGTTTGCGAGCTTCTGGAAGTCGTGCACGTTCGCGAGAGAGAACTGCTGATGCCGGATTTCGACGTCGCTATGGCTCCACGCCATTTCGAAGGCCCGGCTGACATGCTGTCCTTCTCGATACTTCTTCACGAGCTGAATCAGCTCATCCCTGGTCTCCGCAATCCCTGTAACGAAGCAGACAGTCTGTGATTCGCCGACGTCGAGCTCCACCTTATTGCGCAGAGCGAACACAGGATCGAGAACCGTGCCGGTCGTGCCCGAGAGCGGCTCACGAGATTCGAGCGCAATCGGAAACTGTGCCGTCCTTCCGCGACCGATGAATCGGTCACGCGAAGTCTCGTACTCCGTCGGTGCCCAGACCACGGACATGCTCACGAGGTGCATCATGTAGAGCGCTTTATCGTGTTCACTGCGCGACTTGCGCACAAACAGGAGCGCGTCATACTCCTCGAGATACTCCGATTGAACGAACATTTTCGAGAATGCTGGGTGCGCTGCGTCCGCACGAACAGAGGCGAGTGCAACCTCTCCGAACGACGTCAACTCCAGCTCGCGCATCCTACCCGACAGATTAGTCAGAGTAACTCGCCGAATCTCGACGTTGTCCTCGGGAGAAACCGTAATCTCGGTCAGTGTCGAGATGCCGCGGTCTTTCCGTTTAAACTCGACTTTATCCAAGCTGAAGATCGCTTCGTAGGACTCTCCGTCGACCTTCGTCGGTTGATACGCCGACGACCACACAGCCGGGGTTTTCAGATCTCTCAGGTAAACGAAGGTTCCCGAGCCGTTGTTGATCCCGTCGTCTTTGAACCGAGTGAGCGAAATATCGCCCTGGTAGAACGTGCCTCCCGCTCCCGCATTGTCGATTACAGAAGAGAGCGTGCGGTTCGACAGAATTCGTGTGTATGGGTAGCGCGTGTACGGGGTCTTGAAGACCTCCATCGACTCCGTCTTGCCTTCGTCCTGGACCGGTTTCAGCGAAAGCACTTCGGCTTGATGAGGGAAGATGACCGGGATTCGAGTTGGGAAGCGTTCCTGCAGCAGCAGCTCGCAAGACTTTATCGCGGGGTTCCGATGGAACCGATCCTGAAAGACGGAGTTATTGAGCAAATTGTTAATGGCGATCAGGCTCATGCCTTGGTGGTGCGCGAGAAACGATTTCACGACGTGACGCTGCTCGCCCGCGGCGAGTCGCTCGGGTGTGTAATCCACCGCTTCGTAGAATCCATACTCCCCACGGACACCGTCTGCTTCCAGCCGCCGGAGATTCCTGACAGAATTTGGAGGATCGACCATGACGGCGAGCGCGCTCGAATACGGCGAGACGACAAGGTCCTCGGCAAGGCCGCGTTTCAGTCCGAGGCCCGGAATACCGAACGCCCGATACTGATACGTCTTTTCGAAGTCGACGCCGCTATACGCAGACTCCGAAATCCCCCACGGAATGCCTCGACGGGATGCGTAACTCTGCTGAGCGCGAACAACAGCCGCGTAGGTTTCCGAAAGCAATGTTTCGGGGAAATCTCGCGTCACCAGGAGCGGCATAAGATATTCGAACATCGTGCCACCCCAGGAGATAAGAGCCTTCCCTCCCGGTGATTCCGTCAGTGCTCGATTCAGCAAAAACCAGTGAGACTGCGGGACGTCGCCTTTGGCAATCGCGACCAAGCTCGCCAGCCGCGCTTCCGACGCGAGCAGGTCGTAGAAGCTGTTGTCCTTGTGGCCGTTATCGATGTTGTACCCGATGACAAAGAGCTTCTTTTGGGGATCGAACAGAAATTTGAAATCCGATTCCCGAACAAGACGCTCAATCTGTTGGCAGAGCGATTCGTTCGTCGCGCTATAACTTTGCACTTTGGCATCGGCTTTCCGAAGCAGCTCGAGAAATTCAGCGAGCTGTTGTTTCTCCTCTTCGTTCAACTGCGCGCCATCGACCGCCTGTTCGACCTTCAGCAGCCGTTTGATAATCTTCGCGAGGAGCAGCAGTGTCGGAATCCGCCCGGTGAGTATCCGATCGACGTTCTCCACTTTCTTCGGCAGGAGCTTCCGCTCACCGAGACGCTTCAGGAGCGGGAAGGACGTCGTCCATTCGAGCATCTCGTGGAGCGCTGCAACATCGCGCAACGTCTTAGCGATATCGTCATTCACTCCCCGAACCTCGAGCTGCTCAGAGAGTGTTTTCACCTCGCCGACAACGCGAATCAGGTCTTCGAGCGTGCGCACCTTCCCCGCTGAGGAGACAAGCGAGCGAAGCTGGGGCTCGTTGAACAACCCTGACTGTCGGAGCTGATAGACCACGTGCTCGACGTGAGCGCCGCTCAGGAGTGGTTTGCGTGGGTAGCGCACCAGTGTTTCGCGGATAGCGATGAAGTGACCGACGAGATTTCCGCTATCGACGGTCGAGATGTAGCGCGGGTTCAGCGAGCGCATGTCGCGGATCCCGTACCAGTTCAGGAAGTGGCCGTGGTATCGCTCGAGCTTCTGCAAGCTTTCAAACGTGTGCGACAGACGGACGAGCACGCTCGTCAGCGGAATGAAGCCGAGGTCGTACGCGGAGATAACGCTCAAGAGCGAGAGACTGATATTGGTCGGCGAGGTCCGTTCAGCAACAACCCGCTGCGGAACAACCTGAAGGTTGTCCGGGATCAGATAGTTGTATTCAGGGACAAGAAACGTATCGAAGTAACGCCAGGTCGAATACGCGAGCCGGAGCAGATACTCGCGCTCCGACGGCTCGAGGCGCTGGGAGACCGTCTTCCGCTTCATGCTGATCGCCCAGGCGACGACCGGCGAAAGGAACCAGAGCGGGAAAAAAATCGCCGGGGCGAGGAAGCGATACCCCGGCGTCGCAATCCAGCAGCAAACAAACGCGGGCACGAGCAGGTAGACCGTATCCTTCATCGCTCGGAAGAAATGAGACACATCGCCGGCGAGACGTTGTTCGGCGGCCGCCGCGGTTTCCCACTCGAGCAGGTTCCGCTTTTGAATGAAAAGCCGGTACAGCGTCACTCCAATCGCGTGGAGCGAGCTCGCGGCTTGGTGCGGCAGGAAGATGAGGGAGAGCGCGATCAGCTCGAGATTTTTCGTGAGATCAGTGTAGAGCGAATACAGGAAGGTCGAGAACGAATACCCGAACGGCAGGTCGAAAACGAGCCGCCAAGCAACAGGCACTACCGGAAATCCGACCATCAATGCAAAGCCGAGCATCCACGTCGACAGATTGCCCGGCGCCCAAAGCCAGAGCCCGATCAGCGCAATGAACGTGAACGGCGCGACGAGGCTGCGTCGAAGGTTATCAAAGAGCTTCCAGAGAGGAAGAATACTGAGTGGATTCGGCTCTTCCTCCCCTCGGGCTGTCGGGACAGTGGCCCCCAGCCACGGAAGAAGCTGCCAGTCCCCCCGAATCCAGCGATGAAGCCGGCGTGCTTGTGCGTGATAGCGTTGCGGGAAGTCGTCGAACACTTCGATATCGGAAGCGAGGCCGCAACGGGCAAACGTCCCCTCGATCAGATCGTGGCTGAGCAGGCTGTTCTCCGGGAATCGGCCATGCAACGCACGTTCGAATGCGTCGACGTTGTAAATGCCCTTCCCGATGTATGACCCTTCAGCGAAAACGTCCTGATAGAGATCCGACACTGTCATCGTATACGGGTCGAGGCCGGTGTGCCCCGAAACAATCGCAGCGTACAGCGAGCTGTTTGCGCTCTCGAGCGTAATCCCCACACGCGGTTGAATCAGTGCGTAGCCTTTGCGGACGACATTGGTTCGGTCATCAAAGATCGGCTGGTTGAGCGGGTGATCGATCGTCCCCACGAGCTTCCGCGCGACGCCGGGCGGCAGGCGAGTGTCGCTGTCGAGCGTAATGACATACCGCGCTGACTTGATAAATTGCGGGTCGCCGATAATCGTTTGAAAAGTGGTATCCTCGGCGCCTCGCAGAAAGCGGTTGAACTCTTCGAGCTTTCCGCGCTTTCGCTCCCAGCCCATGAACTTTGATTCGGAGCTGTTCCAGACGCGCCGCCGGAACATGATGAAGAAGCGTTCGACGCCGTCTTCGGAATACTGCTTGTTCAGCTCGGTGATGAGCTCTCGCGCGCGATGAACAATCCCTACGTCGCCGGGAAGATTCTCCTGCGGCGCGTCGATAAAATCGGCGAGAATTCCATAGGAGAAGTTCGAGTCCTTGTTTCCGATGGCTCGAATTTCCAGCAAGCGAATCATCCGCTCGAGCGAATCCCGGTCCCCGAGTATCGATTGAATGACGATAGCCGTGCGCGCCGAGTCCGGGACGCCTTCTTCGTAGTTCAGCTTCGGCAGCGGATAGGGTCGTACGAATTTCGCAACCAACCAGTTGACGAGATGGATTGCGAACTCGCTGAAGGGAACCGCAAAGAAGAGCATGACAAACACGAGCCAGCTTGCCGGAGCGACATGTCTCACGCTGTAGCGGACAGACGCGAAGAGACCGCAGAAAACCACGAGCGAGATCGCACCGAGATACAGCTCAATCGCGTACCGCTTCATGCCCCGGATGAGCCGGTGATGGAGATACTCCTGCGCGCCGATCGAGCGTTCGAATGGGAGTCGGCCATCGTCAATGAGATAGTAGCCGACATGCGAATAACGCGAATCGCTCTCGCCTCGTTCGCGACAGACCTGGCCCTGATCCTTGGCGTACGCAACGACTGCTTTGGCTACCTCGACCTCCTGCAGCCGCGATCGTCGAGCGATACGCTCGATGCGGTGGCGGTACACGTCTCGCGTGATGAAATCAGAAAGCTCGTACGTGCCCGCGGGGTCGCCGGCAAGCACCATATCGACATGGCTCACCCGCTCGAACCAGTCGCGCCAGTTCAGGCTGCCGATGTTTTTGAGAGCGGTGACAGAATTTCCGACGGAAATTTGATCCGCCGCTTGGTTCTTCTGTTCGAGCCTCGCCACTTCGTTCGGATCGATGCCGCGGTCGCGAAGCTGCTCGTCAATCCACTGAAGGCTGAGCGATGCGGGCGCTCCTTTTGAGCGCAGCCGGCGAACGATATGAGTCGCGCCGTACTCGAGCACTGCCGGGTTCTGGTTCGCACGAGCCACAAGCCGAATGAGCATATCGGCGCCGGCGGCTTCTTGCTGATCGAGAACGTCGCGGCAGACAAGCTCGGCCGCGCGTCGGTGCTCGGTGACCAGCAAGCCGGTCTGCGAAAGTCTCCGGAGGTTTTCTACCAACGCGAGACGCAGCATAATCGGAACTGCCCAGATCTCACCGATCGAGAGCAGTGTCTTCGTCTGGTACGCGTTGATGAACGTCGTCAGCGTCTCGGTTTCGACGATGCTATCAGTGTGCGAGATGTAATCGCAGACGATCTGATACACGCGAGGAAATCCCTTCCATTCCCCGCTCGTCAACTTCGGGAGCGCTTGATAGTAGTTCTTCGGCAGGTCCCGGCGGATGTCGCGCACCTGCTCGTCGATGACGTGAAAGTTGTCGAGCAGCCATTCCGCGCCCGCCGCAAGCAGTTCTTTGTTTCGAGCGGCTTCAGCGAATGCGAAGTAAGCTTCGTTCAGTACGCGACAATTTTCACGAAAGCGTTGTCGGAGACGGGCGCCACGCCCGCGGATCTGCACATGAGAGTGAAATTGCGAGAGCTCGTAGGCACGCGCCTCGAGAAGATCTTTTGAGAGCATCTCCCCACGCAGTGGGGTTTCGAGCGCGGGCTTCGCGCGGTATGGTCTTAGAAATAAATGCATGTCGGCCTACGTTTTCCCCTCCCCCCGTTCACCGCTTCGGTGCGCATTCGCTCACTCTCCCCGCTCAGATTTCGGCCGAGCTGGGCGCGCGGAGCGCGGTAAGCCATGAGTATAATTGTATTGTTGCGGGTTAGGGAAGAGAATATCGACACTGGACTCGTCCGAAATTCGACCCGCCCGGGCGTCAACTTTTCTCATCCAACCGCCGTTTGAGCTCTTCTGCCGCGCGCCGCTCGACAAAGCTCGCCGGGCTGGCGGCGATCTGCTCTGCGATGGGCTTGACCCAAGGCGGAAGCTGCTCCTCGAGCAGCTCTCGGCCGAACTTGCCGAGCAGCTCACGACGGACTGCCGGAAGCAACTTGTCGGAGCTCGAATTGATCTTGAGCAACGCTACAGTCGCCTGATAGCGGACGACCGGCTCCGGGCTATCAAGCAGCGTGAGCAGCTCAGGCTCCAGCTCACGTGCTTCGTAACCGAGCCGACCGACAGTGGAAACGACACCCGCCACACGTTCAGGTGGAGCGACGTGCAGCAGCTGACGCAATATTGGGATCGTCGTCGACGGGGGCGCCTCGCTGAGAACGGTCATCGCCTGCTCATATTTGCCGCCGTCCAACTGCTTGTGGAAATAGTCGACGGCATCGACCGTATGCGGATCGATTCTCAGAAGCGCGATAACGGCGCGGTTGCGCAAAATCCGCTCTTCCTCTTTATCGTCGAGAAGCTCTTGCAGGGCATCAAGAGCACCTTTCGCTTCCGGGCCCATATCGCCCAGCAGCACGAGAACATAGTTCTTCACTGAGTTGTCTTCGTCCTTCAACATCAGCTTCAGCTGCTCGACGATTCCGGCGGCATCGACGCCGAGCGCGCGAGCACGTTCGACAAGCCGAAGCTCGATGTTCCGCGCGAAATGACGCTCGCGCAGGATCTGAAGGATTCGCGACGAGGTATCGTTCTCAAGCGGGAGGACCTTTCCGAGCGCTTCGAGCACTGAAACGGGATCGACCTCTTCTTTGATGAAGCAATCAACGAGTGCGCCTTGTACTACTGCTCTGTCCGCCCCGATCCGAACCAGATCGTCCAGCATTGAAAGACGAGCGGAACACGTTGCCTTCGAGAACGCATCTGCAACCAGTGCGCGAACTCTCGGGTCCCGGTTGCCGAGTCGGATGAGCGCTCTGGCCGCCGCAAGCTGACCTTCGGGTTCTTTCCAGTCGAGGCCCTTTTTCAGCTCGCCGCTCACATCTCCGCGCATACTCAGCACGGCCGACAACGCGGATTCTCGAACCTCTGCCTCCGGGTCTCGCAGCGCATGAACCACGCTTTTCATCGCAGAGGGATCGCCCGGAGCGAGTTTCGCAAGCGTCGTCGCGGCACGGTTTCGTGTGAGCGCATCTTCGCTTCGAAGAGCTTTCGTTACTGTCGGTATTGCTTCCTTTCCGATGTGCACAAGCGCGTCAATCGCGTTGTTCGAGGAGAGCGTCACGCGCTCGTCAGAGGCCCATGGCACATTGCGTCCGCTGTCGCGATACGAGAGCGCTTCGACGAAGTATGGGACGAGCCGGACAATCGATGCGCCGACCGGCAGCTGTTTCACAACCTCTGCCGCTTCAAACACAAAGCTCTGCTTCACGCCCGGGTCCTTCTCGTCCGAATTATTCTTCAGCACCTTCACGAGCGCTGCAACCTTGGCGTCTGATTGGCCCGGCACGACGGCGAGAGTCTCGAGAGCGGTGAAACGGACCATCGGGGAAGGATCGTAAAGCAGCGGAAGAACTGCGCTCAAAACTTTGTCAGCTGCGTCCCTGCTTGTCGCGAGGATCCTCACTGCCCGAGCGCGCACGTCTTCGTCTGACGAAGCCAACAGCGAAAGCAACCGATCAGTGACCGAAGGTTGGTTGACCACAAGCAGCTTCAAACCCCGCTCCAGTATCTGCCGATCATCCGTGTTCGGCTTCTGAAACGCTCGAAGCAGATCGGCGAGCACCGAGTCCTCGAGATGCACTCCGTTCAGTTTCGCTGGGCCACGAAAGAGCGTATCCAGAGAGCGATACGCTGCCAGCTCGACCTCGTGCGCAGGATCATCGAGCTTTCGGATCAGAGCTGGAATCGAGCGATTGAGAAGCCCGTCGAGATGCGAGAGCAGAGAGATTGCCCGCAGCCTGAGATCGTCATCCGCCGATTCGAGGAGCATCAACACCGATGGGCCGATGAGGTCTCCGGAGCTGTCGATGCGAAGGAGCACGGCGTTCACCGAATTGTGCTTCTTTCGTCCAGGGCTACCGAGGTCGGAGATGAGCTTGGGCACCGACCGTTCGTAAAGCTCCACGAGCACGTTCGCCGCGAAATAGCTGGTGAGCTGCTCATCGAGCTGAGCGATCAACGCTGTGAAGACTTCGTTCCCGACCGTGTAGGCGGGATCCTGTTTGACCGTTCGAATAATCTCCCAGATCACGCGCTCGAGCGCATCCCTGAGCTCGCTCGGCAGCGATGTGTCCTGAACGATCTCGATCGCTTGAGGCACGACTGAGATCGAGTAGGGGGCGAGTCGGGTAAGAAGCTTTGCCGCACACTGCTTGGCTTCCAGCTCGTGTGTGGGGTCGAACAGCCGAGAGATATTGCCGCGCAACCCATCCAGCCCCGGGCCGGGTCCGCCAGGCGCTCCCGGGATCTGGACTCCCGGTCCGGCTTCGGGAAGGAGCTCGCCGGAAACGTTCGTGCGCATCTTCAACACACGCGTGAGATACGAGATGAAATCATCCCTCTCTTCTGGCTTGAGGGCATCGACGCCCGTCTCGGCCTTCGGACAATCCTCGAGCACGAGCTTCTTGAGATCGGTCTCCGCGCGCGCAGACCCAGCCGTGCTACAAAGAAGCGCGACAAGGAGGGGAAACCAACGACGCCCTGCGGCGTGCTGTAAAGCTTGCTCGACCATCATCATCTACTTTCCGCGCGGCACCCGTTCGAGATACCAGCTCCCATCATCGTTCACTTGCAGAATCATCCGGTGATACCGGCTGAGGTTTGCACGATAGCCGACGCTCACAAACGCAGTCGTCGTGTTGGTCAGCATTTCGTACAACATCGCTTCCGCGGCGGTGTCGACCGCCGTGGTCGCTTCGTCAAGAAAAGCAAACTTCGGACGGGCGAGTATCAAACGGGCAAACGCCAACTGTTGTTGCTCTCCTGCAGACAGTAAGCTGTTCCAGTTCGCAACGGCGCTCAAACCCTTCACCCGCTCCAGAGCGCTTTCGAGCCCTACGCGCTCGAGCGCGCTTTTCAATTCCCTGTCCGAGATTCCGCGCCGCTTCACGCTGTAAAGCAGCTGGTTCCGCAGCGATCCCAGCACCAGATAAGGACGTTGCGGGAGGAAGAAACATTCCCGAAGCTCGGGGCGCACAATGGTCCCCTCACCCGTTTTCCAGAGCCCTCCAATGGCGCGGAGAAGCGAGGTCTTTCCATTCCCGCTCCCACCGCAGATCAGCAGGCCGCCGGACTTGAGCTCGAGGCTGAGCTCTCGAACAAGGGTCTGATCTCCCTTCGGCGTCATCACGGTAAGCTTCTGGAAAGCGACCCGCGGCTCGATCACCGTCTCTATCGTCGGCAACTCGGGGCTTGTGCCGGCGTCCTCACGGCCCGCGGCCTCCAGCGCTTCGTTGAAGGACCCGAGCCGTGTCACGACGGCCGCGATGTTACTGATCGTCCCGAAGTTCGCGATCAGGATCGAGAGAGCCTCGACAACACGAACGAATGCGTCCGCCGACTGCCAGATCACTCCCCACTTGATCTCCCCACTCAAATAAAGCGGAGCTACGATGATAATCGGAAGCACCGGCTTCAGGTTGTTGTAGAAGACGATGAAGAAATTGAGATTCCGGTTGACCTTGATAATCCGAAGAAAATTGGCAAGCGCAACTTTCAGCCGTTGGCGAGTGCGCGTCAGCTCCTTTCGATCACCGCGGTAAAACGCGATCGATTCCGCGTTGTCGCGCACGTTGACGAGCTTGTAGCGATAATCCGCTTCCTTTTTGAGCTGAGCGAAATTCAACCCGATGAGGGGCCGACCAATGAGAAATGTAATGACGGATCCGAGAAACGCGTAAACGACCACAGCCGCAATCAGATTGAGCGAGATCGACCAAAGGATGCCGACAAAGAGCACCAACGTCAGCAGGGAGTTGCAGCTGATCAGGAAAAGCGAGAGCGTGGCGGTTGTGAACGTGCGGATATCCTCTTCGAGCCGCTGGTCCGGGTTGTCGATACCTTCGAAAAAACTGATCCGGTAATAGGCAAGATTCGTGAAATACTTTTGCAGGATCTGGCGGCTGAGTGTCATGCGCCACAGCAGAGCCGTGCGCTGCTCAGTGTAGCTTTGAAACACCGCGATAATAGTGCTGAGCGCAAATGCGCCGAGGTAAACGAAGAGCTGGCGAAAGAACTCGGACTGCTCTTTGAGCTCGAGGTAGTTGATGAAGTCGCGAGCGACGTAACTGATGAGAAAGCTCATCCCAACAGTTGCGAGGGCAAAGACAATGAGCAGGACGAGCAGCGAGCGTGCCTGCCACTTCACCTCCGACACAAAGAACGGCTTCACCAAGCGCCACAGCCGGGAGAAGGTCTGCCGATTCATTTGAATCATAAATTTAGTGCGCTTTTACCGGCTCTTGCTACGTGGTGCCTGTTTGTAGGATGCCACCCGTCGCCTTTAAGTATTCGAGAAAACTATAGTTCCAGGCGCCCTGCTGCGTCCAGCACAGGAAAATTGCGGAGTCCGTCACTACCGCGTTCGCTAAAATTCCGCTAATAAGCATCCCTTCCCGTCGATTGCCATTTTCGGAGTCGGGGCGGGAGGATGTTGGCGGAAACGGTGTCGGCTGAAGGGGCGGCCGACGGTAGACCAAATCGTAGAACTTTGCTATGAAATAGCCCTCCAGAGCTGCGGCTCAGAGGCACGAAGCTCTACGCCGAACTGAATGAACCAAAAAGTAAAAAAATCGTTTCGCTCACTGCTGAAAGGCGCTTGGGACTCCACCATCGACGAACGTCCCCGGCTTTTGCTTTTCACGGTGCTGTTCATCCTCGCATACACGCTTGATCTGCTCGTTCCTTGGGCAATCGGCTACACGCTCGGCGTCTTCGTTCAATACGGGATGTCCGAAGAAGCTTTCCGTCAGGGGCTCGTCGGCGTCGGAGCATTCACTCTTCTCAGGCTGCTCTACACGCTGTTCCATCACTTTGCTCGCTACGTTCAGAACCGAGTCGCGTACTCCGCGCGGATGAACATCACTTCGCAGATCTTTGACGCGCTGATGCGTTTCCCTCTCAGGTGGCATGTCGACCATCACTCCGGGGAAAGCCTGAGCAAGCTCTACCGCTCCGCGGGCGCTATCGACAGCATGATCGGCACGTATATCTGGCAGATCATCGAAGGCTCGGTGAAAGTCGTCTTCGCCGGCGTTGCGATTTTCGCGCTCGACGCATGGGTCGCGACCAACGTCCTCGTAATGTCCTTGCTGACGATCGGGGCTATGGTCCTGTTCAACTTAAAGCTCACCTCCCGCATCCGGAGGAACAACGCGTTCGGGAACAAGATCAATCGTATAGTTGTCGATTATCTCAGCAACATTGTGACGGTGAAAACGCTCGGTGTCGAGCAAGCGGCGTCCCGCCACCTGCGAGCACAAAAGCCGGAGGGCCTTGGATTGAGCCAAGCCATCTCCGCGTACATGGAGCTCAAATGGGGATCTACCGGGATCGGATTCGCGGTCGTCATCAGCTCTTCGCTGGCGATCTACTTCTACGAGCACAAGGTGCACGCCGAGGCAGTCGATGTTGCGCAGGTCTACGTCCTTCTCGACTACCTGAACCGGATCTTCCAAGCGATCGGGTCGTTCACCGGCTACTATAGCGGAATGATTGAGGCCTCGACCGCGTTCGAAGACGCTACCGAAGTTTTCGATGCGGCGGCGCTCATCCCGGTTCGAGACTCGAAGTCAGCGCTGAACGCAAACTGGTCGACGCTGGAGATGACGAAGCTCAACTTCAGCTATCTGAAAGACGAAAAGGTCGGTCTCAACAATGTTCGTCTCCAAGTTCGCCGCGGCGAGAAAATAGCGCTCGTCGGTCAGAGCGGAAGCGGCAAGTCCACGCTGCTCAAGGTCATGGGCGGCCTCATCGCACCGGATTCGTATGCTCTCAGCTCCGACACCCAGAGCTCACTGACGTTTGATGACCTTTTCCGCGACTGTTTGCTCATCCCGCAGGAGCCGGAAATCTTCTCGGAAAGTGTGATTTACAATCTGACCATGGGCGAAGACTTCGACTCGAAGGAGATCTCGTTCTTCGTTTCGCTCTGCAAGATCGATGCGCTCATCAGCCGGCTCCCGAACGGGCTCGAGAGCAGCTTGGCACAAAAGGGGCTCAACCTCTCTGTCGGAGAGAAGCAACGCGTGGCACTGGCTCGGGGTCTGCTTCGCGCGAAAGAAAAAGAGATTCTGCTGCTGGACGAGCCGACATCGAGCCTCGATCCGAAGACGGAAAAAGAGATCTTCCTCGGTCTGTTCTACCACTTCACGAACCGCACGATCATCTCCTCCTGTCACCGCCTAAACCTCATCCCCCTGTTTGATCGGATCGTGTTCATGGCATCGAGTAAGGTGCTCGAGGTCGGTTCGTTTGCCGAGCTGATTGAGCAGCGCGGACACTTCTATCGGGTCTGGGAAGACTACGAGCGCAATATCAAGTCGAATCCGACTTCGCAGCAGGCCGCTGTTACAATCGACATGGCGTAAGCCGATCGCTTTTCATTGTCAGGCGGGAGAAGCCGAGAGGTCTCTTGTTCAAAACCTCCCAGCCTCAACCGCCTCCGTCCCTCAGATGAGCTCCTCCGGGGTTTCAAATCCAAGGTGGCGCAGCACTCGAAGCTTCAGGTAGTGAGCGCGACGCTTCACGTTCGCTTCGGAATCACCGAGGATCTCCGCCGCCTCGCGGACAGTGTGATCCTCGATGTAGTAGACCTGGAACAGAATCTGTTCCTTGCCGCTGAGACGAGCAGCGGCGTCCTTCACGCACTGGAGGTCCTCCCTCGCCTCGGCGATCCGGCTCGGATCGATATCGCTGTCGTCACGCGGCAGCATCGTCGGGTAGAGCGTCACGGCGGAATCGAGCACGCCACGGCGCACGAAATGGTTGAGCATCGTCCGGCGCGCGACGGCACCGAGCCAGCTCCTGAAGAACTTGGGCTCGCGGACGGCGCCGAGGCGCGCCATCGCCTTGATGAAGGTCTCCTGCGTCAGGTCTTCTGCGACGTTGTAGTCTCCGGTGCGCCGAAGCAGCACCCGAAAGACGTAGTCACGAAAGCTCGCGCACAGCACCTCCTGACTCGCCCGGTCTCCGCTCTGAGCCCGAATCACGCATTCGGCCACCTCCTCTGAGGAAGTAAGTTCGGTCAGCAGCTCTTGATGGATCATGACGCCTCTCCTTTCCATGTAAAGCGTCCGTTGGCCGCAGCCGAGCAGTGCTCGACTTCAGGCAACGGACACGACAGGCAGCGTCTGTAAAAAACCCTAATTCTCGGCCTCTCGCCCGGGCGCTCGGCGCACGAACGAGAAGCGGTAAAGCAGCAACGGAAGAAAGAGGAGAGAACGGGATGCGATGGAAACGGGAGACGATATCTAAAGTAACATAGGGTCCCGTGCGAATCTAGCGGGCTGGACGAGAGCGAAGCGGGAACTACTCGCCGTCAGGCGCAATGGTCCGAAACGGTTCGGAGATGACAAGCGGCCGAACCCGCCCCGCGAGAAAAACCGAGCCGGTGATTACGACCAAGCTCTTCGGACCCGAAAGAGAGGCCGCGGTCTTCAAAGCCTGTTCAGGATCCTGCTCCGCAACGCCCGAGCCAAAGAATGCACGCAAATCCGCAGGAGGAACGGCATCAGGATTCTCGGAGCTGGTAAAGACCCACTGACAAGCACCCTGATGTTTCTCAGCAAAACCTCGGAGCTGTCGCAAGATTTCATGCCAGTCCTTGCGCGCCACGATCGAGACGATGAAAATCCATTCACGGATTTCATCTCCCTGCGGCTTTTCGAGATACTGGAGCAGTACCTCCATTCCGCCGGGGTTGTGAGCGACGTCAATGAGAGCCTGGACGCCGGAACCGTCGGCTCTTCGCAGCTCGAATCGCTCGAGACGTCCCGGCCAACGGGTCCTTCGAATACCATCCGCTCTCGCGGTCTCGCCGATGTCGAGCGCGATTGCCGTACGGACAGCGAGCGCCGCGTTGCGCTGCTGATGAGCGCCGTCGAGACTCATCGCCCGTAGGTGCGCGTCAAAGACTTGGCTGCCGATCGTAAGCCGGTCCGATTCCGCGTCATAGAAAAAATCATGTCCGAAACATTCCGTCGGCGCGCCCACCTCTGCTGTGATTCGCTCGATTGAGGCTTTTGCTTCGCCGCTCACTTCCCCCACGAACATGGGAACGCCGGGCTTTGCGATGCCGGCTTTATTTCGAGCTATCTCCTCGTCGGTCTTTCCTAGCAGGTCCGTGTGATCCGCGCTGATCGAAGTAATCAGCGTCGCTCTCGGTTTTGAGATCGTATTCGTGCCATCGAGCAGACCACCAAGACCGACCTCGACGACCATCCAGTCGAGCTTCCTTCGTGCAAACTCGTAGAACGCCGCGACAACCCCGAGGACGAAATACCCGGGCACCAGCTGCTCTCGGTCCGCAGCGGCCATCACAGTCTCGATCGCTGCGCTATAGTCGCCTGAGCTAACCGCTTCACCATTGACGATACACCGCTCCGTGACGTGCGAGAGGTGCGGTGACGAGGTTTGTCCGACATTGTAGCCCTGGGCGTGAAGCATGGACGCGATCAGCGCACAGACCGTCCCCTTCCCGTTCGTTCCGGCAACGTGCACGGACGGCACCTGGTCTTGAGGATTGCCGAGAGCGGCGAGGAGCCGATACGCCGTCTCGAGCGACGAGAACCGCCGACCCTCCAAGTGCTGCAAGGATTCGAAATACTCGATGCCGCGGTGGGCTTGGTTCCTCTCAGACACAACGCACCTAGTTTGCGTAGCCGAGGGCTTCCATCACCAAGTCATGTATGACGGGCCGGAACTCACGAATGGCGTTGTTCTCCGTAGACGGATGGATCCGGTTCGTCAGGAGGACGACATCGAGCTCGCGTTCTGGGTCAATCCACAAAGAGCATCCGGTGAAACCGAGATGGCCGACGCTTCCGGGCGAGAAAAACTGTCCAGAGCTGCTCCCAGTCTTACTGGGCGTATCCCAGCCGAGTGCCCAGGTGCTGTGAGGATCATCTCCGGCGACGGTCCAGAACTTGCGCACGGTGTCCTTTTCCACGAGCGAACCGCGACCATGATAGCATTCGATCAGCTCGCGCGCGAAGCGGTGGACATCCGTCGCTGTAGAGAATATCCCGGCATGCGCCGCGACACCACCCATCGCCCAAGCGTTATCGTCATGCACCTCGCCGCACAGAATCCGACCACGCCATGGGCAACGTGCTGTCGGAACGATGCTGTCGAGAACGGGCTCGAGCCCACGTCGACGCATCGTGGAAAGATCGATGTAGCCGGTGCTCTCGAGACCAAGCGGGCGGATCACTTGTTTGAGGGCAAGCTTATCCAGGTGCTGCCCACTCACGACTTCGATTGCGTTGCCGAGCAAAATGAATCCGATGTCGCTATAGCGAGTCACCTTGCCGGGCATGTTCTCGAGCTTCGAACGAAAGATCTCGTTGTAGACCATCTCGACGGCGCTCCGGCTGGTCATTACCCCGGAGCGTCCGGCGTTGTCCGCCTTCGCGATGGATTTGTAATAGGGAGATGTGCCTGTGTAACCCGACATGTGCGTCAGCAGGTGTCGGACGGTCATCGTTTCTTTGCCGTGAGTGCCGAATGTTTGGAAGATACGCGACAAGCGCCAGTCGAGAGAAAGAAGGTCTTCCTGCACGAGCTGCATGGCGAGCGTCGTGGTCACGAGCACCTTCGTCAGCGAGGCGATGTCGAACACCATGTCGCTTTTCAGCTCGGTGAGCTCCGGCACGAGCGATCGGCATCCGAACGCCTTATGATATTTGATCTCACCACCTTGACCGACGAGGAGAACCGCTCCGGGGAACACGACGGTTCGACGGCCTTCGTGCTTCTCCGGCCAAGACGCAGCAGCACCACGCAAGGCGTCGTCTACTTTCGTCCAATCATGCTGTTGTACTGCCATCTCTGTGCTCATGAGCCTTCTATGGGCGAATTCAATACTCGAAACGTTTCGCCGTCAATCTCCGCCTCGATACCGAGGGGAAGAGGAATATTCTTGCCCCAGTGGCCCGCTTCCAATCCCTTGACGATCGGGTAAGTCGTTCCGTTCAGAAGCTCTTTCGCCACCATTTGGAATACGTCGTCAATTCCAGGGCCGTGCTTTGCTTCGCATTTGGCAAATCGTCCGAAAACCAATCCGCGCAATCGGTCGAGCTTTCCGGCGAGCTTGAGCTGAACGAATGCTCGGTGAATACGATAGGGCGATTCACCGACATCTTCCACGACAAGTATTCGGTCAGTGTAGTCGACATCCCAAGGAGTTCCAAGAAGAGTCAACAACATCGTCAGGTTCCCGGCGAAGAGCGCTCCCCGGGAATTCCCGGCGCGGAGAGCTTGCACGGGTGCGCTCAATCGAAAATCCGGTTCCGTGATCATCCGAATGAGCAGGTCCACACTTTCTTTCGCAGCGCCGTCGGTAGCATAGTCGGCGAAGGAGCTTCCGAGAGTCGCTCCGTGAATCGCAGCGAGCGAAGCTTTGTCCATCCACTGCGCGAGAAGCGCTGTGATGTCGGAGCAACCGATGAGAAGCTTTTTCGCTCGCGCAGCCGCCTGAAAGTCGAGGAGCGGCAAAACGTCGAGGGAGCCGTAGGCGCCCCTCACGGCGAGAAGAGCTTTCACCTCGTGATCAGCAAGAAGTGAAGCAACTGCCCTTGAGCGTTCAGCGGCGCTCTCCGCCGCGAATCCGTGATCGGTTCGACCGTAGAACTTGCTGGGGTCAAAAGGGAGCACGGGCTTGAAGCCAAGCATCTCGAGGGTGGACACCCCCAAGTTCAACCGTTCCGAGCTGAGCGGCGAGCCTGTTGCAACCAGTCCGATGCGATCACCGGATTTGAGCGGAATCGCTTTTCGCAGCACGTTCACTTTCATTGTAAATTATTGCGCCCAGTGCAATCGGGGCACCTGATGGGTATACAATAGCTAAGGAAAAAAGCTATATTTTCTTTCGATGATTGCACCTGCTCGCGACAAATGGAAGCTCGACCACATCGGTCATGCCGTTCAGGACCTGACCGCCGCAACAGCGTTTTACACTGAAACGTTGGGATTCAGCGTTGAGTGCCGCGAGACTCTCGAAGAGCAGCGGATCGATATCGTTTTCTGCCGCATGAACGATACGCTCGTGGAGCTTCTCGCCCCGCTCGAAGGCGACAAGGTGTTGAGCAGTTTCCTCCAAAAGCGGGGGCCGGGCCTTCATCATATCTGCTATCGAGTAGCGTCGGTATCTTCGGAGCTTCGATCGCTCAGTGCTGCGGGCGTGAAGCTTATCGATCAGGAACCCCGTTTGGGGTCGCGAAACTTGCAAGTCGCGTTCTTGCATCCGTCGTCTTGTGCGGGCGTCCTGATCGAGCTCTGCGGAGAGTCTTAGATTCTCCGCGGTGTCGGTCGGGCTAACGGATTTCTCCCCCGATTGCGCTCCATTCACCGCTGCATCCTGCCACCTAAAAGTGCCGCCCTCCTGTGCGGTGAGGATCGGCAACGGGTATATCCGGCTTGCTGGAGCCGGAGAACATTCGGTAAGGTGCAGCTTGCGCGCGTCCGATGTTTCGTAATGACGTGGGTGTTCGCTTTTTTATGAGGAAATGTTAACGTTTAGCCTATGAAGACCCTGATTGTAGAGCCCGACCCGAATCGTCAGCGACAGCTTAGGACGATTCTATCCAGTCTCGGTCATAAGTCCGGCGAGATCGAAACAGTTGCGGACGCCAAAACCGCCATTAATACACTGCGAAAAAAGCGCTTCGACTGTGTCTTCGTCTCGATGGCACCGCCGATTGAGGCGCTTCCCCTTGTGAAGGAGATGCGCGGAGGAAGCGGAGCGAAAAGTCTGCCCATAATCGTCTACAGCTCCGAAGTTACCAAAGAGAACGTAATCGCCGCGGCAGAGGCCGGAGCGAATACGTTCCTCGCCTATCCGTTCTCAGTCAGCGACGTCGAAAACGTCATTAAACAAGCATTCCAAAAGGTCGGATAACTGCTCCGGCCGGTTGGCATTCCAGGCAAAGTTGTATGTTCGATTCATTGAGCTCTAAGCTGGACACTGTGTTCAAGCGCTTGCGCGGACGCGGCAAGCTGACCGAGGCCGATATCGATGAGGCTCTCCGCGAGATCCGGATGGCGCTTCTCGAAGCCGACGTGAATTTCAAAGTCGCCAAAGAGTTCTGCGACAACATCAAGCAAAAAGCGCTCGGGCAGCAGGTTCAAAAAGCGCTGAGCCCCGGGCAGATGGTGATTAAATACGTTCACGACGAGCTGGTCGAATCGCTCGGCGCGCACGTGCCGATCAATTTGAAATGTGCGCCGCCGGCAATCGTGATGCTCGTCGGATTACAGGGAGCGGGTAAAACGACTACCTGCGGCAAGCTTGCAAAGCTGCTGCGCGACGACATGCGGCGAAATCCCATGCTCGTCTCGGTCGACGTGTATCGTCCCGCAGCGATTGAACAGCTGAAGACGGTAGGTCAAAGCTTGGGTATCGACGTCTTCCCTTCGAACGCAAACGAAAATCCGGTCGACATTGCCAAGCGAGCGCTCGCTGCCGCCAAAAACACCGGCGTCGACGTCCTCATCATCGACACTGCCGGCCGGTTGCAAATCGACAATGAGCTGATGAACGAGCTTGTCGATATCGTCGAGACAATTGAGCCGAACGAGATTCTGCTCGTCGCCGACGCTATGACCGGGCAAGAGGCGGTGAATGTGGCCAAGGGTTTCGATGACCGCCTCGACGTTGACGGCATGATTTTGACGAAGCTCGACGGGGATGCTCGGGGCGGCGCGGCCCTCTCGATGAAAAAGGTTACGGGTAAACCCATTAAATTCATCGGAATTGGTGAAAAATCCGATGCCCTCGAGGTTTTTCACCCCGATCGGCTCGCCTCCCGTATCCTCGGGATGGGTGACGTCATGACCCTGATCGAGAAAGCCGCGAAACAGGTCGACCTGGAGGACGCCAAGAAGCTCCAAAATAAGCTAAAAAAGAATGAATTTACTCTAGAAGACTTCCATTCTCAGCTCCAAAGCATTAAGAAGATGGGGTCCGTTTCCTCGTTAATGCAGATGCTTCCCGGCATGGGCAAAGTCATGAAGGGGGTGGATGAGGATCTGGCGGACAAAGAGATGAAGCGCGTCGAAGCGATCATCCTCTCTATGACCCCGACCGAGCGCCGTGACTACACCGTCATCAACGGCAGCCGTCGTAAAAGAATTGCAGATGGCAGCGGCACTTCCGTCGAGGAGGTGAATCGATTGCTTCAGCAGTTCGCGGGCATGCGCAAGATAATGAAGAAGCTGTCGAACTTCGGCCCGGGCTCACTCGCTAAGGGTGCAGCGAAGGGCGCCCTTCGCGGTATGGGCCTCGGCGGCAACATTGGCGATTTATCGAATATCTTCGGTGGTGGAAAGCCGCCGAAGGCAGTTGGCTAAGAAAGTTTAAGAACACCGAGGAGAGAGATTACAGTGGCTGTTACGATTCGGCTCGCAAGACACGGAAGAAAGAAGATCCCGTTTTATCGCATCGTCGCGACGGACAAGGACTACAAGCGCGATGGGCGTTACCTCGAGCAGCTCGGCACCATGAACCCGCTGACTGATCCGATCACGGTCAACCTCAAGGAAGATCGCGTAAAGCATTGGATCAGCCTGGGTGCGTATCCTTCTGCAACGGTTGCACGCATTATCGCGACCAAGATTCCAGGCTACCTCGAAGGAATCGAGAAGGCTCGCTTGGAAAAGGTTCGCGCAGCACGAGCAAAGCGAAAGGCTCGCGCAGCAAAGTCTCCGGCGAAGAAAAAAGAAGCTTCGACCGAGAAGAAGGCCAAGAAAAAGCCGGCTGCGAAAAAGGCGAAGGCCTAATCAGTCGTCCGCTTCGGACCAAAAAAAAGCGCGCTTTCAAAGCGCGCTTTTTTTTTGCTTCGGCAGTAATTTCACATCAAGGCAGATTCACTCACCGGCTCTCGAATCACTGATGCGATTCGAGCTCGCAGAAGCTCTCCCCAAGTGGAGAAATCCTCCCCCGTAGCTTTTTTGCGGCACCCTACTTTGCGGCGCCGTCCCCTGCACTCCCCTCTTCATCCACGATCTCTGACGTGGCGTCGTAGTTGATGGAGTTCTCCGGGATGCCGAAGAGGACTGGCGGATCGTTGAGAGTGATCCCCGTAGTCTTGAGCTTTACCCAGATATCTTTCAGCTGCTCTTTCATCTCCTCGTCGAGCACCTCTTTCAGGTTCGGCTGACGAAGGAGATGATTCACTGCGAGCATGGAATGGAGGTAAGCCGGATTCTTGTCGACTACCTTGCGTCCGATCTCCGCGATGAACGCCTCGAGCTCCGGTTTCGTGTACAGCTTCTGACCGGAATCGGGAGCTGGCGTTTCGGCTGCCGGCTCTGGATTGCGCTTTTGAGCTGTCTTTCGTTCTTGAGTTGTTTCCTCTTTCATTTCCCCACCATTCTTATCGACTGATCGTACTATAGTATGACGCTCTCACCCTGGCAATTTCCGCAAAATATTGTAACTCCGCAAACTCCTTCACGAAGCAGGGTCATTTTTTCAAATTGAACGCTGCATCAAGGTCCAGCTCTACGTCGGGCGATAGTGACCGCTGCTGCGGAGTAGCTGTGCTCTTCACGGGCGCGGAAGCTTCACCGGCTCGGGGCGCCTCGGCTGGCTTCGGCGCCGCAATCGCTTTCGGCACCCCCGTGGGTTTCGGCGGAGCCGCTTTCACATCGCAGACTGCGCGCGTAATCTCGAACACGACGCGCGGTACATCTTCGAGGTCGATCACTTCCAGAAGGTCGCTCGTTTTCAAATTGTGAAGCACCTTCGCGAGGAGATGTTGAGCAACTTTGATCTTTTCACCTGGAGCGGAGACCGAGGGTGACGGTTGCGAGACCTGCGCACCAGAGGCGGCAGAAGTTTCGAAGCTCGACGCCTTCGAAGAAGCCGTATCCGGCGTCTCGAGCTCTTCGCTGAAGAAAGTCTTCAAACGGTTTCTCAGCGAGTCGGAAGTGATCGGCCACGGGATGAGAGACTTGGCGCCGCTCTCCGTTGCCCGGTGGATCACGTCCTCGCTGAGCTCTTCCGTGACGATGACCAGCGGGATCTTCGCGAGATCGGCATGATTCGCGACCTCACTCGATAGACGGAAGCCGCCGTTCGGGTCATCTTGAAAAGAAACCGCTGTGACAATCAGCGAGGGTCGCGATTGGATCAGCGACCTTTTGGCAGATGCGACGTCCGTGAAAGACACGACTTTGAGCTGCGTTCCTTTCAGCGCGCGTTCGAGCACGGACTCAATCCGTCCCTGATCATCGACGAGCAATAAGAACTTTTCCACAGCAGACCTAAACTCTCTTTTGCCAATCTCGGACGGCTGGTTTCGTTCTCCAACCGGATGCTATCGCGAGCCGGAGGATTTCGCCCTCGATGAGGTTACTCTCCGGCAGTGAAGTTCCTCGAAGGGGGCACTCCGAGAGGCGCTTCGACTCCACAAACACCGCTTCAGCGGTCGAGCGGTATGATCTCGATAGCCTGACGGTAACGTGATGGCGAGTCCTCAGGATCAATCAGAATCGGCTCGCTCATCGGAATTCCTTGAGTGAGCACACGACGCGGCTCCATTCCGGCGCGAACGAATTGGAGCGCAATCTCTTGCGCACGTTTCTTCGTAACATACTGCGCGTAGGCGGAATCTTTGTCGGTCGTGGTGACGTAAGCGGCCACCACAATACGCGACCAGGGCATTCGCTGTTTCGTCAGGAGTCCGAGCTCATGCGCGAGCGCCACAGCCTCGGGCTTCAGCTCGGCGCTGTCGGTGTCAAAGAACCAATCCGCGGGGAAAATGTCGCGCGTCGGATGCAGCTCCAGCCGTCGAGCGTAGTGCTCGGCGAGAAGCTCTTGCACCCACGCGATCTCACGGGTGTGCTGTTCCTCGGCGAGTCGGCGCAGCTCATCTTCTTCGAGAAGGTCGACACCTAATCCCTGAAACATTCCGTAGATCGCTCCGAGAGCGGCACCAACCCACGCTCCGGGACCCGATCCGGCTCCAACCTGCGCACCGACCACTGCGCCACTTCCCGCACCGAGCGCAGCACCGGTGAAAGTGCCCACCGATTGCTTGTCCGGTCCTGGAATAGGTTCTGTAGTGAACGGACTGCAGGATGACGTGACAGCCACAAACAGCACCGCGCCGAGGCATACGATCCAACGAGAAAAACTGATCCGCGAAAAGTCCATGTTGTGTGCCGAACGATTCATAGTTGCATTACATCCCCAATCCTTCCCGAACGAAACCCACGGCAAGGTGGCAGTACCCCTGGGTCGAGCTTGGACAGATACGCTCGGTCTTTTGAAACGTATCGCCACAACCCCTGCGAAATTTATCGAGCGATAGTATTGTCGAAGTGCCGATGGTCGATGTCCAATTCAACCAGCTCACCTCTCCGAATTGCTTAGATGCAAGGATCCGAACGGAATGATTGAACACGACGAATACTAGCAGCGCGTACAACAGAAGTCGCCGAACTTTCTTAAAGTCAGAGCCTGCTGTCTCCATGGGGTCCGGCCTACCTTCGCTCGTGAAACCGTAATCAGCGTGAGTATAAAGAATCCGGTCGAGATCCCACAATAGGTCGAATATCCTGCGGGAATCAGCGTTTCTTGAACAATACGACTCGATTCGTATTCGTACCGAGCTTGCAGTTGTCGACTCCCCAGCAATTCGATGTCTTCGTGAACACCTGATCGTTCACCAGCACAAGCTCCGGACGCAGCCCGCTCGCTGCGCCGGCGCGCAGAACGTGCTCCTCGAGCTTCAATCGACCGTTCCTGACCTCCCCTACTTCGAACGCAACGTGGCCACCGGGCGCAAGCACTCGCTCCAGCTCGATAAAAACTTTTTCCATCGCCTGCTGCCAATCCTCGACCTTGCGCAACTTCGTGACCTGCACCTTGCTCGCCGAAATACCGGCAAACCAGCAGCGCAGCCAATTGTCTTTGGCGTAATCGACGATATCGAGAAACGGTGGAGAGGTGACGACGAGGTCGATCGACCCCGATCGAATCTGCGGCGTTCGGTCAGCGGACTGTGATAGGAGCTTACTCCGCCGGCGGACCATTCCGAGAGTTCGGCGAACTTCTGTCGACACGTCGTCAAGAAGCTGCCGGCTCTTGCGAAGCATGAGCGCCCGAACATCGCGTTTGGGCGGCACCTGACCGCGTTTCCGATTTATCTTCCGCTGCGATTCGACAGAGACAGCTTGATTCGGCGGGAGCGTGTAGACTGAAAAGAATCCCGGAGAGTGCCCGGTCAGCCGGTTGAGGGCGACCATCCAAAGCCAGCGGTCAACGCTGTCGAGCGTCCCCGCGCTCTGACGCCTCAGAAAATATGCCCGCATCGAGCAAAGCGCCTGGAGGGTGTCGTGGTGATAGAAGGTGAGGAGATCCCGAGGAAGAGATCTCGCAGCCCGAAGTCGGATCGTCTTCAGTCGCTCGTCGATCTCTTCGAGCGTCGGGGGCTCCAACCGCGGTCGGATAAGAAGCTCGCTGAGCGGATTGATGTCGCAACCCGAAGGAATCCGACCACACAGCGCAGACTCGATGAGAGTCGTGCCGCGGCCCATGAACGGATCATAGACGGCATCTCCGATCTCGGTCAGACGCGAGACGAAAAAATTGGGGAGCTGAGGTTTGAAGCAGGCACGATACGAAACTTCGTGCAACGAGCTCGCGGCTCGCTGTTTTGCAGTCCAGAATTCGTTGACGAACACAGGGACCGCGCTTAACCCCGGGAGCTTGACCGAAAGGACTCGCGTGTGTTTTCCAAAGTCTCGAAACGAGGCGAGCTCAGCCGCGAACGCGCTCCGGCGCGGGGCCTTCAGTTTGTGAGCTTCATACGTCGCCGATTCCAATGCGGACACTCCCCGGTTTGGTTTCCTAGGGCAGTGTACACGGCTTCTCCGTGTTCCGCATGGAATTCTTGCAGACTATTTCACGGGTCCGACGATATGCGGGGCCGTGTCGAAGCTCAACCTGTAGACCGGGAGATTGTCGGAAGCGAATCCTTCTGCAATCTTCTCGGCCGGGGTTTTGCCGATGATGACAATCACCAAGTCGTCAGGCTTCACCCAGCGCTGCCCGACCTTCTGCACCCGCTCCGGGCTGACCCCGCTGATACGAGAAAGGTAGTTCGCGTCGTAATCCGGAGGAAATCCGAAGAGCTCCTGCTCCGCGGCTCGAGCAACGACTGCTGCCGAGCTGTCGAACCGGAAGATGAAGCTTCGCTCCACAGCTGATTTTGCATCAGCGAACAGGTTTGGGGCCGGCAGGTTTGCGAGAGTATCCTTCGTTATCTCGAGGGTCTTTTTCGTCGCGCGGATCACCTCATCCGACCGCGTGCCGAGATAAATCTGGAAAGTGCCCGCGACGACCGCCGGCGCGAGCCCACCCTCGACGTCGTAGGCCAAGCCCAGTTGCGTCCTGATCTCGTCAAACAATCTACTGCCGAAACCGGCGGAGCCGAGGACCCGATTGTAGATGCTCATCTCGTACACGTCGGGGGTCAGACGCGGCGGTCCGAGGTGGCCCATGAGCACCGTCGATTGATCGAAGTCTCGTTCCAGAACATAGATGCCCGGCGCCGGACGGTTGTCGATCTTCGGAAGCTCGGGGAGCACGGTTTCCACACGCGCCCACGAACCGAAATTCGCATTGAGCGCCGCCTTGAGACGATCCAGCGGTATCGCGCCGCTGATCGCGAGTATGGAGCCGTTCGGTCGGATGAACCGCTTCGCGAATGCCTGAAGCTGCGAGCGAGTGATTTTCCGGATCGAATCTTCGGTAGCGAAATGCGCGAACGGAGTGTTTTTTCCGTAGATGAGCTCGGCGAATGCCATCGTGCTCATCGCCTGTGGATTGTCGCGCCGGCGGCGAATGCCGTCGAGCGTCAGCTTCTTCCACAGCTCAAGCCGTTTCTCGTCGAAGCTCGGCTCGCGAACGACTTTGGACATCAGTCCGAAGACCTGCTCGAAATCTTCAGCGAGGCAAGAGAATCCGACGCTGCCGATCTCGACACCGTAGTCTGAAGCAATAGCAGCAGCGAGATTGTCGAGAGTACGATCCAATTTCTCGGGAGGATAGCCAGGAACGCCGCCATCGCGCATCGCGAAGCCGGTGGCAACAGCTAAGCCGGAAATGTCCGGCGGGTCATACATCCGGCCACCAGGTATATACAGGGTGCCGGAGACGTGCGGCAGCTCGTCGTCATACTTGTAAATGACCACGAGACCGTTATCGAGCACGAAGCGCTCGACTGTGGGCAGCTTGAAATTGATTTCGGCCGTGCCTAACGCGTCGGGGCGCTCCGGAATACCGGAGCGAGAGGCTGCCGGTTGCGCTGGATGGTTCGCGCAGCCGAGGAGAGCGAGCGAAAAGATGAATCCCAAGAACCGCTTCATTTTCCACCCTCCTTCTTTTCCAGATGCGCAAAGGTCCGGTTCTGCGGACGGAGATACTTCGTGATCAGGCTCTGGACATTCTGCTTGGTCGCACCGTCCACGATCTCGTACATCTTGAGCACTGCCGCCCAATCGTTCCAAAGAAGCTCGGCATGGCCTAGTGTTTCAGCGAGCTCGTCATTCGAATCGAGGCCGCCGAGGAATCCAACCTTTACTCGCTTTTTGGCGGCGTTGAAGTCCTCGTCACTGAAACCGTCGCGTCCGATGCGATCGAGCGTCTTCTGGATCTCCTCCATCAGAGCTCGAGTCGTCACGCCGTGCCGAGGAGTTGCTGAAACATAAAACAGGGACGGGAAGAGCTCTCCCGGTGCTTCAGATGTGCCTACTCCGGTGGCAAGCTGTTTCTCGACGACAAGCTCTCGATGCAGTACCGACGACTTGCCTCCCGAGAGGAGAGAATGAAGAATGCTGAAATAGATATCGTCTGCGTCGGGGTAAACCGGTTTGTGGTAGGCCATGATGAGCGATGGCTCTGCGTCGAACGGCACGGCGACTTCGCGCGGCGCTTCCTGCGGTTCTTCTTCCGCGGTGACAACCGGCAGGATTGAATCTGCCTTCGGCAGCCGTCCGAAATACTTTTGGATCATCGGCTTCACAACCTGCGGGTCGAGATCGCCGACGAGCACCACCACCATATTATCGGGCCGATAGTAACGTTGTTGAAGCGCCATCGTATCGTCAGCGGTCAGGCTTCGGATGTCGGAGGACCAGCCGATCGTCGGCAGGCGATAGGGGTGATTCCAGTACGCGGTTGCAAGCATCGCCTCGTAGAGCTTGCCGCCCGGATCGTCGTCGGTTCTCATCCGCCGCTCCTCTCTCACGACCTCGCGCTCCTTGTAGAATTGGCGAAATACCGGATGAAGGACACGCTCCGACTCCATCCAGCACCACAGCTCGAACGCTACGGACGGCAGCTCGATCTGATACATCGTGTAATCCTTCGCCGTGCCGGCGTTCAAGCCGACGCCGCCGCGACGCTGATAGATCCGAGAGAAATCGTTATCTACCCAGAGCCCCGCGAGCTCTTTGTAGATCGCCATTGCCCGCTCCGCTTCGGGCGTCCCAGCTTTGATCTTCTGGTGCATGAGCGTCTCGAGCTCATCGAGGAGCGGCTTTTCCTTTGCGTAGTCTTTCGTACCGATCTTGTCGGTGCCCTTGAAGGCCATGTGTTCGAGTAGGTGCGCGGCGCCCGTCTTGCCCGGAACCTCGTCTACTCCACCCACTTTCACCCATGTTTGCCCGGCGAAGACCGGCGCATTCTCGCGCCGGAAAAGAATTACTCGGAGACCATTTTCGAGCTGAAAACGCTCAACGCGGCTCGCCAACGTGTGCATGACGTCAGGCGCAGCAACCGCCGGCTTTTGTTCGTCAGCGTAGGCAGAAGAGCCGAAGAGCATGCCCGCGAAGAACGCTGAGACAACAGCCCGCACGGCGCACGAGGAGAATTGGCGTTTCGATGACGCGTTTTTAGAAGACATAGTTCATTCCAGTTTGCCCGGACGATTCCATAATAAGCGCGCTGCTCTTTTGAGCTGCCGAAGAACCTGGTTCAAACGGCAACCTCTCACTGCGGCAAGTTCCGATGAGCAGAACCCATCCGCCGCCACAAAAAGTTGTTGCGTAAGATCAAGACGGTTGTCGGAGCGAGAAGTCTGCTTGAGACAGACCGCTGTCTGCGATTTTCGCCGCGGCTCAACGTACTTCAGCCGGGCGGCGTCGGCACTAAAAAAGCAGCCGTCACGCAGTCTTTAGGACCCCGACGCGTCTATATTTTTATTTACGGCTCGGGCCGCAAGACTGTAAAGTTGATCGATATCCTGAAAGGCTAGAAAACCGCGACCTTCGCGAGCTATTACCAGCGCCCTAAAACGAGCGACCACTTTGAAGCGCCCACATTCTCTACGAAAGAACTTACTTACTCTTTCTACCGCCAGCGTGATGCTTCTGGGAAGCCGGGTGCATAGCTGCGATGAAACGCTGGTGTTCGGTCCGGCCAACTTGCAGACCAGCACGGGCACAAGCTCGTCGTCGTCGTCGTCCTCGAGTAGCTCGTCGTCCAGCTCGAGTAGCTCGAGCTCGAGCAGCTTTTCTTTTTCGTTCTCTTCTATCTCCTCTTCGTTCTCGTCGTCATCATCGTCGTCGACATCGTCCAGCTCGTCTTCGTCAAGCTCGAGCTCCAGCGCGTCCGCATCGGCATCGACAACAAATGACACAGCTGCCCTTACCGGTGTCACCCTGAACGACTCAGCTTTCGGAGATACTACTGCGCGCGAAGGTGCTGATGAGGACGACCAAGATCGTGACGGGCTGAGCGATTCCCTCGAGGCGCAGTACAGCACTGACCCGATGAATCCGGACTCGGATGGCGACGGCTTCACCGACGGTTATGAGGTCCAGTTCGGCTTCGACCCCGCAGATCCTTCAAGCCGACCGCAATCAAACGCCTTACTCGAGCCGAATGAGCTCTCTCGCAATGCGCCTGACGCCAACGATACCGACGGGGACGGCTTACCTGACACATACGAGATTGAGGTCGGCACTTCACCCTCGAATTCTGACACTGACGGAGATGGATCGCCTGATGGAATGGAGGCGTTGAACGGCACGTCCCCCACAGATCCGAGTGACCGCGCTCAATTCGACAGCGACGGCGACGGGCTCAGCGACGAAAGCGAGAAAAACTACCACACGGACTCTCGTGTCCCGGATACCGATCGAGATGGATTGTCCGACGGAGAAGAGCTGCTTCGGAAGCTCGATCCGAACAATCCGGACTCAAATGGAAACGGAATTCTCGACGGTCGTGACGCGACCCCGCGGGACTTTCGGTTCGTGAACCACTCGTTCCACTTCTAAAGAGCCACCGCTCACCTGATCAAGAATACCGCTCAATCGGCACCAAGACGGAGGAGCTCGTCCGCGCGGCATCGGTTATTCCCCGAGAGGCCGCTACGAGATTTCAGGATATTCCCGAATCGCGCAGATTCTGCGCGATGATTCCTTGAGCGGCGGGTTTTTCCGCACGAAATGTCATCATTGCCGTTTTGTTCTCTGTCTCGAAAAGGGTTGAAGCATGTATACGATTGAACAGCTGCTGCAGTTCATGCAGCAGAACGACGCCTCTGACCTTTATCTCACCGTTGATCGGGCTCCCAGCTTCAAGGTCAACGGATCGGTCCGGCCTGCGGGCAAGCAACCATTGACCGGAGAAATGCTCACGGATCTCGCGCGTGGAGTGTTGAACAATCAGCAGTGGCTGGAGCTTCACGAAAAGAAGGAGCTCAACCTGGCGATCTGCATGGCACCGACTGGGCGGTTCCGCTTTAACTTTTATTTTCAGAAGAACTGTCTTGCTGCTGTTGTTCGAAAAATCGAAACCAACATCAAGACCCTCGACGATCTCTCGCTACCGAAAGTTCTTCGCGATATCTCGATGACCAAGCGAGGCCTCGTCCTGGTCGTCGGGGCGACCGGGTCAGGAAAATCGACTTCCCTCGCGGCGATGATCAATCATCGGAACGAGAATGAAGCCGGTCACATCATGACTATCGAGGATCCGATCGAGTTCGTCCACGAGCACAAAAAGTGTGTCGTCTCCCAAAGGGAGGTCGGCGTAGACACTGACTCGTTCAAAACGGCGCTCAAGAACACCCTTCGGCAGGCTCCGACGGTGATCCTCATCGGAGAGATCCGTGATGAGGAGACTATGGAGCACGCGATTAATTTCGCGGAGACCGGGCATCTCTGCCTTGCAACCCTACACTCGAATAACGCGAATCAAGCGCTCGAACGGGTGATCAATTTTTTCCCTCCGGAACGGCACCGTCAGATTTATCTGCAGCTGAGCCTCAACCTGCGCGCGATCGTCAGCCAGCGACTCGTAAAGACGGTCGACGGCGGCCGCGCGGCAGCGATTGAGATCCTCCTCGGTTCATCGCGCGTGCGCGACCTGATGAAAAAGGGAGAGGTTGATGCGCTCAAAGAAGCGATGATGAACGGGTCGACCGACGGCATGCAGACCTTCGATCAGGCGTTGTTCCAGCTCTATATGCAAAAGCGAATCTCACTGCAGGAAGCGCTCGAGAATGCGGACAGTGTCACCGATCTGAAGCTCAAAATTAAGCTTGCAGAAACGGCGAATGGCAGCTCATCTGCCCTCGACACATCGCCGCTGACGATGGAGCAAAGCGAGCCGCAGGCCATGGCGCTGAGCTAGCTGTCTAAGATGTTGACTGAGTTGAGCGGAGGCGCGGCCAGGGACTTCTTCGTTTTAGTCGAATGGCAGCTCTTCTACACTGAACAAGTCGCCGCTGTCGGTGGAACTAAGCGAGCCGCAGATCTGGCGTCACGCAAGAGAGATGCGATCATTGACTGAGTGGAGCGGGGGCGCGGCCAGGGACTTCTTCGTTTTAGTCGAATGGCAGCTCGTCTACACTCAACACCTCACCCTTTGCTGAACAACGAAACAAAGCGAGCCGCAGGCCATGGCGCTGAGCTAGCGGGATTCGATGTTGACTGAGTTGAGCGGAGGTGGAGCTAGGCGACTTCTTCTTCCAAGTCGTCTGCAACGATTGCCGCCGCAGGAAGCTCCGCGTCGCGGCCTTCAGCAGCGCGAGGTGGCACCTTTTCGACTTCAATCTTCGGCTTGTTGAGAGACGCAACGCGATCAAGCACGCCGTTTACAAAGTGCGGAGACTCTTCTGCTCCGAAGCGCTTCGCGATCTCGATTGCTTCGTTAATCGCAACGTTCACAGGAATCTCGTCGAGAAAAACTAGCTCGAATGTCGCGAGACGGAGAATAGAACGGTCCACACGGCCCATTCGATTCAAACTCCAATGCTCGCTCGCACAGGTGAGACTAGAATCGATTTTGGCCAAGTTCTGAATGACGCCGGCGCAGAGCTGCGCGGCGTAGGGGCGAACGGATTTCGGAATCGAGAAATGCTCAAGGCAGAAGTCAGCGGCCTGGATACTCCAGTCCGAGATGAAGTCGCACATGAACAGTGCCTGCAACGCTGCTTCTCTCGCCTGACGTCTGACTCCCATCAGCTCTCTCTCTTTTCATCCGACACGTGCGTCACAGTAGATTCCGACTCCCGGAAAGCTGCGCCGCACGTCCCCGTATTAACTATAAAAAATAGCTTAAATCGCCTCGGTTCAATAACCGTTATGCCGCCCCGCCCCCGCTAAGTCGCTTCTTTTTCACGATAGAAAGCTAACTTCACCAAAACACTAGGCTTTACATCAAAGGCGAAAACCCAACCACTATAGCGAATAACCGGCTGATAAGAAATAAGCCGTCACTGCCCCCCTCGAGTCCTCAAGGCAAACGATGTGGAAGTAGCTGCGAATACAGCGGAAGCGGAAACCGAGCACTCGAAAAGCCAGAGAAACAAGAGTTACCACTGCAGCGGCAGAGATTTTTCGGCTTTCAGAACGCGTTCTAGAGGTGATTTAGGTCGCCGAAGGCGAGATTGTTGAGCGTAAGCACACACGCCACCGCTAGCGCCGTCAGCACTCACTAAAACTCGCACTTTAGAAGCTCGTATCTTGCTTAGAACTTGTAGTTCTCAGGGTAAGGCGTGAAAGGCCCAGGAGGTCGATACGTTCCAGGGGGAAAGACGACATCTTTCTCCCCGCGTAGGTAACGTTCAGAAGCGTCTTTGTATTGCCAGTAGATCGGAAAGAACTCTTCGCAATATTCTCTAATTGTTTGCCACCGTTTCGACAAGACAAGCGGTCGCTCGTCGTTCCGCTTGCTCTTCTTTGTAGTCTTCGGAACGGTACCCGCAGTCACACGCTCGAGCAGCTTGCGGGTTAAGAACTTGTGCCCCTTTGCTTTCCAGTCAGCGACTAAGGCTTGTCTCCGGAGCTCCACCTTCTCGAGCATCATCTTCGCGTATTCTTCTTGCGACAGATGGTCATACCCAGGCACTCGGTCATAGCGAAGAGTATACTCATCCATGAAGTCTCTCTTCTTCAGCTTGCGATTGTATCGCTTTCGTTCGTTGTATTCTCCTCGGCGGAACACTTTGACCGTTCGCTCTCTGCCCCAGATCGCATCAAAGAACGAGTTATAGCCGGGGTAATCCTCAATGTACTCAGTGAGACCTGACTTTACCGGCTGCAGAGCGGCATACAGAAACTGCTCTTCGATGTCCTCTGCGTTCACCAGCGCCTGCGTGGAGTATCGTCGCTCGAACAGTGGACCACCCGGAAACCCAGGGACGAACCGTCTTACGCCGTTAACAAAGCGTGAGCCGAAATCACGTTGGAACGCCGCACGGTTGCACCCTGGAAAGCGCGAGACGTGGTGGTAGTGATTGCCCTGCATTACAAAAGCGTAAAGCTTTGTGTCGAATTTGGTGCAGTATTTAGCGAGCATCCCGAGTGCGTATTCTTCAAGCAGCCGGTTATTCACAAACCAGAGCTGAGAGTTAATACAGCGTGCCGTCACAAACGAGCCGTATTTCGGGTGTTCTATGCGGAGGGGTTGTGACTGAGTCTTTTTTCCGAACAAACTTTTCAGTTGAGCGCTTTCGATAGACATACAAACACCCTGATTCTGGGCGCACCCCTCCCATGCCGTGGCTACGAACGACCTTTCAGCGGAAGCTGGCGGCTAAATCGCGAATTTCTCTTCGCTACTGGTGTTCTCGTTCAAAACGGCAAAGTCGTTTCAGCGAAACTCGATATCGACTGCCTTGAGGACTCGGGGTGGAGGGGAAGACGACGGTGGCAGCCGTAGGCGGCCTTGTTGAGATTTTCAGATATCGACTGCCTTGAGGACTCGGGGTGGGGCTAGAACATGTGGCCTAGGCGGGCCTTTTTGGTTTCCATATAGGAGCGGTTGTATTCGTCGATTGAGACGGGGAGGTGGACGCGTTCCGAGACTTTGACGCCGAAGGATTCTAGGGAGGCTACCTTTTCTGGGTTGTTGGTCATCAGCCTTACTGAATGAATTCCGAGGTCGGCAAGCATTTGGGCGCCGGCGCGATAGCTGCGTTCGTCGGCTTCGAAACCGAGGTGAATGTTGGCGTCGACGGTATCAAGGCCCTTGTCCTGAAGCTCGTAGGCGCGGAGCTTGTTTCCTAGGCCGATGCCGCGGCCTTCTTGGTGCAAATAGATGACCACTCCATGCCCGGTGCGCAGCACGAGCTCGAGCGCTTGGTCGAGCTGGTAGCCGCAATCGCACCGGCGGCTGCCGAAGATATCGCCCGTCAGACACTCCGAGTGTATCCGAACGAGGGCGTCGGCCGTCGGCTCGCCATAGACGAACGCCAGATGTTCCTTGTCATCAACGTCGTCGATGTAAACAACCACCTTGAACTTGCCCTCTCCACCGTGCTGGAGCAGCTTCTCAAGCGTGGGGCTTCGGCGTAATCCCGAAGTCGCTGAAAGCGCGAGCTCGGCTACTCGACGGAGCGACACCTCGCGGTGCAAGCGGTATTGGCAGATCTCTTCAACGCTCGTGATCTTCAACTGGTGAAGATCGCAATATCGCTCGAGCGCTTCGCCGCGCACCATTCGCCCCGACTCGTCCATAATCTCGCAAATCACGCCCGCCGGGTACAAACCGGCGATTCTCGCGAGATCGACCGAACCCTCCGTTTGTCCACGGCGTTTCAGCACGCCGCCGGGGACGGCGCACACTGGGAAGACGAAACCTGGAACAACAAAATCATCCGGTTTTGAAGCTTCGTCGATGACGGCGCGAATCGTCCGCGCACGCCCCTCAGCGGTCACTCCGACGCCCGCAGCGCTGCGGAGATCGAAGCTTACAGCAAAGTTAGTTCCGAATGACGACGTATTCTCGACGACCTGCATTGGAATGCCGAGCTGATGGAGCCGCTCTTCCGTAAGGCTGACGCAAACAAGGCCCTTGCCGTGTATCAACATGAAGTTAATCAGCTCGGGTGTTACTGACTGCGCTGCGATCATCAGATCGCCTTCGTTCTCGCGCGTACTGTCGTCGATCATGACAATCGGGCGACCGCGGCGAACGTCTTCGAGCACAGCTTCGATGGGATCGAGATTCATTTTTTCGGCTCCGGACTTAGCGCATGAGCAGCGATACCCTGCAGGTAACGCGCGATACAATCGGCTTCGAGATTGACCCGCTGCCCCGCTGCAAGATTGGAAAATGTCGTCGCTCGGAAAGTGTGAGGTATGAGATAGACGCTGAAACGATCTGTCTGGCACTCGCCGACGGTGAGGCTGACACCATCGACAGTAATTGACCCTTTGGGTACAACCAGTCCGCGAAGCTCCTGCGGCAGCTCAATCTCCATCCGAACAGTATTCGCTTCGTGAGTCAGCGTCAGCACGGCAGCAGTCTGATCGACGTGTCCTTGAACAAGGTGACCGTCAAGTGGATCGCCCACTCGCAAGCTCCGCTCAAGGTTGACCTTGGCACCGGGCGCGAGCAAGCCGAGGGTCGTCTTGCGCTCCGTCTCACTCGCGATGTCGAAACGAGCGCAACCAGAATCGATTTCAGTCACCGTGAGACAGACTCCGTTCACAGCAATGGAGTCGCCGATACGAATCGCCGGTATCGGGGCGTCAAAGAGTGACGAACGGATACGAAGCAGATGCGCAGCACTCCGCCCCGAGGAGACGCTTCGCTCCACAAGCTCCCCAGTCGTTTGGATAATCCCCGTAAACATCGACAATTCCGAGTAGTTAAGCTAGTTTCTGGGCCCGAGCACCGTCCCGGTTGTCGTCGGCCCGCTCGAGCGGGAGGCCCTTTGGGAGAGGAATGTAATACAGGGGCTGCCGCCATACAACTTGGTGCCCATTTCGATAGCCCGATTGGTAACTCATGAAATCAAAAAACGACGATTCTCGCGCAAAACGGAAGCTCTCCGTCCACCGGCTGACCGTGACGGACGCTACGATCGGACGCGCCGATAAGCAGGTACAAATTCTCTGCGGGCGCACGAGAGCCCAAGTTCGGGGGCTGTTTGCAAATGACTGCGTAACGATCAACGACCAAGTTTCAAGAGACCCCGGACGGCCGCTCAGAGCGGGCGATGAGCTCGTTCTGACGTACGATCCCGGTCGCGGCTACGCCGAGCGACCGAAAGAGTTCAAAAGCGACCTGTTTCGCTTGGTGTTCGAAGACAACTATCTCCTCGTCGTCGACAAACAAGCGGGGTATCTCACGACCCCGACAGAAAAGCTCGAACGCGAATCTCTCATTGCAGAAGCCAATCGCTACATTGCAATCAAAGGGGGCAGACAAGCGGGAGCGACCCTCGTCCACCGTCTCGACCGGGACACGTCTGGACTTCTCGTTCTCGCCAAGCATCTCAAGCTCTCTCAGCAGATGAAAGAGCAGTTCTCGGCCCGCAAGCCGCATCGGCGGTATACTGCCATCGTGAGAGGCAACGTAAAGCGTCCGAAAGGCACATTCCGCTCGTATCTCGCGACCGACGAGGATCTCAATCAGTATTCAACTACCGACACAGCGAAAGGCAAGCTCGCCATCACACATTACGAAGTCGTACGCCGCGCAAAAGGTGTCACGGTCGTGCACGTTACTCTCGAAACGGGCCGGCGCAACCAGATTCGAGTTCATTTCGCCGAGCAGGGGCACCCCGTCATCGGCGATCAGCGCTACAAGCCTGGGAAAGCCAAACATCCGGAATGGACGTGGCCCAGGCTCGCGCTCCATGCTGCCGAGCTCGGCTTCGTTCATCCAGTTACGAAAAAGCGGATGTTCTTCCAATCGCCCGATCCGGCGCCGTTCGTGAAGTTTCTTGCTGCGGTCGGCTCGAGTGATCAAGCTGAAGCAAAGTCACCACCACCAAAACCACCAGCCCGCCCAAAATCGTCCGTTCGGCCGGCACCTCGTGCAAAAACAGATAGCCGAAAGCCGCGCCGTAAACCGACTCGAGGCCGGTAACGATCCCTGCGATCCGTGCGGGCACTTTCTTCAGCGCGCGAAGGAAGAGACTGTGCGCCAGTGCCGTGCAGAGCACCCCGAGCACGGCAAGTCGCAGCTGCTGATCGACCGTGAGCGCCGTCAGGCTCCAAGCGGTGAACGGAAGCAGTAAAAGTGCCGCACCGGAATTCTGATAAAACGCCAGCAGCAGAGGCGAAAAATCTTGCACGCACCTTTTGTTCAAAAGCGCCAGGATCGCGAACAAAACTCCGGACCCGACACCCCACAACGCACCTTGTGTAACATCGTTCTCGAGACGCAGGTCCGGCACCACGAATACAAGCGCTACGCTAACGACTGCTGCAGCCAGAACGTCACGCTTTCGCAGCCGTTCTTCGGAAACCATCGGCTCGAGAAAGATCACAAACAACGGAAATGTCGAGAATGAGATGAGGCCGACGGCGATCGAAGAGATCTGAATCGAGTGAAAGAAAGCAACCCAATGGGCCGCGAGAAGCGCACCCTGCAAAATGAGAGCGCCGGTTTGCCGCGCGGATTGTTTCGGGGCAGAACTACCGGTAGCCCAGAGGATGACCACCAGTGCGGCCGCTGCCCAAAGCGTCCGACCGGCCACGAGCACGAGGGCAGGCAACCCCGTCGTCTTACCGATTAATCCCGCGAGACCGAAAAGCACAACGGCGATATGAAGCTGAATCATTGCCTTTGCTTAGCATGACGAGGGAACCCATGATAGGCGCCCGCGGCCTCTCCTCCCCCTAAGGCAGGGCCCTGTTCAAGCCCAAGCTCAGATCGGCCGACTAGGTAAGAGGGATTTTTTGCCGAACCGGAGCCATGCAGTATCTCTATAAACGCAACGACCCAGTCGACAGCGCCTACTTGGTGCCGAGCGGGAACGTGTCTGTGGGAATCGGCGAAGCCCGCCCGGTCGAATTTCAGGCCTCGAACGCAATCGTCGGCTCGCTCGAGCATTTCCTCGATGGACTCGAGCCACGCAACAAGCTGCGCCTCTTCGATTTCGGAGTCGAGCAAAAACAGCTCGTGAAAGTCATTCCGTTCAGTCTCGTCGAGCAGATGATGACGCAGTATCAGTTCGGGTTCGAGACGAACATTTTTCTCGCCCGCATTCTCGAGCACACGACCGCCTACTCCGCCCAGCAAGACAAGTCGATCCCGGATGAGCTTCTGCAGTATCGATTGCGAGCTCGCCACTTCACCCGATTGGTGCACGCGATCGAACAGTTCGCGCAAATCCACGAGTGGCCGGAGCTGGAAGCGATCGCAGCCGCGAAGCGAACTCGCGAGTTCTACTTGGACGGCCTGACACTCAGCCGCGAAATCGCTCTTCGCGCCATCTCCTCTCCTGCCGTGCCGCTCAGTCAATACGTGAACCGTTACCAGAAGAACACTTCCATTTGCAGAGAAGGCGTTTCGGCAGATTGCATGTACGTCCTCCTTCGCGGCGTCGTCACCGTCGTATCACACGGCCGGAAGATCGCCCGCATCGACCAGCCCGGCGAAGCGCTGGGCGAGCTCGCCCTTTTTCTCGATGGTCGTCGAACAGCGACACTCATCGCTGCAGAAGACACTGACGTCTACGAAATCAAACGCGATACTCTCAAGCAGTTCTTCAACAGTCACCGCTCACTGTTTCAGAATATCGCTGCAACTCTCGCGAAGCGTATTCATGACAACATTGAAAACATTCTTCGTTTCGAGCAAAAGGTGAAAGAGCTTCAGGAAGAGGACAAGCGGACTCGCGGCAGATTCGATAGCCTCGCCGAGCGCAGCCGGCTCGAAGTCTCTGCATTTTGTCAGGAGCTGCTGGAGTTCCAGGGCGCAAATGAGTCGAAGCCGCTCGATCGATTCCTTATCGACAATAACTTCAAACACGTCCGTTTTTAGCGCTGCCGCGGCTCATACCAAGACACAGCGCTGTCCCCAACACGGTGCGCACCAAGGAGATGCAATTTCTGCGGCGCGAGCAGGTCGAATTTCGTTGCGCCGGTACCCGACGCGAAAACCGGCGAATGAACGCAAACAATCAAGTCCGCAAAGCTCTTTGCGGCAAGCTCGATTGAATGCGGGAGATCTTCGCAAAGAAGCGACTGCCGCTGATCTGATCGCAACTTGGCAAACATCGTCTCCCACTGAGCGATTGAAACATCGGGAGAAAGCTGGTCAGTCGCCACCGAGTCGATAAGCAGCTGACCTCCCGCGATTCGCGCGTCTGCCCACCTTCTGAGACGCTCGCGAACAAGCGCAAATGCCCGGTTGCTCCGATCATCAATTGGCCGCCCATTGAGAGATAAAGAAAGAAGGACGGTCGTCAACGGGCGTGGAGAAGAGAGCGAATGGAGCCACGCGCGATTGAGGGCTGCAGCCTCCGAAGCGCAGACGCCTTCGAGGACCTCGATTCCCGCGTCGCGCAAGCGATCAACCCCGCCACCCGGCACATTCGGATTCGGGTCATGCGCAGCGACGACAACCCTCCGCACGCCCGCGTTGATCAGCGCTTCGGAACACGGTCCCGTACGTCCACGGTGATTACAGGGCTCGAGCGACACGTAGACCGTCGCGCCGCGTGCAGCTTCACCCGCTTCTGTTAGCGCTTCGACCTCCGCATGCGGGCCACCCGCACGGTGGTGCCATCCCCGCGCGATAATCGTGCCGTCCTTGACGATGAGTGCACCGACGCAGGGATTCGGCCGAACGTCCCGTCCCCCTCGACGGGCGATCGCAATCGCGCGGCGCATCAGGCTTTCATCGGAGTGCTTCATGATTCTATCAGTCCGGCATCGATTGTGGTGACGACTGAACGGCAGACCTATGCGGAGCGGCCTTGCAGAGCGGAAAGCCCGAGGAGGAACACACCAGAATTGTGACTTCGGTTCGAACGCGGCGATTCGTCGTGCCGCTCCGCGCACTACTTCGGTGGGGGCTTCTCGACAAGCTTCAGCTCTTGCTGCTGTTGATGATCACGTTCGGATTTCCGCGCCGCCGGGGTCGGCATCGGGAAAACATTCTTTGCGTCCTTCACAGCCTTGGCGCCCGTTGTCGCAAGCTGCCGGAGCGCATCCATGAACTCGCTGACATCCGAGAACTCGCGATAGACCGATGCAAATCGCACGTAAGCGACCTGATCGAGGGAGTGAAGCCGTTCAATCACCATCTCCCCAATACTATGACTCGAGATCTCTTTTTCACCGCCCTCGAGCAGCTTCGCTTCGATGGATTTCACGACGTCCTCCATCTCGAGGACGCTGACGGGGCGCTTTTCGCACGCCTTTTTCAGGCCGCTGAGAATTTTATAGCGATCAAACGATTCGCGTTGACCGCCTTTTTTGACGACCATCGGCAGGCTGTCCTCAATCCGCTCGAACGTCGTAAACCGGAATTGGCAGGACTCGCACTCACGCCGACGTCGCACAGAACGCCCCTCCACCCCTTCACGAGAATCAACGACTCGAGTCTTTGGTGAATCACAGCGCGGGCATTTCATGCGGCACAGCTCAATGTGGTTGTTGGCGCGAACGTTTGCCGCCCACGTGCGTCAGGGGCAGCATCGGACCTTCGCGTCAGCGCGGAAACAACGGATGCTTCTTGCAGAGGTCGCGAACGCGCTCACGGACCTGAGCGAGCTTCGCATCTTCACCGCGCGACTGAATAGCATCGTGAATGCAGTCAGCAACCACCTGCATGTCAGCCGTCGTGAAACCCCGGGAAGTGATCGCCGGCGTTCCCAACCTGATTCCGCTCGTCACTTTCGGAGGCTTCGGATCATTGGGCACAGTGTTCTTGTTCACGGTGATCCCCACTTTCCCGAGCGCGGTCTCCACATCGGCACCACTCAAGTCGAGCGGACGGAGATCGAGCACCATAAGGTGCGAATCCGTCCCTCCGGTGAGTATCGAATAACCGTGCTTCACGAGCGCCGCTGAAAGAGTTCGTGCGTTCTCCACGATGTTCGCGGCGTAGGTCTTGAAGTCAGGACGAAGAGCCTCACCGAATGCCACCGCTTTAGCCGCAATCTGGTGCATGAGCGGTCCGCCCTGGATTCCCGGGAAGACAATCTTGTCGATCGCCTTGATGATGTTCGGCTTGTTCGAAAGAACGATTCCCCCGCGAGGTCCGCGCAACGTCTTGTGCGTCGTTGTCGTCACCACGTCAGCAAACGTGATGGGATTCGGATAAACTCCGCCGACAATCAGTCCAGCGTAGTGAGCAACGTCCGCCATGAGAATCGCGCCGACTTCGTCGGCGGCTTTTCGGAACGCCGCCCAATCGAATTTGCGCGAATAGGCGGTGGCGCCGGCAATGATCATCTTCGGCTTGTGCTCTCGCGCGAGGCGAAGGATTTCGTCCGCCTCGAAAACGTGTGTTTCCGGATGAACGCCGTAGCCGACGATATTGAAAAATTTGCCCGAGAAGTTGACGGGGCTTCCATGCGTCAGGTGACCGCCGTGATCGAGCTTCGGTCCGAGCACGGTGTCGCCGATCTTCAGCAACCCGAAATAAACCGCCATGTTCGCGTTCGAGCCGGAGTGCGGTTGGACGTTGACGAATTCAGCGCCGAACATCTGCTTCGCCCGATCTCGCGCGATATTTTCGATGACATCGTAGTTTTCGCAACCGCCGTAATATCTGCCGCCCGGATAACCTTCACAGTACTTGTCCGTGAGGATTGAACCGTCAGCTTCGAGAACGGCTTGACTGACACAGTTTTCCGAAGGGATCAGCTCGAGCGAAAACTCTTTGCGCTCAGCTTCCTTCGAGATCAGCTTTGCAATTTCCGGATCGGATTCGGCTAATGATGATTGCGAGATCAAGTGCGGCGTGCCTCCAAGCGAAATACAGTTCAAACGTAGTGACGATCTCCCGGAGTCTCTCTCGAGATCCGCGGAGTCCTCGCGGAAGCAGCTGAGAACCGGCAGGTCGCCGGTTGCACATGGTTTACCTCTTCCAGCGATTCGGCTCCCCGAGCAGCCGCTTAAGAGTTGTGCCAAGGAACCCGGCAATCGGGTGGCCTCAGCAATCGGGCCGGACAGGAGTGCCCGACCCAGTTTCCCCGACGGGATCGCCGAGATAGGTTGAGGACGAGCCTCGCGGCGTCGTCCTCAATCGGCCCACCCTCGGTCGGGTCACGTTCTCATTCGAGTGAGAACGAAGAGGTCAGTGGACGATTAGCTGGTATGTTCAGAGATGTAGTTGATTGCATCCCCGACAGTTTGAATTTTTTCAGCAGCTTCGTCTGAGATTTCAATGTCATACTCTTCTTCAAGAGCCATGACGAGCTCAACGATATCGAGCGAGTCAGCACCAAGATCTTCGATGAACGAAGCGCCTTCGGTAACGTCCTCAGCGGGGACTCCGAGCTGTTCAACGATGATACTTTTTACCTTCTCTGCAGTTTCCGTACTAGACATCCTCCATCCTCCAATAAATTTTTTGGAAGCCTTGTAACGACCCTTACACCTTCCAACCCCTGCCTACGCTCACCCCGGCGTCCACCGCCTTGGGCGGATTGTCCAAACAAAAGCGCAGAATCAGGTAAAGAATAAAAACAGAATAAACTATATTTTGCGACCAAGATCAACTACATATGCAGCCCGCCATTGACCGCGATCACCTCGCCGGTGATGTACTTCCCCTCGGTCGAACAGAGGAAGGCGACCAACCCCGCAACATCATCCACTTCACCGAGCCGTGCGAGCGGAATTTGCTTAAGCAGTTCCGATACTTGCTCCTCGCTCATCCGCTCAGTCATCTCCGTGGCAATGAACCCTGGAGTGACTGCGTTCACGGTTACTGCCCGACTTCCAAGCTCTTTGGCAAGACTTTTCGTCAGCCCGAAGATACCGGATTTCGAAGCGGAATAGGCAACCTGGCCGGCGTTGCCCATCTCACCGATGACCGAGCTAATGTTCACCACTCGCCCCTGTTTGGAGCGAAGCAGAGACTTCGCCGCGGCACGGCAGCAGTAAAAGCACCCTGAGAGATTTACGTCAATGGTCCGAGCCCAGTCGGCGCCCTTTGTCCGCATGATTAAACCGTCAACCGCGATACCAGCGTTGTTGACGAGGATATCCAAGCCGCCGAGCTCCGCCACCGCGGCCTTCATCCCCTGCTCCACCGACTCTTCGTTGCCGACGTCGAAACGGAAGGCCTTAGCGGTACCGCCGGCGGCTTCGATTTCTCGAACGACCGCTTCAGCTGCATCGGCGCTCTGCGAGTAGTTCACTCCGACCGCGGCGCCGAGCGAACCAAGCTTCAGGCAAACGGCACGCCCGATTCCTCTTCCGCCGCCGGTGACTACGGCCTTCAGGCCGCTCAATGCCAATCCGCTCATTGATTCTGCGCTCACGCTTTCTTCAACTCCTCGGGTGTCTCGGTCAGTTCCGGTTCGTCCCCACATTCGAGGTCTTCCTCTTTCTCACCCGGCTTCCGCTTGAACATCTTTTTCATCTTGTCGATGCCGTACTCACTCTCCTTGGCAAGCATCGCATCGAGCATGTCGCTTTCCATCTCGGGCATGTGATCCTCGAGATGTGAAAGCACGGAGGAGATCTTCTCGACCATCTTCGTGCGAGCAAACGAATCGGCGACACGAATAGCGTTTTTCACCGCTCTGCTGCCCGAAGAACCGTGCAGCACGACGGCGAGCTTACGAAGGCCGAGAAGCGGAGCACCGCCGTGAGCAGTGTAGTCGAACTTCTCTGAGAACACTCCGCGATAGACGCGTTTGGACAGCATCAGAGCAAGCATGCCCCGCGCGGTTTTGCGGCTGTCGTGAACAATTTGTTCGAAGAGCAGCCGAACGCATCCTTCCATCGACTTCAGCATCACGTTGCCGACAAAGCCGTCGCAGACAATGACATCCGCAGCGCCGGTCGCGACATCTCGGCCCTCGACGTATCCGATGTAATTGAGCAGCTCCATCTTCGAGAGAAACATCGAGGCAGCGCGGATCACATCGGTGCCTTTCGACGGTTCCGTGCCGTTCGAAAGCAACCCGACGCGCGGCTTCTGGTGCTTCTCAAAAAGTGAGCTGTAATACACGGAACCCATCACCGCGAACTGAACGAGGTTCTGCGCGTGGCAGTCTACGTTCGCGCCTGAATCGATAATTACGTTCGGCCGGCCGTCACCGACCTTCGGGATTAACGTCGCGATCGCGGGGCGCTCGATTCCGGGCAGGAGCCCGCAAATCAGACGACCGGCCGCCATCATCGCGCCCGAATTACCCGAGCTGATAATCGATCCGGCAAGACCGTTGTGAACGAGATTGTAAGCGACACACAGGGATGAGTTCGGTTTTCGGCGCACTGCCTTGACCGGCGAGTCATCCATAGTGATGACGTCCGGCGCATCGCACACAGCAAGAGGCAACGACTTCGCGCCGAGACCTTCGAGCTTGGCTTTGAGATTTTCCTCGGGACCGACAAGAATGGAGTGGACTCCGAACTCCTTGAAGGCGAGCACCGCTCCTTCTACCTGAACTTCAAACCCTTGATCCCCGCCCATCGTATCAACGGCCACCGGCACCTTGCCGGCTTGCGTTTGGGAATGAAGAGGCCCATTTGAAGACATGAGTGACTTTCGAGCGAGTTGACGAGCTCCGTTTACGAAACGACTCTCGATTGCGCCGTCCGCTTAAGCGGAGGCTCTCTGAAGCTTGTTCGCGCCGAGCAACTTCCGGCCGCGATAATGACCACACTTCGTGCACACATGGTGCGGAAGAACGGGCTCCTTGCACTGCGGACATTCAGCCGAGCGGCGGGGGCTGAGCGCATGATGAGCGCGGCGCTGATTGCGCACTGATTTGGACGTTTTCTTCTTTGGAGCCTGCATGGTCTTTCAACTCTGTGTGTGAATTAAACTGTCTTAACGCACGCTTTTACTGCGTAAATCTTTATTCGTTATCGGCTTCGGCTTATATTGGAATTACCGCCGGAAGACAAGTACCGCACCCGCAACCGGCAAATTCGCCTCAGATTTTCCCGCTCCCGGCCCGCCTCATGCCGCTGTCAATGTATCTTCAGCTCACGGAGAACACTGAGACGCGGATCGCCCGTCGGCTCGGGTTTGCAATCGCAGGCCCCCATATTGAGATTCTTGCCGCACTGCGGGCAAAGCCCCTTGCACTTGTCGTCGCACAGCACCGTGAACGGAAGCGACAGCACGAGGAACTCTTCCGCAAAGTCTGAGCACTCGATCTCTTCCCCGCTGTAAGTCCCGAAATGGAGGTCTTCGGCGTCCTCCGAGCGTCCTGACTGCGGCTTGAGCACGAGATCAAGCGGGGTGCTCACCCCCCGCTTGGCATCCTCGGCGCAACGAGCACATTGAGTCACATACTCCCCTTTAACGTTTCCGCTGATGACGACGGTGCTGCCCTCGAGCATCAACCGCACGTGGACATGAGGGTTGGACAGAAATGTGTAGGTCGGGCCTTGAGCAGTCGCATCCGCCGACGGCTCGCGACTCGATCCCACCCGGGCATTCACCGACTCTTTGCGAAGCTCGAAATCGAGCTCACGTCCCTCCGGGGGAATATCTGCGATGCGAATTCTCATAGTACTCCTCGTTCACCTACCATCGCTCAGCCGCTACTCCGCTTCGCGACCTCGGCCCCCGATATCCTTTCGATACTGCATGCCGTCGAAAGAAATGTGTGCCACAGCATCGTAAGCGCGTTCGAGCGCCGCTTCCAGCGTCTCTCCGCGCGCCGTCACACCCAAAATGCGCCCGCCTTTTGTTCTCACCTGGTCCGGGTTCTGGGAATCGGCGACCGTCCCTGCATGAAAAACTTGCAATCCGTCGTCACCGCTGCGCAGGCCCGAAATCAGCTTTCCGTCGTCGACCGTACCCGGATAGCCGCCGGATGCAAGGACGATGCATGCGGCGGACTCGTTATGCCATTCAAGCTCGACAGAATGCAGCTTCACATCGACCGCCGCTTCGAGCACGCTCAAGAGATCGGACTTCATACGCATCATCAGCACCTGCGTCTCCGGATCGCCAAGACGGCAGTTGAACTCGAGCACCTTTGGCGTACCCGAACGATCGACCAGCAACCCCGCGTACAAAAATCCTGAATAGTGAATCCCGCGGCTGTGAAGCTCTCTCAACACCGGAAGGAAGATCTCTCCGACGAGATTTTCCACACGCATATCGCTGAGCACCGGGGTCGGCGAAATGCTTCCCATTCCGCCGGTATTCGGCCCGGTATCGCCGTCGCCGATTCGCTTGAAATCCTGGCTCACAACGAGCGGGAGCACTGTAGTGCCGTCCACCAGCACCATTACCGACGCTTCGCGCCCGACCAGGCATTCTTCGACAACGACGCGTGAGCCGGAGCTCCCCAGCCGACCATGAACCATGAAGCTTTCGAGTGCTTCGAACGCTTCGTCCAACGTCGCAGCAACAACGACGCCCTTCCCCGACGCGAGACCGTCGGCTTTGATTACGATCGGCGCGCCTTGCTCCTCGACATATTCCCGCGCCTTGGCGTAGTCCTCGAAAACCGCGCCCTTTGCGGTGCTCACACCGGATTTGAGCATCACGTCTTTCGCAAAGCTTTTCGAAGACTCGAGCCGAGCTGCGGCCTTCGTCGGCCCGAAGACCTTTAGTCCGTGTTCCACGAACAGATCGACGAGCCCATCCGCAAGCGGAGCCTCGGGTCCGACGACCGTCAGATCAATTTTATTCTCGACAGCCCAGAGAGCGAGCGCACCCGGAGTGTCCGACTGAAGCTCGACGTTTTGCGCCACCTCACGCGTTCCCGCATTTCCCGGCGCACAAAAAATCTGCGGTTTGAGTGGGCTCTGGGCCAACTTCCAGCAGAGCGCGTGTTCTCGCCCACCCGATCCAACGACTAGAACTTTCATTTTGCCTCCCACCGAGCTGTCCGCGTGCGATAATTAATGACGGAAATGACGTTCACCGGTGAAGAGCATGACAGCGCCGAGCTCGTTGGCGCGCTTCACGACATCTTCGTCCTTGATCGATCCACCGGGTTGGACGAGTGCCTGAACACCCGCCGCTTGAATGATCTCGAGCGTATCTGCAAACGGAAGGAACGCATCGCTCGCACCAACCGCGCCGTTGAGGTCGTGCCCATGAAGCTGGGCGCGCTCGACCGCCACCTTTGCGGCGTCGACACGACTCATCTGGCCTGCACCGACACCGATTGCCCGCCCGTCTTTCACCAGCACGATGGCATTCGATTTGACGTGCTTGCAGACGCGCCAAGCGAAATCGATATCGGACATCATCGCCTGAGACGGTTTCGCCTCCGTGACCGTTTGGTCCGCGGTGGGTTGAACGGTGTGGTTGTCGATGGTCTGCAGCAGGTAGTCGCCCATGTAGTTTCGCATCGTCAGCCCGCCTTTTCCGCGCTCAGCGAGATAAGCGTCGAAGCTGCACTGCATCACTCGAATGTTTTTCTTTTTCGCGAACACCTGGAGCGCTTCCGGCGAGTAACCCTCCGCAGCGACAACTTCGACGAAGCCCGAGGTGACGCTTTGTGCGAGCTCGGCATCCACTATGCCCGACAGAACGACAATTCCGCCGAACGCGCTGACCGGGTCGCAATCTCGAGCCGACTCGAACGCGGCCAGAGGCGTGGCGCCCATGGCAGCGCCGCATGGATTCGAGTGCTTGATGATGACCGCCGGATGTTTCGACCCGCGCGCCTGATAGAGCTCAAGAAACAGATCAAGCGCACCATGCAGATCGAGAAGGTTATTGTAGGAAAGCTCTTTCCCCTGGAGCACGCTCCACGGCTCCGGCGCACGATTCGCGCCGACTTCCACTCTGCGGTAGAGACCGGCCGACTGGTGAGGATTTTCGCCGTAGCGTAGCTCCAGCTTACGCTCGAGTACGATGGGCTCGACTGGAGCGAGCTGAATTTTGTTTCCGGCGTCGTCAAGGATCTTCTCGGAAAGCGAAAAGAAGCGCGCGATGGAACCGTCATACGCAGCCATAGTCTTGAACACCTTGGCCGCAAGCCGTTGACGCGTTTCGAGCGAGACTTCGTTCTTCTCCCGAAGCTCGTTAATCACCGTCTCGTAATCCGCAGGATCGCAGATAGCTGCGACATCACGATAGTTCTTCGCAGCTGCGCGAATCATCGTCGGTCCGCCGATGTCGATGAACTCGACCATCGAGTCGTGACCGTGCGCGTCGGCGGAGATGGAGCCTTTCGCCTCGAGCTCGCGAATCTTGTCCCCAAACGGATAGAGGTTCACCACCACGAAATCGATAAGCGAAATTTGATTCTCAGTCAGCTGCGCGAGGTCGTCCTTCCGGTTGCGGCGAGCGAGAATACCTCCGTGAATTTTGGGATGGAGTGTTTTCACCCGGCCGTCCAAGATCTCGGGGTGTCCGGTGTACGCGTCGATCGATTGCAGCTGAATTCCCTGCTCTGTTAGATACTTGGCGGTGCCGCCAGTCGAGAGAATCCCGACGCCGAGCGAGCTCAGCGCTTGCACGAAAGGGGTCAGCCCGGTCTTGTCGTAGACACTGACGATCGCTAGTTTTTTCATTGGTCCCTCAAAAAAACGGTGGAGAAAAGCGGAAAGAATACGCCAATGATTCCAGTGAGTAAAGAGCCTGGGCACGACGCCGCGCGGCCGTGAAATTGTTGCAAAAAAGGAATTGTCGATTCAGCGGTCAGCGGAGCTGCGCAGCGGCGCAATGTCGACGCTACGAGACGGGCGAGTAAAAGAGGTCGGAATGCTCTAACCGGAAGGTTTTCTCTTCTTCATCCGGAAAAGAAGCGCGGAGGTCGTTCAGATTCTTGATCAGGATAGACCGCTCTTCGAGATATTTCCGTTGCATCTCCTGACGCCGCTGAATGGTGGTCGGCACGAACGAGCGGAGAAGCCCGCTTTGGCGGCTGAGCTGTGCGCGCTTCTGATCGAGATTCGAGAGGTCGAAACGAAGCCGCTGCACCTGGTATCTGGCGAGCGCCGCGCCGCGTGCAACCGCTTTGCTCACAGCCAGCTCGAGCACCGCCCGCTTCTCCTTAATCTCTCTTCCGAGCGCTCCCATGGATGACGCGGACTGTGCATCTTTCGGGTTGCTCTGCCAATGATCGACTGACGAAAGGTAGTTCTCCGTTGCGTCACGGTATTCCGCGCGCTTCTCTTTCACTTCTTCTGATACCCCGGCAACCTCGTCCGCGAGCTTCAGTGCGTCGACTTCCAGGGCGCGCTTCTGCAAGACACCCCAGGACGCATCGCGAGCGAGAGCGTCCCTGAGATCCTTCTGGAGGGCCACCATCGCCTCACCCGAGCGGTTAATCTCCATGTCGAGCCGGGTCAGCTTGTTCTTCGCCTCTTCTTTTGTTCCGAACACGAGCATCGCCAGCTTCATATCGAGATCGGATATTTTGTCGCGGACCTGATCTTTTTGCGACGCGAGATCACGACTCTCTTCAATCGTTCGGAGCTTCGGGGCCGGGGTACTTTCCGGCGTTGGGGACGGCTGCCCATCCGCAGAACCGACCACTCGAGCGACGAGCTTCGATTCATTCTCCCAGACAATGGGCTGGTCAGCGGGTGAAGACTTATCCCCGCCCAGGCTGACCCGCGGAGTCGGCGGAACAGCGATATCCGACGCCATCGCGATCACTTCCGCGTATTTTTTCATGGAGTCGGTCTGCTCCTTCGAAAAATCCTCGGTCGAAGGATCATAGACCGGCGGAGGAGAGATTTTCGTCGGCGCCTCGAGCGGATTCTCGAGCCCGATGCTGTCCGGCGACACAACCTGCGTCGTCGCGACGGCTTCCGGCGAAGACGCCGGGTTCGCATCGGCAGGGCTTTCGCTCGATTCGGAGCTCGACGCCACGGCAGAAGGCTGCGGCTGCTCCCGACCGGACATGGGGTCGAATGCCATCATGTCGTCCGTCATCTGCTGAGAGGACGGATTCTCGGATTCAGTGCGGGGTGGAATTTTCTCGGTCTGACGACGAGGCGCTTCCTGCGGAGGCAGATCTTTCGGAGTAACCCGATTGAAAATGAAAAACACGCCCGCACAAAGCAATCCGGCGAAAAGCATTCCGAAGACGAACTGCAGCCGTTTCGGCGCCGGTGCTTCAAGGACGCCGTCATGCGACCCGGAATCGCCGTAGAGCGAGTCTCTCTCGTCCCGCTCCTCCACTTCACGCTCTCTGAAATCGCTCTCGTCTCTGAGCTCACGAGGCGCCGGGCGAGCCGCCGCAGTCAGCGAAGGTTGAGACACTGCCGGACGAGGCTCTTCTTTTTGCTCGGATGCGCTCGCGTGCTCGGATTCGTCAACATCGTCGATGTCGAGATCCTCGATTCCTCCAAGAGATGCAACAAACTCTTGGAGCGTCATTCCGTTGAACTCGCTTACGTCGATCTCTGACGACACGAAGCGCTCCGGCAACATTCCGGCTCCATCGGACGGAAATCTGTCGTCGTGAAGCCCGCAAACCTCGATGATCTCGATCGTCACGTTGTCGCTCCCACCACCATCGAGAGCTTGCTGCACAAGGTCGCTCACAGCAGCTTGCGGATCCTTCGTCCGCAGCGCATCCGCAATTTGATCGCTCGACACGTGATTGTACAGGCCGTCCGAGCAGAGCAGGAATTTGTCGCCCGGCTGAACAAGCTTCGGGAGCGTATGAATCTCCACACCGATTGCTTCCGTCGGACCCAGAGAGCGGGTCAACATGTGCGCTATCGGGTGCGTTGCTGCGTCCTGCTGAGGGATCGCACCGGTATCAACAAGCTCTTGGACGAGCGTGTGGTCGCGAGTGAGCTGAGTAATCTGGCCGTCGCGCAACAAATAGATTCGAGAATCGCCGACATGCGCGACGATCGCCGTATTGTCGACAAACGCGAGCGCAACAACGGTGGTCCCCATCCCCGTAAGCTGGGAGTCCTGTTGGCTTCGCGAAAAAATCACGCGGTTGGATAATCGGATCGCGCGTTGAAGGCTTCTCTGGGTCAGCTCGCCGGCATCATCGAGCGCACTGTCGACGATCAAGTTCACCGCCATCGCGGAGGCAGTGCCGCCGCCGCGCGCGCCGCCCATTCCATCTGCAACGACAAAAAGGCTGGCGCGTTCGGTATGCAGGTAACCGTAGGAATCCTGGTTTTCGGAACGGCGACGACCGACGTCAGTGAGCGACGCGGCTCGGAGCTTCACCGATTTCAACTTCGCAGTGTTGATCAGCTGACCCTCTGTTGTGCTCAACGTCGCAAACCTCTTTCCGATAACGAGATGTGCGGCGGCCACAACGGCTCAGCGCGCTGCCCGCGGGTCGAGACGGCGTGAGAGCTACTCCCGCCAGTGCTCCTCGCCGGAGCGCTGCATGGCAAATTTGAAGTCGAACGCACTTCTAGAAACTCCAACCCGTCACTGATCAAAAGTATTGTGTCTGCTTGCTCAAAAAGCAGCTCGCACACCGCGGCTCCGATCCGTTTCTCAGATCGAGCGCTCTTCCACACCGGTCACTATTACCAAACGTATCGCACTTTTACGTATCGATGACGACACCTTCTCCGCCGCACGCGAAGCACGGGCAGAGCGCACCGACCGGCACCGGAAATGACAGCTCCTCTCTGCTTCCTTCCCCCGAAGAATCTCGCAGGCTTCGATGGTCCGACTGCGACGCGCAGGCCGACGCTCACGACGATGAGCCATCCTCAATTCGGGAACCAGCTCACCGAAATAAGTACACGAGTGCCGAACATTTAGACTCTGGAAATCTAGTGAACGGCTTCAAATATATAGAGGGAATTAGCAGAGCGAAAGACTCATTTAATGAGCTTGAGAAATGGCTCGCCCTTCGCGGCCTTCGCCGAAATCGCCGCTTTGCGCGCGGACGCAGTCGCCTCCCGGGTCGCATAAGGACCCAAGACTACTCGGTAATAGGTTTGCCGGTTGATCTCTGCGGTTTCCACGATGGGCTTCAGCCCCGAGCTCTGGAGCTTTTTCACCACCGCATTCGCCTCCTTGCTTGTTCGGGCGGCTGAGATTTGCAGATACCACCCAGCGGGGATGGCGCTCGATCGGACGGTTTTTACCGGAGACTGCTTGTCATTCTTTTCTTGGGCGACCTTCGCAGCGGTCGAAGGATCGGGCGCGGCGGCGTCGTGCGCAAGCGGCTTCTCCGAAGGTTTCGCCGGTGAAGCGGAGCGGTCTAGTGATGTGGAACCTTTGAGGGCTTCTTCATTCGGGGCAACCGCAGCCGAGTCTTCCGCGAGGTTGTCGGCAGCTGCTTGCTTTGCCCCAGCGCTAAAATCGATTTGCTGGTCGGCGCTCTTCGCCGCAAGTCCAGTCGTGTGCTCCACTTCTCGCTTCACTGCATTTGCCGGGTTGACGGCATCGCTGCCTGCGGCCCGGCCCGCTTCGGGGGTCAGCCCGGCGAGCAGAGAATCTGACGGCTTTTCGTCAGGTGCAGCTATCGGGTTGGCGACGGGCAGCCGGACCGCCTCTCCCGAATGTCCTTCGAGAGCGATAGCGATCCCCTGCTCACGTCCGGCATACAAACCGAACAGAAACACCATGACCATCGTGCCTGCCAGAACCGACCAAAGAACTATGGATTGAGCGAGAGAGAGTTGCATCTCCCATCGACCGCCCTCTGCGTCACCGGAGCTTCCCGGAGCGGAGAGAGAGGGATCGAAACTGTTGCCGAGCTCACTTCGGGAGAGCTGATCCGAGCGCGAATAGCTTCGCTTCGCGGAACCGGAGGATGAAAACTGTTGAGATTCCCGAGATTTTAAACTGCCTGCCATAGAGCTCATCCTGATTTACAGCTTAATGTACCCCTGATTTACAGCCCAATGTACAAGGTACCGCCACTCTAGGGTCCGTCGGTGTTCAATCGACAAGTCGTGGTCGCCGATGGTCACGGCCAGAGGACTGAAAGTTCGTCGCTCCGTTCGGGCTCGAAGAAGCCGGTCAGCGATCCACCGCCTCTTCATCTACTGCCGCTTCATTCACCACTCCGTGCCTGCCGAACTTCTACCGAACCGTCCGACGATGCCGTCTTACAACAGTCCAAGCATCGTCGAAGCTCTCCGTTACGACCTTACACGGCTTGCCGATCTAAGTTACCATTAAACTCAATCGACCCCATGCGCAACAACTCTTTCAACGCAAATGAAGCAAGCGCGGCCTCGATCAGACGTAAAGACAACAACGCAAGCTGCGCGTACGCATACGCGTCGGCTCTCGCAATGCTTTGTGAGCTGAGGTCACGGTACCGAGGATGGTGGAAGATGCGGTAGAAGCCGCGCACGAGGGCAAGCAGCTCCGCGACTATCTGCTCGGGCTTGCCGGTAACGGCACCCCAAAAAAATGAGCGCCTGAAATGGAGCAGCGCTTCCGCGAGAGATTCCGCAAGGGGAGGAATGCTCCCGATGACATTCTTTTCCAAGCTTTCCTTCGGAAAGCTCCCTCGCTCGATGAAACGAACGACATCATCCGCAAAGCGTTGCATGAGCCACGGAAGATTCTGATTGCCTTTCAGCCCGCTCAGAAACGGCCGGGGGTCGATCTCCGGATCCGCGAGCACGCCGAGCAGCATGAGCTTTCGCTCCGGGTCAAGGGACTTCGCGTCCTTCCCCGCGGTGAGCTCCATAAGCTCACTATCCCTCTTGCGCTCGATCCGATCCATGCACGCAGACCAGTCTACGACGACGACTTGGGGATCCGCGTCTCCTCCCTCGAAAAAGCTCCGCGGAGAAAGGAATGTGCTTACGGGCGCGGCGACCATCGCATTCAGCAGACGGAGGGAATATTCCGGGGTCGGGCGAGCGTTGAGATGTCCGCCGCCACCGATCTCGATCTGGAAGCCCGGCTCGACTGTGGAAAAGTATCCTCTCAGCTCTGTTGCGAGCTCCTGAGGTCCGATCTGTGGAACGTCCTCGGCTCTTCGAGCCTCGTTCAGAACTTTCGCCGCTTTGAACGCGATGCTCGTGGTCACACCACGCTCAACGTAGTCCGGGCAATCATCCACTTCGAGAATCTGAAGCAGCATCGCCTGGCGCCCCGCTCCGGCAGATCTGGACAGCGCGGCGCCCGGACAACACTGTGAAAGAGCATTCTCGAGGATTCGGGCGAACTCTACGTGCATGCGGCTCCTTTGCTTCGACGAACGAGGTCTTGAATCTGACGACCGGAAAGCTCAAAGTCCCGCAGCATCTTTTCGAGCTCCGCCTCGGAACCGTCGCCGCAAAGCGCCCGCAACCGCTCAGGCCACGTTGTCCCGACTGGCCGCTCAAAATGAGTCAGCCTGAGCAGCGGGTGAATCTGCTTCAACATCCCGTACCACTCGAGCTTTTCCAGGACGGGCCGAACGTCTCCCTCTTCCAGCGTCTTTCGGAGCTCATCCAGCAAACGAGGTCGCGGCAGCCGGGACAGGAAACGTCCTTTCAGCGCTTCGTCGAAAAGTCGCTCCGTCTCCGCATCAAAGCTGAGGGAGAAACGAACCATGAAGCGCACTGCTCGGAGCATCCGAGCCGGATCGTCAACGAAACTTTGCGTGTGAAGCACTCGGAGGGTTCGCGCCGTAAGGTCCCGCTCTCCGTGATGCTGATCGATAAAGTGCTCAACGCCATCCGGAGCGATCTCGACAGCGAGTGCGTTGATTGAGAAATCACGTCGGGCGAGGTCGTCGGACAGCGCGCCGGGGATGGTTACAATCGGGGCTCCGCCGGGAGTCGGATATTTCTCACTCCTTGCGCTCGCAAAATCAAACATCTCGATTCCGGCCGCGTCAGGCTCGGCAAACAGGGGCGTGCCGAGAATGAGCTTCGCGGTTCCGTAACGAGGAAAGCTGGCGACCTTCTGCGGCGGAGCGCCGTCAGCAACCGCCGACCAATTTTTCTCGACGTACTTCGCGAACGCAATCGCGTCACCGTCGACCACGAAGTCAATATCCGTAGAGGGGATGCCGAGGAGGCTGTCACGCACAGCTCCACCGACGAGATACAAACGTAATCCCTGCCCTGACGCAGCGCGCGCCAGCCGCCGCATGAAATCGACGACCGGAGCACTGAAAACGGCGAGCACCGAACGAGTCATCACTTTCCGCGCTGCTCGAAATAGGCCTTCACGCCCTGATAGATGCCCTGCGCAGCGAGATGTTGATACCGCGGTGTGATCAATCGCGCACCTTCTGCCGGGTTGTCGATAAAAGAGACTTCCACGAGCACACAAGGCATATGAGCGCCGACAAGCACGTAAAACGGCGCCTTCTTGACGCCCAGATCCTTTACACCTTGAAAATAGCGCGACAGGGTTCCGACGAGCGAATCCTGAAGGTAGTGCGCGAGCGAAATCGACTCGTCCAGCTTCGCGCTCTGAATGAAGTCGCTCATGATAAATCCAAGGTCAGATGAGGCCTTCTCTGGCGACGCGTTTTCCCGCTCCGCAAGCTTGAGCGAGCTCTTGTCGTTTGTGTTGTCCAAATAATACGTCTCGATACCGTGGACCGTTTTGAACTCACTCGCATTCGCATGCACCGAAATAAACAGATCGGCAGCGTTCGCATTCGCAATTTTCGTACGCTCTGCAAGCGGGAGAGTCACGTCGGTCGTGCGGGTGAGTACTGTTTTTGCCCGCAAACGCTCACGCAGAAGCTCGTCGAGATACATCGCTACGTGAAGGACCACGTCCTTCTCGAGCACTCCGTCCACTCCAACGGCGCCGAGCTCCTCACCTCCATGACCTGGGTCGATGACGATGACCGGACGTTTCAGCGAGCTCGGCTCCGAGACTATCTGTTTTCCATCGGCGCCTACCTTCGGCTCACTCGAGAATAGGCCGCCGAAGATCCCACCTTTTGCCTCCGGTTCAGGCGTCGGAGATGGCAAAGGAGACGGAGAGGGCTGGGCGGAAGCCTGGGCAACCGGCTGCTCAACGGCTACTTTTTTCGGTTCCTCGGCGATTCCGAGCCGCAGCTTTGCGGTCGCCGTTGCATCGCTCTTCGGATACACATCGAGAATTTCGTAGTAGGCGGAACGTGCGGCGGCTTCGTCTTTCAGCTCACCACGACGGAGATCTCCGAGGTGAAGAAGCGCATCCGGAACGAGCTTGTTCCCCTGGAACTCCTTCGCGAGACGCTCATAGAAATAGACTGATTGCGAGAGCCCGGTCCGGAACGAGCGCTTGGCGTAGGTCTGCTCATACACCTGCCCAAGCAACCAAAATGCCTCCGGTGTATCGGGCGACGCCGGAAAGTCACCCGCAAATTTGAGCAGCTTGCCGGCGGTTCGTTCCCATGCGGCAAGATCAGTAACTTCCGGATCCTGTTTGAGCAGCTTGAGATATCCGGTCTTCGCACGTTCGAAGCTCACCTCCATCGAAGTCACCTGCCGGCGGCCCGACGGCGGAGCAGCATTCACATCTGGTACCCAAAAGAGAATGGACGCGAATGTGGACAAAAGCATCAGGCGAAAGGGTACGGACATCACGCGAACAACCTTTTCGGCGAAACAGTGCATTAGGAAAGCTCCTTGGTCAGCGATTGAAGAGTGCTCAGCTCGATGAGCGCTTCGAGGGGAGTCAGGCGGTCGACATGCAACCGCTCGAGACGTTCCATGAGCTTTCCGTGGGCGATCTGCTTCGGAAGCTCCGCGGGTACGGGTCGTGGAGCCCGAGCTTCTCGAGTCGCTTCGAAAGGAGACGCTGCCTCGAGCGCCGAAAGAATCGAACACGCTCGCGCCAGCACCGCCTCGGGCAATCCGGCGAGCCGTGCCACCTCGATTCCGTAGCTTCGATCCGCAGCCTGCTCCTGAATACGGTGAGTGAACGAGATCTCGCTCCCTTGCTCGATTACTCCGACTGAAAGACAGAACGTCCCCTCTTGTGTTTGAGCAAGCTCCGTCAGCTCATGAAAGTGAGTCGCAAACACGGAGCGGCAGCGTGTTTGATCATGGAGCCATTCCGCAATCGCCGTCGCGAGAGCCAATCCATCATGCGTGGCCGTTCCCCGACCGATTTCGTCGATCAGAACCAGCGAGCGCGCCGTTGCCTTGCGAAGAATAGCCGCGGTCTCCCGCATCTCGACCATGAATGTCGAATCGCCGCGCGCGAGATCATCGGCGGCGCCGATTCTCGTGAAGATGCGATCGACTATCCCGAGCTCCGCCTTTTCCGCAGGCACGAAGGAACCGGCTTGTGCGAGCAGCTGGATCAATCCCACCTGGCGGAGATAGGTCGATTTTCCTCCCATGTTCGGCCCTGTCAACACAGCGAGTCGCCGGTCATCGCCGTTGAGCCGAACATCGTTCGGCACGAAGTTGTGAGGTCCGATAACTCGTTCCACGACGGGATGTCTCCCGCCAACAATGCTAGTCGAGTTATCCTGCCGCATCACCGGTCGGCGAAAGTTGTGCAGCCGCGCGAGCTGCGCGAACGAACCCAGCGCGTCGATCGTCGCCAAACAACGTGCGCTCTGCTGAATTCTTCCGGCTTGATCGCAGACCCACTGACGGAGCTCGACGAAGAGATCCTTTTCGAGCTCGGTCTGACGGGCTTTCGCGGAAAGGAGCGACGCTTCGTATTCTTTCAGCTCCGGCAGAACAAATCGCTCGACGTTCACGAGCGTCTGGCGCCGCTCGTAGTTGCTCGGAACCTTTTCGAGATGGGTCTTCGTGATTTCAATAAAATAGCCGAAGACGTTGTTGAACTTTACCTTGAGATTGGAGATCCCTGTCCGTTTTCGCTCTCGCGTTTCCAGATCGAGCAACCAGGAGCTGCCTTCTGCGCTGATCGACCGCAACCGGTCGACTTCGGGATGAAAACCAGCGCGGAAGATCTCAGCTTCGTTCATCCTCATCGGAGGATCCTCAACGAGAGCGGACCGCAAGCGTTCGCAAACATCCGTCAGCGGGTCAAAGTCGCAGGCGAGCCGGCGGAAAGGATCTGTCTGGAGCGAGGTGAGCACTTCGGCAATTTGGGGAAACGCCGCAAGAGAATCCCGCAACGTTCCGAGGTCCCGCGGAACAGCTCGAAAGCCAGTGATCCGTGATGCGAGTCGGTCGATATCGCGGACGCCGAGGAGCGCCTGCCGGAGAACTTCGAGTGCTTCGGGATTACCCAGCAGCTCTTCGACCGCGTCGTGGCGACTCTGAATCTCCTCTGCATCGGAGCTGGGCGAGAGAATCCACTCACTCAGGAGGCGCGAGCCCATTGCCGTCTTTGTGTAGTCGATATGACTGAAAAGAGAGTTTTTCTTTTCTCCGTCGATTCGCGTTTCGAGCAGCTCGAGATTCCGGCGGGTCGCGGCGTCGAGGAGAACCGTTTTGGCGGCTTCTTCGCGTGAGAACCGGCTGAGCTTCGGCGCTGAGCCGAAGGAAACTTCGTCCACATATTGGAGAATCACGCTGAGTGACTGGAGACCTTCGGGCGAAAGTGGTGCTGTCTCTTCCGGAACCCGTTCCGCGTCGCGCGCAGTCAACCGACGCGCAAGCTCAGCATCGACCGCATTCCGGTTTGCGCGTTCGAACGGCCGAAGCGAAACCCGTGTTTGCAGGGTTTCAGCAGTCTTTCTCGCTTCACGGAACCAGCGTTGATTGCGGTCAACTGCGACGCCAGAGAAGGTAGAGGGTAAGAGCAGCTCAGCAGGCCGGATACGCCGAATGATTTCATTCAGCTCGTCTCCACCCTCAAATTCCTGAACTCGGAGCCAGCCGGTGGAAACATCGACGAAGCTCACGGCTCCGCTCTCACGCGGTCCGACCGATACCGCGGCGAGATAGTTGAACTGTTTCTCGTCGAGGCCGTCGCCTTCATAGCGAACACCGGGGGTGACGATTCGGGTGATCTCCCGTTGCACCATCCCCTTTTTGTTTTTTGATTCCTCGACTTGGGAGACGATGACGCAGCTGATCCCCTGCTGCAAAAGCCGCGGGAGATAGTTCTCGAGGGCGTGAATCGGCACACCGCACATTGGGATCGGGTTCGGCTCCTCCTTGTTTCGTGAAGTAAGCCGGATATTCAGCGCTTGAGAGGCGATTGGGGCGTCGTCGAAAAAAATCTCGTAGAAGTCGCCGACCTGAAACATCAGCAGGTGCTCAGGGTAGGTCCTCTTCAAACTCACGTAATGCTGAAGCATCGGCGCCAAGCCCTTGGGCTCCCAGTCGTCTGCCAAGCTCTGTGTCGCCTGATGGCGCTCCGTCTTTTGTGCGGGCTCCGCGTCACTCGGCGGCTCCGTCGGCGGGACCGGTTGTGGCGGCTCAGTGCGCTTCGGGGGATCGGACAGCAGGTTCAATTGCTCAGCACTTGGCATTTCCATTCGGGGCCGGGACTGGTCTTAGGGGATTACTCGTCGTGACTTTAACCGACAAAAACTAACGTTTTCAGCCAGGAACCGCAACGTCGCAGGGGCCGGAAAAAGTATCATTAGAAACCTGAGTCATCTGCTGATATAATGCGAAGCTACACACGCTGTAGTTTTCTCAGTGCACTGAAGCCCGGAGCAATAACGTTCAACCCGGCCCGAGTATTTTTGATTGAACACCTCTGAGATTGAAACGCTGGTCGTCGAGTCCAACTTCTCCTCGCGGAAGGAGATAGTCTCCGCCTTGGTGGAGGGACAGCTTCCAGGGAGAATCCGAGAAGCCCTCTCTCTCGATGACGGGCTTCGGCTCATCGAGCGCGGCACAATCGATGCCTGTATCCTCGGCCCCGCACTGACTCTCGACCGCAAAGTTGAGTTCCTGCGCGCGAAGTCCAAGCTGCCGCTTACCAAGCCTTGCGCAGTCATCGCTATTGCAGAAGACGACCAGGACGAGTCCTTGCTTGCTTCGCTGACAATCGCCGGCGCTGATGCCACTTGCGGTAAGAAAACACCACACAAACGGTTTACGGAGATCGTTCAGTCAGCCACGCTTCGCGCGCGCGAGAGCAAAGGAATCGGAGCAGATCTGCGTTCCATGGTCGAACGCTCTTTCGTCTCGTCAACACTCTCGGAACGGAGGGCGTATGACAGCGCTGCTCTTGCCCAAGTCTTAGATGAGCTCTCGAATCGCCTTTTGGGACTCGCTGACGATTTTTCGCACGGCAGGCTCAAACTTTCCGCGAACGGAAAGCCTTCTCTCGCCGGGCAAGACGCCCTGCGCCTCGCTTTCGAAAGCGCTTTTCCCTCGAATGCATCTGTCGAGGCAATTGGAACCGCGGATAATTTCTTTGTCACTGTTCTGGTCGAGTGGCTCGTTGAGCGCACGCAAGTCAGCGCGCGCGAGGCCACCGAGAGCCTGCGAGCAAAGCTGATCAGCTTTGCGACCGCAAGCTCGAACTAACGCCATTGGGATTCCCAGCCTCCGCCGAGAGCTTTGTAGAGATCTGTGACCGATTGAAGGCCGTTACGCCGGCTGTCCAGGAGCGCCTGCTGCGCCGAGAATGAAGTCCGCTCCGCTGTTAGAACGTTGATAAAATCCGTAAGACCGGCGCGATACAGACGGTTTGCAATGTCTACCGCTTTTGCGCTTTCTGCCGCAGCAGCGGACAGGGCCGCGACTCGCTCCTTTTCCTGTTGATAGGTGCTCAATGCACGTTCCACTTCATTCAGAGCCCGAAGAACAGTCAGTTGGTATTGAACGAGAGCCTCAAAAGTCGCGGCGTTCTCGAACGCAACGTTCGCTGCGATTCGTCCACCGTCAAAGAGCGGCCACTGAAGGGCAGGTCCAAAGGACCAGATACTCGAGCGACCCTCAGCGACTGAAGCGAAGGTTGCGCCCTCCCACGTGAGCAAACCGCTGAGCGACAGTTTCGGGTAGAAATCGGACTCGGCAGCTCCAATCAGCGCTGTTTGTGCGTGGACCTGCGCTGCTGCTCGACGGATATCCGGTCGACGCGAGACAAGATCTGCGGGAACACCGGGCCCCGCGGGTTGCGGAACAGCAGGGAGCGCCTTGGGCTCGCGGAGCTGTTCCAGGAGAGCCGCCGGTTCTTTTCCGAGCAATAGCGCGAGCTCGTAGGCGGCGGCTTGCCGCTCGCCCGCAAGCCTCGGGAGATCGGCGGAGCTCGTGTAAAGCTGTGCCTTCGCGCTGCTCTCATCGAGCCCATTCACGAGACCCGCAGCCCGCTTCCTCTCCGTGAGGTCAGCTATCGAGCGCAGCGCCTCTACATTCTGCTTCGACAGCGCCATCTGCTCGTCGAGCTTCCTGAGATCGAAGTATGCGGACGCCACCTCAGCAGCGAGAACGATACGAACGTCGCGAGCGTCTTCCTCGGCAGCCTGAAGGTCCGCTTCAGCGGCCTCGACCGCTCGCCGGTTGCCGCCAAACAGGTCGATCTCCCAACTGCTGCTCACTCCTGCTTGAAACTCATCGCGGGCGCCGCTTCGATGGGTCACAACGGTATCATTCGTTTCTCCAGCGACAACTCCAGTAGAGAGCTGCCCCGACTGTGAACGGCTGCGCCGGTAGTCCGCAGAAAGATCGATTGTGGGCAGCAGTCCGGACACCGCTTGAGCGCGACGGGCGCGAGCCTGAAGAATTCTCGCCTTCGCTGCTTGGACATCCATCCCTTCCGACAGCGCGGCATTGATCAGCTCCGTCAGAGCGGGATCGTCGAACGTTTCCCACCAAACGCTCAGCGTCGTTGGGTCGAGCGGGGAGCAGGCGTTTCCTGTCTCACACGTCGTTCCAACGAATGTCGGAGTCGACGGCGGCACGGGCGATACAAAATCCGGACCGACGGCGCAGCTCGAGCAGAACGTCACGGCAAACGAGAGAAAAATGAAAAAACGGCTATTCATAGCGAAGCGCCTCAATCGGATCGAGCTTTGCTGCTTTCCAAGCAGGATAGAATCCAAAGAGCATTCCAACCGCTGCGGAAACGCCGACGGCTGAAGCGATGGCGGGAATCGAGGTTTGCGTCGGCCACTTCAAGAACGCGGTGACGAGCAGCGACGCCCCTTGCCCGAATACGATTCCGAGCACACCGCCCGCCAAGCAAAGCACCATCGCTTCCACGACAAACTGGAAAAGAATGTCGCGGCTTCGCGCTCCGACGGCCATGCGGAGTCCGATCTCACGGGTGCGCTCCGTTACCGACACGAGCATGATATTCATGATGCCGACACCGCCGACAAGGAGAGAGATCAAGGCGACGCACAGCAGGAGTCGAGTCATGAGCGTGCTTGTCGAGCTGAGAGCTTTCGTCATCTCGGCCATATCCCGGACAGAGAAATCATTGGGCTCCTCCCCGCGAAGCCGGTGGCGACTTCGCAACAGCGATTCAATCTCTTCCACTGCGGAACCGACCTCGCCTGAGGAGCGAGCTGAGACAAGTATCTGGTCGACGTTTGCGAAACGAACGATCGTCGGCGACGCGGCTTCTTGACTCGCGGAGCGCTCCGGGTAGAGTTTCCGGTCCCCTCCGGGATAAAGGGCGCTCGTATTTGTTTGCGTGCTCGTCGACTGGCTGGTTTGGCTGCTCTGCTGAGCGACGTTCCCACTCGTCCCCGACACACGATACTTGATGGTTGTCCAGGGCGCGACGACGATATCGTCTTGATCCATCCCCATCATGTTTGCGCCTTTCGACGCCAGCACACCGATTACTTTGAAGGTAACATTCTGCACGCGGATCTCGTGTCCAATCGGCGACTCGTCTTGGAATAGCTCACGCACGATTGTCTTTCCGAGGACGCAGACCTTACTTCCGTTTCGCACGTCGCGGTCGGAAAACATCCCGCCCTCGGTAAAATCATTCCAATCGCGAACGGCGAGAAACTCGGGGGTGGTTCCCGTAATCTGGTTCGGTACCCAATTCCGATTGCCGTAAACAATCTGTCCTCTGGCACGAACGATCGGCGCCGCGCCTTGAACCGCCGGGATTTGCTCGGCAAGAGCATCGGCATCCTCAGCCGTCAGCGTCAGCGTGCTTCCAGCTCCGAAGCTCACGCCGGCGCTGGCTGCCGTTCCCGGGAAAATAATGAGGTTGTTCGCTCCCATCGACTCGATCGTTCGACGAATCGCAGCAGACGATCCCTGTCCGAGCTCAACCATCGTAATCACTGAGGCGATTCCGATCACAATCCCAAGCACAGTGAGCAGGGCTCGAACCAAGTTCCGCGAAAGAGCATGCAGTGCGACCTTTACCGTGCTCTTGATCATCTCGCCGGCTCCGGCTCATCGTTCCGCTCAACCCGCCCATCGCGGACGCGGATCACCCGGTCGGCACGCTCCGCAACATCCGGCTCGTGAGTGACAAGGACAAGAGTGATTCCGTCGTTCCGATTCAGCTCACGGAACAAACCGAGCACCTCCTCCGTCGCTCTGGAATCCAGATTGCCCGTCGGCTCATCTGCGAAGATCAGCTTGGGCTGGTTGATGAGCGAGCGGGCAATCGCTACTCGCTGTTGCTGCCCTCCGGAAAGCTTCGCCGGTTCATGGTCCAAACGGTCGGCGAGTCCCAGGCGGGTCAAGAGCGCCACCGCACGCTTGCGCTGAGCGGATGGTGTCTCGCCGGAACCGGAATACGTCAGCGGCATGAGCACGTTTTCGAGCGCGCTCGTGCGGGGTAAGAGATTATAGCTCTGAAAGACAAAGCCGAGAGTCGAGTTACGAATGGCCGCACGTTCGTCCGACGAGAGCCGCGAAACCTCGCGCCCATCTAGAAAATACTCACCCGACGTCGGGCGATCGAGACAACCAAGAATGTTCATCAGAGTTGTCTTGCCCGAGCCTGAGGTTCCCATCAGAGCAACCATCTCACCGCGGCGGATCTGTAACGAGACGCCTTTCAGCACATCGAGGCGAACTTCGCCGACCTCAAACGACTTCGTGATATTGCGCAGCTCGATGAACTCCATCATCTCTCCCGGCTAACGACGCCGGCCGCGCATTATCGTCGGAGCAAAGGGATTGGTCGTCCCCGAGGCACTTCCCGTTGATCGGGCGACCTCGACCGGAGCTTCTTCACCGACAATGACTGTCAACCCTTCTGTAACCTCTTCGCCGCTTACTTCAGTCACCGCACCGTCTGTAGCGGCAACGCGAACGCGTACGGCGCGAACCTGGTCGCCGTCCGGGGTCCACAGCGTTCCACGCACGGTTTTCTGATCTTGAGATTCGCGCGGCGCCAGCCGCTGATCATCCGGCAGCTCACCTTTCCCACTGTCTTTTTTCCCGGGTCGCAGCGCTTCGACATCAGCGGGCGGCGACCATCGCAAGGCAGCGGACGGGACAAGCAGAACATGCTCCCGATGTGTGACATCGAATTTCAGATTGGCCGTCAGATAGGGAAGCAGCTCGCCACTCGAATTATCCGTCTGCACTTCGACGGTGTAGGTGACGACATTCTGCGTCATCGCCGCATTCAAGCGGATCTTTCTGACCTCCCCTTTGAACGTCTTCCCCGGAAAAGCGTCGACTGTGAAGCTGGCCGTTTGTCCGGGGCGGATACTGCCGATGTCAGCTTCGTTGACCGCCACCCAGACTTGCATGCGACGGAGGTCCTTCGCGATCAGGAACAAGCTCGGGGCGTTCAAGCTCGCTACCACAGTCTGACCGATGTTCACGCGACGGTCGATGATCACGCCGCGAACCGGAGAATGGATTGTCGTATAGCCGAGGTTTTGCTCAGCACGTCCCAGCGAGCTTTGAGTTTGCTCGAGTGTGGCCTCGCCAACCGCCACGCTCGCCTTGGCGACGTCATAGGCAGCGCGAAACGCGTCGAACTGAGTAGCCGAGAGCGCGTCCGAGGGACCCACGGCCTGAGCTCTTTTCCAGTCGTTCTCAGCCTGCTGAAGCTTCGCGCGAAGCTGGGCAAGATCCGCTTTGGAGCGGTTTACGGAAGCTTTCGCTTGGAGGACGTCCGCCGCATAGAGCGAGTCGTCGATCTGGGCAAGGATATCGCCTTCGTCGACCTCCACCCCGTAATCAGCAACCTGGCCGAGCTTATTCTTCCCGAACGAGTTTATTTTTCCAGCGACCTGGGCGCCAACGTCGACCAATTCTTCAGGCTCGACGGTTCCGGTTGCTGTGATCGTCACATCGAGGTCACCATACGCTACCTGAGCAGTTCGCCACTGATGGCCCTCCGTTCCTTTGGTCCTGAGGAGCCGGCTGATGCCGAAGATCGCTACACAAACTACGACTGCGAGAATTATATTACGGCCGAGTCGTTTCACCTTCCTCCACACGAATTGGTCCCTGCGCCGTTATGCGCGTCGCCCCGTTGTGAGCGTCGCCCAATTATGCGCATCGTCGCCCCGGGTCGACAGAACCGTACCGCATTCATGCCACCTATCAACTAGACGGGATTCGGAAGCGATAATTGCTCCGCCGACTTACCGAGACTAGCGCTGTCAGCACCGGGTGTATAGAGCGCTCCCGCCCGGCGAGGCTCCCAGGTCTCCAAGATTGCTTGGTGTCGCATGGTATCGAGCCGGTTGACATGATCCCGAAAGAAAAACGGCGGCTCTTGTTTGCCGCGTAGCGAGCCGTTATGTTTGGCCCCCCATGCAACAAGCCCCCGAAAAATCGATTCTGCCCTATCTCAGCGTTCTCCTCTCCGCGTCGGTTCTTGGATTCTCTGGTTTTTTCGTAAAGACTCTGCAGATGCCTGTCACTTCGATCGCGGGGTTCAGGGTTTGCATGCCCCTCGCTTTGCTGTTTCTTGTGCAGCAGCGACGGTTTTCGTTGGCGTCGGACATTCCGAAAAAACGCATACTCGTCGCCTCGGCATTCACCTGCACACGGATCGTGCTCTGGATTTTAGGAATGGAATATGCGCCGCTCAGTAAGGCCGTGGTTGTGCTTTATCTGTGGCCTATCTTCATGACGCTGTTCAGCGCGGTCTTCTTGAAAGAGCCGGTCGACAGAAGATCGCGATTCCTTCTCCTTCTTTCGTTCACCGGGCTGATCATACTCCACGGGAGCAAAGTGCTCTCGCTCCACGACAGGGAGACAATCGGGCTCGGCTGTATGCTCCTTGTTGCAATTATCAATGCTGGAAATACCATTGTGTTCAAGGCGGAGCTCGCAAGACGAAGTCGATACGAAGTTCTCTTTTTCGACAATCTCGTTGGAGCAGCGATCTTCGGTCCGCTCCTTCTCAGAGAGCTTCCGTCGCTGCCTCTCTCGGAGATCGTGTTCGGGATGCTTTACGGATCGCTTATAGGCTACCTCGGGTACATGCTGCTGTACTACGGCCTGCGACGCATCCCCGCTGCGGTAGCTTCTGTTCTCGCGTACACAGAAGCCGTCGTCGCGTGCATTATTGGAATAGCGTTTTTTGACGAGCCCCTTACGTGGAATCTGATCGTCGGGGGCGCAATGATTCTGGTTTCTGCGGCGCTCGTTCGACGTTGATACCGCTCGAAGCCGCCTCTCGACCTCGCATCCGCGAGTCGAGAGGCGCCGAACGATCCATCAGTTGCCGAGGAACGGCAAAATATACTGGAATGCCCGAGCAACATCGTTTCGAACGACGACTCCGGTACTCCCGTTCGAATCGACTATAATCGTGCCGTAGGTATCTTCTGGCAGCTTCAACACCCGACGTTCGCTCCCCTTCGGCGCGAGAACGATCTCGAACGGACTCGTCGCTTGAGTACGATCGAAGCTCACCACCTGGACATTCACTTTGAGCTGCTGATTCGTCGAATTGTCGAGCTCCAGGATGTTCTGATGCTGAATGAAGCTATTGAACTCGGTGAGCTGGACCGCCCCTGCCGACTCTGTGAATGGCGGAGCATACGCAAACTGCAGCTTCCCTGAATCATTCAACTGATAGATCACGGTCGTTGCAGCGATCGACTCCGGAGGCCCGGAGACCTGTGCAGACTGGATGTCAGAAAACGCATTCAGCGCATTCACAATCTGATGTGCACTGCCCTTCTTCGTGATGAACTGCTCACTTGACCCGGACACGCTTCCTTGCGCGTTGAAGAACTTCAGCGACGCGTTAAGCGATGCATCGCTGCCGTTAATCATCTCGACAACGCCAAGCTGATTCGGAAGCACCGCAGCTTTGCCCGTCACGACAGCGCCGGTGAGCGGTCGATTCGGAAGCGAGAAGGCCGTATAGAACTTCTCCGAGCTCGCGCCTACGCCCTCGTAAAAATATCGCGTCGTTTCGATGTAATATTCTTGCGTGAGATCGTCCGGGACAAACTCCGCTTGCCCAATTTTGTGCGCGCCGATCGCTGCGTGGGCCGCGAAGTCGACTCGGCCGCCGTCCGGAACTCGAACGAGCTGGGCCGAGAGCGGATTACCGTCGATATCGTAGAATACCAGGGCTCCCGTTACTCCGCGACTGTCACCTGCGACGGCATCAGCAATCCGAATCCAATTGGCTACTGTACCAAGCCCGTCGGTTCCGACGGTGTTCGTATTGATGCTCCAATTGCTCCGCCCGGTCTGGGGGGATTGGAACGGATAATAGAGCGCGAAGTCGAACTCGTCGCTCGGATTCCATGGCCCGACATTGTTGCGCCGTTTGTAAATCGTCATTCCGCCGCTCCAACCATTCGGAGAACCGGCGTCAGTGAAGACGCAAACAGTGCCGTAGCTATCCTGCTTCAGTCCGAGATCGTTCACGATGATGTCACGCTTGAGCAGCGCGGGGAGCGAGAAAGAAACCTGGCCGCGCAGCATCCCGTCCTGGTCGCGATACTCCATCGTTACGCCGAGCGGCGTGCTCTGATGGTTCAGAACCGTTGCAATATTCACCTGCCCAAGGAAACCGTTCGCACCTGCGCAGCTCGAAGGTTGGAGCTGAGTGACATGACTCCCGGAGTCGCACGGGTCGGTCTTATCGGCGATCTCTTGGCAGTTCGGCACCCCATCGTGATCCTCGTCGAACGTTGAATGTTCTGTGTCACATTGCCCCACACACTGAGAGGCTCCCTCTGCTACCTGAATCGTCGCCGTCACGTCGACGCTTTTCAAAGCACGCTCGCCCGCACGAACCGAAAGCCGCTCCTCCTGACCGTTTCCGGAAGGTTGCGAGACTGGAGCCTGACTTTGGCTGACACGCACGGTGATTGTGCCCGTGCCGGAAGTGACCATTGACGCATTGAGAAGAAACACTCCGCGACCCAGCGCCGGAAGTCGAACAAGCGGAATTGTGCCGCCTTGCGTTCCATCCTGATCGACGAGGGACGCCTGAGCCTCTCCTGACGTGCCGACAATCGCCGCCGTATAAACTTCGGAGTTATTTCCGGCATTATCGATCTCGAGCAGAAAGCTTGTGCTTCCGGGCGTAGCCAGCTGGCGAACCGCCGGTGTGAAATGCGCCGAGAGGCCAATCGTCTCAGGGATTCGCACCTCAGTCTCGGCGCGAGCACGCACGGCCGCTGACGAAATCGAAGTCGCGACAGCGACCAATGAAAGGTCCCCAGCTCCGACCAAGTCATACTGTCCGAGAGTCACGGTTACGTTAGTCGACTGACCGGAGCCAAGTGTCACGGAAGACTGGGCAAGTGAAGCGAACGGAGCGGCTGGACCGGCAAGCGCCAGATTGAAGGTGTCCGTGGCGACGCCGGAATTGACGACCCGGAGCTGGACAGTCGATTGAGGCGATACGACGCTCGAATCAAACGAAAGTGCAACGCCCTGGTTTACCACGTTCACCACTCCACTCGCGGTGGAAGTCACTCCCGACAACCCCGCTACAGCCCCTGTGACGCTGAAGTTCTTGAACCCGATTGGAGTACCTGACTTCGGCAGCAACGTCAGGGAGACGAGCTGAGCATTGGCTTTTCCAGGAAGCACTCGGACACTCTGCTCGCCGAAGAATGCGTCAAACGCAGGTGCCGCAGACGTCAAATCCACATCTTCCGGACCGCTCCCGGTGTTCGTCACCCTCACGGTGAAATTGGCACCGTTGGTCGAACCCGCAGTGCCCGACGAAGGCACGAGCTCGACGAGAACCCCCTGCGCGACAGTTGACGGCAGAATGGCATCACCGGCGACGATGAGCTCCGCGGAAGCAGCCCCGATTGTCTCGTTGTTTCGCGAAGCCAACACCGAAAAATGACTCGTCCCCAAGAGAGCGCCGCTGTCCGGCTTCACGTGCAGCGTTGTCGCTGAATCCCCGAGCGGAGGAAGGGTGATCGTCGGCTGCTCGAAAAAGTACCACGACGATTCGAGCCCGGCCACTCCCAAGCTCAGCGTTAAAGAGGCGTTCGAGGGGTTGTGAACCGACACGGAGTAGAGTCCCTCTTCGCCCGGCTGCACGGTTTGCGTCGATGGGAAAACGTCGACGACATCACCCGAAGAGAGGAACTGCGGTCCGAGGTCGATCGATCCTGGCGAGCCCTGATACGTGAAATTGACGATCCCGCTTTGGAGGACCTGCCGCGCTTCAACAGCCTGAAGCGCCGACACTTGTAGGCTCCAGGTCAGAGTCGTGTCGAACGGGCTATAGGGAAACGGAAACTTATCCGCTTCCCAGACCAGAGTATCGTAGGTGCCGTGATCCAGGACAGAGCTCGGCGCTAAGTTGAACGAACCCGGCACGAGCGACACTCCATTTGTTTTCGGCACGTCGACAGCGGCCATTACAGCGGCCTCAGACGGGTTGGAGAGAGAATAGATCAGCAGACCCGCTGGAGGAGGCGCAACGATCACTAAGTTCCCTTTGTGAACTGTGAACCGGTAACCATCGGCCCCCGGGAACGCAGGGTATGTGGTCACCTGGATCTGACCCGGTGCGGACGTATCGACGAGCCCGAAGAGCGGGGCGCCGAATTGGTTCGCGGCGCGATGATTTTCATCGACCCATTTCGTCAGGCGTTCGCCGATGAACCATTTGCCGCCACCGGCCGGAGCGGCGCGGGTGGTAAAATTCGCCACCAGATCGGGGCAATTCTTTTGGCTGCTGATGACAGGGTGCAGCGGATCGGTGACATCCAACACGGTCAGCACGAGATTCCCACGATAGAAAAATGGGATTGCGCCGTTCAACCCGGTCGCACCGGGGTCGTTGATGCCTCCGCTCGTTCCGATCAGCAGAACCTGATTCCCATCCCGTGCACCGGAGAGAATATGTCCCGTGTTTGGAATGAGGAGCTCATGGTCGAGCACCGGGCTCGCCGGCGCGCTGAGATCAAATATGCGGACTACCCCGACACCTGATCCGGGATCCGTCTGCGGCGCGTTCGTCGTGACGTGGTACGCGACCGTGTCCGATACGTCGACGACGTTCGCTGAGTATCCGTCTCCGGCGCCGTTTATCGTGATCGGCGGATTCACGTTGTCCACTTTCGTCTGAGTGTAAAAATCCGCTCCGGCCTGGGGCGATGTAATCGAGCTCACATCGAGCAATGTCGCCCCTCCCCATTCGTTGAAGATATCTGTGCCCGACAGAAAATATCGAAAGCCGCCGTAGGTCGCATATACTCGATCGCCGTGCGGATAAAGAAAGCTGAAGAACTGGTGATTTGGAAGCACCAGCGCGCTTGGCGTCTGCAGCGCAGGCAGCAACGGGTTGGTCAGATCGAAAACACGAATTTCGGTGTTCGGATTCACTCCGATTCCGGTAACAAGTCGGTCTTGCGCTGCTCCTGCAAGTGCGACTTCAGCAATCCCGAGACCACTGCCGAACGTGCCGACTTGGATTGGATGAGTTGGATCGGAAATGTCGGCGATGTCTCCGAAAGAGCTTCCGCCGATGTAAACGCGGTCATCCTTGATCGCAAATCCGCCGCTCGCCCCATTTACCGCGGTAGACCCTAAAAGCTGCAGCCCCGAGCCGAGACCGCCAATGCTCTTCACGTGCAAAGTGGCCTGCACTGTGTTTGTACCCGGCGCCGCCTTATCCGGGTTAATGGTAAGCGCCGCCTCCAGCGGAGTACCAACCAGTAACGTCGTAAAGTTCTGAGCACCCGGAAGCGGCGTGCCGTCCTCCTCCGTCGCGGTTACCCGCACCTGATACTGACCGTTCGCAAGACCGGTGCTGTTGAAAGTCGGCAACGTATACAATGTGGAGTATCCGTCAGGAGCAAACTGGATCGCCGAAGGCTGTGAAGTGAAGACAACGGCGTTGGTCGTATCCAAGACCTCGTAGAATAGTTTTCCGGGGCGTGCGGTATTGATGAGCGCAATCACTCTCGCGGAAACACTCACAGAGCTGCCGGGGTTGACGAACGCGCTCGAAAGCTTGACCGCAGAAACCTGTACAGCCTCGTCTCTGACGGTGAGCGACCCGTGGGCGCTACGCACCAGTTGAGCGCCCACACCAGGATCGACCGTACCGAACACATCGAATTCGAACGGAACGACCGAGGATCCGGACTGCTGCAGCTGAAGCACTATGTCTCCGTTCGAAATCTCTCCCGGAGCGAGGGTCAACGAGCTTGTGTTGAAGCTCGACATAACATTCCCCGGTAGTGTGCCCACCGTGAAATCGACCTTTGTCGTTTCTTTGCCGCTGTTGATGACATAGAGCGCAAAGCTCGCCGGTTGTCCGGCCGATTGCACTTGGCTGTTCGGCATCAACAAGATCTTGATGTTGTGCTTCGCGAGCAGATCAAGATAGTCGCCCAAGAGTCCGAGCAGATTGGGCAGCGCCGCGAGGGCGGCGTTGATCGCGGCCTGATCCCCACCGGCCACCGAGTCTCGCAGGTGGTTCAACTCAGCGACGAGCTGAGCAAAGATGGGATCGTCCAACTGTCCAACCAAACTATTGAAGTTCGCGGTGACCTGACCTTGCGCGACCGTGTCTGACGGATTGAGGAACAGTGCAGTCAGCGCCGAGCTCAGATTGTTCAGCGTCCCACTGATTCCGGTGTAGCCCAAGAATGCAGCATTCAACGCCGCATCGTTGGCAACATCCACTCCCGGCGCCGAGACGCGAGCCTCAAGAATTGCATCACCAATTCGCGGCGCATCAGCAGGTCCGTATGTTCCGCGGAGCGAAAACGCGAGATTCGTCCCGAGCGGCACGTTCGCGGCCGGGGTCAGAGTCAGATCTTGGGACGCAGACCCGCCGATTGCCAGAGGCACGCTATTCAGGAGCCCGGTTACGTTCAATCCGGGGGACGCCACGCCTGTGAGGGCAAGCTGCTCAGGCACGTTTCCAAGAGCGGTAAAAGTCACGTGAATCGTTCCCGAATTTCCCGGCGCAACAGATACGGACGCCGGATCTGCATCGATTCGGATCGAATGAACCTCAGGCATCGTGAAATTGATCGTTTGCGTCGCGACGACGGCGGGGTTCGTACTGCTCTGAGCTCGCAAAGTGTAAGCCAGCGCCGTTCCCGGAGGAGGAAGCACGCCACCGTTCGGAAGAAGATAGACGCCGGAAATGAGATGCTGCCCCGGTTTAATTTGCAGAATCGGCGTGGAAACGCTTCCGCTGAAACCCGGAGGCACCGAATCAAACGAGAGGGCAAACGTGTCCGTCGTCGGTCCGTCGTTTCGAACGGTAGCCTGGAAGGTCGTCGGCAGATCCACACCGGTCAGAGGATCCGGCAATGTGTAAAAGATATCTTTTACGAGGGTAAGATCGACTCCCGGTGCTGTCGCTCCGATCTGAACCTTGAAAACCTCGCCGGCCACTAAAGACGGATCATCCTTTGCGGAGACCGCCAGATGCACCTCGAACTCACCATTCTGAAGCCCCGCAGCAGGCTGGATCGTTAGGTTGCCGTTCGTCCCGAACGACACAATCCAATCCGGCGGTGCAACCGCGTGGAAATTGTAATCCTGGCCGGCGCTTGTTGTTACAATTGGAGCTATCTCCACATTCGTGAGCTGGTTCACGCTAAACGAGTGCTGAGCGCTGTTCGGCATGACGATCTTTCCGAATGTTCCGGCAGCGGATACGCCGACAGCGTTCGCGCCGGGTGATACGGTAAGCGTTCCCGCGAAGCCTGTTGCGCCCACCCCTTGATCGGTCGAGACCGGAGCTCCATCAATCGTGATGCCGCCCGTTCCGGGACCGACTTCGAGCGAGCCGTTATTCACACTCAGCTGAGCCGACGCGAGAAAGTTCGGAACGCCGGAGTCACCCGCACCCGTGACGTCGAGCGTGGAAGCTTCAATGGTATACATCGCAGCTTGGAGCGTAGTGCCGCCCACAGTCAGTGGGCCGTTTACCCGTGCAAGCACACTGCCCGACGCAATTCCATGGAACGATGTCCATACCGCGCTTCCAGCGCTCCCTCCGGACGGCGGATAGAATGCGACAGAGCCGTTACCGCTTACGCTCACCGTCCCTGCGGTGACCGAGATTTCAACCGGCGCAGCGAACGAAGTCGCCAGCGCTCCGGTCCCTACAATTTGATTTGCTCCGTCACGAACGGTGACCGATGTCGCCGACAGGGAGGTCGCAGGAAACGCAAAAGCTCCTGCCGGAGTCCACGTCGATGCGAGCGTACCGGAGACGCGTACGAACTGCGCACCTCGATTGACCGAAAGCGAGCTGCCTCCGACATTGGCGGAGACGGATTTGGTAGTGTCGGTGAACGATTGCGCAAACGCTCCGCGCATCTCTCCCGTTTGAAACGGAAGCAGCGACGGATCCGGATCGCCGTTTTTCAGGTTCCGAATCATAATCCGCGCGACAGAATAGAGGCCCCACCAGAATCCCGCGGCGAATGCCACTCCAACAGCCCCCGACGCAATCCACCCAATATTCAATCGCGCCAAGGAGAACGCAACAGTTGGAAACGCCGCCAATGCCAGCTCAACAGCTGCTTTCCCGGTGAGGATCGTCCAATTCGTGTTCTGACTCGACGGATTGGCACCGAGCATGTTTTCGAGGAAGTGGTGAGAAGCAAGCGCGACATTGCCCGCTTCGTCCAGCAGCAAGAACGAAGCTTCAAGCAGAAGTGCAACCAAACCTCCGGCTACGGCGCCTACTCCGAAAGCGACTACCGAACCGACGAGGAACACCACAATATCGTGCGCGCCCGCATACCAAACAATATCTCCCCCATGGCTACCGTCTTCGAGAACCGAAATCGTTTCACCGGTCGTGGGATCGACTTCAAACCAACCGACCTCGGGGTGCCCGTTGATGTTCACCATTGCTGCAGGCGTCTGGACGTATTTTCCGGAAGCAAGCGCCTGCGAGATCCTGGACTTGGCTTGGGGCGAGATCGCGAGGTTATCAATCTCCTGCGGATTGCTCGCTGAAAGCACCGCAAACCCGATCCCCTGCTCGACCGCGGCCTGGAAAATCGAGAATGTGGAGACCGGAGTGTTCGACGTACCGGCTTTCACCGCTCGGTCTTCCAGCTCACTTTCAAAGAAGCCGCGGGACTGCCGAAATGAAAACGCGACGTCCTTCGGCTGTCCCGGCGCGGGTACCACACGAATAGAATCCTTCCGAAGGTCCATCCGAAGCGCCATCTGCGGATTCGAAGCGTCGTGCGTATCGAGCGTGGTGCTGGCAAATATCAATCTGGGCTCGTCCGCGTAGGAGCGCACGAGCAGCGAGTCAGCACTGAAATGGGCGGTAAGATCGGAATCTCTGAGAAACCTTTGCGTCGTGAGCTGAGCAGAGACAATGCTCGCTTCCAGTATTCGCTTGTTCGACTGTTGAGCAAATACGGGATCGGACGCCAGCGGGGCATTTCCGAGATTCTTGAGCGCGGTTTCGAGCGCGTCAGTCGAGCTTCTCAGGGTTTGAAGATAGCCGCTTCGTGACTCGATCAGATATTTGAACTGGTCACTGACCGCGACGTTCAGCACGGTCGTGTCAGTTGGTCCGATCGGCGGAGGTCCATTAAAGTCGATATTCGGCGTGCCGCCATTCTGGCGTATGTCGTATCCGATACGGTCAACAATGGTGCGCTCGCTCGTCGTGACGCTTCCGTCCGGTTTCCGAGTCTCGACTTCGAGAAAAACGCCGGTGAGAATATTGCTGCCGAGCGGAAAGCTCGTGACGGTTTCCGTATAGGGAGCTCCTTCGATCGACTGATCGTCAATCACATTCGAGTCATTTTGATCGACAACCACATACGGTGTGTAGGTCGTGGTTTGATAGGAGAACACCGGGTTCGGCAGCGCATTTACTGCAACATGGTTCCCGATCGTCAACGGTCGGCCGACGATGTCCACCGTTCGAAATGTTTCTTCGAGCTGAGGAGTCGAGCTGAGCGATGCTCCAAACCCGAAAAGAGCGGAAGCCTGGGAAAAGAACTCGCTTGTCAGCCGCAGCGTTACTGTATGGTTCAGCTGCTCCGGCACCGAGGCGAACGGCGCGCTGATCTGTGAGCCCGGAGCCACACCGATCGCACCTTCGGGAAATGACGGGTCTGCAGGAACAAAATTTCCCCCGGACTCGAGCTCGACCCAGAAGTGGTCAGACGTCTCCGCCAAAAGCGTTGAGTCGCTCTCCGGATCCGCCTTGGCGAGCGCAGGATCATTCGTACCTACGACGCCGACTACTTGGGTAAACATGGAACGAATGAGCTTCTTTTGATCAGCCAGCGAGAGCGTTCCGCGAACGTAACGAGCCGGAATCCCTGACGCGCGGAGAAGGGCCACGAGGAGGCTCGCGCGGTCGAGAGCATTTCCTGCGCCACTCCAGATCACGCCACGCGCACCGCGCAGTGCGCCTTGATAAGATTCGAATCGGATACCGTCTCTTACGAACTGAAAGATCCGAGCGGGATCGTTGTGCAGCCTCGCTGCGAGCGAGAGGACGTACCGATCCTCCGTATCAGCTCCCGGAGATGCGCTGAGAAAAGCCGGGTCTGAATTATCACTCCTCAACGTTGCTGGATGTCCGAAGTTGCGAACAGCTCGGCCGTCAACAGTGCCGAACACCGCGGCTCCACCGTCAAGAGAGGTTGGTGACCCGGACAGCTCAATCTCGACGGTGAACGTCTTGGACCCGATCGCAGGAAGTGAACCAACACTCCATCGGAAAACGCTTCCGGAGGAATCCGCCGCCGGCTCTGAGCTTCGCACGCTCACTCCGCTTCCGAAGGTTGACTCGAGAAGAACGTTGTCGACGACCTTCGGGGTGAAGTTGAAAACGACGTATCGGATCGACATCCGGCCGTTTTGAACAGCTTGGATGGAGGGGACCGATGGAAGCGCTATCACTCCGATTGCAGGATCGAGCTCATCCAGTGTTTCGGCAAAGGCGTTTGAGATAAATTCGAATCTGACGGGAAGCTGAAAAGACAGCTGCAGGGTCTCGGGGTCGACTCCGAACCGGGCCGGATTCAAGCAAAAAGACAAACTGAATACGAGAGCGACGCACCGACAAAGTAGGCGGTGGAGAGTCGATGAGTGCATAAGCCTCCGATCACGAGTGGTTCAGGCGAGCCCGCTCAAGCTGCGTCGAGTTCGGCCGTAGGTACTATCCGTAGCGTTTTACACAGGCGGCGAGAGGAAATCAATCTGCGTGGCGACGCCATCTCTCGTATATTTGTCGCGGCAAAGATTTTTAACCGCCCACGGAATACTAACTTAAGAACCAGCCCGTTCACCGGGCCATCCGCACTCTTTCGATGACCCGTTCACCTGGGAGCTCGGAAAGCAGGCACTCTCGGACTACCTGTTCATCTGCTCACAGCCCCTTCATCGAGCGCGCATCCCCGCCCGCACCTTGACAGCGCTTTCATGTTTCTATTGTTTAAAGCTTTCGCTCTCTTCTCAACGCTCCCTCCCTGAGTATCGCTTCCGATAGCAGACCACGCTCTGCCATCGGGAGTGACAGCATTAAGGTTGGTTTGGGTGACGCACGTGGCTCGCCCATCGGTTCGCCCCCTTCTTCAGCATTCCTCTTCAGGGAGAAACAATCATGTCTTTGGATCAGGTACTTCGAGACGCTCTTTGGAACGGTTGGATTTTGAGCTACGCAGCCTTTGGTGATCGAACGCGGGCGCGTCGAAACCTTACCGCCCCGGACAACCTCCGAAGAAACGACTTCCTCTTGCTCTTGAACGGAATCTACCCTTCGTTGGTGCAAGCCACGGAGCGACCCATCGATTACGACGTTCGCGACGAAGAGCTGCGTTCCGCGCTGGGCAAATTGGCTCACGCGCTGCAGCAACGTATCTTCGAAGATGGCGGAGCTAAAAATTGGCCGGAATTGGCAGATCGCTTGCTCTTGGCGTTCACCGCGCCGACTATCCTCTTCTTTCAAGGCGACGCGAAAGACGGAACTCTGTTTGAGTTCCCGTTTGCAGAGATAGACACCTGTCCGTCCGAGTCTCCGACGCGTAAGACACCATCGGAATCGACCACGTCAGGAGATCTGGAAGCACGGAGAGCAGCGGTCGATCTCTTCGAGATGATTTTCGGCGCGCTCCGCTTCCGTGGACCACTCGACCAGATTCCGATGGTCTCCGGCGTCATGGCCAAGCTCCAGGATGGCATCAACGGGTGGTTTAGAACCTACGGATTCTAGACCGAACACCAGACGTGAACAGTCGGTAAGAGGATGCGCACTTTCGGTAGGGATAAAAATGCTGTCACTGCCGAAACATCTCGCGGACCACAGACGCCGGTCCATCCCACATCTCTTTGACCCGGTTTTCCGCGTTCTCCGACAGGTACACGTTCGATACTTCCGCATCTATAGATCTTTGGTAGCAGTTCGAATAACGCCCCCTACTCCGGTGACCCGATGCGACGCTCCCTCTTTCTCGGCTTACTTTTGCAAACGATCCTCACGAACGCTGCGGCTCGCGCGACTGACTTTATTGATTATGCTTGCGTATATTGGGAGCACTCGAGCATCGGAGATCCGACCAGTCAGTTACGTTTGGCTGGTTTTACGATGACCTCCGTCCCGCTTGGGGATCATCCGTTCGCAGCCTCTTTGCCGCAATATATCGGCACGCTTCGCGCGTTCGGGCTCTCAGCGCCATATCCGGAATATGGCTTCGACGTAAAGCTTGGTGACAAGAGTTATTCTCTCAAGCACAGCCTGACTGGCAGCGTCACCAAGAGAAAAGTTGGCGGGCACACGAAATGGGGAGTCTGCACGCTGCGCTCAGACCTGACTGCGCTCAATCCCGAAGAGCCGGACGCGAATCCCGTCCCAATACATAATCTCAACCTCGGACAGGAAACTGTCGTCTCAAACAATCGCACATCGTGTGAGACCTTGGCGCTCCCATCACGCACGTATTTCACTGTGGGTGGAAATTTCGCTCAGCTCCCATCCGGCGGGGAAATCACCTATGCGTGTTCGTTTGCGTTCCATTCAACCGAGCCGAGCAGAGCGAGCGGCCGATTCGAGTAAGGGCATCGTGACGAGATTATAGTGGGTTCGTCCACGAAGCTGGGCAGCGCGCGCTTTACGGACGCGTTACCAGTGGGATTAGTGACGAAGCGCCTGGATCAATCTCTCCATCGCCGAGCAAGAGCTTAAGACCTGCGCGATTCTCAGGCGGCCACCGACGTGCGTCTTCAGGGAGGAGCGCTATAAAGCCCGGCGCCTTCTCCGCCTGCTCAATCGGTTGGAAGCTCTGTGCGGAACTCAGAATCTGTTCCGGGGAGCCGGTGGCATCTCCACCAACGCTTGTCGTGCCCGGCGTGGGCTGCTCAGAGGCCGCGGTCGAAGTTTCCAGTAAGCCCTCAACATCGGTCACCGGCGACAGGCCGGGATCGAGCTGCGTCGCGCTTACTGACGATGGAAGGAGTGTCAGAACTAGAATGTAATTTTTCATCGTATTTCCTCGAGGCGGCACCATACCATGGGGACGATTGAAAAGCGCTTCCTTTCGTATGCGCGAGATCACGTTACGGCTGCCAAGTGTTTTCGAGTTTCTGCGTTCCAAGCTCACCGGTCGGCAGGTTGAGCTCGAACGTTTGAAGCATCGACCGTTTGATCTCCAGATGCTCCATCCACCGCTGACGGACATGTTGTCCGTCGCTCCACGAGACTTCCAGATCGTACCTACCGGGTCTCACCTGAACAGGGTCGCCGGAGTCGGCAGAGGCAAGCGGCGCGTCGTGAGAGTCTTCGGCGAAAACTGAATATGCCGCGCCGGACCAGCGAGATTCACCGAGGTTGATGAAGCGGACCGGTGTGCCCTTGTCGGTCACTACCAAGGTAAATAGGATTTCCTCTTGATGACGCGTTCGCGCCGCCAGTATCGCGGCTGCACCCACAGCGAGCAGCACCGCAACCCGCAGAGCATTTCTTCGCACGTTCGGCTCTCCCAGCTGTTACGAATATCACGAATATATCGTCTGACCTTCTCACAAGCGGTTTCTCCAGGGGAATGTCCTGAAGCCGAGACCGCAACACTTTCGCACGAAACTAGTGCGAATTGCTGATCGCCGCGCCGTAGCCTTGGACAATCACAGCCGACGCCCTATATATAACTTTCCCCTTAGCCCCCTGGAGAAAACTCACTATGAAATTTTTCCGTTCGGGTTCATTCGCGGTGATGAGCTCGCTGTTGTTCGCTTCATCGACGCTGGCCGCGCCCGATGCGCTGTTTGTCAGCGTCAGAGACGCAAAGCTCCGCTCGCGTGCCGAATTCTGGTCGCCCACGACTTCCGATCTTGCGTACGGTGACCAACTCAGCGTTCTGTCTGCAAACGGAGACTGGTTCCGAGTGAAGGACTCGCGGGGACACGAAGGCTTCATCCATCAGTCCGCAATCACCGACCGCAAGGTCGTGCTCAAATCGAGCGCACAATTTTCTGCGCAACAGGCAGATCAGAACGATGTGGTGCTGGCCGGCAAAGGATTCAACTCAGAAGTGGAAAAGAAATACGCTGCGGGCAACCACGGCGTAAACTTTCCAGCCGTCAATGCTATGGAGCAGCGTAAGGTGTCCCAGCGTGAGCTGGCGGATTTCATCGGCAGCGGTCAGTTAGGTAAGAAGGAGAGCTGAGCGATGCGGAATCGAAACATACAGCACTCAGTGATCGCACTCGCCGCGCTATCGCTCGTCTCCTGCGCGGACGGACAGTTCAACTCACTCGGAAGCGGCTTACTCAGCAGCACCGGTCTCGTGAACGGGTCGCAGGCCGATTCGCTGATGAAGTTCGGGTCCGGAGTTGCGAAAGGCGTTCAATCGCTGAGCCCGGAAGAGGAATACTACTTGGGCCGTGGTGTGGCAGCGACCGTTCTCGGGCGGTATCGTCCGTACAATAACGCAGCGGTGAATGCTTACGTAAACAAGGTGGCGGTAACCGTAGCAGCCTTCTCTGACCGGCCGGATACTTTCGGCGGCTATCATGTGCAGATTCTGGATACCCCGGAGATCAATGCTGTTTCTGCTCCGGGTGGGTTCATCTTCATCTCGACCGGATTCTTGAAGTTGATTCCGAACGAAGACGCGCTGGCAGCAGTTCTGGCTCACGAAGTGGGACACATCGTGAAAGGCCACGGCGTGAAAGCAATCTCTCAAGCAAACTTAACCCAGGCGTTTCTGCTTCTCGGAAAAGAGGCGGCTGCGTCGCAGGGTGGGAACGTCGTCCAAGAGCTCACCGCAACTTTCGGCGATAGCATTACGGACATTACCAACACTCTGCTGTCAAAAGGTTACGGCCGAAGCCAAGAATACGAAGCGGACGCGTATGGAGCCGAGGTTCTGCAGAGAGCCGGCTACAATCCACAGGGCTTGAAGGTCATGTTGTCGCGACTCGAGGAAGCGGCTCATGCTGCACCCTCCGGCGGTTGGATGTCGACCCACCCCGCCCCCGAGGACCGCATCAACGAAGTCGCCAAGTCGCTTCCCGCGGCGCGACCCGAGTCTGCCGGTGAAGCTGCCCGAAACGCGCGGTTCGCCAAGGCGATGAAGGGCATCGGCTAAATAGCTGAAGGACGACTCCTACGAATCTGCGCGAAAAATTCATCGGATTCGCGATCATCGCCGGCGCAGTGGGCTTGCTCGCTGCCCTGCTTCTTGTCCGTCCTCCGTCCTTCGTCACTGAGCTGGAAAGTCGGACTTGGGATTGGCGACTTGCAATGGTCGCCGATAGCGGCGCCGCGAATAAGTCGATCAAGCTCATCGTGGTCGATCAAGCGTCGCTCGATTTCTTCGAAAAGGAGTACGCGCTCACCTGGCCGATCCCGAGGGACGCCTATGGCTACATTATCGATTTTCTGAAACAGGGAGGCGCGAAGGGTCTCGCCTTCGATCTGCTCTTCACGGAGTCCTCGGCGCAGTCGGTCGAGGGAGATCGGGCGCTCGCTGCAGCGGCCGGAGGGTCTTTACCGGTCGTTAGCGCCGTCAACGTCGAAAACTATGCCAAGTTCGTAAAACCGGAAAAGCTCGAGCAGTTCGCCGATCGCCAAAAGCAGATCGACTCGGTCTCGTCCTTTCGCGAAGTTTACCTGTCTTCACCAACAACTCCGATCGCGCAATCGGTAACGCTCCCTATCCCGGAGCTCATCGAGAAGAGCGCTGCCCTCGGTGACGTGCAAGCAGCACCGGACAGCGACGGAGTATTCCGGCATCACTCGCCGGGGAGCATTGTTCGGAGCGCCGACAGAGAAATCCCGGTCCTGAGCCTGCCTTTCGCATTCTATCATTTGGTCACGGACGGTCGAACGCCTTTTTCCGTCGCCGAGTATGCCGATCAGTCCGGCAAGCTGATTGTGCTCCCTCACGGAGGAAGAAACACGTACGAGACATACTCGCTCGCCGCAGTGATGCAAGCTCAGGCAAGTATTCGCGACGGGAAGGAGCCGCAACTTTCGCCGGATGTGTTCCGCGACGCTTGGGTGATTCTCGGCACGTCAGCACCGGGATTACTCGACTTGAGGCCGACACCGCTCGAGCCTCGAGGGAACGGGCTGGAGTTTGTTGCTGCGGTCCTCGACAACTTGATTTCCGGGCGCTTCGGGAGAGCCCTGAGCCGATCGAGCTCAATCCTCATGACGCTGGTCCTCGTTCTGATCACGACCGGGACGGCGCTCTTCTCATCAAACCTCGGATCGCAGCGCCTGATCGCGTTCTCCATTGTGGCGCTGTTCTTTTGCGCTGCGCTCACGGCTGCTCATTCTGGATACTGGATCCCGGTCGTCACGCCGCTTTTTGCAATCGTCTGTTCAATGCTGTTCGGACTCAGCTTCCAGTATCAGCTCGAAGGCAAAGAGCGGGAATATCTCCGCAGCGCATTTCAATTTTACGTCAGCCCGGCGGTCGTGGAGCGGATCGTTTCCAGCCGTTCTCATCTCTCCCTGGTCGGGGAGCGCCGCGAGCTCAGCATGTTCTTCAGCGACATCGAAGGCTTTACGGCACTCTCCGAAGCTATTGAACCCGGCAAGCTGGTGCAGATGCTGAACGAATATCTGACGATGATCGCTGATATAATCCAGGAGTCTGGGGGGACTGTCGACAAGTACGTCGGTGATGCAGTGGTGGCATTTTGGAATGCGCCTCTCATCGTCGGCGATCACGCGCTCTGCGCGGTGCAAACGGCGATCACCTGTCAGCGGAAGCTTGCGTCCGCACGAGAGCATTTTTTGGAAACGTACGGCTATCCGCTTCGCACGCGCATCGGCGTGCACACCGGCGATGTCAGCGTCGGAAACTTCGGGTCGCGAACACGTTTCAATTATACGGTTATTGGAGACTCGGCAAACCTCGCTTCGAGATTGGAGGGCGCTAACAAAGCTTTTGGAACGCAGATTCTCATCTCCGAGGCGACGTACCGCGCGCTCATCTATCAGCTTCCCTGTAGACGAATCGCAGACCTTCGAGTTCTCGGTAAAACCGAGCCGGTGCGCGTCTACGAACCTCAGATAGACGAAGCGCAGCCTCATTTTCAGCCGGAGGCGCTCGAGCGTTTTGAAAGAGCACTCGAGGCGTATGATACAGGGAATCTCAAAGAGTCGATTGAGCTCTTCGAGCAGCTCAGCGACGATTCGGTAGCGAAGGCATATCTCCGCAGGCTTCGGAGCCGCGACACGACATCCGACGGGACCGAATGGTCACCGGTGTGGACGCTGAGCGAGAAGTAGCAGTTAGAGCTTGAGGAAACGCTTCATCCGGTCGAGCAGCTCGTTCGACTGAGCGCGAGCTCGGGCTTTCTCGTCCGTCGAATGCGCGATCTGCTCCTTTGCATCGCGCAGCCCCGATTGTCGAGCGGTAACAACAGCCGCGATGGCATCGACGAGCGCGGGGCGGAGCGAGAGCAACCGCTCCAAAGCATTCTTATAGATCACCACGACTTGAATATCGTCCGCGGCGATAACCGTCGCCGCCCGCGCCTCTCCGGCGAGGAGCGCCATCTCTCCGAAGAACTGACCCGCTTCCAATCGAGCTACTTCAAATTCGGAGTTGTTCTCACCCTGCACGCACACCCGAGCAGCGCCGTTCATGATGACATACAGAGCATCGCCTGAGTCTCCCTGAGTAACGATCCGCTCCCCTTTCGCGAACTCATGGACCACCGCGTCTCGAGCGAGATCATCGAGCTCCTCCTCTTCGAGCGGAGAGAAGATCTCCACCCCCTCGAGCAGTCGCCGAATCTCCGGTGCGGTCTCTTCACGCGGCGAGAGCGGCATCTCGGTTTTGTAGACGGTGCGTATCGGAAAAGGAATCGTAAGACCGTTCCGGCGAACTGCGTACCAAACCTGTGTCAGGTACTCCTCCTGAATATCCGGCAACCGTTCATAATCCCCGATATAGAAACGGACCTGATACCGAATCTCTGAATCACCGTAGGCAAGCGTTCGAGTTGCTACATCGTCGCTGACGATTCCGGGGGTGGTCGACGCGATGCTTCTCAAAATATGCTTCACCTTATTCGGCGGATCGTTGTACGAGAACCCGATTTCAACCTCGACCCCATGCTCACCGCTCGGGCGGCTGAAGTTGCGGATCTTCTCTTTGCCCATGATTGAGTTGGGAACAATCACGAGGTCTTTGCCTCTCGTTTGAATATGAACTGCTCGCCAATTCGTTTCCACAACCGTGCCCACGACATCACCGATCGCAATCCAATGTCCGACCGAAAAGGGGCGCTCAAAAAGCAGAGCGATCCCCGCCATCAGGTTGCCGAGAGTATCCTGAAGCGCAAGACCGAGAACGATTGAGCCGACGCCCAACGTAGCGAAGAAACCGCCGAGGTTCCGATCCCAGACTCCGGCGATGACCAGCGCGCAGCCAACCGCCACAAGTGAGAACCTCAGCAGGTCGAGAAAAAGCTCGGGGACTCTCGTCCGCCACTGCTCGGAACCCGACCGAACGTAAAAGATCGTTTTCAAGAGCGACGGCGCAATCCAGATCGCGACAATGAGCACCAGCGTCTCAGCGATCTTGAATACATCGCTCCCAGTCGGCACGTGGAAGTGCGCGACCAGCAAGAACAGACCAAGCAGCGCGGGAAGCAGTATGTTTCTCACGGCACGCAATGCGCCGAGTGCCGGATGCCCGACTTTGTCAAAGTAGCGGATGACTACGGTGAACAGCGCAAAAAGAACGAAGAACGACCCGAAAAGCTGAATGCTTATCGATGCAGTTCGTGAGGGCAGCAGGAAACCCTGAGGAAGCTCCGCGAGATACTGGCTGCTCGCGACATGTTGCGACGGTTCGCCAAGGATCGAAGTTACGCTGAACATGGAACCAGTGAGATGCGGAAAATTTCGTTTCTGCCGGAGTTCCGGCTCGAGACGTGCTGCACGTTAATCCCGGCACCTTAGCACGGTTGCACGACCCTGAGGAGGAGAGATGCCGAAAAAGCTCCACAAGTATTCACGAAGAAACCGCTTCCCGCGACGCTTCTGCCCCGGAACACTCCAAAGGGAGATACTGCAAAAAAAAAGCCCTGTGCAGGCTTTCACCTGCACAGGGCCAGTCAGACAAAGTCGGGTTCGGCTTATTGGCCGTTTCCGCCTTCGTCGTCGCGCGAGCGATTAAGCTGCTGTTGGAGCAGATCGCCGAACGTAACTGCAGCGCTCGAATCTTCGAGGTACTGTGCGTACTCTTCCTTCTGCTTCGACTTCTTCGCCTGCTTCATGCTCAGGCTGATGCGGCGCTCGTTGCGGTCGACGTTCGTGACTTCCGCTTCGATCTCCATACCGACTTCGAACTTGTCGCGGAGGTTCTCCCCGCGCTGAAGTCCGAGTTGAGAGACGTGAATGAGTCCTTCGACACCTTGCTCGAGCTCCATGAACAGACCGAAGTCAGTCACGCTGCTGACCACACCCTTGACGCGAGCGCCAGTCGGGTAGCGGTGCGGAACTGATTCCCAAACATCCGGAGTGAGCTGCTTGATGCCAAGGCTGAGCCGCTCGTTTGCCGGATCGATTTCGAGAACAACAGCTTCGACGTCATCGCCCTTCTTGTACATATCCCGGATCTCTTTCGGATCCTTGATACGCTTTGTCCAGGAGAAGTCCGACACGTGAACCAAGCCGTCGATGTCGTCGCGGACATTGACGAAGATTCCGAAGTCGGTAACCGAACGCACCTTCCCGGTGATTCGCGATCCGATCGGAAACTCTTTGCTGAGCTCTTCCCATGGGTTTTGCGAAAGCTGCTTCAAGCCGAGGCTGATGCGCTGGTTCTCTGCGCTGACCTCGAGCACCACTGCTTCGACTTCGTCTCCGACGGAGAGGACCTTCGACGGGTGGTGAATCTTCTTGGTCCAGCTCATCTCGGACACGTGAATGAGGCCTTCGATGCCCTCATCGAGGCGGACAAACGCGCCGTAGTCAGTAAGGCTGACAACAGTGCCCTTGATCGAAGTGCCCGGACGGTACTTCGCTTCGACCTTCTCCCACGGGTTCGGATGAAGCTGCTTCATACCGAGGCTGACCCGCTCGTTCGCTTCGTCGTACTTGAGGACGACCACCGGAATGGTCTGTCCGACGCTGAGAAGCTCCGCCGGATGGTTTACACGACCCCATGACATATCGGTGATATGGAGGAGACCGTCGATTCCGCCCAGGTCGACGAACGCGCCGTAGTCGGTAACGTTCTTGACGATACCTTCCATGACCACGCCTTCTGCGAGCTGGTTGATAGTGTCGCGCTTGAGAGCCTTTCGCTCAGCTTCCAGCACCACGCGCCGGGAGAGAACGATGTTCCCGCGCTCGCGGCTGAACTTGAGAATTTTGAACTCGAGCTCTTCGTTGACGAACTTGTCGAGGTTACGCTGCGGACGGATGTCCACCTGTGAACCCGGAAGGAATGCCGGAACCCCGACATCCACTTGAAGTCCGCCCTTGACCTTCTGAACAACACGTCCCTTGACGGTGTCGTTCTTGCCAAACGCTTCTTCGAGCTTGTTCCAAACTCGGAGCTGTTCGGCACGGTCCTTCGAGAGCACGATTTCGCCGGCTTCGTTCTCGGATGCGAGCATGAGCACTTCGATCCGATCGCCGACTGCGACATGGACCTTTCCTTCGTGATCCATGAATTGATTGATTGGGATCTGTCCATCGGATTTGAATCCGATATCGACGATGACGTAGTCTCTGCCGACTTCGACCACGTTTCCTTCGACAAGCTCACCCGGCTTGGTGACGTCGAATTCTTTCTTCAGAAGCTCTTCAAATTCCAAGCTTTCCGGACTGTCGGCGGTTATTTCCTGTTGATTCATTGTTCGTACTGGTTAGGGTTGGTCAAAAAGCGGGCCGTTCAAGTTATTCAAAAAAAATCCATTCCCGCTTCTACCGCCGGCCTCACCATTGAGAGCCGCACGGCTTACTTCTTTCTTCACGCGCCCACAGCGGACGCGAGCTTCTCTACGACCTGATCCGGACTGAGCGGCGACGTATCGATTACGACAGCGTCATCGGCTCTTCTATGCGGCGCAAGCTCTCGCGTCGCATCCTGCCGGTCCCGATCCTCCATCTGCTTGCGAAGCAGTTGGAATGCGGCAGTTTCATCTTCGAGCTGTTCCCGCGCGGCAAGCTCCGTAAGCTTGCGCGCCGCACGGACGTCTGGGCTCGCATCAAGGTAGAATTTCTTCTCTGCATCCGGGAACACAACGGTTCCCGAATCCCGGCCCTCAACAACAACCGAGCTTCGCTTTGCAACATCCCGCTGCAGCTCCAGGAGCACCTGACGCAGCGTGGGAAGAAGCGCAACTTGGCTCGCAAGCTTTCCGACATCTTCCGCCGTCAGCCGCTCGCCGTGATCGACATTATCAACAATGAATGTTGTCGTTCCGTTTGGACGGAGTCGGAACTCGAAGTGCAGACTCTTTGCCAGCTCGGAAACTGCCCGATCGTCATCCAACAAAACTCCGCGTTCCTGGGCGATCAGACCCACTGCTCGGAAAAGCGCACCGGAGTTCAGATGAATAAAGCCCAGTCTACTAGCAAGTTTACGCGCGACTGTCGACTTACCGGACCCGGCAGGACCGTCAATTGTAATGACCATCGGAGCTCGATCCTTCGCAGTTGGGGCGCTCAGTATACAGGCTGCGACCGACAGAACCTATGTCAGCGCAGAAAAAATCAGATAAGTCACTGCCTCGGAACGATAATTTGCTCGAGACACCGCGCAAAGCTCGGGAACGATGTTTCCACTGCGGGCATGTCAAGAATGTCGAACCGACCGGTAACGAGCAGCTCGAGTATCGCCCCGCACATGGCGATACGGTGGTCTCCGCTCTGCTTCCATTCCGGGACCTCTGCTGCCGAGTACTTCAATCCGGCAAGAGTTGGTGAGCCGGTGACTGTCATGCCATCCGCAAATTCCTCGACCTGGACACCGAACGTCCGCAGGACCTGAGTACTCATGGCTAACCGGTCGCTCTCTTTCACACGCAGCTCCGCTGCGCCGCGAATGATCGTCTTCCCGTTTGCCGCCGCAGCGGCGACCGACAGAATCGGCATCTCGTCGATCCCGAGTACCACATCGTCCTCTTCAACCTCGACGCCCTGTAGGTTGGCGGAGCGCACTCGCATGTCGACGACCTCTTCTCCCCCGACCTGCCGCGCATTGAGCAGCTCGATGTTCGCCCCCATGCGCTTCAGCACGTTGAATAGCCCGGTTCGTGTCGGATTCACTCCGACGTTCAAGATCGTGATGTCGGATTCGGGGAAGATGCTGCCGGCGACCATAAAGAATGCAGCCGCGGAGAAATCTCCCGGGATCGTCACATCGCTGGGTTTCAGCCTGCCGCGATTCGGATCCGACGGGAGTGAAATGGTCCAGGATCCGTTTGGCTGACGCTCGCTGCGGATCGCGCAACCCATGGACGAGAGCATCCGCTCCGTGTGGTCCCGAGAGAGACGCGGCTCAGTGACTGAGACATCACCCGTGGCCTGCAGCCCGGCGAGGAGAATGGCACTTTTGACTTGAGCAGACGCATGAGGAGACGTGTAGCTGATGCCCTTCAGGTTTCCCCCGTTCATTGTGAAGGGGAGCTTATCGCCCGTGAACGATGCCCCCATCTGTGAAAGGGGGTCGACCACACGTTTGAACGGGCGTTTCACCAGACTGTGATCGCCATCGAACGTAGATGCAAATGGCCGACCGGCGAGCAGCCCAGTCAGCAGGCGCGCAGTTGTCCCCGAGTTTCCGCAGTTGAGCACATCTTTCGGCGCCTTCAATCCGTCGAAACCGCGTCCGCTGATCGTGAGATGGCACAGCTCCGTACCCGAGTCGGTAAAATCCGGCAGCCCCTCTTCATGAGCTATCGCAACCAGCGAGCTGTTCACCTTCCCGGTAAGCTCTACTCCCAACTGACGCATGATGCGCAGGGTCGCGAAGTTATCGCGCCCGAGCGTCGAAGTCGTCACGACGCTACGCCCCTCGGCAACTGCGCCGAACATCACCGCCCGGTGAGTTATGGATTTGTCACCTGGAACGGCAACGGAACCGCGAAGCGAAACGGACGCAGACGAATTGTGTGACATGACAACCTATGAACGACAAACAAGCGGATAACTGCCAAGCACTTTCAGGTGTGTGCTCAGTGAGGAGAGCTGCTGAATCACTGCGGAGAGCGACGGATCGCTTTGGTGACCGACGGCATCAATGAAAAAGATCGATTCCCAAGTTTTTCCCGACATTGGCTGTGACTCGATCTTGAGGAGCGTCACGCCCTTCTCGGAAAACGGACGAAGGATCTCGCGCAATGCGCCAGCCCGGTCCTCCGCCGCGCACACGAGCGAGGTCTTGTCGTTCCCTGTCGGCGCGGGCGTTTTTGTTCCGATCACGACAAATCGTGCGTCGCTTCCCGACTCTGAGTCGATGCCGCTTGCAAGCACTTTGAGCTGCGCTTTCTCAGCGACGCTTTCCAGCGCGACCGCGGCTGAAAACTGGTCTCCCTTGACCATCTTCACTGCGAGCTCGGCATTGTCGACGAGCTCGAGATGTGCTCCCGGCAGGGTGCTCCGAATCCAGCTCAAAGAGCGGTGAAAAGAATATGCGTCGGAGAAGACTTGCTGAAGCTCAGTTAGGCTCGAGCCCTCACCGAGAAGGCCCAGCCGCTCCTTGACTTCGAGCTCCGCAATAATCACGAGCGGAGATCGAGTAAGCAGCTCTATCGTCTTGACCACATTTGTTCCCGCACTGGTTCGAATCGGCACGACGCCGAAATGCGAGTCTCCCGATTCGACCTTCGCAAAGACCTCTTCGATGTTTGCTTCGGGACAGAATTTGAGTGTTTCGCCGAACTGCTTCAGACCAGCATTGTAACCGAGCGAGCCTTCCGGCCCGACGTAGCTGACATTGAGCTGGCCGATGAGGGAGCGGGTTGCGGAGATGATGTTGCTGAAGATCCGCTCCAGTGCTCCGCGTGGGAACTGACCGTCTGGAACCAAGCTGAGCACTCGGTCGAGAATCTGTCGTTCGCGAGTCGGAGAATAGATGTCGATGTTCTCTTTCTCCTTGGTCTTTTTCACTTCGAGAACAATCTCAGCGCGCCGATGCAGGAGACGAGCGACTTCGTCATCGATTCCGTCCAAGCTGCGGCGCAAGTCTTCGAGAGAGGCCATGTTTGCTCGAGTCCTATTTCGCGACAGCGATAACCGAAATCTCGACAAGCGCGCCAAGAGGGAGGTCCTTCACAGCGAACGTCTGTCGAGCCGGAGCTGCGTCGGCGTTCACCCAGTCGCCGTAAATTGCGTTGACGGCTTTCGCATCTGCGATATTCGCAAGAAAGATTGAGGTCATCACAATCTCAGACGGGCTCGAGCCCGAGGCAGACAACACCGCAGACAGGTTCTTCATCACTTGCTTGGCTTGAGCTTCCAAACCGCCTTCGACCAGAGCGCCTGATTCAGGATCAAGCCCGACTTGTCCGGCGAGAAAGACGAAGCCGTTCGCCTTCACGGCGGGTGAGTACGCTCCGACAGGTTTCGGTGCGCCAGTGACGTTTTTGATGAATTCCATAATCCCCTCCGTGACCACGATTGCGACCGGATGGGTGTAGCATATTCATGCTTGATTGAAAAATGGCCGACTACGGCAGGAATCGCACCGTAACGTTCGAACCTGGGCTGGTATCAGATTCGTTCGGCAACCGGGCGGAAACGAGTTGTCCGGTAGTGAAAAGTAACCGAGGCTCGAGAGCGCGGTTTCCATCCGGGCCGTCCTTGAGCGGGAACGCGAGATCGATTCTGAGCACGCTGCCGCCCGAGGACCGTGGGAAGCCCACCCGCAGACCGATGCCCGCGTCGGAGAACAGCTCATCCGTCACGATATCGCCCAGACCCTGCGAGCTGGTACCGCCGGCGTCAAAGAAGAGGACCGTTCCCAGGCTGATGAGCTTGAAGAGATCCTCGGCGATATATGCGCGCTCTTCGAGATTGAAGACGAGACTCTGTTTGCCGGCAAACGCTCGGTCTTCATACCCGCGAAGCCCGTTCGATGCCCCAAGAAGAATTTGTTTGTCTCGGTCGAGCCTATCTCCCCAGTCGACCGACAGAGAACCCACGAGTGTGTGCTTTCCAACGTAGGTCTGTCCGAGATATTTGGCGCCCATCACGTAGTAATAGCGCAGGTCTGCCATGAAGAGTGTATTGTTTACCGCTTCCGTGTCCGCGCGAGTCTGCAAGCTAATCTTGCCTCGCGTGAATGACGTCGGAGTGAATCGATACCCGTCAGAGTCGGACACGTTCAGGAGCAGTGTATCGCGCGTAGAGCCGAGAGCATCCGACGCGAATGTAAATCGTGTGTAGAGCTCGTTCCCGAGGTTGTAATCCTCTACACGCTCGAAACGGTCGACGAAGTTCAAAGATACGAAATCGGGCTGAATCGACTGCAACGCGACGAACGGACCGCTGAAGGTGCGATCTGCCGCAAGCAGCGCCGGGTCCCGCGAGACTGACGCCGGATCCACGTCAACGTCTTCGAAATCTTGGTCATCCGCTTCGGAGAAATGCGACGATGAATAATCGTAGCCGAGAGTCACCCGGTGTACACGGTCCGTCGGATCGCCATAGGCGAGTGTGAATCCAGCACTCGCAGCTTCGTGACGTTCGCGATAGATGTAAGACTCGTCGCCGCCTTCGAAGAGCTTCCCCACAAGATCGTAAAAGTCAGTGTTCAGATTCCAAGAATACGGCTCGACAAGGCTCCGAAAGGGGCGGCCATAATAGCCGACCGAACGATAGCCGTCAGAGCGATCGAAGACCCCTACCGTGAGCTGCTGGTAGGATCCGAAAAGGCGCTGGTCGTCCCACACCCCTTCGACCTTTTCGCGCCCCTCGTCATCCGCATACAGGAGCTCCATCCGCTTTCCGTAACCCAGCAGGTTCGACTCTGCGATTCCGATCGAGGATCGATTGGTCCCGCCTCCCAGCGCAAAGTTGATGAACGGTATGAGTGTCCAGGTATCTTGAACGCTGACCACGATATCAACTGCATCTCCTTCTTCGATCGGCGTGATCGATATCTGACGCAGGAATGGAATTCGGCGAAGGCTCCGCTCGCTTTCGGCGACGAGGAACTCGTCGTATTGGTCACCTTCTTTAAAGAGGAGCTCTCTCCGGACGATCTCTTCCTTCGTTTGAATCTTCAGACCGTTGACCGTCTGATAAAACCAGCCGAGATCCGGATCGTCGAACACGTTTCGGACTTCGATCCGGATGCTTCGGATCGTCTTCTTGCTCTGACCGGAATGGGCAGATTTGAGCGGGGGAGCAGCGAAGGCATCGCTGACGAACAAAGCACCGGGCAGAAGCGCGAGCACGCAAAAGAGCAGCGCGAAGCAACGGTTCGCACCGTCGTTCGTCCTACGCTTCAGCGTTCGCCTATACTTCAGCCGTCGGTGGTGCAGCCCCACCGGAAAATTCTCCATGCCCGCGCCGTAATAAAAGAAGTAAAGGGGCTGATACCGACGTCGAGCCCCGGACGTCTGATGATTTCTAGTAAGTTAGATGCACGACAGGCAACCCGCAATGCGACCTTCAGTTAATTTGACAAAATTAACGTGCATTCCTATTCCGCGTTCGCCTCGCGGGAAGCGCCGTTTTCGTATTATACTGACCTGTAACGTCCTTATTTATGGCACAACTCGCTCACGGATATGATGAATCTTACCGGCAATCTTGAAATTACAGCTATGCCGCCCCAGGGCCGGCAGCCGGTATTCGCTTCAGAAGTATCCCCGACGGGGTCGTCCCGACCGGGTCCTTCCGCCACGCGGCAGGTTCCACCAGAGCTGAAGAGCGCTTACTCGCAGGTCGGACGAGTGCTTCTCACCGCCGAAACCTCGAGCCCGGGAATCGGTGTGCCCTGGGTGCCTCCGACGAAGCGCACTCGCACGCTCCAGGCGGAGTATTACGATCCGCTCAAGGATTTTATTCGAAGCAGCTTGTCGAACGTTTCTACCAACGCTCTCGAGAGCTATGCGGACGATCTTGCGGAGCTGCCGGTCGATGAACCGTCAGCGCAGTACCTGGCAATAGATGGGCTCTCGGCCTTCGAACGTGCCGCGTTACCGCTTCTGCTGTTCGTCACTTCGTTCAGCGGCCTGCTCATCTCCGCCATTTGGGCGAAAGCCACAGCGCAGTTCGCTCTCGGAATCTCAATCGGCATCTCGGCCCTGATTGCCGCAGTGTGCGGGTACGTTTGCTCCGAACGCTGTCGACGAAGCACCTTCCACTGGCTGCTGGTGGAGGAGATTATGCGTCGAAAAGGGTTGGACGAACAGGGCGGAACTCAGATCCCGGTGTATGCCCTTCCTACCTCACCGGCGACGAAAGGCTGAAGAGCAGCACTTTCCAGAATTCATCCGAATGGGGATTCCGCCGAGCGGTCTCAAATCTATCTTCGCGCTTGGAGGTTGGTACTGCGCCAGTACACCGTAGGCCTCGCTCAGTGGAGCCTTAGTTAAGCGCAGCCGCCTCGAGTGAAGTCCGCTTCGGCCCGAGCTGCGCTCGGAGCTTGCCGATGCGCTCGAGGAGCTGCTCAGGCTCGATGTCGAGATGTGTGCAGACCCACGTGAACGAGAACGGCGAGTAGTCGCCATTTTCGAAGAACCATTCCTTCGCCGCCGTCCGCTCCACCGCCGTTCCGTTGCGCAGATCAAACAATGCGCGCCGCAATACCGCGGTGAGCAAGTTTCGCTCCGGCATGAAACTTAACGAATCGCTTTGTAGCATAAAAAACCTAAACAACGTGTTAATAGTTCGCTTCATTTGACGAAAAAAGGCACTATTCATTCATTTCCGAACGCTGCTCGCACTCGTGCAGCGGAGAGTCTCAACACATCAGCCATCCGAAGATGAATCGATCTCTTTCCGTAATTTCGCTCACTGTTATTTCGATCGTAGGCACTTCAAACGGTGCGCTTGCAGAGGCGCCGAAGAATGCACCGGCCGAGAAAGCTGCATCTCCGTCACCGACGAAATCTCCCGAGCTCGAGCCCGGGAGCAACGTTCTTTGTGAGGTAGATGTTTTCTACACTTGGAAGCCGGCACCGCGAAAAGACGATCAGGAGGCAGAGCCTCCGGCGCCGGTGAAAGACTTCTATATCACCGCCGGCGAGGAAGGTTTGGTCGAGGAAGAAGTAACGAACCGTCTCACAGCAAAAATTCCGCAGTTCAGCCAACAGGCGCTTCAGCTTTGCGCCAGCGTCCATCAGGACCAAACGTTGTGCGTCACTTCGAAGCTCAAGGCGAACAACGCGCATTATGAAAAGCTCGATTTCGTCGCCAGGCGCGCGCTGGTCGAAGCAATCAATCTCGACTGTCAGGAGCAAGCGGGAGAATGCATCGGCGCAGAGGTGAGCGACGTGAAATGTCGTGTGAATCGGCCACCCGATCTGCAGCCGCAACCCTCGCCCGGCGCCGCAGACGCCGCTCCTGCCGATAAGGCAAAAGACGGCAAGGACGCGAAGAAGAAGTAAAAAGGGTGGCGGCATCCGAGCTCGGAGCAGCCACTGCCGTCGAACGGAGCTCCCCGACCAGCACAACGCAAACACCAAAAAAAAGAGCCGCAAAAGCGGCTCTTTTCAGTGGCTACGATCGCGCAGACAAACTACTTCGCTGCGCCGCTCCGCGGTCCGATGGTCATCGTCATGCGTTGTCCGAGTAGCGGCGTTGATTCTTCAATCAGCGCGATGTCGTTCAAGTGCTCTGCGATCTGCTTGAACACCTGCTCACCGAGATCCTTGTAAACGCTCTCCCGTCCCTTGAAGCGCATCTGGAAGCGGACCTTGTCGCCTTCTTCCAAGAACTTACGAGCATTCCGAACTTTCGTATCGAGATCGTGCTTATCGGTGTTGTAGCGAACGCGGATTTCTTTGACGCTGTGAGTCGCTGCGCGCTTCCGAGCGTCGGCAGCTTTTTTCTGCTCGCGGTACTTGAGCTTGCCGTAGTCGAGCATTCGGCAAACCGGCGGATCGGACCCGGGCGCAACTTCCACGAGGTCAACTCCGGCTTCTTCAGCAAGGCGAAGCGCCTCACGCGTGTTGAGAATCCCAAGCTGCTCACCGTCGACACCGACGACGCGCACATTCGGCGCTGTGATGTCTTCGTTGATTGCGTGCTTGTCGTTGGATTCCTTGACTCTCTCCCGGGGTCGAATTTGCCGCATGAAAAATTATTGTCCTATCTTCTCCGTGTACAAGCGCCTCCTCTTTCGCCGGTTCTTCCTTCGACAGTTGAGCAGCGCGCTGCTCACTTCGAAGAGAACTTTCGGTTAGTGATGTGAGACAAGGATGCTTGAGACGCGTTTCAATTACTGCTTCCAAACAACGTCTCGCTGCGGTGACAACGCTCGCCGATCTCTAGAAATCGTCTTCGAGCCGCCCGGCACCGCCAAGAGGTCCAGTGGACCCAATAGCTTAGAGTGCTCATTTTTTCAACTCTTTCCATTTTTTTGCACCGCCGGATTCTCAAATCATTCTGCCTACATGCGGTCATAAATCCGGGGCGAAAAGCTTTGACGATCGCAGAAGTGCCGGGTTACCTTCGCCTAATTCACCATCACGGAGACCGGCACAATGCGAAAATTAGTATCAGTTATGAAACCGAGAATTATGCTGCTTGTCTGCGTAATGCTCTGGACAGCCCTGGCCGGCTGCGATTCCGGCGGTTTGCTCGACCTCGCTTTCAGCCCCCCCGACCGGAAGCCGATCGACCGCTCCAAGGTCGCGGTGAACAACTTCTTCGTGAACCCCGAGTTCGGTTCGATCTCTGACCAGTTTTCAGACATCCGAAACACACTCAAAATTAATCGGGTAAGAATCCTGTTCGCGTGGACGGATGGAGTTCAGTCCTCACCGGACGCACCACTCAACTACTCGTTCTACGACAGCATCATCTCGCAGATTCCATCGGGCGTGGCAGTCGACATCGTGCTGGCGCACACCCCAAGCTGGATGACGAATTCGGCCAACTGGACCAGAGATGGAAATCCGCGGCTGACCTTCGTGGATCGCTGGGTTCGTCCGACCGTCCAGCGCTACGCCAACGTCGGCAGCGTCGAAGCTTGGGAGGTATGGAACGAGCCGGACGCCGTCACCGTGCCGTCTGACGCAGCGCTCGGGCTTACCGATCCTGCAAATTACGCGGAGATGCTCGCGTACGCTTCGAACGTGATCCGTGACAACGATCGCAGCGCGCTCATCGTGATGGCGGCAAGTCAGTCCATCCAGCAGAACTTCCCGACGAATCTCAACTACAACAAGTCGCTCCGCGATCTTGGAGTCGAGAATTTTGTTGATGTGTGGAACGTTCACTACTACGGCACACGTTTCGAGAGCGTTGTCACCGAAAACGGGGTCGCCGACTTTCTGAACAGCATCGGAAAGACGATTTGGGTCACGGAATCCGGCGAGCAGGGTCCGAACGACCAGCTTGCATATGTCGAAACCGCGTGGCCGTTCCTCACTGAGAAGATTCCTGGGATCCAACGGTTCTACTACTATCAATACAGCGGCACCGAGCCTGCGGAGCTGAATTACGGTCTTCGGACAACCGATCCGGCACTCCCGGTATCTGATCTCTACGTCTACTTACGAGATCACTAGCTCGAATGGCGCGGACCGCTGGGCGCGCGGTCCGCTTTCAAAAGCGAAAACACCAGATAGTCTTTTAGCTCTCCGTTCTTGATGAGGTGTTGCCGGAAGCGTCCCTCGAGAACGAATCCGTTTTTCTCGAGCACCCGTTGAGAAGCAACGTTCCCGTCAAAAACCCCGGCGGTAAGCTTCCCGATGTCGAACACTTCAAACGCGTAGTCGACAAACGCCGCGACTGCCTGCGTCGCAATTCCCCTGCCCCAGTACGGCTCACCGAGCCAGTAACCGAGCTCGGCGTTCCGGCGAAATACATCCCGGCCGAAGAGCAAACCGATCCCGCCGATCGGCTCCTGGCGCGACGCTATGGCAAAGTTGGTCTCCGGTAATTCATTCGACGCGAGTCGGATCCAAGCTTTCGCGTCGGACTCTTTGTACGGATGGGGAAATGTATCGCGAAGATATTTCGCAACGTCTGCGTTGTTGGCGTATGCAGCGAGAGAACGTGCGTCCCCTCGTGCGAAGCTGCGGATACGCCATTCGCCGAATCGGATTTCCATGAGAAACTCCGCTCAGGGCGCTTCGAGCAGCTGTTCTTCGATCTTTCCACCGACAAGCTTTCTCGACCAGACGCCGTTCTCGCGCGCAACGATGAGCTCCTTTGCGAGCCCGACAAAGAGGCCGGTCTCAACCACCCCAGTAATCGACTTCATCCGGAGCTCCAGCTCCGGCGCGATGCTGTCGAAGCGGGCATCGAGAATGAGATTGTTATGCTCCGTAGTCTCCGGGCCGTATTTTGCGTTCGACTGGCGAAACACAATCTCGGTCGCTCCGAGCGCTTTCAGGCCGTCGACGACAAGCATCGCTGCTTCCGGGATCACCTCGACCGGAATCGGAAACTTCTGGCCGAGCCGCTCGACGAGCTTGTCGTCAGAAACGATGATCACCATATTTTCGCCGGCCCGCCGCGCGATAATCTTTTCATTCAACATGGCAGCGCCGCGACCTTTGATCATCATGAACGAAGGGTCGACTTCGTCCGCTCCGTCGAACGCCCAGCTCAGTGGGATGTTCGCCATTGATGACAGGACCTGAATTCCGTTTTCAGATGCAAAAGTTCCGATCTTGTAGGACGTCGGAACGCCGGACACGCGAATTTTCTCCTTCGAAATCCGCTTGCCGATCTCAGCAACGGCGAGCTCGGCAGTCGAACCCGAACCGAGTCCCAGCACGTCCCCATCTTTGACACGTTTCGCGAGATACCGGGCGACGAGGGCTTTGGACATGATCGCTCCAAGAGAGAGGAAGGAGAAGTGCGGAAACGGTTGGAGCAAGTTTACTTCCGAACCCTTGAGGCCGCATCCTGTTATTCTTTGCACTGTTTCCAGGCATAATAGCCTCACCTCGAAGGGTGTCAATCGCCACTGTTGTCGATGCTGGTGCGCAGACCGGTCCTCAGGCGGCTTTCGGAAACGGTGATGCACTCCTCGGGTCGGACCCGCCGGCACCCTCCCCAGATCTCGCGGCGACCTCAATTGCGACATCGCTCTACAATTTGGACATAACATCCATGTCGCCCTCTTTCCCGTGCGGCTGCTCATTGACCCAAACTGAGGGTAGAAGCTCAGGCACTGTTTCCGTCACGACCATCGTCGCGAGGGAAACAGCACCGAATGCATTCAGGTTTATCAAGGTCTTTTCAGAAATTTCGTCCCCTACTTCAGAGTAATGCAACGGCTGGGAAACGGATTGGAGCTGGCCTTTCGGCCACCTGCAACCCGTTTCCCAAACCGTTTCGCAAAGCTTAGGAGCTGGTTCCATGATCATCCGCGCCAACATCGTCACCGCGTTCAACGACAGCACCATCGGCACCAAGGTCACCGACCGCAAGGCGTTCGACACGCTGCTGAACGCTGCCGTGGCCGGCCACGACTTCACCGCCGAGGACGCCTCGAAGGGCATCGTCCGCGGTCAGGGGTTCGTGATGCTGCCCGCCGAGACGATCGACTTCGTCGTCTCCGGCGTGGGCCGGCACACCCACGACCCCGACGACTACGTCGTGCGCAAGCACCGCGGTGCCGTCGGCCTGTTCCTCCGTCGGGACAAAGCCGAGCCCGCGACGGGCGTCGCCGCCGTGGTCTACACCCGTGAGGCGTATCTCGCCGACCCCGACGTCCTCCAGGACTCGGAGGAGCTCGCGCGAGTCACCGCCAGCGACGCCTCGCACGTCCTCGTGGCCGTGTTGGCATTCGCCGGGCCGAAGGCCACCGTGGGCTTCGAGCGATTCGTGAAGAACTTGGCCGGTGGGAACAACTCCTACCAGCCTGGCAACACGACGCACGAGGCCCTCGTCACGGAAGCGCAGAAGGTCGTCGAGTACCACGACACGTGGTGCACGGTGGCCGACTGACGCTCGACGAAATCTCGCGACGCCCGCCTCACAAACGGGCGTCGCGACCGCGCAACGCAAGGGACCATGCATTCGGTGCTCGTCCCTATTTGCGCGCGAATCTCGAGATGCGTTGAAGCGCTGACAATCTTGGAAAGTTGACAGGCTCGCGCAGTTCTTCTCTTCCGAGACAACCGAACAAAACCTGCCGTAAGAGGAGCATCTGAGAGGAGATGCCTTTCTCTCTCATTACTCGGCCGCCAACTCGAGCACAGTAAATGCGTTGTACGCAGTATATGCCGGGCCGAGTGGGTAGTCCGCGCATTCAAGGTTGTGATGTATTCGAGCTTCATCATCTTCGAACTTTTCTCGAAAGGCTTCGACGATGCGGAAGCCGCTCGATTTAATTGCTTGCTCGTATTCCTTGAAACGGTGCCAATAGTTCGGAACCACAAGGCCGGGGATCTTCCGATAGATCGGCACTTCGGCCGGCAGATCATCGCACGCGTTATCGACCAGATAGAATCGATTGCCGGCTTGCACAATCGTGCAGAACAACCCCTCAGAGAAGCCCCCAATCGCGACTTGGAGCTGCCCCGGCTGGTTTACGTCGACCGACTTGAGCCGCTCGCTGATGTCCGCCGCCACTTCTGCGACGAGGCGTTTTCCGTCGGTGAACATCACGTTCAGATTGTCCGGAAACGTGAAGATCGTGCGACCCCCACGTCGCATTATCCGTCGCATCTCGGAGAGATGGGCGAATACGTCGCGAGAGGTCATGTTGCAGCCGACGTTTACACTGACGCAGATATCAAACGAGCGCTTTTTCACGCCCTGAAGATCGCAGGCGTTGCTGCGTTCGAAAGTCAGCAGCTGTCGCTCGGCATCCGGCAGCTCGGCCGCACCGGCCAAACATCGATCAATCATCTGCTGCTGAATATCTTGGCCGAAAACACTCTTCGCCCCATTTCGCGCGATCTGGATGCTTACCGTTCCAGCGCCGCAGCCCAGATCTGCAACGTCCCTACCTGAGACCACATCGGGGGCAAGACATGCGTTGAGCCGAGCATTTAAAAATTCACGGCCGTGTCCCGCTTTCCTCGCTGCTTCGAACAATTTCCCGCCGTCGGCACCATAGTCGTGCGTCACTGCAAACTCCTCTACGTAAAGAGGCTAACGAAACTCATGCAGGAGATCTGATCCAAAACGACAAACCTTTGGAATCGAACTGCGCTGCCCGGTCGACGGCACGACTGCCGTCGGTCGGAGCAGCGTGGAGCGGATTACTGTGCCGATGTGATGGAGAGAACCAAACCCGCGTAGTTTACGCGAAATAGCTTGGAGTCGGAAACGGCGTGACAGCACGAGCGCCATCGAACCGGAGGAACAGAGCCGATCGGCACCAATAAGAAGCGCAGGTTCAAGGGGTTAGACGCTTCGTTTTGCGTTTCTGAGAGGGGAACCGTAGGCGACCGGAGAGAGGAAAGATCCGATCGTTTTTGACAAGCTCGGTTCGCACTGTGTTCGAGCGGCGCAATCTCGTTAAGGCAATCTGCACGTCCGGCCGGCATGGGTTCAGCCGGCACGCTCTCCAGGTTCATGGAGGGTCGCGTTCGACAAGACGGTGAAGACGGTTTCGCTTCGCGTGAGGAGCAGAAGAGGTTGGTGCGCCCAGAGAGATTCGAACTCCCGACCTACTGGTTCGAAGCCAGTTGCTCTATCCAGCTGAGCTATGGACGCAGATGAAAACGTTATTCCAAGTTCCGCTGGATAGAGCAACTGGCTTCGAACTACGACGCTTGCGCGTCTTTCGAAGCCGCAAAACAGTGCACCGCACTATTTTGCCTCTATCCAGCTGAGCTATGGACGCAGATGAAAACGTTATTCCAAGTTCCGCCGGATAGAGCAACTGGCTTCGAACTACGACGCTTGCGCGTCTTTCGAAGCCGCAAAACAGTGCACCGCACTGTTTTGCCTCTATTCAGCTGAGCTATGGACGCATACGAGAACGACGCACACCACTACCATTTTCCGCGGGTGTGCTCAAGAACTTCAGAAAAGCCCGTTTTGAGGGCATTTTATGCCGACGCTGATGCACGCTGTTCCGTCGACGGTGCCTGAGCCGCCTCCTTGGCCGTCGCGGTCACGGTTCGCATTCTTCCGATATAGTCCGCGGCCTCAGCAACGGTCCGAACTACCACATCGTTCGGGCCAAGCCCGAGCTGGTGTCGCACACGATGCGGATCTCGCTCGGTTTGCCAGAGACCGATCGCTACCGGGTACTCCGGATACCTCGCGCGAATTCTTTTCATCAGATATTTCGCATTCGTCATTTCGAAAGGCGGCAGCGACGAGATACAGATGATTCGGGCGGAGCCTTCAGCGATGTCTTCAAGCATCTCGCTTGCGAGACGCTTGGCTGAAAGCTGCTCTACGTGACAGCGATCTTGCTCCAGCCGATGGCCAAGCATCAGGCCGGCAATCTCATCAAAGGTGTCGTGCGCGGGGAGGCAGATGACGCACAACTGTGAGTCGTCGTCATGATTTTGGAACGTCTGAGTGATCTGATCTGAGCCACTACCGTCAACGGCAGTCGTTCGTAGACGCATCAAGATCTGCCGCAGCGTCTCCTCGAGCGCCTCACGTCTGGCTGGTTCAATCAGGCCACGCTTCGACTCCCGAGCCGCGAAGATGAGCGCAGGGATGATGACATCGTCGTAGAGCGCCTCGAGCGAGCTTTCAGCGAGATAGCTTTCTGCGATCGCCATCGCTTCGTCCGAGTCCATCGCGAGAAGACGCTGGTAGAAACGTGCTCGTGGCGGCAGTATCTCTTCGTCGCTGAGCAGGATAAGAAAGAACGACAGCGCGGGTACATACTTCCCGAGCACTGTCAGTGAGACCGTGAGCGGCGTCGCGATCACGAGCCCGATCGGTCCCCAGAGCCAGCCCCAAAATACCGCTGAAGCGAGCACACCGATTCGCGAGATGCCGGTGCTCACTCCGTAGAGCCATGGCTCGATGACGTTGTTGATGAAAAGCTCGTTCGAGATGAACCAAGCGAAAACCATCATCGGACGCCGCCAACCGTCGAACACAGCGAGCGACAATACCACTGGGATGGAGGTCGCAATGAGCGGGCCAACATACGGGACGAAGCGAAGGATACAAGCGAGCACTCCCCACAGGAATGCGTTCGGAAGTCCGATGAACATCAGACCGAGCGAAACCATCACGCCGAATGAAACGTTGATCGCTACCTGCATCTGCAAGTAGCGACTCACTCGACGTGCGGCATCATCGAGGGCCTCGGTCGTCAGAGTAAGCTGCTTCGGGCCTCCGAGGCGGATCAGCCGATTCCGGAGGTCTTCACGCTCGAGAAGGATGAAGACCACGAACAGCATGACGAGGGCGAAAGAACCCAGAGGGCTGAGCACCGGCCCGACGATCGTCATAATGATATCCTGTGCCGAGAGGTGCTCGACGATCTCGACCGGAACCGGACGGGGATCGGATGAAATCGGCTTTTTTCCCTCGGGCGTCGCGATAGCCGGTTTCCGCTTCAGCCACTCCGGCCGGGGAGGACCGATCTCCGGGTCGATCGGTGTTGAGCCATCGGCGAGGTTGTTGCTGACGTCTTTGAATGTTTGGGTCACCTTCTCGATGACTCCCGGCTCCCCCGAGTGAAACGTTCGCGCCTTGTTGATGATGTTCACCTTGTAGTCCGGAAGGTGTACCGCGAAGTCGTAGACCTGCTGAACAATAACGTATCCGACTATCGAAGTGATGCCGAAAAAGACCAACGTGACGGTGATGACAGCCGGAACTCGCCCCAGCCGCAGTTTTTCCAGGCGGTGTGCAAGCGGTGCTAAAGTGAAGCTCAAAAGAATCGCCAGTGCGAACGGAAGCAGCACTTCGCGGGCTGCCGCCATGGCCGCGACTACGGCTAAGCCGCAGAGCACTTTTGCGGCATAAGAAGAACGCGGAACCGTCGCCGGCTGCGGACTATCGACCATGCAATTTTTGTGCGGACCACTCTACGAGTGCAGAAACTTCTCGCTGAGACTGAGATAGCTCGCTTCGGCTGACTGAAATCCACGGGCGAGCACGAGCGCTCGTCGAAGATACAGGTGCAGGTCGTACTCGTAGGTAAACCCGATCCCTCCGTGTACCTGTATCGCCGATTCGCACAACCGCGGGATATGTTCACTCGCATACCCCTTGGCGGCCGCGGCAGCCGCCGGCGCCTGCGCCCTGTCCGACGTCATACACCAAGCGAGGAAGCGGCAGAGGCTCTGCGCCTGTTCGCTCACGAGCAGCATATCGGCGAGCTTATGCTGGATGGCTTGGAACGATCCGACCGGTCGTCCGAACTGATGGCGCATCTTCACGTATTCAGCAGTCATTTCGACCACCCGAGACGCACATCCGCAAAGCTCGGCGACAGCGGCAAGCGACAGGTCCTCCGCGAGAGCACCACACGTTTTCTTAAGTTCGGTGATGACGCGAGCCTGCGCGCCATCGAGAATAACCTCGTGGAAGGTACGAAGAAGATCGAACGTTTGAAGGGGATTCGATTTAAACGTGTCTGCATTCGCTCCAAGACGATCGATGAGGCAGAGCGCCGTCCGTCCATCCGACAGCTTCGCCGGAACGAGCAAGCTGGTAACCGATTTAAAAGATGGAACCAGGCGCAGAGTGCCCGATACGGCGACGACGCTCTCCTCGCCTCCCGCAAGCGGCTTCGCGGAAAGCGCGAAGTCAGCGGAGCTTCCGAAAGCGCCTGTCACCTTCCGATCGCCCGAAGCGATCTCTGCAAGTAGGTTGGCGGCGGCGAGCGAAGGCTCCGAAGCGAGGAGCTGAAGCACACCAAATGTAACTGTTTCGAAGAGCGGAACGGGAAGCAGCGCACGAGCAGACTCTTCGAGCACGACGGAAGCAGCAAGCGGGCCGAAACCAAGGCCTCCCGCATCTTCCGGAAGCACAGCGCTCAGCGCACCGAGATCAACAACTTTATTCCAAAGCTGAGCGCACTCGCTTTCGGTTGATACCGGCCCGACATCACTCAATACGTGACGTCGCAATCTCTCGGACGGAAGCTCGGTCGCGAAGAATCTTCTCAGCACATGAGCGAAGTCGACGAGGTCCGGTGCAAGAAGAAAGCTCATCAGCCGATTCCCAGCATCGCCTTCAGATCCTCTGAAGGCTCCCATGGAGGCGTGAACACGACCTCGACGTTCGTAGAAGTGATCGACGGGAGCTCTGCCATTTTATCTTTTATTTCCTGAACCAATTGCGGGCCGGCTGGGCACGCAATCGAAGTAAACGTCATCTTGATGTCGAGCTTCCCCTCGTCAAGAATGATGTCATAGATGAGCCCGAGCGTCCAAACGTCGATATAGAGCTCCGGATCGATGACCTGCTTCAGCTTTTCGACGACTTCTTCTTTAGTTGCCATGACAAATCTGTCCGAGTAGTTTACGAGCCAGGAAGAGCGCAAATTTGAGATGCGGGCTTCCACAGCTCGGGTTTATAGCAGAAACCTCAACAGATGTAGACGATGTACGTCGAAGAACAGCTCATCTTCCAACAGAGCGTCCGCCGATTCGCTGAACGGGAGATCCTTCCCGTGCTTACCTCGTGGGAGGAAGCTCGGCGATTTCCGTCCGACATCTTTGCCAAGCTAGGCGCAAACGGATTCCTGGGGATTCTGATTCCTGAAGACCAGGGGGGCGTCGGCGGTGACTACCGACTTGCCGGAAGCTGGTGCGAAGAGTTCGGCCGGGTGCCTTCCGTTGGATTCACTATCGCCGTCAATATGCACTCGCTGATCGTCCTGCCTGCGCTCGCTCGGTACGGAACCTCCGAAGCAAAAGACAAATTTCTCGCGCGCGCTCTCGAAGGGACCGCCATCGGAGCATACGCATTCACGGAGCCGGGCGCCGGAAGTGACCTGACTCAGGTCCAGACGAAGGCCGTCAAGGACGGGAACGGGTACCGATTAAACGGCTCGAAGATCTTTATCACCAACGGGGCGCGGGCCCACTTTGTCATGGTGCTCGCAAAGACGGATGCGTCGAAGGGTTACGACGGCTACACCACCTTCGTGGTCGACACGACATCACCGGGCTTCTCGGTATCGCGCACCCTGTCCAAGCTGGGGTGGCACTCCTCTGATACCGCTGAGCTGAGCTTTGCGGATGTCTTCGTTCCCGACTCGATGGTTCTCGGCACTGTCGGACAGGGATGGCACCAGGCGATGAGCTCGCTCGAATGGGAGCGGTTGATGTTGACCCTCACCGCAATCGGCGGATCGCTCAAGTGCCTCGAGGATACGATCGAGTACATCAACGTCCGAAAGGTCTTCAATCGCACCGTCGGCAGCTTCGACAGCAACCGCGAGCGAATAGCGCTGCTCTGGTCACGCATGCAGGCTTGCCGGAGCTACAGCCATCGATGCTTAGAGCTACTCCTCGCCGGCAAACGCTGTCGCAAAGAGGTCAGCCTCAACAAGCTTTCAGCGTGCCAGCTCGCGATTGAAATTGCCGACTTCTGCCTTCAACTCCACGGCGGGTATGGCTATACGACGGAGTTTCTGCCTGAACGTTGGCTGCGCGATTTGAGGTTGATGCCGATTGGCGGAGGAACAGCAGAAGTCATGGCTCGAATAGCGGGGCGGGAGATTTTTCCGAAAACCTAACTCTGCGTCCCCTGCGTCCTCTGTGGTTGCATTTTATGGACGTAAAATGCAACCACAGAGGACGCAGGGGACGCAGAGGCGTTTACTACGATCCTCTCCTAGCCCCCAAGTACTTTTCGACTAACTCCTCCGCAGCCGCCACTGGGCTCTGCTTTCTCGTTCGGATATCGTACAACGTCCTTGAAAGCTCCCCTCCCTTCGCGCCGAATTCACGAATTCCTTCGAGCAGCTTCGACGACAGGTGGCGCATCAGCGTTTGTTCCAGAAACGCGCTTTTCCGTTCAGTCGCTGCGCCGGAATCGGAAGCCGATTTGCGGTGACGTTCGATTGCGTCCACCAGCTCGGGAACGCCCTTGCCGTTTGAGGCCACGGTCTGAACAATCGGCGGACGCCATGGCCCGATGTCTCCCAGGCTCAACATTCCGACGAGCTCTTTCTGCAGCCGATCGGCGCCCTCATAGTCTGCCTTATTGATTACAAACACATCCGCGATCTCGAGAATTCCTGCCTTCAGCGCCTGAACGCTGTCGCCCATGCCCGGCACGAGGACAACGACTACGGTGTCAGCAGTCTTCACGATTTCGACTTCACCCTGCCCGACCCCTACCGTTTCGACGATGACGAAGTCGTAGCCCGCCGCGTCGAAGGCGAAAATCGCCTCAGAGGTATGCGGAGATAGGCCACCGAGGGCGCCTCGTGAAGCCATCGATCGAATGAATACAGTGTCGCGAGAACCGGATTGCGTCATTCGAATCCGGTCTCCGAGGAGCGCTCCCCCACTGAACGGACTCGTCGGATCGACAGCGATAACTGCGACCTTTTTCCCAGCGCTCGCAAGCAGCTCCGCGAGCCGGTCGACAAGTGTCGACTTCCCGGCGCCCGGAGAGCCGGTGATACCGATGACATAGGCCTTGCCGGTATGCGGATAGAGGAGCTCGAGGCAGGCCTTCCCATCTGCTCCGCCGTCCTCAATCAGGGAGATGACTCGTCCCAGAGCCCGAACATCACCGGCGAGCGTGCGCGTGATCAGAGTTTGAAGGTCAGCAGACATGGGCAAACAGCGAGCATTTTAATGAGATAAGGTGTGCTCGTTCGACTATATAGCAGAGGAGATGGCGTGCGCGACGACAGAATGAGGGGTCACCCCCGAAAGGCACAGCAACGGGACAAAAAAAACCGCCAGGTCCTCGAAAGAGGAGCTGGCGGTTAGGCAGGTGAGGCGGAAGCTGAAAGCCGGACCGCCTCACCGAAAAAGCAAAGCGGCCTTAGGCTGCCTTTTTCTTCTTCTTTGCTACCTTCTTGCGAGCTGCCGGGCGAGCCGGCTTCTTGCGGACCGCAGCTGACTTACGTGCGGTGGTCTTCTTTGCTTTCGGCTTTGCTGCTTTCTTGGTGGCTTTTTTCTTAGTAGCCATAGTTCGATTCCTCTTCGTTTATTGTACTGCTTGTTACACAGCTTCGTTACATAGCGCTCATGCGGCACGCCCTTCGGCACGGCCCTACTGGGCTCCCGGCCCGCTCCCGCCTTTGCAAGCGGGGTTGACCGAGGATACGCGAGCGGCAATCGAAGTGATCTGCTCTCGGCGCATCTCGTGCCCGAATTTCCGGCTTAAAATGCATGCGGTGCGCATACGCAAGCGGCGAAAATTCGAGCGTTGCTGCCGAAAAAAACTTCTCTCCGGCAACAGTGAGAGAAAACGATTTTGGAGTCTTTCGTTTTCCTCTCCAGCCATTTTGATCCGCGACAGGATTGTCTGCGAATCAAAATTTCCTCCACGTCACCATCTTCGAGAATCACACTAACATAAAAAGGAATTCGTCCCAAACAATTTTTCAGATTTTGTTTGACACGACTCTTCATCTTCGATCGAAATCTGCGATCAGAAGATCAGCTCATGCGATCTCATGCTCACTAGCTTGAGCGTACAATCGGCTCTTATGATGATGTGGTGAAGAGAATTTCCTCAGAAATGTGCGCACGGCGCAATTTTTTTCGAGATCGAAGCTCGTTCACACGTTGAAGCGAAAGTGCACGATGTCGCCGTCGACCATCTGGTACTGCTTCCCTTCGATTCGCAGCAGACCTTTCTCACGCGCACCTTGTTCGCCTTTGTACGCAACATAGTCGGCGTACGAGATCACTTCAGCGCGGATGAAGCCCTTCGCGAAGTCACTGTGAATACAGCCTGCAGCATCCGGCGCAGTGGAACCGAGAGGACAGGTCCATGCGTGAGCCTCTTTCGGCCCGACCGTAAAAAAAGTTATTAGATCTAAAAGCTTATAACCGGCGCGCGCGAGCTTCGCGAGGCCGGATTCGGTGAGCCCAAGCTCTTCCAAGAACAGCGCTCGCTCGCTTTGATCGAGCCTGCTGATCTCTGCTTCCACCGCTCCTGAGATCACTACGACCGTCGCGTTGTGCTCCGCAGCGTACGCTGCCAACTCTCCGACATATCCTCCGACGTCGGGAGTCGGAGCTAGCGCGACGTCCTTCTCTGCGACGTTCGCGACATATAAAAGCGGTTTACTGGTCAGTAATCCGAGAGCTTTGAGATCGTGCGGACAGTCGACGACCGCTCGGAGAGGCGTGCCGGCGTCGAGGTGTTGCTTCGCAAATTCGAGAGCTGCGAACTCCGCTTTGAGCTCCTTATCGCCGCTCTTCGCAGCCCGAGCTACCCGCTCGATACGCTTCTCAACGGACGCAAGGTCGGCGAGCAGGAGCTCGGTTTCGATCACTTCGACATCCCGGCGAGGCCCAATGGAGCCGTCGACATGCACGACGTTCTCGTCTTCGAAGCAACGAACGACGTGCACGATGGCATCGACTGCCCGGATATGACCCAGAAACTGGTTTCCAAGACCCGCCCCCTCAGAAGCTCCCTTTACGAGACCGGCGATATCTACGAACTCGATGACCGCTGGGATAATCTTTTGTGAAGAGGCTATCTCCGCCAGCTTATCGAGGCGTTCATCCGGAACGGGCACGATACCAGTATTCGGCTCGATCGTGCAGAATGGATAGTTTGCCGCTTCTGCTTGTGCTGCAGTCAATGCGTTGAAGATAGTCGATTTTCCGACGTTCGGCAGGCCGACGATTCCACAATTAATGCCCATAGGGTCCCTGTTTCTGTCCTTACGTTACGAATAGATAAGCTGGATTGTTACACTGAAGAGAGATTCGACGCTCGGTCAAGGAATACTATTGCCGATCGCCGCTGAAGCCGCCCGCGGTGCGTCGAGTGCCGCAAAGAACCGGTATGCTTCGAGAGTCGTCCGCGCGGTGTGATCCCACGTGAACTTTCGAGCCTGCATCTTGCCGGCTTGGGAAAGCTGCCCCTGTCGGGTCTCGTTCTGCAGCAGCGCGAGGATCTCAGTCACCCAACTTGACCGATTGTTGTCCTCAAGCAAGAGAGCGGCATTTCCCGCAACTTCCGGTATGGACGAATTATTCCCTGCGATCACCGGAGCTCCGGAAGCGAGGGCTTCGAGAACCGGCAATCCGAATCCTTCATAGAGACTCGGAAACAATTTAAGATGTGCCGCGCGGTAAACGAGCGGCAGGTCGTCTTCGCTCACAAAGCCTTGGAGCACAACGTCGTTTTGGAGACCGAGACGCTGAATCAGCTCACGCAGCGCCGGGTAGCACCGGTCGTTTTCATAGGCTCCGACCAGAGCGAGCACCGGGCGGACGGCCCAGTTATATTTGAGCACTTCGGAGAACACGGACAGGAGGAACGGGACGTTCTTTCTCGGGTCGATGCCACCCGCATACAGCAACATCGGCCGGTCAACCGGAAGACCGAGCCGCTCTTTGGTTCGGCGCGCCTCGAGCTGCCATTCCGCAAGAATCGGCGAACGAGGTGTAAAGCGGTTACTGACCCCGAGCGGGGTGACAACAACTCGCTCGGGCGGAATCCCGAGAATTTCGACGAGATCGCGCTTCGTCGCTTCGCTGATAGCCACAATCCCAGAGGCGTTTCGAATCGACTGCTCCTCCAGTTTGCGGGCCAGTCGGAATCGCCAATCCGCTTTGTCCGCTTTGTACAAATCCGGAAATTTGAGCGGAATGAGGTCGAGCACCGTTACGACATACGGCACGCCGCACCGCGCCGTAGCATCTCCGTGGGCGACGAAATGCAGGAGATCGAAACCAAGAGTCTGGAGCCGTTTTGGAAGAAAAAATTGAGTTTCTGCAGTTTGGCGTCCGAACGGCAGAAGCTCGATCACCTTCGCTTCCCACGGCTTGCTCTTCAGGTCCTTTGCGAGAAAAGGAAGCACGCGAAGCGGATCGTCGGAATCAGGAGAGCTGCCGACCAATCGGGATACGAGCTCGGTCGCATATCGACCAGTGCCACGACCGAAATGCGCCTTGAACCCGGGCTCGGTTGCGCGCGCGTCGATGCCGATTCTAAAGGGTTGTGTTCGGTCGGCCTTCATCGCGTTCACGATGCTACCCTTGCGCTGCTCGGCGTGACGCCGATCGGGACGAGGCAAGCTCCTGGAGTGGAGAGATGAGCACCTTCTTGAGCTGTGCAATGAACTGCTCTTCTCCGAATTCCTGCACCCGCTTCTTGCCACGCGAGATCAATTCAGCCCTCAGGCTCTGATCGCTGAGCATGATATTCATGACCTCCGCCACTTCGGCCGGCGATTTGCGCTGAAGGAGCAGGCCTCCGTCACCCAAAGTGTCACCCACGGCCGATGAGTCGAAAGCCAAGACCGGCAGCCCGAAGTTCATCGCTTCGATGATCGGGACGCAAAAGCCTTCGTGCTCGCTCATGCAAAGGTAAAGATCCGACGCCTCGTAAAACGAACGGAGCTCACTGTCGGCGACCATTCCGACCAGCTCAACCGCGTCCTTTAAACGAAGCTCACTAATCAGCGAACGAAGCTCGAACGAATAGATCTCCGTATCGATGTCGGAGCCGATGAGCCAGAGCCGGCTCTTTTTCTCAATCTTGTGATGGTAGAAATAAAACGCCTTGATGATGTCCTCGAGGCGCTTGTTGGGCGCGAATCGACCGACGTGCAGGATGTTCTTTCCGCCGTGACCGGCGAGGACACCTTTAATCCCACTGTTCGCCGGGACAGACCACTTTTTGCGGTCAATCAGCAGAGGCAGGACCTCCGCGCTCGTCGCCCCAAATTCGATCAGCTCGGTCTTGTTGAAAGGGGAGTCGGCAAGCGCGACGTCGACCGACCGGAGCAGCTTTGGAAGCTCTGCTCGGCCTTCGCGAAGGTCTGCGACAACGCGAGCGTTGTAATTCAGAAAAAAACGTTCCGGCGTGAGGTTGTGGTAGATGAGCGCGCGGGCAATCCCCGGTTGGTCGCGAAAGAGCGCATTGAGCGGTGACCCGATGGAATAGTGGAGCACCACCGCGACTTGCTCACCCGCTGCGAGAGCGGGCTGAATGTCGGTGGAGAAATGCGTCCACAGCCTGTTCTCGCCGGCAAGCTTTTCATGAGTGTGCAGAGAATAGATTTCGCTCGTAATCCCGGATTCTCTGAGCAATCGCTTGATGGCGATCGCCTCTCCCGAAATGGCATCCCCGTAAGTGAGGGTATGAACGAACTGGTGTACCTGCATGCCTAGATCAGCTCAGCGAAGCTCTCACGATAGCGGTTGAAGATCAGGCTCCCGGCGATGAACGTGAAACCGGCAACGCCGCCGGTAAGAAGCAGCTTGAGCGCCGCCGGATGGGTCCCGTCGATGAAGATCGATTGATACATTTCCGTAAACAGCGCCACCGGATTCAAGAGCAGCGTGAAGCGAAAGCGCTCCGGCACGTTATTTACCGGATAGATAATTGGGCAGAGGAAGAACCAAAGGGTCATCAGGTTGCCGAGAATGTGCTGTACGTCGCGGTAATGAACATTGACCGCCGACAACCCGAGACTCAAGCCCGCAAGAAAGACCAGCTCGACGAAAATCACGAGAGGGAGATAGATCAAGCTCGCCGTGGGCGGAATTCCGACAAGCAGCATAAACAGCAGCAAGAGCGGGATGGCGAAGATGAAATTCGCAAGGTTCGTCAGCACTGCCACGATTGGCAGAATGTGTGGTGGAAACATCGCTTTCGTGATCAGGCTTCCGCCTCCGCTGATCGCGCCGGTCGCTTCGAGCAGCCCACTCGAGAACCAGATCCAAGGCAGCAACCCCGCGAACATGAACAGCGTGTAGTGGTGAACGTCGTTGAAACGGATGTAATACTGGAAGACGAGCGAATAAACGCCGATCAGGCAGAGAGGATTGAGGAACGACCAGATGAATCCCAGCATCGAGCCGCGGTAGCGGGCATTCAGGTGCCTGCAGACGAGTGCCCAAACCAACGCTCGGTAGCGCCACAGCTCTTCTAAATTTCTCAGCATTCCACCTGTCTCCTACCGATTCATCCCGGCGCGCGTCTTCTCTCGAACCGGAGCCGATTCGTAATCGGCGCGAATCTCCCACTCGTGCGGGGGAATATAGACCCCTTGCTGTTTTGTCGCCGTACGCACAGAGAAGCGAAACTTGAGGTGGAAATAGTCGTATGGGTAACCGTCGCTGCGATGCGCTGCGACATCCACGTAATAACTGTCTTCGACCAAGCCCAAGCGCTCGATGTGGTAGCAATACGTGCCGCTCACCGGCAGGCTGGAATCTTCAGGGAGCGGGACGGTGATGTCATCGATGTCTGTGTTGGTTCCGTGAACGACGAGTCCGTCTGCGCGCAATATTCCGACGCCGAAAACGAGATCGGCAACCGGTTCGCGGACGTTGTATTGGACCTCAATCGTCATCGGCTCGTCCGCGCCGAACAACCATTTGTATGTGCCGTGTTGGTCACGAAGACGCACTGAGAGGATTTCGACTTCGCGATTCCCCCATCGCTTTGCCCCGGGATGATCGGCGTCCGAGATATCTTCGTCGTCCTTCGAATCCGAGGACGACTTCTTCGCATTGGCCGCTTCGAGCGCCTTCTCCTCACCTTCACCCACGCGTTCGAGATAAGAGTCGATGACCCAACGCGGATCGCCTTGCACCTGCACGACCCCTTTCTCGAGCCAGATCGCTTCATCGCACCAACGGGCGACGGACTCGAGGTCGTGGGTGACGAAAATGAGCGTCTTCCCCTGGCGCTTGAACTCGCTGATAGTTTCCTGGCAGCGATGGACGAACGAAGCGTCGCCGACGGCAAGCACCTCGTCGATGATCAGAATGTCCGGGTCGGTATGAATCGCGAGACTGAACCCTAGCCGCATATACATACCGGACGAATATGTGCGGACCGGATCATCGATGAAATCTTCGAGCTCGGCGTAAGCGACAATCTGATCGAAGCGCTCTTCAATCTCTTTGCGGGTCAACCCATACATCACTCCGCCGAGATAGATGTTCTCTCGGCCGCTGAAGTCGGGGTGAAATCCTGCTCCGAGCTCGATGAGCGCTGAGATCCGACCCTGAACGATGACCTGCCCCTCGTCAGCTCGGTAGATCCCGGAGATCAGCTTCAGCAGAGTCGATTTGCCGGACCCGTTGCTGCCGATCAGCCCAAGCGAGTGGCCGGGCTTCACGTGCACGGTGACGTCCTTCAGAGCGTGGACATAGTTGTCCTTCGGAAAGCGGCGCGCGAACATGCGCGAAAGGAAGCTGGACTTGACGGTCGTGTAACTTTTTCGTGCGAGGGTGTGCTTCTTGAAACGCTTCGACACGGAATCGATCACGACGCTTCCTTTCGGCGGGGACGAGGGCCCGCTCTGAAGCGACTGAGCTATCTGTTCGATTCCTGCGCGAAGATTCATTGAAGGGTATAACCGCCAAAAATGTCAGACGTTTTTACTCGCAAATCCTAGGAGTGTCAAATGATTACACGTTATCTATCTGCCCGCGTCATCAGCGCCTTGGATTCCCGCTGACTTAACAAATTTGCAGGCCGAAAGACACGGGGCGGCATAATATGCCTTGTCGTGAACGGAGCAACCCGAAACCATGCTTGATCAATTCCGCGAACTGCCGAAGGCCGACCTGCATGTGCATCTCGAGGGAACGGTCACGCCGAAGACTCTTCAGCTGCTCGCGAAGAAAAACAAGGTATCGCTTTCGGAGCCGACCGTCCTTCCGGGATACCCACCGATCCCCGCCCCCAAGCCTGAATCAACTCACGGATACTTCCGAGGGGATTTCCGGGAGTTCATCAGACTGTATGTAAAAATTTCGTCCACCATCCAAAGCGCGGACGACCTCCTTTTTGTCGCCGAGTCGTACCTTCAGTCGGCGATCCGCGAAAACATTCTCGCTGCCGAGATCTATGTCACGCCATCGACGCTGCTCAGCCTCGGGCTCTCAGAAGACGATCTCTGCCGCGGATTGACAGCCGCCGAGTCTCTCGCCCAGTCCGAATATAAGATGAGGCTCGGGTGGATCTTCGATATCGTGCGAAACAGTCCGGCACCCGGAGAGCAAACGGTCGAAGTAGCCGAGCGTGTTCGAAAGGGCGGCGCCAATGTAATCGCCGTAGGGCTTGCCGGGCTCGAAGCAGGCTATCCCGCTACTCCGTTTCGGTCCAGCTTCGAGCTGGCGCGAAAGCTGGGCTTCCGGGTCTACGCCCACGCCGGAGAAACTGCGGGCGCCGAGAGCATTCGCGAGACACTCGAATGTATCGCCCCTGACCGTATCGGGCACGGAATTCGCGTGCTCGATGACCCAGCGCTACTGGACGAGATCAAAGCGCGAAACATTCCTCTCGAAGTGTGCCCTTGGAGCAATATCGCGCTTGGTGTTACCTCCGAAGCCGCACATCCACTTGTCCGTCTGGTAGAAAGCGGCTTGCCTGTGGTGCTCGCCTCAGACGATCCGGGAATATTCGGGAAATCGCTCGCCGAGAACTACTTCTGGGCGCACACACAAGGGCTCAGCGTGGATGAATTGCGGCGCGTAGCGGCGAGAAGCTTAGAGCTTGCCGGTTATTCTTCCTCGTCTTCCGCGTCCTGAATTCCAGCGAGGTGTTCGGCAGCTTGGACCTTCTTCGTGTCTGATGGCGCCTCGGACTTCGACTTCGGATGATCCGAGATGCAATAGACAACCGTGCAGAGCAGGATAATCCCACCGACCATGATGCCCCAGCCGACAAAGACTGGTCTTGCTGACGTCGGGAATTTGTCGGTGTCCCAATCTTGAGACGCTTTGTTTTCCTTCGCCGTGAGTTGCTGGGTTTGCGGAGGAGGTAATTGTTGTTGGTCGTCGCTCATAGATTCACATTCTGAAGCAGGAAATCTCTATAAGTGTTATAGCAGGATGCTACCAAACAGTTGCTTGAACGGATCGAAAAAGTGGAGAAAACGGAAGTGGAACGGGCCTTTAACTTTAGCGCAGGACCGGCCGTGCTGCCGGAGCCGGCGCTTACCGAGCTTCAGAATAACCTCTTCAGCTTTGCTGGAACCGGCATCGGCGTGCTCGAGCTGAGCCACCGCTCGAAGGAGTTTGAAGGCATTATTGCTGAAACCGAGGCGGCGTTCAGGCGATTGCTGCAGATCGGTGACGACTACCACGTACTCTTCACAACTGGCGGTGCTACTGCGCAGTTCGCGATGGTGCCGCTCAATCTCGTCCCACAGGGAACGCAAGCGAACTACCTCGTCGGCGGTATCTGGGCGGAAGCCGCCTACGAAGAAGCAAAGCGGCTGACAAACGCGCACATCGCAGGCAGCTCGAAGGAGGCAGGTTTCCGAACGCTTCCCACTCTCGAGTCGCTTTCGGAGAAACCGGCCTATCTCCACTTCACGAGCAACAACACCGTTATTGGATCACAGTATGCGACCGAACCCGCTGAGCCTGGCGTGGTGTTGGTTTGCGACGCATCGTCAGATCTCTTGCACAAGAAGATCGACGTCTCCAAATATGGTCTTATCTATGCGGGTGCTCAGAAGAATTTAGGCACGGCCGGCGTCACGGTGGTCATCGTGAAGAAGGACCTGCTCGCGCAAGCGGCTCCGCAGCTTCCTCTGACCCTGGATTATCAGACCTATGCAAAGAACCGATCGCTCTATAATACGCCACCGACCGGCCCGATCTATATCGTTGGGCTCGTGCTGAAGTGGATCGAGAGTCTCGGAGGCCTGCAAGAGATGGAACGGATGAACCGCGAAAAAGCGGCTGTTCTCTATCAGGAGCTCGACCGCAACCCATTCTTCACCCCCTACGTGGACGTCGGCTGCCGATCGCTCATGAACGTCACCTTTCGGCTGCCGACACCGGAGCTGGAGGACGCTTTCGTAAAAGAGGCTGCAAAACACCGCCTCCTCGGCCTCAAGGGGCACCGATTGGTCGGCGGAATTCGCGCGAGCATCTATAACGCATTCCCCAAAGCGGGCGTCGAAGCGCTGGTATCGTTCATGTCGGAGTTTGCGCGGCGAAACGGCTGACGAGCCCGACAGGACCTGATTTTGCGTGTTGCGGGGGCGCACTCGTATGGTAGAAAACCCGCATGAGTTCCTCAGGCTCTCAATCATTGCTGGTTCGCACCGGCGCCGCCCAGCATCTCGGAGAGCGCGAAAATCAGGAAGATAGCGTCGGCTTTTCCGATTTTCTCAACTTCCGTTTCATCGCCCATGCCGGCGTGGTCGGCGTGATCGCCGACGGAATGGGCGGCTTCGAAGCCGGACAGGAAGCGAGTCGGCTCGCCGTCGATCGGTTTCTCGCCGCTTATTCCGAGAAGCGCCATGATGAGCCGGTACGCGACGCGCTCATGCGCGGGTTGTTCCTCGCGAACGACGCCATATTGCGCATCCCCGCAGTCAAAGAGAGCAACGCACGTGTCGGAACCACCTTCATTGCCGCCGCAGTTCACGGCCGCGAGCTGCATTGGGTATCTGTGGGGGACAGCAGAATCTTCCTGGTGCGAGGCGAAAAGATTACGCAGCTCACTACTGATCACACGGTTGCGACCGAGCTTCAGCGGAAGGTGGTTCAGCGCTCGATGTCGCAAGAGGACGCGGATTCCAACCCGGACCGCGGGATTCTCACGAGCTACGTCGGCACACCCGATCTGACCGATATCGACTGCAACATCAAAGGCTATCCGATGCAGCCGAACGATGTCCTCATTCTGTGCACGGACGGGTTGTATCGAACGCTCACTCCCGAGGAAATCATGACCGAAGTCGAAGGTCATCCACAGGACATCGCCGAGCGACTCATCCGGCGCGTCGCGGAGAAAGCGGAGCACGCACAGGACAACGCATCCGCGGTCGTTCTGTATTGCGAAGGGAACGACACGATAAGCGATGAGGCGCGTTCGCTCGACGGACAGGCCGCGGACGTCTCGAACACCGCTCGCGTCCTCGGCATATTGCTCGTCATTGTCGGAGCTCTCGGGCTGGCATTCGTCCTGTTTCGGATGAAGAAGTAATTTGCGTCCTTAGCGCCATACCGCCCCCTCATTTTCCTGCACGGATTTTGTGTGGTAGTATTCACCCCGCCGACCATCGGCCCAAACAGGGGCACTCCGTCCCCTTCACTCGAAATCTTTGTCCAGCGCTGAGCGCACTCCTCTTTCGGCAGAAGTAGTGAGGTCAGGGTTGCGCGCCGATCGGCGTCAATCGCCTCGAAGAGAGAGGATCGTTACAACGATCTTCAAGGTTTTCCCACATTGCCAAGCACCCCTTGGAGGGGAACGGGCTGCGCTCATGCCTCGTCCGAAGATTCGGCCGCGTTCGTATCAACAGACCTGCGTCCGGCGTGTCTGGCGGGCTTTCGAAGCCGGAGCCAAGACATCGCTGTTCATCATGGCGGTCGGATTAGGGAAGACTTACACTGCGGCATTCCTCATGAAGCGTTGGCGAAGCAAGGTGGGTGGGCGCATGTTAGTGCTCTGCCATCAGAACGACGTCAACGCACAGAATGCAAAGAGCATCCGCAAGGTCCTCGGCAGAGAAGTATCGTTCGGTTACTACAATGGTGACAAGAAGACGACGGCTCCGGTCGATGTCCTCTTCGCCTCGTTCCAATCCATCGGCAAAGCGTTGGAGGACTTTCCACCCGAGACATTTTCGTTGGTCCTCGTTGATGAGGGCCATCACGGCGTTGCGACGACGTATCGTCCGGTTGTCGAGCACTTCCGCCCTCGCCACCGTGTCGGCATGACTGGAACGATCGATCGAACCGACGGAGTGGACGTCACAGAGCTCTTCGGCGAGCCTGTCTTTCGGATGGGCATCGCCAGGGGTATCGCGAAAAAACATCTGGCGGAGATCGACTACCGAGTCGAGCTCGACAACCGCCAGGACTGGAGCGAGATTAAGAAACACCCAGAGAAAGTGAGCCTCCGCTCGCTCAATTCGCGGCTCTTCATCCCAAGAAGGGATGAAGAGGTCGTGCAGGTGATCGCCCGGCATGCCCGGGAGATCGTCCGGCCGAAAGTGAAAGTGTTCTGCGCGACTCGTAAGCACTGCGAGCGCATCGCCGAGCTGCTTACTGCCGCGATCCCTGAGCTCGCCGTCTCCTTCGTGCACTCGGGCTTGAAGCGCACCCAGCAGCGTGAGCGCCTCCGTGCGTTCAAACGCGGCGAAATCCGCGTCATGGTTTCGGTAAACAAGTTCCAGGAAGGAATCGACGTCCCCGGAATCAATCTTCTCGTGTTCCTTCGTTCGACGGTCTCGAGAATCGTTTTCGAGCAGCAGCTCGGAAGAGGTCTTCGCCGACGGGCGAGGAAGACCAAGGTGCGAGTGCTCGATTTCGTGTGCTCCTGGAAACGGTTGAAGCTGCTCGCCGCCCTCGAGCGAGCTGTCTCCAAGCTCGGAGGAGACGCGCTCACTATTCACGTCGCAGATGTTCGGTTCTCGGAGATCATCCAGGACTTGAAGGAGGTGCTCGATGCGATCGACCGGTGGTGGACTCCGCAAGAGATTCTTGCGGCGCTGAACGGTCACCGGACCAAGCTCCCTCACCCGATCTCCTTCCTCCGTTACGTCCGGGCGAGGCGACAACACCATCTCCATAACGTGCTGCCCGATTTCAGCACGTTGCGACGGCACGAGCAGTTCCTCGCGCAGAACGGCTGGGTGCTCGAAAAGCTGCGCCGCGTTTGGCGAAATGCTGAAGCTCTCGCTGCACTCGAACAGCAGCGAGACAAGCTTTCCCGCCCTCTCCGCTGGGGTCAATACGATCGCGAGGTCGCAGCCCACGGATTGACCGACCTGCCGTCGTTCGAGGTCTTGATCCGCAAGAAGGAATATCTTGCTTCGCACGGCTGGGTCGTCGAACAGCTTCGTGGCGAGTGGACGGCGGCGGAGATTGTGGAACGCCTGAACAAACATTCACGGCACTTCTCCACGCCTCTCGTGCTCGGCCGATATCGCAAAACGGTCAAGCGGCTCAAACTGGAGGACATGCCGGGCATCGAAGCCATCGCGAGGCATGCGACGACACTCAAGGAGCATGGTTGGCCAGTCAAGAAGGAGGGTGGAAACCGTCTCAGCGGAGCTGCGCTCGTTCAGGCGCTCGAACGTCACCGGGCGCTTTTCCCCGATCCGCTCACCTCGACTGGGTACCAAGCGGCGGTCGAGCGTCATCAACTGACAGATCTGCCGTCGTTCACGAAGATCGCCAAAAACGCCGAGCTGCTCGCAAAAAGCGGCTGGCAGATAGACATAGTCAGGCCTCGGACGTGGGGCCTCGATGCCGTCGAGGCGAAGCTCAATGCTCACCGAGGGCTGTTGCCCGATCCGCTTTTCCAGGTCGGCTACCAGCGGGCGTGCAAAGATCATTCACTGAAAATGATGCCTGCGTTCTGCACCGTCAAGCTTCATCAAACGGAGCTCGAGAAGCGGGGCTGGCGTTTCACTCCGCGGCGGCGAAGATAACGCCGCCGGTTCCTATCGTATTGCGATTCAATTCGCGAGAAACCGGTTACCTGATCGAGGACCGGTTCTCTCTCTTCGAGGCGCGCTCGAGCGTGGTAGAGTTTTCGGCGGGGAAGGAGATCCATGCGCCCGTCGGGAAAGCGTGGAGCTTTCCCGACGGAGCGCGCCTTGGGACCCTCGCTGCGTTCGCAGAAGGACGAACCTACGTCGCCGAAGCCGCCACCACCTGCTCTTGCTGCCATCGCGGCGTCGGCTGTTCGGGCAACGTATCCGGATCAAACGGCGTATCAAACGGCGGGGAGCTCAGGAGTCCACCGTCACATCGCACGGCGCTTCCGAAAATGTTCGCGGCCACGGGGCTCGACAGCGCGAGTGCAAGCAGCGCTACTTCTTCGGGCAGCCCCAGGCAGCCACGGGCGTGACGGTTTGCGAGGTCTCGCATTCCGCCCTGTCCGGAGAGCTTGGGAACCATACCTTCCGTCAGGATCGCGCCCGGCAGAATACCGTTGACGCGAATACCATCGCGCGCATAGCTCGTCGCCCAGGTATCGATGAAGCTCCTCGTCGCCGCTTTGGTTGCGGCGTACAAAGAAGACTGCCGTGCGCCGGCGACACCCTGAACGCTACTGATGATCACGATGTATCCGAGTTGCTGCTGGAGCATCACCGGAATCGCTGCCTGCGCGATGTTTTGCATGCCGGTGAAGTTGACATCGACGTATCGACGCCAGATGTCGGTGTCGTACTCGTGCGGACGTCTGTAGGACTCGGGACCCTCGATGACGGCGTTCGGAACGAGGACGTCGAGGCCACCGAACCGTTCGACGACGTGTCTGACCACCCGACGACAGTCGTCGGGGTCGGCCACGTTTCCGGCGATGAACTCGCCCCACGGCTCGACGTTCTCGCGCAGGGTCTCGTTCACTTCCATCACTGCCGACGTACCACCGGTGTCAGCAAACGCCCGCGCGATGGCGTTTCCGATCCCTTGCCCTCCTCCGGTAACGAGGAGCACACGTCCTTCGTTCGAAAAGCTGACACCACCGACGGGTCGAGTCGTTCGCATCACTACTGCACTCCTCTCCTCTCATGGATCGAATCGCCATTGATGTCCCGAGTCACACGATGACCCGCATCAAAAAGCAAACCTCTAGGATCTCCTCCACCACCTCAGTCAAACGCCGCGGGACGCCACGCATGAGGTAGTAGAAATGTATTGAGCTGTATTGAGGAGAGGAAAGAGCCGCGGATGCGGAAGCACAGAGATTATCGTGCAGAAGGTTGTTTTGGCAACCCGGCGGGGGGTTCGACTGGGAGCAAACCGAATCCGAGAGCTCGGCAAAACGGCAAAATTCCAAGGCCTGAGGAAGACTAACGTTCGGCAGTCACCAGACTCTCAACATCTTCTATTGTCTTCGGAATTCCAGAGGTCAGATTCTCCGAACCGGATTCGGTAATCAGCAGATCGTCCTCAATGCGAATGCCTCGAACATGACGATAGCGCTGGATCTGGTCTCGGCAAAGCACGTCACTCAGCGGACCGGCATAGTTGGAAGATTCGAGCAACGCCGGAATCCAATACATTCCAGGCTCGATAGTCACCAGCATTCGGGGTCGTAGTCTGCGGTTCAAACGAAGAAAATTCCAGCCGAAACGCGAATCGCGCACCTGCCCATCCGCGTATCCCGCCAGATCCCCCAGATCCTCCATGTCATGTACGTCCAGACCAAGAAGATGGCCGATACCGTGCGGAAAGAACAGACTGTGTACATTGCGTGCGAACAGGTCATCAGCGTTTCCGCGGACCATTTTCAGACTGATAAGCCCCTCGACGCACGCCTTGCATGCGGCGAGGTGGACATCTCCATAAAGCACCCCCGGCCTGAGCGCGCCGATCGCAGCGGTCTGCATCGAGAGAACAAGCTCGTAGAGCTCTCGCGCTTCACTCGAGAACTTACCGGCCACGGGCCAGACTCGGGTGACGTCCGCGCAATCACCTCCGCGGAGCTCTGCGCCGAGGTCGGCGAGCACGAGCTCACCGTCGAGGCGGTCGGCAATCTCAGGATTGTGAAGCACCTCCCCATGGTCAGTGAGTGTCGTCGGAAACGCGGGAACAGCTCCCGCCTTCAACAACTCAGCCTCCATCGCCGCAAGAATGTGGTATCCGCTCACCCCAACCCGCGTTTGTCGCATACCAGCTCGAAACGCCGCAGCCGTAATACCCGCTGCGCTGCGGGCCCGATCGATACTCAGATCGTCCTGTTCGAGTCGGCATTCAATTACCGCAAGAGCGAGCTCCCTGTCGCCGCGATCCAGTGAAGGCGTTCGTCCGAGAAGCCGGGCGAGCTTCGCAGCTCCTGCAGCATCAAGCTGCGGGAGCGACGTCAGCTCCTCACGTGGAATTTTGGCTATCGCGTCGTCGAGCTGTTCGACCGATTCGACCGAGTCGAGGCCGTATTTCGCACACCAGACCGACGTGGGCGGAATCGGGCCTTCCCACACCTGCTCGGAAACAGAAGGTTGATGCACGAAAACGCGAGCTCCGTCGGCATTCAACAAAGCATATGAGCCCGGTGGAAGGTCCCCGCAGAAGTAAAGAAAATGGCTATTGGCGCGAAATGGGTAGCCGGATGCTGTAATATTCCGAAGACGGATTTCGCCGGTAGAGAGTAAAACTGTGCGCCCGGGAAGTTGCGCGAGAAGCTTAGTTCGGCGAGCGCGGTAGTACGCGGCAGTGGAATCGATCATGGCTCGCTATCGAGGTCGACAATTTTCACGTTGCCGACATACTCTTTCACTGCCGAGCCGTCGGACTGCTTCAGTTTTGTAACGACGTCTCTCATCGCGCCGCATTCCTGCTGAATGGCTTTCACCGCAGTTTCTACCTGGCGGCTCGAGTCCCGCACCCCTTGGTCGCTGCTCTCTGCCAACGGTGCAAGTGCCTTCTCGAGCACTCGGCAATGAAGCAACACTGTGGTGAGAGGCTGACCCAGATTGTGAGCGGCAGCACCGGCCATTTGGGCGGCGGTCAGCTCGCGCTCCTTCGCAACGAGAACATTCTGCATCTCCGACAGCTTCGCGTTCGCTGCCTGAAGCTCGCCCGTTCTACGATAGAGATCGTTGGTCAGCACGCTGATCCGGAGCAGAGCTTGAAGCCGAGCTTGGAGCTCGCGGTAGTTAAACGGCTTCACGAGGTAGTCGTCGGCCCCGACTCCGAGGCCTTCCACTTTGTGCTCCACCTCTGCGAGCGCAGTCAGCATGAGCACAGGCACGAAAGGCGATTTCACTTCTTCGCGGAACCATTTCACAAATTCGAGCCCGGTCATCTTCGGCATCATGACATCGAGAACAATCGCATCGGGAAGCTCTTTGCGGCACAGCTCCTGCGCAACCAGCCCGTTTTCTGCTTCGATGGTGTGATGTCCAAGCGCGAGAAGCGACTGTCGAATGATCGCCCGAGTATCCGGACTATCTTCGACGATCATGACGAGAGACGGCTTTACTTCGCTCGTTCGTCGAGGCCCGCTTTCTGCACCCTCTTTCGGGGTAGATGGGTCGTGAGGGGTCTGAGCACTGCCCGGCATTCGAGTCGACGTTATGAGGGGGATAACCTAGTGACGTTCCCAGGCCTCGTCCGAGAATAAGAAGGAAGTCATACCGGGGTCACGGTAGAGGAGATCGACAAGCGCCTGTCGTGCTGTTTCAGAGATGTCGGCGCGCCCGCCGTGCATATCCTGGCGCAGCCGCTGTCGCCAGATCGCCGCTTCCACAACAGCCTCCGCTGCAAGCCGAAGCTCCTGCTCCGAATGCGTTCGCTCAGAGGACACTTCCAGCCGCTCTTTCAGCGGTGATGGGGGCACAAATCTGTCGGTCACAAGCCTCCGCGGGTTGCTCCAGAACGGCAACGATAATTTACCAGACGGCCATGGGTTTGTCTGTATGAAATCCCGCAGGCAGTAAAGTGGTCAGTTGTCAGCGGACAGACCGCAAACATTTCAGGCAGCAAATCTGAACGATCCTAGATACTTTGCCGCCCCATCCGACCGCGCAAGAAATCGAGGCAAGCCCGCCGGTGAGCTCGAAATACCTGTCGCTGCTCGTCATCGGGAGCCTGACGAATGGCCTTTTGAACCTCAGGAAGCTTCCGCAGGACGATGCGCGCGATCGTTCGGAGTCGTTTCTTCCAACCGGAATGGCGATACCAGAACGCGAGCTCATTACGATTGTAATAGTAGACGGTCCGCGCAGTTTGCATTTTCTCGTCTTTGAATCGATGCCAAACGACACTCGACGGGACGAACTGGAGCTCGATATCGCGCTCGCGCATACGCGTGCACCACTCGGTCTCTTCGAAATAGAGGAAGAACTCCTCCGGCATGCCTCCGACCAGGTCGACCACCGACAACGGCACGAACATCGAGCAGCCGGGAAGATAGTCGCATGCGCTCGGCGAATTGAATTCTGCACCGTCAGGCATATCCCATCCGTGCATGGAGACGCTCTGGTTGAAAAAGTCGACGCCGCCCCCGGCACTCCAAATTCGTCCTGTTCCGGGCGTATATCCCTGCGCATCGTGAAGCGCAACCTCGGGATCAAGCGAGCCGTAGAGAACTTTGCTTCCGCAGACTACCGGTCTTGCGGCGTGTTCGCTGAAAGCTCGAAGCTCGTGAAGCGCTCTCGGATCGACTACCGTGTCAGGATTGAGCAGCCAGACGTACTCAGCGTTCAGCGCGCGGGCAAAATGAATCCCGACATTGTTCGCTGCCGCAAAGCCGCCATTCTCCGGCATCGCGAGGAAGCTGTGGCCCCTCCGCATCACGAATCCTTGCAGGGCTTCGACGTCGTCGCTCGTCGAGGAGTTGTCAACGACAACGATACGAAAGCTCGGATCGTGAAGCCGCTCGAGCGACAAAATGCAAACTTTCGTATCGTTCGCGCAATTGTAGTTCACCAGCACGATGACAACGAGCGGAGCTGCCTTTCCATGAGGCGCAGTCTCGCAAGCGATACGTTCAATTTGGGGTTTCATCGGTAGGAGCCACAGAAGCCTTGTTCGCTGACGGCTCTTACTACAATTCACTTTCCGTTGCCACTCTCACCACCCTTTCCTACGAGAAAGCAAATCCAAGTTCCCGGCCACTATGGGATCTTCCGGACCAGCCAGCTCGTATGCCCGGAGAAGCTCTCGATGAGCTTCTCCCAGGCTATCGGCATCGCCCGCTCCTTTCAGCGCGAGAGCGGCAAGATTGTTCCGCGCACGAAAGTTCAAGGGGTTGAGCTTCACTGCGCGTTGAAGCAGCTCCTTCGCCGCATTCAGATGCCCCCGCGCTTCAGCAACCAGCGCAAGATGTGCGATGGGGCGATCGTAGTCTGCGCTCAGCTCGCACGCGCGGCGGAAATAGAACTCAGCGAGGTCAATGTTGCCCTTTCGCCACGCGACGCAACCGAGGCCGTCAACGGCACGTGCGTCCTGAGGCGCAAGCTCCCGGGCGAGCGAATACGCGGCTTGCGCTTGATCGAGCGACTGCCAGCTGCCCTGCTTCAAGAGCTTATTGCCGGTTGCAAGCAGTTGGCGAAGCTTTGTCTCTCGCGCCGCGGAGTCCTGCGAGCTCTCATGACGAAAAGCAACACAACCGAAAACGGCGAGCCCAAGCAGAAGAAGCAGAAACGGCGTGACCGGGATGCGCATACCAGCACTCTCTCTTAGCTTGGAGTTGCGTTGAGCTCTGGAGATCGGTCGGTAGAATATTCCCGAGCTCCATTCAACGGAAGGGAGAGCTCGCCCTGAACTGAGAGAACTACCTCATCAGACAGCTCGTCGGCGGCGACGATCCGGATCGTTTCCGCATGCTCTTGGACGATAGCCGCGAGCACCGGACGGGCAAGCTTCGTGCTGAGCACGACTGTGGGACCACCGTAGCTCGGGCGCTCCAGTTCGACGAGAGTCTGTTCAAGCGAGGCCGACAGCTCCGGCGGGATCTCCGCTTTCGTGAAAGACGATTTGGCTAGCAACCGATCGAGCGCCGGTTCAAGGACCCAAGCTTCAAGCTGCCAACTGTCGTCGGTAATACTCTTCGATATGCTTCGAGCGAGGGCCACTCGGACTTCTGCAAGAAGCTCCGCTTCTTCGGAGGGCACGTGTATCCCGTGTCCACCGGCCGCCCTCCGAGGCTCCCGCCCGAGGAATTCGGCCGCCGCCTGAAGAATCGTCGCGAGAGGGCGAACGCTGACATGCTCATGGACAAGTGATTTGAGGAGACCGGTGAGCCGAGTTACTGGGAGCAGCTTTGGAATGACGCTGTTGATGAGGTCCTCGCAGACGCCCTGATGCGTCTCGAGGAGAACCCGGGTCTGCGTGTCATCGATAAGCTCGGCTCGGTAATCGGAGAGCACCTCGCGCAACGCCTGTGTTATACCGTCAGCCAGCTGCGGCGCGTCGGCTCGATCTGCCGGCCCGTTCGGGCGTGAAGCGGCTCCATACACAGACGAGCCTGCGAGCCTTCGTACCGGCACATCTCGAAAATAAACCACAGCTTCTGCTTCCGGCCCGCCGGGAAAGATATCGAATTGCACATCCCCGACGACGAGCCCGAACCGCTCGAACAGCTCAGCTCTCAGCGACTGAACATTTGAAGGCAGCCCACGCTCCCGCTGAAGGATCTGGACGGCAGCGGAGGACAGCCCCAACGCCAAAGGCCCAAGGACCTTCGGTCGAAAGCTACCCTCCTCTTCCTGCGCCCTTGTTCGCCCCCTTGCGCGTTGGCTTCGTCGGGCCAACCAGCAGAAAAGACCGCCGGCGAGGATGAAAAGGCCGAAAGGTAGTCCGGGTGCGAAAGCGAGGCTCATGAGGACAACGGCGGTGAGCGCCAGTGCTTGAGGCTCACGGCCGAGCTGGACAAGCATCTCTCTGCCCACCGATGAGCCCTCCCGGTCGGCTACCCTGGTTACCGCGATTCCGGCTGCCGTTGCGGTGAGCAGGGCCGGAATCTGCGACACCAAACCATCCCCTATGGTGAAGAGAGTATACTTTTGCAGCGCCGCACTGAATGGGAGACCGTGCTGCACGACCCCGATGACCAGCCCGGCGCTGATATTGAGTGCGGTGATGATCAGCCCGGCAATGGCATCTCCCTTCACGAATTTCATCGCACCATCGAGCGCACCATAAAGCTTAGATTCACGCTGAAGCTCCCTCCGCTTTTCTCGCGCATCCTGGAGACTGAGAATCCCCGCCCGAAGATCGGCATCAATTGCCATTTGCTTGCCAGGCATTGCGTCAAGGGTGAAACGCGCCGCAACCTCAGCGACACGCTCCGCACCCTTCGCAATGACGAGAAACTGGACCAGCGTGATAATCAAAAATATCACGGCGCCGACGACGAGATTGCCGCCGACGACAAAGTTCCCGAACGCAACCACGACGTCGGGCGCCTCTCCCCTGCCCAAGAGTTGGCGCGTTGTCGAGATGTTGAGTCCCAGCCGAAACAACGCTGCGAGAAGCAAGATTGTGGGAAGTGACGTGAATCGCTCCGGCTCCGAGAGATGCACCGCACTGAGAAGCAACAACAACGAGCTTGCCACATTGAGAACGAGCAAGGCATCCAACACCTCCACCGGCATCGGGAAGACCATCATGCCCACCTCGAGCACGACGGCGAGCGGAAGAATGAAATCGCGCACCTGCATCGTTCCTCGCACGCGGACGACCTTATGGTCGGATGTTTGCGATGACTGTTCTGCTGATTTCGAGAATCAGTCGTAGCGTATTGCTGATTGATTCTGCGGCCTGCGACCGCAGGTTCATCAACTGCTGGAGCGCATTCCGTTTCTGTGGGCTGCTGTCGGCGGAGCTGAGCTCCTTGCTGACGTATTTAATCAGGTCGTCATCCGACAGATTGAGATTCATCACCTTGGCTTTTGCCTTGTCATACCAAGAGTCAAACTCCTTCTCCGATGTTGCCGTCGAGGCCGACGAGCTCGTTTGCGATGCCGATACGTCCATATATATCTCCTTTGAAAACGCGAGCGGACCTCCCCGCTCGCTTGTGAAGCTCGCGCTAGCTCAATCGGATGTTCCGGATAGCAGCCATTTTCGATTCGTGTTTTGAGCGCTCGAGGTTCGAGATGAGACTCGTGGTCTGCATCTCCATCTGCGCTTGAATTTGCGCCTGAATGAGCTCGGCGAAGCTTCCAGTTGCATCGAGTGACACCCCGCCGACTTCTCCAGCTGCGGCACGTGCGATGTCCATCACGTCACGAAAGACGCCGAGTCCGGTGGACGACGGTTCAGGAAGATACGTGGCTGCAGTGTCGGGTGTTGCAGGCTGCGCCGCGGATCTGCCGCCACCCGACGAGATTCCTTGAGATACACCCGTTCCCTGGTCGATTTGATTAAGCATGATTCATTGCTCCCGTTGCGGTTTGCTGAGCACAACGCTCACTCACACTCTCTTTTCGAGAAACATCATTGAGCTGTTCACTGCAATCGGCCTCGACCACCGAGATAATTTCCAGCAAAAGAGCTTCGCCTTCCTTGACGAGCCGAGCACGCGCGATTTCGTTTTCACCGATTCGCAGAACAAGCGGCTGCGACCGGTCAATCGGGCTGCGGAAAATCTGACCCGGAGCAAGATCGAGCAGCTCCGCAATACTGAGCTGGAGCTGACCGACGTCGATTCGCAGCTCGAGCTGTATCGACCCCAACAACGCGCATTGCGTTGTGGATAAGGGTCTCGGCTCAGCGCAAGCCCTAGGCGCCTCACTGGGGACGTGGTCTGGAGGCTGCAGCGCCGTCCCTTCTATCGGTGCGAAGAGGTCTCGAAGAAGCGAGTCTCCCCATGGAAGGTCGCTCATGGTGCGAAAAAGCTGGTCTTGCTCCTCGTTCATTGACAATGATCCTGATTCGTAAGAGGCAACGTTACATTCTCCGCACGGTGCATGAATTTGAGCTCCGCCGCGGATATTATCGGAGTTAAGCTGAGTGTTGGTGCGCGAGCGGAGAGCGAAAGCCGCCAGTCGGCTGCGTGACCGAGATGAATGACGCTCCCCGGAACCAGATCTATCAAGGTTACGGGTGGGAGCTGCAGACTTGTGAAGACGGACGCTGCGATACGGTGTCCTTGAAAAAGTGTCGATCTCGACACCGCAGAGAATCGATCCGTTTGCGCATACGCGGAGTACCGCTTCAGGAGAGATTGACCTACGGTCACGCGGAGAGCGCACTCGACCGCACGAATCCTCACGGCGAGATGAAGTGTCCTCTGCGCTACAACCGCTGACTGCGGTGGAACCCCCGCCTCAATCGATACGAGATAGACTCTTTGCGCGGCGAAGAGCGGTTCTTCCGCGAGCACGCTCGCGATCAGGTAGCTGAGCGCAGCAATATCTTCGGCGCTTGGGCGGCCCAGGATGGCACTTCGGTCGCGCTTCAAGACCAGAGCGGTCAATTCGTGCGCCAGCTCGAGCGGAAGGACGATTTTGAGCGTCTCTTGGAAGACTCTGCAACCTACGTGGAGCTCCCACTCCGCGTCGCTTTGTGACGAGCTTTCGGTCCGCGAGATTGCGAGCTGAACGCAAAGTCGCCGGGACAGAGCTTCAGACAGGACCAGAAGGAAACGATCGAGGAGCGAGCCGAGTCTTCCTCCGAGCGGGGGAAGACGGCCCGGCGCCCGCTCGGAGACAGCAAGCGCCCGGTCCAATGAACACGTCACGATGTCCTCGCGGCTTGTTGGCTGCCGCCCTTCCTCGCTCATTCAATCCTCCGTTATGCGGATGAGTTTCCGAATCTCGTCCCGTACATCTCTTCGGATTGTACCGACCCCGGCTCGATGTAACGTAGCGAGCGAAAGCACCCGGGCTTCTTCGTTGGGCAGCTCATCAAGGCCGCGCGCGAGACGAATCGCGGACTGTTCCCGGTCATTCGCCAATCGATATGCGAGCGGCACGACCGTTCGAGCGCCGAGCACTTTCGCGAGCGCGAGGACAGTTTCGCAACGTGGAGAGCAGTCGACGCCGAACAGCTTGGCAATCACTAGAACACCTCATCTCCATTTTGGTCGGGACGGAGCGCAATCGATGCGCTTGTCCGTACGCGGGTGCCATTGTGTGCGGGTCGCAGGCGCTCCGCCTTTTTTCTGCGACGGAGTCGAAGCCACGCTAGAAGGAGGACGAAAACCATGCCGACGGAACCGAGCAGCCCAAGCCGAACGGCCAGTTCCCACTTTCTCTCTCCGCCGCGTGACTCCGTCAGCGGCGGTGACTCACCTCCCTCGTGGCGCAACATCGGTCGTGCCTCTTTCGGCGGCTGCGCGACCACCACCGAAATTGCCTCGGGAGAAAGTCCTGTTCCACCGGCAACAAGCTGTTTCACCTCGTGCACATCGGGCGCCTTCAGCTCGTTCACCACCAGGAGAACGCTTCCACTTCTCGGCTGGTGAGCGGCGCTGAGATCTGCACTCTGGTCGGCGATCTCGAGCTGCACTCGCGCTTCGAGCACCCCCGGAAGGCGTTCGAGAGTCTGCTCCATCGTCCACGACACCTGACGCTCGGATTCGCGCGCGCGCTCCTCCCGGCTTTGAATGAATCCGCCCGACTGCTCCTTGAACCGCGAAAGGTCGCGCCACAAGACACGGCTCTGCTCCAGCGAGCTCAGAGCGCCAGCGGAGCGCGAGCGTGATACCGTCACGTTCCACAAGGCTCCGGACCGAACTTTCTCCGATTCAATACCCGCGTGGTTGAGAACAAGCTGAACCTGATTGGCGTGGAGCTCGTCGAGGTCATGCAGGATCTCCTCGCGGCACCCACACCCAAACAGCAGAGTTGCAACCGAGAGCCACCGCCGAGCGTTTGAGATCATTCGTTTATTGCAGCGATGCAAGCGTATATCCCTGAAGAAGCTCTCTGAGGCGATCGATCGCTCGTGTATGCAAACGGGAGAGCCAACTTTTCGAAGCGCCGTCAAAATACGGCCGAATCTCTTCGAACGTGCGTTCCTGAAAATAATACAGATCAATCAACTCACGCTCGCGGTCCGGGAGCTCGAGCAGAATCCTTTCGAGGAAACGCTTCGCGCTCGTCGCGATGGCATACGATTCCGGGTCAACCTGCGCAGCGTATGAAAGCTCACTACCTTCGAACGTGGAGTCTACAGCGCGAGCCGCATGGAGCGTCACACCGAGGCCGTCGGTCGATTCGATAAGGCTCGCGATGTCGATCAGCGGGCTCGAGATGAAACGGCGACGCAGCGGCTCGTTCTCAGGGCTGGTATCGCCCTGTGGTGTTTCCGTGGCTCCGCTCGACGCTGCGACATGGACTCCGGCACCCCGGGGCAGCGGCGTCATTCCACTTTTGCTGCCCCGGCGGAGCAGATCGTACATCGCTCCGCGGATCCGCATGAAGCTGAATGTTTCGAAATTCAGTCCGCGCTCCAGATTGAAGCGTTGCGCCGCGTCGCAAAGGCCGACATAGGCAGCCGACTGAAACTCTTCACGCTCAATCCCCAGCTCCGAGCGCTGGTAATAGAATTTCTTCGAGAGCCGGTCCGCAAAGGACATATGGTCAACGATCAAGGCGTCCCGGTCCGGGGTCGCATTTGGCTCGGCCTGATTCACTGCATACCTCACTTGAATAGGAGACAATCAAACGAGCCCCCACAGGGCTCGCCGGATCCCATTGCAAGTGCGTGCCAGTCGACGAGGCACACGTTTCATACGTGATATCAGGTAGTTGGCTGGGCGGCCGCTGAGGCATTTCGCCTCGGCCGTGAGGCGGTACGCGCCAATCGCATGATTTACGACAAAACTAGTGAGCCGAAATGCGGAAAGCGCTATGGTCGCGACGCCGAATTAGGTAGTTTGAGGGTTTTAACGCGAGAACAATCCGGGCAGTCAGCTTGAGCATCCGCACAAAATTCTTCAACAGAGTTTTTACGGCAGTTCGTGCGATAGGCGCGGCCATCGCCTGCGGCGCGCTCGCGGTCGCGTCCTTCTCCTCCACCCCCGCTTCCGGGCTCGATCTCGTTCCAAAGGAATACGAGCTCAAGGCCGCGTTCGTTTACAAGTTTATCAACTTCATCGAGTGGTCTGACGGTACTAACTCTACCCAGCCGCGACAGATCTGCATCGTCGGCGACGATCCGTTCAAAGGGATTGTGCAGAAGCTTGTCTCGGTCCATGACCCCGAGTTCAATCGGGTCTCAGTCCGCTACCCTCGCTCAGGGGAAGAGGTCGTTCGCTGCTCACTCCTCTATATCAGCGCATCGCAGGACGCGAACGTCGAACGGTTCATCTCCGCACTGAGAGACCTTCCGATCGTGACCGTCAGCGACATCCATCATTTTGCTCGGCGCGGCGGAATGATCGAATTGACCGTCGACAATGAATCGATTCGTTTCATCATCAATCAAAAGCGCGCGCGCGAGGCGGGGGTTCATTTCAGCTCGCAGCTTCTCGCACTGGCCAAAGAGCTCATCACGGTGGAGGACCGCCCATGAGCTTTAAAGATCGGTCGATCCAATACAAGATTAGCTGGGTGATCATGTTCACCACGGTGACCTCGCTGATCATTGCGGGCGTGGTTCTGCTGTTCTTTGATATCCGGGATGCAGAACGGAAGCTGGGCCGGGAACTGAGCAGCATAGCCCAGATCGTGGCGGCCAACAGCGTCGCTGCGCTCGAGTTCGATGATCCAAAGGCGGGCACGTCCAACCTGAGCGCGCTCGATCGTGACCGTCGGGTCGCTGCGGCCGCGCTGTATCGCGAGAACGGCGAGGTATTCGCCACCTATCTCCGGGGCGAGGAGCCCTCCGTCAAGATTCCGGATCGACCCCAGAAAAACGGGGTGGTCTATTCTGAAGGGTATCTGAAGCTCTTTTTTCCAGTCACCGTAAGCGGGCGGCGCGTGGGCACGCTGTTCATTCAAGCAACGGCGTCGCAGATCGCGGAGCGCGTCCAAGATTACGCGGCCGTTCTCGGTCTGGTCATTCTTTGCTCGTCTTTTATCGCGTACCTGCTCTCCTTCCGGCTCCGGCAGCTGATCTCGAGACCGATCGTCAAGCTTGCCGAGACAGCGTTGACGGTTTCACGGAAGAACGACTACACGCTTCGCGCGGAGAAGGAAGGCAATGACGAAATCGGCCTGCTTATCGATCGATTCAACGACATGCTCGGCCAGATCCGCACGCAGAATTCCGCCCTCAAAGAGAGCGAACATCAACTTCGACTGATCGCGGACTCCCTTCCCGTTCTCATCTCGTACGTAGATACGGACGAACGGTATCGATTCAACAACGCGCCATATGAGCAGTGGTTTCAGATATCGCTGTCCGAATTGCATCGAAAAAAAGTTTCGGAGATCGGTGATTCCGAGTCGTATGCGGCCATGGCACCACATATCCAGGCTGCTCTTCGCGGCGAGCCACAGCGATTCGAACACGTGCTCCGATCCTCGGACGGAGCCGAACACTTCGTTCGGTCGTCGTATATCCCCGACTTCTCTGAACGTGGCGATGTGCGAGGATTCTTCGCACTGCTCACCGACATTACCGACCGGAAGAAAGCCGAGGATGAGCTGAAGCAGCTCAACGAAGCGTTGGAACAACGCGTCCTCGAGCGTACTCGCGCTCTCAAAGAGTCTCAAGAGCAGCTTCGTCACTCCGAGCGCCTCGCCTCGATCGGCACTCTCGCAGCCGGCATCGCGCACGAGATCAACAACCCAATCAACTCCATTCTGCTCGCCGCTCAGTACGCTCTCCGCTATTCCGGTGCGGGCGACGAAAAGACGCGTGAGACATTCGGCACAATCAAAGAAGAAGCTCAGCGCTGCGGAAAGATCATCAAGAGCGTCCTGCAATTCGCGAAAGCCGAGAAGACCAAAAAGTGGCCGCACGACCTCAATCAAGTCGTGCGGCACGCCGTCGACCTGGCAAAAAATTACATTCACGCCGACCGACTCCAGGTGGCGCTCGACCTTTCCGAGCGAATCCCGCCGGCGGTATTGAATCCTACCGAGATCGAACAGGTCATTATCAATCTCATCAAGAACGCGACGGAAGCGGCATCCGGTGGGGTAAATGTGACTATCGCGACCAGTCAGGTGGATGACGGACTCCGAATCACCGTTACCGACGATGGTCCCGGAATCAGCGACGAAGTTCTGAAACATATTTTCGATCCGTTCTACTCGACCCGGCGTGAGCGCGGCGGCACAGGACTCGGGCTCAGTATTGCTCACGGTATCATCGCCGATCACGGCGGTTCGCTTTCCGTGAACAGCATGCTCGGCGAGGGAACTGAATTCGTAATCGATCTCCGGATCGCAGAGTCCGGACAGTGGAACTAAACGATGACGCAGACGGAGCTGATATGAGCGAAAAAGTCTTAGTCCTCGATGACGAGAAGATTTGCTGCCATTTTCTGAAGGGCTGCCTCGAGGAGGAAGGCTTTTCCGTGAAGACCGCCCTGCGCGGCGACGAGGCACTTCAGATCGCTGATGACTTCTTGCCCGACGTTCTCATCAGCGACTGGATGTTGAAGGATATCTACAGTGGTGTCGATGTTGCTCGGTTGATGGCCGAGAAAAACCCGAAGCTCCGCATTATCTTTATCACGGGAATGGCGGCTGAGGCGCTCGTCGAACGTGCAGCCGAGGTTCCGCCTTTCGACGTTCTCGAGAAGCCGGTCGATATCGACGAGCTACTTGGCCTTTTACGGAAGTAAGGAGGAGGATGCCGATGAACACACCATCTGCCCCGCCAAGCGGTAAAGCGGGGGCAAGCGAAACGAGGGTTGCTTTGCGCCGGTCCGTAACGCGCAGCGCAAGAGCGGCGCTCCTGTGCGCTACAACAGTCCTTTTATCACCCGCCGAGGAAGCTCGGGCCGTTCCAGCTCAGGGTGGACTCGAGACGATCGCGGACGCATCGCTCGAAGAGCTTCTCAACATGCGCGTCACAACAGTTTCGAAACTGCCGGAAGAGGTCCGACGAGCTCCTGCCGCGGTTTATGTCCTCACCTCCGAGGATATCCGGAGGAGCGGCGCGACAAGCATTCCGGAAGTACTCCGGCTCGTGCCGGGGGTAAACGTGGCGCATGTCGATGCAAACAAATGGGCGGTGTCGATACGAGGCTTCAACGGGCGGACCGCAAATAAGCTGCTCGTCATGATCGACGGACGCAGTCTCTACGATCCGCTCTTCTCCGGAACGCTCTGGGAGACCAAAAATCTGATGCTCGAGGACATCGAGCGCGTCGAAGTGGTCCGCGGCCCTGGTGGAAGCACCTGGGGAGCAAACGCGGTGAATGGCGTCATCAATATCATCACGAAGCATTCGCGCGAAACGCAGGGTGCACTCGTTTCCGCTGGTGGCGGAACCGAAGAGCGAGGTTTCGGCGACGCCCGGTATGGCGGAAAGCTCTCGGAGAGCGCGTTCTATCGCGTGTATGGACGGTATGCCGCGAAGGACGAGGGCTATCTCCCAGACGGCGTGTCAGACGATTCTTACCGTGGGCAGGGAGGCTTCCGTTTCGATAAGGCGGTGACGGACTCGAGCTCTTACTGGCTTCAAGGAAACATCTACGACGGAAGTCACGATGGAGCGGTTCCCTTCAACGACGTCGAGGGTCAAGGACATTCGCTCCAAGGGCAATATGACATTGACTACGGAAGCGCCGGCCATCTGGCGTTGAACGGCTATTACGACCATACCGACTTCTCTACTCCGCTTCTCGGAGAAAAGCGGAATACGGGTGAGGTCAATCTTCAGTATACGATCTCTCCACTTGATCGTTTCACCGTCTTATCCGGACTTCAGTATCGGCTGACCGCTGACAATATACGCAACTCGAGCGTGCTCGCTGTCGATCCCACAGAACGAACCGATTCCCTCGGGAGCGCGATGCTTCAGGGTCGCTACAATCTCATCGATGATGTGCTCGAGATGCGCACAGGATTGAAGCTCGAATACAATGATTACAGCCGTTACGAGTTTGAGCCGGATGCGGGATTAAGCTGGTCCATTAATCCGGACAACACGGTCTGGGTGAGCGTTTCGCGTGCCGTGCGCACCCCATCGCGGCTCGAAAACGATTTTCTGATTGTCGTTCCGGACACTGGACAGACATTCGTCGCCAATCGCGCCTTGAATTCCGAGAATCTGCTCGCCTACGAAGCCGGTTATCGAGCCGTACCTGTTGAGAAGCTGCTCCTTGATTTTACGGTCTTCTACAACGAATACGAGCAGCTCGCGATCGCGGAGGGCAACACTCTCTCGAACGCAGCGCACGGACACACCTACGGAGCCGAGCTCGCGGCGACGTGGCTCGCGGCCAGTGGATGGCAGCTCACTTTTGGATATTCGTCGCTGAAGCTTGATCTCTCGCTCGATCCCGAGAGCACCGCGGACCCGAGCCAAGTCACCGCGCTTGAAGGCAACAGTCCTGAGAACCAGGTCTTTCTTACTTCTCGGCTCGACTTTGCGCAGTCGTGGGAGCTGGATACCACCTTGCGTTACGTCGCCCACCTTTCGTTTCCGCGGGTTTCGAGCTACGTCGTCGCTGACGCAAGGATTGGCTACCGAGTCGCCGACAATCTGCGCCTGGATCTCATCGGTCAGAATCTTTTCCGCGGACACCACTACGAGCAAGGGGACGCGAATGCCTCCGAGATTCAGCAAGGCGTTTACGGCAGAGTGACGTGGACATTCTGAAAAGAAGAGGGCCAGAGGGATCGTAAGCGGAATTCTGTCGGGCACCTCTCGGTGCCCGTGACGAACATTCATCTACGCGACGCTACCCAAGGGAAGACGCAACGAGCCGTTGCGGAGCGAAGCAGAGCCTCGCTCTTCCCTCTATTCGGTCTTGCACCAGCCGAGGTTTACAAAGCCGCCGGGGTTACCCCCGGCGCTGGTGGGCTCTTACCCCACCGTTTCACCATCACCTGAGCTTGCGCCCAGGCTGTCTGCTTTCTGTTGCACTATCTCTGGGTCGCCCCAGGCTGCCGTTAGCAGCCGACTTGCTCTGCGGTGTTCCGACTTTCCTCCATCGACGCTCCGCCGAAGGCGGTGCCGACAGCGTTCGTCTGATCGTCTTTGGCCCAGGGGGAGTATTACTGGTCCCTGTCGGAATTGTATACAGCCGACCCTACCCGAGAGCCGGAAGACGCTCTTTTCGTTCAAGTACCGTGAGGCACAAAGCGCCACAAGCTTTGGATTTTGCTCACAATACATGGTGCCACAAAGGACTTTAGTTTCCCCAAAAAAGAGTCGATTTCCAACATGTAGCCCAAAGCGCCATTCCCAGAGTTAAGATCAAGGCGTTCTGAGAGGTTGCACGAGCGCGCGGCGCGCTGAGCAGAGAACGCATGGCCTCACCACACTCCATCGTCCATGACCGTCAGAAGTTTGCGGTGCTCGTGGTTGTACAGAAAACCATCACGAGCAACCAGCTTCGCCAGTCGCTCAAAAGCATCGGCTTCACACAGATCAGCGTAGTGCCGACCCACGTCGCGGCTCTCGAGCGCGTCAAAGGCCGGAACTTCACACACATCATGTTCGATGCAAAGGCGACCGACATGCCTGCCATCGAGTTCGTGAAGCAAATGGCGGAGATCGAAAAGGACGTCACGATGATCGCAGTTTCAGAGGAGCCGCGGATCGACGACGTGTTCGGCCTCCTCCGAGCGGGCGCTCGTGCGTTCCTCGTTCCCCCGCTGACAGTCGACATGATCGAACAGATGATCGTGCACGCGTCGGAAGGTCCGCAGCTCAGTGAAGCCGTGCTCCATGCGCCGGATCGAAACGCGGCCTTCGTCGCCGTAATTCTGAACAACCTCTATCGCCTGAGCGTTTCGATGCGTCAGGCCAGGGAGTTCAAGTCCGCAGAGCGCGACGTGAAAGTGTATAACTACTCCCTTCGGGAATCGGTCGAGATGGCGCAGCTCTTTTGCGAAGGCGGCGACGATGACCTGCGCGAAAAGATTATCGAAGGCTGCATCAACCGCGCGAAAGATGCTTCCACTCGCCTCGGCCGTTTGCGCAAAAAATTGAAGAAAGAGCGCGTCGTCGGAGAAGGCGAAGAGGACGCGCCTCAGGCCTAAATCGGTCGTTTCCCACCCAACTCAACCAGACGCGACACAACCTGAATACATACGAGCGATGCTCACCCGCATCGCCGCAGAATAACTCGGCCTAGAGGGTCTGACTTCCTTTCATTTTCGACGCCTCCCTTCCCGCCCATTTTCGGGCGCCGGCCCAGTTGCGCCCTCTCGATATCGTGCTTACGAAATACATGTGCATAGCCAAACCATTGAGGAGAAAAGACTATGTTAACCCCGATTTTTACAATGAGAAATTTGATGAACCCCTTAGAGCGCGATTTTCTCGACATTTTTCGGAACCATTTTCCGGAGCATCGAGGAGCGATGGTGAGACAGCCGCAAAACGGCCTTACGGCTCGTTTTCCCCAGGTGAACGTCTGGGAGGACGAGGCAGGATTCTCGCTTGAGGCCGAGCTTCCCGGTGTAACCGCCGAGAATTTGGAGGCCGTAGTTGTCGGCAATGAGCTCTCTCTGAAAGGAGAGCGTAAGCCGGTTCAGGTGGAGAACGCTTCGGCGCTGCGCCGTGAAGTCGCCGCAAAAAAGTTCGCCCGGGTCCTTCAGTTCCCTTGTGAGCTCGATTCGGAACGCGTAGAGGCGACGTTGAAAAACGGAGTGTTGACGATGAAGCTTCCCAAAGCGCCCAGCGCAAGAACGAAGAAAATTACTATCTCGTCACAACAGTAAGAAGGCTGTGGAGGACCACATCATGGAACAAAAACAAATGACGACACAGAATGGGCAACGTGCGGAGATTCAGTACTTTCGACCTGACGTTGACATCTACGACAGTGAGAATGAGCTCATTTTCGTCGCGGATCTGCCGGGAAGCTCCCCCGAAGGGATGCACGTAGATTTCGAGAACGGAAAGCTGAGCATCCGAGCAGAAGCGGCGCCACGAACACCGCAGGATGTAAAAATGCTTGTGCGCGAATATTCGGTGGCCGACTTCCATCGAACCTTCGAAATCAACGAAGCAGTTGACGCTGACAATGCAAAAGCGGAATACCGTGACGGAGTGCTGACGCTCCGTCTTCCCAAGGCGCGTGCGAACGCAAAAAAGATTCCGGTTCAATAACTCTGTGTTGCAAGGAGGTGCTATGAACATCGTACCGTGGCGAAACAAAAGGAAGGACATGAGCCTCTTCGGAGAGCAGCATCCGATATCTGCGCTTCGAAGCGAAGTTGACAACATATTCGAACGATTCTTCGGAGAATCGTTCGGATCGCCGCGGGATCTCTTTCCGTCGGCGTGGGCACCGTCGATGGATGTCGCCGAGACGGAAAAGGACGTCACTCTAAAGCTCGAAGTACCGGGTATCGATCCGAAGAACATCGAGATTAGTGTATCGGGACGTGCGCTCATCATTCAGGGTGAAAAGTCGGAAGAAAGGACCGACGACCAGAAGGACTATTACCACTCCGAGCGACGTTTCGGTTCGTTCCGCAGAGTGCTGGATCTTCCGGACTCGGTCGACACAGAAAGCATCAAAGCCGAGCAAAAAAACGGGGTGCTGACAATCTCGCTGCGGAAGGCGAAGCCGCAAAACACCAAGCAGATCCCTGTAACTGTTGTTTCGAACTAATTCGAACAACCGCACAGCGGCGCATGGCCATCGTTTCAATGTGAAACGGTGGCCGTGTTGACCTTTCCGTTGCTCGAGCGATTCGGAGCGGATACACTGGGGAAGTCCACGGTTTTCACTCGGATTGCTCATGGCGCTGACTTCCTCGCAATTCCTCTTGCGGCTTCGGCCGGGGCTGTCCTCTGTCTCTGCTCTCCGTGGCTCGGTTCTCTGCGCCGCAGCTATCTCATTCTGTGTCGCGTGTGCACGCCACCGGCAAGATTCTCCTCCGATTCTCCCGACACAAGAAAACCAGTATCGCGAGGCGTCGACTCTTCTGGGCTTGGCGTGGAGACCGGAGCAATTTGTCGACCCGGTTCACCGTGACGAGATCCTCTCAGTTTTGGACGACCTCATTCGGGACGGTCACCTCCTCACTCGTTCGGAGGATCCAAGCTCCCCGGATCCGACGGCCCCGCTTCTGGCTCAACAGCAGCTTCTGCGCGACGCCCGGGATCGCTTTCGAGGGGGAGATACTGACGGAGCAGGGAGCAAGCTCCGAGGACTGACAACTAATTGCATCTCCTGTCACACGCGGTCGCATCTGTCGACGAGTTTTGTCTCCGCGCTCCAAACGGACGCGCGCTCGCCGCAATCGATCTTAACTGCCGGTCGTTTAGACCTCGCGCGACGGGACTACGAATCTGCTGAAAGACTTTTCAAACAAGCGGCAGCTCTCACGAAAGGGTCGCGAGATTCGTTCGTCGCCACCGAGCTGTGGCTTTTGAGTCGCATAAGCGGGGGAGTCGCGTTTACAGAGATCGTTTCGGACCTCGACGCGCTCAAAGCGGACCTTCAGTTCGAAGGAGCTGAAGACTCTGCTGCAGTATCCTGGCGCCGGGAGCTAAACGAGTTGGAGAATCGTCCCGCTCCGAACGTCCATCCTGTGACACAGGCACAAGACTTACTGAATCCGGTTCTGCAAGCCCAGACTGTGAGAGCCGACGAGCTCCATCTGGTGAAGACCGCGTACGCACTCCGATTGCTCGAAGACAGCTCTGCAACACTCCCGCGAACAGATCTCAGCAGGAAAGCAACCTACCTCACCGCAGTCGCCTATCTTCACCTGCCCTTGCCGGATTACAGCGTGATGGGTGAGCAACTCCTCGTTCAAACCATCCGCGAGTATCCCAATTCGATCGAAGCCCGGAGAGCCTATCAACTGTTCGAAGACATGATCGAAGTCGGCTCGGGCAGACCCTCAGGGACTGTGCTCTCCGCCGAGCAAATTAGGTCGAATGCCCAGCTTCGCCGACTGGCCTTCGGTAAATAGCGCGTCTCGAATAAATTGACGCAGCCTCTAACACCTGGTCGTCACTAGCCTTTTCGGGACTGATCTGCGGTAGCGATTGCCGTTTTAGGATTTTACACAAAAAGTCGATATTTCCCGTAGTAAGCCGACAGCCGAACTTGCCCCGTCCACAGAGCAGTAGGTGCCCTGCAGAGCAAGCGAATCGCTGCCTTTGAATCCGAACTAGCATGCTCGCATTTCGAAAAAAGTCGACGGCGCTCGCCTGTGCAGCTCTCTCAATCGTTCTCGCCATGGGAATCCCGACGCTGTCTCTCTACCTGCGCAGTCAGACGAAGAGCGCTCAAGACGCGTCTCCTCTTGAGCAGCCGGACCTACCGGAAGTTTCTACCGAACCGCTCCACCGCTTCCCAAGCGCGTATCTCTCGATGAGCGCAAAGTAAAGCTCGGCGAGCGTCTCTTCCACGAAAGCCGTCTCTCCGCCGACAACGTGATTTCGTGCTCGTCGTGCCACAAGGTGACCCACGGTGGTGCCGATATTGCAGCCGTTTCTACCGGTGTCTTCGGAGCAAAGGGAAAGATCAACGCACCGAGCGTTTACAACGCGGCCTTGAACTTTGCACAATTTTGGGATGGTCGCGCGCAGACGCTCGAGGAGCAAGCTCTTGTCCCGATCCAAAACCAACATGAAATGGGAATGTCCCTTGCGAACGCCGTTTCAGTGCTTGCGAATGATGCAGAGTATCACAAAGCCTTTTCTGAAGCGTTCGGCAGCGAGCCGACGCCACAATCGATCGGCGCGGCAATCGCTGAATATGAGCGAAGCCTCCTCACTCCCGAGTCCCCGTTCGACCGGTATCTCCGCGGCGACAGCTCTGCGATCGCTGATGATGCCAAGCACGGCTATCTCCTCTTCAAATCCTACGGCTGCGTTGCCTGCCACCAAGGACGCAATGTCGGCGGCAACATGTTTCAAAAATTCGGCATCATGGGCGATTATTTCGCCGATCGCGGCAAAGTCAGCGACGAAGATCTCGGGCGCTTCAATGTGACGCAGAAGGAATCCGACCGGTATGTGTTCAAGGTCCCCTCACTGCGCAACGTAGCTCTCACCGCTCCATATTTTCATGACGGTTCGGCGGATACTCTCGAGAAGGCTATCGTCGTGATGGGCCGATACCAGTTGGGCCGTGAGCTGTCCGAGGCCGACGTCGCAGATCTCTCTGCGTTCCTGCGCACGTTGACGGGGGACCAGCCGCAATGACCAACCATGGGAGCTGGAAAGATTGGCGAATCGGCGCGCTCATCGGGCTCGGCATCCTGGTCTGCTTCGCGGGTGCCGCACGCTTTGAGATCGACGGCCACCGGCAGATACTCGATTCTCTCCAGTCTCTCGAACAGGTGCAGGAAGGGATGCGCGCAGAGGTGCTCCGTATCTACGGCGGCCTTTCGACCTCCTATGATCAACTCACGGCGCTGCAGGACAAAAGTCGTGGGCTCGACGAGACCCTCGAGCACCTCGTGCACGACAGCAGACAGCTCGAATCGCCTGAGATTCTCCGTTATCTCGCGAAGTTCGACGAGAGGAGAGACGTCGAAAAAGAGCAGCTCGACCTATTCAAGCGGACCAATTCCGTGCTCACGAACTCACTTCGCTACTTCCCTTCCGCCGTGAAAAATGCGGTCGACGCCATGCCGGAGGACGCAGATCGTCTCGCCCGGCTGCATCAAGATCTCCTCCAATACTCGGTTCAGCCGGATCGCGAGCTGAGAGAACGCGTCGCCGTCCTACTCACCGAAGAAGAGGACCGCGCGCACGAGATCCGCAAGCCCGAGCTTGTCCTGCTCACTCGGCACGCGAGGAATATTTTCGACAGCGAAACAACAATCGAATTGCTGCTCTCAGAGCTTTCTGGATCAAGCTGGAGCGAGCTCATCACCGAATTTCACAGAGCATATAATCGTGCACACGACGAGGCGGAACAAAAGGTAATGCTGTTCCGAAGCGGTTTCACCCTCTTTGCCATCGCACTCTTGTTCTATGTCGCCCACCTGATCCTCAAATTAAAAAATGCTTTCCGACTGCTCCGCCTTTCTAATGACGAGTTGCAGCTGGCGTTCGAGGCTGCGCAAAGCGCAAATCGAGCAAAGAGCCAGTTTCTCGCGCATATGAGCCATGAGATCCGCACTCCGCTCAATGGTGTTCGCGGAGCGCTGCACGTCCTCACTCGGCTCCAGCCGAAAGGCGAACCACGCAAATTTCTCGATGCTGCGAGTCGGTCATGCGACGGGCTCGCCGCGCTCATCGGGGACGTCTTCGACTTTTCCAAGATTGAGGCCGGCACGCTCGAGCTGAATCGTGAATTTTTCGATATCCGGCAGCTGGTGGAAGATTCACTCGAGGTGCTCCGTTCACGCGCGCAGGAAAAGTCGCTCTTGCTCGCGAGCTATGTTGCGCCGGAAGTCCCGGAGATGATCCTCGCGGACAAGGGCCGCCTGAGCCAAGTGCTCATCAACCTCATCGGCAACGCGGTGAAGTTCACGGAGCGGGGGAAAATTGTCGTTAAGGTGCAGTCGGTCGAGCTCAGCGGGCTCCAGTGCTCGCTGCGCTTCGAAATAACGGACACAGGTATCGGCATTACCCAGGATAAGCAGGAGCGCTTGTTTCAATCGTTCACTCAGGGTGATGTTTCCACAACGAAGCGATTCGGCGGTGTTGGACTCGGCCTTGCGATCTGCAAACAACTGATCCGGATGATGGGTGGCGTCATCGGCATTTCGAGCGAGTTCGGCACCGGCACCACGGTGTGGTTCGAGATATCGGCTGATCGCATGGACATCGAAAGTGAAACAAACCGCTACTTCCAGCTCGAACCGTGCAGCGTCCGGGTGATGCTCCTCGGAACAGATCACGACTACCACGAATTGCTCATCAAGCAGCTTGCCGGTTGGGGATTCAGCGCTTCGAGCGCAACCGCCGTTACTCAGGTGGCGCAGATTCTCAAACAAGCCGAAGACGAACGAAAGCCGTTTAGTATCATTCTGGTCACGACGCCGAAGATGCCTTGTTTCGAAGAGTACCTCGAAACGCTGACCGTGGATGTCCCGGGCCAGCACGGCGCCGTTCCCATCCTCGCTTTGGTCGATACTCTCGATACCATCCGTATTCCGGAAACTCTCAAAGACACCACAGTGCAGGAGATCATCCAGCCGCTCAAACAGTCGATGCTCTTCGACGAGCTCATATATTACATTGTTTCGTTCAGTCTCGGCGCATCCGGCCGTGCAAAGCCTGGCGATAAGGAACCCGCGCCACAGCCGCGCTTCTCGCATGCAAAGGTCCTCGTCGCCGAAGATAACGAGATCAACCAACTGGTTATTCGTGAGCAGTTGGCCGCTTTCGGAATGCAGCTCACCCTCGTTGAAAACGGTAAGCTCGCATTCGAAGCAGTTCAGAACAATGAGTTCGACCTTATTTTTCTGGACTGTCATATGCCCGTAATGGACGGCATCGACGCTGCGAGGAACATCCGAGCAAGAGAGCTGGAAGCGATCGGCCAACAGCGCGCCCGCATCGCGGATAATCGCCGAGCTCATCAGCTTACGAGGGCTCCTTCCGGACTCCGACTCCGTGAGAAGACGCTGTATGGTGCTGAGCAGCTCGTCCAGGTGAAATTGACTCTTATCGAAGCAAACATCCGCTCCGAGGGTCGCAGCTCTTTCGAAAGTCTCTTGATCGCTGCTTCCCGTGAGCACAATTACGGGGAGGTATTGCCAATCGGAGCTCCGCCGGATTCGGCTGAGCACCGTAAGGCCGTCGATGATCGGCAAATGCAAATCGAGCAGCAGCAGGTCGGGAAGCTGCATTTCGAGGGTGCGGATTGCGTCCTGCCCATTCTCCGCCCGAGTGACAGTGTAACCGCGAGTCTGAAGAGCAATGGTCAGCGGCTCACGAAAGATCGCTTTATCCTCGACTATCAGGATCCGCTTCTTGTTCACCGCATGTTCCTTTCGTGAGAGACGAGCGGCTGCAGCTCAGAGAATCACTTTGTGCATTTCTCTACACATCGTAACAGCTCATCGAGCGAGAAATTGGCTTTTACGAGATACTCGCGCACACGCAGCTCTCGCGCTTTCAGAACCAGCTCTTTTTCGGCAACGTCAGTGAGGATGACAACGGGGATCTCACTCCAATTGACGTTTTTTCTGATCTCTTCCAGGAACGTAATACCGTTCATTCCCGGCATGGAGTAATCAAGCAAGATCAGCTCGAAAAGCGTTGGGTTGCTTTGCAGCGCGAACATGGCCTCATGGTCGTCTTTGGCGCAAACAGTCTTGTACCCGTTCGCTTCGAGCGCAACCGCCATCGGCTCCCGATAGATGGCTTGATCATCAACGATAAGAATTCGTTTCTTCCTACTCATGTCTTCCCCTGATTCTGAGCAAGGTAACAAACCTGCTCTACCGCTTTGGGAAGCGCTTCGAGGCAGACGCGGATCTCGGCCTCCAGGTCCCGAAGTTGCTGGTGGGCATTCTCGAGGTCTCCCGCTCTGCCTGCGCTTTCGAGCACCAGCGCCTTCTCACAGATGGCGTCAGCGGAAAGGAGACGGGCCGCACCTTTCAAACCGTGCGATATTTCGAAAACCCGTTGAACATCTCCCCCGGAACTGCGTCCTTCAAGCTCTGAAGATCGCGTTCGACCTGCTCACGGAATTTCTCCAGCATCAGCAGGACAATTTTCGGATTGCCCATGCACCGTTTCATCATGGCGTCTACGTCGATTGGGCGTCCCGACGGAGTACACTGCTCGTCAACCGGATCTGACATGTCTCACCTCTCTGAGCGCCTTCTGCGGCTTCGCCCCGAATGTTGGCTTGAGTAAGAGTGCTCACGGCTCATCGTATTTCGTTGACGGCACGTCGACACAACGCACGAGCGCAGCGAATGCCCGCTCGGCGAAGACCACGATCGACGAATGCATGGAATCAGCTTCGGCAGACTCTGCAGCTCATGATTGTTCCCTCCACGCCGCTTCGGAGCGGAAGGTCCCCCTTCGCGCTCGTCAAGCGCGTACAATCAGAGCGGAACACCGAAGCAAACCCTGACTCGTGAATCCCCCTTCTCCCTTATGCATACAACGTAAAAACGTACATTTTACGTAAAATCTAGCTCAGTGTTTCTAGAGGGTTACGCTAAGGGCGCTAAGTACTTAAAGATCCACGGTTTCTGAGTTATTACCGCGCTAATAAGCCTTTCCGCGAGGCTGTTCTGGTCCTCGGCCCACGAGTCCGGAAAATGGCGAGTTCGGGCAGTGATCTCCTTATCTTAGGTACGTAGATCGTCAGGCACTTTTCCTTTTCCCCAAAGCAACGCATCGTTTCCACACCGGCATAACGACAGTGGGCACATTGCCGCTTTTGAGCGCACACGTATTTTCGGAGGGTTATGGCTTCGCTTAAGGAAATGCTGGATTCATTCGTCGCAGACGGAGTTCTCACCCGCGACGAGCACGACGAGTTCATCGCTGCGGTGTCCGCAGACGGAAAAATCGACGACGAAGAGCGCGCACAGATCTCCCGTATGTTCCAGCTTATTCGCGACGGAAAGCTGACGGTAGTGGACACTGAACGAGAGCGCTTTGCTGAGATGAAACGGCGGGAAGCGGCCGCTGCAGCACCGACGCCGGCAGCCGACGTAAAAAGCTAACGATTCGTTTCGCAGCTCAAGAGCGCGCTGGTACCTCGCCCGGAGCATGTGCGGTAGCGGGTGTCAGCACCTTGCGGATCTCTGACTCGAGAGCAACGAGGGCAGCTCGCAACTCATCATTGAGGGACACAATCCGAGCTGCAGCACATTCCTCGCCCGCGATTTTCATTGCTTCAGTTATCGCGCAAGCACGTTGAGCATCAATGTTCGCTAGCGAACCGCGTAATGCGTGAGCAGCCGCAAGCACACCGTCCACATCCTTTCCTGCTAGTGCGGCTTCGAGAGCCCCGTAGAGCACAGTTGATTCTTCGAGGTAAGCTTCGAGCATCTCGTAGACGATCTTCACGTTCCCGCCAAGTCGGCTCTGCAGCGCCGGGAGATTTAAGACCAACTCCTCGCCCTGCCCTCCGGTTTCAAGGGATCTGCATGCCGGCGACTCTGATTCTTTGTCGCTGAACAGCTGATCGAGCTTGCGCAACAGATCCTGCGCGAAAATCGGCTTTGCGAGATATTCGTCCATTCCGCTTTCCGCAAGAGCCTCGCGCTCGCCGGTCAATGCGTCGGCGGTAACGGCGACGATAGGTAGGTGCACCTTTCCGCCGGCTGTTCGTGAGTATGCAGCTTCACGCTCTCGAATCAACCGAGCTGCCTCAGATCCGTCGAGCACCGGCATCTGAGCGTCCATTAAAATGAGATCAACCGGCGGTTTCGAGCTCTTGGTGCAGTATCCGCGCTCATCGAGGAAATCGAGCACTTCTTTGCCGTTGTTCGCAAACAACACGCTATGGCCCTGGGGCTCGAGCATCAATCTCAGTATCTGTTGATTCACGCCGACATCGTCAGCTACCAAGATCGTGAGTTGTCGTTCAGCAATGAGCTGCGGCAACGGACGTTTATCGGCACCGGGCAACGCTCCCGAGTCGGCCTGAGCGTGGAGCAGGGCGTCAATTACCTGCGCCGGCAAGATCGGTTTCAACATCACACCGGCATCCCAGCTTCTCCGAATCTCTTTCAGGAGATCCGACCGACCCATCGGAACCGTAAAAAAGAATCTTCCTGCCGCCTGCGCAGCGATATCCTTCCACCGCGCCGTATCGGCAGACGCGATCAGCTCCGCGTCGACGATAATACATTCACCCCCTCGGACAGAGCTGAAACGGTCGGCAGAAGGGAGCTGCAGAAAGCTCTCGAATACACCCCCTCGCATCGCGACGCTCTCAGCGAGCGATTCGAGAAAACATCGGTTGTCGTCGATCACAACAACCTTTCGCCCCAGCAGATCATAAGGCAACGTCTCTGGTTCTCCGTCACAGCCGAAAAGCCCGGTGAAGTGCATTTCCGTTCCGCACCCAGGCCCTCGGGCGGCCCAAATCGTTCCTCCCATCAGCTCCACAATCTCGCGGCTGATGGTGAGACCGAGACCTGTGCCCCCGAACCGACGGCTCGTCGAGCCGTCGGCTTGAGCGAATGCCTCGAAGATTGTTCCGAGCTTCTCCTCCGGAATTCCGATGCCGGTGTCCCGCACGAGGAAATGGAGTCGGACACCGTATTCGGACAGCTGTTCACACTCCACAAGTAACGTAACCTCGCCCTTTTCGGTAAACTTGATTGCGTTTCCAAGGAGGTTCAACAGAATCTGGCGCAGACGTATCGGGTCCCCAACGAGACTCTGTGGGATATTGCATGACGGCTTGCACACAAGCTCCAATCCTTTCTCGTGCGCCCGCAGCGCAACGCTTTGGAGCGCCTCATAAACGAGCTGACCGAGCTGAAACGGGATCTGTTCGAGCTCCAGCTTTCCGGAGTCGATCTTCGAGAAATCCAAAACGTCGTTGACGACAGAGAGCAGCGAAACGGAGGCGGATCGAATCATTTCGACATACTGGCGCTGGTCGGGCTCCAGGGGAAGTTGGAGTAGAACCTGGGCCATTCCGAGAACGCCGTTGATTGGAGTTCGAACTTCGTGGCTGATGTTCGCCACAAATACCGCGCGGGCTTCAGTCGCCTGCTCCGCTAACTCTTTTGCTTCTCGGAGCTGCTTCTCGGAGCTGCTTCTCGGCAGTATGGAGCGAATGCAACATGGTATTAATCGAGCTCGCCACTACGCCGAGCTCATCTTCGCCTTCTACTGTAACGGTTTGGGAGGAATCGACCGAGCACGCAATCAGCTCGACCTGATTGGCGACGCTGTTCAGACGCTTGATGATCATGCGTTCGATCGACGTTCCGATCAGGATCATCACGATCAAGCCTGCGACAACAAGCGCGACGAAGAGCGCCGCGAGAGTTGCCTTGCCCTGTTGGTAGATGTCCCGGCGCTCCGTCAGCGAGACTACGAGACTCCGCTTTCCGAAGCTATCCCTCAAGACGCCGAATCCCTGGATCGTCGTTGGATTCAGAATACGGTGGCTAAGCTCGAACTCCGGAGAAATGAAACGGGCGGCATCCACCTGAGGAAGCATGTCGGTGCGCATCACTGCGAGCGGAAGCTCGAGCTGCTCTGCCAGCCGTTCGATAAAAGCATCGTCGACGAGCCTCGTGAAGAGAATCGAACCGCGAGGCGCTCCGCCGCCTGAGCTCGGCAGCACCTGCTGAATCGAAAATGCCAGAATGCCGCTCGGCAACACAAAGAAGCCTTCCCGAGAGTCGACGTCCGGCTGAAGAAGCTCAGGATGGCGGTTCATTTCGTCCGCAAGCTCATCATCGATGTCGACGAGCGCTGCCGCACCCAGCGCGTGCTGCCTCAGGTCAAAGCTGAGGCTGCCGTCGGCCCGAAAAAAGGCGATATCGTAGAGCTCGAGATTCGCCAACGCGAAGCTGTTTAGGTTGGAACGGATGAACTGCGCGTTTTGATCCGCTGCAAATTGGTAGCTATCGTCAGAACGGGACCAATCACGCTGCTTCAGCGCAAGTTGATGAGGCTCACCCGCGAGCGCCTTTTGGGCTCGGCGAACGTCCTTGCTCAGACTTGCGAGCTCGAGCTGCGAGAACTTTTCGAGCAGGACGGAGGACAGCAGCCACTGCAAGCTCCCGATGAGCGCCGACATCGTAACGAAGATGAAGAGCAGGATCTTCGTTCTGAGCTGCATTGTGGGGAGCTACTCGACCGCCTGTTTGGTTGCCAGATCGCTGAGCACGTGCCGGATCTTCCGCACGAGGATATCCATACTGACGGGTTTTACGATGTAGTCGGACACTCCCGCATTGACCGCCTCGAGCACCTTCTCACGCTCTGCGGTGGACGTAACCATAATGAATGGAATGTCCTTCAATGCTTGGTTCGCTCGGATCTTCGTCACGAGTTGGAGACCGGACAGATCGGGCATCACCTGGTCGGAGATGACGAGCTGAAACGATTCTTTCGAAAGCTTTTCGAGAGCCTCTTTTCCACTCCGCGCCTCTTCGATGTTCTTGAAGCCGATTTCATTCAACAGACGCATGATCACGATACGCGCAGTACGCACGTCATCGACCACCAAGGTCCGGATTCGGTTGTCTAAAGGTTCCATATGTAGTTCTTGGGTCGGTCGCTCAACCACAGGCCGTAAACGGCGATCCAATCAAAAAAGTCGAACTATTGGGCGGAAAGCTGAAGGGATTTGAGCAGTCCCCGAAATCACCGATAAACCCGATACATCACGGCGAGTTACGCGGGCGAAATCAAAGAGAAAAGCCCTCTGCAAACCGACAGCACCTGCCCGTCGGCGGTCCAGTTGGAGGGCGGTTCGTACGGTTGGCGATCGAAAGCGACCGATCCGCACGCCGGAGGAAGGCACGAAGCACGCCCCATCCCACACTGTCGCCACCGTGTTGCATCGCTTGCTCCCTCCTGAGAAAGGTGGTCTAAATACTGCTTACCGCGACATTAGCTCTCAAATCCAAAATGAACACTGACCGATCAAACGTATCCGCGGAGCTACGCTCCACGCTCGCCGACGCGCGCCGCGTCGTGATCAAGCTCGGAACACGAACCCTTGTCACCGCCAGCGGACGGCCGAACCATCGGCGGCTTCGAGCGCTTGTCAGCGAGATCGCTGCTCTCAAGGCGGCGGGCAAAGAAATTGTGGTCGTCACATCTGGAGCCATCGGCTCCGGTATGGACGCGCTTGGGTTGAAACGCCGCCCGAAGGCTATCTCCGATCTCCAAATGTGCGCTGCCATCGGACAAACCCGGCTCATGAGCGTCTATGAGACCCTTTTCCAAAAGCACAAGATTCTCGCCGGTCAGGTCCTGCTGACCTACGATGACCTTCAGCACCGACTCCGTCATCTCAATGCCCGAAATACGATGCTCAACATGCTGCGTCGCGGCATCGTTCCCGTCGTCAACGAAAACGACGTCGTTTCAGTCGACGAAATCAAGGTCGGAGATAACGACGTTCTCGCTTCGCTGGTAACGCTCTTGGTGAGCGCCGACGTCCTCGTCCTCCTGAGCACCACAGACGGTCTCCAGCGGCCGCTTGCGCGCGGGAAATCGGAGCGTGTCTCTTACCTCGCTGACGTCACACAAAAAGAGCTTGCGTTCGTCTTCGGAAAGGGAAGCGAGCTGTCGACCGGCGGAATGGAAAGTAAGCTTCGCGCCGCTCAGACTGTAGTTCGCTCCGGCGGCAAGGTAATTATTGCGGACGGCCGGAAGTCGGGCACGCTCTCCAAGATCTTTGCGGGCGCCGATACAGGCACTTTCATCGGAAAGATGTCAGCCACTCAGCAGCGAAATCGAAAAAAGTGGCTCGCGTTCTTTCAGCGTACAAAAGGAAGCATCGTCATCGACGACGGGGCTCGCACGGCGCTCGAGGAACGAGGGCGAAGCTTGCTCCCGATCGGCATTCGGAAGCTCGAGGGGACCTTTCTCAAGGGCAGCATGGTCGCCATCCGAGCTCTCGACGGGCGAATCATCGCTCAGGGTCTTGTCGAATACAGCAGCTCCGAGCTTGAACAGATCAAAGGGCGGAAGACCTCTGAAGTCGGCGCTGTCCTCGGATCGCGCGACGTCGACGAGGTGATTCATCGTGACAACTTGGTGCTGCTCCGATGAGCTCATTGACGCAAGAAATCGAAGCGATCGCGGATATGGCCCGCAGCGCCGCAGGAGCGCTCGCACAGCTTTCTGCATCCGACCGTTCGAATATCCTGCGCGCCATGGCTTCTCAGATTCTGGCGTGTAAGGCCGACATCGCTGCTGCGAATCGGGCAGACGTCGAAGCCGCCGCAGCGGCCGGCCAGACTCCGGCACTTGTTGATCGATTGACGCTGACCGAATCGCGTCTGAACGCTCTCGTCAACGCGATCCGGGAGATCGCGGATCTGCGCGATCCTCTCGGCGAGACTATCACGGAGACCACCCGTCCGAATGGCCTTCGAATCTTCAAACGGCGCGTGCCGATCGGCGTCATCGGAATCATCTACGAATCACGTCCGAACGTTACCGCTGACAGCGCAGCACTCTGCTTGAAAACCGGGAACGCCGTAATTCTTCGTGGCGGTCGCGAGGCGTTCCGCAGCAACCTTGCCATCGTCCGAGCTCTTCAAGCCGGAGGAGCTTCTGCCGGAATGCCGGAAAATAGTGTTCAGCTCATCGAAACTCCCGATCGCGACGCGATCAGGGTGCTCGTTCAGCTCGAGGGCAAGGTTGATCTCGCGATTCCGAGAGGCGGTGAGGGTTTGATCCGGGCCGTAATGGAGTCTGCGCGCGTTCCAGTCATCAAGCACTACCAGGGAATTTGTCACATCTTCGTTGATGAGACTGCTGACCAGGACGCTGCGTGCTCTATCATCGAGAATGCAAAGTGCCAGCGACCCGGAGTCTGCAACGCTGTGGAGACCGTTCTCGTCCACGAGCGCATCGCCGCCGAGTTCTTGCCGAAGCTTTCATCAGCGTTGGCGCCGCGGAAGGTCGAGCTGCGGGGAGATAGCGCCTCTCGTGCAATTTTACCCGGTATCACGCAGGCAAGCGAAGCGGACTGGTCGACGGAATACCTCGATCTCATCTTGTCCCTTCGGGTCGTCCCGAATACCGATGCCGCGATTGATCACATCAACCATTATGGCTCGCATCACTCTGATGCTATTCTGACGAGCTCTCCTCGATCGGAGCAGCAGTTCCTCGACCGCGTGGATTCGGCCGTCGTCTACGTGAATGCCTCGACTAGATTCACCGACGGAGGCGAATTCGGGCTTGGCGCAGAGATCGGGATCAGCACTGACAAGCTGCATGCCCGCGGCCCCATGGGACCGGAGGAGCTCACGACATATAAGTATGTCGTCTACGGCAGCGGACAGACTCGCCCGTGACCGGACTTCTGCTGATAATGACGCAGTCTTTGCTACGCAGCGTCCCACACCTTTTTCAAATCTTTCGGTAGCCCCGCCGCCACGTCGATTTTTTCTCCTCTGGAGAGATGCCGCTTGAGCACGCGAAAGATAGCGTTCACAGCGTCGATGATCTCCGTCTCGGTCGAGAAATCGGCCTCACCCGTCGGGTCGGCATCCTTCACGCGAGCGAGGAACGCTTGAATGGTTTTCACGCCCTCGACCTCTTTGCCGGGTTTCCAACCCTCAATATAGAAGACCTTGATCAGCGGTGGCAGCTCGGCGAGGACGTCAAAGGACTCGTGAACGAGCAAACGCTCACGGAAAGCGACGAAGACCGCCTTCAGCACCCGAACGACCTTGTCTTGCTGGCCGCTCATGATGAGCTCGTCTGCGACCTCATTGAGGAATGCTTTGGAGCTTTCAAGATATTGGTCGAGCTGCATGGTCCCTCCTCATTCAGTCGTTGTTCGCCGAGTCGCCTCTTATACATTGAGGTGCGAGCAGTCGATGATCCAGTGCGACACCCGAATCATTTCTCCAGACAGAACAATCTTTCACGAACCGGAACTTTCCGTCATGGGCCGTGGCGTACGAAGTGACGGGACCGTCGCTGATGACCACGTTTCGCCTACTCGTTCCGAGGCCCAGCTGCACCCGACTGACGCAGATCATACGGAACGCACCGCGTCTCGTATCGACTCGTTTCGTCAACCTTGTTAAGCTGACTTCTCGATCGATTCACTTCCAGCTTCGCATGCAGCACAGCGAGGGCGGAAAGTGGTGCAGCTTCCTGATTCTTCCTCCTCGTTCTTCTCTGCCGGTCCGTCTCGAATCTTAGACATGTCGGGGTTGCGGTGCAACATCGACGGCGTAGAGAGCATGGGCAACCTGAGATTGAGCGAGCCGTGCGAGAACAGCATGCATGCACCCCGATCGGCACAACCGCAGGGGGATACATGCGAAGACTGTTCCGGGTGCCCAAGGTAAATCACGATCTGATGCGAAAGTTCTGGAGGGTTACCCTGCCCTACTTCCGCTCCGACGCGCGATTCAAGGCATTCCAATATGTTGGATTGTTACTGTTCCTCCTTGTGCTGGTGAGCGGCGTGAATGTGGTGATGAGCTACGCCGGCCGGGACGTCATGACGGCACTGGAAAAGCGCGACGAGTCGCTCTTTTACCACAACTTGCTCCGGTATCTCGCCACGTTCGCCTGCGCAATCCCGATCGCAGTGTATTACCGTTTCACCGAGGAGCGATTCGCCCTGCTCTGGCGGCAGTGGCTCACGCTGTATCTCATTCGGAAATATTTCAGCAACCGCTCCTTTTACCATCTGCGCACGTACGCGAACATTGACAACCCCGACCAGCGTATCGCTGAAGATGTGAGAAACTTTACCGCAACCCTGCTTTCGCTTTCTCTCATTTTTCTCAACTCCACGATCACGCTCTTTGCTTTCATCGGCGTTCTGTATTCAATTTCGGTGAAGTTGGTAACACTTCTTTTTCTCTACGCTCTCGGCGGAACAGTTCTCAGCGTTCTCATCGGCCACAGGCTAGTGAAGCTCCATTTCCGTCAGTTCAAGCGCGAAGCCTCGCTGCGCTATGGGCTCATTCGAGTTCGCGAGCATGCCGAATCGATAGCGTTCTACCGCGGTGAGCGCAGGGAGATCATCGATCTCTATCGTTCTGTGATGTCGGTGATTCGCAACACGAAGATGATTATCGGCTGGAACCGGAACCTGTCGTTTTTCACGACGGGCTACAACTACGTTGCGTTGATCCTGCCGACTGTTATCGTGGCTCCGCTTTACATGCATGGCCAGGTCGAGTTCGGCGTCATCACCCAGGCAGGCGGGGCGTTCGCGCAGGTCCTCGCGGCCGTTTCACTCGTCATCATTCAATTCGAACGGTTGAGCGCGTTCACAGCAGCAGTTCGGCGACTCGGCGAATTCTCCGATGTTGTGCAATCTGATCGCTCACTCGACGAAGAGGACGAGGGACAGATCGAGGTCCAGGAAGAGCAGCGCCTATCACTCAAAGACGTCACCGTCTACACGCCGCGTCGCGAGCGAACGCTCATCAGAGATCTCTCGTTCAACCTCAAGAAGGGCACGGGTATTCTCATCATGGGCGAAAGCGGTGTCGGAAAGAGCTCTTTGCTCCGCACGATCGCCGGTCTTTGGAATAACGGCGACGGAGTGATTCGCCGCCCCAACCTCAAAGAAATGGTGTTTCTCCCGCAGCGACCGTATCTCGTCCAAGGCACGCTTCGTGCGCAGCTTCTCTATCCGAAAAAGGAGAAGGTCGGTCACGACAAGGACCTCCGCCAGATTCTACGAATGGTGAATCTCGAGAACCTCCTCAAGCGTTATACGAATGTTTTGGACAAGGACCTCGATTGGGCAAACGTCCTTTCGCTGGGAGAACAGCAGCGGCTATCGTTCGCTCGTTTACTCGTCGCCGAGCCGGCGATCGCCTTCCTGGACGAGGCAACCAGCGCGCTCGATGAAGAGAATGAGGAGCTGCTCTATTCGTTGCTCAAGAAGCTGAAGATTAGCTTCGTCAGTATCGGACACCGCGAAACACTGCGACGTTTTCACGACAACGTGCTGGTGCTCGAGCAGGAAGGGAAGTGGCACATGGAAGCGGCCTGACTTGGGCCGCTTCCATCGAGAGCGGGTCTTTACTTCTTTTCCGCTTCGGGCTCCGCCGGCTTGGTCTTGGTCGCCGCCCGGTAGATCTCTTGCTGGATGACCGGCATAACGTCTGCCATGTAGTCACCCATTTTCTTCATCACACTCTTTCCTTCCGGCGCTCCATAGAATGTCGTCAACGCTTGAATCTCCCGAAGGGAGAAATGCTTGGTCATCGAATCGACCATCGCCTTCTCGAGCACAGCCGTATCGATCGTTTCTCGCATCATCTTTCGAAAGATGTCCGCCTGAGCCGCAGGCATCTGCGTGGACATTTTGTCCGACATGTCGTTAATGAGGTCGGAAACCGGGACCACGCGCAAATATTCCTGGGCCGCGGCGCGCCGCGCATCCGCATTGTCATTTTCTGCAGTGGCGGGCGCAGCAGGCGCAGAGGTTGGAGCACAGGGCGCAGTCGTCGGCGTAGAAGTATTCGAACCATTGCAACCGATGAGCGCACAAAGAGCGATGAGTGCAAAGCGGTGAGAAGCTGTCACGGGCGATCCTCCGAGGATAGGATGTAAGCTGCACGCGGAGCACGGTCGCAAAACACTCAAGGCTTCGCAATTCGACCCCGAGCCCGCTTCAGCCACGTAACCACAGAAGGTTCCGCCTTGGGAACATGAGAACGTTGCTCAGACACCGCGGGCGGAAGATCGACACGGGAACCACGGACGCAAATTGAAACGAAATGGAACCACGCTCACAACGCAAGCGCTGTCAGAGAGAGAGTGTGTGTGTGTGAAGAAGTCGGGGGGAAGAGGAGCTGAGGCTTGAGGAGGAGCTCCCTCGCGCCGAGACAGCGCGAGGGATTGTCAAAGCTGACTAGTAACGGCCTTTGCCGCCACCGCCGCCCGGTCCGCGACCACCGCCGCGTGGGCCGCCGCCGCCGAAACCACCACCACCGCCGCCGCCGTAGCCACCGCCACGCGGTCCGCCGCGATCTTCTTTAGGCCGAGCTTCGTTGACCGTCAGAGCGCGTCCTTCGACTTCAGCTCCATTCAGGCCTTCGATTGCTGCTTTCGCTTCGCCGTCGTTACCCATTTCGACAAACGCGAAACCCTTTGAACGTCCGGAATCTCGGTCCATGATAACTTTGGCTGACTGCACGGTGCCATACTGTCCAAACATCTCTTCAAGATCTCGGTCTCCGACTCCGTAAGACAGATTACCGACGTATAATTTGTTACCCATTACGTGATCCTCAAAACACCGTGCTGTTAGTCGCAATCCATCAGGAATTGCTGCAATCCAAGCCTAGTTGTCTATTTCGTTAATTATTACAATTGATACAGCCCGAAGCACTGACTTCCAACTCACCTGCAGGTTCAAACAACGAATTGCCGCAAGTTTTTATGCGCGAAAGACCCCACTTCGGGCAGCCAGTTTAGCACGAGTTTAAATTTTTTTACAGTTTTTCGAGCGGCGCACAGAATTAGAGCGTCAATTGACCTCAGCCCTCGGAATATCGAGTGATCGCGGCCGGTATATCGCTCTGCTCACGGCAAAGAAGGTCAGGTTGCTCCGCCGCCAGCTCTTCGAAAGAGCCGAATCCGTAAAGGACGCCCATGGTATGGGTGCCGTTCGACCGACCGGCGATGATGTCATCCCGTCGATCGCCGATCATCATCGTTTGCTCGGCGCGCAGGCCATGGTCATTCAACGCTTTGTGCACGAGCTCCGTTTTTCCGGTGATACCCGGTTCGAGCCCGGGCCCGTAAACTCCCCCAAACGCTTGCCGCACACCGAAATGTCGAAGAATCTGTTCAGCGTAGACTTCAGGCTTCAACGTCACGACAAACAATGGGAACCGCCCGCTCAAGACCTCGAGCAGCTCAACGGTCGTTGGGTAGAGTGTGTTCTCGAATAAGCCAACTGTCGAAAAGCGCTCCCGATAGTGCTTCACGGCGAGCTCGATGAACGCCGGGTCCGTCGTATTGAGAAGCGCTCCAAAGCTGTCGCGGATCGGCGGGCCGATACAATGCTCAAGCTCTGCGAGCGCCGGGGCAGCTCTTCCCAGCCGGTGGAGCGCAAATTGAAAGCAGCGACAGATACCCTCCCTGGGATCGCTGAGCGTGCCATCCAGATCGAAAAGTAGATTTTTGAGGGGCATCAACACCGCCGAAAGCTAGCGGCTCGAGCACTGCGCAGGAGATCCTCCGCCGCAGGTGCACAGCAGCTTCTCCGGGCAGTAGCAGGTCGGCGGAGAATACCGGCAGTTTGTCAGCTTCTCACAGACCTCGCGAGTAAGCTTGGACTGCGGCGAGACATTCTCGCATTCGCCTTGCTTCTCCCGGCAGATATATTTCTCACAATACGTGGATGTCTTCTTCCCGCATTCGACAAGACAGTGTGCGGATTCGAAACAATCATCGCGAGACAATCCTGCACAGCTTGCAGGCGCGTCGGCGACTGCTGCGTCCACAACGGATAGCACAAAAAGGAGGCTTAAAATGAAGTGTCGCATAGAGGTCTTCACATCTTCCTTGATTAGCTTTTCAACCAAACTTCCTTCAGACCGTCGCGAAACACCCTGTTCAGCGCTGGTGTCATGTCACCTGCCCGATCAGAGGCGGGGAGAGACTGTTCGAGCCGGGAGATCTCGCTCTCCAAATAATCATTCAACACCTGAATCCGCGGACCGTTATCGAGCTCGCCACCCGACATCTTTCTTGCAAGTAACGCGTCTACGCTTTCTCTGACGGGACCGGTCGGCAGTAAACGGTCAATCAACCGATGAAACTCCATCGGAGCTACACCAAATCCCTCGTGCACCCAGGCACACGCGAGCACCGGCCTGAGCACGTAGAAATACTTCTTCAATCGCACGGTCTCACCGCGCAAATATTCCCGGAAGTTGGCCTGCGCCATGTGGAGGTAATGATGCATGCACGCGATGGGTGAGTAGCTCGTCGGCATCATCTGACGAAGGGTTTCAGCGACGGTGAACTTTTCAACATAGATGATCGGTGACTGCAACCACTCCAAAAGCGGGGGGTTGGACTTCCGAAAGAGGACGAGCGCCTTCTTCAGATCCCATCCACTGAGGTCAACGTCCGCATCATCAATCGGTCGCTCGATCACATCGCGGCCCGCGTCGATGGTAAGATACCAGTCTTCTCGGCGGACGTAGATGAATCGCACGTCAAAGTCGCTGTCCGTCGAAGCGAAGCCCCACGAACGGCTTCCCGATTCGACGGCGAGAAGAATACGAACATCCTCCTCCGCCTCGATTTGAGCGAGACGCTGACGAATGAGATCTCCCGGGATTCCGGGAGGAAGAGGACTTATCGGGGTCATCGAAAATCGCTTGGTAGTGGATATCCAGGTCCATTCGCATCATGCCTGGCGAATAATTGACCGTCCAGCCCGATTGCTTTTCAGAAGCCGCTTTGACACAATCCCCTCCTCCTCCGTTCTCTCCAGCAAAAATCTCCGATTACTCTGTCTTGCCTGATCTGGGTCCGATTGGTGCGCTGCGCACTCCATTCCCGAAGATCGACCTCAGGCAGGAACCACGCCTCAGTTGGTTTTTCGAGCTCCTTCCTCGTTCCCGAGGAGAAAACCCATGGGACAACTCTTTGATCGGCTCTGCCAGATCGCAGAGCAGGATCTGCTTCCGAAACCGGTGAAGGAACGGGTGCAATCCGCTTATCTGTTTCAGTTTCCGGGTCAGGCGGTGGACATACTGCCCACGGTAGACTTCGATTCGCGAGAAAATAGAAAATTTATTGCGGAGATGTTCTTCCTTCCCTTTCGCGTAATTGCAATCGAAGATCCGACTTCGGTCATCGTGTTTGCGGACGAGGATCCGGACGCTATTGGAACGCAGGCGTCACGTTTCTTTCTGGAGTTCCGCACACCGGAACACACTGTGGAGCCCGACGGCTCGATTACGCCGGTTCCCGAAGACATGCGCGGCTGCGCGTTTGCCGCCTGGGGGGAGCTTCGTGACGTCACCATTGCAGAGGAGCACTCGGAACCCGACCAAGACGGGGCCTCGCCTCCTCCACCCGAACGACGGTGGTGGAAATCGCTCCTGGTGGATCTGTTCGCTCGGATGAGAGCTCGTCGGTCCGCGAAGGATCAGATGCCTCCTGAAGTGCTGGAGTACTCGCTCCCAGAAGCACCGTCAGAGGGCACGCGAGCACGACTCATCCTAACCGGAAACTGCGTCCCCTTGGGCGCAGCCATGTTCAAGCGCCGCAAGCGAAAAGACTGGTCGCACTACTGTCACTATTCTGCCGCAGACGCCGCAATGATCGCTTGTGCCGCAGCACCGAACGCTCTCGTCGCCATGGAGGAAATCGCGATGTTCAACCTGCCTTCGCGTTGGATCGTGAAGAAGCGTTTTCTTCGTAAGGTGGGCGAGCGTCCCCCCGGTCATATAGCGCGTACGGACGAACGCGCCGTCTACCTTCTCATGACGCTCACTGAATTTTCACGACTGATTCATCACGGCCCGGCAGGGACTATCAAGCTGACCCACGGACGAAGGGCGCACCCGCGATTTCTGCGCAGTGAACGATTTGTTCACAAGCAGGGACAGTGGACACGTGTTCGTTCGACAGTCGTCGGTCCCACCAAGGGCACCGACCCGACGAACAGAATCGAATATGAGGTTCTTACCGATCGGTGACGGTTTGCCACTGGGTGGTCTCAATCCTGAGGCCACCCAGTGCGTCGGCGTGGTTCTGCCGTCACTTCTTCGGCGTGGATTCTTCGGGCTTCAACGCCAAACACCTTCGTTCGCGGCAAACCGCCTTTGTCTTGATCGCGTCGGCCGGCGGCGGGGCACACGGAATCGTTGGGCGTATGCACGCGTTGTATGAACGAACGGCTTGGATTGCTGAAGAGTTATATGCATCAGCGGAGTAACACATCTGCTGGCCAAGCACACACGCTACATCAGCGCCGCATGCTGCATGCTCGTCACTTTCCAGATTCTTCCGGACATGGGCAGAGGCCTCAGCGGTAGGCAGCATGCGAAGCCCAACCACGAGCAGCCTATTGCAAGCGCTACTCTTCTCACTGGTTCTTCCTCAGCTTGGAAAGTTGGGAGTTGCGCTTTTAACGCGAGCTCCCTTTCGGCAACGAGCTCGACTCCGAATTTTCCTGCGCCGGGTTCACCGCGACGCACTTTTGATTCTGGCACAACGCTTTCGTCTTCAAGGCTTCTTCAGGAGACGGGCGGGCACAGCGAATTCTGCGGCGCATGCATTGGTTGTACGCGCGCACTGCGTCGAGCGCCGACTTGTTGTATGCCTCGACCGTATAGCACATGGTTTCAAAGACAGCGCAATCGGAGTCGGACTGACACGACCGCCACTCCTCATGATACGTGCAGGGATTACTCGCAGCCGCTGTAGGGGCGGTCGGGGTGCAGGCAACGCATCCAAGGGCGAGAAGAAGAAGCTTTTTCATGAAACCTCGACAGTCGGAAAGGGTTACTCAAGCGGTGCGATGAAGAGCACGGAAAGATCGGAGGACGGGGTAAAATCTTTTGTCGAGAACAGAAACTGCGTTGGGCTGGTCTTTTTGAGCCCGGAAAAACACGTGGTCACAATCTGACCCGGACTTTCTTTCTCGAGAACCAGCTCGAAGCTTCGGATCGGCCCAGCCCAGTTGGCACCTGTAGTAAGAACGTAATCGATCTGTTTTCGCTCGAGAAGCTCCGAGTCATTCTTCGGCTTTTGTGCCCGCAAGAGAGCGAGGATTCCCTTTTTCGTCGCTTCGTCGATACACCACGGCTTCGAGTCTTCGCCGAATGCGAACTCACCGAAAAATCCACGGCCCACCACAGGCACGTATTCGTGGTGCACTCGCACCACCGCTCCGGGAGCATAGTGCTGTGTCCAGACGTAGGTGAGCTGCGTTTCCCAAGTCGGGGTGAAGGTCGTAGAGCCATCTTCAAAGCGGTCGACGACGAGCAGCTTCTCCGCTTCGAGCTTTTTCCGCGCCGATTCCGGCAGCGTTTCGAGCATATTGTAAAATCCTCGAGCGACCGGCGGCATCAGAGCTCCGTTCGACCTGAGCATGTCGGTGACGTCGCGCTTGGCGCCTTCGAGCTCAACCGCTTTGACCTCCTGTTTCGGCTCAATGGTTTTCCCATCAACCGTCACCGCGAAGTGCACGAAGTTTTCGGGCTGATCCGCATCGGTGATGACCGGCTCATTGACGAGCTCCGCTGCATTCAGCTTCGGGAGAGGGAATCCGACCGTAATGTCGACGGGCGTCTTCCCATCGTTTCTCATCTCGTAGTCGACCGTGACTCGAGAAGGGCTGATGAAAAGCTTTTCGGACAGCATCGAGATCTGGGCATTCTTCTCGAAGGTCAGACCTCCAGCTCCCAAGGTCACCGTCGAGTCGTTCGCAGAAACAGCGCCGGGAGCGGCGAGGGAAATTACGGAAAAAAATATGAGAAAGAAGAAACAAACAAGCGATCGGCGCACTCGGAGCTACCCCTGTAGAAAATATTGTTCCAAGGCCGGCTCGAGATGATCGAGCATCTTCGACCAGCCTTCCTTCGTCTTTTCTGAAAATTCGATCCATGCAGGATGAATGAGGTGAGTGAGCGTCAGCTCACTGCCGCTCTCTCGTGCTCCAATCTCTACAATGACCTCAGATTCGTCCTTCGAGATATTTCGAACTCCCCAAGTAAAGCGCAACCGGTGAGGCTCGTTGATCTCGAGGTAGCGACCGGCATGATCAAGCTCCTGCCCTTGCCTTCGGACCACAAAAGAGAACTCACCACCGACGAAGTGATCGACCGTCAAGCTGACTATCTCTTCCTCCCGGACCTTGGGACCGAACATCCAGCGACTAATCAGCTCCGGTGTGACCCACGCGGCAAACACGTCCGTCGGCGGCCTGGCGAAACTTCGAGAAACGATGATTTTCGGCTGCTCAGTGCTCATACCCCCCCCTGCCCCGCTGCAATCTGCCCATGACCGGTAAGCTGGTCAAGGCATTCAGCCATGAGCTTGTTGATTCGCTCGAAGTTTGCTGCTTCCGCTTGCAGCTGATGTGCAGGCTGCACGTAACGAGTGTTGACGATCTCCGAACCACAGTTCCGAACGAGCTCATCGACTGAAGCTCGAGTTGTCTCCAAATGGAACTGGAGCGCGAGCACTTGATCCCCAAGGCTAAAAGCCTGGTTTTCGCAGGCATTGCTTCGCGCCAAATGGACCGCACCGTGGGGGATGGAGAACTTATCGCCGTGCCAATGGAAGACATCTCCCGCACGACTCAAAATCCGGCCGAAGGGATTGTCGGCGGCTGCAGATAAGGTCTCGATCGGAAACCATCCGATCTCTCGTTCGAGATTCGGACCGACCTGTGCATCGAGCACGTCAGCAATGAGCTGAGCTCCCAGGCAGACTCCGAGCATCTTCACTCCCATTCTAAGCGCGTCGAACAGGTAACGCTTTTCAGTTCGGAGCCAGGGAAACTTCTCCTCATCGTAGACTCCCATCGGTCCGCCCAAAACGACGAGAAGGTCGACCTCCTCCATCGGTGGAAGAGGCTCGCCGGCAAAGAGCCGCGTCGTCGTAACTTCGTAATCTCTTTCCGAAGCCCACTGCTCAATGCTTCCGAGACCTTCGAACGTGACATGTTGCAGGGAGTGAAGTCGCATCTCGCCTCCTTATCCGCCGACGCCCTTTCGGGCAACAACACCACGAGGCGCTTCTTCCGAGAACGCCTCTCCAACGACACGAGAATTTGAAAGTGTCGCCGGCTCCAAGCCCTCGACGCGCAGTCCTCGCACATAGTCCCGTAAGGTTCGAATGAATTGCGGACGATGCGGCTCCTTCTGTTGATCGTGCAGCAGAACGATGTCTCCCGGGCGAGCGCGTTCGAGACTGGCTTGCGCGCGTTCTGCTGTCCAAGGGTGCACCCAGTCGTAGAATCGATGATTCCACAACACGATGGGCACTCGTAACGAACGCGCCGCCATGTAGAGAGGAGGCGGAACAAATCCGCCCGGCGGGCGAAACATGCGCTGTTCCATCCCCGTGAGATCTTCGAGCTCAGCGAGAGATCGCGACACCCAAGCTTTGATTGAGCCGGGCGTCCTGAAGTAGTGGAGGAAGTTGTGATCCGTCGAATGACTGAACACGGAATGCGATTCGGCCAAGATGCGACGGAGAATACGAATGTGTTTCGTTGCTCGACGACCGATCACGAAAAAGGTGGCTTTGGCCCCCTCTTCAGCAAGCGTGTCCAACACGCGCTCCGTGAAGTCCGGAGTTGGACCGTCATCAAACGTCAGAAAAATGCTCCTATCGGTATCGGAGATCTTACGAACGACCAGCGATGTAGGGATCAAACCGAACATGAGCGTTATGTATGTGTAGAAGTTCGCAGGGAGCATACCCGCGGCGGGACGACTTTGCAAAACCTGCGCGCTTTTTATGTGTTTGGGACGGGTCGCGACGAAGATAGTCGCAACCCTTGAATGCGCGCCGCCCAGTTCACGGGTCAAACGCTCGGGGAATGTTCGAGGAGCCTGAAATTGCCGTAGAGCTCCCGGATTCCTTCGACTGCCCGGATGGCGACCGCGAGACGAGCAGCGCCCTCGAAGGCACCTTCGTCGATCTCGGGCATTTCGGTCTCGGGGCCGGAAGCGCGCGAGCCGCTTGCCGGCATCGCGACGGCAAGGGCCCGAACCATGACTCCCTTCTGCCACGTATCCACACGTGAGATGGCAGCCAGTGCGCTCTTATCGCGCCCATTGAGGCCGCGAACTTCCTCGAGCATCCCGTGCAGTTTCGCCAGGGTGGCCTCGAGGACAGCACGGAACTCCATCTCGCCCAACAAACACGTGATCATCGGTCTCTCCCAACAGTGTATTGCTGAATTTCTAAGAGTATTCAGCTCACTCGTCGAAGCCTGCATCGCAGCGGATCCAGGCTTCGACGAGCGTTAAAAACCTAAGGCTATCTTGTCGCATCACCGGGATGATCTGTGGAAAGAGCTGGATTGGACTGAGAGGAGAAAGGAATTCTCCGCGAGGAAGAACAAAATAAAACAACCCAGGAAAACTGTCAACTTTAGCTATCCTCTTCAACCCCCGAACCCGCCGCGAAACGCGAAGTAAACGGCGCCGATCAAACACAAACCTGCCCACAGAAAATCGAGTTTCAGAGCCTGCCCCATGTAGAAGACTGAAAAGGGCACAAAGACCGCAAGTGTGATCACTTCCTGCAATACCTTGAGCTGAGCCAAGCTAAGCTCCGTGAACCCAATCCGATTCGCCGGGACCTGGAAGAGATATTCGAAAAGCGCGATGCCCCAGCTGGCGATGGCAGCGATGTACCACGCCGAAGACGATAGGTTTTTCAGGTGTCCGTACCATGCAAAGGTCATGAACAGATTCGAGCAAAGAAGGAGTCCGGCGGTCTGAAGGATAATCGGCATTGAACAAGCTCCAAGTGAGAGTGCGGCGGTGATCAATATACGGTTCGAAGCTTATAGCTGTTCAGCCCGGATATCCGAAAGTACGGCGTCCCCAGCCGAGCTGATTTCCTCTACGAATTGCGCTATAATGCATCCACAGACACTCTCCACCGTTCCAGGCCGCACGACTCAACGACGCTCTGGCGCTGTGGCGAAAGCAGTTAGGTTTTCCTGGGGCTCCAAGCGCCTGATGATTGGTTGGTAGACGCGAGCAGCAGAGATTCGCTCGTTTCTGCCAACCAACTCACTCCCGGCAATTGGAAAGGCTCTCTCATGAACTATCTCCGCAATTTCGATGTGTTCGCGTATCCGCTGCTCGATGCCGTCCGTGATGTCATCAATCCCAATCAGATCTCTTTCGTACAAGAGACGGATCTGGGCCTCATCGGCGTCAACGAATCGAATGTGGACCGGCTGCGGTTGCGACTGAACGAGAAAACCGGCTCGACGATCCCGAAAGAGGAGATCGCCTCGTGGTTCAACGTTCAAGACGTTTGCAACTCGCTCGCGGCCCACGGTGGTCAGGGCGATCCGCCCGAGCTGACGCAATAGTGTCGCCGCCGTTCACGCGATGCCAACCCCCACCGACGCTATGGTACTTTGCTTTCGCCATAGCTCTTGCGCGGTCGAAATTTCGGAGTTTCTGGGAATACCCCGCGCCGAGCCGGCGCAGGGTATGGTCAACGATACACCTTTTGACAGTCTGCCGAGAGAGAATAGGCCTCCACGTTTCGTCCGACCAGATTTGAAATCTGCTCGACGTAATCCGCACACCCCGTCAGACCTCGGTCGCCAAAACCTCCCAGCTCTTGATAGACCGGCTGAATGTCCGCCATCGCCGCGCTCCGAACCGCGAGCGCCGAATAATCGAAGCGCTCCGCGCGAAGCTCGCCGTCTTCGAAAAACGGCGAAGCCGAATGGTCGTATCGGACCGCTACCTTCAGCGAAAGCAACGCCGACATTCTGTCGACGTTCGTGATACTCAGCGTATCAACGCCGCCGACAACTTTGAGTGCATAGCGCGCAGCAACCGCGTCGAACCATCCGAGACGAAACTGGCCCTGCCACGGGTTTGTAGCGTTCGTGCAGGGCGGAAGATTCAAGGTCGGATCTTCGGTGACAAAGGGGCCGGCGCCATGACGTGTCGCGTATCCGCGGAGAAGCCCCACACGGTTGAGCCTGCCGGAAAATCCGGCTTCTTCGAGAAGCGTCATCGCGTTCTCGAAGGTGCAATTTGACCGAGTGACATAGGGGAAGAACCCGTAGGATTGGTCGAGCAGAGCTCCCTGAGCCCCTTCGAACACGACCGGATGCGATGCGAGGATCTCACCGATTTCACCGTCCTCCACAACGCCGACCGATTGGTAGAGCGACCAAAAGCTCTCGACGTAATAATCTACGTCCGTGTTCGCCATCTCCTCGATGAGAGGCGCCGTTGAAGCGTTTCGGTAGCGCTCTGCCTCATCCAACCGGCAACGTCCGAGAAACGACAGCTTCTCGCGAAGCAAACGCTTCTCGTTCAGGTCGCGCATGTACAGTGCCCGATCTCCGAGTCGCTCTACGTCTCCCTGCGTCAACCCGATACCGAAACCGCAGCTCCCGTGGCGCGAGGCACCACGGAAAACTTCCTGGATCCGGTTCAGTTGCCGACTGAACGGCGTAATGATGGGAGCATTCTCGCTGATCAGCACCCTCCCGAGAGGCCGGAAGATGCCCTTTTGCTCGAAGGCATTTGCTTCATTCCTGAGCGCCTCCGGCTCGACGAGCATAAAACGCGAAAGCAGCGTAAACGTTTCCGGCACAAAGGAGCCGGCACCGAGCTGCGCGAAGATGTGACTGCGTCCATCCGGCGCCACAACATTGTGCCCCGCTTGGGCCCCGCCATTCATTCGCACGACGTAACGAATCGAATGCCGGCGGATGAGATGGTCGACCCAAGAACCTTTGCCTTCGTCACCATAGCCGAGGCCGATGACGATGTGTGATGTAAACATGCGTTCCCTTCCGAAAAGAAAGAATGGGCGCGGAGCGAACCGCGCCCTGCTCACGGAAGCGGAACGCCTCCGGAGGATCAGCCGAAGACATCTTCGATCGACGTAAACACTCCCTGATTGGCGAGCGCGCGAAGCGCAGTCTCGACGTCATCACGCCGAGCCTTCGCCACATGCCGCTCCTTCATGTTCTTCAGGAAATCAGGGAATGGCATTCCGTGCTGCAACGCCAGCACACCGAGCATGACCTCGACGCTGGACGCAGCGTCCTGGACCCGCAAGATGTTCGCGGGCGGCAGATACCGCGCCCACTTCCGAAGCACCACGTCGTCGCCATAGGCGGCGAAGTGTTCGTCGGAAGCAGATGCCTTCCGCGATTTCGGAGCGTACGCGATCTCGAACGCCGTCACACGCCGGCCTTCCTGCCCGCGGGAGACATGACCTTCGAAGGTCTGGATCATACCGTCGACATCGAGCTCCACCTTGAACGGAACGTTCGACGGCGCCTCGTGATGTCGATAGAGCTCGACCCAAAACTTGTACTTCCCCCGCGGAGCTTCGCCCTTCGCCCAGCGGATATTCTCCACGGGCTTGGTCGTTTCTCCATTCACGTTGCGGTCGACATCCAGCTCGCCACCACAGTCGGCCCGTTTGTGGCCGAAGTAGATGTGCGCTCCGGATGGTGTCTCGCAGTGGAGATCGAGGTCATCCCTGTTGTTCCAGATCAGGGTCGCACGGATGTCCACCTCGCGGTAGCGTCCGCCGGCAGCGTCAAGCCGCTGTTTGATCTCGCTGTCGATCGCACTGCGTCGCTCATCCGCGGTGGTTCGCGGGTAGATCAAGAACGTGTGAAAACGCTCCTGAAGCTCCCGGAAGACCTGCTCGGTTGGCAGCTCCTTTTTGAGCTTGCTTCCGATGTAGGCTTCAACGAACGAGGGCGAGACAGTGGCGTACGGCGCCTCATCACCGGTGAAGAATGCAAAGCCCTTCTTTCCCCGTTTGAGGCAGTCGAGCTTCGTCCGGTGAGCGAGATACCACGCCATGAGCTCGTAGGACTCCTCGCCGGTTCCTCCGCCGCCCTCCTCCATCCAGATCTTCTCCAGCATCGCATCGATCCTGCGATCGGACTCGAACTGGCCGAACTGGATTGGAGCTGCATCGGAGTTGGCGTCACCGACCGCACCCCAGGCGATCTGGGGGCTTGGAACAATCCCCATCACCTTGAGCGAGCCGAGCATCGACGGCACCTGAGCATGAATCTTCTTGGCGTCGTCGCCGCGACTGCTGGTGACATCCATCAGCACGGCGATCGGCGTCGATTCAGGGTGCTCCGGCGAATCAAGACACTCGCGGATCCGATCCCGAATGTTCAGGTCCGCATGGACCGCCTTGATGCCGCTCGATCGAACTTCTTCGTGATACCGGAACGCCGATTCACTCGAACGCGTAGAGCCGATCGACTCTCGCGCCGTCGAAACGTCTGCGTAGTAACTTCCGCTTCCCATGATTGGGTTCTCCTGTTTGAGAAGGAATGAAATTGAAACTCAGTCCACATCCGGCATCGGAAAATGCCGGAACGCGGTCTTCCAGAGCGCTCGTTTGATCCGGACCTGCTCCTGGTACACATCCCAGGCATCCGTCGGACGAGCGTCTGGGTTCTTGTTGACCAACTTCAGCAGGAAATCACGGATAGGTTCCGCGACTCCGGCGGGAAGCCGGTCCGTTTCCGGGTCTCCGCCGAGCAGCCAGATGATCAGCTTGCCCAGGGAGTAGATGTCGCTCCAAGGTCCGATGCGACCACGGTCGCGCACCTCGGGGGCAGTGAAGACATCGCCGGCCGCTTCCGGACGCAGGCCCGTACCTGCAGGATCGAGCACCGCGTTTCCCCAACCAACGAGGAACGCGTTGTGATCGCGCCCACGCAGCATCACGTGGTCCGGATTGATGCTTCCGTGAACGATGCCTGCTCGGTGCACAAAACCGAGACAGGAGAGGATGCGATCAAGCATCCACACCATGTCACGCTGATCGACACCGTTTCGATGAGGAGCAAGCTCTCTCACCCGACGCAGATTGGCTCCGCAGATCTTTCGCATTACCAGGCCGATCTTGCCGCCCGCCTCGAAACGATCGAGAACAAGGGGCAGGTGCTTCCATTGCGGAACATCCGCAGCATGGAGCGCGGCAAGGTTCGCAATCTCGCGCTTCGCGAGCTCGTTTCCCCCGGCGTTCGCCACCAGCTTGACGACCACTTCACCGAGATGAATCCCCTTCCGTTCTACGAACGCCTGGCGGAGCCTGCACCGGTCGCCCGACGGAAGCTCGTTCCCGAGAAAGTAGGTGTTTGCTCCGACGCGGAACGATCTCGTTGCGGTGCTCGGACGCAAGCGTCCGAATCCCGGCAGGCCGTAAAGACCGAGCGCCATCCGCTCGGAAGCATCTGCGTAAAACTCTGCGAGCCGCAGCGAAGCCTCTTCAGCGGCCTCTCGATCTTCAATCTCTGAATAACGGTCCACATTCGTCAACTGACGGAGAGGCTCGTACTCTTTGGAAAGAAATTCGAGGAGCGTCGCCGGCGGGAGCTGAGTGTCCTCAGCTCCGAAGAGATCTTCCGCTCGAAGAGCCTCTGCGATCTTGTCGACCGCAGAGAGAAGATCGCTGTCCATGGAAACTCCTTTCGGAAAAGGCAGCCGAGGGCGTTTCCCTGCCCTCGGCCGCGCTGCTTCGAACCTTGAACGACCTACTCGTCATCCACGCTGCTCCGAGCGCTGGATGTGCGAGGGAGGTTGGACCTACGAGCCGGCGCCTGAAGATTGCTCCACGGGATTTGGACACCGAGCTGATAGAGCGCGCTGATGTAAGCGAGCTCCTGGCTGGCCTGGACCTCAGGAAGGTCCATCACAGCCAGCACGTACTGCGTCAGGCCGCGCTCCAGGCGAACGTAGTCCGCCGTCACGGCGGCGCCGCACTTCTTGAGCATCTGCTCTCGATTCTGCGCGCCGACGAGCACCGGCAGGGCCGGATTCTCGAGCACCTCGCGGATCTTCATCGCCTCGTACGCCATCGCAGCGGCAATCGGGGCGCCGACACCGGCAAAGACCCGATTAATCCGATCGATCACGCCGGAAGCGCCGTCTCGCAACCCATCGGTGGGAGGCGGTGCCATCATGCCCGGGGGCAATCCGCCGCCACCTCCGACGGCCGAAGCGATCGCGGTCATCATCATCGCAGGATTGGCCATTTGGGTTTGCCACCCTTCGACCCATCCCTTGACCTGAGACTGGAACTCGAGCAGCGACGGCCAGAGCTCGGTGTCGAGCCGATCGACGAATTTGTCCTTGCGATTCTGCGTGATGAAGCGCCCGTCGACGCCCGCCTCACCCTCCAGAGCCTGGAAGATGTCGGAGTAGCGCAGGCGAGTAAGCAACTTCCGCAGGTTGAAGAACTCTTCGCTGACCGGTTCGTCGAGACTTTCGGCCGTCGATTCCATCAGGCGCACCAGCGTGTCAGGCAGGTTGAACAGATTGGTCCGGCTACCGAGGCCTGCTCGGACCGCGGCAATGACCGTCTGTTTTCCCACCTTGAGCACGCCGCCCGTCTGCAACATCTTGAGCCACGAGTCGTCGTTCGGGACCTCGGGCAGCACGTTGAAGGCGGTAGCGAGCACCGTCGGCTGAGCGGCGGGAGCCGCGGCCGGCGTCGGAGCCCGCAAATGTGTCGTGATGGCGCGGCGCAGCTTGGCGGTCGCGACACCCTGGAGACATTCTCGAATGCTGTCGAACGGCGTGTCTGCGTCGCTGCGGAGCAGCTCGATCGCCTCATCTCCCGGGTCACCGACGAGCGGCCGAAGCGCGACCGTCACCTCTTCGGGAGTCCTGCCGATGGCTGCCGCGAACGGAGTGATGTACGATGCCCACGGATTTTCGGATGTAGGCGAGCCCGTACCGGCTGTGTCGTTGGAACTCATGAGTTCCTCCTGTCAAACCTTCTCAAACGAAACCCGCGCATGCTGAGAAGAGCGATGCGCAGGTGTGACACGTCCATTTCGAGTCACCAATCGATGCGCCCGGAAGGCGGTCGCACACAAAGGTGACTCGAATGGCACTCTTCTACCGGTTCATCGAGCTGTTGAGAGAACAGAGAGAATCGCTCGCGCGTTTCGCTCAATCTCGATGATGACCGGCGGATCGATGGTGAAGAAAATGAATAGAGAGACTTGGGTATATTCCTGAACGGATTTGACTGAGCTGTGCGCCTGTGCGCACGCTGCGGAGGCAGAGCAAGTCGGCGAAGAATTTTCTGGGCACCGGGAGTGAGCGGTTAGGACCGCCGGAGCGCGAGAAGGCGCGCCTTTATCGACGGCCACTCGTGATCGAGAATGCTGTAGTACACCGAATCACGAATGAAGCCGTCCCACAGCCGCCGATGTTTGCGGAGTGTTCCCTCTCGGACGGCGCCGAGTCTCTCGATAGCGCGCTGCGACTTTTCGTTTCTTCCGTCCGTCTTCAGTTGAACTCGCACGGCATGAAGGTCTTCGAACGCATGCGACAAGAGGAGGAGCTTACACTCTGTGTTCACTCCCGTGCGCTGGTAATCCGTCCCGACCCAGGTCCAGCCAATCTCGAGACCGCTGTTCGACCGCTGAATATCCATGTAACGGGTCGAGCCGATTGCGCGCCCGGATTCACGGAAAACAATCGCGAAGGGGATTTCGAACCCAGTTCGGGCACTCTGCTGCGCATCATGAAACCACTGCTCGATGAGCTCGCGGGTAGTCGGCGGAGGCCCGGGAAGATAGCGCCAGATATCAGAATCCGCCGCAGCGAGCAGATCTGTCAGGTGGCTCGCATCGAGCGGCTCAAGAACAACCGTGTCGCCGCTCAATCGTATCGGCTTCGGATCAAAAGTCATGCGGGCTCCTCCTCGGTAAGGGCTTTCTCGATCCGGGGATCGGGAATGAGCCAGAGGACGGCGACCGTGACGTAAAGGAAGATTGCGATCCACTGAGTTACAAATGCGCCGAAAACGCCCAAGGTGTAGAGCAATGGTGAGAGCTTCCCCTTCCAGTCCTGCCCGATGGCGCGCTTCAAGAGCGACGATTCACCCTGAAAGAGAATAATCTGTCGTTGCAGAATAGTGTAGGCGGCGGAGGCCATCAGCAACACCACGCCGTAGACGGCGGCGGGCATCGGCGCAAAATGGTTCTCGCCCATCCACGCCGTCGAGAACGGAATCAATGAAAGCCAAAAAAGGAGGTGAAGGTTCGCCCAGAGGATTGCTCCATTCACGGCACGGGACGTGTGCAGCATGTGATGATGGTTGTTCCAGTAGATTCCGATATAGACGAAGCTCAGAATGTAGCTCAGGAACGCCGGCAGGACTGGAGACAGGGCGTCGAGGGTCTCGCCGTGTGGTGCTTTCATCTCGAGCACCATGATCGTCAGAATGATCGCAAGAACACCGTCGCTGAACGCTTCGAGCCGGCCTTTGTTCATGTCCACATCACCGCTCGGTTTCGTTAGCTCATATTGACCGGGGCGAGCGCGTAGTCGATCGCCGCTCGATAGCCTTCGGTAGTCTTTGTGAGCGAGGCCATCAGGCTTGTGCCGCCGTCGGCAAAGACAACGTCCGTTGCGTTGCGATAATTTCGCTCACCTCGCTTGCTATACGGCGGTAGACGGAAGATCGCGTCGGTCATCGCGTCGTCGAAATACATTTGCGATGTGAACTCGCTGAACTGGCGCCCGGCCCCTTGCGTAGATGGCACGCGAATTTTCGTATGGATGTGCACCGTACGACCGACGTACCATCCCGGATAGATCGTCTTGAAGGTCACCTGACCGTCCGTCCCTGTCCGCTGGAATCCCCGGAGGAACTTCTTCCCTCTGCTGTTGAAGTCTTCGTCTACTTCGTCCGAGTAGACGCCGTCGGCATCACAGTGCCACACGTCGACGGTCGCACCCACGAGCGGGATGCATGAAGGCGCTTTGTAATTGGTTATTTGCTGAACACCGATGACAAGCTCGAGAGGAACGCCGGGACAGACTAAGCCTGTGCCGGGATCGGAACGGATGTCCGACCGCTCCAACCGTTCATCAACAAAGTAGGGACCCTCGGTCTGCTCGGGGCGAATGATACACGGCGCTTTGGAAGCTGCCGCGAAGGCGCTTCGCGACAGGCCTGCCTCAAATGCCAAGACGGCAGCTGAGCCGAGAAGGAGAATAGCTTCCCGGCGAGAGAGAACCTTGCCGATCGGTCGGTCATCGTGCTCGCTCATTGCTTCTCTCCTGTCGCGAAAGCTGCCGCTTCATTACATGCCCGGTAGGGCACCTGCCGGAACTCCGTCGAAGAAATCGACCTTGCCGGTCTCTAAGCAGTACTCGGCACCGACGACAAGTAGCCCGTCAGTTCGACACAGATTCTCAATCACCTCCGATCCATGCCGAAGCTGACTCGCTGACGCTCGAATGTTCGCGCGAACGGCTTGGTGGACCAGTTCGTCGTGGTTGTCCTTCAATCCAGTGGCAAGGAGCCCCTCGACTGAGGGGCGAACGCGGTCAACAATCGAATGCAAGTTACGCGATTGATTCTCGGTCGGCCGCTGCAGCTCCTCGATCGTCGAAAGAATCGCACCGCAGCGCGAATGTCCGAGCACGACGACAAGCCGTGTTCCGAATCGCGCCGCTGCAAATTCGACGCTACCGACCTGTGAAGGAGCGACGATATTCCCGGCGACACGGATGACGAACAGATCTCCGAGACCCTGATCAAAAACGAGCTCGACAGGCACGCGCGAGTCTGAACAACCGAGAATCACGGCAAACGGTTCCTGGCCGGTGGCAAGCTCGCTCCGACGCGCCGCGGAGGTCACATCGTTACTTCGAGTGTCTGTAACAAATCGCTCATTTCCTTCACGAAGACGCTGTAGCGCCTGAATTGCCGGACGAAGCATACAGTTTCCTTATCTCAATCACACGTTTGCACCGCAACACGGAGCCGTCCAAAGATCGGCGTCGACCTCCGAATGCACCGCGCATCAAAACTCAAGAGACTGCTCATCAAAGAGCGGAGTGTCTTGCCCAACAACCACCCATGCAAAGTGGTCCTTTCCTGCATGAAACTCGAAATAGGCTCGGCTATCGACCGGCGCGCCGTAAGCTCCGCACGCTTCAGCCGGAATTTCGTCTTCCGGAGTTTCCTTTCGGATCTTCGCTGAATATTGTTTGTCCGGCTCGATCACCCAGGCTGATTTTGCTTTGTCTCTGAACGGAGTTTCGGGCATCGTTTTTGGGTCGGCGGGCCGAGCAACACAGTGTTGCTTTTCGTATGGTTCGAGCTTGTCGATGAAGAGACGCTTCAGCGCTCCTGCCGGCGTCTCATTTGCCTCGGCCTCGAAGATTTCGATCAGCTTGTCAGCCTTCGTTCCAGGAGGTGAGTCGGAAAAAGATTGGAGCACGCTTGGTCCGTCAAACGACATCGAAACTGTCCGGAACCCGTATTCGCAGCGTTGGACCAAAAGCGAAGCCCGGCCATCCGCCGAATGGATCGATTGCCAGGTGCACCCCTTTTCAGCCCGTCGCGACGGCGAAGGCGGTGTCTTCTCGTCCGCGGCCCGGGCATCGGACACGAGGCTGAATGCAACGGCTGAAAGGGTAAGGAGGTGGAGGTAATGAAGGAGAAAGCGCATGGACACCTCCTAACATTGTTAATCCAGCCGGGGCGAATAATTGTGATAACTCCCTAAAAGCACAGCTGTTAATCACGTAGCAGACGTGACGAAATTGACCACAGCGACAATATTTGATATTTTTTGTGCGCCTTTTTCTCCGCCAGGGTCTTTGTCTCCCCCCTCCAGTGCCTGTTCGTAAGCTCCCTTTTTCGACGTCCGCCGGAAAAGGGAGGCAAACCCACGTTGGGTTTTTTTGGTTACCTCCCGCCATTCATTCAAGCGATGAAAGTAGGTGCGAAGTGGTAGCGTCAATCGTGAGTTGGATGATCGCGCTGGTCGTCCTGGTCGGCATCGAGCTCGCTCTCGGGATCGACAACATCGTGCTCGTCACGAGCCAGGTCGCGAAGCTGACGGATAAGCGGCTCCGAGATCGCGCGCGCCTCATCGGTCTAGGCGCGGCAGGCGGGATGCGTATCCTGCTGGTGCTCTCGGTTAGCTGGATCTTGAAGCTCGAGCACCCCGTCATCTCGCCGTTCGGCAAACTCCTTTCGGGGCGCGATCTGATCATGCTCGGCGGCGGCCTTTATCTTCTGTACCACTCTGTCAAAGAGACGGTCGAGAAGGTCAATGGGCTCAAGCATGGGCATGCAACTCCTGCACGAGCGACGCCCGGGGCGTTCTACCGCGTCATCGCGAGCATTATGATGATGGACCTGGTGTTCTCGATCGACTCGGTGATGACCGCGGTCGGCCTGGTCGAATCACTCTCCGTCATGATCGCGGCCATCGTGCTGTCGGTCGTGGCGATGATGTGGTTCTCCGGTACGGTGGAGCGCTTCATCAATCAGAATCCGTCGCTGCAGATCCTGGCGCTGTCGTTTCTGATCCTGATCTCCGTCCTCCTGCTCGCGGACGGATGGGGTCAGCACATCCCGAAAGGCTATGTGTATTTCGCGATGGGGTACGCATTCCTCGTGGATCTTCTGCAAATGCGTGCCGCAAAGCGAAACGGCGCCTAAGAAGCCGTTCGAGTGACGTAAGCGGGGAGAGGTGGTTCATCAAGGGCGCTCGTGGGCCGCCTCTCTCCAGCATTTCAATGACGTTCCTTTCCGGCACCCTTCCGAAACTTTTTCGGCTTCTCCCATTGCTTCGGCGCCGCGTTTGATTTTTTCTGTCGCTTTTCGGGTTTGGTGCCCGGACGAGATTTCGGTTTGAACGCCCGCTCTTTCTGCGTCGGGTCCAAATCGTAGGGACGGATATGAAGCTTCCGATCTCGAACTCGAACATTCTGCAAATAGGCAAGCATCTCCCTAGGGAGATCGCGTGGGAGATCTACGGTGCTGTATTCGTCATAGAGGTCGATATGACCGATCGACCTACCCTCAATTCCGATTGAGTTGGCAATTGCTCCGACAATATTCGAAGGCGTCGCACCGTGCTCGCGTCCGACCTCAATACGAAATTTCATTTTATCAGAATCATCGCGCGGTTCGGACCTTCGTTCCCGTCGCTCGCCTCGTGGCTCGCTTCTCCGTCGTTCTTCTCGTCCGACCGGCAGCCGATTGTCTCTCGCTGGACGATTGTCTCGAGGCCGTTCGTCGCGTCGAGTGTCTTCTACCGACGCTTCTTCAATCACGAAAGGAGAGCTCTGCTGCATCAGAAAACACAGCGCAGCCCCAATCTGAAGCTCCGACGTTTCCTGCTCGACAGCCAACTGTTGAACGATCGGCACGAAGTAACTCAGATCCGTGCTCTGGAGCGTTTCCTGGATCTGGTCTTTGAATCGTTGAATCCGCTTCTTCGCTACCTCGTTTTTGGTCGGAAGAGGAAACTGCTGCATCGGCTGACGGGTAGTGCGCTCGATCGCGGTCAAGAGCCGTCGCTCGCGAGGAGCTACAAACGAAATGGCCCTTCCGCTGCGTCCAGCGCGACCCGTTCGGCCGATACGGTGCACATAGGCCTCCGGGTCGTGCGGAATGTCGAAGTTGATGACGTGGCCGATCCGCTCGACGTCCAAGCCGCGAGCGGCGATATCAGTCGCGACGATTATGTCCAGATCTCCCCGCTTCAAAGCATTTACCGTCCGTTCACGCAGCTCCTGACTGAGATCACCATTCAGCGCGGCGCATGTATGCCCTCGCGCTTCGAGCTTTTCCGCCAGCTCTACTGTTGCGGTTTTCGTCCGAACGAAGATCAGCGCCGCATCGAATTCTTCCACCTCGAGGATCCGTGTGAGCGCATCGAGCTTGTGCAAACCGGTTACCATCCAAAAGTATTGGCTGATGGTCTCAACGGTGCTGGTCTTATTCTGAATTTTGATCTCGAGCGGCTCCCGCAAGTACTTTCCTGCGACTTTGCGGATGCCGGTCGGCATGGTCGCCGAGAAAAGCGCGATCTGTTTCTCGGCAGGTGTATGTTCGAGAATCCATTCGATGTCTTCGACAAACCCCATGTTCAACATTTCGTCCGCTTCATCGAGAACCAGCGATGTGAGCGTCGCCAAATCGAGGCTCTTTCTTCGCAGATGGTCCATGACTCGTCCGGGTGTTCCAACGACAACCTGCGGTCCGCGCTTGAGCTGCCGAAGCTGCGTCGTCATCGATTGCCCGCCGTAGATCGGGAGCACGTGAAATCCTTCGAGCTTTCGCGCGTAGCTCTGGAATGCCTCGGCAACCTGAATGGTGAGCTCCCGGGTTGGCGTGAGCACCAGAATCTGCGGCGCGTGAAGGTCAACGTTGAGCTTGCTGAGAAGCGGGAGCGCAAATGCAGCCGTCTTCCCTGTACCAGTTTGCGCCTGCCCTAAAACATCGCGCCCGGTCAGAATTGCGGGGATGCCTGCGCTCTGGATGGCGGTAGGGGTTTCATATCCGAGCTCACGAAGAACCTCCGCAACGGGCGCAATAATACCAAGTTGGTCGAATGTCTGCGGCGTCGCCGGAGTGTCCATGGAGCTCTATTGATGCTGTGGGGTGAAACGAAGTTCTTGGGGCCGCGGGAATATACCCCTAAACCACTCAGCAAACAACAGCGCGCGGGGCTGCGCTCGTTGAAACAGAAAGCTGCTTCCGCGAGCAACGCCCGAGACTCTTTGTTAACTCACCGGAACGCCACCTACTTTTCCAATCGCGGCGCGCCTGATTCCACTCCGTTCGGAGGCTACGCGGAGACCCGTCGGCGCACCCTGCAAACTCGACGCGCAAAAGAACAAGAAAAACATTCATGAAGAATGCTCTTCCCCAAGGGATCCCACTCATCGGTCACTGTTTCCGACAGATGTCCGCTTCCGTATAAACTCCTTGCAGAATCGGGTCGAGGCTGCCGAGGACCCCGCCGTAAGGTGCGCCGCAAAGCGCGTATTTGCGGGTGTAGGGGCTGAGAATGCTGCCGCCTACTGCCATCCCAGGCAAACCCGATATCTGATAGTCGATGTTCCCCGGCCACTTTCCCTGACAGAAGCTATTCTGCTGCGCTGTCACGCACTCAAAGTGCTGCAAGCGGCCCTGCTCGACCATCATCCCGCCGATCAGCGCATACGAAGGAATTCCTTTCCAGTGAATGATGTCTCCAACCTGCGGGATGGAGTAACCGGCAGGGAAGCAGCGGTAGCCGTTTTGCTCGAGCATTCGCCGAAAATCGGTCGGAGCTATGTAAGGAACCGCACCTGTCCCCCCACCGGGCAAGGGCAACCCGACGCAGAGCCAGTTTGCATATCCAGCGCAATTGCTAGTTGTCGTCAGAGGTGGCGGGCCTTCGGGTATCGGCCACAAGTAGGCGGTCGCATTTACGCCACCGGGGGATGTCTGCGCTGACGCAGAAGACTGAAGGGAGATCAGTAACGCACACCAACACACAAACATTGTCGCAATCGATTTCATTCTGTTTCTCCGAGCTGTCAGATGACTGTCTTAAGTCGCCCATCAAGCAACGACGGAACGATTTTCGGGTTATCGGACGCCGATCTAACAAACGGATTACAGAGCTGTAACTTCGAGATAACTTGGCGGCGCGGAGCTGGTCCGACGCCTCCTCCGGAGGGCAGGAGGAGACGCCTTCTTACAGGTCACAGAAGTGGGTAGAGGCTCAACTGCATATCCTGGTCGGCACAAACCTCTACCATGTCCGACATAATGTCCGGTATCAACCCACAGAGCTCGAGCTGCTCATCACGGGCGGAGGCACACCTCGAAGCACGGTCGCCGTCGCCGACCGACTGAAGGAGACAGTGCAGATAGGCCCCCTCGACCGTCATCCGGCATGCCGAGACCAACGATTCACTATTGTTGGCCAGAACGATCACACAGTGCTCAAAAACTGGGCCGATGATCGGAGTCTCCTCGGTGATCGCAAAGGGCGGCTCCGGATACGTTTCACCGAATCCGAAGCTTGGCGCACGCTCGTTGTCGTAATGCTCCGGTGGTGGCGCCTCGGGACAGCTGCCGGCGTCGCCGACAACTTGGCATCCGAGAGCTTCGCCTGGCGACTCTTGGGCCACACAGTTTCCGGCACAGATAACGGGGAGAGCGAGAAGAACGATCAAGCTACGCATACAAACAACTCCAAAAAACCGACGCCCACTTCATCCCCGAGCGTCGACGAAGACAACGTTTTCGGAATTATAGAATGTCGGCGAAAAAACGTGCTTATGCATTCGGCGAGCGAAGTTTTTCGGGAGAAAGTCGAGCTCAACGGTGGCTGGAAACGGCTCGGAAGCAGACTTGGAATGCCAAAGAAAACTAACGCTGCCCGCTTCCTTTTTTCCGTAAACGATGGAGCTCAAAGCGCTTGTCGAAGAGCTTTTGGTTGTCGGCAGCCGCAAGAAACTTGATCACATCATCGGCGCTACTGGTCACGGAGCAGCTCTTCTCGAAGTCGCTTTCTTTACAATTGCCCGATAGCTTTCCGCTCTTTATCGCCGACTCGGCGGCTTTAGCGGACAGCGCCGAAATCTCGAGTGCGTCATTACGCTCTTGATATCGTGCAACGAGAAATTGGATCGGCTGATCTGTAGCTTCACCACTTCTCGCTTTCTGCGGAATCGTGCGACCGCTGAAATAACGTTCGCCGTCTACTTCGAATGCGGACGCACGAAGCTCGATCGTATCAAAGCCGCCGCTCGACTTCGCCTCTACGTATAACGCGGACAGCTCCTGGTTCTCGATCGCTCTCACGATCAGGTAAATCTGGTCAGTGGCATCGTCGCTCTGTATCCACCATGCTCCTTCGAGGTCACTACTCGGTGAAAGAGCGAGCTTTTCGGTCGGCGAATGTTGAAACTGCACATCGCAGCCGGTGCAAGCGAGAACAACGCAGCTCAGCACGATCGTTCGGAACAAGCAAAGCATAGATCCTCGATTAGCTCAGCGAATGCAGCCCGAACATATTGCCTTCTGTGTCGTGCACGAGAGTGATGAATCCGTATTGGCCGATTCCAAACTTTCCCTTGTGAATCTTGCCGCCGTACTCAACCACGCGCTTTTCTTCGACAGCACAATCCTCGCAACCGAAGTACACGATGACACTATTACTCCCTGAGGAGAGACCTTCCATCTTCACGAGCGCACCCGAAGCGCCGGACCGCTCCATCGACATCGGGAACGCCCAGATCTCGAGGTCGCTTTCTAAACGTTCCAGCTTCGTTTGGAACACAGATTCGTAGAAGCGTTTCGCACGCTGCATGTCTTGAACATAAATTTCAAACCATCGGACGGGATTCGGTTGCATGAAATGTCTCCTCTTCTTTACGGCATCAGCCGTTGTGCGGTTGAAAACTATTCGCCAGCGCCTCGAGAGCCTCTCCAGCCACTCGCTGCACTGTCCACTCATCCATCGGTCGTGCTCCGAGCGAGCGATAGAACCGTATTGCTGATTCGTTCCAATCGAGCACCCACCACTCGAAGCGTGCGCACCCACGGTCGCGAGCAAGCCACGCGAGATACGAAAGAAGTATCGTTCCCAAACCTTTGCCGCGAAATTCCGGATTCACGTAGAGATCCTCTAGATAGAGTCCGGGCTTGCAAAGAAACGTCGAGAAATTGTGGAAGAATATGGCGAAGGCTGCGGGCACACCGTCGTAAAAGCCAATCACTGCTTCGGCGGCCGGCCGCTCACCGAACAGCGCCTCATGAACATCCGCTTCGGTTGCGACGACCGAATCACGCAACTTTTCGAATTCGGCGAGGTCGAAAATAAATTTCAATACGAGAGGGACGTCCTCCGGCTTCGCGAAACGGAGGATAAATTTCGGGTCTGCGGTGGTGATGTTCATCGCTTGCAAATTCGTCGCTTTCTGGGCTCGCTTTGTGGAGCGACGGTTGTAGCACACTGGAGCTCGGCGTGCGCCGAGTTTGTTCGGCGCTCTCGATGCTGACTAGGAGGCGATATCCCTCCAACGCGGCAAATTATGTTTTCTGCGCGTGTAAGCAAAATAACCCCCCATGGTGATTCCGAACAGCGCTCCGGCTGCGCAGGAAGCGACGAGGGCAATGGCCTCCGGAAGCCCCTGAGGAGACCAAATCAACAACCACATAAATGCGCCCCAGAGCAATGCGAAGCCGGTCCCCGCAACGAGAGCGACAGCCCAAAACGGCGCAAAATGCGGAGGTGGGACGTCGTACCCAGCTTTCCATAGAGCTTTCAAAGCTGGCGGCGCGTAATTGCTGCGCCACACGCCCTTCTCTACGAGCAGCCGCACAGCGGCATCGCGTCTCGACGGAGTCGGCATAGCGAATGATTTTCGCAGTATTCTAACTATTTAGCATCAGAAACGACTTGGATGCGAAGCATCATACAATCGGTGGCTGAACTCAGCCATGCTGAAAAAAACTCGCCCAGGACTCCCGTTATGCCCGTTTCCATGCAGCATATGAAACGTTACGCCGAGATCGGTCGGCTTCTGCTGAAATACGGCAGAGGCGATGTCGTGACCGACTTCGCTTCACAAGCGGCCCTCGAAACCGATAGCTCGGCGATCGCTCAAGACGCGCCGCATGGCGATCCTGAAAGCCTCGCCAACGACCTCGAGCAGATGGGGCCTGTCTTCATCAAGCTCGGCCAGCTTTTGTCGACTCGAGCCGATATCGTGCCTCCGGTCTATCTCGACGCGCTCAGCAGACTCCAAGATGACATCGAGCCGATCTCGAGCGACATGGTCGTCGCGCTGATCGAAGAGGAGCTCGGCGCGCGGATCTCGAAACTGTTCTCCTCATTCGAGACCGTGCCGCTTGCCGCAGCGTCGCTTGGACAGGTTCACAAAGCCTCATTACGCGACGGACGCCCGGTAGCGGTTAAGGTCCAACGACCAGGAGTTCGCAATCGGATCGCTGATGATCTCGAGGTTCTCGCCGAGATAGTGACGTTTCTTCACGAGCACAGCGATACCGCACGACGCTTCGAGTTCCGCTCTATTCTCGACGAGCTCCAGCGCTCGCTCGCGCGCGAAACCGATTATAATCAGGAGGCGCAGAATCTACTTCTGCTCCGCGAAAACCTCCAAGAGTTCAAGCGTATCGTCGTGCCGGAGCCTGTGCCGGATTACACGACCTCTCGAGTGCTCACGATGGAGTATATCGAGGGGCGCAAGCTCACGTCGGTGCCACCTGTCGAATGGACGGAAGTGGATCGCTCCGGCCTGGCAGATGAGCTGTTTCATGCTTATCTCAAACAGCTCGTCATTGATGGATTCTTTCACGCCGATCCGCATCCGGGGAATGTCTCCCTGACAACCGACCACCGCATCGCACTCATCGATCTGGGAATGGTTGCGCGCATCAACGAGCCGCTTCAAGAATCCTTGGTCAAGCTGCTCCTCGCCATCAGTGAAGGTCGCGGTGCGGACGCGGCCGAAGTCGCCGGCAAAATGGCAGAATTTCCCCGCGAAGGGTTTAACAAGACAGAGTTCGACAGGCGCATCTCCGATCTGGTCCTTGAACATGAGACGATGGTCCTCGGCAAGCTCGAGATGGGCCGGGTCATCATGAAAATTCGTCGTGTGGCCGCCGACTGCGGAGTGAAGATTAATCCGGCGCTGAATATGCTCGGGAAAGCGCTCCTAAATCTCGACAAGGTGGGTCAAACTCTGGCGCCGAGCTTTGACCCGAATCAGTCGGTCCGCAAGCACGCATCCGAGCTGCTCAGGCGCCGACTCAAGAAGGGTCTCGCTCTCGGTTCAATGTACCATTCGCTGCTCGAGATGAACGAGCTCATGCAGCGCCTTCCGTCGAAGCTCCATAAGATTGTCGATACGCTCGCCGAAAATGAAATTCGGGTTCGTGTGGACGCAATCGACGAAAATAAGCTCATCGCCGGCCTGCAAAAGATCGCAAACCGCATCGCCCTCGGGCTTGTTCTTGCGGCCCTCATCATCTCGGCGGCTCTCCTCATGCGAGTGCCAAGCGGGCACGAGCTTTGGGGGTACCCGATGTTGGCGATACTCTTCTTTATCGGCGCTGCGGGAGGTGGAATCACGCTCATTTGCATTATTCTCGCGAGCGACATTCAAGAGAAACGACGCCGCTCGTAGCTAGCCTCGGTTTGAGAGGAGCGTTGAAAAGTTTTCGGCGCGAAGCGAAGCATCAACCTGTTCAGAAGAACCTGTTGAGCTCCGTTCGCGCCGATTTTCTGCCGAGGTTAGGCGACAGCGGCGATCTGCTCGGTGAGAGTGGCCCGATCACGACGCTCCTGTTCGAGCAGCGCCTCGGCGTTCAAGCCGGCAGTGCTCAGGATTTCTGCTGTGAGAGGCGGAATTCCCTTGAACTTCGTATTGAAGAGATCGAGCAGCTGACGGCTCCGAGCGATCAACTTGCGCTGATGCCCAAGCCGATCGCCTCCCATGACCTTGATGATCCTCGAGGCGACCGGTTCCACCTTGAAGCGCTCTGCCGCCCGCCACGCGAAGCGTCGGCTGCGGGGAGTATCGTCGACAACGGTCGGGAGCAGCTCGCCGTAGAGCAGATGCTCACGGAAGCCATCGAGTCCCTTCCGATTCATCAGGACGCTGAACGGCAGATTCGTGTCGACACCATGGTGCAGAGCGTGCTGCACCAAGAGCGAACGCCAGGCGTTGACCAGCACGATCTTGCGCCGAGCGTAGGGCCGCGGATCGGTCGTCATGATCGCGCGATCATGGTCGCACCAGGCGGGCTCATCGCCGTGCCGCTCGACCGCGTAGAGACAGTACTTCTCCGTCACCAGGTCCAGCGAATTGCCGTCCCTCGGGGTGATGTTGGCTTCGGGCGTCAATCGATCAACGAGAGTGCGCCGGAACTTCACTTCATTCCGGAGATACTCCAGAAATCCGTGGTGGTCGCGCGATCGCGACAACCAGGTGTCCGCCAACGTCAGAAGCGACGCCCTGAGCAGACCCGCGTTCTCGATGAGAAGCTCAGCGGGTTGCACGAAGATCGGACCAGCGCCTGACTTGTAGCGGTGAAGGAGGAACACGAGGAGCTGGCCGAGGAAGAACTCCGGATTCGGATGTTCCGTCTCCAGACCGACAGGCGGCTTGAGCCACTCCTTTCGGAGGTGGAACGTATCCTCGCCGGTGTTCGAGATGACCGTCTGAAGCGTCGGCGACGCTGCAAGCTCGAGCAGGTCGCTCCACTGACGGTCCATCGCCAACCAAGCAGCCACCGATTCGTTCCAGTGGCGCTCTGCCGGCCCGCCGTCACGCGGGTAGATGTCGACGTTGTAGCCGCGATACTGATCCCAGGCATCGACGCGCCAATCGTGACGACGCTGACAGAGAACGAGCGAACGGTGTTTCCCGGCTTCGTGAAGCAGTTGCGCAGGCAACGCACGCACGAGGACACCGGCTCCGAACGCGACTGTCTCGACCGAGCCGAGATCCCGAGATGAGTTGTGGAAGTTCATGACTGCTCCTTTGAAACCGAAACCCAAGGACGATAGTTCACACCCACTCCGTTGAGCAGATGAGCGATCCGCTGATCTCAGCGGATTACTCACCTGCTCGAAAAGCGAGGGCTCGGGGATCGGGAAAAGGAACACGCGCACAGAATGATGCGCACGACATACGAACGAAATTTGAGAAAAACGAAAAAGAGAACCTTTTGCTTCGTTCACGGCCGTGGTGAGAGGAGGCCTCAACAATGCCGCGAATGATTCGTTCTACAGAAACTGCGCCTGGAGAGATCGAGGCTTCGTTCAACCGCTTGAAACCTGCTCACTGTGAGCGCTCTGGGGATTACCGGAGGGACGTTACGCCTCCCTTAGGGCTTGGTGTGAGGGCTGTTTGAGATTTGTGAGGATTTGATGAGCCGCGATTCAAAGCGTCAACGACTCGCCGATCATGAGATTTTCAGTCCTCGAGGATCCAACGGGAATTCCGTTCGCGAATATCGAGGCGGGCTCCGCCCCCACCCCGAGTCCTCAAGGCAGTCGATATCGAGTTTCGCTGAAACGACTTTGCCGTTTTGAACGAGAACACCGGTAGCGAAGAGAAATTCGCGATTTAGCCGCCAGCTTCCTCTGAAACGCCGTGTGTAGCCACGGCATGGGAGGGGTGCGCCCAGAATCAGGGTGTTTGTATGTCTATCGAAAGCGCTCAACTGAAAAGTCTGTTTGGAAAAAAGACTCAGTCACAACCCCTCCGTATAGAACACCCGAAATACGGCTCCTTTGTCACGGCACGCTGTATTAACTCTCAGCTCTGGTTTGTGAATAACCGGCTGCTTGAAGAATACGCACTCGGGATGCTCGCTAAATACTGCACCAAATTCGACACAAAGCTTTACGCTTTTGTAATGCAGGGCAATCACTACCACCACGTCTCGCGCTTTCCAGGGTGCAACCGTGCGGCGTTCCAGCGTGATTTCGGCTCACGCTTTGTTAACGGCGTAAGACGGTTCGTCCCCGGGTTTCCGGGTGGTCCACTGTTTGAGCGACGATATTCCGCGCAGGCACTCGTGAACGCGGAGGATATCGAAGAGCAGTTTCTGTATGCCGCTCTGCAGCCGGTAAAATCAGGTCTCACTGAATACATTGAGGATTACCCCGGCTATAACTCGTTCTTTGATGCGATCTGGGGCAGAGAGCGAACGGTCAAAGTGTTCCGCCGAGGAGAATACAACGAACGAAAGCGATACAATCGCAAGCTGAAGAAGAGAGACTTCATGGATGAGTATACTCTTCGCTATGACCGAGTGCCTGGGTATGACCATCTGTCGCAAGAAGAATACGCGAAGATGATGCTCGAGAAGGTGGAGCTCCGGAGACAAGCCTTAGTCGCTGACTGGAAAGCAAAGGGCCACAAGTTCTTAACCCGCAAGCTGCTCGAGCGTGTGACTGCGGGGCCGTTCCGAAGACTACAAAGAAGAGCAAGCGGAACGACGAGCGACCGCTTGTCTTGTCGAAACGTTGGCAGACAATTAGAGAGTATTGCGAAGAGTTCTTTCCGATCTACTGGCAATACAAAGACGCTTCTGAACGTTACCTACGCGGGGAGAAAGATGTCGTCTTTCCCCCTGGAACGTATCGACCCCCTGGGCCTTTCACGCCTTACCCTGAGAACTACAAGTTCTAAGCAAGATACGAGCTTCTAAAGTGCGAGTTTTAAGTGAGTGCTGACGGCGCTAGCGGTGGCGTGTGTGCTCGATCGTGAAAACTTGCTTTTTGCCCGCCTAGATCACGCCTCCGCGCCGCCTCTTTGCGTTGAAATGCGACCGATCGAAACCGGCGAGTCGGCGTTATGCGGACAATTTTATCGTGTTCGAGTCTGAGTGCCATCCTAAAGAGTAATCTCTATATCGTGTGCACTGAGGACTCGCGGCGTGGGGGTGCGCACTCCTGAGAGGTTATGACCGAACCGAACTGATTCGTGAGCTGAGCCACGAACAAGCAGAAAGTTGACGAAGACGCGAACGCAAAACCTAGGAGGGGAGAGGTGGTGAGCCTCTCCCCCCAGGGTCCGGTTAGCCCAGAACGACGGTCTTCGTCTGACGACCGGCGATAAGCGCCCGATACCGGGTGCCGTCGCCGAATGCGAAGGTCGCGGGTTCGGGTTTGTCCGGCTCGCACGAAGCGTGCAGCACGATCGGCTCGAAGAACCCTGTCCGACCGGAGCTCCGAAATCGCGGCTGAACGATCACGAGGAGATCGCGGTGCAGGACGACGAGTCCGTTCGTCCAATCCCGGCAACGAGCCGAGATTGAAGTTCCGCGGAGGTCCCAGGGACGAGGTTCCTGTCGAAGGCCCTGAGTGGCCCGCGTGAGCTGCCACTCGGTGTCGACTCTCACGAGATGGACACCGTGGTCGTCGTCACGCGGTCGACTCAGAACGAGGAAGACGTCCCCATGAATCGCAGTCGCGTCCGGCACCGCATCGCACATCACGTCCCCGGAGAACTCAGGGGTCGAGCGCTCATGGCGATTGAGCCCACAGGAGTAAAGCGGAACAGGGCCGCCCAGGAAGCTTTGGTCCTTGAAGAACCAGCTATTCCCCAGACAGTTGGACCGAGCGATTCCAGCCTTGAGACCGCTGTGCCCGAACGTATGGCACTTCATTGTCCGAGGTCCTTCGAGGCCTACGAATCAAAGGGAAACGGTTCTGCAAGTCGCTCGACTTGCACAAACGTTTCCCTCGAATTCACTCTCACAGAAAAAAACCAAGGCGTTGGCGCATCTTCGGCCGTCGGCTCAGGACAACTGAGTATGCGCGATTGCGTGTTCTTCCCAGATGGATTCTCGTAGATTATGCACGCCCGAGCGTCGGCGATGACCTTAAATTTGACGGGAATACCAATGTGGTTAAGGAGTGGTCTGCATCGACGAGTGCCACCGTCAGGAGGGGTATATCCGCGAACAGCTTGCCCGGCTCAGTCAGGATTCTTTTCGTTACTGAATACGCTGCAGGTAACAGCTGTCACAAAGAACGGTGGGCGCTCGCTCGATGGATGTGGAGCTTTGGACGGGCTGCCTACAGTCGTTGCAGATCGTTTCGCGGAGCGCCCGCGGATTCCGAGAGCTTGCGCGAGCTGCCGCTCTCTCATTTGGATGGAGAGTCGGAAGAGGAACGCTCAGCTTGCGATACAATGTCAGTTCTTGGGCGGTAATTCGAAACGGCTTGCCGGATTTTTCACACATCACCGCCTGTTGGACGAGCCCGTCCTGAACGTCCGCTAACTTGTCTGGAACGGCATCAGGCGACAAAGTCGTCACGGAGAGAGGTGTCACCGCCGGCTCCGCCCAACGAAAGCCGAGTTTCAGCGCCTCGGCTTCTTGGAGCGGATAATATTGCTGCGCCATCGTTTCCGGATAGCCGAAGGGCGAGAGAGCTGCAGGGAAGAACTCGCCATACTCGCCGGTTTCGCGCATGTGCGCAATGATTCGAGCCTGCAGGATGCGATACTCACTTTCAGAATACTGCACGTTCAAAACACAATATCGCTGGCGCTTTAGCCCGACACAACCGAATAAATTATCCGAATTGAAACAATGGTCGCAATACTGGATGGAATGGTTCTCGTGCGAGACATTACAGAAGAACGCGAGCTTCGAAACGCTCGAGGCGTGTGTTTCGTATTGCTCCTCGGCCTTGTCCATCGTTTGATAAAGATCCATGCCGTCCGTAATGTCCCACACGTCGTAGCAGTATCGAACATCCCGACACGAGGTTACGTCATACGACAGAAATACGTCCTTTGACTGATTGATGTAATCGCCTAAGCAGTTCTCCGCAGACTGGAGAACCGTCGCCGGATGCACGGCAGCCGTGGCAATGAGGTGTTGAAACCGCTCGTTCAACTCGCGCTGGACCCGCCGCGAATCGAACTCGATCTTCGCAATCCGCGCTTCGTACTCCTCCCGCGTCAACTGCTCGTTCTCGATGCAATACGAACGATTTCGTAGATTGAAACAAAGCAAGCAATTGCTGCAGCCCCGACAGTCAAAAAGAAAGCGGCTGTCTCTGCAACCGACGCAACGATGAAGGTGCGTGCTTCCGTAGCACTGAGTACAGTCAACACACTCGTAGAGCAACTCTCCGCCGATCACATTCGAAAGATCAGCGCAGTCTCGACATTGCACGACCACATCACCCGAGTACAGGGTATCTTCGCAGTACCCGGCATTGAAGCACATGTAGCAGTTCTTGTTGTACACGGCGTGGTTCGTGTAAGCACTGTTTTCGCTCCCCTTGTTGAATAGCGCGGGGCGAGGCACCGAAAGCATGAGCTGTTCGAACTGGGGGAAAAACGGCCGGGTAAAGTCTATCGGCATTCCGAAGTCGCGTCCGTCCCAGCTATCCGACCACCAGATGGCGGTATCGTAGACCGTATACGGCTTCTCGGATGAATAAAGCGAAACGACCTGCTTCCCTGAGGCATTGCAGTCACGTCGGTAGAGAAAACGGGAGTTCCGAAACGCAGCTCGGCGCCGCTGCCGACAGTTTGGACACAACGTCGGCTCGGGCAAGGAGTATCGCTCGAAGAACATCCTGTCCCGCTCAAAGACCTCGAATTGCTCCCGGCACGTCAAACATGTTTTGTCGTTCACAATCGGTCTCCGGCATTGGCTGTCGAGGAGTTTCTGCCTTCAAGTGCGAGGGGATGAACTTTCGGGGCGGAGCTCCAAACCTTCAGCTTCGCACCGAATCTGAAAACAACGCTCCACGAACGGAGGCCTCCCTTCCAAAGCATATTTCGCTAACCGCTTTTTGCCAACTCTACGGTCGAACAAAGCCATTCCCTGTATCACGGGCGAAGCAGAGCTGAGTGCTTCATCAATGGAAAGTTGAGGGTAGATTTTAATCGCCTCGTACAGGTCCTGTCGGTCCCCCTCCTCCGCCTGGTGTCCTTCGCTTTGAAGGTGAACGGCTTTTCCCGAGAAGTTGGCAATCTCTTCCCCGTCGAGCGTGATCCACCCTCTTCCGAGATAACGTCGATCTTCGCCTGACTCGCTCTGGTCACGATGGTAGCTGGTGAGATGGTAATCGATCCGCTTCGCCAGGACTGGGCAAAGGAATTCACGAGCGTTCTTTCTTAGCTGGCTCCATGTCATTCCGAAGTCCCCCGCACCGCGCGCGCAAATCGCACTACTTACTCGCATCCGACGCCAGCTTCACAACTTCTTCGGCACAGCCCCAGGAAAGCGTGAAGCCCGCGCCCCCGTGCCCATAGTTGTGAATAACCGTCGCCCCCGAACGCTTCTCGAGCTCCACCCGCACTTCCGGCCTGCCCGGCCGCAAGCCAACTTTGTCTTCGAGGATCTCCGGGTTCACGAGCTCGGGGCAAAGACGCGCGACACGGTCGAGCAGCGTTTGCCGATCAGCAGGTCTTGCCTCTCTCTCCCAGCTGCCATCCTCGTTGGCTCCACCGATGATGCAATCGCCTGAGCGGCAAATGAGAGCTACACCGTCACCGTCGAGAACCTGCATAGGCATCCACTCCGGTCGCCGTACACGAAGGATCTGGCCGCGGATCGGCAAGACTAGGGGATCATTCGCGACCGTTCCAGCCCACACACCCGTGCAATTCACAACGAGTCGGTCAGCATCAAGAAGCTCCTCGAGAGTCGAGATCTCGTGAAGAGTTACTCTGCCACCTAGATCGTCGAAGCGCTCACGAAGGTAGGGCATGTATTTTGAGGTATCCGAAAGGTAGGTAGTGTACGTGAACCCGCTTTGATATCCGGCTGGTAGTTGGTCAGGGTCGAGAGATGAAAATCCCTCCACCGACCCGGTCCACCAAGCCTCCGGCGCGCTTGCAGCAGTATAGTAATGGCGAATCGGTAGCGCGTTTACGCCGGTGGACTCGTCCTCTGCAAGCAAACGAAACTCGCGATAGGCTCGGTCCGCCCAAGGAATCAGTCTCTCTCGAGGCTCTGCTCGAAACGGATACCAGAAAGCGGCTGCCACATCAGATGTGCGACGCAAGTCCTCTCTCGCGATGATCTCGACGTCGTATCCGGCTTCGAGCAAACGAATACCGCTTGTGAGACCCGCGACGCCGCAACCAACGACAGTGACATTTGTTGAATGTCCCATGATGTTTTTCTCCAATCAACGTTGGGGGAAAATCTCTCGCCTAACTTTTCAGCGGCAGCGCGAACCGATAGCCGTCCTTCTTGAACCCCATCTGCTCGTAGAACTCGTGCGCCTTAATCCTGGCAGTCCCGCTTGAGAGACAGACCTTATAGCAACCCAGTGCCTTTGCCTGATCGGTTGCAAAGCGCATCATCTGTTGCCCGATACCCTGCCCTTGGAGATCTGACCGGACCACGACATCCTCGATGATCATCGACCTCGCACCGCTGTGGGAAAGCTGCTGAATTACTACCAGAGCAAAAGTGCCAATCACTTCGTTTGCGGACTCGGCAACGTAAATCGTGTGACATCCCGTTCGCTCGATATTGTGAAATAGCTCGGTCGCCTGCGCGGGAGAGAGCGTATTGTCGGGAGACATATCCGCCTGAGCAATCAGGTTCAAGACGAAGGGGATATCTTTGTCCAATGCTTTTCGAATCGAGATATTCATCGGTACGCTCGTCGGATCAGAGTCTGTTGAGGCGGTTTGCGGTGGCAATGACCAACCGCACGATGAGAAGAATAATACAAGCAAAGACCGGCACAATGCCAGCCTGTCTCGCCGCATTCGTCTCGGCGGTGCAAAGAAATCCAAGAATTGTCGCCGGCAGGATGATCAGTTGAGCTCGCCGCTGGAATCGCAGCAGCAGGAGAAGGCCGAAAACAACACCGCTCAAGCAAACCACTGCAATCATTACGACATCCTCAATCGACGGCTCACTCCTCTCGGCAAGCCAGCCGCGGACGAGATTCCAATACGTAAAGACAGCAAACATCGAGTTGGCTACTCGCAGAAGCTGTTCAGAAAACCGCTTTGCTTTGAACCGCTCGTAGTCTGCTCTCAGTTCGGTGAACAGGGGGTCTCTCAAAGCTCACCCCTACTCCCGTTTTCGAGCCGCGACGGTATAAAAGCTCGTCTCATCAAAATTGTCGCCCTGAGCGATCACGTCAAAGTCCGCGAGCCGAAGATGCTCCGCGAATTCCGCTCGCTCGAAAGCGCGATGTTCCATCGAATCCTGGAAGCGGAACGGTTCCGAGCCGAAGCGGCCCGAATATTCGGCGTCCCAACGCACGATTCGAGGAGATTCCGAGATTCGACGAGTTGATGACCTGCGGACGATTGCCGCGCCCGCATTTTCATACTCCAGAACCCCGTTAAAATAGTTTGTGACTTCGATTCGGGAGCTTTCGTAGTTGTCCGCGAGCAATCTGCCTCCCGGCTTGAGCGCGCGGAAACAGCCCCGAATGGCACGGGTCAGGTCGAAGTCATTCAACATGTGAGTGAACACTCTCCCAATTACAAAAATCAGGTCGAATTCTCGATCGAAAGGCAAATCGCGAAGATCGGCGCGCGCAACATCGATCTCGGGAAGCCTCTGTTGCCCGATTTCGACCATCTCGGACGTATAGTCCACGACTGTCAGCACAAGCCCTCGTCCAGTAAGTTCTCCGGCGATGTCGAACATTCCACCGACAAAGAGTGCGCGCTGGGACGGATGAGCTTCGATGGTATTGAAAGCGAAGGTGGCCACATCTTCGCTCCGCAAGCTTAGCTCATAGAATTTCGCGCAGATTGCGGCGTGTCTCCTGTAGGTGTCTACCATGCTCGTCCGTCTTCTGAGATCACTCAGTCGGCATGACTCTAGCACGGGGGCGCGGTCGACACCCTACTGAATGCGCGCGGCCCGTAGCGTTTGGAACGCCGGCTTCACAGTTCCATCCGACCTTCGGAGACCAAGACTGCCGAGATAGCCAAGAAACTTCGGGTCACGAATCCCATAGTAGCCCCCGAGCTCGGAGACGAACGCCGGCGCGTAATCAGTGAGACTGAAATAAGATAGATGAGGTATCTGCTCCCCGTGAAAATCCCAAGCGTCGAGCACAGCGGAAACGAAATCGGATTGGAGGCGCTCGGATGATCCAACGACCGGGGCCGAGGGGAATCCGCACTCCGTGACAATCAACTTCAGGCCCCCAGCCGCAGCGGTCATCGCATCGAAATCACGCGGCACATCGGAGAGCAGGCGAACTGAGAAGTCTGGGCCCAGGGGATAATATGTAGTCATTGCAACGTCGGAGACCGCGAGCAACCGCTGACTTCGCGCGGAGAGAAGGCCGTCAAATCCGAAGACCGTTCCGACTCGGAGGTGCGGTCGCTTCGAGTGAATGTAGCTCACCGCGTCGCGCAAGAAACTTTCATAATCGGACCAGCGGGCAGTGTCCTCACCGAGATATCCATCGACCTCATTTCCGATCGCTATCGCCACGAGCTCGACATCACCGATCTGCGAGAAGACAAAATCAAGCAGCGCATGGAAGCGATCTTTCATTTCGCTTGAAGCGAATGCTTTCTCCTGAAGGTCCTTCGGTACACGAAGATTGTTCGTATCGATTGGTGCGATGGTTAAGAGCAGAGGCAAGGACTGAGACGCATAAAAGCTACTCGCATCGATGAGGGTCTCCGACGCGAATGTCCCGGGAGATGATTCGATGTCATCCCATGGAATAAACACTTGCCCGAACTGCACACCGAGAGAGCGAGCCGATTCGAACGCCGGTCCAAAGTCCTCGCCCGAGGCTTGAACAATCTCGACACCGAGCGACCCGCCAGCATCATGCTCCGTATCTTCCGTCGCGTCCCCACTGCATGCGAGATTTCCGAACAGAGCGGCGCACGCCGCGAGATGTATCAGTGCTGTTTGCAGTTTCATCGACCTCTGTTGGGAAGGGAAGAGGTGGTCTCGAGCTATACGGCTTGGTTTCGGCGCTTAAGGAGAGACCGTTACTTCCAAAGTTGACAGAAGCTTACGCACGTTTCCGAGAACCATCAAACTACAACTGGGTTATCGTGGTTCCCGCACGAAACTTCTTTCCCTGAGGAGCCATAACACTTGAACAAGTCTAGAAATCAACGAAGCGAAAAGGAGTGGAGCTTACATGCAACCACAGCAGGCACAGCAACAGGCCGAGAGAAAACAAGAAGGGCTGGACCCCAAGAAAGAATACAAAGTTCCGTTCGAACAAACAGAGATTCCCGCGTTGAGCGCAGACGATGCACGCTCAATCAAGGCGGGGCTTGCGCCGATCCGCACGGTAGTGAACCTCTCCCCCACTCGGGGTCGGCAAACAATTGAACAGGTCACCAAACTGCTCGAACACAAGGACGGAGACGTCCGCACCGACGTAGCCGTAACGCTCGAGCGCATCGGGGAACGGCTTCTGAAGGACGAGACCTCAGCCAAGAACCCCGAAGAACGCGACAAACTCCGTTCAGCGCGCTACCACATTCTGTCCGGTCTTGCGAAGCAAGCCGGAGCAGAGAAGGATCCGCAGGTGCTCGAACGTCTCCAAGGGGTTGCCAAGAAACTCGCGACCGCAGACGAAATTAAAGCGCTCCGAAACGCTCAACCGGAAGTCGCAGAGAGGCTCTTCGGGAAGGAATAGCTGCTTTCGTCGCCCGCAATGTCTTGATATTCGGTCGACGCAACTTGGCAGGTTTGGTTCGACCAACTTTTCCTAGCCCGCGAAAGAAGTGGCTACGAAGAGGATCGTTATTTGGATAATTCGTACCGCTAGAACTAGATACCTGCGTTGTCCCTGAAAGAGTTGCCGGATTGAGTAATTTTCGTAGCTGGATTATCGACCAAGATAACGCTACATCGGATTTGAACTATTCATCGGACATGCATTCCGACGTATGACGTTAGCGGGAGCTTTGGAAGCCTTCAGTGCTACCGTGAGCTCCCCACGATTGTTATCCCTCGATTGTGAAGTAGTTGCGAGCGGATGCTTCTAAACGACCACCACCACGGCAAAACCTCTGGGTTGCCTCACCAACAATGTATCCTCCGATGCCCCGACGTATACATGTTCCGTCGGGCGCCATGCAGGATAGCTTTTGCACTCCGAGTTTTCTGAAGCATTTGAACATCGCGTCGAATGTTGGAGCGAGAGACTCATCGTCGAATCCAACGGTCAGCTGACCCATCGTTAAGACACTCTCTTTCATTGCCGACCGTACCATCTGAACGACTAGCCCGGATGTAGGACCTTGGTGCGTGTATACACCGTACGGTTTAGCCAATGGAGAGCAGGGAAGAGTTTCCACCACCGCCCGATCCCAAAGATACACCGCAGACGAAGTTGCTGATTCGATATTTGGAACTAGCGGCGGTTCCGGTTTTTGCCATCGCTGGCCGTCCACGAATGCAATGTGCGGAATGGACGTCCGTAACAACTCGGAGACGCGCTTCTCGTCTTCTACATTCAGGTAAAATTTGAGCCGCTTCTTTTGTGTGTCCATTTAAAGGGATGACGTTACGAGGACCGCTGAGCGGCCCTCTACGAAGTTGCAATTCCCACAGATCGCAGCGGGCCGTTCATGCGGTCCCTAGACTCGTTATGCCGTTTTGTTTCTTGTCGAAGGCGCAACCCATCCCGGTGGCGCTTCGTTCCAAACTTCGGAAGGACGGGCCGGTTCGGGCTGATCCGCTCCAAGTCGTTCCGAATCAATTTGAGCGAACACGAAATTTTCGGGAGGAATCGGGTTGCCCGCCAAACGTCTCAACATCGCGAGCTGGCCTGCGTGGGACATCGCGTCTGACAACGGTCCCTGGAGGAGCTGTTCGGCCCGTATACCCTCCTGAAACGGGATCCCGCTTTCAATGAGTTGAGAAATTTGTTTCAGGACTTCGTGAAACCGGCACACTTCATCGTTCAAGGAAGGCAGCGGATCAGACGGAAGGCGTTCGCCGTCGAAAAGAATTGGAACATATGAAATTACGCCAGTCATATGTCGGACTATCTCCTTGGGCGTGCGTACCCCTTTGCCCGGATCGAACTCGCCAAAAGTTTCAGGCGCACCCCGCAACGCTTTTTGGGTACGATAAGCGAGTGCACCCAAGAAGTGACGAAGCATTTGGCGTTTGTCGTCCATTCCTGATTGAGAATCCTTTAGCGGAATAACGTTACGAGGACCGCGATCGGCTCTCTCGGATGTTTAGACTAGCACGGATCGCGCAGGACCGCTCGGCTGTCCCGCGACTTGTTAGGCTCCCTTCATCCGTCCGCGAATAATCCCCTTGGCGGCCTCCCTATAACTTAAAAAGGGCTGCGAAACGCTCACCCAGTCGCAGACAAACTCTCCGGGAAGGAATAGCTCACTGATGCTTGTCATTCGGTGCGAGGTGCGCCGTGCAGTTCACGGTCACCGGTTTCACCCCATCGCGTGAAATCTCGAAGATATTCACACATGCGTTGTCCTGCTCGATCGAAAGCCAGTCGGAGTACTGCTTGTTGAGCAGGATCTTGAGCAGGGCTCGATTCGTTCCCGAATGTGCAACGAGCGTGACCGTCTTCATAGCAAACTGTTCTCGGAGATCCGATAAAAATTTAGACACCCGCGCCTCGACTTGCACGACGCTCTCTCCGCCGAGCGGAACGAACTCTTCCCGTTGCAAGCCCGAAGCTGCCAAAGCCGATCTGTATTCATGTACCGGTCGGCCTTCGAACTCGCCGTAAGAACGCTCTCTCAGCTCGTGCGAAGTCTCCAAGTCGACTCCAACAGCAGATGAGATTGCTCGAGCAGTTTCAATCGCACGTAATAGATCGCTCGAGTACAGGGCGTCCATCGGCTCGTCAGCGAGCCGGTGGGCTACTCGTTTCGCTTGAATCCGCCCCCGATGATTGAGCGGGTTGTCTTGATGTCCTTGCAGCACGCCATTGACGTTCGCGTCAGTCTCGCCGTGTCGCACGATAATCAGTCGCATGTTCGGAATCCTCTCTCGTCTTGAACGGTGGACCGTCCCATTCATCCGAGTCAGGAGCAAGTGTCGCCTTTGCGGCAATGCACCCTACCCTAGCTGCCGCAGTGCGGAGAGCGAGTTTCTCACACCCGGACACGCTTTACGCATCAATCGCTGCGGTATTTGCAACTAGGCCCGCAACGCTCTGCATAACATTCGATATACTCTCGCGAATCGACCTTTTCAGCGGCCATGAACCGCACCTATATCGGTAGAAGAACTTCTGATTTTCGTGTTTTCACGACCGGTCTTTCGGAGCGTCTCAGGACGACCCGGTAGGCCGGTCACGGATAACCTGCCTGTCCGCACCCACGGAGCGAGCACCCTTTGAGCTTTCGAGGTTCCTATGTCTCGACGGACGTTCAAGATCGTGGCTTTCGCCGTTCTGACCTGCGCTGCCTACGGCTTCTGCCTCGGGCAATGCAAGCAGATCGCTCGCGCGGAGGATCGCGAGTCGATGACGCAGCTCTCCACCGACCCCCTCGTGGTGGCCGGTCGGAACGCCAACACGCTTTCGTGCGTGGGGGCGGTTGTTGTCGGAGCGACGGCGCTCGGGTTCGTGTTCAAGCCGAAAAGCTAAAGACACGTCCCTCTGCGTCGGCTGATCCCCCCTCCGCGGATGTCCTCAAAAAACATCCGCGGAGGCGTTCTACCGAACGGACGGCATCCTGTTTTTACTGAGGAAGAAGTTCCTCTCCGTCTCTTTTGCGCATCGCTGCGCCGGAGTCTCTGTGCGTCGAGATTCAGACACCAGCTCCAAACTCTAATACTGCCTCAGAAAGCCGCCATCGATCGTAAGCGCCGTACCATTGATGAAGGCACCGCGGGACGACGCGAGAAACGTCACTAGCGCAGCAAGGTCTCCCACCTCTCCGAATCTCTTCGCGGGAGCGATGTCTCTCCATTGCTCGAGTATCTGTGCACGCGACACTCCGGCTTCTTCCGCATATTGTCCAGCGAGTGAGTCAGTCAGCGGCGTGAGGAAATAGCCGGGACAGATCACATTCGCCGTCACACCGTCCGCCGCTCCCTCCGCCGCAACACACTTCGCGAAAGCATTCAGGCCGGTGCGCAAGGTGCTCTGAATAATCGATGACGGCTCCGGCTGCAGACCGAAGACGGAGCCCATATAAATGAGTCGCCCGAAGCCGCGCTGACGCATCGCGGGAAGAAGTGCTTTTGTCAGCTTGATGGCGGGCTTAAGGATCAGATCGATTCCATGCTGCCACTCCTCATCGGTTGCGCTAAGGAGCGGCCGGGTCGGCGGATGACCGGTGTTCAGAACGAGGACATCTACGTATCCGAGCCGTTCGTTCGCCACACGAATCAGGGTATCGAGATCAGTGCCGCTGGTAAGGTCCGCGCGCGTGCCCGACACTGACGAGGCACCGTTCTTCGATAAGCTCGCTATCGTAGAGTCAACCCGCGCCTCGTCCCGAGAGCAGACAAAAAGATCCGCCCCTTCCATTGCAAATGCTTCGGCACATGCCAGACCAAGGCCGTAGGTCGCTGCAGTTACCAAAACCTTTTTGCCTTTGAGATCGATCTGCATAGCTCGGCTCCAGAAAGAAGACTTATTATCTCTTCTTTCTGTAGCACGGTCCGAAAGGTGAATCACTCACCTACGAACCTCGATAGGTCGTTGAATGCACGAAGGCGCAGAAATCGCGGCACGCGTGAATGGACGAGGTAACTGAGTGAGAAACAGCCTGAGCGTGGAAAGAAGTGGTGCGCAACGAGAGGAGAAAAGGACGGCCTGCCGCGCGAATGCGGCAGGCAGGAAGATGAGATTACTTACTTCTCATTGCTATCGTCGTCTTCGTCTTCGTCGTCCTTATGCTCTTCTGTTGTCGCTTTTTCGCAACCGTCCAGAGTCTTGGTGTCGAAGGCAGATTTGTCTCCCTTCTCGTCCAGATCGACCTCTTTGATCTCGCAGACGTATTCTTTGTCGCTGCCCTTCTTTTCGTAAACGATCTGCGCGTCCCAAGTCCCCGGCGTAACGCCTGTGAGAGTGAGAGTGTCTCCGGGATTCAGCGTTTGCTTGCCGAGGTGATTCTCACCCCAATCGCGCATGCTGGTGGGCGCAAAGTACACGGCGGTGAAAATGTATTTCGAGGCATTGCTGATTTTTACGTCCGCCAGTGCATCCGAGCAAAGAATCGCCATCGCTGCGCCGGTGAACAGTATCTTCTTGAACATAACTCCATCTCCATAGTGGGGGTCTTCGTGAACTGCCTGTCACCAACTGATCGGTGTCCAACTGCTTCTCCTTAACTGATTTTCGATGTTGAGCATCCACGGGAGAATGACCACATAAGATCAGCACTATAATTCGATATAGACGACCTGGAGCGGATGGCTTACGGTTTTCCGCAAGAATCTGCTGAAACAAGCCGACGCCAGTTATGCGACGCATCGGCGTTTGCCACTCGATTCAAGGAGTGCGCTCGACCAACGGGCACAACGAGCTGCCGAGATCATCCGGGAAGATCTGATAGATGCGGGCTTCGAGTGAACGAGCTTCACGATGACGAGATTGAACTACATTGCACAATCCGCTGTGACCGCTCTGCGTAAGAATTCCTCAGTCGCGCTGTTTTTCGTCTTGGGAGCTCACTTCGTCGGGCGTCTGCTTTTCTTCCACTGTCAACACTACACACTCCATCTTTCGGGAATAATCTTTACAACCCTTCTCTTACTCATCTTCATGATCAGCGGCGCAGCGAGTAGTGATCGTCGTGGATTACGGATTGCGTCCCTCGCGGGAATCATTCTCGTGCTCGCGTACGCTACGGCATCCGATATTCATTGGCTTTACTTCGGTTTCCCGTTCACCAGGAATCGGTTCGGCGATGCTTGGGATTTTTTCACCGGTCTTGACGGGGTGAGCGAGCTCCGGTTCATCGTGGATTGGAGAGCCCTTCTCGCGTTTTGCTGGGGCGCCGTCGGTTCGATCCTGATGCCGCGTCTCGCGCGCAAACAGCGTTCCAGATCAGGTCGAGCAGTAATTCTGTGTCTCGCCGGCATCGTGCTTTGGACTGCATGTGCCGAGCATGCGGAACGGGCAGATACAGTTCTGTCGCTCGTGGAACAACCCGAGCCGGCAGGCGGCTTACCCGGCAAACATATTCCGCTCAGAGCGCTGCTCAGCGAACGTGAATTTATTCCGCAAGAGTTGGTCCCGCTGAAGCATCCGCCGGTCCCGCCGAGCGTCCTTCTGATCGTGCTCGAGAGCACGAGCGCAGCCTATCTTTCTCCTTTTTCCGACGCGTCGTTTGCTGTCGGCACGCCCGAGCTCTCCGCCTTGATGCGATCGGGGCTGTCTCTGCGCATGCACCACAGTAGCTGCGGCGGCGCATCGATTAATTCTGACTGGTCAATCTTGACGGGGCTCTATCCCGCGTCTCGTGGAGAGACCGCCACCGCGCACGTGGACGAGATCAAGGAGAAGAACCTCTTTCGCTATTTCAAGAATGCAGGATACCGCACGGCTAGCTTTTTCGACGGGAACAATAGGCAGTGGGAACAGTTCAAGCTGCTCGAAAATTCAGCGGTCGACTACCATGTAGACGGCAACTCGCTCGAGGTATTGAGGCAGAAGAACTTGGGGGCGCGATTCCCCGCGCTGCGAGCGCTTCTTGACCAGCTCGAAAAAACACCCGGGCCCTTTTTCTTTTATTTCCGCACGGAACAACCTCACTTTCCGTATCCGACACCCGGGATTAACGAGACCGACAGCTATCGCCGCTACACTCGTGCAGTAACTCAAAACGATGCGCTCATCGGTAAAATTATGCGCGAGCTGCAGTCTCGCGGGCGGTTCGAGGACACCATCGTGCTCATCACCGGCGATCACGGGGAAACGTTCCCATTCCTTCACGGTCTCCAGGCACATTCGAATCAAGTCTACGAAGAGTTGACCAGAGTGCCGTTCGTATTGAGCTATCCTCGCCTGATCACGGAACCTTTTTCAGTCAGCCAACCCACCTCCCATGTCGACATTGCGCCGACGCTGCTCAGCTTGGCGGGTATTGCAATTGAGGATCAGCCCGAGCTCGACGGTTACAACATTCTCGCAACCCTTCCGCCGAATCGACTGATCTTCATGACCAGCGGGGTCGAAGGGACGTTCAGGGCAATCAGCAACGGACGTTTTAAGCTGATCATTGGTCCTGCGGAGGAGGAAACTCTGTCAGACCTTGAAGCGAACGCGCTCGAGCTCGGAAACGTCCCGGCATACGAGCACGGCAGCGTGCTCAATCAGCTCCGCTCTGCCGACGGAATCTGGCAGGAGCATCGTCGGCGTGGTGTCGGATCGAGCAGGCTGCTCAGCTCCAGCGCTGTTCAGGTCGGTCCGCAAGCGCCTTAGCGTGGGCGAATATCGCGGCGATTGGGAAAGAGCCGACGGAGAAAAACTCGGACAGGTTCGCGAACCGAGCGACCGCGATCTTTCAGTGTGCGAACTCCGTTCAATCTTTCTTTGATTCCACCGCGTTTCAGAATTCCGGCAAGAATCATCGTTATCGACTCGTTCGTTTCCTCATTATACCTCGTGCAAGCATCCTGAGACTCCTGGAGGAGGTCGAGCGGCACCGCCGGATGCTGATTGGATGGGCGATCGCCGACATCACTCAGCAAGATGCCGGTCGCGGCTTTCATCCGAATCAGAGTTTGCTGCTGGCTTACCTTCGCCGACAGGGCTGCCATTTCTGTCACCGACTCGAGAGTGAAAGGCTCGCATAAAAAGCCGTGAAAGCCTGCAATCATCCGATTTGCGACGAGCTCGGGATCTTGAACCTGGCCGGAGAAGATGAGCACGAACACGGTCTTCTCTTCCGGGTCTTCACCGGCGCGCGCTTTGGCGATGAACTCGGCGCAATCCTCGTCGGAGAACTCGTTGCTAATGAATACGAATCGGAACTTCCGCTCGAACGCGAGCTGCTCCTTCGCCTGGCTCATTGTCCCCACAGACAGCGGCGAGCCGAGCCCCTCAATATTTGCGAGGAGCTGGCGGAAGCTGGTCCGCAGCTGATTCTTGGATGTAACGAGAAGAACCGTGCTCAAGCGCTGCTCCTTGCCGAGGTCGTGCTTGTATAAACGACAACTCTTCAGGAAGGCTTAAAGATTTCTGACCGCCTGGTAGACAATTGAGTATTTCCCGTGGCTTGGCTCACTTGAAGCCCCGATCTCGTTTCAACTTCCGCGCGAAAACGGACGATATCCTCTCTGTTCCGTTTCGTTCTGACGGGTGGTGTTCCCGAAGCTCTGCTTACCCCTACCAGGTGATTTCGACTGGCACAGTGAAAACCGACGCAAGCAAAACACAGGCATCGGCCGACCCGCTCATCGGCAAAGTTTTAGATGACCGCTACAAGGTCTGTCGAAAGCTCAGCAGCGGCGGCATGGGCGTCATCTATCTCGGCGAGCACCTCCACCTGGGTCGAACAGTAATCGTGAAAATGCTTCATCGGCACCTCAGTCAGGGTACCAGCGAAGGTGAATTCCACGAACGATTCCGACGGGAAGCCAAAACGGCGAGCCAGATCGAGCACCCGGGCGCCGTAACCATCTACGACTTCGGAATTCACGAGAACCGCCCTTACCTGGTGATGCAATACAACAAGGGGCGTAGTCTCAAAGCGATACTTGAAGAGGAGGGCGCGCTCGATCCGGCTCGAGCGGTGAAGCTTTTCAACCAAATCGGAGCGGCGGTTGACGCGGCGCACCAGCTTTCAATCATCCATCGCGATCTGAAACCTGAAAACATCATGGTGTCCGCTGACAGCTCCGGGCGTGAGCTCGTTCAGGTGCTCGACTTCGGAATCGCGAAGGTGATGGCAGATACCGAAGCAGAGTTGAACTCGGTGACGAAGACCGGGGTTGTTCTTGGTACGCCGAACTACATGGCGCCCGAACAAGCGCTTGGCGGAAGCATAGACTGCCGGACAGAAGTCTATAGTCTCGGCGTGATTCTCTACGAAATGCTCACCGGTGCGGTTCCATTCACCGCGGAAAGCCCGATGAAGGTGATGTTGAAGCACATCAAAGAAGCACCGCTTGCCGTCCGTCAGGCTCAGCCGTCGACGAGATGCTCGGCTCAGCTCGAGTCGGTGGTGATGAAAGCTCTGAGCAAGGAACCTCAGAATCGATTTCAGCACGTCAAGGAGATGGTTCAGGCGGCAGAAGATGCTGTCCGAGTAAGCGACGAGCCAATCGGTCGAATGACGAAGGCAGCACATTATCGGCCTCCCGGAAGCAGAAAGAAACGGGCTGGAGCTATCGCCGGGATGGTGTTTATCGGCGCGACAATGGGGTTCGCGATGGATCCCCTGGTGACCTACTTCAGTCCTGAAGAACGAGCGCGACGCGCAGTCGCCATGGAGCATGAACGCGAAGCGGCTGAGCACGTGAAGTCTGCACGCGAGCTCACGCGCCGCGGACAAACGACGGCAGCGGTTTATGAGCTCACCCAAGCCTTGAAGCTCTCGCCCAACGATCCGACAATCTATCTTGCTCTCGGCAGAGCGCATAACGCGGCGCAACGGGACGACGAAGCGATTGTGGTGCTCGAGAAAGCAGTCGAGCTCAATCCCGATCTCGAAGAGGCACATCTGCTCATCGGAAACTCTTATTTCCGGCAGTCGAAGTTTGATCAAGCAATCAAAGCCTACAAGCGCGTGCTGACGCTCAACCCGAAAAGCAAAGCAGCCAAAAGTAGCTTGCAGCTCTGTCTCGATCAGCTTCAGGGCGGTTGGAAGCAGCGCTAAGTTTCGTCCGCTCGCCGGATACGTCCGGAACAGTTGATTCACATATCGTCTGGCGCTATGCTCCGGAAACGCTAATTGGAGCTTGTGCATGCCACTCGATGAACGTCCATGTGAAACGTGCGGAGCCCGCTTTTCGATCGCCGAACCCGAACCGGATTTCCTCGAAAAGGTAGCTCCGCTGTTCAATCGCCGCATCGAGCCGCTTCCCTTGCCGGCGTCGTGTCCCGGCTGTCGTGAGCTCCAGCGTTTGGCATTTCGTAACGAATGGAATCTGTATCGCCGGAAATGCGATGCAAGCGGCAAGGATCTCATCTCCATCTACGATGCCGGTTCGCCATATACGGTGTTCGACCCGAAAATCTGGTGGTCAGACGACTATGATCCGCTCGTATTCGGCAGAGACATCGACTTCACCAGGCCGTTTTTCGAGCAGTTCCACGACCTGAATCTCGCAGTGCCCAAAGCTGCGATTCAAAACGCAAAGAGTGAGAACTCCGATTATACGAATTACGCCGGCGCGAATAAAAACTGCTATCTGGTAGTCGGGTCGAGCTACAACGAAGATTGCTACTATTGCTATCGCGTCTTTCAATCCCGATTTGTCTGCGACTCTTACGATCTCCAGCGATGCGAAAGCTGTTACGAGTGTTTGCAAGGAACCGGGCTTTACAATTGTGTCTATTCGCGCAATTGCGACAATTCGAGCAACCTGATCCATTGTCGGAGCTGCCGGTCATGCAAGGATTGTTACGGCTGCACAGGGCTCGAAAACAAGCAGTACTGTGTTTTTAACGAGCAAATGAGCGCGTCGGATTACGAGGAAAAGCTCACTTCGCTGCGCCAACGGATCGGCGACATTGCGCTCGTCGGCGCACCTGCGGCAGATCGCAAGTGGTATATGTTGAACTGCGAGGACTGCAGCGGAGACCAGCTCGTCAACTGTTCAAACTGCCACTCGTGCTTCACTCAGAAAGGGTGCCAGGATTGCCGCTACTGCGGAACCTCCGAAGATTTGCGCGACTGTTATGACACGAGCTTCGCCGGAAACTGCGAGCTCATGTATCACACTTCGAACCATCGTGATGGATACCATGTCCTGTTTTCGTCGCTGGTTTGGTATTCGAACGACGTCATCTATTCGACCAACTGTTTCAGCTCGGCCAATCTTTTCGGCTGCACAGGGATGAAGCGGAATCAAAACTGTATTTTGAATCGACAATACAGCGAGGCGGAATATCAAGTATACGCTCGACGTCTCGTGGCGCACATGCGCGAGACTGGCGAGTGGGGAAGGTATTTTCCTAGTTCCATTTCGCCGTTTCCGATAAACAGCTCGGTGGCGTTCGAATATTCACCGATAACCGAAGAGAAAGCTCGCAGCTTGGGGTACCGCTGGCTCGACGACGATCCAACAGCGTCAGGGCGCGGCCAGAACGCATCACAACCCGATGGCGCGAATCCGCATTGCGTAGTGAGCGGTAAAGCGTTTCGAATAACAAAACAGGAGCGTGAGCTCTGCGATCGGCTCGGTGTTCCGTTACCGACCAAGTCTCCGGATGTCCGACAGAAAGAACGGATGGCGCAGATCGAGCGCCGCATCAGCTCCTATATCCGGACCTAAAGACACGCCGGGCTCTTCGCGTTCAACCTATTCCTCTGAAACGCCGCCCCAAATGGCCCAAAGCCTTTCATTCATCTGCTCGAGACGCTCCACCTGGACGCCGTAGAGCTCGGACAGTCGGGTGGCAGTAACAACATCCGCTGTTCTCCCGGATGCGAGCACAGTTCCGTTCTTCAGAATAAGGGTCGACTTGAAGCTCGGCATAATCTCCTCCACGTGATGCGTCACCATCACGAACGCTGGACCTTTGGGGTCCGCTGCGACCCGATCCAGCCACGCGAGAAATCGTTCCCGGACCGCCGGATCCATCCCGGCGCAAGGCTCGTCGAGAACGACGAGCAACGGATTCACCATTCTCGCACGAGCAACGAGCACCTGTTGGCGCTCACCTTGCGAGAGTGCACCGAACACCCGATTCTGAAGCTCCTCGCAACGCATCGAACGAAGGATCTCTGCGGCATCTCGGAAATCGGAGACGGTCGGCGAGCTGTCGTCGTAACGGTAGAAGCCGACCTGCGCGTAGCGGCCTGTTACGACGGTCTCAAGAACCGAATCACCCGGCGGAATCTTTCCTGCAAGGTCGGCGGCGACCCATCCCATCGCTGCCCTCAACGAACGGAGATCGATAAGCTCTTCGCCCATCCGTTTCACAGTACCATCCATCGGCCAAAGAAAACCGCACGCAATCCGCAACAGGGTGGTTTTGCCGCACCCGTTCGGCCCTAGGACAGCCCAGTTTTGGTGCGCATCAATGCGCCAGCTTACATGAGACAGGATTTCAACTGCCTCTCGTCTGAACCCGACGTCTTCCAGCTCAATGATCGGTGGCAGTTTCGGCGTGTTTCCTGAAGTGTGGCTCATAGTCAACGCATTCGGAAGAAAGTTGAGAAGCGTTCAATAACACAAGAAGCATCAGCGACGAAATGCCAGTGGATCTCGCGCGCGACACGTTACCGCTCAGCCTCGGCGAGACGGGCTTCGTAAGCGTTCAGATTGCGCTCAACTTCCGCAAGGAATGCGCCCTGCTCCGCGTTCGGATTAAGGGACCTCGCTAACACGATGTCGGAACGGATATCCCGACACTGCTCGAGATTTGCACCATTCATTCCATGGAGTAGCCCGGAAGGCCATTCGTGATTTGTATAGGCAAGCGCTTTCAAAAGCGAGCCGAGCAACAGCGTCCGTGCTTCTTCATGATTCGGGTACAAAGCGAGACAACGCTCGAAAAGCTCTCGGTCCGATACCTGATGCAGCTCTTCGTGAAACGACGTCACGGCGTAGACATTGAGAATCAGTTTCCCGAGCCAGAGCGTCGACTGCAAGTCTTCCGACTCGTAGCCTGCTCGCAGAACAGGAAAGACGAGCTCCTCGAACAGCTCGTGCCGTATCTTTGACGCGCCGTTGAAGACGAGCTGAGGGAGATACTCCCAGACCCAATTCTCGACCTCCCCGTCGTCCTGAAAGGATGTGATGAATTCACGAAGCGCAGATCGCGCGGCTTCTTTTTTGCCGGTCGACTGGCATTCGAGGAATTCGTGATATTTCGAGATATCCATACGTTGTTGTAACGAGAGCTTCCCTAAAAGCCGAGCGCCAACTTCGCTCCGAGTAATCCACCGAGAACGAGAAAGACAAACTTCACAAAACCTGCGCCCTTCTTGCGCCCGATGTGCGAGCCGGCTTGCGCACCCAACAACGCGCCTCGCGTCTTTACAAGCATCGCGGACGTGAAGAGGCCATTCCCCGAACCGAAGATCGCCTCGTAACAACCGAATGGAAAGGCCAGGCAGCTCGTGATCGAGCGATTGACGCAGCCTTCTAAGGGCGCGAGGCCGAATTTCTTCTGTCGGAACGCGAGGGCAACCAGCACCAGGATCAGGACGCCGATCACTCGCTGGAGGAGCACCGAATCAGTGCTGACGACCAGCCTTTCACCAAAGAAGGCACCAACGAGCCCGCAACCCACGAGCCCTCCCACCAGCGGCCAGTCGATTTGTCGCCCATGCAAATAATTTCGTGCGGCGAGAGGCGTCCGGAGCGCGCCATTGATGGTGCTTGCAGCCACGGCCACAGGGAACGAATAGCCCATGAGGATCCACGCAGGCACAATGATGATGGAAGCGCCGGCGCCGCTCATGGAGCTGAGCAGGGTCGCAAAACAAGAAATTCCAGCGATTATGAAAAACACACCCACGCTTGCGACTTTTGCCTGCGATATTGAGAGAATGGGAGACATCCGCCGTCCGACGCTACCATCAAGACCGCGTCAGAAAAAGCAGAGTTGAACGTGTTTTTTCCGTCCGAAGGTGACAAACATTGCGTTTCATCCGTCTAGCATCTATTGAGACCGCCTGACTAATCACCAAAACTGGATTCCCCTTGCGAGAAAGAGAATTACGAAGCGCTTCAGGCAATTATTCTGCTGGGTCGATGGGCCCTCGCGGCGAGCGGCCCGGCACAGACCCGAGCTCCGGAGCGGAGAAAAGGAAGCTCACCGCGTCCGAGATTCGCCAACTGCTTCCCGACCTGTACGCTTTGATCCGACCTCGGCGAAATATCCTTCTCGTCGGCCTGCTCGTGGTCTTCCTCAATCGCCTCGCGGGCCTCATTCTTCCCGCGTCGAGCAAGCTTCTCATCGATGACGTGCTTACCGCGAAACGGCCGGAGCTTCTGCTGCCTATCGTCGGCTCAGTCATCGCAGCGACAGTGGTTCAAGCACTTTCCGGATATGGCCTCACACAGATCATCTCGAAAGCGGCGCAACGCCTCATTGCAGAGATGCGATTGAAGCTGCAGCAACATGTGATCCGCCTGAACTTGAGCTATTTCGACCGCCAAAAGACGGGCGTTCTGGTATCTCGGATTATGACTGACGTCGAAGGTCTGCGAAATCTCATCGGGACCGGTTTGCTCGACCTAATTGGCGGCTCGGTCACGGCACTGCTGTCTCTGGTGGTGCTTGCTTACATCAATCTGAAGATGACCGTAGTCACACTCCTCTTCATGATACTGCTCGGGCGAGCGCTCGTGCGGTCGTTCGCGAAAGTCCGTCCGATGTTTCGAGAGCGTTCACGAATTCAGGGGCAGGTCACCGGGCGTCTTACTGAATCGCTTGGCGGAGTTCGTGTAGTGAAGAGCTACCGCGCTGAACAGTACGAGGTCGACGTCTTCTCTGCCGGTATCTCGAATCTTCTTTCGAACGTGCTGCAGTCGCTCAACGTCGTCGCACTCATGTCGATGCAATCATCGCTGGCTCTCGGGCTCGTCGGAGCAACAACCATGTATCTCGGCGCCCAGCAGGTGCTCAGCGGCGGGCTCACGTTAGGTGGGTTCGTCACATTCACTCTGTTCCTCGGATATCTTGTCGCACCAGTGGCACAAATCGCCAGCGTCGGGACACAGATCACGGAAGCGTTCGCCGGCCTCGAGCGGATGAACGAGCTGCTCGAGGAAACGCAAGAAGGAGTGGAGGGAGAGCGAACGGTCAAGGTTGGACGCCTCAATGGTGAAATCCAATTCGACGACGTGTCATTCGAATATGAAGCCGGTCAACCGGTCTTGCGCTCGCTGTCGTTTCGCGCCGCCCCGGGAACAATCACCGCGCTCGTCGGCAGATCAGGAGCCGGAAAGACAACAATCATCTCGCTCCTTGCTTCGTTCTATCGACCAACCTCCGGCAAGGTTCTCGTTGACGGAATCGATTTGGCCACCGTCACTCTGGATTCCTACCGGGCACAGCTTGGAATCGTCCTGCAGGAGACCTTTCTGTTCGACGGAACGGTCCGCGAGAACGTCGCCTTCAGTCGGCCGAGCGCGACAGATGAAGAAGTCGCCGAAGCATGCCGGATCAGCCATGTCGACGAATTCGTCTCCAGGCTTCCGAATGGCTACGACACTGTCGTCGGCGAACGAGGAGTGAAGCTCTCCGGGGGACAACGACAACGAATTGCAATAGCTCGCGCATTGCTCGCCGATCCGCGAATCCTCATCCTGGATGAGGCGACATCCAACCTCGACACAGAATCGGAGCGCCTCATCCAAGGCGGTCTTGCAAAGCTGATGCAGGGTCGAACCGTGTTCGTCATAGCTCATCGGCTTTCCACGATCCGGCAGGCTGATCAGATACTCGTTCTCGAGTCAGGACAGATAGTCGAGCACGGCAATCATACCTCGCTCAGCCGCTCCGGAAGATACGCCGAGATGCTTCGGCTGCAATCGGGAATTGAGATCGCACCAGCCGTCAACGAATAATTGCTCCCCGGCCCCGCACAGATTCCTCATTGCACATTCGGGGGGCTTCTTAGTTAAATAGCCTCGACTACGACCAGAAGGAGCTTTATGGAAGTCCGCCCTGCTACCTCCCGCGATCTCGATGCATGCTTTGCTCTCGACGCCTCGTTGAATGAAGGTCGGCCTCAAGCGGCGGACGAAGGCTTTCTCATCTCGGGCGATCGACGGCAGAGCTACGACGGTTACCGTTCTCTCGGGTGTTTCTATGTTTGCGAGAGCGACAAACGAATTGTCGGCTTCGCGTTTGCGCTCCCTCCGGGAAGCGAACATTTCGAAGCAATCCATTCACAACGCGCCGGATTCCAAATGACTGAAGCCGAGGTCTGGGACACGCCGAACCTCGGCTGGATGGGAAAGGTTGCTGTGCAGCCGGACTGGATGCGGCGCGGTGTCGGCACGAGATTGTATCAGAGAATTTTCAGTGATCACCCCGAGTGGAGCTTTCTTACCATGAACGTGAGCGCGCCGGTGGCAAACATCCCGGGAGCCCGCTTTCACTCTTCCTGCGGATTCGAGGCAGTCGGTGAAGGTCTGCTCGGCGACCGCGGCGCGTTGAAAAACGTCAAGGCCGATGTGCTGTTCCGCAAAGCAACAGGTTTGAGCTAGCGGTGCAGTAACGCGGACATCACCGACACTTCGGGCGATACAACGGAAGATTCCCAAATGGGACGACACGAATGTTCGTCGAATGAGTTTCAAGTACCAGTGGATGTGCAGATCGCCGGTGCAAACGCGTAAAGCTCACTCCGTGAAAACTATACCGTCGGAGCGCGCCACTGCTATGAGCATCTATCGCTGTTGAGATCCTGCCTGGAGCTGCCAGGTCTCTAAAATTTTGTCGATCGCCTGGTCAACGCTTGTTTCGTCATCAGGCTCCGCCGTGCAATATTCAGGGACCTCCCAACCGTATTCCATGCCGCAGCACTCTGGGACTTTCGAGTATTGAATGCAAACCTCAACGTCACGCAGTCCCTCGTAAGCGTCGATCTGCGGCACGGGAGCCTCCAACGCCGAAAAGTCGCCGGCGGCCGCCGAAAGGGCGAAAGAATGAATAATCAGTAATCCGAAACATGCACTGAGAAGGAATCGCATCTTGCCTCTGCTATTGATACACGAACGAATGAACATTCCAGGTTCTCCGGAGTAGCTTCCGAGACTGCTCAATACGCTTCGCTAATCCCGGCTGGGCGCGGCATGCTTCTTTTTTGTCGGAAGTCGTTGGAAGGGATAGACTTTTCCCAACGCGTGAAAAGTCTAAAAGCGACCGATGACGCTCGTTGATTACACCCTTTGCGACTTTGAAAGATTTCGTAAAAACCTAAGGTTCTTTCCGCGCGAGGGTCGAACGCAGTCGTTGACCGGTATTGGAACGGCCGCCGTAAACTTTCTTTCGATGCTCCCGAGAGCTACTCGCTGCGGAGGACCTCTTGCAGCAGGAGTGGAAAGGTCAGATAGCCCGACCCTGCATTGAGGTGTCCGCCGTTCTCAATAACCTGTTCCTGAACGTTGAGGTTTGTCGCGAGCTGTCTTCCCTGCTCACGTGGAACATACGGATCGTCCGATCCTGACAAACAAAGCACTGAGCCCGCATTCTTGCGAATCGTCTGCCAATCATAGGGAGCTTCGACGAATGTAGCGTTCAAAGTGTCGAACTCGGGAGCGCCGAGCCGCCCGACAAATCCGGCAACAAAGACCGATCGTCCAATTGGACCGGAAAGCCGCTCCAGAAGGCGAAGCAAGAACACGGCGCCAACACTGTGGCCGATCACAGTGCAGGATTCGTCCACCTCCCCGATCTGCTGCTGAAAAGCCGTAAGCCAGTTGGTGAGTGACTGTCCCTCGGGAGTAGGCATTCGTGGAATCTGAACGCTCACGCCCTGTTTCTCGAGCTCGGCAGCCATCCAAGGAAACCAGTTTCCCTTCGGATTGCCACCGGTCCCGTGAATAATGATTGCTTTATTCATCTGGCACCCTTGCAAACGACGCCGCGCTCTTCCCCCAATAACGACGCAGAATTGCTACGATCTCGTATCCTCAGGGCGTGCGATATTGCAATGAAAGATTCGACGGCGTCGAAAGCGACGAAAAAGTTACCACATTACAAAGAGATAGAAGTCACTGCGAGCGCGGCATCGAACAATAGCGCAAACAGTTGTTCGCTCCAAAAACAGCAAGTGGCGCGACCGAGACTCGCAACCTCGACAACACAGCCGTAAGACTCTGAGCTCGCTCGACTTGTTGTGCGCGTTCAAAGCACATCAAACCGCCTGCCAGTTATCGGCCCCTCAGAGTGCACGATGACGGGATTGAAATAAGCAGTCACGGTTCGAAAAACCGCAATTCAACGTTCGCTGCATGCTACTTGGACACGCGAGAATCGCCCCTGCGGCAGCAGTTCTCCTAGCGACTCTCCAGCCGTCGTCAAATCAGCGCTCTCGCAGCCGCTACTGCGCTTCCCGTAAGTAGGTCGCGACTCCGCGCGGATCAATCTCAACGAGAGTCATCGGCGATCCGGGGTTCGCCTTGTTCCAGGCGTCAACTTCCGCTCGGAGGTCATGTCCGGCTCCAAGCACAACCAAGTTGGTCCGGGCACCGGAACGCCCAATCGTGTCCACGGTGTGCGCGTCACGCCTGTCCATCATTGCCGCCATTCTCGGATCATCCACAGTCGCATCCGGATGCGCTCTCACGTAAGTCAGCATGTCTTGATGGAGCTTCGTATCTTCAGCACCGACGAGGGTGAGCCCTCGCGAGACAACAGTCTTCAATGCCGGATCAGATGACACTTGCTCGGAGAGCTGCTGATAGTCTCGCAGAAATCCGATCGCGTTGAGCAGACGTTGTTGCTCTTGAGTTGGACGCGGCCCTACCTTGGCGGTCACCGCTTCAAGCAGTCGCTCAGAATCCGCCGCGGTCTTTGTTCCAAACGCTCGCTCCAAGTTGGCCGCCGAGGCCTTTCCGGCCTCGAGCTGTTTCAAATTCGCGCTGTAACTCGCTGCCGTTCGCGGGTCCATGCCCTCCAGATGGAGTGAAAAGACGGCGCCCGGCGGGGTGACACGGGTCAATACCGACTCGAGATCAACCCTCGCCTGCGGGAGAAATCTATCAATCGTTTGCTTCACTTCGGCAGGCAGAGTCGCAGCGTCGGCTGCCGATGGCGCGTGCATCTGTCTTACATGAACAAGAAGGCGTCCAGATTGTTGCTGCTGTCCATCAGCAGGGTGCCAGCGAACGTCCGCAAGCTCGGGAGGAATACTCGTAATAGCGGCTCGCATCAATTGTTCGGGGCTCGTGGCCAGCCTGGGTGCTGCCGGCGCGGCGGGCGACGCGGTTGCCGGCTCGGATGCAGGCGCTCGACCTGGCGCAGCCGATGGATTCGGCGACGTTGTTTGCGGGTCCATACAAAAACCTCTCTGCTAACCTTTGAGCAAATTGTGAAGCTTTCGCTCAAGGAAGTGAGGAAAAAAGATCAGCTGCGAGAGCTTGCCCGGGCTCACGAGCGTGGAAGAACGGTCATTCGCGGATTGGGGATTGCAGGGGCTCGAACAACACATACCCGGATAAGTGGAGATTCGCTTCTCGAATGGTCTCAGGAAGAAACGGTTGGAGAAGTTTGAGAAACCACAACGTGGGAATGGGGCGTCCCAGTCTGAGCGATTCTTCGGAAAGATAGCGAATTTCGTGCTTTTCCCAGCCCATCTCGCGGAAGCAGCCGAACCAATCATCCGGAAAGAAGCGAAACGGCGCGTTCCGCATGCGTTTCCGGCGGTGCGGGTTATCCAAGTAGCGATAAACACGTTTGGAAAAGTATTCAGCGATCCAGAAGCGAAACGAATCGTGGTTCCTGAGCTCGCTCCCTAACGACGAAACCTCGTCGATCGTTAGATAAGGTATGACCCCTTCCGTCAGGACGAGAATATTACGCGACTGAGCCGCGACCTCAGCAAGGAACGCCCTACGTGCATCCCTCTTGGCCAAATCTACCTTGCAGCGCTGCAAACGGCATGTCGGCCGTTCGTTCTGCAGAATCGCTTCCTTATAATCAATCATTCCCGGCAGATCCGCTTCGATCCATTGAACGTGGTCGGGCAAACCCATTCGATACGGGCGAGTATCAAGACCTGAACCAAGATTGAGGAATGTGTCGATGCCATCGGCGATTTGGCTTCGAATCCAACGATCGATCAGATATGTGCGGATCGCTACGTTCCAGCGAGAGAACTTTGCAGTTTTCGCCATATCCTTCGCAATCAGTGCGCCTCGCTCGCCGGCGAGCGTTTTCGCGTAAGGATCATTGAAAAGCGCATCCCGGCGTTCCGTCTCTTCCGCGCGGTGATAAGCAACCCACAAAGCCGTGTCACTCACATCGCGAATTGCAGAGCTCTCCATGGCGCGCCCCAATCCTCAACGCACTGCTTGCAAATCGAAGTGCGGATTTTCGATGAGCCCCAATCGATTGCCGAACGGATCTCGTACCGCCGCAACCTTGATCCCCTCCCCTACTTCAGTCACCGGCTCAAGCGCGGACGCGCCCAGGCCGAGCAGCCGCGCATGTTCAGCTTCGATGTCGAGAACGCCCCACAGAGCCTGCGGACCAGCTGTGTTCGGTTCCGCGCTCGGCAGCAAGCCCAGCTCAAATCCGCCGACCGTAAACCCTACATAAAACGGTTGATCAAAATAAGGGGTGACGCCAAATGCCTTGGAATACCAATCCTTCGCCGCCTCAAGATCCGGCGCTGGATAAATAACGGTTCGTAATCCTAAAATCATTCTGGGCTCCTCCTCTTCAAACCGGCAAATTTCGCAGTCTCAATTTAGCACACCGCGTCGACTCTGATGTGCCCGATCGCATACCATTCACTGAGTCAAAAAAAGTGATTCCAAGACAGGGATTGTTTGCCGCAGCGTACACCCACATCCAACACTGCTCGGCGTGCCATCACTACGGCGCTCGCATTTCGCAGCCCCGGCTACTCCGAGCCCACTCCCTGTGAGAGCTCTGCAGCATAAGCAAAGATCGCCGGAGAACCGCCCGTATGCCAAAACAGCACCCGCTCCCCCCGGCCGACCTCGCCTCTCCGGACCTGATCAATCAGCGCGCCCATCGCCCGACCGGTATACACCGGGTCCAGCAGAATTCCTTCTGTCTCAGCCACAAGCGATATCGCTTCGCGCTCGAGCTTGCCGACGACACCGTATCCCGCTCCGACGTAGTCGTTGAGCAATTCGACGTCGCCACGACTAAAATGTCCTTCGAACGAATAAACCGCGCGAAGCTCATTCGCGATTTCAGCGATGTGTTCGTCAAAGGGCCGCTCCCCCGCTTCGTTCTTGTCGATCGCAACGCCGGTAACACGCGTAGCCAGGCTGTGCACTCGCGCTCCAACGAGCATTCCCGCCTGAGTACCTCCCGAGCTTGAGGGAAAGACTATTCGATCGAAATGGCAGTCGACCGTATGCATTTGTTCACGCAACTCGGCTATCGCATCAACGAACCCACGAGCGCCGATAGCATTCGAGCCGCCGTAAGGAACGACGTAAGGGCGCTTCCCCTGCCCACCGAGCTCATCGGCGATGCGGGCAATGCTTTCGCCCTTCCGTTCCGGCCCGCTTAGATGAATGCTTGCTCCCAAGATCTGATCCAAGAGGAAGTTGCCCGTCGAAACTCGCGGCGCAGAGCCACCGAGCACGAGATGGCACTCGATACCCGCGGCAGCACACGCCGCTGCGGTCTGTCGACAGTGGTTCGACTGTTGTGCACCCGCCGTGATCACAACGTTCGCGTCCTTCGCAAGCGCGTCACTGATGAGGTGTTCCAGCTTCCGAGTTTTATTTCCGCCGAATGCGAGACCCGTAAGATCATCGCGCTTGATCCAGATCTCGGGTCCATTCAGAGCCTTGCTGAGACGCCGAAGAGGAAGAAGTGGAGTGGGATAATTGCCGAACATGTTTTCGCTCCTGACGCGGTATCACGCGTCTTGAAAAGCCGACGGGTTCCGGAACATCTTGGCGAGCGTTCCATCTTCACCTTCTCACGTAGCAACGTCAACCGGGAAGGCACCCGTTTCCGAGATTCTACGCTCTGATGAAGGTTACTAGCGGATGCACGTAATCGACGTAAACGTCCCGCAACCAGGCGACGGTGGGTACGGCTCACAGTAGAGCCCGTCCCCCGGCACGTAGGTCCGATAGATGCTCGGACCAGGTTCGAAACTCAGCGAGTGCGAGTAACCCTGCAGGTGGCAGAAGTTCTCGGCCGCAACGTCGCCGCAGTTGTGCGCGAAGTTGACACAGATATCGAGGGGCGCTCCACCGAGCGATGGATTGTAAAATACATGAATGTCCGGGGTCGGGCTCGGAGAGGGTTCGAGCGAGGGGAAGGGCGACGGCGGAGGAGGAGGCGGAGGCGGTGGAGGAGGCGGGGGTGGTGGTGGCGGAGGTGGGGGCGGAGGGGCGGCAGGCTCCGACTCAGCCTCAGGCGCGATTGCGCAGTCTGACCCCACTTGGCCCACTGAATCGATCTTTTTCGATGCGTCGGTGTATTCGCAACGAACGGAGCCGCCAAACGCGCGCACGGCAAGTAACACGACTAAACCGACGAGAACTACAATGATAACAAACTCAGCCATCCCCTGGCCACGCTCGCACTGACGGCAGTATCGCCCGTTTTCTCGCGTCATCCGTTTATTGAGCGTTTTGAGCATGAAAGCCTCTCACCGCCTTCAGCGGTGGCGTCAGTCCTTCGATCGTGAATACCACAGTGATTGGGCGGTATCCATCCAAGAACGATTGCGGTTTCGACGGAGCGCGCGAAGTCATTCCAGCCACTCGACTTCGCTAAAGTCGTGAACGATTATCTCACCCTCATCTTGGGGCGAAGCGGCGAGTGAACGAAAGCGGCTCTGCTCAGTTAGCGAAGTACATCGTCTGACCGGAAAGCGGTAAAGCTAGGCTCACGGGCATCCCGAGAGAGCTCTTGAAAGCTCCACCACCCCATATCAAGTCCCAGAGCAAAGACGGCCGACCAGCAGAGACCTTGAAGCGCGAGAAATGCGCCGAGCCAACGCGATTTCAACAAACGCACGCATGCGAAAAAGTTTACCGTCGTGCAGAGTGTGTAGCTGCAGAGAAACGTCCCAATCCGTTCGATAACACAGTAAGGCGAAAGGACGCTCAGAAGTGCTCCCAAGGAGAGAGTATCCGACGACACCTCTCGCATGAGTGCGCATAGCAGAACCACAGCCCACGGTATCGCGAGGACTGGTCCCAGCAGGCCCGCTATTATCGCAGCGAACATCTTCCTCAAAACGAGCTCTCCACAATGAGACGCAGCTCGCCGCTAAGGTCGCGCTTTTCTCGCGGCGGGCTGCAGGCTTTATACCGCTCTGTGGCCGTTTCAATGCAGATACGTTTCGAACGATCCGCGAGACGGTTAACGCGCGCCGGCGACTCCGCAGAATAAATTCATGTGATTCAAGGGACTAAGCTCGGGACGAACGATCGGGGCGCGTTTCCGTCAAGAGAAGATCGGCTAGCCCAACAGGATGGGAGAGCATCGCACAATGGTCGGAGTCAATATTTTCGCACGACACCCCGAGTTTGCTCGCACAGGCACGGCAAAGGTCCTCGGGGAGCGCGCGATCTTTTGTGCACAAGATATACCGAACACGGTCGATCGGGAGCGGAGGAGCGCTCGGACTTCTATCGGTATAAACCCTAAACGGCTGAGGTGTCAGCATTCGAGAGAATTGCTCGGCGTCTTCTTGCGAACATTCATTGAAGAATATCGTTCGCGCTCGTGATGGCTCCAGAAGAAAGGAATTGTCAGCACTTTGAGCGGCCATTTGATAGTAACTTGGACGACGCCCCTCTGGAATGAGGTCGATTGCGGCTTCACCATCGGCGAGCACTAGCGCCGCAAAAAAGATCAAACGATCGACGCGGCCTCGTAGCCGCGCCCAAACCTCGGGCAAAATCGTGCCCGCAAGCGAATGACCGACGATTGTGAGATCGCGCAAATCCGTCGCGTGGACATACCGAACAACGGCCTCAACGTAAGCGCTACGATCGACGTTGGTTCGGTTCGTTCTGTCCGTTCCATGCCCGGGGAGATCGCATGCGTAGGCTCGGTGTCCTCGTGACTCGAGCTCAGCAATTAATCGCTCCCAGCACCAGGCACCGTGCGAACCACCGTGAATAAGCAAAAATGTTTTCAATTGGTCAGGTGTTTGTGCTGTTAGAGAAGTCGTTCCCAATATCCGACGTCGAGCCATCGACCGAACTTGAAACCTACTTCGTTGAAATGCGCGACCTTTTTCATTCCAAACTTTTCGTGAAGGGCGATACTTGCCTCGTTGGGCAGCGTGATGCCGCCGATAACCGCGTGCACCTTTCGTTCACTTAGCTCAGCGAACAGGGCTTCGTAGAGCTTGCTTCCAATTCCTCCGCCGACAGCAGCGTGATCGAGATAAACGCTCGTCTCTACGGAGAACCGATACGCGGAACGCGTTCGCCACTTGGTCGCGTAGGCATAACCAAGAATAGTACCGTCACGCTCAAACACGAGCCACGGGAGCGATTCGGCGAGAATGTCGGCCATCCGCTGAGCAATCTGCTCAGGCAAAACCAGTTCCTCTTCAAACGTAACCGGCGTGTTGACGATGTAGTGGTTGTAGATGCCGGTTATCTTCTCGGCGTCGGTCGGTGCAGCGGAGCGAATCATCGGTTCCTCATCGATGGTAATAAACAAGTAGCACAGAAATTCGCTAACCGGTTGGGATGACGAACTCAAGCCCGCGTATTCGACTGTGACTACTCGACACTTTTCCCTTAGATATTGGGATACACGCGTTGCAGCCCTCCTCACGTGTATTCGACGATCACCTCAATCAGCCCGACGATGTTGTTGTTCAGCTCCTCGAGGTCCTCTGCCGGAACCCACCATTCGAGGTGATGACTACTTCCCACCTGATGAACTGAATACCGCTCCATAAATGACTTTCGCACACGAAAGCGAGTAACATAGCCGACGCCTGACTCCGGTACGTTCCACTTCTGCGCAATCTCGCGTGCATATTCTTCGTTAGTGACTGGATAGAATATCGGCTGTTCGGGAAGCCTGGGTGGCCAGCGCTTGAATCCGTTCTGGCGAACGAGGTCCAACTCTTTTGGCCCGGTCGGTCGGAAAAGTTCTACGGTATCCGAGTCGTCAGCCATTCGGCCAAGCCACATGATTCAGAGTTAGTAAATGTTACGCCGGCAGCACAGCCGCGCCAGGATGAGAGCGCAAGCGCTCCCCCTCTTCAACTCGACGGCATCGCGGACGCATCTATCCACATCGCCCCCCAAATGTGGCCGTCGGGATCGGCGAAGTCGCGCCCGTACATGAAGCCATGCTCTTCAACTGGGTTGATGTCTGCGGTTCCACCGTGCTCGGAAGCAACCTTATTCATCGCGTCGACCTCTGCGCGGGAGTCGCACGAGATGTTGAGAGCCACCTCACTGGATGTCTTCGGAGGAATTGGACGGGTGGTAAACGTGCTCCATTTCGCATGTGTCAGCAGCATCACGCTGATTGTTTCGCTCCAGATCATGAGCGCCGAGCTTTCGTCCGAGCACTGCGTGCTACTCTTGAAGCCCAATGCGGTATAGAATGCCTTTGAAGCATCCAGATCTGTAACGGGAAGGCTGATAGTAATCGTTCGAGGCATTCGAAATCTCCGGTTCCGATTTTTGGCAACTCCTGTGCGTGATTCGTTAGCATACCACGAAACGAAACCCTGCGCTCCATTTGGCCAACAAGATAACCTTCATGTAAGCTGACCACACCATGGTCCAAACAAGAATCTCCTCCGGCACAGTCCACAAAATCCCGCCCGACCTTCGAGAAGCGCTCATCTCCGACCCAAATGCCTTAACCCAATGGGAAGATATCACCGTTCTCGCCCGCAATGAGTGGATTTGCTGGATCGAGTCGGTCAAAAAGCCGGAGACTCGAAGAAAGCACATCGAGCGCGCATGCTCGGATTTGAAGAAGGGAAAGCGGCGCCCGTGCTGTTGGCCCGGCTGCCCGCATCGTCCGAAAGGAGAGCGTGCTCGCTAACTCTTGGGGCTCTTCGGACACCGTAATTCCGTCACGACATGTGACTGAACAGTTGCAGAAACAATATCGTTCCCCCCCTTACACGCTTCCCAGAACTGCAGGTCTCCGTCGGTTCTGGCGGGATTACCCAATCGGAAGTGAAGGATTCGTTCAGAATCTCCGACGCGAATGTTCGCGCACTCGCGGACTGGGCACGCCCAGCTGCCGCAATCATGAGTGTCATAGCAGGAGGCAGTAAAGCATCGCCGTTCGGTCGATGCCCATTTGCCGCCCGACCATTCGCATACACGTTGAAAATTAAATTGCAGAACAAACGCTGCGACGGCGAATACGCAAATCAAGAGCGTCGCAAGAATCGAGGACTTTTTAGGGGTCGACATATCGATAGTTTGACTTCAAGTCGAGGTTATCAACCTACTAGTACCACTGCAGGTTCTAGACGCAACTGTGAATCCGGCGGCAACAGGCCGATCTGAGACCGTGCATCCCCTTCCTTCCCCTTCTGCCACATGGAGTCATTGAGGGCCCCGGTGCGATAAAACCGCATGTCGCCCGCAACGAGATACGCTCGTTGCGGGCGAAACCAGAGTGGTGATTCGTCGCGTTAACCGCACATCCGGTCACGCTGACCCAAGCGGACCTTCGCGGGGCGGTGCTGAGGAGAAGCGCGCTTGCCGGTACCCAAGAGTGACTCGAGCGAACCGCGCGTACCATCAGGCAATTGCCATGTCAGATCGCGAAAACCGTGACCACCGGGCCACGACGCACAGCGGAGCGCAAGCGGATGTGCGCCGATCCATGTTGGAGCGATATACTTCAGGCGCGCCGAACCGCGTGAGTTGACGTGCAGTTCGAGCGCCAGCTCGCAGTATGCCGAAGTCGAGTCGGAGAACGGCTGCTCGATCACGCCTGCGAAACCAATGCTTGATTGTTCAGGTGAAACGGAGATGGCAAGTTGCCAGGTGTTTTCCATGCCAAGGTGCGTTTCGAAAGCTTCCTGGATTGACGCATAGTAGAGCCGCAGCTGAGCACTTGGGACGAGGCTAGTGCGTTCGACCGCCTGTCGTTCGATCTCCGTGAGACTGCGCTGGAAGCCGGTCCACCACTCTGTCCGATCGGGGGGTGGAACGCCCTCGGCAATCTCGGGAAACCAACTACGGTGTCCGCAGCGGCGCACCACGTCGCGGAAGCGTGCGAATGCCCCTGACATGCGGAAGCTCAAACTTGTCACCGAGATGTCGCGGAGGCCGAACCGGCCGTACATTGGGACGACGTTCATGATTGAACCCTCAAGTGAAAAACGAAGATACACAGGGACCCCGGACCTAAGCGTCAGCGACGCTCAGAATGGGGTTCTGGTAATGGGAAGGAGGCTATTTGGTGAAGGGAGCGAGTTGCTCAAACTACCAAATAACACATGAGAGCGTCGATTTGACCGACGATTCGGCGCCTTTGAATGTAATGCCGTCAGCGAAAACGCTGCGATTTCCCCCGGGGACCTTGGAGCGTCGGCTCCTGCGTTCGTCACCGACGGGAACGGAACCCGGGCCGTGTCAGCGACGCATCGGAATATGGGATCGTATGCAGCCTGAGATGCACGAGGGGCCTTATTTTTTGTCTTTGCCGACATCGGCCATCTGCCAGGACCCGTCAGCGGCTTTCGTAAAAGCAAATCCGTAACCTTTGCCTCGCCGAAAGATGCCGCTGGTTTCGTAGTGCGTGGCGCGTATCACAGCCGATTTCACGCCAGCTTTATCCGCGTCGCCTTTCAAGAGCGACCAGATCTCATCGATCTCTTTGCGTAGGTTCTCGGTATCCTCGATTCGCACCGCTGTCTCGTAATTCATCACTAGCGCCGGCCCAGCCGGAAGGTTCATCTTCGTCACACTGTAAGCTCTGATCTGCTTGCCGGACGGGAGCGTGTACGGTTGTAGGCTCTGGGCTTGTGCCGTTACGGAGCAAAGCAACACCATGGAAAGAACGACGATAATTCGGATTTTCATGTTCAAGATGTGCCCCTCCCCCGCGACTGCAAACGAATGCATTTCGCTCTACGTGCCGTAGTTGACCTCTTTGTAATAATGAGCGCGAAGGCAAGGAGCGCAGCAAATAATGGGTGAGAGTGCGTGGTGCTCTCAGGTCTTAGGTCGACCAGCTTAGGTATTGCTCCCTAAACCCCCATTCGCCGAACAGCTACGAGGCGCGGCGGAGAGCGTCTTCGTAACTCTCCATGTCCATCAGCTCGAGAATCTCGTCCTGCATCCGTTCGAGCGACTCCTTCACGGACTCGTCCGGTTCGGTGGAGTAGTAGAAGCTGTAGCGCGGATTGTCGCGCAGTCGGTTGTAGTTCTCCTCGGGGAACCAGACCAGGTAGCCGTACTCGGGCGACTCGGTCAGGTCAAAGTAGACGTCGAACTTGCCGGTGGTCGAGGCAGACTCGGTCATCGGAGAGCTCATTGAGGGCCGGGGTTAGTACTTCCAACCGGGATTTGAAGTACTAACCCCGAGCCACACACAAAGAGCACGTCAGGCGCCGAAGAAGCTCTGAGAGGTCGTCCCGTGAAAAACCTAAAAACAAACTAAGGAAAAACAGTGCATCACCACGCATCTCTCAAAAAACACGTGCTTTTTGAGAGATCGCGGAACCCGCAACTCGAAATAGCAGAGAAAAGAGCGCTATGCCCGTTATGCTGAGGAGCATCGTCCATGTAACCGGAATGTTTCGTGGAATCCAGTTCGATAGTGAACCCCAGGGGAGCTTCGCCGCCCAACACTCAACGCCGAGCGACGCTCGCATCAGAGCTGATTTCGTCGTCCTCCAAACAATCGAACCGGCCGGTTTGTATTGTTTTCACTCCCGACTGTGCGAATTCAGCTATCGCGTCTTGAAGAATTCGACGAGAACGTGCGTAACGGGCGGCGTTCGGAACGGTCGCTGAGAAGCCAGGCTGAAAATCAGAACGATACTGCTCGCACAATTCAAAACGGGTGAAAGGAACACTCCACTCAGTAAAAATAGCCTCGAGCACCGAGCTGTCCCGCAATACTCCGCTCTCAGCTCGGCTGGCCGACGTTTCGCTCGGAAACGGCGTAGCATTGGCGATACCGCGGAAGAAAATTAGGGACATGACGAGAATTGAAATTTTTACGCCCATTCCCTTGTTATGGTCTGCGAAGGTGGTCGCGCAACAAAACAAGATGATCTTCAATCGCACGAGCGTATCAACGGTCAGCGCGCGGGATGGAAAAGTAAATGTTCAATCGATCTTGACTCAGTGACGGGTCGGTCGGGATTTGCGCGCGGTCGACCTCAATCTCGTCGCTCCATATGTCCGGTAGCGGCTCCGCAGTCGGAGGATCGCTGTAGTATGGATCGCAAGAACGGAATCCCAGTCGCAGCTTGACTGTGCCCGTGGAGGCTCCGAGATTAGTGATCCGAACAACCCCGTTAGCAGTGGCACCGGGCGCAATCGCAACGCCATCGCACACATTCTTTTTACAGGTGTAATTCGGCGATACCAACGCGACATCACTTCCCGTAATGGCCCATTGCCAGTGTCTGCTGCACGTGAATTTACCCACTTCTAGATTGTGGTCCGAACTGTTCCGTAACGTATAATCGACTTCACCCGAGCCCGCGTAATGAATTCGAAGCTGAAGGTCCGAGGATGGTGACAAGCTTGGATTTGTAGTTTGCGCGGAGGCTGTTCGTACCAGCAAAAGCAGACACAAAGCGAAGAAACTTCGCATAGAATTCTCCAAAAGAGGCGAGACTGTTGCTCACATCCCGCGACAGACTCGCGCTCGACGGTGTTCCACTCAAACAGCAGTTTGCGCCGCGGCTACGGCTTATGTGAACCGCCAAAGTTGACACCCTCAAAAGCGCTTTTGCTCGCCTGTCCAGCTTCGTGGGCCGTGTCAAACACCGATGGCGCCTTGGTATCATGAGCCAGGAACGCAGCGACCGCGAGCACGAGCAAGCTGCAGAGCAGACCTACCCATTTGAACACGATTATTTTCCGTCGAATATCAACTTTGTGCATGCAGAGCTCCCGCTGGCAAATGAACTATCTTGGAAGCGCGTTCTACGTGCCATTGCCGGGCAACTCGTCCGCTCAATGGCTCATCGCTATCGGCTGCAAATTGCATGCCGCGGGGCATTCACACAGATAGGGTTCCGGTGACGCATCGGTTCTCGGAAGCCAGGTGCGCTAACTGGCTATCCTGCTAAACGCTGAGCACAACAAATCTAGTCGGGACAGTAGTCGGCCTCGACCAATAAGCTCGGGCCTTCCCGGGAACCGTGCCCAATCCACGATGCTCGGGTTCACATGCTCGGAAGCTCAGTTCGGTTGTTTGGCCAACTCTTCTTGAAGCCAAACGGACACCTCTTTGGTGGATCCATCCGCGAATTTCACCAGATAGGGCTTCCCGGTCAGCAGGCTTCGAGAAGCCGCTTTATCAATGAAGTCTCTCGCGGTGACAACCTCAGATTTGAAGTGTTCGTATTTTTCTTGGACATGCTTCGCCGCGGCTTCAGAATCGGTCTCGGAGCCGTTTCTGATAAAGGTTAGCTTCGAATCTCGCAGGTGCGCGATGAGATGGTCGATCTGCTTCTGCACTTCCGGCATAGGATCAGCCCATGCAATGCCCGATACGCCGAGAAGCAATGCGCAGACAACGACGAAAAATTTTACCTTCTGTTTCATGCTTGCTCCGATGTTCATGCTTTTCTCACTCTTTCGTCCGTGATCCGACATCCGAAAAGAATCGCATCAGATACCCATCCGGATCTGCCACCACAAACTGTCGGTTCCCCAGCTCGTGCTCACCTCGGCGATACCAGCGCTCCTCGAGGGGGATAATAATTTCGAGTCCTGACTTGATCACCCGCTGATACAGAGCATCAACGCCAGACACTTGAATTTGAAAGTTCACGCCGCGTCCGAGCGGCCGTTCGAGCGGTGCCGGACGGAAACGTCGACCGGGCCCGGCAGCCTCCTCAAGCATGAGTGCTGCTCCCTCCAGCCCCAGCATGACGAAGCGCTCCTCAGGACGATCATACAGCACCGTGAAACCAAAAACATCGACATATATTTTGAGCGACACGTCTAAGTCGATTACGTCAAGCTCGGGAATGAGTCGGGGCATCATAGGCAATGCGAACAGAGAGCACGCAACAAACCAGCAACAAGCATTGCTGGAAGGAGTTATTCAATCAGCTGAAGCGATTCTCTGCCGCGGTGACTGCAGCGTGCCGAGCACCATCCGTCAGCTCAAGCAAGCCGCTCGCACTCTTCTGCCAGCGCAACAATGATACCCTCCGGACCCCGAACGTAAGCCAACCGATAGCTGTTTCCATACTGCACAACTTCTCCAACCAGCTCGGAGCCCCTGCTGAGCAGCCGGGCAACGATGCTGTCGAGTCCTTCGACCGCGAACATTATACGGCGAATTCCCAGGGCGTTCACCGGAGCTTTTTCGGTTCCATCCCGGACGGCGGCAGGACTATGAAATTTATCGAGCTCAATACGGGACTGTCCGTCCGGAGTTTTTAGTAGCGATATCGTCGCGCGAACATTCTCGAGGCCGATAAGGCGGTCGACAGATGGAGCTTCAACGGTTGTCTCTCCTTCTAGCTCCAAACCGAGATCCAGGAAAAATACCTTAACGGCTTCAAGATCGTCGACGACGATCAGGACGTTGTCCATTCGCTTCAACATTATCGTGTTCCTTGCTCTTACCCAAGCACTTGCAATTAAGCAGCTTTATCTATTCATCCCGAGTCTTCACGTTGGAGCCGACACCGATCAGATTACAGACATCGAACAAGATCCGTCCACCGTTTGAGAGGCTGGTTTCGATCTTGTTTGTGAATCAGAAATATTTCGAGCAGTTGATGAGAATTAACCTTGAGAGAGGTGCAAACAATATCCGTCAGACTGCCTTGTAACCAATCGCCTCGCAATATGTATCGGCATAAAACGAATCTTCACGCTCAGCCCAGGTATCCAGGTCGCTCGTTACCGCATCGAGGGTCGCCTGGTTCATCCAGCCTTCCGCGAGTACCGTCGACGAGAAGCCCTGCAGCTGCGCCTTGAGAAATTCCGCGCAACGTCGAATCTCCTCCGGCGTGCCACCGCTCCAAACGGACACGCTCGCCTCCGCGCGCTCGAATCCAGCATCGAGCAGGAGCCGACGCTCGTTACGACCCGAGAACGGATCGCCGCCATTGCGCTGACGTACTCTTATCGTCACGGCATACCACTGCTCGAGCAGCGGCGTCATAGGTGCGTGGATACGCCCACCCCAATCGCAATCGCAGATTCCAACAATGCCCCCCGGTCGAAGCACGCGACGTATCTCCGCCAGCGCTCGCAATGGTTCACGCAAATGCCACAGCACTGCGTACGCAAAGACAGCGTCGAAGGAGGCATCGGAGAAGGGAAGCTCGTAGGCATCGGCAGCTTCAAAACGAATGTTCTTCGTCCCGCGAGTCGCGCTCAATGCCTGCGCTTGAGCTACTTGCGAGGGCTGGACATCCACACCGACGACGTCTCCTGGGTCGACGGCTTCGGCAAAGCCGAGCGTCATCGAGCCGGGGCCACAACCAACGTCCAGCACACGCATGCCCGGGCGAAGATGCCGGAGAAAGAAACCTCCTTCTTTCGACGCGGTTCGACGTGCCATCACGGCCTCGAATCCGGGGTTGGATTTTTGTGAGTAGCGTTCCTGCGGGGAAGTCGAGCTCATTTGAAATCGTGTTTATGAACGTTGGTTTTCAGCTTCTGGTTCCGTATCCTATCCGCTCTCATGCACACTTACTCTACATTGTTGCAGGCTGCATACCCTATTCCCCTACGAGAGAACCACCAACTCTGCAAAAGTTACTTCGCCGAGGAGTCGCTTATCTGTTCGGGCTGTGGGGTGAGAGCCAAAAGCTGAGCCTCTGAAAGAGGAAAAGCAAATGCGGGTCGATCGCCAAAGGAGATTTGAAACTCGCACCCATCTTCCCGATCGCAGCTGGCATAGAACGAGTTGAGTCGATTCCCCTCGAATTCGAACGTAACCTCTCCGTTGATGTTTTGAGACGCCGCAAATGTGCGCATGTTGCCTGCCGAGTCTTCTGCAACTGTTACATCCGAAGCTCCAATTGTCGGCATGTCGCTTCGAGTGAGATCGGCAATTGGCACGGCGCGCTCACCGAGATGCAAAATGAGAGGGACCGCGGGATGACAAGACGACCCAAGACCTTCGCATCGGAGAGAAAAGTAAGTGGCCGTTGGATTCTGAATTCCTTCGAGATTGCCGAGAACGATAACGTTACTCCGGAATCTCAGCTCCCGATAGTGCGGCTTGTCAGCGATCCGCAGTCGCAGGATCAGACCGTAGGACGAAACGATGACTACGAGAAGTATGGTCAACCATTTAGCTTGTTTTGTAGAGGCCATCTGAGGTGACGCCTAAGCTGATAAATATTATGAAGCACATGGGGCGATAGAAACTTTGGCACGATATTAGGCTCATTGCAGGTAAGCCGTCCTAGCTCCGCAACTCCTCTGCATGCCGCAGATCTTCTAGTGTATCACGACAATCACAGAAACCGCGTTTGTCGGATAACATCCACAGCGAATCATCTGAAGATTTGTGAAGTCAATGCGTCGGCCGAATGCTTACCTCGGGCGTAGAGCGGGTACGTTCGTAGAACTTGAACGACGGTCGGCGCTCGGTTCGCAATTTCGTTACCGACCTGCGGAGCGGACAACGCTCTACGATCCGTCCTGAGTCGGACAGCGTTCGGCGCGCAGCCGCCGTTTCGTACTCACTTCTGCATGATCTCCGTTAGCGCAACCCCGACGACAAGAGGTCTACAGTGGTGCGTTTCAACGCTGCTTTCTCCGGAAGCAGCCCAAGAGTTCACTTGGACAACCACTTACTAGGAATGAGCATGGCAAAGGCTGGTTCGAATCAATCCCGTTCGTCGCGTAAAGGCATCTCTCAGAAGGTTGCTGACCTAGAGCGCAATCTAAAAGACGGCAGTGGCCAGTCCTTGACCAGTAATCAGGGCGTTCCGATTAACGATGATCAAAATTCGTTGAAAGCGGGAGAGCGAGGGCCAAGTCTGCTCGAGGATTTCTTGCTTCGTGAGAAAATAACTCACTTCGATCATGAGCGTATACCGGAGCGCGTCGTCCATGCTCGCGGAGCCGGAGCCCATGGATATTTCGAGCTTGATCGCTCACTCTCCAAATACACCCGTGCTGCGTTCCTTCAGCAGCCCGGCTCGCGGACTCCGATCTTCGCTCGATTTTCGACGGTTGCGGGATCTCGCGGGTCAACCGACCTTGCGCGGGACGTTCGCGGCTTCGCGCTCAAGTTCTACACCGAAGAAGGAAACTTCGACATGGTGGGAAACAACATGCCGGTGTTCTTCATTCAGGACGCGATAAAGTTCCCCGATCTGATTCACGCGGTGAAACCGGAACCGCATAACGAAATACCGCAGGCGGCAAGCGCGCACGACACCTTCTGGGACTTTATCTCCCTGACTCCCGAATCCGCACACATGATTATGTGGCTCATGTCCGACCGGGCGATTCCACGGAGCTTTCGCATGATGGAAGGCTTCGGTGTCCATACGTTTCGGTTCGTGAACGCCAAGGGTGAAAGTCATTTCTTCAAGTGGCATTTTAAGCCGGTGCTCGGTTTGAAATCAGTCATCTGGGACGAAGCGGTTCGCATCTCGGGCGCCGATCCGGATTTCCATCGTCGCGACCTTTGGGAAGCTATTGACTCAGGGAACTTCCCTGAATGGGAAGTGGGAGTGCAGCTCGTTCCCGAGAAAGACGAACATAAATTCGATTTCGACCTCCTCGATCCGACCAAAATCATTCCCGAAGAGCTCGTTCCGGTCAATCCAATTGGGCGCTTGGTGCTTGATCGGAATCCGGACAACTTTTTCGCTGAAACCGAACAGGTCGCTTTTCACGTCGGTCACGTGGTGCCTGGTATCGATTTCACGAACGATCCACTTCTGCAGGGTAGATTATTCTCGTATACCGATACCCAGCTCATCCGACTCGGTGGTCCAAATTTCCACGAAATCCCGATCAACCGTCCAGTCTGCCCGTTTCACAACAACCAGCGTGACGGATTCATGCGCCAGGCAATTGACCGGGGCAAAACGTCCTATGGCCCGAACACGCTTGGCGCGAACGATCCGCATCAAGCAAAGGTCGCCGACGGCGGGTTTGCGTCTTACGGAGAGCGAATCGATGCAGCGAAGATTCGAGCGCGAAGCCAAAGCTTCACAGACCATTTCTCGCAAGCGGCGATGTTCTTCCACAGTCAAAGCGAGATCGAGCAACGGCATATCGTCAACGCTTTGAGGTTCGAGCTAGGGAAATGCGCGAATGCAGGTGTTCGAGAACGAATGTTATTCGTGCTATCCCAGATCGATGGAGACCTTGCAAAAGAAGTCGCTGTCGGCCTTGGTTTGTCAGTACCGAAGAAAATTGACGGCTTCTTAAACGCGAATGTTGGTGCCGACACCGATCCAAAACGGCTCCAGCCGAAGAAGTTTTCGGGAGAGGCACCCGACTCGCCTCCGCTCAGCATCGTCCGCTCGATGAAGCCTGGACTCAAAACCGCGAAGATAGCCATCCTGTTGGCCGACGGCTTCGATACAAAGGAAGTAAAGGTCGTGTCTGAAGCAGTGGCCGCTGCGGGTGGACTACCGAAAATTATCGCTCCACACGGCGGCACTGTGGCGAGCGCAAACGGCACTGAGCTGTCTGTCGATTTCTCACTTCCGACGGTCGCGTCTGTCCTTTTTGACGCGCTCTTCGTGGCCGGAGGCAAAGGCGTAATGCAAGTGCTGGGAAGCGACAGCCGTGCATTAGAGTTTGTCGAAGAAGCGTTCAAACATTGCAAAGCGATCGGTGCCGTAAACGACGGGGTGGAACTAATTAAACTGACTCGCGCAGTCGCGGGGCTCGAAGAAAAAGATCCTTGGTTGGTAACCGGCACTGACGCAAAGCAAGTTGCGGCCGCTTTCGTGAAGCAGGCCAGCCTGCATCGGAACTGGGAGAGAGAGCAGAAAGTTTTGCCGAATGGGTGAAAAGTTGCGTGCGGGAACGTGGGTTCATTCGAACCCACCGTTCGTCAGCTCCAGACGCCGCCTCTACCATCATAGACTCACTTGAAACGGGAGCGCTCGCTTTCGCGGAGGCGATGGCCGACCGGTCGAACAAGCGTTCCCCAGAGGTTCTAACTTCCTGAGCCGCTTAAGCTCGAGAGAGTATTCTGAACACAGGTGTTCGCCAGCGACTGACACTGCGGATAAAATGGCGATGACGCATCCGTTACTTGAGCGCACGTTACTGCGCCGTACCCCCAGTAACCTCCCGCTGAGACAACCGTAGGTCCGATTGCGGACCAGCAATTCGCATACACCAGCGACACATCCACGCCAGCGGGGTAAGCGGTGGAGGTACCATTGCTCTCGACGGGATTCACACTCGTGGCGCTCCCAATAGGCGATCCGGCTCCGACCCCACCATTTTCAACCCATGTTCCCATCCCTGCTTCATTCCACACCATCTCACCGTTCATAGCGTAATCGATCGCTCCGGTCGCGATAACGCCCCCGGCAATACCAATCCCGGCTAACACGCCCAGTGAGGTTCCAGCCGCAGCAGCAGCCTCGGCAGTCGCGAGCTCGGCTGCCACGAGGGCCTGTTGCTCCGCAATAGTTGCATCAATCGCGATATCGGTTGCCGTAGATTCACCCGCGGCCGCCAGTTGCTCGAAAAGCTGGTCAAGCAAGTGCTGGCATTGTTCTGCACCCGCCATGTCGCCCTTCATCATGTCAAGAATTCGAAGCTGCGAAATCATCTCGATAAGCTTCTCTATCGAAAGCGTACTGGTGACGATTTCTGCGTTAGCTTGCGGTGCACTGAAAAACGGAGCGATGAGGCAGGCGAAGGCTGCGATGACTTTCGCGCAACTTTTCTTTCGAACTGGTCTTAGATTCATTGTAACCCCTTATCTGCTTTGAGAAACAGCTCTCAATGTTTCAGGAGATTGGCGGAAGGGATCACAGACCTGTTACAAAGCCATAAACTCGAGATAAATCGCAGCGGCTCGGCGTTTGCAAAGCGGTCGGCACTGTAGACGAGGGGGTGGAACTAATTCGTTCCAGCGCCTTAGTTGTTCCCATCGGATTATGGCGCATCTGTGGTGGATGAACGGCTCAACATTGGCAGACATCTCGCCAGGACGCATGCAGTAAAGTTCGATACATCTCACAAATCGTTCCAGAGATTGGTGCACTTGAGGTACCGGCGTAATCCAGAGTGGTTATATCCCGTGGAGAGACAGTCAGTGAGCGCATTCGACTAAGCCTGAGCTATCGTGGGAGCTCGACATCGACAACTCCGGAGGCTCGGCTCGACAGAGTCCCGTCAAATTTCGAATCCCATTTTCTTTAGCTCTTCCACGACCGTTTTTGGCAGGTAGTTCACTGATTTGAGTGCAGCGGCCGGCGCAAACACGGCCAAGTCGTTCTTCTTAGAAAGCATTGCTCTGACTCGCTTCGCCGACACGGACAGCTTCTCAGTATACGAGAGCTCGGCTCCATGCCCGAGCTTATCGTGAACCACGTTGAGCTGTTGCAAGCCGCGGAACGTGAACGAGACTCTCTTGTTGTCGGTGTTCAGATAAGAAACGTTCTGCGCTTTCCCTAAGATCAACGCATTTTTGTAAGCTTGTTCAGGACTTTTGGCTCGAACGAGCAGCTTGTTGATGTGCACGGCTCGTCGCTTTCGTCCCTGTACACGGATCTCAACTACCAGATCAGCGATATACCATTCAGCGCCTTTCGGGATGTATGCCATAGTTTTCACTCATAAGAGGCACAACAGTTGGACATGACAATAGTTTTGCGGTCGCATTTTTCATTTCTTCGTCAATCCAGATACCAATCCAGAAATTCTGTTTGTGACATAAAGCAAGCAAACGCAGCGTAAAGCAAGACGTTCGCAGCCACGGCATGGTTAAACCCTTTCGATGGTGGGCGGAGACTCTCCCACACGGCAGCCGCAGCAAACGTGATTAAGATTGAAGGTTGGAAACGAAGTAGCGGCCAAACAAGTGCAAAGTGGATGTTGAAGTGCAAATCCTTCGGATCCGGATGATCATAAAAAGGCAAATGGCCAACCGCAACCGCAGCTCTTAGATAAAACGAAACAACCGCAAGGAGCGTTAAGAGATTCAGCGCCGCCACGGTTCGTAGAATCCAGAGTGCGGAAAGAGTTGGTTTGGGCAGCTGCATCGGAGAGCCTCTTGATACTTATGTGAAAATTTCTCGGCTAACTGAAGAGGCATGGTTGATCACCGCCGGTACGACCGTTTGCGAATTTCGTTAGGGGTTTTTTCGCAGCTTTGCGAACTTGACCATCCGTATCGATTATCGCCTTCTCACTCTAAGACAAATGGCATCAGATAGCTTGAAAACTGGCTCGTTGCTTCAGCTAAACGCGTCATTCAGTAACAGAAACACAATCAACGAATGAATGGTCCAAAGCACAGTGCGGACCCAATTAGACCTTAGCAAACGCTTCACAAGCCTTTCGTCAAAGCCCTTCTCAAGCTTTCCATGGATCGGGCTCTGGATAGCAAAGGTGCTGCCCCAGACGAGCAGAATCAGCACGAGGTTTATCGTCCAGAGGGAACTTTCCTGCCGAAGGGCGATGAGCGCACCGCTTACCAGTTCGAGCAACATTACGGGGATGACGATCAAAGAGATCCGCATCTCGTGCAGGCGCTGAAACTCGGCATACCGATCGCGTTCCACGAACACGAAAGTTGGATAATGCACGACCTGAATCACCCAGATCAGGCCGCACATGAAGAAAGAGGCGAAGGCGTGAAGACTGAGGAGAAGCTGGTTTGTCATGCTCGTTTTTCTTGCAGGATCACCGCCTGTTCAGGGAGCGAAAAAAGTGTACGGAAACGTCGGCCTAAATCTTACGATAACACACGCGAGCACTTTTAGTCCTGCAACTCCTCTGCGTCCTCAGCGACAGTCTGCGAGACTGTCGCCACCTCTGTGGTTGCATCTAAAAGCAGAAATGCAACCTCAGGGGTGGCAACAGTCTCGCAGACTGTTGCTGAGGACGCAGAGATGGAAATTAACGAATTGAGCGGCGTTGTTATCGATGCTGCGATGAAAGTCCATACTGCGCTAGGAGCTGGTCTCCTGGAGCACGTCTACAAAGCATGTCTTCGTCATGAACTCATGAGGCGAGGGATCCACGTTCGTTCGGAAGTAACCCTCCCCGTTTTTTACGACGGCATCACAATCGATATCGGCTATCGACTCGATCTTCTGGTCGAGGACCGCATAATCATCGAGCTGAAGTCCGTGGAGCAAATCACGTCGCTCCATCGAGCGCAGCTTTTGACGTATCTCAAGTTGGCGCGAAAGACGGTGGGACTGATTGTGAATTTCAATACGCCGCACTTGCGCAATGGCATTGTGCGCCTAATTAATTCCTCTGCGTCCCCAGCGTCCTCTGTGGTTGCATTTAAGAATGAAAATGCAACCGCGGAGGACGCGGGGGACGCAGAGGAAAAACCTAAACCCCCTTAGGCCACTTATTCGCCTCCGGCAGCGCCTCCCCCGTCTCGAGCAAGCTCTTCAAGCTCGAAAGCACCTTCGGCCAACCACCCGACACGCCCTTGATTAGCATCGAATCGCCCTCGACTTCGATCTCGTGAAGGATCGTCATCTTCACATGCCCCTCGCCCTGTTCGAGTGTCATCGTGCAGCGTGAGTAGCCTTCTGCCTTCATCTCCGGTTTGAACTCATTTTGCCATTTGATTACCAGCTTGCGTGGCCGATCGGACTCTAGGATCTCGCCTGAGTCGGCGAGCGTTCCGTCCGGGAGGTGCATCTTCCAACTCGATCCCTTCTTCCATTCACACTCCATCGTCACGCCGAACCAGTACTGCTTTGTAAACTCGGGCGCGGTGAATGCCTCCCACACTTTCTCGGGGGTGCTGCGAATGTAGGTTACGTATACGAACTGCTGATGGCTCATCGGTCTTACTCCTCTCGTTTATTATCTTCTTCGCTCTCTAGTGCAGTCTTCAGATCGGCAATCGCGCGCACATGCTCGCGGCTGTACTTGTTCACCCACCGGTCAGCGATCTCTTGGATCGGGACCGCGTTCAGGTAGTGCAGCTTTTCTCTTCCGCGCTTCATCGTCGCCACGAGGTTCGCTGCCTCCAAAATCTTCAGGTGCTTCGTCACCCCTTGGCGCGAAATCTCGAGATCGGCGCAGAGCTCGTTCAGCGTTCTTCCGCTCTTCGAGAAGAGAACATCGAGCAGATGCCTTCGCGTCGGGTCACTCAGTGCTTTGAAGATTGCGTCGTCTCTCACCTGAACATTATGCAACCATTTAGTTGCATGTGGAAGTCCTTCGAGCGGGCTTGCACGATATTTCCCTAACCCCTTGAAATTCCAGAGGTCGGTCATTCATCTTTTCTTGGATATAGAAAAATACTAGAATCTTAGTCTTGGGGCGGTCCGTCCTTATTACTGGACGCAATTTCGACGGTGGCGATATGCAATCAACCAATCTCAAACAGCTCATGGCAGAAGGCCGCATCTGGTTCGGCAAACAGAGCGCGACGTCTCCTCGTCCGCGGAGACGTTTGCGCTCCGAGCAGCTCGCCACCTTCGGCATCTCCGCTATCGACAACGCTCTTCCCGAAGGCGGGCTCAGCTTCGGCGCCGTTCATGAGTGGAGCTTCGAATGCGAGGTCACCTCGAAGCAAAAGAAGCTTTGGTATGCCCCGACGACAGTCGTTACCTCTGTTCTCCGTCAGACATTGAACGAGAACGAGTTTCACGAGAAGCAGCTCATCGCCTGGGTCGGTGAGCGCATCTGGCCGACGCCGCATATTTTAAAGCTGACCTCTCCGGCTGATTCATGGTCGTGGGAGAAGCACGCGATTTTTCTCCGGCCACGGAGCAAAGAGAAAAATCTGTGGAGTATCATCCAGCTCCTGCGTTCGCCGGCAACGCTTGCCGTCATTGCTGACGGAAGCGGTCTCAATCTTATCGCAACTCGAAGAATTCAGCTCGCAGCTCAAAAGCACAACGCACTGTGCTTCCTCATCCGCCCTCCGTGGGAGCTCGCCTCTCCATCGACGGCGCTCACCAAATGGAGGATTGAGCCCGAGAAATCAGACGCTGAAGAACGTTGGAAGCTCTGGCTTCTTTCAGCGAAGGGGCTTCCGGCTCCGCTTCATTGGCAGCTTGAATGGCGTGAGGACGACAATGGGAAAACGAATTCTCTCTCTTTGGCTCAGGCCGAAGAAGGAAGAGAGTCAATCGAAAAGCAGCGAAGGCGAGGGACATGAAAGGCTTCTCGCGCTCGCCGGACAGCTTTCGTTTTTCTCGCCGATTGTCGCGCTCGACGTGCTGCCAGATGATGCTGCAAAAAGCGAGATGCGCGAGCTTTATCTCGGCTGCAACCTGGACATCACCGGCTGCGAGAAGCTCTTTGACGGCGAGGTGAATCTGTTGCGCACGCTGTGTCGAAAGATCGAATCCGCAGATACGTTTCATCTCGCCGCCGCTCCGTCTGTGGGTTCAGCTTGGGCGTTCTCCCGTTTCGGAAAGAATCGGCTGACGATCATCAGCAAGCAGAAGCTTCGTGACTCACTCATGACGTTACCTGTTGCTGCGCTCAGGCTCGATCCGAAAACGCTCGCTTCGCTGGACGAGGTGAACATCACCCATATCGAACAGCTCATGAAGCTCACACGCAGCTCACTCCTCTCCCGCTTCGGACCGACGGTGTTGAAACGAATCGATCAGGCCTTCGGCATCGAAGAGGAGCCGCTTCTGCCGATGACATTTCCCGGAACTCTCCGTGCAGAGAAGATCTTTCTCACTCCACTAATTAGCCTCGAAGGGCTTCAGGCGAGCGGACATAAGCTGCTTGGGCTGCTTCTCGAGAAACTCGAGCATGCACACAAGAAAGCAGCGCATCTGATGCTCGAGGTGAAAACCGTCCAGGCGCCGCTTCAGATCAAAGAGATCATCCTCAGCGTGCCGACGACGGACAAGAAGCATTTCAGCTTTCTGCTCTCCGCTCAGCTCGAGAAGCTGAACATGGGGCTCGGCATAGAATCACTGGCGCTCAGCATTTTCAAAACCGAGGACGCCGCCGGGGTAACCGAGAACTATCTCCCCCATCACAACGAAGCTCTTGCGAGCAAGAAGCATGTCGGCAATCTGCTCGACATCCTCGGCGAGCATCTCGGTGAAGAGAAGATCACCACACTGGTCTGCAACGAATCGCACATTCCCGAGCGATCGTTCTCGTTTCAACCGCTCTCTGTGCTCTCACGAAAGAAAACTTCGGACGGCTTGAAGATGAACGAGGACGTGTGTCGGGAACGCCCGTCTGTCCTGTTTCATATCCCCTCTCCTGCACAGGTCATTGCAGCGCTTCCGGATAGCCCTCCTTCTTGGCTGAAGTGGCGTGACAGACGCTATCGCATCAAGATCGGCCTCGGCCCTGAGCGCATCGCTCCCGAGTGGTGGGGCAACGATCCGGATCTCTTCCGCACGCGCGACTACTTCAAAATTCAGCTCCAATCCGGCACCTGGCTCTGGATCTTCCGCGAGCTGGAGACACAGCGTTGGTTTATTCACGGGATATGGTGCTGATTCTTCGCGTCCCAAAGATGCGAAGGAGGACAGATGCAGTATTCAGAGCTCCAAGTCACCACGAATTTCTCTTTTCTCCGCGGGGCGAGCCATCCTGAGGAGTTTATCGAGCACGCGGCAGCGCTCAATTACCGTGCGGTTGCCATCACCGATCTTCATTCGCTCGCCGGAATTGTTCGTGCGCACACCGCGGCTAAAAAAGCTGGGGTCCAACTGATCATCGGCTGCCGCGTCGAGCCATTTGAAACAGTCCCTACCGGCAAAGAGATGGAAACGGCCCAATCATCGCTTCCCTTCTCTCTCCTCCTGTATCCGACGAGCCGCGCCGCATATGGCCGAATGAGCTCATTGCTCACAACGGGAAAGCTGCGCGCGCCGAAAGGAAAGTGCTTTCTCACGATGTACGACCTCGAGGGCTTTCACGAGGGGCTTCTTGCGATAGTGAACATCCACAATCTGCGAGACGCCGCGCTCCCAGCTCAGCTTGCTCAACTGAAACGGATCTTCGACAAAGACCGGCTTTCTCTCGCCATCAGCACCTCATACGGCCCAGGACAGAAAAAACGGCTGAAAGGAATCGTCGCGCTCGGTAAACAGCAACGAATCCCTCTCGTCGTCACGAACGATGCCTACTATCATGCGGAAGATCGGCGTCCACTTCAGGATGCTCTGACCTGCATTCGGCTTGGTTGCACGATCCAACAAGCCGGCTACTCTCTTTTCTACAACGCAGAACGGCATCTCAAACCTGCTCACGAGATGCACCGCCTGTTTGCTGCTTATCCCACAGCGCTTGCCCGGATTGAGCAGATTGTTGACAGAGCCGCTCAGTTCTCACTCGATCAGCTCAAATACGAATATCCGAAAGAGATCTGCCCCGAAGGAAAAACACCGGCAGAATATCTGCGAGAGCTGGTAATCTCAGGCGCACGAGAGCGTTATCCTCAAGGGTTACCGAAAACAGTGGCCGCGCAGATCAGGCATGAGCTCGCTCTCATTCGCGACCTTGATTACGAGAAATACTTTCTCACCGTGCACGACATCGTGACGTTCGCCCGTTCGAAAAGCATTCTCTGCCAAGGCCGCGGAGCGGCTGCAAACTCCGCCGTCTGCTACGTTCTCGGAATCACCGCCGTTGATCCGGCGCAAATTCATCTCCTCGTCGAACGCTTCATCAGCAAGGAGCGAAACGAGCCTCCTGATATCGACATCGATTTCGAGCACGAGCGGAGGGAGGAGGTCATTCAATATATCTACGAAAAATACGGTCGCCTCCGTGCCGCCCTGACGGCGGAAGTCATTTGCTATCGAGCAAAAAGCTCTTTGCGAGACATCGCCAAAGTGTTCGGGTTTACTGAAGACGAGGTTACCGTGCTGAGCAAGATCAAACGCCGTGCGATCGACGGTGCGTCGCTCAGAGCAAAGCTCGTCGAAGCGGGCTTCGATCCGGAGCAGCGTGCAGTCGAGCTGACGTTTGAGCTCGCAGACACCCTTCGCTCATTTCCACGTCACCTCTCTCAGCATGTCGGCGGCTTCATCATCAGCGACCCGCCGCTCTCCGAGATCGTTCCGATTGAAAACGCAACTATGGCCGATCGAACGGTCATCGAATGGGACAAAGACGACATCGAGCAGCTCGGGATGTTGAAAATCGATGTTCTCGGGCTCGGTATGCTGACCTGCATCCGGAAAGCGATGGATATCGTCAATCGAGGCGTCTCCGCACCGCTGCATCCAACTGTCCTCTCTCTCCATACGGTGCCTCGCGAAGAACCTGCGGTCTATAAAATGATCGGACGCGCAGACACCATCGGTGTATTTCAAATCGAATCTCGAGCGCAGATGGCGATGCTTCCTCGGCTTCGCCCGCGTTGCTTCTACGATCTCGTGATCGAGGTAGCGATCGTCCGTCCCGGCCCGATTCAGGGAGGAATGGTTCACCCGTATCTCAAACGTCGAAACGGCGAAGAAAAAGTCACTTTCCCCGACGACCGGATCCGAAGAATTCTGGAACGAACACTTGGAGTCCCCATTTTTCAGGAGCAAGTCATGGAGCTCGCGGTCGTTGCCGCTGACTTCTCCCCCGGCGAAGCCGACGGGCTTCGCCGCGCGATGGCGAGCTGGAGAAAAAATGCGAACGCTCTTTTGCAGTTCGAAGAGCGTCTCAAAGGAGGCATGCGAAAAAACGGATATGACGAGCAGTTTGCTCATCAACTTTTTGAGCAGATGAAGGGTTTCGGCGAATACGGTTTTCCACAATCTCACGCCGCGTCATTCGCTCATCTCGTGTATGTTTCAGCTTGGCTGAAGTGCAGGTATCCGGCTGCGTTCACTGCCGGCCTGCTAAACAGTTTGCCGATGGGCTTTTACCAACCGGCGCAGCTCATCCAGGACGCCAAGAATCACGGCGTTCAGGTTCACGAGGTCGACGTCAATCACAGCTCCTGGGATTGCACGCTGAGCACTCCATGCGCGCTTCGCCTCGGCCTTCGGCTCGTCAAGGGAATGCGCGAAGAGCAAGGAAAGAAGCTTGCCGCTGCGGTGCGGGCTCGCGGTCCTTTCAAAAATATACTTCAGCTCTGGCGGGCAAGCGGTGTCAGAGTAGAGCAGCTCAAACGCCTTGCAAACGCCGATGCATTCCGATCGATGAATCTCGATCGGCAACAGGCATTATGGCAGATAAAAAAGCTGCGTGACGATCACCTGCCACTTTTTGAAACAGTTGAAGAGCACGAAGAGCAAGCCGATCTACCGGCGCTCACGGAGAAGCTCCATGTGCTTCGTGATTATCAAACCACCGGGCTTTCTCTCAAAGCGCATCCGGTCTCCTTTTTACGACCGTATCTTCTCGAGCATGGTGTGCTTTCGGTAGAAGAATATAAGCGCGCTCCTCATGGAAGACGTGCTGCAGTTGCCGGGCTGGTCCTCATCCGTCAGCAGCCGTCGACTGCGAACGGAATCATTTTCATGACGATTGAAGATGAAACGGGAATGGCAAATCTGTTGCTGAAGCCGGAGATCACGGTCCGATTTCAAGATGCGGTTTACGACAGCATTTTGGTCGTCGTGTCAGGCAGAATTCAATTTCAGAATCAGGTTCGCCACCTCATCGCCGAAGAGCTGGTCGATATCAGCAGCGCTTACACAGGAATGGAGTCAAGCTCGCGCGATTTCCATTAAGCTCGGAGCGGCGTCGGTACCGGCAAGAGCCTTGTGCCGACACCACTCGAGCATCACCTTTGACTACATTTTGGTTTGCTGTTGCGTTGACGAGCTTTTCTTCTTGCTCTCGGAATCACTCTCTCTGTCTTCCGATCCGCTCTTCATAGAGTCCCGATTTCCGCTGGAGACTTTGAGCTCGTTGCGGACATCCCGAACACCCGGAACCTGCTCAGCGATGTCTTCTGCGTGGCGCTTACACTGGCGGCTGTTCACCGACCCACGAAGGATGACCTCTCCATTTTCGAAATCGACCTCAATCTCAGAAGCGTCAAGCTCGGAGTGGTCGGTGAGACGTTGATTCACATCTTCGATGACGCGTTCCTTCGAGCGGCTGTAGTTTTTCGGACCCACGCCCGTGAAACGCCCCGACTGAGAGCTCATTCCTCGGGACCCCATGCCGCTCATCCCCAGAGAAGCTTGTGAATCCCAGCTCGACCCATACGATCCGAAGCCCTGTGACCCTAACCCGTAAGAGCTTCGGTCTTGCGAGCCCGTGCCCTGCGATCGATAGCGATGTGAGTCCATTCCTTGCGACCCTCCGGAGGAACGACTCTGTCCATTGCCGTATCCCATTCCGGAGGACTCGCCTTGCGAATGTCCGCCCATACCGTAACCTTGGCCTTGGCGACGCCCGCCCCAAGATTCTCCCCCACGACCGCGACCACCAAAGTCGCGCTCGTCCGGACTCTGGTAACGATCTTGATCGTAGTCCGAGCCGGAGCGTGAGAATCGACGGGAGTAGTCGGAGCGATCATCTGAACGTTCGTCACCGTAGTCAGAACCGTACTGTTGGTCGCGACCCTCGTTCGGCCATGATCGATCATCATCCCACCTGCTCGTGCCCATCTGCTCCGAGCCCCAGTTGTCACGCTCGCTCGACGAGCCGTAATGTTGGCTCCCTCGATTTTGCGGATCACCCTGACGCTGTCCTTGGCGTCCACCGTTTCCTTGTGTTTGTCTGTTAGCCATTTACTTGTCTCCTTGCAGTTGTTTTGAGCCGACATTTAACTGCTTAAAATTTTTCATTCCTATGCGGGTCGTCAGCGAGAGCTGAGCGTGAAAAGTGTGAAGCGAAATCGCGCATGCAGCGCGTCGCAATTAAGCGGCGACGGATGGTCCTAAGTCCGCAGACCCAAGCGGGTGCGCAAAAACACAAATTTTCCGACCTGAGCGTGCGTGTCGAAATTCGCACGGAACCACCCCGAATCGACCGGACGTGACAGCTCTTTGACACTCCGCGTTCGAGAGATCTCATCCGAGAAGAACAAAAACGACCATTCGCATTCAGCTAACCGCCCGTAAGGTCGGGGCTATTTGCGGTCGAACGGCGCGCGACTCCATTTTGAGCTCAAACATCAGCGCAACATGAGAAACGCATTAAGAAAATTTATAAGTCCGTCGATCCACTAGACAAAGGTTCGGCAAAGGAGTGCCGCCTCAGGCTGTTTTTAAAACAGAATATTTTAGGAGAAGGCAAAGGACTGCCTTACAAACTTTTGGTGGATTTTATCCGCTGGTTTCAGCGACTCGGCGGGTCGCTGCTGGTTACACTCTGCATGCTTACGGCGTCAGCATCTGCTGACAACCAGCCGCTTACAATGTGCGGCGGCGGTACGGGTGCGCTTCCAACCAGATGGAGTGTTTCAGGGAACGACATCTACTATACCTCAGGGAACGTCGGCATCGGCACTTCGAGTCCGACAACGGTACTCGACATTCTCGGCGGCGTTCGATTTCGCAGCACACTTTCCTGCAATAAGCTTACCACCGATGTGAGCGGCAACCTTACATGCGGCGTCGATGCCGATAGTGGTGGCGACATTACTTCTGTAACTGCCGGAACCGGCTTGACGGGCGGTGGAACATCGGGCGCTGTTACAGTCTCAATCGCGAACGGTGGGGTTGATACCGCCGAGCTCGCAGACGGGGCCGTGACCACAACAAAATTGGCCAACGGCGCGGTCACCTCCGCAAAAATTTCAGCGGCTGCCGTCGACACCACTCAGCTCGCGGGCTCAGCAGTCACTTCAGCAAAGATTCTCGACGGCACTATCGCAACGAACGATCTTGCGGACGGTTCGGTCACTACCGGAAAGCTGAACGACGATTCAGTTATCTCCGCGAAAATCTTAGACGGCACGATAGCAACCTCTGACCTGGCAGACGGTGCCGTAACGAATTCGAAGCTGGCAAACGATGCAATCGACAACACTAAAATTGCCGACGACTCGGTGACTTCGACGAAAATCCTCGACGGCGAAGTTCACACCGCGGACTTGGCAGCGGACGCGGTTACGTCAGCTAAGATTCTTGACGGCGAAGTGGCAACAGCAGATATCGCGGACAGCGCCGTAACCACGGCAAAAGTCAATGATGATGCGATAACAAGCGCTAAAATACTTGATGGGACCATTGTCACGTCAGACCTGAATGACGCTTCGGTCACCAGCGCCAAGATTGTCGACGGCACCGTCGCGAGTGTAGACCTCGCCGACGACACACTGGATTTCGATAAGCTCTCGGATACTCTCATCCTTGATGCGCCAACCAGCATCGCAGCAGACGGGGTGAAGACCCTGACCCTTTCGAAAACTTTCAATGCCGACATCAATACGACCGCAGACTCATTCGTAATCTCCGGAACGACACCTGCAGATACTGCACAAACGAACGTGCATCAGCTGCTGTCGCTGAACGCAACAATCGGAAACGCGACCGGCGGAACGAACACAACGAACATCTTCAATGTCGCACCTTTGACAGGCGATGCTCAGGTAACCCTGAACGCCATGAACATCGGGCAGCTCACCGGCACCGCCGCGTCTGAGACGGCGATCAACATCGGCTCCGGTTGGGATTCGGTGCTGACAGTGAATGGCACTACCGTCATCGACGGCTCGGGTGCAGTTCAAACCGCCGGTATAGCGGACGGCTCTGTTACATCGGCAAAGATCGCAGACGGGACGATCGCTACTGCAGACCTCGCGAACGACGCCGTGACGTCGGGTAAGATCGCGGACGGAACCATTGCCACTGCGGACGTTGCTGATAGTGCAATCACAACTGCAAAGCTGAATGACGATTCAGTAACCTCGGCAAAGATTATCGACGGCGCGGTTGCGACCGCGGACCTCGCTGACGATGCGGTCACAACTCCGAAGCTGGCAGACGACGCGATCACCACGGCGAAACTTCTCGACAGTAACGTGACGACGGCAAAGCTTGCCGATAGCGCTGTCACAACGCTGAAGCTGAACGACAGCAGCGTAACGACAGCAAAGTTGAACAACGATGCTGTAACGGGCGCTAAGATCCTGGACGGCACGGTCAACACCTCGGACCTCGCCGACGACGCAGTCACCACCGCGAAGATACTGAACGACGCGGTTACCACTGCCAAAATTTTGGACGATGCCATCACCTCAACCAAGATTCTGGACGGGGCGATCGTTACGGCGGATCTCGCTGATAGCTCGGTCACCAGTAATAAGATAGTCGACGGCACCATCGCGACAGCGGACTTATCGGACAGTAGCGTTACGACCGCCAAGCTGAACGACGACTCTATTACTTCCGCGAAGATTTTGGACGGGACCGTCGTTGACGCCGATCTAGCCGACGACACGCTGGATTTCGACAAGCTCTCGGATACATTGACCCTCGACGCCTCAACGAGCATCGCGGCGGGAGCCGGCAAGGCGCTCATTTTGAACAAGACCTTTGCCGCTGACGCCAACGCAACGACGGACTCTTTCGTTATCTCGGGGACGACGCCGGCAGACACCGCTCAGACCAACGTTCACCAATTCTTCAACCTGAGCGCAACCATCGGGAACGCTACCGGTGGAACCAATACGACCAACATATTTAATGTCGATCCACTCTCCGGCGACGACCAAGTCACCCTGAATGCGATGAACATTGGCGCGCTCACCGGTTCCGCAGCGAATGAGACCGCGATTAACATCGGGGCCGGCTGGGACGCCGTTCTTTCGGTGAATGGAACAACCGTCATCGACGGTTCGGGTGCTGTCCAGACTGCCGGTATCGCAGACGGCTCAGTCACTTCCGCGAAGATTCTCGATGGCACGATCGCCACTGCAGACCTCGCAAATGACGCCGTTACGTCCGGCAAAATTCTTGATGGCACTATCGCTACCGGAGACCTCGCGGACAGCGCAGTGACAACGGCAAAGCTCAATGACGATTCGGTAACCTCTGCAAAGATCATCGACGGCTCGGTTGCGACCGCAGATCTGGCGGACGGTTCTGTCACTACTCCAAAGCTGGCAGACGACGCCGTAACGACGGCTAAGATACTCGACGGCAACGTAACGACCGCGAAGCTCGCGAACGATGCGGTGACCACCGCGAAGATCTTGGACAGCAATGTCACCACCGCAAAGATCGACAATGACGCAGTGACTTCCGCAAAAATTCTCGATGGAACAGTGGCGACAGCGGATCTGACGGATGATGCGGTAACGACTGCGAAGATAATCGACGATGCGGTCACAACCGCCAAAATCATCGATGACGCCGTAACGTCGACGAAGATACTCGATGGAGCGGTGAACACCGCGGATATTGCAAACGCAGCTATCACGACGGCGAAGATTAACAACGATGCCGTAACAACGGCTAAGATTCTCGATGGTACGATCGTCACAGCCGACTTGGCCGACGACGCTGTCACCACCGCGAAGATAATCGACGACGCCGTGACATCCGCTAAAATTCTTGACGGGGAGATCGCTACTGGTGACATGGCTGACAGCTCCGTTACGACTGCGAAGCTGAACAACGATGCAGTGACCACAGCAAAGATCCTGGACGGAACCGTCACCAATAGCGACCTAGCCGATGATACGCTCGACTTCGATAAGCTCTCGGACACCCTGACACTGGATGCTTCAACAAGCATCGCCGCTGGCGCCGGTAAAGCACTAACACTGAGTAAAACCTTTGCGGTAGACGCGAACGCAACGACGGATTCATTTGTCATCTCTGGCACCACACCAGCAGATACCGCTCAAACAAACGTCCACCAGTTCTTCAACCTCAGCGCGACGATCGGGAACGCAACCGGTGGGACGAACACCACCAATATCTTGAACGTCGACCCACTCACCGGAGATGCTCAGGTCACGCTCAATGCGATGAACATCGGAGCTCTCACCGGAACTGCGGCGAACGAGACTGCTATTAACATCGGTGCCGGTTGGGATGCCGTATTGTCAGTGAACGGAACCACCGTCATCGATGGCTCAGGCACCGTCCAGACCGCGGGTATCGCAGATAGCTCGGTTACCTCGGCAAAGATTCTCGACGGGACAATCGCAACCGCCGACTTAGCGAACGATGCGATCACATCGGGTAAGATACTCGACGGCACAATCGCCACTGCCGATCTTGCCGACGGCGCAGTGGACACGAACAAGTTAGGAAACGACTCGGTAACGTCTGCAAAGATTGTCGACGGGTCGGTAGCTACGGCAGATTTGGCTGATGGTTCCGTCACTACCCCGAAGCTGGCAGACGACGCTGTTACGACCGCAAAGATCCTGGACAGCAATGTTACAACGGCAAAGCTGGCGAACGACGCTGTCACGACCGCTAAGATACTCAACAGCAACGTTACGACGGCAAAGATTGCAGATGACGCGGTGACCACGGCTAAAATCCTGGATAGCAACGTCACGACAGCAAAGATTGGGGACGACGCTGTTACCACGGCGAAGATTCTGGACAGCAATGTGACGACAGCGAAGATCGCGGACGATGCCGTAACCACGGCCAAAATTCTCGACGATGCCGTCACCACCGCCAAGATTATCGACGACGCGATCACTTCGACCAAGATCCTCGACGGAGCAGTTGCAACTGCCGACATCGCCGACAGCGCTGTTACAACAGCAAAGATCAATAATAGTGCCGTAACCGGCGCAAAGATTCTTGACGGAACGATTGCTACTGCGGATTTGGCTGACGACGCGGTCACCTCGGCAAAGATCCTGGACGGCGAAGTCGCGACCGCAGACCCGCAGATGATTCCGTGACATCAGCGAAGATTGTCGATTCCACAATCGCCACAGCGGACCTCGCAGATAACAGCATAACGACGGCGAAGCTGAACTCCGATTCTGTAACCACGGGCAAGATCCTCGATGGGACTATCACCAACAGCGATCTGGCCGATGATACGCTCGACTTCGACAAGCTCTCGGACACCCTGACACTGGATGCTTCTACGAGCATCGCCGCTGGAGCCGGCAAAGCACTAACACTCAGTAAGACCTTTGCCGTTGACGCAAACGCAACGACGGATTCGTTCGTCATCTCGGGCACAACACCGGCAGATACCGCTCAAACAAACGTCCACCAGTTCTTCAACCTCAGCGCGACGATCGGGAACGCAACCGGTGGGACGAACACCACCAATATCTTGAACGTCGACCCACTCACCGGAGATGCTCAGGTCACGCTCAATGCGATGAACATCGGAGCTCTCACCGGGACCGCAGCGAACGAGACTGCTATTAACATCGGTGCCGGTTGGGATGCCGTCTTGTCGGTGAACGGAACGACGGTAATCGATGGGTCAGGAACCGTCCAAACCGCGGGTATTGCAGATAGCTCGGTTACGTCGGCAAAGATTCTCGATGGAACAATCGCAACCGCTGACTTAGCGAACGATGCGATCACATCAGGTAAGATACTCGACGGCACAATCGCCACTGCCGATCTTGCCGACGGCGCAGTCGACACGAACAAGTTAGGGAACGACTCGGTAACGTCTGCAAAGATTGTCGACGGGTCAGTAGCGACAGCAGATTTAGCGGACGGCTCGGTCACCACCCCGAAGTTGGCGGATGACGCTGTCACGACTGCAAAGATACTCAACAACAACGTTACGACGGCAAAGATTGCAGATGACGCGGTGACGACCGCTAAAATCCTGGATAGTAACGTCACGACAGCGAAGATCGCAGACAATGCTGTCACCACGGCTAAAATTATCGACGATGCCGTCACTACCGCCAAGATTATCGATGACGCAGTCACCACCGCGAAGATTCTCGACGATGCGATCACTTCGACCAAGATCCTCGACGGAGCAGTTGCAACTGCCGACATCGCCGACAGCGCTGTTACAACAGCAAAGATCAATAATAGTGCCGTAACCAGCGCAAAGATTCTTGACGGAACGATTGCCACTGCGGATTTGGCTGACGACGCGGTCACCTCGGCAAAGATCCTGGACGGCGAAGTCGCGACCGCAGACCTCGCAGATGATTCCGTGACATCAGCGAAGATTGTCGATTCCACAATCGCCACAGCGGACCTCGCAGATAACAGCATAACGACGGCGAAGCTGAACTCCGATTCTGTAACCACGGGCAAGATCCTCGATGGGACTATCACCAACAGCGATCTGGCCGATGATACGCTCGACTTCGACAAGCTCTCGGACACCCTGACACTAGATGCTTCTACGAGCATCGCCGCTGGAGCCGGCAAAGCACTAACACTCAGTAAGACCTTTGCCGTTGACGCAAACGCAACGACGGATTCGTTCGTCATCTCGGGCACAACACCGGCAGATACCGCTCAAACAAACGTCCACCAGTTCTTCAACCTCAGCGCGACGATCGGGAACGCAACCGGTGGGACGAACACCACCAATATCTTAAACGTCGACCCACTCACCGGAGACGCTCAGGTCACGCTCAACGCGATGAACATCGGAGCTCTCACCGGAACTGCGGCGAACGAGACTGCTATTAACATCGGTGCCGGTTGGGATGCGTACTGTCAGTGAACGGAACCACCGTCATCGATGGCGCAGGCACGGTCCAAACTGCGGGTATTGCGGATAGCTCGGTTACCTCAGCGAAGATTCTCGACGGGACCATCGCCACGGCGGACCTCGCAAACGACGCAATTACTTCCGGCAAGATCCTCGACGGAACGATCGCGACAGCCGACCTTGCGGATGGTGCTGTCGACACCAACAAATTGGGCAATGACTCGGTAACATCTGCAAAGATCGTTGATGAGACAGTAGCTACGTCGGACTTGGCCGACGGCTCGGTTACCACTCCGAAGCTCGCAGACGACGCAGTCACGACCGCGAAGATTCTGGACAGCAATGTTACGACGGCTAAGATTGCGAACGACGCAGTCACAACTGCCAAGATACTCAACAGCAACGTCACGACGGCAAAGATTGCAGATGACGCCGTCACAACTGCTAAAATTCTGGATAGTAATGTTACGACTGCGAAGATCGCAGATGACGCCGTCACAACCGCGAAGATCATCGACGACGCTGTAACCTCAACGAAGATACTCGATGGCGCAGTCGCGACCGCAGATATCGCCGACAGCGCTGTGACAACAGCGAAAATCAATAACAGTGCCGTGACTGGCGCGAAGATTCTTGACGGAACTATCGCAACGGCGGACCTGAGCGATGACTCTGTCACATCCGCCAAGATTCTTGACGGTGAAGTTGCCACCGCAGACCTCGCTGACGGCTCCGTCACCACAGCGAAATTAAATTCCGATGCCGTGACTACAGCGAAGATCCTCGACGGGACTATCACCAACAGCGACCTGGCTGATGATACGCTCGACTTCGATAAGCTCTCGGACACCCTGACACTAGATGCTTCTACGAGCATCGCCGCTGGCGCCGGCAAAGCACTAACACTCAGTAAGACCTTTGCCGTTGACGCAAACGCAACGACAGATTCATTTGTCATCTCTGGCACCACACCAGCTGACACCGCCCAAACGAACGTTCACCAATTCTTTAACCTCAGCGCGACGATCGGGAACGCAACCGGTGGGACGAACACCACCAATATCTTGAACGTCGACCCACTCACCGGAGATGCTCAGGTCACGCTCAACGCGATGAACATCGGAGCTCTCACCGGGACTGCAGCGAACGAGACTGCTATTAACATCGGTGCCGGTTGGGATGCGGTCTTGTCGGTGAACGGAACCACCGTCATCGATGGGTCAGGCGCTGTGCAAACCGCGGGAATAGCAGACAGTTCCATAACGTCGGCAAAGATTCTTGATGGGACAATCTCCACGGCGGACCTCGCGAACGACGCAATTACTTCCGGCAAGATTCTCGACGGAACGATCGCGACAGCCGACCTTGCGGATGGTGCTGTCGACACCAACAAATTGGGCAATGACTCGGTGACATCTGCAAAAATCGTCGATGGGTCAGTAGCGACGGCAGACTTAGCCGACGGTTCGGTCACCACTCCGAAGCTCGCAGACGACGCAGTCACGACCGCGAAGATTCTGGACAGCAATGTTACGACGGCTAAGATTGCGAACGACGCAGTTACCACTGCTAAGATTCTCAACAGTAATGTTACAACAGCAAAAATCGCAGATGACGCAGTAACCACTGCAAAAATACTGGACAGCAACGTCACGACAGCGAAGATTGCCGACGATGCTGTTACGACTGTAAAGATTTTGGACAGCAACGTTACGACCGCCAAGATTCTCGACGACGCAGTCACCACCGCGAAGATTCTCGACGACGCGATTACTTCGGCCAAAATCCTCGACGGAGCGGTTGCTACAGCCGACATCGCTGACAGCGCGGTCACAACAGCGAAGCTTAATAATAACGCCGTAACCGGCGCAAAGGTTCTTGACGGAACGATTGCCACCGCCGATTTGGCTGACGACGCGGTCACCTCGGCGAAGATCCTGGACGGTGAAGTGGCAACAGCCGACCTCGCGAATGACTCGGTGACTACCGCGAAGATCGTTGACTCCACAATCGCGACCGCGGACCTCGCCGATAGCAGTGTAACCACGGCGAAGTTGAACACTGACGCAGTAACCACAGGGAAGATCCTCGACGGGACTATCACCAATAGTGATTTAGCTGACGACGCCCTCGACTTCGACAAGCTCTCTGACACCCTGACACTGGATGCTTCTACGAGCATCGCTGCCGGTGCCGGAAGGGTTCTGACTTTAAGTAAAACCTTTGCGGTGGACGCAAACGCAACGACGGATTCGTTTGTCATCTCCGGCACCACGCCGGCAGACACCGCTCAAACAAACGTCCACCAGTTCTTCAACCTCAGCGCGACGATCGGCAATGCAACCGGGGGGACGAACACGACAAACATCCTAAACGTCGACCCGCTCACCGGGGACGATCAGGTAACGCTCAATGCAATGAACATCGGGGCGCTCACTGGCTCGACCGCCAACGAGACTGCCATCAACATAGGGGCTGGTTGGGACGCAGTTCTCTCCGTCAATGGGACAACGGTCATCGACGGCTCCGGCGCGGTTCAAACTGCGGGGATTGCGGACAGTTCCATAACCTCCGCCAAGATTCTGGATGGCACCATCGCCACAGCGGATCTGGCGAACGACGCGATCACGACGGGTAAGATACTCGACGGGACTATCGCCACTGCCGATCTCGCTAACGGTGCGGTTGATACGAACAAGTTGGGCAACGACTCAGTAACATCCGCTAAGATTGTTGACGGCTCAATAGCTACGGCGGATTTGGCCGACGGCTCGGTTACGACTCCGAAGCTCGCAGACGACGCAGTCACGACCGCGAAGATTCTGGATAGCAATGTTACGACGGCTAAGATTGCCAACGACGCAGTCACCACCGCTAAGATTCTCAACAGTAATGTTACAACAGCAAAAATCGCAGATGACGCAGTAACCACTGCTAAAATCCTGGACACCAACGTCACGACAGCAAAGATTGCCGACGACGCTGTCACGACGGCAAAGATTCTGGACAGCAACGTTACGACCGCCAAGATTCTCGACGACGCAGTCACCACCGCGAAGATAGTCGACGACGCGATTACTTCGGCCAAAATCCTCGACGGAGCGGTTGCTACAGCCGACATCGCTGACAGCGCGGTCACAACAGCGAAGCTTAATAATAACGCCGTAACCGGCGCAAAGGTTCTTGACGGAACGATTGCCACCGCCGATTTGGCTGACGACGCGGTCACCTCGGCGAAGATCCTGGACGGTGAAGTGGCAACAGCCGACCTCGCGAATGACTCGGTGACTACCGCGAAGATCGTTGACTCCACAATCGCGACCGCGGACCTCGCAGATAACAGCGTAACGACGGCGAAGCTGAACTCCGATTCTGTAACCACGGGCAAGATCCTCGATGGGACTATCACCAACAGCGACCTAGCCGATGATACGCTCGACTTCGATAAGCTCTCGGACACCCTGACACTGGATGCTTCAACAAGCATCGCCGCTGGCGCCGGTAAGGCACTGACACTGAGTAAAACCTTTGCGGTAGACGCGAACGCAACGACGGATTCGTTTGTCATCTCCGGCACCACGCCGGCAGACACGGCTCAAACAAACATCCACCAGTTCTTCAACCTCAGTGCGACGATCGGCAATGCAACCGGGGGGACAAACACCACCAATATCTTGAACGTGGACTCTCTGTCCGGCGATGCGCAAGTAACGTTGAACGCTATGAACATCGGTACCCTGACCGGGACGGCTGCTACCGAGACGGCAATCAACGTAGGTAGCGGATGGGATGCCGTACTTTCCGTAAACGGAACGACAGTAATCGACGGCTCAGGGGCCGTCCAAACCGCGGGTATCGCGGACAGCTCGATCACTTCAGCCAAAATCTTGGACGGAACGATCGCTACCGCAGATCTTGCAAACGACGCGATTACGTCAGGGAAGATACTTGACGGGACGATTGCGACAGCAGACCTCGCCGACAGTGCAGTGTCGACTGCAAAACTGAACGACAGTTCGGTAACTTCAGCAAAGATCGTCGACGGGACGATTGTCACGGCAGACTTGGCAGATGGAGCAGTAACCACAGCGAAGCTCGCTGACGATGCCGTAACCACGGCCAAGATCGTCGACAGCAATGTCACCACCGCGAAACTCGCTGATGACGCGGTTACCACCGCGAAGGTCCTGGACAGCAACATAACGACCGCGAAGATTAACAACGATGCCGTCACCAGCGCGAAGATATTGGATGGGACGGTCGCAACAGCCGACCTTTCGGATGGCGCAGTCTCAACCGCTAAGCTCGCAGACGATGCGGTAACGACAGCGAAGATCAACAACGACGCAGTAACCAGCGCGAAGATTCTCGACGGAACGATAGTCACCGCGGACCTCACAGACGATGCAGTGGCAACAGCCAAAATTGTCGATGGAGCGGTGACGTCCGCCAAGATCCTGGACGGCGACATCGACACGGCCGACGTGAAGGATGGCGCTATCACATCAGCGAAGATCTTCGATGGAACCATAGCTACGGCCGATATCGCGGATAGTGCAGTCACCACCGCAAAACTCAACGCCGACTCTGTAACTTCCGGCAAGATTCTCGACGGTACGGTCACGAATAGCGACCTTGCAAATGACACCCTCGACTTCGACAAGCTGTCGGACACGCTCACTCTCGATGCTTCTACAAGCATTGCAGCCGGAGCGGGCACATCTCTGACTTTGAACAAGACATTCGCTATCGACGCGAACGCGACAACCGATTCGCTGCTCATCTCCGGGACCACTCCGGCGGATACGGCTCAGACGAACGTTCACCAGCTCCTGAGCTTGAGTGCGACGATTGGGAACGCAACCGGTGGAACGAACACCACGAATGTTCTGAATGTGGACCCCATCGCGGGGGACGCTCAGGTCACTCTGAACGCGATGAACATCGGAGCCCTGACCGGTACGGCTGCAGACGAGACGGCCATCAACGTCGGAGCGGGATGGGATGCCGTATTGTCCGTGAACGGAACGACGGTTATCGACGGTTCGGGAGCAGTGCAGACGGCGGGTATCGCTGACAGCTCGATTACCTCCGCGAAGATACTCGACGGTACTGTCGCTACCGCTGACCTTGCCGACAGCGCAATCACGACAGCAAAGCTCAACGACAGCTCGGTCACCTCGGCAAAGATCGTAGACGGGACGATTGCAACTTCCGACCTTGCGGACGGTTCAGTCACCACCGGCAAATTAGCGGACGACGCAGTGACCACGGCAAAGATTCTCGACAGCAACGTCACCACCGCGAAGCTGGCGAACGACGCCGTCACGACCGCTAAAATCTTGGACAGCAACGTAACGACAGCAAAGATCAATAACGACGCGGTTACTTCCGCAAAGATCTTGGACGGGACAATCGCCACCGCAGATTTGGCAGACAACTCCGTGAGCTCGGCCAAACTCCTTGATGACGCAGTGACGTCGGCGAAGATTCTCGACGGCACCGTCGCCACGGCCGATGTCGCCAACGATGCGATCACGAGCGGCAAAATTAGTAGTGATGCGGTTACGTCTGCAAAGATCCTCGACGGGACTATCGTCACTGCCGACCTTGCCGATGACGCTGTCTCAACTGCCAAGATCCTCGATGACGCAGTAACCTCAGCGAAGATACTCGACGGAGATATCGCCACAGCCGACTTGGGTGACGGCTCGGTGAGCGCAGCGAAGCTCGCTGACGACGCAGTGACCACCGCAAAGCTGAACGCGAATGCGGTAACGACGGCAAAGATACTGGACGGAACTGTTACGAACAGCGACCTCGCCGACGACACGCTCGATTTTGACAAGCTTTCCGACACACTTTCTCTCGACGCTTCGACTAGCATCGCGGCGGGCGCAGGTAAGGCTCTTACATTGAACAAGACATTCGCGGTCGATGCAAACGCTACGACGGATTCTTTCGTGATCGCCGGAACTACCCCGGCAGACACAGCACAAACAAACATACACCAGTTCTTTAATTTGAGCGCCACTATCGGTAATGCTACCGGTGGGACCAATACCACCAATATCTTGAACGTCGATCCACTCACGGGTGACGCTCAGGTGACGTTGAATGCAATGAACATCGGCGCCCTGACCGGAACTGCGGCGAATGAAACCGCCATTAACATCGGTGCCGGCTGGGATGTGGTACTTTCGGTAAACGGAACCACCGTCATTGACGGGTCGGGAGCCGTACAAACAGCCGGAATTGCCGACAGCTCGATTACTTCCGCGAAAATTCTCGATGGGACTGTCGCGACCGCCGACGTCGCTGATAATGCAATCACCACCGCTAAGCTGAACGACAGCTCCGTCACCTCTGCCAAGATTGTCGACGGAACTGTCGATTCCGCAGACCTGGCGGACGGCTCGATTACCGCCGCCAAGATCGCTAACGACGCCGTCACGACCGCGAAGATTCTCGACGGCAACGTCACCGCAGCAAAGCTGGCAAGCGACTCGGTGACAACTGCCAAAATTCTTGATGGTAACGTTACAACAGGGAAACTGGCGGACGATGCAGTTACTACGGCGAAGATCCTCGACAGCAACGTTACAACAGCAAAGATTAGCAACGACGCTGTTACGACTGCGAAGATCCTTGATGGAACGATAGCCACAGCGGATCTCGCAGATGGTGCGGTTGATACAGCAAAGATCGCTGCGGACGCTGTGACGACGGCCAAGATCCTTGATGGAACCATTGCCACCGCCGACCTTGCAAACAGTGCCATAACGACCGCAAAGCTGAATGATGATTCAGTTACTACGGCGAAGATCGTCGATGGCACAATTGCCACGGCGGACTTGGCAGACGACTCGGTCGCTACCGCTAAGATCGTCGACGACGCGGTCACCTCGGCCAAAATCCTTGATGGCGAAATCGTGTCCGCTGACTTAGCCGATGGCGCAGTCACTACGGCGAAAATTTTCGATGGAACCGTCGCTACGGCTGACCTGGCCGACAGCGCCGTGACTGCGGCAAAGCTCAACGCAGACGCTGTGACATCGGCGAAAATCCTCGATGGCACGATCACAAATAGCGATCTGGCCGATGATACCGTCGACTTCGATAAGCTATCAGATACTCTGACGCTCGATGCAGCGACCAGTATCGCGGCTGGCGCAGGGAAGTCGCTGACGCTCAATAAGACGTTCGGTACAGACTCGAATACCACCACTGATTCGTTCGTTATTTCGGGAACGACACCCGCCGATACGGCGCAGACAAACGTGCATCAGTTCCTCAATCTCGATGCAGCTATCGGTAATGCTACGGGCGGCACCAACACGACCAATATCTTGAACGTCGCTCCGCTCACGGGTGACGCTCAGGTCACCTTGAACGCCATGAACATTGGAGCGCTCACTGGCACAGCAGCCGATGAGACAGCAATTAACATAGGCTCTGGTTGGGACTCGATTCTCGCCGTCAACGGAACTACCGTCATCGATGGTTCAGGCGCCGTTCAGACGGCAGGTATTGCGGATGCGTCAATCACGTCGGCAAAGATACTCGATGGGACCATCGCCACAGCAGATCTTGCGAACGATGCCGTTACGACCGGAAAAATCGTAGACGGGACAATTGCAACAGCTGATCTCGCCGATGGCGCCATTACCACCGCGAAGCTGAATGACGGATCGGTGACCTCGGCGAAGATTGTCGACGGTACAATCGTAACGGCAGACCTAGCAGACGGCGCGGTGACGACAGCAAAGCTCGCTGACGATGCGGTAACCACAGCGAAGTTACTGGACAGCAATGTGACTGCGGCGAAGCTTGCTACTGACGCGGTCACAACCGCCAAAATTCTCGATAGCAACGTCACCACCGCGAAAATCAACAATGATGCGGTTACATCCGCCAAGATTCTCGATGGTACAATCGCCACAGGCGACTTGGCGGACGATGCGGTGAGCACTGCCAAGATTCTCGACGACGCTGTTACGACCGCTAAGATTGCCGACGGAACGATTGCGACCGTCGACGTAGCAAATAGCGCGATCACTACTGCCAAGGTCAACAACGATGCGATTACCACCGCGAAGATTCTCGACGGCACGATCACCACGGCCGATTTAGCGGACGACAGCGTTTCGACGGCGAAAATTTTGGACGATGCGGTCACTTCGGCCAAAATCCTCGACGGTGAGGTCGCTACCGCCGACTTGGCGGACGGCGCCGTCACGACAGGCAAGATCCTCGACGGGACGATAGCAACCGCCGACTTGGCCGACAGCGCAATCACCACCGCGAAGCTCAATGCTGATTCCGTCACCAGCGCAAAAATCCTTGACGGTACAGTCGTAAACGGCGACGTGGCGGACGACACACTCGATTTCGATAAGCTTTCCGACACGCTCGCTCTGGATGCCTCCACAAGTATTGCGGCAGGGGCCGGAAAATCGCTCACGTTGACGAAGACATTTGCCGTGGACGCGAACGCAACCACCGAATCCTTCGTCATCTCCGGCACGACGCCGGCGGATACGGCACAAACCAATACGCATCAACTTCTGAGCTTGAGCGCGACGATCGGGAATGCAACGGGTGGCACAAACACAACGAACGTGTTGAATGTCGACCCGATCACCGGCGACGCCCAGGTTACCCTGAACGCTATGAACATCGGGGCGCTCACCGGAACAGCGGCAAACGAGACCGCCATCAATATCGGCACTGGGTGGGATGCGGTTCTTTCTGTGAACGGCACGACGGTGATTGACGGGTCGGGGACAGTTCAGACAGCAGGCTTAGCAGATTCGTCCGTCACTTCGGCAAAGATCGTTGACGGGACCATCGCAACGTCGGACCTCGCAAATGATGCGGTGACGACAGCGAAGATTGTTGACGGCACGATAGCTACCGCAGACCTGGCCGACAGCGCTATCACAACGGCGAAGTTGAACGACGAGTCGGTCACCTCGGCAAAAATCGTAGATGGGACTATCGCAACAGCGGACCTCGCGGACGGCTCGGTAACCGCGGGAAAGCTTGCGGACGACGCCGTCACTACCGCCAAGATACTCGACGCCAACGTAACAGCGGCAAAACTCGCCAGTGATTCCGTCACAACAGCGAAGATTCTGGACAGTAACGTCACTACGGCCAAGATCAACAATGATGCTGTGACCACTGCGAAAATTCTGGATGGAACTATCGCGACAGCCGACCTTGCAAACGATGCGGTCGATACTGCAAAGATTATCGATGACGCCGTCAATTCAGCGAAGATCCTGGACGGTAGCATCGCCACCGAAGACCTCGCGAACAGCGCTATCACGAGCGCCAAGATCCTCGACGGTACTATCGCTACCGCAGACCTTGCAGACGACGCTGTCACTACCGCGAAAATCCTAGACGCAAACGTCACGAGCGCAAAGATTGCCGACGGCACCGTTGCTACTGCGGACCTCGCAGACGATTCGGTCACCACTGGGAAGGTCTTGGACGGCTCCCTGACGAACAGCGACCTGGCGGATGACACGCTCGATTTTACGAAGCTCTCAGACGCTCTGACTCTGGACGCGTCAACGAGTATCTCCGCATCCGCCGGTCGAACGCTCACGTTCTCAAAGACATTTACTCCGGATGCCAACGCAACAACAGATTCCTTTGTCATCTCGGGAACAACACCGGTCGACACTGCCCAGACGAACGTCCATCAACTGCTTGCGCTGAATGCTACAATCGGAAATGCAACCGGTGGCACCAATACCACCAATGTTCTCAGCGTTGCACCGCTTACGGGTGATGCACAGGTAACGTTGAACGCTATGAATATTGGAGCTCTTACCGGCACGGCGGCTCAAGAAACCGCTTTCAACGTCGGGGCGGGTTGGGACGCAGTGCTGTCGGTCAACGGAACGACCGTTATTGATGGCGCGGGAGCCGTTCAAACCGCAGGCCTCGCAGACGACTCTGTCACGAATGCAAAGATTGCGGACGACGCTGTAACCAGTGCAAAGATCGCCGACGGAACGATCGTAAGTAACGACGTGGCAAACGATTCACTGAACTTCGACAAGCTGTCGGATTCGCTCTCCCTCGACGCCTCGACCAGCATCACAGCCGGAGCAGCCATGGTGCTCAGCGTCGGGTCGAACGTGACTTTCGATCTCACCTCCGCCGACCAGCTGGTGCTCCCGACGGGCGCTGCGCCGAGCGTAAGCACGGTTGGCGCACTGGCGTATGACACGACCGATCACACGCTCATTGCTTTTGACGGCACAGCGCCGCGGGTCATCGGCCATGATATTTACGAGGCACCGTTCACCATCCGCGCCAGCGGTTCGTGGGACAATCAGGCGATTCCGATCTGGGAAGCACCAAAGGATATGGCGATTACCATCGTTCAAGTAACCGCCACCGTAATCGGCTCCAGCACGCCTGTGTTGACCTATAATCTTGAAGAGCGCGCGTTCGGCTCACTCGCAAGCGCTGGATCTGCGCTGTATGCCGCACCCGAGACCGCCGACGCCGACGGAGAAGACGAGACTTCATTTGCCGACAGCAGCGTGGCCGTAAAAGCGCATATCCTGCTCACGACCGGCTCCAGCGCGGAATCGGGCACGGTTGATCTGATCACGGGAGTAATCTACTATCGAAAAGCTGTCGAGTAGACGAACGTGCGTGCTGATAACAAACTCACAGCTCTGCTTCTAAGTCTCGCTCGGATCGCGGGCGTCTTACCGTGCGCGCTAATTGCTTCGACCGCCTTTGCTGCGACACCCGCGCAAATCGCTACGGTCTCCGTTTCCTCCGTGAACCATCTGTATGTCAGCGTCAATCCCGGCGACACAACAAAGACTTGGACCCAAACTGTAGGACAGACGCAACGCACGGCCTTTCTCGCTGACGACTTCACTGGTGACGGCGCGGGTGACGTCGCTTGCATCGACATCGACAGCGATGACGATCCGCATGTGATTCTGACGCATGGTCCGGGACGTATCAGCTCGACGACAGTCCCGTGGACGAACAAGCTGCGGAGCGGCGATCAGCTCACTTTTTATTTCGTCGCCGGCGATTTCAACGGCGACCTCATGTCGGACGTAATGTCGTTTTACGTGCAGCGGGCTGGGAACAACACGGACGTCTACTCCAAGGTAACGTTCGGCCCGGCTGGGGCGACCGCTACATCCGACCCTCAAGATTGGTATTTCCCGAACGAGCGTAATTCGGCGTTCGTCAGCGGAAAGTTTCGGGGACCTGGCTCGAGCAACGATCTTACGAGTGACGTGGCTGCCATCTCTGACAACGGGTCGGGCGGGTTCCGGGCTCGCTTTTTTATCGGACCGAATGGGACTTACGTTGGCGGTGCCGACTGGACACTTGCAGGTATAGCCGCCAGTAAGCCGGTCGCGTTTCGTGCGGCAGACTTCAACGGTGACGGCTTCGCCGACCTGGCGGCCGTTTTCTATACCGCCGCCTCGGGTCGCTACACCGCACATCTCAGCTTCGGCCCGACGGGTGCATCGACTCAAACCTGGGACCTGGGCAATCAACCGCTCACCGCGATCATTGCTGACGATTTCAACGGTGATGGATATGGCGATCTGGCGGGAATCAAGGAAAACGGAAATCAACGAACCGCCGTCATCGCCTTGGGTTCTGCGAGCGGCATCACCACCCAGACAGCGAACTGGACTCTCACCAACTCAAACGAAGCGGCCGGGACCTACCTCGCCGGAAAGTTCTCACTGTCGCGCATTTCGGGACGGGTTACGCACGTCGATGGGACGCCTTTCGACAATGTGCAGATCGATGCTGACGTTATTGGTGCAACCAGCACCGCCGCCGACGGCACCTACGAGATAGACGGGTTTGTTGATGGGATGCAGTTTACCCTCGTGCCTTCGACCAGTGCACTTGGGCCCATCGGACTCGGTTATCACTTCAATCCCGTTGTGGGCACAGGGCTCATTCAGTCTGACACCGTGGTCAACTTTGTCGGTGAGGAGAACCGAGATACTGATGGAGACGGAATTTTCGATCACATCGATACGGACGACGATAACGATGGGCTGAGCGACCTGCTCGAGCTCGAGCATGGCACGGATCCCTTGAATCCGGACACCGACGGCGACGGAGTGACCGACGGCCAAGAGATCATCGACGGTTCAGATCCGCTCGATCGAGGGAGCAACAATCGCCCTCTCAACGTCGAGCTCTGCTCCGAGTGGAACGGGTTCCTCGACATGTGGAACGTTCAGGAACACGTCAACAGAAGCACTACGACGCTCGATATTGTGACCACGCTCTACAACCAGGCCGGCGAGCCGCAAAGCACTCAAAGTTTCTCCCTCCCTCCGGGCAGACACTACGATCTTCTCGTGCACGAGATGCGCGGCTGGGAGCAAAATTCTTACGGGAAAGTCTGTTCTCGGGCGATGAACGGCGCCCCTGGAGATCTGGACGGTCGAATGGTGTATTACAAGCCGGACGCGCCTTTCTCAAATCCACAGAACGAACGGTTCGAGTTTGCGTTTGCCCTGAAGTTTGCAAACGGTCTTCGCGGTCGCCAGTATGTCGGCTACAATACGTATCAGCCGAGCCTCGATCCGGCTGAAGCGGATTTCCTCGCGGCAAATTGGATACAGCTCAACAATCTCGAAAACACGACGCAGACGGGGACCCTCATTTTTTACGGGCAGGACGGCGAGATTCGCAGCTCACGCACGATGTCGCTTGGGTCCAACGCGCGAATCGATGTCGGCGCCCATGACATCGGGCGATCCCTCGTAGGGCTCGTGGCCTGGGTGCCCGACAATCCGCGCGCAGAGTTTTTGCTCCGCAATGCGAGATACTTCTACGCCAATAAGAACGCCTCCGAGAATCATTTCCTGACCGCGTTCGATTTTGACGGCGCAACGGGCAACGGTCGCGAGGTCGTAGTTCCTCTCGACACGCAGCAAAGCTCGGCAATCGTCGAGATCTCTAATACGCTCAACACAGAAGTGTTTACGCAGGTAAAAATCTACACCGCTGCCGGCGAGCTCCGAGACCTCGAAGAATTCGTTCTCGCTCCACATGCAACTCGTCACATTATCTCGGATCCGTTTCTTCGCGGAGAGAAAGGCATTGCAACGGTGCAAGGGAGCGAGCCGGAAAGCCTGCTGACAACCTCGATGCAGTACGGGAGGACACCGCAAAAGGGCATAACCTATCTCTACGGCGTTTCGGCAACCGAAGCGCTCGGGATGCAGATGGAGGGATCGTACAACACCTACTTGAAACAGGGTTGCAGTCTCACGCTCATGAACCAAGGCAACACGGCTGTAAGCGCAGCGGTCTCACTGACCGACGGGGACAGCACGGCAAATGTGCTCTCGGGCTTTCCGCTCCAGGTTCCCGCCCGAGGGCTTCTCGACTTCAATCTGTGCGCTCGGGTTCCGGCGGACACCTTCGGAACTCTAACCGTCCAATCGGGCGCCGCAAACGCGCTCTCCGCGGTAGTTATCCGCAAGGGGAATCAGGACGATTATCGCTTTCCTACGCCGCTTCATTAGCTTTTCGCGACATTAATACTCGGTAATCGTTGCAAAAGTAACGCTGCTGCACGTCCGGTGCATAACGTTATTGTAGACGAACGTGTTACCCCGATTGAGTTGTCCATGAGCACTACATCAAGTCGCATAGCAACCGTCCTTCTGGCGCTGTCCTTTGTATCTCTTACGGGGTGCTGGGAGAAGAACATCGAGACGCGCGAGAAGATCTCACGGGGCCGTGAAAAGGTGACTCTCGCCGAAGATATGGCCGAGACCGGCGACTATGATTATCACCGTGACAATGTTTGGCGCGCCGGCTACCTCGACCGGCTCGAGCATGCTCGAAAAGATCGAAAACGCGACCAGATGATCCAATCCCAACTTCGGGACGGGACGCTCATGGACAAGTACTAGCGTAGACGAGCTCGGAATGCGGCAGCGACCGGAACGCTCTGTCCTCATCCCCCGATCCACTCGACTCCTTCGAGACGCAAAAGAAATTTCTTTCGCTCCAGCCCTGCGCTAAAACCGCCAAGCTTTTGTCCTCCGGCAAGCACTCGGTGGCACGGGACAAACAGAACGAGCGGGTTTTTTCCACAAGCGGTTCCGACTGCTCTGGTAGCGCCCGGATTCCCAAGTCGAGCGGCGATTTCGCCGTAGCTCCGGGTAGCTCCGAAAGGAATGCGCCGGAGCTGTTTCCACACTTCCCGCTGAAACTCTGTTCCGGCCGGCGCGAGTGGAATGTCGTCGAGCGCAGAGCGATCGCCTGCAAAATAGCGATGGAGCTTTTTTTGCGCGAGCCGAAGAAGCTTCGCCGAGCTTGATGGTAATGGATCGGACTTTGCGGCGGTCGCCCGAGCGAATGTGCACTCTGTCAGCGACTCGCCGTCGGTTGTCAGCGTCAGTAAGCCGAGGGGAGACTCAAATGTTCGCTGAGAATCGCAAACACTCATCGCCCACCCCGGTCACTGATACTTCGCAAACGCGAACTTGATGATCGCCTCTTGCTCCATGGCGTGCGCCTTCGGCGACCCGGTTGCAGGGCTTGCGCTGGCGGAGCGCTTCACGGTTGTCACGCTGCGACCGCCGGAGATCCGTTCGAGCTGCGGCTTCACAAAGAAGAGCGCTCCCATGTTCGCAGGTTCTTCCTGAACCCAGACGAGCACCTTCGCGTTCGGGTAGCGGTCCAAAGCTTCAACCAGCTCGTCTTCCGGGAACGGATAAAGCTGCTCGATGGCAATGATACCGGTGTCGGTGTGATTCCCCTTCTTTTGCTCGGCGCGAAGCTCGTGCACGATCTTTCCTGTGCAGAGCAGAATGCGCTCCGCGTCGCCGTGCGTATCCGCGTCGTCGATGACTTGTTGGAACCGGCCTTGCGTGAGATCCGAAAGCTGCGCAGCAGCTGCCGGTGCGCGGAGCAGACTCTTCGGAGTGAACACAACGAGAGGCTTTCTCCATTTCTGCAACACCTGCCGTCGGAGCAAGTGGAAATACTGTGCGGAGGTCGACGGATAAACGACTTGGATGTTGTCTTCTCCACCGAGCTGGAGGAAACGCTCCAGTCGAGCGCTCGAGTGCTCAGGTCCCATGCCCTCGTACCCGTGCGGCAGTAAGAGAACGAGGCCAGAGAGCAGGCTCCACTTGTCTTCGCCGGCGGTCAGGAACTGGTCGATGATGATCTGTGCGCCGTTCGAGAAGTCACCGAACTGCGCTTCCCAGCAGACGAGCGCTTCCGGGAAGTCGCGCGCAAATCCGTATTCGAACCCGACAGCGGCAGCTTCAGACAGCATTGAATCATACACCTCGAACCACCCCTGCTTGGGGTCGAGATGCTGGAGTGGAGTATACGTCTTTTCGGTCGCGGTATCGTACCAGACAGCCTGACGTTGGTTGAAAGTCGCCCGCTTACTGTCCTGTCCAGTAATTCGCACTGGAACGCCTTGCATCAAGAGCGAGCCGAATGCGAGCGCTTCAGCACCGCCCCAATCAATCGGCTTTTTGCCGAGACCCATCTCGAGACGCTGCTCGAGACCCTTCTTGATCTTCGGGTGAATGTTGAATCCCTCGGGAACCGTCGTGATCTTTTTTGAGATCTCCGCGAGAACCGACTCGTCAACTCGGGTGTCGACCTCGAAGCTCGGGTCGTAGAATCCGCCGACGTACTGATCCCAGTAGTCGGGAAGCGTCGCGAATTTCGGCTGCTTCGTGATTGTGCGGGTGACTTCGTGCTCGTCCTTCAAGCGGCCGAGCACTTCTTCTTCCATCCGAGTAAGCTCTTCCTTGCCGACACCAATCTGCGCGGCATAGGTCTCATGAAGCAGTGGATGCGATTTGATCTTTTCGTACAACACCGGCGCGGTCGTCGTCGGATCGTCCATCTCGTTGTGTCCGAACCGGCGATAACCGACGAGGTCGACGAGTACGTCGCTCGCGAAATCGGCACGGTAATCGGAGACGATCTGACCGACGCGGACTGCATCTTCCGGACTGTCACCATTGACGTGAAAAATCGGGATCGCCAAACGCTTCGCAATATCGGAGCAGAACTGTCCGGAGAAACACGCCTTCGGACGAGCCGTGAAACCGATGAGGTTGTTCGCGATAATGTGAATCGTTCCGCCGATTCCGAAACCTTCGAGCTCAGCGAAGTTCAAGCTCTCGGCCGCGACGCCCTGACCGGAGAAGGCGGCATCGCCGTGGATCAGAATGGCGACGACCTTCTTTCCCGTGCCCTGATCGCCCAGTCGCATCTGACGGGCACGCACGCGGCCCATGATAACCGGATTCACCGCTTCGAGGTGGCTCGGATTCGAGCCGAGGTGGACGCGAATCTCTTTGCCGGACGGTGTCTTCACGACGCCGGTTGCGCCCTTGTGGTATTTGGTGTCGCCGCTTCCAAGAACGCTTCGCGGATCGACGTCTTCAAAGCACGCAAAGATGCTCGACGCAGGTTGACCCGCCGAATGGTGAAGGACGTTGATCCGTCCTCGGTGCGCCATACCGATAATGGCGATCTCGACGCCGCGCTCCGCCGCTTGAAAGAGGATGCTGTCGAGGAGCGGGATCAGAGCGGTCAAGCCTTCGAGGGAGAACCACTTGCTGCCAACGTATTTGCTGTGAATGAAGGTCTCGAGGCGTTCCGCGGAGAGGAGTCGCGCGAGCACGCGCTTCTGGTCGATCGCGGGCTTGAAATTTTCGAATTTCTCCGCGACCCAATCGCAGCGCTCGGGATACGGCATGTGCATGAACTCGACGCCGACCTTGGAGCAGTACAACTTCCGCCATTTGTCTGCTTCCGCGCCGGTCGCAGAATCGAGGTCACGGTGAGGAAATTTGGGCAGGTTTCCGAGCGGATCAACGTCCGCCTGCAAGTAGCCCCAACGTCGAAAATTGTTCGCGATATCTTCTTTGGACATTAAGCCCGATTCCTGAGTAATTACCTTGTTTAAGACTTCCTAGACGTTATACCTGCAGGTTCTGCGAGACAGAAGATGCTCCGGCCGGTAAGCGTTCGGTCCGTTGTCCAGCCACGTCGACGGTGGCCCGACGGCAAGGGTCTATAGCATAGCCCCCTTGAAGCTAAAATAGCGTTACAATCCCGCGCCGCTAGGTTTGGCCGACAAGACTTTTATGCGGTTTGTTGCTAAGAGACTCTCAATAATTTTGGCTGGGGACGGTTGTCATTTGCTCAATGGGTTGGGAATTGTTTTTGCGCCGCACATCTCTCAACTTACCGAATTTGTCCGAGAATCGAGCTGCTCGGGGCATTGGGGCTGCTTGCGGCATTCTCGCTGCTTCAGTCGTTTTCCTCTTCCTGGCGACGGCAGCTCACCCCGCCCCTGCCCTGGCTGAGCTCTCCAAGCCGCTCGTCGCTGTCAGTATTCCCCCGTTGAAGTTCTTCGTCGAGCGACTCGCGGGCTCCTTGGTCGAGACGCTGTCGGTCATTCCAGCCGGGGCGAATCATGAAACGTTCGAGCCGAGCATGAAGCAGCTTCGCGGTCTGTCGCGCGCCTCGGTCTATGTCCGTCTGGGCCATCCGCAGTTTGCTTTCGAGACCATTTGGTTGGATCGCATGCTGGCCGATTCGAAATCCCTCCGAATCGTCAACGCGTCCTCAGGCCTAACGCTCAACCCGGACGATATGCATTATTGGACCTCACCGAAGAACTCGATTTTGATAGTGAAAACTATCGCCCAGGCGCTCCGCGACCTGCTTCCGAACAACGCCGACACAATCACCCACAACGAATTACAGCTCGCCGGTGAAATTGAAGCCGCAGCGGGCGAGCTGCGGCTCGCTCTGCAGAACGATCGCGGCTGCACAATCTTGGTGTATCATCCGGCGTGGGGCTACTTCGCGGACGAGCTCGGCCTCAAGCAGCTCGCAATCGAACAGGATGGGAAAGAGCCCGGGATGCTTCAATTGCGGAAGCTGATCGAAAAGATCCGGGGCGCCCAATTGCATACGTTGGTGACGGAGCCGGCGTCACCCCGGCAAGCCGTCGAGCTGCTCAGCTCCGAGCTCGGGATCACGCCGAAGATGTGTGACCCGTTGGCCGAAGATTGGCTTTCGAATTTGCGAGAGCTCGGAAGCTATCTGCAGGCGAACTTGAAGGGTTGTTCTCCATCCGCTTCAGCATCACACTAAGGTCCTGTGAACAACCCGATCGAAATTACGAACCTTTCGCTCTCGTCGCGCGGCCAGACGATCCTCGAGGACATCAACCTCTCGCTTCCGCCCGGCTCCTTCCTCGGCCTCATCGGTCCAAACGGAGCGGGAAAAACGGTGTTGTTGAAAGTGATACTCGGGCTCATTCAGCCGACTTCGGGTGAAGTTCGAATTTTCGGGAAGCCGCCTGCTGAGGCACACCGTGAGATCAGCTACGTCCCGCAGTATGCCCATTTTGACGCCACATTCCCGATTAGTGTGATCGATGTCGTCCTGATGGGTCGCCTCGGTCGCACTCGCTACTTCCGGCGCTACTCCGATGCGGATCGTGAAAAGGCATACGCATCGCTCGAGAAGATGGACCTCACGCCGCTTGCCGAGAAGCAGGTGGGAAGACTCTCCGGCGGGCAGCTCCAGCGGGTGCTGATTGCGCGCGCGCTCACGGCGGAACCGAAGATTCTACTCCTCGACGAGCCGACCGCGAGCTTGGACAGCCGAGTGGGCACCTCCGTATACCAAGCTCTCGCGGATCAAGCGGGCGACATGACGATCGTTCTCGTGTCGCACGACATCGGCGTCATCTCGACTCATGTCAAAACGATCGCCTGTCTCAACCGTCGCATGCACTACCACGAGTCAAAGGAGATCTCGGGCGAAGTGCTCGCGGAAGTGTACGGCTGCCCGGTTGAGCTGATCGCTCACGGGCACGCTCATCGCGTTCTGGAGGAACATGAGCATCACCACCACCATCCTGTACCATCCGACACACAGGGCAAGCGATGAACCGGGCAAAAACGCAGCAAAAGTTTGATCGAGCCGGCGCTCGTATGAATCACCGCCGCTGCAAACAAGTCAAAAGGAGGCGACATGTTTCTTACTGAGGCTTTGTCGCTGCCGTTGTTTCAAAGAGCGGTCGCCGCCGGGCTGCTGGTGAGCGTTACCTGTGGGATCATCGGAACGTATGTCGTCGTGAAGCGGATGGCTTCCATCTCCGGCGGGCTTTCTCATGCCGCCTTCGGGGGCGTCGGGCTCGGCTACATGCTGGGGTTCAGCCCGATGTTGGGAGCTCTGGGATTTTGCGTGGGAAGCGCAGTGATCTTGGGAATGGTTTACCGCCATCGCAAGGACAGCCTCGACACGTTGATTTCCATTTTTTGGTCTTTGGGGATGGCGCTGGGGATGCTGTTCATCGCGCTGACCCCAGGGTACGCGCCGGACCTGTCGAGCTACCTGTTTGGAAGCATCGTCTTCGTGCCTGAAAACTATCTCACGTTTTCGTTCGCGCTGGACGTAGCGATCGTGCTGGTCACAGTAATTCTGTTCAAGGAGTTTCAGGCTGTTTCGTTCGATGAAGAGTTTTCGGAGGTTTCAGGGATTGCGGTCGAAGCTATCTTCGTCTTCCTGCTCGCACTGACCGCACTCGCCGTCGTGACGTTGATTCGGGTCGCCGGTGTCATTCTGACTATTGCACTTCTGACTACGCCCGCCGTCATAGCGCGCCAGTGGAGCGAATCGCTACAGAAGATGATGGTGCTTTCCACACTCATCACTGCGGGAAGCATTCTGTCCGGATTATTTTCGGCGTACTGGCTTTCGGAGCGATATTCGGTCGATGTGCCCACGGGCCCGCTCATCATCGTCCTCGTGACAGTGCTTTACGGAATTTCGACCGCCGCTCGCTCGGCGACAGTACGTGGAAGGCTCGAGTAAGGAGAAAAAATGAAACGTGCTCTTCAAGCAGTCCTTTGCATCGCGATGATCTCTTTGTTCGCCTGCATTCACGCGAGCCCGAAGCCGGAGATTTCGGTGGTGGACGCCGTGTTCACTGACGTCACTCTGCTCGAGACGGGTTTAGAATTCACTCTGAGGCTCACGAATAACACACCCGAGCCGATGTCGATTGAGGGCGCGACATATCATTTTTCGCTTGATGGAGATGACATCGGCAGCGGTTCGAACGGCGACGCCGTGACCATTCCTCGATTCGGAAGTGTCACTCAGAAGGTGCGCGTCGGGCTGAGCAACCTGGCGATGCTTTCCCAGATCCGGACGCTCGTGGAGTCGAAGCGCTTCAACTACAAGGTCGAGAGCGACTTCTACTTCAAAGGAAGCGGTCCGTTCCGCTCCGAGCGCCGAGTCACCAAACAAGGAGAGCTCGACGTCTCGGGATTCGGAGACGACGCGCAGTTCGAGCAATAGGCTAGAGCTTCCTCGGTACGAACCGGACGATCTGACCGGTGCGCACTCTCACTCGACGGGAATCAAGAACCTGATTCACCCGTCGGGCGAGAAGCAATAAGAGAACATAGGCTACGGTAACCGCAACAGTCTGACCCATCGTCTGCTCCTACCTGTTACGCCGTTGCGCCGGTTGACGATCCACTATCACCTGACGAGCTACCACCTGACGAGTCGCTCGAGAAGCCGCTGTCATTGGAAGATGTGTCCCCTGATCCTGTCGAAGGGGTTGAGTCGGTCGACGACGTACCCGAGCTGCCGGAAGAACCAGAGCTCCCCGACGCACCCGAGCTACCTGATGAGCCGGAGCTACCCGTCGAGCCCGTAGAGCTGCCTCCTGAGGTGCTTTCACCGCTCAGCTTTGCGGCCCACTGCGACGTCGTATATTTTTTGAAGTCGTCCTGCGGGACGTAAGTGCGCTCGTTTCCGTTGTTCACGTTGTAGACGAGAACATTTCCGTCATCGAGAGTGACCGCGGCATCAATGTCCTTACCGTAGTATCCCCCGACGTGATTGAACCGGAATACCGTGCGGTTGTCCCCCGTCTTTTTCGAATAGTCTCCCTTTTCGAGCAGATTGCCATCCGAATCATAAAGGCTCACGCCTTTGATGTTTCCGTTCAGACGTGTCGGCAGCAGAATTGCGAGATTCCCATCGCTTGCCTCATGTTTCCAAGTGAAACGTGTCTGCTTTTCACTGGTTCCTTCTGCCGCTCCAGCTTCCGTCGCAGCAATCTCTCCTGCGCTCGCGGAAGGAAGCAGGCGATCAATAGCGTCGCCGGCGACATTCAATCCGAGCATGCTTCCCGGAGTTGTGCCCACGTTCGAAGGTGTAGAGAGGTCGCGGGGCGGCAGCACCAGTGAGCCGCTTTCAATCTGGTCCATGATGGCTTTCACCTTGAACATGGCTTCGTCCATCGTTGCCACCGCTGCAGTTGTCCCGCGGCTATCGTAGAGTGACTCTGTGTTGTCATCGAGCTGCGCTGCGGCGAATGCGGTGGCGTGGATCGTCTCCGCTTTTTCCTTCGTGACTTTGCCCGCATCTACGGTTGCTTTGAGGGCGGCCTTCGCCACGTCCTCGACCGGAACATATCCGTCTGAGCGCGCCATTGTGCCGCTGAGCTCAGTGACCTTCTGCTGGTAGAAATCAGCGGCCGCCGGATCCTGCTCGTTGAGCTGCTCGCCGATGACGGAGGAAAATAATTCCTCCTCGTTGACCTGATCTTGCCCGGTGCGTCCAAGCGACTTCAGTAAAAAGGCCGAGAAATCGCTACCACCTTCGGTCGATTTGGTACTGTCGGTCGACTTCGTCTGCTGCGAAGAATCCGTCGTATTTAAAAGGGTTTGGGTGGAGCTTACCGCCGATCCAGTGCTGGTGTTCGAAATGGCTTCCATAGCGTTTATCTCTCAACTCGTTTGGTATTGTCGCGGGCAACATCAAGTCGCTTGAAAATACTTGAGCAAGCGGCGTACCAGTCCGGCGGAGAGATCTGTGGACGAAAGAAAGCAGGTATTTCCTGTCGGTCGCTACGAGGGTTTTGACGGTCGAAATACGATATACCGGGAGCCGTAGAAGCTTCAGCGCTAATCGAAGTAAACGATTACTTTCCCGGATTTCCTGAGCTCATTCAATTTTGCAGCGATTGCAATCGATCGCTTCTCTTGGACGAGTCGCTCTTTTATCTGTTTTTCAGCGTCGGGGCTCGGCTCGGACGCACCTCCGCGACGCCGCTCAACGAGGATGATGTGGAAGCCCTCGGACGTCTCGACGAGGTCGCTGAGCTGTCCCGGCTGGAGTCGAAACGCTGCTGCGGAAAAATCTGCCGGAAGCTGGTTTTGAGTAAAAAAGCCGAGGTCGCCGCCCTTTGCTCGGGACGGTCCATCCGAGTACTGCTTCGCTAACGCGACGAATTTCGATCTGTCTTGTTGCAGCTCGGCTAACACGCCTTCCGCAACGGCTCGAACCTTCACTTTTTCCTCGGCTGCGGCGTCCGGCTTCAATCTGAAGAAGATCTGACGCGCCTGGATCTCTTCCGGTTCGGGGTGGGCGCGGAGATACTCCTGCACGTCTGCATCGGAGACACGCACATCAGCGTAGATCTCTTCGTCGAGATAACGCTTCACCGCGAGGTCCTCACGAAGCCCGCTGAGAAATTCTTTCTCATCAAGGTTACTTTCGGCCAGCTTGCCCCTGAATTGGGCGTCGGAGCCGAAGCCGGATCTGACCTCGGCTACCACCTTTCGAAATTCGTCTTCGCTGGGAAGAAGTTTCTTTTGAGCCGCCGCCTGATAGAGCAGCTCTCGTTCGACGAGCTCGTTGAGAATCTGACGCTCCACTTCGTGGCGCTGCTTGTCGTCCAAATGCTCCGCCTCGCCTCTGAGCCGGAAATCCGCTTCCCGTTTCAACCGTTCGGTCGTGATTGCAGCGCCGTTCACCTCCGCGGCCAGTGACTTTTTGGGCGTTGATTTAGTGGGAGCTGGACGTTCCGCACGGGCGCCCGCGAGCGGTAGGGAGGTGAGCGCGAAAATAAACGCGAAGAGCATCCCATTTCTAGGTGTTTTAATGAGCATTCCCAGGCTCTGACCGAATAAGCGCTCCATTTCGTCCTTATAACTCATCAGAAAGGAGTCCACTGCAGGCTCCATCGGCAACCACTCGACAACAGGTGGTGGCGCCTAAGGTTTAGAAAAAATAAGCTATAATAGTTGGCTGCCGCCCCGATTACCAGCGGTCGCCAGTGGTCTCAATAGGTTTCAGCACTCGTGAGCACAACTCCTCGCAAAATGAACAACAATCCTCAAAGCGTCGCTGCCGCGCTCAACGAGGCTGACACGATCATCGAGTCCGCCAGGAAGCGTGCGACAGAGATCCAAAGTGCGGCTGAAAAGGCGTACGAGCAGGCGAAAGAATCCGGCTACGCGCTCGGCTATCAAGAGGGACTTTCGGATGCCGCCGACAAAGCCGTCCGAATGATTCAGGACAGCGCCTCGCTCGGCACTCGGTTGAGCGAAGAGGCCGCAAGATTGGCAATCGCAATCTGCACGACCGTCATCGGAGAGCACATCAAAGTCGACCCGGACCTGGTGAGGAAGATCGCCCAACGAGCGCTGCAACAATCGATCGTCGGTGATGTCATGACCATCATCGCCAATCCGGACGATCATGATCTCCTGAACAATGCTGCGCCGGAGTTTCGGCGCTTGGCAAATGGAGCGAGCGTAAAAATCGAAACTGATCCGAATATCGGCCGCGGCGGCTGTATCGTGAGAACTGAATTCGGAGAAGTTGACGCGTCGATACCGGTGCTGCTGGAAAGCATGGCGGCCCATCTTGGGCTGAGCCGGAAATGACCCGACGAAACGTTTCGACCCCGGACATTCTTTCCATTATCCCGGAGATGAATCTCGAGCCGTTCTACGAGAAGCTCGAGACGCAACATGCGATGCCGCTGACGATGCGCGGAAGAGTTCGCCGCATCACGGGGATGGTGGTGAAAGCTCGACTCCCGAACGCGAAGATCGGAGAGATGTGCACTATCGAGCCTCCCGGACGTCCGCCGGTAAACGCACAAGTAGTCGGCTTCGACGACGAGGACGTGTTCCTGACGCCGCTCGATCCACTCGATGAAATCGGACCGAAGACGCCGGTCATCAGTAAGGGGCGGTCCCTGCGCGTCGGTGTAGGACCTCAGCTACTCGGGCGTGTCGTGAACTCGCTCGGCGAACCGATCGACAAAAAGGGTACCATCGGCACTACTGAATTCTACTCCGTCAGACATCCGGCGCCCGAAGCCATGGAGCGGCGCCGCATTACCAAAGTCCTTCCCGTCGGTATTCGCGCCGTCGATTCGCTAATGACTATCGGCGAGGGCCAGCGAATGGGAGTATTCTCAGCGGCGGGCGTAGGAAAATCAAGCCTTCTCGGAATGATCGCGCGAAACAGCACTGCAGATGTCAACGTTGTCGCGCTTGTCGGAGAACGCGGCCGCGAGGTGCTCGACTTTCTCGACGAGAATCTCGGACCGCACGGTCTCTCGAAATCCGTAGTCGTGGTGTCGACGAGCGATGAGCCGCCGCTCCGCCGAATTCTCGCCGCATACACTGCCACTGCGATCGCCGAATACTTCCGCGACCAGGGGAAGCGAGTCATGTTGCTCATGGATTCTGTCACCCGATTTGCTCGAGCGCTCCGAGAGATCGCGCTCAGCGTCGGTGAGCCGCCGGTGAGACAGGGCTATCCGCCTTCTGTTTTCGCGGCGCTCCCGGAGCTACTCGAGCGCGCAGGAAGCACGGAAACCGGCAGTATCACCGCCTTTTATACGATTCTGCTCGCCTCTGAGCAGATCGAAGATCCGCTCGGTGAAGAGATCCGAGCGATCCTTGACGGACACCTGTATCTCAGCTCAAAGCTTAGTTACGCGCAGCACTATCCGGCAATTGACTTGCTTCGGAGCAACAGCCGTGTCATGCAAGGTATTGTAACGGCTGAACATCGAGAGCTCGCGGAGACGATCCGCAAGCTGTGGGCAACTTACGAAGACAACCGGGACCTCATCTCTCTTGGTGCATACAAGAAGGGAAACGACCCGGAGATCGATCAAGCGATCGCGAAACGGGGACAGTTGATCAAGTTCCTCGTCCAGTCGCCCGGAGAGAGCGACGATCTCAGCCAGACATTGGAGAAAGCGAAGACCGTGCTGAAGAGCTAGAAGGTTTCGATCGGCAGACGGCTGATCGCTTCGGCGCCCTCGGTCTTCCACTGCTCTCTCCAGTACTGCTTTGGCGGGTACTGTACATACGCGGATATGAAGTTGTCCTCTCTCAAATTCCCACGGCTGAGCTCCTTCGCGTCCGGCGTCATTCCCGGCCTTGGCATCGCAGCCCTTTGCGCGGCGCTCGCCTGGTTTTTTCTTCTGGCGCCCAAAGGCAAATCGTTTCCCATGCTGCGTGAAGGCACATACGTGGGGACTATCATTGGTCTCGACGGCAGCCCTCCCACCGGAACAGGTGTATACGCAGAACGAATCGCGGGGACGAACTCTCTGTTGGTGGTGCTGTTTGCGTCCGGCTGGACACCGCAGGCTGTCGAGCTCAAACCTCAATCGAAGGGCGGAGACTTTCGTCCGCTTGCTGTTACGTACCACGGTCAGAGCTACACGCTTTCCGGAAGCGGCTCAGGCGATCAATTCGCCGGCGAGCTCGCCGGTGCGGGTGGCACTCGCGGAACCTGGTCTCTCCAGTCGATAGCGAGCGCATCTCTCAAAGCGCCGAAAACGACGATGTCCGATGCTGACCTGAAATCGTGGCTTCAGGCAAAGGTCACTTACAACACGGCGAAAGACGAGCTCGTATCTTTGAAGTCGACTCACGAACAGGAGGCCTCGAAGTTCGAGAAGCTTACCCGCTTCGTGCAGGACGAGAACGTGCTCAAGGACCGATCGCGCAGCAGGATCGACGAGCTCGAAAGCGAAATTAATCGTGTCGCAGCGGAGCGTAAGAAAAGTACTCAGGATCTGAAGAACGCTCTCAACGATCTCAGCTTGCTGACGAAGACCACAAAGCGTGGACAGGTGGTCGATCTCAATCGACGGATCCAACGCCGAGAAAACAAGTGGTTCGGCATCAACTGGTCGAGTGAAGCCGCAGACTCCGACAGCGCCGCGGGGCTCGAAGCGGACCTCGCCGAAAAAGAGCAGGTCGACCTACGGAAGCTCAATTCCGAGGTGAAGCGAGCCGAAGAGATTCGTAAGCTGCAAACTACCATCGCGCAGGAGCAGAGCCGGATCGAGCAGCTTCGCGCTGCTTACGATCAGAAGCTTCATTCAGTCGAAGCGCCACCGCCGCCGGCTACCGCTCCCGGTGAGCCCCGCCGTCCTCCAGTTGAACAAGAAGAGCAGAAGCCGTGGTGGAAGAAACTCGACGGGATCCTGGGTTAAAGACGTGAAAGCAACAAATCGACATACGCTACCCGGCGAACCCGCCCTTGGAGCTCATCTGCGCCGCTGTTTCCACACGGTGCTGTTCTGCTTCGCGGTATTTTCCTTCGCTTTTGCGAGAATCGACACAGCCGCGGCACAACAACCTAGTTCAGGAATCATCGAGCAGACGATTGCGGTGCCGTTCCGACCGGTCACAGTCTATGCGCTGGTGTCCGGCGCGGACGGATCAATTCAGCAGTATCACGCGGTCGCTGTTCCGATGGCGCCCGGAGCCACCGAAGTGGAAGTCGGCCAGACGGTCACCGTCGGGGCGGTCGTTCCACTCCCGAACACGTCCGCAGCCCTCGAAGGATCGTTCTCGTTCACGTTCTTCCTTGTGAACCTGAATGGCGAGTTTGCCGCCACGGAGGTCCAATCCTGGACCTACAAGATGCTCGCAGCGAACAATCGCTCGATCTCCGAGCTCGACCAAGACCGCGCACAGATCGAGCACGACATTCCCCTCCAGCGCGAAGAAAACAATAAGCTCGAAGCGCGGCTCACTCAGGTTCGTGAGCAAGCTTCAAAAATCGCGGGCGTGGACGACATCCTCGATCTCAAGACTGAGCTCGCGAATCTCAAGGACTTTGACGAGAAGAAATTTTCGGATCTCGAGCGGCTTCATGCGCTCTACAAAGCCGGAAGCACTGTTCCGGATCCGAAAGACGTGCAGGATCTCCGAGTCAAGCTGCTCAATCAACTCCGGCTGGCGGCGCAAGTGACCGCTGAGGCAGACCGGCTCGGGATGTCCCGCCAAGAGTCTGCTCTCGCAGAATACAAACGAAAGGTCGACTTGGTGAAATCTACCGCCGGAGAAGATCCGCAGGCGCTTGCCAAACAGATACTCCAACTTCGCAAGCAACGACGCGAGCTCGAAGGACGCCTGAACTTGGGCGCCGGCGGCGAACAGAACGGCGATTTCTAGGAACCGCGGCCGCAGCCGAAAAGTCCCTTCTCCGGAGCCTACGGATCTCGACTCAACACCTTGGCGGCGCACGCTCTCCCCGTTTCGCGGTCGTCGCTCACATTTTCGAAATCAGATCTGTGCGATATTCTTCGTCGGCACAGATGACCATGTTCCTCTAGCCCGGCACGTCATTCGACCCGAAGCCACCGGAACGCCGATTCGCCGCAAAGATGCTCGAATCTGCGCTTGTCATCGCAAACTGCGCTCTCTTAACGACCGTCTCGCTTTTCCTCCGTATCACCTCAGGCGGCCGGCTCGCCGCTTGAGGCGGTACTGCTGTTTGTGCCGTAGAGGTTTGGAGTTGTTGGTCAAGGAGAGAAGTCATGCCTCATTCGCGACCCAGTTTTTGGAGCGACATGTATGTGAGCACGTTGAACGAATGTATCGTCGGCGGCATTATTGTGACGCTGCTTTCGGTATTCTACGTTACAACCAGTTTCGCAATCGCGGTCGGAGTGGTCGTCACCTGCTCGTTATCCTTGTTGGTAACGGTCCTGCACGCCGCTTCTTACTCTGATGCCTTTGGAAAACAAGGAAATATTCGCTTCACTGATGCCGAGGGCGTTGAGCAACGACGCGAGCTCTTCGGCAGCTCGTGTGAGCTCAAGCACCGCGCTGATTCCGATCAACAGTGGATTTGCATCAGGAAGGGCGACAAGTTTGGGCCTGGGCAGCTCATGGTCGTGAATTACGACGAGCACACCAATGCTATCCCCGGCGCCGAATGGTCGTCCCCAATCGACGTTCAGGAGGGGCATTACTGGTAACCCACCTCGATCGGTCGACACGAAGAGAATGGGCTTCGTTCAGCAATCCTTGCTGAACGAGAAGACGGTTGGCTTGCAAGGTTCGCACGACAGCAGGTCGCCTCGCCCAATTCTCAGTTGCTCAACCCCCTGAGGACAGTGCCTCGAGAAGCTGCTCTCGCGTCGGCAAACCGTTCAAATCACCCTCGACGTTCAACTGACCGTCAGGCTCCCGCTTACGGTCCCCCATCAGCTCCGCCTGTGCAATCGATTTACGTTCGAGGTTGCGGGCGATGAGATCGTCGGCTTTACACGCGTGAAGCGAGATGATTCTCACCGTCCCGCGTTGGCCAATTCGGTGAATCCGATCAATGGACTGGAGCCAATGTTCGGCATTCCATGTCTTGTCCAAGTAGATCGCGGTTTGCGCAGCCGTGAGCGTGATACCGACTCCTCCGGCGGCCGGAACTGCGATGAGAACTTTGGGCTTTTTCCCGTTCTGAAACTCAGCCACTGTTCGGTCCCGCTCGGCGGAAGAAACCTCACCGCTGAAGGCCGCGGAACCGTAGTCTTTGTATCGCTCGAGCAGCTCGCGGACATTGCCCAGAAAGTTTGTCCACACGACGACCTTTTCTTCCCGCTCGCCGACAATCTCCTCGAGAAGAAGGTCGAGCTCGCGGTACTTGGCGGGCTCTCCCTTCCAATTCTCGTCTACCAGTCTCGGATTCACAGCGATCTGAACCGCTCGCAGATACTCTTCGAGAATGTTGTTGATCTCGCGAACGAACGTCTTCCCCGTAGCCGAGCTGATTCGCAGTAGGAGGTCTTTCCGAACCTCGTGGTAGCGTTTCAGCTGTTCCCCTGAGAGCTCCACGTCTCGAGTGAGAAACGTCTTTTCGGGAAGATGAACGACTTCCTCCTTCTTCCTGCGGAGGAGAACCTCGTGCACACGCTGCACTACCTCCTGCACCTCTTCCGGATAGAAGCGCTTGACTCCGAACTCGCTATACTTGTTGCCGAGCTCAGCGACCCTACCCAGCCAATCGTAGAAGCTCAGGCCGAATCGGGCACCATCGTCGAGGAGCCGCATCTGAGACCAGATGTCCGAGATATCCTTGGGAGTGGGCGTCCCGCTCAACAATACTCGGCGATCGCAGAAAGGCACGACCTCGCTCATCGCTTTGAATGTTTTCGAAGACGGCGTTTTTACCCGCTGCGATTCGTCGAGGCAGAGGAGCACCTTGCGCTTTCCGAGGTAGCCCTTCAAAGCTTCGAGAATGTACTCGAGACGCACAGCCTCATAGTTGAGGACCACGCCATCGAACAGAAGACCTCCCCAGCCAAGCTTTTTGAAAAAGAGCATCTTTTCGCTCTTCTCGTTCGGAAGCAGAGCCAACTTCCGTTGGGGCAGCCAATGCTCCGCCTCTCGACGCCAGTTGCGGCACAAAGAGTTCGGACAGATGACCAGAAGGAAGTCTGCTTCCCCCGCGGTGCAAAGATGCTCGAAGTATGCAAGCACGCTGAGCGTCTTGCCGAGACCCATGTCATCGCCGAGAAATGCTCGCGGGTTTTCGAGCAACCACTTCAGTGCCACGCGCTGATGCGGATACAGCTTCTCGGTAACTGACGCCGAGCATGGGAACTCGGACGCAGGGACGTCTTCGAGCTTTTGATACCTGTCGCGCTGTCGACGCATCTCCGTCCGAACTCGAATATCAGCGAGAAGCGCTCGAAACTCGGAGCTCTCCGGCAGGTCTTCACCACAAACAAGCTTTGCGCGCTCGACTGTCTTTGCGAGCGACGAGTCGCGAATGCGAAAAAGATATTTGCCCGGGAAAGCGGCGCTGAGCTCGTTCGGCTGCTCTCGAAAAGGATTCGCTTCGTGCGGCGCAAAGACCGATTCGTAGCGAGCACGATCGACGAGCAGACCCGCTCTCCCGTCAAATACAATCCAGCAGGCGGGCAGGTCCGCGACCGAGAGCAACGCCTGATCAAAGCCGGCGGCAAGCGACTCGGCAACCTGTTCGTGATACCGCTCTCGCGAACGGTTGAGAAAGGAATGCACTGCAGAGGAAAGCCAGATCCGCTCGCCTACCGAACTTGCCCGAGCGACCAGCTTGAGCAGGTCACCCTCAGAAAAGAAATTCGCGTGTTGCCTCCTGGCGGCGTAGCTCATTTTGCCGGGAAAGAGTGTCTTGAGCTGGTGAGACGTAAAATTTCCGAACGTGAACCCCATCTCGCCGCCTTCACCCTCCGCGACGTCGATAACAGGGCCAAGCAACGCGCTTCGCAGCTCCCACCCCTCGGCGCCGGCAGGATCGCGAAGCACACGAGCACGAAGTTCCGCGCTTTCCGTGAGTATTGCTCCGGTGCCGGCTTCGACCGCGAACCTCAGCTTGCGATCTCGAAGCTGCTTCAGAAAGTCATTCAGCCCTTCGACGGGAAAATAATAGGCTTTCTCTGCGCCCAGAAAGTGTGCTCTCGGCACTTTCTCGAGAAGCTTTTTGGCCTTCGATCGAAACCTGGGAAATGCACGCAACGAGCGGGATTTCGGGCTCATGCGAAAAACAACGTCGAGCTCGAGGAGCAACAGGTCGGCTTCCTCAATCGAAAACGGATTGGCAAGCAAACGCTGAGACGCCGCTGTATGCTCGGCTTCCGAGTGAGTCACCCCCTCTTTGAGGGATTCTTCGGTGAACGTGTAGTGGAGCTGCTCCGGGTTGAAGAGCTCCGAGGAGCGAAGGACCTCGTAATGGCGCAGCGGCACTGTCCAGACCTTCGTCTCGCGATTGAATCGAGCTTGAGGAATCCGCTTGATGGCCTCGACGCGCGCAGCGGAGAACTGGAACTCGACCACGAGCTGCTCACCTCTGAGCGTTACCTTGCCCGCACCGCCGAGGGTCGCACTGAATCGAGACGAGGAGAAATACTGTGAGGCCATGAAAGCCGACTTCCAAAGACGACACCCGAGAGGTCCAACCGATGCCGAAGGAGATTGGAACCCGCTAGGCAACCAATTCGTTGTCGCAAAATTACCGGGACCTCGCAAGGATTGGACATTCCCCTCCGTCGTATCTCTTTTCGAACATTCCACCGCGATTGTTGCCGAATTCCACGCTTTCTTGCGATTTGACCCACCCGTATACATCGCCTACACTGTCCGCGGTCATATGGCGCAGCGCGGTGAGATCGCACACTGTTCACTTGCTTCGTCGGCACTTGCTTCTTTGGGCGCTTGCTTTGTTGGGCCGATCACTTGCGTCGTTCGTCGCCGGTGGAGCCGTCCCTTCGTGCGCTTGTCCCCGTTCGTAAATTGAGGAAAGCATTCTGCGGCCGCTCTCGCTCTGCCCCAAAAAATGAAAAGGAGATTTTTATGGCATTTGAACTACCTAAGTTGGATTACGCGTACAATGCTCTCGAGCCGCATATCGACGCTCGTACGATGGAAATCCACCACACCAAACACCACCAAGCTTACATCACCAAGGCCAACGAAGCTCTGGCCGGAACTCCATTTGCGGACAAGCCGGTAGAGGAGATTCTCGGCTCGATCAATGACGTACCTGAAAAGGTCCGCACTGTCGTTCGGAATAACGCGGGGGGCCATGCAAACCACTCGCTGTTTTGGAAGATCATGGGTCCGAACAAAGGCGGTCAGCCGACCGGTGAGCTTGCCGACGCGATCAAGAACGACCTCGGCGGTTTCGACAAGTTCAAGGAAGCGTTCACCAACGCAGGCGCAACACGCTTCGGGAGCGGTTGGGCTTGGCTGAATGTCGCCGGCGGAAAGCTCGTTGTCGAGAGCACCGCAAACCAAGATTCGCCGCTGATGGAAGGAAAGACGCCGATCCTCGGGATGGATGTTTGGGAGCACGCCTATTACCTGAACTATCAGAACCGGCGCCCGGACTATATGGCCGCGTTTTTCAACGTGATCAACTGGGATGAGGTCGCGAAGCGCTTCTCCGCGGCTCGGAAGTAATCCCGAAATCAGCCCGGGACTTTCGGTTTCCGGCTTCTTACGAAGCTCGCGTAGCAGGCGGCAAGAGCGCTCTGCTCCGCGACGCGTAAGGCGCGCAGTCCCTCCGGGGACTGGAAACCGAATGCCTGGGCGATCTCCTCACCCCATTTTTTTCGAAACGCGGTCTCGCCCGCCTTGGATTTCGACGGCTCGCGATGCTTCAGGTTCTCCGGAACCTCCGCACGCCAGGTGGACTTCCCATAGAAGTGGATTACGAACGCATCCAGCGCGAAGAGTGTCGGATAGCCACGCTCCCAAGCTCGAAGCAAGTAGTCCGTATCTTCCCAAAACGCTTCGCCGAAAGACTCGTCAAGAAACCCGACGTTCCGATAGACCTCCGGCGGAACTTTCACGCAATAATACGGCACGCTGTGAATCAGTTGGTACCCGGACACTCGTTTTCGATGATACTCGACAAGCGCCAGAAATGCCGCTTCCCGGCCAACGTAGTCCTCGAGATTCATCGACAGCTTGAGCTCGATCTCTGCGGTTCGATATTGAAACTGCATGTTGCAGCATGCGGAAAGGATCCACGGTTGGTCGAGGAGCATCCCGTTCAGCCAACCCGGCGAGAAGATGATATCGTTGTTCAAGAGAAACGCATCCGCTTCCGCATCGCTTGCCGCCCGTAAGATTTGATTCATATTCGTTGCAAATCCGCGGGGGGACGGATTGGAGAGCAGCTCCGCGGCCGGAAAGTCTCGCTTCAACCTTGCTTCATCCACCGACCCGACATCATTATCGATGAGAAGGAAACGATCTTCTGCTCTGAGCGGCGTATGGCGGAAAAATGTGTCGAGGGCATACCACGTGTAATCCGTGGAAAGAATCGTGGAAATCATCCCGAACACTCTTGGTCGCGCGCTCATCGTCGCTCCGGCATGGGCAAGCTCGGGCATACGGTAGTGCGAGTCGTGCTGCGATGAACCATGACGTCGTCCTTTGACATCCACTGAACACACGCCTCATCCGTCGGCGTGCGGGTGCTCCCTTATTCCTTTCCGGTAAGCTGTTTCACGAGTGTTCGATCAAGATCGCTGTGCTCGCTGATATCCGCGTCGCGCGTTCGTGTGAGGATCTGCTGACGGATCGTATTGGCCACCGCATTGACGTCAGAGAGGTCTAAGGTTCTGGTCGCCTCGTCGCTTGCAATTCCTGCCTCGCGCGCGAATTCGAGCGAACCGCGGAGCTCTGTGAGAACTCCTTTCACGCCTTTGAGGTCATCTTCAAGATTCGCCTTCAATTTGGTGAGCGTTCGATACGCCACAGTGGCCCCGGAACGCGTCTTCAGGTCTTGTTTCAGCGGGTCCGTATTTTCACTACCCAGCGTAATATCGGCGGTCGTCCCCGTGACTGAGACATCCTCGCCTCGAATGTTCTCGTATCCGATCTCGCCGTCCGTCGTCGCCAGCGCTCGAAAGAACGACGCGAGAGTTGTCGATGCGCTCGGGTCGACACCGGACGCTTTCAGGATTTTCTCGAGATCGCCCTTCTCACGGAGATCAAATCCTTGACGGGATGTTCGCGCGAGCAGTGTTCGATACTGCTGCGCCTTTCGTTGGAAAGCGATGTTGGCGATCTCTCGATCTCCGGTACCGAGGTCGTCTGACGACGCACGCTCGGCTAGGTGAATCATTTCATCGGTGAGACTTACCAGTTGAGTCACGGTTCCGGCCGCGGCACTGAATGCAGAGACCGGACTGCTCAAACGCACTACCGAATCGCTGAATGCAGTTGCGAGGTTATTGAGACCGGATGAAACGTTGGAAGCTGAACCGAAGGAAGAACCCGTGCCGAGACCATTGATCTTCGAACCGCCGGACGAGGCGCTGCCGCCCGAGAGCTGGGTGAGGAACTTCCCGTTGATGCCGTCGATGAGCGCCATGGAACCTTGCTTCGAAAATCCTTCCTGGATCCCCCGTTGCCGCCGGACGCGGCGTACTTCCTGGAACGGAAACTGCGAAGCATCTGCGCTAAGCGTCGCGGATGCCCATATCTCCTAGAACGGCAGAATTCGGTGGAAACGTGAATCTTTGGTCGGAAAAAACGCGCAAGAATAACGGGGAGTTGGCGGGAGGGCGAAAATTGTCTCCTCGGCGGCGGGACGGGCGGTGTTTGGCTCGACGCAACCCTCTGAAATCATTGGGCTTCAGATACGATCTCAGGTGACGTGGAAGAGCCTCTTGGCATCGAACCAACGGGATTCTATGAGCATTGATAACCACCCGTCGGTCGGATAGGCTTGAGCCTTCAAGTGCCGCGTCCGCGCGGAATTCATTCGTTACGAAGGAGACAATATGAGCATCGTGAAAGAGTTTCGCGAGTTTGCGATCAAAGGGAACGTCGTCGATATGGCGGTCGGTATTATCATCGGAGCCGCGTTTGGAAAGATCGTTTCCTCGCTTGTTTCCGACGTGCTCATGCCACCTATCGGGATGCTTATTGGCGGGGTAGACTTCACATCGCTGGCATTCACGTTGAAGCCCGCAACGGCAACGAGCGCGGCGGTCGTCGTCAAATACGGCGTTTTTGTCCAAACAGTCGTCGACTTCCTCATCGTCGCAGCAGCAGTGTTCATCATGGTCAAAATGATCAACCGCCTGAAGAAGAAAGCCGAAGAGCCGGCAGTGGCACCTGCGCCTCCGCGCCAAGAGGTGCTGCTTGCCGAGATCCGCGATCTTCTCAAGGCGGAAGCACCGACAGCAAACAAAAAAGCCGTCGGTTAAAGAGTAAACCATGCATTCCGACTTCGACTATCTGATCATCGGCGCCGGGATCATGGGACTCGCGATGGCGCGCGCGCTGAAACGGCGCGCGCCCCATGCAAAAATTCTCATCGTCGAGAAAGAGTCGGGGGTTGCCGAGCACGCCTCTGGTCGGAACAGCGGAGTCCTTCACGCCGGCTTCTACTACACCTCTGACACGCTCAAAGCGAAGCTATCCGTCCGCGGAAATCAAGCGCTTCGTGAATACTGCCGCAGCAGAAAGCTCCCGCTGAAAGAGATCGGAAAACTTGTCGTAGCGACCAACGATGTTGAGCTTCAGCAGCTCTACGAGCTCGAAAAGCGCGGCAAACAGAACGGGTCGCAGATCGAGATCATCAGCGCCGAACAGGCGAAAAATATCGACCCGGCCGCGATAACTCACGAGAAAGCACTGTGGTCTCCGCTGACAGCGACAGTTGATCCGATTCAGGTCTGCCGTTCCATCGCCCGCGAGTTGGCCGACGACGGCGTTGTGTTCTCATTCCGCGACACGTATCGCGGACACCGCGGAAATGTCGTCGTCACGGAGAAGGGTCGTTATTCCGCACAGAAGATTATCAACTGCGCCGGGCTCTACGCAGACAGGATCGCCCGGGATTTCGGCTTCGGAAAGGAATACACCATCATCCCTTTCAAGGGGCTGTATCTGAAGTACACCAAAAACTCGACCGACATCCGGACGAATATCTATCCGGTACCGAATCTCAAACAGACTTTCCTCGGCGTGCATTTCACGAAAACGGTCCACGATCAAATTAAGATCGGGCCGACTGCGATCCCTGCACTGTGGCGGGAGAACTATACCTGGAGCAGCAACTTCAAAATCGACGAGCTCGCATCCATTCTCTTTTATGAGGCGAAGCTATTTCTCTCCAACTCATTCGGCTTCCGGAGTCTCGCGCTCGACGAGGTGAAGAAATATTCGAAAGCCTATCTGGTCGGACTCTCGCAGAAGCTCGCCGGCGGTTTCGATCCGGGTGGGTTTACCGATTGGGGTCCCCCGGGGATTCGAGCTCAGCTCGTTCGGAAATCGAATCTGCAATTGGTGATGGACTTCATCGTCGAAGGGGATGATCTCAGCACGCATGTGTTGAATGCCATTTCGCCCGGGTTCACGTGCAGCTTCCCCTTCGCCGAGTATGTCACGGACAATTACGTTCTTCGAACGTCCAATCAAGAAACCGAGGCCGCCTCTCAGCAGCTCGGATAGCGGTGTCGTGGCCGGACTTCGAAAGTCTTGCTACGCGCCGGAAATCGCCTGGATTCCCGCACAAATCTTGCCCTTTCGTGCTATCCCCACTATAACGGACGCTACTCTGAACATCTCGAAATAGCCCATGAGCGCTAAAAAAACTCTCGCTTTCGTTCTCGGAATCCGGCCCGATGTCATTCGCGCTGCTTTGATCTTGCGCTCGTTGCGTGAGGTCCCCGATCTGCACGTCGTCTTCATCTGGTCGGGACAGCACTATTCGCCCAACTTGCGAGACATATTCTTCAAAGAGCTCGGTGTCGCGCCGGCTGACATCGATCTCGGTTGCGGCGGGGAGACCGACGCGGAGATCTCCGCTTCCGTAATTTCGCGGCTGTATCCTGTCTTAGCCGAGCTTCGGCCGACAGCGGTCGTTTTTCTCGGCGACACCAACACGACGACTGGAACGATCGCCGCTGCGCAGCTCAACATTCCGATCGTGCACATCGAAGGCGGCATGCGTTCGTACGATTGGCGCATGCCGGAGGAAAAGTATCGACTCATCGCAGATCACCTGTCGGATGTGATCTACTGCTACTTCGACGAGTACAAGGAACAAGCGGTGCGCGAAGGCATCAACCCGGACAACGTCGTCGTCGTCGGGAATCCGATCGTCGACATTCTCGAGCACTATTACTTTCGGGAGAAATCGCGCTTCGACAAGATGGCGGACGATAATTTCTTCGCCTCACGAGATCTTCGACGAAACGAGTTTTACCTCATGACCTGCCACCGACGGGAAAACGTCGGCTCACCGGAGACACTTCGCGCAATCGTTTCTCTACTGAACTACGCGCCGTACCCGGTCTACTTCCCCGCAAGTTACCGGACTCAAAAAAACCTCAAAGAATTTCGGCTCAGCCTTCCCCAAAACGTTATTATGGTCGACCCGATCGGTTACGAAGAGATGGTCGTGCTCATGACGAGCTCTCGGGGCGTGATCACGGATTCAGGGACCGTTGTGGAAGAGACCGCTATTCTTCAGGTACCGTCACTGCAGCTTCGACGGTCCACGGAAAGGCCTCAGACCTACGATGCGCGGTCGAGCGTGAAATTCGATCCGACGCAGCCCGAGAAATACCCCGGAGAACGCATCTTTCAAAAGTTGGAGAATCTGGTCGGCACGTCCTGGGACCACAACCTCGGAGATGGGCATTCGTCAGAGCGGATCGCGGCCGACATCAAAGAGCGGCTGCGCTCCGGCGGATTCGAACGCCACCGTCCCGAGCACTACCATATTCCAATCGCGCGATCGTATCGCGAAGACGGTCTCGACTGATGAGAGAGCTCGCCATCATCATCCCGATGTACAATGAGGAAGCGAACGCGGAACGTTGTGTCCGTGAAGTTTGCTCCGTCCTTTGCGAGCATCAGCCGGGAACTGAGCTGTTCGTGGTAAATGACGGTAGCTCAGATCGGACGGCTGAGATACTCGGGCAGCTTTCGAACGAGCGGCTTCCCTTTCGCTGGCTGAACTACTCGCCGAATCGTGGATACGGCGGCGCATTAGTCGCAGGAATGAAAGCAGCTCATCAAGCCGGGTTCGTTTACGGCCTTGTCATGGATTCCGATCTGACCAACGATCCCGCCCTGATCCCGCAATTCGCCGCCAAGCTCTCGAGCGGAACATACGATGTCGTGAAAGCGTCGCGCTATATTCCGGGAGGAGGAATGGAGGGCGTCCCTGTTTACCGGCAGATGTACACCATTATCGGGAACCGAATCGCAGCCGCGCTCTTTCGCATGGGTATCCGCGATTGTACGAATGGATTTCATGCGGTACGTCTCGCCCTCATCTCCGACGTGCAGTTTGTGGAGCGCGGATTTCCATTCCTGCTCGAAGAATTATACGTCCTGAAGTGCCGGCGTGCGCGCGCAACAGAGATTCCTTACATCTTGAAGTCACGTGCGGCGGACGAGGGAGAATCTAAGTTTACATATCGTCCTGCCGTTCTCTGGGCGTATCTGAAGTACGCTCTTCGAGCGGCGATTGTTTGGCAGTGAAATGTTGGCAGTGAAATCAAGGAGAAGATCATGAGGGTTGCTATCATCGGTTCGCGGGGAATGTTGGGCTATGCTGTCTCGCGATATTTCGTCCGACAAAGCGCGGATCTGATTCCCATCTCCCGCCAGCAGTTCGATATCGCGGCCGACCCATTCGAAAAGCTCCTCCCGATTATCGAGGGCGCCGATGCGGTCATCAACTGCGCCGGTGTCATCAAGCCGAGAATCGCTGCCATGACTGTTGAAGACGTTCTCAAGGTCAACGCAATCTTCCCGCGCAACCTGGCGAAGCACTGCTCAAAAGAGCAGACCCCGTGCATTCACGTGACCACGGATTGTGTTTACAGCGGAAAAAAAGGGGCTTATTCGGAAAACGATTTTTTCGACGCTGACGACCTCTACGGGATGTCCAAAAACGCCGGCGAAAGCACTGAATGTATGGTTCTCCGCACGTCAATCATCGGCGAAGAGGCGGGTCAAAGTCGCTCGCTGCTTGAGTGGGCTCGCAGCCAAAAGGGTAAAGCGGTGAACGGTTTCACGAACCATCACTGGAACGGTTTGACGACTGTCGCCCTTGCGGAGGTGGTCGAAAAGATTCTGAATGAAAAGCTGTATCGCCCGGGACTGTTTCACATTCACTCCCCGAACACGGTCGACAAGTTCCAGCTTCTGACGCAGATCAGCGACGCGTATGATCTGGAGCTTCAGATTACACCGACTGCAGCCGGTGTTGCATGCGATCGGAGCCTTTCCTCGATCCACTCGCTCAGTAGCGAGGTTGCGACGAAAACCATCGCTGAGCAGCTGGCCGAAATGCGCGGGTTCTTCGCCTAGCTCACCCGCCGAAGCTCATTGGTTTGGGGGCCCCGTCCCCTTGTCTTACAGAGCTCTCCAAGGCCCCTTCCGTCCTCACGGCGGGCCCTGCTTCGTGCGTGTAAGATTGCGGCTTGAAGGCGCCATTCCGAGCGATAACCCATCGCACTTCTTACCTAATTTTCCCGCACAAAGACTTACAATCGCGGCTTTATATTTCTCCCTGTAAACGGTATAAACTCCCGCTGAACTGAATTCGCGTTTTCAACCAGGAAACTTCAATGGAAAGCTCTTTTCGCGGCCGAAGTGTGCTCATTACCGGCGGTTGCGGAGCGTTCGGACAGAAGCTCGTCGAATACCTCAAAACGGCTGCGCCCAGCCGCGTGACTCTCTTCTCGCGAGACGAGATGAAGCACGCCGCCTTCAAGCGTACGGTCGGCACGAGCTGCCCCTGGCTCAATTTCCGAATCGGCGATATCTGTCGCGACGAAGATCTCGCCTACGCGATGCAAGGCGTCGATATCGTTATCCACGCGGCCGCGATGAAGCATTTGCCGGAGTGTGAAGCGAATCCCCGGGCGAGCAACCTGGTAAACGTGACGGGAACCCAGAACGTCATTCGGGCATTTCAGTCCTCTCAAGCCGACACGCTGATCTTCCTCTCCACTGATAAAGCGCCGTATGCCTCCTCGATCTACGGGGCGCAGAAGTATATCGGCGAAAAGCTGGTGACCGAATGCAGCAGCCTGGGAGCAGGCAAGAGATCATTCTCCCTGCGCTATTCGAACGTCATCGACAGCACAGGAGCTGCGTTTCCCCTCTTCGGACAGCTTCTGAAAGCGGGGAAGAAGGTAACCGTTAACGGTTCTCAGACGGTTCGCGGCTTCGTCACCCAGGCGCAAGTCATCGCCACTATCAACGCATCGCTCAATGCTCTTCAGGGCGGCGAAAACATCGTGCTCATTCCGCAGGTGATCAAAATCGCGGAGCTGGCTCAAGCGATGCAAGAGCTGATTGGAAGCGGAGAGGTCGAGGTCAAAGAAGCGACCGGCTTTCTCGGCGAGAAGGAATCGGCTACGCTCATCATGGCCGAAGAGCGCGGCGTCGCGAAAGAGTTTCCAGAGGCAGAATGCCCGGCGCTCCTGCTGGACTACTCCGCGAAGCACCCGTCGCGCCGGCCTGCAAAGCTCTCTGTCGATGATTCTTTCACCCTCGAGCATTGTCCAACGCTGACCGGGAGCCAGCTCAGGGCATTTTTGACGCCGGTAATGCAAGCTAACGGACTTCTCCCATAGTCATGGTTCGACTTCCCAAATTTCTCTTGGGTTCCAAAAGCCGCATCGCGTACGACGCCGCGGTGACGCTTTCCGTCTCGCTGTTCGTACTTGGATTCGATTGGGCATTTCTCGGACACACAGTCGGCCCAGCGATTCTCGTGTCCCCGCTGCTCGTCCTGCTCCTGAACTCGGCGCTCGGGGTGTATACCCGGTTCCGGATCGGGTCCGGACGGGTAAAGACTCCGATTCTCACCGTTTCTGTCGTAGCTTCTGCCGCACTGCTCTTCTTGGTCGCTCCAAGCGTGCCGGCAGTGGTCCTTTGGGCGGTGCTTCTTTGGGCGCCGCTGGTGCTGCCCAGAATCTTCCTCAATTTCAACACGCGGGTGAAATCGAGCTTCATCTCTGCGGCGGTTCGCGGAAAAGGTCCGGTTCTCGTCGTAGGCGGAGCAGGTTACATCGGCTCCCATGTCGTCGACCAACTTCTGCGGGCCGGCTTCCCTGTGCGCCTCCTCGACACCTTCATCTATGGGAAGGATTCGATTCAGGAGTTTCTGGGCAATTCGCGCTTCGAAGCAATCGAAGGTGAAGTGACTGACATCATGAAGCTGACCGAAGCGATGAGCGGCGTGTCGGCAGTCGTCCATCTCGCCGGCCTGGTCGGCGACCCGGCTTGCGCGGTCGACGAGTCTTTCACTCGTCACACGAACGTCATCGCCACCCGCATGCTGAAAGAGATCGCAATCTCGCTCGGCGTGCCGCGATTCGTATTTGCCTCGAGCTGCTCCGTCTACGGCGCGAATGAGCGAGAAGTCGACGAGCTCAGCGAGCTCAATCCGGTTTCTCTTTACGCGCATACGAAGATCGATAGCGAGAAGGAGCTTCTCTCTCTGATCGACGAGTCTTTCTCGGTCACCATCCTTCGTTTTGCTACTGTTTTCGGCCATTCTCGACGACCTCGGTTCGATCTGGTCGCGAACCTTTTCACCGCCCAAGCCTACAACGAAGGTCGAATCACGCTCAGCGGGGCCGATCAATGGCGACCGTTCATTCACGTCAGTGACCTCGCAAGAGCGGTCGTCATGGTGATTCAGGCGGACCCGGACCTCGTCGGCGGCCAAACGTTCAACGTCGGCGATTCACGGCTCAATATGACAATTGGACAGCTTGCGGAGCAGGTCCAAGCAATCGTGTCAGAAGAGCGTCCGGTTGAGGTCGTCTCGCAAGCCATCGAAGGCGACCGCAGAAACTACTTCGTGTCGTTCCGAAAGATTCATCGAGTGCTCGGCTATCAAGCTTCGGTATTGGTTGCTGACGGCGTTCGAGAGATGCTCGCGGAGTTCAAAAAGGGCTCTTACCACCACTACCGCGACGCGATTTACAGCAATCTCGAAATGACAAGACGTGCGCTTGCGGATTTTCGCGATCCGGCGCACAGCGCTCGGCTCTACGGCCCAATCGCTGATGAGTTCCATCAGGCGCGTGTGGCCAACGAATAAACTGTTTTCATCTTCAACGTTAATGATTGAGAAGTGAGGAGCTTGTTATGTTGCGTTCGGTTACTTTGCTCGGTTCGTCATCCGGAAGAAACGCAGGCGACGCGGCGTTGCTGTCGTCAATTATGGATTCTGTCGACGAAGCGTGCGGCACCAAGTTGCTCTACGAGATTCCGACGCTGAAACCGGAATTCATCTGGCAAACATACGAGAACCGAGTGCGGCCGATCGGAATTCTTCCTTGGAACTTCAGCGCAAAGCTGTTCGGTCTGCCCACCTATCAATCGCTGATGCGCACGGATCTGTCGCTGGTGTTTGATGCGACCCTTTTCGACCGATCGCTCTACAATCCATTTTTCAACTTCCTCTCTTCATACAACGCGCTGCTGCCGCTCGCGAAAAAGAAGGGAAAACGCATGGCTTGCTACACGGTGTCGATCGGCCCGGTTTCGACGCCGAAAGGCAAAGACATGCTCCGACGAGTCCTCGAAATGATGGATTTTATCTCCGTCCGAGACCAAGATGCCGTGGACATGATGCGTGACGCGGGTGTCCAGAATCCGAACGTGATCATCACCAACGACGTGGCGCTCAACACGAAGCCCGCATCTCCCGAGCGCATCGAGGCGATCTGGAGAACCTTCGGCTTCGACCCGTCGAAGGAAGTGCTCGCAATCAACATGAACCCATATTTTGACAGCTGGGCGGGACTCAATCGGGATCCGCTGACAAAAGATCAGTTCGTCGATATCTACTCGCGCGGCCTGAAGCTCGCGCTGAAGGACATCGATGCGAACCTGCTCTTCGTCTCCACCCAGCACCTCGACGTGACGCTCACGAGAGAAGTCATGAGCCGCATCGACACCGGGCACCGGAAGGCGTTCTTTAGCAACACAGAGTACAATCACCACGAAATCAAGGGGGTCATGGGCAAAGTGAACCTCCTCTTTGCAATGCGCCTCCACTGTCTGATTCTGACGTCGTCTGCGCTGGGACCGATTGCGTCCCTAAACTACCTGCCGAAAGTAACGACATATATGAAGAGCCTTGGTCTCAGCGACTACGCGCTGAGCTTCGAAAACTTCAATCCGGAAGCGATCGGCGCTCACGTGCTCAAATCCTGGAACGACCGCGGCTCGATCCGCAGAAAGCTCGAAGAGTTGATCCCGCAGATGCAATACGAAGCGAACAAGGCTGCCGAGCTCGTCGCAGTAATGCACCGTGGCGAAGACGTCGGTCAGGCGCTTGCTCGATTGAAGTCGGAGCCGCGTGGAATGCGCGTAGCGAACGCCTAAGCCCATGGGTGCTCAGTCGATCTATTCCTTCGAGGTAAACGATATTCACCACAAACCGGTGAGTCTCGAAGACTATCGCGGAAAGCTTTTGCTGGTGGTGAACGTCGCCAGTCGGTGTGGGCTCACCGGACAATACAAAGGTCTGGAAGAGCTCTACAAGAAATACCGAGACCAGGGATTGGTCGTGCTCGGCTTTCCATGCAACCAGTTCAAGGCGCAGGAGCCCGGCAGTGAGGAGGAGATTCTCAAGTTCTGCCAGACTAGCTTCGACGTCTCGTTCCCGATGTTCGAGAAAATTGACGTGAATGGTGACCAAGCTCACCCGCTCTACAAGTTCCTACGTTCAAAGAAGCGTGGCCTGTTCAGTGATGCGGTGAAGTGGAATTTCACCAAGTTTCTCGTAAATCGCGACGGCACGGTGCTGAAGCGCTACGCGCCGACCACCGACCCTGGAAAAATTGAAGCGGACATCGTAAGATACCTCGCAGCGCGATAGGCCTGCCGGCACGAGAGAAACGTCCGCGGTGCGAGCGCTGAGAAGTTGTTATGGCTTACCTCGCGCTCTTCATTGGAGGACACTCGTGAACATCACTCGCACAGCTTGCTTCATCACTCTCGTTGCTCCGCTTCTCCTCTCCGCCGGATGCGGATCAGGAAGCGACGATGACTTCGGATTCGCTCGCGTGGAGAATCTTGCGGCTGCGGATAACACAATCCCAGTCGGAGACGGCACTGCAGTTGCTGCTGACTTTTCGTTCGACCACGCGGCGGTCGACGACGGAGACCGAGTTTTTCTCGTGATTCGAGTTCCGCAAGGTCTTGAGCTTCGACCGGATACCTCCGAGCTCGAAACGACTTCCGGTGACGACAAGATCGGAGCTGAGGTCACGAACTGCGCCACCGGCGAACAGTTCCTGCTCTACGATATGGATCGTTTCGATCTTGATAACGTGACTTCCCCGAGCCGTAATGCCGACGGGCGCCTGAAGTTCACTTTGGACGGTTTGGAGCCCGGCGTGAACGTCGTGCGAGCATACGCTTCAACTGACAGACCGCTGTTCGGTTGCGGGCAGGACTTCCTGACCGACGAAGAGATCGCGATTCAAGTCGACTAGCTCTCTGTCGACGCCGAAGATCTTCTTCGGCGTCGTTTCGACTCCCTACCTGTAAATCTCACGTAACCCGGCTCTGTTCAGCTCGACTCGAAATCGCTTTGCGCTGCGTACAATCGCGCGTATCGAATCACCGTCCTCGAAGGCCTGCTCCAGCTCGTTCAACGACCCGTACACCCGTCCTGCCGACAACCGGTCGACCACGGCAGCGATGTTGCCGCTTTCCACTGTAGTGACAATCGGCATGCCGGCAGCCAACATTTCGTGGGTGGTGTAGGAGAATGTTTCTGGGACGACGCTTCCGAGAAATGCCACAGCCGGCTTCAGCTGTTGGAGTATTTCCGACAGCCCCGTCTGCTCGTGGAAGTTATACGGAACATGCCGGACGAGCGGATTGTCGCGGTAGTAATCTTCTATTCCCACCGTTACCCATTGATATCGAGCGCCATACTTGGCGATGAGCTTCGAGAAACGGTCGATCCCCTTGTTGAAACCTGTCGCGCCAGAGAAAACAATCGAAATCTTTTCATCCTGCGAAGGCTCCACCGCCGCACTGCCTGCCTCAGATACGACGAGATGCGGAATGACCCGAACGCGGCCGGAGAACATCGGATATGCCTGCACGAAGATGCGCGCGGCCGTTTCCGACGGTGCGACGAATAGTTCGATCGATTGGAATCGGTCGGCCCAGGTCGTGCGGTAGGGACGCACGAGCGGTCCGTAAACGCAGCTCGCACAGAGACCATTTTCGATGCTCTCCGGAGGTCCGCAGAACTGCTGGTCATTCCAGAGCAGGTTATGTTGCCGGCAGATGAAGTGGTAGTCATGCAGGTAGACGACACGACGTGAGACATTTTTTTCGGCGAAATTCAGCACCGCCTTCAACCGATCGAGGTTCCAGTTCATCGAGTGCTGAATGTGAGCCGAGCGGATAGAACCGGAAAGGAGGGTGAGGAGACGCTCGAAGTCCGAGAGCTCCAGTCCCTCAACAGGCTGGAGGTCCGCAAGCAGGTTCACGCGGTTGTCTTTCGTCGGATCCGGAAACACAATGAGCGAAGAGCACTTGAGCTCCTCTGCTGCAAATCTCGCAGACTCTAGCACGTACCGCTCGAGCCCACCGGGTGCCGCAAAGCAGCTGGCATTCGTGAGGTGGAGTCCAATGGAGGAATGGGAGAGCCGGTTTTCGATCTCGCGCTGAATGCCGCGGAAACGCTTTCGGTCCTGCCATGTGCGTTGGAGACGACCCAGGCCGGAGATGAGCCTTTCTACCGCCAAAATGTCCTCGAAGATTTCCCCAGGATCGTTGCAAATTCACCGAAAAATCGTCCGAATTTCCAATAATTCCGGGAGCGTATCATTGGCACGGAAATCGCATACTTATTTGACTTATTTCTGAAGCAACCACGCCCATCGAGCTGATTAAGGGGTGTAAGCTGTGATGGAGTGGTGGTTGTGATGTGGTGTTAACACAGCTTACAGGGGTTAAACAGCTGGATAACTTCAGCAGGAACCCGGGTAACCGGGGAGTTGTGGGCGGAAGAATAAATTCTAAGTTTTGGTGGTAGTTGCAGGAACACTGTTGGGTTGAGCGAATTTAGTTGTTCCTTCCCCGAGAGAGCAGCCGAAAGGCTGCTCTTTTTTTTCTCTGCGTCCTCAGCAACAGTCTCGCAGACTGTTGCTGAGGACGGAGAGAGTCTAGGCCAACTCCAGATTCGCCCTTGGCACCATCACCTCTTCTCCCGATTCGAGCTTTACGTTTGCGATTCGGACGGTAGCGCCGCTTGCTACCACCGCTGGGTCATGCGGCAGCTTGCTGACCACTCCGAACTTACCGAAATACGGTACTCGGATTAGCCGCACCCGGCTGCCGATCTCAAGCGTCTTCATCTCTGCTACACCCGCCAATGGGCCAGCGCTGCCCGGGATAATTACTTCCGGCCTCATCGCGCCTGCACGAACCTGCGTTGCGCCGCTCGCCGATGCTTCTTTCCCTTCAACCGTGCGGGCAAGCTCAACCACCCGCGCAGAGATCGGCAGAGCTCCGAATCCTTCCGTGATAATCAACGTGCACGGAACATTCTCGTCGCCCGTCACCGAGACACCAATCTCATGCCCAACGAAGTCGCGCAGCGTTTCTGCATCAATCGACCCGGTGACGACGCCGCGGACACCTCTGGTTCCGGCAAGCTTGAGAGCATCGGCGTTGAAATTTCGCCCACCGACAACGATGGCGCCCGAGAGTTTCGCCACTGCCACAGCTTCCAGTAACTTCGGCGTAACCTCAGTATCAGTCGGCACATCGAGCACGAGAATTCGTCCCTGCGTTTCCCCGCCAACGCCGAAGATTCCCTGAAGGAAGGCGCCCTCGGCTTCAATCGTTACCGACTTCGTTTCCTCAACCTCGATGACGCGCCCTTTCACGTAAGCCTCCACTGTCAGAGGAATCGGCGGGCGGCGAATAGCTAGGTGAGCATTTGCTTCGGTGAAAAATTCGACCGTGCCTTCGCAAGTCGCATGGACCTGCGAAGTGAAAAAACCGAAGAAGCTCTTTACTTCGCATACGGGTTGGCCACGTTTCACGAGGTCTCCCGGTTTTACCATCATCCCGCCGACGACCTGTTCGGGATCCAAGCCCAGACGGTCGGCGATTCTTACGATGTCGAGCTCGCCTGGGAGATCGGCGGCGAGCACCGGGGTGTTCGCATCTACCTCATCCCCTACTTTCACCAAGGCGCGCCCAGCGAGCGGCAGCTCGCGCCGCTTAATGACTTTTGTGTGGGCCGAGACTTCAAGACCGGGAGTATACGCTTGTGCCATCTCTTACTCCGCAAGCTCGAGCTCGAGCGCTCGATACCAGCTCTGAATCAGTTTGATGCGCTGTTTCGAATCGCGAGGGAGCGCAATTGGGCGACCTCGCCCGTCGAAAATAATTCCGGCATGACCACCACGCACTGTAACCGTGCGCTTCGCGCCGGGACCGGCGCCGACGTCGGCCGTTCTCGTCAGCGGTCGAAGCTCCATTTCCAGCGACTCGCCAACCGCGAGAGGCCGACGTATCAATTCGCCGGCGCGCAGCGTGAGCTTCTCACCACCGGACAGCTCAACTTCGAGAATCGGTGTCCCTGACTGCGCCGAGCCGGTCGGCGCCACAACCTCGCCGAGCGGTACGAGGCAATCGCGCACAAAAATCTCCGCTGCGGCAGGCGCATTGACTTTGGAGAACACGCCCAAGTGCGGCATCATGAAGATGGAATCCACGGCTAACTCGGTGACGCCCGTCGGCTCGTAGGCGTCGATCATCATGAGAGCGCTGCTCTTCCGGTCGGGTGCGTGGCTGAGCACGCCGCCGGAGCCGATGATCAGATCGAGAGTCATCATGTCGACTAAGCTGAGCTCTGTTCCTTGCCGGAACAGATCGCCGATCGTGCGAGAACGCTTTACTCCACTCAGTCCCACCGCCAGCCGCTTGTGGTGCAGAAACGCGAGCCGCAGCGCCTCACGGCAGACGGCTTGCTCGAGAACAAGATCTTCGAGCGCCTGCGGAATCGTGGTCGGGCGAATCATCTTGTTTCTTAGCCGGTCTTGCACCTCCGCAGTCGACAGCGAGAACGGAAGCCAGCGGCAGATATTCTCGATACCGGCTTCGAGCATCACGTTCGCAACCGAGTAGCTCATTCCGAGATTTGCGCTTACGGTTCGATTGAACACGAACGGCTGATCTTCCGCTGATCGAAAGACGGAAAAAACGTCTGTCGTCGCGCCGCCAATGTCTGCAGCCAGAATCTGTTTGTTGAATTGGGTGGATGCAGCCTGCACCATGTCCCCGACTGCAGCGGGTGTCGGAATGACGGGCACAGGCGACCAGGACAGCAAACGTTTGTAACCTGGGGCGTGGCTCATCACGTGGTGCAAGAACACTTCGTGGATTGCTTCACGCGCAGGCGCAAGGTTCTCCTTCTCGAGAGTCGGGCGAATGTTTTCTACAGCGGTGAAGGCGAACCGCGACTCGAGGATCTTCTGCGCCTGTTCACGCGCATTCTTGTTTGCGGCATAGATAACCGGCAGCTTCAGAGTCTCACCGAACCGAGGACGCGGATCTGCTTGAAGCACGGTTTCCGCGAGCTCGAGCGGATGATCGATCGTACCGCCATCGGTCCCTCCTGCGATCAGAACGATATCCGGTCGAAGATGCCGAATCCGGCTGACTCGTTCATGCTGCTGCCGACCATCATCGATCGAGATCGCATCCATCACAATCGCGCCGGCGCCAAGCGCAGCACGCTCCGCCGATTCGGTGGTCATGGTGCCGACGACGCCTGCGACGATCATCTGCAAGCCGCCTCCGGCTGAGCTGGTCGACACGTAGAGATCGACGCCGTCTTTGGCACTCGGATCGGTTCGAATCAAAATCGGGCAGCTCTCCGGATCGCGATCAGCGTCATCGCGGAGGATCTTTCGCCCCGAAAGCTCCTGGATTTCAAGAAAGGCGTTGCGCGCTCCAATTGTGACATCGGCGACGGGCTTTTCGACTGTCGTGGGAGCTTCGCCTCGGAATGTCTGATGCCAGCCGTCCTCTTTCTTCTCGAAGAGCACGGCCTTGGTCGTGGTCGATCCACAGTCGGTGGCCAGTACTACAGTGATATCTTTCGGTCCGTTCGCCATAGCTGCGAGTTACTTCCCAAAGAAGAGCGGAAACCAATCGTGGATGAGAAAGTCGAGGCGCTCAACGAGGAGTGCCATTCGAGCCATGATGGTCGAGCCGAAGAATGCTCCGAAGCATCCCATGAGCATCCATCTACCGCCGGTTGATGCGCGCTCGATGAAACCGCCGGGTGTACGGCGGAAGGTAAAGAAGAAGTAGCACATGCTCGTCAGCAGCGTGAACAAGAAGACTAGATTCTGAATCGTTTCGACCGGCGCTCCGGGGACGTAGAGCGGCTTCAAAGTATCTGAGATCTGCGGCATCAATTCGACAAACAAGCCTTTGAAACTCAGCCCCGCCGAAACACCGAAGCTGAACCCAATGACAAGCTGTGCGAGCCAATTGTAGCGCCGAGAGAGAATGAAGTAATAGAGGCTGCCGAATGCCATGGGAAGCAGATACAGGAGATTGCGAGCGTCATAAGGCTCGGAATAGGTTCCATCCGGAAACAGGACACGGTCGAGACCGAGCAGCGGCTGAAATACCTTCGGCCAGAGAAATTCGCGAATTGAAAAAACGATTCCGTAAGCAGTCGCGATACCGATGAAGAAGTGCTCGAAGAAGCGGTAAAAGAAATTCTCACGATACAGAAACGAGAAAATTGCGAGCGTCGACACGCCGGCGAGGAGGACCTGCCACCACTCAATCGAATATAACTCCGGCGTATGCTCCATGAGACCTTACAATCGCTTCGCGCAAAGATATCCGATGTTGCCGACAAGAATGAACGCGAGAATGACGAGCTGCGCTACGGCAAGGCCGGTGTTCACGCCTACGGCGACATCCTTCCGATCGGGATATTGCCTGTCGAGAAGCTTGTCATACCAGGCCGCGCCTGCGACGCCCTCGAAGAATCCCCGGATCTGTTTCGATGAGTAATACATGTATGCGTCTGGAATTGTGATCGAAGTGCAGCCGTGAACCATCGGAGGCGCGTAACTTTCAGATCGAAAGAATTGCAGCCATATGTTGAACACGCCGACGAGCCCGGTTACCTGCACCAAAGCCTGAACGTCTTTGATTGTGTGCACATCCTTCATAACCGGAATGTCAGCGAGCGGCGCTCCAAACGCGTCGTCTTTTTGCACAAGCTGCATGTCTGCAGCACGAGCGAGCGATTGCAGGGAGAGCTGACCGTTCACCTGGAAGCCGAGGTTCACCCAATCCTTTCCGTACTCCCACGTTTGACCCGGCATCTCCTTGGTCAGAGACGCTGCAACTTCGAGCGGCACTTCTTTGAGAAACGGCGGAGCAAGCTGATACAGCGTCATCAATGCGAATGGAATACGCTTCCGCATCAGATGCTCGATAACGAGCCGGGTCTGAGGTCCGTTCTCAGCAGACGTTCCGGGCCCCCAGTCGGCAGCGATGACGACGATCTTGCCGGGTTCCGGCTTCAAGCCATCGATGAGCTTGAACACGTCTTCCGCAGCTGTCATCGGCGCCGGTGGGAGCTTCACCTCAGCAACGAGCGGTATCGTGAGCGCGGCAAGCACGAAAAGATAAATGATTCGCGGATCGACACCCTCGATGAAAACGACGCGCAGGAACTTGCGGATGCTATCTCTCACCGCCTTCCTCCTGTTCGTTCAGATCGAGCGGGTTCCGTTCAAGCGAGAACCACATACGCACTGCCATCGCGAATGCTGCGATGGTCGTTCCAAAATAGATCGCCCGATTTCCAGGCGTGTTGATGTACTGGAGCAACCAAAGGCGCACCGCGGGAAGGTCTGGCGAGATATAGATGGGACCGAATGGAATCTGGCCGAGTATGACAACCACTGAGGTCAGCATCATCACACTCGCTTCAACTGATTTTACTCGGAACGAGCGATAGGCCGCGCTCGCAATATAGAACGCAAGAAGCGAGAACATCGCGGCGCCGAGAGGAACGAAAAATCCCTCCTGCAACAAACGAGATGCGCGATGAATCGGGTGACGCTCGAAGATCTGTGTCGCAAGCTCTCGTGCAGACGCGGTCAAGAGCTTGAGCTGCGGATCGAAATCTTTGAGGGCTGCTGCCTGCTCTTCCTTGGAGGTTCCACGATGTGAAGCTTGAAGGCGATCGAACAACGGACCGACAACCGCCAGCTGCTTATTGTATTCTTCATTCGTATGAACAAGCTTCGCTCTCAGGTCCTCACTCTCCCCGGCTCGAAAAAGCTCGAGCTGCGCCGCCGCGGAGGCTCTCAGTTGTTCTGCATTCGTGTCGAAGGTGCGTCGGGCGAGCTCCAACCTCGGGGGAGCGCTCTCCGGAGCCTGCACCGCATCGTCCGATATCCGGTGAACAAAGAGCGCCAGATCCGCAAAGGGCCGCCATGAACGATTATTCTTCTGTGATGCGACGAACTCCGCACCCTGCACGTAACACATAATGACGAGCCCACCGAGTAGGGCGAGCGAGTTCGGCCAGCCTTTCTGCCCCGTCGTCAATCGACCGCCGTGGACTCGGAGGATATTGATCAGACCAAGCCCGATCGCCATGCTTCCGACAACGGTAACCCCGCGCAAAATCTGTTCGTGATAGGCGCCGAATTTGAAGTCGCCGATCTTCTCGGGCAGCATAAACTCGAGAAAAAAGTAGAGCCCCGAAAGGAACGTTACCGCAGCGATCAATTTTTGGCGGATCTGGAGTGTCACTGTGTCGCGCTCGGTTCAGCTTTCGTCCAGGGTACTTGAATCCACTTCTCGATCGGAAGCTGCTCCGGATGCTCACCTCGAGCCGAAAAGTAGGTTGCCTGCAGGATACCAATCAACAGAAGCAGGAGCAGGACCAACTTTCCAAAGTCCTGCCCACGCACGCTTCCCGTGAGCACCGGCTCCCCGGAGAGATAAGCTCCCGCGGAAAACAGCTCCTCTCCGATCAATGTGTAATCACACACGGTAATGAAAAACGGGATCTGTGCCGAATCGACGGTTGCTGCTACCTGAACCGCTCCGATCCGCTGACCTGCCTCGGCAAGAATCAGAGACTCTGCAGCGAAAGAACCGAACAGGAACCCGGCCCCGACGTTCTCACGCTGAACCAAACCGATGTACCCCGATGCGAACGCGAACTGCTCGCCGGAGAGATAGCGAAGCGAGGTCGGATCGTAATTGGAATAACGTTTCTCCTTACGATATGCGCTCTGCACTACCGCGTCGGCGAGGACGAGTGATTCCGGATCGCCACAGGGAACAAACAGCTTGTTGTTGAAACGCGCCGCTTTTCCGGCAACGTAGCGCATCACACCAAGACACGCCGCAAAGAGTGGGCCGATGCCCGTCAGGGCGGTAGTGAAGGATATCGGTCGCCCAAGCTCGACAGAGCGTCCCACGGCTTCATCGATCGCATCAATGCCGGGGATACGCCGGATAAAAATCTGCCGGCCTTGAACAGCCTGCCGAATGAAAAAAATCACCGGCCCGACAAAGAGGACGATCAGCAGCGCGATTCCGGGTGTCGAGTGTTCCATGCTGACTAGGCGGCTCCGCACTTGGCTCGGGCATCTCGCAGAGCCACCCGTTCCTGGATCTCACGGATCAGGCGCTCCACATTTTTGCGCTCAGCCAAAAGCTGTGAGAACGTGTGGACACGCTCAGCTCCGAAGAGCGGGCTCACAAGCGGCTCGAGGAGAAGCGTGGATGCATGAATGAGCGTGGTTACCGGCAGATGCATTTCGAGGAAAAGCGTGGCCGGAAGCTCCAAGCGTCTGACGACGATTCCTTCGGCGAGTCGATGAATCAACTCGGCGGTGGGGCCGGCATTCGGAACACACTGTTCCGTCAGGTCGTCTCGAGCCGTGGTCATCGTCGCAAAACAGAGAGTTTTTGTGTTTTTTACGCTGCGCCCTGGTCGCGCCTTCTCCTATGAATAAAACGATAGCGGTCACGGGCGCTAGTGGATTCGTGGGCGCACACCTCGCGCTCGGTTTGGCTCGAGCGGGCTTTGAAGTCGCTGCGTTCGGCGGCACCAAGCCGGCGCCGGCTATCGTCAGAAAGAATGGGGCGACATGCTCGAATGTCGACCTCTCCGATTCATCTGCCGCACGGGAGGCTTTGACAGCCTCCCAACCATCCATTGTGGTTCATGCGGCGGCGCTCGCAAACGCGAACACCTGCGAGCAGGAGCCCGGGCGCGCGGCGCTTCACAACGTGGACGTCACACGAAACGTGGGGCGCATCTGCGCAGACATGGACAGCGAGCTTTTGATTTACGTTTCAACGGACCTCGTCTTTGACGGAGGCTCTGCGCCACTCGGAGGCTTCACGGAGAAGTCGGAACCACATCCGTCTTCGGTCTACGCTCGCACAAAATTCGAAGCCGAAAACATCGCAAACAACTCAAAAACCCCCACGGTCATCCTCCGCACGGCCCTCGTCTACGGCAGAGAAATCGAAGGATTAGAGGGGTTTATGGGATGGCTACGGGGTGGACTGAGCCGTGGAGAAGCCCGGACTCTATTCTCGGACGAATATCGAACTCCAATTTTCGTCGGAGACATTACGAGAGTGATCGCTTCGCTCGCTCGGCTGGCGCCTTATGAACGGCAGCGCTTGATCGCGGATACCGATGGTCGAATGATTCTGAACCTCGGCGGACGAGAGCGGGTCTCGCGACTCGAGCTCGGCATGCGAGTGGCGGAGGTCTTCGGATTCGATCCGAAACTGATCGTGCCCTCAACGCGCGACGCGGTTCCATCCGCCGCACCTCGTCCGAGTGACGTGAGCTTGTGCGTGACCAAATTGAAGTCCACTCTCGGCATCGAACCGCTGGGTGTCGTCGACGGACTTCAGCGGGTGAAAGCTCATTCGGACAGCGAGTGAGAACCTCGCTTGCATGCCGATTCCCCGACAGATTCGGCATTTTTTGTCTAGCTGGCATCCACCTCCGGTGATAATCTCCGCTTTTAGAGGGCTTTCACCGCCTCTCACGCTTCATCAACGATTGCTGGATCGCGTTTCGAAAAAATTTTCGAGAAGGATGTAGAGAATGATTTTTCAATTGGGAAAAACGAAAGCTGCCGACGACGACGCCGTTCGCGAGGAAACATTCCGTCGCTGGCGAGAAGCTTCGCAACGAAGCCAGGGCGAAGGAGATGCCATCGTTGAGACCGCACCGGTCGCGTCCGGAAGTTTGGCCGAGACGAAAGGAGTCGAGTGGCCGGATCCGCGTGCGACGATCTCGTTGACGCAAGAGATTGAGCGTGTAGAGCTGCATGAGCCGCTGAACGAACCGATTCAGACGTCCATGCCCGAGGCTCCCCCTCGCTCAACCACCTCCAAGCTCGCTCAATTCGTCTCCTCGGGACTGAATGCGACAGGGCTTCTCCAATCTTCGACACGCACAACTCCGAAGCCGGTGCTGAAGGCGGCGCCGCCACCGCAAGAATCCATCCGCCTGGTTGAAAAGCCGGCGCCGGTCTTGGAGCGGCGCGCACCAGAGCGTCAACTTCCAGTGGTCGACGACATCAAGGAACGCTTCGGCTCAAACGTTCGCTCCGCACTCGGACCCGGCACGATTATCGAAGGCACGTTCAGCTTCGACTCACCCGTCTGCATCGAAGGAACGTTGATCGGTGAAGTACGCTCCAACAGCGTTCTCATTGTCGGCGCACAAGCAACCGTGAACGCGAAAGTGAAAGTCGGAAGCCTTGTTGTACTCGGCACAGTCAAGGGAGATGTCGAAGCTGAAGAGCTCGTCGAGATCAAGAACGGCGGATCGCTGCACGGCGACGTTTTCTCTGAGCGTTTCGCCATCGAAGACGGCGGCTGGTTCCAGGGCCGTTGCACGCCTACTCCTTCGAAGAAATCAGCGGACATCGAGCTCCAAGTTGAAGCCGAAACTGCAGATACTCAGATCTCCACTGCGATACCAGCCGCAGTAGCTGCCGTCGGTAGCTCAGCTGACAAGTGGAGCATGGACTGACAGCCATGCGAGCTTGAATCTTCGCTTCGCCAAGTGCCGCAATCGCGGCACTTTTTTTGTCTTCGGGCTGAAGGTCGGCAGCTTTCCCAGCCAAAATCTCATCCAGTCCGCATGCTTAGCCGGGTGCTTGCGATCATATTCGCGCAACTTCCGGTGCCGTATTCTATCCATGTTGAAACGTGAAAAAAAAAGCATGGAGAGACTGCCATGAACATGGATCAAATCGAAGGGAAGTGGGATCAGCTCAAAGGCAAAGTAAAGGAGAAGTGGGGCAAGCTCACGGACAACGATCTCACCGCCATCCAAGGCCGACGAGACCAGCTCATCGGTAAAATCCAGGAGAAGTACGGATACGCGTCGGAAAAAGCGGAGCAAGAAGTGGATCGCTTCCTAGGTGACTGCTGCCGACAACCGAGCAATGCACGCACTGACCATTGAGATCCCGCTCTCGCCTGTTGTGCGGCGCGAATGCGTTTCGCGTCGCATGACGTTCCTTATTTGCAGCCTACAGGACCAACTTATGAAAATTCGCAGAAATCACTATATCGCGGCGCTGATACTGTTGCTCGGCGTCGGCGCAACAGGAGTCATCGGCGGCAGTGCGCCAATATTGATCTCGCTCTTTTTTTGCTGCTTAGTTCTTTTTATGGGTGGGGTGCTCAGCGAAGTCGATAATCGCATCGAAAACCATCCGCCGTACGACCCGCAAAATATGAATAGCGAACATCAGGTCACTGAAACAAAACCGAATGTTCGCGCCCGCGTTTAAGGAGCGCGGTGAGAAGATTCCGGAGGCGGTGGCCTCCGGAACTTCGCGCTCGCGAGCTAGCTCGATCTAATCTCGCTTCGCATCCTCTTCATCGTCTTCGAGCTCCTCGTCAGCATCTTCTTCATCCTCGTCATCGTCGCCTTCGTCGTCTCCTTCCAGTTCGTCGTCGGCTCCCTCCTCATCGTCTTCTGAGTCCTCATCTTCATCCTCATCCTCATCGTCATCACCCGCCTCGGAACCGTTTGCCTGAGGCAGCACTGAGCTCAATGAGATTTGAGACAGCAGCTCATCGGCATCAGACTCTTCGGAAAGCGATTCCGACAGAAGCTCGACGAGATCGTCTTCTCCCAACTCTTCCGCCATAGCGCGGGCCGTTCCATAGGCAGCGATTTCGTAGTGCTCAACCCTTTGGGCAGCGCCGATAATCAAGGAATCGATCACAGCTTCATTGCTGCTCTTCTCCTTAACCGCTTCTTTGCCTTCTTGGATCAGCCCTTCCATTCCTTTGCAAACCTTGCCCGTGAGCTTGGTCTTCAAAAGTGTTGCTGCCTGGTCCAGGCGCTTCACCTGTTTCTGCGTTTCCCCGAGATGCGAACGGATCGCCTTTTTGAGCTCCGGGCTCTTCGCTTTCTTTTCCATCTCAGGGAGCGCCTTCACGAGCTGCTGCTCGGCGCTGTAGATATCCTTCAGCTCAGCGATCAGCGCGTCGCGAAGGTTTTCAAGATTCGACATAGGATGCACTCCGTCCTTGCGTTGATAAACGTTTCGCTGCCCACTGTTTCGGAAACTGCTCAGTTTCACTATGACCGGAATCACCGCGCGATCGATTGGGATCGGTTTTGACACGCGTCATAGGGCCGCGAACAGAATCGAGGTACAAGCCGGGCTCTATCCCGAACAACAAAGGAATGCGTCATGGCCCAAACTCCAGCTTCGACAACGGTCGATGCCTCGTCAGATTCAATGGACGATATGAAACAAACGGCTCGCGCGATCGGTGAGACGGTCGCGGATGCCGCGCGCCAATCTGCTCAGAGCGCGAAGGAAAAGCTCAGTACAGTTTCTGAACAGGTTACGGATATGGGGTCCGATCAGATCGAGAAGCTGGAAAGCGTAATCAAGTCGAACCCGACAGCCGCAGTGCTCGTGAGCGCCGGAATCGGATTCGTGATTGGAATGTTGCTGAAGCGATCGTAGCCCGCTCGCGTGGACGCACCCTCTGCGGGACCGGATATTTGCATCCGGCCTGCGGAGCGTGCGAGAAAAGTCTGAGGAAGTGGGTCTTCAGATCGGAATTGCGGAACCAGAGCAGCAATCGGCCCAAAGCAGCAATCGAAAGGTGAAGTGCGCTTATTCGCTCTTCGACTCTTCGGAAACGGTCGGCTCTTCAGAAGCGGTGCTCAGCCCGGCAGCCAGAGTCGTGTAACGACCCTGCTTAATTTTTGCAGCCTTACCGCGCAGCTCGCGGAGGTAATAGAGGCGTGCCCGGCGGACATGGCCTTTCTGCTTGATTTCGATCTTTGTGATTCGCGGTGAGTGAACCGGGAAGATCCGCTCTACGCCGACGTTGTAGGAGACCTTACGGACTGTGAAAGTTTCTCCGACCCCGCCGCCGTTTCGGCGCGTTACAACGCCTTCGAAAATCTGAACACGCTCTTTGTTTCCTTCAACGATCAGTTGATGGACGCGCACCGTATCTCCCGGTCGGAAATCCGGAACATCGTTCTTGAATTTTTCTGCGTTGAGCTGTTCGATAATTCCCATTTGCATCCGCCAAACCTTTCGGGGCGCCACTATAAGAGCTGTTTGCTTTTGGAGACCTGATTCGGACCGTTTTCACGGTCACACTTTTTACCCGCGTCACCTGCACTGTGATTTTCTGACTCACAGATTCTTTTTCTAACGAAGCGGAAGCTCAGCTGTTATCTTGAGCTTGGAATCGGGCCTCGGATGTGTAAACCGGTAGGCACCAAATGTCAACGATTCTCTCCCCTAATTAAGTCGTAAAGCAGGGAACAGAATCACACATGAGCTATTTCTGAGCATTTATATGCCGCAACTTCGCGCTAGCATCGTAGCCATTGGAAACGAGCTGCTTTCCGGTCGGGTCACCGATACGAATAGCACTGCCATCTGCAGAAAGCTTTACCGCCTCGGCATTGAGGTCACCCATGTCACCCAGGTGAAGGATATCCACCACGACATCGTGCAGGAGCTCACCCGTGAAGCGAAGCGCGCCGATATCGTTGTGACCACAGGTGGTCTGGGCCCGACATCAGACGACCTCACCAGAGAGACACTCGCCGACCTTGCCGGCGTCCCTCTCGAGGAGCAACCCCGGGCCCGCGCGAAGCTCGAGGCTCTTTTCGCCGCACGAGGCCGCACCCCGAGCCCGAACAACCTGAAGCAGGTGCTGTTTCCGGCAGGTGCCGAGGTTATAACCAACCGGATCGGGACTGCCGACGCGTTCGTCACGCGCCTTACGGTTGACGGTCGGATAGTCCCGATAGTCTCGCTCCCCGGCGTCCCCCGGGAGATGGAAACCATCTTCGAAGAGGAGCTAAGCACCTGGCTCGAGCGCAACCTGCCGAGCGCCGACTCACGTCCGCTCTTCTTATCGCTTCGTTGCTTCGGTCGGTCAGAGTCGTATCTCGGTTTGCAAATCGAATCGCTGAACCTCAATCCCGTAATAGAGGTAGCTTACCGCCCGATGTTTCCAGAGATCCTGCTCACGTTCACACACATCGGCAGCGGTTCGAGAGAGGAGCGGCTAGAGGAGCTCACAGACGCTGTCACTCACGTTCGGGAGCTCATCGGCCCGCAATTCGTATTCACCGATCGTGCAGACGAAACCCTTCCTGCTCATGTCGGCAAGCTGCTCGCGGAGAAAGGTCTGACTCTCGCTTGTGCGGAATCGTGCACTGGGGGTCTCATTGCGCATCTTCTGGTCTCTCAAGCAGGAGCGTCCCAGTATTTCGCCTCATCAGTGGTCGCTTACAGCAACGACGCGAAGTCGGTTTTCCTCGGCGTACGGCCCGCAATCATCGCGCGCTACGGCGCGGTCAGTGGCGAAGTTGTGAAGGAGATGGCACGAGGCGCGCTTCATCGCATGGGAACAGACTTCGCGGTTTCCATTTCGGGCATCGCTGGACCAGACGGCGGTACTGAAGCGAAGCCGGTCGGCACATTTTGGATCGGCATCGCCACGAAGAGCGAGGAGCTTGCGTTCGAACAGTTTTTCCCACATGAGCGCGACATGTTTCGGACATACGGCGCGCATTTGGCGCTCGAGCTGCTTCGACGCAAGATTTTGGGCTACCCGCTCACCTGGCAGCGGAAGTAAACCAAGAGCCGCAAATCGCTCGAAAAGCGCGTCTCACCTGCGCTTCGACATATGACAAGAGTCATGTTTCCTCCTTGGTGCGGAGCCTAAGCTTTGCACGAAGCAGTAGCTACACGTATCAAACGAAGGAGAGAGTCATGAACAAGAAAATCATCTTTGTCACTGCGATGCTTGCAGGTGCCATGAGCGTACCGACATACGTACGTGCGGAACCGGAGCTTCCGGCAAAGGGCGCAAACGCTCCCGAGACCGATGCGTCGTACGATTCGCCAGCACCGGTTCAGCATGTCGACGATACCGCTCGGTCGACTCGCAAGGACACGAGCGAGCGTTACATGATGCGAAGAGAGTCGCGAGAAGATTCCGAGAAGCTCATTAGAGACGCTGCTCAGGTGTTTTCGAAGTTCAAAAGCGGACCGGAAAAGATTCCAGAGTCGACCCTGAGCAAGGCACAGTGCGTTGCAATATTTCCGGCAGTCACGAGTGCAGCCCTCGTAGTGGGCGGAAGCCATGGTGACGGAGTCGTGAGCTGCAAAGGGGAAGGTGGGAAATGGAGCCAAGTCGGCTTTCTTGACATGTCGAGCGCAAGCATTGGTGCGCAGCTGGGCGCCAAGAAGAGTGACGTTGTTCTCTTGATGATGAATCAGAAGTCGAAGGACGCTCTGACCAAAGGCAGCGAGATCGCTCTCGGCGGTGACTTGAGCGTGGCTGTGGGGAACTACGATGCCGGCGCGAACATCAACACTGAGCGCTCGGACGTCGTCGCGTTCGCTTCGGAGCGTGGACTTTTTGCGGGTGCGTCCTTGAACGGGACTCGAATCTCGTCGGACAAGGACAGCATGCAAGCGTTCTATCGTCAGCCGTCTGAGCTGAGCACAGTGATCTCCCGATTCGACGTGCCGTCGGACTCGAGTGACACCCGTCAGCTCATCAACGCGCTATCGAAGAGCCAGAGTTAGTGCCATACGACTGTGGCTGTCCGCCGGCGCGCGCCGGCGGACTTTTTCGCTCAGCGCAGGTGGGGAACTTTTAACCCGCGTAGCTGCGCTTCGTTAATGGAAATACCCTTCTCTAAAAGCCTCGCCAAAAAGCGATGAGGTTGGACTGCAGCTTCCAGGTCTCCCTCGACAGGGCCGGGTTCGCCGCACACTTGGGAGACGATGATTTCAGCGGCCAGCCCGCAGCTCGTCAGTCCACGCGAACCATGACCGAGTGAAACGTAGAGTCCGGGGAGAGGACATTCTTCCCAAGCTTTCTCGGCACTGCGCGTGAACATCGCAGCGAGATCCGGAACTGCACCAACGAAGGGAAGACGGTCCCTGCTCATCGTCCGAAAGCTGACGCGGGAATCTGATACGTCCAAGAATCCGAGCGGCAAGCCAGGTACCCACTCGCTCACGCGTCGGAGCAGCTCTTCATTCTGCGCAGCATCCGATTGTGTGTTGTCGTTCTGATGATCGAACGTCGCGCCTACCAAGTGGACACCCTCCGCCGCGGGAAGAACGTAGCCGTCGTAGCAAACGGGTATTCGAAGGCTTGAGCTGGATCGATTGGCCCGTGCGTGAGCTACCTGCCCCCGAACGCGCTCGAGAGGAAACCATTTGGTCTGCTCCAGCTTGGCGCTTTCCCACCCACTCGCAACAACGACAGTCTCCGCGGTATCGATTACATTGTTCGACGCATCCAGGGCTTCCCAGACCGAACCTTTCTTTCGCAGCGTCGCCACCTCTGTGCCGAACTGACATGTGACGAGCTTTCCTGCGTCTTCGAGCTGCAGCCGACAGACATCAGGTGGGGACATCCAACCACCGCCTTCGAAATAAATTCCCCTTCCGAGGACCTGAGCACCGGCAAGAGCGGTTCCTTCTGATTCCGTCACCGACACCGCAATGTCGCGGGGTAGTCCGAGGCCCGGCAGCGCTTCGGACAGCTTCTCCAACCGCGCGCTCGAAAGCAGCCGAAGAACTCCGCTCAAATCACCGCGGAAGCGTCGTCCCTGCCTCTTCCATTCGCGGCATTGCGCGAGAGCGGTCTCATAACCAGCCAAGCAGAACCGGCTCAGTGGGTCGGGCTTCACTGAAAGATGCGGCATCAACACCCCGGCTCGGTTTCCCGAAGCACCTTGGGCGAGATCGCTGCCACGCTCCAGTATTACGGTGCGCCAGCCGCGCAGAGCAAAGCTTCTTGCAACCGCGGTGCCCGCGAGCCCTGCACCGACAATCAGAGCTTTGCCGCCGCCTAATCGCGATCTGCGCGCTGGACGGACGATGCTGCTTGACCGCTTCGTCGCACGGAGCATCTCGCGTTTGCGGGCAAATCCGAGCTTCTTCTCCAGCGTGAAGTCGAGGGCCTGGAGCTGTGAGCGAAAGGATCCTGCAACCGAGTAGCTCGCGAGCGTGGTCCCGTCATGGCTGTGGTCGGCGACCGCCTTCAATATGAATGGCGACCACAGCTCCGGATTCTTGGTCGGTGCAAATCCGTCGAGGAACCACACATCAACCGATTCATCGAGAAGAGGCAGATAGTCGTTTGCATCACCATATGCGAGAGTAAGAAAAACTCCGGGCTCGACCTGAGCTCGGTGATACCCCGAATACCGAAGCGGCAAGTGCCTGAGGAAGAGAGCAACCAGCTCCTCGAGCTCGGTGTGTGCCCGAAGCTCGCCGTGCAGCTGCTCACGGGTGAGCGGAAACTGCTCGAAGCCGTAGTAGTGCAGGACAGCATTCTCCCGTTTCGATTGGCGCCAGAGCTGCCAAGTGAGCAGAAAGTTGAGCCCGGTGCCGAAGCCCAGCTCAGCCACAACGCAGTTCCCCAGATCGTTCCAAACTGCCGGCAGATCGTTTCCCGCGAGAAAGATGTGTCGGCTTTCTTCAATCGCGCCGTCGATGGAGTGATAACGATCTCCGAAACGCTCCGCTATTGTTACCCCGGCCGCGTCCACAGTAAGCCGAGCCTCCTCAATTCCATGTGACGGAGGCTGCAATTTCCCGGTGCGGATGATCGGATTCATGGCGGCTAAGTTTGCGGATCGGTAAAAGAAAGGCAAGCCCGTGTCTATCACGAGGCCCCCCTGACAGGTACGCACCCAGAGCGGCGCGGCCCTCATCAACCATTGGGTGCTGGGCGAGAGTTACGCGAGCAAAGCACTGTGTATCATGTTAGAAACAAAGACTCGCGTTCCACATCATTCTCCAGCGACGAGATGCTCCGATGGCTGAACAAGATCTTCTTCGCAAAGAACGACGCTTCCTCGGCGAGCTCCTCGGCCAGGTGCTCCGCGAACAGGGGGGCACCGAGCTTTTTGAGCTCGAAGAAGAGATCCGGATCGGGACCCGCCAGGTCCGTAAGGCGTTCTCTGCCGAGCTCTTCCAATCACTGGTGGATCGAATCTCCGGCCTCAACCTCGAGCAGGCAAAGCGAGTGCTGCGGGCATTCACGGAGTATTTCCAACTGACCAATCTTGCGGAGAAGCGTTGGCAGATCTCTCTCATCCGCGACGCAGAGCAGCGCGGCGCTCGAGAGGAATCTATCGATCGAGCGATCGAAGAGCTCAAACGAGCAGGACTCGCAGCGCATCAGGTACAACAGCTCCTCGAACGGATGTTGATTCTCTTGACACTCACCGCACATCCGACCGAGTGTCAGCGGCAAACCGTGCTTCGAAAGCTCGAGCGAATTTCCCAGGAGGTCGCCGAGCTCGACCGACCGGGAATTCTGCCGGCGGAGCAGTCGGAGAACACGGAGAACATCCTTCGCGAGATCACCGCTCTCTGGCAGTCGGACATGGTTCGGGCTGCTCGACCGACTGTTCAGGACGAAGTGAAGAACACGCTGTTCTATTTTGACCAGGTGCTGTTCGAGCTCTTGCCGGCGCTCTATGCCGAGATCAGAGCATCGCTCAGCAAGCATTATCCGGGCGACGTCTTCGAGCTCCCACCCTTTCTACGCTTCGGATCTTGGGTCGGCGGTGATCGCGACGGGAATCCATTCGTGACGCCGAGCACGACACGAGAGACGTTTCGTCTCCAGAAAGAGAAAGTCATCCGGCATTATCTCAAAACACTCGATCAGCTGTTCGACTCTCTGAGCTGCTCTACACAGCAGATCCCCATTTCGGCTGAGCTGAAAGCGTGGCTGGAAGCCGGGAGGAATGAGAGCAATGAGCAGCGTTTCGTGCAGTTTCCGTTCGAACCGTACCGGATCGCACTTTTCCTCATCCACGACCGACTGAAGGCGGTGTTGGATTCCGCGCGCACCCCGGGAGCCTATTCATCGGCTGCGCAGCTCAGCGCCGACCTCAAAGTGCTTGCTCAAAGCCTCCGCGAGAACAATGGCGAACGCCTTGCAGTCCAAGTCGATTCGCTGCTGACGCAGATTCGAATCTTTGGGTTCCATCTCGTTCCGCTCGATATTCGTCAGCACCGGGATCGCCACCGTTCCGCCCTGAGCGAAATCCTACTCCAGCTCGAGGTCATTGACGGCGACTTCGAGTCACTCAGCGAGCAGGAGAAGCAGCGAATCCTGACGCAAGAGCTGCAGACGCCAAGGCCGTTCCTCGGCCCCGGCTTAGTCTGGTCGCAGCCGACGGCAGAAACGATCGAGCTTTTTCAGATGATCTCGGAGATCCAACGCGAGCTCGGAGAGGAAGCAGTCGATACGTTCATCGTGAGCATGACCTCCGGCGCAAGCGATATTCTCGCCGTAGCTCTCTTCGGCAAAGCTTTCCGCTTGTTTCAATTCGCCAAAGGCCATCTCGTCAGAGCCGCTCTCAACATCGTACCCCTTTTTGAAACGATTACCGATCTTCAAGCTGCGCCGCGCATCATGGACGAGCTTTTCTCGAATACACTTTATCGAGAGGCGCTCACGCTCCGAGGAGACATCCAAGAAATTATGCTCGGTTACAGCGACTCCAACAAGGACGGCGGGTATTTCCCTTCTCACTGGGAGCTCTATAAATCGCAGCAACAGCTCGTCCAAACGGCGAATCGTTACGGCATTCGTCTCCGTTTCTTCCACGGCCGCGGCGGCACTACCGGCCGGGGTGGTGGACCCACGAACAGAGCGATTCGCGCCCTTCCCGCAGGCACGGTACAGGGTCAATTCAAAGGAACCGAGCAAGGCGAAACCCGTTATCTCCGCTTTTCGAATCGCGCTATTGCGCACAATTATCTTTGCGGCGTCTTCCACGCAGTCACCGTTGCGAGCATCGCCCATTCGCAATCGGACAGCCCACCGCATGAGCGATGGCATTCAGCGATGGACCGAATCGCGAAGTCTGCCTACAGCCATTACAGACAGCTCGTTACCCATCCTCAGTTCGTGAAGTTTTTCACTGAGGTCACTCCGATTGATGAGCTCAGCAACCTGCACATGGGCTCTCGGCCGACCAAACGAAAAGCCACGACCGGAATCGAAGATCTCCGGGCGATTCCTTGGGTCTTCTCGTGGAATCTGTGTCGCGCCGTGCTTCCGGCGTGGTTCGGAGTTGGTGCTTCAATCACAGACTTTCTTGCGTCGGAGAACGACGGTGAGTCACTCCTTCGTGAAATGTATCGCGATTGGCCGTTCTTCCAGACTGTCATCGATAACTGTGAAATGGCCTTTTTCAAGGCAGATATTCACATCTTCGAACATTACTGCGGCTTGGTCCGCGATCCTTCAATCCGAGAGGAGCTGAGGGGAATAATTGTCGGTGAATTCGACAAAACACAGAACGTCTTACTTCGCATTACCGGGCAGCAGAGTTTGCTCGATCATAACCCAAATCTGAGGAACACCCTTCAGGGACGAACACCCTATCTCGACCCATTGAGCCTCATTCAGGTCGATCTGCTCAGGCGGCTTCGCGCTACGCAGGACGGGACGGAGGAGGCGGATGAGCTCCGAGCGGCAATATTGTTGAGCATCAACGGCGTCGCCGCCGGAATGCAGAATACCGGATAGACTGGAGAAAGAAGACTATGTCGGATTCGAAGAGAGTCGTCATTACCGGCGGTAGCGAAGGCATCGGCCTCGCACTCGGTAAGCTCTTGGCCTCTGAGGGACATCAAATCGTTCTGGCGGCACGCAGAGAGCCGCAACTTCTCGAGGCTGCCGCTGGCTGCGGACCAAACGCGATTGGGATTGTGACCGACGTCCGTGATCGCGCCGCCGTCGAGAGTTTGCGTGATCAGACGCTCGCCCGTTTGGGTGCGATCGACGTATGGGTCAATAACGCCGGACGCGGTATCGGGAAAAGGGTGCTGGAGCTGACCGAGGCGGACTTTGACGAGATGATGAGCGTCAACGTGAAGTCCGCGCTATTCGGTATGCAGGCGATCATCCCGTACTTCCAATCTCGCGGACATGGGCACTTGCTCAATGTGTCGTCATTTCTCGGACGAGTTCCCTTAGCACCGCATCGCTCCGCATACAGCGCCGCAAAGGCTGCGCTCAACTCGCTCACTGCGAACTTGCGAATGGATCTGCGTTCTACGCACCCCAACGTTCGCGTCTCGCTCGTGATGCCCGGAATGGTTACCACCGACTTCTCGAAGAACGCGCTCGGTGGCACGCCCGCGGTTCCGCCCCCTCAAGGACCGATTCAACCTCAGACCGCAGAGCAAGTAGCCGAAGCAATCTCCGAGCTGATTCGCAACCCCGTTCCGGAGCGCTTCACGAACCCGCTCCAAGTCGACGTCGCCAGGCGTTATTGCACTGATGTAGCTGCGTTCGAAGCTCAGCTCTAAGTTAAATATCCAGCAGATTCAGTGCCTTGCCAAAGGTCGCGTCGGCTCCTGACCGGCAAACTTATTGTCTACGCCTGAAGCCCGGCACGGCATAACACCTGTAGTTTTTATCCGGCGTGCTGAACCCACGCTTTAACCAAACACTCATGGCTATCGAGCAAAAACTCACCGCGAAAGTTGGTCCGGTCCTTCCGCCCCGGCATGAGGCTGAACAGGCGGTCGTCGCGAAGATTCAGGAAGGACGTATGCTCTGCGCCAAGGAGCTGCTCGAGCAAAGCGGCAAGCTGAGCGCGGCTCTTACTCAGCGCTTGAAATCGATTGCGGACGGCTCGGCGTAATCCGATCTTTGTAGGGTGGGCATGGCTGCTCGTCACGACATGGCACATTCATACGCAGAAATCTTCGACGCCGAGCTGCAGTGCTGGTGTTACGGGCTCGCGCACATTCGGGAGCGGATCGAGCGTAACGTTTTTCACAAAGTAATTAAGGAATTCGCGCCGGTTCTTCGTGAAGCTGTAGAGCACGGGTATGTATGCGACGTAGTAGGCGCCGCCCATCGGCTGATCGAGGCAGCTCGCACCGACATTTCCGAGAAGGAAGCGGCTTTCCACATACTGTCGCAGCTGCCCTGTCCGAAGACGCTCAATGACGATCAAGCTCACGCACTCTCAGAGATCGTCGCAAGGGTGGACCACACGTATCCGGGCGCTGCCCAGCGTCTAGAGAAAAAATGGGGTGCGGAGAGCGGCCAAGCTTTTGCGAAACACAGCGAAACATCCCATCTCAGCGGGCTGAGCTTCCCTCATAAGCCGATCCAGTTTTGAGCAGTTCGTTTTAGGCCGAACGATTCCGTTCGTAAGCCGCACCGCCCGCCACTTTGGCAGAGCAACGCCTTTCCCGAACGTTTCGTCCAGGTGGCTCCGTGCAATTCTCGGGTAAGAGCATGGGCCACTATCCTCTCACCAAACCAACCGATACGCTCTTCCTGTTCTCTACGAAAAATCGATCTCTGGGGTTTCTACGGGCCCCCCGAAAAGCCCTGCCGGCAATCGCCTCGCCGTTCAGAGAGGGGCCGCACAAGAACGAGAGCTCGTCCGGACACAAATGGCGCGACGTCCGTTGCCGGTAAATTTGATTGCGAGAACCGAAGAAGCGTGTTGAAGAAACAGAACGCTCTTTGGCACGGAGAGACGGCGATCAACGGTGAACGAGAAAAATCAAAAACCCTCGACCGTCAGCGACTACCTCAGAAGTAGCGCATTCGCCGAGCATTCCTTTACCGAGCACCTTACTGGGAACCGCCTGTCACCCGACGGCTGGCACGAAGCGCTCAAGCAGCTGCGCGCCTACCGAACTTTCCTTTGCTCTGAGATAAGCCTTCAACAGCGCAGCTTCCGCCGACGAACACGAGAATACAATCAGCCGAACAAGCGGAGCTTCGGAAAGCTTCGATACGCGATCGTAAGCGTTGATCTCCAAGACCTCTCGAACGCAGGCGGCCTTGATACGGCGCACGTGATTCTTGCCGAGGCTTTCGCCTCGTGCGGTTTCGAAATAACGCTTTTCTTTGCCGGGGAAGAGCACATCTCCTCCGAAAAGGAGCAGGCGTTCCGAGAGCTGCACCCCCGCCTCACACTCGAAGTGTTGCCTCCGATTGACTTGATCCCGACAGGACCATTCGCCCGACATCGGTCCGAACAAACCTATCGCGCACTGAAAGATCGCAACTTCGATGTCATCATCTTCCACGAGAGACAAGGTGTGCCTTACTACAGCATGCTTGCCAAATACGCCGGCATTGCTTTTCACAGCACGCTCATGGTCATCGCAGCCGGCGGGCCCACACAGTGGAGCCTCGAAGCAAATCGTGAGCTGCCGAGCAATATCGACCTGCTCGAAATGCAATTCATGGAACGGCAATCGGTTGAGCTCGCCGACGCGATTTGGACCGAAACGGAATACATGCAGCGATGGCTTCTGGACGCCGGCTGGAATCTACCTGGGAAACGAATTGTCTTCCCCCTGGCTCTTGAGATGCGCACGAGAACATTCGCTCCTCGCCGTGCGGTTGGAACAGACCCTGAGATTGTCTTCTTCGGGCGGTTGGAGACGCGGTCCGGCATAGAGCTTCTCGCCGACGCACTGGATATCATCGAGGCGCGGCATCCAGGCCGCGCGCTCCAGGTGACGTTCATCGGCCCACTCGGAAACGTCGGAGCGAAGCCGGCAAACGTGTACGTGAGGGAGCGAGCACATCGCTGGCGCCATAGCATTCAGCTCGCCGGCGAAACGACTCATCGCGCCCTCTCGGATTATCTGTCCAGTGGAGATAAGGTTGTTGTCATCCCTTCAGTCGCGGACAACGTTTCTCACGCACTGCGTGAGTGCTGCGCGAACCGAATGCCGCTCATCGCCGCAGCAGTCGGCGGGATCTCTGAATTGCTCGATCCGAGCTGCCACGCCGAAGTGCTTTTCGAGGGACGACCGGAAGATCTGGCGACCAAGTTACTGAACGTGCTCGGCGGAGCTCGACCGATTGGAGTCTCAAGCTCCGGCGCAAAGTCGCACCTCGAATCAGCCCGCGAGTTTGCGGCCAATCTCGCTGCGAGCCCAGTTGCAGTCTCTCGGGAGCCCGATCGACTTCCGAGAGTCTCGGTGTGCATCACGCATCGCAATCGTTCCGGAACCCTGAGACAAGCGCTCGAGTCGATCGCTCGCCAGAGCACCCGGCCCCACGAAATTATCATCGTGGATGACGGAAGCGACGATCCGAAGTCGATCGCATTTCTGCAGTCGCTCGAACCTGCGCAAAACGGCGCCCCGATAGTCGTGATTCGCGCGGAGCGACAATGCCGTAGTTCCGCTCGAAACCTAGCTGCTGCGTCGGCCTCGGGCGATTACATCTTCTTTCTCGAAGATGAGAATCTCGCTCAATCGGACGCAATCAACCTCTGCGTCCGGACCGCGCTCAATACTGGTGCGGATATTGTGACGTGCTTCCTCGACTGCTTCGAAGGAACCGGCCATCCGGACGATACTAAGACACGCATCCGCTATCTTCCGTTGGGCAATGTCCCCGAATCAGCGCTGTTCTCGAATCTTTTCGGTGGCGCGCTACAGCTTTTCAAACGTGAGACGTTTCTCGGTATCGGAGGATGCTCCGAGGATTTCGGCATCGCCTCCGGGCACAGGGAGCTCTTGGCACGCGCCGTCCTCAGTGGAAAACAACTGGAAGTTTGTCCAGAAGCTTTGGGGTGGTATCGCCGCTCGGCAGACGGTGCGATCGACGCGACTGATAGTTACGAAAGCACACTGCGAAGCATCCGCCCGTTTCTCCGAGGATTACCGGATTGGACTCGGCGTGTGCTCGAATTCGCGCTCGGAGAAGATCAACGTCGGGAGCCGGATCGGCAGCGGGGATCCGTTCAGAACGAACAAACAGACCTGGATCGCTTCCTCGCCTTGAAACGCAAGCGACTCGTCCTGAATTCACCAAGCGGATTTCACCTGATCAGAGGCTGCGACACCCTGGAGTTACGCCCTCAAGATGCAGGTCTCGAGATATCAGCCAACGACGCTGACCCGAAAGTTTTTCTGCCGGAGCTTCAAGACGCTGATAATCAGCGACTTACCGTCCGAGTTCGCATCATCGCACCCGGACGAACGCGTCTGCAGATCTTCTATCGCTCCAGGGCCGGTGACTACACTGAGGGCGCAAGCGAAGCTGTGTTCCTATCGGATGGACCGAACGATGTCATCGCGCATCTTCCGCCAGTAGCCGAGCTTGGTCCCCTTCGACTTGATCCCGGCGAAATCGCCGGGGATTACCGCATTGAGCTGATCGAAATCCGCTCCGACAGCTGACCATCGACGACTTCGCACCCCCAGAGCGGACCAGCAAAGCGAAAATTCACACAACACAAAACGGCAATTGCCGAGACCGGAAGAACGTCATAGACCTCGGACTGGACGTGGAACTAGCCTCAACACCCGGTTCAAGTAACTAGAAGAAACCGAAAGAAGTTCAACGTCTTCTTACTCTGCTCCGGAAATCGCGGCCGAAGACTCAACGTTTTCAAGAGGTCTGACGATACTAGCAGGAGCTCGAAGGAATTCTCCGATGTTGAAAACTTTCTGTACTCTCTTCGTGTTGGCCGGGTTCACTACGGGCTGCGCCGTGCTGATTCCGTTTGTGGAACCCAAATCCCAGGTTCCTGCAGTTGAAACCGACGAGCTGTTCGATCCGGAGATTCCTCTGCAAGCGTTTATCAACGTTCCTTCGCCGGTAGCTCAGGCCGTGGGGACGAGAGAGCTGCCTCCGCTCGCAAACAACCTCGCTATCACTCCAGCTCGGGCGAAGAGCGACGTTTTGTATCGCCAACTCATCGAACAACTCAAAAGCCCCGACGCGGCAAAAAGAACGTGCGCTGCTACGGAGCTTGCAAGCCTCAATCGAAAACGGAGCGACCTGATCCCGCATTTAGTTCGCGCGCTGCGCTACGATCAGAGCAAATGGGTCCGCCGTGCTGCTGCTAAGTCCCTTGGCAAAATCGGCTCGAAGGATGTCATTCAACCTCTGATGCAGGCACAAAATGACCGGGACAAGTGGGTGGCTCACACAGCGACAAACGCACTTCAGCAGGCGAGAAGCCGTTTGAGCATCTCCGGCGATCAACTGGCTTCGTTGTAAGAGCCTTTCCAACACGTAAAGCGAGCTGCGGCATTGAGCCTCCCTCACTCGAGCGGAAGGAACCGCACATCGCCTGACGACTCCCCAACGGCATGTCTCATCGGATCGCCAGACATTTGATAAAATGCTTCGACCGACGCGGGGCCGTAGCGCTGGAAATATTGGAGCAGTAAAGTATGCCGCCCTGCCTCCAGGGCAACTTTCACCTCGTCTACACCCAGCGGTCTATCTCCCGGATGCGAGCTGACGACATTGTCGTCGATAGTCAGACGAAACCCGTCGTCCGACGAAACCGTGAACGTAAAGAGCCCCGTTTTCGCGACATCGAACACCGCTTTGAAATCGACAAAAAAGTTATCCCCGAAGCCGAATACAGAGCCGTCACGATAGCGGAGAAACTCGGAGGGCGGGAACGAAAGAGCTTCGAACGAAAGCTCCCGCGTCAGCTTCGGTTTCCGGGGTTGATTAATATTTCGGATATCACCGTTGTTCGGCTGCACGATTGCTCGGATCGTGTTTCCGCCGCTGAACCGGATGGAGTGGTAACCCACCGGAAGCAAGGCGAGCACGGCAAGCGCAAGCAAAGCGGCGCGGCGCCCCATCACATCCTTCCCGCGAAAGCGAAGCAGATTGTTCTCGAAACTCATTCCTGGACCTCGTTCACCAAAGCACCGGTTCCAAGCGCCAACTCTCGAGCCACGCGCGGTCAGAGAACTCCTGCGCAGTGATCGGAAGACCATACGTGAAGGGCATGAAATACAGAAAGGTGGCAACCTGCGCGACGGCGAGTAACACCAGTGCCAGCAAGACTACGCCGTCTCTGCGTTCGATGTCCTCTTCGTAGAAGTGACGGAACACCAAGACGGACAGAATGAACGAGAGCAATAGCGCAATGAAGTAGTGATAGAGATACATCACCCGCGGGATTCGGATCATGCCGGCCATGTATCCGAGATAGAGCACAACAAAGAGCTCTACATTTCGATAATTTTCAAGCTGACGGCCGGCAAGCGGCAGTGAGTACATCCGTCGGCTGCCGACGAGGACTGCGGCAGCAAGGAATGATAGGAAACCGATCCCCCAACCAACTGGATTGCACTGGAGCCGGAGGTGTTTCACGCGCCCGTCTTCCGTCTTGTCCCAGCGATAGCTAATGCTCCTCTTCCCGAAGGGCCAACTTATCGGAGCGCTCCCATTCTCGTTCGGAAGGTCGCCTTTGAATTTCGGCACCCCTAAAGAGTACCGCTTCGAATACAGGAGCGACTCTCGCAAGAACAACGCAAAGCTTCCAAGGTCGTATCTTCCCTCCGATAGAACCGCTTGATACGTGGGGCTGATCTCGTACCGCCGGTTCTCGACAACGGTTCTGGCATCTACGAAGTGAATCGCCATCACCGAAAGAAACACCGCGCATGCGGTGAGAAGCGACGCGGACACCATCGCACACGATCGTACTCGAAATCGATCGGCGCAGAGCCGGAAGAGGTAGGCGAGCAACAAAAAGAGAGCTGTAATCTTCGTTGCCATCGCAAGCCCAAAAGCCAACCCAAGCGTGATACTCTGCCCGTAATTCCACTCGCCTGTTTTCATCGTTCGAACAAAAACGAGAAGAAAAATGGCTATGAAAAGGAGCTGCGGGCCTTCGAGCATTGCTCCGCGCAAGTGCAGGACCAGCGCATTGTCCATAATGACGAGAAGGGAGCACAGCGCAGCGATGACCGGCTCGGGGTAGAGCTCATACGCAAGCAAATAAAAAACGAGACACAGCAGGAACCCTGAGAATGCAGAAAAGAATCGGACTCCGCTGAAGGAGAATCCCTCTGGCACCTTATCGAGGTGGTCAGCTTTCAGAAATGCAGACGTATCCACTCGCGCATTGCGGGCGAATATTTTCTCGCCCGCGGCGATGAGCAGCTTTCCGAGCGGCGGGTGCGGCTCGAGAAAAAAGACACCGTCGAGATATTTTTGCGCCGACGCAACGTGGTAGTTCTCATCCCAATAAAGATAGGGAGGTTGCGCGTAATTCCGCAAATAGGCCAGAAAGGCCAGCACCGCCACGAGGAAGAGGCCGATGTAGAACGAAGGACGTTTGGCGGAAGTTTCCAATGAGCCGTGACCGTGAGCAGTAACAGTTGCCGGGCTAGTTTATGCTGAACCTGATGGCTCCGCAACGCTTGGGAACAGCTTGCCGGGGCTGCGCAAAAGCTCTATTCCTGGCCCTGAACCAAGAAGGGAACGATGCCGGACAACGCTCAGCAGAAAAAGCAGATCCTCGGCCGGCCACAGCAGGCCGTGTTCCGTTTCGCGGCCGAGCTGCGAGAGACATGCCGAGCCGAGCTGCAAAACGTTCTCTCCTCCCCTGCGTCTCCTGAAAAATTCAAGCCGGTGCTTTCAGCCGACGACCCTGAGCTTCGAGTCGAAAATCTCTCTTTCCGAGCGCTCATGGAGCTGACGTACCGTCTCCGCACGTTCCGGGACATCCTCTGGATCGTCGGACAGGGGCGCGCCGGCTCGGTTGCGGAAATCAGATCTCGAACAACAAAAGTGCCATGGGGGTTGTTGCTTGCTCCCGGCAGGAGCATCAAGCTGAGGGTACATTCCGAAAGGAGCCGGGTGAAACACGAAGGGCTTCTCGAGGTCACTGTTCGCGAGATCCTCGTTGAGCAAGGATACTCCGTCGTATCAGGCACGGATTTCGAACAGAAGTTGGATGTCCGGCTCGTCCACAACCAGCTTCAGCTCGCTCTCAGCCTAAGTGGCGAGACGCTCTCCCATAGACACTATAAAACGATGCTCACCGGTGCTGCCCCGATCAAAGAAGATCTGGCTGCAGCGCTCATCAAGCAAACCGCCGACTGGACGAAGGCGGGATCACCTTCTCTGGTCTACGTTCCGTTCGCCGGAACCGGCACTTTGGGCTTCGAATCGGTGCTCTACTTCCAGAACCTCTGGCCCAGCGTTTTTCGCATGGACTATGCGCTCGACAAGCTTACGTGCACCCCAGCGGCGACCCGCGCGCACCTGCAAAAGTGCGCCGCTCAGGCTACCTCTGCCGATACTCTGCCGGTCCATTTTGTGGAAAAATCACCCTCGACAGCACAGGTGCTCCGTCAGAACTGCGCCCATTTCGAGAAGCGGCTCAATGAGCGGTGTGCCGCCCATCCCGCTCGGCTGAGCTGTGAAGCGGGTGACTTTTTTAGGGCGTCGCTGCCGGAGCGTCCGGGGCAACACGTTTTCGTACCGCTCAACCCGCCGTTCGGCGACCGACTCGGCGAGCGGAGCTCAAACACCAAATTGTATCGCCGCATCTGTGCTCGAGTTCTCGAGCTTGCCGAGACAAACCGCTCCACCCGGGTTTCCGGCTTCATCCTCGCACCAACCATCGCGGAGGCGGATGTCTCCGAACGTTCGCTCGAAAAATTCCGGACCCTCCGAGCACCTATTCGACATGGCGGCCGGAGGATTTTCTCAATTTCATTCGATTCGGCAGGTTACACAGATTAGCGCAGGTTAGATCTCCTGGTGCCGACGCAGCTTTCCGGCGTGCATCACACGCCCAAAATCGGGCGACAAAATTTGTCACTGCAACAATATTTGTCGCTGACGGCGAATGTCAGCCGCCACTTGTAGCGAACGGCCGAAAACTAAGAACCTGCCATCGCTGAGCTTTTTTCGGCGGTATCGCCGATCGAATATTGGCTCGAACTTCGCAATGCTGTCGGGTGTGAGTTAACCCAGAAAAAGAGGACCAGAACATTAGCGGCACACCCTAAAAGTTCGCACCTGTAAAAACCTGCATAGTCTTAACTCCCTCCAGATTCCCAATCGGAGGAGAGCACGATTTTCGCCGAGCCTCAGCATCTGAGCGAAATCGCGCTGTTACCATTCTGCGCACCGCCACCCGAGAAAGGCATAGTTTTCGCTATGAGAAACTCATAGTGACTCGGCCAACTTCGGCCGACAATACAATAAGCAAAGATTTATATGCTCGAAGGACCCGCAGTAATGTCGAACGCAGTGCTGGAAGAGAATATTGAAAGAGCGTTTCGCCATGTGTCGAATGGCTGGTTGCCGCCGCACAAGGAAGTCTTAGACAAAGTCCGAGCTCAGCTTCACGCCGGACACTACGAAGGGAAGCGTGAACAGCTCACGGCCGACCTCAAAGAAGACTTTGCTCTCTATATGTATTGTCTGCGAGAGCTCAGCTCGATCATCGAGAGCGAACAGTCACGATCGTATCTCAGCGGCGAGGCTCGCGGACGCAAGCTGACCCCGACGCAGATTTTCGAACAAGCGGAGTTGAGCGCTTTCAAATCGGTTCTCAATCGGCCGGACTCCGAGATCTCGGGACACTCTCTGAATCAGATGAGCGACCTCCAAGCGCTTCGCTTCCGGGAATCGCTCATCAGCGCGAGCGCAGCGGAAGTCCTCGCCGGCAAAAACGACATCGACCCAGACATGGGCTTCTCGTGCGGGCTGTTACGCCAGCTCGGACTTACTCTCATCGCGTGGAACTATCCTCGCGTTTATAGCCGCGCGATGGAATGTATCACCCCTACAGAAAGCCTCGATTTTCAGCTCCAGAAGGTTCTCGGCTTTTCGCCGTCTCTCCTGGGTCTGACCTTTGCTCGCAGATGGAATCTCTCTGACGATATTCTAGTAGCCCTTGGCGATCGCCCGAAACGGGGATATAGCGCTGCCGCACCGAGTGGGCTGGCCTCAGATTCGTCGTCGACATCCTCCCAGCATGTCGGCGACCTTCTCTCCAAAATCTGTGAGGTCAGCGAAGCGCTCGCCAGGGCGAACGATCCTGAGCATTATCCGACCGCTCTCCAAGATTGGGAGGAAGCTGAGGAAGCAATCGCGGCGCAGCTTGGTCCGGACGGCATGCAACTCATCTTCCAGCGGGCCGAATCAAACTGCAAACAATACTTGAAGCGCGCTCCGGAATTGCAAGGTTTCACTGAGACATCACTCCTCAAGGAGCGGATCGTGGACTCACGATTCGCGACGGCGAAGCTCGAGAAAAACATCCATCTGAAGTCGTGTCCACCGGCGCTCAAAGAGAAGATCACGAAGCTGTACTTCCAACTGAAGCCGAACAAAATCTTGAAGAAAAATATTCGCACGCTCGTGTTCGAGATCATTCCGACTGCGGGATTCAAGAAAGGGTGCATTTTCATGCTCGAGCCGGCGAGTCGACTCTTGTCGCCATCGATTAAGCTCGGGGAGCTTACTCCGGATCGCTCACGTCCAATCAAGCTGTCCTCAGCGCTGAGCCATTTCGATCTGGTCAGCTCCGCGTTTTCGCTGAAATCGCCGCTACGAGAAGAGGGAGTAAGCAAGGACGGGCGCCGAATTACCATGATTGCGTGCTCGATCGGCCAAGCCGCCCCGATGGGCGTGTTGTATCTGGAGACATCCGAGGATTTCGCGAGCGAAATTGGCCCTGACCCGATGCCCGTTTTCCGGGCTATCCGGCAGGCACTGTGCGATTGTCTGAATCTGGTGTAGCGGTCATCGCGTAGACCGGACGAGATAGGCAACCCGATCGTTAGCGGGCAGGCTTCTTCCAAAACGCCGTTCTGGAAAGGAACGCCTCTACCAACTTTGCATTCAGTGCGCCTTCCGGCGAGGAGCGCTCTGGATGCCACATGATTCCTGCGATAGGAAGCCGTTCGTGACGGACTGCTTCGATTACTCCGTCCGCTGCACGAGCAAGCGGTTCGAGCTGCGTGCTCAGCTCGCTCTGCGAAAATCCGAAACCATGAAATGAGTTCACCGCAACAGTCCCACTGATTTCGAGCTCGGAGGCGGCTGGCAGAAGCTCGATGTCATGCAGCGGCACAACGTGATTGGGGGTGGACTTCAGCTTCCCCCCAAAAAAGACATTGAGGAACTGACATCCGCGGCACTCTGCCAAAACGGGCAGACCGAGCTTGATCGCCGCTTCGAGAAGCTCGCGATCGGTCCGATCGCGCTCGTCCGCATGCGTCGAGCTGGTCGACGGCGTTTCACCGTAGAGCGTTGGGTTCACATCGTTGCCGCCACTCAGGATGACACCATCAACACCGAGAAGCTGTAAACGCTCCGAGATGTTTCGGGCGACATTGGGAATCGGAAGAAGGGTCGCACCACGCTGTTCATAGTATTCGACGTAGTCTTGTTCGAGCGCGTCGCGACGGGCACCTTTCTCGGGAACAATGACACGCTGCGAGATAGCAATTTTCTTCATCTTCCCCTCCCTACCGCAAAGCCGAGAGACTCACACTTCGTTTCCTGGCCCGGCTCGGTCGCGGCTCGATTACACAGTGCCATGTCGAGCTTCCAATCACCTAGTGGTGGTTTCTTCGGTCTCCAGTCCGACTCAGCCGCGAAAAATCGCATTACCGTTGAAAAAGCGGGCTTATCGGACAACGGGAAACCTCTTTTCTCCATCTGTGGTCAGATTCACGCATCAAAATATGTGTCGAGCGGAAGTCAGGGGCTCTATGCCTCTGGACGCCGCTCCTGTCGCTCTTCGATGCCCAGCGCTGCCGGTTTCCAGCAGAAAAGCATCATGGGCAGCCGGGCAAAATTACTTTGATCCGAAGCTGGCGTTGCGGCTACGATTGAACGGTTCTTTGCGAGGTCTTCGGAGACAGAGCTCGCAAAGGTGTTCGCGCCGCTCCACTGAGGCGACAGCGCGAAGAACAGACCTCGTGCGAAATACATGGCAAAAATAATTCTCCTCGCTGCGGGAAAGGGTTCCCGACTCAAGCCTCTCACGGACGACCGGCCGAAGTGCATGGTCGAATACCAAGGGAAACCACTCCTCCGGCACCTGCTGGAAACGATCCGGTGCTGCGGGTTGCGCGACATTACTGTCGTCGATGGATACCAGGCGACCGTTATCGACGCGCCCGATTGTAAGCGCTATTCGAACACCCGCTTTGATTCCACCAACATGGTCGAATCCCTCTTTTCCGCCGAAAGCGAGCTTTCAGGCGATGATGTCATCGTATCGTATACCGACATCATTTATCTGCCCCGAGTGCTGAAGGCGATCATCAACGCCAAAGATGAATTTTCGGTGGTCATTGACACCAAATGGCGCCAGCTCTGGAAGCAGCGGATGGAAGACCCGCTGCAAGACGCCGAGACGCTCAAGCTGGATTCGGCAGGATACATCATCGAGCTCGGCAAGAAGCCGCAAACGTACGATGACATTCAGGGTCAGTACATCGGATTGTTCAAGATTCGAGCCGATGCCCTCGAAACGGTTTGCGACTTTTATCATGCTCTCGACCGTACGCAGTCGTACGATGGAAAAGATTTCGAGAACATGTACATGACCACCTTCATCCAACTCATTATCGACAAGCTGATGCCTGTGAGGGCCGTGAAAATCGACGGCGGGTGGCTCGAAGTCGATGCGCCCTCCGATCTCAACCTGAAGATGCTATGATCATCTTCAGGTCACGAAGGTCAGCTTAAGAGAGAAGCGTCTCTTTCTACCGCTGGATTGCTGCGTAAGGGAATTTCCCGTTGCGCCGGACTTTGATACTATCGATCTTTACTCGAACCTTGCTCCTGCATAATTGTACCCGTGGCCAAATCAAAAAAATCAGGCAGAAAGAAGCGCCGGTCGGGTAAGCAGGACAAAGCGCGAAACGTCGATTCGGCTCCGGCACCGATCTCGAAACAAATTGAAGACGTGGCAGCCCGCGCTCCCCTCCCCCTCGCGGAGACTCCATTAGAAGCTTCTCCCCAACCTGCGGCGGAAGAAGTTGTGCAAGCGTATTACGACGCTCCGGCGACAGCTTCCCCAAGTGACTCCACACCGGCGGAAGAGCGGACAGAACCGATCTCACAATCCGACGAGATCGGAACTGCGCCGGCTCTTGAGGAACCCGCCGCGCCCGTTGCTGACGTCAAACCGATCCTTCGGGGAGCTGCGCTCTGGCGTCGTCTCGGCGCCGCGTTCTATGACGTCCTTTTCCTTACGCTTCTTTGCGGCGGAATCATCGGGTTCACGATCGGCTGGATGTTCGTGTCGTTCGCTCAACCGATTGACCCGAGCGGCAACGGCTTCGATCCTTTGGAGGCCAAGCACTACCTGTTGAAAGCTGTGCTGCTCTGCGCGGTGTGTTCGTGGCTCTACTCGACCTTGTTCGAAAGCCGGTGGATCGGGGGGACGATTGGGAAGCTTCTTTTCAATCTGCGCGTGCGCGATCTCGACGGCCGTCCCATTTCCTTTCTACGGGCCAACGCGCGTTTTGCGAGTAAGTTCATCACTGCGTTGACGCTCGGAATCGGAATGCTGAGCGGAATTTTCAAAGCCAATCGACAAACGCTGCACGATCGCATCTCGAAGACGCTGGTCGTTCATGAACTTTCATGACGGCTGCCGCTCGCGGGTCTGTCAGCCTTCGGTCTTTACGAGGATAATTCCGTACGCCATCGCCGTCTTCAGCAGGTCGAGAAAACGCAGGAAGAGCACCGACTGTTCAACTGACTCATCTTCTCCAGCGACAAAGCTTTCTGCGAGATCACCCAGAGCAAATTCCATTTCTTTGTTCGCCTCGGCAAACTCGAAAATAGGCAGGGAGACGCGCAGCCATTCAACGGCAAGCGCTCTCGTCCGCCCTCCAATGGCAAAGAGCTCGCCGGGCAGAACCGGATGTTCCGGGACTTCGCGGCCGTTCTCCCAAAATTCATCGCGAAAAGCCACGGCGTCGAACGCAAACGCGGATCTTCTGACATACGGCGCAAAGACGGCTCGTTTCTCGAGCAGGTCACCGACTGTGATTGTCTCGAGCGCCTCAGTGGTCAAGAGCTCGGTTGGCCGAAGAGGCGAATCCTTCCCGCGTGCGATCGCAAGAGTCAAACGCTCGAGGTTCGCGACATCCCCGATCTCCGGGATCTTGGCTTTGATGTCGGGGCGGTCAAGATCCAGATACCGCGCAAAGTTGGCTGCAAGCCCCGCGGTCAGGTAGCTCTTCCAGGGGCGTTTTTCATGGAGATCTCGAACCAACTCGAACGTGTCGAGCTCGGCATCGAACCTCTGTTTGAGCAGTCCGAAAGTCATCGGGAAGTGCGTCTTGAGCGTGCTCCGTTCGCCGGCGAAGATCGTCTGCGTGTAAATTCGCAGCTTCGAGGGCGTCACATTGGATAAGTCAGCGACTTCGTCCGGAGAAAGTTCCGGAAAGCTGGTTTGATACAACCGCGCCCGATCTTCGATTGATTCGGGTAGATCCATTCTGTCGAGAATGAGCGAGCGGATCGCTGACAGCATTCCTTCTAACGACATGCGGCCACCCGCTCTTCCGGCCGGCCGCACACCTCTTCAATCAAGCGGTCTGCCATTACCGTCTCTTCGAGCAAGCGCTGAACGTTCGGCAATTGGGCATCCCACTCCACCAGAACCGAGCTCGGGCCGGTCAGCTCTAGGGTCTTACGAAACAGCTCCCAGACCTCCGGCGGAACCGGCGCGTCGTGACTATCGATGATCTGTCCATCATCGGACTCCCAGCCTGCGAGATGCATCTGTCCGACCCGATCCAGCGGTAGAGAACGAATGAATTCATACGCATCGTAACCATGGAAGAGCGAGTTCAGATGAACGTTCGTAACGTCGAGCAAGATCCCACAGTCAGCTTTCTCGGCAATCGTCGAGATAAATTCGCTCTCAGACATCTCCCGGTCTGAGATAGTCAGATACCGCGTCACATTCTCGAGCAGGAACGGTCTGCCAAGCAGATCCTGGACCTTTTTCACACGATCGATAATGTTTTCCGCGCACTCTTTCGTGAACGGCAGAGGGATCAGCTCGTTCAGGTTTGTGTGGTCCACCATTGTGAAGCAGAGATGGTCCGAGGTCCATGGTGCGTCGAGCTCATCGCAGAAGGCTCGAAGATTTTTCAGATAGGTTAGGTTCAGCGGATCAGTCGAACCGATGGACATGCAGACGCCGTGGGGGATGATCCGGTACTGCTTTCGGATCTCCTGAAAGGCTTCGCGCACCCATCCGCCGAAGCCCATCACATTCTCGCTGATGACCTCGAACCAGTTGAAGGGAGGCCGGGTTTCGAGAATCTCCTCGAAATGTTCATTGCGAAGGCCGGCGCCGCCACCGAGCGCCGGAAGGTTGAAATTTCTCATCGTCGCTCCTCAAACAATAGCTCCGGGGAAGTGACGCAGTCAGGCCGTGGAGAATGCACACCCGAAGGAGAAAAAAGAAAAGGCCGCTGCGGTAACGCTACCACAGCGGCCCTCAAAACTGAATCCGTCCGAAAGAGCGGTTGCGTAGAACGAACCGATCGTCGTGCGGTTTCAGGTCTCGACGAAGTTACTTCTTATCGCCCGAGCACTTCTTGTCGCCCGAGCATTTCTTATCGCCGGAGCACTTCTTGTCTCCCGAGCACTTCTTGTCGCCCGAACACTTCTTGTCAGCGGAGCACTTTGCGTCGCCATGATGCTCGCCTTCAGCCTTCTTGTCAGCAGAGCACTTTGCATCACCATGATGCTCGTCTGCTGCATATGCTTTCACCGGGAGTATTGCGACTGCGCCAGCAACGACTGCGCCGATTGCGAGAGTTGCGAACGTCGAAAAAGCCTTTTCTTTCATTTGCAGTGCCATACGAGAAGATTCTCCTAAAATCCACGTACATTAAACATTCAGTGAACTGAACGGCTGCCCACTTCGTCGGCCGAGGATACAATGAAGACAATTTTTATCGCAAGCTTTTGGCCGTCCCGATTGCGGTAGCGAATCTCCTGTTCGTTCTTATTCGCGCGCATCCATCTTTATGTTAGTTTTACTTCCGATTCGCCCACCAGTCGTCTGACAAATAGGGAACTGGAGACTGCTGTAACCGTCAAATGAATCCCAAAGAGATCGCCGAAGCCATCACAGAGATTGCCGCCCTGCTCGAGCTGAAGGGCGAGAATACTTTTCGCGTGCGTGCATTCGAAAATGCGGCGCGCATGCTCTCGACTCTCGAGCGACCGCTCGGGGAGTTCGTCGAAGACTGCCGCGCCGGCAAAGTCAAAGGCATCGGCCCGCAACTTTCCGAAGCGATCGAGAAATTCTACGAACGGGGCCACTATCCGATGCTGGAGGAGCTGCGAGCAGAATTTCCGGAAGGTCTGCTATCGCTCCTCCATCTCCAGGGCCTCGGGCCGAAAAAAGTAAAGGTTCTCTACGAAACGTTGAAGGTCAGTACTATCGATGCTCTCGAGCTCGCCTGCCGTGCTGGGACAGTGGCATCGCTCAAAGGCTTCGGAGAGAAAACGCAGACGAAAATACTGGCGGCGATCGAGCATCATCGAACATATGCGTCTCAGTCGCTCTATCCTGACGCACTCGAACACGCCCAAGGTCTCCGAGCGTACCTCTCGGATTCGGGGCTCTGTACCGCCGTTGAAATTGCCGGCTCCTTGCGCCGGGCTGCACCGGTAGTGAAAGACGTGGATCTCCTCGCGGCAACCGACGAACCTTCAAAGGTCGCCGACCATTTTTTGGCCTACCCACTCATCGCCGGCGTGACCGGCCAAGGAGAAACAAAGACGTCCGTGCTGCTCACCTCGGGCATCGCCGTCGATTTGCGAATCGTTACCCCGCAGCAGTTTCCTACTGCATTTCAGCATTTCACGGGCAGCAAGGACCACAACACCGAGCTGCGCGCGATTGCGAAGTCAAAGGGTCTGAAGCTGAATGAATACGGCCTTTTCTCCGGAGAGACTCCTACACCTATCACGGCTGAAGCTGATATCTACGCTGCGCTCGGTTTGGCATTTGTACCGCCAGAGTGCAGGGAGAACGTTGGGGAGATTCAATTCGCAAGCTCTCTCGGTCCAACTGGAGCTTTTCCGGAAATTATTCAAAGCTCCGATCTGAAGGGGATTCTTCACGCGCACTCGACATACTCTGACGGCAAGAACACGCTTGAGGAGATGGCGGTAGCCGTTCGCGACCGAGGCTACGAGTATTTCGGAATCTCGGACCACTCACAGAGCGCCGTTTACGCGGGCGGGCTGAAGCTCGCGGACATTGAGTGTCAGCATGAAGAGATTGATCGGCTGAACGACAAGCTGAAACCATTTCGCATCTTCAAGGGAATCGAGGCGGATATCCTCAACGACGGGGCGCTCGACTACCCCGATGCAGTGCTGGATCGGTTCGACTTCGTCATCGTTTCCATTCATTCCCGGTTTGCGATGTCCGAGCAAGAGATGACTGCGCGGATCGTCCGCGCGCTCGAGCATCCTCGAACGACCATCCTCGCGCATCCGACCGGGCGACTCTTGTTACAGCGGGAGCCCTACGCCGTTGATATTCCCGCAGTGCTGGAGGCAGCCGCGAAGAACCGGGTTGCCGTCGAAATCAACGCGAATCCGAAGCGGCTCGATCTCGAATGGCACCACCTCAGACGCGCCAAAGCGCTCGGCATTCCCATCGCAATCTGCCCCGATGCACACTCCATCTCGGGAATCGACAAAGTCAAATACGGGGTCAACATCGCGCGCAAAGGTTGGCTCACCAAGAGCGACATTCTCAACACGCGCGGGCGTGAAGAAATCGCTCAATACTTCTCAAGCAAACGGTCAGCATGACGGATTCGCTCGCAAAGAAAGCCGGTACGATTTACAAGCGGTTGGCGAAGCTCCATCCCGATGCGGCCTGCGAGCTGAATTTTAAAACTCCACTGCAGCTGCTCGTCGCGACCATCCTATCGGCTCAATGCACCGATGTGCGAGTCAATGAGGTCACGAAGACACTCTTTCGCGAATTCAAGCGTCCGGAAGACTATGTCCGGAAGCCGGCGGAGGAGCTCGAGAAGATTATCCAATCGACTGGATTTTTTCGGCAAAAAGCCAAGAGCATCCGCGGCGCAATGCAGAAGATCATTTCAGAGCACGGCGGCCAAGTGCCGAGCTCCATGGAAGAGTTGGTCAAGCTCCCCGGCGTGGGGAGGAAGACCGCAAACGTCGTTCTCGGGAACGCGTTCGATCTTCCCGGGCTCCCCGTCGACACACATGTGACGAGACTCTCCAATCGTCTCGGGCTGACAAAGCAGCTCGACCCGGTAAAGATCGAAGCGGATCTGAACAAACAACTCCCGCCGAAGCAGTGGTGCATGTTCAGTCACTACCTCATCATTCACGGGCGCCGGATCTGCAAGGCTCGAAAGCCGCTCTGTCCTCAATGCCCCCTTACGGACATCTGTTTATATTTCAAGGAACATCGCGATGAGTACCCCGCCGAACGACGAGCTTGATTCTCTTCACCACGTCGCCGTGCATGTCTCGGACCTGCCCAAGGCGATCAGATGGTATCAAACCAGCTTTCGCTGCACCTTGGTCTACGAAGACAAGTTTCAGGCCGTTCTCCAATTCGCGAATACGCGGCTCCAGCTCGTACTACCCAGCATGGATCCTCCACATCTCGGATTCATGCGTGCTGACGCCAAGACGCTCGGCGAACTGCGTCTGCGCCCGGACGGCAGCCGCTCGACGTTCCTGGCAGACTCGACCGGAAACGTAATCGAGGTCCTTGCCCTACCGGAAGAATCAGGAAAAGCCTAGTTCGATCACGGTCCGCGTTCCTGGGAGGGGCTCTAGCTTTCCCGTGGTTCAGCCGATACGATATATAGGTGACTGTTCCAGCAATCTTTCGCTCGCGTTCAGCACACAGGTTTTATGACTCGGCGAGCCGCCGTGCTTATTTTTCTGAACGTTCTCGCCATGCTCCGCATGGTAGGGACCACTTGGGTCTACGAAGTGGTTCCGGTGCATGCCAAGCCGGTTTCCTCTGTTAATGACTCCTCCCAACTCATCCTTGTCGTGGGCAAGCATTGGCGCTCCTCTGAGGCGGTCCTTCAGCGCTTCGAGCGTTCGACCGGCAGTCCATCGGAGTGGAAACCTGTCGGTACGCCATATGCCGTCTCGATAGGGAATAACGGATTTGCCTGGGGAATCGGGAAGCATGATCAGACCGGGCTGCTTGGCCCGGTCATGGACGAGGGAGACATGCGAACACCTGCCGGAATTTTTCCAGTAAGCGGCTCGTTCGGATATCAGCCCCGAGCGGAGGTTGGCAGCCTCAAGGTTCCGTACACCCAGCTGACTGACTACGATGTGTGTGTCGACGATCCCGAGTCGCAGTATTACAACCAGGTCATCTCCACCACAAAAGTGTCTCGTTCGGCTTGGAAGAGCGGCGAGGAAATGACCCAGGGCGGCGGATACAAGCTCGCAATTCTTTTCGATCAGAACCCGGCACCGTCGGTAGCGAGAAGAGGCAGCTGCCTCTATATCCATGTAGGTCCGACAGAAGGCGGCACGTACGGTTGCACCACTCTCGGCGAGAACGAACTTCGGGAGATCCTCTCGTGGCTCGACATTACGAAGAAACCGATGCTCGCTCAGCTACCCGAGCACGTGTTTCGACGAGTGTATAAAGATTGGGGCTTACCGGAGCCTGACCAGTCAAGCTAGTCCCTCAGCGACCGCGCGGGCTTTCCGAACCCGTGCTCGCTCTGTATACTGCCCGCACTTCTGATGAGGATGGATGAGGCAGTTTCACCTGAGATGAGCTTTTCGATCCCGTCAGCAAGAACATCGATACGCGACAACGGACGTTGAGGCCCTCCTCCTACCGTGGCGCGCTTCGGCACGCTCACGGACTCCATGACCAGCGCACGAATCATTTCACTCGCCCTCGTCCTGCTCTCCGCATTTACCCATGCGCTGATGAGCTTCCTGATCAAGCGTTCGGGCGACAAGCAGATCTTTTCTTGGCTCTACAATTTTTGCACGCTGCTCATATTCTTTCCGGTGCCGGTCTATTATGCGGTTACCGAGCCGGAGGTCTTTGGTGCAATTCCGATTACAATTTTGCTCGTGGGGATGCTCCACTACGCTTATCTCTATACGTTCGCCCGCGCGTTACATGACGGTGATCTTTCGCTCGTCTATCCGATCATTCGCTCAGCGCCGGCTTTCGTGCTCGTTGCCGGCGTACTGATTCTTCATGAACAGGTCTCTGTGCTCGGAGCATCAGGGGTTTTGCTGACCGTGCTCGGAGTATACGTGCTCTGCGTAAGAGGCAGCGGGCTGCGCTCCGCATTCTCTCCGATGAAGGACGCCATACGAAACGAGTCGACGCGATTTGCATTGCTCACCGCGCTAGCGACGACCGGCTTTTCACTTGCAGACAAGGTGTTGGTAGCCAGCGTGCCGCCCGCACTGTACACATATCTCTTGCATCTCATGGTGACGCTCTACATGACGCCTCAGATCGTCGTGTCGAAGCCGCGGGCTGCGCTTTGGGAGGAGGTTCGGGCGCAGCTCAGATCGCTCTTCGCTTGCGGGTTTCTCGATCCGTTCGGATATTTCCTGGTGCTCGCCGCCTTCCGCGTCGACAAAGTCAGCTATGTTCTCGGCATGCGGCAGGTCAGCATTATTATTGCCGTCATGATGGGAGGTCTGCTGCTGAAGGAATCGGGAATGCGTCAGCGGCTCATCGCCTCCGCGATCATCTTCCTCGGCATTCTTTGCATCTCGTTCGCAAAGTAGGGCGGAGAGCTAGTTGAGCTCTTGCCCGAATACTTTCTGCTTCATTCGTTCGTAGGCGGGTTCGCTGAGGCCGAGCAGCAACGCGGCCGACCGAACCAACTTATCTTCCCGCGGATCGAGGATGCCGTCCGCGGCGGATACTTCGAGGAGAAGCTGAACCAGTTGATCGAGCAACACCACGCGGTCCTGAAAGATCGTTCCAAACTTATCGGCATAATCCCTTAGCTCGAGCGGCGATGATGCTGCGTCCTCGAAAAGCTCGAGGGCGATGGCCTTCAATTTCGGCTCCAGCCGAAGCTCGGAGTCGATGTAACGCGAGACCCGTTCCACTTCTTCAGGCGATACCGTTCCGTCCGCAGACGCGATTTTTCCGAGCATCGAAAATGCACAGGTGATGAAGGCGGAGCGGGACTCGGGCGGCAGGTTCATAGGTCCTCTCGAAGCGGTTCTACCAGCAAAAAAGACGATAGTACGCCGCCAAACGCCATGACGCAACCCCGCTGCATTTGCAAATCACTGATTTTCCTTGGGAAGTTTTTCGCAATGTGCGTAAGATTCCTGAAACTCCAGGCTTGGCCGCCGCGTAAGACTAGACAATGTATGCACGGGCGCAGAGGCAGTTTGATGAAACTATGAGCACAGACGAGAGTGACAAAGACGCCGAGGCTGTGCTCCTCGCCCGCAGGCAGCTGCTTGCACGCCATGTTGCCGGTGACGGCGCAGCGTTTTCGGAGTTTATGACCGCGTATCGCTCCCAAGTCTATTCGTATCTCGTCCGCACCGGTGTCGATGCGGCGTCCCGGGACGATCTTTTTCAAGACATCTTTATTCGAATCCATCAAGCTGCCGCCAGTTATCAACCGGCGCTTCCCGTCGAGCCCTGGCTTTTCACCATCGTTGCTAATGTAACCCGCAGTCATTTTCGCAAGGTCAAAGTCCGCCAGATTGTGAGCCACGAAGAAACCGTCCCTGAAATGCTCGAAACTGTTACCGCAGCAGACATCGCTGAGGCAGACGAGACGATTCGCTGGTTGGAGCGAGCCATTCAGAAGCTTCCCGATGCTCAGCGCGAAGCCATCGCTCTGTGCTGCATCAAAAATCTTGCACAAAGCGACGTGGCCAAAATCTTAAACATTCCGCTCAACACTCTCAAAACTCATCTCAGTCGCGCGCGCGCGACACTGGCGAAAGACCTAGCTCGTCGAGGTGCCATCAGCCGCCGTGAGGTGCTGCAATGAAAAAGCTCTGCGCTGACATCCAAGAGTTACTGGCGAACAGTGGTCCAGAGGCTCTCACCTTCAATGAAGACGCAAAGCGGCACCTCACAGAGTGTCCCGATTGCTTCGCTTTTCTTGAAGCGCTCGAGCTCGTGAACAAAGCGCTCTGCGACCTGCCTGAACACGAACCGAGTGAGGACCTCGTCGCAAAGGTGTTAGCTGACTTGCCCAAGCATCCCGTTGGCGTCGTCGTGAAGCAAAGCTCCAGCAGTCCGTATCGTTTCCCGGTCTGGCAAATTTTGAGGTTGCCGAACAAACGCGCTCTCGCGACCGTCGTTTCGGTTTTCATCGCCGTCTTGGTTTCTTCTTTGGCGGTCAATCGTCCGGAGCCTGCAGAGCGACCTCAACCCGGTGTGTATTCTACCAAAGAGCTCCCCGACTGGGAAAAGTCGGTCGCTCGTAGAGACGCAAAGGGAGCCCCAAGCAATCTCTCCGGCTATCGCCGGTCGAACAAATACACCGGCGAACAAACAATCACAGCCGACGAACCAGCGGGTGATTCTCTTGATTCGAGTGCGAAACAGAAAGTCAGACCTTCGTATCCCGCCGAACAAGAGGAGGCGCCCGCGAGCGCAAATGAACCGGTTGATCGCGTTCAGGCTCCGGTCCGAAGCACTGACGCCTTCGACGACGATGTGAGTAGCGCACCCCAAGCGGCCGCACCGCGTTCTCCATCACAGACGAGCGTGCCAAGTTTCGCTAGCCGACAAGACTCGGACGGCGACCGCAAGTCAATGATCGCGCAGCGTCCTCCGTCAAAGCCTTCCACCACAACCTCGGACGAGGTTCAGGTTCTTGATGGCATCAATGCACCGACGGAAGGCACCCCGTATCCGCAAGAGTTGAAACTCGAGGGCGCGAAAAAAGATGCCGAAAAGGCCGTCGACAAGCCGCGGTTCGAAAACAGCAAGAACGGGCTCGATCTCGCGCCGCTTGCAAAAGAGGGGGCAGCGGGAAAAGGCACTCTCCACGGCGATAAAAGGTCGATCGGCGACATCGGCGGTGCAGAACGGAAAACTCTCGAGCAAGGTCAAGCGCGAGTCACAGAACAGCTCAAAGCAAAGACCTTCGACCAAAATGACGAAGTGGACCCGAGCGATACCGCATCGGACAGCGAAAGACCGGTTCCCCCCGCCAGCGTCCCGATGCCCTCCACAAGAAACGCGCAGGATAGCGACGCGTCACTCGTAGGAGGATCCGCAGGCGCAGCTTTGAACGAACGGCGACCCTTGCCCGACGAACAAGATGACGCTGCTGCCGGACGTCAATCCAAGACTCCCCGACGATATCTCGAAGAGCAAGCTGATCTGGGTGCCTCTGAGAATATGGAGGAGAAACCCGCCCTGTCAAAATCCAAGCGCGAACGGAATGCGGGCGAATCATTTCGTAGCGTCACCGGCCTACGCTTCCAGGAAGCTGCCGGCTACTGGGCGAACACGTATATTCCGGGCGACCCGACCATCCGCCAGCTCAACACCACGCTCCTTGGAAAGGATCGTTCTCAAGTTGAACAGCTTCTCGGCCGGCCGCTCAAGTTACACGACGCTGCTAAGCAACCGGAGCAGCCCTTCGACGTTCCCGAGAATCAGTCACTCGGAATCAATATCCATAGCGACCGAAGCTCACTGCAAGGCGAAGGGCGGATGCTGGTCCAGATCGGTCTCAAGGGAACCGAGCGAACATTGGGCCGCAGACCTGCGATGAATCTCGGCATCGTTCTTGATCTCCGTGGGTCTATCACAGCGGAAACCGCGGACAAGGTACGAGAGCTTCTCTACGCGCTCAATGACGCCAAGGATATCGGCGACTCAGTCCGAGTAAGCATCGCAGGGCGCCCCGGCGGACTCCTCATCCAGAAAGGTGATTTCAAACGCGGAGCGGTCACGGTGAAGCTACAGGAGGCTCTGGCCGCACCGGCGGATGCGGGCTCCCCGAATCTGATACAAGCTTACGAGACGGCGCTCAGCGATGTCACTGCCTCTGACGACCCCAGCTCGCCTCTCGGCAGCAGTGAAATGATCGTGGTAAGCGATCAACCGCTTGCCGATGCGAATGCGCCGCTTCGTTCACTCGCACAGAAAGCCGCAGTTGCGGGTATTCCGACGAGTGTCGTAGCGCTCGGAAATCACGAGGACCTCGCGGCGATCGACAACCTCGTCCTGGCCGGACAAGGAAACCGCCGACTCATGAAATCGAAAGATGACGCGAAGGATGTCATCAGCCGGGAGCTGTCGTCGGTCAGCCGCGCCGTGGCCAAAGCGGTGCGGTTGCGCATCAGGCTCGCCCCTGGCGTAAAGCTCGTCGATGTTATCGGATCCTACCGCCTCGATAACGTTCGGGCTGCTCAGGAGAAGGCGGTCGAGAAAAGCATCGACCAGCGGCTCGCGAAGAACCTGGGGATTGAGTCCGATCGGGGTGATGACGAGGACGGGATACAAATCATCATTCCGACGTTCTATTCCGGCGACACCCACGTCATTCTCCTCGACGTCGTGGCTCCCGGCGCAGGCCCAATCGCAGAAGTACGCGCTCGCTATAAAGACCTCGTGCACCTCAAGAACGCCGTTGTAACCGACAGCCTCAGCCTCCCGAGCGGCGAGTCTGAGCAGGGTCTTCTGGAGCAGAACGTAATGAAAAACTTTCTCGCGTTCGAGCTCTCGAGGACTCTCATCGGAGCCAGCGGTTTGGTTGAGCAGGGCCGGATCCAAGAAGTTGCCCCGCTCGCGAGCCGATACGTCGATGCGCTGGAAGACGCCGACAAGCTGTTTCCCAATCTCAGACGTGACCCATCGATCGTGAACGACTCGTCGATGCTCAGCGACTACATCGCGCTCATTCAGAAAAGTGACCGCGCGAATCGCTCTCAGCGAGAGTATCTCGTCCAATCGCTCGCATACGCAGGCAAAAGAAAGGTTCTTCCGGCTCCGCAACAATAACGATTTTTCAAAGAGGTATTATGAAACGGATCGTCTCTCTTGCGTTCGCGCTTCTCGTCTTATCGGTCAATATCGCACGCGCCGAGGACGAGTCCTCGTTCGTGAAGCTTCCACTCACCGAATACACGAAGCTGCTCGAACAGATCCGGCTCGCCGAGAAGGCGCCGGACACCTCTCCGGCCGGATACGCGCTTGGCAACGCGACTGTGAATGTCTCCACTCGCACCATCTCCGGCAAGACGACGGCGGATGTTATCGTCTCGCTCTCGGTAAAGGTGCTCGAGGATAAATGGACTGCGGTGCCACTGCTTCCCGCCGGCACCTCGCTCAAAAGCGCCACCGTCAACGGTAGCCCGATCGAGCTCCTCTCTACTCCGCAAGGGCTTCACTGGGCTGTAAACAAGACCGGCTCGTATTCGCTCAGTTTCTCCTACTCCGTCGACGCACTTCGTTCAAACGGCGGATCAACCCTCCCGCTCCCCCTTCCTCATGCAAGCGGAATCACTTTCCATGCATCGCTTCCGGGGCTCGCGCGTGATGTTCTGCTCCTGCCCTCTGCAGGAGCAACAATACAGGCAACCCGCGAGGGAACTCAAATCAGCGCTACCCTGCCGACCGGAGAAGGTGCCCAACTCAGCTGGCGCGGCGCAGGCGACGAGCGCTCAGCGATGAGCCGAGCGAGCTACAGCGGCGTGATGAAAGGTGATGCAATCTTGTGGACCGGAGAGCTCAGCGTAGAGCTTTTCGACGATGCATCGACCGACATTAACCTGCTTCCCGAGTCCGCAACGTTGAGCGACGTTCGCGTTGACGGAAAACCTACGTCGATCACGCTCAGCGACGAAAACGATGCTGGAAGAATGTTCACCACTCGGGTCCAGGGCAAGGGCACGCACACTGTGACTCTCGAATTCCAGACGGCGGTGCAAAAGGACAACGGCCCGTCATCAGTGGCTCTGTCGATTCCCGAAGTCCCGGTCAATAAGGTCGTTCTGACTCTACCCGGGAAAAAAGAAGTCACCGTTACTCCCGCATCCGCCGTAGATCGGCATGAAGACAAGGACAACACTGTCGCCACGATTTACGCTCCGATGACCACATCTCTCGCGCTCCAGTGGACCGAAGCGGTGCCCGAGGAGATCAAAACCGAGGTGCGCGTCAATGCAAGCATTTATCACACCGCTTTTGCGGAGGAGGGAGTTCTCTTCACTCGCGCGCTTGCGCAGCTCGAGGTAACGCGCGGAGAGACAAGTCTGGTTGAATTCGAGGTTCCGAAGGACGTGCAGATCGGTAAGGTGAGCTCACCGCAGGGCGTGATTGCGGACTGGCGTTTGCAAGGCTCCGACGGGGACAAACCATCAGTTCTCAGTGTTTACTTCGATCGGAAGGTCAAGGGAGAGGTGCAACTCGACATCACGTACGATCGTTCGGTGCCCGCCAAGGACAAACCGGGGTCGTTCGCGATTCCTGTGCTGCGAGCGAAAAACGTCCACCGGGAACGTGGCATGATCGCTTTGCTCGCGAGCAAAGAAACCACGTTCAAAACGGTGGAAGAGAACGACCTCACTCGAGTTGGAGAGAACCAGCTCCCCCCCGAGGTCCGGCAAGCGATCGATAAGACTATCGCTCATTCATTCAAATATGCCGAGACGACGCCGAAGCTCGTCGTTGAGCTGACGAAACCTGAAAAGCAGCAGGGAAAATTCGACGCGGGTGTCAACACACTTGTCTCGTTGAGTGATGTGACCGTACGCGGAAGGGCGACAGTAGACGTTCACGTGAAGTCAGGAACGATCTCAGACCTCGAGCTGGAACTTCCTGCTCAGGTCAACTTCCTCAGCCTGAGCGCTCCTTCGCTCAGAAACCACAAGCTCGTCGACGAGAACGGCAAACAGGTGATCAATATCGAGTTCACCCAGGACATGGAGGGTGAGTTCCGTGTCGAGGTCGCTTATGAGCAGATAGTTCAGGATGCGAATTCGGACGTCTCGGTACCGACCATCCAAGTCCGCGGAGCAGAGGTCGAGCAGGGCCGGATCGCTGTAGAAGCGCTGAGCGCGGTCGAAGTGCTGCCCGCAAAGGCAGAGCAGCTTTCGTCTCTTGATCCCGCGGAGCTGCCTCAACAGCTTGTGCTCAAAACGACAAATCCAATTCTGCTCGCCTATAAATACGCACATGTGAGCCCCCCGTATCACCTCGCCTTACGGGTAAAACGTCATAAGGAAATTGAAGTGCAAGCAGCTACAATCGATCGCGCCGACTACCAGACTCTCATCACGAAAGACGGCTTTGCGGTAACGACAGCTCATTTTCAGGTTCGAAATAGCAGACAGCAGTTTTTGCGTGTTCAGCTTCCCGTAGATTCGAAGGTGTGGCTGGCAATGGTTGACGGAAGGTCCGAAAAGCCGGCTCTCGCTGAATCGGAGCCCGAAAGCGAAAAACGTCCGGGCGTGCTCATCAAGATCATCAACTCGGCGCAAGGGTTCCCGGTTGACCTCATCTATCAGACTCCGATGTCAGAGCTCGGACGATTCGGCCTCCTGCGCGCGACGCTGCCGCGCCCAGAGATTGTGGTCGCGGAGACGCATTGGGACCTCTATCTTCCGCAGGAGCTGACTTATGGAAAACCGGATTCCAACATGACGCTTGCGGCGGAGAAAGAGCTTGTGTCTCAACAGGTAATTGAGAATCGGGTGAAGCTCCTCGCAGCGGACGCCGCTCGCGGAGCGGTTGTTGAGCCTCTCCATATTACGGTTCCAACCGTCGGGGTTCACTATGCGTTCACGAAGCTGTACGCGAATCAGTCGACCGCTGAATCGTTTGTCTCCCTCCCATACGCCACAGGGAGCGGAATTTGGGTTGGAAACCTGTTGCTCGGCTTTATGGCACTTGTTTTCTGGTCTGGTGCCCTCAGTTTCTATAGACTGCGAGATGGACGCTCGGCGACCGTCGTCGTTGCAGCGACAAGTGTGATCGGTCTCATGGTCGGCTATCTCGGCTTCGACTATCGACCGGTCGTTGCAGGGACGGCCATCGCCGCAATAACGATTCTGGTAAGTAGCCAAAACATTCGAGATCGATTCCGACATCGAACAAGCGAAGCGTCCGACTCGGAGCAATTAACGCATGTCGGTGAAAACTGAAGCGAAGCACCCGTTTTCCTGCGGAGAAGGAAGGAAAGATGAAACTCAATGAGCTTCTTTTCGAGCTCGTGAAGCTCCTCATCGCCGCTTCGCTGGTGCTGTGCGCAGTATGGGCATACACAGCTTGGCACAATGAACGTCTTCGGGAGAATTTTGTGTTTCCGCCCAGAGAACCCGGCCCACCGGTTTACGTCCCGGCGCCGACGCACTCGCCGTTCGTGCCCGATCTTCAACGGTCTGACACTCTTCCAGATGCTACACCGGGACAACGCTATCGTGTGACCGATTCTCCGTTCGCTCAGCCGATTCGCCCCAGTGACGAAGAGCCTCCTTGTATCGCTCGTCCGCCTGAATATGCACCATGTGAGTAAACTTATGAAACTGCCAGACTCTCTTATCACAACCTTGAAGCTCTCAGTGACCGCTTGCGCCGCCGCTGGGGCAGTCGCCGCCCTTAGCCCGAGACCTGCGCTCGCAGATCGCGTGATGCCGCGAATCGCCGCCCCCGCCCCCTCTCCCTCGCCCACGCCGTCTCCTGAAAATCCAGGCGCATGCGAAGCCTGCGGAATGGGATGAGCGCGAACCGTGCTCTTCTCTGCGGTGTCTCGCTCATGCCGGAGCCTCACTGGCTTCAGGCAGCTCTTCCGCTCTTTGAAAGCGGCGCAGTAGAGATCGTTGAGTGGAGCTTCGACACGTGCTGGGACGAGCTCGGCGGCGCAAGTTGGATGCATGAGCTCCTCACACATTTCAGCGCAGCCGGGCGGCTGCTCGGGCATGGCGTATCGCTGTCCCTCCTATCCGTCGAGAACGACTATCACGATGCGTGGTTCAAACGATTTGCGCTCGATTGTGAGCGCTACTCATTCAATCACGTGACCGAACACTTTGGGTTTATGCGCACGCGAAACTTCCATCGCGGTGCGCCGCTTCCCGTTCCTTACGATCCGACCTTGCTACCGCTTGCCAATGAACGGCTGTCTCGCCTGCAGTCACTTTGCAAATGCCCTGTTGGCTTGGAAAATCTCGCTCTGGCGTTCTCGAAAGGGGATGTTCAGAATCACGCAGAATTTCTTTCCCAGCTCGTGTCGGGGGTACCCGGCGGGTTCATTCTGCTCGACCTGCATAACCTTTACTGCCAAGCCAAGAACTTCGACTTACCTCTCTCAGACCTCCTCAAGCTCTATGAGCCTTCGCTCGTGCGGGAGATTCATATTTCCGGAGGTTCATGGTCAGAGGGAGCCCATTCGCAAACTCGAAAAATTCGTCGAGACACACATGATGAAGCCGTCCCCGAGGAGCTCTTCGACTTCTTACCCCAAGCACTCCGGGCGCTTCCGAATGTCAAAGCGGTGATCTTCGAGCAGCTCAGTTCGTCGCTCCTGACGGACCAGGCCCAAATCCAATTTCGTTCAGACTTTTCTGCGCTTCGAACGATCGTCGAGGAATACCGTCATGGCGACACTGTCTGAGCTGGCTCTCTACCAACAACGGCTTATGGATGTCTTCACGAGCGCCGAAACCGTCGACGACGCTCTTCGAGCGCTGCATACTGATGCTGCGTTTGCCCCTTTCCAAACGCAGATTGCACAATGGGACCCCGATATGATCGGCGTCGCACTTGCCGTCACAAAACGCTGGGCCGTACAAAATTCCGGACGCGGAGAAGGACTGTAAACGACCGATTCGGACCGATTCGATCTCCGTCCGTTTCCACACCCTGCTTCTGCGTCTGACGCAATCAACACAAAAAACCGGACAAGAGTAAGAGAGAGAGACTTCTCAGGAGGCACCCGTATGGATTTCTTCGTTGATGTTATTGTCGAGACTGCGCCAGGAGAGTTGCTGCTGATCGAACGTAATTCACAACCTGCGGGGTGGGCGTTTCCCGGTGGTGTCATCGACGAAGGCGAAGCGCCTGAAGTCGCTGCGGTACGCGAAGTCCGGGAAGAAACTGGACTCGAAGTGAAAGTCGAAGAGATGTTTCACGTATACCCGTTCTACGCTTGGTCAGGCATGATGACAGGTGTGACCTATGTCTATCGTGCGACGGTGGTGGGTGGAACTTTTAAGCCTGGCGACGACGCAAAGGCTGTGAACAGTTTCCCCTTCAGCTTGATCCCTACATTGATCTCAGCCCACGAGGAGATCCTGAATCACTATTTGCACCTCCGTCAACACGGCGAGCGACCTGAACCGGGCTCCTGGCTTCTAGGCGTTGAACGTTACGCGTTGGTTCCGCACAAGAGCGCTGCTTAACCGTCCCCGACTTCGACGGATCCGCGTATCAGCTCAATCGCAAACGGAGCATCTTTTTCCGCGTTCACGCATAGCTCATGGATACCCGGCTCCAGATCAAACCATGCTTCTTGCGACCGTTCGAGCTTCTCGGGTTGTGAGCAACCTTTCCATGATGAGCTGCGCGCAACGTTGAGCGTTTGATCGAACGCGCGAAAACGCACTCTCGCCTCGGAGACGGCTCGGAGGCAAACCCTGGAATCAGCCGACGCGCTCCGCTTCAGAGGATCAAGCAGCGGCCTATACGGTGTGGACCCTGAGCACTTGACAAGAGTTTCAGGTCGGGAGACCAGCCTCCGTTCGTCACGCATCATCTGTTCGAACTCTTCATCTGTCAGAACGTACAGCAAGGTGGTGTGGTCGAGCCCCAGCTCAGGTGATAGATGAGCGCGGACCCAAGCGTATTGTGGAAAGTTGAACCAGACACCGGACACGAAATTTACTTTGACGAGATTCTGCCGAGGAAGCAGATGAACCGGATTGATCGGCACACCGGGGAAGCGCTCGTTCGAAGCGATTCGGAGCCGTCGTTCGTTCTGCCCCCAATCAAGGTTGGAGTCCGCGAAATAACGCACTGCGTCTGTCTTCGGCTGAACGAGAACGCTCGTAAATGCCAAAAGGTTTCCGGAGAACGGGACAACCTCGCCGAGCACTGAAAGCATCCCGATACACAGAAGCCACGCAGGAACGCGAAGAGTGCTCTCAGCGACGGCACAGGCAGCTATCAGATAGATCACCGGAACACAAAACAACACATAACGGATACCGACCTGTGTCTGAAAGATGAACATGAAATAATACAGGTGGAAGACGAGAAGCAGAACCAAGAACCGCAATTCCGGTCGGCGCCGAGTCTCAGGATCGCCTGCAAGCAGCGTAAATCCCATTACACTCATCGCGACCAGAAAGAGAGGCGTTTTGAGCAGCCAGACCACAGGAAAGTACGACCAGGTTCCATGCGGCCAGAGACGGCCGAGAAAGATTACGTTCCAAAGCAGGTTGCGTTCCTTCGCCAGACACTGATCGACGCCTGTGAGAAAATCCTTCGGAAGCGGCAGCCGCAATACAGGAGCATGTGTCTTCAACCAGTGAAACTGCGAGCTGTAGAATCGGATGTCTCGGAACGGCACTCCTATTCCAATGAAGAGGTACGCTGCGCAGATCAGACTGATCGCTGTGAGGGCTACAAGAAAAAGGAGCAGCAATGTCTGACCCGACGACCGGTTCTTTGAAAACAGCCTCACTATCGGCAAAGTAACGACCAGCGTCAGGGGGAGGAGCACCCCGGTGAACTTCGACGCCAAGACAAGCCCTACTCCGCATCCGACAGCGACAGCTCGGAGCATATTCGGCTGTCGCAGGAAGCCGAAGTAGAAAGCTAGCGTTACCAAGAAGGCAGACGCAAAGCTCAGGTCAACGGTCGCGACACTGCTATGAGCGGTAAGGTTCGGGTCGAGAGCAACTGCAGCCGCTGCGAGTAGGCCGGCACCGGGGCCGGATATCTGCCTTCCGCAAACAAACACCGAGAGAATCAACACCGCCACCCAGACGAGATTGAATACCCGCTGCCCAAAAAGGCTCCATTCGCGGTGGAACCAGCTCCGCCCCTCGAGCGCCTTCCCGAGAACGACATTCGGCACAAGTATCGGAGTAGTAGACTGGAAGTTCCCCGGGAGCTCTCGTGAGGTCGAACCCTGCTCGACCACGGCCTTGTTCCACATCAGGTGCCATGGTTCGTCATATGTCCAATCGAACGACCAAGCACCGTAAGCGGACTGGAAAAGCGCGTACGCTGTGACAAGGAGGAGGAAAAAGTAGTGTGTGCGAATGCTCGTTGCCCGATGCGCTATCATGCCGAGGACGTTTGAAAGGTGCTTGTCCTGTTTGCTACATTCATTTCATTATACCTCGGTAAACACCAGTATTTTTAACCGCACGGCGGCGTGCAAATCGCGACAAGCTACTTCATGACGAGCATCGAACAGGGCAATCTGAAGGCAGCGGGCAAACACTCGCTGACTGCCGTCCGGCTCCTCCAGGACTGCGACTCCGCTCCCGCCGACGTTGCGCCCAGCCTCGTTCGAGGTTGGCTGTCACTCCAGGCTGCGTCAGAAGATCGACCGACGCGGGAGGAAGACCTCGTCACACTACCGGCATTTCTGGAGCAGCTGCACAGGGACGGACTCAATCTCAAACCCTTCAGCCCCGAGCAGTGGTCAAATGAGATGCAGCAGCTCACAGCGCTGGCGCAGCATTTGGGGAGCGGCCCGGAATCGGGCCTGGACCACGCGCGCCTCTGGCAGCATAGCGCGCTGCTCCGACGCGCGTTGCGCGCAGTCGAAGCGCGGAAGTCCTGGAGGTTCCGAATGGTAACCCCCGCAAGGCTGCTTCTTGTCGCGCTCTGCGTGATCGCCGTCTCGGCATACTTCGGTTGGCAGGCACGCGTTACCGGAAGATGGCGCGCAGAATTTTATACGAACACCGATCTCCTCCAGACACCCGACCGGGTTGTTCGCCTCCCTGGCGCGGTCTGGAATTGGACGCCATCCGGACCATTCCCGGATTTTACCGCCGAAAATTATTCTGCTCGTTTCACTTCCACGTTGGTGCTCGATGCTCCGCAGACGCTCACTTTTCAACTGACATCCGATGACGGCTCGAAGTTGCTCATCGACGGAGCTCTCGCAATCGACGCGTGGTCTGCCAATGCGCATCAGAGCCAAACGGCAACGGTAACGCTGCAACCGGGAAGACACTCGATCGAAATCGACTATTTCCAGGGGACCGGCGAAGCTACCCTCAAGCTTGAGCTCATCTCTCCGGATGGTCAGGCGCATCCAATTCCCGAGAAGCTTTTGGAATACCCTAATGGAGGGTCGCAGTGAATCAAGCTCCGCTAAAAATTGCCGTCGTTATACCTGCGTATCGAGTGAAGAAGCAGGTGCTCGATGTGCTGCGCGGGATTGGTCCCGAGGTTGCCCAGATCATCCTCGTCGACGACGCCTGTCCCGAACATTCCGCTGATTTTGTCGAAGCGAACTTTCAGGATCCCAGACTGACCATCGTGAGACACGAGAGGAATCAAGGGGTCGGCGGAGCGATGGTTTCAGGCTACCGGAAGGCGCTCGAGCTCAACGCCGATGTCGTCGTGAAGCTCGACGGTGACGGTCAAATGAACCCTGCACAGATCCCTGAGCTCGTTCACGCGATTGAGATCGGAGAAGCCGACTATTGCAAGGGGAACCGTTTCTTCAGCATCGAAAGCTTAGCCGAAATGCCGATCTTCCGTCTCGTTGCGAACTCCGTGGTCTCTTTCGTGAGCAAAGCGGTGAGCTCATACTGGAACCTCATGGATCCTGCAAACGGCTTTACAGCGATTCATGCGAACGTGCTTCGCGCGATCCCGCTTGATAAGATCGATCGCGGGTATTTTTTCGAAAGTGATATGTTGTTCCGGCTGGGCCTGCTCCGCGCGGTAGCTCAAGATATTCCGATCGATGCCCGCTACGCGGACGAAATCAGTAACATCAAGATTCCTCGGGAAGCCGTTCAATTCCCGATTAAATACTTCACGCGCTTCTGGAAGCGGATCTGTTATTCGTACTTCATCCACGATTTCAACGTCTGCTCCGTCGAGATGATCACCGGCTCACTGCTCCTTCTCTTCGGAATCGTCTTCGGCGGAATTCACTGGCGCCAGAGCATTTTGCTCGGTGTTCCAGCGACGAGCGGCACCGTCATCCTGGCAGCTTTGCCCGTCGTTGTCGGAACGCAGCTGCTCATTGCTGCGCTCTCGTTCGATGTAAACAATGTCCCCAAGAAGCCCATCCATGTCGGGCTCGGACTGAGACGCCAGAAGCGGTCGTCTCATGACACAGGGCGAGATCAATGACACCTGCTCTCTTGGTAGAAAACCTGAGCTACGAATATCCGACGAAGCGGGCCCTGCACGATCTCAGCGTTTCTATCGAAGAACGCTCTGTCGTAGCCATGGTCGGACCGAACGGAGCCGGCAAGACCACGCTTCTCCGCTGTCTCGCTGCGCTCGAGATGCCGTTTTCCGGGACGGTGAAAGTTTTCGGGCACGATTCAGCTGAAGATCCTCGTCTGGCCCACCGCTACATCGGATACCTCTCCGATTTCTTCGGTCTCTACAGCGATCTGACCACTGAACAGTGTTTGACCCACTCCGGTGCCATGCAAGGACTTTCGGGCAGCACACTGACGACCGCCGTGGACCAGGCCATTGTCGACCTCGAGCTCAAAGACTTCGTCAAACAGCGCGCCGGTTCGCTCTCGCGGGGCTTACGGCAACGTTTGGCTATCGCCCAAGCGATGATCCATAACCCGAAAGTTCTGCTGATGGACGAACCGGCATCGGGTCTGGATCCCGAAGCGCGCGCAAAGCTTGCCGTTCTCATCCGTCGGCTCGTCAGCCAAGGCATGACGATCGTCGTCTCGTCGCATATTCTTGCCGAGCTCGAAGATTACAGCACGCACATGCTCACTATCGAAGGTGGCCGCATTCTCGGGTATACGCCGATCGCCGCCGCCGAAACTCCGCTCGCCGGTCGAATCCTGTCCATTCAGCTTGCGGATGAATCAACAACGTTAAGAGAGTTGCTCGCCGCTGCGCCGGGCGTGACCGTCAATGAATGCACAGAACGTTCTGCAAACATATCGTTTGCCGGTACCAAGCTCGAGCAATCGGCGCTGCTCAGCTCTCTGATCCAGAGCGGCCTCCATATCGCGGCATTCACCGAGGAGAATCTCAGCATGCAAGAGATCTATCTTGCGCAGCTCAAAGCAAAACGGAGCGCGGAGAAGTCCAAATGAATCCAGAGCTGCGAAGAAATATCCAAGTTGAGCTCACCTCGCAACGGCTCGTTCTCCCAGTTGTCATCGCGGGTCTTTTGTATTGGACGCTCAATGCTTCACTGTCTTTGGCTTCAGCGCAGAACCGGGCCGCTCATTTGTTCCTCTGGACTTTTGCAGGAATGACGATCTTCTGGGGCGGTCGGCTGGCAAACGACGCCGTTCCGGAGGAGATTCGGGAACACACATGGGACAATCAGCGGATGAGCTCAATCGGGGCTTGGTCCCTCACCTGGGGCAAGCTCCTCGGCTCGACGATCTACTCATGGTATTGCGCTCTCATCTGTCTCGCTTTCTACCTGTTCGGCTACGAGCAACCTGAGAGCCTCGATCGCGTCATCGAGACAGTGTTGGTAATTCTCTTCTCTGCAATCTTCGCACAATCAGTCTGCTTTATCTCTGGGCTCGAAGGCGGCAAGCTGCCGATTCGACGCACACGCGGAATCTTCGGCATGCTCGCGCTGCTCGCGATTTCGTCCGGCGGACCGGCACTTGCACGCTCAGGCGCGCTTCTGAACGGAACCTTGCAGTGGTACGAGATGGAGTACGACCGAATGGGCTTCCTGGTCGTCTCAACGGCGATCTTCGCTGTGTGGGGAGTTCTGGGGGCATACCGCACGATGAAGCTTGAGCTGCTCTACCGCCCGGCACCTTATGCTTGGCTCGGTTTTCTTGTTTTTCTCTGCATCTTCTACAATGGTTTCGCCTGGGTCGCGTATGAACAGCTCGATCGTCTGGCGGTGAACGTGTCCGAAGCGACTCATTACCAACTCGCTGTCTTCCTGTCCTTTTGCATCGTGCTTGGATCGGCGTGGTTGATGCTCCTCGCAGAAAGGAAAGATCTCGTTCAGCTGCGCAAGGCAACGCGACTTCTCTGCGTCCCGGGCGAACGCTCGAAGGTGATCCGGTTGCTTCCGAAATGGTTCGTCAGCCTCGCGCTCGCGGCTGTTCTCCTCGGGGTCAGTATTGCGCTCGCCGCATCGAATGGTCGATTGGAAGGGGACAACAAGTATAACGCAAACATCTTCGCAGCCGCCGCGCTTCTGTTCTGCGTTCGCGATGCCATGATCGTTCTCCTCTGCCACCTTTCGAGGAGATTTAGAGCCAGGGCGAACACGGCGGCCATCGTATACTTCAGCTGCCTCTACGTGCTGCTCCCCTGGTTCTCGTCCGCAGCGCACCAATGGTCAATGCTGAAGGTGTTTCTCCCCATCGACGTGACAGGGCTCTCGGGCCTGTTCTGGCCGGCGATTGAGGCGGCGGCAGTCTCGTTGTTGGTCGCTCAACGATGGTCGAGGGTAGAGTCGGCGTAAACGGATTGCTGAGGATCGTTACTCTCCCGTTTCCTCAAATCCGTCATTTGCGGGGTCGAAGCTTGCGGTATTCGGCCTTCGCGAATCGTGCACTGTCGGCGGCTCTTTCGAACAACGCTGCTCGAGCCATTGATTCAGATCGACTATGGTCTGCTGCACGGCTTCGCTCGCCGCTTTTACCGCACCTTCAGAATCGAAGCTCTCCACCGGAATCGTCTTTACGATCGTCACGCCTTCAGCGGGAGCACGGCTCCTCATGTCGAGCAGCTCGAAACGCATCTTCGACTCAAACGTCCCGGGATTCTTCGAGGTGTTGTGGTAGAAGGACAATATCTCTGTGTTGAGCTGCAGGTCTCCGTCTGAGGCGCTCGTAATGTGCAGCACCGACGGATAATAACGTGTGCCGTCGAGCGCCGAGATCAAGACCGTTGTAAAGCGCTTAGTCGGCGGCTCCGTCCACGATGCGAACTGATAGTAGCCTTGCTCGATCGGGTCGGAGGAGAAAACGATCTTCCGCGTTTGAATAAACCCTCCCGCACGGGCATCTTTCACAGAAAGCCGCGCCCAACAATGATTCGCCGCCTGAGGGAGCGATACATCGGGGATCTGATAAAACGACTCTTTCGTTGCGTCGACCTGAAAGAAGAATGAACATCCGGATAAGAGCATCAACGCTGCAGAGGCCGATGCCGAAACGCTCCATTGTCTCACTGATTGTAAATTCATTTTGAAGCTCCTTCTCCCGGCCCGAGTGCTCCCTTCGCCGGACCGGTGATCAATGTTCGAGGCTGCTCAAAAGCCTGGAATGCCGTTGAAGCGCTCTGCGCCGTTTCGTTGATATTTTGGGCCATCGCCGTCATCTGCTGGCTCAGCACCTGAGACGCGCCGGCGAGCGATGTCATCATCTCAGACGATTGAGAGCGGAATTGCACGATTGTTTCTCGCAGCTCGCGCATGCTCGAGACGAACTCTGTGCTCAGCTCGGCCAGCCGGCGATCATTTGCCACCGCAAATTCGTCGAGAGTCTTACTAATCTTGCCGAACTCGTTTGCTGCTTGGTCGAGCGTTTTGAACATCGAGTCGAATTTGTCTTTGTTACTCGCGAGCGTCGTCGTGAACGTCTCCACATTGTGCAGTGTCTTGGTAAACGACTCGATATTTTCTGTAGAGAGGAGCGCGTCGATGCGGCCGGTAACCTGTCCGATCCTGTCCGCAAGCGCAGGCAGTGAATCGGTAATCTGTTCCAGCTCGGTCTTGGCTTCAGGGATGATCGGGTATTTCTCTCCCGCCTGAACCGCCGTGAGCTCGGGCGATTCCTGTTTGCCTCGGGCAAGGTCGAGCGACGCGAACCCTGTTAGCAAGTTCCGGTTAATGACCGCAACGGTGTCGACTTTGACGGGCGCATCTTCATTCAAAACGAGGACGACCCGGACCTGTTCAATGTTTTTTGGCGAGATCTCGAGACTCTTTACGGAGCCCACTTTGATGCCCTTCATCGTGACGTAGCTATCAACTTGCAGCCCGTAAAGCGCGTGATTGCGAAAATAGATCGTGTAGTAGCGGCTGTGCCGCAGGCTACCGACCTCGGCCAACCAGAGGACAAACACGATGATCATGACCGTGATCGCGATAATGATTGCGCCTACGTAGGCATATTTTGCCTTCGATTCCATGCGGCTTACTGTGCCCTCGAGGAGAAGTAGTTCTTAATCCACTGATGATTCACCGCCTGCACTTCAGGCACCGTTCCGTTCGCGATAACCTTTCCTCTATCGAGCACAATGAGCTGCTCCGCTATTCCGACAATCGTATCGAGGTCGTGCGTCACCATCACGATTGTCAGCCCCAAACTGTCGCTCAATGTCTTCACCAAGGAATCGAACGCTCGGGCGTTGATCGGATCCAATCCCGAAGTCGGTTCGTCGAGAAATACGATCTCGGGTTCGAGGGCGAGCGCCCTGGCAAGCCCTACCCGCTTCCGCATACCACCGGACAGCTCACTGGGCATCTTCAGTGCTGTATCGCTCGGCAACCCGGTCAGGGAGAGGCGCAGCTGCACGAGCGATTCGATGAGCTCTTCCGAAAGGTCCGCCTGCTCACGAAACGGTACCGCCACGTTCTCCCCTACGGTGAGAGCCGAGAAAAGCGCGCCGTTTTGAAACAGCACGCCGAATCGTCGCCGCAACCCTTTCAACTCCTCTTCGCTCGCATCCCAGACGCTTTGACCGAAGATCTTGAGCTTGCCGGACGTCGGCTCGAGCAAACCGATAATCTCCTTGAGCAGAGTCGACTTTCCGCTGCCACTGCCGCCAATTACTGCGGCAATCGTTCCACGAGGAATCGAGAAGGTCACGCCGTCATGGACGACGGAGCTTCCGAACTTCATCACGACATTCTCGGCCTCGATAGCCGGCTCAACTCGATCTGCCATTAGATCTTGAGCTCCTGGAAGATCACTGCAAACGCGGCGTTGAGCAGAATCACTGCGACGATACTCCGAACGACCGTCGAGGTAGTATTCAGACCGACGCTCCGCGCATTGTTCTCGACAGCGAATCCCATTCGGCAACCGATCACGCCGATAAAAAGCGCAAAAACCGGGGCTTTGAATAGACCGACGAAGAAAGAGCGCACCGGAAGCACCGCCTGCAAGCGTTGAAGGAAGGTCACACCAGTGATGTCGAGACGTAGGTCTGCGATGACCATGCTGCCGATGATTCCCATCAGGTCGCCGACGAAGACGAGAAGCGGCATCGCGAGCATGAGAGCAAAAACTCGCGGCACGACGAGCACCGACATCGGCGACAGCCCGAGCGTGATCATCGCATCGACCTCTTCATTCAGCTTCATCGTGCCGATCTGCGCGGTGAACGCCGAGCCCGAGCGGCCGGCGAGGATGATTGCCACCAGTATCGGGGAAAGCTCGCGGCACATCGCGAGACCGACGGCATCAACGATAAATATGTTCGCGCCGTATTTCTGAATTTGGATGCCGAATAGATAAGCAACGACAATCCCAATGAGGAACGTTACGAGGCATACGATAGGAATGGCGTCGATGCCCGACAGCTCCAGTTGGACAAAGAGCTCTTTCGCTCTGAGGATTCGCGGATGTCGAACAGTTCGAGCAACTTCCACGGCGAGCTCGCCGAAGAAGGACGTCAGAGACATCAAGACATCCCGGACGCGGAAAGCCGATTGCCCCACCTTGCCGAAAAATCCGATGTCGTCTTGTGCTCGCAGCCCGACAGGGTCCTGATAGGACTGCTTCACGAGGTTGATGATACTCGCGTGAGCGTCAGAGAGGCCTGAGATCGCGAGCTCGGTCCGCTTCACGCCTTTGGGAAGAAGATATCGGAACAGCAGCAGCGCTCCCGCAGTATCAATTTCGTCGAGCTCAGATGCATCGACTTCGAGCGGCTGGGCGCCGATGCTCGATGCAGCGGGGCGGAGCTGCGCGGAGATCTCCTCCACGTGCGGCAGCCGCCAACTTCCATGAAGAAGCAGCCTCCGCTTTCCGCCAGTCGCCTCGAGCTTGAACCAGGAATCCGCCATGCCCTACCTTATAGCGCCGTTCATCCGGAGCGCTTTATGACGAAGCCACGCTAGCGGTTCTGTCCAAACCAATCAACCACGTTTTCAAGGGGAAATACCTCCACTTCGTCAGTTACTTCCGCCCTTTGTAAGATATTTCCACTGCGAGCGGGTCCAGTGCTTGAGGAATTCCAGCTTGTCATTCCCCCCAGTGAAGGTCTGCAGCTCTCCGCTCAGATACGACTCCTTCAATTTGGTGCGCTGGAGCTTGCCGCTCGAGGTTTTGGGCAGCACATTCGGAGCGAGAAGCTCGACCCGATCGATTTTCAGACTAAACGCTTCGAGCACCTTGGTGCGAATTTCGTGCTCGATCCGTTTATGTTCATCGAGCGCGCACTTCGTCTCCGCACAAACGACGATGGCTTCGGTGCCTCCAACGACGTCGGCAAGTCCGAACACCACAACATTTCCCTTCCGAACGCCATCGATCTCGGAAATCACGAATTCGAGGTCCGTCGGATAGTAATTCTTGCCCGAGATGATAATCACCTCTTTCTCGCGGCCCGAGACAAACAACTCCCTGTCCGCGAGATATCCAAGATCGCCTGTCCGCAGCCACTCGCCGCTAAACGCGCTCGCCGTTGCCTCCGGGTCCTCGTAATACTCTTTCATAACCGACGGGCCGCGTAGGACGATCTCACCGACACACCGCTCAGGGAGCAGCTCGCCGTTCTTGCCGAGGATCGCGACGTCGTGCTCTGCAAACGGGCTGCCGCAACTGACAATCTGAACACTTCCCGGTGAACCCACCTCCACTGAAAGCGCACGATGTTTCGCGAGACTCTCCACATCGACCGAGTCCGAACGAAGTGCGCGGTCGAGCGGAGAAAACGTCACGGCGAGAGTGCTCTCTGCCATGCCGAAGCTCGGCATGAGAGCTTGCTCCCGGAATCCCTGCACAGAAAATCGTTCGGCAAATGTTCGGAGCGTTGCGGCTTGAATCGGCTCTGCACCACAGCCGGCGACACGCCAGCGCGACAGGTCGACGCCCTCCAGCTCCTCGGGCTTGATCCGTTTCACGCAAAGCCCATAGGCGAAGTTGGGACCGAAGCTGAGCGATCCCTGATAGCGACTCATCATCCGCAACCACTCGACCGGACGCTTCACGAAGGTGAGCGGCGACATCAAAACGACCGGAGTTCCCGTGGTCACAGGCGCGATGACAAATCCGATCAAGCCCATATCATGGAAGAGCGGCAGCCAAGAGCAACCCACATCTTCAGCGGATACCTTCAAGCCCTGCCGCATGATGCAATCGGTATTGACGCTCAGATTCGCATGAGTAAGCGCAACTCCCTTGGGTCGCGATGTGCTTCCCGACGTGAACTGTAAGAACGCGATCTGCTCCGGAGAGATGTCCGCGAGCGGAGCTTTGACGCTCTGGACATCAAGCTCGCCGGGCGTCGCGACTCGTTTCAATGAGCCTCCGACGAGTGAGCCGAGCACGCTCTTAATTCGAGACGATGTGACGATCAGCGAGCTTCCGCTTCGTTCGACGATGTGTCTCAGGTGCTCGAGGAAGACACCGAGACGCCCGATGTTCATTGGAGGAGCGATCGGAACCGGAACAAGTCCCACGAACATGGCACCGAAGAACAGTCTGACGAATTGTTCGTTCTCGGGAACGATGAGCCCGACACGATCACCGCGCTTCAGTCCCATCGCAAGCAGCGCGGCCCCGTAACGTGCTGACGAGTCGGCGAGCTCAGCGAACGAGACGTGACTGTCGCCGCTTCCATCGGGATTGAGAAACCGGAAGCCCCGATTGCTGTCGCCGGTCGCAGCGGTTTTCAGCAAAGCATGAACAACCGTCTGCTCGCTCATTGGGAGTCGGAGCTCTGAACCCGGACAACGATTCGGGCTACATCGGCGAGCGTGTCAATTTCAGGCAGCATCTCGGAGGGAATTCCGACGCCGAGCTCCATCTCGACGTCAGAGACAAGCTCGAGCGCCTGCAAAGAATCAAGAGAGAGGTCGCGGATCAGCGAAGTCTCCGCAGAGATGACTGACCCCGGCGGGGTGGACCTCTGCGCGATCTCGAGAACGCGCTCCAAAACTCGCTCGAAGCTATCTGCCATGCCCCACACCGCCGATTCGAAGCCGGCCCGTAATTATCGACAATATCGACAGAAAATAAGCAGATACGAATGCAACCGGCTCCGGAGAAGGCTTCATAACAGAATTGGCAACTTTCTCGGTTAGGTAATTGTTATGACCAAAGGTTACGCACTTTTCTGCCTCGGAATGCTTATCGGCGCAGTAGCTTTCTACAGGGCGAACCCGCTTATCTCCATTGTCTTCTTCATGATGCTGGTCGGTGCGGCGTTCGGCGCCGGACGACTCGGCTAAGTCGACGTCGGAGACGAGAACCGCTACACGCCCCGAATAACATCGCCGCCGAAATACGGCCGCAATACTTCCGGCACGACTACCGATCCATCAGCCTGCTGATAGTTCTCGAGGATTGCGACGAGCGTTCGACCGACAGCGAGACCGGAACCGTTCAACATGTGCACGAGCTGCGGCTTCCCTCCGGCTTCTGCGCGGTACCGAGTTTTGGTTCGGCGCGCCTGGTAATCAGTCGTGTTCGAGCAGCTGCTGATCTCCCGATAACAGTCTAACCCTGGGAGCCAGACTTCGAGGTCGTAGGTCTTCGCCGCAGCAATTCCCATATCTCCACTCGACAGAGTCACCCGCCGATACGCAAGTCCGAGCGCTTCCAAAATCGACTCCGCATCGGCAGTCAGCTTCTCGAGCTCTTCGAAAGAGGTCTCAGCGCTGGTGATTTTCACCAGCTCCACCTTGTTGAACTGATGCAGCCGGATGAGCCCGCGAACATCTCTCCCGTGCGACCCGGCCTCCGCGCGGAAGCACGGCGTGAAGGACGTGTAGTAAATCGGGAGACGGTCGGCTTCGAGAATTTCATCGGCGTGCAGGTTGCAAAGCACGACTTCGGAGGTCGGGATGAGATACAGCTGCCGATCAAAGTCCGCCGTTTTGAAGAGCTGATCTTCGAATTTGGGGAGCTGTCCCGACCCGACCATCGTGTCCCGACGAACGAGCAGTGGCGGTATGATCTCCGTGTAACCGCGCGCGCGGTGATGCTCGAGCATGAAGTTGATGAGCGCTCGCTCGAGACGCGCACCCTGACCCGCGAGAACAGCGAATCGTGCGCCGGACAGCTTCGCTGCACGTTCGAAATCGAGAATGCCGAGCGCCTCACCGACATCCCAGTGCGGCTTCGGTTGAAACGAGAACGTCGGTTTCTTGCCCCACTCTTTTTCGACGCGATTCTGCTCTTCGCCGATACCGATCGGAATCGATTCATGCGGAAGATTCGGAATCACCTGCTCGATGGCCTGCAGCTCAGCTTCGGCCTCTTGAATTTTCTGATCGAGCTCTTTCTCCCGGTCACTGCTCTGTCGCAGCTCGGAGGTCAGCGCCGAAACATCCTTTCCTTCCTTCTTGGCGCGAGCGATTTCGGGTCCAAGCCGGTTCTTCTTCGATCGCAGCTCTTCGACCTCTTGAAGGAAGCGTCGGCGGGACTCGTCGAGCGCGCGCCAGTTATCGAGCGCCGCCGGAGCGCCGCGTGTTGCAAGCCGCTCTTTCACACCGTCGAAATCTTGTCGTAAAAGCTTTGAATCAATCATGTTCGGTCTTCAGGTCTCAAACAGTTCACTTAATTTACGCGAAAACGCGTAAGTGCGAGCGAGAATAGCCCGAAGGCAGGCAAAACGTCCACTGCCGGTCCAGCGAGAGAGCGGCGCAAGCCGGCATGAAAAACGGTACCGTTAGACGGCATTTTTGACGTGGACGATCTCCGAGACCTCTCCATCGGCAGCTTCGAGCAGCACTCCGACGACATCGATCCGGACAAATGGATAGGTTTGAGCCCAACGGTGGCGGGCAACGAACCGCTCGACGAGCTGTCGAAGCTTCACTTGCTTGCGAATGGTGACCGAATCGAGCACGTGGGCAGCAGCAAGCTCGGAGACGAAACGGCTCTTCACCTCCACGAAAACGAGAGTATTCCCCTCGGCGCAGACAAGGTCGAGCTCTCCGGCTGGACACCGCCAGTTGCGAATGAGTATCGAGTAACCGGCTGCTTCGAGAAATTCTGCGGCGGAGAGCTCGCCGATGCGACCTGTCTCTTTACCGCTGCGGGCGCGAGGAAGGGCTTGTCCGGCGCTCACTACGAGGAGCTGCCGCAGCCGCGAAAAGGCTTTCTTGAACAAACGGGGATTCGACATACCCTGGAACAAATTCCCGAACCCCGGCAAAAGAATGGCGATGCGCCCGACAGGGACCATGCTCTGCGATCCGAGAACGGTGCAGCTCCGTGCCGTAGCCCTTGTGCTCCTCGAAACCGTAGCCCGGATAGAAGCTTTCGAGCCGCTCCATCAGCCGATCTCGCGTGACCTTCGCGATGATTGAGGCAGCGGCGATCGCAAGAATCTTCTGATCACCTTTGATTATCGTGTCGTGATGCAGCGTCGTTGCAGGAGACGCATTGCCGTCGATCAGAAAGAAAACTTGAGCCGAGGTGTTTCTCGTCTGAAGCAGCTTCGTGACACGCGCAGCCGCAAGGCACATCGCGAGCTTCGTCGCAGCGAGAATGTTCAAGCGATCGATTCGTTTCGGCCCAACAGAGACTGCTGAGAATGCCAGCGCGCAGTCCGCAATCTCTCCAAACAGCTCATCCCGATTTTGGGCCGAGAGCTGCTTCGAATCACAGATGCGTTTGTTCTTGTATTTCGGCGGCAGGCAGACGCACGCAGCAGTCACCGGCCCGGCAAGCGGACCACGGCCGGCTTCATCGATGCCGGCAAGAAACAGGCTTGTCGCGATGGTTGCGTTCACACGTCGTTGTGTTCTATAGCAGTTACCTAAAGTTTTGTAAGCGTTCAGCTTTATCGGCTTTGAACGGTTGCGATTCGCGGTGTGTTTTCGTTTTATCAATATCGCCTAGAGCAGTCACGAACAGAGCTTCCTTGGGACGCATCCTCTTTGAGGAGCTTGGCTCCCGAGGACACGACAAAGATCGCGGTATACCTGCTTTTTTCAGGATGCCTGCATCTTTGAGCTTCGAAAGCAGTCCGTGCGGCTCATTAACCCACTTGAGCTAAAACAGTGAGTCTAACCGAGAAAGATATCCGGCACGTGGCGAAGCTCTCCGCGCTCAAGCTGAGCGACGAAGAAGTTGCCGTGCGGTGCAAAGAGGTCGGAGACATTCTTGAGTATGTCGAACGGTTGTCTGCAGTCTCCACTCGCGGAGTCGTTCCAACGTCCCACGTTCACGGCGTCGTAAATTTCTTTCGTGACGATATCATCCGCGACTCGCTCCCCGTTGAAGACCTGGAGAGCTTAGCCCCCGACTTCAAAAACAGCAGCTTTCGCGTGCCTAAAATTATCTCTTAATCCTCAGGTCGTTGATTCTTGGACTCACTTACTCAGTTATCAGTTTTAGAGATGCGAGAGGGTCTGCTGCGGAAGGATTTCTCCGCAGCGGAGCTCACAGAAGCTCACCTTTCTCGTATCAATTCTACCAACGGCGAGTTCAACAGCTTTATCCGGGTGACCGAGAAGGAAGCGAGAGCCGCCGCCGCGGAAGCCGACAAGACCATCAGCTCGCAGCAGGAGAAGGCGCCTGTGCTCACCGGCATCCCGGTGGCCATCAAGGACATGCTCGTAACCAAAGGAATTGAAACCACCTGCGCATCGAAGATCCTCGCGGGCTTCGTTCCACCTTACGACGGAACTGCCGTCGCTAAGCTGAAAGCGAACGGCGCGGTCATCGTCGGCAAGACGAACCTGGACGAGTTTGCGATGGGCTCGTCCAACGAGCACTCCGCCTACGGGCCGGTTCGCAACCCTTGGGATAAGACTCGTGTCCCCGGCGGATCCAGCGGCGGTTCGGCTGTCGCTGTTTCGCTCGGGCAAGCCCCCCTCTCTCTGGGAACCGACACAGGGGGATCGATCCGACAACCTGCATCGCTTACCGGCGTCGTCGGGCTCAAGCCGACCTACGGCAGAGTCAGCCGTTACGGCGCGGTCGCATTCGCGTCGTCCTTCGACCAGATTGGGCCTTTCGCACGGTCGGTCGAAGACATGGCGGTTATTCTCCAAGCGATCTCCGGTTTGGACGAGAACGATTCGACGTCGATGAATGTGAAGGTGCCGGACTACCTTGCCGAGCTTCGCAAAGAAGAAGGTCAGGGATTGAAAGGCATCAAGGTCGGCGTGCCGAAGGAATACTTCATCGAAGGGATCGAGCCTGATGTCGAAAAGAGCGTTCGCCAGGGTCTCAAGACTCTCGAGTCGCTCGGCGCTGAGATCGTTGAAGTTTCTCTTCCACACACCGAGCACGCGCTCCCAGTGTACTATATCATCACGCCGGCTGAGGCGGCTTCAAACCTCGCGCGCTATGACGGCGTCCGCTTCGGATATCGTTCATCGAGCGCAGAAACCCTGACCGATCTCTACGAGCGCAGCCGCGCGGAAGGCTTCGGGGCTGAGGTGAAACGCCGTATCCTGATTGGCAACTACGTTCTGTCCGCGGGCTACTACGATGCCTACTACCGCAAAGCGCAACAGGTCAGGACGCTCCTCATCAACGACTTCAAAGCGGCGTTCACGAACAAGTGCGACATTATCGCGACTCCGGTTTCACCAATGACGGCGTTCAAGCTCGGCGAGAAGCTCTCTTCCCCGCTCAGCATGTACCTCGCCGATATCTTCACGGTGCCGATCAATCTGGCCGGCTTGCCCGCGTTGTCCGTCCCTTGTGGGCTCGACTCGCAGCGCCTCCCGATCGGAATTCAATTTATCGGCTCACCGTTTTCGGAGAGTCTGCTGCTCAAAGCGGGCAACGCATTTGAGAAAGCTGTAGGATTTGAAACGAGAAAGATGACGGCTGAGCATGGAAAGTGATTTCGAAGCGGTAATCGGGCTTGAGGTGCATGCTCAGCTCTCGACGGACAGCAAAATCTTCGCAACGTCCTCAACTGTCGCCGGGAAGCGGCCGAACACTCTGACGGACCCGGTCACTCTCGGGCTGCCCGGCTGTCTTCCTGTGCTGAACAAACGTGTCGTCGATTTCGCGATCCGTCTCGGGCTCGCGACGAATTGTGAAATTCAGAAAGAGAGCATCTTTTCGCGAAAGCACTACTTCTATCCCGACCTCCCGAAAGGATACCAAATTTCGCAGTACGACAAGCCGATCTGCCTGAAGGGGCACCTCGACGTGCGGATCAAGGGGGAGATAAACCGCATCGGCATCACGCGCATCCATCTCGAAGAGGATGCGGGAAAAAACATTCACCACGAGAATGAGCCGTTCTCCGATGTCGATCTCAACCGAGCCGGTGTACCGCTCGTCGAGATCGTTTCCGAGCCGGACATCCGCACTCCGGAGCAAGCCGGCGCTTACATGCGTCAGCTCCGCCAAATCGTGCGCTACCTCGACATCTGCGACGGCAACATGGAAGAGGGCAGCCTGCGCTGCGACGCCAACGTCTCGGTGCGCAAGCGCGGTGCCGAAAAATTCGGCACAAAAGTTGAGATCAAGAACATCAACTCGTTCCGCTATGTCGAAAAGGCGATCGCTTACGAGATCTCACGTCAGATCGCGATGGTCGAGCAAGGCGAGACGATCGTTCAAGAGACGCGTCTCTGGGACGAGAACAAGAACCTGACTCGCTCGATGCGAGGCAAGGAGCACGCTGAGGACTACCGTTACTTTCCGGATCCCGATCTGCTTCCGCTGATTGTAGACAGCGATTGGATTGAGAAGATCCGCGGCGGGCTCCCAGAGCTACCGCAGCAGGTCTTTGCACGCTTCAAGAAGATGTATCAGCTCGATGACTACTATTGTGAGCTGCTGACCGAAGAGAAACACGTCGCTCGCTACTACGATCACGCGGTCACCATCCATCACAATCCGGCATCGATTGCGAACTGGATTACCACCGAGCTCTTCGGCCGCCTGAACAAGGAAGGCGTCTCCATGGAGAACTGCCCGGTCAGCCCGGAGAACTTGGCCACGCTCGTAAAGTTGATTGATGACGGCGTTATCTCAGGGAAGATCGCAAAGACCGTTTTCGATGAGATGTTCAGCACCGGCGCAAGCCCGAAGAGCATCATCGAAACGCGCGGTCTGACACAAGTTTCAGATCCTGCGCAGATAGAGAGCACCGTAGATCGCGTTATCGCCAACAACCCAAAACAGGTCGAAGCGTTCCGCGGCGGAAAAGCGCAGCTCTTTGGATTCTTCGTCGGTCAGGTAATGAAAGAAACCGAGGGCAAAGCGAATCCGAAGATGGTAAACGAGCTGCTGGAGAAGAAGCTGAAGGGATAAGGCTCGAGAGCGTCAATCGATTCCGAAATCGATCGCGTTTTCAGTGAGCAGCCAGTCCTCGCAAAGCCCCTCCGGCGCCGGGATAATGCGGAAGTCGGTATCTTTTTTGAGAGAATCGAGAAGTCCCATCAGCTCCGCTTCCGTATCGGCAAGCGCCAAGATGACGATCTCCCCTTTCTCTTTGTTGAGCGTGCGAATGATTCCGAGATCTTCGTAGCTCTCCAGGATGGACTTCAGCCAAACGATGTCTTCGGGCGCAATCTTTATAAAAATCGGGCGCAGGTTGTCGGCGTCGTGCATGAGTGAAACTCAGATAGAAGAACAGCACCTATGTTAACAGAAATTCGTCGATACAAGAAATCGTTCACCGGCCTGCTCATCGCTTGCTTTTGCGCACTGCTGATGGGGAGCTTCGGACTGAATGCACGGGGCTGCAACCGAGAGAGCGCGAACAACACCGTAATTCGAGTGGACGGTCATAAGATTCAATACGACGAATACTACCGTCAGCTTCAGACGCTGACCGAGATCTATCGGCGGCAGTTTGGGCCGAACTTCTCGCAGCTCCGCCAATTCATCAATCTCGAGCAGCAGACGGTCGATAGCATCATCGAAGACAAGGTTGCCGGAGACTTCCTCCGTTCGCTCGGACTCTCCGCGAGCACTTCGCAGATCGAAGGCTTCATCATGCAGCTTCCGTTCTTTCAGAAGTTCGGACTGAACAAGCAGACATACGAAGCATTTCTGCGCTCCGAGGGACTGACCGGTCAGGGCCTCGAAGCGAAGATGCGACAGGACTTGGAAGAGCGTCAGCTCCAAAGCGTGCTTTCGGATCTGAATCGGCCGACCACCCCGGAGCTCAAGGCAGTCTTCCTCGAGCAGAACACCAAAGCCGAGTTCAGCTACGTTTCGTTCAAGCCTGCAGATTTCGAGAAGAAGGTTGTGACGACCGACCAAGAGAAGCTCAAGCAATATTATGAAGGGTATGCCGACAAATACCGCAAACCGCGGAGCGTAAGCTATTCGTACGTCGTTTTCGAACCGAGCCGATTCCTGGATAAGGTCGAGATCTCGGAAGACGATCTCCGTGAGCGCTACAACCAGAAACAGAGCCTCTATTACGAGCCGAAAGAGATCAAGCTGCGCGAGATCGTGTTCAACAAAGAGCCTGAGAAGCCTTCAGCGCTCGAAGAGATGGTCGGCGGCTCGGATGACAAGAAAGGAAAGGACGCCGTCAACGAGGCAAAGAAGGCGACCGCAAAATCCATCGTCGAACGGCTGAAAAACGGAGAGGACTTTCAAGCTCTTGCGAAGCAATACTCTGAGGACAAAGAGAGCGGCGCGAACGGCGGAGACCTCGGTTGGACCGTTGTCTCGAAGCTCGACAAAGAGGTTCGATCGGTTGCCGAGCGAGTAGAGAAAGGCAAGTACAGCGATGTTATCGAAACGCCGACCAAGCTCGTCATCGTTTTCATCGACGACGTGAAAGAACGAACGCTGAAGCCTTTCGAAACCGTTCGTCCGGAGATCGAGCGGGAAGTTCGACAGAACGACGCTCCCGAATACGCGCGCGTCGAATCTGAAAACTTCTATCAGCGTTGGATGGAAACCGAAGCGTCGCGGAAGATGTCGCTCGCAGATTTTGCCGCAAAAGAGCATCTCGATGTGAAAACTACTGAAAAGCTCCTTGCAAAGGGCGAAGACCCGGCGGACGCTCCCGGCCTTACCGAAAAGGTCATCTCTCTCTCGCCGGGAGACAAGCAGACAGTTCGCGCGGGCGTGCAAGACTACGTCGTTCAGATCAACGAGGCGAAGGAAAGCTACCTTCCTGAGCTGGATGCGGTGAAGGAAACCGTGACGAAAGACTACGTGGCTACGGAATCGAAGCTGCTCGCGAAACATGCAGCCGAAGACGCGCTGCAGGAGCTTAAGGGCACTGCAGCGAAAGATGCGGCACCCAAAGAAAAGAAAACCTTGGAGCAGGTCGCCGCAGCCAACAGCCTCGAAGTGAAGACCACGCCACCGGCGTCCCGAGCCGATACAGGGACGGACCCGTTTCTCTCGCTTCCAGACGTGAAGCGCGTTGCGTTCAGCCTCAACGAGGCCAGCCCCGTAGCGAACCAGGTGTTTCAAGGTAATGACGAGTACTTCGTGGCTATGCTGAAATCAAAAACCCCGCCGGACGAAAAATTGTTCGCCGAGAAGCAGAAGTCTCTGGCAGAAACGGAACAGGCAGCCGCCGCAAAACGTTTTTCGGCCTTCGTTGTTCAGAGCCTTCGCGCGAGCGCGGACGTTTGGGTAGACCCGAAGCTGCTTGATAAGCAAACACCGTCAGCCGACCTGTAGTCGAACCGAGCTGATCCGAAGAGGAGCGTCGGATGGATAACCTCAGACTGAGCGGGGACTTCGCGCCGGCAACAAGCAAGTCGGGAACTTTCATCCGCCTCCTCGGTGTGTGCGTCCTCGTGCTCGGTCTCTATAGCGCCTGGCGGGTTGTCGAGCGCGCCTGGCTGCTGATGGAGAAGCCGGACGCTATCGCAACGTTCTCGAATGAGATCGAAAAGCAGACCCACTTGAACGCCTTCGTCGGCCAGATGAAGATTGTTGTGGATTTCGTCAATCGAGCGAAGAATGCGCTTCCCGCGGTTTCAGAGCCGGCACCTCCACCCCAAAAGCCGTCTGCGGGCAGCACTCCGTCAGAGGTCGACGTGGTTGCCGCCCCTTTGAACGCATCCTACTTCTCTGCGTGGATTATCTACATCGTGCTTCTCGGGCTCATCGCCCGGATTTCTCTTTGGGCAGTTGGGGAGGGGGCAAGGCTCGCCGTGTATCAGGGCGAAGGAAATGCTCAGCTGAAAGCGGTGCTCCAAGAGCTATTGCGTGAAACCAAAGCACGTTAGTCTTTTTTTCATCCACCCGACGACCTCCGTTGGTTTCGCATCTTCCGTCTGACACGATCCGTCTCATGCTGCGGGAGCACGGAAGCTATGCTACAACTTTTCTATGCTTGATCTTTCCTTAGATCTGAAGAAGGACTCCGATTTCCTTCGTACGCGGAAGACACTCACTGTCTCTGCAGAGCTGCGTCCATCGCAGGCCGGAGGAGCGATTCCGATCTCTGCTTTTATCGAGCGGCTCTTCACGACCTCACCGAACTTCATTCCGGCAGAATGTTTTCATGTCGCGGAACCGGGTGCCGGACCAGTGCTGCTCGAAGACATGCGCGGGCGCCCATACGACGAGTTCCCCGAGAGCGAACAAAGTGCACTTGAAAATCTGCGCCGCGCCCAGGAGGAGGAGATCTTCTTCGGCGGCGGTGCATTGATCGATACCGAAGACGAGGTAAGCGAGGGAGCGACCCCTCATGAGCAACCGTTTTTCCTGCGAATCACCAGCAAGTTTGAAACGTTCAAAGGCGATAAGCACATCGTCTATCGCATTCAGCATTCAGAGAGCCCTGCGCTCGAAGAGATCCGCCCGAACCTTTCGGCGCGCCTGCTCGCTCGATTGCTGCCTCTGCGATTAGACAAAATACGTCTCGGCCTCGAGAGCTATCGCAGCAGCACACTGGGCTCGATTTTCGGAATGGTTCCCGCGGTGCAGGATCGACTCTTTCTGGAAATAACATCTTCATCGATCCGCGTGACGGCGAGCTGCGACTACCGCGGAAAGCAACCTTCGCTCCCGTTCGAGGACCAGCAGCTCATGGCGCATCTCGATACAGCGCTGCGCGAGTGCAATCTTTTCCCAGATCTGATGGGGCGAATATCAACGGAGTTGGCGTCCAAATAATTCCTCTGCGTCCTTCGCGTCCCCTGTGGTTGCATGTTTCCTTTCAAATGCAACCGCAGTGGTAGCGACAGTCTTGCAGACTGTCGCGGGGGACGCAGAGATGACAAACACACCGCGACCCGCTACACTCCCTCTTTCTCCTCTCTTCTTCTCTCTTCCTTGGGTAGTCATCTTCATCGTCCCGACAGGCTCGATCTGCCTTCGCGCTGAGCTGAGGCTCGGACCTGTCGAGATCGGTGGGCTGAAGGTTTTCCAAGTATTTATCTCCGCTGTGCTTTTCGAGTGGACCGGACGGAAAAGGGCACCCCTTTTTCCGTCCGATCACACTTACCTGCACAAGGAGAAGAAAGATGGGTCATACCCTACGAGTCGCACCGCGTCGCTGCATTCATCGGGAGCGCGAGCGCCCGAATCATAAGCATATCGTTTCACAGACTCCGCAGGCGACGCTCAGCATTCCCAGGCGCATCGAGCAGCCGGAGAAGCACTTCGCTGTTCCCTATCTCCTGGAGCTGAATCGCATCATGGGACATACGCTCCCCTTCGCGCAGGACTCTCAGCGCTCTGAGAATCCGCGCGAGTGGAAACGGTGGCTGGGCGCGCACCCGCTGCCGCCACTCGGCGAGCAGTGGGACACGGAGTTCGCGCGGATCTACGGCACTGCCAGGCGAGGTGAGCTCTCCTGCGCCGAGCTGCGTCGTATCTGCAAGGCTCGGCGGCAGCTGCTGAACATGCTGCTCCACGAGGAAGTGCCGCGGCGGAATATCCGCTCATTCAACGACCTATTCCCGCTCCTCCGGCACTAATCAGCCGGCGGCGAGCGCGTTCTTCATCTGGGTTCCTACGGAACTCCACTACGGTCGAGATGCCCACCGCCTCTCGACCTAAATCATTTTCCGCCCCTTCCCTTTCCGCTAGTCATCTCAAACGTGTTTGCTTTCGTGTTTCCCCAAGCTTACAACTAACTTTTGAGCTTTTTTGTTGACTAAAAGCTATTCCTAGGCGAATAAACGGTTTCTATGGCGGCGGCGGATACCAGCGAACAGGAAGCACACGCATTCGATTACGACATGCTCGTGATCGGCAGCGGACCCTCCGGCCAAAAAGCCGCTGTCCAGGCCGCGAAGCTTCGTAAGCGTGTTGCGGTAGTTGAGGCGACCAAGGTCGTCGGCGGGGTGTGGTCCAACAGCGGAACCATCCCGAGCAAATCCTTTCGCGAAGCTGTGATGTATCTTTCCGGCTTCCGTGAGCGTTCAATCTACGGTTCGGCCTACCGCGTGAAATCGCGGATTACGATGAACGATCTGACCTACCGGATCGAGAGCATCGTTCACCACGAGAACCAAGTCATCGAAGATCAGCTCAGCCGAAACCGGATCGAGATTCTTCGCGGCCGGGCCTGCTTCGTTGATCCGCACACGATACGAATCGACAACCAGGGCGCGATTCTCACAAAAACCGCAAAGATCATCGTGATCGCCGTCGGCACTCGCCCCTATCATCCGCCCGGTTTCGAAAATGACGGTGAGCGCATTCTGGATTCGGACGACGTTCTGACAATGAAAGATCTCCCACGCAACTTGGTTGTGGTCGGGGGTGGAATCATCGGCGTCGAATACGCCTCGATGTTCGCGGTGCTCGGCGTGAAGGTCACGCTCATCGAAGCGAGAAAGGAGCTGCTGACATTCGTCGACCGAGAGATTGTCGAATCGCTGCAGTATCACCTCCGCAATCTCAGTATTACTCTGCGGCTCGGTGAAGAGGTTTCAAACGTCACCCGCAGACCGGATGGACAGGTAGAGACGAACCTGAAAAGCGGCAAAAAAATTATCTGCGAGACGGTTCTCATCTCTGCGGGACGCCAAGGGGCGACAGATTCCCTCAATCTTGCGGCTGTGGGAATCACGCCTGACAAGTACGGCAGGATTAAGGTCAATGAGCATTTCCAAACTGATGCTCCGCACATTTATGCCGTCGGCGATGTGGTGGGTTTCCCCGCGCTCGCTTCGACTGGAATGCTTCAAGGCCGAAGCGCGGCGTGCCACGCATTCAATGTTCCGGATGATTCCAAAACCGTGCCGTTGCCTTACGGAATTTACACAATCCCCGAGATATCGTTGGTCGGTGAAACGGAAGACTCGCTCACGCAACAACAGGTCCCATACGAAACGGGAATCGCGCGCTACAAGGAGATTGCGCGCGGTCATCTGATTGGCGACGAGCTCGGCATGCTCAAGCTCCTCTTCCATCGGGAGACGCTGCAGGTTCTCGGGGTGCATATCATCGGCGAAGGTGCGACGGAGCTCATCCATCTCGGCCAGGCCGTTCTCTATCTCAAAGGCGGGCTCGACTATTTCATGGCCTGCGTATTCAATAATCCGACCCTCAGCGAATGCTACAAGGTCGCGGCGCTGGACGGGTTGAACAAGATTCGGGCGTAGTTAAGCAGTGAGCTCATCACTCAGCCCCCACACGGGTCTTTCCGAAGACTCTCCCCCTGCTGTGCTATTCGTCGACGACGACGAAACCTCTACTACCGCGCTCATCCGCTCCTTGATCCGCCACGGCGCAGACTTCCCTATGGAACTTCGCACAAACGGCGACGAAGCGGTGAAGTTCGTGAGGGACCACATGCCGCCGGCCGCGGTGGTTGACCTATCAATCGACCCCGAACGGGGTCCACAAAGCGGCCTTGACCTCATCGGTCAGCTGCTCTCGGTGAACCCGAATCTCCGTATCCTCGTCCTCACCGGCCAGAGCTCGGACGATTTTGGGATTCGTTCGTTGCAGTGCGGCGCCGCAAGCTTTCTCCGAAAGCCGGTCGACGCGCAGCATCTCGTTGCGCTTGTCCGAGATGCCCTGGTGTTCCACTCACTCCGACAGAAGCTTTCGGCTCTTCAGTCGGATTTCGAACGCATCTCCTCGCGATCGGGGCTATCCAGCAGCTCCCCAAAGATGCAGAAGGCTATCGAGTCAGCAGCGTTCGCAGCTTCGCACCGGCAGCCGGTATTGCTGGTCGGCGAGACCGGCGTGGGTAAAGGTGTATTTGCACAAGCAATCCACCGAATGGGCCTCTTGCCCTCTGCTCCTTTTCTTCGATTCCAACCAAGCTTCGGCACCGCCGATCTCGTCTCGAGCGAGCTGTTCGGCCATCAAAAGGGCGCCTTCACCGGCGCTGTCGAGAATCGGCGTGGCCTCATTGAAGAGGCGCACGGTGGGACGCTGTTTATCGACGAAGTTGACGAGCTCCCGGTGGAGACCCAGATCTTGCTCCTCAACGTGCTGCAGGAAAAAACCTTCCGCCGGCTCGGATCGAACAGAGACCTGCGTTCGGACTTCCGTTTGATCGCAGCGACGAACCGACCCGTCGAGGAATCAGTCAGGACAAAGAAGTTGCGCGAAGATTTTTATCACCGCATAGCCCATTTTACTCTTCCCATTCCGGCGCTCAGAGAGCGGCCGGAGGACATCTCATCTCTCGCCCATCAATTCGCCTCGCAGCTCATCAACCGGGAAGATTTGAACGTGCAGGCGTTGTCTTTCGAGGCGCTCCAACGGCTACAGAATCAGCCCTGGCACGGAAACGTACGAGAGCTGCAAGCGGCCGTCGAAGGAGCTGTCTATCGCGCAAAATATCTCAGCAAGCGTTTCGTCGACTCAAGCGACTTTACGTTTGGCGCCGCCGAGAGCGGCGCGGACCCCATCCACGGTTCGTTCCGTCAGCAGGTGGAGGCGTTCGAGCTGCGCTTAATAGAGGATGCACTCTCTCGTTGCGATCAAAACCAATCGAAAGCGGCAGCGCTGCTTCAGCTCGATCGGAGCACGTTGCGGCGAGTTTTGGCGCGAGCGAAGCCCTAACGCTCTACATCTCGAGCCCATACGGCCTGACAAAGGCGTGGTCGAGAGAGAGCACCCCATACACATTCGCCAGAAAGAACGTGCAGACCGCTACGATGAGGAGCGGCCTTCGGAAATGCGAGAAACGATCTGCCTGTAAACCTCCGCACACGAAGACAAAAGCGACGGAGGCAATTGTTAACCCACGGATGACAAATGGACTGGGTGGACCGCTACTCACCTCGGTCACCACAAGCTGGATGGTCGAAAACCCGGCGGTGAGCAAAAAAAGGCCCACGTTGAACAGGCCCGGTGCATCGACGATTCCCTTCAGCGCGAATCCGCCGCAAAGAGCAAGAAATGGATAGAGGATGATGCGGTACCACGAGCCATCGAACTGCCCCGGTGTAAGAACCGAGAACACGAGCACGTACGCAAGCAGGCAAACCACCGTATGATCCCTCGTCCTTCCCAAAGTGAGAGCTGCGGAAAGCCAAAGCCAGAGCAACCAACCGTTGCCCGGAATGACGGAGAGGGCTGACGAGGTGAACAGCGTTTGAGCCGACACCAACGTATTGCGATAACCCGCATAGTGAGTCGCATAAGACACGAAATTGTCCCAACTGTACCACCAGCCATACAAGCAGTAGGCCAATACGCTGCAGAGCGCAGCGGCACTGACAGCCACGATGGCCCGTTTATCCCACCGCCAAGCCGCGAAAACGATGAGCGCAGCTCCCACAAAAATCCCGGATTGCTTCGTCATGAGAGACAGCGCGCTCAACCCGGCCGCGGTCAGAAGCGGGCGTCGGTTTCCGGAACGCTCGTAGCAAACAAAAGCAATGACTGCGCAGACTGCAAGGAAAGCGAGAAGCGTTTCCTCCTTTGCGATCCGGCCGAGCACGACGGCAGACGGCAGAGTTGCGTAGATGAGCCCGGACAGCAGGGAAATCGCTCGGCCGTAAAGCAGGTTCCCCAAGACGATGAGCGCGAGCACGGTAAGGCTCGAGAAGATCACCGCCGGCATTCGGTAATAGTGAAGCTGCACCTCGAACATGTCCCGGGCGCCTCCCAAGATTGCAGCCGCACCGGCGAAAAGTGGAAAGAGTGGAGGCGGATGGAAATGGAACGGAGCGATCAGGAAATCTTCGACCAACCAAAACCGAGTCTGGGCGTTGGCATATATTCCGGGCCACACCCAACCGATGGGGCCTCCTCCTTTCAGCAGATTGAGACCGAGCCAAGCGTTGTTCAGCTCATCGGTCGTGTATTCGAACACCGGCAGCCGATCGTAATCGTAGAAGCGAAGGCACGCTCCGACCAGCGTAATTGCTCCGGCACTCGCGGCATACCAGTGTGCTTTCAGGAACAGAATCGCTGCGTGTGCACGGCTTCCACCCGCCGAAAGCCATAGACTCAAAGCCATCCCGAGGCCTGTAACGGCAATCCATATCGTCACGGCAAACGGCGAAAAGTCCGGTGCAATGCTTTCGGCCCATCGAAAGGCCGAGCGTGGGATTTCAACGTACTGCCCTTCCGCGTCACGCCAGCTCGCGCGTAGCTCGCCGGGCGCCCATCCGCTTTCGACCACGAGCGAAAACGGATAGCTTCCCGGCGGAAGATCGAATACAGCGAATCCGTCCACTACGGGTCGGTCAAGACCATCAACGCGCAGAGAAGTCTTCTGAAGCGAGCTATGAATCTCAATTGAAGCACCCTCCGTGACGGGGTGACGCAACGCGCTGCTTGGAATTTCGGAAAGAGCTCCTCCGGGCGGCTGCCATCGCATACGAAAGTTTGATCCGCCTCCGACATCGAAGTAACGAGCCCTGAGTCGATGACACCCTTTTGATAGCTCAAATCGAGCCGAATGTTTCAGCGTCGGATGCGATCGCCCGTCCGCGATCAGGGAATGACCGTCAAGCCAGAGCCAAGCACCGTCGTCGCTTTCGATATCGAACCCATACGCTCCCGTCGTTTCGAGACAGAGTGATCCCAGATATTCGATCGACCTCGGCGCAAGAGGCACATGCATCGACTTCCAGGCTTCGTCGAGGGCAAAGCCGTTCACGATGCGTTCTGCTATCGGCGCTCCCCGAAACTCGGCTGTCGGATAGATCGTGGCGCGCAGCCCCGGTTGCACCGTCTCACTGGAATCACGTGAATCCGGAACGGAGAACCAGCCCAGCCAACTTGCTCGATACTCGCCGGAAAAATCTTTGTACGGCGTAACTCGCGGATCCCAGTTGCGCCACAGCTCCGCCCAGATCAACTTGTCCGTTGGAAACCAGAGCGTAGGCTGTACTTCGGTAGCCGCTAGCTGCAGCTCGGATGAGCGGTTGAAGTAGTAGTATCCTCGCAAGCCGGATGTGCCGTCTTGGAGAGCCCACCAGGTGGCAATGAATCCGATAACGATGTTCAGAAGGAGGAGAGCGGAGAGGCTTCGTAACGGACGATTCCGCTCTCCTGTCTCCGGGTCTGAGCTCAACGTTTGCCGCCGAACCATGAGCCGCGGATCTGCAGGATCCGGTCATAGACCTCTTTGAGCTCAATGAACTCTTGGTCCTCGGTCTCTTGTCCAGGCTTGGTGTCCGGATGCAAATTCTTGACCTTGGCTCGATAAGCTTTTTTGATCTGCCCTTCGCTCGCCGAGTCGTCCAAACCGAGAATACCGAGAAGCTTCGTGTATTCGTCCTCTTCGACCGGACCGCGGGCATACCCGGAAACAGGCTTGTCGTTCTTCTTGAAGAAAGACTTCTTCTGCGGTTGTTGCATGTGGGGAGGCATATGTCCTCCCGGCATCTTTCCTGCGCGTGCCCGGTCGGCCGGCCCACCTGGTCCACCGGCATAGGCGTTCGTCGGCCCGCCTCTCGGTTCGGAGCGGCGTTCTTCGGAATGCGCGATGGCTTCAGACACGCCGGCAATAAAGAAAGGACGGATGAGCATGAACGCCAGCACAAGAAGAACGATGATTACACTCGAGACAAGGAAGATCGGTCCACCCTTTCCGTAGTATCCTTTCAGGAAGACACGCAGCAGGCCGATCGTTCCGAGCTTGTTCGAATAACGCAGCTCTTCCAGTCGGCCCATCGCGAATTGTCGAGCATCGTCACCCTCAGCGTTCAGCACAGAAAACAATCGTAGATCGTCATTTGCCGTGTTCGGGTCGGGCCGAGCCTCGAGCAATTCGAGATATGAATCGGTCACCTTCTCGGCCTTCCCGGTGCTCAACATATGACGGATGCGGAGGTCGAGAAGTGAGGCCATAGTCAGCTTCACGTCGGGGGAAGACTGCTCTGCCGCGCGAACGACTGCTTTCACCGCGGGATCGTCGAGCGTCCAGCCGTCAAAATCAAGCGAGCCGGCACGCGCCTGCGACTCGAGCTCAGTGATCAGCTTGACTGCGGACGCAGTGACCTGCGGATCGGCTGTGAGCTTGGCCACTTCTCCAAGCTTCTTCAGCGATTCGAACGGGGTCTGCCCGCCGGGATCACCTTGCGCCAGAAGCTTCGAGAGCCGACTGCTGACGATTGTCTTCTCCCCGGGCTTGGTCACCGAAGCCGCAAGCTTGAGAAGGTCGTCACGTTTCCCCGCGCTCACCAGCTCGTCAGCCTGACGTGCGAGATCGATCTGACGCCGGACTTCCGTGAACACCGGGCTCTTCTCGGTGTAAACGGCCGTGACAAGCGAGAGGAAGCCACGCGATTTTTCCACCGAAACATTCGCCAGAAATACGGGTAGCCGCTCGAGCAGCGGTCCTGAAAGCTTTGCGCCAACGGTCGGCAAGGTGGACGCGAGATAACGAAGCTCGACAGCGGAGAGCGTATCAGCTTCGGCGCCGGAGATGAGGTCACTCACGAGGTCTGAAACCGGCGTCTCACCGGACTGGACCGATTTAATTTTCTCGCCGAGCGGAGTGAAAAGCGTGCCTTGGGATTCGCTTGCTCCGCTCGCAGAAGCGTCGACAGAAGAAGGCGTCGCGGATTCGGCTGCGTTCGGCGCAGGATCATCTTGGGCTGCTGCAGGTTGTGCAAGGAAAGCGAGCTGCGAAACGGAGAGGAAGAAAGTCGCTGTAAGGAGAAGCCGATGAAACGAGAATCCCCGATGGAGAGAGAATCTAGGTCGTTTGACGGCTAATGATTCCGTACACCGGCAGGAAAAGTTGGCGTTGGTCAGCATCGGGATTATTTGTCGTAATTTTAACCCGCGCGCGAAAAGCTCCGGTCAGGTCTTCTCTTATTGTTACCTTAATTCCTACGGCCTTGCCATCCTGAATACTCACCGCCTCCGCCTGCACAGAGGGATTGTCGGATTCAACGGAAGTGATTTTGAGCGGTGCGCCTGTGACATTGTCGACCTGTACGGTCTGGGAAAGCGGCGCCTTCAAAGGACCCTCCAAGAGGCCGAACGAAACGAGCGCGGGCTTCAATTGAAGGTCACCGAGCACTCGGGCGAATACTGGAATATTGACGACCGGGTTGTTCCCGCTCGAGGTTTTCACGACAATACGATCACGGAGCATTCCGACCGGAAGGGGACCTTTCAATTTGACCGTAATCTTTTTCCCAATCGAGTCGCCGGTAGTAACGTCGTCGCTCGCAAGCTCGAGATACGGCGATCGGCTCGTCACGCTGAGCAGCTTCACACCGGAGCTCTTCGCAGTGCTTACGGTCATCCGCAGCTCGCGCTTGTCATCGCGCTTGATGTCTCCGAAGTTGAGACGCGGAACACTCAGCTCCACATCCGGCCGGATATTTCCCTGAACTGTGAAAAGCGCCGTCGGCTGCTTCGCGTCATTCGTATAAATCCGCACCGTCTTGATCTTCGGCCCCTGAAACCCGCTCGTATCGAATGTGACTTTGAGGTCGGTACTGCCGCCGGGAGCAATCGTATCGGAATCAATGACGGCTGCGGTACATCCACAGGATGAATGAACACGCTCCACCTTGAGGGTTCCGCTGCCGAGATTTTTGAGAGTAAAGCCATGCTCGACCTTCTCTCCCTGCTGAACGGTCCCAAAGTCGAAGACGGTGTCCGCGACCTGAAGCTTCGGGAGCTCAGTCGACTTCTGCTCGGCCGAGACCGGACGCACGATGAGTGCCACGAACAGGCACAGAGCGATCACACTCGAGCACAGCCGTTTCATGATCTGGGAAACCATCGGTTATTCTCCGGCGGCCCGCTTCACTTCGTTTGGAGCTTTCGGGGCAAGGATATCGTCGAGGAGCTTCGTATGCAGCCTGCCTGCGCGGAACTCCGGATGATTGAGCACTCGACGGTGCAGGTCGAGGTTCGTCTTGATACCGCCGATAATGCACTCATCGAGCGCTACACAGAGCTTCACAATCGCTTCCTCGCGATTTGCACCGCGCGCGATAATTTTGGCGATCAGTGAATCGTAATAGGGTGGAACTTTGTAGCGGTCGTAGATTGCAGAATCGATACGCACACCAAATCCGCCCGGCGGGTGGTAGCCGACAATCTCTCCCGGAGACGGGGCGAAGCTGACCGGGTCTTCGGCGTTGATCCGAGCTTCGATCGCGTGGCCGTACATCTGGACGCCTTCCTGCGCAAGCGAAAGCTCGCGACCGGCTGCGACCATGATCTGCTCTTTCACGATGTCGGTCAGGGTGACCATCTCAGTCACCGGATGCTCAACCTGCAATCGGGTGTTCATCTCGATGAAGTAGAAGGAATCCGTGCGCGAATCGAACAGGAACTCCATCGTCCCGACGTTCGTATAGTTCATCGCCTTTGCGAGGCGGACCGCAGCTTCATGGAGCCGCGCTCGAACTTCCGGCTTGAGACCGGTCGCCGGGCACTCTTCAATCAGCTTCTGATAGCGACGCTGAATGGAGCAGTCTCGCTCGCCGAGATGGATGACGTTGTGAGCTTTGTCGCCGACGATCTGAACTTCGATGTGACGCGCGTTCGGAATGAACTTCTCAACGTAAACGTTCGGATCGTTGAATGCCGCTTCCACTTCCCGCTTCGCCTGTTCGAACAAACGAACAAAGTCCGCCGGGTCGTGAACGATTTTCATTCCGCGGCCACCGCCGCCCGCTGTCGCCTTAATCAGGACCGGAAACCCGATCTGCTCAGCTTCGCGCAAAGCTACCGCAGGCTCAACGCCCGCACCGTCGCTCCCGGGCACTGTCGGGACATCGTGCTTCATCGCCAGACGCCGCGCGCGCGCTTTGTCGCCCATGAGCAACATGTTGCGAACGGTAGGTCCGATAAATGTGATCCCGCACTGTCCGCAGATCTCCGCGAACGAGGCATTCTCGCTCAAGAATCCGTAACCGGGGTGGATTGCATCTGCGCCGGTTGCGGCGGCTGCGGAGATGATAGCGGTGGTGTTGAGATACGAATCGGTGGATGCCGGCGGGCCGATGCAAACACTCTCGTTTGCCAGCTTAACGTGGAGGGCACTCGCATCAGCGGTCGAATGCACAGCCACCGTCCGGATTCCGAGCTCGTGGCATGCGCGAATCACCCGCACGGCGATCTCGCCGCGGTTCGCTATGAGAACCTTTCGAAAGATTCCTTTTGCCATTCAGTCGCTACCTGATCCTCGGTTTCGTTAATTCTCGGTCGCGGAATCGCGCCGAGCTATGTTCGCGCGGCCCCGGCACGGCTTCATCGGGCACGGACGCCATCCAACGGAGTTATACACTCACTCGAAGGATTCGCGCGCACCGCGAGAGGTCGTTCGGACGAGACCTGCTCCTAGGCTGATTCCATACGAAAAAGCACTTCGCCGTATTCGACCATTTGGCCGTCTTCAAGGCAGATCTCTACAATCTTACCCGGCGCTTCGGACTCAATTTCGTTCATGAGCTTCATTGCTTCGACGATGCAAAGCACGTCACCCTTCTTCACCGTATCGCCGACCTGAACGTAAGGCTCAGCATCCACCGCCGGACGGCGATAGAAAGTTCCGACCATCGGCGAAGTAATTTCCTTCAGCGCTCGCTTTGCAACCTCAACGGGTTGCGGTGCGGCCGCCGGCTGGGCTGCGGTCGTCGAAATCGACTGGACTGCGCTCTGCTCCTTTGCGGGCTGAACCGGATTCACGAGTGGAATGACGTTCGACGGCATCTGCTGCGGAGCGACAACCATTTGCGGGTATGCCGGCATCGAGCGGACCTTCCGCTCCTGAGATTTTCCGCGACGCAGAAACAGCTTCTCCTCACCGCGCTCGAGCTTGAATTCCGAGACCTGATGCTTGTCCAGCATCTCGAGAATGGCGGCGAGATCTTTCAGATTGAGGTCTTTCAGATTTAATGTGCTCACGTGAGCTGCAGCCTCCAATAAATATTAAAAGACTGCTTAAATCTTCGATTCCTTGTACGTCACATGCTTCCGAGCAATCGGGTCGAACTTCTTGACCTCCATTTTCTCGGTATTTTTTCTTTTATTCTTGGTAGTTGTGTAGAAGTGACCGGTCTTCGCCGATGACACTAATTTAATTTTCTCTCGCATTGTCAACCTACCTTATGTAGAAATCTGTCAAATCAAGCCTGCACTGTATAATACATTTATGCGTCTCGGTATAGTCGACCTCGGCACCCTTTCGCTGCGCTTCGACGTAGCCGAAACAGCCCCTGGAAAGCGGCCGCATCTGGTGGCTCGCTATCGATCGATGCCGAGACTCGGCGATTATCTTACCCACCCCGGCACGGCAGGTTCTGATCCAGAAACCTCACTCATTGCGGAATTCCGGCGGGTCCGCCGATTCGCTGACGAGCATCAAGTATCTCGCATCATCGCGGTCGGAACCGCGGTTCTTCGAGAATTACCTCAGAGCAGCGAGCTCCTCCGAAAGATAGATCTCGAAACCGGTATTCAGGTTCGGGTGATATCCGGCGATGAGGAGGCCCGTTTGACCGCGATCGGCATACTTGCGAACGAGCCCGGTCTGCCCGAGAAGGTCGCGCTTGTCGACATCGGCGGCGGCAGCACCGAAATCACGTTCACCTCAGGCCGCACGATTGAGGACACGATCAGTATCAATGCTGGTGCGCTGCGACTCACCAACGAATTTCTACGCGGCAAACAAGAGCCGGGGCGACCCCCGGGAAAAGATATCGTCGCCGCGCTCACTAAAAAAGTCGAAGAGGAGCTTCAGGCGTTACAACCGTTGGCCGCGAAGTATCACTGTGACCAGCTGATCGGCTCGAGCGGCACGGCACGCACCCTCGAAAACCTGGGCGTGTGCGACACACTGAACGGGCGCGCAGTCATCTCGCGTGCACGAATCGATGAGCTCTTTCATACTCTTTGCGAACTGAACGAGGAGGAGACACTTCGGCTCCCGGGCATGGAGCCGGTCAGAGCCGAGGTTATTCTCGCGGGCTGCGCGGTGCTGCTTCGAGTGATGGACATTCTCAAAGTCTCGACCCTGTGCATCACGCATTTCTCATTACGCCACGGCGTGCTCGAAGAGGCGCTGAGACAGAACGAAGGCTGAACGAAGAGCTTAGTTCTTCGCCCAACTCAGGAGGCTGCGACGGAGATTGTTCGTGCCGACTTCCACCGAGTAACGGACACAATCCGCAAACCAGATGTCGAGCGCGTCGGTAAAGTAAGCCCGGAACTCAGCAATTTTCGCTGAGCGGAGGTTGGCAGAGAAAACTCGATTGATGACTGCGTCGAGAGCAGCACGAGCTTTTTCGTCGGGGCGTCCGTCAGCGCCGAGTGTGAGCTCTTTGCTCGAGATACGCGACGCGATCTCCTGCAGGTCAACGAGACTCTCGGCTGAGAGCAACGATGCAACAGACGGGCTTTGGTCCTGCTCATGCGATTGGCTTGCGCTCTCGCGATATTCTACCGGAACGCCGCCATCGCGTTCGAGGATCGCTGCCCACGGACTGTTCGCGTTTGCTTTGACAACGCCGAGAATCATCAGGCGGAAGAATTCGCTCTTTGATGTCGGCCACACGATTGCTTGGTGAGCCGAAACAACAAACGCTTCCTCCCCTTCTCTTACAAGAACGAAAAAGGCGCAGTCCCGCGACAGCGATTGAGTCTTTGCTTCCCGAACAAAGTTCTCTGCGCGCTCACGGCTCACGGAAGATCCGACGATGCAGGCATCGAATTCCATGCGCTTCAGCTGGTTGAGGCCGTCCTCGAGCGATGACGGCTCAACGACTGTTTCGAACAGATTCGCTGCTTTGAGTGCTTTAAGAGTCTCGGCGCGGGTGCTGAATCGAGATTCGATGAGCAAGACGCGATGGAGTGCAGGATACGACGAGGGTTGAACGGCTTCGGACATACAGCAACTACTGGTGCATGTTGCATGCCTCCATCCCGACGCCCCGATACGCCTTTGCGGAACCGGATCTGCTGAGCAGCGCTAACTGCCGATGGCGACTACAACATGGGTTACTACAAACGAGCTGAGAAATCCCACGTACACCTAGGTGCGTCAAGCGTACGCAAGCCTCTCTGCTCGAATAAGAAGAGCCCCGGTCGGGAGCTGCGATATATTGAGATAGACCGGAAAAACCACGTTGTTGAGGAACGTATTCAAGGAACCGATTGTTGGGTTACCCGCACGGCTTGAGCGAAACGCAAGAGCGACGCGATAACGCTTACATCCGATACCTTGGCAATGCGGATTCCAAGGGCGACGGAGCCGCCTCGAGCTGCGTGATGTAACGGAGAGATGAACGTGCGCTGGACAGGCGTCGGTCGGCCAGAACGGTCGACGTGAAGCGGCGAAAGTTTCGTGGTGTGATTCGAGACTGGATTATCCGAAGGAGCGACGGCCTTCGAGCGCGTGGCTGAGAGTAATCTCGTCTGCGAACTCGAGCTCACCGCCTTTCGGCATTCCCTGTGCGATACGCGTCGCTGAGATCCCGAGATCAGAAACCGCCTTCGCAATATAAAGCGCAGTGGCGTCGCCTTCGACCGTTGAACCGGTCGCTAGCACAACCTCGCCGATCGGATCGGCGTTCTCTTTCTTCGACGCCTCGAGACGGCGAAATAGATCACCTATCCGCGTCTTCTCCGGACCGACACCGCGAAGAGGAGACCAGAGACCGTGGAGCACATGATACAAACCGCGGTACCCGCCGCTGCGTTCGATAACGAGAACATCCGACGGCTTCTCGACAACGCAGAGCACAGTGCGATCTCGATTCGGGTCATTGCAGATGCTACAGATCGTTCCCTCGCAGATTGCGAAACACACTTCACAGAACTTGGTTTGCTCCCGAGCATCGTTGATGGCGGTTGCGAGCGCTCGGCTCTCTGCAGGGTCACGCATGAGGAGGTGATACGCGAGGCGGATCGCGCTCTTTTCACCGATCGAAGGCAGCTTGGTCAGCTCATTGACCAAGCGGCGCAGCGCGGGAGGGAATGACATGGTAGCCATACCGCCGACTGACCTTAATTGAATCCGGGTATCGGAAGCCCGCCGGTCAGCTTGGACATCTCAGACTTCATCAGGTCGCGAGACTTGCGGATCGCTTCGTTGACGGCGGCTTGAATGAGGTCTTGAAGCATCTCGATGTCATTTGGATTGACGACAGAGGGATCGATTTTCAGCGACAGAATCTTCTGACCGCCGCTGACTTTCACGACGACCATACCGCCGCCCGCGCTGGCTTCGAGCTCCTGATGCTCGAGGTCTTCCTGAAGCTTGCTCATATTCTCTTGCAGCTTCATCGCCTGTTCGAACATTTTACCGAGGCCGCCCGGAAATTCCATTAGTTGTTTCCCTCTTTGATAATCGAAACCTTCTCGATTGTGCTGCCCTCGAACATCGAGAGCGCCGCTTTGACGAGCGGCTCATTGCGAGCTTCACCGTCGACTTGCAGAGTGCGTTTGCGGTCGGCTTCCGCTTCGAGAGCGACCATGGAGCCCGGAGGAACGAGCAGTCCCTTCTTTTCGACTCCCGGAGCTTTCTTCGCTGCCGGACGTTCCGCGCCCTGCGGAGCCGCGGCTTCATGAACGTTCAACCGAATCTCCCACTCGGCGACGCCTGAGTAACCCTGAAGGCAGCTCTTCAAACTCGCAAATGTCTGTGTGTCTTTCAACATCTCGACATCGAACTTGGCAGCTTCGGCCGTCAGCTTACCGGCGCTAAAAACAAGAGGTGACGCGCGTCGCAGGACCGCCGCAATAATTTGCTCGTTCCGAGTGCCCTTGAGGTAGTTGATGAAATCCTGCCACGAAGGATTGAAAGATTCGAGCGGTCGATATTCCGGCTCTGCTTCCGGCTCCGGCGAGATCGGCGCAGTTGCGGCGGGAGCAGCAGCAACCGAAGCGGGTGCAACTTGTGCGGTCGGAACTGGAGCGCTCGGGCGCGCGGTTGAGGCGGGAGCAGGAGCTGTGGGCCGCGGCTTTCCACCTCCACCACCCCCGGGTGGCCGGCCGCTGCCGCCCGATTCCAGGGCGCTGACAATCTCTGCCAGCGGCCGAAGGGACGGGAGAGAAGCCATCTTCATCACGCCCGCTTCGAAAACGAATCGAGAGTACTCGCTTCGGAGCGCTCCTTCAGCAGTCTTCTCGGCGATGTCGAAGAGACGCTGCAGGTCAAAGCTCTCCACTGTTTCGACCTGTCGCATGAGCTGTTCAAAGTCACGCTTGGAAACTTCGAGCAGACGCAAAAGCTTGGACTCGCCGAGACGCGACGACCGATGCGTCATCGAGAGGAGCAACAGGTTACGAAAGTGAACGACAAAGTCCGTTGCAAATGCGCGAACATCAAGGCTTTGAGAGAATGCTTCGTCGAGCAGCTCAAAGCAGACGTCCGCGTCTTGTTTGAAGATGGCGTCGCTGAGCCGGAAAAAGAATGAGCTATCGACGACACCAAAAAGCTGCTGCGCAAGCTCGAGGCTCGCCTTCTCTCCGCAAAAAGCGATGAGCCGATCGAGCATGGTCTGGGCGTCACGCATCCCGCCACGCGCTTTGAGCGCAATGAATTCGAACACCTCGTCGTCAGCCTGCACACCTTCAGCAGCGGCAAGCTCGCGCAAAGTGTTGGTGATGATGGTAAGCGGCAAGCGCCGAAAATCGTGCCGCTGACAGCGGGATATTACAGTATCCGGAATCTTGTGAGGCTCAGTGGTCGCGAAGATGAAAATAGTATTCGGCGGAGGCTCTTCAAGGCTCTTGAGCAGCGCGTTGAACGCCGCGGTCGAGAGCATATGGACTTCGTCGATGATGTAGATCTTGTACTTCGAACCCGGAGGAGGAAGCGAGCGAAGAGAGTCAATCAGCTCGCGAACGTTTTCAACGCTATTGTTGGACGCACCGTCGATCTCCCAGACAGCAATACTGGAAGAACGCGCGATCTCTTTACAGTTCGAACATTCGCCGCAAGGCTCAACAAATTTGGAGGAATCAGCGTCAGCCGGAACCTCACTGGCGGCAGGAATGGCCCGCCCAGTACAATTCAAAGCCCGAGCGAACACCCGCGCAGATGTAGTTTTCCCAACACCCCGCGGCCCAGTAAAAAGCAAAGCATGAGGAACCCGATTCCAAAGAATGGCGTTCGCTAACGCACGGGTAATGTGCTCCTGCCCAACAATGGAAGCAAAAGTTTGCGGCCGAAATTTACGGGCAAGAACGAGGTAAGACACACTACTCTGTAAGTTTCGTTAGCCTGTAAGACCAAAAAAGAGAGTCGCACCCGATGTGCGCAAAGCGCACGAGAGAAAGCTCGGTCTCCGCACTACGCCCAGCCAACCCCAAAGGCCCGATGTGCGCGAAGCGCACGAGAGAAAGCTCTGTCTCCCCACGACCGCCACACCAACCCCACGGCCGATGTGCGCGAAGCGCACGAGAGATCCTCCCTCACTTTCTACGGAAACCGCCCCGCCAACCACCTCTTTTTTTGTTTTTGAAGGTGGAGATCGGGTGAAGTCCTAGGCGCGGGAATTAAAAAAACCGGAGTGTGCTACTGCACATGAGGATTTTTTTAATCTCCCGCAACGACGGAATTCGCCCGAGATCCGCCTTCAAAAACAAAAAAACCGGGATCTATGACACAGAAGGGTGTCGTTACCGTTGCTTCCTTTCGGACCTGGCGGGGTTCACGAGTCTCCTTGCACAAATCCCGGTCAAGCCAGTTAAGGTATCGCAGGTGGGCCCTGGGAGCAAGTTAGGACAAAAAGAAACAAACATAATTTGACCCGGTTGTTCAGGAAAAAAATTAGTGCTAACGGATGCGTCGACGTAAATATGCGCACGAAGCACATGAAAGTACTTGGTGCAGCATGCCCCACGAAGCACCGCGAAGCGGGCGAAGTGAGGGCGAACTGGGGAGAGGTGTCCGAGTGGTTTAAGGTGCACGCTTGGAAAGCGTGTGTGGGATAAAACCCACCGGGGGTTCGAATCCCCCCCTCTCCGTTCGACTCGCTACGCTCGCTCACGGCAAGCCGCGACCCTCACTTCGAGGCGAACGGAGACCCTGAGCGAGCGAGAGCGAGTCGAAGGGTCAAATCGACTCGCTACGCTCGCCTCGACCGGGCTCGGCGCAAGCGCTCACGGCAAGCCGAGACCCTCACTTCGAGGCGAACGGAGACCCTGCCCGCCCTGAGCTTGTCGAAGGGAGCGAGAGCGAATCGAAGGCTAAAATGTTCCTCAGTGCGCTCGCGGAGCGAGCCATGAGGATCAAACGCCAACCTGCAAAACAGCGAGGCACCCCGAGGAACGCTCGCGCAAACTGGAGAGGGCGAGCGCAGCAAAGCCCAAAAAATCCTCCCCTCCCCGGAGCAACTGCGTGCCCCGCACCATCTGCACTCTCCTCCTCGCAATCATCCTCCTCATACCCATCAATCAAGCCATGAGCGATAACACCCCGATGCACACGAACCGCCTCTCAAAAGAAAAGAGTCCCTATCTCCTCCAACACCAGCACAATCCCGTGGATTGGTATCCATGGGGCGACGAAGCATTCGCTGCCGCAAAGGCGCAGAACAAGCCGATCTTCCTCTCTATTGGTTACTCCACCTGTTATTGGTGCCACGTGATGGAGAAGGACTCGTTCGAAAATGAGGACCTCGCGAAAGTGCTGAACGCACACTTCATCAGCATCAAGGTTGACCGGGAAGAGCGCCCCGATGTCGACAGCATCTACATGAACGCCGTGGTAAGCCTCGTCGGCCAAGGCGGCTGGCCGCTCAGCGTCTTTCTCACTCCGGATCGGAAGCCGTTTTACGGAGGCACCTTCTTCCCGCGTCCGCAGTTCACGATGCTTCTCGAAAAGGTCGCGGAGACTTGGGAGACGCGGAAAGACGCGATCTTTCACACCGCAGATCAACTCAGTGAAGCGCTGAAAAAATCCGCTCTTCCTTCGACGGCTGCTCCAATCGATGACACGGCGCTCACCATTGTCCTGAAACAGTTAACCTCGTTGTTCGATGAGCGGGAGGGCGGATTCGGCCAAGCTCCTAAGTTTCCGCCCAGTGGTAGCCTTCGCTTGTTGCTCCGGATTGCGCGAAAAACCGGAGATGCCGGCGCGAAGGCAATGGCGGTAAAGACGCTCGAGAAGATGGCTCAGGGTGGAATCTACGATCAGCTCGGAGGCGGTTTTCATCGGTATTCGACTGATGCCCGTTGGCTCGTTCCGCATTTTGAGAAGATGCTTTACGACAACGCTCAGCTTGCGGTCGCCTATCTCGAAGCTTTCCAGTCAACTCAAAATCAGATGTTCGCGTCGGTCGCACGTGAGACCCTGGGCTACGTGTTACGAGACATGACCGATCCGCAAGGCGGATTCTATTCTGCCGAGGATGCAGGCGAAGTCGGAAAGGAAGGAGAGTTTTACGTTTGGAAAGACAATGAAATTGCGTTGCTGCTCAATGCAGAAGAGCTCGCCGCGACCAAAGCTCTTTTCGGAATCTCCGCCTCGGGAAATTTTGAACACAATCAAAACATTCTCGCGCTTGCTGCCGCGCAGCCGTGGGCTGACCGAGAAGCTCCGGCAGTGCTTTCTGCGCGACAGAAGCTTCTTGCGGCCCGCGGAAAGCGGCAGCGGCCTCACCGCGACGATAAAGTGCTGACATCATGGAACGGTCTCATGATCTCGGCGTTCGCGCGCGGATACCAAGTCCTTGGCGATGAAGCATACCTTCGGGCTGCGGAGAAAGCGGCAGGATTCATTCATCAACAGCTTTGGAAAGACGGCATCCTGCTCCATCGCTATCGTGACGGCGAAGCAAGTGTGCGCGGCTTCCTCGATGACTACGCGTTTCTTATTCAGGGGCTCATCGATCTCTACGAAGCGGATTTCAATGAGCGCTGGATCACGTTTGCGCTCGAGCTCCAGCATGCCCAAGACAAACATCATCTGGACGAAGATGGATCCGGCTACTTCTTCGCTTCGGCCGACGAGCATCTTCTGATTGCGCGGAACAAGGACTTCGTTGACGGTGCCGAGCCTTCAGGAAACGCCGTATCGGCCTTGAACCTTTTAAGGCTGGGCGATCTCACCTTAGACAGAGAGTTGCGCGCTCGAGCTGAAAAAATAGTCGCGGCAGCAGCAGGCGGAATCGCGCGTTACCCATCGGCGTTCGCTACCACGCTCATCGCTGTCGATTATCTTTTGGATCGGTCTAAGGAGGTCGCCATCATCGGCTCAAAAGATTCGACCGAAGCCAAATCCTTCCTTCGCCAGCTCCGCGCGAAGTTCCTTCCGAACAAAGTCGTCGGACTCGGTGCAGGTACCAATGTGGAGGATACGAGCACCCTCGCCCTCTTTCGCGGGAAGAAAGCGCTCGAAGGGAAGACGACCTTTTATATTTGCGAGTCGGGGACCTGCAAACTACCGACGAATGACGAAGCGAAGGCCCTGGAGCTGGTCATCGGGCGTCCAAATAGCTAGGAGTTACAGCTGCTTAACCAGCGGCATAAACTTTTTTTTACGACCGGCGCCAATTCTCAAGTTCGAATCTGGGTATTCCGACTCTCTTTTCTAGGAAGTTGTCCCTTTTTTAAGTGCTTCGGCACGAAGGGCCCCGCGTGAAAAGGCTTTTCGCGCGGATGCACGGATAAGCAGTTCGCCGTAAAGGAGTTGTCATGGCAGTTCTTACTCAGCCCCGTCTCGCCGCCGTTCCGCCCCAATCAAAAGAAAGCTCAACAACGTCACGGATTACTCCGCTTGATCTGTTGCAGTTGAACCGGAAACAGAAAGGCGAAACGCAAACCGATCGCAGCGTTCGAAGTCTCACTTCGGTGCTGTCACAGATGTCTCAGGCAGCGCAGAAAAATCCTGTGCGCAAACCGGAGGTCGCTCCCGCAAGATTGCGCGAGATCGACGCATCAAAGGCAGCCGCGGAGCTCACCAGAGTGGCGCTCTTCGAAAATCGCCGCCGAACACGCGAGCCCGAGGTCGACGAAGTGTCGGTGCTCCTGGCAGTGCTCGGATAGATAGTTTTTTCGCGAACGAAAGCGCTCCCACGCGCGGTGAGTTGGACGGTGGAAGTACGGACCGTTCGGCTTGCTGTGTTGGGAGCTCTTTTTTTTTGGGCGCAAGGACAGCGACAGCTTCACGCGTTCGCTATACGGATCTCGTGATTTTTTTGTCGCGCTGCTTTTGGCGGAGCCGTCTCACTTCGCGGTGCTACGAGGGGTGCTACTGAGGGCTCGCTCCACGAGCGCACTTTCGGGCCGTGCCGCGTCCAGCGACGTTGTCCCACTTCGCCCCGCTTCGCGGCGCTACGAGGGACGATCCTCAGGGCTCGCTCCGCGAGCGCTGAGGATCGGAGAGGGGGGGATTCGAACCCCCGGTACGGCTTTTGGCCGTACGACGGTTTAGCAAACCGCTGCCTTCAGCCACTCGGCCACCTCTCCAAAATTGTGCAGCCGCAAATAGCTACACAATTCTGAAGATGAAGCTCCGACGGGCGAAGTTATGCCGCATCGGTGAGATGCGGGTATATCGGCGGACAGGCTCATTTTTCCGCCTGTTTGCTATAGCCGTTCAGGCCTGCTTAATCAAGTCACCGAAAACATGTGTCTTTGGGCTTGATCCGATGGAGTGAAAAGGCTATTCCTACACCCCTATTTTTGTACTCTTTGCACCCGTAGCTCAGTTGGATAGAGCGGTTGGCTACGAACCAACAGGTCGGGCGTTCGAATCGCTCCGGGTGCATTTTTTCTTCAAAACATTCGCGTCCTTTTTTCCCCACTTCGGTGAGCACGCGCTTCGGGATGCGTCTCTTACCGCAAGCGGATCAAGTCGCTACTTCAAGTGGGCACACCCCACGAAGCACCGCGCCAGCGGGCGAAGTGGGGAGAGGTGGCCGAGTGGTTTAAGGCACCGGTCTTGAAAACCGGCGACCCTTTACGGGGTCCGTGAGTTCGAATCTCACCCTCTCCGATCCTCAGCGCTCGCATGACGAGCGCTGAGGATCAGTCCTGCGAAGCGCGCGAAGCACGACAGAGCCGCTGGAACGGCATCCAAAGGTGCAACGCGGCAAGACAAGAAAACCAACGAACTGCAAACGTCGAGCTGCAAAGCAGCGAGACGCGCAACCCCGATGCGCAACCGCTATCTCGTCGCTCTCCGAATCTCCGCCGCCCTCACCCTCGTAGCGATCTTGCTCTGGGTCACCTACATGCCCGGCACGTCCTTCGACGGCTCCCCTACTCCCGTCGACGCGGCCTTGCAAAAACGTCTCACCAACCACATCGCCAAACTTTCAAACGAAATCGGCGCACGGAGCGTCACAGTTTATCCGAGCCTCATCGCCGCAGAGAAATATCTCACCGATCACTGGACAACGGCCGGGTTCAAAGTCGAACGCATGCCGTATACGCTGACCGACGGGCATGAAGTTGCAAACCTCGAAGTCCTCATCCCAGGCACCGACAATACGAAGACCTTCGTCATCGGCGCTCACTACGATTCCGTCCAAACGTGTCCGGGGGCAAACGACAATGCCACCGGCGCTGCAGCCGTTCTCGAGCTCGCCTCGAACGCAAAGCAGAGCAATCCGCCCATCAACCTACGTTTCGTCCTTTTTGTGAACGAGGAGCCCCCCTATTTTCAAAAGAAGGAACAGGGAAGCGCAGTTTACGTCAGAGCCGCTGCGCAACGAGCCGAGAAGATCGTCGGCATGCTCTCCATCGAGACGATCGGATATTTCTCCGACGCGGCCGGCTCGCAGAGCTATCCCTTCCCTTTCTCCCTGCTCTATCCGTCGATGGGAAATTTCATCGGCTTTGTAGGCAACATGCGCTCAGGAAGCTTCGTCCGAAAAACAATCGGAGCGTTTCGCAATCACGGCCAGATCCCCTCCGAAGGTGTTGCAGCGCCGGCAGCGATTCCAGGGATAGGCTGGTCGGATCACGGGCGCTTTTGGGATATCGGCGCTCCGGCACTGATGATCACAGACACAGCTCCGTTTCGGTATCCTCACTATCATCAGCAATCTGACACGATGGATAAGCTCGACATGGAGCAAATGACGCGCGTCGTGTCAGGGCTCGATGCAGCATTACCCGAGCTGTTAACAGAGCTACGATGATCAATAGCGACGCAGAAAAGATGATGCACGCCGCGCTCGAGGAAGCGAGGAAGGCCGAAAAGCTCGGCGAAGTCCCAGTCGGCGCTATCGTCGTCGTCGAGAACAACATCGTTGCAACTGCGTTCAATGAGGTAGAAGCAGGCCAAGACGCCACCCTCCATGCCGAGATGCTTGCGCTAAAGCGAGCAAGCGCAAAGCTCGGCCGATGGCGCTTGGACGACGCGACGGTCTACGTCACGCTCGAGCCCTGCTCGATGTGCATCGGCGCGATGATCCTCTCACGCGTTAAAAATCTCTATTTCGGCGCCTGGGATCCAAGGCAGGGAGCGGTCGGCTCCCTCTTCGATCTCTCCCAACAACCGCAATTACCGCACAAAATCACTGTCTACCCCGAGGTCCTGAAGAGCGAATCCGAAGAATTGTTGAAAAGTTTTTTCCTGAAGTGTAGGAACAGGGCCTAGCTTTTTGAACCCGCTCGGGGTTTCCAACGGTTGTCTCAGAAAAGAGGCACTCGTTGGAGAGGTGTCCGAGCGGTTGAAGGTGCTTGACTCGAAATCAAGTGTACCCCAAAGGGTACCGGGGGTTCGAATCCCCCCCTCTCCGAACCTAGTTCATAGTTTGAAGTAGATAAAATGGGCCTTCCAGCGATGGAGGGCCTTTTTTGTTTCTGCCTTTCTGCTTCTCTCATAGCAGCCCGGATCAGTTGCCATGGGACACTTTTGGGACAACTAACTCCAACTGGAGTAACACCACCACTACGCGCGCGCGACGCGCGCGTGCCATAATCGGCCCTATAAATCAATATTAAATCGCTTGTGTCGCAAAACGTCGCCCTTTTCGGCGTCTAGTGTCCCAGGATTGTCCCTTGTCGGGTGGGACAGTTACTAATTGTATATATTTCAGTGGATTATACAGTGTATCAACTTGATTGCTGGTCTTGTGTTGCCTGTCGCTGCCGTTCACGGTACGCTATCCGTACCTTTTGAGGATATCCGATGGCCACTTTCGAAAAGCGCAAAGACAGAAACGGAAAAGAATCTGTTCGAGTAAAGATCCGCATTAAAGGGCTAAAAAAGCCCGTCAGCATCACTTGTCCCAATCTTACCATCGCGAGACAGAAGGCCGCAGAAATCGAAACAGAGGTACGCGCAGGCCGCTACACGCGCACCATAGAAGCCCGCCGTCACACCGTGGCGGAAGCAATCGATCGATATTGTCGTGATGTGTTGCCGGAAAAGTCGAAGGCAATGCAGCATCAGCGAGTCCAGTTGGAAGAATGGAGGAAAGAGATCGGTCACCTCACGCTAGATCAGCTTACCGCTCAAGTCCTCTGTGAATGCAGAGACAAATTTAGAAACGTGAAGACGCAGAACGGCCCCAAGCGAGAGGCATCGACAGTCAATCGGTTACTGGCTCCGATGAGTCATCTTTTGAGCGTCGCTGTAAACGAGTGGGAATGGCTGGAAGTATCCCCCATGCGAAAGGTGAAGCGCTTGAAAGAGTCGCGTGGCCGAGTGCGTTGGCTCACCGATGACGAGCGAGAACGATTATTGACCGCCGTGGACCAAAGCGAATGCAAGTCTTTGGGGCTCATCACTCGCATGGCTCTCGCAACGGGGATGAGGAAAACCGAGATTGCTAGCCTTTGTTGGGACGACATCGACCTTTTAAGCGGAAAGGTCCTGATCCATCAGACGAAGAACGGGCACCGACGAGCAACGTTCGTTTCGGGCATAACTCTGGAACAGCTAAAGTCGCATTCGAAGGTTCGGAGGCTTCACACTAATTTGGTTTTCCCGTCTCCCAGCAATGCTCATAAGCCTCTCAATTTTCACACTTCGTGGCTCAATGCCGTCCGCAAAGCGAAGATCGATAACTTGAAGTTTCACGACTTGCGTCACGAGTTCGCAACAAGGCTCGCCGAACAAGGGGCTTCGCTAGCGCAACTTAGCGAGGCATTGGGTCACCGAACTCTGAACATGGTGAAGAGATACAGCCACCTCACGGAGAACAGCATCCAGGACATCGTAGCGGAAATGAATCAAAGAATGTTCGGTAAACTATGATTACTGTAGATCCTAACGATCCGCAGAAAGGGTTTCGACGGTTCCTCAATTACCCCTATTGGACGATCGACGAGTGCGTCCAGCTCCTGTTGGCCAATACACCGCTAGAGGATCCAACAAGCGCTGAAGAATACGGCTATGTGCGAGATTACATTTTCAGACAAATCAGTGACGCGGCCTTTTCCCCGGAGTTGCCGGGGAAACATCGTAATGTCGAAAACTACGAGGATAAAAAATTTGTCTCTTTCGTCCCTAGTGACTTTATTAATTGGGCGACACGCCGAAAACTGCCTCTCCCCAAGCCGTTAGTGGAGGCGTTCTCAGAGCTGCAATCAGAACAAGCCGCGGCACATCCCCCAAAACTTGAACCCCACGGCAATAAAATACGCTTTGACCAGGCACGAATTGAAGTCTTAAAGGCTGCTGTTTCAGTAATGGCATACGATCCGGGGGCATGTAAGTCAGTCGCCGCAGTCGTCAGGCTAATCAACGAGAAAAGTCTTTTATTTTGGAAGGACCGGAACGAGCCGCCGCTTTCAACTCCCAAAATGGAGGAACTTATCCGTCCAGCCTTTCGAATGTTGAAGGAAAAGAAAAAAAAGTAGATCCGACTCCGAATTCCCCGCACTAAATTTTTAGTATCACCACACCAATGGTTAGTGTGGGAACAAACGCCCCAGTGTTCTGCTAATCCCAACAGTCAGAAGCGACAACGACCTTGCTTGCACTAACTGTTTGGAGGAATGCAGAACGTCTGTCCGTAACGAATCCACTTCACGACTAATCCCGCTCACCAAGTGGCCCGAATATCATCCGTACCCGCCCGTCGGCGGTCTGAGACATCTCGTTTTTTTCGCGAAAGAAAACGGTTTCGAGAAGGTGATACGCCGTATCGGTCGCAGAGTTCTTATCGATGAACAAGCGTTCTTTGAGTGGGTCGCTTCCTCACAAAATACGCGCGGTCGAAAGTGACCGAGGGGAAAAAACAGTTCTCTGACCTTATCCCGTTCGCTCAAGCGACTATTTACAAATATGTCGGATACGTCATTAGCGGTATTCCGTCCGCTATCGATGTGACTCAGCGAAAGGGCATTTTGGTTGAAATGAAAAGAACGCTCGAAAAGGCAGGTATGGCCAGCGAAGACTTCGAGCCAATTCGAGCGTTTTCGAAACAACATTTTAAGAAGACGAACAACGATGAAAATATCAAATAGTCAGGCAATGATCCAGCTGAACCTAGGTTCAGAGGTCTCCAGGCCACAAGACAATCTCTCAACGGATCTAGATCCTGAATCGTGGCCCGACCCCATACCATTGGAAGCGGGGCATATATTATCTTGGCCGGGCAACGTATTTCCGGAGCCAGTCGAACAGTTCTTAACTGCGCTAGCTGACTATAGCGAAACACCGATCGAACTGAGCGCAATGATCGCGTTGTCGGTTGTCGCCGCTTGCGCGCAGGGAACGTGGGCAGTGGAAACTCGAGTAGGTCACACTGAGCCATTGCCAATTTGGACGTTGGTAGCCTTGCCGCCTGGCAATCGTAAGAGCAGTGTCTTTTCCGAAATCGTTTCTCCTTTAAGGCAATACGAGAAAGAAGAGGCGGTTAGGCTGAAGCCAGAAATTCGTAAAGCTGAAGCACAAGCCGAAGTACTTGAGGCGCAAAAACAAAAGCTCACAAAGAGTGTAAAGCAATCTACTGATGAGGCAGAACGATCCTTGCTGATAGAACAGCTGACTCAACTTTCGGCCATGCGAGTGGCCATTCCCCGCCCTCCTCGCTTATTTTCAGATGATACCACGCCCGAAGCCTTAACGGAGTTGCTCGCAAATCACGATGGGTGCATGGCAATTCTAAGCGACGAAGGCGGAATCTTTGAAACCATCGCTGGTCGATATGACAAGAAGGGAAGTCCGAACTTAGACACCTGTTTGAAAGGTCATTCTGCAAATTCGTCAATTCGCCGGGATAGAGTAGGGGGCAATGGTTGCGCCTTCATAGATTTTCCCCATTTGACTTTTGGTTTGTGTGTTCAACCTGACGTCGTACTCGGTCTTCGTGACAAAGACGGATTTCGTGGACGCGGATTCCTCGCTCGTTTTTTGTTTTGTTGGCCCGAAAGCAAAGTGGGCTCACGTACGTTGGATACGAAACCAGTACCGCTAGAGCTGAAACAAGCCTGGCGCCAATTAATTCGTGGTTTGCTCGACGCGCGGTACAGCAAAGTAAGAGGCGGGCCGAGCACACTGAACTTGTCTCAGGAGGCCGCTGCACTTTTCGGCGACTATGCGAGAAAGGTAGAAGCGGATCTGAAGCCCGGAGGACGATTTGAACCCGTCACCGACTGGGCCAGTAAACTCCCTGGTCAGGTTTGTCGAATCGCTGGCCTACTGCACGTGATGCGAATAGCACACGCAGGCGCTAGTGTATTGACTATAAGCGAAACTGACATGTGGTCCGCAATCCGAATGGGAATGAATCTAGAGATCCATGCTCTCCGGGTCTTTGACGCCATGGAAGAACTGCCCGAATTGGCTGGCGCGAGAAGAATTCGGAACTGGATGCTACGGACCCGCGGATATACGTTCTCAGCAAGGGACGCCTACGATCAGAATCGAAGCTTCCTTAAACGGCGGCCTGCCCTCGACCCTCTTCTCAGAGTGCTTGAAGAGCACTGTATGATTTTCCGCGTGGATGAGAAGTTTGCCGGCCCCGGACGACCAAGCGAACGATATGAAATCAATCCGAAGCTTTCTCGACTTTCATAACCATACGCAAAATACGCAGAACCGATCGATATGAGTATTTTGCGTATTTTGCGTATCGTCGAATGACTTCATTCCTGCCGATGAATAGCGGCAGCTGCTTCCTGCCCGTGGAAGATATTTTATCAATCTGACTGCACATTAAGTCGCAAGCCAAATGAATGTTGGGGCTCATGTCATCTGATTACAGCATAGCCCTAGTCAGTTGGACTGTGCGGAATCACGGGGATAGGAAAAAGCGATTGTGTCACTATCGGGAGAGATACCCTCATCGAGAAGCACCAAGTCACGGTGTGGAATATCATCTATTTGGAATACTAGCGCGGCCATTTCGCCGGGAGGAACCGCATCTACCGGTTCATAAAGCGTAGCAGTATTATTTAGAACATCCGAGAGCCGAATCTTTTGGTCGCCCCACTCGAGGTAAATTAATACGTTCGGAGAGTAATTTTTAGCTGCTAGGCTCATGAGTCTAATTTACGACAAACACGCTCTAACAGCAAAGGGCCAAGTTTACTGCGAACGCAACGATACAAGTATCTCGTTTGAACTGGGTCATGGGGCTCAAGGTATGGTTTTTAAAACTGAGCGAAATAGCGCAATCAAAGTTTACAATTTGACCAGCGGCTATTTTCGAGAGGTAAGCGTTTACCGCCGCCTTGCGGATCGAAACATTCAGTCGGTCCAGGGCTTTGTCATTCCGCGGCTATTCAATTGGGACGACGAACTTTTTGTTTTCGAAATGAGTGTCGTCCACGTCCCCTGCATTATCGATTTTGGAGGTGCATACCTCACTTGGCAGGAACATGTGGTTAGGAACGATGCTTGGATTTCAGAGAAGAGTAAAGAGTTTGGGGTAAATTGGGAACGAGCTCATTCGATCATTCGCGAACTAGAATATAAAGCGGATATATGCTTGTCTGATGTCAATTCAAACAACATTAAATTTCCACTTTGACCTTCGGGCGATTGCTGAAGCTTTAACCCATTCCGCGGGACAATTTCCAAACACCACTGCTCAAACTAGCGATAAATCAGGATCAGTTGCGAGTCAGGGCAGAACTCGGCACCTTAGCTGGAAGCCACGACGGGTACGTGGCTCTTCAGCTTTTGCCACGTATCTAAACGTGAATAAAACCAGGTCTCCCAAAACTCGCCCTTCGCGATGTGATCTATATCAATCTCCAATTCCCGAACGGCTTCCACTCCAGCATTTACTTTAAATTGCGTCAGCGTGTCGACATCGTGAGTGCCGATTAGCTCTGCAATTGTATGCGCATGAGCAGCGCTAATAAGACCGAGCGCATCCTGCAATCGCTTCGCCTCTTCATCCACGAAGCAAACCGATCGAATCGAGTTTGGAGCTGTCGAAGCAGCCTCTTTATCGCGCATCAGAAACGACCCAAGTCTCGAACGCAAAAACTCTGGGGCATCTTTCGTGACATGGGCAACGCACGCGACCGGATGTTTAAAAAAAGAGACGCTTCGCCAACCCTGTTTTTTTATAGCCTGACTCACCTCGAACTCTCCGACGGTATCGATTAGCGCAAATTCGTGCATGAGAGAAACAAGACAGTCAAGTTGAGCTCGGTCCAGGGCCTGAGCGTATCTCCGACATTTCGACTCAAGTGCTGAAGAAAGAATCGCGTTCAGACTCGTTTGGCTGAGCAACGACGCCTGAATAGACGGTGCTTCCACATATACGGAATTCAGCGGATGACGCGATTCTGGTGCACCAACGCCAATTTGCTCAGGGTCTTCTTCGAGCACTTGCAACGTTTCCTCTATAGCCGTCGCATCTCGCTTCAGCTCGTCTCCGATTCTTCGATCGGCCGGAAACGCTTCACAGTGCTCAATTCGTGCATCGCGAAAATTGACATCCGGCGGCTCGGTCGAAGACGAAATCACCTCGTCCTGAGCAAAGTCCACGCCAAGACACCGCAAGAAGGTGGTGACGTCATTGCGCTCTCGCTCCGGGCGATTTGCTGCCGTTCGCGAAGCTCGCTGGGCTGCCCTTACGGTTGCTAGCGCCCTCAGATCATCTTTCGTTGAATCGTTCATTCGCGTTAAACTCCACCATGGCAACAAGTCGCTATGCTCCAATCTTTGATAACCGTACTTTAGTGAAAGAGCCGTTAGCACAGTACTTGAAGCGTGTTGGCGCGTTGCTTCCAAAGTTCCCATTCCCTGTTTTAACTCAGTGGTTCTACGACCATCCACAGACGGTAGCTCAGTATGACTGGCTGAACTTTCCTTCTCTGAACTTCACTTTAGAAACCTGGAAAACAGACGCCATCCCAACTTCGAGCTTTGGGAACGTTAGCTGCGTGATGTTGTACAAAGAAAATTACTTCACCGGCAGAGCAAAGAGCGAACGTACCGACCGACTAGGCTCATACTTTATCGACCACGGCACTTGGCCAGTGCCACCTATTATTCTGGAGAACTTTAATGCTGAGTTTACTTTTCCGCATGGTTTTAAGTGCGGCACTCCTTATCACCTGCTTGAAGGACACAACAGACTGGCTCAATTCATTGGATTCAAGGAACGAAACGTTCTGCGGCAAACGCATCAGCTATACGTGACCCGTTATGAACAGCGGAACGGTCGCTGAATTGCTTTGGATGAGCTAAATCTTCTGAAGTAACTTCTACCGGTGAGCCTCTATTTGAAACACCTGCAGTTCAACGCTACCGTCAGCTCCGCACTCAAACCGACTGTCAGCACGACGAGTGGGTTCCGACGATTCAGGAAAATTATGATTAGAAGCCACGTCGCTAAGCTAGCTGTGACTCTGATAAGCGTACTGCTATGGATCGGAAATGTGCGAGCTGCGCCGATTGCGATCACGTGCGTAGCCGACGCACCCGGCAAATCAGCTATCGACGGCTGCGGATACGACTACAAGAACCTAGAATACGTTGAACTGCCAGCGACGCAGGCGTGGTCCAAAATGTATCTCTCTTTTGACTCACTTCCCGCCCCGAAAGCTGTGGAATTGAGCATATTTGGATGGTTGCTACCCGAGATTGAGAACAAGCACTCGGCTCAAGTGCTCAGTGCGGATGACTACAGAATTACTTTTTTCTATGAAGTGTCTAGAAACGATTCCAAATCCACCGCGCATAGAGAATCGTGGATGCTAACGTATTTTCCGCAGTCTCAGACTTTATACTTCAGTGCCCATGAGTTTGATAACAGCGATGTGGCATATTACAACGTCGCAGCCAGATTGCGCGGGCAGATATTCAAGGCCCGATGCTACCCCGGGAGGAAATAGCTGCGTCTGCGGCTACCGCGGAAGGCTCAACCGACAAAGCTAACGATACACTCCAAAAAAACAGATGTATGGGATTCAAAATGAATCGCATAACGGCTTCTCGGTTCGCCTCTAAACTCAGTCTCGTTAGTTTCCGACGTAACCTTTCTCGACTGCGTCTATGAGGGGTAGACACAAACGATATCCGATTAGCACGCGTTTCTGCTCGACTCGAATCCGCGTGGCTTCACCCTCAAAAACGCGCTTCGTCGCTTCGCAGAGGTTTTGATTTCGCTCAAAACTAGAGTCCAAAAAATAGGCGGATAAGTCGACGCGTGGCGGATTACCTGGATATATCTCAAGCATAATCCAGGAATCTGCATCCACTTTAGGTTTGGGTGGCCTGTCCAAAAGAGTCCTCGGTACTATCATTTCGCGCGGAACATCGTCCGCCAGAACGACTTGCGAGATTAGGGGACAGGAAACGGCAAGTGAGGCACCTAGTATTCTCAGTAAATTTGCTCGATTGAACATAGACGTTCCCAATAAGGTTCAGTGAACCAAGGATCGAGGCGCTTGAAACTAATCCGCTTAAAGCACCGGTCTTAAGCGTTTTTGCCTTCTAGCCGCTGTGACACCGATGGCCAAGAGCGTTAACGTCGCAGGTTCCGGAACCGAACTAACGGGACCGTCGAATTTGAGAGTCGTATCAATTCCAACTTCTAGTATTTGCACTCCGGGAAGCGCTGGACTCACCTCCCCCTGACCGCCGCTGATTACACTTCGAATGAACAAACTAACTATGCCATTGTTGGAAGTCCCCTGAATCTTTCCGTTGGTTGTCTCAACGTGAGAGACGCCATTAATGAGCCAGTCGGCGACGGTCACTACTTCGCTGGAAAATGCGCCGGTATTTTCATCGAAGTAATTAGCGTTGCTGTCTATGTCGTCAATCGGACCGGAAATTTTTAGCAACAGGTGCTCAAGAGTCGAAAGCGGAGCGTTACTAGGGAAAGTATTGATCTGCGAGGTATCGAAGTCAGCTTCGATCTCAAAATTGTATTCCTGGTTCGGAAGAAGATTCACGTCGTTCACGCTAACGGTGACTGGTCCGACCAATTGGCGCGACTCAAAGTTTCCGTTAGGCAGATGGTAAACCTGCACATAACCGCCGGCTGTAAGCGTAGTGTATTGATACGTGGTCGCATTCGCAGTCACTGGAACTAGAAGGAATAGGAGTAATAGTTTTTTCATGGGATCCCTTATTAATGAAAATGAGTAGCGGCTTCGGACGCAAATGCCGTAATCAGCTAGTTATAGAATCGAAAACGGTGGAGTAAAGAGCGTCTTCAAATCCACCTCCGGCGTGGCGGGCACCATTTGTTCGCTATTCATCGAGATCGAGAAGCAAATACTCGCGTTGAAGATCCGGTAAGAGTGCGCAATCACCGACTGAGAGGGAGCGTTAGGATCGACCGAATACAAAGTTTGGTTCGCACCTACGACCACTGGCGGACGCAAAAATCCTTCTGCTTGGTTCTGTGCGATGCTCTGACGAACAAACGCGGGCCCCGTGCAGTCGCCGGATTCGAAGAACACATAGAGTTCACCCGGATACTTGCCGCTCAGAAAGTCGCGAGTCGCGCAAAAGTAGTAACCGCTTCCCGCAAGGTCGACTGACACGCTGACGTAATAAGGGGCACCTGAGCCGTCGCATCCATACTGAAGAAGTTTTCCGATACGCACACCGGTGGCGTCGTACAGAAACTCTTCATTCGCTGGATCGCCTTTGTCGCCTTTAGGCCCTGGAGCGCCGGGAGCACCACTGTCCCCTTTGACTCCCTGCGGGCCGGTCAAGCCGATCGGGCCCTGCAGTCCTTGTTGGCCCCTCTCTCCTTGCGGTCCCTGAGGGCCCACTTGTCCCTCAAGCCCTGTTGAACCTTTAGGCCCTTCGGGTCCTTGTTCTCCCTTGTCGCCTTTCTCACCTTGAGGTCCCGCCGCTCCGGGAATTCCTTGCGCACCCGGAATTCCAAGGGCTATCGGTCGCTCCTTCTTTTTGCACACCGCTCGAAGTGTCACTGAGCCACTTTTGCTCACACAGAACGTTTCTGCGTTCGCGGGAGCAACAAAACAAAAAAGAGAAAACAAAAGAATTGCGTGTCGGCGGGTCATAGGTGGCGCTCCGTTGTCGGCGAATAGGCGTCCCACCGGACACTTTTGGGGGAACTAGCTTACCATAACGGGCAATTATTCCCCACACCTTACAGCGAGTCAAATGGTGCAACTGTCCGAAATAATTATCCCGAGCGCCCGCTATATTTTGTAGAGGTTTGCCCCCGGGAGACTCCATCTGGGGTCAGGCCATGCATCAATTGCTCTTGAGGTAGACCTTTTCGCCCGCATCAACTAGCGGTAAGCATAACCAGTAGCTGGTTGACGCCGCTTAGAAGACGGTCGGTGAAATTATGCTTTTCGGCGTTTCTCGATATATTCCAAACCCTGATCGACACAGAAGAGAATGAAATTCACCACTTCGCTTTTTTTTATCGTTGCACTGATTTGCGTAGCAGGGATTTATCATCTCTTCGAAACGCGAACGGAAGTATTGCAGGAGTACATCGGATACGCCAGGCGATATGGCCCTACAGCCAAAGCCGACTCAGTGCGAAGAGTGATTGCTGCATACTCAGTACAACTGCATCAACTTCGGAACCAAGGTGATTGGGAAAGCTGTGCCAATTTTGCTGCGGGTAGAGGTAGCGTCTCTAATCACGAGGCGGATCAAGAATTTCGTCGTGCACTCGTCTCATTGGGAGATTCTGAAAGTCAAGACCTTACGTCGGAGTTTTCGAAAGAAGTGGCCAAGTCCGTGCGTAATAAGATTTGGCGTCAGATTCTCCGCGCTGAACAGCTTCCCGATGACCTCAACCTAATAGCGAGATCGATGCGTTCCAATGATAATTCGGATCGTCAACGCACATGCATCCTGTTTGACGATTTTTATCTGTACCTTCTTGAAGAAGGTCATTCTGCGGAGATGTTACCAGTAGGGCGCCTCTGGCTTAGCACCATCGGAGAGTCGTAACCGCCACTCAAATATGGTGCGACGAATGTAGCATGGAGGGTACGTCGCTTGTCGATCTTCCAGATTGCCTGCGTCACCCATTCGCTTCGTGGTGACCAAGCCGGAGCCCACGGTGGGTTGACCTGATACCATCCCACTCGCGTCAACTTAATACTACTTTCGAATCGCAGCTGACAACTCTGCCAGACGCTCGAGGAAAAAGTACCAAGTCCAGGTTACGAGCGACAAGAAAGCGAAACAGATAGCAAAACTCAAAACCAGAGCAGCCGAACCGAATTTCAAAGCAAGTTCAGTTCTCTCGGCACGTGTTTGAATTTTGAATGGTTCCTCGGCAATTTCATTGCGATTGTCCCAAGCGTATCGGTTGAATGCTCGAATCTGTCTTGCGGAATCACCGAATTGCTCGATAGGGAACGATACAAGCATTCGAGCAAGTACGCGATTTCGATTAAAGAATTCGAGCGATGTGAGGGCCCCTTCAAGTCTTTCCGATACTGGAACCAGGTCCTCGGGCCGGACTATTGTCTCTGAAGTTGGTAAGTCCTTCTTGTGCGCGTCATCGGATATTTTATTCGAGTAATCCTCGGATAAATTTTGGTTTGAATTTCGATTAAAGAATCCTGGAGGTGGTAAACCAGGCAACCCGTTTAACGCGGGACGGCTCGAAATCAATTTAGCCTGGCGTTCGATTAGCTCTTTAGCAACCAAATTCAAGCGAAGTGACGCATTTTCAAGCTCGGCTGGCGAGTCACCTCGCTTTTCATAGGCGATACTGACGGCTACACCGCAAGCAACAAGGGCGGTGACCGACGACAGAACGATTTTCTTAAGCTGCATCGAGCTCCCTAGACAAACGCGTGGTTGGATACAAAGCTAAAAGTCAGACGATTATTCTCCGCACACGACGACGATGCAAACCACTCTAGTAACTAGGCGGGACTTAAAAGTGTTCTGCAAACATTCAGTAAACAGAGAACGGAGGTACCCAACGGTTTGTTAAATCAATTTTCGGTACTATGCCGTAAACTAGACCTCCAGAACTTCGGATTGGCTGACACGCACCTTGAGAGGTTGAAAAAGACTTGATTGATTCTGAAGGCACCGGCGGGATCGACGGATCGATTTCGTATAAAGTCAGGCCGGGATCGAACAGAAGAGGGCTTCGCGCAAATCCAAAATCAGCGGATTCGTCGTTCACGTAGGCCGTACCGGTGCAGTCCACCGAAGTAAACTCTGGAGCGGCATTTAGTTCGATCGCCCCCGGAGTGACGAAGGCTTGAAACCGCTGACCATTTACATAGAAAAGTGTTCGAACCTTCGTCAGGCCGAACTCAACAACCGGTCCCACTAGTTTACCGTTCGAATCGTAAACCGAGATTGCTCCTAACCCCGATTCGCCCTTCGCGCCAACCAATCCCGTAGCACCAGCTGCTCCCGTGTCGCCTTTGGGACCGACTGGACCGACTGCGCCCGGCTGACCCTGAGGTCCTTGCGGCCCCTGTGGACCAGGCACCGCAAGCTGCACTGAACGTTCACCCTTCTTGCATCCTTCTCGAACCTTCACCCCGCCGCTTTTCGATACACACAGCACTTCAGCACCCGCAGACCTGGCAGTGATGAGGCACACCGATAGCAAACAAAAGAACTGGGCTGCGCGCATGATGATCCTCCGGAGAGTGAGAGCTAGCTCGGACGTAGCTGTGGGACAAATTTGGGACACTAGGCTGCAATAATCACCGATTATCCCCGACAGCTGCCGAATAGTCAAAACGCGCAACTCGTTGAAATGACTGTTGTTGAAAGTTGTGAGGTGCTGTGGAGATTTGCTTCCGGGAGACTCGAAATCAAGTGTACCCCCAAAGGGTACCGGGGGTTCGAATCCCCCCCTCTCCGTTCGACTCGCTACGCTCGCTCACGGCAAGCCGCGTCCCTCACTTCGAGGCGAACGGAGACCCTGAGCGAGCGAGAGCGAGTCGAAGGGTCAACGCTCGCAAGGCGAGCCGATAAATTCGTCCCTCGTAGCACCGCGATAGCGGGGCGAAGTGGGACTACCGCCACGCGAATCTCCGACCCCAAAAATCCTCCGAGCTGCAAGGCAGCGAGGAGAGAAAAACGATCGTTTTTTTGCCAAAAGCTAGTTTCTCATAATTCGAAACCACTCACGACAATCGTTGAATTCGCTGTCAGACAGATGGGTTGGACGCAGCGCTTCCGACGATCACGAGCTTCCCCGCTGAACATTCTCCAGCAGTCCGATTGTATTTTTCGAACATTCGCTCGCCTCGACCGGGATCCCCGCAAGCGCCCACGGCAAGCCACGAACCTCACTTCGAAGGCGAACGGAGACCCTGCTCTCGAATCGCAGAGAAGCGCAGCGTCAGGTAGGACAAATTTGGGACACTAGACGGCAAGCACCGGCGATAAACGAAAACTAACCGCGACTCTTCAATTTACGCACGCAACGAAAGTGCTTAGCGTTGTTCGTCGTCATCTTTCGCAGTCATTTGCTTCCGGGGGGCTTCGAAATCAGGTGTACCCACAGGGGACCGGGGGTTCGAATCCCCCCCTCGCCGAAGTTTTCTGCTATGCTCCGACCTAGCGCATGCACGGTGATCCGTTCAGTTCATACTTTGACGTAAGCTGAAGCTCTCACCAACGAACCTCTTTACCTCGGACCCGAATGAAAGCGATTACCTTTATTTCGTTTTTTCTCTTCCTCATTCATGCGACGTTGAGCCAAGCTCAAGATTTTCAGTCCGCGCGTTGGGACATGTCCTCTCAGGACGTGATCCGGTTGGAGCAGAGCGCCCCGGTCATAGAGCCGCCGGTAATCGAGGGCACCAAACGACTCTCGTTTCGCGGAGCAGCTTTCGGCATCCCGTCGGAAGTAACTTACCAGTTCGTCAACAATCAGCTTGTAGCTGGAGCAATTAAAATTACGGCTCTCAGCGAGGTCGATTCTCGGGATCAGGCGCAACTTGAGCTCAAGCGCATTAAAGATACTCTGACTGCGAAGTATGGACATCCAGAACCTATCGCCGAACCAAAAAAAACCGGCGAAGCGCTACAGTGGAAAAATACCAGAACTCGAGTCATGCTGCTCTACGGGGTTGAAACTGGACGGCTGATCGCATCGGTTTTCTATTACAGCAGAAAGTATCACGACATTCAGCACGGTTTCACAACTGACTGACCTCGCTCGCGGCCGTGCAATAGGCTCGCGAGAACATTTTCCCTAATAGCACCTAGCGCGAGCGCAGTCGCACATACGATTTCGTGCTAGCTTTAAACTGCTGCATCACCGGGCACCACCAACCGTCAACCTCCACTCGAAAGGCACAACAATGAATCTCCAACTCAACGGCAAAACCGCCCTCATCTCCGGGTCCACGAAAGGAATTGGTTTCGCCATCGCGGCGCAACTTGCTGCTGAAGGCGCACGTGTCATCATCAACGGAAGAACATCCGAAGCGGTTGCGAAGAGTAAGACGCAGATTGAACGATCGACGCCATCCGCGAAGATCGAAACATTCGCGGGCGATCTCTCCTCGGCGGACGTCACCGCAAAGCTGCTCGAGAAATTTCCCAGTGTCGATATCCTGGTCAACAACCTTGGAATCTTCGAGCCGAAACCGTTCGAAGAGATCCCCGACGCGGATTGGCTGCGCTTCTTCGAGGTTAACGTTCTCAGCGGAGTGAGACTCAGCCGTGCGTATATCTCCTCGATGAAGAAGCAGAACTGGGGGCGCATCATCTTTATCAGCAGTGAAAGCGGAATCCAGATCCCTGTTGAGATGATTCACTACGGCATGACCAAAACAGCTCAGCTCGCTGTATCTCGCGGCCTCGCGGAGAGCTGCAGCGGAACCGGCGTCACCGTGAACTCGGTTCTGCCCGGTCCAACTCGCTCCGCCGGTGTCGATGAGTTCGTGTCTCAGCTCAGCAAGGGTCAGTCTTTCGAACAGTTCGAGAAGGAATTTTTCGAACGGATTCGTCCCAGCTCGTTGCTCAAGCGGTTTGAAACTCCAGACGAGATAGCCAGTCTCGTTACCTTCATTTGCAGTCCGCTTTCTTCCGGCGTGAACGGCGCCGCGCTCCGGGTTGATGGTGGCGTCGTGCGCTCGTGTATTTGAGGGCTGGAGCAAGTTGCCCCTGAAACGGAATCTCGATAGACGCCATCGCGCCATCGACCGCGCCTGAAACCAAAGTCCGATATCGAGCGGGAGAAAACACAACCTAACTGTCGAGGTTGAATGTTCACTCACTCGACACATTGCGCCGGCCGGTCGGAGGTCCAAGACCTACCGACCGGCCGGCTTTTTGATCATCGCTTCGACGCGGCGGGCTTCTCGCGCTTCGGCCCCTTCGTGGCCTTGGCGTTCTTCGCCACCGGGCCGCCGCGGCGCTTCGGCTTACTGGAGCGAAGCCGGCCGAAAGTCGCGTTCCAGAGACGCCCCAAGGTCGCGTCCCAGATGCGGGCGAGACCACGCCGTTTCGGCGGAGGTGGACTCGTAGGAGTCGACGGGTCGCCCGAACCACCACCGGCCGGGTCGGCAGAATCGTCCGCGTCGATGACGGGCATGTCGTCGAACGCCGCCGGAGAGCCGTCGGGAACGAGTGGCGCGGCCGTCTTGACCAGGGTGAAAGTCGGACCGCCCTCGTCGCCGAGACGCAGCTCCTCACCCGGCCTGAGCAGCACGAGGCCCTTGCCCACCTTGCCGCCGCGGACGTAAGTGCCCTGGCCCTGACTGAGATTTTCAACCGTCGCGCCCGCCGGATGGGGCATCAGACGACAGTGGTGCGGACAGACCGCGAGCGAGCTCACGGCGAATCCGCAGGTGGCGTCGGTCCCGATGATCAGACCGCCAGTGATGGGAACGGGTGCGTCGCCGCCGTTGCTGAGCGCATACATCGTTCAGCCTCCATGGTGCCCCTTCGAAAGAGCGCAGCGCCCTACGCCGCGTATGACTCTCGGGACACTGCTTTAAGCTTTAACAAGCCCAAAAAAGTGCCCCGATGTCGCGACCAAAGCTGAAAAACCGTTTTGTCTTCTCCCTTCTCTGGTTTGCTGCCCGAGCGAAGAATGAAAACGGTCAGGCAGAAAGGAAGAGAAGGTACGGATACGGAAACGAGCAGGTAGGGAAAAGATCGATCTCGCAGACTGTATCGGTTTTTTCCGTTAAAGTGAACGGGGTCACCGTAAAAAGTCGCATTTTTCCCGGTCGTATGGGGTGTGTGCGCGCTGAGCCTACTCCTCCATCAAAACAATCTGCGGTAAGAGATCCTTCCCAAAGATCTCGTCGATGTCGTCCTCTTCCTCGGCCCGCTCGACGTATTCGTACCCGTAGTCGCAAAGAAGCGGAGGGAGGCCGAAAGCTGCAATGATTTGCGCGTACAGCTCTTCGCCCATCAGCTTGTCAGTCGAGAAGAGCTCGACAAGCGACGTATATCCGTCTGGCACTGTCGGTTGAAAGAGCTCGACGAGCTTGTCTAAATCGCCGCCGCCCTGATACTCGCCTGCATAGTTCATGAAGCTGAATATCTCGTCGCCGTTGAAGAAGCGCACTCCGATTTTACTGCTCTGCGAGACAAAGCCGGCGAAACCAAGCACCCCTTTCTGGGCAGCGACAGCGCTCGCGAGCGAGTAACTGTTCGCGGGGTGATCTCCTGGCGCGAGGATGCTCGTCCATCCGGAAACAGGGGGAAAAAGATAAAATGACTCGAAGGCGAAGTTATCACCATCCTCCTCAATCGGTGGGACAGACCGAGCGATTTTGATGATCTCGTCCCGAACTTCAAATTTGACTGCTGCGTTTGAGAAAGTCATTCCCATAGTTTGCGGCTCCACTCGTGTGCGTTCAAACACGTTATGAACGTGAATCGGAAAGGCGCCTACGAGCGGCACTCTTCGTTCGGCATTTCAGGCAAAAACAGGCTTACCGAGTTGCAGCGTTGCAACGTTCGCGCTCGTCGATCAATCACACTCCAAGAGGTTGCCAAAAAGTTTTAATCACCTTCTACTTTGAAACCGACTTTGAGCAAGAATGTCTCGATCAACCTTCAATTCGATCTTTCTCAATCTCGTAGGCACCGGAATCGCCATCCTCTTGTCGGCGCTCATCGCTGGGTTTGTTTTTGCGCTGCTTCTGGTCGGATCCGGTCTCTATCAGGACTTCGTCCCCTGCTCTCCTAACGCGCTCCATTGCACCTTTGCATACACCTTCATTACCACCGGCTACGCGGCGCTCGGCGGTTGCATAGCAGCGGCAATTCTTTGGCCCGTGCTCTATCGTCAGAAACTCTCGGGGCGGTTAACGCGCCTGTCGGCGATCGAGTCAGGAATATGTCTTTGTATTATCTGGTATGGAGCCGGCTTTGTCCTCGAGGTCTATAAGTTGATCAGCAGCTTCCATCCGCCATTCTCGTTCACGTTCACTGCGATGTTGCACGGTAATAGCCAGAGCTTAATTACAGCACTCGTCATCATCACTCTATTCATCCACGCGGGGAGTCTTGGATTGTTCCTCGGGAAGGCGGTCAGTGGGCGGAATGCACGGATGCAAACGCCCATTGCGAAATAGACTCTGCTGTCGGGGGGATGAAAAAAGACGTGGTGCCTGGCCCTTTAAGGGGGTCGGGCTACCACGTCGCTGCCTCTTCATCGCGTCATGCGATTGGGGTTACAGCTCGCAGTAGCCGGGGTACTCCTTCAGCCGGCTGCGGACGAACTCGACGGACCTCGGACCCAGCTCTAGCTGCTCGCCCACGAGCCGGAACCATTGTCCGGACGTGAACGACTCGCCGTTCGGCAGGGTCCTCATCCTCAGCATGCCTCTCGCGTGCTGGTCCATCGGCAGCGCGCCGACCTCGTCGAGGCGGCAGCGGCGGCCGATCGCGGTGCGGAGAAACTGCTGGAGGGCGTGCTCTGCCTCCGAAGTCCCCATGGGAGAGCTTCCGAGGAGGAGACGCAGGTCATCGCCATCGATCTGCAGGAGCTTGGTCATCGGACTGGACACCTCACGTGAACCGTTCTAGCCAAAGCACCACAGATCAATTATGCCGGGGAATCCGGGTAGATATCCAAAATTCTAGATATAAGAGCTAAGTCTGTGCTCTTCGGCGGGAAGACAACACCTTCGAGCAATCGCGCATTCGGCGCGAAGCGTAGATCAAGGGATGGAATAGATGGCCAGGTCCTCGCTCGAGGCAGGAAGGTCGACCCGCCATCCACCCGTAGAGGCGTCCTTGACCGGGGTCAACCTGGTCGGCGGTTCGGTAGCGAGCTTCGATACCGCCGGCGGTCGGACACTCGGCGGGAAGCTGAGAGAGATGCCGCGCATCTCACTTCTCACGTTTACTTCATCGGGTCCCAACCGCTGAACCCAGGAGTAATCGTTCGGAATGAGCAGCACTTTCGGCCCTACCGCGCCGGCATTTGGGTCAGCAAGCACAGTAAACGTGCGCTGTTTAGCCGTTTTCGGAAATTTGACCCGCACAAAGGCATTCTTGGACACGAGCTCGACTCTCGACGCTAACCACGCCCGCGAAGCGGCGTAGCTGTCTGCCGTCCAAGAGATCCCCGAGGCATCAATCACATCTCCGCCGTTTGAAACGAAAGTTTCCAGCTGTTTGAGCTGGTTCGCGGTTAACGACGCTGGTGCGTCTGTGAGAATAATCGCCTTGAGATATGAGGGGAGCCCACGGCTCAACTCACGGTCGACAACGACTTGCGCCGGTATGCCAAGCTCATTGACGACATCGAAGCTGGCAAGAGCGGGAAAATTGCTCTGCATCCAAAAGCTGTCACGAGTTCCGGCCTTTTGCCATCGGATGCGTTCACTGAAAAACACGCCGATGTGACTGACCGCCAGGCTCTTCGCTCCAATCTTTTCGGTCCATTTCTTGGTTGCGGCAAAAGTTTGTTGATATTCGCTCTGAAGGCGAGCCGAGCTCATCGCCTCGTTGTCGATGTGAATGTTTGCGATACCTCCAAGACCCAAGACAGCGGCCGCACCGCGAATAAGCTCTTCCTTGGTGGGAGGCAGAAATTTCTTATCCGGCAAATTTGCCGTCGCCGGATCTACCCGCGAAACATGGGTCCATACATGTGGCGGAGAATTGAACGTCGCACTTCGAAGCATCGAATAGCCGAACGCCATGCGAGACGAATCTTCCAGCTGCGGCATGTTCGCAGGCGCTCGGTAAAACGCACCGCCGTTTTGCGGGCCGATGACTATCGGGAGCCTGAATTCGGTCTTTGCAATACTTCCCGCAGGAAACATGTTGGTCGAAAGGTGGGGCGTCGTTAGGCTATTCGAGTATGACGCGCTGATAATCAAAGTGAATCTTGGATTCACTGCTCTGCCCGCGTCCTGCCACTCCTTGAACGCGATTCCGATCTGCCGATTGTTGAACGCGAGATAGGAACGGAACGCCGGGTTACTGAGGTCCGCCACAAAGGGCGAATCGGCGCTCGGCGCAGGCACGGTACGGCCCGTGACCTGCGTATAAGCGGTTCGCGTCGCAGAATCCCAGCAGCCCGTTTCAGGCTGATGTTTGAAATCCAAGTACACGGCCTCGTAGCCCATCTTCGCGAGCTCGACCATGCGCTGCTTGACGGTATCTTTGTAGCTTGACGACAGCGAGAGAAATACCTGTCCGTCACTGTGCGTCTGCGGCACGCCTTTCTGATCAATGCAAACGACAGATGGATCGGTTTCGGCCGCCGATTTTTCCCAAAGATGACGATAGTACGCGATGACGCGTTTATCTCCGTTTTGAGACGCGTCGACTATCTCTTTCGCGGGCGACCGTGTGCATCCTTTATCTTTCGGTGAACAGTACCGACTGCCCGCCGCGGTGTTCCACCATGGGCCTTCCTCACCGCCTTTCACGTGACGGGTTATATAATCAGGCGCACCCAAACGAGTGAGAAGATTCGGCGCAAGAGAGAATTCTTTGCGCTCAATCCAACCACGGCTCAGCGCGAGATGCCCCTGGACCAGCTCGTTCGCAACCCAGTTCGAGCGCAACGGTGAGGTCGGGCTGTTCGCCGAATAGTTCGTCTGTGCGAGGGCTGGACGAGCGGAGATAGAGCCTAAGAGAAGTGTCACTACGCAACGAATTTTCGCATGGAATCGAATTGCTGACTTACTCTGGTTGCGACTCACTGGGAGGTTCACCCGCACTTTCTGTTTCTTACTTGGACTCGGACTTCTTCTGATCGAGCGCATCAAGACTAGTGCGTCACCTCTTCGAGCTCAGGAACGAGCACACCGCATACGCGTCGATTGGTACGGAGATGAGTGATTCGGAGTGGATCAGCCAAAAAATTCGGCTGATTCGGCAAAAAGGAATCGAGACGAGGATGCCGGAAGGTCGAAAAAACAGGCTCACAGAACCGTGAGAAGCGGCTTATCAATGGGTTGAAGATCCGTCTCTGTCACGGACCACGGCCAAATAGCGCAATGCTCCCTCCTCTATGAGCCTTGTGGGCAGCGCCAGTAACGTTTCAGCCCCGTCGCCGTATTTGGCGTTCTGAATCTCGTAGCAATCAACATTTGCTCTCAGAATTTTGCGCGGGATGTAGCCGACGTAGTCGCAAGCTTGCGGATCGTCGTATTGAAGGACTGTTTCCCCCTGCTTGAGGTTGTTGAACTGAGCTTCAGTCAGTATCGGAGGGACCGCTCGCAAGTCTGAAACCTTTACCTTCTCTTCGAAGAATCCGTCTCCTTCGACGTACGGAAGCAGAAGCGTGAGCGTGTCCTTCGTCCTTTTTTTGATCTTAATCTTCACCTTTACCCAAACATCAGGTTTGAAGCTTGGGCGAAGAAAGACAGTTTGCCCCGCTTTCGGATTCTTCACCGCGGTGTTCGGAACCGAGGAGAGATACCCGCCTTCAAAATCGCGCCGACCGAGAACGCGTTCGGAGTCCGTTTCGAGACACTGCTGCTGCTTCGACACCACGCGGTAGAGTGACCACGTTTCGGGTGTAACCGGATCTTGAGAATATACGAGCGCACCGTTCGAAAGTTCTGTTGTCCTGCCAATCGATTCCTTGAAAGCGCTCGCCGGAATGACTTCGTTCTCCTTTGCATACGCTCGACCGATCCAGCTGCCGCCGAGTTTGTCCACCTCGTGACATCTCAGACCGACATCGCGAATGTTCATTTTGATCTTGATATCTGTTTTCCGGCCTGGCAGGTGCCGAAAAATTTCGGCGCCCTGCTCAATCTTTCCCTCAATCTGCTCTGAAGGAGCTTCGAGTTTCACGATCTCGCCCTTCGGGCCCTGCTCCGCAGTGAAGCAGTCTGCTCTGGTTCCCACATACGTTGCCGGCATCCAGGTGCCGACTTCGGTCTTTACGTAAACGTGGTCGCCGCTGTTGATTGCGAACGAATTGACTGCGCTGAGGAGTATCAACACGCATAGCTCTGCGGTTTTCAAGGTCGTTGCTCGGAGAGCAACGAGAAATACTCTGCGCATCTTTTCCTCCTAACTCGTCTTCCGTTCTTTGGAGTTCGCTCTCCGCTGGGTCACCCGACTCAGGCACGTCGTCTGATTATTATACGGTGAAGCGTCGCTACAATCGATACCGCTGGACGCGAACGAAGCTGCCCTACTCAGGTAACATTAGGATCAAACGTAGGGCATCAGAGCGATCTCTCATTCGCCGTTCAAATGAACGGGCGCCCTGTAGCGCGCTTCAGAAGCGTTTCACCAGCGGGTTGTGGGCGCGAGAGATACCACTCGCACCCTCAAAGCACCCTGTAAGTAACGTAACTTGCTGCACTCACTCTTCTTCGGGAAGGCTAACTGCGTCGGCCGACGGTATGTGCTATGATCCGTCTCTCCGAAAAGCTCTCTCCAACGTTAGCTATTTTTTTCTAACATCAATTTCTCCCTCGCTCATCCGTTGAGCCAGGGAGAGGTAATGGCAAAGAAAGGTTTCTCGTGTGCGTAAGCCTGGTCGGACGCTTGCCTTCCGACCGCTCTTCCTGGTTCGTCTCAAGATGAGAGCCGGCGGGACTGCGGAGTTGATACGACCCAATGAGGGTCTGACTCATCGCGTTGCCGGTTGTGTAGGGAAGCAATCCTGGACGTTGTTGTCCTTACGAGGATTGCGATGAAAACCCGAAGACCTTGGTGGGCCGTCGCGCAGCACAGTTTGGCGGCTCACGGAGACCACCTCCCCCAAGACTCGGTGGCGGATGGCCTCATCATGTGGTCCAGCGCTCGGGCGGCGCAGAATCTGCAGTGGCTCGGCTTTCTCATGAGCCTGAGCGACTCCAGTCCTGAGCTTGCCTCTATGACAATCGAGCACCGCTCCATCTTGCTCTTCGCTGCGGTGATGCATACCGCGATCGAAGCGCAGCGGAAGACGACGGTGCCTGCCGAAGATTTGTTGATCCCCGGACCGATCCGCCACTCGGACTTCGTCCGAAGCGGCATCTTCGACGAGCGAGCCCGAGCCGCGGCGCAAGCCGTGTGCCGTTGGGCCGCCTTGTCGACCGGGATCGAGCTGTTTCAGATGGCTACGCTGAGCTTCAGTGGCGACAGTGTCCGTTCCGACTTCATCGTTCGCATCGCGGGCGGTGAAGCTTCGAGGTCAGCGTATTTCTCGCTGACCTTCGACCACGCGGCCATGCTCGGCTGACCAGAGCCGCCGGGGACGAACCTTCGTCCCCGGCGGTCGTTTTAGGTTCAGAGAAGGTCTTGCCTGACCTCCCGATTTTCTTTCTCTGCGTCCTCCGCGACAGTCTGCAAGACTGTCGCGGAGGACGCAGAGTATCAATCCGCCACATACCCGATCCCACCACCGATCCTGCGCATCGTGCCGAAACTTTGCGCCTTCCAGCAGTTCATTATTCCGGTAAAGACAGGACCGTATCCACCTTTGTAAAAGCTCGGCAGGTAGAACGTCATCAGGTTGAGATAGCCCATTGGATTTTCTCGCCCCGGCCAGAACAGGTGAAGTGAGTTCGTTTCGTTCTCCCAGCGCGATGACATGAGAAACTGGGGATACGCGTATTCCTGTCCGCAGTGTGTTTCTCGGTGCCACAGTACCTCCGACGCTTTGGGGAAGGTCGTAGACTGAGAAGCATACGTCGCCGTGTGCTGAAGTCCGAGATGTGTCCGATCTCGTGCGTGATCGTTATCGCTCCGTAAGAAAAGATGTTCGCACTTACGATTACCGAGGGCGCATACTGCCCATTCAGCGGCGCATCGATCATCGCCATGCCGTTCAGCCCCTGTCCCAACGACTTCGAGAGAAAAACGTTGATGCTCGATGAGTCGCCTAAACAACCGGCGAGCTCATACAGCGCGTTTAACGGGTCTGCCGTATCGAAATATTTTTCGGGGTTGAATTCCTCTCCACAGCTTCCATGATCCGAACTCGTCAAGACGGTCGTTCCAGCGAATCGAAACTTTACCTTTCCTTGATACCAAGCGTTCAGAGCGTCGACCTCGAAAGGTAGGCGCGCCGGGTTTGTCGCCGAAACGCCGTTTGATGAAAGAACGTAGAATTTTACCGGCACTGACGGCTCCTGACCGAACGCCGCCGTTACTTGTGCTGCGAGTAGTCCCAACAGAAAGGCGAGTATGGCTAGGAACTTCATTTTCATCTCCTCGAAAGAGTTTCGAAAGTCAGTGGAGGAGGCTGATCGTGAGGTTACAGTGCGGATTGAAAGTCTTCTGAGATTCGATCAGGTGGTTACAGATGTGGCGAAAGGTCGCGATCGCTACGCTCCGCAGAACAGGTGCACGGATCTGAATGATCGGCTGAATGCGCTGAACCTGATCGGGTTCGCTGGAGAGAAGCAAGCCCCTCTCCAGCGAACGTAAACCGCACATGCAGCTCATCGGAATGAAACTAGACCGACAAGACTGCCCCGATCTGTTGAACAAAGCAGAAACGATGAGGCACCTCGTTCCTTGACAACGACTGGATGGTCCCATCAGGACCGACAGTGATTGCTCGAATCTGCAATCCGGTCGTTGTCTCAACTATCGCGGTCACTAGGGCCGGGCGTGCTGGACGCACGATCAATGCTGTCCCGTCCGTGATCGAAACGAATCCAAGCGACGAAAGGGGTGGGGCAAGAAAGCCTACCACTTTAACGAAATCACCGGGTTGGTAGCGATCCTGATCAGCTAGATTTTCGGATTCCTCGAAGTTCCAAGCTGTTATCGTAATCAGTCGGTCGGCGCGTCCGATCGGAATTTCCACTCCGTCGCGTTGTGTCTCAATGACAGCATCGGCACCGCGCATGAGCTGTCCGACCGTAGCCTGTCGAGGGATCCAGACGCATTCCGAAATCCGAGACGCTGCAACCATCTCAGAGATGAACTGATCGCCCCACAAAGAGTAGGCGGTCGCAAAATCAACCGAAGAGGATCTCAGCTCGACCTCGGACATGAACACTCGGGATTCCAAAGCCGCGCCCGACGCAATCGCTTTGATTGCGAAGCGATGTTTATTGTGTCCCGTCGAGTCCGGGACATATTCAATCTGATAGCGTGATGCCAGCAGCACTGCGGCCGCGCGAACACCCCGGTCGAAAGTCGAAAGAGTCTCTACGTGACGCTCGTCCAAGAAAGGCTCGAAAGCCTTCCAACCGTGACGCTTCAGCAACATGAGCGCAGGAAGAAACGGACCTTCCAGCTTCGTAAGGTTGGGAACGAGCGCGAAAGGCATGAAGTGCCCAGGCTCCGTTCGCGAACGAAGATGGATCGAAAGTCCGCAATTTTGGGCTGGGTTCAGAAGCCCAACCGTGACCCATACATCTTTGTGTCGAAACTCGAGGCGCCGATGCAGCGGCTCTTCATTGCCGTCCCCGGAAGAGAACACTTCATACATTTTCGACAGAAGCTCGCTCGGGTTCGAGTAGCCCCAATACGCGTCTGCAATTCCTGCGAGATCGGAACACTGGTCTAAGCCGCGCTCCATCATTACTGCCGCAAGAAGCATCTCCAGATCACGAGGCTGACATTGCGGAGTGACGGAGATGAGATCAACTTTGCGCGGATTTCCCTTTGACAGCACAGCCTGGCAACATCCACGCACTTCACGTTTCTGAACCCCCAGGTCGCTCTCCAACCGTTCACATTCCACGAGCAACCAAGTCGGTTTCCCAAACGCTTCGAGTGTGTTTCTCTTCCACTCGGAGTGGAACTGCCCGTGCTTCAGGACGAACCATCCCTCAGAACTGCCGGACAATATGACTGGCGTTCCGCCTCCTTTCGGACTGAAATACAAATCTCCGTTGAGCTTCCGCAGGACACCATCTTCGACTATTTCTGGCATTCGGTCCTTGAGCGTGCGTCCATCGAACTGAAAATCTCCGGCGACTACCTTTACAACAATCATCATTATTCCTCTGACGGAGCCCATCCGTCGCAAACGAAACCAATTTCCCCTTCCTCAGTTCAGCGGGCCCACCGCTGAAGGAAGAGCAGAATCCGCGACTGCAGCGAGTAGCTACGGTCGAAGATTCCGCTTCTTCCTCTGAGCGTGCGAGCGACAGAGAATGAGAAATGGAGAGTGAAAACATCAAGCGCATTCCACCGGGTCCTCCTGCGCGTCGGCGCGAAAGGAACAGGTGGAACGAGATCTGAACTACGCGAATGAGATCGAAAGAGAGCGGAATTTCATACTACTCCGACCAAGAATCGATTTACAGTCATGAGCGTTCGCACGGCCCGTTTTCGCGCCAGTCGCCGCGCCGCGGCGAAGGAGTTACCCAGACACTTCGTAACGGGGTGACCGGCTCTGACTAGCTGCGGCTATGGGCGACGCGTTCGCAATAACGTTTCCATCCGGTCGACACTCGTCACCGGTCGACCGACGAAATGCAGGATGCGCAATATTTCCCGTCTGCGACCCGCAACAGCAAGGCCAGCTTGCCACACCGGCCGCACAGCTCCCCCCGACGCTCCGTTAAGCCCCGTGTCCTCAGGGCGGTCGATATGAACGGAATGCCCAGCCCCTTCCGGGTTACACGCAATGGACATGCGGAACGGATAACTCGGAAAGACGAAAATAGGTAAAGAGGCTTGGCGTTTCTCCTCCGAATGGTCAAGGCAGTCGAGATGAAGCGAGCCCTCGCTTCAATACATCGTGAGAGCATACGAAACAGTTCGCACTCGTCCGACGAAGAAAGATGAATCAATCTGCGTGCGAGCAGCCGTTCAATCGAACGACGTTCCCACGCGATCCCATCGGAGCAAAGAGTTCCAGTACACGTAGAGAACCCGTCCTTTGAGCTGGGAGATGTCGACAAACGGCGATGGGTTTCCTTGCGCATCGACCCAAAATCGAGCGTCTTTGGATTGATCTCGGTTATCGCCAAGGAGAAGTAGTTTACCTTCCGGGACCGTCACTGCACCAAGGTCCATCTTCCCGCCGAAGAGGTACTTCGCATAAGGCTCGTCCAGAGGTTGGCCGTTAATCGTCAGCGTTTTCCCTCGAAGCTCAACTGTCTCACCAGGAAGCGCTATGATGCGCTTGATCAAGCTTACTCCGGGCTCTTCAGGTCGAGAGAAGACAACGATATCTCCGCGCGACGGCTGCCGGCTTCGATAGTAGCCTTTGCTGACAAGAATGTGATCGCCGATGACCAGCGTATCTGCCATCGCCGATGACGGAATCTTGAAAGCCTCCAAGTAGCTCTCTTTGATATTGACCGTTGGAATTGACGTGAGAACGATCACGACTCCAGTGAACAGAAGATAAATATACCATCGATTATACCAACGGAGCTGTGCAGATCCGATGAGAGCGGCGCGTCTTGCCGCATCCGCCGTACGCCAAAGTGTGTAGACAATCGCTAATCCAAAAAGAATCTCGATTCCCAGCGAGCTCAAAGCGAGCACCTGCGTTGCCGGGATGAGCAGATAATACAGCGCCAGAACGGCAACCGCGCGTTTCGGCTCGCCGTTATAAAGCTGGCCGAGCCCCGGAACCATGAAAGAGAAAAAGCCCGCGAACACTGGGGAACGGCGTTTCTTCGAAGTTTCTTCCATACTGTTTTTGCTTCGGCTTTGGCCGGTACGCACGAAACGAATTGTGACGGCCCGAGTCTATCCTTTTAGCGAGCGGTTTCCGATACGTACCGCTCCGCCAACCTCATCAGCACCTCGCCGGACTTAACCAAGCTCCCTACCGACGTCCACTCGGTTAAAGAGTGAATCATGTGCTGTCCTGTAAAGATGTTCGGACACGGATGCCCGAACGACGAAAGTATGCTGCCATCCGTGCCGCCGCGGATCGGAGTTTCGATGGGTTTGATCCCTGCAGAGAGAATTGCCTCCCGTGCGAGGTCGACGACCTCCGGAGTGGACCGAATAAATTGCGCCATGTTCGGATATTGCGCCGTCGCCTGCACGTTCACTTCGAGCCCGGGCTGCTCTGATTGCATCTTTGAAGCTAGGTCGTGGAGGAACTTTATCCGTTCCTGATTCTTCGCCGGATCGAAGTCCCTGATGATCAGCACGACTTTTGCGTCGCTGCACGAACCGGTGATGCTGACGGTGTAGAAAAAGCCGAGGCGGTCCTTCGTGCGCTCCGGTTTCTGGTCTTGAGGCAACCGCGCGACGAATGACGCAGCAGCGTCGATCGCGCTGATCATCACACCAAATGCGGTGCCGGGATGCGTGACTCGTCCTTTAAAATCAATCACCGCCTTGTGTGCATCGAAGCTCTCCGACTCGAGCTCGCCAACTTCGCCGCCGTCCATGGTGTAACAAAGCTTGCTCAGACGAGTCAGATCGATTCGCGAGGCTCCGGCACCGATCTCTTCATCGCTCGTGAAACAAACGCGGATCTCTCCGTGCGAAGCTTCCGGGAATTTTCGAAACGTTGCGAGAAGCGCCATGATGACCGCCACGCCGGCTTTGTCGTCAGCTCCGAGCAAAGTGGTGCCGCTTGCAGTAATGACTGTATCTCCGATCATCCCATTTAGAGCCGGACAATTATCGGGAGACAGGGTGAGCTCAGGATTATCCGGGAACCGAATCACGCCACCGTCGTACTTTTCGTGAAGCACGGGTTTCACTCCCTTTCCCGATACCTCAGGGGATGTATCGACATGCGATATCAACGTGAAAGGGACAACTCCAGGCTTGTTGGCGGGAAGCGTGCCGTAAACGCATGCCTTCTCGGAAAGCGAGGCGTCGGCTATCTCGAGTGCGCGGAGCTCCACCTCCAGACAGCGAAGCAGATCCCACTGGCTCGCTGAAGATGGAATGGCTCCGGAATCCGGATCCGCGGTCGTCGCAATCTGTACGTATCTTACAAACCGTTCAGTGACCTGCTTTTCGAAAAAATCGAGCATTTCGCCCGTTGGAGTCCAGCTCGGCATGGCGTCAGTGGTCCTTCAGAGGTCGACATTCATAAGCCAAGCGCAGATTAGACCACGAATGAATTGGACGACAATACGAAGCTGCAACTGAGCCGATACGACTCCGGAAAAAGGCTACGCCGCTTACTCGCTCACGCCAAGAACCTCTGTACTCTTCACCACTCGGTTCGAGCTCGCAGCAAGCCAGACTGCTCATCCAAAGAACTCTTGTCGCCGCAGGCTCTTAGAAAACCGCTCGCGTCTCCTCCCTCAACCGGCTTGTCGCCACGAGCGGACATCACTGATTTGGCCAATGCCCTCGCATCACGTTGAAAGCATACGCATTTGCTCGTATTATGGTCTCCTAATCCAGTAGTTCATTCCTTCTTTCCTTCTCGGTTAACGCTCAGCCGGCGATGCCTTCGCTCAAGGCACCGTCGTTTCAAGTATGGTTCGGCAGACGTTCTGCCACCCGTTCGTTCTCCAGGGGAAAAACATGCAGCGGTCGAAGTTGTTGGTGGTGGTGTTCGTGACGCTCGTCGCGCTTGGTCTGCTCGCCGGCGTCATGCTCACTCGGCGAGACAATCACCTGAGCTTTCAGGATCTGAAGGCCAAGGTCTCTTCGCAGTGGACGATCCTCGATTCGCACTTCGCCGGACGCAACGCTCCGGTGCTCGTGGTCTTCGCCGATGCACACTACCGTGAGATCGAATCCCTGAATCAGGCACGGATCTCCTCTCTTCACGAGATGTATCCGCTCGACATCGTTCTGCTCGAGAACATCATCGGTTCGCCCGATGATCCAAAGCACATCGCGATGAACGAGGCCGTCGCGAAAAGCATCGAGATCGATCGGACGAAGATCCTGGAACGTCCAAAGGGAAAGGGCGCACAAGAGCTGGTATCACCGCCGCATTCTGCGCTGTATACCGCTCTCTTCAAGGATCGACGCTTCACGGTGTTCGGTTACGAAGACCCAGCTCTGTTCCAAGGAATCGCGCCCTCGTCGGTCAGTGAGGAGATCCTCGACAATTACATCGACATCGTCATGCAGGGTTACACGCCCATCAAGCACGGCGGCAAGATGACTGAAGATGCGCTCACGCTGATTAAGGTCGGAGAGGTCCTCAATCGGTATGCACCCGGGTATCCACTCTTCGACACGGAGATGCTGGCCAACAAGAAGGACGGCACGTATCTCCTCGGAAAGGAGGATGCTCCCTACGTCGGGGAGCTCGCGGTCATGCACCGCTTGTGGACGATGGAGCACGCGATCTATCCGCGCAATCGTGCCGTGGTGGAGCGCTCGCTCAGTCGAATGGCACAGGATGGGTTCAAATACGGCGCGATGGTGATCGGGCTCGATCATCTGAAAGTCCACGAGCCCATTCCGGGTAAGACGATCCAGGACAACCTCCGGGACAACGGAGTGTCGTTCATCGTCGTCGGACTTCCCGAAGCGCCGTAACCTCCTCGCGCTTCATCGACCGACCTCAGGTTCGTTTCAGGTTGCACTTGAAACGACCGGGGCCGGCTCAAACCAAGCTATACACTCGGCTGCCTCTCCCCAAGGCAGTAGCAAAGTCCGTCGGGGGCTATAACGAAAAAAATCTTCCACATCGAGGGCCCGCGCCACTCCATTCTGAAACCCGGTTCCTCGCGCTCCAATCCTCTTGACCGCAGTTCCTCGAACGTCGCCTGAACGTCCTCGACTTCGAAGAAGCACCCCTCTTGCGTCGGATCGCCCCCATTCTCCGCGAGTCCGATCTGGACATCGTCTCGGTGCAATATTACCGAGCGAACCGACGTGTCTGAAACACCAAGCACTCGAAAACCCATGACCCCTTCATAGAACGGAAGGGCTGCGTCGACATTCGCAACTGGAAGATTCAACGCATCTTCGCAGTATGGTACAGCGCTCTTGAATCTGGAGTTCATTTCATTCGGGTTGTCCCACCGGAGACATGTTCTCGATAGGGTTCTGCTCGCGAGGAGAGGAATCCCGTTCCGTAGCCGGCACGGAAGACTCACGTGGAAGCGATGCAAGCAACTCTTGAAGCTCATCGAGCTGAACGGGTTTCACCAGATGATAGTCAAACCCAGCCTCCTTGGAGCGGCGTCGATCGGCCTCCTGCCCCCATCCGGTGAGAGCAATCAGAGTGAACTGTTGATCGGGTGCCTGTTTTCTCGATCTGCGCGCGACTTCGTTTCCATCCATGTCAGGCATCCCGATGTCGAGAAGCAACACCGTCGGCCGAAACGAATCGAGAAGGGCCAATGCGCTCGGACCATCGTGAGTCACTGTCACTTTGGCGCCGAGCAACTCGAGCAGTGTCCCGAGACTGTCGGCGGCATCACGGTTGTCGTCCACGACTAGAATACGATGGCGAGCCATGTCGGATGCCAAGTCCTTCTCTTGGCGATGCTCGGGAGCGACTGGGTGCGCGAGCGGAAGGCGGATAATGAACTCGGTTCCGCGTCCCAACCCCTCGCTTCGAGCTTCTACGGTGCCTCCGTGCAACTCCACAAGTGTTCTCACCAAGGTGAGGCCAATGCCAAGGCCATCTTTGGTGCGATTCGTGCGCTGATCGACCTGGGTAAAAAGGTCGAAAACCTGCGAAAGCATTGACGGAGGTATTCCTATCCCCGTATCGGCGATTGAAAGAACCAGCTCATTCCCGTCAGTTTCGCAGCTGAGTCGGATCTCGCCTGTGCCATCCGTATACTTCGCCGCATTGTTGAGCAGGTTCGTGACGACCTGAACCATGCGGACCGAATCGGCATGCAGCATGAGTTGATGATTCGGAAGCTCGACGACGAGCTCCTGTCCGTACGCATCGAGAGTCGGCTTCGACGCGTCGATTGCTGTGCGAATGATGCTCCGAAGTTCGATAAACTCCTTTCGCAATTCGATCTTCCCCCTCGTGATTCGAGATACCTCCATGAGGTCATCGACGAGCCGCACCAAGTGAGTGATCTGCCGTTCGAGCATCGAGCAGATCTGACGCTCCTGTTCTTCCGGTCGACAGGCCAAACGCAGGAGATGAAGTCCATTCCGAATCGGCGCCAAAGGATTGCGCAGCTCGTGAGCAAGCGTCGCCAGGAACTCGTCCTTCCGGCGGTCCGCTTCACGAAGCTCTGCCTCGACTCGCTGACGCCGTTCGTTCTCAAGCTGTCCCAGGCGTCGCGCCTCCATGGCGTCTTCCATCAAATTGAGCGCAGCTCGCCGGCTCTCTCGGTCGGCCTGACCGCCCATCGTCGATGCAAAGAGTCGTAGCTCGAGATCGATAACCTTCGCCTTGAGCGAGTCGATCTCCACCCTCAGTGATTCGTTGCTCCGCAGCAGTTCGCTATCAGAGAGAATTTCGCAAGCTCGTGCCGCTGGCATTATTTTGCGAATAGCATTTCCTCCCATCGCTTCTCCCCCCGCTAGTTCGATTCCAGAGCGTATCGCCTTGGCTCCTTGAGCCGAGCGCAAAGCTCATTGATTTCGTTTTTCAGCTCGATCATCCTTCCTTCTCGACCGACCGCAGCGACATTGAAACGCTTGAGCTCATCCATTTGCTCGCGAAGTGCGTCTTGGACACGTTTGCTTTCGGTGAGGTCTCGCATGATTTTTACGAACCCACACACCTCGCCAGCCGCGTCTCGAAGCGGCATAACGGAGCCGGAACCGTAGAAGAGGGATCCATCTTTTCGCGCATGCCACCGCTCGTTTTCGGCTCGCCCGTCACGAGCGGCAGTGCACACTTCCCTGTCCGCATCACCCTTCGCTAGGTCCTGATGAGTAAAAAGTATGTCGGCACTTTTGCCTATGATCTCGCTCTCAGCATATCCAAAAACGGTTTCCGCTCCGCGATTCCAATAGTTGACGCGGCGGTCACGATCGGTGGTAAAGATCGCGAAATCTTTCGCACTCTCGAACACCAAACGCATCCGCTCTTCGGCCCGTTGGAGCGCTTCCATCGCTGAATTTCGCTCGGTCACATCGATCAGCGTCAACACCGTGCCTGCGATGAGATCCTCCGGTGTCCGATAAGGTTGAATTCGCGCGAGGTAGCAATGCTCAGCGTCCTTCACCTGACGTTCGATGGGCACGAGAGTCCGAAGTACGGCCTCTGCGTCGTTCAGCAGCTCTTGATAATCCAAAGCAGGTTTGAGATGCGCCAAAGAGCGGCCTACATCACTTGGAATCAGATTGAATAGGCTCGATGCCCATGGCGTGAACCGCTTAATGGCAAGGTCTCTGTCGAGAAACACGGTAGCAATGGACGTCGAGGCCATGAGGTTCTGCAGATCTGAGTTCGCATTTGCAAGCTCGTCCACCTTAATCTTCATCTCCTGGTTGACAGTCGTGAGCTCCTCATTTATCGACTGCAGCTCCTCCCGGCTTGTCTCGAGCTCCTCGGTGGCCGAACGGAGCTCTTCGTTCATTGCCTGAAGCTCTTCGTTGCTGGCTTTGAGCTCCTCGTTAGCAGCCTCGTACTGCTCAACGGTGTCTCTCAGGTCGGTCTTCACCTGTTCAAGCTCGCGCTCGATCTGCCTTGCGGCCTGCTCAGAAACCGCTCGTTCCTCTCCAACCTGACGCTCATGCTCGATGAATTGGCGTGCGAATGTGACCACGAGGAAGCCAGGAGCAATCTCTTTCGCCGGCGCCACCAGAATATCGACCTCGCAAGGTTTACCTTCGACGTCAGCAAGTAGGTTAAGCGTCTCAATCGGTGTACCCGATTCGGTCGCGCGAAAGAGCGCCGTGCGCAATTCAATGCGGAGCGAGGGGTTCACAACGCGGAGAAGATTGACTGTCGGTTCTCCGCCGGTGAACTTTAAAAACGCGCCCGCCTGTTCTGACAAATGCATTATTTCATATTCCGCATTAACGAGTACGGACGGAGGACCGTAGCGTTCGATTAAGCGAGAATGCAGCTCGATCAGAGCACTCCGGTCCAGGTTCCGCCCGAGCTTCTCGTGAAACCCTGATTGCGCATCGTGCGAAAATCTTCTTCCGTGCACGACTGGAGCGTTTTTCTCCGCGCTGCCCTGAGCTTCGATAGCGCGTAACAAAGAAGTCGCTCCAAATGGAAGCTGACTACTCGCGCGTATTGTTGATTGCGGCGCGTAGATTCTTCGTTTCTTGTCGATTGTACGGAAGAGCGTGCTTCCGTCATCCACGGATTCTGAGGCCCCGAGCAAAATAAGTCCGAGTGGCTTCAGCGCGAAATGAAACGTTTCGAGGACCCGATGTTGTGCCTCTTGATTGAGATAGATCAAAAGATTACGACACGAGATGAGGTCCATTCTCGAGAATGGCGCGTCTTTCAGCAGATCGTGCGATGCAAACAGGACCATCTCGCGTAGCTCCCGGCGCACTCGATAGCCTTGATGTTCTTTGATGAAAAATTTGCGCAAGCGTTCTTCGCTGACATCTGCGGTGATCGCTTCGGGGTATTGTCCGGCTCTTGCGACTTGAATCGCTTCTTCGTCAAGATCGCAGGCGAACACTTGCAGCGCCGGGGCTGCATCGAGCCCCCGGGCGTATTCCAATAGCAAGATAGCGATCGAGTAAGCTTCTTCTCCCGTCGCACATGCCGGCACCCAGATCCGAACCGAATCGCTCTGAGGCTTATTGCGGAAGAGCTCCGGCAAATGACTCGCAAGCGCTTCGAATACGTCGCGATCACGGAAGAAATTGGTAACCGATATCAGAAGGTCCTGGAGCAAGGCGCCACTTTCGCCGGGATGCGTCCGGACGAAAGCGAGATACGACGGGAGATCCTCAATTCCGTTGACCTGCATTCGGCGGCTAATGCGACGAACAATCGTCGCCCGTTTATAATACGAGAAATCGCGCCCGGTCCTGAGTCTCAAAAAAAGCAACAGCTCACGCAGCGCAATTTCACGATCGTCCTGCATGGAGCCAATCGAGCTGGAAGCAGGTTGTTGGCCGTCTTCCGGGGGGAGCTTGAGACGGTTTCGTATCGAAATATACTCAACGAGCCGCTCAGCCAGTTGATCTACCGCAACAATCCGATCGACCATTCCGGTATCTATTGAGGAGCGCGGCATGCCGGGATAGGCCGCCTCGCTCGGATCCTGCGCAATGGTCAGCCCACCGCGCTCTTTTACGCGCTTGATACCGAGCGTTCCATCGCCATCCATCCCGGAGAGGATCACCGCAATCGCTTGTGACCCGTGGCTGTCCGCAAGAGAGCGAAAAAAAACATCTACCGCCACTCGCCGCCCCTTCTCGGACAGAATTTCGGAGAGCTTGAACCGACCGTCGAACGTCGTAAGATACTTGCCGGGAGGAATAACATACACGCAGTTCGGTTCCGCCTTCGCTCCGTCCTCAGCTTGCACCACCGTCATGCTGGTGCATCGGCCAAGTATCTCAGTGAGCTTCGATTCGTAGTCAGGAGACAAGTGGATGATCACAACGAAGACCATCCCGGTATCGGGGGGAAGCTTTTTGAACAACTCATTCAGCGCGGCGATACTTCCCGCTGAACCACCGATAGCGACCATCGGCATCTTCTGGTGGCTGTGACTCGGAACGAGTTGTTCATTCGAATCCAGATAATCTTGCTCGACGAAGTCCGGCGACTCAGGCGGCAGGGCATCATCGGGTGGGGATTCCATGCTCCGTCCTCATTTACCGAGCTAGCTCGCGGTTTAAAAAGATAATTGCGCCAAGCGCTTAGGAATACCAAATCAACGTAGAAAGTGCGACCAGAGGCTCCAGTCCGACCTCCCGTGCTGAGCCTGTGGAAAATGAGCGTAACCAGCTGATGAGGAAGAAAAAGTTTGCTCGCCTGAACGCGAAGTGCTCCGCGACTAAATCTCGCAAAATTCGCCGGATCGGGTGACCGTCCTCATACCGCTCGAGCGGACCCAAAATTCGGGAAGTACTCAGCGCGAATTTGCCGGCCAGTTTGCACAGGAAACATCGACGTGCCCTGAACCGAGCACCAGGTTGTCTCCCATACGGATCAAAGTCACCTTCAAACTCCGCCCGGTCAATTTCGCTTCGCTTTCGCCAAAGCTCAATCTCGGATCCCGAATTCTGAACGCCATGCTCTTACCGACCGCAATGTCGGCATTCGATGCATCTGTCAGAAGCTTGAGCGGAGTGATCGTAACCAGATACGGAAAGGTATTCATCTGGCCCGGCGAACGAGCATGGATGTGCCCGATATCCTCTATCCGAGCACAGATTACTATCTCTTGAACGTTCGCAATCTCCGTTTGCGAACGCGCAGTAGCCGGGACCAGTAGGGAAACGAGGAAAAGGTAACGGAATGTCATAAGATTAAAGCGCCGCGCCAGTCGTGGAGCGAAGTTCTCGATTCCCCTCACGAAGCTTGGTGTAGACCAGCAGTCCTTTGGCTACGATGGCACCGCTGAGAAGCCCGCAAATAATTGCAATCGCAAAAGCGAGCTCGAAACCGTATCGAGCCGTTAACGTTAATAGCACAAAGTCGAAAATAGCCATTCCAACGAGCCCGCGCAGAAATCCTTTCAACAGGCCGACGGTCGCCGCATGTCCGTAATGGTAATGGGTGAAACCCCCCAGCACGGTTCCCGCAACCGGAAACGGCGCGAGAAGTCCACTGAGTTGAGGACCGAGCAAGCTCGACGCACCCGTGATCGAAAGCACCAGTACCGCAGCGGCAAGCATTCGAAAGATAATCTCACGGTTTGGAATCGCGTACTCAAGTTTCGGTGCCGTAACATTCGGCATCAGAAGCTCGCCCGCGAAAATCGAGACCAGAGCAAGGGCAAGTCCTGAAACCGACGAGAGCTCCGTGAGCCTGAATACGATCGTCGTCAACAAAAAGGCGGAGATGCTCATCACGAGAGCTCCGGCCGAATGCAACTTGAGAGAGCTGTGCGCGTACACCAGACAAAACATAGCGAGCGAGCTCACCGAGGCAAGCGCACCAAGTGTTGCGCGAGTCGCAAAGTCACTGCCGTGCTCAAAGCTCAAGAAGAGCAGGATCGGACCGGCGATAACCGGCAACCCTCCAAGCAAACCACTTACAGCGGGCCCAAAAACCCTCCCTGCAACGCTGATCAAAAGAATTATCGCCGGAACAAGAAGGATCTTCAGCAGGACCATGATGGCTCTATTCTCCTCGACGCATCCGACCGGGGAGCTCGTTCACTGCAAGTCGCAGTGGATCTGCAACGCCTCTGTAGGATTACAATGCACTCGCAAGCCCGCGGCCTGGAGCTCCCGCCAGACGAGTTGGATCTCGATGATAGACGAATTCGAACGCACACACTGCGGGGAGGAGAACACCCCCAAAGGAAGTGTCCGAATTCGTCTTCCGGATCGCACGAGAGCGACGTCGATATGGTTTCCGTCCAAATTGTGGCCATTCCCCCCAAAGATCTCACTTGCTTCAGCGGTCCGGCAAGGGAATAGCAGGCAAAACACAGCGGCCCCAATGAAACGAGCTCCTCGACGGACGAGTTGACGAGCAAGCGATCCTGGTTCGTAACCCCGCCGAAGCATCAGCTGCAGATTTTGCGGCAGCCTGGACTGCGCGGTCTCAAGGCGAAAAAGCGCCTCTCGGGAAATGAGTACGCGTCGCGACAATCCGCTCGGACGAACAAGAAGGTTTCCCCACTGCCCTCGCCGCAACGAAACGAGGTCTGACATAGCCACCCTACGGTAAGATCGCGAACACTCGGGCCGGAAAGCCGGATCCATGCGCTACTTTCGGCCAAGAGACGACTACTAGCGCGCCCGCCTCCGGCACCCGGTCGAGATTCGCTAGAAGCTCAATTTGATAGTGATTCGTCTTCAAAATATACGACTCAAGAGAGTAATCATCTTTTGTTGTCGCCAAACCGGGGTCAGTATCCGTTGTCTCGTGCCCGGTAGCCGTAATCTTTCGCTCTTCGAACAGAAGCTTCAAAGTTTCGGCGCTCCAGCCTGGATAGTGTGCCGTTCCCGACCTATCGAGATTCTGCATCGACCTGTCGTCCGGCCACCGCTTCGACCAATCCGTTCGCATCGCCACGAAAGCGCCCTGCGGGATCGTGCCGTATTTTTTCTCCCATGTCTTGATGTCGTCCAATGTCAGCACGTAATCCGGGTTCTTCTCTGCCTTATCGTGGACGTCGATCACCACGAGCGGCAGCAGCATTTGGTCGACCGGAATGTTCTCGACATTTCTTAGACCTTCGTGAAAGTGCGCCGGGGGATCAACATGGGTTCCCCATTGCCCAACATGACAGAACTGCTCAACATGAAACCCATCTTTGCGAATCGTGAACAGGTCTTTGCGACCCATCGGCTTGAAGCCCTTCCAGTGGGGAGTGTTTCGGTCGAAGGTATGAGTGAGGTCGACCCATGACTTGCTCTGCAGCGTCTGTGCGATTTCCCAAAGAGAAAGCTGCTTTGGCGCCGCTTCGACAGAGGGCGGTTTCTGCACGCTTGAGCAAGAAGTCATCAGCAACGACAAGAATAAAGGGATGCAGTGCGGTTTCATCGGTCGCTCCTTGGAATGGAAAAAGCGGCACACAGAGAAGGACAGAGGAAGACGAGCTCTGAACAGATTTCCTACTCTATTGTTCCGATCTCTTAGCGCAAAAGAATGACTTACTCCAACAGCCTCATGCCCCGCTCGATCAGCAAGCTCGTAGTAGCGCCGACAACGTAAGCAGCGATATCCAAAACATCAAAGTATTGGCCGAGCCAGTAACCCGCGGCACCCGATAATTTCGGGCTGAAAACGCCTGCGCCCTGAAGCAGCTCGACAGACACAGCAAGGAGACACACGGCCAGGGCGGTACGAATATTACCGAGTCTCGGAATGAATGCGCGAAGCGTAAAATAGACCGCATGAACGATGAAGACATCGTCGAGATTTCCTCGGATGACCTTCTCGCCGGGTCCGGCGTACATCTTCGAAAGCACGGCGAGAACAAGACCGAGCGCCGCAAACGTCGCGAATCGGGTGCGGTAGCGACCGTCGGTGGTGCTGTCGGTGGGCGAAGGGTCTTTCACCAGCGGATAATAGCGCCGCATCTCTCAACGGTCATCCTTTCCTTCCGCGCTCTCGGGCGACCGAAATAAAAACAGCCGCTCCAGCTTGAGCAAGTTCGCGAAAACGAGCTCAATACCTAAGCGGCCGCAAAAAGGGTGACGATTGTCGCCCTCGTCAGCTACTTCCAGCCGACCACCTTATAGCCCTTATCTTCAAGGCAGGCCTCGACGTACTTCCGATACTCCGGCGATCCCTCGCGTTTCTCGCGAGCAGCGCTTCCGGCAGCACCAATCCCGCCAAGCGCAGCACCTGCTCCGGCACCGCGTCCGGCCTTGCCCTTCATGATGGTCGCAGCAAGCGCGCCCTTCGCGGCACCTTTCGCAGCTCCTTTCACCACTTGCCCACCCGGGCGCTCGCCATCACCGGCGTCATCGAAGTAATCTTCTGCCTGCAGTCGGCAAGCGTTGACGTCGGTTTTCGCCTGATCAGGGCCGACCGAAGTAAGGTACTTGTTTGGATACAGCTGCGGCTTCGGAGCGGCAAACGCCGGCCCGGCGTTTACCGCAATGAGAGCGACTGCATACAGAATCAGCTTTTTCATCTTCGCACCGCCTAGAATGTTACGTGAGTGCGAATTCCGAAAATGTAAACGTCACCGCTTCCCGGCAACCCGGAGTTCACATATTGGAAGTCCGGTGTCAGATGCAGCCATGGCGTGATGCCGACGTTGTACCAAGCTTCGATTCCTTGCTCATCATCAATCCGCGTGCGCTCGACGAACGCCTCGTCGGATGCATCGATGAAGTAGTATCCGACTCCGAACGTATCGAGCTCGCGCCACGGCGTGTTACCACCGACACCGAAATTCACCGCATAGCGGATCGGGTTTGGATTGCCGTCAGACAAACCGAAGCGACCGAAGAGTCCGATTCCGGTCGTTTCTTGCGGCGATTCCTTTTGCACGATCAAGTATTGATTGAACGAATAATACGCCGCATTTGAACCAGAGCGCTTCTCAATTTCCCTGCCGGCGATGCCGATACGTGGATCGTCGAGGCTACGAAAGTCGTCATCAGTGTACATGTAACCGATGACCTGCTTGCCCGGGAGGCTTCCAAGGTGATGGAAGTTCGCAAACTCAACAGCCGTAGACGTTCCTTGATCGTGTTCGAACGGGTCCTCGCCGGACGAATCTTCGTGGTTCATCACCACCGCGGAGAGAATCATGTCGTTTGGATTCTTCGTTGGAAGCAAGATCAGCCCGGCTCCGAGCGACTTGTATGGCGCCATCGCGAGCTGAACCGGATTCACGCCGAATGCGAGATTGAAGAACTGCCCTTCGAGTCGGGTGTTGTCGCTGAATGCAATATTATCAGCATCAAGCGTGTTTACGATGCCGCCCATAACGCCGGCATACGGACTCACAAATTGCGTGAAGGTCGCCTCATCGAGATCGTAGATGCTCTTTCCGAAGCGATCGAGCGGAAAGAGCGCGTCTCCATCGACCGGCGCAATCGTTCCAGCTCGTCCGTTCACGCCTTCACCTACGCGACCTTCACCACGAAGAGTGAGCACGCCGCCCGGCCAGAGCCCTGCCTTCCCGGTGTCGACGCGCAGAACGTTGTCGTACGACATGTGGGTTTCCGTGTCGTCGGAGCTCGGGAGGAAGTGCGAGGCGAAGCGTCCGCCGCCTCCACCCTGCGCGACATGGGCAGTCACGTGATTCAAGGATGTGTCAAATTGGACACCATTTTTTGAGAGATCGTTTCTTACGCCACCCCAGTCTCCGGTTAGCGTCGAACGGTCAGCGAGATCTCCGCTGTAATCGATCGTCGGCAATATCGAAACGGTTTCCTCGCCCTCAGCCCAGGCGGAATTTGCCGTCAGTGCGCATGATAAAAATAAAAGGCTCGTAAAACGTAGTCGCATTTGCATATTTTCCACATTCACATAATATTAGGTCGATCACGCCAACCGCAGTCCCAACGACGCAAAGTAAATCCCGCCGCGTCGACATATGATCATGATCATGTTATGCCCTACCCCAACCGCCTTTTTTCGAAAAGAACCTTGGGAAAAAAAGAACGGCGAACAGCCCACGGATAGCTTTCGATAGCTTCGGACCCGCCCGATTTGCGGTCCAGAGAGCAGTCGAATAACCTACTAGCGTTCGCCGGAATGCAGCGTAATTGACCGGGCGAATTTTAGATGCAAACTGCACCAACGCTCAGCCTCCCGGACGATCCAACGCTCTGCGTTCTCCTTTCTTTCTCCGGCTCAACACTCTCCGCAATCCGTTCCACTCATTTCAATTCGTGATCAGATGACGTTCGCCTCGAAACACCAATTACTTCAACGTACACTCCTCGCCCTCATTCTCTTGTTTGGACACGCTAGCGTCGCAGCGGCCGACGACTCGTCGCCGAAGCGACCAAAGATCGCGCTCGTGCTCGAAGGAGGAGGAGCAAAAGGCTTCGCACACGTCGGTGTCCTAAAGGTTCTCGAAGAGCGGCATGTGCCGGTCGACTTCGTCGTCGGCACGAGTATGGGCTCAATCGTCGGAGCTGCATACGCATCCGGCCGCACGGTCGAAGAGATGGAACAGGTTCTCTCCTCCACCGATTGGGACGGCCTTTTCAACGAAACGCCGCCTCGACGTGAGGTCCATTACCGCCAGAAATCGGGACGTGATCGAGAGCTCTTCGGTGACACCAAGATTGGAATCAAGGACGGGGAGATCGTAACCCCTCTTGCGCTCGTTCAGGGACAAAACGTCGAGCCGGTCCTTCAACGTCTTTTCGGGAAGGTGCCGTCAAACGCGCGATACGACTCATTGCCAATCCCGTATCGCGCCGTTGCCGCCGACATCGAAACCGGCGAAGCGGTAGTGCTGGATCACGGGAACCTCGCTACCGCCGCGAGGGCAAGTATGTCAGTTCCTGGCTTTTTCACCCCGGTCGAAATCGAGGGTCGTGTGCTCGTCGACGGAGGGATCACGAACAACTTGCCGGTCGATGTCGCGCTCGCTGCGGGTGCTGATGTGATCATCGCGGTAGAGTGCAAAGATCATCTCCGAACCCGAGACAAGCTGAACGGGCCTCTCGCGATCTCGGGTCAGATCGTCGACATGCTCCTCGAGCGCAGCACGCAAAATGCCTTGAAACTACTCCGTCCGCAGGACATTCATGTTTCCATCGAGCTCGGCGAATACGGCTCGACTAGTTTTGGGGAAGCGTCAAAGATCATGGAGCTCGGCGCAGAGAAAGCTCGGACGATGCTCGCGCAGTTCGATCGACTTTCTGTTGGAGCATCCGAATACGCCCGCTACGTTCAACACCGGACCGGCAGTCCGGAATTTGCTCCTGTGATCGACTACGTTCAAATCGACGGCGCAACCGGCTATTCGGAAGCCGAGCTGAAAAAGACCTTTGAGAAGTTCGTAGGCCAACCGCTCGACCGCGTCGCAGTCGAGGAGAAGCTCACCGCGGCCGCGCAATCCGGCGACTATCAAAAGGTCACGTACGACTTGGTCCAGCAAGACAACAAAACGGGGCTCGTCGTTCGAACGGTGAAAAAAGAGTGGCTGAAGAAGTTTGCTCGGCTGGGCTTTGCGATCGAAGACGATTTTGAAGGGGGCAGCAACTACAACCTCGCCCTCGAAACACGTATGAACGATATCAATGCCTACGGCGGATATCTCGATGTGCAACTCGAGACGGGCAAGTCGCCGCAGCTCGGCGTCGAGCTGTATCAGCCGATCTTCGAAGCGAGCCGCTTTTTCGTTGCCCCCGAGATCAACATTTCAAAGCAGCAAATTCTCCTGCGTGATGGAGACGACATCACCGCTGATTACCAACGATACGAAGAAACGTTGGCCCTCAAATCGGGATACTCTCTGGGCAAATACGGAGAAGTCTCGGCCGGCTGGCGCTGGGGTCTCGGAGACATTGAGCGCCGCATTGAAGATCCTGCGCTCGCGAACTTCGACTACGACATCGGCGAGTTTTTCACACGACTCTCCTTGGACCAATTCGACAACCCGGACTTCCCGACTGAAGGATACCGGATCGGCGTAATCGGTATCGCGTCGCGGGACGAGCTTGGAGCCGATGATAACTTCGAGCGGGCAACGGCGTCAGTCGGCGTTCCGATCTCCTTCGGCCCGAACACGATTCTCCTCAATGCGGAAGCCGGGTTCGCGCCAAGTGATCTTCCTGTCGAACGGTACTCATCGCTCGGTGGATTCTTCGACATCTCCGGATTTGAGCAACGTTCGCTTATCGCCTCTGATTTTTGGGTGTACCGAACCGCGATCTATCGCCGAATCTCCGAAGGCGGCTCTTCGCTCTTCCCACTTGGAGGCTACGTCGGGTTGACCGGCGAGTACGCTTCGCTCAGAAGCAGCGTTGCTGGGATTCCGGACCGGCCGAGCATCGTCGCCGGATCAGTGTTTATCGGGGCGGATACGCCGCTGCTTCCGGTCTATCTGGGATACGGAATTTCGGATGAGTCCCAAAGCTCGATCTACTTCACCGTTGGCCGAATTCCGGGGCGAAGAAGATAGAGAGAGTGATCGCTCAGCCCGCGGCGACAGGGTATTGCGCCAGCATGCACAGTGTCGCGAGGAGGATGACTGTGCCGAGAAGAAGAAGCGTTCCTTCGATTCGGCTCGAACGGAACGTTGAGCTGATTCCGGCAAAGAAAAGGACGAGCGCGAAGAGAACCGTCAGAAGAACGTAGCTCTCAGAAACAGCGCCGGCGTTTTGCGCCTCGGTGAGATTGTCCTGATAGCTTTTTCGCAGAGATTGCTCACGGTCTTGGAACTCTTTGAGGATGGTGTCCGAATATTCGGGCATCACGAGCGGATGGGCGGGCGCGTTCGGGTTGTGCAGGGGATCGAGTGCGAGCCATCTTTCAAGAACGGCGCGAAGCTCGGGTCTCATGCGTGGAACGAAATAGTCGATGGTGTTTGTCCTTCCTTCGACCAAAGCCTCGGCAATGGTCAGGACCAACATCCCGTCGGTGGATCGGCGTTGGTTGAGCTTGAGGATCTCTTGCTCAGCGAGAGTTTGTTGAGTCCTAGCTTCGTTGAGCTTGAAGGTTTGGACCCCTTCCCAACGAGAAGATTGATAGGCGCTCCACGCGGTAGCGAGCGCTGTGAAAGCCAGCACCAGAGCGGCCCATTTTTCGAGAGAAGAAAGTGATTGATTGTTTTCAGCGTTGTCCATCGTAGTTTTCCCGGCATCATGAACAAAGGAAAAACCGCTCGACGCATCTATGACACATCTGCCGGGAGTGTGGTAGGCGATCGTCGACGGCTTCACTAGGTAAGGAGAAAAGAATGCTAAAGAGAAACCTCGCTGTCGTCGCCATGGTATTGCTGACAACCGGATGCTCGGATCGAAAAAACCTCTCGCCGCTTCCGTCGGTTAGCACAGAAGCGAAGGCGGCCCTCAACGCACCGGTAAATTGCAGCACCGCCCGACAGGACTTGAAAGTCTTGGAAGACGAAGAAGCGTCAGTTGCCAAGCAGATTCTCGCCGGCGTGCGCTCTGTTATGCCGATTGCCGCAGCAGCGGGACTGTTGATGGGTGATTACAGGGATCGAGCGAGCGTCGCTACAGGCCAGTACAACGCCGATCTCGAAGCGAAGCAGAATCAGATCAAGCAACAGTGCGGAATTAAGTAAACAACCGCACTCTTCGAGCGTGACATCTGCTTGCCGGATGTCACGCATCCTCCTTCCAACTTCGTCCTCCGTTTCCCTTCCGCACTCCGCTCGCTGAGGTCACGGAGAGATCGGCGCTCGGCAGAGCAAGCACTTCGTATCAGTCTCGCATCGCACCCGCAGCGGAGAAGAGCGTCATGCAGCCGCTTGAGGCGATGGTAAAACATTACACGCAGCCCATTTCAGCATCACACCTCCGGAAGCCGCTCGAATAGCCAAGCGAGCAATCTTCGCTCATCCTTGGAAAGAGCGATCGATCGATTGCTCCAACAAACGTCATAACGGGTAGGCCGTAAGTCTCTGAGAATGAACGGAAACTGCTTATCCGTCGGCTGCCGGATATCCGTAACGAGCGTCGAGCGTTACTGTCACCTCAAATCCAATCTCGCGGAGAAATGAACTATGAACCTTGCCCATCTGCACCTAATAATCGTGCATGTTCCTATCGTTATCACCCCATTAGCGTTGGCCATACTCCTGCTCGGATTGTCCAGGGACCAACAGAATTTGCAGCAGTTGTCGTACGCTTTGCTTGTCATTTGCGGTCTCAGCGCTGCGGCGGCCTCCTGGACCGGTGACGGAGCCGAAGAAACAGTTGAACACCTCGCCGGCGTGTCGGAAAGGGTAATTGAGAATCATGAGGAAGCCGCAGAGCTGACGGTATGGCTTTGCGCGGCGTCCGGTGTTCTCGCTGCGGTGGGATTGTTCATGCGGGCATCGACGGCCGCGCGCATGGTCGGACTATTGACGGTGCTGGTAACCACCGCGTCTGCGGCGAGCCTCGGGTACACCGGCTATCTCGGAGGGAAAATCAGGCATCCTGAAACCTCCTCGTCAACGCAGATCGGTAGCTCTGAGATGCAGGAGGACAACGATTGAAGATGATTGGCTGCTCGGTGTGGCGAGTGTGATTGCCGGTCCGACAGACGTCGGCGACCATCGATAGATAGAAGAGTCAACCGCTTGAAGCGCGGTGAAGACTATGCCGATAGTCGCCAGACGCTCTCGGCCCGGTGTCGGATCGTTACTCGCCCTCTTCGACTTCCTGAACCGCGTTCGTCCCAAAACAGCCTCACCGCAACCAGCTCCCGGTGAAATCGCCGTCCGCACACAAATTCGCACCTTGGATAGCCCGTTGCACAGAATCCGCGGATGCGGCGCTATCATCCGTGTACATCTTCCATTATTCGCCGCTTCGTGAGTGGTTTAAGAATTGCATCAAATAGCCAGCCCGGTTCCGGCCCCGGACCTGGGTGAGTCGAGCGCGAGACGATCTTCGCCAGGAGCAAGTGTTGAACGATCCAACGTCTATTCCACGGACCGAAAACTTTCTGCGGACGCTCGTCTTCGTAGTGATCGCGGTTACCGTAACTGTGCTTCTCCCTGGCGTCACGCAAGCCCAGTCCGAGGCGGTCTCACGGCAAGCCGCGGTAACAGGGGTGGTCCCTGCCGACAAATCCCAGAATGTGGATCCCAAACAGTCAGTGCTCATACGATTCAGTGATGAGGTTGACGCAGGTCGTGCGCGTGCACAGTTCAGCCTCTATCAATGGCGAAAGTCGAGACATTCAGCGAAGCTGAAGCTTCGGAAGATGCGGAGATTCAGCGTTCCTGTATCCTACGGATCCACTCGATCGGAGCTGTCGATTTTTCCGAGTAGCGGATTCGAGGCTAGCTCGGTTTATAGGCTCAAGCTGTCCAAAGTTTCCGATTCAAGCGGAAAGAAGCTCAGAACCATAGAGCTTGAATTCACGACCGGCGCTGGAACCATTCCCCCTACACCTACGCCAACGCCTCAACCTAGCGCTCAACCGACACCCACGCCGACACCACCCCCAGTCCCTTCCGGAGTCCTGGCACCTCAAGACTTCAATTACCTGGGTTACTACGACATGCAGACCTATGGGCTGGACTCGCCGTTTTTCCAAGGGCTCACTCATCGATATGTGAACAACGACCTGCGTTTGCTGACGTATCATCATTGGGGACGTCTCTTCGAAATATCGCTGGCCGGAAAGAACTTCGGCGATACCATCACGTCGACGACGAATTCTTGGGATCTTCAAAACGTAGGAACATGGGATTATGTCGGACTCTGGTGGGAAGCTTCGACCTCGCGACTGTGGACGGCGACCTCGCAGGATTATACTGTCACCAACTATCCCGTGCAGCTCTTTACCCGAAAGCTGAACGACAATGGGTCCGTCAGTGACGTCCACGGTCCGGTCGGACTGCAGGGCGTTCCGGCTAAGCGTCTGTACGGTGGCGTTCAGGCCGTCCCGCAATGGTTCCAACAGCAATACAATGTTGCACCCTATATAGCCGGTTGGGGCGGATACACGAGTCTGGTCATGCAAGGCGGGGGCGCCTCGATGGGACCGACAATGTATTCGCTGCCAGACATAAGCGCATACGCGAACAACTCGAGCATCCCGGACACGAACTTCAAGACGATCATGGATTCAGGCGGTGCTCCGGCCCAGGATTGGTATCCGCTGGGCAATCCGTCTGCATACGATCGCGGCACCCGACTCACCACGCCAACAAACTACTACGATGGCGGCGATACTCGTCCGAACGGGTCGTGCCCGACATGCAACGCAACTATCCCCACCGTCCCACCGCTTTCGAGCGCGCAATGGCTTTCGCCGGCACCTGACGGCTACGGCCGTTGGATCTGGGGAGACAGCAATTATAATACCGGGCTCTGGATTGAGCTTCCGAAGAAGCACGGGTTCATCACTATCGCGAGCCTCGGCGGCGGCAAGGCTTGGTACTGCGCGTCATCGCTTTGCACAGAGAAGCGGCAATACGAGATGCACATCTGGGATCCCGCAGAGCTCGGCGCGGCCGCTCTCGGTCAGATTCCGAAATGGAACGTGAAGCCAACGTCGATGCAAGAGCTGACATTGCCAGGAGCTGGTGCGGGCGGCGGTACTGGAGTTACTCATATGGCGGTCGCCGGAGCGACGTTCGATGCGGCAACCAACCGACTGTATCTCTTCGTTCCCGGCGTGGGTGGATACAACTGTCGGATTTATGTCTATCAGGTGAAATCCGAATAGCGCAGGTCCGTTATCGCGCAGAACTACGTATTCTCTTTTTCGTTACTCATCAATCAGCGGCATCATCGCGGACAATCCTCTGCGTCCCCCGCGTCCTCTGTGGTTGCATTAGGGTGTATAAATGCAACCACAGAGGTGGCGACAGTTTCGCAAACTGTCGCAGGGGACGCAGAGGATTGTGCTTGAAACGGCGAGCTCCTGCGCTTCGCCAGTTGATCGCGAAAATCGAAGCGGGTCGACGACGATTGGCGCTTGAGCGACCCGAAAGCTTCGAAAACTACATGCGAAAGCTCGGTCGGTTCGCTGAGCTCTGTGAGGCTGTTCCCGCCGACGGCTAGCGCGACGGAACGGCGCGTGTTTTGTTTGCGTGCACCGTTCATACAGCTTCGCCGACGCTTTGCGATTGGCTAAGCGATGGATCTGTTTCCATTCCTAACAAAAAGTCCTCTCGAGTAGACTGGAGCAGGCGATCCGTCGTAGAACCTCGTTCTCAATCTCGAGGACAGTCACTCGATTCGCTCTCAGGAGAGCTCCAGCTCTCACGCGACAACCCATCACTTCGGTAGATGTCGAGATTCTACGGCATGCTTTCGGCCAGTTGAAAGCAAGCCGTAGCACTTTTGCAAAGTATGGTTTTTGCACGCTGCGGTCTTCCTTTCTGGCTCAATCGTGAGCAGAGGAGTGTATCGTGAGGTTCGAGCAGAAGACAGTTTTCGTCGCCGGAGGCGCCGGCAACATGGGCAGGCAAACCGCTCTCTATCTGGCGGGATGCGGACACAACGTCATCGTTGGCGATCCCCGGCCCGAAGCGATCGAAGCCGCGGGACGGTTCTTTGAGACAATGACACCGCGCTTCCCGATCGTCGAGAATCAGGGGCAGATCGAGTCTCGGATCAGGACGATTTGCGGCACACTCGACGATCCCGTGATCGGCGAAGCGATTCGTCACTGCGACATCATCTGGGAGTTTGTTCCCGAGCAACTGGACGTGAAGCGTTCGGCCTTCCATAAAATCGCGCGATACACCGATCCGACAGCAATCATTGCGTCGGGAAGTAGTGCAATCCGCGCCGCAGAACTGTTCGCTGAGGCGCCAAACGCAGCGCGCTGCCTCAAGCTGCACCCGTTCGCGTTCTTCCCATTCCATATTCCGATGGTCGAGATGGTCCGCGGACCGCAAACACTCGACGAGGTACTGGAGTCGGCTTTTGATTTTGTCGTCTCCCTGCGTTGTGCTCCGTTCGAGATCCTCCACGATCCGATCGGCCAGGGGATGAATGCGGTCTGGGAAGGAATCAAGGAGCTGATGCTGCTCGCCATTTCGACTGGCCGATACGATCCGTCGGCTGCAGACGCAATGTTCCAGTTCTTCACCGGTATGTTCGCCGGTCCCGTCCGATTGATGGACCATGTCGGCCTTTCCACAGTGGTTCCGATCGCGAAGTACTATTTCGAAAATGGCGCTGGAATCGGCGTACCGGACGAAATAGCTCAGATGGCGGCACGAGGCGAAACGCTTACGACCGGACCGGACGGATGGAGACGGGGTCCGCTCCAAGTCACTTGCGCAGGCAAACGACGGACTCTTCCCTTCATTACGGCGAATCAACTCGCTGGCGAGTGGAGGCTAGTGTCCATGGAAACGCTCGATCGCGAGGGCAAGCGGGTCTTTTATCCTCTCGGTGAAGGAGCAACGGGCCGGTTAGTTTACAATCGGTTCGGGCGAGTTACCGTCCACCTGAGAAAAGGGAACGACAATTTCCTGGAGCAGGTACCGGCCCAGCTTCGGCCTCTCGTCAAAGACGGGTTCATTTTTTATAACGGCCGGTTCTGGACAGAGTTGGGGAATCAGATTGTTCACCTCACTGAAGACGCTTATCCGAGCGAAATGGGCGGCCAGCGCCTGGTCCGGAACTATTCCTTCGACGATTCCGGTCGCCTGGTGCTCGACACACCGCGAGGGCAATACGGAGAAGAAGGCCACGTGGTCCGCCTGGTATGGGAATTTGCTACCCCGTGCTAGCGCTCCGTCCGGGTCTCGGTGGAAGGGCGAGCAGAGCTCGACCTTTCACCGGACTGACCCCAAAGCAGAGTCCTTTCTGACCGGAGACATTCTCGTGAAGGTTGGTGAACCTCGGGTCGAAATGCAAAAGCGCTACGGCGATAATGATTGTCCTCCCTCGTGACAGCGCATTCCCGTGTTCGACCGAAGCGCCACAACCAGCAGCCTTCAACGTTTCGACTTCGATAGAATACGAGATATCGGCTCCGCAACAAGAAGCCGCCCGAAGATCGTGCTCGTCGCCACAACCATATTTCGAAACTGTGGGTTGTCCTCTCCAATAGATTCGCATCGGCACTCCGACGCCGTGCCAAGACTCTCCCCTACGAGGGTACGGAGTTGCAATTCAATGCAATAATCAAGCGTGGTGCTCCAGCCGGTTTCTGATCGCCATTTCGTCACCAAGAAATGCAGAACGAGACCGGTCGGGTCATCACCGAAAAGGAACGCCCGTTCAACCGTTTCTTCGGGCATAGAACCGGGCTCTACATTCACCTGGAGGGCATTTACGGCAATGGAACGCAAAGATGCCGTCAACGTCCTCCCGAGAACGTGCGCGAGAGGAGCTCCGCTCGCAGTCGTGGCCTTCCAAGGAATTCCGATAAGCGAGCGATGTACTCCAATTTCAGATGGGGTAATCGAGCCGGTCAAAAGCTGAGGACGAACGTCCTGCACCGCGACAAATAGCGGGCGATCCCCGGTCGTGTAGGGCAGAGACAATCTCAGTAGCTGGCGCGGGGGAGCTTTATCGTCCTTCGAGCAAGCCAACAAAAACGCTGAGGTCAGTAGAATGATAAGCAACCGAGCGACCTGTGTCATCCTCGACGGATAAGACAATGCAAGCAACAACACAAGTCGGCAGGCGTGTTGCCACCGTGACAAGCGAGAGAATCACGCGGTTCAAGCTGGTGGTGAATAGCGAACCCGATAGATGTTGCCGTCGGCGTCGTCACTTACAAGGAGCGACCCGTCCGAATCAACCGCTAAACCGGTTACCCGGCCGAACTCCTTCGTCCCGTTGTCCACCAAGAAGCCCGTGAGAAAGTCTTCAGTAGCCACAGGGCGGCCGTTATCGAAACGCACGCGAACAACCTTGTAACCTGTCGCGTCTGCACGGTTCCAGGACCCGTGCATGGCCACAAATGCGTCAGTCCTATATTCATTCGGAAAGAGTCCTCCTCGATAGAAGAGAAAGCTAATCGGCGCGCAGTGTGCGTCATAGAGCAGTGCGGGCGGCGTTGTTCGCTTGGCGTATTCCTCAGGCTTTATTCCCTCGGGCTGGCGCTCGGCATTCAGCTTTCTGTCGGCGTAAACGAAGGGCCACCCATAGTCGTTGCCCTCTTCAATGAGATTGAGCTCTTCCTTCTGTTCGGTATCGCCGAGTCCATCGATTCCGTTATCGAATCCCCAGAGAAGATGAGTTTCCGGACTCCAATCAAATCCGATTGTGTTGCGAAGACCTTTTGCGAACACCCGCCGGCCCGAGCCGTCGGCTGCCATTTGCAGCATGGTCGCATTCTCATCGTTCTTCTCGTCACACGCGTTGCATGTACTGCCTACGGAGAGATAGAGTTTCTTATCCGGCCCAAACGCGAGCGTTCGGTTCGGATGTTGGCCCGCATCTGGCAAATCTCTTGCGATAGGGACCAGGTTGACGAATGATCCATCCGCTGCGATGTCGCCTCGAAAAACGTCGCTGATAGCAGCCAGATAAACGTGCCGGTCGTGCAAGTATATTCCGTGCACATTTTTTAACGTTGCCGCAGTAGAGACCCGATCTATCAACCCGTCTCCATTCTCGTCCCGCAGAAATTTCACATCGTCCTCGCGCCGCGTTACGTATATCCTACCGTTGCCAACGGCGAGCATCCTCGGCCGTCCCAAGCCCGATGCAATACGCACAACTGAGAAACCGTGTGGAACCTTCAGCTTTCGAATCAGATCATCGGTCGCCGCTATATGCGCAGGTTTGTAAACGTGGGTGTTTGCGTGTGAGCTAACGGGCGACTCCTGGGCGAAGGCCGTCCCAGAAAGCAAGAAAAGCGAGAGGACAAGATTGCGCAGCATCGGGGACCTCCGATAAGTCGACAGTTCGTCAACAGTAACGGGTGCCCGCGCTAAGGACTATGACGCTGTTCATTGCAGTTGGTAGGCATGAGAAAGAAGGTTTAAAGGAAGCGAAAGAATAAACACTGCCGAAAGAGCACGTTCATCGCTCTTTCGCTTCCCTTAATTTGCATCATCGGCGGCTCCCCGTGGATCAACCGACGATGGTCGGCCCGTCGAGCACGATGGTTCCGGGGCCCGCGTCCGTTCGCGACTCGTCTACGAGACTGACGCGAATAGCGACTTCCACTACCTTGATTTCGTCACCGTCGTTGAGGACCTGGAACGGACCGACTTCGATCGCCTTCCCGTTTACCAATGTCCCGTTACGGCTGCCGAGATCACGGATCTGCGCCAGCTCGCCGTCGAAAGTGATTTCGCACTGTCGACGAGACAAAGCCGGCAGGTTAAGGCGGAAACCGCACCCTTCGCTTCGGCCCACCGTCAACGAGCCGTTTACCGTGTGCACGGCAGCCTCGATGTCGAGACTCCCACCAGGTTTTTCTTCTTCGCCCTGCCAGGTTATGGTTTGAGCGGGGACCGTCAGCTTCAGACTCTTCATGGCACTCATCCTTATTGAGCGCAGGCCTTTTAAAAACAGGTAGCCTGACAACACCTGAGTGTTGCCCTTTGCGGCACTTTCGCGAAGCGACAGCACTCAGGTGTTGCGGCTGAAACGTTATTGTTTATTCTTTCGTCCTGTCTGAGCTCGCGTTTGACCGGTTCAAACAGGGCGAAAATACTTGAGATTCATGATTCCGATTTTGAGAAAGAACCGGAGAGTCCGCGATACGGACTGGAGTGGTCACAGCAGTCTAACACATTCGGTGAAAAGCACCGAATTTAAGGAGGGTATCCTCCCGACGCTGATATCGTTCGGTTCCATCCGACCTTCCGGTGGGCTTCGAAGCGGTAAAAGGCCAGCTTATTTTTCAGTTTGTCGTTGGGGCCCGCTGTTACATCGAGAACATGCGGACCCCGTTCGGGGACGTCAGCCGATCATCGGCTCAAGGATTCCGCGTAACCTTGGAGTCAGGCTGCTTCGCTTGCGTGTCGGCGTAGCGTTCGACTTTGCGAATAGCCGAGTCGAGCTGCTTCTGAACCCGCCAGTCGGTTTCGGCAGCGCGAGCCGCCTTCAGCGCCGGGAGATGCGCGCGATCGCAAAGCTCCGCGACGGAGATCGGTGCGTTCAGCCGAACGACCAGCTCACGGTCAGCGAGCAACCGAATGATCTCGGAACCCGCTGGGCGTGACTCAGGTCCGAAATAGCCGAGGGCCATTACCGCTTCGAGCCGAACCTGAGCATGCTCGGAGCGCAGAAGCGCTCGAAGATCATCGACAAGTCGCGGCTCGAAACCGTGCGGGGCGAGGAGACCGATCGACTTCGCGGCGGCCGATTGGATTGTCGGATTGTCTGAGCGCAGCAAGTCCGCCAGCGGCCCGATCGCCACCCGCGCAGGCGGCCCGATGTTCGTCAGCGCCATCATGCACTTGATCTGAAGCAGGGGCGCGTCGTTGTTTTTGAGGCCGCCCACGAGGCCGGGAATTCCACCGACGCCGCTCAGGTCGAGAACCACAAGCGCTTCCGCCGCGGAGAGCTTTACGTTCAGGTCGGAGTCGTGAAGGATCAGATCGCCGAGGTCGTCGGCGAACTCCTCCGCCGCCTTCCCGAATCGACCCATCGCGGTAGCAGCCGCTGAGCGAACGATCGGCTCGGCGTCGTTGAACGAACGGCGAATTGCGTCCGCCGCGTGAGGAACAGAGGGGGCCATCTTGCCGACCACCCTCACCGCTCGGAATCTGACCTCCGGTGACTTCGACTGCAGGCAGCGCTTCACATCGTCGAGAAACTGCTCAGGCGCCTTCGGCCACTCGAGCACGTCGAGGAGGGCCCCCGCTTGAGTCTGCGGATCGTTTTCACGGAGCCGCTGCTTGATATCATACGCGGGGTCCTTCACACCGTCCGCAAGGGTTGGAACGGCACCGAAGCCGATCAGAACGCCCACGATCGCGGTCACGAGCGCCGCAGCCGCACACCGCTTCCTGAGACTGAACATCGATGTCTCCTCTCGAAGTGTCGAGACGTCTCGGCGAGCGCTGTTAAAGGTGGAAACCTTGAGATGTAAGACAGCGTCGCCTCCTCCGGATTCGGGGGAGGCGAGCGTCAAGTTGCACATTTCTCGCGCGATCTTGAGGAAAGAGAGCAGGGAATTATGTGGAGATCGAAGTGTGCCATTTTCACTGAGTGGAAACAATGGCCGTAGCGGAAAATGAGAACAGCGCACGAGCTCCTGGTGCATTCGTGAGAATAATCGCTGGCATGCCAAGTTGTTAGGCACTTGGCAATCGTTCTGACGAGAAGTAATCAGAGTTGGAAAACATTCGCCTCGACTCGAGTAACAAGCGTCACCGATGCAGAAGCTCTGCTCTGACTATCCTCTGATTAGCGCCTTCCGATTCTACGGACGGTTCGGCTTGAGGATCGTGCAAGCTCTTGTCGTAGTAGAAGTTGGCTTATTTCTTATCTCTCGCTTCGTATCTCTGCCGATAAGCACCCCGTCCTATTCGTTGAGTCGATGGCGAGGCGGTACCGTCTACGTGGAAACTGACCCCGCTTTCGGCGTATGGCACCTTCCGAACCTCAATACCCGGGCGGAAGTGTCTTGTACCAACGTCTCGTTCCGCACAAACACTTACGGCGCTCGCGATAGTGAACGGTCTCTCTTCGGACCGAAGCGAACCGTCGTGCTCGGAGACTCGTTCGTCGAAGGAATGGGAGTGGAAGAGTCGGATCGGTTCACGAATGTCCTCGAGCGCGAAACCGGCGGAGAATTCTTAAACTTTGGCACCGCAGGCTATTTCGGGCCGACACAGTACTTGATGCTGTATCGCGCGCTTGCCAGCAAGTTCGAACACGATACCGTGCTCGTCGGCCTACTTCCTGCAAACGATTTTCTCGAGGACGATATCAGTTACGGAAGGGAGATTCTCCCGGACAGATACAGACCTTACTTCGTGGGCGCCTACCCGGAGTATAGGTTGGAGTATTACCAACCCGAGCGTCCCAAAGCGGGGATCGACCGATTTTGGCTTCGTCATCTCTTGAGAGAATTTACCTGGGTCGCGAACGCTTGGGATAGCTTCAAGTTTCGCCGGTTTCGGCGCTCGGGATACTCTGGCTATTTCGATTACTCGTCCGAACAGTTCGAGCGTTTGCGGTACGTGCTCCAGCTCCTGAGAAAAGATTCCGCGGGGAAGAGACTGGTCGTCGTAACGCTCCCGCAAACGAACGACTTCCTGCGGGCTCGAACCGAACTCCCTCCTTTACCTGAACGAATGACGAATCTTGCTGCGGAAATCGGCTTCGAGTATCTCGATCTGCTCGAACCCCTGCCAGAATCGGAGGTGGATATCCGCGGCATGTCACTTTGCGACGGGCACTGGAATGCCACTGGACACGGACGTGCAGCTCGATTGCTTCGACCCGTGCTCCTCTCTCCGCACTCGTCCGATCTGGAAAACGGATTTCGGGGGGAACCAAAACCGTAACGGCGGCCGCGACAAGAGGGTCGGGCCGCCATTCGGAGATTGCTACACGGCTGCACCGACGGTTGCTTGCGCAGCGATCAATCCGCCATCGACGCGGAACACGCCGCCGGTTGCCGGGTATGACTGCTCGGAAGCCGCAAACGAGAACCAGTGCCGTAGCTCAGCCGGTTTGGTGATGCCGAGAGGAATGAGCCGATTCAGCTTCCCTCTCACTTCTGGGTCGGCAAGCGCGGATTGAGTCAGCGGCGTTTCGACAAGCCCGAGCGCGAGTGCGTTGATTCTGAGCAGATGACGCAGATCAATCGCGGCGCTCCGCACAAAACCCTCCAGCGCAGCCTTCGACGAATCATAGGCAACATGTTCAGGCTCAGAGAGGATCGCATTGATCGAGCTCGTGACAAGACATACGCCTTGTTGGCCGTTGCTCTCGAGCAAAGTTGCCCAATGCTGCACAGCGAAGATCGCTGACATCACATTGAGGTTGAACGTGCGCGCAAGCGATACCGGTTTGAGCTTCAGGAAGTGGGGCTCCGAATATGTTCCTGCGTTGTAAATCACCGAATCGAGCCCCAATCGACCACAGTCCCAGGCCTCATCAATCATGGGGCCGGCGTTTGCCGGATCAAAAAGGTCCGCTTGGACGTAGAAATGGCCCTGTTCGAGGAACGGGGCAACCTCAGGAACGTCGCCAACCGATTTCTCAGAGTGAAAAACTACCGTCGCGCCATCTTCGATCAACTGCTTTGCCGCCTCGAAACCAATTGAGGGGCCTGTACTACCGACAACGAGGCACTTCCGACCGCGATGCAACATCATCCACTCCCAGAGCAAGAAGAACCGAACGTAAAAAAAGGTCCCACCGAAAGCCCGACCGCCTTGGTCGGGACGTCGGTGAGCAGAAGAAGGAGATTATTCACAAGAAGAGAGCAGCGGAAGAAAATCGTCGTAGCAAGGAATGAGAGCCAAGTAAAACCGTCGATGAGGCCGTTCTCAATAACTCGAGAATACACGCCGTCACACGTAACGAACAAGATGAGCGACTATCTCACGTCAGGGAAATAGCGCTCGACCGGTTGCGGGGTCGGCTCGGTTGTTATCCGAGGTCCCTTCCAGAGATCGATCCAAGCGCCCAGGTATGTCGTCTGCATAGATTCCGGAGGAACCACCGATTCAAGAGCATTCCAAGGGAGATGCGGATGCTGATGATGAGCCAGATGGAGATTGAAGTTCAAAAACAACCAGCGTTGGAAAAACACGGGCATACGATGGTTGTAGGCGCCATTGATGACATCGCGTCGCGAAAAGGCGTGATTCACATAATCGTGCGAAGACCACACAAAGGCATGCACGCCATAGAGGAGGAGCAGGGGGCGAACATGCAAGCCGAGAGCGAAATAAAGAGCAGTGTGAAATACCAACACGCTGAATGCCTCCAACTTCATCCTGAACGGAGCCCCTGCTTTGAGCTCTCTCGTCATCGCGTCGATGCTCTTCCATCGCCTCAGCAGATTCCCCTCGAGAACACGCGGAGCAACGACGAAGAGAACGCAAGAGATCGGCAGAGAGAGCCAATAAAACCCAAGGCGCAGGAAAATCAGAAACCCCGCTTTCCGAGCGCGACTTTCTCCAGGGTAGTACAGGTCGAAGAGCTCATAATCCGATCGGTTTCGGCGGTGGTGCCCCCAATGACAGCTCTGCAGGAACGAGAATGGTGCCATGAACGTTGCGCTGAGGACCAGTCCGAGCCCGTAATTCATTCGACTGTCCGGATGAAGCACCTCGTGCAACGCTTCATGAAGAAGAGAGTAGACAGGAATCATGAGCGTGGCAAAGGAGACCGCGATCCCGACGATTGCCAAAGGTGTCGAAACGACCGCTGACCCGTGGAGTAAGAGGAGGAAACCGGCAAACAATCCTCCGCACAGGGCAACGTTCGTTCGCCGTGGAATCGGATAGGCTTCTGCCCGGAGGTGACTACTAGCCTCTTTGCCCTCTCCATCATACATAGACCGTTGCCCCATCAAAGTCCGCTGCCCCGCGGCGGCTTTGTTCTGCGGTAAAGCTCAATGGAATCGCGTTTCGCTATCAACTCCAGCTCATGATTCGCGATCTGTTCTTCGAAGAACGGCCTGCGGTCGGTCGCGATTGCGTCAGTCCGCACGAGAACGAGCTCAGATTCCAGCGGGAAGATTGTAGCTCGCCTTCGATCGGCAATGTAAGGCAGGAGGCCATGACTTGCGGCAACGGACGCATCCGCTGGTATCAAGGGCAAAATCTCTTGAAGCGCGGCTGAAGTTTGAAGGAGCTTCGCTTTTTCTTCGCCCGTCTTGAAATGGATACTCGGCCAGCCGGAGACCTGAAATGCGTCATTCGGATACCATGCGCCGAACTTCGCGCTCACGAGAACCGAGGCAACGAGTGCGGAAAGCGCGAGCGCGGATCTCCGGCGCGCTTCGAGCTTCGCGAGGCCGAACGGAAATAAGGCACAGAGCAGAGGTGTTAGGGCGATGTTGTATTGTCGGTAGAGCGAATACTGTTCAGGAGCAGAAGAAAGGAAACACAGAGCAAATCCGTAAAGCAACGCAAGCATCCGCCGTCCCGAAACAAGCGGGATGAACAGGAACGGCAGTAATAGCTGAAGAAAAAAGAGCGGCTTGTCTCCGCGCAGCATGACTCTTACAACGACCAATGGATTGGCGACCAGAGTGAGCAGCATCCCACGGAACCCCGGTGTCGACGCAGGGATCAGGTCTTGGAAGCGCCAACTGTAGTCGATTGACGAAGCGGAATCTTCCATAAACACGCCCGGGTCAGAATAAAGAGCGAGCTTGAGCAGAACGAAGTAAGCGACCGAGGCTGAGATGGCACCGAGCCCCCACCTCAGCTTTTGCGGTGATGCGATAAGGAATAAGCCGATTCCAACGCCGATAAACGCTGCGTCCTCTCGAGTCAGGAGCATGATAACGAACGACAAACAGAAGCCCAGAGTCGAGCCAGTTTCTACAAAATACAGGAGCCAGATGACAGTCGGCGCGATGAGAGTGAACGAGTGGAATTCGTAAACAACTGCTCCGTGGATACCGGGATGAAGGAGATATACGAAAGCGCAAAGCGCGGCCAGCAGGTTGTCCTTCAATACCGTACGAGCGAGTAGCCAGGCTGGTATCGCGCCGCTGCATACCCAGAGCGCTTGGAGGACGATCAAAGTCTTCGCACCGGGAAAAAGATAATGAAACGGAGCGAAAAGAGCGATGATCGGTTCGACATGCGCCGCAAATCGCGCTCGCTGAAGGCTGCTTTGAAACAGGTCTCCTCGTGCTGTATGCCAAACCATGTTTTCATACAGCGCGAGATCCTGTGACGAAAAATATTGCGCTTGGAAGTTGAAGAGCGAAGCTGAGATGAGTTGCCACGCGGTGCCCGCGGCACCGGCAATCACCAAAGCCAGGGAAAGAGGCTTACCGATATTGAGCCGCAACAGCGCCGTGCCCTCCGCACTTCTGCGAACAAGATGGTCCGCACAAAAGAGCGCTACAACCCCGATCAGAAAGAGAGTGAAGTATGGTGCTTCGCGCTCGATTCCGCGGCACAGCAGGGCGAGAAGAAACGGGAGAACAAGAAGCACCCTGTAGCGAGCGACCAGAAACCGACTGAAGTCAAACCACGCTTCGACGCCGTTGCGACTTTGGGTGCGCTTATATTTCGTAACGGCGACTGCAAGAATGATCACTGCGGAGAGAGCGAGTGAGGCTCCGAGACGGTATGCGATCGAGGCCCCTCCCGAAAATCGTGCCAGATAGCTCGGAACTCCGGGTGTGCAGAGGGCCGCAAGGACGAAGCCCGGAAAAGCTACTGTGCCGAGAGCAAGGATCACTTCGCCAACGCTCGGGGCCCGCCGCTCATGCTGTTTTGCGCTGTTTGTTTCCATCCGTCCGTATCAATTTCCTTTTGAATACGATGAGCTAGCCGCACGATCGGTTTTTATGGTCTATACCGCGCCCCGTCGCATGCCAAAAGCGACATACTTCCCTACCTTTTTCCTAGGAAGGGCGTATAATCCGCACCTCCGCCGCAGTTATTTCTCAGCCACGATACGCGCAGTGAATTCTCCTAACCCAGGTCCGGTTCCGTTCCGGACCTGAGTTGGATCTGTCTTGGTTTTCTTTCCTCTTTAAGGCGCTGCCACGAAGGAGCGATGAAATGCATGGAACACCACCTGCGAAAACGGCGAAGTCGGCACTTGAAGTAGTTCTCGATTCAGCGATCGACGATCGTTACCTGCTCAAGCACATCTGCCCACTGCAATCGAATGAGCGGCTCATCGATGGGCTTCGTCGAATTGAAAATCCGTCAGCGCTTGTCTCCGGCCGTAAGAACGGAACGAGCTCTCCCAGCCGCGGCGAAGTCTACTATTACTATGTCGTAGACGACGACGGTCGGTTGTGTGGGATCATCCCTCACACAGAGATTGTGGCGCTGTCACTTCGCGCTATCGTTGATAGCGATTTCGACATCAAGTCGATTACGGTTCAATCGCTGATGAAAAGCCATCCCCTTGTTCGTATCCAAGCTCCAGCGACAATGCTGGATGCTTACGACGCGTTCATGAGCAATGGATTCTTGGCGATTCCTCTCGTGGACCCACAGGGGAAGATGATTGGCTGTGTGAGCCGTGAGGCCTACGACGCCGTGAAATCTGACCTTCTCGGTGACAGCGAGCGAGCGACGGACAAAATTAAGGCACAGCTTGCGAGCACCGAGCGAGAGCTCGACGCTGCGCACGGCATTCAACCTTCGTTGACGCGAGAGCAATCATGGCGAGCGGAGCTTGTTCAGCGTTCGGTCGGACTGTCTTTCAATCTGTGCCACAGCGTTATCACGCTCGTCATGCTGGCCTACTTCGAAGGACTGATGCAGCGCATCATGATTCTTGCTTCGCTGATACCGAGCTTTCTGGCATCCTCAGAGAGCCTCGGCGGCCAGTCGAACTACCTCTCGCTCCACAGGGCGGAAGGCCGCTCCCGGCTCAGCGCGTTCTTGCGAGAGCTTGGAATTGCTTCCATACTGGCGCTGCTCTGCAGCTTGGTTATCGGAGTGCTCGTGACCTGCCGTCATTCGATCGCAGCAGGGATATGCATTTTTGTATCCTTATTCCTTGCGATGCTCAAAACGGCACTGCTCTCGCATGTTTTGCCGGAGGTGCTGAGGAAGCTGAAATTCGAGCCCAGCTTGGTCGCCGGATCGGTAGTGCTCGCCATTGCCGACATCGTGACCATCGGTCTTGTGTTCGGGATCTCAAGCTCCGTCCTTTGAGCAGGAGCCGTCGCGAGCCGGTTTTCAGAAGGTATTCTGCAGACCGGCTCAGGCTCCACTTTTCCTTCGCAAAATTGCTCGCCCCCTTCGCCCAACGCACAACACTGCTTCATTCTTACAACTCTCTTCCGTCAATTGATATTCCCCAGATCCCTTGATAGGCTCCTCGAGTGCGTCAACTGTTCTTTGTTTCCCACTTTAAGAAAGTAGAGGTGTGCGATGGTAGCGGTCCTAGAGATGGATCGTATACGCAAACGTCGGCGCAAGAAGCGAGCAGGCTCCCTGAGCCCCCTCGCGAGCTTTCTCGCTCGACACAACCTGCGAGTTTTTGTCGATCACACGGTCGACGATTATAAGCAAAAAAAGGTCGACGATGCTCAAAAGAGCTATCAGGCGACCTGCAAGCAGATCGCGCGGGGCGAATGGCTGCCGGCCCGAGTGAAATGGCTGTGGGCCAGAATCAACGCGATCGGCATTGTGATTGCCGTCACTGGTTTAGTCGGTCTTGCTTTCGGCATTGTCGCGGCTCTTCCGCTCCTGGCCTTCTCCAAAGACCTTGCCGGACTCGTGATCGGGCTCCCCGCGGGGTTGGCTGTAACAGGCTTCCTGATTGTTGCATCGGCCGATGCAATCTTCAGCCCGATTGCTGGCCCGGAGCGCTCAATGAAGAACTTGAAGCGCTACGCTGCTCTTGCTCAAGCGAGCCCTGAGATCGAATGGAAAACGATGCCCTACGACGACTATGTTCGGCGGTATCCGGTTCCTCGAGAGGTCCGCAAGCTCGCTCGGCAGCTGAAAACCGGAGTACCGGGTGCCCAGCTGTCCGTCGAGCACACAGCAGTTGTTCGCTTCCCATCGGTGGACGCGAAAATGTGGGCGTATAATCCTGATCCCTTCCTGTCGATCACCTATGGAGCGGAATCTTACCGCGTCGCCGGATGGGATGAAGCTCTCGAACGTCTCCCCTGTCGCCAACCTCGCTGATCGGTTTTGCACCGGGTTGTCGTCGCCAAGCGGCGGCTCGAGCTTTCTTGCTCGGGCTGCCGCCCCTCTTGATTGACAAACGTGCACTTCGCACCCGGCGCTCTCCAGCTCCGAACCATTCCTTTGGCGTTTTAGAAAAGGGTCTGCAGATGGAAGAATCACCACTGCTTTGCGCTCGCTGCTCGTGCACATTGACGCGTGGAAGCGGCGAGCTGTTCCTCGTTCGAATTGTCGGCGTCGCTGATCCGACTCCACAAGAGATCCCCGACGCGTTGACCATCGACGAGATTCAAGCCGAGCTCCGCCAGATTTATCGGCAGCTCGAAGGTGTTTCAGCAACGGAGGCACGGAATGAAGTCTACCGTGCACTTCTGCTCACGATGTGCGGCCGTTGCTACCGCGCTTGGTTTGAAGATCCCGCAGGCTCCGCCTACACCGAGTCGTAGAACGGCCTGCTTTTTGAACCTCGGCGCCGCCAGAGCTCTGAGGAAGGAATTCTTTCGGAGCTCGAGAGCGCCGCTCGGCGCAGGTTGCGTCAGTCAACGGGCAGCACTTCGCCATCTGCGATGGCAAAGCGGGCTCTCTTTGCGGTGCTCGGAATGTCCACGCCGCCGGTAAATGTTCCAAACGCGGGAAGAACCAATCGCGAAGCATCCAGCACAAAACAAGGAAAACGCTTACCGCGCTCCTTCCGACGGCCGATGTGGACCTTCGGGTGAATGTGCCCCTGAAGCACAAAATAATCGTCCGATGGAACATCGTGATGGGCACACACGAAGGGCTCGAGCGGATAAGGCTCGTCCACCACTTGTATCGACCAACCGTCCGGCGGGTCACCCGCGTGCACATCGTGGTTGCCTCGAACGAGCGTAATGCCCAAAGCGGAGTGCGCCGCTCGCCAGTCCCCGACCTCGGCAAATGTTTTCTCCACTCGTCCATCTCTCGCGTGCAGGAAGTCACCGAGGATAATAAGCCGCTCAGGTCCGCATTTGCTCACGAGCTCCGTCAATCGCCCGAGATCCGCAGCGGTTGTGCCGTGAGGAATCGGCACACCCGCGGAACGAAACGCAGCAGCCTTTCCGAGGTGCAGATCTGCGACAAACAGTATTCGCCGACGCGGCCAATAGACGGCTCTCTCCGGGAGCAATTCAACTGTCTCGCCGCGAACTTCGACGCTTCGGCTGGTCATCTGCCTGAGCTTCAAGCTCCTCCTTCATCCGTTCGATCCGATCTTTCCAACTCTCCGAGCTCAGCTGGGTTTGGGTGAACGACGCCCAGAGCGGAAAGGCAAAAGGCGACAGCCTCGCCAGGCTCACCAACTTCACTTCCATCGAACGCAGCCTCTGTAAGCAGCGCTGAAGCCGCTTGAATTCGAGCTGCTGCTCCAGCACCTCACGTTCCGCCTGCTCGAGGAGGAGGTTCGAGGGATCGTATTTCTGAAACACTTCAAACAGCAAGCTGCTCGAGACCTGCAACTGCCGGGCAGTTTTTGCCGCTCCAGGGTAGCCTTGAAACACGAGCCCTGCAATCCGCGCAATCTCTCGAAACTGACGCTTGCCGAGCTCTGCGGCGTTCAGTGAAAGAATAATATCCTCCAGAAGCTGCTCTTCCGATAGCAGGGACCGGATGAGCTCCTCGTCTACCGGAACGGCTTTCCCAAGCAGGAGCTCGATTCCGTAATCGTTCACGACGGACGTGATGGTGAGTGGGAAACGTCGACTGAGACGCAAAGCAAGGAGGGACGCCAGCCCTTCATGCACCTTGAACCCTTCAAACGGATAGAGACAGATCTGGAATCCGCGCCTGAGCTTTAAAGTTTCCACGACCAGTGTCTGTGGGTCGGGCACGACCGACCATCGCGACTGGAGCTCCAAGAGCCGTTTTGCCGCGACGAGCTCGGCGGTATCAGGAGAATGAGTAAGCTCCCGTAGAACAGCGTCCGCTAAATGCGTCGAAAGCGGAAGACGGCCCCCCAACCATCGGGGCACGACCGCATCCTTTCCCTTGCCCTTTCGGACGAATGCAACCATCCCTCGGAGCTGGATCAGCTGGAGGAGCTTCCCCGCGAAAACGAAATTATCTCCCGGCTGCAATTTGGCGACAAACGATTCCTCGACCAAACCCAGGCTCCCGCCTTTGACATATTTTACGCTAACCATGCTATCGCTCACGATCGTCCCAATCGACATTCGGTGGAACTTCGCGGTTTGTGGATTCGCAATATGGAACTTTCCATCTGACGTCGCTAACCGTTGGAACTGACCGTAAGCCTTCAGCGAGCTTCCGCCCGTTGCTGCGAAATCCAGCGCCCACTGCCATTGCTGCTCAGTCAAATCGGCAAACGCGAATGTCGAACGCACCTCCGCCAGAAGGCGCGCGGGATCAAAGCCCGTAAGCGAGCATGTCAGGATGTGCTGCACGAGCACGTCGAGACAGAGTCTCAAAGGTTCGCGCTTCTCAATGTCTCGCGCTTCGCAGGCTCTTCGGGCGGCGGAGTACTCCAGAAGCTCGAAAGCATTCGTCGGAACGCACAGCATGCGACTTATCTGGTCAGGAGAATGTCCACTTCGACCCAAGCGTTGCAGCATGCGTGCGATCCCTTTTGGGCTCCCGACTTGAATCACGAGATCTACGGGCGGAAAATCTACGCCCAGATCCAAGCTCGATGTGCAAATCGCCAACTTTGCCTCACCGGACTTAATCTTCGTTTCCGCTTCTTCCCGCAACTCTCGATCGAGCGAGCCGTGATGGAGGACGACCGGCATGTCGGGACGAGCTTCTCTCACGGCCCGGTGCCAATGCTCAGCCTGGCTCCGAACATTCGTAAAAAGAAGTGTGGTCCCGGCGCGATCAACGGCATCGAGCACTCCACCGAGCAGCGATAACCCGAGATGTCCCGCCCACGGAAATCGGTCGATGGTTTCGGGAATGAGTGACTCGATGACAAATGGCTTCTCGATCTCGGATCGGATGAGCACCGCTTCACTCCCATTTCGTTTTGGATGTGCGAGGACACGACAAGCCTCTTCAAGGTTCCCAATCGTGGCGGAGAGACCCCAAACCTGCGCCTTCGGAGCCAAGGCTCGCACTCTCGAGAGCGAGAGCTCGAGGAGCACTCCGCGCTTCGTGCCGAGAAGCTCATGCCATTCGTCGACGACAATCGCACGCAGCGACTCAAACTGCTTGAGCACGTCGTCGTATGACAAGAGCAACGACAAGCTCTCCGGCGTCGTGATGAGAATTTGTGGCATTGAAGCACGCTGCCGCGCTTTCTTCGATGACGACGTGTCACCGGTGCGTGCCTCTACCTTCCAGCCGTTCTTGAGGTCATTGAGCGGCGACTGAATGGCAGCCGCTAGGTCGTTTGCCAAAGCACGGAGCGGTGTGAGCCAGAGAACCTGGAGGCCGGCCTCGTGTGTCCCGTCCTGCATCAGCGGCCCGAAAAGTGCGGCGTATGTCTTTCCGGTTCCGGTCGCCGCCTGAATCAAACCATCGTTCCCCGCAAGAAACGCGTCCCACGCGCGACGCTGAAAAGGAAAAACCCGCCAACCTCGGCTTTCGAACCACGAATCAGCAGTGAGAGTCATAACGAAGGTAACAGTGCGAGAAGGGATTCTATCGTGTCGGCGTCCTTTGGCAGCTTGTCGCGCCGAATGCGGCTCATCCGCGGGAAGCGGAGCGCCAAGCCCGCCTTATGACGCTTCGACAAACGAATATCGTCGAAGGAAAGCTCGAAGACAAGAAGCGGCTCGAGAGATACGACCGGCCCGAATCGGGTAAGCGTGTGGTCGCGGATGAAGCGGTTGATCTCGGCGAACTCTGCGTCGGTGAGACCGGAGTAGGCCTTGGCGATCGGAACCAGCTCCTCTCCTTTCCAGACCGCAAATGTGTAGTCCGTATACAATCCCGCTCGCCTCCCGTGACCACGCTCCGCGTAGATGAGCACCGCGTCACAGGTGTGCGGATCGATCTTCCACTTCCACCACAACCCTCGCTTCCTCCCTGAACCATATGGAGCGTCTCGTCGTTTGAGCATGCAGCCCTCGCTCCGTCGCTCCCTGGATTGCTCTCGCAATTGCGCAAGCTCGCTCCAATTCGCAAACTGGATGAGCGGCGAAATTGAGATCCGGTGACCGGCGATGTCGCGGATCAAGGTCTCGAGCTCGGCGCGACGACGCTCAGTCGTCGCTTCTCGAAAGTCCGTGCCGTTTCGCTCTAGCAGATCATACGCGATGAAGTGAGTCGGCACCTGCTCAATCATTTTTGCGCCAACGCGCTTTCTGCCCAAGCGTCGTTGTAGCTCTCCAAACGGGAGCGGGCGTTCTCCGTCCCAGGCTACGATCTCTCCATCTACCACGGTGCCGGAAGGAAGTTGGCTCAATGCCTCCGCGATCTCGGGAAAGGTCTCCGTAATCACCTCTTCACCTCGGGACCAGATGAGCATCTGTCCGGCGCGACGGATACATTGCGCTCGAATGCCGTCCCATTTCCATTCCGCAAGCCAATCCTCACACGCTCCAAGCTCCTCCGGGGGAGCTTCAAGCGGAGATGCAAGACAGAAAGGATACGGTTGACCGGGATCGCTCTCGATGGCCTCCGGATGAACGAGCTTTTCAAATGCCGCAGGCGTTGGCGCGAATCCGCCCATCAAGCGGTGGGCGAGCTGAGCCTGTGGAAGCCCTGAGATTTTCGACAAAGCTCGGCTCAGCAGAGTCTTTTGCACTCCCACTCTGAACGAGCCGGTGATGAGCTTCATGACGAGAAAAAGCTGCGCCTGATCGAGAGTTGACCAGAGCTCAAACAGTACGCGCTTTCGCTCTCCTTCTTCCAACTGAGAAAGCGGCAAAAGAGTCTCCTCGACCAAACGGCTGAGCGGCACATCCACTCCACCGCTTCCAGGTCTGAGGATCAGCGCAAATGTCTCGGCAAGATCACCAACGACCGCATAGCTTTCTTCGAGCAACCACAGCGGGAGGCCCGCGGCCTCAGCGACCCACTCTCGCAATACCCGAGTGGACACGGGACGAGGCACCGTGTTGCCGAGAATGAAATACAGCGCCCACGCAGCATCCACCGGCGGCGCCGATCGGAAATAGCTTTCGAGAGCGCGAATTTTCTCGTTGGTCTTCGTACTCCGGTCGAGAGCCTGATACAGCTCGGAGAAATATCTCACGACTCCTCCGACGCATCGTCTGATTCAGCGCTGAACTCCGTCTTCAGCTCCTTCGACCGAATCCCGCTCTCCCGAAGCCATTTCACCAGTGGAAACGTATAGCCATGCGTCACCCATACCGTTTCGGCCTGTGTCTCGCGGATAGCCGAGAGCAGGCCGTTCCAATCGGCGTGATCGGAAAGTGGAAAACCACGGTCAACACCGCGTCGGCGTCGTTGACCACGAACCGCCATCCAACCTGAAGCGAAGGCGGTAGAATACGGAGCGAGCTTCCGAATCCACGGAGTGTTTAAAACGGACGGCGGCGCAACGATCAAGCCTCGACCTTTTATCTCTCTGAGATTTTCCGGCAGCAGGGCCACACATGTCGGTAGGTCGATCCCGGCGGCGCGGTATCCGACGTTCAATCGCAAAACGGCACCGTGGCCCGCGATTGGACCATACGACTCGTCGAGCCCCGCAAGCACGCGCTGTGCCTTACCCAGGGCGTAGGCGAGGACGATGCTTGTGCGACCTTCCGCTGAATTTCGCGCCCACCATTCATGCAGGTCGCGGAAAATTTCGCTGTCAGGAAGCCATCGATAGATCGGCAAACCGAACGTGGACTCGGTAACAAAAGTGTCGCAACGAATCGGTTCGAATGGATCACAGGTCCGATCCGGGTCCGTTTTATAATCGCCGCTGACGACGACAACTTCTCCTGCACGCTCCAACCGAACTTGCGCAGACCCGAGAATATGCCCTGCTGGATGAAACGATAGCTTGACGTCGTTGATCATCAGCGACTCGCCCCACCCTAAGGATTCAATTCTTGCCTCGTCTCCGAGGCGTATACGGAGAATTGATTCACCGCGAGCCGCACAGAGATAGCTGTGCGACCCCCACCGAGCATGGTCGCCGTGAGCGTGCGTCACCACTGCGCGCTCCACTCCGCGCCATGGGTCGATATGGATTCCTGCCGGCGGGCAATACAGGCCTGCGTCGGTGAGCTCGAGTAGCTGGGTCATCCGGACAATCAACACGCTTTTCTGTTCGGAAGCTATGCGTTCCGTAACACCGAAGCGCGAATTTAGCGGCAAAACAGTCGACTTTCTTCAACCCCGGCCAGGGTGTTGACCGGCTTCAGCTAAAAAAAACGGCGTCCGCCCCCTTGATGACGACATGACGCCGAAAAAGAGAACCAGAGCAAGTGTTGACTAGTCTTCTCCGCCTCCACCATGTCCACTGTTGCCGGACGAAGAGCTGGAGTTCGAAGAACCGGAGCCTCCGTGACCTGAACTTCCAGATTCTTTCGAGCTCGAAGAGCTCGAGCTGCTCGATCGTGACGAGCTGGAGCCGTGACCGCCGTCATCGTCCCCCCCTCCAGCCGCGTGACTGGAGCTCACGCTCGAGCTGCTCTGCCCCGAATGGTCGTCGTCCGAGCTTTGGTGACTGGACGAGCTCCCGTGATTCTCTTCTCCTTCGTTGCCTTCCGAGCTCGCGCTGCTTTGATGGTCGTCACCAGATTCCGAATGATTGTGCTTTGTCACCTTCACAGGGCGCACATTGCCGCCTGAGTCGTCGACCTCGAACTCAATCTCGACTTCGTCCGTGTCGGGTATCTCGGTCACTTGAACGGTGGAGCTGACGCCGGAGCCCTGGAAGGAAAAGCTCGCGGAGTCGAACTGCGCGGCAGTGTTCAGCTGGAACATACCGGACGCGTCCGTCACAGAGGTGTCGCCGGTCTCGACCAGCGTTACCTGAACATCTCCGAGCGGCGATCCATCCGTCGTCCGAAGAGTTCCGTTAATGCTCTTGCCCCCCGTCCCGATTGTGCCGCCTCCCTGGGAGCACGCCCAGGTACACGCCGCGAAAAACGCGAGAAACAAAAACGGTATCTTAAAGCTTACGCACTTTTTCACGAATCCGATCTCCTTCGTCTTTCGTTCCCAAAACTCGCTGATCCAATCGGCCGAACGAACCCAAAACCACGCGTACCGTGGGCTCGGCGCCTCCGGCATCTCCCGTGCGTTGGCCGCGTATATCGAGATCGAGCGCCGAGAGAAATTTTCTCGCGTTCGCATGAAATTTCGAACCCTCATCAATCAACCAGGCGCGAACTTTGCCGGCATGCTTTGCGCTCACGCGGCTGTACTCCGTGCGCAGGTGAAGATTCGGTATTGTTTTCCGTTCAAGCACGTTTTCTTCCACCGTTTCGACAAGCTCGTCGATATCTTCTCCGAGCAGGCGAAATCCCTCCTCGGCTTTTGCAGCCGGGATGAAAACCGGTTTGACGAGGCGCAGGCCGGATTTCGTTCTCTCGACACTACCTGTCCGCTCGAGCTCTTTGAGAACCGTGTAGGGATTCAAGTCTTTGCTTACTCGCGCAACGAGGGAGTGAAGCTCGCTACCCACACCTTCGAAGCTCAGCAAACGAGGCTTGCCGTCTTTGAGAAACGAGGGATCTGCGCTCCACTGCCCGATCACGCGCGCGATAAGAGTCGCGTTGGATTCATCCGTTGGTCCTTTTTTCACTTCATCCAATTTCGCCTGGCGTCGTGTGATTCCCGTCATTGCACTCAGCCGACTCGCGTTCGGTTCTTCACCCGCTCGACGAAGCTCTTTCGACGCTTCGTCGAGAAAGATCTCGCGGCTCGTATCGACGAATTGTTGGAAGCTGACCTGGTGCCGCAAGCAAAAGCGCACAACAGGACGGAGCAGAAATGCTGCAGAAAAGGATTGCCTGGCCATCTAATGTGCAATTCTACCATTACGTAAATTGCATTGCAAATCGGACATTTACCTTACTCAGGAAAGGCCCTTGACATTCTAGTGTGCATCCTGCACACTACTAGAAACAGATCAATCATGAGGTGATTCGATGAACTCAAAACTTTTTCTTGCTCTTGGCGCAACGGTCTTTCTGACTCCTCCACTTGCCTGGAGCCAAGACCTCTCTCGCTTTGCCCGGCATGGTGCCGATGATGTTTCGGAGCATCAAGGAGGCGACGATTCGAGCAGCCACTCTTCTCATTCGTCTTCCTCATCCTCATCGTCAGCTTCCCCGGGCTCGAGCACATCGCGCGTCAAGATCGAGCGAAAACAAAAAAACCGTAACGGCATTTTGCAAAGAGATGAATTCAAGGCACAGGCCAAGCTGCCGGTTCCACTCACCGAAGCCGGCATCACTGCGGTCGCAGACGTAGACTCGGCGGACGTCGAAATAGTGCTCGCCCGTTCCGGCACAACTTACGCAACGTGCCGTCTGGCTTTGGACGAGCTTGACGACGAGCACGGTTCCGTAAGAGCCGAATTCCAGGTCTCACTGCGAACAGATGTGAAAAAGGGTGTCACTACCACCCGCGTGCAGCGCGGAAGCTGTGACACCGATCTCAATACCCCCGGCGACGAAAACACGGTTCCTGATTTCCAGAAGACCGATACGGTTCAGCTGTCTGTAAACGGCGTGATTGTGCCGGCGCAGATCTCGTTGAAGAAAAAGTAAGCCCGATTCCATCTCCCCGCTGCGGTCGCATCCTGTCCGGAACCTCAGGGTCGGCCGCAGCCTTTCCGTCGCGTAGAGCCCCACCAACTCGCGACGAGCTGCAGTTCCTCCCCCTCCCCAGATTCGTCAAGGCCTGTTTCCCATCGAAGCGTTCTGCCGCAATCAAGCACACGGCTGAAACAAATTTCTGGAATCAACGAAAACAGACGGTGCAACCCATCACCAAGGAGAATTCTTATGGATGTTACGTCCGTTTCTGCCGCGACTCAGGGCCCGGAGCTGAGCGCAAAAGTCCCCCCGCCCCATCTCGTAAATCACGGAGGGAAAATTTTGGAGAACCCAAAATTCGTGTCGATCTATTACGGGCCGTATTGGACCAGCACCGCAAAAGGTAAGAGCGACGCCGACTACCTCAATCACTTCGGCGAATATCTTGTCGGCAGCCCCCACCTTGGAACGTGGGAGGAATACGGAGTGAAGTCCGCCTCATATGGAGGTTCCACATTCACGAGAGGAACGCCGCAGCGCGTGATTGATGAGCACGATGTTCAGCAGATCGTTTGGAATGAGCTGCGAGGTCAGACGGTGAGCCCCGCTGACGGTGAAACGGTGTATACCGTGTATCTTCCACCTGGGATGGAGCTTCGAGCGCCTGATGACACGAGCTCCTTCGATGGGCTCGGCGGCTATCACGGAAGCATGCTGGACCGGAACGGCACTCCAATCTACTACGCGGCGATTGTGTATTCCCAAGGCGAAAACGGGATTCCGTTCAGCGAAAAGCCGCGGGACAACATCACGATCACCGCGTCGCACGAATGGGCGGAGGCAGCGACAGATCCCGACGTCAATCGCAGTCGAATTGCGTGGTACGACAGGAATTACGGCGAAGTTGGGGACATACCGATTGCGATGGGGCTGCCCCCCGAAGAAATTTGGGGCCGACTCGGCGGATACGCGATCCAGAAGGAGTGGTCGAATAGAGACAATCGCCCAGAGTTGGTGCCGAAGCACGCAGATTCCGTCTTGGATTCTACTGTGCAATAGTCTTGGATTCTACTGAGCAATAACAGAAACGTTTCCGGGAGCTAGCTCTTGTTGTCTGGAGATCGGCAGGGCAATACTAATCTTCGTTCCGGTGCCCTGCACGCTCTCCACGGCAACTTTGCCATCATGGCTTTCGACGATCCCATGCACAATACTCATACCCAGCCCGGTACCACCTTCTTGTTGGCGGGTCGTATAAAACGGATCAAATAGGTGACGTCGCTGTTCTTCCGACATACCCGGACCGTTATCTTCCACGTCGATGAGCACCGTCGTCTGAGCACTCACCGTTCGAACGATGATTGTAATCGGGTCAGCAGTCGATTCGACCGCGTTCTTCAGCAAGTTGAAGAAAACCTGCTCAATCTCAATCGGATTGATGTTTACAGGCGGCAGGTCTGGCTCGAGCTCGGTGCGAATCTGAGCTCGGGTGACATTAACCGATTCACGAAGAAGCCGAAGAGCATTTAACGCGAGCTGGTTGATATCTCCCGGCTCCTTGTGCGTCGACTTGTTTCGCGCAAACTGAAGTATGCCCTTCACAATCAACCCGCACCGCTTTGCGTTTCCGATGATTTTCGTTGTCGCGTTCTCCAAGAGGCGGCGATGCTCCTCTACGGTTTTCAGGTTCTTCGCAGCATGACGGGCGTTCTCGGCGCAGAGCATCATCGCTCCTACGGGATTGTTGATTTCGTGAGCTATCCCCGCCGCTAATGCACCGACCGAAGCGAGCCTTTCCGACTGACGAAGGCGATCTTGGGATTGGACAAGCGCTTCGGTCCGCTCACGAACCAACGATTCAAGATGATTCCGGTGCTGCTCAAGCTCGAACTCCGCGATAATCTGGTGGCTGATGTCGCGGGAGATGTGAGCGGACCCGATGACATTTCCTTTGCCATCGCGCATGGGCGACAAGGTCAGAGAGACATGGATGCGCTTATTGTCCTTTCTGATCCGGCTCGTTTGATAGTTCCTCAGGCTTCGTCCCCGCTCGAGCTGGAGGAGGACGTCATAGTCCTGATTCACAGCATCCGGCGGTATCAAGATCGCGATCGATCGACCGCACATCTCTTCGGCTGAATACCCGTACATCTTGGTCGCGCCTTCATTCCACGCAGTGATCCTGCCCTGCAGGTCAAGCGCAAGAATGGCGTCGTCAGACGCTTCAACGATTGCGGCAAGCTGCGCTCGCGCGGCGTCGGCGTTCTTCTTCTCGCTGATGTCTCTGGCATAAGCAACGAAGAGTGGGCGGCGATCGATCTCAATCGGCACTAACGTGACCTCAATCGGAAAAACCTGACCGCTCCGCCGAACGGCTGTGGTTTCAAGACGTCGTTCGATCAGCTCCGACTGCTTCGTCCTGACATATTCAGAAAAGGCTCGCGAATAAATCTCGCGCTGCTCGGCGGGAACGATCTTGTCGATCAGCGTAACGCCAACCATCTCATTACGGGTGTAACCGAATGTTCGCTCGGCAGCCGGATTCCATTCGATCACCTTTCCGTCAGGGTCGATGATCATGACGCAGTCGAGTGCAGACTGCAGAACGGCGTGAAGGCAAGCGTTATAGTTGGCGAGTGTTCGGTCAAAGCTTCCTAAAGGTACAGAGCTCGACGCGCTGTCTCGCTTCATCGCAGGTCGTTTCGAAGAGGCGAAGATAGAATGCGCCCACTTGTGGATGTGCGATAATACTTGCGTACGAAGGCTCACCACCTTCTCTCCCAGCGGAAGAAGCTTCCGTGAAAACCAAAACTGATCTCAAAAACTCTTGGGCGTCACGCCTCAGAACATCCAGCTTTCAGTATACGCGGGCGCTGCACTGCGCAGCAATCGCGAAACACGCCGGTTAGCCTATTGAACTCTCTGTGGTTTTCAAATGGTATGCGCAAGCTCATCCTTCGCGCGCGAAAGGCTGGAGGATTTCCAGAGAATTGGGCTCATGGTAATCAGGGCGAATGATTCCTGTTTACCGCGCCGATCCGTATCTCCAAATGCTCGAGACCGCTGCCGTCAGCGTGGCAGAAGAGAGCTCCGACGATTTCGGACCGACCCAACTCATTATCTGCCGCGAGGCACTCTTTGCTGAAGGAGGCGGACAACCTCGGGACTACGGCAAGGTCACTGCCATCGGCGAAACGCGCGACGTCCTCGAACTGGTAAAACACAAGGGCGACATTCGCGTTCGCATCAAACCCATTGAAGGCTTGAAGAAAGGAATGCCGGTGACCTGCGAGATCGACTTCGACAGACGCCTTCGGATTATGAAGCTTCATACGGCGCAGCATGCGTTGGCGGCATGCGTTCGGGAACAGTTGGGTTCCTACGTGACAGGCGGGATGCAGATCGATGAGGCGGCGAGAATGTGCTCAATGCGTTTTTCCTCCGAGCAAATCGTGTCACCAAGAGATACTGGACCGCATTCCTCAGCCTCCCCGGCGACAGTCTGCAAGACTGTCGCTACAGTCTGCGAGACTGTAGCTACCCCTGTGGTTGCATCGAAACGTCAAAATGCAACCGCAGGCGATCAACTTGCCCCAGCGCGAGAGCGTTTCGCTGAAATCGTCCGGGAGGCGCGAACGGTTCGGACAGAGCAACTTGAAAGCATCGTGGACGCTCCGCGGCTCTACCCCGATATTTTTCGCGAAAGCGACCCTTCAGTATCAATTCGAGGGAAGGTGCGAATGGTCATTATTGACGGGCTGGATGCCAATGCTTGCGGCGGAACGCATGTTCGGAGCACTGGAGAGCTGGGTCGCCTCGACACTTTCCATCTCGCTTCCGGAGCCGAGCCACAGGAGTATCTGCTCAGCTTCTCATTGTCGTCGTAATCGACCCCATCGAGATCCGCCCACTCGAGATGGGCGTGTCATTTACCGAGCGAGCCGGATGCCGGCTCCGTGAGTTTCAATCACCAGCTCGATCTCTGCGCGCGTGAAAAGCGGCATGTCGCCGGGGATGGAAAGCTTGAGCGCCGCGCCAGCGTTGCCCCACAATACAGAGGAAGACAGGTCGCGTCGGTTCCGTTCATGAAAGAAATAGCTAAACAAAAAACCGGCGGAGAATGCGTCGCCGGCGCCAAGGCGCCCCACATCGTCCGCTGGAAAACATCGCTGGTGGATAAGCTCGGTACCCGGCCCCTGGGCAAAGGTACCGTTCGGGCCCGCGGTGACTATCACCGCAGCATTTGGAAACGACTTCCTCAGGAATGACACCGCGCTTTCCGGCTTCGTAGCAGCTTCGGCACCAAACAGCACCCTGACGTCGGGCAGCGGCGCGAAAATAACGTCGGCGAGCGCGCAAAGCGGCGAGCATGCAGCGCACGCCTGTTCCCCATTCCAAAGCCTGCTGCGGAAATTGAGATCGAAGCTCAGCTTCCATCCTGCCCGTTTTGCAGCTTGCGCTGCTGATTCTGCTGTTTGTCGAGCGTCGGGACCGATCGCAAGAGTAATGCCAGTAAGATGAAAGAGCCCGGGCCTGCCGGAGAAAAGCTCTGCAGGGAGCTCCTCCGGTGTCATTCGACTCATCGCGCTTCCTGCGCGATCGTAGATTACACTGCTTCCTCTCGGTGCCCGCCCCTCTTCGAGGAAATAGAGGCCAATTCGGTCATTGTCGGTCCAGATGACCTGAGAGACATCAACGCCGTGCGACGCAATTTCCCTGGCGACCTTCTTTCCGAGAGAGTTGCGAGTAAGGCGTGAAACCCAGGCCGTTTTCAAACCGAGCCGTGCTAGGCCAACGGACGTGTTCGACTCGCTTCCTCCAACTTCTGCGTCAAGCGTGCGAGCCTGCTCGAGCCGAGCGTGGTACTGAGGCGTCAGCCGCAGCATTGTTTCGCCCAAAGTAACGACGTCCCACATAGAGCTTTCCTTAGCTACGCGCTTCCTTCACGGCGCGAACGTAGGCCGATGCCTGTTCGTGAATTGCCGTCCAATTTTTCTGAGCGACGTATTCTTTGTTCATCAGATTACCACCGACGCCAACCGCGTAGGCACCGCTCGAGAGATACTGACCGATATTATCGACGTTCACACCTCCCGTCGGCATGAGGCGAAGATTCGGCAGAGGCTCACGCACATCTTTGATAAAGTTGGGGCCGAGTGAGCGAGCGGGAAAGACCTTGACTGCTGATGCACCCGCTTCCCATGCTGTGTAAATTTCCGTGGGCGTGAATGCGCCGGGGAAGTTCGGTACTGATTCCTTCCTGCACGTATCAATGACGGCGAGATTTGTTATCGGAGTCACAACAAATTGCGCTCCGTGCTCGATTGATTGTCGAGCGAACTCGGGTGTTAAAACGGTGCCAGTTCCAATCACAGCGCGTCCGATCGAAAATTCTGAGATCTCTGCACGAACTTTTCTCAGCGCGGAAAGGGCGTCGGGATTTGTCAGCGGAATTTCGAGAGCCTTAATCCCGCTTTCGAGCAAGGTTCGGCAAAGGTCGACGACATCCGTAAGATCGGGAAGCCGTAGAATCGCTACAATGCCTGTGTCGTGAATGACTTCGAGAACTCGTTCTGCCTTCATGCTCGTCCCTCAAGGTCGCTTAACGGGGCAAGCTATACCATGGGTCCGCGAGCAAAGCACATCGACGTTTGCACGGGACTGACACGACATTCAGAACCATGGCGGCGGCGTCTGGGGTCAGACGCCGCCGCGGGTCGTGCCTACAGGGACCAAGCCGCCGAAAGAGCGCTCTCGTTCGCATGACCGCACTCGACCGGCAGACCGCCGCCGATCAGCGTGATGTGCGACGGGGCGAACGCCAGCTCGGGAAGCTTGTTGAAGTGGCCGGCCTCGTCGAGGAGATTACGAAACGTCCTGCCGGGGAAAAGGCCGGAGAAGCAGAGCTGCGGGGCGTTACGAACGAGCACATCCTGGGCGACGCCCTCGACCTCGACGGTTACCGAGCCGGCCTCGAGGATCGCTTCGTTCGTCCGCGCCATCATCTCCATCTCGTCGTCGACCGCCGGAGCGATGGGCGCGAGCCCTTCCACTCGGAACGAAGGAGGAAGCGGCCACCCGTGGTGTTTCCAGGTGTGCATCGCGCACTCCGCACAGCGGGCGGCGACCTGTACCGCACCGGCGACGCAGTTCACCGGCGCAAGGCAGATGACCACGCGCTCCGGCGGCATGCCCGTCGCCTGCTCGCGGATGAAGTTGAACACGTCGTCGTCGGGAGCTCTCGCGCTCTCGAGGACGACGACCCAAGTCGGGGAGTCGTCGATCTCGACGCGGAGCTGCTGGAAGAGCTTTTCCTTGAACGCGGCCAGCCGGAACGGACCGGACGCGCAGCCGCGCCACTTGCCTCCGGGGGTCACAAACGTCCCCGCCATCTGCATCGACAGGGTGTCGATGCCGTTCGGCGTGGAGGTCTGGACCCACTGCCATGGCCTGCCGTCGAGCGGAAGGTCGACGATCTCGACGGAGCTGCCGAAGCCGAGGGTGATCTCAGCCAGGATGACGCCGCCGCGCGAGCTCGCGCGGCTGAAATCCAGGCAGACGTTGCGGTCGAGGAGAGACCCCGAACGGGTGACCCCGACGGCGTCGAGCTCCTCGCGGCGAGCCATCAGCTCAGTGTACGTGCGGAGATTCGCCGGCATCATGGAAAGGTCCTCGAAAGAGAAACGAAGGGGCCCGGAAACGTGAGAAGACAGCGCACCGCGTTCTCACGTTTCCAAGGTCCAGAGCTTCGAGCTTGCCGAGGACAAAAAAACCAAATTCGTGTCAGCCCGTGTTGCAGCGGAAGGTCCCCCTACAACACGGAAGCAAATGCGACTGCTCAAATCGGATGGAGAGAAGGAACTGCGGACCAGCTAGATAGCACACAGCTGCGCTCACTCCAAACGGCCGTAGCCGTTCGGGTAACCCGTGGGCGCCGCATCGCGACAACCTTCGAAAATCCAGGCTCTTACGTCTAAAAAAGTGTTGCAATATTGTTACTTCATCTTTCTTGAAGGCGTGTCGAATCAGAAACAATCAGGGCGCTGGGCGAGCCTCTCTGCAAGCGCTCCCGTTGGTTTTTTTCGGTTCTTTCCATACGCGGGTTCATTAGGTTTTCCCGACCTGCATCACAATCTCGAGAGCGGATTCATCCGATCCATCAGCCCAGACCACTCAGATGAGCGGAATGAGCTGAAGAATCAGCAAGGCAATGAGCTTCAAGAAGCGAAGCGCGCGTGGCTCGCGCGGTTCCTTTCTTAGGTTCAATCGGTTTTCTTTAGGTTTTCAGTTCCTCCTCATGCCGTTGGTAGAGCGAAGCGTCGTTGAGCGGAGCGAGCGCTCGAGCTAGTGCAACGCTCTGTCAACGGCATGAGATTTTCGTAGACCGGTCGTCCGGTCGCCTCACTGCCGCGTCCCTATCGAAAGGGGGTGCGTCGTGATTACGCGCATCGTTCGTCGTTCGCTCGTCGCCGCGTTGGTCCTCGCAGGGCTGCTCGGCATTTCTGCTCCGGTTCACTCACGCTCAGCCGCTGGAACTCTGAGCGGTCCGACCGCTGTCCAGCCGAAGCGTGGCTCCGATCCCGCGACGCTCGTCGCCACAGTCGAAACAGATCGTTATCGCCTGTATTATCCAATTCTTTTCAATGACAAGCTGGCAATCAGGGAAGTTCTGACTCACCTTGAGGCTGCGTTCGACCGCGTCGAAGCAGAGATGGGTCCGTTCAAGAAAAAGGTCTCCATCTCGATTCCGGCGGAGATTCCGAGCGCAGAGGCTGCGGCTCAGAATTTGGTCATTGCCGGCTTGACTTGGGAAGAGAACAAGAACGTTTACGTTCTCGTTGCACTTTGGTCGGCCGGAAAAGTCGACACCTTCGCGCATGAGCTCATGCACGCGCGGCTTCGGGATGCTGGCGTCCATCCAGCGCACTGGTTCGAAGAAGGGCTCGCACACTTCATCGAAACGGATGATGGGTTCAATCAGGAGCTCTTCGACGTTCTCGAAGCATACGGACCACTTTCAACGAAGGAGGCTGCGCAGATCAGCGGAATCACCAAGGACGAGATGCGCTCCCGCGCAACCGCTTGGGCGATTGTGTACTATCTGCACAACATCAAAGGCGAGTCGCTACAAAAGATCGCTACGTCAAAGCATCTGCCGGACGCGAAAACTGCGTTTGCGGCTCTTCGAAAGCTCCATCTTCAACAGTCGCATTAACTTTTTGTGAATGGAGGCGAAAGGAGGATGCAGATGGAGCTTGAAACGCCCGCCCGCGTCGATGCCGATGGTGTCGATTCGTCGGCACCATCGGTTTGTTTTTTAGGAGGTTATGTTTACGGTTCGCTTTGCCTTGCTGGTTGCTTCCCGCTTCCGCTCTCAACCCCCAACCCGGCGCTCCGCAAGCAACACGCTTTTTTTCTTGGTTATCCGACTAAAAATCCTTCCGTCTCAAAATTTCTTCGCCATGCCCGCCCAAATGCAATAACCTCAACCTCAAAAGGCAGTGAACCATCATTGAATTGTTGAGTCGTTGCTGCGGCAACACGATGATGGTAGGTCGATGAAGAAGATAATGTGAAACCGAAAAAAGGCTCTCTTGTCGTCTCCTTCGCTATTGTGCTCATCGTCCTAGGTGTTTCGATCGTCCTCCACCCTTTTAGCCCAAGTTGCACTATCGACGGAAAGCCAGCTTCACTCTGGGTCGCGGAGCACGAACAATCTCCTTACTGTGCCGCTATGTGCGACATACGATTGAATATTGGCGCGGTGAACTTGACCCCATAGCCCGCTGCAAGCTCAACGAACGAGCGTTCTTGGAACATCCCGAGCGAGGCGCCCGCTGCGAATGCGACAGCCATCCTATCCGTTGTGAAGGCGGCTGGAAGGATCTGCCGAAATATAATTTCGCATGCGACATCAACTAGGAATGAATGATGGAATGTCATCCACTTGCGCTTGATCAAGCAGTCGGAATTGGTCTTCAAAAGACGAGAGCGCGTGAGAAAAGTGGGATACAGAGCCACATTCTTCTGCGTGCTCTGTCTCGATGGGTGAGAGCTACGAGGGCTTCACCGAAAGTGTCTGATAGAGCTGCCAAAGCTCATCCGACACATCCGAAGGGTGAAGATCAAAATGTTTCGGTCCTCGTCGCACCACCATTCCAGGTACCGTGCCCTCTAAGGTGACGACGGCGACGTTGCCATCTCCCAGCCATCCGTAACTCCCATCTTCACCATCTTGGTAAATGGCTTCGAGTTTCGACCCATTCATGCGGCACGCGATCACCGCGTTCTCGCTGCCCTGAATATGCACCGGACACGGCAGCAACCCGCCCGTTCGATCCAGAGCGGACGGGATGAGCGCACGGGCGATCTCTGCCGCGTCAAACGGGCACTCGTCGAAGTTCCCGACGTTCGGCGTCATCACGGCGACTTTCGCCAATTCGAACGAATTTCCGCCCGTGGCGGCTAACACTCGCGCCTGGAGCTCATTCCAACTTGCATTTTGATTAGACATCTCTTTCTTTCTCTGGGAACACCCGAGACAGGGTGCCGACAAATTCGGGGTATTGAGTGAATGAGCATCGCGACGTCGCGACACTTGAAAGCGCTTTCACAGCTTTGTTGCATCTGCTCAGATGCAACAAAGCTGCGAAATACAGCTCCCTCCAACTCAGAACCAAGCCCGGAGAAGAAGGACAACGAGACGCAAATCTCGTTTCAGAAGAAAACAAAAACCTCTCTGTCTCACTGTTCTGTGAAGCGAGAAAGCGAAAAACAAACCTTTATCTTTCTCACGTCTCTCTGCTCCGCGCCGACACACGGCGTGAGGAAGAAAGGCGCTCGTCGGTTTACGACGTTCTCGAATGGTTGTGAGAAAGAGCGTAGCTTTATTGGCTCAGCTTGAATTCGTTTGCGAATGGCATTCTCCTCTCAACGAAGAGCGCTTTCGACGGCCTATCGATATTTATGCCGACTTTGAAGAAGGTGGCTCCGCTATCTGCGCCGGTGTGCCTGTTATAAGACTCAGAACAATATCGTGAGCGGGAAGACGCGCGTGATGAACAATGACCAGGAGAAAAAAGGCAGAAAAGATGCCTGGATGCCGAGTGACGCGAACGCTCCTCGGACACCCGCGAGACACCGAGCACGCTGGGGTTTCCAGCGGCTCGGGCTCGGTTGTGGCATCCGACGTATCAAACCGTCGTGGCGGCTGCTTCGATCGGGGCGGTCAGCTTGCGGCTGAGCGCCTCGTAGTCCTCGTGAGTGCCTTCGGCTGCGAACAGCGCGAAGATCTCCTCGAGGCCCGGATCGAGCTGCTCGGAGAGGGCTTCGGCAGACTTCCGGAGCACGTCGATGAACTCGGCGACCATGCCTCGCTCCTTCGCGGCACCGGCATCATACGCCGCGACGCCGACGTTCTCTCGGTGCTCGGGGAAGATGAGCAGGTCGGGGATGACGTTGTCCTCGATTCGCATCTTCGACGGAACGAGCCCGTCGAGCGGATTTCGTGCCGGCACCCAGCTCCAGCTCGCGTCGCCGCTCGCTTCGCGCGCGAGACACTCTTGGAAGACCGCCTCACCGTGGAAGCCCACGTAGCGGCAACCGATCCACTTGATCGCCGTGGTGTAGTAGTCGGTCTTGTACGCCTGCAGCATGCGCTGAAAGGCGACGTTCGCGACTCGATGCCACGGCTGCGTGATGAAGCTGCCGTTGGAACCGAAAGGATCGAAGATCATCGGGTTGACGGGCGCCTGAGCAGCGCCATCGTTGAAGACGCTCACGCTCTTTTCCCGACAGATGCCGGGCATCCATCGGAGCACGAACTGCGCGAGAGACTGCTTCGACACGATCGGCTTGACGATGTCGAAGTGGCGCGGAGTCGAACGAGACGTGCCCATGCCGTAGACCACGTGGTCGATGACCAGGGCATGCCGAATCGCGCCGGGAACAGCATGCACGATACGAGGGTTCTCGCATCGATTGACACCTTCGTCGTCGTCGTAGAACGCGTCGTTCAGTTGGAGCTTCGTGCCCGCCGCACCTCGGAGGTTCAGCGCCATGAGCTCCAGGTCGTCGGGCCGACCGGCGGCGAGGATCTGTCGCTCCATCGGCAGGCGATGGGGATTATCCAGCCCCTCGTTCGTGCGGTTGAAGACACGAATCTCGCCGTTGATGACGACCTCGTAGCCGGGGACCACCTGAAGCTCCGGAGGCGAACAGGAGATGTCGTCGACCCCGGAACGCTTCACGCAGTACTGCGCCAGACGAATGGAGATGTCGTCGTCGTTGACGACGTCCATCGGCCCCTCGCTGGGCTTGGCGAGCGCGATGCGGCCGTCCTGCGTCAGCGCAGCGCACGAACGGAGCACGGGAAGCCAGCTTTCGGTCTTGCCGGAACCGCTGCGGCGGTCGTAGCGGCCGACCTTGAGTCGCTTCGTGTGCGGGCACTCGATGACGGGAACCGCGGCGTGCGAAGGGAACCAGCCCTCGGACAGCGCCTTCTCGTTCTGCTTGCGGAACATGGTCTTCTTCTCACCGTCACCCGGGTAACTCGAGAGCGGCATGGCGATGCCTTCTCCCGGGGTCTCGGAGCGGAAGTAGACCGTGGTGTGGCTTCCCTCGAAGTGCGAGTTGCGGAGCCCCACCGCCGACAGGATGGCCGAGTACGGCTGGAACCGCGTTCGCATGTGCTCCTCGCTGAGCAGTCGCTCGAGAAGCGCCGCGAAGCCGACCATCCACGCCAGCTTTTTCGGCACGACGAGGAGCATCTCCATCAGCGACCAGGATTCATCGAGATCCGGCAGGCCGGGGATGGCGAGCCGCGGATCCGTGATGTTGGTAACATCCGGACCAGCGGGTCCGAACCCGTAGCCGGCGACGAGCAGATCTTGGCTCGCGAGCCAAGCGGCGCAGCGTTCCGAGATCGACCGGGGGTCACGTCCGGGGAACTGGTCGGTGATGAACGGGACGCAGCTCGGGAGCTCGTCCGCGACCACGATCGCCTTCGGTCCTTTCGGACGGACGAGGAAGCGTCCGCCGTAGAGGTTGACCAGATAGGTGTTCGCGCACTTCGTCACCCAGCCCTCCTGGAAGGGCTTTCCATTGGCGTCGTCGAAGCCGATGTCGAAGACTCCGGTGTCGCTGGGACAGATAAGCGGGAGGAGTTGAGCCTTGTCCGTGATCACCTCGACGGTGTTGCCGTTGCGAACGGTGTTCGCAAGGACCTGACGGACGAACTTGCCGAGGCCGTGAATCTCGTCGTGACGCATGTTAGGGACTTCCTTCTATTGAGGAAGCCGAGTGGGCGAGCCGGGGAAAGTGGCTCTAGAACCTTTGATCACTCGGCTTTCCAGCCCCAAAGGAGCTCGGGGCTGAAAAGCACTGTGTCACTGCTTATTTGAGTATTGAGGAGAGAACAGCCGGCACTTCGCGAGGATGAGCGGGGGGTATCGGAGCATATTGAAGGAAAAACCTCTGTTAGCCAACTGTTAGCCGCTTAGGCCTGGAGCGTTCGCAGTCCGCTCCAAAAATCCGCAGTGTTTTCAAGTCAAACCGACAGAGGGTCGCTACGAACCCGTGAATGCTACTCCTTCCCCGGTTCGGTTCTCGTCGCGGTCCAAGAATACTCGTACCGCTTCCACCGCGAGGGTCGGTCGCCTTTTCCAACCTGCGAGACGCTCTTTCCGTGGATGACAGTTCCATCATTGGAAAGGTACGCGATCGTCTCGGTGATCCGTCCGTCTTTGCCGAGCACTTGGAACTGCATCTGGGTTTCGCCGTTTGGGCCTTTGATTACTTTTCCTTGGAGCGGTGACGAAAGGATTACGGTGTGAATTTCCCTAAGAGTATCTTTGACCGGCAGCTCGAGCAGCGAGTGGCCGTTCAGCGCGTCCCCCGAGATCGTAAGCGTCAGAACGCCCATCGGCTTTTGCCCACCGTAAAACGAATCGGCCTTCCAATACCAAAGACCCGAACCGGGTTGTGGAGGAGCTGTCTTACCGAACGAGCTGTCCGAGGAGGCCGTTTCTGCTTTGGCTCTAGGCTTCGACACAGAGAAAACAAGCTCAGGCTCAGAGGCAAGCCGCGCTTCGAGCTTCGTGTCGTAACCGGGAGAAACCCAGTCTACCGAACCGCCGAGAACGACCCTTCCGTCGACACGTTTGGCGTAACCCGCTGATGCGAAGAGATGGCCGTTCGAAGAGTCTTTGCGATCGGGCGCAAACAACAGATACTCGATCCCGGCAGCCGACGCTCTGACTACCTCGCTCTCTTGCGAGATTCCGTCTTCGTTCCGGTCAAACCAGAGCGCGATCGGATCCAGCTCAGTGCCGTCGATCCGTCCGTTCTTATCTGCGTCAAGGGTTGCGAGCGCCTCGTATCCATCGCGCCAAGCGGTGGGAAGCGTGTTGCTCAACGACGCAGCTCGTTTTCCGCCGAAGGTCCACTGACTAAAGAGCTGACCGGCTGACGTAATCTTTCCTTCGTGCGCCGGGTCGTAGACAACGAGAGGCAAGTCCGACGAACCGTACCACCGATACCATTTCGCAACCTGCCCCGGTTCGAGCGGGAAGCTGCTCACAGAATGTCGTCGCTCAAGCGACGCGTCAGGCGTCCAGAACAGCGCAATTGGGTCAACCAAATACTGAACGTCGACCACTTTCTCTTCACACAACGCTCGCGGCACGCTCGTGTTCACAGGATTACAATTTTGATCAATGAACGCCATTCCGAGCTCTTTGTAACCATTCCATTCGTCACTGTTCTTGTCTTTTAGCGCCGGAAGCTGGCTGCTGAAGTTTTTGAACAGCGTCGTGTTCGCGTTCACATAATTGCCGAACTTGAATTGTTGAACGCAATTATCGTCGTCCCAATTAAAGTTGAAGTCCTGGTGAACACCCGCCGCACATTGAGTTTTCAGAATATTCGTCAAACAAGACAGGCTGCTCGCCGGGCCCGACAGCACCGACCGGCCATTGAAGCTCTGATCCAAACTCTCCGAGTGGCGAACAAGAACCATACATGCGGCACACTCGCAGGTTTCGGTCGCTTTCTTGCCCTTGCCGGAGATGCCGCACGACGGCGGAGCATCAGCCGGGCAACATGCACAATACTGTGTCCCGTCGGCACGAGTCGTACACTGATTCGTCCCGCCCGGACAGGCGTTCGGATCAGGCGTCGGCGAAGGCACGGCCGTCGGCGCGGGAGTCGCTGTCGCAACGGGGATGGCGGCATCTCCTCCTTCGGGCAACCGAATCGTCGGTGCACCGATTGCTAAGCTCGGAAAGATTGCGGCAAAGCCGACAAAGAAGAGCGCGAGGCAAGAACCTCGCAAGGCTGAAAAGCTCATGAACCCCCAAGCACACGGACAGAAACAAACTGATACACGCAAATTCGAACGCCCGGCTCTGAAGGATCCGTCTTCAGACTGTCCTAGTTATCGGCATCGCGTTTGAGAACTTGAACATTTTTGTACAACTCGCCGAACATTTTTGTGCAAAACAAACTTGCGTCGATGAGGCGACTTCTGCGATCCTAGAACGACTAGGGGTTCATTTCTGTGCAGCCCGGAGTCGACTTCCGCCATGAGCGAGCCGTCGACGAAGCAAGCAGCACACCGGTTTTTCGCAGCTTTCACAGGGCACATTGGGTAAAGTCTTCGCTGTTTTCGGGCTCTGCTGTTTCGCCCTGCTGGCTCTCGTAACTGTGCTCATCGTGCAGTTACGCGCAGCTCCGTCGTATCGAGCGCCGGAGCTTCTCCCAAGCAACGTCGTGCACGCGCCGCCGCTCGTGGCGAGCGATTCGCACGTTCCCACGCACAACGCACCGACTTCACCTGCAAGCAACATCGGCGAAACCAGACGCGCGTCGCTGACACCTCCTGACCTCCGCTACGACGCCCCTGCACTTTTCTCGCGAACGCTGCAACGCAGCCAGGATAAGATCCGTCTTCCTCTCACCATCGCTTACCGATCGATCTCGGGGGGAATAGAACGAAGCCTCCTAGAGCGAGTGCTGAAAAATGACGCCGGAGCAGACATTGTCGTTTCAATCGAGCCGATCGCAACCGACTTGCCCAGCTCTACTGCAAATCCTGCGACAACTTTTGTCGGCGCCTCTCAACGGATGAGCCGTAATGCGTTTCTTGCCGGCGCACAACCGATGCTCAGCTTCCCTCAACCTACACATCCTGTGCTTGTGGGACTCTTCGTATGCTCAGATCCCCAGCATACGAACATCTGCAGCACGAAGGAACCGATATCGGCCGACAAGCCCGAAGAGGCATTACGTTATCAACGTTCAGGGAGGTTGTTTTACTTCAGCTTCCTCGTTCTTACTCCGGATACTCTCCACGTGATATCCGCGGAGACGAACTTGAATGTCTTCCTGCGAGGAATTGGTGCACACCTCGATCAAGCCCTGCCGGATAACGACGAAAAACGATTGCGCGAACGTGTTCGCAGCTGGGAGAATGCCCTTCAGCCGCTCGCCCTGGACACTTCTGCCCCGGTGATGCGGATCGAATTCGCAACCGGAGCGTGATTCATTGGCCGACACTCAACGAGAAGAAGGCGCGGCGATGGTCGAGTTTGCTCTCGCTGCGATCGTCTTTTTTTGTATCGTCATCGTCGGTTTCGACTTCATCCGCTGGAGCTATCAAACTGCGACGGCCCAGTTCATCTCAGCAGCAGTACTGCGCGAAGCTGTAATCGGCCCACCGGCACGTCCAGCTCCGTATTCCACGCAAGCAGCGTGGATCGAAGGCGAGATCATCAGACGCGCGCAGGGGCTCGGCCTACCAATTCAACCGGGTGACGTAGCGATTTGCCCGTTCAGCACCCTCACGGCAGGCACATGTAACTCAGCGACAGACGACGGAGGAAACGCGGGCGACATGGTAGCGGTCGTGGTCAGCGCTCCGCTCTCGGGCTTCATTTGGACGGCTGCTACGGCAATCGGACAAGGGCGCTACAATGTCCGCGCGCTCGCCGTAGCGCGAAACGAACCATGGAATGGTTGAGTAAAACATGATGGGTTCAGTAAAGCTCACCGAATCGCAGACCGGAAACGCGCTTCTCGAGCTTGCACTGGTGCTTCCTTTGCTGCTTGCATTTTTCGCTGCGGGCGTCGAGTTCACTCGGGCGTTACGATATTACGAATTTGCATCAGCACTCAGCCGCGAGTTGGCAAGCGTCGCATTCCGTCAATGTTCCGGGCGGAACGCGCAAGACACCGGTCCATGCCTCGATCGTTTGCGTGCACCGATGGAAGCAGGCGCTCGGCAGCTCGTCGCCGGCACTCAGCTCACGATCGGGATTTACGACTACGATGAAACGAGCGGCCAATATCGGAGACTCGGTCTCAGCCCGGTCGCCGCCGACACCGGAACATCAAACGTCATCGCCACTCGCTTCGGCATCGTAGGCGGAGCCCCAATTGCCGGCATTGCAGGCACATCGCAAGGAACCGCGGTATCGGGGCAGATCGGCGCAACAACGGTAAGAAACAATCGGGTCGTCGCGATCAGCGAGACCTTCATACCTTACAGCCCGATGATTCAGGCTGTGCTCGGAATTTTTTCGGCTAAAGCAGGGCTCTTGTATGATGCCACCATTCTCTGACCGCGGGCCTCGCGGCGATCATGAGCGCGGCATCGTCATCGTGTTGGTCGCGATCTCGATCATCGCGCTGTTCGCACTTACCGGGCTCGCCGTTGACGCAGCAAATCTTTATCGAAGCCGGCTCCTTCTTCAAAAGGCCGCTGATGCGGCAGTTCTGGGCGGAATTTCCTACCCCGTTCAACGAGGAACGAGCGGCATGAACGACGATGCGCTCGCCGCCGGACTTCCTGGAGATGATCCGGAAACCTATCGTAAGCTGGTTGAGCGTCGCGCCCAGGAGATCCTCGAGGACAACCTACGCTTGGCTCACATAGCGCACGCACCATGCAGAACCGAGGATGGGTTCGAAGTTTGCGCTTCCTACGACTCATCCAGCCGCGTCATCGCGATCGATCTTACCGCAAGCGTCAGCCTTTACCTTATGCAGCTCGTCCCCTTTCAGATGCTCCGCCTTCAACAATTCACGCCGCAGCTCGATCTGAAAGCAACGGCGCAAGCGAGCAGACCTCCGGCGCATATTGCGCTGGTGCTCGACGTATCGGGATCGATGGGTTGCCCGTCAGGAAGCTCCGATTGCTCCTGCATGCAGACCCAAGCGGGCTGTGCAGTTCGTGTGAAAATTGCGGACCTCGTGGACGGAGTACACGCATTCTTCGACTATTTCGACATTCATAACGATAAATTCGGCATCATTCCGTTCAATACACGCGCCTCGCCGATTCCGGGTGGGTTCGACAATCTTCCTGCCAACGTTCCGCTGACAGACGCCACAGTGCAATGCATTCTTGCAGGTCAACAGCCGGTTCAGACGTGCATCGATTTCCCGCCTCTCCTCCGTCCCGCAGGGAACACGAATATCGCTGACGCGCTCATGGAAGCATACGAAGAGATGACCGTTCGTATGCCTGCACGACTCGGCACGACGACTCCACAGGAGATTTCATATCTCCTTTTTACTGATGGGGCACCCGACGCAGGACGTTTTCTCTTTGCCAATCCAACCACAGCGATGCCGGTGAGCAATGCCGAAGGTCTCGGAAGCTACGATTACATTCACTACACCGTGCGTTGGCAGCCGGATGTCGGAAGCTGGTACTCGGGTCCATCGTTGCTTGTGAAAACGACGGCTGGACTTTACGGCAACAGCTCCCCCACCCCGCCGGCACCTGATCCATCCGCGCCCGGGCTCTATGTTCCGCAATGTCATCAATTCATCGATTCGGCGTCAGGCCTTCCGCAGGAAGTATGGCCGCCATCGGCGAGCGCAGATTTCTGTAAGGTCTTTGACGGATGTCTGGGCCCAGTTGCCGGGCCGAGCAATCTTGGGTTTTTGCTTCCGGGACAGGGCACACCAATCGCGACGGATGTCGTCTGCAACGGAAGCAGTGTCCTGAGCCGCGAGAATTCGTGGCGGCAACAGTACTATAATATTCCTGTCGCCATGTCGGACCTGATGCGACAGGACCGGGGCACATTCTTCGTGATTGGGCTCGGACAACAAGCGACGGGCGGCGTCCCGCCGTATCTCGATCTGAGCAACTCAGAGCTGAGAAATGATTACTTCCTGCGCCGGATCGCGAACGACTTCATGCATGCCGTATACCAGGCGGCGACGCCAGATCCAGAGCTCAGTTTTGCGGGGTATCAAAGTTATCTTGCGCTGCAAAGCAGCCCGAACCCCCGAGAGGGCGAATACATCGCGACGCCGAACAGCTCTGAGCTGCGAGACGTGTTCCGCGTTATGGCTCGACGCATTGCGCTTCGGCTAACGAAATAGGGGAGCCCGCTCCCAGGCCATCGAGCGAACGACCGCAGGCAGCATCCAGAGACAGCAGCTCGCAGCCGGGAAGTTCAAGCAACGCCAGATCATCGCCGCCTACGACGAGTTGAAGCGAGCCTTTGATGAATGGAGGCTGAGCTGTCCGCATGGCAGAAAGACGGCCCGTCAGTTCTGAAGAGCGACGACGGGAAACGAATCGCTGCCGACGAATCGCTTACCAGGAAGTTCCGTGCGGTCGTGAACGAAGAGTGACCGACCAGAGAGAAGCTCGCAGCCGCAAGAGCCGCAGCCGCAGACCTCATCGCACCCGTTCGGGAGGCCGAGCCAAACCCGAGTGACGTCTCATCGCCGAGCGAGACCATCGTGAAAGCCCTTCAGGAGTTTCGCACGCAGGCGAGACACGCTTGCGACGAGCTTCGGAAGGGAACCGAGCAGACGCAGGCGATTCTTGCCCAGGCCGGGCCGCTGAGAGAGGCAGGAGCCGGTCGAAGACGCTTGAGGAAGCGATCGCGGCTCAGATTCGCCAGGACGCGAACGCACGAACAGAATTCATCGCCGCCGAAGTCAAAAAGGCCGAAGACGAGGGCGACAAGAAGATTGCCGAGGAGAAGGCGAAAGCCGCACTCGCAGAGAAGCAGCGGCAGGCCGGCGCCGTTCGGCCGAGAACGAGAGGAAAGCCGCCGAGGCGAAGACGGCCCTCGCTCGCCAGAAGGCTCGAAGCCCCGAGGTGAAGAGATACCTTGCCCCGTTCCTTGCAACCGGTTTTTCGCAGCCGAAGGCCGCAGGAGGGAACACAGCGAGCTTCGACCGGACAGGCGATGAAGGGCCGATGTCGCTCACTCGCATCCGAAACGCCGGCGGGCTCAACAAAGGCGAGAAAGGAATCCTCGCACTTCACCGCATCGCATCCAGCCCCTACAACGACCGCACCGTGAAATGGAACTTCGGGCTCTTCCTCAGCGAGTTCTCGCCCGATTCGATGCGGTTCATCAAGAACGCCCAAGAGCTGCTCATCGAACTCGGAGGCGCCTTGGTCGAAGAGAAGATGCGTGCTCCTTAAGCATGTAGATTCAAGGTGTTGCTAACATTTTAGTCGATGATGTTTGCGAGCGTCCATAACTAAAACGGGTAGAAGCTAGCGAAGAAAAGGTTTTCGGAGACCTCGAAACATTCGCCCCCGTGAGGTCCGGCATCGGCCGGGCCGCACGGGGGCTGTGCTTTTCGGGGCTATCTAACCCAGCACACCCGCGCTCTCATTAACGAAAGCTAGGGTCCATGCCTTGGTCACGCTTGAACTCGCAGGGGCGCTGCGACGAATGCCGCAAGAAGAATCCTCTCATAAGCAAGCATCCCCATGACAAACAAAGGGGATGGATTTGCGCTGCGTGCCGCGCCAAGCTGTCCAACCCCGTCGGCCCGTGCTCGGAATGCTGGGACAAGTGCCACAAGGAGAAGCTCCTCACACACCCGCATCCGGTCGACCCCGAGAAGGGCCGCGTCTGTGATGGTTGCCGTCGCCGATTGGCCAACCCCGTCGGCCCGTGTTCGGAATGCTGGGACAAGTGCCACAAGGAGAAGCTCCTCACACATCCCCACCCGACGGATGCGAAGAAGGGCCGCATCTGTGATGGTTGCTACAAGGAGCATTCCAGCCCCGTCGGCCCGTGCCCGGAATGCTGGGACAAGTGCCACAAGGAGAAGCTCCTCACACATCCTCACCCAACGGATGCGAAGAAGGGCCGCGTCTGTGATGGTTGCCATCGCAGGCTGGCCGACCCCGTCGGCTCATGCCCTGAGTGCTGGCCCCAATGCCACAAGGAGAAGTTGCTCAGGCATCCCCACCCGACGGATGCGAAGAAGGGCCGCATCTGTGCCGGCTGCTTCAAACGCCTGACTAACCCCATCGGTCCGTGCTCCGAGTGCTGGCCCCAATGCCACGAGGAGAAGCGGCTTACCAATAAGCATCCGATCGACGCCGAGAAGGGCAGGGTTTGTTCTGGCTGCTACAGTCGCCTCAGGCGGCGTGTTCGGAATGCTAAAACGTCCAACGCCTGAACCACTCATCAGGCTGGGAGGGGTGCGAGAAGGTTCGACGTTCGCTAGCTGCACCCCACCATTCCCGTTCTCACCGACGCCGAGCCGCGAGGGGACTCAAGATTCCCGTCGAGACTTGACCGTCACATCTTGACATTGTGTGAACACGTCCGAGGAGTTTCATGCCGTGAGCCGAGCGATAGAAAAAGGCGACTGATGTTGAATCGCCAGCTCCCATCTCAGTCACTCAATCGAACATCTCAAACACGCGTTCCAACTCGAACACGACCGCCAAGAACTTTTGGAAGGTCTCGCGATCATCCGGCGGAATCCGACCCATCACAAGGACGATGAAGTTTCGCACTTCGAGGGCCAGGTTGTGCGGATAGGCCGAGCCGTACACCGTTGGTCGTCGTGAAGATAGTTTTCCGTTCATACGTCACTCATCAAATTTCCTAGATGGTGTCCCTAGACGTTAGTCACAATCCCGCTTGAGACCTCCGAGGAGGCCGCAAACGCGACAGTGTTGATGGAATGCGAAGAGAGAAGCGGATTGCCTTGATAGGACCGTAGGCACGTCCAGACGCCGAAGAGTCTTCGCCGATCTTTAAGGGCTCCCGGCGACGAGAGACGGTCGGAGCACGAACAAGGCACGCGGGCCTTGAGCACTCGATTCTACCGAGAGGGTGAGCAGTGAGGCGAAAATTATTCCTGTTTGAGGAGACGCAGGACGGCAACCTCAAGAGCTGTCACGAACGCCGCCCAGAAGACGAGGGCACCGAAATAGCCGACGGCGGCGATGGTTGCCCCCCATTCTTCGACTACTTCGTCGCCGCCAAGCGGCAGCATCCCCGGCATGTGGAGAGAAACCCATTTCAGGTAAAAGTGGTCAATGACCCATCCGGTGAAGCTGTCGCTCTGAACGACATTGAAATCGACGATGAAGTATCCCATCGCAAAATCGACGACGAGGAGCAGCAGCAGAATGACGCAGAACAATCGTTTTCTCGGCGAGTGACTCACGAAAAGTGTGCCCAGAGCCGAGACGGACATCAACGCTGTGCCTACGTAAAAACATTCGCGAGTAACATACATAAGTCATCCAAGAGCCAGACGTTGCGTTCGCCGTATACCAACTCAGACGGAGATTGATCGAAACAATTCGGGGCTCTGCCCCAGCAGTCAAGGCACGCGAGACGCCTGCCCTGACAGCTACCCGCCTGCACGGAGCGAAGCGGAGCCACGAGAACATCAACGACCCTCGCTTGCTCTTCTGCTTCGTGGTTCTTTAAGGCCCGAGCACGCTCCCGCTGTTCTTCATTGTCCCGAGCAGCTACGTCTCTCAGTATGTTCGGGAGCAGCATGCGTATTGGATTCGTGCCCGGAACCGACAGGCGACCCAGACCTCTATGCGGCAGTTCCGAATCCGAACAAGCGACCCGCTCGGATTCAAAGACAATTGGTCTTTGCTCGCAGGCGGGTGCTCCCCTGCCACGACTCCCGGTGGCAGGAATCCGCTGACGGCCGCCCCTGCTCTCTTCGCCGACACGAAGAGTCGCCGGACTCCGTTCAAGCTGCCGATGAGGTAGTCTCGGGAGAGGAGTCATCCGAGGCCCCTCCCCTGTCCGAGACCACGAACCGCTTGAGATGGTCCCGGATAAGTTGCTCAACGAGCTCCGAGCGATCGAGACCCATCATCGCCGCGTGAACGGTCAACCGTTGCGACGCTTCGAGGGAGAGATGGATAGTCGCCTTCACCTTCGAGTCAGCTTGACACCCCGCCGCTTTAACGGCTGAACGCTTTCGAGGTTTGCCGTTCATCGTCTCTGCCGGTTGAGCACTCATGCTACTTCTCCGCTTCCGAGGCATTCCGGTCTGACTGCTTGCCGTGAAACTCACGGCTGACCTTTTTCTTTTCGGACCCTCTCCTGCCCTGCCGATAGTCGGACCGCCCACCAAGTCGAGCGTTCAACCGCTCGACCGCCGCAACGACTACACTCCCGCAAAGCAGGAAGCCTGAAACGCGGGATCGCCCACAAACCGGAAACGTGGACGTTTCGGGAATACGGAGGACCGGGACCGCGAGCGAGTTACGGAACGACGCGAATCGTGCCTGCAATCCCGTCGAGCACGCGTCCGATTATCGTCGGCGCCAGAACTCCGGCTGACTTCATCTTCGCGACAAGCTCGTCCGCAATTGAGGGGTCAACGGCCATCAGCAAGGGTCCGGACGTTTGCGGATCGTTGAGAATCGAGAACTCGGAGTTACCTACTCCATCCACAAGCTCAACCTTGTCTTTGATCCAGAGCTTGTTTCGATCGCCTCCGCCCTTCGTGCCGGAGATGGCATACACCTCGATCGTCGGAAATTTCGGAACGGCAGAATACGAAATCTCGAGCGACACGCCGCTCGCGAGCGCTAGGTTGTGTGCGTGACCAAGCAAGCCGTAGCCGGTCACGTCGGTGCAGGCTTTCACCCCCGCTTCAACCATCAGCTCGGCGGCCGACTGGTTCAGCGTCTTCATGCTTTCGACCGCTTCTCGATAGACGGCTTTGTCCAGCCTCGGCTCGTCGAGCTCTTCGGGCGACTTCCCTGCCTGTGCTTTCTCGCGTCCTGTAACGATGCCGACGCCGATCTTTTTTGTAATCAACAGAACGTCGCCGGGCTTTGCGCCGGTGTTCATGACGATTTTCGAAGGGTGGGCGCTCCCTGTTATGGCGATGCCGTACTTCGGCTCGGTATCTCTTACGCTGTGACCACCGAGGATCACTCCTCCGGCTCGCTTCATCTGCTCGGCTCCGCCCCGCAAAATTTCCTTCACGAGGTCGAATCCGATCTCACAAGGGAAGCAGAGGATGTTCAATCCGGTAAGCGGCTTCGCTCCCAGAGCGAAACAGTCGCTGAGTGCATTCGCCGCGGCGATCATTCCGAACTCATAAGGGTCGTCTACAATCGGCGTGAAGAAATCCACCGTCTGCACGATGGCGACATCATCGCTCATCAGATACACCCCGGCGTCGTCACCGCTTCCACTGCCGAAAAGCAGTCGAGCATCCTCAAAACGTGGAAAATTCGAGAGAGCGGTACGGAGATCGAGCGGACCGAATTTGCTTCCACACCCTCCGGCACGGACCAGGCTTGTCAGCGGGACGGCGGTGGAGGTCGCCGAAGATGAGGGGGGAGCGATATTGGACATGGTGACTCTAAGTTTTCGAACGAACATAGCAAAGGGATGGACGCGGCTGAAGAGAAGTTTGCAGAACCGCTGAAGAATCCGGCGAGCATTCCCGTCTATGGCCTGTATTGTTTACCACCTACCGGTTTTCTGCTAGTTTTTCAGTGATTTTTCCCTTCGTTCTGCAGTTAACACCAATGGAGCTTTAACCAAAATGAATTTCAGATTGAGTCTTCTTCCGGCTGCTTTTGCTGCCGCGGTCCTACTGACCAGCTGCGCGCCCAACCTCGGGTCGACTATCGAAGCACCGCAACTCCCTCCGACGTCGGCTGACCCGGCGAGCCGCCCTGAAGCGCGGGCGCGCCTCGGCAGCTACGTTACTGTCCAGGAAGTTGTCGACAGCCGAAATGGGATCAGCGCTGACGCCGACGAGAATACGACGGAGCCTTACGGCGGCGTAAATGTTATCGTTGAGAACGGACTGAAGAACGCCTTCCGCGATGCGGGTGTGGGTGTTACCGATTCCGCGCCGATCTCGATCAAGGCACAGGTAACCAAGTGGCGTGCACACGTAAACGCGAAGGGAACCAGCGCGATCAACAGTGAAGCGACATTGTTTGTTGAAGTCTACGATCCGAGCGGCAAGCGCATCTACTCCGGAACCTACAACGGTTCTCGGTCGAGCCAGTTCCCCGTCGTCACACGAGTCGATGTGAAGGATTCGCTTGGACTCGCGATGAACAACGCGATCAGCCAGGTGATTGCTGACCCTCAGCTCTTGGAGCTGCTCGCTTCGTTCTAAACGCGGTCGATACGACCGACGTCTAAAACCCCGGGGTCGAAAGCGTCTCGCTTCGACTGCCGGGGTTTTTCTTTGCCGCTAGGTTGCCCCGTCCCGATGAAAGACGCGCGGGAGACGGACGTTCGTCGAGACCATGAATTCGCGCGCGTTGCCGGTACTGAGCTCGCTCAGCTCCTCGAGCGAAATCTCCTCGTCCCCCTGCCTCCCAATGAGTACGACATCGTCACCGTTATACGCTTCGCCGCTCGGACCGATATCGACCATCATCTGGTCCATGCAGACCGCTCCGACGATGGAGTGGCGCTTTCCCCCGATAAGCACTTTTCCCTGATTGGACAAACGCCGAAGATAGCCATCCCCATAACCGAGCGGGATGGTGACGACCCGCGTGTCTTGCGGTGCCACCCAAAGATGGCCGTAACTTACGCCTGTTCCAGCTTTGACCACTTTGAAATACGCCACCTTCGAATGAAGTGACATCACAGGCTTCAGCGGCACCCTGCCCTTCAGATGGGGAGCAGGGCTCACTCCGTAGCTGATCAGCCCCGGCCGAACGAGGTCCAGGTGCGACTCGGCAAGCTGCAAGATCGCTCCCGAAGCGGCGATATGTCTGATTGGCGTCGGAGCCGAGACCTTCTCGAAATAGGCTACGCTTTCGAGAAAGCGCTCGAGCTGCAATCTGGTAAAGCCAAGCTCTTCGCGCTCCTGTTCGGAAAAGTGCGAGGACACTCCAACGATGTCGCAGTGCTTTGTTGCGAGCGCAGCTTCGATCAGAGTCGCGGAATTATAATAATGAACTCCGATGCGCTCCATTCCGGTATCAATTTCGAGGTGAACCCGCGCCCGCTTCTTGTGCGCCGCCGCCTGCTCCTCAATTGCACGAAGCTTGAAGACAGATGACGCCAGAAGGTCGAGGTCGTGCTCCAAGAAATGATGGATCTGGTCAGTAAATATTCCGCCGAGCACCAAAATTGGCGTCTTCACACCGGCGAGGCGGAGCTTGATGCCTTCTTCGAGGAGGGCTACTCCGAGAAAGTCGGCTCCGGCGCGCTCGAGCTCCTGTGAACATTCCACTAAGCCGTGCCCATACGCGTTCGATTTAACGACGGGCATCACCTTCGCCCCACCCGCCACGCCTCGGATCAACCGAAAATTCTCGGTAAGTGCGCTCAGATTGATTCGAAGAAGGGATGGCCGAGAGAGAAATGGATCGTTCGACATGGGGACCGGAAGCTCATAGCGGGTTTGGTTCGCAACATTATCGTATCGTGCGGTGGGAATGACAAGCGTATCGGCAGGGAACCGGACGCGATGGGTGCAGGAAGCTCTGCAACCTTCAAAAAATGCGCGGCGGCAGTACGAACAGTTCGTGCTGCCGCCGCGACGAGCGGTGCCGGGACGATGCGCTACGCGGCGCAAAGCTCAAGCGATTCCTGGAGCTGCTTGCGAATGACGGCGGCGGTGGCACCGTCGGGGAAAATGAATTCCTGTCCGACGTAGCCTCGGTATCCCGTCTGTTTCAGCGCCTTCATGACCTCTCGATAATCGATCTGCTGTCCGGGAGCGGCGAGCGAACCTCGACCGCGGACACCGGCAACATGGAAGTGGCCGATGAGGTCCCCGAAATCACCGATGTGCGGAACGACAGCTCCTTCCGTCAACTGGACGTGATACGCGTCGAACAACAGCTTCACGTTCGGACTTTTCGCGTCGCGAACGACCGCCGCGACTTCGGCGATGCGATTGCCGAGGTAACCTTCGTGACCTTTCATGGGATGTGAGAGATCAACGTCGTTGAGGTGCTCGAGCACCAGGACAACGCCGTTCGCCTCAGCGTGGGCGGCTACCTTTTCGAGGCCCTGCAGACACCGGGTCTGCCAGCCCTCTCGTTCGCCGCCGCAACCCGTGAAGACGAGCACCTTTGGGATGCCGCTCTTCGCAGCGAAATCGATCGCGCTAAGAACTCGCGGGACGACGCGGCCCCATTGTTCAGGTTGCGCCAGGCCGATCGCAAACGGCGCGGTACCGTCTTCGAAGCCGGGCAGATAGAGCGGGCACTCGAGCTCCGCATCTTTGAGCGCCTCCAACTCATTGTCGGGACAGAGCTCAACGCCGGAACAGTGCAGCGACTTAGCGATCGCCACGATCTGGTCGATGGTCAGGTTCGGTCCATAGCGGAGTGGCCAATGGGCGAGACAGTGTTTGAACTGAGACATGAGACTTCCTTCAATCAGGGACACGGAAATGTGAAAGTGAAACGGACAGAGTTGATCGGAGTCGGCTCGTGCTTGCTGAGAACCCCCTTTCTGAAAAAAATAAGAGCTTCCTCCACCGACGTAACGCGACAGGGCGCTCTGTCGGTGGGAAGAAATGGTACGTCTACTCCGGGTAGGGATGAAAAGGCGGGAGCTGTCGGATCAGCTCGGGCGGTCGGCCCGACAGCGGCGATCTCTAGCAATTCCCGCGGGTTTTTACAAGAAACCTAGAAGGCGAGCCTGCGGTGGAATCTGGGCGAGAAGGGCTGGAGGAGCTTTCTCCGGAAGAACTAAAGGGTCAGGAGCCTGCGTTTGAGCCTTTGCGGCCGAAAAGCGTTCGGCAGATCGCCGCGACTCCGCTGATGACGATCATCCACATCAGCATCGCAATTCCCCCCACGCCCAGCCACGCGAGCATTCCGAAATTGTAGAGGAGATACCCAATGTCTTGCCCGTTCACGACGCACGGGTGGGTGCCGGCTTCGTTCACCACACAGTTGTAACGCTCAGCAATCGTTCCGGCGAGAAACACGAGAGCAAACGGAACAACGACCCCGAACACCAAGACCACCAGAAACGTCCATTTGAAGAGCTTGCGAGACATGACAGTGGATTCCGAATGAGCGAACAAATCTGTTAGCCGACCTGACTATTACTCAACTCGGGCATGCGGGACGAGTATATTCGATGTTCAGCTCAGGAAAAACCGTTCCTACTTCCTTCTCCGTCGCCTATGCGATAGTTAGAGCCGCAGAAGAAGTTACCCCTCAAACGCAACGGCGGATCAATGTCAAAGCGACCTCTTTGGACCCGGCTCGACGATAGGCTCCTGCAGAAAACTCGCGTCTTCGACCTCAGGGCGCAACGCATGCGGTCCGGGGATGGCTCTTATGAAGACGATTTCTTCTACATCGAGACGCCGGACTGGGTGAACGTTATCGCAATTACTCCCGATCAGCAGGTCGTGCTGGTCAGGCAGTATCGTCACGGGATCAATGAGTTCAGTCTCGAAACCCCTGGTGGGATGGTGGACAAGGAGGCCGAGGATCATCGTGACACCGCGATGCGCGAGTTGAGCGAAGAAACCGGGTACAGCTCGAACAACGTGACATTCCTCGGCTCAATCAGACCGAATCCCGCAATGCTCACCAATCATTGCCATGTCTACCTCGCCGCCGATGCGACATTGGCTTCCGGTCAAAACCTGGATCCGTCCGAAGACATCACAGTGGAATTGGCTCCGCTTGCAGACATCCCGGAGATGATTCGAAGTGGAAAGATCGTCCACTCGATCGTTTCGGCCGCTTTCTTTTTGCTCTGGATTCAGAAGCCGGAATTACGGGTGGGTTGAACGTCTCGCTGGGCGATCGTTACACTGCGCGACGGGTGTGGAGGTTCTTTCGCACTTCGCTCAGCCGTGATTTTTCCGCTGACGCCTTCTTCACGAGCACGTCGACCATTTTCTCCTGCAGTCGTTCTTCGCCGCCCTCGGCGAACATCTTCGCCGTCATCATCGTGGCGCCGAGCGCGAGCAATGAGCGTTGATACATCTGAGCGGCGGTGGCCGCCGTCCGCATTTCCTTACGTGAGCTGCGCGCTCGAAAGAAAAGGTTGAGCGCCAAAGTCACGAATGCCTCGTTGCGGTCCTCGGCTCGCAGAATAGTCTCGCTAATCGGCGGACCGCTCGTTGCAGCGACCAGTACCGATTCCACGCCGGACAGGGTTGTCGGCATAATCAGAAATCCGCGTGCACCGGCTCTCAGGAGCTCGAACACATTATCCGGACCGGGATTCTCCGTCATTGCGATCAGCGTGCACTTTGGATTCGACGCGATCACCGCGCGCACGAAATCCACGCCGGGCATGTCAGACAGCCTAGCTTCGAAGATGATGTGCGTAGTCGATGTCGATTGTCCTGCCTCTACCGCCTCCGTGAGTGACGGATACGGTGTGACCGATTGGATGCCGATCGACTTCAGCGCTGAACGCAGCGACGTCACCGCTGCCTTGTTCGTCCCGACGACGATCGCCTTATAGCGAGAGATCCCGGCGAAAAACTCGTTCGCGTTTGCCACGAAAAACCCTTTAATCCAAAGAGCCGTGCGGCTCTGTCTTCGGTGTACTTCGACAACTTCGTGAGCGGGTATGAGCGTAAAAATCGGCCGCCGAACCGAGCTGAAAAGGAGAGTTATAGGGCCGCCTTGGGCTTTGACAGCGGGGTTTTCACGGGATAAACTCCCGCCTTTCATTTGGGCACCCCTGAAGGCTGACAAGGACATCGGAATGACCCTGCAGAAGGAAATCGAGAAAGCAAAAACGCTGACGGAAGCGTTGCCGTATATCAAGAAGTTTCACGGTCAAACGGTCGTCGTGAAGTACGGCGGTTCGTTGATGTTCGACGACCATCTCAAAGAAAAGTTCGCCGCAGACATCGCTCTCCTCAAGTGGGTCGGTATCAACCCGATCATCGTGCACGGCGGCGGCAAAGAGATCTCACACTGGCTGAAGAAGCTCGGCAAGGATTCGGTGTTCATCGACGGTCTTCGCTACACCGACGCCGAGACAATGGAAGTCACCGAGATGGTGCTCTCCGGCAAGATCAACAGTGAAGTAGTCGAAGTCATCAACCGCGCGGGCGGTAAGGCTGTCGGCCTCGGCGGAAAGGACGCGAACCTCTTCACCGCAAAGAAGATTCGCACGAAAGACGACAAGGACCTCGGACTCGTCGGCGATATCGAAACGACCGACGTGACCTTGCTACAGACGCTCGCGAGCCAGGGATACATCCCTGTCGTGAGCTCTGTCGCTTGCAGCGCGGAGGGTGAAACGTTGAACCTGAACGCTGACTTTGTCGCGACTGGCTTAGCCACGGCTATCGGCGCGTTGAAGCTCATCTATCTGACCGACGTCGACGGTGTGATGTCGAATGGATCGCTGCTCCAGATTATCGACCTGGGCGAAGCCGAACAGCTTCTCCACCACCCTGACCTCAAGGGCGGAATGCTGCCGAAGCTCGAGTGCGCCATGCGAGCGTTGAAGGAAGGAGTGAAGTTCGTGCACATCATCAACGGTTCTGTGGAGCACGCAGTGCTGCTCGAGATGTTCACCGATCTTGGTATCGGAACCATGCTCGTATCGAAGAAGAAGTAGAAGCGACACCAGAGGGGGCGTATGATTAGCGGCCGTCATTTCATTTCAGTCGAAGATTTCACGAAGCCTGAGCTCGAAGAGGTCATTCGCCTCGCGGAGAAGCTGAAAGACGAGCGCGCGAAGAACATCGACCACCGTCTGCTGGACGGAAAGTCACTTGCGCTCATTTTCCTGCAGCCCTCGAACCGGACCCGACTGTCATTCGAAATCGGAATGTTCGAGCTCGGCGGCAAGACGATTAACATCCGCCCGGAAGAGATCAAGCTCGGCGAGCGTGAGCCGATCTCAGACGTTGCGAGGGTAATGTCCCGGTATGTTGACGCGGTCATGATGCGAGTAGTGAAGCACGAGCACATCGTCGAATTCGCCAAATACTCGACCGTGCCGATCATCAACGGCCTCTCCGACAAGTATCATCCGTGCCAGGCAATCTCAGACATCCTGACAATTCAAGAAAAGAAGGGAAAGCTCGCCGGCCTCAAGCTCTGCTACATCGGCGACGGGAACAACGTCTGCGTTTCGTTGATTCACGCCGCACGCGTCTTCGGTATTGAGATGGTCGTTTCATGTCCGAAGGGCTACGAGCCAATGCTCGAAGGCAACGGCTACGAAGTAATTCACAATCCGGAGCAAGCGATCGAAGGAGCGGACGTCGTCTACACCGATGTTTGGACTTCGATGGGCTACGAGGAAGAGACAGCCCGTCGCTTGAAGAAGTTCAAGGGCTACACGATCACTGAACAGCTTTTCGCGAAAGCTGCGCCCGATGCGATCTTCATGCATTGCCTACCGGCGCACCGCGGCGAAGAGGTCACGCATGAAGTCGTCGAGCATCCACGTTCGGTGATTTTCGATCAGGCGGAGAATCGGCTTCACGCGCAGAAGGCCGTGCTGGCGCTGCTGCTGAAGAGCGAGTAGTGGGCCGCAGCTACTCTTCGAGAAAAACCAGATCTTTCCCGTAGCTCTCCTCCAATCTACTCAGCGAGACGAAGGCCACTACAATCGCGATCGCGATACCCACGGCACCACTTTGAAGAGTGCCGATCCGTGGGTTTAAAAATTGAAAGAGCGTTGTAAACGGAACGACAAGCCCGCGCACGAAATTTGGCACTGTCGTGGTCACCGTCGCGCGTAAGTTTGTGCCGAAGTGCTCCGCGGCTGAGCTGACGAAGACCGCCCAGTATCCGACGCCGAATCCGATCCAGACACAGACTGCGTAAAATGCGAACAGGCTAGCACCGAAAAGATTCAAATAAGCAACGACGCCGGCGGAGAGTATCGTCAGAAAGATGCGGATTGTCGTTCGGCGCGATTGAATCATTTGGCTGAGCACACCGCTCGCCAGATCACCGCCGGTCAATCCTACGTAGCACCACAGTACGGCACGAGAGGCTGTCGGCATTTCGGGGAGCGCGAGCGCCTTTGCAAACTCCGGCGCGAATGTGATGAAGATGCCGACGACATACCAAACAGGGGCGCCGGAAAGAATACAGCAGAGATAGCGGATCAAACGCTCTTTCGAGGAGAACAGCAGCCTGATATCCCCGCGCCGCGCCTCCGAACCTCGCATCTGTTCGAACAATCCACTCTCATAAACCCCAATACGCAGCGCAAGGAGAAGGAGCCCGAGGCCGCCCCCGACAAAGTAGCTCGTCCGCCAATCGGTTAGATCTGAGACGAGCCCCGCAACAATCGCGCCAAGAACGCCGACGGTCGCGACGATGGTCGTGCCGTAGCCGCGATGTGTAGTCGACATGCTCTCGCTGACGAGTGTGATCCCTGCTCCGAGCTCGCCTGCTAGACCGATTCCAGCGCAAAACCGTGCGAGCGCATACAGCTCGATGTTCGGGGCGAATCCGTTAGCGATATTGGCGAGAGAATAAAGCAGAATCGAGCCGAACAGCACCTTTACCCGACCGATCTTGTCTCCCAAGACCCCCCACAGAATTCCGCCGAGTAGCAAACCTGTCATTTGTACATTGAGAAGAAACGCACCTTTAGGAAGCAGCTCCTCCTGAGTAAAGCCCAGCGACTGCAAGCTGCGGACACGAACAATGCTGAAGAGAACGAGGTCGTAGATGTCGACGAAGTAGCCGAGCGCCGCAACAATGATTCCCATTTTTGCGACGGTCGAGATCGGAATAGCTTTGCCTTCCGCGTTCCGGTGCACTCTCTCCATACGTCCCTCTTACTCCTTCGTGTCGCGTTGATTGAGGTAGCTCAATACAGCTGCTAACGGCGCCAAATCGCCCTTCTGTTGATAGCGAACGATGCGCTCCAACTCTCCAGCGACGAGCGCACTCCGGGTGCCAGAGACGGTGCCTTGAGAGTGAACTGCATGCTCTTGCCAGTCGAGCGAATTGCCGGGAAGACTGTAGAGTCGGAGGGTTGGAGCGGATTCAAGCGCGACACTAATCAACGTCATGAACGCCCTCAGTTGATGGAGCGGGGAAGCGATGACGTACAGCGCCTTTGTCCTCCGCTCCCGTGCGAGCTTCACTACCGACTCGGCTTCTGTCCGAGTGTTCAATATTGCATGCTCCGCAGTGGGCACGGGAACGATTCTCGAAGCTGATACGCCGCGCCCTTCGAGCTCTGAACACCACTTATCAAATCCGGGGTAGCCGTTTCTCGGCGGCGATTCTGCGATCCAAAGCTCTTCGAGCTGGGAAAGCAACGCTGCTCGATCCAGGACAGATCCCTGATTGTCTGAAGTTTGGGCGTACAAATAAGCGGCAGTCGGTGAGCGCTCCGGGTAGTGGTCGCTCAGCGTTCGGAACAGGAGCTCAATCAGCGGAAGGTCGGCCATGCCGTATAATTCTTGATTCGGAGAATTGCAGCAACCTCCTTGAAAACCAAAACCGCACCGCCGCGGCGGAGGAGCACCGTAGCGCTTCCTCCGCCAGTCGGCCGGTTTCTCGCGGTTAGCCCTCGAGGAGCTTGAGCGCCGTCGGGAGCGTTCGGATCACGGTCAAGCGGTTGAGCTCGTGATGAGCGCTCATCGCCGGCGTGAGCGCCCAACCCTGCTTCATGCCGTGGGCGGCGAGCTGGTCGAAGTCGATCTTCGACGGATCGTTCAGACCCGCGAGAATCCCCTGGCCGAGCGGACCCTCCCAGTTCTGGTAGCGGCGCTTGACGGCGGTCTCGAGCGTACCGTTGTCGATGAGCGCGGCCGCGAGGGCCGTTCCCAGCGCCATCGTCTCCATGCCCAGCAGATGGGCGTAGATCAGATCGAGCGGGTCGAACGAGCCGCGATCGCACTTCGCGTCGAAATTGTAGACGCCGGTCCCGATGTCGCCCTGGTACTTGAGAACGGGGAGCATGATCTCGAGCGCGATGAGCGGATCACCGAGGAAGCGGTCCGTGTCCCATCCCACGCCGAACGTGCCTTCGTTCACATCGACTCCGCCGAGCAGCCCCTGCGACGCGGCGACCGTGCACTCGTGCTCGACGGTGAGGCCGGCGAGCTGCGCGTGATTCGTCTCCACGTTGAACTTGAAGTGGTCCTGCAGGCCATACTTGCGGAGGAAGGCGATCGCGACTTCGACGCTGTGGTCGTACTGATGAACGCTCGGCTCCTTCGGTTTCGGTTCGATCAGGAACTGGACCTTGAGGCCGATCTTCTCGCAGTAGCGAACGGCGGTCCAGAAGAACGTCGCGATCTGGTCCGACTCCTGTTCCAACTGCGTGGAGAGGAGCTGGCGGTAGCCTTCACGCCCCCCCCAGAAGACATGGTTGTTGGCGCCGAGGTCGTTCTGCTGGAACCACTGGTTGACGTCCAGCATTTTCTTCGTCTGGGCCCACGCTTGGGCGAAGACGTCGACGTCGGGAGACGTCGCCGCACCTTCGGTGTAGCGGGGCTGAGAGAAGAGGTTCTGCGTCGTCCAGCCGACCTTGATGCCGGTGAGGTCGCCGAGCTCCTTGATCACCGGCAGCATCTTGTCGATGTTGCCGTGGAACTCCTCGAGCGACCGGCCGCGCGGAACGAGGTCGAAGTCGTGCCAGCACCAGTAGGGGATGCCGAGGATGTGGAGCATGTAGAAGAACACACGGAGGCAGCGCTCCGCGTTCTCGAACGACGCCGTACCGTCATCCCACGGGCGGATGGCGGTTCCCATGTCGCTGAAGATGTCTCCGAGCGGATTCCGGAAGTGCCAGAGCGCCCCGGCGAACGGGAGATGCTGTCCGAGCGACTTCCCGAGGAGCTGGGCGTCGGCGTTGTAGAACTGGAAGCCGAGAGGCCCCTTCAGTTTCGAACCTTGGAACGTGAGTCGACCATTGACCCCCGGGAACGGATCCGTCGTCAGTCCGAAATCCCGAAAGCTGAGCTTGCGCTTTGCCATGACTGTTTGTCTTTCCTGCAAGTGCGAGAGAACGATTTTCGCTTCGGCACGCGCCGAAGCAGCAAATGTGTCGAAGAGATCCAGGCCTCCTTTCCAGTGCCTAGTCTGCCTCGACGAAATGCACGGGCGAAAAACACAACCTTTGTGCAATTCCCCGTAACACCGCAGCGGCGACAAATGCCGACGCGAAAAAACGGGGAGGATTGAATTGATTACTACTCGCGGTGAGGAAGGAACAGCAAAGAACTACGCGGCTTTTACTAGCAAAGTAGAGCGCTAAAGACAATATTACGCGCCGCTTCACTAGCGGCGCGGCTTCTAGCAATCGGTCCGTTCGAGGGTTTGAAGTCTTAAGAAAAACGACGTTCCTGGGGTTATGAGGCCGTTATAAGAAAGCTGGTGCCACCTGCGAGCTGGCGCGGCTCGTATGGCGCATCCAGCGCCAATATAAAGATCGTTGCCGCATCTGGAGGATAACGACTCACTCAACCCAGTTGTAATCCAGCGTTGAAACTACTGCCGGCTGATGCACTCTCGTTTCAAATCCTGAATTTCCCTTGAACCAATCAAAACGGTCCGAGTATTGTGCGGCATGGCAAAAAATCCTACCGACTCACCGGCACCGTCATTCGCTCAAACCCTTAAGGATTGGACGCTCGGGCGAGCAAAGGTCAAAGACGACCTTACTATCCACCTTTCCGAGAGAGACGGCGGCACGCTCCACGACAAGATGCGCCAAGCGTATTGGTGGATTATCAACAACGCCATCATCGTTCCGCATTACGACATCGCGTATGAGAATCAGGGATCCGTTGATATGCCGGGAGGCGAGACAATCTGCCTGCCGCAGGCGATGAGCTATAGCTCCTACGTCCTCATCCCCCTTTTGACACTTTTCACGAATCGAAAAGCACTGATGATCGGAGGACCCGGTCGCGGAAAGACGACTTCATCGGTTATCATGGCGCTTCTCGCCGGAATGAAGCCGGATGATGTGCGACGCTCGATGCTGCGCGGTCATCCGCAGCTCTCAATCAGTGATCTCCTCGGCGCCCCGCTCCCGAGCGAGCTGATGAAGGCGGAGGAGGCAAAAGACATCAAGATCTCCTGGCGTCAGTGGATCACCGGTCCTGTGAAAATTATCGATGAGTACAATCGAATCCCCACGAAAACACAATCGGCCCTACTCTCGCTCATGGCGGATGGTCATGCCGAAATGTTTGATCAATACGTCTACGCGGGAAGCTCCGCATGGTTTCTCACCGCGAACGACGACGCCGGCGGAGGAACGTTTCAGGTTATCGACGCCCTCAAGGATCGGATCGACGTGGTGGTTCGTGCCGTTCCGTTCAACTCCGGCTTTATTGAAACACTCGTCGAACGGGTCGAATCCGGAAAGAATCCCGAAGACCTGATCCCGTCAGATATCATTTTCACTCCTGAAGAGCTGGATACGATTCGCAAAGAGATTAAAGCGGTTCCGATACCCGACCAGGTGTTGACCAGCCTGGGATTCTTCCTCGGCCAGCTCGATTTTTGCCGTCGCGCGTCTCCGGATTTCGAATACATGTCGAAAGACACTTTGCATTTGAGTGGGAAGACAGTCGGCACTGTCTGTACTGAAGCCTGCCCACTCGATAAGCGGAAACACCTGTGCACGCAGACGGAGAACGGAATTTCGCCACGAGCGTATCTTACCGCGCTTCACTTCGCGAAAGCCTTGGCATATTTCCGCGGCGGGACCGAGGTCGCTTGGGAGGATGTGCGTCAGATAGTTCCTTGGGTACTGCACGAGAAGTTGAAGCCAAACACTCGGAGCCCGTACTTCGCAGAAGAAACGAAAGCTTCGCTGCTTTTTGATCGCGTGGCGTGGATCCGGAGCATGATCGACCACTCCGTGGACCAGCGAAGGACCACCCAGCCGATTATCGACCAGGTGCAAGAGATCCGCGAAACATTGGGACGCGGATTGGAAGGGGTGAATATCTCCGATGTCGAAAAACAAAAGAAGAAGATCGTCGGATTGATACAGAAGCTCTCAAAGGACCACGAGTTCTCCGGATACATCTACGAGCTGCTGCAGCAGCTCAAAGCGTTCTACAGCCGCTACCACAATTATTCGTTATGGCTGAGCTCGCACTCCGCGAAATAAGTGTCGATTGGTTGTTGCAGTTCGAGCGCGAGCAGCAGCAAAAACGATCGCATTGGAGCTCCGCCGCCTGGGAGCAAGTCGTTACGCGCTGCCTGCCAAAATTGCTGGCCGAAAACAATGCCGCATCCCGTTCCGTCGTCGAAAGCTATCTCACGCTCATTGCCGAGGCGATCGGCCTGCAGCTTCTGTATCCGCACCCGGAAGGTGACGCTCCCAACATTTTCGGTGCAGTCTTTGAAGGAGTGATCCCTCGCCTGCTTGGCACCCTCGAGACCGATGCAGCACAAGCTCAAGCGCTCGCTCAGCTTTGGAACCTGTGCGATGCGGTTTCGCAGGAACCCGGGTGGGTCGAGGCTGCAGTGGCTGACGGTTTGGCGCGTCTCGAATCTTTGGACGACCTTCCGCGCAGGTGCAGCGAGCTCCAACAGGAGCTTCTGACGCCCCGCCCACAAACGATTCATGCTCAGTCGGATCGGGAGTCACTTTCCTATTCCGCGATCTCGGTTTGGCCACAGGGCTTCTTTCTTCCTGGGACCGTCAGTCGATGCGGTCCAAATGTGTTTTACGTTCAGGGGAGATCGCCCGGAATCAGCCGCTCATTTTACTTGATTGCCGGAAGGCGGGGGCGAGTCATCCCAACCGGCGCAACGAACGGTGACGCTCTACCGCAGGAATCTTCTCGCGATTGGGCCGCGGATCTCATCAAGAAGATCGCGCCTTTCGACCTTCCCATCACTACATGCGCAGTTGCCGAATCCGCGATGATCGCCGCTTTCGAGGGCTCACAGCAGCTTCACCTGTGGCGGGTGACGAAGACATGAAGGCTGCAGCGATTCCCGAGTCCGTCATCAATGACGCATGGAACAAAGCGTGCGCCTTCTGGGGCGCCACGCTTGATATTGCTCAGCCCGTGGATGTCGCTCGGTCGGAGCGCGGAGAGAGCGTTGCGTACATCCAGCTCGAAACCCGGCAGGTCGCTTACAACTCCAGATGGTTCCTGAAGCGGCACATTTTAGACTGTTTTCCGGCTGTGTTTGCGCATGAGCTTGCTCATCACATGCGTTACCCGCAGACGCTTCGAGTCTCTGCAGAGCTGACTCTGATGGGGAATCGAGTCTCGCCGGGACTCGATTGGGGCATGATCAATCTGTTCTTGGACCTCCTCGTCAACGAGCACGTGGGTCGCGATCCCGAGCTGCGTCGGGAGCTGATCAAGCTCTATTCTGCTATCGCAGCGGAATCAAAGGACGAGCTCTATCAGGCATACCTTTGCGTCTATGAGTGCTTGTGGTTTGGAGAGGCGGACTTTGGGTTGCCCATCAAAGATGCATCTCGGGCACTGATCCGCAGCTTCACCGATACGTTCTACCAACTGCCGAATATCTACGAGCAGTTTCTCTACTTCTTAACGTTCTTCATGAAGTACTTCGATCTTCCGGAGCCGTCAGCATTCGTTCTTGACCCGTTGACAGGCGACTCTCGACTGCCGACCCCGGAAGACTTTCCGGTCGACGGTAGTTGGTCGAAAGCCATGCGGGAAGCGTATGAGAAAGCGGCTCAAGAAGGCTGGGGAAAGAGCGTGAGCCCGCCGAGCTCCGATGAAGCCTATCGGGAGCTGGCTTCGGTCATGGGGAGACTAGCGGGTAAAGGCCAGCCGAACGCTCCTCAACAAGCCGCGCTGAGATATTATCGACAGCTCATCGAGCGAGCCATCGACGAGCTTCCACCGCGCATCACCGGTGACAAAGAGCCGTTTGAAATTTTATCCGCCAGCGAAGCATGGCAATACGACGACGATCCGCGCTCGATCGACTGGCTCGAGAGCACCGTGCGCGCCGGCTCCCTTGCCTCAGCGACACCATACAAGCGTGAAATGCTGCTCGAGCCGATGTTAGAACAAACCGAGGTGGACCTCGGTGTTCCAGATTTCGAAACCTATCTCGATACGAGCGGCTCTATGCCGAACCCCGTGGCTGCCGTCAACGTGATGACGCTCGCAGCTCTCGTGCTTTCTACTTACGCGGTACGAAAGGGTGGTCGTGTTCACGGAGTAGTCTATTCCTCAGGACCACCGATTATCGCCAAAGACTGGATGCTCGAGGAAAGCGTCGTGCAGACTTTTTTCTTGAACTACTTCGGCGGCGGGACCGATTTTCCATTCTCCATTTTGAAACAGCGTGCGCAGGAGTATCCGGGAGCACATCGAATTATTATCTCCGACAGCGATTTGATTTCGAACCTCAACTCGGTTCGAATCGGAAAAGGCAGCCAGGCGCCGGCGATGCTCAAGCTTCTCAGTGAAGCAGCGGACCGCTCTCGATCACTGGTCCTTCTGCTGAATGGCGTCACCGCGGAGCAACTGAAAGCCGCAAATCTCGGCGCGCTGCTCACGAACCCACAGATCCGGTTCGTCCCAGTCCGTGATCCAAAAGCTTTCGCGGGGATCGCAGCGGAGCTTGGTGAAGCACTGTTGGGGCGAATCTGATGCTCAACCTCAATCAACTTCTCGCCGAGATTGAAGCGCTCGCCGATCAACCGCCCCCGCTGGAATTTGCCGAGGCGGCTCTCAACGATTTTTTACTGAGCTGCTCCCTCACCCCACTCAGCAAGGAGCTGTGGAACAAGGTGCGAGACGGTGCAAAGCTATCAAAGTCGGAAGAAAAGCTGCTTGTTGAGAAAAAATTTCGGCCACCATTCACGAGCGATCAAATTGCCATCTTTGCAACATGGGGGTTGGGCACGACGCTCTATGAGGAAACCCGCTCCGAAGTCTTAGCGAAGAAGCGGAAACCGGATTCTTTTTCATTGTTGATAGGATTATTCCAGCGTCTGCGCGGCGTTCCAGCCGACATCATGGCGCGGGTTCGTTTTCGCAGAGAGGAAGCTCTTCGAGCTTGGGCAAGTGCTTTTGGGCTGGAGATTCAGGGAGAGACGGCGAAGGATTCGTATGCAAAGCTGCTCCGTCTCGACTATTTCGGCGTAATGTCCGAAGCGCTCAAGGCAGAGACCAGTCATGACATCAAAGCTCGCCAAGCTGCTCTCAAGAAAATGGAGGAGGAGAAGAAAGCCGCGGCTGCAGCCGCCGCACGAGGGAACTATGAGTAACGTGCCTTACAATCCGCCCAGAGATCTTTTGGCGCTCGGAGAAGCACTGAATCCCGCACAGTGTCCGTCGCTCGTCTTCCGCTTTCCGGGACCATGCGGCCTCTTCGATCTCTCGCACGGGCTTATGCATCGGCTTGCGCCGCCTGAGCTTTCCTACACGTACTTCGGCACTCACGAGCATCTCGAATTCAGTCCAGGTATCCATTGCTTTGGTTCACTCGCAGTCTTTGCCCCTGAAACATTTCAAGTGGTCCGCCTTGTAGATGATGAAGTGCTTTCGGCCCTAGGATTCACAGCGGCAAATCGGGGTCATGTGCTCCTCGGCGTGAATCGCCAGGTGAGCGACAGAGACTTTGCGTGGGTTCCTGCGCACACGTATTTCAACAACAGCGAGCTTCTTTCATGCCGCTCAGCCGGCGATGTACGCGACTTGGTTGGCACAGCCTACGACGATCTGCGGGACGCGATGTTTACCGATGTACGCAAATACATGGAAGAGATGGCGGAGGTTCTTCAACGGGGAATCGCTCGCCCAGCGGGCTCCTGGTACGCAGTGTCGCGAGAAGACCGAAGGCGAATCATGAGTGACCACGGCTTGGAGGCTATCTGGTCATGACGGAAGCGCTGAGCGCTCGGTTGGTATGCTCTCCATATTACTTCGAAAAATTGTTGGCGCTTGGGCTCGCACCGCAGGATCTTGATGGGCTCGAGTCGATCATGCACTTCCCGATTACGACTCGTGAGGAGCTTCTTCGTCATTCCGATCGCATCATCTCCTTCTCAGGAACAGACGAGCATGCGAGCACTCACAAAATTTCGAGCACGGGCACGAGCGGGCTTCGACTTCAGGTCTATCGGGGGCTCGCGGATGAGCGCCGCACGATAGCTTTATGGGAGGCGGCAGCCGGCGCGAAGTTTCCGAACGAATTACGGGTCCTATTCGTGTGCACGCTCGGACAACCGAAAGAATACGAGGCGTCGAAGAGTGTTGAGTCGAAGAACATTCGAATTTCTCGGGTCGCAGCCGGGTCACTCAGCGGAGTCGATATGAGCGACTACGATATACTGACCGGCACGCCCGACGGGCTGTTGGCTGCGTTAGCGACTCGGTCGTTTCGGGCACGACGCCGGCCGCCGCTTCTTGGATACACAACCGCCCTACCGCTCGCCGAAGATCAAGCGAACCGAATCGCCGCCCGGCTCGGTTGCGCTCATCTTCACTGCTATTCGATGACTGAAGCAGGGCCGATTGCGTGGAGATGTAAGCACTGCCAAAACACATACCACGTGTATGCAGACATGTTCGTCGAGAGCGTTGTCGGACGCGTTTGTGTTACAAAGCTCTCGGATTCGGTTTTTCCCCTACTGCGTTATCTCACAGACGATTACGCCGAAGTGCATTCAGAGAAGATGCCGTGCGGATTTGCAGGTACGTCGCTGCGCAATCTCATCGGCAGAAAGAGCATGAATTTCTATCTTGGATCCAACGCAGAAGCATGAGACCGCTCGAGATCGCATCGAACATTTTCAATCTGCTTTCCGTTCTATTTGCTGCGAAAAACAGCGTGCTGACCTGGGGAACGGGAATCATCGGCGGCATCCTTTTCGGCATCCTCTTCTACGACCAAAAGCTGTATGCGGATGTTTGCTTGCAGCTCTTCTTCATTGCGACATCTGCGGCAGGTTGGCACGCCTGGCTACACGGTGGAGCGCAACGAGATGAGCTTCCGATATCGTCTCTGCCCCTGACTCGTTTGATAGCGCTCTGTATCTGCGCTTCAGCCGCTGCCCTCGTTTGCGCATTTGCATTTATGACCTGGACCGACGCGAGCTACCCGATCGTCGATTCCCACATTCTGTGCTTTTCAATTTTGGCGCAGTTCCTGCTCATGCGGCGCAAGGTCGAAAACTGGCTCTGCTGGATCATCGTCAATTCGCTCGCTGTCCCGCTCTATTTCATCAAAGGTCTCTTTCTGACGTCAGGAATTTACGCGGTCTTCCTCGTGAACGCGATGTTCGGTCTCGCTCTCTGGAAGAAAAACGTTGGCAGCTCTGCCGCAACAATCTGAGCGGCGTTACGCGTCAAAACGTGCCGCGGCTAAACGACGAAGGTCGCATAGCCGCGGTGTAATGCCTCTCAGAGACGTCATTTGGCCAGCTCCGCATTCATGATGCGACGAATGGCCTTGCTCGTCATGGAGATGGTCACCTGCGGACAGCCATCCTTTCCGGCGCGATGAGTGTTCCACTCATCGACAATTTCCCGTTGCAGTTTGTCCATGTGACGCTCTTCGACGAACGCCAGCCACTCATCTCTCTGCGCCGGCGTCATCTTCCGCTCTGCCTTCGCCTTCTTCGCGCGGTCCGAGGCTTGCTTGTCGCCGATTCCAAGCTCCACGATCATTCCCGCGAGCGACGCAGATGTCTTTCCGGCGAGGAACGATGCGAGCTCCCGTGCTTGACGTCTGCCAAAATTGGCGGCGACCAGCGCAGCTTCTGTTTCGGCCGGATGTCCTTCAATCTTCCCGATACCGAACTTGGCCGAGTGCAACGCTTTGAGCGCGTTTTTCCGTGGGGTCGTCCAGACCACGTGAGGTCCTTGGGTCAGCTTGTACGTGACAGCGGCCGCGTTCAGAGCGCTCCGCGTCAGTCCGGAGAGAAACGACGCTTGGATCGCCGCAGACTCCTCATCGTAGCCCGCAGCCCGCAAAGCCTTGAATGCGGCATCTCGTTGGCCAACGATATCGTTGCCGCGCAGCCCCTGCTTACGAACGGCGTCCAGCGCCTGAATGCGCTCCGGCTCCCAAGACGTCGGCTCGTTCACGAGACCGATCTCTTTTCGGAAATCGCCCAGATACTTTGTGGAGCGGCCACGGAACAGCGATGCAATCTCCATCGCCTCGTATTCGCCAAAGTCATTGGCGACCAATGCATCGACAATATTGCTGTAGCCGTTCAAAATCTGAGGATCGGAAAATCCGGCGTGAAAGAGCACGCTCATAGCGGCATCGGTTCGGGCGGTGTGACGAAGAGGCAACCGCGCTTCCGTGCAGCCAATGCGATACGCGCGCGTCGACAATGCGCCGGACGTTCGCGCAGCGAGCTGTCGAGACAGCCCCGTTGCGATCTCCTCTTCGAAGCCGGCCTTCACGAGAATCTGAGCGACTCCGGCTGGGTCACTGCGAATTTTCTTCGGCTTCAGCCCTTTCTGATGAACGGCTTGAAGAGCACGATCCTCGTCCTCCGTCCAAACCGGCACGTCAGGATTGCATCCGTAGACTGAGCTTGCGTCCTTCAACGACGAGACAGAACGTCCGTTGAAGAATTGCGCGAGCGCGTCGGCTTGCGGTCCCGAGAACTGCTTCGATTCGGCGAGGGCCTTGCGGACCCGTTCGGCGTCAATTGAGATCTGCTCGTGGTCGAGTCCGGCGTGCCGCAGGACTTTGAGAGCCCGTCGTTCGTTCTTCTTCCACACCGTCCGAGTGGCTTCTGGCATCGGTCGCCCTTTCTTCCTAATGTAGTTTACCTCTTGCGTAACGCCATGCTCGCCAAGCTCGAGCGCTTGAGAAACATGGCGGTTCGGGGTCTACACAAAATGGGCAGCGGAAAGAGCTTCGGCGGCGCGAATTGCCGCGGATTCGCTAAAGAGCCAGCATTTTTACCAGTTTGAATCGGCCATCGCAAACGGCAGGCAGCGCTGGTTCGGATGCCGTTCCGCAGTCCTTCTTGACGGCACCGAACACTGGCGTTTATTTGGAAGCGATTCAAGGAGATGCGTCGCAGTCACTCAAGCAGAGAGGAAGCAGTCGTTCGATGAAGCATTTCGCCAGATCACTCGTCGTGGGAAAGTTTTCACCACTGCACAGGGGGCACGAGCACTTGCTCACGACAGCCCTCTCGGAATCGGACGAGGTGGTCGTATTCGCTTACAACAAGCCGGAGTTTGATGGCTGTGAACCGGAAAAAAAGGTTCGTTGGTTTGAGCGGCTCTTTCCTTCAATCCGAGCTTTCGTCATCCACGACGGAAACGTCGGCGACCTTCTCGGCTCGGCGAGCTTGTTTCAGTCAGTTCCGTCCGAGGACGAGCCGGAAGACATACATCGAAGATTCTGCGCGGAGCTTTACGCCACGATAGTTGGCGAACCGCTCGAAGCCATCTTCACCAGCGAATCGTACGGACCGGGGTTCGTCGAGGCGGTAAATCGGTTTTTCGCAGCGAACACAGATCTTCCTCCCACCGTCATGCACCGGGAAGTCGACCGAGCAAGGGTCACCGTCCCAGTTTCGGCAACGCAAGTGCGTGCACAAATTCACGAACACGCTGGATTCCTTTCACCGCTGGTCTACAGGGATTTCATTCACACCGTTTGTTTCTACGGAGGCGAGAGCACGGGGAAAACGACAATCGCACAACTTCTGGCGGAATACTTCCGGACAACTTGGACACCCGAGTATGGCCGTGAGCTATGGGTAGAGCGCGACGGTGACCTTTCCTATGACGACATGACCACGATCGCTGAGCGTCACGTGCTGATGGAAGAACAGGCTGCGCTTGAAGCGCATCGCTATCTATTTGTTGATACCTCGCCGCTGACAACCCTTTTCTACTGTTTGGCGAAGTTCCAGAAGGCGACCGACACGCTGAAAACACTTGCTGAGCGGCGCTATGGGCATGTCTTTTTGTGCATGCCCGATATTCCGTTTGTTCAAGATTCGACCCGTGTGGACGAGGAATTTCGCCGGCGCCAACATGATTGGTATCTGGCCGAGCTCGGGAAACGACAGATCCCGTTCACACAGCTCGCCGGTTCACTCGCCGAGCGAACAAACACGGTGGTTCGCACGCTCAGCGAGCTTTTCCCGGAGTAGCCCGTTACAGGATCTGCTGAAGCGCGTCGAAAAGCTGATCGACGTGCTTGGTCTGAATTGTGAGCGGCGGCAGCAAGTGAACGAGATTCGGGTTCGAGTTCGGACCGGTAATGATCCCCTTGTCGAACAATGCTCGTTGGACCTGCTTGGCTTCTTTCTTCACAATCAGGCCGAGCAGGCAGCCTTTCCCCTTCACTTGCTCGACTTGCGGGATAGAGAAGCGTTTTCTGACGTAAGCTTCGATTTCGCTCGAATGGGGAACGAGCTTTTCCTTCTCGATCACGTCGAGCGTTGCAAGCAACGCAGCCATTGCAAGCGGTCCACCGCCGAAGGTCGCGGCGATATCACCTTTTTTCAGTCCAGCGCCGACCTCGGGCTTCATCACAACCGAGCCGATGGCAAAGCCGTTTGCGAGACCTTTCGCGAGTGTCATCATGTCCGGCAGCGTTCCACTATGGCCTGAAACGAAAGGAACTCCCGTCCGGCCGATGCCGGTTTGGACCTCGTCGAAAATCAGCATCGCTCCGGCTTTGTCGCAAGCCTGACGCAGCGCTTTCAGGTAATCGTGCTCAAATACGGTGCAACCACCGATGCTTTGCACCGGTTCCAGAATAACGGCGGCGGTCTCATTGTCGATGAGGCTGAGATCTGCCATTTCGTTCGGCCGCATCTGCGCAATCGGACCAATCCATGGACCCAGGTACTCGTGCCAATCCGGATGGTCTGTCGCGCCGATCGCGAGGAGCGTTCGCCCGTGGAAGCTGCCCTTGAAGCTCACCAATTTCTTCCGGCCGGTAAGCTTAATGGCGATCTTGAGAGCGTTCTCGTTTGCTTCACCTCCAGAGTTGCAGAAGAAAACCTTCGTGAGGCCGTTGTTTGCGAAGGAGATGAGCTTCTCTGCGGCTTGTTCCCGAATCGGCACCGCTGCGAGATTCGAGTAAAACATCAGCTTTTCAGCCTGCGCAGCGATCGCCTTCGTTACTTCCGGACGGCTGTGGCCGACCGAGCACACACAGTGCCCGCCGTAAAAGTCGAGATATTCGCGCCCGTCTGTTCCGTAAACGAATACGTCCTTCCCGCGCTCGATAGCGAACGGATACTGATTGTAAATGTCGAGCAGAGCTGCGTTGTCGGAGCTCGGTTTCGGGGCGAGGTTACCGGCTGCTGTCATCGGTCTATCCTTTTGGGTCACGTCGCGTTGTTGATAAATCGTTCGTTAGAGCAGATTTACGGCCGGCGCCCAGATTCCCGTTGTTTCGGGGAGGCCGGTCATCACGTTCATGTTTTGAATCGCTTGCCCCGCCATGCCTTTGACCAGGTTATCGAGCGCGGCCATTGCTACCACTTGCTTGCCTCGGGCGAATACCGAGATATCACAGAAGTTGCTTCCAATCACATTGCCGAGCTCGGGAGAGCCCGATCGCACTCGCACGAATGGGCTCGATTTGTAGAACTCGCGATACCGTTCCTGCAGCGCTTGTGTGGTCGAAGGTTGGTCGAGCGTGAGATATGACGTGGCAAATATGCCGCGCGAGATCGGCAGAAGGTGTGGGATGAAGATCGTTTCAATCCGAGTGCCCTCGACATCGCCGAGCGTCTCTCTGATCTCAGGCTCATGCCGGTGCTCGAGAATCTTATACGCGTTGACGTTCGAATGCCTGTGCGGGTGGTGCATTGTGTCCGCGAGTGAGCGCCCACCGCCGGAGCTTCCGGTTTTTGCATCGAAGCTGATCAATCCCTTGAAGGCGTCAGTCATCAGCGGAAGTGCAGCTAATGCGCATGTGCTCGACAGACATCCGGGATTGGCGACGCACTCGGCGGTCGCAATCTGCTGACGGTTCAGCTCGGTCAGTCCGTAAACGAATCTTTTCCGAAGGGCGGGATCAGCTTTCGCCTCGGGATAAAACTTGTCGTGTGACGCTTCGCTCTTCAGCCGAAAGTCACCTGAGAGATCAATCACTCGCACGCCCTTTGCTTCGGGCTTCTTCAGCAAAGCAGTGATCGCTTCGGCGCTCTTTCCGTGTGGAAGAGACGCGAAAACAATGCGGTGCTCGAAGCTCGCGAGTCGATCGAAAGCCAACTCCGGGTCGAACGAGAGACCATCGTAGAATCCAGCGAGATGTGGATGAGCCTGAGTGACCGGCTTGCCAACCTCTGAAGTGGAGGTGACCGAAACAACCTGAGCTTGGTCGTGACCGGCGAGCAGTCGGAGAAGCTCTCCCGCTCCGTAGCCGGTGCCGCCAAAGATTCCGATTCCGATTCGCTTTTGCATAGTTCCCGATAAGCTACAAATTCGGTTAAATATAGCCGAATGATTCCGGTCGTCAATCGAACGTAGCGGAACGGCAACGGATTTTTCCATGTCGGCAGACACGGCGAGTCCGGCGTACCGTCAGTCCGAAGTTGCCGTCCGGTCTTCACGGCACGCTGCGCGGCTTCGCTTAAGGCGCCGAGGTTGAGGACCGATAGTCAGAAGGAGCGCTTTCGGCTTCCTCAGTTACCGGGCGCGTATCTCGGATTGTTGCTTTCGACCGGTGAACCATGCGCTACCAATACCTTCTCCTGGCCCTAACGATCTGTTCGATATCGAACACCGCGTACGCGAAGCCGAAAGAGAAGATCGTCTGTGAATACGCAACGCGCTACGGCGAGATACGTCAGGCGAGCTCGATCGACGAGGTGCCGCGCGACGCTCGGAGCACGGCCCAATGCCATTCCGCCTCTACCAACGAGACACTTGCCAAGCCCGAAGACATCAAGCTTTCCGGGAATCAACGCGCTGAGACCATCAACTCTTCCGTAGGCGAAATTCAGCTCCGCTGGCCGAGGAAGGTCGAGAGCCTTTTCGGACGCACTCCGCTTCGGGCAATGGCAGACGCCGCGAATACCGTGAGCCGCGCGATCAAAAACTCGGCCTTCCCCTCCAATATTCAAACCCTCAATCTTCACTGGCAGGTCGTCTTCATGGACGAATCATTGCCGGAAGGACAGATTCCCACTTCGCTCGTTACCAACTGCCATCCAGGCTGGATGACACCTCCCGCAAATATTTACATCGTCGCTCAACGCGTTGCGGGAGGCTGCGGCGGTCAGCGCGCAAGCACGTCTGTCGCGGATGCGACACTTGCTCAGGTTCTTGTTCACGAGATGGGGCATGCGGTGGAGTTCTACATGCTCAACCAGCGTGGGAAGCTGGACAGAATGCGCGCTGAAGGTTTCGCGGCTTGGTTCGAGAGATATGCGTCGCAATACTCGTCGATCTTGAACAATCGGGAGATCTCCCGAATGCAGTTCGAAGCAGCGCGCTACGCGATTCAGAAGAGCCCCGATCGCTTTGTCTTTGGAGGAAGCTTCGAAGATTACGCGCGCGCTTCCATGTATTTCGGCGCGGCTTCAGAGCAGCGTGGTATCCAGGGAATCATGGAAGTCTATCAATTGATCAATTCGAAGGGCCTGGACTTCATCCCAGCCATCCTCCAGGTGACGAGTTGGGACGAGAAGCGGTTGGAGCGTGAAGTCGTTGACCTGGCCCGCAAAAATCAGTAATGACTTCGAGTGGATAGCGCCTGGCAGGCGAACACATTGTCACCACTCGGTGACAACGCAACCATGCTCCAAACCATTGTCCTTCCTAGATTCGCCGCATATACTCCCCCTCAGATACGAGCAAGGAACTTGCTCGGTGGTGTTGTGCGGTGCTCGTATCTGACTTTGTTTTGTCTTCTTTTTTCCTCTTAGTTTCTCATTGAGGGGGCTTCTAGCCTTCACTGATTGAGAGACTAGTCGGGCGAGCTAAATCTTGGTTCACTTCGGTTTGTAACTGTTTTACTCGCTAGACTATCTTGATGTGCGCCGGAGTGAGTGCTCTACGCATCCGTTCTTTCGGTTTCTGTTGTTTTAAACTTGTTTTCTTCCTTCGACATTTTCGAAGGCCGGTTTGGATGCTACCTGTGGCTTTTTGCCACTAAGGCCCTCACGTGATGTGGATGCTGCTGCCGCCAATTTTGCCTATACGGCTTTTTTGGCCTGCGTGGTTCCGGTTGTAGTGCCCTTGGGGCACTCTTCCTCGCCCGGAGGGGCGTGGCGCGGGGCGACACCCCGCACCCTTGGTTGCTTGCGTTGACGCGCGAACGGATGAAGATTTGATCTGTTTTTCATTTCATCTCTCTCCTTCCTGCTCTCTCGCTTGCTTCGAAGCTGCTGAACAGCTCGTTTCTTTGTTCTTCAGTTTTCCCCCGCAAGGGGTTTATCAGGATTCTTGGCTGACTTTTTTTTAAAGCCCGCTAGTTCTCTCAGCGAAGTCGTAACCGACGCTCTCGGCGTAATCACTCACTCACACCATCAAAAAGTTCCTGCGCTAATGATTGTTGTCATTGGCTGATGTCACGCGCGCGTGAAATCAATCTGGACAATTTAGTTGATATTGTTACTCTGGAATTTTTCCTGCGCCTGTTCGGGCGCCTAGCGCATAACGCTTGTGGCCGCTAGGCTCAGGTAGATCTTTCAATTTTAAAATCGGTAGAAGCGAGCTCGTTGCGCATTGGTGTCGTGTGTTCCGCGAGACCTAAGCGCAGCGGTGGCAACAAATGGTTTTGGAGGCTGTACGTTCGCTGCGTACGTTACCCCCCTGCAGGAAAGGAACCAGATTATGTCTGGCACTGCACGTGAGCAAAGGAGGGCGGAAAATCGGGAGCGAGCGACCGGGTGCACTTTGAAGATCAGCGTCCTGAAAGCCGGGGCGCCGAACTTCGAACACATCCAGAGCTCTATTATCGAAAAGCGGAGCGTGTGTTTCCGCCATCCCGACGGGCTCCCTGAGCCCATTCATTCGCCTGGTACGAAGTTGAGGAACTTCCTCGACTCTGCGAGCGACACGGCCTACGTTCGAATCGAGGCCATTCGACCTGACGGTTCAAGCGAAGATGTGGCTGGCCACGTCCTCGTCCGTTGGGGCGAATTTCATCCGGTGGATCGGCTGACCGAAGGTCGGCTGGCTCCACTGCACAACTCGTATCTCTTCACGCGGTCGTTCACCGTGGAAGAGTTCGATGGACTCGGGATCAATCGGTTCTCGATTGCTTCCCTGATGATGCTCAGCTGCTGGCTGGGAGCTGATGCGCTGGAAGCGCTCATCCTGCCGAAGCTGCGCGTGAGGTCTTACCTGGAAGAAAATCTGGGGTTCTCAGAGGCCGCGCCTGAACGTTTCAGGAAGCAGCCTCCCCCGGACGATCGATTGGTGGAGTGCAACTTCGGCGACGGCAAGCCCGTTCGCCTGCTCTCCATCGGAACGCGACTTGGTCAGGCGGCACTCGTGAACGCCTGGCGTGAGATGAAGTCCATCTCGCGGAAGGAGTTCCTGCCTCTTGGTATCAGGGTCGAGTTCGATGACGTCTTCACTAGTGCACTGGAGGCTGAAACGATTGACCCGTCACTTCTGGAGAAAGATCATCATGGCCCATACAAGGCTCCACAGGTTCCGAACATTCCTTCACGAACGGTGTTCGGTACCGAGGAGCTCAACGGCGCCCGGGTGCTACAGCGCACACGAGCACAATGAGCCGGACCCGTCCCGGTGGAACACGACACCACCGGGATGGCGGAATGGGCGATTTTGCGACGGATGACAAGGAAGGTTGACTTGTCGCCGCTCGCAAAATCTCTCTTCTCAATGGGCTCTCTCGAAGTCCGCTTTCCGGCGGCGCTATGCCTTATCGTACTGGACGTCGTAGTCTGGAAGGGTCTTCCACAATTGCAGGAAGATATTTCGGATGGTTTCGGCAATCGGCTCGTTCTCGACAACAACGCCGATCATCTCTTTGTAGGTTGAAGTGAACGCCACCTTGTTTCCGTAGATCGAAACTTCTGCCGGGCACGGCATAGATTCTATCCGCTTCATCTTTCTGAGCGCCGATGGACGAGTCTTGAGCAGCTTATCCGACTCTGGCGAGAACACACAGATCGCGTTCCAGACAATGTTTCGTTCCTCGCGCCGGCGGATGAAAGTTTTCACATACTCGACGCCTTCTTTGCCAACCGCGCTCCAAGTGAACTGCAGGTCCACTATCGCGTGGATCTCCTTGTTCTCTTCTCGCAGCATATCGTCGAAGATCTCTTTGATTCCCTCGAAGCCCTGATAGAAACGGACCTTCGGTTGAGACGCCAGTGGGTTGCGGAGGCTTTCGAGCTCGGGAAGGATCTGCTCAAGCTGATCCTTTTGTTTCTTCAGCTCGCGCTCGCGATTCTCCGCAATCGACAGCAACGAGCTCGGTGGGCTGCACGTGAACTGCTTCACACCGTTCTTCACGAACTCCTGAACGATCCCTTTCTGCATCAGGCTTTGAAGCACGTTGTAGGCGTGCCCGCGCTTCAAACCTGCTTTCTGGGCGATAACACTGGCTTGGCGGGAGCCGAGCGCCAGCGCGGATTGATAGACCTCCGCTTCGACGTCGGTCAGGCCGAAGGCGACAAGCACGTCCGTGATTTTACTGTTGGGCTTTGCCATATCGCCGCGACACTCCGAAAGGAAAAAATAGCGTCAAGACAGGCGATTATAAACGGGCTGACCGACAAGTCAATGAATTGTCAAATTCGCGTGACAGAGCGCGCAGGTGAGAAAGGAACGCCGCAAAGAGCTTAGCAATAAGCCGCCATCGCGCGACGGATTTTGTTCAGCGCGCGCATGCGAACGCGGAACAGGTGACCGCGGCTGTATCCGAGCTCGTCGGTTACTTCGCTGAGCTCTTTGTTTTCGAAGTAGACCCGACGGATCACTTCCTTTTCGATTCCGCGAAGGCGCTGGCAGGCCTGGCGGCAACGCTGAACAAGTTGCTTTTGATAGAGCATCTCTTCAGCTTCGAGGTTGTCCTCTTGAGCGGCAAAGAACAGCCACTCAATCGAGCGAACATCGGAATGCTCCTCATCACCCGAAACATTCAAGCGCGAACGCTCGTAATCCTCGATGAAAAGCAGCGCTTTGTCCGATCGGGCCACAATCGTCTTAATCAGCTTGCCTTTCAGATGGTAGTAAAGGAACGTCATGAACCCCGCTCCCCGCGACTGATTGTAGCGCATCGCGGCTTCGCACAACGAAAGGTCGATGACGCTTTGCAGCTCATCACTTTCGATCCGGCACTTCCATTTCGTGATCATGCTGAGCGCGAGCTTTTTTGCCGCGCCGCGGTATTGAAGAGCAAGCTCTTTACGCGCCGCGAGAGACATCGCGGGGGAGCTGGAAGATTGCGGGGTGTCGCAAAGCTTGCGAACTTTCACAGCGGAGCGTTCGGCTGGCGCAGCGGAGCGCACGGCTGGGCGCTTCTCTTTCGAGGCCGGTTCTGGAACGATAACTTCTGCTTTGAGTGCCGTAGCTGACATCGAAAAGCGCCCTCCCAACCCGTTACTGCGATTTACTCGTCCGCGCTGGATCCACGGACTCGAGCAGAAGACGTTTATACCGATAGGAGAGCCGGCGATCTACAGTAAACAACCCGGTAATGTCACCAGTCGATGACAACACAAGGGACTGAAAACTACAGGGTTTTTAGTGAAATCCTAACGCACTGACTCGTGCGGGATGACAAGCTCACTCATTGCGCAACAGGTCGAGCGTTCCGCGGCGATATCCACGCAAGCCTCCCAGCAGTCCGAAAGTGAGCACGCTGACACTCGCGACAAGCGGAAAAACGAGAAGCGGACCGAGAGACACCGTGTAAGGCGCTTCGAACCAAAATGTGAAGAGCAGGTACGCTGCAACAACTGAAAGCAGTGCTCCACTGAGCCCACCGACGAAGCCGAGCAGTGCATACTCTGAAGCGCTCATGACTGCAAGCTGAGCAGGTTTCGCGCCAAGCACCTTGAGCAGCGCACGCTCGCGAGCCCGCGCCAGCACTGTGCTCCGCAGCGAGCTGAACAGAATTGCAATGGCGACAAGAACCAACACCACCGTCACCACTTCCACGACACGAGTCAACCTGAGCAGAACTTGATCCACGATCTTCAGGATGAGCGACAGGTCAATTACCGACACTCCAGGGAACTCGTTGACGGAATCTTGTTGTAGAGCCGCCGACGCCGCAACATCGCCGACGTGCGTGGTCACGAGGCGTAACTGAGGAGCACCTTCAAGCACGCCTTCCGGGAAGACAACAAAGAAGTTCGGCTGCAACCGCTGCCAATCTACACGGCGCAAGCTCCGGACAACCGTTTTCACCTCGAGCCCTTGGACATCGAACGTGAGCTCGCTTCCCAGGCCGACATGCAGCTTTTCCGCGATTCCACGTTCGAGCGAAATCGGAACGGCGGAGGCATCGGGAGTCACTCTGGGCACCAGCTCGCCGCGCTCCAATTTCTCTGAATCTTCGAGCGAGGCACGATACGTAGACCGGTATTCACGCTGCAGCGTCCATTGCGGAATCGAGTTCTCGGAGTCACGAAGTAGCTCTGAAACTCGGCGAGATCCGATGGCGGCAAGACGCATTGTGACAATCGGAACAGTCTCAATCACCGGTGCCGAATGCTTCGCGAGCATAGCCTCCACACGCGGGAGCTGTTCGGGCTGTATGTCGAACAGCACAAGATCAGGCCGCGTCGGCCCGGCGGAGATACGGATTTGCTCCACCAGAGCATGCCTCGCAATGGACAATGTCGACGCCAACAAAACAGTAAACCCGATGGTTAGCGTTACGGCGACCGTGTGGTTCATGGGACGGGAGATGTTGAGGAATCCTTGCTTCACCGTATACGGCAGGAGCGCCCGCGCGAGATTCTTCGAAAGCAAGATCGTTCCTTTAGAAATCGCAAAAAGGAGAACGCCGACAGCTAGAATTCCACCGCAATAGGCGCCGGCTTGGCGGATTGACCCCGCCTCAAAGCTAACAAGCCCGAAGGCGAGAAGCGCCACGAGGATACCGTAGATCCATCGCAAACGATCGCGCGAAGCCACGTCCTCGATTCCCGAGCGGAAAACGGACGAGACGGACACGGAGCGCAGCAGAGCAAAAACGGACCAGGTCGCGCATACCGACACCGCGACGCCGGTCGCAAATCCCTCGGCGACGGCGCGCAGCGACACACCGATTGGAACCGTCACGGGGAGGACATCTCCAAAAATCGCAGGCAAAACGAGTTGGAGCCCGATACCAACAATACTTCCTATCGCGCTCGCGAGCGTTGCGGCGCAAAGTACTTGTACGCAAAATAGAGCCGTCACCTTACCCGCCCTCATTCCGAGAGCGCGCAAAATCGCGGCAGTTTGAATCTTGTCTCGTGAGAATGTGCCAGCCGCACTGAATACGCCGACACCGGAGAGGAACAGCGCGAAGAGCGTCGAGAGCTTGAGAAAACGATAGATGTTTTCCACCTGCTCGGACACTGCCCGCTTGCGGTCCTGCACGTTTTGAGCGACGAGCCCCAGCCGGTCAAAATCACCAGTGTGTTCCTTGAGCAGAGTGTTTGCCAGGTCGTCGTTGAGGCGAAAATAAATCTTGTAAGAAACTCTGCTGCCGAGCTGCATTAATCCGGTCCCACTCGCTTGGTCCTGCGCTATGAACACGCGGGGTGCAATCACCTCACCGATCGGGCTGTCTCCAGGCGCCTGCTCGAGCACTCCCGCAATCTGAAAGTCCTGCGCACCCAGTCGAAGCGTCTCGCCGACGTTCGCCCCCATCTGGATCAGTAACGACCGGTCCACGACCGCGAACGCACCCTGGTTCAGTTTGATGCGCGCTTCCTGGGGCTCCGTCGTCAGCGAACCGTAGAAAGGAAAGCTTGCCTGCACCGCTCGAACCTGGACCAGCCGCACTCCGCTCGTCTTCGGGAATCTCGCCATGGTGCTAAAGCTCGTTTCACGGGAGCGATCGCCGGGAAGTGACGCAACAAATCGCTCCGATTCTTGGGTCGGAGGTTGTGAAGAGCGCAACACCAAGTCGGCGCCAAGCAGGGACTTGGACTGATCTTCGATCGCAAGGCGAAGGTTCGCCGCGAAGGAAGTCACGGATACGAGAATTGCTACGCCGAGGGCGATTGACAGCACGAGAACCAGCAGCCTAGTCCTGCTGCCCCTGCTTTCGCGCCAGGCAAGAGAAAGTAATGTCTCCATTACGCCGGCGCCGAAGCTTGTAATGGAGCGGCGACGATCTCACCCGATTTCAACCGAATGACCTGCTTCGCTCGCGCGGCCAGATCCGGGTTGTGCGTTGCCAAGATGAGCGTTGAACCTTGCTCGCGATTGAGCTCGAAGAGAAGATTCTCGACCAGCGTCGCGTTCTCAGCGTCCAGGTTTCCAGTCGGCTCGTCACCGAACAAGAGCTTCGGCTGATTGATAAACGCGCGAGCGAGAGCGACTCTTTGCTGTTCTCCTCCGGAGAGCTGTGCTGGATAGTGGTCAGCCCGTTCGCTCAGCCCCACCTTTCGAAGCAGCTCCTGGGCGCGACCCTCGGCTCCTCTCTCTCCGATCAGCTCTGCGGGCACCATCACGTTCTCGAGTGCCGTCAGTGTCGGGATTAGCTGGTATGACTGGAATACGAACCCGACGTTGGCAGCCCTAAAGTCCGCAAGCTCGACCTCAGACGCGCCGGTGACCGCAAAATCGTGAAAATGAATAGTCCCCGAGCTCACCCGTTCTAAACCTGCGCATAGCGCTAGGAGAGTGCTCTTGCCGCTCCCCGAGGGCCCTACGAGCGCGCAGAGAGAGCCGGAGGGGACTTCGACGCTCACGTCTTTCAGAACGGCTACTGACTTCTGTCCGTTTGAGAACGTTTTCGAGACGTGCCGAATGTGTAACATACGATGTGGGGTAAGATACGTGTGTAAGAAGCGTTCAATGCGACTACCAAATATGCGCAAAAACATGCAGCCGCTACGGGCCAACACCCTAGCACTTCGCAAGCGGCTGATCACCCAGACGATTCTTGGATTAACTCTGTTCATCATGGGAGTATCGCAAGCATCGGCCGAAGAGCCGCGCATCGTGTTTCTCGGCGACAGCCTTACCGCGGGCTTCGGTTTAGCCGTCACGGAAGCCTATCCGGCGTTGATTGAGGAAAAGCTTCGCGCAGCGGACAAGCACTTCCGTGTAGTCAACGCAGGTGTGAGCGGCGATACGACATCTGGTGGTCTCCAACGTGTCGGGTGGATATCGAAGGATCGCATCGATCTGCTGGTGCTTGCACTCGGCGGAAACGATGGCTTGCGCGGCCTCGATCCGGGCCTTACGAAATCAAACCTCGGTGCCATTATCGATGCGGTGCGAAGCAAGTACCCGAAAGTGAAGATTTTGCTCGCAGGTATGCTTGCTCCACCGAATCTCGGTGAGCAGTATACCTCGGCATTCCGCAACGCATTCACAGAAACCGCCGCAGAAAAGCACGTCGCCTTTCTTCCGTTTTTACTGGAAGATGTCGCAGCACATCCGGAGCTCAACCAGGGAGACGGTATTCACCCCACTGCCGCCGGGCAGAAAATCGTTGCCGAGCACGTCTGGAGTGCGCTTCAGCCGCTTCTTGCGGAACTGCAGTGACCGCGTTTCTCGTCGGTCGCCGATCGTGCTAGTCAGTGGATTATGAATCCGCTGACCATCGAGCAACTCAAACAGAATCCTTTCGAGCAATTCTCGGTTTGGTTCGACCAGGCCAAAAAAGCCCCGGGCATCCTCTACCCTGACGCATTTTGCCTCTCGACCATTGACGAAGACGGCTATCCGAACGGACGCATGTTGCTTCTCAAGGAGCACAACTCGAGCGGCTTTACATTCTTCACCAACGAAGAGTCGACCAAAGGGAAAGCTCTGCTTGCAACATGTCGTGGCTCGATGACGTTTTACTGGGATCCGCTCCGCCGGCAAGTTCGCATTCAGGGCGACGTATCGCCGCTATCCGACCGCGAGTCGGATGAATACTTCGCTACTCGCTCGAGAGACTCCCAAGCGGGAGCATGGGCATCGTCGCAAAGTCGTCCACTCGATGACAGGGCAGCTTTTGATTCGAAGGTTCAGGCGGTTCTTGATGAGCACGAGGGCCGTGAGATCGCTCGTCCCCCGTACTGGAGAGGTTTTTTTCTTCGCCCCCGCCGGATCGAGTTCTGGCAGGAGCGTCCCGCCCGGCTCCACGATCGATTTGAGTATTTATCAACTTCTGACGGCCAGTGGGAAATTCGCCGACTTTATCCGTGATCTCAAGCCTTTAGATGGCTTATGCCGGAATTTATCCACGATTTATCCACAGGTCGGGCCGATTGCTTTATTTTCCTAGCTAAATCCAGTATCATAAAAAGGTCGTTTCGGTGCGAATGTTCTGTTTCAAGTTTCTCGACGACCTCGAACCTTTCGAGCATCTCGCGAAACAATCCGCAGATTGACCTTCGAAATGATGCGGAGACCACACAGTCAGAAAGGAATCAACGTAAATTTTCCCGAAGGTTAAGCGCCAACCGGCGGCGTCTCTCAGACGTGCTGGCGCGTGCGCCTTCTGCGAAACGGTTGATTCCCCTGAGGGGGGTGCGGGCTTTTGTTTATGCAACTACGTTTCTTGGATTTGGCTCATGAAAAAATTATACGTCGGGAATCTTCCCTATAGCTTTGGTGATGCGGATGTTCAGAAGCTGTTTCAGCAGTATGGACAGGTGGTGAGTGCAAAAGTAATCACTGATGCCGCATCAGGCAGGTCAAAGGGTTTCGCGTTCGTTGAAATGAACGACCAAGAAGCTTTGGCTGCTCGAGAGAAGCTGAACGGCACCGATGTCGGTGGTCGCGCTTTGAAAGTTGACGAAGCGCAACCGCGCCGGGATTCGCGCGATGATCACGGCGGCGGCGGTCGTCCGTCACGCCCACGATTCAACAACTAGTTGATTCGTTTCTCGCGCGGCGAGGAAGCGGCGTCCGTCGCTTCTCGCCGCGCGTTTTTTTTTGCGGTCGTTCCTCTGCCCTTCCCTGACAGCCAATCGCGGCGGTCAATTCCCGATAAAAATTTTGCGTGCCTCGATTGACTAGCGCGATCCCCGCAGTCAGAATGCATGGGTCATGACGGGGGATTGTTATGGGCCTTCCGCAAGAAGTCACAGCAGAAGCTGAGCTCGGCGAGCAACTCGACCTTGCCGATTCGGCCATTTCCCGCGCGATGTGGCTGGCCGTTCTGGTCGCAGCCCTCGGCTATTTCGTCGACGTATTCGATATGTGGCTTTTCGCGAATTTTCGCGTTGCCAGTCTCACCGCCCTGGGGCTCTCAGGGCCTGCTCTGACGGATACCGGCGCGTTCATCATCAACTGCCAGCAGACGGGATTTCTGCTCGGTGGAGTGGTTTGGGGACTGATGGGTGACCGACGCGGAAGAGTGAGCGTGATGTTTGGATCGATTTTGCTCTACTCTGCCGGAACGCTTCTCTCGGCCTATGTCACCACAGTGGGCCAATACGCGATCCTGCGCTTCGTCACCGGGTTCGGGCTTGCGGGCGAAATCGGCGCGGGCATCACATTGATCAGCGAGCTTCTTCCCGCAGCAAAGCGTGGGTTGGGCACAACTGTCGTAACCGGCCTCGGTGTTGCAGGTGCAATCGGTGCCGCAGCCGCGGGCAAGTGGATGAGCTGGCAGCACGCCTACATGCTCGGCGGGGCGATGGGATTTCTCCTCCTCGCGCTTCGCGTCGCCATTTCTGAATCGGGCATGTATGCGCACATGCTGAGCGACGAGACGGTGCGACGGGGTTCGTTGAAGCTCCTCTTCGCGACGGGCTCGCGGATCAGAAGGCTTTTTTGCTGCCTTATGGTTGGAGTTCCAATCTACATCGTGTTCGGAGTCTTTGCGACGTTCGCACCGGAAATTGCGAGCGCTCTCGGCATCTCAGAAAGCGTAGCAGTGCCCGATATCATGCTTTTTACTTCGATCGGAATCACGATTGGGGACGTCGCTTCCGGACTGCTCAGCCACTATTTCCGTAGTCGAAAAGGCCCGATACTCGCTTTCCAGATGATCGCTTTTGCGCTTGCGGTTCTGCTCGGCGGAGGCTTCATACACGGCTCAACAGGTTACATGCTCGTCGCCGGTGCGCTAGGAATCTGTACTGGTTATTGGGCTTGCCTCATTACTGCAGTGGCGGAGCAGTTCGGCACGAATCTACGGGCAACCGTCACCACGATGGTCCCCAACCTCGTGCGGTCCTCAACCATCGTGCTCAATATCGGCTTCATTCAGTTCAAGACATTTACCGATCCGGCGACAGCCGCACTCTGGCTAACGTTCATCGTATTCGTCCCGGCGATTCTATCTTTACTCGCGCTGCGCGAGACGTTCGGGGAAGATTTGAAGTATTTCGAACGATAATCCCTCTGCGTCCCCGGCGTCCTCTGCGGTTGCATTTAAAGTATGTGGCAACCACAGCGTTTGAAATGCAACCGCAGAGGACGCGGGGGACGCAGAGGGAAGGGTTAATGTAACAAGTGCGGATAGATTAGGTCGAACCGCGGAATCGTTACGTCGAACTCGCTGCCATTTTCCCGCTGGAAGGTATACCAGCCGTGCATCGAACCAACAGGATCCTTAATCACAGTTCCACTCGAGTAGCGGAAACCACTGCTCCCTTCGAGAAGAGGCTGCTCACCGACAACGCCGTCGCCCTTCACCTGCATGTATTCCGCGCCTCCCGAGTTCACGACCCAGTGGCGTCGAAGGAGTTGAACGTTCTGCTCTCCGAGATTTTCGATGGTGACGGTGTATGAGAATGCGTACGAATTGCGGGCGGGCTCCGAATGGTCTTCGAGGTACTCCGGAATCACCGTGACACGGATGTTATCCGTGATCTCGGTAACTGTTACTGCATCGCGAACAGTATCCAAATTCATCGATTCCATCTCTGGCGATTTGCGCATGTATCCTCCGTAATCGAAGTTTCAAAACCTAACCTGGCCGCTTCCCAAAACCGGTGGCCCTCCGTCCGAAGCGCGCCGCGAAACGAACAGCCAACCAAGCGAAACGGACCAAACCAAACAGAGACATCAATCAGGCGCACCAAGCAGGTACCCCACCTGATGCCGAGCCGGCTCCCAGAGCCCCAACTCCGGAAAACGTCGAACAGTTGTTCTACCGCCGTTCTACCGGAGCCTTTCAGCCGAGCTCTCCTCTACTCTTTCCGTACTACCGAATCAACTTAACCACGCAATTTCTTCCGCGCAAAAGCGCGTGAAACGACAGCGCAGCAAGTGATTCCTCCTCTCCCGAACAGCGCGCGAGAGAGTTTCGATGCCGAAACTTCTTTCACTTTAAATTGAGACGATCTGGGCTGGCAAGCTATTAATGAAACCGCGCTCAGCTACAATTTTTTCAATGATGAACGGTCAGGAGGCGGCGCTCAGCTCCTCGGCGATCTTGCGAGCAGCCGCAACAGGATCCGCTTCTCCTGTGATCGGTCGGCCGATCACAAGCAGGTCAGCGCCGCTTCGAACCGCATCCGCAGGCGACAGTGTGCGGGACTGGTCATCCTTCTTACCGTACCACACAGGGCGAACACCCGGAGTTACCTTCATGAGCGGCAGGTCGGTGAGATACTCGAGCTCCTTCGGGGAACATACGATGCCTGGAACTCCCGCTTCGTGAGCTAGTTTCGCGAAGTCGATCACGGCTTCCTTCGCCCCTCGGCGATATGTCGTGGTTGCAGCCTTGTCGTCCATCGACGTCAGCACCGTAACCGCGAGGAGCGTAGCGTCTCCGGCTTTCGCAACCGCTTGCGACATCATCTCGACACCACCCGAAGCATGCAGCGTAATCAGGTCTGCGCCGGCGTCAGCTATCGCTCGCACGGCATTCGCAACCGTGTTCGGAATATCGTAGAGCTTCGGATCGGCGAATACTTTACCGTAGCGCTTGAGCTCAGAAAGGATCCGAACGCCACTTTGAAGCAGCAGGTCGTTCACCTTGAAGCCCCACACCTCGCCGGCGAGGCGGCTCGCGAGATCTTTTGCTTCTTTCTCGGTCATTCCGTCGAGCGCAACGATTACCTTACTCTCCATACGAGCTCTCTTTCATTTCTGATTTATTAACGCATCGGACCTGCCGAGCGCGCCGGCGGGTAAATCTAACCACAATTGATCTTCGGATAAAAGAGCGCTACAGCTAGCTTGAGCTGCAATAAGTAGAGCTTTCATCCATGTCACTTGCGTATCTCGTCAATCTCGTTCGCGATCCGAACATTGCTTCGATTACACCGACCTCCCGCTTCGGCGTGAAGAAAATCTGCGACAAGATGGACTTCGGTCGCGCGAAAGTGGTTGTGGAGTATGGACCGGCAACGGGAGTTTTCACTCGCTACATGCTCGAACACATGTCGCCCGATGCCAAGCTGGTCGCGATCGATACAAATGCGAACTTCCTGAAAGTGCTCAGGGAGCGCATCACCGATCCTCGGCTCTCGATTTTCCACGACACCGCGGAGAACATCAAAGCCTGCCTCGAAAGCGTAGGCTGTCAGTCAACAGACTACGTTATTTCGGGCATTCCATTCTCCATGCTGCCACCGGAAGTCGCCGATCGAATCGTGAAAAATACCCTGGACGCCCTCACCCCAGGCGGCAAATTTCTGATCTATCAGTTTCTGAAACCTGAGACGAAAACGAACCGCGGTATCCATCGATACCTTCCGAGCCACTTTCAGAAGATCAACCGCGAGGTCGAGCTGCTGAACATTCCACCGCTGTGGATCTACGAAGCGATTAAAACTGCGTAATACTCTCATGAGGGAGAGGATCTTGTCCTTGCCGGCAGAAAAACCTCACCCCTCTCTCCCACACTCGGTTGTGGAGGAGACGTCGGCGGAAAGTTTCTCACCTGTTCCATCTGTCAAAATCCTACTCTTCCCGTTCGCGTTGACTTGCGTCTTCAGTGTCCAGCTATTCCGGCTCGGCTTTCCAGACGTCGTCGGGAACTATCCATTTCATTATCCGGATAGCTTCGATTGGATCGTGAACGCGCTCTCGTATGTCGAACGCTTCCTGTACGGACGACACGATCTCGACATCACCGTTCGACAACCGCTCTTTCCGGCGCTCATCGCGGTCAGTGAGCTCATCAGGCTTCCGCAGGTTGTGCTTGCTCTGCTGCCGCTTACGTTCTTCGGTTCCATCGCAGCCTTCTTCCAGATTGGCCGATTGCTCAGGGTGAGGAGCGCGGTCCTCGTTGTCGGCACGGTCGTGCTGAGCTTGAGTTACCCGCTCGCGTTCTACTCGTTCTATTACATGGCGGATCCGTTCGCCGTAATGCTCATGCTTTGGTCGGCGGTATTCTACGTTCAAGCGTTAACCGACGACTCTCGGGAAACCTCGTCCGCTTTCCGTGGAGCCGTTTGCGCGTGTTTTGCAGCGATTACCCAACTCTACGGGCTCTTTCCGACGCTCGTCTTCAGCGGGCTAACGTTTCTCCGCGGTCTCGTTCAGCGTTCGCCTCGGAAGGTGTTCCTCGGCTGTGCAGTTCTTTGTGTCGCGCTTTTCGGTCAGGGGCTCTGGATGATTGCGAAGAAGGTGCTGTTCGGCTCGTTTCTCGCGTCGAAAGTTGTGCAGTTCGGATATCTACAGCTCACACTTGCAAACCTAGACTTTTACCGCACGGTTTGGCCGATCTACTTTGCGCCTCTTCTAGCGATCTGTGTGCTGCTTCTGCCGTTCGCTCGGTTCGCCAAATTTCCGAAGGCACAGAGATCCGCTGCCCTCTATCTCGTCCTCCTCATCGGGGCGCTCACAAGTTTTGTATTCTTCTATCAGGTGCAGGACTCCCGTTTCACGACGTATTTCATCTATCTCGTGTATGCATTGACTTTGTTCGGCGCTGACCTGCTCACGAGAAAGAAGCTGCCGGGTTGGTATCTCGTGCTTCCGACGGCCGTGGGTGGATATCTGTCCTTCACGCATACGGATTACTTGGACCGCCCGAACTGGGCGCCCTATGCCGACGCCGTCAGCCATCCCCGCGCTCAACTAGAAACGAACATTTTTACCAGGCTGTTTGCCAGTGAACCTGCCGAGCGGTTGAAGGACAATCCCTGTCTGGCGCGCAGTCCGGCTACCGGGGAGATCAATATTCCCGAGTCATGTCTGCAGCTTCCAGTGCATATCTACGTCAACCAATCGCTCAAGTTTTATTTGGATTATCGCAGCCTTACGAAGTGACTTCGACAGCACGTCTGGTCCTCTGCCCGCCATAACAGAAACAGAGGACAAACTGATGTCAGAACACACTTCGAAACGTTGGCTTATCGCGCTCGGTCTAACGCTGGTCGTTCTTCCGAGCTCTGCGTTCGCCCAGTTCCATGACGCGGACCCGTTCGGCGATTCCGACGAAGCCGCGCCCGAACCAACACCGTCATCGGTAGCGTCACAAGCAACCGCAGGAGGGGCTCTCATCGACCCGTCGACAACCGCCCTCTTCGGAACGGGTTCCGGGCCAAACGGCGTCGCGCCAATGCCAAAGGGTGACGACACATGGGGTGATCTCAACACTCTTCCAACCGATGAGCGTATCGAAGACACTTACGAGATGAAGATGCGGGAAGAGCTGAACAAGCCCATGCCAAAGCACAATCCGTTCAACGACCGCTTCGAAGACATGCGCCAGCAGATGAATCCGAAGAAGTCACCGGGTCGAGACAAGCTGTAACTGGCAGCTGAACGAACGAATGAAGCGGTCTTTCCTCGGCGCAGACAGTCGTTCGAGTCTCATTCACGCCGCCTTTGCGATGGCCTTTCCCAAACGCTTCGGATTCTCACCAAGCGTGAACAGTGCACGAACGATTAGGTCCAGCGAAACGTCATTCGTCGCCGCCTCCATCTTTGCGACCCGCGATTGACTCGAGCCGAGGCGCCTAGCCAGCTCGACTTGACTCATCCCCTGTTCCTGCCGAACAGTGCGGAGACGCTCTGTAAGCGCAATCTTCAGGTCTACAAGGGCGGTTTCGGCGTCGCTCAGTCCGAGAAACTCCTGTGTGCTCGTGACGCGATGCCCAGCTTGCTTCAGTTTTTCAAGCTTCGCTTTCCTCATTCATCAATCTCCGCATCGTAGGTACTCAACCGCTTTCGGCACACCGAAACAACGTGATCGGGCGTTCTCTGGCTCTTCTTCGCAAAAACGCTAGCTATGACGATCGCGTCCGAATCAACTCGATAGATAATTCTCCAATTCTTACTCGTTTCCGCATCACGCACGCGTATTTCGTGGCAGCGGTGCCCGATGCTTGGCATCGGGCGAGAGTCCGGCATTCCGAGAACAAAGCCTTTTTGGAGCTGCCTCAGCAGACATCCTGCCTGTATTCTCGCCCTTAAAGAGAAGGGCGGCGTCTTAATGACGCCGTGTAGGACGACCAATGGCTTATCTTTCAAGGCAACATCCCTAAGCTATACCATATCCGACATAATGTCAATTCCGACATAGGGTAACGCCCAGTGAACTTCCCTACGTCGCGAGCGGAAGGTTTTGGGGGAGCGTGTAAATGTTTTTGTGGGACTGCGCAGTCAGCGACATCTGTATCGAGGATAGAGCGACAAAAGTTGCGGAGCGAATCCGTTACGGAACGAAAAAGTGCGAGTGTTCCGTTGAAAGCGACGAACAGAAATGAGAACCAGTAGTCGTGAGCGTTGGTGGAAAGTGTTGATTGTTTAATGCATCCATCCAATTACTCCGCGGGAGGTTGTGTCCATATCCAGGGCGTTCTTGAACAGCACCGCTCGTGGAGCGCTCTTGTACTAGCGCTGCCAAGTCAAGAGACGATCGAGTCTCTCAGCCGCAAAATCGCGTCGCGTGCATACTCGTCGCACCAATTTTCTTCAAGTGAGCTCCCCCGCCTTTTACTGACGTTAAGATTTGCCTCCATGTAAAGGACGTGAGCTAGCTCGTGGGCGATAAGAAAGAGAGAGTAAAGCTTTGCCGATCGTAGGTCCCATTCTACGCGGCGAGCCCCTCGGTCAGGTCGTCCGCCAAATGTTTCGATCAGAGAGAGATATGACTTATTCTCGGCGAGCATTCGGGACGTCATCCCATGGAGGCAGAAATTCACAGCTATATTGAACCTCGATTTGAAATAGCGTAGCGCCGCTTCCTGCGTTGTATGTTGATTGTCGGCGAAATGAATTATTCCGATGCGCTCAAAGACATGCGTTGGAATTACCTTTTCTAGGAGACCGACATCAGACGCTCGCAGAGGATGGACCCGCCCCTGCGGGAGCTTTGCGAATCTTATCTTCATCGTATCCGACGGCTCGGCACGCCATTCACTATTCTTGAACGCAGAGGCTCACTGCGTCATGCCACATGGCGGGTGTCTCGAATCGAATCGAAGCTTTGGTAATCGAGATGCCTCGTATCGAGGAAACGCTGCAGGTCCCGTACGCTGCTTTCGTGCGTCGCGCCGGCATACGCGATTTCGTCGTGACTGAAGTAAATTCCTATACTCCCGTCATCGGGCACAATGAGAACATCCCAGAGGAACAAAAGCCCACAGAGGCAGAGCGATGTTATATCGTCAACATTCTCATTCGCGAGAACCTGCCCAGGTCGTTCAATGAGAAGGTGCGCGTCTCCACACGCCTGCCGAAACCTGTAGAACAAGGGCAAATGCTCTGTGGATTTCCAAACGCTCCACTCCCTTACCAGAATGAGAGTTTCGCCGGTTTTGGGTAGTAGAGCGTGAATGAGCTTCGCAAGCATAATCCTCTGTGAGGTGCTTTCGGGAATTCGGAAGCTGAAACCGTTTTTGTGCGCAAGGCGCACACTCCGCTCGTCCGTGATAACAAGGCGTTCTCGACCGGCTTGCGTTCCGGCAATCCAATTTTCGGACTCGACTAACGAAAGAGTTTTCATGGCTGGATGAAGCAAACCTCTTTACGCGGTTAAAGATGCTCGTGTCCGTAAGTTTTCCGTCGAGTAGAGTTGGCGATATTCCACGAAGCTTCACCTACCCCTTCCACTTGATATTGCACCCCAAGCTCGGCAGCTGCTCCGCTGGAACCGGTTTCCCTGAGAGCAACGCATCGAGAGCGTATCGCAGATCTCTTCCCGTCACTGGGATATCGCTATTGCGCCGGGAGTCGTCGAACTGGCCGCGGTATGCCAAGTGGAGGCTCGAATCGTAAACGAAGAAATCCGGCGTGCATGCCGCGTCGTATGCCCGCGCAACTTGTTGCGACTCGTCGTAGAGATAGGGAAATGGATAACCCGCTTGCTCTGCTTCAATCTTCATCTTCTCCGGGCTGTCGTCCGGATACTGCGCAGCGTCGTTCGAGCTGATCGCAACGAACGACACCCCCTTCGGCATGTAGTCTTTCGCAATCGCCACGAGCCCTGCTTGGACATGCTTTACGTACGGGCAGTGGTTGCAGATGAACATAACGACCGTTGCCGTTTTGGAACGTACGCTGTCCAGCGAGACCGTCTTCCCGCTGACGGTGTCAGGCAGTGAAAAGTCAGGGGCGCTCGCTCCTAACGGTGCCATTGTCGAATTCGTTCGTGACATCGCGTCTCCTCGTTTTATCTGCAGACCGAAGGACCTCAAATCATTGAGGAATTACTCCCCAGACCGGCAGAAATAAAAAGTTTATCCGGGAATACCACCTCCGCGGCGATTGCACAAAATTATGCATCATAATTGAGCCAATTCGGAGATTGATGAAAGAAAGCTCCCCGCTGACAAACGCTCAAACGCTGACCGTGGAAGAGATATCCACTGCGCCGCGTGCTCGATGGATGCGCACCGCCGATGGAAAGGAGGCGCTGCGATTCGTGCTGCCCGACCGTGCGTCGTGCATCGGTCAGGAGCAGCTTCTGGAGCAGAGCGGGAGTCGATCGCGAAAGCTCTCGCGCGAGCCTTCTTGTGTCCGAATGTACGGCGGTCATGGAAGAGCGCTCGACGATCCCCAGCTTGCCAACTCGCCCCTGCTTATCACCATTGACGACGAGCGATTCTTTTCTCAAGCCCGCATACCGCTCGCTGACGGACATTCGCAGCTTATCATCTGGGTCGCTGTTGAGTTGAGCTATGCTCTCCGTTTGCTCAAAGCATTAGAAAGCGACGCGTCTCCGACCGATCTGGCGCAAGTCTTCGCCGACCGCCGCCAGATCGCCTCCATCGCGAATATTCTCGCCGGTGACGATGGTGCCTTCGGTTTATTTTCCCTCGCTCAGATTGAGCTCGATGGCGTTTCACCCGTTCCGATCGTTCGCGCCGTGGATGATCAATATACGCCGTTTCCCGGTCTCGATCCGTTCCTCGGTCTTGAATCTGCGGCACAGCAAAAAGCGCTGAATCAGGTTGCTGGTCGAGCGGCTGCCGAAACCGAATGGGAATACCTGTTCGAAGACGCCATCGTGAGACACGATTTTCAGGCGGCCGCCGAGATGCTCCACGCTCATCGCGTGGCTTGGATGCTCAGCCCTCGTGCCCAATTTGCAGCAGGTTGCCTTTACTTGAAGTTCAATGACTTTCAAACGGCATTGGAACATTTCCATCAAGCGCAGCTCCTCGATCATCCTGCCGGGCTCCGAGGCGAATGGACCTGCCAGCACGGGCTGGCTGCGCCGATGAGAAAAGCACATCCGGATGTGTTTGCCGCTATTCAACGCGGCGACAGATTACAGGTTCTTACGCAGCTCCGCGCAATTGCATCACAGTTCCCGCTCGCCGGGCCGGCGATCCTCTCCTACTGCTTGCGTCGAGCCGGTGTCCCCGAGGAAGGTTTGAATGCGAGCATGCAGGCCCTGCAGATCGATCGGAATCAGTCTGATGTGTTGTCGAACACGTGGCGGTATCTCGTTGACCTTCGCAGAGACGACGAAGCGCTGGAGATCGCACGCGAGCATGTGCTTCGATTCCCACAGGAGCAAAGCGCTACGAAGCACCTCATCGACTCGCTTCTTCTCTGCGCTCGAGCGGATGAAGCCGAGTTGCTCGCTGAGCGTTATGCAATTTTTTCTACGAATGCCGGAATGACAGCCAAGCAGTTCTTTCGGGTGTACGAAACCCTCGAAGCTTGGGACGACCTCCTCCTGCGCTTTCGAGAGCTTCTTGCCTTTATTCCCCGACCGTCCACGGCAACCCTAGCCGCATACGGTGAAATCCTTACCGAAACTGGGAATTTTGACGAGAGTTACGAGGTCTTCGAGAAGGCGCTGACCAGCGATCCGGGAAACGGCAAGGTTATCCTCGGCTACGCTCGCTCGCTTGCGCGCTCTGAGAAGGAGGTCGAAGCAGAGTGTCTGTTGCAGACTGCGCTCATGGATCGCAATCGGGTGGACTGCTACGAAGATCGTATCTTCTTGCTCACCTTACTGGCTGAAATTCAGCGCCGCACAGGACGGGAGAAGGAAGCGCTCCAATCATTCAATGAGTTCCTCCCCGAAGATATTGCGCACGTTTGCAGGAAAGCGGGCCCGCTTCCGGGTGTTGAGCTCGCCGAGGTGTATCTCGCGAATCAGCAACGGGACGCTGCAAAACGTCTCGCTCAAGCGCTGACGGGGCTATTCCCGGGCGATCCATTCGTGAGCGAAATCGCCGAGGCCGCGGCTTAGCAGTCTACCCGCGACTCCGCGTTTCAACGCGTTTCTCTTTTGGTTCTTTCTGTGCTTAAACGTCGGCATGGAATACGCTTTCTCACCGCTCGGAAGCCCCGAAACGAAGTTCTTCTTTGAGCTCACTCCCGACCGTATCCTGGATGCAGTCGAGCGATTCGGGGTTCGATGCACGGGCCGTTGCTTGACTCTGAACAGCATGGAGAACCGCGTTTACGAAGTCGAGATCGAGCTTCCTCCGGACGTAAAGCCTAAAAAGCCCTCCGAACGGTTTCGCATCATCAAGTTCTACCGGCCGGGACGCTGGACCAAGGAACAGATCCTCGAAGAGCATCAGTTCTTGCTCGATCTCGTGGAATACGAAATTCCGGTCATCGCACCGCTCAAGGACGACTCAGGTCAAACCCTGCTCCAAGTTCCGGATCTCCCGATTTACTTCGCCGTGTTTCCGAAACAGGGAGGACGCAATCCAGGCGAGCTCGACGATATGCAAGCGCTGCAAGTGGGACGCCTGCTCGGCCGGATGCACAACGTGGGAGCAGCACGGCAAGCCCCAAACCGAATTCGCATCACCCCCGAAAACATCGCGTTCCAGAGCTTGGATTTTCTTCTCGACTCGGACGTACTTCCGAACGACATCGCTCATCAATACGAAGATCTCGTCGAACAGATTGTCGAAACCACCTCACCCTGGTTCGAAGGCGTTCCCTATCATCGCATTCACGGTGACTGTCATTTCGGCAACCTTCTGTGGAGCGACGAAGGACCATACTGGGTCGATTTCGACGATATGGCCACCGGACCGGCGGTGCAGGACGTTTGGCTCCTTCTCCCCGGACGGGATGACTTCGCTTACCAGAAGCTCCAGCTTCTTCTCGAAGGCTATGAGCAGATGCGAAGCTTCGACCGAAGCTCGATTCGTCTCATCGAGCCTCTTCGGGCGATGCGCATGATCTATTTCACCGCTTGGATTGCGAAACGTTGGGAAGACCCGGCATTCAAGAAAACATTCGTGGAATTCGGTACGCCGAAGTATTGGCGGGACCAGCTCAGTCAGCTGCTCGAGCAGTGGGAGCTGATCCAGGGCGGGAACTGAGCCAACGTCGTGAGGAGATCCGACTCACACCCGACCTCTCGCGCACCGAGTAGCCTAGTCGTGAGCCGGCGCTGTCAGCTATGAGTCCTAGCTGCACTTCCTAGCTGCATGGTCCGGAGTCGTCGACATTGTAGGTCGTCGATTCGATTCCGCCGAACGTTCGAAAATAGACCACCTTCTTCTGCGTCAAGCAGTGACGAGTCATAATGTAGTCTTGCATGCACGTAGCGTCCGAACAGGTCGGATCATACGTCGCATAAATTCGAACATGCGGGGTAAGGACAAGGCCGGGCATGAGAGCTTGGGCGACCGGGTCACTGAGCGGTCCGGCGGTGTTCTGATCGACAGTGACCAGTTCTGTCCCGGCGCCTTCATTGTCCTGTTTGCCGGCTTCGAGAGCGGTCCGGGCCTGGTGCATAAGCTGCTCGGAGATCCGCATGTAAGCGGACTCCTTGTAAACCGTGAAGCCTGTGAACGCGATACCCGTGAGGATCACAATAATCGCAGTCGTCACCAGGAGCTCGACCAGGGTGAATCCACCCTGCCGAGCCGCGTCATGCCCGTTTTCGCTCATTCTGCCTCTCACTATGCCGAGTAGCTTGTCGACGAAGTCGTGCCGCCCCGACCTGTCCAGTTCGTATGGAAGAATTGACCGCGTGGACGATCGACCCGCTCATACGTATGGGCGCCGAAATAGTCGCGCTGCGCCTGGAGCAGATTCGCCGGCAGGCGGTCGCTGCGGTAACCGTCGAAGTAGCTCAGTGCGCAGGAAATTGCCGGGTTCGGAATCCCGTTCAGTGCGGCCACTGAAGTCACCTTGCGCCATCCAGCCTGTCCGGCCTCCACCGTCTCTTTGAAGAACGGATCGAGCAGCAGATTCGCCAAGTCAGGATTCTTCGAGAATGCCTCGCCGATCTTGCCGAGGAACTTTGAACGGATGATGCATCCGCCGCGCCACATCAACGCAACGCTGCCGTAGTTTAAGTTCCACTTGAACTCCTTCGCCGCTTCGCGCATCAACGTAAAGCCTTGAGCGTAGGAGACGATTTTTGCGCAGTAAAGCGCATCGCGAACGTTTTGAACGAACTCTTGAACGTTCCCGATTTTCTCAGGCTTCGGCCCGCGAATAATCTTGGAAGCTTCAACACGTTGTTCTTTGAGCGCGGACAAGCAGCGAGCAAACACCGCTTCGCCGATAAGCGTCAGCGGCATGCCGAGATCGAGAGCGACTGTTGCGGTCCACTTTCCCGTGCCCTTTTGTCCAGCCGTATCCAAGATGACATCAAGCATCGGTTTGCCGGTCTCGTCGTCCTTCTTTCGGAAGATGTCCGCAGTAATTTCAATCAGGTAGCTGTCGAGCGCACCCTTGTTCCATTCGGCGAATGCGTTCGCGAGATCATCGTAGCTCAGACCCGCGCACTCATGAAGCAACTGAAACGCTTCGCAGATGAGTTGCATGTCACCATATTCGATCCCGTTGTGGACCATCTTTACGAAGTGACCGGAGCCCGCGTCCCCAACCCAGTCACAGCACGGGGAGCCATCGTCGGTCTTCGCGCAGATGGATTGAAAAATGGGCTTCACAGCGGGCCATGCAGCGCTCGCGCCGCCCGGCATAATCGATGGACCGTTCAGCGCTCCCTCTTCTCCGCCGGAGATTCCCGCGCCGATGAAATGAATTCCCTTGGCCGCAAGCTCTTCCACCCGACGGTTGGAGTCGGGATAATGAGAATTTCCTCCGTCAATGATGATGTCGCCCTTCTCCAGGAACGGCAGTACGTTCTTGATGACGTCGTCGACGACAGGTCCTGCTTTGACCATCATCATGACTTTGCGCGGGGTCTTCAGATTCTCGCACAGCTCCTTGTAGCTGTGGCAACCGATGACTTCCTTGCCTTTCGCGCGACCGTTGACGAATTTGTCGACTGCCTCGGTGTTCCGGTTATATACCGCCACGGAAAAGCCGTGGTTCAGCATATTCAGGGCGAGGTTCTCGCCCATCACCGCCAGCCCAATCATCGCGATATCTGCTTTGCTCATGTCGGTTCCCTTCATTACTCACTCAGAAAAAAATTATAGAAACTGGGACGGATTGCTGATTCCGAAAGTTTTCGCGGTTCTGTGCGTGATCGGGATGAGGTTTCCGTCAAAAGCCCACCGTCTCAATCCGGCGCTCGATCGCCTCGATGTTCGATGACCTCAGACATGTCATCGGACCGGTCGAGTTTCGGGTCGAGAAGCTCGGATAAATTTCATGAGAATTTATGATCCACGCTTCGGGTTAGCTAGCATAATCAAACCACACCTGTCGAACAAAGTGTTATACATTCCAGGGAGTTGTCGCTGTCTCCCCGCTATTCGTCAGTTGCCAATCCTCGAGAAGTCTACTACTACAGCGGGTAAAAAGTAAGCGCCCTTATGACACCCCAATCAAACTCCACTCCAAAAACGAAACACTCTCGTTTGCTTGAATGGGTCGCCGAGATGGCAGACCTCTGCAAACCCGATAAGATTCATTGGTGCGACGGCTCTGAGCAGGAATACGATGCGCTCTGCGAATTGATGGTGCAGAGCGGGACGTTCGTGAAATTGAGCGAAGAGAAGCGTCCGAATAGCTACCTCTGCCGCTCTGATCCGAGCGATGTCGCACGGGTCGAGAATTGCACGTTCATCTGCAGCCTCCGTAAGGCGGACGCCGGTCCGACCAACAACTGGGTCGATCCCCGCGAGATGAAAACAACTCTCAATGGCCTGTTCGAAGGTTCGATGCGCGGGCGGACAATGTATGTCGTCCCGTTCAGCATGGGACCTCTCGGATCTCCAATCGCTCACATCGGCGTCGAACTGAGCGACTCCCCATACGTCGTCTGCAATATGCGCACAATGACTCGAATGGGACAGGCGGTATTGGATGTCCTTGGCACCGACGGTGAATTCGTCCCGTGCATGCACTCCGTAGGCGCACCGCTCGAGCCGGGACAGAAGGACGTCCCGTGGCCTTGCAACAAGGACCAGAAATATATCGTTCACTTTCCCGAAGAGCGCTCCATTTGGTCATACGGAAGCGGCTACGGCGGCAACGCCCTGCTCGGAAAGAAATGCTTCGCCCTCCGCATCGCATCCTGCATGGCACGCGACGAGGGCTGGCTCGCTGAGCACATGCTTATCCTCAAAGTCGAATCGCCGGATGGAAAGAAGACATTCGTTGCCGCCGCGTTCCCAAGCGCATGCGGAAAAACGAATTTCGCGATGCTCATCCCCCCCGATTCGTTCCAGGGCTGGAAGGTCACGACTGTCGGCGATGATATCGCCTGGATTAAGCCCGGCGCAGACGGCCGGTTGTACGCCATCAATCCGGAAGCCGGATTCTTCGGCGTTGCCCCTGGGACCTCGTTCAAGTCGAATCCGCGCGCGATGGAAACGATTGCGAAGAACACTATCTTCACGAACGTTGCCTCGACTCCGGACGGAGACGTTTGGTGGGAGGGCATGACCGACCAGCCGCCGGAGAAGCTCACCGACTGGCAAGGAAAGGAGTGGACTCCAGGATGTGGACGCCCGGCTGCCCACGCAAACGCTCGGTTCACAGCACCGGCGAGCCAGTGCCCGAGCATCGACCCTGATTGGGAAAAACCGCAAGGCGTGCCAATCAGTGCGTTCATCTTCGGCGGTCGACGCAGCAAAGATGTTCCGCTTGTGTATCAGGCATTCAACTGGACACACGGAGTCTACATGGCAGCCACAATGGGCTCGGAAACCACAGCGGCCGCCACCGGCGAAGTCGGCAACGTCCGACGGGACCCGATGGCGATGCTCCCTTTCTGCGGCTACCACATGGCGGACTACTTCAACCACTGGCTGCAGTTCGGCCGAACACTGCCGAACCCTCCTCGGATCTTCTGCGTGAACTGGTTCCGCAAAGACAAGGACGGAAAGTTTCTCTGGCCCGGATTTGGCGAGAACATGCGCGTTCTGAAGTGGATTGTCGATCGCGTTCGCGGGAATGGATTCGCTCTCGAGAGCCCGATTGGCTGGATGCCGCGCTACGAAGACCTCGACTGGACAGGCGCAAAGGATTTCTCGTCCGAGCGTTTCTCGACGCTGATGGGAATCGACCGTGAGGGATGGAAGAAGGAGGCTCTGTCGCACGAAGAGCTCTTCATTAAGCTCTACGATCGCCTTCCGAAAGAGTTCATCTACGAGCGCGAGCTGCTGCTATCCCGTCTCTGGCGTTCACCGGAGCATTGGGAGATGGCGCACGAGTAATGTCTCTAGCAGATGAGAGCTTCGCTCTTCATCTGCAAATAAAAAAAGCGCAGCCGTTTCCGGCTGCGCTTTTTTTTTAATCCCAGTTCCTTTGCGGGTCCGGGATCTCCCAGCACACCTGACCCTGGTGTCTGGTTTCTACAAGAATGTAGCCTCCGTCCGGGTAGGAGCCGATTCCCTTCTTTCCATACCAGCGTTCACGGCTGCCGTACTCGTAACCACCGAAGCTGAACGTATCGAACAACACTCCGCCGGGTCCGTAGTAACGAACTCCGGAGATGTCGCCAGTGAGATCTGAAGTCGGCATCACCTTCCCAGTTTTCTTACTGTTTGCAGAGTTCCATTTGAACTTTCCGCCTCCATCGCGATTGTCGCGGAACTCGTCGCAGTGACCGTCACCAGTCGGACCGCTCGGATTCGATGGGTTCGGATTTGCCGTCGGCGGCTTCGGAACAGTCCCAAAGCGTCCGCTGTCACTGGGCTGCACTACCGTTCCATCAGGCCGGATAATCGCGTTCGCCGCGATACCGAACTGGAACACCTGCGGCTTGCGATCGAAGCCGAGGATCGCAGTGAAGCCAGTGTCGCGCTGCGCCCAGGCAAAGCTCGGCGCGCCGACGAAATTTCCGGTCATCGGCACCGAGGTGTCCTGACCAGCGACAAAAATATCGTAGGCCGAAGCTGAGTATCGGACATAAATCTTCTGTCCCGCACCGGTCGGGCGAGATACGATGTAGTCTGCTTTCCCATCGTTGTTGATATCGAGCGGCATCAACGGAATGTCGCCGGGAAGCCCCCATTGGACCTGGGAGATCTCCGGCAAGCCGAATTTCTTACCGAACCAGAGATAGCCGTCGCGAAGAGCAACCATCTCTACTTTGCCGTCGCCATCGAGGTCCGCGACACCGACGCGATCAGAAATCAGACCGAAGACGTCCTGCGCAACCAGTCCCGGTTGAGAGCTCAACGCTACATACCAAAGACGGTATCCGGCATAGGTGCCGCTGCCATTTCGAATGGTTAAAATGTCGGTGATACCGTCACCGTCGAAATCTCCCTGATTGACAATGGTGTCGCCGGGAAGTCCGTATTTCATCCCAACTTCGCCGCCGGAAGGAGTCTTGATATACCATTCGAGCGGAAGCTTTGCGTCTCGAACCCAAACTACGCCGGGATAAGTCCGATGGTCGGGATAGAATTGCCCGGTGATAAGCGCATCACCCGGAACGCCGAATGTCCAGAAATAAGAGCTGTCGCGCTGTGTCAGCCGCGTAAGCCACGCGGTGCTTTTGGCCCGCTTGTCGACCAACGCGACTGACAGATCGGAGATTCCGTCTCCGTTGAAGTCACCTTGTGCCGGTGCTGCGTGTGCCGTTGCGCTCAACCCCGTCGCTGAAAGCAGCAGACCTGCTGCCAGGGAAAGAAATCTCTTTGAAAACCCAGTTCTCACCTTCATACACCCCAACCAAAGAAATAACCTGTTCTCCTTACGTTATACGCAGGTGTAGCGGATGTGTTGCCTACAGCGTGTGCACTAAAAAATGATTGAATGAGATTCTGGCAGGTTAGCCAGGCTCGGGCGGTATCGACGGTTTTATTTGACCCGCTCAGTGAGGCGGTTCTCTGTGATTTCAAAGATTCGTCCGCAGAGATCAATCAAAGAGGGCCGATGCGTAACCAGAATAATCGTTTTGTCCGCGAGCCGTCGGCGGATGAAGTCGATGACCTTTAACTCGGTCCGCTCATCGAGCTGCGAGGTTGGCTCGTCCAAGAGATAGATATCGCGGTTCTGTAGGTACCCTCGGAGAAGATTTATCCTTTGTTTCTGGCCCTGCGATACTGTAACCCCACGTTCGCCGATTATTTGCTCGAACCCGCTCTCGAGGCTGCGAAACCACTCACCCAACGCAAGCTCTTCGAGCAGTTCGAGCAGCTCGCTCTCAGACATGTTCGAACCAAGCAGCAGATTCTCTCTCACCGTGAGATGAAAGAGCTCACCTTCTTGAGACACCATCGAGAACAGCCGTGGAAAGCTTTCGGGGGACACGTGCCCATAGGGCAATCCATTCAATCGGCGCTCGCCCGAATCCGGTTGGTAGAGGTTTGCGGCAAGATGAAGGAAGGTCGTTTTTCCCTGACCTGACTCGCCGACAATGGCGACCTTCTCTCCCCGTGTGAGACGGAACTCGGGAACCCGTATCTCGACCGAGCTCCCAGCATGATGAAATGTCACCTGCTGAAGCTCGACGCTCTCGAGACTTGCGACCGGTATGTCCCCAGAAGGTGTCAAGGTTGCCAGCACGTCACTCAGCTGTCTGGCATAAGCATCGAGCTCGAGAATCGCCTTGAAGTTTTCCGAAAGGCGTTCAGCGTTCATTCGAACACTGGTGAACGCCGCCACAAAAAGGATGAGTATCGCGCTGGAGATCTTGCCTTGCGAGATCTGCATGAGCAGAAAGGAGATCGTGGCCAAGAGGGCAAGTGAAAAGACGTTGTGTAGGGAAAACCAGCGAAGCGCATGGAAGCTCTGAAAGCTCCGAACACGAGCCGCCGTTTCGTCCGACACAGCGCGAAGGCGCTTCTCGGCAAAGTCGCTGACCCCGAGTCGCTTTACTGTAAGAAGATTTGCGCCGAAATCCGCGTAAGCGCCCATGGTGGCGGCCGATTGCTGATTAAGCGCGCTCGCAAGCGGCACCATCCGCCGAGAGAAGCGCATGCTCAATCCAACGAAAGCACAAAGGATCAGCAGATTCAGCACCGCGATGCCGAGCGACTCTTTCGCCGTGAAATAAAAGAACAGACTCAGATTCGATGCGCTCCGCGCGAGCGCCCAAAACACTTCGTTGCTCAGCCCGCCGATACCGCTGACGACCGTGTTCACAACCGAAAGAAGATATCCTGAATGATACTCGGTAAGCTTTTGCAGCGGCAGCGCTTCCAAGCGGCGGAAATACTTCAACCGAAGGTGAAGAGCGTACACAGGACCAAAGGCTTCTCCGAATTTGCGGAGTATCCATTGCAAGGAGTGAGAGGCCAGGTACAGGAGCGCGATCAGAGGGATGAGATGCAGCAGACGATCCCGGGTGAAATCCGTCTTCGTGTATTCCGCTAGTAGGACAGGCACGAAAAAAGTCGCGGCTCCATCGAGAAAGCCCACGAACGCGAGAGCGTAGAATTGAAACCGGAAGCCATCGAGGTTCCCGAGCAACAGGCGGAAGACGAGCTGAACGCTGCTGAACGAAGAATTGGGACCAGAAGAGTTGTGGCTACTGTCCCCAGTAGTTCGGCCGGTTTCGTCCACCTTCCCAGATGCGTGATGCGAGGTCATCTTCGAGCCTCTGTTTGTTCGCGCGATGGATCAAACAGCCGCCCAGAATGACAAGGAAGAAACATGCTGGTGCGTGGTATCTGACGCTCAGATAGTGGGTAAACCATTCGGGCACGTTGTAGACAAAGAAAGCAAGCGCGATGGCCGCGGCGCCGATTGTCACACCGATCCACCATGGTACGCCGTTGCTCCGGAGCTGCGGGACAGGAATATGCCCTCGCTCGGTCGAGCCGCGCGTATACCGGAAGTCATCCCTCGGATCGTCGCTCATGGGGTCTCGTAAAACGGAGGCTCCCGAGGCCAATTTTTGGAATATCACGCACCAACGGGCGATGGCACGCGCAAAGGCCCGACCTCGGGCATTACTCAATTATCGCGCATGTTGCGAGAATCCCAAAGGAATAAGAATTTCAGGCACGAACAGGATCGATCCGCTGCCACCCCTTGGATCGAGGCAGGTATGACGAATTTTCAGGAAGCCTGGGCAAACCGTCGACTGAGCCTGCGGAGCCGGCCCTAATCGATGAAGTCGATCAGTTTGTGGTTCGGATTCTGGTCGGCGGCGTACTGCTTCTCCCACGCGCTGCGGAAAAGCAGGACGGGACGATCGCGAACATCGCGCACAAGCAGTGCCGCAGAGGGTTTCTTGAACGATTTCAGATCACCCGTGAGCCAGACTCCACATTCGTAGGACATCGAGTCGAGCTTCGTATCGACTCCGTATTCCTCTTTTAGGCGATACTGGAGAACGTCGAACTGGAGCTTTCCGACAGCCGCGACGTATGGCTCGGAAAGCGGATTGTCCCACGAGCGCAGCACTTGAACCGCACCTTCCTGGCTGAGCTGCTGCATGCCTTTGTCGAAAGCCTTTCGCTTCGATACGTCGATTGGACGGATCTGCGCGACAACTTCGGGCGGAAACTGCGGCAGCGGTTTGAAATTAAAACCACCCTCGAGCGAAACGGTGTCTCCAATGGCGAAAGTTCCGGGGTTGATCGCGCCGATGATATCGCCTGCATAGGCGACATCGAGCGTGCTTCGCTCTCCGGCAAGCATGCTGTGAGAGCGTGACAACCGAATCTCTCTTTTCAAACGGTGGTGCTTGACAGGTATCTCACGCTCAAACTTACCCGAGCAAACGCGGAGGAACGCCATGCTGTCTCGATGCCGAGGATTCATATTCGCCTGAACCTTGAACACGTATGCGCTGAAGGGCCGAGACACAGCATCGATGAGAATTTCATCGCCGGCGTCCGTATCAGCCGGGCGCGGCCCCGGCGGCGGTGCGAGCTCCACGAAATGATCGAAGAAAGGCTCAACCCCGTAGTTGGTGAGCGCGGAACCGAAAAACACCGGCGTTACTTCCCCGCGAAGAAATTGCTCCCGAGAGAATGGATTACCGGCTTCCTTGAGCAGCTCGAGCTCGTATTGAAGCTGCTCAAAGACTGCTTCGGAGGTCACATCCGACACTTTCAGCTCCGCGAGCGGAACAATGCGAACGCCGGCTTTTTGCGAGCCGCCGGCGGCAGTGCGCGAGAACAGCATCACTTGCCCGCTTGCGATCTCAGCAATCCCACAAAATTCCTTGCCGTAGCCAACCGGCCAATTGAGCGGTGAAGCCTTCACGCCGAGGAGATTCTCAACCTCCTCCATCAGCTCAAACGGATCTCTTGCGTTCAGGTCCAGCTTGTTCATGAAGGTGAGCACAGGAATATTGCGCATCCGGCAGACAGCGAAGAGCTTCTTCGTTTGCGTTTCGACCCCTTTGCTCGCATCGATCACCATCACGGCGCTGTCAGCCGCTGTGAGCGTCCGATAGGTGTCCTCCGAAAAGTCTTGGTGACCGGGAGTATCGAGGACGTTGATGAGAGCGTCCTTGTAGCGGAATTGCATCGCAGACGCCGTGATGGAAATTCCGCGCTCCTGCTCCATTCCCATCCAATCCGAGCTGGCGGCCTTCGAGCCTTTTCGGCCACGAACCATTCCGGCGGTGCGGATCATTCCAGAGTAGAGGAGCAGCTTCTCCGTGAGGGTAGTTTTCCCGGCGTCTGGGTGGCTAATAATCGCAAACGTTCGGCGGGCACCGATTTCCGCGGCGATTTGGGCAAGTTCAGCTTGATCTGTCATGGGTGGCGGTCTGTCGATTTTTGAGGCGCGACACTAACGAATTACCTCGGAAATCGCAAGGTTTCGCGGAATTACAGTTTCGATCGCAGACTGCCGATTAGACTTGAACGGGTCGCCCGGCGGTGCAAAGCTCCGGGCACAAAGTATCTTTCCGAGAGGCCGCTATGCTTTTTTGTATGATGCCGATTGAACGCAACGGACAGATTACGCACCAGCTTTGTCTCGTGCCGGACAAGCCCGATCCTCTCGCCCGAGCGATTCTCGTTGATGAGCTCGAGCCCACCGACTTCGCTGTTTTCCGAGTCGGCCAAGAGGAGGCCTGTAACGTGACGGTAGATCACTCCGGAGCGCTGATCATCTCTGCGATGGAGCCAGCGATGGTTTTCCTGACACCGAACCTCGCCGCATTTCCCGGAATGCGAGCCCGTCACGTCAAGGTTGTCCGTTTCGGGGATCGGCAATATCGCACGTACTACAGCAAAGATAAGGAGCGTTGGGACGAGTGGACGCCAAACGTCGAACGCGCCCAAAACTTCGAGCAGCAAAAGTCGAGCAAAGAAGAAAAGAAGGAAGAGCGGGTTGTGAAGCTCTAAAAGCCCGGTGCGTCAGCTCTTTGCAGACGCCCGCTTTGTAAGAGTATTCCCAAGCTTCTCACGAGCTTTACGAAGGGTCTCGGCCGTCGTCTCCCAATCAATACAAGCGTCAGTGATCGACACTCCGTATTTCAGGCTCGAGAGATCTCGAGTCAGCTCCTGCTGACCGAAGTTGATGTTGCTCTCCAGCATCAAGCCGACGATGGAGCGATTCCCTTCGACAATCTGATTGATACAATTGTCGAAGACCAGCGGCTGAAGCGACGGATCCTTCAGCGAGTTGCCGTGACTGCAGTCCACCGTAACATTCACCGGCAGCTTTCCGTCGCGGAGCTCTTTCTCGCACATCGCGATACTCACAGAATCGTAGTTCGGACGGCTTCCGCCTCGGAGAACGATGTGCCCGTATCGATTCCCCCGGGTATGAAGAACCACGCACTGCCCTTGCATGTTGATCCCCAGGAAATGGTGCGGCGCAGCGCTTGACTTCAGCGCATTCACCGCCACTTGCACGTTACCGTCGGTTCCGTTTTTGAATCCGACCGGTGTCGACAATCCGCTCGCCATTTCACGATGAGTTTGCGACTCGGTCGTTCGCGCACCAATGGCGTTCCAGCAGAGGAGGTCATCGACATACTGCGGAAAGATCGAATCGAGCGCTTCCGTGCCCGCGGGTAGGCCGAGCTCTGCAACTTCCCAAAGCAGCTTGCGCGCTTTCAGCAGCCCCTCATCGATGCGGAAAGAGTCGTCGAGATAAGGGTCGTTGATGAACCCCTTCCATCCGACGGACGTGCGCGGCTTCGCAAAGTATACGCGCATGACGAGCACCATGGTGTCTTGCACTTCGTCTGCGAGCACGCGCAACTTTTCGGCATACTCCTTCGCCGCTTTCAGATCGTGAATCGAACATGGACCGACGACAACAAAAAGCCGCGGATCTCGGCGGTCGAGGATATCCTCGATGACCTGCCGTCCGTGCATGACAGTCGCAGCCGCTCCCGGCGTGATCGGAACTTGCTCCTTGATTTCTGCCGGTGTGGGCAGCAGCCGCTCGGAGACAACATTCGCGTCTGAAATTTTTCGCTCAGCCATAGACCCCATTCAAAACATTCCCTGCACCGCCATCTCCCGCACGCTCCAGGCAATGCGGCATCCTTACGACCGAGGTGACCGGTCGCAGAGGCCCAACCCATAAATTTTGCGGATGTCCGGCAGGGCGGCTCGCGGATAGCCGTAATCTACCCGTTGTAGCGTGGAAAATCCAGTAGAGAGCACGGTCTTCCACGTGCTCGCTATAACAGAAAAGAGGACGTCTATGAAGTCGATAACACTGGCCTTTTCGCTCATCAGGGTGCCCAAGCTCTTTGTGACCCTGTTGTTTTGGCCACTTCTTGCCGGGCTTGGCGTGGCGGGCGTGCAGATAATCTGCACTTCGGCTTACATCAAGCTCGTGGATGAGAACGTCGCCTCCTTCCAAAAAAGAGTGGACGCGCCGGACAAGGCCGCTGACTGGGTTCGCATGCAGATCTTCGGCACTCTGGCGCCGCTCGAGCCCATCCGCCTCTGCCGCTGGACGGGGGGTCCGCTCAACGAAACTCCCCCCGATGAGACCTGCGTTCCGGAGCCTCTCGACGTCGCAATGCACGTGGATTCGCCGGCCACCTTCGACGCTTCCGAGTATCTCAGTTTTTTCGAGGGCTCTGTGCGGAAGTTCCACCTCTGCCAAAATTGCCGCACCGACATTAACATCCGCCCCAACGGAGAATCGACGACGTCAGACGTCTACAGCCTCCAGGGTCTCGGAATTTACGCGCTCACGGAGTCCGCACACGAGCGCGACGTAAGAAATGACGTTGTCGGAGTGAAGGCTACGATCGAGCATCTGAAGAATCTCGCAGGCACGGTCTTCTTTCACCCTGTCGGATTCAAGACCCCGATCAATATCACCAAGGCCTCGACGATCATGATCCTGGTGCTCAACACTGCGTTTCTGATCATCATCACGCTTTGGCTGTCACTCGTCGGGCATCGCAAGGTACTTCAATACTTTGCTCGTAACGATGCGCTGCTTCCGCTTGTTGCAGCGTGTGGCAAGGGCGAGTTCTACGCTTCGCTTTGGCTGATTACGCTTCTCCGGGTGAGCTTCTTTCTGTTCGCCTCGCTTCCCGCGACGTGCCTCATCTATGTGAACTCGGTCTCGGAAGCAACGCTCACTGCGTTCATGGGGAACACAGTTCATTTCATGCTGTGGATCTCCTGCATCATCAGCAGCCTTGGAGCGATGACGATCATCGCATCCATCGCAGAGCTCAAGCAGCGTCATTCGATGGTGAGCTTTTTCTACAAATACATCCCGGTGCTCTGTTTCCTCATCGGCACAGCGACATGGGTATTCACGCTTTTCAACGCGGGCCGAGCGTCAGCGCTGCTGCAATACCTCATTTCCGCTCTGCCCCTCCTCGGGCTAAGCCCGATGATCCTTGCGCCTCTTTTCCGGCTGGATCCGGATATCATGGCCTTGCATACATTTTTTGCGAGTGTGCTCGTAGTGATGTTGTTGCGAATGAACTCGCGCTGGTTTGCTGCTCACCTAGAGGACATTTAACGGTTTTCGATGAATCAACGTCGCCCCGATCTTCCCCAGCTGGAGCTGTGCGCGAGAGACCTCTGCGTTTCGTATGACGATTCGTTCGCGCTCGAGCTTCCCTATCTCAATCTGCACGGTCGGATCATCGCAGTCATTGGGCACAATGGTAGCGGCAAGTCCACGCTGATTAAATCGATTCTCGGGCTCCTGCCGCCAAAGACCGGCGAGCTGGCCGCTTCCTTCCAGCAGAACGGCGAGTCGACGCTGCTCATTCCCGAGAAGCACATGGCTTTCTCACCTGAGACCGGAGCAGTTTTTGCCGATGTTCCGGTCGAGAGCTACATCAAGCTCTGGTGTAGGATAAAGTGCGACCGCGCGAATTACTATCGCAAGGAAGGAAGCCATTACATCGAACGGCTCGACATCCAGCCGCTCCTGAAGAAGCTGGGTCGCGAGCTATCAAAGGGCCAGCGCCGACGCGTTCAGTCAGTGGTCGGCTTTCTTTCGCAACCGAAGCTCTTTCTTTTCGACGAGCCTTTTGACGGCCTGGATATTGCGCAATCGAATCAGCTGAGCAACCTCATGCTCGAAGAATCCCGTCGCATGACGATGATCGTGTCATCTCACCGAATGGAAGTTGTCGAGCGGATGGCCGACCTCGTTATCGTTCTCGAACGTGGGAAGGTGATTACTTACGGAACGGTCGAAGAGGTTTGCGCCGTCCTCTGCGGTCAGAGCGTGCTCATCACCGACAGCGGCCTGAGCACCGATGACATTCTCCCTGCGCTCCAAGAGCATTTTTTTTCATGCCTCGTGAGCTCCATCGGAAGCGAGGTCTCCATCACCGGCTCGGAGATTGATCTGGAGGCACTCTACGAGCTGCTCCACCGGCTCAAATGCGAGGGCGCAAAGCTCAAAGTCGTCCGTCCGTCGCTGGTGGACGCGATGCAGTATCACCTCAAGAAGCTGCATTAAGAGTTTTTCCGGTACGGGAGAAACAACATCTGTATCGGGCCGCGCCGCATTCCGCTCAGGTCCTCTTCCCACGCTTCCACATACGGACCCGACTTCGTTGACTCATCCACGCGGGCATGGATGAAGAGGCCGCACGGCTCGAGCGAAACACGGTCGACGATTACCTCCGCGCTCAGCTCACGAGCTCCGGTGTCAGACGTCCTCCGGCGAAGTGAGAGGAGCGGGAGAAAAGCATCTCCACGCTTCTCCACTCGGACTGAGAAGAGCTCCTCTTGGTCGACTTCGAGCGCTGCCTTTTTCGCTACAGCCATGGCCTCACCTTCCGTTCCGAACGCGAGAACCTCACCCAGCGTGCACGTTTCAGCCATCATAGGCACCTCCGCAGATCCGATTCGTACTTTCTCCAGAGTTACTCCCTCTTCATGCACCAAGCGATTCATGTCCAAATTTCACAACAGAATCCCGCTCACCTTGCAAAAAATGAGGCAAAAAGCGACACTGCGCAGCAACTTTCATCGAGAGAATTACCAATGTTCCCAGTAAGCCTAACGATTGCAGGATCGGATCCGTCCGGCGGAGCCGGGATTCAGGCCGACCTGAAGACCTTTCACCAGCACGGTGTTTACGGCACGAGCGTCATCACTCTGCTCACCGTGCAAAACACGAAATCTGTGGAGCTTGTACATACGCTGAGCCCCGACCTCGTGCTCAAGCAGTTGCAAGCTGTGCTTTCCGACATTCCTCCGCAAGCTGCGAAGACCGGCGCTCTCGGCGATCCCGAAGTGATCGACGCCATCTCGCTGCGAGCCGCAAAGTTCGATTTCCCGCTCGTGATCGATCCGGTGATGATCAGCAAACATGGTGCTCCGCTCCTTAGTCCGGATGCGACCCATGTCCTCCGAAAACAGCTTCTCCCGTACGCTTATCTGGTCACGCCGAACATTCCGGAAGCCGAGCAACTGTCGGAATGGGACATCTCCAATGTTGCCGCGATGGAAAAAGCTGCAGTGACGATCTCAAAGCTGGGACCCAGAAACGTGCTCGTCAAAGGGGGCCATCTCGAGAGTGAAGCAACGGACGTCCTCTATTACGACAAACAGCTCTACCGATTTCCCTCGCCCCGAATCGAAACCACAAACACTCACGGAACGGGTTGCGTTTACTCGGCGGCGATCACGGCTCACCTCTCCTGCCGCAAAGGGCTGCTGCCTGCCGTAAAATCGGCAAAGAGCTTTGTCACCGCCGCCATTCAAACAAATCCCGGTTTGGGAATGGGTGCGGGTCCAATCAATATGCACGCACGAATCGAATAGCGGAGAGAAGCAACAATGAATGCTCCAGAGCTTCTCATGCCGGCCGGCGATCCTGAAAAGATGCGCTACGCTTTCGCTTATGGCGCCGATGCTGTGTATGCCGGCGTCCCCATTTTCTCGCTCCGCGCCCGCGAGAATGGTTTTCGGGCCGATAGTTTGGGTGAGGCGATCAGATTTGCCCACTCGATCGGGAAGAAGATCTATCTCACGATGAACATCTACGCTCACAATAGTCGGATTGACGCGTTCTTGAATTCGTTTTGCGCGATGGCGGATCTGGAGCCCGACGGATTCATCATGAGCGACGTTGGGCTGATCAACCAAGCGTTGCGTATGCGGCCGAACGCGATCATTCACCTTTCAACTCAAGCGAACGCGACGAACTGGACAGCCGTTCAGTTCTGGCGAGATATGGGAATTCGACGGGTCGTTCTCTCACGCGAGCTGTCGCTGAAAGAGATTGCGGAGATCCACCGGCGGGTGCCGGACATCGAGCTCGAAGCTTTCGTTCACGGCTCAATCTGTATTGCCTATTCAGGCCGTTGCCTGATCTCGAACTATCTCAGCCACCGTGATGCGAACGAAGGTACCTGCACAAACTCTTGCAGGTGGGAATACTCTCTCGGGGTGAAAGGCAACGGTCTCCGCGACACGGAGATCGACAAGCTCCCGAACGACAACGCGCCATACGAACCGCTCAAGAATGAATACTATGTGACTGAGCAGAACCGGCTCGAACAACAGTTCGAGCTCGACGAGGACGAGCATGGAACTTACATGATGAACTCGAAGGACCTCTGCGCGATCGAGCTTCTTCAGGAGCTCGTCGACGCGGGTGTCGTGAGCTTTAAAGTCGAGGGACGCTCAAAAGGGTTGTACTATGTAGCCGCCATCTCGCGCGCCTATCGCCGGGCGATCGATGATCTCGTTGCGAAGCGGCCCTTCTCTTCAGATAATCTGCGAGAGGCGATCTCTCCCTCCAATCGGACGCTCATGACCGGCTTTCTGCTGCGACGCCCGCAGGAATACGGACAAAACTATACTGACGGCGCATCGCGTGCGCTGACTCATCGTTACGCAGGGCAGGTAATCGAGTATCGTCCGAGCGAGCGGAAAGCTCTCGTCCTGCTCAAAAATCCGGTCGCGACTGGCGACGCTCTTGAATGGATGACCCCGACCGACACGATCCACGCGACCGTCGAAGAGTGTTTCGAGCGTGAAGACGGCTCACCAGTCCGCCGGGCTCATGGCGGAGAGAAAGTGTGGCTTCGCTGTCCTGACAACATCAGCGATGTGAGCTTGATTCGTTCGCCGATGCCCGAAGAAGCCGTGACCTCCGAACCGGCGCGGACCGGCACGGAATCTGTAGCTCTGTAGCTATCATTCATGGGACTATGACGAATCTTCATCGACACTTCGCACGTGGAACGCTGACTCTCCTCGCTTGCATCTGCATTACTTCAACAAACTCGTTTGCAGATGAACCGGAGAACACTTGGCAGGGCGAGTGGGTTTCGCCCACTCCAGGCGATGGACACGATCGCACCGGCGTGACCATCAAGAACTGTTCCGGCGACGGTCATTGTACATTCGAGGCGTTCTCTATCCAGTCCGGCGGAACCAGTTGTCTGCGACAGGGGAGGATCAATAATGCAAGCTCAGCAACGGAAACCGCCACCGCAATTCTCGAAGAATCCGGAAGCTCAAACGGCCCGTGCACACTCTCCGTGAAACGTCAGGGGGACAAGCTTCTTGTCAGCCGCGGCCCCTCCTCCGATGTCGCGTGCAATATGGGGAGCTGCACTCCAATCGAGGCGGACGAGGAGCGCCAGTACGATCTTCAGTCGCGGCAAAATTATCTGCGAAACGGCTGGAGCTACGGGCAGTGCTACAGCATGACCACCAAGGCCGGGCGAGTTTGGTGCACGGACCCAGAGCTTCAGGCATTGCTCGAAAAAGCTACGCAGGTGCCTTACGTAAACGTCGATTACTCTTGGCACCATAGCTCCGACATTCTCAACCAGTGCGAAGCCGCTTCCGACGTCAAGCGGTGTCTGCTGGATGCATACCAGCAGAAGCTGTCAGAGCTTGAGGCGGAGTCGCAGTCGCGTGTGCAGAGCTACGGGCAACCGGGGGATCGCAGCGAGGCGAAGATCCTGCTCAAACAACTCGGCGGCGTCTATAAGCGGCGATTCAAGAACGGGACCATAGACGGCAACAGCTATCAATCAGAAGACGTATTCGAGATAGTTCCCGTCAGCGATGACGCCGCGTACATCAAGCTCCACTTCGAGTTTTACAACGGGCATACGTGCAGCCTTGCCGGCATCGTCGAATACAAGAAGGTCGGTGGGTTCGTGTTTCAGGATCCGGACGCAGAAAATAGCTGCTTACTGACTATCTCCCTCAAGAACAAATCTGTTGTCCTCGACGATCCGAACGGGAGCTGCAAAGAGAAGAGCTGCGGAGCGCGCGGAGGCTACCAGGGAGAAGATTTCAAGCTCTCGGAGCGAAGAGACATCCGATACATGCCGGTCATTTTGAAGTCGGTTGATTATCAGGCCGCATTGAAGCGCTACAACGAACGACATCCAGTTGAAAAATGAGGTGTCATCCGCTCCGTGTGACCGTAGGTCGAGCCGCGGCGTCATCCATTTTCACACGGAATCTGAGTAACTCCTGCAACCGTTCTTTCTTGCCTGCGGAGGAGCAGCACGTTAGAATATACTGACCATTCTGGTTGGTGTTCCGTGTCTCAAATTCCACTGAGCGGCGATTCTCGAGCCGACTACAGTATGCAGCAGGGGCGAGATTCTCATGCAAACACGTGATTCTGCGCATTTAAACGAGCAGTCTGATAGAGTATCCGCGACCAATCAAAGCGGCGAAAGCTCCGAAACGACCAGCCGGCAACAGGTTCAAACGGATCATCCTCATTCCGCTGCGAAACGACGCTATTCGAAGCCCTCTGTCGGTGCTCCGGAGAAGCTCGGCGGATTCTTCATGACCTAGTCCCTCTCGGCGTATCGTAGTGCCACCGTCTGAGACGACCCTCACTCCTGCCGATTCCGTTGAGCGACATGAATCCGCCGACCGCCAGTGTCCAACGGACTGGGAGCACGCGTCCAAAATACAGCGCGCAGAATCCACCGGATGGCGAGTTTTTCGTCAGACTCCTGATACTTTCGAAGTTTTGGTCGTCGACTTTGCGTCCGGAAGCTACTTTTTTCTCGCCGACGTCGCTGCGACCATCTGGAGCTGTATCGGTGATGGTATCGACTTTCAAACGCTAATGACCGTCATTACTGATCAATATGACGTTCCCCGCGAGGACGCGCGCGCAGACCTATTGTCGTTTTTGACTAACCTTTTGGCGCTTGGCTTGGTGACTCTCGATGAGTGAGAGCGTGAGAGAAGCATCGAGTATCAGTGTCGTCGTCCCAGCGCGTAACGCAGAATCCCATCTTTTCCGGACGTTGGAAGCCGTATTCACCGGATTAGCGGAGACGAAGGACGCCGAAGTCATCGTGGTGAACGACTCCTCGACTGATTCTACCAGCTCAATCATTCGGCAATTCAATTGCACCGAGCTCAAATGCTTCGCCGGGAACCGTGCCGCCGCACGAAACGTGGGCCTTCGAGCGGCTCGCGGCGAGCTTGTTGCGTTCATTGACGCAGACACCATCGTCGAGAAAACATGGTTTCAGGAGATGAAAGTGCTGTTTCGACACGGCGTCATCGGAGGAGCGCAGGGCACCTTATCGCCGGAGCACAACGGCAGCCCAACTTTGCTCAATCGCTACCGCGAAGATCTCTACCAGCGCGTCGAGAACCAGAATGCCATCGCACAATTTTTTCCGATCGTAGCCACCGGAGCATGCATGTATCGCCGAGAGCAAGCTCTTGCTGCCGGCGGTTTCGACGAGACACTTTCTGACTGCGAAGACATGGATCTTTCGTGGAAGATACTGGCCGCAGGACATGCGCTTGGTCGCACGTCGAACGCTCGTGCATCGACAGGGTTCTATCCAGAAACGTTCCGTCGCTATGTGCAACGCGCTTACCAGCGAGGAAAGGGCGCCTACCAACTGTTCGCCAAATGGCAGCGCATCTTCAACCGTAACCCCATTGCTCTCGCTTGCAGCACCTCGCAGTTGGTAATTTCTCAACGCCGCGTGTCGCTCACGTCGCTCCCCTGGAGCCTGCTCTTTGCATATGCTGTTCTTGAGGCAGCGCACTGCTGCGGGGTCGGCTGCGGCTGGCTGAGAGCGCATCTCCGTCCGAGCATGAGGACCACTCCACTCCCCCTGTCCACACGCACCAAGACCTATCGGCTCAACGTCGGTCAGACAACGTTTCAAGTGCCGGACGACGTTTGCTTCTTCTCTAACGATGGCGTCCTGCGGCTGATTCATATGCGCACCTTACAGTCGGTTGCCTTATCGGAATCCGGAGGAACGATACTCGAATGCGTGTTGACCGGTTGCAGCGAGGAGCACGCGATTGTCGAACGAGTCGCAGAAGCATTTTCCGAACCGCCTGCTGCGGTGCTCGGCGATTACCGCGAGCTCGTGAACGAGCTTTCTCGCTCAGGATGGCTCGAGAGCGCTCCATGACTCAAGCGGACCGGACTGACCAAGATTACTCGAACGAGGAGGGGCTGGTCGCGCTCAGCCACCTTTTCCCAATTCAAACGGTCCCAGATCACGCCCGGCGAACGCGCCGAATCTTGGATGAGATTCTGCGCGAGAGGCTGAAAACGGGTGCTGTGCTCTATGCGACAGCAAGAAGCAACAGCATGGCTCCTCTTTTTCGGATCGGAGACCGATTTGGGCTGACGTGGAAGCCGCTTACGCAGATTCAGGTAGGAGATATCATCGCTCACCGCGTCGGCAACGGATATAAGGTGCATCGGGTCGTCTCGCTCTCACCGGTCAGAACACGGGGAGATGCGAACAACGTTCCGGATCTCCCTGTCACTGAAGACGCATATGTGGGAATTGTCGTATCCCGGATTCGCAAAGGCGCAGAGCTGAGGCTCGACACCGGTGCAGGCATTCTAGTCTCGAAGACGTGCATCTTCGCAGCCAAAATCAGGGTTCGTCTGGGATCTCCAAAGACACACGCGAGAGCCTTGATTATTCGAATCGCATCTTTGCCGTTCTTCGAGCGATTCTTTCAATCTGTCACGAGACTCGCGCTGAACATCGTGGTGTCTCATCTGACGCAAGTTCCAGACGTTGTCTCAATATACGCAAGACGCTCGTATGCGACCGGAGATTACCGGCCGGGGCAAAGCGACCTCGATCTCACCATTGTCTGTCGAGAGGCATCCCACTCAGTCCTCACGCGAATTTCGCTCAAGCTCGCGTCGCTCAAACGTTGGCTCCCGTTCCTCGGAGAAGTTCTCCTGCTCTCCGAAGAGGAGCTCGAATTTTGGGCGCAGTTTGATCGGCGAGGATTCGAGACGCGTCAGTGGAAGCTCGCCGGCGGCAGGGATCGCCGTTTGCCAGACTATCAGTTCGAACCGATCCGTTACGGTCTCGATATTCTCAGCGAGCTCCATCATGTGACGCTGCTGCTTGCGTCCATTCTCCGCAAGAGTGTCATGCGGGATTCGGTGTCGTTGTTTCATCGGCTCGAAACGGTGAAGTTGCTGCACGATCTCTGTCGTTACAGCTTCGCCTTGGATTTCGACGCTGAGCGTCTCCGCGAAGGAATCCCCACTCGAGCCACGATAGCCGCGCACATCAGTGACGATGACATACGAGCTGTTTTTGTCGGATTGAGCGGCTTGGCTCGTGAAAGTGACGACGGTTTTTCGGTCGCGTTTTGGAGAGCTCTTGTTCAGATTTATGAATGGTCAGCAGGCCGTGTCTCATGGTTCCTTGAAAATTTTCCCGAGCTGAGTCACTTCAGCATCCCGCCCCCTGACTGCTACCGGGAAGACGATGCCTCGCACGTAGGCGCCTCCTTCTACACGTTTGGGAACGCGCAATATCTGAGCTTGTCGACCCAGTCGCTGAAGCTACTGTCTGTGGCAACATTGCGCGCGCTCTATTGTGAGTATGACTGCGTCACGTCCAGGTTGGTGATTTGTCCAACGGCGCTTTTTCGCGCCTTTGCGCTTTGCTCTCCCAAAGTGCTTTCCGCTGTGATCGAAACCGCAGCACTGCCGTCAAATCTTCGGATGTTGCTGAGAGCCAGGCAGGCGGCAAGCTTGACCGCCCTACTCAACGCCGCTGCTTGCCCTGGCGGTTCGTCAGCTCGGATGCTGCTCGTCGATGCCGGGAGCGAGTGGGCCACGGTAACAACCGAGATTGAGCGGATAACCAATGCGAAGATTCACTCGGCGACAAATGGCTACTCGCCTCTCATCACGGCTTCAAATCGTCTGTGTTTCTCGAGCTCCGCGGGTGGGCCGCCTCCTAGTGACCGGGACTGCTCGAGCGACCATAAACGCCTTTCGACCGCATTAGGCAACGAGCGGAGGGATATCTACGCGACGATCAAAAACACTTTGCGCGCTCACGCGCACGACTAGTGCGACGACATGGCTCCGGATCTGAGTCGAGACAGCTCAAAGATCTACCGACCCACGGTTTCAACGGAGAAAGGTCGCGCACGCGCCGAACAACCGATCATCTGGAACAGCTCACCTTCGGCGTGCTCGCGCCGCGAAAATCACAGAATCACCCATAAAGTGCACAGTTGATTCGCTCGATAGTCGTAGCAGTGTCAGATGCAGACCTTATCTTCCAACCGGATCCTCCCATTGGAGTGTGCTCAACCATGGTATCCATTCAGAAGCTCAGCTTTGGATTCGCTCTCAGCCTTTGCGTTGCGTTAGCCCCGCTCAAGGTTCTCGCTTCGCCAGACGAGGGGGAGCAGATCAGTTCGGACCCAAGTTCTGAGCCCGCAGACAAGCCTGCACATCCTTGCGACATCCCCCCGCCTCACTCCACGCCACCGACCGACGACTTCAAGCGTGTGCTGTTATGTCTCGGAACGTTAGGGTTAAAATTGGACGGCCGCCTCTCATGCACTGATACCGATATTCGAAGACCACCAACGTGTCCTCCCGAGCCCGGAAGCCCGAAGGAAGACCCTACTGGATATACCAACTGCGGCTATCAGCAGACGAGCAGTCCGGAAACGGCCGCGTTTTATCAAGAGATGATGAACGATCTCGATATTTCAGCTGATGCTGAAACAGCTTCAATGCTGGCAACTCCGCAGAAATCCGGCGCGGCTTGGGTTGAATGTAATCAAAGCGCGAGCACCTTGCTCGAAACCGCGCTGCACGAAGTGTGTCATCTCATTAAACAGTGTGACAAAAATAAGGCCCCGGACGAGCAAGAGGCAGCAGAGTGCACGAAGTCTCAACTCGACAGAATTAGAAAATTCAAGAGTTACACGCTCTGCCGCAAGCTATTGAGGGAGGGTTCATTGGCGACAACATCGAGCTCCACGGAATAGCGGGTTCCGAGCAGACCACGTTAGCTCGAGTTTGCTCCTCGACGTGTCGACGCTCCACTCCTCGGCGGATCAGCGACGAGTATTGCGAGGATCTCACGAATTTCTGGGAGATTCAATCTGCGCCGCTCTCCGCCGTCAGTAGATCGTCTCCGAGAAGCACTTCTCACAGTACACAACCTCCTCTCGAAATGGCGCGTAGCTGGTCTCAATCGCACCGGCGCACTTCGCACAGACCCGCTTCCACAAACGCCGGGGATTTCGTCGGCGCAGACGTTGCGTGTGGCGCTCCAAGAAAGTTCCTGCCGGGGGCGCGAATCCATGCTCCTTCAAAAATCGCAGCTCGTGCGCGATGATTCGGAACGAAGCGCCCGACACTTCCGAACGGAAGCTTTGCTTTAATTGCCCCTCTTCCAAATCGAAGATGCTGTCGGGAACCCTCGAAGCGGCGGCCTGTTCACTCTTTTCCTGATCATGCCACCGAAGTCCCAATATCGCGGCATCGCTCTTCTCCAGCGGAAAGTAATCCTGAGCCACCGTCGTGTTGTACGGCAGAGAGCAGATCTGCATCGGAAAGAACTCGCCCCACTCGCCGTGTCGCCGCATCAGGTCAACGATTCGCGGGACCAAGCGCTCGTAATCAACCCGGGAATATTGCTTATTGAGAATACAGTAGTCTTTTCGAGTAATCCCGACACAGCCGAAGCAATTCGTGCTGAAGCTCGTGTTCACGCAATAGGCGATATCGCGCGATCCGTTCGACTGATAACTAAAGAGATTGCGGTAGGCATTGGTCCCAACGCCGGTGCACTCGTAACACAGCTCCGCAGGAAGGCCCCAGCAGTAGATATCCATGCAGTCGCGAGCGTCATGAAGCCAGAAACAGTAACGACAGTCTTGAACATTGTTGACGTCGAAACAGTCATGCGCGTTCGTCGAGAAGTAGATGAAATTTCCTGTGACATCCTCCCCGCCCTCCGAAACCGTGCTTCGGTGGGGAAAGCGCAGCCGGTGTTTTTCGAACCACGCACGGATGAGATTCAGCTCAGTTCGACTGGAGAGTTTTAGCTCGCCAAGCTTTCGCTCATAGTCTTCCTTTGTCAGCTGCTCATTGAAGAAACAGTAGCGTCGATCGACGAGGTTCACGCAGCCGAAACAGTTCTGGCAGCGTCGGCAATCAAAGAGGAAGCTCGATTCGACACATCGAACGCATTGATCGGAATAGCTGAGCTGATAGCAATCCACACAGCTCACACATTCGTGGCAGAGCTCGCATCGAAGCAGGAACAGATTGTCGACGCAGCTTTTCGAATGGTTCACGTAGTTCGCGTAATAACAGTCCTCGTTGAAGTTTGCCGCAGCAGTCAGATAACAGTTCTTGTTGTTGAGACCGTTATTGATGAAATCGCAGTTCTGATTGTTCAGTCCCGTCAACCCGAGCTGCGGGGCGTCGAGTAGGAGCTCGTGGAACTGCGAGAAAAACGGTCGCGAGAAGTCGATTTCCCTTCCGTAGTCACGCCCATCCCAAGTTTCACCCCAGAAGTCGTCACGGGAATAGATTCGTCCGGGGGCGTCCGGAGGGAAAAAGGAGATGAAATTCTCTCCGCTCAGCGCGCTCTTGCGGTGAAAGAGATGAAGCTCTCCCCGCCAGATCATTCGACGCTGCAAGCGACAGTCGGGGCAAAGGCTAGGAAGGGGAAGATCGAGTCGGACCGAATCGATGACCGGAGAAAGCCGTTCGAGTAATTGCTCCTCGAATTTGGAGACACTGAAGTCGGTACCGCACTGCCTGCAGCGCATACCCTCACGGGAGGAAGATTCTGTCATCGTATTCAGGTTCGCTCGTGATCGGAAATAAACCGAAGGAATTGTCTCTGCAGCTTAGGCTGCGATACCCGAAGATCGCAAGGGGATGGTATTCGTTCGGTAGGAAGCCGCGTGAACCAATTCATACGCGAACGACCTGTTTCCCCTCCCTCTGTCGATATGCCATTCTGAGTGAGCCGCGACGTATTCTTGAAAGCGTCCTCCATCGCTCCGAACGAACAAAAATATGGCCCAAGTGTTTCCACAGCCTACGGAACTTGAACGCGACATCTGCCGTCGCCACGATATTCCGCTCCCCGTCGCACCCGCGGCGGAAAGACTCCGCTCCCTCTTTGCCTTCCGCTCGGGACACTACCTCTGGCCAACCAGATGCGAACGCACGGGGAAGCGGATCTTAAGTGCCACGCCCCCGTCGAAAGGTTACAAAATCTACGACGTCGATGCATGGCTTGCCGATGATTGGGACGCCAAAGACTTTGGACGCCCCTATGACTTTACTCGCCCCTTCTTTGAGCAGTTCTCCGACCTACTCTCCGTTGTTCCGATTTCAAACGTTTCCGGCGGACATGCGTCATTGGAGAACAGCGGCTACTGCAACTTTGTGAGTGCCGCCAAGAATTGCTATCTCATCTTCTCAGGCTCCTCGATTGAGGATTGTCTCTACGGTAGGTTCCTCTACCGCTCCCGCAACCTGATTGATTGCTTCTATGCTCGAGACTGCGAGCTTTGCTACAGCTGCCGAGATATCGAACAGAGCTACGGCCTCTCGTTTTCGTCTGGATGCAGTGCGTGCAGTGAGTCAACGTTCCTCGAAAATTGCCGTTCATGCCGTAACTGCTACTGCTGCTCGAATCTCGTGCGCAAAGAATTTTACTGGATGAACGAGCCGCTCTCTCCGAGCGAATGGCACGCTCGTCGCAATGCCGTCGATCTCGGCAATCGGGACGTTCTCAATAGGGAAAAAGCACGGGCTCGCGAATTCTTCATCAGCCAACCGACACGCGCGATCTACGGAACCCACTCCGAAGGCTCGACCGGTAACTACCTGCATCAAACCAAAGATTGCTTCGAATCTTACCTCATCTCTGAATCCGAGCTCATCGACCACTGCGTTTGGATGAACAACGCAAAGTCCTGCGCCTTCGTGGTCGGATTCGGGAACGGGTCAGAGCTGCTCTACAATTCGGTCGGCGTGGGAAACTCTGCCTTCCAAGTTTTCTTCTCTGCGCAATGTAGAGGCAGCGTGCGCGATCTCGAATACTGTTTTCTTACGGAAGCCGGCTCGCATGATTGCTTCGGTTGTGTCAGTGTTCGACGATCGCAGTTTTGTATCTTGAATAAGCAATACAGCGAGTCGGAATACAGAGAGCTTCTTTCTCGTGTGAAAGCGCATATGCGGTCGACCGGCGAATACGGCCGATTCTTTCCGAACCGGCTCGCGCCATCTCCGTATAACCAGAGCGATGCGGCTTTCGCATTTCCACTCGATCGCGAGTCAGCGGAAGGTCTTGGATTCGGCTGGGGCGATGAGCCCAGCACGAACGCCGCGAGCTCGGCCGTGGCTCCAAACCACATCGCGCTTGCCGACCACACCGTGCTCGACCAGGTGTTCCAATGCACGGCGACCAAACGCGGTTACAAATTCCAGCGCAAAGAGCTCGAATTCTTACAGTCGGCTCGAATTGCGCTCCCTTCGGAATCTCCGTTCGAGCGGATTCGACAGTCAGCCTCATTCCTTCTTTGGAAGCCCACCGCGCTCATCTCCTGTGCCGGATGCGGCGAAAACTGTACAAGCGTATTCGATCCCAAGCTACGTCCAATCCTATGCGAGGGGTGTTATCAGGGTCTGCTCGTGGACGGAGCCTGAGTCAGTGGACGCCTTTCCGCGCAGTCCAATGAGTCATAAACCCAGCTACCAAGATGAGACTGGCACCAAAAATCTGAACGGGGCTCAACCGCTCGTCCAAGAACGTAAACGCTAAAAGCGACACAAGCACAGGTGTTGCGAGACCGATCATCGACACGTAGGCGGATTGCGCCACTTTCAGAGCCCGATACAGAAAGATCCAAAGAAGCGCGGCAAACAAACCAGCAAGCATTGCGTAGCGAAGGCAGCTGAAGTCTGAGAACGGATCTCCAGCGAATACGCTCGTGGGGCCGAGATAGTGCTGACCGAAAAGACTCGCGAGCAAAAAGAACGGGAGGCCGACCGGGGGCTTGAGGAACGAGACGACGTCGCCGCTCACATCAGTGCCTTTGATCGCCCGTCGCATCAACACGTTACCCAGGGCCCAGCAGAATGCAGCGGCGGCAATGAGCAAGTCGCCTTCGTGCGGCACGAGCGTTCGGAGATTGGTCGCGAGAATGTATGCACCAGCGATGAGAAGGAAAAGCAGCAGTCCTCGTGACCGCCGGATCGGTTCGTTCAAAATGACCCAGGCAAGGATACTGTTCATCGGAGTTGAGAGACTCACCAGGAACCCGATGTTCATTGCTGACGTCATCGAGACGCCGAGCATGTAGAAAATAGTACCGAAGAAGTAGTGGATGAGATTTGCGACAGATATTTGCAGGAACAGCCGTCGACGAGAGAAGAACAGCTCTTTCAACCGCGCTCTCTCGCGAGGAATCGTCCAACACGCGAGCACCACGAAAGCCGTGAGCGAACATTGGACAGTATACGGAAGAACCTTGGCCCCGGCGAGAAATCCGAGCTTGGTCGAAAAGATCTCAAGCGCCCAGAACAGGACAAAGAGCAGAACTGTCGGCAAAGCGGATGATGAGCTGTCCATGCGTGGGTCCGAAGTCTCCTCCCTCGAATCTCCGTGAACGAACCATCACTTTACCTTTCAACACTGGCCGAAACAAAAAAAAACGCTCCGATGCTCAGCACGCCGCTGAACACCGAAGCGTTTAAGAACCCGCACGAGAGTCCGTGCAGAGCGTCGCGATCAATCCCAGTTTCGCTGCGGATCCGGGATCTGCCAGCAAACCTGTTTACCGCTCTTGGTTTCCACAACCACGTAGCCGTCATCCGGGTAAGATGTCAGCGACTTCTTGCCATACCATCGCTCGCGGTTGCCGTATTCGTAGCCACCGAACGACAGACGGTCAAAGAGATTCGCGCCCGAATCGTAATAGCGGATTGCCGCGATGTTTCCGGTCAGGTCCGAGGTCGGCATCACCTTGCTCGTACGCTTGCTGTTTTCAGCGTTCCACTTGAACCCGCCACCGCCGTCTCGATTCTTCCTGGTCTCATCGCAATGCGCATCGCCACTGCCTCCACCGCTCGATGGCGGGGTCGATCCACTTCCGAACGTCGGAAAGTCGCTCGGCTGAATCACTGTCCCGTCCGGTCGAATGATGGCGTGTGATTTCGTGCCGAATGCAAAGACGAGCGGCGTGCGGTCAAACTTGAGGAAGCCGTAGGCACCTGCATCGCGCTGAGCCCATGCGAACGATATCGCGCCGATGAAATTTCCCGCCATCGGGATAGATGAGCCCAAGCCGGCCGGGAAGATATCAAAAGGCGCACTCGACATCTTCGCGTAAATCTGTTGAGCACCGCCGCTCACTCTTGCAATCAGATAATCGGCAACGCCATCTGCGTCGATGTCCTGAGGCAACAGCGGAATGTCGCCCGGGAGACCCCACTGAACCTGGCTAATCGATGTCCCGAACAGCTTTTTACCGAACCAGTAGAAGCCGGCGCGGAGCGCAACTTGTTCTGCACAACCGTCGCCATCGAGATCGATCGCCGCCGGTCGATCCCCTTTAACGCCAAAGAGCGACTGCACTACTGCACCAGGCTGCGAGCTCAACGCCACGTTCCAGACCAAATATCCGCTCGCCGAGCCCGTTCCATTTCGGACGACGGCAAAATCCGTGATACCGTCACAATCCAAGTCAGCTTGATTCGGCACAGTGTCCCCCGGCAGACCGTATTTCAGCGAAACTTCTCCGCCGGACGGAGTCTTGATGTACCACTCGAGCGGCTTCTCCGCGTCCCGAACCCACACGATTCCAGGATAGGTCTTCCCGTCCCCAAAATACTTCCCCGTAACGAGCGCATCGCCGGGAATGTTGAAGTGGTGGTTTTGTGAAGCCCCGCTCGAGGTGTATCGAACGGTAAAGTCGGTTGAGCTCTGGTCCTTCTTCACCAAAGCGACGGCAAGGTCAGAAAGACCGTCTCCGTCATAATCTCCAAGCGCTGGCGCTGCGGCCCCTTCGCTGGCGAAGGTAAGAATCACCGCAAGCGCCCCAGAGAGGAGTCCTGACAGCAATTTGATGTTTCTTATCGTCGTCATCGTGTATGCCCTTGTTTCGGAGACATTCTGTCTCCAGCGTGATTGATCTATTGAAAGATGGTCTCACGTGAACGCCTGCGAAGGAACAGTGATTTTTCACACAGGATTAGTCGGGGGCTCGGGCAGGCTACAATGAATGCTCGCTCCACTTGCGCGACGCACAGGGAGAAGTGATGTGATCTCAGGCGGAAACGCGATTTCGGCGCGCGCTCAATTTCTCCGACGAGCACTCGTCATCCTTCGGCGAACCTTTAAGCGACGATCGCAAAATCGCGCGCCGCGCATGAGCTAGTAGCCGATCGCCTCGATGACTTCGCGCTCGGCTTGCAACCAGTTCTCGAGGTCACGCCCCTGCGGACATCCCTCACTCACCCAGATCTCCCAGGCGCGGAACTCGATGAGAGAGCGATCCGGATGGACCGTTTCGGGCTTCAGCGCACTGGTGGTGGCCGCCGCCGCCGGCGCGCTTAGCTTCTCTTTACCGGCATCGTCGGATGAGGCTATCGAAGTTTTCAAATCGGTTGGCGTTGAAGCCGTATGTCCGTTACCGTTCATCTTCTTCTTGGACGCACCGGTTGTAGACTTCTCTACAAGAGAGGACTTCGTTTGAGCTTTGGGCTCGAGAGCCGCAGAGACATCAGACGAGGACGCTAAAGATGTCGGGGCCGAAGAAGTAGAAGTGGCTGCGGCGGAAGCCTTCGTGCTTTTACGCGGGGGCATACGTTACTCCTCAAAACCATTTTATTGCGGGAAGAGGATACCAGAGCGCCATTTCTGTGCAAGAACGTCTGCGTCATATTTGACAAAATGGTAACTGAGGCTATAACCGCGGGATACGCTACATTTTTCACCGAAAGTCGGTCGTGCGCTCCTGCAGGCCTGGACGCCGGAACTGTGTTGCGCGTCTTCGAAGCGAATCGACGCAGTATGGCGTGGGTTCGCCATGTTTTCCCGCTCGCCTTACCAAAACTCACAAAGACTGCGGGGCGTCGGTAGGCCCGGAAAAAGGTATATTGAGATGAAAATTCTAAAGTTTGGCGGCTCGTCGTTGAGCAGCAAAGAAGGTTTAGCGAGTCTCTCAGCAACGCTGAAACGGGAGCTGAAGCAGAACGAAGCGCTTCCTGTAGTTATCTCGGCTCTCGAAAACGCAACGAATGATCTGCTGACCATCTGTCATCTCGCGTCAGTCGGAAACAACGACTTTCTCAACCTGCTGAAGGCGCTCGAAGCACGGCACCGTGCGCTCATTGAAACAGTCATCGCTTCGCCGGGTCAGGCGCTGGCGTTCATGGACGTCCACTTTCGCGATCTAACCAATCTGCTCCAAGCTATTTCACTCGTTCGCGACATCACTCCGAAAACCTTGGATTTCGTCATGAGCTTCGGAGAACGGTTGTCCGTCGTTCTCGTCTCGGAATATTTGCGCCCCGAATTTCCGGATTGCAGAACGATCGATGCGCGCGACATTCTCAAAACCGACAGCAACTTCGGCCGCGCAGCAGTCAACGTCGAGATGAGCACGCCGCTCATTCGCGAAGCTTTTCGCACTCCCGGCCTTGCGCTTGTCACCGGCTTCATCGGATCTACGGATCAGGGCGAGACCACGACTCTTGGCCGCGGCGGCTCTGACTGTACGGCCGCCGTCATTGCCGCTGCGCTGGATGCAGAGCTTATCGAGTTCTGGACTGCAGTAAGCGGCGTCATGACGGCAGACCCGAAGAAGGTCAGCCGCGCATTCACGCTCGAGCGCCTGAGCTACGATGAGGCTCTCGAGCTGTGTCATTTCGGTACGCGGGTTGTCTTCGCACCGGCTATGCAGCCGGCCATGGCGAAAAAGATACCGATCCGGATCAGAAACACCTTCAAGCCTGAGCATCCGGGCTCACTCATCAGCGAGGATCCGCCTCCGACTTCTCTTCCGATTAGCGGCATCGCCTCCATCACGAACATCTCTCTCTTCCAGCTCCAGGGCAGCGCAATGATCGGTGTTGCGGGCACTGCAAAGCGTCTCTTTGACGCCCTGAGCCGCGCGCGCGTAAACATCATTCTGATTTCACAAGCGTCATCCGAGCACTCGATCTGTTTCGCAATCAACCCCGAAGCTGCAGAGCGGGCGCGCCAAGCGGTCTACGAAGAGTTCGCTCTCGAGATGCAGGCCGGGGAAATTGAGCTCGAAGCACCCGAGATCGAGCACTCTATCGTCGCCATCGTCGGCGCGAATATGCGAAACACGAGCGGGATCTCCGGGCAGCTTTTTCAGGCGCTCGGCAAGAACGGTATCAACGTCGTCGCCATCGCGCAGGGCTCCTCCGAGCTGAATATCTCGGTCGTCATTGCCCGAACGGATGAATCAAAGGCGCTGAACGCTCTTCACGACGCGTTCTTTCTGTCCGACTTCAAATCGGTTCATCTGTTTGTCGTCGGCGTCGGCCAGGTCGGAAGAACCATGCTCGACCAGATCCAAGCCCAAACCGAGAATCTCCGACGGCGAAAGCTCGATATGCGCTTGGTCGGGGTGGCAAACAGCCGCAAGATGGTTTTCGATGAACGAGGCGTGAAGCTGACCGGTTGGCAAAAAGCACTCGAGCAAAGCACAGAGCCGATGGATCTGGTGCGTTTCGTCGAGCGTATGAAGGAGATGAACCTGCCGAATTGCATCTTCGTCGATTGCACAGCAAGCGAAGATGTTGCCGAGGCCTATTCCGCGCTCCTGCGCTCCAGCATTTCAATCGTAACACCGAACAAGCGCGCCAATTCGGGCTCTTTCGAACGTTATCAGGAGCTCAAGCATCAGGCCCGAAAAGGAAACGTAAAGTTCTTCTACGAGACCACCGTCGGCGCCGGCCTGCCGATCATCGGCACTCTCAACGATCTGATCTCGAGCGGCGACGAGATCATCCGTATCGAAGCGGTGCTTTCGGGAACGCTGAGCTTCATTTTCAATACTTTCGGCGCTCAGAGCAGCTTCAGTAAGACCGTCCGTCTTGCGAAAGAGAGAGGATTCACCGAGCCCGATCCACGAGACGATCTCAGCGGCAAAGACGTCGCCCGCAAGCTGCTCATTCTCGGACGCGAAATCGGCTTGAACCTCGAAGAACACGATATCCGTGTCGAGTCGCTCGTGCCCAAGAGCTGCCGCGATGCGACCACCGTCGAGGAATTCTTTGCCAAGCTCGAGCAGGAGGATTCCGAGTTCGACGCGCTTCGCCGCCGTGCAGAAGAAAACGGCAAAGTGCTCCGCTATATCGGTTCGATTGAACCGAAAGGAGCACAGGTCCGTCTCGAAACCGTCGCTGCCGATCATCCATTCTCGTCCCTTTCGGGGAGCGACAATATTGTTTCGTTCACGACAAAGCGCTATCTTGAGCGCCCCTTGGTAGTAAAGGGTCCCGGCGCTGGGACGGATGTCACTGCAGCCGGAATTCTCGCCGACATCATCCGTGTCGCAAGCTACCTCATGTAAGCGGTATTTTTCGATGGTTATCTCCTTAATCGGGTTTTCGGGTTGCGGGAAAACGCACTTGGCCACCCGGCTCGCCAAAGAGCACGGCTGGCGCTCAATCGGCTGCGACGATCAGATCGAAGCGCTCCTTCATCAACAGGTTCCTGAGCTCACGAGCTCAGGCATTCGCGGAGTTGCGGACTGGCTCGGACATCCGTACGCTCCGGGATTCTCACTGCGGCAGGACAAGTACTTCGAAAACGAGCAAAAGGTGATGCGCGAAGTGCTGCCGCTCGTAAAAGCGGCGGCGCCCGATGACCATTTGGTCATCGATACGACTGGAAGCGTTATTTACGTCGACGACGATGTCCTGACGGAGCTTCGCGCGAATAGCTATGTCGTCTACCTCCGCGTGCCCCCGTCTGACGAACAGGCGATGTTCGAACAGTACCTGCGCGAACCGAAACCGCTCATCTGGCAGAATGTATTTCAGCCCGAACCCGGTGAATCGAACGACTCAGCCCTTCGACGCTGCTATCCGAAGCTGCTCAAACAACGGGCATCACGCTACGAGGCGCTCGCCGACCTGACGATCCAGGCGACGGTTGCCGAGCGCGATAAATTGACTCCACAGATGTTCATCGATCTCCTCGAGGCCAAATGAAATATTACAGCACTCGCAGCCGTTCCAATCCCGTTTCTGTTTCGGTCGCGGTATCTCGAGGATTAGCGGACGACGGCGGGCTGTACATGCCCGAAGAGATCCCCGTTTTACCTGATTCATTCTTCGGCACCACTCAAGGGCTCTCTCTCGCCGAAATCGGCGCGGAGGTCCTCGCCCCGTATTTCGCCCCCGACATCCCGCGTAAGGTGCTCGAAGAGATCACCAAAAGCGCATTCGATTTTCCGGTCCCGCTGAAGCAGATCACAGAGCGCATCTCAGCTTTAGAGCTCTTCCATGGGCCGACTCTTGCGTTCAAAGACTTCGGCGCCCGCTTCCTCGCTCGCGCATTGGCGCATGTTCGCCGGAATGCTTCGCGAGAGCTTTGGGTGCTCGTCGCAACCTCCGGTGACACCGGCAGCGCTGTCGCAAGCGGATTTCACAGGGTTCCGGGTATCCGAGTTTTCGTCCTGTATCCGAGCGGTAAGGTCAGCAGACTGCAAGAAGCACAGATGACGACACTTGGAGAAAACGTCACTGCGCTGGAGCTCGACGGGACGTTTGACGATTGTCAGCGCCTCGTCAAAACTGCCTTTGTGGATCCGGACCTGCGGGAAAAGCGCGAGCTGACATCGGCGAATTCGATCAACCTCGGTCGGCTGCTGCCGCAGATGCTCTACTATTTCTCTGCGGTCTCAGATTCCAAGGTGCCGGCAGAAAAGCTCGTCGTGTCCGTGCCGTGCGGCAACCTCGGCAACCTTTCAGCAGGAGTCATTGCCAGACGCATGGGCCTCGACATCGGTCATTTCGTCGCTGCGAGCAATGCGAACGATGCGTTTCCGCGCTATCTCGCCACAGGAGAATATCAGCCGCGTCCCTCGATTTCGACGGTCTCGAACGCGATGGATGTCGGGAATCCCAGCAACATGGACCGGCTTCTCGAGCTGTACGGCTCCGAGCTTGAAGAGATGCAGGCAGAGATCACCGGCAGCACCTTCACTGACGCAGATACCGTCAGCGCAATAACCAAAGTAGATCGTGAGCATCGATACATTCTCGACCCACATGGAGCGGTCGCGTATCTCGGTCTGGAACAGCGGCTGCAGTCGGATGCATCGCGTTTCGGGATTCTGCTGGAGACGGCTCACCCTGCGAAATTCGAGGGTACGGTGCACACCGCCATCGGTCGTCCGGTCGAGCTGCCACCGGCGCTAAGCGAATGTCTGACTCGCGAGAAGCAGACAATCCGGATGGGCACGGACTTCCGGGAGTTCAAGCAGTTCTTGCTCGGCTAAGAGCACCGGCAGAGCACGCACCTTCAGTTTCAATCGTCACTAAATTCGTTCTCGAAGATCGGCGGGCCCACATCCGGCTGGTCTCGATACTTCCCTATATCGTCGTAGAGCTCCGAGCTCGGAGATTTGAGCTCGAAGATCGCCGCTCGAGCGATCTTCATCTTCGGGTAGAGCAGGATCGGATTCGGACCATGGTTCGCGAGCTCGAGCGTGACGGGTCGCTCCCGATGACCGGGGTAAACCAGCATTGCCGTCTGAACGATCGTCAACCCGACTCGGGCAAGCGTGCTCCGGCCTTCGATCAGAAATCCGAGCTGCGCACCAACAGTGACCTTCTCGAACGTCGCGCCGAGGACAAATCCACCGCTATCGAGCTGATAAGGCTTGTCATCAGCAAGTGTGATCGTTTCGTAATCCGGCGTAATCCGCTTTTTCAGATCGACGACCTTTCCGGGCAGGGGACGAAGCAGGGTCGTCCCGAGATGGAGGGTAACTCCAGCGGGACGAACACATTTCGGATGAAACGGATCGAGCACCAACGAGCCCGCGGCGATGGCCTTACGAATATCTTCACTGGAAAGCATCATAGAAATAACTCGCTATTCAAGCTGACGGTGCGAATCAGATATAACGGAGAATAGGATGAGGCGAAAATAGTTTGTGCTTCGCTTCTTCTCGGCTCTCAACCGATCCGATCGAGCAACTCTTCGGTGCTTGGACGATCCTCAGAAGGCGGCTCGCTGTTTTTCAACAGCGCAGTGAAGCCCCCGGCCCCAAGTCCTTGCTGAGGAAAGAGCCGGTAGCAAGGTATCTCCGTGAGCTGGGATTGAAACTCCGCCAGCGTTGGGACAGCGCAAGGGTGAAATTGCGGAAACTTCTTCAGCAACCACTCCACCACACGCTCGTTCTCTTCCGGTGAATAGGTGCAGGTCATGTAGGCAAGATAGCCCCCGGCGGCTACCGACGCAGCAGCATTGGCGACAATGCGTTTCTGCCGATTGGAGCAGAGGTTGATCGTCGACGGATGAAAACAGCCCGGCGCCTTCTGACCGCGTGCGAGCAGTGATTGACCGCTGCACGGCGCGTCGACGAGAACGAGATCGAAAGCAGCAGGAAGCTGCTCCGCGAAAAAAGATGGGTCACGGCTGCACACTCGCGCAGCGATTCCGCAACGGCGGATATTCGAAATCAGCTGAGCAGTACGCTTGCGAATAGCTTCGTTGGCCACGAGTAGCTCGGGCTCGAACGCTCGAGAAAGGAAGACTGTCTTCCCCCCAGGCGCCGCACACATATCGAGGACGAGCCGCGGTTTCGGGGAGATCACGCTCGTCACCGAAGCTTCGAAAACGGATGAGCAGTCGAGACAATAATAGAATCCCTGCTCGTGAAAAGCATGCGCGCCCGCACGCGTATCCGGAGCGACTCGGTCCACAAAAGACGGCTGAAAAGCGGCCCGTTCGAGCATCGCAAAAGAGCTCTCCTGAGGCCGGTCCTTGACCCAGATCAGAGCTGGGCTCTGAGCCCGAGCGGCGTCAAGAGCCTGCTCGAAGAGCTGCCGTTCCGACTCGGACGGGAAGAGCTTGTCTCGCAGCTTGGAGAAGTTATTCGATACTTTCATGCACTTCGCGGGGATAGGCCGCAGACTAGCGGCAAACCTAATAAAGTAGTAGAGAAGCTGTGCTCTGCCCTCTGTAATAGCACGACCTGGGCGTGGGCGAGTATCCGCCTCCCTGGACCCCGGCTTCGAGCGCCGCCGAAGGCACATTCCCCTCTCTCGGCAAGACCTCAATGCCGCGGAGCTTCCAGCCGGAGACGGGAACGAAGAACTCGAAATGACTGCGTCGGTTTCAATGTCACATCCCAGCGCCGCACCTGGTTCAGTCCCGGCACCGAGAAATCGCCGACCGAGAAGTATCTCGGTAGTGGTCCCTTGCTACAACGAAGAAGAGGTCCTTCAATCCCTCGTCAACAGATTGTGCGCTGCCCTTTTTCCGCTCGAGCTACCGTTCGAAATTATTCTCGTCGATGACGGCAGCAAAGATTCGACGTGGGCGATGATGCGCGACTTTCAGGAGCGGACCCCGCAGCTGAAGGTAATGCGACTCTCGCACAACCGCGGCCAACAAATCGCGCTTTCTTCGGGCCTCGATCAGTCACAGGGAGAGGTCACCGTGATTATGGACGCGGACCTTCAGGACCCTCCGGAGCTCATCGGCCAGATGGTCGAGCTCTGGGCGCGCGGATATGACGTCGTCTATGGGCAACGCACAAGCCGCGCAGGCGAATCAGCCATGAAGCGTTTCCTCTCCCATTCGTTCTATCGGCTCTTCGTGAAGATTACGGGCTTCGAAATTCCGGCAGACACCGGCGATTTCCGGTTAATGGATCGGCGTGCGGTCGATGCTTTGCAGTCGCTCCGAGAGAAGCATCGCTTCATTCGCGGTATGGTGTCTTGGATCGGCTTTCATCAAACGGCCCTTCCGTATCAGCGTCCCAAGCGGGCCGCAGGAACAACCAAGTTCCCATTTTGGAAATCACTCGACCTTGCGCTCGACGGCGTGGTGTCGTTTTCAACTGCGCCGCTTCGATATGTGTTCCTTCTCGGTTGCGCTCTGGTAGCTCTCTCGTTTCTCCCGATTCTTTGCATTGTGCTCGGCACGGTCTTCGGCCACGAGTTCTCTGCGGCGACACTTATCTTCTACGGTCTTTTTTTTCTGGGCAGCGTCCAGCTGGCTGCAATCGGACTCATCGGCGAGTATGCCGGCAGGGCCTTCGAACAGAGTCAGCGACGCCCACTCTACTTGATTGACGAAATGCACGGCGAGCCGCTCAGCGCAGAAGCCGCGACCCGCACCACTCCTCACCGCGACAAAATGATATGTTAAATGCAGTTCCTTTGACTGAGTTTCTCCTCGAAGAACGGACCCGCAACGTTCTCTATCTCCTCCTGATCGGCTTTTGCATGCTCGAGGGCTTCTTGCTGCACAAACGGCTTTCCAGCGCACCGCGAACCGACGCTCAAGCCCCAGCAGCGCTCAAAAGCTTACCAGACCGACTGGCCGCCCTTGGAACCCATCCCCTTACATGGCTGACCGTAGCTCTCACCCTCGGCGGCGCTCTGAGATTCTACGGCCTCGATTTTGGACTACCGAATGCGTATCACCCGGACGAGCTTCAAAAGGCGAACTTTCTCCGAAAGATGATGTCCGCACACCGGCTCGACCCGCACTTCAGCCTTCAACCGCCGTTGCTGCTCTATCTGAGCTGGATAGTTTCGAATACGCTCGAATGGCTCCAGCTCTTCACTGAGAACACTATCGTCCGAAATCTGTTCGCAGGCCGATTCGTAAATGCCTGCTTCGGCACATTCTCGATCTACCTCGTTTACGCAATCGGCAAGCGCATCTCCGCACCATTCACGGGTGCGTTTGCGGCGCTCTTACTTGCAGTCTTTCCGCTTCACGTCACGAACAGCCGCTACATGAAGGAGGACGCCCTGTTCCTCACTTTCGTTCTCGCTTGCGTGCTCGCCGTGCTCAAGTTTGTCGATGAAAAAAAGCTCCGCTATCTGTATCTTGCCGGGCTGCTCGCGGGATTCGCTTTCGGATCGAAATACACCGGAATCGTCTCTTTCGCGATCGTGCTCATGGCCGCGTGGTTGCCGCGAGAAAAGTTCTCCTTCATTCCAAATTGGCGGGTGCTCGGACACGCATGTTGTGCGCTGCTCTTTATGGCGCTGGGCTTTCTGCTGACCGTTCCGTATGTTTTCGGCAACTTTGAAGGGCTGCGGCAGATCTTCGAGGGCTTCGGCGCCGAATCAAGACATGCGATGCGAGGACACCTCGGACTGGTCATCGACCCGTGGTCTCAACTTTGGATGTATCATTTCAGCCGCAGTATCTTGCCCGGTGTCCAGCTTGTTCCGGCGCTTGCCGCGCTGCTTGGAGCGGGTTATGCGCTGCGAAAATGGGAGCCGAAGCTGCTTTGGATCGTCGCATTGATGTTCATGTTCTATCTCCCGGCCGAGTGGGCGCGCTCGAAGCCGCCGCCGCAGCCGGATCGTTACGTGCTCGCTTGCGTACCGTTCATGGCGATCCTTGCGGCAGAGCTCGTCCGCCAACTGTCGTTTCATATCCGCACAACAACGGTAGCGGCGCTGTGCGTAGCGTTTCTGGCATTTCCGCTAACGAGAACTTTGTTTCTTGCATCTGAGCTCAGAGACGATACACGAAAACAGATGACGGAATGGATGGCGGAGAACTTACCGCCTGGTTCACGGATTCTGCTCGCCGGAGGAACAACGTATCTGCCGCGCGTGCCCATGAAGTTCAAAGCCGACTCAGCACGAAAGTTTGTCGGCAGAGACAAAACACATATCGCCAGATCGTTACGCGACTCCGGATACGACTACTTCCTTACGACCTCGTTCAACGACGGACGCTTTTCGGTCGACACAGGGAAAGACAGTCGGGTCAGAGACGCCTTTAAACGCATCGATAAAGCGTTCCCGCTTGCAGCACAGGCGAAGCCGAAATGGGGGAGCTACGGATTCCACAATCCGACCATCTCGCTCTATTCGCTGAAGCAGTCCAAAGGAGCAGAGCAGCCAAGTGAATCGGCTGCTGCAGAGGCGACAACCGAGAGCGGTTCCTAACGAGGAGCGGCGCCGGGCCGCTTCCGCCTACTCTCCTTCGCCCGGGCTCTTGATGCGCTTCGCTCTCAGGTGTTTCGTTCTCATCCGAAGATTGAAGAACTCGACGATGAGAGAGAACGACATCGCGAAGTAAATGTAGCCTTTCTCAATGTGTTGTCCGAGCCCCTCGGCAACGAGCATCACACCGACAAGTACCAAGAACGAGAGTGCGAGAATCTTGAATGTCGGATGCTCGTGGATGAAGTTTCCGATCCCTTTGGCGAAGAAGAACATCATCACTACGGAAACGATAATCGCAAAGATCATCACGGAGATGTGATCGGCAACCCCCACAGCCGTGATCACCGAGTCCAGAGAAAAAACGAGGTCGAGCAGAATGATCTGAACGATGACCGCCCAGAAACGCTTTGCGCCCCTTGGCTTCCCTTCGTCGTGTTCTTCACCTTCGGTGTTTTCATGAATCTCGAACGTTGCCTTCCCAATCAGGAAGAGGCCGCCGATGAGCATCACCAGATCCTTGCCGGATACGGAATGGTTGAAGAGCTCGAACAGCGGATTCGTCAGGAGCATCAACCAGCTGATGCTGAGCAACAAACAGATTCGCATGCACATCGCCAGCAGAATGCCGAGGCGGCGCGCACCGTCCTGCTTGTCACGGTCGAGCCGCGCAACCATGACCGACATAATAACGATGTTGTCGAAACCGAGCACGATCTCGAGCCCGGTGAGCGACAGAAGAGCAACCAGATTTTGAAGTGTAAAAACTTCCATGGATTTTCGTATGAATTCTTCCCCTGTCGTCCTTACCACGACGATTCAGGCGAAGACTACGTGATCTTGCGTACATCGCCCCACATTGCGCACCGGGGGGCCTTCGACTAAGACTGGCAACATGATTGAAACCGTCGACGTCAGCAAATCCTTCGGCGCCGAAGGGAAACAATCCACCGTCGTTCGCAATATCTCCATCCGCATACCCACGGGGTCATGCACGGCAATCGTCGGTCCGAGCGGGTCAGGGAAGAGCACGCTGCTCAACCTCATCGGCGGTCTCGAACGGCCGGACTCTGGAAAAATTCTCATCGGCGACACCGAGATCACCGGTCGGACCCCGGAATATCTGGCCCGATTCCGGCTGGAGCACATCGGCCTCGTATTCCAGTTCTTCAATCTGCTGCCGACCCTTTCCCTACTCGAAAACGTAGCACTAGCCGCATATCTGGCCGGGAAGAGCAAAAAGACCGCGGACGATGCGGCCCGTAAATTTTTGCAGCTTGTCGGGCTTGAACGGGAGGTGAACCGTCTCCCGCATGAAGTCTCAGGCGGTGAGGTCCAGCGCGCAGCAATCGCCCGAGCGCTCATCAACGAGCCGAAAGTTATTCTTGCAGATGAACCCACCGGAAGCCTGGACCGGGCAAACGGCGACCAGGTCTTCGATCTGTTCATCCAGCTCAGCCGCTCAACGGGCGCAACCTTGGTAGTCGTCACTCACGATCAGCGCCTTGAAGCAAAAGCCGGTAATGTGATTCGCCTGCTCGACGGGTCGGTCCAGCCGTGATTACGTATCGGCTCCTTCGCTCCGTCTCTCTTTCACACCTTCGCACCGAGAAGCTGAAGCTTCTGCTTACCGTCGTCGGCATGACGCTCGGCATCGCGATTTATTGCGCCATCCGAACCGCCAACGAGAACGCGCTTCGAGCATTTGATCAGTCCGCAAAGCTGCTCTCCTCAGGGCTCGATCTGGAGCTTGCTTCGAGCTCCGGTTCGGTGACCGAAGATGTCGTTCGTCCAATACTCGCCATCAAGGGCGTAAAAGGTGTCGCGCCCCGAAGCAGCGCGTTCGTTCGTGCATCCAGCGGTCAGAAGGATCTCGGGACGATCCAGCTTATCGGGCTCGACCTCTTTCGGCAAAACGAAAGCTCACATCGGACGACCGCGCCGAGCTCCTCCTTAGAGCTCTTTCAAGATCCGCATTCAATACTCGTCTCGTCTGCGCTTCGCGCCATGACAGCCCAAGACCGAATCACTGTGATCGCCAACTCACATCCTGTCGAGCTTCGCGTCGTCGGTGAATTACCGGACGACGGTCTTGCATCCGCATTCGGAGGACGCGCGAGCGTCATGGATATCGCGAACTTTCAAGATCTCTTCGACGTTCACGGGCGCGTTGATGCGCTCGGTATCGATCTGGACGGATCGCGTTCGAAAGAGGACGTCCAAGCCGATATCAACAAGGTTTTGCCTGAAGAGGTCAGATTTCGAGAGCAGGGAGAAACGAGCCGGCATGCCGAGAAGATGAGCGAAGCATTCCGCTTGAATTTAAATTTTCTCTCCTGCATCTCGCTTTTTGTAGCGGTGCTGCTGATCTACAATACCGTCAGCTATCTCGTCCTCCGCAGGCGAAGGGAGCTGAGCATCTTGCGCTCGATCGGAGCGTCTTCCGGAGAGCTGTTCACCATGCTTGCCGGAGAAAGCATCGTATTTGGACTCGTTGCGTCTGTCTGCGGAATTGCAGGCGGCTATGCGCTCTCTCGGATCACGGTTCGACTCGTCAGCACCACCTTCAGCACTTTGTATCTCCCGGTGTCGGTCAGCCGGGTAACTCTTTCGCCGGAGCTTATTATTCAGTGTCTCATCTTCGGTCCGATGCTCGCGCTCCTCGGGACGCTCGCACCGGCGTTCGAGGTGTATCAACTCCCTCCGCGCGAAACCTCGTCCTATCAACAATATGAAAGTCGGTTCCGCGGCCGCCGAGCGATTTTCATGATTTTGGCAGCAATCTGCCTTGCCGGTTCCGCTGCTGCGTCTGACACCCGTCTGTTGGAGAAGAGTCTCTACATGGGGCTCGCAGCACCAACATTGCTCATCCTCTCGGCAGCATTTTCGGCGCCGCTTTTGCTCGAATCCCTGGCGCGTTTGGGCGGTCCCCTGCTCAGCCGTTTCGTCGGTGTAGAGGCGACCTTGGCGCTCGATCACATTCGCACAACGCTGCGACGCAGCTCCGTTGCAGTTGCAGCCATGCTCGTTTCTCTCGGTATGTGTGTGGGGCTTTCCGCGATGATCGTCAGCTTTCGCCAAACTGTTGAACAGTGGATCGAGCATGTGACCACCGCCGACCTGTATGTCAGTGCGACCGGATCGCTCGGTTCAGGTTCACCCTCGTATCTTCCGGACGAGATTGTTCAGTATCTCACCTCGGCGCCGATAGCGGACTACGATTACGTCGCTTCGACCAAGGTCGTTCTCGGAGAGCGTGAAATCAAGGTCAACGGTGTGCGCTTCGAATCCGCGCTCAAGCACGACCGCTTTCTTTTCCAGCAACCTATCTCAACAACGGAGCTCCTCCCTGCGTTGGCGCGTGGTGAGCTCTGCTTTGTTTCCGAAACGTTCGCCCAACGATACCATGTGCAGGTCGGCTCATGGATTGACGTCCCCGGAGTGAATGGAAATCTCAGCGCACAGGTGGCGAGCATTTTCTACGACTACTCCTCCGATCAAGGGGTAGTCCTCCTGGACCATAGAGCATTCGAAGGACTTTTCGCGGAGCCGCGGAAAGAGGGCGTATCGCTCTACCTCCGTAATCCGAACGACGAGGCGTCGATCCGCGAGTCTTTGTCGGCGCGCTTCCCCGATGCAGCGCTCATTGTGCGCAGCAACCGCTCACTGCGGACGGAGGTGCTTCGAGTTTTCGACGATACGTTCAAAATTACCTATGCCCTCCAAGGAATCGCGCTTCTCATCGCTGGGCTTACCGTTTTGAACACGATGCTCATGTTGACCATCGAGCGAAATCGCGAGTTCGCCGTTATGCGGGCGATTGGAGCGAGCCAGTCATCACTGACCAAAATGGTAGTTACCGAGGCTCTCATGTTGGGTGCGGCAAGCGTCATCGGCGCTCTTGTTCTCGGCAGTGGGCTTGCAGTGCTCCTGGTGTTTGTCATCAACAAGTTCTTCTTCGGTTGGAGCGTAGCGTTCGCTGTACCCTACTCGGTGTTCGCGCAGATCGCCGTGGCGACATGTTTCATCTCCGCGCTTGCGGGCTACATCCCGGGACGACGAGTCGCGAAATCCATGGACGGAGGCGCGTTGCGTTATGAATAGTAGGCAGCTGCTGCGAATCTCGATGTGCTTCTTTGTAACGCTCACCTTCCTCGCGACAAATGCGGCAGCACAAACGTCGCCTTCGTTTCGAGACGCCACGGGAGATATCGCGCTCGAATATCCGCGGGACTTCGGAAGCCACCCGGAATTCGCCACCGAGTGGTGGTATTTCACCGGGCATCTGCGTTCGGCAGATCGGCGAACATTCGGTTTCGAGCTCGTATTTTTTCGAGTCGGAGTCGATCCGCAGAGGCATTCGAGCTCGAATTGGGCAATGCCGTCAGTGTATCTGGCGCATTTTGCGGTGACCGACGACAAGGACGCCAAATTCCACTTCTGGGAGAGACGGAGCCGCGGAAGCTTTGCTGACGCCGGGGCAGAGCAGAATAAGCTGCAGGTCTGGAACGGCCCCTGGCGGGCGTCGCTCGAAGGTGAAGCACTGTCGCTCCAAGCGTCCGCCGATGACCTAGCGCTCGCGCTCACGCTGCGGCAGACCAAGCCGATCACTCTTCATGGAGACAGGGGGCTGAGCAAGAAGGGCGCTGAGCCTGGAGCTGCTTCGTATTATGCCTCGCTCACGCGGCTTGAAGGTACCGGCACTCTCCAGCTCGGCGCAGAGATGATTCCGATCACCTCGGCGAGCGCATGGTATGACCAGGAGTTCACCAGCTCCAAAAGTGCGCGGACATCGATCGGCTGGGATTGGTTCGCAATTCAACTCGAGGCGGGACAGGAGCTAATGGTCTACCAGCTTCGGAATGAACGTGGAGAACGGAGCCCGTTCTCATCCGGGACCTTCATCGCCTCTGATGGACACTCGACCCATCTCACAAGCGAACAGATTTCACTGACTCCCCTTACTTTCTGGACGAGCCCGACGACCGGCATCCGCTATCCGGCAAAATGGAAAATCGCCGTGCCGAGCTTGGCTATCGATGGTGAAGTCGAGCCGACAGTCTCGGACCAAGAGCTCGTCACATCGACATCGACCGGGGTAACGTATTGGGAAGGTCGCACCCGCTTTCAGGGCACCGTTCAAGGACAATCACGCGGAGGAGATGCTTACATGGAGCTCGTCGGCTACGGCGCAGAGCAGAAGAACGGACACTGAAGCGCTCAGCCCTGGAGGAGCGAACCCTGCGCCGACAATTCTTGATTTCCGCTATTCCCAGTCGTAACCGTCGAGCGCGACTTTCGCTTCCTGTGTGCCGATCTCTTCAAGTGATACGGCCGCGGCATTCCGGACTTCTCGGGCCGCGTCCTTCAGACATTTGGTAAGGCCGGGGACAGCCGCATGCGCATCAGGACCGATCTTTCCAAGCGCGGACACCACCGGTTTTCGTACGCGAACGTCCTCGTCTCCGAGGACCTTGATGAGCGCTGGAACCGCTTCCGCCGCAGGCGGGCCGACTCGTCCAAGCGCCTCTGCCGCAAACATCCTGACGTTCCACATCTGGTCGCGAAGCGCGAACGCCAAAGCGTCGACCGCGTCCTTCGCTTCTGCGCCGAGGTCACGGAGCGCTTTTGCAGCATCAGCGCGAATCGATTTGTCTTTATGTCGGAGCTGTTTGACCAGTTTCGGCAGTGAGCCGTCAGGTTCAAACGATGCCCATGCATCGAGAGCTTCCGGTGTCGCGATTTTTCGTAGCGCCTCGGAGGAGAGCCAGCTCACATCCGGATCTTCGTCTTTCAGCGTGGCGATGAGAAAGGGTACCGCTTCCTCTGTACGCTTCGCTGCTCGCATATTGCCGAGCGCCTTCGCTGCTGCGATTCGCACCTCGGCAACCGGGTCTTTGAGAAGCGGAATAAGTGCGGGCACCGTCGTGTCAGCTTCGAGCGCCGCGCGACCGAGCGCCTCGGCTACGCCTGCTCGAATATGCGGATGCTCATCTTGGAGTGTGTTGACCAGCGGACCGATCGCTTCGGCAGCAAGCATGCTGATCGCCCAGCTTGTCGCGGAGCGAAAGTCAGCGTCGTTGCTCATCAGCGCATCGATCAGCACCGGAAGGGCGTCGAGCGCACCGGGTCCGATTTTGCCCATCGCATAAACAGCAGACTTTCGAATATCGGGATCGGGGTCGGCAATTCGCTGAACAAGCTGCGGCACCGCGTCTTTCGCAAGGGCTCCGATGTTTCCCAGAGCCGGAATGATCTCACGGCGCACGAACTGATTCTCATCGTTCATCGCTGCAATGAGAGCTTTGACCGATTCCTCCGTGCGGAGCATTCCGAGAGCGCCGGCAGCCTTGAGTCTGACCTTCCAGTCCTCATGGCGCAGCGCGGTGATATACCCGGCCGTGTCTTTGTCCATGCAAAAAACCTCTCCCGTCAGGCGCTTACGAACGAGCGCTTACGAGGGTGTTATGGACTGCTCACCGCAAAAATTGCGGTCACAGCGGCTCGCAGGACAAATTCAGCGGAGCGCCTCGACGATCGGCGAAGGTTCGATAAACTCTCGGAACTTCAGAACCTTTCCATCGGCAAAGTCGAAGATGTGGCACCAGCGAGCGGTGTAAGAACGGCCGCTCGCGGCGAATTTCTTCCGCTCTCTGCCGAGAACGATGACCGAGCGCTCCGCGCTGATCATTTCGTCCACGGCGAACTCTTCATATTCGCCGTTCTCCGCCATGAGGGCGAAACAGCGCTGCACCTCTTCGTGGCCCTGGAATCGATTGAAATACGGCACCTCTCGCGGCCCAATGAGCTCCCAGTCGATGTCTGCCGACAAGAAGGAAAGCAGGCCTGGGAGATCTCCTCGACCAAACGCCTCGTAAATCTTCTGCACCACCGTGACATTTTGCTGTGCTGCGGATTGGGTCATAAGAGCTCGTCTCCTACAAAAGGTTTCGAAAGTGCGCCGAATGAAATCCAAGAATGAGACTGCCGCAAACACGATCAACGAAGCAATGCGCGGACTTCCGGCATCTTAAAACGACGTCGATGCTGGATAAGATCCGGAAAACGGCTCTAAAGCAGGGATAACTACCGGCTTTTACTGAGTTTTCCCGATTCGGGCTGGAGCGTCTGCCTGCACTCCGGGGTGCATTGAGACCTGCTCTACTGAACTAGTGTCGAAAATGGGAGAAAACGGTCGGTATCAGTCGGAAGAAGTAACGATTTCAGCTTGTTAGAAACTGCGCATTTGGACAATATTTTAAGTGCTGATATCCTAGTAGCTTGGGTTTTGTTCGGTTGGCTTCCACCGCTCAAGAGTCAGCACGCAATGCAAAGGTCAGATCGTCGGTCTGAATAATCAGCAGCGCTCTTGAGATGAAAAGTACTTTCCCGCGGCATATTCGAAGCAACAAGAGGTTTCGAGATTGAAAATTTCTTCTCTGAAGCTCAGTGACAGCTCTTCGTCCGCAAGATTGATGCGCGATCAACGCGGAGCCGCGTCCATGGCGGTGATGGCGGTGCTCGTGACTGCGCTGCTCGTCATGGCGTGGGTCACTTTCGAATACAGCCGTCAGATTTCGAACATCGTTTACGTCTCCACCAATATCTCCGGCCTCATCAAGGCACCGGTGAATGTCGCCGCGGAGATGAACTCAGATCAGCTCATCGTGCCGGTAAACGACCACTACCAGGCCAACATGGACACGCTGACGGCGAACGCTGGCGATATGCTTCGGGATTCCGGAGCGGCCGGTGCAATTTATAGCGCCGGATACTACTTCCGCTGCGGAGACGGGGTTATCGACGGGGTGAATCCATCGCTTATCGCGAGCTCCTTGACCATTACCGGCAACAGCGCGCTGGATGAAACATACGCACAATCAACAACGCTCGCCGCTTGTATCTCTCAGATCTACAACTACCCGCCGCAGAAATGCCAAACTGGAAACTACTATCAGGTGCTTTTTTGCAACGCGGTTCTTCTGCGCGTAGAAACGATCGTCGGACCGAGCGATAAGGTTCTCACCGAAATTGAAGCGATGAGCCCCTACGTGACTGCGGCCGGAGGTTCCGAGCCGCCGCCGATCGGCTCTGCCACACCGACGCCGTCGTCCACGCCGACTCCGTCTGCAACACCGACTCCGACACCGTCCGCTTCGCCGACACCAACGCCGTCTGCTTCGCCGACTGCGACCCCGACATCGTCGCCGACCGCTACTCCGTCTGCGTCACCAACGGCCACTCCGTCTGCATCGCCGACCGCTACTCCGTCTGCGTCGCCAACGGCTACCCCGTCGACATCGCCGACCGCGACTCCGTCTGCGTCGCCGACAGCTACACCGTCGACTTCGCCGACCGCGACCCCGTCAACGACTCCGACAGCAACGCCGACGTCTTCACCGACAGGCAGCCCGACGAACACACCGACGGCGACACCGACGTCTTCGCCGACAGGCAGCCCGACGAACACACCGACGGCAACGCCAACGTCTTCGCCGACAGGCAGCCCAACGAACACGCCGACCTCGACGCCGACGTCTTCACCGACGGGCAGCCCGACGAATACGCCGACGTCCACCCCGACCTCTTCGCCGACGGGAAGCCCGACGAACACGCCGACCTCCACTCCGACGTCTTCACCGACGGGCAGCCCGACGAATACGCCGACTCCGGACCCAAGCCCAATGGCAAGCGGCCCGAGCTCGTCGGATCCGATGCCGTTCTGAGCGGATTGAGCGGTTGTATCGTGTCGTATCTCTCTTTCTGAAGTGGCAGTACGTGTACGGGCTCCGAACAAGTGAACGCTGGAACGCTATCTGGAATGTTTGACCAACTCTTGAAACGCAGCACCAGAACGGGACATGGTGAACGCGGAGCTGAAGCGGTCGAGCTTGCGATCGCCCTTCCCGTGTTCGTCGCTATCCTATTCGGCTGCATCGATGTCGGAAGACTTTGCGCGGGCTATTCAGCAGTGCGCGCGGCAGTCGTTGTCGGCACAAGAGAAGCTGTCGGATTGCAGCGCCCCGAATGGCAGGCCGTGAATACCATCATGGGTAACTCCACGGACCAAGAGGTTCCAATCGGCACATTTGTCACACGCGCCAAGACCGCTTATCCCGAATTCGTCGATTCAGCCGCGAACTCTACGCAGACAAACTGGTATCAGACGCAAGCGGACACGAACGGAATAACGTCGCTCTACCGACTGGAGGTTCGCGCCATCGCCTACGCAACCAGAGTGCTCTCGCAGAGCACTGGGAACATGTCCTACCCGTGCAATGACCGCGAATCCTGTGTTCACTGTTTCACCTTGCGTGGTAATGCGAACTACTATCAGAAATATTTCAGCGTGGACGTCGGCAATGCGCAACGGACATGGGTGGCAAACATGCTCGGGCTCGAGTGCACATACAACGTTCCGATCACCACTGCCTCGGTAGCCCTCGGCATATTACCGCAGTTCGTTCCTGTTACCGCGCGAGTCTATGTCCCGATTAACAACTACGCAGCAGTCCTGTATGATCCGAGCAAACAGTGACATGAAACGCGTATCGCTCGACTTTTCTCACGACCGGCATTCAGCCACACCAGCTCTGTCAGCTGGAAAGAAATTGCCTGTGCGCGACTATGTCGGCAGAGATGGAGTTCTCGATACCGAGCGCGGCCTCGTGATTGAGCTCCTGGCCATTTGCGCATTCCTGCTTGTCATTGTTCTTTTCGGATTCGCCATCGACCTGCCCTTCACGCACGCGGCTGTGATGCGTGGCCAAAACGCAATCGACTTCGGTTCAGCGCAGAGTATCTGGGCATACAACGACCCAGACGCACTCGCCCGTGCTGCGTTCGTGAACACTCACGCTACCATGCAGAACGAGTTCAATAACGGAATCGGTCCACGCTATTCAAGCGGCCTCGCCGACCCGAGCTCCGACCATGCGATCTTTGTCCCTTCATTCGGGAATCATCACCCCTACACGACGAACGTCGGGGACATCTTCACCGACTTCAGGGCGTACCAATGTGATGCCGTCAGCTCGAACTGCAGCACGATCTCGTCTAACCCGCGCTCCGCGTACTTTGCTTCTATTATCGACCGGAACTTCGACGTCAACGGCATCGACGACTTCCGAAATGCAGTCATGTTTTACGGAAAGTTCACTCCGTATCACTTTCTTCCCTTCCTTCCGGATCGGCCGACACAGCTGCTCTCCGTCGTTCGCATTCAGAACGTCATGACATACATTCTGATCGACCCGGCTTTCCCGGTAATCGACGAGAGCATCATCGCTTCGAATGAGAACTATAATCTCCTGTTCGGAACGACGATGGACAGCGACGGAACAAACGACGTCAACATGTGGCCCGTGGCGGCCGTTCGAAAACTTGATGGCGGCACGGGTGCGATTATTAATCCACTCGCAGCAAAAGACGGGCTCTCTACAGAGTACTGGGCAACACAAGGTTATCCGGCTCCGACTGACGCAAATCTGTTCTACAATAAAGATCCGGTTACGGGGACGACCTATACCAACCCTGCAACACCGAACGACTACGCGAAGCGCATCTATCATTTCTACGCATCGACCTGCGATTCGATGCCTTTCATGTATTTCAAGGAAGCACCGGTAAACCTCATCGATCGCCTCTCCAACTCGAGCGCTTTCAATCCGACGACTCTTGTCGGGCTCACCGGTTATTCCTATGCAGGGTTTAACACCCTGATACCGGTTCAACCGGCGAACTCGGACACTTCGGATGTGCTCTTCTCGCAATTTCCGGGCGCGGGCGAATATCCTCTCCCGAAGAACGCTACCGAAAGTCACAACAAGTATCTGCACTCAGCAAAGCCGGCCGCGTTCACTGGATTCGTAAACACTCTCGATCCACGCCCGACGGCCGTGAATCCTGACACAGGGCTCAACCGATGGGAGCTCTGCTACTGTCGCGGTCTCTACGGTCAAGCCGATCCGGGTGATATCGTCGGTTACGCCGCACCCGAAGATCTCTCGAGCGATACGTCGAGCGAGGCATCCCACGTAAACCGAGATCGGCGAGTGAGATCGACAACTCTCGCGAGCAACTGGTGCGATGACGACACAGCAACGAGCAACGTGGTCGAGCTCGGCTATGGTCGTTCTGGAGCGAGCCCCTCGGACCCGAATGAAACGGCGCGAAACATCGTCGCCAATCTAGCGATTCGTCCACTGGACACCAGAATTCAAAATGTGCGGAACCCGGATACGACCTGGACTCGCCCGACGAAAACAGAATACGGGAACGGCTTCCGATGGCTTCCCGGCGCGATCACAACCGCATGTCAGCAGCTCAAGGATTCCGCGGACTCATATAACACCGACGTCGACTACGGCATCGCCCGTCCGGTAACGACGAAAGCGATGACCGTTTTCGCCTTCGGCCTCTACAGTAAAAGCGCGCTCACCCAATCTGGAAACACACCGTCGGAAGCGAAGGACGAATTCCGCCAAGCTCTCAAAGATTGCGCCTGCAACAGCCCATCTACAATGCTGTTCTTGAACTTCCTGCCGATGACACAGGAGGACCGCGCTCAGGTAACTGACGCTCTCGATGTAATCAAGGACTTTGAAACCGACTACAACTTCTCGACGGTCGGCCTCGACTCACCGACGGGCTCGCCATGCGATAACGGGCGCTCCAGCGCGATTTTCACCATGGTCTACGATTATACAAACGAGCGCTTCGCGACGTCGGCAGGCGGACCGGTTTCCGTAGGCACCGCGAAGCTCAACGCTGCCAGGGCATTCGCGTCTGAGACTTATGAAATCATCAACAAGTTGCTGATCGAATATGTTTATTCAAGCTAGAGTCATCCGCCGCGCGCCGATGGTTAGCAGATCTGTAGGGCGGTCGGAGCACGGCGCGACGATGGTCGAGTATGCAATTTTTACGGCGGTAATCATCGGCCTCGTGGCGAGCACGGTTCTCTGGGCTCAGCAAAAATCCGAAGATCGTCTTGATACCGGCCGCTCACTGTATCAGTGCGAGCAGCTCTGCGATCCTCGCGCACCGAACTGCGACTGCTAGGATCATCCCCCGACCTCTAATTTACGCCGACCTGCACCTTCACATCGGGCAGATGTTCGCTATCTGCTTCCCGTAGACGGAGAGCGATGAACTTGCCGTTCTCGAGACAGCAGATGATAGGGATTCCCTCAGGCGGCATCTCGCCCTGGAGATAAACGACAATGTGCCGGTCCTCCCGCTCGATGGCTATGCTGCGACCTTTCGGTTTGTAACCGGTCAGGATGTTCGCCTCGAACTCGATGAGCACCGGCTCGTTTTTGGCGAGATAGACGTTTTCTTGGATTCGGTCCCGCACGACATGAAGCCGTTCCGCGCGAATCGTCGCGCGGTCGAACTCGGGGATCTGCAGCATCAAAGAATTCGCCTCCGCCCAGTCGGAGCGAATGCTTTTCAAGCTCAATTCGAGCTCGTCCACCCGAGCCTGAAGCTTACGATTGATTTCGGTGAGGTCTTCCCGAACGCTGAAAGTCTCGTTGTCGCTCTCCTTCATGTGAGCAACAATCGAGTTCAGAATCGAGGCAACAGTATCGCGCGTTTCGTCGAGATCTTGATGCGTTTTCACCAGAAGTTCGCCCAACTGATCGAGGTCCGACTTCGGTTGACCTCTGACTTGATCCCCCAGACGATCGGGGTCAATCGCAGGCATAAGGAAGAGCCAGGTAAAAAGCAATATACGAAGCATATAACACCGTTCTTGCGTTCAGATTGATTGTTCCGAACTACAAAAAAAGTGTGCTCTCGCGAAGCACCTGATCTACGGAATGTGGTGCAAAGTATTTTGGAGCCGAATCCTGAGCTCCTGCGTCCGGCCCTGGCGAGTCTTGCGGATTTCACCGTCGTGGAGCTCCACAACGTGCTCAGCGAAGATCAGCCCGACAATTTCAGCCGAGTGTTCAGACTGAAGAAGCTCACGCAGTGGCGGAAGGTCATCGAAGCGCGGACGAGAGGAGCTCCCACGGCAGGTAGAGAATACAAATTCTGTCATATCGCTCGAATTGTCATATACCCAGCTGAGCGAGACTGAATTGTGCCGACTTCCTTTCGCTATCAGATACGTGGCGCACAAGCGCAGCGCTCGACCGAGAAGCTTCCTGTCAGCAAAAAGTACCGGCGATAGCTCGGCCTCGTGCTCGACGACAACTTGTTTCCCAAGGTGAACGATAAGCTCGTCTTCGATCAGCTCATTCAGTGCAACCGGCTTCGGCGCAAACGAAAGCGGCTGAGCGATATCGCGCAAGCTTTCGATGATCGAGATCCCGCGCAACAAAGAATCCTTTCCGTCTTGAATCTCCAGCGCCGACAGCGACATTCCTTTTGCAAGGTCATCGAGCACGCTGAGCCCCACACCCAACGGGCTTCGAAGTGAGTGCGAGAGACGATCCGAACAAACAGAGAGCAGCTCGAGAGTGGCGAGTGTTGAGCTCACGATACACCTGAGACATTGTGATTCCTGGGAAGTCGTGGACGAGCACCGAGCCGCCACGATCGCAAGCTCTTAGCTGAAGCATCTTGAAATTGAAATAGCCGCGGAGACACTTCAAACGTGTTCGGCTTCGGTTCATGGTGGAACGAAACTCGAACCATCTTGCTCTCGATGACGTGATCTCCGCTCCGGCGCGCTGTCGCAGATTCAGCACGACATCAACTGGCGCGGTGGACTGGTTCCACGTTTTTGTTGAGGTATAGTCCGATTCAGAAATCGACCGCGCGCCAGGAGCTCGATGATGTTCTGTCCTGCACCCGCTTCTTTCCAGCGTCTTGCCTTTGGGCCTACGCTGCCTGAATTCCCCGCTCGTTCGCTAGTCTTCGGAGGCCGACTCCTCGCCGTCTTCATCAACGGTTTCGTCGAACGGCTCACTCGTCTCATCGACCGAATATTTGAGCATCAGCTCTCGAGCACGCTGATACTTCTCGAGCAGATCCTGAAATTCCGCGCTTCCGCTGCGCTGCATGTCCGGATGAGTCTCTTTCGCCTTTTTCCGGTATCGCCTCGCGAGCTCTTGCACAGTATCATTCTCAGTAAGCCCAAAAAACTCGAGGAGCACCATCAGCTCCGCTTCATCGCGTTCCATCTCGAGCGCAGCCTGCTCGGCGGCGTATTTGCGCTGTTTGAACGTATAGACGGCAATCATCCAGAGAAACGAGAGCCCCGCGAGGATCGCAAAGACACCGAGCAGTCGTTTGCGAAACACTTCCGGGTCCGGAGGTTTGTGCGCTTCGACGACACTCAGAAACTGATCCTGGAGCGCAGTGTCATTTTGGTAGAGCGGCGATTCGCCGATACGAGAGATCAACCGCACACGCTCTTCGAACGATTCCGGCACAATCTTGAACGAAAGCTCCAAAAGATGGAGCGCAGGTTTCACCTGCTCATGCTCCCACAGCTCCTCTGCCTGTTTACAAAGCGCGGTGGCATAGACTCCGGCGATCCCTTTGTCGTTTTCCGCAAAGACCTGCAACATCGGTTCGTTTTCTTCGGAGAGCACCTTCGTGCGCTCTTCATACGGCAGCGCTGGAGCATTCTGCAGAATGTCACGCACCAGATCATGAGCCGCCGGCGTGCGGGCTTCCTTGAAATTCGTTTGCCGCAGCCGCTCCAAAATCTGCTCAGACGACAGCTTCCCTGTCGCGGCAGCGTTCACTATCCGCTGCACCTGCACCCGTTCGAGGTATTTGATAACCGGGCCGGGCAATCCTCTCCTCGTCTCGGGCACGCAGGATTGTGTCGCAGCGTTGTCGGTATCGACGCATCGGGAGATGTACTCGCGAGCATCCTTCACGCTCTTCGCAAGCTCGTCGCGGCTTCCGGTCAATGCAGCCTCGTAAACCTTGAGCTCAGCGACATCCTTTTCGGTGTCGACAATCGAGAGGTCTTGAAACAGATCTGCGGCGGTCAGCTCCTCGCGATGCGCGAGGATGGCTGCACGGAGAGCCCCGTCGAGCTGGATGCCTTCCTGAGAAGGCAGCTTCCAATATGCCATCCATACTTCGGATTCGGACTTCTTGTTGCTGACCAGCGTCGCAAGGACCGGGCCATATTTGGAAGCAAACGAATAAGCATCCTGTGTCAGCGCCCTTCGACCTGTTTCGTTGAGCATGAGCAGAGACAGGGCTGCCTTTGCGCTCTCCGGTGGCACAGTGGAAGCGAGAAGAAACTTCCGCAGCTCCGCAGCGCTCGGATGCTCCGTGTCAGCGTCTTTCACCGCCTGGTTGAGAAGCTCGGTAACCGCAGCGTCGCACGAGAGCATTCGATGCTCTTTCCCCAACGTGACCTGACATGGCGGCCCCGCATTGGTCGAACAGTCGCGACAATCGAAGCTCAACCCCGACACAGTGATTCCCGCGTCCGCGCGAACGTCGCGTACGCAGACGAGCAGCGTCGCCGCAGCGACAACGCTTCGCACACCTCGCCCACCTCGGGGATATCTGTAACCGTGGGACATGCCGCTTTTGGGGAATTCCTGAATACGAACTTTGCTCAGGATTCCAGTATGAGTTCGCGGAGGTTTGTTCGTCAAGGGAGGTTATCGGGGGCGGCCTCCTCCATCTCTAAGACGGTGCGGCCGAGTCATCCTAATTCACGTAGCTTCGCGGGTGTCGTTCCATGAGATTCGTGTGCGTCGATAAAACCGCATCCGACCGTCTGCGCCTACAGCAATACATCGAGTCGGCCTATGAACAGTGTCGAGCTGCGCTTGGGCACGTTCGCGTGCCAGAGATAGTTCCTGCATCGAAGGAGGAGGTGACCCTTTCCGCTACCCCCGACTTCATCGCCTTGGGGCCGGGATTCGCTCTGGAAGAAGCGTATACCAGCGCCAGAGAGCTACGGACGGCATTCGCACAGACAACACTTTTCGTAATCTTGCCGGGAGAGTCCTACTCTCTTCGCGCTTTACGGCGTTTTGAAAAGGTAGCGAACGATGTGTTCTCTCCGTCCGACTCACCGATGAGGCTGATACATGGCATCTGTCGTGCACAAGACCGACAACCTCTCCGCAACCAAGGATCGTTACTGATTGTTGACGGCGTGAAGGGCGGAATAGGAACAACTTCAGTCGTCTCGGGATTAGCTCATGCTGCAGAGACATTGGGTAAACGTTCGGTCGTGATCGATCTCTCTCTTACGGCCGCGCTCCTTCAATATCTCGCGTCTCCAAGGTGGCAATCAGCTGATTACACTGTAGCGTTGTCAGATGGGCTGCCAATCGAACGTTCGGTGCTCGAGCGAATGCTTTCGAAGGCACCAAGCGGTATCACTGCTCTCCTGCCACCCGCCGGTGGAAATGATGTTCGCGAAATGTGGCTACGCGACAGCTCTCGATTCGAACATACACTGTCGCTCGTCGAGACGCTGAAAGAGATGTTTGATCTCGTACTTGTCGATCTCGCGGCGGCGGAAGGCGTCTTGCCCTTCGCGCTTTGCGCTCGAGCGAATCATCGCCTGATTGTCTCCTCGAACGAAGCAGCCGCAGTTCACCTTCTGAGTCGGAAGCTCCGCGACTGCCAACGCATCCCGGGAGAATGTGCAATTACGCTCGCGATCAACGCCCTGATCACAAACGGCCTCACTGAGGCCGACATACGAGCGTATCTTTCGATGAATAAGAGAGATCTCCGCTTCCCGCTACGCACACTTCCGTACGACGGTCGCGCTTCCGGGTGGATCGGCACGGGCAATACGTTCTATACCGAGGGTAATCGTAAGACTCAGCGCGCGCTCGAAGATTGCCTAGCCGGAATTTTAGATCCCTCCTTCGAGTCGACTCCTTGGAAACGAATAAGCGTTTTCGCTTCGTTGCATCGGCGGTTACGGGGAGTTCTTCGAGGTGCGCAGAGCCCAACTCCTTCTTCACGTTCCCTGAAGCTGCCGAAACCGAAGCCCCCCGGACTCTCAATTCTGAAGCCAACGAGCCTCAATCTTGAAAGCGATTTGTCGAATTTGCCGGCGCCGGTCCATTCGACCGCCGGCCAAGTGCTCTATCGTGCACCAAAACCAATTTCAGAATCAGCAAACAGCAGACCGATTGTCGCCCCCTCTTTCGATCCGGCTCAATTCGGTTCATTCACTTTCGAATACGCGCTTTTTGTCAGTTGCGCCGCGGCCGCAGCTGCGCTTTCGCTTCCGATCTTCCTTCGCCATTTCGGCGGTTACCTTGCGGGTTTTCATGAATAACTTTTCGGTCATTGAGGACAGAACCTCGACAACCGTCTATCTGAGCAGTTCCAATGCGTTCAAAAATAACCCAGTTCAATCAGAGAGGGAGCCTCGCTCTCGAACAGGTGCTCTTCATCGGAGCGATTGTCACGATGTCGCTCGGACTTTTTGCCTTCTACGACAAGCTCTCTACTTATTTCGCGTCCGTCGACATTAGTAGCCTTCAGCACACGGTACCCGGGACGAACGCCGGCGCGTCCAACCAAACTGCCCCCTAACCGCTCTTCGCCAGAAAAGCATCGACCTTGCGCCACCAGTCACCGGTGAACTCCGAGCCACCGGCTTATGTACTTGATCAAAGGAAATTATGCGTCGCACGACTCAACGACCAAAAAGGATCCGCAGCTCCTCCCGCGCGCTCAATCTTTTCGCGGCAAGCGCTTTCGCATGTCTGGTCCCCTTTATCGGATTTGCTGCACGGCCGCCCGCGGCCGCGCCAAGAACGAGTGAGCCGCCCCTCCGGATTGTGAACGACGATGACATCGTTCTCGTACAAACCCCCTCACGACCCATCGCACGGGGAGAAAGAATCGGCGGTGTGCCGACTACCCTGCTGAAGTGGCCAAAGTCGAGGCTCTCAAGCGAATACATCTTAGACATGGCGCAATACGGAAATGCAGTGGCCTTGACTCCTCTTCCGGAGCTGCTTCCGATTCCCATTTCTGCAGTTACCGAAGGACGGTTGGACAACAATCAGGTAGCTCTCGCAATTCCGGACGGCATGCGCGCGATAACAGTTCGGGTCGATGCAGAGTCGGCTGTCGAGGGTTGGGCGCAGTCTGGAAACTATGTCGACGTGATACTCGTGCGGCCGGTGAAAGACGGCCAGAGCGGCCTCGAAACATTCGTGATCGCCGAAAATATCAAAATAGTCTCCGCTGGAAGATCCGCAGAACCGCTGGCGGCGGAGCAAATCGCTCCGAAGACTCCGACGACCGTGACTCTCCTGACGAACCAATCCGATACGCTGAAGATAAAGACCGCGGCGAATCTCGGAAAGCTTACGTTCGCTCTTCGGGGCTCTCAAGATAGAGCGCCGACAGTCGTGACTGAAACGACCGAACGAAAAGTTTTTGAGGAAGGCCGCCCCTCAAAACCGTTGAAGCATTCATACAGAGGACACGCTCGCGGTCCGGACGGCTCCAGTTGGATTTACAGCGACGAGCAAGGCTGGCTGCAAACGGACACACCGGCACAGCTAGCGACCTCGCCCGCCAAGCTCACCCCAAATGCCACCACCCCGCCCGCAAGTCCTGTTCAGTGAGGCCTTATGCAACGCTCACACTTGTCGCCGTCGCCTGAGGAAATCACTCGTCGGTTTTATGGCGCGCATCTCTCTCCTGTCGACGCGCCGTTCCGCTCCCCGAAGGTCGAGCTCACTGCGACCGCTAAGTATGTCGTTCGCGAAACCAAAAAGCTAATCGATCAGAGCGATCTAGAGTATCCCCGTGAGCAGCCGGAAGAAGCGGAGCTTCTCCGTCTTATTCAGCATGTTGAGCGGCTTCAGGGAGAGAATCTCTCTGAGCGGGAGCGTACTGCTGTGGTAGCCGTTCTGAACGCGTCGTTCGAACATTACGATATTCTCACTCCGCTTATTGAAAATCCCGAAATCAACGACATCATCGTGCGTAGCTTTGACGATATTAGCGTTCAAAGAAATCGTGAAAACGTGCAAACAGGTTTGCGATTTGCCGATCAGGACACATATCGAGCGTTTGTAGAGAATCTTTTGAAGCGTGCGAGCAAGTCATGCACCTCGGCGACCCCTGTCGTGGATGCAGCAATCGACCCGAGCATCCGAGCATGCGTCACGCACGAATCATTTTCGCCGCCAGGCTCGGGCCCGATGCTCACCCTGCGCATCGCGAGGCATCGAGCCATTTCTCTCGAATCTCTTGCTCATAAGGAGCTCGCACCCCAAGCAATTCTCGATTACCTCGCGTCCGTCGTCGCGTGCGGAGACGCGACAGTCCTCATTGCCGGCGAGGTCGGGACCGGAAAAACAACGCTTGTTAGGGCGCTCACTTGGAGCATTCCCGAACCCGAGGCAGTTCTGATCATCGAGGACACTCACGAGTTGGCGCTCGAACGAAAGTTCGTGCGCACGCTCCTCACTCGCGAACCGAATACCGAGGGCGCAGGGAAGATTCCTCCCGCACTTGCGATTCGAACCGGAATGCGAATGGCGATGAACCGGCTAATTCTCGGCGAGATGCGGGACTCGGAGGCGGCAGAAGCCTTTATCGACGTTTGCTCGTCCGGCCACGCAGGTATGTCCACCATCCATGCCAAGAGCGCAAAGGACGCTCTCTCCAGATTGGAGCTTTTCCTCGCCCGAGCGCAGCCCGGAGTCGGCGCCGACACCCTCCGCAGACAGATTGCAAACGCAGTTTCCGTGGTTGTCTATCTCGGACTCGATAAGCTGAGAAGGCAGCGGCGAATCGTCGAGGTGACTGAGGTCGGGTCGTTCATAGACGGAGCAATCCAGCTCTCCCCCATCTTTCGATATCATCCACACGAAGCGCACCCAGCGTGGCGCCGGGAGTCGGGAGTCAGCGCTTTTACCGAGCCAATGCTGAGAAATGGAAGCATGCTCCCTCATTCCGGGTCGTTGATTGGATTCGATGCGGCAGACCTTTACCGAAGCTATCCGAGCTGAAGCCGAGCCACACAGTTGCGCGAAATGTATTGGCGAAAAGGAGAGACCCTATGTTTGGACCATTCACTTCAGCTCGGAGAAGAGCGGAGCTTCTCCGCCTTTTCGCCTTCGATCAGGACGACTACGGCGTCACGCCGGATTTTCACACGTCGAAGTCCCATGCGCTTCTCGAACCAAAAGGACGAGCTGCCGATCTGCTCAGCCAGGCTGGACTGCGCGTCTCACCTCTCACCTACGGTTCGTTCGTTGTCCTCTGCGGGTTGCTGTGTGCAGCCCTATCGACGTTCCTCGTATCGCGCGTGCTCGTGCCAATTGTATTTCTGCTGGGAGCGGCGATACCGATTCTACGGCTCCATCAACTCATTCTCTGTCGGGCACAGTCGTTTTCCAAAGACTACCCGACGATGCTTCTCGCCACGGCGTCCAGCGTGAAGGCCGGCCTAACGCCATACGAGGCGCTCGAGCGTGCAACACGGATGCTAGCGAAAGACAATTTACTGCGGGTTGAAGTCGATTCTCTTCTTCATCGCCTGCGCGTGGGATTGTCACGAGAGGCCGCGGTCGCTCAATTCGGGTCGAGCATTCGACTCCCTGAGCTGGAGCTTTTCAGAGCAGCTTTTTTACTCGTTCTGGAAAACGGAGGCCGCTTCTCGCCGACACTCTATCGCTTAGCCGAAGTAAGCAATTCCCGGGCCACGCTGATACAAGGCGCCGAAGTAAGCACAGCGAGCATGAGAATGACTGCGAACATCCTCCTCGTGTTCGCGCCTTTTCTACTGGCACTGATCGCTGTTCGCACTCCGCGTTTCTGTGAGCTCATCGTGAACGATCCGGCGGCGAACTTTCTTGCCTCGACGGGCGCGTTGATCATCATCGTTTCGCACATTGCATTGAAACAAATGAGCAACTTCCGGCCATGAACCACACAACAGTTGTTCTATTTTTGATCTCAGGGGGAGCCTTTGTCGTGACGGCTCAACTTGTCGCGCTCGATCGACGGAGCGTAGAAAACGCAAAGCTCGACCGGCTTCCAGATCCTGATCTCGTACACAACGAGAGCGAACCTCGGAAAAGGATTCCAGCGCTACAACTGGAGCGATTCGGTGACCGATTCGGAAGGGCTGGATTCGTTACTCCGGATCATCGCGATCGCTTGCGGCTCACCCTGACGCTGCTTTGCGGCTTGATCACGTTGCTCGGCGCGATTCTCGGAGCACGATGGAGCCCGCTCTGTGGTGTCATCGGAACTCTTGGAGGGCTCGTCTTCAGCGGCGCCGGAATTCTCATCTTCTTGTGTGTCTGCGAAGGGGAGGAAACACGTCGCGTTGTGTTTGTCTTGCCTCTGTTTTTAGAGTCGATCGTCCTCTTAGTTGAATCCGGGCTCGGAATACTTCCGGCGCTCGAACGTGTGGTTCAGGCGAGGACCAAGAAAGGAAGCGCCGACACCGTTACTCAACTCTTCCGCGCGGCGTATCAGCTTTCGGCGAACGGCATTCCGCTCGAGGAAGCTCTCGAATCGGTGTCGAGCTGCACCCCACATCAGCCGGTAAAACACGTGATGCTTCACCTGGACATTACGGGGCGAGAGGGAGGGGAGCTCATTCCGTCACTTCGAAGCTTGAGCGATCACGCACAAAACCAGTGGCGTCTGTCGGTAGAACGACGGGTCAAGCGGCTCGAGAACTTTGTCGTATTCCCTGTCTTCACGTCAGTCCTCGGCCTGATGGCACTCACGGTAGCAGTTCCAATAGTTCCCCTTCTCTCTCTCAAGGAGTCCTTAGAGAAGCAGCCACGTTTCGTCTCTGAGTCGAACGGCGGAGCGAACAACGAAATCGCGAACTCGATAACGGGAGGTGCGCAACCATGATCACTTGGTCTTTCGCCCGCCGTATGGGACTCGTCCATCCAGCTCACAGAGCGAACTCTGGGAGTGTCGCTCTGGGGAGCGCCCTTTCGATTAGCGGTGGTATATTATTCCTACTGCTTTTTCATAATCTCGTTCGATACACAGCAGTCGAAAACGCTTTAGAGCAGGCTGCGCAGAAGATGGCCCGTTGCATCGACCCCACCGACGGAAATTGTTCTTCCGTGTCGGTCGAGGCGCCTCGAGGTGAGCGTAACTGGTATCGTTTGTCACCAGAAACGTCTGTCACATCGCAGTGGACCGATAGGTACAGCTACAAAGCTGCGGTCACGGAACAGAAATGGGAAGCGGTTTTCGATGCGTTTGAGATCCATCGAGTCATGGCACCTCAGATATCGTATACGACCCATCGAGTAACGCAAAAATTGTATACACCGGAGCTCAATAAGTTCGAGCGACGCTTCCTTTCCATTGACTCCGATTTGACTACCACAGGTTACTTCACTCCACTGTTCGATCCGAATTTTCCCGACATGGATCCGGTCTACGAACGTTCGGTACGTGATCTGGGACTCGAGAATTGGAGCTGGATTCGCCTGGACGGGCAGACAGCAGGCAGAACTCGCCCGATCGCACTGCCTACAGCAAGAACGACCACCCTACCCACACAAGCGGTTCGATTTCGCCGAGGAGAGGATCTGGATACGTTTAAGGTCATCGAGTTCGTTACTCCATATTTTGAGGTTCCACGGCTCTCTTCCCCAGGCGAGGACCTGCAGTGCGGGTCGGCGCATGCGTGTGGCGCGTTCACTGCTGCTGGAGCTGAACCTGTCGATTTCCGAACGGCCGCCTTTATCGCAGTCAAAACGTTCTCGACTGTAGTCGCTCTTCGACCTGATCAATCCCCAAAAATCCGTTGGGCGAACGACGGCCATGGAGTCAGTACGCTCAACAACGGCACATGGGGTCTGCAAATCGAGACCTTGTCTGCACAAACCTATTCAGATTGGTCCGACCGGGAAAGGAAGTCGCAAACAGACGGGACATTGCCAGCCGTGGAGCCGACTCCGCTTGTTCAATGTCTCGGCGGTCGGGACGGCTCGAGCGCCTCCGACGTAGTTCATGGCACAGGACAAAATCGGTCATTCTCGCGCAATTACGATCTTCGTCTCCGCGGGCCACTTGAGCGCGATACGAAGACCGGCCTTCCTCTTGCGGACGGAAGAGACCCCGCATGCCCTAATGGGGACATTCAGCATTGGGGGCTGCGGGTCGAGCGGGGAGGAGCTTACCGATTCCGGGCCTTCATGATGGTAAAAGGCGGTGACGTAGACATCGCTGTAACGTTCAAACACTACTTCGATAATTACGCGACGATCCCCTCAGAGCTTAGACACTGCCATCGAGAAATTGCGGCGCCGGCCGACTGGAGCGAAGCTCGTGGTCAGCCCTGCCCGGCCTGCAGTGCGGAGCACGGCGAAGAGCTCAATCTGAACTGTCGGCTTATCGAAGAACCTTTGCTCATTGATTCGGAAGCCGATGCGCAAGATGCGTTCACCGTTCAAATGCCGCAGGTACCGCAATGCTCGAAGGCCATTCGAGGCGCTTACTGCGACGGGGCGCACCCTTCGCTCTCATCTGAGTGCGCCTTATATCTCAGCCAGCATCCGGAACGAGCATTTCGTACCTGGAAAGAAGAACAGGTACGAGAGCTCGAGATTTCAGATCTCCCAGCCCAGTGCTCCCTTCCGCTAGCGACAAGATCGATTCCCTGCGGCGACGGTCGAACAGAAGTGAGCTACCGTTCAGACGGCAACTACGGAATACCAAGCAGATGCCCTGCTGCCGTAAACATAGCGAACATGTCACGTCAGGAAGCAACTGCGCTGAACGCTGAACAACCTGCGGATGCGCCCATCTTTCCTGTTACGGCACCGAAAACTTTCTCCTGGGACACTCCACTTGAGCTCACACCTCCCCGCTGGGTGGTGTCTTTTCGTGCAGTGGACGATGATGGTCGCGAGCTAACCGGCACCGATACCATACGTCATACTACCCAAAGAAGACGAAACGACAATCCGATACTCAAGCATACGGATGCAACCTGGAGCCCTCCTGCCGAAGCATTCGGTCTATCTTCCGGCACTCGAATTTCCACGCAGATCATCTCTGAGCAGCGGAGGTTCGCTTCGGCGGTTTACCCATTTGCTTCTGATCCGGAATTCGAAATACCGTCGTTTCTGCCAATCCGAAACAATCTGGAAAACTGCGTCGGCGAACCGGCGACTCTGGAGGCGCGTTTGCGCGCGTATGCAACTTCGGAGTTCCCTCAGCTGTCCGATTCGAGCATCGAGCTCGAAGCTTCCGCCGATTACAGAGACACCGTTCAGACGTTACTTGAATCCGATTGTGCACAGCTATCCACGTTTCGCATCGACGTCCCAGCATGCACGAACCGCTACACGGCGAAGCAATCACTCAAATGTGGAGAGGATCGGTTTCTCGGACGCTTCCCGGTTGAGAGCTTCCCATCGGGACCCAGCGAATGTTTCACCGGCGCGGCGTGCAGAAGCGAGGCCGCCTCTGAAACCACGCCCGACTCCGAGCGGTTGCCCATCGTCGACCTCGCCGCGGCGAAAAAGATCGGATTGAAACAAATAGAGCAGGTACTTCCCGGTTCGATGGCAGACTGCGACGCCGCCGGTTGCGTCTCGATCGACATAAATCTCGGTCAGCAAGGCAAAACAATCATCGATCTCACCTATCGGATGCCGCTTACGTTCCCATTCAGCGCCATAATCGGTCGAGCGGACATTCCGATACACAATCGAAAGGTCGAGGTCCGAGAGCTTGCTGGCTTGGGTCGATTTGGAGCGCCGGCTTTCGAGGAGCTGCCATGAGCTTCTTCCCAAAAAACACGGAACAGCCTGCTTACGGGGGACATGCTGCGCTTTACCTTCTCTTCGTTCTTCCTATCGCGATAACGTTCACTTCTGTCGCCGTGGACATTTCCGGCTGGAACGCTTGCCGCGATAAGCTCCAGCAAGACGCCGACCGGATTGCACTTCAAGCCGCAAATCTTCTTCCGAGGACGGAAGATGCGATACGGTTTATAGCGGAAAGTGCCAAATCGCTCTCGCTCCCCAACGCAGAAATTCAGGCGTTCGTTCCAGACGACAGTCATTCGGCAATCGGCGTCGCGATTCGAGGATACTATCGTCCCGCGTTCGCTTTCGTCGTCAATTTCTTCACTCCCACTGTGTTCAGCATCTCGAGAACCGCGGTAGCTCAAATCGTTCCAACGGATGCAGTACTCGTACTCTCGGACGGCTCCTCGCTCCGTCCTCCTCTGAGTCTTCCGACCTCATCGGCACCAAGTTTCCGTTTCGACTCATGGGGTGCTGAGTTCGACTGGCCCGCAGCGAGTTACTTCTCCTGCGTTCGACCAGTTCGCCATGCAGAACGCAATGCGCTTGGTTGGAATTGGTCACTCGACTGGAACCGCCGCGATTTCAAGCGTTGGGCGACTCAATCTTGTTTCAACCCAAGCTTCACTCCTCTCAAGGTTGCCGCGATCGGCATCGCAAATGGGCTGTCTGCAATTGGTTCAAACCGTCTAGCCGTGATATTTTCTCCCGGTGGTCTGTCCGATCAAGGCTTCCGAATCGTCCGACATATTCATTCCGAGAGTGACGATCCAACATCATTCCATGGCGCTGTCGGAGGTTTTCCCAAGGCGCAATCAAACAGGGCGCAGGCGCACTGGGGTGATTACGTCGAGCTCGATCAGCTGCTCGGCGACGAAGCTTGCATGCTGATTTCGGAGGCGGCGACGGGAATCGACGAACAATACGCAATCCCCGTGCCGGAACAGCCTAGCTCCGTATGCCCTGAGAGACTGAGCCACACCGTCTGCGGCGGTCCTCATTTTGTCACCGGGCACTTTACCGATTGCTATCTCACAAACGCTCTTACCCTTTCCCAAGCAATTTATTGGGACGCGGCAAAGCTTTCCCTTCCCGGCCATATCGCATATCCGAATATCTCGGGCTCTCTCGCGGCCGCGCTCACTGAGTTGACAGATCGTGGGGCGCTTCCTTTCCCATCACCGGCGGAGCTCAAGACCCGTGGGAACTCGGCTACTATGGCTCTTCGTAAAATAGTGGTCCTTACTGACTTCCTTCCTGATCCAGCGAATGGATCGCCTTCCCTTGAGCAACTCGTTCAGCGTTGTTCCGCAGCTTATGCACAGCTGATTGTAGTTTCGTACTTTCATCCTGGATTAAGCCCAAGCGATCGCAACCAGCTCGAGCAACGATTCGAAGCCCTCGAGAAGATTGCGGTGAACACACCTGGAGGGTTACTCCGCGTCATTCGTGCCGACGACCCCGAAAGCCTCCTCGACGAAGTTGGGCCGGCGGTAACGCTTTCCGGGCAACGGGTCGCATTACGGAGCTAGCACATGAAACGTCTCCTCGTTCACAGCTTAGAGCCACATGGTACAGCGATGCTTGAAATGGTGCTCTTTACCCCGCTTGCGCTCCTATTTCTATTTGCTGCGATAGACGTGGGACTCTTTTTCCATGAGAAGGCCGCCCTCGCTGACGCTGTCCGAAGCGGAATGAACGTACATCTTGCGTCGAAACATCTACACGGTATCGCGGATTCTTACACCGAAAGACTCGAACCGGAGAGTGTTCTTGGCCTGCTCCGCGAGGTAGCCGAAGGTATTCGAGAGAATGTTCTCAATTCCCGAGACCAAAAGGGCGCCCCAGATGTTGAAGTCCAAGTTTCAGCACATCTGTTTCGGGCAACGACGGATCCGAGTGACGGGTCTCTCATCGAGATTATGAGCGAGGGCGATTCGGCGGTGTATCCCCAGCTTATGACACCTCGTGTTTCCTCTTTCAACAAACCGATTCGGTGTGAGCGCTTCATGGAAGAGCTCGCTCGTGAATCGAAAACAAGTGGGCGGTTCTTGTATTCACTGCCGCTCGCTCCCGTGTATCGGTCAGACACCGAGCCCGAAGTTCGCTACTTACCTAGGATATTGCTGCTCTGCAGTGAAGTAACAGCAACGCCCCGAGCGCTTACGATGAGACTCACCAGCGGCTTACTCGGGACTCGGCTTCAGCTCAATGAGTTGCTCGTCCTCCCCGTCCGACTTCAATTGGGGTGAGCCTGATGTTCGATGTTTTGACTTCGTATTTTGGTCTTCTTATGGGCTATTTCACCCAGCGTGGCCATTCCTCATTCGAACGCGCCCTACTCGCTCGATGCGGCGCCAAAGACCTCGCAATCATCGGGCGCGAGTGTGGTCGATCTCATCTTCTTGGAAGACTTGCCGAGTATGAGAACACCCCACGGTGCGAGCTTCTGCAGTCGGTGGCGAGTCAAATCGGCATAGGTGTGGCAACGAGTGTCGACCCGCCTACCGACGAGCTCATTCGTTGGAGCGGTCATGATCCCTCTTCACTGCGAGCGCACTATGCGGTTCCACAAAGCTCGGTCGTCGCGCCTGCCGGCTACGCCCTGGCTGTCGCAGATCCGGATGCGATCGATGTACAGGAGTTCGAGCAACGAGGGGTTCAGATTTTGCTTGGATTCGCTGAAGATATCGACACGGCGTGGCAGAGATGGCGTTTGATGCCAAATTCGACTGTGTGCGACGACGATCTACGCGACATCCTTATTCAGCTCGCTTCGGATTCCTCGAAGCTCGGAGCGAAGGAGGTTTTCATCGGACACCCCACGGATGGCACCTATGAATTTGTTTCCAACGGACGTCGTTTCTCCGGGGAGCTGGATGCGAGCATATTCCGCTCGCTGAGAGAGGTGCTTCAGGTAAATCCAGAGCTGAGCTTCGATTCGGAATCAGGGGTTCGCTACCGCGCCGCACTCACACGAAGCTTTGAGCGCGTCGTGATTTGCTACACTTGGGACGGCTTTGACGGCCCGTCGCGCCCGATTCGAATAGTTTCTCCAGACACTCTTCCCGAAGCCGCGCTCACAACGACCAAAGCTATTGCCATGCCGACGGCGCCAATCCCACTTCTCCTTATCGATGATGACCCTCGCTTCTTGATTATCCTTGAATCTGTCCTTGAGCAGCGTGGGTTCGCGCCAACTCGAGTCGCAAGCGGCCCGGCGGCTCTTCATTCGCTAAGCGAATCGAAGTTCGGTGCAATCATCTGCGACGTGCATATGCCTTCTATGGACGGTCCAGCTTTCGTACACGAACTGCGAAAGACCGACCGGAGCACACCCGTCTGCATGCTGACATCTGACTCCGACCAACTTCTCGAAGCGGAGCTGGCACTTCTCGGTGCCAACGCTTATGTCCGCAAGCAGGATGACCCGCGGGTTCTCGTCGCGTGGCTGCAGAACCTCACCTCGAACTACGCCGCAAGCTCGCAATGATTGTCTCGCTCATCCAACCGCAGTTGCTTCAGCTCTGTTTCTTCGCTCTGGTGATTTTCGGCGCAATACAGCTCTCGTTTCGACGAGATTGTCGACGCTTCCTTCGAGAGCTAGGGAATCTGCTGAGCGGCGAACAGTCAGGAAGCTCGAATCGGATTCGCAATCCGGATTTTCAGTGTGCATTGCGATTTGTGCGAAATCTCATTCACGAATCGAAGCGCTCGTTTCATGAACCGGATACAACGCTTTCGATCGGCAAGCGCATGACAAGTGTCTCTGACGAAGCGGCCGCTGCTGCGCGAACGGTCAGCGAGCTACTCCTACAAAGATTTTCTGGTCGGCTCAAAGTTGTCGCAATCGGCCAATGGAGCAACAGAGAAGGGCTCCGGATCGAACACCTCAACGGTCTGCCGGAGGGAAGATCCGCCGAGATGCTGCTTTCTGAGTTGGACACATGGATTGATACCGGGCCGGATGCGTGGAAGTGGAGCCGCTCGCGAGTGGGCGTGGTCGCCGATCTCTCCATTTTCGATGTTCGAGCGGCGCTTTGCATTCCACTGACCTATGGAAATTCCAGGAGCGGATTGTTTTGGCTGGGTTTCAGGGATCGGACCGCAGAGCTTACGGATGAAGAGGCTCGTTTCGTGAACTCGCTTGCAGAATATTGCGCGGGATCGTTCGTCGCGGCGTCTCGCGTGCGCGAAAGGATCGCGGAGCAGAACCGGCAACGCGACTTCCTAATCGGGATCTCTCATGATCTCCGGGCACCCGGAAATTCTGCGCTCTATTCTCTCCGTGATCTTCTCAGCGACGCCGACGGCAATCTCAATCAAGCACAGCGCCGCAAGCTGAGAGTAATTGAGTCGTGCCTGGTCGATCAGCTCGATGTTCTGAGCGATATTCTCGACTACACGAAGCATCAGAAGGGAATGCTGGAACCCAGCATTCGAGCCATTTCTTTGTGCCCTTTCGTTCGGCATCTTGTCGAGGACTTCCAGTCTGCCGGCCGTGACGGCAACCTCCGAATTACGACGGTTGATCTCCCTGAGGTCTCCGTGCTCTGCGATGCGCGTCATCTCCGCCGAATACTTGCGAATCTTATTTCGAACGCGCTGAAATACACCGAGGAAGGTGTCGTTTCCGTGAGCGCTACGCTGAGCGATCACCTGGTCACATTGAATGTTACCGATTCGGGGTCCGGCATACCTCCTGAAGAGCGCCATCTCCTCTTTCGGGAATTCAGTCGGTTGAGCAACAGCGCGGGTAAGCAGGGAACCGGCCTTGGCCTCGTGATCGCCAAAGCTCTCGCAGATCTGAATCAAGCGTCTCTTTCTTACGCGCCGAATGTGAGCGGTGGATCAACGTTTGCGTTGGCGCTTCCGAGGGCAGAAACCGAGATCTCCAGACGGCCGGGTCCAGTCGTCTCGCGGATCTTGATCGTCGACGATGATCCCGCCACCTGTCGAATGTTGGCGCGTTATCTCTCCCCACTCGCGCTCGTGGTGGATTCTGCGGAATCCGTCCACGCGGCCGTCAGAGCCGTAACCAAAGCCGCGTATGACGCCGTAATCACGGATTATCGCCTCGGCGAGCACTCAGCAGAACCCCTTCTAAACCTTCTCCGGCAGCGCTTCCCCGCCACTCCGACTCTCCTCCTCAGCGGCAGCACTGCCGGGATCGGCCCGAATCCGTTCGGATCGGGCGACCGAATACGCGTTCTCGAGAAACCGGTCGACCGGGAGACCCTCCAGGACGCCGTTCGCGAGATTACCCGCGTCGCAGTGCCTTTTCACCTTGGGAATCGCTCGTAAGTCCGCTATAATAGGACGAAGTTACCCAAAAGCTCCTTCTCTCTATGCAATTCCGACTCTCTCAGGATGACCCATACTTCTACGTCTACTGCGGCGTGCTTGCGCTCATCAGCTTGGGCGTCTACTGGTTCATCTGGAAGCGCAACTCGATGCTCGCCAACATCCTCGTTTTCGGCGCGCTCGTCGGCTTGATGGCGTATCTGACAAACTGGGATTACGCACTCAACCATTACTTCAGAGTTTCGAACTGGCGTATTCCGGGCAGCTAATCAGCGGCTTTTTGCGCCGCTCTTTCGCTCGTCTCCTCCCGCTTCCTCATCGTTCGCACCTCACTCCCAACGAATACCCACCGCGAAATCAATGCGCTTTTACGCGCGCGAATCGCGGTTTTCTGCGTTAGCGCACGTTTTTTTTTGAGCGTGCAATTACAAAGAATGGAGGGTTTGCTTCGCGATTTTGTTCCGCTCGGCAGCTACTTGAACGTCGATTTAAGGCCGATTTATCAGGGTTTTCGTGCGATCGCTCGCGGAGTCGAACACATTTCGCGCTTAAGTCGGCCAGCTTGCGTGCCGACCTTATGCGTAAGTCTCCTGTGACAAAGTTAGTCGGCGACGTTCAACCGGAAGTCCGTAGCAGGACGGGTTAGCAAACCGGACGTTTCTAATTCGTAGAGGTTTTTTTTATGCTGAACGGTGAGCAGTTCCGCACCACCAAGATTCTCTTCGTCGATAATGATGAAACTTCATTTCAAGTTAGACAGTGTATGGCGCGAGTTTTGAACTCGCTGCCTCCGATAGAGCTCTTCCATGCGCGTGACGCGACGGAAGCGCTCGCGATGCTCGACCAGTTGAAGCCGGATGTGATCGTGCTCGATGACGAAACCCCGGCTGAGCGAGATCTGTTGATGGATAGCCTGCCGGGCAACCATCCACCGATCGTGCTTCGCAGTGAAACGCGCCTTCCGACGCCGGAAAAATTCAGGTTGGATGAGCCGGTCACGTATATCCCGAAAAACGAAAGCTTGGACGGGATTCACCAGACTTTGATCCTGGTTACCGCAATCGGGATCAAGGGCACAAACGTTCGCGCTGTCTCGTCCGCAGTTCACTAGCGGAGAGCGGCATCCCCTGATCGATCAAGCGGAAACGCTGATCGATCGGGGGAAATAGTTCCTTACCCTTCCTTCGCCGCGCCCGTTTCGACAAACTCCGAAGTAATTTCTTGAAGCTGGGATTTGGTCTCCTTGAGAACCTCTTTGCAGATCTTAATGGCCTGCACCGCCTCTTTCATCTTCGGAACAAGCTCGTCGATTGAGATCTTGTTCTCTTGCAGCTCCTGAGAGAGCCGCTCCAATTTTTTGAAGTTGGCTTCGAATCCGTCTGCTTGCTCTTTGGGCTTTTCCATACTTCGCTCCATTTATTCGATGGTGGCCTTCCGGCCCGTATCATGAAATTGAATCTCTACCTGCTCTCCCTTCTCGAGCGCAGCGCCGGACGTAACGAGCCGTTCGCCGTCTGCGCTGCGGACGAGCGCAAAGCCGCGTCGAAGCTGGGTCTCCGGCGCTGCTCCCTCAATCAGCTCCGCTAGCGATTGCGCCCGCGCTGCACGTTGCTCCAGTATCCGCTCGGCTTCTCGCGGGATCTGAGAGAATCGCTCCAGGCGATAGGTGCATGCCTGATGCAACGCTCGGCTTCGATCGGAAATTTGATGTGCGAGCGCATTCAATCGGGCGACCCGCAGCTCGGTTGCTCGGTTGCCGAGCGCCGCGAAAGGCGCCAATAGATCTGAGAAGTGGCGCGCCGATTGTTTGAGCAGCGTCGCGCCGAGCAGCGGAAAAAGCTGCTGCATCCGTCCGCAGGCTTCTTCTCGATGGGTAATCGACTGCCTGAGAGCGTGAACGATCTTTTGGGCAAGAAGCGAAACCGTCTGTTCGCTGTGCTCGACCTTTGAGCCGGCGACAGTGCGGATGAATGCCTGCGCGCGCTCGAACCGCTTGCGGAAATCGAGAATCATCTGCGCGAAAAAGTGGCCGAGGTCTTTGGGAACGCCGAAGGCGCGGAAGCTCACGTCTTGAACCGAGCTTTGGTCGCTCTCATGACCGATGGCTGAGAGGACCGGTATCGGGCACAAGCAAACCGCCTTCGCAATCTCGTAGTCGTTGAAGATCGCAAGCTCCGCTGGGCTGCCACCGCCGCGAAAGATGAGGATCGCGTCAAGGTCCGGAAGCTCAGAAAGGGTCGTCAAGCCGGTCAGCAACGATTGTTTGGCGGCAGCACCCTGAACTGACGCGCTGTACCAGAGCAGCTCGAATCCGAACTTGCCGTCATTGAGTGACGCCATGAAGTCGTTGATGACGGTGCCTCCCGCGCTGGTGAGGACACCGAAGCGCCGCGGGAGGAATGGTAGAGCAAGCTGTTTGTTCGTTGCGAAGATCCCCTCTTTCTTGAGGCGCTCGTTCGTGACCTCACGCTGAGCAGCTAGTTTGCCGAGAGTGTATTCGGCGACGATACGCTCGACGGTGAGCGAAACTTCGCCTCCAGCACGGTTGAGGCCGACGGAAACTTCAAACATCACCTGCAGGCCCGGCTCGAGCTGAAAACCTGCGCGCTTGAGCTCGGCACATTTCCGCTCCGCGCTCTCCCAGATGATACATTTCACCCGGTCGTCGCGCTCTTCGCTCTCCTTGAGCTCCATGAAGATACGGTCCGCGCGGGGCTTCACCTGCGAGAGCACACCGTAAATATACACGGTCTTCGGGAAAGCCCCTTTGAGGACCGCTCGTGCGCGGTTCAGGAATTCGGAGACCGAAACGCCGTCAGGCACTGTCCGGATAGCAGGCTCAGAGATAGCGCCCGGAAGTGGTGGAAATAGGTCCTCCACAGCTTCGGACAGAGCCGCTGGTGCAGCATTCGCGAGACCATTAATCACGGCGTCGACCGCGGCGAAGCTGCACTCCTCAATCAGAATTCCGGGAAAGATCGCAAGCAGATCCTCGGCCGAGAGCTCAAAGCCCCGAACTTCCCAGACCTTCTCGGCGGAGTTGAAACGCGCCTGTCCGATGCGCTTAATCTCCTCCTTCGCTTCGAAGGTCCCCCTGCCGAAAAAGCGGGCGGTTTTGGTCGTGCGATCGATTGAGACGTGAAGATTGGACACAGCTGTGCTCTGCGGATTTGTTTCCGGAATACGCTAGCACAGCAGGAAAGAAGAGGAAAAGACGCACGGAAAGAGATTGCTTCTCTGCCGCAATACATTCGGAGCCCACGAGTCGTCTGTCATCTTCTTGGGGAACGAACGGCTGATACGCCGGCAGGTACCGCAAAATATTCAATAAATTTATTCCAGATTTTTTTATGTCTGCGCCCGCCCTTCTCGATCGTCAGAACAGACCCTCGCGCGTCATTAATACTTTTGAGTAAACCCGGCGTTTCGAGGTCGGTAGCCGTCTCGACGGTGGCATAAAGCTGCTCTAACTCGTTCGCCTTTCTCTCGAGAAGCTTAATGGTCAGGAGATAGGTATCCGTGATCGAGTAATACGTCGACCGCTCAGACTCGAACGGCCCTGGCGCAAAGCTGTACTCGTAGACCCCTTGAACGGAGAGCTTCGCAGCTCGGCGATCCAGCCAAGTTTGGCCGCCGATGATATTCTCGACCGAATAGCCGCCGACTTTCAGGGCGCGGTGAAACGGCAGCGATTTTTGGCTATGGATCAGGTTGAACCATGGATGCGGCATCCACTGATAAAGCTTTGGGCGTGATGACTTCTGAAGGATCAGGATGATGGTGTGAATCCAAAAGTCGTCCAACCGCTCGAGATTTGAAAAACGGAGCTTCAATTTTTCATCGTATTCCGGCAGAACGTGCGTCAGTCGCTCGCCGCGGGTGTGCAGATCATACATCCGGTCGGTAAGCGAGCTCATGTTCATTATCCACGATAAGCTCAAACTGACTTTTTTCTCCCGGCGGTGAACGATCCCCTGCGTTTCGAGCTTTCGCAGCTCTTTGTAAACAGCGGGAACGCTGTACGATCGGAATCGGCGCGCGACCTCCGCATGGAGGAATCCGATCGAGACGGAGTGGTGCTCCGTCAAGAGATGCACAAGAAAGTCTTCCAATGTTTCTTTGGTGCCGAGGAGCATTGTTCCACCGTATCTGATCACCGGCTCGTATTCTACTAAAAGTATAATATTACGAAAAACGGGCAGTCCGCGAGAGCAGACGAATCAAGTTCTGCTAGATTCCAATAACGTAAGCGTGTAGACCCCGGAGCACATGTATGCCGCAACCGCCCGCCTCCCAATCTTGTCGAAACTGCGGATCGAGCTTTGCACTGACGGCTCGAGACCGTTCGTTTTACGAAGCTATCCAAGTCCCGCATCCGACCTGGTGTCCGGACTGCCGAATGCTCCGTCGCATGGCTCACTGCAACGAAGGCGCTCTCTATCCGGGAAACTGCAGTCAATGTTCGAAACGGATCATATCGCAATATGCTCCGGGAGCCCGTTGGCCGGTTCTCTGTGTCCATTGTTGGTGGAGCCAGAATTGGAACGCGGAATCCTTTGGACGGGAGCCTGACTTTACCCGACCTTTCTTCGAACAGTTCCGCGAGCTCGAAATGACCGTGCCCCATGCGTGCGTCTCGATCGACACCGCGAGTGAGAATTGCGACTACACTCATCATGCTGGGAATAATCGTAATTGCTATTTCATTTTTCACGCATCACAGTCTGAAGACTACTACTACGGCTACGGGGTCAAACGAGCAACAAGCTGCGTCGACGTTCACAACTGCTTTGTATCGGAGTTGTGCTACGAATGTGTTGATGTCGATAACTGTTACGACGTGCAATGGAGCCAGGACTGCTTCAATTGCTCGAGCTCGAGATTTATCCGCGACTGTATCGGATGCCAGAACTGCTTCCTGTCAGTGGGTCTGCGAAACAAGTCCTATTATTTCTTGAACGAGCAGCTTACACGCGCTGAATACGAGCGGCGCCTAGCGTCTTTGGATCTGGGCTCGCACGCGGAAGTCACGCGCCTCAAGGAACAGTTTCGCCTGTTGCAATCCAACCATGTGTGGCGTGATTGTCAGGTTCGGTCGGTCGAAAATTCGACCGGGAATTATCTCATCAACGCGAAAGATTCGTTCAATTGCTTCGACTGCCGCGACGCGGAGCAGTGTCGCTACTGCGCGCAGCTCCAGCTCGGAAGCCGCACTTCTTACGACATCTATCAGTTCGGAATCGACATGGAGCTCTGCTACGAAGGAGCGATGATCGGTGCCAACGCGTACAACGTGCACTTTGGGGTGCTGTGCATCACTTCCGTTTCAAATTTGAGCTACTGCATCGACTGCTATTCGAGCAGCGATTCGCTCCTTTGCTTTGGGCTGCGAAACGCAAAATACTGCATTCTGAACCGCGCATACGATAAACACTCATATGAAGCTCTCCGCGAAAGAATCATCGCCAAGATGACCAGTGATGGCGAATACGGCGAATTCTTCCCCGTAAGCTTCAGCCAGTTCGGCTACAATGAAACGACCGCACATCAGTGGTTTCCTCTCACCCGCGAAGAAGTAATCGCCAAAGGTTGGGCCTGGAGGGACGAATTGCGGGACACACGGGGCAAGGAGACGATACAGGGCCTCCCCGACAACATTCGAGAAGCTCCCGACTCGTTCAGCAAGGAAGTGCTTGCCTGCGATTCCTGCGAAAGAAACTACCGCGTCACCGCTCAGGAGCTCGCTTATTACCGCCGAAGCTCAATCCCAGTTCCGAGACTCTGTTTTCCCTGTCGTCGCCAGGCAAGAGCCGCGCAGAGGAATCCTCGAGAGCTTCATTCGAGAGAATGCTCGACGTGCGGCGCGCCAATCATGACTCCGTATAACCCGACCGCACGCGAATGCGTTTGTTGTGAGGCTTGCTACACCAAGGCGCTCCTCTGACCTGCACCGAGCGCTATTGGTTCCGCATGCGGTAGGTTGTTTTTGCGAAATTCGGGACGGTAGCAGAGCGTACGCTTCCGATCGAATGGGAGAGCCCGGTTGCGGTTTCGCAGCAAAAGGAGACTAAGGCTATCTCAACTCCGCTCGCGGCGCCGAGACACTCTCACCCGGGTCTGCCGTCGTTCCGATATCATGCGCACGAGAATTATCGTGAGCATGGCTACTGCATAGCAGACGGTAAATTGCTCGGATGTCATTCAACTACTCCAATCTTGCTATGCTACCTTTGGAAGCTTGCCCACACTCTTGAGCGGCGCCTGTTGTCGGCGTCGGCCCCGTCCGCCGGTGTAGCTCTTCTTCGCTCCATCAACAGCGGCTCGCGCTTCAGGAGAGATTCGAGTCTCGCCGGTGTCCCAGGATTGCTCTGTCGGTTGTACCGCCTTTCGGAGATGCTTTTGCAGCTTTGCGAGCCCGCGGCTTTTCACACGTGAAATGTGACAGCGGCAGTAGTTCAGCTCGTCAGCGATGTCGATGAGCGGCTGGTCGTAGACAAAATGCCGCAGGATGACCTCCTGTTCGAGGTCGTCCAGAAAGGCACACGCCTCCCAGGTAATCTTGGCAGTCTCTTTCCGCTCCATCAACCTTTCGGGATTGTTCTGTTCGACAGGGACCACTGCCGAGCTTCGCAGTCCAGGTTGCTCTCCGGGAGTGTATTCGCCGATCGTCGTGTGCGGGTAATACTGGAGAACACGTTGCTCGTTGATCATGCGGGCGATCTCTTTCAGCAACATCCCGCGCAAGTGATAAAAGAAGAATGTTTTGAACGAGACGCCGCGGCTCTCATCGAATCGATTGGCGGCTTCGCACAAGGCAGCTCCGACGATACTGATTACTTCGTCTTGCCGCAGCCGAACGCGCCACGTTGTGAGAAAGCTCCACGCCAGACGTCTGCCGTGCTCGCGATGCTCGAGGATAAGCGCCTCCATCCGATCCGGCGGAAGCTTCTGAAAGGTGTGAGAAGGTTCTTCGTTCGCTGTGTTTTGTTCGATCTTTTCTGCTTCAACCAGCTCCGAAAGGAGCTTTGCATTTCCCCGCATTCCTAATCCCTCCGCATATATGACAGCGACTGCAGCCGTCATAATCCAAGTCGAACCGTGTTCGCTTCGCGTCTCCACGAACGAGCTCCGTTTTGCGACGGGCCGTTCCAACCGGCGACATGCGTTCTCCTGCCCTTGGTCCCTGGGCCAACACGAGGAAAAAGGCGCGTCTGCACTGCTTCTTCCTCGAATTGCCTACTGGGTGCGGCAACCGGTTGCTCGATACGAATCATTGAAAAAGCAGTGGCGGGGCGGCCTTACGCCCCTATACTGCTGTTATGGTAACCAATCCGCTCCTGTGCGCTTTAGGCTGGATCTGTCCGAATGTTTTTTCCGGGGCGCAAAAAGAGCTATCCGTTTCAGCTAGTTAACGAAGCACCCAGAATGCTCGGGCAGCGCTTCAAGCCGGGTGTCAAACCGGCTTGGTTGGGCTAGTTTCCTAAATGTCGCCGCCTCGGAGCGGCTTGGAGGACCCCATGATTTTCCGTCGAAACAAGGAGGGCGCCGAGAGCCCTGCAGAGGCACAGGCAGTGACGACCGAACCAAGCTTGGTGGTGGTTGCGCCGAAAGAGCTCTTCAATAACGAGGAAGTGTTGAGCGCAATCGCTCAGCATGCCGAAGGACTCAAGATCGTCCCGGCGCAGATCGAGACCCTTCAACCTGCCGTGCTGAAATCTGCGCGCGCTGTTCTTTCTGTGTTCCAAGACAATGCAGCACTCGACAAAGTGCTCGAGCTACTGCTTGCGGAGCGAAACGCTCGAAAGGATGGATTGCCCGTGCTCATTGTCGCGGCCGAGCTCGGAAAGCTCACACAGCTCGGACATTGGCTGTATCTCGCAGGGAGCCAAGAACGCCTGAACGGCGTCCGCCTCATTGTCGCGTCAGAAGCAGGCGAGATCGCTGCGAAGCTCGACGGCAAGTTTGCACCGGTCACGGAACCGAACGTGATCAAGATGCCGTCTTCGCCGGAGGTCGAGTGTACTGATTTCAAATATTACTTCTGTATCACGCCGGAGCTGCGAAGCTTGGTCCGGACGATGCGCGAGCTCGCGGAGAACAGTGTCACACGGGTGTATCTACTCGGCGGACCGGGAACCGGAAAGACCACGATCGCGTACTACTATTTCCTCTGCCGCGGAAAAGGTAATTTCGTGACGGTCAATCTTACTGCCGAAAGCACCGGAGACAAGGAGTCGATGAAGTCTCTCCTATGCGGGCACGTGACCGGAGCAATCGCAGGCGGAGGTGCCCGCGAAGGCGCTCTCGCTCACGCCGGCGAAGGAGTTGCGTTCCTCGACGAAAGCCACGGCGTAACCGGAACGGTGATGCAAGTGCTCATGGAAGTCCTCGATAGCGGACAGTTCCTTCCATTCGGTGCGGTAAAGAAGCGGGCACTGCAGTGCGCTGTGATCTTCGCAAGCAACCGAAGCTGGGAAGCGCTCCGGAATCTGATGAATCTCGACGAGCACGCGCGTCTCGGGGCAACCATCGTTCGAATCACCGACCTTGCTGTTCGAGAAGAGGACATGATCGCAGTGCTGTCGACGACCTTGGCAAAATTCTCGAAGCAGTGCGTGACGTGGAAGGCTCCCGAAGGCCTGACAGCGGCAGCTTGGAAAGCCTACAAGGATTGCAAATGGCACGGGAACACGCGAACGCTCATCCGCGTTACCGAGGCATCGAGTATCAGCTACGCCACGAAGAAACAGCAGACTGGGCTCATCGATGCGCCGCATGTCAATGAAGCGCTGAGCCTCTGGGAGCCGACGGAGCACGACAGCTTGCAGGTCTATACCTCTTTCACTACCAGTGAAGGCTAGACTCGGCTCCGATGCAATTTCGTCTTCTCAATTCACGAACGGGAGCGACCATCGCCGAACGCTTGTCGGTGGCGGATAGCATTCTCTCTCGGTTCCGTGGTCTTCTCTTCCGGCGTCCATTGGCCGAGGATGAAGCACTGCTGCTCCGACCGTGCAGCCAGGTGCACATGTTCTTCATGCCCTATCCGATCGACGTCGTGTGCTGTTCGAGAGAGAATGTCGTGTTGGATCTTCAACCGGACCTGAAGCCCTGGAGGGTCTCCCGCGGCGTCATCGGTTGTAAATCGATCATCGAGCTACCAGCCGGCACAATCGCTCGCACCGATCTCGAACGCGGAGATCTGCTCATCGTGAAGCAGGTGAGTTAACTCCTACGAGAGCTCGCTCTTCAACGTCGCGACATAGATCGCAGCGCCCTCTGCTCCTCTAAAGCCTTGGATCTCAAATTTCGTGAGACAGGGAAATCGGGGATTGTTTCCACTCTCGCGATTCAACAGCTCGTCCATCAGCGGGAATCCTTTCGGCAAAACCAGCTTTGTCACCCGCCAACGTGAAAGGATTTCACAGCTCTCCGGCGCCCCTCTCTCGAGAAGGCTATAATTGTGGAGACGCTCACCTCCCATGACAAGCGTTCGACCGTCGATGCTCGTTCGAAATGCGCTTGTTTCGTGGCCCTGACCCCGATTGAGATACAGACCGAATCCAAGCCAACCGCCGTCATCGAACGAGCTCAACACATTCACTTGCTCTCTCGGCTCCTCAGCAGCGAGAGCTTCTGCTGTGTCTAGGAGCCCTTGAACGTGGGGGCTCATCGGGGAGACAGGTCCGAGCGCGCTCAATGCAAGAGCGACGAAGATCGTCAGGAGCGCGCCGAGCGCGAGCTGAGTGCGGAGCGGAGCTGGATTGCTCGACACTCGAAGCTTTTCAGCAAGATGCGGGACGATGCTTCGGGCGTAAACTGCGCATGACACGGGGGCAAACAGGATCAAGTATTTCCGTTGAAGGAGAGCGGCGACGAAGCAACCAAGCCAGAGCAGGAGAAGCGGTAAGCGAATGCCGCGCATACGAGTCGGAGCGGCGAAAGGAACAATGGTCGCAAGGAAGAAGGCTCCCACAAGATACCCGAGGTCAACGCTCATCGGCTGAAATTCACGGATCAGCCCATACGCGTCGTGGTGATTCGTCGAATACTGCTGAAGCACTGCCAGGTTTTCGAGACCGTAGGGTGAGATCGCTCCACAGAGGAGAAGTACGAACGCCGTTCCGAGGGCGCGGACGACTCTTGCGCCGGTTGTTCCGCCTTCACTGAACACCCGATAAATTGCTGCGGTCGCCGGCACAGCTATCCAGAAGACATGGACGTTCGCCCAAAGGATTGTCAGCACGACGGCACGGGGAACTGTGAGCAGACCCTTCTCGGCCCACACCAGAAGGAGCGAGAACGCCATGGCGCTCAAAAGCTGCGGCCGAAGCGCCCAAAAGGGCGTCAGGAGCTGCATGAGGAGCAGACAAGCAACCGCACAGACCAGGCGGGTTTCCACGGGGCGTTCTTTCGAGCAGCGGTCGGAGAGCGTGACGAGAGAAAGATAGAGAACAATGGTCGAGGACCAGATTTCGACGAGCTGGAGGATGACGAGCCCGGCGAATCCGAAAGCCCGAAAGCAGCCTGCAAAGATAATCTCGGGGAGCCAGGAGTAAGCGACCCAACGACTCCCTGCAGCGCTGAGGAAATCCGTTCCGGGCACGCTCCCGTGATCAATCGTCCACAGACCTCCGGCTAAGTGCCAGCCGAGATCGAGGTCTTCGAGCGGTTTCAGACCGAGCGCTAGGCAGATCGAGCTGAGCAGGAAAATCTGCAGCAGGTCGATCACCGCCGGTCGGGGGATTCGCTCAAGCATTCATCTTCGCGGAGTCTCATCAAACGACTGCACGACCCGCACCGCGAACGGCCAGATGCAGCAGAAGGCCGGAAGAAAGATACTTCCCAGCAGGAGGCACAATCCGGACGTGTAGCGGCGCCGAGAGATTACATACAGTCCGAGCGTCAGGCCGAAAACGGTCAGGACCGCCCCGAGGAGGAGCGGCCAGAACGAATGGAGGTCCTGGAAGGGCTCGATCTGCCTTGCGGACAGCAGGTTCTCAGACCAGGTCCAGCCGAAAAACCCGCCGAGGACGGTAGCAAGCCACCCGGCGGCCAACGCAATCGTGCTCTTGTCCGACGGGTTTTGCTCCTCCACGAGTTACTTCACCTTGCCCTTGTTGATCTCGTAGAACCGCTTCCCCTGCTCTCCGGACTGGCCGTAACCTTGAGCCTGGAGAACGTTGATGCGCTGCTCGATCTCGCTCATGCTCAGGTATTTTCCGCCATCTTTCTTGTCACCGCCCGATGCTTGGCTGGTATCGATAATGACGACGCTTCCTTTCGAGCGCTTGATCGTATCGATTCCTTGAAGCTTCTTGTTGATGAACTCGGGTTCGACTCCGAGGGCTTGCGCGTTGAGATACGATTGGCGCATCTCGTCCGGCTTCAGCTCTGCCTTCGCTCGATCACCGTCCATCAGCGAGCGTGCGGCCATATCAATGAGCAGCGTGTGTGCGTCCTTGCTGCTCGGATCAACGGCGACAATGCGGTCCACCATCTCCTTCGCGTTTTCGCCCGGCGGTGAAACGTACTGACGCGCATCGATATAGGTCTTTGCCTTTTCGATGAAGCCGTTCACCTGACCGAGCAGGTCGTTCAAGATCCGGTTGATCTCGGCAAGCTGCTTCTGAGCGGTTTCATTTTGCGGATCAAGACGGAGAATCTCCTGATACGCCTCACGAGCATTGGCGCCCGGCGGGGCGATATAGCTGCCGGCCTGAAACAACCGCTGTCCGTCAGTAAGCAGTTTTGTGATTCGCTCCGAGAACTGTCTGCGACGCTCCTCTTGCTCGTTCAGAGTCTTAATTCGATCATCGATTTCGGAGAGACGGCGCTTCGCATAGGTGTCCTCAGGATCGATGTCCAATATCTGTTCAAAACGCTTTCGCGCGTTCGCTTCGGCCGGCTGAACAAGCGCTCCATTTTTGAAGAGCTCGTCCCCTTCGCCGCGCAGGCGATCGATCAGATCTCGCTGCTGCTTCTTCTTATTCTCCTGAGCGATGCGAATCTGTCGTTGTTTGTTCTCGACTGATTGCCGATACATGTAGAAAAACGCACCGCATACGATGACGAGAATCACCGCCAGCGCGCCAAGAATCTTCGGCAAACGGTTCGGCGGACGATCGATCACCCGATCAGCAACCGAATCTCGGAGGGTGAAAACCTCTCCGGGAGCGACAAAGCGGAGCTGGTTCGCGCCGACGTTGAGCACGTCACCACGCTTGAGTTGCACTTCGTTTGCGCCCTGAACCTCTTTGCCGTTCACCGAGACCGGTGAGCCGGACAGAGGTCCGACGAAGAACTGTCCGTCACGCTGGACCACAATTGCGTATCGAGGAGGGATGCCCTTCCCGGTGATCGTCATGTCACATCCGGGATCGCTTCCGATCATCACCTGGGTCCGATCGATGATATATTTGTTACCGCGCTCATCGCCGTTCAGGACGATAAAGCTCGCACGGAGCGGGTTTTCGGCCTTCATCCCAATCTGAGTGGACGCGGTAGAGATCGGGTCGCCAGCGGGCGCGCGAGTAGCCGTCGATGTCACACTCGAATCTACAGCCGAAGTTGCCGCCTTCTCAGCTTTCTTCGCTTCGTGCGCGTGCAGGATGTGCTTGATCGCCTCAGTCGACATCGAGACGGCGATCGTCTCAGTGCCGCCCAGACGCTCACCGTCTTCACCCATCGCGGCGAGCAGCGGATTTTTAATCGGCTTTTTGCCGCCGGTCAGCGCGTCCACGAACTCGGCGACGTTTGCGAACCGTTGGTTTCTTTCTCGAGACAATCCTTTCATGACCGCTGCATCAACGAGTGGCGAGATTGCCGGGTTCAGCTTGCGCGGCGAATCAGGATCCTTGGAGAGACGCATCATCGCGAGCTGCATGGGGCTGTCCGCTACGTAAGGCTTCCGCCCCGTGAGCAGCTCATAGAGCAGCACGCTGAGCGTGTAGATATCCGAACGGCCGTCCAAATCGCCGCTTCCGCTAATCTGATCCGGGGAGACGTAGGCCGGGTCAACGATGAGGCGCCCCGAAGATGTGACGGCCTTTTGTATCTCGTTGACGACGTGCGGGTAGTAGCCGGCCAGTCTTACGTCGTCGCCTTTGAAGAGAATCGCTCGCGAATCGATGTGCCCGTGGAAGCCGTTCTTCTCATGAATCTCTTTCAGTCCGGCGCAGAGCTGAACAATGAGCTCTACCGATACCGTCGGATCGACCGGCCCGTTCTTGTCCTTGAGATAGTCGCGGAGTGTCTTCCCTTCGAGGAGCTCCATCACGATGTAGAGCCAGCCGCCTTCGTATCCGCCGCTGATGATGGGAACAAGCGAGGGATGAGAGGCAGCACGCAGCACGGCGACCTCTCGTTCGAACGCCTCCACGAGGTCTTGCCTACCGGTCGGACGGTCGACGAAGAACTTGATAGCGACAGCCCGGTTGCCGAGCTCTTTGTCGACCCCGCGGCAAACGATGCAGCTCGGACGCTCGGCGATTACCGCACCGACCGTGAATCGCCCGTTGAGCTCTTTTGGGATCCCTCGATTCAGTTCACTTGCTTCTGACGCCATAACTCCCTTCTCGTCCCGGATACGTATTACGCTTCTCTCGCCACACCGCTACCGCGCGGGCGACGGCTGATTGAAATAACTGACTGCATCGGTCAAGCCGGCAAGCTCCATTTCTTCGAGCATCCCGGTTTTGGCCCCGGTCCAGATATGCTCGCCGATGATCTTGCCTTCTCGCATCTCTTTGCGCTGAAACTTGAAGATGTCTGTGACCTGGTAATCACCACTCTCTGTGAGCTTGTTCACTTCCGCGATATTGACCACCTTCCGGCTATGGTCTGCGAGCCGCGACGCCTGAATGATCACTTCGATAGCCGTTGATACCTGCTCTCGAAGGGCTCGCATCGGAATCTCCAAGCCGGAGAAGAGCGACAGTGTCTCCATTCGAGTCAACGCTTGTTTCGGCGAGCTCGCGTGGACGGTCGCCATCGACCCGGAGTGACCGGTGTTCATCGCCTGAAGCAGATCGAGCGCTTCACCGCCGCGAATTTCTCCGACGACGATCCGATCCGGTCGCATGCGCAGTGAGGCTTTTACCAGGTCCCGGATAGTTACCTGCCCACGACCTTTTTTATCCGGAGGTTTCGTTTCCATCGGCACGACGTGCTCCTGACGAAGCTGAAGCTCCGCAGAATCTTCGATGGTGAGAATCCGCTCGTCGTCAGGAATCAATCCTGACACCACGTTCAAAAGAGAGGTCTTTCCGGAGCTGGTTCCCCCCGATACGATGATGTTCTTTTTCAGCAGAACTGCCGCCTGAAGATACATGATCATCTCTTTCGAGAGTGATCCGAAGTCGAGCAGCTTATCCATGGTAAGCTTCTCTTTCGCAAATTTCCGGATCGAAATCGAAATCCCTTTGCGGGAGCACGGAGGAAGGAGAACGGCGACTCGCGAGCCGTCCGGGAGTCGCGCATCGAGATACGGCTCTTCTTCGCTTACGCGACGGCCCACATATTGGGCGATGTTCAGCACTGCGGCTTTGAGCTGGTCGTTGTTGTAGATGGCATCGCTCTTCTGCAGACGCCCCTTCTTTTCGTAGTAGATCTCTGTCGGTCCGTTAATGAGCACTTCGGTTACGGCATCATCGGTGATGTACTCCCAGACCGGAGCGAGAAAGCTCTTGAGAGACTGCCAGTAGAAATCCTCCGCCTTAGAGACACCGTGATCAGCGGAGATAACTGGCTCGGCCGGATGCGGCTCGGCCGGATGTTCTTCGACCGGGGCAACCGGTTGCGGTGTTTCCACCTTCTGCGCGCTCGGGGCGGCTACAATCGGTTCCGGTGATTCGAGAGAAACAGATGCAGGAGCAGGTTCCGCAAAAGCAGCCGGCGCTTCCGGCTCCCATGCGGGCGGCTCTGGCGGCGCCGGGGGTGGCGCAGGCTCGGCGTCGTCAACCTCAACGAGCTTGATCGAGAGCAGTGCTGCCCCAATCGCAATCGTATCGCTAGGCGTAACGGTGGCCGAAGGAACGCGTTCTCCGTTGACGAAAGTTCCGTTCGTGCTCTCGAGGTCCTCGATAACCACCTTCGCGTCGTCGATGCTGAATCGAGCGTGATAGCGGGAAACGCCGACGGTATCGAGGGCAATGTCGTTCCCAGGCGCACGACCGATCATGATCGACGATTTATCGAAAGTCAGCGTCTCCGCCTTCCCGTCGCCCTTGGTCAGCGTTATCTCTGCAACTGTCTTGCCCATACACCTCACTATTTGCGGAAGTTCCCAGGATTCTGGCGAACGCGCTTCGGAACGATCTTATTATCCATGTAGAGCCGGTTCACGAGGGACCATCGATAGTCCTCCTCATTCGGGAACATGGCCATCGTCGACACGAGCTGATCATGAGCGTCGATGTAGTTTTTGACCTTCGACGAAAGCTTCGCTTGCGACATGTGATTGTTGACTCGACGCCACAGCTCGGCATCGATTTGGGAAATCACCTTCGTAACATCTTGCAAGTAAGCGGCGGAAGCGGACGAAGTGTTATCACGCTCACGGCCGCTCTTCACGAGCTGCAAACGACTTTGCAGCTCAGAGACGTCAGCAACTTTCAGAGTATCCTCTGCGCCCGGGTCAACGATGAATCCGACCTCGTCGATCTTGAGCTCCTTGAGCAGCTCCACTGCCGATACCTGTAGCGCCCGCATGAGGAGAAACAGTCCCGACGGACCCTTGTCGATCCCCTCGACCATTCCGATCGCAGAGTTCAAATGAGCGTCGAAACCGGGCTCAATCCCTCCTGCGGATGTCAGCGGCACTGCCCGCAGGTCACGGACTCCCCACTGTTTGAGCGGACCCGATTGACCGGGCTTCATCGGATATTCCAGATTATCGAACACCAACCGGCGCTCCTTGCCGAGCGCAACGCCGCGGACGATGATCTGACGCATCTGCCAGTTATTGGGCGAAGGCTCGAGCTGCTCGACAGCTACGTCATCGAGCAAAACCGTAATCTTCCCTTCGCTGATGATGCTGTATTCGATGAGAACGTCTGAGGCCGGAATGTCGAACTGCGCCTTGTCGAGGTGCGTCCGGTCCTTGCCTTCTTTCGGCGTCGAACCGTTTCCGACGATGTAGCCGACTACACCGTAATTTGGAACCGAGAGCACTTCATTGCTTCGCTGAGCCGGCAAACCGCCTTTCTCAGGTACGTTCAGGAAGAAGAGTACCAGCAGAAGCAGGGCAATGAGCACGAGACCGACACCGGCTCGACTCTTCATGAGCGATTTTTTCGCAGGAGCCGTCTGCTTCGTAGCCCCAGCCTTCGCGGCGCCGCTGTCCTTCGGAGCGAATTCCGATTCGTCAAAGCTCACACGAAACAGCAGATCGCCGATTTTAAACTCGTCGTCTGAACGAAGGCGACGTGCGCCGTCGGGACCGGGCTCGACCTGAAAGCCCATATGAAATGTGCCGTGCGTGCTGCCTTCGTCGACAATGAAAATTCCTTCTGCTCGACGCTCGATGTGTACGTGGTGACGCGAAACCGTCGGATCGTGAAGCACGATGTCGCACTCGGTCGCACGTCCGATGGTCACTGACGTGCCCGCGTCAACGTGGAAGTGAAATACGTCTCCCGCGCTTACTCCTGACAGAACGGTGATATCGATATTTGAAGCCATGCCAACCTTCGTCCGGAGCTACTTCGATTGAAACCACTGAATCAAAAGCGGGGTGAACAGGATAATGAATGAAGATGGAAAAATGAAAACGACCAGAGGTCCGAGCATTTTCATCGGCATCTTATTGACGAGCACTTCCGCAACCTGCCAGCGGCGAGTACGAGCCATTTCGCTCTGCGCACGCAGGACCGGTCCGACGCTCGCGCCGAGCTGCTCCGCTTGGAGCAGCGCAAGGACGAAAGAGTTGATCTCAGTCATCGAGATGCGATCGGCAAAGTTCCGAAAAGCTTCACGTCGAGTCCGACCAAGTGAAACCTCGCGTTCGACCTGCTCGAGCTCGTAAAGCATTGGGCCCGGACGGCCCTTCTCGACCACCACCTTCATGGCACTGTTCATATCCAGGCCGGCGTCCGTCGCGAGCCGGAGGATATCGAGAATGTCCGGCAGATCACGGAAAATCCGCCGTCGGCGCTTTTGAATCATCCCGTTCAGGTAGATGTTCGGATACAGAAAACCCAGAAATCCAAGTACGACGGTAAACATCGGCGAGACGTCGAGCGACGAGTCGACGAACATTCCGGCGATCACCGCCAGAACAACTCCGATGAGCCGTGACGCGTGGAACTCGTCAACAGTCAGACCTCCGGGATTCCCGGCCTGGAGCAGCTTCTTCCTTAGTTTCTCGCGGGATTCGCCGAGTGGGAGCGTCGCAATAACTTTGCCGAGCGCTCGAATCGCGCCGCCGAAGATTCGCAGGAACAGACTTTTTTGCTCAACCGTCCGTCGAGTGTTTCCCGCCTGGATCCCGCCGTCGGCCAAAGACGGCTCATCTTGGAGGAACACGGCAAAGGTTGCCGCTCCCAACCCGAAGAGCGCCGAAATGACGAGCGGCAGTGTGGTGTCTGCGTTTAGTTCCATTGAACGCTCCGTGAGCTAGCGAAAATCATACGTCGATCTGCATCAATTTGCGGATCCAAAGCTGGGCCATAATCACCATGATACAGACCAATGTGAACGCCCAGATGCCGAGCTTGTAGCCGAACAATGTCAGCACGTGCTGCCGGTCGATAAAGTAGAGAATGATCACCAGCGCAAACGGCATCATCCCGAGGATCAACCCCTGAAAACGACCCTGTGCGGTAACTGCTTCGAGCTTTCCTTCGATGGTGGCACGCTCGCGAATCGTCTGCGCGATGTTGCTGAAGATAACCGAAAGATCACCTCCGCAGCGCTTTGTGATCGCAACTCCAGTCGCCAAGATCTCCACAATCGTGGAGCCGAGGCGCTTTGCCATATTCTCGAGCGCATCGGTAAAGTCGACGCCGAGACGGGTTTCCGCCATGACAAGTGCGAACTCCTGCGAGATCGGAGGCGGAAACTCGCGAATCAGGAGCTCGGTCGCTTGCGGCAACGTAAGGCCCGACTTCAAGCTGCTGCCGAGAAGCTCGAGCGCTTCGATGAGCTGCAGCTCGATCTTTTTCACCCGCTTCGCGCGGAGCTGTCGGAGCATGATCGCCGGGACGAAAAATCCGGCGATACCGAAGAAAACTCCAATGACCGGGAAGAAAATCAGCGTCCCGAACAGGAATGCCAGAGCGAAAGCGACGAGCCGGAGCATGAAAAACATCTCCGGCGACAGACTGATATACAGCTCGGCAAGAGAGCTGTCCCCAGATGCGACCTGCTGCTTCCGCAGCTCGGTCGTCGACTCGTGCAACGCCGAAAGAAGGCTCACGAGGAGGAACACCGAAACGGCGGCCATCGCGAGACTTGCAATCCAATTGATGCTCTCAACATTCATTAGTCTGTCGCTCCCGGAGCGAACACGTCGGCATTCACCGCGAGCCCTCGCTCCTGCATTTTTCGGAAAAACTTCGGAATGTAACCGGTCGCTTGGTGGGTTCCCCGGACCTTTCCGTTCTGGTCGTAGCCGTCCTGACGGAAAACGAAGAGGTCCTGAAGAACCACGACCCCCTCGTCCGGATCCATTCCCTGCACCTCGGTGATTCCAGTTACCTTTCGCGTGCCGCACGCAAATCGAGTTTGTTGAACGATGAGCTGAACTGCGCTCGCGATCTGCTCTCGGATCGCCCGCACCGGAAGATCGAGACCGGAGGTGAGCACCATGGTTTCGAGGCGACGAATCATATCGGCGGCTGAGTTCGCGTGACCGGTCGTCATCGAGCCGTCGTGGCCGGTATTCATCGCTTGAAGCATGTCGAGCGCTTCAGCGCCGCGGCACTCTCCGACAATAATTCGGTCCGGACGCATACGAAGCGCGTTTCGGACTAGATCGCGGATTGTGATCGCTCCTTTTCCCTCCAAGTTCGGCGGCCGTGTTTCGAAGGAGACGACGTGGTCCTGCGGCAAGCGGAGCTCTGCCGCGTCTTCAACGGTGATAATCCGGCCTTCCGGGATGAAGCTCGAGATCACGTTCAGCAAGGTCGTCTTCCCGGATCCAGTTCCCCCGGAGATCACGATATTCAGGCGATTCGCCACCGCCATCTCCAAGAAATCGGCCATCCCTTGGGACATCGAACCGAAGCGAACGAGATCCTTCGAGGTAAGCGGGTCTTTCGCGAATTTTCGGATCGTAATGCAGGGGCCTTGGAGCGCGAGGGGCCGAATCACCGCGTTGACTCGCGAGCCGTCTTTCAGGCGCGCATCAACCATCGGTGAGCTCTCGTCGATTCGTCTCCCGATCGGAGCGATGATTCGCTCGATGGCGCCGAGAACTGCTTGTTCACTCGAGAAGCGATACTCGGTCAGCTCCAACCGGCCTTTCCGCTCGGCATAGATCTGGTGGTAGTTGTTCACCATGATTTCAGAGCAGCCGTCGTCCGCAAGCAGTCCCTCGAGTGGGCCGAGGCCGAGCGCTTCGTCGAGGACCTCTTTGATAAGCTGTTCGCGATCCAACCCCTCGGGGATCTCCCAACGGATGTCGATCAGAATCTGCTTTACGACGGCCTCGGTGCGAGACCGTAGCTCACCCTCAGAGAGCGCCGCGATATCTTTGCGGCGAAGGTCCAGACGTTGAATGAGCTGCTCGTGGATCAGCTTCTTGACCCGCAGCTCTTGTCCGTAGAAGTCGTCGGCGTGCGATGCGGTAGCTTCAACGGCGGCCGGCCGACTCGGCGGCGTTGGGGCCTTCTGGGGTTCGGGCGGATTGACGACTTTGTTCCGCTCCGATGTGCTCGAGCGCTGCTCACCGTCGCTTGCTGAAACGAGAAGCAGGAAGCTGGTCCCGATGACGATCCGCTGACTTCCCGTCACAGGCACCGAGATGTTCGGTTGAATCTTCCGATCTTCCAGGAATGTGCCGTTTGAGCTGCCGAGATCGGTAACCGATACGACGGCTTTCCCATTTGTACGAGTCAGCGTCAACGTCGCATGCTTGCCCGACACATCCGGCGCAGAAAGAACAAGGTCATTCGACGGCGCGCGACCGAGAGAGACCTGATCCTGCTCGAATACACGCGCAACGCCTACCGTTTCAGCTTTGCCGTTTGCGTTCCCGATGACCTGAACGACGATTGCCACGCTACTTATTTACTCCGAGCTGCTGGATTTGTTTGCGTTGCTGCTCGATAGCGGCCTTCGCTTGCTCACGGATCTGCGCTTCGCCGCGCTCACCGGTGGTTGTGATGTTCGCCTGCATCTGACGGATCAGGTTGTCGACAGTCGCCTTGTCAGCCGGCGAGAGCACATCCTGGACACCGGAGAGAATCGGCATCTCGGTCGTCTTGTTATCGCGGATGCTGCGCAGAAGGATATTGATCGTGCCTGCTTGGCGCGCGTAGGTCAGTCGGAGTGCGTCTTGCACCGGCACCTTCAATGTAATCGTGTTGTATTTTCCGCCTCGAGAGCCGCGGTCACCGAGCTCTTGGCTGGCTGCCGAGTATCCGCCGGTCGCAATGACCGGAACGTTTTGAAGCAACGAAGTCGTCAGCTTCTGCCGGAGCGGCGGAGCGGTGAATGTGAAGAGGATATCGATCCGGTCACCGGAAACAATCGAGCGCGAGAACGAATTCGTCTCGTCGACTGTCAATGTCACCGCGCGGAAGTCTTCGCCTTCGAGCTGTTGAGAGAGTGTCCGGCCGACGCTCGCCGACTTGCCGAACGCGGTCTCGAGCACATAGTCCCCGGCGATGACATTCGTCGCGAGCGGCTGTTGAAGGAACTGGTCATGCTCTTCCCAGCGGATACGAGCACGGGGCGCATACGCTTCAGGCACACTGACCGGCTCAATCGCTCCAGCGTTCAGAAGCTGGCCAGCCTCCATGCTCTTTTTCGCCTTCACGACCTTCACGAACTTCTTGTCGCGGACCTGGTCGATCTGCGAGCCGATGTACCACTTGTTGCCGAGAAGGGCGATGATGAACACGGCTATCGCCAAAAACAGTTGTTTTCGCTTGTCCACGATTTTTACTCACTCAAACGTAGGTTACTCATAACTTCAACGGACAGGCTCCGGCCTGCCAGGAATTCTATCCCGTCCTTCTTCAAGGCAGGGGTCTCGAGACACAATAATAAAAAGGCTTCACATAGCCGCGAACTGCAATCGGCAGCAGCTTCATAATCGGGATACAAACCAGCGCAACGAGGATCACCAGCGCGATGTACTCGGTCAAAGCCTGCCCCTGCTCGCTGCGAAGTGCTTTCGAAGGCGACGATTTGTTCACTGCGGCGCCCTCCATCGCTCGATATTCATCGGCATACGAGTGATTGCCAATACCGTTTTCTGTTCCGGCGAGCTGTCCGAAGAAGCTGGAGCCTCGACGCCACCGCCCTGAAGGAGTGGGGAGAAAAGCAGCACGATCTCCTCGCCGTCTTTGCGGAAGACGACATTGCCCACTTCAAAGCGGGACCCGTCAGGTTGGGACAGATCGCTGTTCAATTCCTGCCAGCCTGCGCCGGTCAGCTCGTTCCGATAAAACGCCAAGCTGTCTGCGATTGAACCTGGGTTGGTGTAGACGCTCGAGTAACTGCGTCCGCCCGGGTCGAGTGCGCTGAATACGGCGCCGCCTTTGCCCCCGGGCATCAACGGCACATCAGGGACGCTGACGGTTTCGCTCTCAGCGATACCGGTATCGGCAACCTGCAGAACACCTTGCACCGAATGGCCACCGCTGAGCGAGCCGCGCATCGTCGGAGGGACCGTCCACGCGGAGATTGAGAATCGCTCCTGCGTCACTTCGTTCAAGCCAATTGCGAAGCCGCGTTTGCCCTTCGCAAGACCGACAACTTTCATCCCCGACTGCTTCCAACGACCGATCTGTTCGTTTACGATCTGCTCCGCTGCCCGATCCGACACGAAGGAAACGATCTCTGCCGCGTGGTTATTGATTGTGATGTCCTTCCCCATGGGTGCTGCGATCACACCTGCCGGAAGCTGGAGGCGGTGCAACGTCTGATCCGTGTCCACAAGGGCCCAAGGCGAGCCGCCGCTCGCGAAAGCAGACGAGGGCTTTCTGTTGAGTCCCACCGAGATCCCGTAGAGAAATGAAACGACCACTACGAAGCTACCGACCGAGAGATGAAACGCATGGCGCCGAAGGAAGCCTGGCGGCGGTACAGCCAGAGCTTCCGTGAGAGAGAACCTCTCCTCAATCTGTGTCTCGGCTATTTGGTTCTGCAGTGCCATACCGTTAGTTGAAGCTCGGGCTTGGGTCCGGGTCATTGTCACGCTGCTCAGTGACATAGTCGGAGAAGTTGCGCGTTTCGTTGTGCATCAGCTTATCCGGCTTATCAGGATCGTTTCCTGTCATCTCGGTCGAGCCGGGATAAGCGTCCGGACGCACCGCAGGCCATACCGGCGGAACCGGAATAATGTCTCCAATCACCGGTATTTCGCTCAATGCCTGGGCAATGTCAAAAAGCGGGTTATCGGTAACGAAGCCTTTGATTGTCGAGATCACGGACCCGAGCGGCTCGAACGCAGTGAACACCGGAGCGAGGAATCCGAGGCCCGGAAGAAGCGAGATCGGCTCCACCAGCGCGACAGGATCGGACGGGAAGAGCCAAAGCCCTAAAACACGTCGGCGCATCACAGCCTCTTCGGTTTCGTCGCTCTTCGGATCGAACTGCGTCCCCTTTTCACGATAGTCGCCGGTCTTGTCCTTCCGCCGGGTCAGATGCCAGGGCTGAGTGACCAGGTAATACCGTGCGCTCAGCTCGGCGTTCTCGATGTTCTTGATCTTCTTTGCGAGCTGGAAGAGACCACCCTGCGCTTTGTAGGTGACTTGCACCAGCTTGTTCGAGTTTTCGATCTGCTCGTCTCGCAATGCCGAATCTTCGGACTGCGAGAGGAGATTCTTCATGATGGAATCTTGCAGGCCGCCGGCAACTGCACCGAATGTCGGCGGCACAGGCAGGTAGACAGGCGACAGGAAGAACGGGCTTCCAAGGGCAACATCAGCATCAACGTGCAGCATCGCAACGATGGAGTCCTCGACTGACTTTGCGGCAGCAGCATCTTGGTTGGACGGGTTCGAAGCCGCCAAACTGCCCACAGCAATCGAAATTGCAGAAACCGCGGCGATGGAGCCTAGGTAGCGCATGTCGGAAATGTAACGGGCTGTGGTGCTGTCGGCGAGACTGAGCGCCGCTTCGACATTGCCGACAACAAGCGCCGGAACGGCCCCCGCTCGCGCAATTGAGATCGCCGAATCGAAGAAGGAGTAGAACTGCGTTGCTACCTCTTCTCGAACGCTGATTTCGAGCGCATCCGGTGCTGAGAACCCGCTCTGAATGTTTTCCTCATATCCGCGGAAAAAATCTTTGATGTCGGTGTTCTCGGCGATGGTGTTTGCGAGCCCCTCTTCGACCTTCTGCGCGCAGTCCGATCCTGCGAGCGGGTGGAAGAATGCCGGCTGCCCGTGAGCCTGGGCATAACTTTGGAGCTCTCCGCAGACCTGAGGGCCGACGCCGGCGAGCTCGAAGAATGCTTTCAGCTTCGGGGCGATGAGATCCGGAAAGGCCACGCCGCTGTCGCCTCGAGGAGTGTCTGGGGAGTCGTTCGGAGCATATCCGTCATCGCGGACGGATCGCTCGACATCCTGCGACGCGAAGGCTGTCTGCACGAAGGAGAGCGCCCGTTCGATACCTCCGCCTGGTTTCAACCAATCGCTCGACTTTTCGCTCCAGATTGAAGGCTTTTCATGACGTGGGATCGAGTCTGCCTTCGCGAGCAAGACGGCCGACGACTCCGATTCGCCGATTGTCGCGTTGAGCCCGGTTTCCTCCTCGGCGGCCGGCTTCAACCATGACAGCAGCGCCGGGAGCCCCTGGTCATCGGATACGTTCTTCTTCTTGTCACGATTCGACACGACCTCAGGTCTTCCGAAAAAAGCCCCATCGTCGAGCTTTGAAATCGGATCGTTTTCCGGATCACCGTAGAAGTCATGCGGTGCCCACGTTTGTTCCCACGCGATGTAGCGCGCCTCCTGCTGAGCCCAGAACTGGAAGGTCAGGAGCCGCATGGATGCGAGCATACCGGCGCACATCGCCATGATGAAGATGAGGATGATGACGAACTCGACCATCGCCTGTCCCTGGGCGCCGGCGTCTTGATTCGTTCGAGATTTTGGTATCACGTTCATCATCATCAGTGTGTTGGGTGAACCGGCAAACCGACACTCGCCACAAACGGCAACCCTTCCTTGAGTAGCGGCGGCGTATCATCGGCAGTAATCGGCGCAAGCCGCGCGACCCAGTGCGGATTGAATAAGCTTGGAATCTCATCCGGGCGGTTCGGATTGCGGACGTAATACACTTGCGCACGAGAGATGGCGCTCATTGAGTAGTCGTTTCCGATCCCGAGACCGTGCAGTCCGTTGATCTTGTCCGCGGCTTTGGTTCCGACTACCGCGATTGACGGACCGGTAAGGAAATTATTGTTGCTGCCGCCCTTTGTCCCATTGGGGCGCTGCTGAGCGCCAGTCGTAGGATAGATGTAGTTGGGGAAACCGACGTTATCGAGATCCACCTTCCAGTCATATTTGGGAACGCCGGCCTCAAGCTCCTCAGCAGCGTACTCCACGACGGTGACATTTCCTTCGACGGGCGGGATGAGCTGGTAGGACGACACCGGTTCGACATCGTCAGTCGAGCCATCCCAGTGGTCATCGACAAAAAGCGGTGGAATATGTGGCACCGGGATCATCGTCGATGCTTCGATGATGTTGAAGCTATTCAGACCACAAGAAGGGATCGGCGTTCCGAGGCTGCAGGTTTTGAAACCGTTGTAGGCAAAGCTTTCCGCCGCACGAGCGAAGTCGATTCCACCACCGATACCGAAGGTCGAGTTCGCGACGTTTCCGACATCATTGTGCTTCTCGCCGCTCGTGTGGCCGCGCTCGCCGAGCAGGTCTTCGATCGCCTCTTTGAACAGGCTGCCGAGGGCGCCGTCCGTGCCGCTCACCTTGAAGTCGAGCCCGAAGAAATTTACCTCTCTCATTCGGCGCCGCGAAATGAAGGGCACGTGCTCTTGATCGTGCTTGTCTTCAAAGCCATCACGCATGTTCGCGCCGATAATCAGGTTGAGATCGGCGTTGCAATCGAGCGGATCGGTGAAGAGCGCGAGAGGAGAAGCGGCGCGTGCAACTTCCTCGATGTTGCACTCGATGTCCAGGGCGGTTTCGATGACTCCGAACGGTATGATGTGCCCGAAGTTGAAGCTCCGAAGGAGGTCGTCATCGCCGTCACGAGTTTTTCCGGCGACGAAGCGATCGAGGGACGCTTCGGTCGTCGCTGCGAGAAGAAGCGGGTTATCGCTTTCGTCGCTCGCTTTACCGGCCATGTCGTTGAACGACTTGCTGAACTGTTTGAACGGCGAATCGCGCGAGTCAGGATCACGAATCACGTAGTCGACCGCCCGTGCGAGCTCGTCGTAGTTCATCGCTTCCGCGCCGAGTCCGAGCACCGAAGTCGTCACGACATCGGGATCCATCTTCTTCGCGACCTCGCGTGCTACTTCGTACCGCGACGCCTGCATCGCGGCATACAGCAGCCCCTGATACATGGACAAGATGTCCGTGTTGAACAGCTCGATGTACTGGTTCAGATCCGAGGAGCCATTGTCTTGCGCGAAAATGTCGTCAAACTTCGCATTCAAAGTGTGCAGCGGATGATGGACATAGTCTCGTAGGGCGTCGACTACCGAATCGAAATCGACGCCGAATGCGGTTGTGAGGGGAAAGGCGATGAGCACCGCGTCGACCTGATAGAGAAACGAGACGATAACCGCCATACCGTGATCGTCGGCGTCCATCACGGCCCAGAGGGCAGTATCGAACGCCATCATGTCGTAATTCGCGATCATGGCGCGATTGATGTAGGCGCTCAGATTCATGTAGCGCGCTTCGACAACGGCCGAAGAATATGCGCTCGCGTCAACAGTATCTTGAAGTTGGATTTTTTCGGCGACCATCATGCCGACGTTGGCGACGGTCACGGAGATCATCATAAGGCCCACGCAGAGGAGCAGGCCGAGCACGAGCACTTGCCCTTGCTCGTCGTCCTTCACAGAGCCGAGGGAGAACTTTTTCTTCTTCTTTTTCCCGGCATTCTGTTGTTTCACTGCTCGACTCTTGCGGAACACGACACATACTCCGAGGGCCACGATAATCCCGCCGATAGTGAGCAGCGTAGACCAATCGATGTGAATCTTGTCGACGAGCCGACTGTCCGTCTCACCGACCCCGGTCTGCAGCTCCGCAACTTGCTTATCGAGGTCGCTGCTTCCTCGCTTCGCACCACCCGAACGCCCGCCGCCGGAATGCTCCGTCGGAGTCGTCTCGGTCCGGCCTCCATGCGCGTCAGGCTCTTCCGCGCCACCGCTCCGCTCTGCAGTCGCTTCGCCGGCATTGACTGCAGGCGGCTTCTTCGATCCCGCCGAATCGATCATCTCCGTCGCGTTCTCGAACTTCCCGCTGAGGCTATTGCTCCAGACGCGAATTCCGACGATGACCCCAACGGCAATGAGAAGAACTACGATCAGATACTCGGTGAGCGACTGTCCCCGAGCGTTCCCGTACGCAGTCGCTCGTACCGCGGCGTTCTCCTCCAAGTGAGCATCTGAGCGAAAGGTCAATCGCAGCTCCCCCGTTGCGAATCACGAAATCCAGTGCGGATCCGTCAGTATCAGTCGCACGTGCGAACAAACGATTAGCCTACCCGCCAACGCTTCCCCGTGGGCCGGTCTGCCGGTGCGTCCTTGCACCTCCCAAAAGACACAGTACGAAAGTCCCAGCCGAATCTCCGACTAGTGGAGCCTCGTGCAGTGAACCCTATGCGACCCGCACAGCTTACCCAAAAAAAGGCAGAGAAAAAACGGCTAGAAGAGAAGCTGCACAACGTTCCCAGACGGACTCCGAACGGACCCTTGAGGCAGACCGTTTCCTTTGAGAAACGCTCTCAATGTAGAACGGCGCCGAGACCCACGAAGACCCCGGGCGGCAGAAGCTGGCCCGGAAACAAAATGGGCACAAAAAACGGCCCAGCCAAAAGCAGCCCCACAAAAGAAAAGGCAGGGATGACCCTGCCGCTTCCTTTCGCTCGCGCCTAGTTCGTTGTTGTGCCGCCGCCGAGCGTATCGATCTGTTGTGTCGCGTTTCCGAACTGGTTGAAAACGCTCTTTCCGAAGAGCCGAACCGCGACAAGCACGATGATCGCAACCAAGATGACGATAATGATGTATTCCGCGAGCCCTTGACCTCGTTCGTTGTTCGCTACGCTTCGCGATTTCGTGAGGTTGCTTAAACTCTTCATATTTCCCCTTCCAGCAGATTTTCTCAGAGCTACATGTAGGTAGTTGTACTTGCGTGACACAAAACTGCTAAGAGCTATCGCAAAGATCGCGAAGTTGCAATCTCCCTTACCACACTGAAAAAGTGGCGCTTTCGGACCAGAACCGTGCGCGATTGGACGTCGTCCCGCGGCTCCGAATTCCGCCAATGATCATTGTTGTATTGATTCCCTGCCGCAGGTAGACTCCCCCCACAGAAACATGCGGGGGATGGCTGTCGCGAGACCTTACGCACGCATTCACTTAGCCCGCGAGCCGGAGCGGCCCGGTGTGGTTTTGGGCTCGATCACTAAATCAGCGACATTGTGAACAGATCGCCTTGGAGGGGGAAATGAAGACACGAAATCTATTGGGACTGGTCGGACTTGCACTTGCGATAGGGCTTTCGCAACCGGGGCACGCTTCAGCACAAGCTCAAGATAGCCAAAAGAAATACATCGACCCCTCTTCAGCAGCCCCGACCGATACCGGCGGACCACTGACAGTTTCTCTCCGATCGAGCTTCCTATCCTCTTACTACTACCGTGGTTTGGCCCTGTATCCGGGCGTTTCCATTCAGCCTTCGGGTGGGGTGTTCTATAACCTCGGGGATTACGGAACAATCGGCGGGTCGATCTGGATGCAGGTCCCCGCTGAAGACAGCCAAGAGACAGTTACGTTCTTCGACGAGGACGGGAACAAAATCGTTGAGGATCTGAATCAGAAGTTCTTCGAGCTGGATTCCACCCTCTCCTACGACGTGACAATCGATAAGGCGACTGTCTCCGTCGGACACATCTGGTACACCGATCCGGGCTACGGCGACGATATCTTCTTCCAGAACGGTATCAAGCGTAACCTCGGAGAGCGCGCTCCGGACACCTCGGAGTTCTACGTGGGCCTGGCGCTCGATGTGCCTTCCAGCCCCCAATTTACGCTTTATTATGACTACCGAACGCTCGAGTACTTCTACTACTCGCTCGGTTTCAGCCATAACTTCGAGATTCCGGCGCTCGGCGAAGGCTTCAACCTCACTCCGTTCGTGGTATTCGGCTTCGCCGGCAGTGCAGCTGACGACATTCCGGTTTACAATCGAAACGGTCTCGAGCACGTCAACCTGGGCGTTGCCACGAATCTGAAGTGGGGTATGTTCCAAGTGAAGCCGAACTTCACCTACGTCTTCGGAACGGACAAGGAAGTGAACGGGGTCGAACGAACAAGCGACCAGTTCATCGTTGGAGTCGACATCGGTTACGACTTCGGCGTTTAAGCTTCAATCGGGCGCAGCTCAGGCTGCGCCCGATCATACTTTCGCCCTCCCCTAGAGCCCCGTTTTTCCGCCAATTTCTCTCTCCAAGCCTGCGAATCACCCGTTTTTTCGTAAAAACTGCGGGCATCTACTCCGGTGTCCCTGTTCAACCCTACGGGAATCCACTAGTTCTGATTAAGTTCCTCGGGGATTTACCGATATCTATGTAAGGCTCAATGAGCAGACCGTAGTGGTTTCGGTGCTGCCCAAGCCGTTGATGTTGTTATGGAAAATCAGCCGGCGCTCGGCACCCAGCCGCGAGGACGGGCTACCCGTCGACGCTCTTTGCTTGAGCGGCTCTCCGACAGTTTCTACTCCCCGCAGGCGGGTTTGCGGGCTCCGCAGGAGCGACCCGAAACGTTCTATCAGACCGTTTCGCTCGACCTCGCTGATGAGCCCAGAGCCGAGGAACGTCTCCCGGATGCGAGCGGCGGACTCTTCGCGGGTCGTTACTATCTCCGCAACGAGCTCGGATGCGGTGGAATGGGACGCGTGTATCGCGCTCAAGACGCAGATCTCGGAGACGAGACGATCGCGATCAAAATTCTTCATCCGCAATACTCCCGCGATAGCCGTTTTCGCTCACGCTTCATCCGCGAGGTAAAGCTGATGCGAACGATCACGAGCGTGCATATCGTTCGCACGTTCGACGTCGGCATGTCGGGTGACGATCTGTTCCTCACGATGGAATATGTCGAGGGCGTGTCGCTCGCAAAGCTCATGTACGAGCGCGACCTCACCGTTCAACAGAAGATTCAGATCGCACGCGCCATCTGCGTCGGTCTCGTATCGATCCACGAAAAGAACATCATCCACCGCGACATCAAACCCGCAAACATTCTTGTCGAGAGCAGCGGCGGCATCAAGATTGCGGATTTCGGTCTCGCCCGGCCGCTCTCCTCGGAGCTCACGATGGCAAATGAGATTATGGGCTCACTGAGCTACGTAGCTCCGGAGCTTGTCATCGGCCATACGCCTACGCTCGCAGTCGATCTGTATAGCTTCGGAGTTGTGCTCTACGAGCTCTTCACGGGACGTGTTCCGTTCGAAACTCCCAGCTTCTACGCACTGATGAGAATGCATGTGGAGCAGCCGCCGGTTGCTCCTTCGATGCTCGACACCAATCTTCCCGAAAATCTGAGCCGATTGATTATGCGGCTGCTCGAGAAGGATCCGCTCCTTCGGCCATCGAGCGTAGAGGAGGTCTTTGACGAGCTGAGCGCTGAAGAAGATCGCGTGTTTGCGGCCTGAGCGGTCGCTCAGACAAAGCGCAGAAATCGGCGGGAATTCTCTACAGACACCAAGTCGGTCCACACCGGCGGCGCTTGACCGGCGCAGCTTCGCCGCCTTGTTCGCCGGAGGACGGCGAGTTTTCCGCGGCCGTCGGAGTCGGTTTTGCGGCCTGCTCCCGCGCGCGCTCTGCAGCTTGCTGGCGGATCCGCTCCGCTTCATCGGCAGCGCGCTTCGCGGCTGCGGCCTGACGAGAAGCTTCCCTTTTCATCTCCTCGACCTTCCGCATCGCATCCGCTTTCTGCTCGTTCGCGAGCCGAACGGCCTCGCTGAGCCGCGCTTGCTCGGCGGCATCCTTCGCGGCCGTCTTCTGTTTATCCGCCGGTGGTGTGTTGTTCGGTTGCTGCGCCTTTGCCTCAGACATCTTGCGCATCATCTCGGCTTTGTCCTGTTCCGCCTTCTTTGCGGCCGCAGCCAGGCGGGCAAGCTCGGCCTTTGCGGCCTCGGCTTGCTTCAGCGCTTCCTCTTTCTCTTTCTCGGCCTTTTTCGCGAGCTCTTCTTGTTCGCGAAGGGCTGCCTCCTTGTCGGCCTCGGCTTTTTTCGCAAGCTCTTGCTGCTGCCGCAGAAGCTCCGCTTTTTCGGCTTCAGCTTTCTTGAGCGCCTCTGCCTTGTCGCGTTCGGCTTGCTCTTTGAGCGCGAGAGCCTTCTGTTCTTCTGCTTTGCGAATCTCTTCGGCTTTGCGTTCGGACTCGAGTCGTACGGCTTCGGCTTGTTGAAGCGCAGCTTGTTTCTCGAGCTCTGCCTTCTTCGCAGCTTCTTGCTGAACGCGAAGTTGCTGATCGCCCACAGCCTGCTTCTTCTTCAGCTCGGCAAGCGCCTTATCGGCATTTTCCTTAGCGACCTGCGCCTGCCAGAGAGCAGTTTCCTTGTCCATCTCGGCCGCTTCGGCGGCCTCTTGCTGCTTCTTGATCGCCTGCGCTTTCTCGACTTCGTTTTGCTTGAGGAGCTGGTCGGCTTCGGCTCGAAGCTTTTCTACCCGCTCGAGAGCATCCTTCTTGGCCTTTTCGGCTTTTTCGACCGCCTCCGAAAGCGCTCTAACACGGGCTGCTTCCTCGCCGGAATCCGCTGGACGGTTGTGAGACAACACCATGGCAGCGCCCAAAAGCAGTGCCAAAGCGATTCCGCCGCCTCCGACGAGCGCCAGTGGGAATTTCTTCGGTGGAAGCGGTTCCGGAACGGCAGCAGCAAACGCTTCGTACAATTCGGTCACCGTCGAAAAACGCTCTTCCGGCTTCTTGCTCAAGCACTTCATCACCACTCGGTCGATCTCAGGCGGGAAATTGAGATCGGGCCGCAGCTTTCGCAGCGGCTCGGCGTCGTGGTGCAGCACCTTCACGAGCAGCTCGAGGACAGTAGGTGCCCGAAACGGCGCTTCTCCTGAGAGCATCTCGTAGACGACTGCGCCGAGGCTGTAGATATCGCAGCGCGTGTCCAGCTCCTTCCCTTGGCACTGCTCGGGCGCAATATATTGCGGCGTTCCGATGATCGTCCCTTCCTGGGTGAGCTGAGAGTCGGTGTTGAAATCCGTGAGGCCGATCGATTTTGAAACTCCGAAGTCGAGCACCTTCACGACGTCCTCTCCACGATCGTTTTTACGGATCATGAAGTTATCGGGCTTGATGTCCCGGTGCACGAGCCCGATCTTGTGCGCTTCGTAGAGCGCCGCACAGATCTGCCGCAGGATCTCCTTCACCCGAGGAATCGGAAGCGGGCTCTCCGCTGCGATGAGCGATTTCAGCGTTCGACCGTCAATGAACTCCATCACGAGATACGGAACGTCGTTCTCGACCCCGTAGTCGAACAGCGTCACGGCATTCGGATGTGAAATCTGGCTGGCGGCTTTCGCTTCGTGGTGAAAGCGCTTGAGAAGGGTGCTGTCAGTAGCAAAGTTAGAGCGCAGCACTTTGAGTGCCACGACACGATTCATGAGCTGGTGCTCAGCGCGATACACGCCGCCCATCCCACCGGCGCCGACTTTTTCTTTAACCGTGTATTTGCCGCCGAAGATGGTGCCGATGAGCGGATCAGTTGCACCCGATCCCGGATTTGAACTCGTGGGCTCCATGAGAATCGAATCTAACCTACTGATGACAGAGAACGAGCCGCGCACGCTTCTCGCTCGATTGTAACGCGATAAAATACCGCGATTGGCGCACAAAACGCAAGGGAAATGCCCAGCAGCGGGTCCCGGGAATGCTTTTTCTCGTCGGAAGCGAGCGACCCGCCGCCCTACCTCTTGAACCGGAGCATCCTGAGGCCGTTAAGGATAACCAGCACCGTGCTTCCTTCATGACCTGCGACCGCGAACGGAAGACGCAGCTCGCCGGCAAAGGTCGAAAGCAGGAGCAGGCCCATTACTGAGAACGCGAATATAAGGTTCTGCTTGATAATGACGACAGTCTTTCGTCCGAGCGAAATTGCATATGGAAGGTGCAGCAGATTATCGGCCATCAACACGACGTCGGCCGTCTCGAGAGCGACTGCGGTTCCCGTGCCACCAAGCGAGATGCCGACGGTGGCCAGCGCAAGTGACGGGGCGTCATTGATGCCATCACCGATCATTGCGATGTATTGGTAACGGTCTCGGAGCAGCTTCAGCTCGCGGACTTTTTCATCCGGCAGCAGCTCGGCGGTGCACTCGATTCCAAGCTGACCTGCCATTGCCTCGGCGACGCGGGTGTTGTCACCCGTGAGCATGATTAGCTTCTCGACGCCTAGGGCTCGCAGCTCCGCCAGAGCCGCTTTCGCCGTTCGTCGCAATGTGTCGGCGAGGGCAACCACGCCCAAAACCCGTTGTTCGTCTCCGACAAATACCGCAGTGTTCCCCTGCTCTCGCAACCGCTCCGCCGCTTCTTTGAGACTGTCCGCAACCGAAACTCCGCGGTCTTCAAACAACGACGCCTTTCCGACGTAAAGCTTTCCGTTTGGGGTCTGCGCCGCAATCCCCTTCCCTACGATGGCCTGGAGCTCTGAGGCGCCTTGGAATTGTATGCGCCGCTCCTCCGCCGCTGCAACGATCGCGCGAGCGAGCGGATGTTCCGATTGGCTCTCTGCGGTGGCTGCGGCACGGAGCACGTCGTCTTCGTTCACCGCGGAGCCGGTTACGATCTCAGTGAGCTTCGGCTTTCCAATTGTGAGCGTCCCTGTTTTGTCAAAGGCTATCGCACGCACCGCGGCAAGTCGCTCCAGATGTGCTCCACCTTTGAACAATACCCCTTCCCGAGCTCCGCAAGCGATAGCAGACAAAATCGCAGCAGGGATTGAGATCACGACCGCGCATGGCGAAGCCACCACAAGAACGGTCATCGCACGATACACGGCCTCATTGAACGGAAAGCTGAGGATAAACTGATACAGCATCCACGTCGCAGCGGCTCCCGAGAGCACCGCGAAAGTATATCGCTCGCCAAACCATTCAGTGAAACGCTGACTATCGGCGCGTTCACTGCGGGCCTCTTCGACGAGCTGAATCACGCGCGCAAGAGTCGTCTCGTGCGCGCGGCGAGTCACACGGACCTGAATGGCACCCTCGCCGTTGAGCGTTCCCGCGAACACACCGTCGTTTACGGTCCGCTCAACTGGGACTGATTCCCCAGTCATCGCAGACTGATCAACGGACGTCGAGCCGCTGATAATTATCCCCTCGCCGGAGATCCGTTCTCCCGGTCTCACGAGAATGATGTCGTCAATATTAAGCTCTTCGACCGGAACTCTCACTTCCACTCCGTCCCGGAGCAGCGTCGCCTCTGCGGGTGCAAGATCCACGAGCTCTTCAATCGCTCGCCGAGTGCGCCCGAGAACATATTGCTCGAGCGTGCCGCTCAGAGAGAAGAGAAAGAGCAAAGTCGCCCCTTCCGGCCATTCGTTCACGGCGGCCGCGCCGAACGCCGCGAGCACCATCAGAACGTCTACGTTCACTTTCCGCTGGCGGAGTTCTTCCCACGCTGAACGAATACTGAAAATCGATCCCGCAGCGTATGAAACTATGTAGATGAACAGGATGATGAACCGAGGAAGCCCGCCATGCGCTTCCGCTATCCAGCCGATCACCAGGAAGGAAAAACAGATCGCAGTAGCGGTGGCTCTCGTCCGTCGCTCAGCTGCTTGCTCGGCTCGCTGAGCCTTCAGCTCAGAATTAGACTTCAATGCGGGAGGATGAATATCGTGCACGTTTCGCTTACTTGAATGAGTGAATTTCAGGCTCTCAAATTGTCAGATTCCCCAGCTAAAAAGCAAATTTTTTCGGGGAACGGAACACTCATCACAAAAAAATCGTTCTCCGAGCGAACAGTGGAGGGAGCGTTACCAACCGCTTCCTTCGGTATGCCTACGGCTACGCGGCTACTCAACGCGCCGCAGGCTCATGGCTCACCTCGAAGCCCAACCGGAGAGATGCTTGGTGTCCTAGGCTTCGGAAAATCGTTCAGTGACACACAGATCCGCAAGCAATGAATGAGTTTGGCCAGCACTTGTATGAGAGGTCAGACAGCCGAAACAGAGAACGACAAAGAAGCTCGTCAGATAATCTTGTTCGGCAGAACATCGGGTGCCGGTCCGTGAGACGGATCGGTCTTTTGAGCGTTGGGCGTCGGCGAAGCTTTCGGGGCGGCCTTCGGCGTGGCCTTCTTTTGCGCTGCTGCGTCGGACGGCTTCTTCGAATCTGTGTCGGTCTTCTTCTCTACCGGCTTTTCCTGCGCCGCTTTCTTTCCGGATGTCTCGCTCGCTGACGTCTGAGCTTTCGTCGGAGCGTTACCGGCCGCGGGCGCCGGTGTCGCTGCCGTCGGCTTCTGAGTTGAAGGAGCCGTCGGTGTTGCTTTCGGTGTTGTTTTGGGTGTCGCTTTTGGTGCGGCCTTCTTTTCGTCCTTCAAGGTCGGCGCAGGTGTCGGCGTCTTTGCCGACTCCGTCGATTTCTTTTCAGTCGTTTTTTCGGGCGATTTCACGGCGCCCGACGTTGGATGCGGCGTAGCCTTGGGTGTCGGTGACACTGTCGTCGAGGATTTTGGTTGGTGGACCGCGGAGGCCTCGGGTTTCGCAGTCGACGGCTGAGGAGTTGGGGCTTTCAGTGTGCTCGACGGTTTCGGCGTCGGCGAAGCTTTCGGTTTCGTTTGAGGGGACTCCGCCGGCTTGTCGGAACCAGTTTGCGGAGCGCTCTGCTCCGGAGCTTTCTTATCCGCTGTGCTTTTCTCCGGAGCCGGCGACTTCGCGGAGCTCGGTTCAGCACCCGACTTCTTCTTGTCCGTCTCTTTAGGTTTCGTTACCGGCGTCGGTGACGGTCGAGCAGTTGCAGCGGAATTCGAGGCCTTCTCCGCTTTTTCACTCGACTGTTCCGCCTTCTTCTCGGGCGGCTGATCAGCCTTTTTTACAGCGTCGGCGTCTTTCTTTTTCGGCGGCGGATCCGCTTTCGCAGCTTCACCTGTCTTACCGGCAGAATCTTTCCCCGCCGCAGGTTTCGGGGCTGGGCTCTTAGCGGCTTTTTGGTCACCTGCAGCAGGTTTCGACGGCGCGCTCATCCTCCGTAGCTCACCGAACTCTGCGGCGAGCTGTGTCACGAGAGGAAGGTCGCCGAGGTTCAGGCAGAGCGGATACTCGCGATATTTCTCGAACTCACTATCCCAGTTTCTCGCCTCACGTTCGGCTTGCTCCTCGATTCCTGTCCGCAGCCCTTTGTGAATCAGCGGGGTCAGCGAAGGCTCGAGCGCTTTCAGCAGCCCGGCAGCGAGAGAGCTCGTAAAATCATAGTTGGCTGCCTCCTCTCCATGAACGTGAGCCGAGACGACACCGAAAAATCGTGTTCCGATAAAGAAGGCGAACGTCGCCGTTCGATTGACCACTCTGCTCGACAGCATTTGACCGCCCTTGCCAAAGGTTTCGAATCGGTGATCCCCCGTCCCGGTCTTTCCTCCGATTGGCAGGAAGTTTCCGTCGAGGTCTTTGAACGATTTGCTCACCCGGCGCGCAGTGCCGTTGTCGACCACATCCATTAATGCGCGTCGGAGACGTGCCGCAACCTCCGATTTGAGCAAACGCACAGGTTTGTCGCCGATTGTTCTAAAGGTCGTCTCGTAGGGTGTGTTCTTCGCGAAATCGAGACCGGTAATTCGAACGTTCGGGTAGAGAACACCGTCGTTCATCAGAATTCCGACAAGCTCCGCAAGCGCCGCGGGGCGGTCGCCCGAGCTGCCGATTGCAGTTGCGTAGGACGGCACCAGCGAGTCGAACGGATACCCCATCCTCTTCCACGCGCGGTGGATCTCGAGAAAGGCCTCGGTCTCGATCAACACGCGGATGCGAACATCCTGAGCGTGACGATTCTTCGTTTTGAAAAGCCATGCATAGACTTCCTGGCGTTCCGCCGTGCTTGCTTCTCTCACTTTGTCGAAGTGCGCTTTTGGATGCTTGAAGAGATAGCCGACCAGCCAGAGCTCGAGCGGATGGACGCGAGCGATGTAGCCTTGATCCTGGAGCGAGAACTTTCCTGGGCCGTACTTCTCGAACAAACCCTGGAGCGTGTCGCTCGAGATGTTGGACAGTGGAAGCCAGCTCTCCATGAAGTCGGAGAACTCGTGAATATCTTTGTCCGGATTCAGGTACCGATAGATTGCCGCGAGCCGGATAGGTGTCGGTTTAATATTGCGAAGAAAAAATGGCAGCAGCTCGTCCGGCTCCAGCTTGCGATACTTCTGGTAGAATTGCTCGAGGAAATAGGTCCCCTCTTTGTCGGCGAAACGAGCAAGATACGCTTGGCGAGCCTCGAGATTGAACGAATCGTCGACGTGCGTGGGCGAGCCGGGTATGTCGGCCATATAGTGACGAACGATGTCGCGCATCAGCCTGATGAACGGGAGGTTGATTGAATTGCGCACGGCTTCTGACAAATTGACCGTGCGCCCGTTGTCCTCTTTCTTGAAGTTCTGAAAGTGGTGCAGGCCCCCGCCGGTGAAAAACGCTTCGCCGGTGCTGGCGGAGTAGGTGCGGTCCATAGCCGCGTCGAGCATCTCCGCCAACGTGCCACTCGGATTTGCTTTCACGTAACCAAGGGCCCATTGAGCGATGGGGTCATTATCACTTACCGTCGTCTTTTTGAGTTCTTCAGGGGTGAGCCCCGTGTATTTGTCTCGTAGTCGATCAACGATTTCCAGGTAGTTGGTCAGGACCCGGAGCTTCGCTGTCGAGCCGAGATCCAGCTTGGCGCCCGAGTTGATGTTGAATGGCTTGTTGTAGTTGTCAGTTTCAACTCGCAGAACGTTCCGTTCACCAACGTGCTCGTAGAGCGTTACGCTGTACACAACCTTCGCCGGATCGCCTTTGTCGAGATTTCGATCTCCAGCGAGCCCAAACTTCACGGCGGTTTCCCGGTTCTTGAGCTCACGCAATGCTTCAGTAACCGCATCCTGCACCTCTCGCGCAATCGAGGTGTGCACCGTGAGATCGACTTGGTCGAGATCGTAGAGCTTCGGTACCGACAGGTCAGTCAAAAGCTGTGTGCGAATCGCGTTTGCGGCCTTCCGATCGGTATACGAGATCTCAGCTTGCGGAGGGGCGCTGCTTGCAAGGTGGAGATCGATCTCCTGCGCGGCATTACTGAGCTCGGGAGTGATCACGTTTGCTTTCTCCAACAAGCGGAGATGCTCGTCGGTCAGACCGTTCAATACTTGAACATCGCTCAGCAGGAAGCTGGATGGCCGTCGGTGCGCGATGAACAAGCTCAAGACCTGTTTGTAGGCCCGGGCAACATTCTGGAGCATTTCAGGCTCCATTTTCTCACGCGCATGTTGAAGGAGCTTCGCCGTCTCGGCGATATCGGCGCGATACCAAGCGAAGAGCCCATCCGAGAGTCCGTTCACTTCTCCAAAGCCTGGAAGAGCCGCGAGCGGAATTGAATTAATGTAATCCAGCACAATCTTCTTGCGCCGCGCTGTCGTATCCTGTCCATCGAGATACGCGCGGAAGCTCGCCGAGAGCATCTGCTGGAACTTGTCCTTCGCGGTGCGTGTCCGGCCCTCGTACGAATGACGATATTTTTCGAGCTGCGTTGCGAGCGTGCTTCCTCCCGGTCCCGAGCGCTCGGGATAGATCTCTTGCACGGCCTTTTCCAGTACCGCTTTGCCGAGTCGATCCCATTCTACGGCGGGGTTCTTCTTCGGGTTGTTCGGATCGAGTATCTCGCGATTTTCAATGTACAGTAGGGTGTCAACGATGAGCGAAGGGATGCTTTCGAAGCTCGGGAAGAGTCGCTCGGGCCGGATCACCTGATAAAAGGGGCGGTCGTCACTATCGAGAATGGTCAGGCCGCCGTGCGTTTTTTCGTGATACGGCGGGAACAGTCCAAGGTCCATGAGCTGCCGCATTCGTGGAGAAAGGCGAGCTTGCGAAGCGATGCGGTAGCCCCGGTGGACCAATCCTTTCCGGAGCGCGGGGAGTCGTGTGTACCCAAGCCGAATATCGTAGGGACCGGTTTGCGGAAAGCGCACGTCATCACTTTCACCCGGCTTCACGGTGAATGTGCTCTGCGCTGTAATTTTACTGAAGAAGGCGGCTTGAAGCTGGGAGGATTTCAGCTCATTGGCGACAAAACAGGCAAGCAGCAAAACCAGCTCTATCGTAATTGCCGGAATATAAAGCTTCCACCGTTTCATTCCACTCTACTGCGCGGAATCGCGCGCGAACCTTGCGTTCTTGTCCGAAGAGCTCCGGTCACCGGAGTATCATTCGACTTCTGCCCACCACGTAAAACTTCAGACCCGCGACAGCCCGATGCGGATCTGTACTCTAGTGTAACCCAACTGGAATCGCTCTGCAGAAATTCACGCTGCCTCCGTTGGCAGGTGAAAATCCCCTCTCATTCTAGATACCGTTTTTCGCTCCGCGATGCGGGAAAGTGGCGGCTGCTGTGAGGCGCCGCCGCCGTTTCTTGGGGGAATGAAGACCGTTCTCGGCGCGCCCGCCGACGATGGCGACCACACGAAAAGAGAAAGAAGCAGACCGAGGTTAGGGGAAGGCGGTTGAATCCGTCTTTCTCACGCTGCGCCGCCACAGAAATACGGTTATCGGAAATGGCTAAGTGCTTGGATTCGAACGAGATTGATTGGTCCGCGGACGCCTCCGGCGTCGACGGGAACGATCGCCCTTTGGCCCGCCGGGCCGACCTTGCGCCTGCGGCGCCTCCTTTTCTTCTCCTGCCGCGGCGCCTTTCACGGCCAGACAGGATTGGATGACATTTTTGTCGACTATGACAAAAAGCCAGTTTCCAACCCTTCGGTACCGGGCCAAAGCCTCTCGCCTTCGGCCGATAATTGCGAGCACCGCTCGCTCGTCCACGGGTTTCGAGCTTCGAAAGAGTGACACGAACCGGCCAAGCAGGTCCCGGACGCTGAAAAGCGGCGGGAGCTTTTTCCGGAGCTTCGGCGAACGCTCCGTCTGCTGGAGGAATAGGATGAGAGCACGGAGCTGAAGGTGAAACGAGATTCCTTCGCTCCACGTTTTCGCGATGCAGTGCTTCTTCGGAGAATCGAGCTGCAGACCGCGAACAGGGGGCTCGGGCGTTTTCAATGCTTGAAGGGTTTGAATTTCTTTTCGGAGAAAGCGCGCGAGACTTTTCCCTGCAGTGCGGAAGCAGCCGCAAATTTTTTTCTGCTGTTGGACCGCAAAAGTCATTCCATGCGCTCGGAGCATCGTTAGCTCCGGTTTCGACTTCAGTCGCTCGGGAACCAGCAGAGAATGAGTCGGAGAGAGCGCATGCGCCTGCTCGAGCACTTGGCGCATAGGATCGAGCACGTATCGGAGGGCTTTTTTCGCATCCGGAAAACGAGCGAGCAGCCGTGGCGAGCTGCGGAGCACGTGGGCGAACTCTCTTACGCCCTCCTCGTTCACTTCGAATCTTCGAGCGCCGCAAAGGAGCTCGATGACGAATCCTTCGTGGGTCGTCATCCGCGTCTTGACCTTTTCGAGGGACGACAGGAAAGGGTCGCGGTGATGGAGCGATTCCAGAGTATCCTGCAGATTGGCTTGGTATACCGGGAGCTTGATACGCTTGGGGTCGGTGATTTCGTCTCGCAACAGAAAGCCGGCCAAGCAGCGATTGCCATCGAGCACATAGTAGAGCTTCGGCTCTTCCGTTCCGAAGAATCGTTTCTTGCACTTCTCGAGCGTGCGGGTTTCGGGTTCTCCGGCCGCCTTGGAGAGCCACTGCTGATACGCCTCGTACAAACGAGGGACCGCACTCTCGTCGACGAAGACGCCCTGTTTCGTCAGCCGAAAGGAGCTCTGAATCTCATGACTTTTCAGGAGCTCGGGTAAGCGGTCGAGAAAGGAATCGGATTTGGCGGGAACTTCGGTGGTCTGATCCATTGTCTGTCAGTATAACGAAAAGCGCTCAAGACGGAAATCAAGCGGTTACGGAGGCAAAATTGTCGATCTACCGCCTTCCGAGCACCCCTGATGGAACCTCATGCGCTTTCTGGTAACCTCACCTCGTAATAGAGTCCTTTCGATGTTTCCCTCAACAATACGCTTCACGAGCCCCAACGAAGAATGACACTGACTGTAACTTTCATCTGCTGTCTCGGCGGGCTGCTTGCCGGTTTCGTCGACGCCATCGCCGGCGGGGGCGGAATTATCGTTCTGCCGATGCTGCTGCTGACGGATATTCCTCCGACTCTCGTGCTTGGCACCAACAAGTTGATTGGAACTACCGGAACAGTGATGGCGGTGTGGTCGTTTGTCCGTGGTGGCAAAGTTAACCGGGAAATGGTGACTATCGCCGCCCCTTTCACAGCAGTGGGGGCATGCCTCGGCGTGTTCAGTGTCGCGCTTGTCCCACCGTCGCTTATTAAACCTGCGGCAATGGCGCTCACCGTCGTTCTTGCGGTTTATTTTTTTGTTCGACCGCAGCTTGGCTTGCTCGGTACTTTCACTGAGCTGACGCCGAAGCTCCGCCTGGTCCTGATTGTCGGTGCGTTCTTACTCGGATTTTATGACGGGGTCTTCGGACCCGGGACTGGAGCGTTTCTCACATTTCTTTTCGTGCGGCTGCTCGGCCTCGACTTCGTAAGCGCCGCCGCGAACACAAAGGTGCTCAACCTCACGAGCAACATCGTTGCGCTCTCACTGTTCATTGCTCGGGATGGCGTCCTCTATTCCGTAGGACTACCGATGGCCGCGGCATGCATGGCGGGCGGCTATTTCGGGGCACATTTCGCAATGCGCAAAGGCGCGGGAATCGTCCGGTGGCTGTTTTTGGTAATGGCGGTGGCGCTCGTGATCAAGATGCTCCTGACCTAGTGCGCGCCCGGCGGAGCTCGGTCGAGAAGCTCCCCGACCGATCTGAGCTCTCGCTTGAGAGCAGAGCTACCACAATTCAGATTGCGCAGCTCTGCGTCACCGTAGCAGCTCTGGAGGTCCGCATTGCTATTCCAGAATCCCACCGAGCTCGACGACTCGCTATCCGCCAATTGGACAAGGCTAAGATAAAGCTGGTCCAACACCGTTCCGTAGGTATGGGCGCACGCCTTCATGGACGCAGCGTATTCGAGCTCACAAGTGTTTTCGGTCCGACTGCGCAATGTGGAAGCGAAATAGAGCCCGGCGACCGCGCAACACGCTAAGGTCGCTAAGCAAACAAATTGCCTTCGCGCTCTTGTGATATTGCCCCCCACAAGCGCTGGATCGATGATCAGATTCCCCGCGCGGCGCTCCTACTTCTTCGCAACCGACGAATTGACCGTGTAGAGCGTGCCATCCTCTCGCAGGTAGAGCTTGTGCATCTCCTCGAGATTGAACGGACGTGAACCAATCCGACCGAAGACGCTGACCTGATGGCCCGACTCGTCGACCGCGCGGTCGCGATCCAGGCCTTTTGACAGGGCCATCGCCGGTCCCTCGGTCTTGCGGTGAGCAATGACGAGCGGCTTCACCTCCGGAGAGAAACCGTAGAACGTCGGCACGCGGTCAGGATCGGTGAGCTGAATGACCTTCAAGCCGTTCTTCCCGTCTGCGAGGTAGCCCAGCAAGCTCGCGTTCGTAGTAGCGACCTTCACGTCGTTGAGGTCGTTAATCTTTCCGTCGTCGTTGAAGACGTCATAGATAACCGGCTTTTCCGGACGCTCGACATCAACAATCACCAGCCCTTGTTTACCGCCTGCGACGTAAGCATACGTCCGCGCGACGTAGATATTTCGTCCGTCTTCGAGCGGAACATCGGCGCCTTGGACACGCTTCGCGTTCGCCGGGATCGTAACGTCGACCGAGTGCAATCCATCGGCGTCGACGACAAACGCGTAGCGGAATTGGATCGCCACTGCGCGAGGATTATTGAATGGAATCGAAAGCATGACCTTCGGGCTGAGCGGGTCGTCCACATCGACGAGGATCATCCGGTCCGGAGTCAACACATACGCAGTCGTTCCAGCGAGCGTGATGAACTTCGCGCCGTTCAGCACGCCGTCCGGGTTCCAGGTTAGCTCTCGCTTGAGGAAGTTGTTGCGCGGCTCAGCATCCGCGAGAGTGTCGACATTCACGACTATCAAACCTTCCTCGCTGTCTGTGATGAACGCATAGTGATACGTCGCGTGCATCGGTTGCTCGAGATTCTCGGGCAGCGGCTTACGGAAAGGAGCCACAGGCATGCCTGTCGGAAGCGCAAATGAGGTCGCGTTTTTCGAAGCCACGTGAGTGTCCTGTCCGAGCGGAGAGAACGGCGCCGTTACAAAGCGCTCAGAGAAGTTTTTATTCGCGACGCTCGCCACATCGTACACCCGGAAGCCGCCCGATCCTGCTGTCGTGTAGAGATATTCACCGCGAAGCTGGATCGTATTGACCTCACCGTCCGCGTCGTGATGGTGGCTGGTCTCGAGCTCCTGTCCGCGCTTCTGGTGCTCTTCATAGTTCGCCGGATACGCGTAACGATGGAGGAAACTACCGATAACCGCTTGCGGTTCGCTCCATTCGGTAACCTGAACGGCCTCGAGCCCACCCGGTCCGTCCGCCACCCAGGCGTTGAAGCCCATGAAGTTCACGAAGTTTGTTCCGAGCAGCATGAGTTGCGCCATGATCGCGTTGTTGTCATTTGCATCCGACACGTGACAATCGACGCAATCCTTGGTCTCGGTCGTCCGAACCGTGTGCGGGAAGTGTGGAGCAAATGCCTGCGAGCTGAATCCGCCTGCCGAGATCGGCGGCTGCTGGATATAGATCCGATTCCGATTGATGTCGGTCGAGCTCAACACCAACGCACTCGAAGAACGAACCGGAACGATCTTGAAGCCCTTCGCAGGGCCGTGGAGGCCGAGCTGAAACATTTCGTCACGAGCGACTTGCGGATTGTAGCTCGCCCAGTTTCGAGTTTCTTTGCCGTCGTAGTGCTTTGATTTCTGCTTCCAGTTCGCTTGAATCGGAAGGTGACAGCCTCCGCAGCTCGTGACCCATGCGCTGTGGCAGGCGAAGCAAGACATCTTGTCGTCCGAGTGCGCGAGTGTCTTGGTAAGATCCTTCGAGCTGTCGATATCCTTCAGGCTTCCCCAGGCCGGTTGAGCCTCGTCGCCCTTGAATCGTTCCACCGTCTTGGCACGAGCCGCCTTCGCGTTGTAGTCGCCGCTTGCGGGGTCGATGATGTCGCGAACCTGCTTCACGCGCCATTCGAGGTTCGGATCCATATTCGAACGTTGATACAGCGAGCCTCCACGCCAGACGAAGCGCTGTGACCCGAACGGCGTTCGCATCAGGCTGAGATCATGTCCGCCGTCTTTCGGAGCCGCCGGTCCAGACGTACGCAGGCTCGCTCGGGCTTTCACTGTTCCGTGACAATCCTGACACTGGATCTCTACGCTCTGAGCCACCTCTCCGTAGATATTGCCGTCGCCGTGCGAGTCTTGGCCGAAGTGGCAGTCCGCGCATTGCATACCCTTGTCCACGTGGATATCAGCCAGGTGGACGGCTTTTTTAAACTTGTCGGGATCGTTGGCACCGACCATATGCCCTTGCGCGTCGAGCAGATTCCCTTTCCGATCACGCTTGAAGATCGCGCGGAAGTTCCAGCCGTGACCGTGATAGTCCGCGAACTGCGTATCTTTCAGCTCGGGGTTGAGGTCGCTGACCTTCTTGAGAAAGTCGATGTCAGTCCATTTTCCGCGAGCCGCAGCTTCTTCCGGATTGTGCTCCATCGACTTGAACATCTCGTCGTCCGTCGGATTCTTCTGCTCCTTCGGCCACATCTTCGGCGCATCGCTCTCGTAATCCCACATCGTGTAGCCGAGGTAGCTGTTCACGAACATGTTGGGCTGGTGCATATGGCAAACCATGCACTGGCTCGTTGGAATCGAACGGGTGAACTTGTGGAACAGCGGATGGCCTTCTTCGTTCTTCGGAATGGTCGGGTCGACGGTTTGAGTCGTTCCATCGTGACCGAACTTGGCGAACGTCGACGACGAAGCCCAGTTCTTGTCGTTTGCGTAGATGACGTGACATCCGGTGCATCCTGAGCTGCGGTAATCGCCAGGATGATCGTTTGTTCCCATGAACGAGAGATGCGGATCGTTCAATCGGGTCTTATGAATGTTGAGGACCGGCACTGAGATCCGGTTCCCTGTTCCCGGTCCGCGATTGGACTGCCGAATGTCGGGCTTCCCTGGATCTTCGAAGGGATTGGGATTTCCGATTTCCGGGAACTGGGACTTGATGTTCAATCCGCCGCGTTCGAATACGCGGAAGTTATCGCCGGGCGAGACGGACTCCCATTGCGGAAGCGGAAACAGCTTCGCCAGGGCGCCGCGTGCCTTTTCTTCTGCTGAAGGCTCGTGTCCGGCGACGATACTGTCGGGCTCGCCCTCTCGGCTGTATGACTCGCCGAGCACATACTGTTTGTACGGAAGGATGTTGTTGTTATACGAAGCGCCGCCCCAGAGCATCGCCGAAGTAGACATCAAGCTGCGTCGCACCGCCGACACGATCTTCGAGTGACAGCCGCCGCACGTCTCCGGAGCGACCCGCAGGTCTCCGGGGTTCACGAACTTTACGAACTCCGGAGATTCCTTGAGCAGGTTCGTGTAGGAGCGTTTCGGGTTGGCCGAAGTCGGCCAGTTTTCCGGGTGGAGCGGCGCAACGTGTGCGTTCTTCTTTCCCCGCTCATACTCAGGCGTTCCGGGTGTCAGCAGCCCTGCGCGAACGGTGGGATCGCCGCCATGACAATCGGTACAACCGATAACGACGCCCGGATTCGTGTGCATCGTCATCGCATCGGTCTTGATATGGCAGTCAACGCAACCGCCGTTGGCTCGCTCCGCCTCTTCAACCGTCTTTTTCGGTGGAACAGACTCGACCGGCTCGTCTGCTTGAACCATCCGTCGCGAATACACAATCGCGATCAGCGCAATAAGGATCCCGAGTATCAGCTTTCGTTTTGCGTTGCGCATGCTCATGACTAGTATTGCAGGATAAAATCCGAGAAGAAGTTGTAGAGCACCTTATCCCCGACCAGATTCTTGAAGCCCTCGTCCGGAACAAGCGCCGATCCACCGAAGTGGATCTGAACGTTGTTGCTGAAGAACGGCCGATAGATTCCGCCGAGCGACAGGTCCACGCCGATATCCCGTGAGATGGAGCCGTCTTGTCGCAGCGCTTCGAGCACGGCGACTTCGTCAAACTGCAGATAACTGAGGTTGCTGATCAACTTCAGCTCCGGCAGAACGTCAAAATCGACACCGAGGTTCACGAGCCGCAAGCCGGGGTTGACGAAGTTCGCTTGGCCTTCGCTCTTTCCTGCCTTCAGGTCAGGCAGGAGGCTCATCCGATTGACGATGTTCACACCACCGCCGCCGATGAGCGGGATGGAATTTCGTTGGAAGAACGAGAGATCGCCGCCCGCGAAATTCGGATTGTCGACGATGGAGTCAAACCCCTCACCCTTGTCGTCGTACGGGTTCGGATCGCCGGACGCCCAGAACGCTGATGTTCGCAGGCGAATCCAATCGATATCGTAGGACAGCTCAACTGCCGCCATCTCGGCGCTGATGTCGACACTGCGCTCCGCGATCGGGTTGTGACTTTCCGAGCCGGTAACATAGTAGAGCGAACCGGTCGTATTGATCCGGCCGAAGTGTCCGTCGTTGTTGAGGCCGAAGTAGGTGGAGTAGACGTTTTTCAGCCGTTCATCGCCGAGCGCAGCCGGCCGAACGAGAAACCCGTTCTGATCGTAGTGAGTGCCGTGGCTCGCTGAAGTATCTTCGCGATAGATGATGCTTCCCTGAACCTGATTGCCGAGAGCGAACGTATCCTGCCGGTACACGTTCGCGACGTAGACCTGCTCATGCCGACCGGTGAAGGTCGTATTCACGCCGGAGTTGGTGTCCTTGTCGAGTCGAGAGAACCACGCGAGATTGTACTGATAAACGTTGTTCGCCCAGTTGCCGAAAAGTCTGACGCCCGGCTCTTCACTCGAGAACACGAAGCCGCGGAAGTCGCTCGCAAACTTTTGGATACCGATGCGGCTCGAAACAAAGTCGTAGCGATTCGAAAGATTGATGAGGTGGTAGTCGAGAAACAGCTCCTGAAATCCAAGTTGGAAATCGTCTCGGCTGTTATCCTTCGCCGGGTCTGCGCGAAGCGCACCATCTTCCTCCACGCGAGCTTCGTTGAAGTTGATGACCGGGACGATTCGGATTTCAATCTCCGGCGGCTTGAACGTGGTGTTTCCGCGGATGAATGCGATCGCGGGGATGATGTATTGTTGGAACTCGGTTTGCAGGTAGTTCCCGAAGACGTCGGTGCTCTCAGCCGAATGAGTCGAGGCAAAGCCGACCGGCGTTGGAGTCTTCCGTCGCTCGATGAGGGTATCGGAGATGAGCGAGGCCTCGACGAACCACTCTTCCCCAGGCTCGCCGAACATCGGCAGATCGCCTTTCCAGATATTTTGATTGTACGGGTCGTACCATTTCCCGACGTAAAACTGCCGCCAACGATCCGGCACCGGGACAAAGCTCGACGCCGAGCTATTGATGTCGGGGATCGACTCGTACGTGAACGGAGGGAAAAGCGTCGGACGCGGTTCATCACCCGGGCGCTGTCTCGTCGTCACTGTGTGCGGATCGTTCTCGTCAGCGACCGCACGTCCGGCAAACGTCGTGAGCTGAAGCGCCGCAGCGCATACACAGAGCAGGGCAAGAATTTTGCTTTTCTTCGCTGTTCGTTTCTTGGGTGTATGTTTCACTCTGGCTTCCACTCGGCTTTATTGTGAGTCGCAAGCGTTCTGGTCGTTGTCGCCGATAAACGGTCCTTCAGGGCAATTCACATAGCGGAGTCGTGTGCAGCAAACTCCCGCCGGCTCGACCAGGTCGGAACGGATCGCTTTCGGCGCATTGAAGCCGAGATCAGGATCGCCGACATCGGTGTGACCGGCGAAGTCCAATCCTTTGCGGCTTGCTCCGAGGAAAGCCGTCATATCGTCTTGATCGATACCATCGCCACTGATCCCGATGGCACCGATGAGGGTTCCGTTTCGGTAAAGAGGAACGGAGCCGGCAAAGATCTGGATCCCGTTTCTCAGGCGATTCCCGAGACGCTCGTCGACGCAGCTATCGGGAACGGCCCGCGGCGGGTTATCGGGAATTCCGAGCGGCTGGGCGAGTCGTTGGAATACGAGGTCGAGCTGAAGTCCATCGTTGAACGGGCTCCAGGTGTTCGTCCCGCCCGCGGTTGGAAAAGGATGCGACAAAGGTCCGTTCGGATTGCCGTCGATACCGTCCGGATAGAACGGTCGGGCAAGGTTTCCGATCGCGCGATTGGAAAAGGCATATGCGCCGTTGAAAACGGGTGCGCCGATGAACGCATCAGTTGCGGCCACGTATCCGCCGAAACCGATCTGCGTAAGACGATCACCAGCATCCGGAGCGCTGAAGAAGAGTGCTGTCCGAGCTTTTTGGAGGGCAACATCCGTCCCGAAGACCGGCGCGTCCTTACCGCGTACAAACCCAAGCGGCGTGCCATTCGTATCCACGACAAATATCGAGACCAGCGCGGAGGTGTCGGGAGGACGTCGAATTGCGGCGCGCGCCCGATTCGCAGTAAGGAGCGCCGAGTCAAGCAAAGCGTCGACCTCAAAGCTTTGCAGCTCATTACCGCCGAGAGATGCTCCAGCGCGAGTCGGAAATCGATTGTTTCCTGCGCCATCGACCAAGATCGTTGCGTTCACCCCCACACGGGAGATGTTGAGATAGCCGGACGACGCAGTTCCGAATGCAGAACCTGCATGCAGGGCGCCGTCGGAATAGAATGTCACCGCGAGAAGATTTGCGGGATCGAGAGCAGGCAGCTCGGCAGGGAGCGAAGGAAGGTCGTTCACAGACACGTCTGCGTATCGCAACGATTTTCCACCGGCGAAGATATTATTCGCCGTTCGCTCCGACGGTGCTTCGAATCCCGTCGAACCGCTCAGCGCGACCTTCTCTTCGGCGTTGCCGTCAAAATCCTGTATCCGTCGGTCGACAGTGTATGTACCGTCGAATTCGACGCCGATAGCACCGACAAGATCGCCCTGCTTGTAAAGCGGCATACCACCGGGATCAGCGGACAAACCAAGCGGCAGCGGCCGCGGTCCTATGGTGCCAGCGGCTGCAGGTTTGCGACCGAACGGAATCCCTCCAGCGAGCGACGGATTGATTACCGTCACGTCGCCACAGATGAGCTGCGAGAACTGAACTCCGAACAATGGACCGCCCGGTGCTTGATCTTCGAGAGGTTGAAAGTGCTCCTGTACAATCTGGCTTGCGGTCCTAGTCGAGAATGCGTTGCCCTGGCTGCTGAGATAAGCACCGGTTCCCGCCTTAGAGATAGCTGCAATTGCAGAAGGAACAGCGAGTCCTTCAAGCCCTCCGGTCGCTCCGATCTGTCCGTCAATTCGGCTTGTCGCCGGTGCGCCCGGCATCTGATAGAGGCCAAGCACGTTCCCAACACGATCGACTATGCAGATCGTTGCATTCACTCCGATCGCCTGAGCGCCGGCGACGGCTTGTCGGATAATACGGTCAACATCTTCGACAGAAAGACTGAGATTGGCGCAGTCCGCTGTGCAGTTGAAATTGGCGCCTTCCGACCCACCGGTTCCGGTCGAGTCACGACCGCCTGAGCCGCTGCTGTTGCAAGCGAGTAACGGAAGAAGGGCGAAGATCGAGAAAATGAATCTTTTCATCACCAGTATCGGATGATTTGCAGGAGTAGGCTCGCACCCGTCATCGAGTAAGAGAAAGCAATCAATCGGCCCGCCCGTTCGAGAGCTTACGCTCGCGATAGAGGCGGCTGAAATCCGTTGATAGATACTGCGGGACGTTCTTGCGAGCGGTAAGCTGCAGCCGCTCGCCAATGACAGTTGCGAATACCGACACTTTTCTCATGTCCGGATCTTCCCTGTCAATTCCGCAATACACTACTGAACACTGGTGCTTTCTTCAAAAGCTGTTGGTCGTGGTACGAGTGACAGGTGATACACTCAGAATCGACTTTGCCCGGCGCACCCGGAGAGTGGTGACACGTTCGGCAATTCGCAATCGGCGGCATTAAGACATCTGTCGTCTGCGTCGATTTCCTTGCCGGGTGGCAGCCTTCGCACGACATATCTTGGTGCGCACCGTGATCGAATCGAGATGCGGGCATCCACCGATCCGGAACGTTCGGCTTGAGCACCCGATAAGAACTCTTTCCGCGCTCCTCGGTCGGGAGCTGTTTCACCTGGTGGCAGAGGAAGCATGCGGTCTTGGTGAAAAGCTCCTTCTCCGCCTTTCTCGACTCGCCATCGACGAATTGACGGGTAAACTCTACGTTCGGGTTCTCCGCCTGAGGTTCCTCGCCCGGCCGGAAACGCCGAACGAACTCCCGACGGGTTCCGACGTGCTCCACGTCGAGGAACAGCTTCGCGTATTCAGCATAAACAAAGTTGAAGACGGTATCGGGGTCACCGTGCGGCACGGCCTTCGTCGGCAGGCGCTCATCAAAACCGAGCGGATGGCAAGACGCGCAATTCTGTTCGTAGGTCATCGGGACGATCGTTTTCAAATCCGCTGAAAGCTTGTGGCAGTCGTTACACTGAAGCGTCTTCGGTCCGGTCGGCGAGCGGAGGTCTCGAACGAGATGCTTCTCGTGATTGAGCTTCAGCCGAGTGGTGTCGAGCAGGTTCTGTCGATCGCTGAGCACTACCCGTTTCTGCGAAGCTACCTCGTCGTCGGGCCCATACTGCGGAATCGTTACCGTAAACTCAGGGTGCCGGTTCACGCTTCGGATATCCGGGTGCTTGGTAAGCGGGTAGAGCTTGTCGAGCGAAGCGTGGCACTGCAAACAGAGCGCTGAGCGCTCCTCGACCAGCCCTTTCGTCCCATTGTGCTCATGGTGACAGTCTTCGCAGGAGAAATTCATCTGCGGATGCTGCTCGACCACCTGCGACAGAACGGTCGAATGCTCGCTCAGCCGATGGCATTTCAAGCATGCATCATCCTCAACCGCGCGGAAGCTCTTCGTGTGGCAGCTACGGCAATCTTTCTCGATAATTTTGTGATGGTTCGAGATTGGACCGCTGCTCCACAGCTCCGGTCGCTCGCCGACATAAGGTTCGACGAACGCAACCAGCGCAACGGTCGCAGCGATCAAGGAGGAGAACGTGAGAAACCGCGGATAATAACGTGACAGGTCGAGCTGCTTGAGCTGTCGTTTGACGACCTCATCCCGGTCTTCTTCCGGGCGCTCCTCTCGGAGCTCGTGGAAGCCCCAGTAGTTGCCGTCGAAAAAGACGGTGAAGGTAACATCGCCGATTTTTACACGGTCGCCGGCTTTGAGAACGCTCTTCGTGATGAGAACGTCATTCACCCGAGTCCCGCTTTCATCGCCGAGGTCTTCGATGACGAGCGTGTCCTGCGCGGTGTATACTTTGGCGTGATTGAGGCCGACGAGCCGATTTTCGAGACGGATCAGACAGCCGCTGCCTCTTCCGATGAGCAGCTCGTCGCACAGAAAGTAATTCACGCTGAACTCTTTCAGCCCGTTGATGTTCGTCTTCTCAATTTTGTGGCGAAATTTCATGCTAGCGGTAGTAGAAAACTGAAAAGATATGAACTGCCACAGCGACGAGCAGACCGAAGGACAAAGGCAAATGCAGGTAGAGCCATGAGCGGAACGCCGCCATCACTCGGACCTCATTTTCGATTTGCTGAATGAGCTGCCGCTTCTTCGTAGCCAAGCTGACGAGCTGATATCCTTCGTCTGACTCGGTCTTCGGGAGCTTCGCGAGGAACGCGGCGATCTCTTTCGGCTGCGCCTCGTTGGGCTTCTTTCGCCAGAGCGCACGATAGACCGACGGCTTCCACGGCGAATCGAGAAGATCCTGCAAACGAATGAAATGATCGCTCCGGTCTTTCGCCAAGAAGTCAATGTCGCTCGAGATCACATTCACCTGCTCGAGCAAGTGCCTAATCGTGCCGCCGCCTCGGTGCGATTGCACTCTCGCCGGGAAACGGACGTAGATCACAGAACCGAGGATACCGCTCAAAATCGTGGCCACCATGAGCGCATACGCGAGGGTGTGCACGTTGTATCCGAACTGAAAGCCCGAATGGAGCGGGACAATCAGGACGAGCGCGAGTCCGAGCCAGACATGAACGGAGAGGCAGCCCTTCAGGGTCGTGTATTTCGCATAGTGCGACCGCTTGCGGATGCCGAACCACATCAAATACAAAATGGCGGCGGTCGCAATTCCACCGAGCGTATAGCCGACGACGGTGCCGCCATTTCGTCCACCGAGCGGCTCCTTCCAAAGGTAAACCGCTGTCATGACAACGAGAAGACCCGCGCAAATGCGCAGCCAGCGGAAGTTGCGGTAGGTAAAAAACGTCTCAGGCATCAGCTCTGCGCTCGCTTCTTTTCGGCAATGATCTCTTCAAGCTTTTTCGGATTCATCCGCAACGCTGCTCCAGTCGGGCAGGAACGCACACATGCCGGGCCGCCACTGAGGGTCTCGCAAAGGTCACACTTCGCTGCCTTCGCGGGGCCTTCCTCTTTGCTTTTGATCCCGAGAAGCGCAAGCAGCGAGAACACGCCTTTGGGCCGCTCGTGAACCATCTGAATCACGCCATACGGGCAGTTCCGCTGACAGTTCCCGCACCCGATGCAGCTATCCTTGATGACGACTTCGCCGTCCGGACGGCGAACGAGCGCATCAGGCGGACAGTCCAGCATGCACAGCGGGTTTTCGCAGTGCCGGCAAGAGATTGGAACCTGGATCGATGCGAAGCTCTTTCCGCCCTTCCGGTCCAACCGGCTGTCACCCCCGTGAGTGGCCGCGCAGGCTTTCTCGCAGTTGTCGCATCCGATACAGAGATCGGAGTCGATGACGAGCACGTTGTCGGCGTCGGAGACGCCTTCTTTCAGAAGGAAGTCGAGCAGCAGTCCGACCTGTGTGTCATTACTGCTTCCGACGTTGGAGAATCGGCGCTCCTCCGCGACTCGGAGCACACGCTCTTTCGTTTTCGGATTCTTGTCGAGCAGCTCGAGAAAATCGGCTTTGCTGATCATCAGCGTTTCACACGGAACGGCGGCTGATACCGTAGCGTTCCGGCGCTGAGTCGTCTGACTCAGGAGCGCCATCTCGCCGACGTAATTGCCGGCGGGAAGGTAGGTCTGCGCGACGTCCTGAGCTCGCAGATTCTTTCGCGAAATCTTTACGGAGCCTTTCCGGATGACGTAGAGGAAATCCCCTTCATCGCCTTCCTGAAAAAGGATCTCGTTCTTCTTGAAGTTTTTGATCTTTGCCTTGTCGGCAAGCGCAGCGTTGAACCCCGGTTCCGCGTCAAAAAAGATCGATGTCTGGAGCACTCGGAGCGCGAAGATCCGGTCGATGGCATTTTTAACGCTGGTCACCGAGCTAATGAGCTTTAGAATCTGCTTCCGCGGGGTCTCGAGGAGAATCGTCTCGTTCTCCCCCGCTTTTACCGTCGCCGTTCGGCGGCGCCCGGAGAGAAGCCCTATCTCACCGAAGAAATTACCCGGCTCGATCGTGAACGACTTCTCCGGCGACACGACGATCACAGCTCGTCCGGAGACGATGTTGAAAAAGCTGTCTCCGTAGTCGTTGAATCGGAAGATGACCTCGTCCTTCTTCAACCGATGAACCGTTGATTCAGAGATGAGCTCCCGGAATTGCGGACCGCTCAGGTCCCGGAACAGTGGCAACGCCTTCCGGATTCGATCGAGGTTCCCTAGCACATCCGGGCCGAGCACATTCAAGCGCTCTGCGATGAGCACCTGGTCCGCCGGCTCTACGGCATTTCCAAGGATGTGCTCGATTACTTCGAAGCCTTGGTTAATCGCATGCTTAATCAGCGGATAGCCGATGAGCGCGCCCAAAATATAGAGTCCGGGGACATTCGACTCGTATCGATCGTCTACAACTGGAACGGTGAGCGGATCTGGATTCGGGAAGGCGATTCCGCACCCTTCGAGAAACTTCCGCGGGAGGATCGAGCCTAAACGTGCGATCACCCGATTGCACTTCACCTGAACTTCGCCGTCGGGAGTATTCAGGTAGGCGGAACCCTTCTCGATGCGGGAAACCGAAGAGCTGTAGTAGCAGCGGACCTTCCCCGATTTGATCGCGTTCAGGATTAACGAAACGTTCGCGTCCTTGGCACGAGCAAATTCACCACTGCGGTTCAGCAAGGACACTCGATTGTTTGGAGCAAGCGCCAAAGCATTCTCGATGGCCGCATCTCCGGCACCGACCACGAGGATATCCTCGTTCTTGAACGCGTCGGGATCCGCGAGTGTGTAGCCTACGTGCGGAAGGTCTTCCCCAGGTACCTCCATCCGTCGAGGAGTTCCTTGTGTGCCGATGGCGAGAATCACGTGCTTCGCGGTGCAAGTATTTCCGCCGGCTTCGATCTGAAAACCGTCAGCGGTTTTTTGGATCGCCGTTACTTCGGCCTTCTTGTAGCGAACTCCGCAGGACTTAATGGTCTGCGTCCAACCTTCGAGCACCTGCTCTCTGCTTGAGGCTTTGAACGGAAGCGGAGCACGGAGCGGGAGCTTTCCCGGCTCATCCATGACGTGCTTTCGAAGCTGGTAGTTGTAGATCGTGTTCCCGAGCTCTTCCTTCTCGAACAGCATGTGCGAGATTTTCTTGGTTGCGGCGGACGCCGCAGCGGAAAGACCTGCGGGCCCAGCGCCGATAATTGCAATCTCGTAATGCTCACTCATATGAGGGGTCGAGGTTCCTTGAGCATTGGTTCTGAAAAGACTTTTCCACTTGTGCCCGAGCTTCTCCGACGACGCAACCCGAAGGGCCGGCGGGCGACTTCAATGCCTTGCGGCGCTTACTTCAGACAACGTAAACCTAGTTCAAAAAACAAGAAATTTTAGCGGAGCGCAGTAATTGGTGTATAGTGCAGACCGCGAGAGCGCCGCAAAGCAAATATACTGCATCAGAGCCGATGAGCTCGGAGCGGCATCTCAGAAAAGCGTCCACCGGCGAGACAAGGTCGTTTGTATTGGGACTGGAGCGATTGGGGGTTCTCACCCAGTCCTATTTGCCCGGATAAGTCGGACGCTGTTCGCTTTCTCAGTTGTTGTTCCTATGTGAAAAGCTATTTGGAGGCTCTCTTCGACTCGAGGAGCGCTTGCGAATGGAACGAGCAGGCCTTGCAGCGGTCAGCTCTGGGGGATGGAATTACTACGATACTTCTCGGATTCGATACCATGAACATATTCGCATGGCCTGCGCGTCGTACACTCGCACACGTATCGCTGACTGCACTTCTTCTGTTCTCCTCGAGCAGTGCGCACGCAGACGATTCGCCGCACAAGTACATGGGCATCGGAAGCTGCTCCTCTTCGAACTGCCACGGGAATGTGAACCCCGTCGCTTCGGGGAACGTGCTTCAGAACGAGTATGTGACCTGGCAGAAGCACGACAAGCACGCCCATGCCTATACCGTGCTCGGCAACGAACAATCTCAGACCATCGCAAAGCATTTGGGCATCAAGTCGGCGCAGTCCGAACCGTTGTGCCTGAAATGCCATTCTACCTACGTCCCGAACGCTGCGGACCGCGGCGATAAGTTTCAGATCGAAGATGGCGTCGGCTGCGAGACCTGCCACGGGCCCGCGAGCGCATGGCTCTCGACTCACACCTCTCGCGAAGCAACTCATCAACAGAATGTCGAGAAAGGGTTGAACGATCTCGTCGGCCTGTCCCGACGCTCACAGCTTTGCCTGAGCTGCCACCACGGCAATGAGGACAAAGCAGTCGATCACCGCCTCATTGCCGCCGGCCACCCACGGCTCTCGTTCGAGCTCGACACGTTCGAGAGCATCATGCCCCGGCACTGGGAGATCGATAAGGATTATCGAGACCGCAAGATGGACTACCACTCGACGGGAGCCTGGCTGAATGCCCAAGTGTCACAGGCCGAGCAGGAGCTCGCTCAGATCTCGTCGAAGAAGCGATCGATGATGGGCACGTTCCCTGAGTTCACCATGTTCAACTGCTATGCTTGCCATCACAATCTGAGCGAAGAGCAGTATAAGAGCCGCGATTACACCGGTCACCTCGGAGAGCCGACCCTGAACCTGCCTGCGCTCGTAATGCTCGAGCAGGTGCTCGGCGTGCTGAATCCGAAAAGCTCGGCCACTCTCGGTACGCTGCGAGCCGACCTGCAGAAAGATTTTCACGAAGGCGCCAACGGAAAAGCGATCCAATCGCTGCAGAAGATCGTTCGCGATCCTGTTCTCGGTCAGCATGTAGGCGATCAACAACGCAAGCAGATCTTGAAGCGCCTAATCGCTTACGCGGCGAACACACCGCACCTGCAGTATGAAACCGCCGAGCAGCTCGCGATGGGAATCTCGAGCCTCGTCGCTGAAAGCGAGCACGACTCGGCGACCCTCAAGAGCGGCATCGACGGCATCTACGATGCGCTAAAGAACGAGAAAACTTTCGTCGCGGACGGCTTCACCGCCGCAGCAAAGAAGCTGAGCTCTCAGGCATCGGCGCTTTAATTTGCGTTGAGCCGAGACCGGCGAGAGAGCACCCGCCCACAACAGAGTTCCTGTGTGGGCGGATTTCATTTCAATTGCGCGACGGGTCCTGAGGAATCTCTCACTCTTGTAATTTACGAGGCGTTTGCGTAGGATTGTGCCCGCATAACCGGTATGCTCGAGATGCGGCTTGCCCGCCAACCCGGTCCAAACGGAAGAGTCGCAGTGAGTCAATCTTCAGCATCAGAGAAACGCGTCGTCGCCCTGCTCCAGGTCCACTACCCGCGCGAGCTCTCAGAGGGACAGGCTGAGCTCCCGTCCACCGACTCGACCTCCCTGATCACGGAAGTCTATCAGCTCTATGCGGGAACAACCCTCCGCGTCGGAAGAGCAAAGACAAACGACATCATCGTCAGCGATCGCGACGTGTCACGCTTCCATGCGACCTTCAGCGCGTCGGAGAACGGCGTTGTGCTTTCGGATCTCTCGAGCACCAACGGAACGTTCGTCAACGGGCGCCGAATCTCGACTCCCGTAGACATTCTTTCAGCAGACAGCGTGACTTTAGGAAATGCGCGCATCGATGTGCAGCTTCACTATACCGATGACATGTCACAGGCGGACGGAACCCGAACGGCGCTCTCGGAGCTCCAGACCGTCGAGGTTACCGTCTTGCTCGTCGACATCGTCGGTTACACTCGCCATTCGCAGGAGCTTCCGGCAGACGCAGTAGCGAAGATGCTACGGAGCTGGTTCGAGCTGGTCGGCCCCATAATCGTCGACCATGGCGGAGAGATCGACAAGTACATCGGCGACTGCGTCATGGCTCTCTGGCGCGGCTCCGCGGCTACGGTCACCAAGAAAGCAACCTCCGCCGTGGAGGCCGCCATCGACATCATCCGCAAAACGAAAGAGCTCGGTCTCAGCGAGAACTGGCCGTATTCCGCAAGTCATCCATGGTTCTGCCGGGCGGCTTTGAATAGCGGCACAGCGCTGTTCGGCGCAGTCGGTGCAGGTGATCGGCGCAACTACACCGTTCTCGGCGACGCAATCAACGTCGCATTCCGAATCGAAAGTCTCGCGGGGAAGCTCAAGACCGATGTCATTCTAAGCCAGAACACAGCAGTGCACGTGAAGGATTCATTCCCATTACGGCCGCTGGGTTCGTTCGACCTCGAGGGCCGAACCGGCGAAACCGAGCTGTTCGCGATCGATGATCCGGCAGCTTCGAAACCAGCCTAACGAGAGCTCTCCTTCCCGACTGTCCGTCCGAGCGACAGCCATCCGACAATAAACAAAACCCCGCCGATCGGCGTGATGGCGCCGAGGACTTTCACACCGGAGAGCGCGAGCGCGTACAGAGAACCGCTGAAGAACGCAATCCCCGCAAGAAAGACGGCGGCTAGTCCCGAGGTTCGGCGTTGAGCAAGGACATTCGTTTCACCCAAAAGGCCGACGAAACATACCGCCGCTGCGTGCACGAAGTGATACCAAACGGCCTTTTCGTAAATAGCCATCTCTTCCGGCGCCAAGCGTTGTTTCAAACCGTGAGCACCGAATGCTCCGGCCATCACGGCCGCCGCGAGTAGATACGCGCCCATCGAAATCCAACGTCGACCCATTGCTTTGGCCCTCCCTGTTCCGCGAAAAGAATACCATAGCATCCGCTTCCTTGGACGGATTCGTCTCATGACAAACCATCCGATCGGTGATTTAATACCGTTGCCCCGCGGATCTTCGCCGGGCAGGAGCGACCAATGCTCTTCTCCGTTGATGCATACGTGATTTGACCGGCAGTAAACAGATGGACAACCTCAAAGATCGAAAAGTACTGGCGCTTCACTCTCATCGAGAGCTCCCCAATCAGGGTGAGAAAAACGCCGCGGAGACTATCGGCTGGGAAGAGGAATACTTCCACCGGTTGAGCGGTTTGACCGGAGTTAACGCGAGCGGAGCCAACGTGATGGGCACAAAGAGCGAGCTCTACCACTCCGGTGAGATCCTCGCCGACGACCTTGGGAGAGACGACGTGACCGCCGATACATTCGTGCTTCAGATCCCGGTTGACCAGATTCAGGCAAGCCCATTTCAAACCCGAGAGATTCTGGGCGAAGACCAGCTTCAGGAGCTCAAGAGCTCGATTGTCAGCCGCGGTGTGATCCAACCGATCGTAGTCCGCACGCTTCCGCTCTCTCCCGATCATCCGGCTGAGACCAAATACGAGCTGGTCGCAGGAGAACGTCGTTTTCGTGCTGCAAAGCTTGCGGGACTGTCGCTGATCCCCGCCGTGATTCGGCGGCTCGACGACCAGGAGTCGGTTGAGCTCTCCATCATTGAGAACGCTCAACGGGAAAACTTGAACCCGATTGAAGAAGCTCGCGCGTATCAGCTTTTAGCTGAGCAGTTCCGCGTGAACCATGCCGAGATTGCCAAGATCGTCGGAAAGAATCGTGTCACGATCTCGAACTCACTCCGGCTGCTTCACCTGGCACCCGAGGTGATTGAGCTGCTCCGCACAGGAGAGCTGACCGCCGGACACGGACGGGCGCTTCTCATGATCGAAGGCGCCGAGAACCAGCTTGCCCTCGCACGGCTCGCGGTCAAAAAAGCCCTTTCTGTCCGTGCGCTCGAAAACATCGTCTCGAAGATGGACGAAGAGCTCTTCGAGGAAGAAGAGGAGCCGGAAGAATCCGCAGAGGATCAGTCATTGCGTAGGCTCGAGACCAAAATTAGCGGATTTCTCGGAATCGAAAATGTGAAGCTCAACACGAACCCCGAGGGCAAGAAGCGTCTGACCTTGGTGTTCGACACGGAAGCCGCCTGGAAACGCTTCGTCGGAAAGATTCGCGATTAATTTTTGAAAGGGATGCAGCACCATGAACTGTCCGGCCTGCTCTGACGAGCTTACTCAAGTCACCGTCGGCAACGTTACGGTAGATATCTGTAAGGATTCCTGTGGCGGGATCTGGTTCGATGCCGGTGAGCTCGAGCAATATGAGAAGGCTGCGAGCTCGGCGCCGGCTGAGCTGCTTCGACCACTTCGCAACCCGAATGTTGCTGTCGATCGTAATAAAACACGGAACTGCCCTCGCTGCGCGAGCTCCCCGCTCACCAAACGCTTCTTCGACGGCGAGTACGAGATTCAGGTGGATCAGTGCCTTCACTGTGGCGGAATTTTCCTCGATCCCGGTGAGCTGGAAACGATCAGACACGACCACGAAGACGTGGCCGCACGTCAGAGCGTCATCGACCGCTTCATGAAGGAAGCGAACACCTCCAACCCGGACCCGAAACATTCGCGCGGTTTGAAAGCCGTGCTCGGGCTCATCTTCCGCTAAGCGAGCTGAAGCGCATCCGCAATCCGTCCGCTGCCGACTTACTCCGCTTGTGGGAACGATTCCCAGCCGCCGCCGATCGCCTTATAGAGTGCTACCGAGTTGAGAGACGCCGCCTCTTCGCTTTGAGCCATGCGCGCTTCTGAGGAGTAGAGCGCCTGCTGAGCTGTGAGGACGTTCAGGAAATCAACTACCCCGGCGTGATTCAGCTCCTTCGCGAGCTCAACCGCGCGGCGATTGGCGTCAACAGAACGGGCCAAGGTAAGCAGACGGTTCTGCTCCTCGCGGTACGCCGTCAACGCATTCTCCACATCCTCTAGGGAATGAAGGACCGCCTGCTGATAGCCGATGAGCGCCTCGACCTGACGTGCCGTCTGCACGTGGATATTCGCTTGAATCGCGGCAATCGCAAAAATGGGCAGCGTGAGGCTCGGTCCAAATGACCAATAAAGACTATCGCCCTCAGAGAGGTTCCCAAGGTCTTCGCTCCGCAGTCCAACTTTCCCGGTGAGCGTCAATTTCGGAAACAGATCAGCCACGGCGACGCCGATGTTCGCCGTCGCAGCAGCAAGCGTGCGTTCAGCTCGGCGAACATCCGGCCTGCGACGCAGCAGATCGGCGGGAAGCCCCGGGGGGATATCGGAGGGTCCATGGGGAACCGAGCCTGGGGTCTGAAGCTCCGCCTCGAGAGAACCCGGCGCCGCCCCAAGAAGGACGCTCAGTCGATGCACCGCTTGTTTGATCTGAATCACCAGCGCCGGGATTGTAGACTCAGTGTCTGCGAGCTGCGCTTCAGCCTGCGCAACCGTGAGCTCGCTCGCAAGCCCAGCTTCGAATCTCATCTTTTGCACCTCGGCCGTATCACGCTGAGCGGCGAGGTTCCGTGTGGCGATATCATACTGGTGCTGCAAGCTGCGAAGCATGATGTAGTTCTTTGCAATCTCGGCAAGGAGTGTCACGAGGACGTCTCTTCGAGCTTCGATCTGTGCTTCGTATCCCGCGCTCGCGGCTTCGATAGCGCGTCGTTTGCCGCCGAACAGGTCGATCTCCCACTCGGAGTCGAAACCCGCATCGTAGAGGTCGCGTTCATTCGTCGAGAGAGATGACGGGACAGTCGACTCGCCTGTCCCGTCGTTCGAAATCGGGCTTCTCGTCGAAGCAGCGGCCCCGTTTTTACTGTTTCGGCTTCGAGTATACGAGGTCGTCGTGTTGAGCGATGGGATCAACTCGCTTCGAGCGATTGAAAGCAGCCCGCGAGCTTCACGGACACGCGCGTCCGCAAGCTGCACATCGAGATTCGATTTGGCTCCGGTTTCGATGAGCGCATTCAACACGGGATCGTCAAACTGCTCCCACCAACGCACAAAGTTTTGTGTTTCCGGAGCCGCCGGGTCCGCAAGCGGTGACTCATGAAATCCAGCCGGCAGGTTGAGGGACGGCTCCTCGTAGTCGGGTCCGACCGCACACCCCACGACGGCTACGCTCAGAACCGCAAGAATTCGAAGACTGGAAGAGCTTCTCATCGTGCGTCCTCCAATCGTGCATGCTCCTCCGGGTGCTCACCCGGCGCAAGCGTCGCCGGAGGTCCCATGTGTCTCCAAGGCTTATCTCCCGTTAGTTTGCGGATGACAGCGTAAAAGACCGGCGTGAGAAACAAGCCGAACAGCGTCACACCCGACATCCCCCAAAAAACAACGGTCCCGAGTGCTTGGCGCATCTCAGCGCCCGCTCCGGTCGCAGTGATAAGCGGTAGAACTCCGAAGATGAATGCAAAGCTGGTCATCAGAATCGGCCGTATCCGCAAGTGTGCAGCCTCAATTGCGGCTGCGACTGCGCCCATCTTGGGATTGTGTTCCTGTTGTTGCTTTGCGAATTCCACGATCAGAACCGCGTTTTTCACACTCATCCCCGCAAGCACGACGAAGCCGATCTGGGTGAAGATGTTGTTATCCATTCCCCGCATCCAAACGCCGCCGATTCCGCAGAGCAAACACATTGGAACGATCAAAATAATCGCCGTCGAGAGAGCGAAGCTCTCGTATTCCGCTGAGTGCGTCAGCCAAACGAAAAGCACGCAGAGCGGGAAGATGAGAAGTGCTGTGTTGCCGGCGAGCTTCTCTTGATAAGCGAGGTCCGTCCATTCGTATCCGTAACCAGTCGGCAGAGTTTTATTCGCGACCTCCTCCATCGCGGCAATTGCCTGCCCACTACTAAAGCCGGGGGCCGTATTCCCGTTGATCTCCGCAGAAAGATACAGATTGTAGCGTTGGATGCGGTCCGGCCCGGTGATATCTTTCAACGTTACCACTGAGCCGAGAGGCACCATCGCGTTATCACGATTTCTCGTCTTGAACTGAGCAACATCGGAAGCATCGGCACGGTAGGGAGAATCCGCCTGCGCCACCACGCGCCACGTTCGGCCAAGGAAGTTAAAGTCGTTCACATAGAGCCCACCAAGGTAGACCTGTAGCGCATCGAAGATGTTCGTCACGGGCACGTTCTGCGTTTTGGCTTTCACGCGGTCCACGTCCGCGTAGAGCTGCGGAACGCTCGCGCGATACGTCGAAAATACACCACTCAGCTCGGGCCTCTTCCGTGCTTCAGCCATTACCCGCTCGATCGTTGCCTGCAGGTCCTGAGGTGTGCCCTGACCTGAACGGTCTTGGACCTGCATCCGGAATCCACCGGCAGTGCCGATCCCGCGAACGGGAGGCGGAGGAATCACCATCACCGTGGCTTCTTGCACCTTGCTGAAATTCGCGTTCAATCTACCCACGATCTCTTTCATCGAGAGATTCGGATTTCCCGCTCGCTCATCGAACGGCGCGAGGGTCGCAAACATCACACCGGCAGCGGACGAGTTCGAGCGGCTTAGAATTGAAAGGCCGGCGACCGCGAAGCGGTTGCGCACGCCCTCCGTCTTTCCGGCAATCTCAACGAGCTTGGTGAGAGTCTCCTGCGTTCTGCTAATGGACGTCGCATCGGGCATTTGCAGGTTGATGATTACGTATCCCTGGTCTTGTGCCGGGATGAATCCTGTTGGAACAGATTTGAAGCCGAGATACGTCACGAACAGCAATCCGACGTAGACAGCAAGCGTGAGCGTGCTCAGTCGGACGACGCGCTTGAGCAGACGCAGATAACCACGATTGGTCGCGTCGAATGCGCGGTTGAAACCGCGAAAGTACCAGCCGAATACGCGATTGAGGCCCCGCGTCAGTCTGTCATCTTCGGCGTCATGCGGCTTGAGCAGAATTGCCGCGAGCGCCGGGCTGAGAGTAAGCGAGTTGAATGCAGAGAGGAGAGTGGAAAAGGAGATAGTCAGCGCGAACTGGCGGTAGAACTGCCCGGTGATTCCGCTGACAAAGGCAACTGGGATAAATACAGCCGATAGTCCGCAAGCGATCGCAATAATTGCAGGCGTAACTTCGTCCATCGCCCGGAACGCTGCGTCACGAGGGGTCATCCCGCGCTCAATCCATCGCTCGACGTTCTCGACGACGACGATAGCGTCGTCGACGACAATACCGATCGCAAGCACAAGCCCGAAGAGCGACAGGTTGTTCATCGAGAAGTGCGCAAGCCACATCACCGCGAACGTTCCGATGAGAGAAACAGGAATCGCGAGCAACGGGACAAGCGCCGCGCGCCAGTTTTGAAGGAACGTCAAAACAACGAGGACGACGAGAGCAATTCCGATGAGGAGTGTGTACACAACATCGTGAATACTGTTCCGAACGAATGTCGTGGTGTCATAAGGAATCGCGTAATCGAGCCCCGGCGGAAAATACTGCTTCAACTCCTTCATGCGAGCATAAACCGCGTTCGCCGTCTCGATCGCATTTGTCCCGGGGAGCTGGTAGATCGCCATACCCACGGCCGGCTGGCCGTTGAAAGTAACGGAGGTGGCATAGTCAGCCGCGCCGAGCTCAACGCGAGCAACGTCTTTGAGGCGAGTAACTTCCCCGTCTGAACCGGTCTTGACGACGATCTCCCCGAACTGCTCGGGTTGGACAAGTCGTCCCTGGGCACTCATCGTATATTGGAATTGCGCCGAGCCTTCGGGGAGCGGTGGCCCGCCGACGATTCCCGCGGCAACCTGAATGTTCTGCTCTCGGATGGCAGTGACAATGTCGCCGACTGTCATCCCTCGAGCAGCGATGTTGTCCGGGTTGAGCCACAACCTCATCGAATAGTCGCGAGCACCGAAAACGTTGATATCACCGACGCCGGGCAGACGAAGCAGCTGATCCTTGAGCTGCAGAGTCGCGTAGTTACTCATGTAGAGCGTGTCGCGAGATTTGTCGGGGGAGTAGAGGCTGACCGCGAGCGTAATGTCCGGCGTAGATTTCTTCACCGTTACGCCGCGCTGCTGCACTTCCTGCGGGAGCTGGGGCTGCGCAATCGCCACTCGGTTTTGAACTTGGACCTGAGCTGTGTCGAGGTTGGTGCCTACGTTGAAGGTCACCGTGAGGTTCATCGAGCCATCGTTCGTTCCCTGGCTCGAAAGGTAGAGCATGTTCTCGACACCGTTAATCTGCTGTTCGATCGGCGTCGCCACTGTTTCGGAAACGGTTTTAGCGTTGGCGCCTCCATAGTTGGCGCTGACGTTGACCGTCGGCGGAGCGATCTCCGGATACTGCGAGATCGGCAGCGCAAAGATCGACAGAGCACCCGCTATCACGGTGACAATGGAGATCACGCCGGCAAAGACCGGGCGATCGATGAAAAAATGAGCGATCTTCATGATGTTGCGCCGGGTGCAGTGGCTGTTGGTGTCGGAGAAGGCGCAGCCGCCGATTGCGTCGCGGGCTGCGCTCTGGATTGCGCCTGAGCAGAAGACGAGCTGAGCGATTCGAGTGCCGCGATGGCGTCGGGCGGAATCGGAGCTTCTGTCGGGTTGAGCTTGGATCCGGGTCGAGCTTGCTGAATGCCCGATACGATTACGCGGTCGTCCGACTTTAGTCCTTCGGAAATGACTCGCAGCTTGCCGAATACAGGACCAAGTTTGACAGTTCGGACTTCAGCGGTGTTCTCGGCGCCGACGACGGTGACGTAACGGCTATTTTGATCAGTGCTCACAGCGGCATCTGGAACGAGCAGCGCGGTATACGGCTTGGACCCCGGCAAACGAAGTCGGGTAAAGAGGCCCGGAAGCAGCTCACCCTTCGGGTTAGGAATCACGCAACGGATCTGAGTTGTGCCCGTGTTCGGATCGACATGGATATCGACGAAGTCAATAGTTCCCTGGTGGCCGAAGGCAGTCTCGTTGTCGAGTTTGATAGTGCATGGCACCGCGCCTGCTCCAGGCGTTCCGGCAGAGGCCAAAGCTTGATAGCGCAGAAGGGTTCGCTCTGGAACGCTGGCGTAGACATACATTGGATCTACAGAGGTAAGAGTCGTCAGCGGAGTTCCCTGCCCTATCCCGCCGGTGACCATGTTTCCCGCCGTAATAAACTTGCGGCTGATCCGACCCGTGATCGGGGCTGTCACCTGAGTCCAGTCGAGACTGAGCTTCGAGACTTCGAGCGCAGCTTTTGCAACCGCGATGTTTGCTTTTGCTTGCCGCAACGCGGCAACCGCCTCGTCGAAGTCCTCTGCCGAGATTGCGTGAGTGCCTTGCAATTTTTCGTAGCGCTTGAAATGCGCTTCCGCTTGGGCGACCTGAGATTCCGCTCGGGCTACTTCGGCCTGCTTGCTGAGGAAATCGGCGCGGAATGGTCTCTCGTCGAGAACGAAAAGCACATCGCCTTTCTGGACGATGGCGCCTTCTTGGAACGGAGCGCGTTCAACGATGCCGCTCACCCGAGCGACAAGACTTACGGTATCGGGTGACTCGAGACGCGCGGGGAACTCGTCCCACTCGGTGACCTCATGCTGAATCGGCGCGCTGACGGTAACTGCAACGGGCGGAGGAGTCTGCGGAGCGCTTTGCCCTTTACATCCGACGATGAGACCAACCAGCACAGAGAGAACAAGGCCGAGTCGAGCGCGAATGAGAGAGCGGTGAGGAGGAGAAGAGGTCTCGAAAGGTATCATAGTGGTGACGCGATAAAGCTGCCAACCTAGAAAGGGCCACCAGAGAAAGACATGATCTAACGCAGGGTAGCGCCAAACCTAACAAAAAAAGCCAGACACGCCGTTCAGCCTCGAAAGGGAACGCCGGAAGAGCTTGAGCTCTATCGGGTAAGTGTGGATTTTTCGGATCAGCAGGAGCTTGTTTATTAGTTCGGATTTTATGAACTAATGGACAATGTGTCAACAGCGTATTAGAATTCTTGCATGCGGCCACTGTTTCATCCATCAGTCAAAGAGATTACGGTAGAGGGAATTCTCTATGCGCTTTCTGACCCTGTACGTGTCCGGATATTTGCGGGCATCCGGAAGGCGGAGTCCGCGAAGACATGCGCCTGCTTTCTGAAGATTGACGATCGAAACATTCCCAAAGCTACGCTCTCCCAACATTTCAAGATCTTGAGAGAGGCTGGATTGATTCGAAGCGAACGGTGCGGCGTAGAGATGCACAACACCACGCGCTGCGATGAAATCCGTCCGCGCTTCGGCAAGATGGTTGCCTCCATTCTTGAAGCTTATGGAGAGCAGACCGGGAAGCGCGTAGGCACTAAGCGGAAGCGCTAAGCGCATCACATCGAAGCTCGGGTGCGCGAGTCCTTTCTCTTTCTTTCCCCTGCGCCGCTGTCTCAGCCCCATTACGAGTGAAGCTTTTCGAGATAACACGTCTCGCACAGAACCGAGCGGTTCGCCGGCTGATCGGTCTCAAGCGGTGTCTTGCACAAAGCACATTGGCGATACGTTAAACATCTGAACGGTCTTCGGGCTAAGAGACGTCGTCTCCTCTCGTCGGGACACAAACGCGGAAGCGGCAAACGCATCCGCTCTGCGAAATGTATCTCTGCCGGGATGAGCTTGAACTGTCGGCCCGTAGCCGCGCAGGAAAGAAATTGCTGCTGTGGAGAGGCATTCGTTGCTTCATTTGACCGCGCGATTGGACGCGGCTCGCGCCAGCGCAAACCACGGTGCGCGGCTTCTGCCTGCGATAGCGGCGCATAATCGCCGGCAATGCTTTCGTTGTACGCAAACGGCGAAAGATGCGCAGGGAAAAACTCGCCCCATTCGCCTCTTTGCTTCATACCATCGATGATCTGATCACGGAGAGCTGTGTAGTCGTCCTTCGAGTATTGTCGATTGAGAATACAGTACTCGGCGTTCCTGAGCCCGTTACATCCGATGAGATCGTGCGAGCCGCGGCAGAACTCGGAGTATGCGATATCGTACGAGCTCTGAATGACGTGGGAGCAGATAACTCGCTCAGCTTCAACCATGGTCAAACTGTTGTAAGCAAAGCGTGCCGTATTTCCCGTAAAGGAGATGTCAGCACAGTTGTCGAGTGCGTGCGCGGTGAAGCAGTTCCAAATCCGCTCACATCTCTTCACATCGAAGCTGTTGTGGGCTGACGCGCATTCATAGATGTGGTCGCCCGAGCAATCTTCGGCGACCCTCGAAAAACTTTCCGGGAAAATCGCTTGTTCCTCGAGCATCGTTTCAAAGCTCTGTTGAATGCGTTCAATCCGTTCGACTGTCAACGGATAGAGCGCATCGGTGCGTCGCAAATATTCGTCCCGGCTGAGCTGTTCATTGAAAAAGCAGTACTGTTTCTTGCGAAGATTGAAACAACCGAAGCAGTTGCTGCAGCCTTGGCAATCGTGAAGGAAGGCACTCTCCTGGCAAGACATACATTCGCTGCTGTAGTGCACGTCATAGCAGTCGACGAGGTCCCGAGAGTTGGAGCACCATTCGCAACGATACAGGTAAACGCTATCGACGCAGCTTTTTGAATCCCAGATGATGTGGCCGTAGAGACAATCCTCGTTTCGCACGCATCCGAAGACGAGGTAACAGTTCTTCGAAAAGAAGCATGCGTTGCAGAAATCGCAGTTCTCGTTGTTCAGATTGATCAGCGCAAAACGAGGAACAGCGCGTGCCAGCTCTGCGTATTGGTCGAGAAACGGCCGATTCAGATCGAGCTCACGTCCATAATCGTAGGCGCTCCACGCATCGGACCACCAATAGCTGTTGTCATAGACTGGAAACGGTTGGTTTTCGTGATACTGCGAAATCACCCGCTTCCCGGTAGCGGAGCACGGGCGCTGGTAGAGCTGAAAGAAGTTCCTGAAGCTCATCCTGAGCCTGTTACGCTCTTCGGGGCAAAGCTTTGGAGTCGGAACCCCCATAGTCACGTAGAAAGCCGCCTCATCTTCTTTAATCTCAAACTCGACTCCGCTGACCGCACAGCGCCGTTTCATCGGAAACACTCCATAACAAGATATTCGGGAAAGTTTATGGCGGCTTACCGTAAACGGTGGCCCGCAGAGGCTCCGGAAATGGTTCCAGAAACGCGTGGTCTGGAATAGTTGAAAGATTTTGGTACCCTACCCGGTCAGCGGCTGCCTTTGCGCCGAACCGATCCGGAACGAGTATGTTGCAACTCTGGTTTACCGACGAAGAACGCCCTGAGCTTTTGAAGGCTCAGTTCGAAAGCTCACATACATCCGGGCCGATTATCTCCGTTCGCGGAAAGACTCCGGGCGCCTACCGGCGAGGCGACGCCACGTTCCAATGGACGCAGGCTGTACAAGCGCTTTGCATCTTTTTTCTTCGCTGCGCGGAGGGACATGCGCGCGGCCGACACGATACCCTCGAACCGGTGCTGAGTGGCGATGCCGGTAGCCCGGCTGCATCGCTTGATTATGCAATTGGAAAGCCGCCGGCCTGGCTCATCGAGATGTTCGGGGAAAGCAGAGCGGGTGAGCCTTATGTGCGACGAGTTGTTGCTCGAACAAATCCGGAACGAAAGCGCGGTGGCGACGTCGAGCTCAGCTTGAATCACGCGGCTCTTCCACCCCATTCGATTCGAATCTTCCGCGGCAAGTCTCTTGCGCAGACGTCGGTCGAGCTGTCCAACCTCTGCGAGCGTATCGAAGCAGGATGGAAGGTATCTGGAAAGGTAGCAACTCGTTCGCCGCTGCGTAAAAAACGGCTTGATGCAGAACGAGAACAGAAGTCTCTGTCCGGATTCGTCGAGACCTTACGCGAGTGCTACGCCGATGAAAGCGTTCGGAGCCTGCAGCGAACGGACATCTTTACTCGGCTCGGCATCGATCGGATTCGAGCGCGCATCGAGCGCGATCTGACCCTCGCGGGAGAGCAGGAGCTCGCTTCGCGGCTTCTCGAAGGAGCTATCGCACCAACCTCCGCCGAGCGCCTCGGCATCGTTCCATCTGAGTGGAAACGGAAACTGCTCGAGTCGGAACCGATTCAAGTGGCAATTCCTTGCGGAAATCCGGGGGCCACGGAGATCTTTTTTCGACTCCGCGACCAGGAGCGACTTCCCTTTGAGATTGATTTTCAGTTTCAGTATGCGATTGAAATTTCGCGAAAGATTCTTTCAGCCGGTTTCGCCGAGCCTCCGGCGCTTTGCATACTCGGTTTGGCGCCTGCGGCGACGCTCATCTCTCGCGGACCAAAGACCGGCTATCGTCCACTGATGGTGATGCCGTCTGTTTCGCATCGAATCGTTGCTCCCCGGTCTCATAAACCAACCACCTCTCGGCTACGTCGCGGCGAGCTAATTCTGCTGAACGAGGAATTTTCGACGTCCCAGATCTACTTCGACCTGCTCTCCTACTCAGGCGACCTGAACAAATCGAAAATTAAAGCTCGCCACGCCGAACCCGACGAAGCGTTTCCCTGGCTTCAGGCGCAAGAAGAAGAGCGCCGAGCGCTCCTATTCTTCCCCTACCACGCAATCAATCGACGATTGAACAATTGCGACTATCTCGACGAAGTCCGAGGCGACACCCACATCAAAGACTTCATCCTCTTCGCCCACGAGAAGCTCCTTTCAGACCCTCTCCTCACCCAAGCCATCCGCGCCGTAATCCGCGACGCCTGGCTCCGCCTAAGAACGGGCGGCCCAGAATACCAGCAGGCGCTGAGTCTAATGACCGGCAACACCGATTTCCACACAACCCTTCAAAGATTCAGCGGGCTCCCCCCGAGTCCTCAGTGCACACGATATAGAGATGGCTTATCAAGTTCGCGATCAAGCTCAGGCACAGAAAAAGCGTTAGGATAGAGGCAACTCGCCGGCTTCGATCCGCTGAATTCTACGCACAGGAGTGTCGTTAGGCGTGATCTAGGCGGGCACAAAGCAAGTTTTCACAATCGAGCACACACGCCACCGCTAGCGCCGTCAGCACTCACTTAAAACTCGCACTATAGAAGCTCGTATCTTGCTTAGAACTTGTAGTTTTCAGGGTAGGGCGTGAAAGGCCCAGGGGTCGATACGTTCCAGGGGGAAAGACGACATCTTTCTCCCCGCGTAGGTAACGTTCAGAAGCGTCTTTGTATTGCCAGTAGATCGGAAAGAACTCTTCGCAATACTCTCTAATTGTCTGCCAGCGTTTCGACAAGACAAGCGGTCGCTCGTCGTTCCGCTTGCTCTTCTTTGTAGTCTTCGGAACGGTGCCGGCAGTCACACGCTCGAGCAGCTTGCGGGTTAAGAACTTGTGCCCCTTTGCTTTCCAGTCAGCGACTAAGGCTTGTCTCCGGAGTTCCACCTTCTCGAGCATCATCTTCGCGTATTCTTCTTGCGACAGATGGTCATACCCAGGCACTCGGTCATAGCGAAGAGTATACTCATCCATGAAGTCTCTCTTCTTCAGCTTGCGATTGTATCGCTTTCGTTCGTTGTATTCTCCTCGGCGGAACACTTTGACCGTTCGCTCTCTGCCCCAGATCGCATCAAAGAACGAGTTATAGCCGGGGTAATCTTCAATGCTCAGTGAGACCTGATTTTACCGGCTGCAGAGCGGCATACAGAAACTGCTCTTCGATGTCCTCTGCGTTCACCAGTGCCTGCGCGGAGTATCGTCGCTCGAACAGTGGACCACCCGGAAACCCGGGAACGAACCGTCTTACGCCGTTAACAAAGCGTGAGCCGAAATCACGCTGGAACGCCGCGCGGTTGCACCCTGGAAAGCGCGAGACGTGGTGGTAGTGATTGCCCTGCATTACAAAAGCGTAAAGCTTTGTGTCGAATTTGGTGCAGTATTTCGCGAGCATCCCGAGTGCGTATTCTTCAAGCAGCCGGTTATTCACAAACCAGAGCTGAGAGTTAATACAGCGTGCCGTCACAAACGAGCCGTATTTCGGGTGTTCTATACGGAGGGGTTGTGACTGAGTCTTTTTCCAAACAAACTTTTCAGTTGAGCGCTTTCGATAGACATACAAACACCCTGATTCTGGGCGCACCCCTCCCATGCCGTGGCTACGCACGGCGTTTCAGCGGAAGCTGGCGGCTAAATCGCGAATTTCTCTTCGCTACTGGTGTTCTCGTTCAAAACGGCAAAGTCGTTTCAGCAAACCTCAATATCGACTGCCTTGAGGACTCGGGGTGGAGGGGATAAGGATGCTGCTCGCAGCAGACCGCACACAGAGGACTAATGGAAGCAGGTGGCGGCTTTGTTCATTTATGAATATCGACTGCCCTGAGGACTCGGGAGGCTACTTGACCGCACACGCAGGGGCCTAATGGAAGCAGGTGGCGGCTTTGTTCATTTATGAATATCGACTGCCCTGAGGACTCGGGAGGCTACTTTAAGCCTAAGCCGTAGGCTTGGGCTCGGCGTGCTATTTGGGCGTAGGCTTCTTCTAGGCGCGGCTCCACCTCGTCTTCTAGGCCTTGGAGTGGGAGGGGGTCCATGCGTTTTAGGATGGCGGCTGGGAGCTCGTCGGCGCGGATTGCGTAGGAGAGCTCGAAAAGAGCGGGTTTGGAGTGATAGAAACGATCGACGTCGATTTGGGGTTCGCGCTCTTCGGTCGAGGTGCGTTCGGCGCTCGGTGTTCTTGGCTCTGAAAAGTGCGGTCTGGGGAGCATGCTTCTTCTGCGCCGCACTTCGAGCAGAATCTCTTCGCGGCCCTTCCCGCGTAGGATGAACATCATGAACGGCTCGGTGTTGATTCGCTCGATGAGCCGGTGGAGCACTGCAGCGGGCGCCGTATCGTTCAGCTCCTTCGTCGCTTGCCCATCTATTGTGACCTCGATCTCATCGAGGGTGCGCGGACAGAGCGACAGACCGCGCTCCGCCAGAGGAGTATCGATCTCTTGCGGAAGCTCGCCCGCGAGAAGGCTCGCGAACAGAAAGGCCTGCCTTGCAGCAGCCGAAAAAACCAGATCCCACTCGGCATCGCTCAGCTGTGGGAAGACAAGCTCGACTCGATGCAGCTTCCCCTGGTCATCTTGCACCTTCGCGCTGATCCGCGATGGGAGGAAAAAGAAATCGAGCATCCGAGTTTTCCGGCCGGATTCGGTCGAATCCTGCACGCCCTCTTGTTCGCAGAGGCGCGAGAACTGCTCGGCGCACCAGGACTGAATTTTTCGTTGAGCGGCTGTCATGAAAGCTCCTCGTCCTCGCCCGTCAGATTCTCAGAGAAACCCGGGGCAGCACTCAGCTCGAGCAGTCTGCGCAGCTCCTCAGTCGAGAGCTGAGTGATCGAATCCTTGGTCGAGCCGACAATCTGATCGGCGAGCTCTTTTTTGTGCTTCAACATCTCGGCGATTCGCTCTTCCAGTGTTCCCTGACAGATCAGCTTTCTCACCTGGACGTTTCTCTTTTGCCCAATGCGGTAAGCCCGGTCGGTCGCCTGATCTTCCACCGCAGGGTTCCACCATTGGTCGAGATGCACGACCTGATTCGCTTCGGTAAGGTTCAATCCGAATCCACCGGCCTTCAGAGACAGGATGAATATCGGCGGGCCCGTCGGCGTTTGGAACCGATTGACGAGTTTCTCCCGCGCCTGCTTCGGCAGCGCACCGTGAAGGAACAGAACCTCTGTATCGAAGCGCTGTTGCAGATACGGCTGCAGCAAATGACCTAGCTGCGTGAACTGCGTGAACAGGAGCACCTTGTCTCCTTCCGCAACGATCTCTTCCAGCAGAGCTTCGAGCCGCGAAATCTTGTGGGAGCGACCACCGATCTCACTTCCATCCTTCAGATACAGCACAGGGTGATCGCAGATCTGCTTGAGCTTCGTGATCGTTGCGAGCACCAAGCCTTTCCGGTGCATTCCGCTCGCCGCTTCGACCTGCGGCAGCATGTCATCGAGGGCTTTTTGATACAGCCCAGCCTGCTCGCGGGTCAGCGGAACAAGCTCCTGCATTTCAATCTTCTCCGGCAGATCGTCGATGATCTTCGGATCCACTTTCAACCGGCGAAGCACAAACGGCTTGAGCAACCGTGACAGCGCGCTGGCGGCGGCCTTGTTGCGGAATCGCTCAATCGGCAGCGCAAAGCGCGTCCGGAACTCACCAAGGGTACCGAGGAATCCGGGATTGAGAAAATCGAAGATCGACCAGAGCTCCTCGAGATGATTTTCGAGGGGAGTTCCTGTCAGTGCCATTCGCTGAAACGGAGCACCACTTCCCGCGCGTTTCATCTGCGTGTGACACAGACGACGAATCGCCTTGGTCTGCTTTGTCTCCGTATTTTTGATGTTCTGCGCCTCGTCCAGCACGATCCCCGCCCAGGAAACGGCAGAGAGGAACTCTTCGTCGCGAAACGCGAGGCTATAGGTCGTGATAACCAGATCCGTCGACTGCGCCTTCTGAATGAAATGGTCTCGCGTCAGGCGCTGAGCGCCGTGGTGGAGGTACACTGAGATGCTCGGCGCAAACCGGCGAATCTCCTGCTCCCAGTTCGCAAGAATCGACATCGGGACGACAAGCAAAGTGGGCCGACGCGCTTCCACCCCGCCGATAAGCTCTCGCCGATCGCGCTCGTGGAGTAAGAGCGCCAAAAATTGCACTGTTTTTCCGAGACCCATGTCGTCGGCCAAACACGCCCCGATCCCAAGCCGCATGCGGAAGGACAACCAGGAGAGACCTTCGAGCTGATACGGTCGAAGCTCGCCGAGAAATCCTTCCGGCTCTTTCAACAGCTCGATCTTCCCCTGCTCAGAGTCGAGGAACTGCTCCAGCCAGCCGCGCGCACTGAAACCAACGATCGGAAATGTTTGCGCTCGGTCTTCGAGTCCAAGGCCGAGATGAAGCGCTTCTACAAAGGATAGTTTTCCGCGCTGCTCCTGCTCCTCCATGAATTTGAGCGTTGCTGCGAGCTGCTCCGGATCGAGCTCCGCCCACTGACCGGAGATGCGAACAAGCGGAGTCTTGCGCGCGATCAACTCCTGAAACTCCTGCCGCGTCAGCTCCCGATCACCGAACGCAACGTTCCAAGTGAAATCGAGCAGCTGTTGCGAAGCCAGAAACGGAGAACGCGCGTGCGCTGCGCCCTCAAGCGGCGCCGAATCGAGGGTGAGCTTGAGTCCGAGCTTCGAGCTTGGTTTATTCCACCAAGACGGGAGCAACAAACCGAAACCGAGCTCTTCCAGCCCGCGACTGCGATCCCTCAGAAAGCTGTATACTTCCTCGGTCGAGGCCTGGAGATGCGTCGGATAGGTATCGGTCAATGCCCGGCTGAGCTCAGGGAAAATCTTCACTGCTCGGCCGAGGTCGGAGAGAAACGTATCCTCGATCTCCTCGGTCAGATGCTCCGAGTGCCGGAGAAAACCGAGCTGCCCTGACCAGAGCTCCTCCGCCGTGAGGCATTTGTCAGGATTGTTTTTCTGCCTGAGCAGAAATTCGATTGTCCACTGCGCCGTTTCCTCATCGTCGTCCGGCCCCAGCTCAGGAGGCAACACACGGAACACAGTCTGCAGCTGTTGCGTTTTCCCGATCGGAAGCAATCGGCTGCTCCAACGGCGGAGCCGCTCGTCCAGCCCACTCAGCTCATGTTCCGGACCGTTCACACGAGATTCGTCTCGGGTCAGCGATTGGAGCCACTCGCTCGCAGCGATGTGCCTCGGTTTCGAGATTTGAGGAGACAGCTCTGCCCGTCTGAGAAACAAGCGAACCAGGGGATCGGCGGTTGCGCCCAAGAAATCATCGAGTATCGCACGCGCATCCGGACGACGAATCGCGCCGGACCGGCAAATCGCCGGCATGCTGTCTGCCAAAATGGAGAGTCGGGTCGAATCGACCGGTTCGGTAAGCACCGGCACCCAAGACGATCGGTAACTCCCGGCATCCCATTCGAGAGCGGGAACCAGCCTTCCTCGAGTGAGCAGGTCCAAGCAGAGCTTCGTTGCTTCCCGAAAGAAAATCACTGACTCGTCGAAGCGCAGCCGGAGCTGCCCAGGCTCAGATGGCGAGCTCAACAGGAGAATCGCCTCGAGCGGCGGCAGCGCCAGCGCCGGAACGAGCCAGCGAGCAGATTCACAACCGCTCGGAGCGAGATTGTTCTCACGATGAAACTTCGGAGAACAGCACGGCATGACGCCTTCCGTCGGGAGGATCAGCTCGAGTGTCTTTTGCTCAAACGCTTGAACTTCTGCCTCTCGCAGAGGAGCTTCGAGCAATTCGAAGGGTGCAGCAAATGGGTGGAGCGGTGTTTCACCGCTCTGCCAAATTTCAGGGCTCGCGATTGCCTCGACGCCCCCATTCGAAGGCGCGGCTCCGCTCGTGACCTGTCTCAATCGCTCCTCGCTCTCTGCCCAGAGGCAAAAGCGCTTGGATTCACTGTCCCAGAGACCTTCCCAGACGAGCGAGCTACTTTCGGCGGTAATCGACACTTGATGGCTTTACTCAAAAATTCAACAGCCTACCAGTCTACCTGGCTTCGGCGTGCTTAGCCAGGATACGTTTTAATGATTGCGCTCGGGAGTGAGTCGATTCGAGCAGACACTCGTTGCCGGATGAACGCCGCCTCTTTCGGTCCAAAGAATACCCGTGTGCGGTTTGCGCAATTGCGATAGTTTAGGAGCTGATTCGCGGCAGTACCTAAGGTTGCTTTAAGGTCCCGAGTTTCTCGATGCCCGACCTGTTGCCGAAAAATTCTCCCCCGCTGTCTTCCGACTCGTCCCTGCCCAGCAGCGAGCTGCTCCTCCGAGGAGACAAAGTATCACTCGCCGAATGGCTCGAGGTTTCCTGGTTCTATCCGGAAGGATTCCGCAAAGAGCGCGTCATCGAGACGGAGCGCTCCTGGATTGTTCTCGGAAACACCATCGTCTACAAATTCCTCAAAGTCCCCGAGCTGCACTCCGCGCAGCGCTCGCGCGAGCAATTTCAAGCTCGATGGCGCCTCGCTTGTGAAGAGGTACTCGACAATCGAGCGCTCGCGCCCGAGCTGTATCTCGGGCTACGCCTCCTCCGCTGGGTGGACGACGAGCCTCAGTGGATCAGCGAAAAGCCGAGCGCCGATCTGAACCCTCAGCGCCCTCCCGCCGATGCAGACGATGTCGCCATCGTCATGCGCCGGCTCAACGAAAACGGGCTGCTTCATCGCCAGCTCGAGGACCTCGAGATCGGCTCCGAGCGCTTTACCTCTGCCATCGGCGCTCGGCTGCGAATGTTTCACCGCGGGCAACGCTCATCAGCCTCACCAACCATTCATGACGCTGACGGGATCATGTATGCACTGCGAGAGCAGTATCTCGAGCGTCTCCATCAATTCATTCTGACTGACGCAAGCTATCTCGATTCCTTCTCGCAGCTCGCCCTCCATGAGATTCGCGGATATCTCGGCTCCTACTTCGCGAAGAATCAGGCGCTCTTCTATGACCGTATCAAACAACAGCAGATATGCGACGGCCACGGCTCTCTGAGAGCCGATCGAATTTGTATGAACGACACGGAGCGAGGAAAAGCGCTCTCGATCTTCGGCAGACTTGGACGGAACGATCCATCACGCTTCGCCGACGAGCTGCGTGACATAGCCGCGCTCAGCGCAGATATCGAAGCTCGAGGTTTCCCACAGCTCGCGACCGAGCTCGAACAATCGTACTTCAAAGGGCGCACGCATGATCGGACGTCCGAGCTGTATCGCTTTTACAAAGTTGCCGAGGCAGTTACGCGCGCTCAGCTTCTGTTCCGCGGCAAAGTCGACGACTCAAAGGTTCAAGGGACGAGCTATCTCTCGCTCGCGTTCCGGCTTTCTTTGAAAATCAAGGGCCCGTTTCTGGTATTTCTTGGCGGCACAGCTCCGGAAGAGGAAGTGTTGCTCGCGAAAGATATCTGCGAGCTGTCTTCTTCGGTCTGCCTGAGCATCGAGGACCTGCCCAACCGGATGTCCGAGCTCGATCTGCCCGAGGAGCTGCTACTAGAATCGCTGCTCGATCTCGCCGCCGAGAAGCTCAAGCAGCAACAGAGCGTCGTCTTCTGCTGGCCGCTGAATCGCGAGGAAGAGCGCATTCATCTCGCATCGTTCGCCGAGAGGAGAAATATTCCGTATCTCCTTGTGCAGGCTGAGCACGGCCGGAGCTCTCGCGTATCATCGGAGCAAGAGAATCTGAAGCTACCGCGACGCAAGATCCTCGGAAACGCGTCGAGCCGCTACACGAAGCTGCCCCACGGTTACGCTCCTCAGATAATCATCGAACCGATGCTTGCCCCTGCGGATCTTGCCCTCTACGTGCTCAAACAAATCCCGGCAGCCTAAGGCGTCACTCCACCCGCTCGAACAGCACCCACAGCCCGAAGTCTTTCACCGTTCTGAAGTGCGCGAGCGCTTCCGGTGACAGCTGCTTCACCTCTTTCTTTTGAACTGCCAAGAAGCGCACCGAAGTAGTTGCAACTGATTCCGCCGGAACCGTCTCCACCGCAATCGGCGGCGAGACATCTTTGGAATAGAAAAATGCGCTGTGCGGTGCGCGATTGAGAAACGCTATCGCATCCGGTCTCGGCGACAGAGATTCGACATACTCCAACGGGCCCTTCGCCGAAATCGCAGCGTCTAAACGCCCGCTTGCCGCAAGCAGAACCACGGTTAGCGCCGTGGCGTTTGCCAATCCGCTCAATGCGACCTGCAGCCATACTTTGTCCGCGATTCGATGACGAAGCACAGAAGAAACGAGGATAGCTGCGACTACAACCGCCGCCGCGAACGATACGGTCTTGAGACCCACGCCAGAAAACAAAGCGAAGCAGAGCATGAGGCAGCTCGCTATCGTCGAAACCACTACGTTCAATCGAAAAAACGTCAGGAGCCGAGGCGTGGCGCTGTTGGCAAAAGACTCCCTCGCAACCAATGCCAACGCAAGCGCTGCCCCCGGAAGTCCGGGCAGAACGTAAGGAAGGGAGATCTGACGCGCAAGCATAAACAGGAGGCATGGAGCAGTCGCCCACAACATTGCGTAGGAGAACCACGGCGATGTCGACGGACTACCAGCCATCAATCGGCGCACTGCGCTCGGCACGGCTGCCGGAAGCAAAATCCAAGGCAGAAAGGCGCAAAGCCACATCAGCCAAATCGTGCCGTGCGGGTATCGATGACCGGACCCGTAGAGATCGCCGTAATCCTTCACGAGAAAGCGGAGCAGATTTTCGTTGATGAAGAAATACTTCAGAAAGCCGGGATGATGAAGCTCCGCGACCGCGTACCACGGCACCCAAGTAAGCAAAAAAACACCGATGCCTGATCCCCAGGGAAGCTCAGACCAGATGCGTCCGAGTCGACGATTCAAAAGCAGCCACACTGCGATTCCAATGCCGGCGATGACAATCGCAACGGGCCCCTTCGTGAGCATTCCCAGCCCGAGGGTAAAGAAGAAAACTTGCCCCCAGGTTTTCCGCCGAGCCGGCTTCGGATGCTCGACAGCAAGCGCAAAGCTCGCGAACGACCACGCGATGCACGCCCCCAAGAGCGGATCGATAAGGCAGCTCGCAGAGAGCACAAATGCGACATACGCAGAGCCGAGAAACACAAGCGCTAGGATAGCGACCTGAAGATCAAGGAGCACATATGCGAAACAGGCAGCCGCCCCGGAAGCGAATAGCGTGGCTACGAAGCTCGGCACGCGAGCCGAGAAATCGTTCAATCCGAATAGAGAGTAGGAGATTGCCACGAGCCATGCGTGAAGCGGCGGCTTCCCCAGGAACGGCACCAGCTCGCCTTTGACGTGAGTCTGCGGCGTGATCCAATCGCCGCTTTGGAGCATGTCTTGTCCAATGGCGGCATAGCGCGCCTCGCTCGGATCCGACAGAGCAGGGTATCCCAGAGTGAGCAACCGCAGCAGGAGGCCGATCGCGATTACTCCAAATAACAGCCGCGACGTCTCGCGGTTGAGCCCGTTTTCGGCGGCTGCCGCTCGAGAAGCAGTTTTGAGAACAGGGTCCATTTGCGCGCACACGTTACTGTTTTTCGGTTTGGAACTCAAACGGAGCGCGGGCCTTTGGCCGCTCGTCGTCTCTCGGAGAGCCGTTGCCATTGGCGCATCGATTTGCTACCGTTCCGCTTCTGACGAAGTTCTTTCTTTCCCATTCATACCGTTCATCTTGCGCACTTCTCATCCGAGCGCTCCACGGCATGCTCGCTCACCATCGTGCTTCTCGAGCGGTGTCAAACTCCTCATTCCTCATGCATTTGTGCTCGTCTGAGAGGTGCGCGACCGAAGAATCTCATGGTTCCCCGTTCGCTCACCTCCCGTGGTGTTGAACGTTTCCCGTTTTCCCGTTTAGGAGAGTTCCGAATGAATCGACCAGTACACGCCACCCGCTCGGAGAGCTACGCCCTGCGCTTGCTGCGGCTCACCTACTTGCTGCAATCGCGCTTCGAGAGCGCGCAGCGAGAGAGGCACCCCGATCGGGGCTACGACGATTCCACCGCGGCGATGGAGCAACGGCTCTACGCCTTCGCGCATCAGATCGGCCGCCGGCCGGCCATGCTGCTCGAGGCGTACCGCAAGTTCTGCTCGACCCGAATGTCCGCGCTGCCGGCGAGCTGGCAGAATCGGTTGACCGACTGCTGCTCGCGGATCGAGCTCTTCGTCGCCGCGCTGAACCCCGACGCGCTGGACAGCTCGTTCCTGCTCGACGCGCAGGTCCTGTTCGACACGTCCATCGAAGCGCTGCCTCTGCACGAGATCGGCCTCAGCGACCACTTCTGCGCGGCCGCCTGACACCGACGACGCGGACTGACGACCAGCTCCGCACAGAGGCTAACGTTCGCACCCGCGCACGTTACAAGGTTGCACGCTTCGGTCGTGCAGCCTCCTCTGCTTATCGGTCTTCAACTTCGACAACAAATCCTTTGAGATAATTTCCTTCCGGATGGAAGAGACTGATGGGATGGCATGGCGCTTGATGAAGTCGGTGCAGTATGCGCACCGATCGTTTGGCTTCGAGCGCAGCTTCGAAGAGCACTGTTCGAAAATCATCTTCGGTTACAAGCTGCGAACATGAAAACGTAAACAGAATTCCTCCCGGCCGAATTGCGCGCAACGCTTCGCGATTGATGCTGCGATAGCCTTTAAGCCCAGATACCAGCGCCTTCTTCTGTTTTGCGAATGCCGGTGGATCGAGAATAATCAGATCGAGCTCAGTGGTGAGCGACTGCATGTAACGCAGAAAATCCGCTTTTACCGCGGTGTGCCGGTCCGACATTCCGTTCAAGGAGATATTCTGCTCGAGCCCTTCGATTGCGTTCTGTGCGCTATCGACGGAGATTACCGACTTGGCACCGCCGCCCAGGGCGTAGACGCTGAATCCACCGGTATAGCAGAATGCATTCAGCACCGTTCGATCCTTGGCGTATCGTTCTACCAGCTTTCGGTTCTCGCGTTGGTCGAGAAAGAACCCGGTCTTCTGACCGGTCTCCCAGTTCGCTGCAAAGCGATATCCGTTTTCGAAGAAGGTCGGTTCCTGAAGCTCGCCCATCAGATAGGAAGCGGCTGCGCTCACCTCTTCGTCCTCGCCGTTCTTGAAGCTCGTGCTTTTGTCATAGATCGCATGCAGCCGGTCGCCCCAAACCTCGAGCAAAGCTTGGACAATCTCCTCACGAGCCCGCTGAATCCCCGTTGTCTGGCATTGGAGCACTGCAGTTCGGCCGTAGAGATCGATTATCAATCCGGGAAGCGAATCTCCTTCTGCATGAACCAGTCGGAATCCGGTTGTTTCCGTCGAGCTCACAAGCCCGAGCCTTTCCCGCAATCGCCTAGCCCCGGCTATTCGATCACTCCAAAATGTTTGGTCGATCGGACAGTCATTGAACGAGAGCATCTTCACGGCAATGCTGCCACCGGCAGAGTAGTATCCGCGACCGAGAAAGGAGCCATCAGCGGCATGCACCGCAACGATGTCACCGTCATCGGGTTCCGGTTTCATGCGCTCGATCCCACCGGAGAACACCCAAGGATGACGCCATTTGAGGGAGCGCTCTCTTCCTTGGCGGAGAGTTACTCTGCATTCACGCTGTCGCTCTGCTGCCATAAACTGTTGAATATCTTAGTTTCTTCTCAGGCGCCGCGACCGAGCTCGCACCCGCGGTTGTCCGCAAGCCTTCAATTTAACGAACGAATTCAGCCCCGGTTTATAAAGTTCTAACTCATTTTCGCCGAGATTTTTAACACAGGTGCGCAACTGTGACCTGGCTTTCCGGTCTGCGCACGAAGTTGTTTGTGCTCATTTTTCTTTGAGGGTCGATGTTCGAGATACTGATAGGATCGTTTCTTTTGGGCTCACTCAGTCTCGCATTTCGCGAGCAGCGCGAGCACAAGACTACCGACCAATGGTACAGCGAGCTCGATCCGCACTCGAACCTGCCCGAAGACTTCGATATCAGCGTCTACGAACCGCTCCCAGTTGTGGAGCCCGAGTATCTCCAGAAGCGTTACGGCAATCAGTCGCAGAGTCAGCCCGTTCTCGAATCTTAGGCTGAGCGCTCCTCACCGCATCGAGAAGTGAACAGGTCAGCGCCCGCGCTTCCGGTCTTTGCGCGCGGCTTTATTCTTTTTGCGCTGCTCGTCCTTCTTGTCGCGAGATCCCGCAGCACCCTGAACTGGTGTCGGCGCGTAATCCGCCTCGCTCGGCGTGTATCCACCGGCCGCTCGAGGTTGGTTCGCCGCCTGCTGACGCCGCTGCTTTCGGTTCATGCCGTCAGCCGCTTGCTGTTCCTCCGGCTGCTCCGCGGGTTGCTCCTCGACCACCGCTTCGTGGATCGTTGTGGCTTGCGCTTCACGCTGGTGCTGTAGCTCACGCTCCCGTTCTTCGAGCGCCTCGATCTCGGCTTCGCTCGGCAGCTCAGGAATAAAGAGGTTCTGAAGTACGGCAGTCTTGATCGCAAGCATCATCAGATTGAAGAGCTCATAGGCTTCGCGCTGATACTCGTACAGCGGGTTCTTCTGACCGTAGCCGCGAAGATTGATCCCCTCTTTCAGGTGATCCATGTTCGAGAGATGTTCTTTCCAATAGTAGTCGGTCGCCTGAAGAAACACGACCCGCTGGAGCTTTGCCATCCGTTCGCGACCGAATCGCTCAGCGCGCTCGTCGAATCGTTTGAGCGCAACATCGCGGAAGAACTCGTAGAGCTCCTGCGCAATCGCGGAAGTCGCAGACTCCTTACGCTGATTGTATTCGTCCGGCGAAAGCTGCATTCCGAACGTGCGGTAGTAATCCGCAAACATCGCATCGAAGTCCCACTCGTGGACGGGAATCTTCTCCTGCGCCCGGGAGAGAATCAGCTCCTCGATAACGTCGCCGATTGCGTCCGTCACCCGTTCTTCCCCACCTTCGGCTCGTAGAATCCGCTCGCGCTCGGCGTAGATCACCTGGCGCTGCTTGTTCATCACGTCGTCGTATTCGAGGAGGTGCTTCCGAATATCGAAGTGGAATCCTTCCACTTTCTTCTGCGCGTTCTCGATTGCTCGACCGACCAATGCCCCGGCGATTGCATCGTCGTCAGTAAGACCGACACGCGTCATGATTTGCTGAATTCGGTCGCCGCCGAACCGTTTCATGAGATCGTCTTCGAGCGATACGTAGAAGCGTGAGCTTCCCGGGTCACCCTGACGGCCTCCGCGCCCGCGAAGCTGATTGTCGATCCGCCGGCTTTCGTGTCGCTCCGTTCCGAGGATATGCAACCCGCCTGCAGCGATGACCTTCTCCTTCTCTTTTGCGCAAACCTGGCGGAAGTGCACGAGCTGCTCTTGAAAGCCCGGATCCTCCGGATCCTTCGTGCCTGCGGCTGCGGCGGCAAGAAACTCGGCGTTTCCGCCGAGGAGAATATCAGTCCCCCGACCGGCCATGTTGGTGGAGATGGTCACCATGCCGAACCGGCCCGCTTGGGCGACGATCTCGGCCTCGCGTTCGTGTTGCTTTGCGTTGAGCACGTGATGCGGAATGTTGCGCTCTTTCAACATCTCGCTGAGGTGTTCGGATCGCGCGATACTCGCCGTTCCGACAAGAACCGGCTGACCCCGCGACGCGAGCTCTTGGATCTCTTCACAAACTGCCTTGAACTTCCCGCGCTCTGTCGCATAGACGACGTCTGCGAAGTCCGTGCGGATCATCGGCATGTTCGTCGGAATCACAACCACTTCGAGGTTGTAAATCTTTTTGAACTCGACCGCTTCGGTGTCCGCTGTTCCGGTCATCCCGGAGAGCTTCGAGTACATCCGAAAGTAGTTCTGGAAGGTAATCGTCGCGAGCGTTTGGTTCTCGCGTTGAACCTGAACGCCTTCTTTTGCTTCGACGGCCTGGTGCAGCCCGTCCGACCAGCGACGGCCCGGCATCAAGCGGCCGGTGAACTCGTCGACGATGATCACCTGCCCTTCGCGAACGACATAATCGAAGTCGCGCTTCATGGTGACATGGGCTTTGAGTGCTTGGTTCACGTGGTGAACGAGCTCGATGTTGCCCGGATCATACAAGTTATCGAGCTTGAGCATCTCCTCGATCCGGCGCACACCTTCGTCGCTCAGCATGACCTGCTTGGTCTTCAGATCGACGGAGAAATGGGTTTCCTCTCGCAGCATCCGCACGATGCGATCGGCAACGCCGTAAATTTCAGGGGAGTCCTCGCTCGGTCCGGAGATGATGAGCGGCGTTCGTGATTCGTCAATGAGGATCGAGTCGACTTCGTCAACGACCGCAAAGTTATGGCCGCGCTGCACCATTTCGGACAGCTCGAGCTTCATGTTATCGCGGAGATAGTCGAATCCGAACTCGTTGTTCTGTCCGTAGGTAATATCGCTGTGATACGCGGCATGACGCTCGGCGTTGGTCAACCCGTGAACGATTACGCCGGTCGAAAGTCCGAGGAAGCCATGGAGGCGTCCCATCCATTCGGCGTCACGCTTGGCGAGGTAGTCGTTGACCGTTACGACGTGCACACCCTTTCCGGAGATCGCGTTGAGATAAGTTGGAAGCGTTGCGGTGAGAGTTTTTCCTTCACCGGTTCTCATTTCGGCGATCTTCCCCTGGTGGAGCACCATTCCGCCGAGGAGCTGAACGTCGAAGTGACGCATTCCGAGAACGCGAGTTGAAGCTTCGCGAACAACCGCGAATGCCTCGGGGAGCATATCGTCGAGCGACTCGCCCTGCTCGTGGCGAGTCTTGAATTCGGCAGTCTTCGCGATCAGCGATTGATCCGAGAGACCACGCATCTGCGTCTCCAGCTCGTTCACTCTCTGGACGAGCGGAACGAGGAGCTTCAGGTCACGCTCGTTTTTTGAACCGAAAATTTTACGCAGTACGAACCGAAACACTTTTTTCCTCTTCGCTTTACACCGCTCCGACTCGACTATCGGAAGCCGGCTGGCTCGACGCTCATCGCCCGGGGGGACCAACTCGAAAGGCCAACACTTGGAAACCCAGCTCTTGGAGGCCCAGCTCCCAGAGTAGGGCATTCCTCGGCTGACCCTGTCGTGAAAGACTTCAGCCGGCTCGGAACCGGCAACACGCGACCCGGCTACGGCATTTTTGCTTTTCTATGCCGCCGAGCTCGCTCTACACAGATACACCGGAAGCGCCTTGCCTCTCGCTTTCAGCTCATTCCAGAGAAATGAAACCTCCGAAAACGTATTGGCTGCACATACCGTAATTTCCGATCTTTCGCCAAGAATTGTTCCCCAAAAGGTATCCGGCTTTCAGGGAACCGATCCATCATAACGCTCCGCATCTTCTGCCGATATTGCAAACTGGAACTGCTCGCGCATGCGATATTCGCCGGAGCGTTCCGGAGACATCGCCGCTACTCTGTCGCGGCATTCGCGCTTCCATCCATCGAAACAGAAACGCGTTCAAAATAAAATCCAACTTTCCAACCTGTACTTTCATTCCGCTGACGAAGCAGTGAACGCCTCCCTCTTCCACACCTGAGCGTGAATGAAGCACGCTCGCGGACGCAGATCTCTCCCGCGTGAGCCGAAAGATCCGGAGAATCACACCGGCAGTCGATCGCAAGGTGGCCACCAACATGAGGAGAACCGTGCGCTCATTCGATCACCGGTTCTCGATCTCCGCACGACTCGCTGTGAACCGCTCCTCGTTGAGCCAATCCACATTTACAACGCCACACAGTTCCGACTAAATTACTCAACTTAATCAGCAATTCGCCCTACTTTGTAGCGACTCAAGCCGAAATGTTCAATTAGCCCACCAAAAAAACGAACGAATTAGGCGAGTCGACGGAGGATGGCATCTGCAAGAGGACACAGCTCTGTCGGCGGTTCGCTTGCGGCAGGATCCCGGTACGGTATCTCGCACAGCTCGTCGATTCCGTAGCTGCGGCCGATCACGCGAAGCGACTCCGCGTTGGTATTTTCAGCGGTAGTCTCACCGGTCGCCTCGGGCGGGTGAAGAAGGTTTAAGACGTATCCGGCAACTGGGATGTTCCGGGCTCTGAGAACTTCAAAGGTGAGGGCGGCATGATTCAACGCGCCGAGCCGTGAAGCGACAACGACGAGGCATGTCGCTGAGACATCCCGCGCCAGATCCGCGAACGTGTAGATACCATCGAGAGGAACGAGCAAACCCCCTGCTCCTTCGACAACAACGATGTCTGCGTTTTGCGCTTGGGTCTGAATTGCGGAAGCTACAGCGTCGCAGTCGACGCGCACTCCTTCGGCTCGGGCGGCGACGTGTGGAGAGACCGGTGCACGCAATCGATACAGACACACTTCATCCAGTGATTGTCGCCGTCCTGCAGCGTTCCAGAGCTGCGTTGCATCAGCAGGAACCGGTCTTCCGTCTGCACCCGGGTCGCATCCGCTCTCGACAGGCTTCATGACGCGTAACGAAACACCGCTCGCGACAAGCGCGCGAACGAGACCAACAGCCGTAGAGGTCTTACCGACACCGGTGTCAGTGCCGGTGATGAAAAGGATCTTTCCCATCCTCAGCCCAATGTTGTTCGTATCGACTCTGCGGTGATATCGACGAGGCGCTCCAGCTCCGGCTCTTTCATTGCCAGTGGAGGCATGAGCACCATTACATTTCCGAGTGGACGGATCACAGCTCCGAGCTCCCGTGCCTTCCGAGTGATGCGCGCACCCGCGAGAGCTTGCATTGGATACGGCACTCGGCTTCCGGGAACGGATGTAAGCTCGATCCCGGTCATAACCCCCTGGCAGCGGACTTCATCCACGTGCGGCAATCCCGAGATCCGTTCAGCGATCAGACGCTGAAAGAAATCGATCCGCGGTCCAAGCTCTTCGAGCAGGCTGGATTGCTCGAAAAGATCGAGATTTGCGGCAGCGACGCGCGCGGCTAAGGGATTGCCCGCGAACGTCTGCCCGTAGAAAAATGTCTTGAGCTCCTCGGGCTCGCCAACGAACCCTTGGAAAATTTCCTCCGACGCTGCCGCAGCGGAGATCGGAAGGTAGCCGCCGCTCAGTCCCTTCCCCATAATCAGAACATCAGGGCTGACATCAGCTTGCTCACACGCGAACATCGTTCCCGTTTTACCGAATCCGGTTGCGACCTCGTCGATGATGAGCAACACATCGTGGCGCGCGCAAAGCTCGGCTACAGCGGACAGATAGGCAGGAGAATAGGTCCATATGCCCGCGGCACCTTGAACGAGCGGTTCGATGATCAGAGCAGCGATCTCTTTTGCTGAGCTACTGAGCGTTGATTTCAGGCTGTCGAGGCTGAGACTTTCTGCCGCTTCGTCCGATTCACCTTGAAAGAAGCGAAAAATGTGTGGCGGCGGAATGCGAATAGCGGGAACCACGTTCGCGCGCAACGACGAGTGGAACGCTTCAACGTATCCGACACCGACCGCGCCAAGTGTATCCCCATGATACGCCGTCTCCAGGGACAACAGTCGCTGCTTCTTCTTCGCTGCGGAGCCGTCCTGCTTTTGCCAGAACTCCACACACATGCGAATACCGGCTTCAACGGCCGTGCTTCCGCTATCGGCATAAAACAGTCGATTCAGACCGGCAGGGATGATTTTCACCAAGCGGTCGGTGAGCTCGAGGACCGGGCGATGCGACAGGCCGAGGAGCGTTGAGTGACAGAGGGTCTCCGCTTGATCTTTGAGGGCGGCGATCAGCTCAGGTGCCCCATGGCCGTGGACATTGCACCATAAAGACGACACGCCATCGAGATAACGCCGTCCGGCAATATCTATCAGCTCGCATCCTTCGGCTCTTTCGACGATCAGCGGATCATTCTCGGCGATCCACGTTCGTGCTTGAGTGAACGGGTGCCAAAGATGCTCCAAGTCGATGGATTTGAGGTCTTTTCTCAAGTCTTGCTCTGCCATACACTCACCAAAGCGTCATACTCTCTCGAAACTCGCCTAGGATCAAGCACGTGACCTCGTCCGACGACCGAACCGAAGCTTTGCTGCAATTCGCCATCGGACTCTTTCTGAGCTCTCTTTTCTTTGTGGTCCTCTACTTCACGTACCGATCTGCGGTCCCCGTGATCCAGCTCGAGAACGGGGACCTCCACATGTCCGACTTCGCTTACCACGTCATGCTCGTGCGCGATTTTTGGTTCGGTCAGACGCACAACATTTATTCCTACCCAGACCAACTGGCTCTCATTCAGCGGGAGTTCGGGGAGAAATATGTTCACGCAATGCCGGTCGGTGTGTCACCGATCGCGCTTCTCGTGTGGTGGCCTTTTGCGGCGATCAGCCGTTCAAGCATGGAGCTTGCTTGCGCGGCGTGGTCTGGGCTCTCCGCCGGCGTGTTCATCAGCGGAATATTGAAGGTGTTCGCGAACAGAAGAGAGCTTTTCTCGAATCCCTACGGCGCTCTTTTTTTCGTAACGGCAGCAGCGACTCTCCTTTCCCACACAGCGTTGACGGCGGTCCTTCTTGGACAAACAACGATGATGGCTGCGGGAGCTCTTCTGTTTCTTTTCTCGAGCTGTCTCAGAGACCAGCGCCAGTGCTCAACTCTCTCGCTTGTCTTCTTGGCGCTCGTGTGTGGACTGAAGATACCTTATCTCCTCGCGGCGATGGGAATTCTGCTGGCCTACGGAAAGATGAACGAATTGGGGATGCTCCTCTGTCTTGTTGCAGCGTTCATGGTGTCCGTCTTTTTTGTAGCCGGCCTCGACACTCAGCTCGCCTATCTCCAAACACAAAGAATGTATTCGTGGGGCCAAATTCCAGAGTATTATCAGGACTCGCTCGTTCCATCGACTGTGGTCACTCTCGGCACCGCGCTCGCCGAGCGCATCGACTGGCACAGCGCTCGAGTGGTAGCGACCTGCAGCAGCCTCATGAGCTATGCGCTCCTCTTCGGAATCGCGCTCGGCTCTCAGGGGCTGACGCGTGACCGCTCCGCTCAGATGCTTGCCGCACTCTCAATCGCGATATTCCCGTGCCTCGCCCCGTACGCGGGTGCATACGAAGATCTTCTCCTGCTTCCTGCAATCGCTTTTACTCTCGCAAGCGCTCGAGAAGGACAGAGCAAGCTACGGACAGCCATCGAGCTCGCATGGCCTGCAGCGTTGCTTTTGATCCTAAACTTCAATTCCGGTTTCGTCCCGCGGGTGGTGCCTTTGATTTTGGCGCTCAAGATTATTCCGTTTCTCGCGACCTCGCTGTTTCGGCAGCAACCGGAAACAGTGCGAACAGATGGCTGACCACAGCGCCCAAAGATCTTGCTGGTGCCCAAGTTGGACCGTTCTTGCGGCAATAACGACGGCTGTCTGTCTCACCCTCCCGCAGATCGTTCTTTATTTTCAGTCGAACGGACTTTCTCCTCGACTTTTTTCCGACGGTGACGAGGCGTTGTATCTTCCGTTTGCCGTTGCGGTGGGGAAAACCCCGGTTGCCGAGCTCGTGCAAGGGATTCCCGCGCTCAACAACGATTATCTGCCCTTGGGCTACCCGACACCCCATAATCTAACGGAGCTGGTGGTCGGAAAAGCGGCGAATTTCTTCGGTCTCAGCGCAGCCGCGCTCGGGCTTCTTCTCGACTTTCTCTGCGTTGCTCTGAGTTACATCTTTTTCGCAACGGCGTTCTCTTTGCTCACCGGAAGCTCTGCTCTTGCCCATCTCGGCACGCTTGCTCTTTTGGCTTTTCCGGCCATTTTTCCGCTGACGGGGCATCTTTCCGCGTACCGAACCGGATCGCTGTCACTCACACCTTTCTCGCCATTTCCCTGTCTGCCGATTTTGAGAGCTGTCGGGACACAGCTCTCCTACGTGCTCCTCGGTTTCACCTTACTTCAGCTTGTTCGCTGTCAGGGTCGTGGGCAGCGGCTGATAGTCATTGGGCTGATGACTGGATGTCTGCTCTATGTCTACTTTTTCGCATGGGCCGTTGCGGTGGCATTCGTATCTCTGTTTTTGCTTTTGGACCATATCCGAGAAGGTGATGCGTCTGCTCAAGACACATTGAACGACGTCGCACGCTTCGGTCTTCCGCTCGCGTTCGCATCCGCCCCCGGATTAGCCTTTATTGCGCAGCACCACCCCGAGTCCTTTCTGGGGCCTGCGTTTTTTCGTCAGGCGCCGTGGTATCTCCCTCCGGAAATCCTGGTACTCGTTTGCGGCGGGCTTCTCATGAGAGGGTCGACACGACGAATCGCTTCGTTCATCGCAGCCGCCGGTATATCAGAGCTCCTTCTCGTCAACGCTCAGAAGATACTCGGCGTATCGCTCCAGCCGTACCACTTTGCTGTTTTCTATCTCCATCCGCTGCTTACGGCGCTCTGCATTGTATCATTGGGAATGGCGCTCAACCGGCGGCTGAGAAACATTCTTATCGGGCTGCTCTTCGGCCTCCTTGGCGTGGTCTGCACGGTGAACTGCACACGCACCGATGCCGCGTTACGCGAGGATTCTTCGCTCCTCGAGCTTCTGGGCTTCCTGCGAACCCTCCCTTCTGAAGTGAGCGTCACTGCGCTCCCTAAAGCACCTCGCTCTTCGCCGTTACGTCATCAAGTAGATGAATGACATGATCGCGGTTCTCAGCTGAATTCAGTGACCAGGGCAACAAGGTCACCTTGGCCGCTACCGGGTAGAGAAGGAGCGGGCCGCGCAGATATTCTTGCTTCTCAGGGTCTTCCAGCCAAGAGACCGAATCACTTTCGATCAGCCCATCCCAGAGAAGTAAGGGCTTCGAGCCATCTCCCGTATGAGACTGTAAGACGCGTGCGGCCTCGCGCCAGTTCTCGACCCGGGGAAACATTTGCTGCGCTGCGAGATTCATAACCACGAACAGAGTGATTGCATAACTCGCTATTTTCTCAGAGAAGCTGAACATCCGAATGCCTGAAAGGAAGAGGAGGGCAAAACCGGCGACTCTCAAAATGCAATATCTCGCTGCCAGCACCGAGGCACCTCCTACGTAGGAGACGAAAGCCAGCGCCACAACAGGCGCGATGCACCAACCGAGAGTAAGCCGGAAGTAGCCCGCTTTCAGGTCGAACTCTCCCGGCCTCGGCACGCGTCGCCCAAGCATGCTGACAACAGTGACGGCCCCGATTGCAATCAGCAGCTCCGCAGCTGGAACGATGAGTGAGAATACCTGTGACCACGTCGCCGGCCCCATCCAATTGATGCTCTGACGGCGGGAAACAATGTGAAGAATTGCGGTTGCGAGTGGAAGCACACCGACTCCGAGGATCAGCACATCCGCAACGAGACGCCTCCGCTCGGTCGGCTGAGCAACGAACAGATAAACAAGCAAAACGGCAATAAATGGAGCGAAAAGGTAGTGAGCGTACACGCACAACAGCGATGACGCGATGAAGATCGAACGGTTCCGACCCGAATATTGCTCCGACAAAGCAACAGCTCCGTAGAACGCAGCAATTCCACACAAGAGAGCCAAAGAGTAAGTGCGAGCGTTGACGCCGGCGTCATTGACCTCCGCAATGCAGAGAAAGATAGCCGGCAAAAATCTCGCACTTTGTGGAGTGCTTGTGAAACAACGTCGCCCCGCGAGATACAAAAATGATGCAGCCGCGAAAACAAAGATTACCGACGGGAGGCGAAGCCCGATCTCATCCAGGCCGAGGAGGCGGGTACTCAGCCACACAAAAATGTAATACAACGGGGTTTGGCTTTGATACTGATAGGTGCGTGAGAATACCTCGGAGAGGGTTCCGTGAACGGTATAGAGCGTGGTCGCCTCATCAATCCAGAGCGAATCATTGACTTTGCTCAGCATCACGGCGACGGTGAGCGATAAAGAGAAGGCAGCGAGCACGTTCGCTCGGGATGCCGCCTTTCTTTCAGTCATCGCTCTCTCCGCGTTTTTTCGTTGGATTCGAAAAGTCTAGACACTTCTTCTACGTGCTTCAATATTTATCTTGTTCACCCGCCTCGATTACGCAATCGTCGGTTCAGCGCACCTCGAGGTTGGTGGCGATGGCCTTCTCAATCACTTCGGTTCGTGATTCGGCGAAGAGCCTTCCATTTACGCCGCATCTCAACAGCTGCTTTTGACGCTCGAGCGAGAACCGTTCATGTCCAAACCCACCACTTCCCATAACGGACTGTTTCTCAGCACACCTTTACGCATCTTTTTGCTTGCGTTTGCGTTGTCCGTCGTATTTTTTGTCGGACGTCTCACTGCGCTCGGCCTGCTCAGCGGTCCCCCGGGAGACCGCGACGAGGTTTACTTCGACATCATCGCAATAAATTTGGCTGCAGGTAATGGATTCAGCGGCGAGACCACCTCCGCCGTAAAAGATGTCTACTCGCCCCTTGACCCTGGAATTCTCGATGCAATGTCGTGGACGGAACAGGTCGGAGGCAACGACAGAACAACTTTTCGGCCACCGCTCTATCCGTTCTTGCTCTCGGTCACTTACCGAGTCTTCGGTCATAGCTTTGCCGCGATGCGCGTAATGAACTGCCTTTTACTCGCACTCGGATCTGCAATCCTGTTCACTGCGCTCGGGAGCGCAACTGGCGCCGGTGTCCTCGCGCTCATCATCGTGCTTTCGTTTGACCCCCATCTTTTCGCGTTCTCCCGCTTCGGTCTCTCGGAAGCTTTGGCCTTTCCGTTAACGGCTGCAGCCATCGCAATTCCGTTCTTTACGCACCGAGGTCGATCGGCTCAGGCTCTCGCGCTCGGCGGCATCTTCGGGCTGCTTTTGCTTGCTCGACCGGTATTTCTGTTCTGGATGCCGGGCGCATGCATGGCGATTGCTCTCGGAAGTTGGAGGCCAAGCGACCTCTCCACTCCCCTTCGTCGAGTGATACTCATGCTCGCGTGCGTGTTCGTGTTCTATCTTCCATGGGGAATACGCAACTCAGCTCTCCTCTCCGGGCTCCATCCCTTCGGTTCACAGGGCGGGATTGCATTCGGCGAGGTGTATTATGGAAGAAGCGACGTAAGCCACTGGGACGGAAACTGGACCGCAGAAAATGCGGATAACTTTCACCGGTCGCTTCCCGCCGGAGGTTCAGGGCTCGAGCGTGAGCACCGCGCAATGGACCTGGGTATGAAGGTATTTCGGGATTGGGTTGAGTCGCATCGCTCGGATATCCCACGGCTTTGGGCTCTGCGTGCGTATTCGTTGTGGTGGAGCGACGCAATGCCCTATCAGCGCGCGCTCGCTCTGATTGCCGCACTCTCCTTTCTCGCCTTCGCCCGTAAGGAGCCGCGCTTCTGGACGTCGGTCTTTTATCTTGCGTGCCATACGCTCGCTATTTGCTTCGCCTACAACGCCCGAGGTGACGATGGATTGTACGGACGCTTCTTGACCTCGGTCTATCCTATTTTCTTTCTCTCTATCGCGCTCGCCGCCGATGCCGTTCAGCGAAAGGCGCGGCCGCGCGAGAAGACGAATGTGTTCGAAAAGACCAATCCCGGAACAAGCACCATTGAGAGCGCAAAGTAACCGACAAGACCAACGACGAGCGTAACCGCTAGCGCGGCGGAAACTATCCGGGCGAGCTCGTTCGACACCCGCGTCACCACCCAAACGAGAAAGACACAATACGCGGAAAGAAATGCGAGCAGCACCAAGAGCGTTTGTGCTCCTGCGGCTGATTCGACTCCGCCTAGGGCGTTGACGACAATTCCACCCGCCCCATGGAGCAAAAAATCCGCAAGTATCCGGCCGGCATCCATCCCCTGCTCCTGTTCGAAGAACAAAAAGTTCTTTGCCACGAATCCGAGGGTGAGCACTGCAATGACTGCAATCGGCACATTGCGCGTCAACTGCGCCGTTGCGGTGCTCGCCCGACGCAGCTCACCGACGCCGGTCAGAATGAAGAAGAAAAACGTTACGGCAAGGGCGCCGGAGCTCATGGAGCTGAGCAACAGTCCCAACGGCAATTGGTACGAGTAGCCGACCGAGCGATCGCCCGTCGACCGCTGTGCAAGCACCTCCCACAACACCATTGCGAAGCCGAGGAAAGCGATCGTGATCCGTCCATTCACCGCCAAAGCGACAACCGAAAGCTGAAGATAGGTAAAAAGCATGAGACCTGCGAGCATCCCCTCACGTCCAAGCAGCAGCTGACAGCAGCGAGCCAGAAAGTATGAGGTTCCAAGCAAAGCGGCCAAGCAGAACACGGCAAACGCGTTATCAAGGTCGATCGCTGCGATATCTGCGAGCAAATGAACTGAAAGCAGGATGACGAAGCGCGGAAGCCAAAGCAGAGTGTGGAAGAGCGAGAGCGTGGACGTGCTCTCTGTCGGATAGAAAAATGGGACTCCATCCAGCCAGAGGTGAAAACGGTACCATCCGAGCGGAATCCCGAGCGCTGTCAGCGCCACGAGCAGAACCAGCGCTCCCGTCAGAAGCTTATCGCGCGTCATCGGCGGGTGCATCGGCACGTGAAAGCGCGATCCAAAAGAGGTTGTTCACCATCCACCATTGCAGCGGCTCGTCGAAGAACGACCAGATCAGAAAGGCGCCAATCAGCATCCGGCTCCAAACAGGGAATGACTTCCACTTACGCGCGATCGTTATCAGCAGACCGGCGAGCACCGCCAATCCGAGGCTGCCGGTTTCTGCCGCTATGGTCATCACCAGATTGTGAGAGTGGGATTGAATAACCCAGCCGTTGTTCAGGTATGTAGAGAATGTGTGGCCTGGCCCCACTCCCCAAAGCGGCGATGTCTGATAGAGCCCAAAAGCTTGTCTCGCCATCTGGTCACGAAAGTGAGTCAGGGACGGATACTCCGAGTCGAGATACAGTCCGACTGCCGCGGTCAACGCCGCCGCGCCGAGCATAATCCCGATGCGGATACGTGAGCAGCTCCCGAGAAACGCACCGAAGAGGCCGAGCAGAGCTCCACGGCAGGTCAACTTCAGAACAAGGTAGGGCATCGCCGCCAAGAGAAGCGCGAATGCCAATCGAATGTTCTCCCGGCACGAAAGAATGATCAATCCGACTGTGCTGAACGCGATTACGTTCGAGTTTTCGACGCCGTAGCTCAGGATGAGGAACGCGGGGAGCGCGAGCCCTGCTCCGACCTGAATGTCCTTTTCAGACCAGCACCGGAATAGCGGGTAGAGCAGCGGAAGCGTTAGAGAGACAGCGAACCGATAGTTATACTGCAGCGGGATACCATTCATCGCCGCACTGATAAGCTGCGTCGCAAGAATCATGGCGCTGATATACCAAAAGGCGTCGGCACGCTTGAGGATCGCACCCATCGTCGTCTTTGTTTGCCAAAGCGTGATCACCCAGAGACCGAGGACCGTCACAAGCTGAATTGAGAACAACATACGGTAGAGCTCGGGCTCGACGGCGAGCGTGCGCGAGATGCGCAGGCCGAGGCAGAAGACAACGGCGAGCGAGAGAGAAAGCGGGCTTATGGACCTTTGCGGCATGAACGCCTCGAGCGATGAGCAATATAGCGGCTGAGCGGACCTTACTACGACGACCCTTTTCAAATTCTCGGCAAGCGCACAGTCCGCGCTCGTTCGCCGATCTTTCAGCTCTGTCGGTTCGCCTCAGCTGCGGGCCGATCGATCGCAATCAAATCTTGAATGGTCTGGAACACTTTCTCATTGGAGTAGTCCGCAAGCTCCGCTCCCACAGCTTTCACGCGCTCGATCAAGCTCGAGGGAACAGGCTCCGACGGAATGACCATGACCTTTGGGAAGACGGTGGGCTCGGCCAGCTCGCTTTTTGCAGTAATCTCTTCAGAGAGGCGCTCGCCAGGCCGGAGGCCGGTGAAGACGATCGGAAGGTCGCGCCGACCGAGCAGTGCTTTCATCCGTTCGGCAACGTCTACTATTTTCACCTTTCGTCCCATATCCAGCGCGAAAATCTCTCCTTTCTGACCTAACGTACCTGCGCAGATCACGAGCTGCGCAGCCTCGCTCGTCGTCATGAAGTATCGCTCCGCATCAGGATGCGTGACGGTGACGTGAAGCCCTTGAAGGATTTGCGCTCGAAACGTCGGGATAGCGCTCCCGGTGCTGTTGATGACATTTCCGAAACGGACGGACGCCGCCGGGAAGCTCTTGCCGTGCTCTCTCGCCGCGGTACACATCGAAGAGACAAGCAACTCGGCCAGTCGCTTCGTGAGTCCCAGGATGTTCATCGGGTCGACGGCCTTATCCGTTGAGATCATCACGAACCGCTTCGAACCGACTGCATACGACAGCTCCAGCGTTGCAAGCGTTCCAAGAACGTTTGTCTTGTACGCTTCATGCGGATTCTGCTCCGTTATCGGCACGTGCTTGTAAGCCGCTGCGTGATACACAATGTCCGGAAGATAGCGCTGCATCACGCTTTTCATCCGAGGCACGTCGCGAATATCGGCAAGCACGAAGCGGATCTCGACCTGAGGAAACTTCAACCGCAGCTCGTTTTCGAGCTTGAACAGGTTGAACTCAGAGTTGTCGAGCACCACGACCTCTTTCGGGGAGTGATCGCAGAGCTGTCGAACCAGCTCAGAACCGATTGAGCCGCCGCCGCCCGTGATGAGCAGGCGCATCCCCGCAATCCCGGCGCGAGCCTGCTCCGGAATGCTGGGGAATAACTCTTTCTCCATCAGCAGCTCGACGAAAAGATCCGGACCATCGCTGGTGAGAGTAAAGTCTTCGATTGCCAGGTCATTAATATCTTTGATGCGTCGGCACTGGACGTTCCGCGAGACGCACGTTTTGATGATCTGCTCGGTTTTCCAGGACGGTAGCGACGGCACAGCGATCACAACCTGATGCACGTCGGGATGCGACCCGAGATATGACGGCAGCTCAGCAATCTTACCGGCGACTTTGATGCCGTGAACCAAGCTGCCGCTCAGCGCCGAGTTGTCGTCGAAAACGGCAACGATTCGCTGCTCACCGGTGAGCCGACCCTGGAGCATTCGAATCAGTCGGTGACCGGAATCGCCCGCGCCGATGACCGCAATCTTTTGTGCGAGGACGGGATAGGGCTGCGGGTCGCTCTTTTCGTAATACAGGCGAAGCGCAAGCTTGATCGCAACGATGAGGCCGAGCGAGACAATCGACTCCGTAATGACGACGGAGCGTGGAAAATACTGGACCCGGAAGAAAATTAAACCTGCGGTGAAGAGAACGGAAGACCAGACGTGTGCCTTCAGGATGAGGAGCGCGTCATAGGTCCCAAAGTGCTTCCAAGCCGTACGCAGGATTCGTTGCTGCCAATACGTCACGGCACGGCAAAATACCAAAATGAGCAGCGGCTTCGTCAGCCGGTCTTTCAGCAGGATCTCGTCGATCGAGAAATCAAAACGGAGGGCGAGCGCAAGCGCGAGCCCGGCAAGGCTGACGGTGAAGAGTAATATTGACCAGAGCGCTGTTCTCCGAGAGAAAACTGCAAGCGCGTCTCCGAAGACCTTGCGGTCTGCGTTCTCTGTCATGGCTGGCGAATTCTGGCTCCGAGTTCGTAGGAGATGCTCAAGGTACTTGAGATGCAGCGGAACGGCTTTAGGCTACAGATCAAATCAGGCGCATAGTAGAGCCAAAAGGCTATTTTCGAAACCCTATTCGAACTGGCCGGTAATTCAATTTTCTGTTGCTGCGCCGAGAGATGTGCACGGCTCATCCTAAGGAGAGGCGTATCGATTCAACCGACGAAAGATGTCGGAATTCGTCTGGGCAACCAAGATTTGAAGCACTCGAGATGAAGGCTGCTTTTGTAACATACGGCGGAGGGCACGTGAGCTCTGTCGCGCCGGTCATCCGGGAGCTTCAGACCAAGCGGGGATGGGATGTTCGTGTGCTCGGCCTCACAAACGCGGGGCGCCTTCTTTCCACCCTCGGCATACCGTTCATCGGTTTTCGAGAATTAGTGACGGCAGAGGATGGTCGTGCGCTCGAGCTGGGCGAGCAGCTCGCAGAGACTTATCATCAAGAGTCCAGCGGCGTTCCGAGGTCAGAAGCTATCGCGTATCTCGGACTCTCGTTCATGGATCTCATGAATCGTATCGGCGAAGATGCCGCACGGGCCCGGCTCGCTGAAATTGGACGGCGTGCGTTTCTGCCTCTCGGTCCGCTCAGGCGTTTCCTGCAATCCGAACCCTTCGATGTAGTTGTTGCGACAAATTCTCCTCGTGCGGAAGAAGCCGCGATTCGGGCGGCAGGCGAGTTGAGCATTCCGTCGCTTTGCATGGTGGACCTCTTCGGCATCGATTGGGAACCTTGCGTCCCTGCCGAAAACGGCTTCGCCGACCGTGTAACTGTTTTCTCCGAGTTCACGAAAGAGCTGCTTGTCGCACGCGGCCGGCATGCGGATGACGTTCTCGTCACGGGGAATCCTGCTTTCGATACGCTAGCAAAGTGGGCTCCCGAAGAATCTGAAGCGCTTCGTCGCGAATATGGTTGGGGCACAAAGAAAGTAATCCTCTGGGCATCCCAGAAAATACCGGAGCCAGAGCTCAAAGCGGCGATGTTCGATGAGTTTGAGCGTCTCGCCGCGGATCATCCGGATTGGATAGTGCTGTATCGCCCCCACCCGTCCGAAGCGGGTGCAACGTTAGCGAGCTCTGCAGCGCTTCGCCTTTGTCCGTCAGAACCCCCGTTGGGCGTTCTGCTCCGAACCGTTCAAGCAGTGGTAGTAGTGAATTCGACTCTCGGCGTCGAGGCAGCATTGTGCGGCAGCCCCGTTGTTCAGATCATGGGCTCCTCGATATCGGCTTCAGCTCCATACCGCGAGCTCGGCATCGCAACCGAGGTTCATGATTTGGAACATCTCTCAGAGGCCATCGCTGAAGTCATCGATTCACGATCGCCTCTGAGCAAACAACTCGCGTCAGGACGTTCGAAGCTCCCCGCGGCAGGCGGCGCAACAAGCCGTGTAACGGACGTGATCGTCTCACTCGCGAAGAAGCACATGGAGCAGCCGTGAGCGATCTCAGTTCATACAAGATGGCCGACTCACGTCGAAATGATCGTTGGCTCGCACACTATTCGGTGCCATTATCGGGAGCGAGCTCTCTTACGTTTGTCTCGGTAGAACTATGATCGTTTCATCCGCACAGCTTTGTTTCATCTTCGGTGCGGGCGGTCATGCCCGAGTCGTTCTCGACGCGATCCTGCTCTCCGGAGCCCGTCTCGACATCAAAATCGTCGACGCGGATCAAGCTCTTCACGGCCAAACTCTTTTCGATCAACCGATCGTCGGCGGCGACGAGCATGCGTTTCAAAATCCTGGTGCGCTGTTCGTGGTTGCGGTCGGAGGAACCACCTCACTTCACCCTCGGAAGACGATTTACGAGAAAGCAGTTGCATCCGGGCTCAAACCGTTCACCGTGATTCACCCGAAAGCGATCGTATCTCCTCGAGCGACCATCTCCGAGGGAGTGCACATTCTCCCCGGTGCCATCGTAAATTGCGGTGCCGTGATCGGGCCGAACACGATCATCAATAGCGGTGCCCTCATCGAGCACGACTGTCGCATCGGTGCGCATGTGAGCATCGCACCGAAGGCTGTTGTCTGTGGAGCAGGCGAGATCGGGGGCGAGACATTCGTCGGCGCGGGTGCGGTGGTGAAAGAAGGCTGCTCGGTGGGCGAACGGTCGCTTATCGCTGCGGGAGCTGTGGTCATACGTCCCGTCCCCGCTGACTCGATCGCCAAAGGTGTCCCGGCAGCCGTTTCTCCGCGACAGTCGGGGTCTCGTCCATGAAAGTTCGAATCATCCCCAGACTCGATGTCAAGGGCGACAACCTCGTGAAAGGGGTCAACATGGAAGGGCTCCGGGTCCTCGGGAAGCCGCAGGATTTCGCGAAGCTATACTACGAACAGGGCGCGGACGAGCTACTCCTCGTCGATGTCGTTGCGAGCCTCTACGGTCGCGGATCGATTCTCGAAGTGATTCGGGCAACTGCGAGCAACATGTTTATTCCGCTGACTGTCGCCGGCGGTCTGCGAACTTTGGATGACATCACCGCGGTGCTTCGCTCCGGAGCAGATAAAGTGGCTTTGAACTCCGCTGCCATCCGCCGCCCCGAGATACTGTCTGAGGCCGTCTCCCGCTTCGGAGCCTCGACCATCGTTCTTTCGGTTGAGGTCGGAAGGAATCTGCAGGGCGGTTATGAGGCACTCATTGAATATGGTCGCGAAACGACCGGCCTGTCAGCTCTCGACTGGATCTCTCAGGCCGCAAAGCTCGGTATCGGTGAGCTGCTCATCACTGCCGTCCATCGAGAAGGAACGGGCCAAGGGCTGGACATCGAGCTGCTGAAGCGGTGTCGGGAGCTGGCAACGATTCCGATTATCGCCGGCGGTGGTGTCGGCACGCGCGAGCATGTCCTCGAAGCGTTTGAGAAGGGGGGCGCTGACGCTGTTACGCTTGCCGGCGCGCTGCACTATCCGGCTCTTCGGTCGATGGAAACGAATCCCGAGGGTTATGCGCAGGAGGGGAACATCCGCTATCTCATGAGCGCCCAAAAGGATACCGGCTTCAAAGGGATCTCCGGCTTTTCGCTGCCGGAGCTCAAAGAGTTTCTTCGTGAGCGGCACGTCGAGTGCCGAGGAGTTCACTGACTATGTCCGCCGCTCCCAAAGTTGGAATCGTTGATTATGGCGTCGGCAACCTGTTCAGCGTCGTCGAGGCGTGCAAAGTCGCTGCACTCGAACCGACTCTGGTCACCAGCCCCGACGGCTTGGCCGCGTCAGATGGAATCATCCTTCCCGGCGTTGGCGCGTTCGGAACTGCTGTCGAGCACTTGCAGAACTTAGGTCTGTTCTCGGCACTTCAGGAAGCAGCGCGAGCCGGGCGGCCGCTGCTCGGCATCTGTCTCGGGATGCAGCTCCTCTTTGATTCGAGCTCGGAGTTCGGGGACCATCGAGGTTTGGGCTTGATACCGGGAACCGTCCGCGAGCTACGAGAGATGGAACCGAAAGACCCACGGCTCAAAGTGCCCCATATCGGATGGACGCCGGTGACGTACCGGACTCCGGAAGCCTGGCCGACGGAAAACCCCGCACTGGCAGCCCTTTTTGCGGATATCCCAGACAATACCGAGTATTATTTCGTACATTCGTTTGCTGCCGAGCCGAAAGAACCGTCCTCGGTCGCAGCCGAATCTGATTATCTTGGGCGGCGATTCTGCTCAGTCGCCCATTCGAAAAATGTTATCGGCATGCAATGCCACCCTGAGCGAAGCGGCACCTTGGGACTCAAGGTCTACCGCAATTGGGGAGAGTTGCTCCGCCGACAAAAAGGACTACGCTGATCCGTAATGGAATCGAAACTTCCTGCATATTATGGCCTCCCATCTGAAGTGCGGTTTTGTAAACGCTGTGTGCTCTCGAACCAGCGGCCATCGTCTTATCCGGAGTTCCGCCACACCAAAGATCGGATCTGTCCGACACTGCACATCGACGAAGAAGGGGTCTGCGACGCCTGCCGATTTGCAGATCAAAAAAAGAATATTGATTGGACAGCCCGCGAACTGCAGCTTCGAGAGCTGCTCGACCGCTACCGCCGGGATGACGGCCGCTATGATTGCCTCGTGCCCGGAAGCGGAGGCAAAGACAGCGCGTATGCAGCGCATGTTCTAAAATACAAATACGGCATGCATCCGCTCACGGTGACATGGCCCCCGATCATGTACACCGATTACGGGTACGAAAATTTTCGCAATTGGATTGAGGTCGGCGGATTCGACAACATCTCATTCAAACCGAACGGCCGGGTCCACAAACTGCTGACCAAGCTCTCGATCGAGAACATTCTCCACCCGTTTCAAACCTTCATCCTCGGCCAAAAAAATCTGCCGACGAAAGTAGCGCTGCGATACGAAATTCCGCTGGTCTTCTACGGCGAGTCGGAGGCCGAATACGGGAATCCGATTGCCGAGACGAAGACTGCCCTACGCGACAAGTCTTACTTCGTTTCAACAAACATGGACGATCTGTATCTTGCCGGAGTGCCTCTCCGGGAGCTGCGCGAGAAGTATCAGCTTACTCAGGCGGATCTCTCGCCGTACTTCCCAGTGGAGGCCGAGGCGCTCGAGAAAGGCCAGCTCGAGGTCCACTATCTCGGCTATTACCTTCCCTGGACACCGCAGGAGTCCTTCTACTACGCCGCTGAGCACACCGGCTTCAAGCCGCGTCCGTTCAGAACAGAAGGTACCTACAGCAAATACAACAGCATCGACGACAAGATCGACGACCTGCACTACTACACAACGTTCGTGAAGTTCGGGCTGGGCCGCGCCTCCTACGATGCGTCACAAGAGATACGCAACGGGCACATCACCCGAGAAGAGGGCGTCGCTCTGGTTCACAAGTTCGACGGTGAGATGCCGCAGCGCTACTTCCAGGAGGTCATGGACTACCTCGAGATAGCTCCTGCGAAGTTTATAGAGCTCTGTGACGCCGCTCGCTCGCCTCATCTCTGGAAGAAGGAGCAGGACAAATGGGTGCTTCGACATCAGGTCGCGTGAGCTCATTCGACCATACGCTTTTCTGCCTCAACGCGAAGGCTTCCATTCGCGAGGCGATGGCGCTCATCAATCGCAACCAGGCTGGAATTGCGCTCGTCGTCAATGATTCCGAGCGGCTCATCTCAGCGTTCACGGACGGAGACATTCGACGTGCATTGTTGAAAGGCTGTACGCTTACGACGACGCTTGCAGAGACATTGATCGTCCTTGCGGGTGTACATCCGGCAGAGCCGGTGCATGCGCCAAACACCGCTTCACCCGAAGAGATACTCACCTTGATGAAGCGCAGAAAGGTTCGACAAATTCCGCTCGTCGATTCTGCCGGCCGGGTGACCGAGCTCCTGACAATCGACGACCTGCTCACGCCGAATCCGATCGGATGTCGCGCACTGTTGATGGCAGGCGGTTTTGGATCCCGACTCCGTCCTCTCTCTGAACACACAATTAAACCCATGCTTCCCGTATCGGGACGGCCGCTACTCGATCTGACGGTGCGCCATCTCGCTGCCTGCGGCATACAAGATCTTTGTATTTCCGTTCACTATCAGGCCGAGCAGATCCGGTCGTATTTCAAGGACCCGGACAGTTGGGGGGTCGATATCACCTTTATCGAAGAGCACACGCCGCTCGGCACCGCCGGAGCAGTCGGGCTCCTGTCGAAGAAAGATCTCCCTCTTCTTGTAATGAACGCCGATGTGCTCTGCCGCGTCAATGTGCGGCGGATGTTCGAGCAGCATCAATTCGGAAACAGCGACCTTACGGTCGGAGTGACCATTTTCGAACAACAGGTCCCTTACGGCGTCGTCCAAGCGGACGGTCGGGCCATCACCGGGATCGTAGAGAAACCGACTTCCCGCTTCGAGATCAATGCCGGAGTCTATCTGCTCTCGCCGAGAACGCAGGCGCTGGTCGGAGAGAATGAAGAGGTTCACATGACGGAGATTTTGAATCGAGCGTTCGCAAAAAAGTTTCGTGCCGAAAAGTTCCTCATCGAGGATCTCTGGCTGGACATCGGCGATTTCGGACGATATCTTGAAGCTCAATCCGTGAGCCTTTAGGACGAGCCGTGACAGCTGTTCGGCCCCTTTCCCGAATCCGCACTCTTCTCAGCTTTTGAACAGAAATTCTGCCATGCGAAAGTCGAGCTCGAAATCGATGTCCACCGATCGCTCGCGAGGCATGACGTAAGGAATCGCGCACGACGGCGAGAATGTGCTTCCCTTTCGGAGCAGCTCGACGCTGATCAGATAGAGCGCCCCGTTCAACTCAACCAATTCCGACGCATCGTCAGCGCCGCCTCGGCGCTGCAACTCTACGGAGTCGAGGGTTCCGGCGCCCGAGATGAAACGAAAGCAGTTCAGATGGCTCCGCGGCTTCATCACGCTTACGACCGCCTGAGCGCTGTTCGAACGCTGGAGCTCGACAGCGGCGCGGATATCCTCCGGGGTCCTCAGTGGTGATGTGGGTTGAAGAAGAAGCACGAGCTTCGGCTCGACACCCTGAGATGCAAGAGCATCGATTGCATGCAGCGCTACTGCCTCCGAGCTCGCCGTGTCTGAGGCAAGCTCCGGCGGTCGGAGAAAGGGCACCTCGGCACCTGCCGCTCGAGCGCACTCTGCGATGGCGGAATCATCGGTCGAGACGACAACATGCCGAGCAACTCCGCTCGAGAGCGCAGCGTCGATTGTCCACTGAATAAGCGGTTTGCCGCAGAACGAGCGGAGATTCTTCCCGGGAAGTCGTTTCGAACCGGAACGAGCGGGAATCAGAGCAAGGATGTCATCCGGAGAGCTCGCATCGCTCATACTGCGTTTTGACTCTGCAGCGAAGACGTATCGACTTCGTAGTTTCCGTAGAAGGTGCGTGCGCTTTCCGCATCCGAGAACACTCCGGAGCGGATCGCTGCCGCGAGGGACGTCATCGTCTGCTCGACACTGAATTGCGCCTTGAATCCGAGCACTCGCTGAATCTTTTCGAACGAGACACAATAATTTCTCGCATCGAGACCGCCCGACTTGTAGGTTACCCCACTCGTATCGAAGTAGGCACCGAGCCGTTCGACAATCATCCGCTTGGTCAGATTGCCCTGTTCGCTCCCCACGTTGAATACCTCGCCACGAATCGAGTGGGACGGTGCCTCCAGCGCAGCGATGATCGCCTGCGAGATGTCGCCGGTGTGACAATACGGGCGCCACGTGTCTTCATCGTAGACTACGAGCGGACGGCCGAGTGCCATTTCTCGGGTAAACTCGTTGACGGTCAAATCGAAACGCATTCGCTTGGAAAGCCCGAAAGCCGTCGCGAGTCGAAGGACAACTGGGCAAAAATCGATAGCTCCGAGTCGGCTCTGAATATACTGCTCGACCTCGACCTTTGTCTCAGCGTAGAGCGAAAGCGGATTCAGCGATGAGGTTTCGGTCGCGAGCGAGTTGTCCGGCTGTAAGCCGTAGTTGCTGCATGTTGAAACGAAAATGAACTTGTCGACCTTCAGCTTTCCGAGAGCATCAATGCAGCGTTTGGGACCTACCGAGTTAACGGCACGAGCTTGGTCCGGATACTTCTTGCAGATTGGATCGCCGACAAGTGACGCCAGAAAAGCGACGTCCGTAATTCCCTCCATCGCGGTTCGAAACGTGTCGGGTACACAAACGTCGCCACGCAAAAAAGAGAAGCGCGGATGTTCGATGACGTCGGCAAGAGTGCGACCGTTACCGTAGATGAGGGCGTCCAAGACCCTGACTCGATAGCCCCGCTCGAGCAGAGCCGCAGTAAGCACCGAACCGATGTAGCCCGCTCCACCAACCACCAAAACGTGCCGATCGGCGGCAGCGCTCTCACGCTTTTCCATAACGAATCCTACTGAATGCGCAGCTCTGCGCGACCTTTTGTTACTGTGACAGTCCAAAAATATATGACATATGTATATAATAAATTAAATCGTCGAAACTGCCATTTGCGCCGGATCCAACCAGACGTGCATACCATTGAGCCACAAGCATTGATCGCTGCGTTACGCGCAGGATACCGCACCGAGAAGCGACTGAACCTGCATGAGCCATGGTTCGCCGGAAAAGAGATCGAGTACACCGAGCAGTGCGTCCGCTCTACCTTTGTTTCCACCGTTGGAGAATTCACCGAGCGCTTCGAGCGTGAGCTGGCCGCGAAGACCGGGTCGCCGTATGTCGTCATCACCGTCAACGGCACGGCAGCGCTCCATCTCGCACTCCAACTCGCCGGGGTTCAGCGTGACGACGAGGTCGTTATTCCCGCGCTCAGCTTCGTCGCGACCGCTAACGCCGTCGCCTACATTGGTGCCATCCCTCATTTCGTCGACGTCGAGCATGAGACGCTCGGCATGGACGCGAAAAAGCTGGGAGAACATCTCGATGCGGTCGCGATCAGGCAGGATGGAGTGTGCTACAACAAGCAGACAGGCCGCCGGATCGCCGCCATCGTGCCGATGCACACATTCGGCTTCCCAGTGGACCTCGATCCGCTGATTCAGATCGCTCGGGACTGGGGGCTTCCGCTGGTCGAGGATGCGGCTGAGTCGCTCGGTTCCACATACAAGGGGAAGCACACCGGTCTCTTCGGACTTCTCGGAACGTTGAGCTTCAACGGAAATAAGATTGTGACGACCGGGGGCGGTGGCGCGATCCTCACAAGCGATAAAGAGATTGCGGCACGCGCCAAGCATCTTTCGACGACTGCGAAGGTTGCGCATCCATGGGCTTATGTCCACGATGCGGTCGGGTACAATTATCGCATGCCGAATATCAACGCGGCGCTCGGTTGTGCCCAACTCGAGCAGCTCGATCATTTCCTGGAATGTAAACGCAAGCTCGCCGAACGGTTGGCCGACGCGGTTGAATCAGTCCCAGGAGCTCGTGTCAGAAAGGAGCCTACGTATTCACGAAGCAACTACTGGTTGATTGCGCTCGAGCTTGCAGTTCAATCGCTCGCTGAACGCGATGCCGTCATTGCACAACTGCATCAAGCCGGTCTCGGCGTCCGGCCGACCTGGCATATACTGTCGGATCTGTCCATGTATCAGAACTGTCCGCGAGCCGATCTCTCGGTATCGACGAGACTGGAGCAGACCTTGCTGAACGTACCAAGCAGCGCATTCCTCTGAGGGGCGTGAACACTGAAGCCAAAAAAAGTATCTGTGTCGTAACCGGTTCACGGGCTGACTACGGGCTGTTGCGCTGGACTCTTGCCGAGCTCGCAAACGATCCGTTTTTCGAATTGCAGCTCGTTGTGACGGGCAGCCATCTTCGAGCCGAGTTCGGCAACACGGTCGAGATCATCGAGCGCGACAAATTTCCGATCGCCGAACGCTTCGACATTCTGTCGGAAGACAACTCCCCACAAGGGATGGCACGGTCGCTCGGCAAAGCCGTGCTCGGCTTTACGGATGCATTTACGCGTCTGAGTCCCGATCTCGTGCTCCTCCTCGGTGATCGTTACGAAATGCTCGCGGCCGGCGAAACGGCGCTCCTGCTGAGACTTCCCATTGCCCATATCCATGGTGGCGAACGGACGGAAGGAGCCGTTGATGAAGCGGTACGGCATTCGCTCACGAAGATGGCGCATCTTCACTTCGTCTCAACAGAAGAGTATCGCAAGCGGGTGATTCAGCTCGGCGAGCCGCCCAGCTCGGTGCACTTCGTCGGCGCGCTGACGCTCGATTGCATCGCACATGCGAATCTTTTTGATCCGGATTCGCTGCGGTCCAAGCTCAACTTTGCCTGGACCGATCCGCTGTTGCTCATTACGCTCCACTCGGAGACGTTGGGCAACGAGACGTCCGACGCCGCATGCGATGCGCTCTTTGACGCCCTGAACCGTATCGGCCCGCACAGCGCATTGTTCACGGCTTCAAATGCCGACGCCGGTGGAATCCGCATAAACGAGCGGATCATGGAGTATGTCCAACACCGCTCACATGCACGGCTCATCCAATCGCTCGGCAATGAGCTGTATCTCGGCGTAATGCATGCGAGCGCAGCCGTCGTTGGAAACTCATCGAGCGGTATCTTCGAAGCTCCGCTGCTTGGCGTCCCTTCGGTCAATATCGGAGACCGCCAACGTGGGCGTCTCCGGTCCAACTCAATTCTCGACTGCCCGTTTCGGCCTCAGGCCATCGCTGAAGCGATCAACCGCGCGCTCTCATCTGATTTCTCAAAAGCAGCAAAGGAACGCCGCACCCCCTACGGCGAGGGCTCCCCGGCGAAAAAGATTGTAGAGATCTTACGCAACACGGATCTCTCCCGACTGCACATGAAGGAATTCTATGACCTCCCACACCGCTAGCCGGTGCTCTCAAGAGATTCACCTGAACCGCTGGACTCTCTCCGAGGTCGGCCCGGTGTTCATCATCGCCGAGATCGGCGTGAATCATAACGGCGACCTCGAGCTTGCGAAACAAATGGTGCGTGCTGCGAAAGCTGCCGGCGCGGATGCCGTTAAATTCCAGACATTCCAGACCGATCGTCTCGTCACGAAGACCGCTTCGATGGCGAAATATCAGGAGCGCAACACTGGGGTGAAAGAAACGCAATTTGAGATGCTCAAACGCCTGGAGCTCTCAGAAGACGATCATCGGGAGCTCGCGGCGCTCTGCGCATCACTCGACGCATTTTTCCTGTCGACGCCCTTCGATCCGCCGTCGGTGGACCTCTTGAATCGCATCGGCGTCGAAGCCTTTAAGATCAGCTCGTCTGACACAGACAACTTCCCGCTTCTCTCCAAGATCGGCAGAGAAAGAAAACCGATGATCCTGTCGACCGGAATGTCGGTGCTCGATGACGTCGGTGCGGCGCTCGACCTTCTGCTGCCGCTCACCCAGGACATCGTGGTTCTCCAGTGTACTTCAGAATACCCGTGCCCACCCGAAGAAGCTCACCTTGCGGCGATGTGCTCGATCCGTGAGCGCTTCGGCTGTCTCGTCGGATTCTCGGACCACACCCTCGGGTCCGACGGCGCGACCCTCGCCGCATTGCTTGGGGCCTGTCTTATTGAAAAGCACTTCACCGTCGACCGGACTCTCCCCGGGCCGGATCAGGTCGCATCTTCGCTTCCCGAAGAATTTGCCGAGATGGTTCGACGAGTGCGGGAAGTGGATGCGCTGAGCCCTGCCGAGCGAAAGCACATGCTCGAACGATTTCCGGACGCCAAACGCTATCTCGGTTCGCCCGAGAAGAAGCTTTCGCGCGCCGTAGTCGATTCCGGTGTAAGTGCCGTCGCCAAAAAGAGCGTGGTTGCCGCAGAGCGCATCGCTCGCGGCACCGTGATTGAAGAGCATATGCTTACCGTCAAGCGGCCCGGAACCGGGATCGCACCGGTCCGATTCAACGAGCTGATCGGCCGCAGAGCATCACGAGATATCGCCGTAGACGAGCTCCTCTCGTGGGAGGATTTGCAGCCGATTGTCGGTGAAAACGGCACCGCACCAGGAAAGGCTCAGTGAAGCTCGCTCGCACCTTGTATGCGCGCTATCAGAGCGTTCTCGCACAGGGGCTTTTTCTATCCGTCGGATTGCTTCTCGGACGTCTCTCCGGCTTTGCGAGAGAATGGATGGTCGCACGGAAGCTTTCCGTTTCGGGCGATGCAGATTCCTTCATTCTCGCACTCGCATTTCCGGATCTGCTCAACAATTTCATTTCGACAGCAACGCTCGCCGTTGCTCTCTATCCACTTTTTCGCGAAGGTGACAAGGCCGACCGCGAGCTTCTTCGCTCCTTTAGCAGCGTTGCGCTGAAGCTGGCGGGAGTCGGATATGTTGCGCTCGCGGTGCTCGTAACATTCTCCTACGGAAAACAGCCCGAGCTCGCAGGCATTCTCCTTCTCAGCCTGCTCGCTGTATTTCCAAACGTAATTTCCGCGATCGCCGCCGCTCTGCTGCAGTTTCATGGAAAGGTTCGTGCACAGGGATTGAGCACGCTCGTTTTCAATTTGGTGATTCTGGTCGGCCTTCTTCTGTTCTCGCGGTTACCGCTCCTCGTGTTCTTTATCTTACTCGCTGCGCTCGCTCGCCTCGCATTCCTCGCTTACGATGCCGCCCCTTTGGTTGCGCAGCGGGGCGAACCCGATCGGTCGGAGACAAGAGTCTCCTTTCCGGCAGTGGGTATAACACTGGCGACCGCCGTTGCAGCTCAGATTCTGTCGCTAGCAACGCCGTTTCTCGATCGTTTCTTCGCTTCTTATGGTGCGTCGGGTTCGGTAGCTGCGCTTTCTTATGCAGAGAAGCTCTATATGCTCCCGGGAACTGTCGTCCTGACGGTGCTTCCGTATGTCGCGACTCCGGACGTGTTTCGTCTCGCGTCGGACGAGGGCTCTAAGGAGCGGCTCCGCACCTACGTTCGGGATATCCTAGCAATAGCGTTCGGACTGGGGGCCGCCGCTACAGCCGCTCTCTATCTGCTCGCGACTCCGTTCACAGGCTTGGTCTTCGGCTCCGCGGGACTGTCGACGGACGCTCTTGCAGTGATATCGGGCTGCGTCCGCGCCTATAGTGGCACCCTCCTGTTTCTTGGACCGCTGGGATTGCTTTCAACGGTCTTCCTTGCGCTCGGCCTGCGTCGGGAGCTGCTCGTTATTTCGGTTTCCTGCCTACTCCTCAAGCTGGCTCTTGCATATGGTTGCGTCTTGAACGGCCTGGGCCCACAGGCAATTGCCTTCACGACAAGCATCCTTTCTGCAGTTGCAACCATCGCATATGGGTTTGCGCTCACGAAATCATTCGCGACTCCCCGTAGAGGGCTGTGATATACTCAGAAAATCATCCCTGACTGTTAGTTCACCGATGCAATTTATCGTTATCGAAAACGACCCTCACTGGGCCAAGCTCTACGAAACGTCCGGCGTTGAGCGTGTTATGGTCGACCTTGAAGTTCTGGGCAAAGCCGAACGTCAGGGCCATCTCGATACCGTCCGCAGCAACCATACCCCTGAAGATATTTCTGCGGTTCGATCCGTCCTCGAGCGTTCCAAGCTGATCGTTCGAGTGAATCCTTGGCACCCAGGTTCGCGACCAGAGATTGCTGACGCGATCTCCCGCGGCGCTGACTTCGTCATGCTTCCGATGTTTCGCACACCGGAAGAAGTCATCGCGTTCACAGAGGCGGTCGCCGGGCAAGCAAAAACGATGCTCTTGCTCGAGACGCCGCAAGCTCTCGTCCGCGCTCGGCAGTTCCTCGACGTCGCGGCTGTCGACGAAATCTTCATCGGTCTGAACGATCTCTCGCTCGGCTTGAATCTCGACTTTTTGTTCGAATCACTCGCAGGCGGCCTGATCGACCACCTCGCTGCGGAAATTCGTCGGTTCGGAAAACCGTTCGGCTTTGGCGGTGTCGGCTCCAGCTCCTCCGGAGAGGTTCCGGGACTCTGCGTCATCCGTGAGCATGCGCGGCTCGGATCCGAGCTCGTTATTCTTTCACGAACATTTCGCGCGCTCGCGAGGGCCGAGCCCGAGAAGCTCAATGCCGAGCTTGCAGCTCTTCGGTCGGCATACCACTTAGCCAAACAACAATCGGCAGCCGAATGCGCCGCAACGACGGCAGAGACTCATCGCCTCATTTGGGCCGCCGCGGAGCGTCGGCGTGCGGCCAGGGGCAGTATCGCCTAAGCCGAGAGAGAATAGTGCTCAAACGGATTTTCGATTTTGCTTGTGCCGTAACAGCGCTTGGAGTGCTTTCTCCGGTCATGGTCCTCGCCTGGATTCTCATCCGCCTGGACTCTCCCGGCCCGGCACTTTATCGGCAACCTCGTTTTGGGCTTTCAGGCAAACTGTTCACGATTCTGAAGTTCCGTACTATGCGTCAGGATAGCGACAGCTCGGGGGGCTTTCAGACATTGCCGGGCGATACTCGCATCACGCGAGTTGGACGCATTCTTCGACGCACGAGCATCGATGAGCTCCCTCAGCTCTGGAACATCGTTCGCGGCGAAATGAGCATAGTCGGACCTCGTCCCGATGTTCCGGCTCAGCGCTCGCTTTACACTGACGCCGAGTTCGCGAAACGACACTCGGTTCGTCCGGGGTTAACCGGTTTAGCGCAGAGCCGGATCCGGAATGTCGGCACGGAACGTCAACGGAAGCGCTTCGACCTGTTTTACGCGGATCATGCAAGCCTGGGATTTGATCTCTTGATTATTCTCTGGACCATTCGTTCCCTTCGCAAAGGAAGCTTCTAACCATGTGTGGTATCGCCGGTTATCTCACTCGCACCGCTCTTCCGGATCCATCGGCGACCGCCGCACGTCTGGGCGACTCTTTAAAGCACCGCGGACCTGATGAGCAGGGTTCTTTTCTCACTCCTCGGTGCGGCGTCGTCAGCGCGCGTTTAAGCATCATCGACATCGCACACGGGCAACAGCCCTTTCGTTCCGCCGACGGGCGTGTCTCCGTCGTACAGAACGGCGAGATCTACAATTTCGTCGAAGTTCGCAAGAGCTTGGAAGCGGCCGGAGTTTGCTTCAACACGAGCTCCGACACCGAGGTGATTCTCCGCGCATATGAGTATTGGGGTCGCGACTTCATTTCCAGATTAAACGGAATGTTTGCTATCGCGATCCTCGATCAGCGCCGCAATCAACTTTTGCTCTATCGAGACCGGCTCGGCGTCAAACCGCTCTTCCTCTACAACTCGCCTGACGGCGTTTATTTTGCGTCGGAGATCAAGTCTTTCCTCACCGTTCCGGGGTTTGACCGCACGATTGATTCGGAATCGCTCTATCTCTATCTCGTCTACAATTATGTTCCGCTACCGCGCACCATTTTCAAATCCGTCGAGCACGTACCGCCGGCCGCGGAAGTGGTCTTTGATCTCGACACGCTGGACCGAAAGCAGCGGCAGTATTGGTCGATAGCAAACGATCCGGAAACCGACCCCGGCCCGGTGGAAGGCGTCGTCGATCGGCTCGACGAAATTTTCCGCGATGCCGTGCGAATCCGCCTGCGGAGCGATGTTCCAATCGGTGTATTTCTGAGCAGCGGTTTGGATTCCAGCTTGGTATCAGCCGGTCTCGAGGCTGCCGAGCCCGGCGCGCGCGAGGCTTACTCCGTCCGCTTTACCGACCCCGACTTCGACGAATCTGTGATGGCTGCAGAGACTGCCAAAGCGTTCGGATGGACCCAGCACTGTGTCGATGTCGATCTGAGTGATCTCTCCTTGTGGCAGAACGTGCAATATTATGCCGACCAACCGCACGGTGACATCTCCTTTATTGCGCTCTCGAAGCTCAGTGCGAAGGCTGGCTCGCGACTGAAGGTCGTTTACACCGGCGACGGCGGAGACGAAGCGTTTGCCGGATATGACCGCTACCTTCGACTGATCGGCCTCGATCGTGCAAACCCGCGAGCCGCCCTCAGTGAGTATTTCAGAATCGAGAGCGTGCTCGACGAAGAGGAGTCGCTGCCGAAGATCTGCTCACCCGACTTCCTCAAACAGATTACGCCGGGGGCGGGCTTCCATCTTTTCGAGCAGATCGCTGGAGAGGTTTCAGCAAAAGATCCTCTCAATCAGGTGCTCTACAACGATTTGCGTCAGCTGCTGCCGGGGACCAACCTGGTCAAAGTCGATCGGATGACCATGGCGCATTCCCTCGAGGCGCGAAGCCCGTTTCTTGATTACCGCTTTTACGAATTTCTCTTCCAGCTCCCAGGCGAGTGGAAGCTGCAGGGGAGACAGATTCGGCCGCTGGAACGCCTGCTTGCCGAGCGCTATCTCCCAAAGACAACGATCTATCGACCGAAGAAAATGCTCGCCGTACCCATCGGCAATTGGTTTCGAACGACATGGAAAGAACCTCTCACCCGGTTCTTCGAGAGCGAGGTCGACTGGAGTCGGGGATATTTCGAGCCTTCGGAGGTGAAAAAGCTCGTGGCCTCGCATATCTCCGGATCGGCGGATCATCGTCGGGCTTTGCGGGCCCTCATTGCGCTCGAGCTGTGGTTCCGCTCAATAGAGGGAAAGCCGATGCCGCAGCTTTTTCGCTGACGCTGCCTTTGGAATCGGCTACGACTCGTCTCGAGCCGCCTTTCTCGTAAGGGCAAGAAGCATGATCGACCATCCGCTCATCCACTGAAGCGGCTCATCAAAGAACATCCAGATCCCGTACTGGATCAGAATGAGCTGACTTACGAGCGGAAATGTCCGCCATCGTCGACAAACTGCAAATATGAAGAGACCGAAAGCGAATGCCCCCGCGAGCCCGAGATCCGCAAGCACAGTAGCGGGGAAACAATGAGCGTGTTCGAAACCCATTCCGGCTCGCTCGCCTTCCACAATCCGATGATACTTACCGTATCCCTGACCGATGAAGGGCGACTCGCGGAATGATTCCAGAGCAAGACGAATCAACACGTCACGAAAATGAAGCGGTTCGTAGTAATGAATCTCGATCAGCTTGACAATCACGCCGCCCGCCGCAACGGCACCGAAGATCATCTTGAGGCTTTTTGTTTTCCAGTAGGCCAGCGCGGCAAGGCTGGCAAGAATCGCCGACCGGCAGTCGAGATAGACACCGGAAAAAATACCGAATTCGAGGAGCAGCCACGGAAGCGCACGCTCGCTCCAGAGGCCGCACAACGTCAGATATCCGATATACACAAAGGAAAACTCGTTTCGATTCTGCCCGAGGTACCAGCTCACCAAAGGACAGAGGACGAGCAAGCTCAAAACGATGGGCTTCAGGTCTCGGTCGTTGACGGACCGAAAAACAAGATAGAGGAGCGGCAACGGCGCCCACGTCATCATCCGCGTGTTGGGCAGCTCTCCCTCGGGCACGCCTCGAGCGACGACAAGCGCGGACCAAGCGATTAAAGCGACGAAGACAGGGTCATCGGACCAGCGGAACGGAACGTCCCGGACACCGCGCAGCACCAGTATCAGGCCGGACAGCAGGATCACGGTTCCGGCGAGCTGATGGCCGAACGGATAGAGATAGTAACCGATGTGCGAGATCGAACAGTTGGTCAGGAGAATCAGCCCGATGAGCGCAAGCGAGAGAACGCCTGCGGCACTAGCCCTGCTGCTGCTTCTCGTAGAGTTGGGCGTATTCGATATCAAGCGCGTCGTAGGCTTTCTTTAGATCGACATACCGGTGATTCAGGATGGCGATGTTTTCTTGGTAGTACTGCGTTTTCACCTCGGCGTCGAGGAGCTCTTTCTTCGCGTTGGTAAGACGCTCCACCGCTTCTCCTGAGCTTTGGAGGGCATCGAGCAGCATATCGAGCTGCTCGAGCGAGGCTTTCAGCTGGTTCTTGAGCGTTTCGTTCTGGTTGGCGATATCGCGTTCCTGTGCTCTCAACAGCTCGAGCTCCCGGATTGCGTCGATGCTGCTCATTTCGAGCTCTCGCTTCAGCTCCTCGAGCTCCCGGAGCCGGACGTCGACCGCTTCGAGCTCGGCCTCGGTAATCGTCAACCGTCCTTTTTCGGCGCGAAGCTCTTCCTCCGCCGACCTGTGTTGCTCCACGATCTGCTCGAAATACTCTTTGGTAACATAGCCGAGAGCGACCTGTGCCAGATCGCGCAGAATCCCCTCTTTGGTCTTCTTCTCCGCCATCAACACGTCGATGTTTTTTTGAAGCTGAAGGTCGTCGGCAGAGTATTTCTTCCCGAGCCAGACGAAGATTCCGCCGAAGCCGCCAAGGAAAATGATCGCGATGAGAATTGCGTAAATCATGCGTCTTGCTCCGGCTCGGGTGTCGGTTCACCCTCCGCTCGCGCAGCGTCTCCCGGCTCGGCTTGGAAAACATCTCCCACCAGAGCGAAGACTTCCCGATCGACCGCGCTCGGTTTGCGCCGAGTCTCAGACGCTGTCGTTTTCACGACCTCGATTCGCTGAGCAAGCTCAGGCGGAATGACATAGGGCTTCCGCTCCTCTATCTGGCTTTTGTTTGCCGAGACTTTTTTCAATCCCAAGAACGCCAAACCACCCAACCAAGCGATCGACAGCAGGATGGATATCAGTCCGACGACGAGATTCGAATGGGTTTCTGCCGGGTGGTCATCCAGCTCCTCGACTTCACCGCTCGCGTCCGGTTCTCCCTCTTTATGGGCGACGGAGTACTGAATGGTTTCGCTCGACCCGGATACCGCCTTCTTTCGTTCGTCGACGCCGGTGACCTTCACGTACAGCTCGTATTCGCCCGGCTTCAACTTTTCAGTCGGGATGTCGAACACAGCCGGATCTTCCTTTCCGGATTTGAGCGTCAGGCCCACCGGTTTCTCTTCGTCTTTCTTTTTAGCGACGAGCTGGACCTTCAGCGATTTGAACTGGCCCGGATCTTTGCTGAGCACTGCCTGAACACGTTCCGGTGTTCCGGTGAAATCGTCCGGCGGAGTGATGCGCAAGCTGACAAGGCTTCCGGCAACGCTGAAAGAGATTCGCTGTTCGCGCGTGAAGGTTGGTGAGGTTACTGCGAATAGCCCCTGATACTCGCCTTCTTTATCGAGCTTGAGCGTTGTTGAATAGATTCCGTCGGCTGCTTTTGCATCGCCGTTCTCGCCCTTGTCGTTCAGCGCGCCGCTCAACCAAGAGGCACCGTTCTCCCCGTTGATGACTTTGTAAGTGTAAAACGTGATCTCATCCAAGCCGGGCTTGGACATCTCCTCGCCGCCGTTCGTCAGGCGTGCGTAGATGACAACACTGTCTCCGAGCTTGAAGCTGGACTGAGGCCAGCGGACCTGCAGCTTGATATCGCTCAGCAGGGTGGCAAACCCTTCCGCGGTTTCCACACCCTTTACTGCCCAGCGGCCAGGGAACGGCTTGGCGATCGTGATTACTTCGAACATGTTGCCGCTGAACCACTTCACGCCGGCAGGCATGGAGAGCGCGGAAATCTCCGTGCCCCGAGGATCAACCAGCACGACCTCTTTATCGCCCTCTTTGCGCGTGATGTAGAACGTGGCTTCCTGAACGCTCGAGTCAATTTCGAACCCGGCGCCCTCGAGAGGCACCACCTGTGGGCGCTTGAGAGTAAGGAAAAGCTCACTGAACTTTTTGTGAATGGTGCTCGGGTCCGGGGCATACCAGCTCAGGCCGCCCGTGTCTTTTGCGAAGTCTGCGAGGAGCGCCTTATCTGCCTCTTCGCTGAACGCGAGTGTGTAAAGCTTGATGTTCTTTTCGTGATACTGCGGCAGCTCGACCTCTTTCACCTTCTGCGTCATCTCGGCGGACGTCCCGCGGCTCGGATGCGGATCCATCTTTCCGTCGCTCAGCAAAACTACCGTGCGCTGAGAGTCGTTCCTCGCATTGGTGACCAAAACCTTCATGGCCTCTTCGACCGCAGCTTCGAGGTCCGTGAAGCCGCCTTCTACGGGAATGTCGGTGATCGCTTTGTCGAGGTTACTGAGATTCGCTTGATTCACCTCAGAGAGAGGAACGATCGTTTTGACATCGCGGTCGAACTGCAGAATTGCGATCCGATCGCCCTCTCCGAGGAAGCGGATGAAGAGCTTTGCGGCTTGGTCTCGTAATCGCGCCGGATCGGTCCGCTGCATACTCCGGGAGGAGTCGATAACGAGCACAGCGTCGACCTTACCGAGCTGCGCCGCGTCGGCATCGAATTGCTTTGCGCTGATCCGAGAGTCGGCACCGATGGCGGTTTCCGGTTCGACCTTTTCGAAATCGTCTTTCTTGCCCTTGGACTTTCCGCGCTTCTCGGAGCTCGTCTTCTTCTTCGGGCTGTCTTCAGCGATCGACGACGGAGCGAGCAGATGGAGCGAGCCGCCTATGAACATGATGAGCGCGAGAATCCAGACCACGACCTGCTTAGGTCGTGCCGAACGAGCGCGTTGTGCATCGAGCGCGGTGGTCATCTGTCTCAGAAAAGCTACTTTCCCTAGTGGGTTTCTTGCCCGGGCGAACGTCGAAGGAGCATCGATGAGGCGACTTTCGGCGGTTCCAGTTGTCTCTAAGTATCGGCAATGATGGATTGAAGCACCAGCGATTTTGAGGCGACTCGGGGTCTATCGCTTCGCGGGAAGTGAACGTGTCGAGCTTAGCGATTGTGCGCAACAAGCACGCGTCAGGCTAGAATTCCTGACTCCGTAGATAGTCTTTTCCGCCCGGACCGGGCGCTGGATCCGGAGCCGTCGGGGCGGCAGCCTCACCGTCCGACTCGTCGCTCTCGACCTCTCCGTCAGTCTCCTCGTCAGGAGGGGCTGCTTCAACCGGCTTCGGTTCGGTCCCGCTCTTGAAATACTCGATGAACGCGCCGGGGGAATCCGGACTTACGGGCTGCCCACTCTCGAGGTGGATAGCCACAGGAACGACGCCATCCGCGATCGTGAAATCAATCGGCGGGGTGTTCGCGAGGAACTTCTTCATGAAGTACAACATTACGGGTGCAGCAGCCTTCCCGCCGGTTTCGAGCCGCCCGATTGATTTCTTCTGATCGAAGCCGACCCATGTACCCGCTACCCATTCCGGAGTGTAACCGATGAACCATGCGTCCATCTGATCGTTCGTTGTCCCGGTCTTACCGGCCATTGGCCGCTCGAGCTGGCGAAGAATAGTGGCTGTGCCGCGCTCAACGACCCCCTTCATCATATTCGCCATGAGGAAGGCGTAGTCCTCGTCGATCACACGGTGAGCATGCGGCTCCTGTTCGTAAACGAGGTTTCCGTCGCGATCTTTGATTGAGGTCACAACCAGCGGATCCGCGAGCAAGCCGCCGGAAGCGAAAGCGCCGTAGGCACGGACGAGCTCGAACATCTCAACTTCGGCGCTGCCGAGCGAGATCGAGAGGTTCTCCGGAATGTCGGTCGTCAATCCGAGGCGATGTGCGGTGTCTATTGCTCGATGCATGCCCTCGTGAGTGAGCAGGTATACCGAGACGACGTTTCGCGATCGTTGGAGCGCGGTCCGAAGGGTGATCGGTCCGAGAAATTTTCCATCGAAGTTTCCCGGTGTCCACAACTGCCCGTTTCCCGCCGGAAGGCTGATCGGCTCATCCGGAACGATAGTGGATGGTGTGAATCCGAGTGTTTCGAGAGCAGTCAGGTAGATGATCGGTTTGAAAGAGGAGCCGGGTTGGCGGCGCGCCGCGGTAACACGGTTAAATTGACTTCGTTGATAGTCGTATCCGCCGATCATCACCTTCACTTCGCCGGTGAGCGGATTGGCGAGCATGAAAGCGCCTTCGAGGAGCGGAGTCTGATCGAGCTTGAAACGGAGAGCTTTGTTCTCCTTCGCTTCTTTCTCCTTCTCCTTTTCTTTGTCTTTGCCCTTGTCCGTTTCCGCCTCGGATTCTTCGAGCGAGACCTCAATCACGTCACCGGGACGCAGCAACTTGGCAGGCTCGACCGTGCTCGCATGGTCATCTTTCAAGAAGCGCTTCGCCCACCCTGCTTTCTTTAAGTCGACCGTCCCTTCGAGAGCGCCGACCTGAACGGTGACGACGCCCGCTTCCGGACCGACTTTTTCAATTACCGCGCGGTACACATCGTAAGGGCTGAGATCTTCGGGGTTTAGCAGATGCTCTGTTCCCGGCTGGGCTCGGGTGTCTCCTGACTCGATATGCTTGATCGGACCGCGCCAGCCTTCACGCTTGTCCACTTCGCGCAACCCGCGTTGCAGTGACTGGACTCCGAGGTTTGTTGCATTGACATCGACGCTCGTCCGAACCTCGTACCCGCCGGGGTTCGTCGCACTGAGATACGGACTGATCTTCTTGAATATCCCAGGCAACGCTTCGTTGATGACATAACCGGAGAAATATGGAGCAGCGAAGATTGTTCGCTCGTCAGGTTTGTAGATGTTCAGCGGCTCCTTGAGCGCCGTGTCTGCCTCCTCTTTCGAGATCATCTTATTGCTGAGCATCTGGCCGATAACGTAGTGCTGACGTTCGATCGCATCTTTGCGATTCTTGGGATTCGTCAGCTCGCTCGGGCGCTGTGGCAATCCGGCGAGAAAAGCAGCTTCCCCGATGGTGAGCTGATTCAGCTCTTTATGAAAGTGCACCTTTGCAGCGGCTCGAATTCCGCTCGCGCCGGAACCGAGATAGATTTCGTTCAGATAGATCGAGAGAATTTCGTCTTTCGTCAGATACTTCTCGAGCCGGTAGGACAGGATCGCTTCCTTGGCCTTCCGCTCGAAGGACTTCTCCCGCGACAATAGAAGTGATTTCACCGTCTGCTGCGTGATGGTCGATGCCCCCTGCTTCACCTTTTTTTTCATCAGATTCTTGATGACAGCACGGAGAATACTGACTGGGTCGATCCCGGGGTGACTGTAGAAGTTCGCGTCCTCCGCAGCGAGAAACGCGTGGATGATGAGCGGCGGGATATCTTTGAACTCGACGGGGTAGCGCCGCCCATTCTCGTCGAAGGCCTCGGCGATCAGAGTTCCATCCGCTGAATAGATCGATGTTACCGCCTTCGGTCGGTAGTCTTTGAGACTTTCGATCTGCGGCAGATCGCGCGTCAGTCGGAAGTAGTAATAGAAGCCTACTCCGAGACCGCCGGCTCCGGCGATCAGACCGACCAGCACCCCCGTCAGCAGGACAATGCGAAACAGTTTTCTCAGCATCGCTATTTTTGCCCGAGGGCGGTCAGATCTTTGCTCAAGTCCTCATAGGTAACCGAGCTGACCATTGCCGGGAAGAATGAGCCGTCGGCTTGGCTCACGGCGATCCAGCGAGGATTCTCGTGCGCTTGCTCAGCATGCGAGCCACCTTGCGGGCTACTCTCTCGATCCTGAACGGCGTTCCCTATAACTAACAAAATCGGTGTAGTCTTGTCTTTCACAAAAATCTTGAGCTTCTGGCTCGGATGATCAAGCCCGGTTCCAAGCTGCGCACCTTCCGTCGGTGAATAGTAGGTCAGCACTTGTGTGTTCACCGCAGCAGCTACTAGCGAATGTATCCGCGCATCCGTCTCCGGCGAAACCGGCTCCGTCGATGTTCCTTTGGTCATCGTCCACGGCGCGTTCGGCTGCTCTGAACTCCGGTTGAGCTTTGCGAGCAACATACCGCCCTCCTCAATCTCGATGCCGGTTACCGTCTCGGGCTGAAGAAAGGCCAGCGGTTGCCGCGGCCGGAAAAATTCGGGCCCACGCATGAGGTCTGCAAAACCGGGATTCCCCAGCTCGTAGACAAACGGTTTGGTGTTCGTCTTGAAATAGTAGTGCTTCTTGTCCGGGGACACTCCGCCCTCAGCGTCAGCCGAGAGCTCGCCGATTGAAATCTCGAGCGATTGTTGGTCGGTCGCAGAGCCGCCTTCTTTAGGGGGGAAGCGCAACGAAGCCACGACCCTCGGCGCATCAAGGCCGTAGAGCGCGAGGTTCGTCGGTTCGTCGACGAACTTCTCGGCCTTCAGATTCTTAAGCCATGCAAGCTTCTGGCTCACGAGCTCACTGTCCGCAGGAAATTGAGAGCTCGGTGCCTTCAGCGTCCACCCAGCAGCATCACGCGTGAGGATGAGTTTGTCTGTCGCTGCCCGCGTGAGGGAAAGTTCTTGAACCTGTGCAGGATCAAAATCGATCGGCGTCCGGTCGCGAACATCGTCAGCCGGAACATGAAGGAGGGTGAAGATTCCATCTTCGACCAGATAGACCCGATCGTCGCCGGCGCGTTGGAGATAACGGCGACCGCTGAGCTCGACCTTCTTCCCGAAATGGAACTCGCGAGAGCCGAACGGGCCTTTTGCAGTAAGAATGAGCTGCGGCGGCTCGAGCCCGAAGATCGCAAGCTTGCCGCCGACTTCATCGGCCTCGATCGTGTTTTGCGCAATCAAACGCGAAAGAGAAAGAATCATCCCGCCGGCTTTCTGCGCATCGGCCTGCGCCTCCGCGGGCTGATCCATCATCCAGACGTCGTGTCCCCCAACAGAAGTTTTTCGAACTCCGTACGCGCCACCGTCGTAAGCGACTGAAAGGTCGGTAACATCCTTACCAGACACGCCTTCGAGCATTTTGATCGGCGACTGTCCGGGTCCGAGCGACGGCGGGGAAAGATTTTCACTGCGCCAAAGGAATACTCCCGCGGCCACGAGCACGATCGCCATCAAGAGCGCTTTTGTAAGATTCACGTGTCACCCATGCTTTAGGGAACCACCACTATTGTGCGCCTTTGCGCAGCCTATCCCACCGACTGGCTAGAGCCGGCGCGCGGCGAGGATTCGCTCGAGGGGAATGTATCCGTCGCAAATGAACGGCAGCAAGGAGCGAACCGGTTCCGGTTATCGCTTGCGATACCACCAAACGCTCAAACCGCACGCAAGCAGCAGCTCAGGGAAAACAATCGCAGTCAGAACAAAGATGGCGCTGAACTGTTCGTCAGAGAGCACCTTCACGGACTTTTTCATGTTCCGGGCGCGAATCGTGACGCCTTCTTCCTCGCCAAGTGTCCAGTTGAGGAGATTGAGGAAGAAATCCGCATTGTAAAGCTGACGGAGGTTCACGTTGGCAACGAAATCGCTGTCACCAATCACCACCATACGGACTTTTTTCCCGTCGTCCGCTTCCGGAGCAGCGGCTTCAGATTCGCGCCGGAAGGTGCCCTTTGGAAATGGACCTTCATACGCTGCCGCCAATGAAACAGGACCGCGGATGTCGTCCGGGTCGAGCGATGCAGTTGGCGTTTCGCCGAAGATCTTTTCCAGGTCCTTCTCCGCCCAACTATTTGCACTGGTCAGAGCGAGCTCGGTCACCTCAGCTCCCGGCGGAACATTTGCCGCCTTGGTCACTGAGCTTGCGGTGCTATACACCGTGCCTTCAGTAAAGTTCTGCGTCGCAGCATGCGGAGGATAGGTCGTGACCATCGGCTGAACACCGAGACCGGGGCCGGCGAACATCCGCACGACCTGGTCGACGACGATGTCCTTACCAACGTTAATGCCAAACGGGCGTGCGAGATCCGCGATATCATCGGTCGTTCGCGGCTCGTTTAACATCATCGCATTCCCGCCGCGACGAAGGTAATCGGTGATAGCGTCCTTCTCCGATTGCAACAGTCCTTTGTGCGGCGCAACGATGAGCAGCGCGGAAGCGTCAGCCGGGACCGTCATCTGTCCGGCAAGGGCGAGCTTCTTGACGGTGATGTTCTCACCTTCAATCGACTCTTTGAGAAACTGAAAACCGCCTTCGCCGCTTTTCTCGAGGTCTCCTTCACCGTGCCCGGCGAGATAGTAGACCGTCTTCTGCGCGTTCCGAGTGAGCTTCAGAATCCCGTTGATGACCTCTTGCTCATTGATGTCACGTACGATCTTCGACTCGCGAGTCGAATCAGGCATATCGAAGGAGAAATGGATCGTCGCAGACTGACTGATGCCATATTGCTCCATCAATGCAGGCTTCTTTTCCGGGTCGACCCAGACCCAACGGAATTTGTCGGAAGCCTTGGCAATCCGATTGAGCAGCCCTTCGGCTTCGGCATCGATCTTTCCAACGTAAAATGCCCGAGCAATCACCGGGTGAGGGAGAGACGAAAGCACCTTCAGCGACTGCGGCGCGAGCGTGAAGACCTTCTCTGCTGTGCTGTCATATTGGAATGGCTCATGTCGGGACGCGAAGTAGTTGGCAACCACCAGCAGTCCGAGAAAAAGCGCGCTGTAAACCAGCACTCCTGCGCCGAAGCCCACCGCGCGCTTCGCAGCGGCGGTTCGAACGAGCTGGAGCCCCCCACCGATAACGAAGATCAGAATCGCGACACAGCCGACAATCAGGTGGACGGGAACGAGATAGAAATCGTCGTAGGCGAGAAGCGCCGAGCACAGTAAGCCGAAGACGAGAGAGATGAGCCCAAGAATTCCAAAGAATTGCACGTGCCGGTTCATCGCAGCTATCTCCACCTCTGTGCATCGAGTGCGCGATTCGCGACAAACAATCCGAAGAGGATCACGCTGGCGAAATAGACCAGGTCGCTGCCCTGCAGCACTCCCTTCAACATCATCTCGATGTGTGAGGTCGGTGCCAGATATTTGAAGAAGCTGCCGGCCTCAGGACCAAGCTGAGAGGTCGGCGCATCGATGACGTAGAAAATAAGGAGAACGACCAACGAGACCACGCCCGCCACCGTTTGGCTGCGGGTAAACGCCGACACCGCGAGACCGATTGCGGCGAACGCCCACGTGAAGAGGAGTAAGCCCAAGAACCCAATCAGGATCGGTGGAACCTCAGGGTCCGCAAAAGCGATCAGGACTGCCGGGAAGACAAAGGACAGGAGGAGCATGACGAACGAGACGAATCCCACCGCGAAAGCTTTGCCCAAGACGATCTGCCCAACGCTCACCGGCGACGTCATCAGCATTTCGAACGTCCCATTGTGTTTCTCTTCGGCGATGGAGCGCATTGTCAGGAGCGGCACGAGGAAGATCAAGACAACTTCCATGGTTTGGAAATACGGACCGACGACCCATTCGTTCAGATTAGGAGTCATGTCCCGCATCATCGCGGCCTGTTCACTCATCGGGTTGAACTGTTGGAGCAGAGTAAAGAAGAAGAACCCGGACAGGAGGAGAAATCCTGCGAACACGACGTAAGCGATCGGCGTGACGAAGCTCGATCGAATATCCCGTGCGGCGATGGCGAGAATATTTCTCATCGGACCTCCGTCGCCGCGGCTCCGGCATCGCGGAACTCTTCCTCTCCGGAGATCGCTTCGAGGAACCGTTCTTCCAAGCTGCGTTCGCGGGTGATCTCAGCGAGCGGACCGTCAACGCTGATCCGCCCTTTGCTGATGATGATGACACGGGAACAGGTCTCAGCGACCTCCGGAAGGATATGAGTGCTGAGAATAACGGTGTGCTTGCCTTCGAGCTCACGGATGAGCCGGCGAATCTCGATGATCTGCGCCGGGTCCAAACCGCTCGTCGGCTCGTCGAGAATAATGACGCGGGGCCGGTGAATCAGAGCCTGCGCGAGCCCGACTCGTTGGCGATAACCCTTCGACAGCTGTCCGCACAGACGCGGGAGCACGTCCTTCAACCCGCAGCGCTCGGCAATATCGAGGACGGATGAAGAAAGCTGAGCCCGTGGGATGTCCTTCAGCTTTGCGATGAAGAACAGGTACTCGCGAACAGTCATCTCGAGATAGAGCGGCGGGTTCTCCGGCAGGTAACCCAGATTTCTCCGGACATCTGCCGATTGGCGAGCAACATCAAATCCCGCAACTTTTGCTGTTCCACCACTCGCAGGCAGGAAGGTCGTCAGCATCCGCATCGTCGTGGTCTTGCCGGCGCCGTTCGGGCCGAGAAATCCCACGATCTGACCATCCGGAATAGAAAAGGAGATCCCTTTCACCGCCTGGACGTCGCCGTAGTGTTTCTTCAGGTTCGAGACTTCGATCATAGGAGAGCAGGTTCTGTCATCCTCAGACGAGAGAAATGGCGTGGAAATTTCTCAGGTGGTCTTCGTACATCAGCGCAAGGAAGATATCAACAGATTCCTCTGCGTCCCCGCGTCCACTGTGGTTGCATCAAAGAGTGAAAATGCAACCACAGTGGACGCGGGGACGCAGAGTTAGTCAATGCAAACGCAGCTCATCCTCCCCGGTTGCCACTTGCGACACGCTCGAGGCACGAGCCACTGCTCCATATACTTCTCTCCATTCGGCGAGAGCCTTACCACGGCGAAGCGCATTCCGATGTAAAGGCGGCCTTCGGAATCCTTGGCGAGCGATGTTGGATACAGAGTGCCCAAGCTTCCTTCCAGCGAATGAATCGTTCGAGTCTGAAGCCCCTTCGAAAAACGAATCACAGCCTTGTTGGTCAGAACGAGAACGCTTCCGTCAGAGTCGGTGATAAACGCATTCGGCTTGCTGCCGAGGTCTGTTACAGGCTTTGCAACCCAGCCTCCAGCACCATCCGGCGCGGCGTCGACGATAGCTCCTTCGTCGATCCCGAGATGAGCGAGACCTGTCAGCGCGTAATACTTGCCATCGAGCGATAACAAACCGTGAACGTTCTGTTCGCCCAATTTCTTCATCGTCTTGCCGTCAGGAGAGAACCACCAGAGCGCGCCGCCCCACTCTCCTGCGTCAGTTCCGATGAGATATCCATCCGCAACCTTCTGAACGACCCGTCTTCCGCGCAGGCCTTCGTCCACGGTGCGCCCGGCGGGAATCTCGAATGGGAGCGGTTCTTGCGGCGCGGAAACTTCGCGTCGAGAGACTTTGATAGTCCCCGACTCGCTGCGCACAAACCAATCGTCCGAAGAATGGTTCGCGCAGGTCATTTCGATGCTCGGCCACCCTGGTTTCTCCGAGCGGGTATATGGCTCGATCGCCTGCCAAGCAGAGAGTAGAGGAAAATCCGGCTGGGCGGAAGTCGCCGCGATCTGCGAAAGGATCAAACAGAGCGCGGCGATCCGCTTCAGCGGGCCGAGGTAATGCAACAAAGGATTACTCCCTTTGTTAACCGAACGCGACGGCGGTTTGCTTCGAATCGCCAAGACCGTCGATTCCGAGCTCGACGACATCGCCCGGCTTCAGGTATTGCGGCGGCTTGAATCCAAGGCCGACGCCTGCAGGTGTTCCTGTGCTGATGATGTCACCCGGAAGCAGAGTCATGAACTGGCTGATGTAGTGAATCAGGAACGGAACTCGGAACACCATCTCTGAGCTATTCCCGTCCTGCTTCATCACTCCGTTGACCTTCAGCCACATGCGCATGTTGTTCACATCGGCGATCTCGTCGGGTGTAGCGAGGAAGGGTCCAAACGGAGCAAATGTGTCGCAGCTCTTCCCCTTCACCCACTGCCCGCCGCGCTCGATCTGAAATCCGCGCTCGCTGTAGTCGTTGTGGAGAACGTAACCGGCGATGTATTTCTCCGCGTCTTTTTCTTCGACATAAGAAGCGCGCTTTCCGATAACGAAAGCGAGCTCGACTTCCCAGTCGGTCTTCTGTGAGTTTTTCGGAATAACGAGGTTGTCGTTCGGACCGACGAGGGCAGTTGTCGACTTCATGAACAACACCGGCTCGGTCGGTAGCTCGAGGTTCGACTCCTTCGCGTGATCGCGGAAGTTCAAGCCGACGCAAAGAATCTTACTCGGACGGCAGACAGCCGACGCCAAACGAACGGACCCGTCCACTTCGGGAAGCTTCGCTTCGTTTGCGGCGAGCCAGGTCTTCAGCCGTGCAAGCCCGTCGTTCGCAAAAAATTGCTCGTTATAATCCTCGCCGAAAGACGAAACATCGAGCCGAACACTCTTGCCATTACGCTCAACGAGCACGCCCGGCCGTTCTTTTCCTACAGGTCCAAATCGAAGCAGTTTCATACAGAGTCCCCAAATAATAAGGACACGAGATTATGGCCGGGAAAGCCGCAAGTCAAGCTGGGCGAATCCCTCCTCTGCGTCCCCCGCGTCCTCTGTGGTTGCATTTGAATGTGTAAATGCAACCACAGAGGTGGCGATAGTCTCGCAGACTGTCGCGGGGGACGCAGAGGAAAAAACGCGGTGTTCGGAACTCCGCAAATCCCTTCAGCTCGCAGAGTCTGCGCGCGGAACCCGAACATCCGATCAGTCATGTTGCTCCCTCAGTCGCGTTTGTTACGCCGCGTCGGAGATACCCCATAGGCCGTGGGCGCCCCAGCCTGGTGCGTTTTGGATCGCTGCGATCGATTGACCGAGCTCACGCAAATGGAACGCCGGAAAACGACCGCGCACTCCGGCGACGAATCGATCGAGGAAGGGTGACGGATTCTGTCCCTTCATCGGTACGAGTGCGGCGAAGATGAGCAGACGGCTGTTAGTCATCCGTTCGTCTTCTTCCAGGAACGCATCGCTGCTCAGCACCGATTCGACCACCGTCTGCGCAGCCTGGCGAAGAGCTGACTTGAGCGGCGGCGCCAGCGCGAAGTTCTTCGGCAGCTGGGTGTCCCACTTGCGCTTGGACAGCGACGTGCAGGCGGCAAATCCGCGTTGCCCCCAAACGATATCGGTCTCGACCGAATGGGTTTGCACCTGTCGCGAGTAACCGCTGCCGATCGCTTTCGCGAACCAACCGGCGAGCTCGTACCTGTCGACAGACTCGAAAAGCTCTTCCCTGACATCGCAGCCGATGCTGATGGCAAGGATGGTTGGCGCAGGATGGAAGTCCTGTTGGCCAAGAACGTACGTGCCTCTTTTCAGAAGCTCAGAGGTGAAACTGGTCACTAGCATTGCTTAAGCCCTCACAGCTTAGAACCTTGAAACGGAGTCCGACACCAAGCTCGCGCCCGAGAGCAGAGCTTGATGCCGGTTTTGTCTTCCCACTGGCCCAAATATGTAAGGAGCAGCTGAAAAACATGGTTTTTCAGTCCCGCTCACCTTGAAACAAATTGGACAAACAGGGTAGTCTCTATCGACTTTCTCAATCGAGAGGTCTCTTGATTGCGATTTTCGAGACTTAACCCATGAAGCTCACGGACAAGGAACGGGACATCTTCAGCGTCGCACAGCTCGCACCGCGCCTGTCTGTCAACGAGCTGCGCTCGTATTGCGGCTATCGTGATCACACGATCCGCTATCATCTCCAACGCGGTCTCGAAGACGGACTGCTCATTCCGCGCTGCTTCGTCAATCTCAACCTGCTCGGCTACATGCAGTTCGAGGTTTACTTTTCTCTGAGCGCGAACAATCCCCAGGCGCGGCAGCTCCTGCTCAAGGCTCTTTGCGAATCGGAGCGTGTCTCGTGGATGGGAGAGGTCGGCGGTGATTTTCAATACGGTGCGAACATCTGCGCGCGCAGCCTTGCCGAGGTGACTCAGTTCTTCGACTCGCTGTCGACGACCTTCGGGCACTTGGTGCTCGACCGAGAGATCGCCGTTCGAGTCTCACTCGATTATTTCGGCAATAAATATCTCTCGGAAAAGAACCGCCCGAGGAGCTCGCTCTCTTATGCGGTCACGGAGAACCGCGTCGACATCGATGAGCTGGATCATCGCATCTTGCGTGAGCTGATGAAGAACTCACCGCTCATTCGACGCGTGCTGGCTCAAAACTTGGGACTACCGCTCTCGACACTCGAGCACCGGCTGAAAAAGCTCGAGCAATCCGGCGTGATCGTCGGTTACTACTACCTCATCGACCCGGCGCGAATCGGCATGCAGTCGTTTCTTTTTCTGGTCGGCGTAAAAGGCATGAATGCGAAGCTGCGCGGCGAGCTTTCAGCGTTTGCCGCCGGTCACCCAAATGTTGTCGTTTTTATCAATACTATCGGAAGCTGGGACATCGAGCTCGCCGTGGAAGTCGAAACGGCAAGGCAGAGCGTCGAAATCTCGGAAGCGCTCCAGACGCGTTTTGGACCGGCGATACGCTTTATGAAGGTGCTTCCATCCTTCGGCTACCCCAAGGTGCTCGAATACCCCTTTGAGGAATTCAAAGTTGCAAACGGATAAGAAAAACATCCTCGATACTATTCTCGATGTGAAGCGCGGCGAGGTGGCGGCTGCAAAAGAACGTCGTTCGCAGTCGTCGCTGGAGTCGGAAGCGAAACAGATGCCTGCTCCGCGACCGTTCATCGAGCGGCTGCGAACGCATTCACATCCATCGATCATCGCCGAGGTGAAGCGGGCATCCCCGTCGAAAGGCGTCATCCGCGAGGATTTGAACCCGGTTGAGACCGCAAAAGCGTATGCGTCCGCCGGCGCAGCGTGTCTTTCCGTTCTGACCGACGAGCGATTTTTTCAGGGGAACCTCGACTACCTCGGGGAGATTAAAGCAGCCGTTCCGAACATCCCACTCCTTCGGAAAGATTTCACCTGCGACAGGTATCAGGTTTGGGAAACCCGCGTCGCTCAGGCTGATGCTCTCCTGCTTATCGTGGCCGCACTCACACCTTCAGAGCTTGCAGACCTTCTCAGCGAATCGCTCAAGGCTGATCTCGGCGTGCTGATTGAAGTGCACACGTCAGAGGAATTGGAAGTTGCGCTTCAAGCGGTCAACGACGCCGCGTCAGGCGTTGACCCCGCGCGCTACCCGCTCCTTGGTATCAACAACCGTGACCTGAAAACGTTTGTCACCAGACTCGCGGTGACCCGCGAGATTCTAGAGCACGGTCGCTCGCTTGCTTCACGCTTCCCGATCGGTGTCGATAAGCTAACCGTTGTCGCCGAATCCGGCATAAAAACCGGAGCAGATATTCAGGAATTGACGGCATCGGGTGCAAAAGCGTTCCTCATCGGAGAATCTTTGCTGGTTTCGGGGGATCCTGGAGAAAACCTGCGCCAGCTAATTGCAGACTCACACGACAAATGAGAATGTAACGATCTCCTTTTCAGAGAGATCCGATTTCCGGTTCTGCGAGATGGCCTTCGGCTGTCCCGCTTTACCCGCAAAGATATTTGGGAAACAAGGTGGCTACAAAACGCGCCAAAAAAGATCCGTATTCTGTCGACAGCAAAGGACACTATGGGCCTTACGGCGGACGTTACGCTCCGGAAGTGTTGATGCCTGCCCTTCTCGAGCTCGAGGAGTGCTTCAACGATGCACGCAAGGACAAGAAGTTCCTCCGCGAGCTCAAAGAGCTGCAGCAGACCTATATCGGTCGACCGACTCCTCTCTATTTCTGCGGCAATCTGACAAAGAAGCTCGGCGGCGCAAGAATCTACGTAAAGAACGAAGGTCTTGCTCACACCGGCGCGCATAAGATCAACCACTGCGTCGGCCAAGCGCTGCTCGCTCAGCGCATGGGCAAGAAGCGGATCATCGCTGAGACGGGTGCCGGCCAACATGGTCTCGCGACCTCTGCTGTTTCGGCTCGCTTCGGTTTCGAATGCGAAGTTTACATGGGCGCGCGAGACGTCGCCCGTCAGCGACCGAACGTGTTCTGGATGGAGCAATTCGGTGCACGTGTACACCCCGTAAAATTCGGCGGGCAGCGCTTGAAGGACGCGGTCAACGCTGCGCTGAAAGACTGGATCACGAACGTAAAGACCTCTCACTACCTTCTCGGGTCATGCCTCGGCCCGCACCCTTTTCCGGAGATGAATCGCTTTTTCCAAGCGGTAGTCGGTCAGGAGATTAAGGAACAGATCAAAGCGCAGACCGGCGCGCTCCCGAACTACGTCATCGCCTGCGTCGGCGGCGGCAGCAACGCGCTGGGAGCGTTCGATGCATTTCTGAAAGACAAGTCTGTTGCGCTCATCGGAGTCGAGGCAGGCGGAAAAGGGATTCGGTCAGGGAAGCATGCCGTTCGGTTTCACGGCGGAAAGACCGGGATCGTCGAAGGGTATAAATCCTATTGGCTCCTCGGCGACGATGGACAGGTCGCGGACACCCACAGTATCTCTGCCGGCCTCGATTATGCGGGAATCGGGCCTCTGCATGCGCAGCTCCGCGATCTCAAGCGTGTGCAGTATTCCTCGGCAACTGATGACGAAGCGCTGAAAGCCTTCCAGCTCCTCGCATCACACGAGGGGATTCTTCCAGCTCTCGAATCGTCGCACGCGCTCGCTCATGCAGTGCGAATCGCGCCAACGCTTTCGAAAAAGAAGTCGATCGTCGTGAATCTCTCCGGCCGCGCAGAAAAGGACATTTTTATTCTCGCTCGTCATCTGGCTGACGAGCAGTTCCACGATTTCCTGCGCAGCTATCTCAAGGAAAAATAGTCTCGCTCTCCGGTAGCCCTCATGCAGATCCTCCTCGACCAACTCGAAAAAATCAAACAACGACCAAAAAGCGCTCCTCCGGCGCTCATGACCCACGTGGTGCTCGGTTATCCGAACATGAAGGCGAGCATCGAGATTGTCCGCGCCATGGCGGACGGCGGCGCGTCTTTGATCGAGCTGCAAATTCCTTTTTCTGATCCGATGGCAGACGGCCCGACCATCATGGCGGCGAACGAAGCTTCTCTCGAGAACGGAACTCGCGTAAGAGATTGCTTCAAAGCGGCGGAAAAGCTCAGCCGCGACATATCTGTCCCGCTGCTCTTCATGAGCTACTTCAATCTGCTCTACTGTTACCCGGGGAGCGTGAAGCGTTTCTGCCGTGACGCCGCTCAAGCCGGCGTGCAAGGGCTCATTGTCCCCGACGTCCCTCCCGAAGAGACTTCGGAAGGTTACTACGAGCACGCGTACGTTTCGAAAGTCGTTCCTGTGCCGGTAGTGGCGCCAGTCAGCACCAAAGCCAGATTGACTGCTATTCAAAAAGTCGCGCCGAAAGGATTTGTCTACTGCGTGTCCACCACCGGGACTACCGGTGCGAGGAGCGAGCTGCCTGCCGGTTTACCGGCCTATCTCAAGTCGGTCAAAAGCGTGTTCAAGCTGCCAGTAGCCGTTGGATTCGGTATTTCGACGCCCAAACAGGTCGCAAGCCTTCGGGGCGTAGCTGAGATTGCAGTCGTTGGAAGCGCGATGATCGATCGAATCAAGCAAAGTCCCCCGAAGCGTCTCGGAAGCGAAGTGAAATTGTTCACCCGCGCTCTTTTGGGATTGGCAAACTCTAAGTAGTGTTTCCGGCCTCGACCGTCGCATCCTCCAGCCATCAGCCGTTCGAAAAACACGACAATTCAGTACACCCGCCGCATAATCTTTACGTAGCAAGCTCCGGCATAAAAGGTTCTGCTCTTTTTTTTTGGAACGCCTCGCCCCGTCGAGCCCGTCGCTGAAGGAAAGCCCTTTCAGCGACGGACTCATACGGGAACAACATGGAGAAACCCGTTCGAGCTCCTCGGGGAACTACTCCGATGGAAGTCAGGAAGATTCGCCTCGGCTCCGGTCGCGCGGCCGACTTGGTCGTGCTGATCGTGGACCGACCCAGGCGAATGGCCACCGGCATGCTCGTCATCGGCGGCGTCCACCGCCCGTGCGAGTGTCTCAGGTGGTGGTTCGACGACAGTGACGAGCACCGCAAGGCCGACCCCGACGGCGACTACCTAACGGTGCACGTCCGAGGACGCCGACCGACGGATGATATCCTGGACGACGCGGAAGAAGTCATCTTCTCGGAGGCGGTGGAGCTTCTCGTTCCGTCGCTGCCGCGCTGAATCCACGTAGCGAAGCCCGAACGATTCCGGTCAGCCGGGCTTCGCTACCTATCGCGACGTTCGTTTCTCGATCTCTCTTCGATCGCGAGCACGCAGCGATGCTTTTAATTGATTAAACGAACAGCCGTTCGCGCGGCGCAGGGCACCGCTTTTTTACTGCGGACAACCGCAGTCGCCCGTACGCTGATGCATGTAGACCCGCGAGGGCTATCGGATTTCTCGAGCATATGACGTGGATCATCTCGGGGCCGCCTGGCACGTGACAGGTATTGAAAGGTTTATCCTTTCACATGAGGCTCATCATGCTCGAGACGAGAAATTCTGAACTATCATCTTCTGCCCCTCACTCGAACGGCACTCACCAGAAAGATCTCGATAAAGCTCAAATACTCGACGCGTTGCTGAAGCTGAAGCGTGGCGATTTTTCCGCACGCTTGCCCATTGATTGCACGGGCGTCGATGGAAAAGTTGCCGACACGTTCAACGAAGTCGCCGACACGCTCGAGCGGCTGACTGACGAGCTTCACCGCGTCAGCGTGGCGGTCGGAGAAGACGGAAAGATTTCGGAACGGTTGCGGATGCGGAGCCTTGACGGATCGTGGGCAGAGTCCGTCGATTGCGTAAACGAGCTCATCACCGACCTCGTGCAGCCGACCCGCGAAACGGCGCGCGTCATCGGCGCCGTTGCCCGCGGAGATCTCGGACAGCGCATGTCGTTTGAAGTCGACGGTCGCCCGCTCAAGGGAGAATTCCTCCGCGCCGCTAAAACAGTAAATTTGATGGTGACGCAGCTTGGTTCGGTGGCGTCCGAAGTAACGAGAGTCGTCCGCGAAGTCGGAACCGAAGGGAAGCTCGGCGGACAGGTTCGCATCACCGGTGCCGCCGGAACCTGGAAGGATCTCACCGACAACGTAAACCTCATGGGTGGTAACCTCACGGCCCAGGTTCGAAACATCTCCGCAGTAACTGTGGCCGTCGCGAAAGGCGACCTTTCGAAAAAAATCACGGTCGACGTAAAAGGTGAAATTCTCGAGCTCAAGAACACCATCAACACCATGGTGGACCAGCTCAACTCATTCGCTTCCGAAGTAACTCGGGTGGCGCGAGAAGTAGGAACCGAAGGAAAGCTCGGTGGACAAGCGGACGTAAAGGGGGTCGCGGGAACCTGGAAGGACCTCACCGACTCCGTGAACTCGATGGCCGGTAACCTCACCGCACAGGTCCGTAACATTGCAAACGTAACAACCGCCGTTGCAAATGGTGACCTCTCCAAAAAAATCTCAGTCGACGTAAAGGGAGAGATGCTCGAGCTGAAGAACACCGTGAACACCATGGTGGATCAGCTCAGCTCGTTCGCTTCCGAAGTAACCCGGGTCGCACGAGAAGTAGGAACCGAAGGGATTCTCGGCGGACAGGCGAACGTAAAGGGAGTCGCGGGAACCTGGAAGGATCTCACCGACTCAGTGAACTCAATGGCGCGGAACCTCACCGCGCAGGTGCGTAACATCGCCGCGGTAACGACGGCAGTAGCGAAAGGTGACCTTTCAAAAAAGATCACCGTCGACGTGAAAGGCGAAATTCTCGAGCTGAAGAACACCATCAACGTCATGGTGGACCAGCTCAGCTCGTTCGCTTCCGAGGTAACCCGGGTTGCTCGAGAAGTTGGAACCGAGGGGATCCTCGGAGGACAAGCGAACGTGCGCGGTGTGTCGGGAACCTGGAAGGACCTCACCGACAACGTAAACTCAATGGCCCGAAACCTGACCGCTCAGGTTCGTAACATCGCGGAAGTGACAACCGCCATCGCGAATGGTGACCTCTCTCGGAAGATTACCGTCGACGTAAAAGGCGAGATCTCCGAGATGAAAAATACGATTAACACGCTCGTCGACCAGCTCAGCTCGTTCGCTTCCGAAGTGACCCGGGTGGCACGAGAAGTAGGAACCGAAGGAAGCCTCGGTGGACAGGCGGAGGTAAAAGGGGTCGCTGGAACCTGGAAGGATCTCACCGACTCAGTGAACTCCATGGCCGGTAACCTCACCGCGCAGGTTCGTAACATTGCCGAAGTTACCACTGCGGTAGCGAAAGGTGATCTTTCGAAGAAAATTACCGTCGACGTGAAAGGAGAGATTCTCGAGCTGAAAAACACCGTGAACACGATGGTGGATCAGCTCGGCTCGTTCGCCTCCGAAGTAACTCGGGTAGCGCGGGAAGTGGGAACGGAAGGAAAGCTCGGTGGACAGGCCATCGTGCAAGGGGTAGCGGGCACTTGGAAGGACCTCACCGACAACGTGAACTTCATGGCCGGCAACCTTACCGACCAGGTTCGTAACATCGCCGCGGTAACAACAGCGGTCGCGAAGGGCGACCTTTCGAAGAAAATCACCGTCGACGTAAAAGGAGAGATCCTCGAGCTGAAGAACACCGTAAACACGATGGTGGATCAGCTCAGCTCATTCGCCTCCGAAGTAACTCGGGTGGCTCGGGAAGTCGGAACGGAAGGCATTCTCGGCGGACAGGCGGACGTTCCCGGAGTCGCCGGTACCTGGAAGGATCTCACCGACTCCGTGAACTCCATGGCCGGTAACCTCACCGGTCAGGTGCGTAACCTTGCTGACGTCACCAAGGCCGTGGCGAACGGTGACCTTTCGAAAAAGATTACCGTCTCCGTCAAAGGCGAGATCTTGGAGCTCAAGAACACCATCAACACGATGGTCGACCAGCTCAACTCCTTCGCATCTGAAGTAACGCGGGTGGCCCGAGAAGTGGGAACCGAAGGAAAGCTCGGCGGACAGGCGGAAGTGAAGGGCGTCGCTGGAACGTGGAAGGATCTTACCGACTCCGTAAACTTCATGGCCGGTAACCTCACCGCGCAGGTCCGAAACATCGCAGACGTAACCAAAGCGGTGGCCAACGGTGACCTTTCGAAGAAAATCACCGTCGACGTGAAAGGAGAAATTCTCGAGCTGAAAAACACCGTCAACACGATGGTTGACCAGCTCAACTCGTTCGCATCGGAAGTAACCCGGGTAGCTCGAGAAGTGGGAACCGAAGGAAAGCTCGGTGGACAGGCGGTCGTGCAAGGCGTCGCCGGAACCTGGAAAGACCTTACGGACAACGTAAACTTCATGGCCGGTAACTTGACCGGTCAGGTCCGAAACATCGCCGACGTCACGAAAGCCGTGGCGAGCGGTGACCTCTCGAAGAAAATTACCGTCGAAGTAAAAGGCGAGATTATGCAGCTCAAAGACACCATCAACACGATGGTGGATCAGCTGCGCTCGTTCGCGTCCGAAGTAACCCGGGTAGCTCGGGAAGTGGGAACCGAAGGAAAGCTCGGTGGTCAAGCGGTCGTGCAAGGGGTCGCCGGAACCTGGAAAGACCTCACCGACTCCGTGAACTTCATGGCCGGTAACCTCACCAGTCAGGTTCGGGTGATCGCCAAAATCGTGACCGCCGTCGCGAACGGGGACCTCAACCAGAAGCTGACGGTTGACGCGAAAGGAGAGATCGCAGAGCTCGCGAACACTATTAACGGAATGATCGACACGCTCGCGATCTTCGCGCAGCAGGTAACGACGGTCGCACGGGAGGTGGGAGTCGAAGGAAAGCTCGGCGGACAGGCGTCAGTGCCGGGCGCCGCTGGAACCTGGAAAGACCTCACCGACAACGTGAACCAGCTCGCCGCGAACCTGACCACTCAGGTCCGAGCGATCGCGGAAGTGGCAACCGCCGTGACGAAAGGGGACCTTACCCGAACGATTAACGTCGAAGCTCGCGAAGAGGTAGCGGCGCTCAAAGACAATATCAACGAGATGATCCGAAATCTTCGCGACCAGACGCTCAAGAACTCAGAGCAGGACTGGTTGAAAACCAACCTCGCGAAGTTCTCGCGAATGTTGCAGGGTCAGCGCGACATGCTCGCCGTCGGAAAGATGGTCCTTACAGAGCTGGCACCTGTCGTCAGCGCGCAGCAAGCGGTGTTCTACACGCTTGATGCCGTAAGAGAGGAAGAGTCGCCGAAGCTGAAACTCCTCGCGAGCTTCGCTGCGAATGAAGCGACGCCAGCGTCGTTTCGACTCGGCGAAGGATTGGTAGGGCAGTGCGCTCTGCAAGCAGAGCGACTCCTCCTTGCGAATGTCCCGCCGGACTACATGAAGATTACGTCCGGACTCGGCGAAGCGGCTCCCCGAAACATTATGGTTCTTCCGGTTCTATTCGAGGGGCAGGTCAAAGGAGTCATCGAGCTGGCGTCCTTCGAACGTTTCAATCCGACCCACGAAGTATTCCTCGATCAGCTCACCGAAAGTATCGGGATCGTTCTGAACACCATTGAAGCAAACATGCGCACAGAGGATCTGCTCAAACAGTCGCAGTCCCTCGCGAAAGAGCTCCAAAGCCAGCAGGAAGAGCTTCAGAAAGCGAACCAGGAGCTGCAGGAGAAGGCGCGGTTGCTCGCCGATCGGAACTTCGACGTGGAGCGGAAAAACCAAGAGGTCGAACAAGCTCGGAAGGCTCTCGAAGAAAAAGCGGAGCAGCTCGCGCTCACTTCGAAGTACAAATCCGAGTTCCTTGCGAACATGTCGCACGAGCTTCGGACACCGCTGAACAGCTTGCTCATCCTGTCTGACCAGCTCGCAAAGAACCAAGAGGGGAACTTGCAACCGAAACAGGTTGATTTCTGCCGAACGATTCACGATTCGGGGAATGACCTGCTCGCGCTCATCAACGACATTCTCGACCTTTCCAAGATTGAGTCGGGAACGGTGACGATGGACATCGGCGAGCTTGGTCTCGTCGACCTCCGCGATTACGTCGAGCGGAACTTCCGGCACGTCGCCGACGCAAAGCACCTCGAGTTCGTCGTCAGCGTCGATCCGAGACTGCCGGAGGTCGTGGAAACCGACGTCAAACGTCTACAACAGGTGATCAAAAACCTTTTGTCGAACGCGTTCAAGTTCACCTCACAGGGACGTGTTTCATTCAGCATCAATCCGGCTCCGGAGAACTGGAGCTCGGAGGTGCCCTCACTGAAGGACCCGGAAAAGGTGATCGCTGTGCAGGTGTCTGACACGGGGATCGGCATCCAGCCGGACAAGCAGCAGATCATCTTCGAAGCGTTCCAACAGGAAGACGGAAGCACGAGCCGACGTTACGGAGGAACGGGTCTGGGGCTTGCGATCAGCCGAGAAATCTCGCGTCTGCTCGGCGGCGAAATTCGCCTGACGAGCTCACCGGGCTTCGGCAGCACGTTTACACTGTATCTGCCGGTGCAGAGCGCCGTAGTGCGTTCAATCCGGAAAGTTACGCCCGAGCCTGAATCATATAGCGAGCAGAACGTGGAGAAGATTCCGCTCGAAACGATTCGCGAAGTAACGACTTTGGCGGACGAGTTCGGCGACGATCGCCTCAAGATCGGACCGCAGGACAGCACGATTCTTATCGTCGACAATGACGTCGGATTTGCGCGGTTCCTGCTCGATCTTGCGCACGACTTCGGCCTCAAGGCGCTGGTGACCTCACATGGGACCGCGGCTGTCAGCCTCGCTCAGGAGTTCAATCCGAGCGCTATAACGCTCGACATCCGGCTGCCGGATATCAGCGGTTGGCGAGTGCTCGCACACTTGAAGAACGACCAGCAGACTCGTCACATTCCGGTGCACATCATCTCGACAGACGATGAGTGCGCAAAGGGGCTGCGGCGCGGGGCGCTCTCGGTCCAGCCGAAACCTGTGAGCAAGGACCGTCTCGACGAGCTGTTCTTGGCGATCCAGAAGTTCTCGAAACGCGGAGAGCGTAAGCTGCTCGTACTCGAAGACGAGAACTTCGATCGCTCGGAGCTCGAGTCGCACCTCGCCGGAGACCAAGTGCGCATCGTCTCCGCGCCGAACGCACCGGAGCTTCTCGACAAGCTCAATTCGGAACAGTTCGACAGCGTGCTGCTCCCTTGGAACGGAGAGACGTTGCCGACTCTCAAAGGCCTTGCTTCGAAAGACGACCAGAGCGTTCCGGTCGTACTTGCCGGCGCAATGCCTGCGAACCGCAAAGAGGAGCGATTGCTCGAGCGGCTGAGACAACAGCTCGTCGTCAACATGGCGGACGACAAAGAAAGCGTCATCACACAGGTCGTGGAATCACTGCATGTGCCGCACCGCGTGCTGCCGGAGAAGACCCGATCGTTGCTCGAGCGAACAAGAGATCTGAACTGGGTGCTTGCGCAGAAGAAGATTCTCGTCGTCGACGATGATATCCGAAACATCTTTGCGATGACCAGTATCCTCGAGCGACACAAGATTCACGTGCTTTCCGCTGAAAACGGACGCGACGCTATTAAAATGTTGGAGGAGAACCCGGCGATTGACAGCGTGCTCATGGATATCATGATGCCGGGAATGGACGGCTACGACACGATGCGCGAAATCCGGAAGCAGCCGCAGTTCCATTCGCTGCCGATTATCGCGCTCACTGCGAAGGCGATGAAAGGTGACCGGGAAAAGTGCATCGATGCCGGAGCATCCGACTACATCGCGAAGCCTGTGGACTCGGGGAAGCTGATTGCACTGCTTCGCGCATGGTTATTTCCAGCGCATGAAGAGCTTCATTAAGAACTGCGCGAACGAGAGGAAGGATAACAGAGGGTGAATGAAAGCGGTTTACCGAAAGAGCTCCATGAGCTCGTGCTTCGTTTCGTCGACTCGCTTGAAGAGCTGGAGATACTTCTGCTCCTGAGAGGTGCGGACAACCAGGCGTGGAGTGTCCGCGCCGTCAACGAGCGGATTCGGAGCACCGAGGTGTCGGTCGAACAGCGGTTAGAAAAGCTCTCTGCGTCCGGCTTCGTCTCAAAGTCGGGGAACGCCTATCGGTTCGCACCCCAGTCGAAAGACCTGGAAAGAGCGGCGGAGTTGTTGGCGGAAGGCTACAGGGAAAGAAGGTTGAAGATTATCGAAGCGATCTTTTCGAAGCCGCTCCACGGCATTCGAAGCTTTTCTGATGCGTTTATCATTCGGACGAAGAAAGAGTAATGGACAGAATCGTATTCGTGCTCTGCACTCTCACCAGCGTTCTGTGCGCGATACTCCTTTATCGGGGTTACCGCCAGACCCGATCACGGCTCCTTATTTGGAGCGCAGCGTGCTTCAGCTTGCTCGGCCTGGCGAACTTCTTATTGTATGCGGATCGTTTTCTCATCCTCGACGTGAGTCTGCTTCAGCTCCGGTCAGAAGTGACGCTCGCTGCGGTAGTAGTTCTTCTTGTCGGTCTAATTTGGGAGGCAGCGTGACAGCGCTATGACAATTGCGTTTCTCTCAGGTGCGATCACGATGGGATTTTCAGCGGCGGGGCTCTTTTTCCTGAGCTTTTTCAGAAAAACACGTGACCGCCTTTTTCTTTCGTTCGCTTTTGCGTTTTGGATACTCGCGGTCGAACGCGCGCTGTTGACCTTCGCGGAAAACATGAACGAGCGGAGCTCGCTCATCTATATCCTTCGTCTTATTGCATTCTCGTTGATTATTTACGCTTTTATTGAAAAAAATAAATCCTCAACCGGCAAGGACTCTGTATGACAGACGATGACTCTCGCCAGAAGGTGAACATTCTCGTTGTCGACGACCGGCCCGACAAGCTCATTGCGCTGGAGGCCGTCCTCTCGGAGCTCGACGAGAACATCTTGAAAGCAACTTCTGGCGCTGACGCGCTGCGGCTGCTGCTGCGCCACGACGTGGCCGTGATTCTCCTCGACGTGAACATGCCCCTCATGGACGGGTTCGAAACCGCCGCTTTGATCCGTCAACGGAAAAACTTCGAGCACACACCGATTATCTTCATCACCGGGATTAACGTAAACGATAATCACGTGTCCAAGGGATACGCGCTTGGAGCAGTCGATTACATTTTCTCCCCAGTGGTGCCCGAGATCCTCAAGACAAAGGTCGCGGTCTTTATCGAGCTGTACCGCAGCCGCGAACAGGTTCGCGCTCAGGGACAGCTCCTCCTCGAAGCTGCCGAGCGTAAAGCCGCCGGTTTGGAGACACGGCTGCAAGACCTGCTCAACCGTCTCAACCTCGGAATCTTTCGCTGCACCGCGAGCGGTGCAGTTCTCGAAGCCAACCCGGCGTTCTTCCGTATACTTGGAATTTCAGATCTGAAGAGTGTTCCTCCGCTCATCATCGAGCAGATATCTCGACTGGGAAAACGAGACGACTCGCCGGCGTCGAACGAAAATTCCGGGGTCGATATCGAAATCCCAGTGGCGAGCGGTGGCTCGCGATGGTTTCTCGTCTCGGCAGCGCTCACGACGAGCGCAACCGGAGAATCAGTAATCGAAGGTCTGCTCGAAGATATCACCACCCGAAAAGAAGCGGAGGAAGCACTGAAAGAATCCGATCGCAGAAAAGATCGTTTTCTCGCGATCCTCTCACATGAGTTGCGTAACCCTCTTGCCGCCATGCAAAGCGCTATCCAGGTATCTGAGAAAATTCCGGCGGGCTCGCATGATACGTGGACTCGAGACATTCTCCGGCGCCAGGTCAAGCACTTGGGCCGCCTGACGGACGACCTCCTCGATATCGCAAGGATTAACCAGGACAAGATTGAGCTTCAGCGAGATGCGGTCGATCTTTCAGGTATCATCGCCCGCGCGATCGATGTCGTGCGTCCTTCAATCGATCAACAACGTCACATTTTCGAACAAACGCTCGGACCGCGACTTTTTGTGAGCGGCGATGCGACTCGTCTGGAGCAGATTGTCGTAAATTTGCTCCAGAACGCTATCAAGTACACCGGACAAGGGGGACGAATTCGCGTCAAAGCCGAGCGGCTCGGCACGGATGTCCAGATCTCCGTAGTTGATAGCGGAGTGGGTATCGCTCCCGACATGCTGCCCAAGGTGTTTGATCCGTTCACCCAATCTGATAAATCTCTTGATCGATCGCAAGGCGGGCTCGGTATCGGGCTGACGCTGGTCAAGCGACTTGTCGAGCTGCACGACGGTAAAGTTACGGCATGGAGCGAAGGACCGGGAAGAGGAAGCGAGTTTTTGGTAAACCTCCCAGCACTACAGGATGATCCGGCAATGATCGAAGAAGCGAAGACTCCCGCGGCGAGAGCCGGCTCCGGAAAAGTGTTGATGGTCGACGACAATCGTGACTCTGCGATGTTGACGGCGGAGCTGCTCCGGCTCTCAGGTTACAGCGTCATTATCGCTCACGATGGACACACCGCGCTCGAGCTCGCCGACAGAGAGAAACCTCCGGTGATCCTGCTCGACATCGGTCTCCCTGGAATGGATGGATGCGAGGTCGCACGACGGCTGAAGCAAAATCCGGAATTTCAGAACACGCTCTTCGTGGCGATCTCAGGCTATGGCCAGGAAAAGGACATCGCTCGGTCGCACGCTGCCGGATTCGACTATCATTTGGTAAAGCCGGTCGATTTCGACGTGCTCAGCGAGATCCTCGAGAAGACCCCGCCGGACATTCGTCACGACGCATAGCGAGACGAATGGAAACGAGGCGCGCGCTGCTTCTCAACCGGTTCGAAAACGGTATTAAAACAGCGCGTTTCTCGTTTCGGCTCGGGCGGCTTGTTCCGAACGACTACGATTCCACAGCCTGTTCGACCTCCGGACGCCAGCAATTCGACTTGCGGCATCGGCACAAAATGACAGCGGCGTGGCGGCAGGCGCCAGTGCGCCGCTTTTTGTAAGTGCGAATGGAATTTTCATCGTGCCCATGGATGCACACATACTCATTTCCATTCCACTCCCATCCTTCGGCGGTTAGTCCGACGTTGGCGAGGAGCTCGACGTTCGCACGTCCGGAAAATATGTCGTCGAATCGGACATACGGTCGCTCGACTCCGGTTGTGGTGTTCACCAACACACCGTGAGCATTGATGTCCGCGACCGGTCGCGGCAGCCGCTCATTGTTGACTTCGTTGAAGCCGAACTTAGCAATCACTTCTAATCGAACCCGAGAGCGACTTAGGCTTCCGTTACGAACGAGAGCACCTTTAACCACTGACGAACTGCTCATGAGAAACTCCGTTTCTGTTGAGAATATTAAACTGACAGCCCCGTTTGGGCGCAGAGGACCGAAGACAGCGGTCGCCTACGTCCAAACGGTTTTGAGCAGCGATGTTTGAAACGGAAGATTGAAAACCTGAAGAGCAGCGTTCGCACCAGACGGCGGATAGCCGACTGGGGCGAAACGTTCGTTCATCTGACCATAGCAGCGGTGAAAAGAGCCTAGATGCTCTTTATTATGGATATTTTGCGTAGAACACCGCAAAAAAACTAGAGATCTCGAAAATTACTCGATTTCTCGACCGGAAACCTTCGCCGCTCCGATCGCCTCCTGCCGGCCCGAAAACGGGGTCAGCGGGAGACGACCGGAGCTTTGGCGGGGAACCAAAGCTCTCGATCGGCCAGCTCCAGAGCTGCACTCGTAGTCTAGAGTGCCGTGCGGATCGCTTCGGCGAATCGCAGCCGAAGTCCGTCGTAAGCACCGGCGTTTCGCGGAGCGATACGTTCTCCGCTCGGAGCGCAGAAGGTCTGAACGAGACTCGACAGTTCGTGCCCCAGGGTCGCCGAAGCGCGAATCGCTCCGCCGAGGGAGACGGAGTCAGTGAGAATCGCACCGGATTCGGATTGGGCGATCAGCTCGAGCGTAGCGTTCAGGACGTCCGCCGCGATCCGCAGAACTTCTCGGTTCACCGCGGCGCCGCCGGTGACGCGAATCGTCTTCGGTTGGCCGAGGAGCCGCTGCATCTGGAGTCCGAGGTTGAGGAACTGGCCTTCAACGACAGCACGCGCGCACGCTGCGCCGTCTTGCGGATCGAGGCCTTCGAAGTAGCGCACGATGGGCAGGTTGCAGGTGTTCGGCGTGATCTCCGGCATGAAAAACGGGAACATGAAGCGCCCGTTGTTCGCGGGCACCGTTGATCGAAGCGCTGCGTCGAAACGCACCCAGTGATCGTCGCCCGGGAAATGCGCATCGCGCATCGCTCGTCGAGCGAGAGAGCCGTTCTTGAAGCAGACGAGCGCCATGCGTCCGCCGGTCACCGCACCCATGATGTTCGCGCTGCCTTGCGGATCGTAGAGCTCGTCGGTCAGTGCGAACAGGGTGTCGCTCGTGCCCAGAGAGAGCACGGGCTTCGGGTCCGTCTTGGACGCCTCCCCGTAGACACCCATCCCGAGCAGGGAATCGGGGTTGTCGCCGGAGAACGGCAAAACCTGCGCGTCGGAGGAAAAGCCGTACCGAGTGACCATGTAGTTTGAAATGGGTCCGGCGATGGCGTTCGACGGGAGAATCGCGGGCAGCCTGGACCGGAGATTCGGAGCAACGTCTTCGACTGCGGCGAGAATATTCGGGTCCCAGTCCAGCGATCGGATGTTCATGAGATTCATACCGCTGCCGTCGCCCGGCTCCATTGGCGCGATCCGGCCCAGGAAGCAGCTGCAGATCAGGGAGCTCACCAGACAGATGTGACCGGTCTTGTCGTAGAGCTCGGGCTGGACCTCCGCGAACCGAAGGATCTGCGGAAGTGAGAACCGCTCCGTTGGAATGGACCCGGTAAGCTCAGCGACACGGAGCGGTCCCCCGAGCCGCGACTCGAGTAGCGCGCACTGCTCTCGGGTAGTCGAGTCCATCCAGATCGGCGCGCGATCCCACGAGAACTGACCCTCGAGCAGCTCTGGAAGCGACAGGCCCGGGTCAGCGTCGAACATCTGCTCCGCACCCTGCCGCAGGTAAGCGGTGCCGTGCTGTTGACCCGCGCCCGCGATTCGCGCGATACGCCGGATCTCCGGAGGCGAAACTTCGCTGCGAAGCCTATCAAGGAGCATGGAGAGCCCCTCGATCCACATCAGGGGCGGAGAATACACCTCCTTCTGAGGGGTGGTGATGAAGCCGTCGGGTGCGCCGTAGCGCGGCCCGATGACATCGCCGTACGTGATTCGTCCCGTCCACAGGATTCGACCCGCGGTCGGATCGAGCAGCGTGCCAGAGACGCTCTGGGTGCTGGAGTTGACGGCCAAAACCGTCCGAGAAGTGCCCTTCGACATGGTGGTCCTCGTTCTGCTTGAGAAAACGATGCGGGCGCAGAAACGAACCTGCGCCTCGAGAGTGCTGTAAACAAACAGCATCGAACAGGAATCCGCTCGAGGCTGTCGGCTTACATTTATTGGAGCTGCACTTTTTTGACCGAGAGAGAGAACCGCAAAAGAACGGCCTTTTCTTGCATAAAACAGGGGCTGAAGTCCATCAAGCACCGGGAGAGCGCTAAGTCTCGGTTATTGTGGAATCTTCCCCGCAGTTCAAATTTTCCGATCGAGACTTTTGTCAGGGAACTATCTCAACCGGCGTTCCAACCGGCACACGTTGCCAGAGCTCCTCCATCTCCGAATCAGTCACAGCGATACATCCCTCCGTCCAATCAATCAGCCGGTGAAGTCTCCCAAGCCAACCCAAGCCATTTTTCATTCCATGGATCATAATGTCACCGCCTGGAGCAACGCCCGCGAGCTTGGCACGTTTTCGATCGGCGTCGTTCGGATAGGACACGTGAAACGCACGGTGGAACTTACTTTTGCCGTTCTTCGAGTCGATAGAATACTTCCCTTCGGGTGTCTTTCCGTCCCCCTTCCGCACTTTCGGTCCATCGGGATCTCTTCCGAGCGAGACCTGATAGGTCTTTAGAGCTTTCTGTTCATGGTAGAGCGTGAGCTCTCTCTCGCTCTTGTCGATAAGTATGCGTGTCACGCTCAGAGGCTCCCCGTTTGCGGGTACAGGTACGCAGAAGGCGACTATGAGAGCCCCGAACCAGAGGGCTTTCGATGCGTGACTCAGATCATGGCCCACGGTTCCTCTTCCGCTAAACTTCGATAAGTTTATCCGTTTTCCGGGGAAGAGTATGGGCATCTGTGAGGTCTGTCAAAACGATTACGACAAGTGCTTTCAGGTCACGGTCGGGGGCGAAACGTATGAGTTCGACAGCTTCGAATGCGCCATCCAGGCCCTGGCTCCAACATGCGCGCACTGCGGATGTCGGATCATCGGACACGGAATAGAACAGGCGAGTGTATTCTTCTGCTGCGCTCATTGTGCTCAGAAAATGGGAGCTTCGGGCGCGAAGGATCGCGTCTAGTCGTACAGCGCCGTACTAACGCAGTCTGCGCCACTTTGTCTGTGTGTCGACGGATGCAAGTCCGAAGATTTTGCGCAGCCTGCGTTAGTAGGACGCTGAAAGCGGTCCTTCGCGCGCAACTTCAAAGACTTGCCGTAGCCGCTCTCAGGAGCACCTCGCCTCACGGAGCTGGCGAAGCAAGCCGAAGATCGGCTCCAACTTCGCGTGAACCGCTGCCCAGAGCGAACGAACCTGCGCATCGTTTTTCGCCGCTGCCGCGTCCTGCATTTCCTTGAAATACCGAAGCGTGTTTTCGTCGACGATTTGCCGGACGCTTGATTGCATCTCACGCACCACTCGCGAGAGCTGACTATATTCGCCGGCACGCAGCAGCTCCGTGACCTGACTTTCCTTTCCTTCGTACTCTGTAATGATGAGCTCCGCGACGGAGTCCAGCATCTCGAAGTTACCACCCATCCTTCGATAGAGCTCGGCAAGTGAGTGCATCGCTTCGAGGTAGCGAAAATCTCCGCGCAAGCGGTCCGCGTCTGCGTATTTGCGGTAGACTGTTTCAAACTGAGGCGGAAGCTTCTGGATCATCTTTCCTTCAGGCTGAAGAATAATGATCCAGTATGCCAAAAGCTGTCAGCGGCACCTATCCGAGAAGGTCGTATTTTTAAGCTGAGATTTTGGCACGTGTCCGTTTCAAAGCAGGCAGCCGAACGACTTATTCGCCGGCGCTGCTCGGATTTTTCCTCGGCTTGGCAAACGGTCCCGGCGTGACGTGCGTTCCGGAATGATCAGAAACGATCACGGGATGGTTCGATTCGAGCGGCACTACGGAACCGGGTGCCGTGATCACGTTGCCGGTTGTCGTGCTCGCGCTGCCATTGACCGTGATTGAGCCGTTTCCGTTTGCCGCGCTCCCGGTAACTTGGATCGACGCTGCCGATTCGTGCCCCTCAAGACCGTGACCGTAATGATCGTGGCCGTATATCGGACGGTCTCTCGGAACAACGATCACAGGACGTCGCTCGACAACGGTCACGTTCGGCTTGTTCTCTTCAATCTTGTTCCGCTCTTCTTGGATGCGATTCGCTTCTTGTTGCAGAGCGTTTGCTTTCTTTTGCTCCGCCGCAGCGGAAGCCGAAGCGACCTTTTGATCGAGCGCGGTTTCAACGGCATCGAGGGCCTTTTTGCAATCTTCCAAGCTCGCCGTTTGTTGCAAGCAGATCTTCTCGGCCGAAGAGAGATCGACTTTCACATCATACTCTTCACGCGCTTTGATACTCTTCATCGTGAGCTCGTGGAACAGCGACCGGTTTTGGCTCGGCACCGGATCGCTCACCGACGGAGAATGCGTTTCGTTGATAGTCTGCGTCACGTTGCCCGAGCAGGGCTTGTTCGTCCACTTACCGTCACACTGGTAGACGTCTGCGAGAGCAACTGACGGAAGAGCTACTGCAACAACACCGAGGGTCAAGCGGGTCATGATTTTCATAAGGTCTCCGTATCGACTGTTCGCTCGCGTAAAGATGGTTTCGTAAGTTTCAAGCCGAAGTCATTCAACTGAACACGAATACAAACAGGATATTCTTACCAGTGGACGCACGGGGTCGACAATCAGGGCTCTCGCGCGCGGACGTCTAGTTTGCCGTCCCCAGAGCGCGCCCGATTCGATCCGGGTCGTAGCCGTGCACGACCTCTTTCTCGCCGATACGTGTCACCGGCACTCCACCGCCACCGAGTTGGTCGTGTAGCAGCTTCCCCTTCCGATCTTGTTCGATATCGTAACGGACGTACTTGATGTGCTCGGACTGAAGATAGGCTTCGAGCTTTTTGCAATAGGGGCACCACGAGGTCACAAAGATCTCGACCTTCTTGCCGTTCCCACCACTGCCGTAGTGGTCCTGCTCAAAAAGCTGTTCTCGGCCCGGGACGGCGCGGCTGATAGCGGGAAGCGCCCGCTGTCCGGCGAGCTGATCCTTGAACGCATCGGGGACTTTGTCCACGCTGTCGACAAAGTGAGTTTTACCGGAGCCGTCGGTGTATCGAACGACATCCGCGAGCGCTGCAGTGGATAAGAAGAGGAACAGGAACAGAAAGGCCGAAGCGAACGAGTATCGATTCATAAATACTATAATACAGCGTAAATTCAGTGACCGCCACCTTTTGCAGCGCTGCGCCTCTTAGACGAGTGAGCGCCTACGGAATTCCCCTAAGCCGAGAAAGGAGAATGGCGTGTGACCCAACTCTCTTCAGCCCTGGGAGCGAGCTCGAGGAGGAGCCTGATCGCCCGCGAGAAGGTTTTCGAGTATTCGCATCCGCTCTTCGAGCTGCTTCATTGAACACTCGAGCTGGCTTTTCACCCGCTGCCGTTTGTTGAGCGTCGTGTGAATGGCGGCGTAGGGTTGGCCGGATTTGCGGTGGTAAAGCCCGACGAGCTCTTTGATCTGCCGGGAGAGCTCCTGTTTCAATTCGGATTGCAGAAGCGGGTCGTCGAGTCGCGAGTGAACCTCGCGCTCGAGAGCCTCGTCGAGCTCGACCTGCTCCACCCTCTCAGAACCTCCCCCACCGGAATCAAACAGCGAGAGCTGGCTTCCGTTCACAATCACGCTATCGACTCCACTGTTCACTGCGTGAACAGCTTCGAATTGCGGACGGTCCCGATCACGTTCTCGCTCGAAATCTTCCAACCGATCGAAGAAATCGCTTTCGGTGGCAGCCTTCAGCCGGTGTCTTTGCTCTGTTTCGATTTCTCGTGCCAACGCTTGCAGCCGCTTGTCTGCAGGTAAATAGCAGTATGCAATTTGAACTCCCGCAGGAGTTTTTGTCCGTCGAACGATCCGCCCGAGGAACTGACGAAAATACATCCTGGTCCGGATCGTCGTGCCGTAGACGCCGATACGCAGGCGCGGAATATCGACGCCTTCACTCACCATATTGCAAGCAACCAGCCACGGTGTGTCAGAGGCGGCGAAGTCTTTGATCTTTTGTGAAGCGGCGGCGTCGTCGGAGAGAACGACCACCGGCGACGTCTTGGTTGTTTCGCGCAGCACCTTGGCGAAAGCCCGAGCGTGATCGCGGTTAGAAGCAACGAGCAGCGCCCCCGCATCGCGATGCTGCTTGCGGATACCGAGCAAGCGCTCGTGCGCGTCGCGGATCATCGGGTCGAGCCATCCGCTTGTCGGATCGAGCGCTGCGCGAAGCCGTCGAGCAGAGTTTTGCTTATCGAGCTCGTCGCTGAACCCCGCGCTCATAGCCGCCTGTTCGAATGTCCAGGCGACCTCACCTCCGTAAGCAAAAAAGGCAGTCGGACGACACACTCCCTCGATGATCGCTCGGGAATACGAGTAGGTGTAGTCGGGAAGACTCTCTCCACCCGAGTTATAGCGGACGAACGGTATGGCGTTGCTGTCGCTTCGAAACGCCGTCCCCGATAAGCAGAGCACAAACGGAGCGGGCGACAGCGCTTCACGGATCGCATCACCCCAGGTCAATCCATCACCCGCATGGTGAACTTCATCAAGGAGCACGGTGGACCGCGCCGCGAGCGCCTTTAGCTTTACTGCTTCATTCGCCAACTGTTGATACGTGATTACTGCGCCGTGAAAATCCGCAGCCAGAGTGCGGTCAGCAGAGTAGTTCGTGTCGAGATGAATACGAAAAGAGTGCGCAGACCGCGCCCACTGAATTTTTAGATGCGCAGTCGGAACGACGACGATGATGCGGGAAGAACGATCGGCTCGCAACCGCCGAGACGCGACGATGAGCGCAGCTCGGGTCTTTCCAGCTCCGGGCGTAGCCTCCCAGAGTAACTGGTTTCCCGCCCGGTCGACGCACTCCTGATAACACTGGAGCGCCTCGCGCTGCCAACTCCGAATCCCCTGCTCCATGTCCTCTTTTAGCGAGAAGCCAAAGAGGATTGGCTAACGTAGGTGAGGGTCGCTGTCCAATCTTTTTGAAAATTAGTTCATCCAAGTTATAGTTGACAAGCTACCCCCTCCCCCCTCTGCGTCCCCTGCGTCCTCTGTGGTTGCATTTTTACTTTTAGATGCAACCACAGAGGACGCAGGGGACGCAGAGGGGGGAGGAAACGCTATACGCGACGGTACCAAATCACCGAAAGCTGGATCGCGCCGCCGCAGATCGACATTGCGAGCACCGGGAACAAAGTTTGATCATCCGCACAGTTTCGTCCACACCACTCCCGGGAGGTAATGTTCAACACCATCCCGAGCAAAAAAGACCAGCAGATGCCGAGCATGCATCCGCCGACGAAGAAGTCCCTCAACCTTGTTCGGCCGCGCTGGATGAGCAGGCCTGCAAAAGGCGAGAGAAGCAAGCGGCCGAACGCGACGGAGTAAACCAAGTGGGCGGCGAAAGCGAGCGCAATCAGCGACGAAGTGATGAGCACGACATCGTTGCGAGCAAGCATCGCTGGGACTCGGACGGCGGTACCAATGAATGAGGTGAGCGCGGCACCTTCTACTACACCGGACCAGTTTAGGCTTTTGGTCTGCTCCGCGCTCATCGGTTCCCAGCACGTTTCTTCCGGTAGATCCCCGTTTGCAGCTCCGGTTCCTTCTTCTGTCTCCGTTCGCGCAGAAAAGGCACAAAAAAGCGCCATCCGCGTTCTCTGAGGAACGCTTCGAACATCAGAAGAACGAACGCGAGGAGAACGAGCGGCATGAGGAGCTGTTCCTTTTTTCGACTGATTCGCTGAACCGCCTCGACCTCGTTCGGCTGTGGATTGATCTTCCCTCCGCTGACGTACGCGAGGTTCTGGAGCAGCGCGATGTTTGCGCCTCGCCCTTGAACCTCACCGAATAGCTCTCCACCGAGTGTAATCCCAATATCCGGGAGCTTCGTCGTTCCGTAAGCGATCTGAAGCTTGTAGTCACCCGGACGGCCGTTCTCGATGCGCGCTTCAAATCGACCCTTTTTCGTCGATTGGAAAGTCACTTTCTTCTGCTCGCCGCCCGGCTCCGTTACGTCAGCCACTATCCGCGGCGGCAGCTCCGTTCTCAGCTTTTCATCGAAGACCGCGAGGTCGAACAGAATCGATTTCCGATCCACCGAGTAACGCAGATCGAAGTCGACCTCACCGGATTTCGACCCACTGCGATTTCGGATTCCCTCGATGAGCTGGCTCCAAAAGGTGGAGAAGTCCCGCCAGCGGACCCAGGGCTGTGTCCAACGGCCGTTGGCGTCAGAAGTAAACGCAATGACCTTTCCAGCGCCGTAGTGCCAACTGCCGAGAATCGGGAAGATGTGGTCCTCCTTTCGAGTGATGAGTTCGAGCTCCGAACCCTTTTTCGGCAATGTTTCGACAAATCCGAGGACCGGAGGATAGGAATCGACGGTCGTGCTTTGCACCCCTGCAGGGCCGACTCCGACCGGCATCTCTTGTCCCTCCTGCAGAGTTTTTTCACCGGTCGAGACTTTGATGTCTTCGACAAAGATGCTCGGAAGCTGCGAGGCGTCGAGCGTGTGATAGAAGGCACCTTTTCCGTATTTGGAAAGTATCTTCATGAACGGGATATCAGCTTCGACTCCCAGAGCGACAGCGGAAACGCTGATTCCTGCGTTCCTGAGGTTGTTGATCTCCGCAATGTAAGCGTCGCTCGAAAGCGGGAACTTTCCGTCGCTGAGCACGATGATGTGCTTTCTTGCCGTGCCCGCCTTCTCGAGACGCTGGCGAGCAACTGCCAAGGCCGGAAGCAGATTCGTCTTCCCAGCTGCAGTCAGGTTGCGCAGTCGGCGCTCGGCGTCGAGCTTTGCTTGTGCGACCGGCTCGACGTCGATGATGACAAAAGGTCCTGCATCGAAACCGATCACGCTGACGAAGTCTTCATCCTTGAGAGAGCGGATGGACGAGAGAGCTGCGGCCTTGGCCGACTCGATCTTGCCCTCTTCTTCCATACTTCCGGATTTGTCGATGACGAGCGCGATCGCGTTGTTCAAGCGCCGCTTTTCTGTCTGCGGAGGCACGAATTTCAGCGGGGACATCTCCTCGAGAGGGCTGTCTATATAGCCACCCAACCCGAAGCTGTGATCGCCCCCAACCAGAAGTAGCCCGCCACCGGCTTTCACGAACGCATCTAGTGAGCCGAAGAACTTTTGCGGAAGTTGGCGTTTGCTCACGTTGTTGAGAATGACCTCCGTGATGTTCTCCAACGAGTCGGGCACTTCTCTCGTGCCGTCAAGCGTGATGTCCTCGAGATTGTATCCTTTCTGCGTGATGAGCTGTTTGAGCAGCCGTTCGTCGTCTTTGCTTCCGCTCAGTAGGAGAATCTTCGCCTTTTCCTTCACGGAAACCCAGCGATGTTGTTCGAGTGCGTTGTCCTTCAGATCTTCAGCAGTGGACTGGTCGGGCTTCAGCACTGCACGAATTCTGTGCATTCCACCCTTGGCGGCCGGGGCTTTAACGGAAATCAATTTCTCCTCGTGGGCTCCGACCTCGACCGTACTGGAGTAGAGCTTGTCCGAGTCGAGCCAGATTTCCACCTTTCCAGAGCTGCGGTGGTCAAAGCTGCTCGACACGGCCGTTCGAATTTCCATCGTATCGCCGGCGTCAACCGTAACCGGAGCGTATACCGAGGAAATACTCAGCCGCTCTTTCGCAAAGACATCGTCAGCCGGAACAAGCGGGAAGATCTTCACCCCGCGTTGGGCTGCCGCTTGCGCCACCTGAAGAGCGTTGCCTACGGTTTCTTGTCCGTCGCTCAAGAGGAACAGCGAAGAGCTTTCACTCCGCGCAAGCGCGCCGGCGATACCCGAGGCAATATTGGTTTCGCCGGTATCAATGTCTTGGTTCGAGGCGGCTAGGTCGGCAGCGGAAGAGCTTTCCAGGTCGGCTCGGCCAAAGCTCACTGCGCGCTTGCCGATAGCTCGCCCGAAAGGGAAGACGCTCGCCGAGGTATCGCCGGAGAGGTACGGACGTAGCTCTTTAAGCAGAGCTCGCTGTGCTGAAGGAGGAACACTCGAAGATACATCGAGAAGCGCCGCGAGCTGCCGCTCCTCAGTGCTCTGCTCTCTCACCGGCTGAGCGAGCGCAAGAATCAGCAGCGCGAGCGTAGCCAAACGCATCACACTGACGAAAAGGCTTCGGCTTCCACGAAGGACCGTCGCAAGAACAAAGACCGCTGACGGGATGAGCAACCAGAATGCTTCCGGATAGAGATACTGCGCTGTCCGTAGCTCGTTGAGATAGCTCATGCCACGCCCTCCGCCCGTCGAGCTCGAAGACTGAACAAGAGCTCAATTCCGAGCACAGCTAAAGCGAACATCAGCAACATCGGCCAGAGTATCTTCGAATCTTCGTCCAGCAGCTTTTCATGCTCGTAGATACGCTGGGCATGGAAGGTCGGCTGTTGAAATGTCGCCGACTCTTCAGGATAGAAAACGTTCACCGGAATAATCTTCTCATTCGCGCCGCCGTCGCGAACACGATAGATGCCTGGTGCTCCTAGCGTCAGCACGTGCGTATCCGGGACCTGCTCCGTTTTCCCATTCGGCAGCTCCACCTGTTGATTCTTGCCGGCATCGAGATGGTACACCGATCCGCTCAGGGTGCTGCCCGTGAGCTGTCCACCGCCTGAGAGCCAGTTGAGCAGATTGAGCATCAGGACGCTCGTTGTCGGTGTCCGAGCTCCCTCAAACGGAAGCAGCTCCAATCCGATGCCAGCCAATCGAATTCCCTCGCTTTCGCCGGCAACCAGAATCGTCCCCGCTTCGACGCGGATGACCGATTGTGCCCAAGGTGGGACTTGGAAAATCTGAGCCGCAGGCAACGTCAGCAGCGGGACCTTGAGATAGGAGCTGAGCGGATGCTCTGCGGCCCAAGAGGTAATCCGAGGAGACTGCACCTCCTCTCGGATCGGAAACACCGCATTCTCATTTGGGGGGAGGATGAAGAGAGCTGCACGACGGGGAACGAGCACAGGCGCGGAGTGATGAAAGATCAACATCTCGTAATCGCGCAGTTGGTCCTCGGAAAGCTTCGCGTACTCCGCCGGGGTAATCGTCTCAATCTGCAGATTTTCGATGCCCGTGAGCCCGTTCGTGGTTCCGGTGAGAGTCGGGCTGATGAGCAGGATTCGACTCTTTCCGCCGCTCCCGCTTGCGGCCCACGCAACGTCGTCGTCGGTGAGCGAATTTGTCGACTGATCCGCTTTGCCCATCGAAAGGGCGACTTTGTAGACCGTATTGTTGCCTTCGGACGCCGGGGCATCGACCGTCATCTCTGACAGCTTGTCCGGAGAGAGCTTTATGTTTCCGCTGCCGATCACGGACTCGCTCCGCCCGTCGACCTTCGAAAACGTAACCTTCGCATCCGAGGGTGCTGCGCCGGAGTAAGCGAGCGTCGCGATCAGTTTCAGGCCGCCGTCGCTCAGACCGGACTTGCTCACAACGAAGTTCGCGACGGAAGCATTGGCCACCTTCGACCCGACATCGAGTGCGCCGACGGAAGTGTAGTGCTTCACCGTCGACTGGTTTTGGCCGAAGAGAGAGGCGATGGTCGAATTGCCTCCGGCGGCGTCATCTTCGGAGCTGTCGATTGTCCGGTCCGACACGACCATGACGCGCTCGTATTTTCCCGATCCGGCGAGATCATCAACCGCCGCTTCGAGCGTGTCGCTCGTCGTTGTCGCCTCAATCGAGTCGACCGTGTTCCGAGCTTCTCGGGCGCTTACCCCTTCCGCGCTTCGCCGCTCCAATTTCGGAGCACTCGTATACACGGTAAACCGATACGAGCTCGGTTGATCGTCAATCCACTTCTGCGCCGTTTTTTTCGCTTGCGAGATCCTTGTGTCCGGTGAGCCCGCCTTCAGCTCCTGAGCTCTCATGCTGAGCGATGTGTCCACCACAAGCGCAAGTTGCTTCTGCTCGTCTTTCATCACCGGCATGGCGCTCGCTAGAGCCAGGGCCGAAAGCGCGAGAACTTCGAGGAAGAAGCGGAGCGGCGGCGAAAACTTTCGGCGAACCATCTGTTTCGGCGACAGATTCTTCAGCAGAACGACGCTCGAAACGATTCGCCGTTTGGTCGATTGCTTCAAGAGATACGCATAGACGAGCAGCGGAATGCCCAGCGCTGAGATGAGCGCGAGAGGCGAAAGAAACTGAAAACCCGAGAACCACTGCAGCATAGAAGGCGAGTTCCAGTATTATTTGAGCACGCCCATTTCGGGAAACCGGGTGAGCACCACATCTGACAGCTTTTCTTCGCTCGAAACGAGGAGGTGTGTAATCCCGGCACGCTGACAATAGCGTTCGAGCTCTTCGACATGTTGTCCCAGCTTGAGAGAGTACTCGCGCTGAGAAGATCGATCGAGCGCAAGCTCGACGGTCTCGCCGGTTTCAGCGTCGACTACCACCTGAAGGTCGTCTACATCGAGCCGAAGCTCGCCTGGGGCGATCGTCTGAATCACAGTAATTTCGAAACTCCTCGAACGGAGAAGATCGAGCGCGGCAAACTGCGTGCCCAAATCAAACAGAAAATCGGAGACGAAAAAGCAACGTCCCGGGATCTTCTGTTGCGCGATCGCCGCGCGCACTTCGCGAACGATGTCGACACTCCCGTGCGGCTGAACGTCATTCAACGCCGCCATCGCCCGGCTGATCGCTTTCTGCCCTGTAAAACGCGGCGTATTTCGTAGCCCAAGAAGCGAGAAGACGACGCTATCACCGTCGCACAGCGCGATATAACCGAGAGCCAGCGCTATGTTCCTGGCGAGCTCGAACTTTCCCTGCCCTTCGGGATAGGCCATCGAAGCGCTGGTGTCGAGCAGAACGAGAACGTTCAGATCCTGCTCCGAACGAAACTGCCGCACATAGAGTCGGTCCGATCGTCCGTAGACGCCCCAATCAATATGTCGAAAATCGTCTCCGGCTGTGTAGGGACGGAAGTCGGAGAATTCGAGCCCGTGTCCCCGGCGAAGGGAGATATGCGAGCCTTGCCGAGTTCCGAGGAAGGCTCGGCGCGTACGGATTTTCAGCTGCTGCAGACGTTTGAAGAACGACGGGGTAAACGGCTCACGAAGGTGCATGCTGAATTTCCGGCGTTACGCGGAATCGCGGACTTCCTCGATCAATTGGTCGGTCGTGACACCTTCTGCTTCCGCTTGATAGTTCAGAATCAGACGGTGGCGGAGTGCCGGAACGATCGCCGTTTTGATATCCTCATACGAGAGGTTCACTCTGCGATCCAGCAGCGCGAATACCTTTGCGGCCAGAAGCACAGACTGTGCACCACGAGGCCCTGGGCCATAACGGACATATTCGTTCACTTTGTCGGTAGCGTGCTCAGAGCCGGGAGTAAGAGCAAAGACAGTACCGACGAGCACGTCTTGCAGCGGCGGTGCCACGACAACTCGTCGAACAAGCTCTCTCATGCGCAGAATAATCGAAGCTGTTTGCTCCTTCGGGAAGACCGGCTGCACCGCCGTTCTAACGCCGCCGGTTGTGCGGTTGAGGATATCCTTCAACTGCGCAGAGCTCGGCGAGCTGACGAGCAGCTTGAACACAAACCGATCGAGCTGGGCTTCCGGAAGCGGATAGGTTCCTTCGAGCTCGATCGGGTTCTGTGTGGCAAGCACGAAAAACGGCTGCGGAAGCTGACGAGACACTCCTAGAGTGCTGACCTGCTTTTCTTCCATCGCCTCGAGAAGAGCTGACTGGGTTTTCGGCCCTGCACGGTTTACTTCGTCGGCAAGGACGATGTTCGCGAAAATCGGTCCCGGCTGAAAAACAAAACGCCGCTTTCCGCTTTCATCTTCGGTGAGGACCTGGGTACCGGTGATGTCGCTCGGCATGAGGTCAGAAGTGAACTGTATTCGATGAAATGAGAGACCGAGGGCGTCAGCAATGGAGCGCACCAGAAGGGTCTTTCCCAACCCAGGCGCACCCTCGAGCAGGACGTGCCCACCGGCGAAGATCGCAGCGAGCGTCAGCGTAACGGTGTCTTCCATTCCGACGATCGCTTTGCCGACTTCGGACTGGATGGCGCGAAACTGCTGGGAGAAGATTTCGACCTCACGCATGAGATCGTTTGCGTTACCGGCCGCTGCCGGAGAAGAGTCGTTCATAGCTGATTCCGAATAACGATGTGGCAGACCAGTAATACCAACAAAGAGCGCTGTGCGCCAAGCCGCGTTAGCCGAGAAGAGCGTATTTCCGAACAGCTCCGCGACGGACGAAGTGGTGCATTTCCTGTCGCCAGGCAGCTCTTGAGCAAAACCCTCCGCGGGAGATGCGGACGGCTCAATGCAGGAGATCCCGATATTCTACCGGAATAGGCTGCTTCGAATCTGCCTCATCCGGTGCCGGCTTTGCGAACTCGTCAGCGCTGATGGCGAGCTTCGATTTCGCCTCCCCATCCGATTTGTAGCGTTTGCCGTCTGAGCTGCCGAGGTTGGTCACAACAATCTTTTCCTCCTGCGGAATCGTCACGGCCTCAGTCTTCTGCTCCTTCGAGCTCAGATTGCCTTGGTCACCACCGGAAAACGGACCGAAGCGCTGCGCAGTATCACTCGGCGCCGGCATTGCGTTCGGACGCTGACTTTTCGCCTTGCCGTCCTGAGGCAGTGATGTGCCGTCGTTCTCTTTCGTACTGTTCTCCCCCGGCTTCATGGGACGCTGCTTGTCGCCGCCATTTTTTCCAGCGCCGGGTTCACCTTTGGACTCGGGCGGCTGCGCATCCTGCTGATTCTTTTGCTCACTTGGGGAGCTGCCCTTTTCCGAATCACTCTTCGGCTGATCGCCCTGTTCAGGCTTTTTGCCGTCGCTTCCGCTTTTTCCAGGCGACTGCTGATCCTGCGGCTGCTTCTGATCGCCTGAGCCTTTGCCCTGTTTGTCGCCCTGCTTCTGGTCCTGCTTCTCGCCGCTTGCTTGGCCCTGTTTGAGATCCTTTGGGTCTGTCCCCGGCTTATCGCCGCTCTGCTTCCCCGTTGAATTTTGCTGCGGCTTCTCTTGCTGGCTATTCTGCATCTCTTGCTTGAGCTGATCGAGCGCGGCTTTCGCTTCCTTCATCTGCTCGTCCTTGCCGCCGCCCTCCTGAGATCCTTTGCTTCCCTGCTTGGATTCGCCGCCGGAGCTACCCGACTTCTGTTCGCTATTTCCCTGCTTTCCGCTTTTCTGATCCTGCTTCTTCCCCTCGCCCGACTCACCGCCCTGCTTGTTTCCGGATTGGTTCTGGGCATTGCCTTCTTTCGCACCGTTCTCGTCGCTTCCGGACTGCGTCTCTCCTTTTTGTTCCTTCTTCTCGCCGGACTTTCCTTTGCCCTGACCTTCTCCTACACCGGTTTCGTCCTTCTTCGGATCATCCTGCTTTTCGCCGCCTTTGTCCGACTGCTTCGCTTCCTTGCCACCGTCTTTATTTTGCTCAGAGCTCGCTTGTTGCTCGCTGTTGCTCTCACCGGACTGACTCTGCTGCTTGCCCGATCCGGAACGTCCTTCGCCGCCCTGTTTTTGCTGTTCGCTTTGCTGCTGGTCCTTCGACTGAGACGGTTGCTTGCTTTGCTGCTGCTTTGCTGCGTCGCTCTGCTGCTGCTCGTCGCTTCCTTTCTGCCCCTGCTCATTCGGCGGAGGTTGTGCACCTTCCGGCGGTTGCGGAGGTGTCTGCTTCTCGCCTTTCGTTTGGTCCGGCGGTGGCGGCGTCTGCTCGTGGGAAGCTGCCTCCTTCTCGCTTTCTTTTTGCGGTGCGTGCGTCGCGGTATCGCGCTTCTGCTCCTTGCCTTCGATGTTCGGCTGATTTTGTTCGGCTGCTCGCTCTAAATCGTCGATGTTTTTCACCGCCTCTTCGAGGCGGTCGAGAGATTCTTCCGAGCTCAGCCCGCTGTCTTCGATCGCGGACGCAAGCTTGAGCAGGTCGTCTTGAACCGTCTGCGGCAAGGCTTCACTTTTTTCAACCAGCTCCCGAAGCTGATCCGCGCGCTCAGATGCTGCCTGTTTCGCTTCAGCGGGCGGGGGGGCGATGGATTCAGGGTGCGAGAACAGGAACGCTGCGAGCGCCGCTGCGAGAACAGGGGTCAACAAGCTCGAAATCTTCGCGGGGCGCTCCAAGGCAAAGCGGACGTGCTCTTCCGGCGCGAAGGTTTTTGCAAACGCATCGGCTTGGTGCTCGATCAAAGGGAGAGCTTCAGATTTCGGCCCGGCGCTGGCTAGTGTGAGAAAGCGCTCCTTTGCTCCACTCGCCGAGTCGATCAGCTTTGCCGCCTCGACCTGCTGCGCCGAACGAAGGAGCTGACCGGTCCGTTCGAGGAACCAGAGCGTAACGAGAGCTACGAAGCCGATCGCAAAGATAAGAAAATGCTTCGGCACGAGGTCGTGACGATAGAGAGCTACGAGCAGCGCGGCGAGGAATAACGGGCATAGCGCGCTCAACGCGAAGTTGAGGCGACGATAGTTCGTGAGCCGGCGTTGCACCGACTCGATCAGCTCCCGACTTCCCATAGAAAGATTAGACAACCCGCCGGATCATTAAATTTATGCTCTCCTTATAATTATAGTCAGGCTGCCGGAAAAGGCGCTTACCTCTTTGTAAAATTTGGGTTTCCCGGCGGCGGAACCGCTTCGCCCGACACCCGCCCGAGCGAATTTTTCTTTCGACCGGAGAGATAACGGGCGGGAACTTAACGGAATTCTATGCTACCCTGCCCGAATGCCCGGAATTCGACAATGTAAGCTTTGCCATGAACGGTTTTTGATAGCGGCGGAAGATCTCTCCTTTTACGCTCTGATGAACGTTCCTCCCCCGACCCACTGCCCGATGTGTCGGATGAGGCGCCGGTTGAGCTACCGCAACGACCGCACCCTCTACAAAACGACCTGCGGCGCCAGTGGCCGTCCGATCCTCTCTATGTACGACCCGGCAAGCGGGTTCACCGTCTACGATTATAAAGAATGGTGGTCCGATCGCTGGGATCCTCGCACTTTCGCGCGTCCATTCGAGCCCGGACGGAGCTTTATCGACCAGTTCATGGAGCTGCGTGCCGCCGTTCCTCGCTTCAATCTCTACAATAAGAGCTCGGAGAACTGCGATTATGTGAACTACGCGCCGCATTGCCGAAACTGCTATCTCCTCTTCGGCTCCTGGTTCTCCGAGGATTGTTACTACGGACAGTCGTTCTTCGAATGCACGAACTGTTCAGACGGACTGTTTCTCGAGGAGTGCGAGCTCTGCTACGAGTGCGTCGATTGCGCCGGATGCTACAACTCGTCCTATTGCCAAAACTGCTCGAAGACCTCTGAGTCGTTTTTCTGCTTCGATTGTCACAACGTGCAGAACTGTATCGGGTGCTTCAACCTCCGAAACGCGCGATACTGCGTCGACAATAAACAGGTGACCCCGGAGGAGTTCGAGAGTCTCGCCGCGGAGTTTCAGTCACGCCGTTTCATCCAAACCTACGCCGCCGAATTCCTCGAGCGACGCAAGCGCACGGCGATTCACAAGGCCGCTACGGGATTGAACAACGAGAATGTCTCGGGCGATTTCATCTACAATTGCAAAAACGCGAAGTTCTGCTTCTCCGTGTACGGCTCTGAGGATATCGCCTACTGTTCACGGACAGACGGCGTAATCCGCTCTTACGATTACGAGGGTGGCGGAAAGGGAGAGCTCATCTACGATTCCATGAGCAACGACTTCGCCTATTCGTCGATAGCGTGCACGACTTCGGAGCACCTCAGCTACTCCCACTATTGCGATATCTGCTTCAATTGCTCGAATTGCTTCGGCTGTGTCGGCATGCGCAACGCCGAATATTGCATATTGAATCGGCAGCGCACTGAGGAGGAGTACCGGAGCGAAGTGCAGCGAATCATCGTTCAAATGACCGATGACGAAGAATGGGGAGAATTCTTCCCGATGTCCGCTTCCCCGTTCGCTTACAATGAAACGCTCGCGCAGGAATACTTTCCCATCTCTGAGGAACAGGCGGCGACTTGGGGCGTTCGCTGGAAGGATAAGGTGCGCCGAAAAAAAGGTGCGGGCGAGGTGATTGCCGACCGAATCGAGGAAACCGATCCGTCCATCGTGAAGGTCCCGGCGGTCTGTCCCGCCTGCGCGAAAAGCTTTCGGATCATTCCACAGGAGATCTTGTTCCACCAATCCATCCGGCTGCCCCTGTCACCGAATTGCCCTGACTGTAGGCACTACCGGCGCATGAGACTCAGAAACCCACGGCAGCTCTGGCGGCGAAGCTGTGACCGCTGTCGGAAGCCCGTGGAGACGACTTACGATCCCTCGGGCCCGGAGAAAGTCTACTGCGAGAACTGTTACCACGCCGCGCTTTTCTAAACGCAGGCTTTCTCGATGCAGATCGAGACACAGATTACGATCTGGCCGAAGTCGAAGAACCGGATCCTCGGCTCAAATCCAACCTCAGCAGCGGCTGATGCTCAGAGCAAATCGTCGGTAGAACAAAGGTGGAAGACCCGCGATTGCGTTCCCACCCATCGCGGGCATCGTCAGTGTGCGGCGGCTGCAGGGGCCGAAGCAGGCGCGGGAGCAGCGGCCGGGGCCTGACCACCTTGCTGGAAGTTCTTCACAGCAAGCTGATGCTCTTTGTATGTCGCTGAGAAATGATGTCCTCCATCGCCCTTGCCGACGAAATAGAGGTAATCCGTCTCATCCGGGTAGAGAGCGGCCTTCAGTGAGGCCAAGCTTGGATTGCAGATCGGAGTCGGCGGCAAGCCGGTGTTCAGGTAGGTGTTGTACGGGCTCGGCGTCTTGAGATCTTCTTTTGTCAGATTGCCGTTGAAGTCGGGCAATCCGTAGATCACCGTCGGATCGCTTTGCAGAGGCATTCCGATCCGGAGCCGGTTATGGAATACCGACGCGATGAGCCCTCGTTCCTCTGCCTTGGCTGTCTCCTTCTCGATGATCGATGCGAGCGTCAGCATCTGGTAAGGGCTGAAGCCAAGCTCGGCTGCGCGTTCCTTCCAGCTACGAATACCTTCGTCCATCTTCTTCATCCCTTCCTGCACGATCCGAATGACGATTTGATCGGATGTGATCGGCCGGGAGAAGTTGTAGGTCTCGGGATACAGGTAGCCTTCGGGCGTCAGCGCCGGAATTTCGAGAGAAACCATCAGATTGCGATCACTGAGTGACCGCTTCGCATCCTCCAAGGATACAAGACCGCTCTTCGCCATCACCTGCGCGATGTCGCGAACATTCACTCCCTCAGGAATAGTGATCGGGTGCTGCACGATCTTGCCGCTCAGGAGAATTTCGAAAATCTTGAATGGGCTGAGACCGGGAGAGAGGTCGTACTCGCCGGCGAGAATTTTGAGCCCGTCCGCGTCCGCCTTGAACTTGCTCAGCCAATAAAGGGAATACCAGTGCTTGATGAGTCCGCGTTTTTCGAGCTCTTCGGAGATCGTCCGCAGATTCGAGCCCTTCCCGACTTCGAAATAGACATGTTCCGTCGAGCCGGGCTGAACCGCCGCAAAGTTCGTCTTGTAGAGATACTGCACGAAGACGATGCCGATGATGAATGCAATCAGATACCCACCGACGCGGCCGAGCGCAGAAAGAAAACGGCGAAACATAGGCGGTGGTTTTTCCCTCTTGAGCGGTTACGTTGCAGTTCCTGAGAAAGCTGAAACTCGAATAGCTATTGATGCACGGAGGGGCCGATCCGCCTCCCCAGCGTTGGAATTATTGCAGATTCGGCTCAAGTTGCCAAAACCCTTTCTTGCTTGCTTGGCTAATTTTCTCCGTTTTTCGGCGAGGTTACGGTCGGCAACGACTCGAGGTAGCTTCCGAGGATCACTGCAGCTGAGATGCGGTCGAGGGCAGTGTGCGACTCCTTGTCTTTCAGGCCTGAGCCGGCGAGCACACGCTTTGCCTGAACGGTGGTCATTCGTTCGTCCCACAGCTTCACCGCGACGTGTTTGAGATCTTTGCGGCGAAGGAGCGCGGCCTGAAGATCATCAGCGAAACGCTTGACCTTCTCACCTTGCGGACCAATGTCGCCGCTGAGCTCGTAGGGCATGCCGACGACAATCGTTCGAACGTCCTGCTCTGCGACAATCGAGATGACGCTCTGAATGCTTCGCTTCCCCTTGGTTTCCACAATCGCATACGGCTGCGCGATGATGCCAAGCGGATCGCTCAGAGCAACGCCAATGTGCGCGTCGCCGACATCGAGGCCCATCGAGCGCGAAGGAGCGCGGTCGTTCCGGTCACCGTGTTGCAATGCAGCACTCATCCGTTCGTTGTTACTCTGTTCGGGGAAGACGGTACCGCACTAGACGATTCTAGAAGCTGAGTCAAATGCATGGCTTATCGCGGCGAGGGGTCGAAAGGTTGACTAGCTTCCTCAGGATGCTACCCTCGCCTGAAGCATCAAAGAGCACCGACGTCGAATACCAATCAGCATTAGCTCCGCCTTTTCAATGCCGAGACGCCAGCTTCAGCAACAATCGTATCTTCCGGCCCGCAGAAAAGTGCTCAACTGGGACGGTGGCGACGCCAATTCACTCCCGGCGCTCGTCAGGAAGGATCTTCCACCGCAGAGACGCGGCTCTTTTCGACCATCTTCGTCCGGTCCGTCTTTTTCGCCGATGGCATGGCTGAAAGGAATCCTCCTCATTGCCGCCGCGATCGGAATCCTGCTCGGCGCTAAATATCTGACTGAGCTGCTCATTAAAAAACCTGCTCGCGGTGAGGCACCTGCTTTCGCGCTCCAGCTTCCAATCGATTTCGGCACGTTGCCCGAGCTTCCAGCCCCCGTGGGCGCACATGTCGTGCGAAAGATTCGAAGCGGTGATGCGATCGGGCCGATCGCTCGCGCCTACGGACTGCCCGATGACGATGTGAACGCTCTCGCATCAGCCACCACCGCATTCGAAACGGATCACGGGATCAAGAAGCTCCTTCCGGCAAAGAACTACGTCGAGTTCACCTTCAACGACGTCGGCGACCTCGAGTCTGTCGCCGTCGAGCCGGAGTCAGGTAAGAAGGTAATCTTCGAGCGCATGCCCACCGGCAGCTTTCGTGGAACGCTCGTTACTCTCAAACCGTCGCACAGCGAAAGGATTGCTGTCGGAATCATCGAATCGTCGTTCGCAGCAGCTGCGGCTAAGGCCGGTGTTCGGTACGACATCGTCGACGACCTGGTCGACCTCTTCAGTAATCGCGTCGAGTTCAAAAAGGACTTCCACACGGGCGACCGGTTCACCGTGATCTATCGAGACATGCTTCTCTCCGATGGACGCCCCGCCGGCGGAAGCCAGATCCTTGCGGCTGCGCTCGAAGTGAACGGAGAGCATCTCGTGGCAGCCCGCTACGTCGGCACCGATGGGAAGGCGCGATTTTTCAACGAGAAGGCGGAGCTGCTCGGGAACTCGTTTCTGCGCTACCCGCTCAAGTTTTCGCGGATCTCGAGCGTATTTACACAGTCCCGATTCCATCCGGTACTGAAGATCTCTCGACCGCACAACGGAGTCGATTTCGCTGCGCCGATCGGCACGCCGGTTCGCTCGGTCGCTGAGGGACTTGTCGTTTTCGCCGGGGCCGCAGGCGGAAGCGGAAATATGGTGAAAATCAAGCACGGTCCGCGCTACTCGACTGCTTACCTTCATCTTTCCGCGATTGCGAAGGGACTATCGAAGGGCGCCTCCGTTCATCGCGGCGATGTCATCGGGGCGGTCGGAATGACGGGCCTCGCTACGGGGCCCCATCTTCATTTCAGCTTTTACGACAACGAGAAATACGTCGATCCACTTTCGATTAAGCTGCCCATGCTCGACGCGCTCGGCATCGGAACCAAAATCGATCCGAGCTACCTGAAGCGTGTCCTCTTCACCCTCCAACATTATCAGACGGTAGCGCTCGAACCGTTCTACACCAACTAAGCGAGGTCAGACCTCGGAGATAAGGAGAAGCGGTTTGCCGTTGCTCCCGGTTCCGCGGTAAAACCGGGAGATATGTCTACGGGCACAGAAGTATCAGTCAATATTCGCAGTCTGGCAGTCGGCGGCGCCGGAGTGGGCGAGGTCACCGCGCAGACCGACGGCCGTAGCGACCTCCTTGGGATTACGGCGTTCGTGCCGTATTCAGCCATCGGCGAACAGGTCGCGGCCCGAGTGGTTCAGCGCAAAGAACGCTATATCCAAACGGAGCTGCTCTCCGTAACGGTCGCATCGGAGCAACGAGTTCCCCCACCCTGTAAGCTCTTCACCATGTGCGGCGGATGTGAGCTTCAGCACATCACCTACGAGCAGCAGCTCAAAGCAAAGTACGAAATGATCTACGGCGCCCTGCGGGCCGCGAAGCTGCCCATGCGTTTGCTCGAGCGTTTACACCCCGTCGTCGCGGGTCGGGAGCTGGGCTATCGCCGTCGGGTCTCTTTGCACATCGACCAAAGCGGAAAGGTCGGATTCTACCGTGAGGCTTCTCGATCAGTCGTCGCGACGGATCACTGTCCGGTCGCTGTCGCGCCGATAAACGAAGTGCTCAAGAACATCGCGGAGTTCGGACACGAGGTCCGCGGCAAGATCAGCTCGCTGCTGCTCGAAGCCGACAGTGAGGGGGTAGTCGCCGTCCTCAAAACCCCTTATGCGCTCGCGGCGTCAGAAGCCCGAGCCATGATGGACATCGCGAAGAAGTATTTCCCGAGCGCCCTTCTTTTCGCAGGTGAGAAGGAGGTCAGCGGCTATGGACGGCAAATTCTCGAGCTCCCTCTCAACGACCGCGGCACGCTCACTCTGCGAGTTCCTGCCGGGTATTTTTCTCAGGTGAACGCCGAGATCAACGCTCGGCTCGTCAACCGAGCGATTGAGCTGGCGAACCCGACGAAGAACGATCTGATCGGTGACCTTTATGCCGGCGCGGGGAATTTCTCGCTGCCGTTTGCAAGGACCGGGGCGAAAGTAACCGCTGTCGAATGCGACAAACGGCTCGTCGGCGTCGGACGCGAAAATGCCACACGATATAATCTTCAGAAGAATCTGGAGTTCGTAGAGCTCTCGGTGGAGAAGTTCCTGCAGCGCAAGCCGCGACCCGTGTTCGATATCGCGCTCTGCGATCCGCCGAGAAGCGGGCTCGGAAACCTCGTTCCGCTGCTCTCAGAGATGAAGAAGATCGTTCTGGTATCGTGTCATCTGCCGAGCTTCGTCCGTGACGCAAAGAATCTGTGCGAACACGGCTGGGAAGCAGACACAATCGTGCCATTCGATATGTTCGCCCAGACGTCGTATGTAGAAATTTTGGCGGTATTCAACCGGAGTTGATTCCTCTGCGTCCCCCGCGTCCTCCGCGGTTGCATTTCCACTTTTAGATGCAACCGCGGAGGACGCGGGGGACGCAGAGGCTGTACGAATGATCTCTCATCCTCTCCTTATCTTCGACCTAGACGGAACCCTCGTCGAGTTTCCGCGCGACTACATTTTTTCGCAGACCGACCGGATTCTCGCCGAGCTTGGCCACCCTCCGGTCACTGCCGAGGAGATGCTTCATGCATTTTGCCTCTTCGATTTTTTCAGCTTCGTTCAGGATCCCAATCGAAAGGAATTCATCGATCGGTACTGGCGTTCGTTTGATTGGGTGAACTATCCGAAGCCCTCTCCTCTCGAAGGCGCCGCTTCCGTTCTTGCCGAGCTCAAGCAGCGGGGGCATACCCTCGCGCTTGCAACCGCTCGTCTCGATCCGGTTGCCGAGCTGCGTGATTGTCTTCTCGCAACCGGCTTCCTCGATCATCTCGATCACCTCGAGTGTCGGCCCGGCGAGCATGTCGAGTGGACCGACAAAACCGGTCACATCGACCGGATCTGCCGCAAGTTCGGGGTCTCTCCTCAGCAAGCCGTTTTTGTCGGAGACATTCCGGCCGATGTGAAAAGTGCCAAGCTTGCGGGTGTCGGGGTAACCGTTGCGGTGTTGAGTGGGGGGATTTACCGGTCTGTCCTCGAAGCCGCTGAGCCTGACCACATTCTGGACGACGTTCGCCATCTCCTGACGCTCGGTTTCTGACGGTTCCACCCGCGGCCGGCATGATCATGGGAGCGCACGACGGGCTGCTGTGATAAAATGTGCTTCATGACGCAAACGTTCACTGAAGCTGACCTTGTCCGCGGTTTTTTGCCGAAGGACGATCCTCTTCGACAGCTGCCCTCGGAGTTTGCAGCGCTCGAGGAGATGGCTCGCGAGCTGCCGAAGATTCTCGTTGCAGCCTCTCCGCGCAAGCTCCTTGCCCAACTTGGCCCCGTACCGATTGAAAAGCTCAAGACCCGGGCCGAAGAAGAGCGCGCAATGCTCCTGCTCTCCTTCATCGGACATGGCTACGTATGGGGTGAGAAGGCTGCCGCTCCTTCGATTCCGGCATCGCTTGCGCTTCCGTGGCATGCTCTGGCGAAGCGGCTCGATCGCACTCCATCTCTCGTTTACTGCTCCTACGCGCTTCATAATTGGCGGAGACTTGTTCCCTCTGAAGATGTGAAGCTCGGCAACATCGCCCTCCTGCAAAACTTTCTCGCCGGAATCGATGAAGAGTGGTTCGTGGTGATCCACGTCGATATCGAAGCGCTCGCAGCCCCGGCGATCCGCTCGCTTCTCCCGCTCCAACGAGCAGCACAGTCAGGCGACACGGTGCAGCTCCGCGAGCTGCTCGAACGCGTCGCCGGGTGTCTCGAACGGATGAACGCCTCGATGGATCGCATGCCGGAGAATTGCGATCCGTATATCTACTACAATCGGGTGCGACCATTTATTCACGGCTGGAAGAATAACCCCGCGTTGCCGCAGGGACTGATCTACGAAGGCGTCACAGAATACGGCGGCAAACCGCAGCAATTCCGCGGCGAAACCGGTTCTCAGAGCTCGATCGTTCCGTGCCTCGATGCTGCGTTGGGGATTGTCCACAAGGAAGACCAGCTTGCCGTGTACCTCCGCGAAATGCGGGATTACATGCCGAAGGAGCATCGCGCGTTCTTACACGAGCTCGAGAAAGCCCCACGAACCCGAGAGCTCATCTCGGCCAAATATCTTCAGGAGCCTGGGGTCAAGGACGCGTTCAACGCGTGCGTCCAAGGGATCAATCGGTTCCGAACGACGCATCTGCAATACGCCGCCTCGTACATCGACAAGCAAACCCAGGTTGACCCGACGAATCCGAACAAGGTCGGGACTGGTGGTACACCGTTCATGGTGTATCTGGGCAAGCACCAGCGAGAGACCGCAGAGCACTTACTCTAGTCTGTCGCGATCTTATCAAGAGATTTTCCAGCGGCGCTAGCTTGGTAGGTGGGATCCCCGTATCATATTCCGTATTGATAGGTCCTATTGATGCAGCCTATGATTGAGCAGCTCTCTCGATTTCCCTCGCGGGGAAGATACCTGATTCGTACCTTCTTGTTTCGCATCGGCTCTGCACCAGCTCTCTGAGCAGCGCACACTCCGGCAAGACAGCAAGGTGCGAAACTGTTCGAAAAGGTTCGACCCACTCCTTCCGTCTTTTTTCAGAAAGCAGCGTGAGCTGTCTTCGGATCGGCTTTCCGAAACGGAGCAGCTCACGCTGTTTTCAGAACGAGGACACGGAAAAGGAGCATCACCATGCCAGCGACGCAGCTGAGAAGCTCCCTTCCGCTTGGTGCCACCTACACCAGGGAAGGGACGGACTTCCGCGTTTACGCGGGAAGCGATGTCGAACGTGCGTATCTTTTGCTATTCGACTCACCGGACAACCTGCGGCCGACGTACGAAATCGCCATGCAAGACTCCGGCGAGCAGCCGTACGGTGAGGATCGCGGACGCATCTTTCGACTCGGAGTCGAAGATATCGTCCGCGGCCAGTGCTACACCTACCGTTTCGAAGGCCGTTGGAGTCCGATGGCGGGCAGCCGAACCAATCCCTTCAAGGCTTCGCTCGACCCGTACGCAATGGCAATCGGACGTCGTCCGTCGCACCATCCCGCAATGTTCCCACACGATTATCACTCCGGTGATGACCTGCGGATGTGCGACGTCACGAATTTCCACTGCGCGCCTCTCGCCGCCGTGGTCGACCACAGCCAATTCGATTGGGGAGACGACAAGCCGCTCCACATCCCGCTCGAAGATCTTGTCATCTGTGAAGTGCACGTGAAGGGCCTCACGCGAAACCATCCGACCGTTCGGTTTCCCGGAAGTTACACGGCACTGGCATCCGACGAGATGATTCATCATTTCCACCAGACCCAGACGACCGCCGTCCAACCACTTCCGGTTCACGCGGCGTACCGGCCGGTGAATGGATCGGTCGACTATTGGGGCTACGGTCCCATGGCGTTCTTGGCGCCGGAGCCCGCTCATTCAGCGTTCCGAGATCCGCAGGACCAGGTTGATGAGCTGAAGCTCGCAGGACGACGCTTACGCCAAGCCGGAATCGAGTTCATCATCGACGTTGTCTTCAATCATACGAGTGAAGGCAACGAGCTCGGTCCGACACTCTCGTTGAAGGGAGCAGGAAACGGCGAATATTACCGGCTGAGCCGTTCGGAACGGGGTCCCGGAGAATACCGTGGATATTATGACCTGAGCGGAACCGGCAACACGATGAACATGGAACAGCCGGCCCCGCTTCAGCTCGTCATCGACGCTATGGTCATGTGGGTCACGGTCTACCGCGTTGACGGATTTCGTTTCGACCTGGCTTGGGCGCTCCGAAGCCTCGGTTCGCTCGATTCCTTGGGGACATTCTTCCAAACCGTTGCAGCTCACCCGATCCTTTCGAAGGTCAAGCTCATTGCGGAACCTTGGGATACGCGTTCCTCCGGTCTGGGATGCTTTCCATCGCCGTGGGTTGAGTTCAACGGAGAGTATCGAGACCAAGTGCGGCGCTTCTGGCGCGGCGACCGAGGATTCGCCGGTCAACTTTCGGATGCGCTTGTCGGCTCTCAACGCCGTTTCCCGCATCGAAGCAGGCCGTATCAAAGCTTGGGAAACATCACCTGCCACGACGGTCCTCCGCTCCCGGACCTGACCGCGTACGAGATGAAGCACAATGAGGAGAACGGCGAGGGGAACCGCGACGGCAACGACTGCTGCTGGGGCAGGAACTACGGTGTCGAAGGACCGACCAACGATCCCGTCATTCTCGCTATCCGCCGCCGTCAGTGCCGCAACATGCTCGGCACGTTGTTCCTCTCTCAGGGGCCGCTGCTCACTCAGGCGCTGGACTGGTTCCTTCAGTCGAACGAGGGCAACAACAACCCGTGGTGCCAGGATAACCGACGCTTCTGGCTGAAGTGGCGGAACAGGAATGTCGAGTTCTTCTCCTTTTGGCAGGGGATAAGCGCGCTGCGAAGGCGCTTCCTCGCAATCGCCCGGCATAAGGGGAAGGACGCTCAGCTCCGCTGGCTCTGCCAAACCGGCGCCGAGATGACGCGAAGCGACTGGGAGGAGGAGCTCCGGAAGCATTTGGGGCTATCGTTCCTCTCGGTCGAAGTCGATGGCAAGAAGATGGTCGGTCGCGCGATGTTGATGATCCTCTGCTCTGCAGACGAGCACCACACCGTGACGTATCGTTTTCCCGCGCTTCCGGAAGGCGCCGGAACGCCAGTGCGGATCCTCGAGACGCACGATGACACCGACATCTTCGCCGAAGTCCCGCTCACAGACGGACATTACAATCTCCGTCCGCAGAGCCTGGTCGTCATCAAGGTCCCGCTCCTCTAGCTTGGGGAATGCCGAGGAGCGAGACGCCTGGCGGGCTGCGCTTTCACGCGCTCCCGTCAGGTTTTCATTTCGGTTTTTGCAAAGGCCGATGAGAACAGTTTCCACCTCAATCGCTCCCCTTCTCACGAGCGGGAGCCCAAAAAGAGCTGGACGAATCAGGACGATGTTGTCAGTTTAACTTCGCAGCTTCCCTCGCAAAAACCGACACGAGCTTGTTACAATCATGTTACACATCGCTGTAACAGCGACTTTTCCTCCCACCACCAAGTATCTATGGGGCGCTTGCTGCCCGGGGTTCAACCGCGGCTATTTCAGCTGGGTGCGGAGACGCGATGTCCGGTGCTGACGATCTCGAAGACCGACGGTATCTGGAGCGCGTTCTCGGCGGAGACAAGGCAGCGTTTGCGCTTTTAGTCGAGAAGTATGAGCTGTATGTGCGGCGTATGGTGGCACGGCACGTGAAGCCGTCCGACACCGACGACGTCGCGCAGCAGGGGTTTGTCGAAGTGTACCGGTCGCTCGGCAGCTTCCGGGGGGACAGCTCATTCAAGACCTGGATGACTCGCATCGTGCTCCGCCAATGCTATGCATACTGGCGGCAACGGAAGGCGAGACCCGAAATCGCCGTGAGCCAGATCTCTGCCGAGCAAGCCAACTGGCTCGAGCAGACAATCGCGGGCACATCCTCGGCGAGCTACGAGGAGGGTGAAGACCTCAGACGCGCAAGAGAAGTGTTGACACTAGCTCTCGCACGGCTGGGCGCGGATGACCGGATGATCGTTACACTTGCGCTTCTCGAGGACCGCCCACTCGATGAAGTAGCTGCGGTGCTCGGATGGAGCAGCGTGCGGGTTCGTGTACGCATTCACCGGGTTCGGGGGAAACTGAAGAGCATTATCGAAGAGCTGACAAACGAACGGGAGTCCTCGTCATGAAGCTATCACGGGACATTTTTGAGCAACTGCTGTCAGCGTTCAAACGGGCGTGGCTCGATTCTGCGTCGCCGTCGCCCGACAGCGCCTTCCGGAAGTCTGTTCTCCGAGAAGTGGACAGCGTCGAGCAAAGCGGAGTAGCGGGTCTCTCTCTCTTGGAGCAGAAATTTCGAGCGAGCTTGCTCCTCGGCCCTGAACCCGAGGCAAGCGCCGAGTTCCGCCGTCAGATCGCCGATCGAATCCGCAAAGAGCCCGCATACGAGGCGGAGCCGTCGGTGGTTGATATTATGCTTACTCTCGCAGAGCAGTACGGCGTGAGGCTCTGCTCGGCATCCGTTCTTTTTGCTGTTGTAACGATCTCCCGTATCGGGTTGGTTCCGAAGCTGCCGCTCGACGTGACGATGTTCATAGGATAGGTCCGCTATGCGAGTTTCTCGCCGCTACTATGCTTGGTTTTGCCTGGGGCTCGTGTTCCTTTCGGGCGGTGTCGCCGGTGCGATGGCGGTTCGGTTCTATATCGGCGCAACGATCAATCGGTTCATCGACTCCGACGAGAATCAGATCGAGAACTTCATCGTCGACCTCGTCGAGCGCAACTTCAAGATCGCCCCGGAGAACGTTCCAGCTTTACGCCAGCTCCTGAGTGAGTCATTCGACGCCGGGAAAGTGGCTGCTATGCGCAATCGGCCGGACATCATGGTCGTGCTGAACGATTTTTTCACCCGTGAGAAGCCGCTCATAGACCCGTCGAAATACGAACATTTCGACATGATTATCCGCCGCGCTCTGATGGATCAGGGCGATGCTAACCGTTCCTCCTTTTGCTTTACGCTCGATCTGAGCACCGATGAAATGCTGAGGCTCGACGAAATTTATGCAAAGCACTACCAGGAGCTGCGAGGAGACAAGCCGCTTTCGATTGAGCGCCTCAGGACCGTCGGCAAAGAGCTGCTCATCAAAAGCATTCCGGAGCTCCGTCCGACTCTCTCCCCGGAAAAGCAGGCGAAGCTCGATGCACTCGGTCCGAATCTGGAGAACCTGAAGCTCGTGCCCCGTCGCACGATTCTGAAGGCGTTCGAATGGCCCGGATTCCCCGAAGCGTAGTCAGCACTGAAAGGAAGAAGTCGGAAACGCTGATGCCGGACGGCAATTACGAGAGAAAGAAAAGGGCGACTGCGCAGTTTGGATGAGACGGAGTGAAATCCACGCAGCCGCCCAAGACGCACATCCATGGGCTAGGTGAGTCTCGAGCTCGTCCAACGAATGGAAAAAACTGAGCTCACTCAGATCACGCAAGTCGCGTCATCTCCCTGTTTGTGAGCCACTCTCCGGAAAATGTTACCCAAACTGTCGCCCAGGGGAGAAAATTCGCAAAAGCGAAACTCAGCGGACGTAGATCCAAGTGAGCTCATGCTTATTGTGAAAGAGGTGGAGCACCCTACCACCGGGGATATTCCGGAAGCGTTTGATCACGCCGTACGGCTTTTCCCCCTGGAATTTTAGCGTGCAGATCATGTTCGGGGGCTGCTCCTGCCGCAACCAGAGCTCAATCCACTCGAGAAGCTTCTCCGGGTAGCAGATCACGTCCGAAAAAACCCAATCGAATGTCTGTTCACCGGACGGAAGGATCGAGAAAGCATCGCCCTTCTGGAAATGGACCCGCGTGTTCCGCATCAGCTCGGGGGCAAGGGTAGATCTGTCTACGCTCCAAACCTCCGCTCCGAGTTGCGCCAGTACCCAAGTCCATCCGCCGGGACTTGCTCCGGCATCCAAACAACGCTCCCCCGCTTGTGGGTAACGTCCGCAGAGCGTCAATGCTTCCCAGAGCTTGAGATAGGCTCGGCTCGGGGGATCGGATCTGTTCTCGACGAAACGCAGCTCGCCGTTCGGAACCGGAGACGAGCACTCCGCCGAGCACAGAATCGTATTCGGGGCGATGAGCGTCCATGAACCTAGAGGCGAAGAAGGCAGCTTACCGGGAAATTCGATCGGCTTCGCAGAGACATGCGGAAGCTGCTCTTGGATCAGCTTCGCTCTGCGATGGAGCTGCGAAGAATAGAGTGCCCAATTCCGCTGAACGGCTCGCAGCTGTTTGGCCGCGTCGGCGATCGACGAGAACTCAAAGCGGTACGGGGCAAGCCAGATATTTTGGGCCCATGCACACGGCTTCGCTATGCCTTTGACGAGCACCAGCCGTTCGTGGGTCTCGAGCGGTTTTCCGAGCTCCTCGAGCATCGGAACGACGAGATCTTCAGGCGCCAGATAGCCGGTCGCATTCAACTTTTCCATGTACGCCGGAAGTGTTCTGAAAGAATGACGGCACACGCGCTCGAAACGTTCAGGCTCTCCACTTCACCGCTGCCGGGAATAGTCAGTAGTGTGTCGGCGAGTGCAGCGACTGGACGAGAGATGCCGCTTCCCTCCGAGCCGAGCACAAAGACTGTGTTCGGTTTGAAATCTATTCGATACAGCGGCTCCCCGTTTTTCACGGTAGTCGCGCAGATACGGTAGCCCGAACGTTTCAAACGCTCGAAGCTCTGTCGGACGTTTTCGATGCTCGCCAACTGGACGTATTCGGCGGCGCCTTCGGCGATGCGGCATGCCGCGGCAGGGAGCGGTGAAAGCCCTTCGCTCATCAACAGCTTGACTCCGAAGTGGGCGCAAGTTCTCAGGATCGAACCGATGTTATGGGGATTCTCGACTCCGTCGAGATAGACTATCGGTCCGTTCAGCGCGCCACCGGCTAACTTCTTCGTGAGGTCTTCCTCCGTAAGCAGCGGACGACGCTTCGCAAGCACACAGATTCCTTCGTGGTGCTTCGACGCCGTGATGGGCTCGAGCTCTGCAGACGGAACCACTCTGTAGGGAAGCTTTTCTTTGGCGCACCATTTGAGCAGCAGCCCAAACGCCTTGGTCTCCGATTCCGAGACATATACCCGCTGGATATCCGCGCGGCGCCGCTTGAACACAGCGAGACAGGCGTTCCTACCGTAATACTTGAGCTCATGCTTCTTGAGCTTTGCGGATTCCGAGGTCATGAGACAGTCACTAGCACTGAGCCTGGGGAAACGACAGCGGCGAGCTGTCTACCAGGGTACGAGCGAAAACGGCCAGCGCCGGCCGACCACATTTCCCGGTTTCCGGTAAAAGGAGCGCACCAGATCGTCAGCAAACGAGTCGGCGATCTCGTGCAGAGCACTCGAGACCGTCAAGCGATTGATGTCGACGATCTTCACCTGTGGAAAGCGGCGGTCAAGCAGCTCCATTTTAATTTCTCCCGAGTGTTCGTCTACGAGCCGAGCTTCAAGAGTGAGTGAAGGAGACTTTACCGCGGTCGACATATTCGCCACTCCCGGCACCGGAACTGCGAGCAGCCCGGCGTAAACGACGGGATCGCCGAAATCAGCTTCGGCGATGGAGATCTGCACGCGCAGCGCACGGCTACCTGGGTCGATCAGCTCGACCGGAGTTGCGGGCACCGGCGGCGGAAGAGCGAGCTTCTCTACTTCGAGCTCCCACTGCTGCACGGCCGGCAGCGGCTTGACGCTCACCTGAGCCGCCTTCTCGGGATAGCTCTTGAATCGCTCCGTCACCTCTCGCTGGATGTAGTCGGCAAGCTCGTTGAGCCGATCGACATATGCAGCCCTGCTCGGCAGAAGAGCACTCGCGCTGTAAATCCAGCGCGACGTATCAACATAGTCGGTTCTCACGGCTTCGACGATCAGGGTCTCATATTGTGAGGCACCGATGTTCGGCGCGATCCATGCCAGGTCGAACGGCGTCACGTCGGTCTTTTCGAGATTTTCGTGCTCGATAAAAGAAGTGGGACGGAGGTCCTGGATCGCGTCCCTTACCGTGCAGCCACCGGTGAAGATCCAAAGCGCACCGGCAAGAGCACAGGAAACGAACGTGAATTGGGAGCGGGACATCCACAGCTCATATCCCGGGAAAACCCGCATGTCGACGCACAACCGGCTTTGGGGCGTCAGGCCTCCATTGTCGATTAAATTACAGCGTTTAAGTCATAAAAATGTGCGCGCTTTGACGTTCGGTCACATAAAATTGGAGGGATACGGCCGTTCGGCTGTGCGGTCGGAGGCGGCAGCGCAATGCGGATATTCGCATAGTATGGTAGCAATTCACCGGACGCTAACACCTCTACAATAACCCCCTAAATTTTTAGCCAACTGTGAAGACCGAAGATATCCGCAACGCTTTTCTCCGATTCTTTGAAAGTAAGGGTCATACGATCGTCAATAGCTCCTCCCTGGTTCCCGCCGGAGATCCGACTCTGTTGTTTACCAACGCCGGGATGGTGCAGTTCAAAGACTGCTTCCTCGGTACGGATAAGCGCGCATACACTCGAGCGACCACCTGTCAGAAGAGTCTGCGTATCTCGGGGAAACACAACGACCTCGAGAACGTCGGCCGGACCGCTCGGCACCACACGTTCTTCGAGATGCTCGGCAACTTCTCGTTCGGAGATTATTTCAAGCAGGATGCGATCAAATACGCGTGGGAGTTCGTAACGGAAGTTCTCGGCCTGCCGAAAAATCGGCTCTGGGTCACCGTTTATGAGGAAGACGACGAAGCTGCAGAGCTTTGGGCTGCAAACACTGATGTGCCCAAAGAGCGTATCCTCCGATTCGGCAAGGACGACAATTTCTGGGCGATGGGTGAAACCGGTCCGTGCGGCCCGTGCTCAGAGATCTTTGTGTATCTCGGAGACAATATCGCCGGCCAATCCGAACAGGAGTTTCGCCACACCGACGGACTGTACATCGAGATCTGGAATCTCGTGTTCATGCAGTTCAATCGCAATCCGAAGGGAGAGCTCACCCCGCTGCCGAAGCCGTCTGTCGATACAGGTATGGGGCTTGAACGGGTTGCAGCCGTAAAGCAAGGCGTTCGTTCCAACTACGATATCGACTCCATCCGGCGGATCATCACGCTCACCGAACAGCTCAGCGGGAAAAGCTACGTAGGTCACGACTACACGGCCCGCGACACCGAAACCGACCAGCAATACGCGGTCGACGTTGCGATGCGGGTCATCGCCGACCACAGCCGAGCGGCAACTTTTCTCATTGCCGACGGCGTCAACCCTGCCAGCGACGGTCGGGGTTATGTGCTTCGCCGCCTGATTCGCCGGGCATGCCGTCACGGACGCGTTCTCGGCTTCACCAAGCCGTTCCTCTTCCAAGCGGCGACAGAAGTCGTCGCCGTCATGGGCGACGCATATCCCGAGATTCGCGCAAACGAAGCGAAGATTGCGAAGATTATTCGGGCAGAAGAGGAGAAGTTCCTGGTCACCCTCGACACGGGAATTGGGATACTCAATACGGAGATTCAAACGGTCAAGAGCCGCTCTTCCAAAGTGCTCCCGGGCGAGATCGCTTTTCTCCTCCACGACACGTACGGCTTCCCGCTCGACCTGACAGAGGACCTTGCTCGCACCCAGGGTCTCACAGTCGATTCCGACGGCTTTTCCGCTTCGATGGAAAAGCAGCGTGAACGGTCACGCGCAGCACGAGCGTCGGATACCGAGCTGATCCTCCAGCGTTCCGTGAAGCCGCAGAAAACGGAGTTCGTCGGCTACGAGTTTACTGAATACGAATCGAATGTCCTTTCGCTTTTTGACGCTTCCGGAGAGATCTCGTCGGCAAAAGCCGGCCAGGAAATCGTTGTCCTCGCGAAAGAGACACCGTTCTATGCGGAGTCCGGTGGTCAGGTCGGCGATACCGGAACAATCACCTGCAGCTCGGCGACCCTCGATGTCGTCGACACTCAGAAGGTCGGCGGCGATACCATCGCCCACATCTGTCGCGTCACCGAAGGGGAGATCGCGCCGGGAGCAAACGTTCGGTTGGCTATCGACGCGGCGCGACGGCAGCGACTTCGCGTCAATCACTCCGCGACTCACCTGCTTCATCTTGCGCTCCGTGAGGTTCTCGGGGACCACGTAAAACAGGCAGGTTCCCGCGTCTCTGACCGCACATTGCGGTTCGACTTTTCGCATTTCGAACCAATTACGCCCGAACAGCTGCGCGAGATTGAGACCATCGCGAATCAGCAGATTCAAGCGAATCACGCTGTCACCACGCAGTTGATGCCCGTTGAAGAGGCGAAGCGAAGCGGCGCAATGGCGCTCTTCGGAGAAAAATACGGCTCTACAGTGCGGGTAGTCCAGATCGGACCCCGTTCTCGAGAGCTTTGCGGCGGGACCCATGCATCACGCTCCGGCGACTTGGGGCTTCTCACGATTCTGTCCGAGGGGAGCATCTCGGCAGGCGTTCGTCGGGTTGAAGCGACTGCCGGCGCGGGCGCGCTCCAAACCATCGCTGCGCAAAAGCAGCTTCTCGCTGAGCTGGGCGAACTCTTGAAGACCAGCGAGCGCGACCTTACCGAGCGCGTTTCCAAGATGCTCGAGCACCAACGCACTTTAGAGAAGGAAGCGTCGCGGCTCGACCAGATCATGAAAGCGGAGAAGAGCGCCGACCTTACGAAACACGCGTTTACTCTGCCGAATGGAACCAGGGTTGTGGCAAGCGTCATCGATGACGCTACACCGAAGCAGCTCCGCGAAGTCGCCGACAACCTGCGTGAGCGTCTGGGTTCCGGATGTATTGCACTGGCGACGGTAAACGACGGCAAAGCCGTTCTGCTTACCGCCGTTACCAAGGATCTCGTTGACCGCTACCACGCCGGAACCCTGATGCAGGAGTTGGCGAAGGTCGTCGGCAGCCGCGGTGGCGGCAAAGCCGACCTCGCACAAGCCGGCGGGGGCGATCCGACGAAAATCGATCAGGCCCTCAAACGGTTTCAGGAGCTGCTCCAATGAAGCGCTTTTCGGTTCTGCTAGAAAAGTTTCCGGAAAAGCTCACTCCAGCGGTCGCCAAGGCCGCTCTCCTTCTGCTGACGGCCATCGCTGTCAGCGTCATGCTCAGCTCCCTTGTTTGGGATTTCGAAAAGCCGGTCACCTACTATCGCGGTGACATCGCCCGTCAGACAATTCGCGCACCGCACGATCTCATCGTCGAAGACTCGGCAACCACCGAGCAACGACGGGCGGAAGCGCTCGGAACCGTGGCCCAGGTCTTTACTCGACAGGCCGTGGACCCTCTTGAGCGGATCTCTCGCTTGTTTGCCTACCTTGAAGATGTCTCCGGCGAGTCGCTCTCTCACGAGGGACGAGTCGTACTGACTCAGGAGCAGCGCTTGGAATACGAGCGCAAGTTCGGCCTCGATCTCGTTGCCGAGGAGTGGCACGTCGTCGAGAACCGGGCCAACTGGGAGTCACTCCAGTCCTCCGTCGCGACAATCGTCGAACCCATCATAGCGAAGGGCGTGCTCCCTCGAAAGCAAACGCTCCGAGCCGCGCTCAACTCCGGAAAGGCCGTCCTGAGAAATGCCGCGAACGGAAAAGAGGAAGAGCTCTTCATGGAAGGCGCGCTCTACGACATGCAGGAAGCGCTCGGCCAAACAAAGCTCTCCTTCCCAAACACCGGGTTCGGCCGCTCCTCGGCTTTCGATTCCTTGGTGCAAAAGCTTGCGGCTGCAAGCATCCACCCGAACGTATTTTTCGACAGTGAAGAGACCAGCCATCGCCTCAAGCTTGCTCGCGAGCGCGTCGAAGCGAGCGTCCTCCGGATTCAGCGCGGGCAGGTCATCGTTCGTGCGGGAGATCTCGTAACGGCTGCTCAACAGAGCATCTTGGAGCAGTTCCAAGAACAGCGGAACATCACGACGCTTTTCCGCGTGGGAATCGGCTACTTTCTGCTCACGGTGGCGCTCCTGTTCATTTGCTACCTCTTTGCCGCTACGTATTGGCCGGGCTTTGCCGCTACCACGAAGGACCTCGCCCTGATCTCCGCAACGCTCTGCGGCACCTTCTTCCTTCTCAAGGTCTTCTCGATCCTCGCAACGTCGCTCAGCTACTCCTTCTCCGATCTCGATGCGAACTCGCTGCTGGCGATGACCCCGCTCGCTGCCGGCGGTATTCTGCTCCAGTCCACTATCGGCGGCCCAGCCGTGTTTGTGTTCACTTTAACGTCCGCGCTGCTCACGGGGGTATTCTTGGATAGCTCCTGGTTGCTCCTTCTGTTCATCGTTTGCGGAAACTTTGTCGGAGCTATCAGCGTGCAACGATGCTCTCGGCGCTCCTCGTTCATCTACGCAGGTACTCAGATCGCCGCAATCAACGCCTTCGTCGCGGCCGCATATTTGCTCTTTTATCCGCAGATCTCCTCAACTGAAGGGGCCGCGCGACTACTCGTTGCGATCTTGGGTGGTATCCAATCCGGCCTGCTCGCCGGTGCGCTGACACCGTTTGCTGAATTTTTCGGCGGTTACATTACCGATATCAAATTGCTCGAGCTCGCATCGCTCGACCGACCGCTCCTGAGAGAGCTTTCTCTCCAGGCGCCGGGAACCTGGAATCATTCGATGGTCATGGGGCAGATCGCCGAAGCCGCGGCGGAGAGCATCGGGGCGAACCCGCTGCTGGCTCGCGTCGGCGCGTTTTACCACGACATCGGTAAGACCAAGAAGCCGGCTTACTTCGTTGAGAATCAGCTCGACCGCAACCGACACGACAAGCTGACTCCTTCGATGTCCGCCCTGATCATTAAGGCTCACGTCAAAGACGGTATCGAAATGGCGCAGGAACATAGGCTGCCGCAGGCGCTCATCGATTTCATTCCGCAGCATCATGGAAACTCGCTGATCGAATATTTTTACGAAAAGGCTCTGCGAGAAACGGAAGACGGTGAAGTAGACGAGAGTCACTACCGGTATCCGGGTCCCCGTCCTCAAACCAAGGAAGCGGGAATCTTGATGCTCGCCGATGCCGTCGAGGCGTCTTCCCGCACGCTCTCGGATCCGGCACCGGCAAAAATTCAGGGACTTGTTCAGAAGATCATCAACAAGGTGTTCGCTTCGGGCGAGCTCAACGAATGTAATCTTACCCTTCAGGATCTGCACCTGATCGCGAAGAGCTTCACCCGAGTGCTGACCGGCATCTACCACCGAAGAATCGAATACAGCGAGCCGGCCGAGAAGACTCGCGACACCCGCCCGGTACGCCCTCGCACCGAGGAACCGCTGGAACAGGAGATCGTCGTCGAGCGAGACGGATCTCCGACCACGGAGCGGAGCCAGCTCGGGCACGACACGATCTCGCCCGGCTCCCCGCTCGAGGTCACAGAACCGCTCAAGCGTCTCGGAATGCACTAATTCATTCGCTCTCCTGTGGAAGCAAAACCCGGGTCTCCCCAAATTGATCTTCTGGTCCGCCGCTCCTCTGCGGCGAAGCTGAAGAAGATCGTTTCGCTTCGAGCGCTCACCTCTGACATCGAGCGCATCCTTGCTTTGCTTGGATGCTCGTCATCTGAGCTGAGCGTGGTGATCACGAGCGATCGAGAGATCCGGAAGTTGAACGCGCAGTATCGAGCGAAAGACAAGGCGACCGACGTCCTCTCGTTCCCGCTCCAGGAGGGGCCGGAAACTTTCGGTGCGGCGCAGATGCTGGGCGACATCGTCATTTCGGTCGATACGACGTTGCGCCAAGCAAAGGAATACGGTGTCTCGAATCTCCAGGAGCTGCGACGGCTCATCGTCCACGGCACGCTCCATCTCCTGGGGTACGATCACGAAAAGGTTGCGCCGGCAGCCGCTGCGCGCATGCGACGGAAGGAGCAGAGCCTGCTCAAAGCTCTCGCCGGGCCGGAAGCGCCGAAACGACCATCCCGCCCACAATCAACAGCCCGCCGACGGCCGAGTGGAGCTGGAACGGCTCTCCGCCCCACGTCCAAGCAAAAATCGCGGCGAAAACCGGCTCCAAAGAAAAAATGAGCGCAACTTTGATCGCGGTCGTGTACCGCTGCGCGTACGCCTGAATCAGGAACGCGCTCACCGTGGGAAATACCGCGAGAAAAACGATAGCGCCCAGCGCCTCGTTCGAGCGCACTTCGAGCGGCGCTCCCAAAACGTAGCCGAGCAGGATGCTGAGGACTGCCGTCACGACGAACTGCTGAATACAGAGCGCGATCGGATCGACTCCGTCCCTCACATAGCGGTCGGTGAGAAGCACATGGAGCGCGTAGGCCGCTGCCGTGATCAGGGTGAGAAGGTCGCCGGTGTTCATCGCCTGAAGCTTCCCGGTCAGCACGTACAGCCCTGCTACTGCAAGCAGCACAGAAAGGAGATCTTTCGGCGTCGGACGCGTATCGAAAAAGATTCTTCCGAACAATGGAACGAACACTACAAAAAGGCCCGTGATGAAAGCAGAGTTGGCTGCGGTCGTGTAAGCCAAGCCGATTGTCTGTGGGACGTAGACCAACCAGAGCACAAAACCGACTATCGCTCCCGGCACAAGGTCCTTCGGCCGTCGATTCGAGCGGCGCACCACAATCGATATCAACCAAAGCATTCCTGCAGCGAGGAGGAAGCGGTAGCCGACGAGCAGCAGCGGGTGAACACCCGCAATCGCCTGCTTCACCATCACGAAGGTCGAGCCCCAAACTAGGGCGGCGTAGATCAGACCGATATCTGAAAGAAGAGCGCCCATTCTGCTGCTCGGGAAAAATCTATTGTTGAAGCTCGAACAGGATAGCCGAGGGGCTCGGCTGCTGAGGATGAAGAGCTCGGGTCAGCGGAAAGCAGATTGGATCCACACGTGAAAGTCCGGCTCCGCGAGCTCTCCTGCTTTGGACACTATGGTTTTCACGTGGTCCGGAAAGTCTCGTCCCAGCACCCAGCTCGAATAGCTCCGGTCCTCTTGAATCACCTCGAAAACGGAGCGCCCCTTGTGTTTACCGAAGCCGAAGATCACCACACCTTCCCTCCAGGAGATGTGATTCGTGTCGCCGATACGCTCCTTCCGCCCCGGATCGATGAAATCGGCCAGGCCCTCCCAGCTTGCGTCGTGCATCGAAAATGCCTTGAGCATGCCGACGAGGGCTTCACCTGTCGCCTGGACGTCCGCAAGCGCTGAGTGGGCGTTCGTATGCTCGCGTCCCGCGAACCGTCGCACTGCATCCTCGAGCCTTCTCGGCTCGCATTTCGACCACAGGCGGTGGGGATCGATGATCTGCTTGCCACGGAGATCCGGCCCCTCGACACCTGCCCTCCGGAATTCGTTCTGTACCATCTCGATGTCGAAGCTGACGTTGTAGCCCACGATGACATCCGAGCCGGCAAAGATCTTCTGGATGGTTTCTATGGCAGAAGCAAACGGTGGGCAGCCCGCGACATCTTCATTGGTGATGCCGTGGACCATCGTCGCAAACGATGAAATCGGGACTGTCGGCTTGAACCGCCAACTCTTGCGGAAAGCGTCATCGCCAAGCCCTTTCTGAAAGGCGAACTCAATCACCTGATCACGGCTCGGATTCAGGCCGGTCGTCTCGACATCAAAAATCAAAACAATCTGTTCGCGGTCGGTCATGCTGCCTCATTTCGTTCAGCCGAAACCCAATTTACACCATACCATCCCCCTGTCACCCGCAACGAAACAGTTTCCGTTGCGGCTCAGATAAAGTGCGTTTATGCTCGATTCCACTATTGAATTTCACTCTCTGCGAGCGAGAAGCGCTTGTCGATTACCATCACCTGCAGCTGTGGCAAGGAGCTCTTCGCCGACACGTCCATGAGCGGCAGCGCATGCAAATGCCCGGCATGCGGCGCTCCGATAGAGATTCCGTTTGTCGAGCCGGAGCCGCCGCCTCCCCCACCGGAACCCGAGCTTCCGCTACTCGAGGAAGTGGACACCGCGCCACCAGCGCCTTCCGAAGAGAACATCCCGGCTCCGCCGGTGGTGCCGACTCAAATTCACGCTCCTCCGCCCCTCGGGCGCTTTGAAAACATACAAGAGCTGCTGAGAACCACCAAAATCTTCTATGCCATCTGTCTGGTAGTGTTCCTTCCGCTCGCATGGCATGTGCTCGTGGCGCCGAAGGGCGACTCCATCGAGAAGCGTCTCGGACGAACCGTTGAACAGCTTCGCCCCCAGGACCGCGGACAATACGCTTCTTCGGGACAATCGGTGTTCGCGAACCTCGACACGATAATCAATTCTCTTCCCAACCACCGCCTTACGGGAGCGTTCCTACCGCGAGATACCAAGGTCCACTACGTCTTCGGTATCAGTGCCGGACTACTTTTTTTCGGTTTCCTCATCTTCCTTTCGTTCGAAGAGGAGGTATCGCCGCTTCACCTGCTTGGCGCAGGATTTCTGACGGGCACTCTCGGTGTGATCTATTTGATGGTTGTGCAAGCGGTGGCAATCGGTTCTCTCGCCGTCGGAATCAGCACCAGCATCGTCGGCATCGTGGCGAAGATCATCGGATTCTCCTATATGGCCGCATTCGACCCGCGAAACGGCTTTCTGCTCAGCCTCTTCGGGTTCACCTTCGGCGTCGGCTTCTGCGAGGAGGTGTGTAAGGTCGTTCCCCTGCTGATCTGCTTCTATGACAGCCCGAAGTGGAAGCTCGGCTGGCGGACGGCAATGGTTTGGGGAATGGCATCGGGCGTCGGGTTTGGTGTCGCAGAAGGGTTGATTTATGCGGGGCAATACTACAACGGAATCATGCCTGGCGAAGTCTACTTCGTCCGTTTTCTCACCTGCGTTGGATTGCACTCGGTCTGGGCAGGCTCTTCCGGCATAGCGATCTTTCGCAATCGGAAGCCGCTCTTCATCGATCATCACGAGCCGCTCCGAATTGCTTCAACCCTCGTCCCGCTTCTCGCCGTACCCACTTTTCTACACGGACTTTACGATACGGTGCTCAAAAAAGAGTTCGATTTCGCGACGCTTCCGGTCGCGCTCGCGGCCCTTGCGTGGCTTGTCTACCAGATGTCTCTCGCGGAAAAATTGGAGCGCGGTCCGATCGCTGAAGACGAAGAGAAACAGGTCGGTTGGTCGTAACGCTCCGCGTCACTCCGAGTTGAGCGGATCCTCCGGCCATTTGTGCTTCGGGTAACGTCCGCGGAACTCCTTTCGCACGTCAGGATACGTATTTTTCCAGAAGCTCGCGAGGTCTCGCGTAACCTGAAGCGGTCGACGGGCCGGAGAGAGGATGTGGAGCAGCAAGGGAACAGCACCATCCGCGAGCTTTGGACTCTCCCTCCAGCCGAATAACTCTTGAACTGTCGCCTGAAAAAGCGGCCCCTCCGAATAGGTATAATCGACTCTGCGCATTCGACCTCCAGGGAGCTTGAGCGACTCCGGTACGAGCTCGTTCAGCTTTCGCATACCATCCCACCCGATCTCCGCTTCGAGAAGCTGCACAACGGGAATCTGGCGCACATGCGCGAGCTTCGTCATTCCGAAGAGCCTCCCCGCAAGGAGAAGCTCGAGACGCTCGGTAAGCGCACCGTCGGTGCAATCGGGGAGGGTATTCGCGCCGGTAGATTTTCTGACTGCTTCGATTCTCGCCTGAAGCTGCCGAGCATCATCGTCCCAACCGAGAGCAGCGGCGCCAAGGTTCTTCAATCCGGTCAAAAGAAGCTGTTCGACGGTATCGGTATCGCCAGTGTCAGAGGGTTTTCGGCGTAACACGATCGAACCAAGGCGTTCAATCGTCTCAGCGACGACCCCTTGCGCGGCTTCATCCCACTCGAGAACTGTTTCCGTCGTCACGGTCTCCGCGAAGTGCTGGCGAAGCGCTCTCTCTTCGAGAGGTGCGGCAAGAAACACCTTTCCGTCTCCCCGGCCGACCTGCATATGCGCGATAACCAGAAATTCGTGCTTTCGCATCGGATCGTGCTCAGAAAGACGAGCGCCCCACCCTCCGGCGGTAAGATATCTCAGCTCACCTGTATCGTTCGTTCTTCGTTTCGCGATCCGCTCTGGGTATGCAAATGCCAGCAGCAATCCGGCGTGCCCGTCCTCGGCGTCGTTTGCCGGAGCTTGAACACGCACCCGCCGAGCCCATTCCTCAGCCCTCCGCTCCACATGGGAGAATCGCGCTCCACCCTTCTTTCGTCTCCCTTGGCGCAATGCGTCGACCCGAAGGGAGAGATCTGCACCGCGCGAATCGTCTCGTGCAAAAATGTCGCGCTCGTCCAGCAGAGCCGCGAGATCGCATGCAAGCGGAAGCAAGCTCAAGCGCTCCGCTGCTAAAAACATATGTGCTACACGAGGGTGAGCCGGATAAGCGCAGATCCGTTTCCCTTCCGCTGTGATTCGGCCATTCTCGTCCAGAGCTCCCAGAGCGCGAAGCAAAGCTCTTGCCTGATCGAGTGCTGTCTCCGGCGGGTAATCGAGAAAACGAAGCTGCCGCGGCGATTCTGCGCCCCACACCGCAAGCTCGAGCACAAACGAGGCCAGGTCGCTCTCGAGAATCTCCGGTGAACGGCTCTTCCGCAGCGTTCGGTTCGTATGCTCTGACCAAAGGCGCTGACAGATCCCGGGACCCAAGCGCCCTGCTCTCCCCGCTCTCTGTTCCGCGGAGTCAGAGCTGATTCGCTCAGTGACGATACGGTTCGACCCGGTATTGAGCTCGAAGCGTGAGAGCTTGGCGAGACCGGAGTCGACCACAATACGCACCCCCTCAATCGTAAGGCTGGTCTCCGCGATCGGCGTGGCCAGAATAATGCGCCGACGTCCCGTGATCGGCTCGAGAGCCTGTCGTTGCTTATCAAACGGCAGATCTCCATAAAGCTCCACGATCGCTACAGGCTCACCCTGCAGGTCGTTCTGTAGCATTTCAGCGACTCTTTTGATTTCTCCGACACCGGGAAGGAAAACCAGCATATCCCCTTCGTGCTGCCGATACATTCGTGCGGCAGTTCGTGCAGCGGTGGACAAAAGTTCTCGTTGGTCCGGATCCTCACTGAGATAGCTCACCTGAACTGGAAACGGCACGCCCCGCCCGATGACTATCGGCGCGTTGTCAAGAAGTGCGGCCGCTCCCTCAGTGTTCAGTGTCGCGGACATAATCAGCACTCGGAGGTCCGGCTGAAACGCACTTCGGCTGTCCAAGGTCAACGCGAGGGCAAGGTCCGCGTGAATACTGCGCTCGTGGAACTCATCAAAGATGATCAGGCCGACACCTTCCAGGCTGGGGTCCTCCTGAATCTTTCTGGTGAGAATACCTTCAGTGACGACTTCGATCCGGGTCTCTGCGCTCACCTGTCCTTCGAAGCGAACGCGGTAACCGACCGTCTGTCCAAGCTTCTCTCCGATGAGGTCGGACATCCGAGCGGCAATCGCCCTCGCCGCGACCCTCCTCGGCTGCAACATCAGGATCTTCTTTCGCTGAAGCCACGGTTCGTCGAGGAGCTCGATGGGGACAATCGTGGATTTCCCTGAGCCCGGCGGCGCCTGAAGGACGAGCGAGCAGCTTTGAGCGAGCGCCTCGCGAATCGCCGGGATCGAGTCTGCTATGGGAAGCGGAGGGAGCTGAATAGGGGTCGCCATGTCACGTCATCATGCCGCGTCTTTCGGTGCGCCTCACTCGAAGGAAGAGCGTTCCGGTCGCCTCGGGAACTTAGCACAGAACAGCCCGGAAAATGGACAAAAACGCGTGGTTATGGCAGAGTCCGCGACCATATGGCAAACGATCTCGTAAACATCCAAGAGCTTCAGCAGCGCATCTCTCAGGCCCAGACTCGGCTTGACGCGTTGGGGAGCTATCTTTGACCTCCCTAAAAAGCTTTCCCGACTTCAAGAGCTGCAAGTAGAGACATCGCGTCCGGAATTCTGGAACGATGCCGACCGCGCTCAAGCCCTCTCCAAAGAGCAATCGGAGCTGACCGCGCAGATCGACAAGCTCCAGTCCCTCATGCGCTCGATCGACGACGCAGAGGTCCTCCTCCAGCTCGCAAGCGACAGCCAGGATAAGGATCTCATCGACGAGTTTTACCGCGAAATTGCTCGCATCGAGAGCGAAGTTTCAAACTTCGAGCTGACGCGAATGCTCTCCGGTCCGCACGATTCGCAGAGCGCCATCCTCGAAATCAATTCGGGCGCCGGCGGAACAGAAGCGCAGGACTGGGGTGAGATCCTACTCCGCATGTATATGCGCTGGGCTGAGCAGCACAAATACGGCGTGCAGCTCCTCTCGGTCCATGCCGGAGACGGAGCAGGAATCAAGAGCGCGACTCTCTATATCGAAGGAACGAACGCTTACGGCTTTTTGCGCTCGGAGCGCGGTGTTCACCGCCTAGTGAGGATCTCGCCGTTCGACGCCAACGCCCGGCGCCATACCTCCTTCGCTTCCGTGTCGGTCATGCCGGACATCGACCAGGAGATTAACGTGGAAGTGCGCGACGAAGATCTTCGTGTCGACACCTACCGCTCCAGCGGCGCAGGTGGTCAGCACGTCAACAAAACGGACTCCGCAGTCCGCCTCACACACATTCCGACGGGAATCGTGGTCGCCTGCCAAAACGAACGGTCGCAGCATAAGAACAAGGCCACTGCAATGAAGCTTCTCAAGGCGAAGCTGTATGAGCTCGAAGTGGAAAAGAACCAGAAAGAGCTCGAACAGATCGCCGGAGAGCGCAGAAAGATCGATTTCGGCAGCCAAATCCGCAACTACGTGCTTCAACCGTATCAGCTCGTAAAAGATGTCCGCACCGGCTACCAAAGCAGCGCGGTCGACGCGATCCTCGACGGCGACATCGACGGCTTCATCCAAAGCTATCTGATGTCCGAGGAACACAACATTACGTCGTAAGGGAATCGTCATGAGCACGAACAGTCCTGTCCGCATCACGTTCCACGGTGCCGCACAAACCGTCACCGGCTCGCGCTACCTGATCGAAACGGACAAGCACCGAGTGCTCATCGACTGCGGGCTTTTTCAAGGAAAAAAAGAGCTGCGGCTGAGGAACTGGGACCGCCCGACGTTTGATCCTGCTTCACTCGACGCCATTGTGCTTACGCACGCGCACATTGATCACACCGGATATCTGCCGCTGGTGACCAAGCTCGGCTTTACCGGACCAATCTATTGCACTGCGGCTACGAACGAGCTTGCAGGGCTTCTGCTCCTCGACTCGGCACACTTGCAAGAAGAAGAGGCGAGACACGCAAACAAGGCCGGTTCTTCCAAGCACCACCCTGCGAAACCGCTCTATTCGATCCGCGATGCTCAAGCGGCCCTCCGTCAGCTCCAAGTGATTCCGCGCGCCGCGAGGACGGAGATTCTTCCGGGATTCGGAGTCACTCCAGTTTGCGTCGGGCATATCCTCGGCGCAACGGCGCTCAGGATCGACGCGTGCGGAAAATTGCTGACTTTCTCTGGTGACATCGGCCGCTACGACGCACCAATCCTTCCAGATCCGAAACCGGTCGATATCGGAGATCTGCTCATTTGCGAATCCACTTACGGAAATCGAGATCACCCGCAGGAGAACACGCTCCCCCGGCTGGCCGCGATCATCAATCGAGCCGCGGATCGAAAGGGCGCCATCCTGATTCCAGCCTTCGCGCTGGGGCGCACGCAGGATCTGCTCTTTCAGCTTGGTGAACTCGAAAGGGCAGGCCAGATCCCGGTACTTCCGGTTTACGTCGACAGTCCGATGGCGATCGACGCGACATCCATCTACCGTCGTTATCATAACGACTTCGACCAGGACGACCAGCGACTTCCAGGGCCGGGACAGCTCCCGCTTCATACCGCGAACACGACCTTCGTCCATACCGCGGAGGAGTCGAAGAGCCTGAACACACTCACGGGAAGCCGAATCATCATTGCCGGAAGCGGCATGGTGAACGGCGGTCGCATACTTCACCATATGTTACACTTCCTCGGAGATGAATCGACGACCGCAATCTTTGTTGGCTATCAAGCCGAAGAAACGCGAGGGCGGCTGATGCTCGACGGAGCTCCGTCCATTCGCATCTTCGGCGCCAACGTTCCGGTTCGCGCGAAGATTGAGGAGCTCTCCGGCATGTCGGCACACGGCGACCGAAACGAGCTCATCCGCTGGGTCAAGAGCTGTCACGGGACGCCCCGGTTCACGAAAATCACTCACGGCGAGCCTGACGCAAGCGCGGCATTTTGCACGCTGCTCAAAGAAAGACTGAACATTGAAGCCACTGCGGCCCAGCATTTGGAGACTATCGAGGTATAAGCGATGACTGGAAACTCTTTCGGCACTCTGTTTCGGATTACCACGTTCGGCGAAAGCCACGGCCCAGCGCTCGGCGTGATCATCGACGGCTGTCCTGCCGGGCTCGAGCTCGACCTCAGTCACATCGCGCATGAGCTCGATCGACGCCGCCCGGGCCAATCCACACTGGTCAGTCCACGCCGCGAGCCGGACAACTTCGAAGTCATGAGCGGGCTTTTCGAAGGTCGCACGACCGGAATGCCCCTGATGATGATCGTCAAAAACGAGGATGTAAAATCGAAAGATTACGCGGCCATCAAAGACCTGTTCCGCCCCGGACATGCTGACTTCACCTATTTCGCCAAGTATTCGCACCGGGATTATCGCGGCGGCGGCAGATCGTCTGTGCGAGAAACCGTCGGGCGAGTCATCGGCGGCGCCGTCGCGAAGCAGCTCCTCAAAACAATCGGCGTATCCTTTGTCGGCGGCGTAACTCAGGTCGGCAAAGTCTGCGCGAAGCGATACGTGTGGGACCAGGTCGAATCGAATGAAATTCGCTCAGTCGATCCAGACACCATCGACGCGATGCGCGAGGAAATCGAGCGCGCGCGAAAAGATCGTGACTCCGTGGGCGGTGTGCTCGAGGTTCGCGCACTCGGCGTCCCACCCGGCTGGGGCGAGCCCGTCTTCGGTAGGCTCGATGCGGTCATCGCGGGAGCGATGATGTCCATCCAGGCTGTAAAAGGTGTCGAGATCGGCGCCGGGTTTGCATCGGCCGCCATGCGCGGCAGCGAGATGAACGACGAGATGTTCCCGGACGGATTCCACTCGAACAACCACGGCGGTATTCTCGGCGGGTTATCTTCCGGTGCACCGATTGTCGTTCGAATGGTCGTAAAGCCGACCTCCTCCATTCCGAAGGATCGGCAGACACTCGACGTCAACTTCCAACCGCAAACGATTTCGACAAAAGGACGGCACGATCCGTGCGTCGCGCTTCGCGCCGTTCCAATTGCAGAAGCCATGCTCGCGCTGGTCCTCGTTGATTTCTGGCTGCAGGATCTCGCCCAGCGGGGCGCGAGAGAGACTTTCGCCCCTGCATCGTCGGTGAAGTACGGGCTGGTCGAGAAGTAACTACCGGAGGTCGCGCTTATTCTATGGCGAAAACTATCGTCCCCTCCAAAGAGCTCAACGATGAAAGCCGCGAGCGCGTCCGACGGGTCGCGGAGCTGAAACCCGGCGCTCGAATTCACATTGCTGGCGTATGCGGCACCGGCACGGCGTCAGTGCTTACGCTTCTCAAAGCGCTCGGCTACCACGTGACCGGGAGCGACAAAGCCTTTTATCCGCCGATGGGCGATGTGGTCCGCTCTGAAGCCGATCATGTGTTCGAGGGTTATTCCGCCGAAAATTTGCGGGAACGTCCGGATCTGGTTGTCATCGGCAACAGCTTGAGCCGAAACAATCCTGAAGTTGAATATGTGCTCGAGCACGATATCCCGTTCGCTTCGATGCCTGAGGTCTTCGCGGCCCTGCTCATCGGCGATCGAAACCACTGCCCGACATCGATCGTGATCGCCGGCACGCATGGGAAGACGACGACCACCTCGGCCACTTCAGTTCTTTTCGACGAGGCTGGCCGGAAGCCTGGATATTTCATCGGTGGAATGCCGAATGACCTCCCCGGAAGTATTCGACCGGTTGATCTTGCAATCCCGGTCGCGGAGCGGGTCGTCGTTCTCGAAGGCGACGAATACGACAGCGCATTCTTCGCCAAATATTCGAAGTTCCATTCGTATCGACCAGATGTTCTCGTCGTCACGAGCCTGGAATTCGATCACGCTGATATTTATAACTCGATTGAAGAGATCGAGCTGGAGTTTACGCGCTGTGCTCGGCGCGTGCCCAAGTTCGGTTATCTCGTAGTCGAAGATAGCGGTGAACGGCTTGGACCCCTGGTAGAACGTTGGAAGTCGGACCCGGAGATTGCGGCGACGATAGTGCGTTACGGCGAACGTCCCAGCTCTGAATTCAAGCTGCTGAAACGCACTGTCCGCCCCGGTGAGGGCAACATTCGGCAATCACTGGAGATGGAGCTGAGCGGCCTGAAAATCACTTGCGAAACGCAGCTTTCGGGGGCTCAAAATGCGTACAATTTGCTCGCCGTCGCTGCTGTTGGAAAGCTCCTCGGATTGACGCCTGACCAGATTCAACGAGGCATCGCAAAGTTCAGCGGCGTGGCGCGGCGGCAGAACGTCATCGGTGACAAGAACGGGATTCTGATCATCGAGGATTTTGCGCACCATCCGACGGCGGTGCAGCTCACTCTCGAAGGTTTGAAAGAGATCTATCCGGGACGACGGCTCGTGGCAGTTTTTGAACCGCGGTCGAACACGAGCAGAAGAAACTTTTTCCAGGAGCAGTACGCCCGAAGCTTCGGCGCGGCCGACATCGCGGTGATTCAAGAGCTGCAGGACACGACGGTCTACAGTAACACCGGTGCTTTCGTTCCGTTCAGCGTAACGAAGCTTGTCGAGGACCTCAAAGCAAACGGTGTGAACGCCGTGTCAGAGCCGAACGTAGAGAGGATTATTGCGCGGCTCAAAGAAACGGTGGCGGAGGGTGATGTGGTGGTGCTGATGTCGAACGGAGATTTCGGGGGCCTCCCGAGGCGGTTACCGGCGTCCCTTTAATTCCCCTCTGCGTCCTCTGCGTCCTCTGTGGTTGCATTGAAACGTAAAATGCAACCACAGAGGACGCGGGGGACGCAGAGGGAAAGCGCTCAAGCTCTACGAAAAGCCTCGACCCTCTTCTCCGATCCCTCAGCGTCCTCCCGATGCCAGCCTACTGTGTGTTGGCTGATCAGATCTGCGAACATCTCGATGTGGTCGGGTCGGCTGTTCAGCGCATGGATGTAGCGGAACTGCTTTCCGCCATGCTCGAGGAAGATCTCTTTGTTCTGCTCCTCGATCTCTTCGATCGTCTCCAAGCAGTCCGCGGCGAAGCCTGGGCAGATAACATCGACATCCGTCACCCCGTCTTTGGCGAGCTGCGTGAGCGTGTCGCTGGTGTAGGGGCGCAGCCATTCCTCCTTTCCGAACAGTGATTGGAACGAGATGACATATTCCTCGCTCGACAATCTCAGCGCCTCGGCAAGTAAACGACCCGTCTTCTGACAATAGCAGTGATAGGGATCGCCGCCTTCGAAATAGCGTTTCGGCACACCGTGGAACGACATGAGCAGCTTCTTTGGACGGCCATTCTTCGACCACAGTTCTTGAACCGATGCGGCGAGCGCCGAGATGTAACGCGGGTGATCGTGATAGCTCATTATCATCCGGAACTCCGGAATCCACCGCCGGGTGTGCAGAACCTCGGTCACACCGTCAAAGACGCTGCCGGTCGTCGTGCCGGAATATTGCGGGAAAAGCGGAACGACGAGCAGCTTTGTGATGTTTGCGGCTTCAAGCTTCTGCATCGCCGACTCGAGGCTCGGTTTGCCGATGCGCATCCCGAGCTCGACAGCAAAGCGTCCGGGCGCGAGCTGCTCCAGCCGCGCGCGAAGCGCGTCGCGCTGTTGGATACCGATCGTCAGAAGCGGCGAGCCTTCAGGCGTCCACACTTTCTCGTAAAGCTTCGCCGACTGTTTCGGGCGAAATGGAAGAATGAAGAGGTTCAAAATGAACCACCACTTCAGCCTCGGCACTTCAATCACTCGCGGATCGGCGAGGAAGGCTTTGAGATACGGGCGCAACGCTGCTGGAGTCGGAGCATCGGGTGTGCCGAGGTTGACGAGCAAGATCCCGATCTTGCGCTCATCGCCGTGACGGAACTCTGATCTGCCGGTGTACACTCTCTTGTTTCCTGATAAGTTCGGTTAGCCGTTCCGTCGTCCTCTACGAGCGGCTCGGTCAGTCTTCTGAAAGCGACTCGCCCTACGAATCAGACGAAATCCCCACGCAGAAGATCAAGGCGCGTCCAAGACAAAGATAAGGGAAGTTGAGGTTGGCCTACCGAAAGTTAGCCTGGAGCTGCTCACGCATCTCCGCCCGGAAGTATGCCACCGTCTCACAAAGGATGTCTATCGTGTGGAGCACGGACTCCCGCGAAGCATGTGGACCGAACGAGAACCTCAACGTCGAGAGGCACTGTACCACGGAAAGTCCCATACTCCTGAGCACTGTGGATGGTTCGGCGCTTCCCGCCTTGCAGGCGGAACCCGCGGACACGATGATTCCCCGCTCTGCAAGTGCTTGAACGAGCTCCTGTGCGACGACGCCTTCGAACTGCACGCTCGAGGTGTTCGGCAACCGGTTCATCGCCGCCCCGTTGATCATTACTTCCGGAATTCGCTCTGCCAGCGCTGCTTCAAAGAAGTCTCGGACGGAGCGCACGCCCTCAGCCATGCCGGCGTCGAGCTGCTGCTTTCGGTTCTTTGCAGCCTCGCCCTGAGCAACGATCAGAGCTACAGCCTCAGTGCCTCCCCGCCTTCCGCCCTCTTGGCCGCCGCCCTTCACCACCGGCTCCCAAAGCGCATTATCGCGAATGACAAGCGCTCCTGAGCCTTTCACTCCGCCAAATTTGTGAGCGGACAGACTGAGCAGATCGACACCGAGCTCCGCGAAGCTCACCGGGATCTTCCCGATTGCTTGAACAGCGTCTGTATGGACGAGCAGGCCTCTCGCATGCGCCATCTCGACGATCTCCGGCACCGGAAACAGCACTCCCGTTTCGTTGTTGGCAAGCATAAAGCTCAGAACGCCGGTCTGCGGACGAATTGCTTCGAAAAGCTCGTCGATATTCAGCCTGCCGTTCCGGTTGACCGAGACCTGGGTCACCTCTACGCCGCACATCGTGCGAAGAAACTCCGCTGCTTCGGTAACGGCCGGATGCTCGACTGCTGAAATGACCAGATGGCGCTTGTTCTTTTGAGCACGGAAAGCGCCGACCAAAGCTGCGAAACATGATTCGGTGCCGCCGCTTGTGAAGACGACCTGATCGGCTCGGCTCCCCACGAGATTGGCGACGTGCCCGCGAGCAGTCTCGATCGCTTCCCTCGCCCGCTGCCCAAGACGATTGGTCTTGCTCGAGGGGTTGCCGAACTCATTCGACAGAAACGGGCGAACGGCATGCAGCACGCCGTCAGCGATCGGTGCGGTGGAGTTATAGTCGAGATATTCTTCGTTGCCGAAATTCGCGAGAGTTTCGTGCGAAGCTTCGGAACGGGTCCCGAAGGTTGCATGAACTGTGCGAGCGCCGTCCATATCGATAAGCCCTTTGCTGGGTTGCGCCGACTGGAAAATACAGCAAGAACAACGCGCAGTTGTCTGAAAAACAACCGGTTTTGCCAATTACCGGCTCTCAGGGTAACATATCAGAGGGGCGTGATCAAAAATCGCCTAAGCTGTTTGCTCCTTGAGCCCGAACTGGTCATCTATTGGTCTATGGAACCGATTAGCTTTCTCGTCGCATTTCTTCTCGCCGTCGGCGGCCTCGCGCTCACACTCTATTTCGTCTGGGTTCTCTTCGATCCGATCATTCGCACCTTCGGCGGTCAGCAGCAGCTTACCCGCACGAAGCGCATGACCGACCGGATTGCTCGCGTGGACTCGCTGATTGATGAAAAGCAGTTCAAAGAGGCTCTCAAGCTGCTGCGCTCGGCACCCATTTACGACGTGTTCGAGCGTCCCGAGCTTCTCGCGCTCATCCGAGATCACCACCAGAACATTCTCTCCCGCTGTGTAGTTTTAGCCGAGGAGCTGGATACGCATCCGGCGAATCTCGCGGACGTTGAACGTCTCGCGCTGGAGCGCACCGAGCTTCTGTCGCTCTTCATTCGGGCTCGGGAGTCTTTCAAGAGCTTGAAGTCGCGACGCCAAAAGAACGGCAAAGACGTACCGATGTGGTCCCGTGCCGATTTCGATCAACGCCTCACCGATATCCAAACCGAGCTGGCGAACAACCGCATCGCCCTCAAAGCCGCATTCGACAAGCTTTTTGACTCCATCGAGTCCTCTCCAAAGCCGAACGACATCGTTTACCACTAATCCTGGCGATACATGCTCTGTCCAAAATGTGGAACGAACGTCGGGGATCTGCTCACCCTATGCGAGCGTTGTAAGGCGGATCAGGTGCAAACGGCTGAACGGGCATCTGCTGAGCAATCCGCGCGTGCGGCCAGTGCTCCGCCGACAGCACCGCGCGATAATCGCCGCCTCATCGGGATGCTCGGCGGAGCGGTCGCAATCTTGATGTTTGCGCTCGCCGGTCTGCTGACCTACCAGCACTCACTCTCTCAATCCTCGAGGAAGCTCAGCTCGGCAGACCAAGCCCTCCTGAGCACGCATTTCAACCGATGCGTTACGGCGTTCAGTGGCAATCAAGCGTTTTTCAGCTCCACCTTTGCAGAAGTTAATGTAAAGGACCCAAACCTGCTTTTCCGGTTGGCGCCTCAGGCCCTTGCGAGCGCCGATCCGAAGCAACGGTGCGCCGAGGCTAGAGACCAGTGCGCGGAGGACCTCACCTCTCTAGCCTGCCGCCAATGGATGAAATCGAACAACCTCTTCTTCTCAGCGGTGAAGGCTTGTCAGCTTAACGGATTCGCGTCTTTTCAGTCCGCAGAGTGTAAGGAGTTCTTCGACACCTGTGTCAAAGCTCAGGGAGAGGGCGCCGCTTGCGAAGCGCTTCAGCGGCATTACGGCGCGGACTCTCCACGAGGCTAAATCGACGGCTTCGCGCTGAAGCTCAGTCCGGTCGAAGCGGCGAGACCCTGCAGCAGCTCCGAAGCGCTTTGGACAGATACCAGCTCTCCCGTTTGGAGGTCGGTAACCTCTAGCCAATCCGCATGGAGCAGAAATCCATCTTCTTCAGGAATGACGTCCGCGAGCCGTGACTTCGCACCATACAGTTCGTCCCCGACAAGCGGGTGTCCGCTAAACGCCAAATGCGCCCGAATCTGATGGCGCCGCACTCTGTCTCCGAACGCCCGAACGATGCTCGCTTTCTTCCCCGCAAATTGGGCCGAGAGCAGAACCTCCACCCGAGTCTGAGCCGAAAAGCTGGTTTCGGGGGCGTCACCGACTTCCGCTCGCTCCATCCGCTTTCCATCTTTGCTCTGCCGAAGCGGGGTGCCCACAGTGTAGGCGGAGCGCTTCACCTCTCCCTCCACGAGCGCGAGATAGCTTTTTCGGATGCGGCCGGACATCAGTGCGTCATGAAAGAATTCCCAGGCCCGCCGATTGACCGCAGCAAGTACCAGCCCACTTGTCCAGTAATCCAGGCGCTGAACCAGGCCCGCTTCGCGGCTATCCGGCGATGCGGTGAGACAGCGTGAATCGAGCGCGGCGACGCAATCCGCAAGCGTCACCGGGTCATCGGGTCGTAACCTTACGGTCGGAATTCCTCTCGGCTTTTCGACAACGAGATAGCTCTCAGTTCGGAGATGGACATGAATCGGCAATCCCATTTCCGGTTTCGCCGCAGCGTCGCCCGTGTCGAGAAAAACAATCTCATCGCCGGCTTGAAGAGCCGTCCCCGCGCGTCCAGCCTTACCGTTGACTGAAACTCTGCCGCCCTCGCAGGCTTCTCGCGCTTTCTTGCGGCTGAGCCCCTCGATGTTTGCACTGAGAAAAACATCGAGACGTTGGTTCGGCTCGGTAACGACGAGCTTGCGCTCCATGGAGCTCGCTCCTAACTCTTCGATTCGCGAAGGGGTGGAAGCACGAGCGGCCCGACCCCGATCGCAGAAACGAGCTCTCCTCGGTACTCACGCTCAATCCATTTCACATCGAGCGGGCCGTCTCGGAACGCGGGTTGTCGGACGACCCAGCGATGAAACCCGAGAGTCGTTTCCATACCCTCGACCACGAGCTCCCCGAGTACCGCAACCGAGCGCCTAATCGCTTCCTCCCGACTGGCCCCCCAGACGGTCAGCTTCGACAGCAGCGAATCGTAATACGCGGACACCTGCGTTCCGGCTTCGACCCACGCGTCCTCGCGAAGCCCGGCACCGCCGAGGCGAGAGATATACCTCACCGTTCCGCTAGTCGGTTTGAACCCTTGAGAAGGGTCTTCAGCATACACTCGGAATTCGATAGCGTGGCCGCGCGACTGCACGGCGGATTGCTCCATGGGAAGCGGTTTTCCCTCGGCAACGTGGAACTGGAGCTTGAGCAGATCGATTCCGGTAACCGCTTCGGTCACTGCATGCTCGACCTGAATCCGGGTGTTCATCTCGAGGAAGTAAAACGGGGATTCCGCGGTAGTCCCGTCCTCGACGAGAAACTCCATAGTGCCGGCACCGCGATAACCGACAGCCTTCGCGAGCGCTACGGCGGATTCGAGCATTCGAGCTCGGACTGCCGGATGGAAAAACGCAGCGGGCGATTCCTCGACAACCTTCTGATGGCGACGCTGCAGCGAGCATTCACGCTCGCCGAAGTGCAGGACGTTTCCGTGAGCGTCGCCGAATACCTGAACCTCGATATGTCGAGGGCGTCCCAGATACTTCTCCACAATGACATCCCGGTTGCGAAACGCTGCTTCCGCCTCAGCTTGGGCTTCGAGCAGCTTGTCCCCGAGCTCAGCCTCTTTCTCGACAAGCCGCATTCCGCGGCCGCTCCCGCCGGCGACTGCTTTGATCATCACCGGGTAGCCGATTTTCTTACAGAATTTCTGGAGCGCATCCGGGGAGAGGCCCGCCTCGGTACCGGGCACCACCGGAACACCGCTCTCAGCCGCTTTCCTGCGCGCCTGGTCTTTGTCGCCCATCAGCCCGATGACCGCCGGATCAGGGCCGATAAACGTCAGCCCGGCGCGTTCTAGGGCACGCGCGAATTCGGCGTTTTCCGCGAAAAAGCCGTAGCCGGGATGCACGGCATCGGCTCCCGACAGAATCGCGGCGTTCAGGATCTTGTCCTGGCTCAGGTAACTGTCACGAGCGCTGTTCCCGCCGAGCGCCACTCGCTTGTCCGCCAAGCGAACATGGAGAGCGCCTTCGTCGGCATCCGAATAAATTGCAACGGTTTGGAGCCCGTATTCACGTGCCGCTCGGATAATCCGGACCGCGATTTCGCCCCTATTGGCCACGAGAACCGTGCCGATCTTCCGTTCACTCATTGGAATTCGCGCGCCTATGCAAAGTTGCGTTTTTTCATGTAGGCTAGAGTCAGTTCCGCGCGTTTTCCGGGAACAATCGCTCCCATTTCGGAGCTACGCGCTTCGAAAGCCGGCCGCAGCCCAAGTCTTTCTCGGGCCAGCCCCGGCAGCCGAGCGCCAAGAGTCTCCTCGCCCGCACTCCTCCGTTTGCAGCGTTCGGGAACGGAGTGCCGCAAAACGCTGATATAACATTGAACGCTGAGAAAGGTCATTCTTCGATGTCAGACAGCACCACCCGCGACATTATCATTCTCGGCAGCGGTCCAGCAGGGCTCACCGCCGGACTTTACGCCGCTCGCGCAAATCTCAATCCACTGATCATCCACGGTCCGCAGCCGGGCGGACAGCTGACGACGACAACTCATGTCGAGAATTTTCCCGGCTTTTCTCACGGCATTCTCGGCCCCGACCTGATGGAAGAGATGCGGAAACAAGCCGAGCGCTTCGGCGCCGTGATGCGTTCCGATCTGGTAACCAAGGTCGATTTCAGCGCGAGCCCTTTTCAGGTTTGGATCGACGGCCACCGCGAAACTGCAAGGGCAGTCATCATCGCGACCGGTGCCAGCGCACGAACACTTGGACTTGATCGCGAATGGGAGATGATGGGATTCGGCCTTTCGACGTGCGCGACCTGTGACGGCGCGTTTTTCAACGATCGCGAGATCGTCGTGGTGGGAGGAGGCGATTCCGCTGCTGAGGAAGCTATTTTCCTCACAAAATTCGGTAAGCGGGTCCGATTGGTGCACCGCCGGGACCAGCTCCGAGCTTCGAAAATCATGGCTCAGCGCGTGCTGGAGCATCCGAAGATCGAAGTTCTGTGGAATCAGATTCCGGAGAAGCTGATCGGTGATCGGAAATCCGGGATCACCGGCCTGGTGCTGAAACACTCGCAGACCGGCGAGCTCAGCGAGATTCAAACAGACGCCATCTTCTACGGTATCGGACACACACCGAACACCAAGCTCTTCGAGGGGATCCTCGAGATGGACGAGAACAAGTATCTTATCACCAAGCCGAACAGCACTCAGACGAATATTCCGGGAGTGTTCGCATGCGGTGACGTGCAAGATCACGTGTTCCGCCAGGCCGTCACTGCGGCGGGCTCAGGCTGCATGGCCGCTATTGAGGCCGAGCGGTTTCTCGCACATTGAACGGCTGCATCATCGCGGCAGAGAATTATGGAACTGGACGTTTATCAACCTTTCGATAAACCTCCGATACTTTGGACCGAACGGGGGCGGCTGCAAGAACTGCATGCCAGAGAAACCCCCGCCGGCGCCAAAGCTATTCCACGCATCCATGAAAGACTCCTGAAGGGACTTTAGAAGAGAGAGGTGAACGACGAGAGACAACGTCGCAGTCCGAGAAAAGACCATCCAACGACAACTTCCGGACGACAGCGCTTCGGAAGGCGTTGTCGTGCGAGATCGGCGAACAGCTCCTTCTGCAGAAGGACCGACTCCGTATCACCAACGAGCTCGACGAGCGCGTCTCTCATCCAGTCGAACTCCGGGTTGAGGGCGAACCCAACCAGCGCGACCTTGAGCGTGAATCCGCGCTGACGCGCGACGTTTCTCGCTAAGGTGACATACGCGCTGAGCGCTTCAAACTCCGTAGCCCGGCGACCGTCGATCTCCAGATCGCGGAACGTCGGCGGCTTATGAAGCACCAGGTACACCGAAGCACCGGGACTGACTCCCTTAAGGACCTCGTCCACCGATCCCAATCGATGGGGCACACCGTAAAACGGTACACCCATCTGATGATCTCCGTCGGCGACCCAATCCAGGGTCACCTCCGGTTGCTCGAGGCCCGAGTTCAACGCCATGCAGACTGCTCTGCGAAGCGCCAACCTCAGGCGAATCCAGCCTAAGATCTTCATCTCAATACCCTCACTTTCTTACGGGTAAGAATCCTCCCCAAATGACTCGAAAACGTCCCAGTTCCCGCATCCCCACATCCGAGCACGTACTCTGCTTATGAAAGCAGCAGAGCGAGAACTGTTGATAAGTCTTCTACCCGTATGAAAGCGAACGCATAGGCTCGCCGAATAATTTATATAAGCTCGCCCAATGAGTCGGAGTCAAGAACATCACAGAAAGCTTGCCGAATACTAACGGCGGCGATTCCCGTTGCCCCGGAGAAGGTTGCCCCAGAAAAGGTTGAACGGGAAAAGGAAGGGCGGCTCAACCGATGGTGATATGAACCGGATCGCCGGCGTCGAGCGCGAGCAGCTTTCTCGCGCTCTGTTGGTTCGCAACGATTTCTACACATCCTTGCGAGTTAATTATGCAGCCCGGTTCACCCGTTCGAAAGTCCTCGAAGCTTTGGCGAAGGTCCAGAGTCAGGGACTGCTTCGGAAGGCTGACTATCACCTTCCCCGCGCCAAGCTGCGATTTCGTAATATTTGTCGCAGCGTTTCCAAAGTGGTCGAAGTAAACGACATGGCCCTTCAGGATGCCGTCGACTTTGATCGGCTGAGCGTGGATCTCCGCTTCGACGAGCGGAGTCGCGATTTCCGACCCGAGCTCACTCGCCGGCACACCGTTCGAAAGCATCGCCGCCACCGGGGCGAACACGTTTCTTCCGTCGAAGGTCCTTCCGGACTCGAACCTGGGCAAGCGGTGATGGTTTTGGATCTCCCATACACGTTCCCGAGCGAGCGCCGGAGCAGCTAAGGCAAAGATTCCATTGTCGGGTCCGACGAAGTAAGCCCGCTTGGGACGCACGTCGATTTCGGTCCGGACCGCTGCTTGGATGATTATCCGACGTCGCGCGCCGCCCACCCCCGGATCAACAACAGCGAGATGGATTGTGCCGTCGGGATAATATCCGGCTGACTCAGCCAGCACTCGGGCGGCGGAAGCGATGTCACAAGGAGCGATGGAATGAGTGAGGTCGATGAGGCTGCTCTCCGGAGCGATGGAGAGCATGACGCCTTTCATCTGGGCGACGTAGGAATCGGAAAGGCCGAAATCGGTAGTGAGTGTAATGACCCCCACTCTTTCGCACCTCTGGGGAAGCGTGAGCCCGTGCTTCCCGAAAATTGTCTCAAGCGCGAATAAAGGAATCGCCTGACCCGCTTTCACGGATCAGGCGACTGACCGAATCTGCTCGGACAGAACTGGCTAGCTCGGAGAACTAGGCTGACAGTCCGCGAGCGATCAGGAACGCGAACAGCACGAGCGACTCGATGAACGCCAGTGCAAGAATCCAAGCGAGCTGCATCGGCTTTGCTGCGCCTGGGTTGCGGCTGATGCTTTCAACCGCTGCTGCGATCGCTTTTCCTTGTGCAGTTGCTCCACCGAACACCGCCAAGCCGATAGCCAAGCCTGCGCCGAGACGTCCCAAACCGGAACCTGCTGCCGCGCCTGCTGCTTCCTGCGCCATAGCCGGCTCAACTCCAACCAGGAGCGCCACCCCAACAATCGCCAACAATGAAACGAAACGCATAGATCCTCCAACCAAACTAATTTTAACGCACACTTTTTAAAAAAACAGGCCTCGCCCGCTCATTCATCATTCTTTCAGCTCAGACACCCTGCGGCGCCGAGCTCCCATGTCACGAGTTCGTGCCATGAGTCTCACGACCCATGCCTGTAGTGGCTCGATGCCGACAGGTCCTAGTGATGATCTTCCTCTTCGTGGGCCGTAGCCAAACTGATGTAAATCATCGTGAGAATCGTGAACACGAACGCCTGAATCAGGCTGACCAGAGTTCCCATGAAGTAAAAAATCACGGGAATCGGTAAAGGAATTCCTCTTTCGAATAAGCCCTGTGTCATCTCAGTGAAAACACCGAGCACGAGATGGTCCCCCGTCATATTTCCGTACAGTCGCACTGTCAAGGAGAGCGGCCGAATTGTGTGGCTGATGAGCTCGATACAGAACAGGAATACGCCGAGTGGAAACATCCAACCGCTGAATGGGCCGAACATATGTTTGAGATACTTGAAAATTCCGAGCTCACGAATTCCCCAGAAGTTGTAGAGCACGAAAACCGTGAGCGCGAGGCCGGCATTAATCTCCGCCATGTGCGTCGGCATCACGAAACCCGGCACGAGGCCGAGCAAATTCATGGCAAGGATAAAGACGAAAAGGGTCGCGGCAAACGGAAGATACTTCCGATTCTCCTTGCCCATGGCGATATCGCCCATCCAGATCAGAAACTCGGCGAGCAGCTCGAAGAGGTTTCTCACGGTTAACCGCGATTCCGGCACCAATGGGTTCTTCGCTCGCTTCACGGCGGCCGCAGCCGAAAGCCCCGATACTACGAGCAGGATCGCAACCAGCCCCATCGAAACCAATGCCACCACTGATTCCTTGTGGGTGCCGACAGCTGCCGCAACAAAGTTAAATTCTTCTGCGCTCATCGATACGCTCTCACTACTTTTAAACCGCTCTCCGGTTACAGATCCCGCCGCCTTTTCAACACACGTGAATGATTACACCGGTGGATTACCTCGAGTCTTCTGCGGCAAACTGCCGATCTCCTCACCGGGAGCTCCCGGAGCTGAGGCTCAAAGCTGAACAGACTCTACCAGACGAGAATCGAGCCGCTAAAGGGGCAGCGGCGGCGCCCTTGGGCTACGCCTTACTACAACATTCCGGAAGCCAAGTAAAACCCCGTTTCAACGGGCGCGGACACGAATTCTGATAGCCGTTCCAAGATGTTGGAGCAGTGGAAAACCCGCAGCCTACGGAAGTTTTGCGCTGTTCGCTTCCTCCTCGACAAAATCCGCTGTGCGCGAAGCCGTAAATGTGAGCAGCAGGGCACCGGTGATCAGGTAAACGACAAGCGCGATGAGGGCGCGCTCGAGCGCGGGTACGCCCCCGTCCCGGTACAACGTCACCAGCAGTGCGATCGCCGCGCCCTTCAGGATGACGAGCTCGATCGCCCGAGCGATCATTTTTCGTCGGCCCGCTGCCGTCGGTTCAAGCACGGAAACACCTGCGGCGCTCGCAAACATTCTCCAGCTTCGGAAGTTGAGATGAGAGAGAGTGAGCGCCACGAGAACGGAGAGCAGCTCACGCGCTGTAAGGTATTCCCCGAAAAAGTACCCGGCAATGCACACACTCGCGATCAGCAACGCGCCGACACCGAAGACTCTCTCTCCGGCAAGCGGTGAGAAGCGATCGGTTTTCTCAGCTTCACGCGTTGTCGATTCGTCGTTGTTCATTTGAAGCCCATTTTATCGCACCGAAATGCACATGCGCGATACTCTCGCGAAGCGAGCGATGAATGCAACTGTACCTCGCAACACGTTTTGTTGCGAGAAGCTGCGAGAACAAAAAAAATTTTGTGAAAATTTTTTTGCGCTCAGACGATTGAAATCTTTTGACCTTGAACTTTAACGAAATTTAACTTCGGAGAATTGAGTTTGTAATGTTGGATGCATCAAGGTAAGAACGATCGCCTTTGGGGAATGGATCACAACACGTTTGTTTTTCACTCTTCATCGTTTTTGCACTTCGTAGTCCTTGGTGCTCGGTTCAGTTGGTTCTCGTGCGTTCGTTAGTTCGAACGTCGCGCTCTCATCGAGAATGAAACATGTTGATGTGACATGTGGATTCGGTCCTGATAGCTCAGGGCTGGTGGGTTGCTCGAGTGGTTGGAGTCATCCGCTCGGGTAGAGCTGGTCGTGACCAGCAGCTGTGCAAGGCTCGCTCTGAATGGATTGGAATCGGAGCGGTTTCCTCTGTGCAGTTTCTGCTTTCGCAGTGTTGAGGGCTCGCGAATTCGGAGTAATTTACGCTCTTTCACCGGTTCCAGCGTCGTTTGAAAAATGGCGTTTGAAGACCTGCCCGACGAGGACATGGTCTTTCAAAGCTACGCGGAACAAGATCGCGTAGTGGATAGAGGAAAGTAGAGAGAAAGGCCTGCATGAGTGGATTAGCTCCACAGTTCAGGTTAGTTTTGCTGACGCTCTCCGGCGTGGAGATGTTCGTGGTTGCGGCGGTGGTGTCCGGTAAACGTTGGTGTGACGTCGGATAAATGACGGCGCCTGTTATGCAGCGGCGCTTTACACGCGGATAATACCGATTCCTGGAAAGGCATTTTCAGCCGAACCAGTGATTGTGAACCGAGCACGGAAATTGAGCGCAGAGGTAAGGCTTCGAATGGAAAACTTCGGGCGGATGGAAAGAGTGGGGGACGTTCTCGGAAGCTTCGCCGAAGCCCCTATCGCAAACCCGAAGGTTCCATCAAATTCACCACTTACCAATTCTCTACCCAATTCCCTTCAGCGGTCACAAACGTTGCCGGCTACGGCAAATACTGAAGACTCCTCCGGCGACAGCGCTCCCGAGATTGCAGATGAGAGCATTCTCCAACCGCTTCCGATTTCACCCAAAGAGCTGCAAGAGCTTTGGACTCGGACCTGCGCAGAGCTGCAAAACCAGGTAGATGTCCAAATTTACACGGCATGGCTCCGTCCGTTGCGGCTCCTCGACCTTAAGTATGAGACTGAGCAGTATGAGAATGGGCAACGCGATGGGAATGCGGCGAGCTCAGGCGGAGCGATCGCGACGCTCGCAGCTCCCAACAAGTTCTGCTCTGATCATGTTCAGCGACACTATTCCGAGTTGATTCGGGCCGTGCTCGCTGCAATGCTTGTTCCACTCCGGTCGAAGATGGCAGCCGGCTCGAGCGCGGTCTCCGAAGAATGCGGCGCTGTTGACGAATCTGTTGATGGCACCGCGCAGGAGAAGGAACCTCAGCTGCGTTTACTTTTTCGGGTCGAAGCCGGAACACCGAACAAACCCGTTTCCGCAGAACAGCCGCAAGGAAAGCGCGGCGAGCAAGATACCGCACGCAGCAGCACGGCGCTCCACAGCTCAGCCGGAAATTCTGCCGAGCACGCCCACCGCGAGCTTCCTGTTCGCGCGCGAAAGTCTGAACAATCCCCGGACGATACGAACCTCAATCCCAAGTACAACTTTTCGAACTTTGTCGTCGGTTCCTGCAATCAGCTGGCGCACGCCGTCGGGCTCAAGGTCGCGGAAAGCCTCGGCTCGACCTACAACCCATTGTTCGTTTATGGGGGCGTCGGGCTTGGAAAGACCCACCTCGCGAATGCGATTGGAAATTCTGCACGACGTCGCTGCAAGAAGGTTCTACTCGTCAGCTCGGAGACCTTCGTCAGCGAGCTGATTGCATCCCTGCGCAGTAACCGCATGGACCAGTTCAAGAGTAAGTTTCGCTCACTGGACCTCCTCATTATCGATGACATCCAGTTCATCATCGGGAAGGAGCGGACGCAGGAAGAGTTCTTCCATACGTTCAACGACCTCTATAACCGTCACAAGCAGATCATCATCACTTGCGACAAGGTTCCTCAGGAGCTCGTCGGTCTCGAAGAACGGCTGAGAACACGCTTTTCCTCGGGCCTCTCCGTAGATCTTCAGGCTCCGGATTTTGAGACACGTGTCGCAATTCTCAATAAAAAGGCGGAAGCGGAGAGCGTGATGCTCCCTGAGGATGTCGCGCGATGCCTCGCCGAGCGAATCAACACCAACGTCCGTGAGCTCGAAGGCGCGCTCAATCGTTTGAAGGCGCTTAGCTCTTTGCAAAAGACCGGCATTTCACGCGAGCTCGCTGAGGAAGTTCTCCGAAGCCTCGCTCCGCTGAAGATGACGGAAGTTACCTCAGAGCTGATTCAACGCATCGTTGCCGAACGTTTCAACGTCAGCGTGCACGACCTGCTCGGTAAGCGGCGCACGCAAAACATCGCGCTCGCACGACAAGTAGCTATGTATCTATGCCGGAGAATGACTGCGCTCTCGTTCCCTGAAATCGGCGCATTTTTCGGCGGCCGCGATCACTCAACAGTGATCCACGCGCAGAAATCGATCACGGAAAAGCTCGCAGCAGACGCAGAGTTTCGCGCGAACGTTCGCAACATCGAGAAGCGTATCCGAGCGTAAGTGTCCGGGTCGTCTTCCCCCTCCTCGAAAGAGCTGTATCAGTCCTGTGGATAAACTGTTAACGTGCTGTTTAAGACACATGAAGTAATAACCTAACCCATAGCGGTTATTAGCTATTTTTTAAAACTTTAGGGATGTCTTGGATTTTCGGCGCCTGTGGATAACATGTCGACACGCAAACGAGTAACTTGTGACCGGATGGGGACAAGATCGGACTCGATCGAAGCTCGAAAAGTTACACTCTGCTCATCCACAGGTTCACGTCGATCTCGCCCACTGTTTACCCACAGCGCTTTCTCGAAGATCCGGATGGAGTTAGTTATGCTGTGCACACTTTTTCGCGCGCCCTACTACCACTACTACTATTTTTTATACTTATCTTTTTGTAAGTAAGAGAAGAGCTGGAAACGCCAACCCAAGGAGTAACTCGAATGAATTTTTCCATCGCCAAAGAAAAGTTCTCGCATCTGCTTTACCTCACGCACTCGATTGTAGAACGGCGAAATACAATGCCGATCCTCGCGAACGTGAAGTTGAATGCGGAAGATGGAAAGCTCACTCTCGCAGCGACAGATCTTGAAGTGAGCGTGATCGGCGAAGCGGAAGCAACAGTGAAGGCTGCGGGGAGCACGACTGTTGACGCGAAGGTTCTCTACGACATCATTCGCGAGCTGCCGAACGAACCGATCTCGGTAAATCTCGCAAAGGGTCAGCGTCTCGAGATCCAGTGCGGACAATCCAAGTTTAAAATCAACGGCACATCTGCCGACGAATTTCCCTCGCTGGCTGGAACAACGATCTCGAAGCCGGTTTCAATCGAAGCAGCGATGTTCTACGAGATGTTCGATAAGACATCGTTCGCGGTGTCGACGGATGAGACCCGTTACAACATCAACGGTGTGCTCGTTGAAACAGTGCCTCAGGAGTCCGGAAAGGGGCATAGCATTCGTTTCGTCGCGACCGACGGGCATCGGCTCGCTTTAATCGATCGTCCGTCTGAGGGCTTCCAGCTCGCTGATTCGGTGATCGTCCCGAGGAAGGGTATTCAGGAAGTAAAGAAAGTTCTCGAAGGGAACGAAGGCGCTGCAAAGGTCGAGGTTCGCGACGGTTTTTTCACCGTCGAAAGTGCCGGTGTCACACTCGGCATTCGCCTTGTCGATGGTCAGTTCCCTGATTACCGTCAGGTTATTCCTGCGGAGAGCAAAACGGAAGTCGGCATTAACCGCGTCGAGTTCCTCTCAGCGGTGAAGCGTGTTTCGTTGGTGACCACCGACAAAAACAAAGCCGTGCGCTTCAAGGTAAGCGGCGACACATTGTCGATTTCGAGCTCCAGCCCGGAATATGGGGAAGCAAATGACTCCCTCGCTGTTGATAAACAGGGCGAGGATGTCGAGATCGGGTTCAGCGCCCGATATATCATCGACCTTCTGAACGCGATGACTGACAGCGAGCTCATCACGATTAAGTTGAACGGGGACCTTGGCCCGGGCGTATTCACCGGAAGCGGAACGGAAGCTTACACTTGCATCGTAATGCCGATGCGGTTCGAGTAGGCTGTTCTTTGAGATTGGCGGTGGGAAACTGTGCGTCACGCGCCGTTTCCCATTTGCTCTTTCTGGGCGCGAGTTTGTAGGCAAGAAACCGCTTCAAAAGAAGCTTTTTTCCGCCCGTGCAACTCTCGTATTGGCCAGCCCCCTGAGCTGGAGTGCTTTGGGCGGTTCCTGAAAGGCTATTGCAAAATTCCATTGAGCCTCTCCGTCTCAGTTCCATCCTTCGAGGAGCTTTCGCCGCGTGAATTTTCAGGGGCGTTAATTTTCTGAGCGGCGGTCTGTGCGCAGCAGCCGCTTTTCGATAGAGTCACCCTCAATCGCTTTTCAGGAACGAGAGCTGCTGTGGGAGAACGGTCCCTTGTTTTTAACGCGTCTCCGAGTCAGTAACTTTCGTAATCTCGCTCCGCAGGAAATCACGTTCGACAATCGAGTGACCGTGATTACCGGCAAAAACGGCCAGGGAAAAACCAGTCTGCTCGAAACAGTTTATCTTCTGAGCCACAATCGCTCTTTTCGCTCTGGCAAAACAAAGGACCTTCTCCAATGGACTGCCGGTCCCGCTCGCGAGCGGGTCGAAGGTGCAGTCGAAGCCACCGTCTCTTCGTCCAGCGGTGACCGGCTCATCCAGTATTTTCTCCGCGGGAACCACCGCGAAGTGTTCGTAAACGAAAAACGTGTGGAAAAGCTGAGCCACTTCTACGGCCAGCTCAATTCAGTAATTTTTACGCCCGAAGAGCTGCAGCTGGTGAAGGGTGCGCCTCAGCAGCGCCGCAATTTCGTCGACCGCTCGTTGGCGATGGTAGACCCGGTGTTCGTGGAAGCTGCCGTTCAATATCAGCGCGCTCTGAAGCAGCGAAACGCGCTGCTTGGACAGCTTCAGCAAACTAAAGCTCCGGCATCCGAGGCGGTTTCGCAGCTCGGCTTTTGGGACGCACTGCTCGTGAAGCACGGGCACATTGCCGCCGGCCGCCGCCGGCAATTCATTGCGGCCTTAGGTGAGAAGGTGCCCAATTACTATCGCGCGCTAGTTTCAACGACGCGGTTAGTGCGTGCGCTCGAGCGAGTTTCACTTCGCTACACGAGCGATTTTCTGGACGAGTCGGGAGAAATTTTGCCTACGCCCAAGCTCGAAGAGCTTTTTGCAGCAGAGCATCTCCGCGATTTGCGACGCGGGGTAACTTCTGTCGGCTTTCACCGCGATGATGTAGAAATTTTCCTTGAAACTGATTTTGGAGCGAAACCGGCGAAGATCGCTGCATCGCAAGGTCAGGCGCGGAGTGTGTCGCTGGCGCTGTCTCTGAGCGCCGTAGATTACCTCAATGAGCGCACCGGTGAGCCACCGGTCATGTTGCTGGATGACGTGGAGTCGGAGCTCGACCAGTATCGCAGAGCGGCGCTATTCGAGCTGCTTTCGACCTTTCAGGCGCAGGTATTACTGACCACGACCGAGCCGACGAGCGCCGTGAAATCCTTCGGTTCCACCACCGGTTTCCTGGCCATCGAGGGCGGCCAAGTTTCGGCTGATCGTGACCCGAAATTTCCTCAGTAACATTCCGAAATCACTAACGATAATTGTTTGCCCAAAAGAGGCGGAAAGGGTATACTTTAGCTCTTTTGCGACCATCCCGCTCAGTTTTGTATTTTCGCGGGTGTAATTGGAATTACTATGAACGAAAACGTGGCGAAGATCGAAGAATCATTTCCGGTTGGTGTCGGCGCAGCCGACGACTACGGCGTCGACAAAATCAAGGTCCTCGAGGGACTTGATGCCGTCCGCAAGCGGCCAGGAATGTACATCGGTGACACAGTCGAGCGCGGCTATCACCACCTCGTTTTCGAAGTTGTCGACAACTCCATCGATGAAGCGATGGCCGGTTGGTGCGACACCATCCAGGTAACTATTCACGTAAACGGCTCGGTTACCGTCGAAGACAACGGCCGCGGAATTCCGACCGACATTCACCCGACCGAGGGAATCAGCGCTGTCGAGGTTGTGCTCACCAAGCTGCACGCCGGCGGAAAGTTCGAAAACAAAGCGTATAAGGTCTCCGGCGGCCTCCACGGGGTCGGCGTATCGGTCGTAAACGCGCTCAGCGAGCGACTGAGCGTTGAAGTGAAGCGCGATGGGAATGTCTATTTCCAAGAATATCAGCGTGGAGCGCCGCAATCTCCGCTGAAACAGATCGGGACGACGACGAACCGCGGCACGCGCGTTACCTTCCTCCCCGACCACGAAATTTTCCCCACGGTCGACGGTTTCAAATACGATATCTTGGCGTCGCGGCTTCGCGAGCTCGCCTTTTTGAACGGCGGTGTAAAGCTCGTTTTCAAAGACGAAAGGACCGGCCGGTCGCAGGAGTTCTTCTACGAAGGCGGTATCAAGAGCTTCGTCAGCCATTTGAACAAGACGAAAATCGCGCTCTTTCCCGAGCCGATCTTCTTCTCGGAATCACGTGATGGCGTCGGGCTCGAAGTCGCGATGCAGTATAACGACGGCTATCAGGAGTCGGTTCACTCGTTCGCAAATAACATCAATACTTTCGAAGGCGGCACTCACCTCGCCGGATTTCGCACAGCGCTGACCCGCGCTGTGAATGGATATGCGCTCCGCAGCGGTATCATTAAATCCGCGAAGGACAATCTCGAAGGCGACGATATTCGCGAAGGTCTTACAGCGATTATCAGCGTGAAGATTCCAGAGCCGCAGTTCGAAGGGCAGACGAAGACGAAGCTCGGTAACAGTGAAGTGAAAGGTATGGTCGAGCAGATGCTCGGCGACAAGCTTTCTGTGTTTCTCGAAGAGAACCCGTCTGTCGCAAAGCTCATTGTCATGAAGGGCGTCGATGCTGCGCGAGCGCGGGAAGCCGCAAAGCGCGCGCGTGAGCTTGTTCGACGAAAAGGTGCGCTGGATTCGATGTCGCTCCCCGGAAAGCTGGCCGATTGCCAGAACGAAGACCCCGAAGGCTCCGAGCTCTTCCTGGTCGAGGGAGATTCCGCGGGCGGCTCCGCAAAGCAGGGTCGGGACCGTTTCAATCAAGCGATTCTGCCGCTCAAAGGAAAGATTTTGAACGTCGAGAAGGCGCGCTTCGACAAGATGCTCGCTTTCGAAGAAATCCGGGCGCTGATTACTGCGCTCGGTTGCGGTATCGGCCAAGAGGACTTCAAGATCGATGATCTGCGCTACCACAAAGTCATTATCATGACCGATGCTGACGTCGACGGAAGTCACATCAGAACGCTGCTGCTCACGTTCTTCTTCCGTCAAATGCCCGAGCTCATCGAGCGCGGTCATCTCTACATCGCGCAGCCGCCGCTGTATCGGATTAAGAAGGGCAAATCCGAGTTTTACCTCAACGATGACAAGTCGTTCGATAACTTCGTCATCAATGCCGGCTCGGATGGCGCGACCATCACCGGTCAGAACGGTAAGCTGGTATTGAAGGGGCCGGAGCTCGAGAAGTTTCTTCGAGAGCTGACCGAAGCAGTGAGAATCCTCGAGGTCTTCGAGAACGGAGCGATAGAACGCCAGATCGTAGCGGCTTTTGCGGCGCTCCCCGGCTTCAGCCGAGAGACCTTGCTCAAGCAGGACGCGCTCGAAGAAGCGGCCAATCGCGCCGCAGAGTGGTTGAAGACCCGGCTCGAAGAGATCTCCGGCGTTGATATCGTCTACACGCCTGATAAGGAACACGGGGGGAGCTGCGTCACCGTCACTGTTTCAAAAAACAGCGAGAAGTTCTCTGCGGAGATCAATTTCAAGCGCGTCTCGTCGGAAGACTTCACGCAGCTCCAGTCCATCATGAGCAAGGGAGAGTCGCTCGGCGCGCCGCCGTATCTGATCACGGCCGAAGGGAAAAAAGATTTCGAGCGTGAGAGCCGGAACCTTTTCGATATTCGTGACGCAATTCTTGCTCGAGGCCGCACAGGGCTGACCATTACCCGATTCAAAGGTCTCGGTGAAATGAACCCTGAGCAGCTCTGGGATACGACGCTCGACCCGACCAAGCGCAGTATGCTGCAGGTCCATGTCGAGGATGCAATCGAAGCGGATAGCCTCTTCACGTTGCTGATGGGTGATGCGGTTGAGCCGCGGCGCGAGTTCATCGAAGAGAACGCGCTGAAAGTGAAGAACTTGGACATTTAACGAACATTCGAGCGCGTAGAGGGGCGGGCTGTTTCACGTTTCTGTGAAGCGGCCGGGCTGTTTCGCTGCTGCGTTCGAGCACAGAGAAGTCGATCGGACATGGAAAACAACAATACGACCGTCATACCGGTAAACATCGAAGACGAGATGCGCGGGTCCTACATGGACTATGCGATGAGCGTCATTATCGGGCGAGCGCTGCCCGACATCCGCGATGGTCTGAAGCCGGTGCACCGCCGCATTCTCTACGCGATGCTGAATGAAGGCCTTGTTTCCAATCGAAAGTATTCGAAATGCGCCGGGGTCGTCGGCGAAGTGCTCAAGCGTTACCATCCTCATGGTGATAGCGCGGTCTACGATTCGCTTGTTCGCATGGCTCAATCGTGGAACCTGCGTTACCCGCTCATCGACGGGCAGGGAAACTTCGGTTCGATCGACGGAGATTCAGCGGCGGCCTATCGTTATACGGAGTGTCGTATGCGGGCGCTCGCCGAAGCGATGTTGGCGGATATCGAAAAGGACACTGTCGATTTTCAACCGAACTTCGATGATTCGACCGTAGAGCCGATCGTCCTCCCCTCCCGCGTTCCGAATCTGCTCATCAACGGAGCCGAAGGCATCGCGGTCGGAATGGCATCGAAGATTCCTCCGCACAATCTTCGTGAGATCATTGCCGCAACGATTCGCTTGATCGAAGAGCCTGCGTCGACTGTCGAAGAGCTCATGGAGCACGTTCCAGGGCCTGACTTTCCGACCGCGGGAATCATTTACGGAGCGGCGCCGCTGCGACAAATTTATAAGACCGGTCGGGGGGTTATCCAACTTCGGGCAAAGGTCCATGTCGAGGAAATCAAGGGCAAGCGCGACGGCGAGATGATTGTCGTCGACGAAATTCCGTATCAGGTGAACAAGGCCCGGCTCGTCGAGAAGATCGCGGAGCTCGTCAACGAAAAGAAGATTGAAGGTATCTCCCGACTGCGCGACGAATCAGACCGTCGCGGAATGCGCGTCGTTATCGAGGTGAAGCGCGATTCGTCCTCCGATGTCGTTCTCAACCAGCTCTTCAAGCTCACTCCGCTCCAACGAACATTCGGCGTGATGATGCTCGCCATCGTGGACGGCCGTCCGATGGTTCTCGGTCTCAAGGAATTCCTGCAGAATTTTATCGAGCACCGGCGCATCGTCATCGTGCGCCGCACTCGCTTCGATTTGGCGAAGGCGAAGGCGCGGGTGCACATCCTCGAAGGGTTGCTCATCGCGCTGTCGCATATCGACGAAGTAATCGCGATTATCAAGGCGTCGGAATCGACCGCCGAGGCGAAAGCCGAGCTCGAACGGCGGTTCTCGTTGAGCGAAATTCAAGCTCAACAGATTCTCGACATGCCGCTCCGCCGTTTGACCGGTTTGGAGCGAAAATCGATCGAGGACGAGCATGCAGAGCTGCTCGAGCTGATTACTCGGCTTACAAAGATCCTGACCGATCCGAAGGAAGTGGACCGGGTCTGCGTTGAGGAGCTGAAGGAAATCAGCGACAAATACGGAGACGAGCGCCGCACGCTCATCGAGGCCGAAGGCGAAGAGATCGACCTCGAGGACATGATCAACGAAGAGGACATGGTCGTCACCATCAGCCACCGCGGTTACGCGAAGCGCTGCTCCCCTTCTCTCTACAAGGCACAGGGGCGCGGCGGAAAGGGTGTCATGGGCACGAAGAAGCTCTCGGACGACGACGAGGATTTCGTCTCGGAGATGTTCATCGCTTCGACCCACGCCTATTTGTGCGTCTTTACGACGCTCGGAAAGCTCCATTGGCTGAAGGTCTACAACCTCCCTGAAGCCGGCCGGACCGCGCGCGGTCGAGCGCTCGTGAACATGATTCAGTTCGAAGAGAACGAGCAGGTCTCTGCGATTCTCCCGATTCGTCACTTCGAAGAGGGGAAATACGTTGTCCTCGCGACCAAGAACGGCGTGATCAAGCGCGTCGATCTGATGGAGTTTTCAAACATCCGTCGCGGCGGGATTCGGGCGGTATCACTCGATGAAGGGGATACGCTCATCGGCGCACGACTCACTGAGGGTGGCCGTGACATCCTGCTCACCACGGCGAGCGGTATGGCCATCCGGTTCAAAGAAACGGATGTTCGAGTGATGGGCCGAGTCGCTCGCGGCGTTCGAGGGATCAACCTCGACGAAGGCGATACAGCCGTAAGCATCGTCACGGTGCCGCATGTGAGCGATGAAGAAAGCGAAAACGCAGCCGAAAGCTCGAAAGAGGGCGGTGAGGTCTTCGGCTTGCTGAGCGTTTGCAAAAACGGCTACGGAAAGCGCACGCTGGTCGGCGAGTACCGAATGCAGAGCCGCGGCGGGAAGGGTGTCATCGACATCAAGACCGACGGCCGGAACGGTCCGGTCATCGGCAGCAGCCGAGTGAAGGACAACGATCACATCATGCTGATCACGACTGCTGGTAAGGTTATCCGTATCGAGGCGAACAGTATCTCCCTGATCGGTCGCAACACCATGGGAGTGCGGGTCATCAACCTGGACGAAGGCGAATCGGTAGCCGCCATTGCGCGAGTTGCTGACGCGGCGGTCACCGAAGGCGAATCGGGTACCGGCGGTAATGAAGAAGGCTCGGAAAACGCTTCCGCAAATGGCACCGCGAACGGCAGCGATACACCGGAAACGATTCAGTAACCCAGTACGGGAAGCACATCGGGAGTAGAATGAGCGACGGTTCGGAAGCGCCCAGCGACGGTTCGAAGGGGGCTGACCAAAAGACGGTCGCCGTCCTTGGTGCCGGGAGCTGGGGCACGGCCCTCGCACACCATCTCGCGCGTGTGGGTCACCGAACCATTCTTTGGGGCCGCGACCCTGAGCTGCTTCGAGTAATCGGTGCAGAGCACCGAAACCCGAGATACTTTCCCGATCTTCCTCTCAGCCCTGAAATCACGGTCGAAGCTGATATTTTGAAGGCGGTTCGCGATGCGGACGCCGTCGTGTTCGCGGTGCCGTCCGGAGTTCTTCACGAAGTGCTGAAGAACGCGAAGCCCAATCTCAGAGCGGATGCCATTCTGGTCAGCACGGCAAAAGGTTTGGAGGATCAAACCTTGCAGCCGATGTCTGCGGTGCTTCGCGGCGAGCTCGGCGACCACGCACAGATCGCTGTCCTTTCCGGCCCGAGCTTCGCGCGAGAAGTCATCTTGGGGCTGCCGACCGCAGTGACCATCGCCGCACGAAGTCTGGAGACTGCCTCGGCCGCGGCCGCTTTCTTCCATATTGATTACTTTCGGGTCTACACTTCCCGCGACGTCGTTGGCGTAGAGTTCGGTGGCATCGTGAAAAACGTGATTGCTCTCGCGTGTGGAGTTGTCGAGGGAGTCGGAATGGGGGCCAATGCCCGTGCGGCGCTTATCACCCGGGGACTACTGGAGATGCAGCGCATCACCCTCGCCCTGGGAGGCGAAGCGGTAACAGTCACCGGCCTGAGTGGTCTCGGAGACCTCTTGCTCACGGCGACGGGCGACCTGAGCCGAAATCGGCAGGTTGGTTTGCGGCTAGGAAAGGGCGAGAAGCTGACGGACATCGTTTCCCACCTGGGCCAGGTCGCAGAAGCCGTACGGGTAACCCCGAAGGTTGCCGAGCTTGCCCGGCGACACAACGTTAAAGCACCCATTATTGAAGAAGTTGACCGAATCCTGTCCGGTCAGTCGAGCGCGGCGGAGTCGGTCAGAAAGCTGCTGTCTCGAGCGCCCGTATTAGAAGCGTCCTAGCTTTAAGGGTCCGTCCTGAGCCCCAGCCTCCGATTGCCGAAAAGCTCTACGAAGCTCGTGTGACACGACGTCCCTTACAGTTTAAGTCCGGCGACCCCGCGCCCGAATGCGAAGTTGGAAATTGGTTTCCTCGTGCCGTCACCGGTTTCATCTAGCAAAGGAGCAGTAAGCTGAGGTATCGACGCGTTTGGTTAGCCTTCGTGTCCGACGTTGTTCGGCGCGTGTTAACCTCTTCATCTCCTGCCGTCGGCCGTAAACACTGAGGAGCTCATCGAACATGACCACAGCAATTCAAGACCAAACAGCAAATCGCTCATGCTACGGCTGCGGCGCTGAGAATCCACATGGGCTCCAGCTCAAGAGCGTTATGGTCGGTGACGAGGCGAAGGCCAGCTTTCAGCCGAAGCCGTTCCATACCGGCGGCTTCCCCGGGCACGTCTACGGAGGGCTTATCTGCTCACTGCTCGACTGCCACAGCGCGAACTTCGCGATTGCTTGGTTCTATGCGGATGAAAAGCGCCCGATCGGAACGGAGCCTTTGATTCACTGTGTCACCGCACAGCTCAATATCAGTCTGCTGAAACCGGCCCGTATCGATCTTCCGATTGAGCTTTCTGCGGAGATGAAGAGCGTCGAGGGCCGCAAGATGTGGGTGCGTGCGCAAGCGTTTTCGGGTGGCGAGAAGTGTGCTGATGCCGAGATTCTGGCGGTGCGTTTGAAACCGGAGCAAGCAGAAGCGATGCTCAGCAAGAGCTGAAGTTCAGAACGTGCTTTTCGCGTTTCCGGAAGACCGTTCCGCAGAGAACGGAAAGGAGAATTGGAGAGAGCAGGATTAAGGGAACTAGAGATGTGGGCATTCAGCGAGCGGCCGCTGACATTTCAACAAAATCACCGGCCGCACGCCGAAACAAAACCAAGCTTAACCGAGTCTGAACCTGTAACCTGAAATAACCCAAAAAATAACCGTTTTTATCCTACTCTCATCCTGCGAAAGCCGCTTTTGAGGCGGGACTCGCGGGAGAAGAGCCGAAGCTAGTCTCCACTAGAACCTTGCTCGTCCGGATCGAATCTCTTCGAAGCCTGTCCGAGCGAAAAAAACCCCGGGGCGTCCCGGATACTGGTTAGAAGCTCATTCCGCAGAAATCGCTTCAGCCATTAGTGAAACTATAACAACGAAACAGCTGAGCAGCAAGAAAATTTCCAAGAAATTCAAATACTTAGACCGAATGTTCATTCGGTTTTGCTACTCCCGTGCTTAAACTCAAGAATACTGTCTTCGTATGGCTAAGAACCATACGCCAGGGACCGGCGGTATGGTTGATCGCCATACCGAGTACGTAATATTGAGCCAGGCGTGGGAAGAAGGTTGACTTCACTTCCTCACCCGTGGCAAAACCCCCGCTCTTATGAAGAGAACATATCAACCAGGAAATAAGAGCCGCCTGCGAACCCATGGGTTTCGCAAGCGCATGTCGACGAAAGACGGTCAGTCTGTCTTGAAGCGCCGCCGTGCGAAGGGCCGCAAGCGCTTGACGGTTTCGATGCCGCTGAAGGGCCGCAAGAAGTAGCGCCCGACATTCCGCACGCAATCTCAGACCCCGCTTTAGACTTTCGTCGCTCGCAATCACCTCAAGGCAGTCCACTTGGACGCCAACGCCACTCGTGTGCGTTGCGTCGTTTGTGGGGTGGACACTAGCCCGTGTGATTCGGAGATTCATGCTATGGCACGCGACGAAAGCTTCGACCGCACGCGACGCGTCCGCAAGCGGCGTGATTTCCTGCGCATTCAATCCAGCCGCCGCAAGGTCCGTACTGACCACCTGTTACTTGCAATTTCGCCGCAGAAAACCGTAATATCCGGCTCTCTCGGAACGACCGAACGCCCGGCATTTCCTGGGGCGGAACGGACGCGCTTGGGAATTACCGTAACCACGAAAATTGATAAGCGGGCGGCAAGGCGCAATCGATTGAAGCGCCGGATTCGCGAGTTTTTTCGCCGGGAGCATCACCGATTCCGCGAGACCGTGGATTTAGTGGTCATCGCGCTCGAGGGAGCTACAGAGCTGGATTACGCGCAGGTGGCCGGCGAGCTCAAGCGGGGATTTGATCGAGCCGGTCTCTATCGTTCGAGCCGTCCCTATAAGAACGAACGCCCACGAGAGGCAGACCGGCCGAGAAGTCCGCAGAGCGATCGGGGTCCACGTGCCCCAAAGGATGCAAAGTGATTAGGACCCTTCGAGAAGCCAACCGTATCCTGGTTTGTTTGCTCGCTTCCTTGCTGATGCTGTGGAATAAGCTGATCTCGCCTTTTTTCGGGGATCGCTGCCGCTTCTGCCCGAGCTGTTCCGAGTACGCCCGTGATGCCGTTTGCCGGCATGGAGCACTGCGCGGGATGTGGCTCGCGGCTCGGCGGGTGATCCGCTGTAACCGATTTTTTCCGGGTGGATTCGACCCGGTGCCGTGAGGCACCGCTCTCGAAAAGGCCCTACGTTTGAAAGGATGATACCGTAATCTATGAACGCGTCTGGTACTGGGAACGACCACCGAAAAACGGCCGCCCTCTTTGCATGTTTGTTCCTGGCCTACATCTACAAACAGATGGTTTGGGACGCCTACTTCAATCAGCGGCCACAAGGCGCGCCGCAGACCCAGGCCGTGCCCGCAGCAACCACCGCCGATGGAAAGCCGAATCCGACACGCTTTGCAGAGCCGACTGCCCCTACTTTTCAGCCGAGCCCAACATCGGGGCAGCAGCCCAGCCCAATGGCGGCGTTGTCACCCACCGCTCCGCAGCCTGATGCAGCTGTTCCAGCACAGTATCCAAGCGACGCTCAGATAGATTCCGCCGGCAGTGTCGTGGTCGAGACCGATACTCTGCGAGTGAAGGTTTCGCTTCTCGGCGGCCGGGTGACTCGTTTGGAGCTGAAGAACTATCTCGGGACCCTCGAAGAGAAGAAGCCGCTCAATCTGATTGAGCACACGGAGTTTGCTCCCTACCCGCTCGGTGTCTACGCCGGAGCGGTGAACGACGCCTGGGTGAAATATCAACTCACTTCGGGGCAGCAGGTATCTTCCGGGGCGGAAACTCCTGTTCAGGTGCCCGCGGACGGGGATTCTACGTTCGTCTTTCAGGGTCAGCTTCCGGACGGGCGTCAGATTCAGAAGACGCTTACTTTTCACAGTAAGGACTACTTCCTCGAGACTTCAGCGAAGTTGAGCCAACCCTCTCCTGACGCGTCGAGAATTGCGGTCGAATGGACGAATCTCGTCGCGCATCCGGCTGACCCCTACAACCCTGCGGGCTTTGTTTGGTTCGACGGCCAAAAGGCCCTGCGCGAGCCGTTCGGCAAGCTCGAGTCCAATGACCTCGCTCTGCCAAATATTTCGTGGGTCAGCATGGGCGATAAGTACTTCATGACGTCGCTCATCTCAGATGACGGCTCGGCCCCCGGCCGTGCGATGAAAACGGACGAGCTGTTTCGCGCGCGACTCTACGGAACGGATACGGAGAAGCGAGCGAAGGTCTTCGCCGGTCCGAAAAGCTATCGGCTGCTCGAAGCATCCGGTTACGAGCTGAAGCGCAATATCGACTTCGGCCGGACGGCAATTATTGCGGCTCCACTGCTCGGACTGCTTCACTTGCTGCACGATACTCTCGGAAACTACGGGTTGGCGATCGTGATGCTCACGATCATCGTGAAGCTTGCGATGTATCCGCTCACCGCGAGCTCCTTCAAACAGATGAAGGCGATGCAGGATCTCGCTCCGGAAATGAAGCGGATCCGCGATAGCGGCAAGGACAAGCAACAGCAGCAGCTCGAGACGATGGCGCTTTACCGCGAACGGGGGGTCAATCCGCTCGGTGGTTGCTTCCCAATTCTGGTGCAGATGCCGGTCTTCATCGGCCTGTATTCGGCGTTGCAGCTCGATATCGAGCTGCGCCACGCACCTTTTGCGTTGTGGATTCATGACCTTTCGGCGCCCGAGAAGCTCCATCTCGTAGGGTTCAGCATTCCCGTGATGGTGATCCTGTTCGTGATCTCCATGTTGGTTCAGCAGTGGACGACTCCGACCTCGGTGGACCCCTCACAGAAACGCGCGATGCTGATTATGCCGCTCGTTTTCGGCTGGCTCTTCGCGAAGAGCCCGGCCGCGCTCACGCTTTACTGGCTGACGAACAACCTCATTTCCATCGGGCAGCAGGCGGGCTTCCGCAGCAAGAAAGCGGCAATGGATTCGGTTGACGGCGATCAAAAGTTGGCGTCGCCGCTCAAGCTCACGATTCTGATCGCCGGCTCGGTATTCCTCTTTGCTTGGTTGATGACCAAGCTCGGTTAACCGGAGCATCGCTGTGAAGGCCGATCCGCATCCGTTAGGAACTTCGGTCGATACGATAGCCGCTCCGATTACCGCCCATGGACGCGCCGGAGTTGCTGTAGTTCGCATCAGCGGGCCGCTCGCAGCTCCGGTGCTCGCCCAGATCTCGCCGCGTGCGAGTCTCATCACCGCCCAGCCTCGAACGCTCGTCATGACTCCCTTTCTCGAGGGACAGATTACGGGCGCCGACCATGTGCTCGACTACGGGCTCGCCGCTTATTTTCCAGCTCCAAACAGCTTTACCGGCGAAGACTGCGTCGAGCTGAATCTTCACGGGAGCCCCTATTTGGTTACTCGGTTGATGAGCATCCTCGCCGAGCTGGGTGTTCGTTCGGCGAAGCCCGGTGAGTTCAGTGAGCGTGCATTTCTCAACGGGAAGCTGGATCTCAGTCAGGCTGAGGCAATCGCAGACCTCATCGCCGCGGACACAGAGATCCAAGCCCGTGTCGCGCGGGAGCAGCTCGAGGGTCGCCTTTCGAAGGCGCTCAGCGATCTGGGGGAGCCGCTCAGAAATCTTCTCGCCGAGATTGAGGCGCACATCGATTTCCCCGATGAGGATATCGAGCCGTTGACGTATTCGGAATGGACAAGCGCTCTGCGCGCGATAGAAGGGCAAATTGAGGCCTATCTTCGCTCGTTCGCATATGGGCGACTGTGCCGTGAGGGCGCGCTCGTCGTGCTCGCAGGGGTTCCAAACGCAGGGAAATCAAGCCTGCTGAACCGGCTTCTGGGCGAGGATCGAGCGATCGTCACCGCCGTGCCGGGAACAACCCGGGATAGTATCGAGGAGCCTGCGTCGCTGGGCGGGCTGAGAGTTCGATTCTGTGACACGGCCGGCCTTGCGACAGAGCATCGGACACCCGACGAGGTCGAGCAGCTCGGCATCGAGCGGAGCTGGAAGAAGCTGACCCAAGCCGACCTGGTGCTTTATGTCTTTGACATTTCGACCGGACTTGATGCCGAGCTCGATATCGTTGAAGGGGTCCGTCAATCAGCTCGAAAGGTGATGCTCGTCGCCAATAAAGCTGACCTCGTTTCGAATGCTGGAGCGGGTAATCTCCCGTCGGGCTCCGATGCCCGTCTCGTCTCTGCCCAAAACGGCGAGGGAATCGCTCAGCTCGCTGATGCGATCGTGGCCGAGCTGCTCGGCGATGACGCCCAGTCGGACGCTCTGCTGATAACCAATCAGCGGCATTTCGAAGCGCTCAGAGGCGCGGACCGGGCACTCAAAGACGCCTTGGTAGCGCTGCAATCCTCGACTCCGGCAGAGTTCGTGGCGGTCGACCTCAGGGCGGCTCTCGGCGCCCTCGAAGAGATCATCGGCAGCACACCGACCGAGGATATCTTGGGCCGCATCTTTTCTAAGTTCTGTATCGGAAAGTAGAGTCAGCCTCCGCGCTTTGAGCCTCATGTGGGCGCAAATAGCGATCAGATGCTTGGCGAATGACCTCGAACCTACTTCTTCGCTTTTCCTTCTTCAAACAACGCCGCGAGATACTCACGGAGATAGCCGAGATTAACGGGCTTCGGCAGGAACCGCGAAGCGCCGAGCTCCAAGATGTGGTTGATGTCTGCCAGGGGAACCACGCCGGAGACCATGATGATCGGCGTGTCTTTGTATTGAGCCGTGCCGCGCATGAGTTGGATGAGGTTTTCACCCGACAGGTCAGGCATCATCATGTCGGTGATGAGACCCACGATGTCTGAATTGTCACTGAGAATGTTCCAGGCACGCATTCCCGTCGAGGCTTCGATGGTGCTGTAGCCTTCACTCCGAACTGCTTGGACGAGGACCGTCCGGCTGGTTAGGTCATCGTCTGCTATGAGAATCTTCTGCATCCTGGTTTTCCTGTTCAAACTGCTGCGCGGCCGCCACCATCCCTGACCGGAATGGGTCTGACCCTGTTTGGTGAGTCGGTATCTCTCCCTCTTAACGTATATAGATTTGAGCTGTCGAGAAATTCAGGGTAGACCCCTGCCCTGTCATATCGGGTATCATCCCCGTTTGGTTCGAGTAATAACAGAATGGGGCGCAGCGCTATCGGTCGTCCCGAAAACTATTACTTCACTGAGACTAGGTACGATGGCTCGTTTGGATCGTGAGAAAGCGCTTCGACTCCTCGACGGAGACATGGAAATCTACTCGAAGATAGTGGAAGTCTTCTCCGGAGATGTGCCGGTTCAGTTGAGCGTGCTGAGCGCTGCGCTCGCAACGAACGACATCAAAGAAGTTGGTCGAGTCGCCCACGCTCTCAAGTCGGCGGCGGCCACGGTCGGAGCCGAAGACCTCCACGCCATTCTGTTCAAGCTTGAAAAAGCGGCCGAAGGTCGTTCGCCGGAGTCAATTCATAAGCTCGTTGCCGAAGCGAAGCTGGAAATAGAGGCGGTTCGCGGCGAGCTCGCCCGCTCCTGAGCGATAAGAGGGCTGCGACTGCTGCCGAGCCCTGGCGTTGCCCTCAGCCTGTCGCTTACTCCGGGACGATTCTCTGCGCCTGATTCTCACCGGTCCGCTTCCATAAGTCGGACAAAACCTCCAACATTCCGTTTGCGATTGTGCGCCGATACGGATGGTTCTGCGGAAGCTGCCTCATCAGGCGCCGATGTGCCGCTGTCATGGAGTGATAGGGCAAACTGGGAAGGAGGTGGTGAAGGGAATGATAGCGAAGCCCAACCGGTGCGAGCAGCGCTGCGATTGACCACGGCGACACGACGGAGATCGAATCGAGAAGCTGGTCGGAGAAATCCACTGTCTGGCCAGGATTCGTGTAGCGATGGGCGCAAAGGCTCCGGATGTAGTTGTAGGCCATGATGAGCACCAGAGACAGATACGTGTTCAGAAACAGCGCCGCTGGGACAATGCTTTTGGACCAGAGCACGACTACCGCACACCAAAACGCAGTGGCGTAGACCTCCTGCAAAACGCCAATCATCCGTTGTTCCGCGTTTGGAAGCGGCCGAATGTATTTGAGGTTCATGGCAATCGTGCTCATGTGCTGAATCACCCAATTGCGAAATCTACCCCCAATCAGAATCGATATCGGACCGAGCACGATGAAACGCACGGCAAGAAGCACCGGGGCGATCCAGATGTTAAGGAAAAGAGGGACGAGCCAAGCTGCACGGGAACCCAGACCAAGTGGAACATAACGTGGGTCCGAAGCGGTTCCGAACGTGTTGCTTTTGTGGTGATCGAGGTGTGAAATTCCGTATGTGGAGGTCGGTTGAAAGAGAATGGCACCGCAGAGCATGTTCCAAACGGTCGAGAACGGTCGCACCCAGGGCCGGTTACTGTGCGCGATCTCGTGGATGAAGAACAGCGAGCGGTAGAAAAGAAACGAATTCGCGACGAGAGCTAGCACGCGTAGCCCAAACGAAACTTCAGAGCTCGACGCGAACCACAGACAGGCCCATGCGAGGGTGATGCTGGCTGTGAAGTCAGCCCAGTAAACAAGCGGTCGAGGCTCGAGAAGGTCGCCGACAATCAGCTTCACCGCCTTCATGTCGATTGAGCGATCTTCTGCAACTACCGGCTTCTGTAAGGCGTTTTCGTTCGTTCGCGTTGCCATAGGTGTTAGCTCAATAATGGAGGGTTGCTTTGGCGTAAAAGCCTCGTTTGATCTCGGTCTCGGGCGGTCCGAAGATGTTGCCGACAAACTCCTCATGATGATCATGAAGGAGGTTTTGGCCGAAGAGGGCGAGCTCGAGATTGGGCCGTACATGCCAGAGCACTCCGCTATCGAGCTCCGCGTAACCGTCGATATCACCACTTCCCAGGTGGGACACGTATCGGGGCAGGAAGCTCAGTTCGAAGTCCTCCGCTACGGTCAGGTATACCCGAGCGTTGAGCTGGTTTCGCGGTGTCCCTTCCTCGATGAGCAGCTTGTCGCCACTATCGGTGCTGTCTCCCTGGTCAACGCCGATGTCGATGAAGGAATAACCGCCGGCCAGACGGGCCCAGTTTGTCGGATGCCAATCAAGAGAAACTTCAAATCCGATTGATCTGGCATCAAGGGCATTGTCGAAGAGGACGGGGATAACAACCGTAGGACGATCTGCTCCGGGAGCAGTGCCGAAATACGGTGTCCCGCCCTCGAAGCTGTAGACATCCGAGTAACGATTGTAGAAGGTTGCAAAGTCGACAGAAACCTCCGGAGACAGCTGCGATCGCGCTCCGAGCTCGTAGGAAAGGACGTCTTCAGATTCGACCTTCCGGCTGCCGAATGCGGTTACAAGAGCCTCAGGTGAGCCGTCCGAGGCCGGAATTGCGGCGATTGGAAACTGAACGTCCTCAAATACCAGTGACGGCGGCGCCACGGCGCGAGAGACGGCGAGCCAAATCGAGTTCGCCGAGTCCGGTGTCCAAATCAAGCGTGCGTTCGGCATCACCTCGTTTCCTGTGGCGACGTTGTGCTCGAACTTCGAGCCGAGAATGAAATGCAGCTGATTTTCGATCAGCGCGATCTCGTCCTGGACAAAGCACGACACAAGGTCTTTTTGCCGATTCGGGGGATTCGTGCTCTCAGCGAACGTGCCTTCTGTGGCACTCCAAAAGTGCTGATATTCGACGCCGTAGACGACGTCGTTGCCTGCAAACGGTGTGAAACGATGCTGAAAATCCGCATCGGAAACGTTATAGTCCAGATGGATGATCGTGCTGTCGAGCGTCTGCTGACGATAACTGTAATGCGCTTCGAGCGAAGAGGTCTGAGTCATTTCCCGCCTCCACTTCACTGAGCCCATACCGCCTTTCCACTTCTCCTGCCCGCTAAAGCTCTCACTATCGACGTAGGGTGGGTCTAGGGAGGGCGTCTGCGGTCGGATTTCCGTGGAGTTGCCAAATGTCTCCCCCCCGACGAAAAGTGTGTCCTCAGCCGAAAGCTTTGACTCTGCGCGCAAGCCGCCGGAGATGATTTCCCAACCGTCGTCAGCGTCGCCGCCCGTTTTCAGCTCGTTCGACGCGCGGTCGGCGTATCTTCCGAAGACCCGATACGTGGTGTCGTCACCGACGGTTCCGCCGTAGCGGAGCGAGCCGAAGCCGCGTTCCTCGTTTCCGCCGCCACCGCTCGCAAGAAGTCCCTGCGTTTGTTTGGTTCGCTTCGTGATGATGTTAATCACGCCGTTTACAGCGTTTTCGCCCCATAAAGCTGCACCGGGGCCGCGGATGACTTCAATCCGCTCGACGTCGTCGAGGACGATCTCATTGGTCTCCCAATAGACGCCGTTGGTGATCGGTGAGAACACGCTGACACCGTCGAGCAATACGAGAAGCTTGTTCGCAAAAACTTGGTTGAAGCCGCGGATGCTGATGGCCCACTTGCTCGACGAAACCCGTGCTACGCTCACGCCCGGCACCAAGCGTAGCGCCTCTGCGACGTGAGTCGCGCCGGAGCGGCGAATATCCTCATTCGTGATCACGTAGACGGCGGAGGCTGTTTCCGAAAGCGTCTGCTCCTTTTTGCCCGCTGATGTGACGACGAGGTCGAACGTCAGCAGCTTCTTGAGACCGACCTCTGTGAGGTCGCCAGGCAGAGCAGAATCGTCTTGCGTGGCGCTCGGTCCCGGATGGGACGCCGACGAGTCTGATTGTCCCGCGGTTTGCGCATTCGCGAGAGGTGTCAGGAGCGCTGTCAGCGCAGCTACCGAGAACCAATGCATTCGGAGCTTGCGTAAGAAGCGTGGAGAAGGCTTTCCGCGCCCCGAGGTTTTCCATTGAGCCTTATTCATTTCCAGCACGTCGCCGCGGCTCCTCTCCGCTCAGCTTCTCCGACAGCGGTCGGCGAAAAGTTACTAAGATGTTTCCGCGTGGCGGAAAAAAATATCCGAAAAATGCCTCGAAAAGCAGGCGGGGAGAACGAAACATCACCGACTTTTGCATCGGTTGGACGCAGACGTCGATCATTCCGCCGGTGGCGTTGATGTAGGACCACATGTAACGCGTATTCACGGTCGGGATGAGGCTGTCGAAGTAAAAGCGTCTCAGCGTGTGCTGCACCTCGAGCGAGTGCTCTCTGGCGAGCTCGAAGAGCACGCGACCCGAAAGTATATGCCTGTGGTACGGCTGTGAAAGCTCCATTGCAGGAAATGTCCGGTACTGAAGCGGAATGTGGTCGGCATTCGGTGTTCCTAGCACCATCAGACCACCGGGCCTGACCCGTCCGACGAGCATGTTGAGAAACTCCCGTGGACTGTCGACGTGCTCGATGACGTCGTAGGACACGACGGCATCAAACGTTTGAGAGAAGATACCGGGGTCGTTGAACTGCTGAACGAACGAATCGAATCCGAAGACATTGGTATAACCCGCCGACCTCAGCACTTGAAGAAAAAGCCCTGCGCCGCAGCCGAAATCGAGAATACGGTCGGTCTTCTTCAGGCCGAATCGCTCGAGCAGACGAATTCGATTTGCGTATCCGACACGCGTGTGGAAATCCAATCGGTGATTCTTGAACGGGTATCGGTCGTAGTAGTGCAGCAGGTCGACTTCTTCCTTGGAGTGCAGAGAACCGCAGTTCGTGCAGCGCCAAACGGTGAAGTGGTCGTTTCGAAAGCAGTCGACGTGGCACGGGATGGAGGCGACATCCGTGGCGCCGGCAAAGGTGCCCGGATTGTCACAAAGATTACATTCCAGACACTCAGCCATGAGCTGCCCTCCGATTGTTTGTTACTTGGCCGCGAGGCTCTGCGCCGGTTACCTCGTTGAGGATTGAGGGGAAGATCTTTTCCGGTCGATACTCTTCCAGCTCTTTCGCAATTTCCTTTGCGAGATCTCGATGGCGAGTGGAGCGAAGTAGGGCTGTGAGCGCAGTTTTGAAATCCTCAGCAGATGAGTTGTCCGCCCTGCACAAAATTCCGGCGCCGCAGCGATGAACGTTGGTCATGCACAGGAGCTGGTCCATGTTCGAAGCGATACCGAGCACGGGTTTTCCTTGAGCGAGCGCTTGGTAGGTGGACGGGCTGCCGCCGTTCGAAATCACTACGTCGGCTCGTTGAGCCAGAGCTTCACCCGGAAGATATTCAGCGTGTCGAAATCCGCTTGGAATCTGATCGGATGCGATGCGGCCGGCGGTTGCTAAAACGACCTGGCAGTCCAGTGATCGGAGCGCTTCGAACAGCGTTGGAAGCACTTCCAGCGGCCCCGAAGAGCCGAGCGAGAGATAGATTATCGGCTTCGAGTCAGACAGATTGGACCACCAACTGGGAAGACCGCATTCGGGCGTCCAAGAAACTGAACCGAGGTAGCGATGTGAGGGCAGCAGCTTCTCGACGGGGGCGATTCCTGGCGTGTCCGAGAAACAGGTGATATCGCCCCAGGTAAAGCCGGTGAGATAGTTCTCGAACGGAGGAAGGCCATATTCCCGCCTGACCTGGTCGAGCCCTCGGGCCTGCCTTTTCATGACCAGCGGAAGAAGCATGTGGAAGAGGCCTTCTGCTGCGCGCACACCGACGCCGCCTTTTAATCGATGGAGCCCCAACGTCCGGATCGGTTCGAACGAGGGAAGCGGAAATCGGTTTCGTTCTGCAAAAGGACTCCAATACGCGTTCGTCAGGGAGACGTATGGAATACGCTTGACGGTAGCGCTCACTCCGAGCGAAAGCCGCATGTCGCCCACGACGGCATCAGGCGAGAGCCGTTCGAGCAGCCCGAGATCTTCTTCTGTCCGCGTTCGGACGGTGTCCTCCGGGAAGAGCTCGGCCCCTTTCGCGAGAATCTCCAGAAACTCTTCGGGCGATGTCGAGTGGACCTTGTGATACGTGCACCGGGTTTCGTCGATGAGGGGTCGGTAGCGCTCGGCGCAGCAAAAATGCACGTCGAAAAGCTCGCGATCAAGGCACTGCGCGAGCACGTAAGGTCTAACGACGTGGGCGAGAGTCACTCCTTCGCCGAGGAACAAGATTCGCTTTTTTTGAGCTTTTTTCCGAGGGTCAGCCGTCGTCACGTGTGGTTCGGTCCAAAAGAGTTTCCGTTCACTCCCTGAGCACTGCTACTTCGAGAAGCTCTGAATCGATCTTCAGCCCCAAGCGATGGGCAAGTGGAAGATCGACCGCGATGCGCGCGCGATTCGACTCTGCGAAGAGTTGCATCACGCAATTTCCCCACTGAACTCTCTCCACGGAACAAACGGAGAGAAGCGGGTGATTTTTCAGTTGTTCGACAAATCCTCGGTCGTTCGTCAACACATCCGATCCGACGAAAACGACGTTGCACTGCTGAAGCAGAACGCTGCTGCCGCGCTCCGCAAATGTGACTCGGATCTTTTTTCCGCGGGCCGATTTTCCTCGAACGGTATCAGCGATGAACCCGTTGAGCGGGTCGGACCCGACGACGCAAAGCGAAATAGGGGCGCCGGGTCCATTGGATGGAGACCCTGCCGACGCATCTTCCGACGAACTTTGCGTGCTGCCGGAGGACGCTTCGGGCAATGAAACGAATTTCACGAGGTAGTAGACGAGAGCTGCCCGAATCTTCCCTGAACGATCTTCGACCGTATCGGCGAGCGCCGATGAAGGCGCAATCACAACTAAAAAATAAAACACAGCAGATACGAGAACGCAAACGCGTCTGCGGTGTCCGGCGACGCTGCGCCGAATCTCGGAGCGAGGCGAGAGCTTTGCGGAGAATCGGTTTCTCACATTGTTGCCGGTGAAGCTGCTCTTCGATGCGGTCATGTTCGCGACGGGCATATCACCCGCTTTGCTGATGAACGCACGCGAGTGCCGTTCGATGAACGATCGACTGAAGTATCTGCGCTGCGGAGCTTCGGCGCGACAGCTTTCTTTCGAGATCGCTCGCATTTAGGGAGTTATGGGACAATCCTCCCCATGCTTGTAAAATATCGGCTCAAATCACGGCAAGTCCGAATTTATTGTCGCAAATTGCAACAGCCCAAGCGTTGATTGCGTGGGGTCGTTGTTGTACATCGCTGACTTTGCGCGACCGTTTCTGCTTTCCGGCCGCGACCAACGACCCATTACAGCGCCGAAAGAACATGGCCCCGAGAAGCGCAACATCACACCGGATGCTGTTCACCGGCGCCCGTTTTTCCGCTGCTGTTGCGCGGTGGATCCACTGCCTCGGAGCGGATTCGGTTATCGTGAGCACTGAGCGATGTGCCGATTTCGTGCAAGGTTGTGAGCCGAAGCACGCTGTGCCGCCCGCTCTTCTCCGTCCCGTATCTGTCCACCAGCTTCGCGAGCTCGTGCAGATCGCCGCTGAGTTTTCGATTCCCATCCATCCGGTCAGCCGCGGGAAAAATTGGGGCTACGGCTCCGCGTCGGCGTCACAAGAGGGCTGCGTCGTGGTCGATCTCGGCGCGTTGAACCGTGTTCTCGAGGTAAACGCCGACCTCGCATACGCCGTGATCGAACCAGGCGTCACTCAGGAGCAGCTCTACCGCTACCTCGAGGAGCAGAACATACCACTGATGGTCGACGTCACCGGTGCACCACCCAGTGCGAGCATCGTCGGAAACACCATTGAGCGGGGATACGGCTACACCCCCTACAGTGATCATTTTGCTCATACGGCATGCTTCGAAGTGTTGCTTTCGGACGGAACCTTGTTTGAAACCGGGTTCGGTCGCTTTGCAAATGCTCGGGCAAAATACCTTCATAAAACGGGCATCGGCCCGTCGCTCGACGGTTTGTTCACCCAGTCGAACTTCGGCATCGTGACGAAGATGGCCGTCTGGTTGATGCCGAAGCCTGATCGCTGTGCAGCGTATGTCGTTCAGGCGCAGAACGACGCTGAGCTTGCACGAATGTTGGTCGCATTGCGGGACCTGAAGCTCCGCGGTTTGGTCGAAGGCAGTCCTCATGTGGTGAACGATTTGCGTTCGCTGTCGTTGCTCGCCCAGTTTCCTTTCGACTCATCCAGTCCGGACACATTCGGTGAGAATGAGCTGAGCATTCTTCGAAAGCGGTGGGGAGTAGCCCCCTGGACCTGCATCGGTGGCCTTTGGGGCACGGAAGGTCAGGTCGCAGAATCCGCTCGCGCAATTGCTGAACGGATGAAATCCGCCGGTCTGACCGAGCCGCAAATTCTCTCCGCGCTCGAGGTCTCGGGAGACCAGCACGATTGCACTCTTCCCAAAACCGAGGAGGAGCTTACCCGCTACCGCGCCGAATTGATGTCTGCCTTGGTGAGCGGCATTCCTACCATGCGCGCGATTCCAGGGATGTATTGGCGGAAGCGCCAACCGGCGAACCGCTCGAGCTTGGATCCAATCCGAGATAAATGCGGCCTGCTCTGGTGCTCGCCGGTGATTCCGCTCACAGAAGCAGACTCTAACCTGCTCATGTCGATCATTCGCGGCACGTGCAGAGAGCGCCGACTGGAAGTGAACGTCGCACTCGCTCTTGTCAACGATCGCACAGCGACGGCGACAGTCGGGCTTTTCTTTGATCCTGCCGAGCCCGAGCAGCGAGCAGCAGTCGAGGAGGCATACTCAACGCTTTTGCGACGTTTCGCGGAGTCGGGGTACTTCCCCTATCGAGGAGCCGATACGCTGAGTGAGCTCTGCGGCGCTCCGAATCAATCGGAGATAGCGTTTCAGCAGGTCTGTTATCGCATCAAGAGCGCGCTTGACCCGCAACATATTGTTTCGCCCAATCGTTACGGCATCATTTGATCGTGCCGCAACCGCGTTTTTGATCGGTTTTTGAGGTCCGTTCGTTGTCGTTGGTGACGCCGAGCGGGAGACACACAATTGCGAAGAAGGGGAGAATTCAAACCAGAATGGAAGTCGGGCTCGCTGCAGATTTCTCGGAACGTTGCCAAGCGTGGCACTTGGTGCACCGCCAATACACAAGAAAGGGCCTTTCTCCGGCGAACCCGAGCAGGATGCTGTTTTCACCGCTCGACCTGCTTCCAACCTCTGTCACGGCCGTCGCACACGAAGCAGGCGACCTTGTCGGCACGATGTCCGCAGTCATCTGTCCGGTCGGTGCGCTCCCATCGGGCAAACAATTTGAAGCGGATTTAGAGGAGTTCGGCGTCGAGGGGCGGATCGTTTGCGAGTTCACAAAGCTCGCTTGCGTCGATGACCGCGGCCCCATCGGTGAGCAGGCAGTCCTCTGGATCGTCGGCTATCTTCTCGAATGGTGCTCGCGGAATCTGGTTGATGACGTTTTTTGTGTCACGCATCCGCGGCACGCGCTCGCATGGAATCGCATCTTCGGATGGTCGCCAATCAGTGCGGTGAAGTCGTGCCCGCACGTCAACGCTGCGCCGGGGGTATTGCTCCATATTGACTTACGAAGGCTGCAAAGCGACCGCGCAGCCATCAGCGTCCGGGGACGAAGGATCCTGAGCGAGTGCGCAGGAATGTGTCGCCAGGGGGCGACATCCTACCGGATGACCGGCTCGGAAGCCGCCCTGTTGATGCTCCAATGCCCGGACCCGATTGACCGCACAAACACGATTCAGCGGAGCCTGCTGACTCGCTACTATCCCTGGGCGACCACATTTATCGAGCGTTTCATGAGCTCTGCCGCGGAACCGTGGCGCCCGCTCTCATTCACTTCGCTGCGGAAGCCCCATCGGGAGAGAGGATATTCTTTCTCACTCCACGGCCCTCGGCCGGATTCGAGCCAGCCGCCCGAGCTGTTCAGTGGAGAGGAGCCTCGCTTTCTCGTCGTTGGAGGAACGCCTTATCTACAGTCCGTGATGCGCCGTCAGCTGCGAGACCGAAACTACCACTGCTCGATAGTACGAGACCCGGCGATCGCTCGGAAGCATGCGCAGCGAGAACGATTCGACCTGGTGCTGCTCAGCGAAAAGCTGCAGGGGGAGCAGGGTCAGCTCTTTGCGGACGAAATCAGAGACGTCGATGGCGCTCTGAGAAGGCACACCCCGATTTTACAGCTCAGAGCCGCGCAAACTTCAGGTGAGACTCTCCGCCGCGGAGGCGAACGCCCCTTGAAACAGTGGGTTTACGAGTACTCCTCCCCCACCCTCCTTCTCCGTGCGCTGGACACACTCTCATCGGCACCGCCGAAGCGGGATTACCAAGCGTATGCGGAGGAACTGAGCGGGTGGTCGAGAGAAACCGTTCGACAGCGCGAACGAGCCGCAGCGCATGCGGGACGGGCGTGAAGACGCACGAGATGGGGTGACGACAATGGGAAACCGATTCGGATCATCCAATAAACGCGAGGCCAAGGCTGAGAAGGCTCCCGTCGAGGCCCCGGCTTCCTTCCGGAAGCAGGTTCGGCTATTCGAAATCGAAGTGGTCGAAGATGCGCTCCGGCTGAACAACTTCAATGAGTCACAGACGGCGAGATATCTCAAAATGGACCGGAATACACTCAGACGCATCCGTGCTCGAGCGCGGCAGCAGCGTAGGAATGACGAAAAAAGCGGTGGCTAATGCGCGTTCGTTGTCGACCCGGGTTCAGCGTCCTTGATGAGGAAGCTCTCGATTGTCGAAAGGAGCGTATCCTTGTCGATTGGCTTGTTGAGAAAAGCGTCCATCCCGCAGTCGATACACTTCTGGAGTCCGTCCGGGCCCACGCTGGCCGTGAACGCGACGATCGGGAGGTGGTTCTGCGCCCCCTGTTCCCGCTCACGAATAACGCGCGTTGCTTGAAATCCGTCGATGACCGGCATGTCCAGATCCATCAGCACGAGGTCGATCGGTTCTGTGGAAAGAATCTCGAGACACTGCTCTCCGTTGAGCGCCGAAACAGCCTCGTAACCGGCCTTTTGCAAGATTCTGACCGCGAGCTGACGGTTGACCGCGTTGTCTTCGGCAACGAGCACCCGGAAGGGTGAGAGCGTGTCCTTTTTTCGAAGTGCCCGGTCTGACCGCGGGCGCGCTCGGATATTCTGAGCCGATGCTTCGGAGATTCCGCAATCGACCGTGAAATGAAAGGTCGAGCCTTTCCCGACCTCGCTTTCGGCCCAGATTTGGCCCCCCATAAGGGCCACTAACCGAGCAGCAATAGCGAGCCCCAACCCGGTACCCTCGATGTTTTCTCCCACGCGGCGGATTTTGGTGAACGATTCGAAGATGGAGCTCAGGTCGGATTTCTCGATGCCGATTCCGGTATCTTTCACGGAAAAGTGCAGCCGGACGGTTTGTGCTCGCTCGTTGCGCGCCCGCATTTCAACGGTGAGCACGACCTCGCCCGCAGGTGTGAATTTGATCGCGTTCCCGATCAGGTTTACGAGGAGCTGGCTGAGTCGACCACTGTCTCCCACCACGAATTCGGGAATTCGTGCGTCGATGTTCACCTTCAGCTCGAGCTCTTTTCGGCGCGCCGCCAGCTCAAAAATCTTGACCACCCGCTCGACGAATCCCTGGAATTCGAACGGAGCGGGGGTTAGGCGGATCTTTCCTGCCTCAATCGCCGAGAAGTCGAGAATGTCGTTAATTACATACAGCAGCGAGGAACCCGCGCTCTTTACGACTTCCAGCATCTCTCGCTGTTCGTTCGTTACGTCTGTTTCCAGCACCTCGTCAGTCATTCCCAGGACGGCATGAATCGGGGTACGCAGCTCATGACTGACCGTCGCGAGGAAGAGTGACTTCACTCGAAGCGCTTCTTCTGCACGCGCCTTTGCCGATTGAATCTCGGCGTCCCGGCGCTCCAGCTCTTCGAGCATAGTGTTGACGCTCTGAATCAGCTGCTGAATCTCGTCTCCGCCTGCCGATTGGAGGCGGGACGACAGGTCCCTGGTGTGCGTGACCTTCTTGGTCAGCTCATGCAAGGACTCGATCGGGTCCGAAACCCAAGCTTTTAGGCCGTTTGAGAAGTAAGCGGCAGTGACACCGGCAAGCCCCATCACGGCCGCGACGATCAATAGAAGAACCCCCACCTGTTGATAGAGCGAGCTCAACGAAGCTGTGATGAACACACTTCCGACCAGCTCTGAATCAAGCATGACCGGGGCTCGAATCGATACCTCAGTGAACGTCCAGTGGACGTGCTCCTCGGAAAGCGGAATCGAGGCCTCCGCAGCCCAACCGGTGCCGGTTTGGGCCAGTATCTGCGCATCCGTTCGGACAAGTGCGGCCGCCGTGATGTTCGGTTTTTCAGCTAGGCCGGCAAGAACTCGCTCGCCAGCTTCCTTATCGTTGAACACGAGTGCAGCGCGACTCGTGGCTCCGATGATCTTCGACACGGTGACCAGCTCCTGACGGAACGCGGTGGTCGAGTACACAATCAACGTGAGAGTGAATCCGAGAAACGCGATAGCAAGGCTCCCCCACGAGACGAGGCGGAAGAGCAAGGTCAGCCGTCGATGCACCGAGAGACGGGCGAATGTTCGGTGCAGCGATTGAAGGTGAGGAGAACGCACAGATGATTGAGCCTAACAGCGGGACCAGTGGTGCCGCCGGTGTGAGATCTTCGGCCATCTGACCGTAGCATGTAAACCGAGCGCGAAAAATGAGATAATATCCCGCAGCTCTTCGTGATTAATGACGCATTGAAAAGGTAGGAAAAGGTCGATAATCACGCCTCGAGCATGATTGTCACGGGGCCGTCATTAACGAGCTCGACTGCCATGTGCGCGCCGAACACTCCACACTCGATGCGGGAGATTCCCTGCGCCGCAAGAGCCTCCGCGAACTCTTCAAACAGGGGTTTAGCGAGCTCCGGACGCATGGCTCCGAAGAACTCTGGGCGTCGCCCTTTGGTTGTATCGGCGAACAGTGTGAACTGCGGTACCGCGAGCACTTCGCCTCCGATGTCTTTGAGCGAGTAATGAAACTTGCCGCGCTCGTCAGGGAAGATGCGCAAGTTACTGAGCTTGGCAGCCATGGGCTCGAGCTTTTCTCGTGTGTCGCCCTCGGCGATTCCCACGAGGAGTACAAGACCGCGCCCGATCGCACCGCGGATCTTCTCGTCTACGGTAACCGAGGCAGAGCTAACCCGCTGAAGAAGTACTTTCACTCGTCGTTCCTCGTCGATGTCTCCCCCGTCTATATGCGAAATTCTTCGATCACGGAATTGGAGACACAAATGGGCACCCGACCGGTTTTCAGTCAGCCGGCACGACAAACGCGCATCAACGTTCCTGGCGTTTAAGCTCGATATGAGACTGAACGCCACGATATCCGAAACTGCGCTGTCCCGCGGCCGCCTCGATGCTGCCAAATGACCTTGCGAGGCGGTCTGGAACGGAGCCGTTTACAACCGTTGCTCACGCTCAGATCCCGTTTTTTCTTCGAGCCTGCTGGCCGCTGATCTAAGTTTCTGAAGTGCGCTCGTGAGTGTTCCGATAACTGTAGCATTGACGGTGGAACGCCCGTGCCCTCTCAACGGTGAAAGAAATGCCCTTCGTTTTGCGACTCACAACCCATTTTTTAGTAGCGACGTTCGCCCTGGCGCTCAACGTCGTCGCTTCGCTACCAACCCGGGTCGAAGCCCAAACGACGACTGTTGCCGTTCGGCTGTATGAGCAGGGCAAGGTCAACGAAGCGGAGCATGCTTTTGCTGCTGCCCTTTCTGCGGCGGAGAAGGGCGATTCGCCGAACGAGCTTTGGGAGACACTCATCGGCTACGCCTGGTTCCTTGATGAAATCGGAGAGCACCGGCGTGCGATAGAGCTTTCCAACAAGGCGCTCGGCATTGCTGCCCAGAGCGAGAATAAGTTCATGATCGGGAGAAGCCTATCCTGGTTGGGGTGGGCCTACACCGGGCTGGGCTTGTATGAGCTGGCGCTCGATTTTTACCGCAACGCAGTCGACGTTGCCGCACCGGGCGGGAAGATCGAAATTGTGAACGTGTGGGGTCTTTCGACCCAAGAGATCGGAGCGTTGCATTACAAGATGGGTCGGACCAAGGAGGGACGCCCGTATCTGGAAAAGGCGCTTTCGGTCGCTCGTGAGCTGAAGGTGGGTCCGGGAATAGCGGAAGGTGCGGCGCACCTGGCGGAGCTCAGTTTGACCGAGGGACGGTACGAGGAGGCGGAGTCTCTGGCGCGGGAGGCTTTTTCGGCCGGAGAAAAATGCGAGGATGGCTGTACACCCTACAACACCGTCCATGCCCGCGTGATACTTGCCAAAGTCCTCTTCGAGAGGGCGAAGCTCGATCCGAACCGAATGGCGGATGCGCAGCGGGCGATTCGGGAGACCCTTGCCGCCGCCGAAAAGGCGGGCCTCAAGCGCTGTGTCGCCGAGAGCAAGCTGCTCCTGGCTCGCTCACTCCCTCCACCGGACTTCGAAACCCGATATGCGCTGGTGACTGATGCGTTCGATATCTTGGCAACGATGGAGAGCGAGCTTCGCGGAACGGCAGAGTCGGAGCTTGGCAAACTGTTCCTGGATAACGGAGAGACCAAGCTCGCGGAGTTTTATCTCAAGAATGGCTACCGGGTGAATAAGGAGCTCTTCCGCCGGATCGATAACGCCTTCATAACGAGCGACGAAGCGGTTGTCTCCGCATTGAACGGAGATAGCCAGCGGTCGGTGAAGCAGCTCCGCAAGGCGTTTCGCGAAGCCGTCGATACGAAGAACCTTCCTGCTGCAACAGAGATTGCTCAGAAGCTTTCCGGCACTTACTTGGAGCTCGGCTACGCTACCCTGGCGCTGAACACAGCCAAGAAAGGCCTTCAGCTCTTGGACGAGCTATCGCAAAGGACGAAGGATGACGCGGTGCTCGCGTCCTACCGTGCACGGCGTGCGGACCTATCAGCGACGTTCGGAGAAGCTTCGCTAAGGGTTGACTCGGGTGCTGAGGGCGGTGCGCCGGTCTAGTGTTTGAGCTGGCCGGCTACCGTCCGATGCAGATTCTCGAGGGCATTCAGCATCTCCGTTTGGTATTGCGGAAACTTAGGGCAACGCGCTCGATAGTGTGCGAGCGCGTCCTGGTAAAATTGATCGGCCAGATCCCGGCGACCGGTTTTTTCGAACACGTAGGCGAGCAGCGACCGTTCGTTCCCTACCCCGTGGGTGCACACCAGATCGTGGTCGTTCGGAAGAGCCGGGTCGAGGTGCTCGTATCCAGTCAATGATTCCTTGAAAAAGGGCTCAGCCTCGGGTGCTCGATCGTTGTGCACGAGGAGCCAACCGACATGGTGCACCCCTTCTACGACACGTGGCGAATCCTCGGGAAAAGCCGCTCGCGCTATCTCGAGTAGGTGCCGCGCGATTCCGAGCGATGTCGCGCGATTGCCAGCTTCGAACTGTTCGTGCATCTCGGCCATCTGCGCAGCCCAGTCGCGCTCGAAGCGCGACACCTTCAAAATATCGAGGGCCGAGATGAGCAGACACACGAGGGCGAGGAGCTGCACCATCTTATTCCGGAGGACGAGTGCGAAGAGCGGAAGTATGAGGTTCGCCGGAATGAGCGCCAGTAGCTCGGGATGGTATTGAAGGAGCTCTTGAGTCGCTACGGTCACGGTCATTCCGTCTGAGAATTATTTCGCAGCATATCTGCCGTTACGTGTGGGCGCACGCACTGTTTGAATCATCGGCTGAATTCGCTCCAGACTACCCTCTCTGAGCGGCTCCCTTGAGATTGAGGCCCACATGGCGTTGTTTTCGAGAGAACCGGGACATGAAAATAAGAGAAAACCCTATGAAGCATCGCGCTTCCCGCTCGGATCTGGGGCATGACGCTTGTGTCTTTATTTTTGGGGTGATCCATGCAGCGAATCAGAGCAGTCGGAGTGAGTTTGGTCCTCATTGGTACGGTTCATATTGCGGTGCCGAAGACGGTTCTGGCGCAATCGGACGAGTCGATGATGGATGCGCCGGTCGGTGACGACTCTGACGGAGTCATTGACGGCTTTGCTTCGATGTTCGCTTTGGGCGGCGGCCGGGGATTTATCAAGCAGCCTCCGGGTTCGAATTGGTGCGGCTTCGCGTGTATTGCGAACGCGACCGATGCCTCAAAAAGGGAGCGCGAGCGGCTCATGCGGGACCTTGCCGACCAGTATGCTGATGACCAGGGTATTGGGAGCTCCGCGGACATTCCAGGGATAAAAATGCAAGACCTGGCGGATCTTGTCGGTTGGGACGTAGTCCCTTTGGATAAGGATAAGCTCCGCGATCTCGTTTCGAGAGATGTGCCGATAATCATCGCCCGGACGCCTAAGGAAGGGAGCAGTATCGGGCATTTCATCGTTTTGACTGACGTCAGCAAGGACGGAAATCTCTACTCCTATGTGGATCCGGCTGACGGGAAGGTTCACTCGATTGATATCGGCAAGCTCGATCCGAAACAGGGGGTGATTCCTCCTCAATCGCCCGCATCCGATGCAGCTCCGGAGGAGTAATCACCTCCCGCTTCCGGTCCCTGTGCAGAGCAGCTCATAATCTCCACGAACGGTTTCACAGTTCTGACGGCCGGTGCATTTCACGCCGTCCATCAGTCATTTCCACCAGGGTGCGGTCTCTGCTCGAAGGCCAGTGTCTGCTCTGGCTTGGGCCTCGGAATGGGCGCTCAACGAATCCTATCGCCGCAGCCGCCTGTCGCCCGCAGAGAAGGTATGCCCTGCTTGAGCGATGTCGCCCGCGAGCTGACGGAACGCTGGGGCGTCGATTGACCGCTTTCGACAGCGTCGGAATGGAATGCCGGGAGCCCATATTTGACGTGGGAAAGTCGTGTGCGATGCGGAGAGCGGGGAAACGTCGCGAGTCGGGCGATTAGTTGCTCTTGGCAACCACTACGCTGCTGAGTGAGTTGGCACTTTCAGTGGCCTTGGCAAAATGCCGCTGCCAACTGGTGGTGCGTTCGAGCACGGTGTTCGAGTACTTGCGCACGGAGCCCGGTATTCTGTTTGCCTTCCAGCCGGCCTTGTCGACGTTGGACGGGCCCCAGTTGTAGGCGGCGAGTGCGAGAAAGCGGTTGCCGTTGTAGCGCTCCTGGAGCTGTTTTAGATAGCTGATTCCAAGCCGGATATTGGTTTTCGGATCGACGAGAGCGACGTGCTTTTGGCTTGCCACCTCCCGCGCTGTGGACGGCATAAGTTGCATCAGGCCCATAGCGCCGACCTCAGATTGAGCCCCACTGTGGAAGCGGCTCTCGATTGCAATCACCGCCGCGACGTAGAACGGGTCAACATTCTCAGTCGCGCTGAGCTCGACGATGTGTTTCGCGATCGTGCCGCAATCGGTGATGCTGGGTCGATACGCAGCGATGAGACCCGAGAGGAACTTAATGAGATTTTGCTGGCGTTTGAGTTGCTCGCTCTCTTGCGGCGCCGCCGCGCTGTGTCGCGCGCGGACGCTTTGAAGCCCGACGTTCTGGGGCCTTTGCTCCTCTACTTCGGGTGGGTTGAGGAGGGACACCTCCGGGAGAATGATCTCTGGATCCGGAGCGTCGTCTTCGCCTAGGGCGGCGTCACCGGGAGGGGCGTCCCCTGCGATTGCCATCGCGAGATCAGGAATGCTCACCTCTTTCTGCGCTTCCGGCTCAGCCGCGGCTTCGTCTGAGGGGGCTGCGTCCGCAGGGCTGGAGGTAATCGTCGGCCCGTTACCGGCGACGACCAGGGCAAACATTCCCACGCATCCGGCTTTCAAGCATGGCCGAAAGAGTGCGCTCACAACCTCGAGCGCTGTGGAACCGACAGAGGGGCCGAGCGATTTGCTTTCGAGCGCACGAAAGTTCCTCAGGACGTGTACCTCGGCCGGTGTCAGACGGATGCGGTTTTTGAGCTTGTAATGGATTCCTCGGCGGATGAGCTGCAGATCCCGCTTAAAGCCAGTCGCTTTGGTTAGGTTTCCTGAGTTTTTCGCGCTCGGATTCGTGACGCGCGGAGTGACTTTCTGATGAATTCCGCTCGGGTCTACGTCTGCGTTTCTGGGAGTCGTACAGGGGGGAACCGGGGGACCGGTGAGGTCTAGCGCGACTTCTGTTTTTCCGAGACGAAACGCTAAAGACATTACAACTCCGCCTGTTAGCAATCTGTTCGAGACTGCCCCCTTTACCACATGTCTGGGGGAAACTCCTATTCGCTCCACCAGTTTTGGCTTATTATTGACAATTTGTTATACAAGCACATGATTCTATTGGTGGATTGTAGGCTTTCTACGTTCGAATCCGCCTGATCCGGGACTCTTTGTGGCAGCAAAAATCTACGACGTGTTGGTTGTCGGCGGTGGACACGCCGGCGCAGAAGCGGCTTTGGTGGCGGCTCGGATGGGCTGTGCCACCGCTCTGGTCTCATTCGACAGCAAGCGTGTCGGACAGATGTCTTGCAATCCCGCCATCGGAGGGCTCGGCAAAGGGCAGCTCGTGAAAGAGGTCGACGCCCTCTTTGGTGAGATGGGTCGAGCGATCGACGACACCGGGATCCAGTTTCGTATTTTAAATTCTTCTAAGGGGCCGGCGGTTCGTTCCTCGCGCGCGCAGGCCGACCGTGCGGCCTATCGCGCTCGGGTTACGAAGGCCGTACAGGAATGCCCCAACCTGGATCTTATCCAAGCTGCCGTTGAGCGGCTCGAAGTTCGGGGCGGTCGCGTGGTCGGCATAACGACGGGGAGCGGTGAGCTCTTGAGCTCGCGGACGACTATCTTGACGACCGGAACGTTTCTCGGCGGCCTCATGCATACTGGCGAAGCGCAGACGAAAGGCGGTCGCGTGGGAGAGTCCGCGGCGTATGGGTTGAGCGAATCGATTCGTTCGTTGGGGCTGCGCATGGGGCGGATGAAGACCGGAACGCCCCCTCGCCTCGCCTACTCGACCATTGATTTTTCGCGGCTTGTGGAGCAGCCGGGTGACGATCCGATTAAGCCTTTTTCGTTTCGGACGAAGCGCATTCATCGGCCTCAAATCAGCTGTTGGATGACCAACACCACGGCTGAGACACACGCGATTATCGGAGAAAATGTCGAGCGATCGCCGATGTTTAACGGTCAGATCCAGTCGCGCGGTCCGCGCTACTGCCCGTCCATCGAGGATAAAGTTTTTCGGTTCAAAGACAAGCTCAGTCACAACATCTTTCTCGAACCGGAAGGGTACGACACCGAGATTGTCTACCCCAACGGCATCTCGACAAGCCTTCCGAAGGACGTTCAGGAAGCGTTTCTTCGGACCATCCCCGGACTGGAACACGCTGTGATTTTGCAGCCCGGATACGCTGTCGAGTACGACCATGTAGACCCAACGGAGCTGGACCGCACGCTGGCGCCGAAGAGCATTCAGGGGCTTTATTGCGCGGGACAGATCAACGGCACTTCAGGTTACGAGGAAGCTGCAGCCCAGGGAATCATCGCGGGGATTAACGCGGCGCTCGAAGTCCTTGGGAAAGAGCCGCTCGTGCTCAGCCGCGACCAGGCCTACATCGGCGTGATGGTCGATGACCTGACCACCTTGGGCGTGATGGAGCCCTACCGGATGTTCACTTCCCGTGCCGAATATCGACTGAAGCTCCGTGAAGACAACGCTGATGCGCGTCTCACCCCCATTGCTCGTGAGCTCGGTCTTGTGAGTGAACCCGATTGGCGGGAATACAACGAGCGCCAGGAGCGCATCGCCGCGGAGCGGCTGCGCCTCGAGCGAACAACGGTGAAGCCCACGGCTGAAGCGAACGAGTGGCTGCGCTCGCTCGAGAGCGCGGAGCTCTTTGACGCCCTGCCCCTCGCCACCCTCCTTCGGCGTCCGGAGATTCGTTATGAACATCTGGCGGCTCAATGGCCGCCTGAAGTATCTCTCGCGGATTCTGAGCTGACGACGCTCGAGACCGAAATCAAGTTTGCCGGCTACTTCAAGCGCCAAGAACAGGATATCGAGCGGGTCCGTCGTATGGAGGAGATCGAAATTCCAAATGATTTCTCCTTTCGTCGGATTTCCGGCCTGAGTGTCGAAGTCTGCGAGCGCCTGAGTCAGCTTCGCCCACGCACCCTCGGCCAGGCGTCCCGTATCTCTGGGGTCACCCCGGCCGCCGTCTCCCTGCTCTCTATCTATTTGCGTCGTGCGGACGCCGCTCCCGCGAGGTAGTGTTTCACGTGAAACATTACCTCCCCCTGCTCGCTTCCCTCTACGCCTCGCTCTACGAAGACCTTTCCGAACAGCGTCAGCTTATGTCCTCGGTCCTTGCTGCGGAGCTGCCGGAGGAGCAAGGGGGGCTTTTGCTTCGTTACTTGGAACTCATCCTTGATTGGAACGAGCGCGTGGACCTGGTCGCACCCGCGCCGACCGAGAAGCTCATCGAACGCCACCTGGTGGATTCTTTGGCGGCGGCGATGCTTCTCAGCGGGCTGCGACCCGATTCCGGACTCATCGATATCGGGAGCGGCGCCGGGCTCCCTGGTATCGTGCTCAGCATCATGCAGCCGACTCGCAAGGTGGTACTTCTGGAGCCCCGACAGAAACGAAGCGTCTTCCTCAATGAAGCGAAACGCCGGCTCGGACTCGGCAGAGCCTCAGTTGTGACCTCCCGGTTGGAAAATGCGCCAACAGACGCATGCGAGGGCGTCGCCGTCGGGGTATTCCGAGCACTGACCCCTACTCCCGCACTTCTGTCAGCTTTGGGACGCCTGCTCGGCCCACATGGCGCTGCTGCCTATTTGGGTGGCCCAAGCTCAACGATTGAGGGTGCGAATGTTCGGCAGGTCCCCTATCGACTCGGCGCCAATGGCCCTGATCGTAAATTAATCATCTCGTCGGTCTAGAACCTCTCGAAAACTGTGTAATGCTCGCTGGTTGGCAAAAGTGTTTCACGTGAAACATTATCGAGGCGTCAACGCAGCCCATATCGCGGGGCGTCGGTCGTTTGCGCTGACGACAAATGTTTCACGTGAAACACTCCAGCAGATTTAGTCTGTGAGGGTGCAACGCCGCGTGCTAGGAAAGTCGGTATGGGAAAAGTCATCGCCATCGTGAATCAGAAGGGCGGGGTCGGCAAGACAACGACTGCCGTGAATCTATCATCAGCGCTCGCTAGGCTTGGACGAAAGGTCCTTGTGGTGGACATCGACCCGCAGGGAAACGCGACGAGCGGGCTTGGAGTTGACAAAAACGGTCTTGAGGCTAATCTCTACGATGTTTTCCTCGGGATTTTTAACCTCAGCTCGATTATCGTCGGAACAGCACAGTCTTGCTTGTGGGCGGCGCCCGCGAACAGCGACCTGGTGGGGGTCGAGGTCGAGCTCGCCGGCGTCCCAGGACGCGAATTGCGGCTTCGGAATCAGCTTGAGCGGCTAAGGACTCAGTTCGATTATGTTTTCTTGGATTGTCCGCCGTCCCTAGGACTGCTGACAATTAACGCGCTCGTCGCCGCCGACTCCGTGCTGGTTCCTTTGCAGTGTGAGTATTACGCCCTCGAGGGGATCTCGTCGTTGATGCAGACCATCACGATTGCCCGGCAGCAGCTCAATCCGAACCTCGAGCTGGAAGGGGTGGTGCTGACGATGTATGACGGACGTACCAAGCTTGCTCGCGAGGTGGGTGCCGAGGCCCGGAAGTTCTTTGGCGATTCGGTGTTCAACGCCATGATCCCGAGGAACATTCGGCTCAGCGAGGCGCCGAGCTTCGGCCAGCCGATCTTTCTCTACGACGACCAGTCGGTCGGAGCCGAAGCGTATTCGACCCTGGCGCTGGAGCTCGAACGGCGCCGCGCGTTGAAGGGCCCGGATGAGCCGGACGTGCAGAGCGATGAGAGTGAAGAGCCGCTTGTTGCGAATCGAAGCTGACCTGGAGTGAGCGAATGCGGGATGTGATGAGTTCGTACTATTCGAAAGATGACGCAGGTGGATTCGGCGGCTTTGGAGCAGAGCTGCAAAAGGGCGCGAATATCGCGCGACGGAAGAACGCGCTCGGCCGAGGTCTGTCAGCGTTGATGTCGCCGACAGCCGTCGCGGTGGAAGTGCCGCCGCAGTTCGGCGGGATTCCGCAGGGGATGCCGACTTCTGAAGGGTCAGCGCTTCGCAGGCCCGCTCCGCACGCACCGGTCGACGAAGCTGCACCTTCCGCACCGTCGGCGAAAGAGGGACCGCTCGAGGGTGGATTGATCTATCTGTCGATCGATCGCGTGCAAGCCAACAAAGCTCAACCGCGCCAGACTTTTGCTCAAGCCGAGATTGATAAGTTATCGGAATCAATCAAGAATTCTGGATTATTGCAGCCGATAGTCGTGCGCCGCAGGGCAGGGGAAATGGGCCCACTCGCGAGCTACGAGATCGTCGCGGGCGAACGCCGCTGGCGCGCAGCGAAGCAGGCCGGACTTTTGAAAATCCCGGCGCTGCTCAAACAGCTCACCGACAAGGAAGCACTCGAGCTCGGCATCATCGAAAACGTCCAGCGGTCTGACCTGAATCCCGTTGAAGAAGCGCTCGCGTACCAACGACTCGCGAACGACTACGGCTCGAGCCAGAACGAGATCGCTCAAACAGTCGGTAAAGACCGAGCGTCGATCGCAAACTCCCTCCGTCTGCTCAAGCTGCCCACCGAAGTGCAGCAGCTCCTGATCGCAGGGAAGCTGTCCGCCGGTCACGGTCGCGCGCTTCTCATGCTCGAAAGCGAGGGGGACCAAAAGGCCCTGGCGGAGCAGATTCTGAGAGAGGGCTTGTCCGTTCGCCAGACTGAGCACCTTGCCGGAAAAGGCCCGAAAAATGGGACTCAGACTGCAGCGGGCGCCCGGGGCGCGGCCGCTGAAAAACCGCTCTCGCCAAGTCAGACGGCGCTCGAGGATCGGCTTCGCCGCGCTCTCGGGACCAAGGTGAAGCTGTCGGTCGACGCCGGTGGGAAAGGGGAGCTGAAGATCAGCTTCTTCTCCGCCGCCGAGCTCGAACGCATCGTCGAGAAGCTCCAAGCCTAACGTTCGTCCGACCGAGAGCGATCTCGGTCGGATCGATCCGACAGTCGCGCCCATGAGACGAAAGTCGTCGACGCGGCTCCGTTCCGGTTTGCCTTCGCAAACCCGTTCCGCTCTCACATCGAAAAGTTCGGCGCGAAAAGGAGAAAACTCTTTATAAAAGCGCGCGCCCGGTCGACTCCTTAGATCATCTGATTGTCTTGCTGGTGAAGTCCGAGGGATCCACCTCGGCAGGTTCGATCGCGTGAGAGCAACACTGAGGTTTTATGTCGACGCTCGATCAGATCCCGCGCACGATGAAGATCCTTGTCGTTGACGAGTTCCCGACCATTCGCAAGATCGTGAAGAACCTGCTCGGTCAGCTTGGGTTCACCAACATCGACGAAGCAGAGGATGGCAGGACCGCACTGTCGAAGCTCTCCCAAGGCGGATACGAGTTCGTCATCTCAGATTGGGACACGCCTCACATGATGGGGCGTGAGCTGCTTGCGCGTATCCGAGCTGATGAGAATCTTTGTCGAATTCCGTTCCTAATGCTCACCGCCGAGTCGCAGCGAGCACCTGTAGCCCCGCTTGAAGATGGGCCGTCGCAGACGCTCGTCCGGCCGTTCAATGCTGCGGCGCTCGGCGAAAAGCTGGCCGTTATTTTAGCGCAAGAGCCAACCTGCTGAGCTGGATCGACCTCATGCCGACGATTAAAAGATACTCGCATAATTTTTATGCTATAACCCCGGTGTGTAGAAGCGAGCGAAGATAAGGTTTGAAGAGACCTGAAAACTCTCGCTCCCTTGGGAATCGCTCTGGGCGGTTCGCACGGGGGCTGAGCCTTTCGGGAGATCTTCCCAGTGAACGCCCCAAAGAGCTTTCTGGGAACCTAGACCATGGAACGTTTTGAGCATCTGCTGGCTCTGGTCGGAGACTCGAATTCCGGCGTCGCTGAAGCAGTCGCTAAGGCGCTCGGAGAGATGGGGAGCGAAGCCGCGCCTGCCGTGGACCGACTCCGCGCGACGCTGGAAGTCGCTCGCGCAGAAGCAGAAAAGCTCGCAGTCGTGGAAGCGCTGGGGAAAATCGGCTCGAACAGAGCAGTTCCCTCACTCATCCCACTTTTGCGAAGCGCAAGAAGCCCGCTCAAACGGGTCGCGGCGAGAGCTCTCGGAAACATCGGCGACCCCGAAGCGCTCCCGGCGCTCATTTCGTCGCTTTCGGAAAGAGATGAGGATGTGCGTATGTGTGTCATCAATGCGCTCCTCCACGTAGGCGCTCCCGCAATCCCGGCCCTCGAAAGCGAGCGGTCGAACCCCGACAAACGCCTGCGCGCCGGCGTCGAACACGTTCTTGCACGAATTCGGCCGTAACCGTCGGACCTCAAAAGGGGGCAGCGGGCTGGGGCCGAACTACGGTTCAGGCTTCGCCCGCTTCATCCTTTCGCAGCTGTCGCTTGGCCCGCTACGGAGATGCCGATCACAATGGGTTGCTTACGGCCGGACGCAATCCACGTTTTGCGATGCGTCCACAGCTCGAGATTCCGCGAAACGAAGCGATGAGAACCGCACTATTTCGGAAAGTGCGGCTAAGTCGCCATTCAGCTCACTGTGGCTTATCGGACGGGCCGGTCTGGAGACCAGCTCGTAGCGTGAGGAGAAATCGCGGTCCCGGTGACAGTCCTGCCAGTCGAAGACAAACAAGCCTCGCGCGGCGAAAGCATCGAAAACCTCCGGGGACGGCAAACAGGCGAGCGTTTGACAGCGACCCACCACTGGAAGCGCATCAATCAGTGATTCGGCTTGATCTGCGAGTGTGCGGTCGACGAGCACCGATTTCGGAATGGGACCGCAGCCCCCGTTCGTGAAAATAGCAACGTGCCCGACGGCGTCTTGAGCGAGCCACGCATAGTCTCGTCCGATGGGGAAGGCGAGAACGTCGTTCATTCGCTCAATATGCTAAAGCACGCGATAGGACGTTGTCCGTCCGCCGCCGTCTCGCTTCAAATGGCCCTTACTGGCGAGCACCGAAAGATTGTATTTCACCGTGCTCAGATTGATGCCGGTCTCGTTTACGATCTTCTCACGTGTCGCCGTGCCGTTCGATTTGATCACGTCGATAATCTTCCGCTGCACCGACGTCAGTCGCGACGACGAAACGTGCCGCTCGCTCACATCCATCAATCGGTTGCTGGCGAGGATGAGGGTATCGAGGAAGAGCTCCAACCAGATGTTGAGCGTGCTCCAATTGCCGCACGCAGTCCGTTCGGCCTGGCGGAGCGCCGAGAAATATTGGCGCGAGCGGTCGTTCATCTCCGGAGCGAAATGGCTGTAGCGGACGAACCCATAGCCATGCGCATCCAGGAGTCGCCACAGGAGGAGGAGTGCCAACCGATGGTTCGCCGTCGAAAACGGGTGAATCTGCAAGAAGAGGAGGTGAAAGGTCCCGATGATGAAGAGCGGATGGAAGTTGCCTTCCTCGAGCTCGTGACGCGCCCACTCCATCAGCTCAGTGACCCGTTGCTCGATCAGGAACGGGGAGACGGTGGGGAACACCACCTCATCGCCTTGGGTTCCAAGACCCGGCGCGGTGAAATACGTCGCGGATTTGCGGTATCGAGGGACGGCTCCGGTCGTTGTCTTAATCTGATGATTTTCATCGGTAATTAAGTTGAGCAGTTGAACAATGCCATCGAGGTCGAACTCCGCCGGTGCCAGATGTGCGCTGACGAGTGACTTCAGGTGGGAGGTTTGGGTGCGAGCGAATGTCACGCCGCTGTTTCCAACCGTTTCGCCTGAGGGAAGCTCGAACGGTGAAAGTGAGATCGGCTCGTTTGTGTTCTCGACCTCGATGAGGAGGGACAGCCCTGCCGGCGATGTCGAATCGAGGAGCAGGCAACTCTGGGCCCCCGCCTGGAGCGCTGCCTGCATCAGAGCCTCGGAAGCGACGGCATCGCTTTGTGAAAGTCGATCCCAGATTCCCGAGAAGCGTTCGATCGTCCCGACCTGCTGAACAAGCCGTGGACTGGTTCGCATTTCAAACTTGATCATGCTGCACCCCCGCGTCAGATTCCAAGCTGCACCTGTCTTCTTACCATAGTCCTGTGCGGTCTCGATGCGAGAATCACCAAAAACCGCAAGATGAACCCCTATAAGGCTAGCCGAATGTTTCTGACTAATCTAGGGGGAGGCGCGGGGGTGAGGCGGAAAGTCATTGGGTGACCGGCGAAGCCTATAACGCCGACCGCGGCGCGGTCTCAAGCCCGAAACGGGGCCGTGCCGGCCATGTCCCGAAACCGATTCTGACCTGCCCGTAAACCGACGAGAAGCCATTTTTATTTCTTTTCATATTTGTTATACCGTCCGTGGCTCGGCCTCGGCCGGCGGCCTTCGCAATACGTTTGTTTATCGTAGGAGTTCCGCACCTTGCGCACCCCGACTGAACCTTGGCAGGTGAATTTACGTGACAGCGCAGCCGGGTCGAAGCGCACAGCTTCATCCGCAGCGCTCTCTGATTCAGTGATTGCAGCAGGATGCGCCATTCGCGGCGACCTTGAAATGAAGGGACGCGCACAGGTAAATTGCCGAGTGGACGGCGAGATCGTCTCTGACGACGAGCTGATTGTGGGGGAGGAAGGCGACATCAACGGAAATATCTTCGGCAAAGCCGTGATTATTTTCGGTCGTGTGGTCGGTGACATTAAATGTGACGAGCGGCTCGAGCTTCATGCCGGAGCGCACGTGACGGGGAATGTGCTGAGCCCCCGAGTGGTGATTCAGGACGGGGTGGTGTTTGACGGTCGGTGTTGGATGGGTGAGGAACAACTCGTTTCGAACCAGTCCTAGCGTTTCTGAAGCCCGAAATTCGGGCTTGCAGCATCACGAGCTAATTTCCAACCACATTCTGTCTGCGCCCTGCGCAGACAGTGATTGCGAAAGCGGTCAGGCTCACCGGATACGTGAGCAGAGAGAGGGCGGTGTAACAGCCGCAGGACGTAGGGTTAACAGAACTTAATCGGAATGGTGAGATGACTCCCGAGCTCTTCCTTCAAGCAGGTCTATCAGCGGCGACATTCATCGTCTTGTGGATCGTCCTCGGAAACATGGTTTTCAAGCCGCTTTTTCAGCTTATTGAAGAGCGGGAAGCTCGAACCTCAGGCGACGAGCAAGCAGCCGTAGAGCGCCGGCAGGAAGCAAAAGATCTCGCGGCAACAATCGAAGAGAAGCTGAGAGCTGCTCGAGTTGACGGAGTTCAGCTTCGTGACGCTCGGGTTGCCCAAGCCAAGCGGGAAGCTCAAGCAATTCTCGATCGGGCGGAGGAGTCTGCGACCGAAGAGCTGCGCCGAGCGCAGCAGATGATTGATGATCTCAAGGCTCGGGCCCTCGGAGAGCTCCAGCCGGAAGCAGAAAAGCTTTCGCAGTTGGTGGTTGCGCGGGCAATCGCACAGAACGCGACCGATACGATTCACTAGGAACGGAGCTATGAACAAACGAAAACTATTCAGCATCCTTGCAGTAGCCGGCGCTTATGTTCCCGCTGCCGTGCTTGCCGAGGCGGTAACTCACGCCGAGCATGAAGCACCTGGAATCGGCTCACTCGCATGGCCGACCGTAAACTTCGCCATCTATTTCGGGATTGTCGTCTACCTCTATCGCCGATTCGGCCGCCCGGCCCTCGTTGCCCGAACCGCCGGTTTCGAGGCGCACTTCATCAAGGCTGCTCAGGTGCTCGACCAAGCCGAGCGCGAGCTTGCGACCTACGAAAACCGCCTCCGCACTATCGTCGACGAACAGCAGGCGATTCGTGAACGTCTCGCGACCGAAGGCGCGCAGATTGCCGAGCAGATCATGGTTCAGGCTGAAGAATCTGCCGCTGCACTCACCCGTGACACTTCCCGCCGGATCGAGCGCGAGCTGAGCACGGCTCGGTCCGAAGTTCGGCAGCAAGCTATTCGACGGGCGACGGAGCTCGCGCTTCAGCAGCTTCAAAAGGGACTCAGCGCGGACGACGACTTCCGGCTGCGCCAAGAAGCGTTACGAGGATTGAACTAAGATGGCAAAAACAGTCGGAAAGCTGGCTTCACGATACGCACGCGCGCTCCTCGGGGCGGTGATTCGAGAGCTCGGTCGCGAAGGTAATCCAACGCCCGCTCAGCAGATTGCTGCGTCGCTCAATGAGTTCGCGGCTCTCTGGGAGCGTGAGCACACACTCTCCATCTCGCTCCAGAACCCGATGTTCGAAAAGCAGGAGCGTGCAAACGCCCTGGAACAGGTGGCTCGCAGCGCGGGCTTGCCTGATCTCACCGTTCGCTTTCTCCGAGTCTGCTTTGAGCACGGACGGATCAGTGCGCTGCCGCAAATTGCGCAGGCCTTTTCCGACCAAGCCGACAAGGAAGCTCATATTCTCCAAGTGGAGCTCACCACGGCGCGCCCCATCGATCAGGGCGAGGCGCAAAAGACAGAACAGGGGCTTACTCAGCAGCTACGCGGGAACCTGCGCTTTGTTTGGCAGGTCGACCCGACAATTCTTGGCGGCATGGTGATCCGTTACGGCGGAAAGGTTCTCGACGGCTCGCTCGCCGGACGCCTCGCACGGATCGAAGACAAGCTGCGGGCAGAAGTTTAACAATTTTTTTTAGCTAACGACACAGTAGCGACAGGACAAGCATGGAAATCAAAGCACAAGAAATTTCAAGAGTGCTCAGCGAACAGATTAAGAACTTTCAAGCCGGCGTCGAGCTTGCTGAGGTCGGATCGGTAATCTCCGTCGGTGACGGAATTGCCCGTATTCACGGCCTTGATAACGTCGCCGCGTCCGAGCTGCTCCAGTTCCCCCACGGTGTCAGCGGCATCGCGCTCAACCTCGAAGAGGATAGCGTCGGAGCCGTTTTGATGGGTGAAGGTTCAAAGATTAAGGAAGGCGACATCGTCAAGCGAACCGGCCGGATTGCAGAAGTTCCCGTCGGTGAAGCGCTGATCGGACGAGTCATCGATGCCCTCGGTAACCCCATCGACGGCGCAGGCCCGATTGCCGGAACCGAGTCTCGCCGAATCGAGGTAAAGGCTCCCGGTATCGTAAAGCGGAAATCAGTTCACCAGCCGCTCCAAACTGGAATCAAGGCGATCGACTCGATGATTCCGGTCGGACGTGGACAGCGAGAGCTCATCATCGGTGACCGTCAAACCGGAAAATCGGCTGTCGCCCTCGACACGATCATCAACCAAAAGGGAACTGGCGTTATCTGCATCTACGTCGCGATCGGCCAGAAGCGTTCGAGCGTGGCACAGGTTGTTGAAAAGCTGCGCGAGTTCGGCGCCCTCGACCACACAATTATCGTCGCTGCGACCGCATCCGAAGCAGCTCCGATGTCGTTCATCGCTCCTTACGTAGGTGCGACCATCGGTGAGTTTTTCCGCGACAGCGGTCGTCACGCTCTGGTGGTCTACGATGACCTCTCGAAGCACGCCGTCGCATACCGCGCGATTTCGCTTCTCCTTCGGCGCCCGCCGGGCCGCGAAGCGTATCCAGGGGACGTCTTCTACCTGCATTCTCGCTTGCTCGAGCGAGCTGCAAAGCTCAGCGATGCAGAGGGCGGCGGTTCGCTCACCGCTTTGCCGATCATCGAAACGCAAGCCGGTGACGTATCGGCTTACATTCCGACCAACGTCATCTCGATCACAGACGGCCAGATCTACCTCGAGTCGGATCTGTTCTATTCGGGCGTTCGTCCTGCGGTGAACGTCGGTCTGTCGGTTTCGCGGGTCGGGGGCTCGGCGCAGATCAAGGCGATGAAGAAGGTCGCCGGAACGCTCCGTTTGGACCTCGCGCAGTATCGTGAAAAGCAAGCGTTCGCGCAGTTCGGTTCGGACCTCGACCTTGCAACCCGGCAGCAGTTGGCGCGGGGAGAGCGTCTCGTCGAAATGCTGAAGCAGCCGCAATACAAACCGATGCCTGTAGAGCTGCAAGTTCTTTCAATCTTTGCGGCGAACGAAGGGTTTCTCGACCTGCTCGAAGTGAAGGATGTCCAAGCGTTCGAAGCACAGCTCCACCAGAGCATCGCAGCGAACCAAAAGGAAATTCTCGCGGCGATCCGTGAGAAGGGCGCGATGAACGACGAGCAGACGGAAGCGCTCCGGAAAGCGATCGATTCGTTCACGAAGGACTTCCTCGCTACCCGCAGCGGCTCAAAGCCCTCGACGTCGGGCGGCGCGGCGCAGAAGTCAGCGAAGGGCGGTCAGCAAGCATCCGCACACGCGTAAGGACGATAGGAAACAGGACCTATGGCAGGATTGAAGACCATTCGGCGGCGGATTGTTTCGGTGCGCAACACCAAGCAGATCACCCGCGCGATGAAGCTGGTATCTGCAGCAAAGCTCCGGCGCGCACAGGATGCCGCACTGAGCGGCCGGAAGTTCAGCGAGCGTTTGGCTCAGATCTTTCGGGTCGTGTTGCGTGAGCTGCCGGATGACTTCAGTCATCCGCTCTTTACGACCCGTCCGGAGGTCAAGCGGCGACGCGTGATCTTCGTATCCGGCGAGCGCGGGCTGTGCGGCGCCTATAACGCGAACGTGACCAAGGCTATCCAACAGAACGAAGCATCGGCGCCCAATTTTTCTGAGCGCGTAGACTTTTTTCCGATTGGGAAGCAAGCAATCACGGCATGCAAGCGCTTCGGCTGGACGAATGCGGGTCCCGAAGAGCGTCTTAGCGAAGACGTCGCTGATTGGCCGGCAGCCGAAATCGCACAGATGCTCGTTGACGACTACATCGAAGGCAAGTTTGACGAGCTCGTCGTGTATTACACCAAGTTTGTCTCGGCGATGACGCAGGAAGTTACTCGCGAAGTGCTTCTGCCGTTCTCGACGGATGCTCTCTCTGAGGCCGCGGAGGACGGAGTAGCAGCCGACCATACAGAGTATGGCTCACCGCGCTTCGACCCTTCGCCGGACCAGATCTTGCTGAAGCTCGTAACCGTGCTGCTTGCGAGCAAGCTCCGGCAAGCCGGCCTCGAGGCCAAAGCCAGCGAGCACGCTGCTCGAATGACGGCGATGGATTCAGCAACCCGGAATGCGGACGACCTCATCGGTCAGCTCCGACTCTTCTACAACCGAGCGCGGCAGAGCGCGATCACCCGCGAGCTGATCGACATCGTCGGCGGCGCGGAAGCAATTAAGTAACCAGAAGGACAGAAAGAAGAAGGCAATTATGTCTACAGAAAATCAAATCGGAAAGATTGTTCAGGTGATGGGCCCCGTCGTTGACGTGGCATTTGCCGAAGGCGAGAAGCTGCCGGAGATCTTTCACGCGCTGACAATCACGAACCCGGCTATCAGCAACGAGCCGGACAACCTGATTGTCGAAGTATCGCTCCACATCGGCGACAACATGGTCCGCTGCATCGCGATGGACTCGACCGACGGTTTGACTCGCGGCATGCCGGTCAAGAACACCGGCCGCGCAATCACCGTTCCGGTCGGCGAAGCCACCCTCGGACGAATCATCGACGTCGTTGGCCGTCCGGTTGACGAAGCCGGCCCGATCAACAGTCCTGCACAGTGGGAAATTCACCGCGTCGCTCCGAAGTTCGAGGACCAAGCCACGAGCAAGCAGCTCTTCGAAACGGGGATTAAGGTCATCGACCTCCTCGCTCCTTACGTTAAAGGGGGTAAGATCGGACTGTTCGGTGGAGCCGGTGTCGGCAAGACCGTTATCATCATGGAACTCATTAACAACGTAGCGAAAGCCCACGGCGGTTACTCGGTATTTGCCGGCGTAGGTGAGCGGACCCGTGAAGGGAACGACCTCTGGATGGAAATGAAGGAGTCAGGCGTTATCGACAAGGCCGCTCTGGTATACGGTCAGATGAACGAGCCTCCAGGCGCTCGTTTCCGGGTCGCGCTGAGCGCTCTCACGTGCGCAGAGTACTTCCGCGACCAAGAAGGCCGTGACGTACTCCTGTTCGTCGACAACATTTTCCGCTTCGTTCAAGCAGGTTCGGAAGTATCTGCGCTCCTCGGACGTATGCCGTCGGCCGTTGGTTATCAGCCGACTCTCGCTACCGACGTGGGTGAGCTTCAGGAGCGGATTACCTCGACGAAATCGGGTTCGATTACCTCCGTTCAGGCGATTTACGTTCCTGCGGACGACCTCACCGACCCGGCGCCGGCGACTACATTTGCTCACTTGGATGCGACTACCGTTCTGTCGCGTTCGATCGCGGAAATGGGGATTTATCCTGCGGTTGACCCGCTGGATTCAACCTCGACGATTCTCGATCCGGCGGTCATCGGCGAAGAGCACTATGCCGTTGCACGTCAGGTTCAGAGCATTCTGCAGCGCTACAAGGACCTGCAGGACATCATCGCGATTCTGGGGATGGACGAGCTTTCACCTGAAGACAAGCAGGTCGTCGAGCGCGCTCGAAAAATTCAGCGTTTCCTCTCGCAGCCTTTCTTCGTTGCCGCGCAGTTCACCGGTCTCGAAGGGAAATACGTGAAGCTGACCGACACCATCCGCGGATTCAAAGAGATCTGCGAAGGAAAGCACGACGATCTGCCGGAACAGGCATTTTACCTCGTCGGTACGATCGAAGAAGCTCGTCAGAAGGCACAACGCATGGCTGACGAAGCAATGAAGAAGGCCGCTCGAATGGAAGCCGGAGCAGCAGCGTAACGTATGAATACAGAGTTCGACGTTGAAATCCTGACCCCTGCGAAGACCCTCTTCGCAGGGAAGGCAACCGAAGTGGTTCTACCTGCGTATGACGGAGAGGTCGGAGTGCTCGCAGAGCACTCGGATTTCATCGGCGTGCTGGGAACTGGGCCGCTGAAGATCGTGACCGCCGGTGACGATTACTGGTTCATGCTGAGCGCCGGAGTGTACCAGGTTCAAGGCGGAGCTCTTACCATCCTCGCCGATGTCGGAGAGTCCCCCGGAACCGGGCAGGACGTGGATGCACTTAACCAGCGCCTGAAGGACCTCGAAGCGAAGATGGGCGACACGAAGAGCTTCGATCCGAAGGAATACGAGCTGCTGAAAGTCGAGCACGACAAGGTGCGTGCGCGCCTCGAAGTTTACCGCCGCACGGCGCTGGTGAACTAAGGCGAACGACTCATCCCTCAGTCAATCAGGGGGCTGGGAACCGAAGTCGCTTTCCGAAAGAACGACGGTCCAAAAAGCTTTCCTGCTTTTTGGACCGTTTTTTTTTGCTCCGATCCTTCCGTTCCGTCCGCTGCTCACCAAGGCGAGACACAGCCCATCAATGAAAGCTGCCGGCTCACTGAGCGGACCGCGTGGGCTTCCTGGGCATCATGAATCGAAACTACTGCCCGACGACGCTCCGCTCCAAGTATAATCGTTGCCGCATCGATCACACGTATACCCGAACAACCACTCTGCTTCGGTGCTTCGTTTGAACCGAAAAGGCATCCGAGTGTTACATTTTGGGCATGAAACGGGGATGATCTTTGGAAGTACGAATGACAGCGCAAGGACGGGAAGAACAACAATCATTAGCCCAGGTAAGAATTCTCCGTTGAATGGCGCGCTGTTCGCCACATGACACAAATAACCGGCGGTGAAAACCACCACTGCTACCATTGTCCAACGAGCCACCTGCGGCTTCATAGTCGAGTCCTCCGCGAACTTTGTTTTCGATGACCGGTGCGCGAGACTAGCCTTTGTCTCAGGGACGGACGTTACTTTTACCGACCCGCCGTCTAGCGCCGAGCGCTCGCCGCGAAGGATCAACCACGAGGATTCCGCCTGGTGAACGACTCGTTACGGCATCACGAAATCCGCAAGCCGTCCGGTGCAGCGGAGTGCTGGCGATGAGGCAAGATAATGAGCCGCGCGGGCGCCGCTTGCCGTTCAACCAGCTCCAAACGAACTACTCAGTTCGAATTTGGTTTCGCCATCACCTAACGAAACCGATTGAACTGGAGAATTTGGCGTCTCGGAGGGCTCGGTAAAACAAGCTCTAGCCCTTTCGCGCGGCTTCTATTGTCGCGATATCAATCTTTCGCATCGTCATCATTGCGTCCATTGCGCGCTTTGCCGCAGCTCGGTCAGGGTCTGTGGTTGCTTCGATGAGAACACGCGGGGTGATCTGCCAAGAGAAGCCCCACTTGTCTTTGCACCAACCGCATTGACTCTCTTTGCCACCGTTGCCGACGATGGCGTTCCAGTAGCGGTCGGTCTGTTCTTGATCTTCTGTGAGCACCACGAAGCTCACTGCTTCGTTCGGTGTGAAATACGGACCGCCATTTAGCCCGAGGAATGACTGTCCGAGGACGGTGAACTCGACTGTCAGTTCGTCGCCTTCTTTTGCCGACGGGTTGTCGTTGGCGGATGCATGGCATGGTCCAACCGAGCTGTTTGGGAACACGCTCGCATAGAACTGGGCCGCTTCTCGGGCTTGTCCCTTATCGAACCAGAGACAGGTGGTCATTTTGTTCATGTCTTGCTCTCCTCGTTGACATAGCAGCTGGCAATCATCGCAAAAAGGCAGACGATTAACCAAGACGGATCTGTGAAAGTGCATCTATTCGAGAGGTTAGGGCGAAACGCTCGACCCTGGTCGCGAGCGTTTGAAGGGTGGTGTCGATAACGAAACCACGTGGCCCCGGCTTACTTCCCCGACGCCTTCACTGAGACCTTGCCGTTTTTCACAACGACTTTGTAGTGCAGCTTTTGCACGCCGGTCTTCTCTTTGAGCTGCTTCGCCTGCTTTAGCAGCGAGTCTTTGAACGCATTGAAGTTGATTTTGCTGGTGTCGACGCCGGTCTTTCTCAGAGCGTTCTCGTAGCTGTCGTAGAGCTGTTTCAGGCCCTTCTCGGCCTTTCCGCCTGCGCTGGCGTCGCGCTTCGCATCCTCGAGCTGCTTCTCCCGCATTTCGGCTTTGAAGACGTCTTTGATGTATGTCCCTTCGTCCTTTTGCTTTTGCACACGCTCCCAATAGGTCGCGTACGTCTGGTATCTCGAGACGAGGGTCCGAAGACGGAACCGCGTTTGTGATGTCTTGAATGGAGCGCGGAGCAGCCGGCGAATGTTTCGCACAATCTCTTTCTGCAGCTTGTCGGGCGGGTGCGGGAGGATCTCCACGAAGTACTGTTCGTAGAGCATCCGGAGCTCTGAGATCTTGGCCTCGAGCTGGTCGAGCTCGACCTCGATCTGTCTCTTATTCGCGTCGGATGCGCACATGGATCGGCCCTGGAACCTGGATGCTGCGGTTTTTTCCTTTGAATTTAAGATGATATGTCGGCTCGCAGCGGTTTCAGGAAAGCGCGGAGAGCAACTCATGAGACTCGACAATGTTTCGGTATCCGACCCGCTTTTTTGCTATACTCACAGGACATTAAAATAAATGCTGTAGTTTACTTAGAAATACCGTCCATTAAATGTCCTTTAAGATCGAAAAGTTACAAGTCATAGTCCTTGCGGCCGGACAGGGAACGCGGATGCGGTCCGCTGTTCCGAAGGTGCTTCACCGAGTTTGTGGGTACACCCTCGTCGGTCGGGCGCTCCGTGCCGCTGCAGGGCTCAAGCCGGCCAGGATTGTTGTTGTGGTCGGCTACGGCGAGGAATTGGTGAGAAAAGAGCTCGCGCAGCTTCAGACTCTTCCCTTCCTCGAGGGCATTCCGTTGCACGTAGCGGTTCAATCGGAGCAGCGAGGAACTGGACACGCAGTGCAATCGGCGATGGGTGAGCTTTCGGCTAATCTGGACCATGTTCTCATTATGCCGGGCGACTGCCCGCTCATTGAAACGGAGCAGCTCGCTGCCCTCGCGAACGGAGCGCCGGCTTCCGGATTGAGCTTTCTGACATGCGACCTGCCCGACCCGCGGGGATTCGGTCGGGTCGTCCGAAGCTCCTCGGGCGCTGTTCAAGGGATTGTTGAGCAGAAGGACTGCAGTCCCGAGCAGCTCGCCATCAAGGAGATCAACAGCTCAATTTATCTGAGCGACTACAAATTTCTTGTTGAATCGCTCAAGTCGATACAGTGCAATAACGCTCAGGGCGAGTATTACCTGACCGACATCGTTCAGTATGGTGTCAGCCAAAAGCTTCCGGTTACGGCCCACAAGCTCAGTGACTGCACACCGCTTCTTGGCGCGAACGACCGAGCTGAGCTCAGCCAGCTCGAGCGGATGCGGCGAGACGAGATCAACCGGCGTCTGATGGAGTCGGGCGTCACACTCGAAGACCCGGCGCAGGTCTACGTCGACGACGACGTCTTGGTCGGGCGAGACAGCTATCTCGGAGCCGGAGTTCGCTTGCGTGGGCGCACGGTTATTGGAGGTGGAGTAACTATCGACGGCAACTCGATAATTACCAACTCGAAGGTGGGTGACCAGACCCGCATCAAGCTCTCATGTTCCATTGACGATACCGATATTGGACCGCGGTGCGAGATCGGACCGTTCGCTCACCTACGCCCAGGCTCGAAGCTTCACGACGGTGTGAAGATCGGGAATTTCGTTGAAACGAAAAAGGCGGAGCTCGAAAGCGGAGCAAAGGTGAACCATCTGACGTATATCGGTGACGCCTATGTCGGAGAACATGTGAACGTAGGTGCGGGAACCATTACTTGTAACTACGACGGCGTGAACAAGCATCGGACTGTCATCGAAGCGGGTGCGTTTATCGGAAGTAATTCCTGCCTCGTTGCTCCTGTGAAGGTGGGTGAGGGGGCATACATCGGCGCCGGGTCAACAATCACCAAAGACGTGCCGCCAGGGTCGCTCGGCATCGGTCGTGCGCGACAAGAGAATGTGAGCGGCTGGGCCAGCAAGAAACAGCGATCAAAAACGGGAGAGTAAGCGCGTATGTGCGGGATAGTGGGTTATGTCGGGCCGAAGAATGCGACTCCGATTCTTGTTTCAGGATTGGAGAAGCTGGAGTATCGCGGATACGACTCAGCGGGGGTGGCGACGGTCGATAGTGGAAAGATCTCTGTGTATCGCGCCGAAGGAAAGCTGGCGCGATTGAAGGATGTTCTGCAGAAAAACGGCTCTGCCGCATCGCAGAACGGCACGGGTCTGCATGTCGGTATTGGCCATACTCGATGGGCAACTCACGGCCGCCCGTCAGAGACGAACGCGCACCCGCACATCGCCGGACGCGTCGGTGTCGTTCACAACGGAATTATCGAGAACTACGTCGAGCTTCGAGCGCGCCTGCAAAAAGAGGGCTGCAAGTTCGTCTCCGAGACAGACACGGAGATTGCCGCACATCTGATCAATTCGTACCTGGACAGCTCTTCCTCGCTTCTCGAAGCGGTGCGGAAGGCGGTCAAGGAGCTGAAAGGCAGCTACGCTCTTGTCGTAATTTCATCGGCGTTCCCGGACACGTTGGTTGTCGCTCGTGACGCGAATCCGCTCGTGATCGGGTTGTCCGACGGCGAGTCCTACGTTGCATCTGATATTCCTGCGATTCTCGAGCACACGCGCAAAGTGCTCATCCTCGAAGACGGCGATCTTGCTGAAGTGAAGGCGTCGGGCGTTATCGTCGAGCGCAATTCGGAGCAGGTGCAGAGAGAGCCAATCACAGTCACCTGGGATCCTGTGACAGCGGAAAAGGGCGGTTTTCGCCACTTCATGCTGAAAGAGATTCATGAACAGCCGCAGGTCGTTGCGGACACATTCCGCGGTCGAATCGACCTCGAGCACGGCGCCGTCCTGCTCGACGACATGAAGTTGACCGACGAAGACTTCCGGAACATCGATCGGGTCACCATCGTAGCGTGCGGAACCGCATGGCATGCGGGTCTCGTAACCAAATTCTTCATCGAGCGTCTCGCACGCATCCCGGTGGAAGTGGACTACGGTTCGGAGTTTCGCTACCGCTCACCGGTTATTGGTGAACGGAGCTTGTTCCTAGCGGTGAGTCAGTCCGGAGAGACGGCTGACACGTTGGGTTCTCTTTCGCTTGCGGGAGATGCCGGCGCGAAAACGATGGCGATCTGTAACGTTGTCGGCTCCACGATCGCTCGCCGCGCAGGCAATGTCCTTTACACGCACGCCGGTCCGGAGATCAGCGTGGCGTCGACGAAAGCGTTCCTAACGCAGCTTACGGCGGGGTACTTGCTCGCGCTCAAGATTGCTATCGCTCGCAAGGCCGTGACCGAAAAGCAGGCCTGTCAGCACTTGGACGACCTCGTGAAACTGCCGCACCTGGTCGCAGATGCCCTTACGTTCGATAAGCAGATCGAGCGGATTGCCCGTAAATACGGACGTGCAGAGAGCGATTACCTCTTCCTCGGACGTGGAACGCTCTACCCCGTCGCGCTCGAAGGAGCTCTGAAAGTGAAGGAGATCTCTTACATCCACGCTGAGGGGTATCCTGCGGGCGAAATGAAGCACGGTCCGATCGCCCTCATCAACGAAGAGACCCCTGTTGTTGTTGTGCTCGGCCATGACGGGACGAACTACGAGAAGACGATGTCCAACCTGAAAGAGGTTGAATCACGCGGTGGACAGATTATCGCAATCACCGACCGCGATGACCACGGCCTGAAAGACCTTGCGTGGGACATGATTGCGGTCGGTGAAATGCCTGCACTGCTTCTGCCGATGGTGCTCACGGTTCCGCTTCAGCTGCTCGCTTACCACACGGCGGTATACCGTGGCACCGACGTGGATCAGCCGAGAAATCTGGCGAAAAGCGTCACCGTCGAGTAAGACAGACTCTATGTCCAGCGATTCGCAAGACAAGAAAGGCTCCCTCGATCTGACCGACACCTGGAAGGAGGAAGAGGCCCGCTCGAAAAGAGTCGGCGGCCACCGGCCGCACGCGCGTAAGCTTCGGAGCATCAATCCTCTGGGCATGCGTGTGCTCGTCCGCGTTCGACCTGAGGCGAATGTGACCGACGGCGGATTGTATCTGCCCGAGGGCGCCAAACAGACAATGCAGGAGAGCCTCATCGCCGAGGTAGTCGAAGTGGCGAGCGCGCTTGATGCAGACAGCGACGAGGAAACGAATATCAGCGGAGTTCCTCTCGGCGCTGTGGTGCTGATACCGAAAAAAGCCGGAATCACCGTTCCGTGGGACGATAACCTGCGCATCGTCGAAACCAAGGAAGTGCTTGCGATCGTCGTCGAGACAGAGATCCTTTAGCGCTCAACGATTACCGAAGACAATACGCTCGTGAAGCGTGCTTCACGCTCACGGATATTTGCGTGCGTTCAGCCAGTGAAGCACTGCGTAGATCTCGTTCGGGTGTCGGCCGGGAGTGAGTGTCACCGGTTGAATCGGCTGCGCTCCCTGCAGCGGAGTGCCGCTTGCCTCGTAGTCTGGCGACGCGTCGGGCTTCACAGCTTTGAGCTGTTTCTGCCAATCGCTCAGCTGCGCCACGTACATTCTGTGCCTGTATCCGCCGGCAGTGAAATAGTCGAAGAAGCGGCCGGACAAAAGCTGCCCAGTGAGGAGCAACGCAAAGAATGCTGTACTGAGTCTACGGCGAAGTGCTGAACCTTCCGGTGCCATAACCCACTCAAAGAACTGACAGATCGGAACAAGGAGCAAGACGGCTACGCCGACCAGCGTGGCGTAATGGTACCGGAGCGCAAGGCTCTGATTCGCGCCCAACTGCCATCGTCCTACGGACGGAAGAAGCAAGCAGGTAACAACCAGCGCCTGGCCGAGAACCCACAAGCAAACATTCCGCATTCGTGACTCCTTCCGCCGTACGGCAAACAGCAGAGCGCCGACGCTGAGCGCGAAGCCGAGCCAGCCGAGCGTGATGTCAGGACGCGCGACATGAACGCCGAGGGTGGGAAGAAGCTCAGCGGAGTTGAGTTGGACAAGGGGAAATAGCCCACTGCCGCGCAGAATCGCGCCGAATTGGGAGCCGACGAGCAAGTAATCGAAGATTTCATGAACATGGTCAAGAGGCCGGGCCTGTTCGGCGACGTCCACCCCATGTCCAACGGCGCTCCGATGAGTCGCGTAGAGAATTGCCGCAGATCCGGCGCACAGCGCGCAGGCAATCGCCAGGGGGACGAGCCGGCGATAGCGAAGCGTAGCTGATTTCGGCGCCGCTAGAAGAACGCACAGCGCCAGAGCTCCAAGCTGGAGTGAAAGCGCGAAACCGTTGCCGAAAAGAAGCGGAGCTGCGAGAGCCGCTGCGCCCACGAGAGCAAGGCTTCGATACGACCGATGATAGAGAAAATCGAGCAAGCTCAGGAACGCTGCCAGCGTGATGAGCTCGCAAAGGATTACCGACTGCTCGAACACCCACTGAATCGTTTCGGTGTGCAGACAGCTCACTAGGAACATGATGGTAATTCCGAGTGATGCCTCTCTCGAGTGTTTCGTACGCGGTACGAGCCGCTGAAGGAATCGATAGAGCAGGAGGCCGGCGAGCGCATGCAGAGCGAGGGACACGAGCGCAAAACCGACATAGAAATCCCCGAACAGCTTCGCTTCGACGAAGTAAAACGTGAAGAACAGCGGCAGAAAATGCTCATTGTGCGTGTAGATCACCCCGGGAAACCCGAGCTTGCTGAACCGTTCGATCACGTGCCACTCGTCCCAATGAAAATATGGTGTCGTCCGCAATTGAACGAGAGCTGCAATGACGATGAACACCGCAAACAGAACGGGCATCGAAAAATTTCGTCGGGCAACTTCCTCGATGGATGTTGCAAAAAGCAATGCGAGCGCAAAAGAGAGAGGAACGAAGAGCCAAAGAGGAGAGCTCTGGGACCCCAACGCTGAAAAACGAGAGGGCGGCGCGTAAAAATCCACGCGATCTCTCATCGCGAAGAAGAATCCGGACGCGCTCCGCTTCGTCCGGACCTCAATCTGAACCGTCTTGTCGACGAGATGACGCGGGATCGAAGCATGGAAGGCGGTCCATCGCTCAGGGGCGAGCCCGGGCACCTCGTCAAACCGAAAGTCGTGCTCCTCTTTGCCGCCCTCGCCGAGAATGACGAGGTGAGGCGGCTTGGAATCCTTTCGCGGTAGACTGCCGGCGATCTCGAGCTCCAAAAACGCACCTTTGATTACGAGCGGTGCGCTTCGAGCGACTCCGATCTCGCCGTCGTCTTCGTAAGAGAACGCGAGAAATGCATCATCCGCCGGAACGCTGCGCAAGCTTTCGGGCGTACCGGCTGTTCCGTGCTCGATCTTCTCCCAGGTGAGCTTGGCGAAGCCGCGGTAGGCAGGCACCTGAGGGTTCGAAAAGAAAAAGAATGCGGCGCCGATCACCAATAGCCCCAGCATGCGCAGGTAGATCGGCGGCACGCGGGTGATTTCTGCCGAGAGCGGATGAAGCTCGCCGAGAGGGGGAGAGGTGAACTGTTTTTGTACGGCTTTCACAGCCGTATTTGGCTGGTTCCGCCGCGATTAGTCAACTTAGGAGAGATTGGCCGGTCCGGGAGCCGAAACTCCCGGACCGCTCCAAAGAGTGGGCCGATTAATGGTTCGTAGGCAGCACGTCGGTGGCACCCCCAAACACGACGGCTGTGCTCTGACCATTACCGTAATTGATATACCAGATCCCGGCGCCCGGTCGGAAAACCACGAAGTCCGCTTTGCCGTCACCGTTGCGGTCGAGACCCTTGAAAGGTACATCGCCGAAGTAGCCGGAACCCCATTGAACGACTCCGATCGTGTTCGTCTTGCTATACTGAATATACCAGTTGCCGTCAGTCGGGCGCCAAACAGCGATGTCGTCACGACCATCTCCGTCGTAATCGGCGGGAACCGGAACATCGCCGTAAAGTCCCCACTGGACATTGGTCAGGCCCTGGCCGCCGGCATAACCCGCGGCAGCTCCCGAGTTGAGAATCCACCAGGTGCCATCGCTCGGACGCCAGATTGAGATATCGGTAATCCCGTCGCCATCGTAGTCGGCGGGAACCGCAACGTCTCCAGGCAGACCCCAATAGTAGGCGAGCATCTGATTGAGCTCATTCATTACGAACCACTGTCCGTTTCGGTAAACGCCGATCTCATCGGTTCCATTGCCGTTGAAGTCACCTTTGAACGGCACGTCGCCACCGATGCCGAACATGCGGCTGTAAGCGAGACCGGATCTCGAGAGCGTCCCCGTCCAGTAGATCAGGTTGTTCGCAGCATTGGTCCCGACGGTGATGAGGTCGGTAATGTGGTCACCGTTCAAGTCCAATCCGACGAGCTTCGCGGTGGGATCGGGATGGGCATTTTGCGCGATCGTATTGGTTTTCGAGAGAAATACATTCGAGTAGGTGGTCTTCACCTTCGGCTGCTTCGGTTTCTTCTTCCGAGTCTTTGCAGACGCGGTGCCGGGCTTGTAGACCGCGAGGTCAGACTTCCCGTCGCCGTCGTAGTCGAACTGCGCACGACCGATTCGCGGCTGCGGCGCCGGAACATAGTCTCCGATCGTCACGTCTGCAGGAGAGTAGAACTTACTCGTGTTCACTCCATCACTCACTACCAAGTAGATAAAGTATTTGGATCCGTTCGCTAGGCCTGAAGTGTCCCAGACGTAGGAGTTCGCTCCGGCGGTGACGTTGTTGAGGGTTGTGATGAGAGTTCCATCGAAACCCGATCGATCGGTATCGTAGTAGAGCGATACTGTGAACGAGCTGTTGTCGCCGTCAGCGATGTTCCACGAAATCGTGTACTGGCCGTTCGAGCTGTGGTTTTCAGCATATAACTTTACCCAATCCAGGAAGAACCAGGTTGGAATATGGGTTTCCAGCGGATCGATACGCAGGTGGCTGATCGTCGAGTTGCCAAGCCAAGGAATTCCCCGCTCGAGCGGCAGGTTCCAGAGGTCGAGACCGTAATTGTGCCAACCTTCATACATCACGTTACCACCCGGATCGCCGCCGTCGCCGATGACGTCATTGTTCCACCAGATCGGACGGGTCACCCAACCATCGCGGACTTTGTCGGAGATGGTCGGAAAGTTGGTGTCGTCCGCGGCGATCCGGTAAGCGAGGTAGCGGTATTTGCCTGCCTCGATCGGACGGCCGCTGCGAATATTCAGATGAATTTGGTCATCGCTTTCCGTAAATCCGGGCAGCGGAACATTCGCGATTGCTTGGAACACGCCCGCGTCCTGCGCAGATGGGTTCGGTGAGAAGCTTTCGCCCGAGAACTGGCGCAGCACGTCCGGATAGTTTGCTCGGTCCAGGTTTACAACGTCTGCCGGTCCATCCATATCCCATGCATTCGCATTTTCGGTGCTCGAATACTCGGCCCCGGAGGTGAATGATGGCGCGAGCACCGTTGCCGAGGGCGCAGCGTTGATGGTCACCCGTGCAGAGTAATTACTGCGGATGGGCGCACCGGAAAGAGCGCCCGGAGTGGTCGCTTGAGCGGTGACGTAGAAGTAATACGTGCCCGGCGGAAGTGATCCGCTATTGAAGCTGAAGGTGCCTGGGTCGGTGCCGGTCACGAACCGCTTGATCGGCACACCGTCGTAGCCGCTGTTGTCGGTGTCGACGTAGATAGTTCTGAAAAGCTGGTTGCTGATTCCGCTCGTTTGCCAGCTGATGGTGATATCAGGCGAAGTCGAGGGGTCGACGAGCCTCACCCAGTCGATATCGGTTTGCGCACCGGCGCCGCCGCCGACGGACGGATCGAGCCGAAGCCCGAAGATCTGCCCGGACCAGCTTCCGGCGGTGATCTCGAACGAGCTAGCCAGATTGCTCATGTCGAAGCAGTAAATCTGCCAGTCGGTGTTCAAGATGCCGAGGTTCCACGGATACGGATAATACCCGTCGTAGCTCGCACCCTTGTTCGCGCCATCGGGGAAATACTGCGGCCTGGACTCGTCGTTCGACCAGTAAACGGCATACGCCGAGCGGCTGGAGTTCCGACTCTTGTAGCAGAGCCGCGTATACTTCGAAGCGTCGATGCGATGACTGATACCGAAGCTCGGGAGGGACTTGTCGCCCTCGAGCGGCTCAGCTTGAAGCGCGCCTTTGAATCCGGGAAACAACGGGAAAACATAACCGCCCGCGACGGCGTTCACTCCGCTCCAGACTCCGTTTGAAACTCCGATAGAAGAACCGACGAAGTTCTCTTCCCAGCCGATATCTCGCCGTTCGTTGAAGTCCCAGGCGTTACCTAACTGGGTGGTGGCGAAATCATCGCCTTCGCGAACTGAGCTGTTGGAACTCGGCGAAAGCATGGTGATCGATTGGGCGCTCGCCAACGAGGCGGTGCCGACAACCAAAAGACAGAGTGAGAACAGCAAAGACGCGCGACTTCGAACTTTCACTTCTAAAACCCTTGCTCTGGAAACCGTTAGCGATCACGAGGATCTAGCTCTGACAAAACGGGCAGCGGCTTCACCCTTGACCCAACCGCCATACATCCAGATGCAACCACAGAAAGAACGAAGCACAACCGACAATTTAGATAGGCTTTGCAAGTTATCGGCCAACGGCGGCTGACCGAAATGGAGTTATCGGAACTAATTAATTCGGCTAGTTAATGGCTAGTTCAACCAGGAGCAGCTGTGCGTTTCAGTACGATTATGTACATTCCACTGTGAAGGCCATGTAACAATCTGCGCAGAAAGCTGCGGGGATGGGCTAAAGAAGGCGCGGACCTGATTACGGCTGCGAAAAGTGGACAGCTTGGTACCGGAAGAGACGGGTACCGACTCAGAGATCCCGAAGGAGACGCCCCAGCGTCAGCACTCCGAATCCTGTCCCGCCGCGCTTGATGTATTCGTTCGAGCGACCCGAAAACGCGGGGCCGGCGATGTCGAGGTGAACCCACGGGGTCTTCTCGGGGACGAACTCCTTGAGAAACAGGGCTCCCAGGATTGCTCCGGGTCCTCCGTTCCCGATGTTCTTGATGTCTGCCACGTCGCTTTCCATCTGAGAGCGGTATTCGGTCGCAAGCGGAAGCGGCCAGAGGTGCTCGCCCGACAGCTCACCGGCGCGAAGAAGCTTCTGTTCAATCGCACGGTCGTTGGAGAACATACCGGCATAATCTGAACCGAGCGCGACGATGCATGCTCCGGTCAGCGTAGCGAGGTCGATAATCAGATCGCTTTTCAGCTTCTTCGAGTAGCTCAGGGCGTCTGCTAGGATCAGTCGGCCTTCAGCGTCGGTGTTGAGCACCTCGATCGTTTTGCCGTTCATCGCCGAGATCACATCTCCCGGTTTGAGGCTGTCCCCGTTGATCATGTTTTCGGCTGTCGGAATGAGAATATGGATCTCGTGCTTCGGCTGATCGGCCGCCGGCAGGTTGAGGAGCGCGCGAAGGACGGAAAGAACGCATGCCGCTCCGGCCATATCGCATTTCATGTCCTCCATTCCTTTGCCGGTCTTGATCGAAAGGCCGCCGCTATCGAAGGTGATGCCTTTGCCGACGAGGGTGATGACCTTTTGCCCCTTGGTGCGCTTCTGGGGGCGGTACTCGAGATGGAGCAGGTAGGGCTCAGCGTCGCTTCCTCGAGCAACCCCAAGCAACGAAAACGCCTTCATCCTGCGCAAGGCGGAGCGACCGAAAGCCTTCAGTCGAACACGACCACGCTTTCCTGCAATGACTTTCCGAGCTCGGCTCAGAAGCTCATCGGGAGTCATATCGCTCGGCGGGGTGTTCACGAGGTCGCGAGCAAAGCGCACAGCGTCAGCCCAGACGGATGCGCGTTTTGCAGCCGCTTCCACTTCCTTAGCCGACCGCTTGCCGCAGAGAAGCTCCACCACGAGCTCTTTCTTGCGCTCTTTGGCTCCGGCTTTTGTGCCTTTAAACTCGGTAAATTCGTATTCCGCCAGGAGCAATCCCTCGACGACCGCTTCCACAATCTGATCGCTCAAGCCCGCCGGAGCGTTGCCGAGCGAGATCGCCATGCTCTTCGAGCGGAGGCGCTTCGCGCTTTGATAGGCGTCGCCGCCGAGCTTCCGCCATTCGTCGAGCGAACCCTTTTCGGTCATGCGAAAGCTGTTCAGACCGGAAATGCGGACGACGCCGATTCTCGCCCGTGGGCCGACGAAGTAGTCGAGACGCTTTCCTGACGCTGGTTTGTATCCGAGCTGCTCAATTTGGTCGCCTAGGTTGGCCGCGACCGTGCCGTTCAGCTCTCGGATCTCGGCGAGAACACCTGCGTCGAACCTCGCCCATGGCTTCTTTGCGGCCGTCGATTTTTTCGAGTCCCCGGCCGCCGGCGCTGCGGGTATCACCAGCAGGTCGGTTTTGAGCTTCTTGAGCGGAGTATGGTTGACGCTGAGTTTCATGGTAAAGATTTCAGATTGAAAGTTTCACGAATGGGCAAGGTTCTTTGCGCAAGGCCGGAAAAACTTTGCAGGGCCCATGATGAGCAGACTCTAAAGAGTCACTTTATAGATAGCAAGCATGAAAGATGCCGTGGAAAAGCTTCTGGTTCAGGAAAGTCTGAGCGAAGAGGAGACATTTGAGCTCTTCGAGAAATTTCTCGGAGACGGCTCTGATGAGCTCTCCGACGATCAGATCCGCGCGTACTTACTGCACACCAGCTCGCGACTGCCGACAACGAACGAGCTCGTCGGTGCTTCGCGCTCATTGCGGAAGCATTTGGTGCCCCTTGATACGAGCGCGCTTTCGCCGTCGACTCTGCTCGATACCTGCGGCACCGGCGGCAGCGGGCTCAACACGTTCAACACCTCAACGGTCGTCGGATTAACTTGTGCCGCTGGCGGGCTGTTCGTCGCGAAACACGGCAACCGGGCGGTGAGCAGCGCTTGCGGCAGCGCCGACGTGCTCGAAGCCCTGGGAATGAAGCTCAATCTTTCTCCCCAGGCGCTTGCTGATTGCCTGCGCTCGACTGGTTTTACTTTTCTCTTCGCCCCTGCGTTCCATCCGGCAACAAAAAGAGTGCAAACGATTCGCCGCACGCTAGGAAAGCGCACGATCTTCAATTTTCTCGGTCCGCTCGTTAATCCCGCGGGCGTTCGATGTCAGCTTCTCGGTGTGAGTAACAGAGACATGGTCGTGCGAATGGCTGGAGCCCTTGCTCGCCTCGGAACGGACGCTGCGCTCGTGGTAAGCGGTGAAGATGGCTTGGATGAGATGAGTCTTTGCTCCCGGACCCACGTCTGTGAGCTGAGGGACGGGGTGCTCCGGGAGTATCAGATCGAGCCCGAGCAGTATGGATTCCGCCGCGCCGGCCTAGACGATATTCGCGGCGCTGCACCCGTAGAATCTGCCATTCAGGTAAGTCGTGTGCTCGCCGGTGAGACAAGCCCGCGCGCTCAGCTCGTCGAGCTTAACGCAGGAGCTGCCTTTTCTATCTCCGGTCTCGACAGCTCGATCGAGGCAGGAATTGTGCGCGCTCGCGAGCTGCTGCAGAGCGGCGCTGCGCGCAAGAAGCTTGAGGAAGTCGTCAGCTTTACGGCCCGCTCTGTATGACAAAAATCAAGGTCTGCGGGATTACTACGCTCGAGGATGCGAAGCTCGCCTTAGCGCTCGGAGCCGACGCGCTGGGCTTCAATTTTTACCCGAAGAGCCCTCGCTACATCGCACCCGCTGATGCTCAAACGATCGTCCGCATGCTGCCCAAGCAGGCTTGGATGACGGGCGTCTTCGTCAATTCGTCGCGGGAAGAGGTGAGTCAGATCGCTCGTATGGTGGCGCTCGACACTCTGCAGTTTCACGGGGACGAGGATGTTTCCTTCATCGAGGGGTGGAACGAGTGGCGCGTGATGAAGGCGATCCGGCTCGGGAGCGGCCACACCGCTGAGCACGTTGCGGAGCTCGCGAAGGTAGCAGACTACCTTCTCGTTGACAGCTACCAGCCCGGTGCGCCCGGTGGAACAGGCTCCGAGGTCCCCGAGCCTTTACTCTCGAGGATTGCGAGCGAGGTCGATTTTGCGAAAGTGTTTCTTGCCGGCGGCCTCCGCCCGGAAAATGTCGAATCGAAAATTCGCCAGTTCCGACCCTTTGCTGTCGACGTCGCGAGCGGTGTCGAATCGGCGCCGGGGAAGAAGGACGCAAGCTTGCTCGAGCAGTTCTTCAAAGCAGTTAAAGCAGCACGCTAAGGCCGTTCTCCGACGGACCACGCCGAACGTCTTGTTCGATTTGTTGTTGCAAACCTAACAAATTCTCCAAAAAACTAACACAAATCCCATAAAATTCGACTGGCCGGGCGGCGCCACTTAAAACCGATCCAAGCCTCAATTTGATCTCTCATTACAGGTTCGCACCGAGCGGCTCCGCTCGGGACGTGATCCCTTTCCAAAAACGGGAAGATTTCGCTCAGCGCGCTGCGCGGTTTGGCCTCTGACCAAAGCGTGCGGCGCTGCTGCCCAAACACAACGTTCAATACAGGTTAGATTCTCCCTACGGAAAGGACCTTCCCCGATGTCACGTGATTCCCGTTCCACCTCTGCCCGTCGTCCGTCCTCGAACAGGCTCAAGGACCAGCCGATCCTGCTCGTCGCCGACAGCACGCTCAAGGACGCTGCGCTCGCCATGCTGGCTGACCACAGCATCCACAACGTCACCGTCCTCCACGATCCGATCGATCGCTTCAGCCGCCCGAAGTACGAGACGCCCGACGAGCGCGAAGCGCGTCTCGCCGAGCTGCACCGCGCAAAGGCGGAGGCCGATGAGCTGATCTGCTCGACTCGCTGGGGTGTCATGATCTCGCATTACCAGGAGTTCTTGTTCAAACCCAACCATCTCCAGACGACGCTGCTCCCGCTCAATATCCATCCCTCGACGGAAACGATTCCGGGGATGGTCTACGATACGTGGCCGCTGGTCGAGGGCACCGCGAGCACCGGCGAACAGGGTGCGACTCTTCACTTCATGACTCCCGGCATCGATCAGGGGCCGATCGTTCGTGTGCTTCGCGAACCGGTCGCTCCGGATGCCACCTACATGACGGTCCGCCGCCGCAATCAACAGCTCTGCATGGACCAGCTCCGCTGGCTCTGCGGCGAGATCGCCGATGCCGGCGATGTCGAGACGTTCGAGGCGCACCTGATGGGTACGCATCGAAAGGCCGGCTACAAGTGGGGCACTTACGTGAATACGAAGCAGCGCGACGCGAAGCTGCTCGAGATTCACCGCGCCAACCCCAATCACCCGGTGCTCGTCGGCAACGCGAAGTTCGACAAGAAGCTCGCATGGGAAGAGCAGAAGGCCGCCGCGAAGGCTGCCGCGTCTACTCCCGAGCAGCCGGTCAACATCGCGTTCGCCTGAAACGGGGGAGAATATGAGGCAATCGGGGAACCCGGCGGGAGTCTGACGTCGTCAGGCCCCGCCGTGGTTTTTCGAACAGAAGGTGCTCATGGGCAGCACGCTAACACTCTCGTTGAAAATATGCGCGGGCTGTTATATTTGTAACAGATGATCAAGGTCCCGGACACGGTCGCAGCACTCATCCAGAAGAACCCTTTCCTGCAGACCGGGCTGCAAAACGACCTCCTCAACCTCACCAAAGTATCGACGTTCCTGCACCCGCTTGTGGAAGCGCGAAGTAAAAAAACCGTTCAGCCGAGCGCAATCCTTATGGCGCTTTCGCGCTTACGGAAAGCCCAACAGAAGAAGCGCGCGGTGGTTGAGCCGACGCAAGCGATCAGCACGGTGAGCGCTCAATCGGGGCTCGCGATCGTCAGTTTCGATCTCCGTCAGAATATTCATGCCGATGTGGCGAAGCTTTACCGAGAAGTGCGCAGGAAGCGCGGCTACATCACGGTTACTGAAGGTCAGCGGGAAGTCACAATCATCATCGAAGAGAAGAATCTCGCTCTCCTCGGCGAGCTTATTCCGGTTGCGCCACTTCAGTTGCGGCGCGGACTCGGATGCTTGGGCGTTACGCTCGATGAACAGCGCGTCAACAATCCGGGCCTCTTCCACTTCGTGTTCCAACAGCTTTACTTTCAAGGCATCAACGTCATCGAGATTGCATCGACGACGACTGAGCTGATGATTTATATTGAACAAGCAGATATGCAGGTCGCATTTGCGACTCTTTACGGCTACGGAGAGCAATCCGAATGAATTCGCAACTCGACGAAGCGCTCCTCAATCTCCGCAGAACGTGCGCTTTTGCGCCTGTTGTTCCTTATGAGGTTGGAACGCACAGCGCTGTTCATCTCGATCTTTCGGTCAACAACCAAGAGTTGAAGCAGGCGAAGATAACGCCGACCGAAGGGCTTGCCGAATACGTGGAGCGAGCGATCACGAGCCGCGGCGCCACCCTTGGATACGGGGGCTATCTTGAAGAGCGCGCGCTCTACGGAACGAGCGAACACTTTGAAGGGGCAGAACCCCGCACAATTCATCTCGGCATCGACATCTGGGTCTCGGCAGGAACGCCGATCTTCTCTCCGCTCGATGGGAAGATCCACAGCTTTCAGGAGAACAAGAATTTCCTCGATTACGGACCGACGATTTTGATCGAGCACGATCTCGGCGGTGCCCAGTTAATCACACTTTACGGGCATCTCAGTCGAGAGTCGCTGTCCGGCCTTTTCGTGGGCAAGCCGATTACACGCGGCGAGCCGATCGCATCGTTAGGAGACAAAAGCGTCAACGGAGGATGGCCTCCGCACCTCCATTTCCAACTCATAGTCGATCCGGGCGAGTGGAAGGGCGATTATCCCGGCGTCGGCGAGCGATCGAAGCTCGATTTCTATCGACAGAACTGCCCCGACCCGATGTGCCTTCTGCCTTGGGCGTGATGAGCGAGGCGCTCGACGAGCATGCGCCACTGTTTGTGAAAACGGGCGGTGCCGAGCTTCGCTGATCCTGTCGGTTTCTGTTTGCACTTTTTGTTTTGGGATCTGCTGCTTCCTGCCGATAGCTTGGTGACATGAATATTTCACCGTGGTAACTGGTCGAAAGACCTGATTTTCGGCAGGCACCGTTCATGCGATTCGTTTCGTTCCTCATCGCCGTATTTGTCTACATCGCCGCACCGAGCATGTGCGCGCTCGGCATCTACGCGCATGAGTGCCTCGGTTGCGCGAATCAGAGCGCTGACTGCGGACACGAAGGAACGTGCATCGACGATCCGTGTAACTCCCCAAAATCCGGGGCTGTCAGAGCTGCGGATCAGCAGATTGCGGAGTCCGCGGCTCTCATCCCGGTCTTGCCCGTTTCCGTCCTCCTCGAACAAACCGCTTATTCTTTCTCTCCACCTCGGTCAGAGCTCTCTCGACTCGAGCTCCACTCTCTTTCGCGTCCGCACGCCGCGTTCCCAGCGAACGCATTCCCACTGCTGATCTGAACCGGTCGCATTCCAGCACATTCGGCTGGACAGCAATTTACTACCGTTTTCTTAACACTGCTGCTTTTCTGCGACGCGTTTATGCTTCGAAGACGAAACCGTATCTTTCTATCGGCCGCACTGTCGTGCGTTCTACCTTGGACTGCCTTTGCGGAGGATGTCACCTCCGACTCTGCTACGCCCGCGTTCATCGCTGAGGCGATGCAGAACAATCCGGAGATCATCGCCCTTGAACAAGCAGTTGAGGGGGCAAAGGGTGAGATCCGGATCGCTCGGAAATGGGAGAACCCGGAGCTGAGCGTCTTACCCGCGTGGAAACGAACTCCATCGACCCGCGATGAGTCCGGAAGCAGCGCGTTTCAAGGAACGCTCGAGCTGGGGCAGCTCATCGAATATCCCGGAAAACGCGTCCTTCGCAGAGCGATAGCCGAGAAGGAGGTTGCGATGGCGGAGACGGCACTGTCCGGATTCCGCTTTCAGCTCGCGGCCAAAGTCGAGAAGTCGATTTACGAAGTTGTTCTGGCAAAGGAGCTTCACAAGCTTCGCGGCGAGCAAGTTCAATCGAGCACTGAATTCGCCGAAGCAACGAAGCAACGAGCCGAGTCGGGCTATGCGTCAGACGTCGAGGCCGTTCGTGCGCAAGCGGAGCTGATTGCTGCGAAGAAGTCCCTCGGCGACGCCGAGTCTGCACTGAAACAGGCTCAAATAGAGCTCGCGAGCCTACTTGGTCGAGATCCCCGAGCTTTGGTCCAGGTGTCCCTCAGGATCGAGCAGCTTCCCGAAGTCGCCCCCACGAGCGATTCGATTGAGCATGCTCTCAAAGAAAACCCGAACCTGAAAGCGCAGTTACTTTCGGTCGAGAAAGCAGAGCTGGATGTCACTGCAGCCAAGCTCAGTCGCCATCCGGACCTGACCGCAGGGCCCTCGATCGAATACTCCGATGACGAGCAGGTCTACGGCATTTCGGTCTCTGTGCCCCTGCCCCTTTGGGATGACAAATCAGGGGAGATTCAGAAAGCGGAAGCGGAGCAGCGAAAGGCAAAAGCGGAGCTGCAGGCTCTCCGGCGCGAGATTTCGGCCGCAGCGCTCTCGTCCGCGGAGAAACTGCGCCTCGCTCAGAAGCAGGTTGCACTGTTCTCGCCCGCATTCAGGAAACAGTTGAAAAACGCCATGCAGCAAGCGGAACGAAGCTACGCGACGACGGGAACGACCGCACTTCTCTATCTCGATGCCAAGCGGACGTACTTCGAGACCTTGGCGGATTACTACGACTCCCTCCGAACCTTCATCGACGCGTTTGCCGAGCTGCAAGCGGCGGTCGGGGCACCAATCGAACATCAATCCAAGAACAATCGGTAAAACGTCATGAAACAACTCCTGTTCCTTTTCGCGCTCTGCGCGTTGTCAACTTTTGCCGCAAGCTGCGGATCGGCTGCTCAAGAGACGCACGCCGACGAACCCGAGACCGACACTCCAAGCAATATCGTCGAGCTGACGAAAGAAAATCTTTCACATATTACGCTGAAGACTGAGACGGCAGAGCTCGGCAGCCTCAGCATGACGCTGAAGGCCGTCGGCCGAGTGAGCTTGGACCTCAACAAAACAGCAAAGGTCACTTCGACTCTGGAGGGACGAATTGTTTCGCTCAGCGCCGATATCAACGACCGGGTTCACGTCGGTGATGTTCTCGCTCGCGTTCAATCGCCGGAGCTTCTGGGCAAGACCCTCGAGATACGATCGCCGATTGACGGCGTCGTCATCGAGCGACAAGGTTCTCCGGGCGAGAACGTGGATCGAGCGAGGGAGATCTACACCATCTCCAACCCTGACAACCTGTGGGTTATCGCGGAGATCAAAGAGCGCGACATCGGGGCGGTGAAGCTCGGCCAGGAGACCACGTTCTCCGTGCTGTCTTACCCAGAGCGGCGCTTCCAGGGGCGGGTGGTTCGGATCGGCAATCAGGTGGAGCCCGACTCTCGTACGCTCGAGGCTCGAATCGCGGTCGACAACTCCGAACACGCGCTGAAGGCCGGGATGTTCGCGGATGTGGAGATCGCGACGACCGTTCTCAATAACGTTCTCGTGATCTCCGATGACGCGCTGCAGACCGAGGAGTCTGAGCAGATAGCGTTTGTAGCCGTCACCGACACCACTTTCGAGAAGCGAGTCCTGCGTTTGGGGCTCGAGGAGCAGGGGAAAGTTCAAGTGCTCGAGGGGCTCGAGCCGGGCGAGAAAGTGGTCACTGAAGGCAGCTTCATTCTGAAATCTGAGCTGCTCAAAGGCGAGCTGGGGGAGGAGTAACATGATTCACGCGATCCTCCAGTTCGCCGTCAGAGAACGGCTGCTTGTCATCCTCGGTAGCGCCGCACTTTTTTGCTTCGGCCTGCTCGCGGTGAAGCAGATTCCGATCGATGCCTTTCCGGATGTAACCAACGTTCAGGTCCAGGTTCTCGCAACCGCGGGCGCCATGTCTCCGCCGGAAGTCGAGAAGCTGGTGACTCGGCCGATCGAGGTGGAGCTTGCGGGGCTGCCTCGGCTGACCGAAGTGCGATCGGTGTCGAAGATTGGCCTGAGCGCAATCACCGTGGTTTTTGAGGACGGTGTCGACGACTACTTTGCCCGGCAGCTCGTGTTCGAACGCCTCCAGGGGGCACGCGACAAGCTGCCCGCGGGAGTCGAAGCTGAGCTGGGACCCATCACAACCGGGCTCGGAGAGGTCTTTCAATACACGTTGGTGAGTAAAGATCCGAAGCACGATGCGACCGAGCTGAGGACTATTCAGGATTATATCGTCCGACCTTTGCTGAGAACGGTGCCGGGAGTAACGGACGTCAACTCGTTCGGCGGCGAGGTGAAACAGTATCAGGTGATTGTCAGGCCCGATCGGCTCACTTCGTACGGCCTGACCCTGCCGCAGGTCTTCGAGGCTCTCGAGAAGAACAATTCGAACGCAAGCGGGAATTTTATCGAGCACAAGTCCGAACAGTATGTTGTTCGCGGGCTGGGGCTCGTCCAGTCGCTCGAAGACATCGAGAACATCATCGTCACGACGCAGGAGCATACGCCGATCTCTATCCGTGACATTGCTGATGTCCGAATCGGGTCGGAGCTCCGGCAGGGTGCCGTTACTGCAAATGGGCAAGGAGAGGCAGTAGCGGGTATCGTCCTCATGTTGAAGGGCGCGAGCGGCAGAGACGTCGTGAATGCAGTGAAGGAAAGGCTGCCGGATATCCAGAAGGCGCTGCCGAAAGGCGTTGAGCTCGTGCCGTTCTACGACCGAACAGACCTCGTACAGCAGGCAATCCACACGGTGACCAAGGCCCTCGGAGAGGGGGCAATCTTCGTGCTCATCGTGCTCGTTATTCTTCTGGGCGAGATACGAAGCGCCCTCATTGTCACCGCAGTGCTGCCGCTTGCCGCCCTCTTCGCCTTCATCATGATGAAGTGGGTCGGTCTGAGCGCGAACCTCATGTCGCTCGGTGGGCTCGCTATCGGCATCGGTATGATGGTGGATGGCGCCGTTGTCATGGTCGAGAACATTCACAGACATCTCTCGGAGAAACACGACTCCGGCGAGAAACATGTGCATCGCGGCAAACGTGAGACCGTGCTCTACGCAGCACAGGAGGTCGGACGACCGATAGTCTTCGGTATCGCGATCATCATTATCGTTTTCTTGCCGCTTTTTACGCTGCAGGGATTCGAAGGCAAGATGTTCAGCCCACTCGCCTTTACCATTTCGTACGGTTTGCTCGGTTCTGTCATCCTGTCGCTGACTCTCGTGCCGATGCTTTGCACCTTTTTCCTGAAGCTGAGCTCCGAATCACACGAACCGAGGCACATTCGGTGGCTCAAGCATCTGTATCTGAAGTGCCTCACACCGTGCGTTCAACGTCCGAGGTGGGTGGTGATACCGGCAACGATGAGCCTTCTCGGTTCGCTGTGCCTTGTTCCGTCTATCGGGACGGAATTTCTCCCGGCACTGGATGAGGGCTCAATCGCTGCTCAGACGTTTCGGATACCCAGTATCTCGCTTCCGCAATCACTCGACCTGCAGGTCCGAGCTGAGCGGATCCTCAAACAATTCCCGGAGGTCATCGATGTTGTCTCCAAAACCGGGCGCGCCGACATCGCGTCCGATCCGATGGGGGTCGAGCTCAGTGACGTGATCATCACGTTGAAGCCTCATGATCGGTGGCAGACAACTGATTCAAAAGAAGAGCTGGTGGAGAAGATGCGTGAAGCGCTCTCGGAGCTGCCAGGCTTAGCGTCGAGCTTTTCCCAGCCCATCGCGCTCAGAGTGGATGAGCTTGTGAGCGGCGTCAAAAGCGCAGTCGGCATCAAGATCTTCGGCGAAGACCTGGACGTTTTGAAAGACAGAGCGGAAGCCGTGTCTCGTGTGCTCGCCAAAATTCCGGGGGCGAAAGACGTGAACGTCGAGAAAGTAAGCGGCCTCGCTTACCTCGAAGTTGAAATCGACCGGGAGAAGATCGCTCGATACGGGATCAACGTGGACGATGTTCAACAGGTCGTTGAGACTGCAATCGGTGGGAAAGAGGCCACGAAGGTCTATGAAGGGCAGAAGGTTTTCGGACTTGCGGTGCGATTCCCCGATTCTGCGCGAAACGATGTGTCACCGATCCGGGATATCTTGATCCCGTCACCGAGGGGGGCGCTTCTGCCTCTGGGACAGCTCGCGCGAGTGTATGTTACCGAAGGCCCAGCTCAAATCAGCCGCGAGGCAGCGCAGCGCAGAATCGTCATCGAGTGCAACGTTTCCGGACGTGACATTGGAAGCTTTGTTCAGGAGGCAAAGGCGAAGATCGAAACGGCCGTAAAGTTTCCTCCCGGCTACTTCATGACTTGGGGCGGCCAGTTCGAGAACCAGCAACGCGCAATGAAGCGATTCAGTATCGTCGTGCCGGCGACAATCGCTGCGATATTCCTGCTTCTCTTCAGCTCTTTCGGGTCGGTGAGGCAGGCCCTTCTGATTATTCTCAACATCCCGTTTGCGCTGATTGGCGGTATTTTGGCGCTGTATCTCGGTGGATTCAATCTGAGTGTCAGCGCGAGTGTCGGATTCATCGCGCTCTTTGGAGTTGCCGTTCTGAACGGTATCGTGATGGTGAGCTACTTCAATGAGCTGCGGCGCCAAGGAAGCAACCTCGAGCTCGCAGTCGTTAAGGGCGCAGTGCTGCGGCTCAGACCGGTCGTTATCACGGCAAGTGTCGCAGCCCTCGGATTGTTGCCGATGTTGTTCGCCACCGGACCCGGGAGTGAAATTCAGAAGCCGCTTGCAGCGGTTGTCATTGGTGGGCTGATCAGCTCCACGCTCCTCACTTTGTTCATATTGCCCGCGCTCTACGGGATATTTGAGCCGGAGGCGCTTGTCGCACCTGCGCTCAAGGGGGAAGAGCGATGAATAACGTACGGAGCCGCTTTCTTTTTGCTCTCGTTGTGGTTCTTGGCGCGTGTACAGAAGCGAGCGACCGATGTGCAGATCTAGGACTGCACGGTCGAGCGAAGATCCGCATTCGAACAGGAGCGTGCTCCGAAAAGCGGTTTCCGGTGAAGGCGCCCGCGTCGAGCGAGCTGCGCGCGGACTAGCCTGTGCGTCCGTCTCCGGACAGAGTTTCAAGCGCGGCCCGCTCGACGCGCTTGATCCAATCGCTCTTGCAAAGGCTGTATGCCTGCGAGTCCGACGGGTGCTGCGTGCGACACGCCTGCTTCACCCGTTCGTATTCGCGCGCCACCTCTGAGTGAGCGCGGAGGTAGTTCCGAAAGGCGATGTGTCGGTCGATCTCCGGAGAATCCACGAGATAACCGTGAAGATGAATTCTTCTGCGGTGCGTAACGGGGTCGTCGTAGGTGCAGAATCTGCGGCCGGGCAGCCCGAGCTCTCCCCAACAGCGATAACCCAGCGACTCGATGAGCGGCCGACTGTCGTCGAGAGCGATCTCTGTGGCGAACACTGGGATGAGATCGATAATTGGTTTGGCGCACAGATCGGGAACCGAGGTGGATCCGATGTGATGTACCGTCACAAGCGACGTCCCCAATGCCGCATGAAGCCGATCGGATTCCGCTTGCGCACTGACTTTCCACTGCGGGTCATAAGCGACAATCTCAACTGGATGAGGGGCAAGCATAAGCACTCAGCTTGGGCGGATATCGCAAGGCGAAGAGGGAAACAGTAGGTTTCTGAGCAGTTCCGTTCGATCGACTACAGCATATCATACGGGTCGACGTCGATCGCGACCCGGAAGTCCTCGAACTCTTTTACACCGAGCCGCCACTGGTTGAGCTGTCCCGCGATATGCGACAGTACTCGCGGCGAAGTTGCTTTGACCAGAATATGCCATCGCCATCGTCCACGAAGGCGCTCGTGGGGCGCGGGTGCCGGTCCGAGCGCAGTAACGTCTCCTGACTGCGGAGATTGGCTCTCGTCGTCCGAGGTGAAAGCCGGCTGGGAATTGGCGTGCGCAATCAGGGTATCAATTGCTGCGCGAGTCGCTTCCGCTGCGCGGAAAGCGTCCTGCTGATCTGGGCAGGACACGACGACACGCATGAGCTTTCCGAACGGCGGATAGGTGAGCTTTTTCCGGTACTCGAGCTCGTATCGTGCAAAGGCGGCGAACCGGCCCGTGACTGTTGCGACAATAGTGGGGTGATGGGGCTCGCGGGTCTGTACAATGACCCGGCCCGGCTCGGTTCCTCGGCCTGCGCGCCCGGCGGCTTGCGTAATGAGCTGATAGATCCGCTCGCTCGAACGAAAGTCAGGGGTATGGAGCCCCACATCCGCATCGATGATTCCCACGAGCGTGACGCCCGGCAGGTCGTGACCCTTGGCGATCATCTGCGTACCGACCAAGATGTCGGCGTCTCCCGACCGCATGCTGCCGAGGATCTTCCGATATGAGTCTTTTCGGGTGGTCGTATCGCGATCAAGGCGGACCAGTCGCGCTTGTGGAAATTGCGCGCCGATCTCGTCCACGATTTTCTCGGTGCCCGCTCCTCTGGGTTCGAGAAGCCCGACAGACTCGACAGCCTGCGCCTGCTTTTCAGTGACTTCTACCCCCGGGAATGTCTCCACCCGAGAAGTCTTCGAATCGCGACAGATCTTACAATACTTCGGCGGAGCAGAAGACTCACCACAGTAATGGCAAAGCACGCGATTCTTGCCACGGTGATAGGTCATGGTGACCGAACAATGCGGGCAGGTGAGAACCTCATTGCAGCTTGTGCATTGCAAGTAGCTGGAAAAGCCGCGCCGGTTGTAGAGGATGATGACTTGGCCGTTCTTGGCCAGGGTCTCCTCGATTGCTTGATGGAGCTGGGGCGAAAGATTCTCAGACGGCATGTCCCATCGTTTGATTTTGTTCATGTCGACGACTTCGATCGTCGGCATCGGACGCGAGCTGACACGCTCCGGGAGCTCGAGCATCTGGTAGCGCCCCCGTTTTGCGTTCACCAAGCTCTCGAATGAAGGCGTCGCCGAACCCAGCAGAATGGCGCAATTCGAGTATTTCGCGCGCATCACCGCGACGTCGCGGGCGTGATAGCGCAAACCGTCGGACTGCTTGTATGAAGATTCGTGCTCTTCGTCGACAACGATGAGCTGCAGGTTCTGCAGCGGTGCGAAAACGGCCGAACGCGCTCCGAGTGCCACGCGAATCTTGCCGCGAAGCATCCCTTCCCACGCTTTCCATCGTGCCGATGGGCCGACCTGACTGTGTAAGACCGCAAGCGGAACGTGAAGCCGCGACTCGAACTGGTCGAAAAGCTGCGGAGTGAGCGCGATCTCCGGAACAACGATGAGTGCGGAGCCCCCGTTATCGAGGACCTGCTGAATTGCGCGAAGGTACACCTCCGTTTTTCCGCTGCCCGTTACGCCGAAGAGCAGCGCAGGGCTGAAGCGGTGTTCGTTCAGATTCGCGCTGATCTTCTCGACGACGCTGCGTTGGAGGTCGGTGAGGGCCGGCTGTTTGCCCGGAACTGGTGCAGAGTTCCCGGGTAGAATCGCTTTCGGGAAGAGGTGCTCGAGCGAAGCCTCGTCGAAGAGCTCTACCAGTCCCTGCTCTTTCAGCTTCTTGATGGCCGCACGAGCTGTTTTGCCGAGCGTGAGAAGCTCGGACAGCGGATGAGCCGTGCTCGTTGAGTCGAGCCGCTCGAGCACTCGCGATTGAACCGGTGACCGCTTCTTCAGCTTGTCACGCCACTCGGGGCTCGAGTCGAGCTTCGCGATCCCCGCTTCGGTGAGCTCGACGAAGAGCGTCGAACGCTGTGAATACTGGCGCTTCGGAACTGCGTTGTCGATGATTTCGTAGAGTGATGAGCCGTAATACTCCGCCATCCATTCGAACAGCGGGAGCTGTTCGGGAAGAAATCCTGGAGAGGCGGCCTGGATTGCCTTCAGGTCCACTTTGGGTCGTCTGGCGGAATCAGCTTCCCCGAAGAAACCGAGTTGCGCATCGTCCTGAGGTCGGGACGGCCGTACCCCAGCGCTAAACTGGTCCAGTGCCTCCTCGATCGAGAGCTTTTTGACCACCCACCCCTTTGTCTGGCGACGGCCAATCTCAATCGTAACTTCCGAGCCGATATCTACGGGCACCTGCGTGGGGGAATACGCATAGGAAAGCGGCTTCGGTACGCCGGAAACGAGCACCTGGGCCGCACAATTTTTATCGCATTCCGACATATAAACTACGCAAATTTTAGCCCGAGCGCGGCTTGAGAGCTACAGTCCGAGGCCGAATCGGACGTATTAACCGATAAGAGATTCTGTGAGAAGGGTGCCCGGGAATCGCTCTTGGCTCGCTGAACTTTTAATGAACAACTCCGCGCCATTCTATCCTCTAATAGAGCGAGAGTCAGGTTGTTCTCAATGCCAACTCTACTTTTGGGTATGACAGTTGCTTATGTTGCTTAAGGGCTTCGCCACGTTGCTGGGTAAAGGAAAAGACGAGCCGTATATCGCGGTTGATATCGGTTCGAGCTCGATCAAGCTGCTGTCGCTGGATCTCAGCGGCTCGAAGCCGCGACTGCTCAGCGCCGCCATCGCGCCGACGCCTGCGGGAGCTGTTGCGAACAACACCGTGATGCGCCCCGAGCAGGTGGCGCAGTCCATACGGACTTTGCTCGACGCGAACGACATGAAAGGCAAACGTGCGATCTTCGCCGTGCCGGGGCCATCGGCCTTCACAAAGAAAATTTCCATCGGTCGAACGACGCTGAAAGATCTGACCGCGAATATCGGCTTCGAAGCGGGCAACTATATTCCGCACAGTATCGACGCCGTGCATCTCGATTTTCAGGTACTGAAGGCGCAGGGGAAATCGACGATCGAGGTGCTCCTCGTCGCAGTGAAGAACGACGTTGTGCGCAGCTTCGTGACCACCCTCGAGCAGGCAGGTCTGGAGCCGCTCATCGCTGACGTCGACTACTTTGCGCTCGAGAATATGTTCGAGCTCAACTATCCCGAAGAGAGAAACAAAACGGTAGCGCTGATTAACATTGGTTCTCGATACAGCAGTGTCAGTATCTTGAGCGGCGGAGATTCGCTTTTTACCGGTGATGTCGGTGTCGGCGGACGACTCTACACCGATACGCTTTGCGAAACGCTGGGGATGCAGCCGGCTCAAGCCGAACAGGCGAAAGCAGGGATGGCGATCGAAGGCTTCGACCCGAATCTGATCCACGAGACTCGTGATCGGACGACGGAGCATCTTGCTTCTGAGCTGCACCGACAGATCGGCTTTTTCTGGAATGCAGCAGCGACGGATAAAGCCATCGAAGCAGTGTATCTGTGCGGCGGCTCCTCTCAAGTGCCCGGACTCGTCGAGGAGCTCAGCGCGAAGACGGGAATGTCTTGCAGCTTGATGAAAACTTTTCGCAGTGTCGAATGGAACGATCAATTCGACGAGGAGTTCATCGGCGAAATCGGACTTTCGATGGGAGTGGGCGTGGGCCTTGCCATACGCCATCTCGGAGATAAGAAGAACGCAATCGATTAGGCACCGTTATGATTCGAATTAACCTCCTCGGCGAAAAAATCGATCGCACCGGAACGTATGCCGCCCACGGCCTTGCACTTGCCGGGACCGTGCTCGCGACGCTGATCGCGTGCTTCGTATTTCATGATTCCAAGCTTTCCGATCTGGAGCTTCTGACGAACGAGAAGACGCTTCTCGAGAGTCAGCTCAATAAGCTTCGGGAGAAGACCAAGCAGGTCGAGAACCTCGAAAAAGACAAGAAGCTGCTGAGCGAAAAGCTGACCACGATCGCGAAGTTGAAGGTCAAGAAATCCGCGCCGGTGCACCTCCTCGATGATATTTCGAGCTACATCCCGCAGCGTTCCTGGATGACCTCGGTAAAGCAGAAGACGGACGGTTTGGAATTTCAGGGAGTCGCTCTCGATCCGCAGACCGTGTCGAGCTACATGACTCAGCTCGCAACCTCGAAATGGATCGATACTATCGAGCTGATTTACTCGCGTCAGCAGGTCAAGGACGGCGTTCCCGTACAGGAGTTCTCCTTCCTGGTGAAGCTGAAGAATCCGCTGGACGTAAATAAGCCGAAGACCGAAAAGGCCGAGCGAAAAATCAAAAGTGAGCGCAGCGTGAAGATTGACGACGCGCCGGCCGATGCTGCAGCGGCTCCGGGTGGAGACTCGGCTGCGCCGACGACCGCACCCGCTGATGAACCGAAGAAATCCGTCTAAGCACAGGCACTGAGGGCACGACAGTGAACGAACTACTCGAAAAGATCATTGAGCTGCCGATGGCCGCTCGCGGCGCTATTCTCGGTGTGTTCGCCGCCGTAATCATCGGATTGTATTACATCATGTTTTTCGGACCGGTTTCTGAGCAGCTGGCCACGATGGATGCGGACACAAAACGGATCAAAGACGAAGTCGCGCTGAAGACGCGCATTGTCTCACAGCTTCCGAAGTTCCTGGCGGAGGTTGAGAGACTGGACGTTGAGCTGAAAAAAGCGCTCGCCGAGCTGCCGGACAACAAAGAGATCGCTCAGCTGCTCGAGAAAGTCGCGGATAAAGCGAAGGAATCGGGCCTCGATGTGCACCTTTTCCGGCCGAAGGCAGAGCAGCGACGGGACTTTTATGCAGAGGTTCCTGTTGAAATTGAGGTCGGCGGCGGCTACCATCAGGTTGCGACCTTCTTCGACGAAGTGAGCCACCTCGAGCGTATCGTGAATATCGATCAATTCAGTATGGTTGAGCCGAAGCGCGGAGAGACCGGGCTGAACCTCAAAACGTCGCTGGTTGCCACTTCGTTCCGCTTTCTCGACGAGAGCGAGAGACCGAAGGAGGACGCGGCTGGCGCGAAGCACCGCAGAAAGAAACCTGCCGCTGCGGCGGGTAAAGACGCCAAAGACGAATAGTCCGGCAGTCAGCAACATTCGGCGAGCCGCTCTCTTCGAGGGCCTCGCCCCTCCCTACCAATACGCGCACCGGTTCGACCTTTTCGCACAGTTTGTGATGCTCACCGCGCATCGCATTGCCTGAGCGCGCCATCCTAGCTTCCGAAATTCAGAGAAGACGTGAGCAAACCTCGTGGCGAAAAAACCGCGGGGAGAGCGAGTGCGAGGGTGTTGAGTTTTTAGCTAACGCGCAAAATTGATTAAAGTAAAAAGAAGTTGAGATTACTGATTTTTTACCCTTTACTAAAGATCCACGCCGGGCTAAGACACCTTCAATATGGAGGCTTGGCTGCCTGCGGAGGTGTTTCTCGCAGCCATCCAGAAGTAAGCACTTCTTCTTCTTTATTAAGCTTTTTAGTGTAACGACCGCCCGAGCACGAACAGTACACAAACTGTGAATCCGACTGGGGCTGGTAATTATCAAGAAAGGCAATAGCAAACGCGTATTTTCTGGCGCTTTATTATTTTGACGCTTAGGGGAGAGACTTCATGGGCGTGCTAGGCAAAGCTCTTCGTTCCAGTGTACTGATTGCGGTCGTCGGCTGCGCGGCCAATCAGTCTGTAATGAACCAAGACAACCTCGAGCAGACCGCTGCGAATGGTGTTCAAGCCGATGGAGCAACGCTCAACGCGTCAACCATTCCTCCGGCTTCGGACGCGCAGAGTGTGCAGACGACTTCGCTCCTTGATCGCGACGATGCAGGTCTCGGAATGAGCGTAGAGCGCGGCAACGGATTCAGCCGATACATTGTTGACCTCGGCAAAGACGGCGCAAGCGGCGATCCGGTCTTCGACGTGACGATGGTCAACAACCCGGCACGCCTCGTTGTCGACGTCCTCGGCGAATCCGGACGACGGAATCGCGAGCTGAACGTCTCGGACGACGAGTTCCTCAAGTCGGTTCGCCTGGGCGCCCACAAAGATCGCACCCGCCTCGTTTTTGACGTTCGCCAAAACGTAGCTCCGGAAAGCATGGAGCACGAAGTCGACACTCAGAACGGCAAGCTGATCGTAACTTTCCACAATGCTGGGGTCCAACCGACTCTTGCGCAAGCGACCGCGCCGGTGCAGACCGCCAGCGCAGAACAACCGGCAGCTCCCGCTGAGGAAGCACCGGTCACTGCAGTAGTCGAGCCGAAGCTGAGCGACGAAACAGTTGTCGCAGAAGCGCCGAAGACTGAGGAAGTTGCTGCTGCTCCGGTAGAAGCTGCGCCTGTTGAAGTGGCAAAGGTCGAAACCGAAAAGGCTGAGCCGGTAGCGGCTGCCGCGGTCGGCGATGTTACTGTCGAAAGCCTCAAGTTCGAAAAGACCAACAACGACCCGGGCCATGTCGTTATCGCGATGACCAATGAAGCGCCTTACGAAATCCGTAAGACTGCTCCGAGCGAGTATGTTCTGACCATCGGCGGTGCAAAAGCTGATCCGATGACCGAATATCCGCAGATCGCACCGAAGGGCTTCCCGGGCATCCGTTCTGCTCGCGTGAGCCAGAACATGAACTCGACGCAAGTTCGCATGTTCGTTGATAACGGCATCGACCTGACGGCAACTCCGAAAGGAAACTCAATCGTTGTTTCAGCAGAGCCTTCTCTCGTAGCAAAGAATGCAGATGCCCGAGCTCAACTGGAAGCTGGTGATCAGCCCCAGGGAGCAAAGCCGGCAGATGTTGCTGCTCCGGCGGGCGACGATGCCAAGGCGCGTGAAAACCCGACAGGACTGCGTTCTTCGGACGGTTCGAAGATCTACACAGGCCGTCTGATCTCGCTCGACCTTCAAGACACCGATATCGACAACGCGCTGCGAATCATCGCAGAAGTTTCGAACCTGAACATCATCGCGAGCGACGATGTTACGGGTAAGGTCACGCTCCGCTTGATTGACGTTCCTTGGGACCAGGCGCTCGACGTCATCCTGAAGACGAACGGTCTTGATCAGGTAACAGAAGGAAACGTCATCCGAATTGCTCCGATCGATAAGCTCCGACAAGAGCGTGAAGCTCTGCGCGAAGCCGACAAAGCGAAGGAGCTTCTCGAGAAGCTGAGCGTCAACTACATCCGTGTCAGCTATGCACGAGCAGCCGAGCTGAAAGAGCAAGTCGAAGCAGTGCTGAGCGAGCGTGGAACGGTAAGCGTTGATGAGCGCACCAACCAGCTCATCATCAAGGATACTCAACTCGGCCACAAGCAAGCTGATGAGCTCCTCAAGAAGCTCGACCTCCGCACCCCGCAGGTCCTGCTCGAGACGCAAATCATCGAAAGCTCGCGCAACATTCTGCGAGACCTGGGCTTCCAGTGGAACTTCTCGTATGCACAAAGCCCTGCAACGGGTAACGCGACCGGCTTGAACTTCCCGAACAGCGTTGTTGTCGGTGGAGCGAATGGCGTAGGGGCGGCAGCGAACCTCGTGAGCTTCCCGGCCGCAATCAGCGCGAACGAAGGAACTGCGATTAGCGCTGTTCTCGATTCCGCAGACGGCAGCCGCTCGCTGAGCGCTACCATCACTGCCCTCGAGCAGGAGCGAAAGGTGCGCGTCATCAGCCGTCCGCAAGTTGCGACTGTGAACAACAAGCAAGCTGAGATCAGCAGCGTTGAAACCCTGCGGGTAAGAACACCGAGCTCCGGCACGGCGATCTCGACAGGTTCCGGCGCAAGCTCATCCAGCGGCGCGTCGACAGCGTTCGAAGAAATCAAGGTCGGTATCGAGCTGACGGTTACTCCGCAAGCTTCGCCTGACTACTTCGTCCTCCTCGACGTAAACGCAAAGTCGAGCACACTCGGCTCGAACGAAGTTGACGGTATTCCGTCGACCCTCGACCGAGCAGCTACCTCGACCGTACTCGTGAAGAGCGGACAAACCTTTGCACTCGGTGGGATTTACAGACTGGAAGATTCGGACTCGGTTCCGGGCGTTCCGTTCCTGAAAGATATGCCGTTCCTCGGACATTTCTTCAGACGGTCGCTCATCGACAAGCAAGATGAAGAGCTCATCTTCTTCATCACCCCGCACATTGTTGAGGGAAGCTTTGACCCGAGTTTGATGTAGGTTGCGGAGCTGCCGCAGAAGCTCGGTGTAAGCTGAGCTTCGGGCAGCGTGGGCGGTGAAAGGCTGTACAGTAGTATTGGTGGGTCTTCCCGGGAGCGGGAAGACAAGTGTTGGGAGGGCACTTCACGAGCAACTGGGTTGGTCGTGGGTGGACGTGGACTCGGAAGTTGAACGGTCTGCGGGGCGATCTATAGCAGAGCTTATACGGGTAGAAGGAGAGCAAGCATTTCGAGCCCAGGAGTCTGAAGAGCTCCGGAAGGCTTTGAAATCTGGCGTGCAGGCAGTATCTGTCGGCGGCGGCGCCTTGCTCCGAACGGAAAACCAGACACTCATCGCTCAGCATGGCTACGCTGTGCATCTCGCGGTGAGTGTAGAAGTCGCAGCGCAACGTGCGCTCAGCGACGAGCTTGGTCGATCCGAGACGAGCAAAGAAGCGGCGGCCATGCGTCCGGTTCTTTTTCCTGCTCAAGCGGGGAAAGGCGGAGCGGAGCACCCGACGATGGAAGATGCTCTCGTGAATATGAGCAAGCTGGCAGCGGCAAGAGCAGCTCAATATGAAAGCGCGAAACTCTCTGTTTGGACGGACTTTGCGGACCCAGCTTCGATCGCGAAAATTATCGCGAGAGAAGTGAAGCTCGCCGGGACCACCGGAGCTGAGAAGGTATCGATCATCCCTGACGCCGTGAGTAATCACGGGAAACTGTCTGAGGTGGTCATCGCGTCGGGAGCAGTCGGGTCGTTCGGCGAACGACTGGCGATGATGGTTCATTCACCACGCAAAGTAGCAATCGTCGTCGATGAGAATCTCTCGCAGTATGTGGAGAAGCTCGAAGAAAGCCTAGTCAACGCGAAGTTCGAAACTGCACGAATCGTGCTTCCGAGCGGGGAAACCTCAAAGAGCTTCACGGAGCTGAATCGGATACTCGATCGACTCGCGGAGCTCGGGCTCACTCGGGACGATCTGTTGATAGGCCTCGGTGGTGGCGTTGTCGGTGATATCTCCGGTTTGGCAGCAGCACTCTATATGCGAGGTATCCAGCATGTGCAGGTACCGAGCACGATAGTAGCGCAGGTTGATTCGGCTCTGGGTGGTAAGAATGCAATCAACCTCGAGCGCGGGAAGAATCTGGTCGGGACTTTCCATTTGCCGAGAGCAGTGGTGAGTGACTCGGAGACCCTCGCGACGCTGCCGGAACGCGAATACATCTCCGGTCTCGCTGAGGTGATCAAATACGGGCTGATTTTCTCAACAGAATTCTTCGAGTGGTTAGAGGGGAATGTCGAAGCGATATTGCAACGCAAACATACGGTCTTGTCTCGGATAATCGAATATTCTTCGGTAGCCAAGACAGGAGTCGTAGCAAAAGATATCTACGATACGCTCGGACTTCGGGCCCTATTGAACTTCGGCCACACGGTTGGTCACGCGGTAGAGAATCTCTCCGGATACGGCGAGTTTCTCCATGGCGAGGCCATCGCGATTGGTATGAAAAAAGCGGTATTTGTCGGCACCCTGCTCGAGATCACTCCACCGGAAACGATCTCGAGAGTAGCTCTCCTTCTACGCAAGCTCGGTTTACCGACCGAGATGCCGGAGCGCCTACTTCGGGGTGGTGAGGATCTGCTAAGAGCACGTGGGGTGGCGGACGTGAGAGATATCGTGCGTCAAGGGCGCGTGACCGAAGGTCACCTTTCCGGCGACGCAGCGGATTTCGAGAAACGTTGGGCGGGCGCGCTCAAAGCAGACAAGAAAAGAAGTAACGATTTCGTGAACTTTATTGTGCTGGAGAAGATTGGCGCTGCCAAAGTAGTAAAAGTTGAGCTGGATACCTTAATCGGGGCTGTCGCCTGGAATCGTTAGCGCAGCTAACGGATCCGAAAACGGAACAGACCGGCGGGCGAGGGGATTTCGGCACAACGTGGGATACGAAACTTAAGAGAGGCGAAAGGCTTTTACATACACGCGAGCCTGTGGCTGAGCATCAATTTCGTTGCGCTGCAGTTTGCTTGGAGGACAACAGAATGTCTATGATTCGTAGAATTGGAACCACGTTACTAACAAGCTTAGTCGCTCTCGGAGCAGTCAGCTGCGGAGGCTACTCCTCCAACAACGACCAAGGAACATCGTTCCTGGCGTACGGTTGGTTTGCGGATACCCAGGGCACGACCGGCGAAACAGGCCAAACTGTGGTTCTCGGTCAAGACGCACCGGTAGCGAATCTCGCAGCTACAGGCGGAATCGTCGGCGACGGAAACATCGTATTCACACACATCGGGTTGCAAAACCGGCTCAGCTCGCAGTTCATTCGGGTCGTCCGAGTAGACTGCAGCTACGATATCCCGGGAGCGAGCTCCTTACTCCAGATCCCGAACGACTCTTTCAACTCGTCGAACGTCATCGCAGCAGCAGGCGACGATGCGAACAATCCTGGCGGTCCGCAGGCCGGCGAAGGGTCGACCGTTGTTATGGGATTTGACATCGTGTCGACAGACATCATGTCCTACATCAACGTAAACCGGAATCTGCTCCCCGAGCTTCCGTTCCGGCTGAACGTCACTTGCAGCGCGGTCGGCGTAACTCAGGCCGGCGACACCCTGACCACGAACGAGCTGGTTTACCCAATACTCTTCGTTGACTCGGCAGAATGCTGCACCGGGGTGAACGACAACAATCTCGGCGGATTCACGGGCGGCACTGGAAACGGCGGTGGGATCACTTTCGATGACGGAACTGATTCTACGACCATCAACGGTGGAACGACCGGAGGTGCTACGTCCGGCGAAGCTACCACGACCGGCACAGAGACCACTACCGGAGCGGGCGCCTAGTTAACGAAAGTCGCTTCTCTCTCACCCGGAACGTAAGGTCGAGAGAGGGGCGCAACATGCGACGCGTAACTTGAAAGCAGTAATGAATTAGGGAATGAGCTGGACGGGACCAGACCTTCCGCAGGACAACACGGAGCTTTAGGAATAGCAAACATGTCACAAGCCAAATTTGGACAAACCCTTTTCGGTATAGCGTTGGCCGGCATGCTCGCCTCAGCGGCGTTGGCAGGTTGCTTGGCTGGCGGTGGCGGCGATACGGACGGCGGGCAAGGCAACGATGACGCAGGAATCGGAGCACAGCCGGTTTCGGACGGCGGATTCGGCGCCTCGCTGACAATCGCGCTGGACGACGGTGGCAACGAGCTGCGAGTCGCTGAGCGCAAGGACTTCTTTGTAACCGCGCTTGATCCGAACGGGCTTCCTCTCACAGACCGACGGGTGTTCTGCGAAAGTGAAAAGGGAATCGCGATTCTCGAGCCGTCGAGCGGTGGTGTTGCATTCGAGCACACCGGTTCGCATGGAACGATGAGCGGTGTTCTCGGCGGTGTTACTCCGGGAAGCTATCTCTTGGAGTGCCGTCTCGAGGAAGGCTTCAACCTGGTTGCTCGTAAACACCTGAAGGTTATCGGTGAAGTGCCGGCAGGGTTCCAAGGATTCCCAGGCGCTGCTGGTGGAAACCTCGGTGGCGGTGTGATTGTTGAGAACCCGAACGACGTCGGTAACTCGGTGTTGACGGTCGAATTCCTCACAGTCACCGGCCAGCAGACCGCGAACGGCCCGATCGATACCGCACGTGAGCTTGATTGCGACAACAACGTTGCAACAAACGATCCGGAGACCTACGGGGATGATAACTTTGTCCTGAAGATCGACAATCCGGAGAACGAAGACCTGGTCATCGATTCGGTAACGTTCACTGTTGATGACGGTCGCGATGTTGAGTCGAGCCGTCAGAAGGCTGGGCTGGTAGTGGCAGCGGGTTCGGCGACGACTCTGAGCGGAACGTTCACTGAGCCGGTCTTCTTGCCAAGCGGCGCTCAGACAGATGTCAAAGCGTTCGCCGGCACATCGTTCAGAGTGCTGAACGGAACGTTCAACGTTAACTTCCGAGTTCGAGCACACCTCGCTGCAAGCGGCGAAAGTGTGAGCTTGAGCACCGGCCAGTCGGTAACGTTCCAAGACGTGAACAACTGCGGCGGATGATGACTTCCGATTCTGGCTCGGAGGCAATCCGAGCCGTGAATTGGGCACTATGCTGTAACAATCGTTTGGGGCTCATCCCGGTTAGCGAATCGCTAGCCAGGAATGAGCCCTCGACGTTTCTGGGTCACAACTCATGGCCGAAACAAACGCCGCGCAGATCGAGAAGCTTCGTAACGAGCTCACATCAAACCCGGACTCGGACGCATATATTGAGCTGGCTCGACTGCTCCAGGGATCGCCCGAGGGGCGGCGGGAGGGGCGCGAGCTCTGCTTCCGCGGAATCACCCGCGACCCGAATAACCTCGTAGCGCGCCTTGTCCTCGCACGTTTATTCTACCTCGACTCGATGTTCGAATTCAGCATTCGTGAGCTGCTCGAGATTCGCGAAGTGTCGAATATTCCGGCAGTCGACAAGCTTCTGGGTGAGTTCGGTCCAAGGGCACTGAAGTTCTTGCAGCGCGGAAGGGCCATTTCTCAGGCCCAGGAGCAAGCTGCGGTAGAAAGCACAGATGACGATTCAGTCGTCGCAGAGGTCGATATTGACGCCGAATTCCTCGAGGCCATCGATGAGCTCAAAGAAAAGTAAGGGCGAAATCCTCCTTCTCAACGGACCGAATCTCAACCTGCTCGGCGAGCGCAATGTCGAAATCTATGGCACCGATACGCTGAAAATAATCGAACAGCGTCTTACTAAGCTGGCTGCGAGCGCCGGATTTTCGCTGTGGGCGGTGCAATCGAACTCCGAAGGTGAGCTGATTGATGCAGTGCATGCGGCGAGAAAGCGCGCGTCGGCATTAATTATCAATCCAGGCGCTTACTCGCACACCAGTATCGCGATTCGTGACGCGCTCGATTGCTTTCCGGGCCCGATAGTCGAGATCCATCTCTCGAACATCTTCAAACGAGAAGAGTTCCGTCACCATTCTTTTGTGAGCACCGTTGCCACTGCAGTTATCTGCGGGCTCGGGCCATCCGGTTACGACACGGCACTTCAAGCCGCGCTCGAGCTCTTGGATCGGAAAAAGAAGTAAATCCCGGCCCAGTCTGGCCCAGTCTTTTCTGGAATGAGAAGAGAGGGGCAGCTGATCTCTTGCCACGCCCCGGCGGATCTCAGCTCAGCACTCTTCGTCCCGCGATTTGCGTCCGAGATAGCCGCCGTGATGACGCACCGCGAAATCTTCCTTGGTGAATCCGCGCTCTTCCATAACTGTGAGAGCAAGCGCATCAATGAGCGCCGCCATTGCGGTAGTGCTTGCCGTCGGTGTCAGCTTGAGCGGGCACGGCTCTTCAATCTTTCCGATCTCGAGGACGATATCGCACAGCTTTCCAAGGGGAGAGTCGGCGCTGGCGGTGACTCCGATGATGGAATGCACGCCCAGGTGGCGGCAGAAGTGTACAGTCTCGATTACCTCGCGAGTCTGCCCACTGTTTGAAAAGGCCAGAAGTACGTCGCCGGACTGAAGCACGCCTACGTCGCCATGCGGAGCATCCGCGGGATGGAGGAAGACCGACGGCGTGCCGGTCGTGGAGAGGGTCGACGCTGCCTTCTTCGCGACGTACCCGGCCTTGCCTATGCCCGTAGTGAAGACCTTTCCTTTGCACCCCAGGAGTGATCTCACGGCGGCTTCGGAGCTGCTGCCCACTGGAATTTTGGTAATGGCTTCAGCTTCGGCGAGTAAAATTTTACGGAATCGTTCGATCATGAGCTTGTTTTGCGCGACCAATCGGTCGACGTCAATTGGTTAGGGCGGCGCTGGCGCCGAGCACGGCACTGCAATTCGTGCAGTCCACCTTATACCTGCTTTGCTCAATTTCCGCTATTGTGCGGGGTTGTGAATCATCCCAATGCAGAATGTAGTCGGCACTGCCGTAGGGAGCCAGCTTCTCCGGCCCGTCCGCTTTCACCGTGAAGCGTCTGCCGAAAACGAAGCTCACTTTAATATCAAAAGCCTCGACGTTCGAGAGATTGCGCAGCGTAAGCTGCAAGCCGTCGGGTTTCCGTCCCGCGAGCTTGCGTATCAGATTACGAGCGTGGGGGAGCGATTCGGACCCCGAAAGCACGAGATAATCTGCGTGCAAGCGAGCCTCCATGCACTCGAAGTTGAATCTCATTACCGCATCGCGATAGCCGTCGAGGCAGACCACGCTTCCGTCTTCATCGGCGCCCCGTGTGCAATCGATTCCGCCGTGGCTCACGCAGTTCTGAGGGGTCTGCTGTTTAATAGCCTTGATGCGCTCGTCGATGTTCTCACGCTGAAGCGGCGGCAGCGCGGTCTGCGATCCCTTTCCGGCGACCTTCGGATCGGTCGTGTAGTGCACCCGCCCCTCGCCATCAGTCCACTGATAGACGTTTTGCGATTCAGCCGGACGTAGGCCGATGAGGAGCGAAAAAAAGAAAAGCGCGGTGAACGAGCGGTTGAATGCGGCGCACATCATGAGCTTGAAACTAGGCCGCAGAGTCTTCGTCCACGACCTCATCCTTGTCTACAAGATTGTACTCTTTCAACTTGTAGAGCAAGGTTCTATGGCTGATCTCGAGCAGCTTCGCCGCGTGGGTACGGTTGCCTCCAGTGCGCTCCAATGCTTTACGGATCAGAGTTTCCTCGAGCGCGCGAGAGTGAACCTTGATTGAAAGCGCTTCGGTCGTAGGAACGAAAGAAGGAGCCGCAGCGACGGCCGCTTTGACGGACTTGGGTAGGCTTGCCTGCGTAATCTCTTCACCGTCGGTGAGGATCATCGCACGCTCGATGCAATTCTCGAGCTCTCTTATATTACCGGGCCAATCATGGTCCAAGAGCGTTGCGAGAGCGTCCTTGCTGATTCCATACACGGTCAGGCCGAGCTTCTCCTGATGTTTCTTGATGAAGTGGCTGACGAGCACCGGGATGTCTTCTTTCCGCTCTCGCAGTGGAGGAATGCGGATGGAAATCACATTCAGCCGGTAATAAAGGTCATCCCGGAAACGACCGTCGAGGACGTCATTCTCGAGATCTCGCAACGTAGCAGCGATGATACGCACGTTTGTCGGAATCAGCCGACTTTCGCCGACAGGCCGGATTTCGTTTTCCTGCAGGACGCGGAGGAGCTTTACCTGCAGGTGCAGCGGCAGCTCGCCGATCTCGTCCAGCAGGATCGTTCCTCCCTCGGCCTCCTCGAATAATCCCTTCTTGTCGCGCAAAGCGTCGGTAAAGGCGCCTCGCTTGTGTCCGAAGAGCTCGGACTCGAGCAGGTTGTCCGGAATGGCGCCGCAGTTGATAGCGATGAATCGTCGGTTACGGCGAATGGAATTGTAGTGGATTGCCTTTGCAACCATCTCCTTTCCCGTCCCCGACTCGCCGTACAGCATGATCGTCGTCTTGTAATCAGAGATCTTCTTAATCGTTTCGAAGATTTCGAGCATCGCCGGGCTGCGCGCGACAATGTTGTTGAAGCTGTAGCGCTTGGTCACCTGAGTTTTCAGGATCTCGTTTTCGTCTTTCAGGTGCTCCCGCTCGAGCGCTTTGTGCAGCGTCAGGAGGAGCTGCTCTTCGCTGATCGGTTTGTTCAGGTAATCGTATGCTCCTGAACGTATCGCATTCAGTGCATGCTCGGCCGACTTCTCCGTGTCCATCACAATCACGGAGGTCTTTGAGCCGGAATCGCGCATTTTTCTGATCAGATAGAGGCCGTCGTGCTCGCCGAGCTCCAGCTCCGTCAGGACCAGGTCGAAAACGTTATCCTCGAGAATGGTCAGCGCGGTCGGCGCGTCGGGAGCCGTTTCTACAGCAAAGCCGGCGGCGCTGATAGTATTGCCCATCTGCTCGCGCGCAGCGGCATTCGGCGAGACGAGCAAGATACGCTCGCCGGAGCCCGAGAGAATTTTGAGGTCAGCGTCACTCAGCATAGCTCTAATACGGCATTCCGAACCATCCTGCGTTGGTGAACATGTAGAGCAGCGCTCCCATCGAGAGCCACGGCCCGAACGGGATCTCAGACTTGCGAGAGCCTCCCGCGAAGATAATAACGCCGATTCCCACGACCGAACCGAGCAGTGACCCCGCGAAGATTGTAGGCGCCACTGACTGCCATCCGAGGATCGCTCCGGTCATGCCCATCAATTTGATGTCTCCGCCGCCGAGGCCGACATCCTTCGTGAAGAAATAGTAGGCCCACCCGATCACCCAAAAGAATCCGCCGCCCGTATACATTCCGACGAGCGAGTCCCACGCACTCTGGGTAATCGGAAAATCGAAAGCATGCGTATATTGAGAGACGATGCCGAGTATCAGTCCAATCGTGATCCCCGGATAGCTGATCACGTTCGGAATGATCTTGAACTCGAAGTCGATAAACGTGATGACGATGAGCGCAGCGGTCAGCGCATAACAGACCACTCCCGTGGGGGTGAAACCGAATCGAAGATAGCAGTAGGCTGCAGCGATGCCGGACAGCAGCTCGACGAGCGGGTATTGGCCTGAGATCGGCTCCTTGCAATTTTTGCAGCGGCCCTTCAGCGCTACCCAGCTGATCACCGGGATGTTCTCGAGCGCGGAGAGCTGCTTTTCGCATTTCGGGCAATAAGATCGAGCGGGGCTGACTACCGACAGCTTCCGCGGAACCCGGTAGATGCAAACGTTGAGAAAGCTTCCGATGATCAGGCCGAAAAGGCTAAAATAGAAAATCGCCATTTGGATTAGATTCTCCGAGGCCGGGTTTAGGTCTAAACTTTTTGCATAGCAAATTATTGCATAGCTATTTTTTGCGGGTGTGCCTAGGCTCGGTTGTGCAGAGAGGAAACCGCGCACTATACTAGGTAATGGCCAGAATTCACCGGAACTGATGACCGAAAACAAGCGGCTGCTGACCGTCTTTGCAAGACATCAGCCGACCCTCGAAACCCGCGAGTTATACCAAACGCTTTCATCACTGAGTGCTGAAGGCGTGAGCGTTCATTGCGTCTGCGCCCGGGAGCTCAAGCTCTCACCGGAAGCGCACGTCACTCAACACCTCGCATCAATGCCGAAGCGGATTCCTCAGGGACTCCTCTTCTGGCTCTATTTCCTTCCGTCGGCGTCGGTCCAACTGTTTCGTGTGCTGCGGCAAGTTCGGCCCACAGCCGTGTTGGTTCTTCGGAGTCAGTATGCATTCGCCGCTTTCCCGGTCTGCGCGCTGTTTCGCAAGCGGATCACCCTGCTGCTCACGATGCTCCCGTCAGAAGAGCGGCGACTGACTGTGCGCTCGAACATCCGCAGGAAAGTTCTCGCGCTGATCGACCGGCTCGGCATCTACGCCGCTTCGACAATTCTTGTTCCTACGACCGAGCTGCGGGAGCAGCTTGTTCGGGCTTTTCCATCGACAGCGCGAAAGATTGAGGTTTCGGCGCCCTCTGTGATGCTTCCGGAAAGCGTCAAGCAGGATGAGTTCGGACGGATCGAGCTCGAGTCTTGGCGGGAGTGGTTGAGCAGATTTCAGGAGCGAAAGCACGAAGTCGCCGAGAAATATCAGCTTCCGGAAAAATGGATCTTCGTCGCGGTGCCGGCCGAGCTCGCCGGCCGCCGCAACGTGGATATTGTTGTTCGCGCGCTCAGCTCGCTCGACAACGAGCGACTCGCGCTTTTCCTTTGGGGCGGAAGCATCGAGAAGGACTACGTGCAGGCGATGGCAGTCAGCTTGGGATTATACGACCAGCTCACCCTCGTCGATTCAGAAGAGGATTTCGCGGCGCTCGCGTCCGGATGCGACCTTTGCATTCAACCGTCGAATCGTTCGGGTAGCTCGCGGCTCGTGCTCGAGGCGCTTGGACTGGGCATCGCGACCATTGCCGCAGAGACTCCGGAGGTGAGCGAAATCTTGATCCGGAAGGAACTATTGTTTCGGCCGTCGCACGTCCAAGCGCTGGTCGAGAAGCTCCACTCGATCCTGAACAGCCGCGGAGAGCTGGCTCAGCTCAGGAAGTCTTCCCAAGAGCGAGCGATAGAGCTTGGTGCGGATTTCGGCTTTCGTCTTACCCGTCGATTGTTCGGGTGAATCGCAAACTGCTGAATCCTCTGACGAGCTGGTGCTTTCCAAACGGGGGTGCCTCGTTTAAGGTGCTCTAGTGAAACTGAGAGAAAATCACGGTATTTCCTGATGAGCAAAGTGCGAAAAATTGCTCCCGCGCGCATCCGCAAGATCACCGGCGGAAAGGACCCGACGAGAATCGTCGAGGAATTCATGGTGCGGCGCGGTTTCAACCCCGAGGAGTGCCTACAGCAGCGCACGAGCGATCTCGCTCAATGGCTTGTACCTCTCGGAGATGAAGAAGACCTCGAAATCACGCTGGAAGGCTTGAATCGCCCACCGGAGTGCACGCTCTACATGGGTGTGAACGTCATGGCGGTTCCGATTGGCGATAGCAGCAAATTCCTCGTAGCCGCGCTTACAGTTGCCGATACCCTCATCGGTGCGAAGCTGAGCCTCGTGAATTACGATCTCGTATTGAGTGTCACTGTCTACACTGCCAACATGGGCGTGGATGAGATCGATTACTTTTACGAGCTGATCACCCGTCAAAAATCCGGGATCGTCGATGCGCTCAACGAGCACATGGCGTAAGAGCCCACCTGATCGTCCCTTCATAGTGCTCAAGACGGCGCTTTCGCTCGACGGGCACATCGACGACGCCGCGAGCCAGCGGAAAGTTTTCTCGACCCACGAGGATGCGAACGCCGTAGCCGCACTGCGTGCCGAAGCAGATGCGATCCTCGTCGGAGCGGAAACAATCCGCCGAGACGATCCTCGTTTGGCGCCCCCATCGGGAGCAGCTTCCGGTCACCCGCCTCTCAAAGTTACGCTCACCCGTTCCGGTGACCTGCCGACAGAGGCACGCTTCTTTACCGCCGGAGATGGACCGAAGCTCGTGTACGCGGACCGCGCCGGAGCGGAGCGATTACGTGCGGCTGCGGTATCGGCGGAGATTGTACAGTTTCCTTCCGACGCGGATTCGGAGCATTTCATTGTCCGGGATCTTTTCAAACGGGGGGTGAGAAAGCTGCTGGTAGAAGGTGGTACGCAGGTGATCACAGCCTTCCTTGAGCGCGACCTTGTGGATCTCATACGTCTGGCTGTCGCGCCTGAGCTCATCGCCGATCCTTCAGCCCCGAAGCTCGTTCTTGATGAGCTGCGCCTGCCGACCGATCGCCGGTTCGCGGTGACCGATGTCTCGGTGCTTGGCGCGATGACAGTTATCGAGCTCGATCGGGTTTCAGCGACGGAAAACCAGTAGCGTATGACACCGGGTCGACCGCAGCCCGGTTACTAGTAGTGGACGCCGGCGGTTAGCCGGAAGCCCGGATAGATATCCTTCAACACGAACCATCCGAGCACCATCACGCACGTATACATGGCGATGGTGCTTCCCCAAGAGTTTCCCTTGAGCTTCAGGGCGCCCGGACGCTTTTCTACACCTCTTCCCAGCGCGCGCCCGACGAGGTCGACGTTGGTATACGCATCCATCAGAAGGTGGACGAAGAATCCGAGAAATGCAGCGAAAGCGACAAACATTCGTGCGCGTAGCCCGAGATCCCAGAACAGCAGATAGACCGCCTCGAAGCTGAGAATTGCAGCCGGTATCGAGTGGATGATGCCGCGATGCGATGTAACCGTCTGAAGCAGCCGGACAATCACGACTCGACTGATGAGGTAGCAGCAGATGACAACGAGCACGACGCGTGTGATACCGCCATGGCTGAACGCCGGGTAGAATTCGAAAAGCACCAGCGGCGACGCGGCAGCAAGCAAGCCGCCGAACTCCTGCGCCGAGCCGCTTTCTACCTCGTCGATGTTGGGTAACATTCCGGCGATGACGACGATCACCGACGAGAGCAGGATGACCTCGGGGCGCAGATCGAGAATGAACATCCCGCCGAGCGCGTAGAGCACTGCCAAACCAACTGAAAATGAAAAGTGACTTTGTTCCTTCGCCATACTGCCGATGCGATTTCACATGAAATTACCACGTAGGCTTGCGGCCTGCCCAGCATATTTCCAGTCTGAAACCGAGACTGCGCTTGACCCATTTTCTCGCGAGACAGTATATTTGTCCGACGCTAACTAAGGAATTCTGTATGGCTCGCTCCAACCTGGTGCTTGGTTCCACCCTTTTGCTTCTCTCCGCATGCAGCTCGCTGCAGTCGATCAATCCATTCTCCGGCGGAGAGCAGCCGGCTTCGATCGAGCAAGAGGGCCAGCCTCCGCTTCGCGCTGGGAGTGAAGAGTCGGCTGCGAGAGCGCTTGCTCAGGCTGAAGACACGTCCACAGTAGAAGTATTGTGGCAGGTTCCTGGAGAGCCGGTCGAGAAGTACCACCTTTCTTACGGGTTGGACCCGAGCCACCTCGATAACCACCTCGAGATTCCGGTGTCCGATCTGCAGAAGATCGATCACCCGAAGCACGGGCCTGTTTTCCGTTATGAGCTGAAAAACGCTCCGGCTCACACGCCGATTTACATTTCGCTGCGAGCGGAAAATAAGTCGAAGCTGTCCGATCCGACCCCGACAATCAAGATTGACCCGCAAAAGAATGCGGTTGTGCAATAGATCGCTTCTGTAGAGGGTTAGTGAGCCCGCTGGCCCTGCCGGCGAGCGGGCGAGGCGAGCGCTAAGCTTTCGGCGCGTATTTCTCTTCCAGATATTCGACAAAATAGCGTGGATTGGGCAGCTCTCCGGTAGCAACCCGAATCAGCTCTTTCGCCTTGTACCGTTTGCCTTGCCGGTGGACCCGTTCGTTCAGCCACTCCTTGATGCCGAGGAGCTCGCCTTGCGCGATTTCCTCATTCACCGCCGGTCGATCCTTTTTCAGCGCGGTAAAAAGCTGAGCCGCATACGCGCTGCCGAGGAGGTACGTCGGAAAGTAGCCGAAGCCGCCTGAATACCAGTGGACGTCTTGAAGAACGCCGTGAAGATCGTCCGGCGGCGTGATGCCGAGATACTTCGTGTATTTCTCGTTCCAAGCTGCAGAAACGTCGGCAAGCTGCAGTGCACCGGAGAACAGATCCCTTTCCAGCTCGAACCGAATGATGATGTGGAGACCGTAACTTACCTCGTCAGCCTCGACGCGAATGAAGCTCGGTTCGACGCGTGTGACGTATCGGTAAACGTCTTCGCAAGAAACTCCCGCGAGTGAGTCCGGGAAGGTTTGCTGCAAAGTTGGAAACAGAAAGCCGAGGAAGCCGCGGGACCGACCGACAATGTTCTCCCAGAGGCGAGACTGCGACTCGTGGATCGCCATCGAGCAATATTCCGCAAGCGGAGTATGAGCGTGCGCCGGGTCGTAGCCTAGGTCGTATAATCCGTGACCGGCTTCGTGCATCGTTCCGTAGAGTGACGGTGCGAAATCGTCCTCGAAGTAACGAGTGGTCAAACGCACATCGTTAAAGCCCAGCTCCGTGCAAAAAGGGTGAACCGCAACGTCCAGCCGGCCTCGACGAAAGTCGAAGCCCATTTTCTCGGCGACGTGCTGACAAAACGACTGCTGCAGCGCTTTCGGAAACGACCCTCGAGCCGGATTTTTCGGAGCGGGGCTTGAGGCTGTCACTCGTTGCAACAGCTCGGTGAGCGCCGGCTGCAGCGCGGAGAAGAACGTGGTCGTCTCGTTTGCTGTAAGCCCGGGCTCGTAGAGGTCGAGCATCGCATCGTATGCGGTCCCTGTCCCTTTGAGGATACCGGCGAGCTCCTGCTTGAGGCCGAAAAGCGTTGTAAGCTGTGGAAGCACTGCGGCGAATGAACCGCTCTGACGCGCCTCGACCCACCGGCTGAACGTTTCGGACTCGGCTTTTGCAGTCGCGGCTACTAAAGCAGTCGGAATTTTGAGCGCACGCGACACGTCGCGATGGATCTCGGACACATTGACTCGCGCATCCGGTGAAAGATCTGCCGCCATCAGCTCATCGATGAGAGCTACGTAGCGCGCGTCAGTGTTTTGCTCATGGAGGATCTTTGCGAGCGCTGAGATCTGCTCGGCGCGTCCTGACGACGCGCCTTCTGGAAGGTTTACCTGCTCGTCCCAATTGAGCAGTGAGAGCGTGGCGCTCAGGTGCTTTCGTGTGCGGACCGCGTCGAGAAAGCTGTTGTACTTGTCCGTCGTGTTCATTACTTTTTCAGCTCGATAGGTTTTTTCGTGCGGATGACCTCGAGTAATGCTTCGAGCACGCCCGGAGTGCAAAACAGAAACGACCTTCCGAAGAGCGAGAATTCCTTTCCGTCGGTGTTCCCGAAGCTGCGGGCGCATCCACCTGCTTCTTCGACGATGAGTGAGCCGGCCGCGATATCCCACGACCTGATCCCGTACTCGAAAAAAGCTTCGAAACGTCCCGATCCGACCCAAGAGATTTCGATAGCCGCAGCACCGCATGCGCGAACATTGCGGCAGCTCATGATGATTGCGTTCGTCGTGTCCTTATACTCTTCCCAGCGAGTCCAGCGGTCGTTGGGGAATCCCACCGCTGCGACGCTCTGGACGAGCTCGGTTTTCGGTGAGACGCGAATCGGGCGGTCGTTCATCCGGGCCCCATGACCTTTCCGGGCTTCGTAGAGCTCCTCTCGGAACGGGTCGTAGACGACAGCGCCGACTCTTTCGCCCCACGCCGTGATTGCAATCGAGACCGCTGAATGGGGAATCTTGTTCGAGAAATTCGTTGTGCCGTCGAGCGGGTCGACGATCCAGCAAACGTTTTCATCAACGAGCAGAGAGATCGGCTTGCCGGTAGCTTTCTCGAGCTCAGCCGAAGTTTCCTCACCGACAACCACGTGGTGTGGAAAGCTTTCACCTACGGCGCGAAGGATCTCCTGCTCCGACCAAAGATCGATCTCTGTGACGATGTCCGAGATACCTTTGTGCGAGACGTCCAATCGTTCCTCTGACTGCGCGACTTCGCGGATTCGGGCGCCGACACGTCGAGCGAGCTGCGTAGCGAGAGCGACGGCTTGATCGATCTCTGCCTGGGGAAGGGTTTTCATGTGAAGATCCTGAGCGCTGGAAGACGCTCGCCTATTCGAGTCTGAAGTTGGGAGCAATACTTTTGTGTATTCCGATCTCGCCTGCGCTGCAAGCGTCCCCTCTGCGACAGTCTGCGAGACTGTCGCTACAGTCTGCGAGACTGTCGCTACAGTCTGCGAGACTGTCGCTACCGTGTGGTTGCATTTGAACTTTTAAATGCAACCACAGGGGACACAGAGGATGCAGAGGGGGGGGGGCAAAAAAGGAAGAGGGCCCTGTGGCTGAAACCTAAGCCACAGAGCCCTCTGGAACTACTACAACGAACAAATCAGAAGTAACGTACCAAGAGAAACGAATCGGAATCAGAAGCAACGTAACTAAGAAACAAACGAACAACTATACTTACTTATTCACCACTCAGATCGATTAGTAGAGATCCTCTTCCGGAGTATCGTTCTGCCACTTTCCGTCAGAACCGAGGACGAACTGTCGAGCGCTTCCGTCCTTTCCGGGGATCTTCGCATATCCATTGTTGACCACTTGGCGCTTATCCGGCTGTTGGATCCGATGCGCTTGCTGATCCCAGCCGTCCTGCTTGAACTCTTTTACGTTCGCAGTGCCGACCTCTTGAACGCTTCTCAGCGCGAGAGTGATGCGGCCCATCGCGATTGCAGTCTGAATCTTGAGTGAATCTTCAACCGAGACAGCAACCGTTGCGGTGGTACTGTTCATGTTGCTGTTGCGATCCATATCTTCGTTGGATTCAGTTTTTGCGCTTCCGCCGTAAGACAGGACAACCGCGTTTTCGACAGCAACGATCGTCGTATTCTTGCCGTCTTTCGGATCGAGATAGGTGAGCAGCACGTCGACGTGAGCGCCGGGAGTTGCCCAACCTTCTACGCCGGATGTCATGTTGACGTTAATCGTTACCGCGCGCATTCCCGGCGTCAGCAGATCGCCGATTCCGAGAGATGGCGGCGTAGCGGCGAGGCTGCTGCGGAGAATCGGCTGATTCTCGACAAGCTGCGTCGTCGTGAACATGTTTTCGATGTCGACCGTTTTACGAACGGCGCCCTCAGGCACCTGGTCACGCGGCCAGTGAACTTCGCGGATATAGGCCGGTGTCAGCTTTGTTCCCTTTGGAATCTTCGAATTCGCAGCGAGAAGGACAACAGTTCCCAAAGCCACTTCTTCGTTGAGCGGCTCGACGGAGATCTCTTTCTGCTTGGCTTGAACGGATTGGCTCTGCACAACCAAGAGCGCGGCGATGAGCACGGAGGAGAACAGCAGAGTGCCTCCACCCAAGAACAGAAGACGCTCGCGGCGCATCGCTCTTTGACTTGCTGGACCACCCAGTCGATTGAAACGGATACCCATAACCTTACCTAAACTGAAGTATGTAGTAGTAGTGTAAGTTCCCAACGCAGGATTATCTCCTGCGCTCCCATCACATCATATTATCCGGAGCCGAGGGGCACTCGCCTCATTTTTGACTCTAGATCCGTAAAATTATTGCGTTTTGCGAGGGGATCGGCTCTCGGGAGCCAGCAAAGTGTAGCAGATCCCGGCCGGAAGTAAACGGTGCCGGGTGGGTGGGTTTCGGTCGGAAAATTACAGCGATTTCAGGAAGTTCGCCAACTTATCAAGATACTCCTCGCCGTATCCGCGATAGCTCTCACCGGCGGTGTATTCGTCCCTTCCGGAAACATCTTCATCGGTCATCGGCGAGGAGCGGGCGGGCTCAATTTGGGTGCCTTCGTTCCACTCGTTCCATGACGTGATGGCGAAGAACGGCTGATTCTCGTCGATGAATGTTCTGACCAACCTGTTTAGGGTGAGCTCGAAAACGTTCTTTCCTTCAATCTCGCGCGGAATGACAAAGTGATTCTCCGCGAGCCGGACACCTCGGTCGTTGTACCCGGGAAGAACACCGGGGATGAACTCCAATCCGGAGGTCGAGGCGTAGGACTTGTAGGCGTAATAGAGCTCGGTGACGTCCCGAAGATAGGTATCGAACCCCTTTGAACCGCTGTGCTCTCGCCGTGAAGCATCGTAGGGGTTGTAACAGGTGACCGCATCAAACGCCGTCATCCGGCTCCAGTTGGGCTTGAGCTCCGGCATCAAATAGGTGCCTCGCGACGAGCGATAATTCATTACGTGGTAATACGCCTCATCTGCAACCAAATAGAGCTCTTCGCCGGTCGATTTCCTGACCTGCTCCCTGGCGGCCTCTACTGCGGCAGCGACAGGTCCCACCAGGTGTCGGGTCGCGTAAAGGAAGAGCACCGGTCGGTTGTTGATTCGTAGATAGCCGGGCTTCGACATGTAGACCCGGGCTATCCGCTCCCAGTCTTTTTTCAGACGTTCTGTTCGCTCAGCCGACATGTAGACGACATTCGCCGGTTCATTTTCTGGCGAGTGATCCGCTACCGATTTGAGGTCGAGTGACTCGTATTGCAGACAGAAGCTCGTCTGCGGGTGCTGCCCGAGAAACTCGATCTCCTGATCAATCCTTTTTCGCACCGCCGGGTTTCGCGACCACCAATCCAAAATCAACAGGTTGATTCCAGCGCACTCGATCCAATTGAGCTGCTCCGTCATCACCTGAGGATCGGCGCTATTGTAACGCCCAAGTGCCGGTAGCACCGGCGGCTCCAACTTTTCGCCGATATAGCCGGCGACCCAGTTCTCCGGGAACCACGAGTAGTAATGAACGCCGACCAATGTCGTCGGTCGTGGATTGAGTAAAGCGATGACGAGAAATGGAGCAGAGATAAAGCAAACCGTGGCTCCGACAAGGGCAGCGGCAAGCCTTCGACGAGAACCTGGGTGAATCTCTCCACTCTCCTTGCTGCGCGCCTCGCGCAGGAAGACCGCGAGGAGAACGGTCATCAACGCTTGGGTGAGTGCATAGTGGATGAATACCGCAAGCTCCCGCTTCTGCGGGCGATCGAGCAGCGCCAAGGCGGCCGGATGAAGGGACAAGCTTTCGACAGCAACGATTGCTCCGAGAAGCAGCGCTGCCGAAACGAAGAAGCGGCGCGGAGCCTTCTTGTCAGCCACGAGAGCCGCTCCCGCGAGGGTCACATACAGCAGAATAAGCGACGGCTCCAGTAAGCGCCGGAACGAGGGCGAGATTGCGAGATTTAACATGCGCGTCAGCAGCGAGCCGGGCGGAGTCAGCCCGACGGCAAGCACGGGTCGACCGGTGGTGAGCGCGTGCGAGAGAAGGAACGCCAATGCGAGGACCGCATGGAGCAGTCCCATGGTGCGCTGCAAGCTGTCGCCACGTGCTCGTCGGACTGCGACGACTACTGCCAGGAGAAATAAGACACCGAGCTCAGCAGTGATCAGCTGAGAACCGAGACCGAACGGCGAAGTAAGAAATTCCATCGGCGCCATTCGGTAGTTACCAAACGTCGCGGAGATTGAGCTGAACCGAAGAAACGCCCTGGTAGGTGTTGATCTCAGGTTGGTAGGCGATGCTCACTCGCTGCCCTTTGCGGATGAGTGGATTGCCGAGCATGCCCCATCCGACTGCGCCGACGCTGCTTTCGCCCTGGGAGAATCGAACGCGAATATGCTTCTCCGCCATCGACGTCACCGAACGAATGTCCACCCCGTGAGTGATCAGCACAGGGGAGGGGTTCCCGACACCGAACGGTTGAAAGCGCATGAGCTCGTGCACGAGATCGAAGTCGATATCAGCCAGCGAGATCTCGAGATCGGCGGTGATGCTTTTGGCCCGCGGATCTCTGCCGAGCAGCTCCTCTGCCCGCGAGACGAAGGCGGCCTGGAACTTTTCCAGATTCTCGAATCGGAGACTGAATCCGCCGGCTTCGCTATGTCCGCCGTGCGTGATCAGAAGCTCGGAGATTGAGCGGAGCGCTTCAGCGACGTGGAAACCGGGTACGCTGCGGACGGATCCTTTGATGACGCGCTGCCGAGTGCCGTCGCTCGATAACATTTCGCCCGGAGCCATAACCGCGGCAGGACGGAAGAACTGCTCTACGAGGCGCTGCGCTACGATTCCGATGACGCCGATGTGGTAGTCTTCGCCGAAGACCGCGAAGGCCGGTCGAGCGAGGAGGGTCGGATCGAGCTCTAACTTTTGCACACAGCTCACCCGGACGCTTTCTTCCACACGCCGACGCTCGTCGTTCAGCCGGTCGATTGACGATGCGATCGACCGTGCGCGGATGGAGTCCTCTGTAGTGAGCATCTGGATGACGTCAGAAGCCTCGGCGAGTCTGCCCGCCGCATTGATGCGCGGGCCGAGCGCGAAAGCGACTTGGCCTGAGCCGAAGCGCGGATTGGCATCGACGCCGGCAATCTGCCGGAGCGCAACGAGCCCCGGTCGAGTGCTCATGCGCATCGCTTCGACGCCGCGGTGTGCGATGACGCGATTCAGGCCCATCAGAGGGACCATATCGCAAATTGTTCCGAGCGCAGCGAGATCGAGGAAGTCTTTCGGATCCGGCAGGCTCTTGGCAGCTTCGTCTCCCCGTCGCTCTCTCGCCTTCTGCCTGAGGACGATAAGCATCATCCATACAAGCCCCGCAGCGGCGAGCTTGTGCTCTTGAAACGGGCACCCCTCCTGCGCAGGATCGACGACAACATCAGCCGGAGGGAGCTCGCCCGGGATATGGTGGTCGACGACGATGCTGCGCATGCCCAATTGCTTTGCAAGAATGAACTCCTGGTGGCAGGAGATGCCGCAATCAACCGTGATGAGAAGCTGGGTTCCGAGCTTGGCGAGCTTCTCGACGGCCGCGCAGACAAGCCCGTACCCTTCCGCGAAGCGGCTCGGCGTGTAGGTATTCACCTTTGCGCCGAGAGCGCGCAGGTAGAGGAAAAGTTGGGCGCCGGCGCTGACGCCGTCCACGTCAAAGTCAGTGTAGACCGTTATCTGTTCGCCCGCGTCGATGGCATCGAGCACCAGCTCCGCGGCTTGGATCATATTCTTGATGTCGCACGGGTTCGGGAGCTGATGCCGGAGGTTCGGCGTGAGATAACAACGGACTTTCTCCGGATCGTCGAGCCCTCGACTGACGAGAATACGGGCGGCAATGAGCGATATTCCGGTTGCCGCTGCGAGCTCGGCGGCGAGCGCGCTTCTCTGCCCCTTTGCTTCCCGCAAAATGATATTGGGCGTCCGCCGGGTCTCTGCTGTGCCTCTTGGATCTGTTCTGCCGGAAACGGCTCCGCTTAGCCCGCCCGTTCCGCTCAGACTACTGGTATCGGAACAAGCGTCGCCCGAATTCATTTCGTTTGCCGAGGGCACCGGCGGGACTACGGAATTTGGGTTTTCGAGAGACATCGGCTCAAAGGATGCCTCAGTGGGGGACACGCGTCAATAAATCAGGGACGCTCGATTGCGTGAGGTAACGTGCGGTTTCACGTTGCAGTTTTTAACGGGAGAAAAGAGGAGCAGTCACGGCGCGCAGAGTTGGCAATCGGCTTTTGCCATGGAAGCGGATGGAGTAAAAATCCGATTCAGCCGCGGGAGCCGAAAGCTAGTGATGCGCGTGGGCGTGGTCATGCCCGGCGGCACGAGGGCTCAGGAATCCCAGCAGCTCAATCTCTTCGAGCACCGTCGAAGTTCGTGATTCGAACGACGAGATCTGTTCTGATGCCAGCTTGCAGCCGCCAATCAGATACTCCTCGCACTCCTGCACCAGCGACTCGAGATCTTCGGTGAGAACGGCGGCGACCGCGATATCGCTCGGCCGACACAGGTGGTGATCAATCAGCATTTGCATGCGATCGTAGTGCGCGGATAGGTCTTGATAGAGTCCCTGAATCCGCTGTTCCGGAGGCACGATACGGTATCGTCTTCGTACTCGTAGTTTCTTGATCCCCGCTGGCATATGGCAATCATCGGCCGAATTCCGGGACGCCTTTACGTTCTGAAGCGGACAGGGCCTGTCGAACTTTTGCACAAAAATCAACGGCCTAACCTGCTTCCGGCGGTTTCTTCGGACACATTCGGTGCGTCCTTTCGAATGATTGCGGAAGTTAGCGCGATGGAAATCCGAAGAGCTCGGGAGGCGCTCCCAACGCTCGGAGCGCGTTCGCAGGCCCGACAACGCCGGCCAGAAGGGCCTCTCGAATTTGGATACTCAACGGGACGAATCCCGCTGCGGAGGCAGCGGATCTGAGACGACGAGCGCTTTCGATCGGCTGGTCGGAAAGACGTGATTCCAACGCTCGAGCAGTATCTCCGGAGATGGAAAGCAGCTCGAACACGCCTAGCCGCCCCTCTGTTCCGGTTCCGCCGCAGAGCGCACAGCCTTGCGATTGAGTAACGGCAACACCACGCTCTAACCGAAACAGCGATGCGAAGGCCGCGCCGGGGTCGAACCGCCTGAGACAGTGGAGGCAGTTTTTGGGGAGGAGTCGCTGCGAAACCACCAATCGAATCGCCGACAGCATCAATCGTTTGTCGACACGCAGCTGTTCGAGCCGGTTGAAAGCCTCGAAGCAGTCGCCGGCATGCACCGTGGAGAGGACAAGATGGCCGGTGAGCGCGGCGGTGAGTGCGGTTTCCGCTGTCGATGCGTCGCGTATCTCACCAACCATGATCACATCCGGATCTTGGCGCAAAATTGCCGGTAACAGGCCCGAGAAGGTGTTTCCCTCGGAACGATGGGCCTCGGTTTGGTTGATGCCCGGCAGAGCGCGTTCGATCGGGTCTTCGAGCGTCACGATGTTTCGCCACTCGGTATTCAGGGACTCGAGCGCGGCATACAGGAGAGTCGTCTTTCCGCTTCCGGTCGGCCCTGTGAGGAGGATGGCCCCGCGATCCGAGGCCAGGTGGCCGCGAAGAATTGCTTCTTGCTCGGCTGTCAGGCCCAACTGTGAAAAATCGGACCCGACGGCAGTGCGGGCGTTGCTCTCTCCCGGGGACACGCGAACGACAAGCTTCTCCCCGCCGAGCTGCGGAATTATCGAGACGCGCAGGCGAACCGTGTCGGCGCTCAACTTATACGTGAACGCCCCCTCCTGGGGCGTGAAGGTGCATGTAGTGTCCAGGTTCGCGAGAACCTTCACCCGTCTTACGAGCTGTTCAGCCACGACGCGCTTCACGGAGAATGCAGGGTCCTCCCGAAGACGCCCGTCCACGCGAAATCGAAGTCGGCTCGTGAGCGGTCCCGGCTCGAGATGGATGTCGGATGCGGCGAGACAATGAGCCCGACTGAGAATCGCGTCGAGCAGCATGGGGATAGGGAGCGCGTCGATGGCCAAGGTGTCGTCGGTAAGAGACATGTCCGTCTCGCCGGCTTCGGCGTTGGCGTTCCCGCTGCGAAGAAGGAGTGCGTCGCTCTGTCCACCGTAAGCAGCAGCTATCGCTCGCTCGATTATGTCGTCGGGAACGGGTTCGACTACTATCTCCGCGCTGGCGATGAACCTCAGCTCTCTGAAGTTTTCCTGAGGGCAGCCTGCCGCGGCGGCGACTGTCAGTAACGGTTTTGCGTCCGCTCCCAACGATAGGCCGAGCGGGAGGCACCTCAGTCGAAGCGCGTGTTCGCGAGGCACGAGCGACCTCGCCTCGGCCGAAGAACAGAACGCCAGCTTTCGCCACAGAGCACTATTCTCATGCGATATTGCGCGCTTTGGAGGCTCCTGTGCGCTTATAACTAGCGAGAGCGTATTCGCGACTGGATGTTGCGGCATTAAAAAAGGAGGTTCTGCTTACCGCTCGAAAGTGCCGATTTACTCTGTAGCCCAACTGTCAGGGAACGGAGCTCCGCCAGCCGTTTTGCGGTGGTGCTCTTTCTTCGGCTGTATGTCGGCCCCGTTGTGAACGAAAGTCTGTTTGTTCGAGTGCTCTTTTCGAAGAAGGAATCGCTCGACGCACCATGCTTATCGCCGACTGAGCGTTTGTGTTTCTTCGTACACGTTACGGTTTTTAGGGCTGGTCAGGCGGGATTGATTCTGTTAGCTTCCCCCCAGACCTGATCTCTGTCAGGTCCATGCGGGAAGCAGGCTCGATCCGACTAACGAACGCGTTTCGCCGGATCGAGCCCGCTGCCTCACGCCGCCTCAGGCGGTTGGAATGCAGAGAACGGCCGGAGTCGCAGATATCATCTCCGGTCGCTTCTAGTGATGTTTCGAGCTCCGTTGTGGGCTCTCACTCGGGAGATGAGCGAATGCTTGGTATTTATCTGCTTGTTACGATCTTTGCGCAGTTTTCACCGAACTTCTTTTGGGCCGCTCCGACAGCGAGCGAGCCGATTGAAGTAAACGTCAGCTTTGATGAGCTCAACGGAGTCCGGGTCGGCACGACAGTCGTAGCTGATGGCCATGTCGTCGGTACCGTCAGCAAGATCGACTTCAAGGGTGAAGGCAACGCGAAGGTGAAGCCTTACGATGTTGCGGTGAAGATTACCCCACAGTTCGGTCTTGGTTTCCATCAGGGAACAGTCGCCCTTCAGGCGTCACTCATGTCGGTTTCGCGGGTTCACCCGGAGCCGGTTGTTGAGCTGCTCTACCCACCGGGAGAAAGCTCGGCTCTTCTCGCTTCGGGCGGCCGAATCAAAGGCTATTCCTCTCTCGAGCAGTTCTGGTCGTCGGGCCCGCGTTCGTAAGTAACGAACGGGACAACTGATTCGATCAGATCCGCACGATTCCTGAATGGGCGCCCCCGGGCGCCCATTTTATTTGTTACGCCAAAAATTCAAGCCCGCTAAGGGTTTGCAACTTCTCGCCGCAATCCGGTCTGCGGTTATCTCACGTCGGGCAAGAGAAACGACATAACAGTATTGAGGTTATTGTTGGGAGCACACCACTTGCTTTGCTGCGTTGCAGCGTCAGTAACATTCGAAAGCTTTGTCTCGGAGTGGTTGGACTGAGCCGGTTGTCAATATGTTGGGTGCGCGGATGGATAATGCAAATGTGAAGCGGGCAGGTGAAGAGGATTTGTTTGAGCAGCTCGGTCTCGAGGTAGCCCAGGGCGAAGTCGAAATCGGAAACACCTACCCCATCTTCGGTATGATCACGAAGCTGATCGACGAAACTCCGGGACATGTCATCGCGGAGATCAACCATTCCATCATCGCCAACATGAACGTGACCGAAGCCGCCCGCGTCGAGATCCTCAAGGAGCGCGCGTTCGAATCCGGAATTTTTGTTTCCACCGTTGTTGCGAAGGAGCCGAAGGTGGAAGTAGATTGCCAAGTCGTCATCTTCGGGCGACGCCAAGCGTTCAACGCATAACCAGTAGAAAGAAGGATCATTCACCGCTATTGGCGATGGCCGTTGTCGTGTAGGGTGTCGGAAACCGACTGCGCTAGACGCCCGGAAAGCCTATGCTTTTCGGGCAAGAATGTGTGCTTGCGCAATAAATTCGCGTATTTTTTCGTCTTTCGGTCGATACATTACTCATCAGCTGGCGCTTTTATCGAACGGTTCGAACGTCTGATAAACGAGTCAGTTACGGATTTGCCGCGGAGGATCCTTGTCTTTCTACCTGAACCAACAGAACAAGAAGCGTGTCGGCGGAATGCCGGGCGCGAAGTCCGCGCCGAACGCATCTCACCTCAACGAGTTCTTCAGTCTTATTCGCAGTATCGCGATCTTTTTCGGGATCGCCTTTATGCTGCGAGCTTCGGTCGTCGAGGCGTTCAAGATTCCTTCGTCCTCAATGGAGCCGACGCTCGACATCGGTGACCATATCCTGGTGAACAAGCTGAGCTACGGCTTGCGGCTTCCGTTCGTCACCAAGACGCTTTTCGATTTCCGCCTTCCCAAGCATGGCGATGTGGTTGTGTTCACCCTCCCGGATGATCCGGATACGAACATCATCAAGCGCGTTGTAGGGCTTCCTCGTGACAAGGTCGAAGTGCAGGGAATGAAGCTCCTCATCAACGACCAGGTGTACGATAAGGACGCCGAGCACGCGCAATGGATCTTCGGCGGAAAGAAAGATTTCGGCCCGGTCACCGTACCGGAAGACAAGGTCATGGTCCTCGGTGACAACCGGGATCAATCGAAGGATTCACGCTTCTGGAAGGATGCGAACGGCAATCCTGACCCGTTTCTTGATGTTAGCCGAATTAAAGGCCGAGCCTTTGTGATCTATTGGAACTCGGCGTTCAAATTCGATCACGTCTTCAGTTTGATCCGCTAACATTCCTCCGCGTCCTCCGCGTCCTCTGTGGTTGCATTTTTCCGTTTAGATGCAACCACAGAGGACGCAGGGGACGCGGAGGAACTAAAACTCACTCAAAAAGCCCGATCGCCGGTCGTCTATAATCTCGGGCGGCAGATCGTCCATGAATCTGGACGGCACTCCCGAATACCAATTTCCTCTTCCATAGGTTTGGCGGTCAGTTGCTCGGGAGAGGTACAGCAGCTTGCGAGCGCGAGTGATTCCGACATAGCAGAGCCTTCGCTCTTCCTCGAGCGCTTCGCGATCGTCGATCGAGCGGTTGTGGGGCAGCAGACCCTCCTCGAGCCCCACCATAAATACAGCATCGAACTCGAGCCCCTTCGCTAGATGGAGCGTCATGAGCGAGATGTGGCCCTGGAGCTTTGTTTCGCTGCCTTCGCCGAAAATGGGGCTGTTTTCCTGTTCCAGGTCGGATGAGAGGCTGGCTCGATCCAAGAAATCGTTCAGCGACGGGGTCGCACCCTGGTCCAGGCACCGCTCGACGAAATCCACCGCCACTCGGCAGAGCTCGTTGATGTTTTCAACGCGACCCTCTGCTTCGGGAGTATCTTGTGCCTCGAGATGCTTCAGATACCCGGAGTCGACTGCGATCGTATGGATGAAATGTGCGATGGCATTCGACACCTCGACCGGCGCGTAGGCACCCTTTTCGTTGGTGAGGATCACCTCGGCGGTGTGCGCGTGAACGGCGAGCTTTTGGACAATATCGACAAACACGCGGAGCTTATTTATTTGTGCGGTGCTGAGCGGACTTTCGCCGGCGAGCGCCAGGTTGGCGGCCTCGAGAAGCGAGAGAGAGCTCTTTTGAGCGAAAACCGAAAGCGCAGCGATGACAGTCGAGCCGATCCCTCGAGTCGGGGTGTTGATGATGCGCAGGAACGCCTCGTTGTCTTTTGGGTTGAGCACCAAGCGGTAATAGGCAAGGAGGTCCTTGATCTCCTTTCTGTCGTAGAAGCGGTGTCCCCCGAAGATCTGGTACGGCAAGCCGCTTTCCAGCAGCGCCTCTTCAATCGCTCGTGACTGGGCGTTTGTCCGATAAAAAATGGCCACATCGCTGGGCTGAAATTCAGCCATGAAGAGTACGGCCAGCTCCCGCGCCACAAATTCGGCTTCGTCCTTTTCATCGAAGGCCTTGAAGCAGGTCAGCGGATGCCCAGGAGGGTTCGGGGTTCTCATCGTCTTCGGCTGACGCCGTTCATTCACGCGGATGATTGCGTTTGCCGCAGTGAGAATGTTCTGGGTCGAGCGGTAATTGATGTCGAGGGTGACGATCTTGGCTTCCGGAAAATCATGTTGGAAATTCAGGATCGTCTCGACGTTGGCTCCCCGAAAGCCGTAGATCGATTGATCGTCGTCACCGACGACACAGATGTTGTGATTCTTCTCGGTGAGCTGACGGATCAGGAGATACTGCACCCGGTTGGTGTCCTGATACTCGTCAATCATCAGATACTTGAAGCGCTGCTGGTAGCTCGCAAGCAAGTTCGGCTCCAGTTTGAACAGCGTGACGGTGTTCGCCATCAGATCGCCGAAGTCCATTGCATTCGAGGTCTTCAGCTCTTCCTGGTACGCATCGAAGAGCTGCGCCGCCATCTCGGCGACCTCTCGCCCGAGGTAGATGTTTTGGCGAATGCTGTCTGAGAACTGATAGTCGTTTTTTGCGCGGTCGATAATTCGAGCGACCTGGTAAGGGTCGAGCACCTTCGTGTCGATACTCAAACGCTTGAATGCGCGTTTGAGAGCGGACATCGAATCGCTGGAGTCGTAGATCGCGAAGTTTTTGCCGTAGTCGATGAGCGGCGCATGCTGCCTGAGGATTCTGGTGCAGGTCGAGTGAAAGGTCGCGACCCAAACAGGCAATGAGCGTTGCGGGAAAAGATTTTCGACCCGATGTTTCATCTCCCGGGCCGCTTTATTCGTGAAAGTTACGGCCAGGATCTGTGACGGGCTTGCACCATGCTCTAAAATCAGGTGAGCAATTCGGCGAGTAAGGACACGAGTCTTGCCGCTACCGGCACCAGCGAAGATTAGGAGTGGGCCGTCGCCATGCATCACCGCCTCGCGCTGAGCGTCGTTCAGATCTTCGAGATGCGTTTGGAAATTCCCCACGTGGCGGCTAACTACGGCGGTATTGGTCATTATTGGCTACTCGGCTCGACCTTTTCATATCTTCCTACGGGCATGCAAGCTCAGCGCCGGCTTCAACCGCAAGATGGGAACCAAAACGATGTTGAGCTTCCCCCTTTATCTAATCGAGACGAGTGGAAAACTGTTTCTTCAGTACGAGATTCCGCAGCGTCGTGTGTATCCCTGGCCTCACGAAACCGGGCGAATGAAGATAGCAAAGGAAAGGAAGAGGGAGTTAACGAAAGAGGAATCCGCCCGATTCCGTGAGGCCAGGGATAACTGCGCGGCTAGCGATTGCAACTGCTCAGCCGAACTTTTCGAACACGATGTTACCGAGGAGATTACCTTCGTCGGTAACGTCCTCGGTATTAGGGAGTCCTAGCGGTGCCAAAAGGTGTTCTGAAAACGGAGCGACTTCTTCGGCAACGGAACGAGCTCACCGACGGCAAAGAGGCGGAGGAAACGTTTGCCGAAATCGCCCTTCGAGACCTTTCGGTTCGAGTCCGAAAGCACGCGACAGATCGCTTTGGAATTCGACGGCAAGCGGTTGCGGCTCAAGCCTGCGCGGGGAGAGAAGAGACCTTGTGCCGCCTCCGAGGACGAGAACGTCAGCTTTCCTACGTAGCAGGCGGTCAACGCTGCAGCGAGACATTCGGCGACTGCGGAAGGGTCGTGGGCGAGGCTGGTGAAAATCAGTGACATGTTCGTTCTCCCAAGGCAAAGTCAGCAGCGCAAATTCAAGATTGAACTGCTCAATAAAAAAATACTGCAAACCGCTTCGATTAAAGTTTTATAGAAAAAGAATAGAACGAAGTCAACGTTTTTGTGCCGAGAAAGTTGCCACGGCGGCAACCGTTCGTTAAGAAGGCACAGTAATCAATTCGGTTTTTCGTATGCCCGGCAAGTACAATCGCAAGGATCATTTCTACCAGCAGGCCAAGTCTGAGGGATATCGCTCGAGGGCTGCCTACAAACTGATCGAGCTCGATAAGAAGTTTCGCTTCTTGAAGCCCGGAGCGACGGTACTCGATCTCGGTAGTTTCCCTGGCGGGTGGTTGCAAGTTGCGGCTGAGCGAGTGGGCGCCGAAGGAACGGTGATCGGAATCGACTTGAACGAACTCGAGCCGATTTCCGTCAAACAAAAGATAGTAAAGGCGCCGGTAGTTTTCCTCGGCGACATCAACGATCCCGCGCTGCGCGAGCAAATTTGTGCGGCTAGTGGTGGTGAGGTAAATGTAGTCCTGTCCGACATGAGCCCGAAGCTCACCGGGGTGCGCTTCGGCGATGCAGCTCGTTCGGCTGAGCTTGTGGAGACCGCGCTTCACGTTGCGCGAGATTTGTTAACCGACGGTGGGACATTCGTGGCGAAAATTTTTCCGGGCCCGGAGGCCGATAGTCTGGCAAAGGTGATCCGGGCAACGTTTGGCCGCTTCTCTCGAGAGAATCTTGATTCTTCGCGCAAGAGCTCTACTGAGTACTATTTCGTCGCGCAAGAATTCAGTAAAAATCGTTAATGGAAAACATCGTTCAGCGCTCGGCCGTCAGTCGGATTGAGCAGATAGGCAGAGCTATCCTTTCGGTCATCTCCGGATTCGGAGATTCCTGGCTATTTCTCTTCCGCGTTTTTATCAGCGCGTTCCGACCGCCCTACTCGTTCTCGCTCCTCGCGAAACAGCTGTATGCGATCGGCTTTCAATCCATCTCGGTCGTGGCGCTCGTGGGCGGCTTTACCGGCGCCGTGCTCGCGGTGCAGGGGGAATACACGCTTTCCAAGTTCGGAGCGACTGCGTTTACCGGTTCCGCGATCGCATTGAGCCTGATTCGCGAGCTTGGTCCGGTGCTGACTGCGTTGATGGTGAACGGTCGCGCGGGCTCAGCGATGACAGCCGAGCTCGGCATTATGAAAATTTCGGAGCAGGTCGATGCATTGCGATCGATGGCTGTCGACCCGATTCACCACCTCATGGTGCCGCGCATTCTCGCCGGTATCATCTCAGTCCCACTGCTAACATCGATCTTCAACATTGTCGGAATCGCGGGAGGATACATTGTCGCGATTTACAACCTCGGGCTCTCGTCTGGAACGTTCGTGTCGCAAATGACCCAAGCGGTGACTGATGTGGACGTCTTCTCCGGTTTGGTGAAGTCGATCTTCTTCGGGCTCGCGGTGTCCTGGATCGCCTGTTACAAGGGCTGGACCTGCGGCTTCGGTGCGGTCGGTGTGAATCGAGCGACCACGAGTGCGGTAGTGACCTCTTCGGTTGTGATCCTCGTGCTGGATTACTTTCTGACTTCGATTCTAACCAAAGTGTTCATGTGATTGAGATTCGGAACCTGCACAAGCGCTTCGGATCGCAAGTGGTTCTCGATGGCGTGACGCTCACCATCGACGACGGTGAAACTCTGGCCATTGTCGGTCCGAGCGGCACGGGGAAAAGTGTGCTTCTCAAAATCATCACCGGGCTGCTCACCGCGGATTCGGGAGATGTGATAGTGCGCGGCGATTCGATGACGGGTGCGAAATCCGGCAGCGAGCAGCGAAAGATTTGCAGCCGGATGGGGGTGTTGTTTCAGGGGGCAGCCCTTTTTGACTCGATTAACCTGCTCGAAAACGTGGCATTCCCGCTCCGTTATCGCAAAATGTGCTCCGAGAAGCAGATCATCGACCGCAGTGTGAAAAGCCTGCACGATGTCGGGTTACAGGGCTACGAGCTGGCCCTCCCGGGTGAGGTCTCGATCGGAATGCGCAAGCGTGTCGGGATCGCTCGGGCGCTGGTGACCGAGCCGGATATATTGCTGTTCGACGAGCCAAACACAGGTCTCGACCCCAAGACAGGTCAAGAGATCTACGAGCTCATCAACGAGACGCAGGAGCGCTGCGGGTTCACGGGGATCGTGGTGAGTCACGAAATTCCCGAAGTTTTCCAAGTTTGCGACCGGGTGGCTATGTTATATCGTGGCCGAGTGCAGGAGCAGGGCACAGTCGACGAGTTCCTCGCCACGAAAAATCCGGTAGTGAGGCAGTTTATTCGGGGCGATACGCAGGGCCCGATTGAATTGAATTATTAGGTGCTCCGCGAGAGCCGGTGATACCGGGTTTTCCAGCGGAGCGATGACGGCAAGTTGAGCTCGAAAGCTATGGCAGACGTGAAAGAAGACAAAACAACACAATTCGTTCCTCCGAAGAAAAGCTTCACCACCGAGTTCTGGGTCGGCGTGTTTGCGCTGTTCGGGCTCGGTTGCTTTGCTTACCTGGCAATCAACATCGCGAATATCCGACTGTCGAGCGCAGGGTTTTACAATATCACCGCTCAGTTCGACAGCGTGTCCGGACTCAAGGTGGGTGCGCCTGTTGAAATCGCCGGCGTCGAAATCGGAGAGGTGAGTGACATTACGCTCGACGGCACCGCGGCGAATGTTTCCCTTCGCATTCGTGACGGCGTGAAGCTTCGCGACGACGACATCGCCGCAATTCGGACCAAGGGGATTATCGGCGACCGCTATGTAAAGCTGGTTCCCGGCGGATCAAAGACGGCAATCAACGGTGGTGGAAAGATTTCTGACACCGAATCGGCTGTTGAGTTCGAAGAGGTTATCGGCAAGCTGATTCACCGCTTCGAATCGTAAAGAGAGAAGGAAACCCTATGTCGACGATAATCAACCGCACGAAAACATATTTGCGCACATCGTTCATGGCCTCAGTAGTGTTGGCCGTGGGCGCTCCTACGGTGGTTCTCACAGCGGGCACTTTGGTCGCTCCCAGCGTTGTTCGCGCGGACGAAGGTCCTTCGAAGCATATCTCCGGTATCTTCGACCAGGTGAAGACGATTGTAACTGCGAACAAAGACAAGGTTTCCGAAGAGGAGACGGACAATCAGTTGAAGAAGATCATCGTGCCGATGTTCGACTTCGACGAGATGTCGCAGCGCAGCCTCGGAGCGTATTGGGAAAAAGCTACGCCCGAAGAGCGGAAAGAGTTCGTGGATCTGTTCAGCGATCTTCTTGCGCGGACATATCTCAAGCGAATCAAGCGCAACGCAGAGAGCAGCAAGATCGCCAGTATGACCGATGAGATTAGCGGCGAAAAGGCGATGGTCCGTAGCTCAGTCGTGACCGACGGCGAGGAGATTTCGCTCGACTACCGCCTCCTCCATGAAGGCGGCGAATGGAAGATCTATGACGTCATCATCGAAAATGTCGGCTTGGTCAGCAACTATCGGAACGAGTTTCCGGGAATTATCCGAAAGGAAGGATTCTCCGGTTTACTGACCCGCCTGCGAAACAAGCAGATCTCTCAGGCGGGAATCCCGACCGGCGGGAAACACTAGTCTTCCGCTTCGGCAGGCGCCGTCTCGGTGGCCTGCCGATGCTCGGCTCCCTTCTTCTCGCTCGCGTGAGCTTGCACAGCGGCCCAATCGAGTGCGAACTCAACCCTCTGAGGCAGCTTCGGTCCAGCGTCCGCGATCGCTTCCTCAATCTTTTGCACGCGATCGGTGCTTGCCGGGTGGTCGGAGAGGAACGAGATGGCCTTTCCGAGCTCCCCTTCCTCTTCTGCAAGTCGTTCGAAGAACCGCTCGAACGCGCGAGGATCTGCGCCCGCCCGCAACATCATCAATGTTCCTTCGTGATCCGCCTCATCTTCCTGAGAGCGGCTGAACTGAAGCTCGAAGAGCTGCGGAGCCATCTGCTTGAGGATTGAATCGTCGGTCGTCCCGAAGGCAAAGCTCACGAGCAGCTTCAGTCCGAGCGAGGAGCCGAGGCGATCGAGGACGTGCCGATGGGTCACGTGAGAGATCTCATGCGCCAGCACTCCGGCTACTTCGTCGGCCGATTTCGCTTGGGCGAGCAGGCCCGTGTAAATGACGACCACTCCACCGGGATACGAAAGCGCATTTACCTGCGAGCTGCGCACAACGTGAAACTCGAACTTATAGCTCGTCACCGGCGCGACGCTCAAAAGACGTGAAGAAATCGCCTGCACGGCTTCCGTGAGGACGGGGTCGTTTGCCTCCTGAGAAAAGTCGCTGCTGAGCGACCATGCAATTGCGCCAAACCGGGTTTCGACCTCCGGCGGGAGGTGACGCAGAGCGACACGTCCCAGCGCCGCTGAAAGCTGAAATGCAGCGATGAGTACGAGGAGCACGATTGCTGATGCGCCGGCCGCCAGAACGATGAATGCAGTTCTCGTCCGCGTGCGTTCGAGAATCTCGCGGCTCGCTTCGCGGAGATCGTCGTGGGACCGCTTGAAAATCGCACGGAGGAGCTTGCGCTCGGCTATCTCGAGCGTGACCGGTTCGCCCCTCTTGGTCAGCTTGAGAGAACGAGCCCCTTCGGAATGACCGACGTCCCAACTTTGGAACGGAATGGTAACTGCGCCGTCACGCCCGAGCTTGAATCCGTCCGACATGACTCCGAGGCGGACGGTGCGCGGCGGTGCTCCTTGGATATCGGAAAGCAGTGCGTTTCCCCAACGGGTGCCCCACATGAGCTGCTAGCGCTTCTCTGAGTTGAGGTCGACTGCGCGCTCGAATTCGGCGGCGTTCAGGAATGTATCCCGATCCGGCAGGAACGCTTGCGGCGGAAGCTGTTCCGAACGTGGTGCGACCTGCGGCCCTACTTTCGAAACGGCGGTACCGAGCGCAAGAAACTCGATCAGGCCTCCTCCGAGTTGGTAGATGTGAGTTTGAACCCCGACCACTTCATCAGCGTTGATCGCCTGGGCCTGGCGGCGAATTCCTTCGAGCGCATGCTCGCGGGCATCATAGATGAGGCGGGTGAGCTGCGATATCTCACCGCGAACGAAGCTTTTGAGCATGGCGGTAAAACCACCGACGATGCCGAGCGAATAGACCGACGTCGAAAGAAGCATACGCTTTGGTGCGTATCCGAGCTTCGCCATTGCCCAAAGCTCCTCGGTCGTGAGGTCGCTGGTGACGATTTCGTCCGAGGCCGGCAATGTCGGATTCTTCGATGCGGTGCCGATCATGACCATCTCCTGGACACCCACCGCACCGAATGGAATGATGCTCGTTCGGATTCCGACGACGCTGTTTGCTTGTACTTTCTTCGCATCGTCCACGATCCGTTGAAGCGCGCGATGACGCGTTGTGTTGAAGAGCTCTGAGAACTCCTTCACTTCACCGCGGGACATACTGCGGAGCATGCCCGTAAAACCGCGACCGATGCCGATGCTGTAAGCCACATTTCCGAAAACGAAGCTGAGCGGTTGATAGTGCGCGTCCACCTGGGCGTACAGCTCTTGAGCGCTTGCCGAGCTGGTGAAGAGCGGACCTGCCTGGGGGGTGTGAACGCCGGAGCCGATCGCGAGAAACTCGACGTTTCCTGCGTGAAAGATCAGCTCGCTCGAGATGCCGGTTCCGCCGCTCGCACCATGTTTGCCGAGCTCTTCGCGGACTCTATCGAATGAGAGGTGACGGCCCTCACTGATGATGCTCGTATATTCCGTGATCTCGCCGCCGACGAGTCCGCGGAATTTCGATGAGAGTGAGCCGAGGAAGCCGATCGAGAAGACGCTGTTGCCGATCACTACCTCTCCTGGAGTCATTCCAAGGGCGCCGAGGCAGTAAATTTCATTTCCTGAGAGTCCGGAGATTATCGGGCGGCGTGGCGGTGTAGGCTGCATGATTGGCCCCTGTGCTGAAGGTGAAACGGTAACGACCGGTCCTCTCGCTCGCTGCTCACCCCCGAACCGGCCGACTAGAGTATCGTCGGGCAGTGAAAATGGCTCAACAGGTATTTATGCCCCATCGCCCGCGTGTTCTGCGAAGGACTTCATGACCTCGTCGGCGAATAAAAAGCCTTTCGCTGTCAGGCGCAGGGTTTCTCCGTTCTGCTCGATGAGCTCGTGACTGATAAGCTCGTCGACAACTCCGCCGAAACGGGCGCTGAAGCCTTCCGAAAACCGCTTCTCGTACGAACCGGGGCAGATTCCGTAGATAGTGCGGAGGCCGAGAAAGAAGAACTCGAGCTCTGCTTTCGAACGGTCAACGATCTCCGCTCGCTGCTTCGCCGTTCCGTCATTCTGCGTTCGCGAAATATAGTGTTCCGGCCCGGGAATGTTCGACCAGCGAGCACCGAATTCACCGGCGTTGCCGGACCGGTAGCTGTGCGCTCCCGCCCCCAAGCCGAGATAGTCTTCACCGTTCCAATAGCCAAGGTTGTGACGGCACGCTCGCCCGGGCTTCGCATAGTTCGAGATTTCATACTGCTCGAATCCGCGCTCGCGCAGAGTGCTCTGGGTCAGCTGATACATCTCAGCCGATGTATCGTCGTCCGGGACGACGAGCGTCCCGCGCTGGAAAAGCCGTGAAAACTCCGTTCCCGGCTCGATGGTCAGGCCATAAGCAGAGAGGTGCGTGGGCTCCAAATCGAGGGCAGCCCGAAGATCGTCGCTCCACTGAGAGAGGGTTTCGGTACCGACACCAAAGATCAGATCCAGGTTGAAGCTCTCGAATCCGGCAGCTCGCACGTTTTCTACGGCAAGGCCGGTTTCTTTGCCGGAATGAATTCGCCCCAGCTCAAGAAGCTTCTCCGCGCGAAAGCTTTGCGCACCCATGCTGATTCGATTGACTCCGCACTCACGAAATGCGCTGAGCTTTTCACGGCCCAGGGTCTCTTGAATGCTGCCTGGGTTGCACTCGAGGGTTATCTCAGCGTTCGCCGGCAAGATGAAACATTCCCGCACCGCCGAGAAAAATCGTCCGTATGACGCCGCCTGAAACAGCGAAGGTGTGCCTCCGCCGAAAAAAATGGAATGGAGTCTGCGACCCTGCCACTCCGGAAGCGCACTGTAAGCGCGAAGCTCTCGGATTAATGCGTCGGTATAGCGCTCTTCAGGAACCCCTTCGCGGAGTGTCGCGATCGCGTAGGAATTGAAGTCGCAGTAGGGGCACTTCTTGATGCAGTAGGGAACATGGACGTAAAGACCGAACGTCCCGCTCATAGATCCTGTGGGCTTGGGATCAATCGAATCCCACTCTGCGTTCGATACTCGGTGCGATCGGCGAGCGCGGTCTTCAAAAACGCCAGAGCGTAAACTTCCTGTTTCGAGGGAAGACAAAAGCTGCTCGTAACGGCTCCGCAGAGCTGCTCATCCGAGTACAGCTCGAGCTTTTCCGGAAGCGGCTCGGCGGCGCTTCCGCGAAGCAGCACCAACTTTCGATTCGGACGACCGCGTGCCGTCGCCATTTCCACGACCTCCTGGCCGGCGTAGCAGCCTTTCTGAAAGGAGGCGAGCTCGGTGAGGTCGATGTCGGGCGCGAGCACCTGCTCGCTGAGATCTGCTTCCATACGGGGAATTCCGGCCGCGATGCGAATCGCTTCGAACGCTTCGGCATCGCCCACCGAGACTTCAGGTTTCAGACGGCGGATTTCGCTGAGAACCTCCGAAGCATGATGCTTCGAACAGATGATGTCGAAACCGGCAAATGCGCCGCGCTGATGGCGAACGCAGACCACGGCGGCGCCGGCGGCTTGAACAGTTTCGTGGGAGAGCTGGCCTGTCGGAAGCACGACCGAGGTGAGCGCTTCTAGGAGCCGCTCCGCTTCCGGACCGATGATTGAAAGAATCTGTAGCTCGGCCTCGGGCGTGAGCACGACGTCGTCTGCAACCTTGAACTGAAGCAGTGCGTGAACAAAGTCGTCCTGTGCGGCGGGGGTGGAGAGGGGGTCGACTACGAGAAGATAGCCACCCGATTCGCAGAGAATCTGGAAATGTCCCAAGATCCGACCCTGTGGTGTCAGCACGAGGCTTCGGGCGCCGCTTCCGGGCCTCAGGGACTTGATGTCCTGAGTGACGCGGCCGTGAAGATACCGGGTTACGTCGGCGCCTCGCAGCCGATAGATCGGCTGCGCAGCCGGTTCAAACACGGACACCGAGGTCTTTGCAGATTGGAAGCACGCTTCAACAGAGGTCATCCGAGCAAAATAGCATATCTCGAGAAACGGTTCGAGCGCAGCGCCTTTAGCGCTTTCCTCGAGCACGTTGAGGCGAAGACGTGCGCGAATGGCGAGAGTCTCTGGCGGATTGACGAGACGACGTTCCAGTTGCAAGGAGGGCGGTGAGATAGACCGCAAGCCAATTGAGCCCTGAAAGGACCAGTCCCGCGGTTGGAATTCGGACGTTCATCGCCCAGTAGGAATGCCAGGCCGGTGTCGGGAAGGTGGCGATGACAGCGCCTTCCAGTGCGATGAGGAGAACGAGCATAATCGAAAGGACCATTCCCCAGCTCGAGGTGGTTGCTTTCACTTCTTTCACGGAAGCGCTGAGGCTCGCACTCAACATGCCGACGTAGAGTGATAGGCACAAAAAGAGCGGGGTGCTCCGCAGGAGCGGGCCGGCAAATGTAGAGACCTGGATCAGACCGTCACCGACGACGACGTGCTGATATCCATTGACGAGCGGAGAGAGCAGGGCCACGGAGGAGATCTGATCCTGTGCGGCAAGGAGCGCGGCGTAGAGCGATTGGCCGCTCATGTGAGAAAATCCGGGCACTGAGAACAGTAAGTACGCGGTCAGCGCCAGCTGAGCCACAAGGAAGAACCCGGCGCTGTAAAATAAACCGCGTAACGCTTGAGTAGTCGATCCTGCCGCGGCTCCGATGAGCAGGGCCGGCACCCCGAGTTGAATGACGAAAATGAGCAGATGAGGAACCGCAGAGCTCAGGACGGTAGGCAGCGAGAGCGAGGCCAGTGATTCCGTCTGATTGAGAAAGCTATTGTTGTCCTGGATGACCGGAAGCTTTGGAAGCACTGCTGAGAGCAGCGATACGATGCCGGCGGAGAACAAGCCGAAGGATCCCAGCAGAGCAACCGTCAGGCCGAGGGCTTGCGGAAGCGAGCGTCCGGTTCGCTTCGTCGGATTGTATGCCGGAACCCGGGTCGATGACATCCCGCTGTTCACTACACGCTTTACCACGCTCACCGGAGGCTCGTCGTTCTCGAGCTGGAAGTCCACGCGGTCAACGACAGCGTGTTTTCCGGTGAGAGCTCTCGATTTGTTCTCGAGCTGCTGGATGAACGGCTGCACTGCGGCGTGGGCCCCCGACTGCTCCGGCGAATAGTTCTCGGAGTGAAGTCGCACGTAATCCAGGACCTCTCGCGCATCCCTGGGTCTTGCATTCGGGTCCTTGGCCAGCAACCGGACAACGAGCTTGCTGAACCAGGTGGGAGTCGATGGGTTCAGCTCTTTCGGCGGAACGGCTTGCCGATCCAAATGTGCCCGCATCAGAACCGCAGGCGATTCGCCGTCAAACGGCACTTGGCCGGTAGCAAGCTCATAAAGGATGATGCCGAGCGCGTAGAGGTCTGCGGACGGAGTCACGGGCTTGCCGAGCCAAACCTCGGGCGCGATGTAGCACACGGAGCCGATGATCTCGTCGTGCTGAGTCAGATTCGAAACCTCAGGACGCGCGACTCCGAAATCGGCCAGACGGAGTGTGCCGTCGTCCAGGACGAGGATATTTCCGGGTTTCAGGTCGCGATGAATAACGCCGGCCTTGTGGATTGCTTGGAGGGCTTCGCACATCTGGATGGTGTAAGAGGCCAGTTTTGACCTGTCGATTCCACCGGTTCCGATGAGTTGATCGAGCGGTGTGCCCGGAACGAACTCCATCGTAAAATAAAAGCGATCTCCGTCCACCCCCACGTCGAACGTTCGAACGACGTTCTTGTGATTCACTTTCCGCATGAGCTGAACCTCTCGCAGGAAGCGAGCGCGTTGAACGTCATCGTTCACGTAGCCGGAATGAAGAATCTTGATTGCTACGCGCTCATCTCCGAGCACGCGGTCGGTCGCGAGATACACGCTTCCCATGCCGCCTGTGCCGAGCTCTTTGACGATTCGGTAGCGGCTCGCGACGACGCTGCCAGGTTCCAGTGTTTCCTGGGTCGGGTCTGCGAACGGATCAACAGTGTCCAGAGTGCCTCTCGAAGCTGAGCTTTTTCGGTTATTACCTACCAGGAAAAAGGTCGGCTGCTACGGCGGATTTCTTGAAAAGGCAGATTCGGGTCGATATGTAGAGTGTTTGTAGAGGCTTACGTGCGCGTTACCCGCGGGTGACGAACAATGCCCGGCGAAACTCGCGATTGAGCTCAGCGATGAATTTGGCGCTAATCTCCTTCGGGCACGCAGCCTCACACTCGTATTGGTTGGTGCAACAACCGAACTCTTCGTTGTCCATGGTTTGGACCATCGAGAGCGCGCGGCGATAGCGCTCAGGCTGTCCTTGAGGAAGATGCGCCAAGTGAGCGACCTTTGCGGCGACGAACAGCATCGCCGAGCTGTTTTTGCACGCTGCGACACAAGCGCCGCACCCGATGCACTGAGCAGCATCCATCGCAGTATCAGATTCTGTCTTTGCGATCGGCAAACAGTTTGCGTCAGGTGTGCCGCCTGTGTTTACCGAGACGAATCCGCCGGACTGCACAATGCGGTCAAATGCGCTGCGGTCGACGATGAGGTCTTTTACGATAGGGAACGCTCTCGCGCGCCAAGGCTCGACGGTGATGAGGTCGCCATCTTGGAAATGTCGCATGTGGAGCTGGCATGTGGTGGTAGCTCTTTGCGGTCCGTGCGGTGTGCCGTTGATGACGAGCGAGCACGTGCCGCAGATACCCTCGAGGCAGTCATATTCGAACGCGATCGGTTCCTCGCCTTCTGCGTGGAGCTTTGCATTCAGCGTGTTCATCATCTCGATGAACGACATGTCAGGGCTGATATCGTTAACGCGATACGTGTGAAATGACCCTGAATCCTGAGAATTGCCTTGGCGCCAAACGCGCAGCGTAAGGTTCATTTACTTGTAACTCCGCTCCACCAAATGGACATTTTCGAAAACGAGAGGCTCGAAATGCGGCGTCGCGGGCTTGCCGGCACCGTTGTACTCCCATGCGGTGACGTGGCTGAAACGCTTGTCGTCCCGCTTCGCTTCACCCTCTTCCGTTTGACTTTCCTCGCGGAAGTGGCCGCCGCATGATTCCGAGCGCTCGAGCGCATCGCGGCAGAGAAGCTCGCTGAAGTCAAAGAAGTCCTGCACTCGGCCGGCTTCTTCGAGAGACTGGTTCACGTCGTCTCCGCTGCCAAGGATCTTGAGATTGGTTCGGAACTCTTCGCGAAGCTCCGGAATTTTCGCCAGGGCTTCTTTCAAGCCTTGTTCGTTGCGAGCCATTCCGCATTTGTCCCACATCAGCTTGCCCAGCTCGCGGTGGAACGAAGTGACCGTCCGCTTTCCATCGACCGAGAGAAGCTGCTTGATGCCGGCTTGAACTTCGGAGACCGCCCGCGCGCATTCCGCGTGGGAGTCGGATACCTTGTCCAGCTTTGTGCCGCCGAAGTAGTTTCCGATGGTGTAGGGCAAGATGAAGTATCCGTCCGCCAAGCCCTGCATCAATGCGCTCGCGCCCAACCGGTTTGCTCCGTGATCGGAGAAGTTCGCTTCACCGATCACGAAGAGTCCTGGGAGATTGCTCATCAGATTGTAGTCGACCCAGAGCCCGCCCATCGTGTAGTGCGGTGCCGGGTAGATTCGCATTGGAACTTCATACGGGTTCTCGCCGGTGATCAGCCGGTACATGTCGAAGAGGTTTCCGTAGCGGCCGCGAATGACGTCAACGCCGAGGCGGGAAATTGCATCGCGGAAGTCCAGATAGACGCCGTTTCCGGTCGGTCCGACACCACGCCCTTCGTCACAGACCTCTTTTGCGCTTCGAGACGCAATATCGCGAGGCGCTAGGTTGCCGAAGCTCGGATACTTCCGCTCGAGATAGTAGTCCCGGTCGGATTCGGGGATTGAGTCCGGCTGGCGCTTGTCGCCCGGCTGTTTGGGAACCCAGATCCGGCCGTCGTTTCGGAGCGATTCGGACATGAGGGTCAGCTTCGCTTGGTGATCGCCGCTTGCCGGAATGCATGTCGGGTGAATCTGCGTGTAGCAAGGGTTTGCGAAAAACGCGCCGCGGCGATGAGCTCGGAAAGTCGCCGTTACGTTGCTGCCCTTCGCGTTCGTCGACAGATAGAACACGTTCGAATAACCGCCGGTTGCGAGAACGACGGCGTCAGCAACGTGCGAGTCGATTGCGCCCGTGATGAGATTTCGCGTGACGATCCCTCGTGCCCGCCCGTCGATGACGATGAGGTCGAGCATCTCCCGACGGTTGTACATCTTGACCGCTCCGAGGCCGATCTGACGGCTGAGCGCGGAGTAGGCGCCGAGAAGGAGCTGCTGTCCGGTTTGCCCGCGAGCGTAGAAAGTACGTGAAACTTGAGCGCCTCCGAACGAGCGATTTGCCAGCAGCCCGCCGTATTCGCGAGCGAACGGAACACCTTGAGCGACGCACTGGTCGATGATGTTCACGCTCACTTCGGCGAGCCGGTAGACGTTCGCTTCTCTCGAGCGGAAGTCGCCACCCTTGATCGTGTCGTAAAACAGGCGTTGTATACTGTCGCCGTCGTTTTGGTAGTTCTTCGCGGCATTGATACCGCCTTGAGCTGCAATACTGTGCGCGCGGCGCGGGGAGTCGTGAAAACAGAACGCGTCGACCTGATAGCCCAGCTCTGCAAGCGTCGCGGCTGCGGAGGCGCCGCCGAGGCCGGTTCCGACGACAATGACTCGATGCTTTCGTTTGTTCGCCGGATTGACCAGCTTCATTTCAAAGCGATGCTTCGTCCACTTTTCTGCAAGCGGACCTGAGGGAACTTTTGAGTCGAGCGTCATATCGAAACACCTTTCGAGGCGAGGTGAAGCAGGCCGAGCTGCACTGCTATCGGGATCAAGCTGTAGCCGAGCGCGATTCCGTAGCCGACGAATCGTCCCACGCGGCGAAGATCCCGAGTCGTCGGGAGGCCCAAGGTCTGCAGCATGCTGGTGACAGCGTGGCTGAGGTGAACCCCGAGCATGGCCATGCAAAAAAGATACGTTCCTGCATACAAGCGATTTTGGAAGCCGTGAATGAGAACCGAATAAACATCGTGTCGGCCCTTCGGATCTACTGCGTGGAAGAACTCCGGTTGGAGAGCTCCGAAAGTGAAATGGAGCAGATGAATCACGACGAAGATCAAAATGACGATGCCCGTTTCGAGCATATACAGTGAAGACGGAGCAGCCTGAATTGTATTCTGCTGTCCGTATGCTCGAGGCCGAGCTCCTTTGTTAATGTTTCGGAGCTGAAAGGCCAGGGCGAGGTGGACAGAGACGAGCGCCAAGAGCCCAATCCGTGCCGGCCAGAGCAGCTCGGGCAGGCTCTGCAGAGTTGCGGCGTAATTGTTGAACACGTCGGGTCCGAGGAAAACTTGAAGATTGCCGAGCAGGTGCGCGATTACGAAAAGCATGAGCCCAGCACCCGTAATCGCCATCAAGAGCTTCTTCCCGATGGAAGACGAGGTCAGAACGGTGAGGAAACTCGGGTGCGAAGGAGCTTTTCCGCCGGAGCTTTCGGCAGCAGAGGACGCGGGAGCAGTTTGGTTCATGTTGGCGTGTTCGATGGCGCCCCGCACAGTTTCTTCATAAGTCTTTGCGGATATTCTACTTCGGAAGTCGGTTCAGAAGCTGATCACGCAGAAGACGGAGGAACTGAACGAGTCAGAAAACATAAGTCGGTGCTTTGCGTTGAAGCTCTCACTCCACAAGCAAGCACTCATCTTTCGAGAATCGCAAATTTCCGCTGAAGCTGCAATAGCACCACAGTTTTCGCGCGCGAATCCATGCGCAAAGTCAGATGGAGGAGCTGACGTGACGAGTTACGGCATTCCGCATCGGTTTGTTTCAACCGACCGTACGACTGATGGAGCTTTTCTGACCAATCCTCTATATCGTATAGCCCAAGTGTTTCTGAGCGCCTGATGACCGGGAACGGTCTGCGAAGTGCGAGCGCTCACCCCCTCAGTCGCGAAATAGGTGCGATGAAAGTAGCGCTTTTCCTCCCATGCTACGTCGATCAGTTCTTTCCGGACGTAGGTTTCGCCGTGCTGCGAACCCTCGAGACCCATGGTGTGACGGTTGATTACCCAACTGAGCAAACCTGTTGCGGTCAGCCGTTGGTGAATTCCGGCGCGCCGGAAGACGCTCGCAGGCTCGCCGAGCGATTCTATTCAATCTTCGGCGGCTACGACTACGTCGTTTGCCCGTCCGGATCGTGCACTGCGATGGTGCGTCATCACTTCGACCCGTTTTTCCAATCTGTTCCCGAATTTCATTCGTTCTGTCATCGGGTGCTCGAGCTCTGCGAATTTTTGCATGACGTTCTCAATGTGCGCTCCATTGAAGCCGCGTGCCCACACAAAGTCGGGCTGCATCAGAGCTGTCACGGACTTCGAGAGCTCCGTCTCTCCCGATCTTCCGAGCGGATGGAGCCTGACTTCAGCAAGGTCCGAACGTTGGTCGGTTCCCTAAAGGGCATCGAGCTGATTGGTCTCTCGCGCGCGGACGAGTGTTGCGGTTTCGGTGGCACATTTGCAGTGACGGAAGCAGCCGTGAGCGTTCAAATGGGCCGCGATCGGTTGAGCGACCACTTGGAGGCCGGAGCGGAGATCATCACCGGCGTCGACATGAGCTGCTTGATGCACCTCGACGGTTTGATTCGCCGACAAGGCTTGCCTCTTCGAGTCAAGCACGTGGCCGAGCTATTTGCGGGGCAAGCATGAGCGACCACGCGGAAAAAGCAGCGGCGTTTACTGCCGACGAGCCGCGCACCCACTGGCATGACAAAGCTCTGTGGTACGTGAGAGAAAAACGCGATCGCGCAGCCGGCTTGGTTCCTGACTGGGAGCGTCTCCGCGACCACGCAGCGCAAATAAAGCTGCACACAATCTCCCATCTCGAGGATTATCTTCAAGAGTTCGAGAAGCAAGCGACAGCGCGCGGCGCTCATGTCCATTGGGCGAGAGATGCGGAAGAGCACAATCGAATTGTTCTCGGCATCCTTGAAAAGCGGAACGCCAAAAGGATCGTCAAAAGCAAATCCATGCTGACCGAGGAGTGCGGGCTCAACCATTTCCTCGAGGAACGTGGGATTCAGGTCACCGATACGGACCTTGGCGAATGGATTGTGCAGCTCCGTAAGGAGCCGCCGAGCCATATCGTGATGCCGGCGATCCACATCAAGAAGGAAGAGATCGGAGAGCTGCTTCAAAAGACCATCGGAACCGAACCCGGCAACAGCGATCCGAAATACCTGACCGAAGCGTCACGCATCTTTCTGCGCAAGCGCTACTTGGAAGCTGACGCGTCGCTCAGCGGCGTGAACTTCGCGATAGCCGAGAGTGGAGCGATTGTTGTCTGCACCAACGAAGGCAACGCGGACCTGGGCACGTCCGTGACCGACCTGCACATCGCATGTGTGGGGATCGAGAAGCTTTTGCCGAAACACCGCGATCTCGGTGTTTTTCTCCGTTTGCTCGCGCGCTCAGCGACCGGGCAGCCGATAACGACCTACAGCTCGCACTTTCTCGGCCCGAAGCCCGGTGGCGAGCTGCATATTGTCCTGGTCGACAATGGCCGGACGAAACTTCTACTCGCGGAAAACTTTCGGCGATCCCTCAGCTGCATCCGCTGCGGTGCCTGTATGAACACGTGCCCGGTCTATCGTCGAAGCGGCGGTTACAGCTACTCCTATACGGTGCCGGGCCCTATCGGCTCAGTGCTCGCTCCACATCGTGATAAGACCGAGCACGGTTCTTTGCCGTTTGCGAGCACGCTTTGCGGGTCGTGCTCGGATGTCTGCCCTGTCAAAATCAATCTGCACGAACAGCTGCTGATGTGGCGCGCGGAGATTCCACTGCCTCTCAAAAAGCGTGCGATATTCAAAGCAACAAAAATCGTTCTCGAGCGACCGGGACTTTACGCGGCGGCGGGCAAGATCGGGCGGCGGCTGCTCACCATACTGCCTCGAAACCTGCTGTACTCTCGGTTGAATATCTGGGGAAGAAATCGCGAGCTGCCGATTGCTCCGCAGAAGAGCTTTCGCGAACAGTATCGGGAGGGGCGCCGTGGAAAGTAAGGAGATCATCCTCGACGCAATTCGCCGAGCAAAGGTGCCGTCTCAACCGCATCCGGGTTCGTTTGCGTCGGAAAGTGTCGGCGATAACGAACGTCGGTTTATCGACGTTGTCGAATCAGTCGGCGGAAAAGCGTTTTCGGTTCGAAGCATGGCGGAAGCCGAGACGGCAATCCGCAATATTCCGGTTCTGCTCGGAAGCGAACGGATCTGCAGCTGCGTCGCGGAGCTCCAGCTCGGGGTTGTGCAGCTGGAGGGCGTGATGGATGAGCGGGAGCTCGACTCGCTCGACGGTGCGATTGTTTCCGGGGAGCTCGCCGTGGCAGAGAACGGTGCCGTATGGGTCAATCCGAGCGCGCTCCGATTTCGCTCGGTGCTCTTTCTTGCGGCTCACCTCGTCCTCGTCGTGCCGCGGAACGGTCTCGTCGGTACGATGAACGAAGCCTACGAGCGCCTTGATTTCCGTGCGCATAATACCGCCTATTTCATCTCCGGGCCGACCAAGACTGCGGATATCGAACAGAATCTTGTCATCGGGGCTCAGGGGCCTCGAACGCTCCACGTCTTCCTTGTCGGCGAGTAATCCCAGCTCCTCCTTCGAAGCTTCTCCCGCTTCCCGCCATGACTGTGGTAGGAGGAGCCATGAGCATCTTCGCAATGATCACGACGAAACATTCCGGCGATTACACGCCGTACGCCGTCGGGTCGTTCTTCACTCACACTCCGTTCTCACCAGTCGATCGGTTCTTTCTGATTGATAACGATCGATCCGGCGTGACCGGTCTTCCGGCGTCAGTGAACGTTATTGAAAACCCCCAGCCTCTCAGCTTTGCGGCGAACGTCAATCAAATGCTCCGGGTCGCGACCGAAGAAAGCGCAGACCTTTTCTTTCTCAACAACGATCTCATCTTCACGGAGGGATGGCTCAACCCTCTGGCAGCTCAGCTTCCCGCGCTGCTCTCCCCGCTCTCCAATCGGGAGGTGCAGTATGAAACAGAGGGCTTCACATGGAAGAACGCTCTCTCGCTGACGGACTATATCGGAAGAGAAAGAGAGCTCCAGAATCTTGCGCGATTCCATCGCACTCGGATGCAGGGCTACAAATCCGTCATCTCGCTCCCTTTCTTCTGCATCAAGATTCCTCACTCCGTATATTCGAAAGTCGGTGAGCTCGACGAGTCATTCGGTCGCGGCGGCGCGGAAGATAACGACTACTGCCTGCGGGCTTGTCTCGCAGGATTCACCGTTCAGTATGCGCTCTCGTCTTACGTGTTGCACTTCAGTGGAAAATCGACGTGGTCAGGTGCGGAGTCTCAATCAGAGACAGCCGAGAGGTGCCAGCGCTTTCGTTCTTTCTTTGAGCAAAAGTGGGGAGCTGAGCTGGTGAAGCTCTACATCGATCAAGACATGACCCCCCTCGAAGCCGATCCGGCTCTCCTCGAGCTCGCCAAGAAAGAGGACTTTCGGTCGCTCCTCGAGCGCATGATCGCGAGGGGGAAATGAGAATCGGTATTCCCGTCGGCGGCTTTCACGAAGGCAACACCGGGGAATACGTCCTGCGTGCGCTGACAGCTCTCGGTCACGAGTGTTCCATCCTCAATCACGACGAGCTCCTGCAAGCGACGAGCAACCATCGCTTCGATCTGTATTTCGGAGTGGATAGCGGTGAAACGCTTCGTGTCGCAGAGCTTCCGAGCGATGCGCTCCGTCGATATGCGTTTTGGTTCATTGATTACCGGCACAACAAGAATCGGTCGACTCGAATGCCGACTGACGAGGAAAACGCGCGTCTGATTGCGGCGGGCGGCGGGTGGATCTTCCAAGCGCAATTTCAAGATGTCGAGGACTGCGCAGCGCATAGCATTCATCGCGCGAGTTGGTTACCTATGGCCGCAGACGAAGCTATTTGGCAGCCTCGAGCTGGACAGAAGCAGTTCGATGTCGCGTTCATTGGAAACGTATGGGATGAAGGCCGACTGCAAGCGCTCCGCGGAATTCAGGAATCCGGATTGAAGTTTGCTGCGCTCTGCAACGGCGCAGTGTGGAAAGAACGCGCAGCGTCCGCTCTTTGCTCCGCCAAGATCGGATTTAATATCAGCTCCTGGTATGGGACGGAGTTCGCCTTCGATCTGAACATGCGGTTCTTCGAAGTATTGAGCTGCGGTTTGCCCATCGTTACGAACGCCGTTCCGGCGCTGGGGCGCCTGTTCCGGGAGCAACCACCTTTTGTTCGGGTGTATTCCTGTGCCGAGGAGATCGTTCCGACGCTCACGCGGGCCCTTTCCGATCCCGTATTTCTCGGATCGGGCGAGTTGGCACGCGAGTACATCATCGGCGCAGGAACATATCGGCATCGAATGATCGATGCGTTGGAAACCTTGAGGAAGAATCTGCATGTCGGCTAACTCTGACGCCGTTATCCGAGCACAAAGGCTTGCCGCGCTGGGCATGCTGTTTAGCTTTATCCTAGGATTCCTCAAGCTCATTGCGGGCCTCATCGGCCACAGCTACGCGCTCGTCGCGGACGCGATCGAGTCCTTCACCGACATTCTTGCCTCAGCGGTCGTCTGGGGCGGGCTCCAGATCTCGTCGCGGCCGGCATCAGAGCGTCATCCGTACGGATACGGGAAAGCAGAATCTCTGGCTGCGGCCGCCGTGGCGGCGATGATTTTTGCAGCGGGGATTGGAATCGGTATCGAAGCAATCCACGAAATATTGACGCCGCACCACGCACCGCAGCCGTTTACTCTTGCGGTTTTGCTTGTCGTCGTGGGCGTGAAAGAGATTCTTTACCGTGTGACTCATCGAACCGGCAAAGAGATCGATTCGACCGCTGTCACCACCGACGCTTGGCACCACCGTTCGGATGCGCTGACATCGCTGGTTGCATTCGTCGGTATCAGCGTTGCGCTCATCGGCGGGCCGGGCTGGGAGCCTGCGGATGATTGGGCGGCGCTCTGCGCGGCGGCTGTGATTCTGTACAATGCTGTCTCGCTTCTCATTGCTCCGATTCGGGAGCTCCTCGATGTTCAGTCGGAGAATCTCGCTGAACAGGCTCGCGAGCTCGCCAGCAGTGTTCCTTCTGTCGCCCACGTCGAAAAGGTGTTCACTCGAAAGAGCGGACGTACGTATTGGATCGACATGCATCTCTGGGTAGACGGGGACATGAACATCCGCGATGCGCACTCTCTCGCGCATCAGGTAAAGGATGTTATTCGTGGGCAGATGCCCTCGGTTCAGGACGTTCTCATTCACCTCGAACCGGCTGAAGATCCCCACCGCACGAGCCGATAGGCTGCAACAATAGCTCGAGCTAATCTTTCAATAGGTCGAAGCGAAGAATGCCGGCCCGGAATCGCTGGTGGAAAGCGCGAAATGCGCCCATTCGTCCCGGAAATACCGGACATAGAAAAAATAAATCCTATCAGCCGAGCGAAGGCCTTGTTATGAAATCTCTTCGTTTGTTCAATGGGCTGTTCGTTCTGCAACTGTTTGGAGGAAATGTTATGTCAGCTGCGCTTCGACTCCGTTTCGGACTAGGTCTCTGCCTCGCTCTTCTGCTTCCCGTTGCGGCTCGCGCTGCTGATGAACCGGAGAAGCCGTGGAAAATCGACACAGCTGTTGCGTTCAACAGCGATTACATGTTCCGCGGTCAAAATCTGTACGACGGTATCTCGATTCAACCGTCTGCCGGAGTCAGCTACGACACCGGTTTCGGAACGGTGGGTGCATCGATCTGGATGCACACCTCGGCTGAGGGAGATCGACAGGAAGAGAAGTTCTTCGAGCTCGACAAGACGATCTCGTATGCGTATGACTTCGACAAGCTTTCCTTCAAAACCGGCTTCCTCTGGTATTTCTACCCGGACAGCTCGGACGATATCAACGACACGAGCGAGTATTATGTAGGGCTGAGCTACGATGATAGCGAGGTAAGCCCTTTCGCGCTCAATCCGTCGCTGACCTATTACAAAGACTATCGCGAATACGACACGAGCTACTTCGAGCTGACCTTCAGCCACGCGATCGAAACGGATGCGCTCGGGAAGGGATTCAATACGACGCCGTACGTGACCTTCGGCTTCTGTGGGAACAGCGACAAGATTTACGCAGATGACGGGCTCGAGTTCGTCGCAATCGGCACATCGTTCAACCTGACGCTCGGCGATATCGCGGTCGTTCCGACGATCAATTACAGCTTCAAGGTCGATGACAACACGGTCAACGAATTCTGGGTCGGGTTTACTCTGGGCTACACGATCTAAACGTCCTCTCGTTTGATTGCGGCGGCGGGTTGAGATGGTGTCCCGGTCTCGGCCCGCCGCTTTTTTTTGTTTCGCAAACCTGCTCTGCCGCGCCCTGCGGGGAGTTACAATCTCAATAAAATTGTAGTAGATCTGGCCACGGTCGTCGCCGGCTAACCGCGCAGTGATTCGCGGCGATTTCAACAACAACGAGAGCTTCGGAAAAGAGAAAGCATGGCAGGAACGAGCAGTACAACGGGCCGGATGCCCGCGGAATGGGAAGAGCACGAAGCGACCTGGATTGCATGGCCGCACGAGCCGACCGATTGGCCAGGGAAGCTCGAGCCAATCCAGTGGGTTTATGCCGAAATCACTAGAGCGCTGACCCTTGCCGAGCGGGTCGAAATTCTCTGCTCCACCGAGCAAATTGCTGAGCGCGCTCGTGAGTGTCTGCAGCTTCACCGGGTCGATCCCGCGCGATATCGGCTGCACGTCGTTCCGACCGACCGAAGCTGGCTGCGCGACTCAATGCCCGTAACGGTAAAGCCTGCCTCGGGAGGGCGGCAATGGGTGCGGTGGAATTTCCGCGCCTGGGCGAAATACGACAACTACGGAAGCGACAATAAGATCGCCGATCACGTATCGAAAATTACCGGGCTGTCGCTCGTCCAAGGGAACATCGAGGACGGCAAGGACCCGATCAGTCTCGAGGGTGGGGCGATCGAAGTCGACGGCGAAGGAACGATGCTGACCACTGAAGAGTGCCTGCTTTCACCCATTCAGGAGCGAAATCCCGGATTCGGTCGCGCGGAGTATGAAGCAGTTTTTGCGCGCCATTTGGGCATCAAGAAGACTATCTGGCTCGGCCAGGGCTGTGAAGGTGATGATACGCATGGACACATCGACGACATTGCTCGTTTCGTTGCACCGGGAAAGGTGGTCCTTGCGTATGAGGCGAATCCGAAGGACGCCAATCACGCCGCCTCCGCCGATAATCTCGAACGGCTGCGCAATGCGACTGACGCACGTGGAAAGCGGTTGGAAGTGATCTTGCTGCCGATGCCCCGTCCGATCTGGTTCGGCGAGGAGCGGTTGCCGGCAAGCTATGCGAACTTCTACATTGCAAACGGTCATGTCCTCGTCCCGACATTCAACGACGAGAACGATCGGGCGGCGCTCAACATTCTTGCTGATGCCTTTCCCGGGCGGAAGGTGATCGGCATACACGCAGTCGATCTGGTCCTCGGGCAGGGGACGCTCCACTGCCTGACTCAACAACAGCCGAAATAGATGAAGTCTGTCGGACAGCTTTTTGCGAACAGGAAGATGCTCTTTGTCTTCCTGCTCGGATTCTCGTCCGGCCTTCCGATCGCCCTGACTACCGGGACGCTTCAAGCGTGGCTCAGCGATTCCGAGATCGATATCAAAACGATCGGATTGTTTGCGCTCGTCGGCTACCCGTACACGTTCAAATTTGCTTGGTCTCCGCTCATGGACCGCTTCGTGCCCCCGTTTCTTGGACTGCGGCGGGGATGGATGGTGCTGTGTCAGGCGGGTCTGATTCTCTGCATCTTCGCGATGGGAGAGGTGGATCCTCGCAGCCGGCTCGAGGTGCTTGCGCTTCTTGCGGTTTGCGTTGCGTTTCTCAGCGCGAGCCAAGATATCGTTGTCGACGCCTATCGTGCGGAGCTTCTGGACAAGGATGAGCTTGGGACCGGCACGGGCCTCGCGATAACCGGCTACCGGATTGCAATGATTGTTTCCGGCTCGGTCGCTCTGATCCTGGCCGACCACACGACCTGGACAAATGTCTATCGCATCATGGCAGCGACCCTCGGTGTCGGAATGCTCGCGGCAATCGCTGCTCCCGAGCCTCAGTTTCGGCGTCAGTCTCCCAAGACGTTGGGCGAAGCGGTTGTCCAGCCGATTGTCGAGTTCTTCCGCAGGCAGGGTTCTCTCGAAATTCTTGCTTTCGTGATTCTGTACAAGCTGGGCGATGTGCTGGCTCTCGCGCTCCAGACGAAGTTCATGTTGAGCCTCGAGTTCACCAAATCCGAGATCGGCTACATCTCGAAGGGTCTGGGGCTCGCCATGACCATCTTCGGCAGCATCGTCGGTGGAGCGCTGATGGATAAGCTCGGCATGAAGCGCGCGCTAATCGGTTTCGGTATCTTTCAGGGCCTCTCCATTCTGAGCTTCGCTCTGCTCGCGGAGGTCGGGAAAAGTTATCCGGTGATGGCCGGAACGATCGCCTTCGAGAATCTCTGTAGTGGGTTCGGCAATGCTGCGTTCGTCGGCTACCTGATGAGCTTGTGCAATAAGCGGTTCACAGCGACGCAGTATGCTCTTCTCAGCAGCCTCGGAGCGATCCCTCGGGTGTTCTTGGCATCGCGCATGGGGTACGTAGTCGAGCTCGTCGGCTGGACACAGTTCTTTTTGATCTGCACGCTCGCCGCAGCGCCCGGAATTGTTCTGGTGTGGCTCCGATTTGACTCTTGGGAGCGGACTGACGCGGCTACGGACGGCGCGTTGAATTAACGACCGGACGGTTGCGTCTTCCAAAAGCCCTGAAAATTCAGACCCCTTCTTGGGTAAAGATTTCTGGCGAAACATCCGTCAGCGTATTAGTAACCGGACAAACTCTCCGAACGGCTTCTGTCGGCCGCTCCGCTCACGAAGGCTGGTGCCATGGCGCAATTCGATTACGACATTATCATCATCGGTGCAGGGCCCGCAGGGTACGCTGCCGCTATGCGAGCGTGGGATTTCGGAAAGAAGATCTGTCTGATCGAGAAGGCTCGCGTCGGTGGGGTCGGTATCTACGATGGTGCCCTTTCCTCAAAGACATTCTGGGAGCTTTCTCAAGATTATTGCCGAGCGACTCGCGAGAATCGAGGCTTCCGGGCGGAACATATCACCGTAGACTATCACGATGTCGCTGCGGCTGTTTCTGCGGCGGTCGCAGAGCGTGGGGAGCAGCTCGTCAGGCAGCTTCAGGAGCTTCAGGAACCGATCGAAGGCTCGGGGACCATTGCGACTCTCATGGGGATGGCGAGCTTTGTCGATCCACATACGATCCGCGTGATCGAAGCGAAATCGGGGGAGGAGAAGCACGTCACCGGTGAGCACATCATCATCGCTACGGGAAGCACACCGCGAGAGACGAGCAACATCAAGTGTGACGGCGAATATATTCTCACATCTGACCACCTCGGAAATCTGAAAGACTTTCCCAAGAGCATGGTCATCGTCGGAGCCGGGGTTGTCGGCTGCGAATTCGCCACGGTGTTCGCGAATTACGGAAAGACAAAGGTCTATCTCATCGATCGCGCGCCGCGGATACTTCCCTTCGAAGACGAAGATATCGCCTCTCTCTGCTCAACGAATCTGGAGACCAGAGGAGTTACTGTTCACCACCAAGCCCAGCTGAAATCGCTCCAGGTGGTCGGGGACGAAGTGGAGTATGAGATTGAGCATCCGCACGGAGGCATCGAAAAGATTACAGTCGAGCGCGCTCTGCTTTCGATCGGTCGAGCACCGAACATCACAGGGCTCGCAATCGAGAATTCCGGAGTTACTCTCGATGACAAGGGTTGTATCAAGTGTGAGTCGACCCGCACTTCCGTGCCGCACATTTACGCAGTCGGTGACGTGACGCTCGATGTCGCCGTCGTCAGTGTCGCTGAAATTGAAGGTCGTCATGCAGTCGAGCATATCTGCGGCACGAACCCCACACCGATCAGCTACACGAACCTCTCCTCGATTATGTTCCTCAACCCGGAAGTAGCGGCCATCGGGATGAATGAGATTCAGGCACAGGAAGCAAAGGTGCCGTATCGGGTCGCTTCTTACGGCTACTCTCTGCTTAACCGTGCGATTGCCATGAATGCTACGGACGGTTTTGTCAAAGTGCTTGTCACAGACACTGACGATCTTCAAGTTCTCGGGATGCGAGCGCTCGGAGCCCAAGCTTCAACTGTCATCGAGGCCGCTTCGCTGATGATGCAGCAAAAAATAGGCATCCGTGCCCTGAGTGAGCTGCTTCATCCGCACCCTGCAATCACAGAGCTGCTCCAGGAGTGTGCGCGCATGCTCTGCGGAACTTCAATCAACAAGCCGCAGGTGTTTCGTAACGAGCTGCGCGTGTCCAAAGTGGAGCAGAAGGCATCTGCGGCGCAGCCGAGCTAGGTGCGGCGCCATTTTCCGCCTTTCAGCTCGTAGATTTCCGGTTGCCCGGTCTTCGGATTCGTCACGACCATCTTTCCATCAACGGCCGGATCTGCTTTCGGGGTAGTCTCCGTTTCTCCAATCAGCTCGCGCGGAAGCGTCGGGCTCGGATCCGAATGGTCTGCGGGGGCTTCGGTCGAGCTTGCGAGCACCAGGCTGAGCGTTCCTAGCTTCTTGCTGAGCTCAATCTTCCGGGCGTCGAGCGGTGTCACGAGGAGCGTCGCGCTCCTCGCACCTTCCATCTTTCCGTTCGGATTCGGATTGCCGCCGATTGAAAGCACTTTCACCGTGGGCACGATGGTCGAAACAGCAGGCTGTCCCTGGTGGGTGTAGGATAATACCACATCTACTCTGCTGCTTGGACGGATCGCGTAAGCGACGCTCGAAACCTCATCAATGGCGATAGCGATAGCGCGGTATCCTTCCGGTATCAGGAGGTCTCCCTGGGTGAGCTCTGTTGGTGAGAGATTCGCTCGACTGATCGGATAGCCGGTGTTGATGAGCTGCTTCGCGTAATATCCGACGACCGAATCCTTTTCCGCTACGAGAACTGCCCCTTCCGGAACGTACGCAGGATTGGTGAGCTGCGCGTCGAACATCGAGCCGTCGAGTCGTGTGCCCGCTTCAATCCGCTGTCGAGCGATAAGAATAGCTTTCCCCGATTGCTGCGGAGCGGCGGGCTCACCCGGCGTTGTTACAGTGTTGTCGGGTGTCGAGTTGAACTGACTGAACAGAATAATGAGAGCGACCATGAGCAGGGAGACTAGGCTCAGGAGACAACCGACCATCCAACGAACACGGACGGCATAGCTGCGGGTTGCTGTTGCTCCTCGAAACCCTTGGGTACCTGACCGGCCTGGAACGGTGTCAGGAAAAAGCGCCTGAAGAAACGATGTCATAAAACCTCCACTGAGAGCACTTTGGCCATAAGCTCTTAGTGTAGCGTGCGGTTTCTGCGCCGCTCCAGGCAATGGAGAGTAAAAGCACGGAACAGGCGTTTACAGGAAATTTACGAAGTGAGAACGAACGCGTCGTTTCAGATCGAAACGGCTGTGGACGGGTCTATTCGCAAGAGCCGCGTCCGCCGACGTGCTCGCCTCCGACAGTCATCCACCCGCCGTCTTTGGTGTCGACCACCTGCGGCAGCGCATCGTCGCCGGTGATAATCTGTAGGCGGCCACGCGGTGCTCGCGGTTTTGCGTTATCCGCGTATCTATCGATGAGCAGCGGCAATGTCATCCGGCGCTCACGCAGCTGCATCGAGAGCGAGTGCACGAAGTCGTCAAAAGCGTCGAGCGCCGCCTTCTGTTTGTTGGGTGTGCTGATGTCGTAGTCCGGCGGAAGCTTCTCCGGCAGCTGAACATTGAGGTCCGGGCAGAGTGCGATATATTCGCCTGCCACTTGAACCACTGCGTTTTGGATAGCGAGGAATTCTCGCTGAATCTCCGGCGTGAGTGACTCGAACTGGTAGTGTTTCCGTACAACTTTACCCAAGCCCTGGTCGAAGAGGCGCTCTTCCAAAATATCGCTCAGCAGCTTCCGGCGGAACATTCGGACCTCAGGTGTGTTCAGCCCATCGTCAGTGACCCAAGAAAGATAATCCAGGCTCGCCAAGCCGAACTTGTGCGGAACCTTGTACACGAGAGAGTTTTTCGTCGGGATGTATACCGGGAGACCGAGACATGAAAAGAACGAAACGTTCTTGGCTGTGAAGAGCAGTGTTTCGGCGAAATCAAAGGGCGTCTCTCCGGGGAAGCCCACAATGATGTTTCCGTACTGATTGATCCCTGCCATCGCTCCCTCGCGAAGAGCTTGGTCGATGAGTGAGACCGATATGCCCTTTCGCATGAGCTCGAGAATCCGGGTCGAGCCGCTCTCGATTCCCCAGCAGATCTCGACGCAGCCGGCCTCACGCATCTTCGTCATGAACTCGACGGTCATCTCCGGCCGAATGATCGCCATACCGCCCCAGGTAAAGCGCAACTTGCGTTCGATGAAGTAATCGCAGATCGCACCGAGGACGGACATATCGCCGTTAATCAACGAATCGTTGAAATTGATGTGCGGCATCTGACCGGCCGACTGCTCTTCGATCTGAGGGACGAGTGTCTCGAGCTGATCGATGATCCACTTGGCCGAGTGCGTGCGATACTTGAAGAAGTTCGGCCCCTCGCTGCAGAACGAGCAGCGTTTGACGCACCCGCGCGAAAGGGAAAGCGTAACGCGGTTGGTGAGCGTGTATCGTGCGAGATCGATTCCTTCGAGATCGATCGGTTTTACGTCGTCAAGATTCGCGGGGCGGTCGGGATCGCCGTTGTCCCGGAACCCCTCGGCAGTGGGGATTACGAATCCCCGCAGATCCTCGGGGATGAACCCCTTCGCTTCGAGAGCGCTCAGCAGATTGACGATTGCAAAGTCTCCCTCGCCGGGGCAAAGCGCGTTCACGACACCGGGATAAAGGTGCTGCGTGAATGCTTCCGAGCGGAAGCAATCCGGTCCTCCGACGATGATCGGAATGTGTGGCGACATGCTGCGAATGAGCCGCGCAAAGCGCGGCGTGGTGCACTTTGCGCCGGAGTTTATCGTAAACGCGATGACATCCGGGTTCGTCGAGAGAATTTGGTAGGCGTAGTCGTGGAAGAACGCGAGATGCTCCTGCCAAAGTCGCTCGACCTCTTCGTCGGTTTCCCAGCTCCGAGAGTTCGAGCTTTCCCACCAACTCTGATACTCGCTGCTTACTGCTCGAAATGCATCGATGTTGAGATCAAAGAGCTCGATCTCATGGCCGGCATGCCTCAGCTGTGCCGCCAGGAGCAAGATCGCCGGGTTCGGCGCCCAATTCGCCCAAGCGGGGCATGCGATGAGTGCGGCTCGAAGTCCCATGGCTCAGCCTTTTTTGAGAAGTTTAACGGGGATCGGCTCCGCTCGGAGGAGGAAACGGGTGCCGTTCAAACGCGCGCGAAGCTGGTGCGTGTTCCCATCGTGAAGACAGAAGGGCAACCGCATTTCGAACGAGTAATGTCCGTCGCCGACGCCTGCCACAAGCAGGTCGGACCTGAACTTGTTTGCAACAATGGTCGAGATGACCTCGTCTCCGTCGAGGATATCGATGGCCGGGCGAACGCTCGGGTGGAGTGGAAGCCAGGCCCATCCGAAGAGCTTTGTCCCTTGCACCTGGTCGAGATGGCCGCGAACCAGGGATGTGCAGTCCTCACCGAGGCTGACGCGAACGTTGATCTCTTCGAAAACCTGACGAACCTCCGGATGGAGCACGAGGGTCGGTGGAACCGGACCGGAGGCTCGTTCAGGGGCCACGACATTCGAATGTCTTTCGATATATCGCTCAGCGATGTCCGTGTTCCCCCCGAGCTCCATGAGCTCGCGGTTCGGGCTTGGGCGAAGCTCGACGCCGAAGATCGTCCGGTACCAAGCGAGATAAAAGTCGAATTGCGCATGGGTAAAGTGATCCCGGGGGCCGTAGCCGTCCTTCAGGCAGCTTTGACACGTTCGCAGCGGATAGCGTTGATTCATGATTGAATCGCGAACCAACGAATAGCGGGGACCGTTCCAGATTTCGGCGCCTTCTTGTTGGGTTAGGTCACCGAGCGGAGGCGCAGCATTGTTCGCAAAGCAGCAGGGTTTAACCGTTCCGTCTCTTCGGACGTAGACTGTCTTGAACGGCTCGAAGCAGTAAAACGGCTCCTTCATTCCGCGCGGCGCTCCGATGGCAAGCGCCGCGGGCAGCTCGCTGTCGGGGGTAGCAAACATATCTTCGCGCGCCGAGGGAGCGGTGCCAGCAGGCGGCCGGATGACGTTCAGGTCCTTCGCCTCGGTCTTGAAGCGGGTGATCGAGACGAGGGGTTCGAACGAATCGCCGTTTGGGACTGCTCGGCTCCTCATCTTCGTGCTGCGCCAAGCCTCGTCGGTCGCGACAGCGGTCGATTCGTACTGCGTGCTCGAGAAAATGAGCCCTCGCTCGGCGGCGATGAGTCGCGCTCGAGCCAGCATCTCACCTTCTTTCCATGGTCTGAGGACGGATGCGTGACCGGAAAGCTGAGGGATGAAGGCGTGGGCTTGCAGTGATTTGAGGTGAATCTTGTTCGCGCCGTGGTCGGCCATGAGCTCAACAAAACGGTCCAGCCGGGCGAGATGGTGCTCGAAGGCGAGCGAATTGATCTCGATGTAGGGATACATCGAGCGGTTGCGCATCTTGATTCTGGCGAGCGTTGCCAGCCCGCTCAGAACCTGTTCGTAGATCCCGCCAATGTAGACGCTCTCGTATTCTTCTTTCGTAAGCCCCGAGAAGCTTACGGTGATGCTGTGAACCTGCTTCTCAACGAGGAACTCGGCGAGCTCCTCGGTCAGATACATCCCGTTCGTGAAGAAATCGATGAGCACTTCGTAGTCGGCGATCGTCGAGATGAAGCTCTTGAAGTCTGGATGGATGGTCGGTTCGCCGTATCCGAAGCAGTGCACATTCAGCGCATGCGCGAGCAGCGTTTCGAGAGGGCGCTGCAGCTGTTGGTCGATGAAGCCGCGCTCCTCTTCTTTCAGCGCGGAGAATCGATGCGGGTTGAGCGCAGAAAATGTCGGGCACATCGCGCATTTCAGGTTGCAGACGTTGCTGATCTCGAGGAACAGCTCAATCGGCCACCGTGGATATTCCTCTCCGCGCGCGAAGGCGAGAAATGAGTCGATCGTCTCACGTTTCTGAGGCGCGTAACGGCCGCCGACATGAGAGATCGCTTGGATGCCGTGAGAGCTCACTGGTTGAATGAAGCCGGGATATGTCATCGGGCCGGTCGTCCGTCGATACTTATGGGCTCACTGAAATTTACGGGGCAGCACGAGATTGCCCCTTGAGTAAGATGAGGAAACCCTGCGGAAAGATTCAGCGCTTAAGTTGCGGAAGTGTTCGGGATTACAGAACTATTTCTTTCGCGGAAGCTCGCGGGCATGGTTCGAGTAGAGATCGAGGCTCAGCTTTCGCTCCAGGGGGAGGCGCACAGAATTCGAAATGGAGGTTTCGTCGAGCGGGTAACCGACTGCGATGAGAAGGGGCACGGTGAACGACGAGGGGATCGCGAGAAGCTTCTTCAGGCGTTCCTCGTCGAATCCCTCCATCGGGCTCGAGTCCAAACCTGCCGCCTTTGCCGCGATCATGAACGTTGCCGCCGCGAGCATGGTTTGTGCGCGAACATATTGCACTGCGTCCTGGCGTGAGCTGACGATTGTCGGCGTCGGTCGAACCAATCGCCGAAGCAGCACGCCGATTTTTTTGACCACTCCGAAAATTCCGAAGGGGCCGATCCAGAACACTAACTTCACGGAGCGGCGATAGCTGTCCACATGGCGCTGCGACATCTGGCCGGTCCGCAGTCCAAGCGAGAGGACTTCTTCATACGAAGTCTTCCAGGCATTCGGGTCTGCCGCGAAGGCGACGACGGCAGGTGCTTCGCTCGCCTGCGGCTGGTCGAGCGCAATGTGCTTCAGAAGCTGCTTGAGCTCCCGACTGCGAACGAGAACGAAGTGCCATGGCTGAAGATTGAAACCGCTCGGAGCGCAGTTCGCGAGCTCGAGCAGCTCAACGAGCAGAGGCTCAGGGATCTCTGCCGTTGAGAATCGGCGGATGGAGCTACGCTCGCGAATGGCATCAAAGGTCGTGTTCACGTGTTCGGTTCAGCTCTTCGGTTAGAGCTCGTGGGCGGGGATTTCGCGCACGAGAGCTGCTTTTCTGGGGAGTGGCGAAGAGCGCATCTCTCGTCGGTGAAACGCCTCGAAAGGTTCGGAGCTCTTCAGGGGTCCCCGCAAAGAGGAGCTGCCCACCGGCCTCCCCAGGTCCGGGCCCAACTTCAATAACATAGTCAGCCGCTTGAATAACATCGAGATTATGTTCGATGATTACCGCAGTATTTCCCTTGTCGATGAGCCGGTGCATGACACGGAGAAGCTTGTCGACATCCGACATGTGGAGCCCGATGGTCGGCTCGTCGAGAATGTAAAGCGTATCCTGCGCTTCCCGGAGCCCGAGCTCCTTCGCGATTTTCAATCGCTGAGCCTCACCGCCCGACAAGGTGTGAGTCGGCTGGCCGAGGGTAAGATAGCCGAGACCGAGCTCACTGATATATTCGAGCGATCTGAGAACCGTCCGATGATTTGCCAGGATCTCCTTCCCCTCCGCCATCGTGCGTTGCAGCAGCTCGCCGATCGAGATTCCTTGATAGAGCAGCTCGAGGGTGTGGTCCGTATAGCGCAGCCCGTTGCAGCTTTCGCAGATTGTCGTCGCTTCGGGCAGAAAACTCATCGGAACCCGGATATATCCCCGTCCGCCACACTCCGGGCATCGGCCCTTGCCCGTGTTGAACGAAAAATAGCTCGGATTCCAGCCTCGGGCCCGAGCTTCAGGAAGGGCTGCGTAGATCTTTCGGATCTCGTCAAAGATACCGAGGAAAGAGGCCGGAGTAGATGTCGGCGTCCGGCCTACGGGCGATTGATCGATCTCGACGAGACGGCTCAGTGACTTCGCATTTTTGAGCCCGGCCCACGTGCGCATGGAGGAGTCTTTTTTTCCGAGGAGCTCAGCTACCACAGCGGGGACAAGGGATCCGTGAACCAGAGAGCTCTTGCCGGCACCTGAAACTCCGACAACAACTGTGAAGGCGCCGAGTGGCACCTCGACGTTCAGATTACGCAGATTGTTCGTGCGCGCGCCGTTGAGCTGGAGCCAGGTTCGATCCTTTGAATAGATGTTTTTCGAAGAGAAGCTCCGGTCGGCTCCGCTCCGGTTCCGTCTCGCCTTCAACGCCTGACCGGTAAGCGACGTCTCTTCCGCCTCGATGTCCTCTACGGTCCCTTGTGCGACGATCTTTCCGCCTCCGGCGCCGCCTCTCGGCCCGACGTCGATGACATGGTCGGCCATCCGAATAGTTTCTTCGTCGTGCTCGACGACAACGACCGTGTTTCCGGCGTCTCGCAAGGAGGTCAGGGTGCCCATGAGCAGCTCTTGATCCTTCGGGTGCAGTCCGATGCTCGGCTCGTCGAGAACATAACAGACGCCGGTCAGCGGCGAGCCCAGAGTCTTTGCCAGCCGAAGTCGCTGCGCCTCGCCGCCGGAAATGGTCGAGGCGTCCCGATTGAGCGCGATGTAGTCCAACCCCACGTCGCAGATCACTTTCAGTCTGCTCTTCAGCTCACGTACGATGGGCTCGAGAATCGGCGAGAGGCGCGGGTCGAGCTTGAGCTTCGTAACCGCATTCAAAAGCTCCGGTGCCGTCATTTGGGCAAGATCGAAAATCGATTTGCCCTCGAGATAGACATGTCTCCCGATCGGCCCGATGCGGGCTCCGCCGCAATCTGGGCAGACCACTTCCGCCCCATTCTTCTTTCGCGATCCCTCGATAACGCCGCGACCGCCGCAAGTATTGCAGACACCGCGAGCGCTGCGGAACGAGAAGTCCTGGGGATCTAGCTCGCGGTAGCCACGTTTACACTTCGGGCATACCCGCGCCGTGCTGAAAACTTCCGGCTCGCCGTATTTGTCGCCGCGGATTACTTCGAGCGCCCCACTTCCGAGAAGCAGCGCTTGCTCGATGGCTTCGCGGAGGATCTCCGGATTTTTCTCAGGGGCGGTGATCGAACCGATGAGGAGCGAGATCCAGTGCAGCTTGTGCCGCTCCAGGCGGAGCTCGGGATTCAGCTTCACGAACTTGCCGTCAATCCGTGCCTCGGTCAGCTCGGCTTTCAGCGCTCGGATGAACAGGTCGTTGTAAAAGCCTTTTCGGCCGGAAACCACCGGTGCCATCAGGAAGACCCGTTCGCCGCGATAGCGTGATGCGATCTCCTCGGCAATCAGTGAAGCGGAGTAGCCCGTAATCGGGAGGTCGTGTACGGGGCAGTGCTGTGTTCCCACTTTCGAGTAGAGGAGCCGCATGTACTGATAGAGCTCGGTAGTCGTCGCTATCGTCGAGACCCCGAGGGGCGGGCTGGTCTTTTGTGAGATTGCAATGGTCGGGGGGATATTGGTCACCCGATCGACCTCTGCGCGGGTCAGCTGCTTGATGTACTGACGGGCGTAAGGAGAGAGGCAATCGATATATCTGCGCTGTCCCTCGGCGAAGATGATATCGAACGCCAAAGTTGACTTCCCCGAGCCGGAGACGCCGGTAATGACGTTGAGCTCGTTGTGCGGAATCGACACCGACACGTCCTTCAGGTTGTGGTGTCGTGCTCCGAGAACTTGGATGTGCTTGGTTCCGTCGGCAGCCGAAGCGTCGAGCCGCTGCACTTCCGGTTTCGAAGTGCTGCGGCGTTGTTTCTTCGATTTTTGTGCGCTGAGCAGCTCGCGGAGAATTCGCGCGGTTTCCGACTTCGCCGCTTTCTCTGATGTCGCGAGCTGATAAGGGGTGCCGACTGCAACAACCTCTCCGCCGCCGATTCCACCCTCCGGACCGAGGTCGATGAGCCAATCCGCCTGACAGATGACGTCGAGATTGTGCTCGACGCAGAGCACCGTGTGTCCGCGCTTTTGGAGGACTCGAAGGACCTCGATGAGCTGCGCGATATTGTGTGGATGTAATCCTGTCGTCGGCTCGTCGAGAATGAAGAGGTGCGGACCTTTGACCTTGTTGCTGAGGTAGGTCGCAAGCTTGATGCGCTGCGCTTCTCCGCCGGACACGTTGCTCAGCGGATGCCCGAGGCGAAGATAGCCGAGCCCGAGGTCGATGAGTGGGCGAAGAAGCTCGAGGACTTTCAGGGCCCGGGATTCCTCACCGAGGGATTCGAAGAGCTCGACGACGTCTTCGAGGCTCATATCGAGCAGCTCGACGACGTTCTTCCCTGCGAAACGCACTCCAAGGACTTTGTCTTGGAATCGGGCACCGCTGCACGCTTCGCATTCGATGAAAACATCGGCGAGAAACTGCATTTCGATACGGACCGAACCCGCACCGGAACAGACTGGGCACCGACCTCCGTCAACGTTGAAGGAGAAGGCCGATTTGCTCAGGCCGAGCTGTTGGGCTTCGGGCGTTTCGGCGAGACAATCTCGGATGACGTCCCAAGCTTTCGTGTAGGTTGCGGGATTCGAGCGCGGGGTTTTACCGATCGGTGATTGATCGATATGCACAATCTCTTCCAGCAGATCCAGACCGCGAATGTCTGTCACTGGGCGATTCGGATTCTTGAGGAGCTGGGCTAGGCTGAGCCCCTGCTTGAGCCGCTCGTAAGGCTCATACAGACAGTTGTTGAGCAGCGTCGATTTCCCGGATCCGCTGACTCCGGTGAGAACGACGAGCTTTCCGAGAGGAATGGAAACATCGATGTTCTTCAGGTTGTGTGCCGAGGCGCCGACAATGACGAGCTGCTCTTCGTTTTTTCGAGACGGAGGCGAGAGCTCCGGAAGCGTGCGCTCCGCTTCCATCGCAAGATATTTTCCGGTGAGCGACTCCGCACACTCGGTGATTCCCGAAACGGGGCCCTGATAGACGATTCGGCCGCCGTGAGAACCTGCTTTCGGTCCGACGTCGATAATCTCGTCGGCCGCTCGCATTACCTCGGTGTCGTGTTCCACAAGAAGCACGCTGTTTCCGCGGTCCCGGAGCGCTTCTACGGCGCGAATCAGTCGGTTGGTGTCCCTCTGGTGGAGGCCGATGGTAGGCTCGTCGAGCACGAGGAGGGTATTCACGAGCCGTGCGCCGAGAATGGAGGTGAGATTGACTCGCTGGCTTTCACCGCCGGAGAGGCTTCGGGATTGCCGGTCGAGGGTCAGATAACCGAGACCGATCTCCACGAGATACTGCAGGCGCGAGATAACTTCATCGAGGGCGATTTCCGCCAAGCGCTCGAAATCATAGCTCTTCGCAATGTCCTGAAAGAACCGGAGAGCGTCGTCCAGAGAAAGCCCCCAAATTTCAGAAACCGCGCGATTGTTCAGACGATAGAACTCAGCCTCGGGACGCAGACGCGAGCCGCCGCAGTCAGGGCAGTCGAATTCGCCGCGGTAGCGTGCGAGAAAGACCCGGACATGCATCTTGTGGCGCTTCTGCTGGAGCTTTTCGAACCACCCGTGAAGCCCCGGGAAGCCCTTCTTTCCTTTCGTCCCGTAGAGGACCTGCTCGGTCTGCTTCTTCGTGAGCTTACTCCACGGAAGGTCGGGGTCGATTCCGACCTCTTCGCAGAACGCTTTCAGCTTTTTGAGCTCTTTTTTGCGCGAGTCCGAGTCCCAACAGACGATTGCGCCTTCGTTGATCGAGATATTCGGATTCGGAATGCAGAGATCGGGGTCGAAAGTCAGTATCTTCCCGAAGCCGTGACAGGTTGCGCAGGCCCCGAGGGGGCTGTTGAAGGAAAACATGTAGGGCTTCGGGGCCGAGCAGCGTGTCCCGCAGGTATTGCAGACGAGGGCCTCGGAAAATGAGACGACCTTGGCTTTCTTGGAGTCGCTTTGCAGCACTGCGGTGAGCTGCCCGTGACCGTAGCTGAAGGCCTGATTGATGCTCGAAAGTATGCGCTCACGAAGATCCGGGAGCTCGGCCGATTCGGGGGTGAGAATACGGTCCACGATGATCATCAACTCTCTTTTTCGCCCCAGATCCTCTTCGGAAAGCTCTTCCAAGCGGGATACCGCTCCGGAATCGGGAGAGTAGAAGCGAGTAAATCCCTCGCTTTGCAGCGTGCTGACAAGCGAACGGGCGCTCGCTTCGCCATTCAAGGGCAGGGGAAATGTAACAAGCAGAGTGCTGGATTTTTCCTTTTTCGCGAGGGCGAAAAGCTTTTTGAGCGTAACGATCGGTGTGTCGTGCTCGACCGGCTGCTTACATTTTGGACAGTAGACCTCAGCGAGCGATGCCCAGATGACCTTGAGGTAGTCGTTGATTTCGGTGGCCGTCCCGACGGTGGAGCGCGAGCTGGTAACGCGATTCCGTTGCTCGAGCGCGAGAGCCGGTCGGACACCGGTGATCCCATCGAGCTTCGGTTGATGCAGTCGGTCGAGAAACTGTCTCGTGTACGGGCTGAATGTTTCGATGTAACGGCGACCGCCTTCGGCGTAGATCGTGTCGATAGCGAGCGTGGACTTTCCGGAGCCCGAGACACCGGTCACGACGATGAACGAGTCGTGTTTGAGGGCGCAGGTGAGATTCTTGAGATTGTTTTCCTGAGCGCCGAAGAGACGAAGATACTGACTGTCGAACGTGGTGCTTTTCATGAACGAAACATGTTAACGCGTTTGGTGAGGCGGTGCAACGAACCGCCCGGTCGCGCGGCCGGGTGTTTGCCGTTCACACTGAGGCTCGTTAATGCTATTGTTTTTTAAACCTGCCGCAGCTCTTTGTGCGTGCTCGTCACTCGGGACTTCTCTGAACGATTTAAGGAACATGTCGCGAATCCCCACCTCAGGAACGGGTCTGAGTCAGAAATCCGCTACCGAGCCGGTCTTCTCGCTCGAGTGTTCGCCTATGTTCTCTCTGCCGGTACGAGCGTACGTCGGAGTGGCTTTGCTCATTACCGCCGTCTGTGGAGCCGGTTGTGCTGAGGTCGCTCCGTATCATTCGCATCGCATGCTGAGCCTTGCTCACCAAGCTGAACGGGACGAAGGTGAGGCATCGCGCGCGGCCGAGCAAGTTCGCGCTGACCAGCTCGAGATTGAGCAGACTCTTGAATCCGTGCGAGCTGACGCCGCGCAGGCGCGAAGCAGCGCCGGACACCGGACGGCATCCACGCCTAAAGCGCAGCCGAAATCGAAGTCGCCGGTTATCCGCAAACCTGTGCATCCGGTATCTCGACAGTCGACCAAAGAGTCAGCCCAAGAGGCGGGCGCTCAGCCCGCACTTCCGCCCGCGGCGGAGCATCAGTCGAAATGAGGTTACATTTGCAGAGGAAACAGGCAGTGCTCGCCGTTTCGCGTTTCGGTTTGACGATTGCGCTGACCCTCACTCAATCCGCGGCGGCTTTCGCGGACTCGCCCACCCGGCGAGCGTCTGCTGCGAGCAGTGGAGCCGACTGCTCGATAGCGGATACAGCAATCGAAACCGCCTCGAGCATCCGCAAGCTGAGCGTGAAGAAGCGCGTGCCGTGCAGGCTTCAGAACAAAGTGGAAGTAGAGAAGTATCTCCGGGCGACCATCAACAAGAAGGTTCCGGAGGAGCACACGCGGTCGGAGGGGCAGATCTACGAGCTGCTCGGTATCGTTCCCCGACATTACGACTATCTCAACAAGATTATCGAGCTCTATACGGACCAGCTCGGCGGGTATTACGACCCGGAGACCGCCGCTTACACGATGGCGAGTTGGCTTCCTCCGGCCATGCAGATGTCCATTGCGGTTCATGAGCTGACCCACGCGCTCCAGGACCAGCACTACCATCTCGACAAATTGATGGATGAGTCGGCGGATCCGAGCGACACTCTCATGGCTCGCTCAGCGCTCGTCGAAGGCGACGCGACTGCGGTTATGCTCGACTATACCCGGGGCTTGAGCGGGCAGGGTTCTATCTCGAAGGAACCGTCGGTTTCGTCGTTCCTGATGACGAACATCACCGGGGCGATGATCACTTCCAGCGTCTCCGGTGCTCCCCCGGCGATGCAGGCGATGCTCATCTTCCCTTACGTGAGCGGCCTGAACTTCGTGCATCAACTTCTGAAAAAGGGAGGGTATAGCGAAGTGGATCGAGGGTTCGAACGCCTTCCGCAGTCCACTGAGGAAATCCTGCACCCGGAGATCTATCTCGCCGGGAAGAAGAGCTTCCGGGCGCTTCCACCCCCTGTTTTGCCCGAGGATTTCGAAACGAGCGATTCGAAGCCTGCCTTCGATGATCGTCTCGGGGAATTCACGATGACTACACTTCTCGGAACGTATCTCCCTCCGCTCGAAGCCAGCGCGGCTGCCGCCGGATGGGGCGGAGACCGGTTGGTGCTCTATCGTGGAAAACAGGGTGGTGAGCTCCTGCTTTGGGATACGGAGTGGGATACGAAAAAGGACGCGGATGAGTTTTATGGTGGGTTGAAACGCGCTTACGAACTCCGTTTCGAGAAGCCGTCTATTTCCGGCGATGCTGAATTTGAATTTTCCGACCTCGACATTGGGTCAATTCGTGTCGCAAAGCGGGACAAATCGGTTCAGATCGTTGTTCGGGGGAAGTTATGAAGATAGCGGTGATCGGCACGGGGGGAGTCGGCGGCTACTTCGGGGGGAAGCTCGCTCGAGCGGGACACGATGTCACCTTTGTTGCTCGAGGGGCGCATTACGACGCCCTCGCCTCCCGTGGCCTGACGGTCAAGGCGGTGGACGGTGACTTCCAGGTCCACCCCCTCCGCGTAGTCGACCGGATCGGAAAGCTCGATCGCCCCGACTTGGTGCTCGTCGCCACCAAGACCTACGATCGGGATGTCGCAGGCGCCCAGCTCCGTGAAGTCGTCAGTCCTTCCACCACGGTCATTCCGCTTCTGAACGGAATCGACAATGACCTCAGGCTGCAAGCGCTGTTACCTGGGACGCGAGTTTACGCCGGGCTCGCTTATGTCATATCCGCGCGTACCGAACCGGGGGTGATCGTACAGTCCGCCGGCCCTCGGACGCTCGTCTTCGGAGAGCGAAAAAACCCTGAAAATAGGGCTCTCCAGGCAATCGCCTCAATGATGCGCGAAGCCGGGATCGATGCGACTGCGGCCGCTGATATCGAGGAGCAGCTGTGGATTAAATTTCTTTGGATAGTGACCTTTGCGGGCATGACGAGCGTCTGCCGGTCGTCGATCGGAGCCATCGTAAACGACCCGGAAAGCTACGCGCTTCTGGTTCGATGTTGCGACGAGGCGATCGCGGTCGGCAGAGCGGAGGGGGTCTCTATTGGAGATGTCGCCAGGGCTCAGATTCTGGATAAGGCGGAGAAGTATCGAACGGTCGGGTCCGACGCGAAGGCTTCTATGCTGGTGGATATCGAGCATGGGCGTCAGACCGAAATCGACTCTCTGAACGGCGCTATCGTGCGTTTAGCTCGCTCTCACGGCCTATCCGTCCCCATCCATGAGACCATTACCTGCGCCGTGAAGCTTGCTACTGCGGCGTTCCGATCTTCATCTGCGGAGCATTGAGCGCGAGCTTTCTTTGCTCCCGGGTACCCCGAAATCGCATCTCATCCTTTGCTGCGATGACCATTCGCAGAGACGATCGACGCTTCGGGCGCTTCTTCTGCGGTGAAGTTTTCGGCTCAAGTGCCCGTCAGATGAAGTTTTCCTCTCGCGGCGATCGGTAACAAGTGGTAATTTCGTCGTACCGATGAGCTTTTGGTTCTCGGTGTTAACAATTAAAAGTAATGTGAGAAATCATATGGCTGCTAAGAAGAAAGCAAAAAAGACCACTACGAAGAAAGCCGCTGCAAAGCCGGCAAAGAAGAAGGCGGCAAAGAAGAAGACCAAGAAGTAGTTTGCCGTTCGACAACGATGAAACGGGGCGTTCGCTCCGCTTCATCGTTACTCTTCCCCCCTCCGTCCGCTCCCCGCTCTCGAATCTCAAAATGCTCCGAAAGTCGATATAAGAACCGCCTGTGCGGACTTATCGCTCGTTTTTGCCCCACCCGAAACCCTTTCCATTCTCCTGAAAAAGGCGCAGTTTAGTGGCAGCTCCTTGCACGCATTGCCCTGGGCTCATCTCTCCTGCGAGCGCCGACATTCGTCGATGTCGGGGTTCGCGGCGCTAAGGTTACGTTCCACTGTCCTCGGTCGAGGACGGTAGCTGACAGTGCCCGGAGGAGTAAATCATGCTCATTGGAACCGTGGTGGTGATGTTGTTGCTTGGTGCATGTGTGGGATTTTATCGTCTCACGAGAGCTCAGCCGGCGGTCGTACGAATCGCTTCGCCGACCGATTCTGGTTTGTATTCGACGAGATTTTTCTCCCCCAGACGGCATCCATTCGTTGCTGCCCGGGCGAGTCGCTCACACTGAACACTTGGTTCGCAATCGCCCTACTCTCGGTGCCGGCTTCGGCACCGAGGGCGAACCCTCATTTGCCCAACATCACGAGGCTTGTGACCGTAGGTGAGCTCTTTTAGGCACCCGAGCTGCTCACGGGGCCTTCGGCTCGTCGAACGAGACTGCGGGAACGTAAAGCCCGAGCAGCTTTCTTTCCCACCAGGCTCCCGAGATCTCGTGCTCACTCAGGTGGGTGAACCGGTAGTCGTAGATCACCGCTCTCAGATACTTCGGCGGGGCCTCCGGGAAGGGATTGCTCTCAAAAAGCGACAGCACCGGCTCCGAGCCCTCGTGCAGGCGATAGAGCAGCTGTAAGAACCACACATTCTGGTCCGGTGAGCTCAACGCAGCGAACCAGAGCTGCCAATCGAGCCGAGGCTGGTAGGGCGCAACCTGCCGAGGCGGACGGTTCGCATCGCCCGGTTTCCAGCGATTGACGTAAGGCAGCCAGTTCTCACGGTCGTTCGAGCCCTCGACGACAATTTCGTGCCGAGATGAAGTCATGACCGCGAAGAGTCCGTAACGGTTCACAAGGTGGAACGGCTGAGCGATTTGCGCTGTCTGTGCCATTGGCTTCGGGAGCTGCGCGTCCGGAGCGAGCGTAGAGAGCAGCTCGACCGATCCCGCAAAGAGCAGAAAAGCGAGCAAAAGGCCGGACGGGATAGGAAACGAAACGGTCTGGCTCGGAGCACCGCCTCTCACAAAATAGCGATTTCGAATCGGCTTCGGCGAGAGCCGGCTCAGCGACTCATCGTCGAAGAGCACGAAGCAGAGCGCGATCGTCAGAATGTTGAAAAACGCAAAATTACCGGTAGCGAGAATAATCAGCTGAAAACCGGCAGTGAGCACCGCGGCGAGATGCCGCAGTCTTCTCGGTCCGAAGTAGAACAGCGGGACGATCAGCTCGACGAAGAACGTCAAACCGGTCAGGGTCATGAGCGCTTCCAGTGGAAGCTTCGATACGTAGTACGCAGGCCTATTCGGAAGCGGTTGGGTAAAGAAGTGATATTCCAACGCATGGAGATTTCGCCACGCCGGATCGCCGCTCGTAAGCTTTACAACGCCGGAGCAAAACATCAGCCGGAAAAGGAGAAGGCGGACGAGAAACACAGCATCTCCGTGCGGAAGACTCATGTGCTCGATGCGAGAGTCGACCTCGTTGGGCGCAAGAAAAATGGCCAGAAATCCGGCCTCGAGCAGCAGTGTGTCCCATTGGAACTGGAGAAACACGTAGTCCGCGTTGACGAGAGAGAGGTAAAGCAACCAGAGCAAAAAAGCGCAGAGACGCTGCAGCTTCCCGAACACCAGAGCTGCGGACAAAAAGCATCCGAGGCCGCAGACGACATCGAGCGCGAGGTCGCTCGGGCTCAGCCAAAGGAGCGACGGGTGTGAGGCGAAAGCTTTGTTGCCGTAATGTTGGCGAAGGATCTCGAAGAGCTGTCTTGCGGGCGCGATACCTTGCTCGCCGATGAGACCGTGGACCTGTGCCCACAGGGACCCGAAAGCGATGAGATACACGAGGCCGAGGAGTCTGAGGAAATACCAGACTCCGAGCAACGTAGCGCGTTTGGCGTGTGTCGGAGCGACCATTCCAGTGCCCGCCTGCAGCCGCTCGAGCCGCTTATTTCGCGCGCTTTACTTGGCCTTCAATCGGTTTGCCTGCTCGTGCGCGCGCACAGAACTCGGCCATTCGATTGGTGGTTTCCATGCTCAGCAGATGCTCTGTCTTACACGCGTCGACCTCGGCCGTATGAGCGTCGACTCCAAGGACCTTCGTGAAGAACTCTTCGAGCGTGTTTCGCCGATTCAAGATCGCTTCTGCGATTTTCGTTCCTTCAGGTGAGAGCGCGAGGAATCGGTTGTCGTCCTCCGTGACGTAGCCCTTCTGCTTGAGCCCCTTGAGGTTTGTTGACGCGCTTCCGGTGGTGATCTCAAGGAAGCGAGCCACGTCGGTCACTCGCGCATAGCCGCGCTTCGTCGTCAGCTCGAGGATGGCGAGAAGATGGTGAGCGGCACTGTGAGTGACCTCGTTCTCACTGAACTCCTTCCAGACTTCCATAGTAGATTCCATGACTTCGCCTCCCGTAACGACTGTTAACCGGACATTACCATAGTTTGGCCCCAAAACGAAGTATTTAGACGACGCAGCGAATGTTTGGCCAAGAAAACAGTCGCTTTTGCCGCGACTGACTCACGCATTGGGGCGCCGGACAGACGCCCGTCGCTGCGTGCGGACCGCTTGAGCAAATGTGCGCTTCCGTGGTCTACAGGATAAACGTTCGAAAGGGACCTATTCTATGAGTCATTCATCCTCGCGATTTCCGCATGCGCTGACCAACCTGCTCCTCGCCGGCGTGAGCTTGCACTTCTGTGCGGCAGGTGCGGCGGCACAGCCGAGCGCTCAACATGGGCGATCTCCTGACGGCAGAGCGTATCGAATCGAGAACGGGATGAAGCTCACCGATTACATCGCCGAGCTCGAGGTCGCGAACGACGACCTGCGCCGCCAACTTGATGCGGCGGAACAGGAACTGGCCGACAAGGACGCAACACTGAAGCGTGGTGGCAAGCCGGTTCCGAAGATCGAGGAGCACAACCTGATCGCTCAACCGGTAGAAGCACCCCGACCTGCGCTACCTCCGGCCGTCCAGCCCCCTGACGCGGCGGCTATTGCGTGCAACAACACTGTTCAGAATTTAAATAGCAAAATTGCTACGCTGGAAGATCAGCTCCGAAAAGCTCAACCGGCACCGGTCGCAGTCGCAGCAAAGTGCGATTACAATTCTCCCGAAAACCCATTTCTCGCTCGAGTAAAATCGCTTGAAGCGTCGTTGACCCAACGGGCTTCTGACAACGAGGTGCTCCAGACTGAGCACAACCGTCGTCTTGCCACCGAACAAGAGCTGACCAAGATCAAGTCGGATCTCGATGCTCGAGCCGACCAGGCGAAGGCGCTGGAGCAAAAAGCGGACGAAGCCGCGGCGCGGGCCGCAGCTCTCGAAAAACAGCTTCAAGAGGCCAAAGCCGAGCAGGCGCAGAAAGTTGAGAAGGCCGCCGAGCCGGTGCGTGCAGCTCTTGCGCAGCCGGCTTCGCGGAATCCTGAGGCCGATGCGCAAGAGCAACCAACCCGCGCCCCCGTCGACGGTGGTGCGCTTGCTGCTGCGAAGAACGAGTTCCGCGAAGATCTCCAGCAGATTCAGAGTCTGATCATCGAGCGAAAGAATCTCCTCGATTCAGTGAAGAGCAAAGGGAAGGGAATCTCCATCTCGATCCAGCCGCTCGTGACGAAATCGGGAACGTCTCTCGACAACCTGCGACTCCAGGTGCAGAAGCTCGATGGAAGCTCAGATGTCGGTGGTATTCGAAGTGGATTGCAGCAGGTTACGGCGCTCTTGAACGACGACGTTCAAACTCTCAAGCGGCTGTCGAAGTAGCCGCCTCGAGACCGTAGCCTCCCGGCAGCAAGAAGCGCCGGAGGGTCAAGAGCAGCCCCATGTATACCAGCGCGATAAGCCGAATCTCGCCGTCGCCGAAGTTGTATTCTACGGTGCCGGCGAACTGCCAGCCGAGCAGCGCGACTGAGAAACAGAGCGCAATCATACCAAGCTGTCGGGACAGCCGATCCTTTGCCCCAGAGTTTCGGCGCCACATCCCGAATCCGAGACAGAAAACAGACCACATCCACCACAGGTAAACGCTCAATCCCAGCCAGCCGGTTTCCACGGTGACGTTGAGCAGATTGTTGTGCATATGCCGATGGGTCGACGGAATCGCCGGGTCGAGCTCCCTCATGTAGCGGGCGTTGTGCATGCCCACTCCGAGAGGGTGTCTTTGCACGATCTCGAGCCCGAGATTCCACATCTCCTTGCGGCCTCCGGAGATTGCGAAGTGCTCATCCAGGTTTTCGACGCGGGTGCGGGCCGGTGAGACCGAAAGAATCACGATGAAGCTCAGTGCCACTGACCAAAAGAGGAACCGTTTCGAAAGCAGATAGCCGAGAACAGCGAGCTCGGCGAACACGCCGAACCACGGTCCCCGCTTGAGGTTGATCAGGAGCGCTGCAAACAGCAGGGCCGCAGCAGGCCAGACAAGCTGGATGAGCTCGAGGTGAAAGGTTCGAGCAGTGCTTCGCAGCTTCTCCTTCATCCCGGGTGCGCCGCGTCGGAGCGGAGGAAGGGCGAGCGCGAGAATCGCGACAAGGGCGATGAGCCGAAACACCACGGTCCCAGCCGCGGAATCATCGAGTAAGATTGCTCCAGGCCAGGCAACAACGAGCAAGGCCGTAAAGAGCGTGCCGACATAGAGCTGCGGCGACACGTGGTATCCGAAGATTGATATCCGCAGGTTGTCTTTCAATGAATCGGCAGTGAGCGCATAGAAGGCGCTTCCGAGCACGAGAGGAATAATGAGAACCAATTGACCGGATTCAGTCACCGCACCCGGTACGATGGACGGCAGCTCGTAGCTGGTTAGCTCGCTGAGGATCGTATGCAGGGCGGCAACAGATTGTCCGAGAAGAAACGCCGCTATGTAGGTCTCCAGCCGGCTGATGCGTTCCTTACGCGGTAATGTCGGAGAAGCAAATGATGCTGCTACTGCGAACGGGAGGAGCAAGAAAACAGAAGACTTAACCGCTTCAGTGAGCGACCGGGCAGGGTCGATCCCGCAGATCGCGGTGATTATCTGGATGACGAACCAAGCCGCCATTGGTGCAGATAGAACCCGTGTTGCGCGACGATCGCTTGCCGAAGAAAGATCTCGAAAGCTTCCGCGCGCCGAGACCAAAAGCCAATAGGCAATCAGCGCGAGCAGCAGTGACTGAGCTGCTGCGATAGAGAGCGCCGCGGTAAGGCAATAAGCGAGGAGGATTCGATGGCCGTATCGAGCGTAGCAGTCACTCGAAAGCAACGAGCCGCGGGTGGGATCTGCGGCAGCGGCGCCGAGCAGGTCGCCCGAAGAATCGCCGAGACCGGCGGATGCGCCGTTGGTGGCAATGCCGTTCGCCGAGATGTTTTGCTGCTTGAAATAAGTCAATGTTCAATACGCTCAAGGACTTCAGATGGATGCTTCAGTAGCCGGACCCGTTTCTGCGACGGCCCGAATGTTCTCACCGCCACGAAGCTTCGCTCTCTTTTTCCGCTTCGGAAAGTATGGGAGATTGGCGGTTTGAAAGCTCAATCGCTTGAGGAAGCACATACCACAGAATAGCGAGTTTGTGGATATGGTATCCCAGTGAAACGGAGACGAAACCTGACGGGCTCTGCTATGGTTCTACGGATAAATAATTCGAGAGCTCCTTTGAACACGTGCGTTCTTCAATCCGTCCCATCAGATCGTTTCCGCCTACACGGGACGCGGAGGCAGCTTTCCTTAGCGTTCGCGCTGGGGAGCTTGTTGACGGTCGGGAATGCTGTCGCGCAGGACGCAGTCAGTGAGCCGGCGGCTCCGTCTGCACCGGTGTCGATCCCTCAGATTGCACCGCTCTCGGCTCCTCCTCCGAGCGCCGCTACATCTCTTTCCCCGGTGCTCACCGGCGCCAAGCCGAAGGCCGCTTCGTTCTATGGGCTCACTGCGTCCCAGGTCGAGGCGCGGTTCGGAAAGCCCGATCAGAAAATTTCAAAAACCGATGGTGCGGAAGAATGGAGCTACGGAAAGTCCGTTTTGTTCTTCCTGAGTGGAAAGGTAAACGCGTGGAGTGATGCGGGCGAGCTGAACAATCGCGAGGAGGCTGCGAGCTTGAAAAAGGCTCCGGTCGACCACGATGATGCGCTCTCGGGTGATTGGCCCAATCCATGGACACCCGGAAAGAAGGAGAAGGATCTGGATTTTCTGGGTCAGTGAAGAGGGCGATATCAGCGCGCGGCTTTTCGCTTTCCTTCCGGCCGGCGTGCGGCAGTATCGGGAAGCGACTCGACTTTATCCAAGGAAGGGAGCGTTTCTAGAAAATCATCTCCTCCCACATCGTCTTGGAACACGTCACCGTCAAGTGGGGACAACGCCTCTTTCTTGGTGGATTCTTCGAACGCATCGACATTCTTATGCTTCAGAGCGTTCTCCGCGATGATCTCTTCCGTTTTTCGCTCCGCTTCGAGCACGATGTCGCCCGTGAGATCGAGGAACGCCCGAACGCACTTTTTGAGCGCATTGGGCATCCGTTTCAGGTCAATTTCATTGGCGAGTGAGATGACTTCGGTCGGCTGCGCAGGATCGTGCTCAATCTCGATGGCCCCCTTTGCATGCCGGTCGTGAGCGGTGACGCGGAGAAATGGGTAGTCTTGCTCGGGAAGCAGTGTATCCGAGAGCTTCACCGTAAGTCTTGGCCAACCCTGCCAATCGTCGGCGGCCAAGGTAAAATGAAAACGTTCGCCGAGGTCGATTCGGGTCACATCGCGAAGTGATTTACGAATCTGCATCAACGCCTGAATCATGAACGAGTGGCGTTGGCGCGACAGCCGATCCGCTTCACTCAGCGATTTCTCCTGCTCTTTTTTCTTACGCTGAATCCGGGTGTTGAATGCAGCGGTCGTCGCGGCCAGATTTGTCTCGGGCAGCGCAGTGAAACGACCTTCGTCGTTTGCCGGATTGAGCAGGTCGAATTGATCGAGCTCGACGTCTTCAGTTTTTGGACCGTTCATCGTCAGAAGAACACCCTGATAGATCAAACTTCGCGGCACCACTTCATCAGGCGGGGGCTTCGCACAGTGCGAAGATCCCCTACCTCGTTCTCCGAGCTTCTTTGAGGTAAGCACCGAAAACAACAGAAGTTTTCAATTTCAAGTATCGTCAGTCCGACTGCGAATCTTGATTATTCTCTCGGCGTATTCGTTTGGTTCGGTAACCGTTTGGACTCACTGAGGATTAATGCGTCGATCACGGTCCTCAGGAGCTGCTGGTGAGCGCAGCCTAGCGTTCGGGACGCCCAAGCTCAGCGGCGAACGTGTCATCCGCCAGCAGCCATGCGGCCCCCGCGCTCGCGGCGGGCGCGAGGATGATACCGAGAAAAGGCACCGCCCAACACAGCGTCAGCACTGCGCCGAACACGATGAGGAGGGGGGCGTGCCGAGTTGCGAAGCGAAGGCGATCCCCGGCTCCGAGCTTGAAGAGATCGAGAACGGTGTCGACGAATTGATAGGCGAGAAGCCACGCCGCGACAAGCAGCGCGAATGGGCTGAGAAGAGGGATGAAGCCGAGAACGAAGGCAAGCGACATGAGCGGCAGTAACCAGATCAGCTTCTTCAGCTCGACAAGGATCGATCTTCCGGTCTCGCCGGCGAGGTCGAGGAACGAATCTCCCGTTTCGGGGGGGATTGAGCCGAGGTGCACGAGAACTGCGGCCGCGATTGCGGACTGAAACAGGCCCGCGAGAACCAGCACGATACTGATGCTGACGATCATCGACCCGACCAGCAGGAGCAATGCAGAGAGAATCCAAGCACCGGCATGCAAGATCGTTGTTCCGACGGACGTCGGATCCCCCGCCATCCAATGAACGAGGGGTGCATGTGCGCGAATGGCTCCAAAGCACGTAAGACAGTAGGAAACGAAGCCGATCGCCCATGGCCGAACGGCGAGCGAGCGCACGCTTCGTTCGCTCAGAACAATCCGGAGACCGTGGAAAATTGCGGTGGTTGCGCGGAAGATTTTCATGCTTTCCTGCCTTGTCGTCCGGCGTAGTATGCTTCAGCTTTGAAGAAACGCATAGTAGGCGAAGGCGCTTCTGCGTATGAAAGAAATTCTGGCTCTGGCGCTTTGCTTCTCTCTCACATCTTGCCGGGAGCCTGCAAAAAAGGCTGTGCCTCACCTGGTCGAGCAGCTCGCTTCGTCCGAGGTGAAAGTCCGAAACCAAGCTGCGCTCGATCTTGCGCCCTACGGTTCTGAGGCAGCAGATGCCGTGCCCGCGCTGATCAAGCGTTTACAAGACCCGAACACCGGTGTTCGAAGCAGTGCAGCTTACGCGCTTCGGAAGATCGGTACTCCCGAAGCGAATGCGGCGCTCGACGCCTACAAAAAATAACCGGCACGATCGGCATCCGGTCAGATCGAGAAGTAGGTCGCTTCCGGATGGTGAACGATGATCGCGGACGTCGATTGTTCCGGCTCGAGCTGAAACTCTTCCGAAAGTGCAACGCCGATCTTGGTCGCGTCGATCAGCTGAAACAGCTTTTGCTGATCTTCGAGATTCGGACACGCCGGATACCCGAAGCTGTAACGGCTGCCCCGGTAGGAGCTTCGAAAGAGCTGTTCAATCGTGTCGGAATCGTCCTCCGCAAATCCGCACTCGAGGCGAATCTGACGGTGCATGAACTCGGCGAGAGCTTCGGCTGACTCAACAGAAAGACCGTGAAAGTGAAGATAATCGTCATACAGGTTCGCCTGGAAGAGCTGCTGCGAGACCTGTGACGCGACTTCTCCCATCGTCACCAGGTGCACTGCCAGAAAGTCTCTTCTGCCGCTCTCGAGGGGCAGAAAGTAGTCAGAGATACAGCGCCGTTTTTCGCGCGGTTGCCTTGGGAATGTGAAGCGCGTGAGCTCTCGATCGGTATTTGCTTCGAACACGATGAGATCGTTCTTGTCGCTGTTGCACTGGAAATACCCGTACACCGCTTTCGGATGCAGCCAATTCTGCTCGATGATCCGGTCCTGCCATGCCTTCAGCTTCGGATCGACCTTCTCTTCGAGGAATTTTCTGTGCTCGATAGTCGACCCATCCTTCGGGCGGCGGTATTGCCACTGATTCGCATACAGCGCCTTCTTGTTGATGAAGGTGAACAGGGTGCGCAGGTCGAAGTCCTGCGGCTGAAGCACCCGAGTTCCCCAGAACGGCGGCTGAGGGATGTTTTTCGCCGGCGGCAGATCCGTCTTCACGTATTCAGTCGCTGCCGAGGCCGCGGCCTCTTCCTTTTCGGCTCGCGTTTTTCCGCGACGCACAGCAGGCTCTTCGGACTGACGCGTGAGGGAGGGCTCAGCGTTTCCGGTGAGCTCCTCCATGAGACGCAAACCTGTGAACGCGTCCTGGCCGTAGAACACATGTCCCGAAGGATATGCGGCGCGGAGATCGGCTTCGACGTAGGCGCGGTTCAGCGCTGCGCCGCCGCAGATCACAGGAAGCTTGTAGTCGAGCTTCGCGAGCTCTTCGAGATTTTCCTTCATCACCACGGTCGACTTGACGAGCAGTCCTGAGAGCCCAATCGCGTCCGGTCGGTGCGCCTGTGCTGCTTGCAGAATGTTCTCGAGCGGCTGCTTGATGCCGAGGTTGTAGACCTTGTAGCCGTTGTTCGAAAGGATGATGTCGACCAGGTTTTTTCCGATATCGTGGACATCGCCTCTCACCGTTGCCAGAACGATTGAGCCCTTTTCTGAACCTTCGACCTTCTCCATGTATTTTTCGAGAAAGGCGACCGCTGTCTTCATTGTCTCGGCGGACTGAAGGACGAACGGCAGCTGCATCTTGCCGCTCCCGAACAGATCGCCGACAACCTTCATTCCTTCGAGCAGAATGGTATTGATGATTTCGAGCGGTTTGTAAGATTCGAGCGCTCTCGTCAGCGGAATCTCGATGTTGAGCTTGTTGCCTTGGATGATTCGATTCTTGAGGACCTCTTCCACCGGCATCGAGCTCTCGTCGACTCCGGATGAAGAAGTCTGCGCTTTCGCTCCGGCAAGGCGCTCGATGAAGACGAAGAGCGGATCGTACCCTTCGCGGCGCCGGTCGTAGATGAGGTCGAGGGCGACTTCGAGGTCCTCCTCTCCGATCTGATGGACAGGAATGATTTTGCTCGGATGAACAATTGCGGCGTCGAGGCCGTGTTTGATCGCTTCGTCGAGGTATACCGAGTTCAGGATCTGCCGCGGATAGGGCTTCAGACCGAACGAAATGTTCGACAGTCCGAGTATCGTTCGCACACCGTGGAGGTGTTTCTTGATGAGCGTGATCCCTTCAAGAGTTTGGATTCCGGCATCACGGCTGTCTTCGTCGCCCGAGCCGATGGTGAACGTCAGCGGATCGAAGATGAGGCAGCTCGGTGGGAGCTTGTGACGCTTCGTAATGAGCTCATACATCCGGGTCGCGACACGAAGCTTGTCCTCCGCTTTTTTCGCCATGCCGGACTCTTCAATCGTGAGCGCCACAAGGGCAGCGCCGAATCGGCCGGCAAGCTCGGCGACCTTGTCGAATTTCTCTTCGCCATCTTCGAGATTGATGGAGTTGATGATCGCGCGGCCGCCGAGGAGCTTGAGCGAAGCTTCGAGCACGTCGAGCTGTGTCGTGTCGATCATAATCGGCAGAGTGACCTGTGTGGAAAGGCGTGTCAGCACCTCGTGCATGTCACGAATCTCGTCCCTGCCGACAAAGGCGGTGCACACGTCGATAACGTGCGATCCCTCTCTCTCCTGCTCTTTCGCCATCTCGACGATACCGTTCCAGTCTTCGGCGATGAGCAGCTCTTTGAACTTTTTCGAACCGTTCGCATTGGTTCGTTCGCCGACATACAAGGGGGATGTTCCCTCTTGATCGAGGGCAACCGACTGGTAGAGCGATGCGACGTGCGGAGCGAAGTTCGCCGGACGGCCTTTGGGGGTGAGAGTATGCGCCACCTGTGAAAGCGCGCGGATGTGGTCCGGGCTCGTCCCGCAGCAGCCGCCGATGAGATTTGCGCCGAAGTCCACGACGAACTCCTTGAGAGCGTCTCGGAGCTGTTGCGGTGTCAGATCGTAGACTGCTTTCCCGCCGACGTTTCTCGGAAGCCCTGCGTTCGGAAGAACCGAGACGAACCGCGTGCTCGTTTTACCGAGATAACGGATGTGCTCCTTCATCAGGTCGGGTCCCGTTGCGCAATTCATCCCGACGCCTTCGACCGGAAGATATTCCAAGCTGGTCAGTGCTGCCGGCACATCCGTTCCGACGAGGAGAGTTCCGACGGTCTCGACAGTGAACTGAACGAATATCGGAACACGGCGCTTTTGAGCACGAAACGCGACATGTGCTGCCTGCACTGCGGCTTTGATCTGGAGCGGGTCTTGGCACGTCTCAATCTGCAGCATGTCGACCCCGCCATCGAGGAGCGCTGTGATCTGGGTCGTGTAGGCGCTCAGGAGAGCGTCGAATGTAATATGGCCGAGCGAGACGAGCTTTGTCGTGGGCCCGACGGACCCCGAGACGAACCGGGGAGCTCCCGGCCTTGCGAATGAGTTTGCGACATCGCGCGCGAGCGCTGCCGCAGCGAAGTTGAGCTTGTACGAATCGGCGCCCATCTCGTACTCGTCGAGGACGATGTCGGTTCCGCCGAAAGTATCCGTTTCAATGATGTCTGCGCCCGCTTCCAAGTAGCTGGCGTGGATCTCTCGAATGACGTCGGGTCGGGTGAGAACCAGCAGCTCGTTCAAGCCTTCCTTCCCGTCGAAATCGTCGAGCGTAAGATTGTGCTTTTGAATCTCGGTTCCCATCGCTCCATCGCAAACGAGGATCTTTTCGTGGAGGAGCTTGATGAGCGCGTTGTCTTTGGGCGTCAGTAATTCCATACTCTCTTATGATTGAATTTGAGTGGAATATTCTAAAGTATTTAACGATTCTGTATAGGGAGAATCACGGATTTTCGCGCAACAATGCGTGAAGCGCCTATTTCGAGCAGGCCCGGCGCGAGGAGCTCACTACTGCAGCTTCAATCGATTGAGCGCTTCTTCGAGGAGATGCGCATCTTTCGGCTCGCAGAGACGGGGCGATTGCTTGAAGAGTACGATGCGTTTCGCCTTCTCGAGCTCCTTCAGCAGAAACTTTTTTTTCGGCGGCTTTGCCAGAAATCCCGATACTCCGGCCTTCACGCAGCTCAGCAGATTGTCGGGCGTGGCATACGCGGTGAGAATCACCACAGGCAGAAAGCGTGTCTTCGCCCGCGCACGAATCTGCTCCGTGAGCTGCATGCCGTCCATCTTCGGCATATGCAGATCCGTCACGACACAGAAATAGCTCTCCGGCGCTTCGTCGAGCAATTTGAGCGCCGTTTCAGCGTCAGACGTTGCGGTCACGCTTCGGTAGCCCAAGGACTGGATGTAGGTGGTGACAATTTCGCGCGGAGAGTCGAGATCCTCGACGAGAAGAATCGAATCGTGCTTCTCGAGCGACCTGCTGATCTCCTTCGGATACGACACGAGGAAATCATGTATCTGCAGCAGCGCGTTCGGGCCGAAAAAGACCTTTGCGCCGATGAGGGTCGCTCCCCAGCTCTCCGCTTTCGGGTCGTGAACACTGAATACGCCGCCGGTCAGAATCGGCGAGTATTTCCAAGCCAGCTCGAGCAGCGCGACTGCTTGATTGGGCTCCGCGAGAAAATCGACCAGGAAGATGTCGAAGGTCTGCATCGAGAGCCACTGCTTCGCCGCTTCCGGAGAATGGACGTGTCGAAGCCGAATGCCGAGCGACAGACACATCGTTTCCAGCTCGGAGGCAATCTTCAGATCCGGTGTGAGGAGGAGGAGCGAAGTCACGAACGGTCGAATCCCAAAGAACGTGCAACAGGTGCGGCCGAATCAATGCCTAAGGACGAACCTCGGGCGTCAGCTCAGTATATCACAGCTTGGCCGTTCCCGCTCTTATTCTACGGGCGGTTCTGAAACATCCAAGGTGTTCCAACTGACCTGTCGTCGCACCGTTCCGGGGTGCTCGGCTTGCTCCTTCGAGGCGGGGTTGAGGTAGAACGTGAACGTGACCCGGTCGAGCTGTGCTTCTTGGAAGCGTCCTGAGCTCTTCAACTGCTCAACGGTCTGTCTCGCGAACGTCGATGGCGCGTCCGGTGCTGCATCGAGGAGGAGAGCCTGAATCTCGAGCTCGTTCTCCTCGGATGACGCGGAGACGATCCGGTAAGGAAACCGATTCTCGAGCTGATAGCGCATCGCGCTCAGCTCCTTGAGCTCACCAATGCTGCTAAATCCGAGATACCACATCATTGCACCCAAAAACGCGCCGGCCGCACACTGAAAGAGCGGCTTACGGAAAAGCGTTGGGAGGGGGGTGAGCACGCGAGGCTGCTGCAGGTAGCGGTCGAGCTCGGACCGCGTCGGTACCTCTGCGGCTCGAACGACGACTGAGCCGGTCAGTCGATCGTGGAGCGCGCGGCCGTCGCGATCACAGAGCAAGCTGAGCAGATTCGCAAAAAAGTAACCGAGGACGATGAGCATGTGCGCATCGAGGATCTCCGGGTCTGCGACAACGGCGTATCGACGATAGAGGAGCGGTGGGATCTCCGTCAGAAGCACAACAGCGCCGAGATACATGAAATACCGCGCGAAAGCTTGTCCCGCGCTTAGCAACACCCCTGGACCCTTCGTTCGCACGACGCGCAGACCGAAGGGCTTTTTGCCGATCGTCTGCCCCTTACTTCTTCCACTGTGAGAGAGGGTGAAATAGGCACCCGCCGAGAAAAATGACGCCAAGAAAAGGAAATCGCTGTCAGCAACGAGACGGCTGCACACGATGAACAGCGACGTGATGACGACGTAGTCGATGAGCGCGCCGATGGCTCGGCCGGGGAGAGTCGCCGGTTCGATCAGCGTGCCGGCGGCAACCGATTCGGTCTGTTGCACTCGGGGAAGCTCGTTCGTGTTCACGATCAGATGCCTTGCTGTTGAGGAAATCGCACCGAATACTTGGCAAGAATGGGGTGAATTTGCAAGCAGTCGGCGCGGCGGAGGCTAGCCGAAAGAAGGTTTGCGTCGTCACGGCGTAAGAGGAGAATGCGGATCCGGAAGGTCCGGGTGCACGACGTTGAGCGGAGGGCTTTTCCTTATGAACGTGTGCGGAGCCGGCGCCAATTCCGAGGGACCGAGTCACGGCCCGATGGACGGCCGGCTGAGCTCATGCCGATCAAAATTCTCAGGCAGGCGTACGTTCCGATGGAGACGACGATGAAGAGCGGGATGAGCAGAAAGAACATGTCCTTCTCGGTATACGAGGCGGCGATACTGCACACGATAGTCCAAAACATTGTGATGCCGGCGAGGACTGCGTAATCAGATTCGCGAACCTGCGATACGATTGCATTCATGCGAAGCGCCTCCGAAAGGGGCCGGCAACGATGTTGCCGGTGCCGAAACATTACTTTTCAGCGTGCCAATGGTCTAACCCGGACCAAGCGACGATTGCGATAGGGGGAACCGTCAACTCATCGAGTCGGGTCGGGATGCTGCTTCACTTCCAGCGAAAAAAAAACGGAGAATGTGGGTGTTCAGATCTGGTCTATGCTGCCATCTTTTGACCGGAACAGGCTGCTCTGCTCGCGTGTATCGAATCTCGGAGCGCGGCGCGTGCCTCTGGAATAATCTCGTCTCTCGCAACTACGTCGAGAATCTCGTGCTTTCCCGTCGCGCTGACGACGAACACGGCGAGTCGGGCGGCCGGATGTTTGTGCGACAGAACGACCGGTACCATTGCTATCTGCCCGTTCGGAAGGATCGTTTCACGCTCGTAAGTTCTCGTCGGGCTTGGAGGAAGAACCTCCTCGACGGCTCCTGTCCGAACGTTGATGAGCGCTTCGACGTAAAAGACTCCGGCATACGGCTCGAGCTTGTTGAGGGCGCTCACAAATTCATGGCCGACAGCGCCGCAGCCTCGGAAAATCGCTAGGTTATGCTCAACGGTCCGCTGATGAATAGGGGATGGGGTATCACCCGAGCTTCGAACAACCACAACTGCCTCCACAAAAGAAAACTACTGCGAACGTTATGGTCGGCTCCCTGGAAAAAGCGCACAAAGCTCGAGGCGCAGGCGCTCCTGTGGTGAACACCACGGGGACTAGAACGGCTGTTCGAATCAGGCAGCTGAATTACAGCGGTCGGAGCTACAGGGGTGGAGTGACTCGGCGAAGCGGGCCTGGGACCTCGCGCCGGAGCTCAACGAAGCGGTTGTGGCTATCGACGAAGACAAGCTTCGGCGCAAATCCTCCGCGTTCATCCTCTTTCAAAAACGTGAATGACGCGACGATGATCAGATCTCCGGGAGTAACGAGCCGGGCCGCGGCTCCGTTGACGCAAATCCCATTGCCCTCAGGTTCGCCGGCTATGGCATACGTTTCGAAACGGGTTCCGGCAGACACGTTCCAAACGTGCACCGATTCGTACTCGATGATGTCCGCAAGCTCCATGAGCGGCGGTGGAAGGGTGATGCTCCCCTCATAGTCTACATCCGCCTGAGTTACCGTGGCGCGATGAATTTTCGATTTCAGCAGCTTACGAAACATGGGCTCGACGATCGTTTAGGTTCAGAATCCTGGCGCAGTATATCACGTTTTTCAGATCGAGAAGGGGTGCTACTCGATGGCCCGGAGTTTGTCGCGAATGGATTTCGGCAGAAACTCCTCGCTGAGGAGCGCATCACTGACTGTATTTCCTTCCGCCGGAAAGATCGGCGCCTGAACGGAGGCTCCAGAAAGTACGCGAATGTCTTCGAGAAGCCGTGGAGCACTTTGTTGAAGCTCGCGCAGCAGATGCACCGACTGCCCTTGGGGAATCCACAAGCCCGTGTAGTAGCCCGGTCGTGATTCGATGAGCGTTCTGAGAAACATCGGATCGCCGCCATCGAAGATCTCCACACCGGTCGGCGGGGGAAGATTGTTCTCTCTTTCTCCGACGCTCCACAGTGATACGAAGGTTACCTGACAACCCTCTGAAACCAGGGCCTCGAGCATTGCGCGCAACCGCCGGTCGAGCGGAGCGGACGTGCAAACCGAGAGGAGCCGCCACGAGCTGAGCCGCGCGTGTCGCGCTTCGGCTGTGCGTTGGGGGTCAAATGGGATCCGAGTGGTGAGGTAGTTCCCGTGCTTGATGAGGAATGTCCGGCGCTCTGCCGCAATCATTTCCGAGTCGAGAGGCTGAGAACGAGCGATCGTCGCTGTTGCGCGAGGCTCGTACATGACGCGGTATCCGCCGTCTCTGAGCCTGACGCAATAGTCGGCAACCGCATAACCCTCTTTCGAGAATGCCGCGTCAAAGCCTCCGAAGCTTTCGAAAAGCCGCCGCGGAGTGAGTAAGAATGCCGAGGAGGCGCTTTCGACCTCTCGCGCAAACATCACGTCCGGGGATCTTGCGAGCGCGCCCGCGCTGTAAGGAGTCAGCCGACCATCCTGCCAGATGATCGAGCCCGCCTCCACGACGCAGCCATCGGGAGAAAGAAGCCTGCCGGCCACGGCACCGACTCGCGCCTGTGATTCGAAGGTGTGCACGGCGGCGTCGACACATTCGTCAGTGATGACAGTCCCCTCATTCAAAAACAAAAGGTAGTCACCTCGCGCTTTCGTCGATGCGGCCTGAAGCTGGTCAATCGATGCGAATCCGGAAGCCGATGGCACAACACTCGCGCCGTTGATTCGTTGAAGCAGGGTGAGCGTTTCCGCGTCATGCCCGGCACGGAGCAGAATCACCTCCGCTTGCTTGCGGGTGGCTGAGTGAATGCCTTGCAGTGCAGCGTGGGTGTCGGCGGCATTCATCAGTGACGGAAGGACCGCTGAGATCTTCGGACGTTCCCCGGGCTCGAAGTCGATTGTGCGCCCGGAGAGCAGAAACGCCTTCAGCTCGAGCTTTTGCAGCTCGTTTCCTACCCGGACAATCTCACGAGCGCTCGGTTTCTGTTCTGCGGGCCGTATCGGAGGCTCGTTCCGACCGGTCGTTTTATCGAAAACCGGAATTTCGGTCGGTCCTTCGAACACCGCTACGATACTGAGATTGTTCATGAGGAGCAGCCGCGAATAGATTGCTACCGGCGGTGTGGGCAGGCATGTCAGCGGCAGCTCGACTTCGAATCCGGACAAAAGAGCGTCCTCATAGCTTCCAAAATGCTGGGCGATATCTTCTCGAGCGTAGCGCTTCGCCTCGACAAGCGGAGAGCCGGGAATTCCGAAGTAGATGCGTTGTAGTGGGCCCATAAAATAGACCAACCAACCGCGAACGAGCAGCCGATACTGATCGTCTCCTTCGCGGACACAGGTGACCGTCTCGATGCTTGCTTCGACAAGCTGAGTAAATGGAAGTGATTGCTCGCCAGAATGTGTTTCCACAATCGTCCTTTCAGCTTTCTAAATAATGGCCCGAGCCGTTCGCCCAGCTGCGCGGTTCTGTTCTTCGAGCGATGAAGATGTTCCGAGCATTTCTGCTCGAGTCAGGATTTCTTCTCGCTCGAAGCAAATTCGCCGCAGCTCGCGTACTAACGCCGCGGCGGAGCATTCCTCGACAATCCATCCACCATGCGTGCGTCGAACCTGCTCGGCCGACCCTCCCATGTCGAAGCACAATACCGGATATCCGGCGCTCAGTGCTTCGAGCGTGGTGTAGGAAAACGTTTCGGGCCAAACTGATGGAATGAGCACAAGTGAGGTTTGCTTTTCCGCAAGCAGTCTCGAAATCTGATCCGGTTGATATGGGCCAGTGATCGCAATATCTTGTCTGGCGGCATCTTCGCCCAGATCGGTGTATCCGAGAACGGTGAGATCGATTGGAAGCCTATCGCGTCGGATGAGCCGAGCCAGCTCGAGCAACAGCTCCGAGCCTTTGTTCTTGGCAATTGCCCCGAGAATGCTTACCCGCAGGCGTTCTCCCTGAGCGAACTGTGTTTGAAACGATCGATCAATGTGTTGATGCGAGCGGTGTGGTTCGACATCGATTCGTACTGTCGGATAGTACGACCTCAGAACGTCCGCGGCCGCCTGGCTCGGCGCAATAACTTTCGCGGCCCGGCTGAGCACCCGGCCGAACCGGTCTCGCCAATCGGCGAGATCGTGCCGAGCAATTTCGTCCGACACGGCGACAGAGCGGCTGAATCCGCGATTCTGACAGTTTCGGCAAACATCGAGCCGCTTCTCATTCTTGCAGTATTCATTGCGAGCGTTCAACAGATTTACGCTGGGGCAGGCCGCAAAATAGTCGTGAACGAAGAACGTGAAGGGCACCTGAGCAGAGAGGAGAAGGTTTGTAATCGCGGGTGCATCCAATCCGACGAGCTGGTTCACGAAGACCTCCTCGATGCCGAGCTCTTCCAAAAGCCGGTTGAACCATTGTGGGCTGACTCGCGACAGACTGATCTCTTGCCTCGACGCCGTCGGAGCCGAGCATAACATCAGGACAGCTTTCGTTGTGTCGATGTGAAGAATGAACTGCCGCTCTTCGTCGGCAAGCCGGTCCAAACGATGACGGAGATACAGCGCAGAGCCGCCGCCGAGGTCGATGTGGCTGATGTACAGCGTCCCCTTTTTGGGGCCGTGGCTCTTGGCGATTGTTCGGGCCAGCCGTTCGCGCGTTTCGCGAATCGGATCTTCGCGCTCGAAGATTTGTACGTTCGCGCTGTAGCCCGGCCATACCGCTTCGACGCGAGCGACGTGGCTCAGAATGTGTGCAGTCCGATCCGGGAGCACAGAAAAGCTGCTTCCTTCGTGGTGAGCGACGAACAGATTCGGCACGAGCACATGGCGGAAACCGTGCTGGGAGGCGCGTAGGCACCAGTCGTTCTCTTCACCATACCCACGCCCGAAAAGTAGAGGGTCGAAGAGACCAGTTCTGTCGAGCGCGGCTCTTCTCAACATCATGCAGAATCCCACGCCGGTAGGTATCTCAATCGGAGCAGCTCCCGGCAAGCTTCGGCAGTACGCGTCGATTTCATCGCCGGTGATTCCCTCGGGCAGCGGATTCGCGCGAGACATTTCGGGGAATGAGCAGATCGTTGCGCAGTTCGAAAAGGGGGTGCATGAACCGATCGAGGGAAATGCGGCGAGCGGCTGCGCCAATCGACCAAGCCACTCTGGAGGAACTTCCGTGTCGGAGTTGAGAATGACCGCATCATTTCTTGAGGCAATCAAGCCGCGATTCACGCTGCCGACGAATCCCAGATTCCGGTCGTTGCGCAGGATCTGCAGATCGACGAGCTGCTCAGGCTGGTTTTGAAACGGGAGAGCCGCGAGATATTGAACGAGGCGCTCGTCCGTGCTCGCGTCATCAACAAGAATCAGCCGGAAGGGGCGCTCCGTATTTCGCAGGACACGTTCGATACAGGTCCGCGTTCGCTCATATGCGTTGAATATCGGTACGACGACATCAATCGGAGAAATCTCGGATGCGACCAAGGGCCGTGCTCTCGTGTTCCCGATTGGATCGACTTGACGGAGAGCCGGATAACGCCACGGACGGCTTCTTGGTACTCGTGCGTAAGCGAGCGCGGCGGCGGTTGATTTCAGGTCGCCGTGCCCGGCATTGTCGACGAGCAGCCGGTTTTCGTCGATCCCTGCGGCGGCGAGAACTTGGGCCGTTTGCGGATGGGACGTCACGATTAGGTCGGCCATCTGAACGGTCGACTCGACGCAGTCGGTTGGTACTCCCAGTCGACTTTCGAGAAAATAAGGTGTGCGACACTCGGGGTCCAGTGATGGATCGAGCGCAGGACCTCGAACATCGAGGATTACCGTCGAGCGGGAATCGAGATACTTTCCATCGTTGACCGCGGCCTGAAAGAGCCGAACGAGCGGGCCGTTCGTCAACCATGCCACGATCTCACTGTTTCGATGCTCGTACAGGAAGGAGAATAGCTCGTCAGGATTCTGCATTTCGAGCGTGCTCATCGTGGGAGGCACGTGGCTGAGGAGCTCTTTGTTGTGCGCCGCGGACCGGCCGAAGCTGATGAGCGTCGGAGAATACCCCAGGACCGCCGCGCCATCCGAGATGCGCAGAAGTCGGTCGTGGTCGGTGAGACCGAGAGACTCGGGCGCGACAAAGAAGAAGAGCGGTGGCAGCGCGGTCTTTGTGGTGGCACGGCGAGTCGCGGCGTGTCGCGCGCTGAGCTTCTGGATATCCGCTTCGGTGGGACGCGCGGGCCCGTCGCCGAACCAGCTTGCTTCGCTCTCGGCTGTGATGTGCACGATCGAAGGATCTACTGAAACGTGCAATCCGCGTTCTTTCGTTCGGAGACAGTAGTCGACATCAAACAGCGCCGAGGGCTCGAATCCGCCGAGCTGCTGAAACACAGCTTTCGAGGTGAGCAGGAAATGACGGGAGATGACCTCGGCTCGGAACCGGTAGCTCGACGTCGATGAATGCTCCGTGTTTCGCTCGACTGCGAATGTATCGCCGACAATTCGCGCACCACGCTCGAGCAGCTGTCCATCCGGCGAGTAAATCGAAGCCCCGAGCGCACCGAGCTGTTCTTCGCCGCGGGCCGCTGAAACAGCTTTGTAGATCGCCGGGGCCTGCAACAGGCCGCGCGAACCGATAAAAAGGAGGTGCTTTCCTCGAGCCCGCGCAGCCGTCCGGTTCAGGACCTCCGCGAGAGTTTCACTCGCTCCATCGCTCCCCGGTGAGCCTCGGTATGTCATCAGCGGCTTTATCGCAGCGTCGTTTCCTGCGTGAAGCAGCTCGGCTGAGACCTGGGGCAGCAATCGTCTGAGTGCGTCGAGCTGAGCATGGAGAAAGCTCTCCTCGATCTCCCCGTGAACGATGACGCTCAGGTCGGGCGAGTCGAAACGTGCGGAGAACGACGGCGCGGGGCGCTCGATGAGCCGACGTTGCTGAAGAAGCTCGGTCACCGCAGCCGCGGTGGGGCTGGATGAGGGAGCGGATTCCGCTTGTGTTTCGCTGACGTGAACCTGTCGCGGTCGCTGAACGGCGAAGGAGATCGCCTCCTGTTCGCCGTTCGACAGAGTCATGACCCCGTAGATGTGGAGTAAGGAAGAGAACTTGTGGGATTTCGAAACCGGTATGTTTATCCGGAAACCGAAAATGCGTTCGGGGTCGATATCCGGCAGCAGGCGCGCGACGTCGGGCCGGGCTTCCGACGAGCACAGGTAGATCTCTTTCGGATTGAGCCCGACCTCCAAGAGCACGGCGGCTGAATGCGGGTGCGCGACCCAGCCAATCAGCTGCAGCGACTGCGTTTCTCGCTCGTTGGTGAGCAAGAGCGCAGAATTTAGCTCCCCTAGGGTCTGCCTATCGGCAGCTCGTTCGGACATGACAAGAAAAAACTCCGGTTTCTGACTACCTTAAGATGCCAATCCGGAGGATTTCGATTTTTAAGCGGTAAGAGCTCCTACGGGAACTACTCAAGAATTGTGGCTTGAGTGAATTGGTCTGAAATAGCGAGATATCGCGGTTAAAACCTTCAGCTTTTTTTTCGGTAGGTCGATTCAACTAAGTAGCACATTGATCTCAGCTTTTTCTGGAAATGGCTGTGCGGTTCGAAATCCAGAGTTAGCAGGGAAGACTGACACGGGAGCTATGGCTGGCTCTCGGAAACAGAGACGTCAGGGTTGACGCATGTGGATGACGCACGAGGAACGGATCCTCGTGTGAGATTGTGGCGATTTCGATACTGACAAATATTCCTTCCCTGCTCGCGCAGTCTAGACTCTCGCGCCATACGAGAGATCTGTACCAAACCTACACCCGACTCAGTACTGGACTTCGAATCAACAAAGCGTCGGATGACGCTGCCGGACTTGCGATCGCGGACACGCTCAGAGCGGACACTCGAATCGCGCAGCAAGCGATCCTCAACACCAACGACGCACTCTCTGTTCTCGCCGTGGCAGACGGTGGATTGAACGAGATTGGAAACATTCTCACTCGGTTGCTCGAGCTCGCAGAAACATCCGCGAACGGTGTCTACACCACGACCAACCGCTCTCCGATCCAAGCTGAATTTTCAGCGCTGATGAGCGAAATCACGCGTATCTCACGCGTGACTTCCTTCAACGGCGTGAATCTCCTCTCGGGCGCTTCAGCCATGGCGTTCCAAGTGGGGCTCAATTCATCGGCGAACAGTCAGATCATCTACGCCGGTGTAAACGGTACGTTGCAGGCGCTCGGTCTCGGCGATGGGACCGAAGCGCATGGTTACTCAGTCAATGCGCAAAACAATACGGCCGCCCAGAACGCTGCGTTCGCCGCAATCCACGGCGTTCAAGCGGCCATACAGAACCTATCGAGCTTCCGGGGCGCGATTGGTTCTGCGGAGAGTCGCCTCTCCACTGCAGTGAACGAGCTCCGGGTTCGTCGTGAAAATTATGCAACAGCGGAGGACACGATACGTAGTGCAGATATCGCCCAGGAAGCGGCGAATCTCGTGCGTCAGCAGATTCTGCAACAGGCCGCCACAGCCATCCTCGTCCAGGCCAATCAGACTCCTGCGCTCGCGTTGTCGCTGTTGTCATAATTGAAGTTGAAGTGTTGAAACTGAAAGAGGTGTTTTGTATGGACTTTTCATAAGTGTAGGAAGCTCGCCTATTCGCGTTTGTCTCGGCTTCTGCTAAGCTCTCGAATGCCCTCTTTGCGGGCGAGAGTCTTTGCTGAATGCTCATGAGGACGCGTTATGACGAACGACATCGCATCACTTCTGAAGGAAGACCGTCTTTTTCCGCCTGCTCCGGATTTCAGCCGGGGCGCGTTGCTGAAAAGCATGGTCGACTACGAAGCGATGTACCGGCGATCGATTGACGAGCCGGAGAAGTTCTGGGCTGAGCAAGCAGAAGAGAACCTTCATTGGTTCAAAAGGTGGAGCTCTGTGATGAGCTTCGACTTCTCAACGATTGGGCAGGTCGAAGCACCGTATGCGACGTTCTTCGCAGGCGGTGAGCTGAACGTATCCTACAACTGTTTGGATCGTCATCTCTCCACGTGGCGCCGCAACAAGGCCGCGATACTTTGGCAGGGAGAGCGCGAAGAAGAGAAGCGCACCCTGACGTATCAGCAGCTCCACACCGAGGTGTGCCGTTTCGCCAACGTGCTCCGGAAGCGCGGGGTCAGAAAAGGTACGACGGTCACCATCTTTCTTCCGATGATTCCGGAGCTGCCGATTGCGGTGCTCGCTTGTGCGCGACTGGGCGCGATTCACTCGGTCGTGTTCTCCGCTTTCAGCGCCGATTCGTTACGCAATCGAATACTCGATTGCAGCGGAGAGATCGTGATCACTGCCGACGTCGGCTTCCACGGCGGCAAGGTGATTGACCTGAAGCAGAAGGTCGATGCTGCGGTGAGCGAGTGTCCCACGGTGAAGACGGTCCTCGTTTACAACCGCGGCAACACCGACGTCTTGATGCAGCAGAACCGAGATTATTGGTGGCACGAAGAGATCGCGGCGCCCGATATTTCATCGAGCTGCGAGGCGGTGCCGCTCGCATCGGAAGATCCGCTGTTCATTCTTTATACCAGCGGAAGCACCGGAAAGCCGAAAGGCGTGCTTCATACGAACGCAGGGTATCTCCTCCAGACTCACCTGACGTTTAAATACGTCTTCGATATTCGCGACGACGATATCTTCTGGTGCACCGCCGACGTCGGTTGGATCACTGGGCACTCATACCTGGTCTATGGTCCGCTCTCGAACGGGGCGACCGCAATGATGTTTGAAGGTGTGCCGACCTACCCGGAGCCTGATCGGTTCTGGAAAGTGATCGAAGACTACCGTGTCAATATCTTCTACACCGCTCCAACCGCCATTCGTGCACTGATGCGACTGGGCGAAGAATGGCCGAATCGGCACGATCTCTCGAGCTTGCGTTTGCTCGGCACTGTCGGTGAGCCGATCAACCCGGAAGCCTGGATGTGGTACTACCGGACAATCGGTAAAGAACGTTGTCCGATTGTCGACACGTGGTGGCAAACAGAAACAGGCGGGATCATGATCACCACTTTGCCGGGAGCAATTCCTGCAAAGCCCGGCTCTGCGGGCAAACCGTTTTTCGGAGTCGTGCCGGAGATTCTGCGTGATGACAAGTCTGAGTCGGACGCCAATCAGGGTGGAAGTCTTTGCATCGCTCGGGCTTGGCCGGGGATCTTGCGGGGGGTATACGGCGATCCGAAGCACGAGCTCATTCGAAACGTCTACTTCTCCCGCTTCCCGGGAAAATATTTCACCGGTGACGGCTGCCGTATCGACAAGGACGGCTATTATTGGCTGCTCGGTCGAATCGACGACGTCATTAACGTCTCGGCGCACCGCTTCGCCACCGCAGAGATCGAAAGCGCCCTCGTTTCACACCCTCTCGTGGCGGAATCGGCGGTCGTCGGGTTCCCGCACGAAACAAAGGGTCAGGGGATCTACTGCTACGTGACGCTCAAACAGGGGAATGAGCCCTCGCCTGAGCTTCGAAAGGCGCTCATCGATCACGTTCGAAATGAAATCAGTCCAATTGCAACGCCCGATCAAATCCATTTTACGAATGGTTTGCCGAAGACCCGATCCGGGAAGATTATGCGTCGGATACTTCGCAAGATCGCTGAGGGAAAGATCGACGAAGTCGGCGACACGTCAACTCTCGCCGACCCTACCGTTGTCGACGCGCTGGTCAACAGCCGGCCTGAGTAATCTCGAGAGCTTCGGAACAGAGAGAGGGGAAGAGAAGTATGGATAGCACCTCATTGGTGGTCGGGCTCGTTGTCGGTAGTGCCGTCGGCGCCGGCGTAGCTTGGCTTCTTTTCCGTCTCCGCGGCCAAAAGGGAGAGTCGGCGGCGACATATGAGATCGCGCGACTCTCCGAACGGCTTGCGCGGTTGCCGGAGCTCGAAGCCGTCATCGTTAAGCGTGAAGAGCAGCTCGAACAAACCCAGGCCGAGTTCATCGAGCTCAGCAAGACGATCGCCGAGCTGCAGACGCGTTTGGAGGGAGAGCGGAAAGCGGCTGCCGAGAAAGTTGCTGCTCTGACGAACCTGAGAGAGTCGTTCCAGGACTCGTTCAAAGCGCTCTCAGCCGATGCTTTGAAGCACAACAATCAATCGTTCCTCGAACTGGCCACACAGAACCTGTCGAAGTTCCAGGAAGCCGCGAAGCACGAGCTCGAAAAAAGGGAGAAAGCGGTCGACGAGATCGTCAAACCCATCCGTGAGACCTTGGAGAAAGTAGACGTTCGGATCGAGAATATCGAAAAGATCCGAGTTTCGACCTATGCCACTCTGGCGGAGCAGATCAAAGGACTCAGCGAGTCCGAGGCGCAGCTTCGAAGTGAAACCAAGAACTTGGTGAAAGCTCTCGCGTCACCGAATGTCCGCGGCCGCTGGGGCGAAGTCCAATTGAAGCGCGTTGTGGAGATGGCTGGAATGGTCTCCTGCTGCGACTTCATTGAGCAAGATAGTATCGATACCGATGAGGGCCGGCTTCGACCCGACCTCGTCGTGAAGCTGCCGAATCAGCGCAAGATCGTTGTCGACTCGAAGACCCCGCTCGACGCTTACCTCGCTGCCGTCGAGGCACCGACCGAGGAGATTCGCCTCTTGAAGGTGCGTGAGCACGCCCAGCATGTTCGCAGCCATCTCAACCAGCTTGCGGCGAAGAACTATGCCGAGAAATATCAGCCCGGTATCGATTTCGTCGTTCTCTTTCTTCCGGGTGAGGTGTTCTACAATTCCGCGCTCGAGCACGATCCCGAGCTCATCGAATACGGTTTTCAGCGCCGGGTCTTGATCGCGACGCCGCCGAGCTTGATCGGATTGCTCAAAGTCGTGGCGTACGGCTGGAGACAGGAAAAGCTCGAAGAAAACGCACGGCAGATCAGCGAGCTCGGAGCGCAGCTGCATGATCGAGTGCGGGTGCTCGCGAATCACTTCGAAGATATTCGCAAAGGACTCGATAAAACGGTTGATGCATACAACAATACCGTTCGCTCGCTGGAGAGCCGAGTGCTCGTTTCAGCCCGTCGGCTGAAAGAGCTCGGCGCCGCGAACGCAGGGGCAGAAATCGCTTCGGTGGACGCTATCGACAAGACCGCACGTGCCGTATCGGTAGAGGTGTTGAAGTCCGAAGAGCCTGCTCAGAGCGCACTTCCTTTCGATCCGATTTTGAGCATCGCCGACACATCGACGGAATAGCGGTTTGATTCGGCCTCTTCTTGCCGTCAGCTTTTTGTGCTGACTGAGCTGGGGCGTTCCCTGCACTGAGACGCTGTGACACTGAGAGGCTGAGACGCTTACCGACAGAGGCGCTGGAAATCGGGGTGACGTTTGATCAACCGAAGCGCTTTCCCCAGCAGCGTTTTGCCAGGCTCCATTCGATGCCATGTCGAGGCGCCTGATGGATGTGGCAGCGCGATCAGGTCGATCTCGTCTTTCCCGACGGTATGAGTAAACTCTCGGCCGATGATGTTCTCCAGCTTGTCCGGTTCGAGAAACTGCTGAATCGCGAGCCTGCCGACTGGGATAATGAGACGGGGCTTCAAGATTTCGATCTCTCTCGACATCCAGCCGGAGCAATTCTTAATCTCGCTCGGGTCGGGAACACGGTCTCCCCCTTTTGGATTCTTCCCTGGAAAGCAGCGGCAGACAGCAGCCATATAGACCAGCGAGCGGAACTGTTCTTCTTCGAGGCCGATCGAAGCGAACCATTTGAAGAGAGTCTTTCCGGCGGTCCAGGCGAACGGGCGACCCAACTTCCCTTCCTTGTCTCCCGGTGCCTGTCCGATGAGCATCACTTTTGACAGGACGGGTTTTCCGGTAACGACCGGGCGTATCATCTTCGGGCAGAGCGCGCACCGGCTCAGCTGCTGGACGTGCTTCTCTATGGCGGTACGATTGGTCGGTTGTGGCATAGGTGCGGCTTTGTAGAGCGGTCAAAACCTTTCGAGAGGATCGCGGAGAATGCCGTGCCGTTCTGCTCATTCGGCCGAGGAAAGTATACTCGGTCTCCGTGCGAATCTCAAACGCAAGCTGGCTTTACGCTCTGGTGTGAAGGAGCCGTTGCAAAGCGGTGTCGATCCACTGCGCGGGCCGATCGATAAACGAATAGACCCAGAGAGCGGTTACAATCCCTCCATATACATCCATCGTGTAATGGGCACGAAGGAGCAGAACCGTCGACATCTCAAAGAGCGCTATGGCAACGCCGATGAGCTTCCAAAAAACGGAACGGTTCCGTGCAATCTCCAAAGCTCCGTAAACAGCGATGGACGTGTGTCCCGAAAAGAAAAGGTCGTTCGCAGTGCCGTAGGTTACCAAAAGCGATGGAAATCCCGGATAGTCCCAGATCATCTGCGGCGGGGGTGGCAGTGCGCAGAGTCCTTGAACGATTTGACGCAGCGAAAACACAAACAACAAGCCGAGAAACGGGCGGATGGACGGCCCGAAGATCGCCGAGCCCAAAAGATACACTCCCACTATGTCGATGACGCCGGAGCTCGCAATAAGCAGGAGGTCCGCCGTGTCTCGATGCGCGAAGAGATAGTTGTTGATCGCTGACGTTGCTTCGAAGATCGCATCGCCGATGCTTCCTTCCGGAAACGCACGACCGGCAATTAAACGCTGGGTTCCGAACCAAGCGGCGAGGCCGAGAATGACGCACGCAAAGCGCAAAGCGGAGACGCGAGCACCGGGGAAAGTTGATTTTGTGTCGGCCACAGTGCTCCTTCGTTTATGCAGAGATATTCGGACGTCGATCTTTCAGCTCTTCCATCATCCGGCGCAAATGTGTGTCGACATACGGCATGATATCAGTGCCTTTCTTCGGTTCGTCGGGTGATGTACCGACGACAAGAGGCGGTGCTACTTCAATCACCGCGCTCATTGGTGAATACACCCGGGCAACGTCGGTGAGATCTTCCTCGAAACGCTCGACTGTTTCGAGAATGTGCTCGGGAGGCGAGTCGTCCGTGACGTAATCCGGCGGATAAAAGCTAATCGCCTGTGTGTAGTACAGAAGAGTGAGCTGTCGCCAACGGCGCTCGCGCTCTTTCTCGTCGAGCTCGCCCTTAATCACGTCGGGGAGAATCGCGGCCCGCAGCTTTTTCACCCTCGCCACCACACCGCCGGTCTGCTTTCCTTTGAGCCATTCGACTTCGAGCGGAGCGAGTGAAGCATCGACCAGTCGCTCGATCCGCTCCGGTATCGATCCTTGCTGAGGCGCGTCGAAGAGCTCGACCTCTTTGAGGCAGAGCAACGCCCGCCCAATCTTTTCCAGGCGTTCTTTGAGAGTAAGATGATCCGTTTTTAACCAGGTCAGTCGTTGTTCGATCTCCGTGAGCACAGGCGCTACCGCGTCTGCCACGTTCCCGTGATAGAAGTAGCGGATAGCGACTGGGTGAACCGCAATTCCGGACTGCTGGTTTGCGGCGAGCCGGCGTTTGGCTGCACCGCGAACGATAGTGCTGATCCCATCCATGAGGCTTCCGAGACGATCGTTTGCGCGCGAAACAACTCCTTCGGGAAAAAGGACGAGCGGTCGACGGCCCTCCTGCAGTATCTGCATCGCCATATCCAGCGCCGCTCGATCGAGCCCCTCACGATAGATGCTGAATGCGCCGAGGTTGGGCAACAACCACCGCTGAAACCGCCCCTGATAGAAAAGGTGCGCACTTGCCATAATGAAGAGATGACACTGGGCATCGCGGGCAAGCATTCCGAGCAACATCGGATCGGACGGCCGACAGTGATTCGGGGTGAGCAGGACGCCACGTCCTGCCTTGAGAGAGTCCCGCAAATGTTCGACGCCGCGGCACTCGACTTTCTGGATGCCGAATGTCTTGCGCAGATACGTCGGAAGCAGAAAGTCGAAGACCCTGCACCAAAAGTCGCCGGTCTTCGGAGGAACGAACTCGTATGGCTTGTTGAGGAGGATGTCCTGCATGAATGTCCGGCAACGCGTTTATGCTCGGCACTATAACGTGCAGCAGGAGGCGTGAGAAGGCACATTCTCTCACGTTCGCGGAGGTCCGTTTGAGGCGGCCGCGCGAGCAGCGTCCGGAGTGTGAGCCTCACCCAGACGCTGCTCGGCGGAGGTCTAGTTCGCTGAAGTCCGAGCACTCGGCAGATCAAACGAAGTGCACTCGACCCGGGACGAGAGAATCTTCCACTCAGGGCTGAGAAAGCTGTTTGCCTGACAGTCGTGCGACGGTCTCGTCCAAGACGCATGGTATTTGAGAATAGATCCGGAGCCGTCGCGCAGCGCTTCGATTTTGCCGGCGCTGTATTGAAACTCCTTTTCCGACCAGCCGTCAGCTTTCAACATACGCTTGAATTCACCGGCCACGGTTTCGAAGCGTGGATCGCCCGGAGACGGAACGCCCGATACGTCGGATGGTTCACGAGCATCATTTTTGACCGTCTGGTCCCCCGCTGCCGTGAACCAGAGGTCGTACACGTTGACCGATCGCCCATCGGCAAGCTGAGCGGCCGATTTCTGTTTGGCAACGTTGCCCGAGCGGTCGAGGAATTCGACGACCTCCGTGTAGCCGAGATCGATTGACTGAATTCCTGCAGCTTGCAGGCTCGTGAGCTCTCCGATGTCTGTTCTCCCGTTCCCGTTCTTGTCGAACCAGAGCAGCAGTTTGGCGAAGATGGAATCCTCACGGTCGATCCGTTTGTCTCCGTTTCCGTCGTATTTGGCGAGGGACGCAAAACCGTTCTCAGATGAAGCTGTTCCGTTTGACCCAGCTTCATATTTCGCCGGCACGACGGGCGTACCCGATCTCGAGTTGCCGAAGAGTTCACCGATATTATCGATCTTGCCGTTCTGATTGATGTCCATCGCCAAAAACGCGACATCGTTTCCGTTTGCGATCCAGGAATACGGATGACCGCCTTCTCCCAGATCGAACACGACGTTCGAACCGTCCGCGGTGAACTTGATTCCGGCACCTTTGAGGTCAATGACGAGGGGGCTGACCTGGAGACCGACGATGAGCGTGCAGTCGCCGCCGATTGTCGGCTGCGTCTTCCCTGCTGGTGGGGCTCCATACAAGTGAAATGTTGCACCTCCGTAACTAAACGTCGCTGGAGGCAAGCTGTAGTTGTTCATACAGCTCGGGAAGCCGGTATAATTTCGATTGCACGGATCGGGATGCCAGATGGCGAGCCCCGAAGGCGCGTCCGCGTTCCAGTTGATGAAGTCCCAACCCGCAGCTCCGGCATTTGTGTTCCAAAAGAAATGCTGTTGCCAATTCGCCGACGTGATCCGCGCCAATTGACCGCCCGTGCTGATCCACAAAAACACACTGTCTGGATAACGGACGTTCGCAAAAGGCGAGACATCCGGCTTGCCCGGATTCCACGGATTGCTCACGTCATACCGACTGAATGCCCCCGGACCGCGTTGTCTGACGTAGAGCACGCACTCGCTGACGGGCGGAGGAGTCGGCGACGGAGAAGGAGTCGGTGTCGTCGCTGCTGTGCTGGACTCCGGGATCTCGCCCGCGCCGAGAGCCGGGTCGGCGAATGCCGAGGTCGGCTGAAGCGAGAAGATCGCGTACATCGCGACAGCGCTCAGCGCAAATGCAGCTCGGCCCGGCCGCCGCGACCCCGCGCCTCTTGAGCCAGGGGCCGAATGGCCAACAGAGCCTCCAACCGAAAGGCCGGATTTTGAGCTTGAAGAATATTGCAACCGAGGAATGGGAAAGAGAACCGTAGATGACGATTCGCCACAAATCGTCGTACGGCGGCCAAGCAACCGCATAGAACCTCATCGAATGTAAAGGACAACCAACCTAGTGAGGACAGTGTATCACGCACTTTGCAACGAAATCGACGAATTAGATTGAAAAAAACGCGAATGCGGTTGGCCGCGCGTGTGCGAATCTGTGTGGAACGCCTGCTTCCGGTAAATTGCGAGCGCAAGCAGAACAGGCCATTCTTTGAGGTGTTTATTTCTTTAGCAAAATACGTTAAAAGTCGACGCGAAAACGACGCGCAAAACGCCAACGGATACTTATGTTGAGACACGACTGGACCCGCGACGAAATCGAGCGGATTTACACACAGCCCTTTCCGGAGCTGATGTATGCCGCACAAACCGTGCATCGCGAAAATTTCCCCGGCAACAGAGTTCAGCGTTCGACGCTGCTGTCTGTGAAGACCGGCGGATGCCCCGAAGATTGCGCCTATTGTCCGCAAAGCGCTCATCACGACACCGGAGTCGAGCGCCACAAAGTGCTTCCGGAATCTGTCGTACTCGCGAAAGCTGAAGAAGCGAAGCGTCAAGGCTCCTCGCGGTTTTGCATGGGAGCTGCTTGGCGTGAGGTTCGCGACGGCTCCGATTTCGACCAGGTGCTCAATCTCGTGCGCAAGGTGTCTGACCTCGGGCTCGAAGTGTGCTGCACGCTCGGGATGTTGAATGCCGACCAAGCGCAGCGTCTTCGCGACGCAGGTTGCTACGCTTACAACCACAATCTCGACACGTCGCCGGAATATTACGAAACGATCATCTCCACACGCACCTACCAGGATCGCTTGGATACGATTCGAAACGTCCGAGCTGCGGGAATCACTGTTTGTTGCGGCGGTATCGTCGGTATGGGTGAGAGCTTGACGGATCGCTTTGGTCTTCTCGAGCAGCTCGCGAATCAGGATCCTCACCCGGAGAGCGTTCCGATCAATATGCTTGTGGCCGTCGAGGGAACACCGCTCGCAGAGTCCAAGAAGGTCGATCCGCTCGACTTCGTTCGACTCGTCGCCACTGCTCGAATTCTGATGCCGAAATCGTTTGTTCGTCTCTCTGCGGGCCGAATGCAGATGACCGACGAGACACAAGCTCTCGCGTTCCTCGCCGGCGCCAACTCCATTTTTGCCGGTGAGAAGCTGCTCACCACTCCGAATCCGAAAGATGACCAAGACCGGATGCTGATGAAGCGCCTCGGTCTCGAGTATCTCGAAAGCGCACACGTCTAATCCCTCACGCACGCACATCGATGGCTAAAGAACAGAACGCAATCTCACCGACTCGAGCAGAAGACTATCCGGAATGGTACCAAGAGGTCATCAAGGCTGCTGATTTAGCAGAGAGCTCTCCGGTGCGCGGCTGTATGGTGATCAAGCCGTGGGGTTACGGGATCTGGGAGCGGATCCAGCAGGAGCTCGACGAGCGCATCAAAGCGACAGGTCATGAGAACGCTTATTTTCCGCTTTTCATCCCGCTCAGCTTCCTCGAAAAGGAAGCCAGCCACGTTGAAGGATTCGCAAAGGAATGTGCCGTCGTTACTCACCACCGCTTGGAAGAGAAGGACGGCAAGCTCATCCCGACTGGAAAGCTCGATGAGCCGCTGATTGTACGACCGACCTCTGAGACCATCATCGGCGAGCTATTTTCCCGCTGGGTACAGTCGTATCGAGATCTCCCGTTGCTCATCAACCAGTGGGCGAACGTGGTTCGCTGGGAAATGCGAACACGCCTCTTCCTCCGAACGGCCGAGTTTCTCTGGCAGGAGGGTCATACCGTCCATGCAGACGAAGCTGACGCCCGCCGCGAAGTCATGGTCGCCGTCGAGTTCTATCGCCAACTCATGGAAGATATCCTGGCGATGCCTGTCATCATCGGACGCAAATCTGCAACGGAACGCTTCCCCGGAGCAGACGACACCTACACGCTCGAAGCGATGATGCAGGATCGCAAAGCGCTTCAAGCAGGGACCTCGCACTATCTCGGGACCAATTTCGCGAAAGCTTCCAACATCAAGTTTTTGAATCAAAACGGCGAGCTCGAATTCGCCCACACGACATCGTGGGGTGTGTCGACTCGCCTCATCGGCGGCGCCATCATGACGCACGGTGATGATGATGGTTTGCGGCTCCCGCCAAGGGTAGCGCCGAAGCACGTTGTGATTCTACCGGTGATTCCAAAGCCCGAGGCCGCGGCGGAGGTGCTGGAGTATGCGGACAAGCTGGCCGCAATGCTGAAAGGGCTCACGTATCACGGTGCGCCGCTCCGAACCCATGTCGATCGACGTGATATCCGGGGCGGAGAGAAGAATTGGCAGTGGATTAAGAAGGGTATTCCACTTCGAATCGAGATCGGTCCACGCGACATTGCGAACAAGCAAGCGGTGGTTTACCGGCGTGATCAATCGCATCGCGAAAAGCTGTCGGTTGCGGAAGCCGATCTGCCGCAAACAGTTCTCCGTCTGCTCGACGAAATACAAGCTTCGTATTTCAACCAGGCTTGCGAATTCCGAAGCGCCAACATTCGCACCGATATCACCGAATGGGCTGATTTTGAGAAGTTCTTCACGCCGAAGAATCCAAATAAGCCGGAGATTCATGGTGGCTTCGTACGCGCGAAGTGGTGTGAGAAGGCGGAAAGCCTCGCCAAGCTGGATCCGCTCAAGGTGACCGTTCGGTGCTTGCCGCTCGATCAAAGTAATACGACCGGCAAATGCGTGCTCACCGGCGAACCGGCTACCGTAGACGCCATTTTCGCGAAGTCATACTAAGCGTGATTCGCTTCGGCTGCGGTCGGGAAGAAGCACTTCAGAGCCCCGACCGAAGCACAGCAATGCTGTCGCAAAGCAGATTGCCGTACACTTCACGTTCGACTGCCGCCCATCTCGGATTCGCTTCATAGAGCGAACAGAGCTCAGCGAAGGTGAAGACCTTCGTGTAGTCGTGGTCGTAATCAAGCGACTGTTTTGTTGGGAAGCCTAACACCGCAGCTCGCTGCGTAGGCGTCAGCTCGTAGAACTGTTCGAGCAATTTCAGCAGTCCCTCGCGCAGACGTTCCATCTGAATCCAGTGATCGACGGGCACCGTCCCATCTGCTGTCATGCGAATGAGGTGCTCATCGGCTCTTCTTCCGCGGATCATTTCCTCAGGGCCGTACGAAGTTCCTTCGGGCGGGATCGCCGGCTCCGGATAGCGCAGTCGGTGGTGCATGAAGCTCAGCTCCCACGCAGGTAGGCGACGAATCGTAGCGACGGCTAGCCGTGCTCCGCGGTCTTGAGAGGCGAGCGACTCGTGTTTCTTCGGGTCTGTTATTTCATCGAGACGGAGCGGAGATTCCAGCCCGAGTCGGCAAAGCTCTTTCATGATCTGGTGCACGGCATCTCCGCCGGTGCGCCCCATATGTCCGAAAATAAAATGCCGAGTGATGATCACGACAGTTCTCGCCTTGAGCGAGCGCCTTACGAGGCGCGGCGCGGAGAAAGCTCTCCGGCTTGATATGTCTCGGCAGCAGAGCTGATGACAGTTCTGCTGCCGGGGTCGGGTGAGCTAGCTTACTGCGCGGCCGCCGGTGTGGTCGAGCGCTTGCCCGGTGATGAAGCTCGCTTCCGGCGAAACGTAAAAAGCAACGGTCGCGGCAACTTCTTCGAGCGTTCCGAAGCGTCCCATCGGGATTTTGCTCTTCATGTACTCGACGACTTTCGGATCCATGCTCTCGACCATCGGTGTCATAACCGTGGCAGGTGCCAGCGAGTTGATGGTGATCCCGTTCGTCGCGTATTCCTTGGCAACGGAGCGAGTGAATGCAATGACGCCGCCCTTGCTTGCTGAGTAGCAGCACATGTTCGGATTTCCCTCCTTTCCTGCCACAGATGCGAGGAGCATGATTCGGCCGTAGCTCTTCTTCATCATGTGGGGCAGCGAATGTTTCGTAACAAGAAACGTTCCGACGAGATTGATCTCCATCGTCTTTTTGAAATCAGCAAGGGAGACCTCACCGGTTTTTACACCGTTCGGTCCGATGATGGCGGCGCTGTTGACCATGATGTCCAGGCGGCCATGCTTACCGGCGACTTCCGAGATTGCGTTCTGAACCTGCTCCTCGTTCGTGATGTCGACAGCGAGCCCGTCGACTTTCAGCTTACGAGCGGTCAAAGCCGCGCATGCTTCCTTGAGCGCTGCTTGGTCAGTGTCGAAAATCGTAACGGCTGCTCCCTCTTCGGCTAGTCGCTCGACGACTGCACGACCGATCCCTTTTGCTCCGCCGGTGACAATTGCTACTTGGGAAGAAAATCGATTGAGATTCATGTGCGTCTCCTGTCTCGGATGGCTCCGAGCTGCTGAAATATGTGACGCAGAAGTATAACGAAGAACGCGGAAATCTCCAACAAACCGGTGAAATGTTGTTCCGGGATGGGCTGGAAATCCCGGAACCGCATGGTCAACGCCGGAGGGTAAGTCCGGCGCTCGTGCGAACCGATTCGACGTTAAAATCCAAATCTCGCGCCGGAGACGCCGTTGACGAACAGGCAGTCCGGTGCATCAAACGTGGATTCGTATTTGCCGATGAGCAGTAACCCCGCCTCGTCTTCTTGAGCTGCTGTCCCGAACTGGCTCAGCTCCAGACGCTGCCATAGCGAGCCATCTGACCAAGCTCGTTTGAGTTGAAACTCTTTGTCATGACCGTTTTCGGTATAGACGAAGGGCTTTTGGACGGGACTGCCTTCCTGCTGATCGTGGATGTCCGGAACCCAGAGCTCGCTGAGCGCGGGTATAATATATCGGACGGGCGCGTTCACTTCGACTACCGGGAGGCCTTGACGCACGAAGTGATCACGGACGGATGGCAGGAGGGTGGAACGCTCATTCATCACAATCACACGATCCGAATGGCCGAGCGCGCTCATCGAGCTGAACACCTGCGGATCAAAAATTCCAGGTAAGCTCGTGAGTGCGTGAGACCTGGATGGATTGAGCGCAAGCACCAAGTTGCCGTAAGGTTCCGTGCTACTCGTCCGAATGCGGGCATGGTAGCGCGGAAATCTCGTGTACATCTCCCTCCGGTCAATCGCCTCGGACCGCACCCCTTCCCAGCCCGGTTGCGAGGTGAGCAGTCCCATCCACTGCTGGCCAATTTTCTGCGGCGGATGCTCGTTTCGATCCCGCATGTCCGGAGACATCGTCTCAGCGGCGAATTGCGAAGCGGTCGAGGGCGGGCAGAGAGCGGTGAGGCAAAGCGTCCAATGCCTGATGTCACTCCCTGGTGCGTCGATGCACACTTGGGAAGAAGTCGGCACAACGCGGTTCGGCGCCAACTGGTCGTTGAGCAGAATTTTGTAGGACGAAATGCCGTTTCGCGCGGCGACGATGAGTGCCTCCAAAAGCGCAGGTGCAATCTGTGCTCGACGGTTCAAGAAGTTACTTTCGATCATGATGACCTTTCCATAAGGAAGACCAGAACCTTCAACTGAGGATTTCCAAACCCCCACCGGAATAAGCCGCACGAGGCTTCGTGCCGCGTATTACCGGGGAGGAGGAATACTTCTGTAGCGGATGGAAGGAGAGAACGAGGTCGCCTTAACGTGGCGCAGTAGAGAGCGGAAAGAGTAGCTTGTTAGTGCGGAAAAGTAAACGCGATGAGAAGGACGGTTGCAGCTCCATCCATTGAAAACAAGCGCCAATTCCGGCCCTGGGGTGAGCGCAGTTGCTCCGTTCCCCAGAACCGAAATGCGTGGCGTCCAGCGATAACAGGGTTACACGCTGGCGAGCACCGGCGGCACAGGAGCCTCCGGATGCAGGATACCTTCGTCGCGTAACGCATCGAAATATGCCCCCGGCACGGGGTGGTTGATATCTTCCTCGAGCGAGGCCAGCCGCTCCGGACCGGAAGCTCCGATAACGAGCTCCTGGACGGCCGGATGCGCCAAACAAAATTGCACGGCAGCGGCGCGAGGGCTTTCCTCGCCGTAGGCTTGTGCAAGGTCCCAAATCACGCAAGCACGTTCGAACTCGCCGTCTGTGATGTTGTGGTAGTTCCACGTCACCACATCCAATCTGGTATCCGGATCGTAATAGTAAGCAACTTGGCCGTTGCGGCCTTCGACCTTTTTGGCTTTACGAGGGTCGCGGGAGAGAATGCGCGAAAAGAACGGTCCGGCGACCCGGTAAGGCATGTTGTGGTCGAGACAGAGGGGCAGCGTTTTCTCGATCGCTTCGTGGTGCGAGGCGAGCGTGAATGTCGTTGCCTCGCAATAACCAAAGGTGCGCTTCGGGAAGCGACTCGACAGCTCGACAATCGGCTCGTCGAACTTGTCGGCAAATCCGATCTCGCGCACACGACCGAGCTCGATCTGACTCTTGAGAAACCGAACCACCGGTCCCATGTCGTCGTACGAAATCGGATGCTGTGAATTCTTCGTCTCGTGAATCGCGTCGTACACGTCGTGCAACGCAACTCCGGTGACGGACGGTAAGTTCATGCTCGCCAAGCTATCGAACAGCTGAGTTCCGATATCGTGGTTGGTGACGCCCCAGACTTCGACCGCCGAATTGTACGGCTCGTCAAGCTTCCAAAATGCGGGCTGAGTCGTATCGAGACTCCGATGTCGAAGCGTGATGCTGCGGAGCACCTTCGTAGACACGTCGATGCGATCGTGACCAAGTGCTTCGGCAAGGGCCGGCATCAGTCGCGCGCGTCCGAACATTTGCTCCGACATCCGATAGCCATACAGCGGCGCCGTGTCGAAGCGCGTAATGCCGCATTTGATTGCCGCATCAAGCAGCAGCATCGCGTCGGAAAGCGTCGGCGGTTTGTGATGGTACAGACCTCCGATGTTAGCCAATCCCAGTCGAACGTGCTTGGAGAACAGATTGCGTTTGCGATCGGTCCATTCCTGGACAGACAACTGAACCATTTTCGTTTCCTCGACCCCACATATTCGTCGTCGAAAGCCACCTGTGGCGCAGACAATCAACGGGATGCAAATAAGCGAACCTCCAATGCAACCTTGCAATGGAACTGCACCCATATGTGTGGTGGTAGAGATGCTCCGGGCGAGAGATGGAATGGAGCAGAGGCGGCGTCAAGAATAGTGGTTTAGCGCATGCGGGTCAAGCGAATGTGCCTGTTTTTACGGGGTTAGTTGACTTTGACCCCCTACGTCTCTACAATTCCCGCGCTCCTTTGTTGTTTTTAAGCTCCCAACTCCCGGTAGACGCGAATCCACAAATTTCTTCATTAAACCGCTGCCCGGCGAGCGTCGAGCGAAGCAACGCTTCGCTCGTTCGCAGTTTTTTGCTGAAGAGATTCGCTGGGTGCATGATGTGCTCAGGTTTTTTTTGAGGGATCATCTCCATTTGTCCGCCCGAGGAGGCGCCATGTCCAGTTCCAGATTTACTCGTATCAAGCCCAATGACGACGTGATCGTTGCTCTGACAGCAATCGAGCCTGGCGAAAAGCTCGATGGAATCACGGTCCTCGAGCCAATCCCGAAGGGTCACAAGATCGCGACTCGCGACATCCGTCGCGGAGAGCCGGTTCGTAAGTATGCGACTCCGATCGGGTTGGCGACGAAAGACATCCCAACCGGGTCGCATGTGCACTTGCAGAATGTCGGCTTCGACGACTCCATGTTCGAAGCGCCGCAGATTGCTGTGGAGCATCCACCTGTGCCGCCCGTTCCCGATTGGGCGCAGGGCGCGACATTTCAAGGCTACCGTCGGCGCAACGGTGTCGGAACGCAAAACGTTGTGGCGCTGATTTCGACGGTCAACTGTTCGGCGACCGTGACTAATCGCGCTGCCGAGCTATTGCGACCCGAACTGGCCAAATATCCGAACGTCGACGACATCGTCTCGGTCACGCATTCTACGGGATGCGGAGTCCAGGTCCACAGCCCGCAACATGAGCAGATGGCGCGGTGCCTGGCGAACCTCGGGAATCACCCGAACGTTCACAGCCACTTCTACATCGGGCTCGGTTGTGAAGCCGGACAGTTCCGCCTGCCGGGTGAACCCCAGTTGATTCAGATCGAGACGAAGCTCGATCAAAGTCGTCCCGAGCGGAGAACGAATTACATCACGCTTCAAGATGCGGGCGGCTCGGAAGCTGCGCTCGATCAGATCGTGAAGACGGTTCGCGAATGGCTGCCCCATGTGAACGAGGCGAAACGGGAAAGCGTTTCTGCTTCCGAGTTAATCCTCGGCATGAACTGCGGAGGATCCGACGGGTTTAGCGGCTTAACAGCTAACCCGCTTCTCGGTCGTCTCACCGATATCCTTGCTGGAATCGGAGCGACGAGCGTGCTTGCCGAAACTACGGAGACCTGGGGCGCTCATCTGCCTCTCGTGCGCCGTGCTGCGAACGTCGAAGTAGGGAACAAGTTTCTCGGCTTCTTCGACTTCTGGCGTCGCTACATGAAGGCCTTTACCGACCTGCATGGTCATCCGTTCACGGTCGACGGCAATCCCTCCGACGGCAACAAGCGCGGTGGCATCACTACGATCGTCGAGAAGTCGCTGGGCGCTGCCGCGAAAGGAGGCACTACTACCCTGAATGCCGCTTACGCATACGGCGAACGAATTGAGCCGCATAAAGGGTTCACGTTCATGGATACTCCCGGCCTCGACCAGGTATCCGTCAGCGGTCTGCTCTGCGGCGGCTGCAACCTAATCGTTTTCACGACGGGTCGTGGAAGCTGTCTCGGAACGATCGTGGCTCCGACCTACAAGGTCGCTACAAACACCGAGATGTTCAACCGCATGAACCGTGACATGGATTTCAACGCCGGACGGATCCTGGACGGCGACGATCGCGAAGAGCTCGTTCGGGAGCTGTTCTTCGATCTCCTCGATGTGGCAAGCGGCAAGAAAAAGACGCACAGCCAGCGTCTGGGGTACGGACGATATGAGTTCCAGCTCTGGGACATCGGTCCGACCTACTAAGCGCTCCAGGTCTGGTTGCGCATGACTGCCGCTTTGGTTTCCTGATGGTTTCCTCTCCGCGAGATAGCGGGGAGCATCTGCACCCCGCCGTCTCGCAAAATCTCCGCGAGTGTTCGCTCGTTCTCTCCACTTCTGTGTGAACAGCAATCGCTGCGCCACGACTCGCCTCGACCGAGGTTGAGGTAGGTCGTGACGCTGGCATCAGCGTTTTTTTGTTGTCCCAAATGTATTGGAGCAGTCATGTCACAGTCACATGTCGCAAATTTGTTTCGGAGCTTGGGTTTGCCGGAGGACGCGATCGACGCGCACGTGCATCCGTATGAGCTTTTGGATAGTCCGGGGTTCGACGGGGTCGGCGCTGTGCGCCCCGATCTGGCGCAGGACTATCCGGCTGCGGTTATCGAGAGCACGGTGCTCGAAAGCGGCTTCAGCCAGGCAATTATGGTGCAGGTCAACGATCCTCACCAGGGTAGCTTCGAAGAGGCGCAGCGCTTCGACACGATAGCGAGCACCTCATCCGTGCTCACACGTTGCGTCGTCGGCGCCGACCTGACAAAAGGTCGAGCGCTTTCCGCCGAGCTCGATCGACTGGTCCTGCTTCGTTCCGTGTGCGGTGTTCGCGTCATCGGCCCTCAAGATTCGGGAGCCGGATACTACGGCTCTCGAGAGGTTCGGGACGCACTCAGCTGCTTAGGTACCTACCGCTTCGCGTGCGACCTCCTCATTCGAGAACGAAATCACGGACAGATGACTGAAATTGTTCGTCTCCTTGGCGACCTGGGCTCGACGGGTGGCACCTTTATCGGAGATCACCTCCTCAAGCCAAGCGGAATCGAAAAAGGAAGGCCGACTGGTAGTTGGCGCTCGACGTTGAAACGTCTTGCGAACCATCCCCGTTTCTATCTGAAGATCTCCGGGCTGCCCGGCGAGGTTCCGCAAGGTACCGCATCCGAGAAGTTTTACCCCTTCCTGGATGAGGCGCTCGAGGCTCTCGGAGGTGACCGTCTCATCTTCGGTAGCGACTACCCCGTGTCCTATGCGCACACCCAATCGGTCGCGTTGATACTCAACTGGATGCAAGTCCGCGGGCTGCGTGGATACGCGACTCGAATCTTCCGTACGAACGCGATGGCGGCGTACGGGTTGAACGTGTAGTTTTCTCTCCCAATCGAGCTATTCGCTCGAGCGAGGAGGCCAGTTTTCATGCCGGCGTCCTCGTTTCTCAGCCGTTCTTATGACTTTGGTCATTACCACTCCTGCGGCCGCTGCCTACTATTGCGAAGTTTTGCCGGTATGGGCGGGGTGTTATGTCTTCAATCTTTCAAGAGGTCGGATTCGGCCCAGGCTTTACGCAAGTTCTCGTTCTCCTGATTGCCACGGGCGCGGTCCTTGTTCCGCTCGAGCATTATTTCCCTGCCAACCGCCAAAAGCTGCTCGGCTACAAGGGGATGCTCACGGATCTCCTCTACTGGTTTCTCACTCCGATTCTTACGCGGACGGCGACAAACTTCGTCTTGATCGGAATTCTCATGGCTGCGTGTTTTGCCGCTGGTCGAACGCTCGACATCTCCATTTTGAACGGATTCGGTCCTCTCTCCCGTCAGCCTCGGTGGCTGCAAGCTTTTGAGATTCTGCTTGTTGTTGATTTCGTGGATTATTGGACACACCGGGCGTTTCATAGCTCTCGCCTGTGGCGGATCCATGCGATTCACCACAGTCCGGAGCAAATGAACTGGATCTCGTCCAGCCGTATGCACCCACTGAACGATCTCATCACGAGGACCTGTCAGGTGCTCCCCGTGTTGGCACTTGGGTTCTCAGCGAATGCTGTGCTCCTCGTGCTTCCATATCTCTTTTTCTACGTTGTGTTTCTGCACTCCAATCTTTCCTGGAGCTTCGGGCCATTCCGGTATCTGCTTGTCAGTCCCGCTTATCACCGCTGGCACCACACGACCGATAGAGAGGGGATAGACAAGAACTTCGCGGGTATTTTTCCGATCTGGGATCTGATTTTCGGAACCTATCATTGCCCCGACCGTTTGCCGAAACGATACGGTGTGCTGGCAGAGCCGGTCCCCGAGGATCTCATCGGGCAGCTCCTGTTTCCTCTTAGGCCGCTGTGGCGAAAGACGACGCAGAGGCCAAAGAAGAGAGCGAAGGTTGCAGTCGCACAAACGAAGGGTCAAGAAGAGCGGGAGGCGTCCATGCCATGAGAACCGCTCAACCGAAACGATGCGCCTTGCGCGCAAGCTCGAGATAGTGGTGCCGCTCCTTACGGAGTGGGCCTGGGTCGCGGCCGTCGCGTTTGCATCGATCGATCTCTCGGTCGTACCAGCCGTCGCAGAAAGTGCAGAGGCCGCGGAAGCTCCCTGGCCGCGGATTGCGGCGAAAGTAGGGAGTTTCAATTAACCAGACATCTTCGCAGCGGATGCAAGAACGAAGGCGCGGATTCTTTCGACGCCCAATGAGATCAAGGCAGGTTTCGACATACTCCTTCCGGAGCTTCTCCCAGAGCAGGTCGAGACCCTGACGTTGAAACCGCCGCCGCTCTGCCACGATGTGACTCACGTCTTTTCCGTGAGCGCGGAGAAGATGCAGAGTCCAGTCGTCGGTGATTCTGCAAAATTGGCAATACTGCGTCTGAAAACCGGTAAGGAATTCGCCTTCGAGCGCGAACGTCCGCGGCACGTGGGAAAAAAAGTGGTCGTGCAGCAACCAGCGATTTTTACACCGTCCGCACTTTTGGTATGCGAGCGACCGATCCTCTCGGCGAAGCCTGCGCACCTCGTCGAGCCGTGACAGCCGCTCGAGCTCTTTGCGACGCTCCAGCTCACCGAGGCGTTCAATGAGCTCCTCCGCCCGTCGTTTCTTTCGCTTGTTGCGCGAGAACTGAGACTGCCAGGCGTCCGAACGTGAATGCGGAATGTGAAGCTTCTCGATCCAATACAGTACGCGGCCGGGCGTGACTTTCGGCCAACTCCGTGAGTGCGCCCAGTTGTTCCAGCTGATTGCCAGCTGTTCAATCGGAGCCTCACCGTGCCGACGGATGAATTGCACGAAGAAATCGTGCTGCTCGTCGGTCATGTGCTCAACTTCGCGACATCGGCGTGACTTCTCCGGGTCGGCCCATCGATGACGACGGATCTGCTGCGCGATGGAGTCTCGTGTTCTTCCGCGGAGCAGCTTCGGATCCTCGAGGATGTCCGAGATGGTGCGCCCTTGATCGAGGGCTTTTCGAAGTGCTGCACGCTCCTTTCTGGACCATTTCTTTCCAGCCATGGTGTATTCCTTCTTCTAGAACCTTGTTGGCATGGATCCTCTCCGTGAGAGCTTCCCGGAGAGGGTGATAGGTGTCTGAAGAAGAAGTTTGGAAGAGAGCAAGCTCGGTTGGGAGAGGACCTCGTTTTACTCTTCGGGGCGAAAATAGAAAAGTCAGTGGCAGAAGGTTCCGATTCGACGGGCTTTTCTCCGCGGACGAACCGCTGTAGAGGAAGTGCCCAAAAAGCTCGAGGCCTGTTGATAGCGCCAAAAGAACGAGACGGACGAAGCTTCGCCCCCGTATGACCGACGTCAGCTTGTGGCATTCTGACATGTCCGTCATGATGGGAGCCTCGGTTTCCGATTGCGGTTCCAGCGCCGATGCGGACGACCATCGCAGTGAAACAATACAGCAAATCTTCTCCGAGACGTTGTCGCCGAGGTACTCCCGAGGATACGGAGATCCATAGATGTCCGATAGCGGCCGCAGGGTCGACGTGGCTGCGCTGTACAAACAGCTCCAATGCGAGGACCTCAGAAAGGAGGCAGTCTTGAGAAGATGCGATAGGCTTGCAGCACTATGAGTAAAGTCGTCGGAAACCCGCCGTTTGACGAAAGATGGTTCGCAACAGCGCTTGCGAGCATCGGCGACGCGGTGATTGCCACCGATGAGCATGGTTGCGTCCTCTACATGAACGGGGTGGCGGAGGATCTTACCGCCTGGTCAAATGATCAGGCGCGAGGCAAAGAGCTCTCCGAGGTATTTCACATCGTCAACGAGCTTACGATGAAATCGGTCGAGAGCCCCGTGGAGAAGGTGCTCGCGACCGGCGGAATCGTTGGGCTTGCCAATCACACCGTTCTCATCAGCCGCGAGAAGAAACATGTTCCTATCGATGACAGCGCAGCTCCGATTAAAGATGATCGGGGTCGAATAGCAGGCGTCATTCTCGTCTTTCGCGATGTGACCGAGAAACGTCGTGCCGAGATGCTCAATGAACAGCTCGCTGCCATCATTGAATCGTCCGATGACATTATCGCCTCGAAGGATCTGAATGGTGTGATATCCAGTTGGAACAGAGGCGCGGAGAGAATCTTGGGCTACGCGGCCGAAGAGATCATCGGCAAGCATGTCTCGCTCCTCATGCCTCCCGAAGCGATCGAAGACACGGAGAAGATTCTGAGCCGAGTCCGCCGCGGGGAGAAAGTAGATCACTACCAAACCAAGCGGCGACGCAAAGACGGCACAATCATCGATGTGTCTCTGACCGTGTCGCCGATTCGGAACGCAGAGGGTGAAATCGTAGGGGCCTCCAAAGTGGGCCGCGATATCACTGGACAAAAGAAGGCGCAGGAGGCGAACGAGCGCCTCGCTGCAATCGTTGCGTCGTCCGACGACATTATCGCCTCGAAAGACCTCGAGGGGGTCATCACGAGTTGGAATCGGGGAGCCGAGCGCGTTCTCGGGTATTCTGCCGAAGAGGTCATCGGCCGTCACGTTTCGATGTTGATGCCCCCGGAACAGATCGAAGATATGCCGCGGATCCTGGAAAAGATTCGAAGAGGCGAAACGGTCGACCACTATCAGACAAAGCGAAGGCGCAAAGACGGAACGATAGTTGATGTATCGCTGACGGTTTCGCCCATTCGCGATGCCTCCGGTCGAATCATCGGGGCTGCGAAAATGGGTCGCGATATCACCGCCGAGAAGCGGGCGCGAGAGGAACGCGAGCAGCTTCTGGCCGCAGCCGAGAAGGCAAAGGCTGACGCCGAGGCGGCGAACCGCTTAAAAGACGAGTTTCTTGCGACGCTTTCTCATGAGCTGCGCACGCCGCTGAACGCAATCTTGGGCTGGGCCAGAATTCTCGGTAACCCCCAAGTCGGGCCCGAGGATGTTAAGGAAGGGCTTACGGTCATTGAGCGGAACGCGAAAGTGCAGGTTCAAATTATCGAAGACCTGCTCGACATATCGCGGATCGTTTCAGGTACGATGCGACTCGACGTGCAGCGGATCAATGTGGCTGAAGCCATCGACGCAGCAGTTACCGCCGTGACTCCCGCCGCCCAAGCAAAAGGCGTTTCCATCCAGAAAGTTCTCGATCCTTTGGCCGGCGCGGTTTCCGGAGATCCCGCGCGCATTCAGCAAGTCGTCTGGAACTTGCTGACAAACGCCGTGAAGTTCACTCCCAAAGGCGGCCGGGTTCAGGTTCTCTTGGAGCGCGTGAACTCGCACGTCGAGATTTCGGTGATCGATTCCGGCATCGGCATCAAGCCGGATTTTCTGCCCCACATCTTTGAGCGGTTCAGCCAAGCGGACTCGTCGACAACTCGGCGGCATGGAGGGCTGGGGCTCGGCTTGGCGATCGTGAAGCAGCTCATCGAGCTGCATGGAGGAACCGTTCGAGCAAAGAGCCCGGGAGAAGGTCAAGGCTCAACTTTTTCAGTGAGCTTGCCCATCACAGTGTTGCACGACAACCGCGTGGAGAAGACTCGTCCGAAAGATGATCAGACTGGGGATTACCAGTACGACTGTGAATCCTTGCGAGGCATTCGAGTGCTTGTCGTCGATGATGAGCCGGACGCGCGACAGCTCGTCAGTCGAGTGCTTACGGAGTGCGGTGCTGAAGTGACGACTGCCGAGTCGGCCGCAGAGGCGATCAAGCTCCTGACTGAGGACGTCATGCCGGACATTCTCGTCAGCGACGTGGGTATGCCGGACCAAGATGGTTACGACCTGATCCGTCAAGTTCGACACCGTGTCGCAGCAAAGAAACTACCAGCTGTTGCTCTCACCGCGTTTGCACGCACCGAAGACCGAAAGCGAGCGCTGCTCGCCGGATTTCAGACTCATGTAGCAAAGCCGGTGGATCCTTCCGAGCTTGTTGCGGTGGTTGCGAGCCTCGTCGAACGCACCGGAATACAAGCGTAACGGAATCAGAGAGACGGCCGTGTTAGAGCTTGGCGCAGCCGTCTTTGAGCGCCTCGGTGTCATTTAGTGAGACTCCGAGCCACGAGCAGGCAACTCGAGCCGAGTCACAATCTGCAACCAGATTTCCCGTCACATTTCCGCTGAGGCTGCTTCCGGAGGACGATTCGAGTCCATCGAAAGCGAGACTTTCCACGTCGACGTCGCACGAACCGATGAGCTGTCCGCCGGTCGTTGCCGCCACCACAAATTGTCCCGAGCTGCCGGTCACGGTCCCGTCGTAAGTGAGAGTTCCGGTCCAGCCGTTGCAGTTCTGCAGCTCGATCGTCCCGGACGAAGAAACGCTCCGTGGAGGCGCTGCCGAGATGTCCGAGATTGTCCCATTCAGGGTGGCGGTACCCGAGCCCGGGCAACTTGCACTTATTACCCGCGCAATTTGATCGGGATTTGTGCGAGTGATTGAGCTATGGACGAGAGTCGCACCGAGAGCTCGCGCTGCCTGAGACACCGCGACAGCAGAGTCGGCTGCCGCACCGGACTCTACACTAATCGATGTTGTCGGGACGGAATCGTCCGAGCCACCTCCTCCCGCGCAACCTACAGCGGAACCTGCAAGGAGCAGCCAGGCTAGGCTAACAATCTGTGTTTGCTTAAACATTTTCGCATTGCTCCTATGCCTTTTTGCCGCGCACCATCCACTGGCCCGCGTCGACCTCTCATATCATGGTCCTCATTTCGATGTGCGCGAAACTGCTCACAGTGAGTCATTCGGCGTGCTTTCTCAACAACGCGAAAGCTGTGAATTGTTGGGCTAAACTTTGAAATTTCTTAACGAAAAAAAATTATCACGCTTCCTTGACATCTCGCAGAGCGGTGCTTAAAAGACAGTGCGGGAACGTCCCGTTCTTTAGCGGGATACGGGGTAAATGTTGGCCTCTGCAGTGTCTTCGGAGCTGCGGTGCGTTCGGGCCACAGCGTGATCGGGCTCGGTTCGATTGAGCTCGAAAGATTGCACTTCGGTCGTAAGCTTGCTCGCGAACAACCGGAGAAACCCCGGCCGTCGGATCCCGAAAAGCGGCGCGGAGGAGGTGTCGAGCCGGAGAGATTCGGATCGCACTTCGTGAAGTGCTCGTGCCATGGGAGCCGAGGCGCGAAGTTCGAAATTTATTACTTGGTTTGTGGTTAAGCGAAAGGAGAAGAAAGGAGTATGAGTCTACGTCCGTTACACGACCGAATCATCGTTGAAAGATTGAGCGAAGACGAGAAGACCAAAGGCGGGATCATCATCCCAGACAGCGCGAAGGAAAAGCCTCAGCGCGGAAAAGTCATCGCCGTCGGAAAAGGGAAAGTCTGCGAAGACGGAACTGTGCGTCCGCTCGATCTGAAGGCCGGTGATACCGTGCTCTTCGGCAAATACTCGGGAACCGAGGTGAAGATTAATAATGAGGATCGCCTCATTATGCGCGAAGACGACGTGCTCGCAGTGGTTGAATAGTTAATTAGCGTAACACATTAAGGAGTCTCCAAATGGGAGTGAAGATCCTCGAATACGGGCTTGATGCTCGCGAAGAAATGTTGAAGGGCGTGAATGCTTTGGCTGACGCCGTAGCGGTGACCATGGGTCCCCGTGGACGGAATGTCGTCATTGAGAAGTCCTTCGGCGGACCGACTGTCACGAAAGACGGAGTGACGGTTGCAAAGGAAATCGAAGTCGAAAACAAGTTCGCCAACATGGGCGCGGCAATGGTTCGCGAAGTTGCGTCGAAGACCTCGGACGTTGCCGGTGACGGAACAACGACTGCTACGGTTCTCGCTCGTGCGATCTTCCGTGAAGGCTCGAAGATGGTTGCTGCCGGACATGATCCGATGAGCATCAAGCGCGGTATCGACAAGGCTGTAGAAGCCATCGTTGCTGAGCTGAAGACCCTCTCGCGCGCAACGAAGACCAAGGAAGAGATCGCTCAAGTTGGAAGCATCTCGGCAAACAACGACTCCTTTATCGGCAACATCATCGCAGAAGCGATGGAGAAGGTTGGTAAGGAAGGCGTGATCACGGTTGAGGAAGCAAAGGGCCTGGAAACGACTCTCGAAGTCGTCGAAGGTATGCAGTTCGACCGCGGCTACCTGTCACCATACTTCGTCACCGATCCGGATCGGATGGAGTGCGTGCTCGACAATCCGTACATCCTGATCAACGAAAAGAAGATCAGCAGCATGAAGGACCTCCTCCCGGTTCTCGAGCAAACCGCTCGCTCCGGCCGTCCGCTGCTCATCATCGCTGAAGAAGTTGAAGGTGAAGCGCTCGCAACTCTCGTGGTCAACAAGATCCGCGGCACAATCCAAGTTTGCGCTGTGAAGGCTCCGGGATTCGGCGATCGCCGCAAAGCGATGCTGCAAGACATCTCGGTTCTGACCAAGGGCGAGTTTGTCAGCGAAGACCTCGGTCTGAAGCTCGAAAACCTCGACTTGAAGAGCCTCGGACAAGCAAAGCGCGTTGTGATCGACAAGGATAACACCACGATCATCGACGGCCTCGGTGAGAAGAAAGACATCGAAGCTCGCGTAAAGCAGATCCGCACGCAGATCGAAGAGACTACCAGCGACTACGATCGCGAGAAGCTCCAAGAGCGCCTCGCGAAGCTCGTAGGCGGTGTTGCGGTCATCAACGTCGGCGCGGCAACTGAGCTGGAAATGAAAGAGAAGAAGGCTCGGGTTGAAGACGCACTGCACGCGACACGCGCAGCAGTTGAAGAAGGCGTCGTTCCTGGCGGCGGTGTTGCTTACATCCGTTGCTTGAAGGGCCTCGACAAAGTGAAGTGCAACGACGAAGAACGAATCGGCGTACAGATCGTCACCAAGGCGATTGAAGCTCCGATCCGCACCATCGTTTCGAACGCAGGACACGAAGCGAGCGTTATCTTGGACAAGATCAAGAGCGCAGAAGGTTCGACAGGCTTCAACGCTCTGACCGAAAAGATCGAAGACCTGGTGAAGGCCGGCGTTATCGATCCGACTAAGGTCACTCGTTCAGCTCTGCAGAACGCAGGCTCTGTCGCTGGCCTCATGCTGACCACGGAAACCGTGATCGCTGAGAAGCCGGATGACAAGAAGGACGCAGGACACTCACATGGCGGACCAGGAATGGGCGGCATGGGAGGAATGGGCGGAATGATGTAATTCCACCCTTGGAAGACCGGGGTTCGCCCAGGTCTTCTGATAAAGCCGCACGGCAACACCGTGCGGCTTTTTTTTTGCTCGAAGAGCCGGACGCGGTCTTGGCGCCAACGATTTCAGCCGGTTACGACCGTCTCTGCCTCGGCTTGATTCACTCCGGTAGCGCGCGTATTCTAGACGGTGGTTTCTGCCGCCCGTTATTCAAAATCACCGGTGCCCTATGCGCGATTGCAAGATGATGATCTCCGGTCATGGCCGAGATGTAGCGTTTTTCTGTGAGCGCTGCGCGGTCGGCGACACAATCAGCATTCGAACCGCGGGGGGACGTTTCAAGCAGCTCGCGCGTCGTAAGGAGCCGGGAGTGTGCGTCGGCTGCGGCGGCACAGGGAAAGACGAGATCCAACGCTCGAAGCGCTGCGGAGAATGTGGGGGTTCGGGAGTTTGTCCAGAGTGTAATGGAAATTACTCTCGAAGCTGGTCCGAGCTTCCTCTGGCTGCGCGGAACGGCGTGCTTTCAAAGCTCGACCACGGCGAGGACCTGCTTGCCGGTTATGAAACTATCGCGGGCCTCTATCGCGAGTGGTGAGCGATCCGCTTTCAACTATTTCCTTTCGAATCTTCCTTCGGACATTCGCCCGCTGATTTCACTGAGACGCCCTTCGCGTTCGCGGCGCAATCGCTCGGGTAAGTAGTTCCGTCACACCCGCACACGGGTGAATAGATCATCGTGCAGATCTCGGGCCGCCACAGACAGCTACCCGTCTTTCCATCTTTGCCGCACGAGCCTACGGGATAGGAACAGAAGGCCCCGTGCTCGCAAGGCTTTGTCTCTGAGCACATTTTGTCTTTCGGAGCGATCTCAGCAACTGTAGGGGAGACCAAAACAAGTATCGACGCCAAATAGAAAAGGACACGCTGCATAAGGCTACCTTTCGAGACCGGGCAGTGGTGCCCCGGTGACTGAGAAATACTTTCCGAGATCAGTCGGAGCGTTCGGGACGCCGTAATTCAGCGAACTGCCCACCACACCCTCGAGAGCTCGAGTGAGTGCGCCCGTGTCCTTTCCGATGACGGATTCGAAGCGCTCGATGAGCTGAATTGAATCGTCTACCGAGCGGCCCATGAGCTCTTCCGCAGAAGCTGTGTGCGCCTCGCCCGAAACGGGGTGCAGATACTCGAAAGGCTTGTCGAAGAACTCGCTCGATCCGCGCCGACCGAACGAGAAGAGGGAGTCGATGCTCTTCGTGCGGTCGCTGCCGAAGGAGGCAACGCCGCGGAACAACGCCCCGACAGTGGTCGACAGGAAGAGGTGCTGATACCACGCCATCTGCGACATGCCGTGGAACCAACGCCCGAGCTCCGCAGGTGCAGGGACCTTCCAAAGCATCTCCGGAACGAGAACTTTTTCGAGCTCCTCACAGATGAGCTTTCGGCTCGCGACGTCTTCGCGCAGCAGATCTCTCAGGCTGATGCCGAAAGGAAATTTGGCCTTCGGACGGGCCCACCAATCGAGATAGGTTTCAAACAGCCGATGGCGGCCTTGCGCTCGTATCGCCTCGGCAGGATCGGGATCGTGATAGTTTCCCGTGAAGTAATAGACGATTGGGTGAATCTGCACATCGGTCGCGATGTGCGTGAGCATCCCGAAGAAGAACGACCAGAGCGGCTTTTGTTTCTCCGGCTCGAGCGTGAGGATCTGGAGCGCCAACATCCGCATTGGGAGGAGCGTGTCCTCTCCCTCTCGGCCGTGCATGACGTCGGCTACGAGCTCGAACTGATCCTCGCCCATCCGATAATAGTAGGGCACGTCATGCGAGATAGCGCCCAAAAATGCGGCAGCAGGATACGAAGCAATGCAGTCATTGATCAGCGGGAGGTTGCGTGAAGCAAGAGCGCTCGCGGTGTTCTGAACGACGATCCAGTGAACGATTTCTCTCGGCATTCAGCCTCTAATGCCGGTCCGTCTGCGTTCGCAGAGCTCGACCGATAAATTCATCGATATGTTGGAACACAGCAGCCTGTTCCGGGCCCATCGAAAGCTCATGCTCACCGCCTGGGACCCATTCTGCGGTGAATGAAGTATGATGCAACTTTCGACCAAGGATTTCCATGCCTTCGCTGCGGAGATGATGATCATTTGGGTCCTGAAGTGCCAATACGGGGCACCGGACATTTTCCGCACGACGGAACGCCTCGCGCCGAATGTGCTCCAGGCGCGCCAAGCTTCCGATTGAGTGGGCGTCGTATGCTACGCGCGCAGAGGCGAACGCAACATGGTCGCGCTTCGCCTTCGGCACAATCCCAAGCCGATTGAGGAGTGAATCCGGCAGGAACGACAGGCCGAAGAGAGCCCACTGCTTTAATTGAGAACGGATTCGGACAGGCATCGAGAGAATCACCAGCGCATCGATTTCCCGTGAATGAGTTCCGGTAATGTAGAGCGCGAGGATACTTCCGAACGAGAGCCCGATTACGACGATTGCCGATGGGTCTCTCGCCTTGAGAACATTGAACGCATCTTCGGCATCGGCAATGAAGCGTGACGCCGGCACTCTCGCGAGCTCGCGAATGTCTGTTCCGTGCCCGGTCAGCATCGGAAGATAGACGTCGAAATTACGCTCGTGGAGGTGCCGCGCAAGGTCGTGGAGCTCCTCAATCGAACCCGAGACTCCATGAAAGAGCAGTGCCGCCGGCCGGCGGGTGCTATCTTCCGGATGGAACAGCGAATAACTTTGTAAACCGACGGGAGTCACTGAATTGTTTTCGAGGAAAAAGCCGAAAGTTAAGCAGCTGGGCAAAGTGTTCAGCCTCGCCTTTTGGCTTGCTATCCCGTGTTATTTCATTCTCGGTGCATTCAGTTTTATCTCATGTCTGATTCTCCTTGATAAGTACTTATTTCAGAAGGAGATTTGGGCGCTTTTCGGATTCGGCATGCTGTCTTCGCTCGCCGTGATCGGCGGCGCGGAGCTCCCTCGCCTGCGTGCGTTCATTCATGAGACGAAACATGCGCTGCTGGTTTTCATGTTCGGCAAGTCGCTCAAAGAGTTTCGGATCGGGAAACGGGAAGGGCACGTAACCTATGAGATTGAAGAGACGCATTACCAATACGTTCCGGTAATCACGCTCGCTCCGTATTGTTTCCCGCTCTTCTCGTTCCCCGCTCTCGCTGCGTGCCTGTTGTTCGGTGAAACAGAGCCGCCGGCGTATGCGCTCGCTCTGGGCCTTACGCTCGGCGCGGACATCAGTTTTTCATATTCCGAAATTCACCCCGCTCAGCTCGATTTCAAGAATATCGTCGGCGGATTCTTTGCTTCGGCGCTCTATATCGGCGGCGTGCTATTTTTTTGGACCAGCATGTGTGTACTCTGGTTGATCGGCGGACGGGGTGCGTTTCTTTATGCGGGCGGTTTCGGCACAAAGGTAATCTTGACGATCAGCGACCAGATGCGAGCTGACCAGCGAGCAGAAAGAGAGCGGACGGTGCAAGCTGCGCAGCCCACGCCGACCGCTGCGCCGGTGAAAAAATAAGGTCGCCCATGGCAAGCATCTGACGAGATCGGCGGACGGGGACAACCCACGCCGCCGACCTCTCGGTAGCGGCAGGAAATGACTGCTCAAGCCGGGTGAGCGACTGGGAAACGTTTCTCCATATCCGCACTCAATCGTGCACGAAAATCACGCATTGCAGTCGAAAGGCTGTCGTGAGTCAGCACCCAATCGAGCATATGCCGAACGCCTGCAATGGAGCGGATCGGCTTTGTCAGCGAGAGAAACAGGTCCGGTGCGATCTCAGTTTCGACCCCCAGCCCTTGAACGACGAAGGTGATCTCGAGGGCGCGGATGACAGCAACGCCGAGCTCTGTTTGGTGAATCAGCTCGACGAGGAGCATCTCAGCGAGAAGCGGCGCCGTGCCGATTTGAAGACCCAGCTCGATCATTGCGAGCAAGCAACGATTCCTAGCGCCCTCCGCCAGCTCGAGATCTCCGGAGCTCTGTGCATGGAGAAATTCTTCACGGGCATTTGCAATGGAGCGCAGCGGTCCGACGAAAGGCGTCGCGGCTAAGCCGACGCGAAAGAGAAGGGGATGCCGACTTCTGTTCTTCGACGGCTCTCCGAACCGCTTTCGAAAATCACGTTCGAACGACTCACGTAAATGTCTGAGCATTGAAACCTCCGTATCAACTGGAACCCATCCGCCGAAAGGCTCACCGACTGAAGAGCTTTTCGGCAGGTTTAATGATTTGAAGTGGAATTTCGAGAGAGCGAGGCGTTGACTGGAGAAGGGAGGCGCGCCCGTTGAAGAACCGTTATACTCCCTTTGAGCTTACGCGGCAATTTGGCGTCGAGAGCTTACTGAGGTTCGGATGCGTGCTCGAACGGAATTCTCCAAGCGTCCGAAAGTTTAGGGCTATGAAATGTCTCTTCGCGGCGGGAGCACCATCTGGGCAAATCCCTCCTCGCGCGGTCTGAGCTTCTCTATCGGTCGCTGCTCGATTTCAATCGTCGGGAAGCGCCGAAGCTCATCTTGGTGCTGTTGATCGAGATCTTGGATTGTCTCTGTTTTCGTTTTACCGCCGGTAAGGTGATATTCGTGAGGTTGATGAATAAAGAGGGAATCGTTGTTTGCGAAGGGATTCGCTCGGCCGAGCACTTCAGAGCGATCAGTGCGGAACGTCAGCGTTTGCCCGGGACGAAGCTCGATTCTGGGACCATTCTCGGTAGGCTGGAATCCGGTCACCTTCCCCGAAGCATCGGTGATGATCCCGGCATGCCAACGCGGATTGTTTCGCAGCGCATCTCCTTGCGAGAAAAAGCCTGTTTCCACGCTGCGATCAACTGTCACCTGAATTGGTTGCGGCGTGTCTGCTGTGCCCGCACTGAGAGTGAGCGGATGTGAAACATAGTGATCCGGCCTCCCGCCTCTTAGGTCCACCTCCAGTGCGCCACGGCTGATGACGTGAATCGGTGTTTGAAGCTCCACGGTGCGCCCCGTCCCTGTAAGATCTATTGTTGTCCGACCGGAGCCAGAGTTGTCGACGACGAGCACGCCGTTCCGAATGGGATCTCCAACATTGAGGGGAGTGCCGGGTGGGAGTGGAAGCTTCGCATGGCCATTGCCTTCCTCTCGATCACCTCGTTTGAGCGTCGTGAGCACGCGAAGATCGGCTCGGTTGAGCACCACACGGTCGCCCTGCAGTGCCAGCTCGACCCCACCACGGGGCGGTGACACAACTGTGTAATCCTGCGTGTCGCCAATCGTCAGCCGGCCTTCGTAGATCCCGTCCCGTTCGTGCTCTGTGGATGTCGGAATTCGGGGACGGGAATCTAGCGTGCGCTCTGCTTCGGCCCGGACAAGGGCGGAACCCCTCTGCGCCTCGAGCAAACCCTCATCTCGCTTCGCCACACACTCGCGAAAGACCTCCCCGGCTCGGCTCGCGTGTTCGAGCTGGCCCTCTGTAACAGCTCCGATAGCTCGATAATCGAGCACAGGCACAAGCCCGGATGGTGTTTGATACTGCACTTGCAGCTTTGCTCCCGGCTGCATCATGACTTGGGAGCCGTTGGGGAGGTTCACAAAGTTCGTCTCCGGGTGGACAAGGCCCTCGATATTTCCTTGTTGCGACGGCCAATAGGAGATGTCGAATTTCTGCCCTGCGACATTCGGAAGGCGAGACTCGCCGGGGACGGCAACGCCAGCTCCAGGCGGGGTGGTTGGGAGGGATAGCGTTAGTATTAGCGTTTGGTCCTTTGCTACGCTGAAGCTTTGTGCAACGCCGCTCTGATCCGTGACTCGCATCAGAGCGGCGTCGGCCATCAGAGTCGTGGCCGGAAAAGGACGACTGCGAGTTCCGATCCCAGATACCGGAAGATACGTTACTTCGACTTCGGGCGATTGTGTCACCACGCCAACGCGTGTAGGGCCGAAGGCGTCCTCCCGGAATGTTGCATCGGGCTTTTGTGCCGCTGATCGTGAAGGCGGTCCGACAAAGACGCCGTCCTCCGTGACGGTCAATTGCGGTTTGCTCACCTCGACTATGACTCCCGGTCCGCTCATCGAGACCGGTTCGGTGGTTACAGTTGCCGCGAGCTTTCCATCGACCGCAATCTGTTCCCTTCTTATCCCGCTATCCGGGCCGAGCTGCTGCAGGTTTCGCAGAATTTCTTGGAGCTCACCTGTCGCTGTCTTCCACGGTAGATAAATGAGCTGAGATTCCGCCGTCTGTTGAGTTGCGCCGGGTTCTTGAGCTGGTAAACGGGCCTCGGGCAGTGCCACGCCGGCTGGAGATGGTTTCGGTGTCGGCTGCGGAGCGGCGTTTTGAGGGGCTGGTACCGGCATATATCCCTTGCGCAGTGGCGACGCAGGTAGGAACCGAGGGGGCAAACAAATTAGCGCCGCGACATTACTATGTTTATAGGGAGAAAGTCCGCTGCTGCAGCATTAATTTTTGCTCCGACCTGAGGCGTGAGAAAGTGCGAGCGGTATGGGTGTCGGACCCGGGGGACGAGCTGTCAATGACGCCTGCTGCCAGTTGCGTCTGCTCCGTCCACACCTCAAGTCAGCATTGCAGCGCCAAAAACGCCTGCGCTATCACCGAGAAGATTTTTCACGATCGGCGTGCTGAGCGAGTCGTTGAACGTTGTTCGCGCGGCCTCTGCGACGCCCCGAGTATAGAGAGCGTCGATGTTGCTCACTCCTCCACCGATCACGACGCAATCGGGATCGAGGATGTTGATCACAACAGTGATAGCACGCCCGAACCAGGTCGTGAGGTGATCGAGCACGTCGGCAGCGGCCTGCTCCTGTCCGGATTCGGCGAGGCTCACTATCTCAGAGAGCGGCGCTTTACGGTTGGTGCGATCGAAATACAGCTTTTCGAGAGCGGGCCCGGAGATCATTGCCTCAACGCATCCGCGCTTCCCGCAGTAACACTCAGGGCCGGTTGGGTCGAGAACGTTGTGCCCCCATTCTCCTGCGATTCCTTGTGCGCCGGAGTGAACTTTGCGGCTGAGAACGATACCACCGCCGACCCCAGTGCCCATAATCACGCCAAAGACGACGGAGGCGTTGCGTGCGGCACCATAACAGGCTTCGGCAAGCGCAAAGCAATTTGCGTCATTGGCAAGCATTGCCGGAATTCCAATCTTACTTTCGAAATCGCGTTGAAACGGCTTCCCGTTGAGGCATTGTGTGTTGGAGTTTTTGAGCAGCTTCGTTCTCGGATCGAGCACGCCCGGGTGTCCCACTCCCACGCGCTCCGGGGTCAAACCTGTCTCTTGGCGCATTGCCGCAAGGAGCTCTGCCGCCTGGGTAACGATGTGTTCGTATCCAAGATGTGCGTTGGTATCGACTCTCAATCGACACAGCGGTTCCGGATTGTCCAGGGACGTGAGGACGACTCCCTCGATCTTGGTACCGCCGAGGTCGATGCCCCAGTAGGATTGATGCATAAGAGTTTTGTTGATTAGAGCGCGCTCCTCCGACGCTCGACTCGTGGAGCAAATGAAAGCACGGGCGCTTCGCCGATTCAACTCTTTTCCGGTGGTGATGCGCCGCGAGCCTCGTTACCCGCGGCGCTGTGTGAGCTTTTCTGACTTTTCGACGTTTTCCGTTGGACGTCGATTTACGACGCTCAATCAGCTCAGGCCGGTAAGCTTGAAAACCTTCCCGTAGATGTCAGTGATATAGAGCTCTCCGCTCCGATCGTTATTGATCGCAGTCGGCAGCCCTGCCTGCGTAAGCCGGCCGATTTCGGTATTTCGCCAAGTATCTTGGGCGATCTCTTCGAGCGTGTAGATCCGCTTGCTCCCGTAATCAATGTAAATGTATTTTCCGTAGAGCGCCGGAACTGCTGAGCCGCGATAGATTCCGCCACCGAGGATTGAAATACCGACGTCATGTCCGTAATCAAAGATGGGCGCGACGAGCCCCGTCGTGCTGCATGTGTTGACTAGGTTTGTGCATCTCGTGCCCTCGTAGATATTCCATCCATAGTTCTTTCCAGGCTCGATGATGTCCACTTCTTCGCGGTCGTTATAGCCGACATCACCGAGGAACATCCGATTCGACCGGATGTCAAAGGTATACGAGTAAGGATTTCTCAAACCGTAAGCCCAGATTTCCGGACGGAATTCAGAGCTGCCGAAGAACGGATTGTCGGTCGGTACGGTGTAGGTGGCACCGTGGTCAACGTCGATCCGGAGCAGCTTTCCTAAGAGCAGGCCTGGATTCTGAGAGTGATTCTCCGGGTCGCCTTGCGGCCCACCGTCGCCCTCACTGATAAACAGGGTCCCGTCGGGCGCAAAGTGCATGATGTTGGAGATATGGAAATCGCCGTTTCTCGGAATCGAGAGGATGAGACGGCGCGTGCTCGGGTCCGCCTGATTCGGGTCAGAGTTCGACACGCGATACTCCTCGATTACTGACGCGTGGCTGAGATCCGTGCGTCCAACATAGAATTTTCCATTCGTCGCGAACTGCGGATGGAACTCGATATTGCTTAGACCACGCTCGGTTTCGGTGCTTGTCGTTGCAGTCAGATCGATGAACGGTGTCGAGCGGGTAACGCCGTTTTGCACGATGTAGACGTAGCCGAGCTTCGTCGACACAAACATTCTTCCGGAGCTGTCCGGAGCGAATGCCACCGTTACCGGCTGAACGATTCCAGTTGCGACCGTTGTAAACGATGGCGTTCCGGAGGGGGTTCGAATCAGGACTGAGCTTGGAACGTGCATCACATATCCAGGGGATCCGTCGCTTGCCGGGAAAACGCGTAGGTTTTCTGCAAAAGCAAGGGAGCCCGAAATCTGTGGTGAAACAGACAAGGTGCCAATCCGATCGGCCGGAACCTGTTCGTGGATTGCGTAGGACTTCTGAGTGAGGGCCGAAAGGCTCTCGGTGCGGCTAAAGATATCGGACCCATCTGCGCCGCGTGCGCCGAGAACGAAGGACGTCGCCGATGCGCTCGCTTCATACACTTTGAGCCAGTTATACGCCTGGAGATAGGTGTTCACCGGAAACACAAGCTCAGCTCCTGCTTCGCCGTAGGGCTCACGCGCAGGAGTGAGGTATGCCCAAGCGGTACTGCCCGAGCGCTTTCCGTAGGTCACGACGTTTCGCACGATGCTGCCGGCCTGAGGGTCTCGGCAGCTTACCTCGATGGTTCCAGCCTGGTTCGCGGGCAGCACGTTGTGAATCGCGAGGTGATCCTGAGCGTTTGCAGGGAGGACGACCGAATTCGAGGAAAGCACTTGGCCGGCTTCGTTTCGGAGCGTCACGTCGACTGTGGTGCTCGAACCTGCGCTATTCAGGAGCTCCACATAGGAGGCAGCATTGCTCACGGTTGAAACTGGAAGGGGTCGAGTCCGGCAGTCGCCTTCCTCTGAGAACGCAGCAAATGCGAACTTGAAGCCCGTATCCGAGGTGCCGTATCGGGTAGTAAAGGCAGCAAACGGAGCTGTGAGACTATCAGGTACCAGGCGGAACCCGTAAATTGTTTGGCCCGAGTGCGACACATCATCGTGAGCGAGTGGGATGTCTCGACGCTCGTGAGGAAGGAGCGACTCGATGCGGAAGCTTCTGAGTTGGTTACCACCGACATCGTAAAGAATGACATTGAAACCTTCGTTCGCGGCTGAGCCGTTGTACACTGAGAGCCAGTTCTCCGTGGGGGCCGATCTTCCATCCGGGTTCATTGAATTTGCAACGCCGGAGACGGTGCCGCTCGAAAGCTTCTTTACCGGAAGCATGTAGGCGAATTCGACCGCCGACGTGGAGTGACTGGAGCTGAGCCGATAGTAGGCGGTAAAACATTTGATTCGATCGCCGAATGCGGCCGCGTCACCCGAGAGTGAGAGAACAAATGAGCCGTAGCGATTGGCAATGTCGAGCTCGTTCAAGATGAGATGTTTCGTGCTGCCGGCCGGAAGCGATAGCGCGAAGCTTGCGCGGCTGGCGCCGGAGGAGTCGTAAAGCTGTCCATTCAAGGTGGCGTCCGCCGTGTGGCGGTTCGAGCACTCGAGCACGTTGAGCTGTCCGAGAAATCCATTGAAAAAGCCGTGCGCGGGAAAGACGCTCACGTCGCGAACGTCGATGCCGTCCGCAAACGACGATCGCACGTTCGTGAGAATGATTACAGTAAGGGCGACGGCACGGAGTAACAGGCTGAAATTCTTCTTCACGGCACGCTCCGAGTTAATTTTTTCAATCTTTGAATCAGGGTGTCGGCGCTACCGCCCGACTTCGTCGAACGTTGTTGATCAGCGCTTTGACTGGATTGAATCCGAAGGAGGAGCGCTGCTCCCCAACGACGCAGTCGTGGCGATGCTTCTTCTCGCACGACATTCGCCGGTCAGCTTACAGCTCATCTTGCAGGGCGAAGCGATCGGCTCGGCTTCGCGAGAACAATCGGACGAGGAATGTTCGGAGTGGAGTACGGTGAAACGAGCCTTCGGCATAGGATTTCCTTTCGACATGAAAAGCAACGGACTCCTACCGCAATTAGTTTATAGCCGTTCTCGTCGGAACCTGTGCTTCAGAGGCGGTATCTATGCGAATTCACTGCGGTGGAGTGCATCGCAGCGAACCAGGCGAAACCGGGCAGAGATGAGCACAGGCTGAGCGACCCAAGGGTAGCAATTCGTGTACCACTGAATGACGGCAGCCTATGCGCATAGAAAGTGGGGACGGTTACTTAATCCCGCTCAATGGGCGCTATTACAGGATGTCGGCACGAATTGAGATTATCGGCGGTGGCCGCCTCCGAGAGCAGGTCGAATTTGGAAAGCGGTGCATATCCGCGCATCTACGCGCGATCGATGGATGGTCGAAGATGAAGTGTCAGGGCGAGTTTTCGAGCCGCTAGAGCGACGCCTGGTAACAGTTCTCACAATAAACCGGCTCCGGGCGGCTCTCCCCGATCGGGGTAAGAATCGATGCCTCGCATCGCGTGCAAGTTCGGCGAACAAGAGACAGCGGTTCCAACCTTTCGAGGCGGGTTCGGTACCTACAATCGAAACACTCGATGGCCAACGGTGCGGACAGTTTGCCTGCCAGCTGGAGCTCGAGCGGTTGAAGCCGATACGGCTTCGAGCAGGTGGAGCAGGTATACGTTTCGTTTAAGGCAGAGGAGCTGCCGCCGAATTCGATGGGCTGTCGCCTTGTTGCGAGCTGCCGTCTCTCCTCGTCTGAACGGTCCAGCCAGCGAAAGCCGCGTCGTTCGGCATCTTGGCGCGTGAGGGGAAGCAGGTCGTGCGCCACCGTGTCGTTATACGCGAAGGGTGATAGCGCTGCCGGGAAGAACTCGCCCCACTCACCGGTTTCTTTCATGTGCGCGATGATTCGAGCTTTCGTGATGCCGTAATCATGCTTCGTATACGAAGCATTGAAGATGCAGTGGTCGGCGCGTCTCAGTCCCACGCATCCGAAGATGTCGTGACATCCGCCGGCACAGTTGGCGCTATAGTCCGCATCATACGCCCCGTCGTAGAGAGCGTAAGAAAACCGGCAGCGAGTTGGGCCGTTGCCGGAGGTGTATTCGTAGAGCTCCTCGCCGTGATAAACGAAGCTGGCATCGGCGGATGTTTTTACCGTTCGAAGCCGGTAGCCGTGGGAAACGTCCTCGCAGTCCAGTATGTCGAACGAAGAAGAAACGGCTTTCGAGTTGAAAATATAGTTTCCGCTGACGTCCTCGTTCATCGAGCCCCAGAGTGCCGGCGAAGGGAATCGGCTCGAGAGCTCAGCGAATGATCGGCGAAGCTCGCGTCGCATTGCATGATCCATCCGTTGATAGGGCCGAATCGCTTCGAAGTAGCTTTCCCGGTCGAGCTGTTCGTTTCTGAAACAATACTGCGCGCCACGGAGGTTCACGCAGAAGAAACAGTTGCGGCAGTTCCGACAGTTCAGAAGAAAAGCAGACTCTTGGCAGTGAACGACGTTTTTACTCTCCTGCACGTCGTAGCAGTTGGTGCCATGGACCACTTCGTAGCAGAGCTCGGAACCGTCGATGGTATGACATTCCATCGAGTCTCGGCAGCGTGTCGGGCCATAGACGTAACACGCATTTTCTGTGTCGACGGAGCTCTGACACAGATAGCAATTCCGGCTCTGAGCACAGTAAGCGTTGTACTCGCAATTTTCTGATTTTGTGACCATGCAGCTCGGAAGCGGGACCGATGTGAGCAGCTCGCCGAACTGCTCGAAAAATGGTCGAGAGAAGTCGAATGAGCGCCCTGCGAGATGCCCGTCGCATTCGTCGCTGTGCCAATAAGCAAGAGAAACAACAGGTCCGTGATACTCCGGCGGGTACACTGAGATCAGTGACTTCCCTGTGACGCTGCACGCTCGTCGAAAGAGCTGTCGTTGATTTCGGAAAGAAAGCCGGCGCCGAAGACGCTCCTCCGGGCAGAGTCGGGGGAGGGGTAAATCGCGCGTGATGAGAAACTCTTGCTCGGCAGGAGTGAGCTCGAACGCCCGTCCGGTAAGTTCACAGATTCGCCGCATCCCGGAGAGTCTAGCAGCCGGAGATCGGCTATTCAATGGCGGTAACTGTAGTTCCGACGGACGGGAAAAGAGAAAGGTGCCTCAGAGATACGGGTCTTGCTTCTCGAGATAGTTTTGAACGTAATCGGCGACACCTTCTTCCAGCGTAAGGAATGGCGTGCGATAACCGGCCGAACGCAGCTTGTCCATCTTCGATTCAGTGAAATATTGATATCGAGGACGGAGGCTCTCATTCATCTCCATGTATTCGATGTCTTGCCTTCTGCCGAGCGCAGTGAACACCGCAGCCGCGAGATCGTTCCAGCTTCGCGCTTTTCCCGTGCCGAGGTTGAATAGCCCTGCGACGTCAGGCGATTGAAGCAACCACCACAGTACATCGGTGCAGTCCTTGACGTAGATGAAATCACGTTGCTGTTCGCCGTCGGCAAACTCAGAGCGATAGGACTTGAAGAGCTTGACCTTGCCGGTTGCTTGGATCTGCCGATACGCCTTCACGACGACACTTTGCATGTCGCGTTTGTGATACTCGTTCGGACCGAAGACGTTGAAGAACTTCACCCCGGCCAGTTTCTTGAGTGCACCGGTGCGAAGCGCCCAGAGGTCGAGGAGCTGCTTGGAATAGCCGTAAACATTCAGCGGGCGGAGTTGATCAGTCGACGTGTGATCGTCGGAGAATCCCAGAGCGCCGTCTCCATAGGTTGCGGCGCTCGACGCGTAAACCATCCGGATCCCCCGGCGGACAGCGTACTCTGCGAGGAGCCTCGAATACCGATAATTATTCTCCATCATGTACTCGGCATTCGTCTCGGTGGTTGACGAGCAGGCACCGAGATGAATTATTGCGCTTACTTTCTTCGGCAGCCGATCATCTTCGAGGAGGGAGCGGAATTGATCTTTGTGGAGATAATCGGCGAAGGTCTTGCCCTGCAGATTGCGCCATTTATCGCTCGAGCCGAGGTTGTCGACGACAAGCACATCGTCGATGCCCTCCTGATTGAGCTTTGCGAGTAAGCAGCTTCCGATGAATCCGGCTCCGCCGGTAAGGATGTACATAGCCTCAAGTCTTTGAAGATGTTCGTGATACCGAGTGCTTTTAGCACAGCTTGGCCGGTCTTGGGACTCTCGACCGCCTTGACCAAAACACGGGAAAGGCGTATAAATAGCCCTCTTATGGCAGCAAAGTCGGCTCAAAATTCAAACAGCTTTAAGTTTCGCTCAGCGAATAATGCCGCGCTGTCGCTTGGCCTTGCCCTTCTTCTTCTCGATTCTATCGTCTAGACGGGGCTTGGCTTTTGAAAATAGGCTCTGTCGGACGACGGGGCCTTTTTTTTTGGCTCCCTCCTCGATCCAGTAAGCCGCAACCATGTGGAATGAGAGATGACTATCGATCGGCACGTTCGCATATTTGATACGACCTTGCGCGACGGACAGCAGTGTCCGGGCGCAGCTATGAGCTTCGAGAATAATTTGGAGTACGTCCGGCTCGCCTCTGAGCTCGGAGTCGATGTCCTCGAGGCAGGATTCCCCTCTGCCAGCGCGGTGGACTTCGAGATCGTCCACACGATCGCGCGAGACTTCAGCGGAAACGCGAATTCACCGATTATTGCCGGACTGTGCCAACTGCGCGAAGAGCAGATCGACCGGACAATCGAGGCTCTTCTGCCGGCAGTTCCGCACAAAAAGGCGCTCCTCCACGTCTACCTGCCCGTAGGAAAGGAGTTGATGCCGGCTTCTTTGGGCGAGCGTGCAAACGATAAAGCGAAGCTGGTGAAGGAGGTCTACGACTTTGTCCGCAAAGCTGCGCAAGCAGGCTGCGAAGTTGAATACAGTCCTGAGGGTTATTCCCGTATGGACGAGAACTTCGACTTCGTCACCGACACCATTCGCGCGGCAGTGGAGGCGGGAGCTCACGTTATCAACTGTCCGGATACGATCGGCGGCGGCTGCGTCTTCCAAGGCGAAGAGTATTTCGTGAACAAGATGCAGCAGCACGCGAACATCATTGCCAAGGAATATCCCGGACGCTCGGTCATCTGGTCGGCGCACTGCCATAACGACTTCGGCTTGGCGACGCAGAACTCGGTCAATGCGGTCTTCTATGGTCCGTGCCGGCAGATCGAGGGCTGTTTCAACGGTATCGGAGAGCGCGCTGGGAATGCTGCGCTCGAACAGTGCATCATGATCATCCGTCACTTCGCAAAGTACGTGGACAAGGAGAACCCGTATTACACGAATATTCGCACCGAACACTTGCAGCAGGTGTGCGACTTCGTGAGCAAGAACATGTTGCCCCGGCAGCCGCATTGGCCGGTCACCGGTGATAACGCCGCGAAGCACTCCTCGGGGGGACATACGAACGCTGTGCTGAAGAATCCACTTGCTTATCAGCCGTTCGATCCGAAAGAGGTCGGAAAGGAGATTAGCATGCTCTTCGGCCCTCTTTCGGGCGGCAATCACGCGAAGGCGATCGTCGAAAAGGCCGGGTACCGTTGCTCCAACGAGGAGAAGGCGGAGATGGCGCAGTTCATCAAGAATCTCTATGCAACGCGACGGAAGGGGATTACCGACGACGAGCTCATGAAGGGCTATTTCCGTTACCGAAGTCCGATCCAAGTCGAACAGATCGACTACTCGAAAAGCTCAAACAAGAGCTCGGTGCAGATTACCGGGAAGTTCTTCAGCTACGAAGGAACGTTCACGGAAGAGCACGAAGGAAAGGACTCCGCGCTCGCAGCTCTCAAAAAGGGTGTGGATCGTTACTTCGGTCCCATTCAGATTCAGAGCCACCGCAGCAAATCAGACTCCGCCGGAATCAACGCGAACAGCATTTCGAAGATCGTGATCGCCGACGAGCAGAACAACACGTTCGAGGGAGTCGGTGCGGACCAGGATATCGAGGTTTCCGCGATGCGCGCGCTTGTTGATGCCGTCAACCGTGCCTACATCGAACGAAACTATCGCCAACCGCGAGCGGAGAAAGCATCAGCAGAGAGTAAGGTAGGATGAAACCGAGAAACATCGTTGAAAAAATTTGGGACGCGCATGTCATCAGTCAAAAAGAGGGGCATCCTGCCCTCTTTGCGATTGACCTGATGCTCATTCACGAAGTGACGTCTGCGCAGGCGTTTGACACGCTTCGTGAAAAGAATCTTCCGGTATTCGACGCCGGACGTTTGCTGGCAACGTTGGATCACAGCATTCCAACTCGAAAGAACCGGTTCGAGATATTCGACAGCGCGGCAAAGGCCCAGGTCGAAGCGCTGCGGAATAACTGCCGTGAGTTCGGCGTGCCGATTTACGACTTCGAGAGCGGCAACCAAGGTATCGTCCACGTTATCGGTCCTGAGCTGGGCGTCACTCAGCCGGGAATGACGATTGTCTGCGGCGATTCGCATACCTCCACGCACGGAGCTTTCGGTGCGTTGGCATTCGGAGTGGGTACCTCGGAGGTCGGTCACGTCCTGGCGACGGGCTGTTTGCTCCAGCAGAAGCCGAAAACGATGCGGGTGAATTTCCACGGAGAATTCCGAAAGGGAGTGTTCGCAAAGGACGCCATCTTGAGACTTATTTCGATGATCGGCATCGGCGGGGCCAACGGCCACGTCATCGAGTATGCGGGCGAAGCCGTGCGAAAGATGACGATGGATCAACGGATGACGGTCTGCAATATGAGCATCGAGTGCGGTGCGCGTGCAGGTTTGGTCGCTCCAGATGAAATTACGTTCGCTTACATCAAGGGCCGCAAATTCGCTCCGTCCGCCGAAAAATGGGCCGACGCCGTAAAACATTGGCAGAGCTTTGCGAGCGATGAAGGCGCAGGGTTCGACAGAGAGATCGACATCGACCTTTCCACACTTGCTCCGATGATCACCTGGGGAACGAACCCAGGCCAGGCCGCGCAGATCACCGAAAGCGTGCCCAAGCTCGATCAGTTTCCGGAAGCTCAACGTCCGGTGGCGAAACGCGCTTTGGAGTATATCCGGCTCGAGGAAGGGGCCCCTCTGCAAGGCACCCCGATTGAATGGGCGTTTGTCGGCTCCTGTACCAACGGACGCATCGAAGATCTGCGCATCGCGGCGCAGATACTCAAAGGCAAGAAGATCAACTCAGACGTGACGATGTATATCGTACCGGGGTCCGAAGCCGTCCGCGCTCAAGCTATCGAAGAAGGGCTCGATCAGGTATTCGAGGCGGCAGGCGCTCAGTTCCGAATGCCTGGGTGCTCGATGTGTCTCGGAATGAATGACGACCTGGTGCCGCCGGGAAAGCGATGTATCAGCTCATCGAACCGAAACTTCGTCGGGAGACAGGGGCCGGGGAGCCTCACGCATCTTGCTTCTCCGGCAACGGTTGCGGCGAGCGCAATCGCCGGCAAAATCGTCTCAGCAGAAAGTTATCTCTAGGAGGGAATGCGGCATCCGCCGCGAGCAGGCTCTATGGAAAAATTCACGACCGTCACATCCAAGGTGATTCCGCTGCCGATCAAAGATGTCGACACGGACCTCATTATTCCGGCCCAGTATCTCACGAGCATCAGTCGAGAGGGGTTTGGACAGAATCTCTTTCGCCGCCTCAAGGACAGCGATCCGGCGTTTCCTTTGAACCTCCCGGAATATCAGAACGCCAAAATACTGCTGTCGGACAGCAATTTCGGTTGCGGTTCATCACGAGAGCACGCGGTATGGGCAATTCTCGGTGCGGGGATCCGCGTGGTGATCGCGAAGTCGTTCGCAGATATCTTTTTTGGAAACAGCGCGAAGAGCGGATTGCTGCTGGTTACGCTGCCGAGCGAGATCGTAGACGCGCTGCTTGCTGACGCGGCAACGAAAGATGTGAATCTCACGGTGAGCCTGGAGAACCAGACTGTCACGCTGCCGAGCGGCACCATTCAGCGATTCGATTACGATCCCTTCCGACGGCACTGTTTGATGAATGGCCTGGACGATATCGACTACATCCGTGATCAACAAACTGCGATCGACAACTTTCGGAAGCAGCAGGCGCCTACCCGTTTCTTTTCAACGACAGCAGCGTAACATCTATGACACATCGAATTGCAGTTCTGCCCGGTGACGGGATCGGCGAAGAGGTGATGGCCCAAGCACTCCGAGTGCTCGAGGCCGTCGGGAAGAAATTCGGGTCGGAGTTTTCGTTTACGAAAGGCTACGTCGGCGGCGCCGGCTACGATAAGTACGGCGCACATTTTCCCGACGAAACGAAGCGGATCTGCCAGGAGAGCGACGCCATTCTTTTCGGTTCAGTCGGCGGGCCGGTCTCCGAGATGCATCTTCCGAAATGGAAGAACTGCGAAGCGAATTCGATCCTCTCGATCCGAAAGACCTTTCATTTTCACGCGAATTTTCGGCCCGTCCGGGTCTACCCTGAGCTGCTCGACATCTCCCCGCTCAAGCCGGAAATTATCCGTCGGGGTATCGATCTGCTCTTCGTTCGTGAGCTCGTCGGCGACATCTATTTCGGCGAGCACAAGACATTTGAGCGTGGCGGCGAGCGAGTTGCGACTGACATGGCCGAGTATACAGAGGCTCAAATCAAAGCCGTGGCGCACACGGCGTTTGAGGCTGCGCGGAAGCGCCGGAAAAAAGTCACTTCGATCGATAAAGCCAACGTGCTCGATACGTCGAAGCTGTGGCGTCTGGTCGTTCGAGAAGTTGCTGCTGATTATCCCGACGTCGAGCTCGGGGAGATGCTTGTCGATAATTGCGCTATGCAGCTCATCATCGATCCTTCGCAGTTCGATGTGGTGCTGACCTCCAACATGTTCGGCGACATTCTGTCTGACGCCGGTGCGGTCTTGCCCGGTTCGCTCGGACTACTCGCGTCTGCAAGCGTGAACAAAGACGGTTTTGGGCTCTATGAGCCGCCAGGTGGGTCTGCTCCCGATCTCGCAGGAAAGGGCGTCGCAAATCCGATCGCGCAGATCCTCTCGGCAGCGATGATGCTGAGGTTCTCGTTCAACATGCAACGAGAAGCCGACGCTATTGAAAGCGCAGTGCAAAGTGCGCTCAGCGGCGGCTGCCGTACCGGGGACATCGCTCAAAAAGGGGATGCGGTGCTCGGAACGGCGCAGATGACCGACGCAATTTTGTCTTATTTGTAACCGCTGAGTGGCCGCGTTTCTCGCACGAAAGATTGAGAAGAGCAGGCGCTATGCCCTTCTCGCCGCTCGTGGGGGCGGTGGTTCCTAAAACCAGGAGCGAGAGATGGTATAGCGCCTGCGAACGACGCAGGGGCGATTAGCCGTGCCGGTCGTGCTTGCTCCGGAAGACGGAATCGTCGACCTCGCTTTTGCCGGCGGCCGTTGCGGGTTGCGCGACGGTCGGCTGAGCCGATTTTCCATTCGCTGGCCGACTTCGATCGTCGGTTTGACCTGTCGTTACGCTATTTCCGGAATCTTCACCGCCGCTGTTCGAACTTTTCGACATAAGAGCTTCCCTCCGAGTACCTGCTCGCCGTTCCAACGTGGCTCCTCTGCCGCGTTGGACGACGAATTACCGTAGACTCCTCGAGCTCATGGTGCTGGTCTCGAAGAGTCTACGGTCGGCAGTGAATGAAGCTGAACGGGAGATGACAAGATCTCGCGAACCTTTGAAAACGCTTTCGTTGCCTGCTCTTCTCGAGAACGTTGCTCTCGAGGGGAGCGAGTCAGTCGCATTGCCGTTGATTTGAGAATGAGCTGGGTGCTGAATTAATGAAAAAGGCCGCCCTTTTCAAGGGTGCAATGTGCTCTCTGTTCGAAATCGGACAAACTTGTTCGACGCTGTTTCCGCAGGGACGAAAAGTCGCTGGAATTAGTGCTTCACCGACGGTTCCACAGGCGAGGCGGCAGGCGGGTTGGAAAGCGCCTCTTCAGGCGATATCGGCTGCTTGGCCGGTGGAGGAAGAAGGGATTCAATCAGTTCCCAGAATTCGGCACGTTCCTCTCCTGAGATGAAGTCGCCTTTGAGACGGAGGAAGTAGAGCTCTTTCGGAAACGTTACGAACTTGCGCAGCTTCACCAGGTCTTTCTCGGTACAAAGCATGATTGGGTTCAGGGAGGCCATCGTCGCCGATTGCTTGATGTGCACCCAGTCGGCGGGGGTAAACAGGTGGTGATCCGGAAAGATCTTCTGCTTCCGTATTTCGAGACCGGTCGAGAGCACCATGTCGAAAAAATGCTGCGGCTCACCGATTCCCGTCAGAGCGTAAACCTGTCTCGGTTTGAGCGATTGCGGGTCTACAGACTCATTGGTGAACGCGTCGACCAGCTCCGTCGCTTTGAATTGAAAGGTGAAGCGGGGAGTTCGGCTCACGATGATGTCTCGAGGGTCCGGTGAAACCTCCTGCTCGGACTTTCTTGTGAAGACGATACATGTGCTTCGCTTGAGCGCGTCCGTCACCGGCTCTCTCAGATATCCGACAGGGAGAAGTTTGCCGAGAGCCCAGCGAGCGATGCTCTTTTGGTCCGTTGCATCGAGCAGGAGGATGTTCGCGTCACGAGCCAGAGCAAAGTGCTGCATTCCGTCGTCAAGGAGTATGAGCTCGCCGAGATTTCGGGTCTGAATGAATCGAGCACCGGCAACCCGATCTCTCGCGATGACCATCGGCACTCGGTCTTTGAACTTTTTGAAATAGAGGCAAGCTTCGTCGCCGACCTCTTCGGGTGTGCTCTTTTTGTTGACGAGGATCGGTCCCGGAGAGCTGCCGCCGTAGCCTCTGCTGAGAACTACCGGTTTTCTACCGCGTGTGAGCAGCTCTTCTGCGAGGTATTCGACGAAAGGAGTCTTTCCGCTCCCGCCTACGGTTGCATTCCCGACGCACAGAACAGGGAGAGCGATTTTTGTCGAAGAGAAGAGGCCCGATCGATAGAGCGCAGCTCGTGCCCGGACGATAGCACCATAAACAAGATGGAGCGGAGCAAGCTTGGGTGACGGTTTACGTTCCAATGTTTCTTTGCCCAATGACCGATTCGACGGGCGGAAGAGACGCCGCGCTTCTCCGCAGTGGGACTGCCAGTGTAAGCCGGGAGACAGGTTGGGGCAAGCTCATCGGAGCGCGAGAAAACAGCAGACGGCTAGAGCCAATTATTCTGCTTATACCAGTCAACGACTTCGCGAAGCTCCGACTCGAAGGGCTTCGCCGGTTTGTATCCGAGCTCGCGCGCAGCTTTACTGCCGTCGAAGTGACGATTCTTCGTGAAAAAATCGACGCGTCTCCGATAAATCGGTGGCGAAATCTTGAGCGGAGCGCAAACTGCTTCACAAAGCGATCCGAGAAGCTGCACCGGCTTTGCCGGAATGTGGAGCTTCGGCCGCGGAACATTCGTGTAGTCGGCGATGAGATTCACGACCTCTTTCAAGGGGACCGCGCGCTCTCCGGGTATGTGGTAAATCTGCGCGTTGCAATCCTCCTTTTCCATTGCCAGGATGAAAGCCTTTGCGAGGTCGCGCACGTCGACGAAATGGGCGTGTGTCTTGCCGTCGCCGATGAAGATAAATTTGCGATGGGCGATCGTCTTAAAGAGCTTCAGGTGGCGTGTATCGCCGGGTCCGTAGATCATTGCGGGACGGATAACCACTCCGCCGATCTTGCCTGATCGAAAGTATTCCATCGCGATTTTTTCGCCCGCGAGCTTCGAGCGTTGATACATATCGCCCGGGTTGTAGGGGCTGTTCTCGTTCCCCGGGGGCTGCGACACGTGGCCCAGCACTCCGCCGGTGGAGCAGTGAACGATGCGTTTTACCCCGGCTGCGATCGCCGCTTCGAAAAGATTACGGGTTCCGTTCGCGTTGATGTCGAAGAAGACTTCTTCCGGGAAGCCTGCCTGACGGAAGATTGCCGCGATATGAAAGATGCCGGAAATGCCGGCGACAGCCCTATCGAGAGACGCTCGGTCACGGAGCTCACCGAGTACAATTTCGACGCCGGGAAGCCGCAGGTCGGCAGCATTTGCCTCCGAGCGCACCATGGCGCGCACGGGCACCCCGAGTTGGAGAAGAAGATCAACCACGGCTTTACCGACGTAACCGTTCGCACCAGTGACTAGCATGAGCTCTTTTTTCATGGGGAGTTACTGTAGCATAACCCCTGCATTTCAGAAAAGCGTGCGGCTATCGTGCTCGATCGAAGCGTGCGACTACAGGTGACCCAAAAAGATGCGTCAAGCCGAAGAGCCGAGCAGGTGATTCAAGCGCCTGAGAGACTCCAGGGTTTGAAACCATTCGATGTACCACCATCGGGAAGAAGAACTGCGGGGCTCGCCGCGCAGGAGCAAAAGAGTGTTCTTGGAAGGCGTCCGCAACTTCGCGATGTCGGAAAAGTCGATACGTCCGCGTATTCTTTTCGAAATTCTTTTTCATGCGGAAGAGGAGCGGCGTGAGCGAGTTCAGACTTTGCCCCGTGGGGTAATCGACGATGACAGCACGTCGGGCTACTCGGCAAAGCTCGCCGATCAGCGTCGGCCAAGCTTCACAATGCGGCAGCAATCGGAAAGAAACAACGACGTCGAAGCTTTCGTTTTTGAACGGTAGTTGCAGCAAAGGACCGGTTGCGAGCGTCAGCTTCGCGGGAGTCGCAGCTGATTTGGTCAGCTGGTAAAGTGCTTCGTGACAGCTGCCGAGCACTGTGACGGCGTGGCCGGCTTTCAACAACGGGAGGGCGATCTGTCCATGTCCTCCGCCGACGTCGAGAATAGTGAGCGCCTTCCAGCCGCCAAGGAGATGCTCTGTCGCGCGTTCCTGGAGCTTCAACATCCACTCGCCGGTCGGGCCTGAGAATCGCGAGGCGTAGTCATCCGACGCCGTTTCGCGATCCGCATCTTCAATCGGGTGGTGAGCGGTCGAATCTTTCATGATTGTGTTTGAATCCATCCGTGCTCCACATACCACTTCGTGACGAGCTGCGTTTCCCTTTCGACGGAGTAGCTCGGCTTGAAACCCAGCTCGTGCTCCGCCTTCGAGCAGTTGAATGCGCGATTCTTTACGAAGAAATCTGCGCGGCGCCGGTGAATCGGAGGCTCGACACCGAGTGGGCTACAGATTCGTTCGACGACTGATCCTGCAAACTGGATCGGCCACGCAGGAATTTTTATTGGGAGGAGCTTCACCCCCAGGGTCTCGGCGATGGCCTGCATTGTCTGCTCGAGCGTCACCGGTCTCTCGCCGCCGATAAGATAGATCTGTTCGTTCGAATTTGGGCTCTCGGCCGCGAGTCGAAATCCTCTGGCAAGATCGGTTACGAGGATCCAGTGGCAGAGCGTTCTTCCAGTGCCGATGATCGGGAACGCGCGGCGCGCGATGCCGCGAAACATTTTCAAGAATCGTGTGTCTCTCGGCCCCCAGATCATTGTAGGGCGGATGACGCATCCCTCGATCTCTCCACGCCGGAACCAGTCGAGTGCCAGCTTCTCCGCCTCGGTTTTGCTTTTTTGATAGACGTCCGCGGGACCGTACGGCTCGGTTTCGTCCGCGGGCGGATTCGGGATGTGATTGTGGACGCCGGTCGTGCTGCAATGCAGGAACCGTTTCACTCCTGCACGCTTCGCTGCCGACAGAGCGTTTTTCGTGCCCTCGAAGTTCACGTCCCAATAGACTTGATCCGGAAACTTCGCCTGACGGTAGAGCGCGCCGATATGGAATACTGTGTCGACGCCCTGCATCGCGCTCTCGAGCGCAGCGGGATCGCGGAGATCTCCGGTTACGTGCTGGACTTTCAAACCCGACAGCTGGGAGAGATCACTGTTCTCTCGATGAAATGCTCGGACCTCATATCCATTTGCGAGAAGCTCTTCGCAGAGATGAGACCCGACAAAGCCGTTCGCCCCAGTAACGAGTGCGGTGCGCATAACTTGCTTCCTTGGAACTCGAATCCTCATTGAATCTGATGGTCGGGTATCTATAGCAAACTGCTCGCGAATGAAAGGGAGAAGCCGTATATCCTTGCCTGTGCTGGAAAGACGGTCCTTCCCGGGGGCGCTTTGGACATTCGCTCACGAATGGGATATTTCGAGAGAAACTCGAGCCCTTCTATGTCCCGCTCCGACCGCGCGCATCGCATACTGTATCTGGTTCCGCAGCCGTTCTTCGTGGATCGCGGTGCGCCGTTTCGCGTACGTGCTACCGCCCAGGCGCTTGCGCAAATCGGTGCCGAGGTCGATCTGTGCGTTTTTGCTCCCGGCAAAGCAGTTGAGATCCCTGGCGTGACGGTGATTCGGACATGGCGAATTCCCGGGCTCCGTCGAGTACCCGCAGGGCCTTCGCTCAGCAAAGCCGCGTATGATGTACTTCTCTTCTTGCTTGCTCTGAAGCAGGTGCTGACGAAGCGCTACACCTTGATTCACGGTGTCGAGGAAGGCGGATTCATGGCGGCGGTGCTCGGACGGGCGAGACGCATCCCATTCGTGTTTGAGATGTACTCGTCGATGCCCGCCGAGATGCGGAAGCTTCGCTCACGTCCGCTACGCTCGCTCGCGCAAGTTTTCTGTCAGCTGGAGTCGTTTACGATTCGGTGTGCGTCCGGCCTGATTTCGGTCTCGGGCCGGGACGCGAGCCGCTTACAATCCATCTACCCTGATCTTCCGATGGTGATGTTGGAAGGCGTTCCGATTGGGGCATACTCCGCCCCGTCTGAAGCTGAGATACATGCGCTGCGCGAAAAGCTCTCGTTACAGGGAAAACGAGTGATTCTCTACACGGGAAGCTCGGCGCAGCATCAAGGGGTCGACCTGCTGCTTCGTTCTTTTGCCGGCTACCTCCGCGATAGCGACCGCGAAGAATCTCGAAATATCGTGCTGCTGATTGTGGGAGGAGCAGAGATCGACAACGAGCGATGGATTCGCTACCGGCAATTGGCGCTGAATCTGAACATCGAAGATCGTGTATTCATTACTGGGCAACGTCCCGGCGAAGGCATGAACAGTTATCTGTCTATCTCTGAGCTCGTCGTATCACCGCGTCTGGAAGGACGAGAGGTCTCGACGAAGATCTGCACGTACATGGCGTCGGGTGTTCCGATTTTAGCAACTGCGCTCGAGTGTCATACCCGCTGGTTGGATTGCGACACAGCGTTTCTCGCTGAGCCCACACTTTCAGCTTTTCAGCGCGGGCTCGAGCGGGCGCTCGACCGCTCATGCGGTTCGCGTGTCGAGCGCGAAAGACTCTCGTCAAACGCAAGAATGCGCGCAGAACGGAACTTCAATGGAAGCGAGCTCGTTGAGACGCTTCGATCGCTTCATCGGCAGCTGAATGCCAATGCATATTCTCCGATTCGTCCAGCCGGCTCATTCTCGGGCGACGTGTTTGAGGACGACGAGTCATTGAGCGTCAAGCGTCGCGCGCTTATCGAGTGGTCTGCTGTGGGTCTCCTGTATCTCGCGCTGTTTCAGCTCTGGTGGCAGATGGTGGCTGAAGGCGTTGATCTTTTTTAAGGTTTTAATGATGAAACTTGAGCCGCTCGCGGAGAATCTTTAGCTCTGTTGTTGAAGCTTTTGTGTCTATCGCTGGTATAGTTGAGTTGAGCTGATTTTTCGCCAGTTCTGCTTCCGGACTTTCTAAGTTTTAACGTCGAAACCGACAAAAAGCTCGAATTTTCCCCTAGTAATCAAATCAGAACGAGAGTAATTTCCACCGAATTGAGAAATCGGTGTGCTAACCGACGTATGCAGCTTAGCTCGGACATATCGCGCAAGGTTCTGATCATTGCGCCGCAACCGTTCTTCACAAATCGTGGAACGCCGCTCAACGTACGCGCTGTATGCGCGCGGCTGGCCGATCTCGGCTACCAAGTTCACCTCCTTGCGCTTCCACATGGGGAAGCCATCCGTATGCGAGGTGTTCGGATTCATCGCTGCCTGAAAATTCCGGGAGTTCGTTCGGTCCCGATCGGCTTCTCCTTACGGAAGACGCTCTACGATGGATTGCTGCTTCTCAGCGCATGTTACCTCAGCCTTTGTTTCGACTTCGACGTGTATCACGGGATCGAAGAGGCAGGCGTGATTGCCGGCTTCGTCGGGCTGGTTCGCGGGCGTCCGTATGTTGTCGATATGGACTCCGACATGATGGAGCAGCTTCGCGGAACCCCTGTAGAGAAATGTCCCGGCTTGGTAAATTTGCTCGCGAAGCTGGAAGCGTTCTTTATCAGGCGGGCAACTGCAGTGGTGACCGTGTGCGCGACTCTCACTGCCAAAGCTCGGTCACAGGCTGCTTCGCGACGGGTCTTTCAAATCGAAGACTGTCCCGTCGAAGGTGACGTACCGAGTCCCGAGACCCTCGACGTCTTTCGACGCAAGCTATCGCTCATCGGTAAAAAGGTAGTGCTCTACACGGGCAACCTCGAGCCGTATCAAGGAGTCGATCTGCTCATCGAGAGCTTTGCATGTTATCTTCGGCGAACCGACGCCCTTTCGGCTGCGCAGCTCGTCATCGTGGGCGGGACCGAATCCCAGCTCGTTGATGCCCGGGAGGTAGCGGAGCGGTTAGGCGTTCCCGCGGATCGGATCTCCTTCCTAGGCCAGCAACCGCTCGAGGAAATGGCGTCATTCATGGCGCTCGCGGACGTCCTCATCTCACCGCGCCGGCTCGGAACCAATACACCGCTGAAGATTTATTCGTATATGTCTGCGGGCCGACCGATCGTCGCGACAAACATTGTCTCGCATACTCAGGTTTTGTCCGAGGAGTGCGCTTATCTTGCTTCGCCGAGTGCAGAATCCCTCTGTGCGGCGATGGCTCGCGCCCTGGACGACGGGTCAGGTGCAGAAGCAGAACGAGCCGGGAAGATAGCAGAGACTCTGAAACGAGTGGAAACGCTTTATTCCCGACAGTGTTTCAACTCGAAGATTCAGCAGCTCTACAGCTTTGTCATGCGCCCTGAAACACGCCTTGCCGATGAGTCAGCTCTTGACGCGCTCGCGGCTTCAGAGCTCGGCGCAAAGTCGGAATAATTGTCCGACCATTCCTCTCGCGCGAAACGGCGTTCACATGAGACTTCGTCCACGCCCCAGGGACTGAAAAAATAGCATCAGCAGCGTTTTCTTCCCGTCGTTCAACTCTTCACGCTTTTGATTCGGCACCATTCGTTGAGCTCGCTCAGGTCTGGCAGAGCTGGTCGGTCTGAGGCTTTCTGTCCCCCGAGCGCTCTGCTCAATCGGCGCGGTCCTCTCTGCGTCTCGCTGCGGAGCTGCCGTGGTGCTTTGATACCAAAGCACGCCCAAAATGATCGCGACCGCGGCGAGAACAAGCATGAGCCAGCTCGGTCCGGGCCGGCGTTCGGAGACAACCGGCGGAGCTGGGTGGATCCGAAGATACCAGTTGTTCGGAGGCGACCAACGCTCGTCGAAACCAGAAGTTTGGGAAACAAAATCGTTTGAGGTTGGAAGACCGTCCTCGACCGGCGAGGAGGGCGATTGCTCGAAGGGTTCATTCAGGCGAGTCATGCGATTACTCCTCACTGAAATTATTCGGCCAGGGCGTTTCTGGAATTATACCAGATCCGTGAAAGTTTGATAACGCTGTTTGCCGTGAGCGCAACTACACGGCTTAATGCGCAAAATAGCCGATCCGTATGGCGCGTCGATTCGCGACGACCTCCGGCGAAACCTTCAAGCGGATGAAAGATACCTGCTGTTGTCGCTCGCCTCCAATCTCCTCTTTGAAAACCGGTACAGGCTCGATGAGCGCATCTTCGGGTGCGCTCGTGCGAAGTTTAGGAAACCATCGGAATTTCAGTACTGAGTCGGTGCTCGTGGGCACGATCTGGATTCCTTCGGCCGCGGAGCTGACCTCGCCGCTGCCTTCGAGAAAATAAGACCCTTTATCGGTGTCCCGCGTGAAGAGGTGAAATCGACCTTCGTGCCACACTTCGTGGTAGCGAGCTTTCGCTTGGCAGTATGAGGTCCACTCGCGTTTGAACGTGACCACCGATGTGGCGTTTACAAGGTCGAGAAACTCTTCGATTCCGGCGTCGTCCCGATCGAGGTAGCTTTTCGGAATCGGGTCAACCGTCGACCAGACCGTATGATAATACTGAGACGCATACATCGGGATACCTGCGAACGCGGCAAGTGGAGCGATGTGTCCACCGTCTTGAGCTTTGTAGTTCGCTGTGCCGAAATCGTGCAGAATGAACCCCGTGAAAAACGTGCGTCCGGTGCCGCTGTTCTTTCTCAGCGCGTCGAGAAACTCTCTTGTTTCGGGCGGAGCGAACCGAAACCGTTCGATCGTGTTATTCGTATACACCTGCATTAACGTGTGCGGGATCGTGGCAGCGCTCCCGAGAACGACGAATGAGCAAAGAACGGCCATGGCGCCTGCGCGCGTCAGCAACGCTTTTTCCGGCCGAAGAGCCCGTCGGCATTCGGAGAGCAGCTTCCCGATATAGAACGCGATGGGAACTGCGGAGACAAAGCATGCAGTAAGGAAGAATCGATGAAGCTCGAACTGGGGTTTGAAGTGCTGCCCTAACACCGAAACGGTGACAAGCCACGCGATGCTGAAGCCGAGAATCTGCCGTTTTGGCCCCCGAGGAAATGCAAACAGTGCAGGAAAACAGAGCACGACAAAGAGCGGATTGGCTTTCGCGGCCAGGAGGGCGAAGGATGCGCGAAGCTCTCTCAAAGACAGGGGGGGTGGAGCCTCGGAAGCGGCGCCGTCACGCTGCCTTCGCGCTTCGGTATCCTCTTTTTGCTTCGCTGCCTGCACCGTGCTGACCTCGTTTGATGATCCCGGCAAGCTGTTGCGCTTTGTCAGATCAAAGAGCTGGGATTCCTGAGCGATCGTCACGAGCGATGGAGCGCTGAGGAGAGCGATGAGCACTCCGATACTGAATATGGCTTTCAGACGTCCACCGCGGCGAAGATGGCCGAAGCGGAACAAAAGGACAGCACCTGCAGGAACGAACGACAACACAATCAGATGCCAGGTGCAGCAGAGAAATCCGACGAGCACTGTCACGGCGATCAGGGCGACTCTCGGATGCTCGTCGTCAAACGCGACCCGAGCAAGGAGCGCAAGAAAAAGCGGAACGAGCGCGGACGAGATAACAAAGGGCAGGGTGCCGTAGCGCAGAGCAAATTCGAAGAGCGACATTGTCGGGCCCATCGCTAGGAGCGCGGCAATTGTCGCGTCGAAAGCGGTCAGCCGAAGGGAGCGAGCGGCGAAATACAGGCTCCAAGGCACGACGAAGAGGAGGATATACGGAATCAGATCGTTGTAGATGGCAGCCTTCTGGAAATTGCTGATGTCACCGAGCCAATGCACAAAAGGGTAGCCGAGGAGGTAGAGATTGAGCGCTCCGGTCGGATAAACCTCGCGCGCCGAATACCCGGCGTTCCACGAAGGGTTGTAGAAGGGAATGAACGGAAAATGATCGCGAAGCAGAATGAGACGATAAAGAAAGCTCGGATGATCGTCACTCCACAGAAGGCGCCCGTCGGCCTCCTTGAGGAAGCCGGCCGTCAGGACGGCCTGCACGATGAAAAGCGCCACGGTGAGCGCTCGGCTTCCCGAGCTCTGCTCAGCCCGATTCCTGAACAAGAGGAATACGAGTGTCGCCATGGCACCGGTTCCTGCGAAGACGATGCGCGCCAGGTGAAACGCTGTGCGACGCTCGGGGAAATCAGTGAATACGAGCACAAGCAGAGCCGCAACGAAGGGGAGTGGATGCAGGTCCCTCCGTGTCCATTCGGCAGTTGATCCGTCGGACGTTCGCCTGAGGCGGTTCAAACAGAAGGGGACGGCATAGAGCACTGAGGCGAGCGCGGCGGCGAGCTTCCAAGTGAGGGGAGTAAGGATAAGAGGTCCTCCTCCATGCCCGAAGGAGACCGTGTTCGCGCAGACGCCTACCACTGAGTAAGCAACGAGCGAGCTGAACAGGAGATCTCCAGCGGTGCGCGCCGCGCTTGTCTTGTGATAGGATTCTGATCTCAGAAAATTATTCAGGCTCATGAAAACAATTCGCATCGCCTGCGGTCAGGGCTTTTGGGGAGATTGGCTCGAGGCTCCGGTCAATCTTGTTCGCCAAGGGCCGATAGACTATCTCATTTTGGATTATCTCGCTGAAGTGACCATGTCAATTTTAGCGAGGCACAAGCAGAAGCATCCCAGCGCCGGATATGCGCGGGATTTCGTCGATCTGATCGATCGGCTCGTTCCCGATCTTCTTGCAAAGAACATCCGCGTGGTTGCCAACGCGGGAGGGGTCAACGCCCTCTCATGCGGGGAGGCGTTACGGAAAGTCGCAGAGAAGCATGGGGTCAGCGATCGTTTGCGGATTGCCGTCGTCACAGGCGATGATCTGCTGACGGACCTTTCGCAACTGGAACAAGACGGTGAGGAGCTGCGGAATCTCGATACGGGAGCATCCTTTGAAGAGATTCGCGGTTCCGTCAGAAGCGCAAATGCCTACCTGGGCGCAGGTCCGATCGTCGAGGCGTTGCAAAGCGGCGCACAGATCGTCGTTACTGGTCGCGTCGCGGATCCGGCGCTCGCCCTGGCGCCGATGATTCATGAGCTCGGATGGAATGCAGACGACTGGGACAAGCTCGCTTCAGGTATCGTTGCCGGTCATGTCATCGAGTGTGGGGCCCAATGCACTGGCGGAAACTGTTCGGTTGATTGGCAGTCGATCCCGGATTTAGCAGACATCGGCTATCCGATTGCTGAGATGGCGGAAGACGGAACTTTCTTCATCACGAAGCATCCGGGGACGGGCGGCCGTGTTTCAGCCGCGACTGTCAAAGAGCAGATAGTTTACGAAATAGGCGACCCAAAAAGTTATCTTACGCCAGACGTGATCGCCGATTTTACGTCTTTCACCCTCACTGATGCAGGTCCGGACAGAGTGCGGATCGAGGGAGCTCGCGGCAGACGTCGTCCCGAGAAGCTGAAAGTGTCGATGAGCTATGCGCACGGTTACTCCGCCTCCGGCACACTGGTGTATACATGGCCCGACGCCTGCGCAAAGGCACGAGCCGGAGCAGATATCGTTCGCAAACGGCTGGACGCCGCGGGAGTGAACCTCGCTTTCCGTGCCGAGCTTGTCGGCATCAACTCCTGCCACGGCGCGCTCACTGACATCGATCTCCCTGAGATCCCCGAAGTCATGCTCCGCATTGCCGTGAGGTCAGCGGAGCAAGCGGCGGTCGAACGGTTCACCCGAGAGATTGCGCCTCTCGTGCTGAATGGACCACCGTCTGCGACCGCTTATTTCAATAAGCCTCAGGTGCAAGAGGTCATTGCGTATTGGCCGACGCTGATTGAGCGCTCCCGCGTGCAGCATCACGTGACGTTCGTATGATGAACAACCGACAGGCGCATCGATGAAAAAGATCAGATTGGTCGACATCGCTCACGGACGTTCCGGCGACAAGGGTAACAGCGCGAACATCGGGCTCGTCGCCAGGACCCCCGGCGATTATGAGATTTTGAAAGAGCACGTCACGGCTACGGCGGTGAAAAGTTATTTCAGGCATTTCTGTGCCGGCGAAGTCACTCGCTACGAGCTTCCGAATATCTTTGCGCTCAACTTTCTTCTCACCGACACCTTGGACGGCGGCGGGACCGTGTCTCTGCGGAACGATGCGCAGGGGAAGACCCTCGCCGCAGCGCTGCTCCGCATGGAGATTGAGATTCCGTAGGCTCTTTTCTCAACATGCTGGATGGATTCGCCTTTTTTGTAGGGGCTTCTCGGATTGTTGGCTCCATGCGAGCCGAATATACTTGAAGAATACCGTGTGCGGTCTTTAGAGACAGTTCCATGGCCCTCTTTTGAGGAGTCATATTGAAGAGAGTCTGTTGCCTGAGCAACGTCTTGGTTCAATCGTCTCGTTGTTAAGGCAACAGGCTCTTGCGGGGTATGCGGATGAACGTCATGTTTGACTGCGACCCCTCAAAAAGGAATTGGAACTGCCCCTGAGGATCGCAGGTCGTCTGTGTCTCCTCCGCTCGGCGGCAATTGTGCTTGGCGAAACGGGATCTATCTTCTAAGCTCACCGAAACTGTCTGAGATCAAACATCCCGTAGGCTGACACTATGAAGCTCTCGAGCATTCCTGCGATCTTGGTTCTGTTCCTCGCGTCTTTAGTCCCGTTTCTCGTATCAAAGGGCTTGGACGCGGCGATCGCCAACTATTCAATTCAATATCAGATACGCGATCTCTTGAAGTCGCTGAACAGCGGGCCGTGGCAGCCGGTCGTTTTTGGGCTGAGCTTCGGGCTCGCTATTCGCGCTCTTTCGCAGCAGCACAATCGGGCGACGAGAGAAGAGGTGTTTGCGTTTACACTTCTCTGTGCGCTCGTGAAGGTTTGCTTGCTCTACGGCGGTGCGCTCATCATTGGATTCTTGGCACTCGCTCACATTCCGCCGCTCGTATTCATGAGCACGCTCGAAGCATTGTTTTTGGCGCTGATCGCCTGGAAAGGTCTCTACGTGAACCTTGGCGGGTTGGGAGTGTTTCTGACGACACTCCTGGGACTGGCTATTGGAGTCGTGTTGACTCTGTATACCGGATTCCCGATTAACGTGTCGGCGCATTGGTACACGATCGTCGGGACTTTCATGGGCCTCTTCGCGGCGCTCGACCGAGCATAGTCGGACGCGCTTCAGCGAGCCGAGCACTCGCGAGGAGGGGTTCGGACGCTATGACGCTTTTTCCTCTGACAAGCGTTGCTGCGCTTCGAGGATCTCGCTGAACTTCTCCGCATAGTCTTCTCGACTCAAGCGAATGATCTCGTAAGCCTCGTCCGCATCGAACACGTGCGTGATCTCGGCCTTGCGATCGGGAGCTCCCGGGATGTCCTTGTACGTCAAGAAGTAGTGACGGATCCGTTCAATCACGTTTTGTGGGCAGTTCTTGATGCTCGTCCATCCGCCGTAGATGAGATCGCCGGCCAGTACGGCCACGATCTTGTCGTCCGACTGGTCCTGGTCGAGCATTCTCATTCCTCCGATCGGAATTGCCTGAACGAGAATGTCCCCGTGAGAAACGGGACGCTCTGAGAGGACACAGATGTCGAGTGGGTCGCCGTCACCATGGATTCCGGTTCGCCCGGTTTTGCTTTCGCAGTATGCCCCTACACGGGAGCCGCAGAAGGTCTGAGGCAAAAATCCATACAGCGAAGGCGAACGGCTCGAATACCGCTGCGGCCGATCGAGCTTGAGATGCCCTGTCACCTTGTCGATCTCGTATTTGACCGAGTCGGTCGGAACCATCTCGATATACGCATTGACTCGTGTCGGCGCATCGGAGCCGATCGACACGCCGTGCCATGGGTGGGCTTTGAAAAGATGTTTGAGTGTAGTCCAGTCGAGAGATGTCATCAGGCGAAGTGGTCGTTTAGGCCGCGTTCACGATCGCCTGCTCCGCACTTCGCTGAGGGGCGATATGCGGCAGCTTGATGCTGTGGTCTTCGCTGTACAGGTAATCCGTGAGGATGTGTTCCGCGGACGGGAGATAATATTCACCGTTTGGCAGCTGAACGGTGGTGTCTTTCAAGCGATACACGTTGTGTCCACACGTGTAGCAACTGAATTTCATGAAATGGTAGCAGATGCACATGCGTTCGGTCACCGGAAGCTTGTTGCCTTCAGCGTCACAGCCTGCCCGCTCATAGGCGCCGTGATAGAGGCACTTTCCGTCCCGATCGAGGATGTAACCCAGCGCTTCGCAGTTCGGCTTCACGTTTGATTGAATGCACGGACTGTACGAGAGCATCCGCATCAGATAGCCGGTCGGGGAGATGCTGTTCACCACGACGTCTTCTTCTCGCGCACGGAGATACTCTTGTTTGACTTTGTCCGGGAGCCCGCATTCCTGCGAGATTGTGAAGCGTGTCGCCACCTGAACTGCGCTGGCTCCCAGGGCTAGGAAATCGCAGGCGTCAGTGCCGGTGAAGACTCCGCCGGCCGGGATGACCGGTATCTTCAAGCCTTCCTGTTCCAGGAATGCCAGAACGTCCTTCACGATCGACTTGAGATCATGTTCCTTCCAGTCCTCCCCGAATCCGAGGTGACCGCCGGCCAGAGGGCCTTCGACGATAATATAGTCGGGAGCGCGTTTTACGCGATCGGCGCCGCGCAGGAATATCTTCAGTGCGCGCGCGGAGGAAACGATAATTCCGAACTTCACGTCGCGAAACCGCGGATGGTCTTCAGCGAGCTTCAGGGTGCCGTTGTGAAGTCCGGCGGAAAGGGTGATGCCATCGATGCCGCCGTCCATTGCTCCGCGAAGCCGCGCCCGGAGCGTTTCCGCCGGCGCGCCCATGTTGAGCTTTTCCATGACGTTGATGAAAACCGCGCCGCTTCCGGTCTTGGCTTCCATCGTCGAGCGACAGTGATTGAGATTTGCCTCGTAGACGGACTCGAAGTCCCACTTCACCTGGCTCTTGTCCATGGAGTCGGCGAACTGGAGAAACTTTTTCCGCTTTTCGTTTTGAAACCGGGTGCCGAATTTTCGGTCGGAGATGTAGGGAGCCATTGCGTCGGAAATGTGTCCGATAGCGCCAATGCGTGCGGCGCTCAGTGCAAGCTCCGAAGTGGAGATGTCCACTCCCATTCCACCGGTGACCACCGGCAGATATTCTTGCTTTCCGAAGCGTATCGAAAAATCCGCAAGTTTGGTCACAATTCTACAAAGCTCTCACTACAAGCCCCACTCCACCGCACGGAAGACCGCACCGCGCGAACGAAGAAAGGAGGAAATAAGCACTACCAATTTTGTCGGAATTAGTCAAAACGAGCCGACCCGGGCATAAACTTCTGGTTTCAGTTATTCGGCTCAACCGCAAACTTCTGGTCCCCATCGTCGGTCTTGCAGTTTTGCTCGCAAATCCGTGGGAAAGCCGAACTCTTTCTCATTCCCGGTTCGTTATCGGTAAGTGTCTGCAAACAATCAAAATGCTCGGCGCGCTTGAGCGAGCGCAAACAATTCGACCGTTTGACCGGGGGTTACCCGTGCAGTTTCCGACAAGCTCCGGCTCTGAAGTCCTGAGGAGAAACCTCAGTGAGAAACGCGGCTAGAGCTTTCTGACAGTCACCGACGCGAGATAATCTCCGCAAAGTCGGATACTACTATCACAAACCTTCCCGAACAACCAGCGGCACCGAATCGTTCGAACGAATGCACTCCTCCACAGAGCCCTTGAAATAGTCATCCAGCGCAAGCGTCTTGCACATCTCTCTCTTGAAGTAGAGGTTCCGCTCGCAGATCGTCTTCGGGATGCCCTGGCGCTCAGTGAGCATCGAGTAGCAATCCTGGACGATATCCTCTTTGAAATCGTTCGTGCGGTTCAACCACATGCAATACGCGGCCTGCCAGTTGGCGGCGTTACCGCGGACCTGACACTGTGGATTCTCCGACTGCCAGATACCCGACCCGATTGAGCCGGCGCCGAGCGAGTGTGAGCGAATCTCGGGAGCTTCTTCGATGTCGTCGACGCTTGGCGAGCAGCCCGAGAAGAACGTCGCCGAGCACAGCACCGCAGAAAACAGGAGATGCCCCACAAGGCGTAATCGAATCGAGTGGGATGCTGTGTTCATTCTCTCTCTCCGTCATGAATGAGAGCTAAAAGCTCGTCATGGGTTTTTCCGTTCGATGCCACGAAATACTTGTAGTTCATCGCGCCCTCGTTGAAAGCGATCGGTTTGCCGAGCTCGTCGGTGACCGTGCCTCCGCTCTCCTGAATGACTACTGCAGGCGCCGCAAGGTCCCATTCTCGGTGGCTTACTATCTTAATGATTACGCCGTCAAACCGGCCTTCGCTAAGGGTGAGAAAGGCGCAACCCGAGTCGAGCCATCGGTCGTAGACGACCTCTTCGCGTTTCGGTTTCAGATGCCGGACATACACACTGCGCGGACGCAGCTTTGATTCGTCTGACACGCGAAGCTTCGTCCCGTTCAGCGTCGCCCCGGCACCTAATGATGCTGTCGCAAATTGCTTTCGTGCGGGAAAGAACATGCCGCCCCAATCAGGGGTGCGTCCTGAGCACCGAGCCACCAGGACAGAGAAATCGTCGTTCCCGTCCATGAATGATTTGGTGCCGTCGAGAGGGTCGATGATCCACACACGCTCTCTGGAGCTCAGCTCCGGGCTGGGAGGGATTTCCTCGGAGAGAATAGCATCGTCGGGGAAGAGTGTCGTGAGACCGCTGATCAAGATTTCGTTCGAAGCGAAATCCGCTTGCGTGACGAAAGAGCCGTCTCCTTTTTTCTCGGCTCCGAGCGTTCGTGATGCAGGCCGGTCTCCGCCGGGCCAGAATTCGAGAAGCTTCGCTCCTGCGCTTCGCATGAGCTCTTCGAGCTGTGCTGTTTCTGCTGCGTTGATGCGTGACATGCGGCGATTTTTAGCACTATTCTGTAGACCGAGCAAAATGGGTCGCCCTTTGGGCTTCTCGGTTTTTCAGGTCGGACGAGTATGGCTTTTTATCGTTTCGGATTTTATCTCTCATCAACGATTTCAATCGTGCTGGCGCTGATGCTGATAGCCGAACGACGTGTCCCAGCGGTGGTAACGAAGAACATCCCATCTACGCCCGCGTCAAGACCCGTCGGCGAAGCACGGCCCGATCCGGCGCGCTCGCCCTCATTACCGGCCGCTGAAGCGACTCATTCAACTCCGTTCCCGCCCGCGTCGGCATCTACCGAGCCGAAGCCCGCTGATTCACGGACCTTCCCGGCGGTTGAATCGCCGAGCCCGACTCAATCTCCCGCGGAAGACACAGACCGCACTCGCTTTCGCGTGAACGCCCGGATCTCTGCCATCGAAAAATTTGTTCAGGTCAGCGATTCACAGCGAGAGCGGCTGCAACAAAAATTTTCAGATGAGCTTGCCAATCGGAAGACCGCAGATCAAACCGAAACCCTCGACGACATCCTCGGCGCCGAGAACGCACAGTATTATCGCGACCAGGTGAAGCAAGCCGTAGCCAGAGCAAAGGATGAGGAGAGCGAGCGTGAGCTCTACTATCAAAGTCGCAAGCTTGGCCTTTCCGCAGAGCAGGAAGATCAGTTCCGGACGGCGCTTCAGTCAACGGAGGCACAGGTGGAGCAGCAAAGCCCGAGCAGTGAAAACGCAGATATGCATGCTCGAATGCAGCAGATGCTCCGGGAAGAAGCGCTTCGGGAGCAGCTGCTCGACGAGCGCTTGGCGCAGATCCTCACAGCCGAGCAGTATCAGCGGTATATCGAGCAGCGACAACAGTCATCGTCCGCCGATTTTCAGGTTTTTCACGATCCTGGGAAGTAGAAGTCGGCCCGGCAAATTCTCGACTGGCGAACACTCGCTCCGGAAGTAACGAGTGAAAAAAGTTGTAGCTGATTATGAGCACTCGCCGTCGGTCGCTACCGACGTGCCGGCGGCCAACGCGCTACATTCGTTTCCGTACGTTTTTCCATCACAACCGCACACCGGTGCGAAGATGAGCGTGCACACTTCCGGAATGGACTGGCAGACACCGGTTTGATCCGCCGCGCCGCAGCTCCGGTCGAGGAAATTGCACACTTCGCCCTCGCCGCAGGCCAGGCCTTGGAGCCCTCCACACTGACTGCCGATTGAGCCGGCGCTCTTGTCATCGTCTCCGCCATCGCCGCAAGCGGCAGCACTTGTCAGAAGAATGGTTGCCGCGAAAGCACGAACGAGTGCTCGGAATCGAAGTGACGTCATGGATGTCATGCCCAGATAATGATCCGATGAATTTTCTAGCGATACCATACCGCAAAGACCGGTCGCAACGACGGGCGACGAATTGACGCAAACGAGGCTGCCCAAGGATTGCTCCGAGGAGCGCAGTTTGCTACGTTTTTCCTGCTCTAGAAGCCCAGTTCCGCCAGGAGGTCTCATGTTCGTACGCAAGTCTCTCGCAGCTGCTGTCGCCCTTTCACTTTCCGCTCTGCTCTGTCAGGCGGCGGTCGCCGACGATACCACAATCAAGCTCGTGTCCAGCCTGCCGAGAACAGGGAGCGCGAATGCTCAAACGACGAGCATGGTGAACGGAATCAAGATGGCGATCGACGAAGTCGGTGGCAAAGTCGGATCCTACACTGTGACCTACGAAGATTGGGACGATGCATCACCGGAGCGCGGCGCCTGGGATCCGGCGATCGAAGCCGCGAATGCAGACAAAGCCGTAAAGGATCCGGATGTGATGGCATACATCGGAACGTACAATTCCGGTGCCGCGAAGATCTCGATGCCGAAGCTCAATCAAGCCGGTCTCGCCATGGTCAGTCCGGCGAATACCTGGCCAGGTTTAACGAAGCCGGGTATCGGCGAGCCGAACGAGCCGAAGGTTTATCGGCCTTCGGGAAAGGTAACGTATTTTCGAGTCGTGCCGGCAGATGACATTCAGGGTTACATCGCCGCCAAGTTTAGCAAGGACCAGGGAGCAAAAAAGATCTTCATCATTCACGACGGCGAGCTTTACGGAAAAGGTATCGCCCAGATGTTCAAAAAATCTGCCGGCCCTCTCGGGCTCGACATCGTTGGCTTCGAGCAGATCGATACGAAAGCTTCGAATTATCGCTCGCTCGCGGTGAAGATCAAGCAATACAGCCCGGACATCGTTTACTTCGGCGGAACGACACAGACGAACGCCGGGCAGCTCGCAAAGGACCTCGTCGCGGCTGGTGTCAGCGGCAAGTTCATGGTGCCTGACGGTTGCTTCGAGTCGGCATTCATCGACGCTGCCGGGAAGGAGAACCTTGAAGGCCGAGTGTTTATTACCTTCGGAGGTGTACCTGGGGCGCAGCTCACCGGAAAAGGCAAAGAGTTCTACGAAAATTACAAGAAGCGTTTCGGCATTGAGCCTGAGGGATACTCAGCTTACGGATACGAGTCGGCGAAGGTCGCACTCGATGCGATTCGGCGGGCCGGCAAGAAGGACCGTGCAGCGATTGTTGACGCGCTCGCCGCAACGAAGGATTTCGAAGGTGCTCTCGGTAAGTGGTCGTTCGATGCGAACGGCGACACCTCGCTGAAGACCATGAGCGTCAACACCGTGAAGGACGGCCAGTTTGCTTTCGTAAAGCTCCTCGACTAAGCGGGGTGCGCGCGATGACTGATCTCGACGTCTTTTTGCAGCAGCTGCTGAACGGCCTCTCGAACGGGATGATCATCGCGCTGATAGCCATCGGTTACACGCTGGTGTACGGCATTATCGAGCTCATCAATTTCGCTCACGGCGATTTGGTGATGCTCGGATGCTTCTTCGCTCTCACGCTTGTCGAAAAGCTCGGCCTGACGGCTGATGCCGCGGGCGGCTTTCCCTTCTACAGACACCTCGCGTTGATGTTCCTGTTGGTCGCGGTCTTCTGCGGTCTCCTCAACTGGCTCATCGACTACCTTGCCTATCGTCCGCTCCGTGAATCGCCGAGGCTCGCCCAGCTGGTGACGGCGATTGGCATCTCTTTCATCTTTGTGAACTTCGGGCTCTTCTGGGGTGGAATGCCGCTCAAGGTTTTCAACAACGGCGTTGCGGCTGCCGCTCCGAAGGATTTTCCTGCACTTATCTCTGCCGATAACCTACTCGGAGACAGTGTCATCCAGTTCGGAATGAAAGACGTGATGGTGTTTGCCGTTACGGTGCCGCTTCTGATCTTGCTCACGCTCTTCGTGAAATACACGAAGTGGGGGACTGCAATGCGCGCGGTCGCTCAGAGTCCGATCGCGGCAAAGCTGATGGGTATCGACGTCGACAAAGTGATCGGCTCGACGTTTATCATCGGCGGAGCGCTCGGCGGGGTCGGCGGAGTAATCTACGCTCTCTACAACAATACGATCTACTTTCAGATGGGGTACCGCATCGGTATGGACGGGTTTGTTGCCGCGGTCCTCGGCGGAATCGGAAATCTACCGGGCGCTATGCTCGGCGGGCTCGTTATCGGACTCGTGCGCGCGATGAGCGACCAGTACATTGCAACCCGTTGGACGAGTGTGATCGTTTACGCGATCCTGATCTTAGTGCTGGTATTCCGTCCCTCAGGTCTGCTTGGCGCTCGTGTGCGGGAAAAGGTCTGACCGTATGTCACGCTCGCAAACGTTCCTAGGCAAGCACTCTTACTGGGCGATTCTGATTGTCGCGTTGCTGTTACCGCTGCTTGACCTTGTGTTGCCACGCGAGCTGAGCTTTGCCGACTCCCTTCAGCAGATTTTCATCTTTGCAATCCTCGGGCTCGGTCTGAATGTGGTGACCGGATACACCGGCATGCTTCATCTCGGCGCCACGGGATTCATGGCAATCGGCGCTTATGCGTATGCGATACTGACCTGCGACATTTATCCTTTCCAGCTCGGTTTCTTTTCCGCCGCAGGGCTTGCCTTATTGATTGGCGCGTTCGCGGGGGTGATTCTCGGCCTCCCGATCATGCGGCTGACCGGGGATTATCTTGCAATCGTTACCCTGGGATTCGGTGAGATCGTTCAGTCGCTTTTGCGGAACGTCGAGACGGTTACCAAAGGAACGCAGGGCATCAACCCGCTCCCACCACCGAACGTGTTCGGTTACGAATTCGATCCCGCATTCTACCAACCGAGATACTATCTTTTTCTTCTGATCCTCTTTCTCGTGGTGCTGCTCGTTCGCAACCTCGAACATTCGAGAGTGGGTCGAACCTGGATTGCAATCCGGGAGGATGAGCTTGCCGGAAAGTGCATGGCGATTCCGGTTTCCCGTTCACGGCTGTTGGCCCTCGCGGTGGGCTCCGCAATCTGCAGCCTTGCAGGCGCTCTGTACGCGGCATACCTGGGATCGAGCGGTGAGCCGGGCAACTACGACTTTCAGATTTCGATTACGGCGCTCTGCATTGTCATCGTCGGTGGAATGGGGAGCATTCGAGGTGTACTGCTCGGTGCTCTGCTCATGGTCGGATTCAATTCGATCTTTCTCGTGAAGCTCTCCGAGCTCCTGATGCGCAGGGGGCTCATCCAGAGCGGAAGCGTCTTCTTCAGCCCGAGCAACTGGAAGTTCTTTATTTTCGGGATGGCGCTCGTGCTCGTCATGCGCCTGAAGCCTGATGGGCTATTCGGGGAGCGAGAGCTGGAGACCGACGCATGAGCCTGCTCGAGCTGAAAAACGTTACGTTACGGTTTGGCGGCTTGACCGCTGTGAACGACGTTTCGTTGTCAGTCGCCAAAGGCGAGATATTTGCCGTTATTGGGCCAAACGGTGCAGGCAAGACCAGCTTGTTCAACACCATCACCGGGATCTACACGCCAAGCGATGGAGAGATTCTCTTCGGAGGGAAAGATGTCCGACGATCCTTCACCGCGAAAACGTTCGCGGGGCTCTTTGCAATCACGATTATTACGTTCCTCGGCGCACTACTCTCGTTTCATATCGAGGAGATCTGGGAAGCCGTAGTAATCTCCAACTATATTTACCAGGAGCCGTTTCCTTGGTCGAAGGCCGCTGGAGATCTGTGCGAGCTCATCGGTGCGCTCCTCACGACCAGGTTCGATGTGGTGGCATTCGCTTGCGGTATATTGGGACTGATTGGCGGCGCCGTGGTGTGGCAGCGTTCTCGGCGAAGTCCCGAAGTAGTCGCCCAGTCCGGCGTTTCCCGGACGTTTCAAAACATTCGTCTCTTCCAGACGATGACGGCGCTCGAAAACGTTTTGGTCGGGATGGATCGAAATCTCAGGGTCGGCTTCTTCGAAAGCATGCTTCGACTCCCGCGCCACTTCAAAGAAAAGCGCCAGGCTGTCTCGCGAGCCCGGGAGATGCTGGAATTCGTCGGGCTCGTAGAGTATGCGGGCACAGAAGCGGGTTGCCTGCCTTATGGCCATCAACGCCGGCTGGAGATTGCGCGTGCTCTCGCATCGGGCCCTACGCTGCTTCTGCTTGATGAGCCTGCGGCGGGAATGAATCCAAGCGAGTCGGTGGACCTCATGGAGCTCATCAACAAGATTAAGAGCAAAGGGATTACCGTGCTGCTCATCGAGCATCACATGCGAGTTGTCATGGGAATCTCGGATCGGATTGCAGTGCTCGATTACGGCAATAAGATCGCTGAAGGCACTCCGGAAGAGATCCGAGCCAATGAAAAAGTTATCTCTGCCTATCTGGGGAAAGCGTAAGTGGCGGAAGCAATGCTCCAGCTCCAAAACGTCTGCGCGGGATACGGACCGATCGATGCGGTGCGCGGTGTGTCGCTCAACGTCTATCCGGGCGAGATAGTGACCATTATCGGTGCCAACGGCGCTGGAAAGACCTCAACCCTCATGTGCATCTCTTCGGTCCTCAAGGTCCGCTCCGGCACGGTCCGGTTCGAGGGGAAGGACGTCACCAACGCTCCATCGCACGAGCTCGTGGGAAAAGGGCTCGTGCAGATTCCGGAGGGTCGCAAGATCTTTCCTCGCCTTACCGTTTCCGAGAACCTTCGATTGGGAGCGTTTCTCCGCCATGACGCGGGGATCGAGCGCGATCTGGAGAAGGTGTACAGTCTCTTCCCGGTTTTGAAAGACCGCGCTTCGCAGAGCGGTGGCACGCTCTCCGGTGGTGAGCAACAGATGCTCGCGATGGGGCGAGCGCTGATGAGCCGACCGAAGCTGCTCCTGATGGACGAGCCCTCGATGGGAATTGCACCGCTGCTGGTCGAAAAGATCTTCGCTGCGCTTGTCGAGCTGAACCGAGAAGGGCTGACGGTGCTCCTCGTCGAGCAGAATGCGCACCTCGCTCTCCAGGTCGCCAAACGGGGATACGTTCTGGAAACCGGTACGGTTGTCATTGAAGATTCCGCAGAAGCACTCGCAGCAAACGAAAAGGTCAGGGAAGCATATCTCGGTGAGTAGCCGAGCGACTTTGACTTTTTGCAGTTCACTTCTTAGACTGCTTTCTCTCCGCTCTCTCCACCCCTGATCGAAATCTTCACTTACGCCGCACGTGGATTGCCGATGGCATGCGACGAGCGGTGTGAGACAGAGCTCAGGTTCGCCCCGAGAGCAAGAAATCCGTTGGTCGTGCTGCTTGTACGCGCAACGGATTTCAACCTCGAGGGGCACTATCATGGCTGACCAAAAGATACCCTTCACGGACTGCCGGTTGATGACGGCGATCCGGATCGCCGTCAAGTTCTCCGCGGACTACGGGAGCTGGCTTATCTCCGAGGTGAAACGCGATCGCCCATCGTTCGCTCCCGGGCCGGAACAAGATGGCGACCCCCTCGACCAGTTCGATGGATCTGCCGTTTACGGTGTCACCACCCGTCTGGCGTATTTCCTCCAGCACATTCCGATCGTCTATCAATCAGGAGAGGACCGAGACGAGCTGATCGAGCTGCTCGAGGCCGTTCTGGAACAGATGCACGAGCACCGAGCAGAACGGTCACGGCGAGGTCTGATTGGGGTCGCCTGGTCGGTCTCTGCGAGAGAGATTGAACGGGCGATCAAGGCGCTTCAGCAGAACGTCCAGATCATCTGCGTGCACAATCCTACTGATGACGCAGAGGTCGCCGCTCCGGTACAGGACGAAACCGGATTCACTGACGGAGGCGGCATTTGAAGCTTGGCTATCGTTTGTTCAGCAAGCGCGCGAGAACACCATGTTCACAGGTTTCGCCCTGTCTCGCGCGCTTTCTCATTTCTCTATTTCCTAACTGTGCTCGTAACCGGACCTCAATACCGGGTGCCATGTTGAGCGTACCTGAGAGAGTGGGCTCGACGATAGTTCCTGACTCTGCGGTGCCAAATGAAACCCTTCCGTCCGCGCTCAATCTTCCGATTTTCGACGCTCGTTATGCGCCGAGCTGTCCATTCTCAAAAAGCGCCCTAGGGTGGGGGCTCGCAGATATGTTATCCCTGGGCGTATGCGCACGCGAATCTTGCCTTCGGGCGGCCAAGGTTTGGCGGAATACATAATCATCGTTCTCGTCGTTGCACTCGTCGTGTTGGTCGCTGTACGCCTATTCGGTAAAAGTGTCGAGTGCCAGTTCTCCAATGCTGCAGGTCAGCTCGACGAAGGTTCCTACACGCCGTGCGCAACGAGCGCTCAGCAGGATCCGGAGTCGCCAGAGGCCCCGCCTCCACCACCACCTTCATCTCCCGCGCCGACGTACGCTGCGCCCCCTCCACCTCCGCCTCCTCCACCTCCTCCTCCGCCGCCGCCCCCACCACCGTCGCCGCCGCCGGCTCCTTCTCCGATAGCGTCGCCCCCTCAGTTTTGCTACGGCAACTACACGTGGTCCGGTCCATGCAAATGGAATGGCGCTCTGTGCGAACAGCCCAGCAATAGCTACAAAGTTACCTGCAGCCCGCTCTACTCGACCAGCCCGAGCGTTGCCAATTCCGCGGGAGGCTTTTGTTACGATTTCAAAGATGCGGCATCGTGCAACTCCGCCGGCAGTCCCCCGAACTACAGCGGGTTCCAGGTAAGCGGCTGCGAGGAGTTGAGCTGTTAAATTTTCAGTCGCGGCGACCTGTGGTTTGGGTTACGCACGCTCACGCCGATTTTCCATGATGTTCGCAACAACTGAACAGAGAAGGGCGGCACCGAAAGCGGTTGCGGTAGCTACATCCACCCAGTCTTCGTTCGGATGAATGCCGAACATCCGGATGGCGAGATACGTTATGTAAGAGCGCGGCAGATTTTGGTTACCGAGCCTTTCGAGAACCTGCCAATGCCAATCGGTGAGCGGGCAGTAGCCGAGCCCATACCAGTAACCGAGCGCTGTCCACGACAGGCCTGTTGCGAGGAGTGCGAACAGATTCAAGCGACGTGTTAGGGGGACTACCCAGCCGAAGAGATTAAAGGCGATGAGAGCCGTGTGCGCGGTGAGGTAGAAATAGTCCCAATGTTCAAGTGTCATTGCTCAAGGTCGCGGCTCTGGGTAGATCAGATCGGGTGCCCAGCTTTAAAAAATAATAGCCGAAGCCATGAAAACAAGAAATCTGCGCTTACTCTCACCATTCCTGTTGAGCATAGCACTTACCTTTTTACGCGTTTTACCGGCCGCATTCGCAGCCAGAATGCCGGATCGGGTGCAAAAAGAATTCGTCATTGTCGGTAGCGAAGCTCTCGAGCTGGCATCCGCGCTGGGGATCCCGTCGGATCAGTCGGGCGACTACTCATTTCCGTGGGAAGAGAACACTTCGGAGTGCTACCAGGTCGGCGGAGGATTCGCGCGTTGCGATACGAGGCCGACGCCGGTGAACACAGCTCATTTTCAGCCTGGAGAGGTGCCCCGGCTCACCTTTTCAGGTACTTGGTTGGACACGCGCACCGGAAACGGGAACGACACTCCGGCCTTTCAGTTCAGCCGCCGCTTCAATGATAACAAGCCGCTGGTGGATTCGTGGGCTGCCGTGTGGCGCTCCTCGGGTGAGAAGCTGCGCGCCGCGAAGAATCACCGGCTCGAGCTGTTCTCTCAGTCTGCCGTGCTCGCCGTCATCGAGATGGGCGAAATCACGTCTGACCGCTGGCTCACTATTGGGCTCGATGACCGCGAACCGGCGCTGCGCAAGCAGTCCGCAGAGGGATATGAAAAGTGTCTGGAATATCACCGCCGGCACCCGGATCTCGATAGCGGTTGTTAACGCTGGGGTGACCGCCGGCCCGCCGCGAGACTAATGCGCGAAGAGAATCGGGCGCCCCATCGCCGCCTGCCGCTCCTCGTCTGAGATGCTGCGCATGTAACGAAGAGCATAGCTCACGAGAACCATGTTCGGTCGGTTCGCTTTGTATTGCCGCTCATAATCCTTTTTAGGACTGCGGAGAATCGCCGCCAGCCAAGCTGCTTCTTCAGGTGAGAGCTGGCTCGGCAGCTTGTGAAAATAGGTTTGGCAGGCTGCCTTCGCTCCGTAGATGTTCGGGCCCCATTCCACGATGTTGAGGTAGAGCTCGAGCTCGCGCTTCTTCCCCAACTCCTTGTCGATTTCGACCGCATACAGAAGCTCGCGGAGCTTTCGTGCGTATGTCTTTTCGTCGGTCAGAAAAAGGTTCTTCGCGAGCTGTTGGGTGAGGGTGCTTCCCCCGCGTTTCAATCTTCCGAGTCGTTTGTTGTCGTGCGTCGCGCTGACGATGCTCTCGATATCGAAACCCGGATGATTGTAAAACCCGCGGTCTTCAATTGCGATAATCGCCGCCGGAAGATGCGGACCAATTTCTTTCAGCGGCAGCCAGTTTGCAGTGCCTTCACCGCCGGTGATGACGATGTCGTTCCCGTCTGCATCTTCGGCGTGGTAGTCGAACTGACCGCTTTTGTAACGCGCCGTATCAATGAGGCCCGAGACGGTGAAGTCCTTCACCTTCGGCTCGAACTGCAGCATGATGTGAGGCCACGTGAACCGGCCGCGGCCTTTCACTGTTCCGGTAATCTTTGCTTGCTCCGCTTCAGGCACGATGGATTTGAGTGCGAGGTAGATCTTCTGAATCTCAGTTTCCTTCAGATCAAAGGAACCTGTGGCGCTGTAGCTCTGCCATTCCGCTTCGATGTTCGCAGTCACCTGGTCGAGAATCGCCTCTCCGGCAAAATGGTCGTTCTTCATGAATCCGCGGAGCAGACCTGATTGAGTGCGGAAGGGAACAGAGGAGAGCAGCGGGTTATCGATGTTACACGATGCACATGCAATCTCGAGATATTGCCCCTTTGGACTGGAAGAGCTGCGGATCCGAAGCTCGCCGTATTTCGTATGAAGCGCGGGGAATTTTTCGCCGAAGACGCCGACCACCTTTGTGGCCGACGTCAGGAACAGTCCGAGCACGTTCATGTCGAAGACGGTAGCGGCAATGAAGAAAGTCGCCGCGGCGCCTATGACGAAAGAAAACGCGTAGGCGAAGAACCGAAGAAATTTCCGCATTGGCTACCGTGAGAGTGAGGCAGTGCTCACTCCTGCGTGAGCTGCTTGTACGCTCTCGGCCGGCGGTTTTCGAAGAAACGCCATCCTTTGCGCACTGCAGCAGAATGATCGAGATCGACCTGGCAGACAAGCACTTGTTCGTCGTTGCCTCCGCGCACGAGGGTCTTTCCGAAGGCATCGCAAACGAAGGAGCCGCCCCAGAAGGTGGTGTCTCCTTCGGTGCCGACCCGGTTGACCGCGGCGACGACGAGCGCATTTGCGATTGCGTGACCGCGCTGGACGTTTTCCCACGCCTCCTGCCAGCTTCCTTCGGCTTCCGGAATTCCTTTCACCGTGCCGATGGCGGTTGGGTAAAAGATGATGTCCGCTCCGAGGAGAGCTGTGGATCGCGCTGCCTCCGGATACCACTGGTCGTAGCAGATGAGCACTCCGACGTTCGCCTTTTTTGTTTCGAAGATCCGAAACCCCGTATCGCCGGGTGCAAAGTAGTGCTGCTCATAGAACCCCGGGTCGTGGGGAATATGTGTCTTGCGATAGCTTCCGATCTGTTTCCCTCGCGGGTCAAAGAGAAGCGACGTGTTGAAGTATTTATCTCCGGCTCGCTCATGGATGGAACCGCCGACGAGCGTCACCTTCGCTTCCTGAGCGACCCTGGAAAGAGCCGACATGGTGTTGCCTGCAGCTTCCTCGGCGTATTCGAAGCCGGCATCTTCGATGGTGCAAAAGTATGGGCTGGTGAACAGCTCGGGCAGGCAGACGATCTCAGCGCCCTGGGAGGCAGCTTCGCGAACCATCTGTGCAGCTTTCTCTCGGTTCTTTGCCGCCGAGCGGTCCATGCTCATCTGCACTAAACCTAACGTGACCGGACGTGACATAGCTTTTCTCCTCAGCCGTTTTCCAAGCGTGGCGGAAGCTCCGGGCTCTGACCTGGAGCTTTTCAGGAGCCACGGTTTTCCAGCGATTCTTAAACTATCTTTCGACGAACAGATCAACGAATTGAAAGGTTCGACCGTCAAAAAGCCCGAGATCGCTGAGCTTCAGGTCGGGAATCACGAGGAGCGCGAGGAAAGACAGAGTCATGAAAGGCGACGGCAGGCTGCATCCCAGCTTCTTCGAGAGCAGGTCGAGCTCTTCGTAGGCGTTGCCCACTTTGTATCCGTCGTCAGCAGACATGAGCCCGGCGATCGGGAGGGGAACGACAGAGCGCGTACCGTTACAGGACAGCGACACTCCACCGTCGTTCTCGATCACGAGGTTGATGGCGTCCGCAATTTCGTCATCACCGGCTCCAATCGCGACGATATTGTGGCTGTCATGTGCTACGCTCGATGCCAACGCCCCGCGCTTCAGACCGAATCCGGTTGCAAAGGCAATGGCCGGTGGAGCAGCTTTGTAGCGGTTGACAACGACGAGCTTGAGGAGGTCGTGCTCCGGATCGCTCACTGCACAGCCGTTCATTATGCGGGCCTTCATCGTCTGCTCTTTGGTGATGAGCTGACCGGGTAAAGCTTCGATGACCCGGATTGAAGATTTTCCGGCTGGGAGCGCAAGTTCGCCAGGCGAAATATTTGCGCAAGAAAAATTGTTGATGAGAGAGATCGGCTGGCGGTCGATCAACGACTTCCCATGTTCAGCTACTTTTTTGCCGTCGATGTAGGTTGCGAGAACATTCAGCGTTCTGAGACTGTCCATCACAATGAAATCTGCGGGATCTCCTTCCTGAAGCAGTCCGATCGGCAGACCGTAGTGCTTCACCGGATTGAGTGAAGCGGCGCGCAGCACGGAGAAGAGCTCGTGCCCACCCGCCAGCGCTCGTTTTACGAGTTGGTTGATGTGCCCCGCTACAAGATCATTCGGGTGTTTGTCGTCCGAGCAAAACATGATTCGTTCCGGAAACTCGCGCAGCAGGCCGATGAGCGCCTCGAAGTTCTTCGCGGCGCTGCCTTCGCGAATGATGATGGACATTCCGGCGCGGATTTTGTCGAGAGCCTCGTCGGCGGTGAAGCACTCATGGTCGGTGGTGATACCGAACGAAGCGTATCTTGCGGCATCTTCACCTCTCAGCCCGGGGGCATGCCCGTCGATGACTTTGCCCCTTTTTTTTGCCGACTGAAGCTTGGCGTGCACCTCGGTATCCCCGAAGAGCACGCCCGGAAAGTTCATCATCTCTGAGAGATAACGGATCTCCGGCAGCGAAAGCAGCTCATCGACCTCCGCTGCGGTGATTGCGGCACCGGCGGTCTCGAATGTAGTCGCCGGCACGCAGGACGGGGCGCCGAAATTGAATTTGAAAGGAACAGTTTTGCCGTTCTCAATCATCCAGCGAACGCCCTCGACACCAAGCACGTTTCCGATCTCGTGCGGATCGGAGACCGTTCCTACGGTCCCATGAACGACAGCGAGGCGTGCGAACTCGGACGGCGCGAGCATCGAGCTTTCAATATGAACGTGTGCATCGACGAAGCCGGGGAGGATGACCTGGTCTGGAGCGGCATGTAGCCGAGTAACTTTCGCTACGCGGCCGTCAGCTATCTCTAGCTCTCCGGGGAAGATCGCTTCGGCGAGTACGTCGACAATCTGTCCGGAGATTTTCATGCGCTGTTCCTTCTCAAAAGCCCTCACGCCGCACAGCCTGTGTCGGTATCCATAACGTCTTAGGCGAGTCAGAAAAAGACCTCGTTCGCGGTTGTGACCCCCGGAATCGCGGGTTCCGAGTGGGAAGTACTAGCCCTTGAAATGTTTCGGTTTTTCGCAGGTCGGAGCGCGGCTGTTGTCAGCGGTTCGTGACAGAACCTGATCTATCGCAGGGTTTACCCATCACCCCCTGAAACATCACAGCATAACTTAGTTGAGATCCGAGGGTAGTTTTCTCGGGTTATGTGCGACGGTCTCTTAGCGGGACTCCGGTCCCAAATTTCATATGGAGTAGTGAATTGCTTTTTTAAAGGTTTCTCAAGGTTTTTTGTTCATCCATTTCCTCTTCGTCTTGTTGTCGACATGTGTTCGTTGATCTCTCGCTTCACAACGTTTCACTGATTTAAACATCTCTTCAATTTTCCACTCGGTCGCTAGCTCGTTGACGTCCTTGGGATGCGAGATCTCGCATTCGAAGCACGTCGGCGTGCCCGCTCCTAGGTGGAGTTGAGGGCGTTTCCGCCGATTCATCGGATTCAGTGTCCCCAGTTTCGAAGAAAGAGGTTTCGATCATGTTGAACAATCTGCGCAGCCGCCTGTCCGCGTCGCCCCGCGCCCGTCAGTACACGCGCGACGGCATCACCGCCGGCCTCACGGGTCTGGCGATCCTCGTCGTCCTGCCGGCGCTCTACCACTACAGCTCCGCCCGCCTGGTCGCGGGCTGGCTCGTGGTGGTCGCGATCCTGGTCATGGGTTACCTCAAGCGCGGCTCGTACGTGCCCCCCCAGCGCAACTGGTGGATCACGGCGGGCTACATCGGGGTCTTCGCCATGGCGCTCGTGACGCTCGGCTGGTTCGGCGTCCACAAGCAGCTCCCGTCGGTGCAGCAGGTCCAGTCCGCTCTGCCGGACGTACCCGCCATCCCGGCGCTCAGCTACTGGTGGGTGAAGGCCGTCGCCGGCCTGCTGGCCGTGGTCCTCGGGATCATGGCGGTGCGCGGCGCGATCCGCTCGCGCATGCGCGTCTGGCAGCTCGGCACCGCCATCGCCGTCATCGCGCTGTTCTGCGTGGCCTTCGGCTTCGTGCACTTCGGCACCGCCAGCCCCTCCTCCGACGTCGCGACCGTCGGCCAGAACCCGGATCTCCCGGGCTTCGCGGCCTACGTCTCGTGGCAGAACGAGAAGGACCCGTCGAAGCCCGTCACGCCGAAGCTCTACCGAGAGTTTCTGCGCAACGGCTCCGACGCGGACAAGAACGCCGTGCACGACCGACAGGATCAGCTGCTCGCGGATTTCGGTCTCAGGCTCGAGGACGGTCGGTTGATCGCGGTCAACCCGACCGGCGTCACCAACCTCAAAGACCTGACCACCGCGATGCCGTAAGCGCTGTCGCCCCTGGCGCTACTCCCCCGTAGCGCCTTGTATTCTCTGGGGGTGGATGGCCGGTTTAAAACACCGGTTAGAGCAATTCACGCTCCATCCACTTTTATCGCGCGCTTCCTCCGGCGATACAGGTAGGGATCAGCACACCATAATGATTTTAGTAAGAAACGCTCCGAATTGCGACGCGAAGGATGTATGGGGAACGGTAACGGACCAATAAGAAATCTAGTGAGTGCCATCCGTCATCGACATTGCGAACCCGCGTGTCAGCCGGTGACATGTCAACCTGTGGTCTATGAATCTGTTGTCTGCCAGCCGACGGTTCAAGTTCCCGCTTATCAACCGGCGTTGAGTCATTCCGAGCAACTCAGTCAGAACACCCGTCGCCTTTACACCGAAGGCAAGCGCGACGCAGCCAAGACCGGGCCCGCCCCGGAAGGGACCAACCTCTACTACTTCTCTGAAGGGCAGCTCTACGACTCGAACGGCGCTCGCATCGGATCGATGGCGCTCGACCCGAAAACCTCGCTCGCCGGAAAAGATACAATTACGACTCCGGGATGGTTGCAAAACGATCGCGGTCAAAACTGGAACTTTACGCAACAGAACGGGCAGCCCGTATTCGTCGACCAATACGGGCGCGCATCGAAGGCCGAAATTCGGATTGGCGCACCTCCCGGAATGAAGGCGACGATGGAGTACCACGTAGCCGATATCATGGTTACGGATCCTCGATACTGTCAGGGCGTTCTCTCGATCGCTCGCCATGCCGGAAACATCATCGTCTACAAACCTGCCGACCAGGTAAAGACCGAAAGCCTTGATCCAAAAGCTGTGCAGCAGCTCTTCGATTCGCGAACAGGTCGAATCGAGCTTCCGTCGTCGGGTGGGAAAAAGAGTTTCGATGTGCACCATACTGCGCAGAACGATGGGGCAGACTACGTCTACCTGATGAGCACCGATGGGACCGAACAGGTTCGGCTCTCCCGCTCTAAAGCAGATGGGACCTATCAGCTCGAACGTCAGTTACATCAGGCCAACCAATGGACCGATTGTTACGGTCGCCGCATGTACGGGAACGTCGGATGGGTGCCCGACACGAACGTTCAAATTCCAACCGCTGCGGCTCAACAGCCGGGCCGAGTTCTGCCTTCATCGCAAATACCGGACCCGAACCCTTCCGAGGCTCCGACCCCGCAACCTCCATCGGTTCCAGTGCCCGATCCGAACGCCGGTCCGCGCCGAGAACCGCAGCCAGCGATGCCTCGGCCATCGACGGCGCCTGTTCCTGAGGAACCGCCGGCTACCGAGCCTACACCGCCGCCGGAAGTACCTCCGGCAACACCGGGTCCGCGACGTGCCAATGTCACCGCTGATGATGGAACTCGCAGAGCGAATGTCGCCCCAGATGGCGAGCCTGACGGAGGCCGCCGGGCGAATGCTGTGCCGGATCCAACTCGAAGAGCAAACGTGGCTCCAGATCCAAGCGGTGCGGCATCGGCACAACCCGATCCTACACGCCGTGCAGTGGTCGCACCGGACTCAAGCGGTGCTGCCGCGGCGCAACCCGATCCGACGCGCCGAGCCGTGGTGGCTCCAGACTCAAGTGGTGCTGCTGCGGCACAACCCGATCCTACACGCCGTGCAGTGGTGGCTCCGGACGCAAGCGGTAGCCCCGCGGCGCAACCCGATCCGACGCGCCGAGCCGTGGTCGCTCCGGACGCAAGTGGTGCGGCATCGGCACAACCTGATCCGACGCGACGCGCAGCGGTGGCTCCGGATGCAAGCGGTAGCGCTGCTGCACAACCCGATCCTACGCGAACGGCGGTAGTAGCGCCGGACGCGACTGGCGCAACCGCCCCGCAACCCGATCCGACGCGCCGCGCAGCGGTGGCTCCGGATGCAAGCGGTAGCGCTGCTGCACAACCCGATCCTACGCGAACGGCGGTAGTAGCGCCTGACGCGACGGGCGCAGCCTCCCCGCAGCCAGATCCGACACGTCGCGTAGCGGCAGCTCCAGACGCAAGCGGTAACGCCGCGGCGCAACCTGATCCTTCGCGAACGGCTGTAGTAGCGCCCGACGCGAGCGGCGCAGCCGCCCCGCAGCCAGATCCGACACGCCGCGCAGCGGTGGCTCCGGATGCTAGCGGTACTGCCGCAGCGCAACCTGACCCAACACGACGAGCGACGGTGACTTCCGGTGCGACCGGAAACCCCGTAGCGCAGCCGGATGCTACGCGGCCCGCAGGCGTTGCACCCGATTCTCCAGCTTCAGTATCCCCGACCGAGCCACGCAGAGCACGTGTGGCTCCTGATGGCGCCGGTGAGGCGCCCGCACCGAATCCTGACGATGGTGTTCGTCCGGTTCCTCCCGCAGAAAATCGGGACGATTCGCGGCCTCGAGAGCCCGTGGATCCGACACGGGTCGCACGAGCTCGCTCAGCGCAGGTTGGCGTTACGCCTCGAACGACCGAGACCATCGAGATCCTCCCCGTCACCGGTACTCCGGTCCCAGTTACCGTTGGCCAGGGCGGACTACTGCCGATCGGGCTCGATCCCACCGGCGCGCTTACTTTTAGAGTCGCCGGGCAGCAAATTCCTCTCCGTGTCGACGCGAGAGGTACAGTGCCTCTGAGTCTCGGTCCGAATGGAGAGCTCGCAGTCGATAGCGCAGCCGCCAGTCAATTCGTTCCTGACTTTCTCGAACGGATGTCGGCACCGTCGCAAGTGCGGCTTGGTGGCGCACCTCCGCGCCAGAACTCGGGCTTCAATTTACTCACCTCTTCCGGAAGTTCGAGGACTTTGAATCCGTTGACGCCCGATCGCGACACGCCAAGCTTATTGCTTTCCCGAGGTGGGCTCAGCTTCCAGCTTGGAGCGAACGCGCTCACGCCCGTTCAGTTTGATTCGGCGACTGGTACCTTCAGCACGGACAACCGTCCCGCTTCCGGCGCCCTGCCGATCCAACGTTCGCTGGACGTGGGATCGGTGTTCGAGATCCCGCTTCAGGTCGCCTCGGACGGCAGCATACGGATAGCGCCGACAACCGGCCGACCGCCGTTCGCGGTTGATCAATATGGTATGGTGCGGCTCCGGCTGAACCGGACGAGCCCAATCAAGGTCGGCCAAGATGGAACAGCCGCTCTCGCCGTCTCTCCATCCGGCTATTTGCAATTCAGGGACGCGACGATGAACCCGCCCGTGATGCGAATCATGGATACGCTCACGATCTCAGACGGGACGGCACCTGGACCGCAGACTGTTGAGAGCGCAGGCGTGGCGAGCCCGAGAAATACCGTTCCAACTGGAATTCCTGTATCGGTTGACCCAGACGGTCGCCCGCGGCTCGATCTCTCCTCGCTGGTCGTGCCGAAGTAATCTCACGAACATTCGCATACCCTCTCGAAGCGGCACGGCGCCGCTCGGGGGGACGTGCGCCTTCATCTGATGGAATCTGCCCACATCAGACCGGATCTGCGCATCCGGCACCCTCTTGAAAAATTATGCATAACCTATGTATGCGCGAGTGTTTTTTGTTTTCGGGAAGGAGCCGCTTCTCAATCGTCTCGTGCAATGGTTGTTCGAAAGTTCCTACGAGGTTTCTATGGGTGGTCCCGCAGCGGCAACAAAATCGGAAAATCCCGGATTAGATCTATCGGCTCCGGTCCGTCAGGCACCGCCCGCCGAACGTCAACCCGCTCAGCTACGAGATGCAAGTGTCGCGCTACCCCCTTCGGCGGCAATTCAAGTTCAACTAGAAAAGGAGAAGCTTGAGCGGACGCTGGGCACACCTCGCGCCGCGGCAGTCCTCGAAGAAGCGAAACGGGCTGAGCGTGTGCTCGAAGAGATCCAACGCCAATCTGCGATGCTCGACAAGGAGTCGCTCGCCAAGTGGAAACCGTATATCGCTTCCGCCGCTGCGAAGATGAATCAAGCATTGGCTGCGGGGGACTTTGCCGGGTTCGAGAGCCAGCTTTCCACCTTCAATAAGCATCTCGAGCGACTTCAAAAATACATGAGCTACGAGCGAACAGAAGGGCTCGTCGCCGTGCATGCCGAAAGCGGCGTGCGGATTTACAGCAAAGACGGCGCTGTTTGGCTCGTGACTCCGGACGCTCAGGCATTTGCCGATTATCGCTCTGGCGCGAAGGCCAGAGAGCTCGCTGGATTTGTGAAAGGAGTCACCGGAGTTTCACTCGATCCGAATCATGCCGTGTATCAAGCCTCCGGCCCGGCCAGAGACGGGCAGACTCTTCTTGCCTGCCGGATGGATCTCCTGAGCCTGCAGGACGGCAGAAACGAGTTCGGTGTGCGAACCACCCTTCGACGAGATTCGGGCGCGCTTTCGCAAGATATCAACTTCACTCGAGAGCAGGTTTCCGGCGGCCGGATTGTAGCGGATGCGACTCGCGGTTTCGGGCATGCGAACGGCTTTCCGTCGATTGCGTTCAGCGCTCCTGGCGTTCAATCGGGACCTGTCGGAAATCCCGGTTCTGCAGCAGCGCAGCCGCAACAGCTTGCTGCGATTCCAGCCGGTGCGAACGGCCCGGCGCCGGTGCCAGTCATACCCGTGTCGCGCGCCACAGCCGCACAAGAACATCCGCAGCCTGACGGGCGTGACGCCGGCGCTGCCATTCGAACCGCTACCCTTGTGACGGCGGCACTTGGGCAAAATGGCCCGAGCCCGATCACGATGACCACTTTGGCGGAGGCGGCGCAGCGTGTGAATCCGTTGCCTTATCTTGCGGGGCGCCGGGAGGCGGCTCTCGACAGAGTCATTGAGGAGACGGAGAAGCGGATTGCGAAGGATCTCAAAATTTTAAAGAAGCCCGAGGAGATCGCTGAAGGTCTGAAAGAGGCGACTGCCGGAGGAGAACGATTCGGCAGAGCATATGCGACTCGCAGAGCCGCGCTCGATGCGGAGCTCGCGAAAGCGGCCACTCCGGCAGAAAAAAGCGCGGTGCAGGTGAGAATCAATGCGCTGGAAGACCTCCGGGCCCGGGAGGTCATTTATCGTCGCGACCTCCTTGAAAGACAGGTTAGCAGCGCTACGAAGCAGAAGGATGTGAAGCTGGCGCGCGATACGAAGCGAACCCTACTCGAGATGAAGGATGACGTCGATCGCGCTTATCAGCATCAGATTCAGAGAGCGACTGCCGACGGCAAACCGATTGATAAACTGGAAGCGGCAAGAGGGAAGTTCGCCTCAAGGTGCACAACGCTTGCAGACGAGCTTCAAACACTTCGGGGACGCCTGACCAGATGGGCCGGTGGCGGCCTTTCGTGGGTTGCCGATCATACCGGTTTGAGCGCGCTCAGCGGACGCGTTTCGTCGGCGCTGCATGTAGACATCAAGGTCAGCTCACTTACGGGTTGGAACAGGTTCTGGGACTGGGTCGATAAGCGGCAAGCTGCTGCCGTTTCGAAGACATTGGCGGATACAGAACGCTTGCTTCAGACCGGCGTCGGCACCCTGACCGCTGACGAAGCGGCTTCACAGCTGGCTCTGATGGCGAAGAGACAGCAAACTTTCCAGTCGAGACTCGCTGTCCTCGAGGCGCAGCAGAAAGGCGGTGCTACCGGGCTCGACACAACGATTCAAGAGCTCAAAGACGGACGCGCGCGATGTGTTCTTCGCCAGAGGGAGATCCTCGAACGCCAAATTGGCGAGGCAACCGCCGCCGGCGAAGATTGCACTGCTCTGAAATCAAAGCTGTACGGCACGATGAAGCCCGAAGTGGACGAGGCTCACGCGCAGTTGAAAATGAAGTCCAAGCCTGAAGCAACTGCCTACAATAAGGCATGCAAGGACTACGCACCGGAGCTTGAGCGTCAGCGAGTGGCAGAGCTGGTAGCCGACACGAAAACCGTCCGCGCTGCAGCTGATGCGGTTGTGAAGGCAGAAGGCTCACTGAGTAGCGCTGCAGCTGGAACGCCTGCTCACGCTGAGGCGACTGCAGAAGTTGCCCTCGCAAAAGCTCGACTCGATCTTGCGCAAAAGGACGCTCGAATCGCGCAGCTCGAGGAGAAGCTCAAGCTCAATCCGGCTGATGCTGATGCGACTGCCGAGGTTCAGCGACTCAGGGTTGATCGCGCGCGTTCAGCGACTGCGGAGCGGGCTTGCGGAGTCGAGCGGGCTTCGAAGCGGGTAGCGCGAATTGATGCCGATATTGCGGACATCGATGCGGAGCTTGCGAAACCGGACCAATCCGCAAAAGCGATTGCCGAGCTGGAGAAGCGCCGCGGTACTCTGCTTGCGGAGCAGTCAGAGCTTCGGACACAAACCGAATCTCTCGCCGATACCAAGAAACAGGCTGGCGTTGCGGTGAAGTTGGCTGACCTCGAGCAGGATCTTGCCCAACAGCGCGCAGAGCGAGCAAAAGCAACTGATCCTGCCGCCCAAAAAACCCTCGACCAGCGTATCGCTGAGTTGGAAGGAAAGCTCAGAGCAGCGAATATCGAGCTCATCAGGCGCGACCTCGCCGCGACGGAACAGAGCTTGACCCGGCTCCAGGGAGAGCTGGCGGCAGTTGACGCTGAGCTCGGGACACTCACCGGTCAAAAGACGGCACGCGTTACCGAACTCGAAAAGAGCCGTCAACGTCTGCAGGGTAAGATTAAGGGAATGGAGGATACGAAGGAGTTCCTCAACGGACAGCGCGAGATTTATTCGTTGGAGTCGAAATGCGCGAAGGCTGGAACCCAACTGGCAGCGAAGGAGGCCGCGCTTGAGACTGCAAAGAAAGCAACCACTCAGGATCCTGCACTGATTGCCGCTCTCGAAGGCGAGGTTCAAACTCTTCGTCAAACGTCGACTACTCTTCAACAGGAGCTCACAACGGCCAGAACATCATTCCGCACAACTTGGTCAGCACGTCTTACTGCGGCGCGCGCAAACTTCGCCGAGCGGGTAATGGGGCGTGTGCAGGGTTACGCTCAGCAGCATCCGATGAAAGCCGCGACGATTCTCGCGGTAGCGACCGAATCGCTCCGCGGCGCCGGTATGGCGGACTACGATCCCGAGACCCGGCACACCGTACTGCCTTCGCTGATCTTTCTGCTCAATCAGGATTTCGACCAGTGGGCCTACACCACCGAACAGGTTGGAGTTCCCGGAGCGGTCGCCCTTGAAGCTGGTAGCCATGGTGGAAACGCATTGATCATGAGCGGTGGCGCATACGGGCTGTATAGAATCGGTTCGACAGCCGTAACCTCCAGAGCCGGTCAGGCGGTGGTCACGCGAATTGCCGGTTCGCGGCTTGCGCAATCCAAGTTTGTCACCTGGGCTGCTCCTAAGGTCGCAAGCTATGCCGGCCCGGCGCTTGTCGGCGTCGGCGCCGCGGCGGACGGGTATTTCACATTCGCCGACGGAAGCTTCGTCAATTTCAATGACCGTCAGGTTGCAACCGCTACGACGAGCCCAATTGTCGCTGGAGCGGTCGGAGGCGGCGTCTTCTTCGGTCCTCCCGGAGCGATCGTCGGTGCGGTCGGCGGTGCCATCGGAGAGGTCGCCGGTGTCACTCGTGGTCTCTTCGTGCTTGATGCGGAGGCTACCGCTGACTACAAAAAACGGAGTGTTCGAGAGAGCATTGAGCTTGCAGAGCAGGGATTTGTTTTCGACGCCAAGGACCCTGCCTTGAGATCACGCAGTCCTGTTCTGTCTGCTGAGGAGAAAGAGGTGATCGACGGTCACGCTCGAGTTCGCTTCTTACGGACTATTTTCAGCCGTGACCCGAACGTCGGTTTGTCGACTGAGCAGCTGAAAGCCGCCGGTTTCGTTACCGACCCGGGGAAAACACCGGAGGAGCACGAGGCCGCCGAGCGACATAATTGGGAAAGGTCGGAAGCCCTCTTTACTGCCGGTTATTTCAGCGGTGCGCCGATCAATTCTCTCGACCCGGAGCTCCGCGGACGACTCGAACGCGAGCGAGCGGATGCTCATCGGCACTACACGGATCTCTATCAGACAAGTATGCGTCGCACGTACACCGAATTCAACAAGACCAGCACGCCGGCTGTGGCAGCTTGGGACATTTTAAACACCTACACATTCGGTTGGACTGGCCCCGGGGGACGTGGGGATCAGGGAGGAGTAGCTATCTCTTCCGAATTTCATGATCGTCTTGCAGTGGTCGCAAAAGAGTTTGCTGAAAAGTTTGGTACCCGAGACTCGGCAGCAGTCGGGGAAGACCGGGCCGCGCTTGCGGAAGAACAGTGGGGATTTCTCGCGAGCAGGTTCCCTCAGATCGGTCTCATTTTCTCAGATACGGAAGCTCGCAGACTCTTCGTTAACGGTTTCTCGATGCTCGCGGGAGAAAAGGGAAAACAATTGGAGGATTACGCGTTGATGAGCGATATCGATCGATGCGCCACGGGGGTTGCCATCCTGAGAAACTCCCGCGATGACTTCGCAGTGCAGGTTCAACACCGGCTCGCGCGTGGGCTGACTGACGATCTCGCAGACGGAGCCGTTCTTGATCAGTTACTCGGTACCAACTAACGCTTATCGTCTTTCCGTAAAGCAAGGACCTTCCGGTGGAAGAAATCGACACCCGCGACGAATCGCTGAGTAGTGATAACACCCGCTCCCTCTTCTGGGGCTTGAGCTGCTTTGCGATGCTCGTCCCCACGCTCGCAATGGTATTTGCCTGGCTCTACGCCTCGTACATGGAGATCTCTTTCAGCAAACACCAGATCAAAGAGATGGTCTTCGCGACATGGGGAATAACCCTCGCTGGGTTACTCCTCTTTGGTTTTTTCAACCGTCGCGGCGCCGGAAGGAGGCGTTCGGATCCGTCTGATATTATGCACGCGAGTGCTGCCGAGCTGACCGCAACGAAATGGGAGCAGCGAAAGGCGACCCGGCTCTTCGTTCGGTCCTACCTTGTCTCGTTGATGCTTCCCTGGGCAGGAATCGCCCTGGCACTTATCCCGCTTGTGGCAATGCACACTCCGTTCGGTCATCGAGAGGCAGTGCTTGTCTTGCAGATCTACGGAATCTCGGCGGCAGTGCTTGTCGTACGGGCGGCCATCCGGTCGCGTGGCGAGCGGATGGTGTATCTTTCCACCCCTGAAGGCTTGAAAAGCTAATTACTGAGCCAGGGCGATAATCTTCGAGAACTCTTTCTCGGTCACCGGCTGAACGCTTAGCCGCGATCCCCGCTGAAGGAGCACCATGCCCTTCAACGCAGTTTCCTTCTTCAGCTCGGTCAGTGTGACTATCTCTTTGAACGTCTGAATGTGTTTCAGCTCCGGGGCGAACCAGCGCGGCTCAGCCTTCGTCGCTTTCGGGTCGTAGTAATCGCTCTTGGGGTCGAACTGCGTTGCGTCTGCGGTCGCAAGCTTCACCACCTGCGCCAGCCCGACTACCCCACTTGGCTCGGTGCTCGAATGGTAGAAAAGAACGCTGTCTTTGACCGCCATCTCTTTCAGATAGTTCCGCGCCTGATAGTTCCTTACGCAGTCCCATGCGGTGGTCTTGTCGCGTGCGAGGTCGTCGATGGAGTAGACGTCAGGCTCCGATTTTACCAGCCAATAGGCCATAGTGCTTAGGTGAGGATTAGCCGATCAGCTTTTTGAGATTCTTCAGGCCGCGATCGATCTCTTCAATCGGCGGTCCGAAAGAGAACCGTGCGAAGTGTCCGAATCGGCTTGCGCGGTCCGGACGGCGCTTTCCGGGATTGATGTCGAAGAACACGCCCGGAACGATGATGACACCAACTTCGAGCGCCTTCCGAAACAGCAGCATCCCTGTATTCAGGCCCTGCGGCAGCTCGCTCAGGTCTCCCCAACAGTAGAATCCGCCTGACGGTTTCGGAATCACGCGAACGCCGAGGTCTCCCAAGGTCGAAAACATCAGGTCGCGCTTTTCGGCGAATGTCTTCTTGATTGCTGCCGCCTCTTGGTCTGCGAAGCTGCGGTCAACGAGGCGAATAGCGGCGCGCTGCATCGGTCGAGCGCAGCCGCCATCGAGGAAGCTGCCGGCTGAAGCGATAGCTTCGATAATGGGTTTTGGAGCGATGGTCCAACAGATGCGAAAGCCCGGATAGCGCCAGTTCTTCGTCAGTCCGTCGAAAATCACCACCGGGTCCTGGTTCACATCGTCTACATAACGCGCCGCGGAGACCGAGAGGTCCGGAGTGTCGTAGAGGTAGTGGGAATAGAACTCGTCGTTGATGAGAGTGCACTCGAGCTCGCGCGCGGTGTTGACCCAGGAGCGCAGCTCTTCGCCGGCAACCACGGTGCCCGTAGGGTTACACGGATTCGAAAGCAGTACCGCCGACAGTCCGCGCCCGAGAATCTCGTTCTTCAGATCGCTGACGTTGAAGTCGTAGTTCCGGCTCGCATCTCGCAGCATCGGAATTGCCGAGAACGTATGAAACGCGTCGAGAAGCTCTTCGTAGGCAGTGTAATCGGGGAGAAAGTGACCGACATGCCCCTTGCCCAGGGTCGAGACAAGCCGAGTGAGCGCCAACCGCCCGCCTGAGCTGATGGCTACGTTTTCGTGGGTGTATTTGCTTTGTTTGTCTGCTCGATAACGCTGGTTATACAGCTCGGCGACTGCCGTCTTGAGCTCGATAATTCCGTCGATCGGAGCGTACTCATAGTCGTCGAAACGAGCTTCAATGTTCGTGATCCGTTCTGGGCTGCCGGGAAGCATGCCGGTTTCCGGAGCACCCTGCCCTAGATTCGACCAATCGTTCGAGCCACGCTCGAAACCGAGGCGCTGAGCCTCGGTCATGACATAGATCACGCCGGTTCGCGGCACCGGGCGAAAGCCCGGTGCACCCTGAGTCACTCGTTCCATCGGTGCTTATCTCCGGTCGTCGGAGCGATGACCGTGGCCCTGTGAACGTCGATCTCCTCGACCTCCACGTCCGCCTCGGCGATCACGTCGTCCGCGATCGTCTCCTCCGTCGCGTCGTCCACCACGTCGGTCATCGCGGCGTGGACGGCGTTCGCGCTCGGCCGGAACTGCTGCGAGCTCAACTGCGAGCTGAGCGCCGTTGTATTCGATGCCGTTCAGGTTGCGAATCAGCGCTTCAGCGGCCGGTTCGAGCACGTCGACAAATCCATAGTGCTCACGCAGCGCGATGGCACGGAGATCGTCTTGTTGAATCTCGCCGAACTCTTGCGCAAGATTCGAGAAGAGATCCGGGGTCATCCCCTGAGCTGTTCCCTGACCGATGTAAACTCGAACTTCTCGCGGTGCGTGCCGGCGCTCTGAACGCTCCGGCCGATCGTTCCGATCTCGGCGGCCTTCGTCGGAACGCTCGTGATCGCGGTTTCCGTTCGATTCGAGGTCCGGGTTCTCTTGCGCTTGGTTACCTTCGGCTGACGCCGGAGCTTGCTCATCGTCGCGGCGGCGGTCACGACGTCCACGTCGGTCGTCTCCATCTTCTCGGCGATCACGGCGGCCTCGATTTCCTTCCGCATCGTCAGCGTGACGCTCGTCCCGGCGCCGGTCCCGGCCACCATCACGATCTCTGCCACCATCTCGATCCCGGTCGCGGCGACCCCGACGATCTTCTCGAGATCGCTCACGGGGACGCTCTTCTGCCGGCTTCGGCGCCGCATCGAGCTCTTCGTCCAAGCTCTTGGCGTCGGTGTTGACGTAGTGCTCCATCGTGTAACGGGTCACCTTGGCGAGAATCTGTTCGAGCTCTTCCGGCGCTTCGGTCATGCCGCCCATCTCGCGGAGAAGTTGCCGAACGACGAGAATGTCACGTTCTTTGACTTCGATTTCGCGAGTGCGGATCATTTCATAGAGGTGGGTCAGCCGAGCGTCGGCGACCTCGGCATCCGTCGGAATCGGGATCTTTTGAAATTTCACTTCGAGCACTTTGGTGAGGAAGTGGAACGCCCCGAAATCGCGCGGCCCGACGAGACTGATCGCTTTCCCGCGACGGCCCGCGCGGCCGGTTCGGCCTGTGCGGTGAATGTAAGCTTCCGGTTGTTCGTGAATCGCATAGTTGATGACCAGGTCGATCTGCTCGATATCCAATCCCCGCGCAGCGATGTCGGTTGCTACGAGGAACTGGAGATCGCCTTTCCGGATCTTCTTCATCACCCGGTCGCGCTGCGCCTGGGTCAGGTCGGAGTTAATCCGGCGAGCGTCGAATCCGCGGCGACGGAGCAGCGCTTCGACCAGCAGGGTGTCCGACTTGGTGTTACAAAAGATGATCGCCGAGCGTGGGCGCAGTGTTTCGATGATATCGCAGAGCGCTGCGGGCTTCGCCATGAGGTCGCCACCGATTTCGCAATATTGGTGCTCAATCGCGGGACCGGAGCTCGTGTCCATCTTCTCGACCATGACGGCCTTCGGATGATTCAGGAAGCTATTGGCAAGCATTTCTACTCGCGGAGTAATCGTCGCGCTCACAAACATACCCTGACGGCGGTCGGGGAGGCGCGACAAGATGGACCGCACGTCTTCGATGAAGCCGATGGAAAGCATCTCGTCGACCTCATCCAGCGCGAAAAAGCGGCACTGGTTGAGGCGAAGCGCCTTTTGCTTGATGAGATCGAGGAGCCGTCCAGGTGTTCCGACGACGATTCGAGGATCGTTTCTCAGCTCTTTCAGCTGCTGATTCACGTCGACACCGCCGATGACAGTGACCGGTTTCAGGTCGAGCTCGAGTGAATTGACGACCTGCGTTACCTGAAGCGCGAGCTCGCGCGTCGGAACGACACAGATGCCGAAAGTATAATTGATCTCTTTTTCAGCTGATGCCTTGAGAAGCGAATGAACCAGCGGCACCACGAACGCCAAGGTTTTTCCGCTGCCGGTCTGCGCTTGGGCGATAACATCGTGCCCTTCGACGGCTCGGGGAATTGCTTTTCGTTGAACTTCTGTCGGGTGGTTGAACCCGAGCTTGACGATTGCGTCGATTATTCTGCGGTCCGCGGCAAAATCTTCGAACGTGCAGTCTTCTGCAAGCTCTTGTTCTTCCGGCTCCAATGCTTCTTCAGCAATTTCTTCAGGGAATGTTTCGTCGATATCGAGTGAATTCGCTTCATCCATAAGTTGCGTATTACAGCTATTCTAACTAATTTATATAATCCGCCGCATTGCGCTGCGGCGTGGTTTGCGAGAAGGGCATTCCAACTGAACATGTATGGCAATCGGAACAAGTATGGCGGCAAATGCTCGCGCTAAGTTTGCTCTCTCGCTCGCCGCTCTCCAGCGTTTTGGGCACCGATCGTTCGGAGCCCTCGATTTGTGTGGGCACCCAGCTCCAAAATCGCTGAGCGCTAATTTCTGTTCGAGCAGATTGGGCTCGAGGTCTTCAGGGACATTTGCTCCAGCCGCCCTGTTTTCGGCTCTGTTCGCGTCAGCCATGTCCGTCGGCACACTTGCCGGTTGCGCACATGACGGACCCACGCTCAACACCGGGCTCTCTTTGATTGGGCTCCAATCGAGGGAGATCAATGACCCGGCTCTGCAGCTTGCTTCCGGTGAAGCGCAAAAGCTTCACGCTCAGATTCCGCAGGGAGTGACGTCTGACATTCACAAAGCTGCGGACTTGCAGCGAGCGGGGTCGCAGTCCTCTGCGAGTGCCGCCCAAAACAAGAACTTCCGAATATTACCCCTGAGCGAGCTCGATCTGTATGGCGTGCAGAACGCGAGTCACCAGGGAGAGATAAATGCTTTTGAAATCACCAAAGATGGGTCTCGAGCCTTTACCGGCGGAAGCGACGGGAGCGTCGTATCTAGCACCATAATTAAGCCTGATTCTGAAAACAAGCAAGCTACGAAGGGGGCCCGTCACGGTATTCTTGAGGTGAAAACGCTCCTTACTGGCAAGAAGCCGGTATCAGCGCTCGCCCTCAGTCCTGACGAACGCTACCTTGCGGTTGCCAAGTTCTCTGCTGTTTTCGTGTTTGATTTGCAGGAGCAGAAAATCCTCTATCGGATGAGCCGGGTGAGCGGTTCGTTTCCATCTCTTGCTTGGGATCCCCGCGGGGAGCTGCTCCTTTTTGGACGGACCAGCGGCGAAGTTTTCGCGTGGCATGTTTTTGCGGGTCGGGCTGCGGGAAGGGACAACCTGGAGTCGATCGAGCAATACGGAGACGCAGGCGGGTCGCCGATCGTCCGCATTCTGTTTCACCCATCCGGCAGAGCCTTTGTCGCTGTCGAAAGAAACGGCGGCTTGACGCTTTGGCGGCTGCTCCGGACAGAGGAGGAGCTCGGTCTCCGGGATCGCTACGCGGAAGACGATCAAGGGAACACCGGCAAGGAAAAGTCCCCGCTCGGCAGCGTAACCGGGCTCGTTGAAGACGCTTGGCTCGACCCAAGAGCAGAGCAGATCTACGTTTCATCGATCGACGGCAACATCAATCAATTCCGCTTGCGGGGGCTCGTGCGCGGCCCGGAGATTGAAGTCGGCGCGGACTCCGTGACGAATATCGAGGGGATTGACGTAAAGAACACCGCCGGGGCGATCACCCCTTTTCTCGTAACCAGTGGCCGCGGACAGAAGCTCAAGTTTTACTGCCGTCCGAAGACATTCAACGACGACAGCAGCGAGCCTGAGACACGTCGGGTTCCGGTCATCACGAGCAAAACCGCAAACTCCCCAGCGGACAATGATCCGCAGATTATCGACGGCCGCATCGTCGTGCCGGAAGAAGCGCTGCCGAAGCCTCCGGAGCCGAAGAAAAACAAGGCCGAGACAGAGGGATTTTTTGTCGCCGAGTCGGAGCCGCTCAAGGAACCGGTGAGCTTTATGCGCAGCGGCTCGAGCTCGGCTGTCTTGTGGGCAGCGCAAAAAAAGGGTAATCTTCTGGTCTTTGACGCCCGACCCCTTTTGAGCTCTTTGGCTCCGAATTGTCCTGCAAAATGAGCAGGAGCTGCGTGAGGTGAGAAAGGCGAAAGAGAGTAGGTTTTAGCGTCCGAGGAGTGGTGCCGCCGGTGAACGCGGTGGGTGTCGGTCGGTTGCTAATCAATGAAAAGGCAGATGCTTCGGACCGCACGAATCACATTCGGGGCGTCACGGCTCAACCGATAAATCCTCAACCACTGTATTCTCAGCACGATGAAACCCGTCAGCACCGATATTTCTTTTCCGAAGTTGGAACAACAGATCCTCGCGCACTGGCGAGCGAAATCGATCTTCGAACGCAGCACCGACCCGAATCTCAGCACACACCTCGGCGGCGACGAAAAAGGCGAGACGCGTAAGTCTTATATCTTCTACGACGGTCCTCCGTTCGCGACTGGTCTTCCGCACTACGGTCACCTGCTCGCCGGAACTATCAAGGACGTTGTCGGCCGTTTCTTTACGATGAAGGGCTATCATGTCGACCGCCGTTTCGGCTGGGACTGCCATGGTGTTCCGATCGAGTTTGAAATCCAAAAATCACTGAATTTGCACGGCGCGAAGGCGATCCGCGAGTTCGGAGTCGGCAAGTTCAACGAGGAGTGCCGCAAGATCGTCCTGCGTTACACCAAGGAATGGCGCCTCTTCGTCGAGCGGTCAGGACGCTGGGTCGATTTCAACCGCGAATACCGCACGATGGACAAAGACTTCATGGAGTCCATTTGGTGGGTGATGCGAAGCCTGTGGAATCGCGGGCTGATTTACGAAGGGCTCAAGTGCGTTGCGTATTCGTGCGGGATGAACACCCCGCTTTCGAACTTCGAAGCGAACCTCAATTACAAGAATGTTCAAGATCCGGCTGTCACCGTCCGAGCGGTATTGCGCGGTAATCCGGCTGCGACCCTTGGAGTTTCAATTCCGAGCGGTGCACGCGTGGTTTGCTACATCTGGACGACGACTCCTTGGACGTTGCCGAGCAATATGGCGCTCGCCGTCGGCAATCAGATCCGCTACTCGATCGTCCACAATCCGAAAGCGAACGAAGTTGTCATCGTCGCCAGCTCGCTTGCTCCGTCAATCTTTCCGGGCCTGCAGACCGAAGCCGCTCACTCGAACGGGACGAACGGCACCAATGGCACCCACGCGAAGTCGTCAAACGGCGAGGGAGCGGAGGAGCAGCATCCTACAGTTCTCGGGACCGTTACCGGCGAGCAGCTCGTCGGGCTCGAGTACGATCCGTTTTTCGCTTACTACGAATCAGAACGCGAGCATCACGCTTTCCGGATCTATCCCGGAGATTTCGTCGCGGATGACGAAGGGACCGGGATTGTCCACCTCGCCTCGTTCGGTGAGGAAGACTTGGCGGTATTCAAGAAGCACAACATCGCCGTCGTCGATCCTCTTGATGAGGACGGCGTGTTTCAGCCGGTGATTAAGGAGTTTGCGGGGCTGCACTTCAAAGCGGCAGACCCGAAAGTCATCGCGGCTCTGAAGGAGCGGGGATTGCTCGTTTCTCACAAGACTATCGAGCACTCGTATCCATTCTGCTGGCGAACCGACACCCCGCTCATCTATCGCTCGATTTCGAGCTGGTTCGTGCGCGTCGAGTCGATTAAAGACCTCCTTCAGCACGCGAACTCGAGCATCAACTGGGTGCCGGAGCACCTGCGTGATGGGCGCTTCGGAAAGTGGCTCGAGAACGCTCGCGACTGGGCGATCTCGCGAGACCGATTCTGGGGTACGCCAATTCCGATCTGGCGCTGCGAAAAGTGCGACCACGAGGTCTGCCTCGGCTCTGTCGAAGAGCTCGAAAAGTTGAGCGGCGCGACGGTCACCGATCTGCATAGCCACTTCATCGACGAGCTGACCATCGCATGCGAGCGTTGCGAAGCCCGCATGCGTCGAATTCCGCAAGTTCTCGATTGTTGGTTCGAGAGCGGGTCCATGCCGTACGCTCAGGCGCACTATCCTTTCGAAGGCAAGGCCGAGTTCGAGGACAACTTTCCGGCAGATTTCATCGCTGAAGGCTTGGATCAAACGCGCGGCTGGTTCTACACGCTCCTCGTTCTCTCTACAGCCCTTTTCGGACAGACTTCCTTCCGCAACGTCGTCGTGAACGGCATTGTGCTCGCCGAAGACGGGAAGAAGATGTCGAAGTCGCTCAAGAACTATCCGCCGCCGGATGAGGTCATGGACGAGCTCGGCGCGGATGCGATGCGCTTGTACTTGCTTTCCTCTCCAGCCACACGAGCTGAGGACCTTCGATTCAGTAAGGAAGGTGTGAAGCAGGTTGTCCGTCAGACGCTGCTTCCGCTCTGGAACGCGTATAACTTCTTTGTCACCTACGCGCTCGTCGACGACTGGACGCCAGAAAAGATCCCGGCGAAGCAGTCCGAAAACCTGCTTGATCGCTGGATTCTGTCGAAGGTCGCTTCCCTTGTCGAAGGGGTGGACTCCGCGCTCAGCACGTATCACCTCTATGCTGCTGCGCAACCGATTCTCGAGTTCGTCGACCAGCTCACCAACTGGTACATCCGCCTCAACCGTCGTCGGTTCTGGGTCGGGAACCGAGGCGAAGAGCTCGAAGATAAACTTCATGCGTACGCGACTCTTCACACTGCTCTGCTCTCTTTCGTCCGTGTGCTTGCACCGCTTGCGCCGTTCGTGAGCGAGGAGATCTTCTTGAACCTCAGCAAGGGGATGAAAGGTTTTGATCGCGAGAGCGTGCACCTCTGTCCTTTCCCGAAAGTTTCCGAGGTAAGCGCGCGGACGGACGGAGCGTCGGCAATCGACGAAGCGCTCGAGCACGCGATGGAGCTTTTCGAGGAAGTAATCCTCCTCGGGCGAGCGCTGCGGAACGACCACAACCTGAAGGTTCGTCAGCCGCTCGGAAAATTGACGATTATCTATCCGGAGGGCGGCGAGCTCGAGAATCTCAAGCGGCTCGATTCGTATGTCCGTGAAGAGCTCAATGTGAAATCGGTTGAGTATTCGACCGATGAGCGTGAGTTCGTATCGCTCAAAGCACGGTTGAACACGAAGCTGCTCGGGAAGACCCTCGGCCCGAAGCTCGGCCGTGACGGGATGCGGAGCCTCCAAGGATTTGTGGAGACACTGACCACCGACCAGTTGAAATCGGTCGAACGCGGCGAAGCTGTGCAGTTTCAGGACATCCAGCTCGGTCGGGAAGAGATTCTCGTGGAGCGGACGGTGCTCGAGGCGGGGAAAGCCGGCGGCCGGGTCGCAGCTTCTTCAGGGCAGATCACGATCGTGCTCGACACGCTGCTGACCCCCGAGCTTCGTCTCGAAGGGATGGCTCGCGAGTTCGTCAACCGTGTTCAAAAGCTGCGCAAGGATTTCAATTTTGACGTGACGGATCGTATAGTGATCCGGTTCATGACGGCTTGCCCACGCCTGCCGGCTGCGCTTTCCGAGCACAAGGGCTATGTGATGGAAGAAACGCTCGCAGTTGAGCTGCACGAGGTGAAGAGCGAGTCGGACATGGGTCTTCAGGGGAGCTCGGTGCATCTGCCGATCCCGCAGGAGATCGAGGGGAAGACGGTGATTATCGGCCTGACCCGGATGCAGGGATAACCCGGCTGCGCAAGGCCGGAAGAGGGGATTGTTTGAACGGTAAGTTTCTTCTGTTTCTGCTGATTGTCGCGCTCGACCAGTGGACCAAATTCCTCGCGGGCCAGCATCTGGCACTCGGTGTTCCAGCTGCGGTGATTCCGGGGCTGTTCAACTTTACTCTCGTCTACAATCCGGGGGCGGCTTTCGGAATGTTCAGCGAGCTCCCAGATGCGTGGCGCCGGATTACGCTGGCGATTGTTTCCGGGATTGCGCTCATCGTCGTCCTCCGCTTTATGGCGAAGGAGGCCAAGCACGACCGCGCCTCTCAATACGCGCTCATAGCGATCCTCTCTGGCGCCGTCGGTAACCTCATCGACCGCTACCGCTTTGACTCTGTTGTCGACTTCTTGGATTTCTACTGGAAAAACTATCACTGGCCCGCGTTCAACATCGCCGACTCCGCTATCTCGATCGGGGTAGTCGTTCTGATGTTTCGAGTGCTCTTCACGAAGTCTGAGAAGGCGGCGGAAGCCGATAGCTCGGGCGCGACCTTCTCTACCTTGTGATTTTGCGCACAGCCGGGCGCCGACGGGGCTGACCTTGCCTCTGCTTCTCGGATCGACCTGACTTTCCGTGCGGGCACACCCGTTGCAGTTTCAAGCACTTGGCCTCGCTGGGGCGTGGCAGAAGGAACGCGGATTCCATTTTTCAGCATAATCTTCATGCCTGGGTCGGACTGAATAAGCAGCTCGGTTTTGCTCGTCTATATCCCGGGAGTTCTCAAGCAGCTGGAAAGCCGCTATAAGAGCTATCTCGTGAGGCGCAAAATGCTCCTCGAAATGGGTACTTAGGAGGTCCTGTATATGAATATGGTCCGCACGTTTGTTGTGGGTCTTTTAGTCTGCGGCTTGGTCTCTTGCTCTCAACAGCAGACCGGGCTGAATCGTACGGCAACCGGTTCTCTCGCGGGTGGTGCTCTCGGCGCCGGCCTGGGAGCGATTGTCGGTAACGCCGCGGGTCACCATGCCGGGGCCGGAGTCGCGATCGGTGCTGCGACCGGTGCTATCGGAGGTGCCCTCATCGGAAACGGGCTCGACAGCCAGGATCAGGAGCGTCAGAAGTTGGAGGAGGATCAGATCCGACAACAGCAGGAGCTCGAGCGTCAACGCCGCGAGATCGACGAGCTTCGGCGCCAGCAGCGCTACGACGACCTGTATCGCAAGTACTAGTCGTCCCCCTTTCCTTGATGAACGCCGTGTCGGGCTTGCTCGACCGGCGTTTTTTTCATTTCGGGGTCCTTGCAAGCCGAACTTGAGAGACATGATCACAGAGTGTCGGAGAGTCGCGGGAGCGAGGCCGAGAAGGGGCTGTGCGGCTTCTCAGAGTTCCAGATTCCCCCTTTCGGGCGGGTCAGCCCTACGTTACTCTGGCCGTGATTTATCGGACATCCGCGGCCACGGAGCGCGCGGCAGTATCCCAACATTTTGAGGTCTACCAGCGGTGCAAAAACGAATCTCTGACTCACGTCTTCAATCTGGCGCTCCCGGCTGGGCGTCGTGTGTAACAGTCGCGGCGTTGTCGCTTGTCTCTGCGTGCAGCACAGTGAGCGACAAAACTGGGATTGATGTTCCGGCACCGCAGCTCAACAAGACGGGAACAGGTGCGGTTACCGGTGCGGCCGTTGGTGGCGGACTGGGGCTCATCGTCGGTTCGACTTCCGGAAACGCCGGAGAGGGATTGCTGGTCGGATCTCTCGCAGGCGGAGCGCTTGGCGCGGGAATCGGTGCGAAGATGCAAAATGACGAAGAGAAGAAGTCGCTCGATATGAATCGCGACACCGTCTCGCGTCAGGGGGAACGTATCAATCAACAGAATCTCGAGATTCAAGATCTACGGCAGAACAGCTCAGACCGTGCGATGGCTCCGATCGCAGAATCGAATATGCTTTCGAGCGCGCCGATCATGACTCCCCACAGCACGACACCTCGACTGGCTGCATCGAAGCCGACAGCGAGAGCCCGGCTTGGCAGTTCGGGCGGGATTCAATACCTCTCACGTCCGTCCGGCACGAAGTCAGCAACGCCATTTCGCGAAGATGGTGCCATGACTTCTTTTGGGGCGACTACGATGGCGGCAGCAAAAAGCACGGTAACGACACCGACTCGAGTTGCCATGCACTCCGTGGCGGAGCAGGCTCCGCCGACTGCAAAGACCGTCGGTGCCGTAAAAAAGACATCCGTTGCTACCGGAGGGATTATGGTCCCGCCGACGATGAAGCACTCGGAACCGGTAGCTGAAGCTGCACCTGTGGTCGAGGACCGCAGCGCAAAGACCGTAGCGGGCGGACTCCCCCCGGCGGCGACGGACCTGAAAGCGTCCGAGTCGACGGTCGCGTCGGCGAACACCGGGAAGGCGCCGAAAGACACCGGAAGCTGCAAAGATGCCATAAAGGAAGCGGAGCACGGATTGAATGCCGGCTCGGATGCCGATCGTCTATTCTACCTGAGACGTGCTGCTCGGCTCTGCCCGACTGAGCCCAGCTACCACGTCGAGCTCGGCAAGCTCTACGGCGCCATCGGCAAGAACGACGATGCGAAATTCGAGCTGCGTCAGGCGATCGACCTTGATCCGAACAATCAGGTTGCGCGCGACGAGCTGAGTATTATTGAGAACGCCGGGACAGTTACCCGTACCCGGTGAAATCGAAATTAGCCGGGCGAAAGAGGAATATATGCAACGTCGGTTCAATCTGCTTCTTTGGGTTCTCGTGTTGTTGAGTGTGAGCGGGCTCGGAGCATGTGCTCCGGGGCAGCAGATGAACCAGACGACGAAAGGTTCCTTGGCCGGCGGCGCACTCGGGGCCGGTCTCGGAGCAATCGTCGGAAACGCCGCCGGACACCACGCGGGCGCAGGCATCGCGATTGGAACTGCCGCAGGTGCCCTGGGCGGAGCGCTCATCGGGAACTCTCTCGACCAGCAGGACCAGGCGAATCAGGAGCTTCACGGGCAGATCAGCCGCACCCAGGAGCAGCTGGACGAGAATCGCCGGCTTATCGACGAGCTGCGCCGCCGCGGTGCAGATGTGCACAACAGTCAGCGCGGGGTAGTCATCAACCTGCCGGACATTCTTTTCGATTTCGACCGCGCGACCTTGACCCCGGAAGCTCATCGCACCTTGGATGAAATCAGCGATGTGCTCCGCACCGTTCGTGGACGAACGATCGCCGTTGAGGGGCACACGGATTCAGTCGGGACCACGAGCTACAACAAAGACCTCTCTCAACGCCGGGCCGAATCTGTAGCCGGAAAGCTTTCTTCCGCCGGCATCCCTCGTTCGCAGCTGACAGTCCGCGGCTATGGCGAAGGTTCACCGATCGCCACCAATAACTCGGCTGCTGGTCGTGCGCGGAACCGTCGGGTGGAAGTTATCGTCGAGAATTAAATTCAAACGCCTCGCTGACACCGTTTCCCTGCAGTCCAACTCGTCTTCTACGAGTTGGACCTCGGGTATGTTCGATGACCGTAGAGGCGGCTCTTCGAGTACCCAATTCCTAGCTCTGCGACCTTGCGGCTCGTTCCGCCTCCGCGATGAGCGAACGCAGAAAATCCATCCGTTCCTGTCCAACCTGGCCGGTATTGTCTCGTACCAGCGTCGTGAAGACCTGCACCGCGTGCTCTTCTTCGCCGTTTACGGCGAGCACCTCAACGAGGTGTGAGCGGCATTTCAGCTCTTCCGCTCCGTTTCCGTCCAAGCAGGGTTTCGCGGCGTGCATGATCTTCTCGGAGGAGAGTCGTAAAAAGATCGAATCGTAACTGCCGTAGAGGTCGAGGACGTCGTTAATGGAACCCAGGTCTGAGCTCTTCGCGAACTGATCCCAGTCGGCGAGATTCTGTGTTCCGGCTTCTTTTCGCATCTTCACGAGCAGTGCGATTTCGCCCGGCTCAAGCCCATTTTGCGGCTCGATTCTGCCAAGCACAGCGAGAGTGGCGAGGCTATCGCGGCATGGTTTCAGCTCCGACTTCCAGATCGGGTACAGTCGCAGCCGCTCGACGTCGCAAGCGGCTCGCGCGTATGATTCGAGAACTTCGGTGGGAACGGTGCTGTGCATGAGATACGGGAGTATGAGTGCGTCTTGTGCATACTCGCGCGACCACATTCGCCGAATGCTCGTGTCGAGCACGTCGTGAAGGCTGAGATCTTCTCCCATGAAAAAGTCGAATCCGGCCTGGTGGGCAAGGTGCGGGAATTCGAGTGTTTGCACTTCAGCGTCCGGGAACTGATCTTTCGTGACCCAGATCTCGAGACCGAGTAGGGCTGCGACATCAGGGATGCTCACCTGGCGGAGCGCTTCGCGCACGTCAGCGTTCGTTGAGTAGCGTTTCATGGCTGCTTCGAGCGAGTCGTCGTCGAGAGGCTCGTCCGAGCCGAGCATGATGGTGTCGTGGATCGTGCGAAACATTCGGATGTGCGGAAACTGGCCGCCGAAGGTCTTGGCGACGAGGCCCCAGCTCTTTTCGGAGAGGGTATAGTCGTGAATCCACTGAGCGTAGATTCCGCCGGGCTCGAGCTTCCTCTTGACGATTTCGTAGTATTCCTTCGAGAACAACCGCTCGACGCCCATGACCCACGGGTTGCTGGGTTCTGACACAATCAACGAGTAACGTTCGTCAGTTGCGCTCATAACGCGATAGGCGTCACCGACGGACCAGCGAACTTTTGGGTTGGTGGTCACTCCGTAGTTCGCGAAATCGAAGTAATGCGCGAACTCTTTCACTAATGGAGAGATCTCAACAACGCGAATGTCTTTTACTTCCGGGTAAAGGCTGACCGATCCGACTGTGATGCCCAGTCCAAAACCGACGACAGCGACGTGTTCCACCGGATGCTTCGAAAAAAGCATCGGAAGGTGCGCGGTCATCCGCATGGTTCGGGTGTCGCTGTAGGAGGTTTCACCATCAGACTTTCCATTTACTTTAAGATTGCGGACGTAGTCGGCGCCGCCGTTCAGCTCTTTGCTCTTCGGTGGGGCGTCCTGCTCGTTGACTGCGACGGTTGTATTCGGGCCGTCGCGATACGCAAGGAAGCGTGTTCCATCGAAGTATCGGTCGTAGAACGCTTTCGCACCGCTATAGCTGCGCGGTAACGGATGGCGGATTCGGAAGAGGCCGGTGCCGAGGCGGTGCTTGTCCCAGTCGGGAAGCGAGTATGCGATGAGCGCGACGACGACCACTGCCGCAGCCGAAATCGGGCGCCGACTGGGGAGAACGCAGAGGAGGCTCGTTGCCATGAGAACGAGACAGAGACGGTAAATCCAGTCAACGTCGCCGTAAGCGAGGAGCGCATAACCGCCGAGCAGCGCGCCGAGTGCGCATCCGACCGTGTTCCATGCGTAAAGTCGTCCAACTACGTTGCCGAGGCGAGCAGTGTCCTGCCGGGTTGCGCCGAACAAGAGTGGCATCGTACTGCCCATAGCTGCGACAGGAATCGCGAGCACGATCCAGAGCAGCAGAAACATGACCGCGTGATACACGTAAAAGTTCGGTGTCACGGAAGCAAAAAGAGTTCGAACGACGTGGCTCCAATACTGCCATTGGTCGATTGAAAAGTAGACGAGCGCGCATCCGGCGAGCACGGCCGACTGGTTCATCCACAGCTTCCACGGAGCGGCGCCCGAGCGAGACAGGCACCAAGCGCCGAACGCGAGGAGCGATACGAATACCGCCACAACCATACAGAATGCATACTCTGAGGCCCCCATGCTCAAGCCAACTAAACGGATGAAGATCGTTTGCAGGGTGAGCGAGCAGAACCCGGCGAGAAACGCGACTGCCGACGCAACCGGTAGAGAGAGCTTCCCCTCAGGATGGAGCACCTTCTCGGGGAGTGCAGCTTCGGGTTCTGGCTTCGCTTCCGAGAGACGCATGCCGATTAACGCTAGGATGAGGCCGGCGATAATGTTGAAGCTGCCCAATCGATGCAACGTTCCAGTGAGCCCCCAAGCGGGGAGGAGTACAAAGCCGGCGAGCAGGCAGCCAAGAAAAGCGCCTGCAGTGTTCACGGCATACACCCGCGCGTGGAACGGCCCCGAGTCGCGTAGGTCTCGCGAAAGACCTTGAGTCAGCAGGGGAAGAGTGCCGCCCATCAGCACAGTGGGGAAGAGCATCAGGAGCGCGCTCAATCCGGTCTCCCAAAGAAGGGAAACGACGGAGCCCGGTGGAACAACCACGCCGTGAAACCAGATGTAACGATACATCGCCGGGAACAGCAGCACCCAAACCCCAATTCCAACTTCGCTCGCACCGCAAAGGAGGAGGGTCATCCGTGCTGTCTGTGAGCGGCTGATCCGACCGAACACCAGATAACCGATGCACAGTCCACCAAGGAAAACCGCAAGGATAGTAGCTGCCGCCTGAGCTTGGCTGCCGAGGAAGTTAGCAAGGTAGCGATGCCACGCCACCTCATAGACCAGCGCAAGTAACCCGGTAACGAATGTGACCGCGATCGCAATAAACCGAATAGGATCGAATTTCGCAGCGTCCGCCTGTCGGAGATGAGGAAGTTGAGCTTCGGAGACGCTCTTCGCTTTCGGCTTTCTTTTCTGCGACATCTCGACCCTTTCTATGTGTGATGGAACCGAACGGCTGTCAGATCGCTGTAGCAGAACGAGTAGCTTTTTGCATTGTTGCGCCCAGCCCCGCGAGCGGGCTGTGGATAACTCTTATCGAGTCCTCTTATCGAGTCCTCAGGGCGGTCGATAAAGGGTAGTTCGCTCTCTGCGTGCGTTTAAACGGTCTACACGACTATTTCTCCATCCACGGTTTTAGCTTGCTTCAAAATTCAACCGCAGGAGAGAGACAGTCTCTCAGACCTTCGCAGAGGGATGAGTTAATGGGCGACGATTGGCAAACGATTGCACTGCTGATCCTGGTCGGGGAGGCCTCCGAGTGCGCGACCCGATATCGACCGCTCTGAGGACTCGATATGGGCTCGGGCGGGTCGAAGGTTTTAGCAAATATCGACCGCCCTGAGGACTCGATATGGGCTCGGGCGGGTCGAAGGTTTTAGCAAATATCGACCGCCCTGAGGACTCGATATTGGCGCTCGGTCGAAGGTTTTAGCGAATATCGACTGCTCTGAGGACTCGATATTGGCGGTTGCTTAGATAAAAGTGGCCGTTTCGGTGAAACGACGTTCGGATGGAAGACGATAAGAGGGATGGGTGTAAGCACGCTGGGGCCCCTTTGAGAGCCCCAGCGGTGTTTGGATTACGAGCCGGTTTTTGCTGCCGTCTCGTATACGACGAGCGGTTGCTCGCCGTTTGTGATCACTGCTTCCGATACGATGACTTCTTTTACGTCGCCTGCCGATGGGACGTCGTACATCGTGTCGAGGAGCACATCTTCGATAATTGCTCGGAGGCCGCGGGCGCCTGTCTTTTTCACCTGCGCTTTGCGTGCGATCTCCTTCACAGCGCCATCCGTGAAACGGAGGTTGACGCTGCTCAGCCCGAAGAGCTGCTGGAACTGCTTGATGAGCGCGTTTTGCGGCTCGGTCAGCACGCGGACGAGGTCGCCTTCATCGAGCTCCTGCAGGGTCGCGATGATCGGCAAGCGTCCGACGAATTCCGGAATGAGACCATACATGCACAGGTCTTTCGGCTCGACCTGTGTGAGCAGGGTGCTCTTCTTGCTTTCACCGATTGAGCGGACGTTTGATGCGCCGAAGCCGATCTGCTTCGAGCCCATGCGTCGTTTGATCGTCTCTTCGAGACCTTCAAAGGCTCCCCCGCAGATGAACAGGATGTTTGTCGTGTTGACCTGCACCATGTCCTGCTGCGGATGTTTGCGGCCGCCTTTCGGTGGAACGCTTGCAACAGTGCCTTCAATCAGCTTGAGCAGAGCCTGCTGAACGCCCTCGCCGGACACGTCGCGCGTCACCGAAGGGCTCTCGCTCTTGCGCGAAATCTTGTCGATTTCGTCGATGTAGACGATTCCCTTCTCGGCTCGCTCGACATCGTAGTCCGCAGCTTGCAGCAAATTCAGGATGATGTTCTCGACATCTTCGCCGACGTACCCTGCCTCTGTGAGGTTCGTCGCGTCAGCGATAGTGAACGGCACGTTCAGCAAGCGGGCAAGCGTTTGGGCGAGCAACGTTTTTCCGCAGCCTGTGGGGCCGAGCATGAGAATATTTGATTTTTGCAGCTCGACATCATCGGCGGATTTCGACGACTTCGTACCGATGCTCGAGATCCGCTTGTAATGGTTGTGAACCGCGACAGAGAGAATCTTCTTTGCGCGTTCCTGCCCGATGACATACTTGTCGAGATACTCTCGAATCTCGCGCGGCGTCGGGAGACTATTTGTGATCTTGTTGCTGCCCGGAGCGTCGAGCTCTTCGCTCAAAATATCGACACACAGATCAACGCACTCATCGCAGATATAAACACTCGGTCCGGCGACCAGCTTGCGAACCTCGTCCTGAGTCTTTCCGCAAAACGAGCATTGCAGCGCTGCACCACGATTGAATCTGTCGTTTTTTCCGATCACAAGGACCTCTAAATCAGATAATACCTTGATATAATTGAGGATAACTCCTCGATCCCAAAACCGCTCTCTCTGCTATTACGGATTCGGTTGGGCTCGCCTCAGGTTCAAAATTCGGTAAGCAGTCAAATTTACTGCTTTATTAATTAGAAGAATCGTCAGAATGATTTGTCGGCTTGAGTGGAATAGATTTTGGCGCAAAATCGTCAGCATGCATCGTCGGTTTGATTCGAGCATCAAAGCTGCTGTATATCCGGTAAGAGAGCCGAGACGTTCGTGCTCGTAAGTTTCAGAAAGAATCACTCATCCGCGCAGCGACGCCGGAACGATATTGCGGAAGAAGAAAAGCCTCGGGAGCATTCAAGTGGACTACGATTTCAAACCTGGAGATAGAGTGGTTCGGGGAGACGGAACACCCGGTCCGACCGGCACCGTGCAGAACATCCGCGTAGAGACTGTCCGCAGCTCTCTGAAGCCGAACACCACCGAGCCTCCTGGAATCGCGATCACAGTGCTTTGGGACAACGGAACCATCTCGCATTTCGTCCCCGAAGGTCTGCACAAGATCGGCGAGCGCGTTATGCCGGCTTTGAAGTAGCGGCGACGTCAAGCCTGCCCTCGTGTTCGAGGGTGCCCTGCCCGTTCGGGGGCTTTTATCGCTCCCGAACGCAAACCACCTTGCTCAATTTTTGAGCTTACTTTTTGAATTTCGGTTCTTTGCCGGCAGACAGCCGCTTGATGTTGTCTTTGTGGCGGAGGACGATGAGCGCCGCCGTGATCGACGCGAGGATAGCGACGATCCGGTTGTTTGCGGACTCCTGGCTAAAAAACAGGAGCAAAGGAATTGATATCGCGGCACAGATCGAGCTGAGCGATACGTATCGGGTCGCTTTTAAAACCATCCCGAAAATTGCCATCGCGATGCTGGTCTGGAACGGCGCGACCACCCAGAAGACGCCGCACCCTGTCGCCACCCCCTTACCACCTTTGAAATTTAAGAAAGGCGAATAGCAATGCCCGAACAGTGCGATGACACCCAGCGCTGCCGCAAAGTCGTGTTCGCTCAGGGGGCCGACGGTGTTTGGGAAGAGGTAACCGAGCCAGACAGCGACGACGCCTTTGAATACATCGCAGAAAAGAGTGATCAGGCCGGCTTTTTTGCCGAGGACTCGGACCGCGTTTGTTGCGCCCGTGTTGCCGCTCCCCTGCGTGCGGATATCGACTCCGTGGAGCTTCCCGACAAGATATCCGGTGGGGATTGAGCCGAGCAGGAAAGCGATGATTGCAATCGGTAGCGCGGTTGCCAACAGTTTTCTGACTCAAATAAGAGGAAGTATCGGGGCGAGAGGATTTGAACCTCCGGCCTCACGGTCCCGAACCGTGCGCGCTACCAGGCTGCGCCACGCCCCGATAAAAAATCTGCCAAAGAAACTCAGCTACGGAAAAACACTACAACAGAAATGTCTGGTGCAGCGAAACGTTCCAATCCTCGGAAACGTTGCCGGGACGGTATAACATGAAACTTCAGCAGAATAAAAGTATGCCGTTCGAATAGATTTTCGCTCGGTTCCAGGCCTCTTTCTAGGGGATTCCCCAGTATTTGTGTCGCTGGAGATTGAGTCGCCACTTCGGATGAAGCTTACAATAGTTCGTGGCCTGGGCAACGTTCCGCTCAGTCTCGAGCTTATCCGCAGCCCACAGCGGCGAGAGATAGAAATACTGAAAATCCAATTCCTCGAACGCTGCCGGATCGAGCTGCTGCGGATAGACCAGCTTCAGCTCGCTGCCCTTTCTCAGAACGAGGGGAGCACCAGCCTTGGGGCTTACAGTAATCCAGTCCAGCTCGGGTGGAGCTTCCTGAGTGCCGTTCGTTTCCACTGCTGTTTGGAACCCACGCTGTTTCAACTGGGCAAGCAGCTCGCTGTCCAATTGGAGAAGCGGCTCCCCGCCGGTAAACACAACGAAACGTGAAGAGTTGGAGCTCTCGGGCCACTGAGAGAGGATACGATCGGCAAGCTCCGCCGGTGCGCGAAACGTTCCGCCGCCTGTCCCGTTCGTGCCGACAAAGTCAGTGTCACAAAACGTGCACACGGCAGCCGCGCGATCCTCCTCGCGTCCGTTCCAAAGATTGCATCCGGCAAACCGGCAGAAAACCGCGGGTCGTCCCGCATGGAGTCCTTCGCCTTGAAGGGTGAAATAAACTTCTTTTACTTGGTAAGCCACGTACCGCTGTCCTTCGAAATATGCTCAGCCTCGATATAATTGCTTTCAGAGAATTGTCAAAAAACGAGCGTTTTCAGTCGCTCACCCGATTTCACGAAAATCTAACAGAGCCGCTCTAGGTTCGGTTCGGTACCGGTGGTAACCTAAAGCTTAGAACCGACAGAGATCGAGGTGCTCTATGAAGCTGAAACGCTCCCTCGTATGCTTAGGTTTTCTTTCGCTCTTTGGTTGTCAACCGATCGATCAGACCCCAGCTGCTCGAGCAGATGCTCGAGCCGAGCTACGCTACCCCGTCAGCGGAACATTCGATGCAAACGTGCGTATGAATACCGGAACATTTCGCGTTCCGGTCTTTGTCGATCTCGATCAAGTGAAATGTATCAAATGGTCGAGCGATCCGTGCATGCACGTTTTCAACGCGCTTCTTCAAGACGGCAGAGCGCAGGGGACGGCAGCAAATGGGGAGCTGGTGCAGATCCAAATCGAGGATTTGGGATAGCTCTCGGAGTCAAGAGCTGCTGAGAGGCCCGCGCCTCCAGTCGGAGAACCACCTTCTATCGCAGCGATTGAATCGCGTCGCGGTATTTGCCCCGCTGAGCGAAGATGTAGGAGCCCGCAACAAGTACGTTCGCTCCGGCACTGACCGCTTGGCGAACGGTCTTGTCGTTGATTCCCCCGTCCACTTCGAGGAGCACATCCCTTCCGGATTCTTTGATGAGCGCCGCCGCTTCCGCGAGCTTTTTGGTCGAGTGGGGAATGTAGGCCTGACCACCCCATCCCGGATTGACGGACATCACGAGAAGCAGGTCGATATCACCGATTACATCTTTGACCGATGAAACGGGTGTGCCCGGATTGATCGCAACCCCCGCTTTGATTCCACGATCGTGGATGAGCTGTAGCGCTCGATGAAGGTGCGGACATGCCTCTTGGTGAACGGTGATGATGTCGGCACCTGCGTCAGCGAAGGCGGCGATATGACGCTCCGGCTGAACGATCATCAGGTGAACATCAAGTGTGATCTTCGTAACGGCTCTGACAGCTTTCACGAAGTCGGCACCGAAGGTGATTGGCGGCACGAACGAGCCGTCCATCACATCCAAGTGAATCAGATCTGCTCCCGCATCGGTGACTGCTTTGGCTTCGTCTCTGACGCAGCCCCAATCGGAGGCGAGGATAGATGGTGCAACTTTTATCACTGGTAGCTCTCGAATCCACTTTAAGAAAATCTTTCGCCACTTTTATTCCAATCCGTCGAGCGGCACAAGGATACCAGGCGCTGCTCTGAGCGAAGAAAGAGCGCCGCCGTGACGTTCTGCGCCATGTGACGTTATGCCAGATTAGGTAACATTTCTTGCACGTTAAGCGCCCTTATATTATTTCAAGTGAGATCATGCAGCGGTCCGATGCAGCCGAATGATGTCGGCGAAAACGGTCAACGCGCAGCCGATTTACCATGGAGGGAACGCGCACCTGGGGCACCCTCCGCCAATCCAGTCTCGAGTAAGGAGACCCGTGAAGAATTATCTCGTCGAATTCATCGGCACGTTTTTCTTGGTGTTCGTGATCGGCCTTACTGTGCTCAATCCCGGAGCCGGTGCGATGGCGCCGGTCGCTATCGGATGCATTCTGATGGTGATGGTTTACAGCGGCGGCCCGATCTCCGGAGGACACTATAATCCCGCCGTTACTTTGGCCGTCTTTCTGCGAACCAAGGGGCCGACGAAAGACGTGATGCCGTATTGGGTGTCCCAATTCCTGGCCGCCGGCGCAGCATCACAGCTCGTTTTGATTCTCAAACCGGGAGCGGTCATCACCCCAACGCCGCTGAACGCCACCTCCGTCTTGATAGTCGAATCTCTCTTTACATTTGCTTTGTGCTTCGTGGTGCTCAGCGTCGCGACTTCGAAGAAGACCTCAGGGAACAGCTACTTCGGGCTTGCTATCGGCGCTACGGTTCTCGCTTCGGCGTACGCCGCGGGTCCGATTTCCGGCGGCGCGTTCAACCCCGCTGTCGCACTCGGCACAACTCTCATGGGGCTCTCCGGGCGGGCCAATCTCTGGACTTTTCTCCTCGCGGAGTTCATTGGCGGAGCGATTGCAGCGCTGATCTATCGCGCGGTGAACCCTGATGAAGTCGCCTAAGCGCGCCGTCCGCTCCTCTCTCCGTTCTCGAACGGCTCGTCGCCGTCCGCGCGTTCGCAAGGCTCAACGCATCGCGCTCTTCGTTGATAGTGAAAACCTCGAGATAACGGTTCGGCAGAGCTACGCCGGCAGACGGTCGTCAGAAGCGCGACACGGGGTCTTTCCAGATTGGCGCAAAATTATGCCGGAGGTCATCGGCAACCGGGAGGTAGTTCGAACAATATATTACAAAGAGCGCGGCCGCCCGGTGTCGGAAAAGTTCCGCAAATTTTGGGAGGCGGAATTCCAAGGTGAGATCCGGCAGCCGCCCAAGGCTGCCGACCCCTACATTATCGTTGATGCGATTGCTCTGTCTGAGAAGGTGGATGCGATCGTGATCTTTTCGGGCGACCAAGACTACCTTCCGCTGATTCCGTATCTCAAAGCGCGCGGTTGCCGAGTGGAGATCGCGACGTTCCCTCAATCAGCGGCGAGGGAGATGAAGAAGGCTGCGGACGTGTTCCACCGCCTGACGAAACGGCATACCATCGCCCTCGTCCGCACAGGACGAAATGTGTCTGCGAGCGCGAAAAGCGTTGCGCCTCGAAGCACTACCGGGACTCGGCGGCGCACCCGAAAGTCTGCACCGAAAACGGCGCGCGCGCGAGGTGCGTCATAGTTTAGCGTGTGTCAGTACGCTACAATTGACGTAGATCTCGTTCTTACAGGGAGAAATTCAGCCGTTCGAACGATCATTCTAGAGATTTCCTAATGCGCGACCCCGCCTCGCGCCATCAGAATAGAGTTACGACGCTCTTTCTTCTTCAGACCCTCGAGCAGAGACAAGCTACAACGTCGCGCCTCCGCTGCTGACCTGCGGAGGCGCGATTGCCTATGGGTTTGAGCAATCGCTCACACATTTTACACGAGAAGAAGGAGACAGGAGATGAACGTCTTTCCGAGCGACGTGATGAGCGCTCTTGAGGCGCTCTCCTACTGCAGTATCACTGCGAGGGGAAGTTATACACGTCGGATTTACGCTACTGCCGCCGCCAAGCTGGGCGAGGTGATTCATCACCTCGCTGAAGGCGAGATGATGACGCTCGATTCGTTGCTTGCTGAGCACGCGCCGCTTGCGGATGTGCTCGCCCGCTTCGATCGGCCGATTCGTGTGGCTCTCCTGCGCTGCTGCAACGAGTGGCGCAACCTCGACCACGAGGTTTCGAGCCGCTACGTCCTGCGCTCCGAGCGCAAGGGCGAGGGTGGTGAGAAGAAGGAGAAGAAGGACCCGAATCCGTGGGAGGAAGAGCGCGGCAACGCGTTCGCCGTCTCGATCCGGATGCGCGAGGCCGGTGAGTTCCTGCAGGTCTTCCTGGCCGCGATGAGGAAAGTTTACCCCGTCGAGCGCAAGGCAACGGACCACATCCCGCACGAGGTCCACGCCAACCACTAGTCCGGCGTTACGACGACGGAGAAGTGCCCGAGGAGAAGCCGCAACCTTCTCCTCCGGGACGAAGGTTGCGGCAATCGCGCACTTTTCCAAGACGCTTGTCTCAACTCGACTTGTGGAAGGTCTCCGCTTGTGTGGAGGTTAGGTCAGGCGATCTCCCTTCCGGATTCCACGGCCCCTCACCACTTCTGCGGCGGAGAGCCGTTTCTTTCCGGGGAGCTGGAGCTCTTCGATCTTCAAGAAAGTCCCGTGTCCGCAAGAAACGATAAGCTCTTCGGCGTTGGCCTCAACGACCATCCCGGGTTGAGACGTCGGAAAGTTCTGATCCGGGCAGCTTCTCGCGCGGAAGACCTTCATGGGCTGGTCATTCAGCTGCGCGAACGCGCCCGGTCGGGGGTTTCCGGCTCGCACGCGGAGCTCTGCTTTTGTCGAAGGCTCAGACCACACCAGTCGAAAATCATTTTTCTCGAGCTTCTCCGCGTATGTTGAGCCTTCGGTGCTCTGCGGTCGCGGCTGAAGCGAACCTTCGATGATATGCGGCAGCGAACCGAGAAGCAGCTTTACGCCGCTTTGAACAAGCTTGTCCGTCAACGTGCCCGAAGTATCCTCATCATCAATCGGAACCACCTCGGTCGCGTAAACGGGTCCTGTATCCACACCCGCGTCGATTCGCATCAACGAGACACCGGATTCACGATCGCCGTTCAGCACGGCTCGCTGGATTGGTGCCGCGCCACGAAGCTTTGGGAGCAGGGACATGTGGATGTTCACAATCCCGTGGCGAGGGAAATCCAGGAGAGCGTCCGGAATGATCTTTCCGTAAGCGACGACGACGAACAGATCGATCGGCGTATGGGCGTTCAATAGCTCGACGAGCGGAAGGTTCGACTTGGTGCCTTGAAGCGACGTGTCCGATCCGCTCTTGGCTATCGACTTCAGCGATACCGGTTGAAAGACCGGGATGCCGCGGCTGACCGCAAATTCTTTGACCGGCGATGGAGTGAGCTTATTGCCTCGGCCGGCAGGCTTGTCTGTCTGGGTGACGACACCCAGAACTTCGTACGCGCCGCTCTCAACAAGCGCCTGGAGCGGCGGCACCGCGAGATCCGGAGTGCCGAAGTACACCAGGGTCGGCTTGCCGCTCACGAATTGTTCTTCCGTTTCGCAAGCCGGGATTTGATGAGCTCTTTCTTCACCCGGCTGAGATGATCGATGAAGAGGACGCCGTCCAGATGATCGATTTCATGCTGAAAGCAGACGGCCAAAAGGCCTTCCGCTTCGACTTCGAGTTCCTTGCCTGTTTCATCGACACCGACGAGAACAACCCGGCTTGCTCGGCGCACCGTCTCTTTGATTCCAGGGATGCTCAGGCAGCCCTCTTCGTAGTCGATTTTGCCGCCGCGTTCGACGATCTCTGGGTTGATGATCTTGTAGAGGTGCGAGGTTTTTCCCGTCTCCTCGTCGTCGCCGATGTCCACGACGATCACTCTCTGGTCGAGCCCTATCTGGGAGGCCGCAAGCCCGATCCCAGGCGCGTTGTACATGGTCTCAACCATGTCGTCGATGGTCTTCTGCAGTTTTGCAGTAATTGCGTCGACCGGCTTGCACTTCTCGCGAAGGCGCGGGTCCGGATATTGAACGATCTCAAGAATAGCCATGATAACGTAAGATAGGAGGGTTCAGTGTGAGTTGCAATCCCTTCGGCTCTGATCGCTAAGCCGACGCGGGCGCAGCGGCGGGTAGCGTGATTGCGACGGTGAAGCTGTAGCCGGACTGTTGAGGCTGCTCGATGAGCTGCATGGTCCCGCCGAAACGCGACACGATCGCCCAACTAACCGTGAGACCCAGTCCCAGACGCTTCTTTTCCGACCACGTTGTCACGAACGGGTCGAAGAGAGTCGAGAGCTCGAGCGGGTGCCGCTGCGAGCTGTCGCTCATGAGAGCGATGTACGTGCTTTCCTTTCCCCCCTTGACGAGAATCCGAAGCGGTTGATCGTCGTCGCGATTGCCCGCTGCGGTGATTGCGTTTTGGAAGAGCTCTTGGAGCAGGATGTTGAGCTGCTCGCTATCGATGAACGCGGTGGCTGGAACCTCGCCGATCTGGCTCACCAGAACGTCGAAATCCGGTGCTCGGCCGCGCGATCGCATCTTCTTCACGGCCCGTTGAATAGTTTCTCCGACGTTACATGGGGAGCAGTTGCCCGGCTTTTGTGAGAGCAGCATGACGAGCCGTTCGTTGAGGGCGCTGATTTTCCAAGCCTCGTCGATGATCGACGCGGAATAGCTCGTGATTTTGTTGAGCGTGCCCGTGAGATCCTTGGCCGCCGATTCGTCATTAAACCGCTCGACTATCGTGGCGAGTGAGATAATCGCGGTCAGCGGATTGCCAATCTCGTGCCCTATCTTATGAATTAGGTTAGAAAGGGTCTCGCCGGAGCGCACCTGTTCCGGAGCGAACTGTGGGGAGCCGGTTCGAGTTTCGAGTTCGTGCGACACGTTTGGTTCGTCTAAGTAAATTTGATAGTTCCGCTTGCGATCGACGTCTCTGAAACCTCAGCACTCCATTAGGTTCGAAGCTCATGAAGTTCGAAGACAGAAATGCAGAGAGCAGCCACTCTTAATCGGGCCGTTTCAGTTCAGATGGCGATCGGAAGTCACCAAGTTTCAGCAAATAGCACATTTGTCGGTCGATTGAGAGAAACTATCGGGATTCCGGCTGCCGTCACCATGATTGGTGCCGCAGTTGCGGCGTGTTTCGCGCAGCGATTTTCTGTGTCAATCGAGTGCGCGCAGGTGCTGGCGTTCCCGTTCATCGCGGTCGCTTTCGTTCGACTGTTCAAGGATCGGTCGCTTCGGCTGCCCGCACCGCTCGGGCTCCTCGCAGTCGGTGGCTGGTTCTTCGCCACTCTGAACATCTACGGATATCTGCCGTCATTCAGCGAGCGTCCGATCGTGTATCTCAGCCGTTTGGACAACGATCCCGAGGAAAAGCTCGCGCGAGAGCTTTTGCTCCGTTACACCACCATCTCGAAGGCGTATTCGCTCCCACGAATGGAGCTCGTGCTGCGGCGGTTCGCAGACAACGCGCTCGCGCAGTCTTGGTTGAATGATCGGCAGACCAGCTCGCTTCTCATCTCCGGCGATCCGAACTGGTTGACCGTGACGTTTCCCTCAAAGGTGTTGTCCATCGGAGAGTTGGAAGACAAAGCGCGACCGGAGCTGATGCAACTGCTCCACGCCGAAGCGAAGCGCTTGGACGTTGATCTCGAGACCCGGGTTCGCGTCGCCGTCATTCCAGGCCTCGATGTTCCAATGGCCTTTGCTCTCGCCCCCGACGAGATCGTTGTCCCGGGCGAGCCGACCGAGCTCGCGCGCCACTATCTGGGATGGCTGGCAAGAGCGTTGGGAAGGACGAGCGGCAGCTATCAGGACATCGGCGATGCGAAACGGGGCATCGGCTCTTCTCCTCGCTTCGACGAGCTCGAACGATTCGCTTACCATGCCGACGCGGTCGCGCAGACGACGATGATGCTCGGGGCGTGGCGCTCGCCTGAACCGATCGCGTGCGCGCGTTTTCTTATGGGGACGGTTCGCCTCTTCGAAGCGCTCAGCGAACCGAGCTCGATGTCTGAAGCGATCGAAGACTCGATCAACATCTTCAACAGCTCGCAAAAGATCCTTCGCAAAGAGAGCCAACCGGCGCTGGTCAGCCTCATCCGAACGAATGCAGTGCTGGCGACTCTGCTCAGCAACAATGATGAGGAGGATCTTTCCCGTCTGCGACGCGATCTGATCAACACGGCGTCAATCACAGACAGCTCGGGTCATCCCACGAGGGGCGCCCGGCTGGCGCTTCTCAATCTTGAAGTGCTGGAATACGCAGGCGTGCTGTAGCGGACGCGAATCCGCGGCATCCCGAAAATTCTCGAAAGAGATTGCTTCGCTTACGGAATCGCTTGAAGCGCGGTCATTGTCGGCGGCAGCGGAAGCGGGCTGGCAGGATCAGTGTGTCGCACCGTTGCCTCTACGGAGTCGCTTATTCCGTCGCCGTCCGAGTCGAGAGAAAGCGGATTGCTCTTGTAGGTGTACACTTCTTGGCCGTCCGAGAGTCCGTCGCCGTCCGAATCCGCGACGTTCGGATTCGTTCCACGCGCCGTCTCTTCGAAGTCGTAGAGACCATCACCGTCGGTGTCTCGGGGACGGTTTGCCGCGGACGCAGCTTGCAGCGATTGCATCGCAAGAGTAGCCATGAGCTGGTAGCCATTACCGTTCGGATGCAGTTTGTCTGAGCTGATAATGCCCTGACCGAGCGAGAAGAAGTCGATCGTCGTATTCGGGCGGATCGCCGAGTTCACGGAACGCACCCACGGCTGCTGTTGCGGGCGTCGGGTGTCGGTCAGTGTTGCGAGGCGAGCGACGGACCCCGAGTTCGCTGCGGAACGCACGATCGAAAACAGATTGCTGCGGGTGTTCGACGACGAATGGTTGTCCATGAAGTAGTCGTTCACGCCCTCGAGCACGATCGAGTAGTCGCTGTGATTGTACTGCGAGAAACGTTGAGCTGCACGGCTTCGACCGCTGCTCGTATTTTCCCCGCTCCGTCCGAAGTTCCGAATCAGAGCATCCGGGAGAAAGGAGGCCTGTAAGCGCCCTGGATATCCGAGCCGAAGGTTGTCCTGCTCGCCGAACGTAATCGAATCGCCGAAGCAGATGATCTCCAGGCGCCCATCGCAGTTGAGGTCTGCCAAGCCGTCGATGTCAGGACACGCCGAGGCGCGGGGTGCGCTAAGTAACGTGAACAAACAGACTGAAAGGAAAGCCGTGGCCGAACGGTGAATCATCTTCATGGGGCGGTTCTTTTTGTTCGAGGCGCTCATCAAGATTGTGTCGGAGCTTTGCCTCTACGACTTTAAACGGGCTTGTCGTATATCACATTCTGAAAAGGTGATGAAACTACGCCGGCCGAGGGTTCACGAAACGCTATCCGGTCTTGTTATTATCTCTTATCGTTTGCGGAAATAGGTGGCAGACAATACCTCTCAGAGCGATGAGCACTCTTTGACCGAAGACCACACCGCATCCAGATCCGGGCTCGGCGGTGTTCTGCAATATCTCTACGCAGCGGCACTGGGGAGCTATCTTTGCGGCGCCATAACCGAGCCGGATTTCTACTTTCATCTGTTGAACGGTCGCTGGATCAGCGCTCATCGCACTTTACCGACTACTGACATCTGGACCTCAGCACTGAAAGGTCAGCGCTGGTATTCAGAAAGCTGGCTTTTCGATTTTCTTCTTTCGTCGACGGAAGATCGATTCGGATGGACAGGCCTCGCCGTGTTCAAGATCGGACTATGCATACTGTTTGTCGTCGCTCTTACGTCCGTGCTCTCTCGTATCTCCGGTTCGCGCTTCTTCGGTGGAGTGCTCGCAACCGTAGTTGCTTGCGGAACCCTTGAACAGGCACCCTTCGGCCCTGAGTTGTTCGCGTATCCTCTCTTTACTCTCCTTGTCGGAACGGCGCTTTTTGCGCGCGAGCGTTCGCGTCTGACTTCGTTCGAGTGGGTGAGCGTTGCGCTGTGCACGCTCTTTCTCGCCAATGCGCACGCGAGCTTCTTTTTGCTTTTGTGTTGCGCAGTGCTCTTCGGCTTGAAGGACCCCGCCAAAACCGTGTGGATGATCGTTCTTCTGTTATGCGCAGCGTTGTTCGTTACGCCGTACGCAGGCTCCCAGATCCCCTTCCTCGCAACGAGCTTGTTTGCGCGTGGACGCTTCTATCTTCAGTCGCAAGGTGGGGCGGCGACCGTCTTCGATTACTCATTCTCATTCCTGCTCCTGCTGTGGTTTCTGGCCGCGTTTATCGGCCTCGCAAAAAGGGATTCGCGGCGGCTTCCAGCGGAGCTTCTCCTCGCCGGTGCTGTGTCGCTCATCGCGCTCGCGGTCAAATTTTTGCTTCCCTTTGCGCTGATTCTCACCGGTCTCGTGTGTGCGGGCGTGTGGGCTTCGGCTCGGTTGGAGACGCGCCCCAAAGAGATCGTCGTTTCCTTTGAGCGATTGGAGCAGAGTCTTTTGCGATTGCCCGCAGTCGGAGTCGCGTGGATTCTTTTCTGCGTCCTGGTCGTTAATTCGGCGAACTTCGTGCGTCGCCCATCGGTCGATCTGCTGCTACCGAAATTGGCGCTCGACTACGTGCTCGAGAGAAAGCTCCCGTTTCCTCTCTGGAATGAAAGCGCGGTCGGTCCATATGTGATGTATCGGCTAGCAGATGAACGAGGGGAGCCGCGCGAGCTTACCGCCGTCGATCCTCGAGCCGTCCCGGAGCACTCGGAGATCTTTTTCGAAGAATCGAAGGGGCTCTGGAAAGCTTCATTCTCGAGAGTGATGCCGCACACTATCCTCGTGAGAGCGAACACGGGATTGTACGAGAGCTTGGCGGCAAACCCGAGCTTTCACCTTGTCTTCCAAGCCGGAGAGGAAGTTCTGCCCGCAGAACGGCAAAATAAGGTCGAGAAACCGCCCTTTTATGCGTGGGCGGTCTTCACGGACGCGAATCTTGAGCCGAAATCTGCTTTGTAGTACAAGATCTCCTCCTGAAAAATCGCGCAAATCTACGCCACTAACGTTACTTCTGGTTCATGCACAAAATTTTTTTTTCGGGCGGGAACTCTGTTTACCTCGTCCAGTCGGAGCTCCCTCTCTCTCAGGATTCACTGCAGCGCTTGAGCTGGGCTCTCGACGCGAAGCCGGTCGTTGAACGCAGCGTCCCAGGCACTTACATCGGGCCCCGAAGCGAAATGATTACCCCGTGGTCGACGAACGCCGTCGACATCGCGGGAAACATGGGCGTGCCCGGCGTCAAGCGGATTGAACAGTTTCAAGCCGTATCGGAACCAAATCCGGTCTGCGACCCGATGCTCGAATCAATTTACGAAGCGCTCACCGTCGATTCGCTCGACATCAACGCCGAGCCTGCTCCTGATCGGGACGTCGATGATATTCGAGAATCAAACAAAAAAGACGGCCTTGCCCTGTCTGACGAAGAGATCGTGTTCCTCGAAGCCGCGAGCAAGAAGCTCGGACGTAAGTTCACGGAATCCGAGCTGTACGGGTTTGCCCAGATCAACTCCGAGCACTGCCGTCACAAGATCTTCAACGGAACTTTTCTGGTCGACGGCAAGCCGATGCCGAAGACGCTCTTCGCTTGTATCAAGGAAACTTCGAAAAAGAGCCCGCAAGAGCTCGTCTCGGCTTACAAAGATAACGTCGCGTTCATCCGCGGACCGGAAGTCGTACAGTTCGCACCCAACGGAGAGACCGCGGGCAGCGCCCCGGACTACTTCGAGCTGCGAGAGATCCCGTCGGTTATCTCTCTCAAAGCGGAGACTCACAACTTTCCGACCACGGTGGAACCGTTCTACGGAGCTTCGACGGGCAGCGGGGGTGAGATCCGAGACCGGATGGCGGGTGGAATCGGAAGCATTCCGCTCGTGGGTACAGCGGTGTACATGACCGCTTACTCGCGCCTCTCAGGGAGCCGCGCGGTGAGCTGGGAGAAACACACCCGGCCTCGGAACTGGAAATATCAAACTCCCCAGCAGATTCTCACCAAGGCTTCAAACGGTGCGTCGGATTTTGGGAACAAGTTCGGACAACCGCTGATCACGGGCTCAGTCCTCACTTGTGAGCTGAAGACCGCGCGAGCGTTCTACGGCTATGATCGAGTGATTATGCTTGCCGGCGGTGTCGGGTATGCGAACGCCGAGCATGCAGAGAAACGAACCGCCAAGCCCGGAGATAAAGTTGTGCTCCTCGGCGGTGATAACTACCGAATCGGTATGGCCGGCGGCTCTGTCAGCTCAGTTGATACCGGGAAGTATTCTACCGCTCTTGAGCTCAGCGCCGTTCAACGGGCGAATCCCGAGATGCAGAAACGCGTGTTCAACGTCGTTCGTGCGCTTAGCGAGGCAAAGCGCAATCCGATTAAGCTGATTCATGACCACGGTGCCGGTGGGCACATCAATTGTCTCTCCGAGTTGCTCGACCCCGAGGGAGGTCGGATTGACATCGGTCGTCTTCCGGTCGGCGATCCGACCCTTTCTTCGAAGGAGATCATCTGCAACGAATCTCAGGAACGAATGGGGCTCATCGTTGCCGCCGAAGATATTCCACTGCTCGAAGCGATTGCAGAGCGTGAACGTGCTCCGATGTACGTCGTCGGCGAAGTCACCGGATCGAAACGTCTTGAGTTTGTGCGCGAGAGCGGAAAGGCTCCAGTGGACCTGCCGCTCGAGGTGCTCTTCGGCAGTGCTCCGAAGACGGTCCTCGATGACCGCACGGTCCCGCTCGAAGCCGAGGAGCTGCGCTATTCTATCGAATCGGGGGCAGAGCTCCTGGAGATGCTCGAGAACGTGCTTTCGCTCGAAGCAGTGGCCTGTAAAGACTGGCTCACGAACAAAGTCGATCGCAGTGTCACCGGCCGGATTGCGCTCCAGCAGACGACCGGGCCGCTCCAACTTCCACTCAATAACGCCGGGGTCGTTGCTCTCGACTATTCGGGACGGCACGGAATCTCGACCGCTCTCGGACACGCTCCCGTGCCCGGACTGCTCGATGAGCGCCGGGGCTCGATTCTCAGTGTCGCCGAGGCTCTGACCAATCTTGTCTGGACGCCGCTCGCAGGTGGATTAAAATCAGTCGTCCTCAGCGCCAACTGGATGTGGCCCGCGAAGCAAAAGGGCGAAGACGTCCGTCTGTATCGCGCGGTCGAAGCGCTCGGCAATTTTGCGAACGAGCTCGGCATTGCGGTGCCGACAGGAAAAGATTCGCTGTCGATGACGATGAACTACGCTGACGGGCAATCCGTGCGCGCTCCGGGAACCGTCATTATCACCGCTGTCGGTCACTGTGGGGACATCGGAGGATGCGTTACTCCGGATCTCAAGCCGCACCAAGGCGCGAAGCTCTTGCTGGTTGATCTCTCCGGAATGCGTTCCTCGCCTCTTGGCGGAAGCAGCTTTGCGCAGGCTCTCGGGCAGCTTGGAGACGAGGCGCCGACGGTTGAAGACGCGAAGAAGTTTGCTGACGGCTTTGAGCTGCTGCAGGCGCTCGTGCGGGAGGGAGTCATTCTTGCCGGACACGACGTCTCGAGCGGGGGAGTTGTCTGCGCTGCTTTGGAAATGGCCTTCGCAGGAGACATCGGTATCGAGCTCAATTTTTCCGGCAGCTCGCAGAGCATTGTCGAGCAGCTCTTTACCGAAAAGCCAGCCGTTCTGCTTCAGATCGAGCCGGAGAAGGTCTCAGCGATCGAGGAGCGGTTTGCGCGGATCGGTCTCAAGACGCACCAGATTGGTGCTTCGCGAGGTACGATGTTCCGGCTGCATGCAGGCGAGCTGACCATTTCGAAGTCGATCGCCGAGCTGCGCCGAACGTGGTTCAAGCAATCCTATCTGCTGGATTCCAAACAGACCAAAGCGCCGCTTGCGAAAGAGCGCTTCGAGAGCTTTGACCAACACCGGCTGAGCTACGTCCTCCCTCATGGCTTTACCGGCTCGCCGAAAGACCTCAACGTCGATCTCAATCGGCGAAATGCAACCGGTGTCAAAGCGGCAATCATTCGAGACAAGGGAACGAATGGCGACCGTGAGCTCGCTTTTTCTCTTTACGCCGCAGGCTTCGATGTCAAAGATGTCACGATGAGCGACCTCGTCGCGGGTCGGGAGACTCTCGATGACATCTCGTTTCTCGCGTTCCCCGGCGGCTTTTCAAACAGCGACGTGCTGGGGTCGGCAACCGGATGGGCGGGAACGTTCCGCTATAACGAGCGGGCGGATTCGACACTCCGACGGTTCTACGCCCGCAAAGATACGCTCTCGATCGGCGTCTGTAACGGCTGCCAGGTCGCCACTGCGCTTCAGCTTATCTATCCCGAAGACGCTGCTCATCCGAAGATGCTCCACAATGACTCAGGGAAATTCGAGAGCACCTTCGTCGCTGTGAAAATCGAAAACACGAAGAGCGTGATGCTGCAGCCGCTTCTCGGATGCCAGCTCGGAATTTGGGTAGCTCACGGCGAAGGCCGCTTCTCATTTCCCGAAGACGAAAGCCGCTATGATATTGCGGCGAAGTTCGTATCATCGAGCTATCCGGCGAATCCGAATGGTTCCCAGTTCAATGCTGCTGCGATCTGTTCGCGCGATGGACGTCACCTTGCAATTATGCCGCACCTCGAGCGGAGCATTTTTGCCTGGAACTGGCCATACCGGGGCGAGGAATTCCCGAAGCAGGCCCACCTGACGCCTTGGATGATGGCATTTGTTGCCGCGAAGGATTGGATTACGTCAGCGGCGGCTCAGTAGCCGCGGCCGGCCGTTCGGGTTCGCAGGGACGCCAGACACCGCCGTCCAGCAGCTCGAACGGCTTGAACAAAGCTTTGTACGCCATCGATTTTGAGCCCTCGACGAAATATCCCAGATAGACGAACGGAAGCTCGAGCTGTTTCGCGCGGCGGATCAGGGAGAGAATGTTGAACGTTCCGAGCGACCGCTTCATCTCGGTCGGTTCGTAAAAGAAATAGATAGCTGACAGCCCGTCGGGAAGAACGTCAACGTAGCCGACGCCGAGCAACCTCCCGTCTTCCACAAAATACCAAGCTTCGGTTTCAAACGGCTGAGCGACGAACGTGAGATAGAACGTGAACGGGTCATTGTCGTTGTGAGCGGTCCACGATTTCGCGTGATGCTGATGCTCGTGATACCGGTGATACAGTGAGAATACCGCCTCGATGAGATCCGGCTCGCCAATCTGTAGCTCCACGCGCTCATTGCTTCGTTCGGCCCTGCGTTGGCTCCTATTGGGCTCGAATTCGTCGACCTTTACGCGAAGTGGTTTGCACGCATTGCAGGTCGGACAGTGTGGACGGAAGAGCATATGCCCGAATCGACGCCACCCGACGAGCATTCGTTCATGGTACTCGAGCCGTGAGATGCTTGCGAACTCTTCGTATTCGAGCTGCCATTTACGGTCTTTCAGATACTCGCAACGGCTCGGAGGAGGAATGAAATGGGTAACCGATCTCATAGTCTTGCTGTCCGCGGGCAACTGGTTCCGCACCCGGCTGGAAGCTGAGCTCCCTCATGCCTGACGAAGTCGGCCAAGCGGCGACTAGTTGAAGATTTTCTGCCAGCGAGAAGGCGGGTAGAGCTTTGCGTCCTGGTCCTTGATCTCTCCAACGATGGAGAGCATCAGCTTCTCCGCGGTGGAGCCGGGACACTCGAGGTGAATCTCTTCATTGAAAGAGCACAGCTCCTGATAACGGACATTGAGCACGCTTGCCGTTTGCGGCAGGGCTTCTACTTTGAAGGAGAGCCTCATGCGGCACTCGAGCGGAGCGTTCGATGCCGAATGACCTAGGCAGTTGGAGTCCGTTACCGGAAGCCAATCAGTTTCAATCTGACCGGTGACTTCGCTGAGATCGGAGATTCCGAGCTGCCGTCTGTGAAGCGAATCAACCGCCAGCCGCAATGTTTCATCGGGCGTCAGGTTCAATGTTTGTCTCACCTGAACCACCGCGCGGTGCATGTCGGGAACGAGGTCTGAGTTCTGGGTCTCGGGAAGCGGCACGAGATTCGGGTCCTGCGCGCTGCAGGCCGTACAAGCGAGCGCCACCGCAAGAATCGTTCGCCCGAATGAATTCCGTACCATAGTCGTTCTCCTGAGCTAATACCGTTATTCGCGTTGCTGCGGAACGTGTAGCTTCTGCTCAACGAGGAGGAAACTAGCAAATCCGGTGACCTAGGGCAGTCAATTTATAGGGACAACGGGAAGAGGGGAGATTCAACTACTGAGGGCAGGTGAGAATATCTCAACAATATCACAGTCAGGCGCCACCACCCGGACTTAAAAACGCCCGGGCCTGGTTCGCACGCCTCGTGCGTGCCAGCAAATGTTTTTGTTTCTATTCGGACGTCGGATCCGGATCGGAGACCTTGGCGAGATTCGGTAGGTCGCACAGCGTCGATAGGGACGGGTTGTTTCGAACCGAATGGTGCGCTCGCCACAAGAGTTGCTCATTCACACAACCGGAGCAACCGGTGCATGTGAAGGAAGACCAATTGAGCGCAGCAGCCAGGCTCAGGCAGGTTTCGTAGTTCTTGCAATCGTAGCTCCGCTCGGGAGGCTCGATTGATGCTGTTCGATCTTCGTCCAGCCCGTAGTCCTTTGCCGATTGGCCGGTCTCCTCCCGGCCATCGGTCCAACCACGACGATCAGTCGAGCCGCCGAGCTTGGAGGCAGAGGGTGCAAAGCTCCGTCCAGCTCTGTCTTGCGAAGAGCCAGCTCTGTCTTGCGAAGAGGTGGAGAGATGATTCCTTGGCGATTGAATGACGTGCAGCGTGGGTGGTGTTGCCCGTATGATAGCGGGCGATTCATTCGCGCGGATAGCAACTGCCTCGGCGTCTTCAAGCGCCGCAGCTTCGACGCCAGATGCCGATACGGTCAGCGTTGGAACTCGACGTCGGCCTTCGAGCCGAAAAGGTCCGGGTTCGATGCTCATTGATTCTCCCGATGGTCGCTTGAGGATGCCCACTTAAAGAACGTGACCCACTAAAAGAACGTAAAAGGTTTCGCTTCTGTCTTCTTGAAGTTCGGTCGAGAGACGCTCGACCGCCGCTGCAACGAACAACCACCATTCAAGTATAAGCCTGAAGTTCGAAAGTGATCAATTCTCGCTTTTGATTTTTTCTCAGATCGAGATCTGAGGATTGACAGCGAGTTGTGATTCTGTGAGCGAGACGTATGACTCCGAGCGTATGACGATGATCATCATTCCTCTGCGTCCTCTGCGTCCTCTGCGTCCTCTGCGTCCTCTGTGGTTGCATCCTTATGAATGCAACCACAGAGGACGCAGGGGACGCAGAGGAATGTGATTTAAATCACTGCCTTCAGCGCCGTTTCGACATCGACGTATTTAAAAGCAAACCCTGCGTCCAAAAGCCGTGCAGGTACGACTCGCATCGACGACAGAATTGTTTGCTCGGCCATCTCTCCGAAGACGAGCTTCAGCATCAATTCGGGTACCGGGAGCACGGCCGGACGGTGGAGCGCGCGTCCCAGCGCTTTTGCGAAGTCGCGGCTGGTTACCGCTTTCGGTGCGCAAAGGTTGACCGGGCCGCTCATTTGATCGTGGTCGAGACAGAAGATGATCGCTTCCACCAGATCCGGGAGCGCGATCCAGCTCAGAAAGTTTTTGCCGTCACCGATCGGGCCGCCGATACCCAGCCGGAAGGGGAGAAGCATCTTGCCGAGGGCACCGCCGTCCTTGCCGAGCACCACTCCGATGCGGAGAAACACGAGCCGTATGGAGTCTGCGACCGACTCTTTCGCGGTGCGTTCCCATTCCACGCATACGTCTGCGAGAAATCCACGGCCTGCCGGATGCTGTTCCGTCATCTCGTCGGAGCCGTGATTTCCGTAGTAGCCGATCGCGGAAGCGCTGAGGAGAACCTTCGGTTGAGGTTGCAGCGCTGAAATGGTCCGTCCGATAAGCTCAGTTCCCCGCGTTCTACTTTCGAGTATCTTTTTGCGCTGAGCTGCAGACCACCGATGGGCGCTGACGTTTTCCCCTGCCAGGTGGATGACCGCCTCAATCCCGATCAAGCTCGAGCTGTCGATTACCCCCGCGTCCGGATCCCAGAACACCGAGTCTTTGTCCTTTGAGCTTCGGGTCCTGACCAACCGTACTACCGTGTGACCGATGTCGCGTAGCCGCGCGACCAAGGCAGTGCCGACGAAACCCGAGCTTCCGGAGATAAGAACTTTCATGATCCCCATACTGGCAGTGGCGGTCCGTTTGTCAATGCTACCGGCGTGGTCTAAAAGGCGTATGCATTGGACGAAGTCGAGATGAACATTTCCGAGCATGCCATTCTTACGACAGACGGAGGGAGTGACGGACGCGAGCGCGGCGCCGCCGCGGCCATTTTGAGCGAACGGTCGCTTGGGCGATGTTGGAAGGTAACCGCATTTATCGGTGGAGCCACGGGAAACGAGGCTGAGCTCTGCGGCGCAATCTTGGGCTTCTGCCTCTATAGGTATTTCAGCGAATGTGTTCTGCCTTCACTCCCGAGCGGGTCCGCCTCCCCAGTGCATTGGGAGACGGATTCCCAGTATCTCTTGCGCACTTCCGAGGGGCTCGGCTGTTCGAGCTCTCTCGATTCGATCCCGAATGCTGGTTTATGGCGTGCGTTCCTGGACCTCAAACCCGCCGGATTGGTGTCGCAAATTCATGTCCCTGCCCACGCCGGCCACGGTCGCAACGAGCGTTGCGACAGCGCTTGCCGGTGGATCCAGCAGAAAGGCGCACAGCTTCTCGCTCAGGTCGGCTCGGGACCGATAGGGCGGAATGCGGTCACCGCACCGCGAGACGCCTGGGTGCTCGTCGATTGGCGGGATTTGTTGACGGCGTGCCGAAGCCGAACGAGGCCGAACTATCAATTGCTCCTGGAGAGCTTACGGGCTACCCTCGTCCCTTAATGCAACAATTGGTTTGACCGATCATGCGAGAGTTCTTTCCCGACGGCCCAATCTGGTACGTAGCATTTCTCTTCTCCCTGACATGCCACGAGGCGTCGCATGCTCTTGCAGCCAAGCTGCTCGGCGATGAAACTGCCTACGACGCCGGGCAGGTGACGCTCAACCCGATGCCTCACATTCGCCGAGAGCCCTTCGGCACCGTGGTCGTTCCGCTGATCTCGTTCGTACTCGGCGGCTGGATGATCGGTTGGGCAAGCGCGCCGTATGATCCGCACTGGCAGCAACGCTACCCGAAACGCGCAGCACTGATGGCGCTTGCGGGTCCGGTGGCCAATTTTCTCATCGTGCTTCTGGCGGCTGGAGGGATGTTATACGGAATTTCGCAGGGCATATTCGATTTCTCCCGCTTCGGCGGCTTTACATCGATTGTGGTTTCCGCCGAGACCGGAGCTCCGAGTGGGCTCTCCGTTTTTTGTAGCATCCTGTTCTCCCTTAACCTGCTGCTTGGGACCTTCAACCTGCTTCCGCTCCCGCCGCTCGACGGTGCGACTGTCATTGGGTTGTTGTTCGATGAAGAAACTGCGCTGCGAATTTATGCAGCTTCGCGTAATCCGAGCTTTCAGCTTCTCGGCATGTTTATCGCTTGGCACGTGTTCGGAAGGATTTTTGCGCCGGTGTTCGTCACCGCGTTGACCTGGCTCTACTCTTTCGCAAGCTGACGGTGCGGCGAAACTAAATCTCGATCTGCAGGCCGATCTCGATCACCTGGTCTGCCGGAATGTTGTAATAGGTCGTAGCCCGTTCGGCGTTCCGAGTCATGAACGAGAAGAGCTGCTCCCGCCAGATTGCCATTCCCTCTGCTTCGGTCGCGAGCACCGTTTCACGTCCCAGAAAATAAGTGATGTTTCGCGTATCAAACTCGATGCCGTATCGGTCGGCTTGGGCGAGAATGGACGGCACGTTCGGCGACTCCATGAAGCCGTAGGATACGATCATTCGTGAGAAATTGTTTTCGAGCGTTTCAACCCGTACCCGTTCGACCTCCTCTACGTAAGGGCTCTCCTCGATCCGAACCATCAGGAGCACGACCGTCTGATGGAGGACCTTGTTGTGTCGAAGGTTATGGACGAGCGCGGGAGGGGTGTTTTCGATGTTTCCGGTCATGAAGATCGCGGTACCCGGGACACGTATCGGCGGATCTATCCGCATGTTTTCGCGGAACCGTTCGAACGGCGCAGTCTGAGCGCGTAGCCGCCGCGCGAGGAGCTGTCGTCCGCTGCGCCAAGTGGTCATCAGGGTGAAGATGAAACCGGCCATTGCGAGCGGTATCCATCCTCCATCGTGGAGCTTGAGGCCGTTTGCCACGAAGAAGGCCATGTCGACAAAGAGAAAGAATCCGGAGACGGACGCAGCGAGCGGGGTGCTCCACTTCCAGACTTCACGCGCGACAAAATAAGTCAGCACAGTGGTGATGATCATCGCGGTCGACACGGCGATCCCGTAAGCGGCCGCCATTTTACTCGAAGAACCGAACGCGACCACCAGCAGGATGGTCATCAGGAGAAGAGCTCGGTTGACCAGCGGAACGTAGATCTGTCCGATCTCCCGAGAGGAAGTGTGCGTCACCGACATCCGCGGGAGGCAGCCGAGTTGGATTGCCTGGCTGGTGATTGAAAAGGCTCCGGAGATCAGCGCTTGTGACGCGATGACCGTGCTGAGCGTCGCAATCGCTACCATCGGATAGAGCCCCCACCCTGGAACCAAACGGTAAAAAGGGTTCTCGATCGCCGAGGGGGATTGAATGAGAAGCGCGGCTTGACCGAAATAATTAAGCACCAGGGCAGGAAGCGCCACGCAGAACCAGCCCAATTGAATGGGCCGGCGTCCGAAGTGGCCCATGTCTACCGAGAGATCTTCGGCGCCGGTCACCGCGAGGAAGACGGAGCCGAGCACTATAAATCCGTGCCAGCCGTTATGAATCAAAAAACGGGCTGCAGGCAGTGGGCTCAACGCCCAGAGTACCCCCGGCATACGGACGATCGCGGCAACGCCGAGCAGTGCGATCGTGATGAACCAGAGAAAAATGATTGGCCCGAAGATAGCGCCGATTTTTGCGGTACCGCGGTTTTGAACGGCGAAAAGCAGACAGAGAATTGCCACCGTGATCGGCACGATCAGCCGCTCGAAAGATGTCGTCGCGACTTTGAGACCTTCGACGGCGCTGAGGACCGAAATTGCCGGCGTGATGATCCCATCGCCGTAGAGCAACGCTGCGCCGAACAGACCGATAAGAATGAAGATGCGACGGCGGTCACTCTTGTGCATCGGCCGTTGCGGATGCGCGACCAGCGCCATAAGGGCCAGCACCCCGCCTTCGCCGCGGTTGTTCGCGCGCATCACGAACAAGAGATACTTGAGCGAGATTTCAATGATCAGAGCCCAGAAGATCAGCGATACTACTCCGAGAACATTGTCCGGGCTGAGCGGAATCCCGTGTGCACCGGAGAAGCATTCACGAAGAGCGTAGAGTGGGCTCGTTCCAATATCTCCGAAGACTACACCGAGCGCCCCCAGCGAAAGGATGAGGAGGTACTTGCGACGAACCGATTGGTCAGGAGACCGGAGCCCGATAGCTGCTCTCGAGCTGGAATCCGAGAGCTCAGACTGATGCTGCGACTGCGAGTGCGAGTTCGCAACTGAGTCCGAAGAGCAGATGGTATCGGTGGTCATATGAAAGCGAAGAAAATCCGACAATTGAGCCTGAGAGGCGAGACGTTTTCTCGCTGCATTTCCGATGCCGAGTCAGTTCCCCGGTATTCGGCGAACTTCAATCGCAGCGCCCCGGTCCATTAAGCGCCGATATTATCTGTCGAACTATCCCCTCAATGAGCTGGGACGAGGCAAAACGCTTCTGGGACCAGCGGCGAATTCATGCTTAAATGCCTCAGCCCCAGCCTAGGACCATCAGATGGATCTCCAATATCACTTCAATTACTGGCTCCTCCAGACAGTCGCTATGATCCTGACGGCTTTGCTCGTGCCGCGTCTGCGTATCACGGGCATCACGGGAGCGCTGATGACGGTAGTCGGCATAGCGCTGGTTAACGCGTATCTCTGGGATACCGCGTTGTTCTTCGAGCTTCCCGAGTCGCTCAGCTTGCGGGCTGCGCTGCTCTTCGTAACGAACGGAATGATCTTCTGGCTGCTGGTAAAGCTTCTTCCTGGAATTGAAGTGGACGGGCTTCTCCCCGCGCTCGTGGCGCCGGTCGTCTTCACCTGCTGCAGCGTCTTCATTGCGACCTACGCCCATCAGGTCAACTGGCAAGAGGTCTTTGCAGTGACAGAGAGGACGGTCGAAACGGTGTTCTCCGCCCTGAAGAGCTATTTCGAGCGTCATAGTTGAGCTTCTCTCCGCTCTTTGGCCCGCTCTCCCTGTTGGACCGGGTGCGCCGACTTCGCAAATGCGCAATCGCAATCGTTCAGCGGAACGCGGTTACCTAGTCGTTCCGAAATTTCAGCGTTGAAACATCGTATCTCACCGAACTCATTGGTGCGCGGTGTGCACATTGCAATGGATCGGAGCGGGCATGCTTGTTGCTGTATTCGGCTGGCGATAGTTGATCCCGTCTTGTGCATCACCCGCGCACGATGACTGGTCAACAATCCTCGACCAGGAGCCCAACGATGCGACAACTCATTCGGTGCGTCCCCGCTTGCCTCATCGCTGTGCTGTATCTGACTCTGGACGCGGCGCCGAGTCTCGCAGCGCCCAAGCAAGCCTATCTGCTTCCCGCACAGTATTTCACCAAGACGACGACGGCCGGGAAAACAATCGCGTGCCTTCGGGATGGAACGAGCCATCCCGGAGATCTCAAAGCAAAGAAGCGCGGTGTCGTGTTCGTCGAGATCGTTGGCCGCTTACAGCGAGATCTGGCGAAAGCGCAGAAAAAGCAGACGCCGAAATCACAAGCTAAAGCTGCGGCTCTCGCGGCGTATCTGACGGAGCTGTTCGCGCTTTGCGCACAAGATCCCGGAGCGCCGGGTGGAGGCGGAAACGGCGGCGGTGGAGGAACGGGAGATGGAGGCAGCGGCGGAGGCGATGTTCTTCAACCGGCCGCAGACACTCTGAGTGTCGAAGACGCCCAACATCTCTATCGAAGAGCAGGTTTCGGTGGAACCGCGGAGGAAATATCGACCGCTGTGTCCGCTGGTTTGCGCGCTACCGTGGAAAAACTCTTAACCGTTGTTCCGACACCGGCGATTGACCAACAAGCGCAGGGCGTTTTCGACGGCGACCCAGACCCGGAAAGTCCGCCGGACTACTTCACTGACGAAGGGGTTCGCTATGCGTTTCTTCTGCATATGTTGAAGAGCCCGAACCAGCTTCGTGAGAAAATGGCCTATTTCTGGCACGACCTCTTCGCGGCCTCCTACCGCGTGCTCGGTGGGCAAGACGGTCACTTCGTCTACGACTACTATCGGATCCTTCGCGAGAACGCGCTCGGTAACGTGCGAACACTGGCGCACCAGATGACGACGAACGGCTTGATGCTGACGTGGCTGGACGGGGCGAAAAATCGTGTCGGGCAGGTAAACGAAAACTATGCGCGTGAGTTTTGGGAGAGATTCTCCCTGGGTCGAGACCAATATACGGAGCATGACATTGCCGAAGCGGCTCGAGCTTATACAGGTTGGACCATTCGTTACGACGATCAAACAGAACGCGACCAGGTTGTTTTCATCCCGTCAAACGTTGACACATCGGTGAAGACGATATTCGAGAACACGCCTTGGCAACAGTCGGGCGCGTTTACGGCGTATGACATTGTTGATCGAACTCTTGACGCCCATCCGACGGCACCCCGCTATTTTGCTTTGCAACTGTATCGGTTCCTCGTCCATGAGGAGCCTTCTGGGGCGATTGTTGCCGCGCTCGCCGGCGACTTGAAGCGCTCGAACTATGAGATTACCCCGTTGGTGCGTCGCATTCTTCTCTCGCGTGAGTTTTTCGCATCGTCCGCAAGGAAATCCGGAGTGAAGACGCCAATCGAATACGCATTGGGGCTGCTCCGCAATCTCGGTCTTTCCACCTTTGATATCCGATATGTCGACCAATCGATCCGAAACATGGGGCAGACACTGCTCGCGCCACCGTCCGTGAAAGGTTGGGACGACGACGATTACTGGTTGAACGACCAATGGATGGCCGCTCGAGCGAGCTTTGTCCATGAAGTCCTGAACGAAGCGAGCCCGATTATCGATAACTTCTCTCTGGCGTATCTGCTGCCGTCTCCGACCGCGACTGGGACGCAGTTTCTTGCGGCTGTCAGCGCACGCCTCGGGATTCACCTCTCTGCCGCACGTTCGGCGAACATCGACCGATACCTGAACTATGTCCGGCAGTGGGACGATACTGACGAGCCTTGGCTGTTCGATCCTCGGCACACGGAAAATTTCGAAATCAAAGCGCGCGGCCTGCTCTTCATCCTCGCGCAAGATGATGACTATCAGCTCGACTAAATAGGGAGATCGATATGTTCAACCGTCGGATGAACAGGCGAGAGTTTCTGCGCTTCTCCAAGCGTGCCGCCTGTGTCGCGTGCAGCGCCGCCGCCTTCGGCAGCTTGGGAAATAATCTCGTTCTTGCGCAGACGCTGCAAGGCACGGGCCGTGCGCTTGTGCTCGTGAATCTTTTCGGTGGGATTGATGGTTTGAACTGGATCGTCCCGTATAGCAGGAGCGTTTACTACGACCGGAGACCGACGATTGCTGTTCCTGCGAATGTGGTTCTTCCTCTGAACAACGAAGTGGGGCTCCACCCGAGCTGGAGCGCTCTTCATGCTGGTGTGCATCAGGCAGGTCAGCTCGCAGTGGTTCAACAGGTCGGATACCCGGATGCAAATCATTCGCACTTCGAGAGCCAGGACATCTGGTCCTTCGGGCGGCGCGTGGAAAGCCGAGGCGATGAACGCGGTTGGATCGGTCGCCTCGCCGATCAGTACTTTGACTCCAACTTCGATGTCATCGGCGTCGGGGTGAGCCAGCGGATTGATTTTCAATCGCTACGTGCAGACGCGCGACCGGTCGTCGTGAACACGCTGCAAGAGTTCGGATTCCAAACGGACTATCTCTCCGGTCCTGACAATGCGTTTCGTTCCCAGGTAGCAGAGCTCAATGCGTTCGCCGATCCGCCCGCATCCGGGCTTCGCGGACGTGTGCAAGAAACGTCAAAGAAGATCTACTCCGTTGCACAGCAGCTTCGGCAAATCGACCAGGATTATCACGGCAGCGCCACGTATCCGGGAATCCCGCTCGGCACCAGCCTGCACGAGATAGCGAAGCTCATTCAATCACAGATCGGAACACAGGTGTTCTATACCGGCATCGGCGGTTGGGATACTCACTCCGACGAGTCGGAAGCTCTTGCCGGAAATCTCGGCGGCGTTGCGGCAGCAGTTAATGCATTCGTGCAAGACGTGCGTGCGATGGGGAAGTGGGACGATGTTTGTATCGTGTTTTTCTCCGAGTTCGGACGGAACTGTTATGAGAACGGCTCCGGCGGCACCGATCACGGTCATGGGAACAATATGGTTCTGATGGGCGGCCGAGTGCGCGGAGGAGTCTATGGCCCGACGCCGTCCAACACCGATCTCCGCGGGGAAGACGTGGGGTATGCGATCGATTTCCGCTCCGTGTTCAAAACGGCGATCCGGCAGCATCTGGGGCTTGATCCAGATCCTGTGTTTGACGAGCCGGTTCCCATAGTGCAACCGTATCTGCCGCTCTTTATTTGAGCTTCGCCTCGAGGAGCTCTCGGATTCGAATTCCGGCGGTTCCACTTCCGTACGGATTGCTCATCGGCACCTGCCGCTGTGAGCTATTCTGCAGAAGCTCCTTGGCTCTCGCAAACAGCGCATCCGGCTCGTCGAGCGGAAAGACCTCGGAGCAACCGACATCGATTGCCTCGGGTCGCTCAGTTGTCGAGCGCGTCACCAGCACGCGCTTCCCAAGAGAGGGCGCTTCTTCCTGCACACCGCCGGAATCGGTGACGATCAGCGATGCTATGGTCATGAGCGCAATGAAGCTCGGATAGTTGACGGGCGGAATGAGATGAATCCGTTCCGTTTTGCCGAGCTCGGCATGGACGGTGTCGTGAACATTCGGATTGAGATGGACCGGGTAAATTATCTCCAGCTCCGGAATCTCCTCTGCGAGCCGGCTCAACACGCGACAGAGATTTTTCAGCGGGCCTTCGAAATTCTCCCGGCGATGTCCGGTGACGAGAAGCACGCGATTGCTCTTCAACCGGAGGTTTGCGACCTCCGGTTGAACGGTCAGTTTCCCGGTCGCGAGACGCTGAGCGATGAGCATCAAGGCATCGACAACCGTATTGCCGACTACATGCAAACCGGTGCGGATACCTTCACCCTCGAGGTTCTGACGAGCGCGCTCGGTGTGACAGAAATGCAGGTCCGCGAGCCGTGAGATCAGCACTCGGTTCATCTCTTCCGGGAACGGCGAATGGAGATTTCCGGTCCGCAGTCCGGCTTCAACGTGAAAGATGGGGAGCTTCAGATGGAATCCACAGATTGCGCCTCCGAGTGCAGTCGTCGTGTCTCCCTGCACAATTATTCCGTTCGGGCGGTTGCCGCTCAGGACATTTTCCAGCGCCGGCAGCAGTGCGCCGAGGAATGAATTCGGTGTCTGGTTGACCTGCATGAGTGCCAGGTTCACGTCCGGCTTCAGGTCGAAGGCGGCAAACGCCTGCTCAGCCATCGACTGGTGCTGGCCGGAAAAAATCACAATCGGTTGGCAGATCTTGCTTTCGCGGAGGGCGAGAATGACCGGAGCGAGCTTGATGATCTCAGGCCTCGTTCCGAGGACAATCGCGAGACTTTTCATTAGGGAATTACTTGCAAATAGGTATGTTTAGGTTTATAGCAGTTCTCTCATTTTTCAGGAAATTGCACTGAAGCTCAGGAACGTTGCTATGGCCACAAAGAATCTGGTTACCGGTGGAGCAGGATTTATCGGCGCGCATGTTGTGCGTGAGCTCCTTGCGATGGGGGAAGAGGTCGTCGTGCTCGACGATCTGAGCGGCGGATTCCTCGAGAACGTCCCAGCCGAAGCCAAGTTCGTCGAAGGCTCGATCACTGATCACGAGCTGGTGAACAAACTTTTCGCAGAACACAAATTCGACAACGTGTATCACCTGGCTGCGTATGCGGCAGAAGGCCTCAGTCACTTCATCAAGCGCTTCAATTACAACAACAACCTGATCGGCAGCGTGAACCTCATCAACGCTTCCGTGAACAACAACGTGAAGTGCTTTGTCTTCACGAGCTCGATCGCAGTGTACGGTGGCGCTCAGCTCCCGATGCGTGAAGACACCATCCCGCAGCCGGAGGACTCCTACGGAATCTCGAAATACGCGGTGGAGCAGGAGCTCAAGTGCTCCCACGAGATGTTCGGGTTGAACTATGTCATCTTCCGGCCGCACAACGTGTATGGTGAATACCAGAACATCGGCGACAAATATCGCAACGTGATCGGCATCTTCATGAACCAGATCATGCAAGGGCAGCCGCTCAGCGTTTTCGGTGACGGCACGCAGACTCGAGCGTTCAGCTACGTGAAGGAGATCTCGGGGATCATCGCGCAAGCTCCGAAGAATCGGGATGCCTACGGCGAAGTGTTCAACGTCGGAGCCGATACCCCGTATTCCGTGAACGATCTTGCGACCGAAGTTTGCAAAGTGTTCGGTGTCGAGCCGAAGATCAATCACCTGGAAGCGCGTAACGAAGTGCAGCATGCCTACTCGACGCACGAGAAGGTTCGCCGCTTCTTTCCCAAGTCGCCGACGTTCACGCTCCGTGAGGGGCTGGAGGCAATGGGGAAATGGGCCAAGGAACACGGTCCGCGGAAGAGTACTGAATTCAGCGGGATTGAAATCGAAAAGAATCTCCCCCCTTCCTGGCGGCGCTGAGATTTTTCCATAGGAACGCGCTAACTCCCCGAAGCTCCTCGCCATATCACGCGTGCTTCGCGTTTGCTTTCAGGCGCTAATTCCTGCTCCTTTCACTCGCTCCCAGCAATCTAAATCATAGATGAGGGGTGTCCCTTTTCGGGGGCGCAGTGCCCGCCCCACACGCTCGGAGCATCGATGATTCTTCTGCCTCGGACATTGCCGCCGGACGTACGCGCGCTGTTTGCAAAACAGCTCGAAGATATCCCGCTTGATGCGGCAGTCGATCGCATCTCCGGTATCGTCCTTCGCTTGTTCAACGCGCGCGACCTGCTCTTCTTTCTTCACCGGCCTCGGCTGGATGCGAAGAACCCGGTTTTTACCTCCGTGATGAGCGTCAAAGAAGATCTTCCGAAGAGCGCGCTCGAGAATTTTGCTGAGCGCTGGCGAGAGGCGAAAATTGACGATGCTGTTTCACGTACCCTCGACACCCGGCTTTGCGCTGCCTCTTACAGCGCGTTCGCTTGGCCCTTTCCGACCATCAGCGGCGAACACGGACTGTCTCTCCCACGAGATTTTACGCTGCTCATACCGGTGAGCTCTGAGCTGAGCGTCACGCATGAACAAGAGCCGCATTTCCTCGGCTATTTCGCTTTGTTCTTCGATGCGTTCCCTCCGCTGACGGAAAATCTGATTCAAATGATCGTGACGCTGCCGACGGTGCTCTCGGATATCATCTTGAGCTACATCCGGTTCGAGGCTCGAGACGGGGCCGGAGAGCTCAGCTCATTCGCGCACGATCTGAAGCGCAGCCTGCTTCTCGCAGAAGAGCAGCTCCGCCAGCTTCGAGAAGCCGGAGGACCGCCGGATGAAGAGGCGTTCTACCGGCTTGATCGATCCATCAAAAGAATGCTTCAGCAGACGTCAGCAGTGCTTCTGGCCGATCGGGCGCAGTTTCAAAATCTTCGTATCTCCAGTCTGCCGATGAGTATCAACGAGGTCGTGAACGAGACCACGGCGAGCTTCCGCTCCCAGTTTGAGCACTCGAAAGTTGAGCTGCGGATCGAGCTCGCTGAGAACCTTCCGCTTTCGTCAATCGACCCGGCTGTTTTTCCAACGGTCCTCGAAAATCTGCTCGAAAACTCGTTGAAGTTCTCCAAATCGGGAGGGTGTGTGCTCGTGCGCACGAAACAAGCTGCCGATGCGAAGGTTCGCCTCGAAGTGCTCGATAACGGCTGCGGCGTACCGGACAAAGATTGGGAAAATATCTTTCGCAAACATTTTCGTGTTGCTGAAGACGGTCCGGAAGGAAACGGGCTCGGGCTGTATCTTGTGCGCAAGATTGTCGAAGCCCATCACGGGCGGGTCTATCCCGAACGCAGTGATGAGATGAAGACCTGCTTTGTGATCGAGCTTCCTGCGCTCGAGCGATCCTAGAGGAAAGGCTATGAAAGAAAACGCTTCAACACGACTCGTCAACCGCTGCTGCTCGCCGGGCCTGCAGAAGGTTCTGATTCGGCTCGGTTGTACGACGGCGGACCGCGTCGCACAGATCCGCGCGGGCAGCTCCGATCGGAAGATTCTGAGCGCGCTCGCGCTCGCAGGGGACTTCAACGAAGACGAGATACTTTCGAAGCTTGCCTTAGACCTCGGTCTCGAGCGCGCCGAGCTGAAAAGCGCAAAGGTCATCGAAACGATTCGGCATGCGGGACTCGCCGGTCAAATTGAGGCTTCGTTTCTGGCCGAGCATCGCTGCGTACCAGTGAAGTTTGCAGAGGGGCTCGTGACCGTTGCCCTGGCGGACCCGCTCGACATGGAAACCATCTCGCGTCTCGAGTACCAGTTTGGATCAAAAGTTCGGGTGATGATCGCTCGCGAGGAAGATATCCTCCAGGTGGTAATTCGGCTGCAGGGAATTCAACAAGCCGAAAGCCTGGATTTCGATTCGACCGCGCTGCCGGCAGCGAATAAACGCGAAGCTGATTTAGACGGGCTTACGGAAGGCGCGTCGGACGAGGTCGGCTCATCGGCAGCGCCTGTGGTTAAGTTCGTGAACCAAATTCTTCACGACGCGTTCAGTCTCAATGCGAGCGATGTGCATTTGGAGCCTGCCGCAGACAAGCTGGAGGTGCGGTATCGGATTGATGGCGTCATGACACCGCAGCTCTCCGTCCCGAAACGGTTGCAGTCGTATGTTACGACCCGCCTCAAGATCCTTGGCGGAATGGACATTACAGAGAAGCGTCGTCCGCAAGATGGTCGCTTCCGAATGCGGACGCCGACCGGTGCCGCGATCGATATCCGCAGCTCGACCGTTCCGACTCAATTCGGAGAGAAGGTCGTAATGCGGCTTTTGCACTCTGACCTTACCGACCTGAGTATCTCCTCTTTGGGCTTCACCGGCGAAACCGAGCGGCGCTTGCGAGAGACGCTGCAGGCGACCGACCGAATCATGCTCGTGTGCGGTCCTACCGGGTCCGGAAAGACGACGACGCTCTACTCCCTGCTCACCGAGATGAGACAGGGCAAGACGAACATCATCACCGTTGAAGATCCGGTGGAGATTCGGCTGGAGGGAGTAACGCAGATCCAGGTCGATCAGAAAGTCGGGATGACCTTCGCAAGCGGTTTGAAGTCGATTCTCAGGCAGGATCCCGACGTCATTCTGGTGGGCGAGATACGCGATCTCGAAACGGCTGAAATCGCATTCCAGGCTGCGCAGACGGGGCATTTCGTGCTATCGACACTGCACACGAACACTGCACAATCTGCTGTGGTCCGTTTGATGGATCTGGGCTTAGAGCCGTTCATTATCGCGTCGTCGCTCGGAGGCATTCTTGCCCAGCGGCTGTTGCGGAAGGTGTGCAATGAGTGCGCTCGACCACTGACCGGTGACGAGCGTGATGCCGCTCAACGTCGATTCGGAATCTCGGCGGATCTGATGCGACGCGGCCTCGGTTGTGAGAAGTGCGAGCAAACAGGCTATCGTGGTCGGGTTGCCGCGTATTCGTTGCTCACCGTCAACGCGGCAATCCGGGATCTTGTTCGGATTCGCGCAAGCGAAGAGAAGATCCGCCAGGTCGGAAAGGCCTACGGCATGCGTGACCTGCTCGAAGCGGCGCTCGAGCTTGCTGGTCGCGGAATTACTACCGTCGAGGAAGTCGAGCGGGTGATCGGCCTCGGAGATCTGCACGAGGTCCGAGTCGACGATATCTCGCCGACAACGAGCACGCGAACGACCAACGCGGCAATACCCGAGAGCCCAGCGAAAGCCGCGGCACCCGAGTCGGTCGAGCGTGGGTCCATCAAGGACCTTGCACAGAAGTATCATGAGGCCGCCGCGCCGCAAACTTCTGAACGGAAGAAGATCCTCCTCGTGGATGACGATGAGGGAGTTCGCGCGGTGGTCAGCCGAATACTGCGGAAAGCCGACTTCGATGTGTGCGAAGCGTCGAACGGATATGAAGCCCTCGACCGGGTTCTGTCATTCTCTCCGGACATCATTGTTACGGATCTCGTCATGCCCGGATTGAGCGGAAAGGAGCTCGTGTCTGAGCTCAAACGTGATCAACGTTCGTCCCGGATTCCGGTGCTGATGCTGACGGGTTCAGACAACGAAGAAAATGAAATTGAGCTGATCGAGCTCGGTGCGAACGATTTCGTCAGCAAGACGTCGAGCCCTGCGCTGGTCGTTACTCGAATCAAACGGCTGCTAAATCCGTAGCCGCCTCAAGCGGCTCGGGTCACTTTGAAGCGCTTTGTTGCTGTTTGAGCGCGGTTTCGCTTCCGCTGAAGCCTGCGCCGCACTCGGCCGAGCCTGGTTGCTCCGAAAGTCGCTCTGGAAATACACGTATCGATGATGCGTTCGATGAGCGCGATATCGCCGCCTTCCGCAAATGTGCGGGCGAGCTTCATCGAGTCTTCGAGCGCTGCTCGAAAGTGATCGACGTCGTTGATCGCTCCCGGAAACGCGCGGAGATGACGCATCGATACAGTCAAGGAGTCGAGATCGTTCAAGACGATATTGACGAGCGCGGTGTTTCGGTCCGTGGCCTCGAATACTGCCTCGCTGAACGGTGGGCCTTCGACCGCCTTGATGATCACGTCCTCGAGAATATCTGTCGCAAACGGTATGACGATGAAGCTTCGTGCGCCTGCGCGTAGGTTCTCGAATACGTCGTCAATCGACGGACGTGCGCTGAGCGCTATCAGGAGAGCTTCCTTTTCGAACTGCCGCACTGATTTCACGAAGTGGACAGCCTGCATGTTCGTTTCGACTGCGTCGAAAAACACGAGGGAGAAGTTCCGGCCCTTCATGCGCTCGAGACCCTGGCCATGGTTGTTCGTGCTGCTGACGTTGTTGAAGCCGATCTCTTTTAAGCTCCGCTTGAGATGAGCAGTCAGCTCACCGTCGCGCAGGACAATCAGAATGGGCGTCTCGGAGCGGCGTTGAAGTATGGCACTAATGTTCATAACAGCATGAAAGCGATGGTCCTTTTTCGTTATCGGCAGGTTGCTGCAGAAAGTTGACCTTGGTCGTCGTTTTAACCATTCGACCTTACTGCCTTTTTTGACGATGCGTTCCGACCGGACCGCGTCATAACAGGGAGTGATAGGTCAGGTTGTGTCCTAATTGATGGCGATCATTAGGAATTATTGCTGTTTTACCGGAAGGCCGCGAAAGTATGTCCAGTAAAGAGAAGGTTCAGGTCTCAGGAGAAGAGCTCGATATCGAAGTCGATGCCAGCACCGAGCAGCAGTATGTGACTGTTTCGGGCCTGCGGATCCGACTGGCTCGTCCGTATGAGCTGAACTTCGAGTGGGTCGGGAACAAGACCGTCCTCAACCAGCTTCGCGCGTCATGGTTCTGCAGCTACGACGGGGAGAGCTCGATGAACCCGCGGCTGGTCGGAAAGCCCGGAGTCGGAAAGACCGCGCTTGCTTATGCCGCCGGGAAAACACTCGGCTACCCCTGTTACTTCTTTCAGGGAACCGCAGATACTGCTCCGAACGATCTGCTGATCAACCCGCTCATCGTTGAAACTTCAAAAGATCATTCGCACGTCGAATACATCGCGAGCACTGTGATCACAGCGATGATCGTCGGAGGAATTCTCATTCTGGACGAAGGAAACCGGATGCAGGAAAAAGCGTGGGCCTCCCTCGCACCGCTTCTTGATTCGCGCCGGTATATCGAGTCGGTGTCGGTAGGACTGCTGCTCAAAGCGCATCCTAATTTTCGCTTCGTTGCGACGATGAACGACGACTCATCGTGCTTTGACCTTCCCGAATACATTCAGTCTCGACTGCATCCTTACATCGGTCTCGATTTCCCCGACCGCAGCGAAGAGCGAAAAATTCTCGAGGTGAATCTTCCGCACACGAGCCCGGTTGTTCTCGACTACGTTGCAGACTTCCTGAACGTCGCCCGGAAAGAGGGCGAGGAATATACGCCGCGCGATGGAATTCACATCGCGAACTATGCGGGCAAGCTCGTGAATTACGAGCACCACTGCGGGCGCGAAATGGATCCAGGTGAAGCGGTAGTCGTTTCCGTAGAGCAGATCCTCGGCATCCGCCAGGCGCGCTTCATCAAACAGATTCTCTGGAAAGAGCGTGCGGCCTAGCCGTTTGTTCCCTAATTCCAGGCGGTTGAGAAATAATCTACCAAATCGTTGCTTGATTGAGGCGGTTCGTTTACTATGCGCGCCGACGAAGCCATCCGGCGGCGCTCTTTCCCTTCCGTCACCTGATTCATGAAGTGATGCCCCTGTTGCGAAAGCCTCGCAAGAGGCGCATCACCCCTGCGCAAGCGTTTTCTATCCAATGGGGTTTTCATCAGAAAGAGGAGCGCACCATGGCGCTGTTCCCGTGTGAGAGCGATGGGCACGACCACGATGACGAGCATGACGGCGAACCCGTCGATTATCTCGCGATTGCACTCGACGACGGGAAAGGCGAACGTTGCTCGCATGGGATCCTCATCGATCCCTCGCAACCGATTCCTGACTGCGACTCATGTCTCCTCGGTCAGGTCGCGCGATTGCTTGCCTCCGGCGAGCACTAGAGTAACGATCCTGGGATCGCGGCCCCAGCACATTCATTCTTTCATTTTCATTGTTCTGCGTGGGGCCGCGCCCACATTTCAAATCAGCAGAGGGCGAGGAGCAAAGCAAAACACTTCGTTTAAGAAGTAGTTTGCTTTGCCCCTCGCCATGTCATGTCGTGAACGTCAGACTCGCGCGAGTCGTCGTCGGCTGTGAGCGCGAGGACCGCAGGCCTGGATCGGCGCGATCTCGTCGGCGTACACGAATTCGGCGAGAAGGGCATCGACGTTATCCGGCGAGAACTCTTTGCAGAGAGCCGCGCGGACGTTGCCAGCGATGCGTCGGAGGGACTCCGGCGAGAAGCTTTCGTAGCTCTGCGCCGTGACTCCGAAGCTCCTGAAGTGATCGATAGCCGAGGCAAGGATTGAACGAGGCATTTCTGTGCATCCTAGTTGCGAGGAGTGGAATTGGTTCTGAGAAACGCTTCTCAGAAGTGCTCAACGGAGGGGGACTCGGCTGAACACTTCTGAGCGCGAAGCTCGTCACCTGTCTCGCCCTCGTCAGCTTGGACGGTCGAGAGACACGTTCGGGATTGGCGGCAGTCAAAACCGACCGCCGGCAAATACTTTCTTAAACTAAAAATTTTCAAAACATCCGCTAAAACAGGATGCTTTGCTCCACGCTTCCTCAGCTTCATGTGACCGTGACCGGCGCGCATCGAGCCGAGAAAACGTGATCTCAACTTCCCTCACTGTACTCTCGGAAGGGCGTCGAGAGACTCTCGCAAAGAGCGAACGCGTTTCGAGAGATGGGCCCCTCAATACCTGTTATGCGATAATTGAGTATTTTAGTGACCTTGGCGGTGATCCTGTAACCACTTGATCCGATTGAGTCAGCGATGTGGCTGCTCCTCGGCGTACCGAGCTCCGAGCTGCGTTTGGATGGTCTCCATCCATGTGTCCGGCGCATTCGAGTTAACCCAGATCGTCGAGTTGTACTGGGCATCGGTGAGCACTACCTCGGGCGTGCTGCCAGCGATGAACCGCCCCTTCTCCTGCCCAAGTCGTTTCGTGACGACTGTCGTCAGCCAGAAAAAGCGCACACGTCCACCGACTTCTTTCAAGAACGGGCGGTGTTCGACAGGTCTGTTTTGCTCCCAGTCATACTGTTTATGGCTCTCCATCACCTTCGTCGCCATGGAGCTCACGCCGCTCAGCGAAGCATCGTGTTCGAAGTGTCGGTAGACGTACACCTGCGGACTGCCGTCCGCAGGCACGAAAACAGATGTGTTCAGACCCTGCTTTTCAATGTCGAACGGCTCGAGCGCGAAGTAGTGATAGAGCGAACCCTGTCCTTCGTTGGCATGCTTGAAAAAGCTGACGAACGGTTGAGGATTCACATCGCGTTCCAAATCGGGAATGCGGATGTCGCCATTGTGATAGCCGGGCAGAGGTGCCAGAAAACCGTTCTGGAAGCGAAAGCTCTCGCCGATCGGCAGTGAGACCTGCTCGGATACGATGTTCTGCCCCTTGAGAAACTTGTGGCCCAGGACGTCCTCAGGCGGGATCCATTCGCCAGCTCCGAGGAAAAGCAGGTGAAGATAGGCCGAGAACGTCTCTTTCTGCTGACGAATAATTTGGACTCCACCGAACTCGGGGTAGGGGAAGAAAAACCCGCGCCAGCGCACCAACGTCACGACCTGAACCCACTCTCCATTGTCGTCGGGAAAATACATCACCTCCGCAGGGTCGTAGCTGAAGAAACGAAAGACGCCGAGTGAGCGGGTGACCGCCGTGTGTGCATTCCTACTGAACATGAGGTGCTCACCGGTCTCAAAATGCACCGGAACTCGGTGCTCCGTCGAGAAGTCCAACTCTGGGGTGGTTCCGGGGATGTTGAAGATCTTTGCGACCCCCGTGAGCGCACGTTGAACCGGGTAGGCCGGTTCGACGCCGATGGTCCATCGATACTCGCTGCCGACTCGGACGAAGTCGGGTGTCATCGGAGCTTCGTTCTCGGTGACCGCATCGTGTGCAAGTGAATAAACAGAGTTCTGAGGTTGGATCCGTTCGTGATCGGTGACGGGAAGCTCACTCAGAACCACGAGATTGAGACGTTCATATCGCAGATAATACCAGACGTACGTATATGCCTGCGGTCCCCAAAACGGGAGGCTGAACAGAACCAGTGAATCGAGGAGCAGGCCCACCTTCGCCAATCTTCCAGAGCGACGTCGGCACTGCCGGAATGCCGCGATGAGAATCGAGACTAGGAGAATTGGGAAAATGAGCTTGCGTATGTCGAGCAGAACGCCATGGATGACCGCACGAAATACAAAAATGAGGAATGCTGCAATGATGCTGCCCCAGACGAGCTTCCTGCGGTGGTTCTCTGCGTACGCTTTCAGCTTTTGGCGCGTATGAAAGCAGAACCAGTAGAGGGCGCCGTGAGGAGATGAAGGTGCTTCTTCGGTCACAGGGATTACCGGTTCAGATATTTATCCATCAACGCCTTCGGATCAGGTTCCGGCTCCTCTTCCGGCTCGGGCGGAAGCGGCGCCTCGAGGGGTTTCGGGCCACCTGCCGGTTCCTCCGGTTTCTCCGTGGCAACCGCGGATTTGATCTTGGCAAGCGCTGATTGCGACATCTCCTTCACTTCGTTCTGGATCGAGATCTTGCCGCTCTCGATCTGGTCTACGGTCTCGAAGACCTTTTCGCGGCGAGCCCACACCCGGTAGAGCGTGGGTCCGAGGTAGAAGCCGAACATCAGACACGGAATCTCGATGAGCATACTGAGAAGCTCTTGCGGCAGCGTCGAGGCTTCATGAAACAGGGCGATTGCGCTTTGAACGAGTGAGAGGACGATGGCGAGCGCAAACCGAGATTGGGATTTGCGATTATAAAGAAATCCCTTCTCCACATCCGCAGGAAGTGGATGCTCGTGTGTCATGTCGTACCACCACCGGTAGATCTTCACCCCCTTGATTCGGTCGAAGACATACAGGCCGGCGCCGACAAGAGTCAGGACCAGAAACCAAGAGAGAAAGAAAGACATTCCATCCATCATGGGTGCGTTCTCCTACGCTTGCGCGCTTTCCAATATGTAATCTTGGGTGATCTTTTCGACTGCCCAAGCTTGTTTCGAAGCCGGCCAGCTCCGGTACTGCTCGAAGAAGAAGTTCTTGTCGTCAGCGTAGAGCTGAATGATGTCGATCTGCGTCAGCCGGTGAAGGAACTGTCGCAGCACCTGTTGATTCGGGAGCGACAGCTCCCGTTTCGGTCTGAGCAAAAGGAGCTTGAGACGTTCAGAGATTGAATCCTTCGAAACGGCAGAGCTCGACTGGAGCTGTTTGATAAAACGTTCGAGATCGTAATACACCTCCCAAACTCGATCTCCCAGCGCGAGGAGTCGTTGCCGCTTTTGCGCGGCATTGAGCTCCGCATAACGGAGATCGGGGTCGTTCGCGCAAAGCATCTCCGCTGTCAGACATTCTTTCAGATAGGCAAGAACCTGCGGGTAGCTTTGGTACCAAGCGGGATTGAGCTCGAGTAGCCCTTCTCGACACAATGCGTTTATCGTGTTCGGGCGTTTCACTCCGTACATATCTTTTCTGCCCTCGAACTGCTCTGCCAGCGCCGGGTCTTCGAGCAGGAGAATCTTTCGATCAGTCTCCGGAACATGAAGGACGAACACCCCGCCGAACGCCCGGGTGTAAAAGCTCTCGATGTTATCGAAGCGAAGCTCGGGGATCTCAACCTTGCGGTGCCGTAGGTCGCCGTAATCGCGAGCGCTCTCGGCAACTTCCTTGCGGAAATCTTGGTTGTTCCAAATGTTTTGCTCGAGGAAGAGGCGCTCGATGAGCTTCTTCTGTTTACCGGCGACTTCGCCGAGCTTGCCCGTGAATGATCGCACAATGACATAATTGACCAGGCACAGATCCTTCGGGCTGTCGTAGCGAGTGAGCTCCTGATCGATATCCAGTCCGATGGCCCGTGACGCCGTGATGTCAGCGACCTCGGTTTTGAATCTTGAGAAATACATATCCATGAGCTGCCGATCATATGAATGGAATGGGAAATAGATCGGCTTGCTGCGTTGGTTGGGACTGACGATAATGCCGAGCTGGTTCGGCACACCGGCAGAAAGATAGTGGACGTCTCCCTTCTCCTGAGCGATCTGCGGGCTCCAGCCCATCCCGTCGATATCGAACGAATCGAGTGAGGTTGGAGCAATCCCAAGCTCCGTGAGGCACTCGTTGTATCGGGACACGAGCGCCGGAGAATCGACCGGAAGCAACCCGTCGCCGAACAGCTTGGCAGCCATTAATCGCTCCATGCCGGTGTGTTCCATATTCACTCCCGATACGCTTCGTTAAAGCGACGGCGTGCTTCCGTTTGAAGCTCGAAGTCTTCCACGAGCTGTCCGACCTTTCGCTCCCGACCGCTGTCCGCGATTGTCGCCATCGAGTCGAGGTAACGAATGGTTTCTTCGAACCGAATGTCTCCGAATGAGAGCCCACCGAGGTTCTGCTTCATCTGCTCGATGAGCATCGCACGTTTGGATTCGTAATCACGTTTAAAGAAGAGCTCCGGATCTTCGAACCACGCGCCCGGGAGGTCGAAGTCGAGCGCGCGTGCATCGATTGCGCGTTGAATATTCCGAACATCGCGCGACGTGAAGAACGGAAACTCTTTTTTCGTTTGTGCGAAAAGCTGCGCGTAAAAGTCATGGCTCTTCGGTGAGTAATTTTTGAGCACCGCATCAAAGATGCTTTTCACCCGCGGTTCCTTCGGTTCCCGAACGTTCGCGCTTACCTCTGACAGTGAATGCATCTCTGCTTGGCGTGTCAGCAGCGCGTAATCTTTGGGTGCGCTCAGATTGACGAACTTCGGGTCGATCTTTTCGTATTTGCGATACCAGAGATAATCCTGATCAAGGAAATCCTCGCGCAACACCGCCCCAGCGATGTATGCACGATCGTTGATTCGCGACATTACCGCCTTGTCGATCTGGTCCGGCAGGTTCGTAAAGAGCTGAATCAGCGAGTTTCCTCGGTGTACTGCATAGGCGCCCTCGGTGTTGCGAAGAAAGACCGCGATAACTTCACGCACTCCGGCTGAAACGCCTTGCCGTGAACGGTCTTCGAGGTTGTTTTCAGCATCGTCGATCGGTGCGTAGATGATTTTTGTCGGATCCTTGAGCGCACTCATCCAACTCATCATGCGTTCTGCGGAACCGCCCTGATACGTCGAGACGATGGTATCGGGCATCGGCCAAAAGAGGAACGGAAGACCGAGCGCCTGACAATGCTCGTCGAGCATCGACGCGATCGCTGAAATGAGGAGGCTTTTTCCCGTGCCCGGTTCGCCGAAGCCGAGAGTGATCGGCGCGAGGCCGCCGAGATCGTACATCGGGTTCTTCTTGGCCTGCGGATCGTAACAAAGCAGACGACTGACGACGCGACGGGCTTGGTGCTTTGCCTCCCGGTTCCCGACGATCTCATCGAGCTTCACCCGATTGAACTCGACACTGGCAAACTTTCCGGCAAGCTCCGCGCTGAATCCGTTCACCCGGAACTCGCTCCCTTCCAGTTGATAAACTTGACCAGTGAAGGGCTCGGTATAAGTAAACGAATCCGCACGGCGCCGGATCTCATTCACCACTGCTTCTGCGTAAAGCATGATGGCTTTCACGCATTCAAGCTCGTTTTTTACGACACCCGACTTTTGTACGAGCGCGGTGAGGTAGAAGATATAGCAGTCGAGTGCTCGAACCGGATCTTGGAGTGAGACCTCAGGCAGCGCCGGGATGTCCAAACGCAAGTTATTCAGCTCGTCCGCTCTGTATTGTGAAAGCTCCCAGAGAAGCGAATACGCGCTTCCGAACACCGCTATTGCGGAAGCGGTCTGATATTTATTGCGGAACTCGACCTTTTGCAGCTCGGCCAGTGCACCCTTGGCATTCAGTGTGACCAACTGATCAAGCCCGGAGAATTTCGTGTAGAGCTTCGACAGATGCATTCCGATGCAAAGTCCCTGCCGCACCGAACGCAGTGCTTGATTGAGCGCGGCCGGAAGAAGGAGCGGATCGTTGCCGAGCACTTTGCAAGCCTGGAGCAGTGAAAGCTCCTCCTGCTGCTGCGGCGCCGTCGTCGTGTCACGCCAGGCGATGGTTCCCGCAGGTTGCTGCGGTGCTTGCTCACTGAAGGATTTCCCGGTCCATTTTGCCGACATGAGGAGACGGTTCGCTCGTTCGTTGAACGAAGCCAGCTCCTGATTCTGGATCGGAACGGTAGAGAGACTAGAGTCCATGAATTTCTCCCATCTCATCGATTGCAAGCTTCTTTGCGCGGGCAAAGTCGCTCAAATGTTTCGCTTCGGTCGGTTGCATCTGCTGGAGAAGAGCGTGGGACATCAGATAATAGTGCTGAACCGCAGAAGCCCGCCGTTCGACGCACTCCGCGTCAGATTCAGTGATGGAGAAGATTTCCCGGGCTCTTCCGTTCGGCGAAAAAATGCTCTTCGAGATCTCCTGGCGTTTCGAGAAGACGATCTCTTCGGTGAGCAGCAGAACAAAATCGTCTTCCCGCTTCGAGCTGCGCAATAGCCCTTGGAGGTATGCTTCGCGCGTGTCGACCGGATTTGCTTGCCGGTTTTCGAGCAGGACTCGGGAATAAAGCGGTCCAACGCAGAGCCGTTTCAATATTTTCGGGCGCACCTCATCAATGGCTTCATCGATGCTCATCGCCAGAATTCCAATGTCGGGGGCGCGAGATCCCTCCTGCTTGAGCACTTTGAGCAGCTCACGAAATTGCGGAGATCCTTCTTTCAGCTCGCCTTTGCTGCTTCGGTACTCGAAGGTGAGGAAATTGATGTATGGCCGGTTCGTTGCGAAATCGAAGCACGAGAACGAAATTCGATATCGGCCCGGCTCAGGAGCTCCGGGTGCAATCGGTGCGGGAACGTATTGAAGTGGGCCCGCATTGAAGGTGAGAAAGAGCGAATCCTGCGTAAGGCTTTCGAAATAGGCTCTGAGGCTCAGCTGTCGCAGAATTTCGGTCGGCTCCGTATTTCCTTTGAGGAGCTCGTCGGCGAGGGCCTGCTTGAGAACCGGCATTCCGGCGAGGTCACGCAATTGGCTCATCTTGTTGCCGATGTCTGCCTCGAGGGCGCTCAGCTCGATATGGTTCGGAAAGCCTGACTCGGTGACGTCGATGAGCAGGGGGCGTGTGCCTTGTTCGATCGAATAATATTTCAGCTCGAGCGAACGGACCGTGTTCAGCAGTCGGCTCGCGAGCTGACGAATGACAACTCCTTCCCAGTGGTTCTGCGTCAGAGTGTCCTGATAGCAGTTGACGAGGTATTCGCATACTCGTGCGAGCTGTCGAAAATAAGCGGAGTACTCTGCAGCATCCGCAAGTGACGCGAAGTCACCGAGATTCGTTGTGAGTTGCTCTTGGATGTCCGTCATACAGGTGATACCAACTGACTGTTGGGGCAGGTCGATTTGCCAGTCTCGATTTCTGTTGCGACAAGCTCCCGCGCCAAGCCGACTCGGCGCGGGAGAGGCTCACTAGAAGTGAGTTTCCGTGTCTTTGTCCGACTCTGCTCCTTCCTGGTAGTGGAAGAACGAGGACTGCGTCGGGTCGATTCCGTAGAGCTTTTTGAAGTGCTCAATCGCAGCCTGCTCGCGCACGCGGATCTGCTGAATGGCTTCCGCTTGGGCGGCCGCAATCTTGGCGATCTCCGCGACGCGTTTCGGATGACTTTCGATCTTGTCCATTCGCAGACGGTCGGAGGCTGCACCAACGGATGCCATGTAGTCGGCGTTCCGACGGTCCGCCTCAGCACCAAGAGCGTCTAGGTTCTTCGCAACGTCTTGGTCTGAAGCCGCTTTCATCGCCTCCAGGCGGGAGCGGAAAGTGACTACGCGCTCCTCCGTGTCCGAACGCAGGCTGGTAATCCACATCCGCTGGTTATCACGCAACTTCATCTGTGTGCGCTCGTGAATCTCGAGCTCAGCAGCAAACTTGTCTTTGCTCTGATGCAACACAAACGCGGTGTTTCGTCGACCGCGAAGGTCTTCCACCGTCGCTCGAAGATCTGAAACCACCTTTGACTGATGAGCATGTTCATTCGTCCCAGCTTCGATGGTCAGGAGCAGCTCCTCTTCGCGTTTCAGATCGGCTTCCTTCCCGTTCAACTCTTGGTCGAGCTGTTCGAGCGCCTTTGCAGCCTGCTCTTTGATCTCGAACGCTTTCTGCTTGCGCGCCGACACCATCTTCACCTGGGCTTCGAGCTCGCCCATACGGTGCTGCATAATCTGGATAGTCTTTTCCACTCGCAGCATGAACTCCTGCAGGCTCGACGCCATGTCAGCTTCAAGCAGACGCTTTCTGGCGAGACGCTTTGCTTCCGCTTTCGCTTCGTCGATTCCTGCCTTTGCGTTCACAAGCTCAGTGTCCGCATTCTGGATGGCCGCTTGGCGAAAGAACCACTTTGTTTCGGCGCGGGCGCGATTGCCTTGTGCGAGCGTAAGACGCTTCTCCGCGTCAGCGACAATCTTTTGCTCGGCGGGGCTGAGCGAGCTGAGCTCAGAGTACTCGTGCCCCATGCTTTCGAGAAGGGCATTGAGGCCGAACACGGCTTGCGCAAGGTCTTGCTCCTCTTTGCCCGCGTCCTTTCTCAGCTCCTCGAGATTGGCGCTCAGCACGCGCATACGCATGTCGCGCTCGTTGCGGTCCGCAATCTTCGCCGCTTCGTCGAACTTCTTCTGGATGTCGGCGAACTGCATCTCGAGATTGGTACCTGCTGCTGCGCGTGCTTCAAGCGTGGCCACGGCCTGGTCGGTGGTTTGCACAAGCTGTTGCAATACCTGCGCGCTGTCGTTTGTCTGTGTCATGGTCGCTCCCTTGATAGAGTTCGGGTGCCTCTCAACGCGGCTCGTCAGCCAAACACCCAATTGGACTAACGGCTTCGCACCGGGCCGACTAAATACATCGTTCGGCGCGCGATACACACTACTCTTCTAATTATACACACTTCTGCGCACAAAACGACTCTATTCGTATAAGTGTCCGATTTGGCGGGGATATCGGGCAATTTGGGTTGCTCACCGAGCGAGTAAGGGAAGGCGACTGAGGGCTGTGAGGGGCCTGAGCTGACGCCTCGTTTCGGTTGTCCAGCGGGAACACACCATGGCATGTTTCGAGCCAGCATATGTTTGAGAACAAGAATGATGTTTTGCTCTCCCGGACGGCGTTTCTCAAACGCATGGGGCGCTACTTCCTCTCGGCGTCGGGCATTGTCTTTGCTGCTCTGACCCTTGGTGCAATCGGATACCGCGTGTTTGAAGGGCTGCCGTGGATCGATTCGTTCTTGAACGCTTCGATGCTTCTCGGCGGTATGGGTCCGGTGAACGCACTGCAAACGACCGGCGGCAAGCTTTTCGCGATCTTCTACGCGCTTTTCTCGGGCCTCGTTTTCCTCGTAGTGATGGGCTTGGTGCTCGCTCCGGTGATCCATCGGATGCTGCATCGATTCCATCTGACGCTGGAAGACGATGACGCCAAGAATGGAGGGGACGACACTTAATTCGGTTGCGGTGGATTCCCTTTCGTGGACCGAACACCTGCTCGCGATTGTTGGTTACCGCACACAGAGAGCAGACTGGCCGTCCCGATGAGCGCGAGCGCAATCCAGAAAATGCCCCACAAGATCCTCGGAATGCCCGTCAGCTCGGCGAGCATTGACGCATCAGATTCAATGCTGCGATCGAGAATGTCGCTCTTGATGTCGAGCACTGCATAGACACAAGATGTAAAGCCGACAAACCGAAGCAAAATGTCGTTTGCTTCAAGCGGCAGGTAGAAGCCCGTAAGCACGAGTGCTATGCCAAAGCTTGCGCCGAAGAAAAGGCCGAATAAATTCCGCACGTAAAAAACGGTGAGCGCGAGCGTAAGAGACCCGATGATAACGCTGAGACGTCGGTCCCACGAAGTTCGTGCGGCGAGGAGCATAATACAGCCGCCCCACAGGAGGCTTCCCAAGTAGCCCGCACCGAGTGTTACGAGGCGCGAGCCGCCGAGCGTATGCGTGACACCACCCTCCATGCTGTCGAGTTGAATGTCGACGACGCTCCCGCCGGTGGCAAGGCCCGCAAGGGCGTGGCTCAGCTCATGGAGAAACACGACGAAGAGCTTGAGCGGGGTAACCGCCGGAGTGTCCCAGAGAACAAACAACACGGCGCCGATGACGAGCCACCCAGGGTGAACCCGTTGCGTGAAACGGCGGATGAATCGAAAGAGGGTGGTCAAAAGCTTTCCCGGCGAAAGAATCTCAGGATCTCACGCACGTTGTATATCATTCGAAAGTTGGGAGCGGCACAAACAAAGGTGTCGAGGTCAATTCAAATGAATGATGCGAGCGAACACTGAAGGTGACCTTCGAAAAAGCGCTCCCGGCGATGTGGTGGTCGCCGGGAGCGGGTTTGGGGTCAGGCGTCAGGCGGGCTGTGGGATCACGAGAACCCACAGTTTGGTCAACTCCTCGTTCAAGCTCGCGACGGCCTTCTCGTGCACGGACTTGGTGACCGCGCAGCCGCCGTTAGCGAACAAGGTGTCGGCGTCGGCCAGCCGAGACAAAAGCTCGGTCGCCCCCTCGAGCACGCTGTGGATGAACGGACGGAGGTGGATCGTGCCACGACTCACCACGTCCACGTACTCGATGCACTGCCGGTAGAGCTGCGAGAACCACGGCGGGAGCGCGTCCTTGACGGTTGCTTGCACCCCCTCGTAGCGGCTGCGCAGTCGCAGCGACAGTGTCACCACCCGATCCCAAATCTGATCCAGTTCCATGAACCTCTCCTAACTCGTCCTTTGGCTTAAGTCGGGGTTGGCGTCGATGCCTCCCGACTTACTTCGCGGCGACTGCGAGGACGTGACGCAGAAGCTCCCAACTCGCGTTGCGAGCTCGAAGCTTCTGCGTGGAGCGATGTGGAATGAGAATGGAAAAAACCTCGGCTTCAGTGTTTCGCTCAACCGACGGAGGTCCGCCATTGAGCAAAAACATGGAACCCTCTACCCGCCCCTCCGATGACAACGCGGCAAATATAACATGGTTAGCAACGTTGCGGTAATGACGCAGTTCAGCTCACACTTTTTGGCTTTTGCCACGGCCGCGGTCGTCGTTTTTTGAGGTACGACCGATGGTGCCGGCACTGCACTATTGCGCTCACCGACCTTCCGTTCACCCAATTTGCCCCGAGCATCCCGGACGTCCGTAGGCTGTGCCTCCTCGGTTCGAAAGCAGCAGTCCCATTTTCTGGCACCAAAATTGCTCATCTTCCTCACAAGCCTCGGAAGCAAAGCGACCAATCTGCTTTTCCGAATGATCTTGAACGGTTTGCTCTAACCTGTTGTGCCAAATGTTTCAGGGTGTTTACCTAATCTGGTTCCTTTTGCCGTTCATGCTCACCCTGCTCTCAGGTTGGGCGTTGCTGAAACCGGTCTTCAAAATAGAGGGGCGGGAGTATGCAGGGGATCACTTTGTGCAGGCGCTCTTTTGTTGGTTCGCCTTTGCCATTTCAATCGCGATTGACCAGTCGTTCCTCGTAAGCATCCTCGACCTCGAGGACCTCGAGAAGACCGATCCCACGATCGTCCTGCATTGGGTGCTTTTCCCAGTGGTGCTCGTTGCTCTCGCCTATGTCCAGAAGCTCTTTTCTTCTTGGTTGGGGAAAGGTCAGAAAGACGAGCTCAGCTTCGGGCTCGCGCGTTATAAACGCTGACCGAAAATACTTCGTCGCGCAACGTCGAAGACGCAGCGCTTCAGAACGAGGAGCGACGGCGCCGCTCTCTGATTAAGCGCCGCCTCGATGCGGAGTATTACTACTCGCCGGGCTTCGGTGCGTATTCTGCGAGAATGTTTCTTCGATCGAGCGGCGCGTCATGTGCGACCGGCTGATACTGGTTGTGGATGTCGCGTTGCAGCTTGATGAGTGCGTCCAACACCGATTCCGGACGAGGCGGGCAGCCAGGAATATACATATCTACCGGGATCAGCTTGTCCACGCCCGCGACAGTCGCATAGTTGTCGTAAAATCCGCCCGAGGAAGCGCACGCGCCGAAAGCGATGACCCATTTTGGTTCCGCCATCTGTTCATACACGCGAAGCAGAACCGGCGCGACTTTGTGATTGATAGTGCCGACCACCCAGAGCAGATCGGCTTGCCGCGGCGTGAATCGCGGTAGCGCCGCACCGAAGCGGTCGGTGTCGTAGTGCGAGCAGCTCACGGCCATGAATTCCATGCCGCAGCAGGCGGTAACAAACGGATATGAAAAGAGGGAGTACTTCCGGCACCAACCGATAGCGGCGTCCAACTTGGTCGTGATGAAGCTTTCGTCAGGTCTAAACATAGGTGTCTTCTTGTAATCGAGTCTCTTTTCTTATCGACGTGCGATGAAGTGATAAATTCTCTCGTAAATACCGCAGCTTGTCAATTTGGAATCCCGGAAGGCAGGAATCTACCGATAGGAAGACAGCGCCGAATGATATAGCTATAAGCTCTCTATGACTTTTCGCTCCATTGCCCTGTGCTCGTTCATCCTCTTTTCAGCATGCGGAGAAGAGCAATCACCAGGGCCCGAGCCCGCATATCAGATGCGGCCCGGAGATCTCGACGTCGGCGAGCTTGCCCGGATTCAAGCTGAAGTAGACGACGCCAGGATCGCCGAGACTGCACCGGCGCTCGACAAACTCATCGCATTCGCTCACCATTCGGATTACCTGGTCAGGATCCACGCCATCAAAGCCCTTGGCACGGAACATTTCCGCAATACGGAGCAGGGAGCGGCGGAGCTCCGCGCGGCGGTGAACGACGAGCACTGGCTGGTCAGAAGCTTCGCCGTGAAAGCCTTAGCAAAAAAGCCCGATCCTACTGCGCTCCAAGTTCTGGAAGCCCGCGCAAAGGTGGAGAAACACGAACGAGTGCAGAGATATCTCCGGGAATCCATCGCCACCCTCAGAGCTCAGACACCGTAAGTCGATTCCCGGGTTACTCAGCTTGCTCTGGGATGAGCGTCCGGGACGGTCAAGCCGTTCTTGTGCCGTTTAGCGACCCGCTCGCTCGCTTTCGGTGGAAAACGCCCGAACGAGTGTATGAAAACCGGTCCGCTTCCCCTAAGATTACCCACTCAAGTACGGTCGCCTCTATTTCGGGAAGTCGAGATGAGGCATTTCTGTCGCTCGGCTTACCGGGAGTCAGTGATCGAGAGAAATGCCGACGGAAAAGGTTTGTTTGTCGACCGCAGGTTGACCAGTGGAGCGGCTCAACGTGAGCCCGCTGCGGTGTCGGCTGATTATCCGCGTTATGCCGAAAGGAATGTATCTTGAAAGTCCAACTTGTTCGCCGGTCAGAGATCCGGGAGCGCGTTTGGGGTCAGAGCTTTGGTATCGCCACCGATCTCTGGAACTATCCGGATGCGTCGAGCTCGAAGATTTATCTCGGGCTCGCGACGATCGAGAAGGAGACGTGTGATTACTCCGAGTTTCCCAATAAAGATCGTGTGCAGTTGTTGCTCGATGGGCAGATCTCCCTCTGCTGGGGTGAGTCGCAGCACCACCTGACCGCTGAATGTCGGGTTGCCCGGTTTCCAGGAGATGTGCCGACTCGTTGCCATGTCGAGCGGTGGCCGGCGAGGGTACTCAACGTCATCCACGATCGGACGATTGCGGTCGGTGATCCCACATTCGTTCCGCGGACCGAGGTCCAGCTCGCTCAAGCAAGCAAGATGTCGATAGATGTTCTGCTCGCTTGGCAGAGCGACGCCAAGATCTCCTGCGCGGCGTTTGGAGATTGGAGTTTGTTTCCGGGCGATGCGCTGATCTTCTCACGCTCCGGTACGAGCACGGTGAAGCTTCAGATCGAATCCAACGTTCCAGTGCTGCATATTCCGATCAGCGTGGAGACACATTGAGGCGGCCCGAGCTCAGAAGAGGTTTTTCACCAACGACGGCACTCTGCGAGAGAGTGCCCGCCGGCATTCTCTCCTCGACCACTTTTCCGCTCTGGACGTTCATTTCGAGCGCGCTGAGCGTTTCGGCTCGCCGAAGAGCTTGTTCCTCGCCTCCGAGACGATCTGAAGCGAAACAGGGTTCTTGATCCGCCGCTCGATCGTAATGATATAGAGCCGCTCCATCACGGCGTCCGCGACCCCAACCCGCTCGAGTCCGTACTCCTTTCGTACCTCCGACTCGACGACCGCGGGAATCGGAACCAGACCCCGACCGTCCCGTGCGGCGATCTTGAGCAGCGCGCGGTCTTGTATCTCGGCGATCGGCTCGGGTCTGATGCCTATTTCGTGGAACCAACGTTCGAGCTCGAAACGGACAGAGGACTCAGTGGTCGGCAACAGGAGAGGAGCGTCCGACAAGCTCCTCGGGAAATGTGGCGTGTAACGCTTTTTGAGCTGAGCTGTGCCGAGGAAGACGACCGGACATTCTCCGATGAAGTGGTTATACGCTCGGACTCGGACGTTCGGTGGAATCGGCCGGTCCGCAATCACGAGATCCAGCTCAGAGATCGAAAGATCTGCGAGCAGCCGTTCCGTTTTGTCCTCGACGCAGGTCAGCAAGCAGCCGGAGTCGATTTTCAATCCCGGCTCTATCAGGCGATAGGCGAGCGACTTCGGAACGACGTCAGCAACACCTACTTTCAATGTGCTCGGGAGCCTCCCTTCGCCGCCGTGAAGCGTGTGAAGAAGCTCGTCTCCGAGGCTAAAGATCTGGTTGGCGTAGCGGTACGCGAGCTGTCCCTTCTCTGTGAGCACAAGGCCGCGCCCGCGGCGCTCAAAAAGCTTTTCACCCAGTATCTGTTCGAACTGTTTGAGCTGAGCGCTGATGCTCGGCTGCGTCAGGTGGAGCCGACGCGCTGCGAGAGTGACGCTGCCGGTTTGTGCAACGACCCAGAAGTAACGGAGGTGGCTGTAATTGAGATGCTGCATATATAGAGAATATCTATATGTCGAAGCCTGATAAATCAATTGGAATTATAAAAAGAACCCGGCGATAATCCTTCTGTGAACACCAACACCGAAGGGAGGGCCCGACTATGCAACTGCAATCAAACGAAACCAAATTGTCTCGTCGTCAGGGAAAAACGCTGCGGGGCGTCCTTGCGGACTCGCTTCCCTCTCGTGCGGACGAGGTTCTTATTTCCGTCGCGATTCTCGCTCTGGCGGCATCGGCTTCGGACGGGGAGCCGGACGAACGGGAGATCGAATGCCTGCTGACGAGATTCGGCAGTCGTTTTGCACTCTCGAGCAGAGCGACAGCGCGCTACGTAACGACAGCGCTGGAGCGAATGCGTCGTGGAGACACCGGTGAAACATTCGACCATGCGTGCGCCACTCTCGCGGAGCATCTTACTCTCGAGCAACGTTTGGCGCTTCTGGACGACCTTGCCGACATCATCGTCGCTGATATGCGCGTCGATGAGCTCGAGGAGTTCTTCTTGGATCACGTGGCGAGAAAACTGCAGATAGTGTCGTCGCTCTCGGACGATTCTCCGAGTGAATGATAAGGACAGCTGAGCCGGCCGCTCGCGCGGCCGCTCTCGAGCCCTCGTGTGACAATGAACATGACACTTTTTCCGTTTGATCAGTACTGGTGGTTTTATCTCGCCTTTGCGGCGTTTGTTGTTCTTGTGTTGCTGCTCGATCTGGGCGCGTTCCGCAAGGAAAGCCGTAGAGTCGGGCTGAAAGAAGCGGCTACATGGACTGTAGGCTGGACCGTTGTCGCGCTGACGTTCAACTACCTTCTCTATCTCTACGCGCAGTGGACGCTCCCACTCGATCCACGCCTCGCAGGTGCGGATCATCACCAACTCGCGCGGCAGGTTGCGCTCGAGTTTCTTGCCGGATTCGTCGTCGAAAAATCGCTCGCGATCGACAACATTTTTCTCTTTGTCGTCGTGTTCGGCTTTCTCTCTCTACCGTTGGAACGTCAGCATCGTGTGCTGGTGTATGGTGTCCTCGGAGCCGTCGTTTTTCGCGCGATATTTATCGCGCTCGGAGCGGTGCTGATCGAGCACCAATGGGTCGTTCTGCTCTTCGGAGCATTTCTGATTCTTACCGGAGTGAAGCTGTTTTTTGCTCCGAAGCGCGAGCCCGATCCTTCAAAGAATGTCGTCCTGCGCTTGCTCACGCGCTCCCTTCCAGTTTGCACAGACGGGAACTCCGACCGATTTTTTCTCCGGCGCGAAGGAAAGTTTTTCGTGACGCCGATGTTTCTGGCGCTCGTTTTGATTGAGCTCAGCGACATTATCTTTGCCGTGGATTCGGTGCCCGCGATTTTTGCGCTGACCCGGGAGCCGCTCATCGTGTTCACATCGAACATCTTTGCCATCTTGGGCCTGCGCTCGATGTATTTTCTTCTTGCAGGCGTCTATGACAAGTTTCATCTCTTGAAATACGGGCTCGGGCTGGTTTTGGTATTTGTCGGGCTCAAGATGGTTTGGCTCAACGATCTGTTCGACGGAAAGTTTCCCGTGAGCTGGTCGCTTTTGATCATCACCGTGGTCATCGGAGCTTCCACCGTGCTTTCGCTCCGTTTCCCTCTGAAGCAGCATGCCGCTCGATTGAGTTGACCACGATGTTCGGCAGGAGAGGCGGAGCGCGCCGGAGCGGGAGCTACTTCTTTTTCACTTTGGGTGATGGCGAGGGCTGTGGATTTTGGGCTTTCGCCTTCTCTTCCAGCGCTTTGAAGAATCCGGTCAGCTCCTTGTCCGTCGCCGCGAGCCGCTCTTTAAGCTGGGTGCGTTGCAGCATCGGGTCCGCGAACGGGAGATCGCCCGGAGGAGTAGGGAAAGGGTTCAATGTCTTTGAGATCTCATTCTTTTCAGCAATCTGCTCAGCCGTGATTTTGACCCCGGAGAATGTGGGCCGGTAGAGCGGATCGCCGATGAGCATCATTCGCCAGCTCATGTACGGCGAAGTAAGCGCATACACCTCGGCAAGGGTGTAACGCCCAGTCGCGAGAAGACCAAAGAATTCGTGGGGCAGCGGAAAAGTATCCACGTAAGGTTCGCTGCTTGCCCCAATGGTCGCGGTAATACCGTGCTCGATTGCGTTCTTGCACCAACCCTTCTCGTCGGGGTCGTGGAGGTTTACCGCTTCTTCCGACGCGATGTGATACCCCACGGCGCCTGGATTGAAGCTGAACGCATCTTCATAGTTGCGGAGCTTGTACCAGCCGGAATAGAGAGCAACGTCCGGCGCGTCACCCGGACTGCTGAAACGACGGTCGTCTTTGTTGTCGAGCTTCACTTTGAAATCGGTGGCATCGTCGAAAAGATCGGCGGCGTCTCGTAAGCTTTGATCGTACAGACCGTATCCCGAGGTATCGGCCTTCATGCCGCGGGCGTCGAAATATACTCTTCCGTGCAGTCCGTTCGTTTCCGCCTCGATCGATTGGTCTATCATTTTCTTCACCGAGGTCACTGTCGGACCGTCGAGCCGGCTCGCGAACATCACCGGGAGCAGCGTCTGCACCTTGTGCTCCGGTGTGGAGAATCGATGATAGTAGATGTTCGGAAGCCGCTCCGCCGCGAGATAGTGATTCCGGTCCCACCACAGGAGCGCAAGCTCGCTATCCGTTGCGGCATCAGCATCTTTGTATTCGAGCATTTTGATGGACGCGTTTGCTCGCCCGAGAATTCCGATGGCCCCGAATGCTTGAGTTGCGAGCAGCATGGCTCGTTTCCGATTCTGTGGTGTCGGAATGTCATCGAGGGCGCGCAGAAGTCGCTTCGCCGTCTCTAGGTCGCTTTTCAGCTTTGCGAGAGTTCCCTGTGCCAGAGAGCCTTCCTGTCCCTCGGGCAGCTTGATCGTTTGCAGTATCGCCGCGAGGCCACCGAACCTGGAAAGTAAGAGATTGAGCTTGGCGCGCGTTTCCTTCAGCTTCGTCGCATCGTCGATGGACTTCAGGGTGTCGCCGTACTGGCGAATCGCATCATTTGCTGAACGGACGAGCTGCTCATCCGCGGTGCCGTCGCCATTCTCGTCTTCTTTGAGCTCTTTTCCGAGCAGGAGCTGGATCTGGTTTCGGATGTCCCTCAGCGCGTTACGTGCCTGCTTTTGGGCGCCGAGCGCCTCGAGGAGCGCTTGTTTTTCATCTCCCGTCGCTTCGGGAGCAAGCACCCGAAGTGGAACACCGTAGGTGGTGACTAAGACTCGAATCTGCTGTGAGAGATGGCGTTCCTCGAGGGCCCGTCGTGTAGGAGCAACAAGCTGGCTCTCGTACTGCTCTCGAGACAAGCTGTCCTCGTCGGGAAGATTCAGCTCGACGAGGTTGTCCTGCGGGATATGGCGCTTCTCGAGATAATAGCGCGCAATCTCCTCGCCCTCGGCGCTGTTTTTGTTGACGAGCACGGCCACTTGCTCCGGCTTCAGGTCCGCTTGCGCCGGTTGAGAGAGCGAGAGCAGCAGCGAACATCCGGCGGCGAGATTCAGCGCTCTCCGTTTCATGAAGCCGCTTGGATTCGAACGAGGTGGTAGTTCTTCTTTCCGCTGCGAAGCACTAAAACGGCTCCGTCGACGAAGGACTGTGAACCGATTGCCGTGGTTGCGTCCGTCACACGCTCGTTATTGACGTAGACTCCACCGCCGTCTACGGCGCGCCTCGCGGCGCCTTTTGATTGAGCCAGGCCGCAGCGGACCAGCAGATCTTGAAGCTGAACCCCGACGCCGAGCTCGTCAACGGAAAGCGATGTCGATGGAACGTCACGGAAGACCTCGAGGAGTGTCTGGCTGTCGACGTTTGCGAAGCTTTCGCCGAAGAGTATTCGGCTGGCTTGCACTGAGCGAACGGTCTCGGCTTTTCCGTGAACGAGCGTGGTGAGGTATTGGGCCAGATACTGCTGCGCGCTTCTTCGCTCGGGATGTTCGGCGACCGCTTTCTTCAGCTCTTCCAGCTCATCTCCTTCGACAGGGGTGAAGAGGAGAAGATATTTGACGACATCTGCGTCTGCAGAGTTCAACCAGTACTGATAGAAGCTGTAGGGCGATGTCTTCGTGCCATCGAGCCAAATTGCGCCCTGCTCCGTTTTGCCGAACTTCGATCCGCTCGCGGTCGTGAGTAGGGGAAACGTCAGTCCGTATGCGCTTGGATGGCCGTCGGCGCTCTTTCTCCGGATGAGCTCGAGACCTGCCGTGATGTTGCCCCACTGGTCCGACCCGCCGACCTGAAGCCTGCAACCGTGGTTATGGTTGAGGAAGTAGAAGTCGTACGCTTGCAGCAGCATGTAGCTGAACTCGGTATAGCTGATGCCCTGCTCTCGATTTTCGAGCCGGTTCTTTACCGAGTCCTTCGCGATCATCGCGTTCACTGAGAAGTGCTTCCCGACATCACGAAGAAACTCGATGTAACCGACTCGATCCAGCCACTCTCCGTTCTTGACGATGCGAAACGCGTTCGGGCCGTCAGCGGAAAGGAAGAGTCGAATCTGTTTCTCGATGCCCGCGACGTTCCGGCGGAGCGTTTCCTCGTCCAGGAGCTTTCGCTCCTCGGACTTGCCTGACGGATCGCCGATCATTCCCGTCGCAGAGCCGAGCAGAACGATCGGTGTGTGACCTGCCTGCTGAAGCCGGTTCATGATGATCAGCGGAAGCATGCTGCCGGCATGCAAGCTGTCCGCTGTCGGATCGAAGCCGCAATAAAACGAGATCTGTTCCTTGCCGAGCAGTGATTCGAGCTCGGCGAAATTCGATGCGTCGTGGAGAGCGCCGCGAGACTGTAGCTTTTTGAGAAACGATTCAGTTGACATGGTGTGAGTTCAGCTTCGGCCTCCCTCGGCGCAACGCCCGGGAGCAGCCGTGATCTCCAATGAGAAAACCACAGAAAGAGAGAAAGGGAAACGACCGGGGGCTATTCTTTCTTGAAGCTCTTCGGGTTGCCAATCGTAAATTTGACGTCTTCTACGATCGCTCCCCGCCCGAAGCGGTGAATTCCTTCGATGATCTGCTGCTTCATCAGGGACAGCTCTTGCGCCCACACCGCGTCAAGAACGCGGACTCGCAGGACCTTTCCTCGGGAGATCTTCTCGGGGATTGCGACGGCGGCAATCTGCTCGCCCACAATCTGTTCCCAATATGGAAAAGCAGCATACTCCTCCACCTTTTTGCGAATCACGGGTGAGCGAAACGCGTTGTCGAGGATCCCGCCGATTAGCTCCGGTGTTCGATGCCGCGGCTGAAAGGTACTTTTGTGGTTCGACTTTCCGGCCGCAGCGCCGGATCGTGTGCCCTTCGAATCTGGTAAATCGATCACCTTCTGTGGGGAGGGAGCTGACCCTTTACGAATAGAATCGTCTCCGAGCAGCTTGTTCGGATCGAATGCGCCCTCGCTGAACGCTCGAGTTGGAAGTTTTGTCGACACTACGGGTTCCTCTCTTCGGGGAGCCCTGAGGCGCTAGGGTTTCCCGTCCGGGAATATATATACAATCTCGTTCTGCTTAGCCAAGCCGAGGTCCTCACGGGCCTTTTGCTCGAGAACCGCATCGCTGGTTTTGAGACCGTAGATCTGATTGTTCACGTCAACAACCTCTTCCGAGAGCTGTTGCTTTTTCTCTTCGAGCGACTTGACGTCGTTGTCGAGGCGGCGAAGCTGCAGGTATCCGTGGCTGCCCGAGATCGAAAGGACGACGAGCACTGCGGAGAGCAAAAGAAGGAGAACTGATGTGAGGCGATTCACGAGAAGATTACCCCGGTTAACGCTGGGTGAGCGCAGTCGCTCCGCGCTCTCGAGATGCTCCGAGTGTAGCCACAAACCCGCGCCGCTTCAATTTGTTTCTTTGCCGGGGATGTAGTAAGCCCAGATTTTCTCGAGTGAGGTGAAACCAAGATGAAGTCAGCTATTCAATCAGTCTACGCACTTCAGGTGCTTGATTCCCGTGGCAATCCGACCATCTCAGTTCGCGTCGGGCTCGCAGATGGAAGCGTTGCGCTCGCAAGCGTTCCGTCAGGCGCGTCGACGGGAGAATTCGAAGCGGTCGAGCTTCGCGACGGTGACAGCTCTCGCTATCTCGGCAAGGGCGTCCTCAAGGCGGTCAGCCACGTAAACGGTCCGATCGCCAAAGCGCTGATCGGAATGGATGCTGCCGACCAGAAGAAGCTCGATCAAACTCTGCTCGACCTTGATGGAACTCGGAACAAAGGAAAGCTGGGAGCGAACGCTATCCTCGGCGTCAGCCTCGCAGCTGCGCGTGCATTCGCGGTGAGCAGCGGAGTTGAGCTGTTCGAATACCTCGGTGAGTCGAAGGGAATCACCCTCCCGGTCCCGCTCGTGAATGTGATCAACGGCGGCGCGCATGCCAACAACAGCCTTGATATACAGGAGTTCATGATCGTTCCGCACGGCGCGTCCACTTTTGCAGAGGCGCTGCGCATGTCGGCGGAGACCTTCCACGCTTTGGGAGCTCTGCTCAAGAATGACGGCTATAGCACTGCGGTGGGTGACGAAGGCGGCTACGCCCCTCGGCTCGAATCGACCACGGAAGCTTTCGATCTTCTCCTCGCTGCCATTGAACGCGCGGGATATCAGCCGGGCTCGCAGATCTCGCTCGCACTCGATGTTGCGGCAAGTGAGCTCGTCAAGGAGGCGCCGGGCGAGATTCGTTACAAGTTTGCGAAGGAAGATCTTCCGGAGATGACGTCGCATCAGCTCGTCGATCTCTACGCGCAATGGGCCGGCCAGTATCCGATCGTCAGCATCGAAGACGGGCTCGGAGAAAACGATTGGAACGGATGGCGGACGCTGACCGAAAAGCTCGGGGACAAAATCCAGCTCGTTGGCGATGACCTGTTCTGCACCAATCCTGAACGCATCAATCGCGGTATCTCTGAGAAGATCGCGAATTCGGTTCTCATTAAGCTGAATCAGATCGGTTCCCTCACCGAGACGCTGGATGCAATTCGTACCGCTACTGCAGCCGGATATACGAACGTTATCTCGCACCGCTCGGGTGAAACCGACGACGCGACGATCTCTGATCTCGCGGTCGCTTTGAACTCAGGTCAGATAAAGACCGGTTCAATGTGTCGAGGGGAGCGGATTGCAAAATACAATCGCTTGCTCTGGATCGAAGACAAGCTCGGCTCGAAAGCCGTATTCAAGAACCCGTTTTAATCGGGTAACCGAGAATGGTGAGTGACTCAGATCCGGTCGCGCCCGACCGGATCTGTCATTCCCAACCTTTGCCAGCGCGAGCAGCTCCATACACGCAACGGCCCTGCGCTGAAAAGTCGGTCTCGCACAGATTTGCATTCCTCAGAATCGGACGCCCAAGATCAGCGCCCGCCACGACGATCCCGCTCGCGTGTGCCGCGGCTGTTACTTCGAGGCTGTTTCGCTCGGTTCGGGAATGGTCTTTTTCAGGTCGTCGACAAACTTCGGATCGAGGCCTTCACCTCCAAGCTGCTTTGCCTTGTGAACTTCCTGCCAGGCTCGCACTCCATCATCGCGGTAGAAAGCAAGTATTGCCTGAAGGGAGTGCGGCAATGCGCTTTGTTTGTCGAGCGTTGCGGCATGCTGAAATTTCGCCTCTGCGTCGCGAAGCATTTCCAGCATCTTTGGGTCGTTTGGTTTCGCGCGGTTGTTTCCGATCTGGTACATCGCGCTCGCCATCAAGCTGTATCCCGAGTCGCACAGAAGATGCGGATCGTCGGACTTGAGCAGCTCGGCTGAGCGAAAGAGCTCAATCGATTTTGAGAAATTGCCTTCGAGCCCCGTCGCAGCAGCGAAACCCCAGTACACCCGGTAGTCGTCCGCGTTGATGAGCGAGGCCTGATTGAACCGCTTCATCGCCGTTTTCGGATCGCGCTGCGCAATCGCTTCAAACCCGCGCTCGATGAGCTCGGTCAACGCTAGGTCTCTGTTGCCGGCCGCCTTGATCGATGAGCGCACGAACGCGTCGTCGAGAGCCTTCTCTTTCGCTGTCTTTACCTGTCCGCCGAAAAACGGCTGCTCATTCTTTGCCGCAGCCGTGCCGGCGGTCTGGGAATAAGCGAGCTGCGTAGAGCCGGGGACGGAACAACAGAGGGAGACAGCAAAAAAGATACGACGCATGATTCGAGCTCCTGCGGAAAAAACGCCTTCACATCGGCGAGCACCATACCACTGGAGAGAATGTTTAGGAAATAGCAGAGATTTCTCGCGCGTGTGACGCCGATCGTTCAGTTTTTCTTCTGGAGCTGAACGATTCCTGCGAGTGATTCCGCCCATGTATGAAGGTAGGCCTGCTCCGGCGTTGTGGAGAGGTCGCGGTTGAGGTCAGCCGTATCGCGGAAGTCGATCAACCACTGAGCGTGGCGAAGAGCTTCTTCTGTCCGACCGACGGATTCGAGCAGTTTCGCAAGCATGAAATGAAGCGGCGCATGATTCGGATAGATCTCGAGAAACACATCCGCAAGAGGCATAAGGATCGGCTGCTTTTCGAGCTGATCGAGGAACGCCGCCAGGACTGCGGCGCGAAAGAAATTCCGATACGGCCGCGATGAAGTGCGAAGGCGGCGAGCTATCAAAGACCAGGCACGCAACTGGTTGTCACCGTCGGTCTCGAGTGTCGCGCCCAAAATCTCGAAGCGTAGATCGTAGGGGAAACGTTCACGGTGAGCTCGAAACCGTGCGGCAAAGGTCTCGATGTCACGAAGCGTGAGGAGCAGCTTGAGCTCGGCGTATGCGACCGTCGAAAGGTCGGGATTCGAATCAAGTGCCGTCACCAAGGCCTTCAGCGCTGCCCGGTGATCGTTTTTTCGTGCGAGGTCCTGGGCCGAAGCGAGTACCTTTGCCTCGCTTGTGAGATCACCTTGCGTGCCGGCCAACTCATGGCTTCCCACACCGACAGGCCAAGAAAAGCTTGAACATGCTTTGGGAAGCATCGCTTCATAGAGGGCTTTCCGCTCGGCGCGACTGTGTCCCAGACGCTCCCGGCTCACGTATTCGTGACACCGAGACGCGATCGTCTGAATATTATCGGGATGCTCGATCAGCTCTGCGATCAGTGTGCTCAGCTCGTCGAGAGATCCGAACGCCGGCGCCTGAGTCTTCGCGAGAAACTGCTGGTAAGGCAGCGCTTTGGTTACGACAGGACACGCGCCGAAGGCGCTCAGCTCGAGCGCTTTTACATCGCTTCGGCAGCGGTTGTAGGGCGTGTCGAGTAGCGGCGCGAGCCCGATGTGAACCGACTTGAGAAAATCGTAGTACTGCTCCATCGCTCCCCACGGAGTGAAGCGGAGGCGTTCTGCGGGCAGGTTAAGTAGGGTCGGGAGACTCTCGTTCCCCATGACATGCAAAGTGATCTGCGGAAACTGAACAAGCAGTTGCCGAACTATCGGCATCACTGCCAGATAGTCCGGCATGTGTCCGAGCGAACCGGCGATCGAGAGATTGATGCGGTCGGTCTTTCCCGCGCAAAGCTCTTCAAAGGCAGACGGGCGAAAGGGGAGAAGGTTTTCGAGGATATGAATCGGCGTTTTGGTCTTCGAAGAGAGCAGCTCTCGTAGACCGGGCCCAGTTACGATTACCCCGTCGCTCTCGTGCATGAACCGTTCATAAGCTTGCCAGAGAACCGGCGAGCCCCAAGCCTCGGCGACCGGTGCCGAGGGCGGCGGAGCGTAAAAGTTGTCATTATATTCGACGAGAGTCCGCTTGCCTGCTGCTTTGCGACGTCGGATAACGGGAAGCAGGTCGAGGTCGTGTGACTGGTAAATGACGAGCAGGTCGGCTTCTTCCGCCAGACGAAAACGTTCCTGCGCACGGGCATCGAGATTGATAATGCGCCAATCGGGTGCTTGAGCGGCAAGCTCCCGTGCGGGCCAGCGCATCCGGTAATAGCTGTCGCCCGTTTCGTCGATTGCGACGAGCTGAACGATTGTTGGGCTGCTGCTTTGGCTCACGAAGATCGGTTCAACAAGGATTGATAGAGTGTGCGGTAGTCAGCGAGCATTTCGCCGAGACGGCGCGCGTTGGGTAAACTCCACCCTCTCCATGTTTCAGATTCGAGGAACCAACTGAGAGTTTCGACCATCGAGTCGATGTTTCCAGGCTCGAACAGCCTACCGTTCACGCCGTCCGTAATCCGTTCCCTTAATGCGCCGATGTTTGACGCCGCAACCGGCTTGCCGCCGTGCCAATGCTCGGAAAGGACATAGGAAAATGTCTCAGGAAAAAGCGACGGGATAACGCCGATCGCGTATTGCTGCATGATTTTCGGGAGGTCGTCGTGGGTGTATGCGGGCAAGAATCGCACCCCGGGGCTGGCCCGTTCCGGCGACTTTTGTCCTCCGCCGTAGAAGTCGAGCTCCGCTCGGGGATAGTTCGGTTGCAAGATCTGAAAGGCTTTCAGCAGCTCCATCCAACCCTTCTGAGGAAGCTTGCTTCCCAAAAACGCAAAGCGGGTTCGTGCATCGTCGAGCGTAGGTCCGGGTTCAAATGGGACGATACCGTGTGGGATCACCTGATAAGGAAAGGGCAGCACACGCGACAGCTGGCCCGCGAGGAAGCTCGACGGCACAATGAATGCCTGACATTTCGCAAGAGATTGCTGCATTACGGAGAATCGTTTGGTCACGTATGCAGAGATATCGGTTTGGAAGATGAGCTGATTCCATTCCTTTCCGAGCGCAACCTCGGGCGTCGGAGCACCTTGCATGGTGTAGTAAGGCGTTACTGCGTAGTAATCGTGAAAGCTGATTGCGAGCGGAATTCCCGTCGCGGCGAGCTGGTCGAGAGTGCCGATGGGCCAGCCGTAGAGGTGCTGAACGTGGATGAGATCCGGTGCAAATTCGGAGACGATTTCGCTCAGGGATGCTTCCGTCGCCGGCAGTCGATAAGGCGTGCACGGCCAAGGGAACTGATCTGCCGGGAGGGTATTACTGACGGACCCGTTCTCGACGACGACGAGCTTGCCGTCCTCGGGAGCGACGAGACGGATGTGGTAATCGTCCGAGAGGCCCTCGGCCAAAGAACGAGTGTGTTCCTCCACGCCGCCACGATTATGGTAGCACTGCAGGACATACAGTAATTTCGGTTTCGAGGCGTTCATTCTTCGGCAACGGGCTTTTCAAGGTTTGTAACACAGAGATGTACGGGCGGCATGGTTCATTCGTACGTGAGGATTTTGCTGCTTTGCGGTGCAACCGCGACTAGTATGGCCTCAGCTAACCGAAATGGTCCTTTATGAGAATTGCGTTTTACGCGGGCAGCTGCCTCCCGATCCACGCCCAATCTATTGACGAGCGACCGCTCGGTGGGACGGAGACCGCCCTCATCCGCCTCGCGGAAGAGCTTCAGCGTCGTGGTCACGACGTCTCCGTATTCACTTCGCATAAGGCTCCACCGGCGAGTCGACCCGCCTATCTTCCCGTCGATCAGGTGTTCCGCTCGGGCATTTTCGACGTCTTTGTGTGTGTCAAAGACTGGAAGCCGGCCGTAAGCCGCGCGCCGGGGAAACGGTTCTTCTTCTGGACCGGTGACGGATACGACCAATACGTGAATTTTGGACTTGGAGACGCGCGTGTCGCGAGATCGATCGAGAAGTTTCTCGCTGTGAGCGAATGGCATCGGCAGACGCTGTGCGAAGCGAGCGGATTTCCGCTCAGCCAAAGTGTGGTCATCGGCAACGGCGTTCATCTCGATTATTTCAAAGGTTCCGAGCAGCGAGCTCCGAAACGCTTGATCTATACGGCGGCGCCGTATCGAGGGCTCGCCCTTCTCCCCCCGATCTACCAAGAGCTCAAACGCCGCCACCCGGAGGCAGAGCTTCATGTTTTCGCCGGCATGTCAGTGTACGACACGGATCAGCCGTTTCGCGGGCCGCAGGTTGCCGAGTTCGAGAGGCTGAAGAGAGAGCTCGTAACTCTTCCCGGGTGCACCTTGCACGGAAACGTTCGTCAGCAGCAGCTTGCCAGGGAGCTGATGCGCTCGGCTGTGCTGGTCTATCCGAACACGACGTTTGAAACGTGCTGCATTGTGGCGCTCGAGGCGCAGGCAGCCGGCTGTCCGGTAGTTGCGTCGGCGAATTCAGCTTTGCCCGAGACGGTTGGGGAGGGAGGATTCGTTATCGATGGCGAACCGGGGAGTGCGACTTACTCGCAGAAGTTTCTCGAGGCTGTTGACACCCTGGTGAGCGACACGGCCGCTTGGCAACGTTTTTCGCGGGCCGCAAGGCGACGAATTGAAGCAACCTACACCTGGGGCAACGTTGCCGACAGGTTCGAAACTCTGCTGTGAAGGGTTCCGGCCGCAACCGCCTTACTGCATTGCGGCGACGTCAGCCGCGATCGCTATCCGATCGATGCCGCTTGATTTTGCTCGATCCATTACGGCCACAACTGCGCCGTGCTCCGCGTGTTTGTCCGCGCGGACGATCAGAGTCAGATCTGTTCCAGTTTGCTTGAGCTCGCTGAACTGAGCTGTGAGCGCATCGAGCGTCACCGGTTTACCGGCGGAACCGTCGGTCGACAAAAAAATGTCTCCGCTCTGCGTGATCGACACCGCGAGGTCTTTTTTCGCCGGCTGAACGGAACCCTTCGATGCGGCAGGCAGGCTGACCGGAATGCTGCTTGTGTCAGAGAAGGTCGTTGTAACCATGAAGAACAGCACCAGCACGAAGAGAACGTCGATCATCGACGTCAGGTCGATCGTTACCGCGTTCTCTTCCGGGAGTGGATCAACACCGAAGTTCATACGGTTGCTCGGCTCCCGCGGATCGAATCTTTGCCGGTTTGAGATAATGACGGCTGATGAGTCGCTGCGCCGCGCTGAAGCGTTTCCAGCTCGTCGAGGATTCCCAGCGTGATGACTTCCATCTCGACGATCAGATGTCGGGTGCGCTGCAGGAAGAATCGGTAGAAAAGAAGGGATGGAATAGCAACGCTCAGTCCAGTCGCCGTAGCGACCAATGCTTCCGCGATTCCGTCCGCCATGAGAGCCGGGTTGCCGGTCCCGTGGAGGCTGATCACGTGGAAGGTAGAGATCATCCCGAAGACAGTACCGAGAAGCCCCAGCAGCGGTCCGATAGCGGCAACCGTCCCGAGCACTCCGAGATAGCGTTGCAGATCGAACGCCTCCTTCTTTCCGACAATCTCCATCGCTTCCACGATCTCTGCGCGGGGCCGGGCGACATTGCGCAATCCGGCAGACATGATTCGAGCAAGGGGCGAGCTCGACGCTCGACAGAGACCCAGCAGCTCGTCGACCCGTCCGGCCTCGAGGAGGGCGGCTGCGTCGGATTGGAGCTGCTTTGGAATTACCCGCGCCCGAGTCGGGCCCCAAAACAGCCGCTCGATGATTACGGCGAGGGTTGCGAATGAACAGAGCAGAAGCGGCACCATGACCCAGCCGCCTTTGATGAGAGTCTCGATAAATGATCCGTTGGAGACGGTTGAGGTGACGCTGTCTAGCATAGCGATGCAGTGAGCCTGTGTTGTTCGGCCATCCCTCGATTATTGTAACTCCGGATCGCTCTTTTGCTGCGATGCGAGTAGCCGTCGTAGGCGGATGACTTTCCTGTTCGACGTCGCGCTGCCGAATTTCTTCTCTCGTCCCACGCTAGGCCTGCGACGGAAGCGGAAGCAGCTGATTGGATTCAGGGAATCGGCGAAACATTATTTCGAATCGGGTATCAAAAAGTGCTATACCACGGGCTTCTAACGACTTACAACCGCAGGGGAAAGGTGTCCGTAGCGCAACGAATCAAAGGTGCATTCAGTATCCACACGAAGCTCGCAGCGCTTTCTGCATTGGCCTTTGCCTTGGCATCCCGATACGGCGAGAGCCACTCCGCGGTTGTGCTTACCGTTACCGTAGCAGCCGCGCTCAACGTGATTGCGCTCCGCAGTAAGCACCTCGTATTTGATCTTCTTTTCTTCGGGCTTGTCTTTCATGCTGCGGCTTTCTCATGGCTGCCCCAGACGCTGTCATTCTTCGGCGGATTTCCGACCCCAGTATCGTATGTGTTGTTCGCACTTTTTTGCATTCTCTCTTCAGCTCAATTGATGCTCGTTGCATGGCTCTGCCGCCGACTGCAAAGGAGCCCGCTCGACGCGCTTGGTTTGGCGCTTCCGCTTGCATGGTGGGCCGGCGAGTTTTTCGTCCCCCGTCTTTTTCCGTGGTCGCTGGTTCACCCGCTCGTTTCCTGGAAGCTCTTCTCGGGCCTCGCCGCATTTGTCGGCGTTTACCCGCTGAGCGCCCTCATTCTTTGGTGGATGCGGGTCTTCCTGATGCTCGTCCCATCTCGGGCGGGAGGTGTTGTGCGAAGCCGCCTCGAGCTTGGCGGACTCGCAGCGTCGGTGCTGACTGCGTCGTTCGTATCTGCTTACGGTGCGAGCGCGCTCGAATCGAGCCTGAGCAACGCACAATCGATCGCGGTTGGGCTGATTCAGGGAAACCTTTCCGCCACGCAGAAAGGCGACGTCCGACTTCTGACACCGAATCTCGAGGTGTATCGCGCTCTCTCACGTCAGGCGATTGCAGCCGGCGCTCAGCTTCTCATCTGGCCCGAGTCGGTCATGAACGCCTGGACGCCTGAAGATATCGAGAGGGTGAGAAATACGAGGATCGATCCGTTTCCGGAATCGACAGTGCCGCTCCTGTATGGAGGCTTGTCGTTCAGGAAGCTCTCTCAGGAAGAGCTCGATCGCAATCCGCCGATGAGCGAGGACATGCTCTACTACCGCTTCAACTCTGCGTTCGGAATCGGTGGTGACGGCAAGGTCCTGGGACGATATCACAAGCGAGTGTTGATGCCTTTCGGGGAATACCTACCGCTGGCAAAGACCTTTCCGATGATCAAGTCGATCAGCCCTCACACGGGAGATTTTTCGGTCGGCGATCGCGTTGATCCAATCACCTTTCCTCTGCCCGATGGAGCCGGCTCCTACCGTGTGGCGAACCTCATCTGCTACGAAGATTTGGTTCCCTCCCTGACGAGAGAAGGTGTTCGACTCGGCGCAAACGTGCTCGTCAATCTGACCAACGATGCTTGGTATGGAGAAACAGCGGCACCCTACCAACATCATCTCCTTGCGTCCTGGCGCGCGATCGAGTCCGGAAGGTTTCTCATCCGGGCGACGAATACCGGTTTCTCCGGAATCGTCGATCCCCGTGGCACGACGGTTGCCGGGCTTCCAATCTTTGATCAGGGAACGCTGGTCCGGCAGGTCTCGCTGCTCAGCCATGAAACACTTTATACGAAGGTGGGCGATGTTTTTTCGTGGTTGCTCGGAGCACTCTCACTCGTTGCCGGGTTCAGGGTGAGAAAGGACGCTCGACCCGCGGAATAACAGATAACTTTTTCCGACTTATAATAACGTTTTGCGCTAGTATCACCGGGCGAGGCCGCGGCTTTTCGAATAGCCCTTTGCCCGCCCGACATCAAACCAAAGAACGACGAACAGCTAGACCCGAGGTTCTTCATGTTTCCGCGAGCTTCTCTCTCACTGAACGCAGCCTTTGCAATCAGCGCATTGACGCTGTGCTCATGCTATCCGACGCCGGGCCCGGACAAGGCCGTAGCCGGTGCAGTGCTCGGAGCCGGTTGGGGAGCGGGAGCCGGTGCCGTGATCGGGAACCAGGTTGGGGATCCGGGACCGGGCGCTGCTATCGGTGCCGGGTTCGGGGCCGCAAGCGGGCTGATCAGCGGCGTAGGCTTTGACATCGCCGAGGCTGAGGAGCTTCAACAACAGCGGGAGCTGGACGCGCTGAAAGTTCAAGTTGCCGCCAATCAACGCACGTTGCTCGCAATCCAGGGGAACCTCGATGAACGCTCGCGCCAAATTAACGCGGTTGGTTTCTCGGAGCAGATCTTCTTCGATCCGAACCGGGCGTCACTCCGGCTCGGCTCTGCAGCAAAGCTTCAGCGACTCGCGGATGCAATCAAGAACAATCCATATGTCACGGGGATTGAAATCCACGGACATGCGGACGACATGGGTGACACTGAGAAGAACAAGCAGCTCAGCGAAGCTCGAGCGCGGACTGTCGCGACCGTTCTGGTTAGCCAGGGCATCTCGCTCGATTCAATCCATATCTTTTCCCACGGTGCGGAAAACCCGGTAACCAGCAACGAATCTGAAAGCGGTCGGCAGCTGAATCGTCGCGTGGAGATTTTGCTCCGGCCATAACGCATCTGCTCGTCGAGCGGAGGTACGGATTGAGCTCAACCGAAGCGTTCTTACGCGCGCGCGACTTTCTCCTGACAAATCGTGAAGACTACGAACGGGCTTACCGCGAGTTTCGCTGGCCTGAGCTTCTGCAGTTCAACTGGGCACTCGACTACTTTGACATTTGGGCGGCTGGAAACGACGCATCTGCGCTTCGTATCATCGAAGACTCCGGGTTGGAGGTCGCGCTCTCTTATTCGGCGCTCAGAGAACGCTCGAATCGAGTAGCCAACTATTTTCGCTCGCTCGGTGTGGGGCGGGGCGATCGCATTCTCACAATGCTTCCGAACGCAGTGGAGCTCTGGGAGACTACGCTTGCCGCGATGAAGCTTGGCGCTGTTTTGAGCCCGGCGACCACTTTGCTCACCACTCACGATCTCGAAGACCGGATTGTGCGAGGCGGTCTCTCGTTCGTCGTGACGGATTCCTCCGGTGTCGAGCGATTCGGCGGGGTCTCTGCTCCATTCAAAAAGATAGCGACCGGTGAGGCTGTGCCCGGTTGGCATTCGTACTCCGAGGCTTACTCGTTCCCTGAGAATTTCAGTGCTCAGGGCGTTACCGCTTCGCAGGATCCACTTCTGCTCTATTTTACTTCCGGCACGACGGCGAAGCCGAAGATGGTTCTGCACTCCCATCTGAGCTATCCGGTAGGGCACCTTTCAACGATGTATTGGCTCGGGATCAAGACCGGAGATGTTCACTACAATATCAGCTCCCCAGGATGGGCGAAGCACGCGTGGAGCAGCTTTTTTGCGCCGTGGAACGCCGGCGCTGAAATCTTCATTTTCAACACCCCGAGGTTCTCGGCCAAAGCCACCCTCGGTGCGCTCGGACGATACAACGTTTCTTCACTCTGCGCGCCGCCGACAGTATGGAGAATGTTTATCCTTGAAGACCTCACTCAGTTCCCGGTGTCGCTGCGCGAGGCGTGCAGCGCTGGAGAACCGCTCAATCCCGAAGTGATTGAGCGTGTGAAATCAGCGTGGGGGGTGGAGATCCGGGATGGATACGGCCAAACCGAAACATCCGCGCAAATCGCAAACTCCCCGGGGCAGCCGCTTAAGATCGGAGCGATGGGGAGACCGCTTCCCGGATATACGATCTCACTTCTCGATACAGAGGGGTGCGAACAGAACGAGGGCGAGATCTCGCTCGCGCTCAATCCGTCGCCGGCCGGATTGATGAGCGGTTATGTCGATGAAAATGAGACCCGTGTTGCCGGTGGATTTTATCGCACCTCGGATGTCGCTTGGCGGGATGACGACGGCTACTTCTGGTATGTCGGACGCGCGGATGACGTCTTCAAAAGCGCTGATTATCGTATCAGTCCTTTCGAGCTGGAGAGCGTGCTTCTCGAACATGAGCTGGTAGCGGAGGCGGCCGTGATTCCAAGCCCGGACCCTGTGAGAACCAGCGTGCCGAAAGCATTTGTCGTCCTCATTCCGGGAGCGCGTCGGACCGACGAAGTCGCGATGGGAATTTTGGCATTTGTACGGCAGCGAGTCTCACCCTACAAGCGCATCAGGCGGATAGAGTTTGCCGAGCTTCCGAAAACGATCTCCGGAAAGATCCGGCGAGTTCAGCTGCGAGCGCAGGAGAACGAATTGCGGAGAGGTGCGGGCAGAGCGCCGAACGAATTTTGGGAGGAGGATTTTCCGGCGCTGAGAGAGCAAACGCCGGGGGCTAGAAGCGGGCTTTAGCTCTTGGAATATTTGTCCTGATAGCTCTTCAGCCGCTCGAGAAGATTCTTGATCGCCTGCTCTTCACCGCGATTCACGGTCTCTCCGAACCAGCGGTCCAAGCAATATACGAAAAATTCCTTGAACTGGTTCACCTTCGCCGTGTTTTCGGCAGAGGCGAATATCTTTTGCACCACCTGGTTCAACGCTGTTCGTGCAATACGGTCCGGATTCCCGCTCGCGTCGAGGCCGATGTCGCCGCGCTGAATCGCTTCCACAATCAAGCTCAAATCGGTCAGGTCCGACGGAAGAAGACTCGCGATCGCTTCGGGCTGCATTCGCTCCGGCTTCGGCTCCGGATGCGACGGCTCAGCGGAAACCGGATTCAGCGATCCATTTGCGCCGACCGGCACGATACCCGAAAGAGATTCAATGACAGGGACCTGGATCAGCGGGGTGTCGGTGAGCGCCGTTTCGATGAGCGAGCCGGAGCTGCTCACTGGATCGGCCCTGTCCGTACCTTTCTTTCTTCGGACCGTCGTTGGGCGGATCGCCGCCGCGAGCTCCGGCGCGAGAGTGAGAACTTTGTTCGCCCACTCACTCAGGCTGTTCGCGTTCAGCGCGCCAATGACGATTCCCTCAGTGAGCTCTCGCTTGTTACACGGCCACGAGAGGACCTGGTCGGCTTCCAAGACGACGAGCTGTTCACTTCCCGCTTTGACCATTGCGATGAACGCGCAGTCGACCGCACGCGATTTGTCGGAAGCCGATTTCAGAAAATCAGCGGCTTTCTTCACGGAGGAGCCAACGATGCACGCATCGAAACGCTCACTCCCCAGCCGCTTCAGTGCGTCAGAAAGAGAGTCGGGATGCACAATCGCTTTGAAGAGCTGAGCCGCATCCAATGATTTTACAATTTCAGTCCTGACGCCGTGCCGGGCTTCGACGAGCAAGACCCGACTGAGTGCGGGAAACGGTGGAAGGTCATCTGCGGACTGCGCCATAGGCTCATTTATAAGCAACTTTTGGGCCCTGGCGATAGGTGCTCGTTTTAGGCTTTGGAAACGATTTGGGAACCGAAAACACTCGGTTTTTGAGAGATTCGCGGACAAAAATGGCAGCTGCAGCGAAAGTCCTTCGCAGTTCCTTCGTGCAGCTGCCTCCTCCGTCATCCCGACTGAGGTGATTGCTTAGACGATCTCTGCGTCAATCACCGATGCTCCTGCGAGCTCCGCAGCGAGAAATCGGTGACGTCCGTCATCGATGTCGAAGCTTCCGTCACCCCGTTCGATCAGCTTGATCGGGACCATCGATGCTCCGAGCTCGTACATTTTACGCATAGCTTCGACCTGTCCACGATCGCGGGTGAGGCGCGAGCGATTCTTGTCGGACAGATGGATCAAAGCCAGCGGTACGCTCACGATAGCTTCGAAGGATTCCCGGGTGCCGCGACGATCGCGGCCGCGATTCCGATGCATGAAGACCCCTTTTCGGGGGTCTCCGCGAAACGGTGAGTAACCGGAGCTCGGTTACCTCACGGCCCCGCTAGAAACCCCTCGGGGGCTCGTCTTCAGCATCGTAAAGAAGCAGCTGCATGCATACCTCCTTTCTTACAGCCTTGGGGCTGCAGCCGAACGGAGTTCTATCAAATCCTCGGTAAAGATGCACGGCTGGGAGGAATAAAGAGCGTGCGGTGTGCCGGAACCGATAAGGGAACCGGCATCCGCAGATGCTCTTTTCGCGCGATCTCTATACCAGGCGTGCCTGCTCGACTGCGCCCGCCAGATTGGGATTGCCGGCAAGCGTATCGCGAGCATGGGCGGCCGCTGCTCCGAGATCGGTGTAGGCGTCGAGCCGAGTAACGAGCGCCGCGAGGTCTACCGTCGCTCGTTTGGCGTCGGCGAGCGCAGTCTCCGCTTTTTGTCGTGCGGTAGCCGCCTGTTGTTCGCGAGCTTGAAGCGCCCGCTCTCGAGCGTCCAGCTCCGAGTTTGCGTTGGAACGCTCCCGCTCGAACGCCGTGCGCTCTCCGGCAAGCTTGCTCGCGGCTGTCTGATGCTCGCGGACCTTGCCTTGGTGCTCTTGACGGCTTTTCTCCAGCGCGGCGAGCTTTTCTCGAAGCTCCGCCTCGAGCGGGGCCGCCTTCTCGGCCACCTCCGCGTCAAGCGCGGCAGATCGCTCGGTCAAAGCCTGCTCTTTCTCTCGGAACAGCGCTTCGCGCTCCGCCGCGATCCCGGTTTGGAACGACGGACGCATCAGTCGCCGCGCGAGAAGCATGAGATAGGCGGCGATGATTGTGAACGCGATCGCTTGACCTCGTCCGCGGGTGACGAGCTCTGTGAGGGTCGAGACCGCCCGCTCGTCCGTAGAGCGTTCGGCTTGGAGCCTTCGCATGATCTCCTCTGCTGGGGAGAGAGCCTCCGCCGGCCCGAGCTTTTCGGGGCTGTCGGGCAGCGAGAGCAACCTCCGGAGCTGAAGGATGTCGTCCGGTTGTAGCCGCGACGAGTTCACTTGACTTCCTATCTGAGTCTGTTCGTTCCAGCTCGCGTAGTAGTTTTGGAAGCACCACACCGTGATGGTGAAACTGACGAGAAGCAAGAACCGGAGCGTTTCTCGGCTGGTCGAACGCCGACGTGCACTTTGAAGCTGCATCGCTACCTCCGTGAGGGGCAAAAGGACAAAACCGTGCAACACACCGTCGCACGCAAGCCTGATCCCAAAGTGGGGAGCCGGTATACGGGCGACTGATTAAACGCACTGGAACGGGTTGGAAGAGAGCTTATGGGGGCTTCGTGTGGGTGCCGATATATATCCTGGAAAGAGAAAACACGGCAAATCGACTGCGAATGACAAACGTCTCAAACTGTGCGATCTCAGGTCTTTGAGCCCTATCGACGGTCTTCTCAACCCTTTAAGGTCTATGTTCAAAAGCCTATTTTTTAGGATTCTTCCAGCACTCGCTTATATTATCGGCAGCCTGGCGAGCGTCGGCAGTGCAAGTGCGCAGCCATCCCCCTCTGCGGAGCTGAACTCGCGGCTGGAGACTGTGCGTTCTACGGTCGCCAGCGAAAAGGGGCGGCTGACCCCCGAGGCGTTGGACAAGAAGCTCAAGGAAGTCATCGGTCCGATGTTCAACTTCGAAGAGATGGCTCGGCGAAGTGTCGGGGCGTATTGGGACAAGGGCTCACCTGAAGAGCAGCACGAATATGTCGAGCTGTTCGGGGATCTGCTCGCGCGCACCTACCTGAAGCGGATCAAGCAGCAGGTAGAGAACACGCAGATCCAATCGATGACCGAGAAGGTGGAGGGAGACAAGGCTCGAGTGTTCAGCAAAATCCTTTCGGACGGCCAAACCATCTCGATGGAATGTCGGCTGCTTCTCGAAGCCGGTGACTGGAAGATCTACGACGTTCTGATTGAGGGCGTCGGCCTCATCACGAACTACCGCAACGAGTTCCCAGGCATCATCCGGCAAGAAGGCTTCAAGGGTTTGAATGCGAAGCTTCGTGCAAAGGCGGAGAACCGTACGTCCGAAGCCGGCCCAAAAGGCGAGGCCGCAAAAGGAGAGGCGTCGAAGTAAGCCTTAGCCTTTGAGCGCCCTACGAGCTTGCTGCAGCTCTTGCCGCTGGGTGGCACTCAGCGTCGGATAGCTCATTTTGAGACTCTTCAGCGTGTCCAGAACAATCTCGGACACAATCAGGCGTGTGTCGTCTTTCCTATCCGCTGGAATGATGTACCACGGTGAATGCTCCGTGCTCGTCGCTGAAAGAGCATGCTCATACGCGTCCATGTAATCGTCCCAGAGCGCCCCTTCTTTCAGATCACTCGCGTTGAACTTCCAGTTTTTCTGCGGATCCTCGAGCCGTTTGAGGAAACGCTTCCGCTGCTCTTCGCGTGACACGTGCAGATAGAATTTGATGATGCGAGTGCCGTTCCGATACAGGTGCTCTTCATGCTCGGCTATCGAACGGTACCGATCCTTCCAGAGCTGCTTCAGCGGCTTCCCATCATCCGGAAGGTTTTGCGCTTGAAGGTATTCCGGGTGCACGCGGACGACGAGAACCTCCTCATAATACGAGCGGTTGAACACGCCGATACGGCCCCGTTCAGGGAGACACTTCGCGGTGCGCCAGAGAAAATCATGATCGAGCTCCTCCGCGCAGGGTTGTTTGAAGCTGTAGACCTCACAGCCTTGTGGGTTCACGCCGGAGAGAACGTGTTTGATGGTGCTGTCCTTTCCCGCCGCATCCATCGCCTGAAAGATCAGCAGCACGGAGTAGCGGTTGTGCGCGTATAACAGCTCCTGAAGCTCTGCGATTTCTTCGGTTCGATTGTCGAGCTCGACGCCGTATGCTTCTTTGGATTCGCATAGCGGAGAGATGATTGTCTCCCGTTTGCGCAGCTTGAGCTTCTCGCCACCGCGGACACGGAACGGTTTTGTGGAAATCTTCATCAGCGCTCCCGCTTGGTTTGACGAAACGTGAACTGAAAAGCGTAGAGAACAACAGGCGGCAAGTCAAACATCCCCCGTCAGGAATGTTGGAGCCGCCCGAGGATGTGCCGTCGCAGCCGCCTGAGTTAACGGAAGTTTTCCATGATTCGCTGGTAGATGTCTGCGGCTTGCAGAACCTGAGCGCAATCTACCCACTCGACAGCGCGATGTGCCTGGTCGATGTTGCCGGGACCAAGCACGACAGTCGACACGCCGAACGCGGAGAACCAACCACCGTCAGTTGCGTATGGGACACCAATGATCTCGGCGCTTCCAGTAACCTCTGCCGCTGCCTTCGCGGTAAGTTGGACGATTGGAGAGTCCTCGGGCGTTTGGAGTGCGGCAACGGTTTGATACGCGTCTTCGAACTTGTAGACCAGCTCACGATCCGCGGCGGCCGCTTCTTCGACGATCTGCTGAAACTCCGCGATCGCTTCGTCAGTCGTTTCACCGGGAATGATCCGGCGATCGACGGCGATCGTGCACTCTGCCGGAACAAGATTGACCTGAGCCCCGCCCTGGATCACTCCGATATTGAAAGTCGGTGGTCCAAGCAGCGGATCTTGACGCTCGGCGTAGCGCTTCGACATTGTCTCTTCGATGCGCACGATCAACCGACTCATTTTGCTGATGGCGTTGATCCCTTGCTCCGGTTGGGCGCTATGAGCGGCGGCTCCCGTGACCGTCAGACGGAATCGAGCGACACCTTTGTGAGCACGGACGATCTTGAGCTGGGTCGGCTCAGCGACCACGGCGGCGACGGGATGAATCTCCCGGCAGAGGTGCTGAGAGCCGGCCATGATGTATTCTTCGTCGATGACCCCGGCGTAAACGATGGAGCACGGAGGTTTCTTGCCAGACTCCTTGATGCGTTTCATCGCATGGAGCATTGCCACGCCGCCTGATTTCGTGTCGCAGCTTCCTCGACCGTAAAGCTTGCCCTCCCGGATATGCGGCTCGAACGGTGGTATGGTCATACCGTCAACCGATACGGTGTCCATATGACATTCGAAGAGGAGCTCGCGACGGGGATCTTCACCCTCGAGCACGGCGATGATGTTGCTCCGGCCGGGGAGCACCTCTACGGTGCGGAACGGGATGCCGAGGTCACGAAAAAAGCCGGCGAGAAATTCCACCATGCCGGCCTCGCCACGAGAACCGCCCGGAAAATCTGGGTTGACGCTTTCAGTGGCGACTGCTTCTTGGAGCGTCGCGAGAATCGGATCAGCGCTGCGGACAAACATTTCCAATCTCCACTCAGACCACGGTTCTACTATAGGTGCGAGTGCGAGAACAGGGGCAGGAATAACCGTCTCCTTTTCGGTTTTCTCGCATCGTGTGGCGTGAAATCAAACGCGAGTACGGTTCATTCGCCTTCGACTGTCGCTTCTCGCAGATAGATTTGCACCGCTTGCTGCATCTCTCGATGAAGCTTCTCAAAGCGGTCGAGCTCTTCGCGTGTGAAGGGTTCCTGCGTGCTTTCGCGCTTCGGAGCGATTCCAAGGATATCGTTCATGTCGAGCTCGAAAAACGACATGTCGCCGAACGGTCTTTTGGGGTCGATCGCAGGCGCGTCGTAGAAATCGAGCCAGCGAAAGCGGAGCTTCTTTAGCAGCCGGATATGCTGCTCGGTGAGCTCGAACGTTTCACTGGGGTCCGTATCGACCGCGGGGAGAGAATATTTGCCCGGCGCGAGCGTGGCAGAGGACAGAAAACATTCGACAGCTGCTGAGATACTTTCCTTGGAACGCTTTGGGCGGAAAAGATTCAGCACCGAACCGACAGCCTTTCCGATTCGTTCCGGAAGGACACCAAGGAGCGAGCCACCGCGCAAATCGAGATAGGCGGTACCGTTTTCCATGAGCGGATCCCAAACCACCTTCGCGGAGCGAAGTTTGGGAAGATACCATTTGAGGATCTGCGGGCATGAGGCGCCTTCATCGGGTGTCCGGGAAATCCAGATTTGTCCGATGCAGAGCAGTACGAGGACGAAAATGATTCGTCGGAGCGGCTTCATAGGCGCAGCATACCGATCGTAGTGACCGCACGACAAGCCGTCGTATGTTCCCGCTCATACAATCCTCCCCGATTCGAGCGCACCTTTTCGGCATGTAGCTTGGCTTCATTCGGGGGATAACGGTTATGCGCGTTCTTTCAGGTTGGTTCGTCCTGCTCTGTATCTTCATGCCGGCTTCGGCACGCTCGCAGGAGCTTCATCGCTACGTTGATGCCGATGCCGTGGACGCTTATCGGCTCCCTCATCTGCTCCGAGTGGCGGACTCAAGTGAGAGCTCGGGAAATTTAAGCGCAGCCGCCGCCGAGCAATCGAAGGATGGGGAGAAGAGCTACATCCTTCCCGCGTTCGAGATTGTGGGCTTCCAGGTTCTGCTCAATCTTTTTGACCGGAATGTCGGCTCGGAGAAGGAGTCCTACCGCACCGACCTGCACACCATTCACCACAACTTCGAGAGTGATTGGGAATTCGACCGCGACTCGTTCGATATCAATCAGATCGGTCACCCGTATCAGGGGTCGGTATATTACAACCTTGCTCGGTCGTCCGGTCTCAATTTCTACGAGTCGTTCGGCTATACATTCGCAGGGAGCTACCTGTGGGAGATCGCAGGTGAAACGACAAAGCCTTCAGTAAACGATCAGATCACCACGAGCTTCGGCGGGACATTTCTCGGAGAGGCGTTGTTTCGCACCGGGGAAGTGTTTTTCAGGACTGCAGATCGCACCGAGGCGCCTGCGCCGACAGTCGCGGGCGCAATTACTGCGCCGGCGGCGGACTTCAACCGAGCGGTGCTTGATAAGCCGGTGACGCCTGATCTTCGTCGACAGCATCCCGCGATGTATCGAGCCGTTGAGTTGGGCTACGCAAATAACGTGAACGTCTTCAATGCGTTCGATACTCGATCCATCGATCGGAATTTGGGCGAGGTGGGGTTCGACATCGTCTACGGTATCCCGGGGAAAGCGGGCTACGAATACCGTCGGCCCTTCGATTACTTCGACCTCGATGCAGCTCTCAGCACGAGCACGAACGATACGGTCGACCATATATTCGTCAACGGATTGATCTATGGACAGGATTACGAAGCGGGCGATTCTTTCCGCGGTATCTTTGGGCTGTACGGAAACTACAACTACCTGGCGCCAGAGATCTTCAGAGTCGGTAGCAGCGCTCTCTCGTTGGGGAGCACCGGTCAGTGGTCGATCAGTCCCTCGTTCGCTCTGCAAAGCTCTGTTTTGGGTGGAGTCGGATTCGGTTCGGGCGGAACGATACATGCGACTGAAGGCGGTCGGGATTATCACTACGGAGCAGTGCCCCAGGGCTCCGCGCTTCTTCGCGTCGTGTACGCAAATATGGCTTCGTTCGAGCTGTCGGGGCAGGAGTTCTTCGTTTCTGGTCCAAGCTCGGACCCAAGCGGCGATAGCAACGAAAACATCGCTCGCGTTCACGCTGCGCTGACGCTCAAAGTTTCCGGCCCACATGCGGTGGGACTGCAGTACACCGAGAGCCAGCGAAACGCGCCGTTCAAGAGCTCGCCCGATCAGCACCAGCGCGTCAGCACTGCGGGCATTTTCTACACGTACGTATTTGGCGGCGATTTTGCGGCGACGCGCTTCTAGGTGATTCGTCGGAGCGCGGCAGAGAGATGGGTCGGCGGTCGGCTCATGAACGGCTCGTCCGGAATGAACATCCGGACGAGCGTTGCTCGGCAACTAGCGTCGGTTATTCCATCCGACGCAGGTTTCTCCGCTTGGAGATTGTGTATCGTAGCACCCGCGGCGTCGTTCATCGGCCGTGCACGGGCGATCGTTCACATGGTAGCCGCGCGGACAATCGCCAGGTTGAAAACCGTTTCGGTCGTCGTAGGCATTCGGGTCGTTTCGACGGCCGCGGCCGCCGTAGGTATTTTCGTGATCGCGTCGATCGAGTTGATCCATTCCGCGCTCATCGAGGTCGACACAGCACTGTCCCCGATGGCGATCGAGATCTCTGCAATCTTTCGATCGAGCACCAATACCTTCGCAGTCGAATGGGCAGGGGCGGCACACCTCATCTGCGTGAGCAACTTGAGCGCCGACGCACCAAAGGAGCGTACAAGCGACGAGCATTCTTTTCATGGATGTCTCCTTCATACAAAATAGTGAAACGGCTGCAACTGCGGGAGGATGCAGCCTAGCACCGTGTCGACACGTTTGGCTCTGTCCTTCATCACAATTATCTGTCGAGCGCTGGAGGCGCTCCGGAGCTCACGAGCTGGCGCCCTATTCGGAGTCGGTTCTCCGGCTGTAGTTTTTGAGTAGAAATCGCATAGCAGACGAGCGCGCGCTAAGGCGCTAGCGGCGCCATTCGGCACGCAGAGGAGCGGTTCGTTTGCATTCACGCTCAGGGCTTGTTGATACACTTGGGGAAGACGACCCGGGTTGGAGATAGCATAGAGATTCGGGGTTCCTCGGGAAAAGAGGATTATTTTCGAAGAGATCCGGGAGCTTCGGTTTCATGGAAGGCGGTCGGGGCGGGGTTGTGTTCAGGGATGCGGATTCTGTGCTAAAGAACTCTTCCGCTTGCTTCGATTTTAAAGGAAGCAGCCACATGCAAAGGGTGCATGATGTCTGTGGAGGTGAACGAAATGCGGCTCAATCAGGAAACCGGCGCGACTCACTTTTTCGGAACTCTGTTTCTGCTGTTCTCGATTTACACCACGTGGTTGATCCTCGCGCAGAACCACACTCTCAGCGATCAAGTCGCAGAGCAAAAAGACCACATCCAGTCGCTCGAGCTGAAAGTGAAGGTGCTCGAGTATCGAAAGTCCGCTGACGACATCGGCAACCTTGCTCTCCATCCGTCGACGTATCAATCGATTCGATAAAACTGAAACCGGTCTAGTGCACGATCTTTGCTCGTTGAGCCTGCGCTTCGAGCAGTCGACGTGTCGATCCCATGCCGAAAATATTTTCGTCGCTCGACCATTCGGCTGCTTCCATCAGGAGCGGATAAATATCGATACCGGCCCGGACAGCAGTCGTGGCGATATGCTGGAGCTCGAGAATCGCGTCCCTGGTATCGCTCGACATGTCTTTGATTGAAAAAAGAATGAGCTGCTTCCGAAACCGGAGCGACGGATCGTCGTCTTGCGGAGACTCGACGGCCCAGGTGACGTGGGGGCACTTCCGAAAGAGCTTTCTTACCGAGATCCGCTCGCTGTCTTTGAGGCTCGGGTATTCGTCGATGATCTCTTCCAGAAGTGCTTCAACTTCTGCACGTGTTCCCGTCTCATCGAGCGCTCGGGGACGCTCGCCGAGATGCTCAGCCCACCCGGGTTGAGAGATGTCGACACGACGCGTCGCAACCGGCTCAATCTTCCGGTCGAGTATCGTAAGCTGCGCTCCCCAGCGGCCCAATTTGTCCATGTCTTCGTGTACCATAGCGCCGAGCGAGATGGGCGCAAAAAACTGGGGTGTCCGTCCGCCTAGGATTTTGCGCAGCGAAATCCGATGTGCTCGGTCGAGGTATCCGGCGGGACACCGCGGCGCGCTGATGGACGGTAGCTTTCGCAATAGCTCGGGCTGCAGAGAAATGAGCCACCTTTCGTTACGCGCTCCAGAGAGCCTGGTACGTCGCGTGTTGGATTGAAGGTTTGAGCCGGTCCTTTGGGATTCTCCAGACATCCCTGGTGGGATGCTTCCAGCTCGGCTTTGGAAAGCTCGTGCGCATCTTCGCGGTAGATGTCTGCGGTCCACTGCCACACGTTGCCGGCCATGTCGTAGAGCCGATATCCGTTCGCGGGGAAAGCTTTGACCGGTGAGCTACGTTCGTATCCATCCTCGGCTGTATTCTTTTCGGGAAACGAACCGGTGAATGTGTTCGCCATATAACGCTTGCCGCGGAGCGGATCGTCGCCCCAATTGAACCGTTTCCCTTCGAGCCCGCCACGCGCAGCGTATTCCCATTCCGCTTCGGTCGGAAGGCGTTTGCCTGACCAGCGGCAGAACGCGTCCGCGTCCTCCCACGCTACCTGCACAACTGGATAGTCGTCTTTGGAGCGAATCGAGCTGTTCGGCCCCTGTGGATGTTTCCACGAGGCGCCCGTTGTCCAGGTCCACCAACCACTCATGTCACGGGGATCGACATGTTGCTTCGGAGGCGTGAACACCAACGAACCGGGGCGGAGCGTTGCCTCGTCGGGCTTCGGTGTTTCCGGTGGAAGCTGCTGCTTCAGCACCTCCCAATCGACAGGCCGTTCAGCCACGGTGACGTAGTGCGTTTGCTGCGCGAACTTGTTGAATTCGGCGTTGGTAACAGGATGCTCGTCGATCCAGAAAGTATCGAGTCGGACACGATGAGCAGGACGTTCATTCGGCATGCTCCTCTGGTCGTCGGTTCCCATCATGAACTCGCCGCCGGGGATTCGGATCATGTTTTGAACAACGTCACTGTCGCTCAGACGATCTGCTTCCCGAGGCGTCTGTGCTCCAGCCACCGTGGGAAGGATGAGCGAAATGAAAAGGAGACCTAGTTTCTTCATCGTTCTAGTCGACTATTGCGAGAATCCTGCTGTCCACTGCCGGTTATATTGCAAGGCAATATCCTGATAGTAACTCGCATAAGCGAGTTTTTCCGGAATTTTAACTCGATTGAACGCTAGTATTTGCTCTCCCTGTTTATATGATCTAAGTCATGGTTCGGCTAGTTGCTGGGCAAATTAGTGCGCCATGCGCGTGCGACGACCGGCACGGCAAACGGCGTGTTGGGACATTGGCCCCTCGGGTGGGCCGGTCACGTTTCGCGCCGAGGCAAGCAAGCCCAGACCCTCTTTCCTAAAGGAATGTAAATGAAGAAGTCGTTCGCGCTGATCGCGCTCGTTTTGTTCTGGGGCGAAAACGCATTCGCCGCTCCGAAGCCACAGCTTTACCCCAACAAATATCTCAACTCCGTCGGGCCCGAGCAGGCGAAGTCTGATGTCAACGCGTGCCGCCTCCAAGCTGAAGATGCTCTTGAAGGTCAGAATGAAGGCCGACCGGGCGGTGCCGCAGTGAAGGGAGCTGCGAAGGGCGCCGCAAAGGGCGCGCTAGCGGCGACGATTATGAATGGTAAGGCCGGTCGCGGGGCAGGCGCGGGCGCCGCGCTCGGCGGTATCGGTGCCGCTGGGGCTGCTGCTCGAGAGCGACGAGAGGGATCTCCGGAATATCGCGCGTACGTCGAAGCGTGCCTCGAGGACAAGGGATACAAGGTGATCGGATGGAAATGAGCAGCTCCTTCTCTTTTGCACGTCGATTCTTACAGACCTCCGCAGTTGTCTGCTCGCTCGTCGCACTCGGCGGTTGTACCGCAGCGGAGCGGGTGTCCTCTGTGAACGATACTTTTCTTGAAGGATCGGACATGAGCGCAAAACGGCCCAATCTGCCGTTTGATCACTCGTGGGTCAGCGCGGAGGTAAAACGCGGAAATTACCAACTCGTGTTCATCAAGCCGGTCCGTACAGACAAACTGCCGCCGGATGCTTGGAAGCGGAGCGCAAGCTACGCGATCACGAGCAAAGATGATTATGACGAAGCGGCGGCCCGTCTTGCGACGTACTTCCGCGGGCAGCTCCGTGAGCAGATCAAGGAACAGCCGAATCATGAGTTCACTCTCGCAGACAACTCGACCGGGCCACGAACGCTTGTAATCGAGATCGCACTGACAGAGCTCGAATTTTCGCATCCGGTCGCACGCGCCGGCGCCCTTGCGGCGCCGATTCCAGGAACCGGCCCGGCGCTTTCCACGATTACCGATCCGCACGTGGCGTTCGCGGCGCGAATCACTGACGGTCCGACTGGCCGACTCGTTGCGACGGTTGCTGATCGCAAGTTTCCGCCGATGCGGATCGTGGACTTCAACAAGCTGACAGTAGAGAGCTCTCCGCGTGAGGTCTGTCAGCTCTGGTCTGAGTCGATCGCGAAAGCGCTTGACGGGAACGGAAAGGATCCGATCACCGAAGAAAAATTCAGTTTGCTTCCGTCGTAACGGGAGCGCTTGCATGGAAAGGAAAGGACCAAGATGAAAAACAAAATGAAACTCGTGAGCCGTATCGCTGCTTTCGCGGCGCTGTCGCTCGCTCTCATTCAGCCGTGCTTCGCCGAGTCAGAAAAGCCGGCCGCTGCCAAGGCAGCAAAACCGAACATTCTGTATATCGTTTCGGATGACCTCGGTTGGAAGGATGTCGGCTTTCATGGCTCGGACATCCGAACTCCCAACCTGGATAAGCTTGCGGCGAACGGTGCGGAGCTCAATCAATTCTACACACAACCGCTCTGCACTCCGTCTCGAGCGGCGCTCATGACCGGTCGTTACCCGTTTCGGTACGGATTGCAGACAGGCGTCATTTTGGGCGGGCAAACATACGGTCTGGCGACGGACGAGTATCTTCTCCCCCAAGCGTTGAAGAGCGTTGGCTATAAGACCGCGATTGTCGGGAAATGGCACTTGGGTCACGGAGACTCCAAGTACTGGCCGAGACAGCGCGGTTTTGACTACCAGTATGGACCACTGCTCGGTGAGATCGATTACTTCACTCACAAAGAGCACGGAGTTGTCGACTGGTACCGTGACAACAAAAAGGTGGATGAGCCGGGTTACGTCACTCAGCTTCTGGGTGCGGATGCCGTGAAGCTGATCGAAAAGCACGATACTTCAGTACCGCTCTTTCTCTATCTGACTTTCACAGCGCCGCATGCTCCGTATCAAGCGCCGCAGAACTATATCGACCAGTACAAGAATATCGAAGAGCCGACCCGCCGGATCTACGCAGGAATGATCACCTGCATGGACGACGAGATCGGAAAGGTTCTCGCTGCGCTCGATAAGCGTGGAATGCGTGAGAACACGCTGATCGTTTTCCAAAGCGACAACGGCGGCAACCGTTCGGCGATGTTCGCCGGGGAGCTTGATGTCTCGAAGTTGAAGCTTCCGAGCGACAACGGTCCATACCGGGAAGGCAAAGGAACTCTCTACGAAGGCGGTACTCGTGTCGTTGCGTTTGCCAACTGGCCCGGTCATGTGAAGCCCGGAAAGGTCGAGCAGGCGATCCATATGACAGACATGTATCCGACGCTCGCAGCGCTCGTTGGGGCCTCGACTGAGAAGTCGAAGCCCATGGACGGTGTGAATGCTTGGAGCGCCATCAGCGAAGGCGGAAAGAGTGACCGAACAGAAGTGGTATACAACGTTGAGCCGTTCCGGGGTGCCGTTCGTCAGGGCGACTGGAAGTTGATCTGGCGAACACCGCTTCCTTCGGCGCTCGAGCTCTACAATGTTGCGCAGGACCCGAGCGAGAAAAATGACCTCGCGAAGTCCAATCCCGAGAAGGTCGCAGAGCTCCAGAAGCGGATTGAAGAGCTCGCCCGTCAGAGTGAAAAGCCGCACTTCCTCGTTTCGGCGATGGCGGCTTCACGAGCAAATCCGGCTCCGCCCGTGCTCCCGAACGACGACTCCTATTTCAATCAGGAGCCGTAACTGAGGAGAGGTATTCAGCTCGCCCATTGAGATATATGGGCGATGCTGAATACCTCCACTTTCTTTCTTTTCCCCGCCTCTCCACCGTCGTTCACGCGCACTGCCGCCCCCTCCTTCAAAGAGGCAGCTGCCGCCGGTGAACCTCCGATTATTCTCGATGATCTGTTTGGAAGAGAGCTAGTGCGAAGGCGCTTGTGCGAGGTATTCCGTGTAGCGCTGTTGTTGCTCGGGGCTGAGGATTGCGAACACCTGATCCTTTGTCCGTGTGATGAGCTCCCATGCCGCTTTGTCTGTATTGTCCGCGGGGAGATCGCCTTTTCGAATTTCAGCGGCGTATGCCGTTTCGAACACTGGATATTGTGAAGCGGTCAGCAACAGCCGGCGATACAACTCTCCGATCGGCTTCGGCCGTTTCTTCGAAAGCGATTCAGCGACGTAACCGAGGAAGTCCGCAAGCCTTTCGCCGCTCAGTTCTTGCTCGATCATATGGAACGTCGTGTATTTCGGCCGGTTTAGAATCGGCACCGCTTCCAGGTACGCGAGGTCGCGAAGAGTCGACTCAGCGGTGAGCTCCAAGCGGATCTTTCCGACCTGAGATTCGTTCATGCGAAAACGATCGCGCAGCGTTTGAATGATCAGGTCGTCAGCTTTCACTTTGTCGACAAGGCTGTTCTCGGCGCGAGCAGGCTCGATGAGCGCATTCAGACGATGGTGCACATACATTCCCATCAGCGACGCGCCGATGACGCCGCCGATAAACAACACCGAGAAAGCTCCTGTCCAAACGGATTGAGCGCGTGAACTCATCAGCGAGCGGCTCCCGAGATTGCACTTTCGGAGCCGGCGTCATAGAGCGCGCCCACAGGGTATTCCGGGATGACGCCGACCGACCAGACGTAGAGCGCCAAACACAGTGCTGCGGGAGCGGTGAAGCGCGCGAGTCGGTGAAGAGCTTCTGCGAACGACTGTGTAAAGCCGGTTTCAACCTGTTCCGCCTGTTCGCGCTTCCGCGCCGCGCTCAATCGTACGGAGTTCATGACGGCATGGCGAACGGAGTCTGAGATGAGCGGCTCGGGAGCTTGCTCGATCTGCTGCTGCAACCGGCGCTCGAGCCTCGACACCAGTTCGTCTTCGGTTATCGCCGGAGCAAAATGGGAAACGTAATCGAGGACGTTCGAGCGAACGGAATCACTGATGGCGAATATCTGTTCTTCCTGGAACTGTTCGCGAAGACGAGCTTCGAGAAGAGTAACGCTTTTTTGTTTCGCGCGGAAATACATCTCAGACCAATTTCTTCAAACGCTTACGCAGCTCGTTTCGCGCTTGAAACGCACGCATTTTGGTTTTCGGCAGACCCCATCCAAGAGCTTGCGCGGCTTCCTCGTAGCTCCGTCCCTCGAGATGGACCATGATCACAAGGAGCCGGTCCTCCGGGTCGAGCCGCTCGAGCGCCCAATGAACGATGCGTCTGGCATGCTGCTGATCCTGCTCAGCGTCGTACTGCGTGAGCGATGTCTCCGCTATCGCATTCCGAACCCATGTCTGCTGCTCGCTTCCGAGCTCGCTCATCGAGACTTCACGGCCCGCCTTTTGGTCTCGCCAATAGTCGCAACAGCGCCGTCGCGCGATTGTAGCAAGCCAGTGGCGGAGCTCTCCCTTCGACTCGAACTTGTCGAGCGAACGGTATGCGGAAAGAAACACCTTGGTGACCAGCTCATCGACGGCGGTCTGAGGCACGTGCTTTACGACAACAGCGCCGACATACCTGTGGTAGCGGTCATACAAGATGGCGAACGCCTCCGTGTCACCGGACAGCACTCGCGCAATAATCTCTCCGTCGGTGATGGATTGCGACATCCCGGAACTGTAGCACCGAGGTAACTCGCAGCAAAGATTGAAAAAACTCTGCTGCGCTCAGCGCCGCGTTCGGCGGGAGGGCTCAAACGACCACCTCTCCGGCCCAATAGTCGGGGCACGAAGGATGAACGGTTAAAGCTTTTTCCGGGATTGTGAAAGAAATTATGAAATTATTTGTAGAGATCGAGGATGTCCGGACCTTTCCCTTTGGAAGATTTCGATGAGGAATCGGCCGGCGCTTGCATTTTTTGACCCACCAGCTCGAAATCGTCGTTCAGCTTCTGGCCGAGGTTGAACAGGTTCCCAACACATACGAGAGCGATCAGCGCCATCAGGAGCGCGCTCTCGAGAATCACAGTTCCGGTCTCGTTCTGGAGGTTCGTTTTCATAGTGTCTTCGCCGTTCGCGGTTTCGTGACTAGGCGCCTGGCTGAGCCCCGCTGTCACCGGATGGGCCGATAATGCTGAGGAATGAGTTATTCGTTTGGTTGCTGCTGTTCGACGTATCGAGCTTTTTCTCCTCCATCTTCCGTCCGATGAGCAGAAAATCGTCGTTCAGCTTCTGTCCGAGATGATACAGGTTTCCCACGCATGCGAGGGCGATCAGTGTGAGGAGCAGCGCACTTTCCAGCATCACTGCGCCGCGTTCGTTTTGATGATTCGTTTTCATAGAGCAAGTGAACCGATTGTGGTTTCTGGTTCACACTATTCGAGTGTGAACCAACAATTTGTCCGTTGATACCCCCTGATCGGCCTGTTCAGGAAAACTGCTTCAGTATGACCCGGGTTCGCGGCATCGCTCCCTGTTCGAAACAGGCGGAATGTGGCGAAATCTGACTGTAACGAGCGCTCCTGACCCTGTTTTCCTGCCGAACAAACTATGGCGCGAGAACCCGCTGCCGCTCCGTGCGTCCGTGCGGCCTGCCGAAGCTGCAACGATCTCGCAGTGGTAATTGGGGGTTAGGCGTATGTCAGAGAAATCATGCGGTCGCGTTAAGGGTGGCGACGCCAGTGACTGCGGAAGCTGTCTCGAGTGCCTCGGACACGCCGGTCACGAACCGTGCATGTGCGTCGTACGCGAACATCGTACGGTAACCGTCGAACCGGACCAAGTCTGATCCTGTGAGCGCGGCATGCGTGGAGCGCTCTTTCTCCCGAAGCTCTTGCGGAATGTCGCTGAAGAGAGAGCGTTTTGCCGGTTCCTCAGCTCGAAGATAGTGCTCCAGGCGAACGCTGAAGGCCGGGCCACTCGGCGCAATTTTTCCGTCCATAGAAGCTCTGAATCGTTCCTTGAATAAGGCTCGACCGAATGCGCTTTCAGCATGAAAAAAGTGGAAGGCGCAGGGGACAGAGAGAATAAGGCGGGAGAAAACGAAACTCTCACTCTCCGTTCCCGGCAGGGGAATCAGAGAGTGAGAATCGAAGCTGCTCCCGAGGGAGAGCTCAAAGCAGCTTCTCGGGGACCAAACTTAGTTCACAGCGCTCCCAACTTTGGAAAACGCAGTCGACGCGTTTCTTCCAAGCAGGGTTACCGCTGAGATACAGACGACAGCGATTAGGGCTGCCATCAGCGCGTACTCGAGCATCGTCGCTCCGCGCTCAGATTGATTGTCTTTTACAGCGTCCGTCTTCGGGGAAATAACCTTGTTCATGAACTCTCTCTCTTTGAAATAAATGGCTCAACCTACGGCCGTTCCGTTCGCCGAGTGGCATTTTCCGGCGGCCATAAGAAAATCGTAACACATTTTCGTGACATTTCCGTGACGAAAGTTTCGTAAAAGCGAAATTTTTTTGCGCAGTTAGAGCGTGATCCGAATTGAAACCGACCGCTCTCGACAGATTGCGACAGAGGCGGTAACAGGTGAGCCTCATCATGTTGTACCGGTTTTTGCGGGCGTATGCTCGCCGGCCGGAGGATGAGGCCATGAGATATCTGTTGTTCGCTCTTCTGTTCTTCTCCGCCTGCTCACCGGCGTATCGCAGCTTCGTTGCTGCCGACGGCAAGACATACTACGCCTACGAATGTAGCGATTTCGGCTCGTGCATGAGAGGCATCTACGATCAGTGCCCCGAGCGATATCACGTCGTTCACCTTTCGCAGGTACCGACGTCCGTTTCGCCGTCTGTCGTGCCGCTCGCTGAACCCGGCGCGGAGGCGTTGGCGCACGGCGGTGGACGCGTTGTGTTTACTTGTGCACGAGATGACACGGCGCACCAAATAGCGGCGATCCGCCGAGATCTCGTCGATATCGCAAAGCAGATCGACGACCGACCCGTGCGATTTACGGACGGCTTCTAGAATCCTAGGGGCTCTTTCAGGATGTTGTCGCTCGACCTGCCGTTCGGCTAAGCTGGGCCCATGAACAACATTCGGCGCGGGATCGAGAAGCAGCTTGCCCTGTTCGAGGAGCTGCTTGCTGAGGGCGGAAACAATCTCGATGTTCGTGTGCCGTCCGTCTCAGGTTGGACGCCGGCGGAGCACTTGGATCATCTCCTCAAAGTTTGCAGCACCACATTTCAGCTCGTCGATCGAAATGAAGAGGTGGAGGGCAAAGGCGTCTCGACGGTCGGTCGTGTTGTTCTGTTGCTCGGTCTTATTCCGAGAGGCCGAGCGAGGTCACCCAGTGCCGTCGCCGGACAAAAAGCGGAGAGAGAGGAACTTGCCCGTCGGCTCAGCGACCTGCATACGCTCGCCGCGAAGATGTTCCTGAATGAGAGCGCGCTCTCGTCGCCGAAACGCGTCTTCGTCCATCCGATCTTCCGCTCATTGACCGCGGCGCAGGCACTTCGATTCTGCGAAGTGCACAATAGCCATCACCTCAGAATCATTCGCGACGTAATGCAAGCTTCGCGCTCTCAATGATGCGATCGGCGATGCCGCGATAGTCACCATTGAAATGGTGGCCACCCGACAGCATGATCTGATGCACCTTCTCTTTGGGAAGAGTGCGGCACAGATCGTCAGCATCATCTTTGCCGTAGAAGCAGTGAAGCGTGGGGCCGCGGACAGAAAGAAGCTCCGGCTGTGTCCGGTAGGCGTGCCCGGAAGTGCTGCCTACCCAATCGCCGATATGAAACTCGAACTCGGCCTTCTGATCGAGGCCCAACAGGAATACGTCGCTCACAAGGGACGCGCTGGCCGGTGATATCCGTGTGAGCATGAACGGCAAGACGTCAGCGCCGAATGAATATCCTACGAGCAGGACGCGCTTCCGGTTCCACGCGGTCGAATAGTGGTCTATTACCTCTTCGAGCGCATGCGCTGCCTCAGCCGGTGTGCGTGCCGTCCAGAAATAGTGGAGTGAATCAAAACCGACTACCGGCATCCCCTGCTGCGCAAGCTCGCCGGCGATATCTCGATCGATCCCGGCCCAGCCGCCGTCTCCGGAAACGATCACAGCCATCGTATCCCCGGCTGCTGAAGCGGGCAGCTCGACGAGCGGCAGATTCGGTAACGCTGAACGGCTCATCTCTTCCGGATCGATGAGGCGGTGGAATGCCTCATCGAACTGATTATGCCATCGGTCCCATACTGAGAATCCGTGCCCGACCTTTGGGAGAAGGATGAATTCTGCATCCTTGACTGCTCGGGTAAACTCCTCCGTGCTTGCGGGAGCGCAGACCTGATCGGAGTCGCCCTGGAATACGATCCACTTCGCTTCGAGGGACGCGTCGGGTAAGAAGTCCACCCCGTGAGCTTTCGCGTCCGGCTTTGATTGCAGCCCACGCCCTTTACAGAGGGGCTTCGTCACCGGAAAGTCCGGACAGAATCCGAGGCTCAGCGCCCCAAGAAAGCTTTTGGGTGCCTCGTTGAGCGCTGCGTAGACAAGGGTGGCGCCTGACGAATAGCCGATGAGGAGCGGTCGGTGATATTCGTGAAAGCCGAGCTGCTTCTCGGCGGCTTTGGCGAGGTTCTCGAAGTCACCCGCTGGGTAGCCGCACGCACCCGGTGCGGCGCGCAACGCTTTTATATACGGAGCGATGTTGATGCTCACCACTGCACTTCCCCGATGAACGAGCATCTCTGCGAGATGATTCATCGTGGGGCTCCAGCCGCCGTCGCCCGTGACGAACAGAGTGAGACGCTCCTTCTCTGCGGACGCGGCTGCAGGATAGAGCCGAACAGTCCCGAACGGTGAAAATGTGAAGGTCGACATCTCCACATCGGAACGGCGCGCACCTGTTAAAGTGAAGAGAATTACGATCGCAGCGAGATATTTCATGAGCCCCCCATTAGCCGAAAGCTGCTCGAGAGCCTCTTAGACGGGGAAAACCGGTGTTATTTCCTGTCGGAGTCGTCTTTTTTCGCGGCTTCGTCGAAATCGTGCGGCGGGCTGGCAAGCAGCTTTTCGATTGCAGGTGTGATCAGTGCAGCCCACTCGGAATATTGTTGTGCGGAAGGATGCAGGCCGTCCCTCCCAGTCAGCTCCGGCCGGGTTTCGGCTTGTCGAGAGAGCTCGTAAATGTCGACGACCGGGATGCCGAAGTCCTTACCGGCGGCCTTGATGATCCCGTTAAATTCAGCGATTCCCTCAGAGATATTCCTCCCACCGGAAAATCGTGCCCCAGTCGGCGTGACACCGAAATCAGGGATTGTAATCAGCAGCAGGCGCTTTTCGGCGGAAAGTCGTGCGCGAGCACCTTCGACGAGCGCGCGAAGGGAGTGCTCGAACTCTTCCGCTGAGCGGTGCTGGACCCAATCGTTCACCCCGACCAAGATGGTCGTCAGCGAGATGCGCTGTGTGCCGACGAGCTCAAGCTGGTGCTCGATCACGTCTTCCGTCGTCCAGCCGGTGCGTGCCGGGTTGTCCACCAACCGAATCGGGACACCTTTCTCTCTGAGCGCCCGTGTCACCTGATTGGGCCAGCGCTCTTCGATCTGGACGCCTTCCCCGATCGTGTAAGAATCGCCGAGTGGAAGAAATCGTATTTCGGAACGTTCCGGTGGCTGTGCGCTGACCATCGTGCTCCACGACAAGAGAAGAAATTGAGCCAGAGTGGTCCTTGCTCCGCGAAGACAGAGGGAGAGGGTGCCTGCGAAAGTGTCAGAGCAACTGTTCCTTGTCCGGCATAACGGGGTGACCGTTCGATACTGGCTCACGGCATCTTATCCCGGCGGCCCACGTTGTTTTGCAAATACTCGAAGAGGTCTTTCGCCCGCACGCGGGATGGGTCGAGCGATATCGCGTGCGCAAGGCTTACCAGCGCTGACTCAAAATCATTGCGATAGACGTGCAATATTCCGCGCAGCTCGGCGAAAGCAGCCCCATCGCTTGCATACGCCGCCTCCAAATAGTCCAGCCGCTCGAGGACGGTCTCCGGAGAATGACGGCCGAAGGCAACCTTCAAAGGTTGGTGATCGGGAATGCTCTGCAGAACGAGGATCGTCAGGTGCTCGAGTGCCTCGCTGAGCTTGTTTTTGTATCGGGAGAGAACGTCCGGTCTGTTATGAACATACGGAAAATACTTATGAATCGCGTTCAGTGTCGCCCAAGCGTACCCGTGCTGATGGTCGCCGAGAAACGAATCGAGCTGAACGAACCTTCGCACATCGCACGTTGCGCGGTTGAGATGAAAGAACTGATGTCGTCTCGAGATGCGGACCCAGAGATCCCAATCTTCGAGCGCAGTCAGGTGCTCATCGAATCCGCCGACTTCATCGAAATAGCGGCGCGGATGGAAGAAGCAGGGGACCGAGGTGAGATTTTCGAAAAGAAGTAAGTCGGGGTCATATTCCGGGCTTACCGCAAGCTCGCGTTTCGTCTCGGAACGACGACCCTCCTTTTCCGTCAGCCAAACATCGTATCGATCTGAGTACCAAATCCCATGGGTAATGGTTGCAGCCTCGAGGAGCAATTGGAGATGCTCGGGGTGAAACAGGTCGTCATCATCAAGATACGCAAGGAACTCGCCGTGAGAAGCGTTGACAGCTGTATTTCGCGCGGCCGGAAGGCCTCTGTTCTCCGAGTGATCGATGGTAACGATTGCAGGAAGCGAAGCACGCAATTCATCGACGATCGCGCGAATTGGAACGCCGGCATCGTTGACCACGACAGCTTCAAAGTCGGTGAATGTTTGTCGAGCCAAGCTCCCGAGCGCCTCTCTGAGCAGCTCGGGGCGGTTGTATGTCGGAACAATCACGGAGATTTTGGGACTCGACTCGGCCATTCCGCGAGTATGACGGAACCTTGCAGCGCGAAGCAACTTATTCCGCGGAAACTCCCACCAGGAGCGCATCGCACAACCGAAAACGGCGTGAGCTCACGCGCGCCGGGGTTCATTGAGCCGTTCAGTTCGCGGACAGAAACCCAAATATATACCCGCCGGAGCAGTTCGAGCGGATCGCAGCTGATCGATCCTGTGCTCGTCGGTCGTTATCTTCGACAACTCGTCCCGTCTCCGGCAATTTCTGATCACCGATCATTGCGGCTACTACGACTGTGAGACCGTTGACGCAGTTGCAGTGATTAGACGGAAAATTATGTCCCAAGGTCTTTCTTACGAGCATCCCGAGTTTGTTTTTTACTCAACCAATCGAACGATGGGTTCGCGACTGTGGTTCGCGAACAACCCTGAGCTTCAAGAGCAGATCATCGCCTGGCTCTCTCGTTACCAGGATATGTATGGGGTCGTCATCTACGGGTTCGTGTTGATGGGGAATCACTATCACCTCATCGCGAAGTTTCCGCGGATGAACAAAACATCGTTCTTCAAGCTGTTCAACGGCATGATTGCCAAATTGACGAGCGTGTCAGCGCCTGGTTTTGAAGGAGGAAAGCTTTGGGGGCGGCGCGTTCGTGTCGAGCCGATTGGCACTCCGGAGGATGTCGCTGAGATGGTTTTTCATGCGGCGCTGAATCCGGTCCGTGCGAAGCTCGTTGAGCATCCGCTCGAGTATCCCTCATATAATTCCTTCACTGATGCAGCTCTCGGAGAGAAAAAGAAGTTCAAGATTTTGCTCCGCGAAGACTACAACAACCGGAAGCGATACAACTCAAAACTGACTCCGGAAGATTGCATGGTGCGGCACACCCTTCACTACGCAAGGATCCCGGGCTACGAGCATCTCCCCGCAGAAGAATATAGCCTGCTCATGGAGCGAGAGCTCGAAAGGCGTCGGCAGCTGTTGGTCGACGAGCTCCGGTCTCAAGGAGCGTCGTTTCTCGGTCGTGACGCACTGATGAATGAGCAGCCCGGTGCTCGAATTCAGGAAGAGGAGGCCAATCGGAAGGGAAGAAGGTCGCCCATTCGGACGCACTCCGTAGACGTTGAAACGGGGTTCCTCAAGTGGCACAGCTCATTTCTCGAGCAGTACCGTGAAGCGTCGCGTCGCTACCGCGCGGGCGAGCCGGTGCAGTTTCCGCCGGGCACTTACCCGCCGCGCCCTAAAAATGATTAGGGGAAGATCATTCGTGAACGCGACTCGCCGCGCCGAGGCTCGATGCCGAAGTGGACGAGTCGCATTATCGGCCTGTCTGCCCTAGGTGTTGATCGTCAGATCGAGAGAGATCTTGGCATTCAGCAGCTTCGAGATCGGGCAGTTCTCTTTCGCTCCGGCAGCGGCTTTTTCAATCTCCGTCCGATCTGCTCCAGGCGCAGTGACGACGGCCGTGAGCCTGCTTTCAGATACGGAAAATCCACCCGATGACTGTGTTAGTACGACCGCTGCATTTGCTTCGACCGATTCCGGAGTGATTTTGGCTTTGCCCAGCTCAGCGCTGAGCGCCATTGAAAAGCAAGCCGAGTGCGCGGCTGCAACGAGCTCTTCCGGATTCGTGCCTTTCGCACCCTCGAACCGCGTTTTGAAGGTGTAGGGAACGTTGCTCAACACTCCGCTGTCCGTGCTGATTATTCCCTGACCTTCTTTCAGGCTTCCCTTCCAAACTGCCTTCGCTTTGCTTTCCATGATGCGCTCCTCTCTGGTTGTTGTATCAGCGTCGCTTCGAAATTGAGGGTCGGGGGCTTCGAGTTGCCGCGCGCCTCTTGTTATTGATTCTGAGGATTTGTGGCCCAGACGGTGACTTCGGGCACGAACGCATGATCGTCCAAGCTCAAAATCGATGTCACTGCCGCTGCGATATCGGATGCAACGAGCTTGGTGGGGTTCAGCTTCCCTCGTTCGCGCCCCGGCCTTCCCGCGAAGTCGGTCTGAACCTCGCTCGGATTGACCAGCATGACTCGGATGTTGTGTTTGCGAAGCTCCGCTCGCCAGCACTCCGTCATGCCGCGCATGGCAAATTTCGATCCGGCGTACGCAGATCCCTCGGCGAATCCGGCTCGTCCTGCCGTCGACGAGATGTTGATTATATTACCGAAGCCCTGGGAGATGAAATGGCGTGCGCATTCGCGTCCGACCATCATTGCGCCGATGACATTGGTTCTGAAAAGCGCCTCGAAATCTTCCGTATCGATCTCGTGCAGCGGGGCGAAGTATCCGTAGGCCGCGTTGTTGACGACGACGTTCAACCCGTCCAGGCGTTTGATGGCAGTCTGAACCATCCGCTCGACATCGGCTTCTTCGCCGACATCGGCGACCACGTGTTCCACTCCGATTTCAGCAGCGGCTGTCTTGAGGGGGGATTCGTCTCGCGCGGCAATCATGACTGATGCGCCTGCTCGGCGAAGCTGAAGCGCAATCTGCTTTCCGATACCTTTGCTTCCGCCGGTGACGAGCACCTTCGCTGATTTGAGATCCATAGCCTCCCCTTGATTGTGGTCGGCGAATCCAACCACCAATCAAGAGGGGTGTCCAGCCGATGGGGATCATGCGGCAATCGACGGGTTACCGAGATGCTCCAGTTTTTTCGTCCTGAAGCCACCTGCGGAAGGGCTTTGTGTCCATACCTTGAGGAACGAACCACTGACGAAAGTCTGGGTCCCAGCGGGCGCCGAGCTTTTTCGCATCGTCCTTTTCATCGAACGGAACCTTCAGAAGCACTCCGCGCTTGATTTCACTATTTTGCATTGTTGACCTCCTCGGTCGGCAAGATGTCCTTTCCGAGAGTGTTGTCGGCTTCCGACGCGGGCCGTTTCCAATCATTAACCTGTTTAAATCGCTATAAAACCGGTAACCGGTGTTTTGGCTCGGAATCTCTGCTATAATCCGCGCGCTGTTCTTTTCGACCGCTACGCTCGATTGTACGTGCTCCCTCCTCCTGAGCTAGTCAGGCGGAGAGAGTCGCACCGAAAAGGTTTTTGAGATTCCGCAGGAGCGGAGACGAGGTCCGGTTTGTTGAGGCCAACTTCAACAAACCGGATTTTCAGCCCGTTCCAAAAAGGAGTCTGCCATGTATTTGTCGGCGATCGTCTTGCTCAGTTTGGGTCTGTGTGTCGTTGTTTTGTACTGGGCTCGTCCTCGGCGAGTCCGCACCGAGGCCGGAGAAAAGGAGGTAGCTGCGTTCTTCGATGCGCTTCGCCTCTATCTTGAGCCTGTGCCTACTGCCGAAGAGCTCAACGCACTTCGCGCGTCGCTCGATGCCGTCATTTACGAGTTCGTGTTTATCGCGATTTTGAGTCGCCCGGATCCGGGGAAATTAGACAATGCGACTCGTGCGCTCATCGGCGAGTTGCAAAATCTGAATTACGGACTGAGCATAGGTCAGATCAGAAACGTCTTCTATACCTTTGAAAGCCGTCGTCGGGCACGGTTACCGGAAGCCATCTGGATTGCTCTTCCGGCGTCCGCTGCGTAGCGATGTTTCTGACACTCTGGGAAAGCTTGGTTCATCGAGCAGGAGACACGGTGCGGTCTCTCTCCCAGACATAGCCCGGCTGCGGGGTGTTTCCAGTATCCCGAGACGCTACGCCGCTTTTGACTTCTGTCCGCAGCAGCGCTTGTACTTTTTGCCGCTTCCACATGGGCACGGATCGTTTTGGAAGACCTTTCCGCCCGCGGCCGGAGAAGCCGGAATCACATGTCCGTTCACGAAAAACCACCGTCCGTTCAGTTTTTTGAACTGGCTGATCTCATGGTGTGCATGCTCGACGCCGTCCTGACGGAAGCGTGCAATGAACTCGACCACGCCCTGCTGATCGCCCTCGCTTCCTCGTGCTTTCTTGATCTCCAAACCGAGCCATTCGGAGCTCTCCGCCCAGTCCTTCGCGGCTTTGCGATCAAATCCGAAGCGTTCGTTCGGATGGAGCGTCTGACCTAGGTATTCGATTTCGCCCTTTACGTATGCGCTGTACCGCGAACGCATGAGAGCTTCCGCGGTTTTCGGAAACGTTGTTCCAGCAAGGTGCGGTTTGCAACATTCGTCGAAGCTTGGATTTCCGCAGGGGCATGGTTCCATAGAGTCACTCCCGAGTTCTGAGCAGCCTCTTTAAAACAAGTTCTCGGGCGTAAGACAAGCGGGTCACGTGCCGAGCGTGCGGCTCGAGGTCTCATCCGGGAGTCGAGGATTGAAAGTAGCCTCGTGCGCGAGAAGAAACTGCTTTGCTGCGAGTCCTCCTGCATACCCCGTTAGAGCTCCGCTTTTACCGACGATACGGTGGCAGGGAAGGACGATACAAACCGGATTGAGGCCATTTGCGCGGCCAACTGCCCTCACCGCTTTCGGAAGCCTTAGATGTCCCGCCTGTTCCGAGTAGGTCCGTGTGGTGCCGTAAGGAACGAAGCTCAGTGAACGCCACACGGCCATTTGAAACGCTGTGCCATGGAGAGCGACGGGGAGAGAGAATTGCCTGCGCTCTCCTTTGAAGTACTCCTCGAGCTGTCGGCGCGCGTTCGTGAGGACCGGGTTATCCGACTCCGAAATGTCAGAGACTTTGTTCCTGAGCCGCATCCACGAATGCTCAAAGCCCAGAAACTGCAACGCGTCGTCTGATGCCGCCAAAAAGAGCGTCCCGACCGGGCTCTCCGTCCTTTGAAAGCAGGTGATCATCCTCGTCTCCTTTCCGGTGATGGAGCGCGCCCGGTTTTACAGTCGCGCCACAGGCAATGCGAAAGATAGGCTCGGTACGAACGCCAATCGTCGATGGGGACGAGGTCCTCCGAAAGCGCACGACCGATAACGAGATCGCTCGATGGAAAAGCGTCCGGATCGCCGAAGCAGCGCATTGCGATCATCGCTGACGTCCATGGGCCGATTCCGTGTATCGCGCTCAGCGCGCTTCGTGCCGCTTCGGTGTCTATGCGAAAATCGACCATCCCCGCCGCCACTGCCTGGGCGAGGCCGCGAAGAGCAGAAGCTCTCGCGCGGGGAATGCCGATCGCTTCTATCTCGGCGTCTTCGAGGGTCGATGGTGCAGGAAAGCGGTAGCATTCTCGGGTTCGATCCAAGCAATCGCCGAATCGAAGCACCAACTGCTTCAACTTTGCTCGAGCATGCTCCGTGCTCACGAGCTGGCTCAGCACGATGGACACAGCGGTCTCGAATGGGTCATAAGCGCCGGGTACTCGAATTCCGCGTGAGGCGATAGCTTTCGTGCGCGGAAGCGAGGCTGGGTCGTGGTCTGTGTCGAACAATCGACGGATGCCGGAAAGGACGGATCGTATGCTCGTGAGCGGAATATTCTCCAATTTAACCGCGAGCGCGGCGTCTTGTTTTTTGTACGAGACGCTGACGACTCCAACTGCGTTTCTTTCCGGGACGAAGCGCCGGTACACACCTCGCTTTACTTGCTCTATGCCGAACGTTTCATGCCTTTCGAGGTAGCCGATGACCTGTTTCCAGTCGTAGGGAGGTCTGACGGCAAGCTCTAGCTGAACCGAATCTGCCTGACGTGAGCTCACGTTGTTTCGGAGCTTCGAGGGAGGGAGCTGAAAACGCGCTTTGCACACCTCGTTGAAGCGGCGAAGCGATTGAAAGCCCGAAGCGAAAGCGATGTCTGCAATTGGAGCGTTTGTGCATTGCAGCAGCTGTTTTGCAAGATGCAGCCTACGGGTAAGAAGAATCTCAATCGGAGAGGCTCCAAGGTGCTCATGAAACAGTCGCCGGAGATGGCGATCGCTGACCCCGAGTTTTTCCGCCAGGCCTTCGATGTCGAGGTCTTCGTCGGCGTGATCGGCGATGATTGCAAGCGCCCGGGACACGGTGTTCAGCGTTCCATCGAGCAGCTTATTGCCTGGGGCGAGCTCCGGCCGGCATCTTCGGCAGGCTCGGAATCCGGCGTTTTCCGCCTCGGTGGCGCTCCTGAACAGGATGATGTTGTCCGGTTTCGGCTGCGCTGGGCAGATGGGGCGGCAGTAGATCTTCGTGGTTCGAACGCCGAAGAAAAACCGACCGTCGAAACGCCGATCCCGACGGGCGATAATTCGTTTCATCTCGACTGCAGCAAGCGATACCATGCCGGTAGTATAGGGGATCGTCTTCGAAAAAACTCGCGATTTTCGGACGCGAAGGCGAGAAATTACAGAGTCGAGCTTCAGGCACTTTGCTTGTTCGGGCGCTCGTTGTAGGCTCGGAATTTAAGCCCCAGGCAGCGAACTTCTCGGGACGACGATCAATGGCCGAACATGCATATCCAGCGGAGCTAGCGCAATTCGTAAGCGGACATTGGCCGCGCGCGCGTGCGCCTGAGGCCGAGCTCTCTGAGTGCGGGACCCGGCCGGAGCTGCTCCAGTCGCTCATCTCTGTCTGCTTTCAGGCGAGCTTGCTCCGGGAGGAGGCTCGTCCGGTGACCTTCCGTGCGATATTTTGCCGTCCGGAATGCTTCCGCGATAACGACGGAGCCGTCACCGGCTTCCATCTGCTCCGGTTTGAGGAAGGAAGGGATTTCACCCCGGGGGAGCTCCGCGCGCTATCACAGGCCGCCAACTTTTATCGTTCGCTCATCGGTGTCGAGGTCCGACCCGACGGCACGCCGCGGATATGGGGTGTTGTTCATAGCGGGCCCCGCTGGTTGCGAGAGGCTTACGGGGGCCGCAGAACCTCGATGCCGCTTCCTCCATCGGTCGTCGTGTGCGTCAATGGTCCGGGCTACATCGAAGTCTGCCGCGGCTCTACGCTCGTCGGGCAGCTTCGCGACGGGCTGGTCTATGACGAGTCGATGAACGTGTTCGAATCCCGTTGGCTAGCCGAGCAGTATGCTGCCGAGCGCAACTCTCTCATCGCAGTCCACAACGAGAGTGAGGATGGGAAAAACGGAGCGCGGCTCGATCCGGGGCTGCCGCGCAAGCTGGGTCAGCAGTTCTTCAAGCGTATTATCGCGGCAGTACAGGGTTCTCATCACGGGGGTACAATAATCACCGTTCCGGAGGAGATGAAAGCGGGACTCTGCTGCGCGAATCCGTACGTGAACATTAAATACCGATTTGCCGAGAGCGGCGCGCGTGCGCGCTATCGAGCTCTCATGCTCGAGATTATGCGCATTGTCGCGACTGAGCAGAGCGCACATACGACGGTAGGTTGGCCGGAATATGAGAAGTCCGGAAACCAGAATCTGTTTCTGCTCGATGAGGCGCTCTTCGAAATGTCATACTTGATTGCCGGGCTGACCGCTGTAGACGGCGCAGTCATCATGACGAAACGGTTCGAGCTTCTTGGGTTCGGCGCGGAGATCACCTGTCAGGACATCGACGTGCCTGAGGTCGCAAAGGCGCTCGATATCGAGGCGGAGAGCGTTCTGCTCGAACACTCGGACGCCGTGGGCACCCGCCACCGTTCGGCCTACCGCTTCACGAAGGCGGTCGCTGGATCGATCGCGGTTGTCATATCGCAAGACGGCGATGTCCGGCTGGTCCGGAACCGAGATGGGCAGGTGACCTATTGGAACCATCGCCCTTCGCTTCAGGTAACTCCCTGAGCTCAGGCTCGACCGGCGCGCCGCTTGCCTGCAAAAAAATCCATCATGAGATACTGACCGAGATTGTCCGTCGAGGTGAAATACGCCTTTCCCTCGGCCGTTTGTGTGAGCAGCCGAACGAATTCGACGAGATAATGGTCATCCGTCAGCATGAAGGTGTTGAGCATGATGCCGGAACGCTTGCACTCCCGCGCTTCAGCGAGGGTGGCCTCGACGATCATGGGGTCGAGCCCGAAAGAATTCTTGTAGAGCCTCCGTCCGTAAGCGTTGTCTCCGGCGCGAGTCGATCCGATCTCGAATGTATCTCCCACGAAGAGTGCAGACGGCTTGCCGTCGGTGATCATCAGGATCTGCCGCATCTCTTTCTTCTCGGCGAGCAGGATTCGCCTCGCCAGCTTCAGGCCTTCGCAGGTGTTCGTATGGTACGGTCCTACTTGGACGGAAGCCAGCGAACCAAGCGGCACCTCTTCGGCCGCGTCGTGGAAGAGCACCAAGCGGAGAGTATCCCCCGGATACTGCGTCCGAATCAGGTGATACAGCGCAAGCGCGACCTGCTTCGCAGGGGTGAAGCGGTCCTCCCCGTAGAGAATCATCGAGTGTGAGCAATCGAGCATGAGCACGGTTGCGCAGGACGAGCGGTAGGAGGACTGACGGACCCGCAGATCCTGGAAATCGAGCTTGAGCGGAAGCTCGGATCCGTTGCGTGCGATCGCCGCTTTCAATGTTTCCGTCACATCGAGATTGGCGATGTCGCCGAATTCATAGGGCTTCGAAGCCTCGAATGCCTCAACACCCGTCGCAGTGAAATTTGTTTCGTGACTTCCGAAGGAGGCGCGCCCGAAACTGCCGAGCATCTGCTTCAGGCTCGAGTAGCCGAGGAAATCGATTCCCTTGCGCGTTACCTCGAATTTGAGATTTGGTTTGACGAACGGATCGGTCTGACCGGGCATGTCGCGTGGTGAGAACTTGAGCCGGCCGTTTTCATCGAATGACCACTGGAGGACATCGCCCTCGGACTGCGCGGAGAGGTAACCCTCCTCGAGCAGCTTTGCAATGAGCTGGTCAATCATCTTGTCGAGCAGCTCATTCCTCGCGTTCCCTTCTACGTCAAAGAGGGTCTGCCACTGTTCGTCCGAGAGAAGGCCCGAGGTCCTGAGGGCTTCTTTGATGGCTGCGCGCAAGGTGTTCAGTGCGTCGTCTGCGTTCCCGGGAGCTTGATCCTCCTCACCGCCACCGAACCAGCGAGCCATCTGCTGCTTCATCTCGCGCTGGAATCCGCTCTCGAGAAGGTGGGCGGAGAGCTGCTCCATCAGCTCCTCCAAGCTGACGTCATCCCAATCGAAACCGGTCCATTTTGAATACTTGGTGACTCGCACAGCTTCCTTAGTTCAACGTATCGTCCGATGTTTCGAAGTTACGATTGCGAGCTTTTTCTGACTTCGCGCGAGCCCAGGCCGTCGCCCCTCCGGAGTCCTCTTTGCGAGCGATGCGCTTTTGCGCGTAGAGACCCTGCAGGAGCAGCTCGCACTTGAGCTGCGGCAATCCATTGTCTACGTCGGAGAAGCTGCCACGGTCGGCAGTGTCCAGCAGACCCGGAATCTTTTCGAGCTCCTGGAGAACCTCTGAATCCGACGATAGCTCGGCGATGCTCAGGCTCCGTCCGGAGCCGAAAGCTTCGACGACCGGATCGGTGTTTACCCCTGAGAAGCAACGTTCGAACACGGCTCCGCACGACTTGCGGATGAGCTCAGACGTGATTCGATCGGCGCCGATCTGCTCGCCTTCGTATTCGAGCTCGATCTTTCCCGTAATGGATGGACCGGCGGCGTATATGTCGCTGATGCGAGGGACGATCCTGGATTCGCCGGTGATGAGCGCACGTCGTTCAGCGTTTGATACGACGCTCTCAATGACGCTGATCGGCAGGCGCTGGCTGACGCCTGAGCGCTGATCGATACGCCGGTCGCCACGTGCGAAGAACGCGAGATGCTCGACGATCTGCCAGATGACCGTCGGAACGGTGACCGGAAGGGAGTGCGTGTTCTGCCGGTCGGTCCAGGCTTCGGCCATCGAGATAGACACACCTTCTTCGATGGTGCGCGGATAGTGCGTGCGAATCTCTGCCCCGATTCGATCCTTCAGTGGGGTGATGATTTTGCCGCGCGCGGTGTAGTCCTCCGGGTTTGCAGAGAAGACGAGCAGGATGTCGAGCGGCAGGCGTACCGGATAACCTTTGATCTGGATATCGCCTTCTTGCATGATGTTGAACAAGCCGACCTGCACCTTGCTCGCCAGGTCGGGCACCTCGTTGATACAGAAGATGCCGCGATTTGCGCGAGGAAGCAGACCGAAGTGAATGGTGAGCTCGTCCGAGAGCAGATGACCTCCGTGAGCTGCCTTGATCGGGTCGACGTCGCCGATGAGGTCGGAGATCGTGGTGTCCGGCGTGGCGAGCTTCTCGACGTATCGGTTGTCTCGGGCCACCCACGATACGGGAGCGCTGTCACCCATGTCTTTGATGAGCTGTTTCCCGAACGCGCTGACCGGTTCAAGCGGATCGTCGTTGATCTCGGAACCTGCGAGGACGGGAAGCTCCGGATCCAAAAGCGTTGCAAGCTGGCGTAGAATTCTGGTTTTCGCCTGACCGCGAAGCCCGAGCAAAATAAAATTCTGCCGTGCAAGCACCGCGTTCACGATCTGCGGAATGACCGAATCGTCATATCCGACGATCCCCGGAAAGATCTCGTCCTTCTGCTTGAGCTTCGCGACGAGGTTCTCACGAATCTCGTCTTTGACTGAGCGCCTTTTGTAACCGGAAGCTTTTAATTCACCAACGTTCCGCGGGAGATTCCGCATGTCTGTTCCTCCTGTTCAAACTCTGGGCCGATGCGACCGCTCCTAGGAAATCCTCACGCATGGCAGCCAATCTGACGGCAGAGCTGCCTCTTTTATGCTCAGGGGATCGTTTTCCGCGTCGTACACGTTCGGCGTTGCCGAGCAGAATTGTGCGGACCGCCATGAGCCGGAAAATCCGGAACCGGCTGAAGTTCACCGAGCCTACGCCATGTTCCGGATTGACGGTGAACGGTCGAATCTCGTCGCCGTGTGCCTTCCTGCGGCGGAGCCACTGCTCGCCACACGTTAACTGAGGCAGAAAATATCTATATGAAGCATCCGCAGCGTGCGAAACGCGAGAGGCTAGCCGTCCATAGGCCCCAGATTCTTCGGGAAAGTTGCTCATCTGAAGCGTCGTACGAGCGAAAATCGCGCACAATGGAGAGTGTGAGGTGCTATGCTCATGAATGACTCAATTTACGGTGGAATAGCAAACATGGCAAATGCGCCACTGCGAGCGTGATCAGGGCCGATGATGAGAGCGTGTTTTTCCGTAGTCGTTTTGTGCCTTACGATTGTCGCCGTGCTCCTCGGCTCCGCGAGCCGCTCTTTCGCGGACTCGCGTCCGAACCGAGTAACGCAGGATCGCATTCTTGTTGACTCCCACGAACGTCGCTATCTGCTTCATGTTCCCCGCTCGTATGTGCAAGGAACCTCGGTGCCGCTGGTCCTCGTGTTTCACGGAGGGAAGCAGTCGGCGAGCGACATGCAAAAGCTGACTGGCCTCAATCTCATCTCTGCCGACGAGGGTTTTATTGTTGCCTATCCCGAGGCGCTCGATGAGCAGTGGAATCAGGGCGGTGGAGCGGGCGATTCCTCCGATGGTTCAGTTGACGTCACCTTCACCGCCCGCTTGGTCGCAAAGCTTTCTGCACTTTACTCGATTGACCCGCAGCGTATTTACGCGGTGGGATATTCTACCGGCGGCATGATGGTCCTCAAGCTTGCCTGCTCGCTTCCTGGGCTGTTCGCGGGGATATCTACGGTAGCTGCGAGCTTCCCCGCGGGTTTGGCAACCACCTGTGAACCTCCGGAGCCGGTGTCGCTGCTGATGATCAATGGAACGGACGATGCGGTCATCCCTTGGTTCGGCGCCAATCCCGACCCACGTCACCTGAGCGTTCGTCCGGCAAATCGACCGTTTCTCTCGGCCGAAGAAACCGCACGCTTTTGGGCGAAGAGGGCAAGTTGCGGCTCCACTCCCAGCAGTCGCCGAGTGATTGATCTCGACGTCAAGAACATGAGCTACGCCGACGAGTATTCCTTCCGATCGTGTCGCCCGGGCATCGAAGTGGCCGTATATTCTCTCGTCGGTGTCGGGCACGATTGGCCGAGCCCGAACCTTGATCGCGTCGCGCAGCTTCTCGCTCAGCGCACGCTGGGCACACAGCTGCATAACTTTGACGTGCCGCGGCTGATCTGGAAATTTTTTGGACGGCAAAGAAGAATCGCACAGTGACCTCTGCGCGCTCACTCGGTCTACTTTACTGTGATTCTGCCTCCATCCGCCTGCGACATATTGTTCGCAGCATCGACCGCAGAGATTATCACGTCGAATGTTCCGCGCTGGCTCGCTCGCACCTTTGCGGCGTATCGATGTTTTGATGCTCGCCCGGTTGGTGTGAGCTCGTACGTGTTGGAGCCGATCGTAGCAAAGACTCGTGACACCCCGGTGTCATCAATCGCGGTCACGTCGATGGAGATTCGCTTTCTCAGCTTTGCGCGTTTCGTAGACTTCGCTTTCAAGATGCTCGGCGGCGTCACGTCTGCGTTACCGATGCCGCCGTCTCCACCATCGCTACCGGCTCCTCCATCGCCGCCTCCGATCCCACCCGGCGTGCCGGGAGCCGGATCGCGCGGTGAGGTTGCGCTCGCGTAGGCACCCACGACAGGCACGCTTGGATCACGGGGCTCACCGCCTCGGTCGCGTAAGACGGTGTTGTCTACATTGCCGATTGGAACCGCGGGGACCGTCGGCCGATCGCCGCCCGAGAAGGCCGTGAGAACGATCGCGGAAACCGAGAATACGTTGCTTGCCGCTATTGGACGAAAATCTCTGTCGGCTCCGGCTGAGCCGGGATTCTGGAGCTGCGGTTCGATCTCGTTGATGGAATTGTCACGGACGATCTGCGCTGCGTTGCAGGTCGGGTTCTCCGCGAGGCATCCCTGCCGCTCGCCGCCGACACCGAGATCAGTACCGGCTGAATTGACGCTCCAGATCAGATTGCCTTTGATCTGCAGGTTGTCGTCGGCAAACGCCGGGTTCGGTAGATTTGATCCAGGCCTCGTAGAGCGCGGTCCATACACGGCAAAAACTTGTTGAGGGGCTGCGTAGCCCGCCGGATTGTAGACGATGTTGTTCAGAACAAAGACGTTCCTGTTCGGAACCGATTTGTCGTCCGAGTCACCTTCGGGCTGCCCCGGCCCCCAGCCTCCCGCCAGTCTGCGAGCGTTGCAAGCAGCCGCGTCGCCGTCGCAGCTTCGCGCCCCGAAGACGATCTCAATCAGATGGTCTCTGCTTCCGACTCGATATGCGGTGTTGTACGCGAGCAGAATGTTGTAGCCGCCGTTTACTCCGAATGCGGCGCCTTCCGTATCGAAAATTGCATTGTTGAAAAATTTGATGTCATACGCCTCGTAGTGAATGAACGGCGGAGACATGAATTCGAACCCGGTTCCCTGACCGGCTGTAAACCCTCCGGTACCGCAGTTGTAGATCTGATTCGCTTCAATGGTGAGAAACGCCGAGCCGCCTTTGACGTATGCGCACCAGTCTTGAGCGTCGTGTATTTTATTCCGAACAACGTGCCCGTAGTGAACGGCCACAAAATCGATGGCGTTGTCATCTGCGCCATGGATATCGCTGTCTTCGATGTAAATGTGATGCGACTGATTGATCTTAAGAGTCTCGTGAGCGGCTCTCGCACCGCCGTTCAGCACAGTCCGTCGAAGCAAAATATGGTCGCATTGCTCGCAATGAAAGGCGTCCCCAGCGGGAACCGGCGCGATGGTGATATCGAGCAGATAAAAGTAGCTGGTGTCGAACATATTGATGTCACCGCCGAGCACCACGGGCCCGGTTCCTTCGAGCGGTTGCATGATAATCGGAGCGGTCGCAGTTCCATGTCGCGACTCCCAGTAGGTCGGGAGCGAAGATTCGGAATAAAAGCCGCCGGCGAGATTGATCCGGAATCCGGATGTCGTCAAGGCTTGGCTCTGTGGGATTCGTCGCCATGCCGCATCAACCGTTCGGAGTGGAGCCGCAACAGAGAGTCCGTTGTTGTCGTCATCGCCGGAGATACCGTTCACGAAGATATCGATGACTGAAGGTGACCCGATGTCGTATGTGCCGGTTGTGAGCGATTGAGCTCTCGCGTGCGGAGGAAGGGTGACGGCGCAGAGCACCAGCGCTATTCCAACCGCGACAAAGGCCTTCAAAGTGAGGTATCGACGTGTCATAGGGTCTGCATCGGCCTGTCGAGACCGGCTTCCCAGCATCTAGTGACACACGGGACCGGTGCTTCTTCGCACGCGGCTCATTTGAAGCTGAGCGATTTCAGACAGCTAGGCATCTGCGTGTCGCGATCTGTTCCTTTTTGATTTTCTGCAGTATTCTCTGCCCGATCTCGCATAATTTCTGCGTCTCGCTCGGTCTCGACGCACACCGCGTGGAACCCGAAGAGAGACCACGGAGCCCATATTTCTATGAAATGGATCAAAGCACTTTCTCTTCGCGGAACCGGCAGCTTAGAGGCTCAGCAGGAGGAGATTGTCGCTCACGCCGACCAAATCGCGGCACTGATCCACTCGATACGGAGTCAAACTAGCGCTGTCGAAGAGGAGCTCCGCCGGTACGTCAATGCGCTGGATGCTGATGGGGCCCGCAATCTGGTGATTCTGCGGCGGATTACCGAAGCTCTCAGTGTGCGTCTCGATAAGCTGACGAAGCTTCTTGAGGTGCGAACAGAGGAAGCGCTTGAGCGGGCACGTCAGCTCGCCGCCTCAGATCTGGTAATTCCGAACGATCCCGTGCACGCACTGATTACCGAGCCACGCCTCGCTCCTATCCCTATCGCGAGCTTGAGCGATGCCCTCGAGAGAATTTCGAAGAAAGTGGTGCTCCGCGGGGGACAGCACGGAACGAGGTAGCAAACGTTCCTCGCGACTTTTTACTGCTCAAATCCCTCAAAACAAACGAAAACCTCCGCCTGACCGCAGGCCGGCAGCCCCGCGCGCCGAAGTGTTTACGTTCTTCTTCGTTTCACCGATATCCAGGTGAAGTACCATGAAACGTTTGCTTTTCTTAACCTCGTGCGCGGCGCTGAGCTCGCTGTTCTCATCGGGGCGTGCGTCAGCAGCGCCGCCGGCGCAACAGCTCTCGAGCAGACCGCCTGCCACGTACGTTTTGTGCGTCCGTCCCGGGAGCTCCGTTGTTCGCTTGCGAACGAGATGCCGGGCCGGCAAGGGGGAGCGGATTGTCGCGCTTTCCGAGCTGACCAACGCGTCGGGGTTCACCGGCCCGCAAGGACCGGTGGGCCCCCAAGGTCCTTCAGGCGAAGCAGGTCCCCAAGGCCCGACCGGATTAACAGGGCCGACAGGTCCTGCGGGTCCGACGGGCGCAATCGGTCCCGCAGGACCCACCGGTCCGACGGGGGCGGTCGGTCCGGCCGGATCCCCCGGAGCGACGGGTCCCGCCGGTCCGGACGGAACGTTACGCGTCTACGGCGATGGGTCCGCGGGCGCACGCACTATCAGCGGCAGTGGAACCTTCAACGACAGCAATCCTCAATACACCGATTTTACAGTCTCGAGCGGCGTGACTCTGACTGTGCATTCTGGAACTGTGATCCGATGCTCGGGCACTTTTCAGAATGACGGAAACATCGTTGTGCTTCCAGCGCTTCGCGATCAACCGCGTTTCGCCGAGAACGGGCAACGCCTGTCGACGGCGAGCTCGGGCGGCCAAGAAGCTGTGGGCGGATTGGGTGGGGGGAGCCTCTATCCGGGCGTAGCGAAGAATCTTCTCCGACTCGGCCTTTCAGGCGCCGGTAGCGGTTTTCGAGAAACTGATGAAACCGGCGGCTCGGGGGGTGGCACTTTCACGGTGATATGCCGCGGCGCGGTAGTGAACAGCGGCACGATCACGGCAAATGGAGCGGCTGCTACCACGGGATCACGTGGTGGAGGTGGGGGTGGTTTCGTGATTCTCGCTTCTGCTGCACAAACGTCGAACAATGGGACGATTAGCGCGAACGGTGCGAACGGCGCTACCTATCTTGCGACGGATCCGACGAACACTGGTCAGGGTCCAGGTGGTGGTGGCGGCGGCGGAATCGTTCACCTGATTGCGCCGGTGATCGGAGCGACAGGCTCGATATCGGTCAACGGCGGCTCCGGCGGGGCGGCGGGAGGTCCCGGAGCAATCACTGGATTTGTCTACGTAGGCGGAGGAGGAGGAGGAGGCTCGGGTGGCAACGGCGGCAGCGGTGGCGCCGTCAATCCGGGGAACATTGCGAACGACTCGACCGCTGCCGGAGCGGCCGGGGACCCGGGACAAATTCTCCAAACGGTTGCAGATCCGAGCGCCCTTTTCTGAGGGTAAGCGTTCCCAACGCGCGGTGGCACGGAACCGCTCTCCACACTGCAAACTTTTTCATAGGCAAGAATGCTGCGCGTCGGCTCATTTTTGAACAACCGAGAAATGCGACGAGCGCGCTAACGGATCGATCCTGCGCGATCTGATTCAGAGTCTACGAGGTTTTCTCACGTGTCTTTCGGTGGAACACGGTTTCTTCTTTCGGTGAAAAAATGAGCGGAGCCCAACCTCAACGTTCGGCAATCTTGAGACGAAACTTCAACATTCGGGGTTTCGTTCCATCATGCAGTGGTCAACGAGAATGCATATGTCTTGGGTCAAACATTTTTTCGTCGCGGCTACAGTTTCCTGCCTGGCAGGAGCAACGTCGGCGCATGCAGATCGCAACGACGCTGCAAGGGTTGAGCTTGGAGACTACGCCATCTCCGGCGGCGACTCGCCGAAAGTTTCCGTAAGCGTCACCGTCCACGGACCGACTCCGTCGAACTACGTTCTCGGAATCAGCGGCTCTCCTGCTGTTTTCGCGAGACAGAATGGAAGCTACGGGTTGGCTGCCGGAGCGACGAGCGTTGCCTCAGGAAGAATGGAGCACGACGGTGACATCGTCGTGCGAGTCACGTTGCCCGCAGCAGATAAGCTCTTCCTTCAGGCTCTCGTCGACCGGAAAGGCCAGGGCGATAAGGACGTGCAGCTCTCGTCGGTGGTCGCACTACGTTCGTTCAAAGACATACTTGCCTCAGCTGATCTGAGAGGTCCGAAAGGAGACACGGGACCCGCAGGACCCGCCGGCCCGCAGGGTCCTCAAGGTGAGGTGGGTCCTATGGGGCCGCAAGGTGAAACGGGTCCGATGGGCCCTCAAGGGCCTAAAGGAGATGCGGGTGCGCCAGGTGTCGCCGGTCCGCAAGGTCTTCAAGGGCTGAAGGGCGACACCGGTGCTACCGGCGCGACAGGCCCGCAGGGTCCCCAAGGTTTGAAAGGCGACACCGGCGCTACCGGCGCAACAGGTCCGCAGGGTCCCCAGGGTCCGCAAGGCCCGCAGGGTGAGACTGGCCCAGCGGGTCCCCAAGGTTTGAAAGGCGACACCGGCGCTACCGGCGCAACAGGTCCGCAGGGTCCCCAGGGTCCGCAAGGCCCGCAGGGTGAGACTGGCCCAGCGGGTCCCCAAGGTTTGAAAGGCGACACCGGCGCTACCGGCGCAACAGGTCCGCAGGGTCCCCAGGGTCCGCAAGGCCCGCAGGGTGAGACTGGCCCAGCGGGTCCCCAAGGTTTGAAAGGCGACACCGGCGCTACCGGCGCAACAGGTCCGCAGGGTCCCCAGGGTCCGCAAGGTCCGCAGGGCGAGACTGGCCCAGCGGGTCCCCAAGGTTTGAAAGGCGACACCGGTGCTACCGGCGCGACAGGTCCGCAGGGTCCCCAGGGTCTGCAAGGAGAGGCGGGCGTTGCCGGACCACAAGGCGCAAAAGGTGACACCGGCCCCGCTGGTCCCGCAGGCCCGCAGGGCGAAGTCGGTGCCGTAGGGCCGCAAGGTCCAAAAGGAGACACTGGAGCGGTCGGACCTGCCGGCCCACAGGGACCGATCGGAGAGACCGGCGCGGCAGGTCCGCAGGGACCGAAAGGCGATACTGGTGCGCCGGGTGCTGTTGGACCTCAAGGACCGGCAGGCCCACAGGGTGTGAAGGGCGACACCGGCGACGTTGGTCCCATCGGACCTCAGGGTCCACAAGGTCCGCAGGGCGCGTCGGGGCGCGACGGAGTCACTCCAGTGGCAAGTTGTCCTGCCGGCTGGATCGACCTCGGTCCGACCTGTATGCAGCCCACCTTCGACTCGCAAGGCACAATCGAAGCCGCTATCAACGATTGTTTTCAGAAGGGCGCGCGTATCTGCGAGCACCAAGACCTAGCGTTTGCGTGCTCGAATCGTGATAATCTTTCGATTAACTTCCCCGATGACACGTGGCTGCACACAGGGTCAGCGTCGCTTCGTTCGCTTGGTTCGACATCGACATTCGTAGCGTACATGTCTTACCGGCGTTCCGGAACGCGCTGCTTCGGACCGAGCACGGTGAATCCGACGGATGGCGTAGTGCAATACGACCTCTCGAGCACCATTCGCCACTACGTCTGTTGTGCACCGCGAAGTTTCTTCTAACCTTCGCTCGAAGCGATTTTGAGAAACTTTCGTCTCAAATTCGGCACAACAACTTGTGGAGTGTCGGTTGACGCACCGACGTCCTGTTTCGGAGCTACCGATGAAAAACTATGCGATCGCCCTGGCGGCCGGATGTCTCGTTCTCGTGTCGAATGATTGTCGCGCTCAGCGGCTCCACGCCGAAGATGTTCCGAGCGCCCTCGAAGAGACCTTTACGGTGATGTATCCTGATTTTCAGCTCCTTTTTTGGGAGAAGCAAGGCGACAACTATTCTGCCACCTTCAAGTCTGGAAAGGCGCGGGGCTCGATGCTGTTTGATTACAACGCGAATCTCCTCGAAACCGAATCGGAGATCCCCGTCGAAGATCTTCCCAAAGCAGTTTCTGCTGCGGCCCAGAAACAGCTGCAAGAACAAAAAATCGTCGGCGCGGGAAAAATCGTCGACAGTCACGATCGAACAATCTTCAAAGTCAAGTCGGACACGACAGGGTTCGTTGTCGATCGGCAGGGAAATATTCTGCGGAAATACAAGATCGACTAGTGCTCTTCCACTGTGCGCAGTGCGGTGGCAAAGCGGGTAATCGGCGGAGAATTTCTCCGGGTGTGCTGGGTTGAGAGCCGGCCCAGTTCATTGTAAACTCTTCCGATGACGAACTATTCGTTTCTTCTCGAGCCGGATCGAGCGGCCAGCGCCTTTGAGCTGCTCTTCTCATTTTTGAGAGACGCCGCCTGTCCGGAGGAACATCCCGATTTCCAAACCGCTTTGAACGAAATTCTGCGTGGACTGAGACTGCCGCAAGGGGCTCCGGAAAAGCTGCGTCGCATCTATGAGGCAACGTGCTCCGCGCCGCCGGAGCTGGAGACGGCAATCTCAAACGTCATGCGAGATTTTGGCTCGGAGCGGGAAGTGCTGCTTGCGCTCGTGAGCCTTCTTTTGCGTCTTGTTTCCGATGAGGGGATGATCTCTCGGCGGCACTGCTCGGACTTAGGTTTGGTCCTCGATCGCTTTCAGCTCACGGCAGTCGAGCTCGATGACCTCTGTGCCGAAGACCGGCAGCTCTTGTCGTTTGCAGAGTCGGGCGGGAGGCTCTCTTCTTGGGGGTCGACAAGCAAAGAGCTCTCGAAACATTACGAAGCGCTTGGGTGTAAGCCGGGAGCCTCAGACGGCGAGCTTCGCCGCGCATACCGAAAGCTCGCGATGAAATATCATCCGGATCGCAAAGCAGCGCTCGCCCACGGACCTGATCGTCACAAAGAAGACGCCCGTCGATTTCAGGCGGTGCAGACAGCTTATGACGCGCTTCGAAGCGGCCGCGGCAATAGCTGAGCGCTTCGTTTCTGTTGCGGATCATCGCTCTGCCAGAGACGAAGTGGGACACTCACTCGAACCCTCTTCGGAGCAACGCTCATGTATGACTCGGTGGTGATTGGTGCAGGCGTGTCAGGGCTGGCGGCCGCTCGTCATCTTGTGTCGAGCGGCGCAAAGGCTCTCGTGCTCGAAGCGAGGCCGCGACTCGGAGGACGGATTTTCACAGCGGAACATTCGTGCGGGGCTCCGATTGAGCTCGGGGCCGAGCTTGTTCACGAGCTTCTTCCCTCGTTAGACCGAGCTCTTTCTTCCGCAGGCAGTGCGGTGATCGCAGGCGAAGGAGCCCATTACCGACTTCGCGGCTCGCGACTGGTCCCGTTCGACGAGTTTTGGGAACCAGTGAGCGATCGGCTCAGTAAGCTCCCTGTGCCCCGGGGGAAGGACCGCTCGATGGCAGACCTGCTCGGGAAGCCGAGGTCGAACGTTGACCGTCTGACCTACCAATTTGTCGAAGGATTCAACGCTGCCCCTGCATCCGCTCTCAGTGCCTCAGCGCTTTTGCGCTCGCATCGCGACGCGATGAAAGCAGGTGGGTATCGCTCCTATCGCCCGCTGAACGGATACTCTTCGCTGATTCAAGGGCTCTGCGCGGATATTCCGGAAGGGGTCGTAAGAGAGGACGCTCGCGTGCACGAAGTTTCATGGAGTCGGGGCAAGGCTGTCGTCTCCTATCGCGCAGGAGGGCGTCATCAGCAAGTGGTCGCAAAGACTATTCTGACCACGGTCCCGACACCGGTTCTCGCCGCCGCCTCAGGAGCAAGCGCAATCAGGTTCAGTCCCGATCTGCCTTCAAAACGCGAGCTTGCCGCTCAGGTCGGAGTGGGCTCCGTTGTGAAAGTGGTGGTGCTGCTTCGCGACCGAAAGATTCTGGAACGGCGCGTCGACCTCGAGACCGCGCAATTTTTTCATCTGGATGGACAGATGTTTCCGATCTGGTGGACCAGCTATCCGCTCCGGACGCCGGTGCTGACCGGCTGGGTGGGCGGGCCGCGTGCAGAAAAGCTCCTTTCGTTCGGTCGCTCAGCGTTTCTCGAAGGAGCGCTCAATTCTCTCGGAACGCTTCTCGATGTCGACTTGTCCGCTGCCAGAAAGGCAGCCGAGAAGATCTGGGTTCATGACTGGCACAATGACCCCTTCGCGAAAGGCGCGTATAGCTTTGTTCGAGTGGGTTGCGGAGATGTGCCGAAAGAGCTCGCTCGAAGCGTGCAGTCGACGCTCTTTTTTGCAGGCGAAGCTCTCGGTTCGACCGATGTCGGAGGAACTGTGGGCAGCGCGCTCGAGAGCGGAGAGGCTGCGGCAAAAAAAATCGTCCGAGCGCTCGGATAACGGCCCCGCCGTTTTAGCTCTGCATCAATCGAACTTCGAGAGAGCGGAGGATGACGGTTCCCGGCGCGTTGAGAGGGTCCAGCCGGAGCGCTCCACTAATGCCGAGCTCACTGCTGATCTGAAGATAGAGAACGTTCTTGCCCTGATGTATTGAAGCCAGCGTGCTTTCTCTCTCGCTGAATAGCTTCGCGCCCTTGCTGGTGTAGAATAGTTGAACAGATGCGTCGTCGTGATCCGTCAGGAGCTCGATCTCGAGCCTGCACAGGGCGCTGAGGCCTGCCGGAACCTCGAGAGTGGGCAGGAATATCTGGGGATCCGATCCGGTCGAGCGCAGCTCGATGTGTTGGTCGGTAACGGACATCTCGACCATCCCCATCGGCTCGAGCAGCTTCACATCCTGAGCGCCTTTCACGCTGAGCAGGACGCCGGAGAGCGATTGAAAGATATCTGACAGGCTTCTCCGCTCGTGCGTTGAGTGTCGCTTCGGAATCGCGCCGCCCGTTTCGAACAGTTGGCGAAGAGCGTTTCGCGCGAAAAGAAACGGTGTTACGAGCTGTTTCGGAAGCTCTCTCGCCATCCGCGTTGCTGCGAGAGAGTAATCGATCTCCCACGGGAGAGTTGATGAAGCGGCCTGGTCCCCGGGCGGCAATGTGCAGTGAGCGATGGTTCTCGGGAGAACGTGAAGCTTTTTTCCTGCAGCGACCCAACCAAGAAAGAGCTGCCATTCCGGAAACGCTGATCGTTCCTCAGAGAAGCCGCCCGTATCGAACAAGGTGCTGCGGCGAATGACGCTCGTCGCGGAACCGAAGCAATTGATGAACATTCCGAGCCCGAGAGACGGGCCCGTAGGAATCCACCGAAATGAGGGTCTCGCGCCGTGAGGGCCTCGCTTCGAAACGGTTTCCGCAAAGTAGTCGATCAGACCGACCGTCGCGTCCGCCCCCGTAGCGCCCGTAGCGTTCAGAAACCCCGCGAGGTGGTCGAGCACCACGCTCGTCTGCTCGTCCAGAAATATCAGGAGCTCAGCTTTCGACAAGCGCGCAGCTCTGTTCCACAGAGCGCCGAGTGAAGCGCCCGGTGGCGCGTGCTCGATCCGAACCGCCGCCGGCGGGAACGGTTGGTGGTCAACCAGCTCCGACAGCTCCTGAGCGGTGCGGTCGGTAACGATGATCAGATCCATATTCGGCTGCGAGGAGCCATGAAGCGGCTGAAAGGTCAGCCGTCTTGAAGCCAGCTTCTCGCCGCGAACCGCTAAACAAAGTGTTACTGTCGGCGCGACAGTCGAGGCTGGAGAAGTTGCTGTCGCCTTGAACGGGTTCGCATGCCATTGCTTCCAAGCTTGAACACAGTCCAACGCGGAGCCATCAGTGCTTTCACTCCAATCACGATAACCTTCCAAGAGCTCGGATATCCGTGCAGAGAGATCGCTCTCGTCGCGAGCGCGAAATAAACTGGCACGTCCATAACCAGCAAGTCGTTCGCGATGTGCCGGCAGATCGCTGGCAAGAATCGTTTGACCGGCGATCCGTCCGGCGTCAAGCAGCGGCGCTTCACTTGCGATGATGTCAGCGCAAACGATGATCCCGTTCGTCTGTGAAGCGTGGCGAATGATCTCTTCGTAAGTGGAGTCGGTCCAGATTGTGTAGTTGATCCCGTTTGGTGCGAGCTCACGTTCCAGATAAGTCTGAGCCGGAATGCCATCGACGATGCCGGGGTTGCCCGCAAAGCGAACGAGGAGGCGACTTTTCCTCTCAGTCGGAAGCAACAGCAAGGCACGGGTAAGCAAGTCGATACCTGAGATTCGATCGAGCTCTCCAAAAAGGATCAGCTCTAACGGATTGAGGGCAGTTGCTGCTGCAGCGGCAGAGCTTGAGCTTTCCGAACGACGCACATCGAACGATAGCGGAATCGATTGCAGAACCGCCGGAGGGAGCCGCCAACCCGCGCTTTCGGCCCAGCGGAACATGTACTCCGTCCCGCTGCAAACGATGTCGGCCAGCTCCGAGGCTGCCTGCTCAAGATATGAGCGCTCCAGATCTTCGATTCGTTCGAGCGGCTCGCCAGACTCGCCCTTTCTCCAAAGGAGCGGTTCAATCAGATGCGTACAAAATGTGGTGCTTTGGAAGAGCTGGTCCTGCCTTTTCGCAAGCGCCGCAAGATAGGTGAGCCCGCACGCCGCGGGGCTATGGACGACGTCGAACTGCCGCTCGCTCAACCAGCGGAACACCTCATAGGACTTCACCGTCCCGCTCAGACCCGCAAGTCGGTCGTCCGGTTCCTCGAGCATCTGAAAAGCTATTCCGCGGCCGCGGTAAAACGAGCTCCAATAGTCGACGCTCTCGCGTTCGCAGCGGCGCTTGCCGGTATACAGCACGGCCACAGCGTGACCGGCTTCTGCTGTTGCAAGCGCGAGTCCCGTCATGCGTTCGCCGATGCGGCTCGTCAACTGCGGGCCGTGGAATTCCGGACAGATGAAGCACACCTTGGAGATTCGTTTCTCACCGCCTCCGAGCAGCTCATCTATCTTTCCAATCGGCGCCGTCTCCGACGGCGTGGAGAAAAGGATGGAGATTGATCGGTCTTCCAGATCAGTGCGTCTCATCGGTCTCCGATCGGTCTGTAACTACCTGAAACAGGCGCGCAGAGGCGCGGAAAATCTGGCTCACGGAGTTATCGATTCCTCCTGTGAGTGAATGCGAAGCGACTTGGGTGCGGTCCTCACCGGAGCGACCGCTCACGTCCTGTTCGCTGCCGTGCAAGTGTTGGACCATACTTTCCAGCCTCAAAGCCTCGAAGCGGTCGAGGCGTGCGCCCTCGAGAGCTCGAGCGACATTTCTGGACGCCGAAAACCGTTTCGCGGAATCTCGGATAGGCTGGGCGCCGGGTCTTAATAGGCAGCGGACATCAGGAATGACCGCGATGCGCTGACCGGTCGTTACTAATTTCAGAAAAAAAGACCAGTCTTCCCCGCCGCAATCAGAAGTCGAATCCCATCCGCCGACCTGTCGAGCTGCTGAGCGCCGGAACGCTGCATTGATTGAGCCGAAGCAGTTCTTTACATGACCCAAAGCGATACCGTGTCCGATTGGACGATTGACCGGAGCTTGAGAGGCGGGGGTCAAGAGAGCTGCGCTCTGGTTCAAGCTCTGAACGTAACAGGTCACGGCTGCCGCGTCGGACAGGCGAGCGAAGCAACTGTGCACATCGAGCAGGAAGCGGGGAAGAAGCATGCTCCTTGGCTCAAGGAACACAACGATGTCGCCCTCAACTTCAGCGAGTGCCTGGTTTCGGATTGACAAGCAGCCTGATGGCATGGCGACGGGTGTAACTCGGATGGACAGGTTCGCGTCGTGAAACGCTTTCTGGAAGATGTCGCTCCTCGACCCGTTGTTGCCGGTATCAAACAGCAAGATTTCATCGGGCTGCAGGGCTTGGTGCTGGATGCTATCGGCGAGCTCGCTTATTTCGGCTGCGCTCGCTTCGGTGACCGCAACGCAAACCGATAGAGAAAGGCGTTTTTTGATGTGACGCTCAGCGGCTTTTGGTTGGACGCTCTTCGAAACGGTCGCTGGCGCGTACCAGGCTTTGACGTCGCTATTCACTGCTCGCTGAGCCTCGAGAGCCGAAGCGTGAGCTCTCTCGATTCGAGCCTCTCGGTCTTCTATCGATTCGGTAACCCGCGACCGAATTGCGGTCGCGAGATTGAGTATCTCTGGGAGAACGAGCAACTCTTCTCGCAGGTCATTTGGAACCAGCTCAGGGATACCACCGTCGTCGAATGCGATAAACGAAGCTCGGAGAAGCATCATTTCGAGAATGGCGTATGCGTGGCTTCTTGACCGATAGGGAAGAATCCAAAGTGACCGCGCTCTCTGAGTGTCGATGAATCCGGGAAGCTCGGCTCCGGTGAGATCGAGATACTTCACCCGGACGTTCTCGCTTATTTTCTCCAGCGCCCGGTCTGTTTCCGGATCCCTAGAGCCTTGAGGGCCGATGAAATAAAGGTGTCTGATTCCGAGAGCCTGCAGCGAGCCGAGCTGTAAGAGCGCTTGAAGGAGGTCGGGGAATCCGTTCGACAACGTCTGCTCACCGCAAAAGACAAGGGTGTCGACGGGTACGAACGATGTATTCGGCTGTGCAGCGACCCGTGCGAAAGGGAGACGGAGGATTTGAGCTCTGTTCTCTCCGAGCTCTATCCCCGAATGCTCATAGAGCGTTTGAAGAAATCTGCTGGGGAAGAGGACCTTGTCTGCCAGCTCGATGCTTAGCTTTTCAAGAGTGGCTGTCTCGGTGCCGACTACGTCCAGCATTCGCCGCTCCGCTGTTTCGAAGAGAAGCTTTCCACCGTGACAATGGGCGTGAAGCGCTATCCGATTCGGCAGGAGTCCCGCTCGCTTCGCCTGGGCTAGGCGCAATCCGATGCCGAGAGCATCTTGATACTCAATCCGCTCCAGACGCGGATAGTAGAGGAGAAGCTGGGACACGGATTTGAGCACGATGTCAGGGAACGGTACCCCTCGGAGCGCCGCTGGATCGAACAGCATCCGCGCATGAAGCAGCGAAGGGCTTTCCTTCCGCATCCGCCGAGGAGCAGGGTCGCAGAGAAAAAATCCGACGCTGCCGGGAATAACGACGCGCTCCAGCTCACCGATAAAAGTTCCGATCTCCCCCCGGCGATTGAAATCCGGATGTTCCGACGTGACCACGAGAGTCTTTATCTTCGGTGGAGGAAGTGCATTTCGTGTCAGGAACGCGCGGAACTGATCCGGCGTTCCCTTAACGACATGCGCTCCGCAGCAGTCAGAAGTTGTGTCGGTCCGCAACGTATCGAATCCGGCCCAGGTGAGAAGTGACGACATCTCAGCGGCTGACCAAGATCGATATCCCTGCTGTCTTTCCGGGACGGCGCCCGCCTGTCGCTCCCAATGTGCAACCACGGCACGATTCGCGATGTTTTTGTGGAGGAGCTGGCGCAAGGTGGCAAGAAATGGTCGCGGGTCCGAGAGGTACTCGAGCAATCGATCGACGATGACCAGCGTCGCCTCCCCCGGTTGAGCGATGTCGAGGAGCCGCTCGCAGTCCTCCCAATTCTCGAGATCGATGAGCTCGCCATCCGGAAGGCAGAAGTGAGGTGCTTGGGATGATTGAGTGATGCGTGTCACGCGAGTGAACGCAAGCAGTTTGGTAAGTGCCGGACCCAGCTCAACGCCGCCGACGATGATTGTATGCGCGATCGTTGCCGCGGCTGGAAGCGTTGTCACCGCTTCGAAGATTGAGACGTCTTCCGGGAAGCCGGCTTCCGGGCGAGGTCGCGGACACACATGGCGCTGCGTCGCGCCGAAGCCTGCTTCGACCGAGAGAGATTTGAGACTCATAACCGAGAGACCCGAGAGCGGAGCGTTGCTCCGTGAAAAAGCGAGATATAGGACTAGGACGGTCCAAGCCCGTAGATAGGTGTTTTTTTATTAAAATAGAAACCGATACGGCACAAGAAAGCGGGTCTCACCGTGTGGAGATCTGTCGAGTTTTCTGACTGGCTTTTGCGTTTGTTGGGATGCCGCGGCTCAAGGTGGGGCAGCGTGTGAGCTCGATTGTTGGACAGTGGGGTGCCTCCGATTCGGCCTCCCCGCGGAAGGCATGAAACCCCACTGTCGCATCACGCAGCTAAGCGGCGAGAAACCGCCGGTTAGGTTGTGAATTTAAAGATGCGTTCCGAGTTGCCGCGGAGCACCTTCCGGCCGAGCTCGATCGCCTTCGCTTCGCTCCAGCGCCGGTCCCCGACGAAGTGGTTCGCGAGGATCCGGGCGAGGATTCGGCGAGCCATCGCGAACTTCGGTTGGACGAACTCGAGCTTATAAGCGTCGCTGTAGTACCAGATGACCTTGTCTTCCGGAATCGCTTGCAGTCGCGCAGCTCCGTCGGCCTCGATGTAGGCCGGGATATTGCTGTACCACCAGTGACCATTTGCGACGACGTTCGGGAAGATCCACGCGTAACTCACGAGCTCTTGATTCACCGTTCCGCTCGGCAGAACGGAGATCGGGAACGTGACGTTCGGGAACGCGTTGAAGAGCTTCTCGTACTGGTGCAGCGAGACCCGAGCGTCGTAGAGGTCGCGACCCTGATGGACACCGCCCGGGTACACGTTGCGCGTGACACCGATCATGAGGTCGAAGGGCAGCTGGTACTTGTCGCACAGCTCCGCGAGCATCCAGAAGATGGCGTTTGAGACGGTCGGCTGGACGTGCGGACCCGTTTTTTCGAGCAGCAGGTCTTGCAGCGGACGATCGAGACGCGTGTCGATCGTAGGTTCCGGTGCGAAAGTGGACGGCAACGAGATCGCGCACGCCCGCGCACCGTGAGCCACGAAGTGCTTGAACCGCGCTTCGAGAGCGTCTCGCAGGCTCGCAGCGTCCTTCACCTCGATTCCGGTGGACGCGCCCAGCCGCGCCCGCACAGCCGGATTTCCGAAATGGAAGACCAGCTCGTCGGTGCGGAGGCAGGGCACGTAGAACGACGTGTCGAAACCGGCCAGCGGATCGTCGAAGTCGTTCGTAAGGAAGATGGCGTCCAGCTTCGTCGTCTCTTTGACGTGGTCGACCCACGTCGGAGACTTCATCCGCAGGCTGGACACCTCCCACAGGCGTTCGGCGTTCTGGACTGTGATGTCCTCGCCTTGCATGGTGTAGAACGTCTGGCAGAGCTCCACGAGCCACGAGTACTGCACCGTGTTTCGAATGCTCGGCAGACGAGGGATGAGCAGGTCGAAGAGCTGCTTGGGATTGCTCCGGGCAGCTTCGATCTCCTTCGCCAGCTTGTGAACGGCGTTCACGAGCTCCGTGTAGTAATGATAGCCGAGGATGTCGGCCAGGGTCGTTGACGCCGGATCGTGGGGATTGATGTGGGAATGCGGATCCAGAATCCGGTCGCCTTCGAGCTGTTGGAGAATGGTTTCTTCCACTGAGTTCGCCATGTCGCAGGTCCTTTCAGGAGCGAGTTGAGAAATGAACGTCACGGCCCGGCGATGACCGAGCCCTAACGTTCACCCTCAAATGCTCGAGGAAGAGGAAGGCGAGAGATGGAAACCAAAAAAAACCGTTGAGTGCACCTCCACTGCTTGTGCGCAACAGCTATCGAAACGCAGCCGGACGCCTGCTCACATTCGTACATGAGCGGTCACAGCGTGCCACCTCGAGGAACGGAATCTGAGGCGGACAAGCAGCGGGATGGAAAAGTTCTACACTGGAACGGGAACGGGGAAGGAACGACGCGCGAAAGATATCATCTGGCTTTTTCTGGGTCAAACACCAGGAAATCCTTGTTGTAAGCCCCGGGGTGTTCCTGCAATATACCGCCATGCCTCACATCGACCGCACGAATGCGGACAAGACGTTTACCGTTTTGATCCTGCTGCTTACAGCGCTTCAAGTTCTTTGCGTAGTCGAGTCCCCGCTGGCTCTGGCTCCCGATGAGGCGCATTACTGGGAGTGGTCTCGACGGCTGGATTTCAGCTACTACAGCAAGGGGCCGCTCGTCGCTTACCTGATTTATTTCAGCCGGCTCCTGTTCGGCGACACCTCGCTCGGGGTTCGCTTTCCGGCGATCCTCAGCTTGGCGTTGTTTTCGTCCGCGTACTATTTCTTTGTGCGTCGTTTCTATGCGCCGGGGCTTGCGCTGCTTGCATTCATCGCCGTGCGCTCCATTTTGATCTTTGCTCAGATGGGTCTGATTATGACGACCGACGGTCCTGCAGCACTGTGCTGGATGATCGCGCTGCTCAGCGCCTATTTTGCAGTCGTAGATGACCGAAGGCACGCCTGGTTGCCTTTCGGATTCTTTATCGGCATCGGGATTCTGGCGAAGTATACGCTGATCTTCCTTTTCGTGTCGGTCGCTCTGTTTCTTGTTTTGACACCGCGCCTTCGAAGCCATCTCCGGTGCTGGCAGTTCATCACCGGGACGGCGTGTATGTTCATCTGCACACTGCCGATACTCATCTGGAATTCCAAACACGACTGGGTGAATTTTTCACATAATGCCAGCCACGTTGTTCGGGAGTCCGGTGTCATGTTCTCACCGAAGTATCTTCCGGAGCTCCTTCTTGGGCAGATGGGGCTTGTCGGTCCGATCGTTTTCTATGGCCTCATCTACGCCCTCATCCGCGGTTATCGCGTATGGCGCAAAGGCGATATCACTGCGGGCCTCTTTTTCTTCTCGTGCGCTCCGCTCGGAATATTCGTCGTCGTCATCTCGCTCACCAAAAGGGTCTATGCGAATTGGCCGTTGCCTTTTTACGTGGGAGCGATTCTGCTTTTTGTTCACCTTCTTTCGTTACGCGCCATCGGTAACGGCCGAACGAAAACATGGATGCAGGCAGGTATTGCTCTCAGTGCGCTCATTACGATCTTCGCACATCTACCGTTTCTCGGTTTCACTCTGGGCCTGCCCGCAAACATCCTTCCTTCGAAGCGTCTGGCTGGGTGGCAATTCCTTGCCAAGAAGGTCGATGCAGAGGTGCAAAAGTCGCTGAGCAAGAAGCGTGGGATGCCCTTCGTGCTTGCGGAGGATTACGAGATTCTGTCTGAGGTCGCTTTTTATAGCACGCCCCGTCCTGAGACTCTCAGCGTTAATCTCGATGACCGACGAATGAACCAATATGATATCTGGGGTGGGTTCGAGCGTGTGTTGGGTCGCGATGCCCTGGTGATTATGAAGGTTCCCGAGAAGGTCGAGAAACTGCGACCGCACTTCAAATCGCTCGTGGAAGTCGACGGCTCTCCGGTCACCTCCTCGTTCGCCGATTCGTCTACGCAGCCGCTCTACATCTACCGCGGCGAAGGCTACGACGGCTGGATTCCGCCGCTGCCTACCAAACGGTAGCGGATTCGCATCCCCCGAACGCGAGCCATCGGATTGAGAACGTGCTCCCGCGCCGGGCCCTCATTCAAAATATGGAGCACGTTGAATCTGCGAATTGTCAGTGCGTCGGAGATGAGAAACCGGTGACAGCGCCACGGTAACAGCTCGGCGCACATGATCACGGTCTTACATTTTCGCGCGCGAGAGAGAACTGCGTCCAGCCCCGCGAGAAAGTCGTCCGTCTCCATGTAGTCGGCAAATCCCCGAAATGCGTTGCTTCGCCACCCATCGTTCTTGGAGCTCGGAGATGCTCGTCGGCGGCCTCCAAGTGCGCTGACGCTTCGGTAGCCGATGGACCGCGCCCGGAGGTAAGGTCCCAGCGTATCTCGGTTGAATTGCGGATTTGTTCTCGAGTGCGGATAGGCTCTGACGTCGATGAGGTGCTGAACGCCGTGCGCACGAAGCACTGAGACGAGCTCGTCGAGGGTGCGGGTGGAATGCCCGATCGTATATACTGGGCGTCTCGCAGACGCTTGCTTCTTCTTGCGAATGGTCATGGTTCGCTGCTCGACGCGGGGCCAGTCTCCGCACGTCTTGTTCTGAATGCGTGCAGTTGATCATACCGGCGCGCGCTACAGTATTTTAGGCTCAGGCGACATTTCTGGGGATGATACAGCATATGGCCAAATCGGAATCATGGAAGCTGGGCCGAAAGACGATCGAAGTTTCGAACCTCGAAAAGATCTTCTTTCCCAAGTCCAAGTTTACCAAGGGAAATGTCCTGGAGTACTACCGCGACGTCGCCGATGTGCTGGTGCCTCATCTGAAGGATCGGCCGATGACGCTGAAGCGCTATCCGAACGGGATCGATGGCAAGTTCTTTTACGAAAAGGACGCACCTTCTTATACTCCCGATTGGATCAAAAAGTTCTCGGTCGCGAGAAAAGAGGCGCGCGGGAATGATGCGTCGATCGACTATATTTTGGTCACCGACGCAGCTTCGCTCCTCTGGACGGTGAATCTCGCGAATATCGAGATGCACACGTTTCTCGCGAAGGCTCCGAAAGTCGAGCAACCCACTTCGGTCGTGTTTGACCTTGACCCGGGCGCACCGGCTGACGTGCTCACATGCGCAGAGGTTGCGCTGGAGCTGAAAGCGTTGTTCGACGAGATGGGTCTCGAGTGTGTCGTCAAAGTCTCCGGCTCGAAAGGCATGCAGCTCTACATCCCGCTCAACACTCCGACCACCTATGCCGTTACGCGCCCTTTTGCTGAGACCGTCGCGAAGCTCATGGTGGAGCGGATGCCGAATCTCGTCGTGTCAAACATGTCCAAAGCGCTTCGTGGGGGCAAGGTGCTGATCGACTGGAGTCAGAACGACGACTTCAAAACGACAGTCGTCGTCTATTCGATGCGCGCCAAGAACGATACCCCCTACATCTCGATGCCGGTCCAGTGGGAGGAGCTCCGTCGAGCCCTGAAAAAGAAGGACAAGAGCCTGCTCTATTTCGAACCGAAGGATGCGCTGAAGCGATTGGACAAGCTCGGTGATCTTTTCGCGCCTGCACTTTCGATGAAGCAACGAATTCCGAAGAGCTTCCAGTCAGCGATCGATGCCGGGGCCGACCAATCGCAAGAGAAGACGCCGGTCCCGAAACGGAAAGCGGCGAAATCCTCCGCAGCACGGAAAGGCACGGACATGGAGGCGTATCGCGCCAAGCGAAATTTCTCAATTACGGCGGAGCCGCCGCCTGCGGTTCGCAAGGGCGCGAAGGAGACCCAACGTTTCGTTATTCAGAAGCACGAGGCGAGCCATCTGCACTACGATTTTCGTTTGGAGATGGACGGTGTGCTCCGTTCTTGGGCGGTTCCCAAGGGGCCCTCGATGAAAAAGAACGAGCGCCGCTTGGCTATGCACGTGGAAGATCATCCGCTCGATTATGCCGACTTCGAGGGAACGATTCCCGCGGGAAACTATGGTGCCGGAACCGTGATGGTCTGGGATCGGGGAACCTATTCGACGCAGGAAGGCAATCCGTCGAGAGAATATCACAAGGGAAAGCTGCACCTCACGCTCAAGGGAGAAAAGCTCAAGGGGGAGTGGGTGTTGGTGCGGGCGGAAGATGACAAACGGTGGTTTCTCATGCGGGCAGGTACCGACGGCAAGCCGATTTCAGCTCGGCGAGACGATCAATCCGTGATTACCAAGCGCACGATGAAACAGATTCGAGATGATAAACGAAGCGCGCAGTGGGGAAGCAATCGAAAAGCATCGGAAAAGCGGGCCCGCAAGAAAGCGTAGCCCGTTCAATCACCGGAGCCCCTTTGTCATCGGAGATTCGCTACCGTTCGAACTGTGGTCCCGGTCTTCGGAGAAAGCGCCTCGCGAATGCGCGACGAGATCGCTTTCGAGTTGAAACCGCAGATTTCGTAGAGCTCTTCTTGCGTTCCGTGTTCGACGAAGAAATCTTCGATTCCCAGGCGAATCACGAACTGATGCGCATTGAGCCCGGTTTCAGCCATGAACTCGAGCACGGCGCTCCCGAATCCGCCCATGATGGCATGATCCTCGACCGTGACCACGAGGCGGTGTGCGGGGATGAGCTCGAAGAATAGCTCCTCATCGAGGGGCTTCGCAAACCGCGCATTAACGACAGTACAATCCACTCCTTCACGAGCGAGCTCTTCTGCCGCCGCTGAACAGGATTGCACTGTGCTCCCGTAGCCGAGAATCAACACGCCGTTTTTCTTGTCCGTTGCGCGCCTGAGCACTTCGGCGCGCCCGATTTCGAGGATCTTCGGCGGCTGCGAGATGTCCGCGCCGACACCATTCCCGCGTGGGTAGCGAAAGGCAATCGGGCCTTCGGTGTGGTGGATGGCGGTAAGCATCATGTCTCGCAGCTCGGCCTCGTCTTTCGGCGCCATAACGGTCATCGACGGCAACGAGCGCATGAAAGAGATATCGAACACCCCGTGGTGCGTCGGCCCATCGGCACCTGCAAGGCCACCGCGGTCCATTGCGAAGATTACGGGGAGTGACTGGATACAAACATCGTGAACGATCTGGTCGTATGCGCGCTGGAGGAACGTCGAATAGATCGCGCAGAACGGTCGCATCCCTTCGCACGCAAGTCCTGCGCAGAACGTAACGGCGTGCTGCTCGGCGATGCCGACATCGAAGTAGCGCTCAGGGAGCTCCTGGGCAAGGAACTTTAACCCTGTTCCGTCGGGCATCGCTGCCGTGATGCCGACAACACGCGGATCCTGCTTCGCAAGCTCGACCAACGTTTTGCCAAAGACGGTCGTATATGCCGGAGCCTGTTTTGTGCCCGAGCTCGTCTTGAATTCGCCTTCATCAATATTGAAGGGAACAACACCGTGCCACTTCACCGGATCTACTTCAGCCGGTTCGTAGCCCTTGCCCTTGATGGTCATGGCGTGGATCAGCACCGGCCCGTCCTGTTGCTGAGCATTTTCAAGAGCGCCGATGATCTGGTCCAAATTGTGACCGTCAATCGGTCCCATGTAGCGATACCCGAACGACTCGAACAACATTGCCGGTGTAGAGAAAAAGCCCTGTGCAGCCTCTTCGGCGCGATCAAGCGCGCGATAGAACGCGCGCGGGATGACCCGCTTCTCGACGAGGCTCTTGAAGTGCCGCCGCGCAGAGGTGGAGAATTTATTTGTAAGAGCTCGGGAGAACGCGTAGCTGAGCGCGCCGACATTCGGTGCGATCGACATTTCGTTGTCGTTTAGGATGACGATCAGCTTGCGGTGAAGCTGGCCGGAATGGTTGAGCGCCTCGAATGCCATTCCGGCAGTCATCGCGCCGTCCCCGATAACTGCGACTACCCGGCGATCGGCACTCCCTGGATATTCGTGATGCGATGCTTCGAGCATTCCGATTGCGGCAGAGATGCTGGTGCCCGCATGCGCCACGCCGAAGGTATCGTACTCGCTCTCACACCGGCGCGGGAAACCGGAGATTCCACCGAGTTGTCGGACCTTGGGAAGATCCTTCCTCCGCCCGGTGAGGATTTTGTGAATATAGGCTTGGTGGCCGACATCCCAGACGATGCGATCTCGCGGCGTGTCAAAAACCGAGTGCAGAGCGACGGTCAGCTCGACGACTCCGAGGCTGGAGGCGAAATGACCGCCCACCTGGCTTACAGTATTAATAAGGTCGGTTCGCAGCTCATCGCAGAGCTGTTTCAGCTCGGGGCGACGAAGCTCTTTGAGATCTGCCGGGGATTGAATCCGGTCCAGGAGAGGTGTGAGAGGTGAGCCCGGTTCTGATTGTTTCAAATCTTTCATCTTACGCCGCCGTTCCACAGCCCATCGCTGCCGGTAATGAATGTGAGCGCCATATTAGCGGCGTGGTGGAAAATTCTCAAGGCGGCCCTTGTGCGCTGAAATCGTTGATGTTTTGGCCTTCCGACGAAACTCGACTATGATGAGCCCGCGAAATCTTTGGAGTTTGGATGGACGCGATTATCGGACTTGGGACCAACCTCGGTGAACGAGAGGAGAATCTGCTGCGTGCGACAGCGCTGATTGAGGAACAGGTAGGTGCGATTGGAGCGAAGTCGAAGCTCTACGAAACGGCGCCGCTCGTTCCTGAGGGAAGCAGTGCGCAAGGGGTGCCGAACTATCTCAACGCCGCGATTCTCGTGAAAACTGAGCTCACACCGGAGGCTGTGCTGAGTGCCCTCCTTGCTATCGAGCGTTCGCTTGGTCGCGATCGTTCGCAGGAAACCCGCAGGTGGCAATCGCGAATCATCGATCTCGATCTTCTCGCATACGAGGACCTCACCGTTGCGTTAGACACGTTAATAGTGCCGCATCCTGAGCTTCACAAGCGGCGTTTCGTGCTCGAACCGATGGTGGAGGTCGCACCGGAATGGCTTCATCCACTCCTCCGGAAGACGACGAGAGAGCTGCTCGATGCTCTCGTCGACACGCCATAACAGATCTATTTTTTTTGCGGAAAAAAACGGTCAGTTACTTCCGAGCTCAGCGGCACGCCGTGGAGCTGCGCTTGTTGAAGCAAGGTCCAGTGCGAACGATAGAGTGCACGATCGGCAAGCTCACCTTCAAATCGGATCGGAGCCCAAACGGCTTCTTGGGCCTCGAGCAGAATCCGCTCGGAGCGCTGGATCTGGGAAAAATCGGGGGCCATGGCTTCGCAGATCGGCTTGATCTGGTCCGGATGAATGCTCCACATCCGTAGAAATCCAAAGCGTCCTCTCGCCGCTTGCGCGTCTGCGGCGGCTTGCGCCGGAGATTTGAAATCGAGCGTGACATTGTGCACCGGAACACAGCCGTTGGTCAGCGCGGCTGACACGATCTCGACCTTCGCTCTCCGAATCAGCTCGTGTTCGAATTGGAGAGGGCTTCGCGCGCACTCGGGTGGTAGAGCACCGTGATGCTCGGCAATGAAATCCATGATACCGAGCTCGAGTGCTTCCACCTCCGGTTCCGCACCGATCAATACTGCGTCGCGAAGCGCACCGTGAGTCTCGATGAGAACGTGGACCGGAATTGATCGCGCCAACCCGGCGCCCGCTGAACACTTCCGGAGCATGAGAAGCATCTGCTTCAGCTCCGTGAGCGCACGGATCTTCGGAATCGTGATGAATGCGACGCGGTCGCCGACGTCAGATACAATTCTCTCAATCTCGGTCAGCCATCGGCCGCTCGGATAGTCATGTACTCGAATCCCCACGCGATGATTGGACAGGGGCAAGGATCCGACTATCTCGAGAACATCACGAAAATGGTTCTCCTCGTCACCGCGAGAAGCGCCGTCCTCGAGATCGCAGCAGACATCGAACACGAATGAGGCGGTTCGTTGAAGCTCGAGCGATTTTTCTATTTTTTTGACCGACCCGGCGTAATGCACGCAGCCTGGGAGGATCGGAAAAGGCCGCCCAGTGGAAACGAGAGCTTGCGACGGGTGGATCCGGTTGGATGCGCTCATCGATCCGTCCCCTGCGGAAAACTCGGGTTTCTCGAAGCGAGATCTCTCACGGCCTCGGGGAGCTGTGTGGGAGGCCTGGGAATCGCGCGACGATATTGAGTCGGTTGAACCGGGTGGAGATTCTCGAGCTCATGGTTTCCATCCCACGCCTGCCACACGTGTTCGAACCAACCGGGTAGGATCTGTGTCGCGTGAGAAAAAGAGGCCAGCTTGCGTTTGATCAGCTTGTCGGTTCGTGCGTAGCTCATGTGATGACAAAAGCCGACGGCGCGCGGAATGAGCGAATGCTTTGCGCCGCTCGGATTTCGAGCTTCCACAAACCCGCAGGTTCCGAGCCGAATGAAGACGGGCGGGTGATACGGCTCCGGCGGGTCAATCACGAACTCGAGCGACTTCCAGTAAATGTCCCATTCCATGTGCCAGACGTTGACATCAGGATCGGCTGCCGCGTGTGCGATCATCGCGTCCAGCGCTGCGCGATCGTAGATTTCATCAGCGTCGACGATCATTCCATACGTGAAACCGGAGAGCTGAGCGACCGCAGCGGCGTAGTTCCGCTCTCCTGCCTCATCCGCCCAGGTGTCCTGAATAATCCGAATTTTGTTGTCTGGATCGGCGAGGCGGTTGAGGCACTCGATTGTTTCACGATTGTCAGTATTCTCTCCGTGCCAGGGGCGAGTGTTCAGAAAAAAGAAAATACCGCCGACGGAGGCGTAGATCGAACGCACCGAATGCTCGAGCCAGATGTCGTCATGGTAGATACAATACAGTGCAGCGAAAGACGAATTCACTCTGATTCTCCTCTTCGGGTGAATCTATCACGTCTCGTGGCAACGCTGGCAAGAGAAAGGGGCTTCAATCCTTCCCGCCAAGAATCTTCGCTGCGTCACGATTGGACCCGGCGAGGTCAAAGTCGAGAAGCGCGCTTCTCTCTACCCATGCGAGCTTCGCATGCTCCCGGTTCTTTGGTTTTCCGCGAAGGATCTGAGAACGGCAAAAGTGGATGCGGTAGCGCTTGCCTCCGCGCTCGAGCGAGCTCACGAAAAACGCCGGACGGACCGCAATCTCCACCCCGAGCTCTTCACGAATCTCACGTTTCAGGCAATCCCGTATGCTCTCTCCGGGCTCTCGCTTACCGCCTGGAAACTCCCACTCGCCGCCTTTGGCGGGAGAGCGTCTGGCGATGAGATAACGCCCATCGCGATGGATACACGCAGCGCCGACATCAATCGCGCCGCGCGATGCTCGCGGCGTTTTCGGGGCACTGCTGGAAACGTTGAGCGTTAGGGCAGCGCCGCTCTTGAAGAATACACAGTAAGGCCGAAGCGGACACTCCTCGCACGCAACGTGACGGCTCTTGCAGAGTAATGCCCCAATATCCATGAGTGCGTGATTCAGATGTGGAGCGTTCTTTCGGGCTGAGCGGAAGATCTTCTCGGCGTCGACGGTAACCTCTGCGCCTGTCTTGCCGAGCACTCGAGCGAGCACTCTTTTCAGGTTCGTATCGAGCGCGGGTACCGCTTGGCCGAACGCAAAGCTCAGAATGGCGCTCGCAGTATACTCGCCGATACCGGGAAGCGTTCGGAGCTCCGGAAATGATTGGGGAAGCTTGCGATCGTGAACACGCACAATGGTTTTGGCCGCCTGGAGAAGATTTCTTCCCCGTCCGTAGTAGCCGAGGCCGCGCCAGTACGGGAGAACGCTCTGCCACCGAGCAGCCGCCAACTTCTCGACGGTCGGGAAACGCTGCAGAAAACGGGAGTAGTAACCTTCCACGCGCGAAACCTGGGTCTGCTGAAGCATGACCTCCGAGATCCAGATCTTGTATGGGTCGGCAGTTTTTCGCCAAGGAAGAGCTCGGCCGTTTCGTTTATACCAAGCGAGGAGGGGCCTGACGAAGCGCTGGGTTGTCATGTCGGTCTTCACTCGGTCGGCTTGCCGCCAGGCGCGGGGCTCAGCCGATGAAGCGCGCCGAAGAAGTCTTTCGCCATCTTCACGTTGTGTGTCCGGATAATCGAGACGCCACGTTCGACCGCAATCGTGGCGGTCAGCTGAGACAGGGGATCGCGCTCCGAAAGTCTGCCGCCAAGAAATCCCTTCCGCGACGTGCCTAAAAAAATAGGGTAGGGAAGTGTTTTATGCACAAGCTCGCTCATCCGCGCGAGCAGCTCCCAAGAATCTTCTGCACGCTCGCTGACGTAACGTCCCATGCCGGGGTCGAGAATAATCTTCTCGCGCGAGACACCCTGCTTTTCGGCATATGCCGCGCGTTCGAGTAAGAACTCTGAAATTTCCTGCACGACGTCGGAGTAAGCGCGGGCCGAATTGTCGACATGCGGTGAGGTGCCCGTCTGCTTCGAATACATAATCACCAGAAATGCGTCATGCTTCGCGACCGTTCGGGCCAAGTCGGGATCGGCTCGTAAGCCCGAAATGTCATTGATCATCCGGGCACCGGCTGCCAGACAGTGTTCTGCAGTCTGCGACTTGTAGGTATCAATCGAGAGGAAGGCGCTCCTTCCGAGAGAGCGGACTACTTTGTCGATTCGCTGAATCTCCACTTCTGCGGAGACCGGTTGGCTGCCGGGCCCGGTGGCTTCACCACCGATATCGATAATGTTCGCTCCATCGGCGATAAGCTGCGCACCATGAACAATCGCGTGCGCAACTTCGAGATGGTCACCCCCATCGCTAAACGAATCGGGGGTGACATTCAGCACCCCGGCGATCCAAGGCGGGCCGCAGCGGAGCGCGGACGTAAGCGCGGCAAGAGGCGTACTCACAAGAGTCGATTCTCCTCCGCTTCAGAGAGCGATTCATACCAGTCCGCAATCGCGTGTGTCAGCAGGCCCGGCGACCCGTTCCCGATCGCTTGCCCATCGACTGAGCCCACGGGAGTAATCCCATGAGTGCTTTGAGTCATCAGCACCTCCTGTGCGCAGAGAAGCTCCGACACGGTGACTGTGCGCGACTCGACTTCCCGCGAAGCCGATACGAGCGCAGCAGTTACGCCGGGTAGCGCCGGTCCGTTCGCTCGGCACAGCGCTCCGGCCGGATCCACCCAGAACAGATTGCTCCACGCTCCTTCGCTCACGAAGCCGTGACCGTCGACCAAGAGGGCCTCCTGACACCCACGCGCGGAGGCCGCAGCATGAGCCGCTAGGCTTGCTTCTGTGAGCGTGGTTTTGGAGTCGGGATAAGCCCGCTCCTTCTCGAATCCGCAGACGGAGATGGCCGTGCCAGGAGCGTAACGCCGTTCGAAAACGTCCGTGAAGAGCTCGACCGTGTTGTCGCTGAGCACCACACGTGCCCGGAGAGACTCCTCAGCGCCTCTGAGCGCACCCAACTCGGCAATCGACTCACGGATGGCGTCCCGCAGACAAACTTGCGGAATTCGGATCGCAAACCGCTTCGCATCCGCTTCGAGACGCGCAAGATGGTGGTTGAGCCCGATCACACTCGCGTGGCCGTGTTGTTTGCGCGCGACGAAGGTGGTGAAGACGCGAGGCCGCTGATTGAATGAAATCGCCGAATCATGAAGTCTAAAGTGCTCGGGGTTCGTCCGGACCATCTGTCCGTTCTGTGAGACCTTGTAGAGCTGCTTGAGCACGAACACCGAACCGGCTTGATTTTTCAAACGGTTAGGGTATTTTTTGAAGGCAAAAAAGTCAAAGGAATTCACGATTTGTCAGTCCAGGAACAGCAGCTCGAACGATCCGAATTTTTGGCGCCGTTTGATTGGGGAGTGGCATTCGCGCTGCGCCACGTCGGTATCCTCTTCCAGATCTCGCTCATTCCGGCGCTGCTGAAGATATTTCTTCGATACGTCGAATACTACCGGCCCATCTCTCCCCGGAACGCTTTCTTAATTGTTGTTCTCGATCTCGGAGCGAAGACCTGGCTCCTCGTGACGATCATGCTGCTTTGCATCATCTCTCTGCAAGGCGTTCGAGTGGCCCTGCCGGCTCTAGCGAGACGGGCGCTGCTCAGTATGCCGAAGGTGATGGTGAGCTGCGTCTGTCTGATACTCATTGTCGCCGCGTTCTTTCTGGCGCCCTGGATGTACATCTTCGTGCTCTTCTTGCTTTGGGCGCCCATTTTTACTGCGTGCGAGATCCCGGCGAAGTCGTTTCGAGCGGAAGAAGGCGAAGATGATGACCTGGATGATGAGGACATCGTCCGACCTGAGCGGCGGATATTGCGGCATCGGATCCGCTACTTCGCGGATAAGCCGCTTTGGGATCTCGGCTTTGCGCGCTCGATCCATTTCGCGGCGAATCGGAGGAATTTCGTTGTCACTGTTCAGCTTGCGCTGCTGTTTTTAGTCGCGCTGACGCTGCCGCTCGCGACGGTGGTGGCTCTGGCCGGTTACTATCATTCGTTCGGGTGGGTGATCGTCGAGAGCGTCCTCTCATTTTTTGTTTTTTCGCTGGTCCTTGCCGCGGCATGCTCGTCTTTCCTGCAGCTCCTGCCGCCCGAGGTAGCGGACGAGCTTGGAATCGTCGAGATTGCGCCGCGGAGTCAGATCTTGCGGCGTCCGATCCGCTTTCACGGGAGGATTCTGCCTTTCTTCCTGCTCGCTCTTTTGGGCGGGATGGCGACGAAGGCAACCATCGACTACATCATCGTCAACAACACGAAGCCGCCGACGCTCGTCTCGAGGGTGAACGCCGTTCAGATCAACAAGCAGCAGTTCATCATCACCTTGGATCTCGAAGACAAGAAGAACCTCTTCCGTTGGCTGAGCCCGCTCAGCTTTCAGCTGCAGGTGGTTCCCGACAACGTTCCATCGAAAGAAACGCCGGCGGCGGTGAAGCCATCTCCATCTCCGGGGAAAGAAACCGCCCCTGCTCCAACAGATTCCGGCGACTCCGCTAAACAGTTGGATCTGTTGGAGCCGGACCGTGCGATGCCGTTTACGATACAGGGTGAGCCGCTCCCAGAGGAGAGCTACATTCCTTACAGTAAGCCGCTTCGGTTAGTTTTGTATTTCGCAAATTCGAGCCATGATGCAGATCTAAAGGGCAAATACGTGTTGTATTACGTTCCGGTCATCGGTGACCCGGAGAAGTTTGCCGAGGGCCGTATCGGAGGGTAGCCGGAGAGCAGTTATGGATAACGAAGTGGACTTCACCAAAGCGACCCGCCGGCTCCTGTTCCGCAGAAATGAAGAGCAACCTGCTGCCGCCGCAAAGATCCCGGGCGCAGGAAAGTCGGCAGCTGAGCGACCTGAGCGGCATGTGCGCGTCAAGGTGACCATGAATCTGGACGGCGATGTGCTGTCTTTTTTCAAGGATCGCGCGAAAGAGGATGGCCGTCCGTATCAAACTCTGATTAATCAGGTGCTCCGCGAATACGTCAGCGGAAGCCGTCCCGAGCGTATCGCTCAGGACGTAGCTGAAATCCTTTTGACCGACGAAGCATTCGTCGCATCGCTCGCCCAGAAACTCACGATCAATGAAAAATAGCTCTGACTCCCCGTCCGCTGATTTTGTCCTGTATTCAGACGGAGGCTCGGACGGCGGCAGATGTGCTGCCGGCGCTTGTATTGTCGAGGACTGCCATACCGGGAAGCGCTGGCACCTCGGCGTGTCGCTCGGGACCGGTACGAACAACGAGGCGGAGATCTCGTCGTCGCTTCTTGGTTTCGCGTTTATGCTCACACTCGGGGCGACGGGGAAAAAGCGAGCTGTCCGTTGGGTTGCAGACAGCGAATATGTCTTGAAAAGTGCGACGGGGTACATCTCGAACTGGCAGCGGAACGGCTGGAAGACAGCCGACAAAAAGCCGGTAAAGAACCAGGGCCTGTGGCGCTCCTATCTGCTCCTGTCAGAGCATTTCACGATCCGAAGCGAGCACGTGAGAGGGCATACCGGCCACGTTGAAAACGAGGCCTGCGATGAAGCCGTTCAGTGGGTGAAGCTGCGCGGGCAGGATCTTTTCGGCGCGCGGGCTGTGGTCGAGACCGCCGAGATACATACGACCGCCGGGACGCACCAATGGGCGATTGTCGACGGTTCGCGTTGGATGGATGCTGTCCGCACCGAGCATCCCGACGAAGCGACGATGCTCTGGTTCGTGACCGCCCTGCAAAATGTTCACCAGACACTGGAGGGGGCCTCGACCCCTCTTCGCGCAGCGGAGAACACAGAACAGGTGCTCCTCGCACCTGCAGTCCGGAAGCTGAAAGAGGCCTACCAAGCTGCAGAGAAAGCGGCAGCAAAGTCCGACCGTGCGAGGACACTCGCAAAAGATCTACGCTCACTTCTCGTCGACTACGAATAGCGTATCCGTGCCTCGCGGGATCTGACCGATCCTGCATCAATCAAGCGACAGCGGAAAAAAAGAAAGGCGTGTGCAAGCCAATACCTGCACACGCCCAAAGGTGTTGCCCGTAAAAGGGTTGAGCGTTGTATAGTTGTCAGTACATTCCTTCTAAGGAAAGGTAACGGCAGGAAAAAGGGCGCTCTTGAGATTTCGTGCCGTGGCGAAAAACTTTTTTTGCGCCTGTTCTGAGGCACAAAAAAGTCCCGGTATCGGCCCCGTAATGTCTTCGATCGGGACATCGTTCGACGCCGGAACGTGCGAATTGCTTGAGCGGAAACAGTCGACGCTAGGAAGCAGGTTCGACCCCGAACACTCGCAGCTCTTGCTGACAACGGCATGCTTTCGCCAACCGCGCGGCCCACGCGATAGCCTCTTCGCGAGAAGGGAGCTCGAGGACCGTGAATCCACCGTTGAGCGGCGGCGCCCAGTCATAGCCGCCTGCTGCGAAAGTGCCATCGGCCGCGACAAGCACGGGGGGGACCGACTCCTCGATACCCCCGGCGAAAACGTATACACCGGCGACTTTCGCTTCTTCGATTACGGCGTGTGCTGCGCGTCCGACCGCCTCCAGCTCGCTCGCCGGTACGATCATCGCCGCGCTTGGGAATGAGATGAGAAATTTCGCCATGGAATACACGCTCGATTTTGTAATGATGTTTTTCGGAAACTTCGTGCCGAATAGCCTACTCGACTATCAGGCTGCTCTGCTCGATGTCTGATGAGAAGCAATGAAGCTGAATGCTTCAATCGACTTCGTTAACGAACCTTTCCTAACTTCTGATGGAAGTGAAGAATAGTCTTGTACGCTTCGTTTACGCGGGTAATCCGATTAATCGCAGCCGAAACAAAGGTCTCTCCAAGATTGGCCATCTTCGGGAGATTCAAGTTGTCGATCGTTTCTTTCCAGACGTCGGTAGCATCGTCCAGGTGGGCGGTGCTCGGCAATCCGAGCACTGTCAGTGCACGCTCCACATCGTCGACTGAGATATTTGCGGCGCTCTCTTGCGCCTGGTTGATCATCTCGTCGATTGACCCTTCCGTCGATCGTCCGACAAGATCTTCTGCGCCGGGAAAGCTCAGCAGCTTTTTCAGATGCGGGTGCAGCGATTCGTCGACACCGCTCGCTGCGACCTCGAGGCGGCTGTTTCTTGCAGCGAGCACCTGTTTGAAAATCGAAGTCGCGGCTTCGTCACTCAGCTGGAGTCGCTTCGCCATCGCGCTCAGGTATGTGGCCTCTTGTGCAGAAACGAAGCGATCGGATGCGATGACGTCGCAGACCACGCGGAAGATTAGCGGCGTCACCTCACCGGCATCGGCGCCGAGAGAGGTGATGACGTCCTTGCACTCCTGAAACATATTGAAGCTGCCGTCATCATCTTCAATGGCGGCGCCGATGTCGGCGAGAAGCTCGCCCATGCCGATCCGCTCAAGCGTCGATGCGACCTTCTGCCGCTCCTGCTTGCTCAGGGTGCCGTCGATGCTCATTGCTCCGACAATCAATCGGGCGATATGGCGGTTCTGCTTTGCGCTGCTCATTTTCCAAAAGCTCCACGTTCTTCGAGGGTTACGCCGCCCCAAGCATGAGCGCGTCCGGTCCGGATACTACTTTGTTATGGACGGGCAGCGAAGAAATGTGCGCCGTCCGAAGATAATTTCATGAGGGATTTCACAGCATTGTCCATCCGACGGCTCAGCGTCAAGTAGAACAGGCAGGCATCGGTGCGACCTGTGACGGCAGAATGTTGCGCGAGGCGCGATAGCGTTCAAGAAGAAACCGTCAGGGGGCCGAGCTCGTCTCCCGGTCCCCCAGTCTGATTTTGGAGCACTCGCGATTACGCCATGCGGCCGACGATTTCAACGCCGCTCGCATACGCAGTCACGATGCCCATGCCTGCTTGTCCGCGGATCTCGCTGTATGTGCGGTCCGCGTTCACTCTTAGTGTGAACCCATTGGTGTTCCCCGGCCTGCAGCATTGCGTCACGCTGAGTCGCCGACCGTAAGAAAACGACTCGCCGAAGCGTTCGTTGCACCGGCGGACGATTTCGCGGACGACCTGGTTCAGCTCGACCTCGGGCAGCTCGGCGACGTGGGCTTTGATTGTGCCGCCGAGCACGATGCGGCCGGAGGGCTCGAACGAGCCGTCACCATGATACCACGGACGGCGGATGACATAGAGACAGTCGGGCTCGTTCGCCCGCCCCGTGGTTCCACAGGGACGCTCTTCGTCCATCCAACACTTTGTCTCGCCGTCACCTTCGAAATGGACAAGGACTCCCAAGATGGGAAAGTCCGTTCCGTCGTGAAGGATCGTGTTGAATCCGGCGTATCCCGCGCACATGTGCATGCGGTCAAAACCGGCAGGAGGTTGCTGCGCGCGAATGGCACCATGCTCATCGGCGTTCGCCGCGCGGCACTCGTAAGTGAGGTTGTCGGCAAACTTGCTCAACAGCTGCTCCCACCAGTAGCGAACGAGCCCTGGAGGGTCGAACGCGGCGGTGGTGTAAACCTCTGCGTTGTTAAAGCGACGATATCCGTCGACCAGAGACGCCCACTCGGGAAGCGGTTGATTCGGATCAATCATCGTGGTGAGCTCGCACTCGCGCACGGCTTGACAGTCAGGGTCGCGGGCAAGGCGCATCATTTCGGGATGACTTCCGAGATACATTCTCAGCCGCGGATCGTTCGGATCTTTGCCGCCGAACGGTTGTTGAATTCCGGCGGCAAACCGATACGTCGGTGGAGGGGAGCCCGACAGGCTGTCTCCGTTCGGGAGGTATGTTGCAACGAGGTGCACTCGGGAGCCGCGCAGAAGTTCTTCGCGAGCAACGCTCAGCCCAGCCGGACCGGCTCCAAACACCAAAACAGATTTTTGTGTAACCACTCTCGAAGCCCTTTCGGTGATGAGAGACGGAACAGCAGTGGGAAGCGAAAACCGTTTTTTCGCTATCGGCCCCTGCAAGGCGAGCGCTGGCGAATCGTGGCCTGCCGTTCAGGGGTCGGTGAAATGTCGCTCAGTGCGCGAATGGGAAGGTGAGCGAAGCTTCCGGGCGAAGAGAACAACTCAATGCGCTCGGGCGCGGACGTTACTCTACTTGGCAAATTCTGCAATCACAGTGGCAGAACTTTTTTGCTCAGGAGAGATAAGTCATTGAAGATACGAAAGAGGAGCTACTCGGGAAGAAGAACAACTTTCCCACACTTCTCCCCGTTATCCAGCAAGTCGTACGCCTGTTTTCCATCCATGAGCGGCAGCTCCCGATCGATGAGCTTGCCAAGCGGTTTCGTCCACGCATACGCGATAGCGTCTGCGGCATCTTTTGCGCTGCCCATTGTGGATCCGAGCAGGGAGAGCTGCTTCCCGAACATGAGCCGGTTATCAAAGGTTACCTGATAGCCGCTCGAGTTGCCCACGGTCACGATTCTCCCCCCGCGAGCGGCAGCGGAAAGCGATTGAGGGAAGGTAGCCTGACCGACATTATCGACGATTACATCCGCTCCGCGCTTTCCGGTGAGTAACCGGACCTCTCGGCTCCAGTCGGGAAGCTCTCGATAGTTGAGCACGTGATTCGCGCCGAGCTCGCTCGCCCGGCGCATTTTCTCGGTCGTGCTGGTGAGCGCGATCACCTTCGCTCCGAGGTCCTTTGCAAGCCAGATTGCAAAGCTGTTCAGACCGCCCCCGGAACCGACGATCAGGACCGTCTCTCCCGATTTCACGGCCGCACGGTGCTTGAGCATTCTCCAGGCGGTGGTCGCAACGAGAAGCGGAGCGGCAGCGTGTGCGAAGGAGAGAGAGTTGGGAAGTGCAATGAGAGTATGCGCGGGAGCTTCGACGAATTGAGCAAATCCGCCGCGCACAGTTTCACCGAAGATCTGATAAGCAGGGCTGAGACTGTCTTCTCCACGAGCGGAATACTCGTCGCTCGCCCCTTCCGGTAAGAAGCCTGGAGTGAGAGCCACGCGCTGCCCGATGGTCCAGCCGCTGATTCCCTCGCCCAGCGCAAAGACTTCCCCTGTGATATCTGCTCCTCCGATGTGCGGAAGCTGCAGCTTCATCCCCGGCCATCCGCGAAGCACCCAGAGGTCGAGCTGGTTGACTGCGGCTGCTCTGACCCGAATGATCACGTGTCCTGGTTTCGCGACGGGATCGGGCAGCTCGCCGTAGGTTAGTTTGGATGTGTCCCCGTGCTCGGCAAAGTAAAGTGCTTTCATCGAGACATACGCTAGCACGACAGCGTTTTTCTTGAATCAGGGAGCGAGCGTCGCGCGGTGACGCACTCACCGCCCAAAAGCCGACAAAATGGCGCGCCCGGGATAAACAACCTGATGTTTTGACCGGATTTTCTGCTTCTTTGTTGTGGCTTTCGTTCGCGGAATTGTATATATATCCCGTTCGCAAAATGCCCCCTTCGCGAAAGAGAAACCGCTCGCGAGGCGACGGCGAATCAATTCCGGTGCTGGCTTAGCTCAATTGGTAGAGCAACTGATTTGTAATCAGTAGGTTGCGGGTTCGAGTCCCATAGCCAGCTTTCTTCTCCTTACTCTCGCGCAACGCAGCCCGTCGCTCTTACGTCGCCATAAGCGCCGTGGTGCCCAACCAGGCGAGGTCGAAGAACGCTTTCATCGTCGCTGCTGCGGACTGACTTTCAATGAGCAGCGCGTATTGCTCACGCTTCGGGAGTGACAGAATCGCGACGCAATTGTCATAGATTGCGATCTCATTCTGGAATGGAAACTGGCTCGGGCTGACAAATACGATCTCCAACAAGCGTTCGTGTCGTTCGGATTCGAAGAACTCAGAGATCATGTCGGCACCCTTTTGAGGGCGTGGGCAGATGTAGCGAACTTTGATACCGCGTCTGATCCGATCGGCGGTGTAGCGACGAAAAAAGTCGGGGAATGTCTCAATGAGTAACGTCAAGGCGAGCGGTGAATGAGGGCAGTTTTTTCCCGGGAAGCTCTCACCGTTTTCTTACAACGATACGTTGGCGCAGGAAGAGCATCCGATGACACGAAAGCAGTCCGAAGCTTTCGGTTGAAGCTGGTCGGTCGCGGCCGATCAACGGAAAAACGACGATATTGGTAGCAGGCATCAGATACCGTTCGATATTCGACAGGTCTCGGACGAAATTTTTTAGGACAGGTGTTGATCTGCGAGGAAAGGGGCAAGCCGTTCAAGCTGGTCAAGCCGGAGCTCCAATTTGACAGAGAGCTCGCCATTCCAGTGCCCCGGAAGTGCCCGGACGCGCGTCATCTCGAGAGACTCTTGCTCAGAAATCCAAGACACCTCTGGGTTCGTCGTTGTGCCGATTGCGAGCGTGAGCTCGAGACCGCGTATGCACCTAGCCGCCCTGAGCGCGTCCTATGCGAAACTTGCTATCATCAAAGAGTGCATGCCTGATTGACAGTTCGCGGGGGAGACTCCTTGTTTCCCTTCGCCGGTGAGCCTCGAGAATCGGCCCACCGGCGTACAACCGCGATTACCATTTTTCATCGACCGCCGTCTGGACGTCGGTGTAGAGCTTGAACACCCGATCGAGCCGTAAGATCCGGAACTTCTCACGGATGTCCGGCTGGACGCCGCAAATCCGAGGTTTTCTGAGCTGATTCAGTCTGATGAGCGCACTGATCGCAGCCGAATTCAGATATCCGACGGTCGACAGATCGAGCGCGAGGCGATCGAATCGGCGGCCGGCTTGAGCCAGGTCGTCGCTCCAACCGCCGTCATCTATTCCGACTTTCGCACTGGTACAGGTTTGGACGTGCACCGTGATCGGATCTGAACCCTCCACGGGCCCTTGTCGCTCGCTGTGTTCGAAAATGTGGAACGTCATCGTTCTCTCTCCTTGATGGACCCGCTCATCACCCGACGACGTCGGAGCTCGATGAGCACACTTTGAATTACCTATTGGGAGTCTCCAACCCGACAGTCGAATCGCCGATTCGCGGGCTTTCGATTGGCGGGGGAGTGAGTGTCTTCCTGAAGTGACTGAAAAAGAGAGCGGACAGAGGCTTGATGCGGTCATAGTGCCATAAAGGCTCGAGGCACTCCAGGTGGAGGTAGCTCTCCGAACGCTCCTGTCGGGCGTGCCGGTGAACGAACGCAAGATGAACATTGGCTTCTCCCGCGCTGAGAGACGTTTCGGTGCGAGCTTCATCGGTTACGTCGGTCGGCGCAGCTCTTCGGACTGCGAGCGTCTCCGAAGCGAGTCGCTATTGTGACCGGTTCATTGGGCGCGCGGATGCAAGCTGGTGATGCGGGCCTCTTCGCACGTCACTGGCCGCAGGGGCTCTGGATCGTATCTAAGGGGACTCCCCGCCAACGGAATCTCACGGAAGCGGAGGACCGTTGTTGCATCCCCGCTCGTTGTTTTTGCAGGCGCGGCCCTGTCGAGTGCCGGCAACCGCTTCCTATTCCAGTTTTCTGACGATCTATTGCGCGTATCCTCGGAGTTATCCGATCGGACAACCCGTTTTTTTTTGTTGTGTTCGATTTCCGACGCTGACGAACTTTAATCCATGTGATTCGTTGCTGGAGCGTGGAATTCGCTCGTTTAATCAGTGGCTTTCCGGCGCAAAAGGGAATTGATGAAAAACTTATTCAACTATCCAAGTGTCCGCTCTCCGCGGTTTAAGGTGTAAAATATGCGTTGGAAGCCTTGCTCTAAACCCCAGAGTAGGCAAGTGTGAACAAATGACGTTTGGCGCTACTGCCCGGTAATTCCTAAAAAACTGTGCGCGCGAGGCAGTGGTATTTACGTTGCAACTTGTTCAAACGGAAACAATTTACGTAAAAAGATGCAGATGAAAAGTGCAGACAACACCAAGCCGAAGAACGTAGGTGGACGACCGAGAAAGTTCAACGAGTCCAGCCGTCCGATCACAGTCACACTGCCGGACCGCACACTCCGCCTGCTCGCATCCGTTGACCGAGATCGCGCCCGAGCGATTGCCAAGGCGACGGATTGGATCACACGCGCCAATGAAGAGACGCATCCTCCGCTTGATCTGGTGCACGTCGGCGACCAGCAGGCGGTAATCGTCACCGGACCGAGCCGCTCTTTGCAGGAAATTCCGTGGCTCCGGTTGGTGGAAATCGCCCCGGCTCGGTTTCTTCTGGTGATTCCGACAGGCTCCCCGATCGAACGCTTGGAGGTCGCCATTGTCGACAAGCTCGAGCACTTGAATCATGACGACGCTTATGAGCGCGACCTGCTTACCAAGTTGAAGGCTTGCCTCACCGAGCAGCGCAGAAGCGGTGTCGTTTCGAAAGCAGAGATCCTTTTCGTCGAGACCGCGACGAACTAGTATGGCGCCATGTTGCGCCCATTAACGGTGCTCGTGCTTGCGGAGCCGGAAACTTCGCAGCTCGAGCTCCTCAAAAACTGTCCCCCTGAGATTCAGTTTATCCTCGCTACTTCTTTTGCGGAGATAGGGTCTCGCGCGTCTGAAATTGAAGCGATCCTCGTCTGGAGCGGAAAAGTAGGAGGCGCGAGCGGGATCGTTCCGGAGTGTGTGGCTCGCCTTCCGAACCTCCGTTGGATTCACACCCGTTGGGCAGGGATGGATGCATTCCTGTTTCCGGAGCTCATCCAGAGCAACATTGTTGTTACCAACGCCCGCGGGGTATATGCCGAATCGCTTGCAGAGTTCGTTATCGGTGGAATCCTCTATTTCGCCAAAGACTTTCCGAGAATGCGCCGGAACCAGCTTGCCCGGCAGTGGAGCCCGTTTGACGTTCGGATGATTGCCGGAAGCACGCTCGGCATTTTCGGCTACGGTGCCATCGGGAAAGCATGTGCTGAGCGAGCGAAAGCGATGAAGATGAATATAGTCGCGATCCGCCGCTCCCCGGAGAAAGCGCTCGGAGACCTTTGTGTCGACGAAATCCACCCTCCGGAAGAGCTCCTCGCAATTTCACCTCGATTGGACTATCTCGTCGTCACCGCTCCGCTGACGGAAAGCACTCGCGGAGCCGTTGGGAAAGATGTTTTCGAAGCGCTTCCCAACGCCGCTGTGGTGCTCAACGTCGGACGCGGTCCCGTTGTCGACGAGCCTGCGCTGATCGAAGCGCTGTCCTCCGGCCAGATCCGCGGCGCAGCGCTCGACGTATTCACGCACGAGCCGCTCCACGAATCGTCACCGTTCTATGAAATGGAGAATGTGCTCCTCTCTCCGCATTGCGCCGACAACACCGAAACATGGCTCGACGATACGATGCTCTTCTTTCGGGAGAATCTGTTAAGATTTGCGTCGGGAAAGCCGCTCGAAAACATCGTCGACAAGCGCGCGGGGTACTGACGAAGGTGAGCGGGACGAGACGGCAGCGGAACGTTTTCGCTCCGCTGCTCGGAAAGAAATCAGGGATTAGTGCTTCCGTTTATAGACGATTTCCATTGTCTTGAACGTTTTTCCGTCCGGTCCGGTATCGTACATCTCGAGCACATGAGAATCCTTGCTCACAATGCGAGTGACCAAACGAGCCGTCCGCTCGCCGCCGGTGAGCGGACAGGAGAATTTGTTGGTCATCTCCAGATTGGACGAGCCTTGGATCGCGCCCTCTCCAACCATCAGCCCGGTGCTCATCGTATCGATCCATGTTGATACGTAAGTCTTCTTCAAATTGTCGTAGCCGAGAATCCCGATGCCCTGAAATGGCTTGCCGAATAGCTTGCCCGAGAAGTCCTGCTTCACGAAACGCTTCCCGAGAATCCATTCACTCGAGGCGGTGCCTTTCGAGACCTCCGGTTCCTTGCTCGGATCCATCCACATTTTCGACTCGGTGGTCCACTTCCCGACCAGCGGTTGAAGGGCTTCGTGTTCCTTACCCGGAGTGCCGAACGCCTTTACTTTTGCCATCATCTCCTCCGGAGTAAGCGGCTTGGGTGCCACTGCGGCCGGGTGATCTGTGGTGTGAGAGCACTGCTTCGATTCTTCTGAAATGGGTGAGGGGACGGCATTTTTGTGGGAGCAGCCGAACAGCGCTGCGCAGAATGCGACAACATAGATGCGTTTCATTATTTTTCTCCTGAGGGTATCGATCATATTCGCGGTATAGGCGCGTGGCTTGTCATTAGCCGATTGCTTCGCAAGCGCGCAAGCGGGCTGCGGCGAAGCAGATTTCGACAATGTTTCTCGTATCGAGGGTTCGGCTCCGGTTATGCTTCTGGAAGCCGTCGAGTCAGGGGTTGGTGTTCGAGCTGTTGAGCAACCATCCGATCAAATCCGTCGAAAAGGCGATCGTAGATCTTGCTTTGTGCGTATAAGCCGTTTGCTTCGGCGTTCAGCTTGAGCAGATACGCTATCGATTCCAGAGTGCTGAGGCAGTAATCTTTCGGTTGTTTGCGGATGCGGTATGTCGATCGAAATGATTGCTGAAAACTGAGACATTCGAAACGGTGCGCGAACCCATTTCGATAGACGATCTTTTGCGCTTCGTCCCACGTGCCGTCGATCACAATGACCGTACAATCGCTGTCGAGATGAGCGGTTTCGCAAGGTCGTGCATTGCTGCTTGGGTAAAGCAAATACGTACGCGAGCTGTCTGCAATCGCTGAGCGGATCTCATTCTCATCGAATTCCACCCCGCGCAACATTCGAGCGTTTCGGATCGCGTTCATTACCAGCTTGGTTGTGGAGCAGTATTTGCGCCGCTCGTGCGGATGCTGAAGCAGCAAGAGGTTACAGTGAGCGGTGAACGGCTCGATGAACCCGCAGACGCAATGCGAGAGTGGACGGACGCAGGTGTAGCAAGTCGGGCGCGCTTCGCTGACTGCTGTGAGAGACCGGGGGCGGGGGGTAAATGGGGTGGAGGCTCGAGCCGTTTTCAACATCGAAGCTATTTTCTTTGATTGTGCAGAACCAGATCGACGACTACGACGCCGCACAGAATGAGCAGCGGATCGCCCTCTTGAATGTCCACCCCGTAGGAGTCAGTCATCGAAAAAAAACGTTTCGACACACGGGCGACGTCTCGCTTTCCGCGTCGAATCGTGTACTCGAAACCGACAAAATCGCCGATGATGGTATAATCATTCGAGCCGAAAATATCGATAACGAATTGCTGCCGCCAAGTAAACCGTCGCTTGTAGATCGTTGCCGCTAGTATGCCGTTCCGCATTACGGTGAATGTCGGTGTGAACGCGAACCACTTTTGACACACCTCGGCCACGTGCCGCCCATTCGGATCGAGCACCGTGAACTGCTTCCGAAGGGTGAGCGCTTTCCCATCAACGTAAAAGGCCTCGTTCCCCGCTTCGTCGCGAACCCGAAAGTCGTCACCGATGGAGAGCGCTTTTTGTGAGATTTCGTATTTCATTCGGGACCCATTACTTTAGGTCCGGGCGGCCGCGGTATGACGTATCCAATGTGACGGCTTCTCTGTGCGCTCGTAAAGTCCATGAAGTCCAATATAGCGTTTCTCGCGGTTAAGAGAAGCCTTCGTTCGCCCGGGACGAATTCAGGAGCGGGTTGCGGCCGGGTTACTCCGCTGTTTCGATTGTGTTATGAACCCCGTTCAGGAGGACGGCGCTCATGACAGATCAATCTGCAGTCACCCTCGATACGGCCAAACCGAATGCTATCGGGGGGCTTGGAAGGCTCCTCGCGATTCTCTCCATCGCCGCTCTCGGCGCAGAGATGTTTGCGCCTGAGGTCGCCCGTTCTGTCCTTCCTTCTGCGTCAGACGACCAGGTGGTTCAGGTGGCCGGGATCGCACTCCTTATCGGCATCGTGCTCGTGTTCATCGGCAAAGCAAGCGCGCGCAAAGCTTCATTCGCGCGTCAACAACCGGCTGCGCCGACAGCAGCGCTCGCCTCAATTGCTTATCCAGCTCCTGCTCCGAAGTTTGCCAGTTCTTCTCAACCGAGCCCAAGCGAAGATGATGACGAGTCCTCCAACGTGGACGAGGAGGACGACGACGATGACGGTGACTACGAGCCGGATGAAGAGGACGTAAACGATCTCGCTGCAGAGGTGCTCGGTCGCACAGAGTGGGCGCGAGGGGAAGTTACTTCCAATACGGGCTCCTCGCTTTTGCCGCTTTGGCTCATCGCTGTGCTTTGGGATGTCATCTCCATTCCGCTCGCTTTCTTCGTTACGAATATGGTGAACGAAGGTCACTGGATCGGGGCGATCTTCTACATGTTCCCACTTCTCGGCGTGCTTCTCACGCTCGCGGCGATCCGCACTACTCTTCAGTATCGGAAGTTCGGCGACTCAACGCTGACGATACAAGATCGCTGCGGGGTAGTCGGAGGAGCGTTCACTGGGGTCGTGCGCTCGAAGATAGCCGTGGACCCTCTCGGTGACTACGCCGCGACGATTCGGTGCACCGAAAGTATTACCACGGGATCCGGCAAGAACCGCCAGACGGAGACAAAAACACGATGGGAGAATCGGCAAACCATCGCACGGACCGGCTGTAACATTCTGTCCGGCGTGCCGCTGTCATTCCAGATCCCCGATGACGTTCCGGAGTCTTTCGACAGAGGAACTCGAGGCCGGATTGAATGGAAGGTTACCCTTTCGACACCGGTAAAAGGCGTCGACTACGAAGTGCAGTTTGAGGTCCCCGTGCTGCGCAAAAAGACCGCGCTGAAGCTCGCTGCGCAACCCGGTCAATGAGAGGCGTACATCGCCGCCACATCTCCGGTGGCAGGCGATGCGTTCGCTTTACATTCTCGACCCAGACCCGTCTGATTCCGGTCCGGTATTATCCGGCGAGCCGTGGGAGTTCATGTCCTGGTCATCGCCCTCGGAGCCTGTTTGGGTAGCGCTTGGAACGCCCGCCCCACTTGTGCCGCGGCTCGCTTGCGGACCGCCGGAACCGAGACTGCCCCGGCTTCCAGCCTTGGCGGCTGGAACCAACTTCTTTCCGCTGCGATGGTTCGTCTGGGACTTCGTTGAGCCACTATGGTGCGACGAACCTGACGAATCCAAGCTTCCACTCTGGACTGTGGTCGATCCACTGGTATCTGTTTGGCTACTCTCTGCGCGGGCGTATCCCGCAGAAAGCGCTACAAGTGCAAAGGTTGATAGCGCGAGAGCGCGCGGCGTGAATTGGGTTCTCATCTCAATCTCCTCTCAAGTTTGTGCTCGGACTCTAGAGCTGGACGTGCGCAGAGCCAATGACCGGAGTCATGCGAATGGGCACCGGGTTCCGCCATCCCGTGGGTTTCCTGCCGCAACGTTGCTTGGCATACTCGTCATGATTTGGGTTTCAGCTCGGGAGATGATGAGAACGCAACCAAGCTTCGGTGATGCCGGATTTTTTCTGCGAGCTTGGGCGGCGCTGCTCGATCTCAGCATCGCGTCGCTGTGGATCCCGATCTTTTCGGCACTTTCCGACCGGCTGTCGTTCAATGTGGTCACCTACTTTGCAGGAGAGGCGCTCATCGGGGAGGGAATCACTCCGGAGCTCGTGCTCGGCTGCATCACAGCCCTCGTGATTGCGCTCGTCGTCTCGTTTGTGGGCTGGTTTCTCGGAAGCTCTGTCTTCCTTGCGCTGCTCGAGTCGTTCACCGGCGCGTCACCGGGAAAACATCTGGTCGGTATCCGGGTTCTCGATTGGTCCGGGTCCCATCCGGGGATCACGCGCGCTCTGCTCAGACAATCGGCAAAAGCCGTCTCGTCCGCTCTCCTTGGAATCGGGTTCCTCATGCCGCTCTGGACGAAACGAAAACAAACGCTGCACGATCGTATCGCTCAGTGCTTTGTGGTTCGCGTCATCGATCACGCCGGCACTCGGGCCTTCGCTGCTGTCTTCGTCTCAGCGCTGCTGCTGTTCGTCGAATATCCAAAGTTAGTTTCGACAGTGGTGCACACGCAAGAACGTGTGAGGACGATTCGTGAGGCGTACGCGAACGCTCGGCCGCTCGCAAGCCTTGCTTGGACGATCGTCCAGCGAGGCATGCAGGACCTGGAAGCCGAACGAGGGAACGCAGGCTCCGATCGAGTGGCCCCTCAGTAACTGCTCTCTCCTGAGGAGCGAGCCGGACAGAGGTTTCGCTATTTCTTCTTTTCCTCGACCGGTGGTTTCGCACCGCCGCGCTGGCCGTCGACCGATTTGTCGTGCTGCTCACGTTGGTCAGGAGTCATTTTTTTGAAATGCTCCTCCGTTTGCTTACAGGTCTTGTAGTCAGCGGACTTCATCGTGGACCAGTTGCATTTGGGCGCTTCGGTCGAGCGCATCTTTCCGTAGGGGTCGTTATCGGCACGTGCAATGGTTGCGGCGGAGAGCGCCAGGAGCATGGCAACGGGCAGGGCAAATTTCATAAAGCACCAAAGTTATGCGTCAGGGGGTTCGAACACGTACCAGTCGACATAGTAGACGTGAAAACTGAGCAAATGACAGAGCAGCACAACTGTTTTGTAGCTGAGCGCAGTTTATTTCTACCGCGTGAGCATCGAAAACGCCGCATCCGTTTCTCGAGACCGGCCATCCTAAGGGTTACTGCTTTAAATCGTTGATTTAGTTCAAATTAGTTGAACAAATCTTTACGCATTTAGCGATTTAATTTGGTGCGACGGGCCGCAAGATCCGCTATACGAGTCTCTCGAAGGTATAGACATCGAATTCGAGCAGAATCGGGGGATCCACCGCTCGCGACTGTCTTTTCCATGTGAGGAAGCCATGTTTTTCGATTCAGTTTCAGGTGCGCTGTCGGACGTTTCCGTATCGGTCGAGAACGACGAGATCGCGGCGCTCAAGACGCAAAGCAAGCTTCAACAGCGCATTCAGCAGCTGAAAAACAAGACGCTGCGCCTCGTGAAAGGAAACTACGAAGGTGTGTTGTCTGGGATTCAGCTCCACGCCGGGCATGTCTATACGGTGAAGCTGCCTGAGTATCTGTGCTCGGACAAAGACGGGAAGTCTTCGATCGTGCTGTACGAGGACGGACGCCGCTTGCCGCATCCCCACGCGATGCATTCCGAGATCGCCGAAGTCGGTGAAGGCCGATATTCGCACTGGGAATCGTGGTTACTTTTCACCACTTCGGACAACTCGGATCCGACTCAAAACGGTCGCACCTACGCGGTTCGCGAAGAGTAGTCGGGACGTCTCCAACATCCTGTATCTGCAAGATTTTTTTCTGAGGCTCGAAACCGGCCGACGGTCGTTCTTACCTTTCATTGACCGTATATTTATGCTATTCCTCACCAATCCTCTTCGATTTTCATCGTTTTATGTGTGGAATTGCCGGTTTAATCAATCTCGGCGGGAAACTTTCCCCCGACTCAATGCTCGATACCGTCGGCAGAATGGCCGACTGCATGGTGCATCGTGGGCCCGATGATTCGGGTGCCTGGGTAGATCCCACAGGCTACTGCGCATTCTCTCAGCGCCGACTGAGCATCATCGATATCTCTCCCGGCGGTCACCAACCGATGGAAAGCGCCGACCGTCGCGCATGCATCACGTTCAACGGTGAGATCTACAATTTCCTCGATGTGAAAGAGGAGCTGATCCGCCGGGGGATTCAATTCCGCTCGACGTCCGACACCGAAGTGCTGCTGGAAGCCATTCGGCTCTACTCCGAAAACCTTTTCGCAAGGCTCGACGGAATGTATGCGTTCGCTTTTTTCTCTCGCGACGATCGCGAGGTGCTCATTGCGCGCGACCCATTCGGTGAAAAACCGCTGTACTACACCGAGCAGAATGGATACTTCGCGTTCGCGTCCGAGCTCCAGTGTCTCGAAGTTCTTCCTGGTTTCCAGCGGGACATCTCCCAGGAAGCGCTGACGGAATATCTCGCGTTTCAATATGTTCCGTCACCCCGCTCGATGTATCGCGCGGTGAAAAAGCTGCCGCCTGGACATTTCCTGAGGATCGACGCCTCGGGCAAGATCGAAGTGAAGCGCCATTTTGCATTTCAGCCTGCAGAGCGCCCGCAAACGGGGGTTCCACTCGATCAGCTTGCTGACGAGCTCGAAGATATTTTGGTCCGCAGCATCCGTCGGAGAATGATTAGCGACGTACCGCTGGGTGCGTTTCTCTCGAGCGGGGTGGATTCCGCCACGGTCGTTGCCCTTGTGACCAAAGTTCTCGGCCGTAAGCTGAAAACATTCTCGATGGGTGTGCACGACTCCGAGGAGAGTGAGCACTACCTCGCGCGGGAGATGGGAAAGCATCTCGGCTCCGAGCACCACGACATGGTCCTGAGCCCTGATATTCCGGTGCTCGCGAAGAAGATCGGTGGGCTGCTCGACGAGCCGAATGCCGACAGCTCGTGCTTGCCGACGTACCTTCTTTCGCAGTTCGCTCGCCGGCAGGTTACGGTGGTGCTTTCCGGTGACGGCGGCGACGAAATGTTCTGCGGTTACTCGCGCTACTTCCAGATGCTCGACGAAGAGCGTCGGGCGCTGAACGGTGATCCGGCGTTCAAGAATTGGAAAGCCGGCAGCGCATACTTCTCTCCGAGAATCCTTGTCTTCCCTGAAAACGACGTTCGGGAGCTGGTCGGGGACCTCCCTCCTGCGAGCGAACAATATTTCACGGCATTCAAAGATTTCCTCGATCGCCCCGAGCTGCCGCTCTACTCGAGGTTGCGTCAGATCGACATGAATACCTATCTCCCCGGAGCTGTGCTCTCGAAGGTCGACCGGATGAGCATGCAGCATGCCCTCGAAGTGCGTGCACCGATTCTCAGCATCGAAGTAGCGCGGTTCGCAGAGAAGCTCATGGGATATCATTGCTCAGCGGACGGCCTCGGAAAACAGGTCCTCAAAGAGGTGGCCAGCCGCTACATCCCGCGAAGCTGGCTCGATCGCCGGAAGCTCGGATTCGGTGTTCCGGTTCATCTCTGGAATCGAGCCGACATGCTCCGCTCGCTCAGGCGCATGTTGCTCGCAAAAGACGCCAAAGTTCGAGACTACTTTGACCCGAAACGGCTCGAAGCTTTTGTCCTCAAGCAGGAAACGCCGGGCACCTTCTCCGCGTATCAGGTCTGGACGATGATCATTCTCGAAGAGTGGTTAACGAAACACCTCTCCCCTCCGGCGCGTCCGCAGCCTTCTTTGAGCCGCATCGGTTCGCGACCTCAGTACTCGCAGGCATCGGCGGGAGCAGCGTAGTTATGTTCGATCTCGATGCCCAGCTGCTCGCGCTTCTCACCGAGAAGGATTCGCCGGTTCTCCTCTTCGCGCATCCGGAAAACTTCGACCGGCTTCGCAACAGCATTCCACGCCTGACTCACTCTTTTACCGACAAGTGGGGCGAAAAATCATTCTGGACAGCGCCGGAGGTCAGCTCGCTGAAGCTCGATCGCGGGGTGGCGGTTTGTTCCGAGCCGTTCTTCGAGCTTCCCGCGGCGAGCATCAAGGCTCTCCGTCGCGCCGGCGTCGAAGAGGTGGTGTATCAGCAGGATGGTGCTTGGAAAGAAATTTCGCTTACGTCGCTGGCCGAAATCATGCGCGGGCGACGCGCAGCGTTCCTTGCTTCGTTGAAGCATCGCGGTGTCGTTGCTCTTCGAAAGGCGCTTCTGAAATATCGAGGAACCGATCTCCGTACGATCGCCGCTGCCGATTTCGCTCCCGAGAGCGGACTCGGGTTTTTTACGCACGTCCCGTCGCTGAAAGAGTATGCGGATGCCGTGACCGGAGCGAAGCAGGGGATTCTCTTTTTCGAGGAAGAGCGGCTGCTGTTACCGCATCAGCCGCACGCCGATATCAGAGAGCAAGGTCAGGGTCGCTGTTCACTTTGGGTCGAGCATTTCTATTTCTCGGCAACCGATAACTCGGATCCGCGGTCGAACGGACGACGGTATCGGCTGCTCAAGACGACGCCGCTCATCAATCGTTTTTTGTTCAGCCTACCGTCTGATGCGCAGGCAGTAGTTACCCGCCAGGCGGCACGAAGGCAGCGCGAAAGCTCGTCAACGGCGGCGACCGGCAGTACCAGTGTTCTCGGTGATCTGCAACAATTCATTGCTGCGGAATCCGCTCGCTCGACCTTCGCGAGCGAACCGGCCGCTGGAGCGCCCGTCGCGTATCTTGTACCATCTGCATCGTGCTCGCGGTGTGAGGCTGCGTTCCTCGAAGCGCTCGATCAATCGTCGGCGGGCTATTCGATCCTGCGCGAAGGCGAGATTCCGGAGGCCGAATTGACCATCGCGCATCTTCCTTCGAAGCGTGAGCTCCGTGCGCTTGCGATTCTGAGCGCGCTTCCTCCTTCGATTGCACGACCGGCGCAGATACTCTTCTCTCGGTTAGTGCTCGACAGACCGACGTGCATTTCTGCTTGCGGTGACCGAGCGAATCTCGTCAGCGCCGTAGCGGGGATCTTGGCGGGTGTTCCTCTCATACGCTTGACTGTTTCAGGTCTCAATCCCAGTTATACGGATGAGACTCACCAGGAGCTGCTCAAGCGGTGGCTCCAGGTAGCGGCAAGCGCTTCGAACGTCGAGTGGATTTCCGACTCTGAGAGCGCGGCAGAGAGTTATGCCCGTTGGCTCGAGATCCCAGCGGATGGCTTTCGGGTGCTGCCTCTTGCGGTTTCCGCCGCTGCAATCCCCGCGCTGACGCAGGAACGGGTTGCACATTTCAGATCCGAGCTCGGTGCACAACCCACGTCGCCTCTCGTTGTCGGCGCGTTCCGGCTTGCGGGCGAACAGCGTCCGTTCCGTTTTCTGAGATTGATTTTCACGCTGAAGCAGGCGCACGCGGACGTCCGTGCGGTGCTTGTCGGTGACGGGCCGCTGCGGGAGCAGTGCCGAAGAGAGATCGAGAATCTCGGCCTTACCGATGTGGTCCAGCTCGTTGACGCTCACCGCCGGAGTGAAGCGATTGCGGCTGCCGACCTGGTCGTGTTTACAGCCGATCCCGAGGTCGTTCCCGATGCGTTGATTGAGGCTATGTCTCTTGGGAAAGCTATTGTATGCACGGACGTCGGAGAAGTGCGCAGACTGATTGAAGATGGTTTGAGCGGTTGCCTGTCTCATCCCCGAGAGTTTCATTCGCTCCAGGCTCGGACGCTCGATCTGCTGCAGCATGAGGAGATGCGTTCCGCCTTCGGCAGGAACGCGGAACGCCACCTCAACGAAAAGATTCTCGCCGGCGAGTTCGCGCAAGCGTTTGCCGCGCTACCGACCCTCAAAGAACCCGTTCACTTCGAAGGAAAGAGATGCGCATAGGCTGTTTACCGTTTTTGTTTCATCTTACCGGTCGAAATGACGGCGAGACGATCTTTTTCGTCAATAGTTTCTTCCCCGAGCTCGATTATCTTCCGACGCGTAAACGGATCTTTTCCAAACAGCGCTTCGAGCTCGAAGGGGAGGGGAATGAGATCATCGTTCTACCGTGGAATGATTTCTCCGCTCAGCGCGCCGAGCTCGAGCGTTTGGTTCCAAAGCTCGAAAACGGAATGGCTGTCTTCGGCTGTTCTGTCGATTCGATCGCGCCGGAGCTCGTTCACCTCCTCGCGATCCACGGATTCACCGAGATCGTCTACCTCGCCTTCGGCGAATGGTTCAGAAAGAAGATCTCCATTGCAAAGCACCGGACGCTGCGATCTGTTCTCGACGACACCTTTTTCAAGGTGGTGATGTTGTCCCGCCAACTCAAGGTCTATTTTCGAAAGGCGCTTCTGAAAGCCGCCGGTCAAGACCTTCGCGCTGTCGGGTGTCCGGAATACGTGCGCGAGCAGGGGCATGCTTGGAAAAACTATCTTCCGGACCTGACGGAGCACGGTGACACCGTCGGGCATGAACGATCATCCCTCATGCTTTTTGAAGAGCTCTTCATGCTCTGCCCGCATCAGCTTCACGACGATATCCGCAAATGGGGTCGTGGACGCTTTTCTCACTGGGAGGGGGAAGTGTGGTTCTCGACGACGGACCACACCGATCCGAACCACAACGGGAGACGGTATCGAGTTGTCGACACACGCGGGTGGAAGAAACTGCTGGTTCCATTTTTCAAAGCGACGCCGAGCTTCAATCTGAATTCAAAGCATCCGCTTGTGACACAAATCCTGCACGGCGATCTGCTCGACAGGATCAAGCCGCAGGAGGCTATCATCACCCATCGGATTGTGGGCACCGGTACTCAACTGAAAACGCCGCGGACGATCGACCTCGCAAAAGAGATCGACCGACGCATTCAGCGAGATGAGGTTCGTGGGTATGCGAAAACTCTCGGGTGTACCGAAGAGATCGACATGCTCATCGGAAGCCTTGCTCCGGGCGGCTCGGAGCGGCAGGTCTGCTATTTGGCCGTAGGCCTGCATGAGCTTGGCTACCCTGTGCGAGTGCTGACCACGCTCGATCAGCAGCCTGCGTCGCGTCACTATCAGCCGATGCTGCTCCAGGCGGGAGTCGCTCATGACTATTTCAACGAGAGCCACAAGCAGTTCAAGATCCGCAATGTGGTGAACTCCGATCAGATTGAAGATCTGCTGCTGCTCGATAGCATTCCGGACGAGCTTTCGAGAGAGGTGTGGACCCTCTATTCCCATCTCATGATGAATCGCCCGCAGCTTCTCCATTGCTGGCTGGACAGTACGAACATTATCGGTGCCATCGCGGGTTGGATCGCCGGAGTTCCCAAAATCGTGCTTTCCACTCGAAGCCTGAACCCGACCTGCGTCGAATATATCTACCGAGACTGGTATCGCGATTGGTATCGGGTCATGCACAAGTCGCCTCGCGTATCGTTTATCGCAAACTCCCGCGCGGGAGCTGCGAGCTACGCAAAGTGGATCGGTATTCCGGAAAGCCGATTCGAAGTCGTTCAGAACGGAATTGACCTCGCACTCATGAAGCCGGCTGATCCGCAGAAGGTCGCTCAGCTTCGCGCCGAGCTCGGCATCCAGCCTTCCGACCGGGTTGCCGGTGCGGTCTTCCGCTTCTCTGAAGAGAAACGCCCCGAAATGTTTTTCGAGATCGCAGCGAAGCTCGCAAAGCGCATTCCCAATTTCAAAGCCATCATGGCCGGGGTGGGTCCGCTCGAAGAAACAGTCCGCGCAAAGATTGTTGCTGCGGGGCTGGAAAAGCAGATTTTTCTACTCGGGAGACGCTCTGATATCCCTGTCGTCATCTCAGCTTGCGACGTGCTGGTCCTGACCTCGCGAGTTGAAGGCTTCCCGAATGTTCTCATGGAAGCGCAAGCGCTCGGTTGCCCGGTTGTCAGCACGAAGGTGGGCGGCACCCCTGAGGTGGTGGTTGACGGTGTGACCGGGTATCTGCTCGACCCGAACGACCTGGATGGAATGGTTTCCCGCGCTGCGGAGCTTCTCGAGAAGCCTGAGCTCGCAGACGCTATGGGACGAAGTGGACGTCGGCACGTCGAGTCGAACTTCTCGAAAGAAACCATGGTCGAGAAAACCTTGAAGCTTTACGACATTGCGCCGCCGCAACAGCTTTCACGCCGCTCGGGAGGAGAGCGCGCGCAGCTCCTCCAAGCTCACTCGATCGACTGAGCTCGCGAGTGAGCTCCGGGGCAGGATAATGTTTTATCTTTTTAGTGATGTATGCTAGTTTTCCCTGGCGTTACAGGCGCTTCCGCCTGTTCTGAGACAATCGTTTTACACGCTGCTCTCCGCTGCAGAAGTTCGCATCGAGCGGGAGCATTTGGCACACCATGAAGTCGCTGCAATCGCTCAAACGGGCTCCATCGTTTCCGACACGTCTCGGCGAATCCGCGAACGGTCGTGACGAATCGGGCGAGTTGCAGGGCGGCACGTCACCAAGTGCTCCTTCTGCGGCGCCTGGCATAGCGATCACACTCCGCCCAAGTTACCTTATTGAGCTCGCTGCGTTCCTGGTGGTGGGCGCTTTTTGTGAGCGCGAGCTGCTCAAGACCGTCGGGCAGGGTCTCGAAGGGGACTCGATCGGATACCGGCAGATCGCCGCCCACATGACCCATCTCTTCGACACAGATATCAGAGAGCCGATCTGGATTTGGTTCTCCTGGCTCTTCGACCGGATCTGGGGCGACAATCCGAACAGCCTCCGGCTGGGAAGCATGTACACTTTCATCGCGACCGATTGTTTGGTCTATCTCCTGACACTGCAGGTGACCAAAAGTCGGCTCGCCGCTGTTACAAGCTTTCTCATCTTCGGTCTCAACCCTTTTCTTCTTTATCTCGGGCTCACCGGGAATCGTGACAACATGGTGCTGTTCAGTATGACAGGGTTGACGTTGTTCAGCGTGGTTCGCGAGTTCCCGCGGAGCAGTCGCGTTCGGCTCATCGGACTGACGGTGTTTTCCGTTCTCGCGGTCGGCAGCCGTCTTTCGAATTTTCCCGGGGTAGCGGCGCTCCTCGCATTTGCGGCGTTCCGAAAATATTTCAAAGCGCGCTTCCTGCTTGTCCCTGCGCTCGCGGTTGCGCTCTTCGTTGGACCCTATATCGCCTATTGCAAAACCAAATTCAACGACGCTTTCATCGCCTCGAACGTTCACTCCCGTTGGTTCAGAAATTACGAGTTTTGTTACGTTAAGAAGACCGGTTGTAATGGATGTACCTGCAACACGTACTTCAACGAAAAAGGCGATGTGGTCGATCCGTATGGCGGCGGCCCGGTGACCACAGGCGAGTATGTTTTCGGGATGCATTCACGCGAGCAGCTCATCGCTCTGGTAACGCTCGGTGTGTCGACAATTCTCTTCTCAGAGGGCGCGTACTTCGAGCAGCTCAGCGGCTTTCATTACAACCTGATCTATCCCGTTTACCTGCTCGGCATCGCGGCGCTCCTCCTCTCGAAACGCCGAGTGGTGCTCCTTGTTCCTCTGCTTTCAATCAATCTCGTCTTTTTCACCGTAAACATGATGCCCGCTCGGATCTTCTCGATCCTCTCACCGTTCTTCGCGCTGACCATCGCATTCGGTGCGGCAATCTGTGTTTCGGCCGTAATCGGTTTGCTTGCGCTCGCGATTCCGCGACTGCGGCCGTTTATTCCTGTGACCACCGCAGTATGGCGTTGAGCGTATGTCTGGGCAGAAGATAGCATTCATCAATCCCAATCTCGTTCTGCAGAAGAGCGATCCGTTCACGACTGGCGTGGTCTACATGCCGTACAGTCTTGCCTGGTTTGTGAGCTCTGCGCGAAAGGCTGGATTCGACTGTCAGGTCGTTGATGCGTTCGGCGAAAAGCCGAATCAATTCTGGATCGACAAGCATTTCGTCTTCCGCGGGTTAACCCCGCAAGAGGTCGCGGCATCGGTGACGGACGCTTCGGTTATCGTGCTCTATGCGATCAATCTCACCTATCACATGGCGCTCGTTGGGATTATCCGCGAGCTCAAGAAACAGAACCCGTCTCGACCGATTGTAGTTCTCGAAAACACCCAGGCGGTAACAGCGTACTCGCTCCGCCGGGTGCAGGAAGAGTTCTACAAGCTCGGAGTGGACTACGTCATCACGGGCGAGGCGGAGCAGCGTGGTATTCAGCTTTTGCAGGGCATTACGGAAGGGCGATCCACCGACGATATCCGTTCCATCGAAGGGATCGGTTTTCGGGACGGCGATTCGACGCACTACACTCCGCCGAAAACCAAAATCGACGATTTGGACTCTCTCCCTTTCCCCGCGTGGGATCTGTTTCCGATTCAAAACTACTGGAAGCTCAGGTACGGCCACGGTCCGCTCTCGAGCTCGAAATATCTTCCGCTGCTGACATCCCGAGGCTGCCCATATCCCTGCCGTTTCTGTGTCATTCCCGAGACCAACGATGTGCGTTGGCGTCCGCGGTCAGCGAAGAATGTGGTCGACGAAATTGAGCATTTCAAGAACACCTACGGCGTCACCGAGTTCCACATCGAGGATGTGGACCCGACGGTGAAAGACTCGCGCACTCAGGAGCTGTGCGAAGAGATTCTGCGGCGCAATCTGAAGATCACCTGGAAGATCTGCTCGGGCACGAAAGTCGAGACTTTGAAGAGCGAAAAGACCATCGAGCTCATGGCTCGGGCCGGATGCCGGTATATCTCGGTTTCCCCGGAAAGCGGATCGCCCCGAGTCTTGAAGCTCATCAAGAAGCCGTTTGATATCGAGCACGCAATCGAGCTGATCGGCGTGATGAACCGGGTCGGAATTCGTTCTCAAGCATGTTTCGTTCTCGGTTTCCCGGGCGAGGAAGCCGAAGATCGCGCGCTCACCGAAAAGATGGTCGAACGGCTCGTCAGAGGCGGATTGGACGAAATTGCGATCTTCATCATCACTCCCGTCCCGGGCTCAGCGATCTTTGACCAGTTCTCCGGTTACGACAGCTACTCCGATCTTCACTTCTCGCCGACGTGGCGCGTCGATTACGAAGAGCTCAATCGGTTCCGGCTGGCTCTGTACCGCAAATTCATGTTGTGGAAGCTTCGCTACCACCCGTTCCGGTTGCTGAAGCAGCCGTTCAATTTTCTCAGCCGCCATTTCGAGACCAAGATGGAGATGGTCCCTTACCGGGCCTTCCATACGGTGCTCATGATGAAAGGATTGTGTGGAAATCAGGTGCATCCGCCCGTGCAGCTCGGCGCGGATGTCGTCTCTCTGCCGGGCGCCCCGAACGGGCGCTTCCCGACGGGCGAGCGAAGTCGAGAAGAGATGCAAGAGATGCAAAGGAGTAACTCATGAATGCGGCCCAACAGATGAAAGTTGCCCAACAATTGAAAGGTGCCCCACACTTGGAAGGTGGGGCGGACCAAGAGTTCTTGGAGTCTGCCCCCTGTGCGTTGTGCGGCGCTTCGAGCTTCCGCGTGATTCGCAAAGCCGAGTATCCGAAGGATCTCGACCTGAACGCGCTGCTCAAGGTCTACTGCTCGTCGAGTGACCATAAGCTGATGGACCAGCTCGTCGAATGCAACCAATGCAAGCTCGTCTATCTCGCGCCGCGCGTAAAGAAGGAGATCGCGCTTCGCTCTTATTCGGACGCTATTGACCCCACCTTCGTTCAGCAGAATCACTTCCGCATCAACACATTCAAGCGAGCTCTGCGGAAGTTCTGCAACACGGTAAATATCGTGCCGAAGCCGAGTCTCAGAGTGCTTGATGTCGGCTGCGCGGGAGGAGCATTTGTAAAAGCTGCTTCCGATGCGGGTTTCACTGCGATCGGTGTCGAGCCCAGCAAGTGGATGGTCGAGCACGGCAAAAAGGAATACGGGCTCGACCTGCGAGCCGGGTTACTCGAAGACCAGGGTTTCGAGCCCGAGAGCTTCGATATTGTGACGCTCTGGGATGTCGTAGAGCACCTCTATAATCCGACCGAGGTGTTGAACGAATGCAAGAAAGTGCTCAAGCCGGGCGGGTATCTCATTGTGAACTATCCGGACTACGGCAGCCTGGCCCGCCGCACGCTCGGTTGGAAGTGGCCGTTCTTCCTGAGCGTTCACCTGTTCTACTTTACTCCACGAACCATCCGGATGCTGATCGAGAAGCTTGGATTCTCGGTGGTGAAAATCAGCCCATTTTTTCAAACGCTCGAGCTGGCCTATGTCTGCAAGCGAGCAGCGCCGTACATCCCGCCTGCCGGTTGGGCCGGTTCGTTGCTGAAGGCGGTAGGGCTCGGGAAAGTTCCGTTCACGTATAACGTCGGCCAGACGATGGTGATCGCAAAGAAAGATGAGCGAAAGAAGTAATCGCCCGACCAGGGCCATCATCTTTGATATGGATGGGGTGTTGTTTATGACCTCCACCGTCCACGCGCGTGCGTACGCAGAGACGTTGAAGGATTCTGCCGTGTCCTTCAGCGAAGCTGCCTATCCCCACATCGCAGGTATGCGAACCGACCAAGCCATGCAAAAGCTCTGCCGCGAGCAGAACGTCGCCGTGGACCCGGCACAGCTCGAGGATCTCGCCCGGCAGAAATCAAAGCTTGCGCGCGAATATCTCGAGAAAGAACCGCCGGTCGACGCGGAGTGTGAGGGCGTTCTTACGGCGCTCAGCAAGTCGTATCGACTCGCGCTTTGCTCATCTGCCAGTCTGAAAAACGTCGAGCTTTTCCTCCGCTCGAGCGGGACGGAACCGCTTTTTGAGCTCGTCATCGCCGGAGATCAGGTCCAGAGCGCAAAGCCGGATCCGCAGATCTATCAACTTGCTCTCGAAAAGCTCGAGCTCGAGCCGGATGAGGTCTGCGTGGTCGAAGATTCCACAGCCGGAATTGAAGCGGCGGTTGGCGCCGGCGCGCGTGTTTTGGGACGGGTGGGGATGCATAGCGCCGAAGACCTCCGTTCTGTCGGGGCGTCCGAGACATTCGAATCGCTTTCAGAGCTGAGCGGGTTGCTCAGATGAAGCCGATTATCGAGAAAGACGAATTGACGTTTGAGCTTTCGGGCTTCTCGCCGGAGCGGTGGACTGCGGTTATACCAGTTGCCGGAAAGGGATCTCGGTTGGGCTACAATGCGCCGAAAGTTCTCTATCCGATAGCCGGCGAAACGATACTGAGTATCATTCTCTCTCAGCTCGCAGGGCTTGTTGAGCGGGTTGTGTTTGTCGTGTCGCCTTCCGGCCGCGAGCCGATTGCGGCTGCGCTCGAAGACCTCGGTGTGACCGGCTGGGTCGACCTTTGCGTTCAAGAGACCCCTCGAGGAATGGGCGACGCGATCGCGTGTGCGAAAGATTCGGTCCGCACCCCATCATGTCTCGTCATCTGGGGAGATCAGGTAACGATTCGGCGAGATACGCTCCGAGCTTGTTTGGCGGCTCATGAGCTGCGTGGAAAAGCGACGCTCACGTTACCGACGATTATGCGTCGGAAGCCCTATATTCACTTTGTCCGGGATACTCACGGGAGAATCACGAAGGTTCAGCAACAGCGCGAGGGCGAAATCTCGGTTGCGGTCGGTGAGAACGACTGCGGGATCTTCTGTTTTGCAAGCGACCTTCTGTTCCAAGTTCTCGAATCCGGTTGGAAGAATCAGGCGGCGATCGGGGCCGAAACCCGAGAACTGAATCTCCTCCCGCTGCTTCCGCAGTTCGAGCGAGGCGACGGCTCGGTTGTAACCCTGCGGATCGCCACGGAAGAGGAAACGCTGGGCGTAAACTCCGTCGAAGATGCTATGATGGCCGAGTCGATTCTCCGCACGAGGAGGCAGAGCTGATATGGATTCCAGGCTGAAAGTTGCGATTTTCTCCGGGGGCCGAGGCACGAGCACGATCTGCGAAGCTTTTTGCAGGCATCCGAAGATTGAGCTCTCCGTGCTCGTCAATGCTTACGATGATGGGCTGTCTACCGGAATGCTGCGGCGCTTCATTCCGGGTATGCTGGGCCCCTCCGATGTGCGTAAGAATATCTCCCGCCTGATGCTCGGAAGCGACTCGACCGTTCAATCTCTCAGAACGTTGCTCGAGTACCGATTGCCAGTGAGCTTCTCGCAAAGCGACGGCGAAAAACTTATCGCAGAGCTGGTAAACGGGAGCCCGAACGTCGCCGACCCGGTCGTGCGCGAAAATATCAATCGCCTCTCACTCAACCAGTTTGCGCAGCTCGTCGAATACCTGCGCGTGTTCAGGTCGTATTATCAGCAGAAGGGTGGACGCGTCTCGGCTGAAGAGCTTTTCACCTTTGCTGACTGCTCGGTCGGAAACATTCTCTTCTCCGGCTGCTTTCTGTGCGCTGACAAAGATTTCAATCGCGCCATCGCTGACTTTGCTGCGTTCTGCGGAGTGCCCAATATCGTCCTCAACGTGACTCAGGGAGAGAACCTCGTCCTTGTGGGACTGAAGAGCGATGGCACGTTTCTCAAGAACGAGAGTGAAATTGTATCGAAGCAATCCGACTCGATTCTCAGCGAGGTGTTCCTGCTCGCCGATTATTTGCCGGAAGCGGAGCTCGCCGAGCTTTCGCGCTTTGATGCGCGCGAGAAAACCGCATGGCTCCGCAAACGAAGCGTAGCGCCTGAGATCAATCCGGAAGTCGCTGCCATACTCGAGGCAGCGGATATCATTATTTACGGTCCTGGAACGCAACACTCGTCACTTCTTCCGTCGTACCTGACCAACGGAGTTGCGGAGTGCATCGCCGGAAACGAAACCGCAGAGAAGATTTTCATCTCGAATATCCGCAAGGATTTCGAGATTCAGAGTGAGACGGCAAACACGCTCGCGGAAAAGCTTATCTGGTATCTCAATCTCAAAGATCAGCTCGAGTACGACACGACCGATCTCGTCACCCGGTATTTTTTCCAGGTCGACGAAGAGGCGAATCTCAGCTCGAGCGACTACGTCAGCTTCTTTGCCGGAGATTTCAAACCCGGCATCGAGAAGGTGGTCGGTATCAACTGGGATACCGGGTCTGGAGCGCACCTCGGCGGAAAGGTTCTCGATGAGCTTATCGCTGTCGCCAACATCAAGGCCGGCGAAAAGCTCGAGCCGTTTCCGTACATGGTGTCCATCGTTGTACCGGCTCTGAACGAGCAGCGAACGGTGAAGAAGGTCCTTCACGATCTCGTGCTGCTCGATTTCGGCGGGCTCGAGCTCAGCAAGGAAGTTCTCTTCGTCGACGGCGGCTCGACCGATCGTACTTACGAAGAAGCGCAGTCCGAGAAGGAAGTGCGCTGCTTTCAACCGGAGGGAATGAAGGGGAGGGGCGACTGCCTGCGCTTTGGCGCATCCCGCGCGCGAGGAAACGTTATCGTGTTTTTCCCAAGCGATGACGAGTACGACAGCAAGGACATCATCCCGCTCGTCAAGGCGGTCATCAGCAATGAGTACGGAGCCGCGTTCGGCAGCCGGGCGGTGAAGTGTATCGACCTCTCCGACCGCATCCGGGCGATCTATCGAGGGAACTACTTCGGTTATCTGGTCTCGAAATACGGCGGCTTCTCGATGTCCGTCCTCGGGCTGTTCCTCTACAACCGCTTTTTCTCGGACCCGCTCACATCGCTCAAAGTGTTCGATAGTCGTCTCCTGAAAGCCCTGAATCTCAGCGCCCACGGCGTTGATCTGGAAGCCGAGATTATCTCGAAGCTCGGTCTTCGCGGGGAGTATGTCATCGAGCTTCCGGTCAACTATCGCCCACGGCACAAGATCGAGGGCAAGAAAACTACAGTCCTGGACGGCCTCAAGGCGTTATGGATGCTGCTTCGCAACCGCTTCGCTCGCACGAAGATGGAGACAATCAAGGAAAAGTATTATGAAAAAGTTGTCAGTTGTAATACCGGCCTATAACGAAGAAGCCTTCATCGGCACCCTGATTCAGCTGATCAAGAACGTCCCGACGGAGCAGCTCGGGTTCGAAAAGGAGATCATCGTCGTCGACGATGGCTCGAAGGACAAGACCTTCGAAATCGCTTCCTCGTGCGAAGGTGTGCGCGTTTTCAAACAAGTTCCCAACCAGGGCAAGGGGAGAGCCGTCCTTCGCGGAGTAGCTGAATCAACCGGAGACCTCATCCTGGTTCAGGACGCCGACCTGGAGTACGATCCGACAGATTACCTGGAGATGCTGCGTGCGTGGGACCCGAACCGCCCGACGTCGGTGTACGGAAGTCGAACACTGGGTCAACGCCGCGGAGGCCGCGGATTTTGGGCGGCTCTCGGCCGTCATCCGGAGCAGAGCTTCGGACCTTGGCTCGCAGGAGTTGCGCTCTCAATCTGGACCTTCATGCTCTATGGCCGATGGATTTCGGACACGCTCACAGCCTACAAGCTCTATCCGGCGGGCGATTACAAGCGCTGCGATATCAAGACCTACGGCTTCGAGACCGACCATGAGCTGACGGCGAAGCTCATCCGACAGGGAGTGAAGATTGTCGAAGTGCCGATCTCTTACAAACCTCGCAGCGTCGAGGAAGGAAAGAAGATCAAGGCGACCGACGGGCTTATCGCCCTCTGGACGCTGCTCCGCTTCCGCTTTCAATAAGCGGCGTTTCGCAATCTACGTTTGCGGTGGGGGCGGTGGTGGAATCGTTCCGCTGATTGAGCTCTCGCCGATCTGCTTCCGGCGGAATGCCCGCTTCAGCCAGGAGCCGAGGCCCACGAAAGCGAGGATGACGAATTTCTTTGCGGCAATCAGCGCGGCGATCAAGCCTTTGAACAATCCGACTTTGAGCGCGACCTTTCCGAGAATGAGCGCCCCAATTCCGTACGCTGCAACCTTGTCCGTCCCCGGGACGAAATCGGTATAACGGTGCCCGTCGTTGAAGTTGACCATCTTGAGCACGCTCTGCATCTGCTCGGCGACGAGGTCCTTCTGGTCAAGTGAAGAGACCGCATTGAGCACGAGGACTCCGCGGCGACCGAGAACTCGAATGTTGTAGTTCAGAGTATTGTTTTCCTCGCCCCCGAACTTCAAATTTTGCGCCCAATACAGCTTGTGGGCTTGCTTGTCGTAATGTGGAGGCTCCGCCCAGCCGACGAGCTCAATGGAGTTATACCCCTGTGCGACGCGTTCCTTGTTCTCTTCTACGGTCTGCTCTTTGAGAGTTTTGAGCAGGTCGTCGTAATTGATGGACTGTGCGTCTTTGTCGTCGACGTAGCCATCGTCGGAGAATGTGATGACGACGCCCCAGCTCTGTGCCTCCGTCGGCCCGAGGTTTGACGGGAAAATCATTCCAAGCACGGCACCGGTATCGGGGTTCCCCCACGCGTCACGGAGCACTCGCTGACTTTGCTTGGGATCCAGGTAACGAAACTCCGGAGACAACGAGAGCGACGCGATGTCGCCGCCGACTTTCACCGTGCCGTGTTGCCAGGCGAGGGACTTCTCGAACTCCTCGGCGCTCATCGTGTCATTGTCAGATGTCGGTTCAGCAGCAAATGCGCTTGTCGGAAGAGCTGCAGTCGAACAGAGCACCAACAGCGCAAAGCAGAATTTCGAGAGTGATGTCATAAGGCCTCTTTCTCAGCAGAAACGTCAACCCGGCGGCAGCATCAGGGCCGCGAGCATCTCTTCATTTCGGCCAAAAGAGCTTTTGGACTGAAGAAATTTCAGTAAGGTGGAGAGGAAAAAGTCGTCAGGACGATTTTAACGTGGGTTGATGCGGTCGGAGACACGAGGCAGTGTCACCACCTGATGCAACAGCACTTCCTTATGCCCGTCAAAGCGGCTTCTTTCCGCGGACCGAAGTATACCATTGCGGCAGGCTCTCGATGTCAGTGAGCCCCGCAGCACTGAACCACTCCATGACCTCTTCCGGGTTGTGAACGCCGTGGAAGCGAGGAGAGAAGCCGTCGAACGTATCGAGAATATCATTCTCGAGACCGTAATTTTGGTTGCTGAACGGAAACACGCTTCCGATCCAACGGACGATGCTCGTATTGATGTTGCGCTTGAAGATCGGCACCCAGAAGCGGCACCACTCGTAGAACATCTTGTCCGGAATTTTGTAGGTGTAAGGAATCCACTGAGCGCGGGTCGCATAGTCGCCCATGTTCGGATAGAGCCAGATGGCGATCGTTCCGCCCTTTTTCAGCAGAGGAACCAGCCGTTCGAAATATGTGCGAGTGTCCGGGGTGTGGTGGAGCACCCCGATCGAGATGATGTAATCGAAGGTCTCCGGTGCGAATGGGAGATTGCCGATATCCGCCTGGGTAATCTGAACGTTCGGACGATCTTTGAGATTCTGTCCGGAAGCTTCGACGGCATAACTGAGGTCAGCACCGATGACGTTCGCGCCCCAATTGGAAAGAATATCGCTGAAACGTCCCGCTCCGACTCCGGCGTCGAGAACGAGCTTTCCCCGAACATCTTCCTCACTGAGCCCGGTCTTCTGAGAGAGAATGACTTTTGAGTTCGAGTTCTTCTGCGCGAAGTCGAGCTGCGTCGTATTGTGGGTGTTCCACTCGAAGCTGAACGAGTCCACGTATTGGTCGGAGCTGACGAATCGCGGAATTCCGCGGACGATCGGATACTCATGGCCGGCTGAACATCGCATCGACGAGCTTTGAACCGTCAGCGGGGTTTTGCAGGTCGGGCACGCGAAATACTTCAGCAGGTCTGAGGATTCTGAGTCTCGGTTGTAAGCGGGAGCAGTGTTCGTAGCGCTCATGGAATGCATCCTGGTTAGCGTACTTCTTTAACAGTGTACTGACGCCCGTTGGTTCGAGGGTCGGAGTTGTCTGATGCGGAGAAGAAAATGCATGCGCCCCAGTGGGAGAACATGCCTTTGCCCTGAGTCCGGATGTCGGCATGTACAGCGTGGGCTCCTGGGAGCGGCTTGCCGTCTTCGAGAAGTTGAAGCTTCGAGCATCCTTCCGAATCCGAGATGAGATTTGCGGGCAGCGGAGCTGTGTAGCAGTTTCCGATCTCCGGAGTCATCTGGGCGGCCGCGATAGCGCCGGCATAGGGCGGTTGAAATTTCGCGCGGATAATCTTCTTGAAAGAGAAGGGCGGATGAATTCGTTTTTTGTAGAGGAGCAGTGCGAGAACGCTCGAGAGGTAAGCAGTGACCGCGACCACAGAAAATGCGCGGTAGGCTAGGGACGGTTGGTTATATTTCATCTCGCGTAATCATCCATGTCCAAGGGCGGTCTGGTAGTCTACGTTTCGGTACAGCTCCACAGCAGTTTTCGGGTCGCCGTCAAAGATCAATTTGCCGCGTGAGAGCAGCCCGACGCGATGAGCCGTCAGGGAAAGCATGCTCATGTCGTGGCTGACGATGATAATCGTCTTCTTGCTCTCGACAAACTTCTTGAAAACAACAGCGCACTTCTTTTGAAATCTTTCGTCACCGACGCCGAGGACTTCGTCAACGAGGAGGATGTCCGGATTGATGTCGATAGCGACGGCAAAGCCGAGCCGCGCGTTCATCCCGGCCGAGTAGTACTTGATCGGCGTCTTGGCGAACTCGGTAAGCTCTGCGAACTCGAGGATTGAGTCCACCCGGCCCTTGATCTCCGCGCTCGTCTTCCGGTGCAGCGAACCGTTGAGATAAATGTTCTCGATTGCATTCAGCTCGGAGTCGAAACCGAGACCGAGGTCGATGAGGGAGGAAACGTTCCCGGCGATCTTTACCTGGCCGACGGTCGGCTTCAGGACTTGGGCCAGCACCTTGAGCATCGTGCTCTTGCCGCTTCCGTTGCTGCCGATAATTCCGTAAATCTCACCTTCCCGGACCTTGAAGCTGACGTTCGAAAGCGCATCGAAGGTGGAATAGTAGCGAATCTTGTGATCGCGGATGAGCCGGATCATCGTTTCTTTGATCGAGGTTGCCCGTTCCTGATAGGAGCGAAACGCGACCGTGATGTCGTTCACCTCCACCATAACCTTCGCATCGGCGAAGGGATCTTCGCGGCGCTCGGCGGCAAGGGACGCTTCTTCGGACATGAATTGTTCGCTGCTGATCACTGCGTTCATTGATACATTCTCAGGCATTCAACTAAACAAAATAGAGAAACTTGTCTTCAACCCGTCGGAAGATCCAAAGCCCGAGCATGAGGATGAGAACGGATCCGCCCAGGTTGAGCGCGTAGGTTTCCATATCGGGAAATACTCCTTCGTAGAAGATCTTCCGGAAGGTTTCGATCTGAATGAAGAGCGGATTCCAGACGAGGTATTTGACGAGGTCCGGCGGGAGCAGGTCGCGATAGTAGAGCACCGGAGAAAGGAAGTAGAGCGCACTGAGCGCAACTTCGGTCAGATGGAGAGTGTCATCGAAGAACACGTTGCTCGCCGCGAGGACGAGCGATATCCCGATGACCACGCAGAACAGCGGCAGGAGTGCGAGCGGGAAGAAGAGAACGCTGAGCGATGGGGTTCGGCCTGCCACGAGCATGATGAGCACGAGGGGGATCAACGAGAGGATGAAGTTCACCAGGTTCGAGAACGAGATGGAGATGATGAAGATATACTTCGGAACCGGAAGGAGACCGAAGAGCCGCGCGTTGTTCCGGATGCTGCCGATAGACATCATCGCCGTGCTGGAGAAGTAGTTCCACGGCAGAAGGCCCGCGAAAAGAAAGACGGCGTAATCCTTAATTGCGATCTTCATGATGTGGCTGAAGACAATGGAAAGAACCACCATCATGGCGAGCGGGTGGAATACAGTCCAAAGATAGCCGAGCAGCGACCGCTTATACTTCGTCCGAAGGTCTCGAAGCACGGACTGCTTGAGGTACTCGCGGTACGAAAACATCTGGGCGAGGAAATCGGGTACAAGTGTGAGTGTAGCGGCCATGGACTCGGAACGAGGGTTAAGTATTGAGAACTACAGACAAATTCGGCCTTTTGTGGGCCCGGATGCGGGACGACCTCGCCACCGGTTCCAAGCATCGCGCGTCCCGCAAAGGGACGGCTCGGACCACGGCAAACTAACATAAACCTAGTTGGCCCTCAATCTATCTCAAAAATCGAGATGACCCCCGCGGCGATAGAGCTATCCCCCCAGTCGGACTGGGTTTATGGCTTCGCGAGGGAAGATGGTGTATTCCCGGTGACGGCTAAGAGAACCAAATCTATAGGGTCGAAAATGGATTACCGCAATTTTGCATCGGTTGTTGCTCTCCTATCCTCGCTGGCGCTGTGCTCGTGCGCCGGAGACCCCAATCGGTCGATTACCGACGAAAGCTTGGATAGTGGCGACACGACTCCGACGCAGAGCACCAAGATTATCGGTCCCGAGGGTGGCACCATTTTCTCCAACGACGGCAACTTCCGGATCGACTTTCCGTCGGGCGCGCTGAGCGAGTCGAAGTCGATCACGATAACGAAGCGGCCCGTATCTGATCTCCCTGCCGCGGTAAGGGACAGTGCTTCGGTAACGACGCTCTACATGTTGGAACCCGAGGGAGTTACGTTTCAGGTGCCTGCCACCGCGACGATGACGATCTCCTCTCCAGGATCGGTTTCCGGCGACACCATTGAAATTCCGCAGCGCATTCTTGCACAGGAATCGCAAAACGCTCTGAGTGTTCCGTCAGACCAACATGCGACTCTCGATGCGAACGTTCAAGTGCTCACTCTCTCCGGACAGCTGTCGCACTTCTCGCGAATCTGGGACAACTTGCCGAAAAGCGGCGCTCTCGCTGTAACGGTATCCGGGGTTCCGGCAACCCCAGACGGAGGGAACCCATTCAATGCGGAGGTGAGCGTCGCACACAGCTCGGGTTCGGCGGTTACCACCAGTGGCGCGAGTGTGAGTGATGCGTCCGTTTCACCGATCAGCTCGGCGGCACCGCTGAACCAATCGCTCGGCGGATTCTCGGACACCTCGCAAAGAACCCTGAGCGCGAGCGCATCGTACGCCTGCTCGGCCGCGGGGAACGGAAACTTCGCGTCCACCGTCAGCTTCAATGACTTCGACGCAACAGCTCTTGTGGTTCCGTTCGGATTCGAGCGGCGCGCGGGCGAATCGTATGTGATTCGCTACAGCACGGGTGTGGTGCGGAAGCTCCTGTGCACGTCCGGCGCAGATGCGAACAACGGCGATCAATCTGTTGCGCCCGGTACGGGTGTCGACCTCGATAAAGACTCTCTGGAGTTTGCGCACAATACAGGCTCGACGGCATGCCCGCAGGATATCGGAACGGTGAAAGTGACGAACGACAGCGATCTTTCAGAGAGCTATGAAGTGAGCGTAGATTCGTCCGCTGTCACCGTGGACCCGGAGTCTTTCTCCCTCCAGCCTGGAGCGTCGAAAGAGATCTCGTTCTCGTTCGTCTGCAATCGAACATCTTCGTTCGACGCCGTTGCGACCGTAACCGGAACGAGCAGCTCGCAGTCGGTAAGTAAGGATATCTCGATAAACGGTACAGTTCAGTAGCGAGCGGACGATTCTGTCCGCGGACGACCGAGCCCGAAAGAGGAATAAGCCAGTGTCAGCAAGCGTGTCGAAATCATCTCCCGGAAAAGGTCCGCTCAGTCCCGACGAGCTGACAAAGATGAATGCGTACTTTCGCGCGGCGAACTACCTGTCGGTCGGCCAGATCTATCTGCTCGACAATCCACTGCTCAAGGAGCCGTTGACAATCGAGCACGTGAAGCCGCGACTCCTCGGTCACTGGGGAACGACACCGGGCCTGAATTTCATCTATGTGCACCTGAATCGGGCCATTCGATCGCGGAGCTTAAACGTAATCTATCTCGCAGGTCCCGGTCACGGCGGGCCGGCCATGGTGGCGAACACGTATCTCGAAGGCACGTACTCGGAGGTCTATCCGAAGATTTCGGAAGACGAACAGGGGATGAAGCGGTTGTTTACGCAGTTCTCGTTTCCCGGTGGAATTCCGAGTCACGTCGCACCGGAGACACCTGGCTCGATTCACGAAGGCGGGGAGCTCGGGTACGCACTCGCTCATGCTTACGGCGCTGTGTTCGATAATCCCGACCTGATCGCAGCGTGCGTGGTCGGCGACGGCGAAGCCGAGACCGGACCGCTCGCAGCGAGCTGGCATTCGAACAAGTTTCTCAATCCGAAGCGTGATGGTGCGGTGCTTCCAATCCTCCATCTCAACGGCTTTAAAATCGCCAATCCGACGGTTCTCTCGAGCATTCCGCATGAGGAGCTCGAAAGCCTCTTCATCGGTTACGGCTATCAGCCGTACTTCGTTGAAGGTGAGGTTCCCGAAGAGATGCATCAGCGCATGGCAGGTGTGCTCGACGAGGTGCTCGACAAGATTGCTGCGATTCAGCGAGCCGCACGAGAGTCGGCGGGAAGACCGGCGCGTCCTCGGTGGCCCATGATAGTTCTGCGCAGCCCCAAAGGCTGGACCGGTCCGAAGCTGGTCGACGGGAAAAAAGCGGAAGGTTCGTGGCGATCTCACCAAGTGCCGTTCTCCGAGATAGCCGGGAATCCGGAGCACCTCGCGCTTCTCGAGAGCTGGTTGAAGAGCTATCGGGCTGAGGAGCTTTTCGATGCGAACGGGCGACTCCTGCCTGAGCTGCGCGAGCTCGCTCCAACCGGTCAACTTCGGATGGGAGCGAATCCGCATGCGAACGGTGGCCAGCTGCTGAAGGATCTGAAGCTGCCCGACTTCCGCGAATACGCCGTGAAGATTGAAAAACCGGGAGTGACGGTCGCAGAGTCGACCCGCGAGACGGGGAAGTTCTTGCGGGACGTGATGAAGGCGAACAGCCATCAGGCGAATTTCCGGGTGGTGGGTCCCGATGAAACGGCTTCGAACCGGCTGGGTTCGCTTTTCGAGGTGACCGACCGTGCGTGGATGCCGGACGCGACGCCGGACGATCAGAACCTTTCTCCGGACGGTCGCGTCATGGAGATTCTGAGTGAGCACCTCTGCCAAGGTTGGCTCGAGGGCTATCTCCTTACCGGACGGCACGGATTCTTCTCGTGCTACGAAGCTTTCATCCATATCGTCGATTCGATGTTCAACCAGCACGCGAAGTGGTTGAAGACGACCAGACATATTCCTTGGCGGAAACCGATTGCGTCGCTGAACTATCTGCTCACTTCGCATGTGTGGCGGCAGGACCACAACGGGTTCTCCCATCAAGATCCCGGCTTCATCGATCATGCCGCGAACAAGAAGGCGGAGATCGTCCGCGTCTATCTCCCGCCCGACGCCAACACGCTCCTCTCCGTTACTGATCACTGTCTCCGAAGCCGGAACTACGTGAACATCATCGTCGCGGGAAAGCAGCCAGCGCTCCAATATCTGGATATGGATGCCGCGGTTGAGCATTGCAAGAAAGGCGTTGGCGTATGGGAGTGGGCCGGAAACGAGAACGGCTCGGAACCTGATATCGTGCTCGCCTGTGCGGGCGATATCCCCACGCTCGAAACGCTTGCAGCGGTCACGATCCTACGCGAACGCGTTCCCGACCTGCGGGTGCGGGTGGTGAATGTCGTCGACCTCATGGCGCTCCAGCCCGAAAGTGAGCATCCGCATGGCCTGAGCGACGCGGAGTTCGACGAAATTTTCACTACCGATCGGCCGATTATTTTTGCTTATCATGGCTATCCGTGGCTCATTCACCGGCTCTGCTATCGCCGGACGAATCACAAAAACCTGCATGTCCGCGGCTACAAAGAAGAGGGGACGACGACGACACCATTCGATATGGTGGTCATGAACGATCTCGATCGCTACCACCTGGTGATGGATTCCATTCACCGGCTTCCGAAGCTGGGCGCCTATGGTCAGGCTATCCGTGAAGAGCTCGAAGCGAAATTAGAAGAGCATCGTCAGTATATCCGGAAGCACGGGGAGGACATGCCCGAGATTCGCAACTGGGTTTGGCCGTACTAACATTCATGACGTGATGGAATGACCGATCAATCGCCGCCGGCTCACATCCTGGTGCTCAACGCGGGCTCGAGCTCGCTCAAGAGTGCGCTCTTCGCACTTGAAGCGGGAGAGGGAGCCAATCGCGGAATCGGCGAATGCGTCTGGAAGGCGCAGATCGACTGGCCCAGAAGCGGTAAAAAGGGCGAGCTGCGCATCACGGTGGGCGGTGCCGAGTCGCTTCGCGAAGAGCGGGAGATTAGCGATCACCGAGCAGCGTTTCGTGAGCTGTTCCTGACACTCTGGGGCGGAGCGCATCCAGCTATCACGAGCCCGGATCAGATCAAGGCCGTCGGGCACAGGATCGTTCACGGCGGAACCAAGTATCGTTCGAGCGTTCTCCTGACGCCGCAGATTGAGCAGGAGCTTGCGTCCTATACCGAGTACGCGCCGCTTCATGTTCCTTCCAACATCGAAGCGATCCGCATGGCGGAAGAGGTCTTCGGTAACTCCCTTCCGCAGATCGCTGTATTCGATACTGCGTTTCATTCCACGCTCAGTGATGCCGCTGCAGCTTACGCGCTGCCGTACGAATGGTTCCAGAAAGGTGTTCGCCGCTATGGCTTCCATGGAATCAGTCATGCATCCTGTGCGCGCCGCTCAGCGGAGCTCTTGCGGCGTCGACAAGATGATTTTCAAGTTGTTACCTGTCATCTCGGCTCCGGTTGCTCGCTTGCCGCGGTAAAAGACGGCCGGAGTGTCGACACTACGATGGGGTTCACTCCGATTGCGGGACTGATGATGGGAACCCGGTCGGGCTCGGTCGACCCGGGTGCGCTGCTCTACATGCAGAAGCATGAAGGTCTCGGAGCGGTAGAGCTCGAACGCATTTTGAATTTTGAATCCGGTTTGCTCGGTGTCTCCGGCGTGTCCAGCGATATGCGAGATATCCTCGAGGCTCGTGCCGCAGGAAATAGCCGAGCGGCCCTGGCTTTCGATATGTTTGTCCACGTCGCCGCCGGTTCGATCGCAAAAATGGCTTCAGCGCTGGATCGCTTGGATGCAATCGCTTTCACCGGAGGCATCGGGGAACACAGCCCGGATACCCGCCAAGCAATCGTCGACCGATTATCGGTATTCGGTGTTCGTATGAGCTCGAAGCACATGAGCGGAGCCTCCGAAGAAGCGCTCATCTCTGCACCCGAATCTGCGTTTCCTGTGCTCGTGATTCCCGCTCGTGAGGAAGCCGAGATAGCCCGGGAATGTTCGTTGCTTCTGCCGTAAATTACTTTGAGCTCAGCGGCCAGTATGCTCGTCCGCTCGGATCCGACGCGGGAAGCTCGTGCTTGGCCACCTGCTTGAGGTGAAATTGTGCAGGCTGAAAGAGCGGATCGAGGTCGGCGATTTCGTTCAGCAGCCGAACCGCCTCCTCCGCTTGTGCGTTATCGAAGCTCTCGAGAGCCATTGCGAGGCGGCGATACGCTTCCGCTTGGCCGTTTTTGATGAGACTGCTGACTTCCACCACCTCCGACTTCCCCTGAACCAGAATTCTTCCGACAGGTGAAACTTTCCCTGCCGCTACTGCGCTCAACTGCCGGCGAGTCGATTCACTGATCAGCAACCGTGTGCCGAACTCCTTGTTGGCGCTTTCGAGGCGCGCAGCAGTGTTCACGCTGTCTCCGATTGCGGTGTAGTCGAAGAACAGCTCGGAACCGATGTTTCCGACAATCGCCTCTCCGGTGTGCAAACCGATTCGGAGAACCAGCCGGGGAATTCCCTGCTCTTCGCGATTCGCATTCTCTCGTTCCACTCGGTCCAGCATTTCGATCGCTGCGGCGAGCGCGCGGTCTGCGTGGTCGGGCTGCGGTTGCGGGGCGCCCCAGAAAGCCATGATCCCGTCGCCCAGATACTTATCGAGCGTTCCTTCATGAGCGAAGATCGCCTCTGCCATGTCTTTCAGGTGCACCTGGAGTATGGAGAGAACGCGCTCAGGAGATTCCTTTTCTGAGAGGCTGGTGAATCCTGCGACATCGGCAAAGAGCAGAGTGATCTCTTTCCGATCTCCGGCAGCGGCGGCTCGTGTGGGATTCTCGAGCACGTGCTCCGCGACACGCGGAGGAAGGTAGTGAAAAAGCTGTGCACGAGTTATCAGACGTGCATCACGTTCATCGAGAAACCGAATCGCCATAGAGCCGAGGAAAAGGCAGACGCTGAGCGCCCATGGGAGGACTATTGGAACGAGCAGTCCAGCGGCGGTAAGCCCGAGAGCGATGCCCTCCCAGAGGGGGACAGCAGAAAACGCGAGCAACGCTGCCTGCAGCGGCTCCCGATAGCGCCGGAGCCCGATAATCAGAAACAGGACCCATCCTCCCAGGAGCAATCCGAGGAGCGGACCATGCACTACCTTGCGTACGTTGTGCGCCTGCAGGTTACGGAAGTGCTGTGCATGGATCTCGATCCCCGGCAGATATCCTCTCGGAGTGAGGTAGGTGTCCGCTTGGCTGCCGGGTGTCAGCGAGGCGGTCGGGGTTCGTCCGAGGAAGACCACTCGCCCTTTGATTTGCCCGCGATGAGATTCGAACAGGTCCGGTTGATAGACCTCGTAATATGAGATGCGCTCAATCCGATGCTCCGGCGCAGAGAATGAGATGAGCCCGCCGGCAGGCGGCTGCGAGTCGGTCATCAACGCTGCAAAGCTCTGAAGCGCAGGTTGCACCGTGGGTTGGTGCGCCAGCCCCAAGAAGAAAAGCGCAGCCTCCTTCGCGTTTCGCGGAAAGGTGAGAGCTGCCGGCGTCCAGCGGATGATGCCGTCGATATCTATCGGCAAAGCCGAGTTTGCCGGCTTTGCTCCAGCGGTGATGAATACCGGTAACACCGGTGTGAGCGCCTTTTCACTTTCTTCGCTCGCAAAGTAAACGTTTCCGCGAGCAAGAACATCAGCAAGGGCTCGGTCGTCGTCGGGCCCGTAGCCTGATGGAAGATCAAACATGATGTCGACAGCAATTGCTCTTGCGCCGGCATCCAGCAGTCGACGAATGACTTGCGCGTGGACCGCTCGTGGATACGGCCAGTGCAGCCCACCTGTTTCCTCCGCCATGAGATCGAGCGTATTGTCGTCCAGTGCCACGAGCAATGCTTCCGTCGAGATGATGCTGGGCTCCACAATGCTCTGATGTTGGTCGAGAAGCAGCCGGTCGAGGCGAAGCCCGACTGGAGAGATTGAGAAGAGCACGGCGACCACTGCGCCGAATGTCAACCCCCATGCGAATCTTCGTTTATTCTGGAGTCGCATGCGCCTAGTGGTTCAGATACCAGATAAAGTCAGCGCGAAACTCGTAGTCGCCGTTGTTGCTGAAGGGTGCCTGGACGTTGACACGAAGCCGATTGTTGAATGGATAGCCTTCAACCGCGGGTCGAAAGATCACTTCCTTTTGATCGCCCTGGTCGGTGTCCGTGCTGACCGCGGCGGTTTGAAGGTTCACGTACTCCGCGCCGAGCCGAAACACGAGCTTCCAGGGTGAAAAGTAGGACGTTTCGACGCCGACCGCGTTGCGCAGTGTTTTGTCGGGGTATTCGAAAGAGTCGAAGCGGTAGGTGACGTTCCCAGCCCACTCGGGCGTGAAGAGAGTCTCGACATAAACACGTGCTCGCTCTGCGTCGTTCAGCGCGAGATTCAGGGTATCGCTGCCGTCCTCTGCGAACGATTGCGTTCGTTCGTGATCGTGCTCCATCTCTCCGCCGAGATATAGCACCGGATCTTGGAGATGTGTGTCCCAGGCGAGCACGTACGTCTCATATTCGAGATTGAAAAACTGTTCCGAGCTGTAAGGCTCAATCAGCGTCAATCTTTGCCATGGGAAGCCGGCGATAAAAGTCTGTTGCAGCCGCTCGTTTCGATCGCCGGCGGCATTGTGGATGGCAGCCGCTCGGAGATATGTGGAGGGTATGACCTCCCATACCGCACCGATTGAGGGACCGAATTTGGTTGAGGTGCTCTCTCGATCGTCCAACCGTTTCAGGTTGAGCCGATCGACGTTTGCTCCCAAAGTAACCGTCACGTTCGGGATACCGGTGAACTGATCGACGAGAAATCCGCTTTGCACGTTCGCGTCGTTTCCGTCGCGCGACGATTGAGGCATACCTGCGGTCTCTTCTTCTGATGTGTCTACCGTGACATCCTGTGAAAAATAACGGCCACCGAGCTGAAAGAAGTGATCGCCCGCTCGCTGCCACAGCGCGCCTTGGCTGATCCAATAGTCGAAGCTGCTGTCCATCGTGTCATGAAGCTCGTCCGTTGCGACGAATCGTTTGGTTTTCAGCGTGTCGTCGCTGTGGTGATAGGAGAAGTGTGCGAGCGCGTCGGTGCTCGGAGTCATCTTGCCGTGGAGCCCGATGCTCGTGTCGTACAGATCCGAGTCGGTGTGGTCTTTGATATACGCCGCCTCCTGGCTCATCGAGGGCGGCTCCATTCCAGGTTGCTCCGGAGCAACCATTTGCGGTGGCGGTAACTCGCCCGGGGGCATTCCTCCCATGGGGCGCGGCGGCGAATCCGCCATTTCACCGTCGAACGTTCCTTGAGGCTCTTGGGACGATGGTGGCGGAGGAGGTGGAGGAGGCGTCCCCATTCCGGTTCCACCCGTGCCGCCGTTTCCAGAGCTTTGCGGTGGTTGGTTTGACGAGCTGCTCGACCCTTCAGGTGAGGATGGCGGTGTGGTGTTTCTGCCGCGCCGCATCGACTTCATTTTCTCTTCGAGGAGCTGTGCGCCCTCTCGCGAACGGTCCGAATTCGAATGCCGAACATCAGTGTAAACTTCGAAGCTCGGTGAAACTTGCCACTTCGCAAATCCTCGTCCGGTTATCGCGTCGTCGTCGCGATCCTCGGAGACGAGTCGCGGCTCGAGCTGTGTGTGAAGAGCTGAGGTCCGGCTTCCATCCCCGGCTATTTCGAGAGAATAGGCAAAAGGCAGCTCGAGCTGGCCGGCAAGAAGCGCGCTGCCGCCCGCGGAGCGCGCAGTTTGCGATTCGGAGTCCGAGTACGCCGCATTTCCGCGGAGCACCGGATCAACACCGGGACGATCGAATATGCTCTGGTAAGGAGAGAGCAGATCTTCGTCCAGCACGACACCGGAACGCGTCGGAGGAAGAAAGAGATTGTTCAGAAGTCGTTCGGACGCAGCCGCCTGTGCATAGCTTCGGGGGTCGAACTGCAACGCAAAGAACTGTCGCCTGTGTGCCGCTTGGTTGGTGGGATCGATGTCGAGCGCTCGAGCAGCTTCTTGTGTAGCGGTGTGATCGAAGCCGATCTCGTGGTAGACCTGCGCAAGATTGCTCGTTACGACGCTTTGATCCTGGTCGAGCAGATATCGTGAGCGAAATACCGCTCGGTTTGCATTACGCTTCCGAGCCTCTTCGAGACTGAGAAAAGCTTGGCCGGGCTCGAACTCGGCCTGATGGATCAGCGCGTCGTAAAGATATGGCGTCGGGTCCTTCGGATCAAGGCGCTTGGCTCGCATCAGAACCTGTCTCGCCTCGTTGTTTCGTCCCAGCTCAGCATATGCTTTCGCAAGATACGATTGATAGTCCGAGACCTGGGGTGCGATGAGCGTTGCTCTCGTAATTGCATCGATCGCTTCACCCTCACGATTCTGTTTGAAGAGAGCGATTCCTAGGCCGAGCCATCCGTCCGCCGAGTCGGGCTCGAGCTTCGTTGCTTCCGCGAAACGCTCGGCAGCGTCCTGCGTCCTGTTGAGCCGGAGATCGAGGAATCCCTCCAGCGTCCGCTTCCGGCCGAGCGGAGGACGGTCGTCATGAGCTCGACGCAAATACTCTTGTGCGTCGGCGAGTCGTCCCATCTCGATAGCGATCTGCGCCGCGATAAGCAGCGCCTCCTGAAAGTCCGGTGAAAGGTCGGTAGCTTGGACAGCCTCAGGATAGGCATCATCGAGCTTGAGCAGCCCCTTCAGGGCATAAGCTCTCGCCAGGTGTGCAACTGCCGAGTCCGGCTGAAGCTGGACCGCTCGCGCTGCGAGCTCGTCGGCCGCCTTGAGATCGCTTTCTACGAGGGAGATGAGCGACAGATGTGCGAGAGGAAGCGCCCACCCAGCGTCGCTTCGGCTCGCCTTCCGAAACCATTCTGCGGCCTGCTCGCTTTTCCCGGATACCATGAGAAGAAATGCGTGGGCCGCTTCGACGGCCGCTGAGCTCTTCCCCGTCTTCTCTGCAGTTTGGAGCGAAGACGCAGCTCTCGGAAGATCGGAGGCGTAATAAGAGGTGACGATTTGTTCGAGCAATGGAGCAACTGCCGGGTCAGCGCGGCCGAAATCCGCTCGATCCCAGAGCCCGAAGTAGTTGAGCGTCCAGTTGACCGCATTGGGCGGTGTTACGTACGCCAGCTTTACCGGAGGCTTCCCAGGTTCGACGAGGGCTTGCTCACGTGACGAGAGCTCGACCGCTCCGAAAGAGTTCGAAACTTCCACCACTCCGTCCAGCACTCCGACTTTCGTCGTGCCGTTCGCGGCGACCTCCATATACCATTCGGTTCCGCGTATTGCCGCAGTCGCAGTCGGCGTCGTGACTTCAAACGGTTGCTCCTGTTTCTGACCGCGAAGCCAGACTCGACCGAAGTTGAGCTTCCCGCTGACACCGCCGGCGGAGCTCCCCGAATAAAGAAACTGAGTCTGCTCTGCCACCTTGAGCAGCATCTGGTTCGGGAGAAGAATCGACAAGCGTCCCGCTGTGTCAGTTTCGAGCTCTTCGCCGGATTCGACGGGGCGGCTCACCGCTGCCGGTGACTTCTCGCCGCCCGAACGAACGGTCGCATTTTCGCGGACCGACACGATCTTCGCGGGTTGGGCCTGCGCTTCTGCGGCGAGAACCCCGACGCTGTGCAGAAAAAGAAAACCGCAGCTCACCGCAATCGGCAATCGTCGTGACACGTGTTCCCCCGGGCAGATTTTGAGTAGTTACGGGAGTTAGATTTTTACGAGGATAGGTTCGATTCGCGCTTGTTGATGAGCTCGCGTGAAGGGCCGATAAAAACCGCCAGGAGGCGTTTTAGAGACAGGTAATGCCGAGCAGTTCTGTCGATATCTTTTTTGCTTGCTGAATCAATCCACAATCGAATCAACTGCATCAAACGGTGTTATGTTTTTACGACTCGTACGGTTTGCAGCCACTCATCTCCGCCGGGTCGTAAGCTCTCTTTTTTTGGTTCATCATTTCGTTGTGTTGGACGATGAGATGGCGGCGGTCGTGAAGCGTCCTCCGCGTAGTCTTTGATCACCACTCCTCAAGGATACTGATTCATCATGCCGTTCGATTTCGAAGTCGCAATCATCGGTGCCGGTCCCGCTGGGCTTGGAGCCGCGCACAACGCCGCCGCGAACAAAATCTCACACGTGCTCTTCGAAAAGCGCGAGCTCGGCAACACCATTTACGACTATCAGCTCGGCAAGCACGTGATGGCGGAGCCGATGAAGCTTCCCCTCCGCGGAGGAGTGCCCTTTGAGGCTGGAAGCCGGGAGTCCATTCTCGAGAGCTGGAACGCCGCTGCGCAGACAGGCGGCCTGAACATCCGACGCTCAGAGGTCACCGCGATTAAGAAGCAGGATGACGGCTTCCGCATCGAAGCGGGCCCGTCGAGCTGCACTGCCAAACATGTTATTTTGGCCATCGGTGTCCAAGGCTCACCGCGAAAGCTCGGTGTTCCGGGTGATGACATGTCTCATGTCGCTTACACACTCGCTGACCCAGGTGCGTTCAAAGGGAAGGATGTGCTCGTCGTCGGAGCCGGCGACGCCGCGATCGAAAACGCGCTTGCACTCGCCGGAACCAACACCGTTTCCATCTTGAACCGGAGCGCGGAGTTTCCGCGGGCGAAGGACGCGAACGCCGCGTTGATCATGGGCGCGATCAACGCCGGTAAGGTGCGGCCATTCTTTAACGCTACCATGGCTCGTGTCGAGGCGGATCGCTGTTTCATCAACACCCCGGACGGCGAAGTCGAGCTGAAATGCAACCACATTATCGCTCGTTTGGGCTGTGTTCTCCCGCGCAAATTTCTCGAGGACCTCGGCATTCAGTTTCCAAGCAAGGACCCGAACGCTGTCCCCGTAGTCAACTCTCGTTACGAGAGCAATATTCCGGGGCTCTACATTCTCGGTGCGCTCATCGGGTATCCGCTGATCCGTCACGCGCTCAACCAAGGGTTCGAAGTGATCGAGCATATTCTCGGACGCACGGTCGAGCCGGCAGACCAGGTGCTGGTCGAAGAGAAGCTCCAGGTGCTCCCCGGCAGTGCAAACGATAACCTCAAGCTCATTCGCGACGCGCTTCCGCTTTTTAGAGATCTGAGCGAACCGCAGTTCCGCGAAATGATCATCGATTCGACAGTCCACATCCTCAAGCCGGGCGCAACCGTGTTTGCTCGCAACGATTACACAGACACCTTCTTCTCTATTGTGAAGGGAAAGGTGCAAATCGAAGGCGCGGGCGGGACCGGCGTGAAGGTCGAAGCCGGGAACTATTTCGGTGAGATGGGACTTCTCTCCGGCAGACGACGTTCGGCCACGGTCAAGACGCTCGAAGAATCGATTCTGCTCGAAACACCGCGCAAGCAGATGTTGAAGCTGAACAGCTCTGTTGCCAGCCTGAAGCAGATGCTCGACCAAACATTCATGGTCCGCACGCTGCAGACGACCGTCTTCCCTGATGCGGATCCGGCGTTTTGCAAAGACCTCGCAAGCCGGACAAAGATCAAAAACTTCAAACGGCACGAAGTGCTCTTCAAAGAAGGAGACCCGGGAGACACGTGCTACGTCATCCGGAAGGGCTCAGTCAAAATCTCGCGCCGGAGCTCTCGGGGCACCGAAGTCACCCAGACCTATGTCGCTGCGGGCAACCTCGTTGGTGAGATGGCGCTCCTCACGCCGGAAACTTCGACTCGAAGCGCAACTGTCTCTGCGGTAGTGCCGCTGGAAACGATCATGATCGATAAGGTCGATTTTCAGCAGCTCCTCGACAAGAACGCCGAGACGAAGAAGCGCATTCAGCAGCTCGCCGCGTCACGACAGATCGAAAACATCACCGACGAGAGCAGTATCGCGACCGGCCAGATCCTCGACTTCATGATGGCTGAAGGGGTCACCGACGCGGACAACTTCCTGATGATTGATTCTGATCGCTGCGTCGCTTGCGACAACTGCGAAAAGGCCTGCGCATCGACCCATAACGGTCAGAGCCGCCTTGATCGAAAGGGCGGCAAGACGTTTGCGAGCGTGCAAATACCGATCTCGTGCCGCCACTGTGAAAATCCGCTTTGCATGACCGACTGTCCCCCGGATGCGCTGACACGTTTGGCGAGCGGGGAAGTGATCATCCGGGATAGCTGCATCGGATGCGGGAACTGCACTCAGAACTGTCCATACGGCGTCATTCAGCTTGTCCATGATCACGTGAGTCACGGGTTCTCGCTGCTTTCGATGTTCGGTCTCGGGGGGAAGGGAGAAGAAGGTCCTGCTCATGCCGCCAAGTGCGATATGTGCGAGTCGCTCCGCGGCGGACCCGCTTGTGTTCGTTCCTGCCCGACGGGTGCGGCGATGCGAGTGAACCCAAGTCAATTGCGTGAGATTTTTCTGCAGAAGCAAGGAGAACGTTCGTGAACCTGGCATCGTTTTACGACTATAAGAATTATCGTTGGTTCTGGCTGAACCTAGCGCTGCTGGTTGTTCTGTCGGTAATCTACTTCAATGACGATCCACTGCAGGGGCCGGGCGGAGACACTCTGATCGGTTATACCTACGGTGGGATTGCAACCGCGGGCATTCTTTATCTCATGTGGTTCGGAGTACGAAAGCGCAGCTATTCGTCGAGCGTCGGGACGCTTCAAGGATGGCTCTCAGCGCACGTGTGGTTAGGAATCGCGCTTCTCTTCATCGTTCCGCTTCATTCGGGCTTCAGCTTCGGCATGAACGTCCACACCCTCGCTTATGCGCTCATGGTGGTCGTCATCATGAGCGGCATCTGGGGAGCTCTCAATTATTCTACGCTTGCCTCGCGGATTAAATCTCATCGTGGCGGGGCGCCGATGAAAAAGCTGCTTTCGCAGCTTCATCTGCTCGACGCAGATATCAACAACCTCTGTAAAGACAAAGGCGATACGTTCCAGTCGCTCTACAGACAGACCGATTTCCGCTTCAAGCCGTCGTTGACCAAGGCCCTTTTCGCGAACCGACCGAATCAGATTGAAAAGAGTGAATCCAGCACCTTGCTTGCCAAGCTTCCGGAGAAGGAGCAATCGGATGGTCTCAAGCTGATTTCGCTGATGAACAAGAAGCGCATGCTCGTCTCCGATGTGCTCGAAGAGGTCGCGATCCTGACCAAGCTCCGCCTGTGGCTGTTTATCCACCTGCCGTGCTCGTTCGCTCTCCTGACGGCAGTGGGAATTCACATCTTCTCTGTTTTTTACTACCGCTAAGTCGCTGCTCGGAATCGAACTATGTCTTTTCGTTACACCATCGAAGTGATCAGCAAGAACGGGGCGGTAGATACTCGTTCGCAGGAATACTCTGCAGAGGAGCTGATTCTCGGACGCGGCAGCGCAGCGGATATCCTGCTCGAGAGCTCGCACGTCTCTCTGAAGCACGCGAAGCTCTCAGTAAAAGGGGACGTCCTTGCAGTCGAGGACCTCGGCTCGCTCAGCGGCGTAAAGGTCAATAACCGACTCATCCAAAGGCAACAGCTCCAGGCAGGCGATACGCTCACACTCGGAGATGTTGTCCTCAGCGTTACGCGGACCAAAGGTGAATGGGGGCTGTTCGAGAAGCGCAAGCTTTCTCAAGCTCGAGACGGAGAGGAGCAGGTAGGAGAGGAGCTCAAGCATCTCAATCTGGGCGGCCGGATTCCGTCATATACGCTCATCGCAAGCTTTTTGTGCGTCCTGGTCATGGCTTTCTTTTTCGTTGTTCCATTCGCAAAGGGCGCAAAGAGAAGCTGGAGCAGTGGTCCGATCTCGAATAAGCACCAGTTCTTTGCGTCAGACTGCGAGACCTGCCACAACACGCCGTTTGCAAAGGTTGCTGAGTCGCAGTGCACTTCGTGCCACGCGGTGACCGAGCACTCCGCCGCGCTCAAAGCGAACCATCAGTTACAGGGTGAGTGCACGAGCTGCCACGTCGAGCACAAAGGCGACGCCGGCCTAGTTTTGCATCGCCCGCAAACGTGCACCGAATGTCATGGGAACATCAAACGTATTGATCAGAAGGCGAAGAGCGCGGATGTTGCGAGCTTCGGAAAACATCCCGAATTCTCCGTGCTCGTGCCGCCGGTCAAGCCGGGTGAGGGGGAAATCTTGCGGATTCGGCTGTCGGAGACCGATAAGCTGGCCGACCATTCCAACGTCAAGCTCAACCACGAGCTGCACCTGAAGGGCCCGCTGCGGTCGAGCAACGGAGAGAAGACGCTCACCTGCGGAAGCTGCCACGAGCTATCGGCGACCGGAAAATCGATTGAGCCAATCAACTACAAAAAGCACTGCGCAGACTGCCACCGGTTAGGCTTTGACGAGCGACTTCCAGAGAAGGTGGTCCCGCATGGCAACGGTCCGGACGACATCTACAAGTTTCTTTATGCCGAATATGCAAAGCTGCTGCTTTCCTCCGAACAGGACGCAAAGGCGAAGGAATTTGTGAATACTCGGCTCAAGCCAGGTGAAAGCCTGCCGACCGAAACCGCTGCGCGTGACGACTTCAAGCGCGGAGTCGTAGAGCAGGAGAGCCGTGCCGCCGAGAAGATGCTCTTCTCGAAGACCGCATGCTTCCTTTGCCACGATGTTCGCGAGCGGAAAGACATCCCGCCGCAAGAGCTCGGCGAGCGTAGCGCGTTCGAAGTGCTGCCGCCGCAGATTCCGTCGAATTGGATGAAGCCGGCACTTTTCTCTCACAGTGCGCACGACGCAGTGGATTGCGAGTCGTGCCACAAGAGTGCGCGCCACTCCAAGGCGACAAATGATGTGCTCCTGCCGGGCATTCAAAATTGCCGATCGTGCCACGCGGATCCCGGGACGAAGGACAAGGTTCAGAGTGATTGCACGATGTGCCACTCGTTCCATGAGAAGTCGCAGCTTCCGTCGAAGAAGCGGAGGACGATCGATGAGTTCTTCCACGGCGGGGCGTAGGGCGAGTTAGCGTCTCTCCTGCGTGACCATCCGCTCAACGAAACTTTCCGGCGCAGCTCTTCCGGGAGCGCTCACGCATCCATCGAGGAAGAAGCGCCCGCACTTCTGGTTGCTTCCGCAGCAGCAGCACGTAACTCCGCACGCGCCGGCACCCTCTCCGGGACAGCCGTTTGAATTTTTGCAGCAGATGACCTCCGATGTGCACACCGTGCTGGACTCGTCACTGCCGTCGCCGCAGTTGTCTACTCCGTCGCAGACGTCCTCGTTGCAAGCACGATTCCCATTGTCGCAGCGGAACTTGCCCTGACGGCAGTGGAGCGATGACTGGTTGTTGTCCTGATTGGAGTTATTGTTCGTGCTCGTCGGAGTCGCGGTCGGTTGCGGCGTCGGAGTTGTGCCCACTATGGCGCTGTGTAGGTCTGGGAAGCTCTTCTCGATCGCATCGACGAGCTGTAGCCCGATCCCGAGGGCGCATTGAGTCGCCAGGTCGAAGTTGTCAATCCATCCCGACTGTGTGAAATCGCACGCGGGTTCCTCGGTAAGGCCGGGAATGACGTTGTTTGCGAAATCGCCGGCGGCGAGAAATGCTCTCAAAAGGCTGACTAGCAATGAGTCGCACGCCGCTTGAGCGACGTGGAGAAATGGTTGAGGCGTGGTGATGCCTTGAGCGGTCAAGGCGGCTTGTGTGCCGCAGCCGAACAATCGGATGCCCACGATCGCTCGGTAGTACAGTCCTCGAATAACGTTTGGCGCTTCTTCTGCGCGCGCAACTCGCGGAACGGTCGCAATTTCCGGAACGAGCTTTTGCGAAATGTCGTCGAGAGGAATTACGGCGTTGATCGGTTGACCGTTCTCCGGCAAGATCTCGAGTTGGACGCTTGCGGATGTGTAGTTGGAAAAATTCACCGTGACGCCGTCCGCTTCCGCAGATGAGGGGAGGTTTCCGTCCGCGTATGTTATCCGGACGACGCTCGAATCCGGCGTGACGTAAAGCACGTGATCGACCTGGGGCGCGCCGGGTGTGTGATTCAGAATGACGATCGCCTCGCCGTTGTTCGCAGCCGCGGTCGTTGCCACTGGGCTCGTGGGGCTCTGAGTTTGTCCGAGGTGAAGGCTTCGGTAAGCCGCAGTGGTTCGAACTGTTTGCGTCGTCGGATCCGCGCCGCGATCTTCAACCCCGTGACACGCCCAAAGGCTGAGAGTGAGCACCAGCCAAGCGAGGTATCTGAAACGAGCGAATTTTGGCTTCATCAGTAGGTAGCTCCGGCGCGTGAGATGCTTGAACTGCGGGATCTCGCGTATCACAGAATCCATCGCTCAACCACCGAGCTACAAGAAGGATAAAGGTGCAGGAACTCATGCCTCGAAGAGCGAATGGTGCTAAGACGGAAAAAGCAGCAGCCGCCAGTCCGATGTGATAACCGCAAATTTTGCGTACAAACTTTCGATGATACCCCAGCGTTTGTATCCGTCTCGGTTTTCCCCTTTCTCTCTCTGTCTCATCCTATTCGCGCTGCTCTCAGCTGCAAATGAACGCTGCGCAGCGGCGCAGTCGTTTGCTGAGCTCGCATCAGCGGAGGGAAAGGTCGAGGGTCTCGTCGCACCGAGCAAGGCATGGTCCTCAATCGCTTCCGGGCAACAGTTCGCGCTGCATGATGGTGTTCGCACGCTGGATCAGAGCCGTGCCGGCGTCAGGTTTTCGACCGGTTATCTCGTTCGCATGAACGAGAAGACTACGATTACCTTTGACCAAGCTCCTGCTGAGACCAAAGGCCGGATCTCCGTTCTCGAAGGAATGGGTCATTTCTTTAGCCGCAAGCCGCAGGAAGCACCGAGCATTCAAACACCGCACATCAGCGCTTCTGTGCGCGGAACTGAATTCGTCGTCGAAGTTGCGAATGACCGAACGGTCGTCAGCGTGCTTGACGGCGCGGTCGATGCGGAAAATCAATTTGGTTCGGTGAGCCTCGGAAAGGGTGAGCAGGCCATCGCACGTGCCGGATCTGCGCCGGTAAAGCAAATTCTCGTCCGTCCGATCGATACAGTCCAGTGGGCGCTCTATTATCCTGCTGTGCTTGACCTACAAGACTTCGCTGACGTCGAGGCCGCAGCATCTTCCGATGAAAGGCTGGGGCTCCGCGCTCTCGAGCGCGGCGATTTCGCTGTCGCGTCAAACGCATTCTCTGCGAACAGCTGGGTCAGCACGTTCGGCCGTGCCGTCACGTTGTATCGAGCCGGGAAAGGAAGCGAAGCTCTCGCGATGCTCCGCAGCTCGAGCGAGAGACCCGCGGGAAGCCATTTGCTGGAGGCAGCGCTCCTGCTTTCGGTCGGACAGGTCGAAGCCGCGTCCAACGCGCTCGGAGCAGCTGAATCACGTCTGTCCTCAACAAGCGACGCGCGACTCCGAGCAGCGACGCTCTCCGAACGAGCTGTGATTGCAGTCGTGAAGCAGAACATTCCCGACGCTGAGCAGATGGCATCTCGCGCAATCGAGCTTGCTCCTGACTCTGCGGCCGCGCATTTGGCTCTTTCCTTCGTGCGTCAGTCGCAGTTTCGGTTAGACGAAGCGCTTGCGCTTCTCGAGCGGACAATTGCGCTGAGTCCCGAGAGCGGGGTTGCTCGTGCGAGACTCGCAGAGCTTCTCCTCGGCTTCGGCGATCGGGAATCTGCTGTGCGTGTTGCGCAGGAGGCACTGGCTCGCGACCCCGGGAACGCTTACGCGCGCACGGTGCTTGGTTTTGCTGACCTCGTGGAGTTGAACACGGACCAAGCAATTGAGAATTTCTCCGACGCGCTCAGAATCGACAGCGCGTTTGCGCTTGCGAAGCTTGGAATGGGCCTCGCCGAAATTCGGCGGGGAGATCTCGCTGCGGGCCGCCGCGATCTGGAGATGGCGGCTGAGCTCGACCCGGCTGTAGCCTTGTATCGCAGCTACCTTGGGAAGGCCTACTACGAAGAAGAGCGCGAAGATCTCTCCATTCACGAGTATCAGCGTGCGATCGACCTCGATCCGAACGACCCAACTCCGTATCTCTACCGCGCCTACGCCAAGCTTGCGACACATCGCCCCATCGAAGCCCTCGAGGATGTGCAAGAGTCGATCGAACGGAACGACAATCGCGCAGTGTTTCGCTCTCGCTTGCTTCTCGATCAAGACCAGGGCACGCGAAGCAGCGGGCTCGGCCAAATTTATAGCCGCCTGGGTTTCAACGACCTCGCTCGAGTGGAGGCTGTGCGCGCGCTCAATCGCGACTACACGAACTACTCCGCGCACTTCCTGCTCGCGGATCTGTACAACAACACCCAACTCAACAGTCGAGCACAGGTTACGGAGAATCTGCTCGGCCGTCTCCTTTCGCCGGTCTCGTTCAACGCCAATGATCTGAACATCGGGGGTGAGGCATCGCTCAACGAATACAATACGCTGTTCGACAGGCCGGTAGATCGCGCTCGGGTGACCGTCCTCGGAGATTCGCAGAGAAATGCGTTTGGTGGACGCGCATCCTACACTTTCAACACTGGAACGCTCGCGATGAACGTGGGGTATGACGGGCTCTCGAGCCAGGGGTTCCGCGATAACGATTTTTTCCGAACGAACCAGCTCTTCTCCCTCGGACAGTATGGGCTTACCGCTGACGACACCCTAGTCTGGGACGCAGCGCTGACGTCGAGTGACCAAGGTGACATCAATGTCAACTTCAATCCCCGTCAGGAAGATCCGGACTTCGAGAGCGACTTCGACGGAGCGCTCGTGCGCGGCGGATACCATCGACGGATCGGCCCGGGACTTCATTTTGTGACCCAAGCGTTCTACAACTACGGAGATTTCGACGGTCAGAACCTGGCAAATAACCAGCGCCTCAGCTTTCTGCAAGTGAGTGAGAACGGGATGCCGGTTACCGGCGAGCCGTTTTTCTTCGACGCGAAAACCGACGAGCACACGGGAGTGAAGCAACACTTAGGTCGTGCGGATGCACAGCTGCTCTGGGACACCGACCTCGTTTCGGTGGTCGCCGGAACGAGCGCGAGCGTTGAGCATCTCGACGGCGATGAGCGGTCGACAATCTCTGATCCGGGGAGCGAGCCGTTGCTGGGCTTCCTGCAGGGACGGGAAGTCTTCAGCCGTACTGCCGATGACGAGGTGACGAGCCAGACCTTCACCTACTCGACGTGGCACGCGACGCGCTGGCTCGACCTCGATGCGGGCCTCACCTATAGCTGGCTCCGCTATCAGGACAATAACTTCCGCACTCCATTCACAGACGATACGTACACCAAAGATCAGTTCGGCCCGAAAGCAGGGGCAGTCGTTGCTCTGAATGATACGGCCTCCCTTCGCTTTGTTTATAGCCGGTCTCTCGACCGAACCGGACGCGGAGGACTTGGTCCGCTCGAGCCGACATTTGTCGGCGGGTTCAATCAGGTCTTCGACGGGGTGCGGGGCAGCTCTCAGGATCTCTACGGGGCAGGACTCGATCTCAAGTTCGGCAAGAAAACGTTCGCCGGGCTCAGCTATCAGCGCCGGGAGATCGATCTCGACGTTCCAATTGTAAACGGAGGAATTGACTATGACCGCGGATCGCAGCAAGCGACCGCGGTGGAAAGCGTCGAACGGCTTACCGGAAATGCAAATGTTGATCGAGTCAGCACGTATGGTTACCAGATCCTTGGGAGTCGATTTGCTGCGGTGCTCGACTATCAGTTCGAGCGCTTCGACGAGAACGACCCGTTCCCGGAAACTCAAACTAATCGGGCGAGCGCAGGTCTGAACTATTTTGACCCGACAGGATTTTTCGGTTACGGACGCGCGACCTATCGATACCAGGAGCGCGCTGGAATCGAAGACCCGAAGACGATCAACGATTTTTGGATGCTCGGCGCTGGAATCGGTTACGAGCTCGATCATCACGGCGGTGCGGTCACACTTGGCTTTGACAACCTGCTCGATCAAGAGTTCGAGTACTCAGCCATTGCCGATGAAGATCCTGTGCTGCCGCGCTTCGGAGCTCAGCTCAATCTCTCGTTAAGCTTCTAACCCTGTGGGTGTTGCGCAATGACTGAAGACAAGCAGCGAATACGGCCACGCTCGAGGCTCATCATCGCTGCCCTGCTGACAGGACTTTCCGCGCTTGTCCTGACGTTCTTCGCCGAAGCCTGGTCACGCCCGGTCTACGACGCTCTTTTCCGATTGCGCGGCCCACTGCCTCGCCCCGACCAGGTAGTCGTTGTCGCCGTTGATGAGGTGTCATTTGACGAGCTGAACGCGCAGTGGCCGTGGCCAAGAAGCATCCATGGAAGGCTGCTCGATAGCTTGTTTGCTGCGGGAGCCAAAGCAGTTGCGCTTGACATCCTCTTCGCTGAGCCGTCTTCCGAAGAGGAGGACGCTGCATTTGCAGCCGCAGTGTCGAGGCATCCGAACGTCGTTCTCGCCAAAGACTTCAGCTACATGACGGACCCGGTGCTCGGATATCAGCAGATGAAGATTGTATCCCCGGATCCGATCCTCAATCGCTTGACCCATCCGCCCCGAACCGGTTTCGTGAGTATTGCGCCGGAAGCTGACGGCTATCTGCGCCGGATTCGGCTCGAATTCCCGGATGGCGACGCTTTTGCAGTCGAAGCCGCAAAGGCGTTCGGGCAAACCAAGGCGGAAACCGTTGACGCGGTGGAAACTGACGATGCGGGTTTGCGATGGATCAATTTTGCGGGCCCAGCTCGAACCGTTCCGACAGTTTCCTATTATCAGGCTCTCGATCCGGCCACGTATCTCCCGCCGAATTATTTCAAGGATAAACTGGTTTTCGTCGGGGTCTCAGCAGCGTCCGAAGCCAATATCTACAGCCCGACGGCGGACCATTTTCTCTGCCCCTTTTCTCGTGAAGACGGCGCTTATATTCCGGGTGTCGAGGTTCATGCGAACGCGGCGCTGAACGTCGTGCGGGACAATTTCATTTCGAGCCTCGGAGCGAGCTATGGTCGCAGCATCGGTCTTGTAGTGGGTTTTCTTTCGGCGCTGCTCTTTCTGACCTACCGACCGGTGTTCTCGTCATTCCTGTATGCCGGTTGGACTGGAATTCTCGGCGCCGCGACGATGTATTTTTTCGAGAATCAACAGCTCGTGATCGCGCCGGTCTACCTTTTTGTCCCGCTCAGCATCTCCTACCTCGGATGTCCGTTTATCCATTATTGGTACACCTATAAGCAAAAGGCGTTTATCCGAAAGGCTTTCTCGACGTACCTTGCTCCTGATCTTGTAGCGCAGCTCATCAACAATCCGGATCGTCTCGAGCTCGGAGGAGAGGAAATCGAAGGCACGGTCATCTTCCTCGACCTCTCCGGATTCACGGCGTTTTCTGAGCGGCTGAAACCGAAAGAGCTGATCGAGCTCATCAACCGGAACCTAGGTGCCTGCGCCGACGTTGTGCTCAAGTGGCAAGGGATGATCGACAAATACATCGGTGATTGCATTATGGCGGTGTGGGGTGTCCCGATTTCGACTCCGGATCACGCGATCAAAGCTTGTTCTGCGGTTTGCGACATCCAGGAAAGAATTAAGGTGCTCGCCGTCGAGGAGCAGAAGCTGACCGGAGTCAGTCTTTCCGTGCGCGTCGGTATCAACAGCGGATTGCTCGTCGCCGGCAATGTCGGTGGGGGGCAACACTTCAACTACACGGTGCTCGGCAACGAGGTGAACCTGGCATCGCGTCTGGAGGGGACGAACAAGTATTACGGCACGGACGTCATCTTGAGCGAGTCGACCGCAAAAAAGATTGGAGATGGTTTCCTCCTGCGAGAGCTCGATGTGATTCGCGTCGTGGGTCAGAAGGTGCCCGTGAAAATCTACCAGCTCCTTGGCAGACGCGGTTCGTCATCGACCCGTGAAGACGTTGAAGCGCTCTTCCAAGAGGGACGTCGGCTCTATACCGAACGGCAATGGGAAGAGGCGATAGGGAAGTTCAAAGAGGTCCTCGCCATCTCGCCCGGTGATATTCCGAGCAAAAAATATGTGATGCGTTGCGAAGAGTTTGCTTTCTCGCCGCCAGATTCGAATTGGGACGGTGTTTATCAGATGATGTCAAAATAAGGGTCGCGATATGTTTACTGCCGACAGCTTGCAGGGAAAGATAGTTCTTGTCACCGGTGGCGGGAGTGGTTTGGGACTTTCCATGGCCAAGCGATTTGCTTCCCTGGGCGCTCGTGTCGCGATTTGCGGCCGGGATCAAGCGAAATTGGACGGTGCAACTTCGCAGCTTGGCACGGACGCCCTCAGCTACCAAGTCGACGTGCGTGACGATGCAGCCGTGGGGAAGATGTTCGATGAATTGGAGTCTGTGGCAGGCGGCGTGAATGTGCTCGTCAACAACGCCGCCGGTAATTTCCTCGCATCTTCCGAGGAGCTGAGCGCAAACGCTTTCAAATCGGTCGTCGACATCGTCTTGAACGGCTCGTTTCACTGCACTCGGCACTTCGGAAAGCGACTCATTGATCGAAAATTGCCGGGCGCTGTGCTGAGTATTGTTACGACCTACGCCGAGACGGGTTCCGCGTTTGTCCTGCCTTCAGCTTGCGCGAAGGCGGGGGTGCTCGCGATGACCAAGAGCTTGGCCGCCGAATGGGCGGAATATGGCATCCGCGTGAACGCTATCGCGCCGGGTCCATTTCCTACAGAAGGAGCTTGGTCAAGGCTTGTGCCGCTTCCAGCTCTTGAGGATGCATTCAAAAAACGCGTCCCGCTCGGCAGATTCGGCGAGCATGAGGAGCTGACTCATCTCGCGACTTTTTTGGTTTCTGATATGGCATCGTTTATCACCGGAGAATCAATCACCGTCGACGGCGGCGAGCACCTCAATGCTGGGCAGTTCAACTTCGTGACCCAACTTTTCCCTCGTGCGCAGCTCAAAGAGATGTTCACCAAAATGCGCGGGCCGACGAAGTGAAGCGACAGCTCGTTGTCCTTTCGGCAAAGCTCATCCGGTCCGCAGCGACGTCACCGCTGAAGCTCTCCTTGCTCAACTGGTTGCTGCAGAGAGTCATCCCGTTCAACGCCGGACATGGGATATCGCTCGCTTCGATCTCTGACAATCAGGTGGAGGTGAATCTCCCGGTTCGTCGGGCGAACAAGAATCATCTCGGCGGCATCCATGCTTGCGCCATCGCTGCAGCGGGTGAATTCAGCTCGGGAGTGCTGCTTCTTCGAGGAATCGACCTCTCACGCTACCGATTGATTATGAAAGACTTGCACGTTTCTTACCTGAAGCAAGGCCGCTCGAGACTACGTGCCGTCTGTGAGCTGCCTCAGGAGCTTAGCTTGTCTTCGCTTGATCAACGCCTCGCGTCCGGCGAGGTGTGTGAGGTCACCTTGCGACCGAAAGTGTATGATTCGGGCCAGCAGCTCATCGCAGAGCTGCAGGTCGTTTGGCAGCTCAAAAGTTTCGCACAGGTCGGATAGCGATCAGTGCGGGGAGTGAGGTCATTTGTTTATCCTGTACGGAAAGGGTGGAGCTATGACTGGTCAGAGAAATAATTGTCGAGCGGCCTGCCGCATCGCCTGCGTCTGGCTCACTTTGTTGTCGCTTCAAGCTTGCGCGCCGACGGTAGCGGACTATCAAAAGCGCTGCATCGAGCTCGGCTTCACGCCGGACACTCCGGAGATGCGGAACTGTGTCCTGCAGCAGGATCTTGTTCATCAATCGAGCTCGGCTGCGATCGCGGCGGGTGCCATGAGCCGGCCGTATCCGGCACCCTATCCTTATTACCGCTATTGATTGAGTTGAGGCTGTAGCAAAGGAAGATGTATCCACCGGATTCACCTTCCTGGTCGCACTCAGATGCCATGGCTACGACGGCTGGGGCTGAGACGCGTGTGCGCAAATGAAAAACCGGAGCGCGGATTTCGTCAACGCGTCGATCAGATGCAGGAGCTCAGCATCTGTTTGCCCCCGACCTAGATTTGCCTGCGCATTCGGATCGTTCATCTGTTCACGCATAGCGAGCTCCCGGCGCAGATGTTCCGCTGTGACTTGAGGCGGTCGGCCTTGGACACTCCAGATCATCGTTTTGATGTCGACGGTGACGAGCTTAATGAGTAGTCCCTTGATGAAGAGGACCTCTTCCTCATCACGTCCGAGCGAGAGAGAGGCAAGCTTGTCGTGGTGCACCGCCGTAAGCTCGGCTGCCGTCCCGAGCCGATTGTACTCCGACGCTATTTCTCGCCGGTGAAGGACCCAGAAGCGGAGGGACAACAGCGCCAGCGCGGCAACGAAGTAATGTTTCGCCAGCGCGCGGAGCAGCACCGGAATCGGTTCACCGTCGTTCATTCGCTGCTCGGTATCAGCGTTTCCTTGCGCGAGGGCCGAGTAGATCGCCAACGCATCGATAGCGGCGAGCTCGCGAACTGAATCGATCGGCTTACCCCGCGTAAGCTTGCCGCTGAGCAAGTCGTCGGCGAGCGTTTCCAATGTTTTGGAATCAAGCAGGAGAAGATCGGAAATGGATTGAGACACGTTACTGTTCCCCAAGAGTCAAGAGTATTGAAACGGAAGTGTCGAACCCGAGCGGATTCGACACTTCCGTTCGTCAAGACAGTTGGAGGGAAAACCCTATTGGTGGATACATCTTCCAGGGAGATGCGAATCTCACCGAAAGATGTTTGGACTGAACGATTTGTATGAAGGGAGCGGCTAAACGAATTCTGAATCCTGTAAAATACCGGATTTTCGGATGCGATCAATCGAAGGACAACCGGCTCACCGCTATCGCAATGGAAGCGACTGAATCCCTTTGATCTTCCCGTCAACGGAGTACTGCAGCCGCAGCACATCCGCAATGACGCTCAATGTTGGATCGGTGAGTGAGATAGGACCGTAGGATCCGCTCGCTGGTGCGAACGGAAGGTCGTGAAGCGCGAGCTCGAGACCCTGTTCCGGAGCGAGCGCGATGTCGGCGCTCCCGATTGCGGAGCCGGAGCTTTGTGAGATCGTCACATTATTCACCGTCGTTGCGCCGCCGACGTCGTTCACGTTGAATGCCTTGAGATAGTTGTACTGACCGAGGAAGGTGTTGTAGCTGCCGATGTTATCCGCATTTGTCGGACGTCGGAACAAGCTCGAATAGGCTGCGGTCAATTCACCGTTCGCACGGTCGTAGAAATAGAAATCGCTTTCAGCAACAAAGCTGTTCGGAGTGAGAGCCGTTACTTTCACGACGCCTGATTCCGCGGGCGCGAGGAGTCCATTAGCGAACAGATGAATCTGAGCAAAACCGTTCAGATGAACGTTCATGTCGCCGAGTTGGGCGCCGCTGTTCGAGCGAAAGCTGAGGTTGAAATCTCCAGCAGTATTACTCGTATTCGAAAGAACGACCCAATTCTCACCGTCGCCGCCGCGAGAGATCTGGCCCCATTCGAAGGTCGAGCTCGCTCGCTGCGCAGGTGTGAGCACGGAGAAGTGGTAAAACTTTGCGAGCGCCGAGCTCGGAGCGCTCGCGCCGTAGCGGATGATGCTTGCAGTGTAGGCGGAGTTGTTATCTGCGGGAACGATGCGGATCAGACCGACGTGTCCGGGACCCGGATTCTCATGCCCCGCGGACACATCGCGACGGCCGCGTGGCGGCACGGTCAGCTTCTTCGATTGGACGAGATTACCGGACTGGTCATACAGCTCGACGGTGAAGTCCTTCTCGGCGGTCTGGTTCAAGTTCGAAACCGCAAGCCAGCTCGTCACCTCGTTCGCCAATTGTGTGGTACGTCGGCTCGGTTGGATGGTGTTGTATGAAGCAAAAGATGGCCCAAGCAGTCTCGACTCGAACGGAGCGCCGGTCATGAATTCCAAGGTGCGCCCGTCCTTCGCGTAGCGATAGAAGAAGCCGTTCCCATCGAACGCGTTCCCAGCAAACTCAACCTGCAGAACTCCCAGGGCGTTCACTCGAAACCCGGGCAAGAGATTGACCGCCAGGTCATACTCGCCATTTGGCGGCACCTGAAGCGCGGTCGCGCTGAGCTCAGAACCGTCTTGGTCAAGCATCCGGACCGTCAGGTCGAGCGGTGTGCCGCTCCGGTTGAGCATGCCGACGACATTCTGCATCGTCAGAAAGCCGTTCCAGAGGTAGTGCACGGGGCTCGAGAGAAAGACACCGAGAGGAACGACAGTCGTCGTGACCGATACCGGCGCAATGGGCGGTGCGTTTCCGGACGTGGCGCTGACGGTTGATACTACTTGTGACACGGCGATGTTGCCGTTTATCTGACGTTGATACGTGAGGACAACCGGTCGACTCGGATCCGCGGGGAGTGTCTTGATAGGAGCGGATTGAGCAAGGCAGACGGACGGCGCAAAGCACGCAGCAACGACGCAGCCTATCGCTCCTCGCCGCAGAAGCTGTCGAAGCCTATGTCTGGATGTATTCAAGCTCGTCATCGCTATCCGCCGCAATTTCCGCTGTCGATGTCGACATCATTTCCGCTGAGCTGAGAGGCCGGAACGATGTTGAGCACGGCTTCTCCGCTGTCATTGCAGATGCCGACAGAGTTGGTGGTAATCGAGTTATTGTTGGTGATGTTCACCGTCGGAACGTTCGATGACCGGCTGAACAGTATCAACCCGATCAAGTTCGACGTGACCGTATTGGTTCCGGTGAACGACACGGTGGCCGTCGCTGAGTTGTCCGTGCTCAAGCGGAATCCCTCGCTCGTTGTCGTAGGTGTTCGGAACGTATTGCCGCTCATGCTTGCTGTAAGAGAGGATGTGTCGATGCCGCTCAGCTGCAGTCCTGTGCCGTTGTCGACAAACTGGGATCCCGTCGCGGAAAATATGATTGAAGAGTTGTTCGCCGCGCCGACTGCGAAACCGATGAGCTGATTGCTGTTCGCCTTCACCTGATTGAGCTGCACGGTGAGCGCGCTTCCGTTCGTGACCGAAGAGTTGAATCCGATCTCTTCACCGCTCGCGAGCACGTCCGAAACTGTCAAAGCATGTGCGAGCCCGTCGTTGTACGTCCCGGAGAACGCCTTCGAGAACTGGGCTCCGTCGCCGGAGAAAGTGACACCGCGCAGCGTAAAGGACTTATTCGTGACAGAGAAACTGACATGTTGCGAGATCATCGGATCGGTTCCGATTACCGGCGGCAGCCCCGCAGGAATTTGAACAACTCCGTTCAAGCTCAAGCCTGTGGACTCTCCGATAATCTGAACGTTGTCGGCTGCGATGATGTAGGCCTGATCCAAACGCGAGTTGGTTCCATTCCCCCGGTAAACGAACACGATGTCGTTCGGTTGGTTGGACGAGACCGCTGAGAAGAGATTATCATACGGATCGGCGAAGGTTCCCGTCCCGCTGACGTTCGTATTATCGACGAAGAGAATCCGCCCAATCGCCACGAGCGATGCTGTTCCTGAAGTCAGCGCGCCCGCTGTGTCCCGCGCGACGTAGTTGAACGTGTCGGTTTGTCCGGTTGTGAGGGTTGTCGGTGTGTAAACGAAGCTGCCGTCAGTCGCTACCGATACTGCGGCGCCGAGAGTCGATGTGGAGTCGGCTGAAGAGATCGTCAGCGTCTGTCCCTCGGCATCGGTATCGTTTGCGAGCAGACCGTGCGCTGTATCCACGGTGATTTTTGAATTGTTGAACGTCTGGTATGAATCCGCGACAGTCGCCGGTGCGTCGTTCACGCCGTTAATAGTTACTTTGAGAAAGTCGCTGCTCGTGAATCCCGATCCATCGGTGATAGTATACGGGAACTGCTCAGTCAGGATCTGGCCGGTCGCAAGCTGGTTGACTGCCGGCAGAGCGTTGTTCAGCGCATAAGTGAACGTTCCATCCGCGGCCCATGTCAGTGAGCCGAAAGACCCATTTACCGACCCGGGCAAACCGGATCCGCCGAAAGAGTTCACGACCATTGTCTCTCCTGCATCGGTGCCGGAGTCATTGAGCAAGACGTTTCCGTTGACGGTGTTCGGCACCGCGTCTTCGGTGATGGAGGTCTGGTCGGTGACGGCAAAAGGGTGAACGTTAAACGAGCCCGGAATCGGCGAAGTGTTGGGATCCGGCGAAACCGTAACGACGAGATTGTTTGCCGCCGAAGAGCCGGAATTGGTTACCTGGACGGTATATCCGATGATGTCCCCTGGATTTGCCTGTCCGTCGCCGTTCGCATCATCGATGAGCGCCTGGCTATGGGAAAGAGTGACGAGCGGCTGAGCTATCGCGGTCGTCGGAATCGCGAAAAGGACAAAAAGACCGAGACGCGTGAGGAGTGGGATGCCGACGTGTCCCGCGCACGAACGAATTACGCGGTCAGTGTAGTTAAAAAGTGCTGTCACGGAATCCCTGTAGAAGTCAGCGCGAGAGCCCATCTTCTAGCACAAGAACGGCCTCTTGGTGAAGGGTTCCTCAGGAGCCGACTAGGGCAACGCAAACTCCGATTTCGTGTCAGGGACATGTGCGACGGCGAACAGGCCGAGATGATCGGATCCCCGGATAGGAACTGTATAGACTTCGCTCGCTACAAGGTTTCGCGAAAGTAGGATGTGGTCGAGCGGGATACCGAACGGGCCCAAAAAACTCGGCCATGTCGCAAGCGGCCCAAATCCCTTACGGGCCTCTTCCAGATCGGCTGAACGGAGAAACTGCCGCCCTGCAGCGGACCACGGTGTTGTGTTCAGATCTCCCATTACAATCCACGGCGTCGAACGGGTTTTGATGAAGCGGCTGATCTCCTGGAGCTGTCGATCTCGAAGCTCGGCGAGGTTCGCGTCGGCAGGCGGGAGAGGGTGCACTGCGATAAGCGAGAGTGTTTGATAGCTGAGCCGCAACTTTACGACGAGTGTCGGAGTTGTAATGCCCGGTCCGGTAAGGGGGAGCGTCTCGTCGAGGGGGAATCGGCTGAACACGACCAGCCCAAAGTTATCTTCGCGCGGGAGCGCGTGAGAGTATGGAAGAAGTGTTCGAATACTATCGAGGGCAGAAATCCACGTTTCATCGGTCTCTGTGAAAACTGCGACGTCCGGCTTCAGGTCTTCCACTGTCGCAACGAGGTCGGCGCTATGGACGTTCTCGGTTCGGACGTTCGCTGCGAGAAGCCGAATGGGAGTCGCGACGAGATTCGGGTCGACCGGACCTTTCGGCAGGACATACGGCGCCGTGTAAACACCGGACAGCAGAAGCCCCAAGGTTGCCGAACCAGCGAGTCTTTTACGTCGAGCACTGAGAGCAACCAGCAGTCCGACTGCGCAGAGCATCGCATACTGAAGCTGAAACTCCTGAATCAGCTTGAGAATGTAGAGCTCAGAACGAAGGAGGCTCGACGCAGACACGGCCGCGCAGAGCAGCGTTGCCGTTGAAATCAGCGAAACGACGTCGGATTTCAGGCGTTCCAGAGAATGCCGTTCGGCGATCATGGTGAGAGCACGTTTCATGAGCGAAGCTTCCGGGAGTTTCAGTCGCATCTGCCCGTATTGTGCCAGAATTCGGTCGATTCGTGCTGGAGATTGTTGATGAGCGGTGGTAGCTTTCACGGAGAAACTCGTGAGGTATGACCGATGGCTCCAACGTTTCGAGAGAGTCAAACAGCTGGGCAGACGGCCCCTGACCAAGCCGGAGCTGTGTCCGCCACTGGGCCGGGCGACGAGGCTTCGACTGCGACTCCGATCATCAAAGCCCAGCTCAATATGCGCGCTTGGGTCGACGAGCACGGCGACTACCTCTTCCGTTATACGCTCCGACATTTTAGCGACCAAGAGGTCGCGGAAGACCTGGTGCAGGAGACGTTCCTCGCGGCCGTGAAATCTGCACGCTCCTTCGCTGGGAACTCCACGGTTCGCACGTGGCTCACTTCGATCTTGCGGAACAAGATCATCGATCGTATCCGCCAGCGGACTCGGGAGAAGCAGGTGAGCTTCGACGATGTCGGAGGGGACGACCTGAGCAAGTTTTTCGATGAGCATGAGCATTGGCATTCCGCTGCCGGTCCGCGAGAGTGGGGGCTCAGCCCGGAAATGGTTTTTGAGCAGCGACAGTTCGGAGGCGTGCTTGACGGCTGCCTGAAAAAGCTGCCCGAGAAATTCAAAGTGATCTTCATGCTGCGAGAGCTCGATGGTCTGACCCGAGACGAGATCTCGGAGTCCTTTCAGCTCTCCTCTACAAACGTTGGGGTGATCTTGCACCGCGCGCGCTTGCTCTTGCGTGATTGTATTCAAAAGAATTGGTTGAGCGAGGGATCGAAATGATCACTTGCAAACGCGCCACTGAGCTTCTTTCGCGTTCGGCGGATGAGCCGCTTTCACTTCGAGAGCAGCTGATGCTCAAGCTGCACCTGTTCATCTGTGAATGCTGCGAACAGTTCCGTAAACAGCTCGACCTGCTCCGTTCGGGCGCCAAAAGTGCCGCTGACGGGGACGGGCCGAAGCTCTCACAATCGACACGCGCACGGATTCAGTCGGAGATCGAAAAGCATCAGGGCTAGCTTGCAACAACGGTCCGGGCTCAGGCTGTCCCCTGTGGCTGAGCGGTCTCGTGACGAGGTGCTTCGTCCGCAGGGGAGCTCGCCGGCCGATGATCGTGCGCTACCACGAGACGGTGAACATCGCTGTCCCGTATTTGCGAGATGGATCGCTCAATCAGTAGGTCTAAGCTCCAATCGATCATGACCCGGATCCGGTTGCTGAATCCAACGAGCTTGGTCAGGTAGAGCGTGCGCCAGATGAACCAGCCGATGAAGCCGGAGATCCGCACACCCATGAGATTGACGGCTGCGAAGTGCTCGCCCACCGATACGAGTGAGCCGAAATCAAAATAGCGAAACGGCTTCGGGGACTCACCGCTCAAGACACGCACGAGGTTTTTCGCTGTGTGGCTGCCCTGCTGAAAAGCGACCTGACCGAGCGGAGGAAGCGGTTTTCCGGATTTTGAATCGACAAGATACGCGGCGTCTCCGAGAACGAAGACATTGTCGTAGCCGCTGGCAAGAAGCGTGTCCGCTATTGTTACACGACCCGAGCGATCGAGGGGCAGATTGGTTCGTGTCAGCAGCTCCGACGGCTTGACGCCTGCGCACCAAATTACTGTTCGCGCCGCGATTGTCCTTCCATCACCCAACGTTACCGAAGTCGGCCCCACGTTTGTCACCCGTGCTTTCAAAAGCAGCTTGATCATCAACTTATTGAGCTGCTTCTCCGCGGTGTTGACGACCTGTTCATGCCACCCGGGAAGAATCTTTTCGCCGGACTGAATGATGCACACTTCCGGCACGTGATGATCCACTTCGGGATAGCGCCGGAGGAGCACTTCATGGATCAGGTCATAGATCTCAGTCGCGGTTTCGATGCCTGTCGGTCCGGCGCCGACGACGACAAAACGGAGGAGCTCCTTTTGAATCGCCTCATCGTCGACCGCCGCCGCCCGTTCAAAGCAGTCGATCACATGATTGCGCATGACGACGGCGTCGTTCAGCTCGCGCATGAAGAACGCGTGCTGGGCGGCACCCGGTGTGTTGAATATCTGTGTCACGGAACCCGGAGCAAGCACGAGATAATCGTATTCGAACATCGCTTCGCGCGCGATTACTTGGCCGCTGGCCTCTTCGTTGATCTCGATGACTCCCGAAATCGTCCGTGCGCTTGGATCGATTTTGGTCACATCGACCTTTCGAAACATGATGTTCGTGGTCTCGAAGATGCGTCGGAAAGGATACGAGACCTGACGAGTCTCGATCGTTCCCGCAGCAGCGCTCGGAAGAAGTGGCGGAAAGAGAAAGTAGTTCTTCCGATCGAGGACCGTGATCTCGAGCTCGCGGTGATAACCCAATCTCTTATTCAGTCCCATCGCTGCGTAAAGTCCCGCGAAGCCTCCACCGATCACGACGACTCGCTTCGGTTTTCCGGTTGGGCTGGACCATCTGCGATAAATCCACATCTGGTAAAACGGTGTGAGGGCGAGAAAGAGGAGCGGAAGCGCCGCCATGCCGCCCATTGCTCCGACATACATATTGCTCGAGCTGCACTGCGGGGCATACAGCCAAGCTGTAATATCGAGAGCCGCAAGGAGCGAGGCGACGATGACTATCAGCGCCTTCGCCTTCCGACGGAGAGAAGTCTTTCTGAAGAGCCACAGCGACGAGCCCAAAAGCAGCAGGACGCCGGCCCCGTGGAACACAAGTAATCGGTAGAAGCTCTCCGTGTCCGTCCAAGCCAGGTAGCCGATGCCGACCCCGAGAAAGAGGTCCTGCGCCTCGACCGGGTTCTTCCAGTAGACGGTGGCGATCACGTGGTACCAGGTGAGGATGAAGATGGTAACTCCGCTCAGTAAGAGCAGAGAAAATCCAGTCTTTTGCGCCGTGCTCAAGTTGGGGAGCGGGATATTATTGGGCTTTTTCATAGGGCTGCACTCAAAGGGTGGCGGGTTCTATGGACGCAGACTTAGTCGCCGGCTCGGTGGTCGCGTTACACCGGATTGTCAGCGATGTTCGAGAGATCCCGACTGTAACAGAAATCGTTCACCGCAGACTAACCTAAGAGGTGCGATTTCGGAGGAAATTGAGGGGCTTCAGAGACGGCTTATCAGCAAGGCGTGGCGATGATTTCGTGTAAGCGCTCAACTGAGCTGATATCGAAGGCCGCGGAAGGAGCGCTCAGCAGAGCCGAAAGTGCGGGGCTTTGGCTCCATCTTTTGATCTGTAAGCTCTGCCGCGACTTTAGACGGCTTGTGGTCCAGGCTCGACACCATGTTCGTGCAGACGGGTCTACTGGGAACTCGCCGCAGCTGAGTCTCGAAGCGAAGAACCGGATGAAGCGCCTGATCGAAGGGACAGACGCCGATGAGGAGTAGGGGCGGTTGAGCTTATGCCGGAGGTGTAAAGTCGGTCGCGTCATCGCCGACCTGCGGCAACACGCGTACGTTCACCGAGGCCGAACGTCCACGATCGTCGACTGCACGAAACAGGAAGTGGCCCACTTTAGCTTGCCAGTGAAGTGACAAGGTCGGCGCGACCTGACCGATCAGCACGTCGTCTGCGAACCAAAAGAGTTGCTTTGCGTCGGCGGGTACAGACGCCGAGAGCTCCAGCTCAAGGCCACGGTGCGGCTCGAGTCGATACTCGACGTGCTGCTCAGGACTGATGATGCGGATGTCGCCGGAATCAGTCGCTGCCATTCCGCACCGTTGTTCATACGGCGGAGGCAGCGCACGGCGAAGCCCCGCCTGAACGAACACCTTCTGCATGTTACTCTCCCAGAACTCGAAAACTTTGTCTTCGCCGCCATGTTCGCCGGGACACATTCGTAACCCACTTTGCGGATCAACCTGCACTTTGCGGTGGATGTCGCAGGTCTTGATCGGTGAGACGCCCGGGATGAACCAACTTTGCTTGCGATGAGGACAGTCCGGTCCCGGGAGCGCGCCCGAGAGAGCGCAGACTTCAACCTTCTTCAGATTCAAGCCGCGTGCGCTGGGAGTTGTTGGGAGGATTCCGCGCGAACGGAGTCTGTCCACGACCGAAAAGAAGACCGGGCCGGCTAGGTCGCGGCCGACGAGGTTTGGATTCGGTTTTCCGTCGAACTCTCCCAACCAGACCGAAACGATGTAGTTTCCAACGAGCCCGACGGACCAGGCGTCACGTGACCCGTAGGAAGTACCGGTCTTCCACGGAATATGCTGCTGCCGAAACTTTCCGAGCGCCGGCGGGTTTTTCGAGAGCATGTCGAGAACGATGTATGCCGCTTCTTTGGAGAGGAGCCGGCGGCCTTCCGGAGGAGGGGGTTCGTCCGCTAAAAATTCGAGCGGCCGCATCACACCGCCACTTCCGAGAATGCCGTAGAGCTGGGCGATCTCCTCAGACGTTGTGCCGAGGCCCCCGAGAACCAACGCGATGCCGTAGTACTCCTCAGATTTCATTCGGCTGACGCCGCCGTCGTTCAAGAAGTGATAGAACGACCCCGGTGCCAGCGTCCGGAAGAGCTCGAGTGCCGGGATATTTCGGCTGCGAACAAGCGCATCGCTTGCCGGAATCGGGCCGAGGAAGTTGTGCTCGAAGTTCTCGGGAACATAGGAGGAGAGGCGAATCGGCACATCGCGAAGCATTGTTTCGGGAAGAATTAAACCCTGATCGAGCGCTAAGCCGTAGATGAAAGGTTTTAGCACTGACCCAGGAGAACGCTGAGCCTCGAGCCCGTTCACGAATCCGTTGATGTCGTGGTTGAGGTAGCTGGCGGAGCCGACGTAGGCCCGGACCTTCATCTCCGGAAGCTCGGCGATGAGGATAGTTCCGTTTCGGACGCCGAGATCGCTAAAGCTCGCGAGTGTCTGCTGCAGCACCTCTTCAGAATCACGCTGAAGGTCTGCATCCAGTGTGCTCGCGAACTCATTCCGCTGCGGATAGAGCTTCTCCATTCGATTCAGGAAGTGAGGCGCGTGAGACGGAATATCCGCCGGAGAATACGCAAAGTCCTTGGGAATGAGCTTGCCTTCGCCTTTCCCCGAGAATCGAGCAGCAAGGATATCGCGAGCTTCATCCAGGTCTTTCCGGCCCGCACGTTTCCATCTCAATGAGGGGTTTTGCGGGATGACCGCCAGCGTCACCGCTTCCGATTGAGTGAGCCGGCTCGCCGGTTTACGAAAGTAAACGAGGCTGGCGGCACCCACGCCTTCGATGTTCGCGCCGTACGGTGCCAGGTTGAAATAGGCTTCGAGTATCTCGGTCTTCGAGTAGTGTCGCTCGAGCACGAGCGCCCAAAAGATTTGGTTGAGCTTTCCGAGAATACTGCGAGTGTTCAGCCCGAGTCGCATTCGGGCGACCTGCATGGTGATCGTCGATCCGCCGATAGGTTGATGCGGTGACAGCAAGGTCATTGCGGCTCCCCGAACCAATGAAAGGGGATTTACCCCGAAGTGACCGAAGAAGTGTTTGTCCTCGTAAAGGAGCGCCGCACGAACCATCGCCGGGGATACTTCGCGATATGGAATCGTCAGGCGGTAGCGTTCATCACCGGAGATGCTGAGCGACAAAAGGTCGCCCCGAGAATCGAAGAGCGCTTTCGAACCGGCAGGTCCCTCGGAGAGGGTCGGCGCGGGTACGAGCCCGAGCGCCGACCATCCGAGAGCGAGGGCTCCGAAGCCCCAGAGTGCTATCCGCGAAAGCTTTCGCAGCCCATGCGCGTAACGCATATCATTGCCTGCACATTTCGCCGGTCGGTTACTTCACCTCGACCGCTCCCAATGTTCCGAGGAACCCCTTGGCAGGGTCATACATTCCCTCTGCATACGGCGCAGCAAAGGTGTATTTCCCGCGGCTGAGCGGTTTGAGCCGGTAGGTGAACGTCACCGTGTCCTGCGGAAGGTCGCCGAAGAAGATCAACCGATCTTCCTGGATGTCGATGAACTGCGGATGCCAGGTATTTCCATCCTCGTGCAGCGACTTCCTCGAAGCGAGGCCCTCGTCACCGAGGTCGATCTCGAATCCGCCTGGGATGAGCTCGAGAATCGCCATGCGTGTCAACGACTCCGAACCCTTGATGAAGAGCGTTACTTCGAGCTTTTCATTCAGATCGAAGACGTCCTTCTTCTCGCCCTTCTCGTTTCGCAGCTCGCGATCGATGGTCAGGCCCGAGCTGTATGCGGGGGCTTGTACTCGATCATAGCCTGTTTCGCTCGCGCCGTAGAAGAACATCTCGCCGCTCTTTCCTCGATACACCAATTGCTTGGTGTCGATCGGAACCTGAGCGTTCAAGATGCGTTCGCCGGCAAGCGGAAGCTCAGCGGCATCAGCGTTCGCCTTCGCCAGTATTTTCAGGAACTCCCGCTGATTCTGACTGAGCGCTTCACCTGTTGCGGCGAGCCCCAACAGAGCGAACGAGCTGTTGAATGTGGTGAACGACTTGTTGTCGATGATTGCCGAAACACCGAGCAGCGTATCGAGCGGCGACAGCCATGTTTCCTTCGGGAAGTGCTTCGCCGTCAGGAACGCATAGATCGAGGCGTGCATGGCCGGATCGTTCATCGGCCATCCGAGCCGAGTTCCGTTCCAGACTCCAGCGGGCTTCTTCAGCAGTGCATTCGCTTCCGTGTCCATTTGAAGCTGTTTGAACGTCGCCGCGAGGAACATCGCAATGGTCGTTTCGCGCCAGTCGTTCCCCCACTGCCGATCGAGCTCGGACACGAGGCTCTGCGCTTCCTTGGTGACGCGCTCACCGTCTCTCGCTCGAAGATACAGCGCATATGCCTGGGTCAGGTGCTGGCGAGCGTCATACAACGTCTTGGTGCTGTAGGCGGTCATCCATTCCTTCGCGCGCGAGTATACCGTCGTCGGTATCTCGAGCGAGTGCTCCTTCGCCTCGAGCAGGAAGTGTATCGCATAGACTGTGAAGAGCTCGTCCGGCTCGGAGAGCACATCCCACAATCCGAACGATCCATCGGCACGTTGCCGGCTGCTGAGCGTTTGGAACGCGCGCTTCGTGAAGCGGTCGACGTCCTGCTGGCTGAGCCCGAGCTCCGGATCTGTTCCGAACAATACGGCCGGGAATGCTGCGCTCACGAGCTGCTCCGTGCATCCGTAAGGATATCCCTTCAGGTAGGTAATCAGCCCCCGCCCGACCGTGAGCGGTGAAGACGATATCGCAGCGGTCACGTCGCGCTTCTCCGCGTACATCGTGCGGAAGGTCGTGAGGGACTTTTCCGCATTCGTCCCGTCCTTGTTCGGGCGATACATACCACCTTGGAGTGTGGTTCTCAGTGCTTGCGGCGGCCGCAGGCTGATTGTTTCCGTCGCCGTTTCCTTACGGTTCAGCCCGGATGCCTCGATCTTGAACTCCTGTTCGCCGAGGACATCCTTTGCTTTCAGCCGCACGCGGAATGACCGATCTTCGCCTTCCGGAATGACGAGCTCCATCGGTTTCTTTTCGGCAAGCTCGAATCCTGCCGACGGCGCGACGGTGAGACTTACCTTCACGTCTTTGCCGGAACCCTGGACTGTGTTTGCAACCGTTGCACCGACCTCGAACTCGTCGCCCGGCGACACGAAATATGGTGCCTGCGGATCGATGACAAAGTCATGTTGAGCCACCGTTTGCTTCGTGGTGATACCGAGCTTCTTCTGCCCCACCTGGACAGCGAAGACTCGTACGGTGCCGTTGAAGTATTCCGGAATCGGAATCTTCACCGTACCTTCGGTCGCCTGAGGCAGAATCCCTGACCAGAATGCCATCGGGGCACGCTTCTTTCTCGCGAACGGATTCTTGAACTTCCCGAGCCCGACGTCCTCGTCTCCCCCCGTGGAGGACAGCTCTTCCACGATTTTGTGGTCGGGCAGGAGCAGATCGAGGATCTGATACGTATCGACCTCGAGCGCGCGTTTCGGCACAAAGCTCGAAACCGGATCCGGTGTCTTGTAGTGCGCGAATTGCAAGATGCCCTCATCGACTGCGTAGAGCAGCACCTGGCCGGCGTTGTTCGTTTTGTATTTCACGACGAGGTCCTGACCCGGTTTTGCCTTCGCCGGCACATCGAGATCGACAGCCGTCGTGTATTCCGAACGCGCGATCGAGAACGGCTTCACACCGTAGCTGAGCGGTGAGGCGAAGATGTCCTTTGATTCGAGCGAGCGAACGAACGCGACGCTGATATAGGCGTTTCCGACAATCCCAGCCGGAACCTTGATCTTCTGAACCGACGAAAGCGTGTCAGTGCGGAACCACTGCGCCGCATACACCTTGTCTCGCTCGATCGTGATCAGCCCCGAACCGATATACGGAGTGTTGATCGATACCTCGAGCTCTTCGTTTGGCTCAACAGAGTACTTGTTCAACCGAATACCGACTTCAGCGGCTCGGTCCGCCATGAAGGTCGTATTTCCTTCGCCGTGGACCTGATAGCTGACGACAGCCAGTTGCTCTCCGGTGGTGTCGAAGAAGCGAAGCTTGAAATCGCCGGGCTCATCCGTCTTCAGCATGAAATCGGTACCCTTGTCCTCGACGTTCAGCTCGCCTTCCCAGACCTGGCTCACTTTCGGGGTGAGTTGATATTGGAGCGATCCGTTCGGCAGCTTGACGAGCGCTGAGATCATTGTCGTTTGATCAAGCTTCATCTTTACGCCCGCGAGGCCCTTCGCCTTGGTATCGGGGCCAACGGCAACGAGAGACAGCTTTCGTCCTGCGCCCTTGGCGACGAAGTCGAGACCTCCATCCGCCTTCCAGCCGAGGAAGTGCGGAGCGGAAGAAACGAGCGTCTGAGCAGTGCTCACGACAGATCGGCCCGACTCCTTCTCGAATGCTTCTGCGGCGAACTCCAAGCGGAATGCGCGCTCTGCGAATCGAGTAAGGTCCGGCACGAACTGAACGACACCGTTCACGTCGGTATTCAGCTCACCCAGATCTTCCGGCTGGGTTGGAAGGTCGGATGCGATATCGCGCGAATAGAAGTTGTATTCCGGGAACCCATCAAAGGTACCGTTCCAAGGACGGACAAGCAGTGTTCCTTTGACCGTGTTGTCAACGGCTGCCGTTCCGAACAAGTTCGCCACTTTGACCTCGAATTTGCCGCTCGGCGAGAACCACCCGGAGGCACCCGGTTGCGGGGTGTTCTCGAGATAGTGAGATGTTACGGCGAGCTTATCCGGCTGGAACTCATCGACACGGAAATTGGTCGAGCCGAGAAGAGACTGCTTCTCTTCTTCAGGGCCGCGCACGAGGTAGATCCCCAACGTATATGTGCCCGTGAGCGCATTTTCGGTGCTCCAGCGGAAATCTTCGAAACCGGAGCTCGTCAGCGCAAACTTGCGGCGGACGATCTCTACCCCACGCGGATCACGAACGCTGATCTCCAGCGGCAGATTCGTCGCGGCAGCTTCCAAATTTCGGCGACGGATGATGATACCGAATCGAGCTTCTTCGCCCGGCCGGTAGATTCCCCGGTCGGAAAACGCGAGAGCGCGCAGCCCTTCAGCTTCGTCTGCGTTGAAGACGCCACCGGTCTCAAAGCGGGAGAAATTGAGCTGACGGTCGTTTCGGTCGAACGGCAAGAACGAGTAATCGTCGTTCTTCTCGACGACATAAACGAGCGGGACCTTCTCCTGTTTCAGGTCTTTTGTCGCCGGGAAGCGGACCTGTCCGTCGGCGCCGCTTGTTGCGGTGAAGATCGGAGCACCGTTCTGGCCGAGGAGCTTCACCGACGCGCCTGCAACCGGCTCTCCCGTTCGGAACGACATCACAAACACATTGTGCTCGCCCGAAAGAGTGTCCTTCACGAGCAGACCCAGGTCGGTCAGCAGGACGAGACGGCTGTCCGATCGCGGTCCGGAACGTGAGCTCGAGGTATATTCATTCTCCCCTCCGCACGAGTCGTCCTCGCAAGCCTCGCCTTCGCCTTCACCCTCAGCCGCTTCATCCTCACCTTCGCCCTCATCGCTCTCGTCGACCGCCTCATCTTCGGAGGAATCTTCATCGGAGTCGACAGCTCCCTTCTTCTCGTCCTTCTTCTCACGAATGGTCAGGACGAAGAGACCTTTGGGCGACGGACCTTTGGCTACGAAGCGGCCGAAATCGACAGCTGAGTAATACGTTTTGCCCGGATCTTGTTCGGGAAACGTTTCGACGTAGCGGAAACGTTCCGCGAGTTGATCAAGGGTAATGTGTGAGGAGTCAAATGAGGGGTTCTTGAACGAACCCGACGTGACACTGACGAGATGGTGCACGTCATGCGGCATAATGCGAGCGAGCTCGTATTCCACCTTTTCAACTCCGCGCAGCGAGATGCCGAGCTTCTTCGAGCCCGAGACGCTGAGCAGCGCTCCCTCGTGCATCACTTTGAGGTCCTTCGGGAACGGCTTCGTGTGTTGAACGCTCCGGAAGTCTGCAGCCAGGGCGAATTTCGTTTGAGACTGGAGCCCCTTCTTCACGCGGATAAAAATCTCTCGGTTCCCCGGCGCTTCGAAGCTGAACAGGAACATGTTCGGCAGCGTCGCCTCATCCCGAGGGACCGGCGAGACGGCGATAGGCTGCGACTTCTTCAGCACATCTTCGTTGACGAGCGCTTCGTCAGCGAGGATCTCATGATCGCGGCAAACTTTCTTGTTCTCCTTCTGTTTGCAATCCGGAAGAACCGAAACTTCGAGCGCTGAGAGCAGCGATTCGGCAGCGACCGGCTCTGTTACTTCCAGGGAGAGAATGCGTTGGATCGTCTCCGGGTTTTTCTTCACGACTGACGCGGATGCTGACTCGATACGGAAGATCTCCTTCTTCGAAGGGATGCTGAGCAGCACGCTGCTATTGTATTTGGTCGGGACGCCTCCTTGGGCGGCGGAAAGTCCGGACGCGAGAGAGAAGCGTACTTCGCCCGGCTCATTCGGCAGGTCGATGTTTTCCGATTTTACGTAAACGGTCCTCGGATCTTTCGCATCGGGAGTAGTCGTCAGCTTCAACGACTTCACTCCAGAGGCGGTGAAGGATTTCTGCGGCTCGATGCGCATTTGGGCGCTGATGAGCCGTTCCACATCGCCGGGTTTCGGTGGATGAGACATGCGGAGAGTTACTGTGGCCTGGCGAAGCGAGGGGTTCTCAGGATTCGTATACAGCGTTTGGCTCCCGAACTCCGCGAGCATCGGAGGGGTGGTGAAAGTGGCCGAACTATCTTTAAAGCTCACATTCGGGAAAGTCGCTTGGTCGACGCTGATCGTTACGCGCTCTCCGACGGGCCATGGAGCTGTTGGAACGAAGTTGATGCTATTCTCGTCCGACGTGTCCGTTTTCCAAACTCCCGGAATGGCGGGGCTGAGCGCGAGACCCTGCTCGAGCGTGATACCTTTCGGCTTCCCGTGGGAGATATTGTCCGTGCTCCAAGCGCGGGTGAAGTGGACGATCAGCGGATTGCGGTTCTCGTCCGTGCCCCAGATTGCGTGAGTCGGATCGTTTGCCGAGACAACAACCACAGGCGGTGGAGCTACAGGTGCTTTCGATGCTTCCGCCAGCTTGTCCCACGCGTCCGTATCCGATTGGAAGCTGCAGTCGATACCTTTCTCGAGCGTTCCTCCGCGCTGGAAACGCACGCCGTCTTTCAGCTGAAATTCGACGCTGATCGGCTCAGTCGGACGGAAGATATCCGGACCGGTGACCGTCATCGCGTTGCCGCTGCTCGAAAACCCGGCCTTGAGAGATTCCTCGGCGGTTCCCTTCTTCAGCTTCAGACTGAGGAACGGGGATACGTGGTCGCTATCCGGCACGTAGTTAAAACGCAGCTTCACTTCCGGATACTGAATGAGCGGAGCTCGGTTGCGGATCGCAAAGTCGCAGCTTGCGAGGGCGACGGTGGCCGCCGGCAGACTGACGTGAAACGTCTCAGGGGAGAATTTCGGTCCCTCGGATTGCGTTCCATCTGAGGTCTTCAGCCCCTTGAGCGAGATGTCTACTGTCTCGCGAGGGACCCATGCATCCTTCGGCTCGAAGTTCAGCTCGGAGTCGGAGACCCATCGCCAGGACCCATACTTACTGGGGGAGATCTGAAGCTGTGCGAAGTTCTCAACGTCGTAGCGGCTCGCTGGCGCGACCGGCTGGTTGAATCGAAAGACGAGCGGGAAGCGGTCAGAAGTGGGAAAGCGATCAAACGGCGCGAGATCGACGCGAATATCGGCCTTGCCGGGGCTCGTTGCCGCATTCGTCGGAGCAGCGGTAGCCGTAGCTCCGCTGCTGCCTGCCTCCCCGGATTTCTGCTTCGGCGGCTCGCAACCTCCGAAGATGAAAAGAGAGAGAAGTGAGGTGAAAAGCGAGAGTCTGATCAGCTTGGTCATAAGTGAGTAAATGAAATTGCGGTTAAGGAAGCAGGGACACGGAACGAGAAATTGGGCTGCAACGCCGGCTTCGGCTTCTTAGGATTCAGGGCACAGCAGATCGAAGCGCAGACGTAACGTACAACGCAGAGAAGCATATAAAATTCGGGTTTTAAAAACGAGGGGAGAGCGAAATTGTCCTGCTATTGCTTAGCAAAACACTGACTTAAAGACGCCCCGCTAGAACTGTTATTCACGGTTATTGAAAATAATTTTTGCCGATAAACGACGGTCGGAGCCACCGTCTGAATCGGTGGATTCCCGTTAATGGTCAGAGCGAAGTTCCTGCGAGAAAAGCCGATCCGCAGCACCGCTCGGAGGGGGTTGCTTGAGCAATACCCGTATTCGGAGGTAATGCTCGACGGATCGGCACTCTTGCCGCCCTGGAGCACCAAGTATGCATCGTCGTTGTCGCGCAACGGGACGAGATTTCGTGGTAACGGAGCCGGAGCTCGCCCATATTGAAAAGATGGGCCGGACGCATCCGTCCATCGCGGAGCCTCTGCCGCCCCCGACGCTCCACCCCCATGAGCTCCTCAATCAGCTCTATTCGTTCGGTAACCTGATCTATCTCTATCCGGGAAAGAGCGCCCTCTCCGGGGCGTCACAGCTGTCGCGTTACAATCCTGCCGACGGCTATCGAATCTGCACCCTGGACGAATTTTGGTCCGATAAGGTCGATAACGCAGATTTCGGCGCCGCTTACGACTTCACACGTCCGTTCTTCGAGCAGTGGCACGCTCTTTCGAAGCGCGTCTACCTTTCTCCGCTCAACAACCGGAACGTCGAAAACTCCGATTACGTCAACGGCACGCTGAACGTCCGAAATTGCTACCTCTGCTTCGACAGCGTTGAGAGCCAGGACTGCCTTTACTGTTTCGTTCATTTGAACGGCACCGACAATTTGGACTGTGTCGGTACAATCGACTCGGAGCTTTGCTACAACTGCGTCGACGTCGCGAAATGTTATGAGTGCGATCACTGCCAGGACTGTATTTCGTCGAGCTTCTGTTTCGGCTGTCTCGATTGCGTCGGATGCAACCATTGCTTCGGCTCGGTCGGCGCCCGCAACGCGGAGTATCTCGTCTTCAACCAACAGGTTTCAAAAGCCGAATACGAATCGTTCGTCGCGAGCGCGATGTTAGACGACTATGGCTCACGAACTGCCGAGCTCGAGCGCTGTCGGAAGTTCCACCGTTCTACAGGTCACGCGGTCCAGCGCGTCCGAAACTCGGAGGACTGCACCGGCGCCTACATTCAAAATTCCAAAAACCTTTTCGAGTGCTATCACGCGGACAATTCCCGGGACTGCGGCTACCTGCTGCTCGGCTATAATTCGCATGACTGTTGGCGAGGATATTGTTGGAACGGTGAGCTGAGCTATCAATCCGGTTCCGTGGGTGCGAGCCGGTCGTATTACTCTTATTCAGATTTTTCCGGCGAGAACAATCTGTACTGCTATCTCATGTTCAACCGGAACGCGAACTGCTTCGGTTGCATCGGCTTGCGCAGCAAATCGTATTGCATCCTCAATAAACAATACACTGAGGCGGAATACTTCGAGCTCCTGCCTCGCATCATTCGCCACATGAAAGCAACGAAGGAGTGGGGGGAGTTTTTTCCGCCTTCGATTGCACCACATCCATATAACGAGTCGATCAGCCCGCTGTATTTCGAACCGAATGACCCAGAGCGGTTGAAAGTGCGAGGCTACCGTTTCTCACCTGAACAAGCCTTTACAAGCTATCCTGGAGCGCTGTTAGCGACTGCCCTGCCGAATTCTGCGAGCGGGGCGGCTGCGAAGGAGCTGCTGAAAAAGCCGGTGCTCTGCGCGAAAACTGGACGTCCGTTCAACTTCCAAGCCAAAGAGCTGCAGTTCTACGAGCGACGGAGAATTCCGCTGCCTCGCTTGCACTGGCGGGAAAGACTGTTCGACATGCTGGGCAGCCGCGCGCTACTTCCTGCGCTCTGAGAGACTCGATAAAAAAGAGCCGGCGAGAAAACGAAATTATTCGCTTTCACCCGCCGACTCCATTTGAGCCGCTGTCGAGCGGCTCATCGCTGTGGCAAGAGATGACTAACGACGGTTCCCGCCTGTTGCGTCATCAATAGCTTCCCCCGCGCGTTCCGCCACGCCTTTTTTGTGGAAGGGCGATTGACCGTCTTTCACGTTGTCGACCGCATCGTCAATTTTTTCTCCGGCTCGCTCCACGGGCCCTTCGTGCCGGTGATTACACGCGGCCACCCCGAACAAGCAAGCGACCGCAACGAGTTGTCTAATACACGTGTTCATACTCTTCCTCCATTTGGCCGGCATTAGTGCCGAGCGTCGTTCACAGCCTTGTCGCGATCGATCATCGCTTTGTCGATCTCCTTCGCGCCTTCGACCTTCTCTTCGTTGACCTTCTGCTGCGCCTTCGCGACATCGCTCTGGGCATCGACTTGAGTCTTTTGGTCCTTGATTTGCGCGTCCTGAATCTTTTTCGCTGCATCCGCTCGAGCGTCATTCAGATCGCGTTCGGCCTTCCCGACTTCCTTCGCCGCCTCGTTCTTCTGGTCAACCACCTCTCGGTTCGCCTTCTCAACCGCCTTCGCCTCGCGGTCGGCGCGGGATTCACATGCTGTTGCGCACAGAGCCGCGCAAACGAGCACGACGGAAAGTTGTTTTCGTATCATCATGATTCTGTCCTCCGATAGTTCAACGAATACCAGTGTAGTCTTCAACGGATCATCGGATGGTCATATGACCCGAGTCAGCACGCGGCGAGCCGAAGATCTGATCGCGGTCATAAAAAAGGCGGGAGCAGCGATTTAATGCGACTGCTCGATGATTTCTTTTGCTTTTTCGAGAACGAGCTCCGCGCGGTCGAGCTCTCTCCGGGAACGCTCGATCTCGTCTTGCGCCCGCTCGAGCTCGTTGAGAACAACTTCCGGTGCATTCTGTTGTACTCGGGTGTTGAGCGCTTCGCGCCGGCGAGACCACCGTTTCGGCATCCGCTGCCGCGCTCGTTCTTTTTGCTTTTGAATGAATCGGGAGCTCATGTCCCGAATGGCTTCTTGGCGCTGCTTCCAGCGTTGTGCACCGCGCCGAGCTCCGGACGTGGACTTTGGCGGTGGCGCTTCTTCGGAGGTGCGTTGATCTTTGGACTGTTTCGGAGCGCGCCCGAGAGGAGCGACCCTTTCCTTGTTCGGTGCCCGTTGGTCCTCTTCGCGCGGCGGCGCCGGACGAGGCGGATGGTTGCTTGGAATGTCTTGCGGACGCATTCGCGGAGGGTCTTGCACCGCTGGTGATGGGCCCAAAATGGAAGGGTCCTCGGTTGCGTTCAGCGTTCGAAGCGTGTCCTCAGCCTTTCGCTCATCAATCGTAGGCGTGGTCGTATTCACCAGAGCGAGCAAATAGTTTTGCAATCCCGTCGCGTTTTTTGTGCTCAGCCCGTCAACAGTGCCGTGGTCGGCTACGGGGGATGGGGTGGTTACTCGAACGTTGTGCAGGAAAAATACAAGATCGATCGGTGTACGTTCGACGTACACGTCGGCCAGACGTGCCAGCGGGAAAGACGCGCGGGTCTTGAAAAACACGCCGCGGGAAATCACAAAATGCTCCAGTTCAATGCCGTAGTAGCAGACCTTGAAGCTGATGAGCTCATAGATGAGCTTCCCGAGCAGTAATACGAATCCTACTCCGAGAAGCGTGGTTGCGAGCATGAAGAAGACCTGCTCGGCCATGCTGCCGGTCGCAGGGCGGATTTTGTCCGCCGCGGTGATCACGATGAGGAGAATTATGAACGCGATGATCCAATGCAAGCTCCGGCGGATGATCGAGCGCCAGGCAAGCGGATACACGCGCCGGAGGTTGATAGGCTCTCTCGGCGCTCGGTCGTCGGAGCCCTGTTCCGGCGGATGTTCAGCCATAGGTCATTCTCAGTGTATCAGCGAATGTCCCCTTCCGACGGCACTACTTCCATCTGAACAGGAGAGACTCCCGATTTCGTGATACCGATCTCCTTCGCAGCGCGATCAGAAAGGTCGAGGGAGCGTCCCTTTGCGTACGGACCGCGGTCATTCACCCGAACAGTAACTGATTTGCCATTCTGCGGGTTCGTGACTTTCAGCTTTGTACCGAACGGATAAGACTTATGCGCTGCAGTCAGAGAGTCCTTGTTGAATGTTTCGCCGCTAGCGGTCTTTTTTCCCTGCAGTCCGTCTCCCGCTCCGTAGGCCGATGCTCGTACCACGGCCTTCGGCGTCGGAACTTCGGTTTGACTCGCAGCCGCTTCGGGCGGCGGGCTGGGTTGCGTTTGCGCGGGGCGGTCAACGTTGCAGGCGAACAGGCCGAGCAGAGCCGCAAGGCCACATACGACGGGGATACTTCTTTGTGCTGCCATGGAATCCTCCACGATTCATGAACGGAGCGATTTTAGGAGACAAACCCACGGTTTCCTATGATCCGGCTCAGCTCATTCAGCGCCAGATACAGTCACATTCAGCTCACTGAACGAGAATTGTGTAATCTCCAACCACAGTGCATCATGAGCAAACCACGACGCGTTCGTGTCGGTCGCCGCAGATCTGCCGGAAACTCGCTGATGAACAGCCCACATGCATGGCACGTCGAAGACATCTACGATGACGGTGATTCTTTTTTTTCCGATCTCCTCTTAGCCATCGAAGAATCGAAGTCTTCCATAGAGCTCGAAAGCTATATCTTCGACAGCGACCCGCTCGGTGAAAAAGTGAGCACGTCGCTCGCTCGTGCAGCGGCGCGCGGCGTTAAGGTCCGAATCATTGTTGACGCAATAGGGTCTCCGCTGTGGAGCAACACTTTCGGTTCGAGGCTTCTCGAGAATGGCGCAAGCTACCAGGTCTTTCACCGACTGCCGTGGAGCCTTCAGGAGGACCGGTCAAGCTCGCGAAAACCCCGCAAGAGCAGCGGGTTGGTCAATCGCTTTCTCAGACGTCTGAGGCTTGCAAACAGGCGCAATCACCGAAAAGTAGTCGTCGTTGATGGAAAGGTTGCCTTTGTGGGCAGCATGAACATCTCTCGCGTTCATCTCCCGAGCCTGATGGGGGACAAAGCTTGGCGCGACACTTCTGTCCGTCTCGAGGGTCCGGATGTGAAGATCTTATCCGCGGATTTTGAGAGAGTCTGGAATCCGAGCGATCGCAGGAAGCTGAGCGCGAAGCGACGCCTGTTGACCTACCCGTCCGACCTGGTGCGGTTGAACAGCTCTCGGACCTTACGTCGGCGTAATTATCGTGAGCTCCTTCGCCGTCTTAGAGAGGCCGAGCACAGAATCTGGATCACGACGCCTTACTTCGTTCCGAGCCGCGCAATCATGCGCAGGCTTCAGCTCGCAGCGCGCCGCGGAGTTGACGTCCGATTGCTGTTACCTGATCAGTCCGATGTGTTCTTCATGCCGTGGGTGGCGCTCTCGTTCTCTTATGCGCTGACAGATTTCGGCGTCCGGGTGTACCGGTTTCTGCCGCGAGTGTTACACGCGAAAACCGCGCTCATCGATGATTGGCCGGTGATTGGATCGAGCAATCTCAACGCACGAAGCCTGCTTCACGATTTGGAAGCGGATGTCGTTCTGACAAAGCCTGAGTCAATCGCCTGTCTGAAGCAACACTTCGAGCGGGACATCGAACATTCCCGGGAGCTCTGCCGTGAAACGATGACACGCAAGGAAGGGTTCCTGCACGCACTCGGACGAGTCCTGCTTTTGTTCCGGTATTGGCTCTAAGTCGCTGCAAAAGCGGCGGAACTTGTTCTTTCCCGTCAAATATCGTATTCATTCCGGCTCAGATGGGCTCGTGACCCGAGCCTCTTAAACCTTCTTCTTGTGCGGCACTGTTCAGCGGAGGCCGCTCATAGGGTGCTGCGAGACTCGCCTTCAAGGCGTCTATTTCCATTGCGGTCCGCCGCGCTATGCTTTCACGTCTGGGCAAAATACTCGGTCCGCTCATAGCGATCACGCTTTTCGGTGCCGCTCTGGTGGTGCTGCATTACGAGCTACGCGAATATCGCTGGTCGGAGATCCGTGCGGGCATCAAAGCCATTCCACTCGATAGGTTGCAGATCGCGATCATGCTCACCGTCGGGAGCTATCTGCTCCTGACCGCCTACGACGTGCTGGCAATTCGGTACGTTGGCCGGAAGCTCAGCTACCCGCGGCTCGCGCTCGCCTCTTTTGTCGGATACACCCTCAGCCATAATCTCGGGTTCTCGGTCCTTACCGGAGGCGCTGCGCGTCTGCGACTTTTCTCTCGTTGGGGTCTGACGCCGATAGAGATCTCTCAGGCGATTGCATTCAGTGGGTTCGTTTTCTGGCTGGGGTTCTGTGCGCTCGGAGGGGTTGTCCTCCTTTTTTTTCCTCCGGCCTTACCGGAGCAGCTCGCTCACTTACCGATTTCGCTCTCTGCGCTCGGAGCGATTGAGCTGACGGTCGTCCTTTCGGCCCTCTATTTCTGGTGCTTCAGAAAGCACGTTCTGCGGGTGAACGAGTGGGAGTTTCCTTCCCCACCTCTCTCTCTGACGTTGACGGCGCTCGTGGTGTCCGCGATGGATTGGTCTCTCGCAGCTGGTGTCGCTTACGAGATCTTGCCTGCGAGCGATATTCACTTCGTGCAGTTTCTCGGTCTCTTCCAACTCTCGCAGATCCTCGGGCTGCTCAGCCATGTGCCCGGTGGAGTCGGAATCTTCGAAACGGCGGTGATCCTCTTCTACGGCAGCAAGGTGCCGAACAGCGCGCTTCTGAGCGCGCTCATTGTTTATCGTCTCACCTATTACATTGCTCCGCTCTGTCTCTCTCTGACGCTGTCTCTCGGGTACGAGATTGCGCACCATCACGAACGCCTGTTGGACGTGATGGGAAAGATTCGAACCCAGACCAACTTCTGGGTCCCCAGACTGCTCACGGGCGCAACGTTTCTTGCGGGGGTGATGCTCCTGTTCTCGAGCGCGACACCTGCCGTCGGAGAACGGATGTCTCTGATGCGCGAGCTGATTCCCTTATCGCTGATCGAGCTGTCGCACTTTGTTGGAAGCCTTGCGGGCGTGGGACTGCTGATTCTCTCGCGCGGCCTCTATCGCCGGTTGGATGCGGCATACGTTTTGACGACGCTCCTGCTTCTGATCGGCATTGTCGTTTCGCTGATGAAAGGCTTTGACTTCGAAGAGGCGACCGCGCTGCTCCTCCTCACCGTATTTTTCGTTCCGTCGCGCCGATATTTTTATCGAAAAGCGAGACTGCTCAGCGAGCCGTTCAGCAACGATTGGATGGCGGCCATCATTCTCGTGCTCATCGCGATGAGCTGGTTGATGTTTTTTCGCTACAAGCACGTCGAGTATTCGACCGATCTCTGGTGGGAGTTCAGCTTCCGGTCGGATGCTCCACGTTCGCTACGTGCAACCGTCGGCGCGTTTGCCGTCGCCGCGGCGTACGGGGTGCGAATCCTGATGTCTCCTTTCTATGCGGTCCCGCCGGCGGCGGATTCGGGGGAGCTCGAAAAGATTTCACCCGTTGTTCGTCGAGCCGCCCGCTCGAGCTCGGCGCTTGTCTACCTGGGCGACAAGTCTTTGGTCGTCAGTGAAACTGGGAACGCATTCATCATGTTCGCTCGATCCGGGCGCACATGGGTGGCACTCGGCGATCCAATCGGGGATCAGACGGAGGCAGCGGATCTCATCTGGCGCTTCCGAGAAATGAGCGATCAGCAGGGCGCTCTGTGCGCCTTTTATCAGGTGAGCATCGAGAATCTTCCGTTTTACATCGAGACCGACCTCGAGCTGTTCAAGCTCGGAGAGGAAGCGATTGTGATGCTCGAGAGCTTTTCTCTCGATGGAAAATCGAAGGCATCGCTGCGGCACTCACGGAATAGAGTGGTGAAAGAAGGATGGACGATGAGAATCGTTCCACCCGCGGAGGTCCCACCGCTTCTTCCGATCCTGAAATCCATCTCGGACGAATGGCTGGGAGATAAGCGGGCCCGCGAGAAAAGTTTCTCTCTCGGTTCGTTCCGTGAAAGCTACCTGTTGCGGTTTCCGATGGCGGTGGTTGAGCGTCATGGCCAGATCTGCGCGTTTGCGAACGTGTGGCCCGGAAACGGCAACGACGAGCTCTCGGTCGACCTCATGCGCCAGCGGAACGACGCTCCTCACGGTGTGATGGACTATCTCTTCATCGAGTTGATGCTCTGGGGCAAGCAGGCGGGATACAAACGTTTCAATCTCGGGATGGCGCCGTTTTCAGGATTCGAGCCGCGAGAGCTGGCACCTCTCTGGACAAAGCTCGGTACAATCATCTATCAGCGGGGCGAGAAATATTATAATTTTCAGGGGCTGCGGCAGTACAAGGAAAAATTCGATCCGGTCTGGGAGCCGAGATTCCTTGCAGCACCCGGCGGCTTTCAACTCGCTCGGACCATGCTCAACATTGCAACACTGGTTTCGGGCGGAGTGCGGGGAATGGTTTCGAAGTAATGAAGGATGGAATGAGTCGCTCGATCACGCTGAAATTGTTGCTCGCTTTCCTGACCCTCTGCTTTCTCCCGTTCGTTCTCAACGTTCGACCTGCCACGGCGGATGAGGGACCCGGGCTTTCCGTCCTGCAGTCCGAACGATTCGGCACGTTGCGTCTCTACCGAGAAGCACTTCCGCCGACCGGCGCCGTAATTCTGTTCTCAGGCGGTGAAGGTTGGTCCAACGACACTGACAAGCTTGCCAGGTTGATGGCAAAGACGGGACGGCTCATCATCGGCGTCGATACGAAGACCTATCGGGATCAGTTCGAGCAGGATGATGAAGAATGCATCTACCTCGCCGGAGAGCTTGAGCGACTTAGCCAGTCGGCAGAAAAAGGTGCCGGATTGGAGCAGTTCTACCGTCCGATCTTGGCTGGCGTCGGAGACGGCGCCGCTCTGGTCTACATCGCGCTCGGACAATATCAACAAGATTTTCTCGGTGGCATCGTATTCGGGTTCTGTCCTTCGCTTTCCGGCGTTAAACCGTTCTGTGCCGGGGACGCCCTTCGCACGTCGGTGCAAACCGAGAAGCGTAAAAAAGTCGTCATGTTGGAGCCGAGTCGAAAGATTACGGCGCAGATCAGAGCCGTTCATGGCTCCAATGATACGGTGTGCACGACGAACCGTGTACGCCGATTCTTTAGTGATGTGCCCAATGCGTCAGTGACGGAAATCGGCCGATTCAAGCGTGATGCGGGCTCCTTGATGTCGTCCGCCGGTTTCGAGAAGATGCTCGTCAAGCAGCTCGATGCGCTGGACAGGAAATCGCATGCGGCCTCGGAATCGACGGTCGTAGGAACAAATGTTGCCGATCTCCCGCTCACGGAGATCGTCCCCCAAAATCCGAAGGAGGACTATTTCGTTGTATTCGTCTCCGGGGACGGTGGGTGGGCGACGATCGACAAAGAGGTCGGGACGTATCTTTCCGAAAACGGGATACCCGTTATTGGTTTCGACGCGCTGTCCTATTTTTGGCACCGCCGGACTGCTGAGCAAACTGCTGTCGACGTCACACGGGTCATCAAGTTTTACTCAGCCAAGCTGAAGCGTCGCAAAGTTGTGCTCGTAGGCTTCTCGCTTGGCGCCGACGTGCTTCCGTTCGTGGCCCGTCGGCTTCCCGGAACCATTGCAAAGAATCTTCGTGCGGTTGTGTTGCTTTCTCCATCCACGCGAGTCGATTTCGAAGTGCACATCTCATCGTGGATTGGGGTCGATGAGGAGGATGCCGGAGCGTTGCTGTTTCCCGAAATTCAGAAGCTCAAAGGAACCAGACTTCTCTGCCTCTACGGTGGCGATGACGATGATTGTGTCTGTCCACAGCTTGACGCCGTCAAGCAGCCCGGAGTGACCATACTGCGACTCGAAGGCGACCATCATTTCGACGGTGACTACGAAAAGGTCGGGAAGCTGCTCTTGGAAAACCTCGCTCAGCCGGCCGCCGCCGCGGTCGCACCCGCGAAGCGGGGAAGGGGGCGGTAAGCGGTTTCGGGTGGCCTCGAATGTCTGCGGGCGCTTCGTAACGCATCGCCTTGGCAAATCCCTGAAGGGTATGGTAGGACCCGTTTCTCTTTTGGAGGGGTGCCCGAGTGGCTAAAGGGGGCGGGCTGTAAACCCGCTGGCTCACGTCTACATAGGTTCGAATCCTATCCCCTCCAATTCTTTCCTTTTTAACCTCCTGAAATTGTTCGAGCTCCTAGAATTACCCGCCGGCTTTTGGGGTTAATTCTCCGCGCCATTCGACCGATATTACAGTCGATGGGGAGGCGGTAGGATTTGGTGCCTCAAGCTCCGCGGAATGCCCGTGAATCCCCAAAGCTGAGACAAAGCGGGATGGAAGCTCATGGCCGGCGCGGCTTCGCTGGACCTCACGGCGTATACCTCAATTCTTCGAGCAAGCGCAGAACCGGGAACTGCGACGCTCGACCTGCGTCCCGGCGACGTTGTTTGGGCAGACGTTGTTCCCCCGACCCAAGACAAAAAAGGTGGGCTCCTCATCGACGGTCGATTGCTCGCCGCGGACCTCCCCGAGGAGGCGCGGGATGCAGCTCGATTGAAGCTTCAGGTAGTTGCCTCCGAGTCAGGAGAGAAGGCGTTCAAGATTTTACAGGTCGAACGTCCTGAAACAGCTGCTTCGAAAAATGCCGATGTCGAGACACGGCGTGCCTTCGAAGAAATCCTTCGCGCCCTCGGAACCGACAGCGGCGAGCTCGAGCTGCTCAAATCGGCGCTCGCAGCCAACTCTCCCTCCGACCTGTTTACGAGGATCGAGACGCGCTCGGCCGCATTGACCGAACTGCTGACGTCGCTCGTGCCGCTGAGCTCCGAGAACCAGATTGACGCAGCGCAGATTTCGAAGGCGCTCTCGGCGACCCCCGCTACAACGCCGCAGCTCCTTCTTCGCGTGTTGAGTGAAGCGATCGGAGGCACGAGCGAGCTTTCTTTGCCGCATATCTCTTCTCGCTCGCCCGAGGCGCGTCTCGCGGCGCTTCTTGATATTGTTACGTCCGAGGGCCCGGGCGCGGTGCCTGTACGGCAACCGTTGGCGGAGCTCGTCTCGACCCATCTCGACTCACTGCAAGGTCAGGAGAGCTCTTTACGGCGTTTGTTCACCGTATCGTCCGGTGATACTGCGATTCTTCCTTCAATGGCGCAGACGATTGAAAGAACGCTTGCGCAAACACAAGGAGATCACGCGGCGCTTCTCAAGTTTGTCAAAGATTTCGGTCGGGACCTTACCGCGCTTCTGAAGCAAGATGCTCCCGACCAAGTTATTGCGAAAAAGCTGGAACAGAGCTCGGGCGAGCTGAGGCAACTCCTCGAGCGGACGCCGAAGCTTCCCGATACGCTACGCGTACAGCTGACGGCGTTTGCCGTGTTGCTGGACGAAGCCGCAAAACAGAGCGCGACTCCCGCCACCGCTCCGGATCCGACGCAGGGCACCGTCGGTATCGAGCGGCTGGTTCAGACGCTTCGAGACCTCGGTGTGGGCGATGTCGCCACGTCGGCTCAGCTCGCTGATCAGCTCACGCAATTGACTCGAGCTCAGATCGACTCGCTTCGCGGGAATGAGCCGAGCATCGAGCAACTGGTGCGGCCCGCCGACCAGCCGACCCCTGTCGAGAGTGTTCTGCGGTTTGTGCGCAGTTTGGAGCAAAGGCTTTCACTGTCCGGAGCCGGCCAGACACAACAGCTGCTGGCCACGGTTGATGATATCCGAGAGACTCTTCTGCGAGCGGAGAGCGCTCCCGCGCGACCTGATCAGATTCAAGAAGCGCTCGCGCACTCCCTTGATCAACTGGAGCGCGCCTTTCCGAAGCTGCAAGATGGCACGCCCACCGCCTCGGCTTCCGACGACAACGAAGCGGAGCGCTTGGCGCGGCTCTTGTATTATCGGCTCGATACATCGCTTGAGCAGCTCCGTGCGGGGCCAGGGTCAGCGGCGCCTCAACCGGGCATCGACGGACCGAACACGATTCTCCGGGAGGTATTAAAGGCCGCTTCGGAGCTCGAGCAGTCACTGGAAAAGACTGTAGCGCTCGAGGAGCAGGTGTTGGAAGTCGTGCGCAACTTAGGTGAGCGACTCGATGACCCAGGAATTCATTCCGATCCTGCTCGCACGGCGCAAGTTGTGAAAGAAGCGTTGAAGACGCTGCGAGATGTCGTGGGAGGCAGAGCGTCCTCAACGGGCGATCAAATCGAGAAGCTGCTTCCCAAAAGCTATCTTCAGGGAGTTCGTGCGCTCGAGGGCCAGCTGCTCGCTGCACTGACCGAAAGCACTCAGAGCGTGAACGCCGACTCCCACGTCGGAGGAGCGGGCGGCGGATCTGTTGTGGACTCCCTCACGTCATCGCTTCGCGCTACGGCAGAAAAGCTTCTCGTCAAGCTCTCGGCCGAGGCACCCGAAAGGGTTGGCGTCTCGCGGTCGCCGCTTGAAGCTCAGCTGAGTGCTTTTCTCGAAGCGGTGGGTCCAACGGATAGCTCGACAGCTGCTCGCGATTCGTTCCTCGTTGCGTTGCGGGGCCTTCGTGATGGGCTCAAGAACGCTGAGCTTCCAAGTGAGATTCCCGCCGACCGACGTGGACAGGAGATCAGCCAAGACCTGAAAGATCTGTCGACGAGGCTCGACGCGCTGATTGCATTAGAGTCGAACGGCGAGCAGGAACTATCATCGTCTTCGGTCGGAACAAACCGTGCAGGGGTCGGTCTCGGGTTATCGAGCTTGCAGCTTCGCGAGCTCAGTACGCTGATCGACAATCTGCAGGTGGTGGGCGACAAGCTTGCGGGCTCTCCGAATCCCGTACTCAGTAAGCTCGCGGTCGCGCTGCGCGAAGCTGCTCAATCCATAACGGCAGCCGGCGACGACGCAGAGGCGATTACGGCGAATCTTCGTGAGCTGCTCACTTCAATTCAGACCTTAACCGGCGAGAACGGGGAGGCCAGGCCTTTGCCCGCCGGAAGCGTGGTACCTTTCCCAGGAGACCTGGAAAAATTGTTGAAGCTTGCGACTGCCGAGGTGAGATCGCTTCTGGATGAGCAATCCGCGCAGCGTTTTGGGATCGGCTTCCGATATCTCGCAGGAGCGTTCGACCTTTTGACACCGCCGCAGAGGACGGCCACCGAAGCGGCTGTGCCGCAGAAATCGGTCGTATCCGCCGAAAGCGCCGGTGGCGATGAGCTCCGCGGGGCGTCGCAGACCGAGCCTCTGGAAAGCCGGATTGCCCAATTAACGCAGAGAGGAATAATTCGCGAGCAAAACGTGCCGGAGAGCTTGCCACGGATCGACGGTTCTGCTCGCGCGCGGCTCGAGCCCGGAAATGAGCTGCCGACTTTCTCGGCTCGTGAACCGAGCTCGCCGATAGCGACCCCTCGAGAAGTGAAGGAGTTTACCGAGGTGAAGCAGCAGCTCAGCGAGCTGCTGGCCTCACTGAAGAAGCCCGTCGGGACTCCGCTGAAGAATCCTGCTGAAGCTTTCACCCGCCCCCCGGAACAACAGGCGAGTGCGCAAACACGAAGCCAGCTTTTTCCAGAGCTGCTCGCTGACGAGTCGCTTCCGGAGTTACTTCAGGTACTCCGCAAAATAGATGAACGCTCGTCGGGTTCCGCGTCTCGGGCCGAGCAGCGAATCTTCGCTCTCGCCAGAGAGATCTCACGCGGCTTAGAGACAGGGACCTTTCGGAAGGACGGCTCCGAAGCCGAAACTGCTCTTCAGCGCTCCGTAACCAAGCTTCAAGACCTTTTGGCGTTCGCGGTGGAAAGAAACCGGGCGAATGACTCATCTGCGGTTTTCAAAGAGGCGCTCCAGGGCCTGGAGAATATCATTCGCGGGCAGGACGTTCTGAAGCAGCTCAACCCCATGTTTCAAGCACTCGGAGAGCCTGCATTCATCCTCTTTCCCCATCTCATCCAAGGAATGCTCTCGAAGGTGGAGCTCACGTATTATCCCGCCGAAGGAAAGAGTGGCCACCCGACGACCGCTGAAACCGAGTCAGACGACGCCGCCGAGCAGAGGATCGACCCGGATGGGAAGAGAGGAGGCAAGGAGAGGCAGCGGGGGCGATTCGACCGAGTGAAGCTTCAGCTGACCCTCCCAGCGCTCGGCGATGTCGCAGTAGATTTCGCGCACACCCTTTCGGAGATGATTCTTACCTTCACGACCTCGGACAAAGCAGCCGGCGACTTCCTCGAGGAGAATCTTTCGAGTCTTCAGGAGGCTTTCAGAGCGCTGGGCTATCGAAGTATCACTCTTCGTTCGCTTCCCGGTCCGGTAACGGTTGTTCGCCCGGCTTGGGTTGAGCAGGTGCTCGATAGCCGCACGATCAAGGCCTAGTCGGAGCTCCCGGAGCCTCCATCTTCGTCGCATTCCATCGGTACGAGATCTTCTTGAATCTCCCGCCGGCTGAGAGGTACGCTGTGGTCATTCCGGAAATACGTTGGCCGTCTGCCGCCAGCGTGGCTTCGGTCTTCAAATGCGAATCTCCAGAATCGACGCTCCACTTGAGAGCTCGCGCGCCCCCATCGGCAGGAAGAAATGTTCCAGTGAATAGCGAGAAGTCGATGAGGCCCTGCATTCCGACCTTTCCCGCGTTTGTGAACGGGGACCCGAATACCGTATAGCCGTAGAGCTTCTGATCCTCCGGTTTTACGCCGATCAGCAGATACGAGAGCGACTCGCCCGACGGGCCGCCAGTGGCTTCGTAGTTCCAATTCCACGCTCCGGCGAGCGGATCGTGCGAAACGCTCGCACCGTATGCGGACTCTGCCGAGGTGAGCTCTTCAGCGCTGGGGACTGACGCACCCGACGAGTGCAGTGGAAAATGCTGCAGGATATATTTGCCTGTGAGCTCTTGCGGGGTTGCTGCAGTATCCGCGAACCAGTCGACTGAAGATCCGCGCACCGTTTTGCCATCGACGGAGCGCTCGAAACCGATGTCCGCAACAATGTTCCCCGTCGCAGCATCACGGCGGGTGGATCGATAAAAGAGGGCGGTAACGCCGGCGTCCTTGAGCGATACGACTTCTCCCGGCTGCGACACAGCATCTTGGTTTCTGTCAAACCAGAGTGCCAGCGTATCGAGCTCATTTCCGGAGATGACCGTGTCACCGTTCTGATCCAGCGATCCCAACGCTTCGTAGCCGTCCTTCCAAGGTCCGCCCAGCACTTTGCTGTGGTCTGCGGAAGCGGTTTGTTTCCCTCCGAAGGCAGCGGGTCCGAAAAGCTGGGTTCCCGAAATGATTTTGCCATCATGAGATGGATCGGAGACCAGAAGGGGTGTTTTGCCCGACGCTTTCCAGGAGTACCACGCGCCTTTGACGCTCGGGTTAAGAGGGAAGTCCACAATCGAGATCTCTTGCTCGACGTCAGCGTCTGCATCCCACAGCAGCGAGATCGGCGATGATCGTAGGAAGCTCACCTGAAGGTCGATCTGGTCCAGACGATCTGGTCCGCACGCATCTGCGACCTCGCTCTGGGGAACGACTTGGCAGCTCTTACGGCCTTGCGCATCGACTACCTCCTTGATGGCCGCACGTCCTTTGGAGCAAGCGCGGTATCCGGTTGGATGGAGCCACATGTTCTCCCAACAGATTGCGCCCGCCGCCGAGACCTGGGTGACCGTCTGCTTTTTGTTGGGATTGCCGCCGGTTCCGTAGATGTTCTTGTTGATGCTCTGTGGGAAAAAGATCTCGTCGAATCTCCCGATGACTGCATCGTCCCAATAGCCGGTCCCGCGATAGGAGCGAACGAGACAATCGCTCAGAATCCCGGAGATGATGGTTCGCAAGCACGACATATTCTGTGCGTTTGCCGTTTTCATGTCGAGCGGATTCGATACCGAACCGTTTGGGCTGATGCCCAGCATGTCGACGGAGGCGATGACATACGTTGGGCAAGGCGGCGTAGGTGTTGGTGTCGGATTGCCACCGCCGCTGGATCCGTCCGGATTTGAAGAGGGACCTACGTTTTCTGGGGAGAATGGCTCTGCCGCTGCCGGGTCAGCGTAAGCGGTGTTTTTTACGCCCACAGAAAGGGCGGTGAAGAGCATACACGAGGCGATAGCGACAAGCGCGCGCGGGCCGATGCGACAGTTCATGAGAACCTCCTAAGAAATCAGCTTCAGCAAAATGCGGTTGGCGATGCGTTGAAACATGAGCGGCAGATCGGCATCGCGAGGGGTCGGCAAAAAGTCGCCCCCTCGATCGGGCGATTCGGAAAATGCCTGAGGATACGTTTTATAACCCTGATAGCTGAATTCCGGATTACCCTGGCCTTGCTCGAGATCGAGGCTCAGACGACTGAGGAAAACCGTTTTCAGGGACTGTGTGTCGCCGACATTTTGATATGGGTCGGTCGGATCCACGTTGGGATTCGGTTTGCCGAGACCGATCGTAAAAAAGGTTCCGCCGTCGGCGCGGATGTAGTCCGACATCTGGAGCGCGCAGTTGTAGTACGTCTCCCGCCATCTGTCCGGTCCTATAGTCGCATTCGGGGCGGTAGAGTAATCGGCATCGTACCACGTGGTCGGGTCGTTCGGATTGGTCGGCAGGTGCGAACGGAGAGTGTTCAGGCAGGGGGTGAACACGGCTTGCGCCGCAGGTTTAATGTCGTTGTCTGACGCTATCAAAGGCGAAACGTTCGACGGAGCATTGCTGCAGGTTGCAACTCCCGCTGAGAGATTCAGTTTTTGGGGGTCGTTTGGAAGCGGCGGATTTGTGCCGACATAGTCGAAGTAATACGCGTCTGACTGCGTGAGTGGGGATGGTCCGAAACGGACGTTGTTCTGACGATCGACCCAAGCGACGGAGGTCGAAATATAGTCGTGAAAACCGGAGCCGGCGGGGTACTGTGCGAGTGCTGGTTTCGCGTCATTGTAGAAGAAACGTCCGGCTGTCGGAGCACCGTCACTGAACACGACGTAGGCAAAATCGGTCTCGTCGTCGGCACCGATTCCGTGGCGAGCCTGCTGTTGTCCTTCGATCAATCCGTCGCAAAGGTTCGTCGAGCCGTCCGCCTCGAAGTTGTTTCCGATCAGGGTCACAATTTGATCGACTGCGGTGTTGGTCAGATGTCCCATAGTGACGCCGAATTGGTTCTGTAACACCTGCCGCGAGAGCGTCATTCCTCGGGAGTTGAAGGGTACGATCGCAATGCGGTCGACGTTTAGGTCAAACAGTTTGAGAAATTTGCGCACGCCTTCGAGGAGCTTTTCGCCTTTTGTCGGTTTGGCGCATGTCGTGTTCGGATCGCGATTCGGAGACAAGCAGTCACAGTTTCCATCGGCGGGGCAGTTCATAGAGGCCGAAACGTCCAATACGAGAATGACGTTTGCGACCTTCCTCCTCGCTGTCGCGGAAACGGTGATGGTGTTGAAGTCCCCGTGAGTGAAGGGGAGCCGACCCATGAGGTAGTAGTCTACGCGACGTGTCGCGGTGACGACATACTCAAACGCGGAAGTGTTCTGAGCGGACGGGTCGCCGTTCGGCCGGTAGCTTCCGTGGACATCGATTGCATACGTCGGTGGAAGGTGTGGAAATCCTGCGCTGGCGAGATTTGCGCGTACGATGTTTGCCGCTCGCGGTTCCAGAATGGGATCGATGGCGCTCTGTTTGGTTGAGAGGGATGCCGTCGCGACCCCCGCATCTTCTTCGAGTTGAAGCTGGCCGTAGAGCGCAACATAATTCATGACCGCGAGCGCTGCTGCATCGACCGAACGTTGCAGCGCGAGGCGTGAGCGGTAGAGATTCCCCGCGTCAACGGCAAGACCGATCGTCAGCATGAGGGCGAGGATAGAGAACGCCGCCATGATGATGATGTTGCCTGCGACCGACTGTTCGGGTTGAGCGCCGCGCGAGCGACCAACCGGACCGGCCAAGCTAAATGATTGTCGCAGCATATACAATGCGGCCATCCTCGGGATAAAAGACTTCAGCGATAATCAAGCGGTTGAGAGTGCGAAGCGACGCCATCAGTGCGGTGCCGTAGGGGTCGGTTCCCGCAAATGACGTCAGGCTAACGCGGCTGGTCTGGCCCGGCGTTGCTGCTTGAAATGTGAGCTTTGCCGTGTCGGTTGCGGTATCGTAGTTGTAGAGCGTCACCACGTAGGCCATGTCGGACTTGATGAATTCATTTGCGGCGCGAAAAGTTTCTACTGCCGTGGGGAGACAGGAGTCAGGCGAAAACTTGTCTGACTGACCTGCTTGCGCATCGGCAAGGCAGTCCCGATACGCCATGCTCGCGAGCTCGCGGCTCATGGAGCTTGCGTGCTGGCTTCCGCGGAGCTGCCCACACAAGGAGAAGGCGGCGAACACGAGCAGCATCATCGCGGGCGCGACGATCGCCAGCTCGACGAGCGAGGCTCCACGTTCAGACGGATGTATCGTCTTAGTTCGGTTCATTGCGGCTCAACACGGATGTAGAAAGAGTTACTGTTGCAGCTTGCAGGAGCGAGCCTTGAGAGCCCGGGAGCAATGCGTTCATTTTCATGTCCGCCTGAAATATCATCGCTTCCCTTGGATGCCCGGCATCTTGCGTGCCGGTGGGGCAGTTCGTGTAGAAGATGCTGCGCGGGCAGTAGGTGAGCGAGTCGGTAGCGGGCTGCCAGTTTACGCCGACACGCGCAAGACGCTGTTGCAGATCCGCATCCGCATCGATTCCTGGATTCATTGAAAAGCGTCGCACCGTGTCAGTGAGCGCGAACTGAAGCGAGAGTCTGCAGTAGCAGAGGCGAAGAAGATCGAAAGTGATCAGCAGAAAAATAAGAAACATCGGAACGGCAATTGCGTTCTCGATCATGGAAGCGCCACGTTCGCAACGGATGAGTCGCATAACACCCCGAGCTTAAGCTCGCATAATACCTGCTGCGACCGAACAATGCGCAGCGTGAGAAGGACGGACTATAAGAAGAATATCGGCAAAAAAACTGAGAACTGTAGGACGGGTGAGAGGAGTTGTGAGAAATTTGTAACGGCTGACGGTGCGTCGTTCGAGCGCGAATTTATACGCGATGAGACGCGAATGGCATGGAAGAATCAGCTTTGAGCAGATGCGCTCGGCGGGGTCCCGTCCTGAGCGATAGGCGCATCGCCCCGGCCCAAGTTTACTCTTAGAAACCAGGGTGCCTGCGCATAGGCCGGGTTTTCGATTTTCTTCAGGATCACCTGCATTCGGGGGAAGTTGGACCCGTCCGGCGGCGGGAGAACAGGGTTCGTAAGGTCGGAGGTCGGATTGGTCCGTTGCCAATCTTCCAGCTGCTGAGGTGAGCCGTTCCAGCGCACGATCAGCTCTCGCGAAAGCCGGACAGCTTGTTCGAGTGAATAGGGCTCCGACAGGAATCCCAGCGAGTCAACGCTTTCGTGCTCCCCGTTCACCCAAAGCGCATGCACATGCTCGAACGAGATCGGCGATGAGCCGGAGACGAGTCGAAGTGCGATGTCCCCTTCAAAGATGCAACTTGTCATGGTCCGGCCGTTTCCGTAGGGCACGGTGCCGCAGTGGGTCTGCGTCTGGTCAAACGACGTGAGCGGTGCAGCCTGGTCGAGGGGGAATTGGAACGCGAAGATCTCCGTTTTGCGGTTCAGCGTTCGATAGATGAAAACCGCCGGAGGGAGAGCAAGAAGGAGAATCCCCGAGAGAAGCGCTGACCCAAAGAGCCCACGCCACAATGAGCTCGGTCGACGCGGGAGCACGAAGAGCCCGATGAATCCGACGACGACGAGGGCGATGCCGGAGAAAAGGAGCACGCCGAGCACGTTCAGTGCGGAAAGTGCAGATTTTCCCTGTATTACGAAATCAAGCATGAAAATACGTTCGTCTTACTCGTGATCTTCGAACGGCACCATATTCCGGTGGACCGAGTTTCGCAACGGAGGGAGCTAACGCTTTGAGCCGAGTCGTGTGCGGTAGGATTTCTCGGTGCGGCTTTGATTTCTCAGAGATGCGCCGCTCTGTTGAACGGCTCGATACTGATTCGCGAGCCACGCGGTGAAACGCCGATTGTATTCGTCCACGATTTGAACGACGTCGCTTTCCGTTTGAGGCATTTGGTGGAAGACATGCTCCGTCTTGTTCACGACGACCACGCCGTAGTCGTGGACTGTCCGAATGGCATCTTCTCCGGCGGCTTTTGCGGTCTGGAGCGCTTCGATGTTCTGAGTGGTTTCGTTTGCTTTCTGAGCGACCGGCTCAACCACAGGAGCAACCGTTTTATTGAGCTGCTCCTTAACGGCACGGAGCGCCTCATCGGCACCGGCATCTTGCGACAGTCGGGAAAGCTGCGCGCCCGTGCGTTCGGCTTCGTCCTGCATGTTCTTGCACGCGGCAGTGCAGAGGGCCAGGGCGATAAGTGCTGCCTTCGCGGCTGATTGTGAATGGTCCCTGCTCATACACAACCATTATGCCGTACCCCGGATATGTCATTGCATATATTTCTTCCAGCTAGAGCCCAGAAATTTATCGGAAATTGGAGCGTGTTACTTCTTCGGAGAGGGCGCTGCCGGCTTTTTCGCAGCCGGGGTAGGATCGCTCTGGAGCTCTAAAGGGCCGTTGAAGATGAGCGTCCAGCTGGTTTCAACGGTCTTCCCGTCGGACTCGACTGCTCGGTGATTGTTCATCTCGCCGTGAATTGTTTCACCGGGTTTGAGCAAGCCTGAGAGCGAAGTTATCTCACCGAACGAAGCGAGCTGCTTCCGATAGGTGTTCAGCACACGAAGCGGTGAGGGACCGCCGAAATATTCGATGAGATAGCTTAGCAGCTTGTCGCGGTCGAGCTTTCCGATTAGGGGCCCAAACTGGAGCACAACGTGGAGGATCGGCTTGTCCGGATCGTATGCGGGAGGCGGTGTCGTTGTGGTCTCGGGGGGCGGCGGGCCTTCCTTGGAGAAATAGGTGAGCTCTAGGTAATTCTTTGGTTGGTTGAAGGCGATCTGAACCCGCTCCAGGGCGACAGTCACTCCGTCGACGGTGAATGCTCCGAGGACAGCTTGACCGTCGACGACGACGTCCTTCTTCTCGTGAATGACGATGTGAGAAAAGTTCTGCGGTGTGTCCTCGCCCTTCGACGGACCCAGCATGCTCAGCTCTTTCGGTGAGCGAACGAGCCACACGAACGACCACGCAGCGAGGATGATCACGAGAACCGCAATGACGAGAATGTTTGCGGGGACGGAGCTGCGAGCTCGTTGCGGACGGAGCGCCGAACGATCCAATTGACGCTCTTCAGGCTGTCGAGGGATCTCCGCGGCTGCGCCGCCGAAATGTTGTGATTGGGAGGATTGCTGCGGTGCGTTGGGATGTTGCTCGCCGGGCTTGAGACGAACCACCTTGATGGCAGGTCGAATGGCTCCTATCTGAGCGCCCGAGCTTTCGCTCGGCTTCTGATGGCGCGCGCGGATCTCCTGTTCGCACTTCTGGCAGAGCGCGAGCTTGTCGCCGACGTCGGTTCCACAGCTTGGACAGAGCACGAACGGGTATCCTTTTGGGAGCTTTGGTTGCGCCGAGCTCCGCTTCAAATAATCGAGCGTCGGACCGGATTGCTGAAGCCCCTTACGCGGAGAGAGCGCTCCGGTCTCGGCGACCCGTAAGATGTCACGACTACTCAATAAAAAATATGCGCTAGGAGCCGGCCGCGGGCAACCGGCGGCCTTTTTACCGCCAGGAATTAAGTCGGCTATCTTGAAGGTTGCTTGCGACCCTTACATGTATGACGCTTGAGACCCGAAGAGCTCACCTGGAATTTGGAGGAAGTATGCTCAAGCTCGGTTCGATCGGTGGATTGGGATTAATGGCGGCGCCGGCGGCGAAACACCTTCGGGGTGATGACTCCGCAGTCATCGTTCGAGTGCATGACCGCGGACGTTCCGATGCACGAAGGGATGCCATTCGTCGGGACTGGCGCGACTATGGTGCAGAGCTCGTCGGCACCATTCCGGCGCTTGTCGGAGAAGGTGATCTGGACGCCGTGCTCATTTGTGCCGGTAAGAACGGCGATGATTGCGCTGTCGTAGGTGAAGTCGCGCGACTGCTCGCTCGCTCGAAGAAGGAATCTTTTCGGCCGACGATTATTCATATGTCAACGGTTAGCACCGGCTTTGTCCGTGCAGCTTCGACGTTTTGCGAGTCGCAGAGCGTTCACTACGTGAACTATCCACTGACGGGCGGACCGAAAGGTGCAGAGCTTGGCGGCGCGCATCCGAATGGGATGCTGATTCTTGCCGCCGGCGATGAGACAGTATTCGGCCGCTTCGAGCCGATGCTTCGGCGGCTGGGACACCCGAGATATTTCGGGGCACAGGTGGATGCGGGTGCAGTGGTCAAGCTCATCGGGCAGCACATGGTATTCAACGGTTGCACCGGTATCAGCTCTGCAGCCGGGATACTGGCGGCGAGCTTTCACGGAGGCGAGCTTTCCGGAGAGGAACAGGCAGATTTCTTTCAATTTCTGAATGGCGGTGCTGGAGGAACTCGGCAGTGGGACGTTGCTCTGAGCAAAGGCGTGAGAGACGGAGTGTGGGACCAAGGTTTTATGATCAAGCATGCGGTCGTCGATGCCATTTACGCCGCGCAGCTTGCGCTCGATTTGGGTATGCCGCGATTCTCTATCTATCCCATGATTCACATCGCTCTCGCATTTTCCTTTCTGCTCGAGAAGTCTCGGGGCGCGGAGCTTGCAACGCATGCGATAGCGAAAGAACTAAACAGGTCCGACGCTGCGGCGATGGATAGCTTTTTTGAGCACCATCGCGGAGCCACGACTCAGCAGGCGATAGAGGCCTGCATTCGGTCGCTTCCGGATTCCGTCCGCCGGACAGTGGGATTGAATGTCGGGCCGGGCGACTTTTAGCCTTTTCTGCTCACACTCACTCTTCCCCGGGGCTACGAATTCACTGAGGAAAATCAGAATACCGCGCGCCGACATGCGTCGAAACAGTGTGGCTGCCGGGCAGCTGTGTTATATCATCGAGAATTTTGGGCAGCTTTATTTTACGGGGGTCGCATGAGCAGCTTTGGGCTTCGTTTGGGCGCATCGGTGATTGCTATGGCAGCGGTTGCGGTCCTGCTTATTTTTCGAGCCCCGGCGAATGCCCAGGCTCCGGCAAAGGACGATCAGATTATGGCAGAGTCGGACACGCAGAAACTTGAGACAGCGGTGGTCGCAGGTGGATGTTTCTGGTGTATGGAAGCGACTTTCCAACGATTGAAGGGAGTGAAGCAGGTCGTTTCCGGGTACGCTGGCGGGACCGTCGCCAATCCGACGTACGAACAGGTGAGCAGCGGAAAGACCGGTCACGCTGAAGCGGTGCAGATCACATTCGACTCAGCTCAGATCAGCTACGACGACCTGCTCAAAGTCTTTTTCCATCTCCACGATCCGACCACGCTCAACCGGCAAGGCGCCGATGTCGGAACACAGTATCGGTCTGCAATCTTTTATCAGAACGACGAGCAGAAACAGGCGGCTGAACGTGTGAAGCAAGCGATTACGCAAGAGAAGCTCTGGAGCGATCCGATCGTGACTGAGATATCTCCGCTCAACGTTTTCTACAAGGCGGAAGACTACCACCAAAATTACTATAATCGGAATCCAAGTCAGCATTACTGCTCGATCGTCATCGCGCCGAAGATCAAGAAGCTCGAGAAGGAGTTCGCGGACAAGCTGAAATAAGCTTGCCGTCCGGTCGCATCGTCGTCGAAAAGTCCAGTTCGAGAGCTGTTTTTAACATTTTTCTCACACATCCCCGTTGTTGCGAAGTGATGACATTTGGCCGCCGTTAGGAGTTGGTTAGACAACTCCTGCGCCATTGTTCTGTCGGCAAAGGCTTAGTAGTCACGCCATGTCGTTTACGGTTCACCCAGGTTCTCAGTTTCGGAGGTTCAGACATGGATGCTACGACTGCAACGCCACCGGTCCAATTGCACCAAGACCATCGCATCGGTTCCGCTTCTCAGGCCAAGCGCGGCTCGGCCCTCATTCGCTACGATCACTGCAACAAGTACGACATGCATCGCCGCCCGATCGGCATCTCGCGCCTCGCGCGCTGGATCCGAAGCGCCGGCGAGCGGTTGTCGTTGCCGCTCGACGCGATGAAGGGCACTTCGTTCTGCTGCGGCACGGGCCTTAACGAGGCAGAGCTGCTCAAGCAGCTCGAGTCGAACGGTGAGCGTCTCGGTCACTTGTTGTGTGCCGACGCTTCGAACGGGATGCTCGAGTTCGCGCCGCCGAAGCTCGAGCCGTTCAAGAGCGGTTGGGACACCCGGCAGCTCGACGTCGTTCGGGACGAGTTCAAGTTCGAGAACCCGCTCGATTTCGCGATGTGCGTCCAGGCGACGCAGCATCTCGATCGCCGCGGCGACCACTCGAACGTTCGCATCTTCTTCCGGAAGGTGCGAAATGCGCTCGTCTCGGGCGGCAGCTTCTTCGTGATCATCTCGACTCCTGACCAGGTCCGGCACCCGCACTGGTTCATCAACGTGATGAGCGGACGGCCCGGGATCGCGAAGGACGAGGATCCGGGCGAGCATTTCGCGCTGGAGCACACCGACCTGTCGGTGATGGCTGGTCTTCTCGAGGAAAGCGGCTTCGCGATGCGGAAGCACCGCGTGCTTCCGGGGCCGCACTTCAAGGAGGAGAGCTACTTCGGCGACCCGCGGATCGCGCAAGACGATGAGTTCCGGCACGCGTCCAGCTTCTTCTGGATCGCGAAGGAACGGGGGCTCATCTCGAAGTACGACCAGGTCCTGGCCGATCTCATCGAGTCCGGAGAGATTGACGCACACCGCGAAGCGTGTGAGCGTCAGCGACTTTACCTCGGTGTGAGCTGCCTGATCGAGGCTGTAGCAACGTAACGCCTGCACGAGAGTGCTGACGGTTCAATTCGACGCCAAAGGGGGCCTGGCTTTCGGGCCCCCCCCAATTTTCAAGCTTCGACTCATCAAGTATTCGGTGATCTATGGGCGAGAAATTTCTTTTCTTCGACTACGATGGAGTTCTCGCGGACTCGCTTTCCTTGGTGCAGACGCAGTTCAACACCCTAGCTGAGCGATACCGCGCCCCCGGTCGATTAGAGCGGGATTGGCTCTCCGTTTTTCCTGACGTAACCTTTCCGAAGATGGCAGCGCACATCGGAGTCGGCGACTCTCAGCTCGAAGCGTTTCTCTCCGAGCTGTTCGCGGCGCTCGAACACAATGGCGACCAAGTCGCTCTCTTCCCCGACATCGCGCCGATGCTCAGGAGTTTGAAAGACAGCCACCGCATCTACGTCTTATCCGCCAGCCCCTCGAGCGCCATCCGGAAAGTTCTCCACCGCGAGCAAGTCCTAGATTGCTTCTCCGGAATCCTCGCCGCCGACGTCCCCGGCACCAAATCCGAGAAGATCTTGGCCATCCTCCCCCCCGACCACCGCTCCGCCACAATGATCGGCGACTCCGGCAGCGACATCCGCGCCGCCCACGAAGCAAAGATCCACTCCATAGCCGTCCTCTGGGGCTGGCAAAGCCCGCAAACGCTCATAGCCCACCTCCCCGACCAGACAGCGAAAACGGTAACCGAGCTAACCGACGCAATCACCCCACCCCGAGTCCTCAAGGCAGTCGATATCTGAAAATCTCAACAAGGCCGCCTGCGGCTGCCACTCACCCCACCCCGAGTCCTCAAGGCAGTCGATATCGAGTTTCGCTGAAACGACTTTGCCGTTTTGAACGAGAACACCAGTAGCGAAGAGAAATTCGCGATTTAGCCGCCAGCTTCCGCTGAAACGCCATACGTAGCCACGGCATGGGAGGGGTGCGCCCAGAATCAGGGTGTTTGTATGTCTATCGAAAGCGCTCAACTGAAAAGTCTGTTTGGAAAAAAGACTCAGTCACAACCCCTCCGTATAGAACACCCAAAATACGGATCCTTTGTGACGGCACGCTGTATTAACTCTCAGCTCTGGTTTGTGAATAACCGGCTGCTTGAAGAATACGCACTCGGGATGCTCGCGAAATACTGCACCAAATTCGACACAAAGCTTTACGCTTTTGTCATGCAGGGCAATCACTACCACCACGTCTCGCGCTTTCCAGGGTGCAACCGCGCGGCGTTCCAGCGTGATTTCGGCTCACGCTTTGTTAACGGCGTAAGACGGTTCGTCCCCGGGTTTCCGGGTGGTCCACTGTTTGAGCGAAGATATTCCGCGCAGGCACTGGTGAACGCGGAGGATATCGAAGAGCAGTTTCTGTATGCCGCTCTGCAGCCGGTAAAATCAGGTCTCACTGAATACATTGAGGATTACCCCGGCTATAACTCGTTCTTTGATGCAATCTGGGGCAGAGAGCGAACGGTCAAAGTGTTCCGCCGAGGAGAATACAACGAACGAAAGCGATACAATCGCAAGCTGAAGAAGAGAGACTTCATGGATGAGTATACTCTTCGCTATGACCGAGTGCCTGGGTATGACCATCTGTCGCAAGAAGAATACGCGAAGATGATGCTCGAGAAGGTGGAGCTCCGGAGACAAGCCTTAGTCGCTGACTGGAAAGCAAAGGGGCACAAGTTCTTAACCCGCAAGCTGCTCGAGCGTGTGACTGCGGGAACCGTTCCGAAGACTACAAAGAAGAGCAAGCGGAACGACGAGCGACCGCTTGTCTTGTCGAAACGGTGGCAAACAATTAGAGAGTACTGCGAAGAGTTCTTTCCGATCTACTGGCAATACAAAGACGCTTCTGAACGTTACTTACGCGGGGAGAAAGATGTCGTCTTTCCCCCTGGAACGTATCGACCTCCTGGGCCTTTCACGCCTTACCCTGAGAACTACAAGTTCTAAGCAAGATACGAGCTTCTATAGTGCGAGTTTTAAGTGAGTGCTGACGGCGCTAGCGGTGGCGTGTGTGCTCGATCGTGAAAACTTGCTTTTTGCACGCCTATATCACGCCTCGCGCCGCCTCTTTGCGTTGAAATGCGACCGATCGAAGCCGGCGAGTCGGCGTTATGCGGACAATTTTATCGTGTTCGAGTCTGAGTGCCATCCTAAAGAGTAATCTCTATATCGTGTGCACTGAGGACTCGGGGGCTAGGGGACTCGGGGGCTAGGCCCACTTTTTTCTGAGGGACTTTAGTTCTTTTAGGGCTTTGGCTAGCAGGTCGCTTGAGTCTTGAAGTTTGTCGTGGAGGGCTTCGAAGGGGGCCTCTTTTGCGAGGCGCTCTAGCTCGTGGGAGTGGTCTACGAGCTTTTGCGAGGCGACGTTGCGGCCCATGTTTTTTAGGTCGTGGGCGGCGCGTTCGAAAGAGCCGCGATCCTCTCTCAGGATCGCTTCGCGCATGTTGGAGAGATTGTCTTCCGCTTGCTCCTCGAAGAGGGCAATGATCGTGTCGAGATGCTCGAGGTCGTCCCCAATGATCTCGTGGAAGGTTTTCTTGTCAATGATCTTGCTAAAACCGAGCATTCCTTATCCACAGTAGCGTTGCGCCTTCGGTCGGCGCCATTCGCCGGTGCCGTCAGCCAACTTCTTCAACCGCTTTCGCGTCCGCGCTTTCACCAGCGCTTTGTTCGTTGTGCTCAGCATCGTCCTCGGCTTTCACTCGATGGATTCGCTCGGAGGAGATCTCTGCGCACTCTTTGAGGTGGCCTGCGAGGGCTTCTAGGGCAGCCGTCTGTTTCTCGCGGTCCTTCTCATTGTCACGTGCTTTTTCGATGAGCGCAAGGGCTGCTTGCAACTTTTGATGGATGGTTTCGTTTCGCGATTCAGATGCATTCAGGCGATCCTCAAGCAGACAGATTCGATCAGATAGCGCATTCCGCGCCTTCTGCGAATTCCCCCATTCGAATGCGCGCTGAACCGTTTGGGGCAGGACTGCGAGATGCTGACACCGCATATCCTTCGACAGGTAATCGAACGCACCGGCTCGAAGGGCGAGCGCTGCCACGTCCTCTCTGCCTGCGCCCGTAAGAACGATGGTCGGAATCTTGCCGGCAGCCCTGATAACATCGACCCCGGTGCCGTCAGGAAGCATGAAATCGGATACAACGACATCTACTTCTCTGGACTCCAGCAACTGTTCGGCATTTTCGACCGAGCGGGCGATCTTATAGGTAAAGGGGCATCGCTGGTTTTTCGCGAAACGCGCAAACGAGAGCTGGTCCAACTTATTGTCTTCGACAAACAGAACTCTGATGCCGTTCGGCTGGACATAGAGTGGGGATGCATCGAGAACTTCGGCTTCTGTCGACTTCAATTTGTCTTCGAGCAGCACCGAGATCTCTGCGAACGAAATTCTCGAGTCCGGGTCCTTGGCCATGCACGAGGCGACAAGCTCCTCGTACCAAGTTGGGACGTTACTCCTCTTCAACGTGTCCGGCACCGGCTCATGCAGATGGAGCTGAATCAGCGTTTCTCTGTTCGCCTCGTAAGGAACGATTCCGCAAGCAAGCTGAAACGCAAGTATCCCATACAGATACATGTCGGACGCCGCCTCTCCCAATCGAATGGTACCCGCGTCGAACATCTCCGGGGCAGCGTAGCGATAGTCTACGGCGGTGGCTGCCGTATGGTGCGCGGGATCTTTGATCCACTGAACGCTGCTCGTATATGAAAAAGCAGGCAGCTTGACGCAATCCTCTCCGCACAAAAAGATCCGTTTCGGATTCAGATCCGAGACGATGATACCTTTAGAGTGAAGGAGCAGTACGGCGTCGGCAATGTCTTTCAAGATGCGCAAGACCTGGCGGAGAGAGAAAGGCGACGTGTGCAACATCGCGATCCTGTCTGCGAGCGTAGGGGCATCCACATATTCGATAACGAGATACAGCGAAGGGGTCAGCGCAGTTCCTTCCGCCTTCCCGATATCGAGAAGACGAAGGATATTCGGATGCTCTACCGGGAGGCGACGCTCGAGCTGTGTGGAGAGATAATCAAACGACCTGGAGCTTGGCACGAACAGCGGCGAAATAAGCTTCACCGCAACTTTCGCGCCAGATTTAGTATCCGTCGCCACGTGGACCGTTCCTACGCGGCCTTTGCCGACCTGGTCGCCTAGCTGATAGCGCTCACCAAGCAGCGTTGCGGCTTGACCCTCATTTTCCATAGAACAGGCTCCGGCTGGCGGAATACTCTCGGTACATCGGTTTATCCATTTGGTATCTTTAGTGTTCCGGGCTATCCCCCGATTGGGGCGGGGGCATGAGTGATGAGTTTCAGGCGATGCTCGTGAAACCGCTTCAAAAACTCCCTCAGCTCGGCCTCCTTAATCGGCTTGGTGAGATAGTCGTCCATGCCCGCTTCGATACATTGCTCTCGGTAGCCGTCCATCGCATGGGCCGTGAGCGCTACGATTGGACATCGGACGCATGTTGATGCTTCCGCCTTCCGAATTTGCGCTGTGGCCTCGAACCCATCCATCTCGGGCATCTGGCAATCCATGAGAATCAGGTCGAAGCCGGCAGATTTCGAGATGCGAACGGCCTGCTCTCCGTTCTCCGCGATGGAAACCAGAAAGCCTAGCTTGCGCAACCGGTGAACGGTAATCTCGCGACTGAGAGGATTGTCTTCGACCACAAGAATATGCAGCTGACTCGCGTCCGACTTCTTGAGGAGAGTTTCGCCGTCTGTCACAGGGAGCCGCTGAAGGCTGGCGCTGCTCGCGCCGGAGATCGGGACCGTCACACGGAATGAAAAAGTCGCGCCCTTGCCGGGCTCGCTTCGCAGATCGATGCTCCCTCCCATCATCGAAACGATCCGCTGGCTGATTGCCAGCCCGAGGCCCGTGCCGCCGAACTTTCGCGTAGTAGACGCGTCCGCCTGCCGGAATGCCTCGAAAATCCCCTCCTGAGCCTCTGGGGGAATGCCGATGCCGGTGTCTTTCACTTCCACCAGGATGTCAGCATCCCGCGAGGACTTGCGCAAAGAACGCAAAGAAACCGAAACGCTGCCCGGCGCAGCAGTGAATTTTATTGCGTTGTTGGCAAGATTCAAAATCACTTGGCAAAACCGGACCGGATCGAGATCCACTTCCGGCGGAATTTCCGGGTCGACCATCAGCGAAAAATCCAGATCTTTGTGTTTCGCTTGAACCTCGAGAGGAGCCAACACGTCTCGCAGATGCGACGAGAGATTCGTTGGAAAGGGCGAGAGCTCGAGCCTGCCCGCTTCGATTTTCGAGATGTCGAGAATGTCGTTGATAATCCCCAGCAGCCCCTCAGCAGAGCCCTTGATAAGCTGGATATAACGCGCTTCCTCAGTGCCGCTCACGGATTCGGAGAGCATCTCCGTGAAGCCGATAATGTTGTTAATCGGTGTGCGAATCTCGTGACTGGTGTTGGCAACAAATTCTGTTTTGGCTTTGCTTGCCTGCTCAGCGATGTCTTTCGCGCGAGTCAATTCCGAATCGCGTTTCTGGATCTGGTCGAGCATGTAATTCACGCCGTGCATCAAGGTCTGAATCTCGTTCTTTCCGTTCGGCGCCGCGAGTGTCTTGATGCGTAACGAGTAGTCTCTCCGTGAAGAAACATTCTTTGCGAGCTCTGCGAGCTCGAGAATCGGGCGCGAGATAAATCGTTGCAGTATGCTCGCGATAATCAGTGCCACCGCGAATGAGATTACGAACGTCCATGCGACAAGCTTAGCGTTTTCGCGAAGCTGAGCATGGAGCCCCGACAGATCGGAGACGAGAAAAACCTTACCCGGCGCCGCATCGCTTTCGTTGATCGGATAAACCGTAAAACATCGATCGAACTCGCACCACACACCGAAATTCGTCGGAAGGGAGCTGAAGTCGATGGCTCGTCGACCTTTTCGGACATACGACGCGAGAATATTGCCCTCGCTCGTGGCGACCGCCGCAGAAACGATGCTCTCCTTCACGGAGAGCGCGTCCAAGAATCTTTGGGCGGATGCCTGGTCGTTGAAAACGATACTCGCTTCGGCTGCTTGCCCGATCACTTTGGCAAGAGATCCCAGCTCCCGTTTCATCGAAGTTTCGAATTGACGAGCTGTCGAGTACTGGAGCGCCTCAAACGCAACGGCGAGTGCTAGCCCAGTCGTAATGAGCGCGAGAAAGTTCAGCTTGTAGCGGATGGGGAGGTCCGCGATGGAAAACCGTTTGAACATGCACCAGCCCGAGAGAAACCTATCGAGTTAAGATGAAACTATGCAGAAAGAAGTTTCCGCTCGCTGCGCCGCTGAAATAACCTTAAAATGGTCTGGTTTTAAGGGGTTAGTGAAGCGTTCCGGCGCCACCCTTCATCAAAGACGTATCCCAGCAGTATTGGAGGAATCGATTTCGGGCTCATTCAGGAGGCTCTATGAGACGGCTTATTTTGGCAGTCCCCTTTTTCGCGTTGTGGACAATCGGTCAGGCTTGGGCCGAAGACGCACCGCAAACCGCGCAAGGTGCAGCGACGACCGTTGCTGGAGAGAAGGGAGGGGACCCGTTGGACCTCCCGCCAGATCAATTTTTTAACCAAGATCTAACTGTTTACTCGCCGGCAAAAAAGCTCCAGAAGCTTCGGAATATTCCGTCCGCCGTTTACGTTCTGACTGCTGAAGACATTCGACGCTCCGCAGCAGAAAATCTGATCGATGTGTTTCGGTTAGTTCCCGGCATTGAAGTCGCACGTGTGAGCGCGCATGAATGGGCAATCACCTCGCGGGGATTTAACCAGGTCTTTGGTAATAAGATTCTCCTTCTCATCGACGGCGCGCCAGTCGAAACACCAATCTTCAACGGTATTCTCTGGGAAAATATCAACATCCCTCTCGACACGATCGAGAGAGTGGAGTTTGTTCGCGGGCCAGGTGCGGCGATTTGGGGAACTCGGGCGATGAACGGGTTGATCAACGTCATTACAAAGAGCTCGTTCACCTATCCGTATAATCGCGCTTCCGTCGGGGGAGGTAATGAACATCTCGCGGACGCTTATGTTCGGTCGGGCGCCGTCCTTTCAGACAGCGCTGCCGTGCAGACTTACGCGAAAGTGGACAAATACGACGGCAGCTCCGATTCGGAAGGGAAACGGTTGGATGATAATTGGGAGATTTTCACAGCAAATGCGAGGGGAGACTTTCGGCCGTCCGACTCAGACAAGCTGAGAGTAGTGTCGACTCTGTCAGCTCGGCAGGCAGATTTCCAGCTCGGCGTTCCCACGCTATCCGAACCGTTCGAAGAACAGCACCATGACCAGCGCGAAAACAATCGAGGATCTCTCGGTGTGCTCTGGGATCGTGAGCTCGGTAATGATGCCCAGGTGAGCGTCGAGTGGACAAATCTCTTAGAGCATCGGAAAGACTTTCTGTTGGATCTCGACGCTTACTACAGTGAAATCGAGTTGCGGCATCGATTCCATCCAACTGCAGGAAACGATCTGACCTACGGACTCAATTTCCGGTACTACACCGACCATACGAATGGCAGCGAAACTCTGAACTTCGACCCGAACGATCGCTCCCTCGAATACTATCGAGCTTTCTTGCACGACGAAATCGCACTGGGGAATGAGTTTACGCTAACTCTCGGGTCACGCTTCGAAGAAAACGATCAGGTAGGATTCTCGGCTATGCCTACGATTCGTCTCCTGTATAGCCCGTCTGACCGCTTCTCTCTGTGGTCTGCGGTGTCTTACACCACAGGAAGCCCAGCCAGAACATTCGACGATCTGCGACTGAATGTTGCTGCATTTCAGGAACCGACTACGGGCCTCCCTGCGTTGGTACAGGTTACCGGTAATCGGTCCCTTCCATCGGAAAAGTTGATGGCATATGAGGTCGGTGCATGGGCCGAACCCTTGGAGAAACTCTACACCAGCGTTGCCGGGTATTACTTCCAATATCACGACCTTGCTTACAATTCACTGCAAGATCCGATTCTGTCTGAAGATCCTAACGCCGGCCCTTATTTGCTAGTGCCGGCCCTCTATACAAGCGACCTAGATGCAAACTCGATTGGAGGCGAGCTTACCGCCGACTGGAGCGTGACAGATTGGTTCAGCGTTGCTGGGAGCTACAGTCATCTGAAGCTCATCGGTCGCCCCGATTCAAATCCGAACAAATCTCTGGTCGAAGACAATCCGAGAAATCTTTTCTCTGTTCGAGGGCACTTCACCTTCTCGCCGATAGAATTCGACACCACGCTTCGTTACGTCGACGTAGACCGAACTCCCGGTTCGGTTTTCAAGAACTACTTTGAAGGCGATGTCCGCGTTGGTTGGTTCGTGAAGCAGAATTTGGAGCTCGAGATCATTGGGCGTAACCTCTTCCATGATAGACACCAGGAAGCGGGCGCGTTGGTCTTCGATACGCCTCCGAGCTCAGTCGAGCGAAGTGTTTTCTGCCGAGCGACCTACACTTTTTAGAGGTCTGAAGTGTTTGGGCGGGTATTGCATTGGGGAAACGCGCGGTCGCAGTGCGATCGCGTTATCTCGCGGGCTGCGATTGGTTTGACTCTGGTCGGTCTAACCGTGTGCTGCGATCCGCTCTTTTCGTCAGGTCAACCGCTCTCGGAAGACAATGCGCTTGAGCTCTCGCTTGCAAACGCGTATTTGTATCTCGCTGCTCGCACGACCTGGCCTCAAGCCGTCTCGAAGGAAAACACGTTCCGATTCTGTGTGGCTCCAGAACATCACCTGCTCGAAGTGTTTTCGAAGCTCCTTCCACAGAAGAAGCTGCACGAGCGGTCTGTTACCATCAAGGCAATTGAGGCCGAGGATAGCGTCGGCCAACAGAGCTGCGATCTCATAGCGCTCTCAAAGGACGAAGCACTCAACCGCAAGGTCATTCAGCATGTTCGCGGACTTGCGGTCCTGACGATAAGCGACGAAGCGGATATTACGTCCTACGGAGGATTGGTGTTTCTGTCCCACGACAAGAAACTTGAGCCGCCCAAGGTCGACTTTTCATCTCTCGCCACTTCGACACTCAGTATCGATGCTGCCGTTCTGACTCTCAGTCAGCGCCGTTGGGGTGCTCAATCACCAAATTAGTTTCGGGGGAAGTTTTTGAACACGCGCCTTTCCGGTGTCTCGATGACCGGAAATAAAGCAGAGCTAAAACGCGAGATCAAGAATTTGGACAGACGCGTCAACGGCGCCAAACCGAGCGTGAGATTGAAGAACGTTGCTCCCAGGATAGCTTTGGATTCGTACGTCGTCTGTCCAACGGAGATGGTTTCACATCCTCTCGACTCTGCCTCTTCGATGGCACGATAAAAAATATTGTAATACGACGCTGTTTCGTCTCTGGATGCGTAGTCCAGTCCCACGTAAATGAGATTTGCATGGCATCTGCTGAAGAGAATAAGCCCAAAGGCGAGCGGAGCTCCTTCTCGTCGAGCGAGCAGAACGATTGCGTTCTGTTTCAGCTGTTCAGAGAGGCTTGCAAAAAACTCAGGGGTCAGTATTTCGAATTTCGTTTTCGACTTGTCGAGGACATTCTCATACAGCGAGTGCATCTCAGAGGCTATCGGCGAGAAGTTTTCGTAAAGTTCCCACTTTGCACCGGACCTTTGAAAGAGCGCTTTACGCTGCTGCATCAGAGAACGGTACTTTGACCGCAACCGGGTTTCAAATGTGCGCTTCATCGGATCGGCAAGCCGTATCGATGAACCCGGCATCGAAGGGACGAAAACAAATTCTGGGGCCAAACCATCTCTGATGAGCGCTATTTTTTCTGCCGTCAGCTCTTTAAGGACCGCAAAGTGGGACCGCAACTCGTTCGCTTTTGAGAGAATCATCGCCTTTATTTCCGGAAGCAACTGTGCGAGCTGCGCTCCCGAAAGTTGAGTGACGCCGAGCGAATCCGAGGATATTGCCAAGGGGCTTCCGACGATAAACGCTCGCATCATCAGGAAAGAGGGAAATGTGTGACGCATTGAATTACATATTCGCCGGACCGGCTCCGGCGCCAATACGTCCAGCGCGGATCGGTATCGATAACACGGGATTACCAGAGCCAAAGCTCCTGAACGGCGACCGACGAGGTAATGAAATTCGGTCTCCGGTAGGCGTCCGCGGGCTAAAGCGCGAAAAACTCCGTATGAGTTCGCGGTATCACCAGGCGCAAAGCAATTGTTCCATTCTTCCGGCGAAATGTCCTCAACACTCGAGATCCATGCGAGCTTTACGGTATTCGAAGAAGTGCCGGCGTCAATCATGTTGCAAGTAACGCTAGTTCACACAGGAACGTAAGAACAACAAGCTACCATCCTTCCTAAGGCGCCCACAGCCAGCGTTTTTAACACTGTCTTAAAGTATTCGTCAGGCCTCATCGAACTTTTCTCGACCTCTGGTCGGCACGCATTTGTTTTTCTCTCTTTCTCCCCGCAACGCCCTTCTTCTTCCGGGCCTTTCGCTTCTCGCCCGGCTCAATGCCGAATCTCGGGTCGTTTCGAGACGCAAGTACCGCCAGTTTTTCGGCGAGCTGTTCGAAGTCTTCTTGATCCGCGGGAAGATAGAGCCACTTGCCGAGGATCGGATGGACCTCGAGCTCCGGAATCTCTGCGAGGAGGGCGGCATGGCGCTCTCGATCGGTTGGGATCAACAGACCGTTCCAGGGTTCGTCCGACTGAGATGCCAAGACGAGTTTCATCTCGCCGTGCAGATAGCATGCTCGGCAGCCGAACATCGCCTTCTCCTCGTACGACGGCAGCTCGAACAAAGATTCGACGATCCAGTGCATCGGATGCGACTTGTATGTGTGCATGGTCTTCATCAGGTGCGTCCAAGCCGGCAGGCAGAAATCGCTGCTTCACCGGGAGAAACTTTTCAACTCCCATTTCGATAAGGGGAGTATGAACCAAAAGCAACTCGTGCTCAAATTTCTCCTGTCGGTAGGTGCTACTTCTATTATTGCCCCTGAACCCTCGCACGCTGAGGGGCTCTGGCTTTGCACCGAGATCACGACAGGCAAGCAGCGCGTCACGAACACTCCTACGTCGTCGGCCGACAGAAACTGTGTTGAGCTGCCCGAGGTGAGGGGTCGATTCAGCGCTATGCGAACGAAGCCCTTCGACTCGCTGAGTCGAGCAAAGGCGGACGAGCAGCGACGTGTGACAGCCGAGACGTTGCAACCCAACCTCGTTGACGACCTGCCTGACGCGAGACGTGCGAAACCGGCGGTAAGGCGAGACCGCAACTTTTAACGTGTAAAACGGTTGAGCGTCGGATAAAGTCACCGCTGGAGAAGAATTGGCGTTTGTATGTGTGGAATAACGGGAATAGTTCGCCTCGGCGACCGGCCACTGCCGCCTCCGCTGACTGTCGAACGCATGGCCTACGCCATTCGGCACCGCGGGCCGGACGGCTTCGGCGAGTATCGTGACGAGTATGCCCACATCGCCAATGTCCGCCTTGCTATCCTCGACCTCAAGCACGGTGACCAGCCCGCGTTCAACGAGCGCCGTTCGATCGTGGCCGTCTACAACGGCGAGCTCTACAACTTCCACGACCTCGCGTCCGAGCTGCGTTCGAAAGGACACGAGCTGACAAGCACCGGAGATACCATCGTTTTGCCTCATCTCTACGAAGAGCGCGGCGTGGAGATGATGCGCGCGATGCGCGGAATGTTCGGCTTTGCCCTCTGGGATAAAAACGAGCGCCGACTGCTCTTGTGCCGGGACCGGCTGGGAATTAAGCCGCTCTACATCGCCCGTACGCCGGACTATCTGATCTTCGGTTCTGAGATGAAGGCCATACTTGCATCCGGGCTCATCTCGCCGGAGATCGATCGGGATTCGCTCGACGATCTGTTTTCGCTGTCATACCCCTCGCCACCGAGAACCATGTTCCGCAGCATCGAGGAGCTGCGGCCTGCCCATCGCCTCATCGCGACGGCGGGGCGCGACAATGTTTTCATCGAACGGTACTGGCAAGCGCCGTTTGTTCCGAACGGCGAGCACGAGCAGATGAACCGCGAACGGACCGCAGCCGAGCTTCGAGACCTGCTGCGCAGAAAGGTTGCGGATCACCTGATTGCCGATGTCAAAGTTGGAACGTACCTCTCCGGCGGCATCGACTCTTCAGCGATAACTGCGCTGGTGCATGAAAACAAGCAAGAAGCGCTTGAGAGCTTCACCATCTCGTTTCCGGAGCATCCGGTCGATGAAAGCAAGAATGCTGCCGAAAGAGCAGCCGCATGGAATCTGAAACATCACATCGTCGAGTGCGGACCGGAGCTTGTCGATCTCTTCCCGGCGTCTGTGTATCACACGGAGCTTCCCCTCCAGTATCCGCTTGCGTTGCCGTTCATGAAGCTGTCGGCTGCCGTTCGACAGGCTGGCGTCAAAGTGATTCTGACCGGTGAAGGCGCCGATGAGCAGCTCGCAGGATATGATTGCTTCCGCTTGGAACGCGTTCGACGTTCGCTTGATTTCCCAGGCTTCGGTTTCCTGAAGTCTTTTATCTATAAACGGATGTTCGGATGGCTCGGGTCGCCGAAAGGAATGGCCGAGTTTTTCTATGCGGTGCAGTCGCGACCGAATAGCGAAATCGAGCGCGAATTCTCTGGCGTTCGACCTCCATGGTACGACGTTTGGAACGCGCTGGATGTTGACCGGCAGGCGCTGCTTGGCGTGAACGGTCGGACAGTACGACCCATAACTCGAGCGCCGGCCAATTTCTCGAAGCTTGTGCGAGAGGATGTGAGGAAGCTCCACCCGCTCGATGCCGCGCTTTCGTTGGAGATGGAAACCCGCCTGCCATGTTGGACTGTGCTTGTAGACGATCGTGCGGCAATGGCGAACGGAATCGAGACGCGAGTGCCGTTCCTCGATCATGAGGTGGTCGAATGGTTCGCAAAGCTGCCACCCGAGTTCAAGCTGCGTGGTCTGAAGGAGAAATCGGTTCTCCGCGATTCGATGAAAAGCATTTTGCCTGAGCAGATCGTGAAGCGAGTCAAACAACCGTTCTATTCGCCGATTAAAGAGTGGTTTTTCTCCGGTCGGCGCTCGGACCTGGTTGAATCTCACCTGAGCGACACGGCGCTCGCGGGCGCCGGCCTGTTCGCGCCTCAAATCGTAACCAAATTAAGACGTCAGCTCGCAGATGTGCCTCACGATACGCTTCTGCGTCACCGTCTCGAATGGGTTCTCATCCTCGTGCTCGGAGCTCAAATCCTGCATGATCATTTCGTCGCGGGGCTTGGACGCTTGACCTCGGTAGCCCCTGAAGAGCTCGATCGTGGGTTGCGCCGTGAGGGGCAGATCACTCCGAGGGCGACCGACTGATACGCCGCCCCCGGGAGCGGTCCGGGGGCGGTAAAAACGCAGTTACTGCGAATCCGAGGACGATTCAGAAGTCGACGAGGCGGGCTCCCGCTTGGGACGTGCCGCGGCGACTCGTCGCTTCAACTCTTCCTCGACAATCTTCACCCTCCGCGAGTTCACCTTGGCTCGCCAATCCCGTGCTTTCGCGAAGTCGATGGTAAGCATCATCTCACCGCATCGGCTGAGCAGTCGCTTTGCGATCTGTTCGTCCTTGCCTGCGAGATCCTCAGGCGTCAGGTTCGTCGTCACGATTGTGCCACGGCGGCCCTGTTCGTAGCGACGTTCAATGATCTGTTGCACGATCATCGCCCGATCGGGATCGTTTTTCGGATGAACATCGTCGATGAACAGGAGCTTTGCTTTCTGGAGCGCTGCAAACGCGATCTTCCGCTGCTCTTCGTCGCGGACGAGCTCGCAGAGCGGGTCGAATCCGATGAACATCAGATCGGTCGGCTGATGTTCGAGCCTGGCGAGCTTCGTCTCCAGCTCATCGAGGTTCCGGGAAAAGATCGCCGCGGGGGATTGCTGTTCGGTGATCTCTCCCCCTTCCGCCGAGAGCACGTAGCGGTTGCCATTGTCGTTGGGATCGCTCGAAGACTGGGTCGCCTTGAGCAGGAGTGCATATTGCCTTTTGACGAAGTCGGCGATCTGCTCCCGGTAGTGGCGGAGCCGCTGTTCGAGCGCCATCATGCAAAGATTGCCGAACGCACACATGATGTGCGTTTTCGCGGTTCCAGCCGGTCCGTGAAAGTTTGCGCCGATCTTCGCTTGGAATGGATCTCCGTTCGAACAAACGAGCTGATCGCCGGCGATGAACATTTGGAACAGAAAGATGGCCTGCAACTGCGCCTCGCACGGATCCAGAATATCCGGCGGGGCGTTCAGGGCGAGCTCGTCGAGCTGTTCTACACTCAGCAAGTCGAAATCAAGGGGCTTCCACGCCAGGCGGCAGCGCCTATACTTCTCGGGGATCGAGTAGAAGCGCGCCAGCTTGCCATATGCCCGATCAAAGATTTGCGTGCCGAGCTGCTCCGGAGAAAGTTGGCCGGCGATCAGCCTGTCGATGATGGTCGGCTCCTGCTTCGGACCGGCAAGGGCTGCGTATCTTGCTTTATCCTCCGGAGAATCGTTCCAGCGTGAGCTCGGATCTTTCCCCCGGTATGTTTGCTTACCTTCAGCCATGGTCGACGCCTTTCCGAAAGGAAGTTGAGGAGGTGCTGCTGAGGGCAAAACCGTTTTGAGTCGGTCGCCCCCTTCGGCGTCGGGTCGCCGAAAGGGGGGAGTTGAGAGCTATCCCGGGTGCCGTTTGGAAGAGAGCAGGGATCTTCGATCGTATGGAGCGCAGCTAGGTTAAGCAATCAGGGTCCAAAACTTTATCACGCTTGATGCGGGCGAGCCTGGTGGTCGGCTTTTCCTACCAATCTTCAGACGGTGGCGAACTGCCCGGTTCCTGAGTGGGAATAGGCAACTATCCACCGAAAAAGCGAATAACGGGGAGAAGGTAACGAAGAGATTCTCTCTGCCAGAGACTGGATGAGGTACACAGCAATGAAAGGGGCTCGGTGGTCGCTCACGCTTGGATTGCTCGTATACAGCTTGGTCGTGACCGCGCTGCGTGCCTCCGACGCACTTGTTAGCCCCGCCGCGGCAAGATCAGAGCGTCCGGGCGTGAACGGACCAGTACAGGAAGCGGTTCGGCCGGCCTCCGAGCCCTCCTCTCCCGGTGCACAACCGATGAGCTCTGGCTCGGAACGCTCGGTGACGGCCTCGGCGGCCCCTCCCGCGTCGGATTCGCAACCCGGATGTATCGCCGGGGTCTCACCCGAAGTTGAGCTCGATATGCGTCGGCAGCAGGTGGAGATCGAGATTCGACACTACCGTCGTGTGACTCCGCTGTCGGCCGGCCAGGAGATGAAGCTTCGTGAGATTCTGATGCGGGAGTATGGTCCACCTGAGGCAGACCTCACCCCAGAAGCGCTCGAAGCATTGAACGCTCAGTATGATCGGGAGATTGAGGCAGTTGTTGGCAAGAAGGCCATGAACGACCTACTCCAACTCGACAACGATGAGCAGACGAAGGCGACCGTGCAGTCTGCGGAAGCAGAAGCATCGTATATCTCGCGCGCACTCGACCTTCCGGAGAGTAAATTCGAGCAGCTTGTGAACGCTCTCGGTGCCGAGAACCGTGTGATTGAGGAAGCTGTGAGCTATCGAGCGAAGCGACTGCGGTTGTCTACGGAGCAGGAGTCGGAGCTTCGGAAACTGTGGGCGGATATGAGTCAGCACTACGAGCGCATCGAAGAGTTCGTTGCAAGTATCGGTGGGGAAGGTGTTCTCGACGAGAGTTACTACACCTACGCATCAAGCGATCACACCCCAGACCAGGAGCGTGTGCAGAAGCTTTATGTTCGCAGCAAAATGAAGGGGATTTTGAGTCCGGAACAGTATCAGCAGTTATTGGTCCTAGACGACGTGCGTTCGTCCGATCCGGTCCCTTAACTTCAGAAAAAGTTGCGGAGCTACCCCTCTATCCGAGTAGCTCCGCTTTGAACAGCTAGTTCACTGCCGTCGCCGGGTCGGCGATGCAATAGCGTGGCGGTTCGCCGTCATCTGCTTCCCGCTTGATCGAAACGTGGTTGATGTCACTCAACGCAACCGAGTTTCCGGCAGCGCCGAAGCATCCGACGGTGAGCGTGCCGGTCCGAACGTAGTTCTGAACCTTCAGCGGTGTGCAATTCGCCGTCTCACACGAATCGATGATTCGGTCGGTGCCGTCCGGATAGCGAAGCTGGATGCTGAACACGCTTCCGAATTGGTCGTTGTTCACGACGATGGAAGCATTGCCTCCACAGTCCGTGTCGGACGGACGATACCGAACCGACGCCGGCATCGTGGTGCACTCCCGCGGCGCGCCGTAGACATGGTGCTCATGGGTTGCCGAAATGTTTGCAAAACAGCTTGAGAGAGACTCTTCTCCGCACTCGCCGGCTGTTTCGATGACGCCAGCGTACTTGTGGGCAATCAGCTCCTCAACGAAGTTACGTCCGCTTGCGGTGACGATGCTGCCGACGGTACCGGTCTGCCCGCCGATGACTGCTCCGGAGCAGCCGCCCGCTCGGAACAGAAACAGAGGCTCAGCAGCGAGTTCTGCATAGAGGGACGCGGCTGCGGTGTTGTTGAAAGCCGAAGTTCCGCCCACGCCTTGCAGCTTTACGAGCGTCTGCGCCGAACCGTCGGTGACGATGACGGCGTTGGAATCAAGCACGGAGACGAGCTGAACTTGCTCGCCACGGCTCGATTCGATGGGGTTGAAAAGCTTGCCGTCCGAGATAACGCCGCAGGTCGTAGAAAGACCACCGCTGTCGCTCTCAGAGCTCACTGGACCGCTTCCTGAAGAATTCGATCCATCTGAAGAATCATCTCCGCCGCCTCCACCGCCACATGCGGTGAGCGCGGTCGCGGCCAGCAGGGACGCGAATGCAACTGCAACTGTCTTACCCGTAAATTTTCCCATGATTGAGCTCCATGCTATAAAAGGCCGCAATTCCTACGTTAAAACGTGCTTCAGGCCGGTTTCGCAAAACGGAAACCTATTACCTAGGAAGCCGCGAAATGCAACCCGTAGACACGGTTCACAGCAGCATTTCTCGTTGTGGCATTTCTGAGCAATGGAGCCGCGAAAATGTTCGAGATGATTGAAAGCGAATGGTGGCGGAACTGCGCTTATCTGTCGTTGACCACGCTGCTTTTCGCATCAGGCATCGCATTCGGTTCTCGATTGAAGACCGAGCCGGATTCCGAAGTGTCGCCAATCGGCTCAAGACAAGTCGACCCATATCTCGTGATGCTCGTCCTCGCGTTGCTCGTGAGTGCCTCTCTGCGGTTTTACGGAATCGGTTGGGGTTTGCCCCGGGCATTCCATCCTGATGAGTTCGAAGAAGCACGTTTCCTTCGCAACATGATGCGAAACGATTCAATTAACCCAAATTACACTCAGCAGCCGCCACTCATCCTGTATCTTGCCTGGCCGATATCTGCAGCGCTCAACTTCTTCGGAATGTTCGATGGCGACACGCTCGCCAGAAACGTCCTCGGTGGACGAATCGTCAACGCCATTGCCGCCATATTGTCAGTCTTTCTCGTTTCTGCGCTTGGGAAGCGGCTGTTCTCCCGATTCTCCGGAGCTCTTGCAGCGCTGATTCTTGCGACTTCGCCGCTCCATGTGACGAACAGCCGCTACATGAAGCAGGATAGTCTGCTTGTCATGTTCGTTATCGGCTGCGCATTGTGCGTCGTGAAGTGCGTAGACACGAAGAAATTCCGCTATCTGTATCTTGCGGGAGCGCTCGCCGGGCTAGCGGCCGGCTCGAAATACAGCGGCTTTGCATGTGTCGCTATTGTGTTGTCCGCGCCCTGGCTCAATCGCGAGAAGTTTTCGCTGATCCCGAACCGAGAGTTGCTCGTTCACGCTGTGCTCGCTTCATTCGTGATGGGAGCGACCTTCTTGCTGTCGATGCCGTATGTGCTGATGAGCGCGGAAAACTTTCGACATCTGCTCAGCGGGATGGCCTTCGAGTCAAAACATGCTCAGATCGGGCATCATGGACTCGCTATCGATCCCTGGAATCAACTGTGGATGTTTCATCTCAGCCGAAGCCTGCTCCCCGGAGTGCAGACACTGCCGCTCCTCGCAGCGATTGTTGCGGCTGGGACGATGGTTCGGCGTGGAGAAACGCGTGGGATGTGGGCGGTTGCGCTCTTTCTCTTGTTCTATCTGCCCGCAGAGTGGGCGCGGTCAAAGCCCCCGCCACAGCCGGATAGATACGTGCTGGCGTGTATCCCGTTTCTTGCGCTGTTGGCTGCCGATTTTTGTTCGCGGCTGCGGACGGTCAGCGATCTCGGGCGAATGTCAGTTGCCGCATTGCTTGTCTTGTTCCCACTTGCTCGAAGCGTCGCGCTTGCAAGTGAGGTGCCCTACGACACTCGAGAACAGATGACCGACTGGTTGAGCGACAACCTACCGAAAGGAACCAAGCTCCTCGTTACCGGTGGAAGCGCTTACCTGCCTCGCATCCCTCACCGCCTACGCGCAGTGTCCGCAAGGAAGGTCATCACTCGGGATAAGTCTCGAATGGTCGAAGCGCTCCGCAGCTCCGAGTACGACTACCTCATCACGACGAGTATTTCGACAGGCCGCTTCTCGGTGCAGAATTTGCCCTCCGGCAACGAACGCCCGCTCGCAGTTCGAAACGCCATGACGGCCATCAATCGGAGCTTCCCGGTCGTGAAGCGCATCGCTCCGCGATTTGGGAGCTACGGCTTTCATAATCCGACCATCACGATTTATTCACTGAAGGAGCCCCCTCAAGGGCAAACGGAGAGCGCTGAAGCGACCGTTACTCCTCGTGGGGATGGGTAGTCCGTCTTTATTCGCTCCCGACCAGTGAAAGCGCTTGCGCGAGTACCGATGCCCCGGATGCAATTGCCTCCGGCGTAGCAAGCTCGGCCGGATTGTGACTGATTCCGTTGAGACAGGGGATGAAGATCATTCCGGCTGGAACATTCTTGCCGGAGGATTGCTTCTGCGCAGCGACGATTGCCGCGTCGTGGCCTGCGCCGCTCGCGAGTCGGCTGGCAGCAAACCCAAGTCTCTCCGCTGCCTTCGCGATCGTGTTCTGCAGCGATAGGTCGAGCTGCGCAATCCCTGCGGATTTGCTGACCAACACGACGTCGGCCGCGACGCCGAAGTCGCGAGCAGTGTTCTTGATAACTTCTTCAGCCGCAGCGCAATAGTCCGCCTTGAAAGTCGCATCCGCGCTTCGTGCCTCGAAGAAGAAGTATCCGAAACCGCTGATCTTGCTCACGGCGTTCAGATAGAGCTCGGGATCCGAATCGTTTATCGAAGCGTCGCTATTGACGACGCCGATGGTCTGGACGAGATCCGCTCCGGCGTTCCGATGTTTGAGCGCAAGCTCATCGAGACGGACAATCATGTATCCGAGTGCGAGGTTTACGTCCTTCCGAAACTCGACCCCCATCGGGGTCGTTCCGGAATGGTTGAACTCGCCTCGCAGCGTGACTCGATATCGTTGTGGACCGCGGATGCTCGTGACTATTCCGATCGGGGTATCGCTCAACTCGAGAACCTGACCTTGCTCGATATGAAGCTCGATATGAGCAAGAATCGAATCGACCTCTTCCTGGTCGATCGTCCGCTTTCCCTGTCGCACGAGCTCGGGGTCGCAGTCCTGCTTCCGCATCGCTGATTCGAGCGTTTCGTTTTCGAATACGACATCCAGAAGCTTCGGATTGAGAGAGCCGAACGCGCTGCTGCTGCCGAGGTATGCCGTGCCGTAAACGGCAGACTCTTCTCCGCGCCAGATTCTCAACCGGAACGCCTTGTCCTTCGAAGAGCTGGGCTTGAGATATTTCAGCGCTTCGAGACCGGCGAGTATGCCTGCAACGCCATCGTAGTTTCCACCGGCAGGAACCGTGTCCAAGTGTGAGCCGGATTCTGCATAGGCTTTCGCCCCGCGTTCAGTTTCAATCGTCAGGTTGCCGAGCGCATCCCAGCGTGTGTCCAGTCCTGCCGCTCGGGCATCGCTCTCGATATACTTCATCGCGGCAGTTTCAAGGTCCGAGTATGCAGGACGAAAGAACCCGTCGGCGGGTGACGGACCGAGGTTGCCGATCAGGTGGAGCGTTTCGTAGTGACGGCGGATTGCGTTCGGGGGGATGAGAAAGTGTGCCATTCTGCCTTACGACGGGTTCAGATGTGAAAATGGCATTATACTTTGTCAGACGTCCAACATCCAGTGAAGTCGTCGACGATGTGGGAGGCTTGTACGCTACTTAATGTAAGCCAAGTAGCAGCTTTCGCAGCAAACTTTTTCCGGTGCGTCGACTGGATAGGTGGAGAGTATCGGAGCCGTGCATTGATCGCATGTTCGCTGATGAAGTTTGCGCGGTTGACGGAGATGTAAACGTTCCAGATGGCGTGCCTCCGGATGAAGTGTTGGAAGAGGGATGTTCTGGTTCCGATAAAATTGGAGCTCTTGTCGAGTGATCTTGTAGGGCTTACCGGTCAGCTCGCACACGAGAACTTTTTCAAGGACTTCGTCGGTGACGTCGGTGATCGACTCAGGAGGGTTGTAGGTTTCGAGTGGTGAAGGCGGGTGACTTGCTTCGTCTCGCCACTTCCATCCGCGAGCCACAACCTCCTCCTTCCTCATCGGAAAGACTTCGTTCGCGAGAGTCTCGTTGTAACCGAAAGGAGAAATTTCAGTCGGAAAAAATTCTCCCCATTCGTGGGTAAGCTTCATGTGCTCGATAATCCGCGGAACGAGCGAATCATACTCTGCTTTTGAGTATTGCTTGTTCAATATGCAATACTCACCATTTTTCATCCCCGCACATCCGAAAAGATTCTTCGAAGAGAAGCACTCGTAAGAATACGTTATGTCACTGCATCCGCCCCAAATAAGCTTCGAAAAGTAAACCTGGAAGAGGCCGAGACCAACCCCTTCGCACTCATACAGCAACTCGTTCAGGCCGGAAACGCCGTAGTAGTCTACGTCGTAGGCCGATTTTAGCCCCAGGGTGTTGCTGCAATATTTGCAGTCTTCCAGTGAGTCCGAGCTCCAACAATAAGACGCGTTCTTGCAGTTTGTCAGGTAAGAGCCAGTGCAATGTTCGCACTGCACGAAGTCGGCGTATATGCGCGGAACCGAGAGATAAAGCGCATTATATCGACGTAGAGCGTCTCGTTGCGCATTCTTGTCAGACAAGAATCGCTCAAATTCGCTTCGGGAAACAGGCCGGTTCAGAATTTGATACGATGCATTTCGCAGGCCTGCGCAGGCGAAGCAATGGTTGCATCCCCGGCAATCCAAACAGTGACGCATGGTATTGGAGTGATACACTTCCCGGCAGTACTGGATGTCGTACGAGTGGAAACACTCCACACATTGATAGGCGAGCTCGCATTCGTGAATGGCGTAATTGTCAAAACAAGTCCGCGAAGTTCGGACATGCGATCCATAGGAGCAGTCTTCGTTGGCGCTCGAGGAGAAGAGGAGATAGCAGTTTTTGTTGTTGCCAGCGCAGTTCGTATATTTCGAGTTCTCGTTTGTCCCTTGCTGTATTCTCGCCATTTTCGGAGCGTTAGCGAGCAGCTCCGTAAACTGAGGAAAAAATGGGCGGGCGAAGTCGAAATCCCGGCCGAACGATCGGCTGTCCCATCCGTCGCCCCACCAGAAATCGTTGTCGTACACCACGAGCGGCTTGTCGGGGGAATACATCGAGATGATGTTCTGTTTCGTCGCGTCACACTTTCGGTGATACAGCTTGCTCTCGTTGCGGAAGCTGAGGCGCCGCCGCATCCGTTCGTCGGGGCATAGAGTAGGAATCGGCACCCCAATGCGACGATAAAACTCTAAATCTTCGGGTTCAACGGAGAACGCGACTCCACTTCTGCTGCAATGCTGGATCATAGGGAAGGCTCGTGGAATATTCGCTCCAATGCGTGAGAACGTCTCTCACATTATGGAGGTGCATGAGCCCGTTGGGAAAGACAGCTCGCAGAGAAAACATCCTTACCGAAGGTTTTCTAACGCGAGCTATTTACTGACACCCGGCTCCTGGTGAGCGCGCGAAGCACCCGTGCGACTGGAAGCCTGACATCGGTTTCCATAATAATATCACGGATGAAAGACGGACGGTCCGGGTCGACCGGAAGGAACATCAGGCATGAAGGAGTGCCGAGAATCGGATCAAGATAATCGTATCCATCACAGACGACGTAGCCCATGCGCTGATAAAGAGGGACGTGGGTTTTCTCGATGTTGATGAGATCGAGGTTCGCACCCTTCGAAATCTGTTCACGCCATGCTTCACGAACCATGTGGCGGCTCAGAGCAATGTCTGGAACGAGCTGAGAGCTTCGTCGAAAATCGTGGAGAATTCGAAATCGATACGCCGAGACGAGTGAGTCGTGGAACTCGTCGACGAGCGGGGGAGGGCAGTACTCGTGAAGATAAACATCTCCGTCGAGCGCTCGGGTTACCCCGAGTGAGCCTACCGGCTGGCCATCGACGTACATGCAGTAGTGATCGGAATATTCGTCGACGGGAGTGCGCTGATCGGGCCAGCGGTCGTCGGTCTGATGTCTGACTTTGAGGATGTCGTTGAAGAGCTCGTCGTTGATTTTGCGACCGGAGACTAGCTCACACCGCCTATCTCCGTCGTAGGACCAGATAACTTGCGATTCCGTTTCGAGCGGAAACGGAGCGACCGCAGCTGCTGTTGATAGATTTCTCTGGCGACCGTCCACGCAATAACCCCACCCGTCAAAGTTTGCTAGAGTTTGTAGTGCCTTAGATCGTTCCCGAACTGACTACTTAAGTGTGTTATTGCCAATTCCTCACAGATGGAGCCCTAGATTAGCTGATAAAGTAGAGAAAGTCGATTTAAGGCCTATTTGACCGATAACCGATAGGGCGCTCGTCTAGTCAGCGTCCGTATAGATGGCGATGCCGAACGGTGCGCCGCCCCCCTGCTTGTCCAGGTAGACTACTGACGACACTTCACCATCATTCAGGTGAAACGCGCCGGTATCGGCCAGCAGCTTCACCGTTCCCTTTTCGGTAATTCGAACCCGGTAGTCGCCCTCTTCGCTGTCGACATACTCGGTGACATCTTCGAACCGTTCGTTCTCGAATGTCGGAATCAGATCGACGAGACGCTCATTCGGCGCCGAAATGTAGACGTCGACGTTGGCCGAGCTTGGTGAGCCCTGAACGAACCGTAACTTTGCGCGCCCAGAGTCCGGCTTGCTGTTATCGTCGAGCGTCAGGATTGCATCCGCATCAGCCCCGAATCCGAAGACGAAGAGGGTATAGTCGTTTCCGTTCCCTATCGTTTCACGCTCATCGCTCAGGGCAGTAAAGGAGTCGTGAATGGCAGCCCTCAGCTGGTGCGGACCGACGCTCAAACTTTCGTAGTCACTGACTTCTGAGTAGTTCACCGAGTTAAAGAGCAGGTCTCCGTCATCGAAGAGGTCAAGCGCCTTGACGTCAGGGGCCAGATTCATCACTCTCAAGCTTCCAGAGTCTTCCGGGGCGCACCCCAGAAGAGTCAATGTGGCGCTGAAGGTGACCAACCAAGCCAAAGAAATTACGCGCTTCACAGTGTGCTGGTTCGCCGCGAGAGCTGCGTGCAATGGGCGGGCTGCATTCATGAGTTCACTCCCGAAAAGTTCGAAAAACTATAATCTATCTCGGAGAACAATGAAACCGGGCGCGTTGATGTTCTTGGCTTCCGCCGCTTTACTTTTCGGCCTGCTGCCTTCCGCTTACGGGGCGCCGCTCCCGGCCCCCGGGACGTTTCTCAAGTCGGCCACAGCGGTTGCCGAATCGGATGCAAAGACCAAATGCGTTGTCGATCCGAAGCTGGATATCATCAGCCCGGATCTCCCGTGCTCGGTCACGAAATTCTCGACGCTCGGAACTTCAGGCGAACGCACTTATTACGCGGCTTGGAATCACCGGCCCAAGAAAGGTGCTCGCTCGAAGGATGAACGAACGGAACAGCTCGTGTTGTTCTATCGAGGGACGAATGCCCCGGGATTGATTCCCTTCTGGTCTGATGTCGTCGAGTTCTTCGGTGCGTCCGAGGCGGTTACTCAAGCGGTGCTTCATCCGACGTCGAGCGGACTCTACCTGGAGCTGATCTACTCCTCAGGCGGAACCGGCGGCACCTGGAGCGAGTTCTTTCTCAACAACGGAGATAGCTGGCGCTATCTCCAGCAGGCCTATGGGAAGGAAGCCGAGAAGTGCCTACCGAAAGAATACGGGCTTCAGTCGATCCAGGTCGACCTGGACCGGATGAGAGCCGAGGCATACGCGCCGACGGCGGACGATCCGAACTGTTGTCCATCGGGGAAGGTGATTCTGGACCTCCAGGTTCAAGGAGAGTCGCTGAAAGGGATGAACTGTAAGTTCATGAAGGTCCGTCGGTAACCGCGTGACGCGGTGCATATCCAAACGCCGTGAGTCGACCATACTGAGATTCGTCCACCGACCTGAACGACATAGGGAGACCGATATGAAACTACGCTTCGCCGGTCTTTTGCTCGTCTTGAGCATCCTCTGTGCGGTCGCCGCTGAAGCGGAACCCGTACATTCGATCCGAGACGTCGATTTCAGACACTATCTCCTCACCCACAACTACGTTCCGCTCACGGGAGTCTGCGCTGCGGGATCCGAGCTCGCGCGACTCGAGATCCAGTTCGGCACACTCGTGCCGAACCATGGAGAGCAAGCGGTCGTCGAGGCGGTGAGCTGCCTGATGGGAACGGGCGGCGCGGACATCGTCAAGGTGTTTTCGTTAGGGAAAAATGGTGAGCCGGAAGAGCTGGAGGTGAACGACTCCACTCGGCTCGTGAAAAGGCTTTATCAGGGGCAGTCCTGGACTCCACGTCTCGAGATTCGCGACGGCAAGCTCGTCAGATGGTTTGTGATGTACGAGAAGGGAGCGAGACGGCATAAGAAAGCCGGATTCAAAAGAGAGATCACCTACCGTTGGGAAGGAGACAAATTCGTGGTCGCGGATGTGAAAGATTTCCCGCCAGGGAGGGCGCCCTGAGGTGAGGCGCCGCAGACCGCCGGAGTGGATAAAGAGAAATTATCCCTGCACGATCCAGCGGTGCCACGCGACGATCTCTGCCGCCGCATGAGCGGCTTCGATGCCTTTGTTGTGCTCTCCGGTGGTCCGAGCAATGAGGTCTTCGAGCTTGTGAACGGGAAGGATCTCCATAATTACGGGGATCTCGAAATCATACATGACTTTGCCGAGCTCACGGATGCAGGTCTCGAGGATGACCTGGTAGTGATCGGTGTCGCCTTTCACGATTGCGCCAACTGCTACAATTGCTTCGTAGCGTTTTGTCTTCGCGAGCTTCTTCGCTGCGAACGGAATCTCGTAGCATCCCGGCACCTGATGAACGTCCACCGCAGTGCAGCCCGCTTCTTCGAGCAGCTTCTTACATGCTGCGACCATGTTGTCGGTGTGCTCGCTGTGCCAGTGAGACTGAACAATGGCGATTTTTGCGCCGGAGATCGCGAATTTGGGTGGGGTGTCGTAGCGTTTTTTCATAGCGGAGTAATTCTAGGTCGTTTGTATCGCTCTTACAAGGAAAGTTGTGAGCGGCAGCAGCTTTGAAAACGCTCACAAAAAGCCCGGCCCGAGAACGTGTCTTCGGGCCGGGCGGTTTTGCGCACGGAGGTCATCCAGTTGCAGGATTACGCATTGACCTGAGCTACCTCTGCGCTCAATCCGGCGATCGTGAAGAGCGGCGATTCCTGCCCGGGGAGCGGCAATGAGCGCTGTTTGCACCAGGCGATTGCGCTGAATTGGGCGTGGGCGGCAATCATCAGACCGCGCACGTAAGCAGCGGAGATCGCCAGCATCTCCACGATCAGGTCCAAATCCTGAACTCGAGCCGGAATCCATTCGTGTTCCAGAATGGTAACGAACTCGTTCGGATCGACGCCTAGCAGTAGGTACGCGTGATAAAAGTAGCTGTGCCAATCGACGCACTGGCCCTGAAGCTGCGCCAGCGGATCGTAATGACGGATGCCCGGCATACTGTGGCCAGCCGTCATCCGACCCCAGGCTTTGCCCTGATCAGCCGGATTCTTCGCCGGTTTGCCATTTTCGCGGCAACCCAAACGCACCCGCTGCCCCATGATGGTCCAGAGCGCGACTTTCGCCGCGTCTCGATTTTGGTCTTTGACGTGGCATCGCGCGATCACGAATCCGAGCCCGGCCGCGTGCATCGCTGCGAACGACGCGAACGGAGTTGAGCCCATCAGAATGTCATGGCTCGGGTCATGTGTGATGCGCAGGACGTCGGCGACACCGTGCTTTTCCGCGAGTCGGTAGAGGATGATCCAATTGCCAGCGCACCAAGCCAAGTTGTTGAAGTAATAATCAGTGGTGTTCCACCCTGGCATGGGGCAGTTCTCGATGTACACCTTCAGGCCAAGCGACTTCGCATACTGCAGCAGTGGAATGAACCACTTGATGAACAGGTCGAGGTTCTGATCCAGATCAACGAGGATGTTTGCCCCGATGAACACGGTGACGCCGTCGCAGCCGACCGATTTCAGCTTCACGGCCGCACGGCACGTGCGGCGAAAATGCTCATGAATCTGTCCGCGAATTACGTCGTCGTCGTGGAGGAAATTCTCGAAGAATCCCAAGTCGCAAATCTTCACGTCTTGGCCGCACGCCTCGATAATCGCGGCTGCGTCTTCATCGCTGAGATCTTCGCCCGTACCGTCCCGCTTGGTTCGCTGCGGGACGTGGTAACCAACGGGATCCAGCATCGCTTCTTCGGGGACATAAGAGTCCGAGGGCGCGAGGGCAGCGGCGACCTGGAGGTCGATCCCGAGGGTTCGCGCCGAAGCGATCCATTGGAGCAAGGACTCCCGCGCGGCTGCCTTCGGATCGTCGAGGAAGCGTTGAGCGGGCACCACTTGTTGGACCGCGGCTGTGAGCGCGGCTACCCGAGGTTTCGGTGGACAGTACAACATGAACAGACTCCTAGAAAGGTTCGGCCACGTGGCCATTTCCTGCCAATCAGTTCGAACACATATCGACCCGACGTTGGCGCTCTGAGCACCGTAGTGCGCACAGCAACAACGTGGGTAAACTTGAGTTGATGATAGGAAGGTTGGGAGTCCGAAGAAAAACCTTGGAAAGCTGCTACCACTTCTCGTGCGGGTTTCTGGACCCGCATGAGAAAGGGTAGGTCGCGTCTACCGCACTACTGAAACAAGAGACCGGAGCCGCACGGGTTATAGCGAACTGCAGAATTTGTGTCGACAGCATCGCGGTATTTCGCTTTTGCAGCGAGTTGGTCGCGCGGACTTCGGCGGAGTGGCGGCTGAGCAACGGGGGTTAACTTTCGGAAAGGACTGTTGCGTTTTGGTTTTTGTGTTGGTTGGTCGGTCGGTAGCAGGCGAGAGCTTGGCGCCGGAATGTCCCGCCAATCGGCTGCAGGTTCGAGCATGAAACGCTCAGATTCCTATAACAGGGTGTGGGGGGAGCCGTCTGTTTGGATCTCCCTTCCACACCCTGGCGAGGACTGGCACTACTCTTCGAGCAGCCCCATCTCCTTCAATCCATCGAGCTGGATCACGCCGGCCTTTGCATAGACCACGAGCTTCTCGCGCGAGTCGGAGATGTCCGGGTTGCGCATGGTAAGCTGTCCGATTCGATCTTGTGGACCGAACTCGGCATCCGTGCGCTCCATGCTCAGGCGGTGTGGCGAATAGGTCAGATTCGGGCCGGTCGTGTTCAAGATCGAGTAATCGTCGCCACGTCGAAGCTCGATGGTGACCTCTCCGGTGATGGCTTTGCCGATCCACTTCTGCAAGCTTTCACGGAGCATGAGCGCTTGAGGATCGAACCAACGACCTTCGTAGAGCAAGCGCCCAAGCTTCCGACCCATGGTGCGGAAGTTGTCGATCGTCCCTTCGTTGTGAATCCCGTTCAGCAGACGCTCATACGCGATGTAGAGGAGTGCCATCGCCGGTGCTTCATAGATGCCGCGGCTTTTCGCCTCGATGATTCGGTTCTCGATCTGGTCGGACATACCGAGACCGTGACGGCCGCCGATCCGATTGGCTTCGAGGACGAGCTCGACTTTGTCCGCATAGTCCTTCCCGTTCAATGTCTCGGGGATACCCTCATGGAATCCGATGCGAACGACCTCGGGCTCGATTTTTACCGCGTTGTCCCAGAATCGAACGCCCATGATCGGTTCGACGATGCTGAAACCGTTCTCGAGGAACTCGAGGGATTTCGCTTCGTGTGTGGCGCCCCAGATGTTCGAGTCCGTAGAATAGGCCTTTTCGGTGCTCATCTTGTAACTGATGCCGCGCGCATTCAGCCATTCGCTCAGCTCTTTACGGCCGCCGAGCTCGGAGACGAACGCGTTATCGAGCCATGGCTTGTAGATTCGCAGATTCGGCTGAACGAGAAGCCCGTAGCGGTAGAACCGCTCGATGTCGTTCCCCTTGTAGGTTGACCCGTCGCCCCAGATAGCGACGCCGTCTTCCTTCATGGCGTTCACCAGCATCGTGCCCGTGACGGCACGGCCCAGTGGTGTCGTGTTGAAATAGCTCTTGCCCGCACTGGAGATGTGAAACGCACCGCACATGAGGGCGGAGAGTCCCTCGCTGACGAGCTGCTTTCGGCAGTCGACCATACGCGCTTTCTCCGCTCCGCATTCCATGGCTTTCTTCGGGATAGCCGCGACATCGGTCTCATCCGGCTGGCCGAGGTCGGCGGTGTAGGCGTAAGGGATGCCGCCCTTTTCGCGCATCCAAGAGATAGCGGCAGAGGTGTCCAGTCCCCCCGAGAAAGCCAGACCGATTTTATCGCCGACAGGAAGGTTCCAAAGAATTTTCGACATGTGTGATCTCCAAGCGTAATCGACCCGCGAGTTTGTGGTTTTTTTGGTGAATGGTCAAGCGATGCGGGCGCCAAATTGTTTCCCCGGGAACGCGGCTAAACAGCGATGTCCGAAATGGGACAAATGTCACGAAGTGGCTGATGGTTTGACAACCTTCAGCCACTTCGTGCCGTGTTGCCACGGGGTCAGAGGGCGAAAACAGGAGCCTGCTCCCGAATGATCAGCTCTGCTCGCGCTGGAGGAGCTTCGTGCTCGGCGGCCGCGGCGCGAGCGAGGCAGTTGTCGATCCAGGTCTCAACCACGCCCGGAGCGTCCCATGCCTGCCGATCTCCGCGGGCAGGATCGTGCGTCTTTCGCCCCAATCGGGGCACGTTGCGCTCCCCACGGCAGTAAGCTTCCGCGTGTTCCAAACTGGCGAACAGGTGCATCGCAACCTCCTTGTCGCGCCATTTGCTGTCGACGAGGCACACAGTTCCCTGCGGCCGATCGATCATGAAGATCAGGTATCGCCCATGCCGCTTCATAGCGCTTCGTGGGCCGTCGTAGCAGGGTTGTGGGGTGTCGAGGCAGCGCTTGGGCTCGCGGTGCTTGATCACGGCGGTCGGCTCCGGAGGATCGTTCGATCCGCGGACCGGACCGAGCTCGATTCCAAGGAGCCGCTGTCCGACGAAACTCATCACCTCATCGCGCCACGAGTGCGACGGCGTGTCCCGGAGCGCTTGAATGAGGTCGAGCGGCATCGGCAGAGGACTGCCGGCCCACTCTTCCGGGCTGGGGCATCGCAAGGGGATTGAATAGCGAATCCCGAAGTCGGTGACGCAATTGTGTCCGTTGCCGTCCTTATGGAAGCCGATAGCCGCGAGATCAGCGTCGTAGCCGAGCTCGAGCGGGCGGTCCTGAGGAAGCATCAGGCCGAACTCGTCTCCCGGCTTGAGGTTCGTGGCGACCTCGAAGGTCAAACGATCTGCAGGGCCGTGAGGAAAACGCCTGAAGTTCTCGATCCGGTAGAAGCGCAGAGGAAAGTCGCGGTGCTGTTCAATGCCGCTCTTACCATTCGGATCCCAGTCGGTGTTCATGATCCGAATCGGCTCGATCGGCTTCTCGGGCGTGGTGCGCTTGCCGTCAACGGTGAGGGTCGCCCCTTCGCTCCGAACCCGAGCATAGATCGGTTCGTCGTAGATGAGCGCCTGTGCAGGCACTCCGTCGGGGTCGGCGTATTCCAGAAAGATGGCTTGCCTCGTCTTTCCGTTATAGCGCCCGCACTCCTTCCGCGGCCGAACGTCGAGGCCCAGCGGAATGTGAATGTGTTTCTCCCGACCCGGGGCGCCGATCGACTGCGGAGGCCGGAACACTGAAGTAGCGGCGCTGCAGGCAATCAGCAGATTGGGGCCGTAATGATAGGCCTTCCTCGAAATCGGGTGCAGTGGATACTTGATCAGGTCGGGGATAAACGTCAGCGTCACCCTGACCTGAGCGGCAGCGATAACCCTCATCACGCATCTCCTTGCATGACCGGTTGAGACGGAATTTCCGAGACGGTCGGCGGCCCCGCTGTCGGCGGCGGTCGACCGTCCCGGAGGATTCCGATCGCAAATTCTCAAAAACCATTTCCATCAGCTCTTCGCGGCAAGGGATGACCTTGCTGCAAAGAGTCCGAGGAGTCTGCTCGAGAGGTCCAGGGAGAGAGCTGTGATGTATTTCGTTTAACATACTGAGCGAGCTGCGGGAACGCGCACGGTAATCAAATTCTCACGGAACCTGAGGCATCTCCTAACGGTCGTTTTGCTAAGAGCGAAAGGCAGTGATCGCTCTTTCCGATATGGAACTGATTGCCCGAGGTAAGGTTGCTTCGGGTTTTACCCTCTCATAGGAGTCGATCGTGACAGGAACTTCGTCTTTGCTTGGTGCCGCCAACGGGATTGCGGTTCAGGGCGTTCCCCGCCACTGCAATGTGGAGGGCATCGCAGCGGAACTCCGCCGCTTCGCGGAAATGGTCGCGGATGGCACTGATCCCGATTGCGAGCTCGGTTATAAAGTCCTCGGGCGGTTGCATGTTTTCGGGGCCATCAGTGATGTGCTTGCCGATGCATGGGACCCATTGGACCAGATCATCCGTGAGCTGGTCTGCAGCTCTGCCGAGAATGTACGCCCGCGCGAGGAGGTCGCCGACGATATCCGGAATATCGCTGCGCGCATCGCTCAGTGATTTTTCCTGCCGGATTGATGATACGAGGGGTGGTTTGGCTGTCCGTTCCGGGACACCGGGCAGTCAGTCCACTCCGTCAGGAATAGCTTCGAGATGAAGCATTTGCGGCTCGTCAGTTGACCAGCTTGTTCTCGCTGCTCGCCGGCGACTCGAGGTAACGCGGCAACGACACTCCTCGCGACCGGAGAACATCTTTGTATACGCCCAACACTTCTGTCGCGCATCGAGCCCAGGTGAAAGACTGCGCGAGCGTTTTCAGTTCCTCCGACGGCGGATCATTCCAAGCCGCTTCTACCGCTTGTCGGATGCTCTCCGAGGAGTCCGGTTTGCAGTAACGCGCTCCATTTCCGAGATAACTGAAGAGTGTGCCACGGCTCGAGGCGACGATCCTACATCCTCGAGCGGCGGCTTCGAGCGACACCAGCCCAGGGAGGTCGAACCAACTCGGGAGCGCATGAACTCTTGCGGCGTGATAAGCGCTGAGCAGTACGTCACGCGGCACCCGCGGGAGGATGATTGTTTTTCCCCGGCGTCGGAAGTTTGCGGCCGTTTCCAGATAGTCCGGCTGGTAGGTCACACCGCCTCCGGCAATAACGACTGTCACGGGCGAGTCTTCGAGGGCCGCCAGCAATCCGACCTGATTTTTTCTGTATTCGACCCGGCCGACGCAAAGGACGAAGTCTTCCGTTATTCCGGTGTGCTCTCGGAAGCGTGCTGCGCTTTCGCGAGCGTTGGGGAGCTCGGTGCCGAAGTGAGTGATGCGGATGGGCACCTCTCCGCCATGCGCTGTGAGCAACAAGCTTCGCTCCTCTTCGCCTGACGCCAGCAGCGCTGCAGCGTGGCTGGCAGTCCAAAAGTTGTTCGGACTGGGAACCGGCAGCACGCGTGAGATCGCTTGCTGTGCGGCAGGCTCAATCTGGGATCGTAGCTCCGGCGTTCGGCCCCCTTTGACGTAGCTCGCCTGCGCCGATGCAAAAGCATTCATCGGAACGAAAAATTCCGGCCAAGGCTCATGAAGCGTGGTCACGACATAAGGCACCTCCACGTCATGCGCGCGTCGGGCGAAGCACTCGATTTCGTCCGGGTTGCAGAAGTTGTAGAGATGAACGATGTCGAAATCGGCCGGGTCTTCCGACCCGTCAAGGTCGATAACCGTCTCTACGCCGAGCCGTTGAAGAGCCTCAGCGGTTCGAGTCATTGCGATGGTGTCGCCTCCATGCATCGTCATGGCGTCGGCTCGCATTTGTGTGAGAACGCGAAGACCGCGCTGGGGTTCGCGGTTTGACGGACCTCCTGTCGAGGTGATCTCGATGCTCGACGCGAGGCTTGCCTTTCGAGATGTGCTCCGTTTTCGGCGAACGGAACGTGCTTCGAGCAGCTCCTGATACAGCTTGAGATATTCTTCACCGCAACGTTCCCAAGTGCATTCCGCGGCTCGACGTTGCAGTTCCGGCCGCTTCGGCGCATCCCAAGCCTCGAGGACTGCTGCGCGAATGGAGGCGGCGCTGCCCGGATCGCAGTACCAAGCTTGGTCGCCGAGATAATCCCGAATCGTCCCATAGTCGGTCACGACGGTTTTTGCTCCGTAGTGCGCGGCCTCTACCGACACCAGGCCCGGTAGCTCATACCAACTCGGGCAGACGTGAACCCGGCATGCTGCATATGCCGACGCGAGGAGCTCGGCAGGGATCTGCGGGAGGAAGTGAACCGTTCCCTTCCGCCGACGGAAGGCGCGGACGACGTTTTCGTAATACGGCTGGTAGCTGACACCTGAACCGGCAAATACGATCGGCATGTCCTCGTCATCGAGCGCTTGCATCAGCATGAGCTGATTTTTTCTGTCTTCGATGCGTCCGACGCTGAGGACGAAGTCGCGGATCCCGCTCCAGCGAACGAATGCTTCGGGGTCGACCGGCTCTTGAATTACCTGGGCGCCCCAACGAACGGACGCGACCTTTTTCGCGTGAGGATAGTCGCGCATTAATGATTTGCTTTCTTCTTCCCCGCTCGAAATCAACAGCTCCGCGTGTTCCGCGCACCAACGATTGTCGCAGTATGGGTGCGGCTTCAGCGCCTGAATCACGGCTTCGTATTTCGGCCAATCCTCGCGGTGCTGACCCTCGTTGACGTAACGTTCGAACGCAAGATATGTGCCGGCGCGCTTCGAAAAGAACCTCGGCCAGTCCTCGTACATCGGGCTTGCCACATAGGGGACGTCGAGACGGTGGAGTCGCCGAGCGGCGAGATCGACGAGCTTCGGATCGGTGAAGTTGAACAGGTGCGCGAGGTCGTATTCGGTCGGATCGAGCCGCTTTTCGAGGTCGATATCGACATGTGCACCGAGCTTGCGGAGCGATGCAGCGAGCCGATCCATTGCGACGGTGTCACCGCCCGGTTGGGTGACAGCGTTCGGCCGGTGGATCATCAGTATGCGGAACTGAGACGAGGTCGCAATCCGGTTCGTGGAGCTCTGACCGCTCGTCGTGACTTCGGTCGCTTCCTCTGGATTTGCTTCAATTCTAGGATCGGCCGCAGAAGGTGCTTCTCGCAACGCACGTTCGACCGAAGTGAAAATCGCCAATTCACGGTCGTTGCTCACCTGAAGAATCGGCACGTCGAAGAGACGCCCAAAGAAATGCTCATCAGCTTTGAGAAATGGCTGCAGACCTTGGCCCTCGAGCCAGTTCATGTCGGCGATGACCAAGAGAGCAGGCTTGTGCTGGGCGATGGCGTTGCGGAGCTCGGTCGAATCGGAGTTGCGCCGGTGCCAACAGGAGATCATGGGGACTGGCGATCCTTCTGCTTTCTCTCCATGCGCGGAGAAGATCACGAGGCGGGATGAAGCGTCTCGGCTGATCATGCGGAGCATATAGCCTGGCAGCGGCTCATCGGCGTACGACGCGATGACAGCTATCGGTGTTTGTGGATTGGCGGAGTGGTCGGCGCTCACGGTCTTTTCCCAAGGAAACGGATGTTGCTGTTTTGCAGAGGTAGTTTGGATGAGCGCGAAGATAAAAAGGGTGTGATTTTAGGTATTTACGTAAAAAAGATGTGGCGTTTGTTGCTGGGGTAGGTGAGGGAATAGCCCCGCTGACGATCAGCGCAGCGTGCTACCGCACGTGAGCAGCACAGAATGTCTCCCGCACCGACGAGATTGCGGAAATATGGCCCGCTCAGCGCTCAAGGCTTTTGGGGGTGTGTTCGGAATGAAAAATATAAGAGGGTTCAGGTGGAGCCCACGAAGGGAATTGAACCCTTGACCTCTTCCTTACCAAGGAAGTGCTCTACCACTGAGCTACGTGGGCGAGAGGAGAAGGCGGCTCCATTTTTATCGGCGTTTTACGCCGATAAAAATGGAGCGGGAGACGGGGCTCGAACCCGCGGCCCTCAGCTTGGAAGGCTGATGCTCTACCACTGAGCTACTCCCGCGTTCCGTCGGCGCTAGGTGAGCCGACGGGAAGGAAGCTAATACCTTTTGCCATAATACTCTGCAAGCAGTCCGATAAACATGCAGTAAAAATTGCGGTAATTGGTTGTTTTGGGAAATCCGACGATTGAGCGATTTGCAAAGGTCGTTTGACCCATGTATGAGCGATTCCGCATAAAGTTCGGGCAGTACTTGCACCTATTTTATTGGCATTGTAAAAAGCAGCTCCGCTCTCGTTAACCGCCGGGAGTACTGTTCGGTTACGACTGAACAAATTTCAATTTGGCGACGCCGCAATCGAGCACAAAAACATGTGCTCCGGCGTCGTTACTTGTTTCGGATCGCGTGCTCACTTGCGTGCAGGTGAATCAACTTCCGAAGACTGTCAGCCAAATTACTAATTGCTGTTGTCTCATTACGTTTAAAACTGGGCCGTGTAACAGAGAGGAAATCGAAGGATGTCTAAGGAGAAATTTGATCGAAGCAAGCCGCACGTGAACGTAGGAACGATCGGCCACGTTGACCACGGTAAGACGACGTTGACAGCAGCGATCACGAAAGTGGCGTCAGAGCTAGGGATGGGCGAGTTCAAGGGGTATGACCAGATCGACAACGCCCCTGAAGAGCGCGAGCGCGGCATTACGATTGCAACAGCGCACGTAGAATACTCGACCCCGAACCGCCACTACGCACACGTTGATTGCCCGGGTCACGCGGACTACGTGAAGAACATGATCACCGGTGCGGCGCAGATGGACGGCGGCATCTTGGTTGTGTCTGCAAACGACGGCCCGATGCCTCAAACCCGTGAGCACATCCTGCTCGCGCGCCAAGTTGGTGTTCCGTATCTGGTGGTGTTCCTGAACAAGGTCGACATGGTTGACGATCCGGAGCTTCTGGATCTGGTTGAGCTCGAAGTTCGCGACCTGCTGAAGGCGTATCAGTTCCCGGGAGACGATATTCCGATCGTTCGCGGTTCAGCGCTGAAGGCGCTCCAAGGCGACAAGTCGGAGATCGGTGAGCCGGCCATTCAGAAGTTGATGGCAGCGCTCGACGAATACATCCCGCTTCCGAAGCGCGATGTGGACAAGCCGTTCTTGATGCCAGTTGAAGACGTGTTCTCGATCCAAGGTCGTGGAACAGTAGCGACGGGTCGTGTTGAGCGCGGACGGATCAAAGTTGGTGAGGAAGTTGAAATCGTTGGTCTGCGTCCGACGACGAAGACGGTTGTTACCGGAATCGAAATGTTCCGTAAGCTGCTCGACGACGGTCAGGCAGGAGACAACATCGGAGCGCTGCTCCGAGGTCTGAAGCGTGAAGACGTTGAGCGTGGGCAAGTGCTCGCGGCTCCCGGCACGATTACTCCGCACACGAAGTTCAAGGCAGAAGTGTACATCCTGACGAAGGAAGAAGGCGGACGTCACACTCCGTTCTTCAAGGGCTACCGTCCGCAGTTCTATTTCCGAACCACGGACGTGACGGGAGTTGTTGAGCTTCCGGGTGGCCAGGAAATGGTGATGCCGGGAGACAACGTAACGGTGTCTGTCGAGCTCATCTCGCCGATCGCGATGGATAAGGAAGTTCGCTTCGCTATCCGCGAAGGTGGAAGAACCGTCGGCGCCGGAGTCGTCGCGGAGATTATTGCTTAAGAAACGAGATCCGTTTCGCCCGCTCGAGTGCGGCTCCACGATTCGTTCTGGAGCGCATTCGAGCGAAGGACCGAGCTCAGAGTGGGTTTCGTTCGGTGGGCTACCGCCGAACGGTTGCCGGTGAGCGTGTCTCGGTCAGGCCTTCGAATTCGAGGGCCTGCGATATCGGATCTCAAAAAATCTCGGATACGCTCGTAGCTCAGTTGGTAGAGCGACGGACTCCAAATCCGTAGGTCGGGGGTTCGAGTCCCTCCGGGCGTGCACAAGCTTTAACGTTAGAGAATCGAATGGCTAAAGAAGCAGCGAAAAAGAATATCATCGCTCAGGGAGTAGATTTCTCGAACGAGTCATGGGCGGAGCTGAAAAAAGTTCATGCTCCGTCCCGGCAAGAGACCATCATGCTCACGCTGCGGGTGCTGATGATGGTGTGTCTCTTCGGAGTGTTTTTGGGGCTTACAGATCTGATTGTTGGAAAAATAATGCAGTCCCTCCTGACCTAGCGAGGAGCCCAGCCGCCGAATGTTCTTCGGTGGATCTGTGCTCGGTGATTCACGGTGAGAAGGCTCTGACCTCGAGTTGAATATATGAGTTTTAGTTCCGATAACGACAACGATTTCGGTGAGGCTGACGAGCTCAGCCCGGATGACGAAGCAGCGCACGCTGCCGAGCCGCCGACGGAAGAGATGGAAGCGATCACTGAAGCTTCGCCGTTGCCGCAACGGGCTGTCTCGGCTGAAAAGCCGGCCCCAGCCAAAAATGACGGCGACGAAGAGGAGAAGCCGGGTCTTCCGGAGCTTGATGAAGTTCGAGCCAATCTTCCTTGGTATGTCGTTCAGACGTATTCAGGGTACGAGCTCCGCGCGAAGTTGAGCCTCGAAGAGCGCGTTCGCTCCCACAATCTCACGGAGAAGTTCGGTAACATTCTCGTTCCGCAAGAAACAGTGGAAGAGATGGTGCGCGGATCGAAGAGAACTTCGAAGAAGAAATTTTTTCCAGGCTACATCCTGGTGCAGGTCGCGCTCGACGACGACACCTGGCACTTGGTGAAGGACACTCCGAAAGTTTCGGGATTCATCGGTGACTCGAGAAACCCATCCCCGCTCGCAGCGAGTGAAGTTGCCTCGCTGCTCCAGCAGATGGAAGGTGGAGCAAAGAGACCGCGTCCGAAGAAGCAGTTCGAAGAAGGCGATGCGGTGAAGGTGGTGGACGGACCGTTTGCAGACTTCAACGGCACCGTAGACGAAGTAAAACCCGACAAGGGCAAGCTCCGAGTGCTCATCAGCATCTTCGGTCGGAACACTCCGGTGGAGCTCGACTTCGTGCAGGTCGAAAAGGTCTGATTCGGTACGTTGCGATTCATCTCCGGTTGCTCAGCAAGCGAAGCAGCCGGATGGAATACGAACCGCGCCGAGATTGAGTTTATTAATATAACAAACGCAGTAGTTGGTTAGGACGATGGCAAAGCAAGACGCGAAAGGCGGAGACAAAGGTAAGGCCCCGGCAGGGGGAAAGGGCGCGGGGAAAAAGCCTACCGCGGTAATTAAGCTTCAGATCCCGGCGGGCCAGGCGAATCCTTCGCCGCCGGTCGGTCCTGCTCTCGGTCAGCAGGGCGTGAACATCATGGAGTTCTGCAAAGCGTTTAACGCCAAGACGCAGTCGCAAGCGGGAACGATCCTGCCTGTGCTCATCTCCGTTTACGCGGACCGCAGCTTCACTTTCGTGGTGAAGAGCCCGCCGGCGTCATTCTTGATCAAAAAATACGCGAAGCTCGAGAAGGGCTCGGGTGAGCCGAACAAGAATAAGGTTGGCTCGCTGACTCAGAAGGATCTCGAAGAGATCGCCAAGATAAAAATGGAAGATCTCAGCACCGACACCCTCGAGCAGGCCGTAAAAATCATCGCCGGCTCGGCTCGCAGCATGGGAGTGAGAACCCCGTATTTCGAGTGAGCTCAGCACGAGCCCGGGCTGCCGCACCTTTCGGGTGCGGCGCTTGTCTCTCGAATCTGATTGTGCTAGGAATCGCGACTCTTTTTTAAAGAGCTAATTTTCGACAGTTTTTCAGGTGGGCTGCGAGTTTGCTGCCGGGGGATTTTCCGGGCTTCAATCCAGGCCTTACAGGTGACCAGTATGGCAAAAAAAGGAAAGAGATATCGAGAAGCGGCGAAGCTGGTAAAGCCGGAAACGCTTTACTCGCTGACACAGGCTGCAGAGCTGCTCGAAAAATTTCCCCGAGCAAAATTTGATGAGTCGATCGACGTCGCCATCAACCTCGGCGTAAACCCGAAGAAAGCAGAAGAAAACGTGCGAGGCACCGTAGCGCTGCCGCACGGCACCGGTAAGACTCTTCGAGTCGCCGCATTCTGTAAGGGTGAAAAGATTAAGGAAGCGGAAGCCGCAGGCGCGGATTTCGTGGGCGCAGACGACCTGGTCGCGAAGGTTCAGGGCGGCTGGATGGAGTTCGACGCAGTTGTTGCAACTCCGGACGTCATGGCGCTGGTCGGAAAGATCGGAAAGCTTCTCGGACCACGCGGTTTGATGCCGAATCCGAAGGTCGGAACCGTTACTGCCGACATCGCGAAAGCGATTCAAGCAATCAAGGCCGGACGGGTCGAGTTTCGTGTCGAGAAGGCCGGTGTGCTGCATGTGGCAGCAGGGAAAGCTTCGTTCGGCGCCAAGAAGATCGAAGAGAACGTAGCAAGCGTGATCGACGCTGTGCTGAAAGCAAAGCCGCAGGCTGCGAAGGGCACCTACTTGAAGGCGATTTCGCTGTCGACGACGATGGGCCCGGGCGTTGCTGTTGATCCGGCTCCGTATCGCGCGATCTAATTGAGAACAACGAATTTCTGAAAACGAGAAAGAGCGTCGTATGAATCTGCAGGAAAAAGAAGGGATGGTTGGCGAGCTTGTTGAGAAGTTCAACGGCTCCGAGCTCGCTGTGCTCATCGGTTACCAAGGCTGCACATGCGAGGAGCTTACTCGCCTGCGCAAGAAGCTGAAGCCTGTCGGCGGTCAGTTTGCAGTCGTCAAAAACACGCTCGCTCGTCGAGCGGTCACCGGCACCGAGCGCGACGGACTGAAAGATATGTTCGTCGGCCCGACAGCGGTGGTTTGGTCGGGTGAAGATCCGATTGGCCCGGCCAAGGTTATCAAGGAGTTCGCGAAAGAGATCGAGAAGTTCACCGTTAAAGCCGGATTCGTCGGTGAAAAGGTCCTCAGCGCGAGCGAGGTCGAGACGCTGGCATCACTGCCGACTCGTGAGGAAACCCTCGCGAAGCTTCTCGCTCTCATCAACGCACCGGCAACCCGTCTGTTGCAAACGATCAATGCACCGGCCTCCTCGCTCGCTCGACTGCTTGGGGCTTGGCATAGTGAGTTGGAAAAGCGCGGAAATTAGAAAGAACGCAAAAGCCTTAAAATTACATTAGGAGGTAGGCGAAATGAGCGGACTGAATGTTGAAAACGTAAAAGACTTCATCAAGAACATGTCTTTGATGGACGCGGCCAAGTTGGTCAAGGACCTCGAGGACGAGCTCGGTGTCAGCGCTGCGGCTCCGGTCGGAATGATGGCAATGCCGGCAGCAGGTGGTGCTCCGGGAGCTGCTGCTGAAGAAAAGACCGAGTTCGACGTTATCCTGAAGGAAGTCGGCGCGGACAAGATCAAGGTCATTAAAGTTGTGCGCGAATTGACCAGCCTCGGCCTCAAAGAAGCCAAGGACCTGGTAGACAACGCTCCGAAGCCGATCAAGGAAGGCGCTTCCAAAGAAGACGCTGCTTCCATGAAGGCGAAGCTCGAAGAAGTTGGCGCTAAGGTTGAGCTGAAGTAGTTTTGCGATACCGTTCAGCGGTATTGCATCTCTGGCTCCTCCGAATTGAGTCCGAAGAAACTGCCACTGAATAAGTGGCAATTTCTTTTTGGACCTCAGCACGAATTTTATTCGGGCAAGCCCGGTCTAACTATGCTAGATCGTTGGGGCGCAAAACCATCCTGAACACAACGCGGCTACGTCTGAACAACTTTGCCAACGAACGTTTGGCAGCTAAAAAATTTGGCATAGTGCCGACTTACGGCATCCTACGACCGGCGACACACGTCGTGTCCGTTCGATGACGCAGCGAAGCTAGTGCCGGAAAAGTCAGACGAGTCTGCCCAGAAGTTTTGCCTGATGTTGCAAGCTGTGGTCATGAGCTACTCGCCATGACCACAAGGGTAGTTACGCAGGCCTGAATCTGGGTTGCTTGAATCTGGCGTACTGGTGGCGATTCCACTCGAGTGTTCTCGAATGAGAATCCCTTCAAGTACAGCTTCTGCGATGAGTTCCTCGCGGGAGAAGCGGATACCGAATGGTGTACTATCAGTTGGTTTTTCGCGAGCTTTATTTTTCTGTTTCATCCAGCTGAGAAGGAACGACAACGAACAAAAAAAGGCTTCTCTCAGCTGGAATCTTTGAGATTTTTTTAGCCTTTTTTATTTTTTTATTAGCTTCTGAGCGCTGCACACAAATCTCGGTTTTGCGCCCGATTACAGTGCTCAGAGACTAAGTCAGCAAACATAGCGAGGGGCTTCACAGAATCATGGGAAGTAAGGTCACGGCGCGGCTACGTCTACGGCGAGATTATTCCAAGTTTGATAAACCGAATGAAATTCCCAATCTCATAAAAATTCAGTGGAACTCCTATCAGCGCTTCCTCCAGGCTGAGACTCCTCCCGAAACTCGTGAGGACATTGGACTCCAATCGGTTTTCAAGTCAGTTTTTCCAATACGCGACTACAACGACACGGCGACGCTCGAGTTTGTTTCGTACGCTCTCGGCGAGCCGAAATACGATGTTCGCGAGTGTCACGAACGCGGAATGACCTGGGCGGCTCCGCTCAAGGTTACCGTTCAGCTCGTCCTCTGGGACACGAGCACTGACGGTGCACGCCAGATTCGCGACATCAAAGAACAAGAGGTGTACTTCGGCGAAATTCCGCTGATGACACAGCATGGAACGTTCATGGTGAACGGCAGTGAGCGTGTAGTCGTTTCGCAGCTTCACCGTTCTCCGGGCGTGTTCTTCGACCACGACCGCGGCAAGACGCACTCTTCCGGAAAGCTGCTGTACAACGGACGGATCATTCCATACCGCGGCTCATGGCTCGATTTCGAGTTCGACGTGAAAGATGTTCTGCATGTTCGTATCGACCGTCGCCGGAAGCAGAACGCAACGATTCTGCTGCGCGCGCTCGGAATGACGAGCGAAGAGATTCTGCTCCATTACTACAAGCGCGACACTATCACGATCCATTCGGACGGCAGCATCACGAAGAAGTTCGTCGCTGAGCAGCTCGAAGGGCAGAAAGCCTACAACGACGTGAAGGTGAAGGGCGGGAAGGTCCTTGCGAAGAACGGACAGAAGTTCAATCGCGCGATCATCCGCCGCCTCGCTGAAGCCGGAATCACCGATATTGAAGTCGATCCTGCTTCAATCGCGAGCCTCGTCTCCGCGAAGACGATCGTTCAAGCAACGGCAGACATCGTTCAGCCCGGAACGAAAAAGGTGCTGGTGAAGGCCGGCAAGATTCTGACCGGCTGGAGCGAAATCAGATCGGTGCTGCCGGAATCGCTGCGGCAGGCGCCGGAAGCCGAGATGCAGGAAGTGCTGTCGAAGCTCAAGGTGATTGTTGCAGCCGGCGAAGAGCTCAGCGAAGACGTGATCGATTCCAAAGGCCGTGTCAAAACGGAAGGAACGATTACGATGCTCCGCAACATCGGAGTCTCGGAGTTCGAAACGCTCTACACTCGTGAGAACCACATCGGCGACGCTGTCTTGAAGACGTTGCAGGGCGATGGGCTCGAGCCGGAGAAGGACGATCTGCTTTCGCATTACCTGAACAAACCGATGAAGGGCGCGCTGATCGAGATCTATAAGCATCTCCGACCGGGCGATCCCCCACGGATTGAGACTGCGGAAGCCAACTTCCACAACTTGTTCTTCAATCCGGAGCGTTATGACCTGTCGGCTGTCGGCCGTTTGAAGCTCGATTTCAAACTGCACGGTGGACCTCGTGTAACAGGCGACCGCAAGGTCGGCCGTAAGAAGGACGCCGTCACCGGCTCTGAGTACACGGAAGGCGGAACGCTGACGAAGGACGATATCTGTCAGTCCGTACGCTACTTGCTCGAGCTCCGAGCATCGAGCGATCCGGTTGCTTACTCGATCGACGACATTGACCACCTCGGAAACCGCCGCGTGCGTTCTGCTGGTGAGCTCGTCGAGAATCAGTATCGCATCGGCCTCGTTCGAATGGAGCGCGCGATCAAGGAGCGGATGAGCATTCAGGATATCGAAACCCTGATGCCGCAGGACCTGATCAACTACAAACCGGTTGCTGCAGCGATTAAGGAATTCTTCGGTTCTTCGCAGCTCAGCCAGTTCATGGACCAAACGAACCCACTCAGCGAAATCACTCACAAGCGCCGCCTCAGCGCGCTTGGACCAGGTGGTTTGACTCGCGAACGAGCAGGATTCGAAGTCCGCGACGTGCATCCGACCCACTACGGCCGTGTTTGCCCGATTGAGACTCCTGAAGGTCCGAACATCGGTCTGATTGCTTCGCTCGCGACGTATGCGCGTGTGAACGATTACGGATTCGTCGAGACTCCCTACCGCCAGGTCGGGAAGAACGGGAAGGTATCGAACAAGGTCAATTTCCTCTCGGCGATGGAAGAGTCGCGAGAGGTGATCGCTCAGGCGAGCGCGCCGCTCGAAAAAGACGGCACGTTTACCGAAGGTTCGGTTTCGGCTCGAAAGAACAACGAGTTCGTAAAAGTTCCAAAGGACGAAGTGACGCTGATGGACGTGAGCCCCAGCCAGCTGGTGAGCGTCGCGGCATCGCTGATTCCGTTCCTGGAAAACGACGACGCCAACCGAGCGCTCATGGGCTCGAACATGCAACGTCAGGCTGTGCCGCTCCTCCGCACCACTGCTCCGCTTGTCGGAACTGGTGTCGAGAAGGTTGTAGCTCGGGACTCCGGTGCTGCGATCGTTGCTCGTCGGTCAGGAACAGTCGAGTCGGTCGACGCAACGCGTATCGTGATCAAGTCGGATGATCTGACTGCTGATCCGCTCGATACCGGGGTCGATATCTACAACCTGATTAAGTATCAGCGTTCGAACCAGAACACGTGCATCAACCAGCGTCCGATTGTTCGCGTGGGAGATACGGTTCGCGGAAACGAAGTCATCGCCGACGGTCAGTCGACCGACATGGGCGAGCTCGCTCTCGGCAGAAACGTTCTGGTCGCGTTCATGTCCTGGGGCGGATACAACTTCGAAGACTCGATTCTCGTCAGTGAGCGCGTGGTGAAGGAAGATGCCTTCACTTCGATCCACATCGAAGAGTTCGAGTGTATCGCGCGCGATACCAAGCTCGGGAACGAAGAAGTCACCCGTGACATTCCGAACGTCGGAGAGGAAGCGCTCGCGAATCTCGACGACTCTGGAATTATTCGCATCGGCGCAGAAGTGAAGCCTGGCGACATTCTTGTCGGTAAGATTACACCGAAGAGCGAAACCCAGCTTTCTCCCGAAGAGAAGCTGCTCCGCGCAATCTTCGGTGAGAAGGCCGGCGAAGTTCGTGATACCAGCCTCCGCCTCCCACCGGGTGTCGAAGGAACAGTAATCGCGGCTCACGTCTTCTCGCGAAAGGGAACGACGAAGGACGAGCGGATGCTCGAAATCGAGAAGAACGAGATCGCGAAGCTCGAGCAGGATCAGCGGGACGAAATCCGTATCTTGCGCGAGAGCGCTCTCCGTCAGCTGAGCGAGATGCTTGTCGGCAAACAGACAGCTGCAAAGCTTGTCGACGAAGGCCGGAAGCAACTCATCGGCAAGGGCGAGACGATCACTCGTGAGATGCTCGAGGAGATTCCGTTTGAATATCTGCGCGACATCCAAGTCGGAAATGAAGATACGCACAACGAGCTGAACCGAATTGTTGTGGGCACAGGACAGCTCATCAACAACAAGCGGGCAGCGATCTCGGCCAAAATCAAGCGCCTCAAGAAGGGCGATGAGCTTCCTCCGGGCGTGATCAAGATGGTCAAGGTGTTTGTCGCTGTGAAGCGTCGCTTGTCAGTCGGTGACAAGATGGCCGGTCGTCACGGAAACAAGGGGGTTCTCTCCCGAGTCCTTCCGATTGAAGACATGCCGTATCTGCCGGACGGCACGCCGATCGACATGGTCCTCAATCCGCTCGGCGTTCCTTCTCGAATGAACGTTGGACAGATTCTCGAAACGCACCTTGGTTGGGCTTGCTACGGAGTAGGTCAAGAGCTGCGCAGGATGCTCGAAAAGATCGTCGACCCGGATACTCGCTTCGTCAATAAGCTGAAGCGCAATGACGGTGTCGATCCGGTTGCAGTTCGTGAGACGAGCAACAGGGCTCGTGAGCTGCTCACGAACTCGCTGAAAGACGACCATTGCCAGAGTTTCATCAAGAATCTTGATGAAACTGAGGTGCTCGAGCTTTCTCAGCGAGTCATGAGCGGAATTCACGCCGCAAACCCGGTATTCGAAGGCGCTCGTGAGGAAGAGATCCACGAGCTTCTCCGGACCGTCGGTCTGCCGGAATACGGACGGACAGTTCTGTATGACGGACGTACGGGTGAGCCGTTCTCCGAAAAGGTTACGGTCGGCGTGATGTACATGCTGAAGCTCCACCACTTGGTCGACGACAAGATTCACGCTCGATCAATCGGACCCTACAGCTTGGTGACGCAGCAGCCTCTCGGCGGAAAAGCCCAGTTCGGCGGTCAGCGTCTCGGAGAGATGGAGGTCTGGGCACTGGAAGCATACGGTGCGGCCTACTCTCTGCAGGAGTTCCTCACGGTCAAGTCTGACGACGTCGCCGGAAGAACTCGCATGTATGAAGCGATCGTCAAGGGTGAGAACGTTCTCGAGCCGGGACTTCCGGAGTCGTTCAACGTCATGTGTAAGGAGCTCATGAGTCTCGGACTCGATGTCGAGCTCGTCGAACGCGAAGTCGCGGCACAGGAAGTTGAGAACGACGACGCAGCCACGGCTCCGGCAGCAGCCCCAGCGCCGCTACCGATTCACGCGGAACCCGAGAGCTCAGTCTTGTAATTTAAAAATCCTCTGCGTCCCCTGCGTCCTCTGTGGTTGCATTTCTCCTTCAATGCAACCACAGAGGACGCAGGGGACGCAGAGGTGTTCGTAAATGAGGAACGATGGACGATATTTTTAGTCTTTTCGAGAAGCCGAAAGATCCCTCGAGCATCACTGCAATGAAGATCTCGATCGCGAGCCCGGATAAGATCCGGTCGTGGTCGTTTGGTCAGGTGAAAAAGCCCGAGACGATCAACTACCGGACGTTCAAGCCGGAGCGCGACGGGCTGTTTTGCGCGAAGATCTTCGGACCCACGAAGGACTACGAGTGCAACTGCGGAAAGTACAAGCGTATGCGTCACCGCGGTGTCGTGTGCGAAAAGTGCGGCGTTGAAGTCATTCAGTCGAAGGTCCGCCGTGAGCGCATGGGCCATATCGAACTGGCTTCACCGGTTGCGCACATCTGGTTCCTGCGCAGCTTGCCGAGCCGAATTGGAAACCTGCTCGACTTCTCGCTCCGGGAGCTCGAGAAGGTTTTGTATTTCGAGTCGTATGTCGTGCTGGATCCCGGCAAGACTCCGTTCTCGAAGAACGAGCTGCTCACCGAAGCTGAGTATCGAAAGGCGTACGAAGAATACGGAAATGCGTTCCGCTGCGGTATCGGCGCTGAGGCCATCCAGGAGCTTCTGCGTCAGATCGACGTCAAGAAGACCGGAGCGGAGCTCCGCGCTGAGCTGAAAGAGACCACCTCCGAAGCAAAGCGGAAGAAGATCATCAAGCGGCTGAAGGTAATGTATTCCTTCACCGACAGCGGTAACAAGCCCGAGTGGATGATCATGGAATGCATCCCGGTCATTCCACCGGATCTGCGTCCTCTGGTTCCTCTCGATGGCGGCCGTTTCGCGACAAGCGATCTGAACGATCTCTATCGGCGCGTCATCAACCGGAACAACCGATTGAAGAAGCTGATGGAGCTCAACGCTCCTGACATCATCATCCGGAACGAAAAGCGGATGCTGCAAGAAGCTGTCGACGCCCTGTTCGACAACGGCCGTCGTGGCCGTGTCATCACCGGCGCCAACAAGCGTCCGCTCAAGTCGCTGAGCGATATGCTGAAGGGGAAGACCGGACGTTTCCGTCAGAACCTTCTCGGAAAGCGAGTCGATTATTCGGGTCGTTCCGTAATCGTCGTCGGTCCGGAGCTGCGTTTGCACCAGTGTGGACTGCCGAAGAAGATGGCGCTCGAGCTCTTCAAGCCGTTCATCTACAACAAGCTCGAAGAGAAGGGCTTCGTGACGACCATCAAGAGCGCGAAAAAGATGGTCGAAAAGCAAAAGTCCGTCGTTTGGGACATGCTTGACGAGGTCATTAAGGAGCACCCGGTCCTTCTGAACCGCGCTCCAACGCTGCACCGTCTCGGTATTCAGGCGTTCGAGCCGATCCTCATCGAAGGAAAGGCAATTCAGCTGCACCCGCTCGTTTGTACCGCTTTCAACGCGGACTTCGACGGTGACCAGATGGCGGTTCACGTACCGCTTTCGGTCGAGTCGCAGGTCGAGGCGCGGGTGTTGATGATGTCGACAAACAACATCCTCAGTCCGGCGCACGGAAAGCCGATCATCGTTCCGACGCAAGACATCGTTCTCGGTCTCTACTACATGACCCGTGAACGTCCGTTCGCCAAGGGAACAGGCAAGATGTTCTCGAGCCCGACGGAAGTCGTCCTCGCATACGAGTCGCACATCGTTGATCTCCAAGCGGCGATCAAGGTTCGAATGGACGGAAAGCTCGTCGACACTACTGTCGGTCGAGTGCTCCTGTACGATGTGTTCCCGGACGGCCTCGGCTTCGAAGAAGCAAACAAGGTCATGAAAAAGAAAGAGCTCGGCAACCTCGTCAGTGAGTGCTTCCGGCTCTGCGGAAACAAGGCGACGGTTATTCTGTCCGACCGGTTGAAGGATCTCGGCTATCGTTTTGCGACGAAAGCGGGAATCTCCATCGCTATGGCAGACATGACCATCCCGGCGACCAAAATCGATCTCATGCGCGAAGCTGAGGATCGGATCGGTAAAGTTGAAGCGCAGTACCAGGAAGGTCTCATCACCGCCGGGGAACGCTACAACAAAGCCATCGACATCTGGGCTGACATCGGGGACCGCGTCGCGGCGTACATGATGTCCGGTATCGCAACTCAGTCCTTCGGTGAAGGCGAGAAGAAGATGACCGGCCCGAGCTTCAACCCGATCTTCATGATGGCCGATAGCGGCGCCCGAGGATCGAGCCAGCAGATTCGTCAGCTCGCCGGAATGCGGGGACTGATGGCAAAGCCGGACGGCTCCATCATCGAAACTCCGATTAAGGCGAACTTCCGAGAGGGACTGTCAGTCGGCGAATACTTCATCTCGACTCACGGAGCCCGAAAAGGTCTTGCTGACACCGCGCTCAAAACCGCGAACTCAGGATATCTGACCCGTCGTCTCGTCGACGTTGCTCAGGACTGCGTCGTCACCGGTTACGATTGCGGAACGCTGAACGGTATCGATGTTACCGCGCTGAGTGAAGGCGGAGAGGAGATTGAGTCGCTGTATGACCGCATTCTCGGCCGTGTTGCGCTCGAGGATATCATCGACCCAATCGGCGGTGAGCAGTTGGTTGCGATCAATTCGGAAATCGACGAAGAAGGCGCGCAGCGTATCGCTGACGCCGGCATTGATCGAGTTCGCATCCGATCGGCACTGACTTGCGAGCAGCGCTTCGGTGTCTGCGCACTCTGCTACGGACGTGATCTTGCTCGCGGCCACTTGGTGAACATGGGCGAAACTGTCGGCGTTCTGGCAGCACAGTCCATCGGAGAGCCTGGCACTCAGTTGACGATGAGAACGTTCCACGTCGGGGGGACTGCAACCGGACGCGCCGAGCAGACGAATTTGCTCGCGCGGTACCCTGGGGAAGTACGTTACCACGACGCGAACCTCGTTGAATCACCTCGCGGCCTTGTTGTGATGGGTCGAAAGGCTGAGCTGAGCATTGTCGATCCGAAAGAAAACCGTGAGCGTGAGCGGCATCCGCTTGTCTTCGGGGGTGTTGTGAAACATCTGCACGGAGCGAACGTGAAGGCCGGAGCGCTGCTCGCTGAATGGGATCCGTTCTCGGTTCCGATCATGACGGAGTTCGGCGGCACGGTCGAATGGAAAGACATCAACGAGCTCACGCTCGAGGAGAAGACCGACGAGCGCACCGGATTCGCAGAGCGCGAAATTATCGAAGCGAAGGATCGCAGCACGGATCTCCGTCCGGCGATCATCGTTCGCAGCGATGACGGCAGTGAGCATCTGTTCTACCTGCCGGTCGGCGTTAAGGTCGTTGTCGACAACAACGAACGTGTCTTCCCAGGATCGGTTCTCGCGAAGCGCGAGCGTGAAACGACGAAGACCAAGGACATCACCGGCGGTCTCCCGCGCGTTGCGGAGCTTTTCGAAGCACGGAAGCCGAAGATGCCGGCGGATGTGAGTGACATCGATGGAACCGTGAAATTCGGGGACGACTACCGCGGCAAGCGCCGGGTCATCGTTACTCCGGAAGTCGGTGAGCCGGTCGAGTATCTCATTCCGAAGAACAAGCACATTCTCGTCGAGCAAGGCGATCGGGTCCGCGCGGGTGAGGCAATCACCAGCGGCTCGCCGAGCCCGCACGATATCCTGCGAATTCTCGGGGTCCGTGAGCTTGCGAAGTATCTCGTGAACGAAGCTCAGGAAGTCTACCGACTCCAGGGCGTTCGCATCAACGACAAGCACATCGAAGTGATTGTCCGGCAGATGCTGAGCAAGGTGAAGATCGTCGATCCGGGTGACACGCATTTTCTCGAAGGAGAATCGGTCGACCGGTTCATCTTCGCCGAAGAGAATCAGAAGGCGATCGAAGCTCGGCATAAGCCGGCTACCTACGAGCCGCTCCTCCTTGGTATCACCAAGGCGGCGCTGTCGACAGAAAGCTTTATCTCGGCTGCAAGCTTCCAGGAGACCACGAAGGTCCTCACAGAAGCGGCAAGCAGCGCGAAGACGGACTTCCTGCGCGGCTTGAAGGAGAACGTCATCATGGGTCGTCTGATCCCGGCTGGAACCGGCTTTGTCCAATACGATGTGGATGAGTCGAATTTCGAGGTTGAAGGGCAGGAAGCTCCTCCGCGGAGCAACGGCTCGGTGATCGTCGTGACCCCACCTTCGTTGAGCTCCGGGTCGACCCCCGGTCAGCTGAGCTAGGGAACACTCCCCGGTCTGCGAGCCGGGGATGCGAGGCGGGCCTTGTGCCCGCCTTTTTTTTTCTTTTTTTTCGTTCTAGGTTTTTACGCCCCGCTTTTTGCAGCCTTTCCGGCTCTCGAGCCCGCGCTGGATACCGCAGAGGGGCAAAAAACGGGCTTGAAGCGCGACGTACTTTGCGTGAAAAGCTTGCGTTTATTTGACAGTTAGACCGGCTTGGTGCTAGATCCGACCGGTTTTCTGGGCCCAGATTTCCCCAGATGTGTATCGGTATCTCCGCAACCTTGGGACCGATGCAGACAGGGTTCTAAGCCGTTCACCTGCAATTGGTGAGTGGCCCCGGACCTATAACCAAAATCGACTTACTAATTTCGTAATTGAGCGGGGCGGCTCAGTGCCCCGGGAGACAAGGTTTCGATGCCGACAATTAATCAGCTTGTTCGAAGCGGTAGGAAAAAGCAGAAGAAGCGCGACACCGCTCCTGCGCTCGAAAAATGTCCGCAAAAACGCGGCGTTTGCATCCGGGTGCATTCAATCACCCCGAAAAAACCAAACTCAGCTCTCCGGAAAGTAGCTCGGGTCCGCCTCACGAACGGCGTCGAAGTGACGAGCTATATTCCGGGTGAAGGCCATAACCTGCAAGAGCACTCAGTCGTGCTCATTCGCGGCGGCCGGGTAAAGGATCTTCCTGGCGTGCGCTATCACATCGTGCGCGGAAAGCTGGATACGCAAGGCGTTGTCGGACGGAACAAGAGCCGTTCGAAATACGGAACAAAGCGGCCGAAACAATAAGCGAGAGAGAAAAAGGACGAAGCTACCATGGCGCGAAAACGGAGAGAGTACAAGCGTAAAGTTCTTCCGGATCCAAAGTTCGGGGACAAGACCGTTACCAAATTCATCAATGCGATGATGATGGACGGAAAGCGGAGCATCGCCGCTTCGATCTTCTACGGCGCGATTGATACTGTCGCAAAACGCTTCAACCGCGAAGGCGGCGAGATCTTCCGCGATGCGCTGAATAACGTACGTCCCTCCGTCGAAGTTCGATCACGACGGGTCGGCGGCGCGACATACCAAGTTCCGACGGAAGTTCGACCAGAGCGTCGTGATGCGCTGGCGATCCGCTGGGTGATTCAGAATGCGCGCTCTCGTTCAGAGAAGAACATGCGCGAGCGTCTCGCAGGCGAGCTGTTCGATGCCTCTCAAAATCGTGGCAATGCGGTAAAGAAGAAGGAAGAAACCCACAAGATGGCCGAAGCCAACAGAGCGTTCGCCCATTATCGTTGGTAATTGCCGGCCGACAACTCACGAGCAGCGAAGAGCAACGCGCAGAGCCCCGATGAATCGGGCCACGCTCGTTCTATCCGCTTCTCGAGCTGAGAAGCTGAGCAAAATTTGAAACACAGACGTTGAAGGAATTGGATAAGGTGAATCGTTCTATCCCACTCGACCGCATTCGGAACATCGGCATCATGGCGCACATTGACGCCGGAAAGACCACCACGACCGAGCGGATCCTCTACTACACAGGCGTGAACTACAAGATCGGTGAAGTTCACGAAGGAACTGCGACCATGGACTACATGGAGCAGGAACAAGAGCGCGGTATCACCATTACCTCCGCTGCGACGACCTGCCACTGGCAAGGAACGGATAACCAATTCCCGCTGCACCGGATCAACATCATCGACACTCCGGGACACGTAGACTTCACGATCGAAGTCGAGCGTTCGCTGCGAGTTCTCGACGGCGCGATTGCGGTGTTCGACTCGGTTGCCGGCGTCGAGCCGCAAACAGAAACTGTTTGGCGTCAAGCTGACAAATATAAAGTTCCGCGCATGTGCTTCATCAACAAGATGGACCGCATGGGCGCAGATTTCGATCGTTGCGTCGACATGATCCGCAACCGCCTCAAGGCGCGCCCGGTTCCGATCCATCTGCCGATCGGTTCGGAAGACTCGTTCGTCGGGATCATCGACCTCGTTGCGAATCACGCAATCATCTACGAAGAAGAAACACTCGGCGCGAAGTATCACTTCACCGACATTCCGGAAGACATGAAGGCAAAGGCGAGCGAAGCTCGTGCGTTCATGCTCGACGCCGTTGCTGAAACGGACGAGAAGCTGCTCGAGAAGTATCTCGGCGGAGAAACTCTGACGAAAGAAGACATCCTCGCCGGCCTCCGGAAGGGTTGCCTCGAAATGTCGATCATTCCGATCCTCTGCGGTTCGGCGTTCAAGAACAAGGGCGTTCAGCCTCTTCTCGATGCGGTCGTGCACTTGCTCCCTTCGCCAGTCGACATTCCGCCGATCACCGGCGTTGACCCGGACGACAAGGAAAAGCAGCTCATCCGCGCTCCGAAGGACGACGAGCCGTTCACTGCGCTTGCATTCAAAATCATCTCTGATCCGCACGGGACGTTGAGCTTCATCCGAGTCTACTCGGGTGGAATCTCGGCCGGATCGATGGTTCTCAATCCGCGGACCGGAAAACGGGCACGTCTTGGACGTCTCGTGAAGATGCACGCGAACAAGCGTGAAGAGATCGAGAGCGTCGAAACCGGAGATATCGCTGCGGCGGTTGGATTGAAGGACGTTTTCACCGGAGACACGCTCTGCGACGAAAACCAGGCAATCCTGCTCGAGTCGATCGAGTTCCCGGATCCGGTTATCTCGGTTGCGATTGAACCGAAGACCAAGGGTGACCAGGACAAGCTGTCTTCTGCGCTCGTCAAGATCGCACAGGAAGATCCTTCGTTCCGCCTGAAGTCGGACGAAGAGACCGGCCAAACGATCATCGCTGGGATGGGCGAGCTCCACCTCGAAATTATCGTCGACCGCCTCACTCGAGAGTTCAAAGTCGGTGCGAACGTTGGTAAGCCGCAGGTCGCTTATCGCGAAACGATCGTCAAGCCGATGGAAGAGAACTACAAGTACGCAAAGCAGAGCGGTGGTCGCGGACAGTATGGTCACGTGGTCATCAAGGTCTATCCGCAAGAGCGCGGAAAGGGCTTCGTGTTCAACAACCTGATCAAGGGCGGAGCGATTCCTCGGGAATTCATTCCCGCTGTTGAAAAGGGTATCGTTGAAGCGATGGCCGGCGGGGTGCTCGCGGGCTATCCGATGGTGGACATCGGCGTCGATCTGATCGACGGGACGTACCACGACGTCGACTCGTCCGAAATGGCATTCCGAATCTGCGCTTCCATCGCGTTCAAGAACGCTGCGAAGGCTGCAGGCATGAATCTGCTTGAGCCGATCATGCGGGTTGAAGTAGTAACGCCGGACGACTTCATGTCGAACGTGGTCGGTGACATCAATCGCCGCCGCGGACGCATCATGGGAATGGAAGCTCGCATGGGCGCTCAGGTGATGAACACCGAAGTGCCTCTCGGGGAGATGTTCGGATACGCAACGGACCTCCGCTCGGCAACGCAAGGCCGCGCGACGTTCTCGATGCACTTTGACCATTACGACGTTACGCCGCAGGCCGTAGCGGATGCGATTATTCAAAAGTAAACAGCTAACTAACACGAAGCACAGGAAGAGAGGGCAGGATGTCTAAGGAGAAATTTGATCGAAGCAAGCCGCACGTGAACGTAGGAACGATCGGCCACGTTGACCACGGTAAGACGACGTTGACAGCAGCGATCACGAAAGTGGCGTCAGAGCTAGGGATGGGCGAGTTCAAGGGGTATGACCAGATCGACAACGCCCCTGAAGAGCGCGAGCGCGGCATTACGATTGCAACAGCGCACGTAGAATACTCGACCCCGAACCGCCACTACGCACACGTTGATTGCCCGGGTCACGCGGACTACGTGAAGAACATGATCACCGGTGCGGCGCAGATGGACGGCGGCATCTTGGTTGTGTCTGCAAACGACGGCCCGATGCCTCAAACCCGTGAGCACATCCTGCTCGCGCGCCAAGTTGGTGTTCCGTATCTGGTGGTGTTCCTGAACAAGGTCGACATGGTTGACGATCCGGAGCTTCTGGATCTGGTTGAGCTCGAAGTTCGCGACCTGCTGAAGGCGTATCAGTTCCCGGGAGACGATATTCCGATCGTTCGCGGTTCAGCGCTGAAGGCGCTCCAAGGCGACAAGTCGGAGATCGGTGAGCCGGCCATTCAGAAGTTGATGGCAGCGCTCGACGAATACATCCCGCTTCCGAAGCGCGATGTGGACAAGCCGTTCTTGATGCCAGTTGAAGACGTGTTCTCGATCCAAGGTCGTGGAACAGTAGCGACGGGTCGTGTTGAGCGCGGACGGATCAAAGTTGGTGAGGAAGTTGAAATCGTTGGTCTGCGTCCGACGACGAAGACGGTTGTTACCGGAATCGAAATGTTCCGTAAGCTGCTCGACGACGGTCAGGCAGGAGACAACATCGGAGCGCTGCTCCGAGGTCTGAAGCGTGAAGACGTTGAGCGTGGGCAAGTGCTCGCGGCTCCCGGCACGATTACTCCGCACACGAAGTTCAAGGCAGAAGTGTACATCCTGACGAAGGAAGAAGGCGGACGTCACACTCCGTTCTTCAAGGGCTACCGTCCGCAGTTCTATTTCCGAACCACGGACGTGACGGGAGTTGTTGAGCTTCCGGGTGGCCAGGAAATGGTGATGCCGGGAGACAACGTAACGGTGTCTGTCGAGCTCATCTCGCCGATCGCGATGGATAAGGAAGTTCGCTTCGCTATCCGCGAAGGTGGAAGAACCGTCGGCGCCGGAGTCGTCGCGGAGATTATTGCTTAAGGAAATTTACCTCCGCTTCCCTTCGGAGGTTGCTTGCTCGCTGAGCGGGCGGTCGGCGAGGGGGCGGGGGGCTAGAGAGAAAAAGGCTATATGATTGGCAGTCAGAGGATTCGGATTCGGCTTTGTGGTTACGATCACAAAGTGCTAGATGCTGCGGTCCAAGAAATCGTTCAAGCGGTGCGTCGGACCGGCGGTAAGGTAGCAGGCCCGATTCCGCTGCCGACACGAGTCGAGCGTTTTACGGTCAACCGTTCGCCTCACGTTGACAAGAAGTCACGTGATCAACTAGAGATTCGTTCTCACAAACGCTTGATCGACATTCTGGAGCCGACGCAACAGACGATCGACGATTTGGGTAAACTTGAGCTCGCCGCCGGTATCGACGTCGAAATCAAGCTGCAGTAAGACACTCGACCGAGGCCTCCGGAACTTGTGAGGGGGAACCCGAAAAGGGAACGGGGCTCGGCAATTGATGAAGTATCGGCCACCTGATTTAAGGTGGCCTGGGGAGCGGGTGAACGCGTTTTTACCCCTCTCTTAGCTTCCCCCTCGGTTCTCCCGGCTTAGGCCCACGCCTTCGACCGGGAACCTGGAGGAAAACGGGAAGAGGCAGGATTTTCTATCAGGCTGCTGTAGGCACTTTTCGCCTAAACGGGTCTGAAGCCGCAGATTTCAACCGGTCTGCTCTGGAAAACGAAAAAGTTTAGTGGTATGCAATTGCGCCCTGTTGCGCCCCTTTGCCATGTGCCCTTCGGCCGTGTGCAAGGCTCAACCGGAAACGGCAATTATACTGTATTTTACTGCTAGTATTTGGCTGCGTAAAAGCTATGAAAGCAATTTTTGGACGAAAAGTCGGGATGACTCGGATGTTTACCGACGATGGCAAGCACATCGCGGTGACCGTCCTCGAAATGGGGCCGAACGTCATTCAGCAGGTCAAGACCAAGGACACCGACGATTACGATGCTGTGCAGATCGGTTTCGGTGAGCAAAAAGCTCAACGCGTATCGCGCGCGCAGGTGAAGCACTTTGCGAAAGCGCAGAAGGGCGTCCCGAAGTTCGTTGGCGAAATCCGCCTCAGCTCGCAAAACGGCGCTACTGACGACGTGGGCAAATACAATCTCGGCGACACCATCACGATCGAAGGCATGTTCGAAGCCGGCGCACGTGTGGACATCGTCGGAACGAGCATCGGGAAGGGATTCGCCGGTGTCATGAAGCGCCACCACATGAAAGGCGCGCAGACAAACACTCACGGAACGCACGAATACTTCCGGCACGGCGGATCGATCGGTTGCCGTAAGTATCCAGGTCGCGTTTTCAAGAACAAGCGCATGGGCGGTCACATGGGGACCGAACGCGTTATTCAGCAAGGCGTCGAAGTCGTTGGCGTTCGTCCGAACGACAACGTGTTGATCGTCAAGGGCTCGGTTCCAGGTTCGAAGGACGGAATCGTGTTTGTGCGCCAGGCGGTGAAAGGCTAAGCGTGCGTTCGGACCACAGTTCACAGCAATAGAGATTGAGTATGGCAACGAAGGCGGACAAGAAATCGGTGAAGGAAGGGGAGTTGGCGCTTGTTGACTCCAGCGGAAAGGAGATCGGCACGAAGGCTGTCTCTTCCGAGGTCTTCGCAAAATCCCCGAAGCACATCATGCACCAGGTCGTGCGTTGGCAGCGCGCAAAGCGCCGCGCAGGAACGCACTCCACTCAGACTCGCGCAGAGATGAGCGGCGGCGGAAAGAAGCCGTGGAAGCAAAAGGGAACAGGAAACGCGCGCGCCGGATCGAACACTTCACCTCTCTGGGTTGGTGGCGGTATCGCTCACGGCCCGAAGCCGCGTGACTACGAGTTTCGCTTGAACAAGCAGGAGCGGAAGCGCGCTCTGAGCGGAGCTCTTTCGGCTCGTAAGGAAGAAGGCCGCCTGTTTCTTGTCAGCGATTTCGGTCTGAAGGGCGTGAAGACGAAGGACGCTCAGAAAGTTCTGAGCTCGCTCGGAATCGAGAAGGGCGAAAGCGCGCTGGTCGTTCTTTCCGACATCAACGGAACCGAAGCGAAGAGCCTTCGGAACATCGATCGGGTGAACGTGCTGATCCCGGCCGGCCTGAATACGTATGATGTTCTGCGTAACAAATTTCTGGTGATCACTGAGGAAGCGCTCTCGCAGGTCGAACAGCGTCTCTCGGGCGGTCAGGCATAAGCAGCGGAGTAAGGACGACTCATGGCAAGCACGAAGAAAACTGTTTTTGGAATTTTAGAGCGGCCGCGGATTACGGAAAAGGGCGCGCTCGCGTCGTCCGTGAACAACAGCGTTGTGTTCATGGTGCATCCGCGCGCGAACAAGGTCGAGATCAAGACGGCAGTCGAGAAGATCTTCGACGTTGAAGTAAAGTCCGTTCGCACCATGAACTACATGGGCAAAGTGAAGCGCGTCGGAGCGAAGATCGGTCGGCAGGTTGCCTGGAAGAAGGCATATGTCTCGCTCGCTCCGGGAAGCAGCATCAACTTGATCGAAGGTCTCTAATACACGCAGGGTAAGTTATGGGCTTAAGAACGTATCGACCAATTACTGCCGGAACTCGCTTCCGCACGACCTCGGATTTCGCCGAGATCACGAAGGACCGCCCGGAGCGCAGCCTCGTTTCGTCGAAGAAGCGCATCTCCGGCCGGAACGTCAATGGACGGATCACCGTTCGACGCCGCGGCGGCGGTTCGAAGCGGAAGTACCGCATTATTGATTTCAAGCGGAACAAGATCGGAGTTCCGGGCGTAGTTGCGGCCATCGAATACGATCCGAACCGCACCGCGCGTATCGCCCTCATCAACTACGCAGACGGCGAAAAGCGTTACATCCTCTGCCCAGACGGCCTCACTGTCGGTCGCAAGATCCTTTCGGGCCCGACTGCAGAAGTGAAGGTGGGGAACTCGCTCCCGCTGAAAGACATCCCGGTCGGTGAAATGGTGCACAACATCGAGCTCCAGCCGGGTCGCGGCGGCGCGATGGTTCGTGGCGCAGGCGCCGGCGCGCAGTTCATGGCGAAAGGCGATGTCTACGGGCTCCTCCGTCTTCCTTCGGGAGAACAGCGCCAAGTGCTGCTGACCTGCTCTGCGACGATCGGAGTTGTCGGTAACCTCGACCACGCGAACAAGAGTCTTGGAAAAGCAGGTGTCAGCCGTTGGCTCGGACGCCGACCGAAGGTTCGCGGTGTCGCGATGAACCCGGTCGATCACCCGCATGGTGGTGGTGAAGGAAAGACTTCCGGCGGACGCCATCCGGTGTCTCCGTGGGCAGTTCCGACCAAGGGTTACAAAACTCGCAACAACAAGCGGACTGATAAGTTTATCGTTCGCCGAAGAAAGTAAGGAGATAATCTGTGGCGCGCTCAATTAAAAAGGGTCCATTTGTCGACGACCACCTGATGAAGTGGGTGGAACGAGCCAAGAACGGTGCTCACAAGGGTCCGATCAAGACCTGGTCACGCCGCTCGACAATCATCCCGGACATGATTGGAGTTACTTTCGCGGTGCACAACGGCAAGAAGTTTCTGCCGGTGTTCGTTACCGAAAACATGATCGGACACAAGCTCGGCGAATTCGCCCCGACCCGCACCTTCATCCGCCACGGCGGTGACAAGAAGGCTGCCGCGTCAACCGGCGGACCGTCATCTGGCGGCAAGTAGAGGGGCTGAGTAAGGAGGAATTATGGCAAAGAAAAGCGAAGCTGCAGGATACATCTCCAAAGCGAAGCTGAGCGACGTGCGCGTATCTCCGCGTAAGGCTCGACTCGTGGTCGATATGATCCGCGGCCGGCAGGTCGACACGGCGCTCGATATTCTCGGCAACTGCGACAAGAAGACCGCACCGCTCGTAAAGAAGCTGCTGCTGTCGGCGGTTGCAAACGCAGAAAAGTCAGACGTGGATGTTGATGAGCTGTTCGTGAAGACCATCTGGGTCAGCGAAGGAAAGCGACTGTATCGCTCCATGCCCCGAGCGCAAGGTCGGGCGACCCCGATCCGGAAACGCTACAGCACGATCACTTTATTTTTAGACGAAGTCGGCGCTTCGACGAGATAGGAAAACGACAGTATGGGACAGAAAGTACATCCGATAGGCTTTCGCTTGGGAGTGACCGAAACTTGGAGCTCCCGGTGGTACAAGAAGCGCGGCTACGCGCAGCAGCTGCACCAAGACTTCTTCCTCCGCGATTACGTGAACAAGCGATTGTCCGGCGCCGGTGTTTCGAGCGTTGACATCGAGCGAGCGGCAAATCGGGTGAAGATCAACGTTCGGACAGCTCGTCCCGGACTGGTCATCGGTAAGAAAGGAAAGGACATCGAGGATCTCCGCGCAGAGCTGCGCCGGGTTGTCGATCGCGATGTTTCGATCAACATCATCGAAGTGCGCAAGCCGGACCTCGACGCCAAGCTCGTTGCGCTCAATATTGCGAATCAGCTCGTTCGCCGAGTTGCATTCCGCCGCGCGATGAAGGATGCCGTCGGTCGTGCAATGCGCATGGGCGCTGAAGGAATCAAGGTGCAGGTGGCCGGCCGTCTCGGCGGAGCGGACATCGCACGAACCGAGTGGACGCGTGAAGGACGCGTTCCGCTCCATACACTCCGCGCGAAGATTGATTTCGGAACCGCGGAAGCTCTGACCACCTACGGAATCATCGGCGTAAAATGCTGGATCTTCCGTGGAGAGACGGGCGAAGGAATTGACGCAGCTCAGCCGGTTTCGGCTTCGGGCCAGTAAAATCATTCCTCTGCGTCCCCCGCGTCCTCTGTGGTTGCATTTCTACCTTCTAATGCAACCACAGAGGACGCGGAGGACGCAGAGGGCGGGAACTTGGGAAAGACATTATGTTATCGCCACGACGAGTAAAGCACCGCAAGCAGTTCAAGAATCTGCATCACCTTCGCGGGAAGGAGACACGCGGTACCCACGTGAGCTTTGGTGACTACGGCCTCATGGCTACGACACCGGCTTGGTTGACGAACCGCGAGATTGAAGCCGCTCGTATCGCCATGACTCGCTTTTTGAAGCGTGGCGGGAAAGTTTGGATTCGGATTTTTCCGGATAAGCCTCTCACCAAGAAGCCTGCCGAAGTCCGGATGGGTAAAGGAAAGGGAGCTCCGGAGCAGTGGGTGGCAGTCGTTCGCGCCGGCCGCATTCTGTACGAAGTGAAAGGGGTCACCCAAGACGTTGCGAAGGAAGCGCTTGCGCTCGCCGCAGCGAAGCTCTCGTGCCGAACGAAGTTCGTGCAGCGTCAGCAGTTCCACCGGTAACAGCTACATTCAACAAGCGTCGAGACGTTATGAAAAGCACAGATAAGTTAAAAGAGTTCCGGGGCATGAGTGTTGAGGATCTCCAAGCGGCGATCAGCACCACCGAGCAAGAGCTTTTGAACCTGAGATTTCGTCACGCTGCCGGCCAGCTCGAGCAAACCGCTCAGCTCACGCAGCTCAAGCGCCAAGTTGCGCGGGCGAAGACGATACTGAATGAAAAACGTTCGGCTGCGTAAGACGGACGCTGAAGGAGCTTTGAGATATGGCAACGACGCAAGACACTGAAGCTACCGCGAAGAAGCGCGGGTTGATGAAGACCGAAGAGGGCTACGTCACGAGCAACAAGATGGACAAGTCGGTCGTGGTGAGCATTGTTTCATACAAGAAGCACGCCACGTTCGGGAAATACGTCCGGCGCACGAAGAAGTACATGGCGCACGACGAGAAAAACGAGTGCCAGATCGGCGACCGTGTGCGGATCGTGGAAACTCGTCCGCTCTCGAAGAGCAAGCGCTACCGAGTGCAGTCGGTCCTCGAGCGGGCAGTATAACTAAGTTTCGGAATGAGTTCCGGTAAAAGTGCCGCTCGGCAAAAGTCAAAACGAGCGGACATCAACGGGGTCAGGTAGGTCATGATTCAGCAGCAGAGCATTCTCGATGTAGCGGACAACTCGGGTGCACGGAAAGTAATGTGCATCAAGGTCCTCGGCGGTTCGAAGCGCCGGTATGCAAGCGTCGGCGATATGATTGTCGTCTCGGTCAAGGAAGCGATTCCAAACGGGAAGGTAAAGAAGGGAGATGTGCACAAGGCAGTTGTCGTGCGCACCGCCAAGGAAATCGCGCGCCCCGACGGTTCATACATCCGCTTCGATACGAACTCAGCGGTGCTGGTGAACCAAGCGAAGGAACCGATCGGCAACCGTATCTTCGGCCCGGTCGCTCGTGAGCTCCGCGCAAAAGACTTTATGAAAATCATCTCTCTTGCTCCTGAGGTGCTCTAATGGCGGCGAAAAAGAAAGCCCCGGTAAAGGAAATGACCACGAGCCTGAAAAAGGGCGACCCGGTCATCGTGCTGGTCGGCGGAAACAAGAAAAAGGGTAAGGTCGTTGCCGGTCAAACCGGAAAGATCCTGAAGCTCTTGCCGAAGCGTAATCGCGTCATCGTCGAAGGCGTCAATTTCATTAAGCGCCACAAGCGCGCAATGTCGCCGAACGAGTCAGCGGGAATCATTCAGAAGGAAGGTTCAGTGCATATCTCGAACGTAATGTATTACGTCGAGTCGCTGAAGCGTCCGGTGCGGATTAAGTTTAAGAAGCTCGACGACGGCCGCAAGGTGCGGGGGTACCTGCATCCGAAGAGCCAGAAGTTTGAGCAGATCGACGTTTAAGAGGAGAAGGGTGATATCATGGGCCGCTTAAAGGAAACGTACCAGACGACCGTAGCGAAAAAGCTCGGTGAGCAGTTTGGCTACAAGAACCATTTTGAGATCCCTCGGCTCGAAAAGGTCGTGATCAACATGGGCGTGGGCCGAGAAGTAACCAGCAACCCGAAGGCGATCGACGCCGCGGTGCAGGATCTTCTCCGCATCACCGGACAGCGTCCGGTCATCCGCCGAGCGCGTAAGGCGATCGCGAATTTCAAGCTGCGTGAAGGTCTGCCGATCGGTGTCAGCGTTACGCTCCGCCGGCAAATGATGTGGGAGTTCTGTGATCGATTGATCAACATCGCTCTGCCCCGTGTTCGCGACTTCCGCGGAACATCGCGCACAGCGTTTGACGGCCGCGGCAATTACACGCTCGGTCTTCCGGAGCAGATCATCTTCCCGGAAATCGATCTTGAGAAGTCGACGATTCGCGGAATGAACGTCACGTTCGTTACGACAGCGAAGACGGACAAGGAAGCTGAAGCATTGCTGCAGCATCTGGGAATGCCGTTCCGCAAGAAGTCGGAAGTTCAACAAGGCGCTGGCGCAGCACAAGGCGCGCACGCCGCAGCATAGAGTATTTGGAGGCTATCGCGGCGAAAGGCGCCGGACTGAGCCCAATTGGAGAACGTATGGTAACTGATCAAATTTCAGACCTGCTCACCCGAGTTCGTAACGCGCAGCGCGCTGGTCACCCAAGTGTGTCCGTGCCGGCTTCGAAGACCAAAGAGCGCCTGCTCAAGGTGTTGGTCGACGAAGGATATCTCGCCGGTGTCGAGCCGACGAAGGATGCCGACGGCAAGCCGCAGCTCAAGATTCACCTGCGCTACGGCAACGACGAGTCGCCGGTCATCCGAGAAGTTCGCCGTATGAGCCGACCGGGACGTCGAGTGTATGTCGGTCACGAGAACATCCCGTCAAACCGCGGTGGTCTCGGATTGGTCGTCGTTTCGACTTCGCGCGGAATGATGAGCGACCGTGTAGCCCGCCGGGAGAAGCTGGGCGGTGAATTGATTTGTTCGATTTTTTGATTCAGCCGGGTAGGTGAAACATGTCACGAATTGGAAAACAGCCGGTCGTCGTTCCGAAGGGAGTGAAGGCTGTCATTGCAGGCCAGCTGCTGAAAGTTGAAGGCCCGAAGGGCAAGCTCGAGCGTGAGCTTCGTCCGGAGATCACTGCGAAGCTCGAAGGCGAGACCATTATTCTCACTCGGAACGGTGACGATGGTCGCGTTCGCGCGTTCCACGGTCTCGAGCGAGCCCTCGTCCACAACATGGTCGAGGGAGTTTCGAAGGGATTCGAAAAGGAGCTCCAACTGATCGGAGTCGGTTATCGTGCGGATTCGAAGGGAAACACCCTGAACCTCGCGCTGGGTCACTCGCACCCGATCGACTTCGAATTGCCGGACGGCGTGAAGGGAACAGTGATCAAGGAAGGCCGTGATATCTCGATCAAGCTCGAGAGCATGGACAAGCAGCTCCTCGGACAGACTGCGGCACAGATTCGCAGCTTGCGCGAACCTGAGCCGTACAAGGGCAAGGGCGTTCGCTACAAGGGCGAAGTCATTAAGATGAAGGCTGGTAAGAGCGGGAAGAAATAACGTATGGGCAAGAAAACTCAAACACGTGAAGCAGCGCGCCATCGCCGAAAGGCTCGGATCCGCGACCGCATCATCGGAACTCCTGAAAAGCCTCGTCTGTGCGTTCATCGCAGCCATCGTTTCACGACGGCTCAGCTTGTGTCGGACGATGACGGGCGAGTGCTCGCATCCGCTTCGACCAAGAGCCTGGCTGAACGGCCCGAGAACAAGTCGCCGAAGTCTGTCGACTGCGCGAAAGCACTCGGACTCAAGATCGCCGAGCTCGCGAAGGAGAAGAATATCAAGGCGGTGGTGTTCGACCGCAACGGGTACATCTATCACGGACGTGTCGCAGCAGTTGCAACCGGCGCTCGTGAAGGCGGATTAGAATTTTAAGGAGTATTTATGGGTGCGCGTTATCCAAGACCGGCTCAACGAAAGGCAAGCGGCGATCAGGTCGGCGAGCTGAACGAACAGGTCGTATACATCAACCGCGTAGCGAAGGTCGTGAAGGGCGGACGTCGTTTCAGCTTCAGTGCATTGGTTGTCGTGGGCGATGAAAAGGGCCATGTCGGTTACGGCCTCGGCAAAGCAAACGAAGTTCCGGATGCGATCCGCAAGGGTGGTGACGGCGCAAAGAAGCGCTTGATCAAGGTGCCGCTGGTCGGCGCGACCATCCCTTACGAGGTTATGGGCGAGTCGGGCTCTGCAAAGATCCTCCTCAAGCCGGCTTCTCCGGGAACTGGAATTATCGCGGGCAGCGTTGTCCGGCGGGTGCTCGAGCGTATCGGCGTGCGCGACATTCTGACGAAGTCGTTCGGATCGCAAAATCCGCACAACGTGCTCGCAGCAGTGTTCAACGGATTGCTCCAGCTCGAGCTTCCGGAAAACATCGCGTATCGTCGTGGCAAGGATCTGCAAGAGCTCGAATACAAACCGTTCGGCACTTCAGCGTAGTCTGAAATCTGATTCAGAGGCATTTTATGTCGAAGAAAGTAAAAGTCGTTCAAATCCGCAGCGCGAACAACCGTCAGGCGCATACGCGAGGCACCTTGCTTGCGCTCGGCCTCGGCCGCATCGGAAAAGTGCGCGAACATGAGCTAACTCCATCGACCGCGGGTATGCTGAAGTCCGTTCAGCATCTCGTGACTGTTCACCCGGTCGAGAAATAACCGTACTGAGTAACCACTGAGGGCGTCATGAGCGCAAAGAAGACTGCTGAAGCAGCAGACAAGCCAGTAAATCACGTGAACCTGTCGGTCCTCGCACCGCGTCCGGGAGCCCGGAAGGTGCGCAAGCGCCTCGGTATCGGCGAAGGCTCGGGAAATGGAAAGACCTGCGGGAAGGGCCAGAAGGGTCAGACGAGCCGCTCGGGCTTCCGTCTCGGCGCCGGCTTTGAAGGCGGTCAGATGCCGATTCATCGACGTCTGCCGAAGGTCGGATTCACCTCACGAAAGAAGACTCTCGGAATCAACGATTTCCAAGTGATCAGCGTTGATGCTCTGCAGAAGTACGTAGAGCAGGGCGCAACCGGCGAGCTCAGCCTTGCTGCAATGCGCGAAGCGGGTCTTGTGCGGAAGAGCTCTCGCCTGAAGATTCTGGGTGGCGGTTCTGTAAGCAAGAAGCTCGTGGTCGAAGCTCACGCAGTATCGGCGTCCGCGAAGGCAGCAATCGAAGGCGCAGGCGGCGAAGTCAAGATCGTCCGCTAGCTCACACAGGTTGCCCCGTCTCTCACGGATGCAATCTCGCCGCGTGTCCGTTGAGCTCCCCTGTTTGGTTGCAACCTTTCCTCTTACGGGTTACCCGCTTCCGAGATTGTCCGGTCGGCTGGGTTTCCTGTGAAAAGGGTGGAGCATGAAACCGGGGGCCTGCCGGACAAAAATGGTGTATGACCGGAGGGTTTCGGTTGTAGTGCCGGAAGCAGGCGCCCGTAGTTCCGGAAGTGGGCGAGGCTGTTTCCAGCGAGGAAGAGCTGAGGGGTGGCCACTTCCGAAGTCGTTTCTTTTTTTCATTCAATAGAGGCAAACATATCGTGGTAGGCGGTGTTCAGGACGCAGCGAAGATTCCCGAGCTTCGGCGACGGGTAATGTATACCATCGGAATGTTAATCGTGTACCGAATCGGAGTTTTCGTTCCGACTCCGGGAATCGATGCGGCAAAGCTCAAGCACATCTTCGAAAGCGCTTCTTCGACCCTCTTCGGTATCGTCAATATGTTCTCGGGCGGTGCGATCGAAAACTTCTCGGTTTTCGCGCTCGGCATCATGCCCTACATCAGCGTGTCGATCATTATCCAGCTGATGACCACCTCGATTAAGCACCTCGAAGAGCTTTCAAAGGAAGGCGACCAAGGCCGCCGGATTATCACCCGCTACACGCGCATGGGCACAATCGTCCTCGCACTTGTTCAGGCGACCATGATCAGCATCGGTCTTGAACATCAGGGCGTCGTGGCAGAGCCCGGCGGTTTCTTCCGTTTCAAAGCAGCGATGACCCTCGCTGCGGGGACTGCGTTCATCATGTGGCTCGGCGAGCAGATCACTGAGCGCGGCATCGGCAATGGAATCAGCTTGATCATCATGTCCGGTATCGTAGCGCGCATGCCGGCGACACTGATTCATACCTTCGACCTCATTTCGACCGGCGAAATTACGCCGTTTACGATGCTGATCGTTCTCGCTTTCGGAATCAGCGTTGTCGCATTCATCGTTTACGTTGAGCGCTCTCAGCGCCGTATCCCAGTGCAATATCCGCGTCGAGCAGTCGGCCGTCACATGACACAAGCGAGCACGCAGCACCTGCCGCTGAAGATCAACACCGCCGGAGTTATTCCCCCAATCTTTGCGTCCGCATTTCTCGTATTCCCCGCCACCATCGCGCAGTTCAGCCAGATCGATTGGCTGAAGTCAGCCGTTGCATGGATCCGTCCGGGAAGCTGGGGCTACGAGGCGTTGTTTGCGCTGCTGATTATCTTCTTCACCTATTTCTATACCGCGCTCGTGTTCGATCCGAACCAGATCGCCGAGAACTTGAAGAAGAACGGCGGATTCATCCCGACGGTTCGTCCGGGGAAGGACACGTCTGATTTCTTGAACCGCGTGCTGACCCGCTTGACGATCTGGGGCGCGCTCTACATCTGTATCGTGTGTATCGTTCCATCCATGTTCTATCTGAAGATGGGCGTGCAGGGATTCACGTACTTCTTCGGCGGCACGGCAGTGCTCATCGTTGTCGGTGTGACGATCGATACGTTTTCGCAGATCGAATCGCACATCGTCGCGCGAAACTACGAAGGCTTCATGAATAAGAAACCGGGCAAAGTGCGCAGCACGGCGAACGTCCGCGGCCGGCTGATTCAGAGATAGGGAGGCACCATGAGAGTAGTATTTCTCGGACCTCCGGGCGCCGGCAAGGGAACACAAGCGAAGATGCTGAGCAGCGACGCGAAGCTTGCTCACATCAGCACCGGCGACATGTTGCGTGCGGCTGTGGCAGAAGGCTCTGATCTCGGAAAGCGAGTGCAGAGCATCATGGATTCGGGACAGCTTGTACCGGATGACCTCATCATCGACATCATCCGCGAGCGGATCGCAAAACCCGACGCCACTGCGGGATACATTCTCGACGGTTTCCCTCGGACGGTGAAGCAGGCTGAAGCGCTCACCGCAATGCTTGCAAAGCAAGGTGCCGCGATCGACGCTGTCGTCTCGTTTGAGCTCGACGAGACGGAGCTGCTCAGCCGGCTCGCAAATCGTCGCGGAGCGGAGTCTCGCGCGGATGACGACGTTACCGTCCAGAAGGAGCGGCTGCGTGTTTACAAAGAGCAGACTGAACCGCTGATTGAATTCTACGGATCCCGTGGAGCGCTACGAAAAGTGGACGCTTCCGGTTCGGTCGATCAGGTCTTCCAGGGCTTGAAACAAGCCGTTGGACGATAAGGCGACCGACTAAAGAGATGGACCGAGCTGTGATCCAACTGAAGACCAAAGCCGAAATCGAAATCATGCGCAAAGCGAACATGATCGTGTTCGAAGTGCTGCAGGAGCTCGCCGCGATGGTCGCGCCTGGGGTGTCGACGAAGGATCTGGACCGAAAGGCCGCAGACCTTACGAAGAAACACGGTGCAAAATCAGCTTTCCTCGGCTACCCGGCGTCCAGCCGCTCGGTGCCGGATTTCTCGGGCGTGATCTGCGCTTCGCGCAATGAGGAGATTGTTCACGGAATCCCGAACGACAAGCCGCTCGGAGAGGGTGACATTATCAGCATCGACTACGGCTGCGTGTTCGAGGATTTCTACGGTGACTCTGCGGTTACCGTTCCCGTTGGAAAAATTTCAGAGAAAGCCGAAAAATTATTGCAAGTGACCCGCCAGTCACTTGAAGACGCTATTAAACAGTGCTATTCCGGCAACCGCATCGGGGATATCTCAAATGCGGTGCAGACCCGGGTGGAAGCTGTCGGCTTCGGAATCATCCGTGAGTTTGTCGGCCATGGAATCGGCCGAGCGATGCACGAGCCGCCGCATGTGCCCAACTTCGGGCAGATAGGGCAGGGGCGTGTATTGAAGCCGGGTCTGGTCATTGCGATTGAGCCTATGGTGTCTGCAGGCTCATTCGAGACCCGAATCCTTGAGGACGGTTGGACAGCAGTGACTAAGGATGGTAGTCTTGCAGCCCATTTTGAGCATACGGTGGCGATCACCGAGGGAGAGCCGTACGTCCTAAGTCGTCCGTAGCGATATCGAGGCTATCTTGCTTCTGCGCTGCTGACGGAACAGTGCCCATCACGTTGTGACTCGTGAATGCGAACATGAGCGTGGAGCTGGCCGATTTTTGGTTAGCCTGTGCTGCTTGATGGGATAGTTTTGCGGTGAGAGAGCGGCAAAAAGGCGTTTAAAGCGTTTGGTGGAGACATGAAAGTAAGAGCTTCCGTAAAAAAGATTTGTGAGTATTGCCGCGTTGTTAGGCGCCGAGGGGTGATCTACGTGGTCTGCTCCCGCTCGCTCAAGCACAAGCAGCGTCAACGATAGTTGCAGTAATTTTATATTTAAATAGGTAGCAATGGCACGTATCGCAGGGGTTGATTTACCGCGTAATAAAAGGGTAGAAATTGCCCTGACTTACATTTGTGGCATCGGCGTTCCGACTTCGCTCGAAATTCTGAAGGCAGCTGAAGTCGACCCGAACACGCGCTCAGACGCGCTCACCGAAGAGCAGATCGGTCGCATTCGTAAGATCATCGACGCCAACTACCGCATTGAAGGGGATGTCCGTCGTGAGGTGTCTGCGAACATCAAGCGCCTCATGGACCTCGGAACCTACCGCGGCCTCCGACACCGAAAGGGTCTTCCCGTTCGGGGTCAGCGCACGAACACCAACTCGCGCACCCGCAAGGGACCGCGTGGTGCTTCGATCGCCGGAAAGAAGAAGGCGACGAAGAAATAAGCGGATTTCAGAAACAGTAAGCAGATTTAATTGAGCGAGGGAGACGAGTGACTACCGGAGCAGCAGCAGACAAGCGCGTCGCAAAGAAGCGCAAAGCAAAGACCAAGAACGTCCCGTCGGGCGTTGCTTTCATTCATGCGACGTTCAACAACACGGTGGTAACCATCACTGACCCCGCTGGAAACGTTGTTTCCTGGTCGAGTGCCGGATGCAATGGTTTCAAGGGCTCTCGAAAGTCTACCCCGTTTGCTGCTCAGGTGGCAGCTTCGGTTGCCGCAGAAGCTGCGAAGGAAGTTGGAATGCGCAGTGCTCAGGTCCTTCTGAAGGGCCCGGGATCGGGACGTGAGTCTGCTCTTCGCGCGTTGCAAAGCGCGGGTATCACCGTTACCGCTATCCGTGACATTACACCGATCCCGCACAACGGTTGCCGCCCGAAGAAGCGACGTCGCGTGTAAGCGCGCGGGATTCCGGGAGAGGAAACCGGGAAAGAATTAGTGTTCCGAAATATCATGCAATTGTATAAGAAATAACTGGTGCTGGAGGATCTTTAGGCACATGGCGCGTTACACTGGACCTGTTTGCCGGCTTTGTCGGCGGGAAGGAGAGAAGCTCTTCCTGAAAGGCGACCGCTGCTATTCGAATAAGTGCGCAATCGAGCGTCGCGAGGGCAGCCCGGGTGTTCACGCAAAGCTGCGCGGTCACTTCTCCGAGTACAAGCAGCAGCTTCGCGAAAAGCAGAAGGTGAAGCGGATGTACGGCTTGCTCGAGCGTCAATTCCGCAAGGTGTTTCACAAGTCGGAAGCGCAGAAGGGCGTTACCGGTGAGAACCTCCTGCAGAACCTCGAAAGCCGCCTGGACAACATGGTGTACCGTTCCGGGTTCGCGTCTTCACGTAAGGAAGGCCGTCAGTTCGTCACTCACGGACATTTCCTCGTGAACGGTAAGCCGGTGAATATCCCGTCGTATCAGACCAAGCCGGGCGATACGATTACGGTCGTTGAAGGTGCTCGTGGATCGAGCCGAATCAATGAGTCGCTCAACGCAATCGAAAGCCGCCGTGTCCCTGAGTGGATCGAGCTGGACCGTTCGACCTTCCAGTCGAAGATTCGCTCGCTCCCGACTCGCGAGCAGCTCACTCATCCGATGAAAGAGCAGCTCATCGTGGAATTGTATTCGAAGTAACGCAATCGTTGTTGCGCCGGTGCCTGAAGCTGCAGGCGGCGTTGTGGGAACTGGTAAGGAATCGCGTTTATCTTTTTTGGAATGACTATGCATCGAAATATCATCAAGGACCTGATCAAGCCGCGCCGTCTCGAAACCGAAGACATGTCGCCCCGATACGGGAAGTTCGTTGCCGGTCCGCTCGAGCGCGGTTACGGAACGACGGTAGGAAACAGCCTCCGCCGGATTCTCCTTTCTTCGCTCCCGGGCGCTGCGATCACTTCCGTCAAGATGGACGGTGTGAAGCATGAGTTCTCGACGATTCCAGGGTGCATCGAAGACGTTACTGAAATTGTGCTGAACCTGAAGGAAGTTGTTGTCGACCTCGGCGACAAAGAGCAAGCAACGCTCCGCCTGGAAGTTCGTGGTCCAGCTGAAGTGACTGCCGGAATGATTACGGCAGAAGCCGGAATCCGAATCATCAACCCCGACCACCACATTTGCTCGCTCAACGCAGAAGGCGAGCTGAAGATGGAGCTCACCGCAAAGATCGGACGCGGATATGTCGTCGCAGAGTCGATGCAAGAAGAAGAGATTCCAGTCGGCACGATTTCGCTGGATGCGGTGTTCTCGCCCGTGCGGAAGGTCAACCACATGGTGACCAACGCTCGTGTCGGACAGATCACTGACTACGACAAGCTGACCCTCGAAGTTTGGACCGACGGAAGCGTCACCCCGGAAGAAGCTCTCCGCGGCGCGGCGTATATCCTTCGCGACCAACTCTCGGTCTTCATCGGAATGGAAGAAGTATTCGAAGAAGCTGAGAAGCCCGTAATCGAAGAAGGTCCGAAGCTGAACGAGAATCTCTTCCGCCGGATCGACGAGCTCGAGCTCAGTGTTCGCTCTTCGAACTGCCTCGAGAACGCGGACATCAAGTATATCGGCGAGCTCGTTCAGCGCAGCGAAACCGAAATGCTCCGAACGAAGAACTTCGGACGGAAGTCGCTCAACGAAATCAAGGAGATTCTCTCCGAAATGGGCCTTTCGCTCGGTATGAAGCTCGATAGCTTCCCACCGCGCCCAGAGCTCGATCGGATGCACGAAGCGCAAAGCGGCGCTTCTCACGACTGAGAATTGCCGGCGGAATTGATCTAAAGGAAGAGGAGAGGTCATGAATCATAGAAATGCTTTCCGCAAGCTCGGACGCACAGCATCGCACCGTCGGTCGATGTTCCGGAATCTTGCGACGTCACTTGTATTGCACAACCGTATCGAGACGACGCTGCCGAAAGCAAAAGAGCTGAAGCGGATCGCCGACAAGCTCGTGACGCTCGGGAAGAACGATACCTTGCACACGCGCCGCCAAGCGATGACCTACCTCTACGCGATGAATCGCGAAGCTTCGGGGAACGCGCAAAAGTGGACCGCGGTGCATCGGTTGTTCACCGTGATTGCGCCGCGCTACGAGGGCCGAAATGGTGGTTACACTCGTGTGATTCGCACTCGCAAGCGTGATGGTGACAAGGCTCAGCTCGCGATGATCGAGTTCGTCGAAGCAGATTTGCGTTCGGACAAGCCTGAGAAGAAGCGCAAGCGTCGGGTTGTGAAGACCGAGGCGGCGTCTGAAGCGGCTGCGTCGTAATCGCGCTCACTGACCTGGTGCGGAGTGCGATGCTTCGCACCACACGCAGTTTTTGAACACCGTCATTCCTTCAGATTCTATGATACTTCAGGGCAAGAAAGGCCTGGTTTTCGGAGTCGCGAACCAGCGCAGTATCGCTTGGGGCATTGCTGAGGCATGCCACAAACACGGTGCCCAACTCGGCTTCACATACTTGAACGACGCTCTCGGCAAACGGGTCATTCCGCTCGCGGAATCTGTAGGGTCGGAGCTCGTGCTGCAGTGTGATGTGCAGAACGATCAAGAGATTGATTCCGTATTCGAGAAAGTCCGTGAGCAGTGGGGAGAGATCGACTTTCTCATTCACTCTGTCGCATATGCGCTCGGCGACGACCTGAAGGGTGCGTTCCACGAAACGTCCCGTGAAGGGTTCAAGCTCGCTCTCGACATCAGCGCGTATTCGCTGGTCCGTCTCACTCATGCTGCTCTGCCGCTCATGAAGAGCGGTGGCTCGATTCTGACTCTCAGCTACCTCGGCGCCGTGTCTGTGGTGCCGAATTATCGTTTGATGGGCGTTGCGAAGGCTGCGCTCGAGGCGTGCGTTCGAGAGCTCTCCGTTGAGCTGGGTCCGAAGAACGTCCGAGTGAACGCAATCTCCGCCGGTCCAATCAAGACTCTCGCTGCATCCGGAATCGCCGACTTCCGTGCGCTTCTCGGACACTTCGAAGGCCGCGCTCCGCTTCATCGTCTGACGACGATTGAGGATGTCGGAGGGTCATCGGTATATCTCGTGAGCGATCTCGCTTCCGCGGTCACCGGTGAAATCCACTATGTGGATTGTGGCTTCAACATCACCGCGATCTAAAGCGCTCTTCTATTTTCCAGCCCGGCGAAAGCGTTTCGTGACGTTGCTTTGTTGTGGGTTTTCGTCGCGTCTTCAAGAGCGGGCGCCGAGTCGCACGTTTTCATCTGCGGCGCTGCCGCGAGATTCTCAATACTCAGGCCCGCTGGGTTTCTGGGCACTGGCGTGCGAGACGCGCGTGCTCACCGCACAAAAACTCCCTGTTCGCCGTTCCAAACTATGCTAAAAATTCCGTAACAGGAGTTACGTCGTGGCTGCCAAAAAAAATATCGCAATTGTCGTCGGGGGCGGACCTGCTCCCGGTATTAATGGAGTGATCGCCGCCGCCGCTATTGAGGGCATCAATCGCGGATACAAAGTGTTCGGCATCCAGCGCGGCTTTCAGCTCCTGCTGAAGGGCGACATGAGCTGCATTCGTGAGCTCACTATCGGTGACGTGTCGCGGATTCAGAGTGAGGGCGGGTCGGTTCTCGGCACCTCGCGCGCCAACCCGACAAAGAGCCCTGAGATGCTTGCGACGGTGGTCAAAAGCCTGCAGTCGATGAATATCGGGTATCTGGTAACCATCGGCGGTGACGACACCGCAAGCAGCGCGGGCGCGGTTGCGAACGCAGCGCAAGGCTCGATCGCCGTCGCCCACGTCCCAAAGACGATCGACAACGACCTTCCGCTTCCGAACAAGTGGAGCACCTTCGGGTTTGAAAGCGCTCGCGAAGTCGGAACGGAGATCGTCGAGACCCTCATGGTCGACTCGAAGACAACCGCTCGCTGGTATCTCGTGATCGCCATGGGCCGGAAGGCGGGCCATTTGGCGCTCGGTATCGGTATCTCTTCGGGCGCTACGCTGACGCTGATTCCCGAGGAGTTCGGCGAGAAGAAAATTACCCTCCAAGTGCTCGCCGATATCATCGTCGGTTCGATGCTGAAGCGCATGGCGCGGAACCAACCGTACGGTGTTGTCGTGCTCGCAGAAGGGCTCGCAGAGGTGCTGGACCAGAACTCGATTCCAGAGCTGTCGGACGCTGAGCGCGATCCTCACGGACACATCCGTTTCGCGGAGGTCGACTTTGGGCGGATCATCAAGAACGCTGTCCGAGCTCGTTTGCATCGCTTCAATGTCAAAGACATGCTCGCGCTGGACAAGAATGTCGGCTACGAGCTGCGCTGCCGCGGTCCCAATTCTTTCGATCGCGAATACACGCAACAGCTCGGCTTTGGCGCCATCGACTTCCTCCTGAGTGGTGGTACCCAAGCCATGGTATCTCGCCAGGGAGACAGCCTCATTCCGATTCCATTCGCTGAGATGATCGATCCGGCGACCGGGCGGGCGAAGGTGCGGATGGTCGACACGACGACTATCGCTTACAAGATCGCGCGCAAATACATGATCCGGCTTACTGAGTCGGATCTCGAGGACAGCGAGCTCATGGAAGATATCGCGAAGCTGACGAAGGTGTCGGCCGAAGACATTCGAAAAGAGCTAGGTCCGGTCGCGCGCGATTACGGGGCATAACGCCGGAGGGCTCCTCGTGCTTGAAGAAGTTGAGCGTCTAACGGCTCTCGCCGAGGCGGCCCTGGCGCTTCATGATTCGACGGATCAGTTCATCGAACAGGTCGACGCCTACATTCTCGCTCTGGAGGAGTGGAGTGGGAGCGCTGCGGAGCAGACCTTTCCGCCCGAGATGAAGCCTCCCCTCGAAAAGCTGAACGAGCTGCATACCCAGCTCCTGACGAGAGCATCCCTGCTCAGCAAGCAGCTCGGTTCTGAGCTCGGTAACGCGAATAAGAAAGGCCGGGTCCTCCGCGCCTACGTTGATCGGCTGCCACAACGCATCACCATTACCGGTCGCAGGAAGGGTTAACCTCCTAACTCTCTGCCTCCGCTCGAAATTGTATTTTCGGGTCGGAGAATTATGTGACCCTCCCCGCCATGCGTCTATAACTTGGATGAGCGCTGTTTTGACGGTCCGGCCGCTCTGCTTTGGCCTTTGCACAAAAGGCGAAAGAAGAGGCTCAGTAGGTTTGTTCGAGGTTTTGCCTTCCATCCGGTGCCGCTCGAGCGGGCTCGGAATACACCCTTCAGCCCGACCTCCGTCGTGTTCGTGCGGGACACGAGCGAGGTCAGGCTGCAGTCGGAGTGTGCACGACGCACGCTCGGCGTGTATGCCGGACCAGCATCAGAGAAGGAGCATCCGATGCTAGTTCTGTCGCGGAAGGATGGTCAGTCGGTTGTCGTTGTCGCGTCGGGCTGTGAAGCCCTCTTCACGGTCCTCGGGATCGACGGCGACCATGTCGTGCTCAATCGGCACGACATGTGCCCGCTGCGGATTCGTGGGCTTCGGCTCGCGATCGGCGTCGAGACGAAGGTGCAGGTCGGCGGGGTGAGCTTCGGGATGAAGTTCATCAAGCTTTCCGGCGGTGCCTTCAAGCTCGGCTTCGAGGCCCCCGACTCGGTCCGCATCCTGCGAACCGATTGCGTCGAGGAGTCTGCCGCAGAGGCCGCGTGAAAGCGCCTGGCTGTCCGCGCCCGGATTGCATGGGAATCGTGCAATCCGGGTGGTTTTCTCCGCCTCTTCTTTCATCTCTTTCAGTTTCTCTCGGCGCGGCGATCGAATGACTTTGCGCGCTGATGGGGCGATTCGATCTTCGGCGACTGACCTGAGAAAGCGTGCTATCTTCCGCTTGGCTCACCGGGTTGTTCTCGATGATGAGCCCGATACGTCTCGCGTGTATCAGCTTCGGTCGGTCTATGCCCGTTCCCGCGTTCCTTGTCCTCGTTTTGTTACTGTACGGTGTGAAGCTGCTCGGCCTCATTTTGGTAGCGGGGGCTGGAACGGGATGTGTGGAAGGCGGCGCGTGCGTTCCGTCTGTGTCGGAGCTGTTGCCTGCGCTCGGCTCCGCGCCGGCTTATTGCGTCATCGCAGTTTCGTTTCTTTACGATGCATTCGCAGGTCAATCGACGGATGCGAGCGATAACGCGGCTCGCAGAGTGGTGCTCTGTCATTGTGCGTGGCTTGCGCTCGTGGCTGTCCTCTGCGGCGATATTCGTGCTTTCTTCTTGGCGCCAAGTGAGACATCGAATTTGTTTCAGATGCCCAGCGGCGTCGTGATCTTCATGGACAAATTGAACTGGCCGGGTCGTCCAATATTCCTCATTCTGCTTTTTCTTTTTACGCGACGAGTCCGCGCGAAGGGTTAGAATTGTTACCGCTGAATCGGCGCCCGAGCGCCGCGATCATCTTTAGCGCAGCTGTTCGCGGCGCTGCCCCATCTCCGTAAGAAGAGAGTAGGAGAGCTCCTTCTTGTAACGGCGTCTCGCTGCAAGAGCCGGGAAAGTGTGTCGGCGGAGGAACGCGTCCATACCCGCCGACTCCACAGTCATGACGCACGGTCAGTTCATGAGGGGTGTCTTCGTGTCGAGCGCGAGGAACCTCAGCGTTTGATACGCTTCGTTCCAGGCGTTGACCGGTTCGTCGGGATGGTCCTCGTCGATCTCGTTGGGATCGATGACGACAAGAGCCAACCGAAGTGCGCGCATTGTTAATGAACGCAATGTTTCGACATCCTCTTCTTCTACGATGCTGTCACTCATCCTTTGCACGGGCATTGGAAACTCCTTTCAGCCGGTGCTCATGGCATCTGCATTGAACGCGCATCCGATCACGTTCATCACCTGCACTGCCTCCGCCCGCCCCCGGAGCTCGATCCGGGGGCGCGAGGAGACAGTGCTCAAAAACCTTGATTGTGCATCCTACTCTCAGGTCTTGCGCGCAGGAGGCGGAAGAGCTGAAAACGGGGCGCTTAGCCGGCATCGGGCGGGTTATTCGAGAAGAGAGATATGCCGATCTGTGGCGGATTACGAATTTTTTTTAGCGTCGAGATAGGCTTCGAGGCTGTATTTGCCGACCTTGTGGTGGAGCAAGTGAAAGCAAACACCGAGCAAGCAGAGATTTTTGACGAGATTGCTGCGTTGTAGGATCTCCCACATCCAATACTGGCTCTCGGGTATGGTCGGGGCACGATAGAGCACGCCTGGGATATGGACTGCGGCGGTTACGATGATCAAGAAGTAGCCGAGACCGATTGCGGCCCACCGCAAGTGCCAACCCATGAGAATAAGTGTTCCCCAGCCGACAAGCCACACCCCACAGCCGATCGATACGACACGTTTGAGCGGCATCCACTCGGGCATGAGGTGCTGAATGAGCGCGTCAGAGAAAAGATGCTCGCCGCCGAGCCCGACAAAAATCAGACAGAAAAGCGCACGAAAGATGAGGTCGGCCGCGTCGCTGCTAATTCTGAGAGTCACTTTCCTCCTCATTCACGCCCCACTTCTTGATGTCGGGGAGGTTCGCGTAGAGAATCCGATGATACAGCTTACGGGGAACGAAACGCCGGAGCACGGAAAAAAACGTGGCATCGATCGTCGCAGGATGTCGGAGCGGCGGGTTCTCTTTCATCATCAGGTCGAGAACCGTTTGTGCGACGCTGTCTGAGGTAGCGAATGCGCGGCACATGAGCGTCTCGATGAAGACCGACATGCTTCGGTAATATGCATGGTAAGCGTCGCGGTGCTCTTCTGAAGCCTGCTTTCCCGCTTCGCTGAAGTAAACGTGCTCAAATGATCGTGAGCGGATGAAGCCGGGCTGAACGAGCGTCACTTTGATATTCCAGGGCTGAAGCTCGTACCACAGAGCCTCCGAAGCTCCTTCGAGCGCAAACTTCGACGCGCTGTACGATCCCATTGTCGGCATTGCCATCATTCCGCCGACTGAGGAGACGTTGATGATGCGGCCGGCTCGGCGTTCGCGCATGTGCGGGAGGCAGAGGCGGATCAACCCGAGTGGTCCGAAATAGTTCGTTCCCATCTGCAGTGCTTCGTCGGCCTCGGTCATGTGCTCAATGACCGACCGATAGGAGATCCCTGCATTGTTGATGAGAATGTCCACTCCTCCGAAGCGGGCTCGAACGTCGGCAACGAGCCGTTCGCGGCTCTCGGCACACGTAACGTCGAGCGGAAAGACACCGAAGCGATCGGTCTCAGGGAGCTGTGCACGAACGGTGTGAATCGACTTTTCGCGCGCGGTTACAGCCACGCGAAAGCTGGAGACATGCAACTTTTGTGCGAGCGCCAAACCGATTCCGGAGCTCGCTCCTGTGAGGAGAACCACAGGCTGTGCCATAGCGTCCCTCGAAAGGTGGTGTAGACGTTGGTCCAGCTTACATCCGATCGAGCGGCTTCATGCCGAGAAGCGAAATCGTTTCGGCAAGAACTCGCTGGGTCGTGTCGAAAAGCGCCAATCGTGCTTCAGCGATCGGGCGCTCTGCGCCGACGACTTTCAGCTCATTGTACGCTTTCGAAAATGCTTTCGCTACATCGAGAGCGAACCCAGCGAGCACTGCCGGATCGTTTTCCTCCGCGGTGCGTTCAAGCACCTCCCAAAAGTTGTCGAGAGTGCTCGCGAGCTGAAAGGCGCTTTCCTCGGAGAGAAGTTCCGGTGCAAAAATTTCTGCCGGGTGTAGTCCGGCTTCGTCGGCCTTCTCTCGAATACCGTTCATTCGAGCGCAGGCGTAGAGCAGATAGGGACCGCTGTCGCCCTGGAACTCGAGCGCGTTCTCCCAGGAGAAATGCACGTCCTTGATGCGACCTCGGTTGAGAGTTCCAAACACGATTGCTCCGATGGCAACGGCGTCCGCGACCTTCGTTTCATCGAGGCCGTCCGGACGTTTCGAGACCTGCTCTCGGTATGCGGTGAGCGCTCGCTCGTAGGCTTCGTCGAGGAAATCATTGAGCTCGATGATCTCACTCGCTCCACGCGTTTTCATCCCGAGCACATGCCCGAACGCGACGTGCACGATCTTTTCCGCGTAATCTCGACCGAGAGCCTTCAGCACTCCCTTCAGCTGTTGAAAGTGGAGCGACTGAGGCGCACCGACTACGTAGAGGGCGCGAGAGAAGTGAAACGTTTCCGCGCGGTATTTCGCGGTTGCGAGATCGCGAGTCAAGTAGAGCGATCGGCCGTCGGGTGTGAGGATTCGTGCGAATCCGAGCTGCTCGCCCAGGTCGACTCCGAGCGCGCCTTCTGAGGCGACGAGAAGACCTGCTTGCTCGAGATCGCTTTTCACTGCATCGAGCTTGTTCGAGTAAAAAGATTCTCCGGTGTAGTGCTCGAACGATACGCCGAGACGGTCATACGTTTCGCGTAGATATTTCAGGGAGATCTCCGAGCACCACTTCCAAAAGTCGATCGCGTAGTCTTTGCCGGCCTCGAGATCGATGAAGAACGCGCGCGCCATTTCGTTTACACTTTCAGTGCCTGGAGCGACTTCGGCAGTACCGGCTTCCTGTTCTTCTTTCAGCGATGTGGCTCTGCGATAGAGCTCGACGAGCGTCTTCACTGTCGGCTGATCAGGTTTGCCCCAGAGTGCGCAACCTGCCCACACGAAGCCGAATTGCGTTCCCCAATCGCCCAGGTGATTGATGCTGACGACGCGATATCCGAGACGCCGGTAGATCCGATCGAGCGAGTTTCCGATGAGCGTCGCGCGTAGGTGGCCGACGTGAAACGGTTTTGCGATATTCGGGCTGGAATATTCGAGAATCGTGGTTTCTGTCGCGCGTTCGCCGGGGATGTTCGCGTTACGCCCAGCTCGGATCTCCGAGACTACTCCGCTTGCGAATCGCGCTCTGTCGAAACGGAAGTTTAAAAACGGTCCAAGTGCGCTGACCCCGCTAAAACCGTCCGGCAGAGCAAGCTCGGCAGCAAGCTTTGCCGCGCACGCAGGTGGTGCGACCTTGAGCTGCTTCGCGACAAGGAAACAGGGAAACGCGAGGTCACCATGGTCCAGGTTTTTCGGGCGTTCGAGCAGAGGCAGGATCGTGCTCTCCGGCAAACCGGTGGCTGTGGATAACTTTGCGGCGAGTGCGGATTTGAGCGTTGATTTCATCACGAAAGCGAATTTGATTTACGCCGACGGTTATAAGAATTTGCTCAGAGCAGATCAAGTTAATGTGTCTTCAAATGCTTATGAGCGCAATTTCCTTTCCAATTGATTGTCGACAACGCTGGAGCCTTGCGTTATGAAACCCCCATTACCTGACCATGCCGCTTGCGTCGGGAGTATTGTGCATCTGTCTTTGCGGTAGAAGAAGGTAGAAGTTCCGCGCTCGTATAGTAGGGTGCAGAGCGGGTAGGGCAGTTGCATTGGGGGTGGCTGCCGAGATAGATGACAGCGTGCCTGGTTTAGGCGCCACGTCGTGTTTGCTTTATCGTACTTTTCAAGCTCTTTGCTCCGTGTCGTGTTTTGAATCTCACGCCGGCCGGTAGACGGGCTTTTTTTATCACATCGCTAATGAAAAAGTTTTTGCTTGGCATTGCTGCAGTTTTCACCCTGTTAGCAGTCGTGGTGGTGGCGGAGCGGCCTTCAATCGGGGCTCAGCCCGAGGGGAATGCGCAGACAGATCCGATGGTCGATCTGGGCCCAGACAACGACATCTATAAAGCCGGTCTCTGGCGCGAAGGAAAGGCGACAGACACGGACTGGAAGTTTCTCGATATACTCTGGAAAGCTCCATTTCGGCGCGGATATCGCCCGACTCAGCCGATCGCGTATAGCCATCGGGTGCACATGGAGAAGAACGGCATGGAGTGCCAGTACTGTCACTCCGGTGTGACGAAGTCGAACTTCGCTACCGTTCCGTCTGTCGAGCTCTGCATGGGCTGTCACAAGGCGGTAAAAACCGAATCTCCAGAGATCAAAAAGCTGAAAGACTACTACGACAAAGGCCAGCCGGTTCCGTGGGAGCCGGTGAACAACCTTCCGGAGCACGTGCGCTTCCCTCACAAGCGCCACCTGAAGGCTGGTGTGGGCTGTCAGAACTGCCATGGTCAGGTGCAGAAGATGACGGTGGTCGAGAAAGTTTCTTCGTTGAAGATGGGCTTCTGCGTGTCGTGCCACCGTGAAAAGGGTGCAAGCATCGACTGCTCGGCTTGTCATTATTAATTTGCGCGAAGACGGTCTGCGCAATGTTGCGGTGCCGCACGGATTGGTTCGCTGCGGATGCGACCATTCGAATTGATACTGAGGCGCTGACATCAGGGTGGCGCAGAAGATCGGGATAGAACGGGGCGATGGCTGAAAAGAAGGGTTACAATCGAAGAGATTTCTTGAAGATCGTCGGCGCGGGTGCCGGTGTCGCTGCGGTCGGCTGTGGTCACGAGCTTCCCGAGAAGCTGTTGCCATACGTTGTGCAACCCGACGATGTCGTGCCAGGTGTGGCCGTTTGGTATTCGGGCAGCTGTAACGAGTGCTCGAGCGGTTGCGGAACACTGGTCCGCACACGCGAAGGTCGAATCGTTAAGGTCGAAGGAAATCCGAACCATCCGGTGAATCGCGGAGGTCTGTGCGCTCAGGGGCAGTCGACTCTCCAAGCGCTCTACGACCCCGATCGAATTCGTGAGCCTCTGAAGCGTGAGGTCGGCGCGTCTTTCCAGGTTGCAACGTGGAAGGAGAATATCGATGCGCTCGCGCAGGCAATTGCTGATGCGCAAGCCGCAAACGCCGAAGTCGTTCTCGTCACCCGTCCGACATCGGGCAGTGAAGCTGCTTTGATCGCCGAGCTGTCGAAGAAAATCACCGTTTTACGGCATGTCGAGTATGAGCTGCTGAACAGCGATGCGCTTGATCTCGCAGCCGAGCAAGTTTTTGGACCAAACGTTCGAACTGCATTCGACTTTTCCAAAGCCGCGTTTGTCGTCAGCTTCGGCGCAGATTTCCTCGAGACCTGGCAGTCTCCAGTCGAGTACGCGCTCGGATGGGCAGAGGGACGCACACCAAAAACGGGCGAGCACGAAGGCGCCGGTAAAGGAAAGGGTGGGGTCAGCAAGTTCATTCATTTTGAGCCGCGACTTTCGCTCACAGCCGGAAATGCGGACCAATGGGTGATGAACAATCCGGGTTCGGAAAGCGCGTTGATGCTTGCTCTGCTGAAGCTCGTCTACGACGCGACCGGCGGAAAAAATCTGAACGGTTCCGCTCGAGGACAGATCTCGTCGCTCGTTGGAACGGTCGATGTGGTGAAGACGCTCGAAGGGACCGGTGTCGAACCGAAAGTTTTGAAAGCGCTTGCAACTGAGCTCGCGGAAGCCCCGACTTCGCTCGTTGTTGCCGGCGGAGCCGCGGCAAGCGGCGCACAAGCAGTTCCGACCGCGGTTCTTGCGAACTTGCTCAATATCGCGCTCGGAAACGTTGGCAAGAGCGTGACCCTGCTTCCCGCTCCGCGCAAAGCACGTTCGTCCTTCGCTGAACTGAACGACATGCTTAATGCGGTCGCTGAGAAGAAGCGTAAGGTCGCAGTGCTCATCGTGTCTGATGTGAACCTCGCCTACATTTTGCCGCAGCGGACACAGCTCCACAAAGCTCTCTCGCAAATTGGAGTCGTCGCTGCAGCTTCCGGGCACATGGACGAGACGACGCAGCTTGCGACGCTCGTTTTGCCGCTCAGCCACCAGCTCGAGAGCTGGGGAGACTCGGAGCCGGTGCCAGGTGTTTTCAATTTGAGCCAGCCTGCGATGGCGCCGCTCTATAAAACGCAGAGCCTTGCCGACACGCTCATTTCCCTCTCGGCGAGCAGCAAGCTTCCGAATGCGAAGCTCGAAAAGATCGGCTCGTTCTACGATTACATTCGTGAGCAGTGGAAGGCGCGCACGGGCGAAGCCGATTTCGAAGCTCGCTGGGTCGACTACGTCCAGAAGGGCGGAGACTGGTCCAAGCCGAAGGCACCCGTCACTTCGTGGGACGTGGTCCCAGCCGGCCTCAATCTGAAGGCGTTTGCTCCCGCTCCGGCACCGAAGTCCGGCGACTCGTTCACTGTCCTCGCGTATCCGAACGTCAACTCATTCGACGGTCGCTCCGCAAACCGGACCTGGATGCAAGAGTTGCCGAACCCGATGACAAGCGCCGTCTGGGGCTCTTGGATCGAAGTGAATCCTCAGGTTGCTGCGCGCTTGAACGCCGTCAACGGAGATGTTCTTCAGGTCATTACGGACAGCGGCTTCATTGAAGCGCCGATCTACATCAACCAATACATTCATCCGCAGGTCATCGCGGTTCCGATCGGACAGGGTCACACCGCCTACGGTCGATATGCCGTCAACGTCGGTACGAACGTCCTTTCTGTTCTTCCGGCAACTCCTCCGGGCGGAATCCAATCTTTTGTGACTGACGCGACGATTCGCATGTCGCTCACGAAAGACACGCTCGTCCTGACTCGCGGAAGTGATTACCAATACGGCCGCGGAATCGCTCGCACGACCACAATGGAAGAGCTCGAAGAGCTTGCGCGGGAAAAGAACGGCGGGCACGGAGAGCACGCTGAAGCGCACGAAGAAGGCCTGGCGCTCGGCCCACGTCCGCTGCCGAAGCAGATGTACAAGCAAACGCTCGGTCCGGACCTGCTCTATCACTGGGGTATGAGCATCGACCTGTCTCGCTGCACTGGTTGTTCCGCATGCGTTGTTGCCTGCACCGCGGAGAACAACGTCCCGACGGTCGGAAAGACGACCTGTGCAGAAAACCGTGACATGTTCTGGATTCGAATCGAACGTTACTTCGACGGACCACCGCAGCAGCCGCTCGTCAGCTTCCTGCCGATGCTGTGCCAACATTGCATGAACGCTCCCTGCGAGCCTGTTTGCCCGGTTTACGCGACGTACCATACCGAAGAGGGCATCAACTCAATGGTGTACAACCGTTGCGTTGGAACCCGCTACTGCATGAACAACTGCAGCTACAAGGTTCGACACTTCAACTGGTACAAGTACAACTGGCCTGAGCCGCTCAACTGGCAACTCAATCCTGACGTCACGGTTCGTGAGGTCGGAATCATGGAGAAGTGCTCGTTCTGCGTGCAGCGCATCCGCGAAGCGCAAGGCAAAGCAAAAGATCTTGGACGCATGGTGCTCGACGGTGAAATCCAACCGGCATGCGGCTCGAGCTGCCCAACGAAGGCAATCAAGTTCGGTAACTTGAACGACAAGGCAAGCTTGGTATCGCGAGAGCATCAGGATCCGCGGGTGTATAAAGTTCTTGATGAGCAGCTCAATACGCAGCCATCCGTTGCGTATCTCGCTCGGGTGAAGAACGAGGCGCTCGAAGCGTAAACCGCTTCGAGCGGGCTATCGTGATTGAGTCGGCTCAGTGTGATTGATGGATCGAGGTTTCGGGATGCACGAAGAGAAAGACGACAATATAGATTATGACCGGGTCAACCGGGATATTCTGCGGACCCTTGAGCCGCCGACATCAAGTTGGTGGGTACTTTTTCTTACTGCTTTCTGTGTGATGCTCATCGGAGCCGTGAGCTGGCGTCACCAAGTGCTGAACGGCATCGGGATGGCCGGAAAGAGCAACCGCGCTGGCTGGGGTTTTTACATCACGACATTCGTTTTCTGGGTCGGTATCGCGCACTCGGGAACACTGATCTCTGCCGTTCTGTATCTCTTCCGTGCGAAGTGGCGTGTTCCTATTTACCGTATCGCCGAAGCCATGACGGTCTTTGCGGTCGCGACTGCGGGCCTGTTCCCTCTCATCCACCTCGGACGCGTTTGGAACTTCTACTGGCTGCTTCCGTATCCGAATCAGCGCTTCCTTTGGGTCAACTTCAAATCGCCGCTTCTCTGGGACGTGTTCGCCGTCAGCACCTATTTGACGGTGAGCGTCATGTTTTTCATCACTGGTTTGATTCCAGACATCGCTGCGGCGCGTGACAACGCGACGGGCTTCCGGAAGCTGCTCTATTCGGTGACTTCGCTCGGTTGGCGCGGAACAAATAAGCAATGGCGCCACTATGTTGCGGCCTACGGATTTTTTGCCGGAATGGCGACACCGCTCGTTCTGTCCGTTCACTCGGTGGTCTCCTGGGACTTCGCGATGGGGAACGTTCCGGGATGGCACACGACGATCTTCCCGCCATACTTCGTCGCCGGCGCGATCTTTTCCGGCTTGGCGATGGTGATCACGATTTCGGTGCCGCTCAGAAAATGGTTCCACCTCGAGCCCTATCTGACGATCTGGCACTTCGAAAAGATGGCCCAGCTCATCATGTTCACCTCAGGTATCGTTACCTACGCTTACTCCATCGAGTTTTTCATGGCGTGGTACAGCAACAACAACTTCGAGCGGTATCAGTTCTTGTATCGCCCGTTCGGTGACGTCTACGGCGGATACGCTCTTGCGTTTTGGGGAATGGTCACCTGCAACTGTATCTTCCCGCTGACTTTGTGGGTGAAGAAGCTGCGCACGAATTTGACCTGGCTCTTCATCATCTCGATCTTCATCAACATCGGAATGTGGCTCGAGCGCTTCAACATCATCGTTCAGTCGCTCACTCGTGACTTCGAGCCGTATGGTTGGGGGCACTACAACTTCTCCTGGATCGATTGGGGCATCCTGGTCGGATCCTTCGGTTGGTTCTTCTGCTTTCTGTTGGTCTTCGTGAAATTCTTCCCTTCAGTGTCGCTCACCGAAGTGAAGGAGGTCATGGAACCGCCGATGCGAGCCGGACATAGTCACTGACCGCCTCGGTCTCGACTATTTGATTCGCGAGGGTATTGAGTCTCCGGCGCCATCGCACAGAAGTGTTTGGCGCGCAGGAGTGTTTGGATAGGTATATGAGCAACGATTACTTAGTGGTGGGGCACTTTCGGTTCGTAGACGACACCCGCACAGCGATCAGAAAGCTGCGCGAGAAGGGCTACGATCAGGTTGAGCTGTTTACTCCATTTCCGAATCACGATTTGGAAGACGAGATGTATGTCGGCAAAAAGCGCAGCCCCGTGCGCCGATGCACTTTGACGGGTGCGCTAACGGGCCTGACCTGCGCGTTCCTGATGACATGCTGGATGTCGATCGATTATCCGGTTCGCGTAAGCGCGAAGCCGCTGATCTCAATACCGGCTTTCATCGTCATTGGATTCGAGTGCACGATTCTGTTCGGCTCGCTCGCGAACATGCTCGGCATGCTTCACTTCAGCCGTATTCCGAATCTCTTCAACAATCCAGGTTTCCGTCCCCAGTTCACCTCAGGCACGTTCGGTCTGACGGTTCGAGTTCCCAAGGACCAAACCGATTCCTTGAAGTCTTTCTTTGAGCAGGGTGGTGCTGAGAAGGTGGAGGTGCAGTATGTCCGGTAAGACTGCGTTCCTGAGCGTGGTGTCGCTTCTCGCACTTGCGAGCTCTGCTTCAGCGGCGCCGTGGGATGTCGACATGTATCGCCAGCAGTCGCTGCAGGCGAACGAAGTCGGCCGAAGCCCTGTGAAAGGGACGGTCGCAATCGGCGAAAAACCGTTCACCATGACGGCGGAAGAAGCTGACAAGCGGCTCTCGAATCCCGTACCGGCAACCGTGAATTCGGCGTGGCGCGGACAGCGATTGTACACGGCGAACTGCTCGCCGTGCCATGGCATTCACGCGGATGCAAAGAGCCCAATCGCGAACACGAAACAGCTCCCGATTCCAAATCTGCTCGAGGACTTCTACAAGAACCGATCAGACGGCCGAATCTTCGCTGTCATCCACAACGGCGGTGCCGTTATGCCGCGTTACGGATTTAAATTTTCAGAACAAGAACACTGGGACGTCGTGAACTATCTGCGCTTTTTGCAAGGCGTGAAAGATATTCCGGGAATGAAACGACCAGAGTAGGGGACGAGGAGAACTATGTCGCACGGGGCTTCACCTGTAACGATTCACGATGTGCCGGCAATCGTCGGGGCGGAACCGTATAAGCTGCCGCCTATCTGGCGCGCTATGTCGGTCATTCTGATCGTGTTCGGGTTGATCAATTTTTTCGGACATCTTGGAACTCCGGAAGACGCCAAGCAGGCGTGGACTGCGGTTCACGTCAACTTTTCGTTCTGGTTCTCGATGGCCGCTGCGTCGACTTGCTTCTCGGCGGTATTTCAAATTTGTAACGCGCAATGGGCTCGACCGATCCGCCGGCTTTTCGAAGCGAGCTCGACATTTTTCCTGTTTTCTCCTCTATTCCTGATCGCGTTTTTCGTTTTCCGCTCGTACGACTATCTGTTCGTTTGGGCTCATGAACCGATTCCGGGGAAAGAAGCGTGGCTGAGCCCTCAGTTTCTTTACCTGCGCGATCTGATCGGAATGTTGCTCCTGATCTTCCTCGGACGCCGGGTGGTGTATTTCTCTGTTCGGCAGGACATCGGTGCAATCCGCGGCGGCCTCACGCAGATCGACAAAAGCAAGCTCGCCCGGTGGTCAGACAAGGCGTACGACAGCTATGTGACCGGCTGGGGCCCGGACAGTATCGCTGAGCTCAAGAAGACCAAGGATTCTATCGGACGGCTTTCGCCGGTGGTCGTGATTGTTTACGCTCTTGTGATGTCGCTGATTGCTTTTGACCAGATCATGTCGGTCGATCCGCACTGGTATTCAACCATGTTCGGCGGCTTCGTTTTCATGACCGCGGTTTATCTTGCTGTTGCGTGGGTGAGCATGCTGGTTGGCTTCTCGCGTGGCGTTCATCCGTTGTTCTGCTCGAAGGTCGAGCGTCGCACGCTTCATGACCTCGGGAAGCTCCTCTTCGGATTCGGTATCATGTGGACCTACCTGTTTTGGAGCCAATACCTTCCGATGTGGTACAGTAACATGCCGGAAGAGACGGGGTACCTCATTCTTCGGCTTCGTGAGCAGCCGTGGCATGACTTCGCGTGGGTCGTGCTCGCGATGTGCTTCATCCTGCCGTTCCTGCTCGGGCTCAGCCGTGACGTGAAGCAAACACCGCCACTTCTATTCTGCACCGGCATGATTGTCGCTTGCGGGCTGTGGATGTTGCATTACATTCTGTTTGTTCCCTCGCTCTATCCGAAGGTCATTCCATTCGGGATCACCGAAATTGCAGTTTCGCTCGGATTTCTGGGCGTATACGTGCTCTGTTGCGCATCGTTCCTGTCGAAGGTTCCGCTGATGCCGTTCGGAGATCTCTACGCTGCCGAATAGGCGCTTTTGCGGTCGTCTCGCAGCGTCCTGCTGCGAGACGGGGTAATCTCCAGCCTTGTCTGTTGCGTCCATCCTGTCTCCCTGTTTCTCTCGCTTTCACTCCGCGCTTCTAAATCCGACGGCCCGATTTTTCGGCACACCGAAAAGCGAATTCGCTACAAAGTTTTCGTAGCTCAGCTCGAAGTGATTGGAGGTTGTGTATGCCCGTTCCCGCTCCCGTTCCGACTCCGCAAGAGAACGCCCCGAAGCCTTCCGCATCTCCAAACTCCGCGCCAGGCACGGTTCAGCTGCCGACGACCGTCAGGCCGGACGCCCAAGCCCCGGAGCAGGCTCCCGCCGCCCAGCCGGCCGTAGCACTGCCAGCAGCGCAACCGGGGCCAGCGAGAGCGCAGGATTGGAATGTCGTGATCAAGGGGGATCTTCAAACGCTCATTAGAGGACTCTCCGCCGAGCATCTGACACCCGAGAAATTCAATGAGCGCGCATATCAAGTTCTCGAAAAGCTGGCGCAAGAAGTTCCGTTTTTCAAGAAGGTCTTAGAGACGGCCAAGGAGAAGGGATACACGTTCCACGCCGTGGGGCCGGACTCTCCGAAAGAAGTCCAAGACTTTTTTCAAGGGAGCGGAGCGCTAGCTGCGACCGAAAAGACGTCGAATCGCGTTTACTTTGACTTCGCTGCGATCGCTGCATCTTACGAGCGACACAAAGGCCAGCAGAGCTACGGAGCTGGCATCGTAGAGCTGCTTGGGAATGAAGGTGTTCACGTCATTGAGGACCGGCTGAAAACCGAAGCCGACGCAAGGGAGGTTCTCGGTCCTCGGCGCGGAGTGCAGAATATCGTTGAGATGACGGCCATTCTGGAGCGCGCGGGAAAGGGCGACAAGACTCCCACGAAGTTGGAAACTCAGTTCCGAGCGGATGCCGTCGAGGATTATGTCTCCACGGTCGTGGGAAACCTTGCTGGAATGACCGCGGACAAGGATTTGAAGAAAGGCATGAGTCCCACCTCGCTGCCGAGCGGAACGCTCTCCGAGGAGCATCTGGTGAGAAAGCTTCTCGCGACTTTCGACGAGGCGGTGGGCCAGTCGTTCCCGCTCGCAGGAAACATGGATCCGAGATCTCAGAAGCAGCTGATGGGGCGCCAGATCGAATTCGTTATGTCCGGCGAGGTCGAGCGGCAGACGACGGCGAAGTTGCGGGAGTATGGGATTATGGATGCGGCGACCGAGATGCGCCCGCTTGATGTCGCTGGAGTTTTGGGGCGGATGCGGAAGTAGGCTCCGCCTTCGCTGAAGCTTCGGCGGGACAAGTCCGCCTTTGGGGAAGCTTCGGCGGGACAAGTCCGCCTTTGGGGAAGCTTCGGGGGGACAAGTCCGCCTTTGGGGAAGCTTCGGGGGGACAAGTCCGCCTTTGGGGAAGCTTCGGCGGGACAAGTCCGCCGTTGGGGAAGCTTCGGGGGGACAAGTCCGCCTTTGGGGAAGCTTTGTTGGACTGGTTCGCCCTCGCTGACGCTCGGCGGGACTGATTGTTGGCTTCTTCGGTTTATTTATTAGGTTGGGGTGATGTTTCCTTTGTTGGGCGCTGGAAACATTTGTCCGCCGTCGCCGCCAGGCGGCGGCTATGGCGGGACTGATCACGAGCCGTCGCTTCGCGACGGATCGTGATCAGATCAAAACGGAATATCATCATCATCGAACGAAATCGTCTCGCCGATTGCTGACGGATTTGGCGCCTGAGGCGTTGGTGCTGAGCGTTGGGGTGCCGAGCGCTCTACTTCCATTCCCTCTCCGCGACCGCCGCCGATGAAGCGTACCGACGAGGCGATGATTTCGGTGAAGTATTTATCCTTCCCGTCCTGGTCCTGATACTTGCGGGTTTGAATCCGGCCTTCTACGAAGCACTGCTTGCCCTTCTGCAGGTACTGGTTGCAGTTCTCCGCGGTCTTTCCGAACGTAACGATGGTGTGCCACTCGGTCTTGTCTTCCCACTGGCCGTCTTGGTTCTGGCGTCGCTCATTTGTCGCGATGCGGAACGTGCAGATCGGGAGCTGCGACTGGGTGTAGCGAAGCTCGGGCGGGGCACCCAAGTTGCCTAGCAAAAAAACTCGATTCAAGCTCATGGTACCTCCTGGTTGAGAAACGTTGACGCCGGTAGCCGCCCAATTGTGAGCAAACACCGGAGAGAGAAAGCACTATAGAAAAACTCTCCGCAAAAGTCATTCGTAGCGACGTGCCGCACGAGTGTTTTCGAGATTTTGAAGCAGGAAGTTACCGCCAACGGGAGGCGTTATTGTTTCCGGAAGCAGCGTACGTGAACAACGTTTCTAAACGGCAGTAAATACGTCTTTTTCTACGCGGTTCAGTTTGGCGGTCCACTGTTTCAGAGCGCCGCTGAAGGTCTTCAGGTCCGCTTTCGCCTGCGCGAGCTCAGCATCGCACTCGGCGGCGATCGTGTCGAAATCCGATTTGAGGTTCTCGGCCTTGATGTCGCCCGCCTTGTACTTCGCAGCGGTTACACGGTAGGCATCGCGAAAGGCGACGCCGTCTTTTACCTGCCGATAGACGTCATACGTTGCGTACAGGTCAGCGGTCATCGCGTTATCGAGCCGCTCCTTGTTCACGGTGAACGAGCGGATGACCTCACGTGTAATCGGGAGACATTCGAGGAGATGGCGCAGACCTCGTACCATCGGCTCCTTCGAGTACTGGAAGTCCCGATGATAGTGTGAAGGCAGCTTGGCCAAAACCCAGCTCAGCTCCGTTTCGGCCCCGCGGATCTTTGCGGCGCGGCCGCGCAGCAGCTCCAGAACATCCGGATTATGCTTTTGCGGCATAATCGATGAGCCGGTGGTGAGCGAGGTCGGCAAATTGAAGAAACCGAACTCGCGCGTGGTGTAGAGGATGAGGTCGATCATCAACTTTTCGATGACGCCGGCAATATCCGTCGCCAGCCGCAATGCTTTGAGCTCGTATTGCCCTCGACTGTTTTGTACGGCGATCGGATTGCGCTGGACCCGCGCGAACTCGAGCGCGTCGGTCGTAGCCTGACGGTCGAGGCCAAGGCTCGTTCCGAATCCGGACGCAGCGCCGAGCGGGTTCGAATCCAGGAGATCGAGAGTTGCTGCTCCCTCGCGTGCAAGCTCGAGAAAGCTCTCACCGAAAGCATGCAGCCAAAGCCGAAGGCTTGCGGGCATCGCCGGTTGGAAATGTGTGTATCCAGGCATCGGCTGATGTCCGAGCTCCTCCGCGCGCTGAAAGAGAAGCTCTGCTGTCTGCAGCACTTCGCTCACAATGGTGCACACCCTATCGCGAAGATAGAGTCTGACGGCGAGGAGAACCTGGTCGTTTCTGGAGCGTCCGGTGTGAACCTTGCGCCCGGCTTCGCCTGCGGCGGCGATAAGCTGTGTCTCGATGGCCGTGTGGCAGTCCTCGAGCTCGAAGGGGATTTCGAGCTTTCCGGCCTTGCAGAGCTCAGAGATTTTGTGCAGCTCTTTCAGCAGCGTGTTGCACTCGGCTGCCGTGGCGAGGCCGATTTTTTTCAGCATCTTCACATGCGCAGCGCTGCCGACGGTATCCCAATAAGCAAGCTCAAGATCGACGACGGGATCGTCGCCCACAGTGAACGCATGCACCTGACGGTTGAGGTCTTCCCCTTTTTCCCAGAGTCGTTTGGACATTCCAGAGCGGTTAGCATAATCGTTCGGAATTTGCTAGAAGTCCTGCGGAATTCTCTCTCGGAGATCACCGTGCGTTTTCAGGTCCTGACTATTTTCCCAGAGCTTTTCGAGCGCTTCAAGCAGGTCGGCTTGGTGGGCCGAGCATGTACCGAAGGGGCGGTCTCCATCGAGCCCATCCACCTTCGCGATTTTGCCATCAATACGCATGGGCAGATCGACGACTCTCCCTACGGTGGAGGTTCCGGGATGGTCCTTCGGCCCGACGCCGCCGCTGCTGCAATAGAACATGCCAAGAAAAACGATCCGACGGCGAAGGTGGTCCTTTTGACCCCGCGCGGGAAGGTTTTCAAGCAGAAGCTCGCCCGTGAGCTCGTTGCCGAGTCTGCCGAAAATGGGACTGGGTTTATTTTCGTCTGCTGCCGCTACGAAGGTGTCGATGAGCGCGTTGTGGACGAGTGGGTGGACCTCGAGCTGAGCATCGGAGATTACGTTCTGATGGGCGGCGAATCAGCCTCCATGGTCGTCATCGAGGCGCTGACGCGGCTCGTGCCGGGAGTTCTCGGCAACCCCGAGTCCATTTCCCACGAATCGTTCGAAAACGAGCTTCTGGAGCATCCTCAATACACCAAGCCCAGCGAGTTCCACGGTCGCACCGTCCCGCCGGTTTTGCTGTCGGGAAACCACAAAGAGATCGAACGCTTTCGCGAAGAAGCTGCACGGCGAGACACTCTCGAACGTCGACCGGACCTGATCCGCGAACCCGGTTTACCGCGCTGCGAGCTGACTGCCGGCCTGATCCATTATCCCGTTTATAACAAACGGCATGAGATTGTAGCTTCGTCTGTGACGAACATGGATTTGCACGACATCGCCCGATCTTCGCGAACCTACGGGCTCAGCAAATACTATGTGGTTCATCCGACCCGTGCCCTGCGTCGACTGAGCGAGAAAATCTGCGAGCACTGGGAGGTCGGCTACGGCGCGACCTACAACGCGAACCGCAGTGAAGCTCTACGGAGAATCGCAGTCCTGCCGGATCTCGACGGTGTTGTGACTGACATCGAGGTGAGGACGGGAAAGATTCCGAAAATCATCACGACATCTGCTCGGGACAGCGAAAAGTCGGTCACCTTTGCTCAGATGTCACAAACGCTCCATCTCTCCGATGAGCCGCATCTCATCCTGTTCGGTACCGGGTGGGGATTAGCCGAAGAGGTGCTCGATCGTGCGGACTATCACCTGGAGCCGGTGAAGGGCTACACCGAATACAATCACCTTTCCGTGCGTGGTGCTGCGGCGATCATCTTCGACCGTTTGCTCGGGAGGCGCGGCAGCTCCACGTTTTAGGCGCTGCGCGCTAACCCACTCGGGTCGCGGCGTCCTGAGTGGTAAGAATGATCATGATCTTTTGCCAGATCTTTCGCGAAATTCCGGTCGACAGGCTCTCGACTTCGTCGACTGCATTCAGCACCACGCTGTCGCTCGAATCTTTTCCGTGAAGCGCCGCGAGCTTTCCAATCAATGACAGCATCTCGCTGCAATAATCGAGGTAGCGAGTGAGCTCGTGGGGTTCGAGCGTATACTTAGGAGATGACGGCGTCGGATTATGCGCCGGGTTTACTCGCTCGGGGTCTTTCGTCAGCTGATGCATGTCCACGACGTGAGCGATGGAACGCAGCTCGTGAAGCTTTTGTAGGACGGCGCGGCGCTCGAACCGGGAGTCGAGCGTGAAGAGGAAGAAAAGCGCTGCGCCGACAAGGACGATGTCGTTGATACTTGCTTCGATGCCCTGTGCGAACTCGGTCCAGTTGAGCTCTCGGCCAGCGAACTGAAGCTGCTTCGCAGCGAAGAATCCGGCGACGAGGATCGCCAGCACCGAAAAAATGATCAACCCGCGCATCCAGGACGCGCGTCGCCGCAGCCGCTCGTTCAGCTCTTGCGCCTCTTCGGTAATCGCAACGAGCTCATCGGCGACCTGAACTAGCCCGGCTTGGGGAAAGCGCTCCCGCACACGATTGCGAAGTGTGCGGACCGTCGAGAGGATCTTCTCCGGATTGAGGCTTCGATGCGGCATGGGTCTCCTGTCCCGCGGGCAGCACTGTTTTCCCGGCTGATGCTACAGGTTTTGAGGTGGGGCAGAAAGGTGGAAATGCGTCGAAGATACCGGCATCAGATCCGGAAGAATGTCCGGGCCGTCTTCGTCGTAACCTCTGCAATCTGCTCAAGCGTAAGCTCCTTCACCTCGGCGAGCTTTTCGGCCACTTTGAGGACGTGTGCCGGTTCGCTCGGCTTCCCGCGATACGGTTCGGGAGCCATATAGGGAGCGTCCGTTTCGAGCATGATCTGCTCGAGCGGGATCGCCTTTGCTGTCTCGCGGAGGAGATTTGCGCTCTTGAAGGTAAGTGAGCCCGGAAACGAAACTAAAAAATTGATGTCGCCCAGCCGTTTCGCAAATTCTGCGTCTTGAGCATAGCAGTGAAATACTCCGCCGACCTCGTGGGCACGTTGCTCCACCAGCGTGCGCAAGCAGTCGTCTGCGGCATCGCGGCAGTGAATGATGAGCGGCTTCTTACAGTTGCGGGCCAGTGCGATCGTGTTTTCGAAGAGACGCTGTTGATTTTCCTTCGGCGCCCAATCACGGAAAAAATCGAGGCCTGTTTCGCCCACAGCAACGACTCGCGAATGTGCCGCGAGCGGCTCGAGGTCGGATACGTCGGTGCTCGCGCCAGCGTCGTGTGGATGTACGCCCACAGATGCCCAAATGTGTTCGTAGCGTTCCGCGAGTGCAATAGCGTCGGAAGCTGACTGCTTTACCGAGCCGGCGCCGATGCAGACATAACGCGTTACATGGGCTTCCGCGGCCCGAGAAAGTATCTCTTCGAGCGGTGAATGCTCGAGCGTCGAAAGATGGCAATGCGTATCGATCAGCTCGATTGGCATAAGGCGCGTCCGTTGCGGCGGGAGAGAACGGTCTTAGCGAACTACGGAACCCGGGGCGACGACCGAACCCGGTGAGAGCAGCTCGAGGTTCCCCGCGGCATCTGAAGCAGCCAGCAACATTCCTTCGCTGAGCTGACCCATGAGCTTTGCGGGTTTCAGGTTGGCAACGATTACGATCTTCCGGCCGATGAGGTCATCAGGGACGTAGTGCTTGGCGATTCCGGCAAGGATCTGGCGGGGACCTGCCGGCTCACCGACGTCCACCTTGAGCTTCACCAGCTTCTCGGAGCCTTCGACTCGTTCCGCGGCGACGATTTGCGCGACCCGGAGCTGAACCTTGCTGAAGTAGTCGATTGTGATGAGATTATCTGCCGGCGGCACTTCGGCCGGTTTTGCTGCAGGAGCTGCGCTGGGTGCAGCTGCCGGGCTTGTAGAGTCTGTTGATGGCTTTGCTTCATCCATAATCGACCTCTGAGGGGAGAGATGGCTCAACGTGTGTCAGCGCCCGATTTTGAGCCCTGAGGACGCCCATACCTAGCAGAGCCGGTGCTTTTGATCTATAGCCACTGAGGAATCTCGATTACTAATCTAGAGTGAACCGATAGGGAATTGTGTCGCAGACAATCGGAGTTTTCGTAGCCTGGCCGTATGCAAACGGCGACCTTCATCTTGGTCACGTTGCCGGAGCGTATCTTCCCGCTGACATCTTTGCCCGCTACCACCGGCTGAGAGGGAATAAGGTCCTCATGGTCTCCGGATCGGACTCTCACGGAACTCCAATTACACTCAAGGCGCGGGAGGAAAACTCCACTCCGTTCGACGTCGTGAAGCGCTATCACCACAATTTCTTGCTGAGCTGGCAGAAGCTCGGAATCAGCTTCGATCTCTTCACGCACACCCATACCCAGAATCACATCGATCTGACGCAGGACGTTTTTCGCAAGCTGCATGCGAAGGGTGACCTCAGCATCAAGAGCGAAAAGCAATTCTATGATGAGCAGGTGGGCATGTTTCTGCCCGACCGTTATGTTCGCGGCACTTGCCCGAAGTGCGACTACGTTCGCGCGCGGGGCGACCAGTGCGAGAACTGCGGCTCAACCTTTGAAACGACACTGCTCAAGAACCCCATCTCTACGCTGTCAGACTCGACACCGGTGATCCGAGAGACGAGCCACTTCTTCTTCGAGCTCGGTCACTACCAGGAGCAGCTGGCGAAGTATGTCGATGCACAGCCGCACTGGCGCTTGAACGTCCAAAACTTCACGCGATCAATGATCGCCGACGGCTTGAAGCCCCGTCCGATAACGCGCGACATCGACTGGGGCGTTCCGGTGCCGGTCGAAGGCTGGGAGTCGAAAGTCATTTATGTCTGGTTCGACGCCGTCATCGGCTATCTGAGCGCGTCGGTCGAATGGGCCAAGAACGCAGACAAGCCGGATGCGTGGCACGCGTGGTGGAAGGATCCTTCTGCGCGCGCGTACTATTTTATCGGGAAGGACAACATCCCGTTCCACTCCGTCATCTGGCCGGTGGAGCTCATGGCGTACGACTCTTCGCTCAATCTTCCCTATGATGTCCCGGCGAACCAATTCCTGAACATCGAAGGGGAGAAGCTTTCGACGAGTCGCGGGATGGCAATCTGGCTCCTCCAAACACTGGAGAAATTTGATGCGGATGCCCTCCGTTACTACCTGACGACGATCCTACCGGAGACGAAGGACGCCAATTACAGTTGGGACGAATTTATTACCCGCAACAACGGTGAGCTTGTTGCGGCCTGGGGAAATCTTGTCAATCGGGTGCTTGGCTTTGCGTTCTCTCGATACGGAGGGAAGGTTCCGGAGCCCGGTGCGCTCGATGAGCGTGACCAGGGGATTCTTGCGGAAGTCGAGAGGACGTTCGGCGAGGTCGCCAAGGCATACGAAGAAGTGAGACTGCGTGACGCGCTCAAAGAAGCGCTGCGTCTCACCAGAGATCTGAATAAGTATCTCGACGAGAAAGCGCCCTGGACCGCATTCAAGACCGATCCCGCTGCTGCTGGTACCACAGTGTATGTAGCAATGCGTGCGATTGATTCCTTGAAGCTTCTGTTTGCGCCGGTTCTGCCGTTCTCTTGCGAGCGCATTCACGCGATGTTCGGATATTCCGAACCGCTCTTCGGTGCGGTCGAGCTGGCAACGCGTTCGTCCGGCGAAGACGAGCACGAGACGGCCGAATACCGCGCGACGAGTGCGGAGCTTGCCGGAATCGATCGTTTCGTTCCGAGCAACCTTCAGCCGGGTACGGCGTTTGAAAAGCCGACGCCGTTGTTCAAAGTCCTTGAGCCACTACTCTAAGAAAATTCCTCCCGCAGTTATCCTTGGTTTCGAAACCAATGGGCTGGGAGTGTCTCGGACTCTTTTCGACTACGGTATCCCCTGCATCGGCATCGCGGAGCCGCACGGTCATCCTGCGCACTCGACGCGCACCGCACGGGTTTTGCGGCTCAAGGAGTGGACGGAGGACTGCTTTGTCCACGAGCTGCTCAGGCTCGGTCACGAGTTCGAACAAAAGCCGCCCCTTCTCGCGACGAAAGACGAAGCCGTCCTCTGGCTGTCGGCGAATCGAGCCGCACTCGCGCCGTTCTACGAGTTTGCGCTGCCTCCGCCCCAAGTCGTGGAGCTGCTGATGAATAAAGCTCTCTTTCTCGAGCATGCGCACAAACACGGGCTGCCCGTTCCGCGGACCTGGGAGCTTACCGAAGAGGGAGCACTCGAGAGCTTGCGAACCGGTATTCCGTTTCCATGCATTATCAAGCCCCAGGTGAAAAACAGCGAATTCCGCATGCACTGCAATCAGAAGGCCTACATCGCCGAGAGCTTCGAGCAGCTTCTGAGCTTTTATCGAGAGATCGCTCAGTGGGAGCCGCAAGTGGTGATTCAGGAATGGATTCCCGGCGGTGACGATCGAATTGCTTTCTCGCTCTGTTGTTACTCGCGCGGTTCCAAATTGCTGGGGATGTTTTCCGGACGGAAGCTGCGGCAGTGGCCGGTTGGGTGTGGAAATACTGCTCTCTGTGAGCCGGCGCCGGAGGCTTGGGCGTACAAGCTCACTCCGCTCACGGAAAAGCTGTTCGCCTCGGTCGGCTACGCTGGTCTCGGCTCAGTAGAATACAAAATGCACCCCGAAGGGGACCGTCCCTTCATCATGGAACCGACGGTGGGGAGAACCAACTACCAAAACGAGATCGCCGTGTTGAACGGCTGCCCGTTGCCGCTCTTTGCGTATTCCGATCTGACGGGACTGAACATCGCTCCGCTCAAGCGCCGCTTCCCTAACACGAAGCTGGTGGATGGCTTGGCTGAGCTTCGGTCCGCGCGCGTCCGGCTTAACGCTCGTGAGATCACCCTGGGTCAAGCACTGAAGCATCGGCTCGGTTCGAAGCGCTATATGCTCTTCCGCATTTCTGACCCCCGTCCGTTTTTTCACTGGTTGCGAGCCGCCGCACGCTCAAAGGGGGCGGGCGCTCTCCGCAAATTTGGGCTAATGACGTAATTTCCTCCAAAACCGCGCAGTTTTCCGCGGAACCGGCTTGCATGAGCCTCCCAGCCTGTTATTAGATGGTCCTCCGCGGCAAGTTCGCCGCGTATTGGAAAGGCACAGCGATGCAGGACAAAGAAGCTATGCAGCACACTACCGGGAACAAGAGTTGTAATTCGAATATCATTCTCGGAATCGTGGCTCTCGCCGTCGCGACGCGCGTCATGACGCCCGCGCTCCTCGGCCACCCTTCCAACTTTGCTCCTGTAGGCGCGATTGCACTTTTTAGCGGCGCCTATCTGGGCAAGCGTGCGCTGTCCTTCATCGTTCCGATTGTCTCGGTGATTGTCGGAGATCTGCTGCTGAACACTCTCTACTACGGCGGAATCGAGCTGCTGTATCCCGGCTGGTATTGGCAGTATGTCTCTTACATCGCGATTGTCGGCGTTGGACTGCTGCTCCGTGATCGTGTGAAGGTCTCGAGCGTCGGCGCCGCAAGTATCTCTTCATCCGTGCTCTTTTTCCTCGTGACCAACTTCGGGGTGTGGCTGAGCATGGACATGTATCCGCATACGCCCGCGGGCCTCGCTCTGTGCTACACCGCAGCTCTGCCGTTCTTCGGCGGAACGCTTGTCGGCGATCTGTTTTTCTCCGCGCTGATGTTCGGCTCGGTGAAGTTTGCTCGTCGTCGCTCACTCGGCCTGGTCCACTCAGCCTCCTAATTCCCGGTGAGCGCTGGGACGCCCCGTGCATGCTCGCTGCTTCCAGCGGCAACGCATCTCATCTCAGCGCTCGGGCTCGAGCACGCCCTTTGCGGTGTGACGTTCGAGTGTGAATCCTCTCGTCCGAAAGTCGTCCGTCCTCCGTTCGAGACCAAGCACCGAAGCTGCTCGGAGATTGATTCGATGGTGGCCGCGCAAGCCGCTGCCGGGCCCGCTGCGATCCTCGACGTGGACCTTCTCCAAGAACTGGCCCCCGAAATAATCTTTACCCAAGACCTTTGCGCGGTGTGCCAGATCGATTCGTCCGCTGTCGCGCGGGCTGCGCAAAAGCTGGCCCGCCCCGCGCAGATTATTTCCCTGAACCCGAACCGCCTCTCCGATCTTGCCGGCACCGTTCGCTCCATCGCGTCGGCGCTTGGTGAAAGCCCACGTGGAGAAGAGCTCGTAACGAAGCTCGAGGAACGGCTGGAGCAGGTACGGTCTGCCCTGCGTGACCGCGACCCGCAACGGGTGCTTTTCGTCGAGTGGATTGATCCGATCTTTTGCTCCGGTCATTGGATACCGGATCAGGTAAGGCTCGCGGGTGGTGTGGATTCCTTCGGAAGATCCGGAGAAAAGTCGCGGCGGCTCGAGTGGAGCGACGTGCTCGGTTATAATCCGGAGCGAATCGTAATCACATCATGCGGCTTCGACCTGGCACGTGTTCAACAAGAAGCGGAGTGCCTGCGAAGACTTCCGAATTGGGATGACCTGCGAGCCGTCCGGTCAAAGAATGTCTGGCTCACAGACGCCCAACTTTTCACGGAGCCGAGCCATCGTCTGGTTGACGGTGTGGAGGTGCTCGCGCACATCTTTCATCCGGAGGTATGGCCGCAGACTGTGGAATCGGGGTGGAGCAGGATGAGCTGAAAAGGCTCCCGTCACCGCACGAGGGCTCGGAATTCAGGCAGGCCTTTCAACGTGGCGAAGTCGGGGTCGTCTGCCGCGAACGATTTTGCTCGCGGGTCATGTTGGATCGCTCGCTTCAATGACTCGAGCGCCTTCGCCGTGTCTCCCTGAGTCGCAAAATACCCGGCAAGGCTGTAATGCGCCGGGCCGTAGCTCGGCTCGATTTTTACAGCGGTGAGGAATGCGGTGAGCGCTTTGTCGCTCTTTCCGAGCTTCATGTAGCAGTTTCCGAGAGAGATGAAGGAGCCGATCGCGTCCGACCGATACTGCGTTGCGAGCTCGAACTTCGCCGCAGCATCGGCGTATCTGCGCTGTTTGTAGAGGTCTCGGCCCTCTGCATAATATTTGGCGGCCTCCTTCTTCCCCGCGTCGATAGCGGACATGTCTTTCCGCAACGCGTCAGTGACATTGGGTGCCGGCGTCGATGTCGGTGTCGGATTTTCTTGAGCGGCGAGCTGTGGGGTCGGTTGTGGCTCGTTCTCTGCGTCCTCCGCGTCCCCTGTGGTTGCATCTGAAAGTGAAAATGCAACCACAGAGGACGCGGAGGACGCAGAGGAGGAGGAAGAAGAAGAGGAAACCGACTCCGTCTCCGCTACTGCGAACGGATCCGTATCGCGCTTTGTCGAGTCCGTTTCCACTGACTTCAAGAGCATCTGGGCCAAGCCTCGGAGCGGTTCGTTATGATTCGGATCGGGAGCGGCCTGCTCTTGGGACGCAGCGTTGACCGGGGACGAGATTGAGACCTCGTCTTTTTTCGGCTCGGTCGGCTTGGATGCCGGAGTGCTTGCGGGAGAAGGGGAGGGGGCCTGCTCGGTCGCAGGCGCTTGCCCTCGAGTGGTCCATGCATACGCACCGCCCGCCGCAGCCAGGGTGAGGATCAGGCCCGCGATCACTCCACGGCGAAGGTTGCCACCGGAATTACGTGCGGCATCGATTGCTTTCAGCTCTTCGAGAAACTCCTCGACGCTCTGGAAACGCTCATCCGGATTTTTCTTCAAGCATTTCATGATCAGCTGATCGAGCGCTTCAGGGAGCTTGAGCTCCGGCTTTGCTTTCGAAAGCGGAATAGGCTCCTGGTTCAGCTGCTTCATCAGCACTTCCATCACGGAAGGCGCTTCGAACGGAACCTCGCCGCTCAGCGCTTCATAGAGAATGACGCCCAACGTATAGATGTCGGATCTCTTGTCGAGTGTCTTCTCGAGTGCTTGCTCCGGAGATGCGTATTTCGGTGTTCCGAAGAACATCCCGGCCTGCGTCAAGACAGTTCGGCTTTGCTCGCTCTGTTGGGAGAGCATCTTCGCAATTCCAAAGTCGAGCAGAATGGCCGTCTCGGTTCCGTCCTGTTGCGGAACGAGCATGATATTATCCGGCTTCAGATCCCGGTGCACGATACCGAGCTGATGCGCTTGGGCGAGCGCAGAGCAGATCTGCATGTAGATGTTAATGATGCGCGAAACGGGAATCGGCCCGGTCTTCGCAATGAGGTCATTCAGTGTGCGACCTTCGACGTATTCCATCGCGAGGTACGGAGCACCCTGATAAATGCCAAAATCGTAGGTGGTGATGGCGTTGCGGTGCTTGAGCTTGCTGGCGATCCGAGCTTCGTGCTGGAAGCGCTTCATCAGCTCTTCATTTTCGATCAGATGCGGATGGAGCACCTTGAGCGCGACCATCCGCCCCATCAGCGAGTGCTCCGCTTTGTACACGGCTCCCATCCCGCCGGCGCCAAGCTTCGAAAGGACGCGATATTTTCCGTCGATGATCTGTCCGAGGTAGGTGTCAGGCTTCGGCTGTCCCGCAGGCGTCGGCGTGGTTTGTTCGCCTGGCTCGGATACGTGAGTTTGATCAGGAAGCTGTTCGGGCATAGGTGTCAAAAGGCCCTTGAGGCCGTAGGATCCACCTGCTCTGTGTATAATTACCTGACCAGAAATGTCAATGATTGGCGGTGGGAGCGGGCCCGACAGGCGAGCACCCAGGCTGACGACGGAGCAAGCGAGACCGCTTGCTCCGTCGCAGCGAAAGGAAGTCGCTACTTGCGAGTCATCTCGACATCGATGGTGATAGCAACGTCATCGCCGACGACGACACCACCTGTCTCGAGGAGCTTGTTCCACTTCAGACCAAAGTCTTGACGGTTGAGCTTCACCGTAGCCGAAGCACCGCGGCGGAAATTCCCCCATGGATCCTTTACCTCGTCAGTCGGTCCATCGACATCGAGAACCACTTCTTTGGTGATTCCATGAATGGTGAGATTCCCGGTTACCGCGAGCTTCCCATCCGGACCCTTCTCGACCTTGGTGCTCTTGAAGGTCATTGATGGAAATTTTTGCGCGTCGAAAAATTCGGGGCTTTTCAGGTGGTCATCACGTTTCGGTTCGCGGGTGTTCACACTGGACGTATCGATGGTGGCCTCGACAGAGGACGCAGCGACGTTTGCGGGATCGTAGCTCACGGTGCCCTTGACCTTCGTGAACTCACCTTTCACGTTGCTCAGCATCATGTGCCGGACTGAGAACTGCGCGCTCGTGTGGCTCGGATCGATTTCGTAGGTAGCTGCAGAGGCCGTTTGCACCGCAAACAATCCGGCAGCGAGGACTGACATCAACAATTTCGTTTTCATACTTTCTTCCTTTCTCTCTATTCAATCACTGCATTATTCGCGCGTCGGGCTGTCGATTACTTTCGCGACCGCGGCCGACGCTCCTCAGACTGCTGCTGCTTCGCGCGTCGCGCTCCGAGCTCTGCTCGAAGAGCGTCAAGAAGCTTCAACAGCCGTTCGACTTCGACGTTGCTCAATACCGAAAGCATGTCGTTATCAATCTCTTTTATTGGTCGATCCAAGCGTTCGAGCAGTTTTTTTCCTGACGACGTAATTCGGCAAATGACGGAACGTCGATCGGAAATACTGCGCTCTCGTTCGAGCAGTTTCCTGCGCTCGAGCTTGTCCACCAATCTGGTGATCCCGGGAACTTCTTCCACCATCCGGTTCCCGATTTCGAGCGTCGGCAATCCATCAGGACCTGCGCCTCTCAGAATTCTGAGAACGTTATACTGCTGTAAGGTGATGCCCTCGGGCTCGACGAGCTGAGAAGCGTGCCGCCGAAGCATGTCTGCTGTGCGGAGGAGGGCGATAGACGCTTCCTGCCGCGGCGAGTCAAACGGCTTGGTTTGCTTAATTTCATCGGCAAGCTTGCTCATCGGGCGCTTCATACGGGAAATCCTATCTCAAAATAGTTGACATGTCAACTATTGACTAGACAAGCATTTGTGGGCCCGGGAAGAGGGGCCTACTGGAGTGCTTTGAGAATGGCGACGGCAGCGGTCATAACGAGAATCAGAGCCCACTGGGCTTTTGAAAGCCGCTCATGAAAGATGACTGCAGCCATAATCGAGCTCGCCGGAATCTCGAGTGTCAGCAACGTCGCGACGAGTCCCACCGGCCCCTGAGTTGCGGCGACCGTATAACAGGCGGTTCCAATGACCGTTGGCGAGCTAGAGATGAAGATCTTCCAAAGCTCGGCGGCAGGCACTGCGGTTCGTGCCCTTCCGAGCACGAGCGCGAGAATGCCGATGACACCAGCTCCGAGCTCCCACAACCAACCGACGAGAAACGGGTGTACCTGGCGAGAAGCCCACCCGATGATCACAAAGGCGCCGCCGATGGTGATTGCGAACAGAACGCTGAACAACACCCCCCTTTTGAAATCGAACGGTGCGTTACTTTCGCGGGGGCTCGTCAATCCGGTCAGCAGGACGGCAACCAGCATTGTTGCTGCGGCGATGCTCTGAACAAGGGTGAGCTGTTCATCGAGCATGACCATGCCGATCGCGACAGTCGCTGCCGCGAAAAAACTGATGGTGATCGCCGCGGCGACCCCTACCGGAAGATACAAGTACACCCGCGCGCCGGCCCAGTTGCCGAAGAGAGTAAGAGCACTTGCTCCCACGATGAGCGGGAGAAGCGGAAGCACTTGGGTAAAGTCGGACGCAGGCACGGCAAGAAGAAGCGGAGCCATGCTGAGGCCCAAAGCGAGACCCCGGTAACTCACCGTCGCCAGCGCCCCGACGGTCCGGTAGGAGGTCGTTAAAAGGGTCGTCTGAAGGGAGTATGCTACTGCGGCAATGACTGCGAGCAGCAGAAACATTAGGAACGCAACGTATCCGCTGTTGATGCAAATTCTTCGGCGAAATACGTGATGATCATGTCGGCACCGGCGCGTTTGATCGACAGCAGCGTCTCCGCCATCGCGCGCGGCCCGTCGAGAAGCCCTCGCTCCGCGGCGACTTTGATCATCGCATACTCACCACTGACGTTATAAGCAGCTGTGGGCATCTGAAACTTCTGTTTCACCGCGGCGATGACATCGAGAAAAGCGAGCGCCGGCTTGACCATCACCACATCTGCTCCCTCTTCAATGTCCAAAGCAACTTCGCGCAGCGCTTCCTGGATGTTGGCGGGATCCATCTGATGGGTGCGCCGGTCCCCGAAGGACGGTGTCGAGTCCACGGCGTCGCGGAACGGGCCGTAGAACGACGAGGCGAATTTTGCCGAGTATCCCATGATTCCGATCTGCTCGAGCTTTCGCTCGTCAAGGGCTCGGCGGAGAGCTCCGACCGCACCATCCATCATGCCACTCGGAGCGACGAAGTCGACGCCCGCGTCGGCGAGCGAGAGAGCTTGTTCGCAGAGCATCTTGAGCGTCGTGTCATTGTCCACTTGGTCGCCATGCAGCGCGCCGCAGTGTCCGTGTGACGTGTATTCGCAGAAGCAGAGATCCGCAATGACGAGCATTTCAGGGACGGCCTGCTTGACGGCCTCGGTGGCTCGCTGCACCACGCCGTCCGCTTTGCAGGCGGCGCTTCCGAGAGAATCTTTCGATTCGGGCAGCCCGAAGAAGAGGATCGCTGAAAGACCAAGATCTCGGAGCTTTTTCGCCTGGGTCGCGGCGGTGTCAGCGCTCAGATGAAATTGTCCGGCGAGCGACGAGATCTCCTTTTTAACGTTCTTGCCAGGAACGACGAACAGCGGTGCAATCAGGTCGTCAGTCGTGACACGAGTTTCGCGAACGAGCGAGCGAATCCGCTCATTGGTGCGCAAACGGCGCAGTCGGGTTTGAGGGAATGCCATAGGTTCTCCTTTATCGATCGTCGGTTCCGTGGAGCAGAAGCGTCGTCAGCTGAAGCTGAGCGTTCGCATTGCGTTCGAAGGTGAGCTTCTCGGCGTCGAGCGACAGCTCGAGCAGCCCGGCCCAGTAGCTTCGGCGCCCCGGTGCGGCTCTACGTAGCTCGGTTCGCAGCTTCTGGTTCAGCAGCCGCCACCCGAGAGGAAGGTCGTCGGCTTCCGCAGAGAGGGTACTCGCCAAAGTCACAGCGCTTTGAGCGGAGACCGAGTCGCTCGACAAGATATTGTCGATTGTGCGCTTCAATCGCACTGTCCGATCGACGAGCGTAGTGAGGTGGGCGCGCAGGTCGCTCGTATCGTCGACCCGAAGGGTCGTGGGATTGACGAATGCGTCGAGCTCGAGTGCCTCCAGGCAACCCGTGCACAGTTCGACCAAAGCGTGGGCCGCTTTCTTGTCCAAGTCTTGCGGCAAGACGCGGGCGAGGATCTCCGTCAGCTCCTTCGGCGAAAGCTCGCCAAAGTGGACGCTCTGACAGCGCGAGAGAATCGTTGCCGGGAGCCGTTGGGGAGCATGGGTGACGAGAATGAGATAGCTGTTTTGTGTAGGCTCTTCGAGAGTCATCAGCAGCGAGTTCGACGCTGCCAGGCTCATCTCGTGCGCATTGTCGAGGATGACAACTGATGAAGCCGAATAATATGGTTTCAGCCGAATCGCAGAGCACATCGAGCGCACGGTTTCGACAGGGATGTCCTTCTTCCCCGGCTCCTTCGTTACCCAATGGAGGTCGGGATGATTCCCGGACCCGATCAAGCGCAACTTTTCTTCCGTCTTCGCGTCCGAGCCGCCGTCAGTGAGAAGTGCCGCCGCGAAAGCTCGCGCCACCGTCCGTTTGCCCACTGCCGGAGGCCCGGAAAAAATCAGTGCGTGCGGTGCGGAACGCCGATCGATGAGACGGCGAAGCTGTGAGAGAGGTGCTTGGTGCCCGACAACGGTATCCCAAAACAGCGGAGTCATCCGTTACTTTCCTAGCAGCTTTTTGATCGCGTCGATCGCCGCCTCGGCGACCTGCTCCGGATTCTGGGCTGCGTTCAGCACGACAATGTTGTTCACCGGATCTTTGGCGAGCTCGAGAAAGCCGCTTCGGACTCGCTGGTGGAAGGCGAGCTCCTGCTCCTCGAAGCGCGACCAGGAGTGGCTGCCTGCAAGTGCGTCTTGGATTTCCTGAGCCTGAAACGAGCCCGACGCTTTTCTCGTCCGTTGCCGCGCACGGTCGAGGCCGACCTCCGGCGGAAGGTCGAGCAGAAGAACCAGATCCGGCATCAAGCCTTGGGTGACGAGCGCGTTCAATTGCTCCAATCGTGCTCGATCCAACCCCCGACCGTAACCCTGATACGCGATGGTCGAGTGGACGTAGCGATCGCAGAACACAATTGCGCCGCGTTCCAGCGCCGGGCGAACGACTTCTTCGAGGTGTTGTGCGCGGTCGGCGCAGAAGAGCATGAGCTCTGCCACAGGATGAATCTTTTTGTTTTTCGGGTCGAGCACGATACTGCGTACCGATTGCCCCAGGACGGTGGCTCCCGGCTCTCGCGTGATGACGACCTCCAGAGAGAGGGACGCCGCAAAATCTGATAGTCGGGAGCGGAGCGTGGACTTGCCCGCACCTTCGATGCCTTCGATCGTGATGAAGCGGCTCATGGTGTTCCGAATAAATTCTGACGAAAGCGCTCAAAATGAGCGCCCAGAGCCGCATGCTAGACTATGTAAGGCTGCATTTCCAGAGGTCTCGGCGAGATAAACCAAGAGCGGTTTACCGCCAGGAAAGCTCAGTCGAGGATGAGCTTGATTCCGGAGAGGAGCTGTCGCGAAGTAAAGGGCTTCGGAATGTAATAATCGACCTGATATTCGCTGTAGCCGACAATCATGTCGTCGTATTCGCCCTTCGCCGTAAGCATGATAATCGGGATGTTTTGAGTCTCGGGCCGTTGCTTCATGTGGACAACGACGTCATAGCCGGAAAGCCCCGGCATCATGATATCGAGCACCATCAGGTCGGGGGTGAGGGTCTTCAGCTTTTCGAGAGCTTCGCTTCCATCGGCGCATTGCTCTACGTCGAACCCGCTGTTGACGAGAACAGTCTTTACGAGTGTGCGGCAGTCGATGTCGTCGTCGACTACCATGATCTTCTTTCCGGTTCCCGTCGCTTTCGTATCGGACATAGCTTCCTTCAGCGGGCCTTCTCTCAGCGAGTCCACTCCCAGGCTCGTCACAGCCGCCAGATTGAGTATCGACTGTCTTCAGAATTAACTTGGCAGGAATTGTAAGCGAAGGTGCGGACTTTCGAAACAACCTGCGAATTTCCTTGCATATAATCGAATTGGCGCAAGTTTTTATCAGAATTTTCGTCGGCCGACGACGCGGAAAAACGGCCAGCTCGCGTCACCGCGGCCTACCGGACAACCTGCGACGGCTCCGAGCGGCCTGCCGTTCGCACTCACGCCCATTTCTGCCTCGATACGGACGGAGGGAGAAGATTTGCAATCGAGCATTCCTCCTAAATCGCGCAGGTCGATTGAACCGAGCGCTGATACGATGAGCAATTCCGCACCGGGATCGCCATTGACAGCGCCGATCTGGATCGAGCCCGCAGCGATTACGATGCTCGCGGCCGCGCCGGGAGCGGCTCCGACGCTCAGCTTCTCGATCGAAATTTTTCCCAAAGCCACAAGAAACGTCCCGTTTCGGGAGCCGCCAATCCGAGCGTTGTGGGTTTCGACATTGCCCTCAAAAAGCCTGGATTCATCGAGGGACATTGTTTCGTGTCGGCAAGTGAGAGAAGCCGCGCCCAGCTCGAACGGTCCGACGCGCGGCTCCGCGCAGCGCGTCGTCGACTGTCCGAGCTTCCCGATCAAGCGCGTCCAGTCCGGCAGCCGGGGCCGATCACTGCCGAGATACTTGCGGCGCAACAGGTATTCGATGGTGAGCGGTTGCCCAAACGGGTTCGTGCCCGTCTCTTCGATGGCATCCAGACGGACCATCGCAGATTTTGGAAGAGTCTCTTCGAGAAGAAGCTTGCGATTGAGCCTTTCGACCGCCGACTGCTCGAATCGTTCGGTCTGCCGAACCTGATGCACTGCCGCTACTTGCCGCTCAAGCGCTCGAAAGAGCACAGCCGAGAGCATCGCCATCACAGCGCTGATTCCAAGCACAAACAACAGGATCGAGCCTCGGCAGCAGGAGAGACGATGGCACGCCATGCTAACTCACTACGTCGAGGGGGTGAGCTTGCGTATTCGGATACGGCAGGCGAAGCATGCGCTCGATACGCCCGGCCGCGCGGTCGGAGCGAGTAGAGACCGTGGCTACCAACGTTTGGGAGTGCGGCTCCACGTACATTCGGAAAGAATCGAATGGACCGCACACCGCTTGCGAAGCTTTGCTGAGATGGGAATAGCGCCGGATCGTTGCGTCTGAATCGAGGAAAAGGGTAATCACGTCGACCAATGGGACCAAGAGTATCGGCTCAGTCCGTTCGGCGAAAAAGACCGCGTCTTCGCTCTGGTGCCACGTTCCGCGATAGATCGATCCGGGTGCGCAGAATCGATCGCGGGCTCGTCTCGTCGGGGTCAGCTTCGCTGAGCCCTGTGAGCTTTCCGCGATTCCGACTCCGAGGAATGCGCGGAAGCTTGCCAAAGGACGCTGCGGGTGTGCGCCGACTTTCATGCGGCAGTACAGTGAGTCCGCGATCCTCCGGAAAATCGTTTCCGGAGCCGTCTCAGAGAGCGTGATTGCGTCGCTTCCCGGAGCTGCGGAGTAACCGCGGACAGCAAGGGGTCGACCGTCGGTTCGTGTGAGGACGCCGCCCGGCTGAAGCTTGGCGCCTTGAAATACTGCAAGCTCCTGCGCATGGCGGAGCTCGAGGCTAAGCACAGCCTCGAGCTTCGAAAGTTCGCGCAAGCTTCGTTCCCTGGCGAGCATGTCAGCTTCTGCCCGGGCGAAAACATGCAGCGAACGCAGCGCTCCGACGGCGACTACGATCGAAAGTGTGATGGCAAAGACAAGCTCAGTCAGATTCATTTTCGGTGCTCCATACGAGGAGCTCGTCGGGCTGTGTCTGTTCGAACGGCCGATTGATGGCGGAGTCCGCCCGACAGCTGAAATACGTGTAAAGGGGGAGACCTGATGTGATTTGGTGGCAATGAAATGAGCGTGTCTTATCTCCGAGCGCGCCATCCGGAATCGAAATCTGCCGATCTCCGAGCGTGGCGGAGCTTCGGAGCTCCGCTTCGAGCATCTGTCGAATCGTGCTTACCGGAAGATGATCGGTCTGCGCAGGCGAAAGCGTCGAGTAGCTTCGCAACAGTATCCGCAGGTGCTCAGTGAGAGCACCGACTACTGAGGCGAGGATAAGCACGGCAATGAGGACTTCAACGATACTGAATCCAAGACAAGCTCGTTGGCTCAGAGGTTTCGGAGTCAGCACTAGCCCTCGCACTCGATGTGACGGTATCCACGAACGGACTGATTGAGCGCGCAGGTGCGCCCGCGCCTATCTTGGAGCACGATTTTGCCGGGGCTGCTGACCCCGTTTCCGTAATACATCGTTCGAGAGCTTGCTTTGCCGGCTACGCCGAAGGTCGCGCGCGCGATTCTGATCCCGGAGGAGACCTGAAAAAGCGGTGTTTTGTGTTCGGACGCGCCTGCGCCTGTAAGCTCCCAGATAGTTCCCGTGTCGCGATCTACTTCCAGCTCGATCGGGCGCCCTGTGCCGACCGCGCGTTCATCAGCCGCGCTCAGCACTGCAAGCACTTCGCGCGACTGCGCACCGAGCGCAGGCCCTTCGAGGAGCATGCGGATCCCGAACACGCTTCCGGCGCCTGCGAGCGTGAGCAGAGTGAGCACGATGAGCAGCTCGACAAATGAGCTTCCACATTCGGTTCTTTTCATGCTCCCGTTATCGTGCGAACGCGAGTAAGCGTTTCAGCCGGGAGAAAGTGGCGTGGATTAAGCGTTCGTTTGCGTTACTTTCGCGAATCGCTCACTGCCTTTGGTTGAGGCAGGTACCGATTTCGGTAGCCCGCCTGGAAGGCTCGGGAGGATGCGATTGAGTAGCCCGACGACGAGTCGGAAGATCTTGCGTGCTTCCATCGGGAGTGACTTGTCGACGCCGCAGTCGGCATAAAGAACTACCGGGCTCTTGTTCTTTACTTTAATGGGAGACACCGCGTAGGAAGTGATCCCGAATGGTGAAAGCGTGTCCTCCAGCCCTTGCGCGTTGAACGAGTTGATCTTCGTCAGACACAGGGCGAGCGGCGAGAGTGGATCTTCAACCGCGATCTGAGCGCCGCGGTTGAAGCCCGCACCGATCTCAGTGTGCACGGTTGCCGACTGACGTCCGTCTCCGAGGAGCAGAAGCGCAGCTCGAGAGTACGGACCTTCGCTGATGAGCAAGCTCATGACCCCTTGCAGCAGATCTTGAGTCGATTTGCACTTTGAACAGATGTCTTGAATGAGGCCGATGACCTTCTTGCCGTCCTCGCTGAGCTGAGTGGCGTCGTCTTGCAGCTCATTGCCCGAAGCCTCGATGAACTGCGTTTGCTGATTAATGACAGCATCGACGTTCGAGCTCGCTACGGGCACCGCCGCCGCGGGGCTTGATGATTTCCCCGCGGGTTTTGCTGCTTCGGACGGTTCGTCTACCGGTGCTTCCTCGTGGGCCGGCTGGGCGTGTTCGTCAGGCTTGTGGATATATGCATCGACGATTTCGTAAATCTCTTCGTAGTGGTGGTCCGTCAACTTGAGCAGCCGGAGCGCGCTCTTCGAGGGAAGCTGTTGTGACGGTGCATACTTTTCCCATTTTCCGCCATGCGCAGCCTCGACCATCTCCATAGCACCTTGCACGGAGAAGCGGAGATTGGCCTGTCCGGCAGTCTTGCACTGAATGTCGCGGTCAAGACCGAAGAACACTTCTTGCGGAATGCCACGCATGCGGAGATACGCGAGCTGCACTGCGCGGACGTCGAAATGGTAGTCCTGCAGAAGCTTGTACGCGAGTGAGGCGACATGCTTCGTATTCAGCGTGAGGTCAGTATATTTCTCTCCCAGATACGCACAAGCAACGAGATGCCCCATGTATGACATCAAGCCCGCAGTCTGCGCGATCTCGATGAGGTCGCGGCAAGCGACCGTTGCGATAGTTTGCGCAACGAACGAGACCTGAGTTGACAGGGCGCGGAGCGCTTCGAACTGAATCGCGACCGGGCGTGGAGAGAGATCCGGTCGGCTTTGCACTTGGTCGAGCGTATCGATGATTGCTCCGGAACCCAGCCGAACCACGGCCGTGCGGATGTTCGTGATCGGCGGGCGGTCCGAAGTGTAGTAGAGAGCATTGGCGACTTTGAGCAGCTCGAGCGTCAGCACCGGGTCTACACAGATGACTGCAGAAAGCTGGGTGAGCCGAACATCGCCGTCGCCGGCCAGAGCTCGCGCTTCTCGTAGGACACGAGCATTTGCCGGAAGCTCGATCCCCTGGGGGCCTCGGGCTATGGTTTGGCCCTCTTCTGTTCCTTGGCTTTGCCGCTCATCTTGCATTGCAGATACACCCGCTCATTGGCGCAAAAACTACGATTGCATCGGTGTCGATGCCGCCCCCTAAAATGTCGTCGTCGACCGCGAAAACCTAAAGTAAATTTCGGAGGTTAGCTGTTCTTTGGCCGGAGTTGCGGAAATTCCTAGCATTTTTTCCGTAGAACATGCGCTCACCCGGTGCCGAAAGCAGCTCCGTTGCGAGAATTACTCAGACGTTTTTACGGGGTTCCTTGCGGTTAGGGGAACCGGGCCGATGTTGACGGACCCCGCCTCGGTCAACGATAAAAGTCGCGGAATCAAACGGCTGTTTGCAGGAGCGTTCATGGATCAAAAAGCGAAGTCGGGGTTTCGTGTCGAGCGCGACACGATGGGTGAGATGCAAGTACCGGAGTCGGCGTATTACGGAGCCCAAACGCAACGGGCGGTGAACAACTTTCCGATCAGCGGGCTGCGCATTCCACGCTCCATGATTGCGGCACTGGGTCTCATCAAGCGCTCGGCAGCCGTCGTCAACTCTGAGCTCGGCCTCCTTGATGCCGAGCGGCGAGATACCATCATCCAAGTTGCAGAAGAGGTGGAGCGCGGCGAGCACGACGAGCATTTCGTGGTCGACATCTTCCAGACCGGCTCGGGCACCTCCAGCAATATGAACACGAATGAAGTCATTGCCCATCGAGCGAATGAGCTCCGGCAAGGAAATCCGAAGTTTCATCCGAACGATCACGTCAACATGAGCCAATCCTCGAACGACGTGTTTCCCACGGCGATCCGGGTTGCAGCGGCCCTGCAAATTCGAGAGCAGCTGATTCCGGCGCTCGAAACACTTGCCGGCTCTCTGAAGAAGAAGTCAGACGCTTTTAGTACTATTGTAAAGACCGGTCGCACCCATTTGATGGATGCGACACCGATCACGCTCGGTCAGGAGTTCAGCGGCTATCAAAGTCAGGTCGAGCACGGTATCGCTCGCGTGAAGGGAGCTCTACAGACGATGGCCGAGCTTCCGCTCGGCGGAACTGCCGTAGGAACCGGAGTGAATACGCCGCCTCAGTTCTCTGCGAAAGTCATTGAGCAGATTGCGCTTCGGACCAAGTTCCCTTTTATCGAAGCTCCCAACCACTTCGAGGCTCAGGCCGCTCAGGACGAGCTGGTCGAAATGAGCGGACAGCTCAAAACGATTGCGTGCTCTCTCGCGAAGGTCGCGAACGACATTCGCTGGCTGGGCTCGGGCCCGCGTTGCGGCATCGGCGAGCTGCTTCTGCCGGAAGTACAGCCCGGTTCCTCGATCATGCCTGCGAAGGTGAACCCGGTGATCTGCGAGTCGCTGCTGATGGTGTGCGCTCAGGTCATCGGAAACGATGCGGCTGTTACGGTTGGCGGATATAGCGGAGGAATCTTCGAGCTCAACGTGATGATGCCTGTGATGGCTTATAACCTGCTGCAATCGATAGGACTTCTCGCCGCCGGCGCAACGAACTTCGCTCGCCAGTGCATCGATGGGATTGAGCCGAACCTGGAGCGAATCCACTATCTTGCCGAAGCCAATATCAGCACCGTAACTGCTCTCGCCCCGAAGATCGGTTACGAAAAGGCTGCAGCGATTGCGAAGGAAGCGTATAAAACTGGATCGTCGGTGCGGGAGATCGCGCTCAAGCACAATCTCCTCCCGCAGGCAGAGCTCGACCGGGTCCTCGATCTGCTGGCGATGACTAAACCGGGACTGTGACGGCGGATGAATGTTTGAAACTCTGAGCAAGCTCGAAGTTCTCGTTGTCGACGATCTCACGAGCGCACGGAAGATCATGCGGCGACTACTCGTCGGCCTCGGTTTCGAAAAGGTAGCCGAAGCGCCCGGCGGCGGTGCCGCCTTCTCCGCTTGCCAGGAGAAGCGTTTCGACCTCATCGTCGCGGACTTCAATCTCCAAGACATGACAGGCCTCGAGCTACGAAAGATGCTGCTGGAGGCGAATCAGAGCCCGAGCTTTGTGCTCGTGACCGGAGAACAGAACCAAGAAGTGCTCGACTCCATCACAGAGCAAGGGATCACGCTTCTCCTCAAGCCATTCAGCAGTGACGATCTGAAAAGCAAGATTGTCGCCGCATTGACCGTGGCGCGCTGACTTCGGCAACCTGCGCCTCCCTTTGCACGGAGACTTTTACGCGTCCAAAGCGCTTGTTGTATCCAGCTCCCGGTACACGAGGTCGATTGACGCGCAGAGTGACTCGAAGGACGCTTGCAGGTCGGCGGTGTCTTTCTTCGCTCCCCGGTCTTCGAGGACGAAAGCAAGCTCGGCTGCGGGACGAGCTCCCACATTTACCAGAGATGCTTTTATCGCGTGGGCAGCCTGTCGAATAGCCTCTCCATCGCCGCTTTCAAGCGCTGCCGCCAGCTTCACTCGAAGCGGCGGCTCCTCTTCGCGGAAGCATTCGACAATCTCCTTGATGAAATCGATGCTCCCGTCGAACCTCTTCTTGAGCTCATCCCATCGAACGTGTTCGGTTGCAGCCGACGGCTCGATGGAGCGCAGCTTTTGGAAGAGAATATCGGCGTCGATCGGTTTCGCGATATAATCGTCCATCCCATGAGCAAGAAAAAACGATTTGTCTTCCACCATCGCGCTTGCGGTTACGACGATGATGGGAAGCTTGGCTGATCCTCTTTCGTGCTCCTTCTCCCGAATCGCCCGAGTCGCCTGGATTCCGTCCATGTTCGGCATATTCGAATCCATCAGAATCACATCGAATCGGCTTGTCGGTTGCTCCGCGAAATAGCCGCTCTGTTCCAGGAGCTTGAGGACTTCCGCTCCGTCAGATGCAAGGGTTACGTGGTGACCTCTGGGCTTGAGCAGGAGCTCCAATACGCGCTGGTTAGTCGGAAGATCGTCTGCGACGAGAATGTTCAACACTCGCTCGGCTTCCGCCCTGTGATCCGGGACCTGAGTCGGTGTCTCGGGTTCCGCGAACCCTGCGACGAAACGAGCAAGATCGGACGGAAGAACCGGCTTGAGAACGACCGCGGCGAAGCTTAATCGACGATACGCTACCGCCAGCTCCGCACAGCTTGACGGAATCGTGACGACAATGCGCGAACCCTTGAGCGGCGAGCCGGTGACACGGAGCTTTACCGCATCCGGATCGCCGATTGTCCCGTCAATGACTACCGCGTCTACAGGGTCTGTGCTCTCGATGAGCGCATCGAGGGTGGAGAATTTCGAAATTCGCATGCCGAAGGCTTCGGTCAGGTTTCGTCCCATCTGATCGAGGAACGAAGGCGCTCGATCGACAAGCGCCACTGCCAATCCCTGTGGAACTGGTTCCGGTGTATCAGTATCGCCTGGTATCTGCTCGAGGGGAGTCACGAAATGGAACGACGTGCCCACGCCGACCGTGCTCTCGGCCCAGATTCGACCGCCGAGCGCTTCGACGATCTGTTTGCAGATCGTAAGGCCGAGCCCGGTGCCTCCGTATTTTCTGGCGGTCGATCCCTCCGCCTGAACGAAGGCGTCGAAGATTTTGCTCAGTGCTGATTCGTTCATTCCAATGCCGGAGTCGGTGACGGTCCAGTGAATGCTGAACCGATCTCCGGCAAGCTCGTCGAGCGTCGCGCTTACGGCAATTAGGCCTTCCTCCGTGAACTTCATCGCGTTGTTCGCGAGGTTCAGGAGTACCTGCCGAATTCTATGCGGATCGCCAAGCAGTTTCGGTGGAATGTGCGGATCTACTTCGGCGAGGATTTCGAGGCCGCGCTGCTGAGCCCGAACGGAGATCATTTGAAGAGACTCTTTGATGACCTGCGAAACGGAAAAAGGAATGTTTTCGAAATCCAGCTTTCCGGCTTCCATCTTCGAGAAATCGAGCACGTCGTTGAGGATTCCGACGAGAGAGGTCGAGGAGGCCTTGATCATCCCGAGATACTCGAGCTTGTCGGGCGATTGTTCGATGGTCTGCAGGACCTGAGTCAGCCCGAGAATGCCGTTTACCGGGGTGCGGACCTCGTGACTGATATTCGCGACGAATCGCGCGCGTGCCGCATTGGCGGCTTCCGCAGCCTGCTTCGCCTGCTCGAGCTGGGCCTCGTATCGCCCGATCGCATCGAGCATCGAATTGATCTCTTGAGCGGTCGAGCTGAGCTCGTCGGTCCCGTTGACCGTCACGCGGCGCTCAGCGCCGGAGCGTTCTCCCATGTCGGCGATCTCCTTGCTGAGTAGACCAAGGCGAGAAATCACCAGGCGATCGATGAAGAGAAGCAGCACCGAGAGCACGATAGCTGAGGAGATGAGCAGCCCAATGAGCAGGAAGCGAAGAGTAATCTGGCCCTGTTGATAAAGGCTTCGCGGCTCGATGGTCTGGACGAAGATAGCCGGTTTGCCGAAGACGTCTTGGAGCATCCCGTAGCCGTGAATAGTCCTCTCATCCGAGGGCAGAATCTGAATATCTTTGGGCCCCCTCAGGCGGGATGCGATGGGCGAAATTTCAGGATCTGCTTTGGCGTGGTCCGCACGGATGAGATTGAGCTTCACCTCTGCAACACTCGAGATCTTCTCTGTGAGCTGAGCATCGAGCGGCTTCGAGAAGATAATCGTACCCCTTACGGCGCCGTTTCCGTCGGTAGGAAGAATCGGAAGTGCGGCAATGAGGCTCACCTGATCGTTGGTCACAATCAGACCCATGCGGGAGTCACCGGCGCCGGAAAGGCGATTTACGGATGGGCTCTGATTGAGGATTTCGAGTAATCCGCGTCGAATCGCAGTCTTCCCGTCAGCATCGCCGATCCGCTCGCCGGCGCTATAGAAATATTTCCCTTGAGCGTCGTAGAAAACGATGTCGTCGATGCGCAAGTTTTCGAGAGAGTTCTGCGTCAAGTTGGATTCGACGAAGGTCTCGTCTTTTGATTCGAGGAAATTATATGAGTCGTCCCATCGCGCCCAATCGGATGCTTTTACCGAAAGCTGGTCGATGTTTTCGAGAATGGTTTTCTCGACACGCTGAACGTCGCGGCTCATCGCCTTTTTTTCCAGCGCGGCGAAGTGATTGGAGAGCACTTCGTGAAGAATGAGCTGGAATCCCGCTCCCAGGGCGAACAGGGTGAGCCCGACCACCAACAGAATTTTGTTCCGAAGACGCATGAGACTCAAGATCGAGCGTTTCGAGGGATTTCTTGAATGGGATCGATGGAGTCGGTGGCGCCGGGATTCGTTTGCGAAACCGAAGGCTTGCGGTATCGGGAAAGGGCCGGAATCAGCGTCCTCACCCTCGTGTGCGGAGTCGAGTGGTTTGTGAGCTCGCCCTCTACGCCGCGGCCGCCGCCCCTGGGAGGGAGGCACGCTCGATTTCATGGATGCGATTCAGGTCGATTCGCAGTGCGCCATCTTCTGACTCTTCGAGGATGTTCACGAATTTGGCGCTCCACACCAGCTCGTTGTGAGCGTACGAAGAGGTGGCGTAGACCGTTTGCGAGAAGGTATCGTCGATTCCCGCAAGGAGCACCAAGAACTCGGCCTGCGCTTCGGCAAGCTCAGCTTCCGTTTTTCCCCAAAGAGGGCTGTCGTGGCTGATGGGATGCACGATCGTCCAGTTCAGTGGAAAGAACATGACCTTGTCGCGTTCGAGATTGAGCTCATGAAACTTCCGTTTCAGATCGGCGCCGCTGCGTTCGAAGATGCTGAGGATCACTCGGACTTCGAGATGCATGAGCTGGTTCGAGCGGAGGTTGGCAATCCGGAACTGGAACGATGTCTTGCCATGATACGGAGCCATCACCGCGTGCCTGCTGAACAGGATTCGAGCCGTCGGACGCGAGAATCTGGCGAAGAAAAGACCGGTTGCAAGGGCGAAGCCGAGGAGCCCGACGAGAGCCTCGATGGTCACCACGAGATTTGCGGCGAGCGTTGCCGGCGACATGGAGCCGTAACCGATAGTCGCAAACGTTTGCACGCTGAAAAAAAAGCAGCTGTAAAATCGAGCGGACGGGGTCGTTGCGGCGTTCGCGAGTGCGCCCGGGCCGCAGGCGAAGAACGCGAGGGCGAAGAGCAGATTCACGAGGAGGTACGCACCGAAGATTGAGACAAAGAAGATGTCCCAAGAGACGTTGAGGCAGGTGTGGTAAAGGCTCCTCGAGCCTAGGAAGCTCACGCCATCCCGATGGACATTGAAACTTCCGTCCCGGTTGAGTAGACGCCGCCGGGATCGCCGGAGAATCTCTGTTCCGAAACCGAGGTCGCGATTGAGCTCGTCGGCAGCTCCGTTAGTCTGTGCGCCGGCGCTTTCCGCGGTGAAAAGGCTCGACGAGAAGATCTGAGTCTCGATTGCGGAGCCTTCGCTTTTAATGCTGGGGCCTTCACCCTTCATGAGCTGTGACCGCCTTTATGAGCCGTTACCGTTGGTGTGTCGCCGCCTGAGAGGTGGCGTTCTGATGAAAATTCTGAGCAAATATACGCTGAGATTCCCAGTGAAGTAAAGCCGCCAGCAAGCCGGTTCGCCTGCCGAATCTATCGTTGGTCACCACACAGGAATTCGCCTAAGATGGCTCGCGGTTCCAGGGCTTTTGCTGAATCTTGAATGGCATATGCAATCCACCGTATGAAACGGTTCCGTCAAAAAGTTTTCCCACACTTCGTCTGTTTTCTGCTGTCGATCCTTTGCGTCCTCGAAGCTCGCGCGGCCGCTCCGCCTCCAGGTGTGAAGGCTGAGGAGCTGCTGCATCGGGCGCAGCTCGAGATTCTCTCCGCAGCGAAGTCACTCGCCGAAGGAAAATTCGACGTAACGGATCGGAGCAACCTCGCGCTGCTCTCTGCGCTCAAGAAAACCGACAAGGGATTGGATCTGGCCCTCGAAGGGGCGGTCGCCCACGACGAACGAATGTATACGGGTATCGAACGCGCGTCCTCCGCGCTCATCGAGCTCGACACGATACTTGCAGCGGAGCCTCAAAACGCGCGTCGGGTCGCGTCGAATCTCAAAGCCGCTGGGACGATCATGGACTCTCTTGTCGCACACTACTCGCGCGGGCTGTCGCGGCTCGGCGGGAGGCTCGAGCTCCGAGTGTTCGAGCGAGACTTTGCGACACGAATCTCCGAGTCGCTCGTTGAAGTGCGAACGCTGATGTTCAACGTCCAGGGTAGTTTATCTGAAGAGCAAGCGCTGGTGCCGATCATCGCTCGGCTAATTGAAGAGGGTCGCCAGTTCCCGGAGGTCATCCCTGATGCGCCGAGCTATGTCGTCGCGGTGAACGCTGCGCGCGGCTATTTGAACAGAGTCGTCGGAGCGTCCTATTTCCTCGAACCGCGTAACATGGCTGCGTGGTCGGCCCTCCGCCGGCCTCTCAAGCGGCTGCAGGCCGCAGTGGCTGAGGCCGGTGAATACCGAGGCCCTGTCGATCTCGAGCGGCTCGCCATGCAAGTGAAGCCCCCGCGTTTGGATCGAGCGCCGCTGCTCGCTGACCGCGAGAAGTACAAGACGTGGCTGCACGGCTTTGAGATCATCCCCAACGACGAGGTCCCCGGATTTGTTGCAACCGGAAAGATCAAGTCCACCCACGATGGAGCCGCTTCGGCGGGCGGAGGATCAGGAGACCAGGATGAAGACCTCTCGGCTACCGACAACGACGCCGGTGACGCGGATGCGGAAGAAGACGCGGATGAATAAACCCCGTAGCTGCCTCGCTCTTGGGCTCGTTCTTACTCTCAGTTTCTTCGGCTGCACGCACGAGCCGCCGCCCGCAACGGTTCGGCTCGAGCCGGTGGTGACGGGCCTCGAGCAGCCGGTCCTGCTGACTCACGCCGGTGACCAGAGCGGGCGACTCTTCGCAGTCGAGAAGCCGGGGAGAGTGCGAATCATCGCCGGCGGCAAGCTTCTCGACAAAGCGTTTCTCGACATTCATGACCTTGTCAGTAAGGGCCAGGAACAGGGCCTGCTCGGCCTTGCATTCCATCCGGATTTCAAAACGAACGGAAGAGCCTTCGTCAATTACACTAATGTCAAAGGGAACACGGTGATCGCAGAATACCGTGTTCAGGCTCATCAACCCGACGAGCTGGATCCCGCTTCAGCGCGCACGATTCTGACGTTCGACCAACCATACGAAAATCACAACGGTGGGAATCTGGCGTTCGGACCCGATGGATACCTTTACATTGGTACGGGTGACGGCGGGAACGCTGGAGACCCGCATCGGAATGGGCAGAGCCTGCAGACACTTCTCGGCAAGATGCTCCGAATCGATATGGCGGAGGGTGCTCAGCCTTACCGTTCGCCTTCAGACAATCCTTTTGCCGATCGAAAGGATGCCCGCCCGGAGATCTGGGCATACGGCCTGCGAAACCCATGGCGATATTCTTTCGATTCGAAAACTGGTCGGCTGTTCGTCGGAGACGTCGGGCAAGATCGGTTCGAGGAGGTCGATATCGTCCGCCGTGGAGGCAACTACGGATGGAGCACCATGGAGGCGGGACACTGTTTCCGTCCGGAAAATTGTGATGTTGCTGGAATCGAGCAGCCGATTCACGAATACGGCAGAAGCGACGGCACCTGCGTCACCGGCGGATATGTCTACCACGGTGCGTTGTTGCCGGATGTCGTGGGCAAGTACGTCTTTGGTGACTTCGGGTATGGAACGATTTGGACCCTCACTGAAGAGTCGAATGGAAGTTGGAAGCGCGATCTCCTGCTGCGAAAACCTGGAACGATTGCTTCGTTTGGTATCGATGAAGCCGGAGAGATTTATGTCGTCGATATCAGTGGCTCAATCGACAAACTGCTTCCGGTGAAGAGTGACTCCAGTCACTGACCTGGCGAAGCGGTCGGTGAAGGACGTGGCTTGACGCAATGCTTTCGTGGCGCTTCGGTGGTGAAGGGAGACAGTAAAGGCCGAGCGACCCAGAACGGATCCTCGGGCACTCCGCCGGACTGGCGGTAATAGTAGTAATCGCGAAGCCGATCGACCACCGATCGGCTGTTTTCGTGGCGCGGACGAGGCTCCCAGAGCTCTACGAGCCGGACATACGCGCGAGCGCCGGAGGGCTTGAGCTCCTCGCCGCGGATGACCTGTTGTTTGTCCCAATCCAATATCGCAAATCCATTTTGCTCCCCGATCCAGCAAACTTCTTCGCCGAGAGCCAGCCGATCGATCACAGGAGAACGAGTTTCGGCATCTTGGAATACCGGAACTTGAGCGCGCTTTGATCGGTAATAGGAACAGTTCGCGAGCTCGGCTCTCGCGCTGTAATCGATGCACGGTGGTTCCTCGGATGTCGCCGATGGAGGACTGAGCAGCAAGCAAACGAGCGGTGGAGCGAAGAGCAGAGGGCGCACGCGACAGAGCGAAATACGAGTGAGGCCGAAGGTCATTCGTCCACCTGGGTTCAAGGTTTCCCTCTCAGAACGGTAAACGAGCTAAACTCGCCCGTCACCGGCTCGTCGTTGATGATCAAGCTTTCGACGACAGCGTGCGACGGTCCTTTTCTTACAAATCGCAAGACTCCATCGACGGCAGCGGGTGCACCTTCGAATACGCCCTCCACACGACCGTCCGGAAGATTCCTGATCCATCCTTGCACTCCGAGCTTCAACGCTTGCTCGCGCGTGGATTCGCGAAAGCCGACGCCTTGAACAGTTCCTGAGATCCAGACGTGAGCGCGCGTGGAATGCATCACTTTGACCGCCTCGTTTGACTTTCTTCGCCGGAATAATTAGATTAATTGTCGTGAATCCGCAAGAAAGTCCCTCTGGGGGCGCAATGACACTCGAAGTTCTCGATCAGATTCCATCACCATCCTCTTCGTCGTCCTCGAGCTTGAGTGAAGCTATTCTCGAGCTGAAGGCAAAAAAGAACGCCGTCATCCTTTCGCATTACTATCAGGAAGGCGGCATCCAGGACGTTGCAGACTATGTCGGAGACAGCTTGGGTCTTGCGCAGTACGGCGCGAAGGTAAACGCGCGCATCATCGTCCTCGCCGGAGTTGTTTTCATGGCGGAGACGGCAAAGATCCTCAGCCCGGACAAGCTTGTCCTCTGCCCTGATCTCAATGCGGGCTGTTCGTTGGCAGACAATTGTCCTGCCGATGAGTTCCGGGCATTCAAGGCGAAGTATCCCGGACACACCGTAGTTACGTATGTCAACTGCAGCGCAGAAGTGAAGGCGCTGAGCGATATCCTCTGCACTTCATCCAATGCGGTGAAGATCATCGAGTCGATACCGAAGGATCAGCCGATCATTTTCGGCCCGGACCAACATCTCGGACGCTATCTGATCAAAAAGACCGGACGGGACATGGTGCTCTGGCAAGGCTCGTGCATCGTGCACGAGACGTTCGACGTGAAGCGCATCACTCAATTGAAAGCCCGCTATCCGGAGTCGCTGGTTATCGCACACCCCGAATGTCGGGATGCGGTCCTTTCTATGGCGGATCACATCGGATCTACCTCTTCACTGCTCAAGTTCACCCAGGAATCGCCTGCAAAGGAGTTCATCGTGGTGACAGAGGCCGGCATTCTGCATCAGATGGAGAAGGCGAGCCCGCACAAGATTTTTCATGCAGCGCCGAACGCCGAGCACTGTAATTGTGCCGAGTGCCCCTTTATGCGGCTTAACTCACTGGAGAAGATCTACCGGTGCCTGCAGAACGAACAGCCTCAGGTTCGGGTTCCAGAGGAGATCCGCCGTTTGGCTGTAATTCCCCTTGAGCGGATGCTCGCACTGAGTTAGAGCGAATCGATAGGCGGCTCTGTTTGCAGGGGATTCGCTCCTCGAGCGTTTTCCGGTGAGGGCGGCTATTCATCTGATAGGGCTGCAGACCGCCATGGGACTCGAGCTACCAGTCTACCTCGACAACAATTCAACAACCGTCGTCGACCCACGTGTGGTCGAGGCGATGTTACCGGTTTTCCAGAAGCACTACGGGAATCCTGCGAGCGCACATCGAACCGGATGGTTTGCGGATGAGCTCGTCAAGGTCGCGCGCGGTGATGTTGCATCGCTCATCCAATGCGGTGCTGAAGAAATTATCTTTACCGGCTCGGCGACTGAATCCAACAACCTGGCGATCCTTGGTTTTGTCCGCGCGAAAAGGAAGGAGGATCCGGGTCGACGTCTACACGTTATCTCCGTAGTAACGGAGCACAGGTCAGTTCTCGATCCCTTGAAATCGCTCGAGGAAGAAGGCGTCTCGGTGACGCTTCTGCCGGTCTTCGCTGACGGAACCTTGCTCGCCAAAGACATCGAGACGGCGATTCGGCCGGATACGGTTCTCATCACCATCATGCTCGCGAATAACGAGATCGGTGCCATCCACCCTGTAAAGGAGATCGGAAAGATTGCAGCCAGGCGAAAGATCGTCCTGCACTGCGACGCCACGCAAGCGCTCGGAAAAATGGCCGTGAACGTCAACGAGCTGGGAGCTGACCTGATTTCGCTTTCAGCCCACAAGATCTATGGGCCGAAAGGGATCGGAGCACTGTACATCCGACAAGCAAGTATGGGGGCTATCCTTACGCCCCTCCTTCTGGGTGGAGGACATGAAAAAGGATATCGCGCGGGAACGCTCAACGTCCCGGGTATCGTCGGGTTCGGCGCGGCAGCAAAGATTGTCCACAAGGAGCGCTCCAAAGACAAAGTGCACATGACTGATCAGACGCGGGCGCTCTACAACGAGCTGAAACGTGCGTTTCCGATGATGTTGCTCAACGGTCCTCAGATCGAGAACCGGCTGGTCGGTAATCTGAATTTGGCCTTTCCGGGACTGGAGAGCGTGAAGTTTCTCAGTGAGGTCGCCGGCAAGCTCTCCGTCTCAGTCGGATCCGCCTGCCAGTCGCAGAGTAGCACGCCGTCCTATGTTCTTCAGGCACTGGGTTTGGATGCCGCCCGACAACGCGCAAGCATCCGTATCGGAGTGGGACGTTTCACCACGTCGGAAGAGATCCAGTTCGCGGCAAAAACAATCATCGAGGCCGTAACGAAGCTGTCAAAGAGCTACGCCTAAGTTCTTCCCGCTGCGTCCTCCGCGGTTGCATCTCCTTTGCAAATGCAACCGCAGAGGACGCGGAGGACGCAGAGAAAAAAACAGGGTTGTCAGCGACACCGAATGTCACCGACAACCCTGCTTCTAGACGGCTCGCTGCGCTTCACATTCCAGGAAGGCTGCAAATCCTGGAGCGTTCAGAGCTGCGACGTCTTCCGGTGAGCACGATTGTCTCACCAGATGAGTTAGACCGCAGTTGGAATATCGCGATCCATGACAGTCTTGCGACCGTCGTTCTTGGCGTTCTCAATTGCTTGGTCGCACACCTTTCGAATCATCGCAGACAGAGCCGGACCGACGTTGCCTGACGTGTTCATTCCGGAAGCGGAACGAATGTAATTTTTCAGCTTTGAGACCACGACGAGAACATCATCTCCTTTCTCGCCTTCCTTTTCCGCTTGTGCGTTTTCCATGAAACTCCTCCAAGTAATTTGAATAGCCCGGAACCAAAAATGACACCCTCTTTCTAATTAGGAATGAGTGCGTTAGTCAATCTTATAGTCGACTAGAAACGTGCTCTTATCTGCCGTTTCGGAAAAGTCAACTGACCGAAAACGCTGCACATTTATTTTGACTGCAAAAATGTCGGTAAAGAAAAGTGCGGCTAGCGTAACTCGAGCTGGTCGAGTGTGAGGGAAAGCGTTCCCTGCGGATGCTCGACGAAGAAGAGCATCCGCTTCAGGTGGTCTACGGTGAGCGTTCTGCCGGATGGCGAAGCTTCAATTTCGGCGATCGGGATGTGTATCTCGTTCCAGCCGGTGTGAAGATCGAACGTCCCGTTGTAGCGAGAATCGTATTCTGAGCAATCTTCGAAATCATCGATGCGTACAAGCAGCGTCGATGGAACGTCTGAGGCCGCAAAAAACACCAGCTCACGATGACCCTTCCAGCTCATGCCGTGCAATCGCAGCTCCGCACCGCTGTACTTGTTGCTCACCGTGTCTATTCTCAACGCCGACCGGCCGAGCTGAGAGTCAGTTTCGGCGGCAGTCACTGGAACACGATGCACCTTCTCTACCGGCGCATCCTCGGAGATTGGCTCCCAGAACTGTAAGTCGAGACGGTCTTCGAAATCCGCTATCGTCGGCATGATCGAGCGTTGTCGGCGAAGCGCAACGAGCTCCGTTGCCGCTGGAATTAAAACAGCGGCTAATCCGACCAGTGACACCACTCCCCAAGTCAGCATCCGCGCTACGCTTCCGGGGCGGTAAAGGAGTATTCCAAGCGCGGCGGCGCCGGTTCCGAGCATACCGTTCACCATGTCCGTGGAGCTCTGCGAACGGCCGAAGAACGGCTGGACTAATTCGATGAATGCCGCCGCGACGATCGTTACCGCCGAAGCTAAAAGCACGGCACGAACGAGCGTTCGGCACCGGGGCCGGAGCCCATAGACGAGCGCTCCGGTCAGCAAGCCGAAGAGCGGAAAGTGGAAGGCGTCCGAGATCCGTTGGAAGACGTAGCTCTCTTTGCCGAAGTCTAGCGGAACAAAGCAGGCCACCAGAGTCAGCAGTAGAAATCCGATTCCAATCTGCGCTGGAGTATAACGAACGAGCCAGGCGGGTGGTCGGGCGGAGTCGGTAGGTTTAGATTCACGCATTTTGCCTAAGCTCTCGGTGACAGTTATTTTTTGCCGCTGACAATATTTGTCAATCGACCCCGAATTTCACTCTTAAGACGCTTCGGGTCACCGCAGTCGTTATCACAACCCTCGAATGATTTCGCGCCGATACTTGCTGCAAACCCGGGTAGGGGATTCTGGTACAGATATTGATTAGCCCTTATCATTACAGCCTTTACAGATAAGCGCTTGCGAGAGCAACGAACAGCTCTTGAGAGCTACGACCAGGGGAACAAGCTTCAGCATGACACAGGGCCGATCTCCAAAAAGCGTCTTACGAGACAACCGCGGATTTACGCTGATCGAGCTGCTCGCCACGATGAGCATCATCGGAATTCTCTCGGCTATCGCTTCGCACGAATTCGTAGCCTACACCCAGAGGGCTTATGACGCCCGGGCAGCGGGGGATATTCGAGACGCGGCAACCGCAGAAGAGGCATATTACTCGGAAAACGAAAGCTACCTCGATTGCGCTGGAACGACCTGTGATTCGCTTTTGCCCGGTTTCTTGGCGAGCATAGGGGTGCAGGTCGAAATCACTTCACGAGATGCGCAACAGGCATTCGATGCGATGGCGCAACATCCCGCGGGAGAAAAAGTTTTTCATTATTCGAACGATGTCGGGTCGATAAGCTGGGTCCCGAGATCGTAGAAGGTGCGGCAAAACCACTCGGTGGAGAGGTCTTCCCGCCTGGGCGGGCCTCTCCACTTTTTTTTCAACGGCGCCGGGATAGAATGCATCGAGCTCGCTCGCGTGCGAGCTCGATGTCGCGCGCACTCGAACAGCGATGTTTTTCTTGGGAGGGCGGGCGTTGCGAATTACTTGATTCGCTTCAGCATCGGAGCTCGTTTCTTCTTGCCGTCATCTGGCGCTTCCCCGGCTGGAGCTGTTTGCTCGGCCGTGGCAGGCTCGGGCGATTTGTCGCCGCGCGAGAAGATCTTTCCGCCGATCTCTTTGAGCTTGGACAGCGCTAGATCTTTGAGCAGCTCCTTCGGCAGGTCCGCCGGCCAAACTTTGTTCTCGCTGTCTGCATTGGTCAGTCCCCAAATTGCTGCCCATGGGAGAAGGCAAAGCTGATACTGGCCGGCGAATTTCAGATAAACAGAGATCTGCTCGGCATCGTGAGTAGTCTCGCCTTGGAAACCGTAGCTGAGCTTGAGCGTGAGGCTGGGATTGTCTTTCAAGTGCGGCGGCACCTGCACTCCAGGCTTGCGCGAGTCGAGGTGCACCAGCACGTGGTCACCTTTCATCCAGCTTTCGAAGCATTCAATCTTCTGTTTGGTCGTGTCTGTCGCTGCTGACATATTCCGGTCGCTGCCTGGCGTTCGTCGAAGGATCAATGGGTATCAAAAGACCGGGCTGCCTCTCAATGATCAAATGAAGAGCGCCGTCTCGCAAACCGGCTCTCCGAGCGTAGCCCGTCGTTCTCCGAGTGCACGTCCGATCACATTCCGTTCGCGTCTCCGGAACATAAGATTTGCGCTGACTTTCCGAAGAGTTAGTGGTTCCTGCGTGAAATGTCCGCAGCGTTATGAACGGCTCAAGGTCAAGACGAGTTTTGTCGATAATTAAAACAATAAGCCCTCAGGAAATCGACACATTTTTAGCGAGCGTGACCGAGCACTTAGTATGAGAGTTCACCCAGACCTTCTCGGATCGAAGCCGAAGTGGCAGCTTCCCGCTGTCTTGGGTCTGCTCGCGTCGACGATCTTTGTGTCCGGATTGCTCTCGGACGGCAACAGCCGCGCAGTCGCCACCCAATCGAATCGCATCTCCACTCTCGAAGTGGTGACGGTCCGCAACAGCTTGGTAGCCGGCCAGATCATTCAGCCGGATGATGTTATGCTCGAGATTCGACCGATCGAAACAGTGCCAGAGGGCGCGTTCACAAAAGTTGAAGACCTCATCGGCAAGCGTGCGGGCGTACCGCTTCGCGCGGGCTCCCTCATCGCAAAGCTCTCTCTCGCGGCAGACGCACCTCCGGAAACGGCAGCTCAGCAACCCGAAGCGCCTCCGCGCCCGACACCAAAGCCGCCTCCGTTAGCTGCAGTACCGCCGACGGCGCAGCAGGTAACGCCTGCAATGACCGCGCAGCAAACGCAGGTCCATACTCCGCCGGCATCCAGCGTTGCTGCGAAAAGGAACCTCAAGCCGCTTAAGCAACCGATTGGCGATGTCCCGACGTCGCATGTATCTGCGGCGGAGACGTCTCAGCAGGCTGACATCGAATCGGGTCACGAGCCCAAGCAGAATTCCGCTGCTGTGCAACCAGCTGCGCCGTCGGCTCCGTCCACCAAACCCGACGAGTCCGTGAAGAATGCATCAATCTCGGCAACGACACCGGCCTCAGTGGAGCAGACGATACCGGACCGAGCGGCGAAATCAACCATGCCCGTCGAACCGGCCAAGGGAGTGCCGCAGCCGACGGATTCGCCGAAAAAGGCGGTTCGCCGGAAGTTTCGCAGCTATGCGTGGGTCGCGGGATCACCCGTGACCTATGGAGTGAACAAATCAGGGGCGATCGAAGTGATTGACCGAAACGGAACGGTGAGCCCGCTCGACGACTACGAGGACGAAGAGTAGCTCGCGCCGACGCGCAGCATACACGGAACAAGCAGGACTATGGCAGGTCTTCTCAAGCAGCTTCAACGAAACAAGCCGAAATCGGATGCCGATGATCGCGGTGCGGTGCTCCGATCTTCCGTTCGTGAGGACGACCTGCTTGCCGACAACTCCGCCGATTACCTGCTTGAGTCCGGATTCGTGGAAGACAAAGCAACGAAGGCAGCTCCTTCGACCGGAGCACGATCGAAAGCCGCTGAGACAGAGCCGCCACGAAACGCACCCGCGGCAAAGCCGGAACCGTCTGCCGCATCACTGGTTGGGCTCGGTGGCGCGAAACTCCGCGCCGAGCTCGATGAAGCGCCGTGGTGGCTCACTGAGCAGCAGGAAAGCAATCCGCAGGCCGAGCTCCTTCTCGGAGCAGCGCTGGAGCAATTCGATACTGCGCTCATCGATGCCGACGAGCGGCAGACGCGGTCGGCGATGCAGCAGTGTGTGCAAAACGTCGCTGAGCGCTTTCGCGAGGAGATCCGTCTTTCGCGGAAGCTTCTCGAGCAGGTTGAACAAGAGATGTTTGCTCTGTGTTGCGGCAAGGGGCCGCTGGAGCCTTTGTTCGAAGACAGCTCCGTAAGCGATGTTTTTGTTGACGGCGCACAGACTGTTCGAGTGATTCGCCGGAATCACACTGTCGACACACCGTTTCGATTTCCCTCGCGCGAGATCTATTTGCGCTTCGTGCACAACCTCTTCCGCCAAACGGGGAGGACGTTCGGTCCCGAGGACCCGCTCGCGGACTGCGTGCTCGAGGATAAATGGCGGACTCGAGTCAGCGGGATCGACGCCACGCTCACGGAGAACGGTGAGCCGCGGTTGTGCTTTCGGATTCCGCGCAGCCAAGCGATTTCGTTTTTCGACATACTGCAGACGAAGACACTTCCCGCCACAGTTGCGGCGTGGCTCGCAGAGCTCATGGCGATTGGTGAGGCGAACGTGATGATTGCAGGCTCAGAGGGTGCGGGAAAGACGGTGATGATGACGGCTCTGCTCAGCTCTGTCGGCTCGGACGAACGGGTTGTTACGATCGAGGAGCTCCCCGAGGTTTTCGCTCCGAACAGCAACGTCGAAAAATTGTTTCTCCGCCCCGGGTCGCTGCATGACTCTGGAGTAACGGCCGCCGATCTCTTGCGCGCTGCGGCAAGACGGTCACCGCATCGAATTATGCTCGGTGAAATCGACAGTGCGTGCGCCGGAGCGTTTCTGGAAACTCTCGAACGTGGGTTCCGCGGGTCAGCCGCGACTATCCTTGCAGACTCGGCAACGGATGCGCTGTGGCGTCTGACAGATCTGCTTGCGGCAGATACGCGTGCTCCTTTGGCAAATATCATCCGGCGTATCTCACGGTCCGTCCACGTGTTGTTGATCATGAAATCCGTAGACGGCGTGCCGTGCCTCTCCGAGGTCGTCGAGCTGGAAGAAGCCGATGGCGAAAGCTTTCGCATTCAACCCATCCTTCGTTTCGTCGGAGTAACGAACGGCAAACGGCAATGGCAGCTTCTCACCCGCAAATCGCGCTGGATGGTGAGACTGCGAGAACAAGGACTCAATCTCGCACCGGGGCCGAGCTTGTTGCCGCCTGACGTGGCGGAAGTAGCCGAGAAGCCGGGCCAAGACACTCAATCGGAGGGACAACCGTGACACAGCAAGCAAAGATTTTGATCGTAGAAGACTCGCCGTCACAGGCGGCAATCATTGCGACAGTGGTGAAACAAGCTGGTCACCTTGCCGCGGTGTATTCGCAACTTCCCATGGGAATAACGCAGATTCTTACTGTCGAACAGCCAGACCTGGTGCTTCTGGACCTGCGGTTACTCGATTCGGAAGGCAAGCCGATGGCCGATGGATTCCAGCTTTGCAGAGAGATCAAACGAAGCTCTCCGGGGATTCCGGTTATCGTTGTTTCTGCAGAGGGCGATGAAGATGCGTGTGAGTGGGCCGTCCTGCAGGGTGCGGATGCGTACTTGCAAAAGCCGTTTGCGGTAGAAGACCTCACCACCCTGATGAATCAGGTGCTTGGCGAATAAGGGACGATGCGAATTCTTGTTCTCGACATCAAGGACGACGCTCGCGCGATGCTCTCAGCTCGCGTCGAGGAGGCGTTGCGCCAAGCGGGCGTGCGGCGCGTCGAGATTGTCGAGAGCGACCCCGGTTCGTTGAGCTCGCTTGCAGCGGAAGAACCCCCCGATCTCTGTTTTCTCGGTCCTGGATGCTATCGCGATCTCGAAGACCACCTCCGGCAGTATCTTGTCAGCTACGCGAAGGTTCCTGTCGCTGTTGTGCTGAACAACGAGGTCTACGCGGCCCACGGAATCGAGCTCCGTCGTTCGCTTCGAATTCGAGTGATGCCCGTTGCCGACATCGGGCAGATGGCCCAATTCATCTTGGACTGCGACGTGCCCGGTTCGAGCAGCGGAACCCAAAAAGATCAGGGCGTCATTGCTGTCGTTCAGTTCAAAGGCGGCGTCGGCGGCTCGACTGTTGCCGGTGGGCTAGCCGGATGTTGGGCCCGTAACAATTTACGAGTCGCGCTTATTGATCTCGATGACGTCAATCCTCATCTGACAGATTGGGCGAGAGTCGGCGCTTCCCAGCGTCGGCTGATCGCGGAGACAATTCGCGAGGGCAAGGTTGCTCCATATCAGCTGCGTGAGCTCGGCTTTCCGGTCGAGGGCTTTGATGGACGGCTTGTCGTCTTCGGGCAACCCGAGCACTACGGTGAAAGCTTTCACTTCAAAGCGGACGTTATCGAGAACGCCCCGAGTATTGCAGGCTATGTCAGCTCTCTCATCGGGGCGCTCCAAGGGGAGTTCGATGTGGTTGTCATCGACGCCGGTAGGTCGTGGGGTATCTCCACATTCGCGGCGCTTCCTCTGTGTCAGCGGATTTTAACGGTGATCGATGACGATCAGCTTTCCCTCCGACGGACACTCGACAACTTTCTCCGCATCTATCGGGAGTCGGATGACCCTGCTGAGTTCGATCTCGGGAAGTGGAGTTTCGTCCTGAACGCGTTTACGGAACGGGTGCTTTCACTGCCCGATGTCGTTGAGGAGCTTGAAACACTCGATGTGTTCCCCGAGAAGATTGATTTGCGGACCCTGCCGTATTCAGATCGCGGTCGGGAGTGGGGATTGGGCTCGCTTTGTTTCTACGACCTCGCCGAGCAGGGTGCTCGCAACATGCTTTGCGATCTCGCGTACTCGTTGGTCCCGTTTCAATACGAGGCACCCGTTATTCAGTTGTACGACCGGCTTCGTCGGGGGTTCGGAAAGAAGAAGCGTTAGGCGGAGTCTGGAACTGACCTAGCTATCGGACGCCGATTCGCCTGAATCTCCACTGTCCTTTTCGTCGTCGTTCGTGCTGTCGACGATCTTTCCTTTGAAGATAGCTCGCGCGAGGCGTCGTCCACCGGGACGAAGCTTCTTAATCTCCGCTTCCTTCGGAATAAGGTTCTCGGCAGCGAGCTTCGCGTAGATTGCATCGGCCGCGATTCGATGCGCGATCTCGTTCGGATGCGCGTCTTGGCCGGGAATCGCTTGGAGCCGCTCGGGCGGGATCCCGTTGTAGAAAGGCCGGAGGTCTAGCGGGTGGATGTCCGCTTTCTCGAGCTCTCCCACGATCTTTTCGTGGATGTCGATAAACGGATATCGGTCACCAATGACATGAGAGAAAAATGGAAAAATCACACCGACTACGGGAACGTTGTGATTCTTCGCCATGTCGCCGATCTTTTCGAGCGAATCGCTGAACGTTCCCCACGTTTTGGCGTCATTGAAGAGGTCGTGATGATAATCCAGATACTCCCGATTCTGGAGCGTGTTGTAGATTCGGTTCATCAGCAGCGCGTACGTCTTCCAATGCTGTGCGAGAAAGGATCGCATCATCCGCTCACGTCGCTTCTCGACGCGGTCATTCCGCTGGCTGAACGGTGTGAGCTCCGGATCGTTGAGAGTGATCTCGAGCAAGATCACGTCCGGCTGATAGCTCAGGAGCGCCTTTTTCACGAGCTCGCGCTCCTGAAAGGTAGAGAAGCCCGGCACACCCCAGTTCAGCACTTCGACCTTCGGTTGATGATCGTTTAGGTTCAACATCCGTCCCAACCTCGTCGCGAAGTTGTCGTCGAAGTGGACTTTGCCGGCGAAGGTGAACGAATCGCCGATCACCACGATACGGAACGTGCCGGGAGCCTTTTCAGGCGCATACGCGAAATTGCGATTATCCGGTGACGATTCCGGCACGTAAGATTCGGTCGCGCGATCCATCCACGCGGGACCGGCGGAGATGCTTTCTCGGGCCATGCTTCGAACTCCGACTTCGAGAACGACTAAGGCCAGCAAAGTGCCAAGCAGTGCGAGACCGAGCTTTAATGCTATGCTGTCGCGCGGAGTGACACGGCTTCCGGGAATATGAGAGGGAGTCGGCTCGACCTCGCGGATTTTGGCTGTGGCTTTCGACATATTTACCCCGGATACGTAGCAGAATTAGTGCTAAAAGCACATAAGGAACCGTCGGTCTGAGCGCGACGGGAATGCGAGGAAATATATCGGAAATTCTTAGGCGTGGCCGTGTACGGTCTGCGGCCGAGAACCGGGCTACCTTTTCCGTTGTGAGTCACCCGAGCTTTGCGTATTGCGTAATCCAGATTATCGTTCAGTTCAGATTCGTTGATCGAGCTTTAAGGAGCTAAGTTGTGGACATAATTGACGTTGATATCGCGCAGGAGTCCCAAAACCGCTATCTGACGTATGCTTTAAGCGTCGTCAGCAGTCGGGCTCTCCCGGACGTACGAGACGGTCTCAAGCCGGTTCAGCGCCGAATTCTTTACGCAATGGTGAGTCAGCTAAACCTGACTCCGGAGCGCTATCACCGCAAGTCTGCAGCCGTCGTCGGTGAGGTTCTTGCTCGCTTCCATCCACACGGCGACAGCGCCTGCTACGAAGCCATGGTTCGAATGGCTCAGGACTTCAGCCTCCGTTATCCATTGGTCGACGGGCAGGGAAACTTCGGATCGCTCGACGGGGACGCTGCGGCAGCCTACCGATACACCGAAGCGCGGCTCACCGCTTTCGCGATGGAAGTGATCGGTGACATTGGGGAAGAAACAGTCAGCGAACGTGACAACTTCGATCAGACCACGAGAGAGCCGGTTGTCCTCCCGGCACGAGTTCCAAATCTCCTCGTCAACGGCGCATCCGGCATCGCAGTCGGAATGGCAACGGCGATCCCGCCGCATAACCTCAAAGAAGTGGTGAAAGCTCTCCTCATCCTGCTCGAGGACGAAGAAGCTCCGGAAGCAAAGCTTCTGAGCGCGGTGAAGGCACCGGACTTTCCGACGGGATGCTTGGTCTTGAACAGTCCGAAGGAGCTCCGAGAGGTCTATCGCACCGGGAAGGGGGCGATTCGGATGCGGGGGGCGCACAAGCTCGAAGAGTCCTCGCGAGGAAAGGACCTGATTGTCATTACCTCCATCCCTTACGCGATCGACAAGTCTGCTCTGGTCGAGAAGATCGCCGATTTCATCATCTCGAAAAAAGTTCCGCAGCTCGTTGATATCCGTGATGAATCGACTGACGAAGTGCGAATAGTTCTCGAGCTCGCACCGGGTGCGGATCCTGAGAAGGCGCTTGCATTTCTTTACAAGAATACGACTCTGCAGCAGAACTTCAACGTCAATATGACCGCTCTGGTTCCGACTGCGAACCCTCTGTCAGCGCGTCCGGCGCTCCTTTCGCTCCGCGACATGCTCCAGCAGTTCCTGACTTTTCGGGTCGATGTAGTTCGGAAAAAGCTCCTTTTCGAGAAGGGCAAGCTCGATGAGCGGATCCATCTGCTCGAAGGCCTCGTTCGCATCTTTGATGCGCTCGATGAAGTGATCCGAATCGTTCGCAAAAGCGACGGGCGCGCCGATGCGGCTGCCAAGCTGCAGGCCCGGTTCAAGCTCACCGAACCGCAAGCGCTGTTCATCGTGGACCTCCGCATCTATCAGCTCTCGAAGACCTCGATTGAAGAGATCACCGGAGAGCTGAGGGAGAAGGAAGCCAGGGTCGCGGAGATTGTGAAAATTTTGGGCAGCAAGAAAGCGCTCCATGGCGTGGTCTCGAAAGACCTCGAGCGCATCTCAGATCGCTTTGGAGACTCCCGCCGATCTCCTATCGTGTCCGATTTCGAAGAGCCGGAGTTCGACAAGGAGGAATACGTTCAGCACGAGCTCGCTTTTGTGGTTGTTTCCCGGGACGGCTGGCTCAAGAGGATTCGGACCACCAACGATCCCCAGACGACGCGTCTTCGAGAGGGGGACGCACTCTCTTTTGTCGCCAAGGCCGATACACGTGACACACTGGTCATCTTCTCCAACCAGGGGAACATGTATACCACTCCGGTCTTCGATGTGACTTCCACGTCGGGCTTCGGTGAGCCGGTGCAGAAGATGTTCCGCTTTGCTGACGGCGAACAGATTGTCTCGTGCATGGTGCTCACCCGCGAACAGATGGAGAAGCCAGAGTCGGTGAAACAAGATCTGCTTCTCTTCAGCGCTGCAGGGTACGGCTTCCTCATCGACTACACTCAGCTTCAGAGCACGAAGAAAAGCGGTAAACGCCTGATGAGGTTGTCAAACGGCGATACGATGCAGGGTGTTGTGCCGATCGTGAAGGACAGCGTGCTTCTCGTCAGCGAGCAAGGCTACGCCGTCTATTTCTTGACGAGCGAAATTCCAAAGCTCACCGGCGCAGGGAAAGGCGTGATCCTGACCCGGTTGCCGGGCGATGACCGACTGGTTGTTGCTGCATCAGTTGACAAGAAAAGCACCGTTCGAGTCGATGTCGCTCAGGGCTCCGCGAAGGAAATCAAAGTTGCGGAGCTGACGTTCATGGGTCGAGCGAAGCGCGGCCTCAAGCTCGTCAAACGCGGCCTGCCGGTTCGTGGATTAGCGGCTGCCCCCCAAGATCTTTTTGAAGCGTAGGCAATATGTCGAAAAAGTACACCGCAGAAGACATTGAAGTTCTCGAGGGCCTCGAGCCGGTCCGCAAGCGTCCGGGGATGTTCATTGCCGGAACCGACACGCCGGCCGGTTTGCATCAGCTCGTGTTCGAAATCTTGGATAATAGCGTCGACGAGGCCATGAATGGCCACGCCGATCGAATTGAAGTGACGCTGCACGCCGATGGAACCAGCGTTACCGTGACTGACAACGGGCGGGGTATTCCGGTCGAAAACCATCCGGTCCACAAGAAGCCGGCGCTCGAGCTGATTTTGACGACGCTTCACGCGGGCGGAAAGTTTTCCGACAAGAACTATCAGACCGCGGGCGGTCTTCACGGGGTGGGAAGCTCTGTAGTGAACGCGCTCAGCGAAACGCTTGTCGCTACCGTTCGTCGGGACGGAAAGGAATATCAGCAGACGTTCAGCCGCGGCAAAACGACGAGTGGACTGAAGGTCACGAACAAGTCCGCACGAGGTACCGGAACCACGATATTCTTTCGGCCCGATGCAGACATCTTCCCGACGATCCAATTTCAATCGTCGATTCTCAAACAGACGATGCAGAGCCGCGCCTATCTGAATCCCGGGCTTCGCATTCTGTTTACGGACGAGGCGAAACACCAGACCGAGGAATACTACTATCCCGATGGGATCCGCGCCTACCTGAAGCAGTTGATCGAGGAGAAGAAGGCGAAGGTCATCGGCGAAGAGCCGTTTTTCATCGAGCGGAAGGAAGAGATTGAGGTGAGCGTCGCGCTCGTTTGGACCGAGTCCACGCGCGAAGACTTCTATTCCTATGCAAACGGGATCTTCACCGGCGACGGCGGATCGCATGAGATCGGCGCCAAGGCCGGTATCGCGAAGGCAGTTCGCAATTACATCGCGGTCCATGACGTGAATCTGAAAGGCGTGAAGCTCGGCGCCGAAGATATCCGTGAAGGGATTATGTGTATCGTGGCCGTGAAGCTTCCGAGCCAGGTCCATCAAGCGCAGTTTCAGGGACAAACAAAGAGTAAGCTCAATAATCCGGAGGTTGCGCCGCTCGTCGAGAACATCACTCGAACCCTGGAGCAGCAGCTCAATGAAAAGCCGTCTGCGGCGCAGGCAATCATCAATCGAATCGTTCTTGCGGCGAAGGCGCGAGCTGCATCTCGCGCCGCGGGCCAAGAGGTTCGGCGAAAGATCGGAATCAGCCATCGGTTGACCCTCCCCGGAAAGCTTGCAGACTGCAGCAGCAATCGTCCGGAGAAAACAGAGCTGTTCATCGTAGAAGGGGACAGCGCCGGCGGCAGCGCGAAGCAGGGCCGCGACCGTGCGTTCCAGGCAGTGCTTCCGCTTCGGGGCAAGGTCCTGAACACGATGAACTCGTCAGCGAAGAAGGTTGCCGAGAACAAGGAGCTTTCGAATATTATATCGGCTCTTGGATGCGGCATCGGGGACACGCTTCGACCCGAGAAGCTCCGCTACGGAAAGGTGATCATCCTTACTGACGCCGACGCGGACGGGATGCACATCGCGACCTTGCTGCTCGCGTTCTTTTTCCAACACATGCGTGGGCTCATCGAGGCAGGTGCGATCTATATCGGTAAGCCGCCGCTGTATGGTATCTCGACGCCTTCGATGAAAAAAGCTGCAAATGGTGAAGCGAAGGGCGGGAAGAAAAAAGCGAACGGCAAATTGAACGGTCACAGCTCGGGTGGTTCGCTGTGGGCCTACTCCGATGAAGAGTTGGTTCAGGTGATCAAGAAGAACAATCTCCGTTCGCCGAAGATTATCCGTTACAAAGGTCTCGGTGAAATGAACCCGGATACTCTCTGGGATACGACTCTCAATCCGGAGAATCGGACTATCCTCCGGGTGAACATCGACGATCAGCAGGCGGTCGACGAGGCCTTGAACCAGCTCATGGGAGCGGATCCGGCACCGCGCTATCGGTTGATCTGCGACCGGGCGGATCAGATTGAGCTGGATATCTGAATTTCCGTTCGAAAGGCAGCTGTGCGCTACACGGTCACACGTGCTGCTCGTTTCTTGTCGATTGCCGCGCGAACGGCCTGCGCGAGCACTTCTGGGCTGAACGGCTTCGGTAGAAAAGTATAGCCCAGCTCCCGGGTCTTCTGGCCGATGAGCGGATCGTCGGCGTATCCCGAAATAAGAATGATCGCGAGCTCGGAATTGAAGTCGCGCATCGTGGTCGCGAGCTCGATTCCGTTCACTCGAGGCATGATGAGGTCCGTGATCAGCAGATCAATTGGGGGGACATCCTGACGCTGAAGGAGATCGAGCGCCTCGCGTCCGTCGTCCGCCTCGAGTACCTGATATCCGTAGCGTTGGAGCGTCTCACGAAGGAGCACACGCACCGCGATATGGTCTTCCACCACCAGAATTGTTTCGGCACCAGTCAGGCCGTGCCACTCCGGGAGCCGGGAAAGCTCTGACACTGGTGTTTCCATTGCGGGGAATGAGATATCAAACGTTGCCCCCTGGCCCGGCTCGCTCGAAACCCGGATCTCGGCGTTATGCTCCTCCACAATTCCGAACGTGACCGATAGCCCGAGGCCCGAGCCGAGGCCGTTGCGCTTCGTAGTAAAAAACGGCTCGAAGAGATGAGCCTTCACTTCTTCGTCCATTCCTTGTCCGGTGTCCTCGACTCGCAAGCGAACGAAGCGACCGTCAGGGGAGGGAAGGCCGTGCTCGAGAATGGCCCCGCTTTTATCGACCGTAGTGGACTCGATGAGCAATGTTCCGCCGTCCGGCATTGCGTCTCGCGCATTCACTGTAAGATTGAGAAGTATCTGTTGAATCTGACCTGCGTCGCCTCGGACAAGAGGCACATCGGTGCTGAGATCGACTATCAGCTTCACACGCTCGCCAAGAAGCCCCTGCACGACGCGGAGCGATTTTTCTATCACGTCATTCAGATTGATGGGCCTCATTTGAACCACCTGGCGGCGGCTGATGGTGAGAAGCTGCTGCGTGAGAGTGCTGGCGGCTTCGCTTGCCTCGCGAATGACGTCCACTTTGCGGGTGTGCGGATCGCACGGATCGAGCTCTTGGCGCAAAAGATCCGCATATCCCTGGATCACTGTCAGAAGGTTGTTGAAGTCGTGGGCGACTCCGCCTGCGAGCCGTCCGACAGCTTCCATTTTTTGGGACCAGCGGAGCTGATCCTGAAGATGCCTCGCCTGGGTCACGTCTGAGATAGCGCCGATCGAGCCGCTGATCTTACCGTCTCGATCGAAGAGCGGGCCGGCTTTGATCTCGAGAAAGGCCTGCTTTCCGTCCTTCCTCGTAATCTGGAGCTCATAGTTCTCAGCGATACCTTGCTTGCGAGCCTGGTAGCGCGCCTCCATTCGAGCAGCTTCACGTTCCTGTTCTGCGCTGCCGGCTGGAAAAAAGACTTCGTAGACTCGGCGGCCGAGAATTTCCTCTTTGGAAAATCCGGTCAGATCCGCCATTCGAGAATTCACGAAGATTGTGAAGCCGTCTGGATCGGCAATCAGCACGCCTTCGTTCAGGCTTTCGACCACTGAGAGGAACTGGGGGGTAAAATAGTAATCGTCGTCACGGCTCGAAGAAAGGTGGGATGGTAACGTAGACATGCGACGCTCCTCGGCGATGTTCTTTATCTCATATGTCGGAAAGTCCGCCTTGTAAAGGAATCTGCCCTCTTCCCCCGGCGGCAAGAGGCGGATTGCGCCCTGAAGGCCCTTTCCTCACAAGAATCTAACCGATCTGCCTTTCGGACCAAGCAAACTTCTGAGGGTGTGCAGCGGTATCACCATTGTCACAACCTCAGGCAGAAGCGAATCGGGATTCGCTTCAAGCGATGAGCGCGTCGTAGCAACCGGTTTTCGCAAAAGTGCGAATTCGGTCGCGGAAGCCGCTCAATCACCATTTTGCCGGCGACGCTTTTTACGCTCCATCGCATTTCGGACCTCCTTTTCCGTATATCCCATGCCGAGCAACGTCGTTCGTTCAAAGCCGCAGGTCGCCATCTGGTCTGCCGTGAAGACACGCCTGTGCAGGCGGTCGCGGCAAAGAACTCCGATCATCGTGGCTGTGAGGTCAATCACGCTCTGCGCGCGGACGTCCTCGAACTCGGGCCCGAGCTCGTGCTCCATGAACGCGGGCGGCTGGTAACACTGACCGACTTCGACGATTTTTCCGCTATCCCAGTCTTCGCCGACTTCGAGCATCACGACTTGAAGCTCCGGAAGGGTGGGTTCCCGTTCCGAGCGGGCTGTCGGCCGTGCGCATGCAAGAGGCTCCGACAGCGTTCGCGGTTGAACCACTTCGCGGAAGATCGCTGCGCCCCGATACTCGCTCCCTTGAGGAAGCAGCTTGGCCGTGGGATTCGGAAGCGCGCGGCTTGGGTGGAAGATGAAGGCGCGCTCCTTCTTCCCCTTCGGCGCATCGTCCTTGCGCAGGTACAGACGGGCGGACTGCGGAATCTTGAGCCCGAATCCGGCGACCAGCATGAGGTCAATGCGATGTCTTCGGAGGACCGAGGTGAAGCTCCTCGCGTCGAGACGGTCAGTCACAATCTCCAGCCCGAACTTTCTCGCAAGCTGGAAGCCGCGAAGCTGTTCGACGACTCGTTGGGAGATGCGAAGGTTGGTGCCGAACGGAAGGCTACGGGCGTAGCTCGACCATTCAGGGCCCAGCGCCTGCTCCATGTCGTTGTCCCCGTAGTGACAGTAAAATCGTTTCAGCGAGTTGTACCGCCAGTCGGGGATGTAGATCCTGGGAATCAGCATCCGACGGAGCCGAAGGGAGTTGAAAACGGCATTCATCAGTCCGCAGACCAACGCGCCGCCGCCGACGATTGCCGTGTTCTGTGCGAACGGCAACGTCACGCCGGTTTGACTCTCTGACATGGTCAAACCTCCTTTCTAGGTCTAGGTGAGAATCGAGATGCAAAACACCTCATGACGCAATCTGCGCTTTGAAGTGTTCAGCACCACGAAGCTCACCCGTTCCGCGGCGCGCTGGGGCCGACGAAGGGCAGCTTGCCTGCAAAGACGTCTCGTCGTGGGAATGGAAACCTTCACTACCGCTGCACCCTCGAGAGAACGCTCGAGTCCGCGCCTCTTCAGGGTGCAAATACTCTCTTCTACCCAATCCAGGGCCACGAGCGTGTCTCGAAGAGCGATGTAAGTCAAATCGGCGATGTCGACCGCTCGTTGCGACACTGCTTTGATCCGGCGAACGCCGCTAAGTACCTATTATTTCTAGCTCAAAGAATTCGTTCGACGCTCGCTTAGCGCTCGCACGAGCTTAGGGGACACGGCCCGAGGGGTCAGCGATCTGGAAGACCGTGGCGGAGCTGTTCGAGAAGATCTCGTTCAGGCGAGCGATTTTGAGGCGTTCCCGATCGAATGGCTTCGTCACAATCAGATACTGGTATTGCGAGACGATCAGATCCCACCGCACCGTGCCGTCCTGCTTCCGCTGATACCAAAATCTGCCGGGGCTGTACCAATCCCGGAGGTAGCGAAAGTAGGAGAACTGGTCTCCGGCGGTGTTCTCCGCGAATAGCTCGGGAGCGATTCCGCCTCCGAGCACGTTGTAGAGCTCCGCTTGGTGGGTGCCGATATCCAACCTCCCGAGCGGCGGTCGGGTGGAGATCGAAACGAGATGTTGACCTCGAGGAACGCGACCTAGGGCGGAGACATACTCGGTAAGCTCGCGATTCGCATTGAGCAAAAAGCTCGAAATGTAAACCAGGTTCAATACACTGAGTGCGAGGCACCACGCTTGGATCTCCCATCGTGCACGGAGAGAAGCACTGGCTGCGCGGACTGCGAACAGGCAGCAAAAAATGCACGCAAAGGGCAAGGCGCGCTGGTCGACCTCGAGCGCAGGCGGCATGTCGCCGGGAAGAATCAGGTAACACGCGGTGAGACCGGCAATGATGATACCAAGCTCGAAAAGTGTCGCGGAATCATTGTCGCCGCGAGCGTTTCGATCCCTGATCGCGCTCCAAATAAGCACTGCAAGAAGCCCGAGAAAAACGATGACGATGCCCGTATCGAATGTGTAATCAAAGCGGATGAACATCGCTGAAAGAGTCAGCACTTTCTGCAGAAAGGTCCGGTGAATCCACACATCGCCGGAGCTCGCTCCCAAATGAGCACCTGCTGCATGATAGGCACAGAGCAAAGCGCATGGAGTCAGACTGACGACACTTCCGAGGGCGGTGAGCGACCGACGAACGAGCCTCGCCAGCACGCTGAGGCCCAGAATCGCAGCCAAAAATACGAATCCGGCGAGATGCGTAAAGTAGGTGGCGAGGCAGAGAAGCGCGAAAGTGAAATAGAGCGGCAGCCGTGTACCGGTGGACGGCTTCTGCCAGTTTTCCCAAAAGCCCAGCGCGCAAAATACCAGACTAACGCTCAAGCAATATGCATGATAGCCGCTCAGAAAGTAGTAGCCCGTTGCAAACACGGGACACAGGAGCAGAATCAGCAGTGTTGATTCGCGGTCTGTGCCGCGCGACCAAAGGTAATACCACACCGAGAAAGGGAAGAAGAGAAACAGCGCAGTCACCCACACAGTGCCGGCGGTGAACAGTGGGAGGACCCTGGTGAGGAGTGCGAGGAACCAGTCGCCGAGAAAATACGGAATAAAGCGCGGGCTGAATCCAAAGCTCTGCTGCAGCTCGGTGCTCTCGCCGATATGGCCCATGATGTAGGCCCGGGTCAGGTGATTTGGAATGTCTGGAAACGGCAGCGCGTTGAGTGAGAGAAGAAACGCAGCGTAGGCAGTCAAGACGAGCAGTGCCACGGAGTACCAAGCGTTAATCTGAAAGCGGCTCAATTGATCGGTCTTCTCGGTAAAAGTTGCTGCGATATGGACTCTCCGGTGCTCGCTCTTCTCGGCGCTCACGCGGTCGGGCCGAGGGTACAAAGACCTGAACGAAAGGGCAAGAGCGCGGTTACGCTACGCCTGGTGCCGGAGGGGCTGCCCGGAAGAGTCGTTTGCTTGTCGGCTCGGAGCTTCAGAGTCGTCGAACTTCGGCGTTATCGATTTGAGCGGCTGCCGGATGACATGTTGGACGTGTTCGCCCATTGGAACCACATCGAATTGCCGCTTCAAAGCGCGCAATATGCCGCGGACAAACCGGACTTTCTCCGCACCGGAGACGTTCATTGCGGGGAAGAATCCGAGATCTCGCTCATCGTCGCCACCCAAGAAGTCCAGCGTGTGCAGCAGCAATGACGGCGGGGTACGGAAAAGTCGAAACCACTGCATCGCCGCCTGAAAATACAAGTTGCTCAGCCCTTCCGAGACTCCTCTGAGGTAGAGAAGGTAGCTGATGTGGACCGGAAGCCGGAAGACCGGGAGAGTGCTGACCGGAACTTCGATGAGACCCCGTGCTGCGCCGGTAAACCGATAGGCACCGAGTGGCCGGAAGCCTTCGCTGAACTTCCCGAAGAGCTGTGCGCGGTCTTCGTGTTGCTCTTCCGAGAACTCACCCGTCCTCATGTAATACGCTCGCGCGAGTGGGCCAATAAAGGTCGGCCAGGTGCTGCAGTCGTAGTCGTATCCGAGCTCCCGGACGACCTTGAGAACTGTCTCGGAAACACTGAACCCCGGTCCGCGGAACCCTTTCGGACTGAAGCCGGTTACCGACTCGATGGTCTGGTGAGCGCGCAAGAGCTCGTCTCGAATCTCAGCTTCGGAGTGCAGATGCAGCCAAGATTCATGATCGTACGAATGATTCCCTATCTCGTGCCCAGCGTCAGCAATCGCCTTGAGCACGGGTTGATTGCGGGGATCGGCCGCATCTTGCCCAACCACGAAAAACGTTATCTTGAGATCCTCCTCTGCGAGAATCTCCAGGATCCGCGGAATGGCAAGCGGCAGGTAGGTTGGGTGCTCTTTCCACGACTCTTCGCCGTGGATTTTGAGATACGACCACTTGTTGTCAAGATCGAGAGAAAGACTCGCTATCGGTCGCTTCGTGCTCATGCGCGTGCTCGAATCCTTACCGGCTCGCGAGCAGGGAGCGAGAGGAGTTTTTCCGCTGCGTCGAAGGCGAGACCGACTGTCTCGTTGACGTTCAAGGTGCCGTTTACTATCTGAGCCGAGTTGACGAGGAACAGGTTTGGGATCGACGTTTCCATCTGAGGGACGCGCTTGGAGTAGTCCAGAGTCGGGATGGCAAGCACGTGCCGGACGCGAGAGATTTCGAACGCGACGACGTCCGCCTCGGTGAGCTCCGGATAGAGACGTCGTAGCCCGCGCCAGAAGGAGTGTTGAAGCTGCTCGTCGGAAAGCAGAAATGCTTCGTCTTCCGAATCAACATACTTCGGGAGATACACGAGAGTATTGCCGCCGAGGTTTGCTTTGTCCACAAGAGCAGACATCTCTACTACGGCGGTGAACGGAACTTTTTCGTCGGTGATGTACGTGAGGTAGTTTCCGGACAACGGACGCGAGAGAAGCAGCGATGCGCACAAAATACCCTGATACTTCACCCCGCGCAGGATGTGCTGCTCTTCCGGCGTCAGCTCGGGGCAGATATGCGGGACGGCGGGGCACGGTGTCGTTACCACGACTCGGTCGAAAACCATAGGGTGTCGCCCCTCGCAATGCACCTCAACCGATCCATCGACGAGCGGGTGCGCTCCGCGTACCCTGTGGGAGGTTTTTACCTCTGCGCCGAAGTCGGTCAGAGTTGCTTCGAGCCGTTCGAGAATCGTCCGGTAGCCGCCCTCTACGTAGCCGAACATCTCCTTTTTCAATCCGGTTCGGCGAGCAGCGTACAGGCGCGAGATCACCGCCCAAAGAAACGCCGCAGAAGCGAGCTCATAGTTGCGGCCCAGCTTCGCTTTCAGGAGCGGAATCCACAAACGGTTCACCACTCGTTCGCCGGAAAGCTTGGTGAGCCACTCGATGACGGGGATCTTCTCGAGAGCCTGCCAGTCTTTCAGCTTCGAAGCGTAGACAATAGTAGCGGCAAGCCGCATTTTCTCGATCAGTGTCAACGACGGAAGGGTGAGGTAGTCCAGCGCATCAGAAAGTGGATGGATTCGGCGGCCGTCGAAGAAGCCGGTTTTTGTCTGCGTCCAACGGCACTGGTGTTCCAGGCCGATGTCAGCGATTAATCGGCGCAGAGCGCGATCCGAAAGCAGGGTGACGTGATAGTGCTTATCCCACTGAATATCACCGATTGTCCAAGTTCCGGCGAGGCCGCCGATAGAGGACGCACCTTCGAGAACGGTGACGTGCTTGCCCTGACTGACCAGACGCAACGCAAGCGAAAGCCCGAGCATTCCCCCGCCGACTATTCCCCACCGCTCTTCGTTCATGCTCACACACCCCCACCACCAGCGTTATCCGTTACGGCGCAAGCTCTTCGACTCGCGCTCCTGACACACAGTATCCTAAGCCACAGCTCGAACACTCGATATTGAGCGGATCGCCGCTCAGCTCGAGAAAACGAAGAAGAAGCTGACCACAACGGCACACACAACCCACGGATTCGGCAGGGTGCCCGTAGACGAGATGAAAATCGGGCACCGAGCGGGTCACAAGCGATCCCATGCCGACCATGGCGAAGCGCCCGATAGTGAGATCGTTTCCGATGGTGCATCCGGCGCCGATGGTAGCTCCGGCCTTCACTAACGTTGGGAGCGTGTGCTCATTTGGATCAGACGGCAGGAGCTTCTTGAGATCCGGAGTTGTCGCGCGGGGAAAGCGGTCATTGGTGAACACCGTTCCCGCGCTTACCATGACGCCGTCTTCAATCGTCACCGCATTGCAGATGTAAACGAAAGCGTTGATCTTTACCCGGCTGCCAATCGTAACACCGTAGGCGATATAGGTTTTCTCGCCGATGATGCATTCTTCGCCGATAGTGGTCGAATGACGTATGTGGACGTTGTCCCAAACGGAGGTTCCACGACCGATCTCTACGCCCGCTTCTATCAGCGCTGTCGGATGAATGCGAACTCGGCCGGTGTCCATCTTCCCTCGTCTTTCCTTCGAAACGCTTCAGTCTGCTAGGCGAGCCCCGCAGGATTGAGAGCTGCTCCGTTTGCCGCGGGTCTTGCTGCTGCGGTCGATGAGCCAACCGTCTCCCAGTCTGTTGAACGGAGAGAGCGGTAACCCGCTTCGATGACTTCAACCGACGCAAGAATGTCAGCTTCGCTGATCAGCGAATCAGCCCGGCCGCAGATTGCGTCCGAAAAATTGTTAATCTGGCTCGAGAAGGCGGCGACCTTGTCGTAGCCAGCACCGAAGACAACCGTCTCGCCGGTAGAATAGAGCGAGTAGGTTGATTCCTTCCAGCCGATATTCAATCTGCCGTGCGAGCCATGGACAGTGATAAAGCTCGGGTTGTCCTGCTTGATGCTCCACGAAAGATCGATTCGACCGAGGATGCCGTTCGTTCCTCGAATCAGCACGTGCACTGTTTCGTCCACGGGCAGACCGGCCAAACGCTTCCCCTCGACAACCTTAATCGTTTTGATCGGGCCGAGCAGGTAGCGCATGATATCGACCGAATGGGTTCCGTTGTCGATGAACACACCGCCACCGCTGACTTCGGACTGCGAATTCCATTTGCCGGCCATGTCCACTTTGGAGAGGAACGAATTCTCGAAGAGCACCACCTCGCCAAGGAGACCGAGCTCAAACATCTGTTTCGCCCGGATGACATCTTTCACGTACCGGAACTTGGACGCCATCGAGAGCATCACGCCATGCTGCTTGGCCGTGCTGAGCATCTCGTCCAGTGACGCTCGATTGATTGAGATCGGCTTCTCGCACAGCACGTGGATGCCGGCCTTCAGGAACACCTTACTGATCTCGAGGTGGGTCGACGGCGGTGTGCAGATGATCACGGCGTCGAGATTGCTCTCCCGAATCATGGCGGCCAGGTCGGTATACCCGCGCGCGTTGGTCTTTGCGCAAAGCGATTTCACCGCTTCAGGAAGGATGTCGTGGACCGCAACGAGCTCAGACGCTTGTGTGGAAAGAAACGCCTGCGCGTAGTTCTGTGATACCAATCCGGCGCCAACGAGACCGTACCGAATAACCTTACTCATGCTGATGCCAGGCTCCTTACTGCTTCTTTCATCGAATCAGCGATGAAAGCGATATGTTGTTTGGTAAATTTTTCAGTGAACGGGAGGACAAGAATCTTCGCCAAGCCCTCTTCGGTTCCCGGAAAGCTTTTGATTGAATAGTCGATGGCTTCTTTTCGAGCAGCCGTGAAAGGGAACCGGCTCGCGCCGAATGTTCGCTGCTCCTGAAACACTTCGCACATAAAGGCAGGCTTTTTGATGTATCGCGGCGCCGTAAAAATTCCGCACTCCTTTAAGATTTGCGCCAGCGCGTCATTCCCGCCCTTGACGACGCTCGGGTCGACCCGAACCGCGTAGCGCCAATACGAGTGAACGCAATCACGGAGCACCACGGGGAGCTGGATGCCGGGCAGTCCAGAGAGCTGCGCACTGAGATCTGCGGCAGCGTTCAGCCGGTCTTCGACAACTTTCTCCAATTTGCCGAGCTGTGCAACCGCGACGGCCGCTTGCAGCTCGGAGATACGGTAGTTGAGCGCGAGGAAATAATGGTCCGGATTCGGATCGCCGTAGCCCCATGCCTTATTGATGAACAGATAGATCCGTCGCGCGAGAGCGGGATCGTCCGTAATCACGAGGCCGCCTTCACCGCAGGTGATATGCTTGCCCTGCTGCAAGCTGAAGCAACCGATCTTACCCAGGGTGCCGACCATCCGGTTCTCGTAGCGCGCGAAATAAGCTTGTGCGCAGTCTTCGATGACAGGAATGTTCTTCGCGTCCGCGATTTTGCGAATGCCGTTCATGTCGCAAGGGTTGCCGAACAGGTGCGTTACAATGATCGCTTTCGTCCGCGAGCTGATTCGAGCGGCAACACTCTCCGGAGTCACGTTGCAGCTGATCGGATCGACGTCTGCGAACACCGGCACGGCACCTTGATAGAGGATCGGCGATATTGCTCCCATGTCGGTGATCGGGGAGGTGATGATTTCGTCTCCCGGCTCAGGATCGATTGCCGCCACTGCGCAGTGAATCGCGGCAGTTCCCGATGCGCATGCAAATGCGTACTTGCTGCCGCAGAGCGCGGCGAACTGCGTCTCGAGCGTTTTTGCAAAACGTCCCTTGGTTGCGGTCAGCGTGCCGCTTTCGATCACTTCTTTCAGAGCGTCCAGCTCCTCCTGTCCGAAGCTGCGTCCTGATGCATCCTGATCTGACGGCAGAACCATTTTTTTCATCGTACAACTCCTTCAGCCATAAACCGTCTCGCCTGGATGAACAGCACCGAGTAACGGAACACAAGGAAAACCTGCCGAACCAGACGTCGAAGCGTAAGGTTCGAGCGACGATCGGCGGGCGAATCCAACGAACCCCAATTGAGGTGCGCCGGAATCTCCTTCACCTTTGCACCGGACACCAGTGCTTGGTGAAGGAGCTCGAGATTGATTTCCATTCCATCGGAATGCAGACGAAGCGCGCGAAGTGCGTCTTGAGTGTAGAGGCGAACCATCGATGTCGCCGTGTGCAGACGGAAACCCATCGACAGCGAAAGACACCGGTTCGCAGTTACGCTGAAGAGCTTTCGCAGGAAGGGCACCGATGAGACGGAGCCCTGGTTCATATACGGAGAGAGCAGCACGACATCTGCATGCGACTGAACCTGAGCCTGCAGCAGCTTGCCGATGTGCTCAGTCGAATAGGTGAGGTCAATGTCTACGGAGATGACGTATCTCCCGGAGCAGGCCGCGAAGCCCGTTCGCAGTGCACGTCCGAGACCGAAATTGTGTGGATGGTGGATGACCCGGACACCGGGAGTGCGACTCGCGAGCTCGTCCGCGATTCGCCCGGTTTCGTCCGAGCTTCCGTCGTTGACGACGATGATCTCCCACGGAACGCCGAGCGTGCCCATATACTGGGCAAGGGTCGTCAAATTCGCTTCAAGGATTCGCGCCTCGTTGAAGGCCGGCGCTACCACCGAAACGAACGGAATGCTCTGCTGGCCGTCATACGCGGCCGATTTCGCCGTGCCGTCATTCGCTGCAAACATTACTACACCCCGAGCCGCATTCAGCGGCTTCTGCCTAAGAATCACACACTGAGGCAGAAAAGTCGACAAACCAGGGTAGGAAAAAAGCGGAGAAACTACGGCAAGTTAAGCTGCGCACGCCCCTCCGCGACCTCCCCAATGGTCTCTCGAATGGCGGGTAACCGCACTGGTAGGAGAGACCGAATACTAATCCTGAGCGGCCGAAATCTGGCTCACTCTTTTTGTTCGGTTATGAAGCTTTTTTTCTGGAATGAGCGTTCGAGCGTCAACGAAAGTGCGCCGATCGAAGCGAATCGGAGTGAATCGAAAACGCGAGTGGCGTGAGTGGCGCCGCGCGGCTGGTAACTTCCTCACCGCGACGTGCAACTGAACGAGTAACTCTTCTGTGATTTGTTCATCGGGGAGAATGACAGCGCCAACCTTCTCCCAGACTGCCGTCCAGGCGCATCGTGTTGACCAATCTCAAACGCCGCTTGTTCGGAAGAACAGCGGCGTTTTCTTTTTTCAACCTGGTTGATAACAGCGTCAGCGCAAAATCGACTAAGCCAGGCGCTCGATGACCGCGGCCATGGTAACAAATCCTGCTCGGATCCGATCGATCCCAAAGTGTTCGTTCGGAGCATGGAGGTTATCGTCCGGCAAGCCAAGGCCCATCAACACAACCTCTGCTCCTGAGCTGCGCGAAAGATCTGCGACGATTGGGATGGAACCGCCCGAAAGAATGTATTCGCACGGGCGTTCAAAAACTTCGCTCATTACCTTCGCTGTGACCTGTACGGGATGAGACTGGAAGTCCGTTCTCACTGCTTCCCCGGTCCCGGGATGAAGGGTGATTTGGAGGCTCATGCCCGGCGGCGTGTTGTTCTCGAGGAACTCGCTCACGAGCCGCGCGATTTTCTCCGGGTCCTGGTTCGGAACGAGCCGGCAGGAGAGCTTTGCCAGAGTTTTTCCCGGAATGACTGTTTTGAATCCGTCGCCGGTGTATCCTCCGCCGATGCCGTTAATCTCGAGCGTCGGCCGAATCCATGCGCGTTGCATCGCTGTGAACTTTTCACGTTCGCCGCCCACGGGTGCCGCTTCAAACATGTGTTTGAAACGCGCCTCGTCAAAGGTGAAGCTGAGCGCTTTCAGCTCCTCGGCAGATGGTTCCGCGACGTTGTCGTAGAAGCCCGGGATGGCAACTCGGCCGCTGGAGTCGTAAAGCTTGGCGAGGAGCTCGACCATCGCTCGATTCGGGTTATACACGATTCCGCCGACCATCCCTGAGTGGAGATCGCTGTTCGAGCCGCGAAGCTCGACGGTCATGGTGACAATGCCGCGGACTCCGAGCGTTAGCGCGGGTGCATTCTTTTCGTGGAGTCCGAGATCGACAATGAACAGCGAGTCGGCCTTGAGTTGCTCTTTCTTACTCTCGAGGATTGCTGCGATTCCCGCACTGCCCGTTTCCTCTTCGCCCTCGATGACCAACTTCAAATTGACGGGCAAAGCACCTTTCGTCTTCAGCAGCCAGCGCACCGCCGAGATGACGTAGAAGCACTGTCCTTTATTGTCCTGTGCGCCTCGGGCATAAACCTCGCCGTCTCGGGTCTCCGGTTCGAAGGGCGGGGATTTCCACAGCTCGATCGGATCCACCGGTTGAACATCGTAGTGGTTGTAGATCATAACTGTCGGTTTCGACGGACCGGCTTTGGTCCAGCTCGCAAAGATCATCGGATGCCCGCTCGTGGGCCAAACCTCGACGCTCATTCCGGCTTCCTCGAGGAACGCTACGACCCAATCGCAGCACGCGAGAAGCTCGGTTTTGAACTCCGGCTCGGCGCTCACGCTCTTGAAGCGCAAGAAATCAAAGTACTCCTTCAGAAGCTCGTCACGCTGAGAGTCGAAAGCCGCAAAAAGCGTTTTAAGATCCGAAACTGGCTGCATACAATTGTCTCCAATAGAGCGTGAACGAACGGGGCTTGCGGACAGCGAGCATTGCGCCCGTTTTTGGATGCCGCAGGCAGGCGGAAGATGCGATGTCCGCGATCAGGCGTGCGAGCACGATGAGCGCCAGAGAGCGGTATCTATCGAAGATGAGCGCCAGAAAGATCGCGTCTGCGGCAATTCCGAGGGAAAAGGACCAATCAAAAGAGCGATCCAGATAAAGAAAGACGGAAAGAATCATAGTCCCGGCTAGCGCGAGCCAGAAATATTGTGATGCGAATGCGCCGAAGAGATACCCTCTCAAAAAAAGCTCTTCGCCAAATGCGCCCGAGATAGCCGCCCCAAGCACGCCGAACGGTGTACGCAGTCGCGCATTGTCCGCCCTTCGCCGCAAAGAGGCGCGACCAGCGTCGAACGGAGCAAGCATCATGACGGATTGAATGAGAAGTCGCAGCACGATGAGGCCAAGCCCGGCTCGGAGAGCGTGCCCGGCGCTGGTGAACGTGAGTCGGAGCAGAGGTCGGTATCCGAAGGCGAAGCTCACGCCGTAGGCGAGTGCGGCACAAGCAACAAGGAGAAGGAGCTGTCCGGAAACTGTTTGTTTCAGCCTGCTAAGCACCGAGTTACTCCGCGATGATTCCCGGGAACAGTTTCCTGAACTCCTCCAGAGCTCGCGCATACGCAGGGCCTTTGAAGCCGCTCGCGCGCCGCAAGAATTCCCGTGCGCCTACCCATTCGGTCTCGCAAAATTCTCGGTGCGTTTGAGTGTCCAAGTTCATGACCGCGAGAGGTGCGAGACGAACCAGATAGTAGCTCTGCTCTTGGCCCCGGTAACCGCGATCAAACAGATGCTCCGGCCAATCGTATCGAATCGGATTCGGAAGCTTTCCGATTACAGTCACCTCGCATGTTCCGATCTCCTCACCGAGCTCGCGCAGCATCGCAGTATCGTCGGATTCGTCAGGTTCGATTCCTCCCTGAGGAAGCTGCCATGCACCGGGAAGATCCGCCCGGTGACATGCGAGGATGGCGCCCGCTTCGTTGAGCACGATAATCGCCACGTTTCTTCGATACTCGAGGGGACGCTGTGTAGACATGATCTGTTCCGGCAACGTATCACACCGAATCCGTGGCGCAAATACAGATCGGCTCGTCAGGATGTGCCCAAATTAGCTTGCGGCAGTAGTGAGCTGTGATAATCCTTTTTCCATGCTTGCCTGGGATTTCCTGCTTTCGGTCGCCGCTTATTTTGGTCTTCTTCTGCGGCCGTTTTTAGCCGGAGCGAACCTTACGACCGCCTGTCTGCTTCCGCTCGCAGTCGTGCTTTTCCGCCCGCTCGTGCTTTCACACTTTATCGCGTTAGTGGCGCTCGGCCTCTGCTTCGCAATGCGGGAGCCGACCTATTGCTTCTTCCCGCTGTTGGTCTTCGGCATTGCGCTCAGCACAGCTTTCGCCGGGGATCGGCGAAGAGCGGTGCAGCTTCTCGCTCTGGCCGTCATCCTCGGTGGCTTCGTCCTGCTTCCGGTACCCCCACAAGAGAACGCGCGTCAGGCGTTACTTGCGCTATTTCGGGCGCCGGAACCGATTTCAAAACTTTTCGGCTGGACTGCCCCTGATTTTCAAGCGGTGCCGGAGCTTGCGGCCGCGATAGCCGGCCTCGTCATCTGCGCTTATCTATCAGGCCCCATCTTCCCCGAGCGCATGGGAATGTATCTCTCGACTTTTTTGTTGCTCGTCCTCTCGGTCAAGTCCGCGCCCTACCTCGTCCTCGCATTCAGCGTTGCGCTCTATGAGACGCTACGGCGCATCGCTGCCGAGACCGGTCCGACGTTGAAAGAGGAGCGGACTCTGCTCATGGCATTGTTCCTCTGCGCGGTTCCGTTTCTCTATCGTGTGCCGAGTGAATCTCTGGTCGAAGCGAGGATACGTGAAGCCCAACCGGCGCTCGCAGCCTACGCGGAGTCCATCCGCAGCTCCGGAGGACGCCTCCACCTCATGCACCGCCCAGGTCTGGGTGGCGCGCTCGCTCGTGCGGGACTTCCGGTATTTGCTGCCGCGGCGCCGTTAGGTGACGAGCTTTCTGCGCTTCCAAAGCTCGACGTGGCGAGACTCCAGGAAGCGATCGACGTTTTCACTCTGGGCGATGGATGGGAGTCAATTCTCCAATCAGAGCAGATTAATGCAGTGATGCTCGAACGCCGCGAGCCGCTTGCCGGAGTGCTGATTTCCGGTCGACACTGGCGCGTGCTTAGCGAGAGCACGAGCTTTGAATACAGCGAGCGAAGCCTGAGCAAACAGACTTCTCTCGTTGTCCTTGTTCCTGGGGCTGACTAGCTCGACTGGATTCGGTTGCGGAGATACTCCGACAACGACGCGATGGGGACGCCGTCTTCCTGTTCACCGGCGATAATATTTTTCACGCTGCAGACACCCGAGTCGAGCTCGCCGCGGCCGGCGATGACGACAAATTCGACTCCTTTCTTGCTCGCGTATTTGAGCTGATTTCCAAGGCGTGCGTAGTCGAGAGCAAGCTCTGTCGCAATTCCGGACTGCCTAAGCTGGTTGGCGATTTTCAGGCACGTGCCCGCCGTGCCCTCGTCGAGCAGCGCAACGAAGACTGAGGCGGTGGTCGACTTGTTCGTCGTGCGTTTGAGCTCTTCGAGCGCCGCCAAGATCCGGTCGAGACCGATTGAAGCTCCGACCCCGGGAAGCTCCTGTTTCGTGTAGAGACCGGCCAGATCGTTGTATCGTCCGCCGGAGCAGATTGAGCCGATCTCGGGAAGGTCGGTAAGCGTCGTCTCGAACACAGAGCCGGTGTAATAGTCGAGGCCGCGGGCGATCGATAGGTCGATGGTGACGACCTCATCTCCCAAACCGGAATCGGCCGCGACTGTCAGTACGGACTCGAGCTCTTGCAGGCCGGTCGCTGCAATTTCATTGGCTCCGAAAAATCCCTTCAGCTCAGCGAGAAGGTCTCGATTCGAGAGCTGTGCGGACGAGAGCTTGAGAAATGAAAATACTCGATCAATATCACCGTCGCTGAGGCCCGCTTCAGTGCGCAGCTCCTGACGCACGACCTCTTCACCTAACTTCTCGAGCTTGTCGATCGCGCGGAGCACGGGCGCCGACGATCCTTCGCGGCCCAACCCGGAGAGCAGCCCGTTGAGGACGAGACGGTTGTTCAACCGAATGCGGTGACCGATTTTGAGCGTGTCGAGAGCGGAATGGATCAGTGACACTATCTCCGCATCGGCGATGGTCGAGCGAGTGCCGATGATGTCGAAATCGCACTGGATGAATTCACGATATCTTCCGCGCTGCGGCTTTTCTGCTCTCCATACCGGAGCGATGTGGTAACGCCGAAACGGGACGCCGAGCTCGTTGATATGCATCGCTACGAAACGGGCGAGTGGAACCGTCAGATCGAAGCGCATTGCGACGTCGCGACCGCCCTGATCGCTGAAGCGGAAGAGCTGCTTGTCCGTTTCGTCAGAGCCTTTTCCGAGCAGAATCTCCGTGTATTCCAGGGCGGGCGTGTCGATCGGGCTGAACCCGAATGCAGCAAAAACCTCCTGAAGCGTGCGAATCATCTGGGTTCGCGGGATAGCGAGCTGAGGAAGGTAGTCTCGGAAGCCCTTGAGAACCCTGGGTTCGATCCGCGGTTTTGACACAACTTTGCTCCAGAAAGGCGATCGTGTAGAAATAAGGTTACTGAAATAGAACGGATAACTTTGCGGAGCAAGGCTCCGTGTGGCGCTCTGGAGATGGGCGCTAAGCTGCCGGATGAACATTTTTCGCGAGGAACGATAGGGGCCGAATTTGGAAAAGATTGTACTGCCGAACGGCATTCGGGTGCTTGTCGAAAGCTGTGATTGGTTCCGCTCGACAGCAATGGTCCTTGGAATTGAAGGCGGACTCGGTGACGAATCCGAAGCGAATTTAGGGGTGACCCATCTCCTCGAGCATCTGCTGTTCAAGCGGACGGGCAAGCGGGACACGATGCAGATTGCGTCGTTCATGGACGAGCTCGGTGGCGACGTCAATGCGTTCACCGATGTCACCTCGGTCTGCCTCCACGGTACAGTCCCCACCGGAAGAACGACGGAGCTGCTCAGCTTCTTCGCCGAGCTTCTTCGTGACGCAAAGTTCGGCGATGCCGAGCTGGTGCTCGAGAAAGAGATTATTCGTCAGGAGCTGCTCGAGGCGAGCGACAATCCCGCCGACATCGTTTACCAAAATCTTTGCGAGTGCCTTTGGCCGGAATCGATCTACCGATATCCGGTCTTCGGCACCTTTCGATCGATTGAGAAACTTTCTACGCGGGACGTACGTCAGCGGCTTGCCGCTCTTCTGAACGGGAAACGGATTTTTATCGCCGCGTCGGGAAATTTACGCCCGGCTGCGTTCGCCCAAGAGGTGGAGAAGCTTTTCGGCGACCTGCCCGCTGTCGAGTGGGATCGTCCGCAACTTCCGGAGATGAAATGCGGCAGCCGTCTCATCTCGCATCCCGTTCATCAAGTGCATCTCGCGCTCGCCCAGCAAGCACCGTCGGTGCGTGACAAGGACTACTTGGAAGCAATGGTGTTCAGCAACATCTTCGGCGAGGGGATGTCCTCTCGGCTTTTCCAGCTCCTTCGCGAAGAAAAGGGTCTCGCATACGATGTCAGCACTCACATAGAAAGCGTTGCAAACGTTGGATTGCTCGTCACTTCAGCAGTGCTCGAACGCGAAGCGATCCACGAAGCGCTCGATTTAATTCTTTCTGAAATGCATAAAGTACGCGACAATTCTGTTACGCTCGCGGAGCTCGAAAGAGTGAAGCGCTTCATCAGCGCGCAGCTCGAAATGGAGCTCGACAGCGTCAGCGCTCGCTTGTGGCGAATGGTGGAGACGGAGCTTCAGCTCGGCCGATTCGTCAGTGCCGAAGAGGTGCTGACGAAGATCGAAGGGATGACTCTTCCTGACCTGAACCGCTTCATCGAGCAGCGGGTATTGTTTTCCGGCAACGCTTTGGTTCTCGGGGGCGATGTCGGCGGATTGGAACTGCGGGATGAGGTAAGAAAGTTCTGTGATGTTATCCTCTAAGACCGGGAAGAGCGGGGTTGAAGTCAGAACTCCAGCACAGGCCAGAGAAGAGTCGAATGGCGATCGATTGAATGGCGAAAACGGAGTGAAGCAGGAACGGAAAATCTTCGTTCTCGACACCTCCGCCATCATGTCCCTCGTTCAGGACGTTACCACCTACCGCGGCGCAGAGTTCCCGGCCTTCGCCGGAGTTCTCGGAGATAATGAGATTGTCATCCCGCGCGTTGTTCTCGATGAGCTCGCAGCACTCCGACGGGCGACCGGGGAGCGGTCAAAAACTGCACTCGAAGCTGCGCGACAGCTCGAATACTATTCCAGCCTCGGCTCGCTCCTCGACGGTGTAGAGACCGAGAAAGGCGGTCTGCTGCGTATCGCTCCGCGTCCGACGACCGAAAAAGTCATCGCGTGGGGGCTGAAGGCGAATGTCGCCGACCACGAGATCCTCGCGACGGCGATCGAGATCGAGGACTCTGTCAAAGCGAATTACAAACCGGTAATCTCAGACGACGAGTCCGAAGAGGACAACGGTCCGCCTCAGGTAATTCTGATTACTCAGGACCGGATTTTGCGAGTGCTCGCTCGGAGCGTCTACAGCGTAGCGTCAGAAGAGCTGCGGTCAATCTGTGCTCCGGAGCTGGATGCGGAGCGCGAATTCCACAAGGTCGAGCTCAGCGGAGAGGAGATCGATGAGATCATCGCGCAGGGCTACTACGAGTCTAACATCACAGCGTATGGAAACGAGTTCTTTCATCTCGTCGACCGCGACAACCCGGATGTGCACTATTGCTACGCCTTCATGCGCGAGCCACAAACGCACCGCGCTGAGCTGATCGATCGCACGAAGGTCGACTATCTCAAGGTCGCGGGCGAGGTCACCGGCAAGAACGTCCGGCAAAAACTTTTCCTCTGGGCGTTGATGGGTTGCGGTGAGCCTGATCCGATGGCGCCGGACGGCATCCGACTGATTATCGCCTCCGGCCCTGCAGGAAGCGGAAAGTCGTTCCTGACTTTGGCGGCAGCATGGGAACGGCTCGAGCGTGGCCATTTCGAGCGGATCATCATCACCCGCCCGATGGTCGATGTCGGAACTTCCTTGGGATTTTTGCCGGGTACCCTCGAAGAAAAAATTCGTCCATGGGGCGGCCCGGTCGAGGACAACCTTCGCGCGATCGTCCAGGTCCCGTCGCAAGACGAAGGGAAGGGTGGGAACAAGCGAGGAGTCCAACGCGCGGTTCGGCCATTTGACGCCAAAACCTGGCTGGAGATGGAGAATCGCCTCGAAATTGTGCCGCTGACCTACATCCGCGGTCGAACTTTCCGCCGCTCGTTTGTAATTCTTGAAGAAGCGCAGAACCTTGAGCGCGGTCCGCTCAAGGTTCTCCTCACTCGGTTAGGCGAAGGGAGTATCGTGGTGGTGGTTGGAGACGAGAGCCAGATCGACAACCAGTTCCTCAGCAAACGGAACAACGGTCTGATCCACGCGGTAAATGCATTTCGGTCCTGGCCGCAGGCAGTCCACATTCACCTCAAGCAGATCGTTCGGAGCGACCTCGCCGAAGCGGCAAGTACTCTCCTCTAAGCCAGCGATAGTCGAAGCATTTATCTGTCGACGCCGCGTGTTCCGGCGACAGGACGCGCGCGTTTTGTCAATGCCATGGGCGGTTCGGTGTTCATCATATTGACTGACGCTCGCGTTCGCGGATAGTCTCAATACTGGTATTGGAAAAATCTATTCTCTGCGGCTCACGGCCCTAGGAATACGCTCGAGCGGTCTCCTCCAGACCAGCGCCGAGCCCTCCGACCGTCTGCTCTCTCGCACTCCATCCGGGTAACACACGCTTACTCTATAACCGCCGGGCATTCTCGCCCGGACGAGGTTTTCCCTCCATCAAGTTCCTTAAGGAAAGGAGCCCTAGGATGACTCGCAGGAGTTCCTCGCAGCTCGCACAGTTCAAGTCCGCTGAGGCGCAGCTCGGAGCGCTCATCTCCGAGGATCGGATCGATGACGTCAAGCAGGACCTGCTGGACCAGATTCGACGCCTCTATCTCGTCTTCGGCACGGGAGGAGAGGGCACCCGGTTGCCGGTGCCGGCCTCCGTCAACGCCAACCTGAAGACCAAGAAGGCGACCGACCTTCCCGACTCGCGCGACTACGCTGAGTTCGTGAAGCGGGTCCCGATCTATGACGTCCTCAGCTCGGACTGCCTCGCGGGACTCTGTCAGTTCGGCGAGGCCGGCAGGATCGCGAAAAAGTCGATCCTCGACCAGATCCACCGCAACCTGGTCGCCCGGATCGCCGCTACCGAGTACCGCCCTCGTCGGCAGACACTGGGGCAGCACACGTACGACATCCACAACGACTTCGTCGAGCTGCATCCGAAGTGGACCGCACCGCTGATCCAGAAGGCCATCGACGATCTCACTCAACGCGGTCTGTGGGCTCAGGCCATTCACGACGAGAAGTTCGGCCTGTGCCTGACGTCGGCCTCACTGACGAACGACGACATGCTGCGGCAGTGGTTGCTCGATTCGTGCATGGCCGGCCTGATTCAGCGCCTCATGGCGCCGCATCTCTGGCCGCGCAACCTGATCACGAACGCCGGGCTGCTCTGCACGTCGGCCAGCATCTTCGCGATGCTGAGCAGCGTCATCGACCCGGGGTGGTATCGAGACGGCGATGCCTCTCGCGGCATCGCGCATATCTTCCTTCCAACGTGCAAGAACTCGGACGACGAGGGTCTTCGCTGGAATGAAGAGCACTGCGTTCCGGAGATCGACAGCATCAAGGAGGATCCGATCTGGTCCAACCGGCAGCGGCTCGAGTCTCAAGCCGTGCTGCTGTGCTGGCTCGTTCGAACGATTAAGGCCGGTGCCTTCATGGGAGAGCGCCTGCCGCATCTCGCGGGTTTGGGCGCGCCGTGGGGCTTCCACTGGAGGAAGAACGGCGAGAACCTTCCGCCGAACAACGTCCTCCTGACGGAACGCCAGCGCTCCTATATCATCACCGGGATCCAGGTCGCGGCCGCCTATCTTCTCGCGGTCGAGTGGAACGGTGAGTGCTACGATTTCAACGCTCCGACCGCAAGCGCGTGGGAGGAGGCTCCGCTGAAAGGCGGTTGCGCCTCCGACACCTGCTTCATGGTGGACGCGATGTCGGAGCTGCGGGATCTGCTGTTCAACACCGCGTACGATTCGAACCTCACCGTTCAGGACGTGCGGCAGCGGCTGACGAACCTCGAGATCTGCCACCCTGAAAAGGGAACGGCAGCTCAGGCGATCGAGTATCATCCGTACGCGGACTTCCGCGATAAGGGTGTGCTCGACCGGTTCATCACTGCGGGCAGGCGCAAGATCTCGCAGATGGTGATCAAGCCGGTCGTCGACGCCGTTGACGGCAGCGCCCGGCCTCTGCCGAGCAACGTCAAGCAGTTCCCCGACCGTGGTCCTGACACTTCGCTCGTTGGGGCTGCGGCGTTCTACAGTCAGTTCGATCCGTATCTGGTTCGTGACGCGCGCATTCGTCTCAACATCGTCCTCTTCTGCGAAGCCCATCTCATGGATTCGCATCTCGATGACCGTTGCGGGATGAAGCGGTACGGCACCTTCCAGGTGCAGGACGGCAACGTCACCCGGATTCTGGTGGACAGCTACCTGAACTACCAATTCAACCTCGGGCTGACGATCCCTGGGATGGTGGTTCCGTCATTCGCGCAGATGGTCGAGACTGAATACGCTTCGGTCCGCGAGTACTACGACGAGCGTGAGGCCGCAGGGACCTTGAGCCCTCGCGACATCCTCCTCCGTCAGGCGTACGACCGGTTCATTTCATCTGCCACGGACGATCAGCTCAAGCTCGATCCCCGTAAGGACGCGACGGACTTCGCGGGTATGTCGGAACGCCAGCAGTTCTCGTTCCCGGATACGACAGCGCAATGGACCATCGGCGTCACCGCCGCCATCATCGCTCTCGCCCGCGCGAAGCAGTCGCTGCTGACGCACCTTCAGACTCAAAAGAATGATCTCGCGCGAGCGAGGAAACTGCTCTTCGAGACCGAACGCGCGCTCACGCGGTTCATCAACCTGGCGCTCTCCACGATCGTCCAGAACATCGATGCCGACGGCAAGCCGGTCCTCCGTGCGGACGGGACGCCGCTTCCTGCCACCTACAACGTCATGGAAGCGTTTCAGTTCGTTCCAGACGCGGACGGGATCCCACGGCCGATCCCGGGCGACCACACTCTCCCGTGGTCCACGGCCCAGCTCTACTACGGGCTCCATCTCGCGCTCGAGGCCGCTCATATGGCGGTACCCGACGAGCACGAGGAGTTGTGACCTGTCTCTTGCGCTCGCGCGCGGAGAGGAGGGGTTCACGTTTTCATTACAAGGCGTTTTCCTTGTAAGCGTGTGCCCCTCCTTCTTTTTCAATCGGAGTGGAATGATTTACGACGGCTGCGCCAACTCAGCGCGGAGCAGAACGAGCTCCTCTTGGAGCCCGCTCAGGAGCTGTTTGAACTGGTCCATGACGGCATCGCAATTGCCGGAATCGATTGGCTGCTTGAAGAGCTTCTCTCCATCGGTCGCTAACGCCTTCAGCCGATCGAGCTGCAGAAAACCTGCGCCACCCTTCACGGTATGAAACCGTTCCGAGAAATTCTTTGCGTTTGCGGTGAGCGTGGCGAGCGGAGCGCCGGTGTCGCTCAGAGCTTCGCTCATGGCGTTCGAGTGCTGCTCCAGCTCAGTAAGAAAGATGACGGCCGCTTCTTTGAGAATGGCCGGAATCCGTGATTCGACCTGTGTCATGCCCGGAACTCTACCTGGTTCTCAGCACCTTGGCCGGAACTTTTTTGGGGGCAGGGGAAATTGAAGCCTGTAAGGCATCAGCCATAGCTAATGCGGTTGAGACGTAGGGCTCGGAGCGATTGTAATGGTGCAGCACGTCGCGCTTTTGCGCGAGTGTCATTGGCCGCTCGGACCAGCCGTATGAATGGAGGAAGTTCCCCACCGAGAGTATCGAGTCCGCCGGAGAGAAAATGTTGACCGTGCCGTTCCCATCCCCGTCGACCCCGAATTGCGCGATGTTCCCGGGAAGGAACTGCGGCATCCCCATGGCACCGGCAGACGACCCGCGGAGGTCGAGGACGTCCATCCGTTGATGTTTGGCAACGGTGAACGCGGCGGCCGTGTGCACGAGAAAAGTGTTCTCAAGATATGCCGCCCGTTCGGCATATCGATCGTAGTGGATGAGCCGGAGAGGGCCCTGCTTCCGAAGATAGTTCTCTTTGACGTTCTCAGGCGCGGCAGCGGCCGCCAGCCGAGCAAGCCTCGGAAAGATACGATACGAACCGGTATTTTGACCGCAAGACGTTTCAATCTGGATCAATGCCAGAATTATGCTCGCGGGAACTCCGAAACGTCGCTCGGCCTCACCGAACGAATCAGCGTGCTCCCGATAGAATGCGAGCGCGTGATTTCGATTCTGAGGCGTGTTCAGCCGGAGATACATCGCGCTTGGTTCGCGCGGTGTCAGACTGTAATAGAGCGGCTCGTAGCTCGGCATCCGCGAATCTGAAAAGGCCCGCACCAGGGTCAGTGGCTCGACCCCCTCGTCCGCAAGAAGGTCATACAGATGGTCCCAGCCTTTCAAAAAGCCGTGGCGGTCTTCCTTGCGGCGCGGCGCCGGAAGCTCGTCATTACTGGAAAGGGAAACCGAATAACCGTTCGAGTGCAGCTCCACCGAAGACGCCGAAGCAAGGACGCTCGGCTGCTCAGCGCGCGCAACGGTCGCGGAGCCGAAGAAAAACAGAGCAAAAGCAAAGACCTGGTGCCTTCGCGGCAGTTGGAACATGGCACTCCCAAGCGTGCGTCCGATGCGCACTCAATGATCCGAGTATAACGCCCGAAAAGCGGAGATGTCGAGATGTTGTAGGGAGGAGTGGAGGGAGGAAAGTCGGCCCGCAGCGCGGCAGAGAGAGTTCTCGCCGCACCGCGGGTCAACAGGGAGAGGGCGACTAGAAGCGCTTCCAGATGAACTGGTTGGTCACTTCGTGGTGGAACAGAATTTCCTCTGTCTTCACCATCGTGCCGAGCTCACGCGGGCAACGATCTGCTGCAGCCTTCTTCAGATCCAAGAACTTCGCTTGGTTGTCTGCGCCGAGCAGCTCTTTCATGAAGCTGCTTTCGCCGAAGTAGGTCATAGCGTCGTAGATGTTGTCCGGCAGCTTCTTCGCACCTTCCTTTCTCGACTCGGAAGTGAGCTTCTCCTTCATCGGGCCATTCAAGCCTGCGCTGAACAGAGAGAAGAGCACGAGATATGGGTTTGCATCCGGAGCGACCGTGCGAACTTCCACACGCGCCGACTTCTCGTTTCCGAGCGGGATACGAACCATTGCTGTCCGGTTAACCGCGGACGACATGATTTGATTCGGCGCTTCGAAGTGCGGATCGAGGCGGCGATACGAGTTGACGCTCGAGTTCATGATCAAGCAAAGGTCGTTTGCGTTGTTCAGGATTCGATCGACGAACTCCCATGCAGTCGGTGACAGGCTGTCCTGTCCCTTGGCATCGAACATCAGGTTCCGGCCCTGCCGGGACAGGGAGATGTTCGTGTGCATCCCGCTTCCGTTGATGTTTGCAACCGGCTTCGGCAGGAAGCAAGCGGTCATACCCATGTCTGCAGCGATCTGGCGCGCGAGCAGCTTGTAGACCTGGATTTGGTCAGCCGCGAGCAGAGCGCTCGTGTACGAGTAGTTGAGCTCGAACTGCGACGGAGCAACTTCCGGGTGGTCCTTCTCGTTCTGGAAGCCCATCGCGCGTTGCGCTTCCGCGAACTTGTCGATGAACATCCGCAGAGGATCCTTCGGCAGCGAGCTGTAGTAACCGCCGTTACAGACGAACTCAAAGCCTGCTCGGGAGTTGTAGTTCTGCTCCGCATTGACGCCGGCGAAGAGGAAGCCTTCGATTTCCACTGCGGCGTTCAGGACGGTCTGATCCTTTGCGTAGAGTTGGTCGCAGAGGTTCTTGAGCAATCCACGCATATCGGAAGCGTAGGTCGAACCATCGCGATCTTTGATGTGTGCGAAAACGAGGACTTTTCCTGGTCCGAACACATCGCTCGGCAGCCAACGGAATGAGCCCCAGTCGATTTCGAGACGGAGGTCCGATTCCTTGACGACCGTGAATCCTCGGATCGAAGATCCATCGAACGTCAGGTTCTCGTAGGACTTGACCAAGAACTTCTTGTCATAGTCCAGCATGTGGAACCGCCCTTCGAGATCCGAGAAGCAGACGGTGATCGCCTTCAGCTGCTTTTGATCCGTGAGGTACTTGAGGAGCTCTTCTTTCAGCTTGTCATCCGGAGTGCGATTGAGAACTTTCTCCTTCGCCTTCAGATTCAGCTCTTCGAGCTCATCGTACGTGATCTCTAAAAAATTCTTAATGGTCGTCATTGCAATTTTTCCAACCGTAAGTGGTTAACATTCACAACAGGGGAACGATGGGTTGTATTCATAGCAGACGAACCATTGAGATTCCATCGAGGAACGCGCTGTACAGGGTTAATTATACAAATGGTTAACATTGGCTGTGTCTATGGAAGCGCCGTATTTCCTGTGGGTAGATCCGGCCTTACTCGAGGTAGAGATCTCGTGGGACCCAGTTGAAATATGAGCGGCGAACCATTGCGGTTTGGAAGTTCCGTACCAGACGTGAAAATTCGCTCCGGATCTCTTCGATAATGGCGTTGTACTGGCCGTAATCCGGAACTTCCATTTCGAGCTCGATTGTACAGTCTCCGAGCTGTTGAATGTAATACGTAATGTAAGGATTGGATGCGCAGTATTCGCGCAGCCGGGCCTGCAGATTGAGGTCGTAGCTACGGAGAAACAGCTGCGCTTTGAAAAAGAGCATGTTCAATTTACGGAGATCGAGCTCCGTCCGGTAACCGGTGATGATTCCTTCGCGCTCGAGGCGCTCTATTCGATATTTCACGATAGCGGCGGTGCTTTCGATTGTTCGCGCGATGTCGACCACCGGTCTTCTCGAATCGCCGGAGAGAATCTTCAAGATTTCGTAATCCGTTGCGTCGATTCGAGACGACCCAGGGCTGCCGCCGACGACAAACGAATCCTTCCCTTTGCCTGCAAGGTAGTTCTTGCGGAACATCAAGATCTCGACCAGCGTATACATGCCAAAGTTCAGCACGATTTCGTTGTAGGCGGAAAGAATGGTGCTGTGAATCTCGTAGAACTCTTTCGCGTTTCTCGCGAAGACGGCAATCATCAGATCCCAGCCTCCGTCGCAGAGCGCGATCCAATACACTCGGGGATGCGAGCGAAGATAGGTGACGAACTCCGCCACGCGGGTTTTATCGTTTTCGAGGCGTAAGTAGGTCTTATACAGCGTGAAGCCAAGCTTATAGATATTCACCGATGTCGTGAAACCGCGAACTATCTTTTGCTCGATCAGCCGCTCGAGACGGTATTCCACCCGGTCGCGACCCTGACGCAGCTTCCGGGCGAGATCGGAGGTGGTCTGGCGCGAGTTGTGGTCCAGCTCGAACAGAATTTTGCGATCCAGACGGTCTAGCTCGAGCATGATGTGCCTCCTTTCGCAGTCCTCATGTGAACGCGAACGTACCGCGTGTATTTTTGCGGATGGCAAAAGGCCCTCTTTCGTGCCGATATCCGCGAATACTTCCTCCTTTCATCGCATATTTCGGCAAATTTGGCGACGCTGTTGCCGATTATTCGAATCGCCGTTTACGGTGACCATGCTGGCCAAGCCGTTGAAATTTGACATCGCTAGTTTCGAGTAGAGCTCTCGACCTTCCCTGAACGCATCGTCATGCGCTCAGGGGTGGAAAAGGCAAAGGTTTCGTTACGAAAGGTGTCCGTCATGAACACGGTACAAAAATCAGAGGCTCCGGCGCTGACTCCGCAGCGGCCTCCTCATGTTTTGTTGGGGGTGACCGGCTCGACGGCGGCGTCGAAAGCGCAGGCAATCGCGCTCGCTTTGCTGCGAAGCGGTTGCGAAGTGCGTGCGGCGATGACCCCGAGCTCACAGCAATTCATCCAACCGATGCTGCTCGCAAGCGTGCTGAAAGATCCTGTCTACAGCACGCTCTGGAGCCCGACTCAGGCCGGTGAAACCCATGTAGAGTGGGCACGCTGGGCGGACGCGATGGTCATTGCCCCGGCGACAGCGACGTGTATCGCCGACCTCTGGCTCGGCGCGTACAATAATCCTGTAACTCTCCTCGCTGCGAACGTTCCGCCGGACCGGCTGTTTATCGCTCCCGGAATGGCGCAACAGATGTGGGATCAGCCCGCAGTCCGGCGAAATGTAGCGCAGCTTACGGAGTGGGGCGTTCGGTTTCTCGGGCCCGTGACGGGCCGAGTTGCGTCCGGAGCCGAAGGGCAACGGCTGATGGAGCCTCGCGACATTGCGGCTGCTGTGTGTGAGCTCCGGTGCGAGCTTTGATGCGGTTCTGACGGCGTGCCGAGTATCTCGACACGCCGTTTTCTCGGTTTCTCCTTTCCGCCCTAGAAGTCTTCCATCCGTCTGCGTTCGGCGGCTGAATGCCTACTCAGCATTCAGGTTCCGAAGGTTTCGGCGACACTCCCCGATCGGCGTACGATTCGGATGGGTCGCTCTCAGATGGAGGTTTTTGTCATGTCCACTCGTAAAAGCGGTTGGCGTTCGGTAGTTACAGCGGGAAGCACGGTCGGTCGACTCGACACGCTGCGCGGTTCCGAGCAGATAGAGTATCTTGCCGGCGAACCATTCGAACGGCGAATCGTGTTTGATTCGCAGAATCCGTTCAAAGGGAAGCTGGGCCTGTACATCGCGCAAGAGCTGTATCGTCGCGGTGGGGATGTCGTTCTCATCGCTCGCAAGGACCTGCTCCTCGGTCAAAAAATCGAGCTTCCGGATGAATGTATCCGTCCCTTCTACACGTTCGATGAGCTCGAGCGTGAGTTGCCGAAGACCCTGACCGAGACCGATCCTGACCTGGTCTTCATGGCCGCGGCGGTGTCGGACTACGTCCCGGTGTCAATTAATGAAGTCTCGGATGCCGAGCGCGAAGGAAAGATCTCCAGCTCGCTGCCGGAGCTCAACGTTCGATATCGTGCGACGCCGAAGCTCATCGACGGAATTCGGCCGAAGATCCACCCGGTTTCTTCGCTCGTGGGGTTCAAGTTGGTCGTCGGCCTCAGCGAAGCCGCGATGCGCGAGGCTGCACTCACGCAAATGGCGCGAGCACATTCCAATTTTTGCGTCGTGAACGACTTCCGAGAGATTTCCGCCGATGGCTCCGTGCATCCGCTCAGAGTGTTCTTCCGCTCCGGCCACATGGAGAAGCTGGTCGGCACAAAGGCGGAGGTCGCACGTCAGCTCGTCGAGCTCGTCGACAACGACTTGGAAGACACCTACATGCAGGTGGGAGGACGCGGTTCTGACGCGGCAACGGGTCCCGCGTAAACGAAAGGTTGCGTGAACCGCACGGCGCACTCGCCCGAGTGCGCCGATCCTTCAAGCGTTCGAACGGAACGTTTGACGGATCGATAGAAGGTTTTCTCCTTTTCAGAAAGGCATTACCATGAACACCAAAGGCAATTCGGTGTTGGTTGTAAAGTTAGGCACCATTGAGCTCCCTGATTCAGTGCTCGCGGTCGCTCGGAAGCTGGGTGAGGCAGTCGTTATTGATGTGGCAAACATCGAGGCCCACCGCAACGGCTACGATTATGCAGTGCTCTTCGGAGACCCGGCACGGCTCGACGCCATCGACGCAGTGCTCGCACTCAAACCCGCACGCCCATTCTTCATCTGGTGGACGTGCGAAGAGCTTCGGGGCGCGGACCTGCAGAGGTTGACTCAACGGCTTCGATTGAATGTCCTGATCTCCGCCAATGGTCAGAAGGGCGTCTCTCTGACAACACCGGAGGGCGGATTCATTCAATTCGGGACGGAGATTGAAAAGCTGTGCGAGTTCCTCGAGCGGAGAAGAGCCGTCTCATGGTTCCGGACAGAGTCCGACGTGAGCCTCGTCTCCCCGGTTCCGCTCGAAGCGCGAGAGAAGGCCGACGAGCTGCTCCGATTTGCACATTCGACCCGGCTGCTGTGCAATCTCAATGGAAATGTCGCCGTTCGGCTCCAGCCGACGCGCGCCGGCGCTACGAGCTTTCTCGTCTCTCCGCGTGGAGTGAACAAGGCCGCGCTCTTGGCGGCAGATTTGCTCAAAGTGGCGGTCGATATCGAGAATCGCGTGGTTCGTTGCCCAGACATCAGCCGGAAATCGTCAATCGACACGGGTGTTCTCGGAACCCTGTTCTCACGATATCCGGAGCTCGCGTTTGTGCTGCATTTCCATCCGACGGAGGCGATTGTGCTCCCGGTTGCAAACACCGATTTTCCGTTCCCGTGCGGTACTCTGGAAGAGGCACAGGAGCTTGGTCGAGCGATCGACCGCTCCGAGCGTGACAGCTTCCTGATTGAGATGGTCCACCACGGATTTCTTCTTGGTGGCACTGAGGCATTCCGGGGGCGCTTGCTCGCGGAATGGGCCGAGACGCAAGATGAGTATGCAGATCATCTTCGAGAGATCGACGAATTCGATAAGCTCGCTGAATCGGTGCAGAACCCGATCTTCGTCGGCACCAAACTCCTCGGAGTGCTCAATATGCACCGCGACGGCTGGGGGTCAATTTACGTGCGAAAAGCCGAGCGCGGGCGAAAGCTCGGTGCTCAGCTTGCGAGCATTGCGGCGAATCGTGGCCTGACGATTGGCGCGCACGATCTGTGTCGAGTTGCTGCGTTCTATCGGCGACTCGGTTGGCAGGAAAGCGGACGTGACGGTCGGATGACGTACTTCGCTCCTCCTCCGGTTGCTCGACACGGTTGATGAAATGATCCAGCGGCGTGGGCGGCGCTTTATCCGTCCACATTCCTTTTTTCAACGGCGAACAGAGACTGGTCAGCGAACCCCATTCGCTGACCACCGTTTCCCTATTCAGGTTTTCCAGAAAGGAACTGCCATGTGTCTGTCATTCGTGGTGCGCGATCGTATCCCCGACTTGCCGCTCCTCCTTCTTTTCAACCGGGACGAGACGTATGCTCGTCCGGCAGAACCCCTCCACCGCTGGCCGGATGAAACCCCAGCCATCTTCGCCGGGCGGGACGGTGAGATGGGTGGAACCTGGGCCGGAACCAATGCGGAGGGCTATTTTGCGATGCTGCTCTTTGTTCGGGAGCCGCGCAGGGAAGTTACTCACAGCAGGCGTCGGGGTGAGATCGTTCCCGATTTTCTCCGACGCAAGAGTGAACCGGACGCGTTCGTGCATGAGATGAGCAGTCGGGCGAATGAGTACCTGCACTTCAACTTGATCGCTGGTCGAGTGGGCAATGTGCTCCATTACTCCAACCGAACCGATGAGGCGACCCCGCTCGGCCACGGTGTCCATGGCATCTCGAATGGAGATCTCGGCGAACCGTGGTTCAAAGTGCTGCGCGGAACTGAAGCAATCGAGCGCCAGCTCGAGAGCGCTCCGCTTGATTTTGAGGGCTACTTCAGGATTTTGAACGACAGGGAAGAGGCGCCACCGGAAGAGGTTCAACACACAGGCCTTCCCTTCGACTACGAACGAATCCGCTCCCCGCTCTTTGTCATGACACCGACATACGGCACTCGAACCAGCACGGTAGTTGCGTTCCGACGGTCAGGCGAGGTTCTGCTCGAAGAGCGAAGCTACGATTCGGGCGGCAGACGCTTCCATACCGTGCGCATGGCGGTTGGAGTAGGTAAGGATGCATGAGGAGGAGTTGGCCGTCGCGCCGCTCCATCTCGGGGAAGCGGCGGTCAACATATCAGCGTGCCTCTTCGCGCAGGCGGCCTCAAGTATTCTGAAACTGAAAGCTGAACGGATCGCCGATCCTTCCTGAGAGCAGATAGTCTCTCAGCTCCTCCATGCTCTTCTCAATCGTCCATCGCGGTTCGAAGTCGAGAATCTTCTCGATTCGTGAACAGCTGAGGTGATAATCGACGAGGTCCGGATCGCTCTCGTAAAACGTGATGTTCGTGTCGGGAACAAGAGTCTTGACGATGTTTGCCAGATGATTGATCTGCACATTCTGATCGCGGCAGCCGACATTGAAGATCTCGCCGCTCACCAAATTCACATGGGCTTTGATGCACGAGAGAAATGCCCGTGCCGTATCTTCAACGTGGATCAGTGCGCGCCACTGCTCGCCGCTCGCGATCCGGATCTCCTTTTTGAAGACGGCATCGCGCATCAAGCTATTCGCTACGAGGTCGAACCGCATCCGCGGGGAATACCCGTGACAGGTTGCGATTCGCAGCGCAGTTGGATGAAACGAGCGCCGCTTCGAATTGATGACGCGCTCTTCCATGCGCAGCTTCAACCGGGAATAGAGGCTTACCGGCTCGGGGATCGTCGTCTCGTACATCACTCCGGATTGGACGCCGTAGACGCTGTTGGTCGAAGCGAAGAGAAAGCGGTTCACACCGTGCTCGATTGAGGCGTCGAGTACGACTGATGACGCGAGAAGATTGACCGGCCGTGGATCCAAACCATGGAGGTCCGCTATCCGATGACCTACGATGGCCGCGAGTAGGATAACGGTTTCTGCGCCGTTGATGGCAGTAGAGACCGTCTTCGTATCAGTGATGTCACCTTCGATGATTTCGAGGAGAGGGGACTCGGCGAGGAAGCGGATGCCGTGGTCTCCAAAAAGGAAATTGTCGACGACACGCACGCGGTAGCCTTCGTCGAGGAGCATTCGAGTGAGAATGCAACCGATATAACCCGCGCCTCCGAACACAGTTACAATCGGAGCGTCGTCGATATAGGGCATCTTAATCCTTTTTCTTCAGCTTCGGTCCGTCTTTCGAATCTTCGACAAGAAAACCGAGCTCTGCAATCTTCGCGCGCAACACATCCGCCTGTTGCCAGTTGCGGGTCTTTCGAGCTTCATCTCGCTCTGCGGCTAGGGCTTGAACTGCTTCCGGTATATTTTCGCTCGCCTCGGTCCAGTTTGCAACACCTAGTCCGAGCACCGAGTCCATTCGCAAAAACAGCCCGAGCTTCTCCGCGGGGGTGACAGCGTCGTCGCGGAGCATCTCATGGAGCACCGCGAGGGCCTTCGGCATTCCCAGATCGTTTGTAATCTCGCGGTCAAAGGCACTGAGAATCTCGAGCGCGCGGGGAGACGACGCCTCAGAATGAGGATTCGCTCCCAGCTCCCGCTTCCAGCCGAAGACCGCTTGTTTCATCCGTTTCAGTGACGAGGCCGCTGACTCTACGGCCTGCCAGCTCCACGAGAGCTCGTTCCGGTAGCTACCGCTGAAGCAGAACAGTCGGTAACTGATCGGATCGATGCTTTTCTCCGTGAGTCTGTCGAGAGTGAGAAAGCCGCCGGTCGACTTCGACATCTTGTCCGCACCAACGACGAGGAAGCCGCCGTGCATCCATAGCTTTGCAAAGGGCTGCCCCGTCGCGGTCTCGCTTTGTGCGATCTCGTTCGTGTGGTGGACTGGGATGTGGTCGATTCCGCCGCAGTGGATGTCGAACGACTCGCCGAGATACTTCATGGACATCGCGCTGCATTCGATGTGCCATCCCGGATATCCGCGGCCCCACGGAGAGTCCCACTGCATCTCTTGCTTCTCGAATTTGGACTTGGTGAACCACAGCGCGAAGTCCAGAGGGCTTCGTTTCTTCGAATCCACTTCGATGCGCGCGCCTGATTTGAGCGAATCCAGGTCGAGACCCGCGAGCTTTCCGTAATCCGGGGACTTGGAAACATCGAAGTAGACGTTCCCGCCGCTAACGTATGCGGCTCCGCGCTCCTCCAGCCGCTTAATCAGATCGATCATCTCAGTGATGTGCTCGGTTGCTTTGCAGACGATGTCCGGGCGGGAAATGTGAAGCTCCGCGCAATGATCGAAGAAAATGTTCGTATAAAACTCGGCGATCTCTGCTGAGGTCTTTCCCTCACGCTTCGTGGCGACGAGCATTTTGTCTTCGCCTTCGTCGGCGTCTGAGACGAGGTGTCCGACGTCCGTAATGTTCATCACATGACGAACGTTGTACCCGGCGTAACGCAATACGCGAACGAGCACGTCCTCGAAGATGTAGGTTCGGAGATTGCCGATATGCTGATAATTGTAGACCGTTGGCCCGCAGCAATAGAGTTGGACTTCGCCCGGCGTTTTTGGCTCCAGCCGTTCAATCTTGCGGGTCAGCGTGTTGAAAAGAGATACGTCTTGCGGGTTTCGCGCACCGGCCATCGGTCAGCTCCCAAAATGGATTGGACAATCGTGTCAGGCACAAACGCCGGGAACGAACGGTTGCGTTCGAATCTCAGCGTGTGAGCAGGTCAATAGCATTCTTCAGTATCAGGTGGCCCGTCTGTTTCTTGAGCGTCATCAGCGATTCAGGGTGAAACTGAACCCCGGCGATAGGCAAGGTTTTGTGCCGTACTGCCATCGGAATCACCTCGGGCTCGCCGTTCTCCGTCTCACGCATCGTATATGCAGTAACCTCGAGACAATCGGGAACGGTGTCCTTGACGAGATAGAGGCTATGATAGCGCCCGGCCTCGAACATCTCCTCGATCTCGGAGAACATCGGCGAGCCTTGGTGATGAACCACGGATGCTTTGCCATGCTCCGGTATTGGGAGCTGTCCGATGGTCGCACCGAAGTGCTGACCGATCCCCTGGTGTCCCAAGCACACGCCGAATGTCGGCATCTTTCGCGCCGCCAAGCGACCAACGAAATCCGGAACGCCGAACTCCTGCGGAGTGCCGGGTCCGGGTGAAAGCAGAACAAGATCAGGCTTCAGCTCGTCGATCATGCTCTCCGGAAATCCGGCACGAACGGTCAGAACCTCCGCACCGAGCTCCCGCAGATACGCCGCGAGATTGTGGACAAAGCTGTCTTTGTAGTCGACGAGCAAGATTCTTCGCTTCTCGTTCAAGCGGATCTCTGATGCGCTTCCGCCTCTCGGTTCGCTCGGCTGGTCCCCCGGGCCTTGAGCAAGCGCAGCGAGAAATGCGGCGGCTTTTGTTCTCGTTTCCAGCTCTTCGAGATCGGGGTCCGACCCGAACAGAAGAGTAGCTCCCGACCGAAGCGTTGCGCGTCCGTCTTTCAGCGAGGCCGTTCGGAGAGTGATTCCGGTGTTGAGGCTTCCGTTGAAGCAGAGAAAGCCGATCGCGCCGGAATACCAACCTCGGGGCGACTTCTCCAGGTTCTCAATTTCTTGAAGCGCGGCAGGCTTCGGTGCGCCGGTTACAGTGCACGCCCACATGTGGGTTTGGAAGGCGTCGAGCGCGTCAAGCTCGTCTCGGAGATATCCTTCGACATGATCCACCGTGTGGATGAGGTGCGAATAGAACTCGAGCTGTCTTCGACCGATGACCCGAACGGAGCCCGGGATACAAACGCGAGCCATGTCATTGCGGTCGACATCGGTGCACATCGTGAGCTCCGATTCGTCCTTTCTGGAGCCCATGAGCTGCTGCACTCGGTCTGCGTCTTCAAGCGCAGTTTTGCCGCGAGCGATAGTGCCGGCGATAGGGCAAGTTTCGTAGCGGCGCCCAGTTACCCGCACGAACAGCTCGGGCGACGCGCCGACAAGCTGTTCGTCTCCCATGTTCAGCAAGAACATGTATGGACTCGGATTGAGCTTCGCCAACTTTCGGAACAGGGCTGTCGGAGTATCGTCGCAGCGTGTCGAGAAAGTTTGGGAGAGTACGACTTCGAAATAATCACCGCGTGCCGTTCCGCCGATTACCTCTTGGACCTTTGCGGCGAACTCGCCCGGCTCATGGTCCGATTGGATGTCTTTTGATCCTGAACCTGGAACGAGTGGAAGCTGCTTGCCGCCGCCTGAGAACTTCTTTGTCGGACCCTGAGGCGTCAATACGGAGTACTGATACGACGCGGAGATCTCCCTTTTCCGGTCGACCACTGTAAGCTCGAGCGGAAGAAAGAGGTGACAGTCCTTACTTCGCGCATCGCGCGGATGCTTGAGCTTGAGATCCTCGAATTCGGTGACGAGGTCGTAACCGAATGCGCCGTAGAAGCCGAAGTGAGCACCCGCCGGATGGTCGTTCGCAAACAGTTGAGTGACCGCCCGCAGCACTGAGAAGATGGAAGGCTGCCGTGAGCGCTCCTCTTCGGTAAAAAAGCGATCGGAAGTTTTTACTTCACCGGTGAGGGATTCTGCAGCGAGAGAAACCTCTTTGATGTCCGGATGATTCTTGAGCGGCAGCTCGAGCAGTGTCAGCAGCGCACGGCCCTGCTCGTTGAGCGCGTTGAACGTGAATTGCTTCTTGTGAGCGATGAACTCGATCGCCGGATTGACGAATCCGAGGTCCCAGCGGGAATGGCGCCCCGGGTAGTCGAACCCGCTTGAAAAGATTGCGCCTTTTGAGGTGTCGATCTGTTCGAAGACCCCGTCCAAAGCCGACTGAGGCTTGATCTCCGTGGTCTCGACCTGAACTTCAACACCGCCCTGCGTTTTAAACCTCTCAGTGTTCATCGATCAGAGTATAATTTTTAAGTAATCTCGGTCTTTATCTCGAAGGCAGCGAACTTCGCGGCGTCCATATTCATGCTTCGCGCATCAATAAGGAGTAGTCGCAGACCCTGTCCGCAAAACCGCGGTAATTAGCGGAAAAAGATAACACTCTGCTCGCACAGAGTAAACCGACCATGACGATAATCCTCTCTGAAAAATTAAAGGCCTCGGGAGCAGATGCGCAGGCCGCATCCCTCACGCTTCCGAGAAATGGCGACGGTGGGTTGCAGGGGGAGATCGCTCTTCGGCATCTGTCACCATCCGGCGAATTCATGCACTCAGTTCGTCTCGCCCCGGGGATGATCACCGTGATTCAAGAAACCGGTCACGAACCGGTAAGAAACGCGCTCATCGGCAACGACAACAATGCGCGTATCGATCTGCGGGCAGGCAACAAGGAGCTCCATCGCTCCGAGATCTTTCATGTCGGCGATACTTCCCGATTGGTCAAAGAATCAACCGTGATGAGCGCGCTTCTCGCATCGGGGGTTCCGGCTCCGGAAGCACCGGAGCTTCTCCAAAAGCTCGGTCTCCAAAGCGCAAGCGAGCTTCGTCCCCGCGACCTGAACCCTGTCCAACTGAAACGTCTTGCGATCGGGTGCTCTGCGTATGCGCGTGCACGGCTGCTTTTGATCGATCGGCCTTTTGCAGGCTCCGACCCGGCGTCCGTTGAGAGAATTGCTCAGCTGCTCCTTCAGGTGGGAGAGACGAACGCGCGCGCGCTGATCATCACCGGCGAGTCTCAGATCCCGTCAGCGCTGCGCAATCATCCTCGAGTGCTGATACAAGATCCCGCTGCGAACAACCAGAACCTCAGTATTCCGGCGCGCGACGATCTCAGTGCTCAGGCTGCGCGGAACTTGCTTCACGCGAGTGTGCAAGCGCCGCGAGTCGGTGAGCCGATAGTGACACGTCCACAGAGCATCTATTTCAGTCCGCGTCAGGGATATGCCGAAACGGTACATTCTGAGGCGATTGCGAATCCGAACTCCGAGCTTCGTCGTTTGGGCGGTGGTGCCGGTGTGAGTCAGCTTTCCACCGAAGCGCGGCAAAGCGCTCGCAAAGACGGTATCGAGGATTCCCCGCTCAATGAGTACAAGCGGCAGAAGACGCGCCCGCTGACGAAGGTGGGCATGCTCACACGAACGAAGCAGGGCTCGACCTACAAGACCGCTTACGATCTCTTCCGAAAGCTACGCGCACGTATTTCGGCGCGACCGATGGAGCTCGATATCCCGCCCGCTGCACGCCTGCTCGAGCAGGGGAAGAAGCGCGATCTCCGAGTCGGAACGATGATCTTCGTCGTCTCGGTCTTAGCGATCTGCGCGCTCGTCTGGATGTCACGTTAGTCCGCTGCGCCAGTCACTCCGCTGCGATGTCCGTGAGAATTCCGCCCGACAGAGCAGGCATACGAAGACCCGACAGGCATACGAAGACCCGACAGGCATACGAAGACCCGACAGGCATACGAAGATAGGTGCAAATCCGATTGTGATTTTTTGGGGCTAGGAGCGACCCTGCGCGACCTGGCGTTCCTTGAACTTCAGGTGCTCGACGCGAATGATCTCCATCGCTTCCTCGGCGGTGTCGACGAGATGGATCCAACGAAGATCTCCCGGAGAGACCAGGCCGCGTTTGATCTGCGTTGCTTTCATCCACTCAATCAAGCCTTCCCAGAACGGCTTGTCGAACAGGATGATCGGACGCTCCGGCATGTGGCCGACCTGCAGGAGCTGCCATGAGAAATAAAGCTCGAGTAGCGTTCCAATCCCGCCTTGAACGATGATGATGGCGTTTGACAGCCGCATGAAGTCGTCGAGACGAGAAGAGAACTTCTTGTGGTGATGCTTGATGTCGAGGTGATCGCTCGGCTGCTCGAACTGATTGAGCTCGATGGTAATGCCGTAGGACTTACTTTTGCTTCCGGAGATGCGTTTCCCGGAAAGGACGCCCTTATTCGCGGCTTCCATGAGGCCCGGACCACCACCGGTGAGAACGTCGATACCTTCCTTTCCCAGCGCTGTCGCGAGCGCTTCGGTGGTTTGGTAGATTGCGTCGTCGGGCTTGATCCGCGCGCTGCCGAATATGCAGACGCGGAAGAAATCGTTCGTGTAGTTTTTCAGCTCGAGCTCAATCAGTCCGGTGCGTTCACGGAGCGCTTCGAGACGCTCGGTCAGCCTTCGCCGGCGAGCCTTTCTATCTTCTGAAAATTTTTCGCTGGAATCACTCAAGGTTGGATTGGGTCAGCAGGAAATTAAGGTAGTAAAAACCGAGTTGCTCTCGTAACTATTTTGATGAGCTGGACCGGGAGAGGGATTCTGGCACGGATTCATACTGGCCAGCAATCAAGATGCGCTGCTCGAGCAGGCGTGCCCAGTTTTCCCATCCGGGCGCATCGACCCGCTCTTTCAGGAGCTGGGCCATTGTTTCGGACTCATCCCCCGGGTGGGCTTTCGTGAGAGTGGAGAGCGAGTCAACCACGTAATCCATCGCGATCAGTATCTCCCCGAAATGCTCCTTCCGAATGCCTCCGACAGGGTGGTCTGTCGCCCTCAATTTCGCACGCTCCAACGCACGTTTCAGCTCGGTAGCGGCTTGTTCCAGCTCCGCGAGCTCCTGCAAACGCAATGGGATGTTTTTCAACCGTGGGTTGTGATGCGGGTGGAAGTAGCGGTAAAGGTCCATAGGAGTCCGCCCCCGGGTAAGATACTCGCACTTTATCGTAGAAACTGGGGGTAGGAAAGGAATTTACGCAGGCTCGGCGCTCGACGACCGGTGCCTACACGGCTAATCCTGCCACTTAATCGTGCAACCCAGCACTGGAGTGAGCTGCGGCGAAGGAGTTTGCCCGGCGAGAACGGCTTCGATGGCGTTCTTGAGCGCGGGTGAGGTCACCTTCTCTGGGTGCTGCGAATTGTCGTCGATCCAACCGTGATAAGCCAGCTTCATCTCGCGATCGAAGAGATACGCTTCCGGTGTGCACGCCGCATCGTACGCGCGCGCGACAACCTGCTTTTCATCGTGGAGATATGGGAACGCAAAGCCGAGCGATTTGCTCTTTTCGACCATCTGCTCGAACGAGTCTTCCGGATAATCGTCAGCATCGTTTGCGCAGATAGCGACCATGCCCATGCCTTCCGGTCGATAGCGTGAGGCGAGCTCGCAGAGCCTCTGCTCATACGCGCGGGAGTAGGGGCAGTGATTGCATGTGAAGACCACGAGCAGAGCGCGGCACTCAGCGAAATCAGAAAGCGAGTAGATCTTTCCGTCGGTCGCAGGAAGGCTGAAATACGGCGCTTTCTCGCCGATCAGCAGAGTGACTTCGTTCGCGGGTCTTTCCATGGGTAGCTAAAACGACAGATTCAATCCTGGACTTTAAGCTTAACCTGCTTCCTCGCTCTCATCGTAAGCAAAGGCTCTTGAGAGGTCGGGACCTTAGAGCGGTTCGGAGTCGATTGCAACAGAAAACCGCGCCGCTCACGTAATATTGACGGATCTCAAACGAAAAAAAGAAGGCCAAAGACTCCGAATGGAAATCTTTGGCCCGGGTTAGAGTAAGTTATGGTGGCATGATTACCCAGCCGCAGGTCTAGGTCAGTGGAGTTTGTTGCGGCGAGCACTCGCGTATTGTCTATGCTAATAGTGTGCCAATCGTTGGTCCATGCGGTCTCATGCTTGTTCCGGGAAGTTCAGTTCCCGCTGAATATAGAGTAATTTCGAAACGTTTTATTGATGCGTTGGCCCTGCCGACATATCTCTATCTCCACGCCTGATCGAAGCTGATCGAAACAGTTCGGCGTGACAGATCTGAAGTAGTGTGTTTTGCCAAGATGGCGACTGAGCACGCGGCTCGGATCGGTTACCGTGTCCGGCGAATAGCATCTCCAATGACAAAGGCTCTATGACAGTTTCATACACGAAAGAACAGCTCACCCTCGTTGCGAACACCATCCGTATGCTCTCGGCAGATGGTGTCGAGAAGGCGAACTCCGGACACCCGGGAATGCCTATGGGAATGGCGGATCTCGCCGCGGTGCTGTGGCTCAAGTATCTGCGCTTCAATCCGGAGCAGCCCAAGTGGCTGGCCCGCGACCGATTTGTTCTGTCGAACGGGCACGGCTCGATGTTGCTGTATTCGCTGCTCCACCTCGCGGGCTTTAAGTTGAGCATCGACGATCTCAAGCAGTTTCGTCAGTGGGAAAGCAAGACACCGGGCCATCCTGAGTCTTATATGACCGAAGGTGTCGAGTGCACGACCGGCCCGCTCGGACAGGGGATCTCAAACGCCGTGGGAATGGCGATTGGCCAGAAACTGATGGCTTCGCGTTACGACGCAGATCTCTTCGCCCACCGAGTATTCGTTTTTGCAGGTGACGGCTGCCTGATGGAAGGCGTGAGCAGTGAAGCGAGCTCTGTTGCCGGCCACCTCGGGCTCGGCAACATGATCGTCATTTACGACGACAACCACATCAGCATCGCCGGCCACACCGAGCTCGCTTTCACGGAAGACGTTTGCAAGCGCTATGAGGCGTATGGATGGAACACTATGCGCATCGACGGTCACGACTACGACCAGATCGATAAGGCGCTTGCGGCCGCCGTCGCTGTCACGGATCGCCCGACTTTAATCGCGGCACGTACCACCATCGGATGGGGAAGCCCGAATAAGAAGGACACCCACGGCGTTCACGGAAGCCCGCTCGGCAAAGACGAGATGGCGGCAACGAAGAAGGCGCTCAATTGGCCTCAAGAGCCAACTTTCTACGTTCCGGACGAGACGAAGAAAGCATTCGCCGGCCGAATCGAATCACTGAAGCAAGAGTACTCCTCATGGGTCCAGAAGTTCGAAGGCTGGAAGAAGGCGAAGCCGGATCTCGCAAAGGGCCTTGATGCTCAGGTCAAGCGCGAAGTCCCGGCCGACCTCGCTGATAAGTTGATCGCGGCGCTGCCGACCGACGGCAAGCCGGTTGCGACGCGCAAGCTTTCACAAAGCGTGCTGCAAGCGCTGTCCGCGAATGTAAATTCGGTTATCGGCGGTTCCGCTGACCTCGAACCATCGACGCTCACGCTCATCGCGGGCTCCGGGGACGTAGAGAAGGGAACCTTCTCCGGCAAGAACCTCCGATTCGGGGTCCGTGAGCATGGCATGGGCGCCATCATGAACGGGCTTGCGTACTACGGCGGCTACATCCCGTACGGTTCGACGTTCCTGTGCTTCTACGATTACATGCGGCCGACGATTCGGCTGGCGGCGCTTTCGCATCTGCCGGGACTCTTCATCTTCACCCACGACAGTATCTTCCTCGGCGAAGATGGTCCGACGCACCAACCAATCGAGCATGTGAACTCGGCGCGGATGGTACCGAACGTCCATGTGTTCCGTCCGGCGGATGGGCTCGAAGTGGCCATGTGCTACAAGCTCGCTGTCGAGCTCAAGACCGGCCCCGCGCTTTTCTCACTGACCCGTCAGAACCTGCCTCAGCTCGAGCGGCCGCAGGCGTTCAAGAAAGAAGACATCGAAAAGGGCGCATACGTGCTCTACGAATCGAAGCCTGGGACAGCTCCGCAGATCTGCTTCGTCGCCACCGGCTCCGAAGTCGGACTTGCGCTCGAAGCGGCGAAAACCCTCGCGGAGAAGGCGGCGGTTCGTGTCGTTTCGATGCCCTGCTGCGAGCTGTTCCGCAAGCAGTCCAAGCAGTTCCGCGATCAGCTCGTTCCCCCGGCGTCAAAGAAGGTCGTGTGTGAAGCAGGTACGAGCTTCGGATGGGCTTCCATCCTCGAGGCCGATATTTCATCGCTCGAGTGCTGCTGCATCGATCACTTCGGTGCATCCGCACCGGACACTGTCCTAGCAGAGAAGTTCGGCTTCACCGCGAAATCGGTCGTCGAGCGAGTCACCAAACGATTCCTGAGCTAGCGTTCACGGAGATCCGTTGATTCGCTCTCTCATGCGTCTCCGGCCCGTCCTGCCGCGCCCAATCTATCAGGCGCTGCGGGACGGTTACTGGAGACGTTTCTGGGCGGAACAGCTTTCCCTCCAACGTTCCGAGCTAGGCGACGCGGCTGCTCAGTCGCTCGAAGACAGTGAGCGCGCGATGCTCGCTGAAGCGATAGCCGAGTGCTACCCCTTCGCTTCGCTGCTTGAAGTTGGGTGCTCGGTCGGCCAACTCTTCCATATCATCGCCCCGCAATATCCAAACGTCATCATGACCGGCATCGATCCTGACGCAGAACGGATCGCTGCGGGCACTTCGATTCTCGAGGAGAACGGGATTCGGAACGTGACGCTCCAGCCTGGGTCCACAGGGGAGCTTTCGGTTGTCGCCGATGGAAGCTTCGATGTTGTCGTCACCTCGGCTTCGCTGCTCTACGTTCCCCCTAACGAAATTGAAGACGCGCTCCGTGGGCTCATCAGAGTTGCAAGGCGCTCGGTGGTACTCTTGGAGCAACACGCGGAGGCTTCCTCAGGTGAGCTCACTGATGCCGTCGGTGCCCCCTATTGGATTCACAACTTCCGGGAGCTTGTCAGCCGCTGCTCCCCGAATCATCGGGCGACATTCGAAAAAATTAAAAACCCTCTCTGGATCACAGAGGACTGGCAGAAAACAGGGCATGTAATCGTGATCAGCCTCCGGTAAGCGAGATAAGCAACAATTTCTCGACTCGCGGCTACAACTTGTTTACGCTCGAGAAGCGAATCTGAAGGAGTGTTTCGTCAATGATTGACCCGGCAGCAGAAGCGGCGCTGAAGGCTTTCGAAAAGCACTGGCAGAGATACCTGAGCGTCGCTCCGTTCTACCGGCTCGACTATACCTGGCCGTCGGTTGGCGTCATCGATCACCTCACTTTTCCCCTTCGCAGCCGGAACGATCTCAGTCCGTTCGAGCGTAGTATCATCCACGGCGCCGCGGCCTATCTCGCTGTTATGGCGCAGCGTTGTTGGGAAACGTTCGGGGTCTCGTCCAACGTCGAGCTTCATCAAAAGGAAATTATTCTGCGGGCGGTCTCGGGCCCTGGTCTCCAAGGAACCGAAGCCGTTGCCTACGTCGAAGCAGATCTGTCTCGAATGTTAGCGGAGCTTCCGAATCCATTTCAGATCCTGACGACCTTCAAGCGGATGATTCCCACGAACGAGAACTTTGTCAGCCAGTTCGCGTTCGGATTGTTCGTAGGCCTTCTGCCGACAATCGAAGGCCCTTGGAGCAAAGAGAACCCGCAAAGCTGGGCTACTCAGCTCAATTCGGTGGTAAAGTATCTGGCGCAAGGCACAGCCGACAACTACGCCGCTATCTTCTTGGACGAGCAGCTTGGCCAGGTGGCGGAGGTCTACTATTCCGAGCTGATCTTTCCGCTCACGATGATGCAAGAGGAGCTGCCTATTCGCCGCGCCGTCTATAGCCTCAAGGGCACGGTCGAGACGTACAAGATTTCGCCGTCACAGCTTTCGCGCATGGCCGCCAATCTCATGTTGTCGCCGGATGAGCGGATTGCGCAGACTGCGTTCTGTTGTGCTGCAGCGCTGGGGGAATTTCCGTGTAGCCCCGAGCTTCGCGCATCTGCGGCGTCGATCGGCACAACTTTGGGGCTGCTTCGCCATGCAATGCGAGATGTTCGGCAGGCGATTCTGAAAGAATCTGACTGGATCGGCAAAGCCGAATACTCAGACGCCGATATTCAGCAGATCGAAAAGGAGCTTCAGCTCCATTTCTTCCCGTGGCTCAAGATGAGCAAGCAGAAGATCCTGGGCGGGGCAGGGGACGAGGCGCTGACACGGTTGCTCCGAGCGCTTGCAGATTACAACATGAAGACGGCTACGATGATTGTAGACGAGCTCGTCGATCTGGCGCCCGACGACATGGATTTCCGGCTGCAGAAGGTCTACCTCTTGCTGCTCGACGGTAAGGTGCAGGAGTCGGCTGATAGCTTACGAACGCTCGTCACCGAACCGGAGAGCGAAGACAAACCTCTTATCTTCGATCTCAACGCGAACGTGCAACTCGTTCTCGGCAACCTCCAAGGCGCTGAGCAGAACTTCAAGAAAGCGCGAAATTTCGCCACGAGCGACAAGCAGGTGAAGTCGGATGTCGCAAACAACTACGGCTGGATGCTCATGCTGAAGGGCGATTTCCCGACGGCACTCGAGCTGATCGACGAAAGCCTTTCGCTCACACCGGACTCGCTGGTCAGCCTGTTAAATAAAACGACGATCCTTCAACAAATGGGACGCGAGCACGAAGCCGCCGCAATCGACAAGCGCCTCCTGGCGCTTGCGCCGTTTAATCGCGAGGTGTTCCGCGGCCTTGTCTTCGACCCTGGGTCAAAAAGCTAGACGGCGAACGCCATCCGACGTCGGTCGCCTCACCTCCCAACACCACCCCCAAAGCTACTGGAACGTGCCCTTTGCGCATAATCTTTGAGCATTCCTAGACGAAGCTCTTTTTATTCAGAATATGGTCGGAGTTGGACAGAAACGGTTTTATTTGAGGTTCGGTCCCTGAAAGAGCTTGATTCGGCACTCTTCATCGGCACGCAAGGCGGATGAGGAGTGTCGATTTCATTCCTTCATTCAGGAGCGCCACCATGGCCAGAGCGAGAGCTCGAAGATTCACGCCTGCCGAACAGGCGCTTTTGCGCCGCTTCGCGAACACGATCCACGACGATTGGGACGATTGGACGGACGATGAGGGGACTCTCGTTCCTCTCATTAAGAAGATCTGGCCGCCTGCCCAGCAGGTGCCATACTTCGTCCACATCGACGACGTCGTCGAATTTGTGGACCAGAACCGGGGCAGGTTTCCTCACTTCCCCAGTCGAGACGAATTGCAGTCTCGACTCGAACGTGAGACTCGCGGCGTCGCCGAAAAGGAGCGCCAGGAACGACTCGACAAGCAGATCGGCTCGGCTTCGAATGTCGTGGGAATCGCGTTCGCGGTAATTCTGCTCGTCGCTATTGGTTGGCTCATCCTAACCATCATGGTGAACAGCGGTCTGCCGTTGAACGTCGGATTCCCTTAGGCACTTGGGGGGTTGACGTCTGTCCAACCCCCCGGCCGCCTAACTGTCCGGGATCGAAACACTTTCTATCTCACTCACCGTCCGGTTTAGCTGTCTTCAAAGTATTAGTCACCCCGTTCCAACTCACAGCATAATTCTAATAAGTGACCAGGTTTTGTAGAGATCCGTTTTCACTCTAGGTGGACGATGGCAGGTCAAAATCCTTCGACAAATTCCGAGCCTCGACGCGCCACAGCTCGGCGAGACCCGGCTCCTGCGCCGACCACCTCCCTGCCCACACCATTCAGCGCGGAAGTTGCAAGATTTGAAGCTTCAGGTCCGGCTCAAGAAGCGGCTGCCGCCGCGCAGCAGGACTTTATCGCCGATTTCCAAATCGCTCACGAGCGGACCATGGGGGCTCGCTATAACCGCGAGTCTTCAGAGCGCGATAGCTCAAGCTTTACAGGCTCCATTGTAAATCTCTTTTCGGGCGGTGGCACGACCAAGCAGATTGCCGCTGAGCGAGAGTATGAACAGAGCTGCGCTGACAAAGAGCGTGAGCTTGCTGCCCGCTTAGGAAAGAAGGGAGTTCTCGAGGCCGCGGCAATTGCTGAGGCACAGGCTCAAGAGCTTGAGCGCCGGGGTCAAACCTTGCATGCATCCCGCATGCGAGACACTTCGAAGGCGCTTGCAGCAGTTGCCGCTGGGCTGACCGACGACTCGGTGGGCTTTTCAGATGTGATCAAGGCCGCGGAAACGGCATCGGCCAAAGCAGCTGAGCTCGAACGAGCGGGTGATGCAAGAGGCGCGGCGCAAGCGCATGTGGTTGCCAGAGACCTTTACCAGCTCGCACCGGCAATGCTGGAAGCGCCGACGGAAACACATCGCTTCATCGCAGAGCGGGTGAAGGTCGCGACACGAAATCTAAACTCCGGGCGCAGCGAAGACATTGCGCTTGCACAGCGTGAAATAGCTGATGCGAACATGGCAGTGCTGCAGTGGAATCAAAAAGTCGATCCACGAACGGGGAGTCGTCCGAAAGTTTCTTCGATGCCGGATAGCTCTAAGCTGTCAGCCGCCTATCGCGCTGCTTCGGAAGATTTCGATCGCGCCGAAAGATATCTTGGCTACGCGGAGACGGGGATTAAGATCGCGGCCACTGTCGCGGTCGCCACGGTGGCGATCGCTGCGTCTGGAGCGGTCTTGCCGGTGGCCGCATTGTTCGGCACGGGGATGATAGGTGGGACGCTCGGTGGAATTGCGGGTTGGCTGGCTGGCGCCGCTGTTGGAGTGGGAGCCGGTTTATTGGTCGGTGCTACCGCCGCTTATGGCGAGAGCATTGGACAGATGATCTACGGATTGAAACCGTGGAGCGTGTCCGGAATCTTCGATGCTCAGGCGAACGCTCAAATGAAAGAGCACGCGTACACAGCGCTCAGCTCCGTCGCGTTCGGAAAAATTATGCAGGGAGTCGGCTATCTTTGGGGTGCCGCAGAAGGCCTTGTTACTACCGGATTATCCCGAGCTGTCACCGGGACGGGCAGATTACTCGGTTCGATGATCTCGACGCCCGCAAAGGCAATCTATAACGCGATGCCCGGCTTCATTCAGCTACCGCTCAGACTGGTCGGTTCGGGGTTTGCTTCTCTCGGTCGCGGGGCGGCTTGGTGCAGCCGAGTGACAGGCGTTACGGCTGCCGGCGCTAAAACTTGGGGTGCTGTTACCACTCGGTTTGCTCCGGCGACATCCGCTGCGGTCTTCTCCGGCGCGACAGTGACCGGAATCTCGTTCATCGACGGCCAGCACGAGGTTAATAACGCTCGTAGCGATTTTGTCGAATGGTTCAACCAACATCCAGAAATTCAAGCCTCGCTTCGAGGACCTGATGGAAAATTCCGAGAACGGGATCTGTGGAAGCTGGAGCAGGAGTTTTTAGAGCTGAACGGTCTTACGCAGCGCGACATTCTGTTGAAGAGTCTGCGCAACGGGGGGGTCGCTGGTTTGGCAGCTTTCCTCCACGTTCGTTTACCGGCCTCCACTGCCTCGACACCAGTGTTTGAGCGTTTGAGGCGAGAAGCCCTGATTCAAACGGCTTCCATCGGTGCGGGGTCTGCAGCCGAGCTCGCGCATGATGGGAAAGTTGATGGTGGAGATGTTCTTGGAGTGGCGCTTTCGAGCTTCAGTGGAAGGATGATTGGCGACGGCCACTTCAAAGGAAATCAGGCTGCTTCGAACCTGGTGAATCGCCGCTGGCCCGGCGCGACACCTCCCATTCCGCCTCCTGTTCCAGCAAAGACGCCTCCAACTCTATTTGCGCGAGCAGGCAATTTCGTTCTTTGGTCGTTGGCGGCGGCTCCTGGGATCGCAGTAATTCAGCACGGCGTCCAGCGGACGAAAGACCACGAGGAAGAACGGAAGGATCGTCAGAATCGGCAGCCCAACGGCGCTGCGCCAAGTCATCCGGAGCTGGTTCCGCCGACAGTTCCTTTCGATCTGCCGCCTTTGCAGAAAGCCGACGATCCTCTTCACCCCGATGCATTGCGCCGGGTGAATGGGAGTCCGAGGGACGATGTCGCCGCGCTCTCGAGCAACGTGAAGCTACCGCGAATCAACGAGGATCTTGCGGAGCGGTTGAAGAGAACGGCGTAGGCGTTCTGCAACGCCGTGAGCATTGTCGTGAGAGCAGACCAACTGAGTCTGTGTGCCGGTTAAGATCCCACTAATCATCCGAAAACTTTCGCCATATTGGCGACACACAGCACCTTTTTGAGCATAATATTCATGACACCGACTCGTGTCCTGCTCAACTGATCATTGAACCAAATATTCGAGAAGAAAATGTTTGTGCCTGATTCGTGAGCAGCCCACGCTTACGGCTCAGGTGCAAACGCCTGAAAAATGTTTTCACAATTTTAGCTTCATCAATGACCTGCACGCTCTCGCGCGGAATGTTCGGCGTCGTTCAGAGGAACTGATTTCCTTTGAGCGACGTCGAACCGTTCTGTTCACGTCACACCGCCGCAAGGTGGTGTAGCTAGAGGGAGTGCGCGTCTTTCGACGACACTCGCCAACGTTGCCCGTTCAGGGCAGTTCCATGGGAGGGGCACCTCCCCCAGACTCCGAGGAGTTCAATCATGCAAGGTCAGAATCGTTTCAACCGTGGCGTCGCCGTGTCCTCGTTCGATGGCTCGCGCAACTACGTCTGGGCGCCCCGCAACAAGGTGTCCGGACAGGAGATGCCGTTCATGGGGGTGGTCCACGACGTCACCCTCGCCGCCGGGGAGCTCAACCTCGGACAGGGGTCGGCGCTCTACGTTCACCCGGCCAAGTTCGAGCCCGATCCGCTCGCGCGGAAGATCGGCGACCACCACCTGAAGATCCGCGTCCAGGAGCTCGCGCTCACGGGAGCGGCCCGATGGGTCAACCCGACTCTGTTCCCGGCGTGGCGCGGCGGAGACAATCAGCAGCCCACGGTGTTCATCCACCAGTTCGGGTTCATGGACGGCTCCACCTGGGTTCCGATGAGCGGGCTCTACCCGGTCTACGCGTCTCGCCGCGAGGCGTACCGCATGCCGGACCTGTCGAAGGCCCTCAAGGTCCGAGACAAGCCCGCTGATCCGCTGGCCGAACCGTTCGTCCAGCGCGGGATGATCGGGAGCAAGAAGATCCAGAAAGTGGCCGTCATCTCGTCGGGCGGGGCGTCCTACGCTCTGCTCTTCCCCGAGGTCGACCCCAAGAAGGGTCAGATTGCCCACGGCGGCGCGGTGCGGATCGACGAAATCGCGGCCGGTTGCAATGGGTTCTTCTTCGGACCCAAGAACAACATCGCCGTGAAATGCATCGAGCGCGTGGAGGGCGAGTACGCGGTCTTCGAGCTGACCTGCGACGACGCGGGCTTCGTCGGCGACGACGGCAAGCTCCATCTCCACGATGGCAAGCACTGCCGGTATCTGCGCATGCAGATCGTCGATGGCAAGCTCGACGGCAAGTCGGCCAGCCCGATCGGGAACTGGAAGTCGTTCTCCAAGGCGGCGGAACGTGCCGCGAAGGGCGGTGCGCCGAGCGGTGAAGGCAAGGGGCCGAGCTCCAACGCCGATACCCCGCCGACCTCAGAGGTCCCGCCGACAGGCCAGCCGGCCGGCGATAAGCCGAGCGGCGAACAGCCTGCGGACGGAGCTCTGCCGGAGGGCTCTTCCTCCGGCACGCCTCCGGCTGCTGGGACGAAGAAGGCTACCAAGCCTCGAGGCTCCCGGAAAGCTGCGGCTCCTGCTTCGACCGATGCGAACGCCACTCCCTCCGACGAGCTGAACAACGGTCCCGGCGCGGTGCTCCACTTCGGAGGAACCGCCGCGCCGACCGCTGTCCCGGTGAGCTCGGACGACGAGTCGCAGACGCAGTCCTAACCAGACAACTAGCGCGGCGGCGCCTCCAGACCCCGGTCTTGGATGGCACCGCCGTGTCTCGTTTTCTACGATGGAGCAACCCCTTATCCAAAGGAGGTTCAAAAGGGCGTTTGCACCATCGTTTTCTCGAGCGTGCCTTTGCCGCTCTCGATCTTTGCGGAAACAAATATGGTGAGAGAGTTGGATCTTTTTAGGTTTTGGAAATTCCGATCGCTTTTCGACGAAGGATTGTTTCAGTCCTTTGTCCGTCGTCCTCTGGCCGACGGAGAACAGACTGAAACATCATCCATTCCAAGAAAGGGGGTCGCCCATGGCGATCGATTTAGACGACGAGCCGCAAGGCGAGTCCCAAGACGACGATGGCAACACTCGGCCCGAGGAAGAAGTCGAGGAGCTCGCCCGCAAAGCGCCCGAAGAGGGTAAGCGGGAGCGGAAGGAACGTGGTGAACGTCCTGATAAGAAGCCGGGTCGCTCGAAGGACGAGCAGGTCGAAATGTTCTTGGCGAAGCTCCTCCGCGGCGTCCAGCCTGGGGGTCAACCCAAGAGCATCACTGCGGCGCTGAACGCTGCAGGGAAAGATCACCCGGAGCTCGAGTGGTTCATCATCGAGGTTCCTGGCTATTTTCAGCGTTGCGAGCAAGCAGCGACTGACAAGCCGGACGATGAGACCGTCCAACGGCGAGCAGCGCAGGCCGCTCGTTGGAGGACGATCTTCACCGATGACTTCGCGGAAGAACTGCCCGACCAGCTCGAGGAGGAAGAGGAAGGCTTGACCTCGGCGAAGGATCGTCAGGCAGCTGAGAAACGCGCTGAGAAGCAGGCCGCCGAACGCAGCAAGACGCAGCAGTCGATCCTCGGCTGGGTTCTGTTGATCCTGTTCGGGCTCTTGGCTCTGATCTGGTACGGCTGGATCTTCCACATCGCGCGCAGCGGTGGTAGTGGGGACCCTTCGCGGCCCTACACCCAAGAACCGCTGTATCGCGATCAGAATCCGGTCGTTCCTCGCCAGTCGGATCCGATGCGGTACCGGCAGGTCACACCCGAAAATGCGAGTCGGAAGTCGTCTTCGGACGTTCCTTTCGACCCCGCGCTCGGGAAGTGATGGTGGGCATCCTGAAAGAGGTTATTCTTCATACCTTGATGCGATTTCATTCGCCTCTTTCAGGGTGGGAGGAAGGTCGATCCGACTCATCCTCACCCACCTTTTTTAACCTTATAGCTGTCCTCGGAAACATCCGGAAATGCAGCTGGCAGCAAGCGACGAACCATAACGTTCAAAGAGACCCCGTGATTTAAATGACCCAATTTGCACAAACATTAATAGCTGCCGCAACTGTTGGGCAGGTCGGCGAGCAAAAGGCCCAACTCCCTCAGGGGCCGCGCACGGCTGCTGAGCGAGCTCAGGCGCTCTACGACAGCATAAGAAAGGATACCGAAGCACTCCGGCGCGGTGGCGCGTCCGAGCTCGCGGCAAGACTCGACTCGCTTGCCGATGACGTCGCCCGATGCTCGTGGGTTCGAACTGACGCGACAGGCCGGGTAATGGGACAGTACCCGGGAAATGCTGAGCTGCATCTCAAAACCATCAAAGCAGCTACATCGCGACTCGTTGTAACTGATCCCCAAGACCCAGAAAAAAGGGTTGTCGACAGCAAGTATGTAGTAGCGGAAAGTTCGCGACGGGGTCTCGAAGATGTGCTGCGAAGATCGTTCGGTAATCTCAAAGGCGTTGAACAATCGTTGCAGACCTTTGGCGGTTTGAGCGCGTCGGTATTCGGGAACGACGCGGCGCGCGAAGGTCTCATTACTTCAACTACACGTGGGCTAGGGGATGCCGCCGGCCGAGCTCAGTCGGGTAAGGAAGCCGCTCGGCAAGCCAAACAAGAAGCGTTGGCGCAACAGTATCGGGACCAACTCCCCCGGGAGGTGCTCGACGCCTACGGAACCTTTCACCAAACGAACGCCCGGGGCGAGACCGTCAATTACCACCTCGTCAGGATCGGCCAGACTCAGGTGCTGTTTCGTAAGGCTGCTGACGACAAAAGTTATGAATGGGCTCCGGTGCCCTCCGGCACCGAGAAACCTCAGTTCCGACCGGTTTCGGAACGCTTTGTTTCACTTCCTCCGGGTAAGGACCCCAGCCAGGCTGGGCCGCTGGAAGGGACGATTACTTTCGAGCGCGGTTATGTGAATCGCATTTGTGCGCTGCTCGAGTCGATTCCGGACCCAACGAAATTGAAATTCGACGAGCTCAGCAAGATTCGGGCTGATCTTCGATTGCACACGCAATATCACGAGAAAGTTGCGGACACTCATCCCGGAGCGCTCGTCCTTACCGACGCGCTGATGGCAGAAAGTCTTCCCAATAAAGGAGCCTCAAATACTGACGGCATTTTCGAGGTTCGAGTTGGACATTACAAGATTCGGTTCTGGCAGGACCCGAGGCGCGGATCGACCGGTGAATGGTTGTTTATGGACTATTCGAAGGGTACGCTCGGAGCTTGGGATCATGTTCCCCGAGACCTGATCGGTGCGAATGAGAGAACTCCAGAGAAAGAGAGTTTGAATGCACTGTCCCATGTGCTCACTCAACTGCGAGGCGGACGCAATCCGGGAGATCCAGCGCTCGGCTTGGGCGCTCCTATTGCAGAGGCCGTTGCGGCTAGAGATATGGAGACTGCGGCAAGGCTACGTACTCAGCTTGGCCGCGAAGTAGTTATGGGTCTGGGGAATCTTCATGACGGTCGGAATAGCTGTACCGAGATCCACGAAGGAGCGGACGTCCGTTACGAAATGAAGCGTGCGGGTCACGTTATCTCATTCAAGCAAAACGAGATCGGTGATTGGGTCTGGCGTGAAGAGGCGCCGAATAAGGAGACGGCTTGGAGCTCTATGCGCAGCACCTACGGAGCTTCGCCCGAGCTGCCCAGGGGAGTGTTTAGCACCGAAGCGCGGCAGCTCAACATCTTTGCAGCGCTGCTCAATCAGCTCAATGAAGCAGCGAAGCCAAAGTAATCCATCGACAGTCCATCGAGCGGCCGGTTTATCGAGCCGGCACCGTAAGACCTCCGAATTTCGCCTCTGACAGCTCCTTTTCGTAACGCGCGAGCTGCCGTCGCTGACCCTCGAGCACCCCCGAGAACTCTTTGTAATAATCGGCCATCGTGAATTGTTCGTTGCCGGTCTTCGGTCGAATGGTTTCTTGGATCTTCTCCAGGTCTCGAATACTTGCCGTGTAGACCGCAATCTCCTCCTGAGTTTCATGCTTTGCTCGCTCTGCCGGCGTTCGGGCCGGCGTCGGAACCGCGAATCCGACTGGGGGATCGTCCGGTCGCGCACAGTGCTGCAGCTCGTGGTCGAGCGCTGTGATTACTCGTGCAACAGCGGCTGAGTACGGTCTGTGAGCGCCTTTGTCGCTACCTGGGTCGACACCGCGAAAAAGCTCTTCGGAAATGAAAATCGTCGTGCCGGTCGCTTTGCCTGTGGCGGGATCGACCGTCGTCTTGGTCGCTGCAGCGATCGGTTCGTTCGGATCGTTGCGCTCACCGAACTGCCGTTCCAGGCGCCCATGGATGTCGTCGGTGATGACGATTTGCAGCCCGGGGCGGGACATCAACTTCAGCAGCTCCGGATTTGCCTGGCCGATCCGCCACGTTGCGTCGTCAAACACCTTCTCACACTGCTTGACGATGAACGCCGATTGGTTCTCCGGACGTCCCTCGAGCAACGTTCCCGCGACCCGCAATTGAGGAAACTTGGTTTGTCGATCGGTGTCCTGTGCCGGTCCAGTCTGCTGTGCGGCGGCTAATCCACCCATAAGAGTCACTTCACTAATTGAATCGGTAATTTACGCCATCACTCCCGTTATGAAGAAAAGGGACGAGATGTGACCTAAACTCGGTCATTAAAGGTCACGTATCTTACTGATTTTTCAATAACATTTAGTGAATGGGTGTGTCCCGTAGAACTGAAGCAGCCGGGTCGATCGGGCTGATTAGGAGGTAGCGGGAATTTATTGATTGGTCCGGATCCGTTTGAGGTCATCGGTGGTGCGGAGTTTGTTTCGGAATGGTTGGCGGTTGCAGGTAGTGGCGTTCCTCGCGCTGGGAATCGTCGTGCGTCCCGCGTTCGCGGATGAGCAAAAGCGCGACAGTCGACCCGCTCTCAAAAATCCGTTCATGAACATGTTCCCGTCGAACTTCGCGGCCAATGTTTTTCACGGCAAGGTCGAGCAGCTTCCGAACGACGAAGCGCAGCCGGCGAAGACTGGGAAGGCAGGCTCCGAGTTCGACGCAAAGTCTCCTTCGTCTGATAGCGAATCAGACGTTCACGCGGTCAACGTTGCGTCAAATGGCGCTGTGATGAGACAGGAACAGCAAAACGTTGTCGGAGATTCAGTCGCGTCTGCCAAGACGCAAGACCCTTCAGACGCAATTCAATCGAAGCACGGTGTCGGACCGTTGTTCGTCGGAGATGTCAAACCGGAAGACATACTCACACCAGATCTTGTGCCGCAGGTGCGGATTAACAAAGAAGCGCCGTCAACCTTCATCGGGCTCGATCTCGCGGTGAAGAACGGTGACCGAAAATTGGCAGCGAAATACGCTGATGCGTTCGTTCGCTATCAAGCCAATCTGTTCTTCGAAGTTCGAGAGATCACACAGCTCATCGGCGAAGCTCTCATCAGACAGCGTCGAATTGACGAGGACGATTGGCAGGGTGTTCCACAATATCTCGATTATGAATTCGCTCAAGCTCGGGCTGAAAAGAATGACGTATTTCGTCCCACCAATGACGATGCGATGGCGCGCATCAAGTCGGATCCGAAGAACCAGGCATCGGTGTATTACTTCTTCAATGCCACGAACTGTAGATATTGCCGAGAGATGACACCGGACTTCGAGCGGCTGTATCAAGTGCTGCGCAGCGATCCCCGGGTGAAAATTGCTGCGCTCGACCTTGGTCAGACTCCGAAGGCCTGGATGCAAGAATATCGCAATTACACCGGGCTCACTGCTCCAGTGTTTGATGGTGCCGCTTCGGCGAAGGCGTTTGGTGTTGGATTCCTGCCAGCGCTTGTGGTCGTTCCTCCTAACGGCGAAAGGGCTTATCTCAAAACAGGACGGCAAAGCTTCGAGCGGATGTATCAATTCGTTCGCAAGGTGCAAGGTGTGCCGGCCGACATGTCGCTCCCCGAGGTCCAGGCAATCATGGACCGGAAATTCGGCGAGATCGAAAACGCGAACTTTAATCCAGGGAAGAACCTCAGCGTGTGGCTGAGTAACGACGAGATGCATCGGGTGACCGCGCCCGAACGCAAGTCGAAACCGGTTGTGAATGCTCAGAGCGCGCCGGTGTCGGCAAAGAAGCAGGACAAGTTGAAGTTGGAGAGGTTCTAGTATGTGGTTGAAGAGTGCAGTGCAGGGATTCCTTGCGACAGTATTTTTTCTCCTGATGGGCGTCGCGTCTGCGTCCGCGCAGGCCGTGTTCAACGTAAACAGTCATGAGATACAATATCCACCAGGAACGGTTGTGGGTGCCGTCGTTGGCGATCTCGCGATCAACAGCACGACCGGGCAACCGATTAGCGCGCCGCCACTGAATATCACCTCGATGCAAGGAACCGACGGGAAGACTTATACGGTTAGTCCCGACGGTACGGTTTCATCGGGCGGGAACAACAACAATGACAACGGTAACAACCCGCCGATTCCGCCGTTCCCGATTGGCGGCACTGGTGGGACAGGCGGTACAGGAGGAACCGGCGGAACTGGAGGAACGGGCGGAACCGGTGGGACGGGTGGAACCGGTGGGACGGGCGGTACCGATAATGCCTCGAATGTGTCAACGCAGCCCGCGCAAGTGAAGCCCGAGGAGACGACTGGAGGGGGGTCAGATGCGTCGAGCCCGCTCAACGCGCCACTCACGACGGCAAAAGAGCGATTGGACGACCGCCCGTCCAAAAAAAACAAGCAGGTTTACACGCTTGATGCGTGGAGCCAAATGCTGGAGGGCGAGCGCAAATCGCCAATCACTACCGATCCGCGTACCCAGTCGGCGTTGAAATCGAAGTACCCGCAGCTAGCGACGACCGACGGTCAGGAAAGTAACATTCGTCCGCAGCTCGGCCCTATCTTCGGTCAATCGAAAGACATGAGCCATCCGACGGAAGATATCGGCGTCGACGATGAAGTCATGAAAACGTCGATGGCCGTTTACCAGCCACTTCGGCGCATGCAGCAGGACTTCTTAGAAGATAAGGCCGCACGCAACGCGTATCTGAACGCGGCTACCAGTGTGCGGGGTATCGCGGTCATGACGATGGGCTTTCTGGACAAAACCGTTGGCGCAGGTCTGACGGCTGTGCAGCAGCAGGCCGATCAGGAGACCATTCAGAACCTGTTGAAGCAGATTAGCTGGACGACTTCGAAGTTGGCCAACCCCGACCGTTCCCAAATGTATCGGGACACGGACGAGAAGATTGAAGCTTGTTTGGAACAAGCGCTCACGAGCAATAGCGGCTCCGCCGGTTTGGACAATGTGAAAGGGAAGACTCGCAAAATTGTCGAGTTCGAGTGTGACAAGTCCTGCGGTGATGCGCCCAAGGGTGAGCTCCCTTACCGCGATAAGCAGGGTGAATGGAGTAAGGACAGCGCGCAAAAGGGCTCGCAAGGAAACGGCACCTATTCCTACTGCGTGTGCTGCGCGGAAACTCAAAATCAGCTGAACAAGATCGCTGAAGACGGCCAAAGCAAAGCGAAAGACATCGGTGATGCGGCCGCGAAAGAGCGCGAGTATAGCGTTGTTGAACGAGTGTTTGTCGGGACGAAGCGACCGTCCGGTCAAAATGCCGACCGCGTCGAAAATCGCGTTAAAGATTTCAAGATGATGTATGGCGATGTCTTCTTGAGCGAATCGACTGCAGGCGGAGGCGAGCCTTTCCAGAGGTATAACTATCTCTTCCCGAAATACAGCGTCCAGCGAATGGTCCATGCGTATCGTGATGGTTGCAACACGAGCCAGGATGGAGACTCTGCGACTGTCGACGGTCAGGGCTCCAACTGCCCGATCGCGCAGGATATCGGGATCCAGTATGGGATTTGTCCGTCGCTGAAGCAGATTCTCGCGAATTGGGACCAGATTAGCACCGGCAAAATGAATCCGAATGAGAAGCCCGTTGTCGACTGGTTAGCTGAGGCCTCAATGGGCTATCCGCTGTGGGGTCGGACGTTCCAGAACTTCCTCGCCATCAACGGGGACCCCGCGAGCTCTGTGCAAAACTCAGAGGGCCGGATGTCGACGGCTATCGATGCATTTTGCGATGCGTCAGCGGTTGCCGCATTTACGCGCTTTCATGCGCAGTTCGGTCAGGACATGTCTGACCATTTGACCCTGAACCAGCAAGCGTCGTCTGCTGATAAAGCAAGATTGATTGGAATGATGAATCGGGTATCCGATCAGCTTGCTACGGCTCAAGCCGATGTAAACGCGTCGTACAAGGTGGAGAATCTGCTGAATGCACTCTCTATTTCCCGTGACCGGCGAACCAGCGGTTTCGTAGGGTCCATGGCGATGGCGTCAAGCAGTGAGCAGGAGCTCGCGCAAGTTCGTACGGCCGGCGGTATGTTCGGTCAGCCGACGAACTTCTTTTCAGACGGCGGTGGCGGACAGATTGCTCGAACCGCTCCAACAACGACTGCGCGCGCTGCGAAGACCGCGCCCATCGAGGCACTCGATCTGAAAAGATTTGACCAGGTTATGGAACGAATCGGAGCGACTCGGGATCCGGTCGCTCGCAAGTTAGCGCAATCGAAGTAGCGAGCCTCGGAACGGTTCGGTGTGGGTTTGAGGTTGGGACATGGCTGATGTAGTCAGTGCAGGCAATTTTATTTCGGCCGTGCTGGAGCACGCCGGATATGTTGCGCAATCTCACATCCTCACCGACTTCCGCTCGTTCTTCCGTGAGGCCGGTGCGTTCATCTATCTTCTCGGAGCGATCGGAGGCGTTGTTTCGGTCGTCATCTTCGGTTCATTTCGGGCGGCGAGATATCTTCTCATTGGGCCTGCTCTTTACTGGTTTCTCGTTGGTCCGACAACTCCTTATGACGGTGTTGAGTGGAAGATTGGCGGCGGCACGGCGCGGGGTTTGAATCAGACTCGCGGTGACGCTAAGTCGCTCGAGGATGTCGGAGCAGTCGCTGCAGACTCAAAGCAAGACGGTGTGATGAATGTGGCGACCGGATTCGCACTTTTCGCGAAGCCGATTAACAACATTACAAACGGTCTTGCTGACATCATCCTCGATTCTGATGAGGACAATGAATACCTCCTGTATCTGGGAAAGGAGACGGCAATGACCTACCTGCTCCAGGTCAAGCCTGATGACTCTATCTTTCAAGAGATGCTTGATGGAGACTTCACGCGTCAGTGCTCCGAGATGTTCGCTTATGGAGTCGCGCTAAGCGGATTCATGCTACGTAACGACGTCATCAATGCCATCGGTGACCCAAATAGCAACGCTGCGAAACGTCAGGCCTTTTACCTAGAAGAATACAATAAATACAAAGAAATTCGGGTTAATCCTGATGCGGCGACTCGCGCCGTTTACAGAGCAAAGTACGGTACCGAGCGCGTTCCTGACGTTCTGTCCTGTGCGCAGATGTGGGAGCTTGTGTCCCAATACATCCAAGACATTGCGAAGACGAAAGCGGACCAGATTATAAAGCTCGCCCAAGGAGATGGCGGGGACGCGAATCTGGCGTGCCGCCGAATCCTAGAGAAGCTGCAAGAGGGTGAAGAAGACGGGGGCGGTGGTTGCGATCTACAAAATGTGGTTGCGCGCTACATGCTCAAGAACACTGTGCTTGATCGCCAGTATCTGGCGCAGTTCGTTCGGCGTGTGATGAGCAATTCAAGTGAGCCGGCGGGGATAGAGAAAGGGTCCTTTGTTACCCTGAGCTCTGATCCTCGAGCGAAAACGTTCACTCTCGACGAAGCGAATCGAGCGAAAGCGCGCGCCATGGTGCAACGCGTTCATTCTGGGCAAGGTGTGTTCGAGCTCACCCCTGATGAAGAGGCGCTCTATGTCGTTGGAGCCGGCATCATCGCCGCCGACGCTGTGGATGACCCCGCGGAAAAGGCCAGGATCGAGAAAGAGTTCATTTCGGTGGCGAAGCTCGATGCTATCGGCGGTCCGATGGATGCCGGCTTCCTCGAATACCCGAAATACCATTTAAAGAATCTTCGGCAGCAGCTTTTCACCTTCGCGCTCCACCTTCCTTACTGGCAGGGCGTGCTCGAGTATTTGATCTGTATTGCTTATCCATTCGTGGCGCTTGTTGTGCTCCTTCCGGGCCGTGCACCGAGCTTTCTCTCAATTCCGATGGCGTGGCTGTGGGTCAAAAGCTGGGATATCGGATTCGCGGTGGTGATGTTGTTCGAGCGAGTTCTCTGGAACATTCTTCCGTCGCTGAATCTTAGTCAGCAAGCGACGCAACGAGGGCTGCAAAATAACGAACTGTTCGATGCTCTCTCTGAAGCGGACAAGTTTGACCACACCTGGAATCTCCACATGTACTATGTTTGCTTGGCGATGGCTACGATGTCGATTCCGGTGGTGACCGGAATGGCGACTCTTCGCGCCCGCCGCTCGATCCTTTCATCGTTCACGGACAAGGTAGCCGGCGACGCGAAAGAAGCAGGTGCTCTTGCTGCCGGAGCGCACGGTATGCGGGTAATGGCTGACCGAGTCAGGATGCTCGGTGAAGTACAAGCAATGGCTTGGCGTGCTGTAGGTGCGAAGAGCGGGAATCTCAGTCCCGAAGGTCCGCGCGGCTTGAAACTCAATGGACGAGACGTCGGCGCTCTGTATGGGAAGGGCTACGGAGGCGATTTAAGAGCGGAAGACGCGCATGTCTACGGTTCTATGGCGGCCGCCGGAAGGGCGTTCACGACAATGAACTCTCGTCTTGCTGGACCGGTTTCCAGCGCGCTTCAGGGAGAAACCTTGCTCGGGGCGGGTCGGCGCTTAACCACCGCTGTCGGTACAAACGCTGTCGAGCTCGCCGGAGCGGCCACTGCCGATTACGTGAGAGCTCACGCCGACGTACTCGACACTGACGTGAAGATGGATCGGGCGATGATGGCATCCTTCCATCCGCTCCTCGGACGCTACGGGAAGCTTTCGATGATGAACGAAGCTTTCGCTGCTGCGATGGATGGTTCCGGAGGATTCGAGCTCAACAAAGCGGATATGACTCCGGTTGATGATTATATCGACAACTATACGACGAAAGTCGATCGAATGTATCAATACGCATCCGCGGTCATAAGTACCGGGAACGTTTCGATGCCTCTGCCTCACCAAAACCCGGTGGAATTTGCGCGTGCGGTCGAGACTCAGATGCAAACCTTCGGCATTGCGCCTGTCCTCGATGAGTTTGGACGACAAACCGGGCGTCCGCAAGAGTTTAAGCCGGTCACGATCGATCATCAAATGATGGGGAAGGCGTTTGGCCTTAACGACGGAGCGCTGCGAGAAGTCGAGGCTCAGCTGAATGACACCGACAACTCGTTTCGCGCTGCGTTTACGTATGATCCGAACCACGTGCTCTCGAAGCTGCCTGAATACGCGGTGCGTGTGATTCAAGAGGGACGGGGCCCGGAGTATGGGCTGGAGTGGTCTGGTAAGGATGACGGCAAAGCCATCCTTCACGAGTATCGCCCCCTGTTTGATAACAAAGGTGCGGAGCGTTTGCAGCAGCAAGACCTCACGCATCCTCGAGGGGAGCCAGGCATTGGACCAACGAGCGGCGTTCGCGTACTCGATCTGACGCCACAGGGCCGCGCTACCGCTGAACCAGTTGAGATGGCCCCGCGAGACACCGTCGGGTTCAATGCGCCTCGTGGTACAGCTACTGCCATTGAACCCGGACCGCAAACACTTGATCTCGGTGGTCGCGGCCCTGCAACATCGATCGGGCCGAGCTCCATTGCGTTCCAACCGGTTGACGTGCCTCCCAGCCGCGGCGCTGCTGCTATCGAGAGTGGACCCCAGCTGCAGACGGTCAGCGTACCTTCTGGATCTTCACAGTCAGAGCCTGTCGAGCCACCGCGTCGTGGAGTCGACTACAAGGTTACGGATCTCCGACATATGGACATGATCGGCAAAGATACGGCTCCGCCGCAGTTGACTCTGATGGTTCAAGAAACTCAGGACGAGCTGGACGCTGAAGCGCAGAAAAGACGGGAGGACCAGGCTCGCAAACCGGTGCAATTTATTAAGCCGACGAAAACAGTATGAGACTTAACCTCAGTCGAATAATCGTGGTGGTGGGAGGCTGCTTGATCGCGGCCCTGCTCATCTTCGCGGCCTTCGCACCGAATGTAGTCTTTGCAGCCGACGGCAAACCTAACGTAGTCGGGCCACCGGTTCAAAGTGGGCCCTCCACAGGTACGTTAGTGGCATCAGTACTTGAAACGGCGGGCTATGTGTCGCAGGCGAAAATTCTCAGCCAGCTCAAAACCATGCTGAGTCGTGTGGGTGCGCTGATCTATCTTTGCTGTATCATCGTTGCGCTCGTTTCCGTTGCCACGACCGGACGTCACGACCTCAGCTTATGGCTCCTCATCGGACCGGCGCTATTCTTTTTCTTGATCAACCCGAACCCAAACAGTACGGCCGCTGGAACGAATTGGCAATTTGGTGCTTTCAAAGATCCGCGCTCTGTCCACGACAAGTTGATGGGCAGCGCGGGCGTTCAACTTGCGGAGGGCGATCGGGTTTCGTGGTTCTTCCATGGTTTCAACGTCCTCGTTTCCGACACGGTGCAACAGTTGATCGAGCTGTTCACTGATCAGAACTTGGAAGACCAGATGAAATTCATGGCAAGGCAGCAGATTCTTGACAAGATGCAAGCGAGTCAGGTGATTGCTCCGGGCCTGCAAGAGCTAGCACGTATCGTTCAAACGCAGTGCTCTCGGGCAATGAACGCTGCTCGGCTCGTAGCGTTGGGGCAGCGTGATCCGAGCTTCAAAACAACTCAAGAATATCAGCAAGCCGTAAAGGATTATTGCGACGAGTATGTCACGAAATTTGATCGTGCCTACCTTGATGAGAGCCCGGCTCGTAACTTTGCTTTGGCCGAGGTTCTCAAACAAGAAGATCATGAGGCGGGAGACGAAAATTTCGAGAATCGGTCGTGCTTCGATCTATGGGAGATCATGGCTCGTGGAATTCAGGAGCAAGCGAAAGATGCGTTAGCCACGGCAGAAGAGCAGAGAATTCCTCCCGATGCGTCAGCTGAACTGCATGCGCAGATTCTGAACGACATAAAGGAAAAGATCACACAAGCGACTGAAGACGGCACGTACGACCAGGTTGATTTCACCTGTCCAGCGGCGGGTGGAAATGTCACTCCGCCGCCGACTGACGGCCGAGAAATCATCCAGCTTGTTTTTACCGGATACATGATCCGCAAGCTTTTCAGCGACGATCCGCGAGGGAAGCAAGTTGCTCAATTTGCTGAGCACGCCGGGGTTGCCATCCAACCGATGACTCACATCCCCTTTGAGTCACGAGAAGGTGCGTATGAAATGGTTCGCCGATTTCGCCTCGACCGTCTCGCCGAAACGACGCGTTACGAAGCTTACACGCTCGCGATGACACTTCCCTACGTTCAGGGAATTGGCCTTTATGTCCTCGCCACTCTTTTCCCGTTTTTTGCGATGATGGTTATCGTTCCGGGACAAGCCGGGTCGTTCTTCGGTTGGTGCGCACTTTGGGTCTGGTTCAAATCCTGGGACGCCGGATGGGCGTTGGTAATGGCAGCCGACGAGCTCCTCTGGGTAATGATGCCGCACAGCAGCTATTTCCGCTTGGGTTCGAAGGGTGGAGCGGGAAGCTTTGCAGATCCTGTCACCGTGTTTGAGGCCGCTTTCGACGGCGATTATAGCTACAACCTCACTACGTATTACATGCTGCTCGCCGCAATGCTTTCGGCTGTGCCCGTGATCAGCGCAAACGCTGTCCTCGGTTCGAAGAAAGCGATCGCCGGAATCACAATCGATGGGTTGAAATCGCTGGGATCAACTCTCTCCGCTCACGTCGGTGACTACATGTCTCCGGGCCAGCTCGATTTCATCGACCGCAACAAGGAATACGCCGCAGCGCAACAGGTGATGAGCAAACTGATCCCGATGCACGTGCAGATGTCGATGATCGACAAGCGATTTGGCCTTGGTGGCGAAGTGGAAAGAGCCGCGCTCGCCACGCAGACATTCTTGAATGATCACGATCTCGATACTCGGATCAACCAGATGACGGATGCGTTCCTGGGGAGCGCCGTGATGAGCAACTTCAAACACTTTCGCCATGACCCGAAAAAGCGAGAGGAAGTTCGTCAAGCGATCGCAGCCCAGATCGGTCGCGCTCAGGATTTCTCTGTCCAAAACCGCTTCGCGCGCCTCATGCAAGCTCAGGTCAAGGGAGCTGATGGCAAACCGACGGAGCTCGGAGCGGTGGGCGCTTTAGAAGAAGTGTTTCGCCAGGCGAACTTTGACCTGGCTTCGGCGAACCGAATACTCACCGTGGTAGGCATGCCAGAGTATACGCAAGCCGATATCGACCGCGTCATGGGGATGAAAGGGCCCGAGTTTATACACGAGAAGGATCGTCTCGAGCTCGGAAATCCGATGTCGATCGACTATGGCTTGAATGTCGATGGCACCGAAAACGGTACACGCATCCTCAATAGTAGTGGATCCGAGAATTTGGACGCACGAATGGCTCGACAGAGTATCGAGGCCGCTCGGGCGACAGCTGACAATCTTACCGGCCTCGCAGAGTATCTGGCGATTCGCGGCGCCGGTGCGCTTTTCATCCCCGGTGCGCCAGGCAAGTTAATGTTCACCACGGCACAGGACTACGCCAACGCATTCGGCGAAGCGGGTCTCGTATTTGACCGTATGGCATCGAAACAGTCCGCTGACTTCCTCGAAAAGGCCGCGTCGCATTACTATTTCCAGACCGGCCAGAGCTCCGAGTGGTTGTTCTGGGAGCAGGCTCGAGCGGGTATCTCGCTCCGAGAGGAGTGGTGGAACACACCTGACGCACCGGTCGACGTTCAAGGCCAGTGGTTCATGCAGAGCCACAAGATACAGGAGGCAACGGGGAGCTACCTTGGCAAGCTTGGCGTTGATACGTTGACGACGACGAAAGCTGTTGTAACAGGGGGGAACTAACTCATGTTTCTCCAAGTCCTCCATTCCCTGTTCGAGCTTCTTTCCCACTCTTGGATCTGGAGACTTTCTGCAGCACTTCCGGATTCCGGAGGTGGTGGAAGCAATTATACGGGAAGCGTCGGTGTTCTTGTCGCCGCGGCGATGGAAACCGCCGGTGTATTCGTGCAAGCCGAGATTTTATCGACATTCGAAGCTGGAATGAAGCAGCTTGCTGCGCTCTGCTACCTGGCATCGATTGGCGGCGCACTGCTTGCAATTTCGCAAACTGGAAATTATCGCCAGGCGCTCTACTTTCTCATCGGGCCGCCGCTCTTCCTGTTCATGCTGACAACGAAAACGACTGTTGCCGGCGCACAGTTGCAGACCGGGGACCGGCTTGTCCCAAACTCGGTTGAGAGTCAGATCAAGTTTCTGAGTAAGTACGCGGATGGTACAAAATTCGAATCCGGAGCGGAGGTTTCATACTTCTTCGTTGGGTTCGATCGTGTCGTCAGCTCGGTGATCCAAGGCGTTGTGGGGGTCATTCTCGACACAAAAAATAACGAGGATCTGATTATTAAAGGTCGGGAGAGAATGTTCTCTTGGGCGCTCATGGGGGCGCCGAAATCTCCCGCATTTATCAAGCTCGTCGCGATGGGAACTTTCGGAGAGTGCGCGGATATTTTTTCGAAATCGAAGGAGATTCTCGAGCACCGCCTCGACGCTCGGAATCGCTCTATCGGTGACGAGAATTTGGACGACGATGGAATTTATCTCCGAGATCGATACAACGAAGAGGTTCGTAAGAAGCGATTTATTCTAGACCACGAAGTCATTCAGCTCGTGACGAAAGACCCCCAAACTCAAGAGAAGTTCAAACTCTACAAGCAGAGCTGCGAGGAGATTTGGATAATGACCCACGTCCAAGCTCTGCATTACGCCGAACAAAATCTTGATTCCGACAATTTCCTCGGCTCAGCCGGAGACGACGGTATAACGCCATGGAAGAAGGTCCAAGAAGAGGTGAAAACGGCGCTCGACCGCGGCCAAGCAAACCAGATATTGGCTGCTTATATGATCAAGAACGCAATGCGACGCACAGCCCATTCCGACCTGGTCACCGGTATCTTCAATCGGGTGCCGTTTAACGCTGAGCGTCGAAATGAAACCTTCGACGATGTGGCTGGACAGCACGCTTACGCAGGGTTCCTGAAAACCGAATACATCGCCCTGGCGCTTCCTTACATTCAAGGAATGCTGCTTTACTTGCTTGCCGCCTGCTTCCCGTTCTTTGCGATCTTTCTTGTGATGCCATCGAGAGCAAACACCTTCATGATCTGGGCCTCACTGTGGGTTTGGGTGAAAAGTTGGGATATAGGTTTTGCTCTTGTCACAGTTGCGAGAAAAATCCTTTGGCAGTTCGTAAAGGCGGCGCCCAACCAGTTTGCTGCTGGAAACGTTCCGGATCCGGCAATGGCAAATACGCCGATTGACTGGACGCGTCCGGAAACGGTCTTCGCGATCATCAATGACAACGACCCGCTTGCTACTCAGAATACGTATTTCACGATTGTATCCATGCTGACCGCAGCGGTGCCGCTCCTAACGGCGCACTGCTGTCTTGGCGCGACCGGACTCTGGGACGTTTTTGGGACCAGCCTGAACCAACGCGCTGATTACAGCTACACTCGACGGATGAAGGCTAAAACCCGGGTCCACGGGGCGTCTCCTACCGAGCTGGCTCAGGGAGAAATTCCAGCAAACGCAGCCGTCGGGGAGTCTGAGAAGGCCGCTCAGGACATGACTGGCCAGCAGCAGGTGTCGCAAAGCCCTCAAGAAGCGCGCGGGGATGCCAGGTCACCGAAGTAAACTGAAGCAAAGTCTTATGAATCAAGGAGTTGAGTATGGGAAGTTTCATTAATGCTTCGCCGAAAAAGGTGGCGGGAGGGCCCCAGGTCCAACGGGACGGGTCTTACGAAGGTGGGCTGCCGGGCTCTTCATTACAATTTCCGACACCTTCGAACAGCGCGGATGCTCGCAATCCGGGCCCAAAGACGTTCAATGGGGAAAGCCTGCGACTGCGAACGAATGCGCAAGTGCCGGGCTTTATGCAGGAGATGTTGCGGTGTCAGTATACGTTTACGGATGGTTCCGGGTCACGCTACACGACCGCCATGGCGGCGAAAGCCTTCATGGAGTGGAAGACCTCGACGCTATCCATGCGCATCATCAACTCGCTGCTCTCAATGTGGACGACTCGTACCTGGACCTACAACATTAAGGTGGCGCAAGGGTATATTACGGGGTTCGCCACCTTCTTGGGTCTGGACTGGTATGGCCGGGCATTTGGCACTGGCACCAATATCTGGTTCTTGGGTGATCGTAGGGCGGGAAGCAAAATGGTGAAGTTCGGAGAATCCGGAGCTCAAGCGCCGGGCCACGAATAGGGGCGGATGGCGGACGTTGTTTCAGATGGAATTGGCCGAATCGGCAGCGTAGGATCGCTGATCGGTGCCTCCATGGAAACGGCCGGCCATCACACGCAGTCCCAATTACTGCAGCTCTTCGAAAAAGGCAGTGAGTATGGCGATTTTGGACTTCATCTCGTCGGGTTGCTGTACTTAATTTCGATCATCGGCGCACTGATCACGCTCGCTTCTGGTGGGAACTATCGGTTTGGACTCTGGCTTCTGCTCGGTCCTCCGCTGTTTTTCTTCTTGGTCAATGTGCGCACTGCTTCCCAGGGGGTGCAGTGGCAGTTCGGAAGTCGAATAGGTCCGCAGGAGAAGGTCCAGAAGGGCGTTCGCGGAATCAGCGGGCCATCGCCGGGGAATGTCGCACTGTTTTTCAATCAATGGGACAAGCTGGTAAGCGGGATAGTGCAAGGCACTATCGAGCTAATCCATGTCACCGAAAATGGAAGCGACCTCGATTTCCTCAATAAGACCGAGCGCTACATGAGCATGTTCGGGATCCAGAGCCTTGATCCGAGGCTCAAAGGATTCGTCAAGTCAACGCTCGTGAATCGCTGTGCGGACTACATTTCAAACAAGAAAAAAGCAGCCGACACGACCCTTGACCCGCTCGAGCGAGAAGCTGCTAAAGCTGTAAACGCCCGGAGTGGACACGGCCCGAACAACGTTGTCTTCACACTCGCGGATGAACCGTGGATCGAGGAATGGTATCAGGCGGTCTTCAAGACTCAGCTCACGCAACAGAGCTTCACTTGTGAAGATCTCTGGCAGATAGCAGTCTCCGCGTTCAAGGAAATGGCGGAGGAATACATTGATCTTATCGTCAAGCTCAACATTCCACCTGGAATGACGGAAGAACAGGTCAGAAACAAGCTTCTGCTCAAGTTTGGGATGATTCAGGGAAACGGCTTTGTCATCAACGAGGTCAATAGTACGGGAGTCAACGCAGATGATTATTTTTTAAGCGCGGCAATTAACGAGCTGACTGCCCGCCTCGTATTCAAGGAGTTGTCGGAAACAAGCCCTGCGCTGGTCCAGCTCGACATGGGCGAACACCCACCAACGTCGCGGGAAGGTGACCAGGAGTATGACGACACTACCGCACGTAGTATCCGCGAGCTTCTTCACTCGGAGTCATACCAGTATAAAGGCGAGCTCATCATCTCTGCGTTGACGCTGCCGTATATTCAGGGATGCGTGCTCTATTTCTTGGCGATAGCATATCCATTTTTTGCGGCGTGCATTATCATTCCCGGTCGACATCACGCATTTCTCATGTGGATGGGATTATGGTTGTGGGCAAAGCTTTGGGACGTTGGCTTTGCTGTCGTGATGGTGATCGACAATATGCTGTACGCGCTGCTCCCGCACGGCCCGCCGATAACAGACGCCGATTTGCAGGACCCGGGGCTCGCCTTCAAGAAGCTTCTGGAAGTGGACCCCGCGTACAGCGTTTCGACTTATTACAATCTTGTCGCCTGCTGCATGCTTGCGGTGCCGATCATTACCGGCATGCTAGTGCATCGAGGCGGGAGAGAAGTTGTCAACACCGTGAGTGGAAGTTTCCGCGAGTTCCCGGCGAAATTCGGAACGAGCATGGCTGCGTATAAGCGAGCGCTGATGGCGCAAAATTCGCTTTCCAAGGCGCAGGCATATGTTGCGAAGGCCGTTCGGGAACAGGCGCCGCGCGTCTTGATGGCCGACAAGGAGCTTGGCGCCGTTCGCGAGCGGGTAGCTATTCTCGAAGCGGTTCGTGCGCGTCAAGGTGACATGAAAAAGGCCGGGTCTGCGGCCGTTGGGCTGCTTCCGGAGAACCTCCGCGCAGCAGCCGGGAATTTACCGATTCCCTTAACCGAGCTGGCGAAGCTCAGCGACGGCATGCTGGGTGTGCTGATCGACCACGACAAGGAGTGGGCGAAGAGGCGTCTCACTGAAGACTTGCAGATGCTTGCGTACAACCGCTCAAAAGACGATTACGCACTGGAGATGGCCGGAGAAGCGATTCTGAACCGGTACAATTCTCACCACTTTGCACGGGCGATGCCTTGGAAGTCGATGATCGATACGCGCAACGCAGCGAGAACATTCGCCCTGAGCGGCGGCGTTGTCGACGGCGCGGTGGGCGACCTGATTCGAACTTGGGCGATGAAGACGAAGTAGTAGTGTATGCCAGGATATAGCGGCACGGGTTCAGCAGGAACAATGGTAGCGTCGGTCCTCGAGACCGCAGGCTACCACTATCAGGCGCATGTACTCGATTCGCTCAGCGGCCCATTCCACGGCAGCTTAGGTGGATTCATTTATTTAGTCGGCGTCGCTATCGCTGTATTTAGCGTCGCTGTCCAAGGTGGATACAAGTTCGGCCCGTGGTTGCTGATCGGTCCGCCATTATTTTTCGCCTCGGTCGTTCCGAGAGCCGATATTGGTTCAGCAGAGTGGCGATTCGCGAATCAGCCGCGTGAACAAGAGCAAGTCGAGAAAAAGGTCAAGGACATGATGCCGTCCTATCCTACGACAGCTTCAGTGTCAAAACTCTTCGCTCGTTACAACAAGCTCGTCTCCGCGACGATTCAGGAAACGGTCCGCCTTTTCAATCAGGAGAAGGATCAAACGGACAAGACGTTTATCATGAAAGCACAGTTGCTCTCTCGCGTATTCGCGAAGCGGGTTGATGATCCGGGGCTTCACGAGTTGATCCAACATGCACTGATGGGGCAGTGTGGTCGCATAGTGACGGCGGCGAAGATTGTGCTCGACCCCGGATATCCGCCGGATCAAAAGAAGGCCGCCGTGGCTGCACTTGATAAGTCTACCACTGCTTCGGTGGATTTCACGGCGGAGCTTGAGAAAGCTCTCGGAAGGAAAGACAATCTGCCGATTCCTGCCGTGGCGAAATACCTCGCCGGTGCGAACCAGGAAATTGCGGGCGGCGGCAGCAGCGACCCAAATGAACAAGCCGCGCAACAAAGCATCGTCTCGAGCGTTGGCTCTCCGCTTCCCACGACACCCGAAGAAGTCATGCGCCGCCCGCTTTCGTGCCAAGACATCTGGCAGTACGTGTACCTCGGCATATCCAAGACTGCCCGGCGCAACATCGAGCGGATGGAAGATGACATCAATTTCAACAAGCTCAATGTCGCCAATGCGCTCAAAGAGCTAGCGAAAGCACTCGGTCTCGTTGGGCCTGAGGGGGCTAACGCGGCGAACGTTGAGCAGGCGGAGCTCGTTGAGAAGCTCGCTCGAGCCTCGGCGAAGTACATTCTCAGGAACGAAGCTGATCGAGGAGGTTTCGCGGGGCGAATCCAAGAAGTCGCGAATATGTCCCGCGAGTTCAACGTTGTCCAGACCCCGTTGGAACCAACCCAATTTGAGGCGGAGTTCGCTCGTGGTCGTTCGAGCGAGTTTTCTGAACGGACCCGATTGCTGACGACGGCGAGCAATCTGCCCTATTATCAAGGGTTGCTGCTCTACTTCTTGAGCATTGCGTTCCCGTTCTTCGCGATGCTTCTCCTGGTCCCCGGGAAGCACGCAGGCTTTCTGATGTGGTTCGTCCTCTGGCTATGGGTAAAAAGCTGGGACATCGGCTTTGCCGTCGTGATGCAGCTCGATGACATTCTGTTTTCGATTATGAACCAGGTCGGGCTGGCAAGAACTTCTAAGATCGATGTTCAAGAGCTTCAACCTGCGTTTCAGACGGCGATGGTCGCGTTGCGGCTGAGCGACCCGACGTTTCAGATCACGACTTATTACAATATCATCGCTGCGTCTCTTGCAGCTATTCCGGTAGTAAGCTCGCAGTTGATTCTCGGCTCGCTGAGCGGCGGCGCGGGAATCGTATCCGCGGGCGTGAAAGCGATGAGCGAAGATCTATCAGCCGGAGCGAAAAAGGCCGCTTCGCAGCTGGCTGTCAGTAATATGCGTCACGACATGATGGAGCTAGCCTTGGCCAGAAGCTCGATCTATTTTCAGAATAGAACAGGTTTCTCCGCAGCACGAATCGATCCCGGCACGGGTCGGACGGTTCGAGACAAGATGCATGACAAACCGATGGCCGGCGACTGGCAGCGCGCCCATCAACGAATGCACACCCAATTCACCCCGAACGAGGGCGGCGGAATTGTAGACCGGCGCCCTGCGCTGCGGCACAACATTGATTATGCGAAGGCTGCTGCCGTGATCACCGGACTTGCGGAAGGGGTTCGAAACTCTGGAAAAACTGGCGGCTATACACGAAAGATTTTTGGGGGACCCGTTTCCAGCGCAGCGACTTCCTCGTTGAGCACCGCGATCGTCCGGGGAGTGGCCGGAGGGGATAACGCAGCGGGTGGCATTGCAGGGATTGCAGCCGCGTTTGGAAAATACGAAGGCACCGCAGCAGAGATGCAGATTGATCCGATCGCGAAGAGAGCTCTTTTTGATGCCGTGTACTCAGACCGCGGCCAGAAGTTTGCCGCGCTTGCTCGAATTTACGAAATGTTAGAAGTTCCGTGGTCGATGGATACGTCTGAGCTTGCGGACCAGGATTTCGAACGAAAGTTCATCGAGATGGAAGCAGAGATAGACGCTTCTGTAGTCGAGTCCCTCACCGGGAGTACTACTGGGTTTGCCGACTACCTTGGTGGGCTGTCCGAGAAATAGCGCCACGGTCATGCATTGGCATCCCCGAACGCACGGACAAGCGCAAATATGTCAGTGTTCCTCGGCGCTGTGCTGACGAGCCGAGCGAGCGTATCAGTATGGTCGTCTTTCGGTCGCAGTGAATGCTCGAGTCGGAACAGATTTATCTGTGCTTGGACGAGTGGATACAGTTCGACAGCTTGCTTGAAGCCCTCGATTGCCATCTCTCTTTCGCCGAGAACCTTCAAACATTCAGCGTGAAGTGCAATGAGCTGCGCTTGCGAGAGGTCGTTCGCGCTTCCAAGCTCGATCGCACGTTCGAAGTAAGTTTGTGCTTGCGCAAACTCCCTTGCAGCGAGAGCAACCATTGCTCGCAATTCAAAGTAGAGCGACGCAAGTGAGTCGCTGTCCTCCTCGGACCAGATCTTCGTTTCCGTGAAGCTTTCAAGCTCTCTTGCTGCTCGTGCGAAGTCGCCGCGTGCGCAATCAAGAGCTATGCCTTGCACTGTGATGGCGGGCGACACCAGCTGTTTTGCAGCAGCAGCGTCGATGAGCTTGCGGGCTTCCGCGGCGAGGGTCCAATACAGGTGGCTCGCGAGAGTAGGGATTGCATGCGCCTCTCGTACAGGGATGCGAAAGATTGGCTGGAGTCCGAGCAGCTGCTCCTTCGATAGGAGCGCTTCAGCTTCTTCGATCTTGTTCTCCTTCAGGAGGGAGAACACCGATTCTGGGTGCCCGTGAGCGGTGCGCGCGATTGCGATAGCACCCTTGAGTGCGAGTTTGATCGGTCCGAATCCGTCGCTGACGGCGAGCAATCGTCGAGAAAGCGGGTCCGCTGCGAGGGCGACGGATAGCGCGTATCCCGGGACCGCGAGGCAGAGGTTTGGATTTGTGGCCAGATTGAGAGCGGTTGCTTGCATCTCTTCTGGTGAAGTCTCGGTTTGGACGAGTCGTTGATGGAGAGAATAGGTTGCCCGCGCACCGAAGAACTTCTCACCATAACCAGCTGGCGGCAGTATGGTCCCACCGGAATAGATGCGTGGATCTGCCCCAGTGGTATCCGTTGGAAAAACGTTGAGACTGAAACCGGCACATGACTTCGAGAGGGCGACGTCTGCGGAGTAGATTTGAATTTTCGCCTCAGTGTCAGGAAGGTCTTTCCAAGGTCCGGCGCCGAGCGGTGATAGACCGGTGAACAGTCCCAAGAAGAACGTAGCGAGGCCGAATTCTTCAGGAGCGAACGTCTGAATGTATCTTCCGTATACAGGGAGCGGACTGCTCGGCGCGCGCAGCCAATTGAGGAGGGACGAGTATACTGGTATCGAGACCGCTTCACCGGCTTTTAACTTCGGCCCCCGGGTGGCGGTGAGGGTAATTTCTCGCTCAGGCTCTGTGATCAGTTTCAGATCGACTTTCACATTCTCGTCGAAAGACGACCAATTCTGGTGCGCTAGACTTCCGATATACGCCGCTGCTCCTGCAACAAGAGTTTTGTCGCCATCGGAAAGATCTGCTTTGCCACGGAGATGGGCCAGAGTGAGCTGAACGGTTCCGATCGATGGCCAGGAGGAGTCGAGTGCGTAGCGCGCGTGTCCCTTGAGGGCTACCGACCAGTAACCGACGTAGATGCCGGCGAGTTGGATGACGGCCTCATCAATCATTCACCACCCTCAGTCAGCGCATCTTCGCCGAGCCACAATCGGCAAGCAAAAGTTTCGGTCGAGGCACTATTCGCCTCAAAGAGCGAAACTCTGGGTAGGATGGACGGTGCGCCAGCCGCAGTGATTATCTGCCCTTCGTGCTGGCCTACAGTGAACTCGATGTTCTCTTCGGCGAGGACTCTTAGCGCCGCCGCGCTTACCGCAGCTTCAGGTAAGCAGAATACACTAGAGACATGTTTGAAGTTTTGGTTGAGCAGCTCGTCCGCGGCGCGGATATCCTGTCGGATCGCTTCGGGCGTCATCTCGGTAAAGAGCGCATGTTTGTGGCTCATGCTGCCGAAAGATATGCCGCCGGCATCCATTAACTTCGCATCGTCCCAACTCATGAACGCCGGCTCCGCAGGCAGGTCTCCTCCGATCTTTTGCACAACGGAACCCAAAATTGAGAGCGCTTGAAACCGTTCGGGAGGTGTGCGCAAGGCCAAAATAGAGATGACAACAAAGATGAGCGGCAGATCGATCGCACCGCCGGGCGAAACGCGTTGCACCAGGGCACGCTCTTCCGGCCCGAAGAAATCGAATGGCAAAAACGGAAGTCCCTTTTGCATCATGATCACCAGCGCGAACATGATCTTGTCCTGCCAGAAATAGTTCGTCGTTCCGATGAATGCAGTCGGGAGGAACATCGTAGCCGGTACGCGATGCTTCAGGAGCAGCGGATAAGCATAAACGAAGTTATCGATCCAGCCGCCGTCGAATGTCAGTGCGACGGTTTTTTCGGGAATGGGACGGTTCTCAGAGATGAGGTCAGCGAGCGTATCAAGCGATACTACCCGGCAGTTTTTCGTCAGGTAGCTCAGATGGGTATCGAGCGTATCCGGGAGCACGAGATGATAGTTCGAAATCGGATAGCCGACCTTCTCTGGATCAACAGTTCGGCGGTAGTGCAGAATTCTCCAGGGGAGGTCGCCCTCTTTCACTCGTTGAGCACGTCGCGCCTCCAGCTCGCCTGAGAACAGCATCTTGCTCAGGCGCAGACGATCGATGCTCCGTTTGCCGAAGAGCTGCTCGGTGAGCGCGCTGAGGCCGGTTTTTTTCGTCACAGATACGGTCCTTGCTGGCGACGGAATACTTCTAACCCCCATACTCTGGACGTAAACAGGGGGAGAGTGCTGCAGATGTCCTCATGAAAGTTTATTCTGCCAAGGAGGGCCGGTGACTCATCAAATCGTGAGCCGTATTCGACGCTCATAGCGAACTCTATGCCTTTTTCCTTGAGCGCCCGCTGCGTGTCCCGATTGTAATAGCCGCCTGGGTAACAGAAGGCTGAGACCGGTGTAATGTTGTTGGACCGGAGCGCCTGAAGCGAGTTAACGATTTCGTCGCTGAGCTGCGCCGTCGTCAGCTCGGTCATCGGGTGATGGTTATGCGTATGGCTTCCGAAGCTAATCTGATGTAGCGCCATCTGCCGGACTTCGTCCCAGTTCACGAACAGCCGTTCGGACTTGAGCATAGTGAACTCCTTGGCGATAGTGGAAAGCTCGTCCACCGTCTTCTTTCGTTCCTTCTGCGGAAGCTCTTTCATCGCCTCCACGAGTGAGTCCACACTTTCCAAAGTGATGTGATCTGCGGCGAGGGCCTCTCCGATGATCGAAAGTATCTTTGGGCGCGACGCAAGCTTGTCACTGAGGAGCGGAATGACCCTCTCCCGATACTCACGGCTACGATTGAGGGCAGTGATCGCCTGAGAAACGCGGTCGGTCCAAAAGTAATCTTGCGTCCCGATATACGCAGTGGCCAGGAAAATTGTCGCTGGAAGCGAATATTCGCGCAGGATCGGAAATGCATACTCAAAATTGTCGAGCCAGCCGTCGTCGAACGTCACCACGACCGTCGCTGGAGGCAGGTCGGTCTTCGCTTTGAGCGCGGCGAGCAGCTCCGAGAGTGGAATGACATTGCAGTAATCGGCGAGGTAGCGCATGTGCATCGCAAATGTTTCCGGAAGCACATACATGCCGGGCTGGATCGGGAAGCGCAGGCTCTGGACTTCGGTGACGCGATGGTAGGTGAGAATACGCCAGGAGGGCTTGGCCGAGCGACACAACATTCCGGTTGCACCTGAATGGTGCATGCCGGCTGCGAGGGATCTACGCAGAAAGAGCTTTGTACCTGACCAATCCAAGCAGCTTCCGTTCTCGGGGCTTCTGCGAAGCGCTAGTTAACAAGATGGTTCTGAAGAACAGTTAACAGTTTCCCTATAAATCTGCTAGGGCGAAAGCCGTTGTCACCGATCGTGACGAACACTTGTTTGGTCCAGCCCGTGTGAAGTGGTCGATCAGGTGCGTCGGCGGAAGTGATCTCGTAGTTGAATGTGGCAACAGAGTTTTTCAGGTCTGTGATCCACATCCGGATGCAAAGCGGCTGTCCGTATCGAACGGGAGCTTTGAAAGTCTGGTGCGCTTCCACGACGGCGAGATGATTTCCGTCGGCGACGAGCTGAGAGTAGGGGATTCCGCCTTCGCGGAGGAGCGCCTCTCGAGCTCGCTCGTAGAGACGGTAGTAATTGGCGTGATAGAGCACACCACCAAGATCGAATTCAGCGAGCTGGAGATCGGTGATGGTGTGCTCAAACATGGAGACGGGCGTCGCGCTTAGATCGCGCGATTCATATCCCAGCTCTCGAGATACTTGGTCACGAAGCTGAGAAACTGTCCGCCGAGCGCGCCGTCGATGACGCGGTGATCGTAGGTCAACGTCAGGTAAACCATGTCACGGATTGCGATCATGTCGTTCACGACCATGACACGCTTCTTGATTGCTCCGATGCCGAGAATCGCGAGCTGCGGTTGGTTGATGATCGGGCAGCCCATGATGTTCCCGAAGATACCCGGATTCGTGACCGTAAACGTTCCGCCCTGGATGTCGTCGGGCGCGAGCTTCTTGTTTCGCGCTCGTTGAGCGAGATCATTCAGTGCAGACGCGATCCCCGTGAGGTTGAGCTGATCGGCATTCTTGATGACCGGGACGATGAGGCCTTCGGTTCCGCCCTGGCCGAGCGCAACCGCGCAACCGAGATTCACGTGCTTTTTGAGAATCAGGTTGTCGCCTTCGACCGAAGCATTCACGCGCGGGAACTGAATCAGCGCCTTGATGATTGCTTCGAGGAAGAACGGAGTGAAGCTCAGCTTGAAGCCTTCTCGACCAAGGAACGTTTTCTGATTCGCCTCGCGATACAGCGCGATATTGGTTACGTCGACCTCAGCCATCGAGTAAACGTGCGGGCTCGTCGCCTTGGAGCGGACCATGTGCTCGGCGATGATCTTACGCATTTTGTCGAACGGCTCTACGCGAACGCCGCTCTGATCGAATTCCGGACGCGCGGTCGGTGGGGGAAGCGGAGATGCTGCTCGGGGAGCTGCGGGCGAAGCGACACCTGTGCCACGTCCGCGACTTTCGATGTAACTCAGCACGTCGGTCTTGTTGACTCGACCCTGTGCTCCGCTGCCTTGAATCTGTGCGAGCTCGGAAGCAGAGAGTCCATGCTGTTGAGCGAGGCTTTTCACGAGCGGAGAGTAGAAACGATCTCCATACTGCTCATCACCTTCAACGGCGGGAACTGGCTCCGGAGCGGCTTTCTTTGGTTCGGGCGCTGCTGCTTTCGCGGCAGGCTTCGCTGGTTCGGGAGCGGCCTTTGCCGGGGCTGCTTTACTGCCCGCAGATTTTGCGGCGCTGGCGTCGGTCTCAATGATGGCGATGACGGACTTTACGGGGACGGTGTCGCCCTGTTTTGCGACAAGCTCGACAATAACCCCAGAAGCGGGTGCGGGAATCTCTGAGTCGACCTTGTCAGTCGAGATTTCGAGAATCGTTTCGTCCTTCTCAACCGAATCCCCAACCCCTTTCAACCACTTGAGGATCGTAGCCTCAGCGATTGATTCTCCCATCTGCGGCATCATCATTTCGGTTTTCATACTTTCTCCCAAAGAAAATTCACAAAACCTGCGGCGCGGATATTACTCTTGTTTCCTGCCATTACGCAAATTCAGTATCGGAGCAGCTCTCGAAGGGCCCGCTCGACATCTTCGGTTTGCGGAAGGACCGCCTTTTCGAGCGTTGGGGCATGCGGAATTGGAGTGAACTTACCGCCCACCCGCTTCACCGGCGCATCGAGGTGCTCGAACGCGTCTTCGGCCACCCGGGCGGCGATTTCGGCTCCGAAGCCCATAAAGAGGACGTCCTCGTGTGCGACGAGCAAACGCCCGGTTCGCTTCACGCTTTCCAAAATAGTTTGGGTGTCGAGCGGATATATCGAACGGAGGTCGATCACCTCGACCGAAGCGCCCGAAGACTTTGCGAGCGCCTCCGCTGCGAGGAGCGACTTCTGAACGATCGCCCCCCAAGTGACAATCGTGGCGTCTGAGCCCGCTCGAACGACTTTCGCTCGGCCGAGAGGAACGAGATCGTCCATTCCTCCACGTGGACCCTTCGCGTACACCTGCCGGTAGAGCCCCTTGTGTTCCAAAAAGAGCACCGGGTCGTTGCCGCGAATTGCTGCCTTGAGCAAACCCTTCGCATCCCACGCGTTCGAAGGCAGCACGATGTTCAAGCCGGGAAAATGGCTGAACGTCGCTTCAATGTTCTGTGAGTGATAGAGGCCGCCGTGGATGTAGCCGCCAATTGGGATACGGATCACTGCCGGCGCCGGAAACGTACCGTTCGAGCGATAAAGAATATTCGAAAGCTCGTTTCGAATATCCATCATTGCCGTCCACACATAGTCTCCGAACTGGATCTCCACGACCGGTTTGAGGCCGACTGTAGCGAGCCCAATCGCGGTTCCGGCGATGGATGCTTCGGCGAGTGGTGAGTTAAAGACGCGCCCCGCGCCGTATTTCGCGGTCAAACCTGTGGTTACGGTGAATACGCCGCCTTTTCCGAACGCGACGTCCTGGCCGTAAATCACCATCTCTGGATTGCGTCGCATCTCTTCGTCGAGCGCGAAATTGAGCGCTTCGACGAGGAATACCGATTCTCCGTTTGGCTCCGCCTCGACGATGTTCGCTCCGGGGTCGAGATCTACGAACACATGCGTTTCGCAAGTTTCCGGAGCGGGGTCCGGTTGCGCCTCGGCCCACTCGGCATCGGCATCTACCTGTTTCTGGATCTCTGCGGCGAACTGGTCGAAGTCCTTTTTCGTCGCAGCTCCCCGCTCGATCAATTCCTTGCGAAGAAGCGCGAGCGGATCGCGATCTCGATCTTTTGCGATCTCTTTGGCGCTCCGGTATTTGCTCTGATTGTCGGAGATCGAATGACTCTGCAAACGAACGACTTCAGCCACGAGGAGCGACGGCCCGTCGCCGCTTCGCGCTCGTTCGACTGCTGCGTCAAACACCTTGCGCGACTCGATATAATCGAGCCCGTTGAAATCGACGACATCGAGACCTGTGAATCCCTTCGCGATTGCTGAAACGCTCGCGCCGGCGAACTGCTCGGATTTGTGCACCGAGATTGCGAACGCATTGTCTTGAATGAGGAAGATTACCGGTAGGCGTTCTCGCGCAGCCCAGTTGATCGCTTCGTAATAAGAGCCTTGCGCAGTTGTTCCTTCGCCCGAGGAGACATAAACGATTTCGTCCAATCCTCGATACACAGCGCCTTTTGCAGCGCCGACCGCTTGAAGGAATTGAGTTCCGGTCGGCGAGCTTTGATTCACGATGCGCAGGTCTTTGTGGCCGTAGTGCATCGGCATCATTCGACCGCCGGAATTGGGGTCCTCGGCCTTGTTGAGAATTCCGAGCAAAAGCTCGCGGTTTGTCATGCCCCAAGCGGCGACAAATCCCATGTCCCGATAATAGGGATAAGCCCAGTCATGGCCGGGTTTCATGGCGTGAGCCGCAGCCACCTGCACGGCTTCATGACCCGCACAGCCGATCTGGAAGTGGCACTTGTTCTGCTTGTAGAGGACGATCGCTTTTTCGTCGACTTTGCGGGCGCGGAGCATCTCCTTGTAGGCGCTCAACAAAGTTTCGTTGTCGACGGTAAAAGCGGCAGGCTTCTTCTTCGGCATGCGTTATTTAACCACAGAGCGGTCGGACTTTCACTGACAGTTTGATGCTGAGAGGTGAAAAAATGTGCACAGAGAGGTACGGGATTTATTACCGAGGAAGAGAAACGCCCGAATCAGCGCGGGATTCGTGACAACAGGCTTCCTAACGATTCGAACGTGGGGATTGGGCGCCATGGAAACGTGTGATCGTTTGCAAATCGGCACAAGAAGATTGCAATGGGACTCGGAGGAAATCGTTAACCTCTCGAGAGGTGCTTCGAAAGACAGTATGGACGCGCATTCGCGCCATCGTCCTCATCGAGTTAAACGGTGTCACCCATGTTCGGACCACCGGTACTCCCCACTCAGGTCTTGGTTCGAAATAGCGCGCTCTCCACAGCATCAGTCAGGAAATCTCTCATTGAATGGCGAAAACCCGTCTCGCACATGGAAAAACCTCTGCTCTTTGCAGGAGAGTGCCACAGCCTTACAATCAAGATGAACAATGAGGAGAGAGCCTTTCGGCTCTCTCGGGCAAACGCGAGCCGACCAAATCAAAACCTAGTAGCCCTTGAATTGCTCGTCCGGCGGGCGGGTGAATTCGCTCGTGGGCGGCTCACGTCGTTCCTCGATCCGTCCGGGATCATATGGCGTTCGCGGGGTTCCGTCGTCGGTGCCGCTGCTTCCCGCGGCTGCCCCTAGGATCGCGAAAGCGATCGAGATCGCCAAAAAGAAAAGAACCAGGGCTACGATTGGGCGAGCATATCGGAACTGCCAATCCCCTTCCTGGCGACGATCTCGCTCGAACAGCTCCGATTTAATCGGCAGAGACGGCGTCGGCCCCTTAGCCGCGAACTGCTCCTGCAGATTCAGGCCGGCTAAGAAGTTTGCCTCGCTCTCGAAGGTCCGCCAATTCTGTTCGTCGTACCCGCAAGAAAGTTCAGCGTACCCTCTGGGTTGCCGCATGTTGTATTCGGTTGCCAAGAGGCGGGTGGGCAGCACGAATGGAGTCGTACTGTTGACCCGAGGGGAAGGCTCGTGATCCGTTTGCGGACCGAATACGAAACTTAGCTGAGGTCCAATGGAGTCAACGATCGAATCGACTTCAAGCCGTCCGCGTGCAGACCGACCCTCGAGGCCGTCTCTTCGCACCTCGGTGTACGTGGCGTTCAGCCCGGAAATTGTGAGTCGGAGGGTAACTTTGGGGCGTTCGAAGGGCGAGCGCGCATTTGGGGCCCACTCCGACCACCATTCTCCTTGCATGTGCCGAAAGAGGAGCGCCAGCTGCGCCGCGTCATGTCCCGCACGTTCCGGATGGAATGTGACGTATCGATCCACCTGTGCACGAAAGAGTGCTTCGTCTGCCGCAATGGAAACCACGGTCGCTTGAGCTGGAAGGCGCTTTGCGATGTGGGAACCGGGTTTGAAAGCTCGCCAATTCGCAGAGCCGAATCCGCAAAATAGGTAGGCTTCCGACTTCGGCTGACGCATGTTCCATTCATCGGTGACGAGCCACAGCGGAAGCACAAATGACGGGCTGCCGCTGTCCGAAGCGGACGCGGGCTTGTCCATCGGATCGGAGAATTCGAAGCGCAGTCTGACACGTTTCGAGTCCACCTGAAGCCGACCATGCTTCGCACGAACCAGTCCGCCATCGTCTCCAAGCTCCGCATAGGTTACGTCCAGTCCATTGACTGTCAGCTTCAGGTTGGGTTCTCGTTGGTCCTTCGGTGTATTACTGTTCGGTGTCCCATGCGAGATCCATTCTCCTTGCATATGCCGGAAAAGAGGTTCCAGCTTCGTTCGAACGTCGGCTTTTTCTTCCGGATGGGCGGCGATGTATCGCTCCAGCTGGTTCCGAAACAGAGTTTCCTCCGCGTTGACGTCCTGACCCTTCGCGACTTGAGCACTGATGCTCACGAGCAACGCGACGATTGCCTTCCACATGGGGTGACCTTTCCTGGGGAGAGAAGCTGAGCTCCGGCACGATAGTCGAGCGACCATCGAGAAAACCTGTGCTCGCATTCTCTCTGCGATGCTGATGCGCATTCGCAAAAAGAACGACAGCAAAAGTTGCGGCCGAGTTTTCGGCCGATGCGTCTATGCACGTCACGGATAGGAAAGAACCGTCACAAGCGTAGCCCGGTTAGGAATGAGAAGTCTAGAAGTCGGAGAACCGTTTAAAAGATAACGGAGCGTTTACGGCTAATTCCTGATGTGGCGGCCGTACGACAGATCCCGCTCAAACCTCATTCTCTTGTGTCTGCTTGGTTCGCATTCGTGCGGATCGAGGTTTGGATGATCGCAGTCTGAGAGCACGATGGCTCAAAATTCCCCCAGCCTTGCTGCTGAGGCTCTCTGACGATAAGGACGAACCTGCAGTTCTCGAGTGTTGTGTCGGCAGAAGAATAGAAGGGGTGAACAAACCCGCCGACGCCCTGAACGGCATCGGCGGGAGCAGATATCGAATCAGATATGGATCGCCCTGCCGAGCGCGTCGCCCATTGCTTCCATCACTGCTTCGGACAGTGTCGGGTGTGCGTGGACGGTATTGAAGACGCTCGAAGCGATTCCCTCGTGCGAATGGATGACTGACGCTTCGCCGATCATCTCTGTCGCTTCTGCGTGGATGATGTGAACGCCGAGGATCTCTTCGATCTCCGCGTCGATTACCACCTTCACGAAACCTTCGGTTTCGTTTGTCGCTACTGCCTTGCCGCTTGCCGTGAACGGGAAGCGTCCGACCTTTACCTTCCGCCCTGACGCGATCGCCTTCTGCTCGGTCATCCCGATCGAAGCCACCTGCGGCTGGCAGTAGGTGCATCCCGGAACGCCGCTGTAATCCATTGCGTGCGGATGGCCGCCGGCAATGGTCTCAGCGGCGATGATACCTTCGTGACTTGCAACGTGCGCAAGCGCCGGGGGGCCGATGATGTCGCCGATAGCGTAGATGTGCGGCGCACCGGTTCGGTAGAACTCGTCGACCTTGATAAACGATTTCTCCGGCTTGATGCCGACGTTCTCGAGACCGAGGTCTTCAATGTTGCCCTGAACACCAATCGCAACCAGGCAGTAGTCGCCAGTCCACTGTTCGACTTTACCGTCGACCTTAATCAGCGCGCTGACCTGTTCGCCCTTGCGTTGGATGCTCTCGACCATCGCCTTCGTGCGGATGATCATTCCTTTCTTGGTGAAGTGCTTCTCGAGAGTCTTTGACACTTCCTGGTCTTCGATCGGCAGGATGTTGTCCATGACTTCGACGACCGTCACTTCGGCGCCGAACGAAGCGTAGAAGTATGCGAACTCGATTCCAATCGCGCCGGAGCCGACAACGAGCAACTTCTGTGGGCACTGTTTCAGCGCCAGGGCATGACGATAGGTGATGATGCGTTCGCCATCGACCGGCAGATTTGGAAGAGTCCGAGCGCGCGCGCCGGTGGCAATGATGAGGTCTTTGAACTCGACGGTCGTGTCAGCGCCGCTCTTCTCCTTCACTGTGAGCGAGTTGCTGTTCTTGATCTTTGCTGTGCCGGGGATGTGCTCGATCTTGTTCTTCCGGAACAGGAACTCGACACCTTTCGTCATCTTGTCGACGACCTTTCTGGAGCGGGCGATGACCGCCGGAAAGTCGAATTGAATCTCCGAAGCCTGCAGTCCGAAGTCGTTTGCGTGCTTCATCGTTTGATAAACTTCGGCACTCTTGAGGAGAGCCTTCGTGGGAATACATCCCCAGTTCAGGCAGACACCGCCGGGAGCTTCCTTCTCGATGCATGCCGTTTTCAAGCCGAGCTGCGCCGCTCGAATCGCCGCGACGTAGCCGCCCGGTCCTGCGCCAATCACCACACAATCAAAACTCTTCGTCGACATGCTCGATCTCCAAATAAATCCAGAAACTTACCGGTCCGTGACCGGCGGCTTTCGAATGAGAGCTTAATAGGACACTCGGCCGAAATCTACAAGTCACTGGAATCAGGTCGGAAAAGCCGGAGGAAGGGCGCGAAGTTGTTCGGAAAGCCCATTTTTGCAATAACTTTGCTCGCTTCGTCCATTTTGCATTCCGATTCCGGACAGCAAGTCCCGTTCTCTCGAAACCTCACCGAAAGCAGTCATAAGACAGCGAGCACTCTTCCAATTCCCGTGCGTCTGCGGCCTCCAATGGCCGTCACGGGCGTCCAGAGTCCTCGCGTAATGAGGTTTCGTATTCTCTGCCCACGAAAAAAACGATCGAAAGGAATGAACGATGGAGCCTAATCCCTCTTTGTTGTCTGTCATGGAGCTGAATGGATGGGTATCTCGGGCGCAACGTGTGGCGGGGTCGCTCATCGTGCTTTGCGACAACAAGCCGATGTTCATGCCGCACGGAGATGCCGTTGAGTTCGGCAATGTCGTGCCACCGGTGTATAGCCTGCACCAAATGGGGAAAAAGATTCTGGCCCTCTGCCTCGGTGGCGTTTACCGGGTGGAGAACTTCAAGGAAGCTTTCGCCGCGAAGGGCGCTCGTCATTGGCGAATGTTCCGACTGGAATTTGCCGAGCGGCTCTCTCTTGAAGAAGAGTCGGGCTTTCTCATCGCAGGGCACATGCATGACCACGAAAAAGATGACTGGGTGACGCAGTTGGCGCTCCACGACCAACGCGGCGATTTTATCCAATTCGTTGGAACACGGCTGCGGAATTTCAAGCTGCGCGGATTGCAGATTATCGGCAGACCGAATCCCGTCGGCGAGGAGACTCCTCTCGTAGTCATTTTTGGAAATGACAGCGCGTTCTACATCGAGCTCGATCGAATCGGTGAGGGGACGCAGGTGCAATGGACTCACTTTGCCAATCATCGAGATCTTCATGACGTATGCCAGTGTTGGACGACCGGCTCAGGCGACCGTCGCAAGTTCGATCTCTGGGCGGCCACCGAGCACGGTCTCAAATGTTGGGACTGGGGTCGTTATACGTGGTCGAATGTCGAACCGGGCGCTTTCTACTCGCTCTATCCGAAGAAAGATGAGCGTGGTCGTGAGCATCTCTTTGCTGCCGCCGAAAACGGGCTCTACTGTGTCCCGGAGAGAGATTGGATGTTCGAGTGGGAGGAGCTTCGTCGTCCCGCCGCCTTCGTCGATCTTCGAGAAGGGATGTTTCTTGCCAGAGTAGATCGAAAGAGCAGAAAGTCGACTTTGGAACCACTTTTTCATCCCGAGCATTAAACTACCCGGCGATTGTGTTGCCCCGAGCCCTGTCGGGGCAACACAATGTGGTTTTTCAGAAGGGCCGTACCGCGAGCGACTCGCTCTCTTATGCTGCACCGATGATCTGGCGTAGGGCACGCTCAGCGCTGCCGTATGCCTGGTCGAACCGATTCTCTCGCTGCCTCGGCTCCTCTCCGGAAATTGAAAACCGATAAGGAATGAGCGCTGTGAGCGACTGAACCAAGAAGAAGCTCCACAATGCCGCGATTGCGCTGCCGGTTTGACCGAAGGTCCACGAAGTGAAACCGATGCTCGTCAGGCTCACGAAGAGGTCTACTGCCGAAGTAGCCAAGCTTCCATAACACCACACCGACCGCGCTGCCCAAATCACCAGAGCGCAGCAGAGAAGGTGCCGATCGATCGGATTCACGACGGCGCTCGCCGCGAGCAGCGTCAGCACGGCCAGATGAGACACTCCCGTTCCGATGCGCCGTTTGCGCAATCCCACTCCCACCCAGAGATAAATAAATACCAACGTGCTCCACAGGAGACGAAAAGCAAATGCCGAAGGGAGGAAGACCGAAAGTGCCAGATGAAGCGGTAGGGCGAATACCGTCAGACCTCCTGCCAGTACCAGGCTTTCACCAAGTGATAGCTTTTTCATTATGCAGCCCTCCCGCTCACAGACTGCTCTTGTCGGCGGCGACGTTCTTCCAGCATGGCAACTTCGATCTGCTCATCAGAGACGAAGAAATCATCGGTCCGATGTTTCGCCTCGCAGGTTGAATGTTGCACCTTGCAGAAGATCTCCATTTTCTCTTTCACCGATGCAAGCTTCTCCTGTTGCGCGCGCAGCCTCCGTTCGAGCTCGACTTTCTCCGCCGTCAGGGTTGCTTCGCGTTGAACAATGAGCTTGAGACGCTGCTCACATTCGAGCTTTCGCCGGACAAATGTCCGCGCCAGCGCCTCATTGCCGGTGTCGAAACAAAGCTCGATTTGTCGCTCCGTCTCCGCTTTGAGCTCTGCGGAATGTTTTTTTGCCCGCTCGCGACACTCCTCTTGCTCGTTGAGTCGGAGGAGCTCAGCTTCGCCTTCGGCGATCTCCTCTTCCATGTCGCGAACCGCCTGTCTCAACATCGTCTCCGGGTCTTCCAGACAGTCGATGATTCCGTGGATGTCAGCTTTGAAGAGCCTCAAGATTCGTTTTGTAATTGCCATTTTTATCTCCTACTTGTTCATTCGATATTTTCGCTTACTTGCCCTGGTTGGCGCGCCCTTCCACGAGCAACTCCTTTGCTGCGCGGTTTTGTTTGGTCGCTTGCTCCTCTCGGGTTCCCACCAAGGCATCGTCGGCCTGGCCGTCCATTTTCGAAAGCGTCGATGAGGTCACCTTGTCCAAGATGGAAACGCCGTAAACCGACTCCGCATCTTGTGCTCGTTTCCGGTAATCAGTCAGCGCAGATTTCGCTCCGCCTATCGAGCCGGCTTTCATCTCGCTGCTGAACTGCTGCTGCATTCGTCCGAGGTTGTTCGCAATCCAGCTTTTTTTGAAGAGGTCCTGATTGACCGACGCAACTGCCTCAGCTCGGCGGGCGGGTTCGACAACCTGAAGAGCCAGGTCAGATGTGTCCAGAGGCAGCGAGCTCGAGATGCCGTCTTTTGTGTAGGTCAACTGCACATCTCCCACTGACAACGGTCCTGTATTCGACGTAGGAGCTGCGACAGTTACAAAAAGTGTTTTTCTTACGCCGCTAAGAATCTGCCCGGTGAGAATGCGCAATGTATCGCTCCCGGAGACACGTTCAGATGGATAGCCGCTCGTGTCGATAACCCGAAAGCCTGCCGGAAGCCGAAGCTCGACATTGCTGCTCGACGCGAACACGCTGCGCGTAGCCTCGAGATCCTTGCTGAGAATGTTGCCGAGTGACGCGAGGCTTTCGAGATAGGAGAAATTCCCCATCCCGTGGTCGGCCAGAGAAGCCATCAGCGCTTCGTTGAATCCGAGACCCATTCCGATGGTCGAGAGAATTGTTTCCGAACCAGAAAATCCTCGAGCGATTGAAGCGAGTGCGTTCGGATCAATCACACCGAGGTTTGCCTCTCCATCGCTGAGGAGGATAATCTTTTTCAGGCGTCCCGGCCCGGCTCTGTCGATCATCGACTTGGCGAGGACAAGCCCGCCGCTCATATTCGTTGAGCCTGCAGGTGACAGCCCGTTTACCACCTGTTCTTCCCCGCGACGGAATTCTTCCGTCACCGGCGAGAGCTCCGAGACCACCGATGCGCTGGTTTCAAATGTGATGAGTCCGAACCGGTCCTCCGGAGTCAGTCGTGCAAGAAGATCCTTGATTGCCGATTTCGCATATGGGAGGCGATTCTCCGCCGCCATCGACCCGCTCCGATCGAGAACCACCACCATGTCTACCGGCGTGCGTTTGGGTGAGCCGGTCTCTGCGGGCGTATCGATTGCAAGCTCGAGATAAAAGGTTCCATCCGCGCCCTGCACGAGCTTGGTCTGGGAGAGCGAGCCGGTCAATTTGACGCCGTTTGCCGATGATACGTGTTCCGATTGGGGCTCCGGCTTCGGCAGCGGCGATGGAGCAATTCCGCCCTGCGGTAGCGCGACCGCGGCCGTGGTGATAGCGAGAGACGTAACGAAGAGAAATGCGCCGGCCCGTGTCGAGCGCAGCGAGTTTTTCAAGCGTTGGAAAAGAGATTGCATCGGAGCCTCCACAAACAAGACTGTTACCTCTTGTAAGTGTAAGCGGGGCGGGTCCGGGCTTGCTAGACACGCGTCTGTAAATGGTAAACGGGCCGATTTACATACTTTTTACGTTACCTGCCCGGGGAGCTGCGTTATAGTGATGGGATGGACAAGAAGCTGAAAATTCTCATAGTTGAGGACGAAGAGGCGATTCGTCAGGGGCTCATCGACGTATTCGTTTTTCATGGATACGACGTCGATTTCGCGGTCGATGGCAGAGACGGCCTTCAGAAGGCGCTTCACAATCGCTTCGATCTCATCTTGCTTGACGTTATGTTGCCGGAGCTCGACGGCTTCAGTGTCTGTAACGAAATTCGCAAGGTCAGCCGCGAGCAACCGATCATTCTTCTCACAGCCAAAACGAGCGACGACGACATCATCACCGGTCTAACGCTCGGTGCCGACGACTACGTGGCGAAGCCCTTTTCTGTTCGGGAGCTCGTTCTCAGGGTCGAAGCCGTCCTTCGAAGGACGCGGAAGCTTCTCGATGAATCGTCAGAGTTTCTTTGGGGTCCGCTTACGATCGATGTCCTGAATCTTGTCGGCTCGCTGGAAGGGGGAGAGGCGAGCATCGCTTTTACTCGGCGGGAGATCGAGATCCTCCAATATCTCAAGGATCATCAGAACCGACCTGTGACGAGAGACGAGCTGCTTTCCGAAGTGTGGGGTTATTCGAAGTCCGGAAACATCGAAACTCGCACCGTTGATATCCACATCGCGAAGCTGCGGCGCAAAATCGAGGCGAATCCGAAAAACCCCAAGCTGCTGGTGACCGTCCGCGGTGAGGGATATCGGCTCGAAACTTAGATGTCTGACGGATTCGACAGCGCTCGCATCGTTTCTTATGCCTCTCCCGCTCGCGCAAAGTCGCAGCTCCGTCTCCTGCTTCTCCTCTTTTTCGGCGGTATCAGCTTGCCGCTCGCTTTTCTGCTCAGCCGAGTTTACCGCCAACTCGAAAACGAGACGTTGTATCAATACCGCCTGAGTGCAGAGGATCTCGTCGAACGCGTGAACACACGCCTTCAGCAGACGCTGGATTCTGAGGAGGCGCGCTCATTCGACGAATACAATTTCTACAATGTGAGTAACGTTCCGTTACAACAAGCGAAGGCTTTGACTTTTTCACCGCTCGCCGAGTTCCCGCCGAAAACCAACATGCCGGGAATGGTCGGATACTTCCAGGTGAATCCAGATGGTTCGCTTCAGTCTCCGATTCTTCCGAAGACCGAGCGCGGCGGAGTATCCGAGACTCCGTCGGAGATAGAAGGCGAACAGCTTGCTCGGCGCGTTGCTGCGTGGGATCGATTGTACAATCTCCTTTCCGGCGCGGACAAAAGCGGGACAGATGCGAAAGGTGGCGATATCTTCGCTGATCAAAAGTTGGACGTTACGCCGGTGGACAAAGTGAAACCGGCACCGTCGTCGTCGATGTATGAGATGCGAGGGAGCTCCCAGAGCGAGATGAGCGAGAAGGAGATCGCGCAGGTTGTGCTCGGGAGCCGCAACTCGACGAGCCAGCTTGCGCCCGAGCGCCTCCTCAATGAAGAGGAGACATTTGCCGGAGCACGCAAAGTTTCTGATCTGAACCTGGATTCCAAGTATCTGGGAGTCTCGAAAAAAATGGCACCGACGCAGCTCGCGAAGGTCGCCCCGGCAGCGGGTGGCGCCGAGCCACAGACTGATGATGCGCAGCAATATAGTAATCAGGTTCAACGTGCCCGCCGTAAAGAAAGAGTCGACGTTCCGGTCACCGCTCCGGTTACGAAGACGCCGAGCGATGGGAGCTCGCCTGCGGCTGAAGGAGCAGGATCGAGACACCAGGCCCAGCCCGCCGGTGGACGAAGCGATGACGAAGCAAAGAAGGCGTCAAACGCAATCCGAGTACTGACCCTCGAAGGGGAGGTCGACCCGTTTCAATTCCGAGTGCTCGATCAGCTTCATCTGCTCTTCGTGCGAAAGGTCTGGCGCGATGGTGCTCGATACCTGCAAGGTTTTGTGTTGGACGGTGAGCCGTTTTTTCGTGACTTCATCGACTCGGCGTTCCAAAGCTCTCCTATCTCGAAGAACAGTACGATGATCATCGGTTACCGCGGTGTGTTTTTTCGCCGCGTGAACGCGACCACTTCCGCTCCGATGAAAAAAAATCCAGATGGAAGAGAGTGGGTTCTCTATCGTTCGCCGCTTCAGGCGCCCTATGACCGATTGGAGCTGCTCATTACGAGTCCGCAGCTCCCAACAGGTCCCGGCGTCAAAGTTGTAAATGCGCTGGCGCTCGCGCTGGCATTGGTCCTCGTGAGTGGATTGTATGGGATGTATCGCCTCGGCGTGCGACACATTCTGTTTGCAAAAGAACGAGGCGACTTCGTCTCGGCGGTTAGTCATGAGCTGAAGACTCCGCTCACCTCGATACGGATGTATAGTGAGATGTTGCGCTCAGGATGGGTGACCGACGAGTCGAAGAAAAAAACCTATTATGATTTCATCTTCTCGGAGAGCGAGCGCCTTTCTCGGCTTATCAGCAACGTGCTGCAGTTTGCGTCGCTCACTCACAATGACTCGCCCTTCATTCTAAAACCGGTGCTTGCGGAGAAGCTGCTCGAAACCGCAAAAGCACGGGTTCAGTCGCAGGTTGAGTCCTGTGGATTCGCGCTCGAGCTGTGCTATGAGGGGCCGAAGGAGTTGCTTCATGTTGACATCGAGGAAGATGCCTTCTCGCGAATTGCGATCAACCTTGTTGACAATGCGATCAAGTTTTCGACGCAGGCTGAGCGCAAGACAATCGTGCTGGCGGTGAAGGCGACCGACTCCGGCGATCCAGAAGTGGTATTCTCAGTCCGTGACTTCGGTCCGGGTGTCCCGCGTGAGCGAATGAAGAAGATCTTTCGGCTCTTCTATCGCGGAGAAGACGAGATGAATCGCAGCACGCCCGGCACAGGAATCGGTCTTGCACTGGTGAATGAGCTGGCGACCAAGATGAATGCGAGCGTCGATCTAAAAAATCATTCTCCCGGCGCGGAGTTCCTCGTGAAATTTCCCGCAACGAGAGTCGAACCGGAATAAGTTCTCCTACTCCACGCGAAGCCCGATCTTCTGGACGGCAAGCGCCATCGAAAGCGGCGGCGGGAAGCGGGAATCTTTCAAGCGAAAATCGAGGTCGGTCAGGGTTTTCACCGCGCGCTTCAGCTCGGTCAGAGAAAATGCATTCACTGCGTTCCCGAGCTGTCGCATAAACCATGGATTGTTCAGGTCCGACGGCAGTGGGCTCGACGGGTCACGCTCCTTCTGCGCAACTAAGATGCGGATCGCTCGGCTAAGGAATGCGCTGATCTGGAGAGGGTGCAAACCCTGCTCGATGAGATCGTAAACAAGAGATACTGCTACCCCAACGTTTTTTGCCGCCAAGTGCTTCACGAGCTCGAAGCTCGTCACGTCCGGACTCTTGAGCGAGATTGCTTCGACAAGATTCCGTGTGAGCGGCTCTCCCGGCACCACGAGCAGCGCAAGCTTTGAGATCTCCGGCGCCAGGCGCGAGATATCGCCACCGTAGCACTGAATCAAAAGGGCTTTGGCCTCTCTTTCAATTCCCGCGGAGATTCCGGCACGCTGCACCTCTTTCTCGACCCAGCGCTCGAGCGCCTGTCCCGAAAGCTCAGTCAGCTCGACGCAGGTTCCTTTCTCGGCGGCGGCCTGAAGCATTGCTGCCTTCTGCGAGACGGATTCGGCGCCGAGAACGAGCAACGACGAGTCGGTCGCTCGGTTGAGAGCTTCTGCTAAAGCTTTCTGAGCTGGAGCCTTCGCCTTGTCGGCTTCATAGATCACCAGCAGCTGACTTTTCGCGAAAAGCGAAAGACTGACGAGATCGCTGATGATGTGCTCAGCATTTTGTGCGCTCGAAAGCTCCCCCCCAAAATAAGAAGCAAATGTCGAATTGCCCGGGAGGAGGTTCTCTCTGAGCCACTGGACGAGACGCTTCACGCGCAGATGTTGTGTGCTGAGCAGCACGATCGGCAGGGAGATGTCCTGCGTTGCGAAAGCGGCTTTGAGCGAAAGCTTCGGATCCTCCGCTAACGCATTCGCAACAGCTCGGAGCTTTTGAACAAACACGTCGGCATTGAGAGCACCGCTTTGTCCCGAGCGCCGCGCCGACGAGTCTTTCGATTTTCCCTTAGATGATTTTGATTGAGCAGCCATGACATCTACGCCCGCGAAGAGATGCGAAAAAGTAACATGCCGGAGCCCCTCCGGCAAATGAGCAGGCGGAGCTCCGCGACAAGCCGTTTTTCCGGCTGTCAGAGGAGAAGAAAGGCGGCAGCGGCAAGAAGGGTATACGGAAGTGCCGCGAGCGCAAGATACACCGGATTTATTCCGTCTTCATCGAACATCGGAGAGAGAATACTGTAACCGGCCGGATTGGGGGCGTTCGCAATCACGGTAAGCCCACCACCTGTGACCGCCCCGGCGACGAGAGCATATTTCGCGCTTTCCTCCAGCCCGGGGACGAGAGTCCCGAGGTAGGTTAGCGCCGCATTATCGGTGAATGCAGTGAGCCCAGTCGCGCCCCAGAAGAGGGTCTGATTAGTGAGCTGTTCGACGAGCGGCTTCAACCACCACGCCTGAAGCTGTCCGAGTGTAACTAAGCCGCCAAGGAAGAAGCTGACGAGCAGCGACTGCCGAATACGGAGCTCGTCCTGATACTCTTCGCTGATCGCCGCCCATCCTAAAAACAGCAGGAAGAGGGGAACAATGAATGACACGTGATGGCTGTAGAGCACAGTCATGGCGATGAAACCCGCATGGAGAATAGCGACCCATGTCGGTGACGGGGGGCGTGTGGATGACTCGGATGTCAGCGTGAGGGATCCGAGCTCCTTCCGAAATAGAGCGGCCGTAAGAACCGTGCCCGTGAAGATGGCGATCGATGCGCGCCAACCAAAGTGTGACAACATGAAGAAGGCGTCCCAATCCCACGGCCGGGCAACCATGACGACCGGCGGCGCCGCGAAATGGGTCAACGTTCCACCGATTGAAATGTTTACGAACAGCAGGCCGAGTGTGGCGTATTTTAGGCGTGGGCTAACCGATGCTCCGCCAATCGCTTCTCGAAGGAGGAGGGCGGTTACCGTCATCGCGGCAGGTTCTGTGATCAGCGAGCCGAGCAGCGGGCCGACGATGAGGAGCGTGCAGAAAAAGGCAACACCGGGCGACAGTGGAAGGATGCGAGCAAAGCGCAGGACGTTTGTCCGGGCGAGCTGCATGATCGGCCGCGTTGCTGCCATACACATGATCACGAACACGAAGGTTGCTTCCGTGAAATTGACCGTATCGAGGTATGCCGCGACCGAGTCGGTTCCGAAGCGGAATGACCACCAGATGGTCATGATGAACGCCCAGAAACCGAAGACGATCTCGACTTCACCGAGGAAGTGGAACAGGTTCTCTCCAATGGACCCTTCGCGAAATCGGTGCGACAGCGAACAGAGCGGCTTGACGAAAAACGTGTGAGCCACAGCAATCGCAAAAAGGATCGTAGCCGGAAGCTGCATTTCGACCATTTGGGCGGCCAGATCAGGAGAGGGGGCAGCGGTGCTTCCGAAGACGTGATTCATGGGGGGTAGTGTCGGGCCTGAAGCCGAATAAGAAAAGGATTTTCTGACGCAGAGCAGTAGAGTCAGTCCTCTGCTTGGAACAAGAGAGCCGAAATGTGTACTTTTTAATGCAACCACAGGGGTAGAAACAGTCTCGCAGACTGTTTCAGAGGACGCGGAGAGGGAAGGAAAGTGCCCAGGGACGGAATTGAACCGCCGACACGAGGCCGTTGGCAGTAGAGTCAGTCCTTTGCTCGGAACAAGAGAGCGTAAATATGTACTTTTAAATGCAACCACAGGGGTAGAAACAGTCTCGCAGACTGTTTCAGAGGACGCGGAGAGGGGGGAAGTGCCCAGGGATGGAATTGAACCGCCGACACGAGGCCCATTTGGCAGTGGAGTCAGTCCTCTGCTCGGAACACAAATAGAAACCGGAACACAAAGAGAAACCGGAACGCAAAGAAGAAAAGTGCCCAGGGACGGAATTGAACCGCCGACACGAGGATTTTCAGTCCTCTGCTCTACCGACTGAGCTACCTGGGCGTGGAAAAAGGCGAGGAGGGCATTTTTCGCGATTCGGAGACGCGTCGAGAGATCGAGTCACTGCTCCGAGAGAGCGAGACCCTAACAAATTTTTTTTTACCGTGCTAGTGCTCGGTTGCGTTAGTTCGCTGCTTCTTCCTCCGGCGGGAAACTTTCTTCATTACGCCGAGTTGCGGTGAGCAGAATTTCAATTGAAAGATTCCTGACCATTTGGATAGCCAATGAAGATTGTCGCCCTGGACTCATACACGGTGGATTTTGATGGACTCGAGTGGGCCGGCTTCGCGGAGCTCGGCGAGCTCACGAAATATCCACGCAGTGCTCCGAGCGAGCTCGAAGCTCGTGCTGCGGACGCTGACGCGTTGCTGGTGAACAAGTTCGTGCTCAACCGTGAAGGCCTCGCGCGGCTTCCGAAGCTTCGTTACGTCGGTGTGACTGCGACTGGGTACAACAACGTCGACGTGGCTGCCTGCAAAGAGCGCTCGATCGCGGTGACAAATGTTCCCGACTATTCGAGGGACTCGGTCGCGCAGCTTGTCTTCGCATTCATCCTCGATCATTGCTGCCACGTTTACGAATACGGCACCCTCGTCAGAAACGGCGAATGGTCTACTTCCCCGGATTTCTGTGTTCCAAGATTCGAACAACGCGAGCTTGCTGGGATGAAGCTCGGTATTCTCGGATACGGCTCCATCGGTCAAGCGGTCGCGAAGATCGGGAGGGCATTCGGAATGGAGATTCTCGTCGGCGTTTTACCGGGCCGCGCTCATCAAGAGGGCAGACTGTCGCTGAGCGACGTCTATCGCGAGGCAGACGTGCTGAGTCTTCATTGTCCACTCACGCCTGCGACGGAGGGGCTCATCGGAGAATCTGCGCTGCGGGAGATGAAACCTGGAACGCTGCTCATCAATACGTCGCGAGGAAAGCTTCTCGACGAGCTGGCGGTGAGCAAAGCGCTCAACGAAGGCCGCCTTCGATGCGCATGTCTCGATGTGCTTTCGACAGAGCCGCCGTCGCCGGATAATCCGCTGCTTTCGGCGCCGCGGACGACAATCTCGCCTCACATCGCTTGGGCGACCCGGCAGGCTCGAATGCGTCTTCTTCGCGAAACTCAGTTGAATCTCGCGGCGTTTTTGAGAGGGGAGCCTCGTGCGCGGGTTGATCTCGGATAGCCCGTTTATTCCTTCGCTCGGACCAGTGTGCACGACAATGCGTCGTGCAGAGCGCGACGCTTCAAGAGCACCGGCAGATAGCCGCTTCCCAAAGTGAGGAGTGTCGTCACCTGGCCGAGTGAGCGTAGCATTGCCTGTTTGAGACCGGGAGTGTCTCCGCGAACCGACACGACCTCAATCTTGAAAAAGTGTGCTCCGAACGTCTGTCCCCAACCCGCGATGAGCATTGTGGATGACAGCAGCCAAAGAACAAAGCTCACTCCCAAGAGCTCGCAGATGTAAGGTACGTAGCTCATCTCGTCCGCCATGTGAAGCTTGAGGAGCGGTTGCGATAATTCCGCCGGCAGCAGTCCGATGGACGCAAAGATCACGCTGAGGACGAAAACGGTTAAGGAGTCGACGCAAAGAGCGCCGGCTCTCCGCCACGCTGCGACCGGCGTATGCACGATCGGTTTTGCAGCTTCGACGATCTCTCCGGCAGCGACTTTCGATCGGCGTCTCGAGAGGATACGTTCCTCTTTCTCGAAGACATTCAACGCCTGCTTGAGCGAGATATTCTCGACCTGCTTTTCGTCCGAGCGTGGAATTTCGGTAACTCGCTTCCGAGCCCCGGACGGATCAGCGAGATCCTCCTCTGCTAGGTCGAAGAGAACATCAAGCGCTTCGGTTTGTCTGAAGGTTGTGAAATCGCCGGCTGAAAGCTCGACTTCGCTCTGGTGGTCAATGGCCTGATGGAGCGTCGCTTCAGCAGCTTCCCACATCTCGTCCGACACCACAGGAGGCGGCACGCTCTCGGCTACGGGAGGTACGGGCGGAGTGTCAACTATTCGAGCGAGGTCCGCTGCGAGAAAGGAGCCGGTGCTTACCGCAGACTCGAGCTTGAGACCGCCGGGAGCTTCGTCCGTTGCGCCTTCGCCATTGAAGAGAGCGGCTAGCTGATCCAGCTCGATTTCCTCATTGCCCTCAAAAAATCCGTTTGATGTATCCGGCTGATCTGCGTCCTCAGAAGAGGGTTCGAAGCGCTCGCCTGCGACCAGGTCGACGATATTCGCAAAGTCGGACGCGAGGAACGTTCCGGTATTGACGGCACTATCAAGAGGCTCGTTTGCTTTCGGGACTCTGGTCTCATCGTCGGTCGCGTCGTCCCCATCGTCAAGCTCGAGCGAAACGTCTTCGGGAGAAACGCTACTAAGTTCCGGCGTCGGCACCGAGGACTCCAACTGTGCGTCCGGCGAGCTCTCGGACTGATCCTCCGTTGCGTTCAAGTGTCCCGCTAGGTCCTGGAGCAGGAAACTTCCGGTGGCATCTGCTGACGGTAGTTCTTGAACATCGCTCAAGACGGGTTCGGGTTGCTCATGAATCTCTGAGGGACCGCCATCGGCGCTCTCCATCAGGGATGCGAGGTCGCTGAGGAGAAACGCGCCGGTAGATTGTGGAGAGAATGCCTCATCTTCGTGTCGGTCGATGGACGGACGAGCAACCTGCGTCTCTTCGTCCGAAGATTCCGCAGGCTCTTCACCGCCTTCTGGCGCAAGGACCGACGTGTCCTCCGCAGGTTGAAATTCTTCGTCATGAGACGACCCATGGTCGGAATGCATCGCCAGTGTGTCGGAGGCGGCTTCAACTTCTTCGCTGCTGAGCGTATCCTCGGGAAGATCAACGTTTGCCTCAGCGCTCTGCTCGAAAATCTGTGTGGGGACGGCGACGAGCTGCGAAGTGACGTCTTCTACATTGAGCCCCGAAAGCTCTTCGCCGAGTCGATTTTCGAGCGCTTCAAATTGTCTGTCATGGTCTTCCAGCGCGGCATCAATAGCAGTGCTCGCGACCTCCGATGCGTGACTTTCCGGCTGCGTACCGGCTACCGGGCCTGCGCATTCTTCGGCTGTATTGAGGTCTTCGAGCGGATGACGATTGGACTCGGTGCGTTCCAAGACATGTTCGGTTGGAACTATTTGCATGTCGGCTGACTCTTCGGCTGAGTATACCGACAGTCCTTCGGCCTCGAGCGCTGAGAGCTCTTCCGACAGCTCGCTTTGCAGTGCTGCTAGCTCGAAGTCCGCTCGGACCGGAGCTTCGTCTATTGGCTCGCTCTGCATCTCGACAGTCGCTTCGACTTCGACGGGCTCCTCCGCTTCCACGGCTGACGGCTCATCGGAAAGTTCGCTCTGGAGAGCTTCCAGGTCGGCGCCGGCTTCAAACGGGAGTTCAACTGCTCCCGCGTTCTGGGTCTCGACGACAGGCTCGTCTTTCGCAGGCTCATCAGCGGAATAGACGGAAAGCCCTTCAGCTTCGAGAGCTGAGAGCTCATCGGAGAGTTCACTTTGGAGAGCTTCCAGGTCGACGTCGGCTTCAAACGGGACTTCCTCTGCTCCCGCGGTCTCCATCTCGACGATGGGCGTTTCTTCCGCAGTCTCATCAGCGGAGTAGACGGAAAGGCCTTCAGCTTCAAGAGCAGAGAGCTCATCAGAGAGTTCGCTTTGGAGAGCTTCCAGGTCGGCTTCGGCTACAAACGGAACCTCCTCTGTTGCGGCTGCTTCGAATGGAGCTTCTTCCGCTACGGCATCCTGCGTCTCGAGGACAGGCTCGTCTCGCGCAGGCTCATCAGCGGAATAGACGGAAAGCCCTTCAGCTTCAAGAGCTGAGAGCTCATCGGAGAGCTCACTTTGGAGAGCTTCCAGGTCTGCGTCTGCTTCGAATGGAGCTTCTTCTGCTGTGGGGCTCTGCATCTGGACGACAGGCTCGTCTTGCGCCGGCTCATCAGCAGAGTAGACGGAAAGCCCTTCAGCTTCAAGAGCTGAGAGCTCATCGGAGAGCTCGCTTTGGAGAGCTTCCAGGTCAGCGTCTGCTTCGAATGGAACTTCTTCCGCTTCAGCACTCTGCATCTCAAGGACAGGCTCGACTTGCGCAGTCTCATCAGCGGAATAGACGGAAAGTCCTTCAGCTTCAAGAGCTGAGAGCTCATCGGAGAGCTCGCTTTGGAGAGCTTCCAGGTCTGCGTCTGCTTCGAATGGAGTTTCTTCTGCTGTGGGGCTCTGCATCTCGACGGCGGGCTCAGCTTCCGCAGGTTCTTCCGCGGAGTAGACGGAAAGTCCTTCAGCTTCGAGAGCTGAGAGCTCATCGGACAGCTCGCTCTGGAGAGCTTCCAGGTCAGCGTCAGCTTCGCAAGGAGCTTCTTCTGCTGCGGCGCTCTGCATCTCAACGACAGGCTCGTCTTGCGCCGGCTCATCGGCGGAGTAAACGGAGAGGCCCTCGGCCTCGAGCGCTGACAGCTCGTCTGCGAGCTCAGCTTGGAGATCCTCCAAGTCGAGCGTCATGTCGGTACATTCTTCGACCGGTTCTTCGTGATCTGTGGCGAGCTCTTGCTGAAGCAGCTCCAGATTGGACGCGCCCTGGGTCGCGTCTACTACCGGAGAAAGCTCTTCGAGCGCTGCGACTTCGTCCAGCGAGTCCACATAATCCGTCGGGGCTTCGTCGAGCTCGACGGAGAAAAGCTCCCTCTCATTCGAGTCGTCAATCACGGAGAGCTGTTCGAGCTCAGCGTCCGAGAGAAGCAGATCTTCGTCTGCCGAAGTAGCACTCGCTGACGCGGGGTCGTATGACGCCTGTCTCGATGAGCTCGGCGTATTGTAAACCAGTGCCGAGATCTCGCTCAAAAGGTCCTCGGAAAGGAACGAAAGCCTCGCCATCAAGGCGTTCACTCGTTCCTCGAGCACTGGCGGTCGCTCGGGCCTCGCCGAAGGAGTGAGACAGTCTTCGAACGCGATGTGTGGAAGCTCGCTGTCGAATGATGCAGGTTCCAACACGGGTGCAGGGTCATGCGCGCTGCTCTTTCGTTCGGGCGCAAGCATCATCTGCTCTGTGCCCGCTTGCATTGAGTGAAAGGTGTCCAAAAGGTCAGAAAGAATCTCGTCATGCACCGGTTCGGATTCGTCGGCCGCTTCGACCGGCTCATCCTCAGCTCCTTCGACCTCTACTTCGAAGCTGATCTCCATGCCGTCGTCAGACACATAGCTGTGCTGTTCTTCTTTCGCCGGGGCGGTGGAACGAGGAGTCTTCACCGCTTGAACGTCTAGCACGGCGTCGCCGATCAGCTCGTCGAGAGTTCGCTCGAGCGCCTCGTCATCGTCTTCACTGAATTCCAACACTTCCGGTGTGACGAGCGGCGTTACCTGTAACACCGCCGGTTGGTCTTGCTCTTCGGCGCCGATGACGATGTCGAACTCATTCGGTTGCTGAGCTGGGACACTTTCAGGGACCTCAGGAGCGCTGACCTCCAGCGGCGACTGCTCTACGGTAGCGACGAAGTCCGGAGCCGGTACCGGATCTGCCTCTCCCAGGAGCTTTTCGAACGCGTCGAGCTCCGGCTCTTCTGTAGACGACTCGTCGTTTTCGTCCGGCTCCGAGTCGAAGGGCAGATGTCGCAGCTCTGACGCAGCGTCCTTTGCCGCTCCGACCGAAGTTCCCAATGATTCCGCCAGATCGTCGAGCTTAGTTTGGAAAAGCTCTATCTCGTCCAGATCTGCTTCCGGCTCGATTTCGTCGAGTGCTTGGATGATTTCGTCGAGATTCGAATCCATCCCGGGCACCTCGCCGCCGAACAGCAGGTCATCTCCTTCTGATGCTTTCGCATCCGGATTGAGCTTGTCGAGTGCTGATATCAGCTCCTGCAGATCGATTGGTGCGCTTGGCGTCGGCTCGGTGGAGACGGTCTGTAACCCTCCGCTCTCGGCGCTTCGCTCTGAAGGTCGCTTTGGTGAAGCGGAGAAAGCCTGTGGTTGAGGTTCCGGTTCGCTGAGATTGAATTCCAAACCGTCATCGTCGAAGAGCTTCGGCTCGTCATCCAACCGGTTTTCGTTGGCGGCGATCTCTTCCGAGAGCGCGTCGAGCTGAAACAGAAGCGGATCTGCTTCTTCGGGCGTCGCCGCATAGTGGCCCGCCGCGGGAGCTGTAGCGGCGGTCGGTTCGGAGACTTTCGTCGCTCCCTTTGGTGAATGGACAACCGTTGGAGGGAGCGGCGGCTCTTTCGGTTTCGGCGGAGTCGGTTTCGGTGGGGCGGGCTGCACCGGAGTAAGCTCTGTAACAGGCTGCTCATGATCCGCCTTTTTCCCGAGAAGCTTTTTCCAGAACGGGGTCTTTCCCTGCACCGGCTGGTCGGCCTTGGCCGCGGGATGAGTTGGAAGCACCGAAGGCGTGGGCGTTGCGGGTTGGCGTTTTTTTTCGGCTTGGTGTTGTGCGAGCAACGTCTCGTAGCTCGCGACGGAGTTCGAGATCGGAAGGCCCAGCTCTCGCTTGCGCGGGCGCAGATCGATGTCGCATCGTGGACAGAGATCTTTTTTGTGGGAGGCAACGAAGTTACAGCGCGGGCATTTCATACTTCAGTCCAAAACCTCGCTTCGCATCCGTCCCGGATGACCTGACACCAACAGTACGCAAACGGCGGCGAACCGCCGTCTACTTGGCTGCGGTTTCGCGCGTTGCTTTGGAAAACCAAAAAAGCTGAAACACACCGAGCGCTAGCGTCGCTGCGGTTTCGGCTCTGAGGACGTTCGGGCCGAGGCTCGCGGAGACGTAGGTCCACCTCCGTGCCTGCTCGAGCTCCTCGTCGATAAAGCCACCTTCAGGGCCTATCAAGATATATGAGTCGACAGATTGAGGAACTTTCTCAAGGCTGGCCTGAATGGGCTCAGCGAGTCGGTTCCAACCGGTTTCGAGAACGCTCAATAAGTCTGTCTTTTCACCGGTTTGTGCCGGTATAGGGGCTTCGGACGCTCCGGGGTGCTCGGGGGCGCAACAGACTACCCGTATGGACTTGTCCATCCGAGACGGATCAGGGTGAAGCTTGGCCAGTAACGAGGGAAGATCGGCGTGAGCCGAGATCCGAGGAAGGCGAGGGGTGCCGCTCTGTTTGAGCGCGGCGGCTGAGATCCGCTGCCAACGGTCGAGGCGCTTTTCAACCACCGCCTGTTCGAAACGCTCCTGACTTCGCGCAGCGAAGAAAAAGCAAATCTCAGCGGCACCGATCTCAACGGCCTTTTCGACGATGAAGTCGCATTTGTCTTTCGCTACAACCGCCGCACACAAGGTGATCTCGGGCAGCCGGTCGCGGCGCAGCTGCTGCTTTACCGTGCAATGCGCGCCGGCATCGCTGAAAGCCGCGATCTCGCACAGATATGAATCGCCGGTTGCCTCGATGTAGATTTCAACGGTGTCGCCGGGCTGCTTGCGGAGGACCTTACGCAGGTGCTTCGCCTCTTCTCCAGAAATAATCAGCTCCTGTGCCGGGGAAACCGCGCCCGCGGCGGAGAGCTCCGAAAGAATGAAGCGGGGGACTCGCATAATCAATCCTGGATGAATCGAGACGAAAAAAAAGCCGCTTGAGAGCGGCTTTTTATTTCATCGACTTTCGTCCTGAAGCGGAAGAATCAAGACCAGGTGGACTTACCCGATTCCAGCTCCTTGATGCGCTGTTCTGCAGCATCAATCCGCTCGATACCGTAGAAGCGCTCTTCGCCGATTACGATGGTCGGAGTATCGAACACCTGAAGCTTGCGGCCTCGCTTGTAAATTCCACGAACCCGTTCGCGCGTGTCAGTGGTGCTGATGCGGCCTGCGAACTCGTTTGCGTCGATATCGAGGTCGTCCGAGAGCTCGATGAAGAATGCTTGATCGTTCGGATCTTCGCCTTTTCCCCACCAGCGGTCGAACATCTTGATGTTGTATTCCAAAATTGATTCGAGGTCGGTTGCAACGACTGCTCCGCGGATGCTCTTCTCGGGATCGAACTCGTTATCAGGCCAGTCTGCGCGCATAACAAGAGGAAGCTCCATCTCTTTTGCGAGGCGAACAACATCTTCACGGATGTAGCTGGCGCGATCTGGAGGAAACGGAGCTGTTTGGAAATTTTTGCCTGAGGCTTTCGCTGAAAACGGTTGCCAGAGAACCTTCACATCGTACTTCCCTTCGATCTGCGAGAGGCGATCGATGGCGAGATAGGAGTACGGGCACTGGAAGGAATAGAAAATCTCGATAGTTTGAATCATGTCACTATTTGCGATAAAAATAGTAAAATAGGGTTGCTTGTTTGAAGCACTTTCCTTACCGCATCTTCGTAAAAAGTCAAATATATTTAGTGCGGTTAAAGCGTCCGCACCGATCGTCCGCGATGCTTTCGAAGCGGCGAAATCTTGCCTTTTGCATTCAGTTCTGACGTTCTTCGTCAGAACTCCATCCACCATTGCCGATAGTTTCCGCGCCAAAAACAAGTTGAGGCAAATCGGTGCTTGGGATAGCTTCGGCTGACGTTGTTCCACCAATTTTTGAATCAGTAGCTCAGATGAAACGCCGCGAAGAGATGACATTTTTGGAGCGCCTCTACATTCCAGAGGCGCTGAAAGGGGTCGTGCAGACTTTCGGCGACATGTTGAAGCATCTTGCGCTCTTTCTGCTCGGTGTCGTAGGGCTCAACAAAAAGCATCGTCCCTGGGCAACGTACCAGTATCCGGATGAACAGCGTCCGTACGCTCCGCGCTTCCGCGGGCGACACCGCCTTACTCTGAATGACGACGGCTCGATCCGTTGCACTGCGTGCTTTCTCTGCTCGACCGCATGTCCTGCGAACTGCATCTACATCGAGCCGGCTGAGCACGATAACGCGGATATCGAGAAGTTTCCCAATCGATACGAGATCGACACCTTGCTGTGCATCTATTGCGGATATTGCGTGGAGGCGTGCCCGGTTGATGCGATTCGTATGGACACGGGGATCCATCCGGAGATCTACCCTCCTGATCCGCGAGCATTCATCGAGGACAAAGAAACCCTCATGCAGCGTTCACGAATGCTCACAGATCTCGGTCCCGACGCGCTGTTCAAACAGCATCTGACTCGGATGCAAAACATCGAGCGCCAGCCTTCGAAGAGCGAATACTGACGCTCTCCGCCACCCGTATAATTATTGGATACGGAGCTCGGCTATCGACAGCTCTGTCTCGCGTCGTGTCCTAGCTCAGAAAGGAGTCGAGTTGCTCCAGATAGCGGCGCACCACAACCTTTGCCATCCCTGGATTCGAATCCTGATCGATCAGCAGGTAGAGGAAGTGACTGCCGTTTGAGAGCGTGCGGAGAAGCACGTAGTCATCTTTGCTCGAGATGAGCACTTCTTCCAGTGGGCAGTTGAGCTCTTTTCCCATCGCCTTGAGCGCCTGCTCGGCTGAATGGATCAGGTCCCGATAGAATGCGCTCACAACTTCAAGGTCGAGGCCCGGTGCGTCACTGAGCGCTGCTATGGGCATGCTCGTCTTTCCTTCGACGATCATCGCCGCGAGGAAATTGGGAATCTCAAAACGGAGTCGTTCGAGGATCTCCGGAATATCGCTCACGGCCGCCGCTGCGAGCTCGCTCTTGTAATTGTGCTTTGCTGCTGTTGCTGCCTCAGTCGGCTTTTTCGCAGGATTCTCCAGGATCATGGTCTTTGCGCCTGCCTGGCTACCGGGCAGCACCTTGTCGAGTGAGAGACCTTGCACATTCTCTCCCGCGGAAAGTTGGTGTGCGTTGAACTGTATTGCACATTGGTTCAACCCCAAGATCACTTCCAGCGCCGCGCGCGTGTGTCGCTCGACAATGCTCCTGCGCTCCGCAGGGTTGTTGATTCCGAGGAGGGTCAGAATGTCGTCGAGGTTCTTCTTGCCTGTGCGTCGCGACTCCTTGATTCCCTCGAGGAGCGCCTCTTTCGGAAGCTTGTTCTCTTTGAGCAGGATACTTTGAAAGCTTTCGCGCTGGCCCGTAGCGAATGCCCAAACGACGAGGCCGTTGTGCAGATACACTTTGCCGCTCTCTTCGTTCGCTTGGAAAAGAACTTCGCCGGTGCGTTGCTCAGCCGCAAGGCTCCTCAGCACAGCGACAATCTCTTCGGGTCGGTTTAAAAACTGTTTCATGCTCGGGTTCTACCTGCCCCTCCCGCGATTCCGGGTAAGAAAGCGTTACTATCAAAGATGCTGCAATGGCCGGGAGCGGCTCAGGGAAATGATAAGGAGTTGTTTTGCAGAGGGGAGAGGTAATATACGTGTTTTCGGGTGACGTTTACGCTCGAGCGAAACTTGCCTCCCGATGATCTTCCGGGCCAGTTATCTTTGAGGCCCAGTGTGTATCCCAAGAACCGCAGGCGATGGATGTAGAATAGCGTCCACGTTCCGTCTGGTTCAGGTTATTTGAACGAGTATGCCGTTTTTCAAAAGCCCCCGAACGATTCCTGACAAAATCTGTTTTGGCGCACGTCCGTCATCCGGTCGGACGACGATTACCGTTCGCGTCAGCCGTGTTCTCCTTGTCGCTCTGCTCGCAGTGTCGGGGTCTCTCTTCTTGTTCAGCAACAGTGCGCTCGCGGATGATGAACGGGAGGTGAAGGCAGCGTCGCTTCCTCCGGGTATCCCTCCGATCCCCGGACCGAAGGATCGCGAAACCGCGCTCCTACTCACGCAGAAGAACGAGCCGATTTTCGAAGATATCTTGATCGCGCCGCTCGCCTCTTGGTTGAAAGACGGGAAGTTCGCGATGCGTGTTGTGCGCTCGCTTGATTTTCCGTGGAAGCTGGATGCGGGATGGGAGGACAGCAGCAAACGAAATCTGCTGGAGTATCGACTGAAAGACGACTTCTCGTTGGAGTACGCCGGGGAGGGCACCCCGGGTGCCGGGCTCCCGTTCGGCACGGCGGATGATATCAACGAAGAGAGCGATCCGGTGAAGAAGGCGTATAAGATCCTTTGGAACATCGCCTACGCCGAAGCCGCCCCGCGGGATCTCTATTATCAGATCGAGCTTTCCTGGGTCGGAACGCAGTCGCTGCTCCGTTCGGCCACTGGTGCGCTCTACCGAAAGTTTTTCTTTGCTCCGCCCGCTCCAAAGCTGAGCGCGCCGAAAGCTGAAGCCAAAGATCCGAACCCTGCCGCTACCACCGCTGCCGAAGTCGGCGAGAAGAAACCCAGCCAAGAAAAAGCTGAAACGTCGCCTGCGATCACGTTCGGAGCACCGGGAGACGTATTTTTTGAAACTGCGCTACGCATATTCGCGCCCGCTGTCGTCGCCGGGTTTACCGAGTTCTCGTTCCGTTTCCGCGGCTCGGACGAAGATCAGCTATGGCTGTATTCGCCGGTGTTGAAATTGATTCGTCCGCTGCTTGATTCCAACCGAAGCGACCCGGTGCTCGGCGGCAATCTCACTTTCGACGACTTTTTCGTGACGTCGTCTAAGATTCACTCTGTCCGAGCGAAGGTCGTGGATCAGAAAGTAATCCTCGTTCCGGTTCCCGCGCTTACCTTTTATCGCACGGAGGCGCAGACGTTCGCCCCTCAGGCCGTAACCACTGACGCGGGCGCAAAGCCGGCTTCAGGCGATCTGCCTCCCGCAAAGTCTCAAGAGCCGAAAGCCGACTCTGCCGTTACCGTGAAAGGTTTCCAGAAAAAGCTCGACGGTTCGACAACGATGGTTCTCTGGAACTATCAGTCGCGACAGCTCCCGCAACTTTCTCCCTGGGTGCCGACCTCAATCTCCTTTGTTCCGCACCGCGTCTGGATTATCGAGGTCTTTCCGACCGATCCGTTTTACGCATATGGTCGCGAAATTCTCATCGTCGACCAAGAGATGATGCTCCCGGTTTACAAGCTCGTCTATGACCGGATCGGCGAATATCGGAAAACCGTGCTCGGCGGCTGGGGCCTTGCTCGTTCAAAGGACGGAAAGACCGCCTTTCCATTTTCCGCCTTTGTAATGGCGGTTGATCAATCCTCCCAGACGGTCACTGCAATTACCACGCAGCAGATTCAGTCCTTTCAAGGCAAGGACGCGCGCTCCGCCGAGACGGTGACGAACTGGTTCGATCCGCAAAAATATCCGGGCGGAAAGCCCGAAGAGAAGCCCGCGGAGGACAAAAAGAAACCTGCGGAAGAGCAGGCGCAAGGCTTTACGAATGATTGATTCTCGCCGCAATGCGCAGGCTCAAACTGTGCGGCGCGAGCTCTCGTAATACTTTCGGATCCGACTCGCTAAGTCGCTCGCTCGTTGGAGGTCCGCGATAACCGCGACGCTCTGTGCCCCTGCCTGATACACGCTTGCGGCATTCTCAGCTGAGATGCCCCCGATCGCCACGACTTCGAGTGGACACAACCGCGCAGCCTCCGTGAGTGTCGGCAGCCCAACGATGGGGGCGTGTCCGCTTTTGGTCTTCGACTGGAAGATTGGGCCAAGCGCGATATAGCTCAATGACTCGTACGGTGCCGAACGGATCTGTTCGACAGTATGCGTCGAAAGTCCAATCACGCGGTCTGCTCCGAGCACTTCGCGTGCAGTAACCGGAGAGGCGTCCTCCTGGCCCAAGTGAACACCATCGGCGCCGACCTTGAGGCACGCTTCTACGGAATCATTGATGATAATTTGAACGTGACGTCCTGAACTGTCCCTCGCTTGAAGCACGCGTTCGGCGAGCCGGCAAAGCTCTTCGAATAAGAGCCGTTTGCTGCGAAGCTGTACCAGCTCAATCCCCGCATCGATCAAGCGGGAGGCATATTCGTCTGGTCGTGTGGTTGTCTCCACATCGACAATGGCGTAGAGCGGAGGGAGGGTCGTTGTTTTTGGAGCGCTCATTCTACTGATGCAGCCGATCTACGGCGTGACGTTTTACAACTCCGCCGTGCACGTCACGCACCGGTGAGACAACGATAAATGCACTTTCGTCGACTTGGCGAACGATCGCCTCAATGCCGTGAATTTCCAGCCGAGTAGCGACACAATAGAGAATTTCTCGCGCCTCGTCAGTCTTTCCTCCGCGACCACTGAGGCGAGTCACGCCTCTGCCCAAACCGTCGAGCAGTGCCGCGCAAATCTCTTCCGTCTTTGAGGACATGATGTGTAGGGCGCAGTATTCCTCGATACCGTAGATCAGAAAGTCCATCATCCGTGAAGCGGAGAAGTAGGTGAGAATCGAATACATTGCCGGTTCGATGCCGAGAAATACTGCGGCGGTCACGAAGATCAGGATGTTCAAGTAGAGCACTACTTGCCCCACGCTCATTCCTGCTCCCTTGCTCAGCACGACTGCGAGAATATCTGTGCCGTCGACGACGCCGCCCCCGCGGATGGCAAGTCCGATTCCCGATCCGACGAACATGCCGCCGAATACCGCTGTCAGAAGCTTGTCGTTCGTGACCTGTGGAAAGCTGAAATAGGTGAGGCAAAGAGAAAGGCTTGCTATCGCGAGAAAGCTGCGGAGAAAAAACGCTCGTCCAATCTGCAAATAACCGAGCAGGAGAAAAGGCAGGTTAATCACAAAGATGAGGACGGCGAGCGGAATATGGAAGAGCTCGGAAAGAAGCATGGATACGCCGGTGATTCCACCGTCGATGAATCCGCCCGGCTGCAGAAAGCCTTCAACACCGAAGGCTGCCAACAACATCCCACAGATCAGAGACAGAGATTGTAAAATGAATCCCAGCACGTGCTCTCCCTTAGAGTTCGGGAGAGCATAGAGTCTATTGAACTCAGACGCAATATGACGAGCCGATGGACGTATCCGCGGTGGCCGGTTTCGGAGAAGCGAGAATTTGAGCGAGACCCTCAGCGAGGGTTTCGACGTTGCACGGTTTTGCGATGTAGTCGCTTACACCGGAACGGAGCGCGGCAATCACGGTTTCCTGGCTACACGTGTCAGTCAACATGATGAAAGGAATTGTTTTGAGAAACGAGATCGAGCGGATGCTCTGGAGGATTTCGAGACCTCGCACCGGCTCGATGAACCAGTCGCAAAACACGATGTCGACCAGTCCATTCTCGAGCTTCTTCAGTGCGCTGATACCGGAGCCGGTCTCCATGATCCGATTGAAGCCCATGCGTCGGAGGAGGGCGCCGCAGATCCGTCGGAAATGTTCGTCTTGGTCGACCAGTAAGATCCGAATTTTGCCGAGCTCTTCCGCACCGGTTTTATTGAGATGGAATGCGTTGCTGACGAGCGTCCGAGCACATTCGATCGCTTTTTCGTCGTCCAAGCAGATGCCTTTGTAGGAATTTCCCTGTGCGCGAAGCTCTTCGTTCTTCGGCAGAATGCGATTGAACATTTCGATCAGCGTGTCGCTGAATGTCGGCTTGACCAAATAGTCGTCAACGCGCGCCCTGAGGGCACGGAGAACTTCTTCTTTCGCCGTATTCGCGGTGAGCACAACGAGCGGAATCCCGCTCGTGATCTCGGATCGGCGGGCTGCTCGAGCGAGCTCATAGCCGCTCATCCCCGGCAGGATCCACTCCGTGAGCACGAAGTCCACTTGCCCGCTTTCCATCCGTCGCAGCGCAGTCGAGCCTGTATCTGCCTCCAGGAAATGCTTGAAACCGAGGTCACGCAAGTTCAGCTTCAACGCTGAACGCGCTTCTTCGTTCGGGTCGACCAAGAGCAGTCGCAGCTTCTCGAATCCGGGAAAGTTGATTGCAGTCGCCGGCGGTGGAAACTCCTCCGCCGCTTTCGTAAGGAGCGACACCGACGACAGGGGCGAGTGCTGAACGGGCGTTGCGCCCTCGCAGGGTGGAATCCCACTTTCCTCCGGGATGTCGTGACCGAACAGCCGGACCAATCGTGCGCGAAGCTCTTTCTCGCTGACGTCGGAACGAGCGAACTCACAGCGCGGCAGATGTGGCCAATCCTGCTCGTTCTCTTTGCCATCGACCGAGGTCGTGACGAAAAGAAACGGCAGCTGATCATGCGAGGGCATGGTGCGCACTTGCTGGAAGAATACGATGCCGTTTGAATCCGGGAGGACGAGCGAGCAGACAACGATGTTGAACTCGTGCGCCGCGAGATGTTTGAGCGCTGCCTTTGCGGAGTTGGCTTCCATAATTCGCGCGAAGCCGAGATGCATCAGTGTCGATTTGATCCTGTTCCGGACACTGATTTCTCCAACAACGATGAGCACTCTGAACTCAGCGTTGAGCGCGGCGATGGTCATGGAAACTGGGCCTTCCTAAAGGGACGTATTGATTGAGATCGACCTTATTCCGGGAAAACTTTACCTTCCAGTACGCGATGGGAATCATAAGGGGAAAGTCGATTCTAATCGTTTCGGTGGGGAACGGGCAGAAAAGGGCGAGCGAGTCGGCGGAATGAACTCGATAAGACGGAAAAATTACATCTCCGACTCGCTCAGTGCCCTTGCAGCATAATCACCATCCCAGGCGAGCGCCGAGCCAGATCGCTCCGGCCATCAGCGCGATCACGAACAGCGCGAAGAGAATGCTGCGACCCGCCGACGGCTTGGGCTGTTCGTCGACCCGTGAACGAAACTCCGGTCGTTCAGGGACTTCGTCATCGCCTTCATCATCGATGATCGCCCACAATCGCTCCTCAGGGAGCGGTTCCTCGTCGAGCAGCGCTTCCTGCGAACTGCCCATCAGCGTCGCCGGATCGAGCGACGTGAGATCTAGCCCCGCATCGAGGGGCACGCGCACGGGTTCGTCCTGTGCGCGTTCGGGAGAATCAGCCATGGCATCTCCATACTTGAGGCTGGACACCTGGTGGCGCTCTTCAGAGCGTCTGAGTCTACCTGCGGTGCCCGGTCCGAGTCGCCGCCTCGCAGTTCCGTGCACGGGAACAGGAGAAGGCGCATCGAACCGAGCACCGCTTCAAAAACCGAAAAAACGTTTCTATCGACTCGCTCGTATGGGCAGCAGGGCTGCTGTGAAAAGATCCGACAAGACGCTGACTCATGCATCGCTCGAAGTCAACGGATGCGAAAGAGAGGAAGGCCGGGGGCGAAGCACCGGCGCTCGGAGCATCTCCGGCCTTCTCTCGCGGCTGGCTCGGCACGGTCAGGCACTGACGACGGGAAGCCCGTTCGTGATCGCCAGGTCGACGACGCGAACGACGACTTGACGTCGAGTGTTGTCGACTTGATGCGAATTGGAGTCAGTGCACCAGCAGCGGTGCAGCTTCCGGCCGTCCCACCAGACCTGGATGGAACGAGCGGCTCCAGAACGCCGAAGCACGACGTTGTGCCGAATCGACCCGGAGTCCGGGTCTCGTGTGCCTCGTGTGACGGAGACCGAGATATCCCGGTTCCCGAGCCGCCTGAGGCGCCGTGTGATGAGCCACCAGAGAATCAACCTATCGACCATGACTGTATCCCCTCAGAGATGCCGCGATTTGCAGAAGCCGGGTCAACGCGGGCGCGCTGAACCGGCTACTGCAGTGATCTCAGTCTCGCGGGGACGGTAAACCTTATCCGCCTACGGCCTTCTGCGGGCGTCTCGGGCGAGGCGCTTACACAAGCCGAATACTATTTTAAATACCGGATAGGTCGGGAAAAGTAAATTTTGCGAAGCGAGTCCGCGGCCGCGGGGTCAGCGAAAAACCCGTGTCTGAACAGCGAGTTATCGCTCAAGCCAGGATTGTTCAGCTTCTGCCTGGATCAAGCCGATACATTCGAGGGAGTTACGTTTTTCTTGGGGACCGTGCATGGCTCGACTGCAGGAGCTCATCATCCGCCTCGGTATGGCGTCAGTCGGCGATCTCAATCGCGCGATATTCGCCCATCCCGACTCCGGATTACTAGACGCGTTGGAGCAGGCTTTCGGCGCCGAGAAGGCAAACTCCATTCGCTCACAGATCTCATCCGTAACGAAAACTCCAATTCTGCCTGACGAAGAGCTTCGCATCGATGACTCGGTTTTGAGCGACATCAGTGCGCTCGAGCTAGCCCCGCTCGTGATGAAATACAAAGCCATTCCGCTTCGGCGAGTTGAAGAGAATGGTGCTGTCGCGATCATGCTTGCGATGGCAGACCCAATGATCGACGAAGCGCGGCATGCTTACTCTCAGCTGTATCGGATTCCCGTGCGTGCCTACATGGCTCGAGAGCGGGCAATCATGAACGCCTACGCGCTCACGTCTGCGAAGGTTTCTCTCGCCGCACGACGAGAAGCGAGTGAGCACTCGGACAGCCACCTCCCGAGCTTCGCAAAACATGTCGAGGATCCTGAGGTTCGAAAAGCTATCCAGCAGCTCACTGCCACGGCGGTGAAGCACAATGCCTCACTCGTGGAAATCGACACCGGACACGCCTTCACCCGGGCGCAGTTTACTTTCGCCGACGGCCTCAGCTCGTCTGTGGAGATCAGCGTGAGTCCCGCCCTCGTCATTGCGAGCCTCCTTCGCCGAGGCCAGGTTGTCTTCGAAGATCCCACGATGATTCGGGCAAGCTCCCGAGTTCGATTCAAATCAGTATCGGTCGATTTCAGCGTCGAATGCCTCAGAGAGACTCGAGCATCAAACAGCATCCCTGACGGAGTCGCACCAGAGCTTTGGGGAGCGAAAGTCTCTCTTCGAAACTTCACGATCGACAATCCTGACAATCCGGTCTTCTGGGAAAGTATGCGGGAAGGCGCTGCCGATGCGCTCCTCGAGCTGATGGAATGTGATTCGGGCCTCTTTCTCGTTGTCGGAGGGCGCCAGTTTAGCAGAGAGTTCGCGCTTCGAGCACTGCGCGAAAGCTATCCGGATCTCATCGTCGGGGACATCTCAAGTGGGCTCGCCGATCGGAAGGACTGGTTCCAACAGGCGGGCGATCACCGCGTGGCACTCGGAGTAGATTGCGCTGATACTTTTGAGCTGCTTCGGCAGCTTGGGCAGGTTCCGACCGAGCAGCTCTCGATGGTCAAAGGCATTTTCGCGTTCCAGCAGGTCCCGCGGAATTGCTCGTTCTGCGCGAGACATGCAGTGCCCGAAACCGAGCTGTTGGTAAAGATTCCAGCTGGAATCAATCTCACCAGCAAGGATTTTCGAGTGAGCGATGGATGTACCATCTGCGACAACAAAGGCACTCTCGGCTCCGTCGGCATCAGTGCGGTTCTCGATTTCAACGGTTACGCCGGACGAGTTTTGAGAACCGGGGGCAACACAGCGGCGATTTTCGAGGCATTGGCGAAAGACTGCTTCACCCCTCTTCTCGAAGACGGGTTGCACGCAGCGGGCGCCGGAAAGGTAAAGCTCTCGGTTGTTTTCCAAGAGGTCGCGGCTCCGCCGGAAGAATATCTTCATGCTCGCGAAACGACTCTGAGAGGAGAAGTTGCTCCGGAGGCTGCGTTTGCTAAGAGCGATTCGTCCGAGGAAAGGCAGCATGAGCTCCGATTCTCAGACGACGATCTCACGTTGAGAGAGCCCTCGGACGAGCAGCCTTCTGAACCGGTGAAGCGGGCTACCCCTGCGCGGGAGTCGTCGTTCGAGCCGCTTCGTGGAAGGGCGGCGTTCATGGCTCGGCCGCAAGAAACAGCGCCCAAGGCGCTTTCAGATGATGACGACGATTGGCTCGTGCCGAAGATGGTCGAAGATGGCCCGCCGCCGGTGATCGAGAAACGGACGATGAAGAAAGCTGCCGCGCAAGCGCTGCTGCTCGTGATCGACGATGACGCGGACCAACGCTCCATCCTTCGCCGAGTTTTCGAGATCGCCGGCTATCGCGTAGAAGTTGCCGCGGACGGTATTGATGGCATCGTCAGCGCCGTTCGACTCGTCCCGCAGCTCATCATCGTCGATTTCATGATGCCGGAGCTGGACGGTCGAGAGACGATTCGACGATTGAAGACCGGTCCAACTACGGGCACGATACCGATAGTCGCGCTGACTGCTTATGCAGATCCCGATGTTGAGCTTGGCCTGCTCCAGGCCGGTGCGGACGACTTCTGTCCCAAATCGGTGTCGAAGCAGGTTCTGCTCAAGCGCGTCGAGCGCCTGGTGAGCCGGATGTCACTCTGAGGTTACATTCCGCTTCCGAGAAACGTCTTTGGAACGTATTTCAGCGGGGTATCAGGACGGCGCTTACAGTAGAAAGTCAGTGACTCGACGGTAGCGCTCGAGCCGCCAAGCGTGCAGTCCCATCGTTCCTTTCCGAGCTCGTTCAATCGATTCTCCACGTCAGGTGAAGGCGTCGCTCGGGGAATCTCAATCACTTTGTATTCGAATTGTTGGAGCTTCTTCAGCTCCTCGGGAACTTGCGCAGTTTGCACGAAGTCGGTAACCGTCTTCGTCAGCCGATCGAGCTCGGCGTTCAGCTCCTTGACCGTTTCACCGGTCTTCGAGTCTTTCGAGCCGCAAGCATTCATGATGAGCAAGAAACAGCACAGAGCCGCCCCTCCTCTCATGGAAGGCCCTCAAGCAGGGTCACCGGCTCGCCCGTAAACGACGCAACGACGGGGACAGGTCCGGGGCCGAACGTTCTATCGATGAGAGCCGCCCAGCACAGAATTGAGCCGCCCATCATCGTGACGCGGGTGTGCGCTTCGAGGCAGGAGCGTGCAGTTGTGATTACATCGTTCACGAGAATGAGGTTTGATCCCTTGATTCGCGAGGTGACTCCGTTGCCGCTTGTGAGCTGAGAGAACTCCAGCACCTCGAGGCTCTCTCCGGGAGGAGCGAGCTCTTTCGCGAGCACGGCCGCAAGTCCAGTGAAGCTTCCTCGAAGGTTCACTAAGAAGTGGGGAAGCGCGGGACTGCAAACTTTGAGCACGCGCTCGGCAAGATAGTCTGCGCAGACCTGAATGTCGTCAGCGCCGAGGTCTTCGACTCGATAGTAACAGCTCGCTTCACACCGGCTTCCGACTCGAAGCGGCATGGAGTGATGCTCCGTAATCCGCGCAAAGATGTCTCTGATGTCTTGCATGCCCCTGAAACCAAAGGAAAAATGGAAAGACCTATTCTACCAGCTTCGACGGGCGAGAGTAAAATTTTATCAAAATAATAAGTTTACACCTTTTGTATCGTCGTTTTTGACCAAGCCACTGAATTCACTGTCAAATTCGCCGGTGTCAGTGATCGCTAGCGAGCCCGCACCAGCAAGTATTCGCGCGCGACCGCTGCGAAAGCCGTGATTTTCTAGTAGAACGTCAGGCCTAATTTGGAGATGCACTTATGCCGCCTATCCCGCGCGGTCGCACAAGGAAAATTGCTGTCGGAAGCACATTCATCGGCGGAGACGCGCCAATTGCCGTTCAGAGTATGTGCGCTACGAAGACGACGAACGTCGAAGCGACGCTCCGTCAAATCCGCCTGCTCGAATCGGCTGGAGCCGATCTCATCCGAGTGGCTGTAGACAGCAAGAAGGACGTTGAAGCGCTTCAGGCCATCCGCCAGGAGACGAACGCCAACCTCGTCGTCGACCTGCAGGAGAACTATCGGCTCGCAAAGACACTTGCTCCGTTCGTGCAGAAGCTCCGGTACAATCCAGGCCATTTACACCATCACCAACGTGAGGTGGCGGTTGAAGACAAGGTAAAGTTCCTGGTCGACGTGGCTGGGGAGCACGACTGTGCGCTCCGCATTGGAGTCAATTTCGGGTCGCTCGATCCTGCCCTCAGAGCAAAAGGCGAAGATCCTGCATCCGTTGCGCTCAGCTCAGCTTGCCGACATGTCGAGATTGTCGAGGGCTTAGGCTTTCGCCGCTTCGTCGTTTCGCTCAAGAGCTCGCACCCAGACGCTGTTGTCGTGATCAACAAAGAGTTTGCGACCCGCAAGCCCGAAATTCCGATTCATCTTGGGGTGACTGAAGCCGGATTGCTTCCGGACGGTGCGATCAAGACTCGGATCGCTTTCGAGCAGCTCCTGGTTGCGGGTATCGGCGATACGGTTCGCGTTTCGCTCACACTTCCGGACGAAGAGAAGGACAAAGAGATCCTTACCGCGAAAGAAATTCTGAGCGACATCGAGGCCGGGCGTTTCCGATCAGTGCCGGATTTCCTTAAGAATGGGCTGAATGTCATTTCGTGCCCGTCCTGCTCCAGGGTGGAGAATCAAGCTTTTGTGAAGCTTGCGCAGGAGGTGAAGAGCGTCACGGCGTACGCCAAAGAGCACGCCCTCACGATCGCTGTGATGGGATGTCGCGTGAATGGGCCGGGAGAGACCGATTCGGCTGATCTCGGGCTCTGGTGCGCGCCGAATTTCGTCAATCTCAAACGGGGTCCTGAAGAGCTTGGCGCGTTCCGGTACGACGAGGTCATCCCGAAGCTGCTCGAAGAGGTCGATCGGCTGATTGCAGCAAAAGCGCAAGCCGCAAGCGCACAGGCCTGAAACTCGCGAGGGCGTATGCTCCGCTCAGTTTTCTGAGTTTCAGCTCAAGCCGCTGAGGAGCTGCATGGCTTTGGCGATGTCCTGCTCGTCGATGATGATCATCACTTCAGTCCAGCAGCTCATCTCTTCCCGAATATTGATATTATTCTCGGCGAAGAGCCGGTAGATGTTCGCCACAACGCCTGGGACGCTTTCCAAGCTCTCGTCAAACAGCATGGATATCTGAACGAGCTGCTTGCTCACTTTGCGTAGCTTGCCTTCGAACGACTCGCGGGCACGGGTGAGGTAATCCAAGTTCGTTACGAGAGTGAACACGTCTTCGCCCTCGATGAGGTTAAAATCCCCTCGGTCCGCTCGGACAAACTTCTGTAAGGCGAGGGCCTTTTCGAGGTTACCGGCCTTGTCGACAATGATGACGACAATCTTGTTCCGAATCCGCACCTTTGCAGATTTGAGAAGCTGAAAGATCTTCTTCTCATTGTTCTGTTTGGCTCGATGTTTGGCCCGCATCCGTCGGCATGCGATGAGCACGGCGTCGAAAGATTCGATGCCCGTCGCTGCACAGATCTCTCTGGCCAGCGCCGAGTAATTGACGAGCCCCCGAGCCAGGCAATCGGCTACGCTCGGGTGCTCGCGAACATACTTTTGAGTGACTCGACTGGCGTTCATGCGGCTTAAATAGCAGGCAGAACGGCCGTTCGTCCAATTTCGGACAGGTCTGTCCAGAGGCGTTGCCCAAGCTCTCCTGGCAAGCGTGGCACGCCACGCCGTCTCTCGTAACCGCTCGATATAAGCCTGTCTTATGCGCCGAATCCCCTTAACTCCTCGCAATAGCTTCTGCTTTTTTTGTTTGGTTACGTTTTCACGAGTGAAGCGCCCAGGTCTTTTCTCCGGATTAGTGATCAGATATTCTGGGGGCTCTCCGTTTAGGTTTATCTCTCGACGAGTGCCCCACTCTGCGGTTCGGGTGGTTTTGAGGTGGTTTCGCGGTGAAGCAGTTGCCAAAGCTAACGCTGGTTACAAAGGACGACCAACAGCCGGAAGGCGGTAAGCCTACTGTCGGCTTCGAGTTGGTGAGTCCGGACGATCTGTCGCCGGCGGACAAAATCAAAGTTCAGGAACGCGTCGCGGAGCTGCTTCCGAAAGCAAGCCTTATCGCTGTTGCTCGCACTCCACGAGCATGGGACCTTCGCCCCGTAGTTACTCGCGCGGGCGAGAATGACCCGTCCATCATCCGATTTGTAGGCCCTGAGATTCAGCGGGCAACTCATCTCAATGCTCGCGTGAAGGAAACTCTTCAGCGCTTGAAAGGCCTCAAGGACCTTTCCTCCTCGATGTATAGCTGGGGAGTTTTCCACGGTGAGCTCTGGTACCGGCGCCCGCTCGTTGAGCGGACGCTTGCTCATGTGCTGTCCGGCGAAAATCCGCTTAGCACGGAGCAAATGCTCTCTATCGCTCGTGGGCTCGTGGAAGAGGTCAACAAGTGGCACGAGCGCGGCGTAGTACACGCGCACATCACTTCTTCGAATATTTCTTTTCAGCCGAACGGCCGCGTGGCGCTGCTGGATGCTGCAATCGGTTTGGCTTCGATTCAAGCGCGTCACGGCGCAACCGAATACAACCTTCGCTCGTTCGCTCCTGAAGTTCTCGACGCGGAAGCGGTGACCTTCAGCGCCGACCTTTACGGTCTCGGCCTGGTCTATCGTCGGTTGTTCGTTTCGCTATCTTCGCGGCATCAGTTTGATCCGAAGCGAGATCGCATTGAATCAGCACTGAAGCCTCTCCACGAGATGAGTAATGCCCTGCTGGATGACGACCCGAATCGTCGACCGACTCTTGCGCAGGTTCGCTCGTCGGTCGCCCACGCAGCGAACCGCTTGCGAGAGAGCTCTGCAAGTAACAAAGCAAACCCGCGTCCGAAGCTTGCCCCCGGCGCGGTGCAGGGAAAGATTCTTCGTTCCGGTGGAAAAAAGCGTGAAGAGGAAGCCTTCTTCGAGACGAGCGAGCCCGAGGTTTCGCGCCCGAAGCGGGAAGCACCGAGCGAGCGACCTGCCCCGAAACCGGAGAGGCGCAATGCGCCGGCTCCGCAGCAGGAAGACCGGCCGGCCCGTGTCGAAGCACCGGTCGCAGGCGTTGCCGATCCGTTTCTTCAGCCGATGTATGACGACGAACCGTTTGAGAGACCTGCTGAGCGAGTGCAGCCTGTGCAGCAGCCGCAACAGACGCCTCCGCAGCAACCTCAGCCGATGTATGCGAACGCTAGCCCGATGCAGCCGGTCGCTCCTCATCAGGGAATGTTCCCTCCGACTGGACCGCAGGGCATGCCTCAACCTGGATATCCGCCCCAAGGTTTCGTTCCGCAGCATCCGGGGATGGTTCCAGTGCAGCAGCCGTACTTCGTTCCGAATCCGGCTTATTTTCAGCCGGGTCAGTATGCAATGCCGAACCAGGGGCAGTACGCTCAGCCTGTCTACCAGGCTCCTCCGGCGGATCAGCAACCCTCAAAGAGCACCAATGCTCCCGCGAATTCCTCCCCAGGTGGATTCTGGATGTGGATGGCACTCTGCTGTGTCCTCCTCGGCGGATTCTATTACTATCGCGTCAACGGATTGAGCCAACTTCCGATGCTCGCTTCTCGCGAGAGCACGGAGCAGCTTCGAGAGGATTGGAACAGCCGCATTCCTTCGCGGATGCAACCGGTAGCGCTCTCCGCGGTCGCGGGAGACAATCCAAACCGCGCTGCTCAGGACGTGATCGTATCTTCGGCGCGCATGACCGACCTCTCTGCGGCAGGAGTGAACGTCTCCTTACTGAGGGTGGCATTCAACGATGCGTGGGAAGTTGAGCTCCGGGATGACGATCGCCGTGTAGCGCTCGCCCTTGCTCTCGGCGGCCTGCTCAAACAAAACGTTCCGAGCGATCTCCCGACTCTCGAAGGTTTACACCCAGGAGTGCTCTTTGCCCTTGTCTCGAACGTTCCGAAGAATGTCGCAAAGAACTATTTCTCGTCGCTACCGGCATCGCGACTGGCACAGCTCCCTCCGCCGTATGGCCCGGCTTTCAAACAGCTCTCTGATGCACGTCCCGGTCTGAGCTGCGGGGATGAGTCGGTCCAGCGCCTCGCACGCCTCGCCGTGAAGGGTGTCGATTTGGACGAAGTTGTGCAATTTCTGAAAGACGACCCGGCGCTGCATCTTCGCACATTGGCGATGCTCTACTCACAAGACAATTCTCGGGCGCAGACAGTGCTCGAGATCTTGCTCAAGGAGCCGAACGCCGTCGTAACGAGCGATTCTATTCAGTGGGGCAGGACCTTTAAGCTCCTCGATTGGAAGGAGCTGGAAGCGAGCGATCGGCTATTCCTTCTCGCCGGAGTTCCGCCGGCAGGCCAGCTGAACGGCGAAAACATCGGCAACATGTTCGCGCATCCTGTTCCTGCTATCCGCTCGTTTGCCATCTCGAAAGCAATCAGCTTGATTAAGATGGAACATCCGGGCGCGATGAGTGCGCTGCAGATTCTGCAGAACGATCCGCAGCTTCTTTCTCCGGCTCAAACGATTAAGCTGATGAAGATTCTTGTCAGCCCGGCTGATCAGGACGTCGCGGTCGTCCGCGGCTGGCTGGAAAGCCAACCGCCGCTCCAAATTGTTGTTCCGCTGCTCATGTCGACAGCGGGTGAGAAGAAGGGAACTCAGCTCGACACTGCGCTCGCCATCTATCTCAAAGGCAAGCACTGGAAGCCCGGTGTCGAGCTGCTGCGAAAGCTTTCGACGCATCCCGACAGCTACACACGGCTCTTCGCTTACGGAGAGATCTACTTGATGGATGACCGTGAGACAGCCCGGATGTTCCTGAAGTCCGCTCAGGCGAAGGAGTCGGACGAACAGAATCAGCAGCAGCTCCAACAGATGTTGCTCGACCTCGAGCACTAAGCTCGCCTCTGATACGTCGAGCTATGAGCCGCTGCGTTTTGCGAGCTCGCGTCTTCTGCGATTGAGCTCAATTCGACGAGACTTCCGAGTCGCGGTATGCCAGCTTCCCAGCTTGATCCAACGATCAAGCTCCGGGATCCCGGGATGCCGTCGTTCGAGCTCGCGAAAGTCGCGACCGTGGATCACTCGTCGTCGCCCGACCCGCTTCGGCCTCCCTAACACTGCATGACACATTTCGTGATAGAGCAACGCCTCGAGATGCGGCTTCGCTTCCTCGAGCTGAAATGCCGCCGCGACGAGAATGCGCCTCCGCTCGACGTTGCAGGATGCAAGTGTAGAGGTGTGTCTTCTCGTCGACCACACCACGCGGTAATCGTCGAGGTCCGGCCGATCGGGGAAATATGTTTTTCTTACGAAGAGCCACTCATCTTTGAGCGAGGTAATCGGTGCGATCGGCTCGACCGGCGCCGGAAATAGGTCGAGTTGACGCTGATCATAGTCAGGTCCGTGTTGCGGGCGGAGGAAATGACGCAGCTTGGTGAGCGCGTGGGTAATGCTTCTCATTGCTTGAACAACTTGAGCGGGACGTTTCATCTATTCAGTTGTCTGTCGAATGAGGCTATACTAACAGTTCCGGACTGGAAAACTATTTTCATCCGCGCGCTGTGCTTCATATGTAGTGCGCCGAATCCAAAGCTTTGCGAGAAAAATTGTGGCAAATGAGCGCAAACCTCAGGGTGAGGGGACTACTGCTCCGGAACCGACCGCGAGGAAGAGCTTGCCTGGGTCGATCGGTGATTCGATCATCGAGGACTTCGGATTTGGTTCCGTCGAAGAAGAAGTAATTCCCCGGGCTGCGCCCAGAGAGATCGAAGACCCGCTTACTGTGGGAGTTCCTCAGGTCGGCGGCTGGCGTGTTGCCGCTGCAATGGTCAGTCGATTTCGGCCCGTGCCGCAACTCATGTGGCCCATCGTTCACGCCGTATACGGCAAGCCGGGAGATCTGGGTGAGCCCGATGCGATGTTTTTTTCCTCGGTCGGACAGCTCGTTGTTCGAGCATCGCAAGATAAAACGCTCAATCGCTCTTCAACCCCGAACACAGGCGGGAACCTAACCCAGTCGGTCACTGCAATCGGCTCCGATGTTGCAGCCGCGGTCTGTCTGATTCACGCGGTGTGCCGGAAAGTTTCCACAGTAGTCGCTGAGCGAGTCAGCCGTCCGATTCTTGATGACGCGCTTCTCCGAACGCATATCGGGTATTACGTGGGCATGCTGTCTCCTTCAATGGGCGCCGGAAGAGGTATGCTCGCGGGGTTCGCCGGACGTTGCGGCCTGGCGGTTCAAATCGCTGCCGGCGAGATCGATCAAGCGCAGCGCGCGCTTACCGGCATGGCGTCCGGACAGGACATGACAATCGTTTGTAACAACGTCTACGGATGCGACCCGCTGGAAGTTGCAGCGCTCACTCTCATCTCCGGCGGGTGCTGCCGCGAGATTGCGTTCGGTATCTCCAGCTACAGCGCGACGAAGAAAGACATTGTTCCCGGCTCGGAGCAGTATCGTTGGCTATCGCTCTTCAGCGTCATCGAAGCAATGCGTATGGGGCGGGTCGAAAGCATCTCGCCGGAGCTTTGGTCGGAGCTCGGCTACACCACCACTTCACAAGAAGAGCTAAGGCAACATATTGTTGCATCCCAACGCCGCGGTCACGGTTGGAGCTGGCTGACCCAATCTCAGGTTCTCGGTGGAAAAGCCGCCGACGGCGGCAAGGACGCGAAGGAATCGAAGCCATCGCGGAAAGGACCGTAATCTTCTCCCTTCGTGCGGCCCCAAAGTATGGGGCCGCAGTCGATCCGAAGATCCTGCGGCGCATTTGATTGCACCGAGACGAACCTCTGTCGTCTACGATCCCATAAGCGGCAGCAGGCGTTTGGCGGGAACCGACAGGTCGGTGGAGACCAATCTGACCGCCTTCTTCGTCGCACAGACTGCTCGAGGGAAACAGACCTCCGACTCATCTTCGAACACATCGCTGAGCGAATGCGGGAAGTCCACCTCAACCGCTTGCACGAGTGCCACACGCTCTCCGGAACTTGGGTTCGTTGCGTGCGTGAGCAAAACCCTGCAGTCCGGCCGATTTGCGCGAAGCCAGTTGATAAACGTGATGACGTTTGTGGCTCCTGGTTGGTCCCACGAAGGGCTTTCGAGCGGTAGTTGATACAACCCTGGGCCGACTGACCTGAGTGCGCTCGCGAGGCGGACGGTTGAGTCTCGCTGCCGGAGCGCTTCAGCGATCTCGGCGCATCGCTCGGGGCGAAGCGGCCGCTCAGTGCGGGCGAGCCGTTCGACCGCGGTTTCGAGCTCCGCGCAAAGCGACGCCTTCAGCGCCGGGCTCTCTCGAAACCCGTGATAGAAAGCGAGGAGGATATCGAGCTCGGTTCCGGGCTCCGTCACGAATTTCTGTTCTTCGAGAGCTGCGAGCTGAAGCAATCGGAAGTCGAACGTTTCGAGAGGTCCGTCCGCGAGGTGTCCGATGCCGCCCCCGACTGTTGCCGAATCTTTCCGAAAAAGCTCCTCGTGGAGGTAATAGGGCACCTTCGGATCGCACGGCACATCTTGGCTGTCGAACTGAAGTGTGCCCCACGCGTGCGGATGATTCGTGGCCACATACGTCAGCGAGTGACCAGCCGCAGTCATCGCAGCGAATAGCGCCCGGCCGAAGTCGAATTCGTAGTGACGACGCCCGCTCGTGACGCAAGCCTCGACAAATGCTTCAGCTTCGTTGTCTCCGACAAAGAGCAAGGCGAGTCTGTGTCCTGTCTCGAACGAACGAAGACCATTTGCGAAGTCGATGAGCTCCTCTCCGAACTTAATCGGCGCGTCCGGGAACTTCCGTTTCAGAAACGCTGCGTAAATGGCAGCAGGCACCGAGAGGTGCGAAAGGATAGCTAGTGGTGGTGTAGACATGAACGAGCTCCAAGGACGAATAGAAGTGAAACGGTCCGAAGCCGCGAGGCACCCGACCGTTCCGCTTCGAGCCGATGGAGCAAAACCGTATTGGATCGACTGCTTCCCAGCTCGGCGTGGACCGAGCAGAGAAAGCAGCGTGAGATACTCGACAGGCGTGAGGGAAGAGAGCTAGAAAATACGGCGAATTGATAAAGAATATAAACTGCCCGCTGACAAGTCAAACGGTGTCATGAGCCCGCCTGGTCAGGGCTTAGATAGGAACAATTCCCGATACTTCCGGCCGACCTCGACATAATGGTAGGCCCCGTTCGGCAGCCTCGCGACCTCATCATCGCTGAGCGTGCGGACCACCTTCCCCGGGACGCCCATCACCATGCTTCTCGCCGGGATATGCTTTTTCTCCGGGATCACAGTGCCGGCAGCGATGATGCAATCGTCCTCGATAACCGTTTCGTCGAGGATGACCGACCCCATGCCGATGAGGCATCGGTTGCCGATGCTGCAACCGTGCACGATCGCCCGATGTCCGATGGTGACATAGTCACCGACCAAAGTCGGACTGCGCTGCTGCGATGTGTGGAGCATGCTGTGCTCCTGAATATTGGTTCCCTTACCGATACGGATCGGCAAGATATCGCCCCGGAGCACCGCACCGAAAAAAATCGATACGTCCTCGCCGAGCCGAACGTCACCGATGACCCACGCGTCGGGAGCAATAAAGACGCTTTCGTGCAACTTTGGGGTGTGGCCGTCGAACTCGGTAACCATAGAAATCGACCCAGCGAAAGGTTCGGCAATTCGACGGCAGACGAGCTCGTCAGTTAAAGGCGTCCGACGACCTTCTTGACCGCTTCCATGACATGGTCAGGATTCGGCGCCATCATCTTCTCGAGGCTGCGTGCGTACGGATACGGGCAGTCCCGACCGGAGAGCGTAATTACCGGCGCGTCCAGGTAGTCGAAGAGCTCCTCCTGAATGAGCGCAGCGAGCCAAGTTCCGACGCTTGCTTGCGGCCACGCTTCCTGAACCACGACCACCCGATTCGTTTTCTTTACTGAGGCGAACACGGCCGCCGTGTCCAGCGGGCGAATTGAGCGCAGGTCGATTACCTCAGCATTGATTCCGATCTCGGCAAGTTGATTTGCAGCCTGCAGCGATGTCGGAACGGTCTTGGAGTAGCACAGGATCGTCGCGTCGGTTCCCGGTCGCTTGATGTCGGCTTCGAAGGGGAGCAGGTATTCGCCTTCCGGCACTGGTCCTTTGCTCGAATACATCGCTTCGGATTCGATGAAGACGACAGGGTTCGGATCGCGAATTGCGGTCTTGAGGAGGCCTTTCGCGTCGTAAGGAGTCGCCGGCATGATGACTTTGATACCGGGAACATGCGCGTAATAGCTCTCGAGGCTCTGCGAGTGCTGCGCGGCCAGTTGATGAACTGCACCACCCGGTCCACGGAATACCATCGGGACGTCATAGGCGCCGGCGGACATGTAGCGCATCTTTGCAGCCGCGTTCACTATTTGATCGATGGCGATCAGGGAGAAGTTGAACGTCATGAATTCGATTACCGGCCGAAGACCGGCCATCGCGGCTCCGATGCCGACGCCGGCGAAACCGTTCTCGGAAATCGGTGTATCGATTACCCGTCGCTCGCCGAACCGCTGGAGGAGACCCCGCGATACCTTATAAGCGCCATCGTAATAGCCGACCTCTTCGCCCATGAGGAACACCCGCTCATCTCGCTCCATCTCTTCGGCGAGGGCTTCGTTCAGTGCTTCACGTATGCTTAATTCTCGCATAGTCGTTTTCGAATCTTATTCCCCGATCAGAGTGTATTCTTCGACAGTCGACGGATCGGGATCCGGCGACTCATGAGCGAACTTCACGGCGTCCTGGACTGTCGCTTCGACTTCGTCTGCGATCTCCTTCAGCCGCGGCGCGAGCTCAGCAAAATCTCTCGCCACGCGTTGCTCGGCCAGCAGAAGTGGGTCTCGAGCCTTCCAGGACTCCACCTCTTCCTTTGTGCGGTACTTTCCTGGGTCAGCCATCGAGTGCCCTCGATACCGGTAGGTCTTGAACTCGAGCAGCATTGGGAGTGATTCGTTCCGTGCCCGGTCGATGGCCTGTTTCGCAGCGTAGAAGCAGTCAACGACATCCACGCCTTCGACAGTCGCGCGCGCCATCGGGTACCCGAGAGCTCGAATCGAGGCATCCTCGGTGACAAGTGTGCGGGAGAGGGGAGTTCCCATCGAGTAGTAGTTGTTCTCGACGATAAACACGACGGGCAACTTCCAAAGCGCAGCTAAGCAAAGACCTTCGTGGAACGGTCCGATGCTTACGGCGCCGTCGCCGAGAAAGCAGGTCGTTACTCGGCCGTCATCGCGATACTTGGACGCAAATGCCGTCCCCGCAGCGAGTGGAACGTGTGCTCCGACAATGCCGTGTCCTCCGAGGAAATTATGCTCACGGTCGAAGAAGTGCATCGAGCCGCCGCGGCCACGTGAACACCCGCCGTCCTTCCCGAAAAGCTCGGCCATTCCGGCGCGAGCAGAGCCGTTTCGCACCAAAAAGTGGGCGTGGGATCGGTAGGACGCGATCATGTAATCGTCGGGCTGAAGCGCGGCGTTTACGCCGGTCGCCACGGCTTCCTGACCGATATAAAGGTGCAGAAATCCGCCGATCTTACGTTCGGTGTAGGCCTTTGCCGCCTCCTCCTCAAACCGGCGAATGGTGACCATCTGCCGGTAGAGCTCTAAAAGCTTTTCTCCCTCCATCGAATTTCCTTATGAGAGTCTTTCCTGTCCCGCGATCCGTAGAGCTTTCTACTGCGAGTTTGTAGGTAACTTCATACAAAAGGCCAAGCTTCCTATAGGAGAAATCAAACAGAAGAACAAGATCCGCGGCAATAACCGCACGACGGCGAAGTAATAGGTTTTGCTGTTCTCCGCGCAGCTGTCGAGGAAGCGAAACTGTGTGGTTCGGGCGCAGTCCGCGCACGCTGCGTCGGTGCGACCACGAGCCGGGTTCGACGAGTTGGAGCGAGTTGCAAGACGGAAGAGCAAGAGAAGAAACGGCTCGCGCCTACAACCTGCGAGAAAATAAAATGAACCCTTTTTTTTCTAAAAGGTGGGTGCCACGACAACGGAAAATTGTCTTAGATCCGTTTGAAGTCCACACGGCGTGACTGAGCAAGCTCGGTCCGCACTACCCTTTCGGGCGGAGGCATGTCAGCTAGATCCAGAGGCGGCTCCCGTTCATTTAAATATCGGTTCAATTGTTTTTTGTCGCAGGCTTTCGCGTAAGCAGCGAGCCAGCTCACATTATACTTCCGGTCGAAGACCAAAGTCTAAGAAATTTCTGGTGGGCGAAAAGAATGATGGGGCGCATATCTTCCTTCGCGTCCTCTGAGCCCCCTGTGGTTGCATCCTATCTTGAAAATGCAACCACAGGGGACGCAGAGGACGCGGAGTGTTCTTTACATGAACGCCGCGCCGCCGTCCTTGTATGCTTGACCGATCTCTTCGATCAGCTTTACTGCATCCGCCTCGGCAAAACCGAGCTTTTGTGCAGATGCAATTGCCAGTGGACGGCAGTCCGGGTAGCCCTCGAGGTGACCGCAGTTCAGTGCGTGCGCAATGTAGTCGGCGCATTGGATGATTGCAGTCTTTTCGTCTAGATCACTTCGCGGCGCGTCTTTGATCTTGTCGTGGTGGTGCAGAATGACCTGGCACGTCTCGAGCGAGAAGTTCCACTTCTTCGCGACGAGCGCTCCGATCAATGTATGCGCGAATCCGAAGTCCTGCTGCTCCAAATCAACGAAGAAAGCACCTTGCTGAGTTTTTTGCACCAGCCCTTCGTACTCCTTGCTTACCTGGCGCATGAGGACCAGCTTGCCGAGGTCGTGCAGCAGCCCAAGAAGGAAAGATTCCTCTGCATAGGGTCGTTTCAGCTTTGCCGTGACGTGACGAGCGGCAATCGCCGTGCAGGTGGAGTTCTCCCAAAGCATCTGTTCAATCTTGCCGAACTTGCGATTGAGCTGACGCAGAGTGGCGGCGACGATGATCCCTTTCAGCGTTTTGAAGCCGATGGTCATAATCGCTTGATTGATTGTCGTGATTTCACGCTGTCGCGAGAACATCGCGGAGTTCGCAATCTTCAGCACTCGCGCGGCAAGGGCGGTGTCTCCGCCAAGAAGCTCGGTGAGCTTCTGCGCAGTCGTATCCGGATCTTCGATAAGAGCAAGCGCCTGAGCGGCAACATGCGGTAGCGGTGGAAGGTCGCCGACCCATGCGACAATCTCCTTCCAATCCTTTCCGGCAGAGACTCGGGATTGGAATTCTTCCTGTAGGACTTGCTCTTCGGCCATGAAATTCTCCAAAACACGACAAGGATCTCTGCGGGCGTTTCGCGTGTGCACAGCAGTTGCATCAACGCTCGCAGCGGCTCTCGATTCTAGGGCGCTCCAGCGGCGCGTCCAGACCAATGAGCTCGGTATGAGACTGCATTGGATGTCGCTCAGCCTACCTGAGTATCGGCAAAATCTCGCGGGAAGAAAAGGGAAAGATTCGCCTTTTTTTGCCTTCGAAGCCCGGAAAATCCCGAGTTGTTGCCGACAGCTGCGGACGCAGTTTGACGGGCTCAAAAGTTCTCAAGCGCATACTCGTTAGAACCGATACCTGGGATAAGCGCGTGACGACCGAACTCCACGCGCCAATACCGATTTTCCGCTTCAGAGAACGACAAGAGGGCAGCTATGGAACTTGAGTACCAAACGAAGGTCGTAAACGGCAAAGGCGAGATTGCAGTGGAAGGCGACCTCGACAACGAGCAAGCCGGCGAAGCGCTCCGCCAAGCATTCAACACTCTCTACAACCGTGGACAACGGACTATCGTTCTCGATCTGAGCAAGGTCGACATCATCAACTCGTACGGCATCGGAAAAATTCTGATGTGCTACAAAAAACTGAAGACCGAAGAAGGCGTCCTGATGGTGAAGCCGCTTACCGGCTTCGTCAAAGAAACGTTCGAGCTCCTGATGCTCGATACCCTCTTTCCGGTTGATGATAGCGCTCCTCCCGCGGAGTAGCGAAAGCTCACCTCGACGCAAAGGAGTTGCCGGTCGGGGAAGTTTTCCAAGGGAAGTGTGTAGGAGCAGTAAAGCGCTATCGAGTTCGACTTCATGATCTGCAGTACTCATCCCGAAGCCGAAGCAAGCATGGGTTAAGGACGATACATGCCGCTCAAATTCCGCCTCAAAGGCTTAGCCGAAACTTTCGTAGATGCCATCCGTTGCCCGTGCTGCGGTCACGACGGTGGAGACGAAGGAGATCAAGGATTCAAAACAGAACTCACTCGGGTGACGTACGATGGAATCATCGTCGTCATTCAGTGCTGCATTTGCGGGGTCGTGTTTGTACCCGACGGCCAGCGGCACGGAGTGATTAACTCCGAAAAGCTGCGCCTAGCGGTAGAGAAGGACAGCGTGACGACTGGTCAGCCTGTGCTGGCAACGCGTCAGGCCGTGAAGCTCGAGGTCGAGAGACTGAACGCTGAACGGGGAAATAAGGTCCAGTAGAGGGCGTGGCGATTGCGCCACGCCGACTTACCTTACTTCGACAGGTCCTGGATGCTGAGGCCGTTGTCGCGCAGAGTTTGCGCCAGGCCCTTCTTGTCGATCGTGCGGAGTACGCGGGTCGACACTTTCAAGCGGACCCACTTCTTCGACTCCGAGTCAAACAAGCGTTTCCACTGAAGGTTTGCATCCCAACGCTTCAGCGATTTGTTGTGAGCGTGGCTGACTTTGCATCCGCGCTGCGAACCTTTCTGAGTAATCTGGCATTTTCTCGACATAGTGACACCTGCTCGCCGGCTCGATTGCCGGGAGGGTCTTCATTACTTATGCGCCGTAAATAAGTCAATCAATCTCCAGGGTTTTTACGGTGAATCAGTAGGAAATGTCGATTAGAGACATGCGATAACGTGTCCGTAACCTTAGATTGGAGCCCTGCAATGAAGATTGATGATGCCGCAAAGATACTCCGCGCGCTCGCGGACGCCCGGGACCCCATTACCGGCGACGACCTCAAGCATCTCGGCGTCTTTCAACAGGCCGACACGGTGCGCGCTCTGCTTGTAGCGTGTGAAGCCCTGGCAAAAGCGAGGACAGGCGAAACGAAGAAGCTCCGCCAATGCGAAAACTCTGGGAAAGCCTGGCGGAAGGACGAAGACGATCGGCTTCTCCTGGCGTTTGAAAACGGCACCTCGGTGAAGATGCTTGCTGCCGATCACGGCAGGACGGTTTCGGCGATCCACGCGCGCCTAGTGAAGCTTGGAAAGGTGCAACCGGGAGACACCGTGGATGGGCTCGTCGTCCAACCCCCGCGCTACGATTCTCTAAGAACGGCACCGGCAGCTTAGCGCGACGTCAGTAGAACTCCATCGAGCGAGTGATTGCTTTCCGGGCGTTGGCTCCCGATTGTTGCACCGCGAGAGTGGCCCGAAGCCAGAACGTTCTGGTCGGCATAATTACGCGAGCAATGACGCTGAACTCGGAGCTATTTACTTTGAGCCGGTTCGCAAGGTTCGGATCTCCGGCAACCAGGGTGGAGAGAATCTGCTTCGTGAATGGAAAGGAGAGCCGCCGCTGAGCGATCTCTTGCGCCTGCGAGTCCGGAATACCGAGCGCCAGGAGAACCTCGAGTGGTGCGGTGTTCACGTTAATGGAGTTGCCGACGCCGGTGATGCTCTGGGAAACCCGGACGTACGGCGCAATCTGTTGCAGCCGCTCGAGGGTCATTCCCGGAACGTTCGCAAGCTCTGCCACCGTGCGAATCGGCCGGTTAAAGAACCATGCTTTGTTGCTGCCCCCTTCGATTCCATCTCCTTCGAAAGTGGGGGCGTGGAACGACTCGGAGTCGCGGTCGATGAAGTCAGAGATGATGGCGACTTGGTCGCCTGCCTCGTATCCGACGTTCCCAAGGGTTCGGTGTGCGTCCGGTTGAAACTGCTCCCGCACGAAGCCTTGGCGGGTGAAGAGCTCTTTCAGCGCGTTCCGCCAGAAGCTTGGGTTGTCGAGCAGGGGAGCCGCCCCGCCGGCGCCGCCCGTTGGGTTGGACGCGCCGATAGGCGGAGTGCCGAATCCGGGTGTTCCCACCCCCGGACCCTGAATCGCGTTGATATCGATCTTGCCGTCTTCGTCAACGATCATGATTCGCAGCTCACCCATAAGGCCTTCGAGCGGAATGGATGGCACTGCGCCGATATTGTTCCATGCTTCGTAGAGCCAGTCCTGGTCCTTGGTGTCCTCAGGCTTGGGTGCCTCCACCAGCAGGCGACCAAGGTTGAGCGCTGACTTCAGCATCAGTGTCGCCTGCACCTGTTCCGAATAGCCCCTGGCCGAGCGTTGGAAAGCTTCGACATCCTCGGCGAAATCCATGATGAGAATTGTGGCGAGTGCGATCACGAACACCGTGAGTAGCAGGGCAAAGCCTGACTGTTCGTCGATCGAAGGGGAGGGGGCGCGGGTCATGGTTGGTAAGTATACCGCACTTGCCAAAACCGCGCTTGGAAGTTGTGAAGCCGGTCGACCTCGTGGCTAGGCAGCGAAAGCTGGTCCAGCCGCCACACGTATACAACCCCAAAAAAAGCCGCCCACAAAAAAGCGGCCCACAAAAAAAAGCGGCCCACAAAAAAAAGCGGCCCACAAAAAAAAGCGGGAGGAGGAACCCCCAGAGCAATTGGTTCCCCCTCCCGCTGCGCATCTCAGGAGATCAATATCTTATCGAACTGTTAGCAAAGAAGGCGTTCTGCCGACTCCTCTGCTTCAACCGCCGGTTTGGTGCCGGCCAAAATCTCTCGTGCGTCATCCCGAATCATGGATGACAGACCGTTAATCAACTTAATGTGTCGTGACACTTCGTCCCAATTTCCCAGGCTCGAGTGTCCGCACAGCGCTGTCGCCAGCGAACGCTGTTTATCGAGAATCTGTTCGTAAGTCGTAATACGGGCAAGCAGATCCTGCGGCGGCTCACTTTTCTGCTCGAGCGTCTGCCGAGCACTTACAATCGCACGTTCCAATTCATTAAAAGACTCGAACAGTCTGCTAATGATGATCTTGTTCACAGTGTTTCCCCCAAGGCATTTTCTTCGACAAGAGTCCGCCAGGGAATCACTTCCGCCGCCTGTTCGCTCACACGTCTTTAAAAGATCGCCGAGTACTTCTTCCTCGATCAGCGAACTTCCACCAGGGGGCGCAAGTTGTCTCCCGAACTCGGGCTCTTAGCGCTCGTTTAACCGAGAGCTCGCAGCAAGCCTTACAGCTTTGAGCTCTTTCGTGCTTCCGCACTCCAGTTACACAGCGACCGCAAAGTACGTCATACGGAAACGTTCTGTTTCCTGCCAGGCGAGTACCCCACAACAACTACCTCGGGCACTAAGCACTCAGCTGACAACTCATCATCCCCACAGCCCGCCTACCTCTCGGTCTGCTTATCATTCGCCGACTTCAGTCCACACATCCGACGACGTCTGATGCAGATCCTTTAAGCAAATGAGTTGCCAAGTATTCTTATCGAACAATATGTGCAGCTTGCGTATGATTCAGGAAAGCATATGTCGAAAATGTGAACAACCAACGAATTTGCTCGCTGACTTTGCGAGAGCGAAATGTGTCGGAAATCCGGCAATTAAGCCGGTGTCGTGATTTTAGACACGGTGTTCAATCTTTCGACATGCTCCTGTCCGACTGACGTATGTCAGAAGCTCGATATTCGCTTTGGATCGAGGAAGGACTTTTACCGAATGAATCCGAGCTTGGCTTTGACCTCTCGGGGGACCGACAGCCACCGGCGCTTCTTCTGCGGTCGGGTGAGAATTTGCGCAATCATCGGCTCTACGTCAGTGACCGGCATTACGGTTCCATCGTCGAGAAGCACCTTTGGCGCCTGCTCCTGCTTTCCGCGGTGCGCGTCTGCATCTTCGACGGATGTCACGTAGTATCGTGGATCAAAGCCCAGCTCGGCTGCGACGGCCTTCACCTGCTCGAGAATCGCGGCAGAATTTCCGCCTTCCTGCATTCGAATGGTTTTGAAAAGGCGCCGGTCGCGATGGCGGGTTGCCAGGTCGCTCAGGACCTTGTCGCCGGAGCGGCACCACCGTTCGATATGGTAACGCCACCAAGCCTCTGTCATGTCGAAAAGCTGTTCAAGCGCTAGCTTTTCGCCGTAGTTGGCCACCGTCAAGATCGCAAGCATAGTGTCGTCGACGAAAACACCATGTCTCTCGAGCGTGCTGCGGGGCGACTCGCCGGATGTCGAAATGAGGTCTCTCAGTCGTAACACAACCTTCTGGGTCATCGAGTCCACGGCTTGGAGTACGCGATGCTGATAGACCTGCCGATACATCGAATCTCGCGCGACAAAAAAATGTGTGAGCGCGTCGAGCCGGCTTTCATGGAGGACCATTTCGCCATTTGAGCTTAGCCGAAACGCATCGATTAGGGCGGAGACATTGTAACGACCGTAAGAGACGGCGCACATCGCACTGTCAACTATCGCCCAATTTCCTCGATCCGCGTTCCAGCCTCCGCCGGAAATAATCTCATGAGTCCATGGCGGTAGCGATTCGTCCTCGGCAAGGATGCGGGTGACGAGCGCAGGGAGATCCGGGCCGTAACGTTTCAAGATGGAGGATATCTCAGGGTCCTCGAGAATAACTCGTATACTGACCTGCTCATGATGACCATGACTCTCCGGGGACCAAATTCTCTCTGCGAGGTGCGAGCCGGGTGAAATGTGGCCCACGTCATGGAGCAGCGCCGCGGCGGCGACAGCGTTCGAATACGGTCGCACGAGCTCGGGAGTCGTCTCCCGAAGATGCTTCATGAGCGAAACCGCCAGGTAGGCCACCCCGAGGCAGTGCCCAAACCTCGAATGTTCAGCGAACATATAAACGAGGCGGGTATTTCCCGTTTGACTGATTGCGCGGAGCCGCTGCATCCAACGTGTGTCGATGAGCTCGAGAATAAGGCGCTCCGACTCATCTTTTTGGTCAAAGATGAGAGTACCATGCGCGACGTCTGCGAAGCTGACGGTGGTAGTGGGCTGAAGCAAATTTCGGTTCATCGAGCGGCCTCTTGGTCGGAGGAACGCTGGAAAGCAGAGCGGCCGACGATCTCCAGATTGAAAGCCTCGACGCCGGTAATCTCGGTCGTCGAGTTCGTGAGAAGCTCAATGCGCGTGACGTTGAGAGCCCGAAGGATCTGCGCGCCTATGCCGTATTCTCGAAGCTCGCGCGCGGCAGTCATCGGTGGCTTCCCGAGGGAGAGCTGGCGAATCTGATCTGCCAAGATGCCTTTTCGAGGATGCCGCACATAGACGAACACTCCACGCCCACGCTCGTCGATTGCTTTCAGCGCATCACGGATCCGAGAAAGTCCCAGCGAGTCGTCGAGCCCGAGCAGGTCGCCCATGCGGTGCTCGGCCTGTACCCGAACGAGAAGCGGTCGCTGTTTACCGGTTTCGTCCATCTCGTTCAGGTCACCCTTGACGAGCGCAAGGTGCTCTGCTCGGTCGGTTTTCGAGAGAAAACACACCGCATGAAAATTTCCGGCAGCGGTGGTGGGTAAGCTCGCCTCGGCGATCTTTTCGACGATGGTCTCAGAAGCAAGACGATACCGGATGACATCAGTGACTTTGATAGTCGAAATCTTCTGCTCGTGAGCAAGAGCCGCGGCTGCGTCCTCTCGAAGGAAGTCACCGTTCTGATCCAGGCACTGACAGATCGCTGCCACCGGGGGCAAGCCGGCAAGAGTCATCAGGTCGACCGCGGCCTCTGCGATGTCGCTTCTGACAAGCACGCCGCCCGAAACTGCGCGCATTGGAAAGATGTGGCCCGGAGTGACGAGATCAAACCGAGCGTCTCTGCTGTTGGCCAACGTTTGCAGCGTAACGGCTCTGTCCGCAGCACTGATGCCGGTAGTGACGCCGGAACGAGCTTCCACACTAACGGTGAATTCGACTCCCGCTGATTGCTTTCTCGTGCTCATCGGCGGCAGGCCGAGCTCCTTGATCCGAGCTTCGCTCACTCCCGCGCAGATCACTCCCCGACCGTGGTTCACCATGAAGCTGATGCGATCGGCCGTCACGTCGTGCGCGGAGCAGATGAGGTAGAACCGCTTTTCCGGTCCGGCGTCGTCCGCAAGGAGTAGCACCGATCCACGTTTGAGCACTGGAATGATTGATTGTACAGCTTTCGCCATGAACGGGGATGTAACGGCTTATCGGTGAATCTTCCCACGCAAACTTTGCTACGCGGATGAGTGCCCGGCTTCCGAACGTGCGGCGCGAGGGTCCGACAATAAAATCAAATAGCTGAAAATAGTCAACAAATCTTCGGCTCCCGACTGGAGCGACAATTGCAGAGGAACTGGTGCTGAGAACCATTTGCTCCTGTTATCTGATGGGCATATAATTAGTTCCCGAAACGTACGGTTGGGATCGCAGCGTGGTATTACTGGCCTTCTCTCAAACAGAGGTGCTGTTTATGGATACCGTTCCGACAGAAAAACTTGCTCCAAACCGAACCCCGAGACGCGTGCTGGTTGATGTTTTGGTCGGCTCGGCGCTCGTATCTACTTTGCTTCTCTCTGACTTGCTTCCTACTGAGAACGATACCGCGCTCGCGGCTGACAACGCATTCGGCGGTGAAGTGACGAGCGACCGTGTGCTCGTTCGAATCGGGAGTCATGGGATTACGCCGAATAGCCTTTGCGTTGCTCCCGGCACGACGGTGTTGTGGCGCAATGAGGCGGGTGAGTCGGTGAAAGTGAAGTTCGTGTCTCAATCGGTGTCTACGACGTGCAAAGAGCCCCGAGGCTTCGGAGGAGATTTTTCGGGGATACATGAGTCGGCCAGTATCGCCGGAGGGGGAGTTGCGAGCCTGTGCTTTCTCGAGCCGAACGAGTATCAGTACATCGTCGACTATCTCAGCCCGGCAAACCAGGCTCCCATTCAGGGAACGATCCACGTCGCGCTCGATCACTGAAGGCGTTTCGTGCGTTTGGGCGAGAGAGGAAGCGCAATCGTTTCTTCTGATCGCCCGACGTCGGGAAGGTGATTCACTACAATTCCGTCTACCGTCCGAAGCCGGGCTTCTTCGCCGCCGTTTGCTCGAATACTCGGATACCCGCCATCTCGCTGACTCGCGAGAAGAGATACGGCCACGTGACGACGAACACCACGATCGTGACGAAGCCGCGACCGATGAGATGTTGGAGCAGCCAATCTACAATACCGATCGGCAGGGCGCTCGCGAGGAGGACGAGCACCTGCATCGAGAATAGCTTCAGTCCTCGCATCCAGTCGCGCAAAAATGGTTCCATAGGCTCTCGCTGTATTGGTGAAGAAATGTCGAAGCATGTCTCCACTCTCACCTCTTGAGAGACATTAAGATGGGGCATGAGCGGGCGTCAATGTTGGTTCATACAAAAGGTATGGCACCGGGCCCAACTCCTCACGCTCTGACAAACTTGCGTACTGCCGCACTGATTCGGGAATGCCATGCGCTAACTGACGAAGGTCTTCGGCGCAATTGTGAGAACACGCACAGCAGAGCCTAGTCACGCAGGAGCTATACCGCGGGTTAGGATACACCGCCTCTCCGCCTCGCTTTTATGCGGGTTTGGCATCAAGTTTGCACTGCTGACCGCATGTTATTATCGAATTTTTGTGACCGCTTTTTTCTCCTACTCTTGATGGTTACCGCTGTGGCTGTATCGGTTGCTGAAGCCGGTGCAGCCCCAAGCACAGACATCGTGTTCGTCACTCAGGTTCCGGTTGCTGACGATTTCGCGAACGCACTTGCTACATTTGGGAATCACGGTGCAAGCCTGGATGACGTCCCTCGAGGCGGAGACCTTTACATTCGCTATGCCGACGGATCGTTGAAAAATCTCACGCGCGCGGCGGGATACGGATCCGATACGTTTCAAGGTGCAAGCTCGATTGCGGTTCGCGACCCCGCCGTCCATTGGAGCGGCACAAAAGTAGTTTTCAGCATGGTCATCGGTGGAGCGTCTCGGCAATACGAGATCAGCAAATTCTATTGGCAGCTCTACGAGGTCACGGGCCTCGGGAAAAGCGAGACGCCGGTCATCACCAAAGTTTCGAATCAGCCCACCGGCTACAATAATGTCATGCCGACATACGGTACCGACGATCGCATACTCTTCATCAGTGACCGCCCGCACAACGGCGATGCGAATCTTTATCCGCAGCGCGACGAGTATGAGTCGACTCACACGAACACCGGCTTGTGGAGCCTCGCACCACAGTCGGGAGATCTTTTTCTGCTCGATCATACTCCGTCGGGCGCGTTCTCGCCGATTGTCGATAGCTTCGGTCGGGTGCTTTATACGCGTTGGGATCACATGCAGCGGGATCAACAAAGCGACGACATCGACAACTACGGTGGGTTCAATTATTCGAGCGAAGCACCTACTTCCGTTCCTCTTCCGACGAAGGTAGAGCTGTATCCGGAGGCGCGGGCGGCAGTGCAGCAAACGGATCCGCACCTCAATCTGCACACCTTCAATCACTTCTTTCCGTGGCAGATAAACGAGGACGGAACCGAGCACGAAACGCTCAACCACGTCGGGCGACATGAGCTGCATGGTTACTTCAATAAGACGTTCGACAACGATCCGAGCCTCGACGAGTTCGGTACCAGCTCGGGTGACGCAAATCAGAGCCGCATTCAGAATTTTTTCCATCTGCGCGAGGATCCGCTGCATCGGGGCGTTTATTTCGGAATCGATTGCCCTGAGTTCGGCACGCATACAGCGGGTCAGGTGATCAGCATCAACGGTGCCCCGAATGTTCCTGCGGACCAAATGGTGGTCCGTTATGTGACTGATCGTTCGACGTCCTCAACGAGCGATAACCCGGGGCCGAGCCACAGCGGGCTCTATCGCGATCCGCTGCCTCTGAGCGACGGATCGATTATCGTTTCGCACACTGTGGCGACGCGTCAGGATTCGAATCAAGGTACTTCGACCAACCCGCTATCCCGCTACGACCTCCGTCTGAAGATGCTCGTGCCTTCGGGCAATGTGTCTGTTGCAGGAGCCGCGCTGACACCAGGCATCACGAAATCCATAACGTATTGGAGCCCGGACGTGCTGGTCAGCTACAGTGGACCGCTGTGGGAGATTGAGCCTGTTGAGCTGGTGGCGCGCTCGATACCGCCACGACGGCTTCCGCAGTTGGCGTCTCCGGAGCAATCGGTGTTTCAGCAGGCAGGGGTAGATGTCGAAGATTTCAAGAGCTACCTACGAAGGAACAATCTGTCTCTGATCATCTCGAGAAATGTAACGACACGGGATGCGAGAGATAGTCAGCAGCCCTTTAACCTTCACGTCGCAGGGTCCGCCACCCAAACGGTGGGAGACGGCGGCAAGGTTTACGACATCGCACATCTCCAGATCTTCCAAGGCGACCTCATCCGCGGGTATCGCGATTATTCTGACAACGGCCCACCGACCGGTCCGCCGCAAGCAGGACGCCGCGTTCTTGCGCAATATCTTCACGACTCGATATCGGCGAATGTACCGGATCCTACGGGTCCGACCGGAAGTGTTCGGCTCGCTTCCGACGGGTCTTATGCCGCGCTTGTCCCGGCACGACGCGCCCTGACTTGGCAGCTGACTGACCCTGCCGGAGCGGGAGTGGTTCGAGAACGGTATTGGCTCACGTTTCAGCCCGGCGAGATCCGGGTCTGCGGGAGCTGTCACGGCGTAAATAGCCACGACCAAGCGGGGAAAACCGCTCCCCAGAACGCGCCTCAGGCTCTGCGGGATCTGCTGGACTTTTGGAAGCAGGGGCCTCACACCGTTCGTGCCAAGACTCCGTGCGATTTCGACGGTGACGGGAAGACGGATTTTGCTGTGGTGCGAGATGTCGTCACGAGGGTCTCAGGCAAACCGCGGAAGAAAAAGCCGCCGGTCTACCAACATCAAACGACTTGGTATGCTCTGTATTCCGCAACGGGCTCGATGGAGAGTGTACCGTTCGGAGATCTGTATCTCGACCTGCTCACCGCTGCCGATCTCGATGGTGATCGGAAGTCTGAGCTCACGGCTGCCAGGAGTCGCGTCTCTGCGCCAATCACGTGGTACAACCGAGCTCCGGGTTCGACAGCGATCCAGTCGCAGATATGGGGATTGCCCGGTGATGTTCCCGTAGTCGGGGATTTCGACGGCGATCGCACTGAAGACCGAGCGATCTACCGACCGAGCGACGGTTCGTGGTGGCTTCTCCGAAGCGGCCTAGGGCCGATAAGCGTATCGTGGGGACTCGCCGAAGATGTGCCGGCTCCAGCAGACTTTGATGGAGACGGTTGGACTGACATCGCAATCTGGCGTCCGAGCATCGGTTACTGGGCTGTGCTGCAGAGCTCCAAAGCCGCGAGCAAAAACTCGACTGACACGATCGAGCGACAGTGGGGACTGGCCGGAGACAAACCGCTCGCGGGGGACTACGACGGTGACGGTAAGGCCGATCTGGTCGTGTTCCGCCCGTCGACCCAGACATGGTTCGTGTGCTCTTCCACAACCGGCTTTGATTGCTCCCAGGGAACCGGCACGCAGTTCGGGCTCCCTGGCGACCTGCCGATAAAAGGAGACTTCGATGGAGACGGCACTTTGGATTTCGCCGTCTACCGCCCCTCGAACGGTAATTGGTATGTAAGACGTTCGTCTGACGGACAGATGTCGATTCGTCAGTGGGGGCTGCCGGGAGATTTGCCGATCTGCGGCGGCTGATCTGAGGCGGCAAAGTTCTCTTCGTCAGCTGCGGATCGGACGCACTGGCGGGGTCTGAAGTCATCCGACCATTGAACGCACGCGTACCAAGCTGATTCGAATCGCCTTCCAAAAAGACAAACTGGACGAGCAGCAGTTATCAATAGAAGCGGCCCTCTCAATCGCCCCTTCTGTTGGTAACTGCTGCATTCACTGCACGGCGTGATGGAGTAGCGAGGGCAGCAATTCAGTCTTCTCTGAACCCTGTCATTTGCTCGACGCCTTGGTAACTGCCTCCAAACAAGTTAGCTTTAGAAAGAGGTGAAACGGAACTTGCGAGTTGCTCGTACGAAGGCTCCACTCTCAAAATAATCAAACTGGACGAGCAGCAGTTATCCACAGGAGCGGCCCCACTCCAGCGCCCCTGCTGTGGGTAACTGCTGCATGCGCTGCACGGCATGATGAAGTAACCACTACGACACAAACAAACAAAAAACATCAAAAAGAGCTTGACGTGTTTTTCGCGATCGAACAGGCAACTTGCGGGGAAAGCGTTCTAAGGTGCTTCTCGCGTACGTACGAGGCCACTGTACGATCGGTGCCAATTTCCAGGGCATTTGGATTGACCGCCTCACGATCGTGCAGCACAGCTCAACTCTGAGAACCGATTTTCGCCCGTGTTAGAGTTCCTCTGTCATTGCAGAGGAGTTCTTATGTCCACATCACTTTCGAGTATTTCGAACGAAGAGCTTACGCAGAACCTGAAGCGCCTGGTCAAACAGGAACGGGAACACACACATCGCATCGTTCTCCATCTCGCAGAGATGACTTCCCGGAGGCTCTACGCCGAGCTGGGTTACACTTCGATGTTTGACTACGCTTGCCGCGCGCTGGGCTACTCTCGCTCCTCGGCACAACGAAGAATCGTCGCTGCTCGAATCGTCGCGAGATTTCCCGAAGTGTATGATTGCTTGGAAGATGGGCGCCTCTCACTTGGCACCTTGGAATCCGTAGCCGATGCGATGGATCGTCCGAATGCTCGAGAGCTACTGTGTGAGCTGTGCGGAAAGTCGAAGGACGAGGTCCAGCGGATCGTCGCGTATCACTTGCCGATCGAGCCTTCCAAGTTAGCGGACAAGATTGAACCGGTCTGCGCGGCTCGAACGAACGCGGCTGTGTTTGGCCAAGCATCGCTGTTTGAACATGATCAAAATAGTAATGACTCCCGCGCGGGAGTAACTACTATTTTGCCGACGGAATGTTCAGAGGAACTCTATCGCATCTCGTTTACTGCAAGCGCGCCTATGAAGGCGAAGCTAGAGCGAGCGCAGGAGCTGCTCGAGGCATACGATGTTGAGAGTGTGCTCGACAGAGCTTTGGACGAGTTTCTTTCGAAACACTGCCCGAAGGAGCGTTTGAAGCGTCGCAAAGCAAGGGAAGAGCGAAAGCTGCTGCGCCAAGGAGCGCGCATTGTTTCGGCAGTAGATACCGTTCAGTCTGTTGCCGGCGAAGTCGTCGCGGCGATGCCCGTCACAGAAGCGGATCCTGCGGCACGTCGCTTTCCATCTCTCAAACTACGAGATGAGGTCTTAGAACGCGATGGGCATCAGTGCACTTACGAAGCACCTGATGGAACGCGGTGTTGCGCAACAGGAAAGCTCGAGCTCGATCATCGGATACCATGGGCATACGGTGGGCGAACCGAGCTCGGAAACCTTCGCACAGTTTGCAGAGCGCACAATCATATGTTCGCACGGAAGTTCTACGGCGATTATTACATTGACCAGATTCTGGACCAGAGGAAGCCGGACGAGTGTGGACGGCCTACCGTTCCACCGCCGACGGGTGCGTATGACATCGGCGTGCATCGGGATCTGTTTGAGTGATTGTTGTTCGGGGCGGTGGTGCGTTCAGTCGAGCGTGACCCGCGTTGCAGCAGTTATCAACAGAAGGGGCGACGTGGGGGGCCGCTTCTATTGATAACTGCTGCGCGTTTGTTTGATTTGGGGTTTTTGTTTGTTTGTTTGTTTGTTTGTTTGCTGGCGAGCGGTGGTGCGTTCAGTCGAGCGTGACCCGCGTTGCAGCAGTTATCAACAGAAGGGGCGACGTGGGGGGCCGCTTCTATTGATAACTGCTGCGCGTTTGTTTGATTTGGGGTTTTTGTTTGTTTGTTTGTTTGTTTGTTTGTTTGTTTGTTTGTTGGCGGGCGGTGGGGAGTTCAGTCGAGCGTGACTCGCGTTGCAGCAGTTACCAACAGAAGGGGCGATGCGGGGGGCCGCTTCTATTGATAACTGCTGCGCGTTGTTGGATTTGGAGTTTTTGTTTGTTTGTTTGTTTGTTTGTTTGCTTGTTTGCTTGTTTGCGCGGGTGGTGCGTTCAGTCGAACGTGACCCGCGTTGCAGTAGTGATCAACAGAAGGGGCGATGCGGGGGCCGCTTCTATTGATAACTGCGCGCGTCGTTTGTTTTCGAGCTCGTTTGTTCGGTTGTCTACTTCTTTTGAAAGAGACCTTGAAAGCTTGGTCCGACCTGGCAGCGGGTTACTTCGATTTTTTCCCACACCTTGCCGGTTACGTAGGGCTCTTTGGCGAGCCACTGGTCCAGCTCTTCGCGGCTTTCGAAATCTACGATGAGAGTTGAGCCGACCATCTTACCCTGGTCGTCGAGGATGGCTGCTGCCACGAGGTGATTGCCTTTGTCTCGGAGCTCGTTGCCGAGCTCGATGTGAGCTTGGCGCGCGGCGAGCCGTCGGTTCAGGGCTTCCGGATCTTTTCCATCGTGTCCGATGACCAGAAATTGCATGTGGGCCTCCGAAAGAGAAAGGGCATGAACGGGAATGAGCGGGAATCAAATGGCCGCTCGTAGTGCGGTATAATGGCGGGATTTGTAGCGCGCCTGTGTGAATTAGTCGACTTCCACCGCTTCCGGCTTGGTGAGGCTCTCAGAAACTAAAAAAGCCCTCGGTGGGGCTTTTTTAATTGATATCGTTCGGTTGGAAGTCGGTGCTATTTGAACAGCTGAAGCAGCCGATTGACGAGGCTGGTGTTCTCCTCGTTCCGTTGAATCTCCTCTTCCAGGGCGCTGACCACGAAGCTGGTCTCTTTATTCTCGCTGCCCCATGTGCTGCCGAGAAAGCCCTTTGCGGACTTTTGAATTCTTTCCTTCGCCCCGTTCAGCTTTTGCTCGGCTTCCGGTGCTTGGCGATTTACAAGGCGCCAGAACGCGTAGCGTCCGCATGCTGACATGAAGGCGCAGCTGAGGAGAAATTGATTGTCATCGAGCACGCAGTACGTCTTCAGCTCGTAGTCGCGGTCAGATTCGAGAAGAAAGTGCGAGTTGAGGATCGATTGCCATTCTTTGCGAGCCCGGTGAGCCGAAAGCTCATCGGTGTATTTGCCGATCAGAGTGACGCCTTCAGCGTCGTAGATGAGGCCGGGCTTTGCTTTCGTGATATCGACGCTTGTGAACTCAGTGAGACTTTTCGATTGAACTGCCATGATTTACCGGGTAGCCGACCTCTGTTAAATAAACCCCGTTCGCTCCGAGGCGGGAAACCCGCCACGATTTCATAACCTTATGAGTCTTGTATCGACACAGAGGATGCAATGCTTTAGGTCGAAATCTGGCGAAACGGCGGCCCAATAGCGGCCGGTCCACGAGCCGGCCGATAAATCCGCTATCCCGGCAACGAGTTGGCTATTGTTGTCGTGTATCGAAAAGGTGGTAGGGTCGGGTCGACAGTTTCCTCGACCCAACTTGGGCGCCGGCGAAAGGCAAAGGCGGCTGGTAAAACGCTCATTTCAGCGGAGAGATTTTTATGTGGACCGACGAAAACGCGCGAGAAGCAGGTGACCAAGCTCCGTCTCATCGGCACGACGGGCCTAAGCAGCCGGAACAGCTGAAAGTTTCGAGCGGACAGGTGATGGTCATCGATCACTTCATGCTCGCCAACCAGCAATTTCTTTCCGCGCTGCCTCAACAAGACCAAGGTACGCCTGAAGAATGGGTCCGCGCCGGCGCGAAAGAGATCCGGCTCGCCGTTGAGCGATACGGAGGAGCTCTCCTGCAAGTCGAGGCCGGCGACTGGGGTGTAAACCGAGATCCCCAGGCGACTGCGTTCACCCTCGGCCGATTCGGCGGGGATCCCTCGGGAGAGACTGAGCGATCTGCGATGCTCGAGGCACGCGGGAATGCAACTCCAATCGGCCGCGTCTTTATCGACACGCGTTGCGTCGTGTTCGTTGACGCCGGAATTCTTGCCAATCGTCCGTTGCTCGACGACTACCGCCGCATGCGGCAGGAGGGTGAAGATAAGGCTGCGCGCGATCTGATCCGCGAGAACGGCGCCGCCGTTCGCTATGGCTTCAATCGTGACGGCGACGAGCTCGGAGTGTTCCGCCTGCCCGACGATCTTGGATATGCGCTCTGGCCGGACGTCGTCGAAAGCTTGCCGCCCGGATCTGCGCACGACACCGGCGAATAAGGCGTTCGCGCGCTTCCATGAAAATCCGAGAGCCGCTTCCGAGCTCGTGGGCAGAACCCTGGAAGATTAAGACCGTTGAGCATATCCGGCTCCTTGAGCCGGCTGCACGCCGAGTCGCGCTCGATGCTGCCGGATGGAACACTTTTCTGCTGCGCTCCGAAGATGTCTACATCGACCTCCTGACCGACTCAGGAACAAATGCCATGAGTGATCGCCAGTGGGCGGCGCTCATGACCGGTGATGAGGCATACGCCGGGAGCGCCGACTACTATCGGCTGGAGGCCGTGGTCAGAGAGATTTACGGGTATCGCCATTTCATCCCAACTCATCAGGGACGGGGCGCAGAGCATCTGCTGTCGCAGATCGCGATTCGAAAAGGCGATACCGTTCCCGGCAACATGTACTTCACGACGACAAAATTCCACCAGGAGTACGCGGGTGGCGATTTTGAGGACATCATCGTTGACGCTGCGCATGATCCGACCTCACAGCTCCCGTTCAAAGGGAATGTCGATCTCGCCAAATTGAAGCGGATCGTCGATCGCGTCGGAGCTGCTCAGATCGCATACGTCAGCCTTGAGACCAACGTGAATATGGCCGGCGGCCAGCCCGTTTCGATGGCGAACGTCAGAGAGCTTAGCGCCTACTGTCGACCGCTCGGAATCCGAGTGATGCTCGACGCTACGCGAGCCGTAGAGAACTGCTACTTCATCAAGACGAGAGAACCCGGATACGCCGATAAGACCATCCGGGACATCCTCCGTGAGCTTTGCGGCTACACGGACGGCTGCACAGTGTCTGGAAAAAAAGACTGTCTGGTAAATATCGGGGGCTTCCTCGCGCTGAACGATGACGTTCTCGCTGAAAAGGCTCGGCAGCTTTTAGTCGCCTTCGAGGGCTTACAGACTTATGGCGGAATGGCCGGACGGGACATGGGGGCGATGGCTGTAGGTATTCTCGAATCCGTCGAGTATGACTACATCAGAGCACGCGTCGAGCAGGTCGGATATCTCGGACAGAGGCTCGAGTATTTTGGAGTGCCCGTGGTTAAGCCGTTTGGCGGCCACGCCATCTATCTCGATGCGAAGCGGATTTTGCCGCATGTGAAACAGGAGGAGTTTCCTGCTCAACGCCTTGCCGGAGAAATCTATCTCGAAGCGGGAGTGAGATCGATGGAGCGAGGTATCGTTTCTGCCGGTCGAGACCATCAGGGGAACAACTATCTTCCGGAGCTCGAGCTCGTTCGGCTAACCATACCGCGCAGGGTCTACACGCAGTCCCATCTCGATGTGGTGGCGGAGGCGGTCGCTCGTGTTTGTCTTCGAGCGCAGGCTATTCGCGGGCTCCGCATGATCTATGAGCCCGAGCACCTCCGTTTCTTTCAGGCTCGATTTGAATTGCTCTAAGACCTATCTCCCCATCTTCGGGTTCAGCGCTTTCGTCTGAGGCCATCTCGGGCACGTTCAGAGAGCTCTCGCTCTCCCAGATAATCCAGCAAATTTAAGCACTTCCTCACTTTTGAGCGGCCTAATTTTCTATTTAGCGGCATGCCGTTTCGGTCGATAAGTATTTCGTAACGATTTGAAAAATCTCACGATATGAAGCGCGCGATCCTTTACGGTTTCATTCTCCTGCTGTTGTCGGCATCTCCGGTGCTCGCAGCGCCCAAGCCGAGCTCGACGAAACAACCGACGGCGGCGAAAGATCCCGCGGCGAAAAGCGCAACGGCAGTCAATTCAGCGGATGCGCTCGAGCAGGAGCCAATCTGCCCTGAAGACCTGGAAAAGGAAGCGCTGGAAAAGGAGCGAGCTGAGGCCGAGACGAAGCGGAAGCCGGTGAAATCGGCGCTCGCTGTTTGGAACCCGTATCAGACGTCCGACGACGGTGGCGTAGGTCGAGGATTCAGCCGCTACAGCGGACAAGACGACTATGAGGCGTCAGGTACCGTTGCCGCGGACGCGCCGGCTCGTCGGGGCGGCGGGACGCATTCCGCGCCGCCGCCCAAGCCGTCAAACGGCGGCTCGCGAATTCGCCGAGGTTGAAGGCGAAGGTAAGGGGCCCGTTGGGCTCTCACGAATATGGAAGATGACACCCCGGTAGTGGGACAAGATTTACCAGATGAACAGGCGGCAGAAGATGCACGGCTGCCACGGCTGCTCACGTACTCGATTCCGCTCCTCCTTCTCGTCGCCTGCGTGCTGATTGTTGGGATTGCGCGCGCGGTTCGCGGCCCAACTCAGTCTCCGGATGCTGCGCCGCCGCCGGTGGAGGAGCTGGAAAATCCTTTGCTCGATTGCAATCACTCGATGCCGCTGCCGTTCGGCATGAAGGCCAGAAATCAGTGCGCAGCTTCGTGCTATGCCCCAGGAATTGATCGTGAGGTGTGCAATCGAGGCTGCGACCATCTGGTTGCTGCCGAATATGCTCGGCGAATTACGCTCGACGAGCGTTCGGAAAGCCAGATCGCAAGTGAGATCGCCGCGGGTTGCGCAACAATCGCCAAAGCGAGCAGTAAGTCCCAACCGCTCGATGCATGGGCGGACATGGCGAAAGGCGCCGTTCGGACGTTCGGCGAAACTCCGCACGAAATCGAGACGTACGAGCTCGAGCCTGCGATGTCGCACTACCGAGTGTTTAAAGATCTCGAATCGAAGTGGACGCTCCCTGAGGGCGAGGATGTCGCCGCGCGCGAGATGGCGGTGAATATTAGGATTGCAATCTGTTTGCGTCAGTCTATTGCGGCGAGCGAGCTGGCACTGGCGGAGATCGCCGACTCCTTCGATTTTCATTCCGAACGCTGGTATCGGGGACTGGAATCCGCACTGATCCCGCTTTCCCGTGCCGCGGAGCTCAATGTGATGAACCAATACGCAAACGTCATTCATCCTCCGCAGGCGCCGCAATGATGATCCGACGCTGGATAGTTTGCTCGATGCTCGCACTCTTTCCTGCTTTTGCGGCTTCCCCTGCCGGCGCCCAGAATATCGATTGCCTTTTCCAGACCAAGGGAAAGGTGGTCGCGTGGGACAAAGACTGGCAGATGGATGCTCTCGACAACAACGTGCATTACAAAGTCAACGACGTAAAAGAGATTGTGAAGCCGGGCGCTCCGCGTACAATCGAGTTGCAGCTCCAAGCAGAGGGCTCAGCAGCGAAGCCGAAGCGGACAGCAAATATCGTCAAGTTACTCGCGGCCCGTATGTTCTGCGATCGAGTGGTGGGCGGCCTCGACGATCGCTCGAAGGGAGTGCAGATGGCGCTTGGAGGTCGGGATGCTGCGAGAGCGAAGCAGGAAGATATTGACGATTTCTTCCCGAGCCTCGAGCTTGACCCGGAGCGACTCTCCTTTCGGCGATGGCTGCACGGCAAATGGGTACCGGCTCGTGCGAACGAAAACGAAAAGAAGGTTGTCTGCCACACGCAACTCCTCGCTTTCGCATGCAGTGAGCAGGATGCAGAGTGGCTCCACAAACAAAACCTGAACGTGACCAAACCCTGGGTTGAGCTTGATGTTCAAGACCCGCTCATTCGCCACACCAATGCAGGGTGGGTTCGAGATGATGCTATCGGCCCGCTGATTGACACACCGATGAGTAAGTGCACGGTTGCAGGGAAGAAGTTCCTTTGCTTGTCGGTCGAGAAGGAAAAATATGCTGCAGAGCTGAAGGCGATCGACGACGAAGTGGCCCTGCAACGAAAGCTTCATCCGCCGCCGCCCCCCGTCCCGGTAGCGCAGGCGAAAAAAACCAAGGACCGCTGAAGTTCGTCACGTTCGCGCGATCAGCACCGCGCTGAGGATGAGAACTCCAATCCCGACAAGAGACAGCAGATCCGGTGTCTGAGCCAGGAACAGCATCCCGAAGAGAAGATTGAATGCAATCTCGAAGTAACCCCATGGCGTTATGACGCTTGCGGGTGCCGAGGCGAATGCGAGCGTGACCCAATACTGACCGACTACTCCGAAAAAACCGACGAGCCCAAGATAGAAGAGCTCGCTTGCAGTTGGAGTTACGAATGTATGCCGGCCAAGGAGGAGGGAATAGGTCGCGCTGAGCACGAAAAATGCGAAAGCAATCAAAAACGGGTTTTCCTTCTTCGAGAGATGACGAATCGTGACGTAAGCCGTCGCGTTAAAGAATGCTCCGACGAGAGCGAATATTCCTCCGACAGAGAATGATTGCTGCCCAGGCTTGAGAATGAGCAGTACGCCGACAAATCCCAAGGCGGCGAGAAAGACACGTGAGAAGACAAGCTTTTCCTTAATCACCCACCAAGCAATGAACGGGACGAGCAATCCGGAGCTGCGAAACAGTGCGGACGCTTCAGCGACCGGAATTCGCAGCATTGCGGAGAAGATGCAAAACACAGCAGCAGCGCCGATAGAGCCTCGGACGAAGAGCTCACGCCAGTGCCGACCAGGAATTGGAACTCGCTGAACGAGAAGGATCGGCAGGAGCACGAGCGCATCGATCAGCCCGCGAGCGAAGACCGATTCGAGCGCAGGCAAACGGCCGCAGCCGAGGCGGAGAGACAGAGTCATGGCCGCAAAGCTCGCCGACGCCAGCACCATGAATCCTACTGCTCGAGTACGTTCTGTGATCACAATGGGGCGGATAATTGCCAATTGAGCAGGCTCGCGCAATCGATTTATCGCGGTGTCGTCGCGAAGGATTCCTCGCACAAAAGGTCTGAGCAGACGGCCACTTCCAGCGCCTGCTTGAGGTCGCTCGCTTGTTCCGATACTATCCACGCCTCGCTTCCTGACCCCCATCCGGAGGACTTGTTGTTTTAGTCCAACATCTTATCTCCGATCGCTCTATCTGTTTCTCGTCCCGGGTAGTCTTTGACGCGCCTATCCTTGGCTGCCGCCAGGGATAGGTCTGCGTTCCAACGAAGGTTCTCGCGGCGCCGCCGCGAATTGGTTGGATGGGTCGTCAAGGGAGGAGCGTGTCATGCACGACGTGAGCCCGTTTCGTGATGGAGCAGCGGCGTTGCTGCTCGTGTTGATGGTGACGCTGGTGCTAATGCGTCTGCGTCTGCCTCTGGTCTCCGGATTGGTCGTTTCCGGTGCGGTGCTTTCCGTGCTGGGGCCGGAGGGGATGAAGTGGCTGAGCTTCGAGTCGGAGCTCTTCGCCGGCCTGGCAGAGGGCAGCGTGCTGTTCCTGACGCTCGTCGTGGGCCTGAGAACTCCGGTCTCGACGCTTCGCGATCGGTGGCAGCTCATCGCCGTCGGCGGCGGGCTGCAGCTGCTCCTCACCATCGTTCTCGGGACCGGTGCCGCCTACCTCATCGTTCCAGACTGTACCTTCTCGAAGGCCGTGTTCGTGGGAATGCTCATGAGCACGTCCAGCACCGCGTGGGTCTTCTACCAGCTTCGCGCGAAGAAAGAAGGACATAGCGAGGTCGGAATCGTCGCGGACAGCATGCTGATGTCGCACGACCTGATCCTCCTCGTATTCGGGCTTCTGGTGCCGAAGCTGGCGACCGATCCGGCGCTGCGGCCCGACGGGAGCCTCGTGCTACAAATTGTCATCGGTGTGCTCGCGCTCGCAGGTGTCTTCGCGCTCGAGTGGGCTGTCATCTCGCGTGTCCTCAACTATATCGGGAAGCACTTCGAGCGTGAGGTGTTCAATCTCACCGTTGCCCTCATCGTGATGGTCACGATGTACGTCGGGATGCTTGCCAATCTAGCCCCTGCGTTTGGGTCGTTTCTCGGAGGCGTGCTGATCGCGAAGACTCGCTATCGGCACCACATCCTCGGCTTCGCGACTGCGGTCCGCGACCTCGCTCTCCCCATCTTTTTCCTATCACTCGGCCTGATGGTGAAGTGGGAAGTGTTCGTCGAGCATTGGCCGCGGATCATCATCGGCGGAATCGGCCTGATCGGAATCAAGTTCTTCGCTGCGACGATCAGCGCATGGGTGCTTGGCCTGCCGCTGCGCTCTGCGGCACGCACCGGTATCTACCTTGCACATATCGGCGAGCTCGCCTTTGTCCTCGCCGCTGCCGGCAAGCGCTACGGCCTTCTCACCGGCGACGAAGTGGACAGCATGACGATGCTCGTCGTCGCATCGCTTGGGCTCAGCCCTCTGCTCCTCAGCCGCACCGTCGAGTCTTGGCTGTCACGAGTCCCGCAGATAGGCATCCGGCACGTTCTGCCGACTGATCCGGTGTGGAAGCTCGTGCCGACGAAACTGCGGGGCCATGTGGTAGTGGTTGGCTTCGGTCGTGTCGGCGAACGTATTGCCGGCTATCTTGCCGAGCGAAAGCTCGATTTCATCGTCGTCGATCACGATACCGCTCTTTACGACGAGGCCAAGCACAAAGGCTACAGCCCGATCTATGGTGATATCTGCCTGGACGATGTGCTCAACGCGGCGGGCGTCGGCGACGCCGCACTGATCGTGATCACGGATGGCGACGCGGCAATGGTCCGTGCAATTCGTGATTATTTGGCCGAAGACGCAACTCCGCCGCTCATCGTTCGAGTGAACTCGGATGAAGATCGCGGTCAGATCACTACCGAGCATCCTGATGCGGTCGTCTTGACGGCGGAAGGCGCTGTGCAGCAGAACTTGCTGGATGCGTTGTCGAAGGCGCTGGCCCTCAAGTTCCCGTCTACGGCTGAGGGGCCCGGAGTGATCGATGCGACCGCCGCGAAATCCGCCTGACTCTGCTGGGCGAGCTCGTGCGGCCGGTTGTTCTGCATGTTCTCATGTTGGAACGCCGGCCGCTCAAATCTCGCTCGCTCCGTATCGACGTCGGTATACCTGTCGATACGCATACTCAGAGGCGAAGAGGACAGCGGTAAGCACATAGCTCAGAAATCCATTGTAGAACGTCCAAGTTTCGAGTGACGAGTAGAGCGCTGTCCACAGTGCGATGGCGAGGTTCAGAGACAGGAACACACACCACACGATTGTCACTCGCCTGCAATACTCGCGGGCTTTTGCATTCAGACTCGATTCCATTCGCATGGCGATCACCTCGATGAAGGATGGAGGAACGAACAGAGTATACAGGAAGAGCAGCAGCACGTTGAATGTCGCCAGCGCGGGGACGAACAGCACGAGCGTTTCGTTTTTGGCTAGTGCGCTGAAAAGCAGGAAAGTAATCAGCAGCACCGAACCGACTTGATACAGGCGTGCTGAGCTATCACGCAAAAGAATGGTTCGTGCGAGATAAACGATAGCGAGGAACAGCGCTACAATGCGGGCGCCGCCCCGCTCGTGGGTGAGGTACAAAATGACAGGGTAGAGAACTGTGCAGATGAGAGCGACTACCGGGAGCAGCCGTTTCATCGAATGCTCAACCGTTTGCCATGCTGCTCGCCGAAGCGAGAGTTCAGAAGCTGCTTACAGGCGCGGAAACGAAGCGTGTGGAACGGCATGGTTCCGGCGATTGCTCGCGCAAATTGATTTTCGGCGGTCTTGGCGACGTGCTGCCATGCCCCTCTGCCGGTCATGAGTGACCCGACACGGATGAGACCGAACAAACGCCCGTCATAGAAGCTTTCTGCAAGAAGCTGCCACGAAGCGATATGCCGTCGCTGCAGCCGCTCATATTCGGCGAGGGCGGCAGTGGTTCCTCGAACGATCGCCTTCGAGCATCGAACCGAGCCATTCAGAGAGAGATCCAGGCCGCTCGAGAAGATTGGGTCGACAAAGCCTGCAGCGTCACCGACCAGCACCCAGTTGGGACCGAAAAAGCGCTCAGTAATGAGCTGGTAATTCGTGTAGACGCTGACCGGCGTGACCCGCTTCGAGCCCGGAGCGATGAGCTTGAGCGTCGGTTCGGATTGCAAGTAGTTGTCGTAACGAGCTTCGGGCTCAGACCCGAATTCGCGCCAGTGGTCTGCTCCCATCACAACTCCGATAGACACGCGGCCCGGGAGCGGAATGCGCCAGGACCAACCGCGGCTCAACCGATTTACGTGAATGTGGCCGGGATGCTCAATTTCGCAGTTGTCGACGTGGGCGAAGATAACGCAGTCGTTGCGTAATCCTCGGCTGGACTCGAGCTTGGTAACTTTTGAAAGCATGCGCGCTCGCCCGGTCGCATCGACGATGAGATCCGGGTGTCCGCCGAGCACAGGTGCGACGTGGGTCAATGTCTCCGCAGTCAGGGTGATTCGATCGGTTGCCGCATCGTGCTCGACGTCTGCGGTGCACGGAATGATCTTTACGCCTTCTTTCTCTGCAGTTCGGAGCAGAGTAGCATCGAAATCGTGGCGTGGGGTGTTGTAGGCGTAGAGCCTTTTGCCGGTTACCGTTCGGCCGAAATCGATAACAAGCGGCGCCTCCGGTCGAACATAGAACGTGGCGCCCGGTTTGTAAGTGCTGTAGCTCCGGACCTCCTCCTCGATACCGAGCTTGCGGATCACCGGAATTGTTGCCGGGATGAGCGACTCGCCGACAATCATTTGAGGGCGTTTCGGGGTGTGCGCAATTGCTACTTTCAGACCGGCGCGAGCGAGGAACACTGCTGTCGATGAACCGGCGGGGCCTCCGCCGAGAATCAGAACCGTCTTCGGCTTTTGGAATGCGATGTTCGCCATGAATCAAGCTCTCGATATTTTCCCGGTTGAAGTGAGCGGAATTTCTGACCTGAGGAAGATCCGCTGGGGCACTTTAAAACGAGACAGATGCTTTTTGCAAAAAGAGATCGCCGATTCTTCCTCCAGAGTGACGCCTTCCTCGACGGCGACATCGGCGACTACGATCTCCCCAAGGAGAGAATGCCGTTCCGAACGCACTCGGGCCAGTCGGACGCCCGGATATCGAGAGAGCACCGCTTCGACTTCCTCAGGGAAAACTTTTTGCCCCGCCGTGATGATGACAGATTTTTTTCGTCCGCAGATTTGGATGTTACCGTTTGCGTCGAGCCGAGCAAGGTCTCCCGTTGCAAACCAACCGTCGATGAGCACATCGGACCGTTTAAGAGGCGGAGAGAGATACGCGTCGAACATTCCCGGCCCTTTGAGGAGGAGCTCGCCGATTCCCTGCTTTTCTTCTCGCAGTCGGAATTCGAAACCCGGCAGCGGGCGTCCTACGGTACGAGATGCGTAAGGCTCCTCATGGTCCAAGGCTCCCAGCGGCAATCCTAGCTCGATGATGCCGAGAACTTGGCGCGGACGGATGTTGAAGCGGGAGTGGAACTCAGTGGCGACCTCCGGATCGAGCGGCGCAGTGGTGGACAGAGCAAGTCGCAGTGAACGCAAGGAGGCAGAGCTCAAGCTACGAGCGAGAAGCGTATAGTGAATCGGCGCCGCATAGAAGAGAGTCGCACGAAACGTGTCGATCGCTTCGATCATCGTCTCCGCATGTTGGCCGGACGCGCAGATGATGGCGCATCCGGTATGCAAATAGGCGAGCACGGAAGCAATGAAGTGCTGGGACATCGGCAGCACCCAACAGACCCTATCCTTCGGTGTCAGACGGAGCGCTTCGGCGGAGGCTGTCATTCGCGCCAGCACTGAGTGATGGGACAGCACGACGCCTTTCGATTGTCCGGTCGTTCCGGACGTGGGCCGTATCACCGCCGGCGAGTCGACGAGATTATGGAGCGCTTGGGCCGAGCTCGAAAAAGCCTCGCGTGGTTCGAAGTGAAATCCACCCACGATCGCTGAGACGCTTGGCGCAGACGAATGTGTGAGCATTCCCGCAAGATCTACGCCGGGGCTGAAAGTGTTTCCAAGCTGTTCAACCGGAAGCGGCACCGCTACCGCTCCAGCGGACAGTAACGCGAGCAGCCCTACGATGAAATATCTCCCATTCGAGATCGCCAAACCGATCGGAAGCCCGGCCATATCGGGAAGACAGTTCCGGAGCTCTTGAGCCGAAGTGTGGAGCTGTGCATAGGACAGCTCACCGTCTTGATCGATGACAGCCGCTTGATCGAAGAAGCTGCTGCCGGATGTGAGAAGTGAGTCGTAGATATTCATCGTGCTCATCGCTTGGTCGCCAAGAGTTCCACGGCTTCGTCTCTCGTCCTGCCGAGCGCATGGAATGCAGCGAGTGCACCTGCAGCAGTGCCGGTGCTCATGCATGTTCCGATAACACGTGCGGACGCGATGGCGTCGTCGTCCGCCGAGATGTTCCTGCCCGCGAAGAATAAGTTGGGGAGAGTTCGGCTTCGGAGACAAGCTGCTGAAATATCGTAGTGGTCGCTCTCCGGAAAGTATTCGAGCAGCGGCTTTCGGTCCTCTCCCCAACGCTCGATGGGCCACATCCCTTGCGCAACCGCATCCGCGCGCTTCCGGCAGGTGAGCACGTCTTCACGGGAGAGAACTTCCTCACCCCGCGGCCTACGGCCTGTGCGGACTCCGACTTGTGATGCGAACGACCGGAGGCGCAAGCTTTCAAGCTCTGGAACGTGTCGTCGCAAGTATTCGAGCAGGGCCGACAAAAGCGAGCGACTGGACTGTTCAAGGGAGGTGATCGACTCCGCATTCGGTTCGGAGGTAGGGCGGAGCGCGAGCTTCAGGAGCGCGCGCCCCTCGCGCAACGAGCCAGGAACAACAGACACACGGACTGCTTCTTTCGGAAGTGATCCCGCCTCTCCGGCGCGGATCGCTTCGCGAAGAAGCAAACGCTGGAAAAGCTTTTCGTCAGTGTATTCAACTCCACTTATTTCGCAGACGTACGCCGCGGCCTGAGATGGACCGTCAGATATTGTTTCAAGCCCGAGAAGAGTGCTCGCAATTGCTTCGCCGGAGCAGTCAACGAAGGCCTTCGCCCGGAAGGCAACCGGACGATCCCAAATCAAGCAACTCAAGCTTTCAACGGCCTCCGCGCGCGCCTCCGCCTTGAATGCGGTGGAGTGCAACGCGAGCTGAATTCCATTTTGCGCAAGGGCTTCGTCACAGGTCACCCGGAGCGCAGCTGGGTCGTACGGAAGAAACCAAAGCCCTTCGTCGTAACACTGAGGAGCGGTATCGCTTCGATCCTGGATCTTTTCGAGCAGCTCGCGGGGGAAGCCGGTGACTCCGAGCTTTGCGGCCTTCTGCGATCGGTAATAAGCTCCGCAGATCGTGCCGACCAGAGCGGATGAAGCCATCCCACCGAGAAAACCGTAGCGTTCGAGCAGCGCGACAGAGGCTCCGGCACGAGCGGCCGTTACCGCAGCAGCGATACCGGCCATTCCTCCGCCCAAGACGAGGACGTCAGTTTGTCGAGGCTCGATCAAGGGAGCACTCCTTAGGGGTGAGGTCTATTCGAAGTGAACGCTCGAGCAGCTTGAGCTCACTCTCGCTCAACGTGCTCTCGGCAGCTACGATCATCACTGTGAGACGTCCGGCAAAACGAGTGAAGACAGTCGTGAAACCGGGCGGGGCGAAGTGAGGAGGGTAGTGCACGGCATCTCGCAGTAACCCGCTTGCCAGCCCGAGGTCCAATTCTCCGGTATCTGAAAAGTAGAATGTCGCCAGCTCTCCACGCGATGGCCGACGAAGGAGCTTTTCGACTTGTGAGCTCGGAAGCCACGCGGCCAGGTTCAGCATCCCGACGCAAGCGTGATGCAGGTTTGCGGCGATGACGGCGGTGCTGGCGTCGATGAGGTGGCCGATTCCGAGCTCCATCGACGACAGACGTTTCGCCGCAATCCGGTAGAAGAGGAAGCTGACTTGGTTCGACAGGAACGCATCCTTTTTCCTGCGGCGAAGGTTGTGAGGAACCACGAGATGCAGCGGATGCGCCGCTCGTCCACGTTCGGCCAGAACCGCAGTGGCCCCTCGTGCTGCGGCGCTGAGATAGACACTGCTCTTGAAAACCTCGGCACCGAGGTTTCTGCAACGCGAATCAATCAGCTTTGTTTCCTCAACGGAGAAATGAATTCGGTGGTAGCGGAACTTGCGCAGCGGTTTGCCCGGAGTCGTCAGATTCGAGATAGGGAATGCGGCAGCTTCGAAAATGTGACGCTTCATTTTGAGCGCATCACTGAACGACCAGCTTCGTTTTTGGGGTCGCCAAAGCTTCTCCGGATCTACCGGGGCGGCAGCAAGAAGCGAGCTGATTAAATATTCAGCGCCTCGGGCGTCGAGCAACGCGTGGTGCCAGAAAAAGAGCAACGTCCCTTCGTGACCGGCTGATTGAATCAGGACCATGCGGAACGGGGGATCTCGCCGAGGTCTGCAATCTGCGTGGGCGATAAACGTCGTGAGGTCGCCGGGTTTGAGCAGAGCCAGCTCCTCTATTCCAGAACGGGAACGTTTCTTACGTGCCGGGCTCCACCATGATCGAAGCACACCTGAGCGAAGACGTAAGCTGTGGAGATAGTGATACGCGGCCTGGTTTTGGACTCGCTGGGCGCAATCGCGCGCGGCCGAGAGATCTTCGAATCGGAGGGCAAGTGCGCAGACATTTCCTCGATGGGCGGCGCGCCTCTGAATCCGGTCGAATGCCAGCATCAGCATGTCGGCCCCTGAGAGCGGAATGTATTTCGGAAACACCACTACGTCCCCACGTGCGCGTTAGAGTGCTTGTGTTGTCGATCTCGCAACCCCGGCACAGCACTCACTCAGAGCAGCTATCGTCCGGGTGTTCCCGGGGGTGAGTAGCTCGAGGGGCGTTTTGATGCCGAAGCGTCGCTCGACGAAAAGCACCATCTCGAGCAGCACAAACGAATCGAGCCCCAAATCCGCGAGCGGAGTCTCGGCGCCCACGGGCGACCCGTCATCGAGACTATTTCGGACGAAATCTTCGAGCGCTGATCGAAGCTCGGCGGCGTTCACATTTTCTGCTACCATCCATTGTTCGCTATCAATTCCGTAGTTCTTCGTCAAGATTGGGCGAGCATTGCGGCGACGTGACCGCAAAACGTAGTAAAGAATTGTGATGGAAACACCTGCACCGAGGTGCGGCGCGCGAGTCGCGGCGCTTGGAATAGTCTCCGCTGTCGGGGTCGGTGCAGACGTGCACCTCAAAGCGTTGCGCGCCGAACATGGAGCAACCTTACGACGCGAGCGCTCACCGGTGACTCACCGCGAGACGTTTGTCGGTGCTGTTGACGATTCTTTGCTCGCACCCGTCCCTTCCAGACTCGCGGCGCTCCAATCTCGGAATGCGCAGCTTGCACTGTGCGCTTTAGAGCAAATCCGCGATCACGTGCGCGCCGCAGTCGAAGCCTGGGGAGCGCACCGAGTCGGAGTCGTCATCGGGTCGAGCACCTCCGGGATCGCTGAAGGCGAAGCGGCAATCGCCTGTCTCCAACGCGGGGAAAAGTTTCCAGAGAGCTATTGCTACACGCAGCAAGAGATGGCGGCAGTTTCTTCAGTTATTGCGGAAGCGCTTGCGCTGAAAGGACCTTCGTACACGATTTCGACAGCGTGCTCATCGAGCGCCAAGGTGTTCAATTCCGGGCGGGCTTTGATCGAGCTCGGTATCTGTGATGCCGTCATTGTCGGCGGCGCCGATTCGCTTTGCGGCATGACGCTCGAGGGATTCGCTGCGCTTGATCTGTTGTCGCCTGCAACCACCAACCCGTTTAGTGTGCACCGGAGTGGCATTAACATCGGGGAGGCTGCTGCGCTCTTCCTGCTTACGAGGGAGGCGAAGGGCGTCAGACTTCTAGGCGTCGGCGAGGCCTCGGACGCATATCATGTCTCGGCGCCGGAGCCGTCGGGGGCCGGCGCTGCAAGGGCGATGAAAGCTGCATTCGACGATGCGTCGCTTTCACCGAAAGACATCGATTATATCAATCTGCACGGCACAGGAACGTCGGCGAACGACAGTATGGAAGCCAAGGCCGTCCGTGCAGTCTTTGACACTCCGCCTCTCTGCAGCTCCACCAAGCCTCTCACCGGGCATACGCTCGGGGCGAGCGGCGCTGTCGAAGCAGCAGTGTGTTTTCTGATTTTGCAGGAGTTCCAACGTTCAGGAAACCTGCCGTTGCCGGTGCATCGTTTCGACGGCTGGTATGACCCCGAGCTCGAGCCCGTCCCGCTGGTTGATTGGCGAAGCGTACTCCAGCGATCTGAGGACGCGCCGATCGGCAGATCCATTTGCATGAGCAACTCATTCGGATTCGGTGGGAGTAACTGCTCGCTTATCTTCGGTGTAGAGCGATGAGTGGAGCTCCGATCGATCCGCAGCTATTGCTTCCGCAGAAGAAGCCGATGATGTTCGTGCGCGAGATTTTGGAGCTGTCTGAGTCTGCTACACGCTGTCTCGTCGTTCCGGGCGAACCGCCGATTCCGGGCTATGACGGTCCAGAGATCTCTTGTGAAATCGGCGTTGAGTATATGGCGCAGTGCGCCGCACTCGCGAGCGGTTGCAGCTTTCGCGCTTCAAGTGCGCCGGTGCCCGACGGCGCCGTCGTGGCGTTACGGGAGATCGTGGTGAGCGCCGATTACTTTCGCGCGCATGTGCCGCTTCGAGCAACAGCGGAGCTCTCTGGAACCGCTGGTGCGGCGTCGACGTTCATCTGTTCGCTGGTCGAGTCAGACACCGGACGGGAGCTGATGAGCGGAAAGTTTACGGTAATGCTTCAGTTGGAGAGTCAATGACTGAGCCGAAACGCAATTCGAACCGCGTACTGGTAACCGGGTCGAGCCGAGGCATTGGGCGCGCGGTTGCGCTCGACCTGGGCCGAGCCGGCTTTGAGGTATGTCTCCATTACCGCTCGAATGAAGATGCGGCTCGTCAGACGTATAGTGAGTTGAGGCAGGTGTGTCGAGAAGCTCCCGAGCCCCTCCGCTTCGATGTCAGTAATCGCGAAGAATGTCGTTCTGTTCTGAAAGCGGATATCGAGAGCCGCGGCGCGTTTTGGGGAGTCGTTTGCAACGCCGGTATCGTTCGTGACGGACCTTTCGCGGGATTCACGGACGAAGATTGGGATGTCGTGCTCGATACGAATCTCGACTCATTCTACAACGTGCTCCATCCGCTCGTGATGCCGATGATCCAGCTTCGTTCCGGCGGACGCATCGTGACCATGTCCTCACTGTCCGGAATCACCGGAAACCGGGGACAGGTGAATTATAGCGCAGCCAAAGCGGGCCTCATCGGAGCGACAAAGGCGCTTTCAAAAGAGCTTGCGAAGCGCTCGATAACTGTCAATTGCGTCGCTCCGGGCTTCATCGAGTCCGAGATGACGGACCATCCGGGTCTCGAGCAGATGCTGGAAGCCATCCCGATGAAGCGAGCAGGGAAACCCGCTGAAGTGTCTTCGGCCGTGACGTTCCTTTTTTCCGAGGGGGCGTCGTACATCACGGGGCAGGTGCTTTCGATCAACGGAGGATTGGTGTGAAGCGAGTTGTTGTCACAGGTATGGCCGGCCTCTCCCCCCTTGGAAACAGCTGGGGTGAAGTTTGGTCTCGACTCTCGAGAGGGGAGAGCGGGGTCACATACGCCACGGAATACGAGGAGTTCACAGGACTCAAGACGCGTGTCATCGGGCGGGTAAATGAAGGCGAGCTTCCGCCGCGCTACGATCGGAAACGGCTGCGAAGTATGAGCCGCGGAGCGGTGCTTGCCGTTCGCGCGACAGAGATTGCGCTCGAACAGGCCGGATTGCTCGACAACGAGGAGCTTCGAAACGGGAGAACCGGAGTCGCGTACGGTTCTTGCCTAGGCGGGTCGCAGATGCTGATGCGGCTTGGTGCGGCTTGGAGCTCGCGGAATACCCGCGGTATCCCAGCGAGCTCCTACATTCAGGTCCTCAGTCACTGCTGCGCATCGAGCATCTCGCTCTTCTTTCAATTGCGTGGACGGATGATTCCGACATGCAGTGCCTGCACATCGGCGAGCCAAGCGATCGGCTACTCCTACGAGGTGATTCGTGCGGGGCAACAGGATATCATGGTTGCCGGCGGCGCTGAGGAGATCTGCGTCGGGTTGACCGGCCTTTTCGATGCCGTGGGTGCCGCGAGCGCGAGAAATGAGGATCCGACTGGAACCCCACGCCCGTTCGATGCGAGCCGTGACGGCTTGGTGGTATCGGAGGGCGCCGGAACGCTCATTCTTGAGGAGCTCGAACACGCGCGTGCCCGAGGTGCGCAGATTTTTGCCGAGGTCGTAGGCTTCGGCACGAATTGCGACGGAACTCACATTACCAATCCGGAGCCTTCGTTGATGCAGCGTGCGATGGAGCTCGCACTTGATGATGCTCAGCTTTCATCGCGAGACATCGGAATCATCCACGCGCATGCAACGGGAACCGACCTAGGCGACGTTGCTGAGTCGCAGGCGACGGCGGCGCGCTTCGGCTCGAACGTTCCGGTCATTGCCACCAAGGGCTACCAGGGTCACACGCTGGGCGCGACCGGCGCCATCGAATCTTGGTTCACAATCGAGATGATGCGCGCCGGGAAGTTTGCTCCCATAAAAAACCTGCTTCAACCGGACGTCCGTTGCGCAGAGCTGAGTTATGTTGTGGGCGAGCCTCGGACGCTGAGCGTTGAGCACGCGATGGTGAACAACTTCGCGTTCGGCGGAGTGAACACGTCTCTCATCTTCCGCCAATACGTGAGTTAATGAAGCTTCCTCGGTGCGAGGATCACTTTCCCCAGAAGTAAAAGTAATTGAACCACTGATACGGCGCCTGCTTCACGTAGTGTTCAAGACGCGAGGCATACTTTCCGGCGGTTTCTTTGAGCAGCTCGTTCCGTTTCGCTCGCGGAAGGTGCAAACCTTCTGAGAAGTGCTCCATGTACACGTCGTAAGTCCCGTCGGCAGCGCGAATGCAGAATACGAGATAAACGGGGGCATCGAGAAGCGATGCAAAGATGAACGGCCCCGTCGGGAATAGGGTCGGCTCTCCGAAGAACTCTACCTCGGCGACTTTCTCGGGCGAGCCGGGCGTAATGCGGTCTGCCAGCATTGCGAGGCACTCGCCGGCTTCCAGCTTCGCTTTGAGAGACACGAGCATTTCGGGATTCGTATCCTCAATCGGCAGCACCTTGAGATGAGCGTTCGCATTTGTGGCGCGGAGAATTGCGTTGTACTTCTTAGCATTCTCCATGTACATCAGCGCGTTGATCTCGAGGCGGGGCAGCTCTTCTGAGAGAGCGCGGCACACCTCGAGGTTTCCAAAGTGAGCGCCGATGAGGATGAGACCTTCTCCGCGGTTGATCCTCTCGCGCAGCGGTTCTTTGCCGTGGAAACGACACGATTCCATGGTCAATCGCCCATTCCAAACCGCCGCACGATCGACCAACGCCCGCGCGAACTCGAGAAAGTGTCGATAGACGGCGGAAAATGGAACATCCGCTGGCGTCTTGACCCCCAACGCGCGCCGCAGGTAGTCCCGTGACGCTCCTCTCGCCTTTGTGTTCGTCGCGATGAAGTACAGAATGACCGGGTAAGCGATCGCATTGCAAATTCGCGTGCCGAGGAACCGCGGCGCCGCAAAGAGGAATTTCACCCAAAACATCGATCCGCGTTCGTCATGCTTCTCCCAGCGCCGGAAGTAGGCTCTGGTATGCGGAGAGCGACTGAGCCAACCTCCGATGAGCTTTGGAAGCATCCGCAGCAGCAGCCCGACGTGAAGGCGAATGAGACAGAGATTGTCTTCGAGATAACGGAAATGGGAGACGCCGTCGTCGGGATAGCGTACGGGCGTTTCAATATTCTTCACCGATGCGCCGGCCCAGCACAGCTTGGCCAGAATCTCGGTATCGAACTCCATTCGTTCGAAGTGTTCCTCGTCGAGGAACACCGAGCGGAACTCCTGAATCGGATAGAGGCGAAACCCGAAAAGCGCGTCGCGTGGGGCATTTCGATTCAGGAACCGAAAGATTTCAAAGCGGAGGAGAACGTTCGAGATCTTGCGTCCCCAGACGCGTCCCCACGGTGCGCTCGCGTCAAAGCGTGGAAAACCGAGGACGAGAGAGGTCGGAAATTGCGCGCCTACGGCAAGGAACTGCGGGATCGATTCGATGTCATGCTGCCCATCGGCGTCGACCTGGAGGGCATGGGTGAAGCCCTTCCTCGTGGCGAGCCGTATGCCGTCCATGACGGCGGCACCTTTACCGCCGTTCACCTTTCGGTGAATGACCGTAATGCTCGGCGTGTCCGAAGCGAGCTCATCGAGTAAGGAACCGCCACCGTCGCTGCTCGCGTCGTCCACGAGGATAAGAGGCAGCTGCTGTTTCTTCAGACGCTCGACTGTTGAGCGAAGCGCACCTTGGTGGTTGTAGACCGGAACCACAACGCAAGGCCGAAAATCTTCCGGAAATAGGCTCCGCTCACCGCGCACTCGAGGTGCCGGCTGCGAAACTGAATTTTCCGGAAGTACAGAGCTCATCCCCGCCTCGAAGAGTAAACCGCAATTGGCCTAGACTGTCCGTGTATTGCATTTCTAAGTGATAGTTTCCAGCGGGGAGCAGAGGGCGCAGGAACTTCGCTGAAGAGATCGAGGTAAGCTGGGAAGAAAGCCGGAGTTTTTCCCTTGCGAAAGCGAGCACCCAACCGAGCTGCACGAAGGCGGGGACCACGGGTCGGCCTGGAAAGTGGCCGTCAAAATACGGGAGATTCTCCGGGATGCGAAACGAGATTCGGGCACTGTCTGCGGTGGTTACCGTTTCGACGATCTGAAGGGAATCGGTTAGAGCGGAGGATGCCATCAAGCTCGATTGATCAAGCGGGCTGCTCACAGCACCGGCTCAATTCTTATGACCGCCCCAAAGAATGGTGGTGGTTCGGTCGACCAGGTCGTCAACGGTGCTGACGGTTCGGAAATGCTCGAGCGGAAACGCTTTGCCGGTTTCCTTCTCCATGTATACGAGAGCGTCGCACAGGTCGATGCTATCCAGGCCGAGGTCGTCACCCAGCTTCGACGCAGGCTGAATCTTCTCCGGCGCCAGCCCGAATTCTGAAGAGATGAGCTGTTGCACTCGGGCGGCAACCGCCTCGCGAGAATCAAATGCGTTTCGCTTCATGATTGCTGCGACAATACCAGCTCTGCAAGGTTCTTGACGTTCGTGAAATAGAACACGGTGCTTTTGTCCTTCGGGTCAACTGCCACGCCGTACTTCTTCTGTAGGGCGACGGCGAGCTCGAGAGCGTCGACGGAATCCAGCCCGAGGCCCTCGCCGAAAAGAACTCGATCACTCGGGATGTCTTCGGGGGTCACCTCTTCGAGGGCGAGTGTCTGAATGATGAACTGTTTGAGCTCTGATTCGAGCTGAGCTCTGCGGCTCTCGTCTACTGTGTTTTCGGCTTTCAACTGAAAATCGCTCGCTTAAAATATTCTTCCAGCTCGCCTGTGAGCTTCAGGGATAGCTCGCGTTCGGACGCCCGATCGACCGGACAGGTTTTGGATAGAAAAGGGTATCGAATAGATATTGAAAAGTCAATCGGGTGCGGAGGGATCTCATACCACCGCTGGCCCTTGCCGAGCGACGGAGGATTCGCAAGGAGCACTATCGGAAGAAGTGGGGCACCGCTCCGAAGCGCAATGCTTACCGCTCCACGGGCAAACGAATGAAGGCCATCGGCGGGGGATCGAGTGCCCTCAGGAAAAATGAGAATCGAACGTCCGGAGCGAACGGCTTCGACGCAACGCTCAACCGGATGCTCAGAGGAGCCGATGGTGAGAAATCCGAGCTGATGAATTACCGTGCGATACGCCCAACTGTCAGCAAGCTCGCCTTTCACGACACAGCACAGCTTCGGCAGCAGAGAAAGGAGAAGCGGGGCGTCGATAAGCGTTGGGTGATTGCACACGACAATTGAAGGTTCGGCGTGGAGCAGCTCCGTCAAACCGTCAATTCGGATCCGAATCAGGCCGAGCCTTGTAATCACCGAACGAAAGAAACGCATCAATGTGCCCAGCAACCGCTGTACCAGGGCAAGCCGCCGTTCTCTGTCCCAGACGGTCAGCCGTAAAATGACAACCGTCGCTGCAAACGCGACTGCGCCGAGCCAGAACATGAGAAAACAGAAACCGGTTGAAACCAATCGAAACCGGTAGCTCCTCGTTTCCAGAACGGGAACGACATCACATGCGGCGACGCTTCTCTCTGTCATGTCGAAGCGGCTCGGCTTGAGGGAGTGGCAGTCTGCTGCTCAGCGATGGGAAAGAAGCTCTGCTGCCAGGTCGAATGGCTCCGAATGAGCCGCCACCGAGAGGCGCTCTCTTTCGATTCAAACACAAGGGAGATACTGAAGAGCCATCTCAGAAGCTCGACCGCGCCGGGCTCGTTTCCGCCGGTCGGTGATGCTTCCGCGTCGTCGCGCCAAACGGCCGCGCAGTCCAAAGCTGACGCATCGGGCTTTGCCGAGCAGAGCAGGGCGAGTGCATAAGCCGGGTCTTTCCCAAGCTCCCCGAACACGGGAGGGCAAGGCATGTCCGCTATCACCAGCAACACGTCCCGGCTGCTGCCCGTGCGCAAAAAAGAGCTGAACATTTCCAGCAGCGCGGCATCGAGACTCAAGCGCGCACCGGATAATGCGGTCGAAGCGGACGGGTTTTTCGCGAAAATCGAAAAGAGTCCGCTCGCGGTGTTGTGCACTGAAAGCGAGAAATCGTTTGGGGAAAGAGCCTCGCCTGAAGCAAGCTGGTTGAGAATGGTTGTCGTGACTTCGCCCTCGCCGTGCCGCGAGGCAAAAACCGTTTCGACTTCCGACCGCTCGGACTCATCAAGGACCGCGTAAGCGACTTCGAGCGAGGCGCGAGTCAGGTTACTGCAGCGCCTGCGAAGGAGCGCGGGCACGAAAGATGCGTTCAGCCGAACCGAGCTTTGCTCGAGTGGTGCGGATGTTCCCGCCCAAGACAACCAGTCTTCCCAGGTTCGCAGGCCGGGCGACCAAGCTGACCAACGCTTTACGTAAAATTCTCCCGCTGACACGGCTGAAACGAGACCTACGCAACTGAGGTTTATCGAATCCGAGGAGAACGCAGACTATACCAGAAATATGATTTACGCTATGTTTCGACGATCTTTGGGGAATTGCCGGCCAGGCTGTTTCTCGGAAGGTGCTGCAACGTAAGGCTTCTTTGCAGTCAGCTAAGCTCCACTTCTCAGCTAAGGGTGTGAATATGAAACAATCGAATACCATTCAGCCGCCGGGTACCGCAGATATCGTCATTCTTGGCGCGGGGCTCGCTGGGCTGACCTTGGCACTCCAAATACGTCAATCACACCCTGACGTGTCGATTGCGATGCTTGAGAAAAATACATTTCCGCTCGAGGAGGCCGCACATAAGGTTGGAGAGTCGACCGTTGAGATCGGCGCTCACTACTTCGCGGACGTGCTCGAATGCCGAAAGCATCTCGAAACCGATGAGTTGCCGAAGCTCGGCTTGCGCTACTTTTTCACGCGAGACGGAAATGCGAAGATTGATCAACGGCTCGAGTTCGGCTCAAATCGCTTTTTCCCGACCGGCTCGTTTCAGATCGACCGCGGACGTTTCGAGAATTATCTCGCCGAAAAATGTCGTGCGTCAGGAATCCTCCTGCTCGAAGGTGCTCGAGTGCGCGACGTTTCCGTTCACCCCGGCGACCGGCTTCCCGGCGACCGGCTTCCCGGCGACCGGCATATCGTCACATTCACTCAAGGGAGCGAAGAGCAACGCCAAATAGAGAGCCGCTGGCTGATCGATGCCGCTGGACGCTCCAGCGTGCTTAAAAAGAAGCTCGGCTTGGAAGCTGATTCGAACCATCACACGAATGCGGTTTGGTTTCGTATCGCGGAAGAGATCAGCTTGAACGAGTGGTCCGACGATCCGCAATTCACAAAGGAAAATGTCGGGGAGTATTCTCGATGGTTCAGCACGAACCACTTGATGGGGCGCGGATACTGGGTGTGGCTGATTCCCCTCGCGTCCGGCTCGACCAGTGTGGGTATTGTAGCCGACCCTGCAGTCCATCCGCTGTCTGAGTTCAACTCGCTGGACAAGGCGATGGACTGGCTTCGCCGGAATGAGCCGCAATGCGCATCACACATCGAACCCCATCTCGGCAAGCTTCAGGATTTTCTGGCGCTCAAGCACTACTCGCACTGGTGCAAACAGGTATTTTCGAGTGAACGCTGGGCAGTGACGGGAGATGCAGGACTTTTCATCGATCCACTTTATTCCCCCGGAAGCGATTTCATTGCCCTCTCAAATACCTTCATCGCGGACCTGATCTCGAAGGATCTGGCTGATGACCGGCTGGACACCTATGCGCATGTGTATAACGAGGTCTATCTCGGCTTCGCGTCGAACACCTTCTCGGTGTTCGAGAACCAGTATCCGATTCTGGGGAACGCAACGGTCATGCCAATGAAAATCATCTGGGACTTTGCGACCTACTGGGGCTTTCTTGCATGGGTCTTCTTCCAAAAGCAGCAGTGTAATCTGCTTATGCTTAGTCGACTGAGGAATTATCTTGGGCAGGTGTCTGAGATGAATATGTTCATGCAGCACTTCTTCCGTGAATGGAACAAGATTCCTCAGCCTGAGATTGGCGGCAGAATGATTGACATCCAGCGTATCGAATTTCTTTATGCAATGAACGAACGACTTCGCGAACCGGTTTCCGAGACGGAGTTCGAAGCGCAGCTCATTCGAAACGTTGCTCTACTGCAAGAGTTGAAGCAAGAGCTGCTGGGTATCGCGTCGCGCGGCGCGAAGCTTCCGGGCGGATTGCTTGCTAATCTCGAGCTGCCGGACCAGATTGCTCCGCTGCCATCAACTGCCTTAGAGAAGATCAACGACCAGTCCCCCAGCGTTACGGGCGCCAAACCCTTGCGGAAACGTGGAGCGGTCGCGTCGAGCGAAGCGAATGCGTAGTCGAGGACTCGCGAACGAATTGCATTGCAGGCAGAGCTGAGCCGGGATGATTGCATCGCCGTTTCCCGATAGCGTTCGTTTTGCTGCTTTGGAGGCGCACTCGGTGAATCGCGCAGACCTCCATTCTGAAGACCTCGCCTACGCCACTGCTCTCGGCGAACGGCGACGAGACGAATACTTGCTCGGCCGCGCCGCGGCGGTTCAAGTGTGCCGTGAGCTCGGGTTCTCTCGCTCTCCGGCTATTGGAAGAGCGAAGAGTGGCGCACCGCTTTGGCCGCCCGGAGTTATCGGCTCGATTAGCCATAAGCACCAGACTGCAGTTGCCGCCGCCGCGAGAGAGGGCGAGCTCCTCTCCGTCGGTGTCGATATCGAGGTTCTCGGTCCGCGAGCGTTGCGGCTGATCAGTCGAACCGCGATTGAAGTGGAGCAGAGCTGGATCCACGAGGATGCGACGAAAGCTGAGCTGCGAGCGCTCATCGTCTTCTCAGCGAAGGAAGCAGTTTTTAAAGCGGTGTCTCCGCGATTCGACGTATTTCTCGGATTTCATGACGTGCTGCTCGAGCCGGTAGGCGAAAACTCTCTGCTGGCCACGGTGCTTTCCAAAGTCGATGTTTCCCTCGACGTAGGCTTTCAGATGGACGACCGGCACATCGTCACTGGTGCGACACTTTCTCGGGCGGCTGGTCAAGCCGCGTAATCAGGACGCTGAATCGGCCGGGATAGCTCAAAGCAACGATCGATGGCCGAGCCTCGGGTGATTCGAGAGTATATACCCGGATCAGCTGGTCGGAACCGCGCTTTACCAAACGTCCCGAGGGGTTTGTCGATTCCGAGATCTCGGAATCGCAGCTCCGGAGACGCCCTGCTATGTCCGATTCTGGAAGCACCGCAATCTCGAAAAGACGCCACAGATCCTGTGGCGTAAGGGGAAAGTCGGAAATGGGGCTGACGTCCGCAGTCAGTTCTCCGGCTGAAAGCGACGCAAGGAGAACGCGATTCCCGAGAGCCGAGATCACCGCGAGTGTCGCCGAGCTCTTCTCGCCTGTGTTGTCGACTTCAACATATACCTCAAAGTTGGATGAGCGGCGCTCGTCTTCAAACTTCAGTCGGTAAGAACCCTGAAGCTCGTCGGGATAGCGATCTGTCGTGCTCAGAGTTTCAGGACAGCGGGGAGGCAGCTTGAGGTTGAGCGGATGTCTCTCGATTGGGGAGCACCCTGCGAAGACGCCGAGCAACGCGAAGCTTATGACACGCTTGTTCAACCGACGCAGCTCTGAGCGTTGTTTCACTTTTGCACCGACGTTCCAGCCGTTCTCGGGCGATACAATACTACCGGAGCGAATACCATTGCCGCGCCGGTTCCAAGGAACATGCTCTGGCCGAACGAGCGTAACACGGGTGCGCTGCAGAGCGCGAGTAATGCCAGGGACAGTAGGGTGCTGAGCGCTGAGAGCAAAACCGCGAACATGGTGGCTTCAATCTCGTGCTCGCCTTCGAGGAGAAACACGGCAAAATCGATTCCGAGACCGAGCACGATCAGTATGGCCAGAACGGAAAAGAGATTCACCGGCTGATTCGAAAGCCCGCATCCGGCGATACAGATGGCACCGGCGAGCACAGCTGGAAGGAATGCGGTAACACCTGCTCGGATGCCGTAGCGATGGATGAGGACGACCAGCACGAGCAAGTAGAAGAGCACAATGGTTTCGGTGCCCAGGACGCGGTGTTCTGCCAGGATGTTCGAGGTATCGCGGACACGATCGACGAAGAAAACTCCGGGGATCCGAGTCGCCGCGCGGTCAAGGACCGAGGTGTCAGTGCCTTCGGCAACGGTAACGAGCGAAACACTACGGTTGGCAGCGGATCCGAGCCAGAGCTGCCGAACCGGCTCGCTTGCTGCACTCGCAGTGAAGGTGTCGAAGTCGAGCGGCGGTGGAAAGGCTCCGGGCTGCGAGAGGAGGAGATTGATCGCTTCATCCTCCATCCCGAGCTCGGATAAACCGGAACGGAGCTCTGCGCCGTGCCGAGCGAGAAACGAACTGAGCAGCGCTTCGTTGTCCTTTTGCCGTGCTACCGACGGTATAAATTGAGAGAGAGCTTGAAAGCGGACCGGAGGCTGCTCAGGGAGAAGCGATTCTGTGAGCGCCTCCTCGCGCGCGAGAACTTCCTGAGGAGTATCGCCTGACACGATGAAGAATCGGCTGGTATCTGTACCGCCGATGTAGCTGCTGACGACATTGTCCTCCTGCCGCAGCGCTTCGTCTCTTCCTTCGAGCAAACGAACATCATCATCGACCCTTGCGCGAAGAACGCCGTATGCGGTGAAGAGCAACGTGGCTGCGGTGAGCCCGACAACGATAGGAGAGCCGGAGCTCCATAGTGCCAGCCATCGGCGGATCCATCGAAAGAGAAAATTATCCGGGTTTCCGCGCCGAACGGTCGAAAGGAACGGGTACCAAAGCACAACGGTGAAAAACGCCGCGGTGAGCCCGACGATCGAGAAAAACGCTATCTGATTGAGACCGGGAAATGGAGCGATCACCAGGCCGAGGAAACCAAGAATCGTGGTCAGGATACCGAGGAAGATCCCGGGGAAGATCGCCCGTAGAACTTCGAAGCGCGATCGTTCCGGTCCGAACGCTTGGAAGGAAAAGAAGTGAAATCCATGATCGACACCCACCCCGATGAGGCTTGCGCCGAACCCAAGCGTAATCATGTGGACCTTCGTAAACCAAAGGAGCGCCGCGGCGAGAGCCGCCGCGCACCCGATGACGATAGTGACGAGCATGAGGATCAGCGGAGTCAGGGCGCGATAAGCGCCGAGCATCAGCACCACCACCCCGATGAGAGACCCGATGCTGATGAGCTGGAGCTCCGATTCGGCGGCGCGGGCCGCCTTCTCGGCGTAGCGAACGATGCCGCTTACAAAGATCTTCACATTCGGCTTTGCCGCGTTCACCTTCGCGCTCGCGTCCGAAAACGCCACTACTGCAGACTGCTGCACCTCACGGGCAAAGGCGCCGCCTTTCAAGCGCGCGATGATGATGATCCCGGAATTCCCATCGTGCGAGCTGACGAGCATTCCATCGCGAATTGTAGTCCGTCCCAGCGAACGACCGAGGTTGGCGAGGAAGCGCGGAAAGAAGAGAAGGGGATCGGTCGGCAGGAAATCAGTGATTCCACCGCTCACGGGAGTTGTAAGAACCTGTTCAACGTACTCGATAAGCTCCGAGACAGCTTTTGAGTCGCTTTGCAGCTGCTTCCGCACGTCCGGAGTGAGGAGTTGAAACCGATGCGGATAATAAAGCGATTTCAGTGCACGCTCAATTTCAGTGTCGACGCGCAGCCGCACCTCCGAAAAGGCACCGGATGACTCAAGTGCATCCGCGTACAGCTCGGCTGCAGATTGAGCGGACTCGAATGTATTCGCTTCGACAACGATGAGTGCTCGGTCACTAATCTGTGTGGCGAACTTTTTTACGGCGACGTTGACAATCGCAGAGCGGGAAGTCGGCGGCAGGAGCTCGAGGATGTCGGTCTCGATCGCAGAGGCACCGAAGTCGCGCTTCCAGAGGACGGCAAAACAGGCAACAACCACCGCAAGCCACGCGAGCGCGAAGACTTTGGCGATGCGGTGGCGAGAAGCGGCCATAGAGATCCGGATTCGCAGGGAGCTAGTCCCCGTGGACTGTCACCGTACGTTTCTTCCAAAGCCCGCCCAGCACGCTAATCAGTCGTTCATCAGCGTAGTACAGTGTCGTCAGACCACCGTTTTGTGCGGCGTCTCCGATAGCACGGCTCTCGAACGCACCACTGATGCTGCCCCGATTGAGCGGGATGGACAGCTCCGTGGTGCTCGTCGACCCACTCTTTGTTCCGATTCGAGCGTTATCGAGGTTTCTCGTGAGAGGGGAGGTGACGTCCGTGTAGATCAGTCCCGGCGCGCAAGCGGTCATTGAGCTTACGACGAACAGGCGCAGCACGAACTTTGTTCTAGTCAGCATCTACGGTCTCGCTCAGCAGAGAGGGAAAATGGGTCAGTCTCAGTCGCCGTAAACAATCATCGTGTGTTGCGAATACAGTCCCCAGAGCACAATGAAGATCTCTTGGTCGGCGTGATTCAACGTGGTGATGTTTCCTTCTTTCGCAGCGGCCGCGATGCTCTCATCACCCCAAGCGACGAGCCAGCAAATTGACCGGACACTGGCCTTACCGACCTTTGTTCCCAGGTGTGTGTTGTTCAGATCATCATCGAACGGGATCTTGATATTCGCGTACGCGCAACCCGAGGCGTTTACCAGAAGCGCCGCGGAAAGCCCGGCGGCGCAAAGGGTCGAGCGAATTCGTCGGAGAAGAGATTTCATAGATTCTTTAATCCCTTATTGTTTGCTTAACATACGTAACTCAGTCGGCGTCAGCGGTGCTGCACCGGTAAGCGAGAGAGAAATGGTTGCGTGATCGCCGTTTGCCTCGTCCAGCTCGACGGTCGAAAGGCTCCGATCCCCAGTAAGGCGCAGGCCTGTAAGAAAGTGACCGACTCGATCGTCTTTCGGCGTGAGCGAAAGAGTCCACGCGGAATTTTGGGATTCCCCGCCGGGACTTGAATTACCGGGTGACGCGTGACCCGGCGCGGAATAAATAGTCAGCTCAAACGTTTGCTGGAGCTCGGTGACATCTCCGCGAAACAGCGAAAGGAACACCTTCGTGAAAGCTTCTACCGCAGGATTCTCCTTAGACTCAAGAGAAGTGAGCTCCTGACCTTCCTCCATTCGTGTAATACCGTAAGGTGTAATCACGAACTCCGACGGACGAGGCGAGGTTGTGCTCCAGATGATGCCTTTGGTCCTCTCAAAAACCATTTCGCCTTCCGAGACGATTGGGCGTTTGAGCGACTTAATCCTTTTCTCCTGCCGGAAATGGAAACGTGCAATCGGGTCGGTCCCGAGCTGCCTCACGAGCTCCTCGATTGTGCTCGGAGCGGCTGCCGCTGCAAAGGACGGTACCCAACCCGGAGCGGAAATCAGCAAGATACTGAGCAGCAGATGTTGAAGCAGTCTCGATCGCATACGCGGCGCACAATACCGCAGTGTTCGAGGAAAGTCAGTATCAGGATTTTCCCCGGCTAAACCTTCTTGTCGGCAGACCGACTGAGCTTGAGCACTGCTACCGAGCACGCCTCGAGAGGGAACGACGATCCCGGCTTGAACTGCTTCTCTCCCTGCCAAGCCGGATGGAACGTCTCAAGCTGGAGCTCCCAGTCCGCGCCGTCATCGATGGTCGGCAGAGTGAAATCGATCTTCATCGAATGGTCGGCGTTGTAGAGGATGAGAAGCGTGTCCCCCGAGATCGTCTCTCCGAACTGATTGACATCGAGCGCCTCGCCGCTGAGAACCACGCCGAGGCAGCGCGCGTATCCCGCATTCCACTCTTCGTTCGACATCTCTTGGCCGGCGGGATCAAACCAGTGGATAAACTTCGCGGCCTCGCCGCGGATAGAGCGGCCGTGAAAAAACCGGCGTTGTTTGAGCGCCGGCTGTTCGCGCCACAGCGCGATGAGGCGTGTCGTAAAATCGAGTAACGCGCGGCCGTCGTCGTCCCAGCTCCAATCAAGCCAGCTAATCTCACTGTCTTGGCAGTAGGCATTGTTGTTTCCATGTTGGGAATTCCCAAACTCATCTCCAGCAAGGAGCATCGGCACTCCTTGCGACAGAATGAGCGTCGCGAGGAAGTTGCGTTTCTTCCGCTCCCGCAGTGCCCGAATGTTCGGATCGTCGGTCGGACCTTCGGCGCCGCAGTTCCAGCTGATGTTGTCGTCCGATCCGTCCCGATTGTCCTCTTTGTTTGCTTCGTTATGTTTGTGATCGTACGAAACGAGGTCGTTCAAGCAGAACCCGTCGTGGCAGGTTACGAAGTTGACGCTCGCGTGCGGTTGGCGGCTGTTCCACGCGTACAGATCGCTACTGCCGCTGATACGGGTAGCAAACTCAGAGATAATCCCGCCGTCTCCCTTCCAAAACTTTCGCACGCAGTCTCGGTACTTCCCGTTCCACTCCGACCACCCGATGGGAAAGTTCCCGACCTGATAGCCGCCTTCGCCGAGGTCCCACGGCTCAGCGATGAGCTTCACCTGGGACAGCACGGGGTCCTGGTGGATGATATCAAAAAAAGCACCGAGCTTATTCACCTCGTGCAGCTCGCGCGCAAGCGTGCTCGCTAGGTCAAATCGGAACCCGTCGACGTGCATCTCCAAAACCCAATACCGCAAACTGTCCATTACCATCTGCAACACGCGAGGATTCTGCATGTTGAATGTGTTTCCGCAGCCGGTGTAGTCCTGGTAGTAGCGGCGGTTCTCGGGTGACAGGCGGTAGTATGCGGCATTGTCGATGCCGCGAAACGAGAGGGTCGGACCCATCTGATTTCCTTCCGCCGTGTGATTGTAGACAACATCGAGGATAACCTCGAGGTTTGCATCGTGGAGGTTGCGCACCATCGTTTTGAATTCTCGTACCGAATCCAAGTGCGGGTCGCGAGAAGTATAGCGAATCTCCGGCGCGAAGAAGCCAAGAGTGTTGTAGCCCCAATAATTTACGAGACCGCGATCGATAAGGTGGCGGTCGTCAATGAAATGGTGAACCGGGAGCAGCTCGATCGCCGTTACGCCCAGCCGTTTAAAATGTTCAATCGCTGCAGCTGACCCAACTCCCGCGTAGCTCCCACGGAGATTCTCGGGAATCTCGGGATGCTGCTGAGTGAATCCCTTGACGTGCAACTCATAGATAATCGTTTCATGAAAAGGTGTGTTCGGTGCTCGGTCATCTCCCCAAGTGAAAGCGGGATCGACAACCTGAGCAAGGGGTGCATATGCGGCGTTGTCGCGATCGTCGAACGACAGATCGGCTGCCTCGTCGCCGATGATATATCCGAACATCTCGTCGCTCCAGCGCACCGGCCTCGCAATAGCCTTGGCATACGGATCGAGGACAATCTTGTTCGGATTGAAACGGTGACCGTTCTCAGGCTCATACGGTCCATGAACACGAAACCCGTAAATGTTGCCCGGACGCATGTCAGGGAAGTAGCCATGCCACACCAGATCTGTTTGCTCGCGCAGCTCATGACGAGCGTATTCTCGTTTCGAGTCGGCCGATTCGAACAAGCAGAGCTCGACCTTTGTTGCGTTCTCAGCGTAGAGGGCAACGTTGACGCCTCGTCCGTCCCAGGTCGCGCCGAGCGGATGCGAGCGCCCGGGCCACTGTCGTAGATTCGGCTGATTGTCGCGCGTCTGCTTGGGATCGCTCTGGTTCATCGTTTACTCCTGTTGTTGATGCAATCCGGCGGCTTCAAGCAGGCCGCGAAGCGGTACTATGGCCCAATCGGGACGGTGCGTGAGCTCCACCTCCAACTCGACAAATGCTTTTTCGATTGTGTATGCCGCGAGTAGAAATCGGACCTCCGACGAGGTCTTTGGCATGTAGCTGGCTTCGGTCGACACGGTCAGATAGCTCCGCAGGAACGTGGCGGCCGTCCAAACATACCAATAATGGATCCAAGCGGCATAGGTGACGGCATCTTCGGGCTTGTTCACCAGCACTGCCGTGTTCTTTTGGAACGCCACTGCAGCAGCGTAGTGGAATGACCGTAACATCGCCGCGACGTCTCGCAGGGGGGAGCGCTTAATCCGCCGCTCGCTAATCGGTCTGTGCGGAATTCCCTCGAAATCGATGAAGGTGAAATCCTTTCCGGTGTAGAGGACCTGACCGAGATGGAAGTCACCGTGACAGCGAATGCGCTGCGCGGAGATCTTGTGAGCGGTGACCTCTCGAAGCTGCTTCAAGACGGCTTCTTCGTTTTGTAACAGGCGATTGGCCGTCGCGAGGGTGTTCCCCTCCAATGAGGAGACCTTGTCCCGAAGGAGCTTCATGACGTGCTGCGTGAGGTTACGCATCGATTGATATAAGCTGCGCTGGTAAAACGGAGTGAAAGGCTCAGGGGCGAATCGCGGATCGCCGCCACCGCGTGAGAGCGCGAGGTGCATCTCTGCGGTTCGTTTGCCGAGCAGCTCCGCAGAATGCAGGTACGGACCGATTGATTCTCTGGCGTGGTCGGGAAGCGGTTCATCAATTAGCTCGATGGGAGTCGATCTTCCTTCCGGAAATACCGGGGGAGGCGCAAGCTGAAGCCGAGTTCCCACATATTCGAAGAACCTTCCGAGCTCGTCGAGGGTGTATGTCCAAGCGGGTACCGCTTGTGGAATGTACTCCTGCAGAACACCGAGGGTCAGAATTTCACCACGAGAGCTACGATATTCGAGATAGCCCGCCAAATCGGGAATTCTCGGATACGGCGACTGCTCGGTGAGAAATCGCGAGATCTCGAGCTCGGGATTCATCCCCTGGTCGACGTGTCGGAAGAGCTTCAAAATGAGCCGATCGCCGAACGTGGCAGAGGAATTCGACTGGTCGGCCTTGCCGAGAGCCGGATCAACGCTTTGCTCCTTACCGCCGCGCAGCTTTTTGAACGCAGTCGTCTTTTCTGAATGAACCGAGCCGAGTTTGCCGGGAAGCTCTCGGCGTTTCGCGATGGCTTGTAAGAGCTGTTGCCAGAAAGCGGGGAGCTGCGAACCGTCTACGATGGCACCAGTGGCGCTCTCCGTTCGAGTGAGCGCGAGGATGGCGCCCGGCGCATCGATGCGAATTTTATCGGCAGCTTCGCCGCTCAGGTGTGCGAGCGGAATGAGATAGCGTTCCGATTCGCTATCGACATAGTTAACGCCGATGAGAATCAGCTCAATCGGCGATTCCCGATTGTCGGAAACTCGGACCGTATCCTGAATCTGAATATACTGGATGGTGCGCTCTCTGCCGCCGAACCACCGTTGCCGTTTGAGATACGAGCTGAGAACGTCCTCAAAAGCGTCGTTCGAGCGGAGGTCGATGACCTCCGTCCAATCCTCGACATAGGAAAATGTTGCTACGTCGGTCGGTGAAGGGACGGGGACGGTCGAGCTCGATTTGCGGAGCTGAAACCAGTAGAAGGAGTTCGAAGTGAGGCTCAGAACGTAAGGGCGGTCGGTGATTGCCGGGAACTTGCTCTGCCCAAACAGCTCGACCACCGAAAGTCCCTGGTACGCGGAGAGATCGAGCTCCGCGCTCTGAGCGAAACGCGAGAGATTGGCCACGACAAGTATCGTTTCGTCTTCATAGGTGCGGGTAAACGCCAATATTTTCGTGTTGGAAGGGAGTAAGAACTCGATCGAGCCGCGGCTGAATGCCCGGTGATCCTTCCGAAGAGCGATGAGTCGCTTCATCCACCACAGGAGGGAGTGCGGGTCGTTTTGCTCGTTCTCGACGTTGAGCGACATATAGTGAAACGCCGGGTCGGTAATCACCGGCATGCAGAGCCGCTGAGGATTGGCGGAAGAGAAGCCTGAATTCCGATCGGCGTTCCACTGCATGGGAGTGCGGACCCCGTTGCGGTCGCCAAGGTAGATGTTGTCGCCCATCCCCAGCTCATCCCCGTAGTACACAACCGGAGTTCCCGGGAGCGAGAATAACAGGCCGTTCATCAGCTCGATGCGCCGACGGTTATTTTCCAGCAGTGGAGCGAGACGGCGGCGAATGCCCAAGTTGATGCGGGCCTGAGGATCTCGTGCATAGGCGCGATACATGTAGTCGCGTTCTTCGTCGGTCACCATTTCGAGCGTCAGCTCGTCGTGGTTGCGCAGAAAAATGGTCCACTGGCAGCTTTCCGGGATCTGAGGGGTCTGCTGCATGATATCAATGACCGGGTACCGGTCTTCAAGCTGAACCGACATGAACAATCGCGGCATAAGCGGAAAGTGAAAAGCCATGTGGCACTCATTTCCGTTTCCGAAATATGCGACCGCGTCTTCCGGCCACTGATTCGCTTCGGCAAGGAGCATACGATCCGAGAAGGTTCGATCGACGTGCTCGCGGAGCTTTTGTAAGAACTGATGAGTCTCCGGAAGATTCTCGCAGCTCGTGCCTTCACGTTCGTAAAGATACGGGACGGCATCGAGGCGCAGTCCGTCGACTCCCAGGCGAAGCCAGAAGTCGAGCACCTGGATCATCGCTTGATGAACAGCCGGATTGTCGAAGTTGAGATCGGGCTGGTGCGAGTAGAAGCGGTGCCAAAAGTAAGCGTTGGCGATTGGATCCCAGGTCCAGTTCGAAGGCTCGAAATCCTGAAAGATGATCCGCGCGTCGCGATAGCGATCCTTTGAATCACTCCAGACATAGAAATCTCTCGCAGGATCACCTGGCGGCGCCTGGCGCGCGCGTCGAAACCAAGCGTGCTGATCGGAGGTGTGGTTGAGAACCAGCTCTGTGATCACTTTCAACCCGCGACGATGTGCCTCACGGAGAAAGAGCTTGAAATCCGAAAGATCACCATACGAAGGATTGACCGATCCGTAATCTGCGATGTCGTAGCCGTCGTCTTTCAATGGAGACGGGTAGAACGGCAGAAGCCAAACGGCTGTGACTCCGAGATCCTGGATGTAGTCCAACTTTTCGGTCAATCCGCGGAAATCTCCGATGCCGTCGCCGTTCGCGTCGCGAAACGTGCGTACGTGCATCTGGTAGATCACTGCGTCTTTATACCAGAGCGCCGACTCGCCGGCTGCCGATACCATAGGTCGATCCAAGGGATAGCTGCGGGTGTTCGGACCCGCGCGTAGAGAAATTTTGTGTAAGATCCGCTGCCAGCTCTTCATTTAAGCGAGGAGGAGCAGGACGAGAATGATCCAGCGCAGATTGAGCCGCGGGTATTTCCTCTAAGCTGACTCAACGCAGCTCAGCGCAATTCTCTCGCAAGTTTTCCCCCTAGCAATTTTGGGAAGTGTCCATGAACTTTTCGCTCCCGGAAGATATTTCCGTTGAAGACGCCGCTCAAGCAATCTGGAACGGCGTAGCGCAGCAGCAATCTGATACGCCTCTGCCGACGTCACTCTACCGCCTTCAACTGCATCGCCATTTCACGTTTTTCGATGCGGCGGCTATCGTCCCCTATCTGGCAAAACTCGGCATCAGCCACGTCTATGCGTCTCCCTATCTGAAGGCTCGTGAAGGGAGCGAGCACGGGTACGATATAGTGGATTATTCGAAGCTCAATCCCGAGCTCGGAGGCGAGGAGGGATATCAGCAACTTGTCGAGGCGCTTGCCCGCGAAGGAATGGGGCATGTGCTTGACTTCGTTCCGAATCACATGGGGGTAGGCGACAACGCGAACCGATGGTGGATGGACGTCCTGGAGAACGGACCGAGCTCGCCATATGCGTCCTTCTTTGACATCGATTGGATGCCCCTCAAGCCGGACCTCGCGTATAAAGTTCTCTTGCCGGTATTGGGCGATCAATACGGCGTTGTGCTCGAAGCCGGTGAGCTGCAGCTCGAGCTCAACGAAGGACGGTTTCAACTTCGATATTATCAGCGTCAATTTCCAATCTCTCCTTCCACAATCACACCGATTTTGACCGCCCGCCTCGAAGAATTGGAGGCCCGCGTTGGCGGCGACCATGCCGCGCTCGTTGAGCTGAAGAGCATTCTCACAGCGATCAAGAACCTGCCGGTGAGCACCGACGCAGACGTCGAGCGAGCGGCGGAGCGCCTCAGAGAGAAGGAGGTTATCCGTCGGCGCTTGACTGCACTGGTAGAGGAGTCACCTGAGATTCATGAGCACATCCGCGGTAACGTCATGCTGTTCAACGGGACGAAAGGCGATAAGGCGAGCTTCGACCTCTTGGATCAGTTGCTTTCAGAACAGAGCTATCGGCTTGCTTACTGGCGTGCAGCTACCGATGAGATAAACTACCGACGCTTTTTCGATGTGAACGACCTCGCCGCGATATGCATGGAATTTCCGGAGGTTTTCGCGGAGGCTCATGCAAAGGTGTTTCAGCTTCTCGATGAGGGCAAAATTCAGGGGCTGCGTATTGACCATGCTGACGGATTGTATGATCCGACCCGATACCTTCGGGAGCTGCAGCGGGAACGGTTCCGCTACCTCTGTTGCCGCATTGGACAGGAGCTTTATGGGACCGCGGAGCGTGCAGATGCTCGATGTGTTGAGTGTGTGCGAGCGCTTGTGGATCGGTTCGACGCTTCTCTCCAAGAGCTGCCGATTACGGCTTCTGCACTGCCGCTCTACGTTGTCGTCGAGAAGATTCTCGGACCGGAGGAAGCTCTACCCGAAACATGGCCAGTTCACGGAACGACGGGTTATGAGTTCCTGTCGACCCTGAATAGGCTTTTTGTCGATCCGGCAAACGACGCGCAGCTCACCCGAATTTATGCCCGCCTTACCGATCAGGAGACGGATTTCTCCGAGATTGTCTATCGGGGCAAAAAGCTGATCGTCCGCTCATCGATGGCGAGCGAGGTGAGTGTGTTGGGCCACCAGCTCGACCGCTTATCCGAGCGGAACCGCCGCTTCCGGGATTTTACCTTGAACAGTGTCACCAATGCTCTCCAAGAGATTATCGCCTGCTTCCCCGTCTATCGAACCTATATCACGGGCGCGGGAGTTCTCGATCGTGACCGACGTTATGTAAATCTCGCCGTGAACCGCGCCAAACGCCGCAACCCGGAAACGAGCGGTGGTATCTTTGATTTCGTGAGAGATACACTCCTTCTGCAGCCGATTGAGGAATCCGCTGAGACAGCGAGTGCTGCGCAGCTCACTTTCGTCGGCCGATTTCAGCAGGTGACCGGTCCCGTGACGGCAAAGGGAGTAGAAGATACAGCGTTCTATATCTACAATCGTCTCGTATCGTTGAACGAGGTCGGGGGTGATCCGCGGGAGCGGGGTGTTACGCCGGAAGAATTTCACAACCAAAATCTCAAGCGAGTGACTGCAAACCCCTACTCGGTGCTGGCAACCACCACCCACGATACCAAGCGAAGTGAGGATGTGCGTGCACGCCTGAATATCCTTTCTGAAATGCCGCGCGAATGGCAGGAGGCGGTCCGGAAATGGAAGCGCATCAACCGCAAGCTCAAACAAAACTTTGAAGGAGAGGAGGCTCCGAGCCGAAACGACGAATACCTCCTTTACCAAACGTTTGTCGGCACCCGGCCGTTCGAGAAGCTGGACGAACGCTCAACGGCGGAATATCGAGAGCGAATCCAGCAGTACATGTCCAAGGCCGTTCGCGAAGCAAAGGTGCATTCGAGCTGGGTCAACCCGAACGAGGGATACGAGGGCGCACTCAGCGCATTTATAGACGCACTTCTCGATGAGCAGCGTAGCGGAGCGTTCCTATCGAACCTGAGCGAATTCACCCGAACGATAGCTCACGCCGCGCTCTGGACATCGTTGTCGCAAGTGACACTCAAGTTGACTTCGCCTGGGGTGCCCGACACATATCGCGGCACTGAGCTCTGGGATTTCAGCTTGGTCGACCCCGACAATCGCCGCCCGGTCGATTTTGAGCGTCGAGCTCAGATACTCGACGAGCTCGTACGGGTACCTCTACCGACATCGGATCTCATCGAGAGCCGAGAGGATGGGAGGATTAAGCTCGCCGTAGTCAGCAGGCTGCTGAACCTGCGCAAGCAGCATCCACGGACCTTTACGGCCGGCGACTACGTTCCCGTATACGCTGAAGGCACAAAAGCGAAGCACATTTGCGCCTTTCTCCGGATTTTGGGAAGCGACGTCGTCTTGGTGGTGGTACCTCGGCTCATATACGGGCTGGTGGGTGCGGAGGAACGTCCTCCTATTGGAGACGACATCTGGCAAGACACGGAGATCCTGATCCCTCTACCGGCCCAAGGCCTCGGCTTCCGCAACGTATTCACTGACAAACCGCTCCGGCTCGCGTCGGCGCGCCTGCATGTCAGCGAAGCATTGGCTGAGCTCCCGGTCGGAGTGTTTGTCGCTGATGCGGCAGAGAGCCTTGTCGCATAGGCCAGCTGGTCGCGCTTCGAACTTTCGGGTAAGTTGACCGCTCGCCAGCGGTCACCTATGTCCACGCCAGAACACCAACGAGGGTCATTCTTTCTTTTCGCCCTGTGCGCAGTATATTTCGCTGTCTTCTGCCTGACTCTGTCTCATTATGGATTGACCTGGGACAGTGCGCTCGGTGAGCAGTATCTTGGTGATAAGATTCTTCAGTTCGCGAAGACGCTGAATCCCGAGTATCTTCAGCTGGCTCAGGACAATCTCGAAATTTACCGGCTTCCCGACCAGCCGAACTATTTCGCAACGGCAGCCTGGGGCAAGGCGCACCCCGAACATATCTGGCCCCTTGGACCGCTCCTTGCCGCGCTGAGCCGAGAGGTGCTCCATACTCAGAGCGGGGTGCTCGACGCGATCGACGCTCAGCATTTTTACCTTGTTTTTGCCATGCTCGGGCTTTTCGTCCTGGTGTTTCGGTTCGCCCGCGAGCATTTCGGCGCGTCGGCTGCGGCCGTCGCAACGCTTGTTCTGGCTCTTCACCCCCGGCTTTGGGCCGATGCGCACAACAACATCAAGGACATCCCGTCTACGTTTTTTCTTACCGCGACGCTTTTTGAGCTTTTTCGAGCGGTAGCGTTGGAACGAAAGGAGTCGTTTGTCACAGGAGGGCTCCTCTGGGGATGTGCGCTGGCAGCAAAAGGGAACGCGCTGTTCGTTCCTGCGATCGTGTGTCCCTGGATCCTCTTCCGCGGCAAGCCGGATAGGATCGTTCAGCTCTACCGCGTCATTTTGTCCGGAGCCGCTGCGGTGATTGTGATGGTCGGACTCTGGCCGCTGTTGCTTCAGACGCGAAGCTCGCTTCCGGCGCATTTGAGCTACCTGTTGCAATACGGAACCGCGGGCGCGCCCGGATTTCACATCGGTCCAATCGTCGAAGCGTTCGTTACGGTGCCGCTCCCGTTCCTTGTGTTGTTTCTCGTCGGCGTGCTCCCGGTCTGCACCGCTGCGGAGGCAAATCGGCCCGGATTCAAAAGTGCAGTGTTTCTTTTCCTCTGGTTGGCGGTGCCGATCTTGCGAGTTTCGCTTCCGCATGCGAACGATTTCGATGGAATCCGCCACTGGGAAGAGTATCTTGTTCCGTTTTCAATCATTGCCGGAGTAGGCGCACAGCAGCTTTTCAGCCGCCTTCCGTCGACAGGATTTGCTTGGGCTGTGCTCGGAGTGCTCTGCCTTCCGTCGGTGGTCTGGATGAGCGCGAATCATCCGTTTGAGATCTGCTTTTACAACTCCCTGATCGGCGGGCTTCCGGGCGCGAGGGAACGAAACCTTCCGCAAGCCACCGACTATTGGGGGTCCTCCTTTCGGTCCGGGATTGAATGGCTGAACGCCAATGCTCCGGAAGGGTCGACGATTGTTGTTCCCGTGGCACCGCACATCGTCCTGACAGAAAAGAAAATCTGGTTGCGCGAAGACTTACACGTCGTTACGTACGCGGGCTGGCGGGCGCAGTCCGACCCGGATGCGCTGTTTCTTACGCTCGTCCGGAAGGAACATTATCCTTCGGGGCTGGACGAAGACCTCAGGCAGGCGACTGAGCTGCATGTGTTCTCAGTCGAAGGAGAGCCGATTCTTCAGATCACGCAGTTGTGCCGCCGGGCTGAATAGCGTCGCTTCCGCGAAAAAAATTTTGAGTAGCCTCGCGTCGAGTCAGTCGTAAAGTGCGATTCGTGTCTGAATCGAATCGATTGAGACGGTGCGCCTGCGGAAAACCGAAATTTGCGCTGTAGATTATCTCGTTCATTTTCGTACATAATAAAATTGTTCACCTGAGCTCAGCTCTCGTTGCCGGTGCGCCAATACGCTCCGACCAACGTTCGTTCTTTCAATAAGGTTTGTTCTGCGATTTCTCGGTGGTGCTCACCTTGAGCCGGATGAGGGGATCTGTACTTCCGCGTAGCTTTGGGCGCGGAGGTGAAGCGCGGATCCACGAGGTACAGTTTGGCTAATAGGTTGTCTTACACGAGGTCCTTTTGTGAATTCCGATTGTCGTCCGGGCGTGCGAAAATTTGAATCCGTTGCACAAAAATTTCTTCGATGGAGCCGGATTGTAGCCGGGGTAGCTTGGCTAATCCTTTTTTTCATTACACCCAAACTCGTTTTTGCCGACAATACCGCCGGCTCCGCGGAGGGACTGACCGAAGTGCCGCTGAGCTGCGGCTGCGGAATGTATCCAGGCTCCGATATAGATGGAAAAGCGATCTGCCAGTGCACTCCCGGTCGTGTTCTGACGAGTGTCCCATCTGACGCTACGAATCCGAAGCACGAGGGTCTTTCTTGCGCCGTGCCATGTCCGCCGGGACAGATCCTGCAGCCGGATGCGGGACTCAATACCTGCGATCCATCGAAATGCGCATCGTGTGTCACCCCACCGTCATGTGGAAACACGCTCGCGTACGATTCTGCGAGCTGCGACTGGAAAGCAAAATGCTTTGACGGTCGCGTCACTGTCGGAAGCCTCGTGAACAACGGCGACACCCGCTGTGTTTCGCCCACTATCTGCGGACCCGACGAAGTTCTCAATTGCACGCTGTACGATACGGGGCGGGTTGACGAAAGCCGGGTGCCGCCCGAGCAACGACGTTGCTGCGGCTGCCAAAAGCGCAGCTGCCGGTGCGGTGAGGCTCTCACCGCGCAAGCGAACGGAGACTATACGTGCGTTGCGCAAGCGAGCCATTACTACGCCCCGGCGAACGCGTACGATACCGACTGCCCTGCCGGCTCGGTACCGGACTACGGCAATGGGGATCATTTTGCAAACCATTCGGGAGGATTGGGGTGCGTCGCTTGCCGCTATTGCGGTTGCGGATATCAAGTGCAAGGAGAGCAATGCGTGTACGTTGCCGGCTCTTGGTGCCCGGCCGGAAAGTATTACGACACCAATAGCTGCGCATGCCAGTGCTCGAATACTTGGTACAAGATTGACGTCGACAATGTGCGCCGCGGGGACATGCTCACGGACAATGTCACTTGCTCCGGCAAAGGGAAGAAAAAGAAGTGCTGGTACACGAATACCGGCATGGGAGAAATCTTCTCCGGCGCAATTCCGCAATGCATTTATAATACGTTCCGCCAAATTATTCAGAACTCCGGATTCAATCCGGATGATCCGACAATCAACGCGACTTCAGGGGCCTACCTGATCGATTACTGGCGAGTGAACAACGGATGGCCGGAAGCCGGAGGGCTTGTGGACGACAACTTGGCCGCGTGGGTACTCGGACGAGCGCAAGGCGTGCGACACGGTATCTGGCGGAGAGAAGCGCAAGTCGAGAGCGATCCTGACGGAGTCTTGAACGGCAACGCGTATTTCGACTCGGGCTGCAATCGAATCGATGCACGAACGTACAACAGCTTGCCCGCCGAGTGCCGTCAAAGCGGCGGAATCAAATACGCCGAGGAGTCCGTTGATTCGCCGATCTCGTTGCTCTGGACGGACGACGCGACAGTGATCGGAACTTGGTATTCGAAGTTCCCGCTCAATCCGGAGAAGTCGGATAAGTGGTACGAATGGAAGGCATCTGAAAAAACGCCGCTCCTCGTGTACGACCCCGAGCACACCGGGAAGATCGAGTCAGCGACTCAGCTCTTCGGTAATTATTCGTTCGGCAAGCATTGGAACGATGGTTACGACGCTCTCGCCACGCTGGACCAGGACGGGGACGGCAAGATCGCCGGAGACGAATTGAAGCCGCTTGGTCTCTGGTTTGACAAAAACATCGACGGAGTTTCTCAGCCCGGAGAGGTGCTGTCCGCAGAAGCTGTCGGGCTCGAGGCGCTCTATTTCCAAGACAGAGAGCTCTCGGATCTGAACGGATACGTGTATGTCGAACACGGATTCGACCGCAAAGGGGCTAAGGGGTCCGAGAGCGGGGTCTCGGTCGATTGGTTCGCGCGGTCCTACGATGTTGATCCCGGCAAGCAAGCGTTCAACGCAGCGACAAGCCCAGCCGGAGCTTGGAGTTGGAAGACGGAGGAGATCTCGCGCGACGGCAAAGACGCGAAAGCGCAGCTGGCGTCGGCAGGGATCATCACGCTCGCGGACATCGGGGGGAAAATCGAAGGTCACTCGTACATCGAGCTGCCGACGACGCGCATGAACGGCGGTCACCAGCAAACCGGGATCGCAGTGAAGATGACGCAACTCACCGGCACCAAAGCGCCGAATGCTGACGGGACGACGCAGCTTCACTGGGAAGTGATTCACTATGCCGCTGGTAGTCGCACAGTATCGGATGCCGCCGTGTCTGCTGACAACTCGCACATGACCGGAACCAGTAAGCTGCTGAAAAGCAACGGGAGCGTTGCGCTCGAATACAGCTGGAGAGCCGATCGGGTCCCCATAGCGAAGCCGAAGGATGTCGGGCCGTCTCCGAAGGCTGCGAGTTGAGGCGGAAACGGGAGCTCTGTTGATGCTTGATGCACCTGATTGCTTGGGCCGGTCTGAGCGGGGTACGACAATCGTCGAAACCGCGCTCACGATCGGCGTATTTCTCTTCTGCCTTGGAGCTGGGCTCGAGCTGATGCGGCTCGGCTACTATTCGGTGACTTACCAAATGCTTGCCGCGCGTGCGGCTCGTTGCGGTGGTGTGAGCGACTGCGGCGTGCCGGCGGATCAAACCGGGTCGATTCGCGCCCGCGAGCTGCTCCGTCAGCTAGCAACTGATACCGGTGCACCAGGACCGCTCGCAGCTCCGTTCGGCGTAAGCATCGATCAGTCGAACGTTTGTGCTTGGGTAGTGACACCGGCGTCGCCGGGACCGGCCGCCGGCCAGCCGTGCCAGGCGGTTCGGGATATCGGCGATCCGTATGATCCGCGGAGCAAGCTGTTCCTCGTGCGCATTCAAAGAGACCTGCCGCTTTTTTTCGGATTAGGTCACTTCACGGTAACCGCCCAAGCACTCGGCTATAACGAGCCCCCAGCATTATGAGTTTGCGCGACCGTCGAACAGACACGTCTGCAGGGATTCGAGCACGCGCGGAAGCCGGCGTAGCAATAGTCGAGTTCGCATTGGTCATTCCGTTTATCCTGGGCCTTGTATTTTTTGCGACCGAAGTGGCGCGGTACATGAAAATTGCGCAGCTCGCCACGGCGGTTGCGCATGAAGCTGCAAACGAAGCATATCGCCACTGCGCCGATATTCCGGCGCGTGGAACGTTGGGGGCGCTGCAATCCGCGACGAACACCTGTGTGACCGATCGGGTGACCTCTGTTCTCCGGAGCGCCGTCAGCAACAACTTTCCCGGAGGCGACAAAGTTGAGCTGATCGTGCGTGTAGAACGGTTTGACGGGGCATTCCAAGAATTGGCGAGTGTGAGCACGAATCCCACGAAGGCCTCGCGCTACACGTTTGCCGCAGATGGCTCGCAGCTTTCCCAGAACGGGGGCACTCTATTGACTGACCTACAGCGGCGCGGACGGATCGTCACAGCGGAGGTCTTCTACCCGCTGAACAGTTGGATCTATCAAATACCGTTTCTCGGCGGGGTTTTGTTTCATAACATCGTCGACGCAGAGGAGTATTATGCTGCAGCCGTTCTGTGAGCGTCGTTTCAGGTATTCCGGCGTGACACGCAAGGGGGAGGAGGGGATATATCTGCCGCTTCTCGCAGGGATCCTTGTCGCCCTGTTTCTCGTTGTGGGACTTCTCGTTGATTCCGCGAATCTGTATCTCAAACAGGAACGGTTGCAACATAGCGCAGATCTCGCTGTCGAATCGGGCCTGGGATATCGAATACTCCAAGGCTGGGCGTATTTCCATGGCTACAATGCGGCTCAAGATCCGTACAGCCGAACCAACGACGATGCGCTTCGTGTTCGAGCAGGACTGGACTCGGCACGCGTAGCGGAGCTTGTCGCGATTGTACAAAGCACTTTGGACGCTAACTTCGGTTCTGCTGTCCCGGCGACGATCAACTACGACAACGTCGCTGATGTCGTATCTGTCGACGTGGCCTATAACACTCCGCTCCTCATCCTTTCCTCTGTCCCCGGTTACGGAGGCAAGTTCACCAAGATAACGATTGCGGCGCGCGGGCAGCTGTCTCCGGCAAATATCTCGATGATGTTGGACCATTCCGGCTCGATGAGGTGTCCTAAGTCGGTAGCGGGACCCGACCCCTGCCCATGCAGGACAGCGGATCGTAATTGCACTACCGCGTATACGAACGGCGTCCAAAACATCGCTGCGGTTGCGGCGAATCCAAATGCAGTGCTCCTGTCACCGGAATCCAAGCTCTTCTCGTTGAATCGGGCAGCGCGCCGCTTCGTATCGTTTTTTAACCCATATCGGGATCGCATCGCCCTCGTTCCGTTCAGCACCCTGGCAACACGGGCGTTCTCGTTCACGGCCGGGCGCAATCCGGCTGCGCCGAATTTCGGGGGTGTCGCGCTCGGCGATCTCAACACGTTCTATTTTGCGCTGGACTCGAACTTTGCTCAGGGGAACACGAACATCAGCGATGCGCTCAGGCAGTCATATCAAGAGGTCGCGACGCTTGCGCATCCGCAGATTATCCGCAATGCGAATCCGTTGAGAGACCAGCCCTATTTCGGATTGCTCTTCACCGATGGTGCACCTTCTGCTGGAATCTTTCACCTGACGGATGTCGGGCCGGCAATCACTGGGTCGGCAAATCCCGGTGCGAATCCGTGGCTGCACTATACGGTAGAATGGTTCGATGGTGTGAAGAGGTGGCGAGGGCCCTCTCCGTTTATCTTCGACAATCACACGCTCACCTATACGAACTTCCCCGGCGGTGAGCCTCCGCCGAACGCTGTCGGCCTTGTCTGTGGAAGAGTTGCGCCGATCATCTCCGATACGACACTGTTCCAAGATGAGCTGAAAACGAGCGCCGGGCAGTGTCTGCGGAGCTGGGAATTTGCGCCTTACGCTTTTGCCGGCAATCTCAGCCGCCGGGTGGGACACAATGTGCAGTTTTCCCAGAATTCAGACTTCACGACCACGCCCGCTCAAGCAAGCTCTTACACCTATGCGCAACAGTACTATCACGCGGCGATCGAGCTCGGAGACCTTTTCCGCGCCGATGGCGGTGCATTGTTTGCGGTGGGCCTCGGCAATCAGGCGCTTTCATCGGGAAATAACGACCCGTATCAGAATCCGGACGACGATTTCAGCCGCAAAGAATTCTTTCTCCGGAGACTCGCATTTGATACCGAGGGCGCCGGAGTTGGTGGTCCGGTGGGTACTCAGGATCCTGAGTTCGAGCTTCGGACGGTGCAGGTGAACGACCCGGCGGACGTGCGGAAGCTTTCAATCAACCGAACGGTCAATGTCGGTTACGACGGTTACCGCAGCTACGCTGATCTCGATTCCGCAGTAGACGGCCGCCGACGGGGACTCTACGAGGGCACGGACGATCCGAAGGAGATTCAACAGATCTTCGTTCAAGTTGCAAAACAGATCCTGCTCCGACTGACGCCGTAGCTGTAGTTGAGCTCGAACGCCGATGTCGGGATATGAATGTTTGCCGTCGAGCAGGCGCGATCAGCAGTGGACGCTCGACAAACAGTACGCTGCCCGGGATGATCAGGAGGCCGAGGGCGCAGGCATCGCGTCGAACTTCGCCGCTAAGATAAAGTCGTTTTCTGTCAGCCCGTCGACCTTGTGCTTCCAGATATCAATCTGGGCCTTGCCCCACGTGAACGTTATGTTCGGATGATGTCCCTCCGACTCTGCGACTGCCGCTACTCGATTGACGAAGTCGAGCGTCGTTGTGAAATTCTTGAAGGTGTATTTGCGAGTCAGATGGTGGTTGTCGACAACCTGCCACTCAGGAAGCTCTGCTGCCAGCCGGCTTCGGTCCTCTTCGCTGAGAGGCCGCACGTTCCCGGCGCATGGTGAGCATTTACCCTTGGCGAGATTGGAGCTTTGAGTTGACATATGTTCCCTGAGCGTGTGGCGTCCGAAGGGGAACAAAGGTAACATTCTGCCCGCACGACAATCAACTGCACACGGGATTGGTATGGAACCTCTCTATTTGGTCGACGGGTCTGGATATATTTTCCGCGCATATTACGCGATCGCGCCGCTCTCTAATCGCGCGGGTCTCCCGACAAACGCACTGTTCGGCTTCGTCCGAATGCTTACGAAGCTCATACGTGACAACGAGGCGAAATATATCGCAGTTACCTTTGATACCGGGCAGCCGACGTTTCGCCATGCGATGTACACTGAATACAAGGCAAATCGTAAGGAGTGCCCCGAGGATCTTTCACCGCAGATGCCGTACTTCCGCAAGATTGTCGAAGCTCTCGGCATTCGTTCGCTCGAAAAGCCGGGATTCGAAGCGGACGATATCATCGGTACGATTACGACGAAGTTTGCGGAGAAGGGCCACGACGTCGTTATCGTCAGCGGGGACAAAGACCTTTGCCAGCTCGTGGATAACCGCGTCCGGGTATTCGATGCCATGAGAGACACGATGTTTACGCCGGATCTGGTGAAGGCGAAATTCGGGGTGAGACCCGACCAGATTTGCGACTATCTGGCGCTCATCGGCGACAGTTCGGATAACGTTCCGGGATTGAAAGGCGTTGGGCCGAAGACTGCTGAAAAGCTCATCGAGCATTTCGGTTCGATAGACAAGCTTCTCGAGCAACCGCGAGCGATTGAAGAGATACCGGGAATGCGCGGGGCGAAGTCTGTCCGCGAGAAGGTCGAGGCCGGCAGCGAATCCTTACGTTTGAGCTTACAGCTCGTTTGTCTCGACCGAAATGTCGAGCCGTTCAATCGAATCGAAAACGTGGAGGAGTTCGCGTTCGACCAGGTGCGTACCGACCTGCTGGAGCCGCTCTTTGAAGAGCTCGAGTTCACCAATATGTTGAGCTCGCTCGAATTCGCCGGTGCCGGAGGAGCGCGGCGGGCTGCCGCGACGCTCTCCAAGGAGAAGGACTACGAAATTCTTACTGCAGAAACTCTGCCGCAGTTCGCTGCGGAACTTGCGCGCCAGCCGTATTTTGCCTTCGACACCGAGACCAATTCGCTTGATGTGCTGAACTGCGCGCTGCTCGGGATATCATTCTCTTGGAAGCGTCATCAGGCATTTTATCTTCCGCTCGCGGGAGACGGCTCGCGTGGACACTGCGTCGATCGGACGCTGGTTTGGGAGCTCCTCAATCCGATATTCTCCAATCCGGAGATCCGGAAGGTCGGCTTGAACCTCAAGTTCGACATCGGAGTTCTCGAGGAATACGGCTTCCGCGTCCGCGGCGTGACGTTCGACGCGATGTTGGCATCGCACATCCTTCATCCGGACCGACGACAGAACGGATTGAAAACTCTTGCGCAGGTGCACCTCCAGGAGACGATGGTCACGTACGACGAGCTCGTAAGCGATATCGAGAATATCGAGCTCGTTCCACTCGAGAGCCTATCGAAGTATGCATGCCACGACGCGGAAGCATCGTGGGGTCTGTACGAGAAGTTGGATGCGCTGCTCGGGGAGCCCGGCCAGGCAGTGCCGTCGCAGCGGGCCGCATTCGAGCGTGTCGAGATGCCGCTCGTAGAAGTGCTGTCACAGATGGAGCGCGACGGTATCAAGGTCGATGTGCCGTTCCTCGAAGTGCTTGGTACAGAGTTCTCGGGGGAGCTTTCGCAACTCGAGACACAGATTTGTGCTCTTGCCGGCAGAGAGTTCAATCTCAATTCGCCGAAGCAGCTTGGCGCGGTGCTCTTCGATGAGCTGAAGCTGCCGACGTCAGGTGTGAAAAAGACGCAGTCGGGTTACTCCACTGACGCAAGCGTGCTCAGTATGCTGAGCAAGGACTTTGAGATCGCGGCGAAGCTACTTGAATATCGCGAGCTGCATAAGCTCAACTCCACCTACGTGGAGGCGTTGAAGCGACTGGTTCATCCAAAGACGGGCAGAATACACACCTCGTTCAATCAGGCGATAGCCGCCACCGGGCGCCTGAGCTCGACTGACCCGAACCTGCAGAATATTCCGATTCGAAACCCGCGGGGCAGAAAGCTGCGAAGAGCATTCATCGCTGAACCCGGTCACTCGTTGATTGCCGTCGACTATTCCCAGATCGAGCTTCGGGTCCTCGCCCACCTGAGCGGAGACGGAAACCTGAAACAGGCGTTCATCGACGGGGTGGACATCCATTCCCGCACCGCGGACGAGATTTTCGGAGCGGCCATTGCATCGCCGGAAGAACGTAAAGAACTTCGTCGGGTAGCGAAAACAATTAACTTTGGGATCGTCTATGGAATGGGGGCCTTCAGACTTTCACGTGATCTGGGGGTGACCAGGAAGCAAGCGCAGCAGTACATAGACGAGTATTTTGCGCGTTACCCCAAAGTTCTGCAGTATTTTGAGTCACTTAGGGGCTCGATTGAGAAATCGGGGTATGTCGAGACGCTGTTTGGCCGGAGAAGGTTCGCCAGTGAGCTGGATACTACAGGCAGGGACGGGGGATATGCGGAGCGTTCGCTCCTCAATGCCCCGATTCAGGGTTCTGCGGCTGAGATTATCAAAGTTGCCATGACGAAGCTCCACTCGGGGCTCGTCCAGTTTGAGCGGCGCGCCAAGATGTTGCTTCAGGTTCATGACGAGCTCGTGTTCGAAGTGGAGGATAAGATCTTGAGTGAAGTGAGAGACTTGGTTGTTTCGACAATGGAGTCTGCGGTTCCGCTCGACGTTCCAATTCGCGTCGACGTGCGCAGCGGTACAACTTGGGGAGAAGATGTATGATAGACGGGTGTGTGCTAGAATCTTTAGGTTTCTCCTCTGTTGAACTGTCCGTAGGGAAGCGAGTGGACGCTCCGAAGAAACATCCGTCGGGAACTGCCGCCGCCGAGGCGGGCAGTGCCGACTCCGATCAGCCGCTGGTCGAACGTGCGAAGTCGGGAGACATCGATGCGTTCCGAACGCTCGTCGAGCGTTACGAGAGCCGTGCACATTCGATCGCGATGGGGGTTGTCGGAAGTCGGGAGGACGCGGAGGACGTTGTTCAAGAAGCGTTCCTCAAGGCGTATCGCAACCTGAGCTCCTTCCGAGGCCAGTCGAGCTTCTATACCTGGTTCTACCGGATTGTATTCAATCTCGCGATCGACCTGTCCCGCAAACGTTATCGCCGCTCTGAATCGAGCATGGGGGATACGTCGTCAATGGATTCACTGACGATGCATTCCGGGAGCGACGCTTCGGACTTTCTGGGGTCGGTCCCGAATCCCGATCAGGTGCTGCAACGAAACGATCTAGGGAAGAGTATCGCGAAAGCACTGGACTCGCTGAGCGCGGAACATCGCGCGGTGATCATGCTTCGAGAGATTGAAGGGCTCTCCTACAGCGAGATCTCGGACGTCGTGGGTTGCTCCAAAGGCACGGTGATGAGCCGTTTGCATCACGCTCGGAAGCGGCTGCAGCGCGCACTCGGCGACTATATGGTTCGCCGTTCGAAGGTGTCTTCAACGGCGTCGCACGATAGCGATTCGCAAGAGGACGTCGAGGGGCTCGAGACGGAATCTGAAGGTATTACATTGCCGCTCGAGCGGCAGAGCAGAAGCTAGTTTGAGGAAGCGGTTATGAAGGAAAAATCTCCAGAAGCAGAGTTGAGCGAGCAGGATAGACTGTTGTTACAGTCGTTGCTCGATGGAGAGCTCTCCCTTTCTGATCGCGCCGCGCTCGAAAGCCGGATCGCATCAGGCGACGAAGCAATGGCCAAAGAGTTGGCTGCGCTTCGTGAAGTTCGCCGGTACGTTCAAACCTGGCATCAGCAGGAAGTCGTCGAAGTCATCAAAGACCGTTCCCCCGTTTGGTCGAGGATTGAATCACAGATTCGAGAGGAAGCGTCGAGGAAGCGCGTGCAAGGAGCGCAATCCCTCGGCTTCGACATCCGGCGGCTTGTCGATTTCTTCCGCCGCCCTCAGGCTGTCGGCGGGTTCGCCGCGGCACTGGCGGTGGCGATGTTGTTTTTCGCGAGAGATTCGCGAACGGGCAATACCACAACACAGTCCACCGATCGGCTCGCGAGAGCTGGCCATGGTTTGCCTGGAGAAAGCGAGACGACTTTCGCATCGCTCGACCGGACGGCCGAGCTGGCGAACAGCGCGCCGCTTCAACTCAGTGAGGCGGCCTCTGCGGAGCAGCAGGACAGACTCTCCGGCGCTCCGCAGGCGCCGTTCTTTGTTGCAGGGAACACTGTGGATGAGGATCTTCTCACGAAAGTCGGTATCGGTTCACTTGGTGACCACGCCGACTATTCCCTCGCTGGGCCGCTAGTTCAGGGCGGCATGTCTTCACGCCCCCTTTCCGGAACGTTGGCGTCACGTCTTTTGAGCTCTCCTCAGCTCATCGTTCCGAACGATATTCCGGGGGGATTGCGCGCGGGCGGTGCGGATATTGACTGGATAAAAACAGCAAAGCCGTTTAAATTCGTGCCGTCCAAAGATCACTCGAACCCGCCGGTAGTATGGATCGCCCGAGCAACCAGTCATCCCTAAGCCGAGTTGAGCTCACTCCGGACCGGATGCATACACACTCCTTCGGTCGCTTTTTCTCTTCGTTTTTCGCTTTCTCGCTGCTTGTATGGGCCACGGTGGGTTCTGTGCTCAGTTCAGTGAGGGCGGAGGATCTGCCGGATGACGCATGTGTCGTTCAGGCTCGACTTCTCAAGGGGAGCTCTCGTGCGGACACCGGAAATGGGAAGACGCTCGCCACCGGTAATTTTCTTTCAGATTTGAAAGAGCAGCTCGAGCCGCTTCCGTTCACGCACTACGAAACGCTCGGACATGAAAGGCAGCTCGTGCCGCTTCACGAAAAGGCCATCTTCCGTCTCAGCGGAGAACGGAACGAGGAGCACCGACTTTTCGTCGACATGGAATGTATCCATCAAGACGGAGCGCGGGTACAAATAGACTGGCACGTCGGAGACAACGAAGCGCTCGTCTCGAGCGAGATCAATCTTGTAAATGGTAAGAGCTGGGTCGTCGGCACGGACGCGGACGATGACTCCTCCACGATTATGTCGATCAAAGTGGAATGCAAGCAATGACTCCCGATCTCGCTGCGCTGGTCTCTGCGGCTCAATCCCCCGAGTGGAGCTCTTCGGGACTAGAGCGGATACGCTCGCGTTTCATTTTTTCATCGACGAGAAGCTCCTCTTGCGCGGTTGCAACAGTCGAGGTCGAGCGTTCCAAGGCAGACCTCGCTCAATGCGCCGCGCAGTGTGCTGCACTGTTCGGCGAATCTGCGAAGCAAATTGTCGTTTCGGCTGCCATCGCCGGCGCGATTTCTAGCATCCTCGACGACGTTCATCGAACGCTCAAGCACGCGCTTTCGCAGGGGCAGTCCATGCGGCAATCGAGTGAGACTCGGTTTGTCACTTTTCAGGCCGAGCACGAAAGCTTCGTTGCGCTGCTCCTTCAAACTTTCGCGGATGCTGCTCATGGCACTCTCAAGGGGCAGTCGGGCGCAGCGCAGGCCGCCGCCTGCTTCAAATGTGGTCAGCATCTCACTCATTCCCTCTGCAGCCTGCTCTCGGCTACGGAGCTGGACGAGAATATCGCGCTCGGGGCGGACAGATTTTTCGCGCATCTGTCGAATCTCGCCCGGATGTCGATTATTTCGAGAGAGCTGTTCAGTGAGGGCAGCCCGGGGCAGGCGTCCACCGAGAGCATCGTGGCTCACTTGGGTATTTCTTAACGCTCTCATCGCGAAGACTGAGACAATCGGCTCTGTCGTTCGTCTATCTCTCGCCAGCGGCTCAGTTTGTCTACTAAAATAGTCGTGAGAGGCGGACGAAATAGTTGACGCCGATGCTAGCTGTGTTATCTTTCCGCGTCCTGTTAACCGACCTCCGCTCATAATTGCGTGCGGGGTCAAAATCGTGAATATCGATGAGCACTTATTTCGAATCAGTAGAGAACGCCCGGAAGCAACAGAAGTGGGTGATTGTGGACGCGGCGGACAAGGTTGTCGGTCGATTGGCGTCCGAAGTTGCCTCAATTCTCCGTGGGAAGCGCAATCCGCGTTACACCCCGCATGTTGATACCGGCGACTTCGTCGTCATCATCAACGCCTCGAAGATTCGGTTCACCGGTTCGAAGCCGGAGAAGAAAACTTACTACAAGCACACCGGCTTCATCGGCGGCATGAAAGAAGCAGTCGCAGGCGAGCTTCTCGAACAAAAGCCGGAAGAAGTCATCATTCACGCTGTCCGCGGCATGCTTCCGAAATCGACCCTCGGTCGGAATCAGCTGCTGAAGCTCAAAATTTATCGCGGCGCGGAGCATCCGCATGCCGCTCAGCAGCCGCAGGCGCCGAAGTTCGGCCCGCTCAAGCAGTAATCTAAGGAATCAGGTTTCATTTTCATGGCTACAGCAAAAGCGATCTACGCAACCGGACGACGTAAAACGGCAAGTGCCCGAGTATTCCTCTTCCCGACGAAGGGAGAGACTGACGAAGAGAAGGGCAAGATCACCGTTAACGGAAAAGCCCTCACAGAATACTTTCCTCAAGAGCTGACGCAGATGATTCTCCGTCAGCCGCTCGAAGTCACTGAGCGACTCGGTCGCTATGACTTCGAAATCACTGTTCGCGGCGGTGGCAAGATGGGCCAGGCCGGAGCAGTCCTTCACGGAATCGCGCGCGCTCTGCGCACCACTGAAGAAGAGCTGCGAGAGCCGCTCCGCCGCGGTGGATTCCTTACTCGTGACCCGCGAGCCGTCGAACGGAAGAAGCCCGGTCGGCACAAAGCCCGCAAACGACCCCAATTCTCCAAACGGTAATACGTCCGCGCTTTTGCTCGATCTCGTCGTTGCGGGAGATAGCTGCGCTGCTCATGTGCAGTAGCACACTGCGCTGCTCGCTATTCCCGCGCCTAGACCTCGAGCAAAATCGCGAACGTATTACCGTTTGGCGTGTATCAAGCACCGACGCTGCTCGTGCGCTTACGCGCACTTTGCGGCTGGCGTGACGGAGGGCGTGACGCTCGCCTGCTCGCTGGGTTGGGTAGCGGTTGGTTGGGGCGATGGACGCTGCTCGTGCGCTCCGCGCACTTTGCGGCTGGCGTGGGGGAGGGCCTCCTACGCTTGGGCTTGTTCCTCGCCCTGCGCTGGGTGCGCGAGGTGGGTTCGGGCCTCTACGCTGCTCGTGCGCTTCGCGCACTTTGCGGCTGTCTTGGGGGAGGGCCTCCTACGCTTGGGCTTGTTTCTCGCCCTGCGCTAGGTGCATTGAGGTGGGTTCGGGCGTTCTACGCTGTTCGTGCGCTTCGCGCACTTTGCAGCTGGCGGGGGCAGGCGGGTAACCTGTTTTCTTCCGCTTGCGCTTTGCGGTAGAAGCTTCCCATGGAAACACTTCACAACTTCATCGACCTTTTCCTGCATCTGGACGTTCACCTGAACTCGGTAATCCAGACCTACGGGGTGCAAACGTACCTGATCCTGTTCGCGATTATTTTTTGCGAAACCGGGTTGGTGGTTACTCCTATTTTGCCTGGCGACTCTTTGCTGTTTGCGATTGGGACTTTTTGCGCTTCGGGGTCGCTCGACATCTCGAAAGTGATTCCGCTTCTCTGTGTCGCGGTCATCTGCGGCGACCTTACGAATTATACTATCGGGCGATTCTTGGGGCCGAAGGTGCTTACTGAGAATGGGCGGATCTTCAAGAAGAAGTATCTCGACAAGACTCAATGGTACTACGAGCGGTTTGGCGGGAAGACGATCATTGTCGCTCGATTCGTTCCAATCGTGCGAACTTTTGCGCCATTCATGGCTGGGGTTGGTGGAATGTCGTTCCCTAAGTTCTTCAGCTACAGTCTCGGCGGCGGGGTCTTGTGGATCTCGGCGTTAACTACCGCTGGTTACCTGTTCGGAAATATTCCCGTCGTGAAGAACAACTTTACGCTCGTCGTCCTAGCGATCGTTTTCGTTTCGCTGCTTCCGGCAATTGTTGAAGGGCTCCGGGCTCGGCGGGTTGTCGAGGCGTAAAGCTGTACGCGCATCGGCGACGGCTAGCGCTCGTGAAGTGCGGTGAGCGCTTGTAAGTCAGTACCGGAAAAATGAGGAAGGTCTGAGGACAGCAGTGTGGCGGCGGCGCATCTCTTTCGAGATGCGCCTGTCGGAGCAAGAAGCTTAGTGAACCGCTGGGCGATAGCTCGACCGAACCAGTTTCTCGATATGCGGTCGAATCAGCTCGCCGAACGCCGCCTCCGGCTCGCCGGCTCCGGGATGGAATCGGAGTCGGTGACGAAGCACATAGGGGCTCAAAAACTTCAGATCGTCTTCAGTTACATAATCGCGCCCTTCGTTCAGTGCCCAAGCTCCCAGTGAGCGTTTCAGCATGAGCGCCGCACGAGTGGACGCGCCGAACTGAAGCATCGGATTACTCCGCGTGCTTTGCACGATGTCTACAATCGCCTGAATAATCGCATCATTGATATGAACTTCGCTCGCGGCCTTTCTCGCGGTGAGAATCTGCTCGCGCGTGACAACCGGCGTGACGTTTTCCGCGCCGGCTGCGATCTGATCCGATTCCTTGAGAATCTCGAGCTCTGTGTCTGCCGCGACATACTTCATTGGGACCTTCAAAAGAAATCGATCCAGCTGAACGAGTGGGAGCGGGTAGGTGCCGGCAAGGTCGAGCGGGTTTTGAGTTCCCATGACGAAGAAGAGCTCGTCGAGCTGATACGTCACATTGTCAATGGTCACCTGACGTTCCGCCATACACTCGAGAAACGCCGCCTGCACTTTGGGGCCGGTCCGGTTAATTTCATCCGCGAGCACGATGTGCGCAAAGATCGGGCCGTGCTGAAAGTGAAACGAGGATGTCTTCGGCTCGAACACGTTCACCCCAAGAACGTCCGTGGGCAAGAGGTCCGGTGTGAACTGTATCCGGCGGAAGGGAAGGATGTGATCTTGCTTTCCGGCAACGCTCGAGCAATCAATCGATCGTCCGAGAGTTTTCGCGAGAGTCGTCTTTCCTGAGCCCGGATAGTCCTCGATGAGCACATGGCCGCCGCCAACGAGCCCGGTGAGCACCAGCTTGATGGTGTCGTCGCGACCGCGGATGACCTTTTGTAGAGACTTTCTCAGCGTTCCGAGCGCGTCAATTGATTCTTGAATCATTCTTTCCTCTCGTTCCTATAAAATCCCTTCTACCAAGTCCAACTTCGGCACCGGCTCTGCGGGAGGGTCTACTTTATGCGAAAATGCAGCGGCGATGAACTTATTGATTATCTCAGCCCGGCCCGTTTTGTCCGGGTTGATGAGCCCCGAGCTGGACGCCCGCACAGTCCCTTTCGTTTTGTCGACAAGCTCGAGCGTGATTTGCGTTCCGTTCGGAACATTCTTATCGACAGAGATGCGAAGCTGATAGCGCGGCAGTTCCTGAAGCTCTCCCTCGATCTCCTCAAAACGGGTGTCGAGGAGCTTCCTCACCTGCGTTACAGTCTTTTGAGCGGCGCTCCCATCGACTGCCGAGGACGTTGTTACCGGAAGCGCAAGCTCTGAATAGCGAAGCTGCGCAGGGAGCATTGAATAAAGCTCTTCTCGTCGCTTGATATCCTCGGCCTGCTTTTCCTTCGTAGGACTCTGCCAGAAATGGCGACGGGCGCGGTCGAGGAGGAGAAGATCGTTCAGCGCCTGCGCCGAGGCGAGCCGATCTATGGGACGGAAAGCGGCACGTGCTTCGGTGAGAAGCTGCTCGGCCTCTTTGTATTCTTTGTGCGCAAGCAGATTTTCCGCGAGATAGAGCTTGTAATAGAGCTGCGCCCCCGGGCGTGTATCCGATTCTCGCATCCGCTCAATCCGTTTCCGAAAGGAGCTCACCGGAAACGCTTGAAACAAGCTACCGAGAGTCGGGTATTCGAGCATGGTGTCGGTATTTCGGATGAACAGATCCTCGAAGTCCTCCATCTCTTTCTGGCCTTGGTTTCGAGCCTGCCGATTGAGCCACCACGAACGGACTCGGAGCGCCGGAATCTGCGCGTCGTCCTGTGCGGCGGCCATGATTGAATCGTGCACCTTGTCTTTCAGCGTAGCGGCTTTGGCTGCGAGCGCCTGCGACATGACGATCGTGGCCGCGAATCGGACGTCATCCTCGTTCGTGCCGATCTTTCCAAACCACTGCTGGCGATCGGTCGCTGAAGTGAGCTGTGCCACGGCCTCGTCAATGTTTCCGCTGCGGAGGGCAATCTTTCCTCTTGCGAGAGCGAGGAGCGCTCGGTGCTCAGTATCGGTTCGCTCTGCTTGCTGAGCGTAGCAGGCTTGGAAGTCGGAGAGCACACGATCCGCCTGGAAAAAACGTGTCTCGTCGATATAGAGGATCGAAAGATTCAAGCTCGGCAGGATATGGTCGCACCCGTCCGGCAATCGGGTTGCTCGTAACCATGACGCTTCTGCAAGCTCGTCTCGAAACAGCTCGCGGTATACCTCGCCGGCGTTGTTCAAAGGCGTTGCAACCTGACCGAGCGAACCGAGCGAAACCTCGGCGGCGATTGCCTGTTGGAAGGCTTTGAGCGAGAGCTCTCTCTGGCCTTTGACCGAGAGCAGAATGCCGAGAATGTTATATGTGCGGCGCGGGTCGGCCTGCTGCAACAGCCCAGACTGGGCGACCATGATCGCTTCATCGAGACGTTTCAGCTTCATGAGCACCCACGCCCGAGTTCCCGGATACCAGTCTGTCGAGTAGAGGGAGCCGAATCGGTCGAGAGTTTTCAGCGAATCTTCATACTTGTCCAGATTCAGCTCGGCCTCTGCGCGGAGATAAAGCAAAGTTGCATGCTGTCGGGATTGGGAGGGCTCCACCTCTCCGTTGCCTCGACCGTACGCTTTCATGAAAAGCTCCTCGGCAGTGAGGAGGTAGCGATAGGCCAGCGTGAAGTGTCCGACCTCGAAGAGATAGTATTGCCCGAGATACATGTGCGGCCGGTAATCGTCAGGTCGCATTTGCAGCGCTTTCTGGAGCTTCGCCCGTGCGTCGATAGGACGTTTCGTCAGAAGGAGCTCCTGCGCCTCATCGAGGAGAGTATCGAACGAAGCACCTTCGTCGACCGCAGTTGGGTCAGTCGCAGATGGATCGAGCGCAGGTACTGCAGACACTGCAGGCGAGACAGCACCGAGGCCGAGAACCAACGCACAAAAAAGGCTCCGTCGCACGAAACCCGCCGCCCGTAGTCGCCGCTTTGTTCGCGCAGGCACTACCATGTCTCTCTTCGCTGCTGCATCCATTTCACTGTTCGCTGCTACCAGGTCCACAACCGAAAGAGCGATCTCGGGCTCACGATCGACAGATACCGCTTCACCCTCCAATGCGTTCGGTCGTAGGATGACTTCCATTCCTTCAAAGCGCTGGAGATCTCGTTGGCGGACACGCCCGGCAGCTCACGGCTGTAATACGCCCGCTCGTTGATCGAGGTGATCTTGCCCGCCTCGATCTGCAATGAGCGGTTAATCCGGTCGCGAAACTCTTGGCGAGTCTCTCCGGGCCTGCGCGCAATTCCGAGATCGGTCAGCTCCGATGCGAACGCAGTATATGCCAAACGGATTCGGCGCTCCTCACTTCGCGCCAGCCGGTATCCTGCTCGCAGCCAGAGCTTAAAAAGGAGAAGCGCAGTTAGCGCAAGGCCAAGGGCTGGGAACAGGAAACGGCTGTCAACGAGTCGTTCCACGAGCGACGGCTCGCGCGGCTTGTCGTCAACAATCTCCGGCGGCTTGATAAAGTCTTCGGTCGGGTTGATTTTGTTCATCAGCTCCTCGAGGAGCTTTGCGTCGGGCACAGGCGCCTGTTCGTTTTCGGCCTGCGCCGGGTTGACGTCCGTGATTGTCCAGCCAAGACCCTCGATATAGATCTCGGGCCAAGCGTGACGGTCACCCATTTGCAGCAAGATATGACCGTCTTTCGCATAGGTGAGGTCGGTCAAATATCCGGTGCCGATACGCGCGGGAATTCCGGCTAGACGAAGCATGTAAACCGCGGCGTGGGCGAAGTGAACGCAGTAGCCTCGCTTCTGTTTCGGAGGAGCGAAGAGATACGGCGCGACGGGATCGCCGTCAGGCGCCACCTGATGTCCGGGGTCCCGCGTGTAAATGCTCTCGGCAGAGAGATAGTTAATGATCTGCTCTGCCCGAGCCAGCGGATCGCTATACCCTCCGGTAATCTGTCTGGTGAGCCCCAGGTATCGCAGGTCCTCATTGTTCGTGTCGGGCACCGCCTTGTCGTTCTCGACCGGAATATTTTCGGGTGGGTTCGCTGAAGCGCTTCCCGGGGCCCGAAGGTAGTGGCTGAGAGTCGTTTGATCCCAGCGTTGATCGCCGACCGGTTGGCCCAGCAGCTCGTTCACCTTGACTCCGGGCGCAGCGGAGACCGCTTGGTAAGCGAGAGTGAATCGCTCCGGATCCGGATTCTTGATCAACCCAATTCGCGTCGGATGATCGATTGCGAACGGAGTATTGTGTTTCATGAGCAGATAAACGGACTGGACGACATTCTCCCTCAGTGGGTTCGTGTCCGGGGTGAGGGCAACGTACGGTTGTCCCGGTTGAATACGCGGAACGTCGTTGTCGTACTGCGCCGATGCAACAACGAGCTCTTTTCCGTTGAACTCAGAGAGTGCACCCTCCCGAAAGTACAACATCGGAGCCCACGGATTCTGCTCGTAATCGCCTTCGAGCCGCACAAGCGCAGCAGGCTGGTTTGTTTGGCCGACGGCTTTATGGAAGCCGAGGTTGCTGTCACCTTCTTTCGCTGCCTCGCCCACGCCCTGAGAGGCCCGGCTGAGGTCGGCCGAGTAGCGCGCGTTAAGCACTTTTCCGTAGTAGGTCAACGCGCACATGAGGACCGCGGGAACAACCGTCGCCGAAAGCAAGCGCTTTCCTCCGAACGTTTTTACGCTTCGTTCTCTGCCGAATAACGGCCGATTGCCGGCAAGCAGAAAGTAAAATACGAGGACGACGAGAAACACGCCGCCGAGGGCGATAAAAAGGTGCTGCGGCTCGACATGATGCCGTTGCAGAAAATCTATCTTCCAGGTTTGCGCGCTGACCAACTTCGGCGCGTCCAAATGATAGTTCCGGTGTCCGCTCATCAGGAACACAAACACGGCAGAATAGAGGAACCCTTCAATCGTGGCTGCCGCCGCGCTCGTCCAAAAGAACCAGTTCGAGATGAAGCTTACGGCATAGAAGAGAAAGGTAACGAAGAGTTGATCCGAGATCGCGGAGACCAAGAAGTCACTCGCCTGAGTCGAGGACTTCTGCGAGACCACAATGAAGTTTGTAATCGACAGTGCGCCGTCGGCTACGGCGAACGCAAGTGCGTGCCAGACGAGGATCCGTATCAGCTTCTTCCCTCGACACAGGAGACTGCCGCTGAACAAGATGCCCGCTGTCGTAGCGGCGAGCAGCCACTCGACCGCCACTCCAATTTCCAAGCTGCGAGACAAAAGGAAAGTAAGCAGGAGACCAAGCGAGATGCGGAAAAGTTGCAGTCGGAAGAATGCGCGCCGGTCAGCCGAATTGTCTAAAACCGTGAGTGAAACGAGTGATTTTGCGTGAAGGGGGTATGCCATGACCTGATCTTAGACGCCGACTAACGGGAATAGGTTAGAGTAAATGTATAGCGAATGAAAGCGAAAGGAATTCTGCTGCTTAGTTCAAATTCTGCCGCTCAACGATCCGGAGCGACAAAGGAACCTTTCGGCGTCGGGGCGAAAGGGCGGTATCCGCCGAGTCTCAGGTGTAATCCCGGCCAGGACGCCGTCGTTCGACCCTTCAGGCTCGCTGGGAAAACTAGTTTCGATGGCGTAACCCGCTAGACTTGTTCATGAAAAATATTTTGTCTCCCTGTTAATTTCTGACGTATCAGCCCCAAATTCACCCGCATAACAATGGTATCAATTACAAATTACGCGAGTCGCAAACGCCTCGGGTGGAGTGAAGGGTGGGGGGGTATTAAAATGACGAAGTGGCATTCACAGATTATTTCCAAAGTCGGGGCACTGCTTGGCGCGGTACTCGCGACGGCGATCGCATCGCCGGCGTCAGCAACGACTCTTGATAACGCGGCAACCGTAATTCCGGGGTTCGCCTCTTTCATGGCGGGTGCGAACGGACGGAGCTTCGACAAGAATCCGCCGGACTACCTTGCGGCTTTCGCGCCGTTTGTCGGGAGCGACTTTTATTCCTTCGGTGCTTTCAGCGGACCGGTTGACCTCTCTGGGGTGCTCGCGCTCGAAGTTGCCGGGTACGCCGGTCAGAATAGTATCGGGTTGCTCAACACGGCGAACCACCACTTTACGACATTGCTCAGTGGTTCGGACACCGCGGGAGACGACTTCTCGGCGTATGTTGGGCCGACGAATCAATTTGTTTTTGCTCTGAATGGCCCCGGAGGTCTGTTTAGTAGCATTGCCTCGGACAATATCGACAATTTGCTGCACATCGTTGCACAACGAGTCGTGACCAGCGGCACTGTCGCCTTGAACGGTGCGAATTATGCTGTTCAGGCCGGTGACTACGCGTTCTATTTCGAAGATGATCTCGCAGGAACTCATTCCGACCGCGACTTCAATGACGCTGTGGTAATCGTTCACGCGAAGACACCGGGTTGCAACTGCAACGAAGTGCCGGAGCCGGCAACAATGTTGCTGCTCTCTTCAGGCCTGGTCGGCGCTGGAATCAAGCGGCGGCGTAAGGCGTAACGCAGCGGCGCGCCTTGCAGAGTGCAGGGTGCAAACCGATCGACCCGGCGCTCCACCGCCGGGTTTTTTATTTTGGGCAGCCGTGCGTCTATTTTGGCGCGAGAGCGTAGAGCACGCGTCTGCCCCCGCCCAACTCAAGCTGATCGGCTATGTGGAACCGTTCACGCATCGCCGCTTCAACATGTTCGCGAGTATAGTCCGCCTGCTGATCCGAGCGGTTCCGGAGAAGCTTTTGCGCCTGCGGATCCTCTTTCGTGACAAGCTCGAAAACGATTTCGCCGTTCAGCTCCCTGAGCCAGTCGAGCACTTCGGTGACTGGCACACTGTTCGTAATCACAAGGTGATGAACGATTGCCAGAAAAAGAACGAGATCCGGTCGTCCCCGCTGTTCGAGCGATTTTCGTTCGCGTAACCGCCAGCCCGAGGCAGGCGTCGGATTGGTCGCATCAAACACGAGCGGAAGAATGCTCGAGCTCTTCTCTTCTGCGAGCTTTCGATAGAGCCGCTCGATGGCATGCTCATCTCCATCGAGCGCAACGACGTAGTCGGAGCACTCAGCGGCGATACGAGCAAATTCACCGGTATTCGCGCCGATATCGAACGTGAGGCTCCGGCGTCGAGAACACGCAATGCGGCGCACGAAGTCCCGCTTGCGGTCAAGATCCTCGGGGGCGTAGCTTTCGTCGCACTTGTAATGGGACCATGTTGTCCGTTCGGCCGGATACGCGAGCTTCTCGAGCACGCTTGCAAGAGATCGGACGGTCGACTTCACGAGCGTCGCGTCGACGGGTGAGTTTTCGAGCTCAGAACGGAGACCGATTTCGGTATTTCCTAGCTGCCGTTCGAGCACGGACTGAAGCACCACATGTTTCAGTACGCCACGTCGAAGGAGCGCGCGAGCACCAAGCAGTCGCCGACAGTGCAGGGCAGAGATGCCGTCGGGGAAGCTTCGACAAAGGAGCTGGAAAGGCACCCTCGCATACGCGGTCAAGAGAAGTGGGAAGAGAAACATCTGGCAAAATTGCCGATAGCCTTCCCACAAACGCCCGCGCTCGTAGCGAGTAAACGACCCGATGTCGATAAAAGCGGGCCTGGCACCAACGAACTGACTGTTGAACGACGAGCCGTCCTTGAGAATGAGCCCCTCTCCAAGCGCCTTCTCGAGTAGGCGAAGTTGCTGACATCCGGCATCACGCAGCATGCTGAAGCTCCATTCGTACGGGTACGAGATGAACGGAATTTGGGCGTGCTCGAGCACAGCGACCCATGGTCCGGGAGGAGAAGGGGCCTCATGAACCCGTTTCGTATCGACGATCTCGCCATCAGTGAGCGCCGTCCGAAAAAACGATGTGCGCTGGAGCGCCTCCCAGTCAGCGAGCCCCTGCGTGGAGAGCGCTCGTCGGACAGCGCCGTTTTCGTAAAAGACTTGATTCGATCGGTCGCGAAACGAGCCGGTCTCGATTGAAGAATTCGTCGGGATCAAGGTCATCTATCCCACGGTAATCGTAGCGAGAAAGGCCGCCACACTTTGTTTGAGCTCACTCGTCTTTCTGCGGAATCGGAGCGCCTGGCGCGGCCGCCCGCACATCAGTCGCCCCTGGCCTCACAAATCTCACGATTCGTCGCCATACCAGCTTCCAAAGCACTCCTACGCCAGCTGCGCCGGCGAGAAGCAGCTGGAGAACCATGCTTCCAGTCCCGGGATCGACGTAGGCGTGCGCAGTTCGAGGGGTAAGCAGCGTCGCTGAGAGTGCCAGCGCAAACAAGAGTGCCGTGCTCTGACCTTTGGCAGGAACGGATCCACCGCTCAATGCAGATTCGCGAGAAAATGAGTATTCCGGCATGGCTTGTTTCATAGCTGAAATCTAGCTGAAGCACTGAGCGCTGACAACCGGCTGCCGACGTCGAGAATCGATGCTAAGGTATCCGCGATGATGAACCATTTCGGGCAGAAACAATGTCTCTCCGCTTGCCTTTCGCTGCTCGGCTCAGCGTAGTCGCTGCGTATCTGCTCGCCGGGCTGGAATGGGTCTTTCAGATCACGAAGAGCTCGTTTCTCGGCTGGAACCCGCTCCTGCGCAACGTTCAGGTAGCGGTAAATACTGCCTTCGGATTGGCAGTGTTCCTTCTCCTGTTGCATCTTTTGGTTTGGACTGCTGTCCGGATCGCGCCATGTCGTTCGACGATGGAACGCCTGCCGCTTCCGTCCTTGATTCCGGCGTCGGTGCTGGTTGCGCTGACGCTGCTCCTTGTGGACAATTTTACATACACGATCTTTGGGCGCGGCATCGTTCATGCTCATGGCCTGAGTCGAATCGCATACTGCGCGGGCGCGCTCATGTTCATGACCGTGCTCGTCCGCCGCATCTCCGCCAAGGAGGCGGAAGCGCCGGCAGGGGCGCCTCGCGGACTGCTTTGCGTGCTTGCTCTTTCAGCTCTCGTAATGCTCGCGACGGTTTCGTTCAACGCTCACGAAGAGCCGGACATCGTGATCAACCAAGAACCGAGCTCGCGCCCCAATATCATTCTCTTCGCGAGCGATGGCGTGGACGCCGACGCGATGTCACTGTACGGTGCCGAACGGCCGACGACGCCCGTTCTCGAGTCGCTGCGCTCCCAGGCGCTGGTCGCCCTCCAGGCGGCTCCGAATTCGCAGATGACCACCAGCTCGACGACTTCGATGTTGACCGGCATCAACCCGGTTACGACTCATGTCTTCTACCCTCCGCAGCTCTATGTGGGGCGCTACGGACGGTACAGTTTCCCGGCGACTCTTCGTCGTTGGGGCTATTCCACTTTTCAGCGTTCGGTGGACTACTACGGTGAGTCCTCGATGCTGAACATGCGCGGGGCGTTCGATTGGATTAATGGTCGTCGTATTCCTGATTCGACGTTCGACCGGCTGCCGGCGCTTATCCGGACGAGCTTAGAATGGGAGTATCTCTTCGCGCTCGAGATTACGAGAAGGATAACCGATCGAGTGCTGCATCTCACCGGCCTACGAGACATGGTTGACGTTTATGGTGCGGTTGCGGCAGAGACCGGTGGAGTGAAAAGGAACGATCTGGACGAGGAGCATCTCAACGAGGCGCTCAGGTTCATCGAGTCCGCCGACCGCCCGTTTTTCATGCATCTGCATCTGATGGACACTCATTGCTGCTCCTACCCGGAAGATCAACGACATTTTTTCACGCCGGGTGACAACGGCGCGGCAAAGGAGCGCGACCTGTATGACAGCCAAATTTTTCGGTCAGATCAATTCTTCGGGCGGGTCGTTGAGCTGTTGCGGAAAAGGGCCCTGCTCGACAACACAATTCTTGTGTATTCGTCCGATCACGGCGTGCACTGGGATGCAGAAAAGCGCGTGCCCCTGGTCTTTCTCTTTCCGCACGGGAAGCACGCCGGGGTGATTCCTCAATCTACGCAACTGCTCGATGTAGTGCCCACGTTACTCGATTATCTCGGAATCGCTGCTCCGGCAGCGCTCGAGGGGAGCTCAATCCTGCGCCCGAGTGTTGTCCCCCAGCTCCGTCCGCTTTATCGTGTAACGAAGCTGGCGACAGACCGTGTGGGGCCGGAGGGGCTCTTTGGTCTTGTACAAGGGGCTCCGAATTGGGGCCTACGCACGCTCGGAATGACACTGTGCGAGCGTCGTTATACCCTCGAGCTTCAATCGGGCCGGATGACCCAGACTGATGTCCCTGACCATCAGTCTCCCTGCAGAGGAAGGCTCCCGACTCAGCAGCAAGCGCGGCGGATGATGGTTGAATATCTCAGTGCGCGCGGTTATCAGGTCGGTGGAGCGCTAAGCGGTGCGAAGCGGACGGTAGCTACGAAAATATTGCACTGAACAAACCGCCGACAGCGCGGAAGGGCAGGGCAACGATGTCCCCGAGTATGCTGAACAAGCCGTGACCGCGGTCATCGTGCTCTTCTACTTTTGTTGTCTCTGTTCTTTCTACTCTGGGGGAGTCATACGTACCCGGATCGCTGACCTCAACCGACGACACGCTCCGCTCGTGGTGCGCAGAGCAGGCATTTAATGGCGTGAGAGCGACTAGGCTCAGTAGAACGAGAGATTGCCGGATTTGTCGCATAGAGCACCTCCAGTGATGAGGTGAATATGCCCGAGCGGAATACCGTTCGAAATGATCCCGAACAGGTGCGGTTTTTGCTTAGGCCGCGCGGTTGCGGTGCGCCAAAACCCAATCTTGAAACGCGGTCAGAAGGCCTCGAATGCCTTCCTTTGTTTTCTCGTCGGTGATCTCGCCCTGGTCGTTGAATTTCGTGTGTGCGACGCTGATCATCACTTCCGGGCGATTCATTACGTGCCCGTTCAGATAGACGAAAACTTGCCGCAGATGATATTGCGCACGCGCTGTTCCGAAACCGCCCATGCTCGCCCCCATAAGCGCAACCGGCTTCCCGTCAAACGGTTGCTCCGGGGGGCGCGATACCCAATCGATTGCGTTCTTGAGCACGCCGGGGATCGAGTAATTATATTCAGGTGTGACGATGAGAATTCCATCAGCAGCTTTCACTTTGCTGCGTAGCGCTTCGACCGGAGAAGGAAAGCCCTGCTCCCGAACATCTTCGTTGTAGAGCGGGATCGTCGAGATATCAAAGCTCTCGAAGGTTACTCCACTTGGTGCGAGCCCGGTCGCTGCGCGGAGCGCAGCGCTGTTGAGCGACCCTTTGCGAAGACTTCCCGAGATGCCGAGGATATTCAAAGAGTTTGCGGCCATAATTCGCTCCGAGTTGTGAAACCATGAATTCACCTCATGCCACAGTTCGCTGATCCCCGCTATGTTTCTATGATTCCGGTCATTGGATGTCTGACCGTCCATAGACAATATGAGCCAGTTGTTCAGATTGGCGCAAAATCGCCGGTATAAAAGTCCGACCTATGGCATCTCCAAAATCGGCGAGCTCGAAAACGACGGCGAAGTCAGGCCGCACCGGAGGCTCAATTATCGGACTGCTTCGGCAGACCGTTTCCGAGTGGAATGAGGACCAGGCTCCGATGCTTGGAGCAGCTCTTTCGTATTACACCGTGTTTTCACTTGCCCCGCTCCTCATCATCGTCATTGCATGTGCCGGCGTGTTCCTCGGTAACGAGGCGGTCCAAGGGAAGGTGATCGAACAGATCAGCGGCCTCATCGGCGAACAGGGAGCGAAGGCCGTCAGTGAAATGATCGAGAGTGCTTATAAGAGTCAGGACGGCCTCGTCGCAACAATCGTCGGGGTTATCGGCCTGCTGTTCGGCGCCACGGGGGTGATGATTCAGCTGCAGCTTGCGCTGGATACCGTCTGGGATGTTCGCCGTGTGGAGAGCGAAGGGGTCGTCGGTTTCTTCCGCAACCGCTGGCTCTCGTTTACGATGATTGTCGGAATCGGATTTCTGCTGCTTGTATCGCTTTTTGCGAGCGCAGCCATCAGCTTCTTCGCGCGATACTCGATCGCGTATCTTCCGTTCTCTGCATTTCTGCTTCAGGTGGTCAACGTCGCCGCTTCCATTGCGCTCACGACGGTGCTGTTCGCGGTGATGTTTCGCTACCTGCCGAACGTGCGCGTTCACTGGTCCGAGGTTTGGATGGGAGCTCTCGCAAGCGCCGTCCTTTTCACGGTGGGGAAGCAGCTCATCGGCTTGTACCTCGGGAGAGCTGCCGTCACGTCGAGCTTCGGAGCTGCCGGCTCGCTGGCGATCATTCTGCTCTGGAGCTATTACTCTGCGCAGATTCTGCTCTTCGGCGCCGAGTTCACTCAGGTGTACGCGCGTTCGCGGAACCGTGAGCCGGAGCCGAAGCCCGGCTTCGCGCGGCTAGCGGATTCTCCTAGCGCAGATTGAGCGGGGCGCCCGATTCGCATTTATTTGCGCCTGGCACTCCTTCGTCGCGCTACGTGCCGTAAATCACCAGCGCTTCGAGCCCCCAAGCTCAACTCTTGCCCACCGTCGGCCGACTTTCGATGTAGCCGCCGGTAGCGGATTGTAAGTGAAAACCATGAGCCACCTAGCTGAAACGCCCGTTCACGTTGGCCAACTGCTCGATCAGAAATACGAGCTGCGACAGCTCTTAGGACGCGGCGGAAGCGGTGAGGTTTATCTCGCGCGCCACGTATACATGGAGCGCGACGTAGCGATCAAGCTACTCCATCCCAGTCTTGCGGAAGACGAGAGCCTGCGCGCGCGATTTTTTCGCGAAGCGCGGCTGACCAGCCTACTCAGACATCCGAATATTGTGACGGTTCATGATTTCGGTGTCTCGGACGGAGCGCCGTACTTGGTCATGGAGCACGTCAATGGCGTTACCCTACGTTCATATCTCAATGAAAAACGCGCTCTCGAGATCGCCGAGCTGACATCGATTGTAGTCCAAATCTGCTCCGCGCTCGTTGCGGCCCACGAGCTCGGGGTGGTGCACCGAGATCTCAAGCCGGAAAATGTGCTTCTCATCCGCGACCAGAGCTCTCTCAGCGTTCGTGTGCTTGATTTCGGGATCGCAAAGATTTTTGCTTCGGGTGAAGGTGATGTCCCGCGCGACGAGCATGTAACGGAAGAGGGAATCTTCCAGGGTACGCCGCGATACGCAGCTCCGGAACAGATACGCAATCTTGATGTTGACGGCCGCGCGGATCTCTACTCCCTTGGTGTATTGCTCTATGAGCTGCTCGTCGGATGTCCTCCGTTTGACTCGTCGTCATCGATTGAGCTGGCGATGATGCACCTCAACAGTCCGGTGATTCCGCCGCGTTCGCGTGACGAGCACGTTGAGTGCCCGGACTCGCTCGAAGCGGTAATCATGAGATGTCTCAAGAAGCGCCCGGAAGACCGCTTTGCTTCAGCGGAAGAAGCTCTGGATGCCCTCGAGCGATTTGGTCGCAGAGAGCAGGTACTTCCGGCTCGGCGCAGTCCACTTACGGCTGGGCTTGCCGTACTGGGAGTTGCGATGATCTGCCTTTCCGTGTTCTGGAGCAGCAACTCGGTGGCTCGGCCGCGTTTCAACGAGACGGAATTTCAAGTAGCTCCGGCTCAGCCGATGCCCCATGTGGAGGCTCCGAGCGCAGACGATCTGACGAACGGGCTTCTCAGCGAAGGTCAACGCGCATTTCACCGTTCGGAATACACCGATGCCGCGCCTATGTTTCGCAGTGTGCTCGCCCGGCGGCCAAACGACGCGACCGCCAAGATATATCTCGCGCTCTGCTACAAGAAGACGGGTCGGTTTGACGAGTCGATTGCAGTGCTCGAATCACTTGATCCGACACTTCAAGCCGATCAAAAGGTTTCTTATCAGCTCGCGCTGCTCAATGCGAAGATCGGGAAGATGGATGAGGCACTCCAGCACCTTGCTGAAGCAGCGAAGGGTAACAAGAGCATTAAAGAACGCGCGAAATCAGAGCCTGCATTCGCACCGCTCGCCCAGAACCAACAGTATCGAAAGATTATCGCCGAAGATCGTCCAGCGTCCCCTTCAAAAGAGACTCGACGCGGCTCTCGTATTGAGCGGGGATTTGGGCGCATGCTCGAGTCCGTGAACCGGGGCATCAACCACATCTTCGGCTAGATCGCACCTTCGTGGTCAGGACTCTCGGATGAGCCCGAAGAGCCAATAGATCAGCGCCCCGACTCCTATCGTGGCCGCAGAGAGGAGCGACGCCACAAATACGAAAACTAACGTCCCGACAGACTTCGGATTGCGCGGTGCCGCGAATGACGAGTGCGGAAGGGATTCGAGAAGCTCTAAGTTTCGACGATTGGCACGGAACGAGAAATCGAACAGGTCGCCAAGGAATGGTATGGTTCCCACGGCTGCGTCGGTGAAAGCGTTCACCACCATCAAGAAAAGGTGTCTCTTCGGGGCACCGAGTCGCGCTGCTTCATAAATGATAAACGCGCTGCACAGCGCCGAAAGCCCATCCCCGATCCCGGGAAGGAGACCAAGGATGGGGTCCAGGCCGAAGCGGAGCTCGGTCCCGGGAATCCGAAACGAATCGTCGAGCGCCGTTGCAAGACGGTTGAGTCGAGCTATTGCCTTGTCGCGGCTTCTATCGTCGCTCGCCATCATGCAAGTTGTGCTGAAGGTCCTTCCGATAGTCTTTATAGTCATCCCGCAGCTGCTCTCGTTCGCTCCCGGACAGCCGTCCATCTGAACGGAACTCGGCCTCATCCCGACGGAGGTCCCGCTGCCGCTCTCGGAGCTCACGTACCTCATCACGGCTGAGCTCGCCGGTTCTCACGCCGCGCTCGATCGCTCTATCATTATAGCCGATCCGCCGGTCGTGCCATCCGCTTTCTGACCAGCGGGGCGAGCTCCAAAAGCGGTCATAATGCGAGTAACCGCGACCATCGTGATCGTAATCCGCGGCCGCCAAGGCGGGCGCCGCTAAGACAAGAGCTGGACCTACGAGCTTAAGGAAAGTGTTCATGAGTGCCTCATAAGTTGTGGATAAATGTTTATAGATGGTTGTCGTTGAGACCTGCTCCGCCGGTTGATTCGTGTCCGATTGCGGGGCCCGACGTGGTGCCCTGCTGTAGCTTTTCCTTTGCGCCGAGCTCGGAAGTGGCGGGCGCCGTGGTGTTTGAGCTTCCTTTTCCTTCCGCCTGCTTGCTCGCAGAGCCCGTGTCAGAGGGGCCACCGGATGTCTTTGCGGATCCGACGGAGCCGCTTCGAGTCGCGCCCGACGAAGCGGCGCCGCCTCCAGCGCTCGTTGCGCCGCCGACGCTGGTCCCCTGTTGAGACCCGCCGCTTGCGCTCCCTCGCGCATTCTCCGCAAGGACTTGCGACGAAGGGAGCGACAAGCAGAAGGCAAAGATCGACGCAACCATAAATTTATTTTTCATTTGGGCAGGATAGACCCCAAAACCGCACGGCATGAATGACCGGGATCAGGTCGGACCGGCCGCGGGCTGCGCTACTCTCCATCGGGATTGGGAAAATCATGAAAACAAAAACAATTCACTTTCGCGCAGAGTTTCGCGTGGCCATCGGGAACGGTAGGTCGCAGGCAGCAGAAATGGTACTTACGCCGGGTGGGAGCACCGGCGGTCCGGAGAACCGTCATCGGGGTGCCGACCAGTGGATATTTGTTCTGAGCGGCAAAGGAACGGCAATCGTAGACGGGAAACGTATCCCGCTCGGGCCGAACAAACTTCTCTTGATCGAGCGCGGAGAAGCCCACGAGATTACGAACACCGGTCGGGCGCCGCTCCGAATGCTCAACTTCTACGTTCCTCCGGCCTATACCCTTCAAGGCGTTCCCCTGCCTCGTGCCGGTTCCTAATGACGCGCCAATGAATCATTTAGTGGAGAATAAAATGGACTCGAACAAAACGGTCGATCGCAAGAAGCTTATCGAGCTCTTGAATGAAGATCTCGCCCGGGAATACCAAGCGATCATCGCGTACGTGAATTATTCGAAGGTTCTCAAAGGACCTGAATACATGCACATCGCGAAGGAATTGGAAGGTCATGCCGCTGAGGAGCTGAAACACGCGCTGATCATCAGCGAGCAGATCGATTACCTTGGTGGAATGCCGACGGTCGAGGCGAAGCCGGTGAAGACTTCAGAAAAGGCCGAGGACATGCTTCGGTTCGATCTGGATAATGAGAACGAAACAGTTCGCAACTACCGAGACCGGATCAAGCAATGCGAAGCGCTTGGTGAGTATGCGATCGCCGAGCATATTCGGGGAATCCTCAAAGACGAGCAGGATCACCGCATCGATTTGGCAACGGCTTTGGGAATCGATGTTCCAGAGCTCTAGGCCTAGCGCGGACTTGCGTCTCGGAACGGCCCGGCCACGGGAGAAGCTGAGCAGGATCATGAGCTGAAAAGCTTTGCTCGTATACCCTGGTGTTCTGAAAACACAGAATCAGCGGAGCAAAGCTTATGAAAGCAATTCATTGTTTCACGCTAGCTGCTTTAGTTGCAACATCTATCGGCTGTGCCGATGGCGGGGTAAAGCGCCTGGATGACTGGAATCGCACCGAGAAAGGCGCCGCGATCGGCGGTACCGGAGGGGCGGTCGTTGGCGGGCTCATCGGTAGCCAGAACGGAAATGCCGGAGCGGGCGCGCTGCTCGGTGGTGCAGCCGGAGCCGGGGCGGGCGCGTTGATTGGACATGAAATAGATGATTCCGATCACGATGGATATCGTGACGGGTATCGCCGCCGTTACTAGTGCTCGCAGCCTGTGCGTTTCGGTTGCAGCACCGAAACGCGCCGGGCCGCCTACTCGGTCCAGTGATGGAGCAAAAGAAAATTCTTGTCGCCAAGCGTCATGCGCGTGCGGCCCAACTCGTCTACGTTACAGGGAATGAGCCGGGGATTCGGCGTGAGCGGCGTGGGAAGTCTTTCCGCTATTATGATTCACGCGGCCGCGTAATCAAACAGCCGAAAATACTGACCCGTATCCGAGCGCTGGTTATCCCCCCGGCTTGGGATGCCGTGTGGATATGCGCTTCTCCGCGCGGACACATTCAGTGCACGGGACGTGATGGGCGAGGGCGCAAACAGTATCGCTATCATTCTCGCTGGAGCGAAAGGCGGAACCTTACCAAGTTCGATCGGCTCGTGGAATTCGCCGAGGCCCTTCCGAAGATCCGACGGCGGGTGTCGCGGCACCTCAAGCTCAAGGGCATGCCGCGGGAGAAAGTGCTCGCCACTGTGGTGAGGCTCCTTGAAGATACCCATATCCGCGTCGGGAACGACGAGTATGCACGAACGAATCATTCGTTCGGCTTGACCACCATGACGAATCGCCACGTTCGAATCCGCGGCGCTACCGTCCATTTCGCTTTTCGAGGCAAGAGCGGTGTGCATCATGAGATCGATGTGAAGAGCAAGACGCTCGCGCGCATCGTGCGGACATGCCAGGAGCTTCCCGGGCAGCACCTCTTCGAATACCGCGTGGGCTCACGCGTTCGGCGGGTAAGCTCGACGGATGTGAACAATTATCTGCGCGAGGTCAGTGGACAGGAGCTGACGGCAAAGGATTTTCGAACCTGGAGCGGCAGTGTGCTTGCAAATCGGCTCATTCGAGAAATCCGGAGCACGAGTGGGGAGGTCGTAGGAAAGCGCCATCTGGTCGAAACGGTCAAATCGGTGGCGCGGTGTTTGGGGAATACGCCCGCGACCTGTAGAAAGTTCTACATTCATCCGCAGGTGCTTGCGCTGCTCGATCGCGGAGCGAAACGCGTTCGGAATGTCACCGCGAGGTCGCATTCGTCGCTCACGAAAGACGAGCTCGCGCTCCTTGCCGTGTTGAAAAGTGGGGAAGGTCTGAAAAAGTGAACGCAGCAGGGCCGAAAGCAACCTGCTGAGCTCAACGTGGCCTGGTGGCGTAAAGTCCGTGGTCGTCAAGCTGAGTGTGATTCAGCAACGTCCAGTGTCCGCACGATGCACGTTCGCAAAGGTCGGCGTACTCGTCCGCAACGAGCGACTCGAGCTTCTCGCGAAGATATTCTTCACCGTCTGACGGAAAGTGCACGCAAACGAAGATATACATATGTCCGTCGTACATGACTCTCGGCTCGAGAACCGCCCAATGCGTGTCGTCGACCTCCACTCTTCTGGAAGTCAGGCTCGTCTCGCGTGATGGCGAGCGTGGAATGTCTTCCATGGTGACCTCCGGAAGTGAATGAGAAAGAAAGGATAGACTCGGACCGCACCCACCCGACGAGTTGGGTGTGAGAGCTTGTAGGAAACCTCAGCAAGGAATGTGTCTGAAACCGTATCGGCTGTCTGCTGCCGATTCTCGGCTTTCAGGGCCCGGAATCAACAGCGGCGCGAGGGACTACTCGGATTGGAAGCGCTCGGAGGGAACTACTGTGGGGCGCCACCTTACCATTTTCCTTTCAGAGCATCCAACACGAGAAAAAGTGAGTTATTCTGCGGTTGGGTCAAGTGCAGATGCCGGGCCGGTGGCAGAAGGCGCCCTTAACCCGGGTAACCGCTACCCCGCTCAACGCCAAGTTATGGTGCACACTGAACGGAGAGCTCGGCGCTCGCGAACTCATCGACAAGCTGCGACGAGACCATTGCGAGAGGTAAACGGCATCGGGGGCACTGGATCTCGGCCGGTCCGAAGCTGAGTGGTCTTCGTTCGAGCTGAAGCTCCTGTCTACAGCCACAGTCGGGGCACGCGAGCACCTCGGGGTCACCGAGCTCGTAATACTGAACGACCAATCTGCCCCACATTTTCTTTGCTGAAACGATGCGCGCTCCGAGTTCCATGTCGTGTCGCTCCCTGTTCGAGTTGATGCGTGAACTCTTACCAGGAGCACCGGGATGAGAAAAATTTATTGTTCAAATGAAACGGATTGGAACGACTAATTGGTGTCAGTCGTATCGGCTGAAGCAGCTTCCGACGATGATGAGATTCGCGCACCACGGTGCTTCTTCGGACGGAGCGTGCCTTCCGAGAAGCATGAGGCGAAGATCGAGTGCAGAGGCTTTGGCCTCGAGCTTTCTGATCGCGAGCTGGATGTCCCCGGGCGTTGCGAAATTGCCGAGTGTGAGAAGCGCGAAAGCTCTCAGCTCTCCCATTGTGAGGGAAAGCTGTTCCTGCTTGATATAGTTCATCAGCGCAGCGGTTGTCGGATTCGCATGCGGCCTCGAAGCGAGGTTGAGAAATGCGGCGGCAGCGATCTCGGCCGAGCGACCTCGTGCAGCAAGCGCCGAGAGCACCACTGCCGCGTCTTCGGTTCCCCACCTTGAGAGCACGCCGATCTCGTCGAGGCTTGCCGATTCATCGACCACATTGACCAAGGCGGCTCGTCGCTCTTCTCCAATCTTTCGCGAGTCAGTGTGGAGCAGTGCCAGGATGGCGAGACGCGGGGCGGCCTTCAACTGATCCCGATTAATCAGCTCTCGGGCGGCGCTCGTGTAGCGGTCTCTATTTTCCTCCGGGCCTTTTCGGAGAAGCGAGATCAGGTCGTTTACGGGAACCGCGCGCATCAGCGACTGACCGACCATGTCGTGCTCTTCGAGCGATGCGAATCGTTCGAGCTCCGTCTCGGGTGCATTCGCAGCGGTGGTCACCGACACGGGAGCTGGAGGAATTGTATAATCAGGAGAGGTCGTCTCGAGCTGCTGGAAGAAACCGGAGCCTTTCGGAATCGCGGCAGGCGCAGTGTCCTTACCGGCAGAAGTGAGAGAAGTGATTTTCGTCAGATCGGTTGTGACCTTGTCGAACGATTGGGTCGCATCCACCGATTCCGTGTGCGGGAGGAGCTTCAGCCCTCTCACCCCATACGTGCCGGCGACGATAAAGAAGAGCAGGAACGAAGAGAAGATGATGACCTTATGAAAGGAATCTTCGGGTACCTCTCCGAGCTTGATCTGCGGCCAGGAAACGTCACGAAAGTTGCTCAGCCAAAGCGCGCTCCGCTGACCGATGGGGACGTCGCTGCCCGTGACGGTAACCACGTCGCTCATCAATGGGCGCTCCGCCGGATTCCAACTCAGCGTGGCTTGAAGAAGCTCCTGCGACCATTCCGGCGCGTTCTGATACAGCGTGAGGAGGCCGGGCAGTTGGGTTTTCGCATACTCCTGAAGCTGCGTTTTGGAAGCGAAGCGAGGAATCGCCCTTCGAGTGAGAAGAAGATGCGTGAGAGCCCCGAACGCAAACACATCTTGAGCAAGAGGATCTGCATTCGGAGAGCCCTGTTCCGGCGCCGCGTAGGCGAGAGTCGGATCATTGGCGCCCTCGCTTGGAGCAGAGGCGCCGAGCGGAGGGATGCCGCAGAGATGCACGCGGTGCAGAGAATCGACAATGAAAGAATCTTCGGAGAGGTCGCCGAATGCAATTCCGCTGCGATGAAGCTTTGCGATCTGCAGCGCCATCTGCCAGAGATAGAATGCAATTGGAGCGTCCGCTTTTCTCGCGGCGATCGCCAAAGACTCGACCTCTTTGTATTGTGTCATGATATACGGCGTGCCTTGACGGTCGACGCCGTAATCGAGCATTGGAAGAGTCCGAACGCGGCGCACGATCTGCTCCAGCCGACGGAACATAGCCTCCACTTGCTCCCGGGAGGTGAGTTGCGTAAGTCCCGACCAGAGCAGGACGTGCTCTCCGCTGTCGACGGAGACCCCTTCCAAGCAGCGAGAGTTCCGGGAACGAAAGCGCTGACGCTGATCTCGAAGCGCCCCCGAAACTAGTTTTCCCTGAATGCTCGAAGCCCGGCTCATGAAGCGAAACCTGTAATTTGCTGTGCGCTGCCGGTTTTTCCCGCGCAACGCAGCTCTTATTCACATACTCTTTTCGGCGAGTTACCCTAATTCGTTGACTTCTAAATGATGGGTGCTCGAAGAGGTCGTCCGAAGATGAATTTCCACGCCTTCCGGTTCGGTGCCTCCACTGGGACAATATCCCAAGCGGTCGCTCATCGCTCGCCAAAAATGGGGGTTTTGCCCTGATAACCACCTGCGTTCTATTGAGTTTATCGAATGTTCGGGCGCGGTAAAGATTTCCCAGTGCACCGTCGATACCCCTAACTGGTGCGCCTGGCCAAGCTGACGCGCGGGTAACCGCTCGCATGCGCGCTGGGCCTAGGAAGCGTCGGGTCGTCCGGAGTGCTCCTCTGGGATGAAGGCGAGTAGCGCGCCGCCAGTTCGGAATGCCTCGCATTGAGAGATCGGTGGGAAACCCGGCGTCGCGCTCGAATTGGAAAGCTGTTACATGTATCAAATCTCCTGGCTGAGAGCGCAGCGATGACGATGGACACATTCGAAGACGACGAGCAGGAAAAGCAACCGGATTACTACGAGATCCTCGGGGTCCGCCGGCATGCGCCCTTCGACGAGATCAAGAAAGCCTATCGCGCTCTGGCATTAAAATATCATCCGGACCGTGCGAGCCCCGAGCACATGAGTCGTTTCGTGAATGTCACGGCGGCGTACGAAACTCTCACGGATCCGGTCCGTCGCAACGAATACAACAAAGCGATGGGTTATGAGCACGCCGACATCGACCCGGACGCTGCTGAAATCGAAGACGATATTCCTCCCGAGCCTGCGCCGGAGAAGGGGCAGAACCGTGGAGTGAAGATTGACGCGAGGGTAGTAGATACAGAGGATCGCTGGGACGCTCTGCGTGGAAAGCTCGGCGAACACGATCTGAAAGTGAGTCACAAGGCAGCGCTTGCCGAACCGCAGCCTGAGGCCACCGACGACGAAGACGTAACTCCTTGGGGTGAGGAACACACCGGAGAGTCCGCGAAGTCCAAGAAATTCTCTATGGGCGGACTGGTCGGAAATCTTCTAGGGAAACGCCGCTCAGAGGTGACGAAGAAGCGAACTGAGCTCAAGCAGCAGTTCCGCAAGGATATCGAGGATCGACTTCACCCCAAAGAACCGCTGGTCAAGTCCCCACCCAAAAAACCCGCGCGGCCGAAAACCATGGCACCGACGCCTCAGAGCTCCGGGTTCGAGTCTCGTGGCTCACGCGTCTTCAACTTCTACCTTTCCTCTCTGGAGCGATACTTTGGAGTCGAGCGAGAGCTTGCCCTTCCGGGGTCCGCCGCGGGTGAGATCCGACGCATGAAAGTTCATGTTCCTGCAGGGACGCTTCCGGGAACGGTGATGGAGGTTTCGCGCGGCTGGGAGCGCTTCGATGTGCGCATCGACATTCGGCCCGACCTTTACTACGCGATGAACGATGGCAATCTGCTCGTTAACGTACCGGTCACCGTTGGTGAGGCGCTCACCGGCGTTGTGGTCGAGATCGCGACATTTGGCGGACCGGAGCGTGTTTCGATTCCGTCGATGTTTCGTCCTGGCCTGGAAATCCGTATCGAGGGCAAGGGCTGCGAAACACCTACGGGCGAAACGGGGGCTCTCCTCGTTTATCCGTTCATTGCACCACCGCAGAAATCGAGCTCGATGCTGGAAGAGGCGCTGAAAGTGTTTGCTGCTCAATACGGCGATACGTCGGTGAGATCATCAATGCGTGATTCGCTTGACTCGGTCGACGGTGTTCGAGCGTGGGACTTTTGTACGCTCTTGCCGGTTCCCATTACCCTGGGCGAAGCCCTGAGCGGTTGCACGTTTGATGTGCCGGCAGGCTCGGGCAAAGAGAAGATCACTGTCCCGCGCGCTTGGAAACCGGAAGACATCATTTTGGTTCCGAAGCGCGGATTGACGTTCTCGGCCGAAATGGGTGTGAGTGACCTAATGGTTCTGCCACAGATCGTTTTGCCTCAGGCGATATCGCCGGAAACATTTGCCGCGTCGACGAGCATCGACCAACACTATACGGCTGTTCGAGCCGGAATGCCCCGCAGGCTCAAACAGGGCGAATAGTTGGGCATTTCCGTCGTGCGGTGAACCAGCTCTCGGCGCGATAGGACTGGCATTCGTTCTGTGATACGAAAAGCGCATGAAAGTCTCTGCGCCTCAACCCGCTCCTCCCGAAGTGGTCTACGATACTCTCGTCATCGGCGGCGGCCCTATCGGCCTTGCTTGCGGAATTCTACTGCGACGGTGTGGAGTCCGCGCGTTGATACTCGAGAAAGGTTCGGTTGCCGATGCGGTCCGTCTGTTCCCAGTCGATATGACGTTCTTCTCCACTTCGGAGCTCATTGAGCTCTGTGGGATTCCGCTCATCTCCGCGGGTATCCGTCCCACCCGGTTCGAAGCACTCAAATACTACTCGCGAGTTGCAGAATCAGAGAAGTTGGAGATATGTCGATTTACGGAGGTCCGCTCGCTTCGGAAGCGCGACGACATATTCGAGGCACAGGATGCTCGCGGGCGCACGTTCCGAGGGAAGACTGCAATTTTCGCCACCGGATATTACAGTCAACCGAACGCGCTCGGAGTTCCTGGAGAAACACTGCCTCACGTGAGTCACTATTACGACGAGGGTTTGAAGTATGCGAGCCTGGACGTCGTTGTCGTCGGCGGACAGAACTCAGCCTGCGATACGGCGCTCGACCTCTTTCGGTCAGGCGCGCGCGTGTCGTTGGTTCATAGGGGGCTCGGCCTCGGTCACTCAGTGAAGTACTGGGTGAGACCCGACATCGAAAACCGAATGAAGGCGGGCGAAATCAAAGCGCATTTCGGGCACCGAGTAGCAGCTATCACGGAGCAGAGCGTGGTCATCGAGAATATCGCAAGCTGCGCGCAAGAGGAGCTCCTCGCGAGTTTTGTCTTCCTCATGACCGGTTATCACCCAGACGTTGCTCTGCTCTCTGACGCCGGAGTGTCTGTGGATCGCGAATCGCTGATTCCGCAGTTCGATCCGAATTCGTTCGAAACCAATATCAAGGGACTTTTCGTGGCTGGGTCGATCACCGCCGGTAAGCGAACGAGCTCGATTTTCATTGAAAACGGGCGTGTTCACGCTGAAGTCGTTGCTCGGTCTGTGTGCGAGCGAATGACCGGTGCCAATACCGAAGCGTAGAGCAGACGGACTGAGGACGATCATACCGGTCTGCGACCGGCAGTGATTCCTCTCTCAGCATCCGATTTCCGTCATATCCCGAATACGCGCATTTTGGTGAACTTCGTCCACCAACGGAGGACACGAACATGGCACAATCACGGGGCGAGACCTCGAGTCCCGCCGAGCTCAACGTACAGACGTATCTGGAGAAACACGGCTACGTCCAACTGATCGTGCAGGACGGAGTCCTCCACGATCCGAATAACACCTCTCTCACGTATTCTCCGGAGGACCTGACGGTCGTCGGCACTTTTCGCTTCGAGGGAATCTCTGACCCGGAGGATATGTCGATCATCTACGCGGTGGAAGGACCGAATAATCTGCGCGGCGCCATAGTCGACGCATTCGGGACCTACAGCTCGCCGGAGGTTTCTGCGGTTGTTGAACGCATCGAAATCAACGTCAAGAAGCGAGAAGGTATGGCGAAAGCCTCCACCCTCAAAACGGGCGCCTAACAGATGCATGATCGAGGTCATTTTTGTGCGGCTAGAAGCCGTCTAGATTCCGAGCTTCAAAAACAATGAGGCTCAGATGAAAATGAAAAGCCCGTTAACCGACCGGATCGTTTGTGGAGCGTTGATGATGGGAGCTGTGCTCGCTGCAGGAGATTTTGCGTTTGCCGCCGGAGGTGCGGGCGGAGGCGGCGGAGCAGGAGGAGGCGCCGGTTCGGGTGGATCCGGGTCAGGAGCGAGCTCCGGCACAAGTGGGTCGGGAGCGGGAATGTCTGGAGCCCACAACGGGAGTGGAAACTCCGCGTCTCATTCTACCGCTCCGGGTGCGACGACGAGCAACCCCATGGATAGCAAGCGACCCGGTGCTTCGAACAACGTTACTGCGAACGGTGCAAATTCGAGCGGCCAGCTAACAACCACCCCTGGGACTGCGACGGGTCCGGGAGCACCTACTACATCAGCAGCGCGGGATGGGGAGACGCCTGCAACAGCAAGCGGCCCCGGAGCGCGTTCTCATACGAACAGTTTAACCGAATCGCAGCTTGGTTCGAGTAACCGATCCGGTAATCCAGGCGCGAACTCCAACACGGGGACAGCTGCCGACTCGAGAGGGAGTTTCGGCACGGTCACCGGGACGAATCCGAACGGGACAACTCCGTCGAACACGAATGCCGGGAATGCGGCGGTCGGGAACTCGACCAACGATTCGACAACTGGTGGCGCTGTGAACAGCACCGATGTGCCGAGTCGCCCGCCCATCAATTCTCCTCGATAACTACTTTCGGTGATGAGTTACATTAAGCGTCATCTCGGCTACGGCGAACGCCTGATTCACTATTCTCGAATCACGGCGTTCGTCTTTGTCCCTTGGATTGTGCTCTCTGCCGCTTTCGGTGCCGCGGCCATGATGTTCCGTGCGAACACGGCGCTCTTTTGGGCTTTGGCGGCCACCGCCGCGCTCTGCCTGATCGTTATGGTCCGCAGGCTCATGTTTTATCTGACATCTGAGTTTGCCATTACGAACCGGCGGGTCTTCGGAAAGGTCGGTCTGACAGAGATCCAGACGGTCGACATAATGCTCGCAAAAGTCGAGTCAGTCCGGATAGATCAGGATTTCACGGGGCAGATCTTCAACTACGGAAACGTGGAGGTCACCGGCACCGGGGGAACCGGAGAGATCCTAACATTAATCAGCAACCCGGCGCGATTCCGCGGAAAGTTGGAGCAGGCGCTCGGTTAGACACTCTCTGCGAACAAGCGTATACTGCGACCCGTCAAAATGGAGGCCTGGAGTATGTCGTATCAAAAGTTTGCTTTCACTTTGGTAGGCGGTGCTGCGTTCGCCGGAAGCGCGTTCGGTCCATGTGTGGCGCTTGCAAGCGATCCCCAAGCCGCCGGAGCGGTGAGCCACGCGAGTGTTTCGGTTGCTCAGCGGGTCTCCGGAACGACAATGGGTCAGGCCCGTGCGGTCTCCCCGTTTAGCTCAAACTATTTTGCAGCTCGAATCGGCGGCTCGCCCACACTGAATCCCGGAATCTTCGGGACCGGCACGGCTGCGGGGACGACGTCCGCTTCAGCAGGCTCGGTCGCCACTCTCAGTCGTACCGCGACACATATTACCTTTGGGACACTCAATTCAGCGGTCTCGTCTACGCCTTCATCGACTACGACCACCCCGAACGTAGCGACGCATATTGAACAGAGCGCGGCGCCGACGACCTCCGGCTCAACGGGGAACGTTGCGACCCATATCGTGCAGGCGCCTACGCCGACCACCACATCTGGAGGGACCGGACACGTGGCGACGCACGTCGTTCAGTCTGAGTCGCCGGCCGCTCAATCGGGATCCACCGGACATGTTGCAACCCATGTCGTTCAGTCACCATCGACCACGACGTCTTCCGGTTCAAGCGGTCATGTGGCCTCGCACGCAACGCAAACAGCTTCGCAAGCTACTGCTTCCGGCTCGAATGGTCATGTAGCGACCCATGTTGTTCAGTCGCCGTCTCCGGCGTCTACTTCCGGCTCGGGACACGTCGCTACGCATGTCGTGCAAACAGCTTCTCAAGCCACACCGTCGAACTCGAATGGCCATGTAGCGACGCACGTTGTGCAGTCTCCGTCTCCGGCGTCTACCTCCGGGTCAGGCCACGTTGCTACTCACGTCGTTCAGACTGCTTCCGCCACGACCACATCGAATTCCGGCCACGTTGCCACTCACGTTCAGCAGTCAAGCAGCACCGGTTCGCACAATACACATGGCTCCGCGACGCACGTTGACCCTTCGAGCGGAGGGCTAACCCCGACGAATGCTACGGCGACCCATATTCAGCAAACCCATGTGCCGGGTTCCAACAATACAAACGCAGTTGCAGGCCACACATCGATTCAGGATGCGCACTTCGTGAACACGAATCCGAGTCACCCGTCGTTTGTGAACACGAATCCGTCATGTCCGCTCGGATGTGGGATTAACCTCAACCCGATTATCGCTGGGTTCCACTTCTTCTTCTAATCGGTTCTTCGAGCGCCGGCTGCGGGAGCGAATCTTCGCCTCCGGAGCCGTTCGTTGCGAGGCCGAGGCGCTCAATGCCCTTGCGTGCAATGGCAAGCGGGATCATCCCTGCTGCGCCCACGCAGAGGATCATAAACGGGACGAATGGGCTGAACAGTCTGATATCCATGTCCAGGGCGTAGGTGAAGGGGAAGATGTTCATGGCGATGAGCGGCACCAAGAGAGTGTCTCTCGCCTTCGTCGCAAAAAGTGAAACGAGTCCCACGAGAAATAACCAGAACCACAAACTCGTTTTTGACCCCAACATTCCGCGGAAGAAATCGCCGTCGGTGAACAGCATGTCCTTATAGCCCTCCAGCGCTCGCCCAATGGTTTCAGAGAGGGGCCGCATGAGGAAAACATATCGAAACGTCGAGACGGGACTGCCGGAATAGCTGCTCTTGTTGAATTCCTCTTCCGTTGGACAACCTTCGCAGCCGACCTTTTTCTTGATGACGAATTCATAGTTGCGCCACCACACCGCGTGAATATTCAAGCTGTAGAAAGGGTCGTGGAACACGCGCTGATTGTTCAGAAGATGCGGGACGATGGCGAGCACTATCGCCGCGAGAGGGAGCGCGAAGAGCTGCTTCCGCAGACGATGTTTCCAGAACGCGTAACCGATGAGTAAAAGACCGGGGGCAAGGAACGAGAGGCGGGTAAGAGAGAGTAGTGCCCAGGAGACGCTCAACCCGGCGATTCGGCGACCGTCGGTGAGCCACGGCGCTCGCACCAGTGTGAAGTAGCTCAGCATGATCAAAAACGACAGGGTAGGAGTGTCTCGCACTCCTCGGACCGCCAGCTCCCGCAAAAATGAGTTCGTTGCAAACAGAAGCGCCGCGGCAAGCGCCACAAAGCTCTCACCGGTCACATCTCGGACGAAACGGTAAAATCCGATCGCCGTGAGCACGAAGAAGAAAGCCCCGACGAGGCGGAGGGAAAAGTGGTCGGCACCGAAGAGCCACATGCCGAGCTTCGAAGTCCAGATAATCAGCGGCTCTCTGACGTTTGTGTCGTAGAGCGACTGCATCTGGTCTGCCATCAGGTAGTAGTTCTGTGCGTCCGGGTCGAGAGGCTGTTTGTAGGAGGCCACGAGCCACTTCAGCTCATAAACGAGCGCGACGATTCCTACCAACCAAAGTGAGACCTTTTCCTGCAGCGACGAGGTTTCGGCGTGAGGCACGTTCCACTGTCTGAGTCGCCCAATTGAAAACATCGTTCAGTCCGTGCGAGCAGGTTTGTCATGTGAACACGTTGGTGCCCGAATGTCGCTCTATATCATACGCAGAAGGTTGAGTCTTTCTCGTTACTGAATGATCAGTCGGCGTCGCGCAGGGAGAGGTCAAAGGGAGAAGCGCTGAGGAGGACGGAGAGAGGACGTTTCCGGGCCCTAAAACGACTATCGCCGCTTCCCGAGCCCACCTCCGAAGAGTTGAGCCGAGAAGCGGCGATAGAAGTGAGCGAAAAACGCGAGAGCGATTTACGCGCGCTTACGACGTCCGAAGAGTCCGCCAAGCGCTCCGATGCTCAAGAGGCCGAGGGTAGCCGGCTCTGGAACGCTAGTCGGAGTAACGGTCAACTTCGAGATGTACAGCACTCGAGTGTTGTCATCGGCGATACCGCTGATAACTGAGTTCGAGATGAAGCTGAACTTTGTGCCAACGAGCGGCAGGTTGAAAACTGCAGCCGTCAGATACTGACCGAAGTCAGCAACTGAAGTCGGTGTCGAGTTCACAGCAATGCCCATGTTGCCCGTGTACACGTCTTCGTGATTTCCGTTCGAGAACTCGATTTCGGTGATTTCGACAGGAACGTCGAAAGTCAGCTCGAGAACTTCGTTCAAGCCGTAGTTGTCGTCGTTGCCCGGAGTGCATTCACCTGCGCCGAGGTCTTTGCAGACGCCCAGTCCGCCTGGTCCACCAGCGGGCTCGTCGAGATACATGAAATACGGTGTTGTGTTCGCGAGATTACGGCCCGATGCGGTGGTCGTTACGCCGCCGTTGGTGAACGATTCGGAAACAGCGCCATGCTCGTTCCCCGTAGCGATTGCCGCGAAATCAAATGTCGCAGCATTTGCATTACGTGCACCGACTGCGAGACAGAACATTCCTGCCGCAGCGACCAAGAGATTCTTTTTCATCAAACTTCCTCCAATCAAGATACGACCCCTAAAAAGCGAGGCCCTCTTTGCGGTGCCAAGCTAGCAAAATTGATTACAAGATGCGAGATATTCTGTGAACGATTTAACGGCTTTTTTTTCTTGTCGCTTCGGGTATTTTTCCGCCGCAAACATCCCCTGTAAAATAAATATGTTGCGTGTATTACCTATTTCCGATGCCTAGCTGCGGAAATAGAGATAATTACGGTTGGGCCGAGGGTCACAGTAGCGAGACAACCTCAGCGCCTAAAACGGGCGGGAGCTTATGACCTGAGAGGCTCGAGCGAGCTGTTCAAAAGCTTCGGCAATTGCCTTCGCCCTGAGCTCGACCGCTTCAATGCCGAGCGAATTCGGGTAACGACGGTCCTGCGTCAGCCGCCGCAGCGACAGGAAGAACGCGCCGGCGTCTTCCTTCGGTCCAAGCCCATTTTGCGTTTCCAGGAAGGTGAGAATCCGTTCACGGATGCGTTCGAAGGCGATGAATCGCTCTGAAAGCTCCAGCTCATTCAGCCCGAGCAACGTGCTGTGCCAGATCGAGAGACAGGATTCGTAGGAATAATCTTTGGAAGAGTCCCGCTCTCTCATTCCATCTGCGTAGCGAAAGTAGCGATACAGCGCTTCGCAAACGATCAGAAAGCTCTCCCGAACGGCGAGCTCGTACCCGGAAACAGCGAAATAGGGCCGTTTTGAATATAGAATTGCCCCCGCCGTGGCAGCGATAGCGACTGTCGCGACGACGAGCACTGCAGGCGCCAACACGGAATCCGTTGCGTTCATTGCTGGTCCTCTGGAGCCGGCCGACAGGGAAAGAAAACCGCTTCTTTCTGTGACCTCTCGGCTGTCCTGTGGTCCGCACGGGACAGCCGAAGGTGGAATTCGTTCGCAGCGGACTGAGAGAACAGTTGGTTTCAGTCTATCACCGCCTGCTATCGGGCTCAATTTCCGCAGGAGCCCGTCCCTTTTGTTCCTGTGTCAAAAGTCTCCATTGCCCGATCGCATTCATCTGCGCCAACTAGCTTGACGCCTGCTTTTGGAGGACAACCGATGCGACCAACTTTCAAGACCGTGAAACCGAAATTTTTACTTTCGCTCTGCTTCTTTTGCGGGCTTGTCGCATGCGGAGGTGGCGGTGGCGGCTCTGAGTCGGGGGCTGGGGTCGAGACAGCGGAGTCTGCGATTGTCACCGGAGAGCGCGCGAATGCGTGCGGTACCGTTGTCGACGGCGAATTGAGAAACCCCGTCTCTCTGGAAGACGGGACTTTCTATCAGCACGTCAGTGTCGTCGCGCCGAATGTGGTGGGATTAGACTCGGCATCTGGACCGCTGTTGGTGAAGCTTCTCGCGCTCGATTCCACTGTTGATGCGCGCGCAGATCTTTCCATGCAGAAGCTGGCAAGCTTGGTCGCTGACGGGGCATACTTCTTCACGCCCCGATCAACCTGTACCACCACGACGGCAACAGGCGGAGTGGGAGTCAGCGGACAGCTGATTACCCCGGCCGGGTTGGACGTCGGCGAAGAGATGGTGAAGGCGGGGTTTGGTGGCACGCTGCAATCCACCGGCTCCTGTGGTGAAGATCTTGTCTCCGGGTGCTACGCGTCTCTCCAAGAGCAGTTCGCGCCGAAAAATGCGGGCTTGATCACGGAGTTCCTCTGGAAGCCGTCGTCAGACGGTGAGTTTGCTCCGGGGAAGCTTGCCGTTCTCATCAACACGGATCCCTGCGACGTAATCATCGTCGCGAACGGCGAGGTGCTGCAAAATTATGGCCCATCGAACGGACGTTGTATGACCGCCCGCTCGCTTACGCGCTCGGGGTGTGAGTTCGGTGCGAATGCGAAGGTTGAGATTCTCAATCGCGAAACACACCTGCCGTACGTGTTCCCGGACGGGCAGCTGTTTATCATCAATCCGGATGGATGCGAGCGCCTGCAGTTCAAGCTCTAACGGTCAATCCGGTCCCTCAGTGAGCTCCCGTGTTCGGAAAAGTCTGTCATCGCACCGAGCGATGGATTATAGCTACAGCTGCGCCCCGAAACTGTGACTCATTGGTTGGGAACCTGGCCCGATGAACTTTCGTGTTTTTTGCTTGCTGTTGATGCTTTGCTGCGGTTGCTCGCTTCAAGGGGTGTCTGCGCCGGAGTTGAATCGCGCTTATCCTGACGTCCAGCTCTTCGATGAAGCAGGTCAGTCCGTGTCGCTCTCTTCTTTCCGCGGCAGGACGATACTTCTTCATGCAGTGAGCATGGGATGCCCTATTTGCCAGGCATTTTCCGGGTCCGATACGTATGGGCCATTCGGGGCAGTCATGCCGAATGCCTCGTTGTCACCGCTTGAATTCTATCTCGCAAAAGGGGCGCCTGAAGCTTATAAAAATCGATCATTTCAAATTATCCAAGTCGTCTTTTTCAATGGCAGCGGCGAAGCCCCCACTGTTTCAGAGCTTGCTGAATGGTCGAGACATTTTCATTTCCACGAGCGGGGAATCACGGTGCTCGGAGCACCGATGGCCGTCTCTCAAACGCTCGGAACGAAATTGGTGCCGGGCTTTCAGGTGCTGGATAAGAACTTCGTGCTGCGTGCGGACTCTACCGGCATGATCCCGCGGCATGACTTCCGCACTCAGCTCATTCCGGTTCTCAAGATGCTCGCTGCTCGTCAGTAGCGGTCTGGCGCTACGCGACTGGAGGGACGATACTTTCTTTCGCGACCTGCACCAGCTCCGCGTACCCTTCTCCTCCGAGGATGAATTCCAGCTCGACGCGCAGAAGTGCATAGAGTGGAGCGGGGGTCGGGGCCTCCACGCAACAACCCAGCTTGAGTGGCCAGCGCAAGCTGTCTTCGTCGAGAGTAAGGATTCCTTTTTCGAACACCAGAGGAAATAGCGAACAATAGAGCGGTTTCAGCTCCCAAGGAGATTCACCTGACGCGATGCTCGCTGCTTGAATGGCGCAGTGAAAGTTTTCATTCAAGAAGATGCAGCTCCGGCCCGCCGGATGGAGGGTATCGGGAAGGACTCTCGTGCTGGTCAACATCCCGCCGTCCGGATGGTCGTGGTCCCATTCGGTCTCGGCATCGAACCACTCGGCTTCTTTTCGCCGATCTTCGCGAAGGAATCGGCGGACCTCGCTTGCGCGGGTTTTGATTCGAGCCGCTTGACTGAGCTCAATGTACACCCCGCCCTGACAACACTTTGCACTACAGGCGGCGCCACCTCCGCAGCGTCGGAGAGAGCGGTGTTCGAAGAGTTTACGGCTCACTCTGATATTGCGGATGACGAGGGTGTCCGCTGCCTCTTCCACGAGTCGTTCCTTCGCGACGGGTTACACGTTTTGCTCGGGCTGCTGCGGTTGTTGTTGTTGTTGTTGTTGTTGTTGTTGTTGTTGTTGTTGCGCAGCTTGCCGCTCATTGATCAGCATTGTGGCACGTTCCACGGCGGCCTTGAATGAGGGAACGAAGTTCTGCGGGCCGATAATATCTTGAAAGTGCGCTCGCCGCATCAGATCGGCGGGCTGGTCTCGCATCCCGCACAACAAGAGAGTGCGGCCCGAGCTCGTGAGTCGTTCCGCGAGTGTTTCGAGCGCGTACAGGCCCGTTGCGTCAATGGCGGTTGTATTTCTCAGCCGCAAAACGACGATTTGCGGCAAGGTCTCAATCTGACTCTCGATAACGGAAAGCTTGTCGCTTGCGCCGAAGAGGAACGGTCCGTGGATTCGGAACACGCGCACGCCGTCAGGTATCTGAGTGCATTGAAGACTGTGGTCGAAGCCGGCTTGAACATACTCCGGTGTCACTTCAGAGACGGTTGTCGTTTTCGTGACGTTCCGGATGTACAACAGAGCAGCCAAAATGATTCCACCTTCCACGGCGACGGTGAGGTCGGCAAAAACTGTGAGTGCGAAAGTGATGAACCAAACCGAGATGTTTGCACGGCCGAGGCGGAGGATCTCAGGGATCTCTTTCCATTCGCCCATATTGTAAGAAACAACGAGAAGAATCGCGGATAGAACCGACAGAGGAATCTTTGCCGCAAGCGGTGCTGCCCCGAGCACAATCACGAGCAGTGTCAGAGCATGCACCATTCCGGCGACGGGGGTCTGCGCGCCGGAGCGAATGTTTGTCGCCGTTCGAGCTATAGCTCCCGTCGCGGGAATCCCGCCGACGAGGGGTGTGACGACGTTTGCCACGCCCTGCGCGAACAGCTCTACGTTGGGATTGTGCTTGTCGTTGGACATCGTGTCCGAGACTACTGCCGAAAGAAGTGATTCGATTGCGCCGAGCATCGCCACCGTGATCGCAGGTGAAAGCAACTTGATGAGCATGGAAAGCTGGGGCACCGGAACTCTGAAGGAGGGAAGCCCTTGCGGGATGCCCCCGAATTTCGACTGAACCGTTTCGACCGGCAGCTTCAGTGCGATTGCGAGAGACGTCCCCACGAATACCGCGATGACGGAGCCCGGCACCTTCTTCGTTTTCGTTGTGACCGTGATGATCAGAAGGAGCGAAAAGACCGAGAGCGCCGTCGCAATAGGCGAATACGTGTGCATGTATTGCGCAAGCGTTTGCATCCTGCCGAGAAAATCAGCGGGCGTGGAAGCGAGGTCGAGCCCGAAAAAGTCTTTGATCTGTGTGCTTGCGATAAGAATCGCGATTCCGTTCGTGAACCCGATGACCACGGGGCGAGGGATGTAGCGAACCGCCGTTCCAAGCCCGGTAATTCCGAGACCGATGAGCATCAGCCCAGCGAGAAGGGTGCAGTGATAAAGACCTTCGACCCCATATTTCTCGACGATGTTTGCAATGACGATGACGAATGCGCCCGTCGGACCGGCAATCTGTGTTTTCGAGCCGCCGAGGAGCGATACGAGAAAGCCCGCAAAAATTGCAGTATAGAGCCCAGCCTCAGGTTTCACTCCCGAAGAAATCGCGAAGGCCATGGCAAGCGGCAGCGCGACGATACCGACCGCGATGCCCGCGAGAAGGTCTTTCTTGAACAGCTCGAAGCTGTAGTCTTTTAAGCAAAGGAACGAGCGAGGGATGAACCGATTCAGGTCAGCATGCGAGATCACGGCGGATTTTCCGGTGTAAAGTTAGGTCACGATTGGGGATTCGACCGCACAGTTATGATGCGAACTGCGGGTCGCGAGGAGGTTGATTTTCCCTATCTCCGAATCGCGGGGATATTACGGCTACGCTCGCGGAAGCACAAGGGCCCGAAAGACAGGGGTGCAGCGCGTTTGAACCGGGTAAAAACCGGGAAACGCGCTGCCGATCCGGAAGAGCGTTCCGAACCCGCCGGGTTAGAGGGCGACGCCCTGCGCGCAGGTCAGCAGCAGGTCCGCAGCCCGGCCATATCTCCGGGCACGTTCCCGAAGGAGCTCCGCCGCAGCGGTGCGTTCCCGAACTTTCGCAAACAGCGGATGAGCCGGATGAACCCCGGAGAGTAGCTCCAGCTCCAGCCGAGCCGTGTCAGCTTCGTCGGATGCCTGCTCTGCTTCGGTAGCGACGGTGTTCGACGCGAAGCGGCACATCTGCATCAGGTCGATGAGCGGTCCGAACAAGATCCGACCCCGGCGAAACGCACGACCGCTGTAGCAGATCGAGGTTACCAGGTCGATCCGCTCGCGCGACCGCTCCTGGCTGATGAGCGTCTGTGCGAAGCGGAGCAGGGCCGCGTCCACCTGGTCGCACATCTGCTGCCAGTTGCTCCAACCGAGCAGATCTCGCGGCACTCGAACGACGACAACAAGCTCGTAATCAAACATGATCGTCTCCTTATCTTTGGGTGTTGATTGTTGGCAGGACGGTTCACTGCGCCGAGGCGGAGCGAACCGTCCTGCTGCGAACCAACGGTATGACAAAGAGGAGACTACGAGCTGAAGGACGTAAAACCCATTCGCGCTTTTGCACCCGATGAAGCTCGTCGCCTCAGCGGATACAGAAGCTGTTCACCACAAACAGGTTCACGGAGAAGAGAGCTAAAAAAATTGTAGCTGCCCGGAAAGTCCAAAGCCAAAAAATCTTTCAGAATGTGCGTTCTACTCGGTGATTCCCACAAGCTGCGACCGCGGTTCTCCGCTGGAGTTTTTTCGGATGTCGACTTAGTATTGCCCCGCTAATTCCCTCTTCTAGGTGAGACAATGGAACATTCGATACCTGTCGCTCGCGGAGCTCATGAGCTGGTGCTTCTCTCCAACATGGCGAATCGCCACGGTCTCATCGCCGGCGCGACGGGTACGGGCAAGACGGTGACGCTCAAGGTGCTGGCAGAAGGGCTCAGCCGAATTGGGGTGCCTGTGTTCCTCGCGGATGTAAAAGGGGATCTGGCAGGACTTGCTGCCGTTGGCCGGTCGGATCCGAAGGTTGAAGCCCGCGCCAAACTTCTCGAGCTCCCTCCGCTTGAGCTCACCGCATTCCCAGTTACCTTTTGGGACGTCTTCGGCGGAAGCGGGCATCCGGTTCGAGCGACGATCTCCGATATGGGCCCTCTTCTTATCGGGCGCCTCCTCAACTTGAACGAGACGCAGGCCGGTGTGTTGACCCTGGTCTTCAAGATCGCCGACGACTCGGGAATGCTGTTGCTCGACCTCAAGGATCTTCGGGCGATGGTTCAGCACGTTGGTGATCATGCCAAAGAGTACGTGACCGAGTACGGCAATATTTCCACCGCCAGTGTCGGGGCGATTCAACGCGGGTTGATGACGCTCGAAGAACAGGGCGCGGATAAGTTCTTCGGCGAGCCCGCTTTGGATATCTCGGATCTCATTCAAACCGATGAGCGGGGTTACGGGGTTGTGAATATACTTGCGGCCGAAAAGCTGATGCTCAGCCCCAAGGTCTATTCCACCTTTTTGCTCTGGCTTCTTTCAGAGCTCTTCGAAACGCTTCCCGAAGCGGGCGACCTCGAAAAGCCCAAGTTGGTTTTCTTTTTCGACGAAGCACATCTGCTTTTCGACGATGCGCCGAAGGCGCTGCTCGATAAGATTGAACAGGTCGTCCGACTGATCCGCTCGAAGGGAGTCGGCGTTTACTTCGTGACCCAGAGCCCGCTGGACATCCCAGAGGATGTGCTCGGGCAGCTCGGCAATCGGGTGCAGCATGCGCTGCGTGCCTTTACCCCGAAAGACCAGAAGGCGGTGAAATCCGCCGCAGAGACCTTCCGCAGTGACGGCAAGCTCGATGTCGAGAAAGCGATTACGGAGCTTGAAATTGGAGAAGCGCTGATCTCTTTCCTCGACGAGAAGGGCGCCCCGAAGCCGGTGGAGCGGGGTTTCGTCTACCCGCCCCTTAGCCGCATCGGTCCGGTTACCGTTTCAGAGCGTGCCGCAATTATCCAGAAGTCGCTGGTCTTCGGACATTACGAGCAGGCGCAGGACCGTGAGTCCGCTTACGAGAGATTGCGCGCGCGAGCGCAAACAACAACGCCTCCGCTTCCCGCCGGTTCTCCGACGCTCGCACCGGGTGCTCAGCAACCACCGCAGTCCGGAGGAGGATTTTTTTCCGGTATCACCAACGCATTCGGCAGCAGCTCGCCGAGGGGCAGGCAAGGACCCGTTGAAGCGGCGTTCGTCAGTGCTGCCCGTTCAATCGGTGCTCAGGTTGGACGACAGATCGTTCGCGGACTGCTCGGCTCTTTCTCTGGAGGCACGAGATCTCGTCGCCGCTGAACCGTTGTGCGGCCTGTTCGTGGAGGGGCGTTCATCCAAGTCTGTTTTTCCCAGCTCCGACCGCAATTGCATCCGAGCTTTTACGCGTCGTATACTTCCGCTCGATTCTTTCATCGTAATGGGGACGACCCCACGCTTGCGGTAGTCTTCACGTGAGCGCACGAATAGCGGGGACGACCCCGTAGTTCTTCTCAGAAGGGAAAGGGCTATGTCCTGGGTGGTCCTGATCATCGCCGGTCTCCTCGAAGTGGGATGGGCTATTTGCCTGAAATACACCAAGGGCTTCAGCGTCTTTTGGCCCACCGTCGGATTCGGTGCGCTCATGTTCGCAAGCGTAAGCTTGCTCGGCGTTGCGCTCCGCACGCTTCCGTTAGGGACCGCTTATACCGTTTGGACCGGCATCGGAGCCGTCGGAACGGTCGTGGTTGGGATGATGGTGTTCGGTGAGCCTGCAGAACCTCGCCGCCTGCTTTGCATCGGGCTGATTGTGGCGGGGATTGTTGGGTTGAAGCTCGTCTCCCCTGAATGAATGGTGGCCCGAATGAAGAGTTGGGACTGCGCTGTCTGATTGAGCTTACCGGTGACCGGCCGATTGGCTCAGTCACCGGTGTCCCCGGTGGAGGAGACTTTACGCGCCCTTCAGCGACGCAGTGTCGATGACGAACCGATATCGCACATCCCCCTTGAGCATGCGCTCATAGGCTTCGTCGATCTTCTGAATCGGAATGATCTCGATATCGGAAACAATGTTTCGCTCGGCGCAGAAGTCGAGCATCTCTTGCGTCTCCTTCAGGCCGCCGATCAGTGACCCGGCGATCTGGCGACGCCGGAAGATCAAATTGAACACTGCGGGTGAAGGGTGCGGATGTTCCGGCGCGCCGACCAAGCACATGGTCGCATCGCGTTTGAGCAATTGCGTGTAAGCGTCGAGGTTGTGAGATGCCGAAACGGTGTTCAAAATAAAGTCGAAGCTGTTTGCGTGACGAGCCATTTCTGCTTCGTTTTTCGAAATGACGACGTCACTCGCGCCCAATCGTCGAGCGTCTTCTCCTTTTTCCGGGGAGGTCGTAAACAGAACGGTTTCAGCGCCCATGCCGTGCGACAGCTTTACTCCCATATGGCCGAGACCACCGAGCCCCACGATGCCGACCTTTTTTCCGGGACCGACTTTCCAGTGTTTGAGCGGCGAATACGTGGTGATTCCGGCGCAGAGGAGGGGAGCGACTGCGGCGAGCTCGAGCTTTGGAGAGACCTGGAGAACGAAGTCCTGATCAACCACAATGTGAGTGGAGTATCCGCCGTACGTCGGCTTGCCGGGTTGGTGCTTGTCCGGACTGTTGTAGGTAAAAACCATTCCGCCCGTGTCGCAGTACTGTTCGAGGCCGTCCTTGCAGCTTGGGCACTTTCTACACGAATCAACGAGACAGCCGACCGCCGCGAGATCGCCGACCTTAAATTTGGTTACCTCGGCCCCGACCTGCGTGACTTTTCCAACGATTTCGTGACCGGGTACGACCGGATACACGGTACCAGGCCACTGACCTCGAGCGGTGTGGAGATCCGAATGGCAGACACCACAATAGAGAATGTCGAACTGAACGTCGCGGGGACCGACGTCGCGCCGGTTGAAATCGAACGGCGCAAACGGCTTTTCGGGGTCGAACGCAGCATAGGCGTGAGCTTTTGGCATTTGAGTCTCCAGTTTAAGGTTGGGACGCAACTATGGCACGACCGCGCCGCGTTTGCATGTGCGGTGAGGTGTGCGTCGGAATTCTTGAACGGGAGGGCAGGCGGGGAAGAAAGCTTGCCCGGCTCGTTATGAGCCGGGCAAGTATCAGCAGTTTAGTCGTATGTCTTTGACGGGTCGGGCAAGGTAACGCAATAGGCGCGCCCGGTGCGTGTAGTCAAACGAATCAGCAAGTCGTGCGGATACGAGCGCAGTGACTTGTTGCCGTAATAACGTTCGCGATCGCCCCACTCGAGCGTCGAACCTTCGTCGAGCGTATCGATCACCTTCCCGTTGAACAACGCTTCGACCGCCGCGATATTTCCCGTAAACTTCTTCGGAAACATCACCTTGATCGTGCCGCGACTGTTCTGCGCGTTGTTCTTGAAACCGCCGCTCCCATCGTTGCGGGCAATTTCTCCGTCACAACGCACGCCGTCGTTTCCGTTCGAGGCCGGAGCTGTTGGTGCCGGTGCCGGCGCCGGAGCTACAAGCGGAGGGACGACTGTGCCATCCGGTCGGATAAGCCAGTTGGTCGGAAGGCTGAACGGGAACACTACCGGTACTCGGTCGAACTGCCCGACGCCGATGAAGCTGGTGGCGCGTTCGAGCCACGCAAAGAAATTTACACCGATGAAGTTACCTACGAGAGGTACTGCGGTGCTATTTCCAAGCTGTTCAATGCTCGTGCTGCCATCCGGTAGACGGACCAAAGCGTACTGCACGCCGCCGAAATTTCGAGTGACGATGTAGTCCGCGATCCCGTCTCCCGTCATGTCTTGGGGAACGAGCGGGATATCTCCCGGCAGCCCCCACTGCACGTCAGTGACTCCCTCTTGGAATAGCTTCCGCGAGAACCAGTGAAAGTTCTCACGGAGCACGAGCAGCTCGGAGCAACCATCCCCGTCCATGTCGGCAGTTGCGACGTGGTCGGTTGCGAGCCCGAACAACATCTGCTGCACCGCACCAGGCTTTGCGCTAAGCGCCACATACCACAGCTTGAATCCCTGGTAGATCCCAGTGCCGTTCCGTGTAACGACGAGGTCGGTGATACCGTCGCAATCGAGGTCGCCCTGATTCGGGATAATATCACCGGGCACGCCGTAGTTCATCGAAGCGTCTGCGCCCGAAGGAGTCTTGATTGTCCAAGCAAGTGGTTGGGTTTGATCCTTCACGCGAACGATCCCTGGATACACTCTGGGGTCATTCCGGAAGTAACGTCCAGTAACGAATGCGTCAGCAGCCCCGGCGAAGTTGAAGCCGAGAGAAGGTGCACCCGATGTAAGCCGCACGAACCATGAGGTCGTTTGGAGGCCGCGGTTCACCTCGGCAACAGCGAGATCCGAACGGCCGTCGCCATCGTAATCCCCTTGAGCCGGTAATGCCGAAGCCGAATTGGCGCAGATCAAGGAGCCAAGCAAAACGTAGCTCCAGCCCAGCCAAGCGGCGAATTTTCTTTTTCGTCGTCGCAGCGAAGTGTCATTCATAGAATTCATTCCTTTTTAGTGTTGCTATAACTCGCTTGAAGCTAGCAGCCGACGGTGTGCCGGAAAAGAGGCAGAGTACGACGGTAATTGCGGCGTGCTTCCGAAGGGACGACCAGCGAAATTCAAAGAAGCAAGTTAGACCACCGAAATTATTTCATTCTTTCGGTTCATCGCGGTCGCGCTTACGTTTCGACGGGAAATGCAAGCCGAGAACCCTGTGCGTAAAAACACCGGATGCTATGAGCGGTGGTTGGTCGGCGACATTGAAAATAAAAAAGGACGGTCGCCGTGCTTGGTATCGGCGACCGTCCGGGCAGACGCATTTTCAAACCGGGCGAGCTCGAAAAATGCGTTTTCGGCTTTCACTCAGGTTCCCAGGTTACTAGGCCGGTGCAGCTTCCGACTTTCTCTTCATGAGACGGAGCCGGAGACTTTTGGGAACAAAGAGCGACAGCCGTGATCAAACTCCGTTTCGCTCACTGAGAGCGGAGCGGACTCTACGAACGGAAGCAAACGTTCGCAGATTTCCGCTTCTCAGCTCTCGCGCTCACAGTCGTGCGGGTCACTGAATTCGGTTATCGATTTTTTTCAGTGAGCGCTGTTTTTCTGCGATTGATGGAGGCGAGCTCGAAGATCCACCAGGGTGATTCCGACCTCCGCGTGCCGGAGCTGTCGGTATCAGCGCTTTTCAGTCACGCCGGCGGCGGCGAGTCGCATAATTTTTCTAGAAGGTTTTTCGACTCGCACAAGAAGGTTGTTATGTCCGATCCAGTGCCCCTTGCCCAAAATCCTACTCCGGGACCAACTCTCCCTCAGCCGTTAGCGCTTCGCTTGCGGGCAGCCGAGACCGAAACTCTCGAGCGATTTCAAATGATTGTCCGTCGAGAGCGAAGCTATCTGACACAGGTTGAGCAGGCGAAAGCCGCCTCCGGTTGGTTCGGCTCTTTCCATCGAGCCGTAACGCTTTCAGACCCTTATGAGATCGAGGCCAAGCGGAGTCGTTGCGTAATCGGCTCCGCGGAGCACGGTTCGGAGCTCGTCGCGCAGTCGACCAAGTCTCCGGATCTGAGGCGGGAGATCGAGCTCTTGAACGGCGCTCGACGACTCGCGGGTCTCCGTGAGCTGAGCCCGGGCACGCTCCTTCCGAAAAGCGGTGACCATGTTTCTTTTGGATTGAACAAACCACAAACCGACCAAGAACATTTTGCAACCGAGCAGGCAGCGATAACAGTATCCAGGGATGTGGCGATTGCGGCCGCAGTCGCAGCGGGAAGCGTCGCCGGAAGTGCTCTTGTCGGTCTCTTCGCTAAGACGTCGACGACCGCCGCCACGGTGACTCTCGGAACGCAGGTTGTGCAGGATGCAACGATGAGCGCGAGTATCGCATTCACTGCCTCCACTGCTCGCGCTGTGGATGATGTGACAAGAGGTGCACAGACCACCAATCAGGCTGTCGCCGAAGTGGCAAAGACAACGCTGTGGGCTGCCGCGACTGGTGGCATCTTCGGGGCGGTTTGCCATGGATGTCAAAGCCTCTTCGCCAGGATCCGCCCCGCTGTCACTCAGCAGCGGCCGACGGGAGCCGGACTGCCGAAACCGAAGGTGAGCGTCAACGAAAGCCCGGAAGTAGGAGGTGAGCGTCCGAGGCGGTGATGTCCTCTTAGGGTGTACGAATCTGTCACCAGGTGTCATTTCCTCAATGCTTTCCGCAAACTTTGAAGCAGAAAGCCATGTGCGGCGGATCAGGTGGAGCGAATGGTTCGAGAAGCGGACCGAGTAGTTTCACGGTTCGCTGTAATTTAGCTGATAGAGGATTCGCTCTCTTCGTCAGCAGAATGGCTACGCTTCGCTTGTATGACCGCTGCAAACACCCTTCTTCCCTCTTCAATCGTCAACGAACGCTACGAGGTCGTGAAATGTCTCGGCACCGGCAGCATGGGAATGGTTTATCTGTGCAAGCACCTTGCGCTGGGCGGACGGCTCATCGCAATGAAGGTCATCTTTCCACATGTCGCGCAAAATGAAATCGTCGCCGCGCGGTTCCTGAACGAAATTGCCGTGTCCTACGACGTCAGCCATCAAAACGTGGTGCGCACCTACGACTATTTCAAGACTGAAAATATGGTCGCCTTCACGATGGAATACATCAACGGTGGTGACCTCGCAGACGCGATTCGAAAGCGCGCAGAGATGCCCATCGGACGAATCGTTCAAATTTTGGCACAGACGGCAGCAGGGGTTCGGGCCATCCATGAGGCCGGCATCATTCATCGAGATCTGAAGCCGGAGAATATACTTCTTTCGTCCACGGGCGACGTCAAAATCAGTGATTTCGGTATCGCCCGCGCAAAGGATGCTCAAAAGCTTACCGAAGCCGGAGGAGTGCTCGGCACAATCGATTATGTGAGCCCGGAATATCTCTCTCTCGGCGTGGTTGACCAACGTTCCGACCTGTATGCCATCGGCACAATTGCGTATGAGCTGCTCACCGGACGCTTGCCGATCCAGGGGAGCAACGTCATTCACACCATGAATCTTCGTGTCAGCACGGACCCAGTGGCCGCTCGCGAGCTGCGCAAGGACTGTCCTGAAGAATTGAATCGCATTGTGATGAAAGCTCTCGCCAGGGATCCGGGCAACCGGTATCAGACTGCCGACGAGCTGCTTGCCGATCTCGAGCGGCTGGATCAGTCGGCGCCTCCGCCGGCTTACCCGGAGAGTTGGATAGCGCCTCAATCCGATGTTCGGTTCGACACTGCACTGCCTCGACAGCCAAAGAGTGTTGCGGGTTGCGCCGCCGTTCAACGACAGCCGCTTGTCATGGGCAACACGATGCTCGCGCCGAATATCCCGGGTATCGAGAATGTGCTCCCGGAAGATTACGCAATGGCTTGTGATCTTCTCGAGCCGGTGCTCGTGCCGCGACACTTGGAATTCGAGCCCGTGGCAAATCCAAATAGCCCGCTCAGCAACGTAGCAGTTTCACAAAGCAGACTTTCGAACCAACGCATGTGGCAGCTCGGGCAGGGGCTTGGACCGCCGGTTGAAAGCTCGCGCAGCTTTCTTGCGAATCTTCTGTTCGTTGCATTGTTTCTGGGCATCGGCGTTGGAATGTATCTCTGCGGTGTCGGGAAAGAACGCGGCGCAAGCTCCACGTCGTCGCAACACGCAATGTCCGTGAAAGACCGCCCCGGCCTCGAAGATCTCTAGTCCTCCGAACACGTCCGATCGATTGCAGCTCGCATATACGCGTTTCCGCGCGGCCAGCGTTTCTACGCGGTAGAATAGCCGTTCTGGAAATAGTTCAAGCTTAATGAAGTTAGTACTGCAATAATGAGGGCGTGACAGAAGCGGGTCGCGCATCGACCTCCTTCCGAAGGGCGAGGGGAACTGCAAAGATGATGTTTGAAGGTTCCTTTCGCATCTTCCACGCGTTTCGTTAATGTTGGTTCGGGGGGCACTATGAGATTCGTCAACAAGCAATTAGTAACGAGAGAACTGGCACACGATAACTACAACGCAATGCTCGAGTCGTATTACAGCGACCTCCTGCTGGAAGAGAAAGCCGGAAAGATTACTGCCGAGGATCATTCAGCCCTCGAAACGTTTCTCAGCGAGTTGCGAGAGCTCGTTGCAGAGGTGAATGCCGAAGGCTTGAAGAAAGCCGCTTAGGTCGCCTCGACAATGTAACATCGCGGCATCCGAACGATGTCGAACGGCACTGACTCCAGAAGAGAAACATGCTCTTTGGGAATTTTGGTGTGTTTCGCTCCTTCCCGCCGTAATTACTGAGCGGATTTTCGCGGTAGATTAGCTTCGCGTCTGATACTCGCCTTAGGTATCAAGGGAGAAGGAATCCCTAGCGGACCCTCAGCGGCCGCCAACTCCTCGAGCTGCAACTTTCGCCCGAGTCTGCTACCGTCCCCGAATGCTCGTCCTTCTGATCCTCCTTTCTCAGGCCCCCATCATTGCGATTTACTCGTATGTCTACTTCCGTGACGACAAAGGCCGAGAACCGCTCATTCTTCTCTGTAAGACTTTCGTTCTCGGCGGCCTCACCTGCATTCCGGCAGCTTTTATAGAATCGTGGTTTGGAATCGACGCCGCACTGCAAACATCTTCGGCGGTGCAGTTTTTTATCGCTGCGCAGATAGTCGCGCTTGCGGAGGAGGGAGTGAAGTTTGCGGTCCTGAAGTGGTACGCGTATCCGAAGGCTGAGTTCGATGAGCCGTATGACGGCATCATGTACGCCGTTTCCATCTCGCTAGGGTTCGCCGCTCTCGAAAATTTTGGTTATGTCCTTGGAAACGGGTTGAGCGCAGCGCTCCTGCGAATGTTCACGGCGGTGCCGATGCATGCCATGACCGCGGTGCTCATGGGATTTGAAGCGGGTAAAGCGAAGTTTGAGGCCGACGATAAGCGACGCAGAAGCCATCTCTGGCGAGCGCTCGCCATCCCAGCGGCGCTGCACGGTTTGTATGACTTCTTTCTCTTCTTCAATAGCTCGCTCATGTTTCTATTTGCGATGACCGTGCTGGTGTATCAGCTTCGAGTGACGCGCGCGGCTATGGCTCAATTCGCGGCGCATATTCCCGGACGGCAAGCTTCACTCTTTACCCCGGCGCCGCCGCACGCCCAGGCCGTTATCGCACCCCGACAGCTTCGATATGCAACAGGTTTGCTCTGGTTCACTCGTATGGTTTGGATTTTCGTTCTGGTCGTTGCAGCGATCGGACTCCTTTTCTCCGACACGATGACCGCACAAGACCGTGATGCCGCGATCGGATTCGGTGCGCTGTCTCTGGTTGTGTTGCCGGTGATGAGCTTCATTATCCGCAGGCTCAGAGAAGGAAGTCGTCTTGCTTGGTTTTTAGCGCTTGGAATCTTCGTTCTATTCTTGGGAACTCCACTGTTTGTTCTCGGACTGATTGGCATGATTGGGCTGCTCAATTCGGCGTCGCGGAGCTACTTCTGGGGCACATCGACGGAAGAACCGGTCGACGTCACGCCGGCGGCGGCGTGATTATGCGCTTCTAGAAAAAGATTGTTTCAAAAAAAAGAACTTCGTCGCAGCAACGGGCCATCGAAAGTGCTAAGATGGGTTACGTGAACGAGATCAAGGGCATCGGAAAATCTGCCGATGATTACAACATGCTCATGCATTTTGTGATCCCCTCAGAGCTGACATTCCTCCGCCTTTCTGGCAAAAAGGAGGGACTGTGATCACCGAAACCGTCGTCAGTCCTGGAACGCTCAAGTATCTCGGCCGCAACCTCACGCGCGGCGCGAAGGTACCGCTCTGTTGGGTCGTTCCAATCAGATGGCGGCAGATTGTTCGGGCAAGCATCGCTCGATTCTTCAACTCTCGGATCCACACGGGCCTGATCCTGACCGACCTCACCCTCATCTTTATTAAGCCTTGGGACTCCTTCGGTTTGCTTGATATCCCTCAGGTCCACGCGGCCCTGGTTCTGCTGCTGCTCTACGAGCTCCTCCTGTTCCTGTGCGACCTCGTGTATCAGATCATTTATTACCGCACGTATTTTTACGATATTCGTGAAAGCGAGCAGAGCGTCGTCATTCGGCGAGGAGTGCTCTGCAAGACTGAGATAACCCTCCCGCTGGCGCGAATCACCGACGTCTACCTCGAGCAGGACTTCATCAGCCGACTGCTCGGACTCTACGACCTCCATCTTTCGAGCCCGACTCGAACCTCAGGCCGTGTTGCTCACATGGTCGGGATCGACCATGAAGGAGCGCACTCTCTTCGCCAAACCCTTCTCGGGATGATTAATCGTGCCGATCGCAACGCCGCGCTGGCGATGGAAGGCATGCGCTAGCCTCAGCGTAGGTTTCCTCTTCGACCCATGTTAATCCACTGCGGAGACCTTCCAGCGGGCGCGGGCACTGGTCGTGGAGACCGAGTTGCGTCTATTTCGTTAGCCGATCGTTTGGTGCGTTCAACTGAAGCAAGAAACTCTTTCAGTTGACGTTCTTCGCGTAACCGTCGGGATGCGGTTGGGAAAACCCTCTCTGCCAATCCTTCCAAGAGTCGACACGCCCACGCGACCGTTCGAGCAATCATACTCCTCCATGGTCGTGCTTGCCCTCAGTGAGCGACTACACACGACTATCTCAATTATACATACCGCTACAGATTTTGTCAAGAATCGTAGAGATGCGCATTTACGGGAGTAAGCGGGGCAGGGAACCGATGCTACTGGGGAGGAGTACCGCCGGCACCGTGTTTCTTGCCGACCATTGTCGTCATCTCACTCGGTTGGTACAGCGCTCCGTTAGGATTGCGTGGTGGCTCGTCATAGTGTTGCCGATCGACCTGCTTGCTCGAGAGCTTATCGGCGAGCTTCGGCATTAGCTTGGCCGTCATTGTGTTTACCTTGGACATAGTCCCGACACGCAATGCTCTCGTTTGTGAGACCGCCGCTGCCAAGATTGCTTCGGCCACCTTTTCCGGCTCGATCATCGGGTCAGGGAGCTTCGGCTCCTGCGGCATGTAATTCTTCGCATGCTGCGGATAAGGCGTATCCACTGCCGTCGGTTGGATGAGCGTAATGGCAACCGGCAACTCCGACACTTCTTCGATCTCCACGCGGAGCGCGTCCGTGAAACCTTTTACGGCGTGCTTCGAAGCTGCATAAATTCCCTGAAGTGGGATAACCGCTTCGGAAACTTCGCTTCCCACGTTAATGATCGCTCCGCCGGCCGTTTTCAAGTAGTGAAGAGCAACGAGCGAGCCGTGATAGACTCCCCAGAAATTCGTGTCGAACAACCGGCGGCTGTCCTGCTCACTGATCTCGTCGAGCCGGCCGTAAATCGACACACCTGCATTGTTGACCCAGGTATCAATTCGGCCGAATCGGATAACGGCTTCTTGCGCAACGCGCTCGAGCTCCTCGCGGCTGGCAACGTCGGCGGCGACAGCGTAGGCCTCGCCTCCGCGGCTCCGAATGCTTTGCACGATATTCTCGAGAGCCTGCTTGCTGCGCGCAGCGAGGACTACCTTGACCCCCTTCGCCGCTGCCGCCTCTGCAGTCGCCAGGCCGATTCCGCTCGACGCGCCGGTGATGACCATGACCTGCTGATTGAGCGGCTTCAATGGAATACTCATGTGCGATCTCCAGCCTGAAAAATTATCGAGAGCTCGTTCGGCTCTCCGCTGAGAAGCGCAATAGCGTTCCGCCCCGATCGTCGCTATGGCGAGGATCATGTACCCATTGCGGGACTATCCACTCGCACGGAGCGATGCATCGTTCTACGCCGGGTCATAGCGCATCTGGCCGTGACTCTGCACACTGAGCTTCCATTGAGAACTTTCCCGGAGAGACATGTCGAAGCAAAACGAAAGCTCGCCCGCCGAGCGACCGAAGCCACCATTTCCAAAGCAGAAGCTGCAGCCGCCCGGCCTTGAACGGGATCTCAATCCGCGTCCACAGTTCGAAGGCGCAGAGTATCGTGCCGCAGGAAAGTTGAAGGGAAAGGTTGCACTGATCACGGGCGGTGATTCCGGCATCGGTCGTTCGGTCGCTGTGCTTTTCGCGAAAGAAGGTGCGGACGTCGCGATCAACTTTTTACCCGAAGAGGAGCCGGATGCAGTGGAGACCTGTCGGCACGTTGAAGCGCTGGGACGGAAGTGCCTCAAGATTCCTGGAGACCTCCGCGCGAAGGACGTCTGCGAAGAGCTTATCGCAACCTGCGTCGCGCAGCTCGGTAAGCTCGACATTCTCGTCAGTAATGCGGCTCATCAGAGCCGCAAGCCGTCGTTGGAGGCAATCACCGATGATGAATGGGAAAAAACCTTCCGCACAAATATCGATGCGCTTTTCTTCCTGACTCGCGCAGCTCTGAACCACCTTCCCCGAGGATCTTCGATAATCGTGACGAGCTCGGAGACAGGCCTGTTCGGAAGTAAGCAGCTGCTTGACTACTCTTCCACGAAAGGGGCGATCAACGCCTTCGTAAAGGCCCTTGCTCAAAACGTGCTCGACCGAGGAATTCGCGTGAACGCCGTTGCGCCGGGGCCGGTGTGGACCCCGCTCAACGCTGCGGACACAGGCCATACACCTGAGGATGTCTCTACTTTCGGCCAGAAGACTCCGATGGGGCGTCCAGCTCAACCGGAAGAGATAGCTCCCGCATACGTGTTCCTGGCTTCACAAGCGGACTCGAGCTTTTTGACGGGGCATGTATTGCCGCTGCTCGGAGGTGAAGTCGCCGGCTCCTAGCGGGGTCAAAGATCAGCGTGCTTCTCCATTCGTAGCTCATCGACGCTGTCTTGGAGACGGTCGACCTTATCGAGCAGCGTGGAGATCTCGAGCTCGGCTTTGAGGTTCACCCTGTAATCGAGCTCGCTGCGCAGCCGGTCCTTTGCATCTTGGCGGTTCTGGCTCATCATGATGACCGGAGCTTGGATCGCAGCCAACATCGAAAGAAAAAGATTCAGAAGAATAAAGGGGTAGGGGTCCCACGCGCGGCCACCGAGAAGCACGTTCGTGCCGCTGTAGAGCGTGAGCGTGATGGCAAAGATGATGATGAACGCCCAAGACCCGCCGAATTTCGCGACCTGATCCGCGACCCGTTCGCCGAAGGTTTCTCGTTCTTCGATCTCTTCGTTCGGGTTCTTCGTCGCGCGAGTGCGCACGAGATGTTGCGCGGCATGAAACTGTTTCCCCACCATGGCGAGCAGATCGAGCCCTGCTTCAGGCTTCTTCTGCAGCAGAGTCGTCAGATCGTCGTGAGTAATTTCGATGGCGACCGTCTCTTCGATTGCAATTGCGGTGGTTCGGTGGGGCGACTCGTCGAGAAGCGATGCGAGGCCGAAAATTTCGCCGTGACCTGGAGAGTCCACCGTGATCTCGTGCTTGTCTTCGTCGACCAAGAGCAAATTGACGCGTCCCGAAACCACGACATACGCTTTCCCGCCGTCATCACCCGCTTTGTAAATTCTCTGCTTCGCTCGAAAACGGCACAGGGTAACTTGATCGGCGAGCACTGCGCGCTCCGGCTCATCGAGCAGAGAGAAGAACGGAACGTCTTCGAAAATCTTCGGGTCGCATTTCATACGAGGCATGCTCCGGGGCTAGGCTTTGGAAGATTTTATCCGCTATTCCGCCGTTTCCAACAACACGAGATTCCTCGCGTGTCGCCTGGCAGTTGTGCGCCGCCTGCAATATTCCCGATGGCGTTTCTCGGACTCGTTTGCTACGACGGTTACGAGCGAAAACCTGCAGCGTTTTCATCCTTCGATGTCAGCAAACGACCTTGTCATAGTTGGCGGTGGAATCACCGGAATGGTCACCGCCTATCTTGCTGCGCGGGAGGGGAGCCGTGTAACGCTCATCGAACGCTCTCCGCGTCTCGGCGGCTTGCTCGCATGCTTTCCAACGAGCGGGGACCCCCTCGAGTGCTACTATCACCACTTCTTTACGCATGACGCTGAGATTCGTTGGCTGTCGGAGGAGCTTGGTCTGAGCGGACGCCTTCGATTCGAAAACAGCTCGCTCGGCAACTTCAAGAACGGAAGAATATTCCCATTCTCAAGGCCGCAGCACCTGTTTTCGTACTCGCCTCTTTCGCTTGCCGGTCGTCTACGATTTGCAGCCTCCACGGCTTTTCTCGCACGCAAGAAAAATTGGCGTGAGTACGAGCATGTCTCGACGCTCGACTGGTTTTATCGATATGCCGGACGCGAGGTAACCGATTGTATTTGGCGTCCCCTCCTGGAGATCAAATTCGGACGCTACGCGGACCAGGTTCCTCTCGCATGGATGATCGGCCGTCTGAGGCAGCGCGCTGGATCGCGGAGTGGTGGGAAGGAGAAGCTGGGGTACATGAGCGGCAGCTTACAGGTCCTCGTTGACGCACTCGAAGAGCGGTTGACCAAGCTCGACGTCCGCATCCTTCGCGGAACCACCGTGAAGCAGGTGCTTGTCGAGGGAGGCGTCATCGGTGCTGTGGTCCTTGAGTCGGGAGAGCGGCTTCCGGCGCGCAAAGTAATTAGCACGATACCGTCCCCGTTTCTTGCGAAGCTGCTGAGCGGCGCAGAGCATTCGTACGTCGATTCACTTTGCAGATGCGAATATTTCGGAGCAATCTGCCTCATTCTTTTCCTGAAGCGCCGGCTGAGCCCGATCTACTGGCTCAACGTCACTGACCCGGGATTTCCCTTCGGAGGGGTGATCGAGCACACGAATTTCATTCCACCGGACCGATATGGGGGACAGCATATCGCCTACCTCTCCCGCTATTTCGAGCCTGACAACCGGCTCGCTTTTCAGGAGCCGCAGGGGGTGATCGAGGAGTGGCTAACGGCACTTCCGAAGATCTATCCGGACTTCGAACAGAGTTGGATCCGAGATGTGAAATTCTTCCGCACGGCGATTGCAGCGACTGTATGTCCGAAGGGTTTCTCGCAGATAGTGCCGAAGGTGAAGACGCCAATTGGCGGACTCTTCATCGCGAACATGGAGCATATTTATCCCGATGAGCGAAGCTGCAACAACGCCATACGAGTCGCGGCGAACCTCGCTACGGTCCTGGGCATTCCCCATCGCGTTCCGGCGAACGCGAGCCTTTCGGGTCAGGTCGGATTTGAGGCCCCTCGAGACTGATTTGAACGCGGGTCTCTCGCGCCGGGGAGCGAACAATTTTGATTCCCGCGCTCAAGAGAGCGTGCTATCGAATCAGAAATATCCTTTCCCGGCAGTTCAGTATGGCAAAACCAGCCTTTCAGGCACCCGCAACTCCGCTTGTCGATGGCCGTTCGCGCCTCGTCGCTCAATCGTCGGCTCGAGAAGAGGCGGGCGCGCCGGAAAGCCTGCTCTTTCGCTTCAGATATCAGCTTGGCCTTACCGCGTTAACGGTATTCACCGTTTTGTTGAACACCCTTTGGTTTCCGAACGTCAACGCTGACGGCTACATCTGGGTTCCGATAACGCGAGAGCTGAGCGCCATCGCAACCAGCGACGGCAGACATCGTTTCCTTTTCGCGCTGCCGGCCTGGGCGATGTATCATCTGTGTCAACTGATTGCGCCGGTCGAGCGCTACAGCCCAGCGGAGTTCGCGCGTATCGGTAACGTCTGGCGCGTTGAGAACGCAGCATTCTATGCATTGAGCGTCTGGTTTGCTTTCGACGGGATGCGTCGTTTGACCGAGTCAGCTCGTTTCGCATTTTTCTTTGCGACGTTTGTCGCTACGTCAGCGCATTTTTTTCTGAATTTGTCCTTTGCCTGCGTCAATCTCCACGGGTTCTTCGTGAATTATCTTACGCTGTGGCTGTGTGCGGTATATGTGACGTCGTCGCCCGAGAAGCAGCGTCAACAAATCATTCCGTTCAGCCTGCTTTTCGGAACGATGATGCTCGGCAAGGCGCATTACAATATCGTCGGCGCTCTTGCGCTGTATGTATTGGCTTTCGAGCGTCGCTATCTGAAAGACGTCGTCATCTTCGGGCTGCTGCAGTTTGTTCCCTTGCTCCTCTGGGCGAAGGTAATTTTGCCGTACGGGCTCCATTCGCAATATGCGAATTATGAATTCGCTCGCCCGGGGTATAGCCTCGCGGATTATTGGCACTCGGCCTATCTGTCGAAAGGGTTCCCGCGGGGACTGTTCGCGCTCTTTGATGCGGTTCGCCGAAGCGTGTGGTCCCTCATCTCGACGGGAATGGGTTTTGGTTTTTGGTTGGTGTTTCTGCTCGGCGTAGCGCTGACGGTTTCCCGGCCGATCGGAGCGCTGCTTTTGGGCTACATCCTGATTACCGATCTGTATTTGGTGCTCGCGAACTTCTCACTTCCTCGCCACGCCGAGGATTTCGGCCCCGCGCTTTACTTCTATGGAGCGATGCTCGTATCCGCGTGTGCCGCGGTTCTTCCTCGGCGAGTATTCTTCGTAAGCTTCGCGTTACTGGTCTGCGGGATGATGTATCGAAACTACAATCTCGACCGGACAGAGCCGATTCACGGTGCGAGTTTCATCAAGGACTTCAACGTTCCGACATTCGCCGAAGCATTCGGAATTTAGACGGCTTTCAGTGGCCGACCGCCGCGAGGACCTGAGGGGCAACGAATGGCTGCGTCGTAGGCTCCCGATCCAGCCCACCACTTGAGCGAACGATGTAGAGCGGTCGCTGTTTTACTTCGTCGAAGATCCTTCCGATGTATTCGCCGATAATCCCGAGCGATACGAGCTGCACGCCGCCGAGAAACAGGACGGACAAGGTGAGGGTCGTATAGCCCGGTGCCTCCCGCGGACTGTGCCCGAGGATCGGAATGTCAAAGACGCTGCAAACGAAAAAGAGCGCCAATCCGACAAACGCAAAGAGCGCGATGAGCAACCCCGCGGAGCCGATGAGCTGGAGCGGCCGGTGAGAGAAGCTCACCATCCCGTCGAAAGCGAGCCGCAACAATTTTCGCCAGGTGTATTTCACTTCGCCTGCAAGGCGTGCGTCGCGTGAGTACTCGAGTCCCACCTGATTGAAACCCACCCAAGCGCGGAGCCCGCGAACAAACCGGTTTCGCTCGGGAAGATCATTCAGCGTGTCGACGACTCGTCGATTCATGACACAGAAATCTCCGCTGTCGAGTGGAATTCTCGTTGCCGAAAGGCTCGAGAGCAGACGGTAGAAGCCCCAGTAACAAGTCCTCTTCAGTGCCGATTCTTTCCTTTGACGGCGAACTGCGTAAACCACGTCAAATCCGGTGCGCAACTTCTCGACGAAGTCCGGAATCGCTTCGGGCGGATCTTGGAGGTCGCCGTCAATAACGGCGACAACGTCGCCAACAGCGTGCTTCAGTCCCGCCGAAACGGCAGTCTGGTGCCCGAAGTTTCGTGAAAAACTGATGTATTTGATTCGCGCATCTGCTTCACGGAGCTGCTGAATGCGCTCCAAAGTGCGATCTGTGCTGCCGTCGTCCACAAAGAGGAGCTCGAGCGGTTCATTCAGGCGCTCGTCAAGCCGGAGCGCTCGCTCTGCCATTACGGCAACGAGCTCTTGTTCATTGTAGACAGGGACAACAATCGAAAGCATAGGTCCGCTCGGCTGTCGGCATTTCTTGGTAAATTCTCGTGGAATCTGGGGGCCTTCCACTTACGATTTCAGCAGATCGAGAACGGATTCCACAAAGTGGCACCGTCTGCCGGCGTAGACCATCTTCATTCCTCTTGAAGCTCTGTAACGAGCGAGGAGCGAAAACGACTCAATCAAGGAAACACGATTGAGCTGAATCGTGTTGCGGAGTAGTTTGTGCGAACGTCCCGAGCATCTACGGAGGAATACCGATGAAAAGGCAGCAATTAAAGCGGTTCGTACTTTTCCTGATCACGCCCTCACTCGTCACGGCCGTGACGCTCGGAACGCACCAGTTCGCTTTTGCTGCGGGACCCGACCTTGAGCAAAGTGCTGAGCTCGCCGACGCCGAGAAAGAGGTCGTCAAGGTTACCGACCAAGGTCTTATCCCGCCGACTATCACACTGCAAAAGCAAGACAGCTCCGTCTTCTTCGTCAACACCACCAAAGACTCCCTCGTGACAGTCTCTATCGACTTCGGGGAGCACTCAGCGCATTGCGCGACTTCAAATCTCAAATTCGAAAACGGCTCGATGCATTCGGTCGAGCCGATAGGCCCGAAGGATTTCGCGCTCACCTGTTTCCCGCAGAAGGGCTCGTATGACGTGAAGGTCGAGGGGGTCGCGGGGAAAAACGCTCCGCTCGTTGGTAAAGTTATCGTTCCGTAAGTTCATGCGGTGAGCGGTTGCGAACCCGAATCAGTGAGCCAGCCGGATTACCGGACCGGCTCTGCGGCTTGATACTCAGAAGGGGAGAAATATGAAGACAAAGTTGGTCCAACGCGGTTTCTGCGTCGTGATGATAGTTGCCGCCACGATCGGGTGCGGCCCGACCGTCCGAAAGACGCCTGCGCTCGAAGGGACGAAGCTGCAAACGCTTGCTGTCCTCCCAACGAAGTTCGAATCGGATATCCGGAGAGAACGAGCCGAATACATCCGGCGCGCTCTGATACGTGACATGCAAACGAGCGGCTACGTCATGCTCGATGAAAAAATCGTGGACAAAGTTTGTCCCGACGCAGCTTGTCCGAACCGGGCGCAGCTTCATGAAAAATACAACGTGGATGCCCTTGTCGAGCTGACATTGAAATCCGAAGCGCGCGTCAACTTTTTCGCGGGATACTACAATACGGTTCACGGCGAGGTGAGGTTTCTCACCCCGGACTCGAAAGAGCTGATCTCGGTGGATCACCAGGAGAGCGAACGGGGTGGAGTGCTCTTCAGCTCCGGGCAGGTGATACAAGGAATTATCGAAAGCTATCAAAATGGCGGAGATGACAGCTTCAACAAGCTTGCCGAGCGATTTTCAAAGGCGGTCGTTCTCAAGCTGCCACGTGCGTCGGGCGGGGCTGCGTTTGCGAAGGTCAGCGATGTGAACATTACAAGCTCGCATGTCACACCGCTCGGTGACGCCCGGTTTCAGATTTGTGTCGAAGGGAATCCCGGAGCGTCGGCGGAGTTGGTGGTCGATCGAGTTCGCACCCCGCTCCGAGAGGGACGTCCAGGAGTATACTGCAACGCTCTTCAGCTCGGTGGTTTGGTTCAACCGACGAGCAGAGTGACTGCACAGCTCAAGTCTTCTTTCGGCGTACCGGCGGAGCAGGCCATAGATCCAGCTCCCTTCCTCTCGTGCGCACCAAAAAATCTGGTAAGTCGCAGTGAGGCGGGCGCCAATCCGCGCCTGATGTTCGGCTGCAACGATTCGTTGCCGTCGGACGAAAAGGCCAGATGTGAATCGCAGCTTGCTTCCTGCACCGGGTCACAGTTCTACATCTATCGAGCACAGGGCCCACTTGGTCCGTTCCAAAAGGTCGGGCAGTCAGTCGACTCAAATTGGATCGACAAACAGGCGAAGGCCGCGGATAAGCCCTATTACGCGGTGGTGGCAGTCTCGAAGAACAGCGGGGCCTCTGTCCCCGTGCAACTCAACGAACAAAAGTAGAGCATCCAGCGTATGAATATCGGACGAGTTCTCAAATCTATCGGCACCGCAGCCCTCCTTTCTTCCTCGGCATGTTCGGGAACCTACAAACAGAACCTGGATTTCAATCCGACGGAGCCGCTTCGAGTCGCCGTACTGCCGTTTGTGATGGTGGACGATAAAGGAGCCATCGTTCCCGAGGAGTCTCGGCTGATCGTCGACAACGTTTCGCTGATCTCCAAAAAGCAGGAGGAGACTCCGCCGCAGATTGTGCGCCGCGCCGCGCTGACCGAACTGCAAAAGACGAACCTCGATCTCGTCGCGACGGCGCTGATCGACCTCGATCTTCCGCACCATGGGTATCTGACGCCCGACAACAAGCTCGACATGAAGCGCATCTACGATACGAAGCCGGCGGACTTCTGTGACAAGTTTCTGAATTGCGATGCCGTGCTGTATGGCAAGGTGACCAGGTGGGACCGAAGCTACTACGGGTTGCAAACAGTAAACGCCGTCGCGGTGGAGCTGAAGCTCGTTCGGGCGCGAGATGGCAAGGTGCTCTATTCTGCAACTGGAGAAGATACCGACAATCGCGGCCTGTCCAAGGGCCCGACGGGATGGTCGTCGCTCGTTCTCGAGCCGATTAAGGGGCTGGACTCGGAGATCATCGCGGAGCTTTCACACCAGGTTATCACGAAGCTTGTGAGCCCGCTCAATGTGAAGCAACGTCCGGTGTTTCTGGAAGCTCCGCCACCGGCGATTATTGCGGTCTCCCACGACGCGCCGGAGGGCCGTCTGTCGCGCACGACTCCACTCGTCGTGGTCATGTATGGAAGCGACGGTCAGCTCGCGTCTTTCTCGATTGGAGAATCAGTGCAGAGGGTGCCGATGGTCGAGCGCTCCCCAGGGCACTATTACGGCGAGTACATCCCGCTCGAGAATGACTCGTTCAGCGGACAGCCTGTGAAAGTTTTCCTCATGGATAAATATGGCAGGACCACGGAGCGCTCGATCTCGGCTCCGGGCGTCACTCTTGCGGGCGGAAGCGAAAAGGGCCGTTCGTGAGCTTGCGACGCGTCTGCCTCTCTCTCGTGGCTCTTCTACCGGTAAGCTCTTGCGTGTCGGTGAAAACCGACTCGGCTGTTCAGTCATCACCAATCCGGAGCGCTGCTCCGGAATTTGACCTTCCGGATGCGTTCGGCACCCAATACCGGCTCGCGGACTATCGAGGGAAGGTGGTGCTGCTCAACTTTTGGGCGCCGTGGTGTTTCAGCTGTGAGTCCGAGATGTCCGCTTTTGAGGACCTCCGGAGCTATTTTCCGGAAAGCAACTTCGAAGTTCTTGCCGTCACTGTGCTCGACGATGACAAGCGGGTCCAAAGTCCAATCAAGCATCACTTTCCCGTGCTCTTCGATGCGAACCGAACGGTCGCTGGGCGTTATGGGGTTACCACGATACCTGTCACGCTTATTCTCGATAAGCAGGGTCGGATCGTCAGTTTCCCGGATCCTGATGGAAGTGGAGACCGGACGGTTTTCGAAGGCCCGCGCGGATGGAGCTCGCTGAAAGTCGTGCGTGAGATTCAGAAGCTCATCGACGAATAGCGCGTGCTGCTAGCCACCGAATCTTGACGTAATCGGAGCCAGCGCCGACTCGATGATCGGCTCGAGCAGCTTCGCATCGACAAATCCTGCGGGCGAGTAATACTGGCTTCGTTCCAGATCTTGCTCGAAATTTTGTTTCTTCTTCTGAATCGCCAGCGTGTCCGGGCCGGCTTCGAGCTTTTTCACCGTGAAAGCATAGCGGAGCTGAAGCTTGTCCTCTGTGAAGCGGAAGCTGAGGTCGAGCTCCTCCGCCGATTTAAAGCGTGGGCCCGAAGGCACCTTTAATTTCGCGACTACCCATCCGTTCTTCGACTTTTGACCGCGCAGGTCGAACTGGAAGGATGTTTCGAAAACTCCTAGAATACCATCGATATCTGCATGAGGGTGAACGGGGAGCTGTAGATGCGCTCGAGGTGTCGCAGTTGCAAGGCCGTAAACGATACAGAGACTCTGGGTGTTGTCGGAAATCTCGCAGTTCTTGTCGAGGCGGAACGTTGAGCGGATGACGTGCTCCGCTCCGGGCGGAATAGATTCTTCTCGCGAGAATTCCGCAGCCTGCACCAGTTCAAACGCATCGGGGGCCTTTTGTTTGATTTTCTTCATCGACCCGAGCGCGAGCTCTAGAGAGACTTCGCTTAGGGGAAGCGCAACAGACGATCGGTTTTTGAGGGACAGCGAACACGTTACATTACCGCCCTGGCGAAATTCTTCGCCGTCAATTTCCAGCCGGCTCTCAACCTGCTGCTGAAATACAAATCCTTTCATCTCCGGTTCCTCTCGGTCAAATAATCAGGTCGCGTTATAGATCAGATCGGAGCATGTTTAAAATACTGCAAATTGGTAGGGCTGAGTGCTTGCAGTCAGAGAGTGGGGCCGTGGTGCGTAAACCGATGGCCCCATTATCCTTGGGACGGAAGATCGCGCAGCGATTCCGGCCCGTTGTGACGAAGCACATTATGCGGCAAAACACGACAGATCGAAATGGGCGAGCGGGAGTCTCTCTAGGGCGGCGAACGCATCGCGAGTAGCGTTATCGAGCGCCAACGCTTTTCGCAGCTTGGCAAGAGTCGGGCGGTTGAGAACGCAACGTTGGTTCCGAAGAGCCCAGGTAGAAATCGCCCGGTTGCATTCGGCTTCGATCAACGCCGTCAGAAACTGTGTCCCGAGGTCAATCCGATACGACATCGGCAAGCCTTTTCGATAGAGGTCCAGCCCGTAATATGCCTGAATCACCGCCATTCGTTGCCAGAGTACCTTGCTGGTGACATGGGCCGAGTCGGCGTAGACACAGGGCTCTCTCAGGAGCCTTACCGTCGCTTCCTCGAGCTGGAGCCCGTCCGTTTGCAGCTCCTGCGGATTTGTGTTTCCTGTCGAGCTTGGTGCGCTCGCCGGCGCCAGCTCCGTGATCAGGTCGAATGCGTCGAACGAAAGGTCGTCGTCGGGAAGAGCAAGGCTTTCAAGGCAGAGCAACGCTTCCTGACCGGAGGTCCGGATCCGGTCTTCGTTCTTGCTCAACCACGCCGCCAGAACACGAAGATCGTCGACTGCGGGATGAAAGCTTCCATTGACGAAATCCAGGATCTGCTGAGTCTCCCATCCGGTGACCGAGCAGAGAAACTGCTGCATTTTGTTGAAGCTCAAATTGCCGGATACGAAAGACTTCACCCCGGTAAGGAAGTTTTTGCGAGTCTTTCCTCTCGATACCGCGGAAGGGTTGATTTCGACGCTCTTTCGCTCGCGAGAATCGTCCATCTTACACCTCATTTTCCTTGTAGAACAAAAGCACCACGCCCCAAGATCAAGCGGCAGTCGCGATGAACGATGTTCCTTGTCGATATGCGATGGACTGGTTGGTCTTGGTGCGAGAGATGAGTTTCTGCTCTGGCGGACTACGGAAAAGAACGGAGGAAGTGAGCAGCCTACCACTGTCTCGCGGAATGGAAAAGAGCGCCCCTTCACACCAGCATCTTTCGAAGTTCTGCGCAGTTGCGCCTCTGAATGGGAGCGCGTAATTCGCCCAGGCTACGGTTGCGCGGCGCACGGGAAGAGCGCAAAGGCCCTGCGGATCGGACCGAATATCCAGCAAGCTATTTCAGTCTCAATGATGCGGGGCGTGGACGACGCTTTGTTGTTGTTGTGAGCGGCGAACCGCAATTTCTGCCGAAATGGGTGGCTGGACGGTGCTCGGATTTTGTGGCAACCATTGCCCTCTCGCATGTATTTCTCGACGCGCTCATGCTGCAAAAAAAAGCACAACTCAAAAAGCCACAGCTTCACGCAAAGCAGAATCGTCTTCGAAGCGACGTCGGTACACGTGGGTCGCTGGCGTTTCATAAATTCGACGCTTATCTGAGCTGCACTGCCAGTGATCTGCCGATTGGCGAGTTCATCGCCCGCAGTCTAGACCACCGAGGCGCCCATACTTCGGTGCCTTCCGTTGTTGGAACAACAAGTACGGCACTCGTCGGATCGACAACAGCGGATGTGGACGATGCGAAAGCGAGCGACATCCAAAGCTCATCATGTTTCGTGCTTGTGCTCTCTCGCGATGCCTCACGTGACACCGGAGTCTTAGCCGAGCTGAAAGTTGCGCTGCGAGCTCGGGTTCCGGTTATCGTCTTCCGAATTGAGCCCGTGGTTCCAGAAGCGCCGCTCAAAAGCTTCTTGAACAAGGTTGTGCTCATTGACGCGCTTACCGCGCCTGTCGAGCCGCATCTCGATGTATTGAGTAAGGCCATCTTGCAACTGCGTGTGGGAAGGGATTCTCTCAAGCAGAGCGTTCGCCCGAAATCGATACGGCCGATTATGGCCATCTTGGCGACTGTCGCACTTAGTGCCGTCCTCCTGTTTTTGTATGGTTCTTCCCGGCGGGCTTCACCGCCTGAGCTGACAACGTCAGCGCAGCCGAGTCAGCCTGCGGCCGTCGAATCGACGGTACTCTCCGAGCCCGAAGATCCGTCGCGCCCCACAACTGTTGTCGAAGCCATGCGTGGCCGGTGGATCTTCGAGATCCCGAGCTCGGGGGTGAGCATGCACCGGCAGATTTCTCCTTATAGTTATTCTGCGCAGACCGTGATGACCGAGACCGGCAAAATTCACCACGCCGAAGGAACCGTGACGCTCGAGGCCAACGGACAACGCCCACGAACGAGCGAATGGACGGTGCTGGACGCAACGCACATTCGTGCGAATATCGTTCCTGAGAGTGTTCGACAAGCTGCTCTCATGAGCGCTGCGGACGATCCTGCTGCGCGGGATCAGATTGCTGAAGCGCTTTCTACCGCTGTCTGGAATCGGGTGGGGGACGACGCAAAGGGAGCTGCTACGTATGAGCTCCACCCTGTGATTCCGGGGCAGTCGTGGCAGCTCACGTTCGTGGAGTCACCAATCGGCGAGTACACTTTGCATGGAACGCTGGCCGAAAACGGCACGTATGTCGCAAGGGACGGCCGTTGGACCTCAACTTCTGCGAGTGGGCGGAAGCAAGAGGGGAGTTACGAGCTGGTGGACGGCGAAACGGTTGCTCTTTCTACCGGCTTCGGTCGCTATCTTTGGAAGCGCGAAGGAGCGGCTAGCCCTTCCGCCGACTAATCGTTGAGTGCGAAGGGGTTGCAACGATTACCTCCTGTCGTAATCGGTCGCGTCCTTTGCTGAGCGACGTCATATCCTATTGCTCACGATCACCTACAATTCGAGTCAACTACTCTAACTGAGAGGTGCACCATGGGACTTGCCGAAGTGTTCCACGCCGAAGTGCTTCGTGCCGACATACGTTCGCTGCGCGATGTCTTCATTGACGAGTTGAAGGACCTAATGAGCGCGGAGGAGCAGCTCGTCCGAGCGTTGCCCTTGATGGCCGAGCGAGCGACCAATCCCCGCTTGAAGGATGTCTTTTTCAAGCACGCCGACGAGACCAAAAATCATGTTCTGCGACTTGAACGCATCGGAACCATTCTGAAGGAGCGCTTGGCCGGGCAAAAATGTAATACGATGGCAAGTCTGATTGCAGAAGGTGACGACACCACTCACCAAAGCGCAGGCGCGTCAGGAGACGTGCTCATCGATTCACTTCTGGTCGGAGATGCACGCAAGGTCGAGCACCATGAGATTGCTGCTTACGAAAATGCTTGCGCGCTAGCCGCGCGGCTCGAAGAAACAGAAGTTCTCGCAATGCTTCAGGAGACGCTGCGCGAGGAGCTGCTCGCCAACGACGATCTCAGGCTGATACGCGAAGAGGAGATTCTCCCGGCAGCCTACGAGCCGTCAAGTGATAGGCTTCGAAGCTAAGGGAGAATTAGTCGGTAGCCAACCCTTTCGTAAGCTCGATAGCGCACTGGGCGACTCGTTCAGCCGCACCGAGCTGCACTCCGGCAAGCTCTCGAACGCGCGCCGAGATTTGAGCGGTCGGGGGGCAGCTCGCCTCGACCGTTTCGAGTAGCTGAGTAAACGAACACGCTACTTTGAAGTTGGCGGTAATCTTCGGCGAGAGCTCGCTGGGTAGATAGGTCGGATTCCAAACTATCGCCCTTCTTCCCAACACCGCCGCCGTGACGAGGAGTGTGGACGAGTGAGCGAGCACGATGGCTGCTTCTTTCAGGTCGTCGAGTACCTCTCTGCTTTCTGACCACACCACGTGACTGGATTCCGGCAGCACACTTCGCAGGCGTCCGTGCTCGTTCGCGGATGTTGCGGGGTGGGGACGCACACGAACAGCGCGATTCAGCAGCGGGAGGGCCGCGTGAACAGCTCGCAACAGAGATTCATCCTCGCTCGTGCATTGCAAGGCGCAGAGTAATGGACCGTCACTTTTTGCCGTTACAATTGCGTCGGCCATGCCAGCATAGCGGTCGAAGGCCGGGGAACCGGTTACAAGTATCGCTTCCGGATGAGCGCCGGCAGCGATGTAGCGCTCTCGGCCGCATGGTCCGGCACAGACAAAGCGCTCAGTCGGTTCGGGCTGGAAGATATGAAACGGTTGTGTCTCTTTGAGCTCGTAAAAGGTCGGCAAAAAGAACAGCCGAGGCATCTTCCGACGTCGGGCGGCCTCGCGCATGACTGTGCTCTCCCAATGTCCGGGGCACAGAACGAGAGCTGCGGGCTGTCGGTGGTCGAGTAGCTTATCCGCTTTCAGCACGGAGGATTCGGAGATTCGTCCGAGGAGCGCTCGGTACTCGAGCTCTAGCGAGGCTGAGCTGCCGAGAAGCGGATCACGAAGTGGAAAAGTCGGTAGCGCTTTCTCCCACTCGGAGTCGGGAACAAAGCTGCCTTTGCCGATCACTTCCGATTGGTAGCCTGCAGAAAGGAGAGCGCTCCGAACTGGGCTGACGCTCTCCATATCCGCTTGATCGTACCCGACGAATAGGATCATAGCGTGCCCTCGAGCTTTCGGTTTGCGAGAGCCACCGCTGCGTCTATCATCGGATCGTCGCCCGCAGCCGACAAACGACCGAGCTCGAGAGCTCGTGCCGTTTGTGCCAGACGGTCGGAAAGATAGAGCCATGGCGCGACGTACTGAGCTACGACGTCCTGGTGGAACATGTCCGCCCACTCCGCAGATAGGCCGGGCACGTGGGCCAGAGACTCCGTCTGCGAACTATACAGGCTCCCATAACCCGCGGCGACCACGCCGCCCAGCGGGAATACCAAACGCTCGCCATGTCTGGTCAATGCCTCGAGCGCATCCGAGCGCAAAACGATGAGCGGAAGCGGATGGGCGCGTCTTTCGAACGAGGCGGCCCCGAGGTCAGAAGCGACTACCCCGTGACGCTCGTTTGTCGCACGGGGCATTTCTCGTAGACGTTCAAGCGCACGGAAAAAGCCTCGACGACTGACGCCACGCGCCGAAGCGATTCGTCTCTGATGCTCCACTAACGCAGGGTTGACGCAGAGAGCTTCGAGATCAGTTCCATCGGGTGCGATCTTGAAATAGCGCTCATGGATGTCGATCGGAAGATGGAGAAAAGAGAATCGGAAGAGATTCTTTTCGCAGTCTTGGTACCACGGAATGATGTACGGACTTTCTGGATGTGGGGTCTTATCTTTCGACGGATCGTCGAAGTGGCAGCAAACCGCTCCCGGGTCGACTTTGACCGTACAAGCATTGGCCCAAGCCCGCAAGCAGAGCTCTGAATCCTCGAGGTTGCCTGAGCCGGAGAGCTCGTCTTCGAAACCGCCGAGCTCGTGAAAGAGCTCGGACGAGAGCATCATTGATGCCGCTCCGACAATTGAAACTGGGAATGGGTGCTTTTCACGTTGCTCATAGTTGGGAGAGAGATACGGCTTTGGATCGATACCGATATCCCATCCCAAATATGCGGCGCCGGGAATGCGCTCCGGATGCTCGCCGAAAAATGCGAGATCCTCGATTGTTGAGCATTGTGCGGTAGCCGCACCGATCAGCATTCGCGGTTGCTCCGTGAGATGCTCGAGCAAGCGCGTAACGGCACCTGCGGAAAAAACGACGTGTGCGTCGAGAAAGAGAAGGTATCTTCCTTGCGCGTGTGATGCTCCGAAATTCCGTGCTCGTGCCGCTCCTGATCGCTCCGATGTTCGGTGATATGATACGCGAGTTTGAGGCTGTTGCGCGGAGTCGAAGCCGATTTGCTCGACGTGCAAGTCTGCCTCCGAGCAGTCATCGACCACGATTATTTCGGAGACGATCGCTTTGAGCGCCGGGACAAGGGAACGGACCGTGATTTCGAGTCCGGCCCTTTCGTTCCGTGACGGGATGATGCAGCTCAGCAGTGGCCGACTCTTGTCTCTCACAGGTCACTGTCTCCAAGAGTGAGATGCCAGCTCGTTCCGTCGAGAACTGTCTGGGCATCCGAGCAAAACAGTGGAAGACCGACCGCGGGCCGTATGTCCTCGCGGGCTACGGGGAGAAATCCGGATTCGCCGAGCGCTTTTCGATAGACATCGCTACCTCGGTACCAACAGCGGACGGATTGGCATCCACGCGAGAAAAGATCTGCGGTCACGTGCGCGAGCAGCCCAGTGCCGAGCGCGAGCGCTTCGTCGCCGTATGCTTCGTAAATCGTACCGACGTGTTTGCCGTCCAGCTCATCCACCGCTGCGACCGAGATTGCAGCCAAGCGTCCATTCGCCATGGCGCCGAAACAGGCGAACTGTTTGCGGGGATGGAGCAGATAACGGTGGTCCAAATACTCCGGACTTCGAACGACACATACGGGGAATCGGCGAGCGAGCTGAGACGAGAGACGCTCCACGTCGGCTGCGAACATGCCGAAGTTGTTTATTCGAATGACAGGTGAGGCATCGGGGATGCGGGCCGGTGGCTGACGACACTCAAAGTATTCTAGGAGGCCGAGGTCAGCATAGTCTTGATGCTTCAACCCAGTGCGGAGATGGGGTAACGACGGAAATCCGAAGAGCAAGGTGTCTCCTTCGGCCGCGAGATATTTCGTGAACTCCCGGTACAGTGCTTTTCGCAGCCCTTGATTGCGATGTTCAGGCAGCACCGCTGTGTCTACTGATTGAAAACAAAGCCGTGGAACCCGCTTAATATTGAGCAGATGTCTCACAGCGCAGAACATGCCGACGATTCGGTTTTGCTCCTCCGCAAGGACAATCAACGGTATATTCGGTTGCAGATAATTGCGGAACTTCCACTCCCAATCTTTCTGTGTGCAGGGAACGCCGAACACTGTAGTAAACAGAGAGAGGACCTGAGGAAGATCCTCAGCTCGATAACGGCGAAACGAAATCCGCCCCATTTGTTCAGCGATGCTTATCATCAACGTTCACGATTTAGATCCGCAGCCGAGCTCGGATTGGGCATTCCAGCCAAGTCGCCTGCAAGCGCTGCTCGAACGGCTTGTTTCTCGGGGTTACACGTTCGGTCTTCCGACCGCGGTCTCCCCTGACACCGATCTTTTCTGCAGCATTACTTTCGATGACTGCCGGCTCGGAGCGTATCGCTACGGCCCGGAAATCTTGGCCTCTTTTTCTGTCGTCGCGACCTATTTCCCGGTGATTCGCTTCTTGCTGCAGGAACCGCCGCCGGAGTTCGAGGCTTATTCGCGTTTTATGGGGGTCAGCGAGCTCCGGGCGCTATTCCGTGCGGGACACGCCGTAGGCTCTCACGGCATGAGCCATGCTCCGTATTTCCATCAATTTGATGCTGATATCGCTTCCGACCTGACGCAAAGTAAGCGGGCGCTTGAGGAGCTACTCGCTTCGACTATCCAGAGCGTCTCCATTCCGTACGGCCAGATCAACTCTCGCACGCTCGAGCTTGCCGCTTCTGCGGGCTACTCCACGGTGCTGTCTGCGGACGCGGCGTGGAACAAACGGTTTCTGCCGCTTCCGGCGCTCCGCCGGATTTCCTTGCGTTCGTCGATATCAGATGAAGCCCTCTATGCAGCGCTCGACGAAATGGAGCTTCGCCGCTCGGTAGTGCAAGCGGTAGATTGCTCCCAGAATGCGGTGACGGCGTGGGAGTGGCCCACTCTCTATCGACTGCGTTCGTATGACGTGGTGGTGGTCACAGACCAAAAGGCGAAGGAGCACTGTGAACGCTTCGGTGTTTGCAACGTCATCGTAAAGCGCAGCGCGGATGTGGAGGCGGATGTGAGGGCGTTTCTGGATCAAGCTCTCAATACTCAGGGTCGGGACATCTACCTCGAATCCTTTAGCGGGTAGAAGAGACCTCTTCGCGCAGTGCCTGACGAACCATTGCGCAGAATTCGCTCCCCGGGACCATAATACACCCGAAGAGCTTCGTTTGCGCTCGATGGCTATTCCGCTTCGCGCGCACGAAATGGATGGTGTCCGGCACAACGCGGTGAATATATCCTGCTCCAATGCAGTTGCACTGCCACGCCCAATCTTCGTAGCCGATTCCGTCTTGGAGCGACGTCGCTGGAAAAGGTACGTCAAGGAACACACGTTTCGGGGCAGTGACGAGCACGGTCCAAGCGTTCTCCACGAGGAGGTTCGGAATAGAGAAACGGGGGTCGGTCTGATCGGGATGGGCGACGATGTCGGTGCGCTCACCGAAGAATCTGCTGATCGCAGGATGGCAAATGACTGCTGTGTTCTGCTGGCGCAAAAATTCAACTGACTTCGTTAACCAAGCCTGTCCCCAGAGATCGTCGCCGTCTAGGAGTGAGATGTAGGTCCCTTTCGCAGCATGAATGGCTGCATTTCGGGCGAGCCCCGGGTCGCCGAAATCGCACTCGAAGATGCGGTCGACCGCCGCTTGTCGAGCGTCGAAATACAAGCGAGTTGCCTTGGTCGGTCGGTCGAGCATCACGAGGAATTCGACGACGATGCCCGCCTTTCGAGCGTGCGCTATCGCGGTCAACGCGCTCGTAAACGTCGGATGGACCAATCTTCCTTCCATGCTCGCGAGGAGGATGACGCTCAGCTCAGGAATCACGTCGCCACCTCAAGAAACCTTTTGAACCCCGAGCCTGGCTCTGGAGGTCGCTCAAAACGATAAACTTCCGACGCTCTTCCTGCCCGACCCCGAGATGCTTGGCGATGAAGTCACGACGATTCCTGTTTTCGACAATGATTCCGGCGAGAGCATCGTATGTGCTGCCGAGGAAGGGAATCGCTAGGTCCTCAGTCCCCTCGCTGAGAGTGCATCCGAATACTACCAGAGACGTCGTTGTGGCGATCGGCCGGCCGTATTGCCGTGCAAGCTCCCAACCGATTGTTGAATTGTAAATTTGAATGGTTTGCGGACGATAGGTGAGAGCCAGGAATCGCAGCGCCTCGACCAGATCCTGTTCGCTCGCGTCTGAAAGTACCCTCCGTGCGTTGATGCAACGCACGTCGGGAGGAAGAAGCCACTTGTGCTCTTCGTCTGCCGCGCTGTCAGTCGTCACGATCGCGGGACGGTCGTTCGGTCCTCCGCCCGCAACAAAACAGGAGACGAGCTCGGCGACCTGCTCGGTGACTGTGCCGACCAGGAGAATATCCGTAAGCTCATCGCTCAGCAGCGCGCTCAATCGTTTGAGCAGATTCAGCTCGGGTGTCGCAAGAAAGCCCGGCGACTGCGTCTGCCGGGACGCCGCATTGCGGGACAGCATAATCGACGGCTCGATCCTCCGGATGTGATCCCAATCGGTGACGAATGGTTTCAATACTGATGGGAGCTGAATCGTCGCAGGCAGCGTGATAAGCTCCGGAAGCACCTCTTCCGGCGCTGCGCTCTCTGCGCTCGACTCCGGTACGAGCAATCGTTTCTCCCGTCTTCCGTAGAGGACGTAGTGGACAAGCGGATTGACCCGTGTCTCGCGAACATCTTCGTTTCTGTCCAAGTACCACCCGCCGTCAAACGTCGGATGCGTGACAGAACGCCGGGCGCGAGCCGTCGTAAGGTAGTGAACGAGGGGATTTTGGTGATTCGTTCGCAGCTCAGGCCATTGAGCGTAGTAGGTTTCAAATGAAAACATCGGGTGCGGCGTGTAGCCCTTTTGACTGCCGTGGAGCAGAAAATGTTCCAACGGGGTGAGGCCGGCGAGGTCGTCGCCGGAGCACTGAGCGAGATAGAACGAGCTCTGGAACAAGGGGTGAGGAGAAGCCGAGGCGGAATTCGGCATAGTCAAATAATGCAGCAGCCCGGTTTCGGTTTCTGAGTCTGCGCCGACTTGGTCCGCGTAATACAATGGATCGAACAACACGTGCGGCTGTCGACTCTCGGAAGAGCCGTACAGCAGATAGTGTTCGAGAGGCGAATATTCTGAGCTTGCAACATCTGGATTCACCTCGAGGTAATAGCTCGAGTCGAAGAGCACATGAGGTTTGCCTCGCGCAGTATTGGTCGATCTCAGATAGTGAACCAGCGGCGGATCATCAGCGGCGATGCCCCCGGGCGTCGTCGTCGTGTAATACTTCGGATCAAAGAGCCGGTTCGGCGAGAGCCCCTCGCGAAAACCTGAATTAAGATAGTGCTGCGCAAGCTCAGCGCGATCGTTTGCAGAAATTCCGCACTGCGCGGAGTAATATTCCGCGTCGAACAGATCCGACGCGAGAAGATACTCACTCGGGTCGGTATATGTTTCCTGTGGTGTCGCGGACATGAGGAGCGGCAAGTTGTGTTCGTTCGGTTTCAAACCGGGCGCTCGAGAGGCCCAGTCCCCCAAGATCATTAGAGATCCAAAGGTCGATGGAGGGTTCCGCTGTTATTACCGCAGAGACGTTTATTTTGCGGGCGCAAGCTGTTGAATTAACGAAGAAAAATCGCTGGCGTCGCCCCAGGGTCGGGTTTCTGGACGAAAAGTTCTTGGGTCGGTAAAGAATCTAAGTAGTCCACGAAGGCAGCTCGAATCCTATGCGACAAGGTCCATCGGCGTCCCAGAAGCGCCTCCCGCTCCCCGCCCGAACAACAGGGCAGGGGATGGCTGAGTTCATTATCGTTGTGCTCCTCGTGGGCATAGTCGTTCTCGCGGCTGTGAGACTTTTCGGTCAATCCGTGAAGTGCGAGCTGAATGACGCTGCCGAAACAATTGACTCGGTCGGCAACCAGGGCGCCGGATGCACGACGACTGCCCAGAGTGACGTGACGGACACGGACGTGGCTGCTGCACCGCCGCCTCCTCCACCTCCACCGTCACCTCCGCCCCCACCGCCACCACCACCACCACCACCGCCAACGCCGCCGCTGCCGCCTCCGGCTCCGAGTGCAGAGCCATCGCTTTTGCCCTCTCCGATGCAGAGCGCATCGCCGATTCCGAGCGCGTCGCCGGATTTGAGCCCTTCTCCGATACCAAGTCGGTCGCCGGAACCGAGTGCATCACCGTTGCCGTCAACTTCGGCGTCGCCGTCGGCAAGCCCATCGCCTTCACCGAGCCCGTCTCCATTACCGAGTGCTTCGCCGTCGGCGAGCCCGTCGCCTCAACCGTCGGCATCGCCCAGTCCTTCCCACGCGAAAGAGTGCTGGGCACGAGCAGTCTACAGCCAAAACTGCGTTTGGGCCGGTTACTACTGCACGGTAAATGGGTACGGCATCCAGCCCGAGTGTTCGCCGTCTTGCCCGATCGAGACCGATACGACCATCGGACTGAACACGTATTGCAACCGTATTCATGACGCGGCCACCTGTAACGCGACGCGTCCACCATGCTTTAGCCGGAAGTATCCGCAGCCGTACCCGTGTGACTATCTCAATTGCCCGCAATGACGGTTTGCTACGGCGGAAGGAGAGATGAAGCGCGGGTGCCCGGACCTGAGGGGCTCGCACACCGGTGGCTCGAAGAGTGAGCCACCGGTAGCTGCGACCGTTTAAAACAGAAGCCATCGGAAAAACAGAATCACACCCGTGATGAAGGCCAGTCCAAAAACGATCTGCATGCTCGTTACAAAGAGCTGCTTGATCTCCGCTTGCCGACGTTCGCTCATCTCAAGCGACGACACAACATGCCGGCGTTCGAACTGAACGAAGACCATTCCCTTGTAAGGTGGCCCACTGGCAACGCGCATCGTTTCCAATCGGAATACGACATTGACGGTTCTGACATCGCCGTTCTGCAAAGCAAAGCTGCCGCTGTGTTCCACACGCAGTAACCATTCGTCCGCGGGAGTGTCGTCAGTCGCTTCAACAGGGGAGAACGGATAATGAAACGTCAGTCTTTCGTTCGCCGCAATGCTTCCATCCGGCAGCTCGCCTTTGAACTGGAAGCACGATTCGGACGGTCGCTCAGCGATCTCTCCGTCGACGATCCGAAGCAGCACGTGACCGTTGAAGGAGATCTCAACCGTCCAGACGTGCTCCACTGATTGACTGGCCCAAACTTCGACGGAGCCTTCTGCGTATGACGCCGCAAGCGCACGACCGATTCGATCAATAGGGTTGAGCGATTGTGTGGGATCGCGCACGGGAGCGTGCTCGGGAGAGAGAGGAGGGGACTCTTGCATCATGGTTCACTCCTAGAGTCAGGGATGTGTGAACGAGAACCTCTGAGAGGCACTCGCGCCGATCCGACCGTTCGGGCACGTGCTTTGTGCCGGAACACGAGTCCGATGGGCGCAAGAGAGAGAGCTTCTACTCGACAAAGCGGAGAGGAGATCGACGGAGCGATCGGACGAGCTGTATTGCGTTTTACTTGCGGAGTCAAACGGTGTTGAAACTTCTTGCTCTCGGTGAGTCTGTTGCAGGCGCAACACCAAGAACACGCCGAAAAAATCGCGGCACGGCAAGTGCTTGCGAGGCTCAATCAATGCGCGCCGGCGTCCGTCGGCTGCCTTTTTGCTCAGAAACGCTCAGCGCTGCGCTGACTTCTGAAGACTGAAGCTGCTGCATTCAGCAAGAGCTCACAGCCGCAAGAATGGTTCGCATAAGGGGCAAAGAGCGGGAGGCGGGACAAAAGCCTCCCTGTGTTCGTCTGGCGAGATGCTCATTGTAAAGTGAGCACTGCCTCCTTCTTCGGCGACCGGAGCGGACCGCGCCAGCGAAACATTCGCCCGAACGCACTGAACTGCACGAAGAGCGGGATGCAATCCAACGTGAATGTTGCCTGAATGACAACGTCGACGCGAGTGTCGACCGCGCTCGCGAGCAGCTGTTTGGTCAGGGTTTGACAAAACCACTTTGAAAACGTCGGCGCGACCTGTGCGATGATCTGTAGCTCGATCATCTTCTTTGCTCGCCTCCACGCATGAGTCTCCTTGACTGTGAATGAGCTCAAGTTCGCCGAAGGGAACCGCTTGATGAGACCGAGGGCGATGCGCGCACGAACTCGTTTGCTGAGTGCCTCGACGACTGCAGCGAGAATCGAAGCGTGCAAGGCGTTTCTTGCTTCTCGGTCGTCGAGAGCTTGATGGATTCGCGAGCCCGAGCGAGCCCGAACCGTCACCACTACGTAGACCTGTTTTTTGACCATGCGCGTTCTCCTTACGCACGAAGACCCTGGGGAAACGGCGGGAGCGCAGCAATCGAGCCGACTGTTCAAAACCAAATTGTCCCGCCTTCCGTCGCGTGCGTCACGAGACGAAAGCGGATGTCGATCTGCCGGCAAAAGGACATGGCAAAGAACGCAGACTCTGCGAGGAGGCAGAGAAAATAACACCGGAGCGCCGGCACCTCAAGCGCCGGTTGGAGAAGCTTGTTTTTGCCTCGTGGGACCGGCGCAACTCTTGGAAACGACCCGGGTCCCAGCGAAATTGAATATCTGTGTTATGATTCGTTTCGCCGGGGCTTTGCACGAATCAGTCCATCCACGATACGTCGCAGTGGTGAGCCGAGGTCAGCAGCAGTCAGGCGGCGGCCGTTTTACAGGTATCGTTGTCTACGAAGTTGAGGACCGCCTGTGGAGGAACCGTTGAAGACGATCCTCTCGGACGAAAATTATCTCTCTCCACTCATACTGAGTGTCTTCTGTTCCGTGGAAGCACATCTCGAGTCTGTAGCACGGAACAGGGCGGTAGCTCGCATCTCCGACCAGCTCACGTCGAATTCGTATATCCCCCGCCGAGCTGAGAGCATAGCACGAAAGAAGCTGAGGGATGGATGCAGCAGGCGCCACAATCTCGTCCAGCTGCTTGTCGATGCCGATCTTGAGCTTGGCATTGCGGCGATCGAACCACTCGCCGTCGACAACGGCTCCGTCTGAATCGGCAAGCTCATAAACCCGTTCCGGGAATGGTTGATGTCCACCACAGAGCTCGCGGAACTGTTTTCTGCTGAATTGCAGAATCGCGACCTGCTCTTCACCCTCTTGCAACGCGACCATCACGGGGTATTTCTTGCCCCGATAGATGAGCCCGAAGATGTGAATCTGTTTCTGCCATCCTTTGGCCCACTCAGCTATGAGCGTCTGAAAGAGATACTCGGGTTTACAGCTGCGCATCCGACTTACGAAGCTGGGGTCGAGCGGACGTCCGACCTGCGCGAAGAAGAGCTCCATAGATTTCCTCCCTCAATTCATTTCGAGAGTATTATCGAAGAACGGCGCATTTCGTTTCACCCTTCGCCCGCGGGCCCTCCGGTGGTCGGAAGCGCTGTTTGGGGAGGTTTGGAGCGTATTATCCGTGATCGAAGTATGAAAACCGGGCCGCATGCCGCGTCTGACGAGCCGGGGCGAAAAGGCCTTCCCCCAGCGCGCTGAACAAAGTATCGAGACAGAAGCTATGGAGTCCGACCCATCTCGAGGTGCTGCGTTGCACGTTCTCCTAATCCATCTGAATGACGACGACCTCTCCTCGGAGCGTGTCGCCGAGCTACGCAGAGATTACTTTCCGGACGCCGAGCTGAGTGTGCTCTTCGGACGTGAGCCGCGAGAGACGTTACTCAATCCACCGGCTCATCGACAATTCAACTTCCGAGATCTCTTGCATCATGCACGCGTGATCCGGGAGGTCCAACATCTGCGGAAAAAGGCGCAAGCCATTCTCGACCATGCGGTTCACTCGGCCGGGCTGGAAGGCGAGGAACGGCTCTTGAGGCACTTCGAATGGCAGATCTTTCAGGATCTGAAAACGAAAGTCGGGCTTCCGCTGATCGTCTGCAGCTTCGTGCTGTCGAGTGACGTTGACGAGGTGATGATTATCTCGGGAAAACGACCCTTGCTTCAGTCGAATGTCGTTGCAGCGCTCCTCCAGGCGAACGGTGTTCGAACCTCCGTCGACGGCGAAAGGGCTCTTGTAGAGCTGCCGAACGCACAAGCGACCGCCCAGGTTGGTTCCGAGTCTATCCCGACCGTGTCTCTGCCTGGAAAATCCGGTGTCCCTCGCATTTTGATAGCCGGCGTCACGACGCGGACGTCTCTCGAAATGATACTCGCCGAGCTTGCCGACCTCGATGCGCCCGCACAGATCTGCACAGCACTGTTTGCGGACCTGAACAGAACGTATGCGGTGCAAAGGTCGATTGTAACGAACAACCCGCAGCTCTCTGTGTTGGACTTTCCACGACTCTCCGGCGGGCCGGTGCGAGATCTCGTTGCTCCTCTCTCAGAAGGGATTGGAAATGCATTTGGCGAACCCCTGAAGCGCGTGCTCCTCCCTCTGCTTGGAATCTCCTCTCTCGGAGAGAAGCTGAGCATAGCTGGACGAATGGAGCACGAGCTCCGGGAGCTTGTGAGGAAATTGCAGCCTGCACTCCTCATTACAGGCGGAGACCAGGAGCCGCAGCAACAGACTGTCTACGCCGTAGCGGCCGCCGAAAAAATTCCGCTCGTCCTGCTGCCGAGCTTTTTCGATCTGATGTCAGATTGGCAGCTCATGCAGTATCGATATCCGGCAGATGCTATCTTGCTCGCCCCGTCTCCGTACCTGAGCAAAGCCTACGCGCAGGCGGGCCATCCGACCGAGCTCATCATGGACGTTCAGCTGAAGAAGTACGCGCCTGGGTCGCGGCGGGAAGTCAGCCTGGAGACTTCTGCCAGAGAGAAGTATGTTGTTTTCACGAGCCAGAGCTTCTTCCAACAATCGGTCTTGATCTTGGCGATCGCAAAGGCGATGCGGCAGCTACCCGATTGGCAATTCATTGTCCGACCGCATCCGCTCGAGCGGGACCAGCTCACGGTCTCTGAGCTTCCGGACGATCTCCGAATCGACGCTGTGACTCCACTGGACCAGCTTCTCCAAGGTGCCGACGCCGTGCTCACTGAAACTTCAACGACGGCATATGACGCTGTGCTCGCTGACAGTCCGATAATCATTCTCAACTTCGATAACCGATATTATGATTACAACTTCGTGCGTGAAGGGGTAGCGCTCGAAGTGTCGAAGGAGAGTGATCTCGTTCCTGCCTTATATCAAGTCCTCGGAGACACGACGACTCAGGCGGCGTTGAGCGAGGCTCGTTTGCGGTATCGGACCAAATTCGGTGCTTCCCCAGGAGCGACCTCGGTCGCTGAGCGCCTGAAGCCACTTCTCCGCCGTTAGATCTCCGCAACTTGGAGGTGCCGAGCGCCCGCGGGTTCCAAGCGGACGAATTAACTGGTATCCTAGGCAATTCTTAGCTCTGCTCGAGTTGATGCTCTCTCTCAACGCCAAAGCCTTCGCTCGCCGCATTCGCGGCGGCGGAACAATCGCCACTATCCCTGAAGCGGCTTCATGGAGCCGCTTATCGGGGGTATACGGCAGCAATGAGGTTCTCTCCTCTCCGGGTCTCTCTGGATCGATGGTGCTTTCAGCAGAACCAGCGGTGCCGCGAGACCCGGAACCATCTTACCCGAGGAGAAATTATGTCACGCTTACGCTATGTGGGGAGTCTCTCAGACACCAGAGCTTTGCTCGCGTTTTGTCGCGGCTTGGCAGGAATCGGCCGGCTTCATGTGTATGAAGTGAAGGAACGCTTGCTCGCAAAATATCGAAGCGGTCTCCGGACAGAGTCCCTGCAACCGAATGTTCGAAACGCAAAGCTTCCGGCTTCTGAGCTAGCAGCGCTCATCGACGGCACCTGGGACGAAACGCTTCTTCACCGAGTAGAGCTTTCGACGAATGGAGCTGAACTGACGATTCGTGGTCGCTACGAAGGGACGCTCAACGCTTGTTTGCAACGCAACGGGACAGACGCTTTTACGCTCGTTATCGAGGGTGATCCTGGAGAAGTCGCCGCTGCGGCTTTTGCCGTAGACAGCGAAGACGGCAAAGAGCTCTGGTGCGATGAATCCGGCGGCTCCGGTGCCGCTGTCGCGCTCGCTGCTTGGCGAGTGGCTCATGCCGGACAACGCGCTTGACTGGCGATAGCGTTGGTCGCTTTTGAAAGGGAATTTGGCGCTGCCGTATTCCCTTATTCGCTGTCCCTGGGGTTTCTTTCGCCTCGCCTCGCCTCGCCGACGCCGGAGGAGCGAGCTATCTTGCGTCTCTGTTGAAACAGAGGTTCACTATCGGATCGTTCAGGAGCGGATCGCGGAGGACTCTCTGTAGGTCCGGATACTCTGAGTGGAGAGGATGAGTTACCTCTGCACGCTGAAACTCGTGCCGCGCGAATGCCTCGGTTTGGTTGTGCACCGGCTGAAAGTCGAGCCGATCCGCGCCCAGTCGCCGCCCCATTTCCACGAAAGCGGGCATCTCACGGTAGTTGAGCTGCTGCACCACGAAATTCAAGCTGAACACGGGAAAGACTCCTTTCGCCCGCTCACAACCGAGATGTTCGAGGTTCCTCTCCAGTCGATTCCAATCTCCGCCGCGACGGACTATCGCATATGTCTCTGGCGTCGCGGCATCTACGGACACCGAAACCTCTGCGAGAAGCGGATGGATATTCGAAAATGCAGCCCACTCATTCGCGTCGAGCAGCACTCCGTTGGTGAGGAGCTTCAGGCGTAGCTCCGGGAATCGCGCGATGGAAAGCTCCGCGAGTATCTGACGGTAATGCTTGCTCGCGAATGGATCTCCGTCGCCCGCGATTTGCAGGTTTTTTACGAACGGAAGGAGCGGCTTGATTCCCCGATCAAAAACGATATCGAGCACTTCGCGGCGCTTCGAATCCGCGGACAATTTCGTTCGCCGGCACGAAGGGCAAGAAAGGTTGCATGTATAATCATGCGCAAGATTGACGAGCGTCGGACCATCGTCGAGCACCGTCAGCCGCTCGCTCAAAAGGCGCTTCTCTCGCGGGTCTTCCGTCTGCTGCTCGAGCTCCGCTTTCAAAGGTAATCCGCGCCCGCGCAGCGAAGTGCAGGTGCGGCTGCAATAGCGGAAGCTCCCATCGTGAATCGATTCACGAATCGCCTGCGCCGTTTCGGAGTTCCAGATCTGATCAAACGGTTGATCGAAAACATTGCCGATGCTTGCGGGAAGTAACGAACCGCAACACATGAACACCTCTCCGGTTCGATACACCTCGAAATTGTTGAAAGCCTTTGGGCAGAAGAATTCTTCGTGCGAATCCATGAGCGCCATCTCGATATCGCTGAGCCTGAGATCCTCCGGAATACCGCCCGCGCAAAGCGGGACGAGCACGGCTCGAAGAACATCTTCCGTGTAAACGCAGTTCTGTTTGGCTTGAAAAGCTGCGCGGGCGAATGCGAGCGCCTCCCGATATCTCTCGAGCTCCACGAGCCTGAGGGCAACAAGGTTGAACGCGGTTCTGCATGACGGCCGTTCCCGCGTCATTCGTAGCAGGAGATTCAGACCTCGGTCCGGAAAATCGACGAAAAGAGAATCGAGAAGGGCCGTATAATCCGCTTCGTGCCGGTAACCGGCGCGAACGTCCGTTGACGGATGCACGAGGAGGTCAGCGAAGCCCTCCGGCTCGGAGTAGAGGTGGGGAACCGTCGTAACGATGAGCTCGATGGCGAGCATTTCTTCCCTGAGCCCGACGATTTTTACGACGGCCTCGCGGAGCTGGTTGAAGACGACCTGACGATCGGTCGGACGACCGGTATGTGATCCGAGAATGCTGAGCATCAACCTTCCTCCACCAGACGCCGTGATTGTGCTGCTGCAATCGCAGGCGCCATTCAATTTTTCGACTGAATTCGAGGAAAAGATAAGCAGAAAGGGTATTCCAGCCTGAATCTACTGTCTTGTTGGCGGTAATTTGCCCGCCGGACGAAGCGAGTGGCTCGCCAGAAGAATCCTAAGCATACTGAGGCATTCTTGAAGGCGGGCGATGAGCAAATATTTTCCGGTGAACGAGGTTCCAACCAACGGCGAAGCGTTCTGCAATCTGGCCGGAATGACTCTGCCATGGATCGACTACGACTCCGAGGAACGATTCCGGAAAAACGGCGGGCACCCGCTTTATGGCCCTGACTCCATTACGTATACGATCAACTCTCATGGCTTTCGTTCTCCGGAGCTCTCGGAGACGGCTGACATCAAGGTACTTTCCATCGGGTGCAGCTTCGTTTTTGGGCTGGGGCTACCGAGGGAAGCGCTTTTCCACGAGCGGTTCTGCGCGACATTGCGTTCGCGCACCGGAAGAACCGTGGTGAATTGGAACTTGGGTTCCAGCGGGACAGGGAACGATTACATCGCTCGCATGCTTCATCTCGCAGTGCCGCTTCTCCGCCCCGACATCGTCCTCATCAACTTCAGTCAGGCCTGTAGAATGGAATACATCACCGTTCTCGGAGATTGGATCAAATACGGTCCCGCGAATGACCCTTCGTGGTTCGACCGTATCGGGCGGGAGGTTCACACCCATCTCAATGAGCTGCGCAGCCCGGGACAGGAAGAGCTGCGCCTCTTTCTCAACTATCGTTCGGTGGCTGAGCTCTTGAAGGGACGCCTCTGGATCCACTCGTTTCTCGAAGAGAGTGCGCTTGGCGTGCTCGAGGGGCATCTCGAGCGCTTTCAGCTTGCGGGAGCTTTCCAAAAGCTCGACGTCGCACGCGATCATGCGCATCCCGGACCCGAGTCACATGCCGTTGTAGCAGATCGGTATCTTCAGGTGTTCGAGGCAAACGGGGGCTTCGCTCGCCTGTCCCAGCTCTTCCGTCAGTAGACGTGCGGTTGATGGCGCTGGCGCACCGGCAGCAGAACCGCGGACGGTTGCTCGGCTGAGTGCAGAATTTCGACTCTCGCTGTGCCGTTTGTGCACCCGTTCAGATCGTAACGCGGAAAGTCGCTGCTTGTTATTTGAACACGCAGCTTGTGTCCTTTACGGAACAGCATTGCGGTAGGTGCGAGTCGAACTTCTATCCGTTCGGCGTTTCCGGTATTGCGGAAAATATGGCGAACGATACCATCAGTGACGTTAAACGACTTCCCATCCGGCCCGACGTCTGTCAGACGGACGATGAGGTCGGTGCTTCGAGCTGAGCTCTTGGCATAGAGGACGGCTCTCAGATCTCCAATCACCTCCATATCTTCTCGGAGAGACGGCGACGAATACAGAAGAACGTCGGGACGTGCTTCGATGCTCGTCTGTTCGCGGATACCCGCCTCAGGACCGAGAAACGATCCACCGGTGGTCGGTGATGGATCTGCCGGATCGAACGTGTAGCTGTCGCCACCGCGTGAGAGCTGTGAATCGAGGCCGCCGCGCTCTTGCAAATAGAGGTGTTGAATGGACACGTCGTCCGGCGGCCAGCTCCGCTCCTCCTGCCACCTGTCCGCTCCCATGAAATACACGAGTATCCTTCCGTCGCGGCTGGAGCGGTCGCGGAGAAGGTCGAACCATGGTAGCGCAGGACGGATGCTCGCGAGCCGGTATTTTTCGGTTGCGTCGTGATTCGGCGCAGAAACGGTCTCCGCGTGTGACCACGGGCCGATAATCAGCCCAGTGCGCGATGCGACTGTTTGATTCTTACTTGATCTCAGTGCTTGGTAGTCGTCGAGCTGAGAAACGAGGAAAGGGTCGTACCATCCGGCCATGAAGAGGACCGGAACTTTAATCTCGTCTCGTTGCGCTCGAAAATCGCGTCTCTGCCAAAACTGGTCAAAGATTGGGTGCTCTGCCCACTCGTCGAGCGCGCCTGGTGCGCCGCCAAGCCGACGATCCGCCTCGGCAGGTGAGCGTCCGGAAGCCGCCCGGCGAATCGCTTCGAGTGAGGGAACGGCTCCGCGGTCACGTGCAGACCAGTACAGAGCGCTTGCAAGACCGAAGGCGCCGCCGGGGTACATCATGCCATACACGTTTGCGGACGCGATCTGGACTATCAGTGCGCCGTGGTTCTCCGGAACGAGATCGGCTACCGCCCACTCAGTGAGACCGAAATAGGACCCGCCCCAGAGATAGATCTCTCCGTTTGCAAATGGCTGTTTTTGAAGCCAACGAAGAGTGTCTTCTCCGTCTGACCGTTCATTGACCAGTGATTCAAAGCGTCCTTTGGAACGAAACTTACCGCGGACGCCCTGAACCAGCACGACATAGCCGCGGGATGCCCACAGCTCACCGATTGCACCGGCCATCATCTTGGATACAGTGTCGTCGGGAAGCGGGAGGCGGACGACGATTGCCGGAAATCGTCGTCCTTCCGCTCGCGGGCGATACAACAAGCTGTGGAGCAGGACGCCGTCTTTGGTTTCGAGCTCGGTATCGGAGGAGCTGACTGGGTACTGCGCTCCCGGCTGATCGAGCTTTGCTTCAAGGTAGCGGCGCGGAACCGAACAGGATGTGAATGCGAGAAGTGCGGAGAGGAGGATACCGAATCTCACGAGGGCTTCATTGCCTGAAGGTGAAAGCGGCCGAGGACAGAAAGAAACCCTGCGAGCACGAGATGGAAAAGGATCGGAATGGGCCCACCGTAGAACAGAATTCCCTTCAGAGAAGCGGAGGCGAACGCGACTGCACGGACAGCCATAAGGGCGGCGTAGACCGCGCCGAACGAAGCGAGCTGCGACCCCAAGAGATTTCTTGGCCCGACCCTCAACGAGAAGACACGGGCGGCCTCGCGGCACATAATCGCGAGTAAGACAATTTGAGACCCAAGAAGGAGCGGATACGGCAGCAGCCCGGACTGCCAGAGCTCTCTCGGCGGAAGCGCAGTCTTGAATCCGCTCTCCACGAGCGCTTGGCCGGCGACTCTGAGCGCGAAGAGCGCAACGAGAATCCAAAGCGCGATTCCATGCCGTCGTTTCATAGTCGTTGCTTGAATATCGGTTGTTCTCCGGTCGCGAGCTGAATCTCCTCCGAGAACAGTCTGCGATAGAACTCGTACCAGTCACTCTGGAAGAGCTCGTCCGGGTCGTATTGTGTCTTGGCCGCGAGAAAATACGGGAATTGGGGATACGCCCTGAGGAGCTGTTCCCGGCTCGCAAAGCGGTGATACGTCAAATAGAACGTACCCCCGAATCTCAAACCGATGTCGATCAACCCGCGAAAGTGCTCGCCTGACCGTGCGATCGCTTCCGGTTCGTGATCCACGTGAAGGTTGAAGATGACGCAAGCCAACTGCTCCTTGGCCCACGCAAGGAATGTCTCGGGATCTCTCTCGATGAGTCGTACCGTGCCGTAGATGAGGTGTGCGCCGACGCGTTGAATATATTCGGCCGCGGCTTGCAGAAAACCCTCGAGATGCCGCCTTGGCACTGAGATCTCGGTGATCATTTCGCTGCCTCGGCACCTCGCTTCGAGTCGGCGGTCGATCTCGGCGTGATAGCCATCCAAGTATGGTGCGAGCTGCATTCGATCGCTTTCGTAGAGCTGCCCGGAGCTTTTGGTGTAATGGTCGGCATACACTTCGAAAGCTTTCGACTTGTCGACATGAGCGAGGTGAATGAGCTGCCGCCAGCGTTCAGCGGTCAGGAACTCTTGTCCGTTTGGAACAGATTCTGAAGTGGGCACGTAATATGAGAAAACACCTCTGCGAAGTAGGTCCGAGCTTCTCTCGTCGCAGCAAAATTGAAAATCGCCGTATTGCGCGCCGGCTGCAATCGCTTGTTCGAACTTTCCAAGGAGGTCCGTTCGGTCGGTAACTTCAACGACGCGCTTAAGGATCTGTCGGCGCATGAGTCGGACTTTGACGCTCAGGACAATTCCGAAGATGCCGTATCCGCCGATTGCCAAACGGAACAGTCCGGAGTTGAGCTCTCTGCTGCAAGTTTTCACGGAGCCGTCCGCAGTGCAAATTCGAAACGATACGATGTCGTCGACAAACGGTTGCATCGTCAGGCCGCGACCATGGATATTCGCCGCCAATGCTCCGCCGAGAGTAAGCTCGTCGGCGCCGGTTTGTTTTTGACGGATGACCCATGGATTCTCGCTTTCGCTTTGGATGGCATCGAGCTCCCTCATCAGTATCGGCCAGGTGATGCCTGCTTCGGTGTCCACCATTCCCGTATCGAGATCGAGCCTGCGAATTGCATTCAGCGACCGGAGATCCAGGAGGACACCGTTCGTCAAAAACTGTTGACCTCCCATCGCGTGTCTTCCACCGCAAACCGCAATTTTCTCGCCTCTCGCGGCTGCGATTTTGACAGTGCGGATGACTTCGGTTTCGTTCCACGGGCGTATGATTCTTGCCACGCACGTCCCGTTCAGCGCGGAGTGCACATCGTTCACGGCCTGGGGAGCTCGGTTTATTCTTTTCATAAGTTGGACCTCTCACGAACGTTTCCTACTATTGTGCAAGCAAAACGCTTGGACGAGGCGCGTTAAAACGTAACAGTGTTTATAAAGGTTGCCGAGCGGCATAAAAGGCCGGTGAGACGGCTGCAAATGCCGATCTTTATCACTAATCAAAGGCGTAACAATGTAACGACAACATTGTTTGTCGGCTTCCCAGGACGTTGCTCACTTTTCCCGCAAATTTCACACAGAGTTCGCGAACGATTCACCGGGCGGTGCGATATCTCAGATACACGGCTCGCGAGGGGCGAGCCTCATGGAGGTCTATGGCACTGGCAGACAGCACGCTTCGGCGGGTCAAAAATAATGTGATATTCCGAGCGTTTTTGCTCGGTGCGTTGATTGTGACGTTGCAGTTTCCGATTCTAGCGATCGAGAGCCTGATCTACGAACGGAGCCAAAGCAGGCGGGAGGCGGAGGCTGACATTGGCCGCACCTGGGGACCTTCCCAAACGGTGCTCGGTCCGGTCCTCTCAGTTCCGTTCCGAATCCGATGGGTCGATGAAAAGGGGCGCACGAGGGAGGATATCGCCGCGAGTTACTTCCTGCCTCAGCAGCTGGATATCAACGGTTCCGTAAAAACGGAGAAACGCTATCGCGGGATCTTTGAGGTTCCGGTCTACACCACAGAAATTACGTTTGCAGGCTCGTTCAGTCGCCCCAGCTTCGCTGACATGAACGTTTCGCCCGATGATGTGCTTTGGGACCGAGCTACGATCTCACTCTCGTTGGATAGTCCGCGTAGCATACGCGATACCGTCGTTTTGCAATGGGACGGTGCCAAGACGAATTTCGAAAGTGGTCTGCTGCCGAGTCGCGCCGGAGAGCAAGGGATTCATGCCCCCGTGCAGGGTTTGCAGGGTGGAAGCGATAAGCATTCCTTTTCAGTTGTGCTCTCAATGAGCGGAAGCTCTCAGCTACGCTTCATCCCGATCGGCGGGGAGACCAACGTCACGTTAAGCTCAGAGTGGCCGGACCCAGGATTTGACGGCGACTATCTTCCGATCACGCGAGAGGTCACCGCGAAGGGTTTCAACGCTCACTGGAAGGTCCTTGCTCTCGGTCGCGGCTTTCCCGACCATTGGACGAGCCGGGAAGGTGCGCCGCAAGCTCTGCATGCCAGCGCGTTCGGAGTGAGCCTGCTTTCTCCCGTCGATTCTTACCGGATGAACGATCGGCTGATTAAGTATGAGCTCCTCATCGTCTTCCTTACTTTTCTCACCTTCTATCTGTTCGAGGTCTTCAACCGGTTCTTCATTCACCCGGTACAATACCTGCTTGTCGGGGCCGGGTTGTGCTTGTTCTATCTGCTGTGCCTCTCGTTCTCAGAACATGTGGGATTCGGCGCAGCATACCTCATCGCGAGCGGGGCAGTTGTCACGCTCATCTGCGGATACAGTGCGTTCGTGCTGCGAAGCAGGCTGAGAGCGACAATCCTTGGCGCCGTGGTTGTGTCGCAGTATGGATATTTTTATGTGCTGCTTCAGGAGCAGGACTATGCGCTCTTGCTGGGTTCGATCGGTCTGACCCTGGTTCTGGGTGTCATCATGTACATCACGAGAAACATAGACTGGTACAATATCGGAGAGAGCGCCGAGCAACCGGCATAACGAGCGTATCGGTGCCGTCCCCGTTGGTTCGAGCGGGACGGCACCGCGAGCCGGCTAAGCGGCGATATCGACGTGCCGGAAGGTCGGCTCAGAGATTCTAACGATCGCTGATGCCGTCGTTTGCTCGATGAGCCGACTGAGATGGGGGCTCTCGCGGTCGAGCCCGGGACGATTCCGATGAAGGAGCCTCACCCACCGAATATAGTGAATGCGATCTTCCACTGACCAGTCGAGGGGGGGATTGTCAATCATGTCCTCGATGTTCGCCAACTTGTCGGCGAAGCAGATCAGAGCGGCCTCCTTCGAAAGGAGCGGCATGCCCATCAATCGCGAAGTTCGTCTCTCGGCCAGCGTTTCGCTTGGATCGTCAGTCACCTCTTCAACAAGATCGGCGATACGGCGCCCGAAGCACTGTCGCAGCAATCCTAGACCTACGGGTGTGTCTTCGAGTACGTCGTGGAGGAGGGCCGCCGAAAGCACGTCAGGGTCTTCAACCTGGGCCACTGTGCGCAAAATTCCGAGAACTCGCACTGGGTGTTCAATGAACGGTGTGCGCGCTGCATCCTTTCGATGCTGCCCCTGATGAGCATGCTGAGCGAACTCGTGTGCTCGAAGAACCAGAGCGGGGAAATTCATGTTCGTATCCTTACGTGTTAACCGGTACTAAAGGCCTTCTGGGTATCAATATATCGCCCGCGCGGATATAACGGAGATCACCTGATTTCGGTCATAAATATCTTCGCCGAAACAGCTTTGTCGGGATGTTCGTGGCAAAAGTCACTCTTTCAAATATTCTCTGATTCGTTTAGTGATCTGAGTCGTCCACCAAGTATCCCTATGACGAAAATCGCCCTAGCTTCTCTGCGCCCAAGAATCGTCGGTCTCTGCGCGCAACTCCTGTGGCTCACTGTAGCATTGCTTCCGCAAGCCTTGGCTCAAACGCCGACGGTGACGAGCCCTCCGACGCCGTCTCCGACGATAGCCGTTCCGAGCCCGACCCCAGTGCCCTTAGCCGAGGTCCCTCTCAAAGCAGACGATGTTCTAAAACAGCTCCATGACCGTAAGGTTGCGCTCAGCTCCGACCCGACGAGCAACGCCGTCAAACGTGAGCTCCCGCTTCTTACCGAAGAGATTGATCTCCGTCTGACGGAGGCCACACGAATTTTGGCCGGCACTCCATCCTTGGACACACTGAGGGAGCTCGAGTCGGGTTGGCAGAAGTCACGCGACACGCTGGCCGAGCACGACACTGACTTGGTGCGGCGGGGCACCGAGCTTGACGCAAAGGCGTCCGATGCCCGCAATCTACAGTCGAGTTGGTCCGAAACCCTGGACGCTGCTCAACAATCCAACGCTCCGTCCGAGATCACAGAGCGAATTCGGCAAGTCATCTCTGACGCGAAAAGGCTTCTTGACGATATCGGAAGCTTCCAAGCGGCGGCCTTGAAGCTTCAAACTCGTGTGGCGGAGCAGATCCGCCGAATCGATGACGTGCTGCGTTCGATACGTTCAGCCCGTGACAAGGCGATGAACCAACTCCTCGTCCGAGACAGCGCTCCCGTATGGTCGGGGCAGTTTTGGCGAAACGGCGGAGCGGCTCTGACAGTGGGAACCCAGGAGTCGTTCAGAGATCAGCAAGCCTTTGTGTTCTCGTATTTGGCCCGTGAGCACGAGAATCTCCGTCTCCATATTCTGCTTTTCCTCCTCTTCTTCGGGTCCTGCGTCTGGGCGAGACGGGTAGTGCACCGGTGGTCGGAAGGAGATCCGAGTCTCGCGCAGGCCACGGCTGTATTCGAAGCCCCTCTCGCGATGGCGCTGCTGCTGTCGTTCCTGATTACTCCCTGGGTGTATCCCGAGGCTCCGCGGCTGTTCCGGGCGTTCCTGGGTGCGGTAGCGCTCATACCGACGGTCGTAGTGCTCCGTCAGCTGGTGAAGCCGAAGCTGCTTCCCGTTCTTTACTCGTTGTTAGTGTTTTACCTCATCGACCAGATCCGACTCGTCGTTCTGTCGGTCCCTGAGTTCTCACGGACACTCTTCCTCTGCGAGATAGTGGGTGCAATAGCCTGCATCGCGTGGGTTCTTCGGTCCGAACGGCTGCAGAACGTGGACGGGGTATCTTCTTCCGCGATGACGAAGCTCCTTTCGCACGGCGCGCAACTTGGCGCAGCCGCTCTGGGCGCGTCATTCTTTCTCAACGTCTTGGGCTACGTCAGCATGGCCAACCTTTTGGGCACCGCCGTGCTGTCGAGCGCATACTACGCTGCTTTCCTGTACGCGGCAGTTCGCGTGCTTGATGGAATTACTCTCTTCGTTCTGCGAGTTCCGCCGCTCGCGATGTTTCGCCTCATTCGCCAAAATACGGCTCTGCTGCGCTCGCGAACACATCGCTTTTACGAAATAGTCGCCGGAATAATCTGGACTGTCGTCCTCCTTGATGCGCTTTCATTGCGAGCCAAAGCGATCGACCTCGGGAAGCAACTCTTTAGCACGGAGCTTGGGTTAGGCGCGTTGAGCTTCTCGATCGGGAGCCTCATTTCTTGCGTACTGACGGTATGGATTACGATACTCGTTTCACGTTTCGGCCGTTGGGTGCTCGAAGAGGAGCTCTATCCGCTCGCATCGGTATCGCGCGGCCTGTCCTACGCGATTTCACGAGTCTTCCACTACTTGGTGATGTTGATCGGCTTCTTTCTGGCGATGGCAGCGCTCGGCCTCGACATGACCAAGTTCACGGTGCTCGCGGGCGCCGTCGGCGTTGGCGTCGGCTTTGGACTTCAAAACATTATTAACAACTTTTTCTCCGGGTTGATTGTGCTCTTTGAACGACCTGTGCGCGTCGGCGATGTGATTCAGATCGGCGATGTGGAGGGCGTCGTGGAGCGGATTGGTATACGGGCAAGCTTTATTCGGACGACGCACGGGTCTGAAGCGATCATTCCGAATGCAAAGCTGATCTCCGAGCAGGTAATCAACTGGACATTTTCCAATCGGCAACGAGTTCTCGAGGTCCCGCTCACTGTGGCGCTGGGCACGGACGCAGACCGTCTCATGACGCTGGTCAAACAGGCCGCCTCGGGTCACCCAAGAGTCCTCTCTGACCCGGCTCCTGAAGTAGTCGCTACGAAGTTCGGAGCGGACTCCATCACGTTCGAGCTTCGAGCCTGCACCAATCGCTTTTCGGAGTGGGTTGAGACGCGAAGCGAGCTGACCTTGGCGATCCAAAAGCTGCTGGTTGCCGAGAAAATCGTGCTGAAGTAGCGCGACGCTCGCTCTCGCGTTGTCCGCCGCTTAGTGGACAGAGTTCGTTTCTGCGTGCTCTTTCTTGTGGTCGATCACTGTCCCGCCGTTTTCATCAGTGTGCACTGAGGTCTTCGACTCGTCCGACGTTTTTGTCGCGGCTGTCGCACCGTCAGCCGAATGGGTTTCAGCAGCACCCTGGGCCGAGTGCTCGCTCTCCGCATGCGCACCATTCGGCGATGCGTGATAGGAGTCCTTTTTCGTTTCAGTGCTTTGTTGATGTGTCGTCGTGCCCGTGCTGCCGTCGACTTGTACTTTCTGTTGCTCCTTCGTTGAAGTCTCTTGGTGTTCGTCCGCAAGCGCCTGCTTGCTCATCACGACGCCAGTGCATGCAAAGAACAACGTTCCTACGAGACCAATTTTCAGCGATTGAAGTTTCATTCATCCCCTCCATATACGTTGATGTACTTGCGACGCCGCTTGCGAAGCTCTTCACGAACACGGCGTTCGCTCATTTCTCCCACAGTGCGATGTGAATAAGTCGGCGTGTATGACCGAACTCATGTGTCACCGCAGCCCTCAAGCGGCACATTGCGGTGGTTATCAGCAGAACGGGGGAAATTATGAGTGTGAGTAGAATCCGTAGGCGAATTGCCGTCGCCGCGTGCGTCCTTGTCGCGTTCCTTTGTAGTGCCTGCGCGCCGCGAATCATCGAACAGATCCCACTTCTCGATCCGGAGCATAAGCATTTCGGGATCCACCACGACTACGGAGTCGAAGATCCGCAATTTGAGCGTTCAATCGGAAACTTGCTGGGCCCACCGGTCGTTGGCGGAAACTCGATTGTGACGCTCGTGAACGGAAACCGGATCTTCCCTGAGATGCTGGAGGCGATCCGAGGTGCGAAGAAGACAATTAACTTCGAGACATTCATCTATTGGAGCGGTGATATCGGTGAAGAATTCGCGAAGGCATTTGCGGAACGCGCGCGTGCAGGAGTCAAAGTCTCGGTGGTTCTCGATTGGATCGGCATGTCGAAGTTGGATGAGAAGTTCGTGTCGACGATGAAGAACGCCGGAGTCCGCGTAGAGCTGTATCATCAGCTGCATTGGTATGACCCCCGTCGATTCAACGATATTGCGAACCTCGATAATCGAACCCACCGGAAGCTCCTCATCGTCGACGGTCGTGTCGGTTTTACGGGTGGGGTAGGGATCGCAGATGAGTGGAACGGGGACGCCCGGAACGACAAAGAGTGGCGAGACACGCACTATCGGATTGAAGGGCCGGTGGTTTCGCAGCTCCAGTCAGCGTTCATCGAAAATTGGATGGAGGCGGGCGGGGAGCTGCTTCATGGAGATGACTACTTTCCCGAGCTTCAGGCGCGCGGACCCGCGAAGGCGCAAGCGTTTCGCGGCTCACCGTCTGACGCAAGCGATAGCATCGAGCTCATGTACCGCATGGCAATCGTCTCGGCGACTCGATCGATCAAACTCTCCAGCGCATACTTTGTGCCTGATCGCGGTATCGTTAAGACCCTCATCGATGCGGCAAAGCGAGGCGTGAAGATCGAAATCCTCGTCCCAGGGCAGAAGATTGATCATCAGGTGGTTAGGAGTGCCTCGCGCGCTGTATGGGGTGATCTGCTCCAAGCGGGGGTGAAAATTTACGAGTACCAGCCGACGATGTTCCACTGTAAAGTTTTGGTGATCGACGGATTCTTTACCTCGGTTGGCTCTACGAATTTCGACAGCCGTTCGTTCCATCTGAACGATGAAGTAAATCTCAATATTTTCGACAATCGAATCGCTGAGCAGCAGGAAGCCCAATTCGAGCAGGACAGAGCTCGAGCGAAAGAGATTTCGCTCGAGGATTGGAAGAATCGACCTCTCTTCGAGCGGCTCGGAGATAATCTCGCCGCGCTGTTCGGCAGTGAGTTGTGAGCGTCGGTCGATAGGTCGGCAAGGAAACCGCGCAGCCGGTCGCTTCGTTCTCGACCGGCTGCGGCTTCAAGAGACATTGGTCTCGGACGGACGCCGATGAGGCTCTACTTGGACGGCCCGTCGCCTGGGAGATAGCCGTACACCGGTCGAGGAATGGTGTATCCGCCGCAGGTGGTGATGACCTGTCCCGCGCTGTTGCACTCATCCGCCAGGAAGAACAGGGTCTGTCCAGTGATGTGCTCCGGCCTTGTCAAACCGAGGGGCGTTTCCTCGATGACACGCTGCACCCGGCTTGCGCTGACCGGATTGCCGACAGCCATCGGCCCTTGAAGCGGGTTCGGTGAGATCCCGTTCAACACCAAATTGTGTTGCGTCAGATAATGGTGTGCCTGGCAAACGAGCCAGCCCCGCAGGCCCCACTTCGAAACTTCGTAAGCGTTGTTTGCGCGACCCTGAGCTCCTTGCAAGGAGGCTGTCGAAAGAAGGATGACTCCGCGACTGGAGTCCGCGAGAGCGCCGGCCTTCACCGCTTCGTTAATCACGTTGATCGGACCCCACGTATTCACGGTGAACACGTGAGTGTAGAAAGCCTGATCCATCTGCTCCGGCGGCGTGAGGGGTCGCGGTGAGATCCCTGAGGTGATGACGATGTATCCTACATCTTTGTGCGCCGCAAAGAGTGCCGCCATGGCAGCTTCGTCGGCGATGTTTGCGGTCAGCGTCACGATCTCGGCCCCGCCGGGATTATCGAGACCGGCGGCGAACCGCTCCAACGTCATCGGAGTGCCGGCGACGTTGAGTTGCTCACTCGCATCGACGAGGATCAGCTTCTTCGGTTTGACATGTTCAAGGAGTCCACGGGCCAGGTCCTGACCCATGAGGCCGACACCGACCACCAGTGCCACCGAATCTTGTTTGAAGGTAAGGGGAGAGCTCATCAGTTTGTCCTTCCGGAGGTTTGAAAATCGGGTTTCCGGCCAACCACAAAAAACCTCTAGGTTTGTGGCCAACCAATCGACGGTCGAGTCCGCGGGTGAGCACGGATTCGGGCGTCGATTGCGTCCCCTGAATGGGACGTAGTGAAACTCTACAACTTTGAAAAGGGCGATACCACTGCTCGTCCACAGCGGAGGCGAACCGTGATGCCCATGAAGAGATCCGACGGCTCCAAACGAAAGGGGGCCGCCGGCTGCGTCGCCAACTTAGCAGTATCGGTTATGCTGTCAACCGCGGTTTGAACGCTGAATTGCTCCGCTATGCACAGGAGCTCTGATAGCAGGTTTCGCAGAGGATTCGCTCTTCACGTTCCGGTCCGTAGGTTGACTCTAAGGCGGTTGCGCACTCCGCGCATTGTCTCGCAAAAAGGGTGCGCGGGTTCCGGCGATGGCGCCTTTGCCGGTAGCGTTCCTCGAAGCACACCGTCGGGGCTGATACGCCGAGCTTCTGATAGAGCGCCAGCTCCTGCGCGGTGTAGCGGAAGTTTCGTCCCGTGCGAGAGCATGCAAATGTTCGACGGGAAAGCTCAGAGGATAAGGTGTGTGGGTCCAGCGTGACTTCTTCCCACTTGGTGACTTGCTCGCTGTAGATCCCCGGGAGCGGTGCGGAGCGCCACCGCCAGCCGCGGCGTCTGACTTCCGACTCGGTCATGGGAAAGTATTCGGCGGCAACGCTCTCGTTGTAGGAATACGGCGCCATCCATTGCGGGAAGAACTCGCCCCATTCCCCGCGGGATTGCATATCGCTGATGATTTGGGCGACAAGCCGTTCGTACTCGTCCTTCGAATACTGCTTGTTCAACACGCAGTAACGTCCATTCTTTATGCCGACACAACCGAAAAGATTCGTGCTGCTGTAACATCCACGGCAGTAGTAGAGATAACTGACATTGTTACTGCATTCATCACTGAAGAGCACATTGTAGAAGTTATTCCCGACAAGGTGGTTCTCCAAACCAAGCTCCCCGCTCAATCCCCAAGCGTAGCAGTCGTAACAATCTTTGCTCTGATGGAGCCAGGTGCAGAACCGGCAGTCTTCCAGAAACGTGCAGTCGTAGGAGTCGCGTGTGTTCCGGCAGGAGGCGAGGTGGTCGCCCGTGAAGCTCTCATTTTGCGTTCCGGAGTAGTATTTTCGGGGCGTAACGCGAGCCAGCTCGAGCATCCGTTGCTCGACGACGGTTCGCCAATCCGGTTGCGCCTTCAAAGCTTCGACTGCTGACGCGTAGGTCTTCGGGGAAAGCTGCTCGTTGAACAGACAGTATTTCTGCCGAAACTGCGAGATACATCCGAAGCAATTTTCGCTCGCAACGCAGCTCAGAAGATATTCGGAATCTCGGCAGCGTTCACACTCTTGCGACTGCTGCAGACGGTAACAGCCATAGCAGTCGATGCACTGGTAACAGAGCTCCGAGTCGAACACGAAAAAACAGTCCGATACGTCCCGACAGCGCTGAAGATAGGTCGAGTAAAAGCAATCCTCATTTTCTGTCGCTGCGAAGATGAAATGGCATCTCCGATTTCCGGACACGAGATTTGTGTATGGAGAGCTGTCATTTCCGAAGCGCTGCGAAAGAGCAAATACGGGAACGACTTTCATGAGCGAGGCGAGCTGTTCAAAGAACGGTTTGGTGCGGTCGTAGTCCCGCCCGTACTCGGTTGGATCCCATGCATCAGAGTACCAGGCCGCCACTTCGTAGACGGGCCAAGGTTCTTCCGGTGCATAATTGGAGATAATCTCGTTGTCCGAAAACGATGAGGGTCTCTTGTAAAGAGTCCGTTCGTTCCGGAAGCACAATCTCCGGCGCATCCGTGCCTCCGGACAGAGAGTGGGCGGAGGGATCGCGAAACGCTGTCCGGCAAATGTGGGTGCGATCTTCTCGTAAAAACCGAGGTCCTCTTCTGTGACGGTGAAGTCCACTCCCGTCTCTCTGCAGCGTCTTTCCATCCGTTCCTCCGGGTTTGTCGCGGGAAGTATGACCGGAGTGAAACTTCGGATCGAACCCTGTTTTCGGAGATGTTTTCGGAGCCTGAGGAACAGTTCGACGGATCCTGCTATAACAAGAGGACGGGGAATTGGCCTCAATGCCCGGCTTTCTCTTTCCGGCACAGAAATGCGAACAAGAATCGAGATTTGGCTTACGCGGGGAGAACGGCCCGAATTGCTTCGGGTTCGCGTCTCAACCGGCTCATCGGCTGCAAGCCACGAGTCGGTACGGGGTCAGTTTGCGTTTGGGTTGGCCGCGTCGACGTTTTCTTGGACCAGCGCTGTCCACGCCCTGGCTCTTCTCCTTGTCCGCTCGGCGTTTTCACAGGAAAACTCGGGAGTCGCCAATGGGCTCTCCGGGGAGCGAGGATCGCCGGCGACTACCCTCGATTACGCGTTGGCGAAACAATCAAGTTGGATACGCGACATCTGCGGGCCGGGTTCTCGGGGCCTGCCGTTGCTTCGCGAGATCCTGCTGATTAGCAATTCACATTCCAAGCGGCCAGGTCCGGTTGAAGTGCGATTGAAGCCGACCGTCGACGTAGTTGTTTTTGTGGAAGATGTGCACGTCGGAGGCAACGCGCTCGGGAGCCTCGCTGAACGACTTCGAATCAGTTGGCAGCCCTATGGAACAAAGCGACGGTCCACGAGCGCGTCTGAGGCACAGCAGCCGGAACGGGCGACTCCTTCGTTCGAAAAGGTCTACGGTGATCTCCTCCGCTCAGAGTTGAAGCTGTCCCTAGAGTCGGTGAATATTGCGAACCGTTCAGCCTGCTCAAGTCAGTTGAAGCAGCTGATGAACGACCGAAGCTTCCGCCGGGTTGCGGGATCGGGTGAGATGACGCTGGCCGAAGATGCATGCTCTCTTGCGCCGTCAGCCCGGTGCGGCGTCGTCCCGGATGATCACATCCGCAGGCTCTTGAATCGAGTCGACCCGCTTCGAGTCGCCATAGGTGTTTGTAACGCGGGACCGCTGTCGCTCTTTTCCTATTTACAATATCGACGTTCGTTGCCGTTTCAGGTCGACGCCTCGTTCGCCCATGCTCTCGAAATCGGCAATCGAATAGTCCAGCATGACTCAGTGCTGGACCACGATCTCGTCGCCGTAGCTTCTGCTCCCGCGGCCACCCTTTTTGCCAATCGTCGAAAACATGAGTACGTCCCACTGATGTTTCTCCCGCCGAATTCGCAGGAGGTTGTGCGGAAGAAGCGCAAAAAGACGGAGGCTTCGTCGAGGGTGGTTGGCGGATTGGTTTCTTTGCTCCACGAGAATCCGTCGACGGTGCTGTTTTACTTCGAAAGGCTGCGAGAGCGCTCGTTCTTCCGTCACGGGAGATTTCGCTTTGTGCAACACGAACCGTGGGAATCGTTTGACGCGCTTCAAAGCGACGATCCTGAGCTTCTGAGCGTTCTCTTTTTTCCGTTCGGACGGTTGAACGTGGTGTATAACCAGTGCGAACAGCTTCAAGGGCCGGAGTTTGCGGGAGGGAAATCTGAGGTGATTCTGTTCGTGAAAAGGAATCATCTGTCGAATCGTTCGCTGATTCAGGGCATCTGCGCCGCAGTTCGCTCCGCTTGGCTTGCGCTGCTCGAAGACCCTCAAGAGCGTGAGCTCGCAGTGAGCGTCGTCTCGGAGAATCCGATCTACATGAGAAGCCTTCGCCGATTCGCCGGTATCCGGGACGCCTCTCCGTCTGCGATGATGTGGTCTTGAGAGCGGGGCGAAGTGCCTCAACGCGAAAGCACAGCGGCCCGGAGGATGTCGTTCGCTGTAATTAATCCGAGAAGCCTTCCCGCGTCGTCGACGATTGGCATCGAGCTGATCCGCCGATCAAACATGATCCGGGCGATGCTTCGCAGGTCCGCTTCAGGCCGAGCGGTGAGGACGTCTGATGTCATGAAATCACGCACCGGACGCTGAATGTCGAGAGCCTTCTCCGGCGAGTTGCCGTGAGCGAAAGGGAGAAAGTCGCGGTCAGAGAGGAGGCCGATCAACTTTCCTTGCCGAGACAAGACTGGGATGTGACGGAACCGCTTGCTTTCGAACATGGCGAGCGCGGACTGGACAGTGTCGTGTTCGTTCAACGTCAACACCGGTGATGTCATGACCTGCCCGGCAAGAAGCGCTGGAAAAGTATCAGGAGAGGAAGGCTCTTTCTGTCGCTCTCGAATCGGCTGAACCCGGTCGTGAGCGGGAAGCTCGCCTCGATGGCCCATGTAACGCGGCGCGGTCCCGCTCTCTTGCGATGGAACGATTTCATCAACGGCTTCGTGATCGGCGGATGCTTCCGGTTCTCGATCGATCTCCATGCTGCTCGCCGCCCGATATGCCATGACCGAAGCGGCGACCCCGGCTCCTGCGGCCAGGTCGCTGGAGAGGAGACCGCCGACCGCTGGAGTGTGGCCTTCGAATACCGCGGCATCCTGCGGTTCTCCGGTGTTTGTTTCCGCAATAAGTTCGGCTGCTGAGGCGCTTTCAATGGCGGTTTGCTCGAGAACGGCACCGGACGGGCTGAGCGGTGCGCCGGAAGTAGCGAGCGCGGTGCGGTCAATCGGCTGTGCCGATCCCGATCCGACGTTGCCTGGCAGCAGCGGTGCGGCGTAGGCATGAAGATTTCCGTTGATGTCCGCTACGAAAAACATAGTCGGAGCTTACCAGGCGTGAATTTCAGTTCCAACTAAAAAGCGATCGGCCGGGAGGGAGACACGCTCTGTTTACTTGACCGAGTTCGGATAATAGCTGATGAGGATCTCCTGTCCGCTTGCGACCGCTGCCGGAGTCGCTTTGAGCCGTATGAAGGAGACCTCTTCGAATTTTCCGCCGCCCACGTCTTCGGTAAAGACCGGCGCCTTGTCTAGTGAGGCTGCCTCAGCCGGGCTGACGCGGATACCGTCCTGATAACGGAATTTCAACACTGAATCTTCGCTCGTCAGGACTACCCGCAAGGCGTCTGTCCGCTGCGAAATGATACGCCCGCTGCCGCTCTGGAAATACGTTGAGCGTTCGCTTGAACGCGTGAAGACCCAAACCTTGTCGTCGGAAAAGATCTGCTTGTACCGAGAGTGAGCCTGGCAATACCTGCGCCACTCCGGAAGGAACGTGACGACGGTCGAAACGTTCATGAGATCGAGGAACTCTTCCACGCCTTCTTCGTCTCGCACGAGATTCGCGCGTGGTATCGGGTCGACTGTGCTCCACCGCGCGTGCATGAAATGTGAGGCATACATTGGGCGGCCCACGAACTTCGCGAGTGGTGCAAGGTGACCTCCGTCGCGTCCTTCGGCGCTGCTACTTTCCAGCTCGTGCAACACAAAGCCAAGGAAAAACGTCCTACCGTCTCCTGGAGCGTCCCGGAGTGCTTTCACCAGGCCGAGCGTCTCGCTGCCGGTAAATCGGTAAAGGTGGTCAGATCGATTTCGGTAAATGGCTGCAACGTTTACCGGCGTCAGAACAAGAAAACCGAAGATCGCGCTCAGGCATGCACTCCGCGATGCGACGGATAGAAGCTGGACTAGCGTTCGAGAACGGCTGACGACGATCAGGCGTTCGATGGCAAGCCAGATGCCTCGCCCGGAAACGGCGGCAAGAATAAAGCTTGCGGGAATCAGCATTCGCCGGAGATCGAGCTGCGGCTTGACCAGATCGGCTAGGGTTCCAACGAGCAACAGCCAGATCAGCGTCGCAATGAGAATGTTTCGGATGCGACGTTCCTTCACCGCTGCCAAACCGGGCAGGAAGAAGAGGATTATGAGCGGATTCAGTTGCAGAAGCGTGCCCCGAGCTCTGCTGACCGATGTTCCCAATTTTCTGCGCCACCGCTCTGCCGACGTTTCCTTTGGAGCCGATTCTGTGGCGACCTGAGATGGCGTCTGCTCGGTGGGGGCCGTGCCCACGACGTGGCTCGCGCTGTTTTGATTTGCATCGAACTTCGAGGTGCTCGAGCCGGGGAGCGACGATCTCGAGACAAATTGGAGAACCTTCGCTTCTCGTAGCCATACCGTCACCCAGATCGCGTTTAAGCCGGCAAAGAGAAGGACAAATGCGAGTAGTCGGCCGGCGCGCTCGCGGCGGAGCGTTGCTCTCCAAGAGAGAAGAGTGAAGATTACCGCGGGAACGAAAACAAGCGCAGAGAGAGTCCAAAAGAAACAGAGTGTGGTGAAGGCGAATGCTCCGATGACTGTTAACCAGCATGGCTTCAGATCGACCACCAACAGTTTCACCAAGAGAGCGAGTGCCAAAGGAGCAAGTGCCGCCGAAAGCGAAAAAGCCATGGTGCCGTATTTGAGCAACCACTCGAAGCAAGCGAGCGCAGGGCCGAACGCAAGGACCGCCGAAATAATTCCCTCTCGGTGCTCAAGTCCGAAGATCCGAGACGCGAAATAGACGCTCCACGGCGCGATGAAAACGAAGAGATAGGGGATGAGGCAAGTGTATCCGAAGGCTCCGCCGATGGTCGTCAGGCTACCCCAAAGCTTGAGCAGCGGCCAGGACAAGAAATAAACGTTGAGCACACCGGTCGAGAAGAAATCACGGGACTGGATACCGGAGTTCCACTCAGGGTTGTAGAATGGAATTCGCGGGAAATGGTCCATGAGAAGCTGGAGCCGGTATAAGAAGCTCGGATGATCGTCGCTGAAAATGATCTGATGATGTGAAAATTCGAGAAACGCGACAGTCACTGCGAGCTGTGTGGCGAGAAGCACTGGAACCGAGATGACCGCGCGCACAAACTCTCGAGCGCGTTCCAACCCTGCGTATGCCGCCAGTGACATCGAGACGATCGCTAGCGCGCCTCCCGCCCCGAGAACGATGAGGGGATAGGGGCCGCGCGCGTGCGTCGCATAAAAGATGTAATGGCGGGTAACGTAATCGCTCGCCAACAGCACCAGGAGTCCGGCGCCGCATGTTGGTGGATGGATTGACGGCCGCTGGGAGAAGAGCGGCAAAACGGACATTGCGGCGAAAGCGAGGAGCGCCAACTTCCATCCGATTCCTGATACGAGAGTAATGCCCGCTGAATCGAAGAGCTGGAGGTTGGCGCAAATTGCGCCCAAGATTGCGTAGACGAATACTCCCGTATACGCGATGTCCACCAAGGACGTCCGTTGAATCGATTCGGGTGCCGTTGAGGACATCTTTCCGTAATACCGCGAATCGCCATTCTGCGCGAGAAACCTCGCGCAGAATGGCGCATGGTCCAGGAATCAATCCCAACGGTTTGCTGGATCGGGGATATTGATGCAGTGGACCTGTTTGTTTTGCAGGGTCACCGCGACTGTGAGGTCGTTCGGGTAATACTTGCCGTTCTGCGGGAGGTGCCACGTCGGTCGATCCGGATTTTTATAGCCGGAGAAAAAAGCCTTTCCAGCAATTGCCCCATCGTGCCAGAGCACGACGGACGCTATCGGAAGCTTGTCCTTGTATGGGTCGGTTGGGAAAATGATCGACATCTGCGTCGGCGTGCCGCCGGAGATCGGTTTCCAAACGAATTTATCTTTTCCATCCTTCGCCGGATAGATCTTGTCGCAGCTCACTCCATTGGTGTCACTCGCTCCGCCCGTATTCCCAAAAATGCCGCTATCTGTAGGTTGAACGACGGTCCCGTCCGGTCGGATGACAACGCTGGACGCACCGCCGAATGGGATCGTCGCTACGCTGGCATTCGGATGACGTACGGAAGTAAGCCCGTTCTTTCGGTCTGCCCAAGCAAAATTCGGCCCCTCCCGAAAGAAATCGCCGAGCATCGGGATTGTTGAAGCGGTTCCGAGCGGAATTGCCATCGAGAAAGAGCTCGAGAAGCGGATATATGCGGTTTGACCTGCGGAGCTTGGTCGAACAGCGATGTAATCGGCGACTCCATCAAAGTTCAGGTCCTTCGGGAGAAGAGGAATGTCTCCGGGAAGTCCCCACTGAACTGGAGTGGTCTCGGCTCCGTAGAGCTTCCTCGAGAACCATTGATACCCGTCTCTGAGCACGATCAACTCAGAACACCCATCACCGTCCATGTCTGCGACGCCGACGCGATCAGATGCGAGCCCGAAGGCAACCGCTTGAACGGTGCCCGGAACCGCACTCAGAGCGACGTACCAAATCTTGAAGCCGGGATAAAATTTTGGATCGCCGTTTCGAGCGACGACGAGATCCGTCACCCCGTCGCAATCGAGGTCGCCCTGATTCGGAATGGTATCACCCGGGAGACCGTAATTGAACACCGCTTCCGATCCAGTGGGAGTCTTGATGTGCCACTCCAGAGGCTTTGCTGTGTCACGTACCCTCACCACACCCGGGAAGCTTGCGCCGCCGCCGTAGAATCGTCCAGTAACCAGCGCGTCGGCGGCGATCGGGAATGTATAATAGAGATCGGGCCCGCCGGAGCTGCGCCGCACGAGCCAGCTCGTGATACCGCTCGACCGGTCCACTGACGCTACGCCGAGATCCGATAGGCCGTCGTTATCGAAATCGCCGAGAGCTGGGAGGGCGTGAGCAGCAGTGACGAAAAACGAAAAAGCGAGCGAAAGCTTTGCGACACATTTTGCGAGCTTCGGGAGGTACACCATCTGATCGTCTCCGTGAAAGTTAGTTTAACTGAGATAAACCAAGGGGGGTTTTTACGGAAGGGCAAAAAATTTCTACGTAGAAATGCGGCGCGGCGTGCACACTTGTGAAGCGCGCACACGAGATCGCTGAGCGAAGCGGCTCAGCGAAGCAAAAAAGAAGTTCGAAATGGAGAGCTCTTCAACTCGCAGAACAGAAACGGTTGATGCACCGAATTGTCTGCGGCCGAATACACGGCGCGTTCAATACGCAACTCGAGTGACGAAGCGAGCTGTGCTGAGGGTTCACAACGGGGCAGACTTTTGAAAACGTTTTGCACTCATCACCGTTGCAGTAATGGAAGCACGCTGAATTAACTTCGGGAGCTGCCGCGCATTCGTTGTCGGTCTGACATGCACGCTCGTTCCTCTCTGTAATCTCCGCGACTGAGCGCTTATGGTCTTTCGACTGGAGGTCTTGAGCCTGAGCGAGAGAACTTGATGCCGTCAAGAGCATCAATAGGGCACCGAACGTGCAATAAAATAGCGAATAGTGGCGTGCCATAGGTGTCTCGATCCGTAATCGGGGCTCATCGACAAGACATCAGTTGAAATACCGCAGATACCGTATGACGGCAATGAACAGGCTTGCCCCGTTCAGAAAAGGATTGGGCTGACTATACACGTATGTCGCCCCGGCAGGACGCAACCGCGTGGGCTTGCGTCCTGCTCTTGTGTGGCTGTCTGAATTAACGTCGAATACGGCGTGTCGAGGTGGGATACAGCTCGTCTGCAATGTCTGGGCTCCACAGCGCCTGCTCGAATACGCGGTCGGTTGCGGCCGTTCCGATTGTCGGCGCTGCTTCTCCTTCTCCGCCGCCTTGCGATCTCTGGTTCAAAAAATTGATTACCCAGAGGACGTCGAGGGGAGAGCAGTAGCCGTCGCCGTTCACGTCATAATAATAGTTGAGCGGGTCGCCAGTGCGAAGGAAGCCCGAGCCGACGGAATTCAATCGGTTGATCCCGATGAGCGCGTCAATTGGAGAGACGTGACCATCCGCGTTGACGTCCAGGTGGTCGGCAGGATTGGTCCAAGGCTTCGACGTCACCGACCAGAGTGCCTGCTCGGACGAACCATCAGGCTTCGTCTGAATCACCAGCAGCTCCAGATCATTGAGTCCGTTGCCACCAATTGTAATCACGTCGCCGAGAGCGGTGGCCGAGATGCCGTTGTCCTGGAACAGCTGCTTCAAGTCGTATCCGGTTCTCAACGCGTAATCGCCGTGGTGGACAGCGAACACTTCCGGTGCCCAAGCGTCGAAGAAGGCGAGCTTATAATCGCCACCGAATTCTTGGATCAACGCCGTTCCCAACGTGGCATGAGCCAAAGTGGCGCTGCCAGCGGACGCATCGTTGAGATACGTTCCGGTGCCGCCGTCCCAGACGCCCGAGGGGAAATTGCTCGTGCTAGGCTCGAGATAGCTGGCGACGATAGTTACCTGTCCGGTGATCGGATCAACTATGCACGCAGTCGGTGCACCAACATACTGGTCTTCCGCGGTCAGCGTCGACGGTTTTGCCAACGCGACTGCAGTTACCTCTGGAACGCTGCCCGGACGTACGATGTCGACGATCGGTTGAAGGTTGCTATCGATACCCGGAACGAAAAACATTCCCGATACGACGCAGCCATTGGACCCTGAAAAGCTGAGACCTGGAAGCGCGACCCGTGTCTGGTTGGTCACGACTGCAAGCAAGCCGTCTTGATCTTCAACCAGATAGACGCCATCTGCGATCACCTGATCCAACAGATCCGAGTCACCAAGCGGTAAAGCCTGTGGTGAAGCGGTCGGAGAACCCCAACGGGCATAGCCGAGATTGGTCGTTCGTCCGATCGCTCCACCGCCGTCCAAGACCGAGACGAGCTCCTCTACGGCATCGTCGGCTGATGTGGGATACGTGTAGCTGATCGGTGGCAGCGGGACACTCGTGTGTGACAGCTGCATACCGACGAGCCTTCCGCCTTTTATACCGGCTATGTAGGTGAGAGACCCCTGGACGTGAACGGCACTGTAGTCCGTGTCCGTCGGAAGCGATAAAGTTTCCAACACCGCCATAAGAAGGCGCGCACTCAAACTTTCAACGATCAAAGTTCGTTTTTTCACGATACTGCTCCTAAACCAAAGAAAACGCTTTACGTGTACAGTCAGCGCCTCTGCGAGGCCGCAAAAGCGCTGACTGTGTATTCCTGGTGCAGCAATAGTGAAGAGAGCAGAACAGCGTAGTAATCTTACCGAATTGCCGGTGAAATGTCATGGCGACCGGTCACGGAGCATTTCTCTCTGACCTCGTTATTTCGCAAGTTATCGGGACGAAATTCGAATTTGAAGCGATATTGTCCGTGCGCATTTCGTAGGGCCTTGCTGGAGACGCAGGAATTTGTTTGTTTCGCCCTTCGCGGCGCTCGCTTGGAACTCGAACTCTAGCAGCTCGCCGAGCCTGAAACGCTCGCACAGCATTACACCGGAGCTCGCGATGGACTATCGCTCAAAACTCCTTACGGTCGCCCTTTCAGCATCCGCGTTGCTGCTGTACTTCAGCGTGCGCACTCCGCTGTTGGGAAACGGTTGGTCAGTTATCGCCGACCGAGGATTCTTCATTCCAGCGGAGTCTTCCGCCATGGACTTCAGAGTCACTCAGCCGAATGAGGGCTCGGGAGAGTGGTGGATCTATGGGGAAGACTCGAATCACTTCTACGCTCTGGATGAGCACGAAGCCGCTTACTACGTTTTCTCCAAGGAGAAACAGTCGGAGTGCCGGCACTTCTCGAAGCTTGATCGTGCGACGTGGTGCGCACCCAGCAAACGTCCCATTCCGCCCAATTAGAATCACGGGCGGGGTGAGCCCGCCTGCTCGGTCCGTAAAGCGGTGGGCTGGGCGACTCGATTATCCGTTTCCTTTGAGGCAGCTCGACATGAAAGTCTTGCGCTCGTCGCCCTTCAAGCTTCGTTCGCCGGCTGTCTGATTACAGTCTTTCATTCTCTGCTGCTGAGGAGTGATTTTCGCGGCGTCTGCCGGAGCCTCACCTCTCAAGCATGAGCTCATGAACGCTTTGCGTTCGTCGCCTTTCATACTCGCGGCTTTCTGATTGCAGGTCGTCATTCGCTGTTGTTGCGCCGTTGGAGCTTTGGCAACTCTGGCAGTTTCCGATTTGCTATCCGGCGTCGCAGCAAGCGCGATCACGGGCGTGCAAAGGAGCGCAGCCAAGACGAGTTTGTTGATTGTTCTCATAAATCGTCTCCCTCTGGGTTGGTCGATGAGCAGATCTTCGGTGAGCATCTTCCGCCCAAATACAAAGACGCGCAAGGTGCGCTTCCGACTGAGTGGATACGTGAGTGAAGTGATTGGTTTTACAAGTAGGGGGCACTCGTCATTCCTTCTTAAAAAAGGATCGACGACGCCGCCGCACGCGAGACGCATGCGGCGGCGCGCCGGAGAACCGGTCAGGACGCAATCTGCCTGACCACCTTCGCGCGAGTGCGCCGGTAGATCGACTTCACCGCCGCGATCGGGTGCTGGGCCATGGCGCGATAAAGGTACCTTTGGCCCGTCCAGAAGTCGCGCGCGTGCAGGACACACGTTCCTGCGAAGCCGGCGAGGATATCCGCGCGAAACTGTCGAACGCTGCCGATGAGTGACGCATTCGACGGATCGGCGATGAATCCTTCGTACATCTGCTCCAGCTCCTCGAGCATTCGAGGAACGTTGCGAGAAATGCTGCCGTGTTGTTCATGCTTCTCGACGAGACACTCCGGCACGTGTGCGAGTCGCCCCGCTTTCATAAGCCGGAGATAGAGATCGTGGTCGTGAACGATCGAGAACCGCGGGTTGAGCATGCCGACAGCGACGACAGCGTCCCGTCGAAATGCAACCTGGGACATCGTGAGCAGCATGCCCTGCCGAACGCAGTGCAGCAGCGCCGACGCGAAGCACGGGAGCTTCGTTCCCGAAGAGTAGTGTGAGCCCCCGTGGAGCGGGTAGTGCAGACAGTCGGTCGCGGAGAGCACCACGTCCGGATCGGTTTCGAACGATGCCATCTGGCGTTCGAGGTAGGCCGGGAGAAGCCGGTCATCGTCATCGAGTGTCGCGATGACTTCCCCGGTCGCAGCCCTGATGCCGATGTTCCGCGCTTCGGCGGCGCCGACGTTCCGCTTGCATGGGAAGTAGCGCACACCGGGGAACTCCGTCGCGATGAGCTCGGAAAGGTCGCGCCCCGGTGAGTCGTCGATGACGATCACCTCGTCCGCCGGCCGCGTCTGGTTGAGCGCGCTCGAGAGCGCTCGGGACAGAATCTCGTAAGGGTTGAACGACGGGATCAGCAGAGTCACCCTGGGCATGGGAATCCTCCCTGTGCAGAGCCAAAGAAGCTAGAAACCCAGGACGGGAAGGGACAACCTACTATGTGACGAGGCCCGCCCTGAGAGCGTCAGAGCGGGAGTAGGGAAGAGTTACCCGAGTCGAGCGGAGAAAGATCGCTTGTGTTGTGGAATGGAGACGAGTTTACCACCGACCGCTCGGAGAGTCGAACGGTGGCGTTGCTTTTTGCGAACGGGCCGGAAGGCGAGAGCTCGCGGCGCACCAGAGCACGGTCAGCAGCGCGCACTCGCATCCCCTCAGTGAGCGCTCATCGAACGGCAGCTCTCTGCACAACGCTCACAAATCTCTGCACATGCCTCCATCTGCTTGTCGTCCGCAAAATTGCGGCAGTCTTGGGCGCACTTGGTGCAAATCTCCGCACAGGCTTGGCATGTATGTGTGTGGAGATGCGATCCGCGAATCAAAAAGTCTGCGCTGGTCGAGCAAATTTTGGCGCAATCTGCCAAAGTTCTTAGATGTTCCGGTCGGGCGTGTTGTCCGCCTTTCGTTAAACATTGCACCAGCGTTTGCGAGCAAACACGATAACATTCGGCGCAGAGGTCTGCGCAGCGATTCATGCGGTTTGGGTCTCGCGCCCCTGATCCCGAGATACTCACGGTGTGTGAATGTTCCATATAATTCCTGTGCTCCTCATTTTTGGGTCGATTGAGGCCCACATTACGTCGTCGAGCTGGGATGTGAATGACTCCGGGCATGCGTTTCGTCGAGAGCGCAGAACGTCAGCGCAAACAGCATTTGACTCAGCGACTTAGGTCAAAAAATCGCCTTTGCGGAATATCGAGCTGTGAAAGCGAAGAAGAGTTGACGGACCGCCCCTTAGCGAGCCGGCCCGTCAACATCACAGGGTCGGCCCGAACCTCACATGTACCTACCGACCCGTGAGCGCCCATGGGTGATCGCAGCTACACACCCAGGGCCTGTCGAGCCGCGATCGCCGAGCGCGGGACCAGCTGTCCTCCGAACCGGCATCCCGCATCGCACGTCTGCGACAGATTCACGCCCCGAAGAGCCGTGCGGACGCTGGCTCGCGGGAGAGATGCCAGCACGCAGAAGCCGCTGGCGAGCACCTCGGGGAGCTGGCCGGCCTTACCGGCCCGCAACTGTCGCGTCGCGCCGACGAGGAAGGCTGCCAGATCCCGGCCGCGGTAGTGATGCGCGGCGAGCTCCACGACCGCTTCGGTCTGGTCGGACCACGGCGTCTCACCCGTCTCGCTGAACACGCCGCGCTGGCCCGAGAGCCAGAGCACCAGGTTCTCGCCGGCCGACCGCGCCTTGCTCCGCAGCTCTTTCGGTTTGGGCTTGGACGGAGTCGAGACCGGGTATTCGGTCATCACGTCCAGGGCGGCGAGCATCGCGCCGGGGTTGAAGGCGAACGACGCCGCCGACGGCAGGAGCCGAACTTCGCTCCCCGTGATGCCGGCGAACTCGTCGAAGCTAGCCATCTCCTCGGGGTCGACCGAGAGCGCCGGGCCCGCTCGGCTCGTCTCGAGCGGGTAATCAGAGATCAGATCCAACATTGCAGACATCCTCCTGCGAATAGGAACATGGGACCGCGGCAGCAAAACAACCTACGTTTTGGCGGTTTCCGCCGCGATGGTCGATGACGCTCATCGCAGCGAAAACGAAATGTTTCGAGGAGCAGGAAGAAGAGAGCAGAACTGCTATTGTAGTTGAGTAAATTAGTCGGAGGGTTGCGAGCTGTCAACCTGCGCAAGATGATCGAATCGGCAACGGGCGACCGCCCGCGTCCGCTAAAATAGCGAGTGGTGGCGGCGGTATGAGTTTTTCTGAAGCTTGCCTTGCCGAGAGGTTTGTCATTCGAGTTGGGAATCCGGGATACGAATGGCGCTAGGTATTGCCTCAAATGCGTTCTCGAAACGCATGAAAGTGTCGCATCTCTTTGGTCGCTCCGGCGCTCGCCCCGACGGGCGCCAAGCACGTTCTGATTGCACGGGTTCGTCACCAGCCCTTCAAATCCCGGCTGATATCTCCCCTGACCCTTTTTACAAAAGTGAGCACTTGTCGGACGTTATTCGATCCGGCTCATGCGCCCGAGGTCGGTATCTTTTGCTCTGTCGATGGGGGAATTATACTGGCGCTCCTCAATGGACTCGCAAAGTTTCAAATCGGAGAGCTTTCAGCTTTCGCTCGAATCGGATGATCCTCCGCACGGCGGTTCCGCGGTTGCGCCTCGAGCTCTCCCGGTGCTGCCGGAGAATTACTATCTCGAGCATTTCCGCGATTTCATGCGGAGCGTCGAGCGGACCTACTCGAGCTATCTCGCAGATACCGAACGACACCTCGTCGAACGCTTTTTTGAGCTAACCGACGACGAACAACGAATGTTCGCACGTGTGTCGAACCGAATGGGCACTGTGTTCATGCGTTCGTCCTTTCGTTATCCGGAGATCCGCTCGATACCTGCAGCCATCGACGGTCTCATTGAAAAGGGATTTTTGTGTGCTCCCGAATCGCACCACCTCGAGACGTGCTTGGATTTCCTCGGGAAGGAGCAGCTTTTCGCGCTACTCTCCGAATGTCTCAGCGGCGAGTCTTGGTGTCCGAAACGAACTTGGCCGAAGGTTCGGCTTCAGACTGAAGCCCGCGAGCGCGTCGGCTTCGCGCATCTGAAAGCTTCCTCACTCTATGCGGAGCTTGTGCTCCGGCAGTACGTTGAAGAGCTGAGATACCTTTGTTTCCTCGCCTTCGGAGATATGCACTCCGATTTGAAGCTCTACACGCTGAGAGATCTTGGGATCCGTCGGTCAAATAGCCGACCGAAAGAATTCACCCAGCGATTCGCCTCCACTCAAGAGGCTCGGTCTGAGTTTTTCTTCCGTACGCTTCGAGAAGAGCTTCGCGGCGCCGAACCTGCGGCGTACCTGGCTGCGTTTTCTCAGCGCGAGTCGTGGCCGCCCGTATGCGGAAACGGGGCGATGATGGCACGCGAGAAGATCCTTCTCGAAGCGGCGCATGCGTTGCAACAGGCAAAGGATCTCTCATCGGCCTTGGCCATCTTGTCCGAGGCCACAGGCGAGCAGGCTACTCAGAAGCGCATTCGCCTCCTTCACGCGCTCGGGAAGAGCGATGCGGTTCGGGCTGAGCTCCAGACGATTTTTGACGAACCGCTTTCCGCCGAGCTCCTGCAGTTTGCGGAAGAGTTCACCGCGATGAAATTCGGACAGGTGCGCAAGAGCTCAGTCACCCGAGCGCTCGAGCAAGCAGAGACATTGCGTCTGAATGGACGTTATCGCGGGCGACCCGAGCAGGGAGTCGTTGACTATTTTTGTGCCGACGGCGTTCACGCCTTTCATGTCGAGAATGATCTTTGGCTGACGCTTTTCGGCTGTCTATTCTGGGACGAGCTGTTTGAGGGTGAAGCCGCTGCCCTGCATTCTGAATTTGAACGCTTGCCGCGAGATCTCATCCTCGGGACTTTTTACGATCGCAATCAGGAGCGACTCGAGCAGAAGGTGGCTTCCCTGAGGGAGCCGGGCGTTGCAGAGCGAATTCTTCGCGACACGGTCTCTCGACAGAGAGGGAAGCCGAACGGTTTGTTTTCATGGGGCTCACTGGATGAGCTGCAGTTGATTGAATTCATCAATGCGTGTGCGGCCTCGAAGGCGGACCCATGTGCCGTTCTGCTTCGGATGGCGAAGGACTTCGAACGGTCAAAGCGCGGATACCCTGATCTGCTGGTGCTTCAGGGGGGACGTCCTGTGTTCATTGAGGTGAAGTCCTTCGGAGACAAGCTCCAACATGCACAGCTTCGTCAGCTCCGCTTTCTTTCGGACTGTGGATTTGAAACTCGAATTATCCGGGTCGAATGGGAGTACGATCCTCATCAGGTGTATGTCGTCGTCGACGTTGAGACCACCGGAGTGTCTGCTGAGCGCAACCGGGTGACCGAGATTGGAGCTCTTAAGATCATCAACGGGGAGGTTGTCGATCGGTTCACGACACTCGTCAATCCGCAGTGCCGGATTCCATCCCGAATTGTAGCTCTGACAGGGATTACGAATCAGATGGTTGCGGAGGCCCCCACGTTTCCGCAGATAGCGAAGCCCTTCCTCGACTTTGTCGGCGACGCCATTTTCGTCGGACACAACGTCCGCTTCGATCACTCCTTCATCAGCGCCGAGTATCGTCGTTTCGGATTTCCGTTTCGTCGTCCAACGCTTTGCACGTGTGCGTCGCTCCGCCGGACTCATCCCGGGCTTCCGTCATACAGTCTAAAGAACCTCTGCACTGAATTCGGAGTGCCGCTGCGCCATCATCATCGCGCTCTCGCCGATGCGGAGGCGACCGGCCAACTGTTGCTTATGGTGCTCCAACGCGGCGACGAAGTAGCCGCGGGTCAATCGACGCCGAGTGTCAGCGAAGACCGATAATCAAAGCGCTCGCTGAGTGATTGAGCTACCCGATTGTTGCTTCCGTCGGCGCTTCCTCGGGCTGATTCGGCTCGATAGTCGGCTCTTGAATCGGCTCGTGCTCGATATCGGGCGGAATCTCGGCAGGCCTTTCGGGTTCTGGAGGATCCTTTTCGTCCGGAAGCTCCTCCGGCGGATCTTGCCGCGGGACTTCCTGAGGAACCGGACGCTTTTCGGGGGGCTCTTTCGGGTTTGGGCTCATGGCTTACGATATCGCGAAGCGTGTCGAAGAGGCATGAGGCGTATCAGGCCGGCCTACCAATCTGTGAGCCGTGCGCCACGACGGTGTGAGGGCAAAAAAAAGCCGGGTGGAGAAATCGTCTCTCCACCCGGCTCGATGTTAAGGCAAGCGGGTTAGGAGTGAGTTACCATTTGTTTGTCACCGCTATTCGACTTTCGCAGCTCCGTAGTCGCCAACGGAGCTTTCGCCGCATGTGAGCCACTGAGGGGTACTACTGCGACCTGCGCGCGAGCTCCGTTCGCGGATACGAGCATGAATTCCGGGTAGGCCGGCATTCCGTGCTCATGAATATCCAGTCCTTCGAGCTCGCCTTCTTCGGAGACGCGCAGTGTGCCGGTAGCTTTCACAGCATACATCAACACCATGGCGGACCCGAACGTTGCGAGGGCGATGATTCCGTTTCCGATGACTTGAGCAACGAGCAGCGAGGTGCCGCCACCGTAGAACAGCCCCGTGAGCGGCGCCGATGCGTCAGCGCCGAATGGTCCCGTCACACCGTACTGCCCGGAAGCAAACAGCCCAAGTGCCCATGTTCCCCAGATTCCGCAGAAGCCGTGAACGGGAACCGCTCCGATCGGGTCGTCGATCCGGAGGTGCTCGAGCAGATCAGTGCCGAGCACGACGACAATCCCACCGATCGCTCCGATCAGGATCGAGCCGAGAGGCGAAACCCAATAGCAAGGGCAGGTGATTGCTACCAGTCCCGCAAGGAACCCGTTCACCGTCGTTGAAAGATCCCACTTTTTGGTTCGGGGATAAGCGAAGAACAGAGCGGAAAGCCCGGCAGCGCAAGCGGCGAGCGTGGTATTCGTCGCCACGCGCCCGATACCGGTGTAGTCCATTGCGGACAGAGTGCTTCCGGGGTTGAAGCCATACCATCCGAACCACAGAATAAGGCCTCCGCTCGCTGCAATGACGAGGTCATGCGGCTGCATCGGCTCGCCACCGTCGCGTTTGAACTTTCGTCCGAGGCGGGGCCCGAGCGCGATCGCTCCGGCGAGGGCTACCATACCGCCAATCGTGTGTACGACAGTCGAACCAGCAAAGTCGTGGAAGCTGGAGCCGATCATTGGGAGGAAGTTACCTTCTGTTCCCATTGTGACGAGGAATCCATCCGGACCCCACGCCCAGTGTCCGATGATCGGGTAGATAAATCCCGAGACGACGAAGCTATAGAGAAGGTCTCCGACGAAGCCGGTTCTGCCGATCATCGCGCCGGATGTGATTGTTGAGCAAGTGTCGGCGAACGCGAACTGAAACAACCAGAACGCGAGAAACGCGACTCCGGAGGCTTCGTAGGTCTCCGGTGTTCCCTGGAGGAAAAACCAGTTCTGCCCGATGAAACCGTTCCCATGGCTGAACATGAAAGCGAAGCCGAATGCGTAGAACAATAGACCGCAGAGGCATGTATCGACGATGCACTCCATCAGGACGTTCACCGTCTCGCGTGATCGGCAGAAACCGGCTTCCAGCATTGTGAAGCCGACCTGCATTCCGAATACGAGAAACGCAGCGATCAGAGTCCAGAAGGTGTTGATCGGGTTGACGATGTCGTTTCCTTTGAGCACCGGATCCTCGGCGTAAGCGTTGGTGCCGACCAATGTCGTGTGCAGATAGATCAACATGAGCAATGTGCCGATGCCGAGCGCCTTCCCGGCGAGGAGCACCGTTCCATATCGCCGCCATTCAGGATCGTGCATGCGGTCGTGTAAGCGTCTCAGCTTGTCTGAGATACTCAACTTTCGGTTTTCGTTGCTGTTCACTGTTCCATCCTCCGATCGAGCATATGTGTTAGTGCACGACGTATCCACGTGGCCATGTACACGATGGGCGTCGTTGAAAAAGTTTGGAAGCCACGAGGCAGGCGCGTCGCCTGAGTCTGACTTTAAGGGTTGGACCGAAGTCTGCCTTAATGATCCGTCACACTAGCGCCGGGCGCGGCGAAGATGAAATCAATAGTACAAATCAAGCAGATTGATTCGGCCAATGGTCGAGCAGGGAAGCAGCCGGGATGGAAAGCACGAGGAGGCTGTGAATACGTCACAACCTTCTCGCGCTCATGCACATCGGCAATGAGCTGCTGTGTCTCCTAGACGGACGTCTCCCGAGCCGCCAGGATGCCGCTGAGCTCGTCCACGAAAAGTCCGAGCGGCAAGAAGTGAGGCATGCCCTGCGAGAAACGCACCAGCGAGTCTCGATTGGCGGCGAGCTCGCCCGGATTTGAGCGATAGGCGCTCTCGATGTGCAGGGTCGCCGCGCGGAAGTAGTCGCCCATTGCGCTCAGCGCGAGGAGCGCCAGCTCTCGCAGCTCACGAAGCTTCTCCAGCGAGAGCCCGTCGATATCGTATGTCGTCCGCGTCGCCTCCCATCGGGTGAGGGCGGCGATGTAGTCGTGAGTCGGACCCGACGACATCAGCATGAGCTCCCGGTTTTCCTCGAGGAGATCCGTGAGAGCCCCGAACAATCCGAAGTAGGCGCTTCGATCGATCATGAGATGCCTTCCAATCTTGAACCAAGCGGTCTGGTGCCGCTGTGAACCTTCGTATTCACAGCAACCCTCCTATCGGTGAGGACGGTTGCCGTAATGAGTAGCTCGAAAATCGGGATTGGAAGGAACAGCAGGAAATGACAGGCGACGAACGGCTCAATTTGCCGGTCGGCAATAATACAACGAATCGATAACCCGAGCAAAACCGGCGCGTCGCTTACGCCCGGCCAAGCAGCGGCAAAGCCTATCGCAGAGGGAATCCCTGCGATTTTCAACGCGTTAGGTCTGATCAAGCGCATGTCGGAATGTCCCAAGTCGGCGAAAACTGGGACCCGTTTCGGCATCCAGCCAATTATTCATTGGAGGACACGATATGAATATGAAACGTGGGCTGACTTTTTGTGTGGTGGGTATGGGCATGTTCCTGTCGGCGTGCGGAGGTGGTGGAGGAGGCGGATCCGAGTCCTCCAACGTTACGGATGTGTTCTTCGATGACTCTGTGATCGGGGTCGGTCAAGGAACAGTGGCGCACGTCAAGTTCTCCTTCGATTCCGATCATGTCTTCCACGACAACAAAAACGTGCGTGTGGTAGTGCATTTGCCGCCGCAAATTCAGCTTCGCGCTAACACAGGGGAAGTGCAGGCGGTTCCAACGGACGAGTCGATCGGAGCCCAAGTGTTCAGCTGCGGCGCTCAAGCTGAGACCTTTCTGCTCTTCGACCTCGACGGGAACGATTTGGATACCGCGGTGAACCCAGGAGGAGACGCGGACGCAGAGCTGACTTTCACCGTTGATGGGGTGTCCCCTGTATCGGGCGCTATTGTGAGTGCCACGGCCTCGAATGAGCAGCCGCCCTTTGCGTGCGGTCAGCAGTTCCTGGCCGATAAGGACGCCGCCATAACCGTCTCTTAGTATCCCTGCTCGGCGTCCGAGTCAGGCGCCGAGCACCCTGTCCCTAAGTTTTCTAATAAAAAATATCCGACCTTCTCTGAGAGCGCCTAGGTGCTTCCCGCACAAGCTAAGCGTCGGATCTGTTTGAGTTTCGTTTTCGCCATCCAGAGCGATTTTTACCCCAATCGGGCCGTCGGTCCCTGTTCCAAGCGGCAGTTTTAGCGGCCAATTGAGTAATGTCCGTAATCGAACGAGACGATACCTCGAATGATTAGAGCGGACCTCCATTCCCGCTCTCACAGAAGTGTCGTCTATGCGAATACCGGTAGAAGGAAGAGATCGGGCGTCCCGCGGTCCAGTGCCATCGGCTTCCGCGGAGTACGCGAATCCACCATCCTCCGGTGTCTCCGATGCTCATGGATTCACGCTTCTCGAGGTCCTCGTCGCCCTTGGAATCCTCGTGACGATGATCTCCGTCGCCAGCTCGATGTTCATGTTCAATCTGCGGAACAACATGCGCACGCAGCTTCAGTACGAAGCAATTCAAGCGGCGCAAGCGGTGCTCGATGAGTTGCGGCTCGTCGACGTTAAAACGCTCACTGGAACAAAAAATGAAGATATCACGATCGGCAAACGCACCTACGCGGTCGCGGTTCGTTACTGTGAGCTCGACGAATACTGCCTCTCCGACGACATCAAACATATTACGGTTGCAGTCACCTACAACGACCAACAGATTTATGAGACCGATACAGTATTCAGCAAATTCTGACGCGAGTGTCGTCGGCGGATTTGCGATCCTCGAGCTCGTCGTCGCGATGGTCTTATTTGCTATCGTGGGCACCATCGTCACGAAAGCGCTCGTGTTCCACTCGGACACGTATCTTGAGGATGTGCTGAGAATGCGAATACAGCAAAACGTGCGGGGCGCCCTCGACATCATGGCGATGAACATTCGACAGGCGGGCGAGGGCTTTGACAAGCTTTTCCCCGCGGTAACACTCGCCGATTCGACCACCCCTGGAGATTCAGTGCTGACGATGCGGCGCAAGACCTTGTCGGAGGTTCTCGCCGTTTGTCAGCCGCTTGTCATGCATACCGATACGATCATTGTGTCTGATCCGACATCGACGACACCCGAATGTCTTCCATCGAATGTCGCACCCGGAATCCAAGCTTGGCACACGGAGCGCATGAAGCAGCAGGGGGCTACTCTCCGAGTGTTCGTCTATGATCGGGTCGGAAAGATAGGCGAGTTCCTTGAATTCAACGGTGAAGGACAGGCGCCTGATGGAAGCGATTATCTTCTCGTTTCGCAACCGGCCGCGTCCTACCCTGCACGCTCGTCGAGCGTGTATGTGATCGAAGAATTCTCGTTTGCTCTCGATTCCGCAACCGACACTCTAAAACTTACGATCAACGGCCTGACCGACTCCCCGGAGGATGTGGCATACCGCATTTCCGCCTTTCAAGCACGGATCCACATGCAGGACGGGACCACCGTGTCGACGCTTGCGCCGACCGACACCAATTCATGGAAAAATATTCGTTCGGTAGAGTTGACACTGTCCGGCCAAGATTCCTGGAGGACGCGGTCGATGACTCGCGCGGTCAAGGGTGACTACTTCCCAAGAAATATTTTGTCTCGTTAGGAGCACCTCAGATGAACCAGTCAAAAGGCTTCGCACTTATCTCGGTTCTGATGTTCATGGCCGTCGTGCTCGCCCTGGTGGGAACGTATTCGCTGCTCAGCCATACCGAGGTGCAAAGCCTGCACGCCTCGAAAGATTCGTTCAATGGGTTCAATGCCGCGGAGGCGGGGCTGAATATTCGAGCCGAGATGATTAAAGACCAGTTCATCAACTACAATCGACCGAGCGGAACCAGCCCCGTGAACGAAAAGGCATGTGCGCTCTCGGGCACCAAGGGGTCAGGAGACTTCGTCTGTAAGGAATTTGATTTCAGCAGTCACCATTCCGCTTCGACATACGTTGTCGAGCATCCCGGTAATCCGACCCAGATTGTAATCCCGCCGGGTGAGCCCTTCGCGGGTCTTACTGCCTCCGAATACCGCTACACGGTGACGTCACTCGGGAGACGGGAGTCCCAACCGGTTGGCGATCAGGCGAAGGAGGCCGATCTCGAGCTGATGTTTAAAACGAGGCTCGTTCCGCTGTTTCAGTTCCTTCTCTTCTTTGACGACGACATGGAGCTTGTCGAAGGGGGAGAGATTCGCCTCAACGGAGCGATTCACTCGAACAAAGATATCTATTTCGCCCAGCAGGCGGCTTATTGGATTCCCGATCCGTATTCGTATTTCAAGGGACCGGTGTCCTCAGTGGGATCGATGTTCCGTGGTGCGAAGTTTCAATCAAGCTGTTTCGGAGGCTCTGGCGGATGGAGTGGAGGGTGGAACTACGACATCTTCATCGACGACCTCGCCGCCTATCGCAAGCTCCCCACATGCGCCGGAAATCGGACGACGCTCTCAGAGACTGATCTGGCGAAGTATAACGGAAACGTGCAGGACAAAGTTCCGCCGCTCACCGTGCCCGACGTTAACACCTTCAAGGCCTTTGCGACTGCCGATCCGTCCAAACCGAATACGTTCACGTATTGGTCGCGCGCGGATGTACGTTTTGTTCTGCGCTTGAACGCATCGGGATATCCGAACACCTCGAACGCAGCGACTGGAATCGAGGTAACCGACGGCGCCGGTAATAACATGTCGGCAGCCACGGTAAAGCTGAACGACGCTTCGCTGTGTCCGGGATTGCAGGTCACCGCCGGTGGAGCCGGTCGAGCGGTCGGTGCAAAGGGCGATTGGGGCTCGAATCCGACCTACGCTTCGGATTCTCGGCTTCGCCTATTTCGCGAGTATCAACATTATCCGGCAGTAAATAATTTCCAAACTGTGCTCGATGTCGACGTTCGAGCGCTCCTTACGTGTATGCACAAGTACTCGTCCGCGTTTTTTGCCAGCGGAGACATCGACGACACAACCGACGACGGGCTGGTGCTGTACTTTGCCATCGACGGTCCAAAATCATCGGCTGCCCAGAATAACTACACCGTTCGTTTCAGGAACGGAGCGGTGTTGCAGGCGACAGGAACAGCACCGAAGGTAAAGGGGCTCACCGTTGTCACCGATCAAAATGCCGTTGTGTGGGGAGATTACAATGGCTCGGATGCCACTTGGATACCTGCCGCGGTAATGAGTGATGCACTCTATATTTTGAGCAATACGTGGACGGACGCGAAGTCGAATACCGCTCAGGATTGGTGGAACCGATTCACCGGAACCACCGTCTTGCGACAGAATTTTGCCGTGCTTTCCGGTGCTATGCCGTCATGCGGCGGAAACGGGGTTACCTGCGAGGGGTCTTTCAACGATTTTGGCGGCGGATACACAGGTCTCTTCCGGTACAACGAGACGTTTTACGATGGGAACTCCTCGACAACGACGTATACGCAACAACCGATGTATTGGAAGGGATCGCTCGTCAGTTTGGATGCTCCACATCACGACAACACACTGGAGGGTCCATTCAACTATTTCTCTTCGCCGAGTTATGAATACGCGTACGATACTCGGTTCAACGATCCGGCAAAGCTGCCGCCTCTTACTCCTCGCGCCGTTTACAACCGGCAAGAGCTTTTCGAACGGGATTACGAGTAATGTGCAAGGAGGGTCGAAAAATGACTTGGGTCACGCGGTATTTCTTACTGCTTGCCGCCATTGTAGCGGTTCCTTTGTCGAGCGCCGTTGGACAGCAATCGCCGGTCGAAATGACTCAGCGCCTTATCTCGCAAATTCAAAGCCAGCGGGGGCTCGACGCGGTGATCGACGATCTCGATTGGGACTCGGCCTTTGCGCACATGGACCCGGAGATGCGCAAGCAGATGAGCATCAATAGCCCGGACGATCTGAAAAGGCAGCAGCTGGAATCGTACAGAGGCATGCCGGACAAAGTGGCTGCGAGCCTTCATTCCGCGGCGGCGAACGCGACGGGAAGCCAGGCGGCGATCCTGCAAACAATGAACGAACGGCTGAGTAAGAGCGTTGAGGAACAAAATGCAAAGGCGGCGAGCGATTTCGGCGAGACCGAATATAGCATCGGAAAGTCGTCAGTGCATGATAATACAGCCGAGGTCGAAGTGATTCAGAAGCGCGGCGAGACGGTCTCCACCGGCACACTGGAGTTCGTTCGATCGGGTCGAACCTGGAAGCTGAAGTCCGCCGCTCCGCTCAGCCCAACCGGCGGACCAGCACCGCTTCCCAATCAGCTTCTGGGCCCACCGGTCTCATCGCCGAATGAAGCTGTGCTTCGGCTACATTAGGAGCTCATCGTGACACGACTCACTCCGAACATGGAGGATTGTAGCGGTTTCACTCTCTTCGAGCTGATCGCCGTGCTCTCGCTTATCACAATCCTAAGCGTTACGGCGATCTACAATCTCCGCTCCATGAGCCATCCGCTGAACAACGCAGGTTTCTCGGTCGAGCACTTTTTGCGTTACGCGAGATCTCGCGCGATTACGAGCACGGAAGTGGTCAAAGTGAATGTGGTGAGTAGCGGCAGGCTTCAGGCTTATTCGAGCGATTCTTGTGCGGGTACTCTTACTCCGCTCGCGGACCTGTCGTTGGATCTTCCCTCCGGGGCGATGTTCACGGATTCCACTGCATCTGTCTGCTTCACTCAGCGCGGTTTTGCGCTTACTTCCGCATCCTTTCCTCTTACCGATACCGAAGGTTTCGACAAGACGGTGAAGGTTGCCATCGGAGGTGGAACGAAAATCGATTGATGTGGTCGCGAAAAGCGCTCGTGCCCAACCGGCCGCTCCGCAGCGAACGAATTCGCTGCGGAGCCGAACGCTAGTGAACGATATTCTGGAGGACAAGCTGGAGATAACGTCCGTTCGAATGGCTCGAACACGACAATCCCGCGTCCTTGCAGGCATCTTCATAAAATGACTGGGTTCGGAGATACGAGGTCTCCGGGGCACCGCTCCACGATGTGTCGAGGATCTTTGTGTCGTCGGACGGCGTGACGCAATGCTCCCGAGCCATGCGACCGGGCGCATCGAGACTGATGACCGCCGTTCCTCCTGGTGCCAGGTTTGTCTTCACCTGTTCGAGAAACTTTCCGACTGCGTCATCGGAAAGGAGATGAACAAGTCCCGTCGACAGTATCACTTCGGTGTCGCGTAGCTCCGTCGGTAGCAATGTCGCCTCGCCGACGATAAACTGCGCCGTGGGAACCTGTCCGAGCGTCACTGATTCGAAGAGTGGGTTCGAATCCACGCCGATGAGCGTGCAAGCGGGAAAGTATTCGTGCGCGCACGCGAGCAGATCGCCGCGACCGCAGCCGATGTCGGCGAGCTTTCTCGGCGGAGAGCCATGGTATGACACAGCGCGCAGGAGCGTGGGAAGCCAGACTTCGGCAGTAAGCTGAATCCGGTTGTTGCGCACCCAGCGGCTCCAGGCCAGAGCATAAGCTCTTTGACCTTCCACTGATGTCTCCTTCCGGGAGCGATGGTGGGGAAAATTTGACAACCTCTATCGGTTGGACCGCGAGCCAAATCATCAACTCGATGGGTTGGCTCACAGTGGATGGGCAGCTGCTCAGATAGGAAGTGGTCAAAGAGCGGTGTTCGAAGGTTATACTTGCGTGCTCAAAAACTTCACATTTGCGCTCGATCGGTGGGTTGCCGTTCAGCGCTAATAGGCCGACTGAAAAGGCGAGGCGCCCACAACGTCCTGAAAGAACCTTGTGGGCGCAGAGCCTTACGCGGGGTGTTAGACCGCGAACTCGATGTTTGCCTGGGGGTGCGCGCTCTGATAGCGATCGCGCCATCCGGTCGTGACGCTCGTCCTGACGAGCTTGAGGGCCAGCGGCTCTGGGTGGCCCGCCAGGATCTCGTCGATGATGGCGTCCGTGCACCAGGGCGCGTCCTCGAGCTGGAGGACCGAGAGATTGGGCTTCCGGCTCAGGAAGGCCACATCCGGGACGCCCGGAGTCTTGAGCCACGAGAACGACTTGAGGTTGAGCTGGTGGAGACCGCTCAAGTCCACCGGAAAGTCGTCTGTGGTTTCGCCCATGAACCGGCATTCCCGAATGACGAAGCCCGTCAACGCCCTGAGCTGTCCGAGCGCGGCCAGGGTCTCGCCGGTAAGAGTGCACCGATAGAGCAGGATCGCGCCGACGCGATCGGCCACGGACCAGAGCTGTGCCAGGTCGGGCGTATCGAAGCCGTTCAGCACGACCATCGAGACGTCCTTGAATTCCGGGTTGTCGAAGAACTCCGCTGACAGCGCCGCGTCCGGACCTCCTGCGATCAACCGGAGGAGAGTGCCGCTGTCCGCAACTGCGTACGTGAACTGTTCGGTCCCGACTGACATGGTGAGGGCCTCCTCGACAATCGGTGCCAAATCCTTGTGTGTGGGCACCTTCGTCGGTCCGCAATTGCCGAACGGCGAAGATGGAAGCAGAGCTGCTCGAAGCGACGGAGAAAAGAGCTGAAAACGAAGTATGCCACAGCTTTATCTCTCGACCAACCGGCGCTGAAGAACCGTCGAACGCTGTAACCTACCGAGGCGACAGGGCTATGCGTCTCGGGTGAGGTGGACCGTAGGCTACTTCTCGGATATATAGTCACGCGTCCTACCTTCCGGTCTTTGTCGTCTCCTCCTAAGAGCTCATTTCCACCCAAGCCGTTCGCCGCCGTGGCATAGCCGGCAAGCGGCTGGGGCCTTTCGCAACAGCGTTTTATCTTCAACTTGAGGTGACAGACATGTCTCTCCAAATCACAGAGACCTCCGCGACCGGCAGCGTTGGTTTGTATCGTATCGTCCGACCGTTTCGAGTGGGAGGCGGCATCCTCACGGCTCAAGCCATGCATCTCGGGACTGATGCGATCGTGGTGCTCCGAGCCCAATACGAGCTCGGCGGCACGGATGCCGTGATGCGGCACGGCGCCGACTTCAGCAAGCGGCTGTTCTTGAACGAGGCGGCGATTCTCAATCGCGTCAATCACCCTCACGTCATTCGATGTCACGGGATCTACCCCGACGACGACGTTCCGCACTTCGCTCTCCAATGGGTGAAACCCGGCACGAACTGCCTCGACTGGCTGAAAAGTCGTCGTGATACACTTTCGAAGCGTGAGCTGATCGACTTCGCGCCAAGGCTTTGCAGCGCCGTTGATGCTGTCCATTCGGCGAGCGTGATTCACCGTGACATCAGCCCGCTCAACGTCGTCGTTCAAGATGGGAAGCCTTTTCTCGTCGACTTCGGCTATGCGTGCTCCATGGACGAGGACGAATTCACGCCACTCTATTCGGAGACGGTATCGAGCGGGATCTACTACGGATCTCCCGGCCTCATCGCTCCGGAATTCTTCATCGGCGGAACCCTCGGCTCCGTCCAGAGCGACGTCTGGTCTCTCGCGGCGACCCTGATGTTCATGCACACCGGGCGGATGGTCTTCGACCTGATGACTGAGGAGCAGCGATCTCATCTTCTGCGCTTGTCGGGGCAAAAACCACCCGACTTTCGCATTGCCGATCTCGCGGACCCTGACGTCTATGAGGTGCTCACGCGAGCCCTCGAGGTCGATCCGTCAAGGCGGACCCAGACGGCGGCGGAGCTTGGTGCCCAATTGAGCGCCCTCAGCGCCTGACGGTTTTTTATGCTACGGGCTTTACCATTGCGGCCTGTCGCACAGTTTCTGCGACAGGCCGCAGTCGGTCTTACCTGCCAGTGGACTTTGGTTGAAGAGAATCGTGGGGAAGAGGCCATGTGATGGCGGAGACGCGTGGCAATCATTCTTTGGCAACTGCCGAGGAATGATCGCCGCGCGTCAGCGCCGCTTAGCGGCATTCGCTCCAGTAGTTATGGTTGCGAAGTGCCGGATCCTCGATGTGGAAAACCTCCTCGAGCAGCGTGGATGCGAGCGTGACGATCACGCCGGACACCGTGCTCTGATAGTTGAGTGCGTCCGGGAAGAGTAGGACCATCGGCGGTCCGCCTGAGTTGAATCGGGCGGGAAGCACCAGGCCGAGGAAGGCGCGGTTCTGCCCGTTCACCCGATGCCCGATGCGGAGCTTGTTTCGAACGACGGGGTGTCGTGCGACCGCTTCCAAGAGCGGGTGATCCGCCCCTAGACCGCGGGAGAGTAACATCACTGCGGCCTTCGTGAGATCGAGCTCGTTCGGAGAGAGCGGTTGCCAGTCGAACAACATTCGGTGTGGAATGTCGCCGACGGAGTCATAAACGAGACCGGTGATTGTGCTGCCTTCTCGGAGCACCTCGACGGGCTCCTGCTCGCGCGCGAGCAGCTCGGTGGTTGTGCCGATGCTCTGCTGCTGCTCGCCGCATCCTTCGCGGTATCCGGTGATCGCCGCCAGAGTTCGTGCGCGGACCTGGGCGATCGCTGTTCGAAGCTCGTCCGACATCGTCGGCCAGTTGATCTCGAGTCCCGTTAGGAATTCGAGCTTGAGCCGCTTTGGGCGGATCTCTGACGCTGCGAGCTCTTCCGGCGCTACAAGTGCCGGCGGCGCTGGACAAGCCGCGGACTCGGGCACGTATGGCCGGATCCGCAGGCCCAGGGCGTTCCGCAGCCCGTCTTGTGGAGACAGTAATTCTGAACGGTGTGAGCCTTCCTTGCGGACGCTCGGCAATGTCTGTCTGCGTCGTAGCTCGCGCTCGCGCTTGCGATTGCTCGACATGGATGACTCCTGCTGCCTCGGTTCAGTGTGGATACGCTGACTGGTTCGCCGGAAGTGCGAATGGGGCTCCTGATGGAGCAAAACCATCGATTGCCACCATCTCCTGGCGACGACGACCGCGAAGCAATTAACGCTGGAAACCGACGACAGAAGATGATGAAGTGGGGGAGATCGACTTGATTGGAGAGAGAGCGTAACACCAATTGTACTGAATAGTGTGGCCCAGTTCAACCGACGTGCCCGCGGTCGGCGAAATTAATTCCAGTCACTGAGATTCGCGTTCGCGCATAATCTACCTGTAGCTCTTTATCCTTTGTTTTCATATCGGGTTAGGTCTGGCTTTTGGGTTCTCTGGAAGAGCTTGTCGATCGTCCTCATTTGAGGCGCGGCAAGCCGGAAAGGCATGCAATGCCCGAAGAACAGGACAGAAACGTGCCGGACGGCGACGCTCCGCTCGGCAGCCAGGAGATCATGCGTGGCATGGAGCGCGTGTTGAACGCGACTCCCGGACCGCGCTCGGACGGTCCAGCGTTCCTTCTCCGGGCGATGCTCGACAACGAGGCCGAGCTGCTCCAGGTCAACGACGAGCTCGCTCGGTTCCGAATCTACGTCGGAGGCGTGCTCTATGAGCTCACCGCTCACAACACCGGGCAGATCGAAGAGGGCGCCAAGACGTATCGCCTGGAAGAGCTCGCCGGCCCGACCCGAGACGCGCTCCTGGCCGAAGTGACGCGTCGACGGGCGGCTCCGATGAAGACCAAGGACGACGAAGATTTCGAGATCTTCGATCTGTTGCTGCTCTGGCTCAACAACGCGCTTGGATCGGTCCGGCAGGACATCGCGATCCACTGCTGAGCGATCGGGCAGGTCCGCCGCGCCATGCGCTCCGGTCTCGAGCGCACGGGCAGGTCAACTCCGCGTTTTAACGCATGACCTGCCCGGCTTTTCATTGTGCTCGAGAGCCGTCCATGAACCGAGAAGGCGCTGGAGCTTGCTCAGAATGTCCGAAAATATGCATCCGACGTTCGAACGGTTCGCTAACCCCGTTCACTAAACCGCCCGGAACAGCTAGAATAGGTGAGGGCCGTTCTTTCTCAGCGCCGCCAGAAGAGCTCATGGAGCTCCATCTCTTCCTGTATCAGCTCGAGCGAGATTCCTCGTTCCGCTCGAGCATCCAGTCAGAGATGGGAGCGAACAATTCGGTTTTTTTTGGAATGTAGCTGACGATCCACGGTGCGCATAGTTGCCTTCGTTTCGGCGAATACAGCTATGCGCTCCGATCTGGATGCGGCTATTTGGGCCGTAATCAGCGGCGCCCAAGGGAGAAGGGACGGTGCGTTGTGAAGAGGCTCGTGGCTTTGGATGAGGGTCCCAACATTCCCCTCAACAAGTCGATGATCCTTATTGGGCGGCATGCACAATGCGATGCTCGCCTGGACTCCGAACGCGTTTCCCGCCGCCACTGCATGATCAACGTCGGTGACGAGGTGATCGTCCGGGATCTGGGCAGCACGAACGGCATTCGTCTAAACGGACAGCGCGTCGAGCAGGCGACGCTCAAGCACAACGACGAGCTGTCAATCGCCCACATCCGCTTTCGATACGAAAGCGCTCTGCCGGTCATCCAGGTCATCGTGACGGCACTGCCCCGGGATGCCGCGTCGCAACAAACCGTTCCCGGCGAGGCTTCCCCGATCGCCCTTCCCGCCGACCCAAACGCCGGCCAGAAGCCGACGGCACCGGATGCGGAGGCAATGCCGGGTGAGTGACCTCGAGGTTGAAAATGTCTGAGGGTGAGAGCAATCATCAACCCCCAGACCTGGGGTTGATGTTTGCTCTCATCCAATTCTCTCCGGCGTCTCAGCGCGACTTCGCCACGGACACAGGGACCTCAACCCATGTGCGGTCCCAGGCAAAGATCAACTTTCCGGAAGGCGGGGTTCCCTGAAATTGAATTGTAAAAGCCTCGACCTCTCCTTCGGTTTGACTCACCGGCGCGTCTACTCGCAGCACGTCCTTTGATTTGTCATAGGAGAACGCTCCCCATTCGTCGAGGGCGGAGCTCAGGATGATGGTCCAAGTCTTTTCGCCCGGAATAGTGAAAAGACTATACCGTCCTGCTTTCACGTGCTTTCCGCCGAATGTGGCGTCTCGAAAAAAATCAATCTCAGTCGCTTCGTTTGCTCCCGTTCGCCACACTTCGCCGTAGGGAACGAGTCCGCCGAAAATTGTCCGCTCGTGCTTCTGCGGGCGGGAATACACGATCTTCGCAACAGGAGCTTCGGAACGCGACGTACGGAAATAGGCGATATCCGCCGGGCTTTTGTCGAGACCCGGGAGCTGAGCCGACGCGGTCTGCGCGCACACGAAAGACAGCAGAAAGAACAAAGCAGCAGAAACCAATTTTCGGTGTAGCATTGTAAATCTCCCAGAGGCTGTGATGACTATTGTGACGAACTGCTGAGTCGGGTGCTCGAAGTCTCTTGCGTGCGCATGATGCGTTCATAGAGCCAGGCAAGAGCTACCACCAACACACAACCGACGACGTTATACCACAGGAATCCAACACGTCCGCTGATATGCAACATGATTACCAGGCATTCTGCAACGATAGAGCCCGCGACTACTGCGGATGAACGGATTTTCCATGAGCTGAGTGCCAGGAGAAAGATGCCGAGCAACACCCCGTAGAATAGCGAACCGATGATATTGATCGTTTGAATGAGGTTCTCGGTGAAGGGGACGGTGAGCGCAAACAGCATCGCCAGAAATCCCCAAAACGCCGTAGCTACACGGGTTGCGCCGACATAGTGCGACTGATCTCGGTCGGTCGCGTAGAGGCGAGCGTAGAAGTCCAAAACACTTGTGGTACCGAGTGAGTTCAGTTCGGCGGAAGCGGTGGACATTGCGCCGCAAAAAATCATTGCGACCAACAGCCCAACGAAGCCGACAGGAAGCTGTTTCAAAATAAACGAGATGAAAACGAAATCAGTATCCCGCCCCGAGGATCCCGGGTGCTCGCTGCGGACGATCTCCGTTGCTGTCGCCTTAAGTGCCTGCGCCTCGCGGTCCTGAGCTCGGGCAACTTCCTTGAATCGCTCCCGCTCGATTTCGTTCTCCGCCGTGAGCATCAGGCGCAGGGACTCGCTTTTTGCTTTCGCAATTTCAAGATATTTGGACTCGAGCTGCTGAAGCTTCGCTGCTGCGGTGGGTGAGGACACCCTCGTTAACGCGGCCGGCGCAAAAGAAATAGGTGGCGGTTCGAATTGATAGAAAACGAAGACCATCACCCCACACATGAGAATGAGAAATTGTAGCGGCAGCTTCAGAACCGCGTTGAAGAGCAAACCGAGTCTGCTCTCGGTGAGCGAAGTCCCGGAGATATAGCGCTGCACTTGAGATTGGTCGGTCCCGAAGTAGGAGAGCGCGAGAAACAGCCCGCCCGTCACTCCGGACCAGAACGTATACCGCTCGTTCGGATCGAAGGAAAAGTCTACCATTTGAAGTTTTCCGAATACACCCGCGATCGAAAGGGAGCGATACAAAGTAACGTCAGACGGAAGGAGCTCGATTGTATATCCGAGCGCAAAAACCATTCCGCCGAGCATCACTGCCATCTGCAGCTTTTGTGTTTGAGCCACGGCTTTCGCGCCGCCCAATGTCGTGTAGAGGATCGTCAAGCCGCCGATGATGAATGTTGTCGTTGTGAGCGAAACGCTGAGAACCGCCGAGAGGACGATCGCCGGAGCAACGATGTTGAGCCCGGTCGCCATTCCGCGTTGGATCAGAAACAGTGAGGCAGTAAGCAACCGGACGCGGACATCGAAGCGAGCTTCAAGAAATTCGTACGCGGTGAATACCTTCAAATGCACGTAGCGGGGCAAGATTGTTGCGGACAAAATGATCATCGCGAGCGGAAGCCCGAAATAGAGCTGAATGTACCTCATTCCGTCGGCGAACGCCTGCCCAGGTGTCGAAAGGAAGGTGATGGCGCTCGCCTGCGTAGCCATAATGGAAAGCCCGATGGCTTTCCAGCGAACCTGGTTGTCCGCCCGGGCATACGATTGCATGGTATTCGAGCCCCGCGACTTCCACGTGCCGTATCCAGCGATAGCTCCAAGAACGACAAAGAGAACGGTCCAGTCGATTGCGCTCATTGGAACTGGGCGCCGATGAAGATGAAAAACAGGACGAGCGCGCAAACCCACAGCATCACTGCGAGATAGAGCCGCGGCCAGCTTCCCAAGATCGGTGGTGGGTCAGTGTCCAGCATGTCCATACGCGAGAAGGTTGACGAAAAGTCGATAGGCACCGGGGTTTCCAGCGGGAAGCTGCCGAAAGAATGCCAGACCTGTGTAGACGAAGTGCCCTCGCCCGAAAGCAGCGGCAATCAAAGCCCCACGCTCGGGTGCTTCGCCGGGATCGGCCATCTCAAGCGGTGCTTCGTAATGTGGATCGAGCTCGCCCGCAAACCACAATCCGCGCTCTTGTATCCAATTCTCGAAATCGATGCCGGTGATCCGATTCGGAGATTGTAACAGTGCATGGCGCGGAAGCCGGAGCGAAACGGCGGCCTTCTCGTCAGTTACTCGCTTGGACGTAAGAGTGAACGGGTAGGGTCCGATGACCGGTGGAACCTTGCTTAGAAAATCGTTCGCGCTGTATTGCAGAACGAGGGTTCCGCCGCGCTTCACGAAGTCCATCAATCGCGGGTAATAGGTAGGCCAATTTTTTTCGGTATTCAGCGCGCGAATTCCGACGATGATCGTGTCGAAGCGTGCGAGGTCACTGCGGAGCAAAGTCTCCTCGTCCAGTAGCTCCGGTGAGTACCCGATTGCGCGAAGCGTTTCGGGGATTTCGTCACCGGCACCCATTACATATCCAAGCCGCAAGCGCGGAGCATTGAGCTCGGCGGTGCTGAGCAGTATCTGAGCAGGCTGAAGGTATGAGCGCCGTTCGATATGCGGATAATCAATCGTAGAGCGCGAAAGCGAGCTGCGGGTGCCGTCACTGTCCACGAAAGCCGCGCTCAGTATTCCGGTCTCGGCGCTGGCGCCCGGCTTCACCGACAACGCAACTTGCTTCGTATTGTCGGTGTCAGTGAATGTGATCGGCTGAGAGGAGGGGTCAACACGCCAGCCGGGCGGCGCCGTGATTTCGAGTGTCCCGGTGGCAGCTGGGTGCACGGCGGTAAGAGTGACTTCGACCTTTGCGGATCTGTCTTTGGGGACGAACGCTGCTCCGAGTCGAAACCCGACGGTAACCGGCGGCACGACGGAGACTTCCTCATATCGATCTCCGTTCCGTTGGTCGAGCGTCTTCTGCTTCACCGGACAGGTATAGGAAATCTTCTGCCCATCGGCGCAAAACGTGAAGTCAGCCGTTATTGCGGCCGGGGAGAACGGCTCCCCGATGAGCGTATTGTCTGAAACGTCAAACATCGCAGAAACCATGGGGCGAGTGAGCCAATACTGATTGCTCGGGGCCGTGGTCGACGGAACAGCGCTTTTCTGCTGCATCTCAAGCCATTCACCTGTTTTCATGGTTGATGGCGACGCGTGCTCGGACCAAGTAGTCGAGACGTGGCAAAGCGCGAGCTCGCTATCCCGCTGCCGCAGCGCACGCAGGTTGATAGCTAGGTCTTCGCCCGGCGGAATAAGAGCGGTATCTGACAGCGCTTCAAGCTTCATTCCAGAGAGGTCGAGGATCAGCCGTTTAATCTCGTCGCGTTTGATCGACCTCCATCGTTCTTCAGGATAATCTCGGAAAAGCGCGTCCAACCGCAGGAGAGCGTGGACGAGCTGGAACGACGGCGCGTGATTGCGAAAGTCTTTGATTACATCGTCAATAGCAGAATTCAGAGCCCTCGTGCCTTCATGATTCGAAAGCGCGAACTGGCCTTGCTCGAATGGTTTCGCCCCCGGAGCAGCGCCGGCACGGAACGTGAAGTACTCAATCCTCGGTCCGGCTTCAGCAGCGGTGCCGAAACCCTGACTCTTGTGGTTGTTCCTGCTCTCCGCCGCAAGCTCACCGTATGATTTTCCCAGCTCTGTATTGAGACCACCGATGTCGACTGCAATCTTTCCCTTGGCGGTAAACGTCGGATCCCACTTCGCGGGAGGATTGTTGAGAAGTAACGTTGTCGCTTTCCACGGTTGAACGAACTGCAGCTGCTCTTTGAAACGCTCCGGGTCGCCGGCGGCGGAGAACGCTTCTTCAGCGAGTACGGCCGAAGCAGTATGGTGTCCGTGCTTGCCTTCGCCGGTGACTGGAAATCGAGTGACGATAATGTCGGGCTGGAACTTCCGTATCGCCCAAACGACATCTCCGAGCACTTCGTCACGGTTCCATAAGCTCAGAGTCTCATCGACGGTTTTTGAATAGCCGAAGTCGTACGCTCGGGTGAACATCTGTAGCGCTCCATCGACGTTTCGGGCTGCCATGAGCTCAGACGTGCGAATGATCCCAAGTGCAACGCCCTTCTCGCTGCCGATGAGGTTTTGTCCGCCTTCACCCCGATTGAGCGCAAGATACGCCGTGCGAAGGTGCAGATCTTTGGAGAGGTAGGCGAGCAGCGCAGAGTTTTCATCGTCCGGATGTGCCGCCACATAGAGAACGCTACCGGTGACTTTGAGCTTCTCGAGTGCGAGCTCGATCTCACTCGAGCTTCGCGGTGCGAAGCACTGGGCATCTGCTGAGTCGATCGCGAACAGTGGTGTTGCGATAGTAACGAGAGCAACGATGAGCGCAGCAAGGTGGCTGAAACAATGGCGCGTCGTTCGGGTCATGAGGCGGTCTTCGAGAGAACTTTAGGCAAACGATTCATTCGTAGGCTGGAACTATACTGAGGTGCAGACGCAACTGCAATTACGGTCAGATTGGTATGTTTTGCGGCCGGCATTTTCGTAATCGCCACGGCTAGCAGCGAAATTCAAGCCGTTCGAGCTCAGCAGACCAAAGCCGACGGTCCTCGATCGGCTGAGATTTGTCGTACACATTGTCAATGAGCTGTGCTTTGTGGTTGCATCGCCCGATTGAGAATCACGTGGGCGCCGAAGAACACATCCGTCGGAGGGACAATGGCTGAACTGAGCCCAAACAAAAAAATTCGAAGTCTAGCCGATTACTCACTACTCGGCCGAAGCGGACTGCGCGTGTCACCACTCTGCCTCGGAACAATGACGTTCGGGAATGATGCTTGGGGACACGACGACTCCGTTTCTGAGCAGATCTTTGCACGTTATCTCGAAGCCGGCGGCAATTTCGTCGACACTGCCGATCTCTATGCCGGAGGAAAGAGCGAAGAGATCCTCGGCAATTTAATCCGACGCGGCAGCTCCCGGAGCAAGATCGTCCTTGCGACCAAGTTCCATTTCAGCGGCGATGCCGCGAATCCGAATGCCGGAGGAAACAGCCGGAAGCATATCTTCGACGCGATCGAAGGCAGCTTGCGTCGGCTTCAGACTGACTACATCGACCTGTATTGGATGCATGCGTGGGATACGCTGACGCCGGCGGACGAGGTCGTGCACTCCTTGAACACACTCGTCCAACAAGGAAAGATCCGCTATTACGGATTTTCCGACACTCCGGCTTGGTATGTCGGCAACGTCTGCGGCTTGACGAGCGCGCGGGGACTGGCGGCACCGATCGCTCTGCAGCTCGAATACAGTCTTGCGGTCCGAGACATCGAGCATGAGTTCGTGCCCGCAGCTCAGGAATTGGGGCTGGGGATCTGTCCGTGGAGCCCACTTGCAAGCGGACTCCTGACCGGGAAGTACAAACGCGGCGAAGCTCACCAGGGTCGCTTGGCAACAATGAAGGATTCGCCCAATCCGGTGTTCAACAAGCTTACCGAACGAAACTTCGCAATTGTCGACGCTCTCCTTGAAGTAGCGCGCGAGATCGATCGTCATCCCGCAGAGGTTGCGCTGAACTGGATAACGAAGCGCCCTGGAGTGTCGTCGACGATTATCGGAGCGACAAGCATGAAGCAGCTTGAAAGCAATCTTTCAGCACTCGAGTTTGAGCTGCCAAAGGCCGCCGCCGAGACGCTCGCGGAGGTGAGTAAGCTGCAACCGATGACTCCGTACATGTTCTTTGAAGGAACCCTGCGCGGCATGGGAGCGGGGGAGAATCCGGTCCGGAAAGAACCGACTTGGTTCCGCAAATAAAAGCTCTTTCGGTCGGTAATCCCAAATGCCCCGGGAGCGACGCGCGTCGGCGAGTGAGTGTCGTTCGCGGGCGGGCAACCACTGCGAGATGAGGGTCAGCTTCGGAACCCCTGAGTATTTATGACGTTCCTGAAACGTAGCCTTCTAAGAGGGCGCTCTGGTAATAAGGACTAGAGAGCGACGTCATAATATATTTCCGGTCATCGCCGACGGTTAATAGGCGCTGCGGTCCGCGGGCCAAATCTCATCTCCACCGCGGGTCGCGACGCCCGCGAACCCTAACCGGTTCGTCCACTAGCATCGATCCAAACCTGAGGTCAGCGACTAACCGCTTGTTGAACGTGCGTTTCTGCGAGTATGTTGCAAACGCTTTTCGCATCAGAACTGACCCAAGAGTCGCACTGGAGTAAACTATGCCCGAGCTTTCCTGGACGAAGCGCCTTCTCGCTCTCGCGTTCTCAAAGAGGACATCAAAGTCGCGTGCCTATCCCAATCCTTTCGCTCAGCCGGCTCCCGTCGTTGTGCTTACCGAGCAGATGATTTGTGAGGATACAAGTTCTGTCGAGACGGCTGAGCCGGAGGAGACGCAGCTCTCCCCGTCTCATGACGCAGCAGATGCAACGGTGCATAGCGAGCACGAAGATAGAAGCGACGTGCTCAAGCCTGCTGAGATAGAGTGCGCTACCTTCTCGAGGGAAGACGTCGAAAAGCTCGCGAACCGACTCTGGCAGGAGGATGGGTGTCCCGAAGGCCGTGCTCTCGAGCATTGGCTCATGGCAGAAGCACGCCTCTTGGAAAGACCTTCCTCGCTGAACGGCTAGCATCAGCCGGATATAGCAGTCATGCACCGGCTGCCGACGATCGATTGATCATCGGCAGCCGGCGAACCTTTGTCGTTATCCCAGTTGGGGATTCCGAATCAGTTGAAAGAGCCGACCGAGGGTCGTGCGCCGATCGCCTGTGAGAACAAGCACGTGGAAGATGCGTGCGGCAATGGCCGTCATAGCGGCCGAAGTTGCGAGCACGCTCAGAAACGCGAGCGTGGTCTCCCACCAGGGAAGATCGCGCAAGATGAGCGCTCGAGTGAGAGCGACCTGCGGGGCGCTGATCGGGACGTAGCTGAGAGCCCGAATGAGCGGACTGTTCGGTGAGCTTGCGGCCATGGTGGTCACGGGAAGGACCAGCATTGTGAACAGCGTATATGCACTCTGGAGCGGGCTCGACGAACGACCGTCCGAGCCCACAAGTCCGAGGACGATACACAGCGGTGCGTGGAGCATGTAGCCCACAACCGAGAAGGCACAGTACAGCGCCACCGCCCGAGGAGGCAGCGCTTCGACCCACAACATCGGGACGAAGATGAATGTAGTGGAGACAGCGAGCAGTGCGACCGCCACGATCCAGCTCGCGAGGAGCTGAGCGGCGACGACCTCCTCCTTCTCCATCACGGTGAGCTCGATCTCGAGGCGTGATCGGGAGGAGCCGCTTGTCGCGGTTCCCGCTCCGAAGAGCGGACCCGTTGCCACGTTCGTGATCATAACGAAAAAGCACGCCATCATCAGGGCCGCGCTCGAGACAAGCGTGCTTCCGAACCGCTCAGCCGTACCTTCGACTTGCACGGCTTTCTGCGAGAGCTGCGCGTCGATCTTCGCAAGGCTTCGGCGGAGTTCCGACGACCGCTCTGAGCTCCATCCTGAGCTATGCATCAGGAGGGTCAGTCGGATTCGGCTCAGGACCGAAGCGGGTTCGCCGCTTGTGTGACTGCCGAATACCTCCAGTCGAGCGTCGGTCGGTAGACCTTGGTCCAAGGACGGTTCCCGCGAACAGCGGATGACCACGAAGGCTGCGATACCGCCTTGGAGGACGTTGTCTGATGCCGCTCGAATGGTGGCGGCAAGGTGGTCATCCTCCACCGCCGTGCGCTGCACGTGCAGCGTCAGCCGGTCGGGAGCAGGAATCGGATCTTCGATACCACGCTCGATCATCTGCCCAAAAGCGGGGCAACGTTTGGGGTGGATGACCAATACAGTGTGACTTTGGGCACCCTCGAGGAAGCTCAGAATGAGAGTCCCGAGCAGGCCAATCGCGACCGGCATCAGCAGGCCGAGCCAGAACGCGCGTCGGCGGAGCCGACGGCGCAGGTCCCAGAAGGCCGCGTTCCAGACGACGCTGGGATGCAGAGAAGGCAAAGCCACGAAGAACCTCTTCTTCAAAACGGGGTTGCATGAGCTGCCATGTCCGGAGCCGTAGAGTGCGAGCGAGCCACGACACCGAACATGGAGAATAGATCTACTGAGAGCTGCGACGAGAAAGATTCGGGATTGCCTGGGCGGCGCAGAATCCTAACACCGGAGTGCGAAAAACGGAAACCTGACGTTGGTCGACCCAACAGACCGCCGAGAGACGAGAAACAGCCCAGATAAGCGATGGCGGCGCAGCGGTCGAGCTAGTCGACCTGCAAGCTTTTCAAGATACGAGGAATCTCTGCTCCCTCGGTGCTTCCCATGCCGTCGTTGTCTGCATCCTGAATGCTCAGCAGTCCGTAACCGGACTTAAGCTTGAGTTGGATAGTTCGGTAGCGCATCGAATAGCTTCCGATCTTCAGAGTGAATTCGATCCCAGCAGTCTTCCCTGAGCCGAGCTCGAACTCTTTTGATTGTATTGCGGACATTCCCCCCGGAAATTTTTGTCCGATCTTCTCAGCATAGGAGCGCGGATCGATAGGCACCTGCGAGTATGAGTACATGATTTTGAGATCGTTTCCCGAAAGCGTCCACGCTTTGTATGCGGAGCTCTTCACGTCTGCTTCCCAGGTGAATTGGGCCGGATATTCGAAACTGATTCCTCCGTAAGGGAAGCGACGCGTGCTTGCCGCAGTCAGCTTCACGGTCGGATCAGTGAACGAGCCCGGCACGGTCAGTGGTGTATCGAGCGTCAGCTGCCTGCTCGCTTTTCCGATCTGGAGTGTAAAGCTCCTTACGGGCTCAACGTCCTCGGTTGGAGCTGCATAGGCTTGAAGCGGTAACAGGGTGAGAAGCAACGTAGAAACGATTTTTTTCATACGTCTTCATTAGCGGCCGACCTGCGGCTTGGCAAGCCATTGGCGCCGCCGAGGGTTATGCCGCGCATGGCGCAGGTATCAGCGAACGAAAGCGTGCGGACCCAACCCTCCAGCGTACAGCGCATTCAAATTTTGCCGATCTCGACATAAGCTTTTTTTCGTTCACGCGACCTCTTTTCATGTTCCGTTTCGAGTTGACGCGTCGCCACCGCGCGGGAAGTCCGTCTCGGCGCGCCGTTCGATCGCTTTTGCCGACAGGCAATCGAATGGCCCGGCGGGAAACATTCGGAATAATTCGTTCCGGATCAGATCGCTCGTTTACTCGAAGGAGGTTGTGATGAGATTTCTCGAAGGCTGCGTAACGCCAATCGCCATCATGGGGATTGGGATCACACTCGCTGCTGCGACGTGTCCTCCAGGACCGATTCAAAACGGAGGCATGCTGACTGGCGTGGGGATCCTGCTGTTCTTGCTGTGCGTCGTCCCGCTCTGTATCTGGCTGGACAAACGGAATCGAAAAGACGGCCCATAAGGCACACACGTCACCGCTCATCGCTCAAGGGTTGTCGAAGCTCGGATGAAGGGAACACTTCCGACAAAAGGGGTCGGAGCGCTTCGCTCCGACCTGCTCTCCCTCCTCATTCTTTGTGCTCACGACTCAGCGACGTCGAAGGAGCAGTTCTCTGCGGTAGTCTGAGCACTTTCTCGATATCGATTTCATAACCCTCGCGTTTCAGGAGAGGGTCAGCCCCCAGCTTGTCCAGAGCTATTGGCGGGCTCGTGCTTCGCAAGCGGAGTCTCCGCAGGTCCTGCGATGACCTTACCGTCCGTGTTGAATCGGGATCCGTGGCAGGGGCAGTCCCATGTCTTCTCTGCGTCGTTCCATCGAACGACACACCCCATATGAGTGCAGATTGCAGAGCGGATCGATAGTCGGCCGTTTTGGTCACGAGACACTGCGCAACGCTTACCATCGATTTTGAGAACTCTGCCCTCGCCGTTGCGAACGGTGTCGACGGACTCGCGCTCGCTGGATGTCAGGAACCCTTTGACCAGATGATACGGATAATCCACGTTCTCTTTCACGTAGTCCCAGAGGCCACCATGGATCGGCTTGCGGTCTGGACCGAATAATGCTGCCCAGGGATTCGAGCGACCAAGCACCCAATCTCGTGCCATCATCCCCGCGAGAGTGCCGAAAGTCATGCCGTTCCCGGCGAAGCCCGTGGCGGAAAACTGGTGCTCGGATGTCTCGCCGATATAGGGGAGGCCGTCATGAGTTTCGATAACCTGTCCGCTCCAGCGGTGGTCGACCGGAGCGTCCGGCAGGAATGTTTTCAGCTGGGCTTCAAGCGACGCGTAGTGAGATTGGGCATCTTCGTGCTGCCCGGTCTTGTGGTCTTCGCCGCCGAATACGAAGCGGGTCCCGCTTTTGGTCCGGTCGATCCGTAGATAGTAATACGGGTTATCGGTATCCCAGAAGCTGGCGCTCGGCAGCGTGCCGTGCGGAAGCGAACCTGAAAGCGCGTATGTCGAGTAGCCCGCGAGCTTGGTTTGGAAGAGCGAAGCTCCCAGCACTCCACCAAGCCCTACGAGTGGAGCGTGCGTCGCGATCACGAGCTTCTTGCAGCGCACGATCTTTCCATTGACCTTCACCGAGAGCGGATCGGCGACGATTTCAGTCGTCTCGCTCGATTCAAAAATGGAGCATCCGTCACCCGATATCTTTGCCGCGAGCTGCGACAGATAAGCGACTGGATGAAACAGGGCCTGGTCTGGAACCTGAAGACCGGGTCGATCGAAAATGGGAACGGCGGCCACGAACTCCGCCTGGAATCCGAGCTGCTTCGCGAGCTCGGCCTCTGCCCGAAAGGAATCTTCCGAGAAGTCCTGTTGTGCGATGGGTGCGTGGAGGTACCCTGGCACCCTTTGGAAATTACATTCGATACCCTCGTCGCGGACAATCCTCTCAATTCCATCGATCGCGGTGATACCAGCCTGCCAAGCCAATTTTGCACCATCCTCGCCGAAATGTTTCCGTAGCTCGCTGAGTCTTGTATCGAGCACGCATGTCAAATGGGCGGTGGTATGTCCCGACTCTCCACCTGCGACACGTCCCTTATCGAGAATGATTACGGATTTGCCTGCCTGTTTCAGCAGGTAGCCAGTGGTTAGGCCGGTAATGCCCGCGCCGACGACGACCACATCACATGTCGCATCTGCTTTGAGTGTGTCATGCTCAGCGCGCTGCCAATCGAGCCATAGCGAGCTGCTCTCCAGATCTGTGGATTTCATAGCTGCTCCGGGAGAGGCGCGGTTTCATCCTGGCTTTCAGCTCTCGAATTCATCCTGAAGATGAGCGCCTGTTGCCGGTAGTGGCAGATCCAGAGCTCTTCTTCGGCGTAAGCGATCGCAGCAAGCATCTCCTTCCCAAGCTGAACGATTTTTTCGCGAAGCTCCGCAGTAGAATGTGTTTCATTCCGGGTGAAGAGGATTCGAATGACTATCGTTCGCTCTTCGTAGATCCGGTCGCCGATGAAAGCACCATCCACTTCGTAGAGCGAAAAGCCGTGAATCGGGAGCGATTGTGTCTCACCGGCGTGTCTCGATTCGAGCTTCGATCGGAGAAAGTTGTAAAGCTCCGATTGATGGTCGAGCTTTTTCGGAATGTATACTTCGATACACTCAACGTATTCAGTGTCAGGGTCGGCCGAGAATGGACCATTCATCATTGTGCGCTCGTGTGAAAAGTTCAACGAGCACTCTGCGCTATCGCAGCAAGTTTTTGGCTGATCGAGATCAGACGAAGCTGATTTTGAGTGAGGCACAGCTTGAAGGTTGGGGCGGTTGGCTGGAGCGTGCGCCGGGCGACCAGCCAACCGCGGCAAACTGCCATTATTGCGTCGAGCAACCGTACCCCGGTGTTTCGGAAACGCTCATGTTTACCTGAAATCTTTCTTTCGCGAGCTGTGCGAGCAGGCGTTTCGCAGACTCCTCTGATGTGAGCTCGTAGCTTTCGCTCAAACTATACTCGACCTGATCGGGCGGTTGTCCGCCAGCCACAGGATTTGAGTTGAGAGTGTAGCTTCTGTTTGACGGAATGAGATTGGTCAGCCCGACCTGTTTGGCGACCTCTTGTACGCGCGCGCGCTTGCCGGCGAGCACGGCATCTGCCTTTTCGATGCTGGTCTCAACTCCGGAGACGCTGAATCCGATGGAGATCTGTCTCGTCGGAGGGCATAAGGGTTGGGCTACTTCGGGGCTGCTTTGTGCGTAAGCCGTATTCAATGTGGCTATCATAAGCGTTAGGAAGGCAGGTGCTGCGAATTTCATCTCTTTCAACTCCGGTTAATTCGATTGATGCATGAACGCGGCGACGGTGGCAGCCGCCTCACTTTTGACGACACTACGCCTCCAAAGTGAAGAAGCGATATTCGTTTTATGAAAAGTTTACGAATAAGCGTGCGCTGCTCCATGGACGAACTCTCAGTATCAGAGAGTCGACCCTTGCCTCATCGGTATCAGCCCCGCCGCGTCAATCATTTTCCTACGACGCGGAATGGGTGCCGCTTTTCTTGTTTTCGTGACGGTTGAGCGGTGAGTCCGCGTTCAATGGCGTCAGTTCAGCGGATTGCTCGCCAAGCTCCCAAGATCTGGGGCCGTAGGTGCGCTGCACAAAGGCGATCCCCGCGAGAAACACGACCGCGGCCGGCGTAATGAAGAGCAGGCTCGGAAGGCTCCACCACGCCGCGAGAGCAATTGCTCCCAGCATCAGCAGCGAGCCGCCGAACAATCCGAACATTGCGAAGACGTAATAAGCGGCCTGTTGTTTAATCAGACGGTCCAAAGCTGCCTCCGGAGTGGTTAGAGAAATGCTTTTGTTCACGAGCTCAGTCCGCTCAAAATGACGCGATCGCGCGGGTCCGAGAACAGAGCGTCGTATCCCGACTCCCCCGGCACCCGTTGGGCATCTTCCAAAACGAGCAATGTGAAGAATCGATGATCGAAGATCAGGTGCTGCCGGGTGAGCGTACGCAGAATGAAGAGCAAACCGGAAAAGAATCGGGAGTCCTCATGCCACGCACGCTCCGCGCCCAGAATTTTGAGGACGAAGCGGCCGTTGGAGAGAGGTGTCGACTGAAACGCATCGGCCAGAGCACCTAAGCCCGTGTGTACCCCCAGCTCGCTTCCGAATCGGACCTTCCACTGAAGTAGGGTATCCAGCTCCGACATGGCTGCTTTGATTCCAGAGCGGAAGTCGATAGTGCGAACAGCGTAGCCGGTTCGATCCAGCCATTTGGTGCACGCTGCCTCCAAAGCAGGCCCGATGACTGCGACTCCGTCTGAGGCGCAAATCGCCCAATCATCGAAATGAGACCAGTTGAGTTCCACGTAAATTGCCATAGCTCCCCGTTCGGCCAATTTTATCGGCCGTTCTTGCTGCCCCAGCCAACGCTGCGGCTAAGTTGGTGAAAGTGAACGAGTCGTTGCAGGAACGCTGTCCGGGACGGTCCCCGGCTTAGCTGGCGAGTGTGAGCGAAACACCCCTTTTCCCATCGGCGTTGTGCGAGCGAAGCACCGCAGGAGCAAACTGCGGTGATTTCTGCCGCATCGCGGCTTGTGCGTGGGCGCAATCGCTTTGCTCAGCTATCGCGGCGGACGCGAGTGAGCTCTTGAATTGATTTATCCGCGCTATGAAAATCGGGCCCGAGTGTTGATACGCCATTACGATTGCGGTCAGCACGCCGGAAAGAACCTTTGATCGAAAATTGCTTAGCATGTCACACCTTCTGGAAAACGAGTGCGCCGGCGGTACTTCCGGCGCACTCAACAACCTCACGCTCATGAACGCTCTCCCAATCGAAGCGCTCACTCTGGACTACGTGGGTTTTGTGAGAAAGTTACATCGCTGACGAGATTTTTATTTGAAAAGCTTGGAAGCGCAGAAGGTGCCGGCCGGCACAAGCACCGCTAAGGGAAGGTAGTGCCAAACAAGCAGGTGCAAGGGTGCAGACGTGACGCAACAGAAGCGAACCGCGATCGTCGCTAACAGGAGGGAAGAGAGAAGAAGCATCAGGGAAGCCGCTTTCCGTTCGACGACATAGCCCAGCTTCATAACCACAGTGAGGAACAAAAACGGAGGAATTGCGAAAAGAACTGTCCCGAAGACACATGCGAGACCGTTTTCTTGCTCGAGATGCGCTTCATGACCGCTGAGTAAGATCCAACCGATTCGGGTAAGCAGCAGAAAAAAGATACTGCTCACGATGAGCAGGTTCGATCGATACATTCCGCGAGTTACGCGACCCGGTGCGGCCATTTCAATCGAGGTGTATCCGGCAGCGGCAACTCCGAGAATTACCAATGCCATTTCACCGTAAAACCAGGGATCGCCAAGGAAATTCCCGACCGGTTGCCTCACTCCGTACCACGCGGCTGCGATGACCACAGTCAAAAGGCTTACCACGACGTAAAGTCCCCAGTAGCGGGCCGCGCCGCCGTAGACGCGAACCGGCTTCAAGTCGCCGAGAAGATTGTCGATGAAATGCTCGTTCGTCTGGTTCATAGCAGTGCTCATTCGGCAGCCAGCTTCGCCCGTATGTTTACCATCAATCGATGTATCGCCACCTTGGCTGCTCCAACTGAGGTTTTTGTCATGCCGGCGATCTCATCGTTTGAGAGCCCGTCTCGCTTCGCAAACGTGAAAAGTTGCTGTTCCTTCTCACTTAAGCGCCCATAAACCCGCTGGAGATCACACCGGAGCTCGACCGAGTCCCCCTCCGTCACGTGGTCGAGCGGAAGATAAAGCTGTTCCTCAATCCGACGGCTGCGGCTGCGCAGGAAGTCAATGATCTTATTGCGCATGATCGCATACAACCAGGGGCGGAACGCGCAGTCCGGTCGAAATGTGTGTCTTCCTGTGTGGATCGCCATGAGAATCTCTTGAGAGACATCCTGGTGCCACGAGGAGTTACGGAGCCTGCTCCGGACGAAGTTGGTGACCACAGAAGAGATCTCGGACAATAGCCGGGCGTACGCATCTGTATCGCCGCCTTGAGCGAGGCTCATGAGGCGGCCGTATTCCAGCCATTCGGAATCGTTCCTGTTCACTACAACCAGTCCGGGACAAACCTTTACACGCTTCAATAAGAATACGATGGGATGCGGGTAAAGTTACGTGACACAAAAAATAAAATCGCCGCGAATGTGGCAAGGTTTTTGCCGTTCACGGATTCTCTCAAAAGTTCGAAAACCGAGGGACCCGGAGGCCCCTCGGACGAGCTCGGCGAAACCATGCCGCGCGGTCTGCTTCTTATGCCTTCGGAGAGTCCGGTTGAGTCGGCTCCTCGATCGGCTGCTCCGATTCGTACCACAGCTCGACGACGAGGAAAAACTCCCCGTTTGAGCGCTCGCTGCTGCCGATAGCCGTCACGCTGACCTTGCGATCCACGATCTTGATGTTCGCGGCGTTGGCGACGAGCCAAGCGTTCACGTCCTTATCCGTGTCGCGGACGGCGTAAAAGTCACTTGACTTCCGAACGAAGGCTTTCAGAAAGACCACGTCAGAACCTCCTCGGGGCAACCCGTGAAAGCGAAAACCCTACGCGAGCTGCGTAGAGATCGAAAAATTCGTAAGAGTGTGAATAGACGAGGCTCCGCCCAGGTCGGACGAGAGCGCCATTGTTTCAATTGAAGCTTGAAAGTCGGAGCGTGCTTAGAGGAAACGTTTCCACCTCTGAGCCTCACAACAAAGAGAAAGTGTTCATTTTTGGAGCGCGTGCATGAAAACAGCGTTGGCGACTATTTTGCTGTTGTCCTTACAAGCATGCGCGCCTGCATCTTATTCCGCCGGGCGCGAAAGTGCGCTTCGGGGCGCCAGCGGTGCCGGTAGCTTTTTGGGTGACGCCGCAGGGGGTGGGGGACTGGGTAGTGCGTCCCGGGTGAGGCCGGTGTGGATCGCCTTTCCCATGTTCCAGTCCTCGTTCCTGCGCTCTTTCGGGTTCTAGGAGCGCAGAACAGGAAAAACGTTTGGAGCGAATACCGCTCCAAACGGGTGCGATCGCGGCTCGTCAGACGAGCCGAAACCTTTGCTGTTTTCTTAGCGAGGCCGAATCACAACTGCGATACCTCCACCCGAATCGGGGAATATCTGAAACACGTCGACCTTCCCTCGGTTAGAGCTGAGCCAGCGGCTTGCATTCTCTGTCGCAGTACGACCTGCGTTGAAGTGGAACACAATCACTTGAACGTCATCCGGGAGCATGTTCGAACGAGCAGCTCCCGTGCTGGTTTGAAGGTCGCGCCGAAAGTCCGAGACCTCTTGCTCTCGCAGCTCTGACGATACTTTCAGTAAATTCGTCTTCAGCTCATCCTGGGCATCGTGCTGCAGCTTGGCGAGTAGTGGAGCCAGATCGCCCGCTCTCAATTCGGAGCCCGCCTTCTGAGCTTCGGCGATTGCGTCGGATACCTCCGAGCTCAGCTGCGACTTGAAATCCGCCTGGTCTTTGCGGAGACTTTCATTCTGCATGTAATTCAGGAGACCCGAAATCAGCAGTCCGATGAACAGTCCAACCGTTACAAAGCCGGCCGCCCATGCGCTCGAAAATGACCTGCACGTTTGATACAGCTCCTCCGTTGTCGCATCGGAAAGCGCAACGTTGCCGCCGAACGGCAGAGTGATGTCTAGATGGCAGCTCCGAGGGCCGACGGCTTCCGAATGAGCTACGAGTGAGAGAGGTGGTTTACTTTGCGACATGACGTCTTCTCCTTGGGCAGAAGGGTGGGCGATTCGCCCGGGACCTGAAACCTTGACGAAACCATTCACGATCGGACCTGCTTGAGTTGCACGCCGGATCGGAATGGGGCCTTCGTATTTCGCAAAGCCAAAGAGAACGGGTCTGTTAAGCAAACACTAACATCTCGTGACAGGGACGATACCTTGTGTACGGTAACCATTCGACTGGGTACGCCGGCGTACGATGAATTTGCAGCGCGGCGTCGGAGCTTCATATTTCCCATCGACCCCTCTTGGAACCTTTTTGTTGGGTGGACGATACGGTTCATTCGTCAACTGAGGAGCTTGCACGGAAGCGCTCGCTAGGTCGCTTGACACCGCCTCCGCGATTGGGTCTATCTGCCACCTGGATCTCATCTTACGAGCACGGAGACGCCATGGGCAAAGTAAGAGTGCACAGCTTTTCGACCTCCCTCGACGGTTTTAGCGCCGGACCGAATCAAAGTCTCGACAATCCGCTCGGAGAGCGCGGTGGGGAGCTTTTCGAGTGGTTCTTCCCGACGCGCGTCTTTCAGCAAATGCACGGTGCATCCGCTGCAGGAGAAACGGGTACTGACAATTCGATTGCCGAAGACGGCTTCAAAAATGTTGGCGCCTGGATCTTGGGCCGGAATATGTTCGGCCCCGTCCGCGGCGACTGGCCGGATGATAGTTGGAAAGGATGGTGGGGAGATGAGCCGCCGTACCACGTGCCGGTCTTTGTCTTGACACACTACCCGCGAGAGTCGATTACGATGCGCGGTGGGACGGTGTTTCATTTCGTCACCCAGGGAGTCGACTCAGCGCTCGCTCAGGCGCAACAAGCCGCGAATGGGAAAGACGTTCGAGTCGGTGGTGGCGTTGCGACAATCAGGCAATTCCTCAAAGCTCGGCATCTAGACGAGCTGCACCTTGCCGTGCGACCGATGTTGTTCGGCTCAGGAGAGAATCTCTTCGAAGGCATGGACCTTCGAGCGCTCGGTTATCAGTGTGTGAAACATATTCCCGGGGAGCGAGCGGTGCATGTTTATCTGGAGAAGGTGGGGTAGGGCCCAGAGCAGAAGCAGATGGAGGAGGGTCAAGAAAAAGTAGCCTGGCTGTCCGTATCTGATCCTTCCAGTTCGAACGTTTCTCGAGAATCGCAACGACCATGTAACAACACTCCAAGCCGCGGTCACAGTTAAAGCTGAGAATCGCAATTGCTTACGAGCAAGGTTTTTTGGAGTCGAGTATATGGGTTTGTGGTTTGCGGGTAGAGCCGTTTCTTTCGTCCGTTTCACCGTTGCGCTGCAGTTGACCGCTGTTGTTTGGGCTCCGTCCGCCGGCGCCACGCCCGACAAACCCAGTTTAGGTGCTCCGGAGACGCCCGCCGCCTGCACCTCGTCACCGACTCCTCTTCCATCGCCGCACATTCCTTCACCGACGCCCAGTGCGACACCGATTCCGTCTCCTTCGGCCACTCCAACACCGACACCGACGAGGACGCCGACTCCCACACCGAGCGGTTCCCCGACACCCTTTCCTACGCTACCGCCGCTACCGATCTGCCCTTACTATAAAATCCAAGCATTCGCCTCGCCGCGGCATCCGAACGCACAGATTTTTGAGCCGACGCTGCTGACACCTTCCTGTGTCTACCAAGAAGTGGAAAAGGCGTTCAAAACATGTCGCGCGATCGGTGTATCTGATTTCTACATGGACGAATGTGTTGTGCTCAATTACTTCGGTCAGTTCGGCGGACCAATCAAAGGACCCTGGCCCCCTGCGAACAAAGTTTGCAACCAGAAGGGACTGTGCACAGCCACGCTCTGGTACCTCGACTCGAGCTGCCATCCGATTGCGCAACCAAACCCGATTCAGAAAGCTTTCGCATGCGAAGCAGGATTTCTAACCGTGCTGGCAAGCCCCATCTCTTTGATTTGGGAGACCGGCTACAATCTTGAGAACGACGTTCGAGTGACGAATTTTCCTCTGTCTCCTGATTCCACGGACCGCTTCTTCGAATGGAAGGCTTCGGAGCGAGCACCGCTCCTGGTCTGGGATCCGGAGCACAAGGGCGAAGTGACGAGCGCGAGTCAGCTTTTCGGTGAGTGGACGTTTGGAGGAAAGCGCTATGCGAGCTTAACGGAGTCCGTGCTTCTGCCGGAAACTTCTCGTGGAAGAGCGGGAGCGTGGCGTGACGGTTTCGAGGCACTCGGCGCCCTTGATACGAATTCAGATGGTGAGGTGTCGGGAAGCGAGCTCGCGTCGCTCGGCCTGTGGTTCGATACCAACCGGGACGGCGTCTCTCAACCGGGCGAGGTAAAATCGCTCGCCGAGATGAAAGTCACGAAGCTTTCGTATCGGAATGGGACGCGCGATCGGAATACTCGCAGTATCACGATTGAAAAGGGTTACGAACGACTGGTTGATGGGATTGCGCAAAGCGGAAAAGCCGTTGACTGGTATGCTGAGAGCGGGGCTACCGCCTTTTCTTTGCTTGGCAAGAAACTGGCGGCACCCAGTGTGTGCGGGGGAACAGCGCAGCCGAAACAGTGCAGCGGCACTTATGCACATGTGCGACCAGACGAGCGGAGCGACCCAGAGGCGAAACGCTTAGCAGTATCGGTGAGCGGTGGATGGCAGTGGACTTTAGACGCTGCATCGAAAGCGGAGGGTGGATTTGTAACCAGTCCAGAGGGGATGTTTTTTCTCAGGCAGGAGGCTGACGGGGCATTGTCTGGACATAGCTTGGTGAGCGCGGCGCTCAATCACGACGCGATTGCAGCCGATGCGGTTGTTCAATCCCAGCCCATCACTGGAAGAATTCGCTTCGAAGGTGGTGAGCATAGGATTGAGATTCAAGTTGCAGGCGAGGGAGGAGTTACGGTGTATAGCGAGGAGTTTTGTCTTCGGACGGAAACACCATCATTGGACACTCGCGAGCCGTCCTCGGGAACAAGCGCGCAGACATTTTCCTACGGGTGGACGGCGGCTCGGATGCGGTGATTTGGCGCGTGCAATGAGTGAGATAAAAAATGGGGGTTCGAGTTTTCATCTTTCGCGGCTCGACCCCCTGATGAGATCGTCCGTCCCGGCGCTCCGCCTTGAGCGCGCTATTCAATTCGCTTCAGCGATGCGAGTGCCGGTGATCGGTCGAGCTCGTGCCGAGCTCACGCAGTCCTTCAAACGCCTTGTGATGAATGGCGTGTAGTAGGCGACATCACCGCCGTAGCGGTCGGTGACGTCAGCCTGCACCATCGAACCGTAGAGGTGGCCCGCTTTCTCGAGCAGCATCACCCATTTCGCACGGTCCGGCAGCGGCTCGTTGTCCGGGTAGCTCTTGAGCGCTGCCCAAAGCCCTTCGAGCTGCATGAAGCTCGAAGTTGGACTGGCGCTGTGGCCGAAACCGCGAGCGATATCCTGCAACACCTCAAGACGACTCTTTTCTCGAGAACCCATCGCTTTGCTCCTTTGCTGAAACCTTCGTTGAACTGAACCCCGTGGCGGCACCATAAGAATCGAGCAGGAAATGGGGAAAACTTTGCGTTCTGTCCCGGAAACGTGGCAGATGGTGGGACAATATGAAGAAGCTCCAGGAGATTGACGCGCGAGTGCTCAGTGCGGTTGAGTTGTGCGCACGTGAACCGCTCGCAAAAATCGCGCGGAAGTGTGGGCTGCGCGAGTCGACCGTTCGCACGACGCTGCAGCGCATGATTGATGAACGATTGATCGTCACTCGCCGGATCTACCTCAATCCGTACTTGCTGGGCTGGACGAATTACGCCGTATATCTCGTGTTGGCGGCAGATGGTGCGGCGAGTGAGTCCCCGCTCGGCAGTTCCTGGCAAAGCAAAAGCGTGTATCGTGGATTGCAGAATTCGGTGGCGAATTCCATCTCGCGTTCAGCTTCGCTGCAAAGCACGTTTCTGAAGTGACACGTTTTTTAGATCGCTTGGCGGAGCAGTTCCCCGGTTGCATTTCAAGAAAGAGATCTCGATCCGAGCAGAAATCCGGACCTTCCCGAGGAAGTTTCTGAGCCGTCAAGCTGCGGGCGGGGCCGAGCTCCTCCAGGGGGGCGAGAAGACGACTGAGCTCGACGACATTGATGCTCGGGTGCTGAAGGCGGCCGGAACACCCGGTTTCGAATCGTTTCGACGACTTGCCGAGCGAGCCGGAATCTCTTCCAGCACTTTCGACCGACGCGTGAAGCAGCTCGAAGCAAAAAAGGTGATCGAGGGGTTCTACTATATCTTGGAACCCGCACTGTTTCAGATGCAAGAATATCGTCTTCTTCTCTCGGCGCCGTCGGCGAAACCGAAGCTCGGCGAAAGACTTCTTCATGAAGCGCGATGCCATCCGAATGTTCGGAAATGGATTCGCTGTGTAGGTTCGTGGGACTACGAGTTGGAGGTTAACGTTCGTAGCAGCCGCGATGCGTCGGCGCTTGTGAGCGAATTGAGACGGAAGTTTCACGGCGAGGTAGGGTGTCGTCAACTCGCTGTCCCTGTTCGGAGAGACGAGCGTGCCCGCCTATCAAGCCATCCTTGAATGAGCCGATCTTGGCTCGACCGGCAAAAGGAGAGCGCACGCGAGACTTCAACGCCGTGAGCCGCGATTGGTGCGTGCGTCTCCTGGCGACAAAAGAAGGCAGTCGAAAATCGAGGACCGCCCACTTCCCGTCCACCCACGCCTTCGCCCTCACGGCCGTCGAGCGTGTGTCTGACCAGGTCCATGATGCGGCGACGTTCGTGCGGGGGAATTTTTCCGTCCCGAGGTTGTGCTGACGAACGGTCGTGCGCGTCGAGGCCACCTGGCGGCCGAAGCGCTCGACGAACTTGCCCCCGTCCATTAACGCAGCGCCGAAACCGTCGACGATGTCGACGCTGATGCTGCCGGCCGCCGAGAAGTGGCGCGCGTGAACTTGAGGCCGGATCGGTCTGCGCGAAGGACCAGTCGAGCCGTTGCATGGCAGGTCTCCAGTTCGAGGGAATGTGCCGACACTCTCGTTCCGAGCGCGCTCGGGACAAGAGTGCCGGCCGTTCCTGACGCACGCGGATGAACAGACTGCCGAGGCAGCGAGCCTAGGAAAACCATGTTTATTCTCGCGTCGCTCATTGTAGATATGCCGGTAGGTCGCGGAAGTGTCGTGCTTCTGTTGCGATCGATATCACCAAATTGCTCAGCCGCCGCTCAAAACATTCAAGGATGCCGCATGGTTGACTGTGAGGAGACGAGGATCGGCGTTGCTCGCGGTCAGCGCTTTTCTCCAAGCTGGAGCTTCGCGTATTGTTCCTAACGCTCGAAAACCCGAGTCATCCGGCGGGAGGCCGAAGTGAAGTTAGCCGTTGCCGGCCCGTATCAGTTGTGAGGAGGGCACCAAAAACGCCTCGGGCGCGAGCAGGCCTTCGGCAAACGGCCAGGTTTTCGACGGATGGTCGACGGAGCTACGAATCGCTCTCCCCGGTTCAGAGACTGAAGTGCAGCGACCGCCGACTCACTGTGATCGATCATGGATGGACACGATGAAGGATTTTAAGGTTAAACATCGAACCATCCTTCGAAAGAGGACGTTATTCTGCTTCTCCTGATATCTCTCCCCAATGAGTGCCACTCCGACGACCCACGCGCCGAATTTCAACGAGCGACAGCTGCTCCTCCTGCTCGCAGCGATTCAATTTACGACCATCGTTGACTTTCTGATCATCATGCCGCTCGGGCCGCAATACATGCGCGTGTTTGGCATCACGCCGGCAGAATTCGGTGTGATAGTTTCATCCTATGCGATCAGCGCCGGGATCTCCGGATTGCTGGCGGGCTTGGTTCTCGATCGCTTCGACAGAAAACAAGGGCTCCTTTTCATCTATTTCGGCTTCGCTGTCGGCACGATCCTTTGTGCGATGGCTCCGACCTATACACTGCTGGTGATGGCGAGGTGGTCGCTGGAGCATTCGGCGGAGTCGCCGGAGGTTTGATTTTAGCCATCGTCGGGGATGTCATCCCACCTGAGCGGCGCGGAGCCGCGATGGGCTTGTGATGTCATCTTTCTCATTAGCGTCGGTGTGCGGAGTTCCGCTGGGGCTTGTGCTCGCGTCCCACCTCTCATGGCACGTGCCGTTCTACGTGCTGGGTGTCCTCAGTTTATTGATTCTCACATTTGCCGCAAGAGTTCTGCCGGTTCTTCGCGGACATCTACAGCATGCCACTGACGAGCACCCGATTTCGCGGATGATAACGATACTGCGTCACAAAGATCATGTGATGGCCTTTGTTTTCATGGCCGTTCTAACGCTCACGGGTTTTCTTATTTTCCCGTATATCTCGAATTACATGGTAGCCAATGTTGGACTGACGGAAGACGAGCTGCCGCTCATCTACCTTGCAGGCGGCGGTTGCACGATTTTCAGCCTCAACTGGATCGGTCGTTGGGCGGATCGTCGCGGCAAGCACTACGTCTTTCGCGTCGTTTCGTTTGTCGCCCTCATTCCGATTGCGCTCCTCACCAATCTTCCTCACGTGCCACTTCCGCTCGCCATTCTCGTTTCGACCATCTTCATGATTTGCATGTCCGGGAGGTCGGTGCCGGCGATGGCTATGATGACCGGCAGTATTGAGGCTCGCTATCGAGGCGGGTTTATGAGTATCAACAGCTCGATTCAACAGTTCTCCGCCGGTGTCGCATCAATGATCAGCGGTCACGTGTTGGGTCAAACCGCCGACGGACGCATCACTAACTTTTGGGTTGTGGGCATTATTTCTCTTGTTTGCGCTCTCGCCTGCATCTATCTCGCTCGATTTCTGAAGACACCAGTTGATCCGCGGGCAGTGAGCGAGCCGAGCTTCGTTGAGCTCTAAGCGGGGGAAGTTGCTCTGCTCAGGTCGCAGTTCTCGATGCTTTTTTGTCTGCATCAGCCTGTTATCCGCTCACCCGTGTCGTTCAGAGCTCGAGAGGTCTGCTTTCAAACGCAACCGCGAGAGGGACGAGGACTATAACATTTGTGTAACCGTAAAGGGTGAACCATATGAGCTCGATCTCTCTCGGCCGTTCGAATCCACCGAAGATGCAACCGTCGAATCAGGCTCCGTCGCCAAGCGATGGAGTGTCGCCGAAACTACCTCTGCCGCTGGAGGACCCTGTGCAGCGCGCTTTGCAGGATCTGCACAAAAAGTTCGCGCCGTTGCGAATGCCAGCCAAGCCGCCGGTGGAGCGCACCGAGGCGGAGTCCTCCGCATTGCGTGCCGGACAAGGCTCTTTCGGCGCGCCTACTCCATTTTTTACCCCATAATCGTCGCCGAACGAATCGTAACCATGGGCAAACCATGAAGCGTTGTTTTCTGGGTAGCCGATGCTTACCCTGGTCAACGTCCCATGGCGGCGACGGCGTTCCGCTTTCGAAGTTCCGTTTCGTGCGATAGAGTGACTCGCTGACGGAAACCTTTAACTGTCCACCAATGAAAATCCTATCGCACATTCTTTCACTCTCGCTCCTTGCTTTCACTTCGTTTGCTTGCACTTCGTCGCAAGGGATGTCTGACTCCGCATCCTTCTCCGCGCCGGCGTCGGGCTCGGCCGCAGAAGCCTCTCCAGCGAAGGTGTCTCGTATCAGAGTGTGGAGCGGTAGTCTTGGATTGGTCGTTCCAGAGCTCGCCGAGGCGAGCGCTCAGGTCGCTGCCGCGCTGACTCAGTTCGAAGGCTTCGTCGAAAATGAAACCGACAGCAGCGAGCAGTCTAAGAACCTGGAGCTGCGGATCCCCACCAAGAACTTCAAGTCATGCGTCACACAGCTTGAACGGCTTGGGAGCGTTGAATATAAGAACATCAGCAGCGAGGACATAACGGATCAGTACGTCGATACGGAGGCGCGACTGGCAAACCAGATTGCGCTCCGTGATCGGCTGCGGGCGCTTCTAACCAAAGCAACCGCTGTAAAGGATGTGATCGCCATCGAGACCGAGCTGACGCGAATACAAACTGAGATCGACTCAATGCAGGGACGTTTGAACGCGATGAAGGGACAGGTGGATTACGCGAAGTTGAGCTTGAGCCTGCGACGAAAGCCGATCCGAGGTCCGCTGGGAGTCGTCTTCGACGCAGTCGGATGGACGGTCGAGAAGCTGTTTGTGATTCGCGACTAACTCTACGCGAATTGTTCGGCGAAAAATTAAGCCCGCGTGACCGTTCGATGAGACAAAAGTTCCTCATGGATATTTCATCTTTGCACCGCTCGATGTCCTTTGTGTTTCTGTGCTGCTTGTTTCTCCCAGGAATCGCAGTGGCGCAGCTGCCGAATGCTGCGGAGGCCAAAGATGCGCTGGTGGAATTTGGGAAGCGCGTGGGTAAGGTGCCCGCCTCAGAGATCGAGGTCAAGGCTGTGGTCGGCTGCTATCCGATTGCGAACCGACCGAGCACAGACGTGATCTGTTTGCTTGATGCAAAAAACAATGAAGGCAAGCACGAAGTAGGAGAGATACCGTTCTCGAGAAACAACAGCCGATGGTCTGTATTAAGCGCAGAATCCAGCTATTCTCCAGCTTGCCCACCAAAGGCCGAAGCCGAGTCGATACTTCGGCAGTCGCTCCACGATCCGAAGACCACAGTGACCGACGTTCCGGAAGAGGGGAATCTCACCGACCAACGTGGAATGAATCGCGACAAATCGGGCCCGATGCGGCTGATGTGCGTTTACGGAGTCGACGGCGCGCTCGGAGAGCGGACCGTCGTTGGTTACTTTCGATTCGAAGCCGGGAAGTATCTGATCGACGCGGATGCAGAAGTGTGGTCGGACTGACCGCCAACTTTCCCTCCGCGTTTGTAGCAATACTTTGAATGCAACCGCAGTAGACGCAGAGCAGGCAGGAAGGGAGGAGCAGGAGATCAAAAAGAAACCCTGTTGCCCTTACGGGAAGCGTCGCCGAAACGAAACTTCTCCTCCTGCAGCTTTTTAGGCTGCCGATTTCATGATTACTGCGCTCCTTTCAGAATCTCAAAAAGCGAGTCGATGAAACATAAGGGCTGATGTTTTTTTTAGGGAAAAACCCCTTCACGTTGGATCACCAGCTCCTGAGGGCGTTATGCGCACGGGTCTTTGAGATGTCTCTACCAAATACATCTGGAGCGGGGTGAGCCGTCCGGAGAGCCTGTTTTTTAAGCTGTCGCGGCCCACTTGAGAAACGTCGATACGATCGCCCCCAATTTGGTTTCATCGCCGGCTCCATGCCAGATCGTGTCTCTCACTTCACAGCAAAGCCAACGGTCGCCGTTCGGGAAATTATTTTCGTTCACTCCCTGGCGAATCGCGGTGAAGGTTCGTTTCTCGAGAGCAGTGCCCGACAGATCGATCTTTACCCACCAACCGGGGTTATCGCACGAATTGATGCTGATGCCATGATGATGTTCCCATTCACCATTGCACTGTTCGCGGAACCATTCCTGAAGTGCGTTTAGTGCTTCACTCACAATTGCCGTTCTGAAATGTTCGTATGTTGGTATTTGCGGTTAGGTGTGCGGACTCACCAACCGTCGTTTTTCAACTGCTCCAGGAGCTCGTGTTCGATCTCTCGAATGCGCGACCGGCTCAGAGATTCAGTCCGGGAGAGTGCAGACTCAAAGTTGCCGAGTAGGTTGACGTTCGGAGTATCGTCGCATGCGCACACCAGTGTGCAAGCAATGTCAGCTTCAACGCTGGTGTCAGCGTATTTGCTACGGATGTCGCGGTATGCCGAGTTGGCAGCGTTGAACGCATCTCGGCGAAGTCGCTCATTAGGCGGCGGACCCAAAGAGAGCTCGAGCGTCTTCAGCGCTTTGGCCATTCTCTTGTCCTGGTTGCCGCACCCAAGTCTTCGACAGCAGGCGATGCCGAAGCGGCGGAACCGATCGACCGACATAGTTTTCAATTCATTCCGATCGAATTCCACAATGACTCCAACACGGCGCGACACTGATACCGCAGTCTAACTTCCAACCTCGGCAGACGTAAATAACAGAGTCTCCGATTCCTTTGAAACCATCGAGCACTACAATATAGGGAAGGGTAACCATCGCTACGGCGGGCGGCGTCGACATAGCTTGTCCGGTCGGCGAGCAATGAGTAGGAATCCGACGCTTGAGCAAACGAGCAGATGAGTTCATCCGGTCTCCGAATTGCTCGGATGTCGACGGTGTGCGGTTCGCGAATGCCGAAGACCGACTGAATACAAGACAACCGCCATTTTTTTGTTGAAAATAACTGTGGCTCGATGTATCCTCAAATCTCTTGTTAACGCATTTCTTTCTCGGAGGGCGCATATGTTTGTGAATCATTCGCAGCACGTATCGACAATGTGCGTTTTCCGCAGCCGTTCGTAAGACAGCTACTCCACGAGCTCCGGTTACCACATAGGTCGATGATTCGATCCGCAATTGTTGCGCGGTCGAAACGGCCACGGAACTAGCAATCATCTTTTGTTTTTGGATTTTTCTATGAACACGAAACGATCGTGCAGGGATACCTCTGCGCGCGCATCCGCCGAAGGAATGTATCTTCCCGGCGGTGCAGAACGAGAAAATTACAGGGTTTGTCGTGTTGGCAAGCAGCTTGTTCGAGTTTGGGGAAGCCAAGGCGGGCGAGGTCTGCCCTCACGGGTGATCTCTTCACTCCGACCTTCAGCGAACCTTCTTTGCTCGGACCTGCCGTTTGCGCTGATGGCGGATTTCCATCCGTGCGTTGGAGGCGTCATTGGCAGCGTGATTCCGAGCCGAGCCAGTATTTATCCGGCGTTGATTGGAGCGGATGCGGGCTGTGGAGTTGCGGCGGTGCGTCTGAAAGAATTCGAGGTGCCTCGCCGTGAGCAGCTCGAGGAGCTCTTTCGAGCAATCCGGCGGGCTATTCCGACCGGTTCTGCCGAATACCCGAAGCTCGCGGGCAACGATGCCGAGTGCGGAGTATGGGACGGACTTGCGAAGCTGCCGATCGTAACACGCTTTACTCGAGAGAAGCTCGAGCGGCAGTTCGCTACTCTTGGTGGAGGCAACCATTTTATCGAGCTCGGTCTCGACAACGACCGAGGAGTTTGGATCGTTGTGCACACAGGCTCACGTTATTTCGGAGGGCTGCTTGCGTCGCGCTATGAAGGACGAATTATCGCGGTGGAGTCGGAAGAGGCGCTTGAGTTTCTGCGTTACCACGACACGGTTCTCGAGTATGCGCGCGAAAGTCGAGCTGCGATAGTTCGGAAAGTCCTCGCTTGTTTGCCTCAGCCGCTCGGACAGATCGGACGTGTGGATCTGAGTATCGACACCGTGCACAACTTCGCGGCGATTGAAGAGCACGCCGGAGCGAAGCTGGTCGTGCATCGCAAGGGGGCGTGCCGGGCGGCTGAAGGCGACCTGGGAGTTATCCCGGGAAGCATGGGAACGTCTTCTTTTGTTGTCGAAGGGACAGGGAAGGCAGAAAGCTACGCGTCCTCGTCGCACGGTGCCGGACGAGTGCTCGCTCGCGGTGAAGCTTTTCGTGAGCTGCGACCAAAAGATCTCCATCGAGAGATGAAGCACGTTGTTTGGGCAAAGAGCGAGCGGCTTCTGGATGAGGCGCCGCAGGCTTACAAGGATATTGACGGCGTAATGCGCGCCCAGGCCGACCTGGTTACGCAACGCCATAGGTTAATGCCGATTCTATCGGTGAAGGGGGAGTAGTGGAAACGACTAGCGTTCGAGATTCACGGCTGTCGTCGATCATCGCTCAGGAACTGGAGCTCATTCTGTGCTCAGCCTCGGACGACCGAGTCGCGGCCCTGACGGTAGTGTATGTGCGTCCAGCTTCCGGCGGACACCGGTTTGAGGTCGGGCTGGCGCCATATGCGGACGACGTTGACCCGAATGTGCTCGAGAATATTTTGTCGAGGGCGGGAACGTTTCTTCGAACGGAGCTCATTTCCGCTCTGAATCTGAAACGTGCCCCAAGCTTCCAATTCGTACTTGTGCCTGAAGATGTGGCTTATGAGGACTGAAACTCAAAAACTTGATCCGATTACGCTGTGGTTCGAGAGAGACCTGACAGCTCTCAGCAGGGAAGGGAAGCTGGCACGTGCTCATTGCCGGGAGGCCGAGCTGCAGCAAGTTGTAGAAATACTGCTTGCCGGCAAAGTACCGGTGCTCGTTGGAGAGAGCGGAGTGGGGAAGACTGCCATCATCTGTGAAGCTGTATCTCGTTTTTCGAGAGGGATGCTTCCAGAGACCATGGGGGGTAAACGGGTTGTACAATTCTCAATTCGTCGACGGGCGGCAGCGTTGCGAAAAGGAAAGCAGATCGGTGAAGAGCTCGACCTACTTACCGAGGCTCTCATGAGCGAGCCTGAAATCGTGCCGTACTTCCGGGACTTGCACTGTGCTTATTGGCTTGACCTCGAGTCTCAGCTTCAATCGCTTGTGTTCCGATTGGGCCGGCCAATAATTTGTGAGGGACTTCAGCATGAAACCAGTGCGCTCTTCGAGTGGCATCCTGAGCTGGAGCAACAATTTGTAACGGTGCAGGTAGCCGAGCCCGACCGAGATGCGGCCGCGACCATGCTTCGTGCTTGGCGAGACGAACAAAATGATCAGGACGGGAAGCGTGTCGACGACGATGCATTGGAAACGGCACTTTCCATTTCTCACCGCTTCTTGGTTCGCAGTCGGCTCCCTCGCAAAGCGATTGAGTTGGTTGCGCAAACTCGCGCAATCTGCCGTGGTTCGCGGGCTGTCGGAAGCAGTGCTGTGATTGAACGCTTCTGCGCAAACTATAGCGTCCCGCGTGAGCTGGTGGACCCGCAGGTCCGGCTGTCGCTCGATTCTCTCAAACGGGCTCTCTCCGATGAGATCCTCGGTCAGACAGAGGCTGTGACGGCTGTAGCTGAGACGCTGAGCGTGATCAAGACCGGCCTCGCAGACGAACGCCGACCGTTTGGCGTGTTCTTTTTTGTCGGTCCAAGCGGAGTCGGGAAGACCTTTATCGCCCAGTTGCTTGCAGAGCGGCTCTTCGGCGACCGAGAACGAGTCATTCGACTCAATATGCCGGACTACCAAGACGCAGGCTCTGGGAAGATCATCTTCGGTGACGAAGCGGCAAACAGTAGGAACAACGTCCGGGGAATTTTGAGCCAGCGGCTCTCGGGCAAACCCTTTGGAATTCTGTTGCTCGATGAATTTGAGAAGTCCGCGAAGGAGGTTCACGACAGATTCTTTCAGCTCTTTGATGAGGGCTGCTACATCAACGGCCTCGGCGAGAGCATCTCATGCCGTTCGTTGATCATCATTGCGACTTCGAACGCGGGCGCCGGTATCTACACGAATAAGGCGCTCGGATTCAATGACAAGCTCAACAGATCGCAAATACGACATTCCGTCGATGCGGAGCTCCGTCGGGTGTTCCGGCCTGAGCTGATCAATCGATTCGACCGTATCATTCATTTCGTGCCGCTCTCACGATCCGACGCAGAGCTGCTCGCGGAACGCGAAGTTCTACGACTTCAGGAGAGGCCGGGTCTGAAGAAGCGCGGCATCCTACTTGAGCCTGACCACGCGCTTCTTGAATGGCTGGCAGAAGCCGGATGTGATCCCGTCCACGGAGCTCGTTATCTCCGACGCAGAATTGAAGAGAAAATCGTGCCTCGAATCGCCTCCCAGCTCGGCGACGATGTGGCGGACGGATGCACGATTCTGCTGAAGAAGGTGAACGATGATGTGGAGACCTGTCTCCGTTCGCGTCCCGTAAGTGCGCCGGCGAAGCAAGCGGTTCGCGATGCGTCTCGAAGGTCGTGTGTGGAACCGGCGGCGAAGCGAATGATTCCAGCGTCGATATGAAAGCAATCGTCTCTCCCGTTCGACGACTCGTTGATATTTTCTATTGAAAAACAAGACGCTTGTTACCGATCGCCGTAGTCGAATAGCGGTACACCGAGTGCGAAGCCAGGCGGGTGTAGTGGTGCAAGAATTGCATCTGCATTCTCTGTCGTACAAAATTCCTTAAGATGGGCGGGGCGTTGGTCGAATCTGATCCAATCAATGCGCAACTGAATGAGCGTAATTGGTGACCTGTCCGCTTCTACCGGCGCGGGAAAGAGCGTTTCCCGCGGAGCGAGCGATGAGCGGTCCGTTTTCTACATGGTCGAGAAGCGAGCGTGGTGCCACGATGGTGGAGAGTGCGATCGCGTTCCCGATTTACCTCATGCTGCTCCTCCTGAGCTTCGACATTCTCCGCGTCTGCTATTGCCGTTTGTCTTTGCAGTTCGCGGTGACCGCAGTAGCGCGCGAAGCTACCCTGCATCCCGGCATCGACCCGAAGGCGCGCCTCCAACAACAATTGACGAACTTCGGCATTGCATGGACACCGGCCTCCGACAAGTTCACTGTCTGCCCGCGTTCACGGATATTTAGCGACTGTACCGCCGGTACAACCAATCGTGGAGTCCCACTGGAGCCCATGGCGTTCAAGGCTGATATGCAAGTGAATCTATTATTGCCGGGAAGCTCGACGTTGCTGACGCGAGGGGGGTTGGTGCTTTCCACCACGGTGCTCGGCAAAAATGAGCCGGAATAAGACTCGATTGAAATACCGAAATCACATGCAAAGCCAGGCGGGTGCCTCGATTGTCGAGCTTGCGCTTGTCGTTCCAGTGATTGTGATTCTCGTCTTCACGGCCTTCCCTTTGGCGATCCGGCTCAAGGGTGCTCAGATCTCGGATTCATTAAGCCGCGAGCTCACCAGCGCGGCGTATCGCGAATGTATCGCAGACCGTTCTGCCGCCGGTTCTCTCAAGTTCGATCCGCAACAGTGCCTCGATGACATGATTGCGACTTTCACGGCGCAAACTGCTGAGATTGCTCCTTCGGCGACCTTCGTAGTGTCGCTCTACACCTACGATCCTTCAACCCGGGAGATCACGCTGGTATCGAAAAGCGCTACGAACGGGCAACAGAGTCGAGTCGGCCTTGAGACGTTCGCGCGCGCGGACGAGTACGGTATCTCGCTGAAGCTCTCGATCGCGCAGGTCCAAAGGTTGATGATCGGTGAAGTTTTCTATCGTGAGAACGGCAGTGAGCAGTATGCCTCGACTGTTATCTAAGTCGGGCTCGGAAGCCGACCAATGCACCGGAAGCATCCTGATTATGACGGCGTTCTCCGTCTTTTCGCTGCTGCTGGTCATCGGGCTGGCGATCGATGCGGGCAACCTTTACCGGGCACGTCTCGCCATGCAGCGCGCTGCCGACTCAGCCAGTTTGGCGGCAATCAACTATATAACTGTCTACGGCTCGATGCAGGCGGAACAGGACGCAGGTGTTCTTCAGGCTTCGAACGACGCCAAGAAGGCCGCGATAACTCCACTTCTGACCACCCGGGCCCAGAGCATCGTTCGGGCGAATCTGGCCGGAGCGGGTTATCCAAGCACTGCGACGAATCCGATTAGCGTATCGGGCGAGTACCTTCCAGCAGGAGATCCGGCCGCGCAATCCACATCCGCTTACGAATACCGAGTATCGGTGACGAAAAAGATTGACTACCTGCTCATGGGACTCCTCCTGCCTGCAAATAGCGATAAAAGGCAGATCTCGGTTACATCGACGGCTCGACGGCGGGTTGCAAACGTGGCCCTGCTGATTGACGTCTCGGACTCAATGAACTGTCCCGCCGAAGGGAGCTGCGACTGTTTGCGCTCGTCGACGTCCGGTCCGGGGTCGTGCCCATCGCCGACAAAGATGGATAAGTTGCTGGAGGGGGTCGGGCTTTTCCTGCACCACCTCGACATGTCAATCGATCGAATCGCGATTGTCCCGTACAACATGCAGGCGAACGTGCTGAACAAACAGTCGCTGCGTGCACTCGGCATTAGTTGGCCCGATAATCCACCGCCGAGCCTGATCGACGACATCATCGGCGCCATTCGCGCGCTCTATGTCCCCGGCAGTAACACCAACCTGTGCAACGCGCTGATCACCTCTCAGTCGTATGTCCGCGCTAGTCTTGGGGTGCCGCAGGGAGAACCCGTCGCGTACGTTCTGTTTAGTGACGGCGGTCCCACGGCTGGACAATTTCTGTTCAACGATGCGAAGCCGCAGCTCGCACCGTTCCCGTCTCCCGGAATTTGGGACTACACTTCGACCTCCATTGCATGGGTGGATAGTAGCCACAATGCGCGACCGGGCCCGGGTCTGCTCGTTCAAACCGGAATGTATCCGATCAACTATCCGCTCGCGTATCCGACGCTGAACAATAACTCGTTGCAGCCGAATCCTATCGCAACCATTTCGAAATGCACGAATCCGAATTTGACCTATCCGCCGCGAGTTGCGCGCGACTCCGATCTAGAGGCGGCGACTCAATTTGTGTTCCAACCGTGTCTCAATTCTTTCCGCGCGTATGTCCCCGGAGGCAAAGACACGCCGTCGAAGTGGTATGACGGCAACTACAAGACCGAAGCGGGATCCCAACCGGGCACTGCAAATTGGCGCGAGACATACTATAACTGCGCGATCGAGCTTGCCGATTTCATTCGAGAAGACAAGGGAACTTTCTTCACGATCGGGCTGGGGGAGGTCAATGACGCCGTTGATCCTGACGATCCATATCAAAACGTCGGTGACTCGCAATCGTTGAAATCGGTATTTCTTGCGCGTCTGAGCCTCGATCCGAAGCAGGGTGCGGACGATCCGAAATTTACCTATGACGGGTATGACGACTATTCCGTTGCATCGGCCAAAGCGCCCGGTCGTAACGGCGATTTCCTGCCGACGCCGAGAAACTCAGATATTCCCCTCATGTTCCAGCGTATCGTCCACCGTGTGCTTTTGAAGTTGGTATCGTAGAAGGATCTGAATCATGAATCGTAAGCTTCGTCGCTCCATGCTTCTCGGACTCATGCTCGCTGCTCAGCCGATGGCGGCTTTGGCGGATAATAAGCCCTCTCTCGCACAGCCGATATTGCCCGAGCGCGTTCCCACCGCGACCGGCGACACATCAGATAACCCCGGCGATGACAGATGCCCCATCGTAAACGCGAGCCTCGAGATGTTGAATCTTATCGGTTACGCAGGAGCGATCGATAATCCCGCGCGGACGATCACAGACGCAGCCGCGAACATGTCGTGTTTGCAGAATATCATCACCGGCCTGTATAACGACCGCGATGTGGTCGAAATGCGGAACTCTTCGCAGTGGAACCGCTATTGGGACGATATCTTCATTACGAAGTTCGACAATCTCTTTTTCCCTCAGATTACCACGGGCGATCTGGGTGGGACACCGGAAGCAGTGAACATCGAATATCAGATGTCCGGCAACGCGGTTTGCTACGCGAATTCGTATGTCCACTTCACACACAGTCGATGGTGCGTAGCGGGACAGGTCTTCATTAAGCAGGTCGGCGAGAAGTGCGAGACCGCTTCGCCGGACGAGGTCCTTCAGGAATGTGGTGCGAGCCACCTGAACCAGGTCGATGTCGTATTCAGCTTTGTACGTTCGTCGCCGATCTCGCTGCTCTGGACTCCTGATGCGGATATCGAAGCAGAGACGAGCGTTGTAGATTTTCCACTCCGGCCTGATATGCCGCGCGCGTGGTATGGTTGGAAAGCTTCCGGCAAAACCCCGCTCTTGGTTTACGACCCACAACATCTCGGCAGGATTACTACCGGCGCCCAGCTTTTCGGTCCCTGGACATTCGGAGGGAAAAGAGTTGCGTCACTCGATTCGACAAGCGCCTCTGTTGCGTCGCCCACCTGGTCGGATGGATATGAAGCTCTGGGCTCGCTCGATCGAGACGGCGACGGCGTGATCTCAGGATCTGAGCTCGAGCCGCTCGGCCTTTGGTTTGACAGCAACCAGGACGGTATTTCACAACCCGGAGAAGTGCGCTCTCTCGCCGATGTTAAGGTCACCGAGCTGTATTTCAAAGATACCCGTCGGGACTCTATGACCGGCAACATCGTAGCCGATATCGGCTTCAAGCGAAGTGAGAACGGGAGTTCGATCCAAGGAGCAACTGTGGACTGGTTCGCCGACACGGCCGCTACGCCCGGCGAGCTCACTGCGAAACACGCGTTTCGCCATCTGAGCAAAGCGCGTATGCCAATTGGCGAGGTTCCGCTCAAGCAGCTTTCGATTGATGTCTTGAATGGGTCGGATGTCGGCGCATTGAACAAACCCACCGATCCCTTGGCGGGCGCTTGGAGCTGGAAATACGATTCCACCGGTGTTGGAGAAGAGCGGGCCCCGCTGAATTATCTCCTCCTTGGCGTTCGGCCGGATACCGGGGACGTGATCGGATATTCACTGGTAGGGTTTCCGCTGAAAACGCCTACGAAGAGTGGACAGCAGGGGACCATGGAGTTCCGCCTTTTCACCGGGTCCGTTGCGAAAGCCGGTGAAGAGCGAGTGCTGAGCTTCTCGTTGAAATCGGGCGACTCGACCTTGAAAACGAGAGCGGTGTTGTCCTCAGACCTTAAGGAGCTCAAGGGGAATACGTCGTCCTATATCGCGAAGAACGGGCAATTCAAGAAGTTCACGTATAATTGGACGGCTACGAAGGTGCAGCCTCCGCGGTAGGGGGAAGCTGCCGCGCTGCGGGTGTGTCGCGAAATATGTGGGCGGCGCGCTCTCGAAGCTGAGCTCTCGGTCGTCTCGAGAGGATTTCCCGGAGGGAGGTGGACGTAAGGACGTTCTACTTGGATTCGGCCTGTCGTCCCTTCATCCAGCTTCCGAAACTTTCGGAAACCGCGCCGAAGAGAGTCTTTCCGGCCTCCCAGATCTCCCGCCCGATTACTGGAACTGTTGCCGCTGCGGCAGGCAGAGCGGAGACCAAGTCAGGGAGACGGCGGCCGATCGTAGTCGCCGCGAAAGAAGTGCTTTGCAGCACGACGCCTGCATATCCGGCGACGGCTCCGACCGCGATGAGACCAATACCCATCGCGTCATTCCATTTTCCCTCACCGGTTTCCAAGCGCTTCAGACCCTGGGAGGCGGCCCAGCTCGCGGCGTAGCTCGGAACATACGCGGCCGCCCCTAGAACCGTTCCGGCGGCTGCACCGATTGTTTCAGAGGCCGCGCGGAGAGTCTTTCCGGCATTGAGCTCCTTTGCGCCGCTGATGAGATCTGCGAACCCGCTTTTCAGTCCGGACCATCCCGAGTTGAAACCCATCGCAGAGAGCGTGTGGGCATTATTGCTCAAAGTCTCGCTCCAGGTGCGGTCGCCGCGCTTTTGAGTTTGAGCAGCGTCCTTCGCCTCAGGGCGTGGGGGGACGCGGAGCGTATCGCCTAGCGACGCCTCTTGTAGGAGGGACTGAGCCACCCTTAGCGGCTCAGGCAGTGGGGCAGCAGGCATAGCAAGGCGGGGTTCGGAGGAGGAAGTTCTCTCGGGCATTTCGAAATTGGCCATACGTATATTCCTTTGAAGTCACCGAGCTATGGCAATGGTTGGCACGGATAGGTCCGTGTTCAGTTGCTTCTCAAGAGATTGTGCCGGAGGGGTGCGGGGGTGTGACATATACGTGAGGGGGGATGGTTTTTGAGCTTGCGGATTCGGCGGGCCACACTCGAAACCTCGAAGCTGCCGGCGCGTGTCGGTAGTTAACGGCTTTGGTCGGAAAAGCAGGAACGTGAATTGCGCATTCCGTGTCTAACGGTCGAGTGCGCGTTGGTGGAAAACGCGGCCTCAATCCGATCCGCCAAGGTCAAACATAAGTCCGCCGAATCGAGTAGGAGGGGGCCGAGCTCTATCTTCAGACCACAAATCGGCAGCTGTTTTGGATTCAGCGCTACAAGCACTTCATCCCCACGTTTACGCTCCGGATTCCAGCGTACAAAAATTCTTTTCGACAAACATTCGCCGTAGCTATCAACGCCGAACATATCGAGTAACCAGAGCGGCCTTTTGCTGAGGGCGTAATCAAGTGAAGCTGCTAGGCTGCCGGAGCCACCACGAATAGATGTAGCCGTGGGTGGTTCCGAGCTTCTCGCGGACGCAGCTTGTGCCGCCTTGGTTCGTAGGCAAAGTACCGTGAGAGCTTGCACACCTGACGTCCACTGAAAGCTGCTTTCGCAGATTCCCGGGAACAGACCCTTTCCGCGCTTGCTCACACGTGGAGAGTCCAGAAGCGGGTGCGAAAACATAACTTCATTCAGGGCGAGCTGCTGCCCGCTGAGGCGGAGGATGAGGTTTGCCATGTGAGCTCCTTAATCAAGCATCTGCATTGGAATTGCGTGATGTGAAGAAATTCCGCAAACGGGTCACCGATTGTTCGGGACGACGGCCGAGTAATTGAACAAAATGAGAATGAAAGGGTCTGAGACAGGAAAGCCTATCTCAAACCGTTGCCGAAACGCTGACGGGCATGTCAGCGGCGCGGAATCGTCAGCATCGCGATCTCTGAGGACAGCTCGATGGTCACCGACGCGCCTGGAGCTGCAATCGAGAACAGCGTCGCCAGGAAGACACCGGCGTATCCGCCGCTCAGCTCGTTCTCGTAGACCTCGTCGGGGAAGTCGACGATGATTGCGTCACCGTTGTCCGTGCGTGCAGCGCGGAGCTCGAACGACACGGACTCGGGCCTGGTTTCGCCGGGGAAGCGCTGATGGCAAACCTTGGGAATCAGGAGCGTCACCGAACAGCTCGCCTCGCTCGCGGAATCGAGGGCGGCCATCATCTCCCTGACCGATGAGATGGCTGCAACCGCTTCAGGGCTGCTAAAGCTGCTCTCGACCGGGAGACTCACAAGGAGCTGGGGGATCTCGAATCTCAGCTTTGCGTTTGCGAGTGCCGCCCGAGCGATGGCTCCGGCAGTCATCGCGCCCAGGAAGCACTTCTTCGGATCCACCGATCCGAAGTTGCGCTGCCGAACGAGCACCATGTCGCCGCACACGACGAGCGGCATGGTATCTTCTGGGAGCGATTGGTAAGTCGGCGTCTTCCGACGATAGACCTCGTCGAGAGCGACTCCGATGCTCCCGTCCTGCTCCGGGCCCATCTCCGCAACCAGGGACTGGACGTGGCGATCAAACCAATCGCGGGTGACTTCGACGAAGAACTTGTACGACGTGCCGGATGTTCCTTCGGACATAACCTTCTCCTTCGTGGCAACTGGTGCCTGCTTCGGGTTCGAACCTCATTCGTCCCTCTGAACAGAGGAAAAACCGAATTTGGCTTTCTGTCTCACATAGAAGATTGTAAGGAACAAAGTGGACCGAGCATGCCAGAGATGCCAGCGAACAGGTTCCGGACGTGGATTCAGAAGAGGAATCGGTATGAGCCGACTCAGCGAGAACGAACGACAGGTCTTTGCGCACGCCCAGCTTCAGGCGGGTGCAACGGTTCCTGAGATCGCCCGACAAAGCGGCCTTCGAGACCACGCCGTTCGGTACGCTCTTAATTCGCTTATTGAGCGTGGGGCGGTGTGGTACGTCCCCTACATCGATGTCGGCCGTTTGGGGTTCAGCGACTGCTGTGTTTATTTCAATCATCTGTCGTCTTCAAAAGGCTCTCGGGAGCGCTTGCTCAAAGCAATCAAGGAATCTCCTTCGGTTGGCTATTTTGCCGAGCTTGCGGGGGAATATCAGTACACCGTCGCCATTTATTGCCGCCGAGTGCACGAAGTGGAGGATTTCTTCACACGCCTTGCGAGGGTGTCTGATGGAGCGATTCTTGATCGGAGTATCGCAACGCGGCTGAGTTGGTCGTTCTATTCGGCCTTATACTGGGCGAAACGCCCGCCTCGAGCTCGAATGCTCCAGTGCTCCGCGGAAGGAAAACTTTTCATGCCGGACGACATTGATCATCGGATTCTGCATACGCTGTCCCGCAGCTCGCAGTATCACCTCCGGCAGATCGCGAAGACACTCCGCCTTCCGCTATCCACTGTCGAATATCGAATTCGAAAGCTTGAGGACAATGGCGTCATCCTAGGACACAGCTATAAGCTCGCGCCTCCATATTTCGGCTTGAGCAAGTATCGAGTGCTCGTCAGTCAGGCACGGCCTACGAGAGATCTTCGAGACAAACTGCTTCGCTTCTCGGCGAAGCAGAAATATGTAAGCTCGTTTGTCCACTGTGTCGGCAATTGGGACTTTGAGCTGAGCATCGACCTCGAGCAGCCTGCGGACCTACCCGACATTCTGGAAGAGATCTCTATTTGCGGCGCGGGGGATATCTTTCGGTTGAAGGTGTTGAACCTACTGACTCACCACAAAGTTCGTCTGTATCCGTTCGACTCGGCAGCGCAGGTGATCTAACTTCCGGAAGCTAATCTGCGGGCGCTCCGCTAAGCTCTTACGATATGCCTTTGTCGACATTGCCGCCAACCGAGCGTTACGGCGAGAACGTATCGATTATGATGTAGCGGTACGGTCCGATCGGTCGAAGAGTAGAGCTCGGCGAGCTCGGCGGCGAGGATTTGAGACAGGAAAGCCTCTCTCAAACCGTGGTCTCGCGCGGACGCGACATCAGCGCGGCGGGATTGCGAGCATTGCGGAACGCGGTGCGAATGCGATGACCACCGGCGTCTGCGGAGCTGCAATCGAGAACAACGTTGCGAGAAACAGCGCGGAATATCCACCAGCCAGCTGGTTTCGATTCATTTCATCCGGCGTATTCACGGTGATTACGTCGCCAGAGTGAGTTCGATCGGTCCGTAACTCGAAAGAGAGCCGCCCGACGATGGATTTATCGGACGCAGGTACGCGGCAGATCTCCGGGATCTCGAGCGTCAGCAAGCTGTTCGAACTTTGAGCTGACCGAACAGCTTCGGTCATTGCTCGCACCGATGAGATGGCCGCGAGGCAATGTAAACTATCGAAATTGCCGACCGATGGCCAGTCTTTGAACGTCTTCGGAATTTTGAGCATGAGCTCGGCATCGGGGAGCGCGGCTCGGACGATCGCGCTTGCGACGAAGGTCGTAAGAAAGCAGCGTGTCGGATCAACCCATTCCTCCTCTGCTTGCCGCATAAGCACGAGATTCCCCGACACTGTTGCGACGACGGTGTCGTCAGGGAACCTCTGATGGCCCGGGGTTTTCAGACGATAGACGTCGTCGAGAGCGATCGGAACGATTCCGTCACGCTCTGGACCGATGTGCGAGAGCAGATGCTCTACCTTTCGCTGGAATATGTCGGTCGGGACTTCGACGAATGAATCGTAATTGGCGCCAATATCTTCGGACATAACTTCTCCTTCAGATGCGTGGGTGCCGGCATAAAGTGAACCTTGTTCGCTCCTCCTCACGGAGGAAAAACCGAATTCGGCTTTCTGTCTCACACAGAGATTGTAAAGAGCGTTGGTCATCAGCTTACCACACTTTCTAACGAGAATCGCCCGTCTGGATTCACAATGTCCGAGCTCCGGATCAATCAAGTCAGGCCAAAAAAATCGCCTCATGAGTTTGGTGTTCAGCGCACGTGTTGGGGATCGACCAAAATAGAGCTCATCCATGTGCCTGTTATTAGCCGCGCTTTCGATGGTGCACTTACAGACGCCGAGACTGAACTTCGGCATAGTGAGAGGCTCGCGGTCTCGCATTCCCGAACCGTCGGTTCTTTGGAGATCTGTTACGGAGATAGACGAAGATTCAGTCTCTCGTGTTTTTTGTCGAGCTGGATCGCAAAAAACTGAGAGACGGGAGAAAAGGACGGGTTTTACTGAAGGTTGCTTGGTGTGCGGAAGTTCGCCGCCGCGCGGTGTTCTCCATCCCCAAGCTTGCGCGAGTCATCGCCATCCATCTTCATCTGATGAACGTGAGCTACTCCACGTTTCTCTCGGCCCACGACATGTGGGCTGGGAGAAATGTGTTTGTAGCCCATTGTTCTTTACCGGAGATGATCATGGAGAAATTGGCGATCGAGATTCCGTTTGGCAAAGACTTGGCGTTCACGGTGAGAACCGTACTGTCCACGATGGGGAGCCTGAAGGCAAGCGTCAACGCTTGGTCTGACTTCCTGATCGCGCTCGGTGCTTCTGTGGGGGCAAGCAACGCTCAAACGGATATTGACCTGAATTCCGCAGCCGAGCAAATCGTTACTGAAGCGGTGCAGGTAAGTAGCCGTCGCGACGACAGTCCTGCACACTGCGAGGTGGATGACGACGGAGAGGTCTTGTTTTTCACTCCTCATGGAGTCGAAGTCGGCTTTGCCGTTTGGGAAGGAGCGAAGCATGTAAGTCTCGAGATCAATTTCTACCGCAATTCTCATTATTTGGCGGTAGCGATTGCGGCAGCCCTTTTCGATCGCAAGGTGCCAGGAGCGTCGAAGCTGCTTCTGCAGGCCGCGCAAGAGTCGGTTGCTGCCGGACTATAGCGATTCGCTTCTACCGGGAGAGAAGCGTGAATTAGGTCTCTCCTTTCTCCGTTTCTCTTCCAAAGGAGAATGCGGTATCCGACCGAACTGGAATACTGCACGGGACGGTATGAGCGTCTCGCATATCTACAAAAAGAATCAGCCGGAGTAAGTCACCGCGAATAACGCGAACAATCCAAGCGCTAACGCAGCGGTCAAGAAAAGGACGAGTATCCCGGTCCACACCGATTTGCGAATCGCGTAGAAGATTCCAAATACAAGAAGCCCGAGTGCCGAGGCCGTTAGACTGACTTCTTTCGGTCTGACATCGCTGTTGATTATGAACAGCTTTTGGAGAGCGACATTGTATCCGATAAACAGCGCAAAGGTTGCCCCGACCGTGGTTGCTGCGTGCAGAAAGCTGTTGCCTACGCGGTTGAGGTAAAGATGTCGAAGGAGCCCTGCGAGCGCTATCAGATAAAATAGTGCCGTGAGAATCGCCACCACCGCCGTGTAGCTCGGGTTGGATACGTCAATCAGGCCTGGCATGTCCCTCTGGAATTCTGCAGAGCCAAATCTTCTCGGTTCTGAGCTCTCATGACGCGATTCTCACCGGCCGCGCCGGATTCTGACTCGTGTTGTTCGCACGCCACAAAAAAATTTGATTAACTCCACGGTCACCACAATAGTATTATTGTCCGGTGGTTGCTGCACGTGAGTTTTTCTCGCTGTATTAGGGTCGAGATTGTGCTCATCGTATGAGAGCTGGCGCGCTTTATTTTTACTGCCGCGGCAAGCTCTCATTTTGCTGCTCTTTTTCGATGCAATGGAGTGGGCAGGAAGTTATTCCTGCAGGAGCAACCAGATCACGCTGAATAGCTTGTCCTCGTTGCTCCTGAAGGAGCGCAGCGTGCGTCCCCGCTGGATGTTGGGACGACTGTTGGACAACGACAATGTTTCGCTTGCTGGTGGTTGGTGGGGAACGTCTTTTCGGGCACGTCCTCACTGCGGTTCTCACCGTCGCCGTCGGCGCCCTCGTTTACTGGTGGAAGATGCGCAAGGAGGCTCAGCGCGTCAAGGATGGCAACGACCTCGAGACGATCGGGGTCGAGCGAACCTTCATCACTCGGTGCGACGGCGTGGTGTCGGTGCACACCCGATCGTGCGGAAGTGCTCCGTCGTCCCGAGTGTTCGGGTGCGAGTACATCCAGAAGGAGCTTTCTCGCATCATCGCCGGCATGGGACCGGCCAATCCGGTCGTGGTTCTTGCCGGTGACGTCGGCTCGTTCATCCTGCACCAGTTGCAGGGGTGGGTGTCCGGCGTCGTCACCGAAGTTCGGGTCGACCCAGAGCTGTGGATCCTGTGCCTGGTCGCTGAAAAGGGCGACCTGACAGGCCACAAGACAACAACGGCGATCCTCGTTCCGATCGAAGATCTGAAGTACTTCGCCGATTGGACGAATTGCCGTGAGATCTTCGTCGAGCACGGCGCCGACGGCGCTCGTGTGATCTCGCTTCACATTGCGGCGAAGAAGTTTCTCTGCGAGGAAGCGTTGATCGCTGAGAAGCGCGCAGCCGGGGAGCGGACGAAGGGCATCGAGGAATTTTTCATCCTCGACCTCTGTCTGCTCAAACCGCATTCGAACAAGATCCCGACCAAGCGGGTTCCGTGGAGCCGTTACGGCGAGATTCTCACCGCTATCGGCCTGGAAGCGTAAGGGGGAAGGCCAGCGGTTAACGCAGCGTGACTCGGCGGCGGTGCCTCAAAACACCGCCGCCGATCCCCTATTTCCTCCACTCATGCATGCCAAGGTTTATGGAGGCAGCGCCACCCGGACAAAGCCGTTTTTCATGCGTTCTCACTTCCTGCCTCACTTCAACCCGAATCCCCAATTCCTCTGCTGCGTTCGGCTATCCCGCGTCATGGCGACCTCTCGCCCGTTGGAGCCAAACTCACCGCAAGCTCACCAAAGACTGGTGGCTAACTAATATTCTTAACTCTGTCGAGGAACGCTTATGTCTATCGTTTGGACAATCGTAATTGGATTCATCGTAGGCTTGGTGGCAAAGATGCTGATGCCCGGAAAAGATCCCAGCGGATTCTTCATCACGGCTCTCATCGGTGTCGTAGGGTCGGTTATCGGCACGTACTTGGGACAAGCGCTGAACCTCTACGCACCAGGTGAACCGGCTGGATTCATCATGTCGGTGATTGGCGCTCTGATCCTTCTCTTCCTCTATCATCACTTCACGAGGCGGAGAGTGTCGGTCTAAACGCACGAACACGGAAGACTTCGTTTCGGGAAGTCCGTTTTCGCGATTCCGAGCGTTTGCCGGTGCATGCTCGCGTCGAGAGTCCTGCTCAGGGGCTTCCGACGCGAGATCGTGCGACGTAGTCGGGCCGTTAGAGATTTTAATGAAAACAGTTTTTATTTTGTAAGCCATAACCTCCAGGCGTGCGGAATGGTGCCTCTCGAGGCGCCGGATGTTGATGTCACGGTTTTGGAGGGTCAAAGATGAGGTCGCGGTGCGCAACTATCATATCTTCGTTCTCTAACGACACTCGCCTGAACAATACTTTTCTGTTCGTCTCCACGCTTGTCATGCTGCTCAGCGGTATGAAGCCCGCACTCGCAGATTTCGACGAGGTACCGGTCGATCCGAACGCGCCGCGGCAGATCGGAAAGACGTGTCTTCCGAACGGAAATCCGCCATACTTTCGCACGATCGATTCCGACCAGATCTTTTTCGATCTCGCAGGCCGGCTTCGGCACTTCCATACGCGAGATCTGCTCGAGTGCTATCCACAGGACTGTGTGCTGTTCTTCTCGGATGGGACGACTCAAAAGGCACAAGGTTCTGCATGCACGGTTATTAGGACTGCGCAGTGGGAGATCTTTCCGGAATTCGCCGACACAAGTGAACAATCCGGTGTTGCGTCGGCTCCGCCGGCTCCAGACGGGGCGGCCGGCGTTGGAGAGTAGGAGCAACATTTTTGTTTTACGCGCAGGACCGCCTGCGCGCGGTGGGTGGCGCAGAGGTGAAAAGGTTCAATAAACGGTTATGGAGGAAGTGAAATGAAAGTTACAAGTGCTTCGAGACGATCTTCAGCTGATTGGCGCAATTGGCTGCGAAAGACCGCGTTCAAGAAACCTTTGCTTGGCATGGCCCTCGGTCTGATGACCGCCGCCCAAGCATTTGCTGGAGTCGAAATTGAGGCTGTTGATCCGAATGCGCCGTCTCAGATCGGGAAGACGTGCTCGCCGGCGAGTCAAGTACCGTATTTCCGTACTGTCGATTCAGAAGAACGGTTCTTGGACGCGGAGGGGAGGCCCCGACGCTTCCACGTTCGTGAGCTTCTCGAGTGTTATCTGCAGGACTGTGTCGTGTTCTATTCCGATGGGTCGATGCGCACGACGCAGGAGTCTGCGTGTACAGTTCTGCAAAGGGCTCGTTGGGAAATATTTCAAGAGCTTGTAGATACGAGCGAGCCAGCATTGGGATCGACACCGCCGAACCCTGAGGGGTCGCAGACCGGAGAGTGATATTCGATTGCGCGCGGTCGGCTCCGTCGGAATATGGCCGCGCGCTTGTCCGAACCTCGACTCATTGAGCATGTCCCGGCGGCTCTACAGCGCTCCCTGTACCGATTTCGCCCCTCGAAGTCTTCCGTTAATCCCAGAAATTCAGGGTGTTGACCCTTCATCCCGTAATGCACGTCGGATGCGCGTTGCGAGGTGCGTGCCCCGGTCAGGCCGGGTGGTTGGAGTGGAGAAACTATGCTTCGCCGCAAGACTTCCTCGTCTTTTCGCAATCTGATAGAGTCCGCCACCTTCCTTCGATCCCCTCATTCCAGCGCGGGTAGACGTCGTTTCTTTCATGCCTCACCGCAGACAGCAGGTCGCATTCCGATCAGCTCGTAGCGCATCGCTCTGCTGGCGATCAGCCGTCTGTGTCTGAAGCATGAGAACTGGCTGAGAAAGGTTTTCGGCCGTTCGTACTGTACGTCTCGTTTCCCAAGGAGCTCGATTTTGAAATCGACTATAAATTGTTGGAGGACCAAGGTTCAGCAAGCCGGTACTGTTCAAAAGTTCGTTGCAAAGCATCAGCCGGACGTAGATGCGCTTGTCGATGCGTTTACAGCAGGCATTTCATCCAGCGCGAAGGCAACAGCGGGTCGGTACGCGACCAACATCTTGAAAGTGCTCGAAGCTGAGAACGACCTCGAGATGCTCGTGGTGGTTCTGAATGCGCTCGAATACGCAATCGCAAGCGATAGAGATGCTCCGTCTGCGAGGGGCGCAGCTCAGCGCTTCGGCTTTCGGTTGGCTGATTTCCTTATGCGCATCGGCGGAGCAAAGTTAGCCCAAGCTCTTCATAGCTACGACGAGACGCCGTCCGCATGGAAGGTCGGGCTCGGCCGCTCGAAAGACGCGGTCGAAGCAATGAGCGACGAGGACTTCACGGCAGAGGCGAGGCGTCAGCTTCCCTCAGCCATGCTCAGCGCGCTCGACAGCGGCGATCTCGTAATTGGCGAGCACATTGGCGCCGGGGCGTATCTCGATACCAGGGCTCTCGCAATCAGCGTTGATTATCGACGGGGCAACCGCTTGTATCGGGGCGTTCCGGACGATGCCGAATTCGTCCTGCAGCTCGTTAAGCCGCAGGCACCTGAACGGGCGCGCAAGGTCTACGATGTGACCTTGCGACTGTTGGGTATGCAGGAGTCTGGAAAGCGTGTCGCAGCGATTGGTGCCGAAGCGCTCGTGCTGATCATTGAGCACTACCGCGATATGCTCGATGAGGAAACCAATCTCGAAGCCGCGCGGGACAAAGCCGCGCAGCTCTCTCGAATGGCAAAGCAGTTCACCATCTCCCTCGAGGACAATACTGCGCTCGTTCGTGTAGTCGGCAAGCCGAAGCAGGCGAGCATTCGTTTCCAGGCTGCCGGAATGTTCGAGGCAGGTCCCCGATTCCGCGTCAGCACTCGAATGAAAGGGGTGCACTTCAAGGACATGCCGCAGCGGACGGCTGACGAGAAGCTCGTAAAGTTCTTCGTCGCAATCGCATGCTTCATGAGGCATCTCCGATTTCTGCTTTCCGGCAAACCGTTCAATCACGATCCGCATGCGGCCAATTTGCGTGCGGTTGTCGTAACCAACAGTTCTAGTCTGGTAGAGATTGTCGTTGGCGAATTCGATGAGCTCGGAATCTGCCGTGCACCGACCGAAAGACAGATGCGGATCTTCGGCGACATGTTGATGGATGCTGTTGGCTGCGCGCTCCACTATGGAATCGATCTGAACGAAACCATCAAGGAAGCGTTTTCGATAGTTGCCGTTCGCATGCGTCGAGGGGACGACAAGGTCCATTCGATGTTGAAGACGCTCATGACGATCTCCGACTACCAAAGCTACATCGACTGGTACACCGGTAATCCACTCACGAATGCCGCAGTGTATCTGCAGATGTTGCAAGGACTCGCCGCGAGCGATTCCGTTCATCCAACGCTGCGTGAGGTATTCGGTACACGCTTTGCAGCAATCCAGCTTCTGCTCAAACCGAAATCAGCAACGACTGCTGAGGCTCGAGCACTTCTTTTGTCCGAGCAGACCCGAGTCAACGAATGGTATCCGATGAACACATCACTCACGGGACTGGCTACATTGATGAAGTTGGCGCAGGGCGTTGTGTTCAAGCGGGCCGCTTCGAACGCGGAACGTAAAACGATGAAGAAGTATCGGTTTATACCGGCGGAGGCGTAAGATGCATCGGCATTGAGCTCGGCTGTGGTTCTCTTGGTTGACCGCAGCCGTTCTCGTGCCGCATCTCTCATGTCATTTTGGGCCGAAATGTGACCCGGATCCTGCGCTGCGCCTCTAGCGAATAAATATGGCCCCGTTGTTGTTCAGCCGAGCGTCCCCGACAACATCACTCGTGCAGTCATTCGACACGGCGCGGGAGAAAGCTATCAGTTTGCCACTGAGCTGAAGGAGTAGGCCTGGAGGCAGGAGCGCGTTGGGCTTGTGCAGCCGTCAGCGCCGACCGCTTTGCGGAGCCGGGGCGGGGCTCAATACGCTGAAATGCTTCAACGGGGTCTCGATTGACTGTTTCCGCGCTCAGTGATAAAACCGCGGCCCGAAGTAGGTAATCCGCTGTTCCTTCCCAGTGTTGTTTATGCGGTCGAGAAGCCTTCGCTCTTTTAGCAACCCGATGAGTTTAGGGTTACTAAAGGAGCGCGGGGCTATCTATTTGAATTCTTTAGGTTCGTTTCGTTCGCGAACTGCTGCCTGGGGGTAACCCGCGCAAGAACGGCACAGGCAGTCTCTTTTGTCTCTCCTCTCGATTACGTGTTTTTTCTTTTCCGCTCTGAGGGGTGACAGAAGGGACAGCTGTGCTGATGGCGCTGCCGATACGTGTGGCTTTGCCTATATGCGGAAGTTTGTTGTTCCAAACAGTAGAGAGGTTTGTAATGTTGAAACGTGAGAAACCAGGTCCAGACAAGCGGTTCGATCTCCCCCTCATTAACGCTGAACGTCTCACCAACGTGCAGCCGGGTTTGTATGGGGACGCGAAGAACGCCACGGGCGATGCCCATGCAGTGTTCGGCGATGTGTCGGGAGTTGATGGTCCGCTCGATAAGTTGGCCGGAGATGTCAGCCGAATCAAAGGCAAGACGCACAATATCTCAGGGTACGTCTCGGACATCGAAGGCGATCCGCAAAACATCGTCGGGCCGGTAACGGCTCTGATCGGAGATGTGTCGAACATCAGCGGACCCGTCGATTGTATCTTCCACGATGTGTCGAAGTTGCGAGGAAACGTTGGTCGGCTGTCAGGCAACGTCAGTGGCCTGAGTGGTGATGCGTCAGATGTTTGGGGTGAGGGGACCGGCTTGAGCGGTGACCTTACAGGTCTCAAAGGCCCCATTGAAGATTTCGTCGAAAAATAATTTCGTATGAAAGCGTGAACTGATGTTTACAGGACCCGGAGCGATTTTCGGCGGGGACTGGATGGATTTGAATTCAAATCTGATAGACCCCGCCCTCCGGACCATTTCGTCCCGTCAATGCATCGGCGCTGAAGCGCCCAGTCGTCCGAGTCAAATTGTCCACGTTTCGTTTTATCGAACGCGCTACCCATCCATTTCAGAAACAGATTCCGAAGCGAATGTCGACTCCACCGAAGAGTCGAGGGCAGAAAGTCTCAACGTTTCTTCCCACGAGCCGTTTGTTTTCGATATGCCGCGACGATAGCTTCTACGACATCGCCGTGAGCGCTGCGGAACTCTCGTGCTCGAGAGCTGTTCAACATCTCAACTCCTCTGCGATCGCACCGAATGAGCCCAGCGGCGCGAAGAATCTTGAAGTGCTTCGAAAGCGTGGATTTTGGAACGGTCTTGTTGTCGATCTTCAGAAAATGCGAGCAAATGAGGGGTGTCTTTGCTGCCTCGATTTCCGCATAGATTCGCAGACGCATTGGGTCCGCAAGGGCGTTTAAAACGTCCTCGAGAGTAATTGCACTGACTGGCGGATGCTCGTCCTTTTTCATATCCCTCCGATTGTAACACGAACTTGACAGCGCGAGAACTAGTTCATATATCGTGAACAATAGTTCACGAAGCGTGAACGAATAGAAACAAAGCTTTCAGTCAGGAAAGGAACACAACCATGGCGATTCTAAGTGGAAAGACGGCGCTCGTTACCGGAGCATCAAAGGGCATCGGAGCGGGAATTGCGAAAGCGTTGGGGAGAGCCGGCGCGTCAGTCGTTGTAAATTATGCTTCGAGTAAGGCGGGAGCCGAAAAAGTAGTCGCCGAGATCGTTGAGCTCGGCGGGAAGGCAGTCGCTGTGCAGGCCGATACTTCCAAATCCGCTGATATCAAACGACTCTTTGCCGAGTCGAAAAAGGCATTCGGAACGATTGACATTCTTGTGAACAATGCCGGGGTGTTTAAGTTCGATCCGATCGAGGACGTTACCGAAGACGAATTTCACCGTCAGTTCAATATCAATGTTCTCGGACCGCTGCTCGCCACCCAAGAAGCTGTGAAGCAGTTCCGACCTGAGGGCGGTAATGTCATCAACGTCAGCTCCGTCGTGTCACGCAGCGCGATTCCGGCGTCTTCGATCTATTCTGCGACGAAAAGCGCTCTTGACTCGATGACGCGCACCCTTGCAGCGGAGCTCGGTCCGAAAAATATTCGCGTGAATTCTATTAACCCGGGCTACACGCTGACCGAGGGAGTACACGAGGTCGGGATCTCCGGTTCAGATATGGAAAAAGGTATGGTCGCCAGCACGCCGCTCGGCCGCGCGGGCCAACCGGAAGACATTGGGAAAGTCGCGGTGTTTTTGGCATCATCGGAATCCTGGTGGGTAACGGGTGAGTCGCTCGCGGTCTCGGGAGGACTTCGCTAATTTGCTTCGGTAGCCGTCTTCCTCCTCAGGCACGTCACGAAGAGGAGGAAGACGGCGTACTTTGCCGACTAGGCTGCGCTCCGACGCGCGACACTTTCATTCGATCCGAAACCTTTTCCTTCCGCTCCGGGTTCGATAAACGGCTCTTCGGCGGTCGGTTTGACACTCGGGCCGCCATCTGGCTATGAGTGAGCGATTAATCCAACGCTTGCTCTGATGAACCCGGAATTCATCCTTCTTCTTCGATCTGCTATGCGAGAGCGGCCATCCGAATGCCTGACTGATGAGTCGGGGCAGGGGATGGCAGAGTTCGTCATCATTGCGCTTACCTTGCTCTTCACGCTTCTGGGAGTGATACAGCTCGCTTTAGTGCTGAACGCTTATACGCTCGTGCGTTACGCTGCGTATAATGCCGCGCGGGCAGCGATCGTGAGCGGCGCCGACCCCGTAAAGATGCAGGAGGCCGCCCGAGTCTCACTGCTCGCGACCTTCCCCGGCCATGGGCGAGCGGACACTCCACGCGGTTTCATGGAAAATTACGAAGGTTCCGTAGCGACCGACTCTGAACCTGCGTTCAACTATTTCAATGAGCAAATTACTAGCGTGGAAGTGCTTCACAAAGACGGAATCGGATGCGGTGAAGTCGTGACGTTCGATGACCCAACTGACACGGAGAAATCGCTCATCACAGTGAAAGTCACGCACTACTACGAGCTCGTGATCCCTCTCGTGAACAGACTGCTGTTCTACGTCTATACCAAAGTGCATTCGGGTGGAGCCTACGGCGGAGAGGACATCAATCAGCTCACCGCTATCACGGATTCGAAACGAAGGATTAGCGGCGAATACAAAGATATTGAGTATCGCATTGCGCTCCACGGATTTTACACGATGCGCATGCAATCGGACTACGCGGCGGAGGCGTGTCCACCTCCTCCGCCCCCGCCGCCACCTCCACCTCCACCTCCGCCGCCCGCACCGCCGCCACCGCCTGCTGCCGCACCGCAACCTTCGCCGAGTCCGTGTTTGCCGGCAAACACGTATTGTGGCGCGCTACGTGGAAGCTTCCCTTGCGGAGCGTTTTGCTCAGTCCCTGACTACGCCCGGTCGCCGGAGTGTCTGGCCAACTGCTGCCCACAGCCATGTCGAACCAACGACGGATTCCCGGGGCAGTGCTTTTCAATACATTGTCAGGGCAACTCCGCCGGCGGGCCATGCTTCTGCGGGTAACGAAGAGTAAAGCCCGGTCAGGTTAAAACCGAACCAAGGTTCGATGTTCGCGGGTTAGCAGCGAGAGCAACTGACTCCACTTTCAGCTTTTTCTCGGAGAGCTAAACCGGTCGATTCTTGGAGCAGAGCCATTCGTCTCAGCCGGACCTGGCTCAGTGAACGGGACGAGCATTTTACGACATACAGTTCCCGTCCCTTGATCGCAATCAGTGCCGGAAACAACCATTGAGCGAGACCTTTATCCGATACTTTTTACGTTTTATCCCGCATAACCTTCTGAATCAATGTTTGGGTAGATGGCTTTGCGAGCGGCGACTTAGCCAGTGCTACTGACTAGGCCGCTGCTTGAGGTGGAAGGTTTTCTTTTTCGATGTCCGCTTGCGCGAAAGGGCTGCAATGCACATCAACTTCTACGCGGCACAGGCACCCACGGACGCTCAGGTCGACAACCTGCGGACCCTGTTCGGAGATTCGACCACGGTCGAATTCTGCGAAAGGGACTGGGGGACCGAGTCTGCCCGAAGCTTGTGGGAGCATTTCGTAGCTTCCCAGGCTACGCAGCTGGTGGTCGAGACGTCGGCTGACACGATGTTGTTGCTGGCCGTCATGCGACACTATCGGTGCTGTCGGCCGCTCATCCCGATCAGCGACACGTACGGATTCGGCTATCTCTGTGATGCCCATTCGAACTCGTCGCCCATTCGGGACCCCGAAGTCAAGGACGGTGAGCTGGTCATGTGGTGCCCATGGCGCCGCGCGACCGATCGCGAAGAACAGTGTCTCGAACGTCACTTCGGTAAGTGCGTCGTCGAGTACCCGTTCCCGCAGCGATCCGAGGACAATGCTTCCGCCATCCTGCGCGCGATGGACCGTCTGAAGGCCTCTCGCGTCGTGATGTACTGGAATAGCGATCATCCACTGCGCGGCTTCCAGCTGGTGGACGCGCTCTGGCATGAAGGGCGATTTCCGCTCGTTCGCACCCCTGACGACAACGTAGAGGAGCCGATCCGAGAGATTCGGGTTCCCAGCTTCTCGTACAACACGACCGACCCCGAGTATGCTCGGTCGTCGTGGCATCGTCTGAACGGTACGCTCCCCGACAAGAGCTTCGTGTTCCCGTCGGCGTGAGCTTACCGAGCGGTTATAAGGCGGGGTCTGGAAATCGGTCCAGCCCCGCCGCCAGGGAACAACCACTCAAGCGGCAGCTTTCAACTCTTCGAAGCGCATTCGGCACGCGGCGGGTGAAATTCTCATTCCGCCGGAGGGCCGCAGGCTATGCTGAGCTCAGCCAAAACGATGATCTTTATTAAGCCGCTTTGAACCATTGTCTCCCTGTTTTGATCCCGCCGCGCGTGGCCGTCATTGTTGTTTAACTGTCGAGCCCATGTGAAGATACAGTCCTGTCTCGAGCCGTAGCGCCTTAGCTGGCCTCGTCGCTCTTCTCTTGGACCGACCATGCCATTTTGCCGAATCAGCGGAGAACAGTTCGAGATCTCCGATGCCGAAAGAAACTACTGCGAGCAGCAGTCGGTGCCGCTGCCCAACCTCGCTCCGAGGGAGCGGTTGAGGAGGATTCTCAATTTCAGAGCAAGCCCGTATCTCTATCACGGTGTCTGCGCAATCAGCGGAAAACGGATCATCTCCCCGATTCCACCTGACTCCGGATTCAAAGTTTATAACAGCATCCTCGAATCGCAGCTGGACGCTACTCAGTATGCGCGGCCCTACGACTTTAGGAGAGGCTTTTTTGAACAATTCGAAGAGTTGCTCAGAGTGGTCCCATTCAGCGCTCACATCGGCGTCGCCGCATCCAACGAAAACTGCGATTTCAGTCACGGCGCGTCATGGAGTAAAAATTGTTATCTCTGCTTTCGTGCTCAGCGAGCGGAAGACTGTCTCTATTCTCGATATCTTCGGACTGCCAAAGATGTGGTCGATTGTGTTTGGGTAGTCGAGAGCGAGCTTTGCTACGCCTGTAGCGATATCTCGCGCTGTTTCGACCTCGCCTTTTCGGTAAACTGCCGGAACTGCACATCCGGACGCTTTCTCACTGACTGTGTCGGCTGCAATGATTGCTTCGGCTGTGTCGGCCTCGTGCATGCATCCCATTGCTTCTTGAACGAGCAGCTGACCCCAACCGAATACAATCGTCGTATCGCTGCGATCGACCTTTCACGACGAAGCGAATGCGAAGCTTGGATGATGCGAGTTGCGGCCCTCGCTCAGCGGGGCAGGAGATCGTATTTCGAGAAGTGCGAAGATTCGACCGGAAACTACCTCGTCGAGTGCGGCCGAGCGACGGAATGTTTCTTTTGCCACAATGTGGAAGACCTTGAGTATTGCATCGGCGCGGACAAGCTGAAGAGCTCATTCTTCACAGTTGGAATGGGCGCAGGATCTGAGCTGCTCTACTGCTGCGAAGCGTCCGGCGCGAACGGATTCGATATACGCTTCTCGTCCAACTGTGTGAACGGAGTGCAGCACATCGAGTATTGTTCGAACGTATCGAACGGATCGACCCATTGTTTTGGGAGCGTCGGGCTGCGGCGGAACAGCTACTGCGTCCTGAACCAGGAGTATTCAAAGAGTGAATACTTGGATTTGGTCTCACGAATAAAGCGACAGATGATCGAACGAGGCGAATACGGAGAGCCGTTTCCCCCAACGCTCTCGCCTTATTCGTTCAACCGATCGGAGGCAAATGACTTTCTGCCGCTCGATCGACAGGTTGCTATGAGTCGCGGCTACCGCTGGCAGCCGGACGATCCTCCCGAGCTGGGAGATGCCGCCGATATGCCCGATGGGCTGGGCGACGTCTCGGAGAGTGTGCTGGCAAAAAAGTTCCGGTGCCCGGTGAGCGGTAAGCTTTTTGCGCTGCAAAAAAAGGAGCTCGAGTTCCACTGTCGTCTCAACCTCGCCCTGCCCGATACCGCACCGCTCGTCCGACTCGCTGAACGCGGACGATTTCTTCAGCTCACGCCTAACTAGGCTTTTTCAAGAAAAGGAGAAGGTAAGGCTCTCGGTAGCGCTGTGCGGAGATTCGATCCCTCTCCGCAGCAGCGCGTGTCTCAGACCGAGACGCACACCGTCGGAGAATTAACCTTATCAGTCCGCAGCCGTCACGTGAACGAGCCTGCGCGAATTGGTTGTTTCTTTCAGCTCCAGCGCCGCCGGCGGCAGCTTCGGCCAGTCGAGCTTGCGGACGACGAGAAATACAACAAATCCGGTGGCGAAGCCCGAGATATGGGCCAGGTAGGCGACTTGGCCGTTGCCGAAGATTCCGAATTGTCCGAACGTTTGCATGGCGAACCAGATTGCGTGATAGATCCACGCCGGCCACCGGTACGTCTGATAGAAGAGAATCACGTAGACCTTCTTCATGGGGTGTAAGACAACATATCCCCCCATCACGGCGGCGATGGCGCCTGACGCGCCCACAGTTGGAATTTTCGAATCCGGGTAGACGAGCACATAGCCGATGTTCGCGACCAGACCGCAGGCCAGATAGAAAATCAGGAAGCCCACCCGGCCGAGCCGGTCTTCGATCTGATCGCCGAAGATCCAGAGGTACATCATGTTTCCGAGCACGTGCATGACTCCCCCGTGTAAAAACACGGCGGTGATGAGCGTCAGATACACCGACAGGGGCGCCGGATAATATTTCACGATCGTGGGTTCGTTGCTTTTCTTCGCTGCGGGCTCCCCATCGAACAGCCCCAAAGAGTTCTGGCCGGATTCGAGCGGAAACTCGCCGACAAGGTCGGTGTGATGGGTGATTTCGTACGGGACCATGCCCCAGCCGAACACCGAGCGTTCGAGGTTCATGAGCTGAATGCCGAAGACGAGCAGGTTGATCGCGATCAGAATCGGGACGACTACAGGCTGGTTGCGTCGGTCAGAGTTATCGTCGGCGTATGCCATGGACATAATGCTTCTCCGGGGTGTGTCGCGCGGCGCCAAAAAAACCGTTTTTTGGATCGATCCGCACAGCGTGACGAAGGGCGTATCTCGTCACGCTGTCGGGACAGAGAGCTAAAAATGTTGAGGAGAGAGAGCAGGGGGAAAGGTCCCGGAAGGGTATCAAAAACTTTATCGCGTTACAAATCACTGGGTGGACGGCTCAACTGGCCTATAGACGCCATTGTTAGCCGAGCGGTGGTCCGGAAAACGGGTTGGGCGATAGCAACGAAACCCGGTTCTCCTTTCCAATTCCAGCGGAACATCGTTCCATGGGCGATGACCTGAACGACGAGCGTTATGCGGACCCGTCAATGTCGGTCCCACACCGGTGAGTCCGGGACCAGATCAATCAGCACATGCTCCGGTGCTTCCGAACGACAGGAATACGCTTCTTTCATGATTTCGTAGTATCGCTTGAGCTGTCGTTCGTATTCGGAGTGCTGGGGAAGGCGAGCGAGATTCTCTCCGAGCTCGGCCAACACTCTGCCGTACTCAGGCGAGTGGCCGAGTGCCGTGAGCCGATCCATTTCACAAAAAGCTCCGTGGAGATCACCGGAAGCCAGGTAAGCCTCATAGAGTAGGACTGATTTCGCCTCAGACAAAGGTGAGCTCATGACGAGCGTTCGACCTAAGCTAATCGCGAGCTCGTAGAACTCGAGCTTGTGCGCAACGTGCGCGAACAGGAAAAGCATTTCGTCATCTTCGGGATGATCTTCGTAAAGGCGGGAGAGACGCTCGAAGAGAGCGACGTAGTTTTCGCTCTCCAGATTGAGGCTGACGGCAGTCTTTTGATTGGCTCTCATCACTCGGACCTCCGCTTGCTATTTATTGATTATACACCCTGGATGACGCGGTTTTAAGGGACGAAGATTTTCAAGAGTTGCGTGGATTTGGAGTGGCTACCGGCAGCCAGCAGGGTTCCGATCGAGGGGAGGCGGTCGGAAAGTGTGCAAATCGGGATGTTTCTCGCGATGTTTCGGGATTTGATCTATTTGGCTATCAGGTGCGACTGCTTATCCAAAACACCCTCTCCGGTGACCCATGAACGATGGCCGCAGAATCGAAGCTGCTGCGCTCGCGGTTGCGCAGCAATATCGCAATCGTCAATGGCCGGACCTTGAAGACGACAACGGCGGCCCGAAGTGGAAGCGCACGTGGAGCTTTCTCGTGGCCGAGGTGGAGCGTCGATGTCCCGGGTTTACTGCGGGTGAATATTCCCACGCATTAAATAAGGCGTTCACGTCGACACGTTGAAACGCGGAAGCTGGGAATGAGGCCCCACCGCTGTCCCCGTCTGCCTCTGACAGAGCTCCGTTCGGCGCTCTGACAACCGTCCGTCCATCGGAGCGCAGGGGGTCGCTCCGACGGTGATTGTAACCTCTTCGTCAGTTGCCGTTGCGTTCAACAAGGACGAACGTTTTGAGCGGAGACGTCTCGAAGAGCTCGAACACTCGCGCGGCTTCGGACGGCTTTGTTTGCCCGCCGGTGTAGATCTCGATGGCGTAGCGGAGATCCATCGATAGCTGTGCGCCGAGCAGGTAAGTGCCCTGCTTTTCGTCGAAGAGCATGAAGATGACGCCCAGGTCCGACAGTGCGCTGTCCGGTTGGTTCACGATAGTTTTATATCGAATGATATACTCCGTGAGCAGGTCGGGGCGATCGGCGAGAAAGTGAGTGCCGAACGAAATGCAACTCATCATCCAGTGGGTCGAGCCGCAAGTCCCGGAGTTAGCCGCACCCTGCTCGAGATGTCCGCTTGAAATGAGCTCCTTCGTTTCAGGATGATAAAGCTGATAGTCGAAGCCAAATTTGCCGTCGGCAAAAGTCTCCTTTGCATAAACAAGGAAGTGAGCGGGAACGCCATCGGGCTTCAGTCCAAATTTCAACTGGCGAAACAACATAGGACATTGTCCTCGCTGAAAGGGAAACCTAGGTAACGCTGAACGGAGAGGCTTGAACCACTCCACTCACGAAGATTGCGTAGGGGATTGAGATGGACAATGAACGGAAGGAAGGTCGTGGATGATATTCTGATGCGTCTTTCAAGTCAAAACGGCAGCGGACTGTGAACGGAGGTGTGGAGGCGTGTGATTTGCAGCGGCCAACAACCAGTGGGTTTTGAAGTAGTATCTGGACGCCCAGGAAAACTGTCGCAGCAAACCAAAACGGCTCAGCGCTCTTCCTGCCGAGGAGGTTCGCACACGAGCAGACTTTTCGGTCGCCGCACTGGCGAACGCCAGGACTCTCGTCGTGCGGAGGCTTGCCTCGACCTGGCGGCCGCATATTGCCAGTTTAAGTCGGAGCCCGAATACATAGCGCAGCTTGTAGCGGCGATGAATGCCTTCGCAAAGTAAAGAGAGCAACCGGAAGTGATTCAGCCGGCGGCTATCTGCTTGGCTCATGAATCTTGGAGCTCGCTCAGTGCAGAGAAGGGCGCCGCGACTAATCCAAACCCCGACGAAATGACACTTCCCCGCAGTCACGCCTCGTTGACCACTCGTGAAAGTCGCAAAAGGCCAGGAAATGAGAGCACTTGAAGGCTGGGGAAACGGTACTCTAAGAGCATTGTATTACGCTGTGATTTAGTGTAGTTATGCTCGCGGCTCTCTCCAACTGTTTATCTCCGGTAGGCGGTTACAACGCTTGCGCCTTCCAGTCATTTCAACTGGTGGGCGCAGATGCGCTTTCCTTTTTTACCTCCCCGGAGTCCGCCAATGTTCGATCGTTCTCACTTGATGCGTCTCGCTGCAGGCATCCAGGCCTACAAAGAGCACCACACCTTGTCCACCAGGGAAGTGCTCGATGTTGTCCGCGACGAAATTAAGTTCGAAGACCTCCATGAATCCCTGAAGATCGCGTGCGAAGCAGCGCGGTCGATCACAACGACACAGGTCGCAATGCTCTGCGATTATGTTCACAATTTGTTGCAGAACATTGTTTCGGAGATTCAAGACCGGCTTGATTCGAGTTCGCGGTCTGGCAATGGGGATCTGTTGCCGGTCTTCATGGTTCGTTCCTACACTCGCTCGGACGGGTGGGATGCCTTGATGTCTTTAGCCGAACCGGAGGAACGCGAGCAGTGCCAAGTGGTCATGCCATATTATGAACGGCTCATTCTGGAGCTTCTTCGTTCTGGCTTGCCCCCGGAGATTTTGCTCCAGCCAAATGGTCTCGGCAACAAGATGGCAATTTTCATGATGGTGACGAAACCGTTTATTCTGATTGAAGGTACTGGACTGAAACTTGGATTCACGGATTTCATGCGTCAAGCAATCCGAAGGGCCGTCGGAGGGCACGAGCCGGAAACGACAGACGAGGAGCTTGACGAATCGTCCTTGTTCGCGACGGTGTTCGAAGCGGCCGCGGATCGGACGCACGTACCGGTCATTCCCAGCTATGCGTCGGGGCTGAGGTTGTGGCGCTCGCTCTTTGATCGCGCGTTCCGCGAAAACACAGTTGCAAAGTTAGAAACGCAGCGAGAGATCGCGGTTGCCTATCTCGAAGCGGCGATTCTCGATCGAAAGTTTCCCGACGTCGTGCTCAAGAACAAGCGCCTTTGCTGGAACCTCATCGAACAAGAGATGGCAGACTGTAAGGGGCAGCTCGCTGAAAGAGAGCGCCGCCTCCAGAAGTTTGCTGCCGCCGGCTGTTCGCTCGTCGTTGCTTCTGAACAGACGGACGTGCTCAGGTATCGGACGCTGTTGAGTATCCTAACTGAGCATCGGCACTGGCTCCTTAGGTTTTTGACCTCCTAGAGATCCAGTTTCGTTCGGAGCGCGTTCAGACGCACTCCAAAAAACTTCTATTCACCGGGGGGATTGGGTTGGTTCGAAAGCGCACCTGCCCCGGATGAGTCTCATTATCACCATTTTCCGAAATCTTGCAGCTCACGATGCGAATGCCGAGTAAGGTCGCGGCAGCCGTTGTATTGCTTTGAAAAATCGAGAGCTCTGACGACTCCTGCTCAGTGAGATGGCTTCCTACCGAAGAGACTTGCTCGGTGTCAGAGGCTCGAAGGCTTGAAGCTCAACGAAGTTTTGAAGCCGTGGAATGAGCGCTTCCGGATATGGACTGCTTCGTGGCCCGGTGACCAAAAACAGGTTGGGGGGGGCTGCAAAAAAGACAGCGGGGCGACGAACGTTAACCATTCGGCGCCCCGGATGTTTCCCGGTTGACCGTAAGTGACGGGTCCACCTATTCGTTGTTCGCGGGCATCACGTAGTAGGCCTTGCCGTCTTCGGTTGCGAACGTGATCGCGACCGAATATTTCTGGCCGGGCACCGGGCCTGGGCTCGGCCATCGCCTGGCGGGAAAGACTTTTCGACCGCCGTGGCTTGCTTCGGGGCCCGAGCGGCCAACCCGAAAAGTCAGCTCGAACCGATCCACCCGATGCACATACAAAATCTCATCGTTGTCGGTCGAAGTGACCTCGACCAGGTACCGTCGACCGGCCTGAGGTTCCGGTGTCCATTGGCTGTCCGGCCGGACCTCTTTGCCGGCGTGGCTCGCCTGCATTCCATGCATGCCCTGTTGGAACGCGACCTGAAAGAAGGTGTGGTTAGCGAGCTGCGGAGCTCCGTTTCCGTCCCCGATGTCGTCGCTGGTGCGATCGCTGTTCGCACGGGTGACGAAGACCGCTCGACCGTTCTTGGTCTCGCCAACGACTTCTACGAGGTAGCGTCGATTCGGCTCTGGGAACGGATCTCTCCAGTCGCGGTCGGGGTAAACCGAGCGACCTTCGAACTCTGCCCGTAGACCCTTGTGATTGTAAGTGAAGGAGACCTCGAACGTTCGGCCGAGGAGCTCCTTAAGCTCGGAACGCCGTGAGCTTGCGCGAAAGGACGAACGAGCGAGCAGCAGTGCCACTTCGCGATCGTCCAGAGGATAAGTGCCGCGATGGGCTCTAGTGTCGAGCGGTTCGACGAGAAACTCGTCGTCGCCGATCCTTGACGCCAATCGGACCATCCAAACCTGACCCGGCTGCAGCGGCGGGTCCCAAGGGCCGTCTCCAGGACGCAAGGTGACCCACGCGGTTCGGCCGACCAATCCGTCCTTGTCCATCCTCCAATGGACGGGAAGCTCGGTACCCAGGTCAACGCAGTCGAGGAACGGTGCGGACTCGAGCATCACTACCTCCTCATATGAAGCCGCTCATTGGGCGTGAACCTACATGTTCGCCGCCTCCTTGAAAGCGAGTGCTGTCAAGGAAGCAGGAAATTTGGAGCTCAAATGAAAGAGGAGAGAGAGCAGGCGTCGTTTGTGGTTAACCTAAAATCGAACAACTTTAAAGCCTCTTGCGAATCGGATTTTATCCGAACGGGGCAGGTCGTGGCGAACCGGTGACGCTAATTCGAATCAATCAATTTGTGAACTTGCTCGATGTCCAACTCTGCGGAGGACTTCGCTACCGCGGTCACGTGTCCAATCTTGCGCCCGGGCTTTGGTTCTTTGTTATAGCTATGAATATGCAGCTGGGGATTACTTAAAAGTGAAGAAAGCGGTGGGAACGAGCCAATGATATTCTTCATGAATGAAAGTCCGACTGGGTCAGTGCTGCCGAGGGGAAGTCCCGCAACCGCTCGCAAATGATTTTCGAACTGGCTTGTCTTTGCGCCTTCAATCGTCCAGTGTCCGGAATTGTGAACGCGAGGGGCGCATTCGTTAGCGAGCAGCCTGCCCTCAGCCTCGAAAAGCTCAAGTGCGAGGGTTCCGACATAGCCAAGGTGCATTGCTAAGCTCCTCAGGTAGCGCTCAGCTTCCGCCTGCAGATCTGGAGCCTGGTTGGGCGCCGGAGCCAGCGAACAATCAAGAATGCCATTGCGATGGACATTTTCGGCCAGCGGATAAATGACAGATGAGCCGTCCCTGCCAAAAACGCCGATAATCGAGAGCTCTCGAGCATAAGAGACATGCGCTTCTGCGATGCAGGGAATGCCGTCTATCTCCCTCCAAACCGCGTCGAGTTGATCGGCGGACCGCAACCTCCATTGGCCTCGACCGTCATATCCCATCCGACGGCACTTAATGACTAGAGGGTAACCAAGCTTTGAGCCTGCGCGCTCTAAATCGAGCTGAGACTCTATCGGAAGCCATGGCGCTGTTCGAATGTTGAGAGCGTCAAACGTTTGCTTCTCCGTCAGGCGGTCTTGGGTGAGGCGGATCGCCTCTGGGGATGGGTAGCACGGCACAAACTGTGAAATATGTTGGAACGCTTGCGCTGGAATATTTTCATTCTCCGATGTCACGACATCCACTTGTCTTGCGAATGCTTCAAGCGCTGCTGCATCGGACAAATCTCCTACCGAACACGGAGCGAGCTCAGCGGTCGCCGAGCAGACTTGGGAGTCAAGGATCCGGAAGCTGAATCCGAGGCGGTATCCAGCTAAGACGAGCATCCGGGCGAGCTGTCCGCCACCGAGAATTCCGATACGCATTTTCTTAACCGATGGTGAGATCACAATCTTTGAGCACTGATTCCGTTTGGTCGCGACGATACTGCTTGAGCTTTGCATTCACGCCGGGATCGAACGCGGCCAGTATTGCCGCTGCGTAGAGCGCCGCATTCTTCGCTCCGGCAATCCCGATCGACATTGTTCCGACCGGAATACCGGCGGGCATCTGAACAATTGAAAGCAGTGAGTCGACTCCTTTGAGAGATTTTGATTCGATCGGCACGGCGATAATCGGCAAGGTCGTTTTTGCTGCAGCCATTCCGGGAAGATGCGCCGCCCCGCCTGCGGCAGCGATAATCAATTTCAATCCTCTTTCCTCGGCCGTTTCAGCATAACGAAACAGCCAGTCAGGAGTGCGGTGCGCGGAAACGACCTTCGCCTCAAAGGGTATATCGAGCGCCTGAAGCAGCTTTGCTCCTTCTTGCATCGTTCCCCAATCCGAGCGTGATCCCATAATCATTCCAACTTTCGGACTCGAATTGTCTTGCATATCAAATGCTCCAATAAAAAGTGTCTACACTTCGTTCCCCCGCCCCTCGTGTCGTGTGGGGCGAAGGACCTCAGCTGAAAGCTCCATCGAGGTCCGCTTCACCGTTAACCGCGAGCTCTTGCGCAATCGTCCATGCTATCCCCGGAAGCGAGGCGACACAACAATTTCTACGCCTGAGAAACGCAGGTGGTGTCCATCCGAAGCCTCGCTTTTCGTACCTCTGGGCTCTGCGAGCTCCTCATCGTCGCGGCCGCCTTTCTTGACCTGCCGTCTTTGGCCTCTTGTGCATCAAGAAGACCTTATCGACAGTCAAAGTCACGCAAGCCATTAACGCCATTGACAATGTTTTCAACCCGGGATGGCATCACGTTTTACATCAGGAATGACGGATGGTAAACTCTAGCGTCCAATCTGACGCTCTCCACAATACAAAAGAATTTCTAGTCGCCCCCGAACCGTGGACCCCGCGTGTACGCACCGCCAGGGTGCGGTGGTGACACTACAGAGTAAGGTTAGGCCTGAACCGGAGAGGTTCCCATGTTCGGAAACCCGTCGGGTGAGTTGGCTCAGAAGGTCAGTCACATGGACTCGGCGTCTGCATCGTTTCAGGAGCACTCGGCGCAGCTCCGCGATCGCGGCCTGGTCCTTCAGCGACTGAGACGTCTGCGGCAGCTTCTCCCCAATCGAAGCTCTCCGCTCAACGTGACGTCCGTGTACGACTGCGCCGACATGATCGCGGCACGCCTCGCCGAGGGCCCCACTGAGCTTTCGGGACACAACGTTCTTCGAGCGGTGTTGGGGGCGATGGCATCCACGGTCGGCGGCCAACTTTCCCAAGTGCCGACTGCGGCAGCCCCACAGGGTCCGCTGGGCGATCTCGGATTTCAGATCCAGACCGCCGTTGCCGGAGCCGCGACGACTTACATCGACCTCTACATCAACGAGATCCTCACGCTCGTTCTGCCGACGCACGTCTTCTCGGACTACGCCGAAGTGGCGGCAAGGCACACCGTCTCCGGGCTCGGGTGGGACTCGCTCGCTCAGCTCCGCGCACACTATGGCCGTATCGCGGCGATCGCGAAGTTGATTCGCGTGATGATGCCGCCGGAGCAGGAGTCGACGGACGCGGATGCCAAACCGGGCAGGCTCGGACCGGCACCGCAATTTCAGGTCAACGGCCGCGGATTGTTCGTCGCATTCTCGATGACCAAGTTCGTGCAGCCGACGATCCGACTCTGGACGCCGCTCGGCAACGTTCTTGTTTGGAAGGGGCGCTTCACGCCCCTTCAACTTAACGCGTTCGTGCAACGCTTCGACCTCGTCGAGACCACTCCGGCGATCCCCGTGCCGATGTGGGATTCGACGGACAAGCTTTATGCGCTCGGTTGCGACGCCTTCCGCGACGCACTCCCAGAGCCTTCGCAACGCACGTCCTCCGCCGCCTTCGCGTTTCTTGCCGAAGCGACTTATCGGCAGGTCTCCGCGATGGAGCAGTATCAGCACCACAACAGGTTTTTTACTCCCCTCAGCTCATTCGTGAGCGAGGGGAGCAACCTGTGGTGTCCCGCTGCTAACTCCTCAAAACGTGTTCGAACACTCGTAGCGCAGCCCTTAATGTCGAGAGGAAGTTTTCACCCTAGCCCGAGAGACAGTATGCTTCCTGCGCACCCGTTCCAGCAGTTGCGCTAATCTTGCGGTTCTCGGCCCGCGCAAACTCATGTTGGATATAGTTCTCTCCCAGTTTCGCAGCGTTATCCGAACGCGCATCCGCCGCGCCTCGCCATAGAAAACTTACCTCAATAGCTTTTCGTCCCGTCTTTCTTTCAGCGGGCGAGCTCACGAATCGAGGGACACGGGAAAGGCAATGACGGAGGATCGAATGAGATTACCGCATGATGTGTATCACTGCGAGTGCCGGAAGAACGGCGCATTGTCGCAGCATGGCTCGAAACAAGGAGAATTCCGCTATGAGTAAGACATCTGGAAAATTCGCGGTGGTAACGGGAGCGTCGAGTGGAATTGGTTACGAGCTGGCAGTGCTCTGTGCCCGCGACGGTTACGATCTGTTGATCGCGGCAGATGAAGCGGAGATTAACGATGCGGCCCAAGACTTTCGCGAACTTGGAGTCGAGGTGCGCGCGCTGCTTGTTGACCTTTCGACCGTTGAGGGCGTCGACCAGCTTTGTGCTGCCGCCGAGGACAGGCCTGTCGATGTATTGATCGCGAATGCAGGTCACGGTTTAGGTCGCGATTTCCTCGGGCAGGATTTCCAGAAAGTACGACACGTAATCGACACCAATATAACAGGCACGGTGTATCTGTTGCAGAAAATTGGAAATCAAATGCGAACGCGCGGCCAGGGTAAAATACTAATCACGGGTTCGATTGCCGGCTTCATGCCAGGCACATTTCAAGCGGTTTACAACGGGACGAAGGCGTTCATCGATTCGTTTTCGTTTGCGCTGAGATCCGAGCTGGCGGATACGGGCGTCACCGTGACGTGTCTGATGCCGGGAGCTACAGAAACCAAGTTCTTCGAACGCGCAGACATGCTCGACACGAAAGTGGGGAGCGACGAAAAGGACGACCCGGTCGATGTAGCCAAAGCGGGTTTTGACGCGATGATGCGAGGCGATGGCGACGTAGTCTCAGGATGGAAGAACAAATTGCAGTCCACTGTGGCAAACATCACTCCCGCAGGAATGCTGGCGGAGCAGCACAAAAAGATGGCTGCGCCGGGAACCGCCGAGAAAAAATAACGGCTGATGAGCGACGGGCGCGATTGGCCGCGCCCAAAGCTTTGTAGCAATACTTCGCCGCCTTCAGCTGAGTTGAGTGTCAGCCTCGCATCAACGCTTAACCACGGAGTCGCACCACCAGCCCAGGCACGAGCGGCAAGCTTAGTTATGTGCGCTCCGATTTTGAGGCCGAACCCCATAGTAGTGCAGTCGCGTATGATCCGCGTTGGTCGATGGACATGTGCGCTCTTCGAAGAGTGTTGATTCATCTCATATTCACAATCCGGGTTTCGCGAGATGGCTGGCGTGTTGGCATCGACCGACCGAATCAGGTCGATCGCCGAGGTGTAATGCAATTGAATCATTTAGCGAGGACATATGGCCAAGAATGTTTCGGTGTTCGGAATTTATCCGACCTACAGTTTAGCAGAGAGCGCAGTAAGTCGTTTAAAGAGCGAGGGCTTCAGCAACACTGACATCTCCGTGCTGCTGTCGTCATCCGAGGAATCCCAAAAGTTTGCGCACGAAAATAGCACGAAGGCACCGGAAGGAGCGGCAACCGGCGCACTATCAGGCGCGACGATCGGCGGCGTTTTAGGATGGTTGGCGGGCATCGGCAGCCTTGCAATTCCGGGAGTAGGACCTTTCGTCGCAGCCGGTCCAATCATGGCTGCGCTTGCCGGTGCTGGCGTGGGCGGCACACTTGGCGGAATCGCAGGTGGGCTCATCGGTATGGGACTTCCGGAGTATGAGGCGAAACGGTACGAAGGGCGGGTCAACGACGGCGGCATTCTGCTCGCTGTTCATGCGGACACTTCTGAGGAAGCTACGCTTGCTCGACGAGTGCTCGAAGAGACCGGCGCTGAAGATATCAGCAAAGGATCCGAGGAGCACAGCGACGACATGGATCGTGATCGTCGGGTAGCTACCCCGAAGATGTAATTGCCCATGAGAACATCAGATAATTTGGAGAAACGATCATGACCCAATTAGCATTGACGCGTCGAGTTACGAGGGTAGTTTTTGCGGTCGCTCTTTTCGGTTCGACTGCCCTGTTCGCCAACGTATCGCAGGCAGCCGATCCCGACGCTGCGCGGACGAACGAGGAACAAGCGTCGCAGTACAAACCTGACAACACCGGAAGAAATGCTCGTGACGTGAACAGCGATCGGAAGACGGCAGATGACCAAAGTCTGTCCGGCTCCGACACGAAGATGGCCGCAGCGATCCGTAAGGAGATTGTCGACAATGACAAACTTTCGACCAACGGCAAAAATGTGAAAATCATCGTTGCTGATGGCGTTGTGACTCTTCGCGGCCCGGTGGCGACCGCTGAAGAAAAGAGTTGGATCGAAGAGACCGCGTCACGGGTCGGACACGGCCTTAAGGTGGTCAATCAGATCGAGGTTTCTCAGGGGTAGGGAAGTTCCGAGCAGAGATGGCCGCCGGTTGGCGGCCATCCAGCTCACCGGCAGCCGCTGAGCGAAGCGGCATCTGTCATATTCGCGAATGGCGTTCTCGTAAATTAAACTGCTCTACCCGGTGAGACTTCAAAAAACGACCGGGAAGAGCGCTTCTTAAATTCTTGTAATCGAGAATGAAACAAGTCATTGAGACGTGCACCGGTGCACGTCAGGGTTTCGTGCCCTACCGGCGACACAGGGTTTGCAGTCAACCCGATTGACCTCGACGACGCGTCCCACGGCGCACCTCTAACCACTGAAGCTGACAAAACTGGCTGTGCGTGACTTCGGAAGTGACGCAGCGTCGATCAACGAGAATAACAATTGAAATCCCTGTGATCTTTCCAGTCAGCTCCTCGAGCAGATCTCGGCGCGCCGTGATTGGAGGTCCTCCGCGGACTTCCCATCGCGGTGCTGCTTCCCAGTTTATAGCGTTTTTGTACCGAAACTACCTTTAGTGGAGCCTCGACATGTGTGAAATTGGGCCGACTTCCCCTTACGCAAGAGAGATGGCTTTAAGGCGGCAACACCTGGAGCGTATGCAGTCGGAGTGGCCGTTTCTCGGATCCTTTGGCGTTCATCGATCTTGCCTTGGGTGGTATGGCTTTTATTCCTTCCGTGACGGACTGAGTCCTCGCGAGAAGTGGTGGGTGCACTTCGGTGGGACGGAGCTGTTCGACAGACTCGAGGCAATTCGTAGTCTCGAAGTCCCGTGCAGCTTACCCCAACGACGGGCAGAACCTTGGCGTTCGAACCGAAAGGTATGATCGAACGTCATTGCCGTGAGACATCCGGGCCTTCGCCTCGGAGTTGCAAGGATGCGTGTTGGTTGTCACGACCGGGAACCGGCACCGCATCTTTTTCAGAGCCAAGTGGTCTTGAGCCGCTTTTTCATGCATGCAACCCCTTTGGCAAATATTGGAGTGAGCTCGAGCTGGCGGTCCACTTCGACCGCAACGTCTACGCGAACCGGTAGGTCGGCATTCGAAGTATCGGGCCGCAAACGCTCTTCGTTACACGATGCGCCGACAGGTTCATCTGGACCAGGTCGGCGACTGTTCTTTCGCTTCGCCGTTCGAGTTTGAATTCAGAGTCGCTGGCTTCGGCCATCTCGACTCCATCTTCCCCCTCACGGACCATCGGTCAGCGACCGCGGTGCGGGAGCGGTGAAGAGCTTCGTTGGTTATCCGTGCGGTTTTTGCACATTGTCATAGCCACCTCTTTCCGCATGTTTGCGTTGCTTGATGGGAGGCCACCATGTTCCATCTTTTCGGCGAAATCTTGATACGAGTTCTGGCGACTGTAACGGGGCTTTATCTGCTCTGGAATGCATTTGAGGCCGGCCGCGCCGGCGTTCGCGAACGCGATCCCGACTATCAGCTCGCTCCGTTCTGCGCTGCGACGATAGCATTCGCCGGAGGCGTGTTCTTCGTAGCGGTCGCCTGTTTTGGGCTAGAGGCAGTCGTGGGTCCGCTTAACGACCATACGCCGACTCACGTAGAACAATACTCTCACGATATCGAGAATCAGGGTTCACGCTAAGACTGCCTAGGCTGTTTGGTCAAGTTGCCTTCGGCAGCTAGGTTTCTCACGAATCTCGAACGGCGTTGTGCCGTTCGAAGGTTAGTGCAGGCGGTGTTTGGAAGCTCTTCTCCGCCTAATGGATGTGGTAATTCTCAATATCGAGCCGTCTCCGGACTCAGGGCGCACGCGAGATAGTCGCCGTTGGCGGGCCCGCTAGTTCCACACGATGAGGTCCTACAATAGCCCTTCGCGCTTCTCGAGTGGGAGTTGTCATTCAGGGTTTGCACTGAAGACGTTTATCGTGATCTTGAAAACTTCGCGTTTTGTCCCCCGAAGATTATCATCGCCACATTCACGATAACCTTTCGATCGAGCTATCCTTCCCTCAGTTTATTTCAGGGTGGAATTCAATTTACGGGGAAGAATATTTGGGAGCGGACGAATGTCTGCAATTGCTCGCCGCCAAGCATCGAATCGTTGCCTTCACTAACACGAACGAAGTTCATTCACGAATTTGGCCGGATAAGTTCAACTCCGTATTGAAACACTTTGAGCGCATTTTTAGCTCAGTCGAAATCCGAACAAGAAAGCCGCAACCCGAAGGGTTTCGTTATATTCTTCAACAGTGTCGAGCTCGTGCTGAGGAAGCGATCTTTCTGGATGACGTTGCAGTCAACGTTCAAGCGGCCAGCGCTCTTGGAATACACTCAATCCTGGTAGATCCACCGGGAAGAATTAGACCTCGTTTAGAGGCACTTGGTTTGCTACAATAAAGAACAGATCACAAATGCGGGGAACTCACGCGCGTCCCGCGCGGAGCTCCCGCTAACGTTATGCCTCTTAGTTGGGCACACTCGTGCGACCAGAAGACGATAACAACTTCAATACGCGACTAGTCGAGCAGACAAGAGAACTCCTCGCCACAGTTTTAACGCCTCAAGAGCGTTTCATCCTCTACGAGGTAATGGCATCTAAGCCTCGGCGGGGCACCCGCTCCAAGGAGCCGATAGACCCGACCGAAGACCTCATTTTTGGAAGATCTGCACAACAGGCCTTCGATTACCACGATAAGCAAATCAAATTAACTGCGAGGAGACTAAAACTTCCTGTACAGTTCGTCGCAACGTACGTCGCATATGCGTTCCGCAAGATGCGACATCCACGCGGTGTTCAGGACGACGAAAATATAGATTTACCGTCGGATTTTGCCGCGCAATTTCAAGGTACCTATGACGTCCCTGTCGACCAGTCTACAGGCGTCCCAACTATTCTGTTGCCAACCCCGATCGAGGCGATTCGAGTTCTGACGCCTGAATTAATCGAACGTCTTCGAGCGACCGATCAGGACTTTAATCAAATCGATGAATATGTGTTCGAGCACCTTGTCGCCGAACTTCTTGCAAGCCAGGGGTTCTCAGATGTCAGATTAGTAGGCCGGAACCAACAAACATCGGCAGATATTTTCGCCGTAAAATCTGTAAAGGAAATCGATGACGAAATCCGATACTTTGTCGAAGTAAAACGTCACAAGGATAGAATCGGAGTCAACGTTATCGATAGCGTTTATGGTGCGGTGCAAAACGAAAAAGAAAAGTTCGGGTGGCGTGCATCCATTATAGTGACATCGTATGAGTTCAAAAATTTCAAGAAGTATACGAGACGTGACCTTTTTAACAGAGGTATTATCCTAAAAGACCGACGAGATCTTACCGAGTGGCTTGACGGATATAAACCCAACAAATTCGGACTTTGGGTACCACCGGATCAAAAGGACTTGAGCGATTTATAGGATGCTTTCGTCACAGGCATAACAAACGGTTGGAGCGCACAAGCGCCTCGACCGACTTTGTGCTAGTTTCAACTTCCGAGAGGGGCGCTTGACGCTCAACCAAACGTTATCCCATTGAATGGGGAAGCGCGTGATCAGTTACCTAGGATCATTAGTCGTCCAAATCTCCACTGCCGAGTTTTTCTTATTGTTGCAGACACTGATCCTCGGTGGCACTGGGTTGATCGTTTACGTTTACACCAAAGACACGCAATTATTGCGCGAGGCGGCACAATTTCAGACTTCTCTTCTCGCAAAGGATCTCGACAGCCGTAAAGCAACATCGGAGGAACAGAAACAACGCGAAGACAGGGCAAATCGTGCAGTTCTCACTGCGGCAGGCGCGATCTTTCACGCGAGCGAGGGTCGAGCGAGCCTCAAGTTTAAAAACGTCGGCGCTTTGGCTAGGCAAATCGAAGTCACCACGGATCCACCTGTTGAAGCCCTGATTTCCCCACAACATGTGCTGGCACCGGATCAAGAAGGCACCATCACACTTCGATGGGTTGGACCAGAACAACAGAAGCTGGAAATTCCGATCACCTTTTCGTACACGGACGGAAACAATCAGCGGCAGCACCAAAAGCTGAAGTGGAAAGCCGGTGGCAATTTAGAGGACGCTGAGGGATAACAACTGCGGGGAGCTCACGGCCGCCCTGCGGGCGTCCGGAACTCCCGCAAACGTTATGTGCCGCGGGGAAAATCGTGGATCCGGCCGAAGAAATATTCGTTAACACCTTCGTTCAGAAAGCTCGCCGAGACCGTGCGCTTTTCGAGTTAGGGTCCGAGAAGAAGCGTGGCGGTTTTTTGAACAAACTTTGCCACTCGTGTTCGGAAATCTTCGATAGCCGCCTTTTGCAGTCACTTCCGGGTAGCGATTCGACACCAGAGGCTATTTTAAAGCTTCTCACCAAAAACGGAGCGGGCTCAACATGCCGGGTAATTTCTTGCAACTCGTCGATCGACGGAAAGGATCTTGCACTTGCAGACGCCCTTAAGGCAAGCGTCGGGTTTGGCCTTCCGTCTATATTGATCTGCGTGCCAAACGCGCTCGCTTATTTTGAATCAGAGCAAGAACAAGGACCTGCACCACGGTATTTATTGACTAAACGATAAACGGCACATAACAAGTGCGGGGAGGCCACGCTAGCCGTCAGTCGTGAGTTTTATGACCGAGTCGTCGCTGGGTCTTCGTCAGCTAAAATTACTTTTCGTACCGGGATTTTCGGTCTCAAGTGGGTAGAAGATATTTCAATCGCTCAATAGCAGTTAACAGCCAGCCAGGCCGGCTCGGAACACGCGGATAACAACTAGTCGGAGCGCACAAGCACCCCGGCCGACTTTGTGGTAGTTTTGACTGCGGAGAGGGCGCTTGGCGCTCAACTCAACGTTATATGGCGCGAATTCTCGCAAAGCGATGACGAAGAAATTCAACGGTCGTTACGAAATTATCAAGTGCCTAGGCAATGGTTCGATGGGGATGACGTACCTGTGCCGACATCTTGAGATGGCTGGTCATTACGTCGCTCTCAAAATCCTTTATCCAGAAGTTGCCCGCGACGAAGTTGCATCCGATCGCTTTCGTAATGAAATCGTCGCCTCATACGGCGTTTCTCACCCCAATGTCGTGCGAGCATACGAGTATTTTCGAGACGACGATCTTATTTGTTTTACCATGGAGTACATAGAGGGGGGCGATCTCGCCAAAGAAATCGCGAATCATACCACTCTTGATACCGCGCGAATCATTGAGTTGCTTATACAGATTTGTTCGGGTTTAAAAGCCATTCATTCAAGCGGAATAATTCACCGAGATATTAAACCTGAAAATATACTACTCACGAAAAACGGAACGGTTAAAATATCAGATTTTGGCATCGCTCGTGCCGGGACCGGCCCGAGATTGTCCGACCATGGCGGGGTAGTTGGAACTATCGATTACGTTTCGCCCGAGTACCTTGAAACCGGCGCAGTTGATCTAAGAGGAGACATCTACGCGGTTGGGGTAATCGCGTATGAAATGATTACCGGAGAATCACCCTTTAAGGCTGACTCCGTTATTCAATCGATGACCAAACGTTTAAAGGAGGACGCAGCGCCTCCAGCCGAAATTAATGTGAAATGCTCGTCGGCTCTTAGCGATTTCACTTTAAAGGCTATGGCCCGTGATCCAGAAAAAAGATTTCAGACGGCTGGCGAAATGGTGGACGCTCTCGAAAAGATTGCGAAAGCCGAAACCGTGCATTAGCGTCGGGGGCCCATAACAACTGCGTGGAGCGCAGAAGCGACCCGCGCGAACGTAAAAGTATTTGAAACGGCGTCGAGGGTCGCTTCGCGCTCACGCTACGTTATCCGTCCATTACACGAAGCCTCTTTTCCAGCAGATATGGGCCGATCACCAGTGCACGATCGCCGTCGCCAAAAAGCACGTTACGGCGTCGTTAGGGGTGCGTACAATAGCCTTGCCGCGAATATTGAAGCTAGTATTGAGCAACACCGGTACGCCGAATATCGACCGCTTTGAGGAGTCGGGGCCAGGGCCTCCGTACGAGTATGGACAGCGTGCGACGTCATCCGGGTGGCAGCCATTCGAAGGTCGCAAACCATTTGCAACGATCAGTTCGGTGTACCGAAGCGCTGGAGCCAGAGCGCAAAGGTCTTGCACTTTATTCGAAAAGACTCGGCAGAGAACCACTCGGAGTCTGTGTGGGCGCCCTCGCCGAAGGGGCCGAGAGCGTCTATGGTCGGCAGTCCTGAAGCAGTCAAAATGGAAGCGGAGCTAGCCCCGCCGATGATCTGCCCGTTAATTGAGCTCTCTTGCCCGAGCTCTTTAAAGATCGAGATATAGGATGAGGCGAGCTCGTCCATTCCCGGAATGAGCTCCATGGGCGGGAGCATCAATACCTTGGAGATGTCGACATGCGTCCCCGGACGTTCACTCTGCCGAGCAATCGCTTCAACTTCTTTCCACACCTCCTCAAATTCGCGTTGAGAAGCAAACCGGACGTCAAATCTCATCTTCGCCTCGTCAGGCACAATTGTCGGAGAGGTGCCTCCGGAGAAAGTTCCGATGTTTACCGTGACGTTCCGTTCTCGACTCGACAATTGAGCCAGCTTAACAGCTGTTTCTGATAGACGCAGTATGGCGTTTGCGCCCTCCCAGAATTCATTTCCGGAATGGGCCTTTTGTCCTCTGGCACTGGCTGCACCGATGGCGATGCCTTTGCGCGTGAGCACAAGCATATTGTCGGGCCGACCGGATTCAAAAACGAGTCCGCGAGAACAGTTTGCAGCCGCTTCTGCGTGGAGGTCGAATGATTCCTGCATTCCGACCTCCTCGTCTCCGATGATCAGAATACGAAGCGGGAGGTCCGAGAGAACGGATGTTTCCTTCAAAGCTTGCAGAGCCAGCAAAAATGTCATCACTCCGGCTTTCATGTCGTAGCCGCCCGGTCCGACAATTCGATCGCCGTCTCTGAAAGTTCGGCGCGGTGGCGTGTCTTCGACATGCGCGGTATCGGCGTGTCCCACGAGCAGAATCCCGTCCTGCGAAAAGTCGTTGCCCGCTATGAGATGATCTCCAAATTGGCCGCCGGCACGTAGTTCGACTTTCAATCCGAGGTCAGAAAGGAACTCGCCAAATATGTCTTGCACCTTCCGCACTCCATCGCGATTCAAGCTGTGGCTGTTGATGTCCATTACCTGAATCGTTCGCTCGAGAGTCCTTTCGAGATGCGTGTCGATGAATGCGAAAGCTTGATTGGATTGCACGATGCCTCACAAGGAAGTCAGTTCAATGTATACAAGTGCGACATGCTGATTGCCTGCCATAACGGGGAAGCGGCCGGCTCCCCCGTCATGGACTTCGGCGTTATACCTTCAATGCGCCGACGCGCCGTTCCTCTGCAGGAACGCCTGCTGCAGGTCCAGACAGTCGTCGTGGGAATGCCCTGCGTAGAGCACTCCCAGCTTAGTCTTCAAGACCGTTCCCCACAACACGATAACCAACCCGCGCCTGGTTGCGGGATCGAACGCCAGGCCGTCGAGGTTGAGGTCCCTCAGGCGGTTGACCTTGACCTTTTGGTTCGTGCAGAACCAGTGGGGCGCTCCCAGTCGCTGTGCGACCGTCCAGTAGTATGAAGCGGCGTTCCACCGCGGGTTGCACTCGATGAGCAGCGGATTGCCGTACCCATCGATGGCAACGTCGAATGCGAAGATGCCCTGCAGTCCCATGTCGGCAATGGCCGTCGCGACCGGGTCGCAGATCTCCCAGACGCCGTCGGGGAACTCTGTCGGATAGCGATTCCCCGCGTGGGAGTAGCCGTTCAGCATCTGGTCGGTGATCCCGATGCGGATCGGTTGCCCAGCCTGAATGCCGTATTGAACATTGATGAACGCCCGCGGTGACTCCACAGGTTCTTGGAGTTGGAACGGGATGCCGTCCTCCATTTCCCGAAGGTCAGCGACCAGCTCCTCGAGGTCGTTACACAACACGACGCCAACACCGGAGGCCGAGCACGCGGTCTTCCTGTAGATCGGCAGCGGGATGTCGCCGATTCGGAGCGATGCTTCACGCTTGTGGTTGAAACATCGAGTCTTCGGAACCGGCATGCCCAGCTCCCAACAGAGCTGAATGAACCGGTTTTTGTCGTTCATCCGCGTCGATGCGTCGAGCCAGCGGGGATCCGGTCGCGCGCGGGCGTGTAGCCGAGAGTAGAGGAAGACTGACCAATCATGGTCAGCGTACCTGCGCGCTCGGTCAAGCTCCAGATCCCACACCACGTTTCGAGTGAACGGCACTCCGGCGGCGTCGTAGTGGCCGCCGATCCAGTCGAACTCCGGCCTCACTTCCGGAGGGAGTTGAACGACGTCATTCGGCGTTGTGCAGCCGAGGATACGCGTCGAGTAGAGCGGCGCGCCTGCGATTCCCGCGAGCTCACTGTCCGGATAGGAGCCTGCAACACTGTGGTTGAAGAGCGTCGGCACCGTGGGAGTCCTTTCGAACTGTGAAGACTGACGCTGCGGAGTAAGACCCGTTCAGGTCGAACGGTGACATGTGCAGGGAGCTGAAAGAGAGTGTCGGGGTGACCGACACCGTTGCAAACCTTCATCAGCAACGCCTGCACTTGAACCCAAAGGCGGATTCCACTTTCGGATCAGAGCAAGCGGTTTTTTTCTGAACGTCTGCTCATGTGAACCGGAAAAGAACTGGCGAGTCTCCGGCCAGTCGCGATCGATTTGCTCGGCACCGGGTCCGAGCGGAACGCGGATAGGGTGGACTACCTTGCGGCAACGGAAAGGCACGAGCAGTATCGACGGGGGGAGAGAGAGCACGGATGGTTTGCGGACCTTCGTATCATTCGACTGCGGAAATTGCAACGCTTCTCGTTTATTGGGTAGCTGACGCTTCCCGTCGGGAGTACTTGCTGAACTTACATCGCAAAATAGAACGCTGCGCCGGCCGCGATGGAACTCAGCACGATGCAGAGAAGTTCGAAGATTCTGCTGCCATCCAGATCCCACGTTTCACTTTCAAAAGTCTCAGATTGAGAACAGCCGTCCGGCAATCTCGCTATCATGCGCCGATTGACTATTAGCGCAGCAAGGATTCCGAAGGGAGGTGAGATTACGCAACCAACTATCGCTAGTGGGATGGTGATGAACGCCAAGCCGGGTGAATACGTTGTGCAATAGCGAAGGAACGCCGCGTAGCCCAATGCCACGGACCAAGTAGTAAAGAACATGGCTCTCCAACCGACATGAGATATGTGCCGAGGCGAATGAGGCCCAATGAGTTGGGTTGCGTAGCAGGCACCCCAAAAGTAGGCAGCGACGACACACGGTCCCCCTCGAATGATCTCATTGATCAGGCTAGTTACCGAGCCGAGCTGTTGTGATAACTCGCCGACAAGGTAATCAAAAAACTTTGCCATGAGATAGAATGGAGGTAAGGCGCCGATTGCGAAAACGATACCGCCCAGTCGGCGGCGAGGATCGGTAATGAGAACGTGGACGCGTCGAGGATTGAGTGCAGTTATGCGGCTCGGGATGGCCATATGAAGTTTCCTCAATGCACCGGGAGGATGAGAATCACGTTAGGTACGTTGGATAATAGCAGTAGAGCGGAAGGGAAGTGCTAACGCAAGCTCAATCAGACAGTGGCGATTGCCCAAAGACCGACTGCACGGGTGACACGCGCATGGGGATGCCCGAAACAAGGTTCTCACCATGTTCATTGCGGCTGAGTGGATCCAAACCTACTATTCATTCAACTCATCGAGAGGAAGCGGTTCGCCGCCGGCTGGTGACCGAAGTGTGAGAACTATACAGCAAAGTGGTTGCACGCGTTCCGCCCAACTAGATAGCGAAGTTAGACTCGGTTGCAGTGACAGCACTACAACCGAATCGGCACAATCTCCGCGGGGATGCCGCGGATTAGTGCGACTCAAGGAACCGGCGGACGTTTCGTTGCCAGTGCTCTGAGTGGTAGAACCTCGTGACGAAAGTGGGAGCGTTGCCGTACCGAATCTCCCACTTGTGCTTGGCCGCGTCGACTGCCCAAAGCTGCTGCGCATCGTCGCCGTACCGTCCAGCGACGAAGACGTAGCCGGCGTTTCCGGCCTGATCTGTGTCCACGAAGATAAATCGAAGTCCTGCTGCCGACCTCAAAGGATAAGCGACGTATCCCCGGCTCCGAAGTAGATCTCCGGGCTCCAAGAACACGCGGCACCCAAGACTTCGGTAAAAATCAGAGCGCGGGGTTCTGATTCTTTGGTCGTCTTCGGCGACGTCGTTCATCCCGCCGCGCAGTTGCGGTTCTCCACCGGCCGGTTCTTCGAGTGGCTGGAAGCCGTCCGGGAACATCCCCGGAGGCAAGTAGATCTTCACCCGTTCGAGTGGGGTGACATCGTCCTCCCAAAAGTAGATTCGCAGGAACGTCAGCAGTACGTCCAGCTCAAAACGCTGGGTTGTCAGGTCCGTGGAGAGGCCAAGAGTCGCGCGAACTCGCTCGCGTTCCGCCGGATCGTCGAATTCCCGTTCGATCTCGGCCCGCGCGTCCTCAAAGATTGTAAAGAGAAGCGTCGCGAATGCGGCGAGGTATGCAGCTTCGGCAACCAACATATCCTGCTCTCGCGCGGGCCGCTGCTCGAACAGAAGAAAAATCCTGTTCCAATCTGTGGCCGCGTTCTTGGTGGTGTAATAGAGCCTGTAAAGCGCAGGGTGGTCTCTCAGTCGCAGACGACCAGCGCTGTAGTCCGCCGCAGCTGCGGAGTCGCTGTGCAAAGCAGCGACAACTGCATCGTGAGCAGCGACCATCGAGTGCTCGTGGATCTCGCGCGGCATGATCTGATCGTAGAGACGATCCCGCCGTGCGCCGTACTGCGCCCTCTCGATACGAATGGTGTGGATAACCATTCTAATAAGGGGCGAGACCATCACCTCAGCAACGTCCTTGCGCACGGTGTGCTTTTGCCATTGTCCCCACTTTCTCCAAAGAGACTCGGCGGGAACCGATAAGGCGAACGGCAAGCGGACCAACGTGTTCTGCTGACCATCAGGCAGCCGCAGCAGCTTGCCCGAAACGGTGCTCAGCATCGCCTGGAAGAGGACGCTCTCCGAAAGCTCAATTCGGGCTCGGGACATCGAACGTGTCCTTTCGTGGTAGGCAAGAAAACCATGTGGCTGTCACCGACCGCCTCAAGGAATGGGGGGGCCGGTAATCTCGCAAGATTTAGTCTCTGCGATGGCTTAGAGAACGGTAGGTTCAATTGGCTGAGCGGAGAAGGAGGGTATACGCTCAAATGTGCGGGGCGGATGATACATGGATAATTGGCTGTTGTCTAACTAGCAGCAGAGCTTTCGGGGGCAGTCGTTCACTCGATTAGGCTACCCCGGTATCAGCCGTTCATGCGTGCGACTAAGTTGGGGATGCTTCGTCATACCCGCCTTTGATTATGTTAACGGTGTATCTAACCTTGGTGAAGGAGCCACTGCCGCTTCCGGAAGTCGATACCTCTAAGGACGCGGGTAGGCCGGCACGTTGGTGCCCTTAAGGGGAAGCTAATTGTCAGTATGAGAGCCGCGGAGTACCGTACCCGGGAGAATGGTTCCACACGGGATAGTCAACCTAAAATTCCGAGGTGCGGGGTTAAGGGCGAGAGGTCACCACAATTATCGCAACGGAAATTTCTCGATACACGAACGTTCACCGACGAATTCAATGGTTGTCCTTCCAGCGCGCAGCACAAAGTCGGACCCATTTGTAAGCGTGGCGTGAATCTCAAATGTGTCGAATTGCTGGGCTTCGGGTATTGAATTAGGGTGTTCCGCCCCGTTCGCCACGGAACGACCGTCGTCTATCCAGGGCTCTTCGGTGATGTCTCCTGCTAATGAAAACTCAAGAAGCGGATCGAAGTGCAGTAACGCGTTTTGGTAGTAGCTGATACCGCTGTCGACCCCGGCTTTACCTTCTGACTCATGCACACAGACGTGGATGAGGAGTTCCGGAAGTTGATTGAACGTTAAGGACAGGAGAGTGGCGTCATGCAGCTCGATGAAACGGTTCATTTAGTATGTTCTTTTGCTCGAATTCGTCAGCCGTATTAATTGGATTCAAGAATAAACATCTTCTCTATGGCAAAGCGACCTCGCATGCCTTTATTCCTTTGAACTTTGTCCTGCGGCACGTTGGAGCGCCTCTATTTGATCGAGAGTTTCTTTCAGCAAGCTCAAGTTCTCCGAGACTTCTGGTTTGTCGACCGACTGGTTCCAAAAGAGTACTCGGTTGTAGATTCGACCTAGTAGGGTATGCACCAGGCCTAGATCATTTCTTAGATGATCGTTTGGGTACTCGAAAACAGCTCTTGAACCCTTCTTCAGATGGAATGCAATTGCGCCGATTCGCTCAGCAAACTGATCGATAGTTCCTTGGCATGCTTGCAACGCAAGCTGTAGCGCTTGCACGGAGTCGATTCCAGCCGCACCGCCTTTTGATTTACCAAACGGAGTAACAATTTCGAAGGCGCAGTGCATGCCGTTCCACGGTTCACTGGTAGCGAGCGGCGTGGGGCGGCTGAAGGTCACGGTGGATCTGAAAATCTGACCATCTTTCTCGAGCGAAAAGTCCCTCTGCAGAATAATTTCGCCAGGATCAACAAGATACTCGTCTACGCCAGTTCGAGTTACGGAGAGCTTGAGATCTTCCAATGTGTTCTCGTAATACCAATTGGGATCGTAACCCTCACCGTCATCGTCGTTGGTGCTCTCGACGTTATACCCGTTAGAGAAAGTAAGTGTGAGGTTCGAAGTTTGAGGGTTCACGGAGCATGTTGCAAGTGTAGTTCCATCCAGGCGAGCGACAATTTCTGAGAGCTTTTTCTCGTTCGATTTGTAAGTAAGCCACTCTTCCTCAGATTCAAATTCGTGCTCATACCTACCCACCTCGCCGCTTTCAACCAATGTGACGGAAGCCGATCCGATTCTCCACGGGTGGAGCAAAAACAGCGAAATCTTATCGACCTTGTCCGCATTGTCGATTCGGAGCGAAAGGCCTCCACCGACGATTTTGCTTTGGGTCACGGGCCGACCTGCTAGGGCTTGAAGTAGTGACGTCAGGTCCGCCAGTTGCAATGCGCTCTGTTTTTTCACGGTGGTGCGAGTCCTTTTCATAGCTGCCAGAGTCGTCCATGTGGACCAAAAGGGAAATTACGTTGCACGTAAGCGAAAGATAGACTCAGCGTTTAGCTAGTCCCTTGCGACAACCACAGGCGAGATGTTTTGCTATCTAGGATTAACTCGTCCGTCGTGCGCAGTGACAATCGCGACATCTGTGATCCACCGCTTACTCGATTCGCGGCTGCTAGAAGCGGGACATTCGATTCCAAAAAGACAGACACCAATAATGAGAGCCGAAAAGTTCATGCAAACCTACCGAGTAGCGGGGCTGCAAATACCATGCATACGTGGCCTCTACTTGAAAAGAATCTGCGCCTCCATTTCATCTCGCAGTTTGGATGCAATCTCGCGGTAGGCAGCATCGACCTCCGGCTTGCACACGGGCCCCGGCGTGCTGTCGTGCACCGAGCGCGAAATCGTTACGGTTTGACCCTTCCTCGAATAGTGTGAGGCGTAGTCAATCAGCTCGTTCTTCTTCGAGACGTTGGTAGGGATGGATAGAAGTCTTACCTTCGGCGGAAATACGTAAGTGTAGGTCTCATCGGCAACTAGACCGCGGCAGGCGAAATCAAGAGGCGAATCTTCGGAACTCACGAGGCGTTCGAGAAAGTTGTAGACTGGGCCTGCGGCGAAAAGCGGGTTCGGTTCGATAGACCCGGCCTTCCCAGGTCGAATGAAGTGCCTTATTGTGAATGCGTACTGCACCCGCGCCTTCAGCGGGTCGTCGGTCTTCACATCCTTCAGTTTTAATTCTCCCTCGTAGTCGTTGCTCTTCATCATCTGCTCGAGCATCTTTGCTTGCTTGTTCGGCGTAAGCTTTTTGAAGTAATCGGCGATAGCGATTGCGTCGTCTCCTTTTGTGACAATCTCAACTACGCCTGTCGCAGATCCGTCTTGTGCAATCGTAATGGTTGTGTTGATTCCGCGGTAAGGATCACGTGATGGATTAACCGGAATTTTTCGGCCCTCCTGATACCCATTGACTAGTAGCACCGGTTTTCCTTCGAGCAGAATCGGCAAGACGCCGTAAGGCATCAACGCAGCCGTCGCATCGAGATAAACATCCAGACTTGGAATATAATTGATTACGTGATTCACCGCAGCGACCAGCGGTGGATCGGGCAGGGTATAGGTCGACAACGCGTTTACCAAGGCCTGGGTGCTCTTGATTTCCTTCGCGCTTAAGAGCGCTTGGAGCAGCGTCGCGTGATCTTTGCAGTCTCCCATCTTATTGTCGAGCACGAAATCGAGGTCGCGGGGAACTACGGCTCCCACGCCAATACAGTTTCCGGCGTAGCTGATATTTTTTGCGACCCAAGCATACAATGCACGCGCCTGCTCGTCCGGCGTCGATTTGCCGTCAGTAATTTCATCAGCGAGCTTTTGAATCCTATCGGTCACTTTAGCCTTCTCGGCAGCCCGAGATCCGTAAGCTTCGCTAACTTGCTGATACGAGTCGAACGTGCTGATTATCAGGCCGGGTTCGTCATCGTAAGCCCAAACCGAAGTATCGGTTCGCTTTGAGTCGTGCGGCTTCGAGTTGGTGAACGACCAGGCCCGCTTAATCCTGCCGTCGCTTTCGAATGTTCCCGCGTCGGTTAACTGCGTGGCGTGAAATCGAAGTTTCATCGAGCTGGGTGCGTCGACACTGATCTTGGCGTCATCGAATACGAGAGCGCGCGAAAAAACTACCGCGGTGGAAAACTGGCCAGGGAAATACTGTTCCTTCTGGATAATTTTGTAGGTTAGTACGGTTGTGTCCCCAACGGACAAGTCGGGGAAAACGACCGTGAGAGAAGTTCTGTCAGAAAAGGCTGGGTCCGCACCAGCCTTTTTCGCACTTTGAACGCTGAGCTGATAGTTGGAATCTGGAACGCTCTTTTTAGTGCCATCTGCCTTGAGAGTGTAGGCGGCAATGATTTCCGATCTTTCAACGCTCGTGCTGTATGAGATCGGATAACTTTTGAATGCGTCGACCTGCGACTCGTCGACAATTTGGATCTGGAGATCGTATGTGACGACATTCTCTCCCTCAGGGTTCAGAGAGAAATCAACCGAATACTTTTTGACGCGGTAGCCGAGATCCTCAACAGTACGTTCGGTGGCGGCGGCTGCGGAAGCAAAAATGAGATAAAACAGAACCGTTAATGCGCGGAGCGTAGTTGGACTCATCGACTGCTCTCTCTGGTCACTGAAGTTAGAAGTTGCTTCAGCGTGTCCGATTGTATCGACCGAGGTAAATGCCACCTGTACGATTCGGTTCGCGTCTTGAGACACCTGTAGGTGACTATTTCGGTCGAAGGGTCTGTCGATTCGCGCCAAACCCCCGAAAAATCGATATTTTAAACTTCGCGGCTAAATCTGTGTTCTGTTTTTCGTTGAGGTCCTGGAATTCAGCTCCTAGAAGAGGGTTACTTTTTTGTGCCTTTGAGACCTGACGGCGCTTTTCGCAGAATACCGAAATTTGTTGTGTGCACGATTAGCTAAAACTGAGAAGTCGGGGAGTTTGGTAAGATTCCCGTTCGAGGATCGCCGCACCCGAGAGCTCGAGCGGTCCGAGCAGGCCGGTTACGCGGACAAGTTGTGTGCGTGAGGGCCCAAGGTGATGTTGTGCGAGATGAGGTTTACGCCAAATGGATCGTTATCGCATTTTGAAGACAACCATTTCGTGCATGTTGAAAATCGGGGTCTCTGAGGAGTCGGGGTGCTGAGAGCGCCGGGCCGCTGCCTCATTTCGCCTTGCAGTTCGATGCGGCTCTCAGACGATTTGTCACCTCGTCGGAGGGCGTACATGTTACGGGTTCCGAATCGCTTTCTCGTCTGAAATATTCGATAGCTCTTCCAGAGTTAATCCAAAAGGAGTTTGGAGAATCAAAATGGATTTGTTGAATTCCGTCTTCGCATTCACTATCTTTGCGCCCTTGGAGCGCAACGCTGTTCGCGTCTTTCGCTAGAACGCGAAAGTGAGTAGCCTGGCAAAGATCTTCATATTCAGAAAGTGCCGAGTCCGACGAGTAGGTGATCCTTAGCTTCCCGAATCGGTCGTAGATGCGCTGCTGTTGCTGTGATGTGACGTCTTTGGGCAGCGGCCAGGTTTCGATAGTTCTTTCCTTGTCGGATTTCCACGTGCCGAGCAGTCGAGTGTCCACGATCGCCGCGGGCTGTTCGTTTGCGGTGCAGTGGCAGGCGCTCAAGAAAAGGAATAGGACCAGTGCGTGTGTTCCTGCTTTCATCTTCTGGGAGTGAGTGTTACCAGTCGACAGCACGTGATTCAATTCAAAGCGATTTTTGGATCCACGTCTTTCGATTTTAGATTGCATCGATCAGCACCCACAACTCGGGCTCGGACTGCCGTCGCAACACATCTCGCGGCCGAGCGAACAACCACAAACACCTCCGTGATACGAGCAGCATCCGCGCCCATTCAATGGTTCGTTCCAGCGCAGTACCAATTGTTCGACTAGCGACTGACATTCGAAATCAGTCGCGCTGACCAGACTCGGTGTCAGAAGACAAAGAGTGAATAGAAGAGCCTTCATCGCATCCCCCCGATTGCATGATGACTTTCTATGGGCTTACTATGATATTGCGGCGACACTCCAGTGTTTGGGTTCAGCTCGATTTTATGCGAGAACAGGCCGGATCGGGAGGTATTCGGCAGGGCTTCCGGATAGCGTCGAGACCGCCGAGCACGGTCAGGTGGGTGAAGTTGTCGTCGGTTTTGCTACGACAATTGATGGGTGGCCGGAGATCTCGAGCGGTCCGAGCACGCCGGTTTTGCGGGCGAGTCGTGTGCGTGAGCGCGCAAGGTGATGTCGCGCGAAATGAGTTTTCCGCCAAATGGATCATTATCGCATTTTGAAGACAACCATTTCATGAATTTAGAATATCGAGTGCCCTGAGGACTCGGGGCACCCGGGGTAGGCGGACTGCCAAGGCGCACAGTATCCACATCGTCTTTGGGTAAAGTGTTTAGCTCATTGCATCTCCTCAATCGAGTTAGACAATCGTTTCACTCTCGATAGAGGTGGAGCGAGCAAACGGTGAATCAGGGAAGAGCGGCGGTTTCTCTTGATCGTCTGAGATAAGTTCTATTGATTTCAGGAGCGCTAGACTCTCTCGATATTCTTTGGCTTCGGCGTGCGAGGTTAATTCGATTTGTAAACCTTTGCGCCGAATAAACGCTTCCACGTCTGACAGAGGAACCTTGAAAAATTCGCGTCGAAGATTAACTCTGTTGACTCGATGATCTGCAAAGTGTTTGTGAATTTCGCATTCAAGCGACGGCGCGTCTTCGCAATAAACTATAGCGTGCACATCAAACCCGAACGGAACTGAGGCGTCACCGAGCTCCCGCACGCGGTCCATTGGATCAAGGCGTCGCGTCATTCCAATTTTTAGGACTTCTTCTCCCAATGATCCGTGGTTTGAGATGACGTACAGATATCCGCAGCGGGTTTGCTGGGCCATCGAAATTGCCCGCTGCTTTTTCGCTTCTGCTTCTTTGAGTCGTTCTTCTAAGAGGGCAATTTTGCTGGTGAGGTCCGCGAGGTCCTTTCCGGTGGCGGAACTGATTTCGCTTCGCGCGTTCTCTAATGACTTTTGATATCGTAGCTCGTCTTGCTCAGCATCCCGTTGAGCTCGCTCGAATTCTCGCTGCGCTTTTTCTTCTTCTTTCGCTCTCGCTCGGATCTCTCGTTGCTCTTCGAGCTCACTCTGCTTCTTTAATTCGTATTCATGCTCGAGTCGGAGTTCGTCGAGGCACGCATTGAGATAGTCTTTCGTTATCGACATGTGCATCATCGAACCAAGCTCGTTAATTGCTTCATGCGCCTTTCGGATTCGTTCTTCCATTTTCGTCGCATTGTTCCAAGCTACGCGTGCAATTGCCGCTTCCGTCTCGCCGTTAAACGCTCGCAAAAGCAATTTGGTATATTGCTTCGTCATTCTTTGGCCGTCTTTATTGCTGCCGCCCACACTCCAATTGACTGAGCAATGTGCCGCTTTTCCGTCCTTGATGAGCTGCTTTCGTATTGTTCGCTGATCCTCGAGCCGGGCCTTATACTCCTCAGAGGAATTGAAAGAGAAGTGAGGGCGGTAAACACCGAACGAGATCTCCTCGAGATTCTCCTCTAACAGCGCGACGCTGGAAGTAAGTCGATCGAACATCGCCTTGGCTTTGCAATAGTCGGAGCTGAGTCGTGCAGCCTCTTCTGCCAACTTTATCTTTTGCGATTCAAGATCGAGCACGCCGGAGAAGCGATTCTTGATCCTTCTGTTCTCCAGAAAGACTTTAATGCAAAGCATTACCGCCACCGCGGTTAGGACGAAACTTACTCCGGCTGCAGCAGCGATGGCGAAGTTTATCTCGCCCACGGATTCAGGTTGCATGGTAGTCATTTATGTTTCCTTGGGTGAATAGTGTTTCCGAAGGTCGTATCGGTTCTAACTAGTCGTCTCGAAAATGGGTCATGAGGTGAATCAATCGGTTCATCCATTGCGTATCTCAGTGAATCAGCGTCTCTTTAGTTTCTTCTTTGCTAATTTAATAAATGATTTGGCGTGCGGAGAGAGTAGAGAAGAGAATCCGGTAGAAGCCGAGCAACTGACGCCTCCGTAGGAGGTTAGACCAACAAGATAGGGCTTCTGTTTTTTTACAATGAATGCGGGGCCACCCGAGTCTCCCTGACACGTCGCGCTGCCTCCTGGTGGCCGAATAGCGTCGATGACAACACCATCAGTTCCAGTCGCCTGCATAACGCCGCCGCGAAGCGCGCCGACGCCGTTCGCTTCGTCTCTCCCGAATCCGTAGACAAAGAGCCACTCGCCGTAAGCAGGGTAACGTGACGCCAATTTGGCGGGCTTCACGCTTCTCGGCAACTTTCGGTCAAGCTTGACGTAACCAATGTCAAAGAAAGACTCGGCGGCGATGAGTCCAAGCGGGATGTAATTTGCATCGACGCCATAGTACACTCCGTAAGCGCCGTAACCGCCTGCGTATATCACAATCGCACTGATCGGCCCATCGACTAGACAGTGCGCCGCTGTAAGCAAGGTTTCATTTTTGACAACCACTCCTGAGCAGGTAGCTATCTCGCCGCTCGAATAAACGATTTGGAGAAGCGCCACAGGAGTGTTTATTGGAGAGATCGGAATTCCGTAGTAGATGGCTTCGGGGTCAGGTGGAGTATCCGAGCGGAGTTCCTGCGCATGAACGACTGGGGAGAGCACCAGAAAGAGAAACCCGAACAAGAAGTAATGCTTCATGCGACGTCGTCCTTTGGCGAGCTGATTAGTTCTACGAACTAGATAGGTGAGGCAGGTCACAACATTGTTCCTGCTTGGGTCGGGTAGGAGGGTCGCTACGATAGCGACGGTAACCGTGACCAGTCGCGGCCTGTTCAGGATCGGACGAAATGCTCGTTGAGCGACGGGTACGTTCATATCAGCTCGCCAACACGATTTGGTGTTAGGAAGCGATGAACACATAGAATAGCCTTCATCGCATTCCCCCGATTGCATGATGACCTTCGGATTGGCTTTACCCTGACTTCGCATGGGAACTCCAGTGCTAGGGCTTATCTCCATTTTATGCGAGTATAGGTCGGCTTCGAGCGGGTGGAGCCCTGCGACTGCAGCGACACGGGCCGTTGGTTTGGTAATGCGGCAGCGACCTTGTGGTTGCCCTCACTGTCGATTCGGGAGACCAGCTCGTGTGTTTAACGCCGGGGGAGAGGTGCGAAAGGTTCGGCGCACCGTGCAACTTCTAATGAACGCAGTGGGGGAATCTGGGAACCACTGTTATCGGATTTTCGACGCTAGCCGGTGCGCCGTTTATAATATCGAGCGCCCCGAGGACTCGGGGCGGCCCTGGAACCGAGTGCGACAAGCGGAACCCAAAGCGCACATCGTAGAACGATTTGCGACTTCGGATCCGCTTGAACGGATTCGGCCGCAAACTGAACCTTAGGCCATGTCCTCAGCGTTGGAAGCGATGAGGAAGCGAATCAAACGAACTTGAATAATCCCCAGAAGCCGTGCAATACGGCTTTTTCTGCCTCGTGACTCCAGCAAGCAGAGCCAATCGATCTTGATTAGTCGTCGAATGGCCTGTCCAAGCGCGATGGCTTCGAAGGCCGCGACCACCTCGCAGTCGGCAAGGCCGTGACGGTTAACGGCCAATTCTGCCACGAAGCGGTCCAGACTCTCAGTGAGGCTTTCAAGATCCTTCCAGAAATCCTCCAAGTCGTCGTCGTACAGGTCTTCGAGCGGCGGCTCATCAAAGAGCTCGGAGCAGTACCACTCCTGACAAATTTGCCGCAAGGCTTGGAGATCCGTGCTCATTGGAATTGCTCCACACGGGATCGTCGACCTAGTTAAAACCCTTCAATGCGAAGGGTTCCGCCGATAAGTTATGAAGAGAACCGCGGCGAGCGTCATGTATTTGTGGCTTGAAAGCAAGCACCGCTTCTGGAACGAATACAAACATTGTGGCAACTGGAGATGAGCGAATCTCGTCTTCCCCCAACTACTTGTGGTAGTTGTTAGCCAAAGTATGGGTGTTGAACGTGCGCCACGGTATCGAGCGATCTGACGACTCGGGGTGCCCGGGGGATACGGTTGTCGGCGCACGATTCGCCTCCAAACACCGACACGTCGGGCGACAAGGGTGCTTGTGGTGAGTGCCGCCGGTGAACCTTACCGCTAAGAAAAGCCGAAAGGCGGTAACGACTAACACTCAGGTCAGCAAGGCGTAGCGGAAGCAACACCCAGTGGCCTTGGTGCGTGAAGAATCGCCATCATTGCATCCCCCCTCCCTCGATAGCATAAATGACTCGTTAGATTGGTTGCGAATATCGAATGCCTTGGTGACTCCGTGTGCTGCGGATTCTGACACACCAGCGTCCTCGAAACCCTATTGCTCTCGACTCGAACATCCGCGAGCAAGCTCTCTCGGGCTGCGATCGATTCTCGCCCGCAATGCTTTCACTTCGGATATGCCCTCCAAAACGTCTCGCACCACAATCTGTTTTTTCGAGGGCATGGCGAATGCGCTGCCGCGCGGCGTCAGGTAGCTCTGAACTAACGGCAGAACTTTTACCGGGTCGGCATACTGGAATTTTATAACTGCGCCACTCACATTCTCCGTCATCTGGCCGCAACAATAGGAGTCCAGCACACAATGAAGTCGCTGGAGCTGATCTTCGGCCCCGATAATCCCGACGGAATCAACTCTGGAGGGAGAAGAAGACGTCATAGCCGTTTTCTGAGACAGGGCGTTAGAGAAATAGTCAAACGATAATCCGAACGGAAATAGCAATGCCTGTAACGCATCCTCCAGAGGAACCCGCTTAAGCGAGAGACTGACTCTGCCCGAGAGGTAGCCAAAGATGTTAACGCTTTCGACCTTTGCTTGTGCCAAAATTGCTTTAACAGCATCCGCTACAGGCTCGTGCTCGAGTTCGACGGTTACGAAAGGTGAGTTCGGTCTGCGATTGGAGGCTCTGGAGTTTAGAAAGTCCGCGGCAGATATTTTTTCATCCGCTGTCGCGGTCCATTGGATTGACTTGGGCGTAGAGGATAATTCGGTGGACGTTTCGAGAGAATCGATCAAGGCTTCGATCTCCCGAAGCTGACTCAATTCGTCCCGCACAATAAGAGCGTTAGAGCGCTCGTCGACGAAAATTGAACCGCGAGGCGATAGGAGAGTTCGCGCAATGGGTAGCACCTCATTTGCGCGAGGCCCGCAAAGCCGATAATACCTGTCCTCAATCCTTGCATGAATCTCGTGCGCGGACGCTCTCTTTGCTTCGTTTGCGAACAGTTCGGCATTCCCCACACGAGTGATGCCTAGAACGGTATTCGCTGAAAGGTGGTTTAATTTTAAAAAGGGGAAATAGACAAGTCCCGAGGGTTTGTCATTAACATCGACACTCGCGGTTCCAGGGACGAAATCATCGTACACAATGAAATTATCGCCGCGACTCTTAAGAAGGGCGAATAGAATACTAAAAGATGGCGCAGTATCGCGATGTATCGAAATTCGATGCTCATCCTTTAGCTCTTCTAGCTGCGTCCCGCTCGCTGGGGTCGACCCCATGTCAGCATTCGACTCCACCGGCACGGCAGGTTCTGAATGCAACCCACATCCGCTAAGGAGAATTAGAAAAAGGACGTCTGGCAGTGCGAATGGTTTTTTCATGGGATTTCTTGGCCCCGCCACTGTAATCGGTAGCGCAAACGAGAGCCCCGAACTCTTGAGGCCCGTAGACGCAGCCGATTTGTTAAACCCGAACACTGCTGATTCTGTGCTGCTTCAACGGAAACGGGAATTGCGAGATGAACTCATCTTGAGCAGCGATTTAAAAGTTGGTGGGTTGCTCAAGTTTTCCGCCTCGTAAACGCTGGAGGAGGCGCGCACCTATGCCGGTTTTCGTTTAAGCCTGAGCGCATTAGCGAACGTCCGATGAGCCATGCGCTATCTTTTCCCTACCGCCCAACCCTCCCACTCACCACCAACACCTCCGCCCCAGACGCCGCCACCGACCTCGCAAGCGCCCCAACATCTCTACCACCGCCGCCACCACGCAACTCCGGCACAACAAGCCGCGCAATCGCCCGCACCGGTCCACGTGCCTCCCTTACCAACCGCGGCAACTTCCGAACGCGCTGCGCGCGTTCGTATTCCGCAATCTGCACCATCGGATCCAACTCCTCCGGCACCATTGCTACTACCAGCTTCACATTGTTCACGCTGGCAATGCGACTGATGTTGTCAAACCACTTTCCTTCCTCACTTGCGAAGACGATAATCTGTTGAATCATCCGGCCGGAGTTTTGTAAGGCGCCTAGATATCCGTTGAAATTTCTTCCGCTGCCGGCGTCGCCGCTGAAGGCTGCGCGGTTGATCGTTTTTTGGATGTTCTCGCGGTCGATGATGAAGCCTAGGCCGTGGGGATCTGAGCTTGCGTTCATTCCATCTGTGCCGAAGAGGATCGTGATCTGATTCTCTTCCAACTGATTGAGATATCCCTGCAGCGCTCCGGCGACGTAGTCTTCTTGCGGCTTCGCGACTAAGTAGATCGCTACTTCGCCTTCGGGGATCACCGCCGGTTCGGGGCGGCGGACTACTAGCTGGCCGTTCTTTGCGAAGGTTTTCCAGAGAATGCGCTTGGTGCCGTCGCTTGGATCGTAGGCCTTGATGTCAAAGAGATCTCCGGCGCGCTCTCTTGATTGGGTGAGTTGATCTCCGGATCGCGCGCTCGATGCTACGATGGGGAGGGGATCCACTTCGAGCGTCGGCGCTGAAACTTCCAGTCCCGAATTCATCGGCTGACGCCACAGGAAGCTGGTGAGGCCGAGCGCGTCTTCCAAACGATACTCAACCGCGTGCAGCTCCCAGAACCCGCGGTGCGGGAAGATGACTTCATCGACCAGGTGGCGCTTTCCGTCTTCGGGGGCCGAGCCTTTAATCAGATGTGGAACATGCAGCACACCGCGGTTGCTGAATACTCTTTTAACTCGCAGTGAGAAGTACGGAGGAAGCCCGCTGCCGTCGAGGACCAAGCCTGATTGCACCGGTCGTTGAGAGATCGGATCTGCCGAGTCGAAGAATGCCTCTGCGCGCACGCGGTTGCCCAGACGGATTCTTACGATCAGCGCAAAGAACATCGTGATCGCAGTGAGCGCGAGCAGCGCCTTACCCATGATGTCGGCGATGAGATCGAACTCAGGGATTGCGAACGCGCGGATCGCGATGGTGGCGAGGAGCACCACAGCGAGGCCGCGAAAGGTGAGGGGCTGCCAACTATAGAGTGTGCGAAGCGCTCGGCCCAGCTTCGTTGAGCGGGCTCGGCGATAGTAGTGGGTGATCGTGTTCAGTCGTTTCACAGTTCTCTCGATTGCGACCAAGGGATTCGTGCTCTGATAATGATGCAATAATAAGGTCAAATGTGCGAGGCGGACTTGCCGGCCGGGGCATATAACAGAAATCCGCACCAGTTTTGGTGGAGATTTGACGATCGGCGGCGGCAGATCGTTTAAGGGGACGCATGAAGGCGGATAATATAAGGACACAAATGGTCCCCGGGGTCTGGCCCCGTTCTCGTGCGGTTTGGATGGTGAGGGGAGCGCAAGAGAAGCGCGAGAACGAGCCGACGCGAAGGAAGCGTTGTTGAGTTAAACTCAAACAGGCCCTGCGCCAGAAGCGGCGGGTGTTCCTGGTCTCGCGATAAAAAGGAAGGCGCCCCCGACAAAAACTTTATCGGGGGCCCACTCTCTGAGACGTCATTCTCACGAAAGTTTCTTCCCGTAGACAAACCGATGAGCCTTTTTCAGTAACGCACGTCTCGCCAAAGGATCTCCGCACAGCGAGGGGTCGTTTCCTGCGAGCTCGATTGGTTCGAAATGCTGTCTGAGTAACTTCGCCACTCGTCGACTTCCGCTCCAGTGAGACAGCCGGTCCTCCGTTCCGTGCAGAAATGCAACGGGGACGGGGAAGGCGGATTCGTCCGAGGCGTAGCGAATAACCATCTTTCGAAACTCAGCATGAGCTTGAAAGATAACTCCAACTGCGCCGAGTGGGATCCAGTACCGTCGCTGATGAACCTGATGCCATTTCTTCCAAACAGGGATTCGTTTAATCAACCCGCCGAGAATCGGTGTGCGGCCGAACACGCCCGAGACGAAACAGCTCGAGCCGCTGATGCTTCGAAACGCAGGTGTCTGATGATAGGGGCAGCCGTAGCAAACTACGCAGCGGATGTGCTCGCGAATCTTTTGCTGAGCGGTGTCCTCCGCAGAGCTGTCGGCGAACAGGTCATCGAGCGCAAGAAGCGCTAGCATCGTTCCCAGCGAGCTGGCGAAGATCACGTTCTCGTAAGATGAACCGTCCTCTTCCCTGAGAGCCGTTGCGAGCTCACGCTTCGCGGTGGCTTTGAGCAATGGCCAATCCATCAACGCCAGATCGCGATAGTTGGATTTTGGCAGCAGGCGAATGCGACGAAGCGTCGCTTCGCCATCAAAGAGTCGACGGAAAAGTGACATGACCTCGCTGTGCGGCGGAACGAGTCCGCTGACAGCGATGCCGCGCAAATTAAGATTATTACTATCCATGGCGAACCAACTCCGTAAACCGAGAACTCAACCGTAAGGGGGCGACAGAATAAGGGCGTTATTCTGTCGCGATTACCGCAAACAATTTTGCGCTCATTCGTCGGGAAAAAAGAACAGGGTGAGCGATGCAGGGGCGCGCCGCGTGATTTCGCGGTTGGGGTGCATCTCGATTTTGAGGGGTGCCGAGCTGGGCGGTCTTGAAACCTACATGCTCGGCAAGGCGCGACTACGAAAACTAGCGTTCTTCATAGCGTTAATCAAGGATGACGGGAGCTTTCTTTCGAGCGCGTTCACGCATCACTTCAACGGTAAGATCAGGGCGTCCAAACTTGGAGTCATATTCATCGAGGCGTCCGCGATAGAAAGCGGCCGTCGACTGGAGCTGTGTGAGCTCCTGACCTAACTCGACCCGTTTGCGCAGAAGAGACGCTTTCTTATCGCCGACCGCGGACTCAAGTTGCGAATCAATCTCCGTGATCTCGGCTTGCACAACATCAGTAGCATCAGCGGCGACCGACCAGGTGTCGAATTGATAGAGGTACGCGGGCAAAACGTAAGGCTCGAGCTGCGGAACGAATGAGCTGTTCCACCAAGCAACAACCTTGGCCCAGTTCAGCAACACGTTAAGCAGAACCGTCAACGCGAGCGATTTATAGAGGTTTTTGCGATATTCCCAACGCAGATCCTCATGGAAGCGGTCGGGTTCGCGGTCGCGACTCCGAGAGGGACGGCTGCGATCTCGAAGCGATACGTCGCGATCTCTCGAGAAACGCGGCGAATTTCGCTCCCTCGTCGAACGCGAATCGCGACTCAATCGCGTTGATCGATCCTCTCTCCGACGCTGTGACGCTCGGTCGGATCGCCGTCGACCTCGGGGGTCTGTCTTGGAATCAATTGCAACGAGGACCTGTTCGACAATCACAGCAACCGCTGCCGGATCGGGCCCCAGAGGACTTGGCGGTTGCGAGCCGCTCTGCGTCAACCCGTGGGGGGCGGACGCTCGGTTCGGATTTGTTTCGCCGCTTACCTGACCTTTCGTTCTGTCATTCATCATCTCCACTCCATCGGTAGCCACCGAGAAAAACTAAGTTAACCGGAACGAGAACAAACTCGTCCCACCCAGTTCGACTCAAGGCACAGGAGTAGAGAGCAAATGGAGAAACAACTTCAGCGAGACTGCATTCGCGGCAGAAGATGCGCACGTGAATTTACGATAGCCTACGCAGTGAGCGAATACCAACGATTTTTTGGTTCGTGGCGCATGATTGTATTTTTCAATGGGCAATATTCTTTTGGCATTCGCAAAGTGCTGCGGATATAATCGGCTCCTCACACGTTCTTTCATCTTCTCGAGCTCCGGTTGCCCTCGAGCGGGGGCGCAAACAATCTTCTTCGAGCTTTCGGCTGCAGCGTTTGTCGCTGAGAGTTTCAGGGGGATTGTTTTCTCGTGCATGAAGGAGTGTGTCATGCAATCGACAGGTTTTGATAGATGGAGGAAGGAGCATTCCGGAAAAGATGCTCCGCGGACGACTCGCCAAGAACCGGAACGAGTAAAGATCACGAACGACGTCCCGCCGCCGAGAAGATCGGCGACTGAAGAGACGCCGCTTTCAGAACAGCTGCAATCAGTAACGAATGCAGTGCAGCTCGTCGAGCAGACGAAGCAGGCCTTACCGACTATCGTCGACAGCGTGCTCGGGTGTGTCAGTCTGACTTTTCTGAGTTGGCTCTTCGTTCACGCGGCGTTTCGCACGTTTGCTACTGGGTTCAAGCAATTCAGCATCAGTGGATTCGTGTTCGGATTCGCGAAAATCATGCTCTTGGGCATCCTTGCTGCGATCACCTGGTTCTGTGTGTGGCGATTGTGTGTGCAGGCACCGACTCTCCGCTACCAGCTTGCCGTTGGAGCGGGAATACTTGGGCTGTTCACCGGCGGGTTGTGGGCGCTCAAGACATGTTTGTCAGCGATGAACCAGTTCGGCCATCGCGCGCACGCCGCTTATCGTTACACTCAGCAACGCGTCGCTCGTCGGCTTCGTAAGAACGAGGAGGAGACCGACTAGTCGGTAGTGGAACGCGAAGGGAATCGATGCGACCGTGGACTGACTTTCAGCCGATGGTCGCCATCATGCTCGGTGGGGAGTGCTGACCGAAGGTTTTTGTTCCCCCCATACTCGCTTAATTTTTTCGTACGGGGGTGCGGATGGCTCAATGTTCAGTGTGACTCTAGCCGCGCTTCCAAGAACTCCCTCAGCTTCTCAGCTCCCTTCGCTCCGACAAACTTCGCTTTCACCACGCCGTTCTCTAGGACGATCAGGGTGGGCAAAGCGCTGACGCCGAGAGTCTCCGTCGGCGGGAGGCTATAATGTGCGGCCCATGGCTGTTGCTTTCGAGATTCCGCCCAGACCTCGGGCTCTTCACTTGAAGACACGCCGACCATCCGGAAGCCGTTAGTAGGCTTGCCGTCGACGGTGAACGTTTGCCCCTCGTATTTCTTCTGCACGCCGATGAGCTGCGGTAGCTCAGTTCTGCAGTGTGTACACCACGAGAGCGCGGAGACATCGAGCACGGTTATTCCTTGCCGAAGCTCGGGTGGAAGGTCGACTTCTTTTCCGTCCGTTGTGGTCAGTGCGACTTTCGGAACGGTGCTGCCGACCTCAAAGCCGATCTTCTCGATCTTCATGTGACCTTCGAGCTTGTCTCCTCCGCTCACTCTGTAGGAGATGAGCTCCGCCGAGGTTCCTCGGTATGCTCCAAAGGTCGCTTGTTGGGTGCCGTCGGGATTCGCTTTCAAGGTGAAGTGCCCGACGCCCGGCGCATCAAGGGGAACGCCTGCTTTCACTTCGCCGAGCAGGGTCGACTGCCACTTGCCGTTCTCATCCTTTTTTTGTGACCAGACGGTAATTGTTGCCCCGGCGGGTAGGTCGTCGAGCTGAGCAGCGTTGAAAAAACGCGCGCGACTTTTCTCGTCGAGCGTCATCGGTTTGAGGGCTGGGGTCGAGGTGGTGGTCTGCTGCGCTTCCTCGGCCGGGGCGTTGTACGCGACAAGCGTGGTTCCTCCCGTTTTGGAAGGGTCTCTCGTTACGGTGCTTGCTGGAACGGTAAGCGATTGCAAGCCAGGTGACGGAGTTGCGCTCGTCGGGGCAATAGCCGGCTTCTGCCGTTCGGCGGTTGGGCTGGGACCTGACATAAACCTTTTGCTCGCTTTACCTACCGGATCACATGCGGACGAAGCGGGTCAGTGTGACCAATAATATTCGGGAGAGGTAAAGTGACCGTCGACATTTCTTCTGTAATAACCTCCAGTAGGCCCGGTGAACCGTTGAGTACTGCGGGTCTGTTGGAGTCGGTATGCCTGGATTTCATGCTCCGCTCAGCGGGGGCGCGGCATTTCTCGTTGTTAAGGTCGCAGGGTACTCGCTATACGGGCACTACCTGAATTGGCTCTTTGGCCGACGTCGCAGTGTAATTCTCGTTGCGATCGTTCGCGCTGTGCTTGGCGCGGTGAGCCTCGCCGTTCTTGCGGTTGCGCTCAAGGAGTTGCAACCTGGTCCGGGCATGCTGCGTACAGACTACGCCTTCTTGATCCTCTTACGGTTGATAACGTGGTGCGCTGTTGTGGCGTTAATGTACGATCATGTGCTCGCCGACCGGCGAGCGGTAGTCATCGCGATTCTCGGCGGGACACTCTTGTCGTGTGCTCTCGACGTGCCCGCGTTCTTCGGCCTCCTGGCATTCGGAAGAGCAGACCTCTGCTAGTGCAGCGATGCGACCACGCGTCTTTCAGTGTCCATGTCGGCGACATCGTCGAACGCTCAGGAATGGTGTTCTGAATTGCTACTATTTTAGTGCCGCAGAGACGCGCTGAAATGCCGGGACATTACCATCAATAGTTCCACGACCAGATGCTGCTTAATTTGTTATCGGGCCATTCGAGGAGTTTCAGCTCCTCAAGGAAGCGGTGGACGCCGATACCTACTCCAATACTCTTCTCACTCAACCCGGACCCATGCCTCAGCGAATCATCGCCCTCAAATTTCTCGTTGGTCTCATCATCGCAACAGTATTCATTCCGGCTGCGGCTTACGCCGTCCCGCCAAACGCGCCGACGATTGATCCGCCGGTCGCTGCCGTCTCAACTGATCCTCGTCCGACTATCACGGGTTCAGCGGAAGCAAGCAGCACCGTGGAGCTGTTTGATGGCGCTACTTCGCTTGGAACGACCGTCGCAACAGTGGGCGGAACTTTCAGCTTCACCCCAAGCTCGAACTTTAGTGACGGCACTCACCATCTCACCGCCACTGCAACGAACGTCGACGGAACGAGCTCTCAGTCCGCGGTTCAGGATTTCGGCTTCGACACGACGCCGCCGACTGTTGTCATCAGCTCGACCGCGACCAGTCCGACGCGCTTCTCTCCAATACCGATTACCTTTCAGTTCTCAGAAGATGTGACGTCGTTTGCCATCGGCGATGTTGTGGTGACGAACGGGACGAAAGGCAATTTCGTCGCAGTCGACCCGAATACCTACACAATGGATGTCACTCCAACCGCAAACGGAGCCGTCTCCGTCGCGGTCGCAGGCGCGGTGTGCCAAGACATCCCCGGCAATGCAAACACAGCGGCGACGACGTTCAATATCACTTATGACACAGTGACACAGGCGCCAACGCTCACAATTCCCGCTTCGAGCAGCACGTTCTCGACGTCGATGGGAGTGAGCTACACGCTCCCCGAGGCTGTGCTGACGAACTCGGTTCACTTGAAATTTTTCAACCAGTCGGCCGTCTTGGTTGAAGATCTTACCCTGAGCTCGGTCACCAGTGCGACTTTCACGTTCAACACGAAGAGCGTTAGTGCAGGTGCGAACATATTGACCTTCACAGCGTCCAGTATTCCGGATGGGTTGTATACTGTAGCTCTTTCTTATCAGGATGCGGCCGGGAACAATGCTGCATCGGCGTTTGCAACGAACGTCGCGGTCGACACTGTTACACAGTCTCCAACGCTGACGGCCCCGGCATCGAGCTCGAGCGTTACGAGCCCGATCGCGGTGAACATCAATCTTCCAGAGACGCCGTCCGCTGCGTCGCTCACATTCGTCAATAATGCGAGCTCGGCTGCGACGGTTCTGACGCTGTCCGCGGTGGGCGGTGCGAGGAGCTTTACATTCGATCCCTCAAACATCGCGGTAGATACGAATATTACCGCCAGAACAGCGACCAGCATACCGGACGGAGTCTATACGGTGACTCTGGCGTACCGGGATGCGCTAAGTAATCCGTTCGCTACAGCGATTTCGACGAACGTTACGATCGACACGACAACACTGTCACCGACGCTCACCGCGCCGGCTTCGGGAGCGACTGTGACGAATCCCGTCGGAGTGAGCATCACGATTCCCGAGACCGCCTCTGCCGCTTCGCTTACGTTCATAAACAACGCTAACTCAGCTTCCACAGTGCTGACCTTGTCCACCGCCAGTGGCGCACGTACCTTTGCGTTCGATCCGGCGAACATACCGATTAATTCCAATATTCTCGCTCGAACTGCGACGAGCATCCCTGATGGCACTTACAGCGTGATCCTGAGCTACAAGGACGTGCTGAATAATCCGGCGGCGAGCGCGACGTCCACAAATGTGAAGGTCGATACGGTCACGCAGACTCCGTCGTTGACCGCACCGACGGCAGGAACTGTCGCGGCTCTTGCGCTGCCGATTGCGTATACGCTTCCGGAAAGCCCGAACCCTGGAACGGTTAACGTTAGTTTCGTCGACGCTGCCAACGCGATCGCGGAAGTACTTACTTTGTCAGATTTGACGAGCGGTTCGTTTACGATAAACCCACAGAGTGTTGTTACGAACACGAATGTTGTCGCTCGCACGGCGGCTCGAATCCCCGATGGCACCTACAGCGTGCGACTCTCCTACAGCGATGCGTACGGAAACCCGGCGAGCACAAGCTCAGTCACGCCGATTACCATCAATTCACAGCTCGATAGCGACGGAGACGGAGTTCCGGATTCTCAAGAGGTAACGGACGGGACCAATCCGAACGATCCGGGAAGCTTTGAGCCTGTGTTGCCGCTTACGTGGTGCTCCGAATGGAACGGCTTCCTCGGAATGTATAACATCAACGAGTATGTGAACCTCGACGGATCCAATCACGACGTAACTGCCACGATCTACGACGCAGCCGGTGCGTCTCAAAGCGCGGTGAGTGTCCATGTCCTCGCGGGAGCACAGACCGATTTGCTTGTGCACGGAATGACAGGCTGGGCGCACGACGCATACGGTAAGGTCTGTTCGACTGTGGATGCTCCAGCCTCGGCAGGCGACATTGATGGCCGGATGGTCTATTACAAACAGTCGGGCAGCGGATATCAGTTTGCTTTCGCGATGCCGTTTGAATCCGGCTACGCCGGCGATCAGTTCACGACCTTCAATACCTATCAACCGAGCCTTGATCCTTCGGACGCGAAGAACCTCGCAGCGAACTGGATTCAGATTACGAACCTCGAGTCCACGACGCAGACCGGAGCGCTCGAGTACTACAGCCAAGCCGGAGATCTGATCGCCACCGATCCGGTCTCACTTCCGGGCTCGGCGCGGCAGGATTTCTCCGGCCACCGATTCGGGTCGAATCTTGTGGGAATTATTCGATGGGCACCGACATCGGGCAGCGCGCGGTTCTTGATGCGCAACGTCCGTTATTACTACGACAACGAAGGAGCGATAAGCTCGTTCGCCTCGGCGATGCAGCTTGAAGGAGTGAAGGGGAGTGGCGAGCTGCTCTCTGTTCCGCTCGACACATCCGGTAAGACTGCCGTTCTGGAAGTGGCGAATGTCACCGCGTCAGCAATAACCGCTGCGGTCGCCTTCTATGATTCGACAGGCACCAATGTTTCGAACCAAACCTTGAGCCTGCCCGCTTACGGCTCGGTGCATCTCATTGCGGACTCGATCTTCAACGGTGGGCTCGGGATGGCGACGGTGGACGGAAGCGGGACCGGCAGTGTCATTGCGGTTGGAATGCACTACGGACGAACTTCGTCGCACGGAATACAGTACGTTTACGGCATCATCGCAAAGCAGGCTGTCGGCGCTGTGCTGCGGGGTTCTTACAACACGTATCTCGGGCAAGGTTGCGAGCTGTTGCTCACCAACCCGACGGCAAGCGCGGTTAATTCGACGGTCAGCCTCGTGCGTTATGACGGGACCAACGTGCTTTCAGGAGACGCTGTCAGCACTGCCGCACATGGAGTGTCCCGATATAATCTCTGTTCGCACGAATCTCCTGACTTTTATGGAGTCGTCACTGTACAACCGGGCACGGCAAACTCAATCTTTCCAACCGTTGTGCGCACAGGCGCAAATGACGACTATCGATTTCCGACTGCGGTGAAGTAGAAGCGAAGAGTTGTCCACTCTCGTCAAATCGGCGGCGTCCTGCTACGTTCGAAGAAAATGAATCTTTGAAGCCGCTCTATGGATCCCGCCGTCAACCCGTTCGCTGCCCTGTCTTTCATCGTCGCACCTGCTGTTCTCACGAATGCGAGCTCGGTGCTAACACTGGGTACGAGCAATCGGCTTGCTCGCGCTGTCGATCGGACGCGAGAGCTGACAACGGCACTTGCTTCGGAGCGGTCGGCGCCGCAATCCTTGCTCGATCTCAAGTCTCGAGAGCTTACCGCAGCGCAGAGGCGCGTCATCATGCTGATTCAAGCGTTGCGCTCGTTTTACTTGGCGCTCGGTGGTTTCGCGAGCACTGCCCTCGTATCTGCGATGGGCGCGCTCGGCGCGATGGCGCTCCCGGCAGTTGCGGCTTTAGGACTGGAGATACTCGCTGGTGTTTGCGGAACCCTTGGCGTTATCGCAATGCTCAGAGGCTCGTTTCTTCTCGTCGTTGAGACTCGTATTGCGGTCGAGGTTCTCACCGAAGAGGCGAACCGCGTGCAGGCGGAATTTATCGAGATGCGAAATCGGCACGCTGCCGAGTGTTGAGAAATTCGTAAGACTTCTTGGAGGAGAAGCAGATGAAGGTCGCAAAAATCATTGTTCGGACGCTGATGGGCTTGTTGTTCATTTTTGCTTCGGTCACCTATTTGTTCAATCTGATGCCGCAGCCTGAGCTGACGGGTGCGACAAAGGTGTTCATGGACGGCATGCTAGCGACCGGCTACATGATGACACTGATAAAAATCACTGAGCTTGTTTGCGGCTTGGCGTTCGTCTCCGGATTTTACGTGCCGCTCGCATCGATTGTTATTGCTCCGGTCATTGTGAACATCTTTCTCTTTCATCTGTTTGTTGACCGGTCCGGCTTGCCTGTCGCAATCTTTCTCGTGTTTGCGAACGCGTTTCTCGCTTACACGAACTGGGACAGGTATCGACCGGTGCTCGCAGCGAAATAAGCCCTGTTGAAAGCACGGCGGGCTGCAGTTGTTTATCGGAAGTTATGCCGCCAAGTTCTGTAACGAAACCAGCGAGCGAGACGTCGGCGCCGATCCGGCTGTCCGGCGTCTCAACGCTCAACCTGAAGTCGGTTGACGTTTCTTTCACTCCGCAATCGCTCATCGGCGTCACCGGGCCGTCAGGGTCCGGGAAGAGTGCGCTCATCATCCATTCACTTTTGGGAGTGATCACTCGTGGTCTCCTCGCGGCACGGCCCGCGGGCGTTACCATTCCGGAGAGGATGGTTGAACCGCAGGTCGGCGAGAGCTCGGGTCTCATCCCTGCCATCGACCTTCTCAAATTTGCCGCGGAGCTCGGAGTGGGGGAAAAAGGGAAGGGCCGGAAGGAAGCTGACGATCCCGCGAGCTTGGCAGAGGTCGGTTCAATCCTCGAGCTGGATCGTCCCATCGCCGAGCTTCTCCGAAAGCGTGGGGCAGTCCGTTGCGGTCGCACGGACTGCGGCATGAAGCTTTCCGATTCAGAGAGCGTTCGGGCCGAGCTGGTAGCACTTGCTGAAGCTGAAGCGTTTGCGTCGTCGAGAATTCTCTTCAGCGCGGTGTTTCGTAGAGAGGAGTTTGCTCCTCCGACGAGCGGCAAGACCAAGAAGAATGCGCCTCCCTGGTTCGCCGGCCTCGTGGAACGTTCGGTGAAGACCGGTTACCGCCGCGTGCTCGTTGGTGACAGAGCCTTCCGATTAACATCGGACGAAGAGATCGATTGGCGTGCGCTGTGCAAAGGCATGAAAGAGCTGCCTGACTCGATCGGTATCGTTGTTGATTCTGTTTCCGTCGAATCGGTTAGGTCTGAGGAGGGACGCGGACGTTTCGCAGAGATCGAGAAGCAGGTCTACACTCTCGGCGCGTCTCAAGCTGAGCTTGTGGTCGTGCCGGGAGGAGTAAATCCATTCCAATCCGGTTTCGTAGATCCGTCGTGGCCGCGACTGCGTCTTGCCGAGGGGTCCTATTGTAACGTGTGTGGGCGGGTCGCGCCGAAGCTGGAGAGCGTGCTTGCAGCTCCGGCTTCATCTGCGCAGACGGCGCCCGCCACGACGCTGCCGCCGATCGATGTCTTTGTTCAAGAAGCGAGCCGGAGCGACCTTCGTGCCATGCCGTTTCGAAGCCTTCAGAAGGTGGTGGCGAGCGACGGGGCTGAGAATGAGCTTTCAGGTCGGCTGGATCGTCTGCTGCAGTTCGGGCTCGGCAACCTAACGCTTGATCGACGTTTACGGGATCTTTCGGACGGCGAGAAAATCTTACTCGCGTGCGCATTTTTGGAGACCGTCGGCGTGAGCGAGCTACTCATTGTGCTCGACGAGCCTTCGAGGATACTGCATCCGCAGAATCTCGAGACCGTTTACGAGTGGTCGCGCCGAATGATTGCGCTTGGGAATACGGTTATTGGTGTTGAGCAGTCGGAACAGTTTCTCACACGGTGTGACAGCGTTGTTGCTCTCGGCCCGGGAGCTGGATCGAAGGGTGGGCAGATCGTCTTTACCGGCACCGGAGCCGAGTGGGGGCGCACTCATCCAACTCTTGCTGCGGATTGCGAGGTCCCGCCCGTCCTTACTGAGCTAGTCATTCCGTCCGGGAAATTGGTTGCGGTTACCGGCGTTGCGGGTAGCGGAAAGACGATGCTCTTGAAGCGGCTCGAATCGAGTCGCGACGCGAAACGCTTTCGATCGGCGAAGTACTTTGCGACCGCGGGTGGGGTGCTGAAGCGGAAGCGCGAGAGCGTGATGGAGATGGTCGCGACGATTACCGACCTTTTCGGGCTTCTTGCCGAGCTGTTCGCTGCATTGCCTCTTGCTCGTCGTGAGGGCGTTTCGAATGACGACCTGATGCTGCGCACTCCACGACTCCGTTGCGAGGCGTGCGCCGGCGCGGGAGTTGTCGAGCTCGGTCTGAGCTTTGATGCAAAGAGCGCAACGTGCGACGTCTGTCAGGGTCGTCGATACGATACGTCCGTCGAGGAGCTGCTCTTCAACGAGCGATCGATTACCACCGTTCTGGCTTCCACGGTTGCCGAGAGCTTGCCGATTTTCGCGAATCAGAAAGAGATCGCATCGAAGTTGCAACTCTTGTCGCGCTTGGGGTTGTCGCACCTTCGTCTCGGGGCACGTCCACAAGAGCTGTCGCGAGCCGATTATCAGCGCACAATGCTCGCTGCCGCATTATTCAAGGGCGCCAGCCGTAATCTCTATCTGCTCGATCAGCCGTTTGCGGGTCTCTCGTCCGACGAGATTGCGTCGTGTGTGCTGCCGCTGCGTGAGGTAGCGGAGCGAAATGGTTCTAGCTTTGTCTACACGACGCACTCCCCGGCGGCTGTCGAAGCGGCGGGGTTCGTTATTTCGCTGTGATGAGCGTTGGACACTCCGGTGCGCCTTGATCCCTCGCACCTCCGTCTCTGCGTCCCCCGCGTCCTCTGCGGTTGCATTTTTAAGTTTAAGGGCAACCGCAGAGGACGCAGGGGACGCAGAGGACTGGGGGCGATCCTTGAATTCCCCCGGAAAACCCGTTAGAATCCTCGCGTCGGATGGCCCTGTCGCCGGCTTTTTCGAAATCCCACCTCGAACCTGTCTTTGAAAGATCCACTGAAGAGCACAACGCTCTGTCTCGGTGCGGTCGTACCTTTGCGCCCGTCTCGGGACAGAGAAGTAAGCCGGATACTGCATTGTGCGGTGTCCGCAAGGTTTTCAGGACAGGAGGCAATCGTGAATCCATTCGGTTTCTTGGCATGGCTGTATGTTGTGGCGACGATGTCGTCGCGTGGATGGGAATCGCTGGAAGTTGTGGAGCGGCCGCGTCGGCAGGAGGCGAGTGGGCCTTATGTGCCGCGGGACCAGGCCGCGATTGAGCAGGATATCGCAATCGTTCTGGCCGGAAAGCTGGGCAAAGACGAAGCTTCTCAACGACTTGTCGAATTGCAGGGAAGGCAGGCGGAAGCGGTTTTGCGCCGCATGTTCGCTCATCCGGAGCAACTGGAATTCTGCGATCCCACCTCGGACTTTTTGCCCTCGAGCACCGCGCTCGCGAGGGTAATCTCCCGAGATGGCGCCCTCTCGTATCTCCCGGCCTTGTTCGGTGAGAATGAGCTTCAGAAGCGGCGGGCAATGTTGATACTCCAGTTCGTTCGTAACTGGGATGCTCTCGATGCGGTTCAAGCGGCGCTCGTCGCCTCTCTCAGCGAAGGCGCGTTGGAGCGTCGCGAGATCGCACTCATGGCTTTGAAGGCGCCGACGGATCGGCTGTTCCGTACGGAGCAAACTTGGTACGAGCGTTTGGCAAAGCATGCTGAAGCGATCGCGTCGGTGCTCGACGTAGACTTCGGTGATGAAACGGAGCGCTTCCAGCATGCAATCTTTGATTTGATTGCGCGCCTGCCTTCGAATCGTGACGTAGCCGGCGTTCGAGCGAAATCGCTGCTCAATTCAACAAATGAAGCGTTTCGCGCCGCAGCAGTGTGGTGTCGGGTGACCTATCTGTGTTTGAACGACCACGCCGCGTTGAGCGCAGAGCTGCCTGACTACCTGAACGATTCCGAAAAAGTTCGGTCCGCGGCCTGCGCCGCAATCGCCGATGCTCGGATGAAGCTCGAGAGCTCTGGGGAGGACCTAAGCGAGCTTGCGGTTTCGCTTCTGAGATTCGTTCTTCATCAGTCTTGGGGCGGGATGACCGAATATCGGCTCGTCCCGGTAATCTGTAAGCTCCCATGCGAGCTGCCGACCGAAGAGGCGGCGCAGCTAGAGAGTGCCTCGCGCGAAGGGCGCATTGCTGACCATCATTTCGCTAAGCTCCTTTCGAAAGTGAAGCGCGATTGGCGTTCGGTTCCGTTTGTCTCGGCTTGCGACGCGCTGTTGCGCTTGGAGCGTGAGCGAATTCCTCTGCTCGGTAACGCAATCGGGTGCCCCTGGGATGTCGGGCTTCGGATATTGGAAAACGCCGATTTTCCGCGCCTGTTCGCGACTCTGAATGCAATGGAACCGACTCCGCGAACTGACCCCTTTGTGGCGCGCCTGGTTGAAATCGCGAAGAATTCCGAAGTCAGCTACTACCGCGTGCGACTCGTGAGCCTTGGTAACCGAGCCTGGTCGTTGCTAGCGAGCATGTCGTCGGTGTCGCAGGTGTTGGAGCTGGTTTGGAAGCATCTCGATGATGGGGTGTTTGGAGAGGAGCTGCTCATGGTGATCTTCTCAAATCGTTGCACGCATTGTGCGAACCTGCTTCGTCTGATTAGTCGAGCGGAGAGAAGTTTGGCTAGCTGGGACATTCAGCAAGCCGCTCGCTATGCCGAGTCGATTCACATTCACTGGCTGAGAAGACGTTCGGTATTCGATCGTTTGGCGCGCATCTACATGCGTTGCCGCAACGACGTGAGTCGATGCGATGACAGTGTAGCGCTCGTGCGAAGTTTGCATCGTCTCGACCAGAAGCGCGGGAGAAGTGTGGTCACGCGTTATCCTTTCGAACGAAAGCCGCCACAAAGATTCGAATTTCATTGATGCAAATCGATGTTCGGTGAAGTGGGGATGAAGTGGGGAAGTGTGCGCTGAGTCATGGAGAGACCAGCGTTTCGCGAATATGGTGACGTGAGAAGGTTTACGGAGCTTACTCTCGTCCCATATTCCGTCTTCGAAAATTTGCGCGCACGAAAGTAGCGCGCGTTCGGGTCGGTGATTAACTTTTGTAATCGCTTCTTGAATCTGAATAGGCGTTCTAAATTTTTTAGATAATTTTTTTCAATTTCGCCTTGATCAATCCGTCGTAATGAGCGATGGTGTCGCCTCCGCTGAACGGGGCGCCGGAAAAACGGTGCTTCTTCAGAGCAGCGCAAACGAAGTGATTCATCTTCACTTTTATCCAGCTGCAAATCCCGTCGATTGTAAGTTGTTTTAGCCTCTAAACTTTTTTTGATTAGGGGCTTGTAATCGGAACGGGGTTGCGGCAGATTGTGGGCCGGCTTCGGGGGCGCTCGAAGCGAAAGACGGGTCAGTAAAGAACGTCGAACCGCTCCGCAAAACATAAAAAAGATAGGTACTTATCTTCTGCGAATCCCCGCCTGACGGGTGAGGGTTTGGATCAGAGAAGTGTCTGCCGGTCGAAATTCGGCCGGATGAAAATTGAGTTCGGGTAGAAGAGAGCTTAGACCTGGTTCGAACATGAACTGTTGAACCGGTCTGAACATGCAATAGGTGTGATTTGGTTCTCACTTATATCTAGCAATAGATAATAAGGAGACCATTCATAACTTGTTCCAAATGCAGAGCTACGAAAGTAGCGATGCAATCGAACAAAGAATTGAGGTGTATGAAAATATACCTCGTCAATTCGACCGCTGTAGCTTTTAGCGAGTTGCAGCGGGATAGCCAGTAAAGATCTCTGTAAACAAATATTAACTGAGACTTACTTACACTCAAACTCTTGATTACCCTTCGGGGTAACTTTTCGTAGGTAAGAGCTCATACAGCAGATCATTGACTAGTCGCTGTGACCTCGGTCACGGGCGGCGAAATCATAAAAGATAAAAAACTGAAGAGTTTGATCCTGGCTCAGAACGAACGCTAGCGGGATGCCTCAAACATGCAAGTCGTACGCGAATATGGGTTCGCCCATTAGTAGAGTGGCGCACGGGTGCGTAACACGTAGCTAACCTCCCCCTTCGCTGGGGACAACATCGGGAAACCGATGCTAATACCGAATGATCTGTAAGAGTCTGCGGACTTCTACGGTAAAGCCGTAAGGCGCGAAGGGATGGGGCTGCGGTCTATTAGCTAGTTGGTGGGGTAAAGGCCTACCAAGGCTACGATAGATAGCTGGTCTGAGAGGATGATCAGCCACACTGGAACTGAAACACGGTCCAGACTCCCACGGGAGGCAGCAGTTGGGAATATTGGACAATGGGAGCAATCCTGATCCAGCAATCCCGCGTGAGTGATGAAGGCCCTCGGGTCGTAAAGCTCTTTTAGGAGGGACGAAGGGAAACTTGACGGTACCTCCAGAAAAAGCACCGGCTAACTCTGTGCCAGCAGCCGCGGTAATACAGAGGGTGCAAGCGTTGTTCGGAATCATTGGGCGTAAAGCGCGTGTAGGCGGCCATCTAAGTCTGGTGTGAAAGCCCAGGGCTTAACCCTGGAAGTGCACTGGATACTGGAAGGCTAGAGGGCGAGAGAGGACAATGGAATTCATGGTGTAGGGGTGAAATCCGTAGATATCATGAGGAACATCTGTGGCGAAGGCGATTGTCTGGCTCGTTTCTGACGCTGAGACGCGAAAGCGTGGGGAGCAAACAGGATTAGATACCCTGGTAGTCCACGCCCTAAACGATGAATACTAGTTGTCGGGATACCTAATTGTCTCGGTGACGCAGCTAACGCATTAAGTATTCCGCCTGGGGATTACGGTCGCAAGATTAAAACTCAAAGGAATTGACGGGGGCCCGCACAAGCGGTGGAGCATGTGGTTTAATTCGATGCTACGCGAAAAACCTTACCTAGGCTTGACATCCCGCGCTACTCCATGAAAGTGGGGGTTCCCTTCGGGGACGCGGAGACAGGTGCTGCATGGCTGTCGTCAGCTCGTGTTGTGAGATGTTGGGTTAAGTCCCGCAACGAGCGCAACCCTCGTCACTAGTTACCAGCATTAAGTTGGGGACTCTAGTGAGACCGCTGGGCTATAAGCCAGAGGAAGGTGGGGATGACGTCAAGTCCTCATGGCCTTTATGTCTAGGGCAACACACGTGCTACAATGGGAGGTACAAACCGCTGCAAGCTAGTAATAGTAAGCTAATCGTAAAAAACCTCCCTCAGTTCGGATTGAGGTCTGCAACTCGACCTCATGAAGCTGGAATCGCTAGTAATCGCGGATCAGCACGCCGCGGTGAATACGTTCCCGGGCCTTGTACACACCGCCCGTCACACCATGGGAGTTGGAGGTACCGGAAAACGCCGTGGTAACCGTAAGGAGCTAAGCGTTTATGGTATGGCCGATGACTGGGGTGAAGTCGTAACAAGGTAGCCGTTGCGGAAGCAGTGGCTGGATCACCTCCTTTAAGGAGTTCCACATTTTTTCGAATTGTGATGAAGACGCTTCGGCGTCAACAGCAGCGAGACGGAAAAGGAACTTACTAAAATTAGGCGGAGTCTTTACTTGTCGCCACCTGCAAGGTGGCAACTGAGCATGTTCAACGAATCAACGCGGATTGTTCTGATCTGCTTGAACCAGTCTAGGCTCTCTTCTGCGTGACTCAGTTTTCACTTTCCAGCTTCTGGAAGGCGAACGGCGGACACCGATGGAACACTCCCGATTACAGCCGTGATGAAGGTTCATTACGGACTATAACGTTTGCGGGTGACAAGAAAATCGAACTTCAGTAATGAACGCTCGGATTTTTTTGCCAACCGTTAGCGAGTCTTCGGACGAGTATCGGTTAGTTCTTTAGACAAGTTCATAAGAGTAGACGGGCATTAAGATATTTCATCTTGTACGTCTGGACTGATGGGTTACAGCTGTAACGTACCCGTTTGTTTCAGATGATATTAAGCTGAGAGTCTTCTCAAGCGCGAATAGAGCAAATTAGAACTCTGATAAAATTATATCGTTAGTGTCTGCGAAGAAATGATGGCGAGCCATATAGCTATAGCTCGTAGGACTTTGCAGATATTTCGGTAACTAACGCAAATTGTAGAGATACAGTTTGTGAGTTTGAGCGACGAATTTGAGCTCGCGGTCAGCAATGACTTCGACCCAAAGCGGCGCTCAAACAGCAAATCTTTTAAGAAAGATTAAGTTACTAAGAGCACACAGAGGATGCCTTGGCGTTCAGAGGCGATGAAGGACGTAGGATATCTGCGATATGTCTCGGGGAGCCGATAACCAGGCTTTGATCCGGGAATTTCCGAATGGGGGAACCCAATAGGCAACAGCCTATTACTTCGTAAGAAGAGCAAACCGGGGGAGTTGAAACATCTTCGTACCCCGAGGAAGAGAAATCAATAGAGATTCCGTCAGTAGCGGTGAGCGAACGCGGATCAGCCCAAACCGAGAGAACTTCGGTTCTCTTGGGGTTGTAGGGCCTACATAAAGCTGACTGTAAGTGATAGTCGAACCTAGTTTGAAAGCTAGGCCATAGAAGGTGATAGCCCTGTAGGCGAAATCACAAGCAGCGGTGAGTAGGTACCTGAGTACAACGGGACACGTGGAACCCTGTTGGAATCTGGGGAGACCATTCTCCAAGGCTAAATACTACTGAACGACCGATAGTGAACTAGTACCGTGAGGGAAAGGTGAAAAGAACCCCGAGAGGGGAATGAAAAGATCCTGAAACCGTGTGTTTACAACCAGTAGAAGCACTATGTTGTCTTCGGACAACAGTGCGACTGCGTACCTCTTGCATCATGGGTCAGTGAGTTACGCCTCAGTGGCGAGGTTAAGTCGAATAGATGGAGCCGAAGCGAAAGCGAGTCTGAATAGGGCGACTTAGTCACTGGGGGTAGACCCGAAGCCACTTGATCTACCTATGGCCAGGATGAAGCTGGGGTAACACCCAGTGGAGGTCCGAACCCACCAACGTTGAAAAGTTGGGGGATGAGCTGTGGGTAGGGGTGAAAGGCTAATCAAAAGTGGAGATAGCTGGTTCTCGCCGAAATATATTTAGGTATAGCGTCGTGTATATGCAGTGGGGGTAAAGCACTGATTGGGCTAGGGGGCCTACCAGCCTACCAAACCCAGCTAGCCTCTGAATACCATTGTAGTTGAGCACGGCAGTCAGCCTGTGGGTGACAAGGCCCATGGACAAAAGGGAAAGAACCCGGATCGCCGGCTAAGGTCCCAAAATCAATGCTTAGTGTTTAAGGTTGTGAGATCGCTTAGACAACCAGGAGGTTGGCTTAGAAGCAGCCACCCTTTAAAGATAGCGTAATAGCTCACTGGTCAAGCGATCTTGTGCCAAAGATTTAACGGGGCTCAAGCATTGTACCGAAGCCGCGGGATTATGATTTCTTCGGATTTCATATTCGGTAGGCGAGCGTTGTTAGCGGGCGGAAGCATGATCGTGAGAACGTGTGGACTGCTAACAAGTGATTATGCTGACATGAGTAACGATAAACAGAGGGAAGAGCTCTGTCGCCGTAAGCCCAAGGTTTCCTGAGCCAGGGTCATCCGCTCAGGGTTAGTCGGGTCCTAAGCCGAGGTCAAACGACGTAGGCGATGGAAAGCTGGTTAATATTCCAGCACCGCAATTTTACATCGTACGATGGAGGGACGGAGAAGGGTAGACTTGTCCGGGTAATGGATATCCCGGCTGAAGTGCGTAGGCTGATCAAACAGGAAAATCCGTTTGGTTAAGGCCGAGACATGATAACGAGGTGGTGAGGTATACCTTCGGGTATATCAATCCGCCAAGAAGTTGATCCCACGCTTCCAAGAAAAGCTTCTAAGTCAGTAAGATTGTGTCCGTACCGCAAACCGACTCTGGTGGGCAGGTAGAGTATACCAAGGCGCTTGAGAGAACCGTGGTTAAGGAACTAGGCAAATTGCTGTCGTAACTTCGGGATAAGACAGGCCCTCCGTAGTTGTAGGAGTACATCCGAAGGCGAAGGGGGTTGCAGAGAGCAGGGGGTAGCGACTGTTTATCAAAAACACAGGTCTCTGCTAACACGAAAGTGGAAGTATAGGGACTGACGCCTGCCCGGTGCTGGAAGGTTAAGGGGATTTGTCAGGGGGTAACCCCGAAGCTTTGAACCGAAGCCCCAGTGAACGGCGGCCGTAACTATAACGGTCCTAAGGTAGCGAAATTCCTTGTCGGGTAAGTTCCGACCTGCACGAATGGCGTAACGACTTCCCCACTGTCTCAACCACGGACTCAGTGAAATTGAATTCCCGGTGAGGATGCCGGGTACCCGCGGCAAGACGGAAAGACCCCGTGGACCTTTACTATAACTTCACGCTGAATGCGGGAGGTGTATGTGTAGCATAGGTGGGAGACTTCGAAGCTAGGGCGCTAGCCTTGGTGGAGTCATTAGTGAAATACCACCCTTACATATTCTGCATTCTAACATTGTCGAGTGAATCCTCGACGTGGACCGCGTGTGGTGGGTAGTTTGACTGGGGCGGTCGCCTCGACCATCTCGACCAGTCAATATCCAATAAGCAGATGAGCTCTCGATGAGAGCAATAAGCTGAAGAGAAAATTTAGGGGCGCTCCCATGGCAACATGGAGAGGCAAACTTAGCTGTATGCTGGAAACTCCGTTCATAGATCTGTTCGTTCTTCGTTCAGAACAGATTGAGTGATTAGTATCCAACGCTACTCGAAAGAGTAAAAACGCGTTGGTGCGGACAATCAGCAGGGAAGTTTCAGTGAGCAATCATTGATAACCCCTCAACGACTATACGCTGAGCAACCAAGTGAAAATTTGGTTGATGATATAGTCTGATCTTCATGGCGACATGAAGCTAGATTCACGTTCAACGACATGCGCTTGTTGAATTGTATTTAGGTTGATGAGCTTCTCCCCAAGAGAGCTCATCGAAAACACAAATGCCTAAAGAGTAACGGAGGCGCGCAATGGTGGGCTCAGCCTGATTGGAAACCAGGCGTCGAGTGCAAAGGCATAAGCCCGCTTAACTGCAAGAGCTACAACTCGAGCAGGTACGAAAGTAGGTCTTAGTGATCCGGCGGTTCTTCATGGGAAGGCCGTCGCTCAACGGATAAAAGGTACCCCGGGGATAACAGGCTTATCTCTCCCAAGAGTTCACATCGACGGGGAGGTTTGGCACCTCGATGTCGGCTCGTCACATCCTGGGGCTGTAGCAGGTCCCAAGGGTTCGGCTGTTCGCCGATGAAAGTGGCACGCGAGCTGGGTTCAGAACGTCGTGAGACAGTTCGGTCCCTATCTGCCGTGGGCGTAGGAGAATTGAGAGGAGCTGTTCCTAGTACGAGAGGACCGGAATGGACATGCCTCTAGTGGACCAGTTGTTCTGCCAAGAGCATAGCTGGGTAGCCATGCATGGAAAGGATAACCGCTGAAAGCATCTAAGCGGGAAGCCTGCCTCAAGATTAGTTCTCCCTCCATCTTCGGATGGCTAAAGGTTCGTCGAAGACTACGACGTTGATAGGCTGGGCGTGGAAGTGATAACTAACAGGAGTCACGGAGCTAACCAGTACTAATAAACCGTGAGACTTAATCTTTCTTTTTTTTCTCTTCTCAGTGTTCTGATTTGAGTCAAAAGCGATTGAGAAGCGCTCAAAATCTAGTGCCCGTCTATTCTATGAATTTGGATCATTACTCGTGTGATGGTCTGAAGAGCTGATTTTAACCGATTCCTCATTATTGTTTTTTGCGGAATCTGGTATACTGGTTTTACGGTCGGTGGCTTAGGTCGATTTAGTGTCGAAGCGTTGTAAACGAGTGGAACGCCTAGACGGACTTAAGTACATCGGCGACTTAACGATTCGTTGGTTTTGTTAGGTTGGTGGTGTTTCGAGCGCTCCTTCCGCCTTCGCTGAAGCTACGGCGGACGACAGGAGATTTTTTCGAAGGACCAAGGTTGGGACGCATTAAGCGCGTTACGAAACGACTAGAATTTTCGCGAAAAAATTCCTGTCGTTTCCTGGCGGCTTTATCGGAGGGGCCACACCTGATCCCATTCCGAACTCAGTAGTTAAGTCCTCCAGAGCCGATGATACTGCCACCGGTGGGAAAGTAGGTCGCTGCCAGGGATTAATTTCTTCTTACAGCCTTCTTGTTCTTGAAAAAGAACAAGAAGGCTTTTTTATTTTCGCGGAGCGAAAATGAATCCCTCGAAGCGGTGCGAGGTGGGATAGAGGCCGATCGAACACACCTGCTTTTTCCTGTCTTGCGGTTTGACGCTTCTCCGATTGGCGAGGCGAAAATGAATCCCTCAAAGCAGCCGAGAAGCGCTGCGAAGTGGGATCTGATGAGGCGGGTCTCTCCTGCAGTCATTTGTTGTGCGCTGCTCTTAAGTTTCGCCGCGCCGTAAGTCAAAACCAGTTGTCCAAGATCCGTGAAGCGGGGCAAAAAAAGGAGCTCGGATTACAACAATCATTTGTTGCCGTAGGCATTCTTCCGCTCGACTCAACCCAGCGCTCATCTCCCAAACCAAGTCGGTAGGCGGTTCAGAGCAGTTACTTGCTGTCTGCTCCGCACCACTTGCGGCTGCGCTTGGTTATTCCTTCACCAATGTCGCAAAGCGGTAGGAGTCGTTGGACCCTTTACGAACGATGATCGCACTAATGCTGTCCGGGTGACTGGGCTGTACGGTTACGACACCGTAGTTCGGTTGAGACTCGGCATGGCAGAGTGGATAGTTGACGAGCCCGTCTGCCGGCACAGTCACTGAGTCGCCCTGAATCACAGGCGTGCCGTCAGAACGGACTGCCGAAATGCTGACGTTCACCGCATGGTTGGTCGAGTTCGCAAGAAACATGTCGCAATCCTGACCGAGATAGGTGTTGTACGTTCCTCGCAAGGAGCTGCCGTGAGCTCGCGCACCCTCGAAGGTGAAGCTGTACTTAAGTGAGCCCTTCGGATCGAAACCATAGTGCATCACCGTAACCATTGCTCCGCCGCGGGACCGCGCTTGCACGAATACTGCTCCGTCGCCACCCTGCAGAATGGGGTTGACGATGAAATGGTAGGACCCGCGTGCGTTGAGATGGACGGTGCCGGTATAAGCGACCTCTCCCGACGCCTTATGAACAACCACGTCGGCGTCCTGCCCATCGCCGGACGGGTTAGCAATCTCCACAACTGAAAGCATTCCGCCGGTGGATACCGGCACAACAACGCCGTCGCCCGTTCCGACATTTGCATTGAGCTGCATCGCTGAACGGAAGCTGTTCGTTCCCTCTGCATTGTCGTAGAAATACCGCAGCAGCTTCACCTGAAAGTCAACGTCAGAGCTCGCCGGAGTCCAACGAACCAGACCCACTCGGTTTGTTCCGAAGCGGTGAGCAGAGATGTCGGCGCGACCGTTTGGAGCAAGATTTACGTCCTCCCAGCCAAACACGACACCGTCTTGTCGATAAAAGGAGAGAGTTCCGCTCTGCCATTCATTCGACAAATTGTTCACCTGAACCCAATTCGCGACGAGATCGCCTTGGTCGTCAGGATTCGTTCCGGGTTGATAGGTATTGAATGTTACGAACTGCTCACCCTTGCGTCCGCTTGTGAACGGCAGCGCGACGGCGAATTCAAAATCGCCCCAGGTCGTTTTCGGCTTGTAATAGATCATCCGCCCATCGAGATCTCCGGGCGAGCCGCCGACGATACGCGAACAAACATTGCCATAAGAGTTCAGTTGCCAGCCCGACATTGTATGTGCGAGCAGGTCGAACTGCGCGCCGGCTGCGAGAGGAAAGGTCACTGAGCTTTGGGACTCGCCCTGCTGTGAGTAAAGACTGCTGACAACATTCACAGCGCTGCCGGTCATGTTCGTATGTTCCATGACGTTGAACATTCCACCCAGAAAGCCATTCCACTCAGCGCATACGGTCAAGGGAAGCGTGCGTATTGTGCTGCCGCTGTCCAAAGCATCGGTGCCATCGGTCAGCTCTTGCGCGTCAGATACTCCGTCTCGGTCTGTGTCCGCCTTGCGAGGATCGAATCCGAGAGAGATTTCCTGTGCGTCGCTCAAACCGTCGTTATCGTCATCGGTGTCCGTGCTGTCCGGGATTCCATCTCCATCCGTGTCGAGGAGCGAGGCTGAAAAATCAATGGTCCGGTTGCTCGTGACCTCGCCCTGTACTGAGCTGCTGGAGAAAACGTAATCCGCGAGGCGCGGAGTGAGCTTGAACAGCGTGCACGAGGGAACATTCGAAAAAACATAATTTCCGTTACTGTCGGTCAATTGCGTTCCCAAGTCTCCGCCGTCGACGGACACTCCCGGAAGGCCAACTCCATGGTCGCTCACTTTTCCCTGAATCGAGAAGGTAGCGTTGTGATCGTCTAAGAAGTAAAACGAATATCCCCCTGCGAGCCGATAATCCGAAGTGAACTCAAGTGTGTCCAAGTTCAGGCGATACGCCAGATTGCCGACGGTCACATAGAGACTATTCGAGCCCTTATCGAGAATTGCCTGGAAGATTGTTCGAGTCTGATGAGACGCCGATCCCGGTGGAGTGGTATCCCATTCGGTGTGTATTGTTTGGAAGTTTGTTCCGTCCAGGTTCCCGCGGCGGATGACCAGTTGGCTCGATAGATTAATGGTCGCGTAATAGAGCTTTTGTGCGACCCAGTCGATCACGAAGTCGCTGCTCGAGCCCCCACTCGGGAGCGTCTCCACTGAGGTCCCGTCTAAATTCGAGCGATGGAATTGGTTGATCCCCGCCCAATACAGCTTCTGGTGGACTCCATCCACTTCGAGATGATCGACGCGGTAAGGTACGGAGCGCAGCGGGGTCCGACCCGAACCGTCAGCATTCACACTTTCGATGTACGAGGTGAGCACCGAGAGAGGGGTGGAGTCGCGAATGACGAAGAACATTTTTTGCGAGATGGGGTCGAACGTTACCGCAGCAAACTGCCTCTCGACGCCCGCCGCTACGAAGTCGGAAACAACGGTGTGTGGTGATGACCCGTCGTAGTTCGCAACGGTGAGATCAATAAAATAGCCTCCGGGAACTGAGCGCGGCTGGCTGAAAATCAAGAGATGTTGTCCGATCGGATCGACACCGCCGAGAGCTCCCGGAAGCTGGGTGAGTTGCGGCGCAAAGGCAAAAAAGTCATGCCTGTCGTTTCCCGACCAATCCGCGATTGTGATGTTCGCGGACTGGTCGACAAAATGTGAAAAGAAGACTCGTTGCGAAAGGGGGTCGATCTGGATGTTCCCGAAGGAGTTTCCTGGGCCGCTCGGAAAATTGGAAAGCACAGCTCGTCCTCCACCGTCGAGATTCATACGGACGAGATCTGCCGTGTTTGGAGCGTGGCTGACAACCATGACTATTTGACGGTTGCCCGCATCGAGCGCTATCGAAGCTTCGCCAGCACCCGCAGCGATCTCGCGAAGCGCCGAACCGTCTCTTGCTAGAGAATAGAGTTTGTAGCTCGGAGAATTCCCTGCGCTCGTAGGCTGAACGAGCGTCGCAACGAAAAGCTTCCCCGTTTTCGCATCCCGTTCGATCCGAACAATGTCGCCGGTTACAGTTGCAAGATTTGCAGTTGTACCGCCCGCAATGGGTCGCCGCATCAAGAGGCTTCTGTTGGAGAAATACAGCTCCTCGAGCTCGGGGTTGACCGCGAATACCGGACTCGCGACGCTGGCGCTTTCGAAGTGAAAGAATTCCTCAGGGGAGGTGCCATCGAGATTGCTGCGAAAGTAGAAAAACTCAATTTGGCCAGTGACGAGCGAAGTGCGCGACCCCGACCAATACAGCTTCCCATTTCGACCATCGGCGGCAATGGTATATGTTACTGCGCTTGCGTTCTCCGGATAGGCATTTCGAATCACAGACTCGATCTTACTGCCATCGTAGTTCATGCGCATAATACGGTCCGAACGCGTGAAATAGACCTTTCGGTTAACCGTATCGATGCCGTACGCCCGGCCATCCGGTATGTGGAGGAAGTCGTTGAACGTTCCCGATTGGATCTGGTAACTGCCGCGAGACGACACGATGCGACATTGCTGAGCAGACGCCGAGCCGCTGAACGCGCACAACGCGAAGAAGTTGGCAGCAAACCAGAACGCGGGCGAGATAAGTTTGAATTTCAATTGCATGAGCTTCTCCACAAATCTGATCGTCGCGAAGGCCGCAAAGCTTGACATCGGGGTTCATGCTAGACCCGTGAGGGGATCCATCAAATGCATCGTGCTTGATGAGACGGGAAAATAAGTGGGTTGATGACGGGAAAACGGTTTCCGCGTAAAAAGAGCGTGGACATTTGATGCCGCCGGGAAATGGATCTAGGTTTCTCGGAGTGACTTCTGCGGCGGCGCCGTGCGGATTACCGCAGCCATATTCGTCGGCATACGAGAACTGAAATGGAGCCAGCTTGAATCTCAGACCTCGCTATCGATTATTGAGTCTTATCGTCGGCTCCCTCGGCATCGGCTTTTACACCTGCGACCGCTTTGTCGCACGTGCGGCTGAGCCGCATATCATCGAGGACGTAAGCACGGCTGAGCCTGCCCCGGCAGCACTCGTGCTCGGGACTTCCAAGCTCTACGGCAACAGCCCCAATGTTTTTTTCTACGCGCGGTTAGAGGCTGCCGCCGATCTGTATGAAGCCGGTAAGGTCAAAAAGATCATCCTCAGCGGAAACGGACCCAGCAACGAGCCCGGAGACATGAAAGATGTGATGATATCACTCCGAGTCCCAGAGGACGCGTTGATACTCGACGGCGAGGGGTATCGCACTATCGATTCCGTGCGACGCGCGAAACAGACCTATCAGTTCGACCATGTCATAATTGTTTCTCAGCGCTTTCACATCGAGCGCGCGCTCTTTCTTGCTCAACACTTCGGTCTCACGGCGGAAGGATACGCCGCCTACGATGCGCCGCTGTTCTGGCACCTCAAAGTTCGTGCGCGAGAAGTGTTAGCCCGCGCTATGGCAGTCTATGAGGCGTCTTCAGAGTGACTATGGTCTCCTCGGCTCCGACACCACGGTCGATTCGTGACGTGTTTCTTTTTTGGAGCACCCTCGCAGGCACGCTGCTGATGATGGCGGCTGAGGGGCCGATTATTACTTCAGTCATTGCTCGCGAGCGAGACGCCGAGCTCAATTTGGCGGCCTACGGTGTTGTGCTCGCAATCGGCATCTTCTGCGAGGGGCCGATTCTGTGGCTCCTTTCCGCGGCGATGGCGCTTGTCCGCGGCCCGCGCTCCCTACGAAAATTTCAAAACTTTGCGATCGGGCACTCTCTCCTGATGACCCTCATCCTCGCGGCGCTTGTCGCGGAACCCTGCTTTACCGTGCTGACGAAAGATGTGCTTGGATTGAGCGAACAGATCCGGGCGCAGATGCATCTTGCGCTGCTCATCTATGTACCGGGACCGTTTCTGGTCGGCTACCGCAGGCTGTACCAAGGCCTGATCATTGCCGCGGGTCGACCGCGGAAGGTTACTCAAAGCACACTTCTCAGACTGTTTGTGCTTTCGCTTGCCGCGGTGTTCGGACCGAATATGCTCGGACTGCACGGTGCCGCGCTCGGTAGCTTCTGTCACATGATCGGGATCTTGTTCGAAGTCATCGCGACCCGCTTCTTTGTTCGAAAGGAGCTGAGAGACCTCGCGAAAAACGCGGAGAAAGAATCCACGGACCCGGACGCATATACGTACCGAGCGATGGCCGCATTTTATTATCCGCTCGCGCTATCGACCTCGGTGGTGCTCATCGGACCTACGCTCGAGAGCTTTTTTCTTGCGCGCGGAACCCTGCCGACGGAATCTCTAGCGCTGCTTCCGCTGGTGAACTCTGCGCTCAACCCTTTCACGTGGACGGGCTATGCAATCCAAGACACGATTATCGCGCTCTATCGACCGGAAACAGAGCGAATTCTCAAGCGGTTCGAATCAATTCTCGTAATGACAATGACAGCGCTGATTGCCGTCTTCGTTCTTGGGCCTTTCGCACGCGTCTGGTTTTTGCGCGTCAGCGAAGTACCTGCGGGGTTGGTCGATTCTGCTCTGATGGCGCTCGAGCTATCGCTCCTGTTGCCCGCGATCACGATTATGAAAGCTGCGCGACGAGGGTACCTGATCCGTCGCGGCGACACGATCGCAGTGCTCATCTCAGAGATTCTCGAGCTTGCTTTGCTTGCTACCGGCTTGTGGATTGGGGTTATTTGCTTGCACTATATGGGCTTGCTGGTTGTAAGTGCAGCTCTCACGGTGTGCGCGGCGCTCAATCTCGTGTGGCTCACCGCGCGATCGCGAGCTACAGAGTTTGCAACGGAGTAAATTCGGGAAGCTCTGCAGGGAACGCACCTGTGTGGGTGGGTGAGTGAGATTGTTACCCGGACGCTGTCCCGGTGCACTTGAAGGAGGTTTGCCTGGGAAATACCGATTTCGGTTCGTCAGTGCACCGGCATGCCGGCATAGAGGCACACTGTTTATGGCCGTCAACACGCGACGGTATTAGTGAGGCGGCACTTCGCTCGTCAGATACATCCTTAGATTATATCCTTGGTGAAGTATGCCGCCGTTCTCTAGGATGTCCAGACGGCACAATTAGCGAGGCAGGTTGTCTGCAGCTTGACTACCCACTCATCGTCGATAGCAGTATTCTTCAGGTATACGGTCATGAGGGTCTTGGGCGGCTGCAACCGCATTAAGCCCTCGCCCGTAATCTTGGTTCCGTTCAAATTCAGCCATTGGAGGCGGTCCATTTTTCCTAAATGTTCCACGCACCCGTCGCTGATGGCCGTTCCTTCGAGCGAAAGGATTTCCAAACCGAAGCTGGCCAAAATCCCAACTCCTACGTCAGTGATGTTGGTGTGACCGAGGAACAGAGCGGTCAGCGGGAGCCCCGCAAGATGCTCCAGTCCAGCGTCGGTGACTGCGCATTGGTCAAGCCTTACCCAGGAGAGATTTTTCAATCCCTTCAAGTAGGCGAGCCCGGCGTCAGTCACGCGGGGAGCTCGCAAGTTCACCTTTCGCACGTCATGCAATCCCTTGAGACAGCTGAGGTCATCGTCGCCGAACCCGCGCAGTGCCAGTAACTCACCGTCTTCCAGCAAAAATCTGCTACCACTACTCACCATAGTAACCTTCAAAGAGTAAACAAGCGAAGTGCTACGCCCATTGGCCGCGATTACACGGCGACCAATGGCTGTAGCATTCATGCCAACTGCCCTGAATGGAACGGTGAGAACGATCGACTTGGGACTATTATTGTTATGAGAAGTTTGCTCGATTCAGCGTTGCGCATCAAGCCGTTATCAGTTGCATTGCCGCACAGGCTCACATCGCTCGACCCGTTTTCCGAGGTCTGTTCGATTCATCTAGAGCGCGTTGGGGGAGGCAAAGTCTTCCTCTACAGAGCGATGGTGGCAGGAATGGTTCAACGTCTATCGGCGCAAAGCGCGATGCGCTCTGAGTGGGGGGCTGTAGAGATATTCGTGAGTGCAGCTCTCACGGTGTGCGCGGCGGTCAATCTCGCCTGGCTCACCGCGCGATCGCGGGTTGCAGAGTCCGCAACGGCGTAAATACGTGCGGTTCTTTGGGAAGTGTGAGGGCGGGAGAGTGTGGAGCGGCGGAGGTGAGCTCCGCCGCTCCTGATAGCTTAGTACCGGGATGCCCTCCAGGTATACTTGACCGTTGAGGCTTTCGAGCCGTCATCACCGGTCATCAGCTTCGTGGTCGATTCACCGGACAACTCTTTGCCGTCGGCCGAGAGTGTCGCGGTGCTTTGCGTTACGACATTCTCGCCGTCGATCACGCTGAACTTCAACGTTTTACTGTCACCGTTCACCGAACCCTGCACGGCAAGTCGAGCAATGCTCTTCAGGTCGATCCCGCCGCGAGTCCGAATAGGCTGTTCCACGTACGAGCTTCCGAAGATCTTCGTCGGCTCCTCGTCGGATACAGTGAAGAACAGAACGCCTTTGTTCACGCCGTGCTTACCCATGGGGCTGTCGCCGCTGATCTTCCAAATCCACGGTCCGCTGAACGAGGTGGCGAGGTTCTCGGAACCGTATGCGCTCTCAGTGGCACTCGGAACGGCGATGTTGTCCTCCGGCGCAGAATTGAGCCGGCTGAGGATGACTCGCGCCTGCTCTTGTTGCAGGTATTCGAACTTGGAGTTCGCCGTGTCGCCGAACCAGTCGACAGACGGGCCGGAGACGGTTTTGCCGTCGACAAGGCGATCAAAACCCAGACGCGCGGTGGTGCTACGGCTCACCGGATCGTAAGCCTGGGTGTTGAAATAAAGCGCTGTCACTCCTGCAGTGGTGATTGGAACGACTTCGCCCGGCTCGGAGCGTCCGTTTTGGTTGCGATCGAACCATAGCCCGAGCGGAGCCAGTTCTGCACCGTCGACCTTACCGTTGTTGTTGGCGTCGAGTTGCGCCAGTGCCTGGTAACCGTCCTTCCACTGAGATCGCGGTGAACCGGTCACGAGCTCGTTCAAGCTTGCGTAACTTTGCCCACCGAAGGTCCAGGAACCGAAGAGCTGACGGCCCGAGGTAATGGTCCCCGTGTGGTCTGGATCGTAGACAACAAGCGGTGCCTTCTCTGAAGCGCGCCAGGTTTGCCATTTCGCCGGCTGATATGGATTCATCTTGAATTCGACCACATTGTACGTCGAGTCGACGTCTGCGCCCTCCTCCCAGAGGAGCGAGAGAGGAGAGAACAAACCGATGGCTTTGAACTTGCCGCAAAGCTTGGCAGGGTTGACCGCGCCGACCGGTCGGCAGTTTCGGTCGAAGCTGATTACCATGTGCTTGCTGCGGCACTTCGGTTTCACAGGATCTCCGGTGCCTTTGCAGCGGATGTTCTTCTTCGCGCAATTCATCTGTTGCGCGCTGAGACTACCGCAGTCTTGACCGCTCATTTTCATCATCGCGAGAAATACGCAGTCGTCGCGCATCATCTCGAAGCCGACCATCTTCGGCGCTTCGCCTCGCGGAACGTAGCAGGAGTCGAAAATGCTGCGTATGCATTCTAGCCCGTAAAGCTCGTTTACATCGGCGCCGTTGGTGCCTTTGAACATGTCGGCGCCGTGATTGAAACCGTCGCCGTCGTCATAGTAGGCGGCATCGACCGTAAACTGCTCGCACTGCTGCGGAGTCGGAGTGGGGGTCGGCGTCGGTGTTGGCGTAGGAGTAGGAGTAGGCGTTGGTGTCGGAGTAGGTGTCGGTGTTGGCGTTGGCGACGGAGATGGAACGGCACCGTGTGGCGCAGGCGCTTCAGGGGCGCCAAGCTCGGGTCCTGATGCGAACGCGGAGCTCGGAAGTAGAGCAAGGCTTAGACAAGCAATTCCAAAAACAGCGCGGAGGGCTGTCTCGATACAAAGACACGACGACGTATTGCAACGCTTACGAATAACCATGCGCCCAACCTTTATGAGAAAAACTTCCAACGATGCATTAATTCTATCACGCACGGAGTGTGGATTCCACACAGAACGATCGAACCGGCACGAAAAATGCTTTTGAAAGAGCCTTCGAGAGGCGACGTTCTGATGGTGTCGGCAAGTGCGATTGTTACAGAATCGGTCCGATCCGAAGCGGTCTTTACAGGTTCGAACATGCTGGCGTAAGCGCCTCGCAATACACGAAAATTCGAGTCGGCCGTGAACCGGCGAGAGGGGGCAGAACAAGTGGTGCGTAACGTGCACCAGACGGATCTTCTAGGAAGATCAGATAGAACGCTACTATTTCTGCAGCTGCCAGCCGGCCCAGGGATCGCTGAGCTGTCGATAGTCAGTGAACACCGGATCGCCGAAGCGCAGATACAGTCCGCGACGAGGTTCGGTGCCGCTCACGATGTCGACGCCGTGGGGCATGAGGCAATGCGCGATGAGCACGTCACCCGCCTCCATCGGCCGCGCGTGAGCGAGCGGATTGAGGAACTGCATGCCACTCGCGAACGAACGGTAGAGCTCCTCGTGCCTGGCGACTTCGTAGCTCGAGTCGAAGAACGAAGCCGCGAAGGACCGGAACCACTCTGCGACGCAGTCATGGCCGCCGGGGATGATCCTCAGTCCGCCATGGCCGGGGCCGGGGACATCGGAGCAATACACCGCGACGAGAATCCGGAAGAAACAATAGTTTCTCCAGCTCCTCTGTCCCTCAGTGTAGCGGCCCTGTCCGTCGACGTGAAGGCTGTTCCACGCCTCGCCGGGGTGAAACACGGACACACGACACTCCTTGAGCGGCGCTGCCTCACCGAGTAGCGTGTCGACGACGGTGCGCACGGTATCGGCCACCGGCGCGAAAGACGGCGGAAGCTGATGCGGCAGCAGATTTTTCGTCGGCTCGGTCGATCGATCGCCGAAATCCGACTGAATAGTCCGCTGAACGTCGGCGAGCTTCGCCGATTCGATAAGCTTCGGCACGATGACGAAGCCGTCTCGGACGAACTGCGATCGGTGCTGTTCTGCAGAAAACATCAAAACCTCCGAAGTGAGAGAACCGGCACGGGAAAGAAAAACCAAAGCCAAACAAGTTGTGCCTTTTGCTCGGCTCATCCCATCGCGGGCGATCGAATGAACCGAGTACATTGTGCGAAAAAACAGTGGGAGCGATTGAAAAAAGTGGTGCGTAACGTGCACCAGACGGATACCGAGTATCGTAAGAACCCTAGTTGCTCTCGATATTTCGACAAGCCAGCGGCCGGCTTTAGCCCGCCGTTTCGCCCGTTGTTCCTTCAGCCGTGAACCACGGCTGAAAGAGCGATCTGCAAAATATCGATGCGAACACCAATGTCGACACGAGTAAAAGCAACGCGAACAGAGCGCTGCCCGCCAGAATCGCTCCGCTGCTCAATCCCGCGACGAAAAGCGCCGAGCAGAGACACAGTTGCAGACAGTACATCAGCTGGTCTGCGAGCCCCTTCGCGCGGCTGACGTGCGCTACGCTCTCTCGGTCCACCGACTGAAAGTAAGCGTTCGAAATTGAGCTGAGAGTCGGAACGAAAAGAGTGCTCAGCACGTAAAAGCACACATAGGTAGTGAACTCCCCGCTGAGCCCGATCCCAATCATCGCCACTTGAACGACGAAAAAGCTGACAAAGTACATCCTCTCGCACCAGGAATGGAATCGTTTCACAAGGTAGGCGGCAACCAGATTTCCGAACAACGCGGCACACCCGGTTACCGATACCCAGATGCACACGTGGTTCAGATCACCATCGAACTTTCTGCGAATGAGCTCACTCGCAGTCCAAAAGCTCAAGGCTCCGACGTAGTTCTGGAGGAGGGTCAATCCCAGCACCAGCACGTGTCTCGTATTCGACAGCAGAGCCCTGACGCCTTTCCGCCAATCGACATGCGTAACGGCATACTCGAGCTCACCGCCCCGGTGTGAGTTAGAGCGCAAGCTCACGATGAACGCCACGAGCGGCAGATAGCTCAACGCATCGAGACCGAGCATCGTCCACGCTCCAAATGGTGCGAGCGGGAGCGTAATCAAGCCGGCGGCGACGCGCGCGAACCAGAACCAGTGGAACGTATGAAACGAGGCCGTGCGCTGTTGCTCTCCACCGATATCGCGAATCAGGGAAGCCGATGCCGGACCCGAGCCGATCGAGAAGACGGCTTGCATCATCTCAATCCCGAAGATCCAGGCAAAAGTCAGTTGGTCGGTGAAAAGCAGGAATGCAAGCAAACCGCTGGTAACGGCGGAGAACAGATTCGAGGACACAAGGGCCAACCGAATATCCAGCTTGCGGAGCGGCAGCAACGATAACGAAATCGTGAGCGCCATCCCGAGTGCTGATCGCAGCAGATTGTGCGTTGTCGTGCCGCCAAGGGTATCGACGACGACCCAATTCAACGCCAGAATCCGAAGCCAGTCTCCGACTTGCGAAGCTCCTGAGGCAAGATTGTACTTAAAGAACGTGTTCGACATGAAAGACTCCTGAGCGGTGTGGTGAAGCGAAACTGCTCAGACCGCAGCGTCTGAACAGTTTCGCTTCCTCCCGAAGAAGTCATCAAAACCTCAAAGTCGTCTCATTCAACCCGGTCCGAACGTTGGTCAAATGTAACCGGGCCCGGCTGAATGAAATGGAAAACGTGACGTGGGTGGAGGGGGGTCCCTGGCGGGAAAGCCGCGCCGGGGACAGGGAACCGTTGCCGCAAGAATTCTTGCTCGCGGGAGGCTGAGAGTGCGTCCGTCTTGCCAAGCGCCGGCAAGCCGAACGATCTGCTCTCAGCACGAAACCAAGCCACGAATGAAAAATCTCCGGCTCCGCAAAAGTCACTGGCTGACAGCACGAAACCAAATTGTGCCGGGTGTCTCGATCATCGCGCATTGTGGTTCGCTCGGATCGTCGAGTCCCAATAATTCCGGATTATGATTTGCGCTGTGAGCTGGGTCGGATGCGAAGAGTCGGAGTAAAAAAGCTCACTTTTCGGAGCAGAGTGCAGAGCGCTCGATCGGTATCGGGCTAGGCGGCTCCGCATGAATTCTATTTCGTGAGAATGAAAAAAACTTCAAAGATAAACCAGAAGATCCCCCTCAAAAGTTCCACCCCGGGGCACCGCGCTACGCGCATTTGCTGTACACGAGCTGAGCGTTAGCTGAGAATTGATGGAATGCGCGGGTACATCGAAGTGGAGTGGAGACAAAAAATAAAGGCAGAAAGGAAATACACGATCGGAAGCATATACGGAGCGAGCTGCGACGCACGCGCGCAGCCCTATTCTCGAATCTTCGCGACCGTTTCTCGGAGTCCTCCAACTCCTCTGCCCAACTTCGAGGCTCAGCCGGTGGGAAGCATCCCGCCCCTGAGGCTCTTTTGAAAGATCGCAGTTTAAAAGTACTGCGTCGCGAACATCCAATCTCAATTCTCAAGGTAGCTGGCCGAACACACTTACTCAAGCGGTCGAGTTTGAAAAAAATAATAAAAAGTTTAGGCGGTAGCTGATTAGCGAGTTTGAGGCTGTTATCGTGGGGGCAGGGCCTGATAGCAGACGGTGCTTTTGGGCTCGATGGTTTTGCTCTCTCAGGTTTTACCGAGTTTTCGGATTCAGCAGTCGATATCTCTATCGAGCGGCTCGCTCGCTCGAGGGGAGTTATCGACTACTGCCACAATTGAAGGTTTTTTAGGTTTTCGTGCTTTGTTGCTCGCTTGCTTTCCGTTCTCCCTCAGCTCCAGATCTCAGCCCGATAGGATCGCTGATTGAGCTGAATAAACCATCCCGGATTCAGTCGATACGCTGCTCCGCAAGAGAAACGCGGGGAGGGGAGATCGTATTGCAGCCGCGCCCGTTGGGGCGGTCCTCATGCTCGCGGCACTTTCGCCTGCGAAAAGCGGCCGTTTCAACGGGCGCGGTAGAGCATATTTCAAAGCACATTCTCGGCAGGGTTGCTCCTGTTGTGCTCCTCCAGTTCTACCGCGCCCACTTGAAATAATATTATTGGCCCTTCGGTTCACACTGTTACCTCAGTCAGCGCACGCTTCCGCGACCGCGAGCGCGCGATGGCGAGTTACGTCGGACCTCGGGCGATAAGGATCGCTATCGGCTGTTCATCGCAGTCGCCTTCGCGAATCTGCATCCGTGTGCGTGGGAGAGCCGTTGCTTTATGAGCTCAGGACCCGCCTGTTCGAGACGCGAGTGGTTTACTCAGACTCAGAGAGAATCCTCTGAGAAAGGTTCGAAATGGCGGTAGTCGTAAAACTCTCTCAGCGGACGGACGTCACTCCACCCGTTCAATAGAAATGCGGCTCCCTACGGGCGGACACTTGAACGCGCTCCAGATCGATTCACCGCGACGGAATATTTCGAAGTATCTGTTGTCGCGCCCGCTGCTTCCGGGACCGAACGCCGTCTCTGCATCGTGAACGTTGAAATTACCGGTCGCGACTTTCGCAGGGCGGCTGACTCCGTTGATTGTGAGACGAAGAGTTGTTCCTTCGTGCAATGACGCAATCTCGGGATCGTTCTGACGGAACGTCGTTTTCATATTTCCGAACGAATCGATGTATCCAATGACGCCGTGCGGCGGCTCCGGGATGACTGTGCGCGGATTGAGCTTTCCATCCACAAAATCGAGATCTCCTCGAGCTATCTTACCGACGAGAGGAGGAAAGATGTCACGTGAGCGGAACTGCGAACCGCCGCGCTCGACACGGACGCTCCAAAGCTCTCGAAGGCTGTCCCTCACAAACGAGAGCGAGAAGCCGCTGTTCACTACCAGGATCGGAACGCCGTTATCGAGAACGCCGTAGAGAATTCCTTCTCCCTCATTGCTTCGGCGCGCCTCCGTCCGATCTCCTCGCGGCGCGCAATTCGCGTACACGAGCGTCTTCTCGGGCCGGAGCTGCTCATCCTGTAGCCCGAGCTGGGCCACCTCGAAGCCGAGCGCAATCGTGTCGAAGCTGGCAACGGATGTTCCCCAGATATTGTAGTTATCCGGTAGGTGCTTCAGCAGAGCAGAGACCATCTCCGCAAAAGCGAGGTCTCCTGGGCTGTAATCGGCAACGATGTGGACGAGTCCTTTCATGGCGCCTCCTAATTCGATTATTGTGCTCGGAAATAAAAGCTAGCATGCTGTCCCGAGCTAAGCTATTTCGTCAGTCATAGCGCAGCGCCGACGGCCAACGTGTTGTAAAAGAAAGGGGTTTCTGGAATAGTCGCCGCTCAATGTAAACCGTCACTGAATTCAGCACGGAGGATGTTTGAGATCCATGAAGCTTCTCAGGACCCTGGCCATCGTTGGAACGTTCACTCTCGCATCTTGCGTGAAAAAGCCGCCTCCGGCGCCTCCCGTTGAGGAGAACCAAGCGAATAAAGCTTACTTCGCGGATGACACGCCGGTTGACGAGTCCTTCAGCGTTCAGTCCACACCATCCGGCGCAGCAGTGAAATTTTCGTCGGGCGAAACGTGCAGAACGCCGTGCACCGTTACAAAGAAGAACACGGACAACTTCGATCTTCAGATCAGCAAGGATGGCTATCGGTCAACGAAGGTCAGCGTGATCACGCACGCTCGTGTCGTTCCTGGATCAGGTGCGAGCGGCCATCCACAGATCGAGCGCCCGCATCTCGAGCCGAACCCGGTCTCGGTTACACTCGAGCCCTCATTCAAGAAGCATTAACGCAGCGGCCTCCTTCGGTACGAAGAAGGAGGCAAGCTCGTTTAACCTGAGCTATTTTTTTCCGAGCAGAGCTTGATAGCGGGCGTCGTCTTTCAGCGTCACAAAGTCGACGTCGTTCGTGAGCCACTTGGAAACGCCTGGAAAGAGCTTTGCGGCGTGCTGAAGAGATTCGATTGCTCTCTCAGGTTCGTTCGCAAGAGCGTATGCGGAAGCGAGGCTGTAGTGCGTCGGTGCGTACTCGGCGTCGAGCGTAAGAGCTTTTTGGAACTGCTCGATTGCATTTTGAGTTTTTCCGAGGCGGAGTAGGGCTGACCCGAATGAAAGGCGTGCCGCGAGGTTGTTCTCGTCGAGGCTGAGCGCCTTTTTGAGCTGCAGGCCTGCGGCCATGTAATCTTTCTTATCGAGGAGCTTCTCCCCATCCGCCGCAAGCCGTTCGGATTCAGCTTTGGCTTTTTGCGGTGACAGCTTCGGACGATCAGCGCTGTCGGGACCGAGAAGAGCACGGCTGACTTCGTCGTCCGCTGCTGGAATCGCCGGTTGTTGCTCCGCAGCGGCTTGATCCGCTGTATTTAATGTCGATGGCTCCGACGCGGGCTCGACCGCCGCCGATTGTTCAGGTGTGATTGGAGCGACATCACCGCTCAGGTCTACATCAGCCGACTGGGTCTCAGATTGCACTTCACTTGTGGGCGGAGCGCTCGCGGGCGCGTTCTCCGGTGATGCTTCCAGTGCCGCAGAGTCGTTCGGCGCTAGCGCACGAGCAGTGGGGTCGACCGCGGTCGGCGCCTCGGATTGTGCTTCTTTCGGGGCTTCGATGACCGCTTGATCGTCGTTTGCCGCGACCGGTTGAATTTGTTCGTCCCGATCTCCGGCGTTGGAATCGGCCGAGGCCGGAGCGACCTCGGAGCGTGCTCCCTCAGGCTCGATTACCTGCGGCTCTTGAATCGACTCTGTCTTTTGCTGCTCCAAAAATTGCGGAATCAGAAAGATCGCGAGAAGCGCCGTTCCCGCGAAAGCGACTGAGCCCCAGAGGGCCTTGTTGAAGCGCGGCTTCTCCTTGGCAAGAGTCGGGATGCTTTTCTGTTGGGTCGAAGAAGGAGTTTCGACCGGCCTCGCTGGGACAGAAGTGAGTGGCTTTGCAATTGGGCCCGCGGGCTGAGTTTTCGATACTGCGAAGTCAAACGCCCGAATCATCTCACCTACGAACTGGTAGCGATTTGCAGGCTCTTTTTCGAGTGCTTTTGACACCACGACGCCCACTTCTTTCGGAATGTTCAGCTCAGGCTTGAGCTCACGAACGAGGGGCGGCTGATTGCGAATGTGCTGAATGTAAGTCTCGAGCGGAGAGCTGCTCTTGAATGGAACCTCGCCCGTCAACATCTCAAAGAGAATCACTCCGAGAGAGTATATGTCCGAGCGAGCGTCGAGCTCCCGCTCCATCGCGAGCTCCGGCGAGATGTAGGCAGGGGTTCCCATCAAAACGCCGGCCTGAGTCACCATGGTGTTATTTTGATCGGACGTCTGATGCAGCGCCTTTGCGATCCCGAAATCGAGGACCCGGACCTCGTCTTCTCCGCCCGAGCCGTTGGTCAGCATGATGTTGTCCGGCTTCAGGTCGCGGTGGACGATCCCGAGCTCATGGGCTGCCGCGAGAGCGCTACCGACTTGCTTGAGGATTCGGTTGATTCGAGCTACGGGAAGCGCCCCCTGCTGGGCGAGCGTGTCTTTCAGCGTGATGCCTTGCACGAACTCGAGCACGAGATACGGCATGCCGTCCTCGATGCCGAAATCATAGAGCATCACGGCGTTCGGATGGGTGATGCGGCTGTTGATGCGCGCTTCGTGATGAAACCGTTTGAGAAACGTTTTGTTCGCAGTGAGATGCGAGTGCAGAATCTTGATCGCGACGATGCGGTCTACGTATGTCTGTTCCGCCTTATAGACAACTCCCATCCCGCCCTGACCGAGCTTTTCAAGGATGAGATACTTGCCGCCGAGCACACGGCCGACGAGAGAAGGTTCATCGGTCGTGGATTCGTACGCGCTCCGCATGCCCTCGGCTTCGGGGGCACTCTCTGACTCGCTGCCTTCGGGGAGCTGGTTATCCGATGAATCGTCGCTGTCGGACATGAAATGGTTCGCCTCTTCGACTCGACTACGCTGAGATGGACCTCTTCGACTCGCTCAGAGGAACCTTTTCGACAGTGCTCAGGGGCACCGCTAATCCCCCTTGTTATACGGGGAATACCCATAGACGCAACATAGCAAATAAAATGCGTTTTCGTCGCCGCCTGGACCGCCCAAAGCGGACAAAATCAGGCCGATTCGAACAACCGCGCCAACACTTCCGCTACTTTTGCCGTGCGCGCAAAGACGACCCCCATCGGGACCGCGTCGCAGGTAAATGGTTGAAGTGAAAAGCTATTTTGATCAATCAAGTAGGCTTTACCACCGAGCTCTTCCAAAACGACGGCGCCGGGCGCGAAGTCCCACACTTTTCCGCCGGAAGGGCAGATGTAGGCGTCCACGCGCCCGAGCATGAGCTCAATGATGCCGTTTATCGCTGAGCCGAGTGTCCGGGTGAGAAGAACCTTCTGCTGCACGGCGAGTGGAAAAATGGAGCGTTCGATCTGCGCGGTGCTAGTCGAAAAGTTCACGTCGAGAGCCACCACAAGTCGTTCGGAATCGGGTTCGCCGGTGGGGTCGATGCGGCGTTTCTCTTTGTTCTCTTCCGCGATCTCCAAAAAACAACCAGCGCCGCGTTCAGCCGTGACGATGCGTCCCATCTGCGGCTGCAGTAACACCGCTTGTTTGGGCGTTCTCGATTCGATGTAGGTGACAAGCACGCCCCATTCCGGGCATCCGCGCGACGCGATGATAGTCCCGTCGAACGGATCGACCGCGAAGAATGTCTCCGGCAGGTCGGCCGATTGCCAAGACTCCTCTCCGACGATGGGTATATGCGGATAGCTCTCGCGCAGCATCTCGGTAATGACGCGCTCCGAGGCAAGGTCTGCCTCGGTAGCAAAATCGCCAAGCGGCTTATCGATTGTCCGCTTCGCGCCGGGAAGGGCTTCGAGCGCGGCAATACCCCCGCGGAGCGCTGCATGAACGAGACGTTGAAGGTCGGGTGTTGTTTCTGACATGCCGCATAGTGGGTGAAAATCACGCGCCTGGCAAGCATTGCCGGAGCCTTCCGAACGTGTAAAGCTCGGACAATCATGTCTCGACGCTTGCTCTACTTTCTGACCACTATCAACTATCTCAACTACCTCGACCGCTATCTGGTTGCAGCGCTGCTTCCCGTTCTGTCCAAGCAGTTTGACCTCAGCGCGGAGTCGGGCGGACGTTTGGTCTCTGCATTTGTTTTCGGCTATTTTCTGTTCTCCCCGATCTTCGGATATCTCGGAGACCGCTACCACCGCCCGCGGTTGATGGCGCTCGGGGTTACGATATGGAGTGTCGCGTGTTTGAGTTGTGCGGCAGTCGGCGCTTTCTCCACGTTTCTTTTTTTTCGGGTGCTGATTGGAGTGGGGGAGGCGAGCTTCGGTACCATTGCGCCTGGTTACATCAAAGACCACATCGACGAGCCTGATAAATTAAATCGTGCGCTCGCGCTCTTCTTCTCGGCTATTCCTGCGGGGTCGGCGCTCGGGTATGTGGTCGCAGGGCTGTGCAATAAGCATTGGGGCTGGCAAAGCTCCTTTATCGCCGGCGGCGTCGCGGCGATTGTCCTCGTTCCATTCCTTCTTATGTTGCCGGACACTCGCCGGGAGCCGGTGACAACGATATCGTTTGCAGACGGGTTGAAGGAGCTTTCGAAGATGCCCGTGCTGTGGTTTGCAATCGTAGGATATGTCTTCAATGCGTTTGCGCTGAATGGAATCGCTGCGTTTGTCAGCAGCTTCGGAGTTTCGATCGGCTTCGAGCTCGAGAACATCAACTTTGCTTTCGGACTCATTCTTGTCGGCGCGGGTTTTGTGGGAACCGTTGTTGGAGGAAATCTAAGCGCACGATTCGCTGCGCGTTCCGAAGACCCGATCCCGCCGCTGTTTTTGTTCATAGCAGTATCGGCGCTTATCGCAGTGCCGCTACTCGGCGGCGCATTTCTCGTGCGCGATCACACGCTCTTTTTAATCCTTTGCGGGCTTTCGGAGTTGATGATCTTCACGGGAACTGCCGCGATAAATGCAATCATCGTCGTTGCGGCTCCGGCGACTCTGGTTACACTTGCGCAGGGGGTAACGATTTTTGGATTGAATCTCTTCGGTGCGTTACTTGCACCTGTCGTCGTTGGGCGCCTTGCGGACGCGACCTCATTCGCGACGGGCCTTCAGCTCTGCACTGTTGCGCTTGCCATGTCCGGATTGGTCTGGCTCGCGGGCTCGCGCAAGACAGTCAGCGGCGGCCGCCCGGTCCGGCAGTGAAATCCACGTAGCCGTCCGAACGAATCATCCCGTTTGTGTTCCGGACGTTTCTCACGAGTGTGCTTTGAGCGTCTTTGAGCCCCTTGAGCGCCACGTAGTAATCGACGTTCCGGATGCTGTTGGCATCGGCCTGGCCACCAATTGGCATCGAGAAGCCGGCGATGGGGGAGTCGTTCGAGATGGTGCGTGTCTTCCCAGTGCGGGGATCGGTTAGAGTCTGAACCTGTCCATAGCTCGTGCTGAAGATCAGCTTTTGACCGTTCGTCGAGATGGTCAAATGGAGGTCGCTCACATTCTGAGCAGGGACCCCGATAGATTTCGCGAAAGCGGCGAGCACTTCGTTGGTGTTTGGCGGTTGACCTGGCTGGCTCGGCGGTAGCGTTCGGTCGTAGCTCACCTGCACATTGCGTTTGCCGTTTTGCTGAGCTTGCACAAGAAGCTGCGTGAGCTGCGGCTCATGTTCGGTCGCGAACCGGCTCAATCCAGCCCGGATAGTCCGGTCTAGCTCGTCCATCTGCCTCGCCTGCGGTAGCCGCGCATGATCCTGGCCGCGCCTCGGATGTTGTCCGCCACGTTGAAAACTCACGAATTGATCGCCGGCCATGACTTCCCCTCCGCGAAAAAGCGGTAACATCAAATAGTTATCCCTACGTTATGCCTGTTATTCGGGCAGGAGTCGCTTTTTCCAGGGAATGATGGTGAGGAGCCGGCTACCTCAATCGACGGTTCACCGAGGTCGATGAGTCGGAAGCGCTATCGAGGCACCCGTGCCGGAATAAGCCGCCGGCACCTTGCCGGTCGGTGAGCTGAATCCGGTTTCTCCCACCGGTATCACGTAAACGTTGCCCCCGGGTTGGGCCAAACTCTGATACGTGTTGGTATTTGCCTTTACGTTATTGCAAGCAAAGCACCAGTCACCATCTGCAGTGAACAGGAAGGTGTCGTTCGGGTTTTTGGCGGCCAATGCTTTATCGAGCTCTTCTTGCGAATTGATCGTCTTCACCTGACCGTCGTCCTGGGACTGCTCTCCGTCAGGTTTCTTATCGCCGCCCTGTTCGCCATCCTTCTGGTCTTCGGTTTTGGCTCGCACGACGCGCCCAGCGGCGTTTTCTTCGCCCTTCTTCGCTTCCTGCAGTATCTGAGATTTATTCTGTGCTCCACCGGGTTGCGGACAGCCTCCTGCGCCGCAGCCCCCGCCCTGTGATTGTCCGTCCCCGCTACCGCCGCCACCTCCGGTGCCACCTCCGCCGCCGCCACCACCTCCGCCTCCTCCGCCGAGCCCCCCGGCGAGGCCGCCAAGAGCTCCCCCGAGGATCCCGGCTCCAATGCCGCTGCCGCCTCCACCTCCACTCTGTCCGCCACCGGACCCCGGTGTCGGGACCGGCGTGGAGGTGGGCGTCGGTCTGGGAGTCGGCGAAGCGTGAGGAGTCGGCTCTGGGGTCGGAGTTGGACTCGGTGTCGGAGTCGGCTCCCGCAGTGCCCACGCGCTAGAGTCGAGGATGAACAACAGGCAGAACGTAGCTGCGAGCAATGAACGATAGTATTTCACTTTGTAAATCCTCCAGTGCGCCCACGGAGGTTGTGCGCGTCGGGGAGAATTTTGTGGAATTTATTCAGCGGGCGTCGGCGGTCCGAAACGCTCGACGACGAAGAAATCGTCGGGAATGATGTAAGCGCTGAATGGAGGAGCCGAGGGAGAATCGCCGCTCAACAGCTGATCGATGTAGCTGAGAATTGCGAGCGGCCCGCGCTCACTCGTAAAGTTGGAACCGGTGAATACGATATCCGTTATCGCGTCTCCTCGGGCTCGATTGCGAGCGTCAACCGTGTCGTATCCGAAGTAGGTCCAGCTATAGCAGGAAAGATAGCCGATGAGTTGATACTGCGGGACGGTGAGCCGCGTAAAATGGTCAGTTGCCGCATCTTCAGGCCCAACCGGAAAAATATTCGCATACGACATGTTCGCGCCCAATCCGGAATGCCCGTTGTAAAGGACGACGTCGCTCGTTGCGAGAGCGTCTCTGAGAAGCTCCCAATGTTCCGGCGGGTCTCCGCTGAGCAGGTCTGTCGGGCCGAAATAGATTCGCATTGTCACTGCGCGACCGCTCCGTTGTAGTGCTCCCCAGAGAGTCAGGAGGAGATGGCGACCGGTTCGCTCTTCCCTGTTCGAGGAAACATCCAAGACTTCGTCCAGATGGTTCAGAAACGAGAGAAAGTAAGTCGAACCCCGATCGATGCTGACATCAGGATGAGTGAGGAATCGATCGAGATCCCGAGAGCCGAATTTATGAAGTGCTGCAGCGCGCTGCTCGGGGCTCAGGCTGAGGGCATTCGTGGCCTTGGCGTCCAGAATCCCGAAGATGATATCAATTTTTAAGGGCTCTCGAGGGCTCAAGTTGGCTCCATCGAAAATATCTGCGCCTCCTATCTGTCGAAGGCCGGTAAGTGTCGCAGGTGACTGCAAGTAATGCGTGCCTTCTTTCAGGAGATGGCCGCAGTCGAATGGGCGTCCATCTGCATCGATTCCGGATTTCTTTGGATTCCAAAAATACCAAACGTAATCCGGATGGGGGATATCCGCGAGCTCTTCGTCGGCACATGGGTTGATGTGAAATCGCGAGCTTCGCCACGAGATGTCCCGAAAGCCTTCGGGAGAGACCGTCCAGTAATAGAGATATGGATCGACCGGCATGTCGACCGTGACTTCCGGGACGACGTCTGGATTGGCAGCGCACGCGATTGCGGTGAGTGAAGCGTTGTAGTTAGCCTGGATAGCGGTGTCAGTCGTGTGTGTGATCTTGCGGTCGAGCGCCGCCAAAATATACGGACTTTCGATAGTGACGTCGGGATGAACGACCGGCGTAATCACAGCATCGAAAGGATAGGACACATCCTTCACGTCGAGCACTTGAATCTCGGGTTCGTGCGAAGAGGGTCGAATGAGAAGCGGACCCTCGTGGAGAGACATGAACCGACCGACGGCGAATCGGATCTGCCGCTGAATGGCGTCCATGATCTGGGCACTTTCCGCCCTGTCTGGTTCGAGGAAGGCACGATTGAGCGTTACGTGCGCCGGGAAGGAAATTTTTATTTCGCGGCTTGATCCTCTGCACCCCGTAAATGTGAGAACAGACTCAGTAGGGGAAGGAGGTGGGCTGGCGGTGAGCTCTGAACCTGGGCACGCTCCATTGAAGAGCTCGATTGTCTGCCGCGTTGGGGACTGAAACCTTGGTTGCGTTGTCTCCGCCTGAAAGCGAATTCTGATCTGGTTGAGCGATGTGCCATGTTCCTTTCGCCAGTTGCGGCAGAGATAAGAGGCAAAAAGTGGCGACTGGTCACCGTAGGTCTGGGTCCATAAATAGAAAAGATAAGGCTCCCAGTGCTCATTCCGATAGTGCTCCCGGATGTCACTTGGCTTCTCTGCAGATGGAGCTCCAACGGTTCCGTTCCAAACATCGACCGCTGTACCGTCGCCAAGCTTGCCGTCGATGATGTACCATCCATCGGTCTTGTATGGATAAGGTGCGTAAAACGACCAGTCTTGATCAAATCGCAACAAGAGTCCCACCCTTTTGAGAGCCGGAGGAATTAGGTCTGACTGAGGCAACAGGATCGAAAGATTCCAAACGAACAACAGGCCAATGAAAAATGCTCCGACGCACCATTCCATTCCGGACCTGATTGAGCAGCGTGTTTTGTCGGGCTCAGTCGAACCTTCGGATGTACCGCACTGAAATTTGTCCCAGACGCCCGGTGGAACGAAGAGTAGTAGGCTACAGAGCCCAGCCCAAGGTATCTGGAACAGATAAAGAGCTGCGATTGTTCCGATGTGGATAGAAGCGAGAAGAATCAGGCCGCTCAGGCGAAGTTTCGTAAGTTTGAGTGGTGAGAGGAGGAGGAGAGGTGCGAACACTTCGACTGGCACCACGCAAAGGCTGAGCAGACGCAATGCTTCAGGAAAGCGGAGCAGTACCGCGCTCCACGTTCGGGACAAATCATCGATGTTCAGGGCGTAATAGAGAGCCGACCCTTCTGACCGCCATTCCGTGCCCGTTTTGAGCAATCCGGCAAAGGCGTAGACACAAAGGACTTGCAAGAGAGCTCCGATCGTCCACACTGAGAAAACGCGAGCTCGCCGAAGGCTCGAGCGATGGCGTGCATCCAGTGACCAAGCCTCGCCCAGCGGCAGGAATACAGCCCAAAACAAAAGCGCTCGACGATAATGATCCCCACCGTAAAGAACGATCTCGTTTCGACATTGCATCGAGACGGAGAGCAGCCAAACAAGCGCAACCGCCTTTCGCGTGTTTGAGCCGAGAATCATCAGTGTTGCGCTTATCGCGAGAAGCATTGAAAGTGCGTAAAACCACCGCACATCGCCGCTGAGCATATGGAACGACCACGAAACTGTGTCAGGGAAGAAGCGTTCAGCTGCTGCAATCGGCAGTACGCCTTCGTCCGAGTAATGTGCGTCCGCGTACCTGAGCCGTACCGCAAGATCCCACAGAACGAGAATTCCCAAGCAGACTCGAAACGCAGCTAACGACCGGCTATCGATTGAAAAAATGGACCGGAGCGCTTTCACGGCGAACTTGCGCCTCGAGAGCTGGTCGGCGTTGACGCGTCTGCAACCACGTAGTCGTAATAGCAGAACATCATTTCGTCAAAAGAGTTAATCCCCCAATGCACTTCTTTGGTAGGGTCGGGATTCGATGGATTGAGTGCAGAGTTATCGAAGTGGGCCTTGCATCTCAAGATCGTGCCAGCTGGGAATGTCACCGGCACGCGAAAGAGGTAACTCATTTGCCAGTTGAAATCGTAAAGGGGCACTGAAATCAAAACAGTTTTTGTTCCGTTTGGCAGTTCGGCGCTCAGCTCAAAGCTCCGCGCGCGAAAGTGCCCGTGCGGAAGAATGCTGAAGAGAGTTCTCGCTTCGGGAAGTCGCTCTTCAGCGTAGACTTTGTGGTAGCGGGCCTCCGGTGGGATATCCAGCTCCAAGAGCCGGACAGAAGTGTCGTGAACCTCGCGTTGTCCGACTCCTTTCTGTTTGGAGAGATAAACTCCGATGCGGGTGCGGTCCTTCTGCTCGCTCCCATTCGGTGTGTAGTGGATCTGCAGATATACTTTTTGTCCGGCAAGGAGCTTGGCAGCGTAGCTCTCAGGATAGCGATACGGTGGCATGCCGGGAACGTAAGCCGCGAGATAGCCAAGGGCGGCTCGGTCGACTTGGGTGTGATCGACCTCGTCCAAGGGGATTGCGTAAACGGTTACGTGGTGAACGACTTTTCGGTTGCTCGGCAGCACCTCAAAGCCTTGAATCCAGGTGTCCTCGGTTAGGTGCGGGTCCACTACTTCTTCGAAGAACACGCCCTGGTTCCCCTCGGTTGTTGCCGGGATCGTCTGCTCCGCTGAACCTTCCCAGATTAGGTCGGGCTGCGCTCCGAACCAGGGGGATGTTGGTTCCGGCTTTTCCTCCTCAGCGGCTTCGGCTCCCGGTGTTTGAGAAGCCCACGACAAAAGCAATTTTCGGTCAGCCGGCGTCATCACCCGCGAGTTCGCAAAATCACCGACCGCCGGATCTGCGCTCCACGGAGGCATCCGGTATTCGACCAGTGCCTGCCGAATCATCTCTCGCATCGCCGTTGCGGTGTGAAAGTTGGTGAGGCTGAAAGGTGCGGGCCCGTTTGGGCGGTGGCAAGGCTGACACTGTGACTGGAACACCGGTTGGACATCTTTCCAACTGAGGTGGGCGGCCTCTTGCGGGGTGGTCGGCTCCATGTCGATTACACAGCCGGAGGCTGGAACGGAAGCTGGTGGCTTTCGATTCGCGAGGATTGCGTCGAGCGCCGTCTTGAGCTCGTGGGTGGTGGCTGTAGGTTTGGTGAGGCCGACGGAGTAACGGTCATCGATTCGTCCGCTGTAAGCGACGCGTCCGAATCGGTCGAGAACGACGACCTGTGCGGTAGTAGCTGGTGCGAGGGCTCGCGTGAGAGAGCCGTCAAAATCCTTCACGATCACCGGTAGTAACTCGAAATCTCGTGCGTGAGCCGCTACTGCCTGCAACGTGTCATTCGGGGAAGGATCAACTGCGAAAAACGCTACACCGCGAGAAGAATAACGGGTGACGAGCGCGTTGAGCTCAGGAGCGTAGAGATTGCTGACCGGGCATTCGTTTGTAAAAAAATAGAAGACGTACGCTTTCTGTGATGGGGCAGAGGGAATGTGGTGCGTCGTTCGGTAGATGTCTCGGAAGCTGAGAGACACTCCTTTAGCGGCGCCGTCTGCGCGCGCGGAGTGCATCGGTAGCGCTGTGAGGAGCAACGCCACGCAAAGTGTGATGACCTGACGCATTCCGATAAGTCCTGGCTGTGAGCGGAAAGTATTAAGATGCGCGGGGGATTGCATAGTGCTGCCGGTTTTTCGCTCCAGTGGGCGGTGGAATGTACGGCTCCGCTGCGGTTATCGGCCCTTTTTGTCACCGCGACAAACGTCGAGTGCATCTTAAGAGTTTGGCTCATTACTCTTGGAATCCATGACCGAGCAGCTCCACAATCGGTACGCCTCCTGGGCGAAGCTCAACGTGCGCCCGTCTGCGCAGGTGCGGGACCGTGACGGCGTGTTCGATCGAGGGCTCTGGCAAGCGTTAGCGAGGGAAGAGTTCTTCAAGCTTCTCGCCCCTCAAGAGCGAGGAGGGGTTGGCGCGACGCCACGACAATTTGCCTCCGCGTTTCGCGGTCTCGCGTTCGGCTCACTCGACATTCCATGGGTGCTTTCGGTTGGTGCGCATGCAGGAGTCGCGACTTCGTTACTGCTCGCCTTCGGTTCCTCTGAGCAGATCGATCGTTATCTTCCAGGTTTTATCGACGGGAGCTGTATCGCCGGAGTCTCAAATTCCGAGCCGGGCGCTGGGACTGATCTGCGTGCGATGCGGTCGCAAATTCTTCCCGAGCATGAAGATGCTTTTCGCGGCACCATACGGAAGTCTGCTGCGAACAACATTGGGGTCGGCGATCTCGCGATCACGTCCGCCCAGAAGCTGCGTCCGGACGGGAAAATCTCATTCGAAGTTTTTTTGCTCGATCTTGCTCAGGCGACTGAGAGAGCTCAATTGTCTCTTGGCGGTTTCCGAACCGGAGATGTCGGCAGCTTGCATTTTGAAGATTTCGCGGTCGACTGTGCTGCTTGTCAACTTGGTGGCGATGGGTCGGGGTCACTCGTGCTCAGACGCTGTTTTGATCTTGAGCGGCTTTTGCTGGGTGAGCTTATAGCTGGTACGCTCGGAGCCCTTCTCGAGCTCGCCGTGAGCTACGCTTGGCAGCGTCAGTCCGCAGGGCGCCGTCTGGCAGAACACCAATACATTCAGGAGAAGGTGTGCATTATCTTTAGCGCGCATGAATGCATCGATGCTCTTCTCGGACGTCTCTGGGAAGAGGGTAATACTCGGTTCCCGTCGAACAACGCTCGCCTGTCGCACTTGAAATTCGTGGCTGTCGAGAAAGGGCTCGCCGCAGCGCAGGCCTACCTCGAATTGTGCGGTATGTCCGGTTATCAGAGTGACAATCCTGCGCAGAAATTAATGCGCGATCTCCTTGGCCTGCTCGCGCTCGGCGGCACAAAAGAGCTGCACAAGATCACGCTCTTCGATGCAATCTCAGAAGCAGCAGGATTTCGACCGTGTCGTGAGCTCTCCGATGGCTGAGAACCAGTTGAGCACGCTCGAGCAGCATGGCTTAGCCAGCCTTCAAGTTCAGGAGATTCGGGGCCGCGAGCTCGTTACTCCTCAGGGCACGTTCATCGATTTCTGTAATACCAATTATCTGAGCTTCGATCGACATCCGCTGATGCTTGAACGTGGAGCGCTGTTTGCGGAGCGCTGGGGCTCACTCTGCGGTTGGTCGCGTCTCGAGGCTGACCCGATCTTCTACAAGGAGCTCGAAGACAAGATCGCGCGTTTCCTTGGCGCGCCGCGGGTGATTATCTCACATACGATTACGTTGAGCTGCTTCAGCGTTTTGTCGTCGATTGTACAAAAGGGGACGATCTTCGCGGATCGCAAGGTCCACACCGTCGTGTGGGAGGCGTGCAGGCTTTCCAGAGATCACGGAGCCACGCTGCTTCGTTTCGAGCACCAAGACATGAATGATCTCGAGCGGCAGCTTAAGAGCTGCAATAATCCCGGCCCAAAGCTCATTGTCGTTGACGGGGTCTACAGTCTCTCGAGCGCGCTAGCTCCTGTGGCTGCGCTTCAGGAGCTGGCGCGCCGCTACGACGCGTGGCTTCTCATCGACGATGCGCATGGTTTCGGGCTCTTGGGGGATCAGCCGAGCGATGAGAACCCGTTCGGGGTAGCCGGACGAGGCGTAGTCGCGTATTCAAAGGGTGATTTCAAGCGCACTTTTTACGTCTCCAGCTTTGGTAAGGCGTTTTGCACGCATACTGCGTTTCTCACCATCCCGGAGGAGTTCGAAGGGTCGATTCCGGCGGTTCACCTAGCGCACATTTTCTCAGCACCCGTATCTCCGCATACCGTTGGGACAGTTGATGCAGCACTGGATTTGAACGAGAAAAGGGGAGAGGTCGATCGCTTACATATCAGACAGCTTGTGGCTCAAACCGTAACGGACCTTCAGGCGGAGGGCTATGCTATTGAGAATCACGCCTCGCTGCCGATTGTGTTTATCCCGATTGGTCGCTTGGAGAAGCTGGTCGCAGGAGCACAAATACTGAGCGGAGAGGGTTTGCTTACGGGATTGAGGGCGTTTCCGATCGTCAGGCCGGACCGATGCGGGGTCAGAGTCGCGCTTACCTCTTCGCACACACACGAACACGTTGGACGATTGGTGTCGTGCCTCGCGCAGCCGAAACTGAAGGCGCTACGAGAGGTCGAGCTCTAGCGCGGACCGCAGAGCGCCGAGACTAGCGTCCACCGCCACCACCTCCGAGAGGTGGCTTCACTACAAGATTACCACCTGGGAGAGCCGTATGGCCGGGAGTTAGAGCGCTAGAAGGAACGTTATTGTAGCAGCCGGAACCGGTGCAGACCGAGTAGGTGCCGGTCTTCGAGTTGAAGCCCTTCACCTCTCCATTTTCGCCGTCCAGGGTTACTTTGTCCCCTTTCTGATACTGCTGCTGTTGTTGCTCCTGCTGTTGCTGCTGCTCGTCTTCTTTCTTCTCTTCGCCCTTGCCCTGCACCTCACGCTTGGGGCTGCCTGGGTCCTGCTTCCCTTTCTTCGCGTAATCTATGATCTGCTTTTGGCACCCACCGGGTCCCTTTCCGCTTCCTCAGCCACCGCCACCGCCGCCGCCGCCACCGCCGCCGCCGAACGGGCCGCCGCCGCCACCGCCGCCACCGCCACCGCCGCCACCACCGCCGAGGCCGCCTAAGCCACCAAGTCCGCCGCCGCCGCCGAGGCCACCGGCCAGGCCGCCGAGTAGGCCGCCGAGAATTCCACCGCCGCCGCCACCGCCGCCACTGTTCCCTCCATTATTCCCACCGTTATTCGGCGTCGGGGTTGGGAACGGAAATGGCGTAGGAGTCGGTTTCGGTGTTGGTGTTGGTTTCGGAGTCGGGCTCGGCTTCGGTGTTGGCGAAGCAGTTGGAGACGGACTTGGAGTCGGGGTGAACATCGGATCGGCAAACGCCGGGCAAATCGGGGCCAGCAGGTAGCCTACCAGTCCGAATTTGATCAGGTGTTTTAGTCCGTAGCGAATCATTCCAGGCTCTTTCGAATCGGAAGCTCGGCCCGCAGCACGATGAAGCGGGCCTCCTTCTATTATCGGCGCGAACGCCGATTCCTATCAATTCAAATTTCGGGCAGGCCGCTTCGGGGGCACGGGCGTTTCACCCCGTACCAGGCACCTCGCGTCAGCCCACCGCATTGTTGATATTATGCGAAGCCCTCCGGATAATGTGCTAAAAACAGTCGAAAAAATGCGGTCCAGCTCGCGGGAATAACCGGCCGATGCGCTTAGTCGGAGGTGTCCCAGGCGCTCGCTCCCTCACGGAGCTCTTCGTATCTGCGGCCACCTATAATGGGGTAGTGAACCCTGGTCGGCAGGCACTCGATACCGAGGAAGCGTCCGACCTCCTGCTGCAGATTCCCTTGCTCACGGAAAGGGTTGTACATGTCGCCTTCAAGGAACGGCGCTGTCGGACGGTCCCAGGTCCGCGCCCGGGCCGTCTGATCCCCGTCGTGGTAGTTGTAGAGAAGGATGTCGAAGTAGGCGAGCTCTTCGGTATCGAACCTTACCTCTGAACGCTTGACGTTACTTGCCTTACAGTTCGGCTTTACGTCGTAAGTCCCGGCGCCGCTCGGCAGACGCAAGAGCGGCCCCAAGTATTCGACGACTGTCGCCGGTACCCGCGTAGCCTTTTGTCCCGGTTTGGCAGAAGCCGTTAGCTCTGTCGCCTCGAGCTTGACCTTCGAGGTTTTGCGCTCATGCTTCGCAACAGGAATGGTGCGGTCTTCAAGAATGATGGGCTCCGCCACGGCGCGCGGGACATGCCAAAGCCATCCGAACAGCAGTATCGTCGCAAGAACCCTAACGCTCGCCATCGGTGAACTGTCCTTGCTTGGTGAAGTATCTGCTGACCTCGGTCACGCCTTCATAAATATAGTTCTTTCCGTGATACCGAACGATCCAGGTCGGAGAGCTTTCGATCTGCAGCGCGTCGAGAATCTCCTGAATGTTCCCTACGCCGCGCGGCGTTCCCAGCTCTATCTCTGCCGCCAGCCGAGGGACTTCAGTGGAAACCCCGATCGCGTCCTTCAATCGATAAAAATCGTTGAGCGAGAGATCTTTCCCCATCGTTCGGAGCTGGTCGCGAAGCTGGGAGAAGACAGCAAGCTCGGTGCCTCGGCTGCTCGTCGCACCGTTCAAAAGTGCGAAGTTCTCTCCTCCGACCACAATGATGCGGCCGATGAGCACATTTCTCTTCTTGAGCTCGCTCAGCTCGCCAAGGGCTTTGACCAATCCTTCCGTGTCGGTTCCGGAAACAACCAGATTGACGATCACATGGTCGAGATACCAGCGATTGAAGTTCCAGTATTCGGTGCTGGACGGTGGTTCGGCGTGCTTCACTAGTATCGGTGGTGGAGCAGGTTGAGTCGGCGGCGTTTGAGCTATCGCGCTCGCGCAATGGAGGAACATCAGCGCGCTCGCCATCAAGGCGCTCGCGGCTGCGGGCTTCACGGAGGTCATACCGCGTCTTTCAACCCGGTTCCGTCGTAGAATCCTTCGTTCAGTCCGTTGGCTAAGCACCGATCAAGTGTGTCCTCTCTAGCCCACGCGCTCCAAGCAGTCATCTGCGGGAGGAGTGGATATCGGCAAATCGGTTGCCGCGGCCTGTCATAAAGTTTGTCGCCGTCGCCGCCGTCGTTAGTCGGCGTCGAACCGAACGGTTTTCCGCATCTATCACAGAAACATCCGATCCGGCGGTTCCAATAAGTGAAAGTGATATCACCACCTTGCGGACTTATAAAGTCTATATCGCTGTAGTAGCCGGGGAGCTTACGAGACAAATTGTTGTTTACCCACTGCTCGAGCTTCTGGTCCTTGTTGACCAGATTCGGGATGTTCTGGGAGCGGAAGCATTCCGAGAGCATCGGGGGAATTCCGCCGAAGGTAGTTCCGTCGTGCGGCCGCTTTGGTGAGGTGAGCTGCATTTTGTCGATCTCTCGGGCCTTGTCCTCGATATTGATCGTATACGTCATGATCCTTCCCATTTGTGCGCCCTGGGGGAAGAACTTTTCGATCATGCCGCTCTGGTCTCCGTTTTGTTGATTGGCGCCGGCAATGTAAAGCGCTCGGCGCGCGAAGACGGCGGCGGCGGAGATCGTCGGAGTACCGAAACCTGAGCCGTTGGTCACGAGCGGGAAGAGCTCGTAGCCCCCGCGGTAGACTGCCTCTTTGATCGATTCGTCGGCGTTGCCCTTTACGCCGACGATCTTCTGGAGCGGAGCATAGCTGTCGCCCCATTTTGCAACGCGATACGCCATGGCCCCCTGACTCTGCCAGAACGGTTTGGGTTGCTTCGCCGCCTGCATGTAAGGTTGCTGCTGACCGAACAGGCCCTGCATCAGATCGGGCCGGACCTTCCAGGAGAATTGGGGGATGCTGGTCAGCACGTCGAACATGCCGTGCTCCGTCCACACATTCACCGGATCGTGCTCCCAGCGAGGTTTCGGAAGCGCGTCGTAGACCGAAAACTCGGGATCCACCTCCCAGCCTGCGTCCGTTTTCTTTCGCTGGTCTCCCATTGTTGTGGAAAGCCAAGTGCGAATGACGTGTGCGTAAGATTTGTCCTCGAAATCAGGGAACGCGTAACCGCCCCAGACACCCTGGCCTTTGAGGGGCGGCTCGCGACCCGGCATCGGCTTGTAGTTTTGCAGCGAGAGCGGATACGCGCTCGCGAGCTGTTGCAGCTCCTGCTGCTCTGAACCTTCCTTCTGGGAAAGGAGTGCTTGACGCGTAAACTGCCCACCGGTTCCGCTCAAGGTCTCAGGGCGGATGCGGTTGATACCGAAGTTGTTGATGGATACCTGGTATTCCGGAAACCAATACTCCACGACTTCATATCCGTTTTCGGTGTAACCCCACGGATCAGGATCGGCGAGACAGCCGAAAATCAGTTTGTACTTAATTGCGCCGATAAGACTGCCGCGTTCCTCGGGGATTTGATCCACGTGGTTGATACATTTGTGTCGGCACTCCGCGATGAGATCCTCATTACCGCCGCCCTCGGCATCAACGATGGGCGCGCCTTTTTTCGCATAGGCGAGAAGCTTCGGCTCGAAGCAGCTCCAGGCCTGAGACCAGTTCATCACGTTGATCGGGCGTGCGTCGAGATTGAAGAAGCTGTCGAGAAAATAATCGAGACCGGAGTTCAGATTGCCCATGGGATCCCAAGGGTGCTGTTTTGCGGCTTGCTTCCCTTGAACGTTTCCGGAACGGGAGTCGGTAGCGACCTGTTGGGAGATCTGTTGCCCGTAGCTTTCGTACTGCTTCTCTTCTTGCATCACTTGCTGAACATGCTGCTTCACGAGATCGGCGGCGGCACCAAGTCTCGAGTCGTCAGCGTGAGCAGGTAAAACGGCGATGCCGTAGGTAAAAATAAGGAGGGCAGTGAGAGGTACGGAAAACCGCATGCGCATAGAGTCAGCCCAGAAACACAACTTGCCAAAACCGAAGCGCAGTGAGGACCTGCACTCCATCTCTTCCATTAGACGCCACCTGTCACGGCTTGACAAGTGTCAGTGTGTCGTCCTTGACGCGCGTTTCCGCCAAACAGACCCGTTCCCGCGAGGGTTCAGCCAGTGATAGATCTGTTGCCAGCCCTGCTGAGTGATAGACCCCGGGTTCTCGTTCAACCAGTGCAGAATCTGCTGGGACGCGTGGCTCGCGCCACCACTTGAATAGTTATACTGATTTGAGTTCGCACCGGTCAGATAATGCACATCCTCCAGGTCCTGCGGGCTCAAATTGTTCTGCAAGGTCTGACCACGGCAGGGCATGCAAGCACCGTCGGCGATGATAACCTTCCCTGGAGTCTGGCCTTTTTGAGCCGCCTCAGCGTGACCCTGTTGAATGGCCTGAGCCATCTGCTGACCCGTAATGCGTTCAGTAAAGTCGCCACCGCCGTGACAGTTGATGTTCACCAACAGGTTGGAAGGCTCTCCCCCTTTACCAGGATGTTGCACGTTGCCGGCAGCATGGTCCCGGATGACATCCATCGCCTCACCCGAGCCGCGCACGGACATGTAGTTCGCGCCAACGTTCTGCGCGATCGATTCACCGGCGCCGCTTCCGAACTGTCCGCTGTCTCCTAGGAGATCCATAACGGTGTCGCCGTTACCGATGTACGTGCCCGGCGGCGGTTCGGGAAACTGAGCGTCTTCGTCGCACTGGACGTCACGATTCGGGTCGCCGGGATTCTGTTTGTTCTTGTCGGCCTTGATCTTCTCGAGGAGCTGATCGGCGAAATTCTTCTTCAAGCCGAACTTGTCGGGGCCGTTGGTCCCACCGAATTGGTCGCTCCCCCAGCCTTGCGAGCCGCCGCCGAATCCGCCGAGCAGCCCGCCAAGTCCGCCGCCGCCGCCGAGCAGTCCACCCAGAAGACCCGGAAAGAGGCCGCCGCCGGATCCTAGGCCACTGCCGAGTCCGCCGAGGGGGTTGTTGCCGTTATTATTCCCGCCGTTGTTGCCGCCATTGGGCGTTGGAGACGCCTTCGGGGTCGGGGACGGTGACGGGGACGGTGACGGCGATGGAGAAGGTGATGGCGTTGGCGTTGCCGACGGCGTCGGAGTCGCAGATGGTGTCGGCGTCGGCGAAGGAGTTGGTGTCGGTGAAGCCTTGGGCGTCGGCGTCGGAGTGGGTGTAGGGCGCTTACGCGCCATTTCAGCTTGTGCAGCGGCGCTCGATGTCGTGGAGTCTGCCCGAGCAAATGCGCCGAACCCCTCCATTTCGTAGCGAACTTTAGGAGCTGACTTACACGTCGCCCCGAGACAAGGTTGGTCCGCGAAGCTCAGCGTCGGCATGAGCATGAGCCAGGCCGCAATCTGGAGGCGTAAAAGCAGACCAAAGCTCGAAAGTCGAGGGACGTTCATAAGGATGTTATTGGAACAAATTCACCAAAGTGTGAGCTTTAAATTAACGCTGTCGCAGGGTCGGTCGGTTGCTTGCGAAATGACCCCGTTCTTCCAGCGAGGTTATGAAATTTTTTTTCAGAACGTGCGTTAAAAATATCGACGGAATTTATGTGATATCCTCGGCGGTTAACGTGTTGAGTAGGATGTTGTCTTTCGGCTGAGGTGTGATAAACGGGCGGGGGCCCGTCACCGAAAGCAGCCCCGAGACAATAACAACAGGAGTGCGGCGCGGGGTATTTGCACGCCGCTTGTCATAATCTGTTTGTATCAGATCGTTTGGGGAGAATCTCGCCAATGGCAATCCAGGTTACCGTGATGTCGATCGACTTCGACTCGTTCGAAGAGCCGATCACAAAAGTTTTTTCGAAAAACGAAATAACCCTCGGACGGACGCCGAACAATGACTTGGTCCTGGATCGACCTGAAGTATCGAGTGAGCACGCACGCCTTTCTATCCGCGCGAACGGAAATCCAAACGACCCGCATCTCTACGTGACCGACCTCGGTAGCTCGAACGGCACGATGCTCGAGCGTGACGGCTTGACCCCTGACGTTGCAGTTCCGATTCTTCCCAATCAGCGTCTCATCATCGGCAGCTATCTCATTAAGCCGAGCATTGTCGCGAGCGAAGTGGAACACAACGAGGAGACATCGGTGGAAAATCTTTCTGAGCCAGTCGAGCAAGCGTCCGCAGAACATGCATCGGACAATGCGTTTGATGACGTCAGCGCTGAGACTATGCGCACTCACCACTCGATACCGGTTCCGACGGAACAAATTTCCGCGCCCGTCCATTCAGCTGAGACTGTGGCCGTTGAGGAGAGGGCCCCGGTAATTGAACAGCCGACCGCCGTGGAACCCGCTGACACCGAAGCGACTCGAATTAGCGCTCCGCGGACAACGACTGAAGCTACTCCTGAGCTCGTTAAAGTTGCCCTCGAAGGGGCTGAGATTCTCAACATCAACTTCGAAGCGAATCAGCTCTTCACTTTGAGCGGTCGCATCACCTACAAGGGCGAGCCTGTTTCAGGAGTTCGAGTAGACGGGAGTGCATTTGGAATTACCGACACATCGAGCGACGGTAAATTCGCATTCAGCGATATTCTCGAAGGCTCCGAATACCGACTGACGCTTTCAAAGGAAGGGTATCTTTTCGAGCCGGCCGTTCTCTCCGGTTCCATCGACGGCGATGTCGGCTTGCATGTCAGCGCAATCAAGCTCTTCCAACTCTCCGGACGGGTGCTCCACAAGGGCGCTCCGCTTGCCGGGGTGCACGTCGACGCAGGTGCGCTCGGAACAACAACGACGGCAGCGGACGGGAGTTATGTCTTTCGTGATGTTCGGGAAGGCTCCGCATTCCATCTCAAAGCCGAACATTCCGGATACATCTTTGATTGTGCGAGCCCGGACGGAACACTCGAGGGGGACACTTCGGTGAACCTCTCGGCACGCCAGCTTCTCAAGATTGGCGGCAAGGTCGTTCACAAGGGCCGACCGCTCGCCGGAGTTGAGATCGAGTGCGTCAATCTCGGCAAAGCCACGACAGACGCGAATGGAATGTACTACTTCGAAAACGTTCCGGAAGGCGTCGAGTATGTCATCCGCGCGCTGAAGCCCGGCTTCAAGCTGAACCACGTTCGCAGCTAGCGGATCGTCGCTCCAGCTTCCAATTCGAATCATATCCCAACGGCTCGAATCCGCGTCTGTCGGACGCGGATTCTGCTGTTTAAGCAGCTCCAATTTTCGTGCTAAGATCAGCTCATCCCTGTGTTGATTGAAAAGCTCTGATGCAGCGCGTCTCCATCCGCGACGTGGTCGGAGCACTAGGATTGGAAAACGGGATGACGCCCTGCGAATTGCCCTCAATAAGCGTTATCGTTGCTGTGCGCGAGAGCTCCGTCGAGCCCGCGTGCCTCTCATCCATTGCGCGTAGCAAGTTCCCGTGTGAGAAGCTCGAAATTCTAACCGCGGCGGGAGACAACCCCTCCGCTCAGCGGAATCGCGCGATCGACCGGGCCACAGGAGACATTCTGTATTTCGTGGATGACGACTCCGTCATCGCTCCCAGAACGCTGCTCAATCTCGTTCACGCGTTCGAGGATTACCCGGACATCGCCGGGGTCGGCGGACCCTCGGTTGGAATCTACGACGGAACACCTTTTCAAAAGTGCGCAGCGATGGCGATGGGATCGGTGTTCGGCTTCGGACCGCTTCGCCACAGATATTACCCATCAGGCTGCCCACGGCTGAGCAGCGAACATGAGCTCATTCTTTCAAACCTAGCAGTAAAGCGCTCGGTGCTCGAGCAAGCTGGGCGCTTCAACACACGGCTGTATCCAAGTGAAGAAGCCGAGCTCATTCGGCGCTTGGAGCTTCGCGGGCATCGGTTCCTGTATCATCCCGGAGTGGTCGTGTCGCGACCCGCACGTGAGAACCTTTTTGAGCTTGCGCTGCAGGTGTATCGCTACGGCAGTAGTCGTGCGAAGCATCTGAAGATCCGTGCTCACCAACCGAATGTGCTCATCTTTTTACCGTCTCTCTTCTGCCTGTATCTGACCCTCGCGGCTGTTTTCGGACTACGGCATCCGGTCGCTCTGTCGTCGCTGAACCCATTGCTTGCAGTGGTCCTCCTCGGTCCGCTCGCAGCTTACTGCGCCCTTACCGCGGCGGCGTCCGCCTACGCCGGCCTTTCTGTCGGGCGCCGCAAGACGCGAACGTTCCTCTCTTTGCTCGCCATCTATCCGACGATCCACGTGGGCTACGGAATTGGGATGATCCGCGGGTTCTTTAGCTCGACTGTGCATGAGCTGAGCGCGCGCACGATCGAGCTCTCGCAGTGGAAACAGCTCGACGAGGGGGCCAATATGCTCTGGCGTCGTTCAAGCGCGGCTTCAGAATGAGCTGTGAAGTGACCGCTCACTATCGATTCGACTTTCACGGGGTGACGGTTGATCTGGCCACCGATTCTCACGCACTCGGTGACGCCTTGCGCAGAGACTTCAGCTATTTCCTCTTGCCAGGTGATGCGAACGGGACCGCTGCTAGCATCCGAATTTTCGCCGGCGGCACTCCCTTCACCTCTTCAGACCTGCCGTTTGCTACCTCCGAGAATATCAATCCGCGTTGCATCACATTCAACGAAGGTGGGGTGCGCTGGGTGAGCTATCTCGCAGAGCGATGTATTGCGCGCTGGGACTTCAAGAAGGAGGCGGGAGAGGTGAGGGGCGAGGATGCCGACCTTCTTTACGAGATAACCTATCTGCTCATTCTTTCGCGGGTTGGCGAGCTGCTCGATCGGAAGGGACTGCACCGAGTGCACGCTTCCGCTGTATCCGTCGGCGGTCGCGCCGTGCTCGTAGTGATGCCGTCGGGAGGAGGAAAGACTACTCTTGCGTGTGCTGCGATGACGCTGCCGAAAGCCCGATTGCTCTCGGACGATGCGCCGCTTGTTTCTCTATCAGGCGAAGTGCTTGCCTTTCCTTCGAGACTTGGGCTGCTTCAGATACCCGATGAAGCCGCATGGAGGCACCGGGCACGTGAGTTCCATCGCCGGGAAAACGGGACAAAGTATCTCGTCGACGTGGAGATCTTCGAAGGGAGGTTGGAAACGAAGGCAAGTCCCGGAATTCTGATTTTCGGCAGCCGGAAGTTACGAGGGGCGTGTGGGATTCGACCGGTGGGAAAGTTGTTCGCGGCACGGCGCCTCTTTGCGGCGCTCGTGGTCGGTGTTGGATTACCGCAGGTAATCGAATACTTTCTGCGGTTCGAAATCCGCGACATGCTTGCGAAGTGCGCTTTGGTCTTTTCGAGGATGCGAGCGGCTCTGTCTTTGCTGAAGAAATCTGAGCTCTTTCTCATCGAGCTCGGGCCCGACCGTACGGCCAACATCGAAGTGTTTCTCAAGTTGCTTAGCGACCGGTTAGCGGAAGTGCGCGGCACCGAAGCTCACGAACGCCCGGGCGTTGCCGATCCGCTTTAGCGACCGTTCACCGAGCGAGCTTGAACCCAGATCTCCTGAGAGCATTCGAACGCCGTGTCGGGTGGCAGCGAGACTGCCGGAACCATGTTCCCGGATTCAACGCATACGAAACGAGTGTAGTCCTCGTCAGGGAGATCGCTCAATGTACGAGCCTTCTCAATCCAGGGGTTCCACACGACCGAGTCGTTCATCCCGCGTTTTTGGATAATGATACTTCGTCCGAGCGACCCGTCGTTTATGGTGAGCTTCGCCGGCGATCGTTGGTAGATGCGGTCGATCTCACCGTCGAATCGAATTCGTTCCCGCTCCTCTACTCCGGCCGTTCGATTATTGGCGTTGTCCAGATACGTGCAGCCGGCAAGCCCGGGGAGATCGACTTGAGCGATGTCACCGACAAGGAAATATGTATGGAGGGCGTTCTGAAATTCGAACGACGATTTCCCAAGATTGCTGATCTCGAGCGCGGTGCGCAGACCGGTTGATAGCTCAACTCGAAACTCGGCGCGGAAGGTGTGCGGCCACAGCCTTTCGTGCTCAGCGTTCGGAGAAAGCTCGAGAGACAAGACCGTCTGCTGCGGGCTCGCGGAGGTCGCGGCTACGCGCCATTCGGCCGTTCTCGCGAAGCCGTGAGATGGTAATGGTCCACCGCCGAACTGGGGGAAGATAAGCGGAATTCCGCCACGGATTGCTTTGCCGGGCGCAAACTGTGCCTTCGGGCTGAGATACAGAATTTCGCCGAACGAAGGCTGCTTCCAGGAAGTCACTGTGGCGCCCTGAAGATAGACCTCGCACTCCGAGCCCGAAGGATGACGGAGCAATACTTTTGTAAGACCGTTCTGTCCGCTGAAAAATGCGATTCTTTCAGCGATATCGAACTGGGACTGAAGCTCAGAAAGCATAGAGATTGACGGAGTTGGAGGTTGAATACGATTTCCGCGTCGCTTTGTTCACACAACCATAGAATTGCGCGCTCGGAAAGAGGCGGAAGCGCTGATTCGCGGGTCGTTGCCGGGAAAGGCGAGGACTACATCTTCTCAGTAAAGCTGAACGTGACCACTGAAACTTTCAGCTTTTCGCCGTCCGTCTCTCCGCTCGGATTGAGGTCCCGGTCATGCTGGGAGAGGTGTTGCCGTGCTTCGTCGTGGAACTCGCGTCCCTGTTTGAGAATCCAGTGTCGCAGCTCCGCTTCCTTTGCAGGAGAGATATTGTCGTAGAAGGTGCGGATGTGCAGGTTTTTTACGTCCTGCTTCTCGAATACGTTCTCGCTGACCGAGCTCATCAGGAGCAGCGCGTCTTCCGCCATGAGCTCCATGCCTTCTTTTGAATTCTTGGTCGGCTGGTAGGCTTGTCGGATCAATTTTATCGAGCTTTCATTTCGCTCCACTGAGCTCGAGCGCTCCAGCTCGAAGAGCACCGTGTAAGGATTGAGATCAGTGCTGACGGAGCTGACGAGATCCACAAAGGTACCCGTCTTCCCGTCGAGGGTGAGCTGCTTCGGTTTTCCCGACTTCGTGAGGAAGCGACGGTCGCTCTGCCAAGCTCCGATGACGCGTGAGATCAGGTCGGTCGGCGTTTTTGGGCCTGAGGTTTCGCTGCGGAGGCGCTGGATGTCCTTTCGCTGAAGACCGGTTGCCGCACTGAGCTTGCTGAGGTTGGACTCGACGCCGTCGCGTTCCAGATCCTCTTCGACAACTTCGATGAAAACCTCTTTCAGGAGCTCGATGATGGATTGGATACGAACCGCTCGACGCAGGGCGAAGCGCACCGCCGGCTTGAGCAGTCCTTTTATTCCGAGCATGGTCAGGTTCTGAGAACCCTTCATATGCTTCCGTCCTCGGTGGATGACTGTCGCGCGACCGGCTCGGGTGGCGGCTCCTGAGTGGGTTGAGGAGTTGGCTCGGCCAGCGGGTCTAAGGCCGGTGTTGCCGTAGGTTCGGGTGTGGGCTCTGAACCCGGAGTGTCCGCCGGGGACGGAGCGGGCGAAGCACCTCCGTTCTGTTTGAGAAGCGTCGAGATCACAAACGCGGTTTGTTCTGCGGTCGGCTCATCGACCGGCGCCACGATGCGATAGACACAGTGATCGACATCTTCGATGAATGGGAAATCAACGAGGCCGGTAGCTGTCTGACCGTCTGAGACGGTCACGCCGGAGCCAATCTCAGTCCAGGGGGCAAATTCGTCGCACGCCCTTACTTCGAGGCGGAACTTCGCTGCTGATCTCGGCAGACCGTCTTCCTTGGCGCTGATGCTTGCGGTGCAAATTGTTCCCGGTTCAATCGGCTGGGTTTGGATGATGTCCCGATTGTTCGTGAACGCAGTCGCGCAGGCGCCGACAATCTGTACCGAAAGATCGGTGCTCTGAATCGCTACCGGCGGCGCCGCCTGATCAACGACGACTTGAACAACAATTGCCGCTGGGTCAACGGGTGTCGCGTCGACTGGCACCGTCGCCGCTTGCTGACTCGGTGCAGAGACCTCGAGCTGGATCGTCGAAGGCAGGTTTGTTGACGGGAGCGCGATGACGAAATGTCCGCGAGTATCAGTATTCGATCGCGATGACGTTCCCGGAGGCGCAGCATCACCGACATCAACTGTCGCGCCTTCGATTGGGGTTCCTTCGGAGGAAAGAATCCTTCCTTCGATAGTTGTCAGATTCTCGCCGGTTCCTGTGCCGACTGAACCGCCGCCGCAGCTTGGAAGAAGCAGGAGCGTGAGCGCAAAAGACGCTCCCAAGATTACGCGGACGAGCTGAAGCAATCCGGCAAAGCGGAGAGCTCTCGGCGGTGGAAAACTGATGTGCATTGTCTGTAACTCCAGCAAAACAGCCCGCGAAACCGTGGTGGACAAATTACCCATCACATGGTAGCTTGGGCGAAGTTGATTGGCAAGGATCCTTCGTCAGAGGTGTCAGTATGGGGCCCCGAATCCGCGTTCAAGACCTTTCGCTTGCGGTGCGAACGCACCGTCGGGAACAGGACCTGGCTATCGCCGAGGAAGTGATCCATCACGACTGCTATCAGCTGCGTCCGTTGCGAATGGCGCGCAAGCGCATGTCTGTCATCCTGGACGTGGGTGGACACATCGGAGCGTTCGGCGTGTTTGCAAAGACCCTGTGGCCGGAAGCATTTCTGGTCGCCGTGGAGCCCAATAAGGAGTCGGCTGCGCTGTATCGTGAGAATCTCGATCTGAACGGTATCGAGGGTGCGATCGTCCTGGAAGCGGCCCTGAGCTACAATCCCCGCAAGCAGGTCCTCGTCGGCGACAAACGCTCGACCGGCGGCTGCGTTCTCGTCGATGTCGAGGAGGCGAATCGCCTTCAGACGATTCCGGTCGACCATGAAGCGAACCGGTATCGCGTCATCGAACGCGAAGTTCCTACCGTCACTCTCGAACAGATCTTTGATCATCTGAACCTTGACGAAATCTCGCTCATGAAGCTCGATTGTGAGGGGAGTGAATTTGACCTGTTTCAGGCGGTCTCGGAATCGTGCTCGACGAAAGTGAAGCTGATTCTCGGAGAGTATCATGCGCAGGGCGGTTTTGAGCGGTTCGCTCTCGACGCACGCAGAGCGTTCCCACATCTTTATTTCTTCGGGGATTCGCCGCAACACATCGGACCGTTTTGGGCACTGCCTTCGATGTTCTTTGCTGCGCGCTACTCCTTTGCGCGGCAGTTGAATCGAGCGCGCCGCAAGCTCTTTGTTCGTCCCCGTGAGCCTCAGACTGAAGAGGCATCGACACCTCGGCACGCGCAGCCTGAGCTGTACTAGTTCGAAGTACAAGCTCATGGCGAGAGCGGCGCTTTTGTTGCCGTCGAAGCGTCCTTTGTCTGCCGTGCTTCCGCCGGTTTGACGCGAAACAGCTTGGTTCCACCACTTTCGCTCACGAGCTGAAGCCGGTTCGAGCTCATCCATCTGTCAAAATCCAATTTCATAGCTGGAAAGACAAGATCCGTCCGGAGCAAGACATACTCGGCCTCTTCGGGGAAAAGCACGACGACGCGTCGATCGCTCACATAGGGGAGCGCGAAATGGGCAGCCGACACGGACGCGTTCGGAGGAAGGAATGGGAGTACTTTCTGCAGCGGACGGTAATACTCGCTCAGCCTCTGTTCGCGTGAAGCTTCACCCAAGAAGTGCACAGCATTCCAGGTAGAAATGCGGAAGGCATCATTTGGAACGCATGCTCCGAACTTGGCACTGATGAGGACTGAGGCTGTGAAGCAGAGCGAGGCGGCCGCTCGCGGGAAAAGACCTGTCGGCAGATACCCACGCTTCACCAGGAGGTCCTGTAAGCGCCGAATACCGTAGGGCAGCAAACCGAACACCAGAGGCGTCAGTGTGACATTGTACTGTGTATAGAGGGAATACTGGGCGGGCGCGGATGCACAAAAGCACAGGACTGTGCCGTAGAGAAGGACCCAGAGCCGGAATCCGCTGAGAAGCGGTAAGAACAGTACTGGGCCCAGAAGGAGTGAGAAGAAGAGCAGCTTCTCCGGTTGAAATATCGTTCGCAGCACGAAGACCGGATTCGTTGCCAAGGTCAGGACGAGACCCCTCAGCCCACCTGGCGGATCGGCGATGAGGGCTCGAAAGCGTTCCGAATAATCAAGAGCCGTGCTGCTCGTTTTCATGAAAACGCCTGGATCGCTCGCCAACAGCAGCTTGATAGCAACAAAATAAAACATTGAAGCTCCGATCACTGCGCATCCCAAGCGGCGGCGATCCTTCAGATGAAGCAAGGAGAGGCCGAACCCCACGCAGATGAACGCGGCGTCCTCTCGTGTCGCGAGCGTGAGCAGAAGCATGGCCCAGAAGAAAAACGTTTTGCGGTCTTCGACCGCCCACATCAGCCACAAGAGCGACGGTGCGATCAGCGTCAATGAGTGGAACTCGTAGAGCAGTGCGCCGTGAATACCGGGATGCAAAAGATAACTTCCGGCGCAAAGAGCTGCTGCCCAGTCATCGCCGAGAATCCGCTTCGTAAGCTTGAAGAGTGGTATGACGCCGCTCGCGACCCAGACGACCTGAAAGACAACGAGCGCTTCAGGGCCCGGGAATGCGAAATGAAATGGTACAAGCAGGGCAAGAATCGGATCAATATGTGCTGAAGCGTGACTGCCTCCGGCGACAAGCGTGCTTTGGAGGAACCGGCCGCGAGCAGTGTTCCAGATCAGGTTCTCGTACAGAGCGAGGTCGATGGAGGAGACTATTCCAGCTCTTAAGTCGTAGACGGCGATCGTCGCAAGCGCGAGCACCAATGCCGTAACGAGAAGAACGAGAAACACCTTTGCCGACCGCGAGCGGCGCGAGATAGGCATCACGGGCTCGAAGGCCGAATTGCGAAAGCATCGCGCCCTGAGGTGGCATGCGATGACGGCGACGAACGCGGCAATGAGAAGCAATGTGATCCACGGAATCGCGGATTCCATCCGCTGCGTGCCGAGGGCGATACCGAGAGGAATGAGAAGCAAAAGAATTCCGCGCCGATTGAAGCTTCGTATCGCATCGCGAGCGACAGTTGTTTTCTCTTCGGCGACAGAGATCTTGTGGACCAGCACGGTGGCAAACGCGCAAAGCGAAAGCTCCATGGCGAGCAAAATGTCTCGGGCAATCGGTGCCGGACCTGCGTTGGTGAGCATGAAGTAGCCCAGCCCGGGCTCAAGGAAACGGACCACGAGAAATCCCGGACAAACTGCGAGACACAGCCCCAGAAGCAGCTCGCGAAGACGCAGAATGGGGTCGGGTGGGGAATGCTCGTCAGAGTGCATAGCGGGGGTGTTCACGAAGCATTGTCCGGTGCGTTTTTCCTTACATACATGCTAAGGTAGCTGCGCAAAAGGCTAATTCAACTCCCAGGACGATGGATTACAGCGTCGTAATTCCGGTATTCAACGAATGCGAATCGCTCCCGGAGCTCCTTCCGGAGCTGTGCTCCGTCCTCTCTGACGTCGGCGGCGATTTTGAGATCCTCGTTGTCGATGACGGGTCGACGGATTTTACTCAAGACACTCTCAAGCGGTTGGGTGCATCGATCCCTCAGCTGCGACCGCTCGTGCTCCGCCGCAGATTCGGGAAGGGCGCAGCCTATGCGGTGGGATTCGCAAACGCGAAGGGAGCTACGTTGCTCACGCTCGATGGAGACCTGCAGGACGATCCGAAAGAGATCCCTCGGTTCATTGCGAAGCTTGCGGAAGGCTACGATCTCGTGGTCGGCCACAAGGTGAACCGCGCAGAACAAGAACCGATGCGGCGAAAGCTTTCCGTCGTATTCAACATGCTCGTGAGCCTTGTGTTCGGTGGACGCTACTCCGATTGCGATAGCGGCTTTCGAGCGATGCGTCGGGTCGTCACTGCCGAATTACAGACCTATGCGGGGCGATATCGATTCATTCCCGTTTTGGCAGCGCAAGCCGGATATCATGTCTGCGAGATTCCAATCACTCAACGGCGACGAAGGTTCGGTGAAAGCCGGTACGGAATGAAGCGTCTCTGGACAGGGCTCCTTGACCTGTTCGCTGTTCGGTTTCTTACGGGATTCGATCAGAGCCCGATTCACTTCTTCGGCTCGATTGGCGGCGTTCTTGCGCTCTGCGGTATTTTCCTTGAAGCCTACGCGGTGTTTTGCAAGCTCGGCGGGGACGCGTTTCGCGTCCACATCACTGCCATCGTGCTCGGAGGCTTTCTCGCTCTTGGGGGGCTTCAGTTTGTCTCTCTAGGGCTCATCGGCGAGATGTTCTCGCAACGGTTCCCGAAGCCCGCGAACCATCTCAAAGACGCAGCGGAAGAGCGAGTAAACGTCGGCTAGAAACCGTGGCTCGAGGTAGCCTGAGGCGTCTCACGGTTCGAGCCCGAAGCTTGATGCAAGCTCTGCTCTTTTCGCCATCGCATATTGCTCGGCGCATCCGCTCCTCCGTCCTTGAGCGATACAACGTAGACTATCACGTATCCCGGCCGCCCATTCGGGTAGCCGGTTTGGGTCATGAACTGATGGCTGGCGGTGCTCTCGTGGACTATGTAGTCCTGTGGATTCGTGGATGTCGAACGTAGGGAAGCGCGAGCGGATGAGCGACTCTGCCGCGGCGGGCGATAGGTAATGAGCGCCGAGGAGCTTCGCGACCCACCGCTCGAGCTCATTCTTCGGTAGTGGGGCGACGCGAACGCATCATGTGCTTCAGTGAAATAAAACAGGATGAGAGGAACGGCGAGAAAGCGACTTTTCATAAAACCTGCTCGATCGAAAACAACCTGCTGATAAGGCGCGGGGATCGCCCCGGCGGTATTAGCTTATGCAGCTTTCCCAAAAAAACGAGTCAGATAAAGCGTCAAAAAGGGTTCCGATGACATTTTTCGGTTTCTGATGTAATTTGTGCACCCCAATCCATGCTCTTTCCGAGTCATTCCTGAGCTCACGCACGTTTCGTCGCCGATTCTCATCGAGAGTCGACGACGGCACCCCCAAACGAGGTTTTGAAAGGAGGGAATCATGGGTGCGATCCGATTCGACGTTCGACTGAACGAGTCGCATATCCCCAACGTCTACTGCGGTAACCGCAGCATCTGGGATCTGCGAGATGTCGAAAAGCTCGAGGAACGAGACCTGCTTGGCGACAAGTGCTTTTGCGGCACTGCGGTCCGCATTCGCCTGAGAGATGAGGAACGGACTGGGCGCAACGCGAACGTCCATTGGTTTTTGCGGCTCTGGATCGAGTCGCTCCGCGGAGAGGACGATCTCTTCGACCCCGAAAGCATCACTTTTGCCGAATGGCACTACGTGGGCGTCCCTCGCAAAGGAACTTGGCAAGAGTCCGACCTCCTTCGCTGGAAGGGGCGAGGCGTTCTCGTCGGTCCGGAGAAGCCGAAATGCTACCATCTCGGCAGTGATAAGGACGCGATGTTTCCCACGGGTTCTCGAAAGCGGCGGTATTAGAAAGGGGGGCCGCCGCCCCATTCGATGTCGGCCTCTATTTGAAGGTGGCGTCGGGTGCGCGTCACGACGTGGGGCGACAAAATTTGGGGGGATGCGTGCACTCATCCCCCGTTCGGCTACCTGTTACAGAACCGCAGTCTCGCGCCGAGTGAGGTACGCGCGATACCGAGGAACAATCCGCTTGGCCGCGAGGGGAACGAATCCAGCCGCCGCACCGAGATAGAGTGCTTCGAAGATTCCATTACCCAGAGCAAACCACAACACCACGGGGATCCGATTCGCAACAGTCTCGCTGCCGAGCTTAACGACAGACGATGCTGCGCACGTAGCACCGAAATCCGCGGCGTAGAGCAGAACCGATGCTCCGAGCGCGCAAAAGTGCAGATACCAGAGGTCCGCCGCAAAACGAATCGGGTGGAACCAGTATTGCTCCGAGTAATATCGGGGGCAAAGCAGGTACCATGCGACCCAAAAGGAGAAGACCGCTCCGAAATAATCGCCAGCGATTCCGGCGATTGCTCCGAAGAACCAATTACCACCAGGTGAATACTGAGCCGCGAACGCCAGCCCCGGAGAGAGCATGTACGTGCCGCAGACCTCCGAAACACCGAGGGCGATTCCAAGTCGCCCCGCCAAACGAGCAACTAATACTTCGTCGGACACATCCGCCGCAGGATCTGCGATGGTGCGTTCCCGACTCAGCTCCTTCCAAACTTCAATTGCTTCGACATACGTTTGCTTCACATTGCACAGCCGAACGAGTGATTGCCATGCGACACTGAATGCTGACATCAGTTTGAACAAAATGTCCCTTCCACAACCTAAGCATCAACCAAACATACCGAACGAGAGGTGCACCTCCCCCAAGCGTGCGCTGGAAAAGCACATGCGTCGAGAAGGCGCCTCGGCCTCGAGCCGAAAAGAAAATTCTAGTCTGGTACCAGTAAAGAGAACGCAGAAGACTCAAGAAATTTATATGGTGGAGGGGCGGCTCCACCTAAGAGAAAACAAATGGGAAATCAAGAAGCAGTGATCCTACCGCTTCTCGAATCGTTCACGCAACGGACGGAAGACAAGCGTTTCCGGGCAGCGAGCGATCGCTTCTCGGATCTTCACGCATGTTTCGTCCGTGCTCGGATCGCACCCCGTGATCGTCCCGTGTGCTGCGTCCAAAAGCCGTTGGTAATGATCTCGGTCCAGGGTCGTCCCGGCGAGCTTCTTTCCAACAGCAATAAACGCGAGAGTGAGGAACTCGACTGGTGGATCCTCCTCGCTCATCGCCGGCTGCGCGTATGGCGCAGGTTCCGGCGAGTCCGACTTGAGTCGGGGAGGCTTGACGATTTTGCCCCGCGAGGCCGAGCGAGATTCTGTGGGAACCACGAGCTCCATTGCGCGCATGTTCGCCCAGAACCAAAGCCGTTCCTCCGGCCCGAGACCTGCGGATTTGTCGATCTCCACTTCTTCCGGTGTCATCTTGACCGGATCGTTGAATTCTAAAAAGATGGCATCAACGTTACGTAACACCATCTCTTCTCGGATGATCGACATGACCGGCAGGAACGCTTCGGCCCGGAGCTCAGAGCTTGTGAGCCACCAGTGCTCGCACCAAGCGTATCTCACTCCGTCTACGTCAAGGATCTGAAAATGCAGGCCGCCAAGAACTCGATTCTTGTGATCTCGAAAGATCAGAAGCGTCCAATCCATTGGTAAGCTTCCGCTCATGTACATGACGTACGTCAGCGCGCCTTCAATCTCTCCCGGCAAAGGGAATGCCTTCTTGAACTGCGGCCAGTATTCCGCTAGCGCCGCGAGAGCAGAAACTTGCTCTTCGTCACTGCCCATCAGCATTTTTTTGAGGTCTTGAACGTGGACCTTTGCCTCGGATCCCGTCCGAGGAGTATGGCCAAACACTTCCTTACAAAAACTACCCAACAACGAACACCACTTCAGCATGATTTTCCTTTTCCACTACGGCTTACACCCGTCGTCGAGCAATGAACCTTTCATTGCCCCTCCAACCGGCTCACGGCGTGCGCGAGCCGGCGAGAGGAGTCTTCTGCACCCGAGATATCTTGAGAAAGAGGAGTGAACGGCCTTAGAAAGGCGGACGCGGCGCGCTTTGAAACGGTTACCGCGCTGACTTTATGTTATGACGGCACCGCCTGCGGTGGGGACGTTTTACGCATGATCGCGCGGAATCTTTCGAGATTTTGATCTATGGGTTTCCCATTCGAAACTCACCTCGACCCTACACCCTGCATTAGTATATTTTTGAGCCCATGAGTTACAGCGGGACGTTCATTGCAGCAGAGGAATGCATCGGAACCCTTCTTTCGGGTGCTGAAGTGCTGGACGTCCGCTCGCCATCCGAACACCATTTTGCTTCGATACCGGGAATGGTACTCGGTCCAATCATGGACGATGCCGAAAGGCATGAAGTTGGAATCTGCTTTCAACACGATGGACAGTCAGCGGCTATCGAGCTCGGTCACCGCTTGGTTGCCGGTGAAGTTCGTGAATCGCGAGTCCGCTTCTGGATCGACCAGATCAAGAATCGGCCGATTTCGCTAGTTTGCTGTGCCAGAGGCGGGCTTCGCTCGCAGATCGCGCAACAGTGGTTGGCAGAAAGCGGCGTTTCGTTACCGCGCGTAAGAGGCGGTTACAAGGCGCTGCGAAATGTGCTCATCGAATCTGCGGACGCCGCGCTCACCCAACTCCCTACAGTTGTTGTTGCCGGCAAAACGGGAAGTGGAAAAACCGAGCTGCTTCGAGCGTCATCACTTCGTCCGTCGGCTCTTGATCTCGAACAGCTGGCAGACCACTGCGGCTCGGCGTTCGGTGCTCTTTACGGGGCGCAGCCGAGCCAGTCTACATTCGAGAATCGCGTGTGTATGGAGCTTATTCGGATCGAGCGCAGCCGTGCTTGGATGCTGGTCGAGGACGAAAGCTCCCACGTCGGCAAGGTCCGACTGGTCCCGCAGCTCACGAAACGCATCGGGAGCTCGCCTATCGTTGTCGTCGAATGTCCTTTCGACGAGCGAGTCGAACGCATCCTTAACCTCTACGTTGCCGCTTATCCTATTGACGAAGCTGCAGCGAATCCGGTGTCGCAGCTCGAAACGTATCTTTTGGGCTCCCTCCAGAAGATCTCTGAACGTCTCGGAGGCGCCCGCGCGAAGGAGTGCGGGGCGTTGATTGAGGCAGCGCTCCAAGAACAGCGGAACGGTAGGGGAGCTGAGCTTCACCGAAATTGGATCGCTTACCTTCTGCGGGAGTATTACGACCCGATGTATGATCGCGCGCTCGAACGCCGGAGCGCGGCGGTGCTATTTTCCGGCCCAATGGAAGATGTGGTGGAGCGCCTGCATTATATGCTGCATCTCGATCCGCAGCCGCTTTCTTCTCTCGGCGCGTTCGAACGAGCGTTCGAATAATCCCTGTCGGTTTATCAGTCACCGGCACACGCAAAACCAGCACACAGTTTAAGAAGTCAAGGTTTGTAAGCTTACGCAGCTAGGGGTTGAAGTTATGTGCCGCCGTCTACAGAATCGAAGAGTAATGCGTCACTGCGAGCCTGTGGTGGCGTGCCAAACCCCTGTCTACGTTGCTTGTCCGCCTGCCGCTCAGCGCCCGGTGTGTCCCACCTATGTTCAGCCTGCGGCTTCCTCGAACGGCTTGCTTTTCGGTGGCCGCACATTCCAGCAGCTCATCCCGGATATGAGAGAAGCAATGGGGAGAAGCCGCAGTCTGGATCCGTCGTCCATCGGTTTGAATGTGCAAGACGTTGCCGCCGCGAACAATGGTCAGTGGCAGAAAAAAATCACTTTCAGTGTGCCGGCGGACTCGAGAACTCCCGAATTCAAGATAGTGCATTACGACGCGACGAGTCGTGGCGTGTACACCTATCAAACCGGGGCGAACGATCTTGCGCGTGCACAATCGGCGGAGTTTTACATTGAGCGTACCCGATCGAACGGGCAGGACCATTATACGGTTCACACATCGAAGTCTTTCATCGGTGCGCTCCGTATCGGAACGCGAGACGGGGCAGTTACGGTCTTAACCGACGGATCAATCGATGGCGCCGAGCGGGCCGCAGCGCGCCAAGCGCCATCGCCGAGCGACCGACCCTCAGCTCCGGTGACCCCGCCGGAACCGCCGACCGAATCGTACGAGCCACCCTCGCCGCCGCAAATGAACGCTCCACAGGGAGAGACTCCTCCGGCACGCGTTGGCTCCCAGTCCGCGCCGCAGTCGACCCCTGACAGCTCGGTCGACAAGTCGCCCGCGAGTGGAGATTTGACCCAGGCGCCAAGTGTCGGTTCGGGTGCGCCGGCGGTTAGCGAAGCTCCACCGGCAAGACTAGCGAATCCTAACCTGCCGTTATTCATGGAACAGGACCTGATCGAGGGCCCGGTCCCTGAAGTCCCGGAACCGGAGCCTACGGTGGTTGAACCGACGCGTCCAAGTGGAACCGCTTCATTGCCAACTGCTCCTCCGGCGCTTCCGGCTTCGACTTTCCACTCTGTGCCGCGTTTCGAACGAGCACGTCTCATCCGACCTCTTCCTCCGTCCGAAGGGGGAGAGTCTGGCGCTGTTTTTATCGAGAGACCGATTCGGCGGACAGACTTTTCGAGGGAGCCGATTGCGAGCTCGCCACCGTCCAGCGATGTCCATGTGCCGAGCTTGCCCGCGCTTGATTCAGTCCCTCCCGAGCTGAAACCAGTCGAAGACTCGCCGCTACGACGTCAATCTGCACCAGTGGAATTGACCATCCTTCCGGAGGTGGATTCGACGAGCGGACCAGCAGCTCCGCCGTCCAGCCGATTTCAACGCACGTTTCGAGTCCCGGATCTCGAATTGACTTCGACGCAGGAGCGCCCTCAGCGGATGCCCCTCAATCCGAGCACGCCGCTCAACGTTACCATTACGGATATTCCGAGCATCCCCCTTCGCGCTGACGCTCCACCTGAGCTTCAACCCCGAGAGGATGGACCCGAACGGCGCAGCGCGGCGCCCGTACAGCTCTCTTTGCTGCCGCCGGTCGAGCCCGAGATACCCATGCCTCCAGTGCAAACGACAGCTCGCTTCGAGCGAACGAAACGCCACGAACCGGAGAGCGGTCCGGCCCCCAGTGCCCCCGTGGAGCTTGAACGTCCGGCGCAACGCCCGATTCAGCCCTCCACGATCACAAGCGTTGTCGATATCCCGCTTTCGACTTCTCCGTCTATCGAGCCCATACCAGAGCTCAGTCAGCCGATCGAGCTGCCACTGTCGAGGCGGACGGCACCGGTGGAGCTGTCGGTAGTGCCGGACTTGCCCGTCGAGATCGCTTCGGCATCTCAACCCTCTCTCGGAACAGCTCCGCAAGGCGAAAAGCGATCCGAGACGCCGCCGCCCAGCGCTCAACCGCCGATAGAGCCCCGTTTGACGCGGCAGGCGAGCTCCCGATTGCCAGAGCCGGTGACAAGCAAAGTCGATCTGCCTGCGAAGACGCCGGTAGAGGAGAAGCCCGATCCGCTCCGTCAAATGGAACAGCACCTCGCGGAAATGCAGAAGGAGCTGAACCAGCTGCTCGAAGCCATTCGGCAGGCCGACGAAAAGTTAATCGAAGAACTAACGAGAGGTCAGGGGCCGCAGGCGACAGCCCAAGCTTGGGACGCGATCTATCGGCTTCACCAGCGACAGCTCGACTTTTCGAAAAGGACTATCGCGCCCGATCGACGTGAGCGCGAATACGAGATTCAGAGCCAGGCAGAACAGCTCATCGATGACTCCGGGCAAGACTCGATGCTCAATCGCGGTTGGCATTTGCTCGGCAGGGGAAAGGAGGAGGAAATCGAGCCGCAGCTGCAGGCTCGCCAAGCTCGAGCTGCAAAGCTTGCACAGCAAGCAAAAGCGATGGAGCAGTTCCGCGAGCGCTACATGAGGCTTCAAGCCGAGCGGGAACGCCAAGGGCAAGGTTTAGACGGCGTGCTTCGGATTAAGCCGCTCACTCGCAAGGCCGCCAACGCCAAATAAACCCACCACCCGTAAGAAGCGCCCAGAAACATTGAGCGTTTTACCGCCCTGACCTCTCGCCCGCCGCGGCGATGGTCTCAAGCTATCTTTTGAGCAGGCGTGTTGATACTCTCCGCCCTCGTCATCACGTTCTTTGTTCCGATGTCCTGCGGTGAGCGTTTCTCTACCGCGGCCCAGTCCTGGTTGCTCCTGCAAGCAGACTGGCGCCGGTAGCGCCAACGGTTTTAGACCACCTTCGTTTCGTTTCCGGACAAGGAGACCAAGAAATGCCCATTGAACGTGAGGAGACCTCCGACGTCGTTCGAATCGAGGCGATTTACCTCGTCCGCGGTAACGTCGACGGTCCGGCGACTTTTTTGTTGCGATTGCAGGGTGTGAACGCAGGCAGCGGGCTCGTGCTCAGCATCTCTGAGGCAGAGTCTGTTCGCTGTGTCACCGACCTCGTCGTGGCGATGAGTAACGCCGGCTGGCGATTCACCAACTCGTTCCAGATTCCTGACGATGACGATGTCGAGTCAAAGTGGGAGGAGATCTCCGGCACCGTCGTCCCGGTTACCGTTCTCGAGGTAAGAGCAGCGAAGCTTCGTCGCAGGAGTGAGAATGGGATCGCGATTACGCTCCGGCCGACGAAACACATCGAAGGGATGGATGGGCGATTCGAAGTGTTGTTTCGACCCGCCGAGCTGGCGCCGTCTCTTGCCCAGTGGATCGGTGCTCTGGTCGATCTCGACTATCCGCTCGATGAGCTGGTCGGCACGGTGGACCCGGCAGACATCAGCCAATGGGGACAGCACTGGACTCCCGACGATGCACCATAGAATTTCCTTCGCGGTATCTGATTCTCAGTGCCGCCTTTTCGGCGCTGCTGGGTCAGATACCTCTTTCGCGCGCGGCGAGTCAGCGCGCGGCAAGCTTCAGGGAATCCGTGCGCGCTAGGACCATCTCAATTGGCGGCGTGGATTGATACCGACCGAGAACGCTGATTGGAACCCGAAAAGCGCTTCGGCAATAGGCGTTCGAGTCCTGTCCCCCTTCTTGAATCGGTAACGTAGACACGTAAGTTGCCTTACTCCATGACGGGAACGCGTTGCCACTCTCATTGAGCGTCCGGCGGAAAAAGAGCACGTCGTACTGTGCAGCGTCTATTTCCCCTCGAAGACACCGATCCAACCGAATGAAACGTTTTGCCATATCAATTGTGAACGCCGTAGGGATCGTGCGCTCTGCATCTTCAAACCTCGCCTCGGGCGTGGCACGCTGCCACCGCAGCGAATAATTGAAATACGCGAGGTCGTTTCGGAGGAGCGAAAGTCGAGACCCATCGGGATCGAGGATGGGCAGCACGCGGGTCTCGTTCCCGTCAGCGCTGCGCTTCACGATCGTGAATTGATCGGTTCCCATGTCGAGGTCCGCCCGATTGAATACGTTGATCGGATGCTGACCGTAGAATCTACTCGGCTTCATCATGCTGTAGACCGAGCTCGAAAGCCAACCGGGTGTGCGCTCGGGAAAGAGCTGCACGAAAGAGAGGGCGACCATGAAATAGGCAGTAGACACTGTGCCGAGGCTCATGGCGGTTTCCGTTGCGATCCGAAGTGTCTTGCTTTGGCGCATCACGTTGTCGGCGTCATTTCCTTCGGCGACGACGCCCACGGTATCGTATTTCGAGCTGAGGAGTGGAAGCCCGAAAAATAGTGCCCACCAGAGAAGCTCGTAGTAGGGGAGATACCCCAAGTGAAAGCCGAGCGCGCAAAAAAGAAAGAAGAACAGCGACTGGAATGTCGCAAAGACCATTCCCCACCGAGTGAGGGCCAAAGGAAACAGGAGCAGCTCCCACACACTCTGCAGGATGAGCGAGAGTCGGCAGAAATAATCGAAGAGCGTCGGCGCGCTGCTGCGAAAGCTTTCGAACGTCGAGCTGTACGCAGACATGTACGGAAGCGTAAAAAAGAGATGCAACGTGCGCAGCCGGATCCAGAGTTGATCCTGGAAATGATACGTCATCGCGGAAAATCCCAGCCCCCAAAAGAGGAAGATTTGGAACGCACGAACCTTCGCTACGTATTCTCTGGTCAGGGTGGGTCGAAGCTGTTCGGCGCATCGGTGGTAGAGCGGTACATACCTCGCTAGAAGCGAGTCGAGAGAAAGTCGTCTTCCCGCACCCAGCAGGATGAGTGCCCAGCTAAGAATGATGGCGGCCTGGTCGCCGAGAGTTCCCGCAAAGTTGGGCGCGCGGAGAAATCCGATCACATACAGGGCAAGCGCGACCGGTGTCACGAAGCCTGTCAGAATGCACGCGCCGAATGACGCTGCCATCACGGACGTTTGAAAGATCTGGTCCGGTGTGTCCGAAAGGATCGCGTACCCGGCGATCGAGACGAAACGCTCGATGATCATCAACCCAAAGCAGATGCGGACGCAGTCGACGGCGGTCTCGATGATCCTCTCGGAAAACGAGAACGAAAATCGAGATACCAATCGGCCTTCGAGGGCCTTGATTCTTCGATATGCTGACATTGAGAACCTACGGAGCCGGGGCGATAAAAACCGCGTCTAATCACCGAAGCGTCATTTCCCGAAACTTTCCGTCTCAAAAGCGTGATAGAATAAGTTGGATGAAGCATCGGTCGTGTAACCGCTGCTAATTACGATGCCGTGATACGGCGCGCGGGATCGCGTAAGTCGCTCAGGGGAGTCCGATGCGGTTTGAAAAAAACCGCAAATGGAATACTCTAGCGGTGAAGTTTGTGACTAAAATTAGGTGTATGCCGAACTCTCTCGTCTGTAACATCGAATACCTTCCCGCTCGGGAAGCGCTCTTAATCCAGCTGGATATGAGTGAGTATCTTATCGACTATTATATTCATCGGGGTGAGTTCGCGAGCGAAACGACGCCGGAGCAGGATCAGAAGCTGAAAGAGCTGATTGCTTGCTTTGCGGTGCACCTCGGAATGCACCGAGCTACTCAGTCGCATGCTTGGACGCTCCACATGATCTCGGATCCCCCGTTTTCGCTGTTTGTGACTGGAGCGATCGATGCGCTCGGCGAGGGGACCTCGGATGGAGGCTATCTGGTAGGCAACGTGCTCACCGACCACATCCGGCACACTGATGTAAATTCATTTCATGCTCAATTCACCGACAGCGTTGGTCAGTCTTTTAAGAGCTACGTCCAGAGCGAAAGCGGGGATGTTGCCCAAGTTGTTGAGCACTTTTATCGCCAAAGCGAGCAACAACCTCTCCGGATTGCGCTCTCCGGCACGAACGATACAGCCGTTGCTTTGGCCGCTCTTCCCGGCTATGACCAGAGCTGGTTCGAGAGCGCAGAGCTCGATGCTCTGTCGAACGATCAGACCGAGCAGAAGAAGCCGATGCGGACCTTGCGGTTCAACTTCGCGTGCGATTGCTCTCCAGAGAAGCTTCTTCCATTCTTTAGGTCGATTCCATCAGCGAGCGTCGATGAGCTCTACGGAGTGGACGAGGAGCTTGTGATTATCTGTCCGCGCTGCGCAAAGTCATTCCGCATTCCTCGCGGGGATATCAAGGAGGAGTAGAGCACAGTTTTCCAGCTATCTTCCGAAGCCGGCTTGTGCCATCTAGCTGGGTGAGGAACGATTCTCTTGTGATAGGTTACTAGCCTAACGAACGCTCCCGTGAAACGAATTACAAGTTTATTCCTTCCGGCTTCTGTTGCCGTCGTACTCCTTCTCACCATCGCGGGGTTCTGCGGGAAGCTGTCGTTCGAGCTTGATCTGCTCAGTCATTTTCGGTCGCAGTACGCTCTCGCCGGATTGATCTGCGCAGTCGCTGCGGGTTTATCTCGTCGCCCATACGTGCTGATTGCGGGTCTCGCCTGTCTTCTCGTCAACGGTGTGCAACTCGCGCCATTTCTGAGCATTCGCGGCGCAGCGGCGCGTGGCAATGCTGAGTCTAAGCGCATCATTTTCGCCAATGTCGATATTCGCAACCGGCAGTTCGATCGCCTCGTCACATTGTCGGGCGCTCTCGCGCCGGATGTTGCAGTGTTCACCGAAGTCGATGCCGAATGGGCGCAGCATCTCTCGGCGCTCACAGAGCGCCTGCCGCACGTATTGAGTGAGCCTCGCGCCGACAAATTCGGCATGATGCTGCTCAGCCATGTGCCGATCCTGAAGCAGAACGTGATTGAGCTCCCCGGTGTGCTTATCCCCAGCGTGATTTTCGATGTGACCGTGTCGGAGCCGGAAGGTCCGCTCCGGGTTATAGCCGCGCACAGCCCGGCTCCTGTAAATCAACCGGGGTATGACAATCGAAACAAGATGTTGAAACGCATCTCCGATATGATTCCGGAGAGCGATCTGCCGACTGTGGTTGTCGGAGACCTCAACATTACGCCGTGGTCGCCCGTGTTCTCCGAGTTTCTCTCAACGAGCAGTCTTCAGAATGCTCGCGCGGGTCGCGGCATCCTCCCAACTTGGCCACGGAATGTGTTGCCCCTGATGATACCGATCGACCACTGTCTCACCACGCCGTCGATCCGTATCGAGGATATGACCACGACGCCCGAATTCGGTTCGGATCATCTGGGAGTGGTGTGCGATATCGAACAGACCGAAATTGCTCCTCATGAATAACCGCGAAGAGCGGGCCCGCACCGACCGCGCGGTCGAGTTGCGTGAGCGTCCGACCGGTCGTTCGCCTGTCGGATATCAGAGCTGGCGCGACTTGTTGTTCCTGCACTGGGAATATCCTGCTGCGGTCATTCAAGCGACGTTGCCGCCTGGGTTGCAGGTTGATACTTTCGACGGCCGGGCGTTTCTCGGTTTGATTCCGTTTTTTATGCGCGGCGTGCGCCCGCGCGGATTACCGTCGGTGCCCGGAATATCAAACTTCCAGGAGACGAATCTTCGGACATACGTCGTTGATCGGTTCGGCCGGCCCGGAGTCTGGTTCTATTCGCTCGATGCCAATCAGCGTCTCGCGGTTCTTCTTGCCCGTACGTTTTTTGCGCTTCCATATTTTTCTGCGGAAATGAACAGCCGGCGTGACGATGCGACCGGTGTCATCGACTACTGCACCAAACGGCGCAACACAGGAGCAGCAGGTTCGAGATTCGAATATCGTGCCGAACAGCTCATCGGAACTTCGGAGCCGGGAACACTGGAGTTCTTTTTGATTGAGCGCTATCTGCTCTTCGCCTACCGAGAGCGATCGAAGCAGCTCTATTCCGGTCGGGTGCATCATGCGCCGTATCTTTTGCACTCTGTCGACGTTGGACAGTCGAGTGACGAGCTCATCGGGCTTGCAGGCTTTGCCGCCCCCGGAAGAGCGCCGGTTCATCAGGTGACCTCGAGAGGCGTTGACGTCGAGATTTTCGGAATCGAGAAGGTGAGCTAGGTCGCCGCCAACTCCTTCGCGTAATGGAGCGAGCCGACCTCTGCCTCGATTCCTTGACGACTGCACCAAATCCCCTGCAACAGCGCGCGAAATAACCCAGCACTGGCGCCCGCTTACTTTGTCCACTTCCGCTCATGGAGCGCAACGTTGTCACTCCCCGGGGCTGCTGGTATGTTGGCGCGCCCGCTCTCTCAACTTCCAGAATAGTTCTTTTGCCGAGCTGCTTTGCGATGCGCCCGCCTCGCAAGGCTTCTCGGCTTCTGTTGCCGAAGGTTCCCCGTCCGGTTCCGGTCTTTCGTAGAAGGAGTATCATGCAGCTCATCGCACAATTGTGTCGGGCCTCGGACCGACAGCTTATCGAGCACGCAGAAGCGCGTCTCGAAGCTTTCGACCGAGGAGATCTGTCCGACGAATCGCTCCTCGAAGCGGGTTTGATTGCGGCGTGCGTCAATAACGATTTTTCGCCGTCGCTTCAGCCGATCATCGAGCGCTGGCAAGCGCAGCTCCAGGCACGGCTTCGGTCGGCCGACTTGTCCGACGAAACGCGCCACCAGCTTCGATGTCTACTCGCTATTTGGTGGTCGCTCTTCAAACAAAAGCACCAGCACAAGAGCGACGCTACTGATCCGATGTTGGTCGAGTTCTTCTCGCTGTCCGTGAAAAGCGCCCTGCATGAAACGCTGGTCGCTGTCGGTCAGATCATGGTGAGCACTACCAGCGCGGTCGAGCGCGCTTCGGCGCTTCTGCGGCTGTCGGCGATTTTCTACGAGCTGTCAGGTGAGACGGCATTCCGGGAATATATGATGCGTGTGTTTAGTGCCGCTATTGTCTACCCGTTTCCTCCGCATCTGATCCCTAACGTAATTGTAGCTGCGGTTCACACAGAGTTTGATGTAATGCCTTTTCAGACTGAGCTGGATCTCCTCCAGGTCGAGCGGCTTCCGATCTGGATGCGTTCTTGGCATCTGCATCAGATCTGCCCCGCTGCGCTCGCCCAGGTAGCTGAAAACGCTGCCCGGCTCGAGCTCGATCCGACGACGAAGCAGGTGTTGGACGAGCTGTGTAAGACCCGTCTGTAATCTCAGTCGACCGTAGGTGATGTCGATCGCCGGGTGACATGTTTTCACCCGGCGATTCCGTTTTTGAGCAACAGAACCGAAGCTCAATTCTTACGTTGCGGCTGCGTCCGGGCCGTTGGAGCTCATGCGGGCACGAGCTCCTTGGAGGATGAGGGGAGGGAAACGAGCTGCCCTCAGTTCATTCCGAAGGTGGTGCTGACCAGGAACCGATGTTGTCGATGCCGGCGCTCTTCGTCGAGGATGTGCTCGGCAATGTGTTGGGACAGCGTCTCAATCCGGCTGGCATCCTCGGGAAGCCCGAGCTCTGACCAGCGCGTTTCGCACCAAGCATCCCAACCGACGTCGTCATCTTCCTCAGGCAGACCCCGGGTGGCCTCCTCAAAGTACTGGGTGAGCGTGGACAGGTCGAAAACGGGAATGTAACCGAGATCCCGCTCCGCGAAGATCTCCGCCAGGCGCTCCAAAACCTCGCCCAGCTCACGGACCAATCGGAACTCCATGGCAGTACTCCTTTTTGCCACGAACGATTTGTGCAGAGCCGGGGCAACACAACGTTGTGTGCCCGCATGTAGCTCGCGACGGTGGTTCGTCGTGAGCTCACGCGCAGACAATTCTGCCCGCATCGATTCAGAAAAGATCAGCGGCACCAGCCGCTTAGAAGTAATTATGCGGAGACGGCGAGAAGAGTGCCAAAATTCTTGGCCGTTCGGCCGATGGCCGCAGGAGACGCCTCGGCATCGCGCTACAGCAACGCGACCATTCGGACTGGGGCTTCGGTCCCGCCCTCGATTTTCATCGGCAGAATAAGCACCGTTGCACCAGTGGGCGGCAGGCTTTCTGCGTTGGCTACATTTTCGACCAGGTACTTGCCGGCGCCCAGGATCTCACGATGCACCGGAAACGAACGACCGCCGCAATCCGGTGACAGCGTATCTATCCCAAGCCCGGAGATGTTTCGTTCAAGGAGCAGCTTCGCGGTCTCGTGATGGACGCTCGGGAAGCGCAGGTCGTTTCTGTAGCGCTCGCGATGGCCCCAATGCTTGCTCCATCCGGAGAAAAAGAGCGCGAAGGAACTGGACGGAATGGTCCCGTGCTTGCTCTCGAAGTCCTCGATGTCCTTCGGCGTAAAGACGTACCCCTCGTCCGATTCGCAGCTCGCCTTGATGACGACACAGCTTGAAATGAGCGACTGCAGCTCAATTTCGTCGACGCATGGGGTATTCGGGAAGCAATGGGCCGGTGCATCAATGTGGGTTCCGATGCCCGCACGGGAGGTTATCCGCTGAACACGAAATCGGTCCGGTTCGAGCGAATAGTGATAGTCCGTTTCGAGCAGAAGCTCGAAGCCGCAGTCGGCCTCCCAGGTGGGAGTGTCGGCCGAGAGATCGTGGGTAAGATCAATGATTTTCCGGTCCGGGTGCAAGGTTCATCTCCCGTTGATGGAGGGCTCAAAAAAAAGCACAGAGAGGTCGTGCTGCGGAGTAAAGTTGCTTCTCGAGAGAACAAGCTCAGTTTGACTTGTTCGTTTAAGTCCCGATTCACAAAGAGAGACGATCTGGCGGGGGTTTTCCTTTTCGAGGGTGAGTTGGAACGACTGGATTGGGCCCGCCCAGTTTGCTCCGGTTTTGAGAATGTAATCGACCTGTTTCATTTCCACAACTTTTGTCCAGCCCGCGGTCACAGGACGATTGGAGAGCATTTGAAGGATGGCTTTGCGGGTTGTCGCGTCGACACACCACCGAGAGAGATCGTCGTGAAGGCTGAAATCTCCAAAGAGTGATCGTCCCACAACGGGCGCATACTCGTGATGTATCTTGACGGTGCGCTGAGGAGGAAAGGTAACAGTGGAGAAAAAGGAATACTCCACAGCCCAAAGAGGCGCGTAGGTCTTCTCGCCTCGCTTCTCTCCAACTTCGAGCAGGCCGGCCTCGAGCAAGTTTGCCTTGGCGCTTTCCGGTAGGTCGTAGAGAACGTCCGAAAATGTGCGACCGAGTGGCGAAGCTAAAATTTGATTCGCAAGCAGGGTGTCCGTGACGTCTCGTCCAAGCTCGCCTGTCCGTGACACGGAGAATGCTTTGATCTGTTTTTCGGGTGATACCGACTGTCCATTGACGGAAGTTCTGAACGAGATGAAGTCCTCCGGATGATCGATGTCTGCGTCGAGGGGCAGGTCCATTACATCGTCTGCGTTGAGCAGCGGAAGGGGAAAGGCGAGAATCGTTGTAATCGGTTCTCGAGAGGTATTGTCCATCTCGTAATCCACGACGATTCGTTTGGGGCTCACACGTAGCTTTTCCGAAACGATCCTTATCGACTCACTTTTTTCTAAGCGGAGTCCCTCGGCAGCGAGGGTTGCAGTTGAATCATTCGCGCGCGCCTCCACCGAAACGAATGTGATAAGAACGATGACGAGAGCGAAAAAGTGTCGTAGCGGATGAACGAATCGGAACATTGCGGTCCGCTATTCCTGTTTCCGGCGTTCAACTGCCTCAGCATACGGACGGTAGTCGTCGTCAATGACGTCGTACCATTCAATAGTTTTCTTTGTGCGGCTGATGCGGAAACGATCAATCACCGGTGCGACATCGGGATCTCCGCCGCAGTGCGGATTGTGGTTCTCTCGTATGGCGACGGTGAAGCTCTTCGAAGACTCTTCCTCCACGAACACGTTCACGCATTCCATCTGTGGATAAAGGGTATCCTTCGTTACCTGATTTCGGAGTGTGGAAAGCGCGTCGTCTTTTGAGAGAGGGCCGGCTGATGCTGGCTGCCCTGAGACGAGCACCCAAACGATGAGCGTTGCGGTGCCGATGAACCGCGGAGTCAAGATATGAAAAGGGGATGCGATCATCATCCGCCTGCTCCTGAAAATCGCGGCCGCTGCCATTGACCGCAAAGGCTTCGTAAACATCTATCGCCTTCGCCCCTGAAAAACAATGTTTGATAGAAGGTGGAGTTTTGCCGTTAGAACTTCGAAACGCATTGGGAGAGCTTGAGCCTCGGACGGCGCGAAGTGCACCGTCCGAGTCGAACCGCGATAAGACCGGCGTTCAGTCGAGATACGCGAAGTAGCTCGGCACCGAAGAGGGCTGTTGTAGGTGCCCAGTGCCTTGCATCGAGAAACCGAGGCTGGTTGACCACGAGCCCATGATGAGCTGTTCCATGGCGCTTCGGCGATTGGTTTGTCGACGTTCGAGGAAGTCCTCGATAAAGAGTCGGTGATAGCTGCTTCCGGAGCCACTCGCGTTGGCGGACGCGTTCGGTGCGTCGCTGGCCAGATCAGAGTCGAAAGGGAGCCAGCCCGGCAGCGAACCCTGGGTGACATCGGTCTCGGCGCGTACGACGACGCCGTCCTCGCGAACCCGAATCCGACCGTTTTTTCCTATGAGCGAGACCGTCCACTTCGAGGAAACGTGTGTGCCCGAGGTGAGCGAATAGTTGATCGGAAAACCGTTCCAGAGAACCATGGTTCCCACCGCGGTTGTTTCCGTCTCGCATCGCGGATCGTCAGAGTGTGCTTTTGAATTGCTGACGCCATAGACGGTTCGGACCGGATGCTCCCCACGAGGCAGCTCCGGCTGCGTGTGCCGAGCGATCTGGAGGGCCGCGTGAAGAGCATGAGGGGATTGGTTCAGTATGACACCATCGTTGTTCGCCATACGGTAGTGGTGATCGAGGTATTCACCGAAGCGTCCCCAATGAAGCGTAACGTTTGCTGCCAGAGGGGTTCCCAGGAGCCCCTCTTTGACGAATCTCTCAGCAGCGACAACCGCAGGGTTGAAGCTGTGCTGGAGCAACGCGCCGAAAAAACGGTCCGGCGAGCTATGTGCCGCTCGGAGCAGCCGCGTCAGCTCTGTGAGGTTGATGGCGAGCGGTTTGTCGATGAGCGTATCGATTCCTGCTTCTAGCGCTGCTTCGAATTGGGACACTCGAACACTGTTCGGGCTGCAGATGACTGCGACGTCCGGCTTCGCGGCGAGCAGGCCAGCGAATGTGTCGAATGGTTGCCCACCGAATTCGTTGCACAACGGATCGCGGCGCGTTGCGCTGGGCGCGCAGATTCCCATTAGCTCCGCGTCGGTCATTGCCGCAACTGCAGCAGCGACGAACTTTGCGCCCGTTCCGGCGCCAACGAGACCAATTTTGACACTCATCGTAGTTCTCCGTTTCGTTCAGGGCAGGCTGAAAAGCGCCCGCGGGTTGATCGGGCCGGTGGCCCGCCGGGGAGTAGAGTGGATGAAACCTTTGAGCTCTAGCTGCTCCCTAAGCAGTGTCTGTTCGTATTGGATCCAAACAGTGCAGAGGGAGGGAAGGCGACTACTCGAACTGAGCTGAGAGAGATTCGAAGAGGGCAATTGCTAACACACATTGAGCTTCCGCTCAAAAGTGGCAGGGGCGAACGGATAAAGCGCATCAGACGATCTCCCAACGATGAGCGTTGAGCACAGTACGCAGTGCTAAGGAGCTGCTTCGAAACGTTTTATGAACGAGACGCGCCCGCGTCGGTGTGCTGACCCTGTTTTAGCGAGTGCAGATAGTTCGCGAGATCCCAGATCGTCTTCTCCGGCAGCTTGTCCTTGAACGAAGGCATATCGGAGCCTTTGCCGATTGAAATCCTCGCCGCTATGCGCCAAGCGGCTTTGTCGTAAGACTTCGCAGTAAAGTCAGTGGGTGCTGCGTTAAGACCTTCGGCATCGGGACCCCGACCGTCCGCGTCGCGGCCATGACACCCCAAGCAGTTCCTCTCGAACGCTGTCCGCCCCCGCGCGATCGACTCCGGGTCATCCGCTGTCGGGTTGGTCGAGAAGGCGAAGGCGCCCATTTGAAGGTGACTGCAGGACACCAGGGAGATCAAAATCGCTGGCATAACAAAACGTGAGAGCTGTCGTCGATCAGGTTGTGGCTGAAGAAGCATTTGTACCTTCAAGGAGTCGAAACTTTCCGTCAGTGTTCTAGCGCTATTCGGCTAAAAAGTTAAGGAGGAATCGGGGGGCGCCGACGCAAGTTCGAGGCTCATATCGCGCTCGTCCTATTCCTCCTTGCCGATCGAGCCGTGTTCCTTCATAAAGATCCACATGAAAGCAGGCGATTTTACAGACCTGGCGAAAGCGTATCATCACCGTTTGAGCTACTCGGCGACAGTCCTCAGCGTGATTGCAAAGCGTGTTGGGGCCTTCGAAAAAGAGAAGTTTCTGGTTGCAGATGTCGGCGCGGGTACAGGGAAGCTTACTGAAAACCTGTGCTCGCTCGGTGTTTCAGTGGTTGCGGTTGAGCCCAATGATGCGATGCGCACGGAAGGTGCGGCCGCGCTTCGGGGCAAAGTTGAATTTCGCGCTGGATCCGGCGAGCAAACAGGCCTAGACACAGGTTCCGCAGACTGGCTGCTGATGGCGTCTTCATTCCATTGGGTCGACACCGCAAAGGGTCTGGCCGAATTCCATCGAGTGCTCAAACCGGGTGGATATTTCACCGCGCTCTGGAACCCAAGAGACCTCGAGCGTAGCCAGCTCCACAAACAAATTGAAGATCGGATCAAAGAGATCGTGCCGACTCTTGATCGTCGCTCTTCCGGCTCCAGCAAGTTTACGGAAGACCTCGATCTGAAGCTTGTTTCGACAGGCCATTTCGAGGACTGCTTCTATCTTGAATCCCGATACGAAATCACGATGCCTGTCGAGCGCTACATCGGTGCATGGACGTCGGTTAACGACATCCAAGTGCAGGCAGGCCCTGATCGATGGAAGCTGATTTTGTCCGCGATTGAGGACGCCTGTCGCGGAATGCAAACGATTGTGGTTCCGTACCGAACTCGAGCGTGGACCGTTCGCCGTAAATAACGCTGGCCTTGCGTAGCAAGCGGATATGCTACTCGTCAACGTTCGGAGCATGGCGCTCGCCCATGTTTGATTCGTTTGAATCAGTGGGGCTTCTGGGGGCAACTGCCGGCGTAGAGCGTCAAAACCTTGACGTCGGGTAGGGAGGAGGAGGGCGGTGTCGAGAGTGCCGCCCCGGATTCGCGTGATTGACGTAGTTCGGTCAGGCGGTTAGGAACTCGTAGACAAATTGCTTTTCCCCGGAGCCTTGATGAGACGCATGTTACGAGCTCTGCCCCTGACACTATCCCTTTTCTGTGTGGCATCCTGCAGCCTGGCTCAAGAGCCTCCGCCAGACGGATTCAACGACTCACACTTTCACCTTACCAACTACGTCCAAGAGGGGATTACGCCGAAACAGTTCCTCAGCATCATGGGCGACCGCGTTCAGCGTTCCACGCTCTTCGGCATTCCGCTGCAGCAACACTGGTCTTACCGCGTCAATGGAGACGTTGCCCCGACGTATTACTTGGATACTGATGCGGACCTCTATTATTACTCGTTCACCGACGCCGCAATCGCCATGGCGTTTCGGTCTTTGTCGCCGGCGGAGCAAAAGCGATTCGATCCCATGATCACCGGCTTCAATCCGGCGGACATGTACGCAGCCGATCACATCAAACGAGTGCTCAAGACGTTTCCGGGCGTGTTCGTTGGAATTGGTGAGTTCACCATTCATAAAGAGTTCGTGTCATCGAAGATCGCAGGGGATGTGGCGAGCTTGACCGATCCGGCGCTCGATCGAATTCTCGACTTCGCAGCAGAGGCAGGGCTTGTGGCCATTATTCACAACGACATGGCGATGCCTTTTCCAAAACCGGAGATGGAGCATACATACTCGGACCAGATGATCGCCCTGCTGCGGAGGCATCCGAACAGTGCGATTATCTGGGCGCACACAGGGCTCGGCCGAGTCGTTCGGCCAATCCACGATCATATGCGCGTGCTCGAGTCCATTCTTAGCGACCCGCAGCTCTCAAACGTAAGCTTCGACATCTCTTGGGACGAGGTCGCAAAGTACTTCGTCGAGAGCCCCGAATCCACAAAGGCCGCAGCCGATCTGATCAATCGATTTCCCACGCGATTCCTTTTCGGTACAGACACGGTTGCACCGGCGACCGCAGAGAAATATTTTTCGATTTACGAGAAGTATAAGCCGCTGTTTGCTCTTCTCACTCCCGACGCAAGCCGACGGGTCCGTTTTGAAAACTATGTTCAGATATTCGACCGTGCACGCGCGCGGGTCAGAGAGTGGGAGCACAAGAATCTGTAGCGTATCAGCGAAGGTACATGCCCGGATCTCCGAGGCGGACTAAGAACGCATCGCTGCCACCCGCGAGCGTGGCTTGGAAGGGGTTCTTGACCGGGAAGTTCTCGGATTCGGTCCACCCAGCGATGAAAACCTTCTTCTTGCTGACGGCAATTCCGGAGGCTACGTCATCGCCGGATCCGCCGAGCAAGCTTGAATACAGTAGCTTGTCACCCAGCGGTGATAACTTTGCGATGAAGCCATCGCGTCCGCCGGCTGCGTCCTGGAATGCTCGAACGTGTGGAAAGTCCGCCGAGTCGGAATATCCGACCACATAGACCGCGCCGTCACTGTCCAGGGCGACATCGTAGGCGACGTCAGTTCGGCTTCCACCGAGGAATGTGGAGTATACGATTCCCGTGCCGTCGGCTTTGAGCTTCGTTACAAACCCGTCGCCGTTCCCGCGAGCAACGGTTTGAAAAGCGCCGGCAGTAACCGGGAAGTCAGGCGAATTGGTTGTGCCGGTGACATATGCTTGCCCGTCCGAATCGACGGCGATGCCGTGTCCCCACTCGCTCGACTTCCCGCCAAGGTCCATATTAAAGATTCGTGACGAGCCGGTCGAGTCGACCTTGGTAACGAATACGTGACCGCTCAAAGAGCCGAGAACATACGCGTTGCCCGCTTTGTCCGCTTCCACTCCGTCGATAGTCGAAACTTGGGATCCGATGAACGTCCCGTAGACCAGCTTACCCGTCGGGTCTAGCTTCACTAAATATGCTGTAAAACACCCCGTGCATGCGTTCTTCGCCGAGATCGGGTTGGGCGAGCTCAAGTGAGGCATCGTGTTCGCCCTCGTCGGGAATGCCGCGTACATGTTCCCTGCAAAATCGACCGCGAGACCGTTCACTGAATCGTGCGAAATGTATCCGGGGCCCGGTGCCGGATCGTCACCGCCAAGAAAGGTGGAGTACTCGAGCACGTCGCCCTTCGGGCTCAGCTTCGCGAGGAACCCGTCTACCTCGCCGAGCATTTTGTCCTGCACTGCGCTTTTCGTGGTCGGAAAGCCTTTTGAGTGAGTCGTTCCCGAAACCAAGACAGATCCGAGCGGCCCTGCGGCGATCCGGATTCCCTCATCGAGCTCCTTGCCACCGAGGTAGGAGGTAAAGAGCAGCTTCGTGCCCGAATCGATGACTTTGACAACGAAGACATCGAGATTGCCTGCGTTCTTCTTTTGAAACGCCTTACTCCTGGCGGGGAAGTCTGTCGAATAGGTGCTTCCGGTAAGATATGCGTTTCCTGCATCATCCACAGCGATGTCGATCGGGGTCAGGTTGTCTAAGCTGCTCCCGCCGATGAAGCTGGAGGTGGCAATAACCGGATCGATCACAAGCGGTAGTGACGGATCGTATGCGCCCAACTCAATTCGCACTTCGTTTCGAGCTACGATAGAGTAGCTGCTGCGTATCTGACGTCGTTCGCCGCGAATCATCTGATAGGCTTTCGGCGGATGCTGCTCGATGCTTCCGCAGTCTGAATCGATGAGGAGTGAGCCACGGTCGCTGACACGCACCTGTTGGGCTCCATCATATTTCAATCGTATCAATGATGGATCGGAGCCTGGATCGACATTCAGGTCGAACTCAAATTGCGAAAGGCGGGGTCCGTAAAATACGGCATCGATTCCCGGATACAGAGAGGGATAGGTGACCTTTGCAAACTGGCGAACGTTGGTTTTCCACTGCGATCGGTCGGTGCCGGTGAAGAAGTTAACATGTGAGGTGAGCTCGGACTCCCCTCGAGCTTCCCCAGCCAGATGGCGCGAGCCTGGAAAAGAGAGTGTAATAGGATGCGGATGACTCTCGTCGTTCTGATTGCACGAAAGTAGGGTAATCGCATCGTCGTGCAGCTCGAAGATGAACCCATTGCCGCGTGCGGTGAACCTCACGCTCGCATCCCTCTGTCCGACATTTTCCTCGAATGGCAACACTTGACCGGCAAACGTGCGGGCCGCGTTGGCTTGAATAGTGGCGACGGAAACGGGCGCCGGGACGGCAGGGTGGGTGGTTACCCTCATCTGCGACGTTGTTCCGAAAGGCGGATGCGAAAATGACGAAGCCGCTGTGGAGCAGAGCAAAATGAAAAGTGCGAGCACGACCATCAAGGCGTAGGATTTTTTCCTCGCAGTGGCAGTTCGTTTGAGGATCGTACCGGGTCTTGTTGCGTTCAAATGAAACCCACTATAAACGGACACCTCCGTTTATAGTGCCGGATCTTTTTCCGTTATGCGCGACTTATTTAGCGAGCATCCTGATTCGATCAGATTTCGACGGGCTCTTCGTGGTCCATATGATCGACATCATTCGATTGCAGTGTTGACGCTGTGAGAGTTTCGCGGAGCGCTGGCACAAGCTGCCCAGAAAAATCAAGGCACTGCGGTAGCGCGGTGCCTTGGGTCCGGAACCTCGGACGAGTTATTCGCGTTATGCTTGCATTTCGGGTGACCTCGGATCGCCGATAGCGAGCCTCGGCGTCGAGTCGGCGTCCTTGTCATTCCCGTACAGCCGGATGGCCAGACGTTCGTCCCCGTACTTGATCTCCAGCTCGATGCAGTTCGTGGAACCATCGATATCATCTACGGTGGGTGGTAACAGCCTGAGGTCCTGAAACCCGACGCTCACGCCGCCGCGGAGATCAAACATCTGCGATTCGAAGGAGAAGAGCAGTGCTTCCGTTGTTGCCGGGAACGGCATGCCAGCTCCTTTGAGCCGGTCGCGCGCGGTGATCTCCATCGATCGCGTAAGGCTGAAGAACCGAGGTTGCTCGCGGTCCGGCAGGCTCAGTAAAAGTCCGCACAGTTTGCGACCGTAAAGAACGTGGATGATGATTTCGTATTCGCCGACTCGCACCTCCACCTGAGAAGAAGTGCCGGACGTAGTGGAATGACGCATGTTTTCCTCTCTCGTTTGCGTAATAGGACGGGACACGTCTCAAGTGAGCGAGGGCTCTCCTGAGATGCGCCCCGCCTATTCGAAAGAGAGGAATCGAAAAACGAAAAACCTTGATGCGCTACCGCTGCCTTGATTGGCATTCGAATGAGTCGGTTGCCAGGAAAAGCAGCGTGACTAACTGCAAACGTCGAGTGAAAGAACGGCGCCGAATACCTACCATACAACTCGTTAATGTTCAATTTGCCCTCAATGGGACGACTTTTGGCGCTGAGTTGAGCGCTTGGCGTTGCCCGCGAACGGTGTTTGTCCGATGGAAGCTCGCTCTGAGCGAATGTCCGTCATAAATTTGCGATTCAGAATGTGCTTCTCTGCCAAGGCGTCCGAGCTCTCAGAAACCAATCCATGCGTGAGAGCGCTACGGATGCTATTGGCAAAGAGCTTGGGAAGGCTCTCGAGCGATCTAGTGGTTTTGTAAAAAGGGTGAGGGGGGTTCAAGCGCGGTCGGTCTGATGATTCCATATATCTTGCTTTCAGTTCTGGGATTCGTTGTCGGAGCGTTCGGGACGCTTGTCGGAGCAGGTGGCGGTTTCCTGCTTATGCCCGTGCTCGTCATCCTCTACCCGGATGATCCGCCCGAGCTTCTGACTGCGATCTCACTCGCCGTGGTCTTCCTCAACGCTCTTTCCGGTTCCGTGGCGTACGCTAAGCTCCGCCGGATTGATTACAGGGCCGGCTTGATCTTCGCGCTCGCTGCTATACCGGGTGCTATCATTGGAGCGTCGGCAACTTCGTATCTCCCGCGTCGCCTCTTCGACATGATTTTGGGCGCGCTGCTCGTAATTGGAGCACTTTTTCTCTTTTTCAAGAAGCCGACTACGCAGAACAAGCAGTTGAGTTCTGCAAAGCACACGTCGCATTTAGTTGACAGCGAAGGACATGAATACCAATTTTCTTACAACCTCGGTGTTGGGATCGCCATCAGTTTAGCCGTCGGCTTTGTCTCGAGCCTTCTTGGAATCGGGGGTGGGATCATCCACGTGCCGAGCCTCGTCTACCTCGTTAACTTTCCTGTCGCGATTGCCACCGCCACATCGCACTTCATTCTTGCGATTGTTTCGTTCGCGGGGACTTGTGTTCATATCCACGACGGTATCTTTGAGCATGGTGGAATTCGGCGTACCGTTGCGCTGTCGCTCGGTGTTGTCATCGGCGCGCAGATCGGTGCCCAGCTCTCCCATCGCATTTCCGGGCACGGGATTATTCGTGCGCTTTCATTGGCCCTGTTGTTCGTCGGATTCCGAGTTCTTTGGCAAGGAGCAATGCAATAACGGACGGACGTCGACGGCCCGCTATTCCCGTAATAAGGCCTTTCTGATCACTCTTTCATCTTCCCAAGGTCCCGCTACGGTCGCGAATCGACGTGACCGCGAGAGCATCCTAACTCCGACGCATTTTAGCGGGAGTTCGCTTGCAGACCAGGTTCACAAATCCTGGCTGGCCCGGTGCGCTTGAGAATCAGCCTCCGGGTGTCTGTGGGATACTTGCGAGTGTGTCACCAACGGTAAGCCGCGACGCAAGTCGCGGTCTAGGTTCGAACCCTAAGTTCGGGCCGCGTTCGGCAACGGGCGTGGCCCATTGACTCGAAAGAGTCCTTGTCCCCCTCGAAGGGTTCTTCGGCGGATTGCGAGCGCCGTTTCGACGGTACTCGTGAGATGCAACGGTGAGGGGACCAGTGTGCTGCCTCTGGAGAGTGACCGGAGCCCGAGCAATGACTCTTTTGCCGATGCTTCGAGACGCGAGTCTGAAGCTTCGTTCAACTCAGTTACTCTCGAGCTTCTGACACCCGACATGCTGTCACCCGTTTCCTTACCGTGAGGAACCCTTTTTTTCTCAGGAGAGATTTCGATGGCACTTTTCGAAACGGTTCAGGTCGGTGATGGTGAGCTTGCGCTCCTTTTCAAAGAGAAGCGATTTCAGCGTATTCTGACTCCGGGACGCTACACTCTGTTCAATCCGGCTGGCCGATATCAGGTGCGTTCGATCTCTCTGCAACAACCGGAGTTCACGGATCCTCTCGGCGAGATTCTGCTCGAGCAATATCCAGCCCAGCTGAGTGAGCATCTCACGCTCATTGCGATGGGTGCTTCCGAAGTCGGCCTCGTTTATTTTGACGATGCGCTCGTCGACATTCTTCCTCCGGGGAAGCGCATTCTCTATTGGAAGCAGGCAAAGAAGATCAGAGTTGAGAGAGTCGACCTCGAAACCAGCATCGAGATCAGCAAACCGTTGCAAACGGTGCTTCGACGTTCCGGCCCGATGAGAACGGGCCAATCTTGGCTTGCCGCGAACATTCTCCTCGTCGATGTGCTCAACCAGCATGTCGGTCTCCTCTCCGTAAACGGCGCGATCGAGAGACAGCTCGGCCCGGGCAGCTACGCGTTTTGGAAAGCAGGGAAGAACGTTTCTGTTCAGATCATCGACCAACGGTTGCAGGTGCTCGACGTTCAGGGTCAGGAGATTCTCTCGAAGGATAAAGTGAGCCTTCGACTCAACGTCACGGCCAGCTATCATGTTGAGGATGCCTTTGTTGCCGTTAGCAAGTCGAGTGACTTCAAAACATTTCTCTACAACAGCTTGCAGTTCGCCATTCGAGAAACCGTAGGCACTCGGACGCTCGACGATCTGCTGACGAACAAAGAAGCGGTCTCAGCAAATATCTTGAGCTATGCGAAGGACGCAGTAAAATCGATCGGCGTTGACGTCGATCAGCTCGGCGTGAAAGACATTATTCTTCCGGGCGACATGCGAACGATCTTCAATCAGGTCGTCGAAGCAGAGAAAATCGCGGAGGCGAACCTGATTCGTCGGCGAGAAGAGACTGCTGCGACCCGTTCCTTGCACAACACCGCAAAGATGATGGAGAACAATCCCACGCTGCTGCGATTGAAAGAGCTGGAAGTGCTCGAGACAGTGACTCAGAAGATCGAACGTTTCACTGTGTTTGGTGGATTGGATACGATCCTGAAAGACTTAGTGCAGCTCAAGGCGCGTACGGAGTAAGCTCGCGCGCGGAAGAGCGCCAGTGCTGCTGTCACCCTCCGTTCAGAGTTAATTCATGGTAATCTTCCTGGCGGCTGGACACTAACGCCGTATGTGGCCGAACCTGATCCGTTCTCATCGGATCGGCGCGGGTCTGTCTCCGACCTCGCGCGCGTAATCCAGCGCAACGATTTTTTTTCAGTAAAAATGCCCAAAGAAGCGGAATTTCCGGAGCACGCCTGTAACCGACACCGAATAACTACGTAACACATGTGCGGTGGATGTGCGGGAGGGTGCGGTGTTTATTCACGAACCTCGTAAAGGAACCGGGCATGCGAGTAGGTCATTTCTTTGTTCTCCTAGCGTCACTTTTTGTAATAACGCCGGCGGTCGCTTCCGCTCAGCTTGCTTGTCCGGGAGTGACTCCTCCGGCCGGCGGCTTCCCTGTTGTATTCGTGCTCAACGGAAATGCATTTGGTCCCGTGAGGGCGGATGGTCTTGCAGCTCAATTTGCAAGCGCCGCGCGATCGACGAATAAAGTTTGCACCTATGTGCTGTCGCACAGCTCAATGACAGGACAAGCTGTGTTTGAATCTCAAATCATCGGACCGATGAACGCCCTTGCAACTGGAGCGCAAGCGACATCGCATATCATTAACCCGCGCAGATTTGGAATCGCCGGTTTCTCCGCAGGAGGAATCCTCTCGCTCACAGCTCTTTTCCGTTACAGCCAAACGACCAACTTCACTTTGAAAGGCGGGATTACCTATTATGGAGCCGATATCAACATGCTCTACGATTTTCACACGCTTCGGGGAAGTGGTGCGCCTATCTTCGGCAACCAACTGTTTGCGGCAGAAAAGGGCTCAGGGGCTATCTGTAATACAGCAAGCGGGCCGACGAACTGCGGTTACTTCAGTCGTCAGATTCTCAGCGTTCTCAACACCAACATGGGTGGAGTTACTCCGGCGAAGTTGCGCTACTTTTCTCCGCTCGGAGCGCTGGCTGATGTTCCAATCAGCGCGGGAGTCCCGTCGATCTATGGTTGCTTCGGTACTGCAGATGACAACGTTGTCGGCGGTCTGAGCGCTCACTACACCCAGCTCGAGTCCGACCTCTATGGGGCTCAGTCGAGGATTTCGATGTATAATGGCGGGCACGGCGCTGCTTGGACTGCGTGCCCAGATTCGATCTCGTGGTTAACAACTGTTTTGTAAGCGTTCTCTGATTATCCGCTCGCACGCTTCCCAACAGAAGCGGCGGGCGGAAGCGCGAAGAGCGCACAGGATGGCACGGAGGTGCAACCGAAGGGGGCGCAAGGACGCGAGATGGTCGTTTTCAACGGACTGATTGCCGGCATCACTACCTCGCATCTACGGAAAAGGAATTGTTCGCTTTTTCCTTTGCGTTCTTCGCGCTTTCGCCCGTAGCGCGTGGCTTTGCGCGCGATCTCGCGCTTGCATATTTGGCGGAGGTGTTTTGATTGCCCCGGATACCGGTGAAACTAACGGCTGAGCCCGTGCGATTGTGACAAGCTTTACTCAGAAACGACACTCGCCTGCAGTCGATAATACGGTTGAACGAAGATACTTACCCAGGAGGGAAACCGTATGACCAGCCCAGACACCCAGACCACACCGAAGCAACGAGAACGCTCGGCTCTACGCCATCTTGAATCTCTCGACGGGCTCTTGAGGATGGGAGAAGAGCCGGACGAAATCTGGTATGAAGTAAACCAAACCAGTGACAAATGCGCCGAAGAGTATTGCGCATGGCTCGCTTTACGAGGAATCCAGTTTCCGCTCGAAGGCATAAAAATCATGCTGCGCGGACTCTTCGAATTTACCTATCTCCATCACTGGTCGGGTCGAGCGGCAATTCGGAACCTGACAAAAGCGAAAATTGCTGAGTTCTATCAACCGTTCAGCGGCACCGAGCTGGAAACTGCTTCAGGGTTATTGAGTCCAGGCGAGCTATTGGTTTTGTTTTTTCAGTTTCTGTCGGACGCGGGATACGACATCAACGCGAAGCGGCTTGCGGACGAAATCACCAGACTACGACCCAAAGCTCAACGCCCGAGAAGGCAGGCGGCTCAGTAGCGCCTGAACATAGCTTTGTATCACGGTCGCAGTTCCGCTTAATACGCCGTCACCTGGCAGCAGCTCTGCACGTCAAGCGCACCTCGTAGGCGGAGTCGGGCGAGCGAATATCTCTCTTGATATGGTTGCTGAAATGCGGACGGGCTAGGCAGATCTCCGGACGTCTATTTCCAGTAGTTTTGTTAAGCTGCGCATGGCTTGGAGAGCGCGGCACCTCCTGGATCTGACCACTGTTTGCTAGGTCAGCGATGACAGATTCTTCGTCCTCGGTAATACCAGCTCCTCGGGGCCATAGATGTGAAGCGCTCGGTAGTTAAGTTCGTCGCTCTTTCTCCCGGCGATGCTCGTTTGGTACGCGCTGTAGTCGGCTGGTGCGGCATCTTCCGTATAATCGACGATGGTGACATCGCTTAATGCACTGAGCTCCCGCCGCAGCGTCCGCATTTTGCTTTGTCCCGCCTTCCGTACGTAATGGCCGATGTTGGTGAGACGTCGGTGTGTGTTTCCGTCGCCATCCACCACATCCGGGCCAAATGTTTCATCCGGTAATGAACGGCCGGCGGTTAGACCAAGGACAAACCCTGCATTTACAAGAATGCCCTTGTTCTCCTGTGCTTGATCGACCACGAGCACACTTATGTATCTCATACTGCCTCCCTCTTTGTTATCGGTATCCAACAGATGTTCATCTTTTTGAGCTCTGCGATCGTGCGTAGTTCGTAGGACTTCAAACCAGCGAGGTTCGTGACACAAGAGTCAGCCCAGTCTTCAACGACGAGTTTTGCTGCGGCTTGAGTATTGGGGGCATCTACAAATGTCATCGCTCCCTGTGGGGCTATCGGAGCGAGGAGCGGCCGCAGATCCGGAATGCACGCACATCGATTTCCGTTCGGAGTGCCGCTGCGACTCGCAAAATAGAGCGGTGGATTGAAAAGCCAAAACGCATATTCGGAACGTACCTCGAATGTCAGGTCGAGTGTCGCTTTCGCCGCCAAATGATGAACGTGCGGGAGAAACATGAGTCGCCGAGCTCGGGAGGGATGTTTCAAAATCTCCAGACCCTCGTCGAAGGTCGGTGCGTGGATGAGGCGTGAGGTGAGCGATCGATCCCGCAGAAAATGTTGCGCCGCCCGGTCACAACAGGTCCCAGGAGGAAGGGAGATAACTTCGAGCTCCTCTTCAGACCCTGAGGTCGCTCTGGTTGAACTGCCACGACACATCATAAATCGGTGATGTACCACTCGTCGCAAGCTTTCCACAGAGCGGGGCCGAATCGTTGCCGGCTCCGTTTAAACCCGCACTTCTCGTAAAGGCCTTTGCCAAGAGCCATCCGGCTCGTTGTCTCAACGTAGCATCGCTGGAAACCGAGCTCTCGCGCCTTCTCGAGACATGTCTCGAGAAGGCGTTTCCCTAGTCCAGCTTGTCTCGCCTCCGGCAAAACAAACAGCTTTCGCAGCTCGCAGATATGTTTCGGCGCTTCAGCGAGCTCAGCGATTCCAGCCGACCCGACGATTTTCTCATTCCGAACAGCCACGAGATACAGCGCGCGCGGCTTCTGAAATGCCTCGTAGGGCGAGCTGAACTCCTCAGGATAGGCGAAATATTCCGGCCCATCGAATCCGAATTCATTCATCACTTTCCGAATGAGCTGTGTCACTTGCGCGTTGTCGCCACGTCGAATCGGACGGATGTCGTAGTTCTGTTGAAGGCGTACCTTCTTCAACGTTTTGGCGAAGAGTGAAACACCTTCTTCGAGTATTCCACGTTCGGAACGAGAGAGCAGAGCGAGCACTTGCTCGGCGGTAGCGGAGCGCTGTCTGTTGGTGCTTTCGATCAGCTCATGACCCTTCTTGGTCGGGAGAATCGGCTTCTGACGCTTGTCACGTGCATCGACAGCGGTCTGCACCAGACCGGAGCTCACCAGAGAGCTGATGAGGCGGCTCGCGGCCGACTTATCGATTTCGAGAGCGACAGCAAGCTCGGCTGTGGTCCGGACACCCTGCGTCGTCACCTCGAAGAGTGCTCGCAACCCCGAGACGCCGACCTCATCAGCTATCTCTGCTTTTTCGAGGAGCCGTAGTTCCGTCAGCAGCGAGTTGAGCGCCTCGCAGAGGCTGCGAGTCTGGTCCAATGGGATAGCTTTCGACGGTAGGTGCATAAGTCAACCAATCAGGTGTCACACGCAAGCATAGCATCCCGCCCGCCGAAAGACAAACGCGCTGACGGACTCACAAATCGTATCCTCAGGGCGTCCGATATTTTCGGGGACAATGCATAGTGAAACTGTCACTTCGGTAAGCGCGATAACGTTCAACTGGGACGAATGGCGTGAACGCTGAAGACCGAGGTAAGCGACGAGGGCGGGGATCAGGAGAAACGATAGGAGTTGCGAGGAATGGTCAGAATCGGGAGGAATAGTACGAAGAGCGACGAACGCAAGAATCGGGCATGATTGTGAGGGAGCTTCGTGGAGACCACAAACGGGTCATGACTCGTTGGAACGTCAATTGAGACCCTTCGTTCGCCGAAGCCTCAGTGCAAACCTTCAACTTACCATGGGACGATGCTCGCTCTCGGATGCTTGAATAGGAGATTCGTGATAAATCTTCGTCGACGCTGCACGGAGAGTAGCGTCCTCAGAAAAACGAACGACTCTAGAGCTCCGCGATGGATTTATTCTGCGCCGTTTCTAACTCGAAATTCAACTTCTCAACGGAAGATCAAGCTCTCCTCGAGCGGCTTTCTCCCCGGATCAATGGAGTGACCTATCCACTCCCTCCTCCGAAATTATCTCCTGACGAGCGCAAGCGTCGGCGCTGGGCATTTCGAAATGAACGCCACCTCTATCACCGAAAATGTGATTTCAGCGGGAAGGCGATCGTTACAAATTACTCCCCAGACAAAAAGCTTACTGTGTATTCGAAAGAGGATTGGTGGTCAGACAATTGGGACTTCCGGTCGTATGGCCGCGACTTCGATTTCAACAGGCCGTTTTTTGAGCAGTTCGCGGATCTGTTCGCGGTAGTGCCGAAGGTAGCTCTTACTACCTCACCGGACGCCGATGAGAATAACTGCCGCTACATCAACTTCGCAGGCAGTAGTAAGAACTGCCACATGGTTTTCGATTCCGATTTCGACGAGGACTGTTACTTTTCCAACGTTCTGAAACATTCGAAGAACTGTGCGGACTGTTCCTATGTCCACAGCTCAGAGCTTTGCTACGAATGTGTCGACTGCACGAACTGTTATGCGCTTCTCTACAGCCAAAATTGTGCGAGCTGCAGCGAAAGCTACTTTCTCGACCAATGTGTCGGATGCTCCAACTGCTGCCTCAGCGCAAACTTGGTGCAGAAGCAATACTACTTCCGAAATAAGCCCTATTCGCGGGAGGGGTATTTTCGACTGGTCGAATCGCTCGAGCTCGAGAAGCGCACCAGCGTCGAGTCGCTCCGCGAATCATTCCGTGTCTCGCTGCTCGATTTTCCAAAAAAATATTGTCAAATCCTTCGATCCGAAAACTGCACCGGCGACTATATCGTTAACTCGCGAAACATCCATTCGAGCTTCAACGTCGCCTCCGCCGAAGACCTTCGTTATTGCGACTCGCTCTATGCGGCGCGGAACTGCATGGACGTGTCTTCTTTCGGGGAGCAAATTGACCATGTGTACCAGAGCGGCACCATTGGCATCAACGTAACGAATACATTCTTCTCCCTCTGCGCCGTGGCAAACTGCGCGGACCTCTTCTACTCCGTTGATGCGCGCATGAGTCGACATTGTTTTGGGAGTGCGGGCGTCAAGCGCGCCCAGTTCTGTATTCTCAACAAGCAATACACCGAGGAAGAGTATTTCCGCTTGCTACCGCGAATCATCGCGCACATGCAAGCGACGGGAGAGTGGGGCGAGTTCTTCCCGATCTCGCTTTCGCCTTTCGGCTATAATGAAACTATCGCTCAGGACTTTTTTCCACTTACCGAGACGGAGGCGGGGACGCTCGGGGCCAAATGGAGCAATTACCTATCTCCCGCTCCCGATGTCCCGGCACTTTCGGCAGAGGCTGTACCTGACACCATCGATGCGGTGACTGCAGACGTGTTGAAAAAGGCGATTCAGTGCCCGATCAGCAACAAGGTTTTCCGCATCGCCGACCCGGAGCTTGCATTATACCGGAAGTTGCGGATTCCGTTGCCGACAAAACACCCAGACGTACGGCATCAGCGCCGGATGGCGCTTCGTAACCCGCAACACCTTTGGGCGAGGCAGTGTGCGAAAACCGGCGAGCGGATACTGAGCACTTACTCTCCGGAATCGCAGGCAATCGTCTATGGAGAGTCAGCTTTCCTAGAGAGCGTTCACGCATAAAGTATGAGGGGAAGTTCCAGCGAGGCTTCCGACTCTCCGAATCCAGCAAAGCCATGGCCATGTTTGTACATCTCGCGGTTGCATCAAGTGCGAGTCGAATTGAACGCAACGGAATCAACCGCTTGCGGAAATCGGTTGGTTCCTCTTCAGGCGGAGTGTTCGCAGTTCCTGTCGTTCGGAATTTCTACGTTTCGCATCAATGGCTGAGAGAGCTCAAAAGACGAAATCGAGGCGCTATCATAGGCGTTTATTTTCGGATCGCGGACGACCAACCCGTCTGGATCGGACACTACGGTCGCGCACACCAGCAGGTCACTGCCGCGGAAGCCGTTGCGGAGTTCGATCGGGCCGAAGATCGCCAAGGTTGGGAGGTGATTATCCCGCGCCGCATCACGGCAAAAGAGATTCATCGCATTCGCTTTCTGCCTCAGGTCATTGGTTGGCGTTTCTCGCCTACCGCCAAAGGAAAGAAGCCATTTTGTGCCTGTAAATTCTGCACTCTCGGCGAGTATGGGGCTCGCAAGCTTCGGAAGCGTTTGGGACGAGATATGGACTAAGCGGTGCATCCGATCTGAACGAGGTCGGTAAAGCGTCCATTGAAGAAAACCGCCTCACCGACCACTTCGCGGTGGGATTCGAATAAAGACCGAAGCGAATTCGGCCGAAGCTCATAATCAGGATTGAAAGCTTCTGAGCTCCCAAGGTCGGGATGGAAATAGGTAGTATCAACAGCTCTTCAGCGCTCGTTCCGAGCCCTGCGCGTCGGACCGAAGGTGCAGCACCTCAAGCAGCCTCGAACGCACCTGCAGATTCAGCCCCCTCGCTGCCCGAAGAAAGATTGCGCGCTCGTGCCGGCGGAGCGTCTTTCTCCTACCTCACTTCAGAGGGGGATCGAGTAACACTGACCGCCTACAGTCAAAATGGCGTGAGCCTCGAGCGGAGAGCGACCGCAACGAATGAGGTGTATTCGTTCGAGGAGCTGAAGTCCGCCTATGCGTCCGAGGGATTCTCTCTTCAAGTGGAGGGAGATCTGAACGAAGCCGAAATCAAGGATCTGGAGACGGCAGTGAACGTGACTCGCGGCGTCGTTGATGATCTCGCTCACGGCTCGACATCAAGCATTTTATCAGTCTACGGCTTAGCCGGTCTCGATACCATTGACCACATAGAGCAAGGCTCCGTATTTCGAGCGTCTATGGCAACCGCGTTCGAGCCTATCGTTCTACAAGACAACTCGAGGCCGCTGACGCTCGATATGGGGTCGCGGCCGCCAACAAGAGAGAGAAACAACTACGTTCCGCTCGAAGAACGGGACCCCGGCCTAGTGGTAAAGAACGAGCAGCTACAAGCTCAGACGAAAGATGAGATGGGGGACGCCCTTGCCGGGCTCTTTGATCTCTTGCATGCGGGACAGAAAGTGACGAGTTTTCAAGCTCTCGCGGCGGTCACTTACAGCCAACAGATAGCGGCTTGGCTGTCCGATCCGCAACACGCTTCGAACGGCGGCGGCTTGGGTCGAATTGCGGCTTAAAGAACAGCATCACGCTTGCCAGGTGTTGAGGTCGGGAGCGAACTATCGTACCGCCCGGAAAGGATGCCCCAGATGTCGGAAATCCGAAACAGACTTGCTCGCCGTTCCCAGAGTCGTTGATAGGCTGCCGAATCCGGCCATCGATAATAGCTCCCCGAATCGGTGGCCTGAGATGAAGCTGTGAGCTCGCCGCGGCTGAACTTGTCGAGGACTTCCGGAAGAAGCTGCGCTGCGCCGAGAGCCGTGAGGTAATAACTGAGCTGAACCGAGCGCACGTTCGAAAGACTGAACCTGTGTTGAGCTAATACTCCGCCGGTGTCGATCGACTCGTCCTCTATCAGGTGCAGCGTGCACCCGTGTTCGGCGGCTCCCTCGCTGAGTGACCAAAAATAAGGCTGTATGCCACGGAAGTCCGGGAGCAGCCCAGGATGGATGTTTATCACTCCCAGCCGGGGCACCGCGAGAAGGGGTTTTCTGACGATCTGATGCATCAACGTGATGATTACGTCGGGTGAGAAAGCTTGAAGCGCTGCGATTGTGTCTTGCGAATTGATGTCCGTCGACTCAATGTATTTCGCACCCACGTTCCGGGAGATCCAAGACAGGCGACGGAATACTGCTCCGCGTCGCATGACCTTCGGGCAGTAGGTGAGCGTAAGGAGGCCAAGGTGCTCGACGAGCTTCGCAACAATGAAACGTCGCGAAAGCTTCGGGAGCACGCTCGAGGCGCTCTCCATGCGGCTCTTCGCTCGCAGGGTGAGAGGAACCTTGATAACCAGAAGCTCATTCTCGGGACGCAGCGAGTGATATCGCTCGATAATGTGGTTATGGAGGACGTATTCAGAGAAAAGGAATGCGATCCGCATAGCTCTTCGTAGCTGAAAGGCTGCCGAAACGGCAATACCAAGTCAGTTGTAGGTCGAACGTGTTTGCATCCGCGCGGCGCCGACGACTGAGGCCGAAATCACATGAGTCAGGAGCACGACTGCGCATCAGATATGCGAGGGCTCTCTCCTCGAGGCCGCTCAAACCCGCTTATCCCGCGTGCGAGTGAAACGGAGAGCCTGCGTGAACAAGCCGATTACGGTTAAGGGTAAAAGCACATAGAGGATTAAGACAGCCGCCACTAAAAGCTCGCCGAAGCCGAGCATTTCGTCGAAGCGCCCTCCTTCAAAGAAGTGGTTCCGAGCTTCTGCGAGCACTGAAGCGGTCAGTGTCAGCGAAACGCTTCCAAGGAGAAACGCAAACAGAAAGTTGAGCGCTAGACGGACCAAACCGCCCACGAAGGAGCTCGAGGGGGGAGGAAGCTGGAATCGACGAACTAAAAAACGAAAAAGCCGCATGAGCTGTCGGGGACCAAGCCGTTGTTGGACATCGCACAGAGTGGAACTCTCGACCTGTTCGGCGACAGCGGACCTCGAGCAACGTGGTGGTCGCTGTCCTGGACAAGAGCCGATCGAATCTCTCTTTTGTTATGATTGCTCGGACTCCGGCGTACGCGTTTCTGACCCCGTTTTTGACGCCCAGTTACCGTGCGCGGCTCGACGCCAGCGCCCATACTCATACTGCACCATCGGATACTCGTTCCGGCGCGACCGGGAGCTCTCGAGGCTTTTCCTTATGAGAGCTTTGCCCGGCGTTTGAGCTCCTTATCGCTGGGCGCTGTAGTAACCATTGTGCCCGGCTCAACCTCGCCGACGGGCTCGTATCTACTCATGACAACGCCCGTACTCGAAGTCTGCGTTTTCACGAGACGTAGCGTGCTGGGCTTTGAGTTGGTTTCAAACAGCCGTTTTCCGCGACCGAGCACCAACGGATATGTCCACACATTGAGCTCGTCGATTAACGAAGCCGCCTGGAGGGATTGGAGCAAGTTCGCGCTGCCGATAGTTTGAAGATCGCGCCCCGGCTGCGCTTTGAGCTTTCTCAGGGCTGCGACAGCGTCATCGCCAAGCAGCTCCGCATTGTTCCAGCCTACCTCTTTCAAAGTCCGCGAAGCGACATACTTCTTCGCTGAGTTGAGAGATATTGCGATTGGATTATCGGGGGCTTGATAGGGCCAGTAGGCTTCGAAGATCTCATAAGTAAATCTTCCGAGGACGATGTCGCGCCCAGTTCCGTCGAAGCCGCTTTCGGAAATATCGGATGTCGGGTCCATGAATTTGGCAATCCAACCCCCGAAGCCAAATCCCCCCGTAGGGTCCTCGTCAGGTCCGCCAGGCGCTTGCATGACTCCGTCCAGGGACACAAACGCAGACGCGATAAGTTTTCTCATTGAGTAGTTCTCCTTCAGACTGTCGTGCTGATGAACTCGCTACGATGCGCGAACGATCGTCATCGAATTACTCATATTGTCGCAGTACGTCATCCGCATACGCGTGAACGAGAGAGAATCTTTATCATGCTTTTCTGCGACCGGCGTGAGTTTTTAGCGCCGTCTTCCGTCGGGAGCGGGGCCATCCGCTTTCCATCTCCTTGTAGGCCTTCTTCGAAATCGTAGTGCGGCTCTTGGGCCTGCTTTTTCCGGCATGCTTGCGCTTATTGATATTGCCGACGAGCGAATTCTTTGTCGTCTTTCGCGGGGAGGGTTTGGCGTGCGGTTTTTTCGCTCCCCTCGCATATTTTGCGAGCAGTGCTTCACCCTTTTTCGCGAGTCGTTTTGCCGCAGCCATCGTCCGCGGCACCGGCTCTCCCCATGCGTGAGCGGAAAGAGCCAACCGGGTGGGCTTCCCATTTTTCATCATTGGTCCACGCGGATGTGTGAACATACGGCGCAGAAACGAGCCTTTGCGGCGTTGCTTTTCCGGTGTATCTGCCGGTCCTCGGACTCCGGGTTTTAATTGGGAGCCCTCCTTTTCACGAAAGTATTTTCGGCCTGAGGCAGTTAGTCCGCCACGTGAATCCTTTCGGCGCTGAGCTTTGGATTGCATGCTCCTCCTATGGCTCTGTAGTTCGCCAATCTTCGTTCCATCGCCTCGGCTGAGTATATGACAGGGATCGGTTTGGACGGCCGAATGACGGGCATCGCTTTTCAGGGGACCCGCGTCGGTTGGAAGAATCCGACGTCAGAGTCTTCGCATAAGAACCTATGCAAAGAACCCTGCGCTCGGTGCCGACTAATCGCGTAGCCGGTTCAAAAGCGCTGTGAATGAGCTACTCGTCCACAGACCCGCCTGCGTCGCAGAGCCATAGCGTTTGTGTGGCGGTGAGAATATCAAGACACACGAGATAGCCGTAAGCGATCGTAGCCAAAAGGCAGAGGAACGCGGGTCCAGGCGATGCGGCATTATCCGTGAGAAGCAAGGCGTATACCACTACCACTGCCATGGACACCATGAATTTGCGAAACGTCCGATGGTAGAGCAGGTAAAGAGCTCGCCGTGCCCGACGGAGTGTCTCCTGCGGACCGAAATTGTATGCAGTCGTGCCCGAAGGACGCAACACAATGTATGCCGACGCGCAAACCCCGAAAAGGAGTGGAGCGCTGATGAACAGCAGGTGGTTCCAACCTGGAACCGAGTTGTAAGTGCATACAATCGCTATTCCCAATGTTACCGTAGCGGCTACTGCGAGCTCGAGCAGCGCTCCCTTGCGGGCGGTCACTACGTTTCCGCGAATAGCATCTAGCTCGTCATTCAGCATTGTCATGAAGACCTCGATCGCCGAAAGGCAAAAAAAAAGTGTGCGAAACTCTGACATCGAGAGAGTGCGATGTCGGAGGGATAGGTGAGAAGAGGTGTCGAAGAGAAGGAGCGGAAACGCAGCGAGATAGTAATATAAGTGGAAAGTCCCCGCAATCGCCTGAACGCTGAGGTGGCGGCTCGGAATGATGAAGCTGTTGTGATCGCTCCGTCGAAGAATCAAGCATCGCTCTTTCCATCGCAACTGGGCCCGCTGAGGAACAAAGCTCGGCATCGCGCTTGGCCATGCCGTCACGCATCACGGGCCCTGGAGCAGCTCCAATGTCATTAGAATGCACAGCCTTACGCGGCACGCATCGACGGAGTGGATCAGCTCGATGAACCTGTTTATACTATCTGGGTCCGTTCAAAGGTTCAAACCCTCGGAAGGAGAGTGGATCGTGAACGTGCTTGTCTTCGGCATCAAGGGGCGTTTCCAGCCGTCGGTTCCGTTCGTGTCTCCCTCGACGATACACTACGTGAGCGAGCATACGCTCGGCACCGGTGCGATGGAGCATCATGTCGGAATCATGCTCGGCATGGATACCGTGGCAAAGTGGCAGATTGAGCTGGTGTACTTCCAGCTTTCGCTATTCGACGGTTCGCATCCGGAGCACTTCTTCTGCGGTACGGATGATAATCCCTATCTGGTGCTGCAGCAGATTGTCGAAAACATGAGCCGTGACACGCCGCACGGCCCGGCACTTCCGACCTCGGTTCCGATCGTGGTCATCGACGACTCTGCAGATGGCCCGTCAGACCGTTGGGCTTACCCCGCCGTGGTCGCGCCGTTGCGGAATCGCGGTTACTCCGTGTCGATTGTTCGACAGCGGAAGGTTCTGGACCAGGGTCAGGCCCACCCGTAACGGGCCGTATCTTCCGACTATACGTGACGTCGTGTTCTCTCGGCTCCGGCAAACACGCCCGGTTATTTACTTCTCAGATATGACCTCAGGTATTCGATCTTCGGTCCGGTTGCAGGAGCGCCGCTCGCGTTCAATGAAAAATCAAATGGCCCGTGGTCTCCATAACCGAGCACGGCGTCGCTCCATCCGTACTGCTGAACGATGCTTGTGACGTCCTCCAGGTATCGGGATGCGCTCGCTTCATCAGCGAACCGAGATACTCCAAACTCGCCGAGAAAAATATTTTGCTGGCCGACGGTCTTCCCAACTTTGACGAGCGATTTGACTATGCTCATCAACTTCTTTCGATTCGCGTTCTTGGTGGGATACTGCACCCCTGTGGCGTAGCCGTAGATACCCTGGTGAGTAAACGACGCGGGCGCGTACAAGTGGGCGCTGATCACGATTCCAGGAATGCCGCTCTTCAACACCTTTTTGAGCTTGGTAGCAAGAACCGGGTTGCCGTATTCGGTGTCTACGATGATTGGGTGCACCGAATCGATCTGGCGAATCAGAACGGCCGTGTTGTATGCCAGATCATTTGCGGGAAGCATGCCGATCTTCTTGAGCGACTTGGCGGACGCATTGCCCATCTGCCATTCGTTGAAAATTTCATAGGCTGCAATTGCATCCTCGCCGACGTAGTGAGCCGCAAGCTTCTGCCACGCGTTCAAGAACTCTGATTGCGCCCATGGGTAGGCGAAGAGAGCCTGCTGGGGCTTCTTACCGCCGTTATTCGAGTTGACCGTGTGACCGCCCGGCCCCGAGTAAAGCTCGAGAACCATTCGCATTCCGTTTCGCTTGAGTGCGGGAATCAATCGATCGACGTAACGGATCTGAGTATCGAGCCAGGCGTCGTACTGTTCTGCGTTGTCCGTGTCTTCTTCGGGATTGAAGAGCGGATAGCGAATACAGTTTACACCCCAGCCGCCGAGAGCGTCGATCTGTTGCGAGGTGACGATGTGGGAGACGTTGACGCCCCGACAATCAAGCGCGTATGCGGCCTGAGTTGTGTAAAGCGCCGCGGCAATAGCCAAAAATGTTAACCGAAGAAGTTTCACAAGCCTCATAAAGCGACAGGGTCCAGCGGACGGATACAGCTATTATCGGGCTTCGTAGGGGTTTCCTTGATGGAAACGTAGCGTGTCTTTTGACACTGCGGCAGAGCGCCGAGCGAAAGGGCGTTCGGTCGGAGATGAACTAGCGACGCCTTTGGGCGCAGTATGCTGGTCGCAAGAACAGCGGCGCGGGTGCATCAACCGGGGAATGATCTCGATGCTTTACGAAAATGCTCCTCGTGCTCCACGCGATGGGCTCGAAATGGAATCACTCAGATTGTGAAGTAACCACGAAAAGTAATGGCGCTGACCAGCGAACATCTCACGGCCTATTCCAGTTCATCAGATCCGGCAGATTGAGCTCGAGTCTCATTTTTACGGTCGATGGATCGACCTCGCGCTCTGACCGATCGTTGAGCCACACTCGGGATGGAACTGCTTTGTAGATTCGTTTCACTGAGTCGCCGTGGAAGGTGTGAATCGGAACTGCTTCTCCGGGATACAAGAGGCTCAGTGCAAAAGAAAGCTCGGCATCGCCTAATACCTCGGACGCGGTGGCCAAGAGATATAAGCAGCGCAGGTTATTAGTGCCTCTCGCTCGAGTAGAGTCGTAGAGCGTCATGAACACTGGAGGATTACTCCGAATGTTGTTCGAATGCACAGCTCCGACCCAAGAGCTCCAATAAAAGTTTAAAGCCTCATCCCTGGGGGCATAGAGCGGAGTGTTCCACGGTTCCGCCAAATTGTTCGCCGTTGCGATATTTGCGTAAGCAACCGTCGCAAGAAGCTCTTTCGCACGTTCGATAGCATGAAATGTATCGCTCATAGCTCGTACCGATCACCTTGTTGCCATTTGCTGTGTATCTCGGAATCAATCATGAAAGTTTATCTGCGGGCAACAGTTGTGAAAACCGTGACCCGCAGCATGACCTTTTCGGCGGTCATGTGTTGCGCGCGGCCTCAGGCCGGTAGATTGCGGGCGACGAAGAACATCGAAGGAGCGAGTCGTTGATCGTAGCTTTCCGGGGACTCTTGAAGCCAACGGCCGATCTCTTCGCAAACCCGCCGCTTCGCGGCTTGGCCTGCTCGGTTGATCTGCCATCCGGTTGCCTGGATCTGTTCGTTCACGTGGCGCAGCAGCACGACCGCTTCCTGATCGTGCTCCGTCGTGCGGATGGAAGCTTGGCGCTGGAGGCGAACGTGCGCAGAAAGAACGACGACAAGCGACAGCAGCCGAAGAATCATGGGCGGTAGATTGGGAGCCCGAGCCCCGAGGACTTCGGACGCCCCGCAAAGAGCATCTGCAATGTCGGTGCGGAATCGGAAGTCGTCGTCTCCGAGCGCTTCCGTCATCATCCGAGTTTCGGCTGCATCACGAAGGGTGGCAGCCCAAGCGGTCATCTGACCTCGGACTGTTGCGCGCCGCTCTGAAGGAGCGAAACGCTCGAGAGGGAGCGGAACATTCTTGCATGCTCCGCAAGCGGAGACGATTGCATCTGCAATCAAGCCGCGAATCACGGCATCCATTGAATCTCTCCAAAACGAAGAAAAACGCTAAACTGTTGTCCACAATGCTGGGTTCATCCCAGGGCTGTGGACGTGAAGGTATCGCATGGCTGAGTTAGGGAGAGAACAACGGTTGAGACGCAATATAGCAGAGATCATCTACCATTTCATCTTGGGGCGATTTGAACAAAGTGGGTACACGAACGGTGGAGGACGCGCGCGCCCATCCGCGCATGAGGAAGTGAAGGCGCGCAGTCGGCATAAGTATCTTGCGGTCACCCGCTCCTACACTGAGCGCGACGTCCCCGCGTAGAGAAAGAAGAGCACGGGCTTTTACTCCGATCGCGTGGGCGATCGGATCGAAAACCCGTGCAACGCTGACGTGAACGCGCCTTCTACTGAGCGTAGTCGTACACGTGACTGTCGAAGCTCAGATCGACCTTCAGAGCGAATTGGCGGAGGGCCCATTGCGCCTCTGCAGCTCGGCTCACATTCGCTGACTCCATGTTGCCGACAACGTTCTGGATCAGATCGCCGAGCGCTGGTCCCAGGCCCCCCGAAGCAAACTGTGGCGAGGTAGCAAATAGCTGAGGCGATGGAAATGGATACAGTTGGGGACGCTGCCGAACTGTCTTTGGTGTCGCCGCTCCGAGCTCACCGGTCGGTACTGTAAAGTCGGGCCAGAGCGTCTTGAGCGATATGAGCAGCTGGTCTACCGTCGCTGCGTCCATTGGCCGTCGCATTCCTCGGGCTGACTCCACGAGGTACTGGACGACCTGCTCGAATACGTCCTTAGTGTTGGCGAACGCGGCTTCGGCGTCAGCTACGAAGTCGTCTGCGCCGGGAGGCACAAAAGTAATCGGTGCGTCTGTCATTCTTTGCCTTTCAAACCAAACGAGATCCAGATGGAACATTGGAAAAACCCGTGACTCATATGGAAGAGGGAAGGAGCAGAAGCGCGAAGCCGCGCGATTTTACTACGAGCCGGTAGGGAAATGCAAAGTTGTGGCGAGCGCTGCAATGGTATTCGCAGTGTAGACCATCGATAACGTGACCATCGGACGCGTAACTTCCGGTTCCGCCTGCTGAACAGGCTCACGGACGGAGATGTGGGAGAGTGTACTAGGGACCTGCGGCAGCATAGTCCCTTATTCAAGAGCGGCGCAGTTCTGCGGCGAACACGATAGTACGGAACGATCGAATTATACCCGCGCTTCGAATGCCGCACGAGGTGTTGAGCTCACCGGTAGGAAGTAGGCATTCATGCCTCGAGCGGACACCGGTCCGGATTGCACCGTCCAGAGACTCAAATCTCCCATGAACGCGTACCCCGGATAGTTCGGCTCAAAAAACTTTTCCGTGGCGACGAGCGCCGCCCGTACGTGTTTCTCGTTTACGCCGAGCTCTACGGTGAACGGAACGACACCGAGATCCGAAACGTATTCCGCTCGTTCAAAGATGAGCGTGTCCCAGCCGCCCGTCTGTGAGACGACGAACGAAAACGACCAACTCGTCAGCTGACTGCGGATGAGCTGCGCACGGCTTCTGCGGTAGGCAGTGAACAAAGTGAGCGCGTTCAGGTTATCATTCATCACCAGCGTTCGCACGGCGTTACGCAGTCTACTCTCGAGGCGAAAAGCCGGTTCTTCGCGCTCCATGTAATACTTGAGCGCTCGTGCCATCACCGCCCAGATGTGCTCTTGGCTCACCGATCCAGCACGACCGCCTAAAACTGTCTCAACTCTCATAAGCTTCACCACCATTCTCTCCTTTGCTCTATCCGAAGCAGCGAGGTCCAAAACACCCGTTTAACCTTTTCGCTGCCGCGGTCCACGTTTCGTAACGCCGAGACGTGAACCGCGATATGTTTTTCATGCGTGCGAGTAGAGAGAGCTTCTCGAGGTGGCGGAAAGTCCGCCGTCTGAATTGGTTAACGCAATTGCGTTTGAAGTGTGCGAAGCTTAGCAGGGATTCCCATACGCTCATAAATCAGAACAGCTTCAGCGCTGAGCAGTGGGGCGCTCAACTCAGGTCGAATCGGTCGACCGCGGTGATCGTCTCCGATTTATTGAACGTATTCGCGAGAGCTTTCGGGGAGCCAGCGCTTGGCGTATGGATAGCCGGTGGATTTGGGAAAGGCGAAGATGGGCAACGTGCGGATGATGGTGGTAGGACCGAGGAATTCGCGAATTCTTTGCACAAGCGCAGTCACTGCGCTCCGGTCTGCGACCTCGATCTCAAATTCATAATCCCAGCTTCCGATGCATTGAAAGAGACACAGTATCTCCGGCTTACTCAGAGCTCTCAGTCGTTCGCATCTCGGCAGATAATCGAAGCAAAGCGCCCGTGGGCGCTCTGCTTAATGTCGCTTATCGCTCGTCAGCAGTCGGCCCATATGCGCTGGGCACACTCAGGCCGAGCAATCGCAGGTAAACGCTCAACTGACCGCGGTGGTGATACCAGTGGTTGAGCATGATTGTCCGTAGAACTGCGACGCGAGGCGCCTCCCAGACTGAAACGCCGTCCTTCGTGAATTTGAACGTCTGATGCATCCGTTCATCAGACACGGTCGGAAGCACATCTCGAACTTTTTGCACGGTATCTTCCAGGGTCGCGACAATATACGTAGCTGATTGTGGCTGCTCGAAGCGAGATAGGTCTGGGACCTCAGATGAATCTTTTGTCGTCATGAGGAGCACACCGGCGGGGACCTGAGCGACGTGCAACGCGACCTGTCCCGCGGTCATCGATTTTTCGGCCGGTTTCCAGCTGAGATGCTGATCTGAGAGCCGCTCAAGAAACTTCTGCGTGGCAGGTATCTCGCCGTTGAATTCTGAAAGAAAGGCTGCGGCGAGCGTGTTTTGCGTGGTTGACATCGTTTTCTCCGGTTACTTCGCTTTTTTCTCTGCGGCGATCTGTATTTGCTCGAGCATTTGACCCCACCCGCCGGTTACGTCCTTTTCAAGGCCTTCGGCAATGAAGCCGAAAGCTTGATGTGAGAACTTCAGCAGCGTGCCGCCGTCCTGCTCAGTGAGCCGATAGATGATATGCGAGGCTACCGGATAGGACATCATCGTCGGCCCGATGAGCTCGAGGAGCTTCGGCGGCTTGATTGATTGAACGATTCCCCAAAGATGGCCCGTGTTGTTTCCGAGATCACGAAACCACCGCCCGCCCGGCCACGGTTCGAGCTTCATGCTCATCTCTTTCATCGGTCCGTGCGGTTCGAGAAGCGTCTCGAAAACAATTTCCGTCGGTGCGGCGATTGTCAGCTCTTTGAAGACCTTCAGGGTCTTGATTTCCGATAGCGCGTTGTCTGCCATGGCATTATTTTCCTTTTTCTCTATCTCTTACCTTTTTCTCTGCGGCGCTCTTGATTGCCGTGAGGTGATCCGTCCAGAAGACCTCAAACGTCTTCGCCCAATCGAACAGCGGCTTGAGGCCGGTGGCATCGACTGAGTAGAGCTGTTGCCTACCGTCCCTCTTCACATTCACGAGGCCGACCTCTTTCAACACCGCGAGATGTTTCGATACCTGCGGTTGTGTCCAATCGAGCTTCTCGACAAGCGTATTCACGCTGAGCTGGCCACCGGCCAGCACGTTCAGAATGGCGCGGCGCTTCGGCTCGGCGACTGCGTTGAAGACGTCGAAGGTGGTAGCTGCACGAGCCATGACCTTCATTATATGCCGATATAGGCATATGTCAAGCGGCGCGCTATTTTGGAGGCTAAAACGTGAAAGGGTTGCGTGATGAAGCAACGATGGGCCGGCTCGAGGCTCACAGCCTTGAACCGCCCACGGCGTACCTCGAAGCTACGCAGCGATAGTTTGGAGAATTGAACGAGAGCTTGGGCGTTTCGGCGTCGGCTGGTTCTGCGAACAAATCCTTCGGACAGCGTGAGATCGAACGCGCCTCGACCTGGAAACGGATCGGTTCTGGCGAAATGGGATTGAGCTTGCTTTTCTATGTCTGAGAAACCGGTGTCAAAGAGCACGTGAATGCGCCGAAACAGGTTCCGTCTATGTAGTTGTGCGGCGCAGATTGTTAGGCAGCCGCGTTTACTAACGACTGTTTACTCGAGGTTTTGATACATTTCTATGAAAAAACTTATCTCGCTGTGCGCGCTGGCTGCGCTGTATGCGGGTCCCGTCCTTGCCGAATCCCCGGCCGTAAAAACAGACGCTGCAACGACACCTCCCAAAGCATCTGTTGAAAAAGCAAAAGAAGAAAACGCTGCAGATAAAAAGGTCGAAAAGAAAGAAGTCGATAAGAAGGAAGTTGCAGCAACCAGCGAAGAGTCGGCAGCGAAAGGTGCTGAACCGACGAAAGCGGCAGGCGAAAAGCCGGTCGAACACACTGAGCACAAAGAGACGAAATAATTTTTGATGCTCCGGCCCGGCACGACTGATGCCGGGCCGTTTCGTTTACAATCCATTTCAGTTTCATGGGTTCCGGACGGCGATCTGCCGTTTATCGACACCCCATTCGCACTGTGAGACCGCGCCCGAAAAGCGCCACTCAGATGTCACATCCCTTCGTGGTCTCAAAGATTGCGAACATGAATGGTTTATTCAAGTAAGGGCCGAGAACGTCGAGAGGGCATGCCGAGAGGCTAAACCAGCGCTTTGCAGAATGTCCGCTTCGCCCAAGATCCGAAAATCGCGAGTTCTTCGAGCGCAGAGCGGCATCTAAAATAGATATGCCTCACCCAATCGATCGAAGGAGGTCATCTACGTTCTATGGCAGCGCACATTGATCTTAACGAAGAGCGAAAGTTCTCACCAATCTCCGACGTTCAGAGTCGTTACAAGCTTCTCAACAACCTCGATCGAGTGCTTGGGTGGATTCAGACCGGTGACACTGTGCCGATTCTGATTAATCTCACCTTGACGAATCGCTGCACGCACAAGTGCCCGATGTGCACGTCGAAAGACCTTCTCGACGACCGGACCGCCCCGCTCGAGAGAGTGAAGGAGATTATCACAGAGCTCAAATCCCTTGGTGTGAAAGCGTTTGGACTGGGTGGCGGCGGAGACCCGACGTGTCATCCTCATTTTGAGGAAGTGATCAGATTCATCGGCGAGCAGGGCATGGAAGTTGGCATCACGACCAACGGACAGCTTCTTACGCCGGGAATCATCGCTGCGGCGGTCGAGCACTGCACCTGGATGCGTGTCAGCCTCGATGCCGACTGTCCCGAGACCTATCGAAAGGTTCACGGATTGGGACAGGCAGAGTTTGAGCAGGTGAAGCAAAACGTACGCGCTCTTGTCGCGGAAAAGAAGCGTCAGGGAAGCTCGGTAGCGCTGGGCGCGACCTATCTCCTCGGTCAGCACACATTAGACGGCGCTTATGGAGCAACTGCGCTCGCTCGGGAGCTCGGCGTAGACTATATGCGCCTGCGGCCGTTTTTTATCTGGCAAACAGGGAAGGGAAAAAAGGACGCTGAAACTCAGCTTGTTGAGCTGGAACGAAAGCGAACAGGGGGCCGCTCATTCGATGAGAAACGTGCCGGCGGAGATGAATTCTTTGCCGGAGCGGCTGCGGAGCTCGAGCGCTGCAAGACTCTGGAGACAGATTCATTCTCCGTGTCGTTTCCTGAGGCGCGAGTGAATCGCAAGGAAGAGTTGAAAAAGCGGGTTCACCGCTGCTGCTCCGTTCATCACTTTACAGTAGTTATCGCCGCCGATCTGAATGTCTATCCGTGCTGTATGTTGGAAGACACGCCGAAGTACGTGTTGGGCAATCTAAAGAACCAAAGCTTTCGAGAGATGTGGGAGTCTTCACAACGCCGCGACGCGTGCTCACGTATCGATTTTTCCGACTGTCCGAACCCGTGCATGCTCGAAAACCACAATGAGTTATTGTGGGAGCTTCGGGAAGGGCAGCTTCGCAGCGACACGAAGCTTTCAGATATCCTCGATGCTACTCGGACCAAGATTCCGCACGCGAACTTTTTATAAGACGTCGAGCCGGGTCAATCCGACACGCGGCGCTCTGGCCGATGTGGCGATGATTACTCCGGCGCTTCCGTAAAACTCGGGGTTTCGTGAAACCTTCTTGTCAGGGAGCGACCTGAGGACATGGAGCGCAATCCCCGCGAATCAATACGCATGAGCAGTGCGGCGTTTACTTGATTAGGACCGCGTGTTATCGGCTTAAAAATGCGAGCGCGGTGCGACTCGCAAGCCGCACCGCCTCTACCGAGGGCGTTAAGCCTTGTCGTAAGCGCGCATCGCCATCGTTCCGTGGACTGCGGCAGCGCTTGAGCGCAACGCGGCGGCAAGGAAGATTGCCTCTGTTACTTCTTGCTTGGTTGCACCGACCTCCTTCGCTGCGGCGGCGTGAACGTCAATGCAGTAAGGACACTGCGTCGTATGTGCTACTGCAATTGCTATCAACTCGCGGTACTTTCGCGGAATTGCACCGTCTTCTCGGCCCACCAATTGGTCGAGGTTCCACCACGCGGAAAAGCCCTCGGGCGCCAGTTCTTTCATCTCCGCAAGTTGCTTGAGATCATTCTTGTCGTTGTAATACATACTCTTCCTCCTCATTCGGGACAGTTTTCGTCTCCCTCTCACTCTAGTCTCGGGTAGCTTGAACTGCGAGAGCGTTGTATAGAGCCTACGTTCGGACTTATTGACGATTCGTTCAGGATGCGTGTGAGTTATGGGCAAGCCTCAAAGCAATCCCGCCGAAGATGCGCTCAGCGCATTCGTGTCCCAGCTCGGATTGCGTAGCAGCGTGCTCGGCCGAGTCGGTTTGGTCGCCCCGTGGGGTCTCCATATGTCGGCGTCCAAGGAGATGATGTTCCACGTCATCCTTCGCGGGGAGTGCTACTACCGCATATCGGGTCGGAGACAGCAGATGGCGAAGCTCGGAGCTGGAGACCTCGTCCTGTTTCCGCACGGGTCCGCACACGCTCTTGCGAGTGGACCTCGATGCAAGCTCGTTCCCTCCGCGCGTGTTTGTTACACGACAACCACGATTCACGGTGACCGATTCCAGACGGGAGCGGGAAAGAAGACCGAGATGATCTGCGGAAGCTTTGCTATTCGCGGTCCGCACGCGGCGCTCCTCTCCGGCACACTTCCGCATGTAATCAAATTCGACGGCGACGCGGCTGAGCGCGATCGATGGATTTGCTCAACTCTCGATTTGATCGCGCATGAGGTTTCGCGGCGTGCGGACGGTTCGGACCGACTTATCCAACAGCTTCTCGATGCGCTGTTCATACAGATTCTGCGGTCGTGTTCCAATTCGCTTGCAACGCGAAACCGGGGCGTCTTCGCGGCGCTGAAGGACCCTGCGATAATGAAGGTGTTGAGCCGAATAAGCGGCGATTACGCAAGACCTTGGACGATTGAGGATCTTGCGCGAGATGCAGGATTGTCGCGCACCGCGCTTGCTGTACGATTTCAGTCGCTCTTTGGAGAAGGCGTCGCTTCGTTCCTGAGGCATCAACGGATTTCAACGGCTCGTCGTCTGCTCGTTGGAAGCAAACTGTCGATCAAGGAGATCGCGCACAAGGTTGGCTTCACCAGTCCGGAGGTATTTATCCGCAACTTTGAGCGAGCAGAAGGAGTGTCGCCCAGACGTTTCCGCCTGAGCGCAGAGGATGGAAGTTGATTCCAGACGATCTCTGGAAGAGACCCGAGTAGAGGGAGTCCTCACGCACGACGAACCGCGTTACGCTCGAAGTCCCGTCATGGCTCTCTGTCTGCCGCAGCTCTGTCCGCTACAGCTCCACAATCGTCTTGAATCCGGCGTAAGACATCCGTTTGACATCAAAGGGCATCTTCATCGTGAGCATTTTGCTCATCCACTTGTCATTCATCACGGCCGCGTTGACTTTGTCGCGGTGGGCTTTCGAACGATAGACGATCCATGAGAATATTACGGTATCTGTCTTCTTGAGCTTCGTGAGCTTGGGAAAGGGAACGCCCATCGGTGTTCCCATATCGTCGCCGACACATTCGTAATATTGAATCGCACCGTGGTCCATCCAGACTTTGCCGGCCGCTTTTGCGATGCGCCGGTATGAGGCCACTTGCTTCTTTGCGATGGGAATAACGAAGCCGTCAACGTATGCCATGACATTCTCCAAGAATGGTTGCCTGTATCAAGATAAATTTGTTTACACAGGTCGATGACGTTTCGAAAAGAGCAAAAGAGTACTGGTATTCCGCTGATGTGTTCCCAATTTGCTTCAGCGCGGGATTCTCGATATCCTCCATGCTCCCTCGCGTGCTCTTTGTCCCATCTCGCAATCTCTTCCAGTATCAACTTTTGTCCTCAATCATCCGGCGACGTACGCGATGTTTGAGGAAGAACGGAATCAGGTTTTTGGGAAGCTTTGTTGCTTCAATCGCTCCTCGGAGAGCGATTGAAGCAGCCAAGCTTCGTAGGTTTGGCGAATGTCGATTCACTCTTTCACAGTGGGGTTCGACGACGATGAGTGGGCTTTTGCAACGCGGTCTCTCCCTGGATGCGCCGGACGGCTACGTCAGATTCGCCCCGGGTCACGACCCGAGCTGGATCGGAGAAGTGTCGGCCACAGCGCCTGTCCACGGCCGGATTCGCCTTGACCCTCGATTCCACGTCGGCGCGAGTGGCATCTCGCTTCGCGTCAACGCGCCCATCGGCACCGAACGCGACGACCCGGATCGCGATGCGATCGTGTTCCGGTCCAACCGCACGGGCGCCGTTGCCGGCAGTCTGGCGGTCGAGCTCAATCAGCCGGCTTCTGGGTTCACGTACGACGATCGAACCCAATCCGGCGTCGGCGACAAGGTCGTGATCCTCGAACACGACCTCGGCGACCGGTGGCTCCGGGTCGAAGTGCGCGGTCGTGCGAACTTCAACGGGTGGACGCTCGTCATCCGTGGCGTCGAGCCCGGCCAGATCGAGCTTACCCGCGTTCAATGCGGAGTCCACGTGGTCGCCTCCGTGCAGCACGGGATGACGCCGCCGCCGTCGGTGCGCGAGCTCGTGGTTGTGATCGAGGAGCGCCCTGACTGATTCGCTCGGGCGGTTTCACGTGCCCGGGTGAGGGGAGACAAGTGCTCCCCTCACCGGCACGCAATGGAAAAGCCGTTCTTCCTCAATCTCGATTGGACGTCGCGCGGAGAGAAGCTCAGTGATTCTTCTTCATCTGTGCGAAGAATTCTTCGGCACCTTTCTTCATCTCGTCTTTCGACAGATCTTTCTGATGGGTGGATACCATCCAGGTGTATCCGAAGGGATCCACGAGGCTGCCGGCGCGATCGCCCCAGAACATGTCACCCATCGGCATCATGACCTTTGCTCCCGCTTCGATAGCCTGATTGAACAGCGAGTCGGCATCTTCAACGTAAATGCAGAGAGTGATTGGAGTTGCGCCCAATGTTTCGGCGCTCTTGCAACTCTGCTCGGGCGGTTCGTCGCCCATCATAATCATCGAGTTGCCGATCTGCATTACCGCGTGCATGACGCCTTTGCCGTGAGGTGCATCAAATACATTTAGTACCTTCGCTCCAAGTGCTTTACTGTAGAACTCGAGAGCACGTCGGGAGTCTTTGAATGTGAGGCTGGGAGTGACGGAATGGTAGCCGTCGGGAATAGGTTTTGTCATCTTCGGTCTCCTTTCATGTGAGCTTCGGAGATAGTATGTGCGTACGACTGGAGGCATGACTAAGCGCATACTCTGCAGTCGATGGGCGGCGATGAACAGGTTGGTTAAACGTCGGAGGTCACGTAGAACTGGTGCGCATGCTGCTCAGCCTTGGTCAGCCGAGACGAATGTACGCGAAATAACACGGAGCGGCGGTTCCCAAACCTTGGCCGGCTCCGTGGCTGTGCGTGTCCAAATGTGGCTACACACGCGCATTTCGAGCAGTGGCTGAACCTCCTTTCTCACTCATCGTGCGGTGTTTCGCGCATCATTGTTTTGATGCCTTCTCCGCAATCTCGAGCATGGCCAAATACAGCTCCTCCAGCACGGAGGTCGTTTGGCCATGGGCTTCGAGCATCGGCCACGGAAGGTTGATCGGCGGACGCCGGCCGGACTTCCCGCGCACTTCGATAGCGCGGTCCATCTCGCGATCCGCGGTGTCGAGCACCGATTGTTTGAGCCGAACCGCCTGGGTGCCGTCGAGCTCGACGACCTCGAAGCAATCCGGATCGCGGAAACCCCACGGACTGTGCCGCGCACCGAGGATGGCTTCGATCACGCCTTCGTTGCGAGCCGGGGAGGAGATGGTTGCACCGCCGCCGGTCGTCATGAAAACGAGGACCTCCGCGTGCTCGCCCAGAAGGCCGAGCAGCTTGATGAGCGGGATCGACTGGCGTGCGATCTCGAACGGAGACCCACTGGGGGCTGCGTTCTCCGCGACGGACACGACGAGCACAACCAGCTCAGCGAGGAGCGCGAACCGAAGCCGAAGCTCGTGGGCAATGAAGTCGCCGAGGTATGCGTCCCCCAGCAGCCAGCTGATGGCTTGGTTGATCCCCTTGTAGCGCTCCGGACTCTGCTGCGTTGCCACGCGAATGCCCGCGCGCATGGTTTGGAACCACGCATCGCCGAGTGCGTTTTTGAAGGCTTGTGTGTTGCGTGGCCCCGCGAGGGCGGTCATCGTCCGCGTCGTGGGGAAGCCGATGCGCTTGGGATCGTCCACAGTGCGGAGCCCGAACAGCTCGGGGCGATCACGTCGCCATGGTCCGACCGACGACCACGCCTCCTCGTACAACTGCACGAGGTAGCGGTGGACGTCGGCGGCGTAATAGTCCACGGTGCGCTCCGGAATCCGAGAGAGATCTGGAGCGTTCTTCCCATCGCGTGGGCAGTGGCCGAACTTGCCGACCAGCCGCTGAAACAAGTCTTCATGGAACATTGGTGTGTCCCTAACCTGGGGAACCGACACATTCCGCGAAGAGAGCGCGAGGCACGTAACGCAGCTTGTGCAGGATTGCGGGAGAACTTCGAAGGGGAGAGAGCGCCAAACAGGGTGAGCGCGCATTTTAGCGTAAAATTGGAGGGAAATCCAAATCGAGCCTCGGGCTGTCTGGCTACTCAGCTGATACGATTGGAACCCCAGTCCGGCGGGTTAGAGGTAGTGGGGTAGGAGGGGCTGCATGTAAGCGCTAACCTGCTGTTAGATTCGACTCCGCTTCCACAGACCGCCATGTCAGACCGATATCGGGACGAAGTGCTTGACCTTTTTAGCTAAAGTTCTGCGCCAAAGTCTAATGAGTGCGCGTGCTCAATATCGTGTCCGCTCGATATCGTGTGCTCTGAGGACTCGATATGGGGACAGTGTAAGTTGAATATCGTGTGCTCTGAGGACTCGATATCGGGGACAGTGCGTTGAATATCGTGTCCTCTGAGGACTCGATATATTGAGGACGAGTTACGATGTCGCCGGGGTGAGGCCAGCCAAGCCCTTGAGGCTACTCTGTCGATCACAGGCAAATTGACCATCCCGGGCTTCACAGCTATAAAAGCGCAGCTTTCAGTGTTCTTTTATAGATCCCCTCGATTGAGAAGAGCAGTTTCCTGTACTCGGCTGGCTCGTTCCGCTAGCCGGGTGCATGAGTTGTCCTACTGTTTTTTTGAAGGAGAGATGGGCGACCACTAAGACTCGCCATCTGTACGCTTCTTTGTTGGGCGAGCCGGAATTGTCTTCGGCTCCCATACCCTGTCTCCGATCGCTTCGCTGAAGAGATCATCACTCCTAGGAACTAAACCATGGTGTCCTCTACTCTTGACGCTCCGGAACTCGCTGTACCGGACGCGGCTCTGACTGTCGCTCAACGTTTTCTTAAGCAATCTGTAATTCCGGCTCTGGTCGGTGGAAAGCCCGAGCTCGGTTCGTACAGCGGAACTTTTAAAGTCTTCGATCCGGGAAATACCTCGGAACCGATCGCCACCGTCGCGCTGATGGATGGTGCCGACGTTAATCGTGCCGCGGAACAGGCGCTTAAAGCATTTCAGAAGACTGATTGGGCGCGCATGACGCCGTCGAAACGGTCGGAGCTGCTGCATCGATATGCCGACAAGATTCACGAGCTGCGTGAAGTCGTCGCAGCGCTCGAGACGCTGGAGGCAGGCAAGATCTACGAGCAGTCGCTGGGTTGCGTCGACAACTGCGTCACAACGCTCCGCTACTATGCGGATCTCGCCGCCAATTTCGGTTGGACCTCACCGGTGGAAGGCTGTGAAGTTGCGCATTACGCGCACTACCAGCCATCGGGCGTGTGCGGTCTGATCATTCCGTGGAACTTCCCGGTTATACTTTACGGATGGGGAGTCGCGCCGGCGCTTGCCGCTGGTAACACGGTGGTCATTAAGCCCGCAGAAAACACTCCGATTGCGACGCTCTACCTCGCGAGCCTCGCCAGCCAAGCCGGAATTCCGGACGGGGTGATCAACGTGGTTCCTGGCTTCGGCCGGGATGCAGGCGCGGCGTTGGCGGCCAATCCGAATCTCGGTCACATGCGATTCACGGGCAGCCCGGGAGTTGCAGCGGCCGTCGGAATGGCATGTGCGCAGAACCATGTCCCATTCGCGAGCGAAGCAGGCGGGAAAGGTGCGGCCTATGTCGCGGAAGATGCGGATGTGGAAGCTGCTGCCAAGAACTTGGCCGCCGCGATCACATTCCACGCCGGACAGGTCTGTTGTACGGCAACACGCATCGTGCTGCATCGCAGCGTGGCGGACGCGTTCCTCGACAAATATCTTACGGCGGTGAAAACCGTGAAAATCGGTCATCCGATGCACAAAGGCACCGAGATGGGACCGCTGGTGAGTGAGGTGCAACGCCAACGCGTGTTGGGCTATGTCAACCGAATCCGTCCGCGCGGCAACTTCCTGCTCGAAGGCGCCGCCGTCGAATCTGCCGAAGGGATGCCCGGCTGCTATGTCTCGCCGTGTATCTTCGAAGCGCCGGTCGACCACGCCGCCAACCAAGAAGAGATCTTCGGACCCATGGCCGGCGTCCTCCGTGTCGGCAGCGACGAGGAAGCGACACGTGTCGTGAACTCGTCCAAGTATGGTCTGTCGAATTCGATCTTCACCGCAGATCCCGAACGCTACCTGGCCCTCGCGAAAGCGCAACGTGTCGGAAACGTCTGGCACAACGCACACAACGTCTTCGCACCGGGCCTGCACTACGGGGGCGTAGGCATCTCCGGTAACGCCGGCGTGAATTCGATCGACACGATGCTGCAGACCTGCCTGCGTTCGTCGATCATGGCGTAGAGGTTTTGTCAGAAGACGTCGATTCGTCTGTGTTAACGAAGAGAGGAGGTGACTTGCTCTTTTTCCGGCGCAGCGAGTCCGAACAGGTTTTTGTTCAACTCACTGCGCCGATACTTTTCATGCCATGCGAGCGTCGGGCCTCCTGCGGTGTGTCGTCAGCGACCGCCGAGTGACCTCAGATGCAGAACCGGAAATCGCGCCTCGTCGCTCGGTATCCACTCCTCCGTTCGTCCTTGAGCGACAGATCTCTCGCTTGAACCGGTATCTCAACGACTCCGTCTCGAATTCTCCCAAATTTCACCGAACCCGCAAACCCAGTTCATCTCGAAACGCTACGCTGAAACCTCAATTGATGGGGGTGCAGAACAATGGCTATTTCTTTGAATTCCTTAGCGGTGAGACTTGTCGCCGTAGCGATGCTTGGTAAGGCGGGCGGCGTCGCACTCAATTATTACGATGCCATGCGGAGCTCCGACCGATGCTTCTCGGTAGAGAGTCCGGATGCGCGCTTTGTAATTGAGACTTTTCCGGATTTCAGGGTGTTCGCGATGCCGGGTGATGGCGGCTGTCACGACAGTTCATCAACACTCCGACTCCGGACGGCTAGCGGAAAACTGATCCACGAACAGCACGCTGAAACATTTGACCTTCGAGTGCAGTGGGAGACGGAATATGACGCAGTTCGTGTGCCCTATTCCGATGGGGTGGACAAGTTTGAATGGTGGCTGTGGAACCGGCCAGAGGATTCGGCGAAACCGGCTGACTACGTCCAGCGCCGTCTCAATATGATGGTTGAGAACGCCGACCTTTCGTCCATCAAGCGCATGCTACGCGACGGAGCCAAGCTCGACGCGGTCGATCAAGAAGGCAAGCTCCCGCTCGTTCTTGCTGCCGGCAGCGGGGACGAGAACCTCGTGAAACGTCTGCTGGACGCCGGTGCGAACGTGAATCAAGCGGATGGTTTTGGGAGCACCGCACTCCACTGGTCTCGCTCCGATAATGGGAATTTCGGTGTGTCAAGGATTACGAAGCTTCTCGTTGAGGCCGGCGCTGCTGTCAACGCACGTGATCATTTCGGACAAACACCGCTCGCGAGCGGATTCCGCAACCTTGAAGAGGTTACTTACTTGGTGGACCATGGTGCTGATGTGACGGCTGTGAGCAAAGACGGCACTCCGGTCATCGCATCTTACTGTTCCGATCCAAAAGTCTTTTCTTTCCTGCTTCAGAAGGGAGCGAAAGTCGACTTCCACGCGCCTTGGGTGACCCCGACGGTTTATCAGCTAGCGCTCGGAGGCAAAACCGATAGGCTCCGTTATTTCGAAAGTCAGGGTGCAGATATACAGACGGCGCTCTCGATGCGGAATGAGCTCGTGCCGCTCGCCGAAGCAATTCGAGCGGCAAATTTCGGAATGGTCGTTTTCCTAATCGAGCACCACGCAGACCTGAACGAGCTGGACCCGACCAGCGGTAAGCGAATTTGGGAGCTGCTCGATGACGTTCGGAAGGAGAATCGAGAGACACCGGAAGAGTGCAGGGCCTCGAAGACTCAAGTTGCTTTCGATTGCGATTTCGAGACTAGGCTCGAACGGATTGCAAAGTTTGTAAGCGAACACGGCCAGCGGAGACGCGGGCAAAGTGTGACGCGAAAGGCGGAGCGGGGAACCAAAGGGCAAGTCTCGGGTGAAAAAGGTGCGAACGCAGCTTCAGGCGGGCATGGGTCTTCAGCGCCGATGGTGACGCTGCTTAGCTAACGACCGCGGAAGCGATGCGGCATATCGTGACTTCTAGGACGGATGTCGCCGGGAGATATCTCGGCGAGCGATGGTAACTACGGTCGGCCATCAAGGCATGAATGTGTCTTCTCTTCGAACGAGGCACGTCGAGCAAGGCGTAAATCCTGCCCGCCAACGGAGGTGGCTGCAGCGAAGTATATCGCGTATATCAAGTCACGTGTATCCCGCGTCCTCGGAAGATGCGATATCGGCGACGGTGACCCCGAGCGGCTAACAGACTGCCGAGGCCTATCGTATCCTCTGAGGAGCCGATATGGTCGCGGCTGTTTAGCTGTGCGTTAGAGTCAAATAAGAAACTGAATCAATGCGGAAGCTTCCACGGGGATAGGTAAAAACGGAAGCCGAGCTCGCGACGATAACCATGTGTGTAGAACAGCAACTTCTCGCGAGAAGAGGACCTACACCATGTTTCGAACAGATCAAATCGTCACATCGACGCAACTGATCCGCCACTTTCGCGCACTAGCAAGACGGATCGAGAAAACGCACGAGCCGCTTCTAATTTCGCAAAGGAATAGCCAATTTCTTGTGATACTAGAGGCGGGAATCTTCGAGAACCTGTTGGTCGCGCAGTACCAACCAGACTTCGACTACACTATCCCAGGAGCGAAAGTAGACTGATTAGTGTATGCTTTCGAAGCGTATGTTTTTGGAAAGTCCTTCATCGGGTCCTCTGAGGATACGATATCCGGACGCGCTTGGCGCTCAACTTAACCGTTCTTCGGTGAATGAATGCGGCCTTTGATTCTCGGTACAATAATAATTGCCCTTACCGCGGTCTGCGCTTTTCTCCTTACGTACGCACGGCCGGATCTATTCCCTCTCGAATGGGCAGTTCCCACAGCATTTACGTACGTCGCGCAGTTTGCATTGCTGCTGGTAATGCTTCATCGGCGCGGCAAACACGCAGACGTCGCGCAAAAACGGAAATTTGTGGAAGCTTTCTTGTCCAAAAAAAGAGCTGCGCCCGGTTGGCTGGATGAGTTTCTGGTGTTTGGCGTTTTCTTAGTGCTGGGTGTGCTTGCTGGGACGATCTCCGGGACCGTCTGGTGGGCAGTCGGTGGTCACACAATCCGAAGTTTCAGGGACGCCCTGGTGATTGGAGCGATTTCTGGTGGCGGCGCAATGATACTCTTATTTGGCGGTGCATAGAAAGCACCGTAAAGCGGGTGCTAGAACGTGACGCGATGACAGCCCCGAGGTTAGTAGATCGCCCCGGGCGCGTTCATGAAACCAAGATTATCCCGCTTGAACATTGCACTCCCTCATCTGGAGAACGAGCTATCTTGAACAAACTCAACCAGAGCACCTTGTAAGGGGCATCTTCGGAATGAAGGCTGAGTGTGCTCGATGGGAATTGCTGGACCTCGCTCCGGAGCCGATATCGACCGCTCTGAGGGCTCCGGGTGGGACTGCTAGAGGATACGATATCGGCGGTATACATATCCGCGGCGATCACCTCTTGCGGCTAACGGACGTAGCCACTCGACCTAGGAGCTTTGGTCTAAAGGAGAAATGAAAATGCTTTCAAGGAGCATCCTGCTGCACAGTGTCGAGCCGAACGACGCTTTGCAAAAGCTCGCGGAGCGATTTTCCGTACCAAAAGATTCTCAATATTGCTGGGATGGAGAGGGTCGCGCCGAACGTTTTTCCTCGGCTCAGAGCTCCATCGGGTACGGAAGGGCCGGGGGCGATTTTTCGCTGGCTGTAGATGTCTACCTGCTTGAGACCACGGAAGAGGAGCTTCGAACTCATTTTCTCGAGCTTTCTCGGCAATCGGTTACGATCGCGTTGCCGGACGAAACGAGTGAATCGCCATTTGACTATCTGATCTACCGCGACGGAAACGAGACAAGGGCGGAAGTGGTCGAACTCGACGGAAAGTTTACTGTTTGGAAGGAAAAGGTGTTGTCGCGGTAGAAAACCGCGCGCGACGTGACCGCGACTCGGAGTAAGAGTTGAGCGCGAAACGCTCTTGGCACAAATAGCGCGTAAATCAAAATGCCTAAAGCGAGCATCTACGTTGTGTGGCATCCTGATCCTCTCTGGCAGGTAAGCTCACGGGCGCCGACAGCTTTGGTTCGTCGAGACTATTCCGAAATTGGCTCACAAAAATCGAAAGTTTGATTCGGCACGGCCATTTTTCCATTGTGAGTGTCGAGTTCGAGTCGAGTTTCGACGAACGGAAATTAGGCGTGGAGCGGAGTGTGCTACCGCACATGAGCACCGCGACAATTTTCGTTCGTCGAAAATCGGCCGAAATCGGCGCTCACAATGGAAAAATGGCGTCCCCACGGGGATTTGAACCCCGGTTATCGCCGTGAAAGGGCGGTGTCCTGGACCGGGCTAGACGATGGGGACGCACGTGTAGCTGAAAAACTGCCGGGTCGTTTTAGTGTATTGCGGCTGATCGGTCAAGCTTTGGATTCAAAAGGCGAAATTTTCTTTGATTCGTAATGTCCTGGCAGGGGGTTGAGCGGTTCGGTATGAGTAGGCTCTATGCTTACCTCGAGACCTGCTACCGAATCTGAAATCGCTATTACCGGGCTTCGGCACCGGGTTTATATTCCTGCCGAGGGGTCGGCCGGAAAGCCGCTTGTGGTCTACGTTCATGGCCGGGCGGGAACTGAGGAGGTCATGTGGGTCTTCTCGAAGGCGCTCGAGCGCATCAAGCCTGTGATCGTTTCGCCGCAGGCAACCATTCCGGATTTGAACGGCTTTAGCTGGTGGCCCGTGCACGAGAAGCTCTCTGCTTCGGCAGACGCTGCGCTTCGTGCCGAACGATTGCGCGAGGTGGAGGTCGGTGTGCTGCAGGCGAAGGCGTTCATCGAAAAGGCGCACGAGCATTACGGCACCGATCGCTCGCGGACATATATCGCGGGCTTCAGTCAGGGCGGCGCTCTCAGTGCTACGTTAAGCTTGATGGAGCCGAGGATGTTTCGCGGCGTCGGGATCCTTTCCGGCTTCATTCCTTACGCTGTGATTGGCGAGAATGGTTTGGTGAGTGCAGATGTGAAGGCGGGGCGGGTCGACCTTCCACCGTACTTTATTTTTCATGGCACCGAAGATCCTGTCCTTCCCTTCAGCCGCGCGGAGGAGACGAGAGATTGGCTTCGTGGAGCCGGCGCGACGGTCGATTTCCACCAAGATGCTGTCGCGCATAAAGTGAGCTCTTCCGGAATCAAGGCGCTCGGGGAGTGGTTTGACCGGCGCTTTGCAGAGGCGTGACGATAGTGAGCTCGGAAGCGATCCAACACATTCTTTTGCTGGACGATAGCGAGGACCATCTCGAAGAGCTTTCTCGTACCCTGGAGGCTTGGGGGTTTCAGGTAACGGCGTGTCTTAACGTGGCGGCCGCTACTTCGGCGATACAAACTGGTATCAGTTTCGCGATCGTGGACCTGTTCCTTGCGGGGAATGAAGGCGATGAGCTGAGTAACGGGTTCGTCGTCAGCGAGCTGCTCCCGCGTGGGATTCCGTTCATCCGAATGAGCAGCGCGCCCGGCTTAGTCCCAGCGCAGTTCTCCGGGCTTGGAGTTTACGACAAGCGCATGTTTCGTCGCGACCGCGACGCATTTCGCGATTATCTCAACGTGCGACTGAGCTCGAAGTAGAGCTGTCATCCTTTTGTCGCGTCGATGCGCTGATGCGGCATGAATGTCTCTTGGATTGAGAGGGAACGGCGGGTGGCCCTCGATAAGGAAGAACACCCTTGCTGCGTCATTTGGAATGAGCAGCAAGGGTGCCGACAGACCTATTTGGTTGTTGTCGCCGGTCCATTATTTTTGCCGAGCTTGTCGAGCGCCGCTTGTGCGCATGCCAACTCTGCGGGGGAGAACAGCTCGCTTGGATCGACAATTGGATCCAAATTGTTCACCACGGTGCAGAAGTTCGGATAGTTCGGCGGAGTTTGCGTGCCATTCGGGTTCGACGAATAGCATACTTGGCACGATACGAGCACGTTGCCCGACCCGGTGACAATCGGCGGAATCTGGTTCTGATAGAACTCGTTGAGCAGATACTGCAGATATGCGGTACCCAGTCCCTTATCGTTGAAGCAGGCTAGAATGCTGCTCAGATCCCAGTCGACATTGTAGATCGTAGTTTGCTGCGGCGGATTGGGCCGGAAAATGGGTACTGGCTTTGCCGTGCACACGACTGTTACGGACGTCTGGATCTTGCCGGTCGTCGGTTGAGGCTTCGCGGTTTGCTGGGGAGTCGGTGCGGGAGACGGTGCTTGTGTCGGTGCCGGTGATGGTTTTGGCGTTGGAGCCGTAGTCGCGATTTGCTTCGGCGGAGCAATCTCCTGCGCGTTCGCGTTGGAATGAGCCAGTCCAATAAATGCTGAGAATACAACGGTGTAACGAAGTGTGCGTTGGAACATTGAAATCTCCGTCAGAAGGTTTGATTCCTGTCGGAGCGGCGACGGCGCGTGCTTCACTCAGCGCAAAGGGCGAATGTGATCGAATCTGGCGGCGAGCGCCAAATCCTGGACGATGTGGGAAAGAAGATTTTCTAAAAAGTGTTTCCCGTGTCGTTGTTGCGCAATCGCGCTATTAATACTCCACCGCCGCAAGCCGGATCGTTTGATTCGGATTGAGCAAAAATCTCAACATAATCTTGTCTGCGCCCTTCGGCAGATCGGTCACCGTTTCTGTCCAATCGATGGTCGGCGACGAAAAGTGAAAATCGATTCCTTCCTTCTCGGTGATTTTCGCCTGCACGAAGAAGTACCCTCCGTTTGAAGTCGTCGAGAGCTCGCGATAGTGGGAGGTTTCCGCACTGACCAAGACGCCGCCTACGGGGTTACCGTTTGAGTCCTGAAGGGTCGCGTCGACTTTCATAACTACAAGTCCCATGCGCTCGAGCTGGCTCTTGCTGTAATACGCAACGGGTTCATTTCGCGGCGGGGGAATGCAGCCTACACACAGTGCGGCGCTCAGAATCGCTGCGGTGGTGCGACTAATCAATCGAGAAGAAATGCTCATAAACCCCTTGAGGCACACGGGATTGGTAAAACCCATCTCCTCTGTTATGCATGAGGCTGCCCGAAAGGTGACAAGGGACCTCGCAGCCTGATGAGCTCTGAATCTACACTTCCCCCTACAATCGTCTGGTTTCGCCAAGACTTGCGAATTGGAGACAACCCCGCGTTCGAAAGCGCTCTGCGGAGCGGCAATCCGATTACCGCGCTCTACATCTGGGACCCCGAGTCCGAAGGAGACTGGCCGCCCGGCGGAGCCACCAAATGGTGGCTGCATCATTCGCTCATGGTGCTGTCTCGCTCGCTGCAAGATATCGGAGTGACTCTCCAGATTTTCTCGGGAGATACGTGCGAAGTTCTCTGTTCCGTTGCCGTACGCACGCGCGCGGCGAAAATCGTTTGGAATCGGCGTTATGAACCTGCCGCGAGGAGCCTCGAGCAAAAGCTCGGCGCCAAGCTCGAGCAGCTCGGCTTGGAAACGGAGAGTCACCTCGGAGGATTGCTGTTCGAGCCGGGCCAGGTGCTCAATCAACAGGGACTCCCGTATAAAGTGTTCACTCCATTTTATCGAGCATGCATGGCGGCCGGCCTCGGAGCTGAGGGCAGGCGCGCTCCGAAGCAGCCGTGTCCCTCGACATCGGTTTCGGGCGGCATCCGGCTCGAACAGCTGAACCTGCTGCCGAGCATTCCTTGGGACAAAGGGATGGCAGCGGCGTGGACTCCGGGAGAGGAGGGCGCAGAGCGCGAGCTACAGTCGTTTCTGAAGGGGCCAGTCGGTGATTACGATACGAACCGCGACTTGCCGGGGATCCGAGGTACATCGCGGCTCTCGCCGCATCTTCATTTCGGAGAGATCAGTCCCCGCCGGATCTGGTTTGCGATTGAACGGCTGCTCTCGCGTGACCCCGCGGCGCGAAAGCGCGTTGAAGGCTACAGGCGCCAGCTCATCTGGAGGGAGTTTGCGCATCAGCTTCTTGTTTTCTTTCCGGACACTCCGGACGAACCGCTTCGCCCGGAATTCAGCAAATTTCCCTGGAAGAAAAGCGAGAGACTTCTCCGAGCTTGGCAGAAAGGACGGACCGGTTATCCGATCGTCGACGCGGGTATGCGTGAGCTGTGGACCACGGGCTGGATGCACAACCGTGTTCGCATGGTCGTTGCATCGTTTCTCGTGAAGCATCTCCTGATTCGTTGGCAAGAGGGTGCAAAGTGGTTCTGGGACACGCTTGTGGATGCGGACTTAGCGAACAACACACTCGGCTGGCAGTGGACTGCGGGGTGTGGTGCGGATGCTGCGCCGTATTTTCGGGTGTTCAACCCTACGGCGCAGGGCGAGAAGTTCGACGCTGACGGCAGCTATGTGAAAAAGTGGTGCCCTGAGCTTGCCAAGCTGCCTGCAAAATTCGTTCACGCACCTTGGACTGCTTCCGGAATTGTTCTTGCAGATGCAGGAGTGAAGCTCGACAAAACATATCCGGGCCCGATCGTGAATCACCAGGACGCGCGTGAGGCCGCACTCGATGCGTATGATGAGCTCACGAACCGGAAGACGCTGCCGTCACCGAAAAAGAAGAATTTGTCGCTCTTCGATAAGCAGAGCTAGGCGAGCTGAGCTCTACTTGTGCTGAGTCTGAGGCTTTTGTGAGCTCAAGCTCTGCGCCGGAACGAACGTGAGCTGGCAATCGACCATCCCCTCGTCATTCCCGTTTGCCACTTTGAACGGCAGCTGCGACGCGAAGTTCAGCACCGGTCCGCTGACCTTGGCCGAGACCATCGACCGTACGGCACTCTGGAGCGCGAAGTTGGCGCGGAAGCTCGCGTTCCATTCTTTGTTCCCACGGCGAAGCACGCCGTTCACTTGATAGAGATTGCTCGAGATCGGTGTGATGCTCGTACTGTTGAATGCGACGATAGGATTCGGAATCGCGCGAAAGAGAGCTTCGGGTGAGAGCGCTTCGAGAGAACCGAGGCTATCCGTCCGTGCTACGGTGACGTCAGATATATCCGCTTTGAGCGCAACCTGAAGCGGCTTACGGTTCGTCGAGTCGAACGAAACGACGCCGTTGTAGGCGTTGAACTTTCCGTTCAGGTCGATGAGGTTGCCTTTGAGCTCGAAGTGACATCGCGACTGTGACTTATCGAGCTGATGCTCGAATGTGTCCGCAAACGCGGCAACCGGAGTGGTGCAGAAGAACAGGAGCGTGAGAATTCGGCCCGCCACTGCAAGGTGAGCAGAAAGAGAGGAGTTACTCGGTTGGCTCTGCCGGTAAGAATTCATCCTGTTTCGACGGAAATGCGAGCGATAATATTGTCGAGAGCGCTAAGATCGCTGAGATTACGCTCAAAGTGGCGAGCTCGCCAATATCATACCAGTAGGACACGAACATTTTCGTGCCAACGAAGGCCAGAATGCCGGATACGCCGTAGTTGAGAAACCGCAGAGTCTGCATCAGTCCGGCAAGGACGAAATACAGCGCCCTCAGGCCAAGAATGGCAAACAGATTCGACGTGTACAGCACGAACCGGTCCTGCGTTATCGCGAGAATCGCCGGTATCGAGTCGAGCGCAAACACGAGGTCGGTCGTTTCGATCATGATGAGAACGATGAGAAGGGGAGTGAACAACGTCCTTCGATTCCTCCGGACAACGAATTTGTCGTCCACGTACCCGGAAGTAAGAGGAAGGAATCGTCGCAGAAAGCGGAGCAGCGGCTTGTGCTCCAGCTCCATGGTCTCATCATGCTTGAATGCCGTTCGAATGCCCGTGATCACGAGAAAGCCGCCGAGGACGTAGGTCAGCCAGTGGAAGTGCTCAATTAAACGGATCCCGACCGCAATCAACAGTCCACGCATCACCACGGCACCGATGATACCCCAAAGCAGGACTTTGCGTTGATGTGCCGCCTCCACCTTGAAGTAGGTGAAGATCATCAGGAAGACGAATAGATTGTCCACGCTGAGCGATTTCTCGACCAAATAGCCGGTGAGGAATTCGACCGCAGGAATCGGTCCGATGACGAAGCAGATTACAACGTTGAAACTGAGAGCAAAGGCAATCCAGAAGACGCTCCACCAGAACGCCTTCTTCAGGCTGAGCTCATGGGTGTGTCGGTTGAATAGCCCGAGGTCGATCGTCAGGACGACGAGGATGACCAACCCAACGAGAAAACCCAGATAGCCTTCAGACATGCAGTATATTCCCAGCTTGCGGAACCTTTCGACGATCGAGCTGTGCAGTATTATGCATCAACCGGCGGAAAGTGTGTGTATCTCTGCTCCTCACAGGGAAAGCTGCCGCAAACTGCCGGAACGGCTTCAATTGACCTCGATGTCCGAAGCTTCAATCTTGATATAATTGAGCAGCACCGGCGCTAATATCATCCCTGGGATGCCGATGAGCTTCTCGCCAACCACGAGGCCGAGAAGAGTGAGCCACATTGGATTGCGGATTCGGCTGCCGATGATCTTGCTGTTCAGGAAGTATTCGAATTTGTGCAGCACGATGAGGAAGATGAGCGCCGCCACCGCTTCGTTGACCGAGATTGTCACAGCGACGCTAAAAATGATCGAATTGCTAATCAGGTTTCCCACGATCGGCAACATGCCGCACAGGAATGTAATGCCGACGATAATCGCTGCATGAGGCACTCCGGCGATGATCACGTAAAGGGCAGTGAAAGACGTGTTGATAATCGAGATAAGGAGCTGCGCGCCCATCACGGTGGAGAAGCTCAGGTAGAAGTTCTTAAATCGAGCAGAGATCGACTGGCAGAGAGCAGAGTAAAGATTGTTCTTTTTGCGATGCCGATCCCGGTCGAGGTCGAGCTCCCCGTTCAGAAACAGGCTGGCTGCAACCACGAGGCCGATGAGCAAGAACACGAACTCCTTGGTGGCGACTTTGGCGTAATTCGCCAGGTTGCCGAGCTCTCCGTGCATCAGGTCGATGATGACCTGCTTGAAACTTTCGGCGTCATCGAATGGGAGGAGCGATTCCAAATGATACGTTCGCGCCGATTCGACGAGCACAGGCACTGATGCAGAAGCGACGTGAGGAAGGATCTGTATTGCCTGCCGGAGGAACGAGACGAAGCCGTAGAAAATTCCAATGACGAGCACAGTACATGCGAGCACGGAAAGCCAGGGTTTTTTCAGCACCGACAGCAATACGTCGAGCGCGAGATAGGTGAAGAGCACCGTAATGAAAGGCGTGCTCAGACCGGACCAGCCTACCATCAGCAGGATGAGGCCCATCAGGATAAACGAAGTGCGTTCTACACGACTCATCAAGATTCCGTGATGTTGCAATTACCGAGTAAGCGTTAGCAAAACTGACCTTAGCTCGCAAGAACGGCGATACGGTATGAATCCGCTCGTATTAGCGGAGAAAACCGTGAAGGAACTGTATGTGCTTTTAACGTGTTGATGCTAGTCTGCAGCGTCTCGGGCGGGTGCCACTCGCCATGACCGATCAGGAGGAACATGAAAGCGACGAGCGTGCTCGAAACCATCGGCAACACCCCCCACGTCCAGCTCAGCAATCTCTTTCCACGCCGCGTCCAGGTCTGGATGAAGCTCGAGCGCGCGAATCCGGGAGGCAGTATCAAGGACCGTATCGCCCTCGCAATGGTCGAGGATGCTGAACGGCGCGGTCTGCTTGCGCCGGGAGCCACTATCGTCGAACCGACCTCGGGGAACACGGGGATTGGACTCGCGATTGTGGCCGCGGTGAAGAAGTATCGCTTGATTCTCGTCATGCCCGAATCGATGTCGATAGAACGCCGCCGGGTTATGGCCGCCTACGGAGCGCAATTCGTGCTCACTCCGAAGGAGAAGGGGATGAGCGGTGCCATTGCTCGGGCGAAAGAGATTGTGGAGGAAACGCCCGGTGCATGGATGCCGATGCAGTTTGATAATGCGGCAAACACCGAAGTTCACCGACGCTTTACTGCGAATGAGATTCTTCGCGACTTTCCGGAAGGTGTCGATTATCTGATCACCGGCGTCGGCACAGGCGGTCACATCACCGGTTGCGCGGAAGTCCTTAAAGAGCAATTCCCGTCTTTGAAGGTCTTCGCTGTCGAGCCTGCCAAATCTCCCGTTATCAGTGGAGGACAACCTGGGCCTCACCGGCTTCAGGGTATCGGAGCAGGCTTCATTCCGAGCATTCTGAATCGTTCGGTCCTGGATGGAGTCATTCAGGTGGAAGAGGAAGAAGCGTTTCAATTTGCCGGAGACGCCGCTCGCAAAGAGGGGATCTTCGTTGGTCCGTCGTCGGGAGCCGCTCTTGCCGCTGTCTCGAAGAAGCTGCCTGAGATTCCGGACGGAAGCTGCGTTCTTACTTTTTGCTACGACACGGGCGAGCGCTACTTGTCGGTGCCTGGGTTGTTCCCTGAATCGGCCTGATCGTTTGGCTGTTTCAGCCGGATGCTTAACCAGTTCAGCGCAAGCGGAGTGGTGTCTTCCAAGATCTTCTGACCGTCGAGTGCAGTGACTCGAAGGAACAGCACGTTCGTTCCGTTCGCCCAATGGTCAGCCGGGATTTCAAAGCGGTAGGTGTGGAAGTCTGACGCGCTCAGCTTCAATGTCTCCACGATCCGGTCATTCATCAAAAATTCCACTTGGATCGTCCCGTCCATTCGCGATGCTAGATTCACTGCCGCTGAGGCACCAAACGTTTTCAGCGCTGAGTCACCCTCGATCGGAATCGCCGCGCGACTTCCTTGAAGGTGTCGGAAGGTCGCTCCGCGTTCCTCCGGCCGGAGGCCAAAGTGAACGCGGGTCGCAGCCCCGCCGAATTGCAGAAGCTGTCGAGCCAAGGTCAGCGAACGCAAGTGGACTTTGGGGTCGATTGTGAATGCGACCATCCACTGCGTGCGATCGTACATCGGTGGAAGGTAACGATACGCCGCGATTGGCTTCCGCGCCGCGACCTCAGCGAACGCAGGAAGGCTCGTCATGAACAGAGCGAAGCCGCCGCTCTCGGCTAAGCGGAGCGCTTCATTCACATCGTCCGTGGAGACGGAAAGGGGGTCGATCATTCCGCCATACGTGCTCTCATGGAGCGCATACGCCGGCGCACGCAGGCGGATGATGCCAGCGTGACCCGGATGATGCTCGGCGTACCTGATGATGTCGGTAGCCAGCAGATCAGCGACATTTCGTGGCTCCATCGAGATCAACTCCTTACCGATCGCGACGAGGTGCCAAGTGCTTGTCCCAGCGGAAAGCGCAAGAAAGACGCCTGCAAGCGCGATGCCGGAGCTGAAAGCGCTGTTGCCCTCCCACCACGAGCGCAGCCGCGGAGACAGCCACTTCACTGCCGCCGCGACAGTTCCCGCGATCATCAATGACATTCCGGGGAACGACGGAGAGATGTACCAGGTGAGCCGCGAGGGGATCAATGTGAACACCACGAGAGGGAGAGTGGACCAGACCGCCAAGAAAAGGTGCAGATGCGAGCGCCGCTTGAGCCACATTCCCACGAAGTAAATGAAGCTGAGGGTGAGCAGCTCGGGAGGTACTCCTTCGCGATCCTCGAAAAGCCGGATAAAATAAAACCAGAGCTGACTCTTGTTGTGATAGCCCTCGGTCGTTCGCGTGACGATCTCCTGGCCGACCATCGTCCCGAAGAAGCCGGGCGTGAAGAGCATGTGAGGGACCAGGTAACTGCCGGCAACGATCAACGTCGTTGCGACAACGAGCATGAGCTGGGCCTTATGTTTCCGCAACATCGTTGGTAGCAGACCCGCGAGTAAGAGAAACGTTCCGAAGACCCCGTAAGGAATTATTCCCGCAGCGCTCTTCGTCAGGATTGCGAGACCAATCGCGGCTCCGCCGGCGACCGCGAGAAGTCGCGTGCGGAGTCTGGTCTGAGGAGTCGAGCTCGGAATGACTCCGAGCGCTTGAAGCCAAAGCCAGCCGAGGATCGTTCCGAGTGTGTCGAGGAAAATGAGCATGCTGTCTTGCACAGCCTTCCGCACCCCGTGCCCGAAGACATACGCCATGCAACCGATGAGCAGGAGCGGTGCCAAAACGCCGGCTACGCGCGAGCGGAAGGCAAATCGTGCGAAGAAATAGAGTAAGCAGCAGGTCAAAACACCCGCGAGGGCGTCAAGGAAGCGGTAAGAGAAGGCGGACTCTCCGAAAACCTTGAGCGGGATGAATGTCAGCCACATCTTGAAAGGCGGCTTATTGAAATACGGTTTCCCTCGAACAGTCGGCGTCCAGTAATCCCCGTTCTGCCGCATCTCCTGGACGGCACGAATGTGTGTCGTTTCATCCCGGTAGTTAATCGACGGGGAGTTCAGATCGTAGAAGCAGATCAGAGCAACGAGAGGCAGGCAGAGAAGGAGGTCGAGGCAAACCGTAAGCAGCCAGTTTCGACGCGCAACGTAGCTATCCACCCCATGAGCAGGCTCTCCATTGAGCGGCTGGTCGATGTCGGCCCGGGGTTTCGTCAGTGCGTTCTGCATGGGTCACTTGAGTAAAACAGTGCCTATACCTGGCTCTGCGGCTGTTGGCAACCTAGAGGCGCAGTTATATAGAGACTTGTTCAATTTTTGAGGAGCACGAGTGGGCGACGCACGGCAAAAAGTGAGCTTGATCATCCCGGTCTTCAACGAGATCGATCACCTGGAGCGTTTCCTCCATGTGGTCGATGACCTCTCGCTTCCGATCGACAAGGAGCTCGTGATTGTCGACGATTGCTCGACCGATGGTTCGCGGGAGCTGCTGAAGAAATTTCAGTTCCGCTCATCGGTAATCTACGTCGAGCAGCCCTACAACCAGGGTAAGGGCGCTGCGATTCGTGCCGGTATCGACCGCGCAACCGGTGATTTCATCGGGGTGCAGGACGCGGATTTCGAATACGAGCCGTCAGACATTCCCTCCCTGCTTCAGCCGCTCATCGACGGGAAGGCCGATGTCGTCTTTGGCTCGCGGTTCAAGGCGAACAGCTATCAGGTCCATCGCACGGTGCACTATCTGGTCAACCGTTTTCTGACCATCATGAGCAACCTGCTAAGTGGTCTCTATTTAAGCGACATGGAAACATGCTACAAATTCTTCCGTAGCGACGTGATCAAGAACCTGAAATTGGAATCAAACCGCTTCGGGTTCGAGCCGGAGGTTACGGCGAAAGTGGCACGCTTGAAACTACGGGTGATGGAGCCACCGATTTCCTATTTTCCTCGGAACTATATCGAGGGAAAGAAGATCACCTGGAAGGATGGAATCGCGGCGATAAAACATCTCGTGTATTTCAATCTTTTCGTTTCGAGCCGAGACTGTTTTAAGCCCGAGCTTCCCGATCGCTTTATTCCAAAGGGCGGAAATTGGCTTTAGCCGAGAATGAACGACACTCCAGAGATCATCGCTTTTCTACACTGTGAGCTGCCGACCAACGGCAAGGCGACGCCTGTTTCATCAAGCGCCGGGACGCTCGACCTCGGTGAGGTCGAAGGCGAGGGCGCGTCTACGCGTGAGACGATTTCACTCGGCGAGGGGCAAGTCTTCCGAATCGGCCGCGCTCGAGCAAACGATCTGGTCATCGAGAACCAATCTGTGTCTCGCTTTCATGCGGTGTTGAGCGCCTCGGCCACCGGAGTCGTTCTGAGCGACCTCTCCAGCTTGAACGGAACGCAGCTCAACTCACGCCGCATCTCCGCTCCCGTCGACCTCTGCAGCGGCGATGTCGTTCAAATCGGCAACGTGAAGATCACCGTTGAAATGAGCCGCGGTGCGTCAAGCCCGCGCCGTGATCAGGATGAAGACGAAACGATCGTCAGTACTCATGCGGCGAAGATGTCCTCCGTCGTAGTTACGGTCCTGGTTGCGGATGTTTGCGGGTACACTGCGTTGTCCCAAAAGCTGCCACCGCACGATGTTGCGGAGATGCTCAACTCTTGGTTCCGCAGGATAGTGGCGGCAATCACTGCAAACGGTGGTGAGATTGATAAATACATCGGCGACTGCGTCATGGCGTTGTGGAAGAATCCGGATCTCACGCCGGAGACATCTGCCGTGAACGCTGTCCGCGCCGCGGCGAAGATTCTTGAAGAAACCGAAGCGCTCGCAAGCTCAGGCGCGTGGAAGCATCAAAGCGAACATCCTTGGAAGTGCCGAGTCGCACTGAACACCGGCGAAGCACTGATGGGCGCCGTCGGGACGAGCAGCGCGAGGGATTTTACGGTTCTCGGTGACACCGTGAACATCGCGTTCCGGCTCGAGAGCCTTGCGTCGAGCGAAGGGTCATCGCTCGCGATCAGCGAGACGACCGCGAACCTCGTTTCGGACATGATTCATCTCAGAAGCCTCGGTCACGCGATCCTCGAAGGACGTAAGGACAACATGGAGATCTTCACGCTCGAGCGCGAGTAAGACTGCATCTGCGGTTTATGAGAGGGAAGAGGAGAGGGGAATTGAGGCGTAGTGGATTTGAACCACTGACCCGTTGCTTAAAAGGCAACTGCTCTACCAACTGAGCTAACGCCTCGTATCTTGTACAACCTGCAAACCTATCCGCCTTCGCTGAAGCTCCGGCGGACAGAGTCTTTTCTAAAAGTTACGCCGCGAGTACGCGGCGTAACTTTTGAAAAGGACTCTGGACCCACGTCCTTTTAAAGACATCGCACCAAAAAGACAAGTTGCCTTTTCAAGGCTGGGCTGAACTTCGCGATAAACCGCGATTATTTTGCGGTGATGACGGCTGATACACCGATGGACGAGGTCATCAGTCGGCGAGCTTCGAACAGGGTGGTCAGCTCGCGCTCGAGGCACTGAACGCGGCCTTCGACGTCCTGCACTTCTTGCTCTGTCGACGCCTTGACCAGCTTTGACAACAGCAGGCGATACGTGTTTAGGCGCTCCTTGATCTCGGCGGCGCGGTCAGAGGACTGGCCCTGTTGCTCGAAGCGGTCGCACCAATACTTCAGCCGCTTTTGGCGTCTGGCAACGTAGAGTGCGAGATTGTCGGAATGGCCCATGATGGCTCTCTCGGAGTTGAAACTGCGGTCGATACGGCAGGCAGTTTACGCGGAAGGGTTCGGTGAAAGCAAGGCCGAAAGTAGGGAGTTTTAACGTTCGCATGCGCATTGTTAGCGGCACTTTGAAGGGTCGAGTGATTCGGTCGGACGACGTTGCCGGCTTGCGTCCGACGACCGAAAAGGTGCGCGAGGCGATCTTCTCCTCTCTGCAGTCGCTCACAGATATCGAAAACGCGTCGGTGCTGGACCTCTACGCTGGTACCGGAAGTCTTGGGATTGAGGCGCTCTCTCGCGGTGCCGCAAAATCGACGTTCGTGGAAAAGCAGCGAAAGCTCTGTGACCGATTGAAATCCACCGTTGCCGACCTCGGCGTCGACCGGCAGGCTCGCATCCTTTGCTCGGACGCGCTCAAATTCTTGCAGGCCCCGGACCGGGCGAGCTCGCCGTTTGATATCGTTTTCGCGGACCCTCCGTATGCCGAACACCCAGGCCTGGAAATAGCGCGGTTGCTGCTTGGAGGATTCGTGCGCGAGGGAAGCGTTTTGGTTCTGGAATCATCGTCCTCGACCGATCTCCAGCCGGGTCGGACGGACTCGTCCGGCGGCTTGTCGGCAATTCCCCTAAAGGATAAGATCTACGGCGATACGCTGGTCAGCTACTTTCGTTTTGAATCAACGGGTGATTCCGACAATCGAGGAGAACAGCCAGAGTGAGCAAGATTGCAGTGTACGCGGGAACTTTCGACCCGATCACCAACGGACATCTCGACATCATTCTTCGTGCTTCACGGATGTTCGAAAAGCTCTACATCGCAGTTGTCGAGCAGCCCAACAAAAAAGTTCTGTTCTCAGCGGAAGAACGGGTCGATCTGGTCCGGCGCTCTGTTGCTGCTGCCGGCAAAGCGGTCGACTCGCAGATCGTCGTGTCGAGCTTCAGTGGGCTGCTCGTCGAATACATCCGTACGCTCGGTTGCACAGTCGTGATTCGCGGCCTGCGAGCGGTGTCGGATTACGAATACGAAGCGCAGATGGCGATTATCAATCGGCATCTCGCGGAAGAGATCGAAACCGTGTTTCTGATGACCTCGGATAACTGTTCGTTCATCAGCGCGAGTATTGTTCGCGAAATCGCGAAGCTCGGAGGGGATGTCTCCGGATTGGTGCCGCCTACGGTGAATGAAAAGCTGCGTTCTGTCTTCGGCTCTTTGAAAGTGCCGAGCGAGGTGAGCAAGTAATTGCGGAAATATTTAATCCTTGACATTTCTCCAAGAATCTTGTCATTTCTTCTCGGTTGAACATTTGTCGGGCATCCGCCGAGACGCCGACAGCGTGTAGCCTTCCGGAACCGGCACTCGCCGTATTCCGAACACCGAAACTGACCTTTTCAGAACCGTAATCATGACGGCATCCGACGCGCTCTTGTCGGTGCGCGCCGGAAGGTTCTCGTGCGGGTCTCGGTTGGGCACATGTTGGGGATTATCGGCACCGACATTCGTCAGAGCTGAAGAAAAAGGGTCAATCAAAGAGGTCAGCAAAATGGTTTCTCTTAGCCAGACTATGGCACGCATCCCTCCATCGCCGACGATTGCAGCAGCAGCGAAAGCAAACGCGCTGAAGGCTCAAGGGAAAGATATCATCTCATTCACCGTTGGAGAGCCGGATTTCGACACTCCGAAACACGTCCGCGACGCTGCCGTTGAAGCGCTCGACAAAGGCCTTACTCGCTACACCGCTGCTGAAGGAACGGTCGCGCTGCGTCAGGTCATCTGCGACAAGCTGAAGCGTGACCAGGGCGTCGAGTACACTCCGAAGGACATCGTTGTCACGAACGGCGGAAAGCAAGCTTTGGCCGCGGCTTGTGCCGTAGTGCTGAACCCGGGCGATGAAGTCATTATCCCGGCTCCGTACTGGACCAGCTATCCGGACATGGTGCGCCTCGCAGGTGGAGAGCCTGTGATCGTGGAAACATACGCAAAGGAAGGCTATGCGCTGACTCCGGAAGCTTTGCGCAAAGCGTGCTCTGATCGCACGAAGATGATCATCATCAATTCGCCTTCGAACCCGACCGGCGCATGCTACAGCGGCGCCGAGCTGAAAGCTCTCGCGAACGTGATCAGCTCGCTGAAGAATAAATCGAACATCGTCGTCGTTACAGACGAGGTTTACGAATACATCACCTACGATGGATTCAAACATGAATCGATCGTTACGGTAGCGCCCGAGCTTCGTGAGCAGATTCTGATCGTGAACGCGTTCAGTAAAGCTTACGCGATGACAGGCTGGCGTGTCGGATACGCTGCCGGCCCGCGGAACATCATTGACGCAATGGCAATCCACCAGAGCCAGTTCACAAGCAACGTGTGCTCGATCGCTCAGTATGCTGCTGGAAAGGCTTATGACGACAACTACGCGTTCCCGACAATGATGCGCGACGAGTTCGCAAAGCGTGTCGAAATCGTGTGCGGTGCAGTGGAACAGATGCCCGGCATCAAGCTTTCGGTAAAGCCCCGCGGAGCTTTCTACGCGTTTCTCGAGATCGATGGCCTCGTCGGGAAGAAGGATGGGAATATTGTGATCAATTCCGGTCAGGATTTCGCAAACTATCTTCTCGAAAAATACGATGTCGTGGTAGTGCAGGGCGAAGCTTTCGGCGCTCCGAAAGCGGTACGAATCAGCTTTGCGCTCCGGACCGAAGATCTGAAGAAAGGTCTGGAACGGATAAAACAAGCAGCATCGAGCTTGAGTTAAGGTAGGGTGTTGAGGTAAGAAGTGGGGCGCTGTTCGGTTGAGGTAATTGAGCAGCGGTATTTTCGCGTTAAGACGCGGGCGTAGTTCAGTGGCTAGAACGCCTGCTTGCCAAGCAGGAAGTCGACGGTTCGAATCCGTTCGCCCGCTCCATTTGTTGCCTATGCGCGTAAGCGTACGCGCATGACGGCCAGGGGCGCTGCCCCTGGACCCCTCGTCGGTGCTCCTCAGATCCTCTCGTTTTTTTTATCGAACTTATTCTGGTTTCTCTCGCGATCGAGCTGCGTACTTGATAGGGCCGTTGCGTCCGTACGAAGGCTCCGCCGGAGCCTTCGAGGGGTTCGAATCCGTTCGCCCGCTGCAATTTTTTCCTTGCCGAAGGCAAGAAAGAAATTGCCCTGAGCGAGCGCGCAAAGCGCGTGAGTCGAAGGGCAATCTATAGTTGAAATTCCCAACCCTGGTTTTTCTCCCGATCGAGCTCCGTACTTGATAAGGCCGTTGCGTCCGTACGAAGGCTCCACCGGAGCCTTCGAGGGGTTCGAATCCGTTCGCCCGCTCCATTTGTTGCCTATGCGCGTAAGCGTACGCGCATGACGGCCAGGGGCGCTGCCCCTGGACCCCGTCGGTGCTCCTCCGATCCTCTCGTTTTTTATCGAACTTATTCTGGTTTCTCTCGCGATCGAGCTCCGTACTTGATAGGGCCGTTGCGTCCGTACGAAAGGCCCGCGGAGCCTTCGAGGGGTTCGAATCCGTTCGCCCGCTCCATTTGTTGCCTATGCGCGTAAGCGTACGCGCATGACGAGGGGCGCTGCCCTGGACCCCTCTACGGTGCTCTTCCGATCCTCTCGTTTTTTTTATCGAACGTAT
>JAXLVP010000002.1:0-1866914 GCA_046328905.1 Bdellovibrionota bacterium
AGTGGTCGAAGTGGAGATGCGTGAGGATAATGTCTGTGACATCTGCGAATTGAACCTCGGGCGCGGGAGACACTTGGGGAACGAAAACGTAGATGTCGGTTTGCTTCGGCGTGTATTTCGAACCGCACCCGATATCGACAAGGATCTTTCGGCCGGCGCCTTCAATGAGAAGGACGCGCGAGGCGAGCTGGATTCGGTTTTGGGAGTCTCCGGGTATTCGTCGCTCCCAGAGCGGCTTCGGCACGACGCCGAACATCGCACCGCCGTCAAGGCGGAAGTGGTCGAAGACAAGCGAGGTGACGGTGTATGGGCCTATTTGCATGTGCCTCGGCTGGATGGGTGAAGTTTTGTGATAGCACGGATTTGCGCGGGAGTTAAAAGGCTATTTACTTGGTAGGTGGCGGCGGGCGCGTTGAGGGATTGAAAGTTGCGAGGGAGTTTTAAGAGAGTGTCTTATGGTACCCTCGCATACCGGAGATTAGAACGCGTATCGTTGGGAGGTGGCGCGTCTATCGATTCTTCCGAATTGCGAAGAAGGTTGCATCATTCTTGAACCGCGCCTTGGTGGTCGGCGGTTGAGTGCTGGAATCGAAGTTCATCCAGTGCAGGGTGCCGGAACCACCGTCGCCGTGGTGGGACAGATGGTAGAACAGTTCGCCGAGCGGATCGTTGTTGCGCACTTGCGCGCAGCGTTCGAAAAATCGCATCATCCCTTGAGTGCCGACGAGAAGCGATTCGATGTCGTCGTTGTCACAACAGTGAATTCTAAAGGTCGCATCTGTCCAGCCGCGCGCCATGAGCTCCCACATTACGTCTGATAGACGGTGTGGTCTTGACTGTGCGTTCTCCCCAATCACTCGGCGGACATTGCCTCGGCAGACATGGCTGTCGGTGGCATAAACTCCACTTCCGTAATGGAAGATAGTTGACTGCGTTGGTCCCACGACAGCGCCCGTCAGGGTCACTCCGAAGTGGGTCTCCAAGAATTCGGAGGTCTCGCGCTTCGTCGCGCCGGACGGAAGCATCGGTTTGAGAACGTCCAGTAGCCGATTTGCTATCTCGCGGAGCACTCCGTCGAGCGTTACGTGACCATAATGGGTAATCATGTGCTCGAAGGGGCCCATCCCAATGTTCACCGCGAGTCGAGAACCGAGCTCGTTGTGAACCGGTCCGCCGTCTTCGCGTTCGACGCCGCCTGCCAGCAGCGCGATCATGTAGTCCCCAGCGAGCCGCACGCCGACGGCCTCTTGGTTGTTCACGCCTTTTGCGTGGTGGTCGAAGCCGATTACGCTTCCATGGTACTTGATGAAAACGGGAGATTCCTGGGTACCCGGCGTAAGTGCAGACGGTTGATCAGACATTTCCACTTCCCAACTACGAAACCTGAAAGAACAGGCGCGAGACGTTTCCCACGCATCACGTGCGGAATTTAGTAGCTTGGACGAGGATTTTCAATTGGGGGTAGTTCGCTAAGCCTGTGAAGTTCGGCTGAGAGGTCTAGTGGGTGTCGCTCCGAGAGCGCAAAGGGTTGAGATCGAGCTGTAGCAGTTCGCGGAGTTGAAAGTGTTGCGAGGGCTTTTCAAGACTGTGTCTCGAGGCCCCCTCGCCGGCCGGTAGAACGCTTTCTCGCTGGGACCCGTCAAGTCTTCGTTCGGGGCTTCTTCGGCCGATTGCGCAGCACACCGAAGTATGTGGCATCGTCGCCGAAGAGAAGGCTCGTTTCCATTTGCGACCGGCTGAGCTGGTTGTAGTTCAGTCCGTGCAAAACACTGGAACCATCGCCACCGCACTTCTTAACCAGGGTGAGTAGGTTTTTCACAGGTTTACGGATCTTGCCGTTTTTACAAGTGTCGAACCACGAATCCATTCCGTCGGTACCGATGAACAGTGTGTCGATCTCCGATGTGTCGATCGAGTGAACACCGAACCGTATTTTTGTGTCACCATGGACAAGCAGGTCCCAAGCCACATGGACGATGTTCGCCGGATGATTCATCGTGTCTCGTCCGAAACGGACGACTTTTTCGTTCACGGCATACAGGCCGTCCCCGAGCCAGAAAATGTGCGTCTTTCTGGGTCCAATGATTACGCCCACCATCGTCGCACCAAAGTGATGCTCTAAAAAGTCGGACATCTCCCTGGGCGCCATCTCTTTGGTGTGCGCGAATCGTTGAACTAGCGCTATTACCTCGAGCGCGGTTTGACGCAGCATCTTGTTGAGGACCGTTTTGACGGCTGAGCCACCGTGCTTCTCCATCACCGACGCCAAGCTTCGGAGACCGATGTTGACGATGGCGCGAGCGCCGAATTCGCTAAACATCTTCTTTCGATCTTCGTGAGTGCTGATGCCATCCGAAAGCATCGCCGCAAAGTAGTTACCGATCGGTCTGGCTTCTTCCGCGTCCTGGTTGTTCGTTCCGGTGCGAAAGTGCCGGTAGCCCATTACGCTGCCGCGAGAGGGTCGAAACATTTCTGCTACACTTGCCGCGCGAGAGGTACGGCGCTTCGACTGAGGCTTAGACTTAGACATTTTGTAGTTCCCATAACGAGCGAACCTTCAAAGAACAGACACGAGGCATTCCCCATGCTACATGGAGAGAATTTAGTATTCTTGGGGGATTTAATCAATTGTTGGGTAGGTGGGATAACGTGGAGTCCGGTGCCGGCCGGAATCGATGGTTCGTCCAAAGACGCACAGGGTCTTTAAGACTTAAATGGTTCGGCAGAGAGTCGAGCCTTCCGGTTCGGATAACACGCTGTTTGAGACTTTTACGCGCAGCCGTACGCGCTCCTTCAGACCTGCATCTTTGAGCAGCGTGCTGCGCCTTTTGCGCGGATAACACGCTGTTTGAGACTTGTACTCGAATATAGGCGCCCTGCGGCGGTGTACTGGGTCTTTAAGACTTCAAACCTTGGTAAAATCATGAACCTTTTCCGCTCGGGCTTGTTCTCGGTCGGCACTTGGTGTGGACCGAGAACAAGCCCGGAGCGTATTGCAACCGGGCCTGTTGGATCATCGGTTGGAGAGAAGTCGGATTAGGACTCTCGGGACTCCAGGACGTCGTTCATGCAGCGCAGCGATGTGCGGAATCCGCATTCCTGCAGCATGGAATCGAGCGCACGGAGCGCGACGCCCATTCCGTCCGGACCGCTGAAGCCGCCGAACTGGCCGCCGCCTTTCAAATGCGGTTCGAGGGTGATGACGAATCCCGGGAGACCGAGGCGCTCCGCACGATCGGCGTACGTCGCAAAGTTGCTTCGGACGTGGCTGAAGACGTTCGGATAGGCGGAATCTCCGCGACCGACGGGAACGAAATGCTTCAGACGCTCCTCGTCGACATGACCAGCCCAGGGCAGCCCAGTCTGGATCTGATAGTCCTTCGCGTGCATCCAGCCGACCGTGTCGGCCATCGCGGCGAAGTGGCCGAGGCAGTCATCGCGGCCGAGGTTCCGGCACGCGATATTCGCACCGTCCCAGATCGTGACGACGTGATCGTTCTTAAGCTGCCGACAGATCGAGGCGAGGGTCGCACCGTCCTCGCCGATCAGGTTGGCTTCGATCTCGAGACCGAGGACAACTCCGGCGGCGCGAGCACGTTCGGCGAGAGGTGCGAGTCGATCGACCGACGCAGACACGTAGTCCGCGGCCTTCTTTCCCTTCGGATGGTAGAAGGTGAAGGCGCGGATCATCTTCGTGCCGAACTTGCCACACAGCTCGATGACGTGGTCCAACTGCCGGAGGCATTCGGCATCGGACACGAACTTGTTTGCCGTGCCGTCCTCCTCTTCGACGATCTTGGTCTTGCCGATGGCAGTGCCTAGCTCCGCGACGCTCATGCCGTATTCGGCATGGAGCTCAGTGAGTTCTGCGACCTGAGCGCTGCTGAGTGTAGTGAAATGCTGGGGCACGGGGCCGAACTGGACGTTGCGCAGCGAGTAGTAGTGTAAACCGAGCGCGGCGAGAACAGCGAGCTGCTCGCGAGGAGCTCGAGAGTTTGCACCCTCGTCTCCAAAGGCGCTGAGGATGACTCGTTTCTCCATGATGATTTTACTCCAACAGGGACAAAGAACCGATCGGTGAAAACGGATCACCGCGAGTTCCGCGAAACTAGACTATAATCCGAGTAAGTCAATGCCCATTAGGAAATTCGTGGCAGTTCGGACTCGGTCCCAGGACAATGCGGTTTCCCCGTTATTTCGCCCCGTAGCTGTTCGTGCCGCAGGAGAGATGTCGTGGAGCCAGGAACTGCGCTCAACCCGAGCCCCTCCGAAGCAGATGTCCGAGAGTCAGGAACTGCGTTCAGCGCAAGCCGCAACTGCGCTGAAGACGAGCGCAGGATCGCGCACTGTGCTAACAACGGGTTCACCATGCCCTCCCCGCTCACACGTTTCGCCGATTTTGTTGCCACCGGCTTTTATTCGGGTCGTGCACCAGCTGCGCCGGGGACGGCTGGCACCGCAGTCGCGTGTGTTCTGTCCTATCTTCTTTTTCAGGCTGCGCCAGAGCTGAGCACCTTTCCAAACACCGTTATATTAGCTGTCGGCGTCTCCGCGATCGCATTCTGGTCGGCGCACACAGTTTGGAAGAGTGGGTTGTATGGTGAGAGTAAGGATCCGCAAGCAATCGTTATCGACGAGTTCGCAGGCTACGCGATAACAATCATCGGAGGGCTCCCGTCCGGTTGGTTCCACTACCTTCTGGCATTCGCCCTGTTTCGCCTCTTCGACATTCTCAAGCCGCCGCCATGCCGCACGCTCGAGAAACTTGTTGGCGGCATCGGCATTGTTGCCGATGATCTTATGGCGGGAATTTACGCGTTGATTTGTCGTCAATTGATAGAGACTTTACTTTTTAGCTCAAATATTTAATGAGCTTTTCACGTCACTTCTATATTCAGCCGTAATCTTTGGAATTGGAGCGCTTACGAGCAGATGAGAGCACGCTTTCTTCGCTTCTTCGCAGGTCTCAAACTTGCCTCAGTCCTTTCCGCGATTTCGCTCGTCACGATCAGCGCAAGCACCGCCTTGGCTGCAGAGTCGGAAATTCTGGTGAAGTATTTTGATCTCACCAAGGGACGGATCGCTTTCACCTACGCGCTGAACGGAAAGAAAGAGGTCTACGTTCTTGACTTCGCAACCCTCGTCGCGAAACCCGTCATCACCAGCAACGGTGACAACGATTCACCTCGTTTTTCGAAAGACGGGACGAAAATTCTTTTCACTTCGACTCGTACCGGCGACCAGGAGATCTACGTCGCAAATTCGGACGGCACCGGTGTGAAACAGCTCACGAACAACAAGGGTGGAGACTGGGATCCGGATTGGTCGCCTGACGGAAAGCAGATCGTCTTCATGACCTATCGTGATAACGCGTTTCATCTTTCGGTGATGAATCATGACGGCACGGGATACGAAGAGCTTGTGAAACTCGCCGAAGGGAAAGAATACGGCTGCCCTCGGTGGGCTCCGACCGGCGATGAAATTATGTACCAGACGACCGAGTATTGGCCGGGCATCGACCTGCTCGCTTACAATCTCAAAACCAAACGGGTCACCGTACTCACGACTGGAAATCTCTCGGCCACTCGTCCTGCTTTCGCTCCGGATGGGCAAACTTACTCGTATTCATTCGGTTCTAAAGAAGATACCGATATCTTCCTTCACAAACGCGACACTTCGTCGAAGCCCGTCGCAGCCGTTACGCAGCCTGGCCTGGACCTCGACTCTGAGTGGCTCCAAGACGGCAAGCGATTTCTCTACGTGAGTGAAACCACTCCGAAGTCAGGTCACTTCGAAATCTTCCTCTACAACGTGGATACTCGAGAAAGTGTCCAAGTTACTCAGAGTGACGGCATCATCCGCAATTTGAGCTGGACGCCGACCTCAACCGAAAGTCTCGGGAAAGACAAGCCGGTTGAGAAAAATACGATGTCTGATGCCACGCCACCCGATGGGCCGCCGGAGATGTTTCCGCCGCCGCTTCCATCTCCTTCTCCAACACCTAGCAACTAACGTACGCGTATGAAAAACTTTGCTCTGATTATCGGCCTTCTCATGCTTGCGCCCGCAGTCGCTCGCGCCCAGACCGCGCCGGCAGCTCTTAACCCCGACGTTGTCGCTCAGTCTCTTCTCCAGGATACCAACGGGGATGGAGTTATCGATATCGCGGCGTTTGGCGACAGCATTACGCGCGGCGAGGGTGATTTCATCTCGCCCGACAGCCATGTGGAAGTTTCTCCAAATCCAAATCGGCCGGAGCAGGGCTATCCGCTCCGAATCGAATCTTATCTCGGGATCGGCGTCCGCAACTGGGGCTTTTCGGGAGAAGATCTCACCGAAGGCGGCGTCGCGCGTTTCATCAACCTCGTCGTGCATACGCGCCCCGATGTGGTGATCATTGCCGAAGGGTCGAACGACGCCCGAATCCCTGCGTCCCCCTCAACATATGGCCGGGCGATTCAGACAATGATCAACGTCGCCAAAGCTGTAGGAACGACCCCGGTGCTCTCGACGATTGTCCCATCATGCTGTGATCACCAGTTCCTCAATCCATTCCTGGCCACGTACAACAACGAAGTGCGAACCCGCGCTATCGTCAACGACCTGGTGCTCGCCGACCCACATCACGCATTCTCGAACACGTGCGACGTCAACAATTGTCGGCTGCTCAATCGGCCGGAAGGACTGCATCCGAATATCGAGGGATACGATGTCATGGGGGAAGTGATGATCTCGACGCTGCTCAAGATCAATCTTTTTGCCCCTGACGGGCCGACGCTACTCAGCCAGGCACTTGGCGTTCCTGTTGAATCGATAAAAACCGTCCCCGATCCACTGCCGCCGAGCTAAACGCCCGAAGCAACACTGACACCTAAACCAGCGAGCGAGCCCTGAAAAAACTGCGCCGTTCATTTCGTTTCAGCGTCCTCGCTCTCATCCTCGCCGGTATTGCGACCTGTCTTCTCAGCTCTTGCTCACCGAAATACGTCGTACAGGCGGGCTGGGAAGAAGCGCGGATACTGTTTAAACGGGAGAAGATCGAGAAGCTCGTCAACGAGCCGAACGTCGATGAGACCACGAAAAGGAAGCTCAAGCTCGTTCTTGACGCGCGTGCATTCAGCCAGGAGATCGGACTTCTTCCCGAAGGAAGCTTCACTCAATACTCCGACGTGGGTCGAGATGTGCTGCTTTGGGTTCTGAGCGGATCGTCAAAGGTAGCGCTCCGTCCCGTCACGTGGTGGTTCCCAATCGTCGGCAGCATTCCTTACAAGGGCTTCTTCGATAAGGAGGACGCTGACGCCGCTGCGAAGCAGCTCGATGATCGGGACTTTGACACCTATCTCCGACCAAGCGCTGCGTTCAGCACGCTCGGTTGGTTCAACGACCCTCTTCTCTCGACCACGCTGCGCTACGACGAAACTTCACTCGCGAACACTGTCATCCATGAAATTCTGCACAATACGATCTGGGTGAAAAACCACGTGCCGTTTAATGAGACGCTCGCAAACTTCGTCGGGAACATGGGCGCGATTCAGTTCTTCACGAATCGGGAAGGTGCCGACAGCGAACGCGTGAAAGACGCGAAGCTCCGGTGGTCAAACGAGCTCGACTTCGCCCGCTTCCTGGTGGACACCGCGGCAAAGCTGGACACCGTATATCGGAGAGCTGAAAAGGTCGTTGAGCGGCGCTCGACTCCCGAGGAAGAGGAGCTCTACAAACAGCTCGTCGCCGAACGGGATGGGATTCTCAAAGAGGCGCTCGACCAGTGGCTCGCATCGCATCAGGTGCCGAAAGGGAAATCCGCGCAGTCGAAGCTGAATAATGCCGTCATCATCGCCCACCAGATCTATCTCACGAAACCGTGGGTGTTTGCCGATCTGTTCCATCAGGTGAACGACGATCTCACCGCATTCATTCGCGAAATGAAGGTGGTTGCCGAGATGACGGCGAAGGACAAGCTGGACCCGTATGACGCAGTGGTTCGTCATACGGAGGAGCTGCGGGCTCATCAGTCTGCACCGCTTCAGACCGCGCCGGTGTCGTGACAAAAATTCTTGGCTCAAAACTGCCGGATTGCGTTAAAATGCAGTCTCGCGAGAATGAATTTGGGGGCGTGTGGTGAAAACCGCATCTTTGTGGCAAGCTTTTTGTGTCCTTCTGTTTGCGCTGACCGTCGGCTGCAAGCAAGGCGGTGGCGTTATCGTCCAGTGCGGAGGGGCAGCGAATTTTCAGTGTCCTGCAGGACTTTACTGCGATCTGCAGCAGGATTGCGGAGGAATCGATCGTCAGGGGGTCTGTCGACGGATGCCCGCTGATTGCGAGCCGGGTGGACAGCCAGTATGCGGCTGTAACAAGAAGAACTTTCCGAATGCATGCTACGCCAATGCGTCCGGGGTGTCGATCGCGTATAACGGTCCGTGCATCGATTAGAAAGAGACACCCAGAATCTCGCGGCGAATTATTAGTTTGTAGAGAGAGCCTATTCATCAGAGAACAAGGCTTTCGAGGCTGGTCTGAGAGTGAAACTGATCATCATCATCGTCTTCGTGTTGCTCGGCGCTACTTTTGTCGCCGACTTCTTGAAGAAGCGCGCGGCGCAGAAGGCGAAACAGCCTGAACCGATCCGCATGCAGACAGCGAACGAAGCGCCGCCAACGGAAACCGGCAGGCTTCGTGTCGCCGAAATAGTAAAGGCGCTCAAGAAACCGGACGAACATGCATCTCCGGAGTCAGCGTCACCAGAGTCGGCGAACCAAACGACTGAGGACGACTCCAAGCTTCCTGACCCCTTCGAGGGCAATCCGAGCAACAAGTAGTAATGCGAATCCTCGGATCCAAAAAAGTAACCGCTGAAGCGGACAATCGTATTGCGCTCGGAAGCATCGTTGAATACGAGCAGCACGGCGTTCCCCTCCTCGGAGCGGTCGTCGCAGAGAAGCGCGACAAGTTCGTGATCCTCAACGCACGCTCCGCTCAGCTCGAGCTGCCGGCAGCAAGGCTTTATCTTCTACCCGGGAAGCTTCCGGAGACAGCCACCGATCCGGCACAAAAAGCGCGCTTCCTCGAAGAGCTACAGGCTGAAGCGGATAAGCTCGTCTCTGCACTCCAGCTCGAAGAGCTCTGGGGCGTTTTTTCTGAAGAATCGCGCGAGCTGACCATCGTCGAGGCCGCTGAGCTTGCTTTCGGCAATAACGAGCTGCTCAGCCATCTCGCTGCCCGGCGGGCGCTGCTTGGTGACCGCATCTATTTCAAACGTCAGAAAACGGGTTTCGAAGCGCGTCCGGCTGAAACAGTCCAGTCGCTCAAGCTTCAGGTCGAAGCTGAGCTGGCGCAAGCTCGAAAACGCGACGAGCTCATCGATGCCGTCGTGAAACGTATCGCCGACGGAGTGACTCCGCTCCCCAAATCCGTCGAGCTGCTCGAGAACTACGCTGCCTTCGGAAAGAGCTTCGACGGGGCGAAGGACGCGATGGCGATGGTCGATGAGATCGCGACCCGCGCTCGCGTCTCGCTGCAGAAAAAGGGTGGAGATCGCGCGTTCGAGATCCTTGTCGCGGCGAAATATTTCAACCCCGATCAGAACCTCACACTGATTCGCCTCGGGCGAGCCTCCGGATTTTCAGACGCTGTGATCAAAGAAGCACAGGAGGTCGCAGCGCGTCCCGCCTCGAGCTTTAGCGGTCCTCATCGCGAAGAGGCAACCGGCCTGTTCACGTTGACCATCGACAGTGAATCGACACTCGACCGCGACGATGCGCTTTCCATCGAGCACATCGAAGGCGGATACAGAATCGGAATTCATATCGCTGACGTCGACGCGATGATCGCTCCAGGTTCGGCGCTCGAAGACGAGGCATTCGGTCGTGCAACATCGATCTACTGCCCCGATGCTCACATTCCGATGCTGCCCTCCGAGCTCTCGGAACAGGCGGCGAGCTTGCTCGAGGATGTCGACCGGCCTGTCATGAGCCTCTACGTCGAGGTGGACGAGAACTTCAAGCCGCTCCGGCGGCGCATCACCCACTCGATGATCCGAGTGAAAAAGTGCCTGAGCTACGAAGCTGTCGATAAGCTCCTGTATGAGCCCGGCGATGGAATCCTCGTGAAGGAGATGCTCCTGCTTCTTTGGGACGCGACATGCGTGTTTGAAGCGCGGCGCCTTCAAGCCGGTGCAATGCAGTTCAATCGGCGCGAAATGACTGTGAAGATCCATCCGGACAACACGCTCACCCTTGAAGAGGCCAACGAGGACACGCCGGCGCACAAGCTTGTGAGCGAGATGATGATTCTCGCGAACGAAACCGCAGCGCTTTTCGGCAGCGAGCACTCGCTCCCGCTCGTTTATCGCTCGCAGGAAGCACCCGATGTAAACCTCGACGAGCAGGGCTTGGAGATTCCGGAAGGGCCGGCACGCGACTACTATCAGCGCAGCTTTTTGAAGCGGTCAGTTACCGGGACGATGCCGGGCAGCCACTACGGTCTTGGGCTTCCAGCGTACATCCAAGCAACTTCTCCCATTCGGCGCGCAGCAGACCTGTTGAATCAGCGACAGATCTCGCAGTTCTTGCGCACGGGAAAGATCTTCTACAGCGAAGAGACGCTTGCCGAGATTTTGGCGAGCTTGGAGAGCGGCCTGGACGAAGCGTTTCAGATCCAGCGCGAACGGAGCCGTTACTATCTGCTCCGCTATTTGGTTCAAGAGAACATCCGTGAGCTTGACGCTCTGATCATTAAAACTGACGGGCCGAAGCCGCTCGCCGAGCTGGATCAGCTTTTCATGATGAGCCCATTCCACCCAGCGTCAGACATGAAAGACACCGAGAGCGCGCGGAAGCGGCGCGGCGAACGGATCCGTCTGCGCATCGATTCGATCGATCCACGCGCTGATTCACTGGTGTTGAGAGAAGTGCGTTGATCCGACCCATACGGGTCCGCGATAAGCGAAAAGCAAGTCCTCGCGAGAGCGCCGTGAGCAGCGCTCATTCGGAGGACCTCGTCGCTTTCGTTTGTTTCGAGTTAGTGAGCGTTCTTCGCTGCTACATTGTAAGCGGGACGCGAGATTGTCTCTGCGCTCTCGGCGAGAGCGAGGACGAGCTGCTGGAGCAGCGCGATTTCGATATTCATGTCTTCGAGAGCTTCTACGATTTCTGCGGGGCATTCTGCGCGAGATTCGTCTGCCATAACCTAGTCGACCCTTAAATGTTTACCCAACCCAAAGTGACGCGAGGTGCAGCCGCCCTGAAACTGCATGAACCGCCCGCATTCTGAGTAGATGCGGGCAAACCAGCCAGGCTGCGAAAATCCAAAACCGTTTAAAACCTAAGGGACTCGTAGCAACTTTGTTGCCACTTCTCTTAACAAACGGATCTTCGGCAGCCCGCTTCGTAAAGAAATGTATCGGCCGATATAAAGGGCTGCTTTAACTGTAATTTTAACGGAGATGAAAAAACTTATCCGGTAGCGGGGCCGGATTTTCTGCAATCCACAGGCAGAGTTAGCGGCAGGAATTACCGTTCAGTGCCAAGTGAACGACCGTTCGAGTGTCATTCATTTGGCTGGAGCGTCAGCGACAGGCTTGAGCGATGCGCGCGCGGTGGTCGGCGGCATGTCATCCGGGAAGGGGGTGAAGCTTTCGAGCTGGGCGTTCACCGATCCGACAAATACTTCGCTTTTTACCTTGAGAACGTCGCGGCGGTCATCGTCGGCAGAGATCCAAAGGGTCGCTGAACGCAGGCGCTTCTCACCTTCTGTGTCGGTGAGCTTTCGAACAGACGGTGTAACGCGATAGGCGAGACGTTTAGTTCCGTTCACCGAGATCGTTTCTTTCGCATCGACTTTGAGCCCGATAAGGAAACGGTGTTTGCCGTTGAATACGTCGAAGGAAAGCTCTTCTCCCTCCTCCACCGGCAAGCTTCGAGCAAGAAACGCCGCTGAGATCGGGTCGAAAGTAGCATTGTCCGTGTGGAAGCTGATCTCTTCTTCCGGATCTTCCTTTCCTTTCTTCCAGAGCGTGGCTTTGATGCTGCCGTCCGGCTTGAAATACACCTCGCGCGATTTGGCTTTCGAGTTCTCTGTTTGCTCAGAGAAGAAGCTCACGGGCGCGAGATTCTGCTTCCGGAAGATACTCTCGCTGGTGTGGTTCAGCTTGTAAAACCAGCTAATCACACGGCCTGTCTTTGCATTCGCAGTTACATCGAACGCAATCTCTTGCGGAGCCGCCGGATCGGGAAGATATGCGGACTTCACCGTGATTGATGCGATGCCGACAGGGATGCCTTGCCAGTTCACCGCATATTCGTAGGTTCCGAGAGGAAATTTCGTAGTGACTGGGGTGTAAGACTTCGTCTTGACCTGAACGAGGGCTGGGGAAATGTAGTCAGCTGCGGCAGAGCGAATCCCGAATGCAGTGAGCAATCCCAACGCGAGGCAGATCGCTGCGAATCGAACGATGCTCGTAGGTCTCGAATTCAGCCGCATAAGCCCCCTTACCCTTGCGTTTGACCCCATCCTCACCCGCAACTCCCTCTATTTTCCCTGCTCCGCCCCAATTCCGTTTGCTGCGCGAATAGTATAGGAAAACAAGCGGAGTTCCGGTATGCCGCTAATTTATGCATAAATTAGCTACTTTTTTTAAAATGCAACTGCACGAAGACAAAGTTCTCACAGAGACGCAGCATGGCGAGCCGATCTTCAACCATTCTCCTCACTTAGCAGGAGCGCTGAAACGAGCGGGTTTGGAACCCGCAGATGAGCGTCTGCAGAAAGCATTCCAATTCTCAGTCGACAACGGCGGACTGCTCGAGCTGGACTTCACACGTGAGCCTGGCGTCTCCTACAATCCGCGCCCGGCTCGCGTCGGGCTGATTCTTCTGAACGATGTCCGGTCCCGCTCGCTCGACCAGATCATCGCAGGGTTTTTCGCCACCAGCGCAAGCGATGCATCAGCACTTTTCACTGAGCCGAGCTTTGCCGATCCGATCCGCATGGCGTCGTTGGCGCTTGCTGCTCCCGAATCGCTGCTGCAAGCCGACACCTTGGTCGAGCGCGCGGCGCGCGATCTGGCCCTCGCGCTTCATCTAGATCGCGCGCGGCACCGGCATCAAGCCCCGAATGCGAAATCGGGAGCCGCGTGGGAACAATTTCTCGCAGACACTGCCGCGTACGTCGCGCTCGCGAAGGAGTCAGAGCATCCGTTGTTTCAAATGCTTGACCATTGGTACCGGCGTGCCTCACACTCGCGCACGAGGGAGAGCTGAGATGGAACAGGATCGAGTAACAGAATCTGACACGAGCGCGGCCGACATAAGCGAGCCGCCTGCACCTCCCGTCGACTTCATTGATTGGCTGCTCTTCCCGATTTTCATTACGGCCTTTGCAGGGTCGCTCCTCTTTTTCGATCCTCTGCAACGCATTGCTATCCGTTTTGGGGTGGCTGCTCAGCAGCGCGTCGTAATTTGGCTGAACTATGCGCTCTGCGCATCGCTCCGCTTGATCGGCACGAAGATCGAGGTCCAGGGGGAGGACAAGCTACCGACTGACTGCTCGTGCATCATCGTTTCGAACCACCAATCGATGTTCGATATTCCGATATTGAGCGTGCTGTTCCGAAGGCACTTCCCGCGTTTCATCGCGAAGAAGGAGCTTTCGAAGGGATTGCCGAGCGTTTCGTTCAATTTGCGGCGAGGCGGCAGCGCGGTGATTGATCGATCGGATCCGCGACAGGCGATCCCCGAGATTAAACGGATGGGTGAACGGCTCGAACAGGAGCATTTCGCGGCCGTAATCTTCCCGGAAGGAACGCGAGCCAGACGCGGCGCCCTGAAGCCATTCCGACCCGCGGGCGTCTCGACGCTCTTTCAGACGGCACAACGAGCTCGGGTCGTCCCAGTTGCAATAGACGGGGCTTGGAAGCTCGCCTGCCGGAGTAAGGGGCCGATTCCACGGGGAATTCGGGTAACGGTCCGCATCCTGGACGAATTGGATCGAAACGGCATCCACGCCAAGGAGCTGGTCCCCCGAACTGAAGCCATCATTCGTAAGGGGTTAGCTGAGATTCGGGGAGAGGCCCCTTAAAAACTGAAGCAGCTCCGCCCAAGCGACGGATTGAGTGGTGTGTGGTGTGGTTGGCTGTGGTTGTGCGAGAGTAATGCATGGTATGTGAGCAGCCGATATGAAAACCTTCCTGAAACAATTCTCTCCGTTCGCGAAGCACTTCGTCATTGCAAGCGTGCTCTACATCGCTGCAGCTCAATATCTCACAGGAACGATTCTCTCTTTCAACCTGAACATTCCGTTCACTCTGAAGCACAGCCAGTCGATGAAGCAGTCCCCGATTTCGACCGAAGTCCCGGCATCGGAAAAGGCGTCTCGCTCAGTTCGTAAGATCTGATTGATTCGGGATTCGACCTCGACCGCGTTCCTCGCTTCCTGAATTAGGCCTGCGCAATTCCCCTCTATTCCGTCTGAATTCCCGGTTTACAGTCGGTCTAAAGCTTGCTATCTGCGAAAGCTTGCAGCACGGATAACAACCTTTGGAGATTGCTCTTATGGGTAAAGGTGATAAGCGCTCGCGCCGCGGCAAACTCTTCCGCGGAAGCTATGGAAAGAGCCGTCCGCACAAGAAGGCGGCGCCGGCAAAGAAAGTAGCTCCGGGGAAAGGCCCGAAGCGGAAGTAACTATGCGATTCGGATCAGCGTTGCTGATCCGAAGCGATTCTATTCTGTATTTCTTGGATCTGAGCTTCTAGACCCGCGCAGCATAACCGATTCGGTTAGCCAATCTGACTGCGGTAGATATCTCCAAGACCGGTTCGAGCAGGTTCGTCTTTCTTCTCGGTTTTCCCCTGCCCCATACGTGCAGCGTTTCGGCGCTCCCACTCAGCCATCGCGCGGTAGCGTTCGTTTTCAGCGAGCAGAGCTTGCTTCTCCTGCTCTTTCTTCTCTGCGACTTCCTGGGCCTTCTTCTTGTCGGCCTCCTCCTGCTTCGCTTTCTGCTCAGCGAGTTTCTCGTCCGCAGCTTTACGCTCCTCGGCAGACCTCTCGACGAACTCCGCTACTCTGGCGATCCCTTTGATCACCTTCGGAAGGTCGAGAGCATTCAGATTCCCACCAGTCGCCGTTCGAAGAGCGTTCTGTAGGGCTCCCGTCAAGGAAGAAGAGGGCGACGTTCCCGAAGTGCTCGGAGTCGATCCCGCGGTGGCGGTCGTTGCGGCAGCCACCGGAGGGAGGGTCGCAGATGATGCAGGGCTCGTGGCCGGAGGAAGACTTGCCACGGCCGATGCGAGCGCGGTGGCAGACCTGACTGTGGAAGTAATCGGCGGCATGTTTACTGGGCCCTAACCCCAAGTTCTAATCATTTCGGAAGGTTAAAAATTCGAACCTTCGTCTCTATACAAGGATTATACGAGAGATGGAGTGGGGCGTGACTTTCATTATGGAGCGGGGTAGTAATCCGGCGAATTTGAAAACAGGCTCAGAGCCTGTTCCCTCCGCTGGAACTTTGAAAACAGCTCTTCGTGTCTCCATGCGGCGCTCACCCAGCCCGCTTACGACTTCCGTATCGACGCGCCGCAAGCACTTGAAGCGTGGTCACGGAAGTCCGTGTTGAAAAGGTTCTCTCGCCCTCCCGTTTGCCGAAACGAGTGCACGGTGCTGCGCCCCGCGGGGCGCAGCACCGTGCATTTCGTATTCTCTTCTAAGGAGGGCTTTTATGCCTACGATCCGCCCGCACGATCTTCGCCACTTCGCCGAGCAGGTCATCAGCGCCAAAGGGTCGGACGCCGATGAGTCGCAAGTGGTTGCCGACAGCTTGGTTGAAGCCGACCTCACCGGTCACCCTGGGCACGGAGTCAGCCGGCTCCCGCGTTACTCATCTCAGGTCGACAAAGGGCAGATTAAGACGAATCAGAAGCCGACCTGCACAAGCGGCCATCATGTTCTTCGCCGCTATGATGCGCACTTCGGTTTCGGACAGTCCGCGCTCGACGCTATCACTCGTGAGATGATGGCGCTCGGCGAGGCTCAGGGCCTTTCGCTCGCGTTCGTCCAGAACTGTAACCATGTCGGCCGGCTCGCATATTACACCGAGGCGGTCGCACGCAGCGGGATGTGCGCGCTGATGTTGTGTAACGTCAACGGCAAGCCTCGAGTTTCCACATTCGGCGGTATCGAACCGCGCCTCGGGACGAACCCACTCGCGTTGGCGGTTCCGTGGCGTAGAGGAGTGTTCAGCTTCGACTCCTCGACAAGCTCGGTGGTCGAAGGGATCACTCATGTTCAACATTTGAATGGCGTGGCGATGCCTCCCGGCATGCTCATCGATGCGAACGGAAATCCCACGTGCGACCCCGGCGTGGTTTACTCGACCCCACCAGGCTCGATTCTTCCGCTCGGTCTTGCCGACAATCTGTTCAAGGGAGCGGGTCTGGCAATGGCTATCGATGTGTTCGCGGGTCTACTCAGCGGCTCCGGATTCCCTAGCCCAAACGCCCCGCTCGGGCGAAACGGGATCATGCTCCTGGTGTTCAACGCCAATCATCTTCTTCCTCAGAGAGAGCTCGACGCCCAACTGGACGCCTACGCCGCTTGGATCAAATCGGCGAGACGGGCGAGTGGCGTGGAAGAGATCCTGCTTCCGGGAGAGCCCGAGAAACGCGCCAAGTCGCTCGCTGAGAAGGCGGGCATCACACTCGACGATGGGACGTACAGCGATCTGCTGAAGCTCCAGTCAGATGTCGGTATGCAAGGAACGCTCGAGCGGCTGGTCACCGGTTAACCTGCGGCGACCACAATCGGCGAAGGAATCGATCTGTGTGAGGGCGAAGCCGATTGTCAGGTTTACACGCATTTCGCGCAAAACACCGACACGGCTTCCCTCACTTTGGAGAACGCATTCGACGCGCAGTCTTTGAGAAAACTAGAACTGATCTTCAATCAACAAAGCGTGATATGGCTCTCCGCCACCTTCGTCCTCAAGGAGCACCACCGTGTAAAGCGCGCCTTCCTTGAACGGAATGGCGTCCGACTTGAAAAGTTGGTGAGAGGCGCCGGTCTCGGTGATCCGAATCCGATATGAGCCCGGACTGATGTCGACGTACGAGGATGCAGCCTTGAACTTGACCGCGGAAGCGACCTTCGAGCTGTCATTCAACCCCTCGTCCGGTTGCGACATGAAGAAGTCAGCCGTTGAATTCACGAGGGCAGTATTCACAAAGCGGATTTTGAACTGCCCGCCGTTCGGCTGTTGCTGACCGTCCGTGAGAAGCGTGCCCGCAATGACTCGATCACCGTCCGTGTTTTTCGACTCGGTAACCACATACGTATAGCTGAGGCTCGAGGCAATGCTCAGAGTTTCCGAGATGCTGGGCAGGACGTCTTCATCACGTTTCACCCGCATCAGGACCGAGCCCTCGGACGCTTCGAAATAATTCGTTGATGATGCGTATTCGACAACGGCGGACTGCGGTTCTTCGGTTTTCAAACCGAATTCAAACAGCAGCTTGCTCTGGTGCGGAGCAGCGTTCAGCAGTCGGAGATATTCTTGTTTCGTTTCCGAGTGTCCACCACCGGAGCCGCCGCAACCAAAAAATGTGGAGAGGAGAAGAGCTGAGACAAGGACAGGAATAATTCGTAGGTAAAAGCGTGTCATAGGTACCCGGGCAAAGCTCAATTTTGAGATTGAGCTGAGGTCACCTCAACTTCGCCGTCGACGCTTTTGGTGATCTCAGGTTTTTCGAGTGCCGACGTTCGTACCGCAACGAGCACAGCAATAATCGTATAGCTTTCCGCCGGGAATCACGAGAAGCATCTTTTCTCGGACCGGCATCGAGCGCCCGCATTTCGGGCAATACAATTCAGATGCAGAGAACTCCCGAAAGCTTTCCTGATTCTCCTCGACCGGTGCGCTCCGTACAGGCTGAAAACCTGACGAGTCTTGCGGTGAAAGCCCCCGGGGGGTTTGCCAAGAAAGATTAGAAGGATAGCGTCGGGACATACAGCTCCGGGCTTGAAGACGAAAGAGTTAGTCTTTCGGATGTTTCTCAGGTAGGGGCCCTTATACTGGAATCAAAAAGACCCTTCAACAGGCTCGAATTTTGGGGCACTATTGGCCGGGCTTATCGTCTGTCATCCTTACGAAAAAAGAGAACCTTGCTACCGTCTCCGCTTGCTTTTTTTCCTTTCGCTACTCTCGGAGCCGCAACCCGCTGGGGCACGGTGGCCCGCAATATAATCTTCGGATTGTGCGGCCTCGTCATGCTCGGATGCGCTGCCAAACCGGCCCCGCTGAGTGAAGCAGCGTCCCATCGGGCGATCATCTTCGTTCCCGGCTACAAAGGCTCGCAGCTGGTAGACGAGGAAGAATCCGTTCAGTGGGTCAACGCGCGACAGGTTTTTTTCGGGTCGACCCCACTCGCCGTAAAGCAGCGTGGGTTTGGGCCAAAGGATCCGAAAGAGCTGAAGCCGAACGGAGTGTTGAAAGCAATTTCAGTACTTCCCATCCTCTATTCCTATCCGATCTATCGCCCATGGCTTAGCGCCCTGCACGAGCGCTTCGATCGCGTCGCTCGCGTCATCGAGTTGGACTACGATTGGAGGAAGAGCAATCTGGAGCTGGTTCAGAAGCTCGATGCACTGATCGATGACCTGCGCGCACACGGAGTAACGGATATTTCCGTAATCGGCCACAGCATGGGCGCAAAGTCACTTGCGTATTATCTGCGCTACGGCGCTCAGGCACCGCATGATGCAGTCGAGAATTGGATGGGCGCGAAGAAGATCGACCGCGCTGTTCTCGCTGCCGCTCCCTTCAAAGGCGCAATTACGATCCTTCGCGACTTCATCTACGGAAACAAAGTCTTTTTCAATCACAATCTGCTTTCGGCCGAGGCAGTTTCTTCATTTCCTTCGGCCTACCAGCTTCTTCCACCTGCAGAGCTCGACGCACTGGTGACCCCGGACGGGAAATCGGTGGCGGCTAAGATCTTTGATGTCGAGAGTTGGAAGCAAGGCGCATGGGGACCGTTTGCACCGCAGATGGACGACACTCAACGAGCGGCGGCTGAAGAGTTTGTTCGCGCGCAGCTTCTCGAAAGCGCTGATTTCTCACGCGCGCTCAACCGCCCTCCGGGTGCCAAGCCTGAGGCTCTCCGTCCGGCTGCGCTCCTCAGTGTTCACGGCAAAGGGCTCTGGACGTTAAAGAAGTGTCTCCTCGCCGAAAATCTTCGTCCGAATGTCCGCTGTCCCGACAGCGGTGCAACGGAAGAGCTTCCGACCGGAACCAAAGAAGAGGATTATTACGAGAACGGCGACGGAGTAGTAACAACTCGGTCGCTCAGGTTGCCCGAGGCATATCGCACTTCACTTTTCGCTCGGGAGCTCGAAACAGAAGGCGAGCATCTTGATGTGCTCAACATCCCGGAGATCCAGCGGGCTATATTCCAGTATCTTGAGGGGACACGGTAGTGAAGCTGGCCACGCTCTGCTACGTGCAGGAGAACGGCTGCACCTTGATGCTGCATCGCAATACACGACCGGACGACTTCCATCTCGACAAGTGGAACGGTCTCGGCGGTAAGCTTCAAGCCGGAGAGAGCCCCGAGGAAGGTGTCCGGCGCGAGGTCTTCGAGGAATCCGGGCTAGCGCTGAGAAGCTTGCGTATGCGCGGCGTCATCACGTTTCCCCAGTTCGATGGGCGGGATGACTGGTATGTCTTCGTGTTCACCGCCGAACGGGCGAGCGGAGAGCTCCGCGACTCGAGCGAGGGACATCTGGAGTGGATTCCTGATGCGTCATTGCTTGACCTAAATCTATGGCCCGGTGACCGTGTTTTCCTACCGTGGATTCGCGAAGAGAGCTTTTTCTCAGCAAAATTCACCTACCGAAACAAAGAGTTTATCGGACATGAGGTTCATTTCTATGCGTGAATGGCACCCTCCGCTTAAGCGGCTGGTACAAGATACCGACTCTGTCTAGCAGGGTGATGGAACAAAGCATGGAAATCGAATGGGGGTCGAACCGAACGAGGCGAACGCCTGAGGGCGTCACCTATCACTACTCCCTCTCTCGACACAAACATACGGTAACGCTCGCCGTCTGGCTCGAGCTGCCCGAGCAATTCAGCTTTCACATCGCGAAGGAAAGTTGGTTCGACCGCGCGGCGAAGAAACTCAATATCAGCCACGAGTTTCAGACCGGAGACCGGGAGTTCGACGAAGCGTTTTATATTTCTTCGCACGCCGAAGAGCCTATTCGCCCGCTGCTCAGAAATCATGAAGCGAGGAATGCGTTCCGAGCGCTCTTCGTTCAAGGGTTTGGATCCGTCGAGCACAAGAAACGAAACTTGCGCGTGACGGCAAGCGGAACGCAGAGTCACTGCACCGGCATCGACATCGATTCAGCAGCGCGGTCCCTGACAACGGTTGCAAGAATCCTGAGCGAAATTCCGGCGCCGCGCACCTATTCGCAGAGCTCGAACAGCGCCTACCTGTCGTTTGCCGCTTACTCGAGCAGCGGTTTATTGCTCGCGACGTCACTTCTCTGCTGGCTGTCCGGCATCGCAAAGTACCCTCCGCTCGACTCGATGGATCTGTTCTGGTGCGCACTCAACTATGCGCTACCGATTTACGTATTATATTCTATTTTCTCGTTTCTCTTGTTGCGCGGGCGTTCAACGTCGCACTGGGAGCTGCTCTGCACCCTCTCTCTCTCCATGATCTCCATGCCGCTGCTCTTCATGGGCTACTGCGCGTACGTCAATGGAATGAATGATGTGTCGTTACCGCAACCGCATCAAGCGGTCGTAAAGGAGAAATACATCGAACATCACAAGAGCTCGAAGACGTATTTTGTCCGAGTCGGATCGTGGCGCCCCGGTCATGCGACTGAAACATTTCAGGTTCCGGCTCAAGCGTTCGAACATATCATACCGGGAACGACGACAATTGAAGTGGTATCGCGCGCCGGCTCACTGCGCGTCGAGTGGGTCGAAAGCAAGCACTTCTGAGGCGATGATCGAGCGTCCTGCTCAGCCGGGTAAAAAGTCCCCGGCCGCAGGTGCGCCCGAGGAATCGAACCTCTGAAAAGTCTAACCATTCGAAAAGACGAGAGTCCATCGCGGCAAGACATTTTCCGGATCGTCAGTGCTCCGAATATCGTCGAACGTCGGCATCGAGAACCCGGGGTCGATGATACAGCGTGCGAGCAGATTCGAGCCGCGACCGTAGGTAGTGAGCGTCGTATCACCCACATCTGCCGGGACATTGACCGTCTGCGTCGGAGCCTCAGCGGTTCCGAAGCGACTGTCGACGCGGCGCGGATTGACGATCAGCACAGCGAGCCACGAAGGACGCTTGGCGACACGGCGGAACTGCCGAAACACCTCCCTGAGCGGTGCATCGGCGAGCGCACTCGGCAAGCCGATGCACAGAATGCCGTTGAACACCTCGGTCCAACCGTTTGACAACGGTCGGTCGAGCGAAGTCTGCGGCGTTTCGATCACCTGGTGCGGTGGACCGAGCCGCTGGCAGACCTGCCTTGCCCAGCAGCCGCAGTGGCCGTGGACGAGAATGCGCTGTCCGGCAAGGCTGCCGACGCGACGCTTGAGAACGTTCTCGACTTCGGCAGTGAAGCCGGCGCCGGAAGTGTATCGGGACCACGGATCGGTCGCGATGGTTTCGGACTTGATATCGAGCGGGCTGGACATGATCTTCCTCCCTTGAGAACCTGTGTTTCCGGCTAAGCCGGACCACGCCGAAAGCGCTGAGCGCTTCGTGCGAGGCCGGTTAGCGTATCGGTGTGACTCGATCGACGGAGAGAAAGAACGTCGGGATGAGGAGTTGAGCGGTCCATCGTATAAGACGGATCTCCGAAACGCAATCAATCGACCCCGAACAGCGCGGATTTCTTGACAGCAGCCCGATTTTCCTTGATGTTTGGGCTCGCTTTTTGGAGGGTCTCCCCCGTTCGCAGAGATGTGTCGCCATGCTTTTGGTTTCTAGTGTCAGTAAGTCATACGGCTCGCAGGAGCTGCTGACGGACGTCAGCTTCACCGTCAACTACGGGGAGCGTGTCGGTCTTGTCGGACGGAACGGTCACGGGAAGACAACCCTTCTTCGCATGATCCTCAAGCAAGAGGAGCCGGACTCAGGAAACATCTCGGTCCCGAAGGACTACACTGTCGGACACCTTTCTCAGCACCTCGTGTTCAACGCTCCGACCGTGCTCGACGAAGCGTGCTTGGCGCTTCCGATGCTCGAAGGTGATTGGCAAGAAACTTACAAAGCCGAAGCGATGCTGAACGGTCTCGGCTTCAGCGAGGCGGATTTTGCGAAATCGCCGATGGAGCTTTCCGGCGGCTATCAAATCCGGTTGAACCTCACGAAGCTTCTCCTCTCGGAGCCGAACCTGCTTCTGCTCGACGAACCGACGAACTATCTCGACATCGTCTCCATTCGCTGGCTGCAGCGTTTTCTCACGAGCTGGCAGGGTGAGCTGATGCTCATCACCCACGACCGGGAGTTCATGGACGCGGTTTGTACCCACATCGTCGGAATTCACCGCGGCAAGGCCCGCAAGATCGAGGGGCACACAGAGAAGCTTTATTCGCTTCTTGCCGAGGAAGAAGAGCTCTATGAGAAGACTCGACTCAACGAAGCGAAACGCCGCCAACAAGCCGAGCGGTTCATTGAACGCTTTCGCGCTCAGGCGAGCCGAGCGAAGGCCGTGCAGTCTCGGGTGAAACAGCTCGAGAAGCTCGAGGTGATGGACAAGCTCGCGGAGATCGACTCGCTCGAGTTCCGGTTTCGCTCTGCCCCGTTTCCCGGCAAATGGCTGATGGATGTGAAGGACCTTTCGTTCGGTTACGACGGAGGACCGGCGCTCATCAGTGACCTCTCGTTTGCGGTCGGCAAGCGTGACCGAATCGCCATCATCGGACCGAACGGACGCGGAAAGACTACCCTGCTCAATCTGCTTGCGAACGAGATGCCTCCGACGACAGGGAGCGTGACGCCCAACAACAACACGGTGATGGGTTACTTCGGTCAGACGAACATCAACCGTCTCCATCTGAAAAGCACCGTCGAAGAAGAGATCGGTCAGGTCGACCCGGACAAGCATCGCACGATTATCCGCAGTATCTGCGGCGCGATGATGTTCGAAGGCGACGCTGCGTTGAAGCGCATCTCGGTTCTCTCCGGGGGCGAGCGAAGCCGAGTCCTCCTCGGGAAGCTCTTGATGACACCGGCGAACCTACTGCTTCTCGACGAACCGACCAACCACCTCGACATGTATTCCATCGACTCGCTGCTCGCAGCTATCGACGAGTTCGAGGGCGCAGTGGTCATTGTCACGCACAGCGAAATGATCCTCCACCGCATGGCGACCCGGCTCATCGTTTTTGACCGAGGCGAGGTGATTCCGTTCGAAGGATCGTATCAGGACTTCTTGGAACGCGTCGGCTGGAGCAATGAGGATGACGATCCGGCGGCGAGCGGGCGAAAGCAGCCAAAGACCAAGAAAGAGCAGCGACAGAAGCGTGCCGAAAACTCGAAAGTGCTCTCCCCTCTCCGCAAAAGAGTCACAGAGATCGAAGAGTCGATCGTTAGTGAAGAGGCCGCAGCCAAAGATCTGAACGAAAAGCTTGTAACAGCGTCTGCATCTGCTCCGCAGGACGTGGCGGGGCTTTCGAAACAGCTGCACGAAAGCGCAAAGCGGATCACCTCGCTCTTCGAGGATCTCGAGCGCGCGACAAAGGAGCTCGAGCTCAAAGAGGCGGAGGTCGACGCCGAGGCGTAACGCAGCTCCTATTGTCGTCTTGAGGGGGTCTTGCAAGAGCCGTGCGCCGATCAAAGGGCGCAGCGGACGCTACTGAATCTCTGCGCTATCGACTTTTTTCGGAAGACGGGAGTGCTTCTTCTGATGCGCCGCGATGTTGCGGTCGATCTCAGCTTGTCGAAGGCTCCAGCTCCCGACATCTTTCGCAAGCTTATCTACTCGGTTGCTGATCCCATCGAGCTTGTCCACGAGCGTGTTCATGTGCCAATTGGTGTTCTGTTTGTTCGCTTCCAGCTCGCTTGAAGCACGTTTGATGACTTCGTTCAGCTCTTCCCGGTTGCGTCGGCTGTCGTTGAGATCCTTTTGGATATCGCCGAAGACCTCCTTGACGACCTCGACTTCCGGTTTGACGTAGCGCGCGGTCTCCTCCTTCGGGGGCTCGGGCTTTCGCCACGAGTCGGTAAAGAACCAGATGAAGAACACGAGAGTGAGAAAGCCCGCCGCCGACCAGACACGCTTGTCGGTCTTCGCGATCAAAATGGTATCTCTCACGCTCTCGAGAAATCCGGTCATACCTCAACGCCGATTCACAAAACTCTGTATTAAACTCAGGAGTTAACGAGACTCCACTGGTTAGGTTATGGGCGAAATCGGGCTCAATGTGCTGTGAAGAGCACGTCAGAACGAGGTCTCCCCGACAAACGGCAGCCCATCTGATCATTTGGACGGAGGGCCGCCGCGCCGCCAACTCTCTCCATTATGCTCCGAGAGCGTTGGTCTTCCATCTCGCCGACCGATCCGGAACGAACCGGTCCGCATCTTTACGCCTAAAATGCTGTACGAACTGGATTTCCCTTCCTTTCCAAACTGCCTTTATGATAAGCCGCGGGAATGACTATACCAGTTGCCGCAGCACGCGGCTCAATCTCGGCTTGGAAGCGGTGGTCAACAGCTCTGCTCTGCGGGGTTTTTGTTGCAGCCGGTGGTTGTAACGGTGGAAGCGGCGGCATCGCTTCCGGTACAAACGGGGGCGGCGCAACAGGCGGCGACGTTACTGGAGGCACCGGCGGTGGCGCAGGGCCCATCACCCCTGGAGCCGGCGGCGGAGGCGGCGGTACTGGTAGCCCGACCGGCGGAAGCGACACTCCAGGAGGAGACACCCCATCTACACCGCCAGGCAGCGGGGGCGGCGGCGGAACAGTAACTGCCACGCTCGATCCCGGATCGACGAGTGACACAACCGTTCGCACCAGCGCTAACATCAGCAACGTCACTGCCAGCGACGGCATCGGCGGCGTTCCTGTCGCGCTGAAAAACGTGAATGCAGTCCAGTTCGTCACTCAAGCGACGAATTTCGATATAGCGGCGCAGCTTACTGACCCGGCAAACAGGGCAGTCGTTGCATACAGGCCTCCAGCGACCGCCCCCCAACAGACGACCGGAGTATTCCTCAACACTCACGTAAATACTCTGCCCTACCCGACGAGTAACCAGGACACTCCGATAACAAACGGGATCTATACGGAAGGGCTGATTGTCGATCCCGCGACCTCGACCGGTTACACAACTACTGTCACTGTTAAAAACGACCCGAACCTCAGCCAGGGCTTGCTCCGAGTGAATCTCTTCCTCGTCGGCACCGAAGCGCAAAAGAGCGAGAATCGTGACGCGCTGGACAAAGCGGTGACAGTTTGGCGCGCAATCTACGGCCAGGCGGGAATCGTACTCGACGTTCAAACAGCAGACGTCGCGAGTGGAACTGGGGTCCTTCCAAATCCCGTCGCCGGCTCGGATTTCTATAAAAGCCAAGCGCAGGCTTCGCGCTCGAACGCTGTGAATATTTATCTGGGTCAAGCAATCTCTAATACGGGCGGCACGAACCCAGGAAACGACACTGGAGCACTGCTTGGAGTTGCCTCGGCAGTTCCGGGGCCAAATATTCCTACTGTAACCTCCGCGGTCGCGATCGATCTCGTGCAGCACGCGGGAACCGACGGCGTGTTCAGCGACGCTGAGGTCGAAGTTCTTGGTGAGACGCTCGCACACGAAGCCGGCCACTACCTCGGACTCTCGCATCCGGTGGAGTTCGCGGACATGTCGCATGCAACGTTCGTCGAGGGAGACCTGCTCCCCGACACTGCGACGTGCACGTCCGAGGCGCAATGTTTGGCAAACGGAATCGTCAAGAACGTGATGTTCCCTTCACCGGTTGCCGGTATCCCGCAGCAGCGAGATGTCACCGGTCAGCAGGGCGCGACATTGAATTTGCAAGTAATGGTTGATTGAGGAATGGATATGAAGCTTAGCTCTCGGTTCGTTGGTGTCGCCGTCGCTTTAGGAATCGGCCTCGCTCCGCATTCTGCCAGTGCATCAGACGCCGTGGCAGCGGTCTCCGCCGCGATCGGCGGCTATCATCCGTCGGTAACGAATGAACAGCTCGAGCAGCTTGCCGGAGGACGGGAATCGCTCGTCCAGGCGCTTCTCGAGATTCGAAATGACCAGACGACCCCATTCGTCGGAGTTCGGGCCGAGCGCCTCCTCCTCGATTATGCTGATCGCTCAGACGTTCAAGCCGCTCTGTCGGCGGACGTGGATTCTCCGAGCTCTGCCGGTCTCGCGCGCACTGTAGCGATTCACTTGGGCCGTGCTCCGAGCGCAGATTCGCAAGCGGCGCTTGCCCGCAAGATCGTCGATCGTGCCAACCGTGAGGCGGAATTCGTTCCGTTCGCACGCACTCTCAAGGACAGCCCGGAGCCGCGCGTTCAGAGCGTTGCTCGGAGCTTGAAAGAGTAGTCTCGTAGAGAGCCTGCGGAAGCGGGCTCTCGTTTCTTCCCCCTGGCCCTGACGTTCTTCGGCCCCGAGAAAGAAAGGCCGACCTCGATCAGACTCGACTGCGCTGTAACTCACAGCGTTCACGTTCGTCATTCGGCCTATTTTTCTTTTCGCGAAACAAGCTCGTCCATCACCACCGGGTGAACAATCGTCGCCTGCTGCACCTCCGCATCTCCGCGCCTGACGTAATAGAGCGGCTCCAAACCGTAACGCTCGCTGTCTTGCCCCTCATAGGCGGCTGAGCCTTCCGTATTCCAGTCCCGAACTGCTGCCAGGAAGTATCTCGTCTCGGCTCCGCGCTCTCGGTAGTAACGCAAGCTGCTCCCGAGGCAGAGCTGCGACCATACGAGCCAAGTTACGAGAATCAACAGCAATGTCCGCGAGAGAGGGGTTGCTCCTCGGCGAAATCGCTCTTCGAACAGCGCAACCCAGGGAGCAAAGCAGAGCTCTACCCCCATCAGCGCTAAGTACTGGTAACGCCCCGCGAGCGATTGGAACTCGCCCATCTGCGAACGGCCGAGCGCTTGGAGCACGAATGCGCCGAGGACGACGCCTTGTCCGATAAACCAATATCGAAGCGGAGATGAATCGATACGACGTCTGAGCAAGGAGGCGAGAAGCAACGCGAGGCTCAGCAGTGCACCCGGCAACATCGCGACGCCTTCAACCCCTAGCGCGTTGCGCAGAGCCCCCGGATAAAGCTTCGCAATCTGCTCCACTTCTTTGGGCTCGGTGAAGGGTAGAATCCGCCAAAATGGAATAAAGCCGAGAGACTTCGTAAAGCTCCCGAAATATCCTCCCATGAGCAGGTAGCGGACGGAGGCGTTCAGGTCGAAAGCCGATGGCGCTGCGCTGCGGTAGCAGCTCGCCAAAACGACCAAGGCGGCAAGAGCAGCGAAACAGAGCTGACGGCGATGCTCGCTAAGCCCTTCTCTCAGCGGCGCCCACAGCACGAACCAGATGAGTAATAGCGGCGTGATAAGGCCGACTCCAAAGGAGAGCCCGCTGAGGGAGAGAAGCACCCCTACAAGAAGTAGTTCCCGCGACGACCCGGAAAACTTGAGGGCCTTATCTAGAGCTGCAGCAAAAAAGAACCCGCAGAGCAGAGCGCTCTGAACAACCACCCATTGGAGCGCCTCAGCGTGAAGCCCGCTGACAAGGTAAAGTACTGGAAGAACGAGCGCAGTCCCGCGAGCACGAGGAGAAAGCTGCTGCACTATACTCACCAAGAGCAACGCTGTGGCTGCGTGCAAGAGGGCAGACACCAGCAGATATCCGGAATACCAACCGCCGAAGAGCTGTTGCTCGATCCAGAACAGCAGCCGGAAAACCGGAAGCCGGTGTTCGTTGTGCGGCGCGAACAAGCCGCTCAGGCCCAGACTCCGCGATTGCTCCAGAATCGTCCAGTCATCCGCGAAGAACGAATTCTCTGGTCGGTAGTGCACGGCCAGAGAGATCAATGTGAAAAGCAGAATTTTGCCCGTAGCACTGATCGGCGGGACCTCGCGGAACAAGCCGCAGAGCAGGATCGAAAAGGCTACGGCCGAGATGACCAAGACGACCTGAGCCAATGCCCGCCCTCGAGGCATCCCCTCGCCTTGTCCAGTCGCAAGCTCAAGCCGATTACGTAACGCGAAATATGCAGGGCCCTCTGCCGACAGCTCAACGACAAGACGGTAGCGCTCGATCCCGGCAGGCAGAGCGATAAACTCTCTCGTCCAGTGAGATTCAGAGATCGTGTTCGGCAATCGGATCGGCAACGACGTCAAGGTGCCGTTCGCCTCGAGGTCAACCCGAAGCGAGCTGTTATGCAGCGCGCGCTCGGCACCGGAATATTCCAGATTGAAGCCCTCCGCTCGAGCTTGCAGCCACTGGCTGGTGCATCGCAAAACACCGTCTTGCAGCTTCGAAGTGAGGATTCGGATATCGGAATCGACGCGTGTCGCTGCTCTACACCCGTCGCTGTCCCATTCTAGGACTTGGAGCCCGCTATACACACGAGAATGTGGACGGAGAAGGTACGACCCGGCCGCGGCTCCGAAAAGCGCAACAACAAGCAGGAGGGCGGTAGAGAGTCGCAGCCGCACTCAGACCCGGCAGGGCTCGCTTACTGCCATGGAGACGTGAGAGTCGGCTGTGACGCTTCGTTGGTTGCCGGGAGCGCAGCCTTTCCCCATTCACGGACGGTCGAGTAACGGAACATCGTCCCGGTGATCATGGAGAGATGAAGGGACGTGAACGCAATCATATGACTGAAGCCGTTCAAAATAGTGTATTCCATCACGTCGAACCGGCGGAGGAATGCGGGCTCCCACGGGATGTAGTTTGCGTCGAACGCGTAACCATCGGGTGGGAACTGGTCGAAAGCGTGGAGCGGAGTAAGCAGGAACGCATTCTCGTTTGAGATATCCTTTCCAAGCCCGGTGCCATTGTAGAACACCTCGTACTTCCTAAAATCGATCTCGCTCGAACGGTCGAACAGCTCGATTTTGATCTTCGGATTGATCCGCAACAGCTTCTCGGCAAGCGCGTCAGCTTCTTCAATCCGAATATCGATCAGAGCCGCCCGCTTCAGTTCCGGAGCAAGCTTCACTGCTACGGCGCTCGAAACTCCGCCGCAGCCGAAAAATGCCATCGAGCACTTCCGAAAGCGGTAGCCCAGCTCCTCCTGAACACCGAGCACGAACGCCTCACCGTCGAGATTATCCCCGACGAGGCGATCGCCCTTCTTGGTAACCAAGTTGACGGCACCGATACTCTTCGCGCGCGGTTCGAGGTCATCGAGATACTTGAGAATCAGCTTTTTAAATGGATCCGACACCACGAGGGACCTGATCCCCGTTCCGATGCGAAACGCTGAAAGCAGGGCCTGGAGCCCTTCAACGTCCGGCTCTCCGCCGAGCATAGGAAGCTCGTGGGGCAGAAACACATCGGAGGCTTTTCCATGAGAGAACGCGTGGCGGTAGATTTCGAACGTGCGCGAAAGACGGAGAAAGCCAGAAACGATGAGGTGAGTGGGAACCGGCGAATATGCAAGATCCTGGAGGGTCCGCCCAGAGGATTGCAGCACGGGCTCACCAGAAACTTCGCTGTCACGCGGTTCTTTTAACTGCGTCTGGTTCTGCATAGATCAATTGCCGAATTGATGCCGTGGATACACGTTCGTTGAAAACGGACCTGTCTGGATGAAACAGAATTTCATCCGGGGACATACCTACCAAATTGCTAGGGTGAACTCAATCCCACGATGATCACGGTGGACTTCGCTCGAAATAAAATTCGAAGACCTTCGGGACGTTGTACCCGCAGCCGGACCTGGCGACCCCGCCTTTCTAAACGAAAATGGTCGAGCGACAGTAACGGTGTGACGCTGTCCAAGTGGGTCAAATAGGAGTCGTCCGTCCCACGAACCGGCCAGTTACACCCGGAGGCTCGCTGCGCGGTCGAGCCTGTCCCAAATTGCGTCCCAGAGGTCGCCTCGTTGGTGAGGCTTCGAGACGACAACAAGAAAGTCAGTGCCGCCGGTCGCAAGATCATGAAGTTGAGAGTAAAGCTCGCGTGCCGCGACGGCGGGGTTCGCATTCAACAAAACTTCCGCATATTTGACACCACTCAAGCGGAAGTGGTCACGGACCTTCTTCACTTGCTCGGCCGAAAGCGGGAAGGAGCCTTCCGAAACGAAGACGAGAGGAATCTTCGGTTGGTAGTGCTCCGGAGTATGGCCCGGTGAAAGATTGCTCTCGAGCCTTACGACTTCGACTGGTTTCGAGTAGCCGTCCAGCGCCTTGAGGACTTCGCTCTCTCCAATGAATCCTGGGCGAAGGATCTCTACCCGAACGTTCTCGTGCGACTCGTTGACGCGAATCACCGTCGATTCAATTCCAATAGTTGATTGCGCGCCCTCGAGCGCGAACAGGTCCGCTTCGGACCACTCGGCGCGCACGTGCTGTACCGTCGTTGGGCTCGTCTTGCCGAATTTATTGGCGCTCGGCGCAGCAAGCGGGCCGGCTTTGCGTATCAGACGGCGCGCCAAAGGGTGGTTTGGAATGCGGACTCCGACTGTGTCGAGACCGGCGCAGATCATCGGGTTGAGATCGTCCCGCCGCGGCAGCACAAGGGTCAACGGTCCCGGCCAGAAAGCGTTGCCAAGAGCCCTTGCCGCTCCGCAAAGATCCTTCGCGACAAGACGAACGTCCTCGATGCGGGAGACATGAACGATCAACGGATCAAAAAACGGACGCTCCTTCAGCGTGAAGATCTTCTCGATTGCCTGAGGATTGTCAATGGGCGCTGCAAGTCCGTAGACCGTTTCGGTCGGCATCGCTACCGGATGCCCTGATTGCAACAGCGCCGCCGCGTGCGTGAGCTGCCGCCAAAGTGAAAGTTGGCTCATAGGGAAAAGCTGGTTATTACGGGCGCAAACGTATTGAATAGCGGAGAAAGAAGCAAGCCGCGCGCCTGGAATTCCAAGAATTTCGCTGCGCTCGATGTTTTTTGACGATATACTGAACAGAGAAAACCACAAAGACTCTGTTGCCGGCTCCATTGCAGGTCGATCGCTTCCCAAACATTCCCGCTGCCTTCTTCGCTTGCGCTGACGAACATCGCGAAAGCGAAGCGTATTCCCAGCTGAATCGATTCAGCGCCGGATCGGCTCGGACGCGCAGCTCACGAACCTACGGCGAGCTCCGGACGCGGGTCCAGCAGATTGCGACCTTTCTTTCAAGCTTGGGAGTCGAACGCGGAACCTCGGTCGCAATACTCTCGAGCACCCGTCCGGAATGGATCGAAGCGGACCTCGGCATTCTCAGCACAGGAGGGGTGGCGACCTCGATCTACCAATCTCTTCCGGCGGGGGACGTTGCTTACATTCTCTTCGATTCCGGCGCACACATCGTCTTCGCGGAAAATCAGGAGCAGGTCGACAAGCTGCTCGAGATCAACGAGCGCGAGTGGCCGATAGCCGGAACGGAAGATCGACCGGCGCAGACCGCCGCGATACAACTGAAAGCGATTATCGCGTTCGAAGAAGTGGACGACCATCCTCTCGTCAGATCGTTCGCCAAGCTCCTGGAAGAGCCCATCGCTGAAAGCTTTATCCTCCCCGACATTAAGCCGGACGATCTCGCCGCACTCGTTTACACTTCCGGAACGACTGGTCCTCCGAAGGGAGTAATGCAGACGCATCGAAACCATCTTTCGAACGTCCGACAGGTCTTCGACTCCGGAATGGTGAACGATCTATCAACCATTATGCTGTTCCTCCCGCTCGCTCACTCGTTTGCGAAGCTCATGGTGTATATCGGCACGCTCACGCGCGTAGGCCTCGTTTTTCCATCGGTAAACGATCCGAAATCCTCGAAAGTCGATCCGCAGTCGGTGATGAGAGACATTCGCGACGCCGGCGCAAAAATCGTTCCGGTAGTACCCCGATTCCTCGAGAAGATGCAGGATGGAATACGAGCTCAGGGGCGAAAGCGAGGCATGCGCGCTCGCTTCATCCGCCTCACCCTTTGGTCGGCACAGAAAGTTTACCGGGCTCGGAAAGACGGACGTCATCCCGGGCTGCTCGCGACCTCAGCATTCGAAGGCACGGGCACAGTGCGCAGAAAGATTCGGGCGGAGCTGTTCGGGTCTGCCTTCCAGTTTGCCGTGTCGGGCGGCGCAAAGCTGCCGGTCGCCGTCGCAGAGTTCTTCGATTCGCTCGGCATCGAAATTGTCGAGGGATATGGGCTCACAGAAACGTGCGTTGCCACGAACGTCAATGTGATCGGTCGGAGAAAAATCGGCACGGTCGGACCTGTGCTTTCGCCTGATATCGAACTGCGGATCGCCGAAGACGGCGAGATCCTTTATCGCGGGCCGAACGTTACACCCGGATATCTCCATCGCCCCACGGCGACCGCGCAGCTTTGGGACTCGGACGGGTGGTTTCACACCGGAGATCTGGGGTCGGTCGACGAGGACGGGTTTCTCAGCATCACCGGTCGAAAGAAAGACATTATCGTCACGTCAGGCGGAAAAAAGGTAGCTCCGCAGGCAATTGAAGAGCGCCTCAAGATGATCTCCTGCATCTCTCAAGCAGTCCTCATCGGCGACGGCCGGCCTTTCTGCGTAGCGCTGCTCACACTCAATCATGAAGCGGCACAACACTTCGCGAAAGAACACAAGCTTGACCCCGCCGTACCGTTGCACGAGCAACGAAAGCTGTTTGCAACGGTGTGGGATGACGTCGAACACATCAACGCGACGCTCTCGAGCTTCGAGACGATCAAAAATATTCTCTTGTTGGGTGAGGATTTTAGCATCGAGAACGGTTTTCTGACCCCGACCTTCAAGGTGAAGCGCAGCGCTGTTGAGGCGCGGTATAAAAAGGAGCTCGATGCGCTGTATCGAGCGACGAAGAAAACCACCGAGTAGGACGAGAGCCGGTGAAAATGTTCGCAATTTTCGACCGGCTTTGCCACAGCAGCAATTTCCTGATACTTCCAAGGGCTTGGGCGACGAGTGCATTTCCGCCTGCCCTACCCGTCTCAATTTTTCCTGAAGGGCTTCCCTGAGGAACAGAACTCCGAAGGAATAAAGGATCGCGTCCGGTGGATATCGTCAGCGACGAATCGTCGAAACAATCGTCAGCCGAAGGCTCGTCTTCAACGCAGGCGCTCACGCCTGATCGCGAAGCCGGCACCGCCGTTCGTGAGCTCTGTACGCAGCTCCTCCTGCTTTCAGGAGAGGATCCGAAGCGCGAAGGACTGCTCCGTACACCCATGCGTTTCGAGCAAGCGATGCAGGAGCTCACGGAAGGCTACCATCAGGACATCAACCAGATCATCAACGGAGCTATCTTCGAGGAAGACTTCTCGCAGATGGTTCTTGTGAAAGACATCGAGTTTTTCTCTTTGTGCGAGCACCATCTGCTTCCGTTTTTCGGGAAAGCTCACGTTGCATATATTCCGCGGGGGAAGATCATCGGCGTTTCGAAGATCCCACGGATCGTTCAAATGTTCTCTCGCCGCCTCCAGGTGCAAGAGCGACTCACTGAGCAGATTGCACAAGCCCTCGATGAAGCGCTGAATCCTCTTGGGGTAGGTTGTATTATCGAAGGTCTCCACATGTGCATGATGATGCGGGGTATTCAAACGCAAACCGGCATCATGGTGACCAACTCCATGCGGGGCTGCATGCTGAGCGATAGAGCGACTCGGGACGAGTTCCTCAAGTTGGTAAGCCACAGCTCACGATAGCTTCGCTCGGCGCGCGGTCCGTTTTCGCCCATTTGCCCTGATGCAGGCTCACTCATCCGGATGTCCTCCGTTCATGGCGCGAGCGATCTTACCCGGTTTCACGACACGGAAGCCGGCGGAAGGCACAACAAACGCTTTTCACCGCATAACACTGCAGTAGACTACTGTATTCCCACGGTTTTTTAGGGCGGACTGCGATGAACTTGCGCCATGTATCTGTATTCCTATCTCTTGTCGTCCTCGGACTACTCCCGCAGCGCGCATTCGCTGGAGGACACGACAAAGACCACATCGATATCAACCCGCTCATCACCTTCTCTGAGCAGCTTCAGGAGCTGAATACCGAGTGCGCAAATCGCCCACTCGACCGCGATTGCGAAGAGAGAAAGGAACAGATCAAAGGCGACATCCGCAAGCTGCGTGAAATCTGTAGAAAAGATTGGCACGACGAGCGGTGTCAGGCGCTTTCGCCACCGCACGAGAACTTCGAATCAACCGCGGAGAACTATTGCCGCTCTCACGCGCAAGAGCCGCGATGCGTTCGACGTCGCGAATATGCGAAGCGCCGAACGAAGTACAATGCGGTCTTTTGTTCCAAGAACCCGGACGCAAAGCGGTGCCAGGGTGAAGTCACCCGCACAAGCGGCGCGGTCGATATCGCAGAATACTGCAAAGTCTTTCCGGAGAAGAAACGCTGCGTGCGCTACTTCAAAGCGAAGAACGAGAACAAACCCAGGTCCGAACCTGAGATAAATACATTCTAGCCGAGGAGGCAGGATCGTTCCGATCCTGCCTCTTTCTGATCGTTCCGAACGCTCTGCTCCCCTTCGATCTCCAGTCTCTCAGGCCGTTATCCGAAAAATCGTTCCGGTCATCGTTCGCGCGACCGCGCGAATTCCACAGTCGATTCCGCCGCTTGCCACGAAAAAGAGGCACGCAATGCGCTATGCTACACATCCCGTAACCTACTAAATAACAGGGATATCAGGCTAACCAGTGACGGTCCGCACGGAGACTGGATTGGCCAAGGAAAATGGAGCAAATCTCCGAGATCTGCGGATTGGTTCTCGTTGATGACGTTGGGTGGTTGTGATGTTGGGACGTGAAGGGGTTTCAGAGCTATTCGGTCTTAGTCTCACGGATGCGGCATTTAGCTCGCCGGACCCGGATGACTTCGAGATCATCGTTCGAGAAGCTCGAAACGCTCGACGCCGATCAACGCTTGAGAGCCGACAGCTCGGCGCCTACGAGCAGGTAAAGCGCACTCTCGACATCATTGTATCTGGACTTCTCCTCGTAACTCTCTCTCCTCTTCTGTTGTTTGTAGCGTGCGCGGTGAAGCTGACATCACGAGGACCTGCGGTCTACTGTCAGAAGCGCCTGACAATCGGCGGCCGAATTTTCAAGATGTACAAGTTTCGAACGATGCGCGAAGACGCGGAGGCAGGCATCGGTGCCGTTTGGGCGCAGGAAAGCGACCCTCGCGTCACGGCGCTCGGAAAGATTCTGCGCAAGACCAGGATTGACGAGCTTCCGCAGCTCATCAACGTGCTTCAGGGCGATATGAGCCTCATCGGCCCTCGACCGGAGCGCCCGGAGCTCGCCGTGGAGCTTTCTCGCGAGCTGCCTGAGTTCAGTAAACGCCTCGCGGTGAAGGGCGGCATTACCGGATTAGCGCAAGTCTCATCTGGATACGCATCGAACGCTGACAGCTACCGGGATAAGCTGCTGTTCGATCTTGCATATATCCGCAACCGGTCGTTGATGCTCGACCTGTCCATTGCCGCACGAACGGTGCTTGTGATGCTTACGGGATTCGGCGCCCGGTAATTGGATTCTCAGCGGGACGCCAGGTAGTCTCGAGCCTCGGTCAACCACTGGTCAAACGACAGCCCCAATTCACGCTGAACTGCCTCCTCGAAAAGGCAGTTGTCGGCAGACATTCGTTGGTACACCTGGATAAGTGCAGGCACCGAGTGGGCCTCCGCAATCGTCGCAATCAGGCCGTAGCTTCGAGCGTAATCTTCCGGTGAACCCTGGAACAGATACGGACGCCATCCGGCGGTAAGTGCGGTCCTGGCTCGCTCACGAAGGCGCGCGCGGTCGTCCGAGGTCATCGCTTTAAAGGGCAATCGCTCGCGCGCACGAGACTCAAACCAGGTGGCGAAGCCTTCACCGTGCCAGCGCTGACGGCGGCTAAAGCCCGCCCCGAGCAATCGAAACTCGACGGCATGTCCAACCTCGTGAACGAGTGAGATCTGAAGGGCCTGCTCGGGCGAAATGCCGACGGCGCAAGGGTGCAGCAGCCTGTAGCCGTCGATAACGATGTCGGCAGGTGGACCCATCAAGGCGGTATGGCAATACGCGGAGCTTACTCGGCTTACTCCGGGCTCAAGCGCGGCGCCATCGCCTGACACGACGACGTTCCAATCGTAGTCGCTCGCAACCACCTGAGCCGGAAATCCGAGGTCTCGCAGGGCAGACTCGGCGGCCGACCAGGAGGACTGAATGGTCTTTGAAGGTACAAAAGCGACCTGCGGACGGAGACGCGCCGGCCAACGAAGGGACACCGCGCCGAGGCCCGTCGGCACGATATCGTGGCGTTCCTCAAGAGAGCCGCTGAGTGAAGCCGATGCGACATGCGCGGAACCGGTACCTTCCGAGACGATCGGCTGGATCAGAAGAGCTTTACTGAACTGCTCGAGCGAGTAGCGGGAACCGTTGGATGGTTCCTCAGCCGGTTGTGCATGCGCGGAGGGAGCGAACGCCAACATGAGAACGAAGAGGACAGAGATGGCATGAGCGCCGGAAAATCGCGCGCCAGAGAAAGGCACTGAGCGGAGAAAAACATTCACGGACCGTAATCCAAATACTTCGCGCCCATCATTCCGCTGGACAGCATGACTCTGAGAATAAAGAGCAAGACGGCAGAAATCAACAGTGCAAATGCCCCGATGGGCGCCCGCTCGCCGGCCTTTCCCTCACGGTTCGTATAGAAGAGCGCGAAGCCGGACATACCGCAGAAGATCATGACCAGGGTGCCCATCGGCCCGCGAAGAAGCTTGACGAACATCTCCTTCAAACCGGGGGATGGTTCGTCAAAGTCCGTATACTGGGCGTAGGCCGGGGAATCCCCGTAAAATGCAGCTAAGAGCAGAATGAGGAGCGGAATCAGGGTTGGAGCCCAGTTTCGCCAGAATTGATTAGGCCGTTGAAGCATAGCTGCCCCGAATAACTAAGGAATGTGCGACTGAACCGGGCAGCCCGACATCTAAAGTATCAGCCCAAAACTGTCGCCCGTCTATGTTCACTGATCCTTGCGGGTGACGCAAAGGCAAATTGCGCGAGTCTGAATTAGGAGCCTTTACCGCTTTCCAGTAATGACCAAGCCTGACGAAGTCTTCCAACCACAATTCCCAGCGCTCTTCATGTGCGTCATCATCGATGCGCGTCACTCGTCGCGTGGTGAGATTGTGCGCGATGTCAAGGCTAGCGCGCTCTTTGAAAATATCTTCGAGGCAAAATCGATCGGCGATGGGCTGAAGCTCGTCTCGGAATCTGAGAACAAGTTGGTGGCCCGGCAGGAGGTCGATGCCTGCATTCTCGGGCCTTCGGTGTCGCTCGAATCCGCGGCTGCGTTTTTTAAGGACGCGCGGGCCGCGTCCGTTTCCAAGGACACGGCGTTCATCGCCCTAGTTCCCGCGGACCGTCCGGGCAAGGAGATGCTGCTCGAAAGTGGAGCGCACCGAGTGATCGAATTTCCGTGCACGAAAAAGACCTTCTCTGAAGGTATCGTGAGAGGGGTCATCGCCGCCAACAAGGACAGCCCGTGGACAAGCATCGTGCTTCGAGCGGATGCGGAGAATGTAGGTCTCTTCGGCGACGAAGCCTCTCCCAGCGCACCTCGGACAAAAGATGACCCGCACTCGCTCGCGAACATCCTGCGGAAGGTAACTCCCGAGATGAAACGCCTCGCCGCAGAAGTTGAAAGTGGTGAGCTCGTCCCGGACGATAATGGAAAGCCGAGTGCCCAAGCTCGGGCTGCGGCATCTGCCCTTACGAAACGGCTTTTCGACGGCTCCGACAAAACTCCAGAGCTCGCTGCGTTCGCCGAATATTTCGAAGAGTCTCTGCTCACCTGGTTGCTGGACCTGCGCTCGCTCCCTGCACGCGAAGCTTCAAACATCCTCCACCGCTCGCTGCTGGGCTGGAAGATGTAAATTTCAAAGATCCAAAGTAACTCCTACACCGCAGCTCCGAACAGTCGCCCGACAACCGCAGTGACCCCCATGGCGAGCGCGCCCCAAAAGGTGACTCGCAAGGTGCCGCGTAAGATAGAGGCACCTCCGGCGGACGCGGCGAGCGCGCCGAGCACTGCAAGGGTCAGGATGGTGGTCGAGATCGTAACCGCGGCAAGCGCTGATGTCGGTGCTGACAGCGTTGCAATAATCGGAACAATGCCGCCAACGGCGAAGGCTCCCGCCGACGCAAGGGATGCCTGAATGGGACGTGCCATCAGTGTTTCGGTGATCCCCAACTCATCGCGCAGGTGTGCGGCGAGAACATCCCCCTGGGTAAGCTTCTCCGCGACCTGTCGAGCCAGCGGCTCGTCCAAGCCGCGATTCACATAGATTGAGGTGAGCTCTTCCAGTTCGCGCTCCGGCTCCTCGGCCAGTTCGCGTTTCTCTTTTTCGAGATCCGCATGCTCAGTGTCAGCTTGTGACTGGACAGAGATATACTCGCCTGCGGCCATCGAAAGGGCGCCGGCAACGAGTCCAGCAACCCCGGACAACAAAACTTGCCCCGGCGCAGCACCGCCCGATGCCACCCCAACGACGAGACTCGACACGGACACAACACCGTCGTTCGCGCCGAGGACTGCTGCGCGCAGCCAACCTACTCGATGCGAACGGTGCGATTCAACATGGAGATGTCGCATAGATCATACTCAGAGTTGTTTGGCGAAACTTGTTCCACCGGAAGCGTTGTTAGTGACGGCATGCAATTACGCGCGACAATGCGAGAAACACTGTCGCAGCGACCAGCCCGCATTCGAGACCAAGCAATGGCGCTATCGAAGAATGAGCCAGATTATGCAGAAGCGGTTGTGGAAAACGCTCGAACGCAGCGACCAGGATCGCTCCCAGCAGACCTGAAAGTAACGCAAGGGCATACAGGCGCGGTACGGACAGCATCTCCTGCGAACGAAGGAGAATATACACCGGGACTGCGAAAGCGAGAGTAATCGCGTAACCAATGATTGCCGCGTCGATGAATACCGCGACTGATACGAATCCCGCGCTGAGCCGAGCTTCTGGAATGAGCCGTCCGAGATACAGCGGCGACGCAGGCGCTGCGAACCAGGGCAAGAGCGCAAAGCTCACGCAAAGCGGTGCCAGCGTAAACCCGATGAGCTCGTGCTTTTTGAGCGGATTCATATGACGTAGCTCCTTACCCGCGTCCGTTGGTCCGAGCGGCGATACTAGGATACGAGCGGAGCGTCGGAATGTCTACTTCTCGAGCATCGTCCAGGTGCCATCCCAGTCGTCTCCGGGCGGTGCGGCGAGGAACTGACGGCAACGCTCCATGAGGCTTTTCGAAGACTTGTCGTCGGGATCAATCTCGAGGACGCCTTCGAAATGTTTTTGCGCCTGGGCGAAGCTCCTACTCAGATAAAGCTGGCGCGCCTTCGAATACCGCTCGAGGACTTGTTGCTTTGCCTCGGGAATCGGGTCTGAGCGACCGCCGATGAGCTCGTACACTGCTATGGGTTCGGTCTTTCCTTTCACCCTCACGACGTCGAGCTCTCGAGCCCAGATCCGATCGGCGCACTTTCGGTACGTGCTCTGACTGAGCAAGATGTCACACCCGTATGCTTTACTCGCGCTCTCCAGCCGGGAAGAGAGGTTTACGCCGTCGCCGATCGCTGTAAACTCCATTCGGCGAGCACATCCGATGTTTCCACTGATGACAGTGTCGGAGTTTATTCCGATGCCGATCTTGATCACGGGCGGCACCTCGCTCGCCGATTTCGAGCGGAAGCGGCGACGAATGATATTGAATTCGGACAGCCTCCGCCTCATCTCCAGCGAGGTTTGCACCGCCATCCAAGCATGGTCTTCGATAGCGAGCGGAGAACCGTAGACAGCCATGATGGCGTCGCCGATATACTTGTCCAGCGTTCCTTTGTAGTCGAACACGGACTCCACCATGATTTCGAAGTATTCGTTGAGGAACTGCACGACCTCCTCAGCGTCCATCTTTTCAGTCATGCCGGTGTAATTGCGGATATCAGAGAAGAGCACGGAAACCTCTCTGCGGTCGCCGCCCATCTTCGTATTCCCGGCCTGGATGAGCTGTTCGGCAAGCTCCTGCGTCATGTATCGATAGAGGGTGCTCTTGAGACGTTTCTCATGGCTGACATCGCCCATCACGATGAGCGCGCCGCGGGTGTTGCCAGTAGCGGCGTCACGCATTCGGTTGATGGAGACATTCACCGTTCTCTGCTCACCGTTTGCGTGATGGATAGTTTGGTCTGGATAGTATTGAGAGTTCGACCGTTCGTCGTTGCCCTGGATTGACGCTGCAATCCAAGCATCAAAATTCGGAGATCCAGTGCGAACAATTCCGAAGATCGACCGCCCTTCAAGCTGCTGCTTCTCGGGAGATCCGATGTCGCAACCGAGAAGCTCGCGCGCTCGGTCGTTCACCCCGACAATATTCCCCTGAGCATCAATCGAGATCACTGAGTCGGAAAGACTGCGTAAGATATCCGCCTGAATCTGTTGCTGCTCACGAACCTTTGCGAAGAGCATCGCATTTTCGAGAGCGATGCCGGCTTGAATATTGAAGACACGCATGAATTCTTCGTCGGTCTTCGTGAAGCTCGCCCGAAAAATGTCGGGAGCTTTCGGCCAATCCGCGGGATTGTATTCCGGGAGGTCTCCTCGCTGGCGCTTGTTGACGAGCTGCGTTACGGCAATGAGTTGCCCCTGCGAATCGAAAACCGGCATGCAGAGGAGGCTGCAAGTGCGATATTGGTTCTGCTGATCCGCTTGCCGGGAGAACTCTGACAGCTCGTGGTCATACAAATCAAACGGGATGTTCAGAACTTCACCGCTGAGGCCGACGCGTCCGGCGAAGCCGTTGCCGAGACCGATCCGCATCTCGCGCGAGCTGCCATCAGGGTGTTCGATCTCAGTCCAAAGCTGACGCTTCTCTTTGTCGAGCAGCCACAGGGTACTTCGATCCGCGTTCATCAGCTTTTTGGCCTCGATCATCACCCTCTTCAAGGTCGCGTGGAGATCGAGGCTTCCTCCCATGGAGAGCGCCGATTTCATCAGCGCCTCCCCGGCGGATTGCTTTTGAGCCACGGTGTGAAAAGCGGTCGAGCTTTCGAGGATCAACCGCATACAGGGTGCAAAGCGATCAAAGAGGCGCTCATCCTCTTTGGTGAAGCCGGCCTTGTCGATGCGCTGTTCGAGCGTCCTGCCTGTATGGAAGGTCGTGACTTTATTGAGCAGCTGGATCACGGCGATGAGCTCGCCTGACTCGTTCGTAAGTGGGCGCGCGAGCAGGTTGTAGCTTCGGTAACCGGTTCGCTCGTATTGGCGCTTCGACTCGGCGGACCGGGGATCTTCAAACAGGTCGAATGGAATGTTGATCGATTGCCTCGTGCGAGCGGCCTCAGAAACGATCGTGGAGGCGCTCAGAGGCACACGGATCTCCATGCTTTTCCCGTCCGGCCCGGACGCGGGCACATGCGTCCAAAGGTCGTTCCGTTCAGCGTCCAACAAAAATACAGTGACACGATCCGCGCGAAGGAGCTCTCCGAGCTTCATCTGAATCGCCCGCAGGAGCTCCGCGAGAACGACGTCAAGATCGCCGTGAAGCATACCCAGTGTCCGATTCACAATTTTCAGGCGGTCTTCCACTTCGTGAATGACCTGCTCGAAGCTCTGCGGTGTGAGGGGCGCGAGCGCTTCAGCGAAGCCGTTTTGTGCGGATGCTAATGCGCGCCAACTGGTGAAGGTCCCGAGCGCCGGCTGAAGCGGATCCGGCGAGAGGTTCTCGAGCGGCACGTCGAAGACGATAGTCGGCGGTTCTCCCGAGGTCGATCGCAGCGATGGTTTGGCAGAGACGGATGAAGGCTTTTCCGGGGAATCGGGCAGGTTGCTCATGCTCTACGTCAGTTTCTTGAAAGTTCTCACGGTCATACACAAGAACGCAGTCCGCATCAATAAACTTCGCGTGCGCAATCCAACGCCCTGACGATGACCGGTCTCTTACGGAGCAGCTCAGGCCGGCCATCGCCCTCGCCTGTTATGAAAAGCGCCCGCGCTAATGGAACATTCACATTGCGACGACGGATGAACCGGCGTAGCCGTGCGTGCAGCTATCTGACATAGCACGCCTCACAAAGCACGGTGTCGAAGTTTGCGCTTGAAGGCACTACCTTGCCACAACGGTTACATGTGGCTCCCCGCAATCTCATGGGACGCCGACGCGCCAACCGTGCGGAATGTCGGCAATCGGGGCAGTCTGATGGTTCAGGCAACTGAAGCGAGCGATAGAAGTCGCGCTCTTTTGGAATGATCCGAAATGCTCTCCCGCAAACGGAGCAGCTCGGGTCACCATTTGAAGCCGCATCGGAACGCGCGGGAAGGAGTCCGACATTATATCCTCGCTTGGCACATTCTTCTTGGGAAAGTGGGAACTGCTCCGCCGCAATCGTTTCTTCAAAAAGGAACGGCGACAGCGATGCCGGAAAGAACCTGCCCCATTCCCGGGTCTCTATCATGTGCTTCGCGATTTTTACGAGCATGGCATCATATTCGGCAGGTGAGTACTGACGATTGAGAATGCAATTCTCCTGCCGTTTCAAACCACAGCATCCGAACGCTCGCTTACTATTGAAGCAGGAGAGGACGTAAAAGCTCTCGCTCACGTACCAAGCGAGCGCTGCGAACGCTACGCGATAGTTCTTCTCGAGGTTCGATGCCTGATATTGCAGCTCGCAGTTGTCGCCGAAATTGAGGTCGGCGCAATCTCGATTCGCATCACCGTTGTGGGCGTGAATCACGTCCTCCGAGTCGGCCAGGAAATATACGTCTTCGCAGCGACGGCAGTTCTTCAACTGATCCCCGGAGCAGCTCTCGCAGTTGATGGTATAAGCGCTGCGTTCCGGCACCGAGCTGAGGAGGGTCAGATAGCGGCGATTCGCAGCGTCCGGATCAAGTCGCAGCTTCGCGCTGAGCTCGGAGTAAGCTTCTTGCGTATACTGTTCGTTGAAGATGCAGTACTGGCGGCCGCGGAGGTTCACACACCCAAAGCAATCCCGACAGCCGACGCAGTCGCTGCAGAGAAAAAGATTCGATGAGCTCGCGCAATTGGTGGCGAAGGCGCAGCCGTAGAGATCGGCTCCCTGGCTGCATTCGTAGCAGAGCTCGCAGCGAGAGAGCCCGAAAGAGTCCACGATGTTCTTCGAATAAAAGATTCGGTAGCTGTAGTAACAGTCCTCCGTTCCCAGCGCGCCGACGGCGAGATAACAGTTCCGATTCTCTGCGGAGTAGTTGGTGAACTCGCAGTTCTCGCTTTTGGCATTATGAATGGAAAGCTTCGGAACGCGACGGTGAAGTTTGTCGACCTGCGAAAAAAAGGGCTGGGAGAAGTCAAACTCTTGGCCGTATTCGAGCGGGTCATATTCATCGCTCCACCAGACATTCTGGTCATAAACTACAAAGTCGCTGCCTGGGCGATAGACAGAGATCACCGGCTTTCCCGACAGATCGCACTGGCGTCGGTAGAGCCTGCGTTCATTGCGAAACGCTAAACGCTGTCGCATACGGCAGCTTGGACATTTTTGCTGAGACGGTATTGGCAGCGCGGGTGCGAATACCTTTGTCGCAATGGAGCTCTCCAACTCCGAGACGAGGAAGGTCGAACCGCATTCTTCGCAAATTGGATCGAGTGGCATGACAGGGCTCCATCAGTCAGATGTGAGAGCCGAATTATGGCATCATCTTTTGTGTGTTGTCAGCCGCATTCGGCTTTATTTCGACGGGAGCAGGATCTCGTGGGGGGAGGCGTGGGTCAGTGAGCGCTCGCCGCGACACATTCTTTCACTTTTTCCAGAAGCTCTTCGATGCGATACGGTTTCTGCAGAAATATTCCTGCGTCGGCGATCTCCGGTGGGGCCGACATGTATCCGCTGCAAAGAATAAAAGGCGTTTCGGGCTTAATTGATTGGATCTCTCGACGGAGCTCAGTCCCCGAGCTTCCGGGAAACATCATGTCGCTGATGACCAGGGCGATCTCTTGCTCATTCTCTCGAAACAGTCGCAGTGCGGACACCGCGTCTTGCGCGAGAATGAGACGGTAGCCGACCTCTGAGAAAATCGACTGGAGCACCTGACCGAGAATCTCGTCGTCTTCGACCGCCAGGATGGTCTCGAGATGAGCCCGCGCACGATTCTCGTTCGCGACAGCTTCCTCTGGCGCGGCGCCATCTACAGCAGGTTCTTTCGAATCTTCCGGCGGGAGAGATATTTCGGTCATGCGCGTCTGGAGATCGGTCGTGGACAGATCCGCCTCCGCGGGCTCGACTATCGGGAGATAAACGCGAAAGCAGCTTCCCTTCCCGAGCTCGCTCTCGACTTCCACCTTGCCGCCGAGCCGCTCGGCAGTCGCGCGCACGGATGCGAGGCCCAAGCCAGTTCCCTTGTTTTCTTTGGAGGTCACGAACGGACCGAAGATCTCGCTGAGGTTCTCGGGCGCTATTCCGCAACCATTGTCCGACACAGTGAGACAGAGCAGATCTTGGCCGCAGTCTTCTACCCGACAGCAGGAGAGCCGGATCTTCGGAGCTTGCGATCGGTCAGACCGAGACATTACGGCATCTCGCGCGTTGGTCAACAAATTGAGGCCGATTTGCACAAGCTGAGCCGGCACCGCAGCTACAAGACAGCTGTCCGCCGTATAATCGCAGGAGAAATCGATCTCTTTTGGGAAGGTCACCGCACAGAGTGCCGCTGCATCGCGAAATACCGCGCCGCTGGCGAAGGTGGCGCGAGTAACCACGTCCGCGCGGCAAATCGACAGGTAGTGGCGCAAAATGCCGAGCGCGTGATCGCACGCACATTCGACATTGGCTAGCTGCGGCGTGTTAATATTCGCGCCAGCTTGCGAGTTTTTGAGCTGAGTCAGTTGAACGGACATGCCGGTAAGAAGCGTTGCGACATCGTGAAAGATCTCAGCATTGACGTCGCTCAACGCCCGCATCTTTTCCGCCTGATACAGCTTGAGCTCCATTTTGCGCAAGTCCTCGCGCAGCGTCTCGCGCTCAGATTGCAGGAGCGCGACCCGAAGCGCGCGCGCCACCAACGCCGGCAGGACGGAGAGCTCACGAGCGCAGAGATATTCAACATCGACAAGTAGCTCCAGCCTCTTCGACACGGTGCGCTGAAAGCAGGAATCGACGACGATGATGGGCAACCACCACTGGTCCTCTCGGAGAGATGAAATGAGCTCGACGATATCTGTCCCCGTCGGAATGGGACTGATGAGCACGAGCTCAGGTCGGAACTGCTCGGCCACTGCCACGATTTCGTGCTCATGTTCCACTACGCAACACGTCGGCTCTACGCCAATTCCGGCACAAAGGTCGCACATCCGTTCGATATCCGAACGGGCGTCGCCGATGAACAGAACTTTTGCGTGAGAGAAATTCATGAAGCAGTGCCGGATGAAGATTTATCCAATTACTCTATCGGCGGAATCTTGTGGAAATCTAAGCTCTTTGCGCCGCGGCGTCGCTCCCGTCCACGACGCCCGCCGCTACGCTAAATATCCAGAAGCGTTGCATAAATTTCTCGCGCGTCGCCGAGAGTCGGGGTAAACTGAGTGTCTGGAATTTTCATTTCCGCGGGCCGTTCTGCCGGCTCCTAATAGAATCCCTCGAATGGCTCGCTCGAAACACAAACGGGAACTGCTCCAAGCACTCTATCGCGGCATGTTGCGACCGAGAATGCTGGAAGAGAAAATGCTTCTCCTGTTGCGACAGGGGAAAGTGACCAAATGGTTCTCAGGAATCGGACAAGAGGCGATCTCGGTCGGCGTCACGACAGCCCTCGAAGACGACGAATACATCTTGCCGCTTCATCGTAATCTCGGCGTCTTCACTACCAGGGGCATTCCGCTCGATCGACTTCTGCTTCAGTTCCAGGGGAAGGAACACGGTTTCACGAAGGGGCGCGACCGTTCCTTTCACTTTGGGACGAACGACTACAAAATTGTCGGGATGATTTCCCATCTCGGTCCGCAGCTCGCCGTTGCGGACGGAATCGCGCTTGCGGATGTGCTCAAGGGCCAACGTCGTGTCACCGCTGCGTTCACGGGCGAAGGCGGTACGAGCGAAGGCGATTTCCACGAAGCGCTGAATGTTGCTGCCGTATGGAGCTTGCCAGTTATCTTCGTGATCGAAAACAACGGGTATGGGCTCTCGACGCCGACACAAGAGCAATTCCGTTGCGCACAGCTCAGTGAGCGCGCAGCCGGTTATGGGATGAAGGGTGTAACGATCGACGGGAACGACGTTCTCGAGGTGTACGATACCATTTCCAAGCTTGCCGCCCAGATGCGGAAGCGCCCCGCCCCTGTGCTCGTCGAATGTATGACCTTTCGTATGCGAGGGCACGAAGAGGCTTCCGGAACAAAATACGTCCCCGCGAAACTGTTCAAACAGTGGGCGAAGAGGGATCCTGTTCAAATCTTCGAATCGCGTCTGTTGCGGGACAAAATCCTCACGAAAGCGCAACGCGAGTCGATGCGAGCTGAGATCGCTGCAGAGATTGACGCGGCGGTTGAGGCGGCATTCGGCGCGCCCGAGGTTGAGGCTTCGATCGAACGTGAGCTTGCTGATGTGTACGCTCCCGCCATCGTTCCTCCCCTCTCCTCTCCGTCGCCGAAGCGAACAAAACGCCGATTCGTCGATTCCATTTCGGACGGCCTTCGGCAGGCCATGGAGGCGCATCCGAAGCTGGTGCTGATGGGGCAGGACATCGCCCAATACGGCGGGGTGTTCAAAGTTACCGAAGGCTTTCTCGAACGGTTCGGAGCGCATCGCGTGCGAAACACACCTCTCTGCGAGTCGGCAATTGTCGGCGCAGCGCTCGGACTTTCCGTCGGCGGCATCAAATCCGTCGTGGAGATGCAGTTCGCGGACTTCGTTAGCTGTGCGTTCACACAAATCGTCAACAACCTGGCGAAAACGCACTATCGGTGGGGCCAAGCTGCGGACACCGTAATTCGCATGCCCACGGGAGCCGGCTCACGCGCCGGGCCGTTCCATTCTCAATCGAACGAAGCATGGTTCTTTCATACACCCGGGCTCAAAGTCGTCTATCCGGCGACACCGACTGATGCAAAGGGTCTCCTTCTGGCGGCGATCCACGATCCGAACCCGGTAATCTACTTCGAGCACAAAGGACTTTATCGGAGTGTCGAAGAGGAGGTCCCGGACGATCCGTTTCTTGTGGAGATCGGCAAGGCAAGAATCGCCCGCCAGGGCGAAGATGTCACCGTGATCGCTTACGGTGCCGCAGTGCATTGGGCGCAAGCGGCGCTGAGCGCGGCACCGGAGGTGTCTGTCGAGCTCATCGATCTACGCAGTCTGCTTCCGTTCGATTGGAATGCCATCGCCGCGTCGGTGAGAAAAACGGGCCGGGCGCTCATCGTGCATGAAGCGACTCTCACCGGCGGCATCGGAGCGGAGATCGCGGCGCGAATCGCAGCCGAGTTATTTGAGCATCTCGACGCGCCGGTGATGCGCGTCGCGAGCTTAGATTCTCCTGTACCATTCGCTGCGCCTCTTGAGGATCAATTCCTTCCTCGCTCACGCATCGAGCATGCGCTCCGGACTCTCGCCGGCTATTGAGAGAACCAATCGCAGCTGCACATTTTTTACACCAGCGTCGAGAGCGCTGTGTGAGCGTTCCTGCTCACTGAATTGTCATTCTAGTCGGCGCGCGCGTTGTATGAGAGCGCGTCGCTTCACGCACTCACGAAAAATTTTTTTTGCTCCTGCGGTGAACCACTATGTTACGCGTGGGCCCTTCGTTATAGTGAAAAGAGTTTAGGTTTTGTTCTTCGCGTTCCCAAAGGCCGTTCCTTGATCTGACGAAGTTGCGGGGTGGCGGGCTGAATGAGCAGGTGCTACGCAAACGACAGAACTTGAATTCTGCTATGATGCTTTCTGCCTCACTGCGGTCGAAGAAGGAGGACTCATCTCCCGGAGCACTCCCTCTCTCGGACCGACTGCAGCTGCAAAACCGAGTTATTTTTTCCATCGTCAAACGCAAGCTCGGTTCGAAGAACGACCTCATCCCCATCTGTCTCGAAATATCGGAGGTGTCCGCGAAAACGATACATGCGGAGCGAAGCGGCATCTGGCTTTTCAGCGACGCACATGATCGGGCTCGGTGCATTGCCGCATGGAACGATTCGGAGAGCTCCGCCCCCCTCGGGCACGTGCTCTATTTGAGGGAGTTTCCGACGTTCTCGAAAGCGCTCCAAACGGAACGCGTGATCGTTGCAAACCATTGCTTAGCGGATTCACGAACGCAGGAGCTCTCTGCGAGCTACCTTATCCCGAACGCTATTACGTCTGTGCTTGCCGCTCCGATTTGGCTCGATGGCGAGCTTGCCGGCATCCTCATGATGGAGCATGTCGGCCCACCTCGCGCCTGGGCATATGATGAGCAAAGTTTTGTCACCTCACTGGCGGATATCGTAGCTCTCTTGCTGGATTCTTGCCGTCGCCGGGAGACAGAGGAGCGGCTGGCCGAGCGGGTGGCGCTCCTTGATCGGGAGAGAGCGTTCTTCCGGCGCGTGATCGATATGAATCCGAACTTCATCTTCGCGAAGGATCGGAATGGGCGCTACGTCCTCGGTAACCGAGCGCTTGCGGATGCGTACGGCACGACCGCCGAACAACTCTTGGGCAGAACAGATGCGGAGCTTCGGGGGCTCGAGTTCGCCGAAAAGAGTGCCGAGGACCTCGAGGTCATTCGGAGTTGCACGCAAAAACTGAATGTTGAGGAGATTTTCACGGACGCACGTGGGGGCGTTCGCGTGATGCAGACGGTTCGCTTGCCGATGATGGACGACGAAGGAACCGCGAACCATGTGCTCGGCGTTGCGACTGACGTCTCGGAACGGAAGCGAGCGGAGATTGAACGCGAGCGACTTCTGAAACAGATGCAGCACGCGCAGCAGCTCGAGAGTCTCGGCGTGCTCGCCGGTGGAATAGCCCATGACTTCAACAATCTCCTGATGGCCATCCTTGGCAGTGCGAGTCTCATCGTCGAGGAGCTTTCGCCACGCTCGCCGCTTCGCGCTCGGGTTGAAAACATTATCGGAGCAGGCAAACGAGCATCCGAGCTGACCAGCCAGCTGCTTGCATACTCCGGGCGCGGCCAGTTCTTTTTGCAACCGCTGGAGCTTTCGCATGTCATCGAAGACATGCTTCCGTTGCTGCGATCATACGTTTCGAAGAATATCTGCTTGGAGGTACAATTCGGCACCCGTCCCGCGATGAGCTACCTGGACAGCGGACAGCTTCGGCAGGTCATTCTCCATCTCGTTTCCAACGCCGCAGATTCGTTGGGCGAGCAACCTGGATCAATCACATTACGCACCGACCTCATCCAAGCGGATCGCAAGCTGCTCTCTGAGATGCGCCTCGGGGAGCAGCTTGCAGAGGGTCAGTATGTAAGGCTCGAGGTGCGTGACACCGGATGTGGAATCCCGGAGGACATCTTGGAGCGGATATTCGATCCGTTCTTCTCGACGAAGTTTACCGGTCGCGGCTTAGGGCTCGCCGCCGTTATCGGCATCGTCCGGAGCCATCGCGGCGCTTTACGGGTGAAGAGCGAGCGCGGGCTCGGAACTGCGTTTGAGCTGCTCTTTCCGCTCCATGAGGAAAAGAAGACTGAAGAACGAACGGGCAGCGATCCCCTTCCGGAATCTGACAAACGACACACTGTGCTTGTCGTTGACGACGAAGAGATCGTTCGAAACATCTCGCGGGAGATGTTGATGCGTCTGGGATACGAGGTAATCGAGGCCGGCGGAGGATTGGAGGCTGCGGAGATCTATCGCGCTCAGAAGAGCAAGATATCTCTCGTGTTGCTCGACCTGACGATGCCAGGTCTGGACGGCATCCAAACGTTGAAGCTGCTGACCGAGATCGGTGACGATGTTCCCGTTTTGGTGACGAGCGGCTATTCCGAACAGGAGGTCAGCTCGCGGTTCGCCGGAATGCATAATTTGGCGGGGTTCATTCAGAAACCGTTTAACTCGCCCGCGCTCAAAGCCAAGCTTCAGGCCATAACGTCTCTCAGACCGCTTGAGTAACGGATTGGCCGCTGCTTTCGCTCCATTGATTTAATTCAAAATTTGTGCGAATATCGCGACTCTTCCAATCTTGCTGGGGCGCACCCAGCGAAGGCCGTTGGTCGGGGTTGCGGATGATTTTTGAGGGGCTGAGAGTGCGACTTGGCCCGATGTTTATTACGGCCAAGGAGAACCACTCGTGGACAGCCATCAAACAGAAGCGCCCAGCGCTTCGCAGCGTACTTTTACCGATTTTCAATTTCACCACCAAATTATGGAGCGAATTAGCGAGGCCGGTTACACCGAGCCTACGCCGATTCAATCGCAAGCGATTCCGCAGGTCCTTTCCGGAGTCGATGTTATGGGACTCGCGCAGACAGGGACCGGTAAGACCGCCGCGTTCGTACTTCCGATTCTGCAGCGCTTGCTCGCAGATCGAAAACAGCGCCGCGCTCGAGCGTTGATCCTCGCGCCGACTCGGGAGCTTGCGGAACAGATCCATCAGGTCGTTCTTCAATTTGCGAAGGCGACCGGAATTCGAAGCGCAGTCGTTTATGGGGGCGTATCGATCCGCCCGCAGGTCGACGCGCTTCGCAACGGTGCCGAAGTGATTGTGGCGTGTCCCGGCCGATTGCTTGATCACATGCGGCAACGCACGGTTGATTTGCGCAACATCGAGATCCTGGTTCTCGACGAAGCGGACCAGATGTTTGATATGGGATTCTTGCCCAGCATCCGTCAGATCGTTCGCAATCTTCCGCGAGAGCGCCAAACTCTGCTGTTCTCCGCTACAATGCCGACGGAGATTCGCTCGCTCGCAAACGAAGTCTTGAAGGATCCGGTCACGGTTCAGATCGCGCACGGGACGCCGACAGCGACTGTTGCGCACGCGCTTTACCACGTGGAAAAAGAGCAGAAGCCGAAGTTACTGCTGAAGTTGATTTCAGCGGCAGAAGACTCCGTGCTGGTCTTCACGCGGACAAAACATCAAGCGAAACGCTTGGGACAGCAGCTCGAACGTGCGGGGATTAACGCTACTTCACTGCAGGGCAATTTGTCTCAGAACAAGCGGCAGCGCGCTATGGATGGATTCCGGCAAGGAAAGTTCCAGGTGCTCGTCGCGACAGACATCGCGGCGCGCGGTATTGACGTGGCATCTGTTCGCTTGGTCATCAACTTCGACATCCCGAGCACGCCGGAGGCTTACACCCACCGGATCGGTCGAACGGGTCGTGCCGCACAGACTGGCGAAGCATTCACATTCGTGTCGCGTGAAGACTCCCGAATCCTCCGCGCGATTGAAAGAGCGCTCGGAAAGCGCATCGAATGCCGTGAAGCTGAAGGACTCACTTCAGCAGCGCCTCTGGCATCTCAGATCGCGTCCGACACGGACAGTGGTCCGCGTCAGCCGCAAGGACAGCGTCGCCGCTTCAACGGCCGAGGACGTCGTCCGATGGGGCAGCGCCCGACTGGTCCCCGCCGGGACAACTCAGGAAACCGCAGCTCAACGAACGCTCAGTAACTTAGTCGGTTTCAGGCGGCATATCATCGGTGGCGTCGAGGCCGAGGACGAGCTCGACTCCTCTCATCCTTGATATCGTGCGCGCTGAGGACTCGGGTTCACGGGACGGGACTTAGGGTGCGCGGGCAAGGGAGCCCGAATCTGCGATATCGACTGCCTTGAGGACTCGAGGTCGGACGCCAGAGGACCTGCGATTTCGCGATATCGACCGCCCTGAGGACTCGGGGTGGGAGGCTGGCAATCGGGCGGTCCGACTGCAAATGTCGGAAATTACAGCCTATCCTATACTTGAATAAAGTTTTCAAGTATAATAGTCTGCGGCCGTTTAGACGACAGCCGCAGGAGATTGTGATACAACTTTGCTCCCTGCCTTTCTGCAGTAATCAAGTATTGAAGGGCTGGTTGTTGGGGATGCAAGCGAAGCGTTTAGGCATTTTGAGATGAGTCAAACGAGCGAGAACATCGACACCCTGGAACAGCTCACCAATCGTGAGTATCAGTGGGGGTTCTATACCGACATTGAAGCGGACTCCGCTCCGCCGGGATTGAACGAAGATATCATCCGCCTGATCTCGAAGAAGAAGAACGAGCCCGAGTTCATGCTCGAGTGGCGGCTCAAGGCGTATCGCAAGTGGCTGACGATGCGCGAGCCGACCTGGGCTTTCGTGAATTATCCGGAGATCGATTATCAAGACACGATCTACTACTCCGCGCCGAAGAAGAAGCCGCAGCTCGCGAGCCTCGACGAAGTGGATCCGGAGCTGCTGAAGACATACGACAAGCTCGGTATTCCACTGGCGGAGCAGAAGCGCCTCGCCGGCGTTGCCGTTGACGCGGTCTTTGACAGCGTTTCGGTCACAACGACATACAAGAAAGAGCTCGAGCAGCACGGCATTATCTTCTGCTCATTCAGCGAGGCCGTGCAGAATCATCCCGATCTTGTAAAGCAGTATCTCGGAACGGTCGTTCCGTATACGGACAACTTCTTTGCAACGTTGAACTCGGCTGTTTTCACCGACGGATCGTTCGTCTACATCCCGAAGGGCGTTCGCTGCCCGCTCGAGCTGTCGACTTACTTCCGGATCAATGCTGAGAAAACCGGGCAATTTGAACGCACCCTGATCATCGCCGATGAAGGGAGCTACGTCAGCTATCTCGAAGGTTGCACCGCTCCGAAACGCGATGAAAACCAGCTGCACGCTGCAGTTGTTGAGCTCGTTGCGCTCAAGGACGCAACGATCAAGTACTCGACGGTTCAGAATTGGTACCCGGGAGACAAAGAAGGAAAAGGCGGAATCTACAATTTTGTCACCAAGCGTGGAATCTGCGCGGGGGACCGAGCCAAAATCTCGTGGACGCAAGTCGAAACGGGTTCTTCGATTACCTGGAAGTATCCTAGCGTAATTCTAAAGGGCGACGGCTCGGTGGGCGAGTTCTACTCCGTCGCACTCACAAACAACTTTCAACAAGCCGACACGGGCACCAAGATGGTGCACATCGGGAAGAACACCAGCAGCACCATCGTCGCGAAGGGCATCTCCGCCGGTCGAGGACAGAACTCATATCGCGGCTTGGTGAAGATTATGAAGAGCGCTGAGAACGCCCGCAACTTCTCGCAGTGCGATTCGATGTTGATGGGCGACAAGTGCGGCGCACACACGTTCCCGTACATCGAAGTGAAAAACCCATCTGCGATCGTCGAGCATGAAGCATCAACGTCAAAAATCGGCGAAGACCAGATCTTTTATTGCAATCAGCGCGGCATCTCGACGGAAAACGCTGTGTCGATGATCGTCCACGGATTTTGCAAAGAAGTATTCAAAGAGCTGCCGATGGAATTCGCGGTCGAAGCGCGTCAGCTGCTCGCAGTCAATCTTGAAGGAAGTGTCGGATAGTGGAGAGCGTAAGATGTTAGAGATTCAAAACCTCAAGGTAAAAATCGAAGACGGCGACCGGGAGATTCTCCGGGGCCTCAATCTAACCGTTCGCCCGGGCGAAGTGCACGCTATCATGGGCGTGAACGGCTCGGGAAAGAGCACGCTCGCAAGTGTCATCGGCGGCCGTGACGGGTACGAAGTAACCGGCGGTGACGTTCTGTTCGAAGGAGAAAGCATCCTCGAAGACGATCCGGAAGAGCGAGCGCATAAGGGTATCTTTCTCGCGTTCCAGTACCCGGTCGAGCTTCCCGGCGTGAACACCAGCTACTTCTTGCGCACCGCCCTCAACTCGGTGCGCGAAGCACGCGGGCTCGAGCCTCTCGGAGTTCGCGAGTTTTCACAGGTGCTCAAAGAGAAATCCAAGCTTCTCGAGCTCGACGACTCATTGCTCAATCGCGCGGTGAACGAAGGATTCTCCGGCGGGGAGAAGAAGCGGAACGAAATTTTGCAGCTTGCCGTGCTCGAGCCGAAGCTCGCCATTCTTGACGAAACGGATTCCGGGCTGGACATCGATGCGCTCCAGATCGTCGCGAAAGGTGTAAACAGCCTGCGCAGCAAAGATCGAGCGATTGTGGTCATCACCCACTATCAACGCCTCCTCGACTACATCGTGCCGGACTTCGTCCACGTCATCATCGACGGTCAGATCGTAAAGTCGGGACCGAAGGAGCTCGCTCTCGAGCTCGAAGAGAAGGGTTACAACTGGGTCAGGGATTCTCGCGCAGAAAGCGCATCAGCATAGAGTCGGGACAGAATGAGCGTGGAACCGAGAATGATGGGTGAGCAATCGCATTTTGTCAGCAGCGTCAGCGCCGTTCACACAATGCTTCAGTCCGATACCTCTCCAATCGCTTCGCTGCGGCGGAAAGCGTTCGAGAAATTTCTCGAGCTCGGCATTCCGACCTCGAAGAACGAGGACTGGAAATACACCAGCCTTCAGTCGCTGTCGCGAACGTCGTTCGTCCTCGCCGGCACGCCGGAACGAGCAATTACTCGTGACCAGATCGCCGCTTACTTTCTCGAGGGCGCAAGCCGCTTGGTATTCGTCAACGGCCGTTTCGCGGAGGAGCTGTCGTCCGCTGAGATTATCGGCAGCTCGAAGTCTGTCGTAATCGAGACTCTCGCGAACCTCGTACAGCCGAACCCGCAGGACACCGAGTCAGCCGCGCTTCTTGCAGAGAAGATGGGAAGTGTTGCTTCCATCGAGTCGCATCCCTTCGTTGCTCTGAACACGGCGCTTGCTGCAGACGGCGCATTCATTCGTCTGCGAGCCGGCACTGCTCTCGAGCGGCCGATTCAGCTTGTGTTCGTGACTTCCGACGATCAAGAAGGCGTCACGATACCTCTTCGAAACACGATCCTTTGCGAAAAGGCCGCTCAGGGGCGCATTGTTGAGACGTTCATCGGCTCGGGGGAGAACCGCTACCTGACGAGCCACGTTACCGAGATTATCTGCGAGCAGGACGCAAAGCTCGACCACACTCGCACTCAGCTCGAAAGTCAGCAGGCGCATCACATTTCGAACTTACATGTTCGGCTTGCGCAGCGTTCGAACTTTTCATCGCATGTATTTTCGTTTGGTGCGGAGCTCGCGCGAAATGAAATTCACCCGGTTCTGGATGGTGAGCACATTGAGTGCTACCTGAACGGGCTCACCGTGATTCACGAGGACCAGCACATCGATAACTCGACTGTCATCGATCATGCGAAGCCGAACTGTTTCAGCCGTGAGGTCTACAAAGGCATCTACGCGGGACAATCACGCGGTGTGTTCAGCGGAACCATCATCGTACGTCCCGACGCGCAAAAGACCAACGCCATTCAGTCAAACCAGACGTTGCTTCTTACCGAAGATGCATCGATCGACACTCGACCGCAGCTCAAAATCTGGGCCGACGACGTCAAGTGCACGCACGGTGCGACCGTTGGGCAATTGGACAACAACGCGCTTTTCTACCTCCGGTCGCGAGGAATCAGTCGTGAAGAGGCAAGAAACATGCTGATCCATGCCTTCGCGAGCGACATCGTCAGCTACGTTCAGGATGCCGCCTTGCGCGAGCAGCTCGAGGGTTGGCTGCAGACCCGGCTCGAAGAGAATGTGGTCGTAAGCAACTAGCCTCACCATTTCGTTTCACAACTTAGTTCAGCATCGTCTTGGCAACCTCGCTTGGCTCCGCTGCTTTTCCGGCTGGCGAGCTATGTTGCTCTTTCGCGAATCCGCGGACAGGCGCTTGCAGAAGGAGTTGGGAGCGTAACGGACTCCCTCAATCGTCGGGCGATCGTTCCCAACTTCGATATGCGATAAAAACTATGCTCTCGGCTAGCGGACCTAATGCTTTGAGCAAGGTCTCCCGCCGCCGAACGTTCACTGATCCACTCACGCCGAAACTGCCGTCTCATCTAAGAGCCGCCTTTTCAAAAACTGCTTGCCAGATTTGCTGCGCGCGCGCGGCCAGCACGAAGTGCGTCCACAAGGGTCAGCAACTCATAAAGACGTTGATCGTTTTGTGCTGCTTTCGGAGCAGAAAAATAAAGAGGCTCAGCGATTGCCCCCTACTTTCTCCTGAGTCATGTGGCCAGACATAAGCGTCATCTGGCTCAAAGATGAGTTTCTTCGAAAGCACCGGCCCGGCATGAGACGTGAGCATGCCGCGTTTCAACGGGCCGAGCTCAGCGGGGAAAATGTACCGCCCAGCATGAGCAAGAAGATCAACGAAGTGTAACGCATGATGTTCTTTCCAGTTGGATCGTAGAGCATCCCAGCGGCCAAACGCTTAGGGCCCGTGGTTGACTTCGGATGCGCTCATGCTGAGCGACTGCGCTAGCTCGCCCTGCGTCCAACGCCTTCCCTCCCAGAGCACGACCTTGATAGCGATGAGAATATCCTGCGGCTTAAGCATACAAATCCTCTCCTCAACGCAGTTCACATTTGCAATTCGCAAATCGCAAATGATTACTCAACTACCTGAGATCACGTTACATTTTGCGCCTTTCATGATAAATACGCATCAAGTGCCGGAACGAGCATATAATCATACTGCTGCAATGATTTAGACTAACTATGCGTAAAGCGTCCCGTTTCATGCCTCCGTATCACGCGCCCGAGCCAACTGCCGCCGGGAAACTGTTTGGTTACGCAACGCTTGCGACGATTGGCACCGGGTTACTGTTCTTAGTCTGCTCGAAACCTTTGATTCTCCCCTCTATTGGACTGTTCATACTTGCGGGCTATCTTTCACATCTCCAAATCGAGCGACGTTCTCGTCGACTCGCGAGAGATCGCAGCGGCGAGTCGATAGAAACGTTTGCCAAGTCGTTCGACTACCGAACGATCGATACTTGGATTATCCGCGCGACGTGGGATGCATTCAGACCGCTTTGCAAGTTTTCTGAGGGCTATGTTCCCCTTCGAGCCGACGACCACATCGAGAAAGACATTATGATTGGCGGTACTGACTTGGACGACGTCTTCATTGAAATCGCAACCCGCGCCGGACGGTCGCTCGAAGATGGCGAGGATAATCCATTCTACGACAAAGTACACACGGTGCGAGACCTAGTGATGTTCCTTCATCACCAACCATGGATGCCTGGCTATACGCGTTCGTGCTCCAACTCGATAGTCGTCTGAGGTCCCGGGAAATCTGAAACAATCTGGTGATGTAAAGTGAGCAGATTCAAGATTGTTTGAGATGAAACAGGTTCAGGTAATACCCGCGGGTAAGAACCGCCGATTCTATCGCTAGACGATAGGTTCCTTCCCGCGGCACTCCGAAACCGATTCCAGGATTATCGCAATTTGAAAATCAGAAATGCGTTTCCTCCACTCTCTGCCACCCGTCAACGCATGATATTCGAAGAAGCTCGTGGTAACACACTTTTGGAGATCTGGTTGGTGCAAATAGGAGTTTGCCGGCCCCGAATTTCCGGTCCATCTCGAGGCACGAAATTGCTCACAGGACAGAATTGATCAGACCCGACACTCTGCTTACCGATCGCGAACGGCGCCGCGCTGGGCTGAACACCGCCTCCACCGCGGTATTTCTGCTTTGCGTGGTACTTGTCTGCTTCGAACGGTTCATCCCGGGGATATTCGGACATCCACTCTTTGACCATCCAACGATTCGCATCGCCGCTTTCACTTGCGTGTTCGGAGCATATGTCATCGGAGCGGTGTTCGGCCCCACGCTCTGTCTCTCCGCTTCCGACGCCGAGTCGTTCGGACACGGAGTGAAAGCTGCGCTCCTCATCACGTTCTTCTCGATAATCGCCCCACTCGTTTATGAGCTGCTTGTCGGCGCCATTCAATCTGACTTCTACGGCTTCAAGCGCTTCGCAGCGCTCGTGCTCGCCATTGCAATCGGCAGCGCTATCCTGACCCTGCCATTAACCGCCCCATTTTTCGCTCTGTCGGCATTTTCGATCCGCCGGGGCCGCGTGGTATCCGCGGCCGCGGCCATCGTCTCAGCGCTTAGTATGGCCGCGATTTGGCTGCTTACGGCAACGCCAGGCCACTGACCTCGCGCCACGCAAAAGATCTCGAAAATCTGAGTAGTTAGCGGCGAAGTCGCAAAACACATCAAAATTTGGTGCTCACGCATAACTCCACTAGGCGAAGTGTGTGCCTTGAGAACGGGGTGGGTGGTGCAGGACCGGAACGGACATCGATTAGAAGCGCTCGGCGCGGTGAACGCCGGAACTTCCGCGTCGAGTGAGCAAACCTTCCACGACGCTCGTTTGCCCACCGCCGCAACCAATCTGGAAGCGCCCAGCTCCCGACCGAAAGCCGCTTTTCCGGAGCGTCCATCTGAAAATCGAGACGCGCAAGCGATCTTTGATCAGATCAAACACATTTCACATTCGCCGGATTCTCGGCCTACGGCCGACCACGACTCATTTCTTGTGAGAGAGGGCCGAGATGAGCGAAAGCGCTACTTCCGGATGAACGCCGCGAACCAGCTCGAGGAATATTCTCAAACAGGCTCACATCCGGACGGCTCGCCCAAATTCGACTGGGCGGTGAATACGCAGCTCTTCGTCTACTACTATGCAGCCGGGAAACTCTATAGCTCAAAGGGCGACCTCGTCGGCGATCTCGGCATTCAATCTGCCGCACGCAATCTCGGTTCTCACCACTTCCTGCACGCGCCAGCTACGCTTCAGGACGGAGAGGGACAGATGTGGAGCTACGATAGCAGAACCCTTACACTGAACGGTACACCTGCTATTATCGCGATGAACCCGCCGCCTGGGACACATCAAACTTTTCGACATTCGACAAAAACGATTCTCACCGATGCACCGGATCGCTCTACCTTTCAACCGCTTTACAACGACCATGCGTACGATGTCGTCTACTCCAAGAATCCCGTCCGGGAGCAGCGAGCGATAGCGGAGGCGGATCTTGATGCGGTTTTCAGCGGCAAATTAGACACTCTCGCCGTTCACTGCCAAGACGGGAAAACATTCACGCTTCGCGTCACCCGGCTCCAAGACGGTTACGCTTACCTCGCGAACGAAGACGGGTTTGAGCGCATACGCATCAAGCGGGAGGAGGTATGAAGTATCGTTACACGATGGAGCGGCAGATCCACTTCGCTACGAACTGGCGCACGAGCTCCACGCTGATGTTCGGGCGAGTCGGTTGGATTGAAGACCATCGCTTCGTTCCTTCGGTCGCACCCGAAGAGCAGGCGCCCGTCGTGCAGTCCGCCGTCCCGTCAGAAGAAGAACTACGTGCCAAGCTCCCTTTTCACCTTCGTACAAGCCAACGCATACATCGCTCCGAGTAGGCCAGCCCTCCAACTAAGTGCCGTCCGGTTGCTTGACATGCCAAACAAGTCGTTGGTATGGACTCCGTGCGCGCAAAGCCTCATTTTTGTTAACCGGATCGAGATTTACATAGGACTTCAATGAAGAACGTTATTTTTTGCGGGGCCGGACTTTGCGCCGCCCTTCTTGCGGCAGGCACTGCTCACGCAGACGAAAGGATGTTTACTTACAGCTATGAAGCGGACGTGCTTCCGAAAGACCAGCTCGAGTTCGAGCACTGGACCACGCTTCGGGCGGACAAGGACAACGGAGATTTCACGGCGTGGGACTTCCGTGAGGAGCTCGAATACGGATTAACAGACCGGCTGACGACCGCGGCCTATCTGAACTTCACCTCGGAATACGTCAGCCCGAAAGACGAAAGCGAGGAAGAAGAAAACAAAGTCGAATTCGAAGGCATCAGCTCGGAATGGAAATACCAGATCCTCAATCCGAATCTCGATCCAATCGGCATCGTCGCCTACCTCGAAGGCACCTACAGCGGCGAAGAGGCAGAGCTCGAAGAGAAGCTCATCATCAGTAAGCCGGTAGACGACTTTGTGTTCGCGTTCAACACCGTCCTCGAGCAGGAGTGGGAGTTCGAACATGGAGAAACGAACAAGGAGCAGAAGCTCGAGCTCACGTTCGGAGCGTCGTACAAGATTACGCCGGAATGGGCTGTCGGTTTGGAAGCGCGGAATGATCGCGTGTTTGCTGGAGACATCCACTTCAGCGACCAAGAGAACAGCTCCTGGTTTCTCGGCCCGAACATCCATTACGGAGCGCCGAAGTGGTGGGCAACGTTCACGGTGTTCCCGCAGATCTGGGGAAATGGCGAAGGAACTCGCCACGGCCTGCAGCTCGAAGAGCATGAGCGCATCGAGGCGCGCTTGCTTGTCGGATATCTGTTCTAGAACGGATTACTCACACCGCTTCCCGACGGACGCGGTGTGAGTTTCGATATTACTGCTTGAGACGTTCGATATCGGCGTCAACCATCATCTGAATCATCTGCTTGAAGGAGACTGACTCTTTCCAACCGAGCTCCTTCTTCGCTTTCGAGCAGTCAGCCACGAGAACATCGACCTCTGCCGGGCGGATGAACTTTGGATCGATGACGATATACTTCTCCGGATCGAGATCAGCGCACTCGAACGCAGTATGAACCAGCTCCTTGATCGAGCGGGTAACTCCAGTGCCGATCACGTAATCTTCCGGCTTATCGCGCTGGAGCATCATCCACATAGCGCGAACATAATCCCCCGCAAATCCCCAATCGCGCTTAGCGTCGAGATTGCCAAGACGAAGCTCCTTTGAGAGGCCGAGACGGATCTGCGCGACTCCGTGCGTCACCTTTCGCGTCACGAACTCGAGCCCACGACGGGGCGATTCGTGATTGAAAAGCATTCCGGAAACCGCAAACAGGTCGTAGCTCTCACGGTAGTTCACCGTAATGAAGTGACCATACACTTTCGCAACGCCGTACGGTGAACGTGGGTAGAACGGGGTCAGCTCAGTTTGCGGCGTTTCGCGAATTTTCCCGAACATCTCGGAGCTGGACGCTTGATAGAACCGGATCGATGGATCGACAACGCGGATCGCCTCGAGCAACCGAGTCACGCCGAGAGCCGTATATTCTGCGGTCAAAATCGGCTGGTTCCAGCTAGTCGGAACGAAGCTTTGTGCCGCGAGATTATAGACCTCAGTCGGCCGAATCTGCTTCAGGATTGCGATGAGCGACGATTGGTCGAGTAGATCGCCTTTGATGAGCTCGATCTTGTCGAGCAGATGTTGAATGCGCTCGAAGTTGTCAACGGAAACCAAGCGCTTCATTCCAACGACACGATAACCCTTCTCGAGCAGGAACTCTGCGAGATAGGATCCATCCTGTCCGGTAATACCGGTAATCAGCGCCACCTTTGCGGACATATTGCTCTCCTTACTTCTTTTCCGTCTGCTGCTTCACCTGCAGCTGGAAGCTCTTGTCAATTGAATCGATACATTTGTTGCGCTCGAGGTTGAGCACGGCGAGGTTTTTCACAACGACGTTCTTCTCTTCCGGCGAAACTTTCTCGAACTCGTAGACCTTCTCCTGCTCGTGCCAAAGCTTGCAGTTCACATCCGCAAGCCGCGAGAAGACCTCACCGATCGAGCCGCTCACGTCATCGACGCGATTGCCTTCCTTCTTGTAGACCTTGTTCGCCGCGAACGTCAGACGATCGAGCGGGATCTGCCCACTAACGGCGGCTCCGATGAACTCGGAGATCTCGGACTGAAGTTGTTGCTCCTGACGCCCTAAGCTGGTCTGAGCTTGGGCATCCTCAGAATGCCATTGCTTCAGCTTCACGATGGTCAGCTTGTCGAGCAGCGAGCCTAGAGTTTCGGCCATTTACCCTCAATATACCGCAAAACACGAGCGGTATCCGGGTGTTCTAACACAGCAGAATAATCGAGGCTAGAAGTTGAAAAGGCGCGTTTTTGAGCCTTAGAACCAGAACTCCACCTTGCCGGTGTCGAGGCTGTAAATACCGCGGGCGATGAGCAGCCCGTGCTTTTCCACCGCTTCGCGGATGATCTTCGATTTCATCAGCCGCGCGCTCACTCCACTCACGTTCGATCGGACTGCCGTGCTCAGACCGGGGCCGGCGGTGGTACTGTCTATTCCCTTGAGATTCGGTCGAATGATCGAGAGCAATGTGTCGAGATCCTTCGAGCCCGCTGAAGTCCCTTTCGGCGTTTCGAGCGTTGTCTTCACAGCGCCGCATGATTGGTGTCCCATCACCAGGATCATCTTCACGCCGAGATGCTCTACCGCATATTCCAAGCTCGCCGTTGCGACATCGTCGGCAACATCGCCAGCATTGCGAACGATAAACAAGCTTCCCAGTCCTTGGTCGAAGATGAGCTCGGGGGGCACACGCGAGTCGCTACAGGAGAGGACCGCGGTATGTGGATGCTGCGCCGAAACCAGCTGCTTCCGCCTTTCGTCGGTCTGTTGCGGATGTGCCGCAAGATTTTCGACATAGCGTCTGTTTCCCTCTCGAAGTGCATCGAGCGCCTCGCTCCCAGTCGCCGGAGGCTTCTCGTTCACCTCTGATGCCGCCGCTAAGCGCCGATAGGGAGTTGCAACGAGCTCCCGCTTTTCAATGGGCTGTGTCGCCGCTTGATCGAGAGAAGTGATGAGCGCTCGGTCACGGTAGTAGTCATTGGTGTGTGATGAGCTGCAACCGAGCCAAACAAAAGTCGCGCAGCCAAGCAGGCAGGGGATCCAGAGTCTCATGGCTTCCTCAATTGGGTTTCGAGTCGCCTTCCGGACGAAGCTCGTGACCGTTATACTCCACACCTTCCAAACTCGACAATTCCGAACCTCACTCCAGCGAAGCTCCTCGACCTTCTACGGCGTCGGCGCTTCCAGGTACCGCACGAATCGGTCTCGAGTCTGGGGATCCCGCAGAGCGGCAATATGGTCGAGACCTGGAAACTTCCAGAACTGCTTCGGCTCCTTCGCACGCTCATAGAGCTTCTCGGAGTGATAAAACGATACGGTGCGATCGGAGTCACCGTGGAGGATGAGCAGGGGTAGCGGACTGATTCGATCAACCACGTCGAGCGGGTCATACCCCCCGGAAAGCAACAATGAGAGGGGATACTTCAGCGGCCAGGTCAGCCAAAACTGGCCGATCTTATCCCGTGCCACCCCTCGAAAGCTCGAAAACGCACTGTCGATTACGACATTCCGCAGATACCGCTGATTGCTCTCTTTCGCCGCAAGATCCACCGCGACTGCACCACCGAGACTTTGACCGAACAGGATGATCCTCTCGCCGTTCACTTCCGGTCTCGCGGCGAACATTCGCAGCGCCTCCTCTGCGTCCGAAAGTGCGCCGAGAATCTCGGGCGTTCCCTCCGATTGACCGTACCCACGGTAATCGAGCAGAAAGACGTCATAGCCGCGCGCAGGCAGCCAGTAGACGCTCAGAATGTGAGAGCTGATGTTCTGTGCGTTGCCGTGAAGAAAAAGGATGTGCCCTTTGACCGGAGCGCTCGCGTGAAGCAACCATCCGTGGAGCTTCTGACCGTCGGCGTTTGTAAAAAACACATCCTCGCAGTTGAGGTTGGCTTCCTTCGGATCAAGATAGAGCTGCTTCGTGGGATAAAAGAAGACCGTGTCGCAGGCACTCAGTAGCGTGCTCGTAAACAGGATTACGAGCGTGAGCTGACATCGACGGAGAGCTAGAAATACACCTGCCATCCGAGCTCCACGACGTTCTGATAATCCCCGAGCTCGAAGCGGTGAGCAAGAAGCAGATGGAAGGCACTCCACCTGCCGAGTTGGTAGCGAGATTCGAGACTGACTTGCTGCTCGCGGTGCTCCTCGCCGAGGAAGAAGTGCTTACTCGTTCCCCTCAGGCCGACGCGAGCGTTATCAGAAACATCGACGTACGCCCCGATATCAGGCTCAACCCCGAGCGCGTAATCGTCTTCGTAGTCCGTCGTATATTCGAGAGTGGTCTCCCCAAGCGCAAATACGAGCAGGCCCGGTAACGGAGCATAGCTCACCCCAGCTCCACCCTCTCCTTGCGTGAGCAGTATTCCATGCTTTCTTCCTGGCAGCTCCTGCCGGCGGATCCCGAAATCGACCTTCCATGAGATAGGTTTGAAGAAGTCGTCTCGCGGGCTAAGCGAGCGAATAGCGAGCGGTGTGAAATCGGAGATGCGAACGGAATCGCCTTCGTCTTGTCTCAGGGCGAGACCGAAGAACTTGAGCTCTGCACCGGAGGTGTAGCCTGCTTGCGGATCGAGCAGATCATGGTAGGCCGGCCGATAATCGTAGAGCGAATAGGCGCGCCCGTCCTGGAACCCGCCGGAGACCCGAAATCTGGACGTATCGTGCCCCTGCTCCGGGTGCACCACGGGGGTCGGTACCTCGAGCGGAGGAATGTCCGCTTTGATCCGACTTCGTGCAAGGAGAAGCGATCTGCCGACGGAAGGAACTTCATCCGACTGCGCCTTGCCGCTGAGGCGACGATAATTGAGATAATCGAAGGCGAGCTCGAGAACGCGCGCGCGAGTCTCCTCGGGGAGCGATACGACCGTCGGATCATCCGGCTGCAGGTCTCCGCGCGAAAGAGCAAGCGCTTCGAGCTGCTGCTCTCGCGGAAGCCCGGCGATACGCGCCTTGACGATTGTGCTGTTCGACGGCCGATACACTGCCTTTTTCACAAGACCGGGGGTCCGAGCAACCGCTCGGACTGTATCCGACGGTATCGCCCAAAGCGGAAATTGGTCGGACAGCTTCAGCTCCGGGCGGACGGCATCGAACAGCGATAGGAGATGAAACGCGCAGTTCTCGTCAAAGAAGTAATAATCGAACCACACTGAACCGAGCTCCCAGAGGTGCCGGATCATCTGCTCACGCTCTTCGGCGTTGAACTCGAGCTCGTACTCCCAGATGTCTCGGTTCTCGAGGTCACTGTATTTCGTGACCTGCTTGTAATACGGCGAGATGGCGAATACACCTTTGTAGCCGCCAAAAATTCCGCGAACAGCGAAGACAAGCCCGCTCCGCTCGTTCGTCGCAGCTGCATAGCTTGCCCCGTAGGCCAGCAACCGAGTTGCTTCCGACTGCCCTTCCCCATCGATTCGGAGCAGCGTGTGTCCGAACATCGACGCCGGGTTATTGAGATAAGCGGCCGGATAGACGAGCGTCACATTCTCAGGCTGCAGGGCGTCTCGCCATTCGTGAAACCGTTTGCACGGCTGCTCGGGCAAACGAGCCGAATCGAAATGCAGGCTGCTGTTCAGCCAAAAATATCGAGCTGGAAATGCGCACTGCGGATGCTGCACCTCCGGAGTTTCGGGCGCTTCTGAGAAGAACGAACGAATCGTTCCATCGAGCTCGGACTCCGGATTCGTCTTTCCATCCACCGCGTGGAAGAACGTTGGGTCGTCGGCAAAGCTCGTGTATCCGGGCAGAACCAGATTCCGCTTGTAGTGAACAAGCCGGCGCCAACTTTCACTGTCAGCAAGCTTGAGTTTGTGCGCCTGCGAAAGAAGCTCGGAAATATATTGCTCGTCCGGCATCGCAAAAGACGAACCGGGAGCAATCGCGAGGAGCGTTAGCCAGCCGAGCAGAGAGCAGAGTTTTTTTTTAAGCGGAGCAACTTCACGGGGAGCGCTTCGGAAAGAAGAGGAGGAGGAGCGGAACAAGGCGGCTCGCCAAAGACGAGCCGCCTTTCGAGGAAGAATTACAGCCGAGCCGAGTACTGAGCGAGCTCAGCATTCTGTCCGACAACTTCCTTCAGCGAAGCGACAACTTCTTGCGAAGTTACTGCATCGGAAGAGAAGATCTTCGCGAAATTGTCCTTTGCAGCTTGGAAGAAGATCCCCTTGTGAGCATCGTCCATACCCATCAGGTTGGCGAGCGAATCAAGTGTCTCCCCATGTCCGACAGACATGTCGCGTGCGAGCTTGTTCATGTTTCCATCAACAAACATCGCAGTCTTCCAGGTGGAATGAACCACTCCGTCCTGTGTGCAACCCGATGTTCCGGAAGTGATTCCGAAGGTCTGGTTACCAGAAGTTCCGTTGGTGGTGACGGCGAGCACTTGCGGAGCAATTCCGCTGTTGCCTTCCATCAACTTTGAACCCCATCCGCAGGTTCCAATGTTATCCGCCAATGCGAGGCTCGGTACTACTGCCAGCACTGCCATTGCAGCAATTTTCTTCATCATGCAGTCCACTCTCCGATAAATGGAATAAACAACAACGACGCTCGGGCTAACCCGGCGTTCAGCTAGTCGTAGCGCTCGCCGACATCCCGAGTCAAGGGAATAAAGCGAGCTGAATTAAAGACTTGGAGGTATGATTCAGCTCACACAAGAAGGTGAATCGAGATTGTGCCGCTCGCGTCGTTAGGTTGCGGAAGATCGTAGGGAGTGTTGAAAACCACTTGCGGTTCAATCAGTTGGAGAGGTTATTCCAGAGTTCCGTATGGCGCACATCCGGACACAGATCGCCAATAACAGCGTTGAGTAGGTTTTACCCATGAACAACGACGCCTTGCCCCCGGAAGAGAAACCCACACTTTTAAGTGAGGCTCCCGGCTACGTTAAATTCTTCTTCGACCCCAATCGCCCTCTGGCGCTGAGGGTCGCTATCGGCGTTCTCATCGCCGGCATCTTCTTCTATCCGCTCATCGCTGCAACCAAAGGCTCCAAGCCCCGACAGCAGCCTGCACCTTCGCGCTCAGAAGCCGATCAGCAGAACACTGATGAGGAAACGAAAGCCCCCAGCGGCGCTACTGCGGCTACTGAAAAGTCTGGGAACGATTCTCGAAAGCCCGCGTCCGATATGGCCGAGCCCGCGGAAGACAGAGCTCCCGAACCGGAGCGAGCCGTAGCGGAACGTGCAACGACCACTGCTTCCTCCGACGGAGAGGCTGCTCCTGAACCGGAGGAGGTCGAGAGCGGATTAAACACTCCGTTTGCGCCAGTTCAGAACGTCTTCCGGATTGCTACCGCGCTCAGCCAACTGAAAAATGGAAACGTTTGGGTCACGACCACCCAAGAGCTTGCCGAGCTCAAAGACGGCGACCCGTCACAGCTCGTGAAGAAGCTCGACAGATCAAGCTTCGACCATATGTTCGATCGCGATCTATCTCCGATCACCGCTGCGTATGCGGACGGCGCAAACGATCTCTGGACGGGCTCTCGTGACGGCGAGATCATGCGCTACTCGAATTATGACTGGAAGATCATTTTTGAACGGCGGGAGCCGCTGAAAGAGCAGATCACTGCGCTCGCTGAATATCGAGGCGACCTGTACATCGGCTCAAAAGGCTTGATGAAATGGAATATCGCGAGCGGAAAGCTTTCGCGGCTGAAAGGCTTCAATGGTGTTCTCGTACACTGCCTCACCGTGACTCCTACATTTGGGCTGCTGGTCGGCGCTGCAAACGGCGTATGGCGGCTGACCGACGAAGGATGGCAAGAGCTTTACACAATGAATGCCGAGCAGGGCGGTGCGTTGGCGCTTCTCGAGGATCAGCAGCAGAACATTCTCGTCGGCTCGGCAAACGGCCTCATCCGCATCTCCAAAGCCGGAGTGGTTGCCGGCCATCTGCTAACCGGAAGCTCAATCGCCAGCATCACATCGGGCCCGAAAGGCGAGCTCTGGGTCGGCACCGCCGACTCCGGACTCCGCTACTTCGACGGGCAGGATTGGTATCAAGCGGACAAAGCTCAAGGGCTCCCCGCTGGAAGCATCGCTCAACTTCTCCGAGATGCACACGACCAAGTCTGGATCGGAGTTCCGGGTAAGGGCTTGTTCGTTGCGAAGGCTCCCGAAGCCGTCCGATGGATCAAAGCGAACAAGCACGTTGACGTCACGCCGGATCACAACGCACCCCGGATCTACAAGAACGCTTGCGCTGCGGCGCAGAAGGAGCTCGGGAAGTCAGATCTTTCCGGCGAAGTCAGCCATGTAACCGTCGACGGACAGGAGCTCGTCTTTTTTCAGGGCCGCCTTGTGTGCCCACGAGGGTACGCTTACCGACGCGACGACGGAAAAATCGCCGTTCTCCAAGCTTGGACAATCAGCATCTATTCAAACGGCAACAGACAAGAAGTCACGGTCCCGCGCGAGATTCCCGCGGATCAAGCGACGGCCATCTTCCTCGACTCCCGGGACCGCATTTGGCTCGGCACGACTGCCGGGCCCGCGTACTACGACAACGGCCAGTGGGTCGACTTCGCAAAAGATCCGATGCTGATGAACAACGGCGTCCAAGCAATCGTTGAGGATGCAAACGCCAATATCTGGTTGGGCACGAATCCCACATTCAACAAAGAGGCCAACGAGTACGAGCAGCCGAATCTACATCAGCTGAGCGCTCAGGGTTGGTCCCATTACGGCCCTGCAAACGGATTAATTAGCTGGTTGATCAATTCTCTGCTCCCGCTGAAGGACGGACGGCTCGCAATCGGCACTCGCGCCGGCGTGTGCTTCCTCCAGGGCGATAAATTCTCGCTCGGCAATCTGACAAAAGCGAAGCAGGCTGCCGTCTCTGACCTCAGCCAAGACGAGCGCGGTACCATCTGGACCGGTCATCTCTATTTTTACCCCGGCTTGACGTGGTTCGACAGCGCGGGTCTGCATCATTTCGCCCCCCGCGAGTCCCTTGTCGATCAGAATATCGTTTCAGTGACTCCCGACGGACAGGGACAGCTCTGGGTTCTCGGGGCGAAAGGCAAGCTCGGAGTGTATCCTCGATCGTATTTCGAGAATCCGGAGTCCGCTGACGCGGGAATCGAGACAAAGCCTGGAGCGAGCGCGGACGAGCGAACCGAGCGGGTCGAGAAAGCCGAGCGCATCGAGCGAGCTGAGCGAACCGAGCGCCCCAGCCGCGCTTCATCAGAGGCAGCTACCAACGAGCAAAAAAGCCTCTTCGGCGAGTAGAGGCGCTAGGCGCTTAGGCCGAGACCTCCGCCGTCCAGATCGACTCCCGGACATCTTCCTCGAGAAGACGAGGTTGTCGAGCCGCCATCAATTCGCTCCGACCGAGATAGCCGATGAGCTGCTTACTTCCTCTGGCGTTCACTACCGGCAACCGTCCAACGCGGCGACGTAGCATCTTTGCGACCGCATCACGCAGGAGCTCGTCCGGATAGGCGACCTCGACATCTTTCGTACCGGCGTCGAGGACAGTCGCCTCTTTTCCGCCGGCGCGGTCGAGGGCTCGGAGCAGATCGCCCCTGGTGATTATGCCGGCGAGATCCCCTGCCCCCGTTACGATCGGCAAGGCTTGATGGCGCGTCAGCATCTCGTCGCCTCGAGAGATCCTCGCGCTCAGCTCGCTCACCGCCATATCAGCAGGCACAGCGGCAATCTTGGCGTCCATGACCTCGCGAACTCTCAGAACATCAAACGGGTCGACCGTGTAATCGCGTGAGATATGAAGCCCTCGGCGCGCGACCTTCTCGGTAAGGATCGAACGCCGCAACAGCAGGACCGTAACGGCGTCAGCAGCTATAGTTGCCGCGAAAAGCACCGGCAGCGCGCTGACGTCGTTTGTCAGCTCAACGCCAAAGATCATCGCCGTGAAAGGGCTCCGCATCGTTCCACCCATCATCGCGCTCATTCCTACGAGCACCCAGAGCGAGACGTCCCCGACGCCGGCGACCGAATGGAGAGTTGCGCCTAACGCCCCGCCGATAATGAGCAGCGGCGCGAGCACCCCACCCGACGTTCCGGAGCCCAGGGCTATCGACCAAACGAGAGCCTTGAGAACGAGGAGTGCGAGCGCGCTCCCACCCAGGATCCGCCCATCGAGCATGCTCTGGATGACGTCATACCCAACGCCGATCACTCGCGGGTCAAAATAGCCGCCGACCCCGACGGCGAGCCCTCCAAGTACGGGCCACCACATCCAGTGGAGTGGAATGTGTTCGAAGAGATCTTCGAAGAAATAAACGAGCGTCGTCAATAAACCTGAGCCGCCGCCGCAGAGCAGCCCGATGACTACCGCAATCGGCACAGCCCTCCAGGGAAGCACCGAGTGGAACGCTATCGGAAAGAGCGGACCGGCGGGGAAAAAGAGCAGGCGGCAGCAATCCGAAGCAGCGCAGGCAAGAGCGACGGGGATGAGGCTTCGCGGACGCCACTCGAAGAGAAGCAGCTCAACCGCGAGCAGAGTCGCGGCTACGGGAGTGTTGAATATCGCTGTCATTCCCGCGGCAGCCCCAGCTACGAGTAGAGTCTTTCGCTCACTCGAGGTGAGATGGATTGCTTGCGCAATCAGCGAGCCGAAGGCGCCGCCAGTCATAATGATCGGCCCTTCTGCCCCGAAGGGGCCACCCGTTCCGATTGAAATGGCAGACGAGATCGGCTTCAACACCGCCACTTTGAGGCTCATTCGGCTCCTGCCGATGAGTATAGCCTCGAGCGCTTCCGGGATTCCGTGTCCACGGATCTTCTCTGAGCCGTAACGCGCCATCAACCCGATGATCAGCCCCCCGAGCGCGGGAATCGGGATGACCCAGAGTCCGAGGTGGTTCCCAGAAACGGCACGGAGATTGGTCGAGAGCTCTTGAAAGAAAATAGCGTTGCTGATGAGCGCAATGAGCCCAACGAGCAAGTAGGCGACGCCGGTAGCCGCAGCACCGATCAGCGCCGCGATAACGGTAACAAGAAGCACCCGGCGATCAATTGAAAAATCTGCGAGCTCTGCGGGGTGCTCTTTGGATACAACTGTTGCCATCTCCTTCCTCGAGTGAAGAGGGCGCGGACAGCTCAGGCGATTTTTTTGGACTCGTCGGGGCTAGCCGTTGATGACCTTGAGGTCCGGCCCTTCGGGTTTACGTTTCTTTCGGCCTTTCTGCTCATTCGTCGCCAGCTCAGCCTGAGCGACGGCGACGGTGATGATGTTGAAAATCTCATCCGCCGTAGCATGCCGCTGAAGGACATACGCCGGTGCGCGAAGTCCGAGTATGATCGGGCCCACAACGCGAGCACCGCCAAGGCGCTGAAGCAGCTTGAACGAGATATTTGCCGATTGCATATCCGGGAAGATCAGCACATTTGCTGCTCCGTCCAGGCGGCAGAAAGGATAATGGTCCTTGAGGATGGAGGAGACAACTGCCGCATCCGCCTGCATCTCCCCATCAATTTGGAGCTTCGGCTTCTGCGCAGCCACCATTTCGGTCGCTTGCCGGACCATCCGCGTTGTCGGATGGCGAACGCTGCCGAAGGTGGAGAACGAAAGCATCGCGACCCGCGGCGTCACCCCCATACTTTCTGCAAATTCTGCGGTCATCATCGCGATGTTCGCGAGCTTCTCGCTCGTCATCTCAATGTTGATTGCTGTGTCCGAGAAGAAAAAGAGTCGCTCGTCTACGGATACGAGGAAAAGCGCCGAAGCGGTGCTCACCCCCTCACGGAGGCCGACGATTTCGAGAATCGGTCGCATCATCTCAGGAAACGAACGATCGACCCCGCATACAACGCCTTGGACATCGCCCTGGGCGAGCATCATGTTCGCGAAGATGTTTTCGAGCCGCATCGCGCGCTCTGCTTCAACGCGATTGACGCCCATCCGGCTCTGCTTGAGATAATACTCATCGACGTAGTGTTTGTAACGGGAATCGAGCGGGGGCTCGATGATCTCGAACCGCGAAATGTCGATCTCGAGGCGCTTCGCCGTTTCCTGAATGATTGATGATTTGCCGAGCAGAACCGGCTCGACGATCCCCTCTTCCGCAGCCATCGCCGCGGCTTTCATTACTTTCTCGTTTGCGCCTTCTGGAAACGCGATCTTCTTGCGCTTGGCATTCTTCGCGAGATCATAATAGTCGCGGAGAATAACGCGGCCGTGGTTCTGCTTTCCTTTCAGGCGCAGCGTGTATTCAGCGATGTCGATCTTCTCACGAGCGACTCCCGTTTCGATCGCTGCTTTCGCGACAGCCGGGGCGACGTAGTAGAGCACGCGCGGATCGAACGGCTTCGGAATGAGATATTCCGGTCCGAACGAGAACCCATTTCCGCCGTACGCGGCGTGAACGCTGTCATGAACGGATTCCTTGGCGAGGGCGGCAAGCGCCTTGACCGCGGCCATCTTCATCGCTTCGTTGATTCCAGTCGCGCGAACGTCGAGCGCCCCGCGGAAGATGTACGGAAAGCCGAGAACGTTATTCACCTGGTTCGGATAGTCGCTGCGTCCCGTGGCCATGATGACATCCGCGCGGGTCGCTTTTGCGAGCTCATAGTCGATCTCCGGGTCAGGGTTTGCCATCGCAAACACAATCGGGTCGCGAGCCATCGAAAGCAGCATCTCCGGGGTGAGCAGATCTTTTGCCGAAAGTCCGAAGAAAACATCAGCACCGTCGAGCGCATCGGCCAGTGAGCGCCGATCGGTCTTCACAGCGAACTCAGTCTTATACTGGTTCATCCCCTTCTCGCGGCCTTCATAAATGACGCCGGTAGAATCAACCATGAGCAGGTTTTCGCGGGCGAGGCCCATGGTAAAGAGGAGCTTCGCACATGCGATTGCAGCGGCACCCGCGCCGCTGACAACGAGCTTCACGTCCTGGATCGTCCGTCCGGTAATCTCAAGCGCGTTCACGAGAGCGGCCGCGGCGATGATTGCCGTGCCGTGCTGGTCATCGTGAAACACAGGAATGTCCAAGCGCGCTTTCAGCTGCTCTTCGATTTCGAAGCACTCCGGCGCCTTGATGTCTTCGAGGTTGATGCCACCAAAGGTCGGCGAGATCGCTACGACTGCATCAACGACTTCTTGGACGGTACGGCTATTGAGCTCGATATCGAAGACATCGATGTCGGCAAACATCTTGAAAAGAACGCCCTTCCCTTCCATGACCGGCTTCGATGCGGCCGGTCCGATGTCGCCGAGGCCGAGGACCGCTGTCCCGTTGCTGATGACCGCAACCAGATTGCCTTTCGACGTATAGCGATAGACGTCGGCCGGCTTGTCCGCGATTTCGAGACACGGCACAGCGACGCCGGGGCTGTAGGCAAGAGATAGGTCGTGGGCGGTCTCACACGGCTTTGTCGGCACAGTCGATACCTTCCCCGGTCTCGGATTGGAATGATAAAGAAGTGCTTCGTTCTGATCGCTCATACTGCCTCCGGTACGTCCTCGAAATGTAGCTGCTAAATAAACGCTTTTGATTGAATCTTGTCGGTCGCGTGAGTGATGAACTCCGCAATTGGCTTGACCCCGAGATCCTCGCCGGTGCGCACGCGCACAGCGACGGTCTTTGCTTCTGCCTCTCGTTCGCCCACGACCAGCATGTATGGAACCTTCTGGTTCTGCGCGGTGCGAATTCGGTAGTTGAGAGTGTTGTTGCTGCCGTCGAGCTCTGCGCGCAGTCCTGCGGCGGTGAGCTTTTCAAGCACCTCCTCCGCATACGCTTGATGCTTTTCGGAGATCGGAAGCACCGCCGCTTGCACCGGCGAGAGCCAGACCGGAAACGCTCCACTGTGCTGCTCTATGAGCAACCCGAAGAATCGTTCCATCGAACCCAGGAGCGCTCGGTGCACCATGAACGGCCGATGCTCCTTCCCGTCGTCTCCGATGAACTGCAGATCGAAGCGCTCGGGAAGATTGAAATCGAACTGAATCGTGCTGAGTTGCCACGAGCGCTTCAGCGCGTCCTGAAGCACGACGTCGATCTTCGGTCCGTAGAACGCGCCGTCGCCTTCGTTAATCGCAAAAGGCAGACCGCTGCGCTCGAGCGCGGCTCGCAGTGCGGCCTCCGCTGCATCCCAATTCTCTTCCGTTCCGACGCGTTTTTCCGGGCGGGTGCTCAGATACAGCTTGAACTCCTCGAAGCCGAAGCTGCGGAGGAGGTTCAGGCTAAAAGTGAGGACCTCGTCGATCTCCTGCGGCATCTGGTCCGGTCGGCAGAAAAGATGCGCGTCGTCCTGTGTGAAGCCCCGGACGCGTGTGAGGCCGTGGAGCACTCCGCTTCGTTCGAAGCGGTAGACCGTCCCCCATTCGGCAAATCTGAGCGGCAGATCGCGATACGAACGGACGCTGCTCTTGTAGATCTGCACGTGAAATGGGCAGTTCATCGGCTTGAGATAGAATTCCTGCCCGTCGATTTCGATGGGCGCATACATACTGTCCTTGTAGAACCCTAGGTGCCCGCTGGTCTCCCACAAGACAGATCGGCCGATGTGCGGCGTGTAAACGAAATCGTAGCCGCCCGCGAGGTGCTGCTTCTTGCAATGCTCTTCGATGAGGTGACGAACCAGCCCGCCTTTCGGGTGCCAGAGAACGAGGCCGCCTCCGACAGTCTCAGGGTTCGTACTGAACAGATCGAGCTCTTTACCGACACGTCGATGGTCGCGTTTTTTCGCTTCCTCGACCTGCCACAGATATTTCTCGAGATCTTCCTTTGTAAGGAATGCGGTACCGTAGATGCGTTGAAGCATCTTGTTCTTCTCGTCTCCACGCCAATAGGCGCCGGCGATCTCGAGCAGCTTGAAATGTTTTACCTGATTGGTGAACCGAACGTGCGGTCCGCGGCAGAGATCGACAAAGTCGCCGTCTTTGTAGAACGAGATCCGATCGCCACGGCCTGCAAACTGTTCGAACAGCTCGAGCTTGTACGGATCGTTCAACTGCTCGAGCATCCGTCGACCTTCGTCGTAATCGACTTCGATACGTTCGAACCGGTGATTCTCCTTTACGATCTTCTGCATTTCGGCGGTGATCTTTTCGAGATCTTCCGGAGTGAAAGGCTCCGGCGGGTCGAAGTCGTAATAGAAGCCCGTCGCAATCGCAGGTCCGATAGCGAGCTTCGTCGTCGGGTAGAGACGCTTCACGGCTTGAGCAAGCACGTGAGAAAAGCTGTGGCGGTAGAAAAGCTTGGAGTCGTCCGAGTCGTCCTTCAACCGGACGATCTGAGCTTGATACGCTCCGTCGGACTTTTCGATGGGGCTTTGCGTGTCGAGCAGGGTGTCTCCGACGCGGATGCCGAGAACATCTTTGAGCTCCTCAGCCGGAATGACGCCCTGAAGTGCGTCCCAAACTTTTGTTCCCGGCGCGACCTCGCGCTCGGCACCGCCTGGAAATTGTAACCGCATCACAGACCAGAGTCCCCCTCAAGAAACAGCAGAATAACGCTCATGAATAATATAACTGCTTAAAAAAGGCAATGTAAGCTGAAGAGAATGTTAGTGATTTCTGCAAGGAGGGCGATTAAAACGCCCGTCATGACAAGCAGTTAGTCTCCTCAGAGACAGGTGGAAGCGCCTTTGCCGCCGAGGGGTAATCTACACGCCGATCCCCGAAGGCGCAACGCAACACCGGAGCTCCGCCCGGATGAGCAATTCAGCCGATTCCGGGTTTCAGCTCCCAGAGTGTCGTTGAGTCGATCTCCGAGACAAAGTTGAGATACCGCTGAACGAATTCTGTCCAAGCTGCCTTCTGCTCGGGCGTGAGCGCATCGCCGAGCGCCTCTTTCGTGCGAGCGTTTTGAATTGCCAGATGAGTGATGCCGAGCGCATGAAACTGTGCCGCTAAATATTGAGCGCTATTTTTCTCGCTCAGCCATCTCACCACGGGCGCATGAGAGAAGTAGGCTCCGCGGACACCACGGTCGTAATAGAAGTAGCGATTGCCCGTATAAAAGAGATAGACCACCGCATCCTGCGGTAGATTTTTATTTACGTAGCTTGCGACTGAGTACTCGCCGAGCCGTCGCGTCAGGTATTGGTCCTTCGACTCCTGCTTGCTGAGATACGGCCATGGCGAAACCTGACGAAGCATCCCGTAGGAATACCAAACGAGCCATGCGGCATTGAGCCCAGCAATCAACCGCAGCAATCGCCCACGAGCCGCTTCAGAAAGGGTCATTCCGAGCACTGATAGTCCTCCGGCGGTCGTCGCTACAACAGCAACAAGCAGCGGCGCTTGATAGCGAAGTAACGCGTAGAACATCGTCATCGACAGGCAGAAATAGCTCGCGATGAACAACCACGTGTTGAGCACCCACGGGGCGCGACGCTCCCCGCTCCGTCGATAAAACACTGGCACGATGCTGAGCAGCAAGACTGGGCTGAGCAGGCCATCGAACTGTTTGGGATTGTCGTCTTGGCCTGTAAACAGCATTCGGAAAGGAATCAGAGCGACCTGCCACCACGATTCGCGATAATTGAATAATCGGTATTCGAGCGGCTTGACGTTGCCCATGAAGGGAAGCTCATCAGACGTCCCGAAGATGCTTCCGACGAAAGGATAGAGCGGGTTACCCGTGTAGTGAAAATTTTTCATCAGCCACGGAGCGAAGACAAGGAGCGCAGTTCCGTAGAGAACGGCCATCACGGTCAGCACTCGGCTCACCGGATACTCCCAGTGCTGAAGAAACGAGAGCATGCACAGGCCGAAAAGGAATGCTGCGAGAAGGGAATTATACTTGACGCTCAGCGCGAGACCGAGAAACAAGCCGATCATCGCCAGCTGGCGTAACGTGCCGCGCTGCTCACCCCAGACAACGAACAGCACAAACGTGAGGCCGAAATAAAACGCGAGCGCCAGATCCGCCATCGGCTCACCCGCAAGCTTCACACAGATTGGAAGACTCAATGTGATGAGGGCAGCAGAGAGGCTGAGCTCTTCGTCTTGATATTTGTAGTGGACGAATCCGGCGGCAACCGTCGCCACAAGAATGAGGTAAGTGGCATGGTAGAGTGGCGTCAGCTGCGCGAGGCCGAGATCGAGAAAACCCGCATACCCTAAGCTAAGCGCGAGCGGAAAATGCGACCACTCGTGCCAAGGAATCTCGGTTATGCGTCCGGCATGGAGCCACATCTTCGGCACGGCAAGATGGTAGATCAGAGCATCCCGTGAAAGGATCGGAAGCATGTCTTCAACGGCAACGATCACGATCGGAAGAAGAAAAAGCACCGCATAGTAGCCACGCGCTTTCGCGGGGAGAGCACTGCCGAAAAGCAACAACAACCAAATGGCACAAGCGACGGCAAACGCGTGAGCCGCGATGTGGAGCCCCCAGAGGAAAAGGAACAAATGACTGTCGAGCCCGAGCAGTCCGATCGGCATCAGCAGCGCCAGAAGCACTCCCGCGATCAAGCTTGCACTGATGGCTTGCCGCTCGAAACGCAGATACCGAAGATTTTTGGAGATATTGTCCATGAGTAGTTCTCGATGCTGCCACGAGTACCCCGGAGCTGTAAACGACTATACAAGCCCGTCGCTGAGGGTGTATTTCTAAGCCGTCCAAGAATCCGTGAAGTGATATGTCTGAAGAGAATCCGTGGAAGACACTTTCCACAAAGCACATTTATCAGAATCCGTGGATCAAAGTGCGTGAGGACCAGGTGCTCCAGCCGAACGGTGCACCGGGCATCTACGGAGTCGTGGAAACGAAGATCGCAGTTGGCGCCGTGCCACTCACTCCTCAGCACGAGGTCTACCTTGTCGGCCAGTACAGGTATCCGACGAAGATGTACTCTTGGGAGATCATCGAAGGCGGCGCCGAGCACGGCGAAGACCCGCTCGCGGCAATGAAGCGTGAGCTGCAAGAGGAAGCTGGCCTGATCGCCGAGCACTGGCAGAGATTGGGCGATGATGTTCACTTGAGTAATTGTATCTCGAGTGAGGTCGCCATGATTTTTCTCGCCCGCGGATTCACCGAAACTCACATGTCTCCGGACGATACCGAGAGCTTGACCGTGAAAAGGGTATCACTCGCTGAAGCTCTCGAGATGATTGAGCAAGGCTCCATCAAGGACGCGATGTCCATCATTGGGCTCACGCGCGTCGAGCGAATGATCCGTGAAGGTCGCCTCTAGATGGTCTTTTTTCTCGAGACCACCCTGATTCAAATCGTTCTCCTGGTCATCTTTGCGGCGCTGTGCTGCGGGCTCGTCTTCTACCTTCTCAACCGCCGAGACGCCCGAGTGGACCGGACGTTTTACAACCAGTCGTTTGACCCACAAAAGAAGCTCAAAGCACATATCATAGCGGATCCGGAGTTCGAGAAAGAGGCGGACCCAGTCAGGTCACTGCGCGCGTACAGAGATCGGTCAGGGGGGAATCCGGACTCGAAAGATTGAAGCCGGTATCGCTTCCCGCACCTTGCGAAAAGGAGCGACACCGTGAGGCATAGCAACTGGGGATCCCCACAGCCGCTCCCTTTTAGAAAAACGCATCGGCTTACACCGGGGCCGAAGCAGTCGGAAAATCGACGGCCGTCGCTCGCGTGAGCGTAATCACACGCCGACTCATCGGGTTGAGTGTAACGCGCACTGCCGGCGCAGGCTCACCCTCGAGTTGGAGCTCCGCGTTCCCGGTCGGACGGAGAATATACTCCGCCGCTCCCGTCGCGACTGCTTCCACGCAGTGCGACTGGCTTCCTTGGACGTACAGTGCCGTCGGCGTCGGACCGTGCCGCACACCCTTCAGAAAGTCACCTATACCTTGCGGCTTGCCCCTACAGGTCACGTGCGGGATCTTCTTCTGATTTTGTGTGACGTTCACCGCGACCGGGCGTTCGGCTCTTGGCGGCGGTGCAGGCGGCGCCTTACGGGCGACCGACGCCGTCGAGCCGCTCTTGTGCGGCGGCCGAGATTCCGGAGCGACCGTTGTCGCGACCGCGCCGTCGACGCTCGAGAGCTGGGTAATGCGGCCCATCTCGTCGTGATCGCATCGGACGGCGGCCACCGGCACACCGTTCAACACGATCTCGGGCACCGGCGAAACTTGCGGATTCGGTCGAATGACGATCGCGCTCGGAATCTCCGTGAACAGCGCGAGCAGCGGACTTTGCCGCTCGCGAACATTAATCAGCTTGGGACGCGTGTTACCCCTCCGGAGCGCCGTCTGCAGGAACGGGCATGCTTGGGTTTCCTCAGGTTGCCCAAGCGCAGCCGCTTTGATGATCAGCACCCCTGTCGGCGATGCCGAAAGCGAGAACTTCGTTTTCTGACCCATCGTGCACCTCAAGAATGAAATGAGCTCAATGCTACGCACGACGGAGCGTTGGTGCGGACCGGGGGACCGGGCCTCGCACAGCACCCCATCGTACGAAGCATGGGCTCAAAGCGATTGTGTCGTTCGCTTATCGAGGGCGGCGGGTGGAAAACCTTTGCCTCATGGTGTCTGCGCTCTTCTGGAAATCCTGAAGCGGACAATCAGCAGCGGGCAGACAAAGAAAGATTACTCGAGAAACAGACAGAAAGAACGAAGTGGTCCGCTCACAGGGCCAAGTGTTCGGCACGAGGGAGGCAGCTCAGCTCGGGCAGGATTAACGACTAATTTCATTGCATTGTCAATGCCGGGGCTCAAGGATGCGCGGATTCTCTGATTCTCCACTCCGCTGCACCGACTGCGCTCGAAAGAAAGTATCTCTTTCGCGTACTTCAAGCGCTCTCACGAAACCCTCCGTTCGAAAGTATCCGGCAAACGCATTTTCCCGGCACGTTTCTGCGACACAGTTCAAGGTTCTTGTAACGAACGCTTATTTCCTCCGCATCACCTCCGATCTCGCGATTTGAATAACTCGGGCTCGCAACCTACCGTGAGCTTGAGCACAACACGTTCCTTGAAATCGCGGGTAAAGGGTAGTCGACGCGAAAGCCGCTTGTTCGGGGCTCTCAATCTACGCAGCGGGGACGCTTCGAGCGCTCGAGTGCTCGAAGCGTCCCCGATTTGCGTTGGCGAGTGTTTTACGAAAGGTGGTGTACCATGCTCAGTTTCCAGGCTCTCTTGTTCGTGGCCATGTTCGTGCTGAACAGCGTCGTCGTGACGCTGCTCTTCTGGAAGACGAAGTGCTTCCGTGGAGCGACGCTGAGAAACTTTCGCATCGCGGCGTGGATTTTTCCACTGGTCGCGTTCGGGATCGAAGCGTTCTATCATAGCTTGACCGACCTGGGATTCGCGATTCCGTCCGAAATCCACGGTCTCGTTCTTCCTTTTCTGCTCGGAGGCATGTACTGCCTTACGAGAACGAGATTGGGAGGGGGAGGCCGCAGCGACGACGACGATTGCAGTGACCTGGCGGCCGAGGACTCAGACGATTCGAGCGAAATCGGAGTCCGTCAATAAGCGGATTCCGCCAAGCTTCGAAGATAGATACTCGGTCGCTCGCTTCCATAGGCGAACGGCCGAGCAGACGTGCTTCTTCTACACCGTAGTTTCCGGGCGACGCTCGGAACGGTGTCCCCGCGTTTTCATGCCAGCGCAAGTTCGGGGCTCGTAACCCGTTCCGACAGATGCGAAAACGCGAGGATCGAGATATGCTCGAGCGGTATGCGCACCACATCAAGCTCGACTTTGCGGTTCCCTTCGCCCTGTGGGCTCCGGCGGTCGCTTCTCCTCGCAACAGCTTTTTTCTTCACCACCTGCTCCGAGCCGGACGTGCCCGGCGGCAGCATCACAATCCGGAATGACATCCTGGACAAGGAATACAACAGCTTTGTCGTTGACGACATTCTCGCCGGAGGCGCTCTGACGGGGCAGCGCATAGTCTTACGCCCGGGGGAAGAAGTTACGCTCGAGCAGAAAGGTATCTCATCGCTCCGTTTCACCCGAAGGTACTCGGATCACTCGAACATTTATGTCGTCGACTGCCCAAAGGGATTCCACAAAGCAGTAACCATGAAGCTCATCGATGTTCACAGCAATCGGCTCGGCGGAGGTTGCAAGTTGGTTCGGAAGGGAGAAAGCAGGAACGGCAGCGTGACGTGGGAGAAGGAATAGCCTCAGGCCTTACAGCACCGAGATGCAATGTTCGGAACTGCGAACTTTGAGCGGCAGAGCACCGAGCGGGTCACCATCCACCTGAACCGAAAAAGCGCGCCCGTCCCCGCTTTCGATTGAAAAGCTGTTCGCTCGGAACAAAAGGCTGCCCGTCGGGTCAACCGGAAGAGCTCGAACGATCTGTGGTAGCCAGCCGAGATAATTTCGCTTGCCGAACTCTGGGTAGAATCTCAAGACAAGCTCGCCGACCGAGCTGTCCGCCTCCGGAACCGGGTCGAGCCGGCGGGCATATTCACGCCTGTTGGCTACGATGCAGTGACCCGAAACATTATCCACCAAGACTTGGCCGCCGCTGGAGATACGCAGCACGGGAGGAACATACCGCACCAAACACCGGAGCGTCGGAAGAAAATACCCGATGTGACCGACAGGCCCCTTGCGTTGTCGGTGAATTGCCTCGATGACCACGGAGTCCAGTCCAACGCCCGCCATGAGAAAAAACGGGCGGTCATTCGCGTACGCAAAAAAGTGCTTCGTAAGATTCCGCGCAACGACACGGTCGATGACCTCGGACGGCCTGGAAGTCATTTTGAAGGCACGAGCGATGAGCGACTCGTTTCCAGCCGGTATCATCGCAAAAGCGGTGCCCGTGGTCGCGTATGCTTCGAGGAGCGGCATGACTGTTCCATCACCTCCCGAGACGATCAGCGCGTCGAGCCCTTCCATCAGCTTCGCGGGGTCCTCGTAGGATTTTTGTGATTCGATTAACCGCGCGCCTAATCCGCGCCGCGCGGCTTCGGCAGCAACGGCATCCGCGAGCAGCTTCGCTCGCCCCTGACCGGAATACGGATTATAGAGCACTCCAATCTGCATCTGCTCGTTCATTCAACGGCGGCCGCCGGTGCTCCTGCGGATGAGCGATCAAGCGCAAGCTTCTTGATGGTTTTCAGGTCGAGCTTGCCGCTTCCAAGGTAAGGCAGCGCATCAAGGACGTGAAAGTTCTCCTTCTTCGGGATCCACAGGTTCGGCAACCCCTTCTCACTGAGCAGCTTCGTCACTTGCGCAACGTCGAACTGCTTTGTCGCAAGGACCACAAGCTTCTCTCCCTTTTTATCGTCAGGGACCGCCGTAACGACACAGACCGTTTCAGTCTCTCCGAGTGCGGTTTGTATCGCTTCCTCAATTTTCACGTGAGGCACCATCTCCCCCGCGATCTTGCTGAAGCGGGAGAGCCGGTCTGTGATCGTCACAAAGCCGTCGTCATCTACCTTCGCGATATCCCCGGTGACATACCACCCGTCGCGGATCGCTTCCGCAGTCTTCTGCGGATTGCCGAGGTATCCGATCATAACGTTCGGGCCGCGCACAAGAAGTAATCCCTCCGCTCCCGGCGCGAGCTGCTCAAAGCTATCCGGATCCACTATTCGAATAGCGACTCCTGGGAGCGGGTGTCCCACCGTACCTGGCTTATGGCCGACCTGATCGAACTCTCCCTGCTTGAAGCCCGGGATATTCATCATGGCGACAGGCGAGAGCTCAGTGCATCCGTAGCCTTCCATGGGCTGGATCTGAAATTTTTCGAAAAACGATTGCGCGATCCGATCTTTGAGCTTTTCGGCTCCGGTGACCACGTAACGCAACGTGCGGAAGTTCTCTGCAGTACACTTCCGGATGTAGCCCAAGAGAAATGTCGGCGTGCTCATCATCAACGTCACACGCTCCCGCTGAACGAGCTCTCCGATCATTGCAGCGTCCATCGGGTTCGGATGGTAGACGGCCCGAATCCCACAAAGGAGGGGCAGCCAGAGGGTTGCTGTGTAACCGAACGAATGGAAAAACGGCAGCACCCCGAGGACAGCGTCGCGGTGCGATAGTTGAAAGAGCTCGTAGAGGCTCTGGATGTTGGAAGCGATATTCCCGTGCGAGAGGATGACCCCTTTGGGTTCGGCTGTGCTGCCGCTCGAAAATATCACGGTGGCAATATCGTTCCGCTCAGTCGTGTCGCGCAGCACCAACTTTCGATACAGCCGCTTCGGCAACAAGAACAAAGCGAGAGAGCTCAGAATCTTTTCTGACCACCGGACGCCTGAGAAGATGTCTTCCAGGAAGATCATGCCCGGCCTCTGTGCGGCGCCGAGCTTCTCGAGGAACGCTCGACTCGTAATGATATTTGCGAGCTCGCACTGCTTCACGGCGTAATCCAGCGAGTCCGAAGAAGCTGTGAAGTTCAGGTTCACCGGAACTCGAGATGAGAGCGATAAAGCAACATTCGTCAGTGCTCCGGCGATTGAAGGCGGAAGCATGACTCCGACCATTTTCTGCTGGCCGCAGACCGCAAGGAGCCGCTTACGGAGGGCGAGCGAACCGACAAGCGTCCCGAGATAGCTGAGCCGGTGTCCCTCACTATCAATCAAGCACGGGCGAAATAGCTTGCGTTTGACGCTGTGCAGGAACGCCGCGTGAAGTGAGGGGTGACCGACCTTGCGCTCCGAGGCGAGATCGGCGGACATCTCGAGGATGCGCTGCCGGACCGCTTCTGCAGTCGTTGTAGGCGGGAGAGGAGTACCAAATCCGACAGTCACCGGATAAGGAAGTTGACGGGGCACTTTCCAAAAAAACTTTCCGTCTCGACGACTGAAGATGCTGCCCCAAATTTGATCAATGAAGGCGGGAATAATCGGCGCATCGACACCTTTCATGATCCGTTCGAAACCGCGTTTGAAATTGAGCAGGTGTCCGATTCGGGTGAGCTCACCCTCCGCAAAAATGCAAACGAGCTCTCCGTTCTTGATCGCATCCCTCGCCGTTTGCAACGACCGCAGCACCTCTTTTGGATTGTCGGTCGGAGAAATAGGAATGGCGCGCACGCGGCGCACGATGGGATTGATCAATTTCGCTTCGTAAAACGCTCGATACATCAAAAATCGAACAGGCCGATTACAGACAGCGAGCAGGATTGGCGGATCGACATAGGCGACATGATTACAGATGATGAGCGCGCCACCGGTCTTAGGAATGTTCTCCCCTCCGACCACGCGAACTCGATAGAGCGTATGCGTGAGCGTCCAGTTCATGCACCGAATCAACATTTCCGGCATAAGGAAACAGACGTAGCTGCACACCGCAATCGCACTCAGCCCGACCACGATGAGGAGCTGAGCAGAGTTCAAGCCCACGGCGTTCAAGAAGAAAAACATCACCGCATACGCGAGCAGCATACAGGCGTAGGCGACGGAGTTCGAAGCGGCGATCGCGCTGCCCCGAGTATCGGTCGGGCTATTCCGCTGAAAGAACGCATTCAGCGGCACGACGAAGAATCCACTGCTCAAACCGAGAACAAGCACGCCGCACAAAATCAGAAAATAGTGGTGCACGCAGAGCGACAACCAGAAGCTTGCCAGCGCGATTCCGGCGCTTCCAATCGGCACGAGACCGAGCTCGACCTTTCCCTCGGACACCTTACCGGCAAAAACGCTTCCGCAACCGATACCGATTCCGAGCACCGCGAGGATGAGTGAGGTCGAAAGCTCGTCGAGCCCCGCAACCTGCTTCGCATAGATGGGGATGTTCATCTGATACAGCGATGCGGTTGACCAGAAATAACCAAGGGCGAGCAGCACCAGCCACAGATTCCTATCCTGACGGATTACCGAGAGAGTTTGAAGAGCGCTGAGCGGATTCCCGTGCAGCGGTGAGCTCGGCGCGGCCGGAGGAGTGACCGTGATCAGCAGGCTCGCTGCGAATCCGACTGCTGCAAAGACCACCAACATCAGGCCGGGATAAAGATACGACCCGCCACCCATCTTGATCAGGAGCCCCCCAAGTGCAGAGCCGAAGATGTACGCAAAGAAGGTCATCAACTCGACTCGGCCGTTCCCGCGAGACAGCTCCTCCTCCTCGAGAATCTCAGGCAGCAACCCGTATTTCGCTGGACTGAAGAACGCGCTGTGAACTCCAAGCAGGAAAAGCGAAACGAGCAAACCCCACTGAAACTGACGCACGAGGAAAAAGCAGGCAACCACCATCACGGCGAGCTCGACAAGTTTTGCTGCCCGCATGACATGAGCCTTGCTGAAGCGATCCGCACAGGATCCGGCGAGGGGTGAAAAGAGAAGAAACGGCAATACGAAGCATACTCCGGTTAGAACAACCTCACCTACGTCACCGCTTTGCGACATCTGATTCACTGCGATGAGCGAAACAAGCAACCGAAACAGAGCGTCGTTCGTTGCACCAAGAAACTGCGAGACCAGCAAGGCTCGGAAGCCGGTCGAAGTAATCGCGGAAGATTTCATGAAAGACCTACCGTCTGCGAAGGGTTGAGGCGCCGATCGGTCGACAAACCGCTAGTTCTTACCGATGACACGTTCGGCGTGCGGGTGAAATGGGAACACGTAGAGATCGTATGTCTTCTCGCCGAGATCGATGTAGAGCACCTCTTCGTAGGAGTAATCGATGATGATCTTCCCGTCGAAGCGGTTGATCTTCAGCTGATCGGGATCGTCGAGCGGAATCTCGAGCTTTGCGATCTTCTCGAGCAGAGTCCTCCGAATCTCCTCATCGGTGAACATCGAAGCCTTATCGGCCTGCGCCTGCATCAGGCCTTCGAGCTCATAGTAGTAATAGTAGAATGGAAAGACCTGATAGCCGACGAATACACACGATGCGATGATGAGAACAAAGATCAGCACGCCGAGACGGCTGATTCCGGAACACTCGCGCTCGGCTAACAGTTTCTGAAATTTTTTCGCTCGCAAATCGTCACCTTAGGCGCCAAAACGGTGTCCCGGTTCCTTGATTCTTTCATAGTATTCCGATAAGCTTTGCCGAACAAGGAGCTTTTTCAGATGCTCCGAGACCTGCCATGAAACCAATGAAATTTCTTTTGCCGGCGATTTTTCTCTTCACCCTCGGGGTGGGAAATATCATCGTCGGGAGCTACAAAGAGTGGCAGTATAAGCAGGTTTACGACGAGCTGACGGAGCTGAAGCCGTCGCCGGCGTTGTCATCGACGCTCTCGCGTCTGCAAACGACGAAACAAACCTCCGACAGGCATCTGCGGCGCCAGCTCGAAGCCAACGAGCGGCGGAACCTCTACCGTCTCGTTTCTTTCGGTGGAAAGTCGTTTATCGCCCTGTCGATTGTGCTCTTCAGCTTCGCGGCCTACGCGGAATACCGCATCCGGTCGACTTTTAGCTGATGAGCTTGAGCACTGCAGCCGAGGCCGAATTCGCCTGCGCGAGCAGACTGGTTGCCACTTGCTGCGAGATCTTATAGGCGGTGGACTTGCTCGCCTCGGACGCAATGTCGGCATCCGAGATGCGAGAGGCTGCCTCACTTCGACCTAATCTGTCGGTCTGAATCTGATCAAACGCCGTATCCAATCGACTGACAACCGCTCCGAGATCCCCACGAGTTTGCGAAAGCGCAGAAACTGCATTCTTTGTCGAGTCGAGCGCAGCTTGAGCTCCCGCTTGGGTCGAAATATCGAGCGAGGCCAACCCTAAGCTTTGACTGCTGACACCCGTGGTCTGCAGATTGATCTGCGAATTGCTGCTCGCGTCTCCGCCAACTTGGAGCGCAATTGACGTGCCGTTGCCGCTGAGAAGCTGCTGGCCGTTGAACTCCGTAGTATTCGAGATCGTGTCGAGCTGACTTCTCAGCGCGGAGAACTCCTGGTTCAGCGCAGTTCGCTGGGTGTCTGAGAGCGTACCGTTTGAGGCCTGCGTCGCGAGCTCATTCAGCCGCACGGTGATATCGGAAGCGGAGGAGAGCGCACCTTCCGCGATATTCGCAATGGAAACTCCATCACTGATGTTTCTTGCGGCGACAACATCCACGCTGCTTTGCGCGAAGAGCTGTGTCGCGATCGCGTTTCCGGCGGGGTCGTCGGATGCACGATTGATACGCTTGCCCGAGGCGAGCGCATCATTCACGCGATTGAGATTCGACGTCGCGCTGTTGAGGTTTTTTAAAAGATCGAGCGTTTGACTGGTATTACTTACGGTAAGCGCCATACGTAGCTTACATCCTATTCCGAGTTAGTCATTTTCGTACTGATCTGCACACGCTCAGCCACCGGTCCGGGCAGGGACAGGGGGCTCAAGTGTCAGACTCGACGGGTCTGGAAGGGAACTTGATAAACGGGGGCGCAGGTGGAGGGAGTAGAATGGACGTTCAAGTAAACTCCTCTGCGTCCTCCGCGTCCTCCGTGGTTGCATTTCAAATTAAGATGCAACCACGGAGGTGGCGACAGTCTTGCAGACTGTCGCGTAGCACGCTGAGTCTTAATCAGGAGACTTGAAAAGTGTCCCGATCACGCGAAGAATGAAATAGGACAGCATTCCGTAGACGATCGAGCCGAGCATGACGACCAGGATTCCGATCAGTATCGTATACTTGGCGTCGCCCGCCGCCTCGGGAACCATCGGCTGTAGAATGGCGTAGATTGGGCGGTCTAGATATTTTAAGATGAACTCGACGCCACCGTGGTCGACATGGAGCGCTTTGAAGAAGTCGGTGAATTCTCCAACGACGATGAACAGCGTACCCAACACCAGATGGGTTATGCCGAGAGCATCTGCTGCTACTGCGTAGCGACTGGGTTCTTTTCGTCGTGGCATGGCTAGTTAGTCCAGTTCCGTATCTTCGTAACCGCTGATGGCAAACTTTCCGTGAGTTTTACCGACAACCTTCTTGCGTATCGCTTCCTGTTTCAGCGGAGAGACCCCTTCAGCAGAAAGCGGTACAAAGCCAAACACCCGGAAGCTCAAAAAAGCGAGATCGAGAAGAATCCGAAGAGGTCCAGGAGCGTCAACGACGACTCTCACTCGATTCACGGTGTTATCAGCGCAAGCTACATTTCAGTATACCACCGCCGAGGTGCGCTTGTCGGTAAGTATTCTGAAATACTAGCCTAGCGGAGAGGAATCGGGCCACCAAAAAAAGGCCGTCGGGTGGTCTTGGAGACAGCCAACGAGGTTCTGGTCAGTATGTCCAAAAATCTTGCCAGATAGACTGGAATTTCGGAACCTGTCCGAAGCTCCACTTACGAGTAACAACGCGATTGCTTTCAAAGGTTTTGGCCGATGCCCCTCGACCCCAACAAGCTTGAATCCGAGATTCTGAAGGCCGGCCGGGAGATCTTCGACGAGCTGTCGAAGCGGGGCCCCCGCTCACTCCTCGACTCCCAATATTACACCGACAAGTTCATGGCTTGGGGCATGCAAGATGAGGAGCTGAAAGTCAGCCTCTTCCGGTTCGTCGACGTCCTGCCCTCACTCCCCGACTCCGCTTCGGTGATCGGGCACGTTCAGGAGTATTTTGAGCCGCTGAGGGAGAAGATTCCAGAGCTGCTGCAGAAGGGGTTAGGAATCAAGCCCAATTCCATCGCGGCAAAGTTGGCCGCACCCGCCATCCGGAAGCAGGTCCAGTTCGTGGCCGAGCACTTCATCGTGGGCGAAACTGCAAAAGCTGCACTGAAACCCTTGAGGGCGCTTCGGAAGCGGGGTCAGGCGTTCACCGTGGACCTGCTTGGCGAAGCGACCGCGAGTGAGCAGGAGGCGCTCGTATATCAGGAACGATACTTTGAGCTCCTCCGCACCCTCTCTGCGGAAGTTCCTCGCTGGAAGGAAAGCGCCGATCTCTATCCGAACCATCGCGGAGAGCGGACGCCAATCAACGTGTCGGTGAAGCTTTCAGCGCTTTATTCGCAGGCGAAAGCTCTGAACAGCGAGAAGACACAGCATGTCTTCGGCGAACGTCTGAGCGCAATTCTCTCCGAGGCCAAAGCGTTAGGCGCATTCGTTTACGTCGATATGGAGGACTGCTCGCTGACCTCCATCACCCTGCAAACATTCAAATCGGTGCTCGGCAGCCCGGAGTTCAAAGATTTTCCGAACTGCGGAATCGTGCTTCAAGCGTATTTGCGGCGCACAGCAGACGACCTGCGAGATCTCATCAATTGGGTCAAAGCTCGCGGGACCCCCATTGCAGTTCGCCTCGTGAAAGGGGCTTACTGGGATACAGAAACGATTCTCGCGAAGCAAAATCGGTGGCCAATCCCGGTGTGGCAGCAGAAGTCCTGTTCGGATGCGAATTATGAGCAGCTCTCTTTGATGCTGCTCGAGAATCATCAGTGGATCATGCCGGCCTTCGCGTCGCACAACGTTCGGTCGTTACTGCACGCCGTAAAGGCGGCGGAGCAGCTCGGCGTGCCGCCAACCGAATTCGAAATCCAAACGCTCTACGGGATGGGCGAGCCGATCGCTCAAGCATTCGCTTCGCGGCGTTACCTGGTTCGCAACTACGCCCCGGTGGGTGAGCTCATCCCCGGAATGGGGTACCTGGTTCGCCGCCTGCTCGAGAACACGTCCAACGAGGGTTTCCTGCGCCAGAGCATGCATGAGCACCGCGATCCTCTGGCACTGCTGCAAAAGCCGCAGTTTTCGGCCTCCGACACCGGCACGGATCATCTGCGTGGAAACGTTCGCGAGCGGTTTCATAACTGCTCGCTACGGGACTTCACTTTACCCGAAGAACGCCAGAGCATTCTGCGCGACGTTTTTCGGCTGAGCGCGGAAGCAAAAACGTCACCCACCACCGTTACTCCGCTCATCAATGGGAAACAACGCAGAGTTTCTGCAACGCTTCAATCGTATTCTCCCGAGGACCCGGGCCTCGTGCTTGCACACGTCGAGCTCGCGACAACCGAGCTTGCGCTCGAGGCTCTCGATAACCTTTCCACCTACTTCCCGAAGTGGCGGGCGACGACCGTAACCGAACGCGCGAACATTCTGTTTCGAGCCGCAGAGATTCTCGAAGAGCGCAGAGCAGAGCTGACAGCGACTATCATCCTGGAAGCCGGCAAACCTTGGGCAGACGCCGATGCGGACGTCGCGGAGGCGATCGACTTTCTGAACTATTACGCGCTCGAAGCGCACACCTTGTTCCATGCTCGTAATTTGCTCCGACTGCCGGGCGAGGAGAATTCGTATTTCTACGAGCCGCGAGGCGTGACGGTGGTCATCAGCCCATGGAACTTTCCACTCGCCATTCCGTGTGGGATGTTCGCCGCAGCGCTCGTCACGGGCAACTGCGCAGTGCTGAAACCGGCCGAGCAAACGTCGCTCACGGCCCAGAAGCTTTTCCGAGCGCTGCTGGATGCAGGTCTTCCGCCGCAAGCCGCGGCATTTCTGCCCGGCGTGGGCGAAGAGATCGGACCGACGCTCGTCCGCCACCCGCTCACCTCAACCATCGTGTTCACCGGTTCGAAAGAGGTCGGATTGCAGATCATCTCCGACGGCGCATCGACTTCTCGTGGGTCTGAGCACGTGAAGCGCGTCATCGCCGAGATGGGCGGCAAAAACGCCATTATCGTTGACGAGGACGCCGACCTGGACGAAGCATTGAAGGGCCTGCTGTACTCCGCTTTCGGATATCAGGGGCAGAAATGCAGTGCTTGCTCCAGAGCCATCGTGGTTGGCGGAAACTTCCGACGCTTCGCCGAACGCTTAGCGGAAGCGGTCAAGAGTATAGCGCTCGGACCGCCGAGCGATCCAGCGACATACCTCGGCCCGGTGATCGACAGGGAGGCCTTTAACCGCATCAGAGAAAGCATCGAGCTTGCAAAGAAAGATTGCACGCTCCTGGTGCAGGGAGGCCAGCCGTCCTCCAATCTGATCGAGAGCGCGACATACATTCCTCCGACGGTATTCACTGACATCCCGGAGGGACACTTCCTGCTCACAAAAGAGATCTTTGGGCCTGTGCTCGCGCTCGTCTACGCGGACTCGTTTGAATCCGCGCTGAAAATGGCGAACGAAAGCGAGTACGCGTTGACCGGTGGTGTCTATAGCCGTAGCCCGCGCAATATCGAGACCGCGATGAGAGAGTTTCGTGTCGGAAATCTTTATATCAATCGCGGATGTACCGGTGCACAGGTCCTTCGCCAGCCTTTCGGTGGCGCGAAAATGTCCGGCGTGGGTTCAAAAGCGGGCGGCCCGGACTATCTCCAGCAGTTCGTGATTCCGCGCGCCATCACCGAAAATACGATGCGGCGCGGATTTGCCCCGACAAAGTAGCTCTCTTTCGCGACTACTTTTGATTTGCGGCGGCCTCGGGTTCCAGGCTATTCGAAATCATCTGCCATTCGGAGGAACCTATGAAGCTTCGCAGCCTATTGCTATCGGTGTGCACTCTGGCATTACCAGTTCGAGCAGCACTCGCGGATGCCGCAGAAGACGCGAAGGCGGCTCAGGAGCGGCTCGACCGCGGGCGATACCTTGCCTCTGTCTCAGGTTGCAACGACTGTCATACTCCCGGCTTCCCCCAAAAGGGCGGCGCGGTTCCGGAGCAAGATTGGCTGATCGGCGTTCCTGTCGGGAATGTTGGTCCGTGGGGAACAAGCTATCCCAGCAATCTTCGCTTGCTCGTAAGCAGCATGACGGAAGATGCATTTGTAGCCCGGCTACGAGGCGGAAAGTTTCGGCCCCCGATGCCGGGCCACGTGACTCGTATAATGAAAGAAGAGGACCTCAAGGCGCTCTATCAATTCATTCACTCACTTGGCCCGAAAGGGGACCCGATTCCAGTGGCTCTCCCGCCAGGTGTGAAGCCCACCACTCCGTGGATTAACATGGAACCCCAGGCGCCGAAGCGATAGCTGGCGGGGGCGCGGACTTGCTGACGCCGCCGTTTTCTCATAAATAGAACGCTTCGGTCTTTCTTCCCTTCTGTTCGGTATCCGGCTTTCAGCCGGAGGCGTCTTCTCCGTCCGTTTCGTGAGCGCTGCAAGCAATTCTGCTGACCTCCTCAAACCGAGCTTTTCTCGCGCGCTCGTTAAGCGGACGCGTGCTGCTTTGGTTTCATTCCCCACCCCCGCCCTAGATCAGGAGGACTCATGGACATCCCGACGTACGATCGCGGAACGGCAAACACCCTTGATAGCTTGAGCCAAGCGCTCGCTCTTCGAGGTTTCGATTCCGATCCGGTCATGCTCGATGATGCCGGTTGTGACCGCGCAATCTGGCTCCTTTCCCAAGTGAAAAGCGACCAAGCCGACCCTTTGGTCGGCGTTACTTGTCTTGGCCTTCGGACTGCCCGTGGGCAGCTCATGCGTGGCGTTTAACGTCTCGCACCGAGTGCGCTGGGACACGGCCTCCACGCTGCTCGACCGTTTCTTTCAATTCCGGCGTTCAGAGGTCTTAGCCGCGATTCAAGACATCCGCGAATGCTCTTCCGTGATTGCGATCGCTGTGTCTCGTGAGCTCCCTCTGAAGTACTCGCTCTCTTTTGATGCGATGGGCAATACGAAAACGGTGGCTCCGGTTTCTCTTCCTGCGGTTTTCCGCTGACGTCGAAGCTCCGGCACCTGAGGAGATCTATGTCGGCGGGATCTTCTCATGCAGCACCGTTCGCCGACTTGATTCTGCTGGATTCGCATATCGCTGAAAAACCGCCGATCTGCGTCACAATGCCTCCCACTTGCTTTCCGCGCGCGCCAGCTAAGCAACCGTGTTCGCTGCATAATTCGCTCGCCCCAATATCGCTCAAGCACACTCTTTCAGGTGACGATCTACAGCAACGAACGAGAATCCTGGTCAGTGAGTCACTATGCAGAAGTCCGAAGATACCAGCTCACCTGCTGAAACAATCGTCGAGAAACCGGAAGTTTCGCTCATCGCGGGAGCTCCGCTCATTCGACAGAGTATGCAGCGCTTGCTGCCTCTGCTCGAGAGCGAAAACCTCTCGAAGAGCAACGTACTTTCGGAGATTGTTACCTTCGCCTCCCGGCTGCCGGGAGTATCCGCCGCTTCGATCTTCATTCGTCCAGATTCCGGAAGTGAATCCAGTGAGCTCGAAGTTGTTGCGACTGCGGGTGACGACAAAGTCCCCGCGCCGATGTCCAACGACTCCGGCTCCCGCCCGACGCTGCCGTGGTTGATTGCGCGGGGAGAAGCGAAACGGCCTACCGGCCGCTATGTCGAGATCTCCTTCGCCGGTGCTCGCGCAGGCTGGCTCGGCGTGCTGCCGAAAGGCGTGTTACCGGAAGAGACTGAAGACTGCCTCAAGCAGCTCGCATACTTCGTTGCCGTTGCGCTCGAGCGGAGTCAAACAACAGAGAAGATGCAGCACTATCTCGGCAAGGTCGAAGTGCTGAACGAGCTGAATAAGCTCGTCTCATCCGGCGCCAGCCTCGATCGAATCTCTCGCACGATCGCACGCGAAGCGGCTTTTCGATTTACGGCAGACTGCGTGCTTGCTTTGATGGTGGATAATGACGGCACTGTGCTCGAGGTCAAAGGGAGCTACGGCTGCCCACCAAAAAAGCTGCCAGCGTCGATCCCAATTCATGATTCACAGCTCGGTCGGATCTTTCAATTCGGCGGAATCGTGTCCGTCCCTGACATCCGGATGAGAAAGGACTACGGTCTCGACTTCCTCGAAGCGTTCGGGATCACCTGCGTCCACTGCGGCACGGTCGAAACGCAGGGACAAAAGCTCGGGATCATCGTTATCGGCTATCGAGAGGAACGCTATCTCGGGGAGCTCGACAGCTCAATGCTCGAAGAGTTCGCCCGCGGCGCCGCCGTAGCAGCGCTCAACGCGAAATCTCAGGACAAGCTCAACGCGTATACGACAAAGCTGGAAGAGCTCGTCGAGGCACGAACTGCTGACCTTGCGGTCCAAACCGCTCGCGCGGATGAAGCGAACCGTGCAAAGAGCGAGTTCGTTGCCAACATGAGCCATGAGCTGCGCACCCCCCTTACGGCAATAGTCGGCTATTCAAGCATTCTCGCAGACGGGGTATTCGGAAAGGTGTCCGAAGAACAGCTCGAAGCGCTGCAATCGATCGGTCGCGCCGCAGACCATCTCAAGGAGCTCATCGACGACGTGCTCAACGTTTCCAAGATCGAAGCCGGCAAAGAGGAATGTTCGCCGGCTGAGGTCGAGCTCGCGACGCTGCTCCATCAGGTCTACAAGCTCATGCTCCAAACCGCGATCGGGAAAGGCGTTCAGCTCACACCGGTCGACCTCAGCGAAGAGGAAGCGAAAGAGAAAAAGACCAAGCTCTGGGTCGATTCTCGTCACATCCGACAGATTTTGATCAACCTCATGTCGAACGGCGTGAAATACACTCCGAGCGGCGGCTCGGTGCAGCTCCGCTATGAGATCATCGGCGACAAGGCGAAGATCAGCGTCAAAGATACGGGTGTCGGGATCTCTCAGGCGCAGCAGCGAGAGCTTTTCGAGCGCTACAAGCGGTTGGATGACGCCTACAGTAAATCCCAAGTCGGTACCGGTATCGGGCTCTCGCTCACGAAACACCTGGTCGAGATCAATGGTGGCGCAATCGGAGTAGAAAGTGAGGTCGGCAAAGGCTCGTCATTCTGGATCCTCATGCCGCTCGCAGGAAACACAGCGGTAGAATCAGAGACACCGAGCGAGCACGCGAGCACACCAGAGACTCACGCTCTCACCCGACTGGATGGCCTGAATGTGCTCGTCGTCGACGACAACTTCGCAACCTGCGAAGTCCTGAAAGCGTTGATTAGCTCAGTGGGGGGCAACCCATACGTCGCGCATTCGGTGCCCGAAGCGAAACAGATCTCCCAAGGCACCGCTCTCGATACCGTGCTCCTCGATCTTGCGATGCCGGGGGAGAACGGCCTCGAGCTCATCTCGTATTTTCGCAAAGAATGCGCCTCACCCAAAAGCGAGATGCCGATTATCGTCGTAAGCGCCTGTGTTTTCGATGAAGATCGTTCACAAGCGCTCGAACAGGGCGCGTCGCTGTTCATTCCGAAGCCGTTCAGGCCGGCGGAGGTAATTCAAAAAGTGAGAGAATTGACTACAGACGCAGCACTGAATGCACCGATAAGTATTAGCTGACGATTTTTTTAGGAAGCATAGGCCGCACATATGTCGACACCAATTCCTCAGGGCGGAACAAAAGCCACCGAGACCATTCTCACCAAGCTGGAAGCAGCGCTCCACGCCGACGGAGACTTTCCGGTACGCGCTCGCGTGGTCAGCGATTTGCGGCGCTTGGTCAACGACCCCAACACACCGGTCGAGAAAATCGTCGAGATGATCCTGAGCGAGCCGTCGCTCGGCACTCGGATTCTCCATCTGGTCAACAGTGTTTGCTACAAACGAAGCCAGCCCGTCATCACGGTGTCCCAGGCGGTCATACAGCTCGGCATGCGCGCGTTGTGCGACCTGTGCTCAGGCTTTGTTCTCATGCAGAGATTCAGCCCGGCCGCGCAAAAAGGCGGAGTCTTCGCCGATAACGTCAAAAAATGTATCCTTACACCGGCGCTCACTTCATCTCTCGTTCTCGAGCACGGCCGCTCCGACGAAGCAGAGCAAGGGTATCTGGCAGGCACGTTCTTCAGCATTGGCCCCTTGCTGCTCGCGTTTTACTTTCCGCAAGTTTTCGAAGCTGCGGAAAAGCGAGCCCAGGCACGAAAGCAGACGATCACTCAGAGCGTGACGGAATCGATCGGCATCGCACCAGTTGGCTTAAGCCTCGGCGTGGTCGACGCCCTCGCCATTCCTCAGTTCTATCGTGAGCTCCTGGTTGCGGCGTACAACCGCTTCGTTGAGGACGAAACGCAAGTGTCGGGGCAAGACTATCGCAGCATGGCAAACATGCTCGCGACGGCAGCGCGTCTCGCCGATGCGATAGTCGACACGTCGACCAAGGCGGATCTCAGGAAGCAGCTGGAACAGATCTCGGCCGTATCGGGACTTTCGCTCTCGCAGCTCGACCTCGTGCTGAAGCAGACACCCGAGAGCTTCAAACAGCATTGCAAAATGATCGAGATGAGCTTTCTCGCTCTGCCGGAACACTTTGTTCAGTATCTCGAGAGCGACGGGAAGGTCGAAGCCGAGGAAGCCGTCGGCGAAGATGCCGTGGATGATGATTTTTCCTTCTATCTCGATGAGATCCGACAGGCGATCGCAAATCGAGAGACGATGTCGAGCATCATCACGACAGCGATGGAGGCACTCGCCTTCGGGCAGAAGTTCGACCGCGTCCTGCTTCTGTATCTCGACGATAGCGAGCAAGCGCTCGTCGGGAAGATGGCGCTCGGAGAGCCATTCGGCAGCGATCCAAAATCAATCGAACGTGACCTCGAGTTCCTCGATGTCGACAATGCGCCCGACGTGCGCGCCATGGTCGAGGGAACGGTCGAAGTGTTTGGCGATCCCCTTTTTGAGAGCGGTTGGCCGTTCGCGGTTATCCCCGTCGGCAACCCGGAGAATGTCGTCGGCGTGATTTACGCGGACATGCTCAACAAGGACCCGATGAACGCGAAACCGCTCGATAGCGGTGTGAAGCTCGCTCTCAATCTCTTGGCCGAGCTGTTGGAACAGGCCGTGGCGCTAAACATAAACTGAGCATCGTTACGGCCTGGATCATATCCTGCCGGATTTCCGCGAGACACATCATCAATTACCGCGGAAAAGCTTTTCACCGCGTAATCGAGTATGATAGATCTGGCCAGTCGCAGCGAAGCCCGCGGCTCTCCGTGCGCCTTGTGGTAGCGGCGCCGAATCGTGGAGCCGACAGGCTGCGTCGAAACGTAAATCCGCCTTTCGTTTCCGTCTCGCAATTGACACTCTTGGTGGGGGCGAGGCTCGTTAATGAGGGCAAACCCTTCTCGCAATGACAATGAAAAATCGTTTTCCCATGAAACACTTTTCTCGACTCGCATTGCTCGTTCTGTGCTCGTTGCTTTTGATTGGAGCCGCCCTCGGGTGCGCTGCCAATTCAAATGACAACGGAAACAATGACACCGATGGCTCGAACGATGGTGGCGGTGACAACGGAGGCGGGAACGGCGGCGCGCTCTCGTTCAACGTTTCCACGAACTCGAACGGCGTCGCCGCTGCAGATTTCGATCTTCCGGCCGGCACGAACAAATTCGGCTTCACCGCAATCGCGCAGGGGAACAACGTAAGAATCGATCAGCTTACCGATCAGCGCGGTAATGATTTCGTCTCCCCCGGCGGAGAGATGATTAACTTCGCGTCTGAGTTCCTCGTCGACTCCAACAACCTAAATGCACCTTCTCGAGCATCTGATCCCACACCAGCCTCCGGCGACTCGTACCATGCGGAAGTTGCGGTGCAGAGCTCTAACGGCGGCAGCGCGAAAGGCGCGAATGTAAACATCACAATCACGCCGATCAGCGACCCGGATTTCAACTCCGGTGTGCTCCACGTGAATATTTTCTACGTCGGCGATATCGGTCAGGCAGCAGCATCGAAGCAGGCTATTGCAAAGGCCCTCGTTGAATTCCGCCGAATCTATTCGACCCGAGCAAACATTTCGTTAGATGTTCGCGAGTTCGACATCGCAGGTCCTTCGGTCGTCCCACTCCCTGTAGAGGGTTCTGATTTCTACCGTGCGGCAGCAGCAAGGGCGCCATCCCCCGCTGTTAATCTATTCATCGTCGGTGATGCAGGAGAAGGGCTGCTCGGTCTGGCGGGAGGCATACCGGCTCCACCGATTCCCACGACGCGAAGCGCGCTGGCAGTAAGCATTGTGACTGGATCCGGTCCTGACGGCGTTTTCAGTGACGAAGAGCTCCGATTACTGGGGGAAACGATGGCGCACGAGACCGGCCACTACCTCGGACTGTTCCATCCTGTGGACTTCTCCGGAACGTTTGTATCGGCGCAAGACCCACTCTCGGACACTCCGACCTGCTCGCAAAAGTCCGAGTGCGAGCAAAATAGCGCGCTCGCCGCGAATTTGATGTTCTCTGAGCCCGTGCCGAACTCAGGGGGCTCGGGTTTCATCCCGCAGGATCAATTGACCACGCAGCAACGCGCGGTGTTGAATCGCTATGTGGCTGTCGATTAGCATGTCTTCACTCATCGATTTTGGGTACATTGGCCATATCCGATCCGGAAGCGGCGCTTCCGATGACGCCGGCCGGTGAGGAGCAAAGGAAGCACCGGCTGTGGAGTATGATTTCGCCCATTGGTTGACGAGCGATAACGGCTTCGGAGTGCACATCACGGTGCTTTCGATGCTGCTTCTCGGCGGTCTCGGTTTCCCGATGCCCGAGGACATTCCACTTGTCCTCGGCGGCGTCGCCGCGTCGCAGGGGATCGTATCAATCAAAGGAATGTTCCTTACCTGCTACGTCGGGGTTCTCCTCGCAGACCAGATTATCTTTCTCTTCGGCTTCTTTTTCGGGCAACGATTGCTGAACGCCGGAACACGCTCGACGTTTTTCCCGTCGATTACCGAGAGCCGAGTACAGCGTGTACGAGATGGATTGAGGCGTCGGAGGCTGGTTTATATTCTGCTCGGCAGACATTTCTTTCCGCTACGGACGGCAACATTTCTCATCGCCGGAACGTTACGGATTCCGTTCATCGAGTTTCTCATTGCCGATGCGTTTGCCGCGCTGCTGAGCGTCGGGCTCGTTCTATGGGTCGGTTACTTCCTCGGAGGGAAGCTCACACCGGAGATGATCAGCCACATCGTTCATCAAGCGCACTACTACCTCGCCGGCTTCGTCGCTCTCTTGGCATTGATGTATTTGATCAACCGGACTCTGCGAAAGCGAAAAGTCGCTGACGAGGCTCCGGCTGAAATCCACGACTCTCTCTGAACCGAACTGCTCGGCTGCGTCGATTTTCGTTTAGTGCAAGATCTCGGCGACGGAGCTCTCAATCACACTTTTGAGTGCTTTCGCGAATGCGCCGCGAAGAGACTGGGCGGAGGTTTCCACCACACCGAACGACGTTCGCACTACCGCCTGATAGATGAGCGATTGAGTAACGCCGGCGTGATAGATCATTGCCTGCCGAGCTTCGAGCTGTTGCACGAGCTGCTCGACTGTCGGAATCCAGATAAACGAGTCGCGAAGCTCCTGCGGCGAAAGACCTCGCGGATCAACGAGAATCGAGACCCGCTTCACTTTGCCGCGGTCGGCGACCTCATCCCCAATCTCCGGCTCCCACACCAATCCTGAACGCTCTAGCTCGATAGCAATCGGGATGTAGTCGGGCGCGGCCATTGGTGAACCTCCGGATAGGATCCATTTGTTAACCGAACTGCCTGGTTAACCTGAAAACCGTTAATATCCCTCACACAATCTGAGCATCGGCTCTTTATTCTGATGATCGAAGTCGGCGTCGGGGCGCGGGGAATATTTTGTGACAATGACAGTATTCTCGGGTAGTTACTCGTGTGCCTCCGAGTCGATGTCTCGGGCGCTTATAGAGTGAGCCTTCCGGTTCGGGTATATTGCCGTAGGGCCGTAATTCGTTTATAAATACGCTCTAATCTTCTGCCCATATTGGCGGGCTTAATACGGATCTGAACAACACCTATGGAACCCCGGCGTAATCCCTTCACCGTCCGTCCGTCTGCAGAAGATCGGAAAGGGATGGTCGGGCATGCTCGAGCGTTGTTTGCGCCAGCTCTGGATCGCATGCTCGGCTTGCAACCATTGGGTGAGATCTACAAGCGCATCATCGACGGCACAGCAAGCTACAGCAACTCCGCCGAGTTCCTCACTCTCGTTCACAAAGAGATGAATATCTCCCCTGAGGTGCGGGAGGACTCTCTGAAGCGAATTCCCAAGACCGGCGGTCTGATTGTTGTCGCCAATCATCCATTCGGCGGTATCGAGGCGACAATCCTCCTCCAGGTGCTCTCTCAAGTGCGGAGTGACGTGAAGTTCATGGCGAACTTCATGCTCGGAACGTTGCCCGAGACTCAGGACTTCTGCATTTACGTGGATCCGTTCGGAGGCAACGCATCGGCACGTAAGAACCTCCAACCGCTGCGTGACACTATCGACTGGGTCCAGAAGGGAGGCGTCCTTTGCGTTTTCCCGTCGGGAACGGTTTCACATTTTCATTGGCGGGGACGAGAAGTCACCGACCCGAAATGGAGTCCTACCGTCGGGCGTATGGTTCGAAAGACCGGAGCACCAGTCGTCCCGATCTTCTTTCCAGGGTCGAACGGGCTCTTCTTTCAAACCGCCGGCGTGATTCATCCTCTCCTCCGCACGATGCTGTTGATCCGTGAGTTCCACAACAAGTGCGGATCGAACATTCGGCTCAAGGTAGGAAACCTCATCCCGTACGAGAAGCTGAACAGCTTTGCCACAGACGATGAGCTCATCACGTATCTGCGTCTGCGAACCTACATTCTCGGAAACGAAAAGACCGACGCGAAGTCGAAGGTCGTTCCGGCTTCATCAGCGCCGGCAGTGCACAAAGCGTATGCCCGCCGTATGGAGCGAATTGCGCCGGCAGTAGACCCGGATGTTCTCGAAGCGGAGATCGAACGCCTTCCCGCGTCACAAATCCTCATTGATGGCGGTGACAGCGTCGTATATCACGCTCGCGCGAAGCAGATTCCGAACGTCCTCCGCGAAATCGGCCGACTGCGGGAGATCAGCTTCCGCGAAGTGAACGAAGGTACCGGAAAATCTGTCGACCTCGATCAGTTCGACAGCTATTACATCCATCTCTTCATCTGGAACAAACAGCAGCGAGATATCGTCGGAGCCTACCGGATGGCTAAAAGCGACCGCGTGTTCCGGAGGTTCGGGAGGACTGGGCTGTATTCGAATACTCTCTTTGCCTATCGAGCTCCTCTTATCCAGCAGATGGGACCGGCGCTCGAGCTAGGCCGCTCGTTCGTCCGGAAGGAGTATCAGCGGAACTACACTCCACTTCTGATGTTGTGGCGCGGGATTGCTCGATACGTGCTGCGGAATCCCAGGTATAAGGTGCTCTTCGGACCGGTCAGTATCAACAATGAGTATGATTCGGTCTCACGGAGCCTCATCACGATGTTCCTCCGGGCCAATAATTACCTTCCGGAGCTCGCGAAGCTCATCCGTGCGCGTAATCCGATGCTGTCCACAAAAATCAAAGGAATGGACATCGAAACGACGAGCTTCGTCGTCAAAGATCTGAAGGACGTAAGCGACCTCCTCGAAGACATCGAATCGCAACAGAAAAACGTGCCTATTCTGCTGCGCCAGTACCTCAAAGTCGGAGGGAAGCTGCTCGGATTCAACGTGGACAGCACGTTCGGCGATGTTCTCGACGGTCTGATCTTCGTCGATCTGACTGAAACGGAATACAAGCTCCTCGAACGGTACATGGGCCGTGAAGGAACTCAGCAGTTCCTGGCCTATCACGGAAAGCTCGACGCTCCTGCCGCTGTTGCGCAAGGGAGCTCCCGGAGCGAGTCGTAGACCGGCCGACCGAACGTCCATTTTATTCAGAAAATTCCGTACCTTGCCGATGAAAGTGATCAGCAGGTATTTATGAAGGTGTGCGCCCTCGCTCCAGCGATGCGCGCGCTGAGATGCCTGAGGGATCAAGCAACGCCGAGGATTTGTCAATCAATCACGGAGCTTGCTCGTCTTCCCGAGAGGAGCATGAGATGCATCTAACACGGGCCGCCCAACCGTTGAACAGGGACTCGACCATTCGCAACTATAACGTTGGACCGCTGGGACTCGTATTGTCCGGAGGCGGCTCGCGCACCGCCTACCAGGTAGGTGCGCTGAAAGCGCTCGCGAAAGTCATCGACCAGGAAAACGATCGCCTCTCAATTATCGTTGGGAGCAGCATCGGAGCGGTGAACACGGTCGTCCTGGCAAACTGCATTCAGTATGGGCTCGGCGCCGCTGTCGAGGAGCTCCACAATCTTTGGCGCGAGCGCACCTTCAGGAACACGTTCGAAGGCTCCCCAAGTCGAACATTTTTAAAAGCGATCCAAGTCGCCCTGCTCCGGTATTCTTCACCGGGCCCGATTGCAACCTCGCTCGCAATTTTCAATCCCGCTCCGCTGCGAGAGCGGATCGATCAAGCACTGAGCTCCTTTCAGCAGAGCGCGCTTGCTCCGAATGGAGCGAGACCGGATGCAGCGGCGGTCATGGTCACCGTGGAAGGCAAGGAGCGGCGTCCGCTCCTTCTCGTATCCTCGAAGGACAAAATCGATCCGGAGCGTTTCACCGGCGTCAATTTTTCGGTCTCGTATATTCCTACGCTCACGGCCGCCCATGGACTCGCCTCAGCAGCGCTGCCGTCGGTTCTTCCGCCGGTGGAGCTGAATGTGGAAGCCGGCCAGGTACGACTCGTCGATGGAGGAATTTGCGACAACGTACCGGTCGATCCAGCGGTACGACTCGGTGCTGAGCGCGTGATTACTATCGACGCATCTGGAAGACGGTGGTGGTTCGACCATTATCAGGAACCGCACGATACACGACCCGATTGGGAAGTTGCGGCGCTCGAGCAAACCTACTGCATGTTTCCGACGGCGACGTTTGAGCTGGTCAACTCACATGGCCTGGGGAAGGTTCTCGAGCAAACAGCGGGTCGATCAACCCGAGACTTCATCACCGCGCTCGGTCCGACCTGGCCGATCTTCAAAATCCTGCAGCACAAGATGGGCTCGATGCTCGCCTACGAGGTCATGTCCTACGTCGCCCTGCATCCAGGATATTTCGAAGCCCTGCTCGACCTGGGCTATCAAGAGACGATGACGAAGCTGGAAAAAGGCTATCCAGTGAGCGTCGACAACTACGTTCCGGCGCCGGGTCAATCTGTCGGCTGAGCTCCGGCGCGCGCGGCCGATTGGAATAAGACGAAATACTCCTGATTGCCTTTTTTGCTTCCGCGGAGCACAGACGGCGCGCTGCCGACAGCGGTAAGCCCCCGGTTGCGGCCGTGCTCGAGAACAGCGTCGACTGCCTCGCGCTGGACCTTTTCATCTCGCACCACCCCGCCCTTGCCAACTTGCTCCCGGCCAACCTCAAATTGAGGCTTCACCAAAAGCAGGATCTGATACGGCTCCCGAAGCAACGGAATGGTGTAATCAAGGACAGTGCGGACGCTGATGAAGCTGACGTCGATCGTCGCGAAGGTCGGCAGCGGATCGAACGCATCGCGCTCGAGATCTTTCGCATGCGTTCCTTCGAGCGAAACGACCCGGGAGTCCGCTCGCAACTTTTGATCGAGCTGGTTGTGACCCACGTCTATCGCATACACTTTCACCGCGCCGCTCTGCAGCATGCAGTCGGTGAAGCCTCCGGTTGACGCCCCGACGTCGAGCGCAACCTGTCCGGAGAGATTGAGTTGAAAGTGATCGAGAGCACCCTGAAGCTTCTCACCGCCCCTCCCTACGAAGGGCGAGAGCTTGCCGCGAAGTCTGATGGGAACGTCGGAGGGGACCTTTTCGCCCGCTTTGGTCAGCGGACTGTCGTTCACAAGGACCTGACCGGCGAGGATGAGCGCTTGCGCTTTTTCGCGGCTCGAAGCCAGGCCTCTCGTTACGAGAAGCTGATCGAGCCGCGATTTCTCGGTAGCCACAACTCAGCCAAAAGGCATCCGTTACGATTGCGGCGCCGGCTGAGCTTGAGCTTCGACAGCACCGCCCGGCTGACCCGGCTTACCCTGGAAAACGTGCCAGGTCTTGAGGAGCTTGAGCGCTTCATCGAGCTGAGGGTCGTCTTTGAGGAGCTTACCCAGATCGGCTGTCATCGCCTGACGGGAGCCCGGAGCGATATGCTCCTCGCCCTTCTTATCCTTCGTCGGCTGCCGATCTTTGCTCTCCTTCTGCGGCTCGGGCGACTGCGGAGCGACGGGCTTTTCTTCTGGAGCCGCGTCAGTCTTGTCCTTATCCTTCTGATTCGGATTCTTCAGGGCGCCCGGCAGGTCGCGCTCTTTGCGCGGTCCGGTTTCGTCCTCTTCAGCGGCCTCATCCGAATCGTCCGGCAGTCTCTTGTCCGGAACGATGACATCGGGGGTAATCCCCTGCGCCTGAATCGACCGACCGCTCTTCGTGTAATAGAGCGCTGTCGTCAGCCTCAACGCGCCGCCGTTCTCCATCGGGAGGATGGTCTGAACGGACCCTTTCCCGAACGACTGGGTCCCGAGGATGACAGCGCGACCGGCATCTTGCAGAGCGCCGGAGACGATCTCCGAAGCAGATGCCGAGCCACCGTTCACCAGCACGATGAGCGGGTAATCCGGCTCGTCACCGTCGTCGTGCGCATAGTATTTCTGCTTCTGCGATTCCAACCGACCATCGGTGTAAACGATGACGTTGTCCTTCAGGAAAATGTCCGAAATACGGGTCGCCTGATTCAGCAAGCCGCCTGGATTGTTTCGCAGGTCGAGAATGAGGCCGTGGATCTTCTTGTCCTTCATCTGTGACGTGAGAGTGGTCAACGCTTTCTCGAATTCGTCGGTAGACTCCTCTTGAAATTGAACCAGCCGGATATATCCGAACCGATCTTCGAGCGGTCGGGATCGAACGCTTTTCACCTTGATCACGTCACGAGTAATCGTGATCGGAATGAGCTCTTTCTTGTCCTTTCGATGGACCGTGATTTGCACCGGCGTGCCTTTCGGTCCGCGCATTTTCTTCACCGCGTCGACCATCGAGAGATTCTTTGCGAACTCATCGCCGATCTTCACGATTTGGTCACCCGCCTCGACACCCGCCTTGTATGCCGGCGAGTCTTCAATCGCAGCAACGACCGTCAGTAAACCGTCTTTCACGGTGATCTCAATACCCAGACCTCCGAACTCGCCCTTCGTTTCGACTTTGAGCTCGTTGTAGGTCTCTTCGTTGAGATAGCTGCTGTGTGGATCGAGGGTGAGGAGCATCCCTTTGAGCGCGCCTTCCACAAGCTCTTTCACGTCGACAACTTCGACGTAGTTTTTCTGGATCAGCGCAAGCACATCGGTGAACACCTTCAGCTCTTTGTACGTATCGCTGTCGGTGCTCTCTTTCGCTGCGACCTGCATCGCGAAATCAAAAGTCGTGACGAGAGAGAAAAGGCAGCCACAAACCAAAACGATAAACCAGTTCCTACTGATGACGACTTTATTTTTCATCTTGTTCCTCGAGGGGGCACCAACAACGGGGCGAGACCGCGCACTAAAAGTAAGCATTCAAGACTACATCAGTTCGTCCGACCGTGAAATCACATTTCGGGACGTCCACCCACCCGGGTAGGTCCCGATCGGGCACAGACCTTTATCTTATTATGGCAGGGTAAGTTACTGAAAGAGCAGTAATTCTGACCCTGAGCCGATCCCTTTGATCCCAAGACCTTAGGCGCAAAAAAATCGGCATCCCAAAGCCTATCGTCAGCTCTTCGCGAGCGGCACGCCATTTTTGAAATAATCGAGCGGATTCGTGGCCTTACCTTTCACCCGAAGCTCGAAATAGAAGTTCCTCCCCTTGTAATCGGCTTCACCCAGGACCGCGATGTTGTCCCCGGCTTGAATCACGTCACCGACTGACTTGAGCGAGCTCGCAAGCCGACCGTACAGCGTGTAGTAGCGCTGACCGTGGTCGACGATGATTACGTTGCCGTAGCCGGGAAGCACCTGGCTCAGCACGATCTTGCCGGGCGCCACTGCTCGGACGCGCGAGCCGACCGGAGAATGCACCTCGAGCCCCTTCACAAACAGCATGTCAGCAAACTCTTCGTGCTTCTGCTTTCCGAAACGCTGAATGACTTCGCCTTGCACCGGGAACACCAATTTGCCCTTGAGAGACTCGAGCCCTCGTCCATCAAAAGGTGATGCAATCACCGGCGATGTATTTTGCGGAACCTCCGTAATTACTTCAGGAGTCGCTTTCGGCACTGCGTCTTCGGGAGGCGGCTGATAGCGGTCCCCACCCATGATGCTCGCAAGCACTTTTTCAAACTTTTCTGCAGACGCACGCAGCTTTTCGAGCGATTTCTCTTCCTGACGGATTTTATCTTTCGCTTCGTCGAGAAGCGCCGCCTTTTCTTCACGCTTCTTCGTCAGCTCTTGCTCGAGGGCATCCACCTTTTTGAGATTCTCGGCCTTCTCGCGCTGAATCTCGTCGAGCCTCTGTTGGTCCTTCTCGAGGCTGCCGACAAGCTTGCTCAAGCCTTGGAGGTAGGTTCGGTCATACTCTGCAATCGCGGCTAGGTAGCGAGTGCGCTTGAGCAGATCGGTCGAAGATCTCGCGCTGAACAGATAATCCAGCGCAGCGGTTCGCCGTTTCGTTTTGTAAATCGCGACAATGCGAGTCTTGAGCCCTGCTTGCCGGTCGCGAATCCCATCTTTTGCGTTCGACATAGCGCGCGTGACATGATCGGCTTCATCTCTGAGCTGATCGATCGCATCGGCCAGGACCTTCTTCTTCTCCGAGGCGGCCGCAACATCGTTCGCGAGCTTCTCCGCGCTCTGCTGCAGCTTTGTTTCGTTCTTTTGCAGCTCGGAAAGATGCTGCTCTTCGCGTTCGATCTGCTCGCGCACCTGCTTGAGATTGGCGGCGGCGGTATTGGGATCGTCCGCCGCAAGGGATGGCGTCGTGAAGAGCACGAGACCTGCCGACAACATCGCGGCGGCTGTCGACGAACGAGCTCTGTCCCTGGTCCTAGACATTCATGAACCGTCCCAATGAGAAAAAGCTTCCGAGTGCGCCGATGAGCAGTCCGAAAAGGACGATGGCACTGATCGTCGCCCAATGCAGGAAAGTAAGCTGCGGGAACAGGGACCCGAAGAGCGTCATATTCTGGATCTGAGAGGTGAGGAGCGCAAAGCTCATGCGGAGAAAAATGATCCCGAGAACACTTCCAACGCCGCCCTGGATCAGTCCCCCGACGATGAAAGGGGTCTTCACAAACCATTCCGACGCGCCGACGAGCTGCATAATTCCGATCTCGTCTCGGCGAGCGTAGATGACGAGCTTAATCGTGTTTGCGATCAGCGAGATGACGACAACAAGCATGATGACCATGCTCACCGCTCCGAACAGGCGAAATATCCGAAGCACACCCTGCATGCGCTCCACCCACTCGTTTCCGTAGACGACTTCGTCAACAACCGTCGTGTTGGCTCGTAGGCGTTCGAGCATCGAAGAGACCGCGTTGATCCCGAGGTCATCCGGCTGGAGCACGACGTCAATCGAGGCAGGGAGCGGATTATCCTTTTCGATGCCCTCGAGGAAGGCGCTCCGCGCTCCCAAGTCTTTCCGAAATGCTTCGAGCGCTTGATCCTTGGAGATATACTCTACCGACCGAACTCTCGGGTTTCCCTCGAGCTCACGAATAAAATCGTTCACCTCATTTTGCGGGGCCTGTTCTTTGACGTAGACGGTCACGTAAAACGTGCTGCCGGCGCTGACGACCAGCCGGCCGACGTTTTGCACGGCCAGGAGAAATCCAGCGAGGAGGAAGAGCGAAGTTGCGATCGTCATGATCGTGATTCCGCTGCTCATCGGAAGCGCCGCAACCGTCTTGAAGCCTTGCTGGATGAAGTACCACACATTCCGGAATCCACGAATGCGCGGCAACGGATCTTCCTGTTGCCAGTATTCGGTAAGAAACCCGCTTCCCATACCGGTCGGCGGCTCGGGGACGTTGAATGATTGGTCGCGCTCTTCCTCGCTCATCGCAGTTATCCCTTTGGCCGTAAGAAATCGCCGATCAGCCGACCGCGATCGAGCACGAGCGTTCGTCGATTCATCTCTTCAATCAGCGCGAGGTTGTGCGAAGCGACAAGTATTGTGGCACCGCAACGGTTCGCTTCGAGAAGGAGGTTAAACACGGCTATCGTCATATCCGGGTCGAGATTCCCCGTCGGCTCGTCAGCAAGAATGAGCTGTGGACGGTTGATCAGGGCCCTGGCGATAGACACGCGCTGCTGCTCCCCACCAGAGAGCATGCGAGGGAGATTGTTGACCTTGTCCTTGAGACCGACGGCGCTGAGCATTTTGAACGCGAGCTGCAGGCGCTCTCGCTTTTCAACGCCGATAACCTCCAGCGCAAACGCGACGTTTTCGATCACTGTTCGCGTTTGAAGAAGCTTGTAATCCTGAAAAATGACGCCGACGTTCCGGCGAAGCCGAGCAACCTGCTCACGGGTAATCGTCACGAGATTCCGCCCACCAACAATGACCTGCCCACGAGTCGCCTGCTCCTCGGCAAAGAGAAGCTTGAGCAACGTCGATTTTCCTGCGCCGCTCGCACCCGCGATGAAGACGAATTCGCCTCGCCGGATCTTTACATCGATATCCCGTAACGCCGTTTGATTCGGCAGATAGACTTTGTCGACGTGGAAAAGATTGATGATTTCTTTTGGATCAGAACTCAAGTAGCGAGCTCCTGAAGCCGCCGAGCGCAACACCGGCTCGAGTTGCAGTTGGTAACACGGCCGGCGGATACAAATCCGCGCGGCCGTTCCGGGCGGCGGCCTGTTCCGCTATTTCAACGCTTTTGCAGACTTCAGCACGACCGCCAGGTTCAGGTTTCCAGAGCAGCGGCTGACCGTGCGCTCGACAGAACCCTTCGGCTTGATAGTGGCGCTGAATGTCTGATTGACCGGCTTGCTGCCGCGAGGGTCGGTGCCGACAACTTGGAAGCTCACCGAGTAGCTCGCTTCGCCGTTGTTGATTACCTTCGCCACGCAGTTGTCATCTTTCACGTGGCTGATGCTTGCGGTGATCGGATTAGCCTCATCTCCCGGAGCCGCACCCGAAGTATCGACGTCGATCGCGGCGAAGTCTTTCGTCTTGGTCGACGATGCAATCACACCGGGCTTAATCTTTTTCTCGGGAGTCGCCTCAGCTTGAGGCGCGCCGCTCGCAGTAGGCTGTGCGGTTGGTGCAGCAGAAGGCTTGGCGGCCGGATCTGCAGCGAGTGCCGTCCGGGGAACCGAAAGGAAGATGGACCCGCAAACGGCGATGGAACCCAGCGCCAAAATGCTGAAATTAGCTGCGGAATTGGTAAAAACTTTGCCCGCGTTCATAGGATTCCCCTAGCTTTTGACGTTAAATTTACCGCGCCCGAATGTTAACAAATTGCCCAATCAGGAAACAAGGGATTCCGCGAGCATAGGCAGTTCCCGATCGTTAGGAAGAGAAATGCCGATAGCCCGGTCGCCCCTCAAGCCCAGCGGAAGCCAGTGCCCGCGATAGAGTTACGATGCTGCCGCCCCCTTCTCGAACCAAGATTGAGTCGCCGCCGTCCGGTTTTCGAGTGATAGCCCCTATGCACGTTACCGCGAGCTGTTCTGTTTCGGCTAATGACTGAATCGTCCCGCGCGATGAGGCTCCCGCGGTAAACAGCAGCTCATAGTCGTCTCCGCAGGTACATGCAGCCATTTTCGACAGCACAGCGAGCGTCTCCGGGCTCACGGGAGCGCGATCGAGATCGATTTCCGCACCGACTCCCGAGCTGTCCGTTATGTGCCCCAGATCTTGAAAGAGCCCATCGCTCACATCGATCATCGCGGTAGCAAGCTTTCGCTCGCCGAGCGATCGGCCAAACGACACTCGAGGGATCGGCTTACGAAAGCTGGCAACAAGCTCAGCCGGAATCTCGTTCTCGGGAGTGCGCGCTAACAGCTTCGTTAATCCGGCACCTGCGCTCCCGAGAGTACCCGTGACCCAAACGTCATCGCCGGGTCGAGCGCCGTTTCTCAGGAGTGGAAGACCCGGGGCCACGCCAAATACGGTAACTGTAAATGCACACTCGGTGCCCTGAGTGGTATTCCCGCCAATCATATGCACGTTGTGCAGCTTCGCGAGATCCTCAATGCCCCGATACAAGGCCTGGACGAGCGCAGCCGGAAGATCGGAGCGGAGCTGAAGAGACACAAGGGCAAAACGCGGAACACCACCCATCGCGGCGACATCGCTCAGGTTTACGGCTAGCAATCGCCATCCGAGATCGAACGCATTGATGAGCTCCCACTGAAAATGTCGATTCTCAACCATCGTGTCGGTCGTAATCACCACCGACGTTTCGCCGTTTCCACCAAAGAGCGAAACCGGCACAACAGCGCAGTCGTCCCCTATTCCAACTACCCCGTGGGGCAACGGACGCTTGCCGAGCTCAGCAACGAGCGCGATGAGCCCAAACTCACCTACCTCTCCAACTGTCTTCGAAGGCTCGTCGCTCGCTTTCGGGCTCATCTGTCACTCTCTTCCAGTAAGAGCTGCTCATAAATTTTCAATGTCGCGGGGTCGAAGAGTACAAATCGGATCTCTTCGACAGAGCCCAAGCTATCGGCACGAGCCGTCTCAAAACACGCGGAAACAGCAATCCGCGCCGCCTGCTCTCGCGGATATCCGTAGACACCAGTGCTTACCGCCGGGAAAGCCACGGACTTGCAGCGCTCGTGCGCTGCAAGCTCCAAGCTCTTTCGATAGCAGCTGGCTAGAGTCTCCGCTTCTCGCTCGCTTCCGCCCCGCCAAATCGGGCCGACCGTGTGCACCACGAATCGCGCCTTCAGAGCGCCGGCAGATGTTATCACCGCATGCCCGGGCGGGCACTCGCCCTGTTCAGCGCGAGCTTTACGGCACTCCGCAAGGAGCTCCGGACCGGCAGCCCGGTGAATAGCGCCGTCCACGCCACCGCCGCCAAGAAGAGAGCTGTTCGCGGCATTCACGATGACGTCGACCGACTCATGGGTGATATCGCCCTGAAGAGCGACGAAGCTGCAATCTTTGAAAACGGTCTTCATGCCCTGCTCGACCATTCCAGAGGGTCAACTTCGTAGAAATTTTTGAGCTCACGATAGAGCTGTGGATGCTTTTCCGAGAGCGCATGAGGGCGCTCGAAGAAATATTCCGTCAGCACAGCAAAGAACTCTGCCGGGTTACGCCCGGCGTAGTCTGAGAGCAGTGTTGACCGATCATGCTCGAGCGCAGAGACGTGCTTCCGGTATTCGTGCGCAAACACCCGGGCCCAGCTCCCATATCTCTGCGCGCCCGGAAGGATCGGCACTCCATCGGAGACCCCGTCCTCGAAGTCGAGCTGGTGCGCGAACTCATGCACAATGGGATTGTCTGCGTCCGTAAAATCTCGAGCCCCGCGCAGCGCAGGGTCCCACCCGAGGATGACGTAATCATGATAACGAGCCATACCCGACCAATGTCCGGTCTCTTCGACCAGGACCCCGTCGCGAGATACAGCAACCTGAGACGAAAAGCTCGACGGATAGACAAGAATCGTCGACACACGGGGGTAGTATCTTGGCGAGCTGCCGAGCTGCAGCAAACAGGCGTGGGCCGCGATCGTTACCCTCACCTCATCAGTGATCTCAAACCCCTGACAGCCTTCGAATCGCTTTTCGGCAAGGAAGATCTGGACCCCGTGCCGAAATCGAGATTTCAGATCCGCATCGAGGGAACGATACACCGGAAGGTTCGTCGAAAGTATTTCCTCCCACTCGGGCGGAAACGCCTGCGAGGTAATTTCCTCTCGACGGCGTGCCGTAGCTCGATCGACCAACGCCCATGGCGAGGCTACGACTTGGAGAAATTTCTGAAGGAATGAGCCGAGGTCCATCGGCTTCTCATACCATAGGTGAGCCTAGAAAAGCTCGTAGTACAAACGACCGACGATCTGAATCGGAAGCTGCAGCAGCATCAGCGGCACGTGAAACAGATCGGCATGCGGGATATCAAACTGCTCGTAGTAGAAGCGAACCGCTTCGGACTCGATGAAGTCGATAGGGAAGATGCAAAACGTGTCCGACGGCGGCAAGAGCTTGATGAATTGCGTGTAGAGCAGCGCGGTGTAATGCCCGCTCGCGAGGAAGATCGTCTTCGGCATTCCTATCTCCCGCCGCAGCTTCATCCCGTATCTGATCGGCACAGCGTTATCGAAGGCCGAGAGAAACATCAGGGTGTGCCGAGCATCGAGATAGCCGGCGAGATTCTTGGGGTCCGTTTTAATACCGGCGTTCAGCAGCTCAAAGAACTCTTCATCGGTGATGCCTTTCACCGCCTTTACCCGATCCCGGTATTTCTTGACGCCGCCCACGTCCGTCTTTTTGAAGACATCGACGATATGAGACCCTCCGAGAGCAAGGACGTTCGCCTGGAACCTCGGGTCAACACCCGCGCTGACCGCAGCATTGATTGCCCCGCGGCTGATCCCGAAGCTGCCGAAACGCTTTTTCCCGCGCTCCCGCTCGAAGAAGTCGAGCGCGATTCGGTCCCGAATAACATTGCCTCGCAAAATCTGCTCAATGCTGTCGAACATCTCAGGACGTTTGAAGTCCTGGTCGCGGTGGACAATTGCGGCGTCAAAGCCGTGATCGGCGAGATACTTTGCGAAGTATCCTTCCACGATGTGCTTCCCACCCAAGATTGGAAACACGAGAACCAGCGTGTCGCTTCGCTCACGTCGTTCGTAAGAGTCGACCGTTATCTGCCCGAAGACGGTCGTAATGAGAATGCGGTTGTGGACGTAGTTCTTCTTCTCCGTGACCACCTGCTCACTGAAGCTGTGATACGGAACGGCGCCGGAGTAGCCGTAATAGAGCTCGAGCTCCATCGGACGCTCCTTCGGACCGGGATAATCGGGGTTTCGTGGAATGACAGCGCACGCGGAAAGCAAAACGATCAAACCAGCGAGCGTTGCGAAGCGCAAATATCGGAGCGAACAAACCATATTACAACCACTGCTCGAGCGAGCGGATCAAACTTTGAGCTTGCTCAGAAGCACCACCTTATCGTTCATCGCCTGCAGCACTCGGGCCATGTCCTCGACCAGCTTGATCACGGTCTGCGGACGTGTCACCAGCATGTTCTTGAACTGTGCGCGAGTGATGACTACCACCATGCAGTCTTCGACGGCCGTGACCGTCGCCAGTCGCGGAGTTCCGCTGAGGCCCCCAAGAGCACCGAAGATCTCGTCGGTGAGCACCTCTCCCACTTTGACGTCGCCGACCGTCACGTCCGCGCGCCCTTCTACGAGCGTATACACCTCTTCGGCTACCGTACCTTCTCGGATGATCGTTTCCCCTTCGCAGAAGAATCTGAGGTCCGGTGAAAAGCTGTCTTCCTCGTTCACGAGGGTCGTGAGCATGATCGAAAACAGCTTGAACTGCAGAGCAAGGTATTCGTTCCAAAGCCTGAGGAGGTTCTCGCTCTGGTTGATCGTTCCGAAGAACGTGTCCGCACTATACTCGTCAACGATCACAGCGAATTCAGTGCTGATACACGCGTCGGAGGAGCAAAACACGTTCTCGACACCGATGAGGTCGCCGTCGTTGAACGAAAAGAGGACACGGCCGTCTCGACGATACGCAAGCATCCCCTCGAGCAGTCGATAGAGCTTTCCTCGGCGCGTTGGCAACATGTACCACGCATCCGTTGCGGGGACTGTTACATTCGCGCGCGCCGGTGGAACGTGCTTGAGAATTTCGGCGAGAAGGTCCTTGCTCTTCTTGTCGGCAGTCTCAAACTCCGACGGCATTTTGCGAGAGCTTTGCATGGTTCTGGGTTCAACCTTCGTCGCGGATCAGAGAAATCATCGGCCGAGCAAGACTCTCGGCGAACGAATTTTAGATGCCGGAAGCATTGAAGAATCTTCAGGGAACGAAGAAGGAGGGCAGCGCACGGTTTCTGCGGGAAAGCGGGCTAGCTGGGCCGGATAGACCCCAAAAGGTGTCCCCGCCCGTGGAGATGGGGATAGCTGTTATCGGGCAGCAGGACGCCGGCGACATGCTGAAGCACTGTCACATACTTCGGAGCGCGGTGGCTCCAATCGTTCTCTGCGAGCACCGCCTGGCTCATGAGCCATTCACGACGACGGCCGTCTTTGAAAACCGTCAGCGCACGTGACATCGCGTCTTGGAGAGCAGCGCTGCTGAATTCAGTAAACAGGAAGCTGTTCCCTCGTTCTTGACCTTCTGAGTAGTCGACTAAGGTCGCTGCCAAGCCCCCCACTCGACGAGCGATGACCGGCGTACCGCAGGCGAGGGCCTCGAGCTGGGTGATTCCACCCGGCTCAAATCGAGAAGGCATCAGAAAGGCATCGCTGCCCTGCGTGATCTCAAGCGCCTCACGATGAGGAATAAAGGAGAAGACCGCCTGAATCCGTCCCGGGAAACGCGCGACAAGATCTTCCACGATCGGACGGAAGTGTTCAACCGCCGGATCGCCGTTGTTCGGTGGTCCACCGATGAGAAACTGCACGTTCGGATACTTGCGAAGGAAGAACTCGAGGACCGACGGAGCGCCGGAGAATGCAGAACCCGCGAGAAGCTGTATTCCCTTCTGCTCAGCGATCCGTCCGACGAGCGAGATCAGTATAGCGTTCGGGTCTTCCTTGAGACCGTGCTTCCGCTGGACACAGCTTCGCATTGCCGATTTGTAATCCTTGATCCGCTTGAGAAGCTTTGCACTGCTGAATCGCTTTTTCATCAGCGGCTCGAGCCCGAGCTCCTCGCGAGCGGTCTCACCGAGCTTCCAAAAGAGCTGGCGCAACGCCGTTAGATCGATCCCATTGCTGATACCGAAAAGCACTGACGCCCGCTCACGGAACAATGCGCCGAGTCCTTCGCCACCCTCATCGGTCATGAGCTGCTGTGCGTAGGGACGACTGACGGCGAGAAGCGCCTTTCCGGCGTGGAGGACCGCACCGGCGGTCAGATTGAGCTGATTGATATTCAGCGGGTCGGAGAGCCCAAAATAATGTTCGCCGGATACCCCGAGAAGCGGGTACAGGTCCGCTCCGAAACAGACAGAGTTAAATCGGCCCTGGTAATCACGGCCCGCGTTATGCAGGATGTGGACCGGCTCGACATGACGCAGCTGATGATGGTCACGATAGCGAGGCTCGGTGCGCAAATAGACGGGCACGAGCGCTGTAGCCCAATCGTTCGTGATCAAAGCGTGTGGATTCACATCGAACTTCGAATCACGGCAGAGCTCGAGCGCTCCACGGCAAAGAAAAACACTCCGCCGCAGTTGATCCTCATCGCTGACATGTCCGTAGAGACGGTCTGCGAGCCGGCGATGCCGCAGGAAGTAAACTCTGACGCCATCGTGCTCGGCGCGGTAGACGTTGGCCACCACGATTCGCGCATGGGTCTGGATAGTATCCGTCCCCGCGAGGTAGACCGGTCCGAATGGAATCTTGACTGCGCCCACTTCCACTACGGGAACGACGTGTCCGTTGATTTCGACGCCGCTCTGGATCACCTCAGTCGCGCTGCGGTGCTTGTTGCCCTGTGCCTCTTCGTAAAGCGGCGTGATCACAGTTGTAGAAATTCCAATCCGGCTCAACGACGAAGTCAGGCCGACGATGACCTGTGCGAGGCCGCCCGCGATGGCTTGCGGACCCTCCGGCGCAATGAAAACAACTTCGCCGATACCGATATTCTGGAGGACGCTGATGACGGTCTTCAGACGGCCCTGAACCACGGACGAGCGCTTTTCCCCGAGCTCGATGATTGCGCGGTGGTAATAATCCGATACGATCCGGCGAAGGCCTGGATCGGACTTCGTCGCCTCAAAGAGGTAACGCCCTAAGCCGCGCACCTCTTTCAACCGCACCAGCTGATTGACCACCCGCACAAACCGATCGAAATCGGACAGCGCTCGCACGAGCGAAGCTTGGAATTCGAAGCGTTCGACGAGGTCTTCGCGCCGGTCTTGCACCACCGGCAAGCTTTCGACAGCGTCGAGCGGGAAGGACAGGTCGGGGTGACCGAGCTCACTCATCCATACTCGGTCAGCAAGCGCTAAGGTCTTCGCATACAGCGTTGCGCCGAAGTAGCCTTCGAATCCCGGCGTCAGGCGCTTTGTAATCACGTAGCGCCCGGGCTCCGGCTGACGGATCTCTTCGTTCGCGATCTCTTCGTCGAACCAACCGGTCGACGTTCGAGCGTAGCTGCCCCAGTGAACGCCAAATTCAACTCGTTCGCTGATATCGCGATCAAGAGTCGCTTCGAAGATCACTTCCGCGGAGTCCCCGTGGAGCACGAACTCCCGTCGGATGATAGTAAGCGAGCTTCGCAGCCGCTCCAGATCCCATGCAGCGGCCTGTGCGGCCGACGGCGGCTCGGGGTCCGAAACCTCTTCAATCTCCAAGCTGAGAAAGCCGGAGATGTGCCGCGGGGTGACATCTTCGTCACCACTGTCGACGAGGCGAAACTGTTTCTGGTGTTCGGAGCGCGCCTTGCCGATGACGAACTTCGCGGAGCGTTTTCGTTTGGAGTGAGCCGGCCCTGCAGCCGGGAGTGAAACCATTCCGTCTGTTGCTGCGACGGGAGAGGCTTCTGAAACTTCGAGGTCGTCACTGAAAACATCGATGATGTCAGTAATATCCTCTGCGTTCGACTGAGCGTCGAGCTCGATCTGCTGAAGCTTGTGTTCGAGATACTTTGTCAGACGGTCTACCGCCTCGAGCTCATCACCGGTCTGCGAGGTCGGGTGGGCGGGGGCTTCGAGGCTCCGTAGCTCACGCAAAAAGAATCGGATGAAATTTCCGTAGGTCCTCGTTTCGGGCTTGAGATTGAACCGGATCGGGTGCCGCTGGTTCAACATCCCCGTCAACGTTACCGTATCGAGAGCGGTGGTAAACTGAGCAATTACGTCGCTTTTAGCGCCGGGTTTCAGCGGAGCTTTCGATTTTCCGAGGGTTCGCGCCGCACGATCGCGCAGTACTGAGAGCAGGTCGGTATCGCTGAGCGATACCCGCAAATGCAGATTTTTTCCCTGGTCTCTCGCCATGAACAAGTGCCGAATCGAAAAGTCGCCGGTTTCTTCGCCGCCGAGCACGCATTGATTGCTTCGGAACTCTCACAGGCAAGCTGAAAAAACCTGTAAATCTAGCAATGTAGACTATTATTACCGAAGTATTACACTGCGCCTATTAGTGCAGTATTAGATGTCTCTTTAACCTAATCGATTCTGCCTGGAGAATGAGTTCGATCAGACGATCGGTGGATGCTCCAGGTTGAATCTTAACACTTCATGATGCTTAAACAACGCGCTCGAACGATTATTTTTCGCCCGTTTCTGCAGGTCGCGAGCAAAGGCCGCACCAAGTTCGAGAGAGTTCACGGGCTAAGGTTGGTCGCGATTGAAGGAGCGGCGTTACTGGATTGGAAGAATTAATGCGGAAACGTCAAAAGCCCCGGTCACACAATGTTTTCCGGGATTCCTTCGGACGCTTGATAGCGACGTTCAATTAGTATAGAGTGGCGCGGCTTTGGCCCCAGGCATTTCAGCCTGCGTGCGGGCAAAATTCGATGTCACGGGCATTACGGGATTTTTCATGGCGAAGAAAAGCAAAGTTATCAAGAACGAAAAACGGCGAAAGATGGTCAAGCAGTACGCAGCGAAGCGCGCGGAACTGAAAGAGATCTTGGCTAGCCAGAAGACCTCGCCGGAAGAGAAGGAAGCAGCAGGGAAAAAGCTGCGCAAGTTGCCGCGCGACTCAAGCCGCACGCGCATCCGCAACCGCTGCGAGCTCACGGGTCGCCCTCGTGCGTTCTACCGTAAGTTCGGCCTCTCGCGTCTCGCTCTCCGCGATCGCGCGATGAAGGGAGAGCTTCCGGGAGTGACCAAGTCGAGCTGGTAAGCTGCGTGCTTCTCGCGTTCGCGGGAGGCTCGGCGGTTACACCCAACCAATTCAGAACTGAGACAAAGGTAGTGCTATGAAAGAAGGCATCCACGCAGAAGATTATCGCGAAGTGATTTTTCAGGATTCGGTATCGGGGACGATGTTCAAGACCCGTTCCACCGTGAAGACGGAAAAGACTGTTCAGTGGGAAGACGGAAAAGAGTATCCGCTCTACCAACTGCCGATCTCGTCATACTCGCATCCGTTCTTTACCGGCGAAGAGCGCCTCGTCGATACCGAAGGTCGGGTCGATAAGTTCAAGAAGAAGTATGCGCGAGCAACCACTCCGGCAAAGCCGAGCACGAAAAAGCATTAAGCTCCTTCCGCTCGAGCTCTTGTCAGACAGAAGCTCCCGGTTTCATCCGGGAGCTTTTTTTTTGGCTTGGGACTGAGAGCCGTTCAGAATCGAACCTGACTCACCGTCCGAGAGACGTGCCACCCGGAGCCGACGAGCGAGCTCCGACTCCAGCGGCTGATTATCCAGCGGCCTTCACATCTTCGTAGCTGAAGGTTCGCTTGATCGAATCATATTTTTTTCCGCCGACTTCGACGTAGGGGAAGACAAAATAGTTGAGAGGCTTATCCTGATGGCCCGAGCCAAGCTTAATGTCGCGTCCCACTGAGAGTTGAAGTCGATCCGCCGGATGAGTTCCGAAGAACAGCTCGCGATTCTCCGGATGCTTCTTCGCTTCCGATGCGTCAATCGGGGTCCAACCCACCTTCGGCAGATAGAACTCAGCCCAACAATGGTATCCTGCTATTTCGCCTGACGGCTGATCGGATGGAATACTAAAACCGATCTCGAACTTCGACGGAATCTTCTCTGCGCGGGCGAGCGAGATGAACAGTGAATGGAAGTCGGTGCAATTGCCGTAACGTTGGCTACATGCCCATTCGGTTGAGCCATTTCCCCATCCAGTTCCAACCTTCTTGTACTCCATCGTATCGACGACATAGTCATAAATAGTGCGAGCGCGCAGTGCCGGCAGCGGCTCCGTCTTCGGCAGGTCCTGCTCGATTTTCTCGATGAGCGGGCCCGACACGGGGACGAGAGCGTCGGATTGAAGGAAACGCGCGAGGTTCTTCTTCTCCTCCTCCGAATACGTAGCGTCCTTCGCGCTGGAAAGCTTGTCCTGCGAGAAGGTCTTTCGCGTCACTACGTAATCAACGTTCACTGTAATCGGCTTGCCATCAGATGAGTCCAGATGGCCGTGCCAAAATTCGTTGTGATACTCCGGCTCCGTGGAGACCTCTCCCGGAATGCTGGCGTTCACTTTTCGGGAGACGATGGTCTGGTGTTCATCGTTCTTTGCGAGCGGAATGAAAACATCAACGGGTCCGGAACCCTGGGGTACAGCCTCCACCGTAGCGGCATAAGTAAATTTGAAGGTTCGCTGGGAAGGCGCCTCGGCAGCCTGGGCTGATGCGATTGAAAGATAGGTAAGCGCTAAAGCGCCGACATAGGGCGCAAACGGGTTCCGCATATGATCTCCTGACCATTTCTCGTTGAGCTCCGGTACGCCCGGAGCAATAGCGTTCGGGGCAGGACTAGCCCGGGATGTGGCGAACCGCAAGCGGATGTTGCTTCGCAGCCCCAGCCACATCCAAAGCGACCATTATAAGGAAATGATGAGGGCGAGAGCTCCAGCCGCGAACGCAACGACGGCCCTACTCCCATTCAATCGTAGAAGGCGGTTTCGTGGAGATATCCAGAACCACCCGATTCACACCTGGGGTCTCGTTCACAATGCGGCTCGAGATCCGGCGAAGCAGGGGCTCCGGGAAGTATACCCAATCGGCGGTCATCCCGTCGCGAGACGTTACCGCGCGAACCGCGATGGTTTCCTCATAGGTTCGGCCGTCGCCCATCACTCCAACGCTCTGCACCGGGAGGAGGACCGCGAACGACTGCCAGATCTGCTCTTCGAGGCCAGCTGTCCGAACCTCATCGGTGACGATTTTATCCGCTTTGCGAAGCTTCGAAAGCCGCTCTTCGGTGATGGCACCGAGGCAGCGAACTGCGAGGCCGGGGCCGGGAAACGGTTGGCGAACGATGAACGCTTCATCGATGCCGAGACGTCGGCCAATCGCTCGGACTTCGTCTTTGAAAAGCTCCCGGAGCGGTTCGATCAGGCCGAGCTTCATGTTTTCGACGAGGCCGCCGACGTTGTGGTGACTTTTGATCGTGACTGACTTACCGATTACGGACACGCTCTCGATCACGTCCGGATACAGTGTTCCTTGAACGAGATACTGCACGTTCTCGATACGATGCGCCTCGTCATCGAATACTTCGATGAACACTCTCCCGATAATCTTGCGCTTCTTCTCGGGATCGGTAACACCGGCGAGCTCGGTCAGGAAGCGTTTGCTCGCATCGACGCAGGTAACGTTCAATCCGAGCTGCTTCATGGACGTCATGACCTGTTCGGACTCGCCCTGCCGCAGAAGACCGTTGTCGACGAAAATGCAGTGTAGCCGAGGACCGATCGCTTGGTGCACGAGGAGCGCGGCAACCGTAGAATCGACCCCGCCGCTGAGGCCGCAAACCACGTTTCCGGTGGGAACTTTCGCTTTGATCCCTTCGACCGTCTCGGCGATGAAGCCGGAGGCATCCCAGTCCTTTTTCAGGCCCGCGACACCGAAAAGGAACTCTTGAAGCAGGTCTTTTCCGCGAGGTGTGTGATGCACTTCCGGATGGAACTGAACGCCGTAGATCCGCTTCGCGTCGTTTGCGAACGCAGCAATCGGCGAGCCGTCGGAGCTCGCGACACCCACGAACCCCTCGGGGCACTGGGTCACTTTGTCGCCATGGCTCATCCAAACTGAAATGTCTTCGCCCGACTTGAATACGGAGAACGGACCAACAGGTTTCGAGAAGCGGACCTGAGCAGGGCCAAATTCGCGCATATCGGACTCGCTTGGGGCAGCAGACCGCTCATCGCTTTCGTGTGCATCACGTCCCCACCCACCGACAGCACCACCAAAATCGTCGGCGAGCAGCTGCATACCGTAACAGATTCCGAGAGTCGGCAGACCGAGATGCAAGATCTCGTGAGCAATGCGCGGTGCACCTTCGCTGCGCACCGAAGACGGCCCGCCTGAAAGAATGAGCGCCTTTACTCCCGGCACCTTGACTCGATCCGGACTGCACGTGCCCGGAATGATCTGACAGTAAACGCCGAGCTCTCGAACGGCGCGGGCGATGAGCTGAGTATATTGTGAACCGAAATCAAGTATCAGGAGCTGGGCATTCATTGGTCTTCTTACGATCTCAAGCTGTAGTTTGGAGCTTCTTCAGTGATGTACACGTCGTGAACGTGGCTTTCGCCGAGACCGGCGGAGGTCACTCGAACGAATTTCGCTTTGGAGCGGAGCTCGGCGAGGTTCTTGACTCCGCAGTATCCCATTCCGGCACGGATTCCGCCGAGGAGCTGATAAATGGAGGAAGAAAGGCTTCCCTTGAACGGGACTCGACCTTCAATACCTTCCGGCACCAACTTCGAGCCTTCCGTCTCGTCGCCTTGAAAGTAACGATCCTTCGAGCCCTGCTTCATCGCGCCGAGCGATCCCATGCCGCGGTAGAGCTTGTAGCTGCGTCCTTGATAGAGGATCGTCTCACCGGGCGATTCCATCGTTCCCGCGAAGAGTGAACCGATCATCACCACGTCGCCGCCGACGGCAAGCGCCTTGACGATATCTCCGGAGAACTTGATTCCACCGTCAGCAATCAAACGCACTTTCGTGCCGCGCAGCACCTTCGCCGCTTCCGAGATCGCAGTAATCTGCGGAACGCCCACACCCGAGATGATACGGGTCGTGCAGATGGAGCCCGGCCCCATCCCGACCTTCACAGCATCCGCTCCGGCGTCCATGAGGGCTTTCGTTCCCTCTGCCGTAGCGACGTTTCCCGCGATGACGGGAATGTTCGAGTATTTCGTTTTAATCTTCTTGAGCGCAGCGATGACGCCCGCGGAGTGACCGTGAGCACTATCGAGGGTAAGAACATCGACGCCGGCGCGAACGAGAAGCTCTACTCGCTCATCAAGGTCCGGACCGACACCCACCGCGGCACCAGCTCGGAGGCGGCCGAGATCGTCCTTGCATGCGAGCGGAAACTTACGCGACTTCTCGATGTCTTTGATTGTGATGAGGCCGCGCAGATAGCCGTTGGCATCGACGACGAGCAGCTTCTCGATGCGATGCTCGTGGAGCTTTACCTTTGCCTGCTCGAGGCTCGTTCCTGGCTCGACGGTGACGAGATTTTTGGAGGTCATGACCTGCTCAATCGGTCGGCTGAAGTTCGTTTCGAAACGGAGGTCCCGATTCGTAACGATCCCGACAACTCGACCATCCTCGTGTGTCACGGGCAGGCCGGAGATGCGATATTCGTGCATGATTTCGAGCGCGGCCGAAAGCGGTTGATTCGGTCGCACGGTGATCGGGTCAATGATCATCCCGCTCTCGGACTTCTTGACCTTGGACACCTGCTGGGCTTGGGCTTCCGGGGTCATGTTCTTGTGAATCATGCCAAGGCCACCCTCCTGAGCGATTGCGATGGCGAGCTCGCATTCGGTCACGGTGTCCATCGCTGCGCTCACTATCGGAATATTGAGCCGGATGGTCTCGGTGAGCTGCGTGCTGATATCGGTCTCCCGCGGGAGGATTTCCGACATCGCCGGTTGCAGCAGCACATCGTCAAACGTTAAAGCCAGCGGAATTTCACTTTCAGACATACACCCTCTTTGCAGCACACATCGTCACAGCACACACACTTGCAGCGCCCCGCGTTTGAACGCATCGAGCTGCTACAGAAATCGAGAAAAGGAAAAATATATTTGTCAGCGGGAGGAGCGCGCGAACGCTCGTCTGCACCGTTTCGGACCGCATCAAAAAGGTCTGCACCAATTTCGAGCGGGGGGGCTGGTGACAGCTAGAGGAAGAAAGAAAAGAAGTTACTGAAGCTCTCTCTGGAAAAGCCATACGGACGCCTATCAAAGTTCCCCTGACTTTGCAAGTCCTGAGCAATTTCGGCGTAATAAGCGCAGTCTGTCGTCACAGTTCGGACAACGCTTCTCCGGACGAGTCAGGAAGCCGAGACGGGGCGCGAGCAATCAACCGTTCCGCGGCTTACCGCTGTCTGGTCATCAGCTTGATATCGGTGCCCTCGAACCCAAACTCATCCCGTACCGAGTTCTTCAGGAAGCGCATAAACGAGAAATGAAGCGCCTTCGGATAGTTGAAGAAAAGGCTGAAACGAGGCGGAGCGACATCGACCTGCACGCCGTAATACAGCTTGATTTCGCGACCGCGGAATGGCGGTGGCGCAAATCTCTTCAGGGCGCGTTGGAGGGTTTGGTTCAGGGCGTGCGTGGACACTCGCTTCATGCGTTCATGCGCGACCTCTCGAACTGCTTCGATGATCTTCGGGCAGCGGCGCCCAGACAGGGCAGAAACGAACACAATCGGCGCGTACGGTGCGAACTTGAGCGACTCGCGAAGCTTCTTGGTGAAAGCGTGGACAGTGGTATGCGACTTTTCGACGAGGTCCCACTTGTTGATTGCGAGGACGATTCCAGTCCCCTGCTCGTGCGCCAAACCAACGATCTTTACGTCTTGGTCCGTAGCCCCTTCCACCGCATCGATTACTACCACCGCTACGTCGGCTTCGGACAAGGCTCGAAGCGAGCGGAGAGTGCTGTAGTGCTCGACGGAGTCAGTCACTCGAGATTTTCTGCGCATCCCGGCAGTGTCGACGAGCAAGAAGTCCTGGCCGTCCCGACGGATTTTGAGGTCAAGAGTGTCACGTGTGGTGCCGGCAACCGCAGACGTAATTGCGCGCTGCTCGCCGGTAAGCGTGTTCAGCAAAGTCGACTTGCCCACGTTCGGGCGGCCGACGATTGCTACACGGATCGTCTCCAACTTTGGAACTTCGATCGGACCTTCTTCGGCATTGAAATCATAGACCGGCTCTTCGTCGACATCGCCGTCGTCCCGCGCTTCACTCATCGAGAGCGGCAAGATGCGGTGCTCGCGCTCGTACTCTTGCGCGGATTGTTCGCTCTCGCCCGGAACGAATACCGGAGCGAAGGATCGCGGCTGATACTCTTCTTCCTGCTCGACGTATTCCTGCTCTTCTTCGTCCTCAGACGTTGAGAGCTCGGCGTTCTCGAACTCTTCCTCTTCGGCGTGGACATCGGCGATGCGTTTGGCTGCCGCAGCAGCCTGTGCGATGCGTTCTTTGCGCGCCTGAGCGGACGCGAGCAGCTTTTGATAGTCCGGCAGCGATTCAAGAATCGTCTCGACAAGCACGTTCACTCGCCGACCGTGGAGCGCACTGCAATCGTAGAGCGTATCGATGCCGAGCTGGTAGAAATCAGCGACGCGCAGCCCCTGTTCTTCGCCATCGCACTTATTGACGATGTAGTAGACCTGCTTGTTGTATCTTCGGAGAAGCTGCACAACGTCACGATCGCCTTCCTGACATCCGAGCGCTCCGTCGAAGACCGCGAGGATGACGTCGGCCTCTTCTGCCGCGAGCAGCGTTTGTTCAACGACCTGCTTCGCGATTTCGCCTTCGGGATCGACTTCAAAGCCGCCGGTATCAATCAGGAGAAACGGCACGCGGAACCGCTCGATCATCGCGTAGTTTCGATCGCGGGTTACTCCCGGAAGGTCTTCGACGATCGCTTGCTGCCGGCCGAGAATGCGGTTGAACAGGGTCGATTTACCGACGTTCGGTCGTCCGACGATCGCGATCACTGGTATTTTCGGAGCCATAACGTCTCGGCGTTTAAAACACGTTGTTATACCCGGCGCGTTCGAGGCCGCGCTCGGTTTTCGTCCATTCGGGCTCCACTTTGACGAAGAGCTTGAGGAATACCTTCTGCCCGAAGCTGGCTTCGAGCTCCTCTCGAGCGGCCTGTCCGATCTCTTTCAGCCGGCTGCCGCCTTTGCCGATGACAATTGCTTTTTGAGAGTCTTTCTCGACCAGCACCGCCGCTTGGATCTTGATCAGCTCTTCGTCTTCTTCCCAGCCTTCAATCTTGACTGCGACGCTGTGCGGGAGCTCCTGATGGAGCTTCGGCAGTAATTTCTCCCGGACGATCTCGGCGGTCATGAACTCTTCGCTCTGATCGGTATCCACGTCGGTCGGGAAAAGTCTTTCTCCGAGCGGCAGCCGGTCTACGATAAGCTGCTCGACAACATCGAGACCGTCACCGCGAAGCGCCGAGACCGGAACCAGCTCCACCGTTTCGTTTTGGCCCGCTGCAAATTCCGCGCTCAGCTTTTCGAGCAGCGGGAGCAGAAGCGGTTTCGCGACAAGATCGACCTTGTTCAAGACGATGACCGCCGGACGGCCCAGCTTTCGCTCTTGAAGCTCGAGAGGGATGGCGGCGACCTTCGCAAGGTTCCGAGCAAGCACGTTCGCGTCGACAACGAGCAGTACGAGGTCCACGCCCGCCGTAGCGTCCTGGAGGACGCGGCTCGTGAATTTGCCCATCGGTCCGGCTTTCGAGTTTCCGACAAATCCCGGTGTGTCGACGAAAATGAGCTGCGCATGAGGTAGGTGCTTCACGCCCAAAATTCGATTGCGAGTCGTATGCGGCTTCGCGGAAACGATGCTCAACTTCTTGCCGAGAATCGCATTCAGCAACGTCGACTTTCCGGCGTTCGTCTCGCCGACGATGGCGATGAAGCCTGAGCGAAAATCTGTTGGTCGGGATTTAGACATAGTGCTCAAGCGCCGGTTGAGAGCGCATCAATTGGTGCGGTTTCGCCGATTCCGGAGATCGCGTGCGAGCCCTCGATCTTCTCGAGCTTCATGATTGCGCCCGCTATGATCGATTGTTGATTGTCAGCAAGCTCCACCGGAGGAACGTCAGATCCCAGCCGCTCGAGCGCTTGCGCCGCGGCGGCCTGCTGGGCAGCTTTCTTCGTCGGTCCTCGGCCTCGGCCGACCACTTCGCCGTCGATGACGACCACGGTGACAAAAGTCGGCGCGTGCTCCGGTCCTTCGACAAGCTCCAGGAGATAGGTGGGCGGCTCGCTTCCAGCAGCATGCAACGCTTCTTGGAGCTCGGTTTTCGGGTCGAACGGTGTGACCTGCTCGAGCGCGGTTCCGAAGATACGCTCGATGAGCTTGAGCGCTTCGTCGTACGACGAGTCGCGGTAGACCGCGCCAATGACGGCTTCCATTACGTCCGCAAGAATCGAAGGTCGCTCGGATCCTCCACTGGAGAGCTCCCCTCTGCCCAGCTTGATGAATGGGCCGAAATCGAGGCTCTTCGCTATCTGAGCGAGTGCCTGCGTATTTACGAGCGCAGCGCGCATCTTGGAAAGCTCCCCTTCCCTTGCGTCCGGATGGAGATCGCTCAAAAGGTGAGCAATGCTGAGGTCGAGAACCGCGTCGCCCAAAAACTCGAGTCGCTCGTAGTCGGCACGTTCTTTCAAGCCGAGCGCGGAACGGTGAGTGAGCGCTCGCGCGAGATGCGAACGGTCTTTGAAGACGAACCCGAGCTTCTGCTCGATGGTATCGTAGTCGCTGCGCGGTTGCGGACGGTCAGGACGGCCATTATGCTCATGACCCTCGTCACCCTCTTCCGAGGTATGTTTGTCGTGCTTCGGCGTCGCTTTCGGAACCATCCGATTGCCGCTGCCGAGCTCGTACTCGCGCTTCTTGTTCGTCGGCTTCAGCGATGTGTAATCATCCCAGATCTCACGCTCCTTCGGCGGCTCCTTGTCTGTAGGCCGCGCGACTTTCGAGTCGCGAAAGTTGAGTCCGATTTTTCCTGGCTTGATCAAACGCATAACAATCTCCCATCCCGTTCATCATACGAGTGTGCAATCTTCAGCACTCGTTCGCCGGGCTTCCATGGAGGGATGCGTTCACTGAACAGTACTTTTGCAGCAGCATATTCGCGGCTTGTCGCCTGAACGAAGCCGTCGTCTATCTTCTCGACGATAAGCTCCAAATGCTTGCCGAGCAGCGCTTGATGGAAGTCTCTACGCCGAGATTCTGAGAGGGCGCGCCATCGAGCTGTCCGACGTTTGCGCTCACTGGTTTCGACCGCTCCATCGAGACGGGTCGCAGCAGTGCCGCTTCGCTGTGAGTACGGGAACACATGCAGGTAGGAAAAAGGTAGCCCAAGAAAGACTTGGATCGCTTGCTCTAACTCTTGCCTACTCTCACCCGGAAACCCCGCTATCAGGTCCGATCCCAAGCAACAGCCCGGAATCAGCTCTGAAACGGCACCGACTATCTCATAAATCTGAGACAAACGATAGCGCCGGTTCATACGTTTTAGGACTGGGTCCGAAAACGCCTGTACACAGATATGGAGGTGCCGGCAGTAGATGTGACTTTCTGCAAGGATTTCGATGGTTTTGCGGCTGATGTCATTCGGGTCGACCGAGCTGAGCCGGAGGCGCCGAATAGGGCTACGGGCAGCTAGCTCGGCGAGCATGTCATCGAGGGAGCTCCCGATGTCCTCTCCCCAGCCACCCAGGTGGGTCCCCGTCAGAACGACCTCCTCATATCCCAGGTCGCTCAATCGAGAGAGGTCCTCCAGAATCAGATTGAGCGGACGCGAGACGAGCGCACCGCGAGAGGCGGGAATGATGCAGAAGGTGCAGGAGTTCTCGCAGCCTTCTTGCACACGGAGATGGAAGCGAGCTCTGGTTTTTACCTCACCGAGATACGTTCCGGGGCCTGGGAGCTTTTCCGAAAGCGGCTCGTCGAGCGGGTCGGCCCGGCGAGCGGGTCTTCCCGGTCTGGCGCGTTTGGCGAGAAGAGGTGCCGCTTTTGCAGGTTTGTTGTCGGTCTCGGTTGAAAGAATTGCTTCGAGAACTGCTCGTTTCTTACCTGGGCCGACGATAGCGTCAGCGATGCCGAGGGCTTCGATCTTCTCCGGGCTCGTTTCTGCCATACAACCGGTGACAACGATTTTGGCGTGCGGCGACCGTGCACGCGCGCTTCTGATGAGGCGCATCGCGGTGCGATCCGCATCGTCGGTAACGGTGCAAGTGTTGATCACGTAGATGTCGGCCGGAGCATCGAACGACGTCGGCACTGCGCCTTCGGCGCTCAGCGCTGTCTGCAGCTCAATCGTGTCCGCGTAATTGCTTCGACAACCGAGCGTTTCGAAACCGACGCGCAGCCCCTGCTTCGGAAGCTCATGAGACATGGGCCGGATCCTTGACGATTCGCCCTCCTCCCAGGACCTCCACCGCTCCGTCCACTTCATCATGCTCGGAGTAGAACACGGCGGCCTGACCTGGGCTGACCGGGGTCCATTCATCCAGAAAGCGGACGATCGCGCTGTCTCCGTCAGCGGGCGTAACTTCACAAAGCACTCCCGGGTGTCGGTAGCGAAGTTTTACGCGAGAGCGAATGGGCCGCGTAGGCGTGGCACCGCCAACCCAATTGACACCGGCAACATGGAAGCTCGAGCGTTCGAGGTCCTCTTTCGGGCCGACAGTGACCTGTCGCTGTTCGGGGTCGATGTCGACGACATAGAGAGGCATCTTGTCGCTCAGCCCGAGACCCCGGCGCTGGCCGACGGTGAAGCTGTGCACGCCTTCGTGTTCGCCGAGCACATCGCCGTTCGTGCTGACGAATTTTCCAGGCTGGAGCTCCGTGTTGGATTCTTTGGCGATGAATTCGGAGACGGTTCCGGAGACGAAGCAGATGTCCTGACTCTCTGCCTTCGACGCAATGTCGAACCCGTGAGCACCGAGATACTGACGCACCTCCGTCTTCGTCATGTCGCCAACGGGAAAGAGCGTCGTTCTCAGATCGTCCTGAGTCAGCGCATAAAGGAAGTAGCTCTGATCCTTTTGCAGATCTCGTGAGGTATAAAGTCCGAAAGAGCCGTCAGGCTTCTCGCGAATGCGAGCGTAGTGTCCGGTCGCAACTTTCGCGGCTCCGAATGCGCGAGCGCGTTCGCGGAGCTCGTGGAACTTCACCTTGCGGTTGCAGTCGAGGCAGGGATTCGGCGTCTTTCCCGCGAGATACGAAGACACGAACGGCCGGATAACTGCTTCGTAAAAGGAGTCTTCGAAATCGAAAACGTAGAACGGAAAGCTCAGGGAGTCGGCGATCTGCCGCGCGTCGTCGAAGTCAGATGGCGCACAACACGTTGCGCGCTTCGAGTTTCCACCGTTTTTGCGGTAGTCCCAGACCTGCATCGCTACGCCGATAATTGAGTAACCTTGCTCGGCGAGCAGCAGTGCGGAAGCGCAGGAATCAACTCCGCCGCTCATCGCAACGACGACCCGTCCTTCTGATGCAGTTTGCGAATCTTGATAGCTCATGCTGCGGAAGCCGCTCCGACGATCGGTTTGCAGCTGCGCATCCGATTGACTGCAGCGAGAATGGTCTCCGCTCCGCGCGTAACGGACGCGGCATCGGCGTCCCAATCGAGGCTGAGCCGAATTACTTCGCGCGCCCGGCGATCGTCGAGTCCCATCGACGAAATGACATGGGAGATGGCTTGCTTGCCGGAAGAGCAGGCAGAGCCGGTCGAAGCAGCGACACCCTCGATATCGAGGGCAACGACGAGATCGTCCGCGCGACAACCTTCGAACCTGACGGCCAGCGTATTTGAGAGCGATCGGATATGGTCTTCTGAGTCGACCGGAGTGATTCGCTCAACTTCGCTGCCCCCCGCGCTGAGTTGATGCCAGAGCAGCTCCCGAAGCTCGCGCCGAATCTTGAGGCTCGACTCAAGGTCCCGGTTTATGGCGTCCGCGACGGCGCCAAGTGCGATTGCACCAAGAAGGTTTTCGGTCCCTGCGCGGAAGCCCTGCTCTTGCGCACCTCCGCGCATCAGCGGCTCGTAAGGGTGACACACAGAGCTGCTTGCGGTGTTGATGACAAGCGCCCCGATGCCGCTTGGTGCGCCGAGTTTGTGACCGGAGATGCTTACTGCGTTAACACCAGCAGCAAAGAGCTCGGCGAGCGCAAAGCTCATCTTGCCGGGAGCTTGAATGCAATCGGATACGATCGCACCACCAAAGCCCTTCGCTCGTAGCTGCGTAGCGACCTCACGCACCGGCTGGATTGCGCCGGTTTCGTTGTTCGCACACATCAGAGAGGCGAGCGCCGTACCGCTATCGACATGATGGACGAACTCGTCGACATTGATGATGCCGTTTCGCTGCGGTCGGACACGGATAATCTTCCATCCGCAGCGCTCGAGCAGGCTGAGCGGCTCGAGCACGGCCGGGTGCTCGATAGCCGAAGTGACAACTTTTCCCGGAGCCATTCCGAGCTGTGGGAGCGGCCCCAGAAATCCGAGGATCATCTGATTGCAGGACTCCGTCCCGCCGGATGTGAATACCAAGCGCTGAGAAATTCCGTCGGGGCCGCCGTTTAGCAAGCGAAGAACGGATTTCCGCGCGGCTTGAAGGCGAGCACGAGCCAGCCGCCCTGAGCTATGAACGCTCGACGGATTTTTCGGCGCGGCGGGAGAAACAAGCTCTGCGACCACGCGCTCGATCTCCGGCCTCAACCGGGAGGACGCATTGGCGTCAAAGTATATCGGGGCGTCAGTCATGTAGGTTCGGCTCTTACGCGTTGTGTCTCAGTTGTTCCAGGCGCTTTCGCTGCGCGGTCGTTCGGTTGCTTTGTGCTTTTCGGTCGTCGTTCGTTGTTTTACGGGTGTTTTTCCGCTGACTTTCAAGCGCGTTGGACGGCGGTCTTTCGGTCGCCCCTTTTTTCTATGCTGCCCTTTTGGCTGTTGAGCTGTCGCCCTTCAGCCCACTCTCTCTGTGCGCTGCCGAAGCCCTCTTCTGTTGAACACCATCGTCCGTTGAGCACCGTCGTCTGTTGAGCGCCATCGTCCGTGGAACGCCGTCGTCCATTGAGCGCCATCGTCAGTGGAACGCCGTCGTCCATTGAGCGCCATCGTCCGTGGAACGCCGTCGTCCATTGAGCGCCGTCGTCCGTGGAGCGCCGTCGTCCGTGGAGCGCCGTCGCCCGTTGAGCGACATCGTCCTTTGAGCGCCGTCGTCCGTTGAGCGCCATCGTCCGTGGAGCGCCGTCGCCCGTGGAACGCCGTCGTTCGTTGAGCGCCGTCGTCCTTTGAGCGCCGTCGCCCGTGGAGCGCCGTCGTCCGTGGAGCGCCGTCGCCCGTTGAGCGACATCGTCCGTCGAGCGCCGTCGTTCGTTGAGCGCCGTTGTCCCACGTTCCCGTCAAAGCTTTGGTCACGGTGGAATCAACCGCAGCTGGTCGGGCGCGGAAGCATAGCACAAGTGCCGGAATTTCGAGATCCCACGGAAACCGCCTAAAAAACCGACCGACTCCAGCGGAAACCTATCAAATCGCATAAAAATATCAATTGTGCCGAGTCGTTGCTTCACTTATGAAACCATTACGGTCGCACTTACCTCAGCAACCTCGGGTTGAAGCTTCTTTATGCTACGCAGTCGGTCCCCACTCGCCTCTTTGCTTTTCTGCGCGGTTTGCTTTGTCTGCACAGTGCTTACCAGTTGCGGTAGCTCAGGCGGCGGCGACGGCGGCTCATCAGATACAGGCAGTCTCTCCCTTTCGATTGATCCGCAGACGCTTGTAGTTGACGGGGTAGCCTTCGTCGAAGCGGATTTCAGTGGCGTCACCTATGACGATCTGGATACCGAGGGTTTGACCATGAAGCTGCTTGTCCCGAATCATCTCGAGCTCGTGGTCGACTCGGCAGCGCTTACGGTGGAAACCGGCGCAGTGCAGTTGAAGCCCGTGTTCGCGGGACACGCACCGGATGCTGACGTCCAGGAAATTTTCCGCTTAAACAACGTTGAGACCGCGCCAAGCCTGAGAGAGTTCCAATTTTCCTATTATGTTTTTTCGCTGACTCCGAGCGTACTGCACGGGGCCGACCACGGACGACTCAACCTGCAGTTTCATGTAGTCGGTAAGCCCACAACTCCGGTAATCCTAGCCGACATCGACCGCGGCGCGATTTCGAAATTCGACGCATCCGATCCAAACTTCGATGCCGAAGCCAGCGCCGAGTTCACCGTAAACAACGAAACCCGCTCGTCAGAGTAAGCTGACCCGAAAGTTCCAGCAGTAACCGTCTCGGTAGAATCACGAACCGGCGACCGAGCGGCCTCCGGCCGTGTCCGCCGAGAGGTTCCCGAGAAGTATCCCCCTTAGTTTTCTCCGCCGCTCTACTTCACTTCGTCCGCCGAGAAGTCAGCAGAAAAGAGCAGAAAAGTATCCCCCTTACTCTTGTCTGCCGGCATTGGCACAGAAAGGACCCGCAACGCCGACTCAACAGGGCGGTAAACCGCGCAGGAGGTAACGTCTTTACCCAACTCCAACTAAGCCTCACCGTGATCCAGACCAAACGCTGTGCCAAATCGAACGCTCCGAAACAGGGAATCCCGGCCCACGTCGGTAACGGAGCGTCAAAAATCACGATCATTTGGAGCAAGAAAAGACAGGTCACGCGTCCCAATCTGCAGCGGGTACAACCCCGGCGTCACGCCACACCGCGACGCACGTTCCGATTGCAACCAGCGCGGACGCTGATTATGGATTTCATTTTGCGGTTAGGTAGCAAAATGGTTTTCAGCGAGCTTGCCCGACTGGTGGCCGCGAAGCACTAATTCTCGTCGTCGAAGTGAAGGCTCTCACCCCAAGCATCCTCAAGCTCCTGCTCTGCTTTCGTGGTTAGATAACGACGAAAGCTGCGCTCAAAGCGAACAAAGTCGTCTTGGTCCTGAAAAGATTTTAAACGGAGGCGCCGATCGGCAAGGAAGATATCGCGCGCAGCACAATGCCGCGCGTAGGCCTCTTCCAAAGGTGTGCCCCGCGGAACGACATAAATCTCCTGGCAACCGAGCTCAGCAGACTCTTCGACCTGCTCGAGATCTGTCGTGATGAATTTTTTATTTCCCTCAAATGCGGAAACGAGTGTGATGCCACATAGCGACGGAATATAACGACGTCCGCCGCAGGCGAGAAAGAACAACCTCTCAATCCAATTGATCCGAACGTACTCCGCTTCGCCTAGAGTGAGCCCATCAGGCGCAACGAAAACCCAGCAATAGTTCGAGTTTCCGCGTTTCGCGAGCGCGGCCTTGGTGTAGCCTAGTAGTTCTCTAAATCCGATCGAGCGAAGCGATTCTGCGAATTTCCGGAGGGTCTTTTGGGGAACCGCGCGAACTTTATCGACTGGTACGATCTCCAGCTCGGCTTCTCTGAAAAGCTCGATATCCTCCAGACTGAGACGGTAAGCATAAAGGCTCAAAGCAGTGGCGAGCATCGGAAGCCCGAGGAAAATCACCGCAGCCCACAATAGAAGTGAAATGATCATGCGACCGTGTCCTGTCGAACATTATTCCAGAATCCAACCGCGCTACCACTATACTATAGTTTTCGCGGTGTATGCGAACACGCTCGAGCCGAGCCTGTTGTTCAGTCTATTGCGTTGGAATCAGAAGTGACCTATTTCCGCAGACCTTCCTGCGCAGTTCGCGAGCTTGATCAGAAAGACGTCCGCACATCAAATCGGTGACGCAACAAGCTGCCTTCCCATTCGGACCCTTACGTCGGACCCAAACATGACCCGAACATAAGGGGGATACTATAGATCCAGTGTACTCGGGGCGACCGTGCAGCACCCCCGAGCTTCTCAAATTTCAGCTGCTAAAAGTCTGCTAAAAGTAAGGGGGATACTCCCGCGACTCCCGCAGCAGAGGATGGGGGATCAAAGCTCGATCAAACGTTCGTCGAACCAATTGGCCGCGAGGATACAAAACTAATCTCGGTAGAGCGAACCATTCGTCGCCTCGCGGGCCTGCGCGCCGCGGTAGTTCACACGAAGCATTCCCTGAACTGTACCGTAGACTTCCGAGAACGCCTTACCCGTGTAAGCGCTGTATAGAAAGAGCCCGAAGGTGAACATCATGGCCCCGACGAAACGCGTGACAAGCCGTCGGCCTACGCTCGAATCGAACGCAAACATATACGGTCCCGCTGCCGCGCATCCGATTCCAGCAAAGATGATGCTGAGAATTGCCGATTCGATAATCCCCTTCTCCGGAAACGCTAGTAACGTGCCAAGCACGAGCGCAAGGAACAGAACGGAGCCGCCCAGAAGCATCCCCAACGGCGTCGAAAAGAAGTTCAAAAATTGCGAAAGCAGGTCGGCTTGTGAATAGGACCGGGCCACCTCGCTCGGCGTGGCTTCTTCCATCTGCGGCGCCTGAACCGCGCGCTTCGCTTCGCACTCAATACAAAGAGCGAGCGTGTCACCGACATCTACTCCGCAGTTAGGACACAGCATAGGGGAAGAGCTCGCACTCAGAATTATGCGCAGTTCGATTGCATGTCCAAATGCGGCACGACTGAGAGAAAGCCACCGGACAATTCAATCGTCGGTAAATTTTTGGCGGAGCTGAACCTAATCGGTTAACGCAGGCACGCCTTCCCACCCACGTTTCCTGCTTCGTGGCCACCCTCCTCATTTAACGGAGGTTCATCTGGCTATTCGACTTAACTGCCTGCCTCCACAGCAGATTCTTCCGACACATTTTTTACTCAAGTCCAGATTCATCAAGTAAATTCGTTAAGTTATTGTCACAATCGCCCGATAACTCTTGTATGGGAACAAACCTTCTCACTGGCGTCGCGCCCCAAGCGGGATTGATCGCCGGCAGCACAAACCAAACTGTCGCTCAGACCTCTCGTAGCGCGGAGGGGAACGTGGCACAGTCGCGAGCCGTCCAAGAGGCCGTCGCTTCCGGTGCGGCCAGCAACCCTGCTGTCGTTGTCTCGCTTAGCGCTGAGGGCAAAACAAGGGCGCCGAGCTACGGTGATGGCAGAAGCGTGGATGCTTCGTTCGAGAAGCACGCGGCCGAGGAGAATAAGGATTCCGGTAAAAGTGGAGCGGGCAAGAAGAAGTCCGCGGTCAACGTTACCGCCTGACTGCGTAAGCTCGTTACCTCTGCTCCGAAACGTTTTTTGTTGCACGTTCCCGTCTCAAGAGCCGCCCTGTTATGCTGCTGAGTTGCCCAACCGCGATGTCGAAGGTGTAACGTTTGTGTAACGTGATCGCCTGGCCGCCTCACAACTTTCTTTGTAGCTCTCAGCCTGCTGACCAACTGCAATAGTCGACGATAACAGCCCTGAGTGACGCCCGGCAGGATGTCCGCTCGTGACCCGGAGTTGGTGAGACTTTGCTCCTTGCAACGTTCGTCTGTCGTCTCTGGAACTGTCACAACTGGCGGTGGTGTGTCTCGCACCTACAACCGAGCAGCAGAGGTCGGCTCATTAAGAGGGCGGCTCACAACCGAACGTGCATTCGGAGAAAGTTCAGAGCGTTGTCAGTGCGCCACACGAAAACGGAAAGCGGATCTGGGCGCCTTACCAAACATCGACGCGCACCACTCAATTCTTTCAACGCTGAGTGATTGGCCCGTCGGAATAGACTGAGTCGTCTGAATCTGTCGAAATCAGAAGTGATCCCGGGAGCGAAGAAAAACATAAATGTTTGCGTGAATTGATCCGATACTAGGGCTGGAGAGTGAGTCTCGACAGTAGAATGGAAGTTCTACTTTCAGCGACTCTCCGGATTTGTTCGGACGCTGCTTTGTCTTTCATAGGTTGGGGACAAAAGGTAAGATAGTTTCAATAGCCGGCCCGGCCGAGTCTATTCGTTGCGATCAGTTCTTTTTGCGCGATCTTCTCAATGCAGCACGTGATGAGATAGGCGGATTCGTTTTCTCGCCCCCGAGCGAAACATCGCGCGACGAAGCGTTGACGACAAGCGCGCTTTCGCACTCGAGCGGTAGGGGCGCGTCAAGGCAAGTAGTAGTTAGGTTTTTTTAGGAGCGTAATTCCATGAACAGTAGAATGTCGAGCAAGTTCGTTGTGCGTCACCGAAGCGCGATGGATATGCGGCAGCGGATCATCTACTTCGGCGGCGGCGCGCTCGCCATCTCGGCGCTCACACTCGGCGCAACCGTTCTGTTCACCGATAAAGAAGCATCGGCTCACGTGAAAGTGGTTCCGAACGAATCCATCGAAACCATGATCAGCCAGGTGCAAGTACTTGTTCCGGGAGACACTGTCCGAGCGGGAACAAAGCTCAACGCAAGCGCAATGAAAGAAGTTAGTTTTCCACGCAACGAAGTACCCGAAGGGGTATTTCACAAGGGGGAGATGCAGGGTGATCTCTACGCAAAGGTTGACTTGAATGCGAATCAGCCTGTGATGAGGGAAAACGTTTCGAACACGCCCCCATTGGGAAACGTCGCCGATCTTGTTAAACCGGGTTATCGCGCCGTCACCATCGAAGTGGATGCTACTTCTGGAGTAGAAGGTTGGGCGACCGCAGGCGCACACGTCGATATCGTAGTAACCTACCTGGACGGCACTGACGGCAAGAAGAAGAGCCAGATAGCTATTGAAGACGCGGTCGTGCTTTCTTTCAATCGCAACACAGAACGCATGGCTAAGGATTCGAGCGACGCGCGAATCAGCTCAATCGCCACCGTAACGCTTTCGCTCCCAACGCTTGATGCTGTAAAGCTGCACACGGCTCGATCCATGGGTAAGGTTAGCTTGATGCTCCGTTCCGTCGATGACGTGAAAGGTGTCGGGCACACAGAAGTAACACCGGAAGACTTCAAGACCGGCAGCACGAAGCCACAGCAGCAAGAGGCAAAGAATTACAGAAACGTATCGGGCTACGCGAGCTTCGTTGATAAGAACGGACAAACCAGAGAGCTCGAGCTGAAGAACGGTAGCCTGTGGTCGCCAAACGGCATGGTTCCACAAGACCAAAAGTGATCAACTAGTAATAAATTTCCGCCTACAACTCCACGGTTCCCGCGCTCCTCGGAGCTCGCTCCTCCGAGTAAGGGAACCGCGGAGTCTTTTTATCCTTTTCTTGTTTCCTCCAACGCTCCAAGCAGGCCTTTCTCACATTTCCCGAACGGTCGCGCGACGGACTCGGCCGCTCTTCGGAATGTAAGCGCTAAGACGGGAGTCGTTGCCGAGCGAAGCGAGCGCATAGACAATAGTCCGCTTTAGTTCTTGGCCTTAAAGCCCCGGCGTTACCTTGTTAAGAAGCCCCACGCTTTTGAGAAGTTTTTGAGAAGTAAGGGGGTTACTTTGACGACGTTGACCAATTGATCTTGCGCTGTCTCTTTCTGAGAGCGCTATTCTTTCGACGCGGACAGCGATCTCCAAGGTGTCTGGACCAGGAATTGTGCCTATCTTCGCTCCGAAGCAGAGCGCAGACAATCGAGATGCTGAGGTAGTGCATCCTCGGTTATCCTAGGCGTTGGCATCACCGTACGTGCGAACATTACACCGAGTAACTTCGCACCGCATCCCGCAGCGCCATGTCCGTTGAGAGTATGGAGAACGAAAGCAGATTCTCTAGAACGGCACGAGAAGTGGATTTATATTCGCACGGAGGTAGCCACCGGGGGCGAAAAAACCTTCAGGGAGATACCGGATAAACTCTTCGAACGGAAGCGTGTCTTTCAATCGTTGTCGCGTGGCTAGACGTTCGGCCATCCACGCCATGAATCGCGCGCGTTTCTCCTTCGTTGCCGCGAAACACCAAATCCTTTTTCCGAATTTCTTCGGTTTGAATGCCGCCCGAATCGATGCACAGCGAAGTGCGATGGCGCCTAGCACAGGTGTTTTACGCCCGCGGGCGAAGCCCGCCTCTGCAGAACGAACTCGCTCGATGAGGTCAGCTCGAACCTTTTCACGATCAACATAACGACCCTCCTCAAACGCATCGATGAATCCCAATGGCTCGATCTCAATCTGCTCCTCCGGGTACGCGCGCTTAAGAAGCTGTTCCGTCAGAAGAACCTCTTCGTCGTGCGTCATTTGCCGCTGAGGCAGCTCCGGGATCGTTTCCCTCGGAATTCGCCGACCACGAAACGTCGTTTGCCCTTCGGTTAATGCCTTCCACGAGCTCAAGCCCGGATAAGCCTCAACGCTTACCTCGAGGTCGGATTTCGCGGGGTTTGAGTAGAGGTACACGAGTCGGTTCATCGCCGACTCGAAATCAAGAATTGGAACCGAAAGGTAGCCCTCCTGCCAGACTGTTTTGCGTCGGTTCCCCTGGAGGTTATTGATCGCGTGGCTCGTTTCACGCTTGAAGTAACCGACGGCAGCCGGAATCGCCTGAGGATCGTCCACACGCACGATCATGTGAAGATGATTCCCCATCACGATGAAACCGATTAACACCATGCCATACATTGAACATGCAGTAGCCAATACACCCATCAGGATCGCTTCCATATATGGGGTACAGACAAATGGGAGTCCCTCTTCCGTGCGAAATCCGATTTCGTAAATCCCGCCGTGTATATAGGTTCGTAAGGTGTTTCCGTAGCCCATAGACCTCCTTTGCGATTTAGGGTTCCTAGGGTGTTCTCGTAATTTGTCTGAGGTTGTTTCAGAGGAGAGAGGGACGAAAGTGCCGTGGGGACCGAGAATAGTATCCCCCTTACTTCACCGGCGACTACTGTAATGTCGACTGTATCGGCGTACCGGCAAGCGACTGACAGATAACGGTGCAAGGCAACGGAGTGCTCTTTACGGGACTAGAGGCCACCGGCAAAAAGTATCCCCCTTACTGCCGACTAACTGGGAGCGCCCTGGGAACGTGTGCAACTGACTGCCGACTAACTGCAGCCTCGACCTCTCCGCCGCGGGAGCGCCTTGGGAACGTGTGCAGAAGACAGAAGAGACTATCCCCCTTACCGCAGACTTACCGCAGACTAACTGCAGACTAGGCCACTACGTCGTGGAAGCGTCCTCGGAACGTATGCAGAAGACAAAGGAGACTATCCCCCTTACTATACCGCGACTATACCGCGAGCCTAATCAGACACTGTCACGAGCGCAGGGCTGTTTTGATTGATATCTTGGCCGGTCGGCAGGGAGATGTCCTCGGACTCGCAATCGTCGAGCCTAGCTCTTAGACCGCCGCAGCCTACTCCCGGCTTCAGATCGTGGAGCGGAGTGTACGAATCGAGGCTGTTTCGGTTGAAATATCCGTCACGCAGCCTGGGCAGACAGTGGACGTTCGGACGGGCCGGAATTGGGAGCTCGAGAATGTCCTTCAGCTTCTTAAGGAACCCGTAGCGCTCGCCTAGTGGTGCTGTCTTTTTCAACGCTACCTCCAGTGCGTGGTACTCGTCCAGGTCGAAGCACTGCTCGAGCGACGCAACATCCGGGGGTTCGGGCATCGGGGGGAGATCATCTCGGCAGTTGTCTTTGTCGCTCTTCCCGTTGCTGTTCTCCGAACCGTTCGAATCGCTCTTATCGTCGCATTTGTCATACTCTTCAGAGTATTGATTGGTCTTCGTGATGAAGTCCTTGCTGAGCTGATTTCCGAAGAGATTGAGCGCAGCAGGATTGCCGTCCCAGAGATTACCCTTCCCCTGCGTCGCGGGGTACAGAGGGTTCGGGTCATCCGGGTTCGCTTGTGGGCGAGTGTCCAATCGCTGGAAATTGAAATCGAATACGTTGATCTTCACAAAACCCACGACCACGGGCTCAGTCTCGGGGATCGGTGCGATCGCTCGTTGGATGGTGCTTTGAAAAACGCGTTCGAAATCGCAGTATCGAACGAGGTCAGTCCCAACGAACTCCTTGTTCGGAGCAATGACCATCGCATAAAGCTGAAGCACCCGTGCGTTATCGGGATCGTCGTGACGGAGATTTTCGTCGTGACACATCGGATTGGAAAAATTGAGCTGTGACTTTCCGCCGGACTTCGAACGGTCCATCATAATGAATTTGATCCAATCGTGCGCCGCAGGCATCGCGATATTCTGGTCGTACAATACCTTGTCTTGAACATCCTCCGCACCTGAAAGCGCGGGGCGGTTCTGCGGATCTATTCCGATAGGCACTCTGCGCGTGCGCAAAAAGGGGAAGTTTACCCGCGGATCGGGATTTTTCGGGTTCCCCGTCAGAAAAACATCTCGGAATGTATGCGGACTCGACTTAATCCCCTCGGCAATCTCCTGACGAGCGCCGTCATCGGATAGACCACTCAGCGAAGCCAGCGGCTTGAAATATTGCCCGACCTTCGCAACAATCCCGTTCCTGTTGATGGCCCTCCGAACGTCAATCGCATCAGCCTCTTCATGAGGACCGTTCGACGGAAGCCCCAGCGTTCCGTACATCGGAAGCGCTTTGCAGTTATGCGCGTGGCCTTTGTAATCGAGGTAACAGAGATTCGGCGTGCCGTCGTATTTCTTCCAATAGTATGCTGGCCGCTCGAACGACTCGGCACGAACCAATCCATCTCGCCGCTCAGAGAGGCTCATAAACGACGAGGACGAGCTCGGAGTGAACATTCCAGTCCCGTCTGTCCCCGAGCCGGAAAACACCCCCATGTCCTCGCTGACGTCTCCTTTGGCGTCCAGCTCAGTCACGTACATTGAACGTTCGCACTGACGAACCGGCTTATAACGCTCGGACAGATGGTCACCCGCATTCTGATACGGGTCCGTGTCGAAAAGTAGCTGGCAGATCGGAATACCGACCGGGAGCACATTGCGCTCAAGGGTCGTATCCATTACGGCAATGGCTTCTCGCCTCACTGCCGCCGTCTGGAACATTCCCATCACGCCGCCAAAGATGGTATCGAGCGATTCGAGCGAAACCGTCACCTTAACGGCATTCGCAATCAGATAATAAGGGACCGCGCTTGATAAACCGTCAGTATCCGCTTCGAGTGATTTGAAAGTATATTTTTCGCCGTCAGACCAGTAGAGACCACGTTCCACTGTGACTTTGATCTTTCCTACCGTCCCCTCAGACCCGCTGTTCCCCGACGGCGCCGTGTGAGACTCCGGCAACGCCTGCAACCCACGCGTCATCCGCCCCGTGAGGTTATTCGAGTCGTCCCAAAAGGCATGAGCACCATCTGACAAGCTAATCGATTGGAGCTCACCATCACTTGCGCCATGGATCGGATTGTTCCGCAAGGCCGCTACGGCAGCTTTCTTGGAATCCCACCATCCGTCGATACGACCGTTCAAGCGACGAGCAGCACCGAGCGCAGCCGAGTCGGCAGCGCGCTGGACATTCTGCGCGGAAATTTCCTGTTTCGAGTGATCGATCACAAGGGCGGCGATGGAAACCACCACGACGATGAGAAGCGAGAACAGCACCATTCCGACGCCGCGCTCGTCCTTCCTCAGAGAGTCATGCCGAGAATCGGCGAAGAGGAATGTAGAAGATGATGTATCCATGGCCTGACGAATTAACCTCACGTTAACGAACTCGCATCGCACACCCGCACGACTCCAGGAGCCCGCAGCTGTCTTCGCTCAACCAACACCACCACAACCCACAACGACCAAAGAGCAACGCGGAACGCATTCCGCGGTCTGACCCATTCAAAATCTCGCTTATAGGTATGTTATGAGAAAAAAAAGCGAGGTGTTGCGTGAGCGGCAACCAATGCGCTCCGCCTCACTTTAGATGCGCCGAAGGTAGGAGACTTTTCTTTTGATTGTAAGTCGTTAGGCCCTATTTCGAAAATTGGCTGCGGAGCTCATCGAAGTGCAGCATGCACTCCTTCGGAAATCGGCTATCGTCGCGCGCCAACTCAACCAACTTATCGAAATCACTCATCTTTCCCTGACTCAAAAGCTCCTCGCCCATCTCCATGTAGGAGCTCACGTGAACCGACTGGGTAGCCTTCTGCTTTTGTTCTCTCGGGCTCACGTAGACCGCCGACGATACCGCCACCGGCTCGTTAGCGACCGCCTGCGACTGGATTGGCGCCCGGGCAGTTTGCTCCATCACCGGGCTCAGATCCCCAACTCCGCTATTCGAAACCGCACTCGGACGAATGATCGTCGCGCTGTCCGCGAGCGGTCGTTCGGTTCCGGAGTCCGACTCGTAGACTATCTGGCTGCTGAGCGCGCCGAGGCCCAGCTCGTGGTCTCCGTTCGGCTCGAGCGGGGCGGGAATAAAGCTCTCCAGCGCAGGCAGTGCCTGAGCTGAGTGATTGTCCGTAATCGCGGGAACTTCCGGCTGGGCAGCAGCCGCCGCTGCTTTCGCCCGCTCGAGCATTTGATCCAGCACGTTGAGAAGCTCGGGCACGGAGTTGCAGTCGGAATGGACATACGCACCGAAGAAGTCTTCGATCGTAACGTTTCGCCGAATCAACTCTTGTCCAAGCTCGATGATTGTCAGCGCATTGTCCTTATTCGCTTCCTCGAACGAAAGCCACCAATCGCGAGCGTGTTGATTCGCCGTGTCCCAGCCGAGAGTCATTCTCAGCGACGACAGAAGATTCGCGTCGATCACTCGGATCAGCTCGTCAATGTTATCGATCCCGCTGTTCACATAGATCTGATAGAAGTCCGCCAGCGACACGCCACGTTTCGTCAGCTGCTCAGTCAGACTCAGAACGGCATTCGGAGTCTTCTCATTCAACTTCTCGAGCGCAACCCACCATTCCTGGGCCGTCGGATCGGCAAGCTCATATTTCAGCGAGACTCGCGCCTCCTGCAGCTTTTGGAGGATCTCCTGCGGGCTGAGCTGGGCGGGCGTTTCTGTGATCGTGGGTTCAGGCAGCACCTCTTCAAACTCGATCGGCGCCTCGCGAAGCTTGTAATCGAGACCCTTCGCCGACTCGAATTTCGCGACGATCTCCGGAACTTCATAGTACGGCACCAAATGCCCCTGGAAGACCGGAGTATTCGGCAAGAAGAACGTCGCAGCGTTATCCACCGGCCTGCCGATTTCATCCGGCGTGAGCACAGGACGCTGCTGCACCTGCTCCTGAAGGTTGTCGTTCTTCGTCGCGAAGTAATCGATCATCCGCTTGTTTTTTCCGATGGACGCCACGTTGAAGCGCACCGTCATCGTCCCCGTCTCCTTCGAGGCCCATTCGGCGTCCTGAAAGTCGAGGTTCGGCATAAGTATCTTGCTGCTGAAGCCTGCGAGCACCGAGTCCGCGTCGCGATCGTAGTTGGCTTTGATCTGGGCGATCGATTGAATCGCCGCGACGATACTGACGTTACGCGAACGCAACGTGTTGAGCTTCACGTGAATGTCCGGCAACCGGCCGAGCGCGCTCGCAAACTCGTCAATGACGATTCCCACAGGGCGAGGCAACGTTTGCCTCGGACAGCTCTCCGCGCGCTTTGTGAGATAGCGGAGGAGCTCCACCACGATCACGTTCGCCATCGGTCGCAGCATCTCCAATTCGGACTCGCGAAGCTCGATGATGAGCAGCGTCGGTTCAGCGATGAGAAGCTCCAAATCAAGCTCGTTTAACGCCGTGGTTGCTCGAATCGTCGTGAGATCCCAAGCAGCCAAACGCATGCCGAGCTCCGACATAATCGTATCAGCGTTCTGGGAGCCCGATCGCGCAAGGTCGACGAAAGTCTTCGAGTTCCGAATCGCCTGAGGATGCTGCTCGAGCCATTTGCAGAGCGGCTCCATACCGCTGTTAATCAGCTGATGCACCCGCGGCATCGACAGCACTTCTTTCTCGTCGTTCAACAACCCGACCATGATCGAATTGAGCAAGGACAATGCGTTGTTCCGAAAAAAAGGGCTGTCGGACTTCGAGGACGGATTATCGGTCGCGCTGATAATCGTATTCGCGATGAGCTTCGCGTCCGTGTCGCTATTGATTTTTGCGAGAATGTTCCAGCTCAAGCTCCGCTCCAGATCGAGCGGATTGAAGAGCAAGATCCGCTTCTTCGGATTGAACTTTCGCGTCAAGCCGACGAGCTTGTCCCACATTTCAGGCTTCGAATCGAGCACGACCGTCGAGCTGTCGGGACAGAGGCAATCGTTGAAGAGTACCGGCAGGATCGCTCGAGTCGTTTTACCGCTACCAGTTTTGGCGACGACGAGTATGTGACGGTTGCGCTCTTCGATGGGAATGATCAAATTCCCCTGCTTCGCGGCGATACCGTCGCCGCCTTTAATCATTCGAACTGGAAGAACAGTATCGAACTTGTCCTTGTGCTCGAGCCAGCGCTGAATTTGAGCTCGAGTCGCAAGATCGCCTGAGCCCAACTCATTCGAGTCGGACCGTGACGGACGATTGTGTTTGGATTTATTTCGTTTGATACGAGCCGCACCGGAATTGTTCCGATAGCCGAGATACGCCACGACAAGCACGGCAAGGATGACAAAGCCGTTTCCGACCATCGACTGAAACAACCCGGCGCCGGGCAGAGCCTCCGGATGAAGCTTCATCCGAAACGCCGAGGCAGCATGAATCGACGAAAAAATGGCGGACATCCCGAAACCCTCCAGAGCTCGACTCGATCCGCCATCGACAGCGGACCGCACATCGAAAGCGCTGCCACGGGCCGTGGGACCCTATGCCAAAGCTTCCTACCCCTTATTTTGGCGAGTCCGAGCCAAAGTGTTGCGTAACTGCCGAGAATTTATAGAAAACAGGACAAAAATAGAGTCCCCTGGGCGTAAATCGCCGGGATCCCTCCGGAAGCGAGCACGGAGCACACCACCCGCTCCGTTGTTTTACGAAAAGAATAGGCAACGCCCGATCCCCGACCCGCTATAATCATTTATAGAAGCGCGAATGTTCCGCGTTTCTCTGGAGTTCGATATGGGCATGCAACCCGCTACTGTTCAACCGAAAGCACTCACTCCCGCAGCCTCGCCGGTCAAGGCCGCGATTCACTCCTTAGGCTTACCGCCTGTTCCGGAGAGTGCCGAGAAGCAACCAGGACTGAAAGAGCAGTCCGCAGATGTATATCGCAGCGCGGTGGGTGTGCTGGCGATGGTCCTCAACCCAATGGGTCTGGGGGTCAATCCGAGCGCAGCGGATCAAAAGACTGATTTCGGTAAGATGAAAATGCCTGAGCGCGCAGAACGGCACGCGAAGCGTGACACCGAATACAAAGACGAGCTCAAGCGAGAGCTGGCCATCCGACTGTTGAATAGTCGGCTGACTGCTTCCGCCGCGATGACAAGAATGCCGAACACCGCAGACCAGAAACAGGTAACCCAGGTCACGGCAGCTGCGAGCTCAAATGAAAGTAAGGCGGACGCTTAATCATGTCTAACGTCGCAAACGAGAATTTTGCCAGAATGTCCGCGGGCGGCGGTGCTCGCCTTCCGAAACCGACCTTCGGCAACACAGTAGCTCAGTACGCGCGCCAGACCCCTGCTCTGGTCGGCAACTCGGCGGCAGTGACCGCCACGAGTCTCGCGACGCTCGCTTTTCCAAAAATGGATCAAGCCACCAAGGCGCTGTTCCGAAGCATGCCTGGCACTCAACCGAAGTTCCTCAACGCCATCGGCAACATCGGAGCCAGTGTCGCCGCGAAGGCGGTTGGGATGCTTACCGCAGGCGCGGTCAAGCTGCCGCACCGCTAGCCAAACATTTCTCTCCTGTGCGATCGCTTTTCCGGGAAGAGATTCAGCGTTCCACGAGCTGCCGCGCGCGAGCAAGAAGCTGCGGCATGGTGTCGCAGATCTCTCCGACAACCTGGCGAACGTAATCCGCCGACTCTTTTGGACGCTGTTCCCATTCGGGCACGACCTCCCAAACGTCCGGAATCTCTTCGACCCGGCCTGACGTCATCTCCCGGAAGAGCCGACTTCCCAGTCCCAGGTTCTCCTGAACGAACTGCTGATGCACGCGTCCGAAACAGACAATAATGTCTGCCGGCGCAGCGATTTCTGGGGTGAGCTTTCGCTGCCGATGCGCTGACAGATCGTATCCGCGCTCCTCGAGAAGAGCTCGAACGACCGGATGCATGTCTTGAAGAACTGCCTCTGTTCCGGCGGATTCGACTCGTAGCTCGTCATCCGGCGCGAGCAGAGCACGAAGCGCGTGCTCTGCCGTCATGCTTCGGAAGATATTGCCGGTGCAAACAAAGAGAAGCGTGTGAGACAAGCTGCTTGGGAAAGCTAATGAATTTCGCGAACGTAAGTGATGTAGTCAGTGTCGATGACCTCGCCCCCGCAGCGGCTGACGGCCTGCGCCACCTGCCCACGGTGATACGTGCCGTGGTTTAGGATGTGTACCAGGATGTCGAACACGGAAGTCTTGTAATCGAGTCCTTTGCTGGTTCGATACTCGACAACGCGAGACAGTTCAGCGTCGCCAAAGTTGCGAACGAGGTCACGATAACCGGCAAGATTGATTTCGAGCAGCCGCTCGGACTCTTCGAGCCCGATCTCCGGCCAGATCGACATGTCCGGAGTCTTGCCCTGTAAACGGCAGAGCCAGAGATTCTCTTCTGCAAGAATGTGCGAGAACAGGGAGAGTGCTTTCGGTTCGACAGCAGGCGTGCGGCGCAGCATCTCGAGCGCGCGCGAGTTCGCCCAGAAAACGTAGTTGAGAAACCCGGAAAGATTCATAGAGCCCCTGCTAGCCGAACGGGCTCGCAAGCCGGCTCAGCGACCAAAAATGAACGAGGATTCAATACAGACGATATGTAGAAAAGTCAACGAAAAGCAGCTTATTGAGTCACGATCGTCCCCATCTGCACGACTTCGAAATCCTGCCCGCGAACGTAGCGAATGTTCCCGAGGGCGTCATCGTTCCAACGTGGATCGTGAGCTCCACTAATGAACCAGTTGGAGCCGTTATCCGCGACGAACATGCCGTACTTTTTCAACGCACGAAGGACGACCTGCACTTCCGGCGGAAAGCCGGAGATGTCGAAGCTCGCCTTCAGGCGAACTCGCATCCCCATGGGAGGCAGATTGGGATCTGTGAGGTTACTAGCGTAGTGACGAGCCGGAGATACGTAAGCATGTCTGGAATGCTGCACGGTGAAGCGGAGCGCGTGCCGAATCTCTCCCTGTTCCATCACCTCGTCATAGCGAACAAGACCGGGGAGGATCGGCAGGCCCGCCGCATCCGCAGAAGTCCATCCGGCCGGCCTCAGCGCATTCGAGTGCAGATCAAATACGGCGCCCGATCCAGCCGTCCAACCCTGCCCTACTTTGTAAACGGAGAACAGCTCGTAGAGCTTCCAATTATCTCTGTCGACAATCAGCACGTGACGGTCGCCATTGCTTGTCGGACCGCCTTCGATCGGAGGATTTGCCGGAATCGGGTACGGGCCTGGGTCGCTCTCGTCCGCATAATCAAACGCAACCGTGCTCTTGGCCTGATTGCCGTCAACCACGGTGTAAGGGATTCCAATCGGTCCGCCCTCCCAGAACGTGCCGAAGTCTGGATGGAGCCCCGTGTTCAGACCAATGCTCGCAATCAGGTTCTGCGAATTCGGGTCAACCGGGGCAGTAGAGATGTCCTGGTTCCACGGGTTGTCGTCAGGAAAAAAGCGATGACCGCGCAAGCTCGCGCCGTCCCCAACGCTGATGTCCGGATACCCTGGGCTATTCGGATCGGGGGTCGGCGTAGGAGTCGGGCTGGCTGTGGGCGTCGGTGTCGGAGTTGGAGTCGCAGGCGGCTTGGGTTCGCGCTTCGCCTTCTCCTTTTTGTCGCGCGGCCCGGTACATCCCGGGTCTGCGGGGTAGTCGATTCTGCCGTCGCCGTCATTGTCAATTCCGTCCATGCATTGCGGTGCGACCTCGTGCCGCGCCTTCTCATGGCGGTCCTTGGGGCTACTGCAACCGAAATCTGCCGGATAATCGACACGACCATCCCCGTCATTGTCGATCCCATCACTACATTCAGGCGGGGTTTTGACCTTTTTCCGGGAGGTGAGCGCGGCTACGTCTTCGGCATACGCCTGGCCACAAAATAAGACGCCGAAGCACAAAGCCCCCTGGCAGAAAGCAACGACAGAAATTGTCACCGTTTTCACCAGAACATGACGGAATTCGGACATAACGAAGCTCCCAGGACAGATACAATTGGGGTGATGCAAATAGCGATCCAGAGAGCGCAGCATGCTGTTGGATGTCGATAGCCCGGAAAGGGGAACCGAAAACCAGTTGTTTGAGCCACTTCGATACCCGATAGTAGCGAGACCCTGCTCTCCCGGCGCGACTGACGCCGAAAACAGGGAAATCGATTACCCAATGACGAACGTGATGCCCTAACCTCTTTCACTGCGGCGGCACATGACAAAGCTCATTTTCGGACATCGCGGCGCAAAAGGAACGGAGCCGGAAAATACCCTTCGCAGCTTTACTCGCGCAATCGAGCTGGGAGTCGACGGGATTGAGCTCGACGTCCATCGAAGCAAGGACGGAGAGCTCGTCGTCATTCATGACTCAACCCTCGAGCGTACAACAACAGGCGGAGGCAAAGTCTCCGATCACACGATAGACGAGCTCAAGACACTCGACGCGGGACGCGGAGAGAAGATTCCAGTCCTCGCCGAAGTTCTCGCTCTTGCCGCAGGAAAAGTGTTGATTAACGTCGAGCTGAAAGGTGCTCTAACGGCGGAGCCTGTCGCAGCGCTCATTAACGAGCAGGTGGAGAGCAGCCGCGCATCCTACGACGACTTTATCGTCTCGTCGTTCAATCATCGGGAGCTTCTCACGATGAGGCGCGCACACCCTCGGATCCGTCTCGGCGCACTTTTTTACGGGCTACCCGCCGATCTCGAGTCTGCGGTCGCGCCGCTCCGGCCATTTTCGGTGCACCCATCGGCGGAGTTCATCGACGCTGGGTTCGTGGATGAGGCTCACAAGCTGGGACTCAAGGTATTTGTTTATACCGTCAACGAGCCGCAAACATTTCATTCGCTCATGCACATTGGCGCGGACGGGGTTTTCACAGATTTCCCTGAGCGATTCGTGCAATCACGCTAACAAACGCTCGCGATGTTCGAGCTCTTCGAGGAGGGTGCGAATTCGCTCAGCCGCCAAAGGACCGGTATACCGCGATGAAACTTCGAGCTTCTGGTGGATGCTGCCGGCCGTACGCACCGCTGAGAGCCAATTGAACGATCCTTCAATGAGGGTATGAGAATCGATCGCGACCGCCTTATTGTGAATCGCTTTTGCGATATGCACCGTCGCTCCCGCTTCAGTCAGCAGCCTTCTTCCCTCAGCAGCGTTCTTCTTCAGTTGACCGTCCGGCGAATCCAGATAGCAATCGGTGAAGACACGGACTCGAACGTTTCGGCTTCGAGCATTTCGAATATGGTCCACGATCCGATCTCGCAAAATCGCGGCAGATGAGATGGTCGGAGAGACGATCAAAAGTTCGTTCTGAACGACCTGAAATGCACGGAAGAGCTCTTCTTGATGCTCCTCGAGGGTCGTGATACGCCGCATTTCCTCGCCGGCGAGCGATTGAGTGTCTGCCGATGCTACCTGCGGCAGCTCAAACGCCTGGCCTGCAAACAAGAACTGGGCGAGCACGCCCGAGGGAGCCTGCGCATCCGCTTTGAAAATTTGCATGTCGCCGAAAACCAGAAATGTATCCTTTGCGCGCGATACCGCGACGTTCAGCATGTTCGTTCCTTGATCGAAAATATAGCGCCCTTCGAATTTCGAATCGTATACAGAGGAAAAAAGAATTACTGCGCGCTCGGCTCCCTGCAGCGAGTTGACGGTCCCAATGGTCATCTTCGGATAACGCTTCCGAAGGTGTTCTTTGAGCTTCTGCGTCTGCGCTGCGAACGGCGTGATGACCGCAAGCACATCATCGATCTGAGTCGCTCTGTAAAAGCGTTTGAGCTCAGCTTCGTGACGTTCGATCCACGCTCCGATCTGATGCACCTCATACATGTTGTAGCGGCTCTGCCGAAACTGCTGCGCTATTCCGGCGACATGCACGTAGCAGAATGGGGGAAGCACTCGTCCTGCAAGCTCCGGACGACATGGTTCCAGCCGATCCCCGTAAGCAAGCCGATTGCAAAACTGTACGATCGCCGGAACGGAACGTCGATGTTCCGTTAAGAAAACGCCGTGAGTCGTGTGTCGGGTATCGGCTCGACGCTCCTCCCAAGGAGTGGATCGGAGCGCGAGCTCCATCAAGCTCCCCGCCGACGCAGCAAGTCCCCTCTTCGCAAATGCCTTCCATCCCGCCGCATCAGTCAGCTTCACAAGCTTGTTCTTCGCGGCATTCACTCTGTCGATATGCGGCGCTACGTTCCAGACCGGCTCCAGCTGCTCAGCGTCTCCAACCACCATGGCTCGCTTGGCGAGCGCAACGCACGCGACCCCCATCTCAACAGGAATTTGTCCAGCCTCATCAAAAATAAGCAGATCAATGGGAGACTGGTTTGGATCCGCCTTACCTGCGAAGAACCGCGGAGTCATCGCGAGCGTTGAAACGAAAGCAGGCGTGATCATCGCCCGCCGCTGCCAGGACTCGGCGTCGCCACGAAAGAAGCGGGCTCGTGTCTGCTTCTGTTCTTCGGATGCCCGCCGCTTCAACACTGCTGCAGCTTCGAGAAGCCAGCGGCCCTCCCAATAATGAGACGCGAGAAGAAATAACTTGTGTCGGCGAGTCGTATCGAAATGAGAGACGGCCTGAAAAAGCTCCTCTGGACTTTGCCTTCTTCCCATACCGACGAGTGAGCCCAAAAATCCGCTGAAAGAACCGTATCGCGCACGAAAGATATCCTTTTTCAGTGCGGACCGCTCTGCGAGGACGAGTAGCCTCAATCGGCTCACCACTTTTTTGAGCGTCAGCGACCTGCCCGACCAGTCTGAGAAGCACTGGAGGTAGTGCTGCGTCGCGCGCGCAACGTAAGCCTCCGTTTCCATTTCACTCGAGATGCCCGTACCGTCTCGCAACTCGAGCTGGTAGCCCTCGATGTCGCGAGCGCGAGTTGCTGAGCAGCAAAATGTGCCGAAGCTATGAACATCAGGCAGCCACCGCTTCGCAAACAAATCAGCTCCACCCGTCGCGCGACCGAGAGAGTCGATCACGTTTGTCACGGATTGATTCGTAGCACCGCACGCTACGATGATGGGTGGGCGAGCATCTGAATTTCCGATGGCAGAGATCCAGAGAGACGCGATGACACTCTGGAGCAGCGTCGTCTTTCCGGTTCCCGGCGGTCCGGTGACACACAGGAAATCACCGGACTTCGTTCCAAGCAGGCGATGGACGGCCAGGCGTTGAGACGGTGCGAGCGGAAATTTGTCCCCGAACTGCCCCGTGTGCTGAATGGCCGCGTTGTAAACGCTGCGGACGGAGCGTGGATAGGACTTCGGCGACGGCCCACTTCGAGTCGCAAAGAGCGGGAGAAGTCCGGTACTCCGCCGTCCTTCGAGCATCGAGCTCATCACGTCTCGAAGCGGTGTCGTTGAGCCGGCGGAGCTGACATCAAGTGTCACGAACGAATTCGGCGCCCGACGAAACTCTTCGAGCTCGAAACTCTCAATCGGGACGCCCGTTACAAAACGAAACAGCTCGCTGGAGTACGTCCAGTACTCATCCCAACTCTGCCAATCGTTCGCCGGATATTTGTCGGCAAACCTCTCCACCGAGCGGGAGTCGCCGATGGTCACTGCGTTGTCGAGCAGGAGCGGTTCTAAGTGCTCCCGCGGAATCCACGGTCCCCCCGCTCGAGGCGGCAGCAGGTTGCCGTTCGGCTGAAGCACTGCCGGAATCCACAACGGTTCGACGAACCTGGGACCCGGCCCTCGTTCGATCCTTTCAAAACGAAGCGGACAGAGAAGGACGCGAAGCTCGGAGGGGCTGCTCGGCCTGGCCCTGGCTCGCTCTTTCTCCCGTGCACGCCGCTCCTCATTTTGAGCCAACGTCCGAACTGCATGCGCAGTGGCCGTTCCTCGGCTCAGGTCCGCGAATGGGAGGTCTAAACCCAACGCGAGATATTCTTTCGCATTGAGCGAGCCGTGCTCACCTTCGATGAGAGCATCTCGCCAATACGAGATGATGGAAGCGATTTCGCCTTTCAGCGGCTTCGGCGGTGTATGCTTGGGACGTTTCGACATTCTCGGAAGGATTTTCAATACGCAATGACGCAGTGCAAAACCGTCCGCGCGTTTCATGCACGGGAAGCTCGAAAACGTATCTTACTCAAATTGCAGTAATTAGCCAAAAATGATGCCTCGCAGAGCTTCGAAATTGGCGAATCAACCCAAAGAGTGTAAAAGCAAAGGCGCCATTTCCAACGTTTTTTCGAGGACCCGATGACGAACGAAAGCAACAAAGTCTGTATTATCACCGGCGGCGGCAGCGGGATCGGTCGAGCGCTCGCGCTGCGTTTGACTCAAGCAAGTGCCCAGGTCGTGCTCGTCGGTCGCGCGCGACCGAAGCTCGAGGAGACGGCGGCCGCATGCGCCAAAGTCGGGAACACGCCCGCTGTGTATTCGCTCGATGTCGCAAATAAGCCCGCAGTCGAGCAAATGGCCGCTGAGATTGTCGAGCGATACGGCAAGATCGATGCACTGATCAATAACGCCGGCCACAGCTCGGTAAACCGCGGCCTGCTCACAACGACTCCCGATGAGATAAAAAGCGTGCTCGACTCGAATCTCGTCGGCACAATCTATTGCACTCAGGCCGTACTCCCGACAATGCTCCGCGCTCGGTCGGGAATTGTCGTCAACATCTCGTCACGTTCAGGCACCCATCCTGGGCTACTTGGTGGAATGATCTACTCTGCCGCAAAAGCCGCCGTTATCAATTTCACCGGTTTCCTGCGAGAGGAATTCAAGAACTCCGGCGTCCGGTTCAGCGTAGTGATTCCGGGCGAGGTCGACACGCCGATCATCGACAAGCGTCCGATTCCGCCCGACCCGAGCGCACGCGAAACAATGGTGCCGGCGGACGAAGCCGCAGATGTCATCGCATCGCTCATTGAGCTTTCGGACCGGACAAGCATTCCGGAGATCCAGATTTTGCCAACCTATCTCCGCGATGTATCCGCAGAGCTGAAGAAATAGCCGCAGCTCAGTCCCCGAGCCAGTTCGAACGGTCAACAATCCGTTCACATTTGTAGCCGAGGAACTGGTAAGGGGACCAACGTGCGTAGTGAGCTTCGATTTCCTTGTCAGCTTGGAGACATCGATGCTCGCGGCAGAACGCCCGCACCTCCGAATCAATCGGCATTCGCTCATGGTCACCGAGCAACACAGCGAGGTGATTGATCGAGTAGGGCCCGAGGCCTTTGATACCTCGAAGAGCTTCTAAGATTTGGGAACGATCCTCGGAACGATACGTAGGCGCACCGACAAAGTGCTTGGCTACGTTGCGCAAGTAATCGGCGCGATAGCCAAGTCGGCAGATCCGTTCGAGCCGCTTCGTGGTGAAAAGCAGAATTTCGTCCGCTGTCGGGAAAAGACCGGCGCCCCCAATTACGGCAGTCGAAGGGACACTCAGCCGCCCCGGAAGCGTGCAGACAGCGCTTACCATCTGCGTTGTGAACGACCAGGATGCGTTCGTGGTGAGAAGGGTTTTGACCGCGTCTTCGAAGAGGTCTTCGCTTCGGAGAAGGCGTCCGCCGCCATCACGAATGAAGCGGTGAACTTTGGCGTTATTTTTTTTTGCAATCTCGGCGAAGGGACCGAGGTCGATATCGCAACCGAGGATGTATTGTGCTTTCTCTCCCACCCGTCGCTCGTCCGCCGAGGTGAGAGATCGATCCGAGCGCCATCGAAGAGAGACGTGCTTCCCCCGCTGACGGAGCTCTATCCAGGCCGTTTTTTTTCCGAGCCGAATCGGGCGGCTCAGAACAGAGCGTGTATCGTCCCACTGATATGGCGCGAGGAAAACCCAGCCGTGAGAAAACACAGTGAGCTTCAGGTTCACATTCGGGAGGGTGAGGGTACCGCTTTTCAAGGATCTCTTCCGATAACAGCAGACTTGGAGATGCAATCTCCCTAACGGTTACCGAGTGACACCCGCTCCGTCAAGCGACGGAATCGCACGCATATCGGGGGTGGAGAGTACACCGCACAGTTGCCCTTCGCGACGCTATAACCTCTTAGGGTTAGAAGCGAATACCTACCAGAATGGCCCGGGTTCCTTATGTCGCAGCGTCTTCGATGGTCTCGCCGATTGTTGTTCATTCTCGGATTGGGTTTGCTCGGTTGTGCCTCAGGGGGCGGAGGCTCTGATAGCGGGTCCTCAGACTCCGGCACAAATAGTGCGACCGATAACCCCGGTGCGTTCTCGAGCGGCGAAGGAAGCTTGGCAAATTGCGCGACGAAGGATTTGGACTTCGAAACGAGAATGGAGCTCGCTTCGCTGTTCAACGATTTCAGCGCACTGCAGCGAAGATCGACAGCGCGAGACGTGTTTGCTCCTATTCCGGTTCTGTTTCACGTGATCACGAAAGGTGACACCTTCGAGGATGGCAACCTCTCCGACTCTGCAATTGCCGCGCAGGTCGATTTTCTCAATCAAGTGTTCAGCGGACAGACAGGCAATATCGCTACACCGTTCCGCTTCGAGCTGGCCGGAATCGACCGTGTAACAAAGCCGGAATGGTTCACGATGGCTCCTGGATCTCAGCAAGAGGTAGATGCGAAGAGCGCCCTTCACCAGGGCGGGCCCAACACGCTGAATCTCTACACTGTGAATACCGAAGGCGGCGTGCTCGGCTTTTCAACGTTTCCGATCCTGTATCTCGCCCTTCCGATGTTTGATGGAGTGGTAATCAATTTCCGAACGCTGCCCGGCGGCACCTTCAACCACTACAGCCGCGGTCTCGTGGCGGTGCACGAGGTTGGTCATTGGCTCGGATTGCTTCACACGTTCCAAGGGGAATGCGACGCGTTTTTCAACGATCTGGTCCAGGACACGCCCGCTGAAAAGCTTCCAGAGAAAGGCGAGTTCTGCCCCACTTCCCGAGATTCATGCCCAGACATCGAAGGGTCGGATCCGATCCACAATCACATGACCTACACGGCCGACGAATGTCGTTCCGAGTTCACGCCGGGACAGGTCGACCTGATGCGATTCAACTCGCTCACTTTTCGCGGGTTGTTCTAAAGGCTCACGGAACCGGCACGCTGACGCGAACTCCAAAATGGTCGGAGAGCGAGGAAGGGCTTCCCGCTACAGTGACCGTTTGGGTAAACACTTTCTCCGCAGTCGCTCCGGGGTAGATCGGATTCCGCACGAACACGTGATCCAGAACCGTGTCCCGTGTCTCGCTCAGATCACCCTTCCCAGAGTTCAAATTGTTGGACGAGCAGAACGTGCAGGAGAGCTGAGCCGCAGGATCTGAGTAGCCGGAATTGAGAAAGCGGCTGCAGGTCTGTCCGAGATCGTCCTGAACTCCGGTCGAGGAGCTCGCCCGACTACAGTTGAAATCGCCGGCGAGATATTCAGGGTCTGACCCGCCGTATGACGCCGCTGCACCGATAAGACGGTCGGCCTGCGCCTGCTGCTCGCCGGCATAAGAGCCGAATTTCCCTGTGTAAGGCACAAGACCATCCAAGTTGGATTGCAGGTGAGTACAACCAACTCGATGCCGAATTCCGTTCTTCGTCACAGTAGCGAGAATCGCGGCTCGTCGGCTGGTGGTTGTAATATCAAAGAAATCCACTAGCTGAACCTGTTCGAGAGGGAGGTTCGACGCCAACATGAGCCCGGATGAGCCGTCGAACGGAAACAACCCTGCCGGGGCACTGGACCCGAGCAACGCATCTTCAATGTCAAGAACGTCGAGAGCTGACTTCCCTTCTTGCGCAGTCACAGCTTGCGCACATTCCGGATTTTTTGCAGCGAGCGTTTCGAGCTCGTCGTGGCAGGTGCCGACTAAGCACTCGTAGAATCCGAGCGAGCCGACCAAGCAATCGGTAAGGGCGCAGGTTGCGATCGGCTCAAAATCCGACGCATTACACACCGGCAGCGCAGAGGCGAGCTTTTGATGCGCCGGCGGTATCGTAACGTAGGGGTATCGAGAGTGAATGGCGTTGGCAATCGCCTGCTGATCCGCCGGACGCCAGAGTTCCTGCAAACAAACAACGTCGGAGTCATGTGCCGCCACCGCTTCGGCGACCGGTGTTACCCGCGCGTCGGTGTTCGGTACGAACTGCGGCAGCAGTCCGGCGTTAAATGTGGATACCCTGAGCGTCTCCGAGCCTGCGGGCGCCGGGTCTCCGGTTCCGGCCTGATCAGAATTTGAGCCGTTGTCCACGCCATCGTTCGAACCGGGTCCGGAATCGTTCGACGCCGACGAGCCGTCTCCGGACCCCGAACCGCCTCCGGAGCTGCATGCCGAAACGAGAAAGATGAGCGATGCTGCGAGGCAGCGGACACTGATTCTGCGTGCGTTCATCGTGCTCCCCACGAAATTACCCGTTTCTGACATTATGCTCGGCGACCTGCCGAAACTATCTTAAAACATTAGAAAGACACATCAAAAACGACAATGCCGAATAGATTGCCTCTAGCGTTTGTGGTAATTTAGAAGATACGTTGCGCTGGGACTCGTCGAAGATGCTCGGCCGCATAAGGGAGCATCATGGACCTTCGCTTTTCATCCGACCGCGCAGCGTCGGCACACGAGGCTGCGGCCGGTGCGCCACGCACCCTTTCAACTGAACGAGGGGCAATTCACATTGTTGCGGCCATCCTCGTCATCATCATCCTGGCCGTCGCTTACACGAACATTCAGAGCTGGGTCGAAGAAAAGAAGGCGGAAAAGGCATCAGAGGCCCGCGGCCAAACCGTGAAGGACGTGTTCTCGACACCGCCCGATGCGCTGTCCCGCATTGACGCGGAGCAGCTTCGTGTCTTGAACATACTCGGGCTCGGGAGAACGAAAGAGGAGCTCGTCGCGCGCATCGCAAAGATGGATCCGGAAGAAAAAGCGCTCGCGCAGCAAAAGATCGGCGCAATTATCAAACAACCGGCCGACCTCCCTCTCGACCGGCTTATCGACCTTGCGTTCTCGCGCTGGAGCGCCGTGCGGGATTACATCAATGCCCAGGCTTCTGCACCGGCGCCCGCACCCAAGCGCTGAGCTTACCACCGTCGTTCGGCGTTTCTGAGCTCATGGCTGAGCTCACGGTCGTAGCGTGCGCGCTCACGGTCAAGAATTCTTTTTTCTGCGAAGGTCAATCTCCCATCCAATTCGAAGCGAGCGCGGTCTTCAATGATTGCTCTCCGTTCACGGGACAGCTCACGGACTTCGTGCGCCGTCAGCGAACCGTTCCACAAGCCGGCTTGATAGGCCGAACGTTCGAAATCACGACGACCTGAAAATCCCGATCGGATAGGGTCATAACAATCCGCAACTGCTGAGTGAGCGCCGAACAAAACGCTCGCCGAGAAGAGCAACAGGTTCCTGACTCGCTTGTCTACGATGTGCATCGCGGGCTCCTTCCAAATGAGTGCAGATCAAGGGCTTAGTGACAAACCGCGGTCAGATGGTTTACTAACCCGACGACCATCAGCGGAGGCCCGATGAAACTTCGATACAGTGTTTTGCTGCCGTTATTAGCAGTGGTGATGAGCGGATGCGGTGGAGGAGGCGGCGGCGGGAGCGACAGCGCGGCGACAGGAATCAAAGTCGAAGCCGTTGCCACTGGACTGAGCTTCCCGGTCGGAGTCGCTGCCGCACCGGATGGGAGAACTTTCTTCACCGAGCTTCGCTCAGGAAATGTGAGGATCTTTCAGGATGGCGCGGTACTCAACGAGCCGTTTGCAACGCTTCAGGTCCCGGCGGAAGGAGCAGACGGATTGCTCGGCATCGCGGTCGATCCCGACTTCGCGAGCAATGGCTTCGTGTATGTGTTTCAGTCCATCGGCAACCCAGTCAAAAACCGCGTCATTCGTCTGACCGATTCTCACGGAGTCGGCACGGCGTTGACCGTGATCGTGAACGACCTCCCGAACGGAGGACATAACGGCGGTAAGATGGCGTTCGGGCACGACGGCTCCCTGTTCATTTCGACCGGCGATGCGGCGGCGCCGGACTCCGCGCAAGACCCGCGTTCTTTCGCTGGGAAGATCCTCCACGTTTCGAGAAACGGCGAGGCGCTTTCGAGCTCGAGCCCGATCTTTGCGCTCGGCTTCCGCAACGTCTTTGGGATGGCGGTCCACCCCGACTCAGGAACGCTGTATGCGACCGACAACGGACCGGACTGCGACGACGAAATCAATCGTATTGAAGCCGGCGGAAATTACGGCTGGAGACTGAGCCAGCCTTGCGGCGAAACCGATCCGCAATTTGTGCAGCCTCTCTTTCGAATTAATCCGACGGTGGGAGTCACCGGCGCCACGTTTTACTCAGGTGATGCGCTCCCTGAGCTTCGCGAGAACTTGCTCGTTGGCGATTACAACACCGGAACGATTCGTCGTTTCGAGGTCGACGATCCGAGCGGCGGTGTGAATGAGCTCGCGCCACTTGTGCCTGGTAACGGATCTCCGGTTCTTGATCTGACCGTCGGCGCGGATGGAAACGTTTATTTCACCGGGCAGGACGCGCTGTATCGGATTTCAAGAGCGGACTGAAACCGACCAGCGTCAATGAGATCGGGACGATTCCTGCTTGCGCCTGAGCTCCGCGCGCAGCTCCGCTAAGAACTGCTCGACTCCAGCAACATCCTCGGGCTCGATCGCGTTCATTCGGAGCTTCATCTTCAGTGTCTCAGCAGACATCTGATCACAGAACGCCGGGCTATTCACGGTTACGGCTTTGACCTCGTGGTGCCGCTCGTCGGCTTTCCGTTCGCGCTCTCCTTTTTCGAGCGGGCGAGGTTGATTCTCGCTCTCCTCAGACTCCTTCTTTTTTCGCTCAGCGTCCTTCTCGCTTGCGACCTGGCGAAGCAGCATATTGGTCAGCGGCATAGGGTCGCTGCGCGGCACAGTGCTGAAAATGAGGGCGTCTTTCAGCTCCTTAAGTTGCTCGCGATACTCGTCCAGGATCTCGACCGTCTGCGAGGCGTCGAGCTTGAGTCCCTTCGTCTTCGCCCATTCCTGAACATCGCGAGGGCTCGCCGGCCGTCCGAGGCCGTGGGTAGAGGAGTGCCATCGCAGAAACTCGGCAGCGAATCGCTCACGGCGAGCTGTTTCTGGAAGCTCACACCCCGTTTCCGACAGCTCCTGCGCCGGCGGCAGCTGAGGCGATGCGGCGTCAGCAAGGAATGGAATGGATAGATTTTGCCGTGATCCCGAACTCATATAAATCCGTTATGCGGCGGGGGGCTCCGCAAACGACCTATATTTTTTCCGCTCGTTCGGCGATGGAGGTCCCCGCGATCCAGCCGGTGGTCCAGGCACTTTGAAAGTTAAAACCTCCTGTGATTCCGTCGATATCGAGAACTTCACCGGCAAAATAGAGACCCGGAACGTGCTTGCTCTCCATCCGTCTGAAATCGATCTCCGCCAACTTCACTCCCCCGCAGGTCACAAACTCATCCTTGAATTCGCCTTTGCCGTCGACACCAAACGAAGCTTGTGTGAGCTGACGGGCGAGATCGTCCATCTTGTCTGCGCGCACTGTGGCCCACCGTTCATCCTCCCCAACCGCAGCGGCTTCACAAATTCCCTGCCAAAGCCGCTTCGGAAGACCGAACAACGGCTCAGATCGGACCTGTCTTTTTCCCGCGGTTTCCTTTTCGGAGCGAAGCTGCACCAGCGCATCCTCAAGTGTCGAGTCACCTAACCAATTCACGAGCAAGGTCGCTCGATAACTTTGCTCGGCCAGCGCTCGCGCCGCCCAGGCTGAAAGCCGTATGACTGCAGGCCCGGAGAAGCCCCAGTGCGTGATGAGCAACGGACCTGCTGCGGAGAATTTTTCAGCGCCGACTCGAAGTGCGAGTGTCGCGTGTTCCACGCTGATCCCTGCTCGGTCTTCAATGCGGCGATCCTTCACCTTGAATGTGAACAGCGACGGAACGCAAGGAACGATAGTGTGTCCAAGCTTTCGCGCCAGCTCGTATCCTGTCGGAGAGCTCCCCGAGGCGATGACAACCGCATCGAACTGCTTTGACGAGTTTCCAAGACCGGATCTCTCAACGCTGAGCGACACATTGAACCGGTTCACACCTTTCTCGATCGATTCGATTTTCGTCCGGGTTTGAAGCGAAATGTCGAACCGGCGCCTCTGGTCTTCGAGGCAATCGATGATCGTTTGCGAAGAGTCCGATTGCGGAAACATCCGGCCGTCGGATTCGGTTTTGAGACGCACTCCCGCGGATTCGAACCAGCGCACAGTGTCCTGAGGCTGAAAGCGAGAGAATGGGCCTCGAAGCTCGCGTGCACCGCGCGGATAGAACTTGATGAGCTCAGCCGGTTCGAAGCAGTGATGGGTGACATTACACCGCCCGCCTCCGGAGATTGCAACTTTGCGGAGCGGTTTGGCGCCGGCTTCCGCAATCACCACTCGGTGCTCATTGTCGGCACCAGCTGAAGCGATGGCCGCAAAATAGCCCGCTGCACCACCGCCGACGATCAGAACATCCATAGCTGCTTTCCCCCGGCTCCAGGGTATATTATAACTTCAGATCCGCATCCACGGGCCAACAATAACCAAATACGAATTTCACCGAAATGTCCAAGCGGCTCCCGCACGAGATCGAAATACGAGTTCCGCCGGAGAAGCTTCACGACGAAACCTTTGAGCGCGAGGCCCTGTCCAAAGCGCTCGGTGTTGCGGCGGCGGAGCTTCCCCCGACCCGCCTCATCCGACGTTCGCTCGACGCCCGCGGCAAAGCTGCCGTTTATCTCTTGCGCTTTCTCGTCGGCCGACAGGGCGACCCCGCTCCTTTCGCTGAAGTGCTCAAACTTCAGAATGTCTCCAAGGCCGAGCCCGTAATTATCGTGGGCTTCGGCCCGGCAGGAATGTTTGCGGCTCTCCGGCTGATCGAGCTCGGTTTCAAACCGGTGATACTCGAACGAGGGAAAGCCGTTCGTGATCGGAGGCACGACATCGCTGCGATCACCAAGCGAGGCATCGTGAACCCGGACAGCAACTACTGCTTCGGAGAGGGCGGCGCCGGCACCTTCTCTGATGGCAAGCTGTATACTCGGGCAACGAAGCGCGGGTCGGTTGATCGCATCCTCCAAATCTTTGTCGCACACGGCGCGGATCCTGAGATTCGAATCGACGCTCACCCTCACATTGGAACGAACAAGCTTCCCAAAGTCGTGCAAACGATACGCGAGCAGGTTGTCGCTTGCGGTGGTGAAATGCACTTCAACTCCCGCGTCTCAAAGATCGTCCGAAGCGGCTCAGCAATCCGAGGTGTCATTCTCCAAGACGGAACTGAGGTTCTGAGCAAAGCAGTGATTCTCGCTGCCGGCCACTCATCGCGCGACCTTTTTCAAGCGCTCGTCGAGGACGGCTACCATCTCGAGCAGAAACCTTTCGCGCTCGGCGTGCGAGTCGAACATCCGCAACCGCTCATCGATGCCATCCAATACCGCTCTTCCGGCCGGAGCGAGCATCTCCCGCCGGCGGCATACGCGCTGAAAGCTCAATGTGCTGGCCGTGGCGTGTTTTCCTTCTGCATGTGTCCAGGAGGAATCATCTGTCCCTCAGCTACGGCTAACGACGAAGTTGTCGTCAATGGTTGGTCTCCGTCGAAAAGAAACTCCAGATTTGCAAATTCCGGAATCGTCGTTCAGGTGACCGACGAAGACCTTCAATCTTTCAACTCCGCCGGAGCGCTCGCCGGAATTGCTTTACAACAGAGCTTGGAGCGGCATGCTGCGCTCCTCGGCGGAGGCGTTCAAGCGGCTCCCGCACAGCGGCTTGATGACTTCGTCAACAAGCGGGAGTCGAAATCGCTTCCCGAATGTTCCTACCTTCCGGGCGTGAGAGCGGTAAACCTCGACCTGCTCTTCCCGGATGCATTCGCATCCCGCCTTCGGGCCGCCTTCCGCGACTTCGACAAACAACGACCCGGCTATCTGACGAACGAAGCCTTGGTGGTTGGAGTCGAATCACGAACTTCCTGCCCCGTACGTGTTCCGAGAGATCGGGAGACGATGATGCACCTCGGCACCGACGGGCTCTTTCCTGTAGGTGAGGGGGCCGGTTACGCCGGTGGAATTGTTTCAGCCGCAATGGACGGCGAGAACGCAGCCGACGCGGTACAAAAATTTCTACTCTCCGCGGCGCGGTAACTTCATCTCGTTTGTAATCGCTGAGCCTCACCGCAACTCTCTCTCATCTCAATCTTTCGCTGCACTCGAATCGCTTCGAGTATTTCAGACTAGAGAACGAGTGAGTAAAGTCACTCTGCTCTCTTTGTTCATCGGTGTTAAACTTACTTTTTACGTTAAATCAGCTAGTTACAGTTCCAACCACTGTTGATGCGTCATTCGATTTCCCAATCCAAAGCCGGGGTCAAAGCGCTTTTCCAGCTTGCACTGCTCGCGCTTGCTAGCTTGGCGATGACCGGCTCCACGTCGGCGCAGACTCTTGAGCTCACCGCGCCTGCTGCTCCCGTCTCGGCAGCCGAAGGCGACGACTTCGCCAGCTCGGTCCTCGAAAATCCTTGGGACATGAACGAGCGAAGAGATATCGGATACGAGGAAAATTTCGACGGTCGATCCATCCAATCATCCGGTGGAGTGTGGTCGGGTGTGAATGCGGGACCCGGCGGCTATATCTTTCCGCTCTTCGGCGGATTCAGCGGAAGCCTGCTGAGCGAGGGGCTCATGGGAGACAGAGAGCTTCCTCGGTTCGGCGCGAATCATCCAGTCGACAGCTCTCGTTATACTCTCCTCTCGTACCGTCTCCGCCATTCGGCACGGAGCACGTTGGCAGTTTACTGGACGAACAAATCGCAGCCGACGCTCTTTCCGGACGGCAGCCAGTTCGGCACGAGCTTCGACGGGCTGTTCCTTGACCGTGCCTATCCGCATCAGGGTTTTTTCACGTACACATTCAACCTTCGCGCTCCTGCATTCGACTCGAGCGGCGGAGGGTGGAACGGGGCGATACGAGCTTTGCGCCTCGATCCTTCGACCGCCGGACCCGCCGGGTCAACAACAGAGCTTGATTGGGTTCGCCTGGTCGATCCGAGCTCAGCACCCACGCTGCCCATTAGCTGGCGTGGCTCCGGTCTACCTGACGGAACGTTGATTACCGTCTGGTACGACGCTGACAGCTCGGGATACGACGGCACTCCTCTCGCTCAATACAGCCAGGATTCTCGCGGTCGCTTCTACGCTCCGGGTGAGCTCTACAGCACGACTTCTGCGCCGCGTTCTGCAAACGGTTCACATCAGCTCGTAACCGCAAGCTTGCCCCCCGGCACATATCGGTTCTACGTAACCGCCGAGACTGCGCGCGGAGGCGCACGCACCACGATCGCTCGGAGCGGTTATTCGGCTCCCCTCACCATCAACGCACGGCCCTCGCTCGTCTTCGAATCGCCGACTCAAAGCAGCGGGCATGATTATGCGACCGACATTCACAACCCGTGGGAGATGTCTGACCGAGGAGACGTAGCGAATCTCCCCGAATCAGGGCTTCCGCAAATGTCGCGTCAGTTCTCGAACGCGACGTTTACGAATGGTATCTTTCAAGCAATTGCCGATCTGCCGCTTACAGCAATCGGCAACGCCCAGAGCGATCCGCAGGTGTGGCTCAATGTATCGAGCGTCGCGCCAATTGATCCGCGCAAGTATCGTTATCTTACCTACCGCATCGGAGCGGACGAAACGCACTTCCCAACGATCCATGACAAGGTCGCCGGCGGCTGGGTCACTCGTCCCGTTTTCTGGGGAAGCGATCTCTTTGCAGAAGGCGCGAGCACGCTCGGGCATATCCTCTACGAAGGGATGCACACCTACACGATCGACTTGTGGAACGATGCCGGGCTCGAACGCGGAATGCCGTGGCGGAACATTCGCGCTGTCAGAAACCTGCGGATCGATCCCACAGAGACCTCCATTCCAACGTGGTTCTTTATCGACGGCGTAACGCTCACCGCCGAGAATCACCCGGAAGGAAGCTCCTTCCAGATCCGTTTCCGCATCCAGGACGGTGACAGCAGTAGCTTTACCGCGTCGCTGTACGCTTCTCCGACTTCCGACAGCCTCGGATCACCGATCGTCACCCTGAATGGATTGGCGGGCGGAGAGCACGCTTACGATTGGAACACCGCCGGCCTCCCAAACGGAAGCTATTACATTACGGCAGCCGTCTCGGATGGCATCAGCACATCGGTGTTCAAAGCACCGACTCCCGTCGTAGTCGGCTCCCAAGTCAATCCCGTGGCGCTTCGCAGAGTGCCATACGACTATAACGGCGACGGCGTGAGCGACCCGGTCGTTTATCGACCGGCGAGAAAACGGAGCTCGTTCCTCGCACGAATCGCTGGTGTTTCGTTTACCAAGGTGCTCGGAAACGCCGCTTCGAATCCACTGAGTGGAGACTTCGACGGAGATGGCAGAGCAGACTTCGCCACCGTGCAGCTTGCGGGCAACGCGTACGTTTGGTCGACGACATCGTCACTCACCGGCCAAACGAGCGCTCGAATCTGGGGCATGCCCGGTGACGTCGTGGCGCCTGCTGATTATGACGGCGACGGCGCAACTGATCTCGCTGTCTACCGGGCCGGGGGGTGGCATCTCCTCATGAATAATGGAAGCACTTTCTCACAGCCGTGGGGAGAACCGACTGATGTTCCGGTTCCCACAGACTACGACGGAGACGGTCGAGCAGACATAGCTATCTGGCGTCCCCGAGACGGTACATGGTGGGTGATAAATTCAGGCTTCGGCTGGGGACAGACCCCAACGTTTCATCAGGTGGTTCAGTGGGGGCTTCCCGGCGACGTTCCAATTCCCGGCGACTTTGACAACGACGGTAAAGCAGACTTCGTCGTTTTCCGCCCGAGCACGGGAACGTGGTTCCTGCGTTTGAGTGGCTCCGACCTCCAGCAGAGCTTTCAATGGGGACTGCCGGGAGATACACCGGTCCTTGGAGATTTCGACGGAGACGGTCGTCTCGACCTTTGCGTATACCGGCCGGCAACGGGCGCTTGGTACATCAACAACCGCTCAGGCATCATGAGCGCAGCGCAGTGGGGGCTTCCATCCGACCGCCCGCCAACGACCGTCGCTCCGTAACGGAGCTCGAGAGAACGAATCGAAACTTTTTCGTAAGCGAAAAGAAAACGGCTGAGATCAGCCGAATCGACCACGGATGTAGTCTTCCGTGCGGGGATCGTCCGGGTTCTGAAAGAGCTTCGAGGTGACCCCGAACTCCACCAACTCGCCTTGCAAGAGAAAGCCGGTGAAGTCGCTGATGCGGGCTGCCTGCTGCATGTTGTGGGTCACGATAACGATCGTATAATCCTCGCGGAGCTGATAGATGAGCTCCTCCACCTTGCCGGTAGCAATCGGGTCGAGAGCAGAGCACGGCTCGTCCATCAGCAAAACTTCGGGCGACACGGCAATTGCTCGGGCGATACACAGCCGCTGCTGCTGACCTCCGGACAATCCGAATGCGCTGTCTTTCAACCGATCCTTGACTTCATCCCAGAGGGCGGCGCCCTTCAAACTGCGCTCGACGATCGAGTCGAGCTCGGCGCCACTCTTCATGCCTTGGAGGCGCATGCCGAAGGCGACGTTCTCGTAGATCGATTTCGGGAACGGATTGGACTTTTGAAATACCATCCCGATACGTTTGCGAAGCGCCGTGACGTCAATGGCCTCGGAGTAAAGGTCGGTATCGCCGAGGAGAATCTTCCCCTCGAGTCGGAACACATCAACGAGGTCGTTCATCCGGTTCAGGCAACGGAGCAGTGTCGACTTCCCGCATCCGGAAGGCCCGATGAAAGCGGTCACCTGTTTCTCGGGAATATTAATATTGACGTCTCGAATGACGCACTTGGGGCCGTAGTAGCAACCGACCTCTTCCATCCGGATCAGGGCGGAGGGAACGGGCTGCTGCCCGATCGAAGTCGAGTCTCGGTTCACCGCGATTGACGGCGCAGTGCCGGGTGCGGTTCGCTGCTTACTTTCAGTGGCGCTCAACGTCTCTTCAGAATTCAGGATTGTATTCAGCATACGTTATATCGGAACTGAATTTTCTCAGCAAGAACCGGCTAAACCGCGTGCCCTGAGAACTTGCTACGAAGCCGGCTGCGGAGCTTCATGGCTCCAAAATTCAGCAGGACTACGATGATCAGAAGTAGAAGCGCTGTCGAAAAAACCATCGGTCGCGCTGCTTCGACATTCGGTGACTGGAACCCAACGTCGAAGATGTGAAAGCCCAAATGCATGAATTTCCGGTTGAGATGGACAAAAGGCCACTCCCCATCGATGGGTAAGCTCGGAGCGAGCTTCACCACACCGGTGATCATCAATGGCGCGACTTCCCCGGCGCCGCGAGCGACCGCGAGAATCATTCCGGTCAAGATCGATGGCATCAGCGAGGGCAGAATTACCCGCCAGAGAGTTTCAAACTTGGTCGCACCGAGCGCGTAAGCCCCTTCTCGCAGATGTTTGGGAATGGACGCGAGGCCCTCCTCAGTCGCAACAATGACAGTCGGGACGGTGAGCAGCGAAAGAGTCAGCGAGGCCCAGAGGATCCCACCGCTCCCGAAGGTCGGGTTCGGCAGGGCGTCTGCGAAGAAGAGGCGGTCAATATTTCCACCGAGGAAATAAACAAAAAACCCCATCCCGAATACACCGAAAACAATCGACGGCACACCCGCGAGGTTGTTGACCGCGATCCGGATCAGGCTCGTCAACTTTCCTTGCGTAGCATACTCACGCAGATAAATTGCACCGATTACCCCGAACGGGGTCGCCACAAGGCTCATCAGGATTACGACAAGCACTGTCCCAAATATTGCCGGGAACACGCCGCCTTCAGTATTCGACTCTCGGGGATCGGACCACAGGAACTCCCCTACTTTTTGTAGGTAGAGGCCAACCTTTTGCATCGTCGACATCCGATTCGGCGCATATGAACGAACGATATTCGCGATAGGAACGACCTGCTCGGTGCCGTTCGCCGCTTGGATCACGAGCTCCTTCTTGTCGCTTGCGCGGAGCCGCTCGATTGCACCTTCCAGCTCGCGGACCTGCACCTCCAGCTGGCCGAGACGCTCCAAACTCTCAGGTGACTGGCGTCCTGCGCTGATGACCTGGGTCAATGTTGACTGCTCGCGCGCAATCCTTTGCATCGGCCCTTTCGTTAGGTGATGCACCTGGTCGCGTATCGATTGCGACTGCGCGATGAATTTCGGCAGGAGCGTGTCGATGTTTTCGAAATTTGTGGCGATCATATTCTCGCCTTCCCGAATCGACTTCACAAAACCGACAAACGGCCCCCATTCGAGCCGCTCAACAATCATTACTTCCGCAGGCTGATCGACTCGAGCAACGTCGACGGAGTTGATCCACACGAAATCTTGACCGTAGACATCCCGGCTTCCTCGACGGAGTTGGAATCGGCTTCTGCCAGCCGTATTGTCTACGGCGGGAAGCTCTTCACGTTCGGTGACCTGTCCAAGAGCAACAGTCCCGTCATTCAGCTCGAAGCGCTGCACATCGCTCGGCCAGAACGACATCGTTCCGTTTACGAGCACTAGCGCGCACAGACCGCAGATGAGGAGCAATGCGAACGCGACAGCGGTTGCGCTCAGCCACACGCAGATCTCGCTTCCGCCGAATTGCTGCTTTCCTTTCACGATCATACTTGGCTGTATTTTCTGCGGAGGTTTTGGCGAATGAATTCCGTCGCCGTGTTAACGATAAACGTCACGCAAAAGAGCAGCAATGACGCGAGAAAAAGTATTCGATAAAGCGTGCTCCCCGCAGCGGCTTCAGGGAGCTCGACTGCGATGTTTGCTGACAGCGCGCGAAACCCGTTAAACGCCGACGGGTCCATCACCGGCGTGTTACCGGTCGCCATCAAAACGATCATCGTTTCCCCGACGGCCCGGCCGAAGCCGAGCATGATCGCCGAGAAGATGCCAGGGCTCGCTGCCGGCAGGATGATTCGAACGGCAGTTTGCCAACGGTTCGCTCCCAGCGCTAGAGAAGCAGCCCGGAGATGCATCGGCACTGCGGAGAGCGAGTCCTCGGCAATGGTGAAGATGAGCGGCACAATGGCGAAACCCATCGCTACTCCCACGACCAAAGCATTTCTCTGGTCGTAGGAGACTCCGAAGGTATTCACAAGCCACTGTCCGAAATCCGGTCGGAGCAAATGCAGCTCTACCCATCTTCCGAGCTTCGCGGAGACCAACACTCCGACTGCAATAGCCGGAACCAAGAGAATCATCTCGCGACCACGCGGCACCACTCGGCGGACGATAGCGGGCCCGCGGCTCCAGAACCAACCGACGGCCAAAGCGAACGCCGCAAACACGAAAGGAGCGAGGAAGAACCCTGGAACGATCGGCGCGATCGCCGGCGCGAGCCAGAGTCCCGCGATGAAACCGATGACTACACTTGGCAGCGCGGCCATCAGCTCAATCAGCGGCTTCACCACGTTTCGCATCCTGACTGACATGAACTCGGACACATACAGAGCACTCAGGAGCGCGATCGGCACGGCGAACAGCATTGAATAGAAAGTGCCCTTCAGCGTACCGTAAATGAGCGGTACGAAGCTCAGCTTCGGTTCGAATTCATCGGATCCGCTGCTGGACTGCCATACGTATTCGGGCTTCGAATAGCCTTCGTACCAGACTTTACCGAAAAGCGTTCGGAGGCTCGCTTCAGGATGAGGATTGAATATCGTGGAGAAGCTCCACTCCCCGGAGCTTGCCACAGTAAGAACCTGATCTCCCTTCGGTGAGAACGAGAGACCCGTAATCGCACTGTTCGCCCTCGGAAGCGCGAGAGTCGTTTCTCCGGATGTGGAGTAGTGCAGTTGGATGGTTCCGTTTGCTGACCCGGTGACAAAGCTTCGGTTGCGACTGGAGTGCGCAATTCGGGTCACAGAAGCGTCATGGGATTCGAATTCGTGGAAAAGCTTCAGACTTTCTGTTTGAGGATCCGCTCCTGCAAAGCCCCAACTAGACACTTTTCCATTTTCCTCTCCAACAGCAAGTGTCTGATCGCCAAGGAGCACATCCAGGGCCGATACTTGTCGTCCCTCGAGCGAGAGCTGGTCCGCGGGGCGAGGTGCTTCTGGCTTCTTGAGGTCGATAGGAAGGACACCGCCGTCGGCAAGTGCGACGAAAAGCATCTTTCCACTTGCAGTAAGAGCTATCTTTTTCGGTTTGCGCCCGTCCATCGGCACAGTAACGACGGATTGTTTCATCTTTCCGTCGCCAGCCAAAGAGCGCTGCTGCTTTCGCATAAAAAGGCGAAGCTCTTCTTCGCCGGACTGCGCCCGCAGGACGCCGGCAGCCACCAGCCCGCCGGCGAACTCTCTGACGACAAGCTGCTCTACAGCGGCTCCGGGAAGCTCGAAGCTAGCGGGCTCGACCTGCAGAGCTTCACCTTCTGTTTTGGGGAGACGAACGAACAGCAACTGCCCATCGGATGTTCCCAGCACAACACGGTCAGTCCCGACAATCCGTTGACCGGCTGTCACTCGCACTTCAGCTCCGAGGTCGGCTCTGAACGAAATCGGCTTTTGGGATTCATCCGCGAGCGGGACCACTGAGACAGCTCCGTCGCCGGACACCGAAAAGATTCCGGCGGGATCCTCAGCGACGTCAATAACAATGGGGCTGGCATCAGCTACGAGCTTCCCTGCGCGCCCCGGTTCGAACTTAGCCGGACGGAAAAGTGGCAGCGCTTCGAAAAGAATAACAAGGAAGATTGCCAAAATGCAGAAAAGCACCAATACGCCCCCGATGCGGATCAGTGCGGAAGCAATAGAATTGACGACCAGCCGACGTTTCAGGCCGGGAGAGATGAGTTGAGGGGCGGGAAGGCGAACGCTCTCCCCACCCTCTTCGCTCGCTGTCTGCTTTTTCAACTGGTTCGCCAAGTGCTTACTTCGTCAATGTTGCAAGCTCTTCTTTCACCACCGAAGCCGGAAGCGGGTAGTAGCCGTCTTTGATGACGACTTCCTGACCTTCTTTCGATTCAATGAGCTTCAGGAATTCGCCGGTAAGCTTGTCGAGCGGCTTTCCAGGAGCTTTATTAACGTAGATGTAGAGGAAACGCGCGAGCGGATAGTCGCCGGAGTAGGCGTTCTCTGCAGTCCCGTCGACGAAGTCGGCGTTATCCGGACCCTTGAGAGCAACCGCCCGAACGCCTGACGTCCGATAGCCGATGCCACTGTATCCGATACCGAACTTGTCCACCGTCACACCCTGGACCACGGAAGCCGAACCCGGCTGCTCCTTCACTTGATCCTTGAAGTCGCCGTTCTCGAGAGCGTGCTCCTTGAAGTAGCCGTAGGTTCCCGAGGCTGAGTTCCTCCCGTACAAGCTGATGGGTTTTGCTGCCCATTCGCCGGTAAGTCCCAACTGGCCCCAAGTCGTGATATCTTTTCCGGCGCTGAGCTTGTGCGTTTTGGAGAAGATTCCATCCAAATCTTCGATCGAGAATCCTTTGATCGGATTGTCCTTGTTTACAAATACGCCAAGCGCATCCACGGCCACCCGAATCTTCGTCGGCTTGTATCCGAACTTCTTCTCGAACTCGTCCTCCTCGGATGGCTTCATCGCACGGGACATCGGTCCGAGCTGTGCGGTCGCTGAGATCAGCGCCGGTGGAGCAGTGCCTGAGCCCTTCCCCTCAACTCCGATCTGCACGTTCGGATACATGGCCTTGAATTTCTCAGCCCAAAGAGTCATGACGTTGTTGAGCGTGTCCGAGCCGACACTGCTCAAGCTTCCCGACACGCCCGTGGCCTTCACGTAGGCGGCAATCGACGGGTCAACGGTGATCGGCTTTTGCGAATCGACTTCATTCTGTGGCTGAGCAAGTCGGCCTTTGGGAGTAGAGGTTGAGTCCGAGGGGGCGGCAAAACTCGGCGGCACTGTGAGCGCCGACGATACTACTGCTGCAAACGCTGCGAGCCCGAGCTGATACTTTCGTTTCATTCGATGATTTCCTTCGACAGAGGCGTTATTCAATTGCCAGGTCAAATACGCCACTGTTCTACCGTTCGGCCGCCCAGAAATCCATTAAGAGTGTGTTAGGATACTGTTAGCGCGGCCGGGCGCCGCTATCGCCAAGGGTTCGGAAAGCTGCTAAAAAACCTATCGCGACCGGGCGGCTATCAGGTATATCGAAACGTAAATTCGGGCAACCCGACGATGATTCGCAGGCGCGCGGTTACGAAATTGGAAGTACCGGCATGTCACATGTTCCGGGCATTTCACTATGAGGAATTGAAGGAAGGCTAAACACTGGGATCCGACTGTCTCAGCAGGCTAACACATTTTCATGAGCGTTCATCTCGACATCGCGCTTCAGCGCTTGAAAAAATCCCTGCTCGAGCTCGCCGCGTTCGTCGAGGATCAGGTGCGGCAGTCCCTCATTGCCTTCAACACGCGAAACGACGAGGTCGGCAAGGAAGTGATCGCGAAAGACAATCAGATCGACCAGATCGAGATTGATATCGAAGAGAACTGCCTGCAGATCTTGGCACTCTATCAGCCGGTCGCCCAAGACCTCCGCTTTGTGATATCCGTTCTCAAAATCAATAACGACCTGGAGCGAATCGGCGATCTCGCTGTGAATATTGCGGAGCGTGCCTCCGCGTTGTGCGCTCAAGCTCCTGTTCAAGAGCCTCTCGTTTCCGAGGCAATGGAGCAGCGCGTGCTCAATATGTTGACATCGTGCATCGATTGCTTCGTTCGTTCGGATATCAATGTCGCCAAGTCGGTTTGCCGCTCGGATCTGGAGATTGACAAAGCGCACCAGGCAAACTATCGCCGACTCGAAGAGCTGATTGCGAAGAGTCCTCACATGACGGAGATTCTCCTTCAGCACCTTTCGCTCTCCCGTTATCTCGAGCGCATCGCCGACCTCGCAACCAATATCGCAGAAGATGTGATCTACCTCGCCGAAGGAAAAATAGTTCGGCATCGACAGCGCTTCGAAGTCAAATAGCGAACTTTTCGCTTAACAAAACCCCTCAAGCAGGTTAGGTTCTCACAGAACCCTAACACTCAGCGCTGCGGTTTTTCTCAGCCTATCGTCAAAGGACATCCCATGTGGCTTGACCGAGTCGTGAAGTTTCTTTTGCCGCGAGAAACGCATTTTTTCGAGTTGCTCGAAAGGGGGGCCGTCTGTGTCCAACAGTGCGGACAGTTGCTCGTCGATTGCTGCTCGGAGCACTCGTACGAGGAGCGCTCTGCGATAGTCGAGAAAATGCGGGACGTCGAGCACGAGGCCGATCGCATCATCGTTGAGGTATACGAAGCGCTCAATAAAACATTCGTCACCCCGATCGATCGGTCAGACATCTACGCGCTCGCCACGGATCTGGAGCGGATCACCGACGAAACATTTGCGATCGCGCTTCAGATCATCGTCCATGCAATTGAGGAGCTTCCCGAGGGAAGCACCGATCTCGCGAAGCTCATCGAGCGAGCTTCGGAAGAGATCCTGAAAGCCGTATCCCTTCTCCGCAATTTGAATAAGCTCCAAGACGTTCGCGTGCATTGCAAGGCGATTAATCAGATTGAGCACGACGGTGACCAGCTGTACCGCCTTCGCATGGCAGAGCTGTTTCGCAACGAGAAGAACGCCATCACTCTCATTAAGCACAAAGAATTTTTGGAAGGGCTCGAACATACGCTCGATGCATGCGACGACATGGCAAATGCCCTCGAAACGCTTGTCATCAAGAATTCCTAGCCGATGAACTCTTTGCTGCAGCCGGCACTCCTCATGCTGATTCTCGTGGTGATCACCGCGCTCATCTTCGATTTCATCAACGGGTTTCACGACGCGGCAAATGCGGTAGCGACGGTGGTAAGCACCGGAGTTCTCCCGCTGCGAACGGCAATCCTCCTTGCCGCTGCGCTCAACTTCTTCGGAGCCCTGACAGGAACTGCGGTTGCTTCAACGATCGGCAAAGGAGTCGTCACTCCGGAAGCGGTAACGCAAGCGGTGGTCCTCTCGGCGCTCATCGGCGCTATTTTCTGGAACCTCTTCACCTGGTATTACGGCATCCCGTCCAGCTCTTCGCACGCCCTCATCGGCGGCCTTGTCGGCGCCGGACTTGCGAAAGCTGGTGCCAGCGCGGTTCATTTTGACGGCGTGATCAAGATCGCACAGAGCCTCGTCGTAAGCCCTCTCATTGGCTTGATCCTCGGCCTTTTCGTGATGATCGCTCTCCAATGGGTATTCCGGCGCGGACGGCCTTCCACGCTCTCTCGGCTTTTTCGCCTGCTCCAACTGCTCTCGTCGGGATTCATGGCAATCTCGCACGGCAGCAACGACGCGCAGAAGACAATGGGAATCATCACGATGGCGCTCGTCGCTTACGGCTCAGTGAGCAGCTCGCAGACCGGATTTCAGGTTCCGCTCTGGGTGATGCTGCTTTGCGCCGTAGCGATGGGTCTCGGAACAGCAGCGGGCGGAGTGCGAATCATCAAAACGATGGGGACGAAGATCATCGACCTCAAGCCCATCCACGGATTCGCAGCAGAATCGAGCGCAGCTCTCACCATCTTTACCGCATCACATTACGGGCTTCCGGTTTCCACGACCCACGTGATTAGCGGAGCAATCCTTGGCGTCGGGGCCAGCCAAAGCGTGTCGGCCGTTCGATGGGGAATTACGGTGCGAATTCTGTGGGCGTGGGTGCTCACCATGCCGATTAGCGCCGCCGTAGCGTATGGAGTCTTTCGCCTCGGAACGTTGCTGCTCGGCTAAGCCGATTGCTCCCGGCGGGGCAGATGGATCGAGAAGACAGTTCCCTGCCCCGGCTCGCTGCGCACTCGCACTTCTCCACCATGTGCCAACGCTACGTGCTTCACAATTGCGAGACCTAGCCCGGTGCCGTCCTTCTTCGTCCGCGACTTGTCCACGCGATAGAACCGCTCGAAGACACGCGGCAGGTGCTCTTTCGCAATCCCGGCGCCGGTATCCTCCACTCGGATAACACTTTCTTGTTCATCCTGTTGCGCTCGGATCGAAATCGTCCCACCGGTGTCGCTATACTTAATCGCGTTGTCCACGAGATTCAGCACGGCCTGTTCGATGAGTGACCGATTGACCTTGAGCTGGAAGTCGGAAGCGCACTCGATGTTCAGCCTAAGCTGCTTCTCGACCCCCTTGGTCTCGAAGAATTCGCGGGCGGGCGTCAGGAGATCCTTGATGCCCGTCTCGTTGGTCTGAAGGTTTTTCTGTTCGCCGGATTGCTCGATACGAGCGAGGTTCAGCAGATCGTGAATGATGCCTTCCAAACGATCGGTTTGCTTCTGGATGATTTCGAGAAATCGCCGCGCATCTTCGGGGCTGTCGACTGCTCCATCACGCAACGTTTCGACGAACCCTTTAATCGACGTAATCGGCGTCCGGAGCTCGTGCGAGACGTTCGCCACGAAGTCGCGCCGGATGCGTTCCAGCCTGCGAACCTCCGTCAGATCGTGAAAAACGATGACGGCGCCGATACCTTCGCCTTCGACGTTCCGAAGCGCTGCGCCAAAAAGCTGTATCGCTCGCGAACGACCTCCGGAGAGCGTTATCTCCTTTTTCCCAGACTTCTGTACGGACAAGATCTCTTGGATATAAGAATGGAGGTCATAGTTCCTGACAACCTCCTGAATACTCTTGCCGTGAGGGAGCTCCTCTTCCAAGCCGAGAAGCTCTGCCGCCGCTCGATTGAGATGAATGATGCGCTCCTGACGGTCGACTGCCACGACTCCCTCAACCATGCTGGAAAGAATCGCCTGTTGCTCATTCTGCTGTTGCACTACGGTTCGAATTCGCTCATCGAGCTCAGTAGCCATCAGATTCATGGCTTGCGCTAACCCCCCGAGCTCGAGTGTGTCGCTCACGGGAAGCTTCACCTGAAAGTCCCCTCGCGCAAAGCGTTCGACGACCTTTCGCATCTCTTCGAGAGGAAGAGTGATCCGACGACAAAGGAGCCACGTCACCAGCGCTCCCACGATGATGAGCACTGCCCCGGTAAGAAAAATCTGTGACGTGATGTGCTCGATGAGGGTTTCGAGCTCATCAGACGGGACGTGTAGCTTCGGTTGGAGCGTAGAGACGACGAACTCGCGGCTGTTCGACGATGCCAGCCATGTAATGACACCGAGAATGGCAAACGTAATCAGGAAATAAGAGGTGTAGAGCTTCCAAACAAGTCGGCGTTTCTGAGGCATGGGGAGAGCTTACTCAGCAGCCTCTTGAAAGCGATAGCCGACTCCACGGACTGTCTCGATATAGTTACCGCAATGCCCGAGCTTCTTTCGCAACCCGACGATCTGCACGTCAACAGAACGGTCAGTCACGGGATAGTCTTCGCCCTTCACGGAATCGACGATCTGATACCGGGTGAACACCCACCCAGGTTGGCGAGCCAGAAAATGAAGGACCTTGAATTCCGTGAGAGTCAGGGTGAGTGGGCGTCCTTCGAGAAAAACTTCGTGCCGTCGCGGATCGATCACAAGCTCGCGGATTCGCAGCTTCGCGTTCGGATCGTCCGAAGCATTTTTGCGGCGGAACGCGGCCCTGACACGCGCGGCGAGTATTTTCGGGCTGAAAGGCTTCGTTATATAATCGTCAGCACCCAGCTCCAGGCCGCGAACGACATCCGATTCTTCTCCCTTCGCGGTCAGCATGATCACCGGAATCTGCCTGGTGCCGGAATCTTGCTTGAGCGCCCTGCACACTTCAAGCCCGTCCATCCCGGGAAGCATTATGTCGAGGAGAACCAGATCCGGACGGAGCAGCTTTGCTTTCTCGAGTCCTTGCTCGCCGGTCATCACCGTCTCTACGGTCAGCCCCTCTTTGCTCAAGTTATAGCGAATGAGCTCGAGGATATCCGCATCATCTTCCACGACGAGAACAACTTTCTCAGACATAGTCAGCCCTATTGGTAGCATGCTCGAAATGAGCAAAAACTGGCTCCCAAGCTATTTCGCGGGCTATTTTATCGTGAACTGACTCGGAAAGTCCAAGCCGAAGATGATTAGAATTCGGTTAAGGCAGCGCTTAGCCGAGAGAGCTGCTACGCTAAACCTCTCGGTTTAGCTCACCTTAAGGGGACTTGCGTCCCGCTTGCGCCTCTCGAGCTTCCCGTATCTTCTTCTTAATCAGCCAATCGAAGATCGACTCGTCGCTGATCTGCTGGTCCGCCGGCAGCTTGTTTGATGGCTGCCTCGGCGCCTGCAGTGAATTGGGGTCGAGCCGTGGCGGTTCGACATTCCTGTGCATTGTATCTACGGGTGGCGCCAGTTTGATGGGTCCGGAATACGGCACAGGCGCGGGCGCTCCGGCCGAGGGGCTTTTCCCTCTTAGCGAACCGACGACTCCGATCGAAACAACGAGAAAACACAAAAGAGACATCATCAGTATCGGGATGAAAACCGGCGTCTGTCGGCTGCGGGAACGATGAACGCGTTCCGAACGCGGAGCGAACGCCGGATCTTCCGTCCCGGCAGCGGTCATACGAACAACCGCTTCTGTTTTCTCCGTCTTCTCACCGAACGCGCAAGAACGGATAAAGAGGGCAGCGTCTTCGGCGGATTGGAAGCGCTGTTCCTTGCGCTTCATTGCGGCGCGATGAACGAACGTCTGATACCAGAGTGGAATGTGATTCGTGGGCGTAGAAATGTTCGGCATCGGTTGGTGAACAATCTTCGTTGCGAGCCCGTACCAGCTTTCATCGTTAAACGGTACAGAGCCCACCGCCAGCTCGTAGGCGATGATGCCGATTGCATAAATGTCGGTGAGTCGGTCCACGTCCAGACCCTGAACTTGCTCAGGAGACATGTACACCGGCGTACCGACACACTCACCGGTTGTTGTGAGATGTCTGTCGACATTGTGCATTTGTGCCAGGCCGAAGTCGGTGATTTTGACTTCACCCGTGTTACTGATGAGCACGTTCGCACTTTTCAGGTCGCGATGAATAATTCCTAAGCTGTGCGCATATCCGATTGCGTCGAGAATTTTTACGAGAATATTCGAAACATATTCGAGCGACGTCGTCTGAAAGAAAGATTGCTTCACGAGCTGCTCTAAAGTCGCTCCATCGACGAACTCCATCGTCATGAAGCAGCGGCCGTCGGTGAGCTGTCCAAAGTCATAGGTACGGACAATACTCGGATGCGTCAGCTTCCGAGTGATCAGCGCTTCGCTGCGAAAGCGCGTTACAGTATTTTCATCCGGCTCGTAGGCGCCGGTGGAAATCAACTTGAGCGCCAGGTGCTCCCCTTCGAGTGCTTGATCGGCGACTTCGTACACCTGACCCATGCCGCCGGAGCCGATTTTGCAGATCACCTTGTACCGGTCGTGTATCACCGATCCGGGAGGGAACGATCCGGTAGCTGCAGCCTTCGGGACGGACATTTGTAATTCAACCAACGCTAAGAGAGCCTGACGTTAGATATGTCGTCATTTTTATGCGCAAACTTTACTCAAGCATCTACGGATCGCGAAATATTAGTGTCGAAATTTCAATCGGTTACGTTATAGAGAAGATGAGAATCAGCCGGTCTCAAGACACTGCCATTAGTTAAATCGAACGGGAGGTGGCTGATATCTAAAGCATTGTCGCTGCCCAGTGGGGCAGGTTCATGGGAGAGAGGAATTTCGATGCATCTCGTTCACCGCAAAACGTGCCGCTGCTGCGGCAGCTCGGCGCTTACCCCGGTTATCAATCTCGGAGAGCAATATCTCCAGGGGTCATTCGTGAAGCCCGGAAAGGAACTGCCTCCGACGCGCAAGATACCGACGTCTCTCGTCCGCTGTGACCCGATGCGAGAAGAGGGCGCTTGTGGGCTGCTGCAGATGGAGTTCACCGTTCCGCCTGAAGTTCTCTACTCGGCATATTGGTATCGGTCCGGGACGAACAATACGATGCGCAATCACTTGAAGGGCATCGCGGATCGCGCTGCCAAGATGGTGAACAAACAGTCAGCGACCGTTCTCGACATCGGATGCAACGATGGAACCCTGCTCGGCTACTATCCGGAGCACTTCGTGAAGTTCGGCGTCGATCCATCGGACGTGGCAAAGGAGGTCACTCTCAAGGCGACCGTCATTCAAGACATCTTCCCGTCACCGGAGCTCACTCGCGCGCTGGATGGGAAAACGTGCGACATCATCACCTCAATCGCAATGTTTTACGATCTCGAGGACCCGCTCGGTTTCACCCGGGAGATTAAAAAGGCGCTTTCGCCGGACGGTCTGTGGATTTTCGAAATGTCGTATATGCCCTCGATGCTGCGGCTGAACTCCTACGACACGATTTGTCATGAGCACCTCGAGTATTACAGCTTGGCTGTAATCGAATACATCTTAAGAAAGGCTGACCTCAAGATCGTCAACGCTGAGCTGAACGACATCAACGGCGGCAGCCTTCGATGCTACGCGACGCACATCAACAGCTTTGCGTTCAAAGATGACAGCTCGTTGCAACGCATTAAACAGCTGCGGCAAGAAGAATTCGACCTCGAGCTGGATACTGACAAGCCGTATCGAAACTTTCAGGATCGGATCAATGTGCACCGCGACGAGCTGCGCACGCTGCTCAAGAAACTGAAGCGCGATGGAAAAACCATCCACATCTACGGCGCATCCACGAAAGGTAACACGATTCTCCAGTGGTGTGACATCGACAGCAAGATCATCGATTTTGCTGCCGAGAGGAATCCGGACAAGTACGGCGCAAAAACGCTCGGAACGGATATCCCAATCATCAGTGAAGAGGAGTCGCGAGCCCTCAAGCCCGACTACTATCTTGTCCTTCCTTGGCACTTCAAAGACGAGTTCATCGAGCGCGAGCGAAAGGTGATGCAGTCGGGAACTGGAATGATCTTCCCGCTGCCGCAGATCGCAATCGTCGACGGCCGCTAATCTGCCACGCGCCGACCGCTTGGAACGCGTGCCCGTTCCAAGCGGTCAAAATCCATATCTGCCCGAAAATTCCCGAGATTTTTCCCGCACAGTTCAGCTCGAACCAGGCATCTTAAACGCTTGGGATTCGTTTATCGAATGTAGGGCTATGTCTGTACAAAACTCGTCCAAACCGCGCGGCGTTTTTCTGAATCAACCCCGTGCACAATGCAGTATCTTCGAGTCGGGCATGATGGTGTATCACGCTCTGCTCAATTCAGGCGCGTATGATCTTGCTTACTTCGAGTTGGATCCCTCGACGGCCCACGCAATTCCGAACGCCGACTTTTACGTATTCAATTATCACCACGCAACGATGGCGTGGATCGATACGAAATCGCTCCGGCACCTTCCGGGAATCAAGATCACCGTCGTTCTTGAAATGAGCCCCGGCAATCCGTTCGTGTATGTCTCGCCGGACGACTTCGACGCGTATATCGTGCTCGATCCGACGATGAGCATTCCGAATTCCAAGGTCTACGCATTCCCGCGTCCTCTCGATCCGCCGATAGCTGTTCCCGCGTATCGGGAGCGAGAAGTTCCACTCATCGGCACTTTCGGGTTCTCTACACCGGGAAAAGGATTCGAGCTCGTCGTCGATGCCGTGAACCGTGAGTTTGATCGAGCGATCGTTCGAATCAACATTCCTGCGGGTACGTTCGCCGACGACCACGCATTCAAAATGCACCGGCGCCCATACGCAGAGTACCTTGCGGAGCTCTGCTCCCGGGTCGCCAAGCCTGGTATCGAGGTACAGGTCACCAATAGCTTCATGAGCAAAGAAGCGCTCATTCATTGGTGCGCGGAGAACACCCTCAACTGTTTTCTGTACTCACGGAACCAACCTGGGCTGTCCGCCACCACGGATCAGTGCATTACGGCGGGCAGGCCGCTCGCGGTGTCGTTCAACGACACGTTCCGGCACATTCACCAATATTTGGCGCCATACCCCTATCAATCACTCAAGGAGTCCATTGCGACGTCTTCGGAAGCTGTTCGGCAGATGCGTGAAGACTGGACACCGGCAAACTTCGCAAAGCGGTTCGAAGAGCTGTTAAGCGACTTTTCGCTGCTCGCAAAGCCGAATGAAGCGTCTCGATGGGCGCTGGCAAAGCCCGTCGAGAAAAAGACTGTGCTCGTGGTCTCTCCCGATCCGGGCGTCTCCGGACGAGCTCAGCTCGGGCTCAATCTTCAGCGTACAATCAATCATTCACCCAAATGGCAAGCCATTCGCAGCAAGGTTCTCAAAAGCGCTGACCTTGCTACACCACGACCGTCACTGATCCTGCTCAACGTTGATCCCTCTGAGGTCTCGCACGAGGAGATTCAGCGAGCTGAAGAGTTGGGTTCGCGCGTCGTCGCGATTGCCCGCTCAGACGATGAGTATGCGGCTTACGCGAAAGTTTGTAACCAGGTTCGGCTCAACGATCCTTTGGGCACCTCAGCAAAACCGGTGTTCGGCAGAATCGTGCCGCTCAACTGTAACGAAGATCCAATGCCTCCAATCCCTGTGATCGCGGGCTATGCACTGTCGGCTCCGTTCCGCGGAATCGGCGAGCTGATCACTCGGGTGCAAAACGACTTCGAGCAGGCGACCATACTGCTGTACTTACCGATCGATCCAGCGCACCCATCATCCGCCGACATCGTTCGTAACGCTCTGGAGCGGATGCAGCTGCTCTGCACCAAGCCGGGAATCAGAATCGAAACGGTACACGACATTTATTCCCAGGAACAGCTTCTGGCACTGATGGGATACGCTTCGCTGAATGCCTTCCTCGGCCAGCAGCTGAACGATCCGGCCGAGAGAATCCTGATCGACTATGCGCTTTCCGTATCGAGACCTCTTGCCATCAGCAGCACGGGACCGTTCCGCTATTTGAATTCCGGCACGCCGTCGATCTCCATCGAGGACAGTTCGCTGAGTGAGATCCTCGCAAACGGAATCGCACCGCTTGTACCATTCCTCAACGATTACAGCGAAGCGCGATTCCTTGCTGAGCTCGATGCGTTCACTAGGGCAGAGTCTGAGAGCCCGCAGCCCGAGCCAAAAAGGGAAACTGAGATTCGCGTTCCAGCGCAGCCCGCTCGAGTCGAATATGGGATCGCCGTTTTCCACAATATCGGTGACGTTCTCTGCGCAACTCCGATAGCGAAGCAACTGAAGATCGACGAGCCGAATTGCCGCGTAACGTATTTTACCTCCACACCAGGCGAAGCGGTACTTCGTGAGAATCCATACATCGACGAAATTGTCACCCTCCCCGGAGATCCGCTCCAGCTCGATAGAGAGATTGAGGGTCTGAAGGCGCTGAGACCTTGGAAGCGCTTCTTTACCCCCGCAGCCTATATGAACTACGAAGCGATTCCGGGCGGATCGATCTATCAGCCGAAAGGCACCGTGTTCGGAATTGTAAAGGCGGCGGCAGGTCTCCACTGGACCATTCCTTTCATCTTCCCATTCCGCCTCACGGAGGAGGAGCAGCATCAGGCGCGAGCATTCTGGAATACCCTCCCCGCAGGCCCGAAGATTCTCGTTGAAACCGACTACCGCTCAGAGCAAAGTCCCTGGACCGACGACTATAATTTTCAGATGCTCGACGCATTTCGGGACCTCGACCCGGTCTTCGTCTTCACATCGAAAGTGCGGCCGAGATTCTTCGAGAGCTTTGTCAGCCTTTATCCGCGTGCGTATTGGGCTGATGTGCCGTTCCGCCTCAATGCCGAGCTTTTCAACCTTTGTGACGCTTACGTAGGCGTGTCGTCCGGCATCTCTTGCCTCACGTACAGCGATTACTGTCGCACGGACGTGCCGCGCATCGAAGTGACGCGAGGCGAGCATTGGGGCGCGGCTGAGCTTCCTCATCACAAAGAGCTCTTCCTCTGTTATTCACGCGAGCGCTTCGCAACAGCGCTGGAGAATGTAAAGCAGCGACTCGCCGGAGGCGGCGAGCCGGAACCTTCGTTCGCACCTGCTCGGTCCGCGCCGAAGCCGGGTTGCTGCCCAGTGTGCAACAGCACGGCAAGCGCATCATACCGCGGACCCGACATTTTGATTTGCCAGACGTGCACAGCAGTCTTCCATCCTCGGAATTTCACATCGCTTGGGGCGGGAGTGTCTTTGCATCTGGAGCTGCTGGCCGATCGACTCTACACGTATCGCGGCGAGTCATTCTTCCGAGAACCTTTACTCCCTGGGTCATTCGAAACCGCATATATCGCGTCAGGGCTGGGCAGCGTTTGGAATCTGAGAGATCTCTTCGCGAAGCTCGAATACGTGTTGAAAGCCGGAGGCGAAATCAAGATCGCAGCGCCGAATGTCGAAGGCATCGGATCGGTCGCGCTGCGAGAGAAATGGGAAGGCCTTTCAGAGGATACCAACCGCTTCCACTTCAGCCCGAAGTTTCTCCGGGAGCTGCTGATTCAGTCAGGTTTCTGGATCGAAGAGTGGTCCACTTCCTGCCCGGAAAGCTCGAAACAGCACATACTCGACGTGCTCGCCGAAGCTCGGCCGGATCTTTCTCGCGACGTCTTACCAATGTTTCTCGAAGAAGTGAACCGACGAGGCGCAGGTGAGGTTATCCACATCGTCGCGCGGAAGCGAGGTATCTATAAGGGAACGGTGTCCGAAGCAATCGAGCACCACAGTTCCGGATTGCCGCTCAGCGGCCCATACGTGTAAAGATGAATGCGTGCACCGGTGCAGTCTGCCGGCAATTGAAGGAGAGACTGTGAAACCACACGTGCTCATAACTGGCGGCTCAGGCTATATCGGCTCGGTACTCAGCGAGCATCTGCTCGATCAAGGGTTTCGCGTCAGCGTGATCGACTCGCTCATCTACGCTCAACAAACCCACTTTCATCTCTGCGCCAACCCGGATTTCGACTTCGTGTTCGGCGATGTCCGAGACGAGAAAGCGCTTCGTCCGCTCGTCAGCAAGGCAGATGTCATTATCCCACTCGCTGCAATCGTCGGCGCTCCTGCCTGTGATCGCGATGTTCTGATGACGACTTCGGTCAACTTTGACGCGATTAAGCTGGTCAATCGCATGCGAAGCCCTTCACAGCTGATCATCTATCCAACAACAAACAGCGGTTACGGCACGAAATCCGGAGCGGTCTTCTGCACCGAGGAAACGCCTCTCGAGCCTATTTCACTTTACGGCCAAACGAAGGTCGACGCCGAAAGCGAAATCCTCGGCTCGAAGAACTCGCTCACGCTCCGGCTCGCAACCGTGTTCGGCATGTCTCCGCGAATGCGCCTCGATCTGCTCGTGAATGCGTTTGTCTACGCAGCGGTCAGCGACGGATATCTCACCATTTTCGAAAAAGATTTCAAACGCAATTACGTCCATGTTCGGGACGTCTCGGATTGCTTTATTCATTGCATCCGGCACGCCGAGCAAATGGTGGGACGTCCGTATAACGTCGGGCTTGATACAGCGAACCTCTCCAAAGAGGAGCTTGCAAGAAAGATTCAAGAAGCGGTTCCGCAGTTCTACCTTCACTTCGCGGAGTTCGGCAGCGATCCGGACAAACGAAACTACATCGTTTCGAATCAACGTCTCCGTGAGGCAGGTTTCGAAGCGAAACGCTCTATCGAAGACGGCATTCAGGAGCTGCTGAAGGGCTACCGAATGCTCAAGCGGCTTCCGTATAGGAACGTGTGATGCAACGGACCGTCTCAGCTGCCGTGCTCGCAGGCGGTTTGGGAACGCGTCTGCAAATCACCGTCCCCGACCGTCAGAAGGTCGTTGCTGAGGTCGCCGGCAAACCGTTTCTCGGCTATATCCTGAAACAGCTCCACACAGCGGGCTTCGCGAGCGTTACGTTCTGCACGGGATACCATGCGGATCAGATCCACGCCGCGTTCGGCGAGCTCTTCGAGGAGCTCACCTTGCGCTATTCGCACGAACACGAGCCGCTAGGGACCGGTGGTGCGATCCGAAATGCTTTGGCCCAGCTACCGGGAAGCCATATTCTTGTTCTCAACGGCGACTCCTTTTGCTCGACCGATCTTAATGCATTTCTGACCTGGTGCGAGACTCGACCCAACTCCGCAGCGCTTCTCCTCACTCGAGTAGAGGACACAGAACGTTACGGCCGGGTAACGCTTGAAGGTGAGCGGATTGTTCGATTCGAGGAGAAAGGTCTGCGTGGGCCTGGATTGATTAACGCCGGAATTTACTGCGTCCCAAGAGAGATGATTGAAGCGATACAGCCTGGGAAGCGCTCCTTAGAGCAAGAGCTGTTTCCCAAATGGGCGGCGGAAAATGCTTTATTCGGTTATCAAGCTCGGGTAGATTCATTCATCGACATCGGCACTCCGGATTCGTACCGCGCGGCCGAGACGTTGTTTGCGGAGCGAGAGTAATGAAGTTCGATAACGCACAGGCCCAGCTGAATATCACACGTTATCTCGAAGACGGCGCGACGGTGCGTCTCGAGGCTGCAAAGCATTGCGCCATATCTGCCGCCGCTGCGTCGGCATTGATCGCTGAGTCAATGTCCGCCGGTGGCAAGCTCTTGCTTTGCGGTAACGGCGGAAGTGCGGCCGACTGCCAACACGTAGCCGCAGAGTTCGTAAGCCGTCTGACGAAGGACTTCATTCGGCCGGCGATGGCTGCCATCGCACTGACCACAGACACTTCATTCCTCACTGCGTTCGGAAATGACTGTGGTTTTGACGGAGTGTTCGAGCGACAGGTGGAAGCTCTCGGCAAAGCTGGAGACGTCATCCTCGGAATCTCAACGAGCGGCGGCTCGGTGAACGTTATTCGCGCGCTCAAGTCGGCGAAGCAGATTGGCATGAAAACGATCGCGCTCTGCGGCAAAGGTGGAGAGATCACATCTCACGCGGATGTCTCGATCTGCGTTCCGAGCACGAACACACAATACATTCAGGAATGTCACCTCGCGCTCGAGCACATTATCTGCAGCCTCGTTGAGCGCGCAGTTCACGGCTGAGCGTCAGTCTCAGCGGACGTCCCTTCCCATCACCGTTTTGCGACCGACAGCACGCGCCTGCTCTATCGCCTGAAGCGCGGCTTCAGCGACCTTCCGCGTGAGCGCATCGATGCAGCATTGGCTCGTGTTCATGTCAGACTGATCTTTGATGAGCTGCTTCACCTTCGAAACAACAACCAGGGTCTCGAGATTCTTCGGCAACCCCGACGCTCCCGCTATTGGGGCCGCGGGCGCTTCTTGCTGAGGCTTGGGATCGATGATCTTGCGCACCGGTGGGCGGGACGCGGTGTATGCGTCTCCGCCCTGCGCAGCGAACGCAGACTTTGACGGGGCAGTAGCCTCGACTGCCCAGGATTCGCGATGTCGCGCGAATCCCAAGTGGCCGTCCCAGCAATCGGAGGAGCAAAACTGAATTGCTCCCCTGCCCTGGTTGCAGGTGCTCACAGAGCACTGGTAATACTTCGCGCCGAACGGAATCTCCCGTTTGCACGTGCTGCATTTCTTCCAAAATGTTTGTTCCATCGAATCAAAATGACAGGTGGAACTTCTTTGTGGCAAGTGTCAGTCTCGCGTGATTACGAAAGGACGGCCGACGAGGAAGCGTTATTCCCGGCTCTCTCACCGCTCAATTATTGGGCGTTTGACAAGAAGACTGCAGGAAACTTAAACTTACCCCGTCAAAATTCCCCCGTGGGCGGCGAAAGCCGTTCGAACGGGTCGTAGAGCTGGCTTAAACACCTGAAATTACAGATTATACTGTGTCTACAAATCTCGAATCATTCCAATCCGAAGAAAGCTGCGACACTCGTGACCTGGTTCAGTTGCCACTCCGGCGGACCGGCAAGCTAGTAAAACCGCTCAACGGTGGTGCTGAGCCTCCGAGAGCCCTGAAGTCGCTCGCCCAAATTATTGAGAACGACCTGTGCCATCGATGCGGAAGCTGTGTCGGTATCTGTCCGACGTCTGTGCTCGGCGTCGACGACGAAGAGTTCCCTGTCGTCCAAAACATGTCCGCTTGCACCGATTGCGATCTCTGCGTGAAGGTCTGCCCCGGTGACGAGTTCAACGCTCCTGCTGTCTCGAAAGAGATGTTTGCAGAGCAGCCGGACATTTGGGACATGCACGGCTCATTCCAGAGCGGCTATATCTCCTACGTGAAGGATCCTGAAATTCGCGAGAAGTCGACGAGCGGCGGATTTGTCTCGGGACTCCTCATTTCTCTGCTCGAGCGCGGAGAGATCGATGGCGCACTCGTCATCAAAGCTGACCCAAAGACGCACTACAAAGGCATCCCGACGATCGCTCGAAGCCGAGAAGAGATCTTTGCAGCGACAAAGTCGAAATATGCGATCGTCCCAACCAACACAGCTTTCCGCGAAATCCGCGAGGTTCCCGGTCGTTACGCGATCGTGGGTCTCCCGTGCCAGATTCATGGGTATCACAAGGCCGCGGCGCTCGATAAGCGGATCCGCGACCGAGTCGTTCTCACGGTTGGGCTCCTTTGCCATGCCGCCATCGAACACGATCCGCTGAAGATCCTGTTCGACAACCTCGGCGACCAGAAGAAGGAAGTCGCGAGGTTCATCTACCGTGTCGGTAAGCATCCAGGCGCTTCTTACGCGGTCATGAACAACGGCAAATCAGTTCCGGTACTCTTCCCGAAATCGAAGAACTATCAACCGACGGCGATCGAGATGATGAACATCCTGTATCGGCTCTATACGCCGATGCGCTGCATGACCTGCTATGACTCGATGGTCGAGTTCGCAGACATCGCTGTCGGAGACCCGTGGATGCCGCAGCCTCGGGAAGACGTCGATTTCTATCAGGGCTACAGCTACCTGATGACTCGAACGGAGCGCGGAGAAAAGCTACTGCACCGAGCAGCGAGTGCGCCGTCACTCGGTCTCGAGCTCTTGAAGCTCAGTGCATCAGCGACAAAAACTTGCTGCGTCGCAATGGGGACCGAAAAACGGAAGCGGGCATTTCGATTGCTTGACAGTCGCAAGCGCGCCGGGTTGCCGGTTCCGAACTACGGGTTCGAAATCCCGAAGGCGCACGGGAAGAAAAAGCTCAAGCACGCTATCGAAGCTGAAGTGAACCTGATTACGCACTGGTTCTGCTTCTCCACCCGCTTCCGCGATTCGGTGCTCCGTTTCTGGATCTCACCGGTGGGCTTCGTAATCTTGCGAGCCAATCGCATGCGCCGCGATTTCAAAGAGTGGTATCGGAACTTCTCGGCTGAGCGACGGCGGAAGCGGCACTCGGTGAACGACATCGTCGCACACGCCGCTCCCACCGAAGAGTGGTAATCACGCTCGATCCGATACGCGCTGAACGGCGCGTGTCGGATCTCTGAGCAGGTCGCCCTTGCAGATACCCTTCTAGATCTCGGCTCTCGCCGTCCCCAACAGAACTGCCATCAATCCCAGCAGGTACGTCACCGACGCGGTGATCAGTGCGGCCGTAAATCCAAAATACAACGCAAGGAACACGGTGAGCGCCGAGCCGATTACCGTCGTGTAACCGTTGATGCCCCACGCCCACGCAATGAGCTTTCGCCGTGAGACATCGTCACGATGAATTCGGCTGATCAGTGTTATACCCAGCGTGAAAGGCATCCCCATGAACACACCGAGCGGAAACAGAAGTGCTGCTGCCACCAGGAATCGGCCACCGAGCTCGAGATTGAGGAAATGAGCGAAGATCGCCGGCGCTCCCCACATTTCTGCGAGGAGGAGCGTGCTTACGCCGCACATCGCGAAGGTAATCGCTTTGCGGATGTTTCTCGTTCCCAGCGATTCGCTCAGAAGACTGCCGACTCCCGCGCCGCAAAGGAGCGAAACCAGGATTGTTGTGATCGAGTAGGCGGGGTGTCCAAGGAAGAGCACATAACGCTTCATCAGACAGATCTCGACGACCACGAATCCAAATCCGAGCGCAGCGAAATAACCGATGAAACCGAGAAAACCTTCCATCTTGGCTGAATCCCGCGCCCATAGGAGAAGCGGCATGCCGACGAAAAGAAGTGCGAGGAGAGCAGACTCGCCGAGAATGACGACGTAAGGAAAATCGCCTCGCGGAACGATACCTTTCCACTTTTCGTCCTCTCGCTTTTGGAACTCGAGCGGTGCGCCGGGATCGAGCTGCTGTACGCCGAATCGAGAGTAATGTTCGATAAACGGCTTATCGTCGGTGGTCGGAGTCAGATCGAGCCCGAGTGACTGGTGAAACACCTTCTGCGCCTCCAGTGGAGCGCGCAAGATGTTCGCATAATACGGATCGAGTGGATACTCGCCCTCAAAAGGCGTCCAAAGGAAGAGAGTGCCTCCAAAGTGAGGAAGCGTGGCGAGATATTCGCCGAGATCATGCAGCTCTTCACGCGTCCAGGGGCTCTTCTTCAAGAAGAAGCTCTGGTTATTATAGAAGTCACCGTTCGCAATCACGATGTGCTGTTCGGGGTGTGCAACTCCCCTCTCACGCAACGCTTCCATCGCAGTGAGTGCCACTCGAATGATCGCGCCGCGATGGAGAGCGATCATTCCGTTCGGCGTTAAGTGATCGAGATAGTCATGGAACGCTTCTCTTGTAATGAGAAACGTTTCTGACAGATTGAGCGCGCCCGACGCCATCGCGACGGGCGTATAATTGTTCACCGATTGAATGACGTCGTATTCTCCGGCAGGCTTCCGTCTCAGGAATGCGCGTCCCTCATCGTTCGTAAGGGTCACGCGGGGATTCTGATAGACGTGGCCCATGAACTCGGCGTTTTCCGGCTGCCCGACGAAGTGAACAATCGACGGATCCATCTCGACGGCATCCACGTGCCGCGCTCCATGAGTGAGGGCGATGAGCGTCTCTCGACCGCCCGCGGAACCGATGACAAGAACGTTCGCCTGATGCTTGTCGGCAAGAAAATATGGTGCGGCGATAGGGCTCCAGTTTTGCGGCGGTAAATCGTCAGCCGACTTGCCGTCGGTCCCGAGCATGACTGATTCATTCGTACCGCCGTCGATCCAGACCGCTCGGAGGTCCCGTCCCGCCAGGGGGCCGTGGTTTGTCGTATCGTCCGCAATGTCTACGCGCGAAAGCGAGCTCCAGCGGGTTGCGAGCAGTGGGCGCTTTTTCGAGTTATCGTCGAACTGACGTTTGCGTTGGTGAAACCGGATGGGAAAGTTTTCGTCAGCTCCCGGCGTTGCAATCGCCAAAACAAGGAACACGACGGCAGCAGCAAGTCGAAGCGAGCGCTGCGGAGCTCCCGCAAGACTGAGCGCCGCAGCAACGGCGAGCACTGCGGAAGCGAATAACGTTCCCACACCGCCGAGCGCGGTGATGATGAAAACGAAAATGCCGCTGCCGACCGCGGCACCGAGGAGATCAACTCCGTAAAGCCGGCCGGCTCGATGTGCAAAGCTCGACATGATCGATGCGATGGTCACTCCTGCAAAGAAAAACGGAGTGAGCAGGGCCACTTCCCAAACCGCGAAGGAGAGATAATTCTCGGGGTGCGATTCGAACTGCCACATCCGAAACGGAACGTATGAGATCGCTGCGTAAGAGATGACAATTGAGAGGCCGGTCAACAAACAGAAGAACGGTGCACGAAGTGGTGCACCGGAGGCCGAGCGGGGCCCCGCGAACGTCGGCTTCAGCGCCAGAAATACCCCACTGAGGCCGAAGCCGAACAGCGCTGTGCTGACGACCATGAACGCGAGGTTGCTCCACAGAACGACGGAGAAGATCCGCGTGAGAGCGAGCTCGAAGAGCAACACCGCTGCGGAGATCAGAAAAATCCCGCAGTAGGTTCCAAGCGTAGGCTCTGGATCGGCCCCCGCCCATGCCGAGACAAAATTTTGCGACTCGTCCTTTACGCTGAGGTGCCGAACTGCTTGCGAACGTTTAGCCATCGATTGTTCCTTGGAGGCGCGGTTATCGTTCAAGAGAGAGAACCAACCACTCCTAACAAAGGACCCGTATTTTGCCAACAAATCACCCGGGAAATGCGACCAGGAGTTGTCGTAAGATCAACAGGTTAACCGCGGGAGTCCGGTGCTCCGAACGTCGTTCGGTTCAGGCCCGATCCGCCGTTCCCGAGACCATCAAGATTCCCGCTGCGCATTCGAATCGCTCTCCCTCCGAAGACATCTTATTAAATGAAAATAATAGGTTAGCCTAGGGATAGCATGCATCAACTGACTATGACGCGAGCACCCCTTCGGATCAGTTTCTTCGGAGGCGGTACGGACTACCCGGAATATTTCCGGAAGAGCAGCGGCGCCGTGCTTGCCACAGCGATCGACAAGTATTCGTACGTCACCGCAAACACATTTCTCAGCCGCCTCTTCGACCATAAGATTCGGGTGTCGTATCGACAGGTAGAGCAGGTAAAAAATGTTTCAGAGGTTCAGCACAACGTCTACCGCGAGTGTCTGAAGTTCTGCGGCCTCGAGCAAGACATCGAGCTTCATAACGTCGCCGATCTTCCGTCTTTCAGTGGACTGGGCTCGAGCTCGACGTTTACCGTGGGGCTCCTGCAAGCACTGCACGGCTTCAAAGGCGAAGTCGTGAAGGGAATTCAGCTCGCGTATGAAGCCATCCACATCGAACGTTCAGTGCTGAAAGAGAACGTCGGCTGCCAGGACCAGACGGTTGCGGCAGTCGGTGGTTTCAACCTCATTGAGTTCAAGAACGAAGACGATATCATCGTCAGTCGGGTACCCATTTCACCGGCGCGACTCGAGGAGCTGCAGTCGCACTGCTTACTCTTTTTTACGACGCTCACGCGCCGAGCGTCTGATGTCGTCGCCAATCAGCTGAAGCGATTGAGCGACAACCAACAAACGCTCACCGTGATGCGTCATATGGTCGACCGTGGATGGGATATCCTCACCGGCGCGGGATCGCTCGTGCCGTTTGGAGAGCTTCTCCACGAAGGGTGGCAAGCCAAAATGTCACTGGCGTCAGACGTGAGTAACGCGCATATCAATCAGATGTACCAAACCGCAAGAGATGCGGGTGCGGTCGGTGGAAAGCTTCTCGGAGCAGGCGGCGGCGGCTTTCTGCTTCTCTTCGCGCCGCCCGAACGACACAACAAGATCCGCTCGGCTTTCCCGACGGACCAAGAGATACGGGTCCGCCTGAACGCTCCCGGCTCCGAAATCATCCTGTAGCTTCCTATGCAATGCCGAATCTGCGACCACACCGACCTCGTCCCGGCTCTCGATCTGGGACTGCAACCTTGGGCGAACAATTTTCTGACCGCCGAACAGATCGGACACGAGCCGAAATATCCGCTCGCTCTTGTCTTCTGTAAACGCTGTTCTTGCGTCCAACTAGACTACACCGTTCCGAAGGAAGTGATGTTCTCGGATCACACGTACGTTTCCGGAACGACGAAGACGCTCTCGGAGCACTTCCTCAAGACCGCAAAGGAAGTCACCGACCGGTTTTTCGGGGACAAACCCGACCGCGCTATTCTCGACATCGGCTCAAACGACGGCACGCAGCTCGCCCAATACCAATCGCTCGGGTATCGCACGCTCGGCGTAGAGTCATGCGAGCGGATCGCGCAGATGGCGCGTGACCGTGGGATCGACACGGTCACCGATTATTTCAACGAGCGAAGCGTCGCGGATATCGGTAAGAAATTCGACGTCATCAACGCCTCAGGCGTGTTCTTCCATCTGGAGGAGCTGCACTCGGCAACACGGGCAGTGAAACAAGCCCTCGCCGAGCGCGGTGTATTCGTCGTTCAGTTCCTCTACATGAAAAGCATCGTGGAAAATTTGGCGTTCGACCAGATTTATCACGAGCATCTGCTCTATTACACCGTCGAGACGATCCAGACGCTCCTCCGGCGCCACAATCTCGAGCCTTTCGACGGGTATCTTTCGCCGATTCACGGCGGCTCGATGATACTTTTTGTTTCGCATCCGGGGGTGTATGATCGAACGACGCGTCTCGATGAGCTGCTCGCTTCGGAACGCACCAATCGCTCAAACGAGTTATCGACCTACCAACGCTTCGCTGAACGCGTAGCGAAAATGCGGGATGAGACAGTCGCCGACCTTCGGTCGGCAAAGAAAGCGGGCAAATCAATTTACGGGTTCGGTGCGCCGGTGAAGGGAAACACGTTCCTCAACTACTGCAACATCGGTACGGACCTCCTCGATTGCCTCGTCGAAAGGAATCCGCTCCGGAAAGGACTTTTCTCTCCCGGCATGCATATTCCAATCGTTCTCGAAGAGGACGTGAAGAAGCATCCGGATATCTATTTCGTCCTCGCTTGGAACTTCAAGCAGGAGATCCTGAAAAACAATCAGGCGCTCATTGAGCAAGGTGTAGAATTCTTTTTCCCAGTGAACCCAAAGGGCGGCTGACCGTATGAAGATCTTCGTAACCGGTGGCAGCGGGTTTCTCGGAACGCATCTCTGTCGTGCATTGCGCGCTCAGGGGCACGAAGTTACCAGCCCGTCTTCGCGAGATGTGGATCTGCGGTCTCCCGCCTCCCTCGCGACTTACTCGCAGACCAAGTTCGAACAGATTTATCACCTCGCAGCGTGGACGCAAGCAGGCGACTTCTGCCTGTCGCATCCCGGCGAGCAATGGATTATCAACCAGCAGATGAACACAACTGTGCTCAGCTGGTGGGCGGAGTCTCAGCGGGACGCAAAGCTGATCGCGGTCGGGAGCAGCTGTTGCTATGAACCGGGGCTGCCGCATGTCGAGCAAAATTTTCTGAAAGGCCTTCCGATTGATAGCTTGTTCACATATGCGATGACCAAGCGGATGCTCTACAACGGGCTGCAAGCGCTGAATAAGCAATTCGGGATGCGCTATCTTTTCGTGGTCCCGTCGACTCTCTACGGACCTGACTATCATCTTGACGGTCGACAGATGCACTTCATCTTCGATCTCATGCGAAAGGTCGTCGCCGGCAAGTATCAGGGAGATCCGGTGGTGCTTTGGGGCGACGGTTTACAACGCCGTGAGCTCATCCACGTGCGCGACTTCATTCGCGCGGCCATCACTCTGGCGAACTCTCTCGACAACGACATCGTCAACATCGGCGGTGGCTCCGAGCATTCGATCAAACACTTTGCGGAAGCACTCTGCAACATCGTTGGCTACGATAAGCGACTGATCCAGTACGATACGTCGAAATACGTCGGAGCCAAATCCAAAGTTCTCGATATCTCTAAGCTCCGGCGGCTGCTTCCTGATTTTCGGCATACTGAGTTGGAATCGGGTTTACGGGAAACAGTGAACTGGTATTACACCGCTGCCGGGATTCAACCGAGCCAGCCGCCTCGAAACATCGCCGACAAAACCGGAGATGTGCGTTCGCAGGTAAACCGACTCTTGGACGATGCGATCTCCGCTATTCAAGCCGGCAACGCGAAGGAAGCTCTGCAGCTGGCCATCCAGGCAAAGTCGCTCGGTTCACGCGTGAGCGATCTCAGCTACGTCACCGGTATCTGCCTCATCAAGCTGGGTGACCTCACTGCTGCCCGCGCGGCTCTCGAGGAGGAATTGCGCTACTACCCCGATAACCAACCGGCGAAAGCGCTTCTTGATGATGTCAAGAAGGACCTTGGCGGAGAGCAACCGACGGAACCCGCTCCACCTCCAGTCGCACACTCTGAAATCGCGGCGAACACTGCCGGCGAACAGCGGCTAGCCGCTACTGTCCGGCAAACAAATTTCCAACCAATATCGATCGACCAGTTCGTTACCACGTTCTCTTTCGGCGACGGTGTCGGAAACTGTATCCGCTTGGTGAGAAGAATACTCCGGGAATGGGGCTTTCAAAGCAATATTTTTGCCGAGAGCGCGGACCCTCGGCTGGCCGGCGAGTGGCACTGGTTCGAGCAACAGCGGTCCGTCAGCTCTCCCAGAAACATTGTCTTCTATCATCCCCGCGACGGACGCTCTCCCATACTGCCCTATCTACGGGCCATCCCTGATCGAAAGTTTTTATATTACCACAACATTACGCCGAGCGAGTTTTTTGCTCCGTTCGACAGAGAAACCGCACTCATCTGTCAGACGGCGAGAGATGCGGTCGCCAAGTTGGGGCCGATATTCAGCGGTTCGGTGTGTGACTCTCAGTACAATGCTGAAGACCTTCGTCAGCTCGGCTACGGCCCGTCCACCGTCCTGCCGATTCCGTTTTTTCGCGACGAATTTCTCACCCAGCCGGGCGACGGTGATATCCTCGCTCGGTATCAGGACGGTCTGACAAATATTCTATTCGTCGGTCGCCTCGCACCGAATAAATGCCAACATGACGTTGTGCGCGCGTTCGATTACTACCAAAAACATCACAATCCGCGCTCGCGCCTGATACTCGCAGGGCTCGCGAGCGGGTCCGAAGCGTACACTCTCCATCTTCGGCACCTAATCGACGAGCTCAGAACAGAGAATGTTATCGTCACGGGTCACGTCGCCTTTTCACAGCTCATCGCCTACTACCAGACCGCACATGCATTTTTGTGCCTCAGCGAGCATGAGGGTTTCTGCATCCCCCTTCTGGAGGCAATGCATTTCCGTGTCCCGATCGTTGCTTTCGATGGATCCGCTGTAACGGAAACGCTCGCGGGAAGCGGTGTAATGGTCGACTCAAAGGAACCGAAGATTGTAGCTCAAGCGCTCTTACGAGTGCTGTCTGACAAGACATTTGCAGCGAAGCAAATCGAAGCCCAGCTCAAACAGCTCGAACGCTTTTCGGAGAGTCAGTTCCGCGACCGATTGGCGAGCATGCTCGCCGACGCGCTCGCTTGACCGTTCGTCACTGTCTTCTTTCCGAGGCAAGGTGTTTCCGCAGCGATTTCACAAACATCTGCACCAGCGGACGACTGAACGTCGTCTTCCGCCCGAGCAAGCTGACCGGTGTGGAAAGCCCCGGCTTGGGGAACGTGACCAACTGACTCGCCTTGATACCGAGCGACATCGCAACATCCCGTGTCACGATGCCGTGACCGAAACCGGCACGCGCAAGCTGAACAATGGCGGGCGACGAAAAAAAGGTTTGATTGCTTTCGAAGCGCACCCCCCATTCGGGCTCGAGCCGCCTCATCTTTCGGTCGACGATACTTTGCGCTTCGAGGCTCGGATCAACCGTCATCACTGACAAGGTTCCCGCTTTCGGGAAGCGGAACGGCTTTAGCCCGCTCGGCACGATCACGATCTCCTCGTCGAGCAGCTTTTCCGAATCCAGGTCCGGAACGCTCTCGCCGGTTCCTCTCACGATACCGAGCATCTTCGCTCCGGATGCCACGCTTTCCATCAGTGCTGCACCGGTTTCAGTGCTCAGATCGAGGTCGAGCTTCGGCATGTCACTGAGGACCTTTCTGAGCACCCGCGGCGCCCAGGTCATCGCAGAAGCAGTCCCAATGACCAGCGACAGATAACCCTGCGACTCAGAGACCTCCTGCGAGATAATCGCGCGGAGCTGAGCAAGGACCGGTTTGACCTGGTCGAGTATCTGCCGCCCGTATGGCGTAAGCACAACGTGACGCCCTTGCTGCTCAATCACCTTCTTGCCGAGCTCGGATTCGAGGCGCATCAGCCGCTTGCTGAGTGCGGACTGCCCGAGCCTGAGATGCGCGGCGGCTCGCGTCACCGTTTTGTGTTCCGCAAGAGCGGCGAGCGACTCGAACAGCTCGATCATATGTATTCCTTGTCGGACTTAGTGGAATTCCTCCTATTCATTTTATCAATACACGAGAGAAAGCGATACTCCTTGTATGGACATCGCAACTGTATCTCTGACCTTTTCGAGTTTTATCTGCGCCGGTATCTCGGCGGTCGTCGGTGCGGCCGGCGGGGCAATGCTCCTCGGCGTTATGCAGTGGTACCTCACACCGATGGAGGTACTCCCAATTCACAGCGCCGTTCAATTCATCAGCAACGGATCGCGCGCTTTGCTTTCGGTGCGAGACACTCATTGGCGGAAAGTCTGGCAGTTCCTGGGTGGCGCAGTAATGGGAACGACCTGCGGATCCTTTTGCGTGGGCTACGTAACGCCCGAGCGGGTTCCGCTTTTCGCCGGATTGATGATCCTAACAACATCTCTCCTGCCGCGTTCATCGGGAGGACTACGCCTGCCCGGACGATATGTGCTGTGCGGGATAATACAGGGCACAGTCGGAATGCTGACCGGCGCCGCGGGTCCTCTGGCAACTGCAACACTGCAGCGCGACGGGCTGAACCGCGAACAGATCGTCGTCACAACCGCCATGATGATGACTTTCTTGAACTCGCTCAAGATTATCGCATTCTTGGAGCTCGGCAGCTCTCTCGGGCACTACCGCCTGCTCTTAGCGCTGATGCTGGTCTCGAGCCTTTTCGGAACATGGGTCGGCACAGCTCTGCGCGGGCGAATCCCGGAAGCTTCATTCCAACGCGCGCTGAAGGTGATTCTCGTGGGCCTCGGCCTACAACTCACCTTGCTCTAGCTGAAAGCCATGCAGTGCCGGGAACCGTCTCTGTGGTGCTGGAGCGGCCACCGATTCGGAGACTCGGCGCTCAAAACTGAATAAAAAGCGACATGAATGGAATCTTCAATTGCAGGGACATTCCTGATTTGACAAGATTGTCCCAACTTAAAGTGCGTCTCTTGTGAGATGAGGGATCTGACACTTCGTGGAAATCGATGAGGCCAAAATCCAGGCCTACATCAAAGAATCAGCTCAGCCCTTGCCATTGACACTCGAATCATCCATCCGGTAGCTCGCTATGAATTTGGAACCAAAGATCTCAGTCGTCACCCCGTCCCTGAACTGCGCACACATGTTGAAGCGGTGTATCGAGGGTGTGGTCGCACAGCGCTATTCGAATTTCGAACATATCGTGATCGATGGCGGTTCAAATGACGGCACCATCGAGCTCCTCCAGTCATACCCGCATATCCAATGGATCTCGGAGCGCGACCGAGGTGAAGCCGATGCGCTGAACAAGGGCTTCGAGCGCGTGAGCGGCGACATTGTCTGCTGGCTCAATGCAGACGATCAATTCATTGGGAACAGCGTATTTTCGCTCATTGCCGAAGAGGCTCGGAAGAATCCGGACGCCGGGATCTTCTACGGCCGCGGGGTCGCAATTGACGAAGACGGGAAGGTCGCGTGGTATCGCATGCCGGTTCATCCCCTAACACTCAAACAAATCATCCAGTGGACCTACGATCTGAATGTCTGCCAGCCCGCAATGTTTTTCCGGAAAGCTGCGATCCTAAGCGCGATTCCGCTTCCACCGGACCTAAAATACGGCATCGACAACTGCATCTGGCTTCGGATGGCGTCAAACGGCTACAAGTTCCATTTCATCAACAAGCCGCTTGCATATGCGTGTCTTGTCAGGAAGGGCGCGAAATCATCAGCTACCGTCGAGGAGCAGATCACGGGAGTTCAGCAGGTAACATTGCAATACCTCGATAAACTGTCGCACGAAGACCGCGTGGATTTCTGGCGCGACTTTTACCGTCATCGTTTTCGTCACGGTGAAGTCTATACAAAGCCCATTGAGCTCTCGGATAATTTCGAGGACTTACTTGGCTTTGCGATCGCTGCCCTTGAGTTGGGTGCACCTGATTTCGCCGTCCAAGCGATTGAGCGTCTCGTGGCCCTCTATCCGAATTCTCACGAGGGGTTCTGGCTGCTCGGTGAAGTTCTCAACAAAAAAGGGATGCAGACCGAAGCTCATCACGCAATCGAGCATGCTGCGCGACTCCTCGGTGCGGCTCCGCCTACCCGTGTCGGTTGAGAAATCGCGCGAGAGCTGTCTAGGGCTCCGAGTAATCCGCGAGCGCTTGACGCAGCGAGGTGAACTGGAACTCTGGAAGAGCAGCGTGCAATTTGCTGATATCGAACCGTAAGTCGAAATCACGCTCTGATTTTGCCGTTTCGGATATCTCCGGCGAAAGTCGAAGACAGCTGCACAAGAGCTCCGCAACCTGCTTGAGCGGAACACTTGCTCCTGTCGCCACATTAAACGTCCCGACCGCGCGAGCTCGAATCATCTGCGCTATGATTCGATTGAGATCCTCTACCCATAGGTAGTCGCGAAGCGCTTCTCCACCGCCGCTGAGTACGATCCGCCCATTTTTCGCGGATGCCGCGAGCCTGCCGATAACGCTTCGGTCGTTTGCGCCTTTGCCGTAGATTCCAGGTATGCGCAGCATCACTCGCGGACACGACACATTCGGTGAATGCTCGAGAACCCACTCACTATTATATTTCGCAAGGCCATACCACGTGTCCGGAGCAATCGAAGATGTTTCGCTCACCGGGAGCTGAGGACTTGCGCCGTAGACATCAACCGAGCTGAGATGCACGAGAGAGGTCAACGATAAGAAACTCAATCCTGAGGCTAAGTTTCGGACGAGTGTCATATTGTCGAGGAAGGACTGGTACGTGTTCTCGACCGACTTATTGATCACAGCGAAGTTGACGACCGAGAACGGCGCTTGCGGTAAGCGCTGAAAAAACACTTGCGAGGCTTCGGCATCCAGGAGATCGCACTCCGCGGACGACGCTGCGATTACCTGACCGTCAAAGTGCTCTTGTGCATATTTCGTGAATTTCGCTCCGGCATAGCTGTTCTTTCCTATGATGAGGATATTTTCAGCCATACTCGTTGCCGACGAACCCTATATCGGGTTCCCCCAATTAATCCATGTCGTCTCGTCGTTATGCTGCTCGCCTTTCTGAATTGGGAAGAACTGCAGAAGCCGAGGCTCGTGAATTTTCGGGTCGTACCCGTTTTTTGCAAGCTCTTCCGGGAAATATCCCACGGCACAGGTCGAACGTGTGATGTTGTTTGGCACTTTCTTAACAACGACAGAAAGCTGACCATTGTAGGTCGCAATCGATGCGTTTCTGCAATCGAAGCCGGCACAGACGAGCTGATTGAGAAGCGTCCACTGATTGTAAAGATTGTGATGTCCGGACACGAATGAGTGAAGAGAAAGCGCCGAGTTCATAAAAGGCACCGTCAAAGCCAGAACCCCGCCCTCACGCAGATCGTCATACACTTTGTCGAGAAACGCCCCCGGATTGCGAATATGCTCCAGCACATGGCTGCACCAGATCGCATCGAACTTCCGGATGAATCTTACGTCCAGGAAGTCCACCTCGATATCCACTTCACGACATGGGAAATCAGGATGATTTTGCCACGGCTTTGCTGGCTCGAGCGCCGCGACATCCTTCCCGAGTGCATCGAAGATGTAGCTCGCCATACCGTCGTTTGTCCCAAGGTCGAGCACAGTCCTGAAATCGTAGTGCTTGATAAGCTTCAGCATCGCGAGATGCGCGTACCAGAGCGGTCGTCGGTATGTTTTTCCGCCGCGCGAGATCGCGAATTCCACGGCGCAAGGCGTCCAGCGGAACGGTGGCAGCGGCCGCACTTCGATTCTCGGTTCGGCTCCCGGTGGATCGGAATATTCCCGCCCGACCTCTCGCGTCATAAAGTCGCCGTTCATTTTCCGATCTCCTCGATAATCAACTTTCTGCTCAAACCATGCGCCTGCCGAAGCTCGGCGTGGCTACCATAAACGTGAACAAATTCATCTTTCAGACTGAAGGTCTTTAAAGCACACGTGGCTTTCGTATCCCACGCAATCTGCTTCACTTGCGCGGCCAGCCCACCTACGCAGGAATGTTCTTCGATTGTAACGACGAGTGAATGCGTCTTGAGAGCTTTTGCAATTCCCTCTCGGTCGATAGGCTTCATAGTATGGCAGGAGACGAGCGAAACGGATCGTCCCTGCCCCGCAAGCTCCTTGGCCACATCACCGGCAAGGTCCATGACATGTCCAAAAGCGAGCACGCACACGTCAGTCCCTTTGGTGATGTATCGAATCTTTCCGAACTCGAACGGGTCCACCGCTTTGTCCGTAAAGTTCGGCTCTCCCGCCTTTCCAATTCGGAGATACACGGGTCCTGGTGACACCGCACAGTAGCGAATTGCCTCCGCGAGCTCGAGGGGGTCACACGGAGCAAGAATTGAGATATTCGGGATCGGACTCAGGATACCCACATCCTCTTGCGTAAGGTGCGTACCTCCGAGCGTCGAATAAATAATTCCCGCGCCCATTCCGACCACCGTGACTGGCAGATTCTGATAGCAGAGGTCGTCGCGAATCATCTCGAACGGACGATAAGCGCTAAATGTGGCGATGGTGTAAGCGAATGGTCGAAATCCGCGAAGAGCCATGCCGGCGCACAAACCGATCATACCCTGCTCGGACACCCCAACATCGATGAACTTCTCCGGGAATTGTTTGCGAAACAGCTCCATGCTTCCGACGGGAGAGATATCAGCGACGACGCAGCAGATATTCGGATCTGCCATCCCCACTTCATAAAGGGTCTGGGCAAATAGATTTCTCATCGCAGACCTCCTTCGAGCTCGGACAGCGCTTGCTTATATTCTTCGGCGTTCGGGGAACGATAGTGCCAGATCGGCACGTTCTCCATGTAGCTTACACCTTTTCCCTTCGTCGTACGGCAAATAACGAACAGGGGCTTCTGACCTTTCCGCGACATAACCGCATCAAACATCGCCGCCGAATCGTGGCCGTTTTCGATCTCCTTCACTTCCCAACCGAATGCAGCCACTTTGTCGCCAACCGGATAAAATGTCGGATGCAGCTCGCTCGTGCGTCCAAGCGATTGAAAGTCGTTGAGGTCAAGGAACGCGACGAGATTTGTGATACCAAGCGAAGACGCAATCATCATGCCTTCCCAGGTCGAGCCTTCTTGCAGCTCGCCGTCGCTCAACACCGCATACACGTTTGCATCTTCATTTCGGATCTTATGTGCGTAGGCAATTCCGGCAGACATCGTCATGCCATGCCCGAGTGATCCGGTTGACGCCTCAATACCCGGATTCCCGTAGTCAGGGTGAGTCCCGAGAATCCCGTCCGGCTTGCAGTACCGGTCAAGATGCTTCGACTCCAAAACTCCGAGCTTTTCGAGCGCCATATACTGGGCCAAACATCCATGCCCTTTGGACATGACGAACGTGTCCGGGCTCGTTCCGTCCGGGTTCCGACGCATGAGCGAGAAGTAGCAAAGCTCGGTAATCTCCATACAGGAGTAGGCCGACGCGATATGGAGGGCCGAGACCGTTTGCGAGATATGGAGAATCCGCTTGCGGAACTCAAGGCAGCGAGCCTGCGATGCTGCGAGATCGAATTTTTTCGTCATATGAGCCTCGTCGCGGACCATCAGTTGATGATCGTCCAATAATAATCGCCGGTGTAGCCGGCTTCATCGAAAATCTTCTTCCAGAAATCCGGATATCCGTGAGTCTTCGCGGTGAGCACCCACTTCGCAAAGATCTCCTCCTCTTCCTTTGTCCGATAGGAGTCGACCTGAATGAAGCCTTTGCCTGGTGCGATCCGCTGCATCTCCTTGATCGCCTGAATGCAAAGTGGCCGCTCGAGGTTGTGTAGCGTGTTCAGAGAGATCGCCGCCGTGAAGCTTTTGTCCGGAAAAGGAAGCTTGAGCGCGTTCCCGAGATGGAGGCGGCCGACGACTTCCGGCTCGCAGTGCATGAGCGCGTACTCTGATATCTCAATCCCGTAAACTTCCAAGCCTGGACATACCTTCATGAGGTCCTTGACGAGAAAGCCCTTTGCGCAACCGATGTCGAGAACGCGATCGCCCGGCTTTAGCCCCCAATGCTCGACGAAAGTCTCGGCGACGGGGATCCAACGACCGTCGTAGCGGTAGCCGCCGTAGCCGTGGTTGCGACTCCCATCGAAGTAATCCTTCCCGTACTGCAATGCGATGCGTTTGTCCTCCTCGGACGCAGCGGCACGCTCGGTGAGGTTCCGTTTCGGCTTCGGAAGTTTGTGCAGGAGCTCGATCTCAGCCATTCTATCCTCGCGCCTTCTTGATACCTTCGCCAAACGGCGTCATGCGAAAAGCCGGAAAATTGCGTAGGAGCTCAGTGATATCAAAGTGACGGTGCGTTACCGGGCTTTGTCGCGGTTGATTGACAATTTTCACCTCGGTCATCAATCCCTTGATCGAAGCTGCGACTTCACCAAACGAGAGAGCACTGCCCGAAGCGGCGTTGACAACTCCAGTCGCCTTACGAGAAACCAGCTCAGTAATGAGAGAGATGAGATCGTCGATGAACAGATGGTCTCGCTGTTCTTCGCCCTGACCGGTCAATGAGATCTCATTTTTCTCGAGAGCCGTCTTGAGAAAACGATTCGGGCCATAGCTGTTGTGAGTGTCTCCGGCTCCGTATATCGCGCAGGGACGAACAATGAGCAGGGGCGTTCCCGCCTTTTTGCAGGACTCCGCCAGCATTCTCTCCCGCGCGAGATGCATCACTCCGTGGAAGCTGCTCGGATTACAGGCAGAGGTCTCACGCACCGGATGGGCAGCGTCATCGTAGACTGCATCCGAACTAATATAAACGACATGTGCACACGGATGAGCTTCAATAGCTTCACACACCGCGTCTGCCATCGCCAGATTCTTCAAGAGAGTCTTCCGGTCCCGCCCTTTGTCAGGCGTAAGGGCCGAAATGAAGACCAGGGTGTCTTCTGAATTCAGCGCTTCGCCGAGCTTGGTTCCCGCGTCTTCGGAAAGGAGATCAAGGTCCCGAGATGAGAGCGCCTTCGTTGCCCAACCCAGCTCGCGAGTTTTCGCTTCTAGATTCTTCCCCACGAAACCACGTGAACCGAGTATTACCATTCGCGAAGGTGTCTTTCTTTCTGACGAACTGAGACTCAGCATTTCATTTCTCCGTCTTTTTCCCCAAAGTGTGCACGGTAAAGCCTGCCTGATCAAAATCGCGTGAGCTCAACGCGCCGAACGGATCAAGAACCACCCGCCCCTTCATCGCGTTGGCGACCTCGCCCGCAGGAATCTTCTTGAACTCTGACCACGGGGTTATGAGCACGAGCACGTCCGCTCCTTCACACGCATGGAGAGCGGATTCGGCTTGCACGACTCGATTCGCCGCGCGTTCACCGAGCTTCACCATCGGGTCATACGCTCGAACACGTTGAGCCTTCAGCGAATCGATCAGCGCAACGGACGGCGAATTCTTGATTGAGTGAGTGTCCGGCTTGTAGGCGATTCCCCAGATTCCGATGAGTGGGTCATCTTGCTTTGAAAACACAACTGACGAAAGCTTCCTGAGTACCCAGTCTCGTCGATAGACGGCATTGGAAAACCAAGCTTCGATTACCGAGCTATCTGTTCCATGCTCCCGCGCGAGCGACTGCACGGTCACCAGATCTCGTTCCAAGTTACCGCCCGCGATCCCAAGACCGGGCTGCAGATACGCATGCGGGCCGATTCTTTTATCAAGCCGAAGTGATGGGGCGATCTCGCCCCACTCTGCCCCTATCTCTTCGCAAAGCTCTGCGAGCGTGCTCGTCGTAATCACTGAGGAAACCAGAAACATGTTGATAGAGATCTTTGCAAGCTCCGCGCTCTCATAGCGCATCGGCAGAACAGGACAATCAAAGAGCGAGAGCACCTTCTGATACGCATCCGGGAGCGGAGCCTTCGGGTCCTTGCAACCAACGATGTATCGCTCCGGGTTGAGCATGCGGCTCATTGCGATACCGAAGACCAGTGTCTCCACCTGGTAATACAGTTGAATGTTCCGATTCTCGCGTTCGACGAGGGCTCCGAGCGCTCGGGTGAATCCAGGCGACACCTGGCTGTGGATAACCAGCGTCGCGCCGGTTTTGAGCGACGGGAGAATTTTTTCGAAAAGCTCCAATATCGGCGTTGGGTCGCTGATATTCTTGTCCGAGGTCGGCACGTCGCGAGCAATGTAGAGCACTTCACATCCGCCGAGGTCAGCTTGGTTCGCGGTGAATCGCACTCGGCTCCCCGCTTCGTGCAAGAGCTCAGACAGATTCTCCTCGAACACAGGCAGCTCGAACCTCGCCAACTTCGCCACGAGCGACGCGTCCGTTTCGAAGCCGAGAATGTTCGCACCGCGAGATGCCAGCCCCACGCCGGTTATGAGACCGAGGTGCGAAAGTCCGACAATACCAACGTTCAGGCTCACTTCCCCTCCTCATACAGCTTGCGCAGCGTCCTGTTGATCCAAAGGTCGTTGTCGAGATTCGTACCGCCGCGTTTCGCATGCTCAACAAAATATTCGTATTCGAGCTTCCACGTGGGGTCGGCACACTCGAGCGTATCGGATGCTTCAGTCGGACGTCCGGATGGCAGAACCCGCTTGCGAACAGTGATCGTGCTCGGCCCCCATTTACACAGGCAGTTGACATGAAGCGATCCGGCATCTCCGATCACATCCAGCCGAAATGTGTTTCTCCACGACAGCAACGTCGCCTCGAGCTGGATGCGCGGCATCTCAGCTTGCGAGCCGAAAACAACGTGGTCATACGAATTATTTTCCAGCCGGTAGTAACTGAACGGCTTGAGGTCCGTTCGGTGCTCACCAAGCAAGAAATCGGTTGTATCAAGCAGGTGAGAACCGAGGTCCGCCAGCACACCCATTCCTTTGTCTCGCCAGACAGAGTTACGAACTTCACGCGCCGTCCCGTTTCCGTAGAACATCTCGAGGGAAAGAACCTTCCCAATCTCCCCCGCCGTTATAATTTCGCGGGCGCGGACGAGAAACGGCTCGAAGCGATGGTTGTATGCGGTGTAACAAAACACCCGCCGCTTCGCGGCCAGATCGCGAAGGCGCTCGATATCCCGGTCGTCCTCGCTCACGAGCGGTTTTTCGACTAGGACGTGCTTCCCGTTATCGAGGAGGTAGGAAAGAATCTCGATCTTTGCTTCGTCCGGAGTGCACACCAATGCCGCGTCATACGATTCGAGTGGAACGTCTTGCACTCGCGTAAACTGGGCGTCCGGCTTTACAGGATCAACCGTCGCAACAAGATCGCTGCCGGCGAACTTGCTGCGTTTCGCACCTTGAATCCCGAGCCCGGCGACGATGACTCTCATCGGAGCAGGACTTTGCTGATCAGGTTCTTCGACATCTCGGTCATCTGCTCAACCGACTGGAGCTTCGCGATAACGTCATCCGGTGTTACGGGGTGATTTCCGTCTCTTTCACACGCGACCGCGGCTGCGGCCGAGCCGATGATTGTCGCGATAACCGCCGACTTGCTAGTGTAAAGAGAAAGAGAAGAATAGGAGAGCATCGCATCGCCCGCGCCGACAGCATCGACGACGTGGTCAACGAAGCTATCGACAATAAAAAACGCTGAGACCTCTTCCGGACTTCGATACGTGAGCACGCCTCGTTCGCCCATCGTCATCATCAGACATTTGCACTTCGCGCGCGTGAACAGCTCGCGGGCGAGCGGGCGTACGACTGAGTCCTGATCTCCGAGAGCGAAACGAACCTCGCGCTCGTTCGGCGTGATCAGATCACATCCTTGAAACTCGACGATGTTCCCCCATCGGCTGGCAACTTGGCTATCCGCAACCTTGAAGGTCCCCTCCGGCACCGCTTCGAGGAATGCCGGGATGGTGTTCCGATTGAAAATTCCGTGACGAAAATCTGAGAACACGACGATGTCGGCCGGAGTATTGACAATCGAGTCGAGCAGCTGAGCGCGAATACGTTCGGAGATGATCCGATTGTCGACCTTTCCAACTCGAAGGAGATGGTAGCCGCTTGCAAGAAAAGAGTTCTTCTGGGTGGTCGGGCGTGTTTTGTCGATGACAGCGTGATTGTGAATGCCCGATTCTTTCAGTTCCGACGCGACAAAGTCTTTCAGCGCATCATCGCCCATGACCGTCGAAAAGGTGACATCCGCGCCCGCTTTTTTGATGTGACGCGACACGACCGCTGCACCGCCTGCAAAGTCCACTTGACGGTCGAACTGCACCGTCATTGTCGGCGTTTTCACGGCGCCACCCTGCATGCGGCAATACGTGTAGGAATCTACAATCGTGTCGCCGATCACATGCACTTTCACGTCTTTGAATTTGTCGAGTGTTGAATAGAGGTCTTGGAACGTAATATTCTCGGACTCCATCAGGAGCACGAGCTTCGCCGCTCCCAAGCGAGGGGAGAATGCTTCCGAGTCCGAGCTCGTCGTATACTCGGCATCCCCTGGGGTGAAGAGAACTTCGCCGCCGTAAGCCTCTACCGCTGTGACGTCTTCGCGCGCCTTCGCAGGACTGCCGCTCTCGAAATAATCAAATCCTTTCGCGAAATAGTCCGGCTGAAGAATGCGGATATTGTCGAGCGGCTGCTCATTTCGATCGATGATGACGTAGTCTACAAACTCTAGCGCAGCGAGGTTTACCGCGCGAACATCTTCCGGAACCGAAGGTCGCAAGCTCGATCGTTCGATGTACTTGTCTGAGACGAGCGTCGCCACGAGAATATTGGCGCGCTCCTTCGCGTACATCAGATGGCGAAGATGGCCGGGATGCACGATATCGAACGAGCCGTGACACATCACGACGGACTTCGTCCGCGGATGCGGACCGACGAGGTCTCGCACCTCCTCCACCGTACGTATCTTGCGGCGGAAATCCTCCGCTTTGTGCTGCTTCTTCGCCTTCATCATCTCCTTGACCGAGGTCTGTGCGCACTCCGACGCACTCCTCCGATTAGGTCAATCCGATCTTCTTGATCATCTTCACGTTGAAGTAATGCGGGTCATCGAAGCTGTTCGGGAGCTTCCCGGCTTTGAACGCTTTACACAGTCCGCGAACGGCATCTTCGATACTGTATTTGGGCTCGAAGCCAAGCACTCGGGCTATTTTCGCCGACGAAACGTGGTATGACCGAAGGTCGTCGGACTCGGTGGTCACGATTTCAATCGGAGCGAGCTCCGGCATCTCTTCTTCCACGACGTTCTTCACGATAACGGCAAGATCGGCGAGCGTTCGGTTCTGGAATCCGGCATTGAATGTCTCACCCTGAATCTGTGCCGCCGGTGTCTCGAGCAAGCTCACGTAGAGATCGGTAATATCTTCGATATGAATATTCGGCCGCTTCTGAGGTCCGCCGAACACGGTGATCTTGCGTTTATTCACGGCGTGATTCGTAAGAATATTCACCGAAAGGTCGAGACGAGTCCGGGGAGAGTAACCGCAAATAGTCGCAGGACGGATTACGACACAAACAAAGTCATCAGACTTGTGCTTCAGAAGAAGCGGCTCAGTCAGTCCTTTGTACTTATTGTAATCAGTGATCGGCACCAAGGGATGCTCTTCGGTGACTTCCGGCGCATCGCTCACGCCGTAAACGGAGCTCGTCGAGGCGTAGATGAAGCGTTCTACACCCGCTTCCTTCGTAGCAACGACCATCGGCTCGAAGCAGTCGTAGTTGATAGCCTTGCTCAATCCGTCGTTCAGCTCGAAGCTGGGATCGTTCGAGATACAGGCGAGGTGGATGATCGAGTCGCAACCGGCAATCGATTTCGCGAAATACGGAGTATCGCGGATGTCGCCTTTGATAACTTTCAGATTTTGATGTTTCGGAATGCCCTGTTCGCCGTAGAGCATGAGGTCGTAAATCCGAACCTTATGTCCCAATGCGAGGAGCTTCGGAACAAGAACAGAGCCCACATAGCCCGCGCCGCCAGTTACAAATATTTCACGTTGCATAACCCACCCTCTAAAGCCGTTCCGAACCCATAAAATACCGTAATTACATAATCTTTATGTCATATACGATGCGTGGTCCAGCCGAAAAGTAGCGGAATACCAAACCTGAAAACCCGCATCTTAAAGCTATGAAGGTAAAACGCCTTCTATCTTTTTGATGAGGTTTTCGCATGTCATTTTCAGCCTCCTTCCTCCGTGAAGCGATGCAAATCGCCGACCAACTCGACGAGAGCGCTATCGAACGAGCTGTGCAGGTTCTCCGCCGGACACGAGACAATCAGGGAAGGCTGTTTCTGATCGGATCTGGAGGCGGAGCCGGTCATGCATCGCATGCTACCTGCGATTTCCGGAAGCTCTGCAGCATGGAGGCCTACTGCCCCACCGATAACGTCTCAGAGCTGACCGCCCGAATCAACGACGAAGGATGGGATTCCTCCCTGGCAAACTGGCTCAAAACTTCTCGGTTAAATGGAAAAGATTGCCTTTTTGTCTTTTCCGTTGGTGGCGGAAGCGAAGACAAGAACATCTCCGTGAATCTCGTCAACGCTATGAAGGCGGCGAAAGAGGTCGGCGCATCAATCGTCGGCGTTGTCGGCCGAGATGGTGGATTTACAGCCAAAGTAGCGGATGCTGCGATAGTGGTGCCAACGGTCGATGCTTCCCGGGTCACTCCTCACACAGAAGCCTTCCAAGCGCTCGTTTGGCATTTGATTGTCTCTCATCCGGCTCTCCAAACCGGCACGGCAAAATGGGAAGGAACACAGTCATTTGCCTCAAAGTCCGGACAAAAGGCGACTTCGATTCACCAGCTGCACGTGAAGGTGTTCGCCGACGGCGCGGAGCTCGCGGGAATGCTTGAAATGTATCGCAACCCCCTCATCGCCGGCTTCACGACGAACCCGACGTTGATGAAGAAGGCCGGCATTGTGGACTACGCTGCCTTCGGCAAAGATGTTCTAACGCTCATAAAAGACAAGCCGATCTCATTCGAGGTGTTCTCCGACGACTTTGCGGAGATGGAAGCACAGGCGCTTACCATCGCTTCTTGGGGCGAGAACGTATATGTGAAGATCCCTATCACCAACACCCGTGGTGAATCAGCAGTGCCGCTCGTGAAGCGACTCACCGCTGCTGGAGTCAAAGTAAACGTCACAGCGATTATGACCTTGGAGCAGATCGAAGAGGTCCTGCCGGCCTTAAAAAATACCGCGGGCGCATACGTCTCCGTGTTCGCGGGTCGAATAGCCGACACCGGCCGCGACCCACTACCGATGATGAAAGCCACGATGAAAATGCTCGCGGAGCATCCAGCCGTCGAGCTCATCTGGGCGAGCCCCCGTGAGCTGCTAAACATTTTCCAGGCGAACGAGATTGGCTGCCACGTCATCACGGTAACGAATGACGTCCTGAAGAAGCTCACGCTCGTCGGTAAGGATCTTTCCGAGTATTCGCTCGAGACTGTCCAGATGTTTCGGAATGATGCTGTTTCGGCGGGATTTTCGCTTGAAGTGGATTCTGATGGAAAGGAGAGTCAGATAGCGGCGTGAGCTGCAGCGCAGCGCCGATAAGCGGCGCGCTGCAGACGTACTAATGCACGCACCGGTCGTTGAACCCGGTATTCTCCTGACTGCTAGAATTCGCGAGCTCTCCGTTCGTTGCGACAGTGCAGCCTCCGTTACCAACGAGCGGTGTCTCCATGGGGTTACCATTCGTGTGACCGTCAAAATGAGGATACGCGAAGTTGCTGCCCCACTCCCCGTCGTCTGTCATTTGAATGAGTCCTGCTCGGCTAAGCTGACACGCAATCTTAAACTCGGCTGGCTCGGGAAGCCGTTTGCCTGCTTCGGCACAACTCTGGTGACAATCTTCCCACGCTATTCCTGCGCCTGAAAATTGGTCTTTATCCGCATAAATCCCGGTGGGACCAGCAGTTCCTTCCGATCCTATGGGAACGAAGACCTCACTTGCGCTGCGGATTTTCGCATGAGGATGAAATAAAACGTTCTTCGTCATTTCCTGATTCACGATCTCGGACCCGAGCGATTGCGCGATGGCGCTCGATGAGAACAAAACCGAACCTGCGATGAGACATACGAGTGACGTGAGTGATTTTCTGGGCACCCCTCGTGTTTGCAGTGCGGTATTGACCGGGACCTCGGAACGATATCCGTCCGCCGAGCGTTAATCGAGTAGTTGAGCAAATTTTTTCTTGGATGCTTACTCAGGCGAATACCCAAGCCGCTCCATCAATTCTGGCGTCGCAATTGACCGTATCCGAGCCTTTTGAGATTCGCTGAAGGCGGAGCGCCACTCATCGTTCACGCCCTTGCGGAACGCATAATCGCCTGGCTTGCACTCGTATGGTTCGCCCCGAAATTCGCTCCGTGGAATTCCGTGGAAATCGACTATCGAACGAAAAAAATCTTCCGGCCGGCTTTTGAAATCTTCAAACTTGGTCCATTGGATCTCGAAGCTCCGAGACGGATCGGCTTCCGCATCCAACCATCCCTGGATCCATTCGATCTCCACACCGAGGTAGAACTCTATCGCCGCGTCGAGCTTTTCTGCCAACGTCTTCCGAAAATAGCCTTCTGGAAAATTACACTCGAGCATTGCCATCTCGTATCGCTGCATTTCTGGCGTACGTTGAGCCATCGTTCGCAACGCTTCTTCAACGTAGAGTATGGACGAATAGAACGCCTGGCGTGGATCGCGGAGGTGGACGTTCACCTTCCTTATACCGCTTAGGTTCAGGGCGAGGATGCTCCGTTTGCACGGGAACATGTGCGCGTGCAGTATTCCGCCATAGTGGAGAAAGCGTTCGAGCAGCTTCGGGATGATTGGTGCTCTATTTCCACCGTATTGGTCCGTGATCGGGTCGCGGTGGTCAAGCATACCGAGGCGCCTCGAAAGCTCGGCACAGATGAAGGTTCCGGCTGAATGCCCGATAGCTGCAAAAAGGATGGACTGATGGTTTCGGAAAGGCTCTCGTTGGGCTTCGAGGTCTAACTGTCTGATCGTATCGCGAAGAACATTGAAAACCTCCATGTTTCCGGGGTGAAATTGGAGGAGGGCGCGGAGCACCTTGACCGCATCCTCGTGCTGCTTGGACTCCACGAGCAGTCGAGCGAGCGGAAGACCATACTCTACAGCGTCCGGCCGGAAGCGCAGCGCACTCGTGTAGCTCTGGATAGCTTCTGCTCGGTACTGAAGTAGAGAGCAGAGCTCTGCATGGTGATGAAAGAAAACCGGATGCTTGTGCGGCTGAGAAATCGCCTTTCTGAGGACTTCGAGAGACTCGAGCGCCTTCCCGGAGCGAAGGAGAGCCACGCCCAACAGATCCAGAACGGACGCATTGTTCGGATCAGCGGCAAGCTCTGTCTCGAGAACCGAGCATGCCTCATCAATGCGACCCGCTTCCAGGTTCGCTAGCGCGTTCGGCGGATAATGGATCTCAGTCAGCAATTCCGTTCCCCTGTATTCGCACCTATTTTTGATGACATGTTGGTCGGCAAAGGCTCTTCGAATCGTCGATTGGCCGGTGATATTTCTTTACTGAATCCCCCAATTGATAGTAATAATCCGACAAATCTGGAGACCTTATGAAGACGGAATGGGATTACACCGACCTCGCGGACGCCTACCTCAAGCGCGCGCCCTATTCGGACCAAGCGCTCGACGAGATGGTGCGGCTCGCAAGTTTAGATGCAGACTCTGTAATCTGCGATGTTGGAGCCGGCACCGCGCATCTCACACTGCCGATCGCGAAGCGGGGCTATCGAGTCACTTCCGTGGAACCGAACGATGCAATGCGCGCAAACGGTATGCGTCTGACCTCCAATCTGCCCAACGTGAGCTGGATTGAGGGCACGGGCGAAGATACCAAGCAGCCCGTCTCTTCATTTGACATGGTCACTTTCGGCTCATCGTTCAACGTGACAGACCGACCGCGGGCACTCGTTGAAACTGCGCGAATTTTGAAAAACCGAGGATGGTTTGCATGCATGTGGAACCACCGCTCACTCGAAGATCCGATTCAACAAGGAATTGAATCTGTCATTCGAAAGCACATTCCGGAATACGACTACGGTAGCCGCCGAGAGGACCAGACGGAAGTAATCAACGCCTCAGGTCTGTTTGGGAAAGTTCACAAGCTCGAAGGCCCGGTCAGCCATCGCCAATCAATTGATGATTGCGTCGAAGCTTGGCGCTCCCATGCCACTCTGCATAGGCAAGCTGGAAACAGCTTTCAAACGATCGTTGACGAGATCGAGAACTTTCTCCGAGCGAAGAACGTCGATTCAATCGACGTTCCTTACCAAACTCGAATCTGGTGTGCGCAGAAGAAGAGCTAGCTTAACTGCGCTCGGGTCCATTCGACGCGAGTACGCGAACTTTCCGATTTGCACAGTCGATCTGAAGATGACGAGCGCGAGACCACTCTGCGTAGTTCTGTTCCCCACAACCAATGACAGCCGGGATCCCAAGCTCAGCGCAGCGAATCGCCATGTGCGAGTTCACGCCTCCGTACATCGTCACAAGTGCACCGATTTTGCGAGAGAAGATCCAGTCGTGGCCCGGATCGGCGCTCCGAATGAAAACAATCTTCTGTGAAAGATCGATCTCGAATAAGTCTTCCTCGATGACGACGGTTTCGGCTATCGCACGTCGGGTGATGAAGTTCGGCTCAACCTCGCTGAGAAAAAAGTGTAGCGCGTCTGCATCGCGCTGGATCAGTTGCGGCAAACGGATTGCGCAGGCCACATCGTATCGCTGCTTATTCCGCTGGATGTCCGTCCGGAGAATCTCCGGAAGAGATTCATGGGTCAGGTTCGTATAGAGATGCCGCACTGTTTCGATATCGACGAACGCAAGGTCCTCACGAGCCATGCCGTGTTTCTCGCCGAGCTCCACCAGATACGAAAGTATCTGGCTGACATTCCGGCTAAACAAGAACTTCCCATATTCCCGTCCTTCGACAGCTTCCCGGATGAACTGAAAAAACTCGTCGACGCTCGCGAGGAGTCCGTTTTCCTTCAGCGCGTCTGCAACACGCCCGTATTGTTCGGAAGTTAGGTGGAACTCACATTCTGCCGACTCGGTTACGCCGCACGACAGCCCTTGGAAGTATAATTCTGGAGCCTCATCGTAACGAAGCGACAGTATGTCGTACGTTCCAGGACGCAGATGACCATATCGTTGAAGGAACTCTTCCTTGCTGAGCGTTCCCACTTGCACTCGCTCCGTATCGTTCGCCAATCGCTTCGCAACCGTATTCAGCGATCCGAGAAAGCTCTGATAGTCCTCGTCGGAAAAAATTTTTAGGTCCACAAGAGATCGGAGCATCTGCACGGCGATAAAACCCGCGCGCGCGAGGCCAGCGAAAGGCAAAGTGCCGTATCGTTTTCCATCTTCGATGAGCCAATAGATTTTATCGATCGGGGACAACTCGCTCGCCACGATGCCGTCAAATCGGCTCGTCAGCTCATCGAGCTTTTTCAAATCTTCCTGATACAGACCCTTTGTTGTCGAAACCACTGTGTTTGTTAGATCCAGGAGAGCGTATTTCAGCCGGTCTAGCTCCAACTCAGTGAAGCCGTGACGCAGCAGCTTCTTGATGCGCGTGGCAAGATTCAAATCGTAGCATGAGTGGACGATTTCGAACTCTACCTTGTCATGGTCGCTCGGGCGCTCTGTAAGCTGATCCATGTAGTAATTGACAAGCTTGTGAGCGAGCGCATTGTCGACTTTTTGCGGGACAAATGAGCTGAAGCTCGCTCGAATGTCGATATATGGAAGGCCCAAAAAATCGACCAAAAGCGGGCAACTGCGCACGTTCTTGTAGCCGTAATTGTTCCTTTGATATGCCCAGATATCGTCGGTGATAAGCTGTTGGTAGAGTGATCGCGCGAGCGCCTTCGGACGGAGGCCAATCATCTCAGCCGGATTCCAATCCGTCATGACGCTGTACATTCCGCGGTCACCGAAGAGATACGGGTGGGGCCGACTCAGCTTTTCCAGTTTTGAGCGGATGCGCACCAGATATTGAGCAAAGTCGTTTTCCGAGATTGACGAAGCTGTCGGGCGGGCGGCGATAGGCCGCACTTGAAATAAGATAAGCTCGTCAGAAGCGGTGAATGCAAACTCGATGTCGAGCCGATCGCATTCAAAAAGTGCTTCGAGCTCCTCGAGGCACCCGACAATGCGATCTAATCGCTTTTGCGGTGCCGGTTCTTTGGTTCCCCGAAACCGAATGTAAGTCTTTGTTTGATGGGTCCCTGCGGTTACGCTCGACGTTGAAGTTGTGGTGTCGTCGTAGTTGATGACATAGTACGGAGCGAGAGAATCGCCGTCTCGCGAGAATGCAACACCACTCAGGACTGCGTCGGAAAGATGCGGTTGCACAAAAAATTCGTCGGAAGATTCTTCTCGCCCGTATGATCGGATGACGCTATCAATAGCATCGACGACGGACTTTGTGTCCCCAGTAACCACGTTTCCGATCGAGCAGAACTCTCCCGCGTGAGACGCGCTCGCAGAGTCTTCAGCGGCGCAGGAGCTTCGCACAATGATCTGCGGTGAGGAAGAAAACTCGTCCTGAATAGTTCGAATGACATTCTCAGATTCCGTTCGCCACGTTTCGACTGTAAAACATCTTAGGGGAAGTACCGTCGATCGGCTCAGACGACCTTTCAATGCGAGTAACGTTTGGGCCTTCGTGCTGAAGTGGATTCGAGCCATTTTGAACCTTGCGGGTGAAACTGCCACCAGACCTCATAACCTCCCAATTTGATGTTTTTTCCTACTCCAAGATTCGAAAACTTGCGGGCCTTTTACCGGGCCTGTAGCTTCTAAACTGAATGGACGATCAGTCGAATAGCGCGCGAATTTTTTGGATTACTGGTTACCCCGGTGCCGGAAAAACCACACTCGCGAAAGAGGTAATGCTCGCCTTGGAGTCGCGGGGCACACCAGCGATACTCGTCGACGGCGACGCTGTCAGGGCTATCTTCGGAAATGACTTAAGCTACGACGACGCAGGCAGAATTCAGAACGCTTGGCGCATCGCACGACTTTGCAAATTTGTCGCCGGCCAGAATATCGTGGTCGTTGCTGCTACTGTGTCTCTCTACGCGGAGGTGCGCGATTGGCTTCGCGGCGAATGTAGTGGATATCGGGAGGTCTTTGTTTCCGTAACGAAAGAAACGCTCCAGCAGAGAGACCAAAAAGGGCTCTATTCTTCCGGCGCCCCGGTTCCAGGCCTCACTCAGAGATCAGAAGAACCGCTGAATCCGCACTTGAGGATACAGAATGACGAACATCGAGAATCTTTCGCATCGCTCGCCGAGACGATTCTCGCTCTCCGGTGACTTGCCGTCAGAGTCGAGCTTGCGAGTGGTGCACGTGCTCGTCCTTCTTGGGCACTCCGATTCCCATCCCCCGCAAGATTCTTTGAATTCGCAGTGCTAAAACTTCCTGCCCTCGAGCGTTGTAGTGGTTCCAGTCGTGATAGACGGTCTCGTCGACGTCATCCAGCCACTCGCTCGCATCTTCTACATGCACCATACACCCGTCATGAAGGTCTTTTCGCAGCTCGAGGAACCGCGACCGAACCATGGCGAACCATTCTGGGACTAGCGTCGGCACAGGTGGCATGCGCGCAGCAATTTTTGCGAAGAGTGCGGACTCCTCGTCCGTTCGTTTTCGGCTACCCCACGCAAGTTGCGGCTGTAAGAGGTAGATTATCTTCGCGCCGTTGGCTCTGCTGAGCCCGATGGCACTGCGGACGTTTCGGATGTACCAGTCGACGGATTCGGGCTTGACCGACCAAGTCGAATAATCCATCTCTCCCCAAATCTTATTCGGCATCTCTACCTTCGTGGATGCCGTGTGTTGAAGTTCGTCAAAGAAAGTTTTTATTTTTGCTGCAAGCTTCGAGCTGAGGATTCTACGGCGGAGCTGATGGCTGAGCGAAGAATAGCCCGATGCCTGAAGCACCATCTGCACAACGTCGTCCAGTGAGCGATGGGTATTTGGAATCCACCCACCCCGGAGCCCCTTATTACCCCATGTCGAGCTCAAGCAGTCATTGATTCCGTCCAGCACGACGATTACGTCGGGTTGATACCCAATCAACTCGAGCGACAAATAGCTCAGCTGTTGCCATGACATGTACGATCCGACACCACAATTGAGCACTCTGATTTTCGGTGAGTCGGCTCGAAGGAATCTTTCTAATTGCGCGCTCAGCGTTTCAGAATTGCTGTTTACACCCATTCCCATCGCCGTAGATCCGCCCATGACGAAAACGCGTGTAAGCGACTTGTCGTCCGCATGGTAGTCGCGCGGCGTCGTGCCATTGTGAACGAAGCCATCTTGGTCGGTACCGAACCAGACGTTGTTCCATTCCCAGTGCGCGATTTCTCCCCCAGCGTAATTGCGGCCAAGTCGATGTCCGAGGCGCGGGTCCTTAATATATCGACCAGGAACCGTTCGCCAATCGACAGTCAGTTTCCGCTCCTCTGCCATGCGCACCTGTTCTCTAGAAGAGCGGATAGATGTACTCTGCGGTTGGATCCTTCTGTTCCACCGCAGGTTGCCGAGCGAAGACGCCATAAACTGCGATGACCGGTAGCAAAACAAGAAACAATGGAAATGCGGCTGCTCGAGAAAGGAAAGACTTACGCTTTTGCACGATGAGAGTGTATGCGGCGCCGAGCAGGGCCGAGCAACGCGTACTCGTGCGCTGACCTGCAGGGCCTGACTTCGCGTGCGAGATCTGTGGTTCCATCACTTACCTTCGGTTGCAATGATATGATTATGATGCAGGTTTGAAGGCTTCGGATCCCCGAAAAGATTCTCGAAATGATCAGACTCTTCAGCGAGTTACTCCCCCACGTCATGCAGCGAATGGAAACGTTACGCCGGAAGCAGCTCGCTATGCGCCCTCAGGAAATCTCGCGCTACGCGGCAGTTCATCACACCAGACACTGATCGCAGGAGCGCTTCACGCCTGAAACGGGCCTGCAAGATCTCATCCCGCTCAGAATACAAGGATTTCCCATCCATCCGATCCATCATCTCGATCGCCGCACCTTGAATTTCTTCAGGAGTATTCTCCAAGACACGCACCTTTTCCCGGGCATAGACGTGCATATTGACGCAGGAAGTGAATGGCGGTGACAGAGCTTCAGCAAAGGTTTGCAATCGACCGTCACGTTCAGAGTATTGAAGCTTCGGCAAGAAGAGATCCTCGCCGCCATACGGATAGAAGTCAGTGCCCACAATATTTGTCCAAATATTCGGTCTGCCCCAGGGCGAGGCGGCTCCGTTCGGACCCGACGCACTCGAAATAAAAAAACGACATTCGGCGGAACAATAGATGTCGAGCCAATCCGTGGACGGTATCCGATGGGGAAGGTCGATGACAAACGGCATCGAAGGAAGCGGTGTCATATGCGGCGCTCCTATTCGTACAACTGCTCCGCCTCTTTGGACGATCGATTCTATAGCTGGAATGTAGTTCTGAGCCGACGAGTTCATATAGGTCCAGAATGCTTCCTCCGTCGGATTTCCGGAACCGGCCAATTGCTCGCGGACATGGAGGGTAACAAACCACCGGTCTTTTGGAAGTCCGAGCGACTCGAGCAAGGCCCGACCCTGCTCCCGATGTTGTTCGTCGATCGAGAGGAGCGGGCGGCCCACCTCTCGATCCCACCGATCTTGCAGCTTCACCATCGCATGATGAAGGTGGAGCGGCTTGCCTTCTTTCACACGCAGCCAACACGAGTCGTACTCGAGATCTCGAGCGAGAGGTTGAAGCAATTGGCACAGCCCGGGATCAGTTACGACGCAGAGGTAACGCTTCCAGTACTCGAGTAGCGCCGGATTTGCTACCTTTCCGTTTGGTGCAAGAAGCACAGGCTGAAACCATTCTGGAAGCAGCCCGAGAACTTTCATTTTCAAAAAGAATTCCGGCTCGCTGACGAGATGGCCAAAATGCGTGAGCGTACCCGTGCGAGTTTGAAAAAAACGAAGTCCGCTCTTTCCAAGCGGGTGGGCGTTGATAAGGATGGCGCGTCTTTCGTGCGCTGACTCAATCCATCGATAACAGCTGTCTTGGTCCCCGGCGAAATGGTACAGAAATGCGGCGGAATAGCATGCTTCGATCGCGTCAGCAGAGATGTTGTCGGAGGCCAATTCGAGACCGTAAGCAAAATATCTTGCGACTTGGAAGAGAGCCTCGACCTGCATTTGACCCGTTGCCACGGGCATGAGCGTGCGCGCCAGCGAGACATACGCGTCCCCTAGCGCGCGACGATGGTCGTCATCCCACAGATCCTTCGGCGCGTCCTCGAGCCGGAAGATACCCTCCACGAAAGGTAGCGCCGGCGCAGTGCTCAGCGGGTCAATAGGTAGATTTTCATTCAGCGCGGCAGCAAGATTCGTCACGTTCAATGTCCTTCCGTCTCGCGACCAGTCACTGTTCGAAACCGGCCGGAGGCGATATCCTGCTCGGCCCGTGCGATTCGATCGGGAGTGTCGATTCCAAGCTGATAAAATTTCGCCCCATCTACTGGAAACGCAAATATTTTTTTTGAAGAAGCGAGCACCTTCGGGAAAACATCCCGTGGAAGGTCGACGACAGGCGACCCTTCGTCCTTGGGGGAAACGAAGCTCAGTATCTCGGGAGAAAAAGCGTATACGCTTGAACTCACCCATTGCGAGACTATTTCGGAGTCAGTTTGAGGTCGTTCGACGAACCGGAGTATCTTTTTCGTCGACTCATCGAACAGAATCACTCCTGATTTTTTCAGCTGGTCGCGAGGGCGGAAGTAGCAGCACAAAGTAGCGATGCCTTCGCTCACCCTGTGCGCTTCAGCGACAGCTCGCAGATCGAAGTTCACCAGCATATCGGCGGACAACACAAAAAAAGGCTCGGAGAGAGCCATCGCCGCAGCAACCTTGCGCATCCCTCCTGCCGTACCGGTCAGCTCGTGCTCATCAACATACTCAAGCTTTAGACCAAAGCGAGATCCACCCCCAAAGTACGTTTTGATCTTCTCGGCGTGGTAGCTTACGTTCACGCCGATATGGTCGACGCCATGCGAGGCAAGAAGCTCGATACCATATTGCATCAGCGGCTTCCCGCTTATCGGAATGAGGGGCTTCGGCTGATGATCGGTCAATGACCCCATCCGTTCACCCCGGCCGGCTGCAAGCAATATTGCTTTTCGGATCATAAGACTGGCGCCGCGAGCAGTGGAATAAGCTCGGAAAAGCTTGTGATAGTGTTATCCGGTGTTATTCGGTGGAGAGAAAGGTACAAGTCCTGCGCCTGTCGCGGGTCGTAGAGCACGGTTCTTACACCGGCTGACTCTCCAGCCTTAATATCCGAAGCACGATCTCCGACAATCAACGAAGAAGCAAGGTCAATATTCAGCTCATCGGCCGCATCAATCAACATTCCGGGTTTTGGCTTCCGGCACTCACATGAACCACTCAAGCCGCGGACAGTCCCTCTCTCGTGATGATAGCAGTAGCGAACGGCATCGAAAGATATTCCTTGGGTCTCGAGAAGGCGAACGAACGCCTGCTCTATCTCCATCCGAGTTTCAACTGTCACTTTGCCAAGTGCGACATCAGGCTGATTCGATACGACAACAAGAAGGTAGCCTGCACGACGTGCAGATTGTAGGACTTCAACGATGCCGGAGACGATCCGGAGTGAATCTGGCGAGCGAACAGCCTCACCGTCGATGTCGTGAACGATCACCCCATCCCGATCCAAAAAAAGTGCCGGGCGTGCGGTCTTCATGACGAATCACGAAGCAAGCTTTTCGACAACACCCATCGCCTGCTCGATGGTGTCGTCGATATCAATACCGTACCGGTAGGCACCGGCACGACCTATCGAGAAGACGTTGTCAGGCATCATCGCGAAATACTTATCCGCTTTCGCCTGCTCGAACTTCGTCGGGAAAGGATAGTGCTTTCCGTTGTCTGACGGAATCTCCATACCGATCAATGTGGTCGGCGACTTGTGATGAGTGAATTTTTTGTACTCGACGAGCCGAGTGAATTTCTCGTTGTTCGCATAGTAGAGAAAGTAAACGTTCTCCGGGAAGCTGTGCTCCACTGGAAGCACGAACGTGTGCAGGTCACGACCAAGGTAGAAGAGCTCACCGTGACAATGTTCGAAAAGGATGTCGGGTGAAATCGTGTTGATAATGACATCGAACGTTTTTTTCTCGCCCTTGATTACGACAGTCTTATTCGGAATGTCGTAATGTTCAATCTTCGTTGAGAGCAGTACTTTCGCCTGAGCAGTGCTGATGTCGAAGTATTTATTGTAGCCGTCTTCCGCGTAGGGATACGCAGAAATCGCTGTATCCCACGCAGCCCGAGGACCCTCTTTGAGCGCTACCCCTTTCGGCGACCAACTGAACGTGTCGAGGATCTTGTTATCATCGATCTGCCACATCTTCTTGCTGTACTGATTGATGTACTTGTCATACAGCGTCTGACCAACAGATCCGACCCAATAATCTTCGATGTTTTGGGCGTTCGCAACACCCTTCACGGTTCTGAGCTCTTCCTTGATCTTATCACAGTCCGGCATCCGCTCGATGTCGTCAACGTGGATCGGGAAGTTGTAAAATGCGTTGTCACGTTCGACGTAGGTCAGAAATTGGTGGTCGGCACAAAGACGAAGCGGGCAGAAATGGTTGAGAAAGTCGTAGACGCGTCTGTTCTGCGTCAAAAAGTGTCGCGGCCCGAACGTGTAGGGGTGCCCGCCGAACCAAAAGGTCCGGACGCCCGCACCGAGGAACGGCCCTGCCTCGACGATAGTTACGTCCCAATTTTTCCCTTGAAGCGCCAACTGATGTGCGCTCGTGCAGCCGGCAAATCCGCCACCAATAATCAGAACTTTTTTCATGCCACCTCCCAAAATCCGCTGCGCGCTAAACCTTGCACGTAATGAATGACATACCGAAGCCGCCGATGGGCAGAAACTGAGCAAACGTGAATTCGCTCCGCTCTTGCAGCTCTTTGAAAGCCTTTCCCACCCCGGCAAACGGCGAGCCTTTGTATCCGACGTGATAGTCGTCGATATAAATCAATGTTCCCGGCTGCAAAAACGGCTCAATGAATTTGAACACCGGAACAGCGCTTTCGTAGAGGTCGCAATCAACACAAATCATGCTGGCTCGAACACCCCGTTCGAAGAGCTCGGACTGCAACTGCGAGGTAAGGCTCTTTTGATAAAAACCTTTGTACGTGTGAATTTTGTCGGTGTAAACACCCAGGCTCGTCACCAGACGACGGAATTCTTCTTCGCTGGTAGCGAGCGCGCCGGGCGTGTAGTCCGACACTGACACTTCGTCTTCGTTTTCGATGACCGGCAAACCCTCGAAGCTATCGAAGGCGTGGAACTTCATGAAATGCATGTTCTGCCGCCGCGCTTCGCTCACCGCCATCCGAAAGGTTCTCGCGCGGTGACACCCGAACTCCATGTAGTCCCCAACAATTTCGTTCGCGTAGAGCGAATCAAACGCCTGGATGTAAAAATTGCGTTTCGTTGTTTGGCGACGCAGCTGGTTGTAAGCAATCTGCTCTTTCTCACCCCAGTTCTCGAGCTCGGCTGCAGTTCCGAGCTCAACCCACGGTTCGCCCTGGATTCCTCTTGCGGCAAACTCTTCGACCGGAACGCGTTTGTCGGATCTCATCGTCATAGTTAATCGTTCCTGATAAAACTCACGTATTGCTGGCCCCTTCCGAAGAAGGTTTTAAAATTGTCGAAGTCGTCGGCTCCGATTCGTTCTTCGAGAAAATCGGCGGCTTCAGTAAAGGCCAATTTGGTCTGCGGCATAAACTCGTTGATGTGGGAAAGCTCCCGAATCTTCGCTGCTGCTTCGCAGTTCAGCTGGGACGGTTCCGAACTGTCCTCAATCTGTTGCATAAGCTCAAAACAGTCCTGAGCAAGACGCAAAATTCGCGTTCCGGTTTCAGGAGAGTGTGCCGGCAACTCAAACCGGTAGTCTGTCAGGTTTGCGATGTTGCTCAAGTACTGCACTTTGAGACTCGCATTGGACGTGCGTTCATCTCCGTGGAGGTCCTTATACCACCTCCAATCTTGCATAAATCGCGGGGAGCTGCCGTAGAATGTCCATCCGTCACAAACCGAATCAATCGCGTCCGTGATAGAGAAGAAACCTGCAAAATACTTGATGATGATATTGTCCTGAACCCAGTCACGGGCAGGTCGATTCATTCCCTTGAGCGTTTTCAAATGCGAGGCAAAGAACGGTTCGAGTACCTTCACCCGGTCCTCCATCGGATCCGAGAACGGGCTGAGCTTCATGGCAATCAAGCGGCGGAGCGATTCTCCAAGAAACGACGCCGAGTCTATCGATGTGCCGACGACAATGCCGCCGGGTTTCGTGAATTGCGCCACATGTCGGAAAAATGCTTTTGAATCGAGTTGAAAGGGAACCACGCCTTCACACAACACGAGATCGAAGCGGTCGGCGGTGTCGAATCGCTCGATGAGAGAGCTCACGATCTCGATGCTTTCAAACGGAACGTTATATTCGTGAAAGTTCTTCGTGAGGGTCTGAATCGCCGTCGGATTTCCGTCCACGAGAACGTAACGTGCGAGATTGAGTGAAGCCGTGAAAAGCGCGTTGTAACCCGAGCCAGGGCCGAATTCGATCACCTCGCATCCACGAAGCAACCGTGATGGAATGCCGAGATGGCGATACAAGCTCTCGCGCCGTTCAAAGTGTTTCCTCAGCGCAGAGATATCTTGTCCGACGGGAGAGATCTTGTGCGTCGTGTAGAAGTCGAGATACGGCCGTTTTTCGTTATCGTTTTGCATCGCGAAGCGGCATCGATTCTAGGGCAAACGTAATTCCATTTGCAGCACGCAGGTGTGCCGCCCTATTCGGATGTAGGAAATCAGCAGAGTGGTTCGACAACCCATCAAGTGTCAATTCGATGACAGTACCGCAGATCGTCGATCTCAGGCTCGATCTTCTTTGAGCGAGACCGTAGGTCGTCCGTCTCGTCACACCGAGCGCGGAAATTGACCGTTGGTGTGCGGAATCGCCTCACTGGGTCGGTAATCGATCTTATCGTTCGATTCAGACGCTCCGGATACTCAACGCGAGGCCGAACAAGCAAAGGTACGCCGAACCCAAGCCGCGCTTTCGCTCATCTTTTAAAGAGGATTAGTCCCGCAAAACTGGTGAGTTTTTTCGTATGGACGCAGTCGGCAACAGCAGCGTCACGCAGATGGATCAAGATATTTCCCCAGACAGACTGCGAGCGCTTCCGTCTCCACTCCCCGCGGACGGACGCGAAGCTTACACGCGTGAACGAGAGCTCGCGTTGGCGTATTCCTCGCGCCGTCGAGAGAACTACGAGCGCTATCTCGCCTCAAATCGTCGCAGCGCGACCGTCGACTACCTGCCCATCGTGCTCGACATCGAAAACGTTTCGCGGTGCAATTTTCGCTGCATCATGTGCATCACGAACGATTTCAAGAAGGGCAAACGCGCCAGAGACATGTCCGTTGACGAGTTCAAGCGGCTGATCGACGAGCAGTATGGTTTGGTCGAAATCAAGCTGCACGGCATCGGAGAGCCGCTCTTACAAGGCGATGATTTCTTCGAAATGGTTCGCTACGCACGTGCTCAGCATATCTGGGTGCGAACGGTAACGAATGCATCTCTTCTTCACCGCCGGGACAATTACAAAAAGCTTGTCGACAGCGACATCAACGAGATTCAGATCTCAATCGACGGAGCGGACAAGGAAGTTTATGAGCGCATCCGCCGCCTGGCAGATTTTGAGCAGGTCACGGCCAACTGCAAACTCATCAACCAATACAGCCGGAGCGCGGGCAAGCTTCGGACAAAGATGTGGACCGTAGTGCAGCGAGAGAACGTACACCAGCTCGAAGCTCTTGTTGATCTCGCGCACGAGCTTGGATTCTCCAATCAAGTTTTTTCACTGCAGGTGCATGCGTGGGGATCGGAAGAGCTCGCGCAAAGGAACCACGACGCGCAGACAGATGACATACTCAGCGAGCGTCGCTTGTTGGCCCTCGTGGATCGGGGACAGCGGCTCGGAGTCGACGTTCGATTTTGGAATATCACCAAGAAGTACAGCTCGGACGCTCCAGAGACACTTTGCCCTTGGCCCTTCGAACGCGCTTTTATCGGCTCTGATGGAAGAACAGTTCCCTGTTCGATGATTGCCAACCCGGATGTTTCAGAGATTGGTCGGGGGAAGAGCTTCCTCGAAAATTGGACCGGGGAGGAGTATCGCACGTTCCGCGAGGCTCATATCAAGGGAGATATCCCGTCCATCTGCAAAGAATGCTACCTCCACAATGAACGCACCAAGGAATCTGCGCAATGACCCTCATCCCGATCGACGAATACAATCGCAGCGAGCAGGCCGCCCTGACGAGCGCGAGCAATCGATATCGTGAAGCTTTCGCTCCCTCTCACTTCAGCTCATTCGGATATCCGTCGCGCGTCGTAGACGAAAACGAGCTCTACAATTTTGTCGATGTAATGCAAGAGCGCCGCTTCGACTACTACTTCGATTCAGTCCTCGGTGCCCTCACGGAAGAGGAGTTTGAAAAGTACCGCTTTCTTTCCTCTGCGGTAGCCGAGCTCTGCAAGAAGCGTTTCGGGAAGCCGGGCTGCGGTAAGAGCGCCATCGCCCACAGCATCAACGTCTTACGACATATTCAGTTCGTGACGAACAATCAGTCCGCTCGCGTATTTGAGATAGGCCCCGGATGCGGATACCTCGGCGCGCTACTCACCGGCTCCAATTACCGATACATGAGCTACGATGTTACTCAGGCATTCTATCTTTATCAGAACCGCCTGCTGTCTCATCTGTATGGTTCGCGGCTGGTCGAAGTCGCGACTGGGGGGCTTTCAGGAAAACATATTGAACATCTCTTGAGTGGCGAGGCCGGCTTCTTACCAGCGATCCACCTTCCGTGGTGGGAGGCGATGCGCCTGCCGCAGGGCCATATTCCAACGGTGGATATCGTCACATGCAATCACGTCTTGTGCGAGATGCACTATATGAGCTTATCATTCATGGCGAAGCTCTGCCGCTTGATGCTCGAAGGGTCTTCGGGTCCTCGGCTCGTTGTCTTCGAAGGTTGGGGATGGCATGCAACGAATCGCCTCTCGACAGTAGTTGGGGAGCTTTACAGGCACGGATTCGTGCTCGCGCACCAGGACCCTCACATATCGGTTCTTGCCCTTCGCGCAGACGTAAATGCCGGGCAATTTCCGGAAGTCGGTGCCGCAGTTGATACGCACGGGATTAACTGGAGTGCCGGCAAGTGCTTCGTCGAAGAAGGCGTGAAGCCGTTTGACGGCCCCGCGATAGGTCGTAAGCTCGCCGAGTCTCGAGAGCGGCTGAGGAGTCGACAAACCGTTTCGAAAGAGATCGTCAGAAATCACCTGGTGTCGCTCGTCGGCGAAAATGGTCTCACGACCGAAGATGAGCATTTCTTAAACTTCATTGAGCACCCGTAAGCATGGCCACCGCTGCAAAGATCAAATCAGACGAGAAGCTTGCGATTCACGGCGGTACACCGGTTCGTTCGACCAAGATGCCCGCGCGCTTCGCTTTCGGGCCGGATGAAGAAGCGATGCTGATGGAATGCATCCGTTTCTATCGTGAGCGCGGCGAAGATCCCGGTTATCAATCGTTTTACGAAGATAAATACTGCGACGAGTTCGCTCGCTACCAGGGCGGCGGATATGCCGACGGCGTAAGCTGCGGCACTGCGGGTGTGTTCGTTGGGCTGAGAGCGCTCGATCTGCCACCGGGCAGCGAGGTCATCATATCTCCGGTGACCGACAGCGGTCCACTTGGCGCGATTATTCTTCAGGGATTCGTGCCAGTCGTCGCTGATGCGGCGGTGAACAGCTTCAACATGGGCGTCGAACAGTTCCTTGCGCGAATCACTCCACGCACCTCTGCGCTCGTAGCAATTCATGCGGGAGGTGAGCCACTCGAGATCGATCGCATTGTCGAGGAAGCTCACAAACGCGGGATCAAAGTTCTCGAAGATTGCAGCCAGGCAACGGGCGGCTCTTGGAAAGGAAAGAAGGTCGGGACGTTTGGCGACATCGCGGCATTCTCGACCATGTATCGCAAGAACTTGGCCGCGGGCGGGAGCAGCGGAATTCTTTACACCACGGATCACGATCTTTACCAAAAGGCGCAGGGCCATGCCGATCGCGGAAAGCCGGTATGGAAACGGCACGAGCTTGATCTGCGGAATCCGGGATATGCAGCATTTCCCGCTCTGAATTTCAACACGGACGAGTTCCGCTGCGCAGTCGGTCTCGCTTCGCTTCGCCGTCTCGACGAGTGCAACGAGAAACGGAAGGCGTTCCTCCGACGACTGCTTCCACGCATGAAAGAGGAATGCAGCTCGCTCACCCCATTCAACTTCCACGAGGGCTTCTCGCCATTTTATTTCCCGATACTCGTTGACGAATCCCAACTGACCTGCACCAAGCTCGACTTTGCGAGAGCTGTGGCAGCGGAAGGGATCGGACTTGGAGACCACTACGGATGCCTGGTGAGCACCTGGCCCTGGGCGCAGGAGTATCTTTCCGACGACTTCGTCACGGTGAACGCTATCAGTGCACGCGATCGATCGTTCAATCTGTACGTGAACGAATGCTACGGCGAACAAGAGGTCGAGGATTGCATCGCCGCATTCTCGAAAGTAGAACGACATTATTCTAGGTAATTGCTGACAGGAGCGGGCTATGTCGGTCTTCGAAACGTTCATTGATCCGAACGAAGAAGCGCTCGGAAACAAATTTCTCACGCAGGGCTATCTCAATCACCCGGTAGACAATCGTTCGGCACTCGATGCGCTGCGACACGCAATTGTGGAGATTGTCGCTGAACATATCGGAGCGCCTCTTCCGAAGGACGAAGCGCATTTCTTGAACTTCGTTCATGAGCAGGTGCCGGTTGAAAAGCTGAACGATATGCGACTCAAGGTGTTCAGTAAGATGAACGCCATTCCGTGGTTCAAACCGACGTATTACGGCCTCGCCAAATCAGCGCTCGACGCCGTCGTGGGAAATGAGCTCGCGATGCAGAGCAGCGTCAACCTTTCGGTCCAATATCCGAATGACAGAAGCTCGCTCCTCAGCGTACATGCTGATACCTGGTCAGAAGAGTCTCCCTTCCAAGTCGTCGCTTGGCTCCCTCTCGTTGACGTCTACGACACCAAGGCGATGTATCTGCTCAGTCCGGAGAAGAATCGCACGGTGAACAAGCGACTTCGGGACATTTCAAAAACGGGCGGATCGGACAAGCTCTTCGAAGCATATGAGAAGGATTTCGAATGGGTAAAGGTCCCGTACGGAAACGTGCTCGTGTTCTCACCGAACTTGCTTCACGGAAACGTTGTGAACGTGACTCCTGAGACGCGCTGGTCGATGAACGTCCGCTTCAAAGGCCTTTTCACTCCGTACATGAGCGAAGAAAAGAAGCTGGGGGATTTCTATCTCCCGATTACGACTAAGGTCGTCACTCGCGTCGGCATCAACTACAAAGTGCCGGAGGGATTCGATGAGTAGTACAGCTTCAGCTCGAAACGTCCTTCAGGGCTATGTCGTGAACGTCGCGTTCGGCAATTTGCGCGTCCCGGCGCCGATGCAAAACCTCATGTTGCGTGACTACGCGGCGAAGAATAACCTGATGTTCAAGCTCTCTGTCGGCGAATACTCGTTCCCGGGGTGTTACCTCCAGCTTGAAGGGTTGTATCCCCTCCTTCGGACCATTGAAGGGATTGGGATGTGCAGCATGTTCATGCTTCCCAAGCATGAAGAGCGACGACGTCTTGTCTACCAGAAATGTATCGAGGCTGGTGCTGCGATCCACCTACTCCTCGAGAAGGTCGTCATCCGTGATTGGACGACCGTAGAGCGCGTCGAGGATGTGCTGCGGTTTCATCGGGCGATTGCACAGAGCCCGACGACGATTCCGACGGAGCTGTTGCCGAAACTGCCAGTCCCTGATTGTTTCACCTGAGGAAGTATGGTCACGGACGTTGTCACCCGCCTTGCAACCGCAGACGACCGCACCGCGTTGTGGGAATGGTACCGCGACCCTGTTCGCTATTCTTTCTTCAAGACACAACCGGCCGTCACGAAAGATCAAAGCCGAACGTGGTTTAATCAGTTCCTAACGTCTAACCAGCGCACTCGACTTTACGTTGTCCTTGTCGACATTATCCGCATTGGTTTTGTTCGACTGGAGCTGGTCCGTCCGGACGAATTTGAAGCAACAATCTTCATCCGCCCTCCCTATCTTGGGAAGGGTTTCGTCCCGAGAGCGTTAATCTCAGCGACATCGGAGTTAAGAAAGCATCGGCCCGGTGCACGCGTGTTTGCAAACGTTCGACGATCGACTCCACAAGCCGAGCAGCTTTTCGCGAGCGATGAATTCTTCACTGAGCCGCACGGTGACAGCGCTTTTCGCGTAAATGTAATCCAAGGAGCCCTTCGATGAAGATCCTTCTTTTGGGACCACTTTGGCGGAACGCTCCGATCCGCGACTTCTTGCAATCGAAGGGGAACGAAGTTGAGTGCACGGGCGAGCCGATCACGCTAGACTTTGCTCAAAGCAAACACATTGAATTCATCATTAGCAGCGGTTACGGGCCGATCATTCGACCGGAAGTGGTTCACGCATTCCCGAGAAGAGTGATCAACCTGCATGCGACATATCTGCCCTACGGTAAGGGCATCGGCACTACGTTCTTTTCCGTTTTTGAAGGTACGCCGACGGGGGTGTCGATCCACTACATCGACGAGAAGATTGATACCGGTGACGTGATTGTGCGGCGACTGGTTCCTTATTCATCTGGCGATACTCTGCGCACGTTCTACGGGAAGCTGCTTGCCGCAACTGAACAGCTCTTTCGAGACACCTGGGATCAAATTGCTGCGTCGACTAATCCGACGATTCCTCAACGGACGTTTGAGCTGTCGGTCCCCTATCGTAGCCGTGTCGACTCTGAGCGGTTCATGGACCTGCTTCCCCTTAAATGGGATACACCGCTCACAACCGTAGAGGCGATGGGGGCCGAGTTTTTCTGCTCTGAGAATTTTTGGTTGAGGTTCGAAGCGGATATTGTCCCTGCCGGAGCATCCGAAGCAACAGTATCCGCAAGCACCGACCGGCTCAAACCAGGGAGCTAACCCTGCCCCAACTGACGAAATCGGGGCAAGGTCAAACGAAAATATACTCGTGCACGCATCTGTACGCGATATTTGTGTTTTCGGCTGAGCTCGCATTGGCAAATTCACCGACACCCGCGTATAAACACGAACCGTTACCTACCACCGGCACTTGCATGTGCTGTGTGCCGGAGGCGCTGTCATATTCAAGTATTGAGAAATTGCTAGCCCATTCAAAACCATTGGTCATATTAATGAGCCCGGTCGGAGATAGCTGACAGGCAATCTTAAATTCGACTGGCTCTGGAAGTCGCTTTCCCAGCGAAGCACAATTTTGACGGCAATCCTCCCAAGCAATACCCGATCCGGAACTTTCGTCCTTATCGATACAAAATCCCGTCGGACCACCCGTTCCTCCAGCGCCGACTGGAACAAACACTTCGGACGAAGCACAATTATTAATGTGCGGATGGAAAAGCCCGTTGTCCTTCATTTCTTGATTGATCATGTCCGAGCCAGCCGCTTGCGCCCAACTGCACGCAGGAACAACCAAACAAACCGCACCTATTAGAACTAAAGCTGCAAATGTCGTCCGTTTCATAGGTCCTCCATTGAATCGTAAAAAACTGCCCGCCGGGCCGAATTTAAATCACATATGCGGCTCGCCGCATGGCAAAAGTTTGCGACATTACCGATAATTACGACATCTAATGAGCTTATAACCGACATTACCGACTTATGCTCAGCTCCATCTACGACTACAAAACCCAGCTAACGAAACTCGCAGATGAGTTGCTTGCTCGCGGCGAGGTGACGGAAGCCGAGTTCATTTTGCGTCGAATGGTGGAACACTATCCTTCCCTTGGTGAAGGCTGGCGGCGCCTCGCGAACGTCTTGGTGAAGCTCGAGCGGTTCGACGAGGCAGAGGAGACTATCGCGCGCGCCTGTGCAATCGATCCTCATGATGCAGAATCGTACCTTGTAAAATGCTCTCTCGTGGAAAAGCTCCGCGGTGAACAGGAAGCTGAGAAGCTGCTCAGGGCTGGAGTTGCTGGTCGTGAGCAGTGGTGGAAAGTCCGAGTCGCCCTCGCACAGCTACTCGTTCGAACGGGGCGTGAGGCAGAGAGCGAATCGATTCTCCAGTCCCTGCTCGATGAGCAGTGGGACGCGGATATTGCTGCAGACCTTGCAGGCGTCAAGCTTCGCCTTGGCAAGCTTGCGGAAGCGCAAGCTCTCATCGTTCGATTCTCGAGTGAGGGCGCCGCGCCACAGAAACTATTCGATACCGCACGCGCGCTCGTCGAAGCAAAAGCTCACGATGCAGCATGGCAGTTCATTCAAGCCCTGCTTGGTGCAGGGATTATCGACGAACAGGTTTTCCAGTCGCTCGGTGAGCTGCTGACGCAGATTCACGGTCCCGAATCAGGACTTCAGTTTTTTGAGAGCGTGCTCAAGCAAAGCAACAGCAAGAACTTGCGCGAGTCAGCGGTAAACGCCGCCGTTGAAACTCGCGCACCGGCGTTGATTTCGCTGAGCTCGAAGCGCCGCGCCGTCTTCGTGGCTGAGATTCCTAAGGTCCGAGAGACCAAGCTCGCGGCCGGACTACGCGCGTTCGGATGGGAGGTAATTCTCCTCTGCAAGAAGGCGCCCGACTACGATATCTCGCTTTATTTCGACGCGATGATTCCCTTCGGGACTGCGGAAGAAGCGCAGTATCTCGCTCGTCGTCTCCATGCGAGCATCTTTCATGTGTTCGCCTCCGCGGTTGATGAAACTGCTCTTTCGTTCATCAAAGACAAACCGGGGGTCACTTTGTTCGACGTCACCGATGTGTTCGACGGCATGATCTACGAGCACCCGGCGCTCATGGAAGCGCAGCGCTATTGTTTCCTGAACGCAGACGGGCTTGTTTGCCGCGACCTCCAAACAAACTTGCCGCTCAAGCGCGCAGGTCTTTCGCGGCCGAAGCACACCCTGTTCTTTCCAGAATTCTGCTGGAACACGACTCCGAAAATCGTCGACCGCCCGGGACCAGAGCTCCATATTGTCCAAGCGGGATGGATCGATCTTCAGGGAAAAACCGAACGTAAAGAAAGCAGCGCCTTTGACCTCTTCCAGGCGTTTGCTCAAGCCGGAATCCACGTACATCTCTACAAGCACATGCTCTTCGGCGATGCAGATCCTAGAACGCTGTACGGAGATTTGTACGAGCTACAGATGCAGTACGGCTGCGTCCACATCCACCAGACCGTACCGGTGAACCGTATCTGCAGCGAGCTGACGCAGTACCATATCGGGATGAACATCGCAGCACACACCGTCTTCATGAGCCGTGAGACGAAGCACTCCAAGAATGCGTATCACTTCTCGCTTTGCGGCTCCTCGCGAAATGTCGACTATTTGGAGGCCGGCCTTCCTGTCCTGCAAAGCGCAGACCTTACGTTCCAAAAGTTTATGCTCAAACGGATGGGAGTTGGATTCCCACTCAAGAAGCAACACCTGAACGATCTGAAAAACTATCTATCGCAGTATAATTCGCGTGAGGCTCGGGAGAAGATCTATTCTCGCAGGGAGAAATACTCGGTCGCATCACAGTCACATCGGCTGGCTTCGTTTTACGACGCATGCTTGGGATATACCGAGCCGGTCAAGGAAAGGGCTTTCGACGTGAACGTTATCCCTTCATTCCCACCCTTCGCTTGAAATCAGCGATTTCCCGCTCGGAGAAGCTAGAATAGGGCTAAAACCTTCGCTACACCCGCTCCAGGAGATACCCGGATACAATATGTCCAAGCATGCGGACGGTCACCTCGAAGTAGCCCCCGCGGCCGGCGCCTGAGGGAACGTATATGTGTTTCTGTGCCCGGACGTTTCCGGCGTCGGCACCTACGATGGCCACCGTTCTTGCGCCCTGCTTGTTCGCTTGATCGAGCGCTCTTCGAACGCTGTTCGATTTGCCTCGGGCAGATATTCCGATCACGAGGTCGTTCTGCTCGAGCTCCGCTTTGAGCTGCTTCACGAACGCAAACTCGTACCCCGGATCTTCCACGCTTGGAGCTTGCTCTTCAACTTCGTCGTTGAGGCACGTTACGGTGAACGGGGCGGTGACCGCAGTGATGAGGTCATTCGTGAGAAGAGACGCGAGATGCGCACCCGAGGCGTCGCCGCAAATGAAGATGCGATTGCCGTTCTCCTTCGCGGTGGCGATTACTTGCGCGAGAGCGCCGATTTCAGACGCGCGAAGCCCGTGCAGTGCTTTGCCGATGCTGGAGAGGTAGCCGGTGAGATAGTCTTGGAACTTTCCTTCCGAGGCCGGCTTCTCTTTCGGTAGCTCTCGCTCGATGAGGGTAAGCGCAGCTCGGCGCTTCGAAATGCTTTTCACGTCTGCGTTGGACCGAACGAGCAGCACCTGCGCACCCGCCCTCTTCAGCTCGCGGAATGACGTTTCGAGCTCGCGCCGATCGGCGGAGCGTCGAACCAGGAGTGGCCCGTTATCGAAGATTCCGTCGAGCTCGAAGATGCGAGAGATGGCATGGCCACGAAGGGCTTTCGCAACCCTCTCCTTCGAATCCTCGGCATCATCGCGAACACCTTCCAATATCAGCTCAAAGCAATCGGAACTCTTCATGAGGCAACCTTGGGAAAACGTTTCTGAAACCAGCCAAGCTAAGAGGCTGAATGGTTTAGATGCACTGAAACCGTGCTCGAATTCCGATTATTTGCAGTGGCCGATTGAGGCTGAATCAAACTCGCCGGACATGCGAAAAAGCATACATACAGGGCCTGGATTTTAGCATCAGTATCAGACCTACGATAAAGTGGCGTCTGGAGGCGTTCTCCGCTAGGTAATCGGACACTATGCTGAAAGTAATCAATATCGTCGGCGCACGGCCGAACTTCATGAAAATTGCCCCGCTTGTCAGGGCATTTGGCGAAAGCCCCGTTTTTGAGCAGCGGCTGGTTCATACTGGGCAGCATTACGATCCAGGGCTGTCGGACATATTTTTTCAGGAGCTTGGCATCCCGGCGCCGGACGTGGCGCTCGGCGTCGGCTCTTTTCCTCGAGAAGAGCAGATCGCAAAGATTGAAGAGCTCTTCGAACCGGTGCTCGTGAAAGAGCAGCCGGACCTCGTTCTCGTCGTCGGCGACGTGAATTCAACTGTCGCGTGCGCTCGTGTGGCCCGCAAACACGATGTGAAGGTCGCGCACGTCGAAGCAGGGTTGCGAAGCTTCGATCTCAGAATGCCGGAAGAGCACAATCGTATCGCAACCGACAAGATCTCGGATTTCCTCTACGTGACTGAGCAGGCCGGACTCGAGAACTTGGCGCGAGAGCAAGTTCCCGGACGAGCGGAGCTCGTCGGCAACGTCATGATCGATACGCTCGTGTATCAACTCGAACGGGCACGAAAGACGACAAAGCTGTCCGAGCTTGGGCTTACGCCTGGCAGCTACATTGTTTCCACTTTCCATCGACCGAGCAATGTCGACTCGCGGGAGACTCTCGAGAAGCTACTCGAGATTCTCGAGCTCGTGACTTCATTCGGCTCTCTCGTACTGCCTCTCCACCCGCGAACTCAGCACTCGATGGAGTCTTTCGGGCTGGCCGATCGGCTTCGCGGAATCGAGAATCTTCACCTGACACCTCCACTCGGCTACCTGGATTTCATCGGGTTGGTCGCGAGCGCGAAGGCCGTCGTGACTGACTCCGGCGGCATCCAAGAAGAGACGACGTATCTCGGTATTCCATGCCTAACGATGCGTGAGAATACCGAGCGCCCAGTCACTATCGACCTCGGCTCGAACATGCTCATCGGCTCGGACCTCAACAAGCTTCGCACCGAGCTCGAAAGGATTAAGTTGGGACGCTACAAGAAAGGTGCGATCCCTCCGCTCTGGGATGGCCACGCAGCAGAGCGGATCGTCCGCGACCTCGCCGCACAGCTGAAGAAAAGGAACTAGCATGCCCCGCGTGCTGATGCTTTGCTACTACTACCCGCCGATTATTGCTTCCGGCGTGACGAGAAGTCTCGCGTTCTCGGAGCATCTTCCCGAATTCGGCTGGGAACCGCTGATCCTGTCCGTGAACCGTTCGAAAGATCCCTGGGTGAAATCGGGAAGTGAAGTCCCCGATTGGGTCACTATCGAGCGCACCAACGAATGGAATTTTGCCGGCCTTTGCGACTTGCTTCACGCGGGCGCATGCGCCGCGTTTCGCCTCTTCAAGAAGGATCTGAAGACCAACTACTTTCGTGAATGGTTGGCGCTGCCGGACACTCAGATCGCATGGCTTTCGTCTGCGGCGGGAGTCAAGCTTGCCTCAACCTGCGACATCATTTACGCGAGCTGCTCTCCGTTCAGCTCAGCCCTGAGCGGTTGTATGATCGCCGGGCGGACCAGGAAACCGCTCGTCGTCGACTTTCGGGATGCTTGGAGCCTGAACCCTCACTCCCCGCACGGATGGCTGCACCAGACAGCAATCCGCATGATGGAGCAGAAAGTCGTGCGACAGGCCGATCGCGTGATCCTCAATACCAACGGAGCAGGCGAGCTATATAAAAAGACCTACCCGCAATATGCTCAGAAGTTCGTCGTCATCCCGAACGGCTACGACGAGCTTACTCCGGTGAAGCCCAACACAGCGCCCGATGCTCCGTTTCGAATATTGCACCTCGGCAGCTTCTACGGTGAACGCTCTCCACGTGTGCTTCTGGAAGCATTAGCCGAGCTGCCGGAGCTGCCGATTGAATTCGTTCAGATCGGAGGGTCGTTTGACTGCGCTGACGAGTTCAAGAACCGGGTGAAGATGAGCATCTCGCCTGCGGTTCCCCGAGAGGAGGCGCTTCGGCGAATGACTCAGGCTTCGCTCCTCTACCTGAAACAGGGGTTCGAAAAAGGGGTGAGCCGAGATATTGCGGTGGCCGCGAAGACCTACGAGTATTTGGGGACCGGATTGCCGATCCTGGCCGAGCTCCCGCCTGGCGATAATTCCGACATCATCCAGAAGTACGCCGGCAAGGCATTTATCATCAATTCACCCGACAAAGAGGCCCTGAAGCGGGCCGTTCGAGAGGCGTTCGAAGCTCGAAACTCGACTGAGCCGGCTGTAAGCCACGACTTCGTCCGCGATTTCAATCGTCGAGGCCTGACCAAGCGGCTTGCTGACATTTTCAACGAGCTCCGCGCAGTCAGCCCATCCCATCAGAGGACCGCTTTCACCGTTCCCAAGCCGAGACCTGAGTATTAGGGCCCGCCTGCCCTATGATCCAACTCATACCGCATGGGAGCTGAGCATCTATATTCGGGGCTTTACTTGCGTTAGTGCGTTTCGCACCCCCGGCACGGGTCTCCCCTCATGGGCACTGGTTCACTCCGCTCGCTCCTCGAAGCTCAACTGAAGGATCTGTACAACATCGAGATCCAGATGCTCATCCAACTGCCTCGGTTGAAAAGTCGTTGCGCGTCTGACCAGCTCTATCGTGCGCTCGATGAGCATGAAGATGTCACCAACCTTCAGCTCAAACGGCTCGAAGAGATCGGCTTCACGTTGGCCGTGGAGCTCACGGGAAAAACGAGCACAGTGATGCAGTCCCTCATCGAGGAGGCAGAGGAGCTTCTCGAAGAAAACGCTCCAGCAACCGTTTATGACATTGCGACTGCAAGCTTCGCGCAGCGCATCATTCATCTGGAGATCGCCGCTTACAAGTCGGCTTCATCTCTGGCGGATCACCTTGGTTTGAGCCGCGTGTATAATATGCTGCTCGAGAGTCTCACGGAGGAGAACTCGATGAACGATCTCTTGGCTGAGATCCGAAAGAGCGAGCTATTCCCGAAAAACGATTGGGAGTGGAGCTCGACTCAGGAAGCATACAACGACCTACCGGGCGACCCAGCCTTCCTCACCGACTCCGACGTCGAAGACGACTACCCGAGCGATATCTACTAGCTCCACGACAGCACCTCGCTAAGCCCCGTATCTTCCTAGTCGTTGCAGTTGTACCTTGCCGCGCTCCACGACGTTCATGGTATGGGAGGGCGTTGCCACAACGCGAAAGGACCTCCGATGCTTCCTAAAGAACCCTCTCCTGCCTTATTTTTCGAAACAATCAACGCTTACCATCGCACGGCGGCGCTGAAGGGCGCAGTTGAGCTTGGGATTTTCAGTGTGCTCGGCCAAGGAAGCACCGCGGCCGATATCGCGAAGTCGTGTAACGCGACCGAGCGAGGTATCAGAATTCTGTGCGATTATCTTACCATCGCCGGCTTCCTGAAGAAAAAAGGCGAGCGCTACAGCAACACGCCGGATAGCGAAGCGTTCCTCCGGAAGGATTCGCGCACGTACGTCGGAGGCACTCTCCAGTTTCTTCTGTCCGACCAACTCCAAGAGTCGTTTCGTGATGTCGCAGGTTGCGTCAAGCGCGGCGGTACTTTGCTGGAAGGAGCCGGCACAGTTGATCCAGACGACCCGGTGTGGGTGGACTTCGCGCAAGGGATGGCGCCCATGATGATGCCGGCGGCGCTCGATCTTGCGAGCCTCGTACCTCAAGCAGTCGATCAGCCGATTCGTGTGCTTGATATAGCTGCCGGCCACGGAATATTCGGCATCACCATCGCAAAGCGTTTCCCGAAGGCTGAGATCACGGCTGTCGACTGGCGCGCCGTTCTTGAAGTAGCCAAGGAAAATGCAAGGCGATTCGAGGTAGCGGATCGATACAAGACCATCGCCGGCAGCGCTTTTGAGGCCGACTTCAGCGAAGGCTATGACGTTGTCCTACTCACCAACTTCCTTCATCACTTCAATCCCGCTCAGAACGAAGCGCTTCTCGGACGCGTGAAAAAAGCGCTCAAACCCGGCGGACGCGCACTTACGCTCGAGTTTGTTCCGAATGAAGACAGGGTCTCGCCGCCGTCTTCCGCAGCGTTCAGCATGGTAATGTTGTGCTCTACGCCTGAGGGTGACGCATACACATTTGCGGAGTTGGAGAAAATGTTCGAGCATGCCGGCTTCGCGAAATCGACGCTCGTCGAGCTTCCTTCGGGAATGCAGCGGGCTGTTGTAAGCGAGGTTGCCTAGCAAGATTTCCGCTCCCTCCGACCGATAGCTGGCCTGACGGGGTATGTGGTCAGAGGAGAGAATGAGCGGAGCTCCGCCGCGCACGCCGGAAAAAGACGTGCGCGGCTTTTGGTCTGACTACTGTTCGGCCACTGCTTGAAGTGCTTCGAGATCTAAGATCTTCATCACACCGGCTTTGGTCAGATCGAGCACGTTGTCACGTTCGAGAGCTTTCGTGAGACGGATCGCTGTTTCCGTCGTCGCTCCCGTGAGCTCTGCCAGCTCTTGCCGTGTCATGTCGATCTGCACGGGCTCCGACTCATTCGCGGTCCCGCAGAACTTCGGCACAAGCGAGCAAAGCGCGGACGCGATTCGGACTTCCGTCCGGTCGTGCGCCAGAGCACGCGACACGTCGTGCGCATTTCGCAGACGATCGAAGATCTCCTGCACAAACTTCCTGCTGAGATCCGGATATTTGTCGAGGATCGAAAGGACGACGTTTCTCGGGATCCACATGAGGCGCGTCTTGACCTGCGTGCGAACGTTCACTGGGTACGGTGCGCGGTCGACCGTTGCCAGCAACCCGAACGGGTCACCCGGCGGAAGGAGCTCGACGATCAGGTCCTTGCCTGTCGCTGAGCTCTTGACCATGGCGATACGCCCTGTGATGACCACGAAGCCGGAAACGTTCGCGTCACCTTCCGTCACAATGAATTCTCCGGAGCCGTGCGAGGAGAAACGAGTTGCCTTGGCCATTGCAACCAGGTTCGAACGGTCGATCTCGGAAAAATACTTCATGCGCTTGAGGTACGAGAGTGCTTCTTCCTCGGTCTCCGAGAGCGTGCCCTCCGGCGCGGTATCCTCAACCGGAGCTTCAGCGCCTTTACCCGTCTTTTCTACCGGCTTGCCCGGCGAAGCGGCCGTAGGTTGAGCGGCGCCTGAAGCTCCGCGAACCGAATGATTGTAAAGAGCGAGCTCAATGGCGGTGCGCAGCTCAATTTCCTTGAACGGCTTGAGCACGTATCCATACGGAGCCGTAATCTTCGCGCGTTCCAGAGTTGCCGCATCGGCATGAGCCGTGAGGTACACTACCGGAATTTGGAGCTTCTCGTTGATCTGTCCGGCCGCAGCGATACCGTCGATCTCACCCTTGAGAATGATGTCCATAAGTACCAAATTCGGGCGCAGCTCAGTAGCAAGCTCGATCGCGACAGCGCCGGAGCTTGCCGTCCCTACCACCGAGTAACCCAACTCAATGAGGCACTCCTTGATATCAGTAGCGACGATGCCCTGATCTTCTACAATGAGAATTTTTTCTCTAGCCATGATGTATCCTGCTACGCCGAGAGTCCGGCAGTATTGTTACTAAAAGAAACCACAAACTCTGAGCCCTGGCGGTTGTGAACGTCCAAAGCTCCGTCGATCTGCGAACAAAGGATCTGGATAAGGCGCATCCCCAACGAGCGCGCAGAAGCGAAATCGAAACCTTCCGGCAGTCCCACTCCGTTATCTTTCACGGTGAGCGTCACAACATCGCCACTCTCGTCGAGCTCGATAGCAATGTGCGGTTGTTCTGCTGAACGGTAGTTCTCCGGAGTGAACGCATGTCTGATGGCATTGGTAGCCAACTCATTTACCATCAATCCACAAGGGATGGCAAAGTCGAGCGCGAGCACGACGTCATTCGCTTCTACCGACATCTCCACCTGATTTGCACCGGAAAGCGAGCGCTTGAGATTATTGACGATTTCTCGCAGGTAAGTCCCCATATCGATCTGCGAAAAGTCGTCGCTCCGGTAAAGCGTCTCGTGCACGAGCGCAATCGATTGGATGCGGTTCTGGCTCTCCTCGAGCAGGGTGCAGATCTTCTGGTCCATGACCCTTCTGCTTTGCAGCCGGAAAAGGCTGGAGATAATCTGAAGATTATTTTTTACGCGATGGTGAACCTCACGGAGGAGGACCTCCTTTTCCTTCGCGGAATGACGAATCTTTTCCTCGGTTCGCTTGCGTTCGCTGATATCGTGTAACAACCCGAAACAGATCTCTTGGTCGTCGATGGTCGCAGCCTCAAACGACAGATCGACCGGGAACCGCGTGCCATCCTTACGCTGCCCCTCCCGTTCTCCAGCAGGAAGGAGTCGAAGCCCGGTCGAGCCACCGTTTGACGCGCTGTTTCCGTTGCTCCACAGGTTCAGCCCGGGAAGCAGCCGGTCGATCTTTTCGCCCGCCAGCTCATGCTCGGAATACCCAAAGATCTCTTCTGCCGCCGGACTGAAGCTGCAGATGCTTCCGTTCGCACAATAGAATGAGACAATTGCATCGTTCGTTTTCTGTGAGATCAGTCGCGCCTCCTTCTCTTTGCGCCGGGCCAGCCGCTCCGCACGCTCTCGCCGTCCCGACTCGCGCTGAAGGCTCCGGTCCGCCATAACGAGCTGACGTTTGAGCTGAAGGGTTTGGGCGATCAACTTTCTCGAGAAGAAGAGAAGCAGAGCGGTCGAAAGTGCAGCGAGAAGTGCCGCTGCAAGCAGCGAGTGGATGATCACTTTTCGGGAACGAGCAAGCAGCTCGCTCTGGGGCACAGAAAGATTGATCTGCCAGGGCGCCTGGACGAGCGGCGCGCGCAGAACATATGGCGCGTTCTCGGGATCGAGGCCCTCTGCAACATGCCGGCCCTGCCCGCCTGATTGAAACGACTCATCGGAGGAGCCTGCGTCGCGCGTGGCGATGTCCCCGTTCGAGACATAGAACTCATTACGAGCTTTCCCGGCGAGAGCAATCAGAGAGAGACGCGCTGCGCGACCAAACTCGCGGCTTCCCTGAATGGTCTCGCGAAGCGGTTTTGCATCGAGCACGAACACGTCGGTTCCGCTGCGGACACGCTCGTTGTCAACGACTGGATTCAACGCAAACAAATAGAACTGCCCATTCCGGGTGAACGGCCCGATGATTCGGAACGCGTCGACGTTAGTATAATTTGCTGCCTCTATGGCGAGGTCAGACTGCCGACCGGCGCCGGCAATAAGCTTTCCTTGCGCGTCGAACCGCGCCACCCCGAGAATCTCATCGTTCAGCGACGTTGTGTATTCCAGCGTAGGATTCATCGCGGCCCGATATTCTTCGGCAGGAACGGTTTGCTGACTGAGCTTTGCAAGAAGCTCTAGTGAGGCCGGATTATTCGATACCTCAGCCGCAAGCAGCCGATATTTGGCGAGAAAGTGATCCAGCTCCGATGCTTTCGCCAGCAAGCGCTCCTGAACCTGCGACCTGGACGCTTGAAGCACGGTTTCGCTCAACCCCAATACTCCGAAGCCTGCACTCAGCAACGCCAAGGTAAACACTCCCACTGCAGTAAAAATGTAGGTCGCTCGTCCGAGGCTGGCGAGGCTTGCATGTTCGAGCTGCGCACGCGTCCAGCAGAGCCCGATGAGCGTTAGGCCGATCGCCGTAAAGCTGACTGATTCAACACGCGAGATTTTCGCAAAGAGCTGCCAGCTCTCTACGTCGCCGACGTTCATCGAGTAGCCAAGCATGGAGAGCGCACCGACCGAGAAGATAATCAGACCCAAGATCGACGTCAGAATGATCCGTCCAAAGACGCTCTCCACGCTTTCAATTGCGAGGAGCGCAACGCCAATCATCGCGTACACCATCGCTTTATTGGCTTGCATGGCCGGCGAATACGAAACGTCTCCACCGATCAAACGCAAGAGAGCATGACTCGAGTGGGGACCACGGGTCGAGAGAAGCGTATCGATGAGAATCACGAGAGCGACGAGACAGATAAACGCGCCGCACCCACGAGCCAGCCGCATGCGGTCCAACCCCGAACCGAGGATGCCGGTCGCAGCAGCGATGAGAAGAAAGCGAAATGGGAGCTCCGCATCGGGAGCGTGGATTGGTTGGAACTGAAGCGCGGCAAGGACAAGTATCGACACCCCGACAATCGCACCGGTAAGGCGGCGGCACAGCAGAAGCTTATCCGCTGCGAAGAATGTGCGAAGCGAGAACGAATCCACAAATAATTTCCGAGCGATTCAAGATCATGTGGTGGCCGATAGCGAACACGAAGCGGTCCCATAGGGATACCGCTGACCGGTCATGATAGAATTCACGGGGCGGACACGATATGCGCTGGATCAGATTGGCGGGGTAGGTCAGACGCGAATTATAGCTTCGAATTCAGCGGGTTGGGGCAGTTTTTCCAGGATTACATCCGGCTCTGAGCTCAAGAGTTGCTCCATGCTGTATATCCCGGTCGATACAGCGATAGTTCTTGCGCCGTTCGCTTTCCCGGCTTCGATGTCGTGCGGCGTGTCCCCGATGACGAATATTTCCGACCCAGACGGCCGGCTCCCAATCTTCTCCGCGGCACGGCCAATCGCTGCGCGAACGATTTCCTTCCGTTCTCGGTGGTCGCAGCCGAACCCACCGAACCGGAATAGATGATGAATACCACCGTGTTTTAGCTTGCAACCTGCGAAACGTTCCAGGTTGCCGGTCTGCAAACCAACGAGCAGGGAGTCGTCTGCTCCGAGAGCCTCACACAAATCCTTCGCACCCGGAAGCAAACGGAACGATTGAGAGAGAACGAGCTCCTCGGCGAGATATTGATGTGCAAGAGCGCTGAGACCTTCCATCTCTTCCGGAAGCAGCTCGCGACCGAGCGCCAGTCCAGCAGCCTCCTGCATGATGGCTTGGTCACTTCTCCCGGCCTTCGGCACATCCTTCGAAGCATCCATCACTCCGAACCGTTCACCAAACGCGCGGTCGCACGCACGCCCTCCAGCGCCGCCGTCGAGGAGAAGCGTTCCATCAATATCAAAGAGAATAACCTTCATTGGTCAGCCTGTCGGGTCATCCGGCCCACTGTTGTAGAGCGTGCCCCCGGAGGCTACATACGGGATATAGAGCTCATCAATTACCTTCTGACTCTCCACCCCACACCTCACTTCAACTCCTCGGGCCCTGAGGTTTCCGGCCCAAGGCTCATCATCTGCGGGTCGAGCGTTCGGATCTCGGATGAGAGCTTCGATCTGGGCGGGCGTAAGTGCTTCATGCAGTCCAGCAACGACGGCGCCGGACAACGGAGCGCCTCCGACAACATAGCGCGGAGCCGCCCACGTGAAGAATGATTCGCACATACCGCACGGCGCGCCCGTCGTCACTGCAAGAACAAACCGCTTCCACCAGTTTCGTCCCGTGCACGCACTGACCTGCATACCCAGAACCATCTCCGCGTGCAAAGCAGCGTTGTCGAAAACTTCGACGAGGTTGACTCCAATTGCGATCAACTTCCACGACTTTACGCTTGAGAGAGGGAGGCTCTGCTTGAGAGTCGCTTCGGGGGTGAGCGACGCGTACCAGGATGCAAAATCCAGCTCGTTCCCCTCTACGCAAATTCTTTGAGGGATGGCTCCCACCGCGCCGAATGGTCCTCCGCGCTTACCATCAATTCCCTCGAGACAGCTCTTCCGCGCCGCCGCAATCGCGATGCTCATCAGCTCTTCGACAGAACCGACGACCGTCGCCGCCGGGTTTTCGACTATTTCCCAAAGCTCACGGGGCAGTGAGAGCGACCGTACAGTCTGCGCTGTTGGATCAAAGTTAGGCTCGAGCGCTAGGAAAGTGGCAGCCATAGATTTACCTGATCACCGGTTGATAGAGGTTCGGCTGTTCCATATGGAGCATATGCCCCGCCTCTCGGATAATCTCGAAGCGTGCGCCCGGAACCATGCGACGCAGCTCGTCCTGATAACTTGCGCCGAAAATGTCATCTTCTGCTCCGGCGTGAAAATTGGCCTCGTCCGGGTCGAGCCGCGGGTAGTAGCTCGCTCCGTGAAAGGCGCGTAGCGCAGCAGTTTGGCGGCGGAGGGCTTTCTCGCTTTGTCGATTGCGTCCTGAGCTTCGATAGCGGACATAGTCGCTGAAACGTTCGGGATGCTGTTCTCGGAACTGCGGTGAGAAAAACCTCCGCAGTGCGCGCTCGAACGACTGCTCATCACCGGGGTGAACGCTCCGCCACTCTTCGATGAATGCGTCGGGCACGGCGGGATTCTCATACGTATTCGCGGCCGCAGACAACAATCGAACTTCAAGCTTCGATGGCAGTTTTTCCCTTCGCTCGGTCGCAAGGATAGCCACTATCATCGCGCCCATACTGATACCGATGAGGGTGAGCGACTCTGCATTTCGGGCGGAACGCCGAATCGTCTGCAGGTGCATGTCGGCAATGTCTTCAAGAGTATAGGTCGATCCGATCACGACTCCATCGCCGATTTCCGGATTTTCGAGCGGGAACAGGCCTTCGACCGGAGGCAGCTCAGAAGCGGCCATCGCCAAACCTGGTATCGCGAATCCCCATGTCACTCGAATTCTCTCCTGTGGCGAATCCGATGCTGCGTCATGCGAATAGAAATCGCCGAATCGAGAAGCCCGCGACAATACCGAGCGCGGCCATCGCTGCGATGACGGACGAGCCGCCATAACTCAGCAGCTTCAAGGTCACCCCGACGACCGGGACGACCCCGATCACCATTCCGATGTTGATGACGACGTGCCAGAACATCATCGAAGCCACACCAAACGACACATAAGCGGAAAAGCTATCCTGACATTTTGAGCAGATGCTTAAAATCCGAAAGATGAGCAGAGTGTACAGCGCGAGCACCGTGATCGAGCCGAGAAATCCCCACTCCTCTGCGAGAACCGAAAAGATGAAGTCTGTTGTCTGCTCCGGAAGGAAACGGAGCTGAGTTTGGGTTCCCTTCAGGAACCCCTTGCCGGTCAATGCTCCGGATCCCACTGCAATCTTCGATTGGATTGCGTGATATCCGCTTCCGAGCGGATCCATCTCCGGAGAGAGGAAGTTGAGAACGCGCTTTCTCTGGTAGTCTTTCAGCATGCTCCAAGCCGGGACTGACATCAAAGCGCCCGCAAGCGCAATCCGCATCAGTGTTCCCCGCTGAATCCCCGCCATGAGCAACATCGAGCCTCCGATGACGAGGTGACATAGCGCCGTGCCAAGGTCGGGCTCTTTGGCGATGAGGATCGTCGGAATGATGAGGAGCACGGTTGGAAAGATCAGTGTCGGAATTGTGTACCCCTCGCTTGGTGCGCTCTCGCTACTGAAGAGCCGTGCAAAAAGCATAATTAACCCGATCTTCATAAACTCAGCGGGCTGCATCCGGAAGCCGCCGAACTCCAGCCACCGCCGCGCGCCGCCTGCGACGACCCCCTTGAGGAGGACAGCGAGGAGGAGCACGCAACCGGCGATATAGAGCGGCCAAGCGATCCGCCGCCAGAACGTCGGGTTGATAAAAATACAGACCGTAAAAAAGACCAGGCCAATCCCCATCGAGACAGCCTGTTTGATCATAGGCTTACTGGTTTCGAGCTGAGGGTCGTATCCTGCGCTGTAGATGACGACGAGCCCGATGCCGCACAGCAGCAGCATCGCGATCAGGAGTAACCAGTCGAAGCTTGAAATCTGACGTTTGTCGACTCTGCGAAATACCATATTACTGCGCTCGCCCCCCTGCGTCTGCCGGGTGCTGCTGTTCGATCTCGGCCTCCTGGGCCTGGCTTGCAAAATCAATCGCGTCGTCGCCTTCGTCAGGCTCCGGCTCGACATCTTCAGGTGCAATCTTCTCAGGCGGTCCGATGGGCAGGTCCTGCGGAAGCATACCGATCTTCTTGAAGTACGTTTCCATCACCGCCTTCGAGATCGGAGCCGCGAACTCACCGCCATGCCCTGAGTTTTCCACGATGATGGCCATCGCGATCTTGGGGTTTTCCGCCGGCGCAAAAGAGATAAACCACGCATGGTCTTTGAAGCGCTCGCCAAGACTTTCTTTGCCGAGCGCTCCCGTTTGCGCGGTACCAGTTTTTCCTCCGACAGTAATTCCCGGAATCGCTGCCCGTTTTCCGGTTCCATGAGGGTCATTCACAACGTCAATCGCGAACTTTCGGATCGTATCGAAAACGCTCTTGTCGAAGTTGATTGTGTTTTGAACTTGAGGTGCGAACTCTCTTACCTCTCCGCTTACGTGGTCGACGACCTTCTTCACCAAGAAGGGTTTGTACACTGTTCCACCGTTCGCGAGCGCCGATATTGCAACAGCCATCTGAATTGGAGTGACGTTCAGGTATCCTTGCCCAATCGAAACGGGCAATGTATCGCCCGGGTACCATCGCTCCCCACGGACCTCTCGCTTCCAGGTGTCCGACGGAAGAATTCCAGGATCTTCTCCAGGCAACCCGATACCGGTCTGTCCGCCGAAGCCGAACGGCCGAGTGAATTTCTCGATGCCTTCAATGCCAAGTAGTTGACCAAGCTGATAGAAGTACACGTTGCACGAAACGGTGATCGCCTTTTCCATGGCCGTTGCACCGTGACCTTCGTGCTTGTGGCACTTATAGGGCCGGCCGCCGAACATGTAGTATCCGGGGCAGTTCAGCTCAGTGCTCGGGGAAATTTTCTTTGCAGCAAGGCCGGCCATTGCCATGAAGAGCTTGAACGTGGAACCGGCGGGATATTTGCTGGAGATGGCGCGGTTCGAGAGCGGCTTATTCTTATCATTTGCCAGCTGCTCCCAATCTTGGGCGACCATCTTCCCGGAGAAGATGTTTAAGTCGAACGTGGGAGCAGATGCGAGGGCGAGGACTTCACCATTGTTCGGATCCAGCGCAACGACGGCCCCTCGGTGACCGGCGAGACCCTCTTCCGCAACACGCTGCATGTCCGAGTCGATCGTAAGGAAGAGGTCATCGCCCATCTGGTCGTCGACAATGCCGAGCTCGCCTCTTCGATGACCCATGGCGTCAACTTCTACCTGGATGTAACCGCTCTTTCCGCGCAGTGATTCCTCCCACTGCTTCTCGATTCCGGACTGACCGATGAGGTCCCCGGTATGGTAGTCGCCGTTGCCCTGGAGCGCATCGAGCTGAGTCTTGTTAATCTCTCGCGCATAGCCCAGAACCTGAGAGGAGAGCGTGTTCCCCGGATAGGCTCGCGCCGGAACGGTATTCACGATCACGCCCGGAAGTCGGTATGTGTTTACCTTGATCTTGGCAAGCTCTTCACGTGACACATCTGCCATGACAATTCGCGGTTCGAAGTGTCTTCCTTTGCCGGGAGACTGGAGCTGCTTCTGCAGCTGCGCGTATTCGCGGCCTGTAATCTCCGATAAGGTATGCAGGGTTTCGTTCACGTTCGGCGTATCTTCAAGGATGAGCGCTACATCGAAGGCCGGACGGTTTCGCACGAGCACATGCTCGTTACGATCATAAATTGTGCCTCGCGGTGGCACAGTCCTGACCGTCCGCACTCGGTTGTTCTCCGACTGATCGCGGAAGAAGGCACCGTAGACGACCTGAAGATACCATAGGCGTACGATAAGCAAGCCGAACATCAGACAGAGGAACGTGGACGCCGCTACGATTCGGCGAGTGAAGACTGACTGTTCGATCTTCTCACCCATTTAATTCGACCAGCGAAAAATCGGTGCACCCTGCGTTTTTCCGGAAGAGGTGTGCGGAGCAGCGCGACGGCCCAAGGTCCGCAACACAAAGGGAGCGAGCAGCGCGCTCAAAAACGCTTCCCAAGAGGCTGATCCAAAGATTCCATCCGGCACGATGAAGCCATCGACATAGAGGTAATACAGCAGAAGCAAGGTCGCTGACTTCGCAATTGAGCAAACAAAAGTAATGATGGTAATCGCGATCCCTTTGTCTGCATAGACGCGGTTCGCAATCAAACCGACCAAACAAAAAGCGGCGACACAGCCGGCGGCATTCGGACCGAGGTAGTCGGCTGAGGCAAAGTCAGCAAAAAGACCGAGACAGAACGCACCGAGCGCTCCCCAAGCCGTGTGGTAATAGAGCGATACCGCGACTGTGAGAATGACAATGAAGTCTGGAGCGACCGCAGCAGGGAACGACGCATGGATCAGCGTCGCCTGAATCAGGAGGCCAATCAAACCGGCGACGAGGAATACAAAGAATACGCGCATAGGTTAATGAGTTTTGCTCTCCGACGTCGCTGCAGGCCGGCTCGCTTCTTCTGCAGTTTGCAGGCCTTCTGCTGCCGGGATTGACTTTCCTGAAGCTGCGGTTTGTTGACCTTGCGTCGGCGAGCTTCCGTCGTCGAGCTGTCCAGTGGCGTGGCTGAGCTCAGGAATCACTATCAGCACGTTTTCCAAGCGATAAACATCCACGCTCGGCTCAACGGTGATCTCTTGGAACAAGCCGCTGCTGTTGGGATTGACCTTCGACACGACTCCAATCAGCGAACCTTTCGGGAAGACTCCGTCCATACCGGAGGCAATGACGCGCTCCCCAATGTTCACCTGAAACTCCTTGATCTTGAGCACGTAACGCAGACGCAATGATTCGCGACCGAACCCACCCTCGGCGGTGCCTGCCGCGCGACTCGTCTGCGCGAGAGCGTCGATTGCGCTGCTATTATCGGTCAGAAGCAGCACGCGGGCGGAGTGAGCGTTGACGGCGGTGGTCTGACCGACGATCGCATTTCCGTCGACGACTGCGAGTCCCGGCCGCAAGCCGTCTGCTGTGCCGCGATCAATCGTCACGCTTTTCACCCAGTTTGACGGATCGCGCCCCACGACGGAGGCGACAACTCCGTTGTACCCGGAGTATTCCGCGAAGTTCAGAATGCTGCGCAGCCGTTTGTTCTCGCTGTCATATTCGAGCAGCCGTGAGTTGAGCGCTTCCAGCTCGCGCACCCGTTTGTCGAGCTCATTGCGCTGCGCTTCGACGTTCAAGAGATAAAAATAGTGGTTCCACACGTATTTCCCCGATTGGAGAACCTCGTGATAGCCCTTCTCGAGAGGTACGAGAACCGAGTCGATGAATTTGATCCCTGAGTGAGAGAGGGAGCGGTTGGAGACGCTCAAGCTCATGAGCTGCATCGAGCACAGGAACAGCGCGATTGCCGTAAGCATCAAACTGTGCCGGCGCAGAAACTCAGCCATGGAAATTAGTCACCTCGTAGAATCAGTCCGCCCTATGTGCTCTCGTATTCGACGGGCCACCGTGAAGCTCTTCGCGGGAGTAAGGGAGCTCCTCGCGATTGAACGGACGCTGCAAACTTCGAACGCAGAGACAGGATGCGTTAGGGAATCGATTCGTTTTACCGTGGTCACATTGTGACCGCAACCGCAAAGGACCGCAGTTGGGCGATTGAATTTGAAAATTTTTTGCGAGTGAAAATGAAACGCTGAGACACTGACGTCAGAAGCCGAACATCGCGTCGCTCTTCAGAAAGAGATCTCGCCCGATGCAGGGAAAGCCCGATTGAAGCAGGACGACCGAAACACGCGCCGGAGGCCGTTGTGAGCAGCAAGCCGGGCAGCTCCAAGTGCGAGCGTCCCGGCTTTCCGCGTTACTGAATCGTTACGTCTTTGAACAGATCCAAGCGATCGAGGATCTTGCCCGAGCCGACAACGACGGCAGTGAGGGGGTCTTCCGCCAGGACAACCGGAAGACCGGTGGTCTGACGCAGAAGGACGTCCAGATTTCGCAACAACGCTCCACCCCCTGCGAGGGTGATTCCGCGGTCAACGATGTCGGAAGCGAGCTCAGCCGGGGTGCGCTCGAGCACCAAACGGACGACTTCGATGATCTGTTTCAGCGGCTCGTTGAGAGCTTCTCGGACCTCTGCCTCGGACACTTCGATGGTCTTTGGAAGTCCGCCGACCAGGTCACGACCAGTGATCTCCACGCGTCGATCTTCCCCGGTTGGGAGAGCGGTTCCGAGCGCGATCTTGATCTGCTCAGCGGTTCGGTCGCCGATGGCGAGGTTGTACGAGCGACGAATGTAGTTCATAATCGCTTCGTCCATCTTGTCTCCACCGACTCGGATCGATTCGGAGTAGACGATGCCCTTCAGAGAAATAACGGCGACTTCAGTGGTACCTCCACCAATATCGACGATCATCGAGCCGGTCGCTTCGGTAATTGGCAACCCGGCTCCGATCGCTGCGGCCATCGGTTCTTCGACGAGATAGACTTCGCGCGCACCCGCAGATTCGGTGGACTCGCGTACGGCACGCTTCTCGACTTCGGTGATCCCGAACGGCACGCACACGATCACACGCGGACGCACGAGCGCTCTGCGATTGTGAGCTTTTTGGATGAAGTAGCGCAGCATCTCTTCGGTGATTTCGAAGTCAGCGATGACTCCGTCTTTCATCGGACGGACGGCAGTGATGCCGACCGGTGTCCGGCCGCACATCTGCTTGGCTTCGGTTCCGATGGCGACAATCTTGCGATTATCACGGCCGTTAGCCTGGACTGCGACTACGGAAGGTTCGTTTGAAACGATGCCCTTGCCTTTGACGTAGATCAGGGTATTTGCGGTACCCAAATCTATTGCAAGGTCGTTTGAAAAGAACCCCAGCAGAGCATCAAACATCATTTTGAATCTCCCTTTCTGAACAATTCCAAGCTAACGTAAAGAACCGCCTCGATGGATCGATAGGTGTAGCAATTTTCAGAACTAAAGTCACACCTGCGGGACGATAAAAATCATGCTCACGCAAAATTTTCGGATCGCACTCTGGTTGACATTTTCAATTGTTTCCGCGGCTGACGTTCGTGCCGATTCACGCGTAGAGGTGAGCACAATTAACGGCCAAGTTTTGTACGGGAAGCTTTGTGCGAAGTGCCATGGAGTGAACGGTCGTCCTGACGATACGGCGCTCAAATTGCTCGATCCTTCGCCGAGCGATCTTACGGCAAAATCGTACCGCTTCGGAGATCGCCGTGAAGATCTCATCCGAGTGATCCGCTACGGCTCCGGCCGCAACATGATTCACTACCAGGACCGGCTCTCCGACGAGCAGGCAGGTGCGCTCGCCGATTATGTGCTCAAGCTGAAAGCCGGCTCTGAGTAATAGCTCGCACCAAAGACACGGTAGGCGAGCTGAATAGCCGATTTGTGTTTTCGCTGACTATCTCGTCTGTATTAGGTGCGCAGCTCAACGACCAACATGCGAGGGACGTCCGAGCGTTGTGGGGCGAACCGCAGGTTGGAGTGTGTTGGTTAAGCAGCGTGCTGCGTCGGTGCCGGAGCGGGCGACTTCCGAAGACGCACAAGCTCTCGATTCGTTGCCGAAAGAGCGCTGAGCTCTTCATCGGCAACGTCGAAAGGCGCATCAATTAAGTGCTCCATCAACACAGTCAACTGCTGCTCTGCTGACAACCGCCGGTCAACGAAGATGAGCTTTGAACCGGAGAGCAGGCACTCGCCACTTTTCACTTTGAAAGCAGGACCCGCACAGAGCTTCTCACGCCGGACCGAGATCCCCCTCGCACGAAATACGTGCTCGAGCGAGCGGACTTGACGTTCGGATTCGAGATCTCGGGATTGTCCTTTTTTCTGAGCCATAGTCCTTCGGTTGCCGGGTTGGAAGCCAGAGAGTCCTTTAAATACTGAAAATGTCAGCTGTCGGCAATCGCCCAATTGACCGCTCATCGGACGATCCTGCACCGCGGCCCATTCTTCTCGCTATAAAAAAGTCTGGTATCGCGACGGGTTAGCAGGTCAGCGTGCGCCCCCCGCAGAAGCATCAGTTCTGCTCGGTTCGTGAATAACATCCTTTGAGGATCCGCCTTCGTGTAGAGCGGGTATTTCCAACCTCTAGAGGCTACGGAATGCGACAGTTTCAGGCACGGCTACAGCAGAATCGAGGGGTGGTGTTCACCGCGGGCGCCATGGTCGTGCTGAGCGCGGTTTTCTCCATGTTCTCGTGCAACAAAGGTGCGGCGACTAGGGTCGCAAGCAACGCGGCGCCGCGGCCGATTGAACAGAAGGCACCCGGCGTTCAGTCCCCGGCGCTGCCTGAAATCACAGTGTCTGCGGATCCGCTGGAGCGCGTTGCGCAGAAGCTCGCGCGAGAGAAGGCGGCCGCCGCTAGCCGGGAGCCGGTGACTGGTCAGACCGATGTGGCTCCGCCTCCACCGTCGGCGACAGACACGAACCCCACTGAGGAAGCAAATCAGGCCGGAATCGATCCGTCGGTGCCGCGTTGCCCCGAAGGCTCAGTACCCGTGGGCGCCCCTCCGCCGAAAGGCAATCTATTCTGGTGCTCTGCGAAGACTACTCTCGGGACTGGAGAAAAGAACGGTCCGTACCTGAAATGGGACAACGATGGAAACAAACGCTTCGAAGCTTACTATGTGAACGGGCAGCCGCATGGACGAATGATCTCGTATTTTGCAGACGAGCGGGAAGAGGAGCTCAAAGAATTTTCAAATGGGGTCCTGAACGGGAAGTGGATCCAGTGGAATCGCGAAGGCGATAAGGTCGCTGAAGGTGTCTTCGTGAACGGTAAAAAGAACGGGAAGTTCAGCTACTGGGATCGACACGGTGCGCTGACATCGGAGGGCACCTATAAGAACAACCTCGAGTTCGGTGTGTGGACGACCTTTTACCCGGACGGCGAGATACAAACGAGAATCACGTATCGAGACGGAAAGAAAAACGGAAAGGCCGAGACCTTCTTCACAAGCGGACGTCTGTCTTCGACCGGCGCGTATCGCGACAACAAGCTCGAAGGTGAATGGGTGTACTACAACGAGGACGGGCGCCTGAAGGTTCGGGGCGCATACGCAGACGGCAGAAAGAACGGTCCGTGGTCGACATACAAGCCCGACGGCCAGCTTGCCGATACAACTATGTACGACAACGGCCACGCTATCCGGGAGAGAAATCGACAGCAGCTCGGCAGCCGCACCCAATCGGCTCGCTCCCCCGATAATAGCCAACGCTGGGTCGAGATGTAGTTTCCGCAAAAACATCTCAAGAATCCACTTTCCCTCGACGATACAACATCTGAATCAGGAAGTTCGCCGTACCACGGAGGTAACCCCGCGTGACTATTAGTGACACCGCGCCCGTCGCAAGTGTTCCCACCGAGTTCAACGTCAAAGTCGCAAAAGGTCAGGACCAGCAGCACGAGACTGTTGTGAACGAGCTGCTGCAGAGCGTCCGGCAAAACGTGAACGCCGAGAATGGCGTAGGGCAACAAGTAAACGTCGCCGCATAACGAAAGCGAACTGTTCCGTCGTCGACCAGATTGACGCGCTCGCGGCAACCGTCGGGAGCGTCGCTTGCTTCGCAAAGAGCGCGTACATACAATGGCGCCATGAATGAACGTGTCGCCGCGCTCGACGCCAGCTTTTTCACTCTCGACTCTGACACCACGCAGCAGGTCATCGCGTCGTACTCTCCGCTCGATCGAATTCCCGATCTCGAGCGTGCCCGGCAAAGTGTATTGCGGCAGATTGAAGCGTTTCCAAAGATGCGCAAAAGGATCGTCGAACACGGCGGTCTACGTTGGTCGGAGGACACGTCCTTCGATATCAAGCGCCATGTGCGTTTCGAATGTGTACCGCTCGCGCGCACCGAGCGCGATCTCATGCGGCGAGCGGAGCAGATCTTCAGCTCGCATCTCGACCTCGAACACCCGCCTTGGGAGTATGTTGTTCTCAGCAGCCGCGAGCAGCCGGAGCCCGACGCCCTCGTCGGATTGCTTTTCAGGATCCATCATGGCCTCGCCGACGGGCTCGGTGCGCTGGAGTTTTTCCATCGTGCATGCGATCTACACCCGAGCGGGGCTGAGCTGGAAGCGGTCTCAGCACGCTCTCACCGTCACGCCGGACAAACCGGCGCCGGCCCGAAAGCGGGCAAATGGCGTTTGCGTCAGAGTATTGCAAAGCTTCTCACCGAAGCACGCGAACGGGTCGTGAAGAACCCGCTCAACGGCGAAAATTCCGCGGAGCGCAGATTTGCCCATATCGAGTTCCCGCTCCACGACTTGAAGTCGCTCCGGAGAAAATATCGGACGTCACTCAATGACCTGCTCCTCGCGCTGGTCACCGGCGCCGTTCGCAGATATCAGCTTTCCGTGAGCTTCTCACCGATTAATGTCAAAGCGCTCGTGCCGTTCAATTTGCGACCGAAGACCAACCTCACAACGCTTGGGAATCAGCTCACCGGCGTCGGCGTTCCACTTCCCGCAGCGATCGCCGACCCTGTCGAACGGCTAAAGACCATTCAGACCTGTTTCAACAGAATCAAGTCGGACGGCTCTTTCGGTGCCTATCGCATCGTAGGCATTTTAAATAGCTACCTCCCTCGACGTCTTCAGCGCCGTTTGAGCGAAGCCGCGGCGAGACGCTCGAATTTTATCTGCACAAACATGCCCGGCCCGGACAAACCGCTCTACTTCGGCGGCGCAAAGCTGCTGGGACAGTACGGCTTCGCCGCGTTGATGCACGAGCAGGGCATCGCGTTTGCGTTCATGACCTACGCCGGTAAAGCATGCGTCTCGGTAGTGAGCGACCCTGCGGTCGTCCCCGACCCCTGGCAGATCGTGAGCTACGTAAAAGAGGCGTTCGAGGAACTGGCCTGCACAGACGCGGGCACTCCCCTCCCCCGGGCGGCAGGATCGGCGTAGCCCACCGAGCGGTCGTTGGCGAAGTATCCCCCTTCGTTGGCGAAGTATCCCCCTTACTTTTCTCCCTAGCGCAGAGTATCCCCCTTACTTCGTAGTGATGCGGACAAGTTTGCCGGCAACGAGACGGTCAACAATTGGTTTCACCGCGACAACCAGCCACTAGTCGCGACGGGTGTCACCGCATCGAACGACAAGCTGTATGTCTTCACGGGCTACTCGGGTCTCGACTACGTCCTTCCTGCGAACGTAACGCACAATGATCGATTGGAGATCAAATGGGCTGACTACACGTTCGGCGGCAAAGGCGGAAGCGACAAACCTGGGCTGCTTGGGACCGGACATTCGGGCTCAATTCGCGAGGAAGGTGGCCAGACGTTTGTCGACGTCGCCGACCGCGCGCACTTCCAACGCGAGCGTTTCACGCTCGATGGGAAGCACGTAGCAACGCTGCAGCTCCCTGAGGGCAGCCTGGTGTGTAACATCTTCTATGACGGCGACTGGGCCGTCGCATCGTGTCTGGACGGTCCAGATCGATCGAAGGGCGCTCCTATCTACATCATGTATAAGGACAAGATCGTCCACACTCTCATCGCTCGCGAAGAATTTGGGCTTTCGAACTTTACTCACATCCATGGCGCAGCAATCCGTATCGTTGAACAGACGCCGGGGAAGATTGTCCTCGCACTACGTGCGCAGGCGTGGAATCCCGGCGGAGTGGCGGGTTGGAAGCTCACAGCAACTGTGAAGTAGGTCTAGAAGCAACCGAATGAGCATGACCGGCAGGGTGGACCTTTCCTCCCTGCCGGCGGCTCGCGGTTCAGCAATGTTACGGCTCGTGAGGCTTCGCCATCGCACTCCTCTCCTTTCAGCTCGGAGAAAACGGCTTGGGGCAGCGCAGCTCCGGGCGTCACAATCCCCGCGCATGCATGTGGTTGATACCCTCGTGTCACCGCGCATCTCCGCTCGAACGAAAGGACGAGCTTCGAACCCGCGAGGTTGGGCTGTTCACTATTCGTTCATTCGCCAGCCGAGGCTTTAATAGCCACAGCGGCGATAGGTCCAAGCATAATTTGAGTACATAACCTTACGATAATGCTCCCAATCGTAACCCAGGGGGGTGTTGAGACCGGCCAGTCTCGACATCCCCCATTTTTTTCGCTGCTACGCACATTTTTCGTTCCCTCCAGGCGTCCGCGCAGCGCTCGCCTAGACCAACCTCAACCGTTAAGCCCCTAATTTCTCTAGCCTTTCAAGAAATGCGCAATTTTGTACAACAGGGTGAACAAAAAGCTTAAGTTTTGGCCGTATGTGGCCGTTTGAACATTTGGGACGCGGTGGACGTTCAATTTTGAACATCAGGGAGCCGCGCTATTAGAAACTGTATTCGGTCGGATGTGGTATCAGCTATGAACAATGCAGAGTTAGATAAATTCAGTCGGTTAGTGAACCTCACGGAACACAAAGCAGAGGAACAAGCCAAAAGACGTCCTCGCGCGATGACCACGCTGAAGCTGCAGTGGCTCGCTGAGCGTCTGCGCAAGACCGAGCAGATCAAAAAGGCGGTCGCCGCCGGAACATACCGAGTCGAGTCGAAGCTCGTCGCTCAGGCGCTCCTCGGTATCAATGTCGATCTCACAAAAGACAACATCTGATCTCTCTCACAGAGTGCGGGGGCAGGCCCGCGTTCTGATCTCTCGGCGCAACTACTCACTGTCTAGCGGGGTTCCCACCCCGCTTTTTTTTGGCTGAGCGGATGACTGTCTCCGCGGCTGCAACACTTCTGTCCGGAGCGCTTCGATACATCCCGCGTCAGCAAACTTCCGCGCATTCGACTCAGCGTAAGACCGTAGCCCCCGCGCTACCCGCTTCGGTAACAGTGGCAACAACTGCCGAGGCGAAGGTCCGCAAACACTTCAGAGCCCGTTGCTGCGCAGAATCGCGCAGCTGGAGCCTCGTAAACACGCTTCCGCCACAGAACTCTGCTGTTTCTTCTCGCAGAAGATTATAGTAGCGTTTCGCTGCCGGTCATCGGGCCGGGCGGTAATTATTGGCAAAACTCATTTCGGATAGTTTTATGAAAGTATCGTCTCGCCACTGTCTTCTCGCCCTCGGCGCATCGCTTCTTTTCGTATCGTCGGCCACCAGCGCATTCGCCGGAAAACCGGAGCGCGATCGCGCGGATGACATCAAGCCGAAGCAGGAAGAAGTGCAAAAGAAATTCAAAGAAACCTGCGGATGCGATGTGCATGTAAACGTCAAGTTTGAATCGTACGCTACGGTCGACGACATGGCTTACATCGACCAAAGTCTCGATTCGCTTTCGTCCGCAGCTTCCGCGTACTGCGAAAAGGAAGCCGACAAAAAAGCTCTGTGCGAATCTCTGACTGAAGTGGAGTTCTCGTTTGCCAAGGACGAGTCGACGGCAAAGCTCGAAGGAAAGAAGATCAGCGTTACGACTGGGCCGCATAGCTATGCGAGCGATACGGCCTTCTCAACGATCTTGAACAAATTCTAACCAGCGTTTGTCCGCTCGGAGGCGGCGGGATTACTTTTCCTCGCCGCCTTTTTTTCCATCCACCCGCTTTCTCAATCGCTTACGAACCGAAGAAACTCGCTTCGTCAGACTTCCCTCTCTTACACGCATCGAACCGATCGTAACCTCTCCGATAGGCACGTCGAGATCGAACTCGAGTCCGGCGGACTTCGCAAATCCGATTCGTTGACTCGGATACACACTCCGGTGGCCGACGATGAGATACGCCGCGCACACGGAAAGCGCAGCGTACACTCCGACCGGTCCGGGAAGAATTTCCATTCCCATCACCGCGGCGGCGATTGGTGTGTTGGTGCTCGCACCAAGTAGCGAGATGAATCCGAAGGCCGAAACGAGGCTGATTGGAAGGCCGCAGAGCTGCGCTATCGCGGCTCCGACCGTCGTTCCAATGAAGAACAGCGGAGTCAGAATCCCCCCGCTGCCTCCGACCTCCAACGTGACGGCGGTAGCGAGCATCTTCAGCAATCCGGCAGCAATAGGGGCATTACCGCCGTGAAGCACCGCCTCGATTGTCTCGACTCCGAGACCCGAATAGAGCGCGCCGAAGATGAAAAAGAAAATAACCAGCAATGCGCCACCGAAGCAGGCGACTTGGTAGGGGTGACTTCGGTAGTGATGCAATCGCGCTTCAATGAGCTCGGTAAGCTCGATGAAAAGGAGAGCAACCAACCCGAAAATGACTCCAAGTCCCAGCGTCAATAAGACAAAGACGAACTGTCCAGAGACGATCGTGCTCGGCGGCACATTTACGACAGGCGGCGACACGTCGCAAACCAGGTGCGCCATAATCCCGGCGAGAAGACTTGGAAACAGTACCGAGTATTCGATCCGACCAAGATAGAGCACTTCGATCCCGAAGAGCGCCCCCGAGACGGGAGTTCCAAACACAGCCGCGAATCCGGCGCTGATTCCACAGATCACCAATCGCCTTCGGTCTGCGTCTGCGAGCCGAAGCACGTCAGCGAACAGGCTGGACACCGCAGCGCCGATCTGTGCGCACGGTCCCTCTTTTCCGACAGATCCGCCCGTGGCAAGCGTGAGAATCGTAGCAAGCAACTTGACCGGCGCGACCTTCCAAGAAATTCGGCCTGAGCGCTGATGCACCGCCTCGATCACTGCTTCCGTTCCGTGCCCCTGGGCTTCTGGTGCGAAGGTTCGAATGAGAAATACACAAAGTGGAAGAGAAAGAGGCAGCCACAGATAGGGAGGCACGCGATTTCCTGTTTCCGTCGCAAGCCATGCGGACGCTTCGGCAAGAGACCAGAGGAAGAACTTGGTCCCGATCCCGACGCACAGGCCGGAGATCGTCCCTAAGATAGCCCATTTCGTGGTAGTGACGAAGAGGGCGGTATGTTCGATATACCATTTCGATCGCGGCTCGCTGGCGACCTTTTGAGATTCCTGCTGAACACGTTCTTCGACGGGTGCGAGGGACGGCCCGACTTCCGAGGCTTCCGTTGGAGAAGCACCTTCATCATCCATAGCTCCGACTCTAACCTTTGTGTGCGTAGACGCGACCATCGATCAGCGGCGCCACTGCGCTGCGGTCGATTCGATGCTCGGTTTGTGGATCTCATTTCAACGGATGTCAACAAACGTAAAGTGCGTTCTAGGCGATGAACATCCGAAGTGTATAGAATTATTCACGATACCGTCGGACGAGAAACGGCAACCGCAACAGCGCTTCGCCGTTCCAATTCATTGAGCGAGAGAACAGCAAACCGCTCGCAAGTGATAGGACGAGCGTCAACGACGTTATTTGGAGGGAACGATATAGTACGGGTAAGGTTGCCCGTCCTTGAAGTCATAGTACGGTTTCGCGTTTGAACCGACAATCGGATTTGAGCCGTTTGCCGGACCGTTTTTTGTCAGCGCACCCCAAGTGAAGTCGTTCGCCGTCAACTGGCGGTCCGGCATGTTCACGTTGACCGGTGGATTGCCGAGCATGAAGCGCGCCTCGTCAGCATTCGCGATACGCCCTTCGCCCTGCTCCGCAGGAGTATTCTCGGTGTTCGGCAAAGAATCAGCAGATGCTGCCGACACAGCAAAACAGACGGCAAGAAAAGGCAGCGCTACCGCAACTTTCACACGTCTCATGACAACGCACTCCATCACAATCGTTCACCCCTTGTTATGCGGCTCAACACTCATGGTGTCGCGCTTAGCCCGCCAATTCACTACTGAAATTACTTGCCGATAAGCTCAGGATTAAACCATAATACACCGACACCGACACATACGTATAACATCCTTCTAGCCGTGCCATGAGCGTCATCTCCTCCCAGCTCAAAACCTCTCTTCCTGAGTTCAAACAACGGGCGAGTGAATACACGAAGCTTACCGAGGAGCTTCAAGCACTGCTCGGACGCGCTGCCCAACCTGCGGACGAGTCTGCAAGGGCTCTCGCACGAGAGCGCGGAAAGCTCCTCACCGAAGAGCGTGTCGAAGCACTGATCGACGTCGGCTCGCCGGTTCTCGATATCGCACCGCTTGCAGGCCTAGGTGTCGATGGGAGCACCGAGCCGGGCGCGGGAATCACGACCTGCATTGCCCAGGTCTCCGGTCGAAGCTGCATGATTGTCGCCAACAATCCTGCGGTGAAGGGGGGAACCTATTTCCCAACTACGGTAAAAAAGCATCTCCGTGCGCAAGACATCGCGCTGGAGAATGGGCTCCCGTGCATCTACCTCGTAGATAGCGGGGGGGCATTTCTTCCTCTCCAAGATCAGGTGTTTCCCGATCGTTTTCACTTCGGTCGCATCTTCTACAACCAAGCAATCATGAGCGCTCATGGGATACCCCAGATCTCCCTCGTTCTCGGCTCGTCTACCGCGGGCGGAGCGTACGTGCCGGCCATGAGCGACGAAACGATCATGGTTCGCGGAAACGCAACGATCTTCCTGGGCGGACCGCCGCTCGTCAAAGCGGCAACAGGCGAAGAGGTCACTCCCGAAGAGCTCGGCGGTGCGGAAGTCCACACCAAAGTCAGCGGCGTTGCTGACCATCTTGCCGAAAACGAGCTGCACGGCATCCAGCTTGCTCGCGATGCCGTCCGCGCACTTGGGCCGGAACGTACACAACTGGTACATCGTCTCACGAGAACACAAGCGCCTGAGCCACCTCTGTATCCTGTCGAAGAAATTTACGGAATTGTCGGTGGCGACCTGAAGAAAAGCTTCGCAATGCGTGAGGTCTTGGCTCGACTCCTGGACGGCTCACGGCTGCATGAGTTCAAAGCGGAATACGGCAAGACGATTATCTGCGGATTCGCTCACATCGATGGCTATTCTGTGGGGGTCATCGCCAATGATGGAATTCTGTTCAGTGAGTCTGCACTGAAAGCTACTCATTTCATTGAGCTCTGCAACCAGAGAGGGATACCCCTTCTCTTCGTTCAGAACATCGTAGGCTTCATGGTCGGTAAGTCTTACGAGAACGAAGGCATCGCGAAGCACGGAGCGAAAATGGTCTCCGCGGTGGCCACTTCTCGCGTCCCTAAATTCACCCTCGTCGTCGGCGGCTCGTTCGGCGCGGGAAACTACGGGATGTGTGGAAGAGCCTACGAGCCTCGCTTTCTCTTTACTTGGCCCAGCTCTCGAATTTCAGTCATGGGAGGCACTCAAGCAGCGCGAGTGCTGACTGATATCAAGCTGGCCGCGGGAAAACGGAAAGGCGCTGCGGTCGACAAAGAAGAGCTCGAACGATACCACAGCTCCATCCTGGAAAAGTACGAAACCGAGGGAAGCCCGTATTACGCCACGGCTCGGCTGTGGGACGACGGCGTCGTCGATCCGATTGATACTCGGCAGATTCTCTCCCTCGCTTTCGCTGCGACCAAATTCGATCCGTCGACCTCATATCATCCCGGCGTGTTTCGGATGTAATCCGGTATCCACGGCCCATGTAAGGTCCCTGTGGCAAAGAAACAAACAGCTCCTTCCATGAAACGAGTTTTGATCGCGAATCGCGGTGAGATCGCCGCACGCGTGCTTCGCGCCTGCAAGAAGCTGGGCCTTGAGACCGTTGCGGTGTATTCCGACGCCGACAGCGCCGCACCATATCTGGCACTAGCTGACGCGAAAGCTCATCTCGGGCCGGCCGCTGCCTCAGAGTCGTATCTCAGAATCGACAAATTGATTGCGGCGGCGAAAGCGAATAGCGCTGATGCTGTCCACCCCGGTTACGGATTTCTCGCAGAGAGCCCAGAATTCGCAGACGCTGTGGAAAACGCAGGGCTAATTTTTGTCGGGCCGAGCGCAACCGTGATGAAGCGGGCCGGCCACAAGGACTCTGCCCGAAAAGCAGCCGCCGCTGTTGGACTGCCGATTCCACCCGGATACGATGCCCTAGACCAATCCGAGAACACCCTTGTCGAAGCGGCTCGCGGAATCGGAGTTCCGCTGCTGGTCAAAGCCGCAGCGGGTGGCGGCGGGAGGGGGATGCGTCTCGTTCGAGATCTGAGCACGCTCGACGATTCAATCGTGAGCGCGGCTCGGGAGGCCAAAGCGTTCTTCGGCGACGGCCGTTTGATTCTCGAACGGTACATCGCGCCTGCGCGTCACATCGAAGTACAGCTCATTGCCGACCGTTTCGGGTCCATCTGCCACCTCTTTGAGCGTGATTGCTCGCTCCAGCGCCGATACCAGAAAGTGATCGAAATCGGTCCCGCGCCCGCTCTGCCGAATGCTATTCGGAGCGCTCTGTTCGAAGCTTCGCTGAAGCTCGGTCAATCGCTGCAGCTCGTAGGAGCAGCCACGGTAGAATTCTTGGTCCCGTCGGCCCCGCAGGCCGGCGAACCGCCATTTTACTTTCTTGAGATCAATCCTCGGGTGCAGGTCGAGCATCCCGTCACAGAGCTCATCACCGGCATGGACATCGTGGAGCTTCAGCTTCGGGTGGCCCGTGGAGAAAGGCTGGCGTTCGCTCAGTCGGATGTCGGCTGCAGCGGTGCCGCAATCGAGGCTCGTATTTGCGCCGAAGTACCGAGCGAACAGTTCCGCCCAAGCGGAGGAACAATCGGAACGCTCACGCTCCCGCAAGCATCTTCCAACCTCCGCCTGGACCACGCTCTCGCTGAAGGGCTCGAGATTGCGTCGCACTATGATTCGCTTCTGCTCAAGCTCATTGCGTACGGGGGCGACCATGCGTCAGCCCGCCAAACTCTGATTGAAGCGCTCGCTCGCGTCAGCATCGGAGGGCTGGAGACGAACCAACGGTTCCTGATCAGGCTTCTCGAGTCATCTCCCGAGCTCCACTACCACACGACGTTCATCGATTCTCAGATTAGCGAGCTCAGCTCAGCTTCTCGCGAGGAATCGGAATTCTTTGCCTCGGCCGCGGTTGCCGCAAGCTTAGGTTTCGCGTATCGGAGCGCAGCCACCTCCGACGCGCTTCGTTTTTTTCGGATGAATCGTGCTGCAGACGGAACAAGGTGCATTTTCGCTCCTTCCCGTCTGTATCGAGTCGAATCATCGCTCGTCGACAGCTCTGTCAGCGTGGAAGCGCGTGTGATTGGTTGGCGAGATGGGGCACTCTCGCTTGTCACCAATGGGCAAATTTTGAACGTTACTGCGGAGTCAGATTTTTCAGTCGCCGTCGAAAGCGGCTCCAAGAAGATTCGAGCGACGCTCGTTGAGCGAAAAGGCGCCGATGGCGACGAAGTGCTGAAGCTTCAGATGCTTGGTTCGGTCGCGCGCGTCCAGATGGCACCACTCGTTCAGTTGGCGGTTGGTCAGGAGGAGTCTACCGGTAAGATTTTATCTCCGCTCCCCGGGCGAGTGCTCAGCCTCCCATTCGCTGCCGGTTCAGAGGTTCTGAGCGGAGACTGCGTCGCTGTCATCGAGTCTATGAAGATGGAGCACTCATTGAACGCGAAGTCTTCCGGCACGGTGAAAGAGGTTCTCACGAAAGTCGGCGACTCCGTGAAAGCCGGGGACATTATCGTTCTCCTAGAACCAACGGAATTAGTGCAATCGTCCGGCTCATAAACGCCGTCGGTACCCAAGCCGAACGGCTCGAGACGAAGCTCAGCGACTGATTGTTCCAGCGACGCGCAAAAAGAAAAGTCTAGAACGGAGACACCGGCCGATTGAACGGATTCGTTTCCGGGGTCGGTGAAGCCTCCGGCGCAGCTCCCCCCTGGTCAGCCTTGGGACGGCGCGGCCTCGGCTTCTTAATCGGAGCCGGTTTTCCGACAACGATCTTCGGCGTCGGCGCAGCCTCTGCGGCACCGGTATCCGCGCTTGGCGCGGCGTCAGGCGTGTCTTCGATCGTTTCCTCCTCGAGCTCGGGAAGCGCACCCTGCTCGACGTGTATCTTCGGTTCGTCAGGAATGATGGCCTCGGAGGGCACGTAAAGCCAGCATTTCATTTCGGAGATCTGCGTTGAGAGACACTTCCCGATCCTTTGATTGCAATCCTTTCGCACCGAGTTCATGACGAGCTGACGACTGGTAAAGTCCATGGTGGGAAAGCTTCCCGATACGTTCGAGAGCTTCTTGAGTACGCATCCCGATTTGCTTTGGTGATCTCCACGGCAAGCATCGATCGCCTGCGCCTGAACGGAGGCCAAGCGTGCATTCAACTTCGCTTTGATGTCTTCAACCAGACTTCCCTGCTCGCTCACGGTCGCGTAGAAAACCTTACGGGCATACCCGTCGCCCTCACCGCCGTCGAGTTGCCAAAGGTAGTTCACGTCGGCCTGACAGATCCGTCCGTACTCGATCGGTGGCGGCGCTGCGACCGCCGCGGCGGGCTCTGCCGCCTTTGCATCGGGTTTCTTTGCATCAGCGGCGTAAGCTGCTCTCGCTCCGAGGAGCAGAACGACGATCAACCCTGCGATGGGATACCGATTGAGGAGCATGTTTGTCTTCGACAGTTGTTCGCATAAAGAATCGGCAGAGAAGCATGAAAAGATGAGCGGCGGCGGTATTCTCCGCGTCAGCGAACGGAAAAGTGCAGCTCCCCGAGCGTCTTTCCATCGAGCGAAATCTCGGCGCGGTAATCTCCCGGAGACAGCGATACCCCTGAAAAGTCGTGGAAATTGGCTCCGACGCGAAGCTCGTCTCGACCAGGCCCGGGCTCGGCCAGTATCCGCATAGGAAAACTGCGGATAGGCTCGACCTTTCCCACCCTGAAAAGGGTGAGTTTCAACGCGGTTGCCAGCTGTTGCGGTGACCGGCCAAGCGTGGATGCCCCCGAGATAATCGCCAGAGCTCGTAACCCGGGAATCGACTCTGTATCAAACTCTACCGACGGGACAGTGCTGCTGGGATCACGGAGCAAGATGTCGGCTACGGTGACCGGCTTCTCCGACTGCGCGGAACCTGGGCTTCGCACAGGAGACGGCAAAGGCGTCGCCACTATACTTGGAACGGCCGATGGCACCGGCGACTCCTCAGCGACCAGAGCTGCTGAGGGGATTGGCGACGGCGTCGAAACGGTCACTGTCGGCAGAGGAGTAACGGAAAGCACGTTTGTGCTGAGAACCTGAGGCACCGAAGGAGCCATGGGCGTGGCAGAATCGGTCGGCGTCGGAAATGCGTTCGGAACAGTCGTTCCACCTTCGGTCGACGAGCTTTCCGAAACTGGCACCGACCGTTCGAGCTTCGCCTGTTCCTCCAGAAGCTCATCCGGGATGTCCATCGCCGGTGATTCGATGCGCTGAGATTGGTCGAGAACAACGGGCGGCGTATTCTGCACGTCTCTCCGTAGCATCAAAAACGCGACCGCGACCGCGACGCCCACAACTGCTCCCACCGCAGCGAGTGGACCGCGTCGGCGCCTGGACTCAGGCGTGGGCAACCGCTTCTGCCGAACGGCTTGCAGGAGATCGCCCGCGTTCGCGAACCGTTCTTCCCGATTCTTACTGCACGCCTTGAAAATGATCGTCTCGTACCACGCCGGAATACCGCTCGTCGGCTCAGCAAAGCGAGGAATATTTTGTTGGAGGTGGTGGTACATCGCGGACATGACGTCTTCCGCGGGGAAAGGTCGCTTCCCGGTCGCAATTTCGTAACCGATCAGTCCAAGAGCATAGACGTCACAACGAGCGTCGAGCTTCTCACCTCGAATCTGCTCAGGCGCCATATACAGCGGCGTTCCGACGAGCTGACCGCTTTGAGTCAGATTCAGATCGCTCTCGACGAAGCGAGCAGTGCCGAAATCGAGCAGCTTTACCGAACCGTTTTTCCCAAGAAGAATGTTCGCCGGTTTCAGGTCACGATGGATGACGCCCTGACCATGCGCGTAAGCGACTCCTTCGAGAAGTTGCTCATACAGCTCGACCAGCTGATCGAAGCCGGCGACACGGCCCTGACGCACCGTTTGGTTCGACCCGCCGACATAAAGCGTTCCCTCATCGAGCAGTGTTTTGAGCGCAGTGCCCTCGACAAGCTCCATGGTAATGAAAGAATAACCTTCAGGAGCTTTGCCGATGTCGAAAATACGGACGATATTCGGATGTACGAGCGCTCGCGCAACGAACACCTCGTTGCGAAAGCGCTGGAAGGTACTTTCGTCGGCAGCCAGTGCCGCTCGGAGTACTTTGAGGGCGATTACTTGGCCATTCAGCTCCTGATCGGTGACGCGGTACACCTCGCCGATCCCACCTTTCCCAAGCTGATCGACGACGGTGTAACGCCCTGCGATGAGAGTGCCCGGCTGAAGGCTATTGTGGCTGCTGTCCGCCAGATGAGTCGCCTCCGCCTTCGAGCGCCTGCTGCCGTTTAATCACCAGCGAGTAATCCATCGGGCGCTCGTCTTGATACTGGAGCTCGATGAAGTAGGTGCCGTCCTCTTTGATCTCGATCGGCGTCGACTTGATCCCATTATTCGAGCCGGAGAATCTGCTGAACAGCTCCTGCTTGAAGTCATCGTACACCCGCATATTGAAGCCGCCGGTATCTTTATTGTTCGGAACCACGCCAATCACGTAAGACTCTCCCTTTTTCGCCTGCAGAGAGAACACATCCATCGTGTCGGTATCGCCGATGGAGCTCTTCGCGTAACGCTTGGCTTCGACGGGCAGGGCCGTCTCCATGTTCTCCCCCGCGTCCGTCGGAGTGTCGGCGTCGCCCTTTCGCTCAATGGTCACCGTAAACAGAACGTGATCCTTGTTCATCGACTCGTATGTGCTTCCCAGAAGAAGAACGAGCTTCTCGTCAGCGACCGCGCGATAGTGTTGGGATTCGACCTTAGCTGCCGTGCCGATGATATCAATCTTTTTCAGCCGCTCGCGCTTCATGTTGTGGAGCTGGAGACCGGCGTACGGATTTGTCGTCTCCTCGGACTGACCGTTTTGTCGGAAGGCGATGCCCTTTTCGCGCGTGCTCAGAGTAACCGTCACGTCATCGCCCCGCTTCACGTCGAACGAAAAGTAATCGTACTCGTTGATCTTCTGATGATGATCGAGGCGATATTCCTTACTCGGCTCAATCGGAACGGCAGTTTCATAACTGTCGCCGCCGCGAATCTCGCTGCCGTAGACCGCCTTCTTTTTCTCGATGACGGCTGCCGACTCTTTTGCCGCGTCACGCAACGCGCCTTCCAAGGCGACAGCGTCTTTCGCATCGAAATACCGTCCGCCGGTAAATGCCGCGATGTCTTGCAACTGTTTTCGGGCCACGTCGTTGACGTTGAATCCAACCGTGTAAACGGTCAGATGAAATCCTTCCTCCTTCAGCTTTCGGAGGACTGCAACCGGATCGCCGTCGCAGGTCTCTTCGCCGTCGGTCATCAAAATAATGACTCGCTCGCTTTCCCGTCCGACCCCGACATCAAGGAGGTCGTTTCTCGATTCCTGAAGGGAATACGCGATGGGCGTATAACCCTTCGGCACGAGATTGGCGATTTTCTGTGCGACCTCGTTCTTGTCGAGCTGCTTGAAAGGAATCAAGAGCTCGGTATCTTTGCAGCTCTCGGCTTTATTGGTTTGTTCGGCGCGGTGGCCATACACGCGAAGCGCGACCAGCTGCTTCGGACTGATTTCGTCGAGCGCCTTGAGGAGGGACTTTCGCGCCGATTCGATCTGTGTCTCCCCGCCGAGCTTCTGGCGCATGGATCCGGAGAGGTCGAGGATGAACTCCACATCCGACTCAGCCCGAACCGTTGAAACCGCGAGCAAGGCCGCGACCAACTGCAATGAAAACGCTCTGAGCATCCAAATCCGACTTCCCGGCCGATAAGCACGCATAGGTCTCCTCCGTTGTGCGTTCCGATCATATTGTTGACGCAGGACGCCGCGATACAATACTGCAACTCGCTCGGGAGGAACAAGCACATGTCCGCAGCCTCAAGTGCTCATCGGCGTACGGTCATTGATTTCGTGACGGTTCTCCCGTAGGCTTTCTTTTTTGCGGAGGAAATATGCAACACTCAATGCCTCGTGTTTTCGTTCAGCGGTCGACCAAACTGATCTTCAGCGGAGCGATGATACTCTGCGCGACAGCGCTTCCGGCTTGCGGCGCGACGAAGGCATACAGCGGCCCTTCACGATCGAGCGGTGAGGTTGCGACACTCCTGCCGCAAGGAGTGAGCTTCGTCCGCGTGAACGGCAAAGCCATTCCGGCCACGAGCTCCGGCGCTGAAGTGCTTGCCGGCAAAAACACGGTCGAATTCACCGTCGATGAATCGAACTTCAATTCCGCGGACCGAAATCCGAAGGTCTATCTGATCGAGCTCGAAGCGGTCGGCAATACGACCTACGCCGTTACCGGTCAACGCGGTGGCTCGGGCTTGTGCGCGTTCCCCTTGGTCCCGGAGACGGGCCAGCCGGACTCCACGAGACCGGCCGGATGTGTTCAGAGTCGGTAGACTAACCGCCGAGAACTTTGCGGTAGATCGACACGAGCTCTTCGACCGATCGCTCCCAGGTGAACTCGGCGATCCTTTCAGCCAATCTGGGGTTTTTCGGCGCGTAGTACGCCGCTGTAACAGCATTCAGTATGTCATCGGGACTGTCCGGGCGAGCGTAAAACCCGAGCTCCCGAAAATAATCGCGCGAAGTGCCGAGGTCAGACACGACGACATTGCAACCCAATCGCGCGGCTTCAAGCGAGACCAACCCGGGCAGCTCGTACCAACTCGGCAATGCGTGGACTCGCGCGGCTGCGTACGCACTGCTGAGCAGCTCGGGAGAGAGGCGCTCGAGGAAAAGGGTTCGCCCCTTCCGCTTGAACGCTTTGCACGCAGCCTCGTATTCCGGCTGGTAGGTAAACCCTCCGGCCGCGAAGACGACGGTCAGCTCACTTTCCTCCAGAGCTTTGAGCAGCATGAGCTGATTTTTTCTTGTCTCCAGTCGGCCGACGCAAAGCACAAAATCGCGCTCTCCGAACTGAGCGCGGAAATGCGATCCGTCGTCTGTGAATGCCGCAACTTCACAACCGAGGTGCGCCACCTCGCATCGCACCGACTCTCCGTAGTCTCGCTTGAGGGAGCGAACCTCATTCTCACCGGTCGCAAGCAGCGCTGCCGCGTGAGTCGCGCTCCAGCTGTTATCGAGCGGCTTGTGCGGCTCACTTTCACGAACCGCTGCGTCCAACTCCGCCCAACGGTCCCGGGGTTGCCCTGCCCTCACATATCCGAACAGAGCCTGAGCGTAGAGCTGCATCTGGTTGTAGAACATCGGCCAATCTTCGTAGAGCGTCGTGACGACGTACGGTTTGCCGGCGAGATGGGCGCACTGGGAGAGGTGCGCCGCCAACTCCGGAAGGGCAAAGTTGTAGAGGTGGATTAGGTCGTAAGCAGAGAGGTCAGCGTTCGTGGTGAAATTCTGGTCCACCTGCACACCGAGACGTCGAAGGCCCTCGGTATAGCGGTCCATCACGATCGAATCGCCACCTCTCTGGGTCAGCGCGTTCGATCGATTTTGCATCAAGATTTTCATACGGAAGGAGGGTCCTACGGCGATAATCTTCAGTATTATCAAACCGAGAACCACCCAGCCAATAAATACCAGCGAGAGGAACGAGGAGGACCGGAGGTTGCCTTCCAACGTTGAATCTTTTATTCTCGCGAAGTCTCCGAATTCGGCGACAAGTGTTCGTTTCCTGTTACGCAGCTTGCGCGAGTTGGTCTATTGTCCCCGGTTGGTCCATCCAGTTCTCACTGACATCACTTATGAAAACTTCTCCGAGTATCCTGATTGATCTCAGTCGCTGGGACAATTTGCTCGCCCGTTCGACCTTCGCCGCTGCGATCGCTGCGGCGAGCCTGCTTCCCGGCTTTGCGTCCGCACAGCAGTCCGACAGCGTAGCAGACTCGAAACAGCCCGCCGCATCACCTGAAGGCGAAGTTGCTGTCGATACAAACACGACGCTCCCGGACGGAAAACTGACTCTCGACAGATGTTTGGAAATCGCGCTCGAACATAATTTCGACATCCGGAAAGCCAAAGAGCGGATTGAGAAGCAGTACAACGTTCGACTCGAGGCCCGCTCGATATTTCTTCCCTCGCTCGGAGTCGCGGCGCGGTACGAACAGCAGGACCGCGATCGCATCCCGTCGTTCAACGGGAACACCTTCGGCAGCACAAAAAGCTGGAACGCCGACATCAAAGCAACACAGGTTCTTTATGCCGGCGGCAAAGGGTTCGCCGACCTGCGCCGCAGCAAGCTGCTGGAGCAAGCGGCTGAAGAGGACCTGCGCGCCGCTATCAACAACACCATGTCGCTGGTGAAACAGCTGTATTATGACGTGCTGCTTGCCGAAGCGGAAGTCGACGTCGAACAGCAAAATATCGGGTTGTTCGAGGAACAATTGAAATCGGAGCAAAGCAAGCAGCAGGCCGGAATGGTCTCTGATTTCAACGTGCTTCGTGCAGAGGTAGATCTCGCCAACCGCCGCACGCCGCTGATCCGGGCAAAGAATCGTGTGAAGCTGGCATGGGAAGAGCTTCGCCGCGGGCTCGGTATCGGAGCCGAAGATTCGAACGGTCCGGCTCTTCCGCCGGCGCTCGAGGGGAAGCTGAAATTCGAACCGTTCTCTGTCGACCTGCGGGAGAGTTTGGCAAAGGCGGAGCAAAACCGACCTGAGCTCAAGAGCGCCAAGCTGCTCATCGACGCCCAGTCACAATCCGTCGAGTCTCAACGCTCGGGGTACTTCCCTACACTCTCCGTTTACGCCCTTTACGGCGCGGACAAGTCGCAGTTTTCCGATGAGCTGGACGACGAGCTCCACGGTTGGCGTGCGGGAGCCGAGGCGTCTTGGAATATCTTTGACGGATTTGCGACGACAGGACGGGTCGGTCAGGCTCAGTCGGATCTCTCACAAGCCAGAATCTCCTACGACCAAGCACGGCAGGATATCAGCGTAGAAGTTCGACGGGTTTACTCCTCTCTGCTCGAGGCGAAAGAGCTCGTGAATGCATCGACCAAAGTCACGCAACAAGCAGCAGAAAGTCTCCGCCTTGCGGTGGCTCGTTATGATACCGGAGCCGCGACATACCTCGATACGCTCGATACTCGCGTCGCGCTCACGCAAGCCCGAACCAACGAAGTCCAGGCCCTGCACGATTACAACGTCGTGGTAGCGCAAATGGAACGTGCGATCGGGATCGTCACCCACCCGTAGCTCTCAACGCTTTGCTTGTGCACTCCTCGGCGGCAAGGCTATAGTACCCCTCGTAATTGGTGCGTCTTTTTGCAGGATGACGAGGAGCGATGAGTGATTCTCAGGTAGCAATAGTGACCGGCGGCGCCGGGTTCATCGGCAGCCATATGGTGGACCTCCTTGTCGACCGAGGTTTTGTTGTTCGCGTCATCGACAGTCTCGTCGGCGGCCACGAGCGAAACCTTGCTCAGCACAAGACCAATCCAAGCGTGTCGCTCGACACGAGAGACCTTCGTGGAATCGACGGCTCCGATCCAATCTATCGAAACACGAAGTACCTCTTCCATTTCGCTGGGCTGGGCGACATCGTTCCGTCGATTGAGAAGCCGGTTGAGTACATGGACACGAACGTGATGGCGACTGTCCGCGCTCTGGAAGGCGCACGGGCAAACGCTATGAAGCGGTTCGTGTATGCGGCGTCATCGTCGTGTTACGGATTGGCCACAGAGCTTCCGACAACTGAGCTCGCTCCGACCGTTCCGCAGTATCCTTATGCTCTGAGCAAATTCCTGGGCGAGCAGACAGTGTTCCACTGGGGACAGGTATACAAGCTGCCGGTGAACTCAATCCGTATCTTCAATGCATACGGTCCGCGTTCCAGAACTTCCGGAGTGTACGGTGCTGTGTTCGGAGTGTTCCTCCGCCAAAAGCTCGCCGGTCAGGCTTATACAATCGTTGGCGACGGAACGCAGACGCGAGATTTTATCTTCGTCACCGACCTGGCGCGAGCTTTTCTTGCCGCCGCAGAAACCGAGATCACGGGCGAGGTCTTCAACGCCGGTGCCGGCAACCCTCAATCGGTCAACCGGCTGGTCGAGCTCCTCGGCGGAGAACAAATCACTCACGTTCCCAAGCGTCCCGGCGAGCCTGATTGCACATGGGCCGATATCTCGAAGGCGCGCGCGAAGCTGGGGTGGGAGCCGAAAGTCAGCTTCGCCGACGGCGTAGCGGAGATGTTGAAACACATCGATTATTGGCGCGACGCGCCGCTCTGGGACGAAAAGTCCATCGCCGGAGCAACAAAGACCTGGTTCCAATACCTGCAAAAGTAAATTCGGAGGACACCTCTTGAGCAACCGAGTCATCATCCCACAACCAGGAGAACGTATGAACGGAGCACCTCGCGGCATTCTTGCCGGCGCACTCATTATCGTGGCGCTGAGCGTCGTGCTCGGCTCGGTCTACATAGTCCAACCAGGGACACGTGGAGTGGTTGTCACACTCGGCAAGGTCGAACCGGGCTTCAGACCGGAAGGGATGGGGTTCCGCATGCCCTTCGTAACCTCGGTGATACCGATTTCAATCCGTCAGATAGCGCGCCCGGTTGTTGCGCAGTGCTACTCCTCTGACCTGCAGCAGGTAAATATCGAGGTTAAAGTTCTCTATCGCATCCCCGAAGAAGCGGTGGTGAGTATCTATCAGCAGTTCGCCGGCGATCCTTTCGACACACTCATCGCGCCGCGTGTGAACGAGGCGATCAAAGAGATTACGGCTCTTCAAAGTGCGGAGGCGATCGTCAAGAAGCGCGAAGAGATCAAAACCGCGGCCCTCGACGCGGCGCGAAAAAAGATCGGCAAGGTGCTCGATATCGAGGACCTCGTCCTCCAAAACATCTCACTCTCGCAAGAGCTCGAAACGGCTATTGAAGCGAAGATGGTACAGGAGCAGACCGCCGCCAAAGCCCGCTTTGTGCAACAGCAAACAGAGATTGAAGCGAACACAGCCGTCATCCGGGCAAAAGGGGAAGCCGAGTCGATCAAGATCCGCGGTGAAGCGCTGACGGCGAACCCGTCGTTCATCTCACTCCAGATTATTGAAAAATGGGATGGCAGGTCGCCTACAGTTGTCGGCTCGGGGACGGGAGCGAATATTTTACTTCCGATGGCGCAACCCCAGGACGTAAAGAAACCGGCGCAGTGACGTCGACCGCCTGAGCATCGAACGACGAGCGTACGTTCGCAGCCGCTAAGGATGTCTTTCTTTACGCCGCAGCGAGCGTAGCACTCACATGGACTGTTTCCGCTTGGCCTCATGGACGATACAATTTTCGTTGGTAAGAGGTGCTTGAGACGACGTGCGGGAATGCTTCTGCGCGGCACAAGGTCTCGAAACCCGCTTCACCGTCGGTTACCGCCCAATTCTCAGGATCCGAGATCGCAATGGAATTTAGTAACTCAATTCTTTTCAACTTTTCCGTCATTCTCTTTTTGGTTGGGCTGAATGCTTTTTTTGTCGCGACCGAGTTCGCGTTAGTCAGCATCCGCCGAAGCAGAGTGCAGGAGCTTCTCTCTCAGGGAAAAACCGGCGCCAAATACGTCGACCGGGCGATTCACAACCTTGATCAATACATCGCTGGAACCCAAGTCGGTATTACGCTCGCGAGCCTCGCGCTCGGGTGGCTCGGGGAGCCGGTAGTCGCGCAAACCGTTCAGAATCTGATTCACCACTTCCCGTCGTTGTCCGTCTCGCCAAATGTCTTGCACGGCGCCTCTTTCGGAGTCGCGTTCTTGACGATCACCATGCTGCACGTTGTGCTCGGTGAGCTCGTGCCCAAGTCGTTGGCTTTGCAACAGCCCGAGAAAGTATCCCTCGCTGTCAGCTGGCCGATGTCCGGTATTATTATCCTTCTGCGACCCCTGATTTGGTCGCTGAACGGCATTGGAAATTTCATTCTTCGATTGTTGGGAATTGACCGTGCCGGTGAGCACGAAAACGTCCATTCGGTGGAAGAGCTCGAGATCATCGTTAACCAAAGCCGTGAAGCAGGCATGCTCGACGAAACGGAGACAGACGTGATGCAGCGCTCCTTTCGCTTTTCTGAGCTGACCGCCAAGGATGTCATGGTACGCCGGATCGATATCGTCGCTCTCGACCTAGAGAAGCCGTGCGACGTCCTTCTCGATGAAGCGGCAGCGACCATACACTCGCGCCTGCCTGTGTTTACAGATAGCTTGGACAAAATCTCCGGCATCTTGTTCGTCCACGATGTGTTCCGGGCATATCGCCGCGGCGCCGTTCCCGCAAATCTCCAAGAGCTCTGCAGACCGGTTTTCGTCGTGCCGGAAGGGATTCATCTCGACCATCTTTTGGAATTCTTTCGCGAACAGCACACTCAGATTGCGATCGTTGTGGACGAATATGGAGGCACGGCCGGCCTGGTCACCTTTGAAGACGTCGTCGAGGAAGTAACGGGACCCGTAGAAGATGAGCTCGAGGCGGAGGAGCCTTCGATCAAGAAGCTCGAAGATGGTCGGATTCTGCTTCGCGGTGATGTGCGCTTGGACGAAATTCAATCGGAGCTCGGGTGGGACCTGAAGGAAGATACCGTTCACGTCGACACCATCGCCGGCTTGGTTATGAATCGGCTCGGGCGGGTTGCACGCGTCGACGACACCGTCCAAACACCGGTGGGCGTGCTCAAAGTCGTAGAGATGGCTCGGATGAGGATCATGAAGGTATCTCTCGATCCGAAGGTCTTCGAGCCGATTGCTCATCTGGAATAATACGCGAAGGTCGTACACCGGGGATAGTTCGCCCGAAGCACGACCTTCACACGATCCGTAGGCTGCCGACTATTTCTTCACCGTTACAGAGTTGCTTGCCGGAGATACGTTGCCGGCAAAATCCTCTGCTTTGATCGAGTAGACGTAGCTTCCGGCCTTGGTCAGCGTGTCGCTGAACGAAGTCCCCGTTACCGTCGAGAGCAGGGTGGATCCTTTGTAAACCCGGTAACCCGAAACCCCCAAATTATCCGACGACGCACCCCACGCGAGAGAAACAATCAGCTTGTTTCCCTGTTTGCGAGTCGTCGCCGTGGGCGTCCCTGGAGCGAGCGGTGCGGTCGCATCGAAGCGGGCTATCGCTGTCGCTGTAGGATAGGTGTGGCTCGGGTTAGCTGCGGAAACGACCACCGGATAGTCTGCTTGCGAGATGCCGCTTGGCGAATTTACGGTAAGCGTCGTCTGCGCCGATGAACCACCCGCTGCTACGGTGAGTGCGTTCGAGCTGAAAGTCGCAGACCAACCCGAAGGGATTGCGGCCGCGAGATTGAACGAGCTGCTTCCGCAACCCGCGGCGTCATTGTTGGTAACGCTTACCGTGTAAGCGTACGACCCGGGGCTCACGTTGGTACCCTTCAGATACGGAGACAGCGACATCGTCGGCTTGTTTGTGACGCACTGAAACGCCACTGAAACGGTGGCTTGGTCGGCCGCGGCATCAATGGCAGGAACCGAGATCGTCAATCCGCTCGAAGGATCCACGAACGATTGCCCGGCTCCGAGTGCGGCTTCGAGCATCGTTTGGGAAGCTCCGCCCGAGTATCGGTGGACCTCCACGAGCTTCGAATGTCCCAAGTTCGCAGAATACTGCGTCCCGGTTGCGCTTCGATATCCAACGTAGAACGGAGCACCGCTCACTGCGGTGATTTGCAAGCCGGACGCAACGGAAGCCTTTTCGACTGCACCGATGGTGTAGGTACCGCCCGGAGCAGCGACCGTCGTGACGGTAGACCAACCCTCTTGGAACTTGTGAGGCACGTTGCTGTGACGGTATCCAACTCCTCCGTATCCCATTGGATCAGAGGTGTCTCCATACTCACCGGACGTCCCACTATCCAAAATGCCGTCCAAGTTGCTGTCTAAACCGGAATGGTGCATCCCCTTGTTGTGTCCCAGCTCGTGGAATGCAATATCCGGATAGCCGCAATATGTGCCGTTGATCCACACTTGAGATCCCGGCAAATTGCCTAATCCGGCCCAACCGCATGATGCATCCATGAACTCGTAGACGACGTGTGCGTAGTTCGATACGGAAACCGGTGATGCCGCGTTTGCAAGACTTGCCACGGTTGAATAATCGCTCGAGCAATCGGTTCCGGTGAAGTTGATCGCAACGTCGTAAACAGCGATCGGGCCGAAGGTAAATTTCCCAAACGAGTTTTCGCTCATCCACGAGCCGATTGTCTGTAGCGTCGACGATAAGCTCGCCGGAGAACAGCTCGGTACGCCGTTACCGGATGACACGCGCAGAACGAGGACGCTATCCGACCCGCTCACTCCGCCGGCTACGGTGCCCGAGGAAATTGCGGTTCCGCTGCCGGTGCCGTTCGCGGCTTCAACTACCGAAATGTCAGCATGACCGTTCACTCGATTGAGGTGAATCGTGTTGCCTGTCGGGTCGCTCTTGTCGAAATGGCCTCGCAACGACACCTTCGTGCCGTCCGGAATCTGACGCAGCGCAGAGAGATCGGTGTTCAAACGAAAATGGCGTCGCCCGTGAAGCTCTTTGTCTGAGTGAACGACCCGATACGAGATCGGGCCGGACGCGCTGCCGATCACTGGAGTACCGACAATGGTCTGAAGAGTTCCCGAAACCACCACATCGCCGCCTTCGGCGCACGCGTCGGCGTAATTCGGGTTGAGGAACAACGTTAAGAAAGCTGCGAGCACGACGAGACGGAGCGTGAAACATCTGACAACACGTTTCATGAGACAACCTCGTTTGGAATTGCTAACCCGGACATCCGCGGCCGCGTTTTCGATCGATACTGAAGATCGATCGAAGAGCATGCCGAGCAGCCCCACTACTTCTGCTCGGCTCGAAGAAAAACGCGGGACGCACTCTTGCAAGAAACCGGCCCATGTTCAGCTGCTGTTTTGATTAGTCTAGGATAGTTTTTTTCGGTAACTACCTATGGAGGAATGTGTGCCCGATTGCATATTGGTGTGCAAAATACGTTGAGCAGCGCGAAGAAGGATCAGAAAGCCGGGCAGGCGGGTTGTTGCGCGAAAAGGTTGAAATAGCGGCCGAGCGAATCGTTCGTCCCCAACAAATTGGTCACGCTGCGCGAGGGATCGACCTCAAGTTGAGGTTGGACCTTTTTTCGTCGAGTCTCCTGCTCGATCAATGCCCATCACCTTTTTGCGCTCGAGCGCAGCATGAGGATCGGAGATCCCCTGTGATTGCCACTTATCCGCCTCTTCGGGCGAAAAGCCGAGCTCGTGCCATCGAATAGCATCCCACGGAAGCAGGACAACTTTGAGCCATGCGGCGGCGACCGATGGCTCCTGGAATCCTGCGCTCCGGCACTGAATGGCGCTCTCTACGTTCACTCCGAAATGCTCGGCCCAGCTGCCCGCTTCCGCTGGAGGCACACCGGCACGAATCCAGCGCTTCACCTGCTTCGCATCTCGAAACCCCGCACGAAGCCACTCAGACGATTCGTCCACCGACAGCTTCTGCTTGCTCCAATCTCTCGCCTGAGCAGCCGACAATCCAGCATCCCGCCATGTCCGCGCAACGGGTGGAGGCAGTCCCGAGCCCTTCCAAGCCTTGAGCTCAAACGGATTGGTGAAGCCTGCAGACTCCCACTCCCAGTCCGGAGAGCTCGGCACATGTCCCTCGCGCGCAAGCTTCTGCATTTCACGGAGCTCGCCCACGAACTTGATCAGCTGTGAAAGCTTTAACGTCGCCTGTTTTTTGGGCAGGAGCTTGTCTTGCGCGCTTCGAAGCTCTGCATCCGCTTTCTCGAGATCGCCGGATAACGCAGCGATCAGCCCGAGTCGAAAGTGAGGATAGGGATGCTCACCGTTATCGACGAGGCTCTTTTTCCAGCGTTCACCCTGCTCAGAGAGAGTGGCCTGTGGTTCGAAGCACTCGCCAATCATGCCAAGAGTGAAAAGGAAGTAGCTCAACAACCGATACACACCGCTTAGATCTTCCGGGCTCTGCACCAGTCGCTCGCGAAACAGATCGAGCTCTTGCTTGAGACCTCCGGCCTCTATCGACGAGCGAATTATGCGCGAGAACTGGGCAAGAAGCTCCTGGTCCGTTGCAAACACCGGCCGGAACCGATGGAACGCTTTTGACCAAACAGCGAATGCGTCCGAGTGGTCGCCTCGCTCAAAGGCTTCACGTCCATGCGCAAAGTATGCCTCAGCGAGCCTCCGTTTTGCCGTAGCTTCGTCCGGCGACTGCTCGTGAACGACCTCGTACAGCTGCAGCGCCCGCTCAGACGACCCGTTACGCTCGTAAATCCCGGCCATCGCGAGCTGCGGCTCAATCGACGTCGGCATGAGCTTGCTCACGCGTTCAAAGGAACTGAGCGCACCATCGTCATCTCCGAGCTTGAGCTGAATGCGGGCAGATTGAAGGAGCGGTAGCATCTGCGTCGGGTCGAGCAGCACCGCTTGACGAAGACTGGAGAGAGATTCGTCGAATCGGTCGAGAGCAGCAAGGGCTACTCCCAGATTCGTCGTGAGCTCGAGCCGGTAGGTTTCGAATGTCAGCGCGTCTTTGTAACGCTCAATGGCTTCTTCGAAGCGGGCGTCGCGCATGTACACGTTCGCAAGCGAGAAAAGCAGCTCCGCGGATCGACCGTCTCGCTCGAGCAAAGCGAGCAGCGTTCTTTCCGTCGGCGGAACGGCTTCGGCAACAACCGGCGCCGAGTAGATATCGTCTCTCCCAATTTTCATCAGGCGGAGTCTATATCACGCATGAAATGGTCGTCAAAAGCGAATCGGCGGGGCGCTAGCGGCTCAAAAGCCCCTCTTCGAGCTTGTCGCGAAGCACTTCCGACTCGAGGCTGTTCTCAATTTGGACCGAACTGGGTGAAGGCTCTTCGGCGGGGTCGCTTCCGCTCATGACGCTGCCGTCTGGTGGCGCGCTTTCATTTTCCGTCTTGGCGGCAGCAGAGCGAACCGGACGGGTAGCCGTTCGACCGTTCGCGTGCTCGAGCACAAATTCTCGAGGGAGATCGCTTCGGCGTCTTACGAGCTCGCCTGGAATCACAATCCGCTGGCCAACCTGCATCGACAGCGGGTTGATATTCGGATTGCGCGCTGCGAGCTGTCGCCAGTTTCCATCGGATCCGGTGTACCAGTCGGCGATGATTCCCAACGTCTCACCCTGATACTTTACCCGGTGAACTTCGTCCGAGCCGCTGCTAAGACGGCGAAAGCGATGCGCGCACGCTGACATAAAGCACGTGCACGCCAAAATAATTATGAACAAAAGGGGACGGCAACGGATCATTCGGGATGAAGTATCATTCCCGCATCCGAAGCGGTGTAAGGAGGATCATATTCGACGGCATGCTGTTTTTCGTATTGAACGGGGCATGGCTAGCAGTCCTTCGAAGTCAGTTACGGCTTTCGCTCTCGCCGTTTCGTGGGGCGCCGCCCTCGCGACGCTCGCGCCATACGTCGCCACGGCGAGCCCAACGCACGGTATAGAACAATCGCCGCCGATCGCATCGCTCGGGTCCGAAGCCGAGGCGGAAAAGGACTTCGCTGAAACTCTTCGCGCTATCGAACGGTCTGTGTTCGGCGGTAGCGTTGCGAAGCGGCAATTCGCGCGCGCAGCGGCGCATCCGGACGAGCTATTACAAACCTTTCATAACGCGATCGAGCAAACCAACGAGCTACTCGCACTCCAGCTCTCCTTCCAATTTCGAGACGGAGAGGAAAGCCTCGCTGCTCGGGCTGCGCAAGAGGTCGCAAAGCTGCTGCCGCAGGGCACGACATCGCAGAAGCTCCTCGCTGTGGAATCCCTGGGACTCATCGGCAGCTCACATGCCGAAGCGGTAGAGGCGCTTCAGAACGCATTACGCGAATCGAACGATCGCATTCGTTATCGCGCAGTGGTTGCTTTCAGCCGATTGAAGAATCCACCGCCCTCCGTCCGAGAGGCCCTTCAAGCTTCAACCCGCGACACGACCAAAGCAATATCAGAACGTGCGCAAGCGGCTCTCGGGGAGCCCAGTCGCCTTCCGTCCCAACCTCCAGACAAAGCCTCGCAGCGGTCGCTGCTGGCCGCCGCTCCTCCTGTGGCGCCCCCATCGCGACCGGGAGCTGACCGGCCGGAACCAAAGGTTCTGGAAAAGCTCCGCAGCCAAGATAGCCGGACCCGCGCCGAGGCGGCGATGGCCGTCGCCACCCAGCTCAATCCGAGCGAAGAGACGATCTCTGCCCTGGCGGCGAACTTGAACGATAGCGACGAACGTGCCCGGTTCGCTGCCTCTTATGCGCTTGGCCAGATCGGAGTCGGTGCGGTCCCGGTGCTCCTTCGTGAGCTTAGGAGCGAACAGCCTCAGGTACGATTGAAGGCGGTGCAAGCTCTGAAGCTGGTTCAACCGACCACTGACGAGATTGTCGGGGCACTGGAAAAGTCACTCGGAGACGAGGACTCGACCGTTCGGTTGCAAGCGTGCGTTGCTCTTCTCGCGTTGCGCCCGAACAGCGACGAAGCTGTGGACACGCTCATTCATACACTTGGTATGGACTACTCGGCGGTGGCTGCCGTGTCCCCATCCCTTCGGAAGATAGACGCAGGCGCCGCTAAGGCGAAGATTCGTCAATCGCTGTCGGCCGCCGATCCGGTTGTTCGCCGAGGAGCGGTGCGATCGTTGGAGGCGCTCGGAGCTTCGAGCGCCGAAGCGGGCGATGACCTTCGCAAACTGCTCTCCGATCCGGACGAGTCGGTTCGTAAGAACGCTGAGCGAGCGCTCGCGGCCGCTGAAAGTCACGGCTGAGCAGCACCTTCCGATCCCCTCCAAACGCCGGTGATCATGACAATTTTATTGACAAAACCGGAATAATCTCTATCCTATTTCCTTCAACCGCAGACCTCATTTTTTCTCAAAGGTCCTATGAGTCGTGAAATTCAGGCGAAAGATATCATGCAGACCAACGTCATTTGCGTAAGCCCCGAGGCGACGCTCGCTGAGGTCCGTGATCTGTTCGTTCGACACCGCATCAGCGGCGCGCCTGTGGTTGACGAAGAGGGACTTATCGGGGTCATTTCTCTGAGCGACATCGTTCGCGTAGGGCTCGCGAAAGACGTCGAGGATTTCCCGGAGAATGCCTATTTCATCGGATTGCCGCTTCTCTATGGCGCCGAGCTCAACACGTTGCAGGATCAGCTCGAAGACCGGGTCGTCGAGGAAGCGATGACGACGGAGGTTTACACCTCGGCACCGGACGACAGAATCTCCGTCTTAGCAGTGAGCATGCGCCATCACCGGATTCACCGACTGATCATTACCGAAGAGCGTAAGGTGGTCGGCATCGTAACCGCTTTCGATCTGATCCAGGTCCTCGAAAATCACTGACACGAGCGACGTCTCATTGTCTCGTCACCGCGACCTCACCGTCAAGCGCGCGAACTGCGGCGAGTTGGTAGAGCTGGAAAAGCAGCTCCTCGCTCAGCACGGTTTGGGCTTCCAAGATCAGCTTTCCATCCCGCGCCAAAAGAGGCTGAGCGATTCTCATGCCGGGTGCCAGATCGCTCAACCGAATTGATACCGCCTTCAACTTGCTCAGCTCCTCCGGCGATTGCTGCGCCGCGCGGCGATCAGCGCGTACGACGGGGGACCTCGATTGGCTCTCCACATCGTCGATCGAAATAAAAACGTTCCCGACCGTTATATGTCGGGTGACTCCCTCACCGACCACACGAATAACGGCTGCGCGAAGCGGTCTATTCGTTACGAACACGCCCGAATCCAAGCGTAAACAGCGTATCGTTCGATATGCTCCGGACGGATTCCAGTGCCCCTGACTCCAGCACGCGCGGTCGGAGAGCTCGACGATCAAGACACACTCGGCTTCGAGGAGCAGCTCTTTCTGCCCTTCTGCGAGTGCGCGATCTCCGACAAGTAATTTCGCAACCAGCTCCACAGTTTGCGCCGCTCGAGTTTCGCCAAGCTCCTGCTCAATCTTTGCCGCGCTTTCGCGAAATGTCTGCGCGAGCTCGCTGAGCTCATGCTGTCGCCCCTGTTGGAGATAGTCCTTTTTCCGTTCCGGAGACGTGCTTTCGACAGCCGCCCAATTAATAAACAAGCAGACGAGGCGCAGATTATCCTTCTGCTTTTTGCTGAATGATAAGCGCTGACCGATCGCAGTAGCCACGAATGCGGAGCGGCGCGCATGCAGGCCTACCCATGCGTCCTTCTCTGTTATGGCATCGAGTGTAGTCTGATACTGCGCCCGCTTGGGTCCATCAGGAACGACGTAGCTGTCGTCGAAGTCCTCGAGACGCGAGCCTAACGAAAAATGCTCTCCGCCGCAGGAACCGCTGAGAGCCTCGGGATCGCGGCTCGCGCGCAGCCTTTCCCGATTCTGCGCAGAAGTGTCTTCGACCGTCTGCCGTATGCGCGAGGCGGACTCAGGAGATTCGATGGATTGGGGCGGCGGTGAAACGGCGGCCGCGATCGAAGGAGAACGGCTTAACACGCTCTCGCTCACTTCGAGCTTTTGGGTAGGTTCCGGCACATTTTCCGGAACGTCCGCGGGAATAGCCGGGGCTGGCTCGGCGATCCGCTGTGCTGCTTCCATCTCCGCGATAGCTTGCCGTTCAGCTTCCTCAATCACGATCTCGAGAGCGTCGCTGAGAGAGCTCTCCGCTGACGAAGAATCGGCTTGATCCGGTGTTTCACCTTCGGCCGGCGGCGAAGCAGCTTCAGCTTCGACAGCCGGCTCGGTCGCTTGGATGAGCGCCAAAAAATCGTCGACGGCAACGGGCTCCGGTGCATCGATGAGCAGCTGAATTCCTCGCAGCACACCACTCAATCGATACGGGATGTCGATAGGATACAGCAGCTCGTGCCGACCCTTTGCTGCAGTGATCCGTTTGGCAGCCTGGACGCTGACGAAGACCGTAGGGTATTCGTGAAGGATCTCGGTGTTCGCAACCTCGACAATGCGATCCGATGCTTCGCGCTGACTCGCACTGGCATCAACAACGAGAAGCTCAACCCTCGAACGCGATAGGTGGTCCAGAACCTCTTCAAGGCCTCTTGCCTGAACCACATGCAGACCGACCGACGTCAGCGCAGAGAAAAGATCTTCACGAGCTTCAGCGCTTCCACGCCAATAGCAGATGGTCGGACCCATTCTAAAAGAGCTCACAGGTTGGTTGCGTTTCATTACGCCCAAGGCGGCGACGAAGTCCCACATCCGCCACGCACACTCCCCAATCCTCTTTCAATCGACAGGTCTCCAGCAAAACTTTTCGATTCCTCACAGAAAACTATTCGTCATTTCCGAACTGTAGGAGCGATCCGCAAACATTGCTCCGACATTCTGGGCGCTCGTAGGAGATTCACGTAGCCATGAGCCGGAACGCCCCGTGGAACTCGCAAGCACTCCCTGGCTGTTCGTCCGCGAGGAAGGAGCGCCCAAATGGACCAAGCAATCGACCTTCGCGGTCTGGTGCCACCTAGCCCGTGGCACCGGACTTCGAACACGACATGAGAACGACTACAATTTACGGCTTACGACACGTTAGAATTACGGCGGTATGACGCCCTAGAAGAGACCTCAGTGTGCACCGAGAGCGCTGCGGACGCAACTCCCGGAACCGGCGATCGATTCTCAGGAAAGGCGAAATCGCTACTCCCGAAGCGCCATACTGTGTGGCACAATGGACAGACGAGTCCAAAGAACGACCACCGAGACACCTCTCCGCTTAAGGCTGTCATGTCAGCTGATCTCTCAACAAAATCTATCTCGCGAGAGCGAGGAGTAGCGTTCCTCGAGCTGACAATCGTGCTCGTCATCTTCACTCCACTCATCGTTGGATTCGTCTTTGTTTGGCTTCCCGACTTCTCGCGGCGTTCAAATGAGTTGATGAACGCTCTCGCCTCCCTCGGAACGTGTGTCGTCGAGCCGGCCAATATCTATCGTTTCCGTGGTGGCCAGTTGGTTGTCCGCGACGATGTCGAAGCAGTCGTACAACAGTTGCTCGCAAACTGCTCGGTTATGTCCGGCGGGGAGACGGTTTGCGGATTTGTCTACGACAACGACGGGACAGAAGCGTATCGCTTCGGCTTGAACGAAACTCCCGCTCGCGCATGCTCGTCAATCGATGTCATGAGCTGCACGGGCCGGTCGTCAGTCGCAAGCGGTCTCGTCATCGGCTTCGTATTGAATGATGGCACCGCGCGTTGTGAATTCGTTCAAAGCAGTGATGCCGGGGCTGTGGCACCAAGGGGCGACGGGGTTGACGACAAAGTTTCCTTTCCCAAGCTCTGCGGAGGCGGGACATATGAGGCAGCCTGCCGGACGGTCGGATTGAATTCCATCCAAACCGTCTGCTGTCCGAACGACACGGTCTACAATCCCACGTTCGACGTCTGCTCGGGCTGCCCGCTTGCAACACATCACAGCTGTTTCATGAGCTCACCCTCATGCGTGAGTAATTCCAACCCTCGATTTGGGTCGAGCGGCTGTTGCCAAACAACCGACACCTCGGGCGTCTACTGTGCTTCCGGGGAGCAGCTCTGTCACCCTGCCGTCGGGGCGGCAATGTGCTGTCCCGCTGTGCAATCATGCGCGGCATACCTTGGCTCCGCCGGTCTCGGGGCGCTTTGTCAGCCGGCGCTCTCCATCCTCGATTGTGGGTGCGTACCGCCTGGAACTTCAGGGTTACCGGCTGCAAGTTTTTGCAGCTTTGGAAGCATCCAGAGCGGTACGGGCGAATGTATCCCGGATGTCGATCTGGCCCCTACTCCCCCGGACCGCTGCTGATGCATTTCATCCCGGGCATCATCCAAGCACTTCATGCTTCTCGTGCCACAGATGAATCCTGCGCGTAGGCAACCTACGGAAGCGAAGCACTGTGCGATCGTTCTTGGCATCCTCGCGGTCGCCCTTTTACTTCGGGGGCCGCTGCTCGACGCGGTCCCGCTGTCTCACGACGAGTTCGAGTCGCTCGCAGAGAGCGCGTCTTTTCTCGACGTGGCTGCTGAGCGAGGAAACGGGCCCCTCTACTTTGCGATCTTGCGGGCCTGGCGGATATTTTTCGGCGACAGTGCGATCGCTCTCCGCTCGTTATCGGTTCTGTTCAGCATCGCCTCGATAGCGATGGTCTGGCGCTGCTCGCTTCAGCTTTCCGACGATCACCGAGTAGCCACTCTGGCAACAACGCTTTTTGCCGTTCTGCCCAACTGGATCTGGCACGCGAGAGACGCGAGAATGTATCCGGAGTGGGTCTTCTTTTTCTTAGTCGCGGTAAGCGCAGGTATTGAACTTGTCCAGGCACCTCAAGGAAGACGAGCTCGATACGTCTATTTCACAGCCACCGTGTGCGGACTGCTGTGTCACAACTACATGATCTTCTATTCCGTCGGGCTCGCCGCGGCACTTTGGTTGGGGCTTTCAGCAAATCCATGCGTGCCCCGTCCTTTCTTCTGGACGTTCGTAAGAATTCATCTCCCCATAGCACTCGTGGCTCTCGCCGCGTTCGCCAGGCTCTGGTTCAAAGTCGTGAACCCCCAACAATATTTTTATTTTTACTTGAGCGGGGACTGGAGCGGAGTGCAGTACCCCTTTATTGCGCTTGCGGACCTCGTTTTCCGGACGTGGATCTTCCCATTCGATTTTCCAGAGTGTTTCCTCGTCGGCATAACGGTCGCGGCGCTCGCGGCGATCTCGTTCAACATACTTCAACGTGCCGGGCGGGCCACCGCGGGCGTGATGCTGTTCTGTGGGGGATTTCTCCCGTGGCTCATCATCACCATCGCACCTATCCGGCACTATTCGCGCCTCCTCGCTCCCACGACTCCGATCCTGTGTATGCTCCTCGCGTCCGCTTTTTACGCAGCGAACGGGACACGCCGAGCCGTTGTTGCCGGAGGGATCCTCACTCTGCTCGCTCTTTCTGCCGCACAGTTTCCGTTGGTTTACGCGGACCCCGAGCGCTGGGCGGAAATCTGTCACTCGTTGAACACCGAAGGTCGAGGTTCTCAACTCATTTTTACAAACGAAGAACGGTTGAAGCACATCATTCACGGCTGTGTCGGCGACCGCTTTCCGATTCGTGTCATCGATTGGCAGTCGCCGGAACCACTCACCGTTAAGCCGCTGGCGGACTCCGTGGACACGACCTGGATTGTTCACTCGACAAGTTGGAGCGGTGACCCCGACCGCAACATGGTCTTGTTACTGTCTCGCTCGCCTTTACATGAAATGTTCAAGTACGAGATCTGCCCGGTCCTTGATCTCTACCGCTTCAACCATCGCTGATTCCAATCGCCGCTATTGTCATTTTCAATCGCCGTCTGAACAATCATTCTACGAATACTTTTTGACAGAGCAGTGAGCTGCCCATTAACGTGAGAGGCAGACAGTTTCGCTCTCTTCCGCAACGAACGACCCCTTTCTTGCCCTCGATGCCGGAATTCGATTCCCGGCATCGAGGGGTCCCCTCGAGGTTATGTACCAAAGATTTTGCAGGAGGAGAGGAGGTCGCTATGTACGGCCGTTGGTTGAAAGGTGTCGCAGTCTCGATCAGTTTTGCAGCGTGTGCGTTGCTCGCAGCGGCGGATGAAAGGCAGCATCCCCCTACGGCCCAGAAGGATGGTTCGCCGTCTGACGAAGTGGCGCTCCCGGCTTGTCAATTGCCTCCACGCGGAATCTTCATCGCGCATGGAGGCGGATCATTCACCGGCCCAGAGATCGACATCCTCCTCCGCGAAGGAGGGGATGAGCTGATCTACATCCCGAGTGACGCTAATCCGCTCACTGACGAAAATCGGAAGGCAATCGTCGCTCGCTGGCAGGGACGCGGATTCTGCTCGGTCACGTTCCTGCATGCTGATTCGCATGAGCAGGCGATGGATCCGAATTTCTCGCTCCCATTGCTCACAGCACGAGCGGTCTTCATTTCTGGAGGAAAGCAGGATGCCCTTCGCCGCTACACGGGCTCACCGGTTGTCTCGCGACTTCGCGGCGTGCTCGAACGGAACGGTGTGATTTTGGGAACATCCGCTGGGATGGCGATGATCGGTACACGTGCGGTCATTACGACCGAAGAGCAGCCTGACGGCTCGCTGCACATCATCGAAGACGACGGCTGGAACTTTTGTCCGTTGGTATCAGATCAGCACTTTCTTCAGAAGAATCGTGGATGGCGATTGGATCGTATGTGCGAGATCTACCCGACGCTCCCTGGTCTAGGCGTAGACGAGAAAACAGCCTGCGTGATTCGCTTCAAAGACCGCGGTCCAGAGCTCTCCGTAGTCGGCGATTCGGAAGTGCATTTGTACTCTCGGCGGAGCGAGAAACCTGAAGTCATCCGCATGAAGAGCGGCGACGAAGGAATTACCCTTGCGTTCGAAGACTGAGGAAACTGATTGAGGTTGTCGCTGCGGATGCCTGCTGCATCCGCAGCCAGGCAAAGCGGGACTTCCTCGATCAAACTAAGACTGGATTCTGCTGTATGCGAGCGCGGCTGCCGTGGGCCGATGTTACCACGCGGTCACTGCTTTTCCGCCGTAGAGATCCTCGACCTCACCGACCGGACGCGTTTTGAAGCGACGATGAATCCACATCCATTGCGAAGGATATTCATCGATTACACGCTCGAACTGACGATGAATCGCGCCGGTAATGGCAACAATTTTCTCTTCAGTTGAGCCGGCGTATTGGTCAGCGGTACCGATCGGCGCGTAAAGCATTTTGTATTTTCGCGGCTCAATCTCTGCACATGCAGCGAAGAAAACAGGTGCTCCCGTCCGAATGGCAGCCAGCGCCGCAGCTTTCGTTGTCGCTGCCGGGATGCCGAAGAAATCGACGAACACCGCATGATGGACGCGAACGTTCTGATCCATCACGAGGAGCACATCGTTTCCTGCGTTCAAATTATTCATTATCTCGCGATATCCCCCCTTGCGCGAAAGCTGGATGTTTCCGAAGCGCTCGCGGCGTTTTTTCCAGAAGCGCTCAAACCGAGGGAGGGCAAAGGGGCGCGCGATGAGCGTGAGCGGCCGATCGAGCAAGGCATGTGCCTGAACCAGAAGCTCGAAGCTGCCAAAGTGCGCGGTAACGATGATACATCCGACACCCGGAGGGGCGCTCGCTCGCGCTTTTTCCCATACCGGCCGGATTTGAGAATAATCAAACATCTCGCCCGCGCTTTTCAACGTCAGACGCGGTACCTCAGCGACGGCAAGAAGATGGCGCGCCAGCGCTTCGTAGGATTCACTAAGGATCTGCCGACACTCCTCGTGCGACTTCTTCGGAAAAACAAGCTCGAGGTTACGGAGACCGACCTTGTGGCTCCGAGGCATCACCAGGAGCACTCCGCGGAGACAGCCGCGAAGCACCGCGAGGGAAATCTTGTCAGGAAGAAATGGAACGATCGCAAATACAGAACGAACAAACGTGCAGAGTGCTAAATCAAGAAAGGCGAAGAGGGGTGTGATGAAAAATCGCAATAGCTGTTCCTCAGATGAGCTTTGACGCAAAGTATCACGTTGGGACGTTTGCCGCTCGCATCCTCTTCATCCGCATGGTGTCAACTGCGGCCGCCCGGGGTGAATTTCCGTCATTCAGCCAAAGTCTAAGGTGAACGTGACGGATTCGCCTACAACTTCGGCCTATTACTTCGTGTCCCCGGTTCTGGGCATTGCGGAGCCCGCAAGCGCATTCAGCCACCTTTTTGCAGCGCTCGTCTTTACCTGGCTCTCCGTTCTCCTCCTGCGTCGCACGACGGGCAGCTCCTCGAAACGTCGCGGTATGCGCGTTTACTGCTCATCAGTCGTGACCCTGTTGATCGTCAGCGGGATGTATCACCTCTTTTCGCGCGACCTGGTCATCAGAGACGTGCTTCAACGGATCGACCACGCCAGTATTTTCATCGTGATCGCCGCAACGTTCACTCCCATACACCTCGCTCTGTTTGAAAACGCCTGGCGCTGGGCGATGCTCGCCGTCGTCTGGTCGCTCGCGGGCATCGGAGTTTTATTGAGCCTACTCTTCTTGAAATCAGTTCCGGAGAATGTTTGTCTGACGTTTTATCTGGGGCTCGGTTGGATCGGCTTGGTCAGCGGGTCTCTGCTCTTCAAAAGGTTCGGGTTCGCCTTTATTCTTCCACTGCTTCTCGGCGCGCTCGCTTACACGGCTGGGGCGGTCGGCGATTTCTTGCACTATCCGGTGCTCATCAACCGCGTGATCGGTCCGCACGAAGTCTTTCACTTCGCGGTGATCGCCGGAATGAGCTTCCATTGGAAATTTATTTCAGGATTCGCGCATCGTACGCTCGCTCAGTGTCACGAAACACGCGCGTTTCTGTTGGTCCCGCAGGAGCGCCGAACGGCCGATTGAGAACGAGCTTTCAGGAAGGTGTCTGACCTGAAGCTTCAGCTCGGACTACGGCGTCCAAATTGCTGAGGCCCTTCTCGAAGTATCCGCCGATCATCTTGTCGCAGTTCATGACCAAGCTGATCGCCTTCCCGATCAAGTTATTCTTTCCGGTCATCGTCCAAGTAACCAACGTTTCGGAGCCTTCGGGAGCAAAAGTGAGCTCAGCTTGATTGGTCGCACGAAACGGCTTTTCGAAATCCAGTCGAAGCCTGACGAGCTGTGCGGGCGAGCTCTCAGTAATCGTCATCTTCCCAGCTCCAACTTCGCCATTCCCGTCCCACGTCATCGCTGCTCCGACACCCGCGCTCGGCCCTTCGAACGAAGACTTTGCGTTTGGATCGAGCTTGGCCCAAGGAGACCAAGCGTCCCACTGGCGAAGATCATTCACATGCGCGAAGACGACTTCGGGGTGGCCGGCGACACGTTTGCTTCTGGTGACCCGAAAGTCCTCCGGTTGCATTGCCGCGACAGCGAGAAAAATCGCAACGAGAAGAAAAAGGATTCCACAGATTTTTTTCAACATAGAGAGCTCAATAAGTGATTTGCGACGGAGCTCGGCTCATAGCATGAGCCGGATCGATTGAAAATTGACGTTGCGAGAGACGGCTCACAAGATCCGTGCGTTTGCCGTTTCGCGCCCCGTCGCGCGAAATTGGCGCCGGACCCTCGCAAGCGCCACGCATCTAACCCCTTGAAAGCGTGCCATAATTACCAACTCGGCTCAGAAAACTGGCTTCCGGTTGCTCGATTAGCGTAAAATAAGGCTGCGGCTCCCCGCTTCGAGCTTTAGGTTTCGGAGCTGTGTCCGAGGCTCCGCTGGATCTTCGGCTACAGCTCCGAAAAAAAATACAATGAAGTGTTGGTAGCGGAACGGAGAATGTGTCGCGTTTTGCGATCGATGCGCCCGCTGCTTTGCAGCGCCATCTTTCGCCGTCTGGCCTCTTCGGCAGATGCTTTTGGCACGCAGCTCATTTTTGCCTTCGGGCAAATATGGCCGCGGGCCTAGAGCCTGTGCCCCCATACGGGGACACGGGGCTGACAAAGCACCTTCCCGCCGGGGGACCCGGCGGGTCTTGATGATAGAACGCAACGCTTACTCCACGAGGACACGTCGACCTTTCTCGGTGATGTTCTTTTCCGTTACAGCCTCCTTCTTGTAGTCGAAACACCTTTTTTGGTTTCACTGCAAGCGGGGGGGCCGCCCTTTTCTCCCTCCTTCACCGTTTTCGCTCTCGGCCTCCGCCCCTCCCGATCTCAGTGGCTAACCTTTCAGTGCATCCGGGTGATACCCCCTTGCGCGAGAGACCTGAAGCGATCAGTCTGGCGCAGATATGAGCGCTCAGCCTTTAGGCCACGATCCCCAAAGAGTCAGAGCTGTCGATGCGTCTATCGACCGCGCTGAGGCTTTCTGGGTGTTCGTAATTCTTTGCGTTGCAGGAGCTCTACGCTTGTTCGCTCTCGGAAAGGAGGCCCCCTGGATCGACGAGACGTGGACAATCGGCTGGGTTACAAGCAGCTGGCATGATGTATTCGCGAACGAGATTCGGTATCTCTCGCCGTCCGCTTACTATCCTGCCCTCAAACTCTGGCTCATGCTACTGGGCCCCTCTGTGGTTGCCGGAAGACTCCTTTCTGCGCTCTTCGGAGTCATCAGCTTGGTCCCTTGCTACGTTCTGTTCCGGCAGTTCGCGAATCGGCAGGCAGCAACATACGCGCTCGTCTTCGTTGCGCTCTCGACTGCGCAGATCTTCTTCAGCCAGGAGATCAAGCCTTACACGATTGCGATAACCGTGAGCCTAGTCGGGAGCGTATTCTTCGCGCGAATCTTACGCGGAGACACTTCAGCGAGAACGTATCTTGTCTTCGTAACCGCGTTCGTATGCTGCCTCTATGTGCACCTCCTGGTCGGTCTGTCGCTCGTTGCCTGCCATGCGGCCTTCGTATCCACGCATACGGAGCTCCGAGCATCAAGCAAGAATCGGATCGCGGTTGTCGTCCTTATCGCCGCCTGCGCTCCAATAGTGCCGGTGGTTTGGTTGAATGGAAATCCGTCTCACATGTTCGAGATCCATAATCTGATTCCGCAACCTTCTCTGGGTTACCTAGACCGGTTGCTTTTCGAGCTGACCGGAAATCGTTGGATGGGAGTGCTCGTGCTCGGGCTCACCTCAGCGGGTATTGCACAGATTCTTGCGAGAAGCCGAATCCATTCGAACACCTCCCTGCTCCCACGTTATGCGACGACACTCCTCATTGGTCCGCCAGCCCTGGTTTTCGCAGTCTCGTTTCTCCATCCTTTCTTTTGGCTGCGCTACTTCGCACCAAGCCTGGTGCTCGTGTGGCTCTTCGTCTCCATAGGAATTCATGCGTTGCCCAAAGCTTTGCGAGCGGTGGCACTTACTATCGTTTTGAGCGGGCTGATCTACCAAGACGTGCTCTATTACTTTCTTCCGCACAAGCAGCCGCTCACCGTTCTCGCAAACAAGATAGAGCGGGAGAAAACGGAGAATGATGTCGTCCTGATCTATCCCGGGTACTATCGACCTCTGTCCTTCGAGCGCTTACTGAACGTCGATGGCCTCACCGGCACATTCGGCCTCCCAGAATCGGCGGACCCGTCATTTCTGCACAGACCGGAGGTCTCCGCGACAAGACGGATCTTCTTTGTGAAGCTACTCGACCAGGACGAGGTCGCATTACGTGCGAATGCACCGGACGCGGGGCGCTATCTGCAAGAGCTCAAGGTTGTCGGGTTTCGAGAAGCGGGTCGTACGGTGTTTCGTTGCGCTCAGATTCCCACAAACGAGCCGTATGTGTGCGCGGAATGGATTGTAATGGAGAAGTAGTTGCGCGTTTCCGACGGTCGACGCAGCCGTTTCAAAACGAGACTCGAACTCAAGCGCCCTTCCGAAATTTTAAGCACCTGGCAAAAGGGTCGGCCGAAGCCACAACTCAAAAAGTCGAAGAAGCAAGTTTGCCCGACCCAATCGAGCCGACCGCAATATGCCGCGGCCGACGAGGCGCCCTAACCTCCCGAGAACACCGGACACTTGCCCAATCAATTCCACTGGGTTATACCTCCCGCCATTGTCGGGGTGTAGCGCAGCCTGGTAGCGCATCGGTTTTGGGAACCGAGGGCCGGAGGTTCAAATCCTCTCACCCCGAAAATTTTCGATGTGGGCGGCGATCTTGTGCCGCCTCCGTCGTTGCGGGAATTCGAAAAATGCTCATGTGCGGTAGCACACTCCGCTTTTTCGAATTCCCGCGCCTAGGATTCGGCACAAGCTCACCACCCACATCGAAAATTTTGCGCCACGCGTTGCTTCGCTTCGCTCGCGGGTCTTCGGTTTTTCAAATGCACGCGCCTGGGATTCGGCACGAGCTCGACACACACATCGAAAATCTTGCGTCACGCGTTGCTTCGCTTCGCTCGCGGGTCTTCGATTTTTTAAATGCCCGTGGCTGAGATGCGGCACAAGCTCGACACACACATCGAAAATCTTGCGCCACGCGTTGCTTCGCTTCGCTCGCGGGTCTTCGATTTTTTAAATGCCCGTGGCTGAGATGCGGCACAAGCTCGCCACACACATCGAAAATCTTGCGTCACGCGTTGCTTCGCTTCGCTGGCGGGTCTTCGATTTTTTAAATGCCCGCGGCTGAGATTCGGCACAAGCTCGCCACACACATCGAAAATTTTGCGTCACGCGTTGCTTCGCTTCGCTCGCGGGTCTTCGATTTTTCGAATGCACGCGCCTGGGATTCGGCACAAGCTCGCCACACACATCGAAAATCTTGCGCCACGCGTTGCTTCGCTTCGCTCGCGGGTCTTCGATTTTTCGAATGCACGCGCCTAGGATTCGGCACAAGCTGGCCACACACATCGAAAATCTTGCGTCACGCGTTGCTTCGCTTCGCTCGCGCGTCTACGCTTTTTCGAATGCACGCGTCTGGGATGCGGCGCGAGCTCGCCACACACATCGAAAATCTTGCGCCACGCGTTGCTTCGCTTCGCTCGCGGGTCTTCGATTTTTCGAATGCACGCGCCTAGGATTCGGCACAAGCTGGCCACACACATCGAAAATCTTGCGTCACGCGTTGCTTCGCTTCGCTCGCGCGTCTACGCTTTTTCGAATGCACGCGTCTGGGATGCGGCGCGAGCTCACACGAAAAATTTTTGCCAAACTACTCGGTGGCGTTCGGATCCGAATTATCGACGACTGTGGGATCGGGTGCACTCGCGCTCGTCGGCTCTCCATCTGACGCCGATGGGCTGTCTGCCTCCTGCGGAACCGTATCGACCATTGCCGTCGCCGCCTCATAGCATTGGCAGGTGGCGTGATCACCGTCGGCGAATCCTACCCGTGTCTGACCTGATGGGCACTCCTCGTCGCATTGGTCCATCGCTCGTGCTGTCCCGCTGCCTAGAAGAAGCAATGCTGCCGTTAATATCACTCGTTTCATGGTACCTCCGTCGATGTGGTTCATAGCTCGTAATCTCGCAAGAAGAGCTGCTGTCTCAGATAAACAAACCTTGGGGTAATCGGTGGCAAGTTTGCGGCGTTGTTGAACGAAGTGTCGTAGTTCCAATCACGCGCCGGCGGACTGTAACTTTGAGCGGACCAGGTGCCGTTTACGTGCCGCGGAAGATTCAAGCTCACGAATGAGCCCCGATAAGTCATCGTCTTTCCGCTCCAGTCTTCGTGAAATCTTGGATAGTTCTCGAGACCGCCGTTGTAATTCCCGTGACTCTGTCCCGTGGCTCCTTCGATGCCTCCGGTCGAATCGGTTCCGGCCAAAAACGCAGCGTTATACGTGGTGTTGCTCGCGATCCGTGACGACAGTGCACTATTGCTCGACGCATCAGTCAGGTCCCAAGCGTTCGACAACAAATTGAGAGAGTCTGCCATCACGGCCGCAGGGATCTTGTTCGTGCTGTTATAGTTGCCTGCAAGATAGGCGGCTTGGTCGGAAACAAGAGTCATCCCGACCGGAATCGGTGCGCCCGCGGTCGTAGCCCGGAGCTGAGCGGCGTTGCGAACTCGAAAGCCGTAGCGGTTCGCACTAGCGCTTTTGTTGGGCCCGTCGACCGTGAGGAAGAACACTAAGCCACCTTCTGTTGTGTCAGACAACGCGCGGCCCGACTCGAGCAGGTTTTTGGAGTAGATACAGTTGAGCAAAGCCACCATGTCAACGTCGAGCAGTCGCATAGCTTTATTTTCGCGTTTATTTGTAAACGCAGAGCTATAGTTCACCACTTTGCCGCCGATCGAACCGGCGCAACCGTTCAGGTTGTTCGTTCGCGTCGTATCGACGGTGCGATCCTGCTTCCATACTTCCACCCCAGTCGTCGCATAGGTAGTGCTCTTCGCATCAGAGCTGTTGAGTCGCAAAACCAAACGCAGATCTGCCTTATCCCAATAGACTTTTCCGGGAGTCGGATCGAACGCCTCCGGTTGCGGAACATCCACCGGAGGAACCGACATCTGAATCATCCCGTTGTAAGGCACGACATCAGTACTTGTGATCTTGATTCTTGCCGGGCAGGACGGCTTGAGGTTTACCGCTGTTGTGGGATTCTTCACCGACACCGGCGTCGACATGCAGCTCGCATCGTCTTTTCGTCCACGATACAAACTTCCGCCGGTAGTCACCTGCCCCGTGATCGCAAGACTGGTGTTGGCGTTCAAATACAAATCGCCGTTCGTATGCACCGGCCCTGAGAGCGTCATCGCCGGGCCCGGCAGAATTTCGAGATCCTTGTTATAAAACGCCGCGAACTGAAACAGCGGCACGAGACGGCTCTTGAAGCGCAGCTCCAGTGCCGTCTCCACTCCTCCATCGATGCCGGATGAGAGCGAGGCCGCCGTGTAGCGGTACTCCTGGGCGCTCAAATTCTGATACCGTTCGCCGACCGGGATCGTGGTGATAATTGGGTTCGTGGGATCTTCGTTGACGTAGGTCGTCGCCGTGTGATTTCCGAGCGTATAGTCTACGCAACGGAAGTCGCCGGCGCCCTGATTCGAGGCGGAGCACGCGTTTGTTGCGGTTGGGCTCGTCCCGGTCGGTCGATTGTACCCGACAAAAACCTGTCTGATGGTTTCTGCCCGCAGATTTAATCCCGCTTCGGCCGTATTGAATCCGATGTTCAGATCTTTTGAGCCCTTTGTCGTCGCGAGCTCAATGTTGGTTACTGCACCGTAGGCTCCGAGTAACGCCAGCATCACGCCGAGCATGATCATCGTGGCGATGAGCGCGAACCCTGACTCCTGGCCGTGCGTTCTCTTCATGATTTTCATCTCAGTTCGATAAAACATTTCTTGGAAACAGCTGTGTCGTCAGCGTCGAGTCGATCACCCGATCTCGAAATTTGTCGCTGCCCGAGATCGTAACCTCGATCGCACGGATCTGCGACCAGTTGTCGTTCTTTGTAAAAGTGGTTTTCGAAGTACCGTCTTGCATTAAGGCTCTGAATTGGATGTTCTTCACCCCATACACAACGTTTTTCGGATTCGCCGTGTCCTGATTCTCCACGAGCTGGAGGAGGTCTTCCGAGCCGGGGGTCGTCGACAGCTGGAACTTCCATTCGGAGAGCATGTATACCGAGGCGGACAGTCCCGTATACGTCCCGGCCCAGGAGCCTGACTGCTTCCGTATCGTTTGAGTCGTTCCAGACGTATTGTCGCTGCTATAGTTGAAGAACTGACCGAGCTTTGTTGTAAAATCGAAAATGTATGAGCGGACAACGTGAGATGTGCCGCCGGCCGAGCCTATTCTGTAACTGTGCCAAGCGTTGAAGTTTGCGGTCTGTGTTCCGAAGACGCAGACTGGGGGAGTTCCTGCAGCTGAGCTCGTCAGATAAACATCGGGGCCCGACGCGGTAGTGAGTGTCTGGCACACTGTGAGAACCTCGTCGAGCAAGTTGCGTCGCAAGATGAGCGTGTCCGGTGCGCCGCTCGCTCCATCCACGATCTCGATTGCCGGAAATGACCCCGGGAGCCGCTCTCCTGCCTGGCGGACCTCGGTGTTGATCACATCGAACGCGCTTCTCAGATTTTGATTTAGCCGCGTGCGCACGATGTCATAGCCGTACGCGTCGCGGTTCACGACCGTAGTCGAGACCGTCATGCCGACAATAAAGAGAGCTATGGTGGACGCAACCATCAGCTCGAGGATAGTCATCCCCTCAGCGGAGCTGAGTGAAAACCGTCTGGGTTTCGAAATACTGCACATTGTTGTAGCTCACTCGGGCCGTAAGATGCCGGTTGTTCGCTGTTGAGCAAAAGCTTGAATTTTCGCAATATGAGATCACGACGCTGTAGGTCCGGGTTCCTACAACCACATTGCGCGCAGCATCACTTCCGGTGCGCGGCAAAGTTGTCGGATCGAGGAAACGGAGTTGATCGAGAATGATCTGACCTGCGGCTATGGACTCCGTGCGGATTTCGCCCAGCGTGTTTTGCCGCAGCTGAGCGACGAACGCCGGCACCATGCCACCCATGACGATGCTGAAGACCATCAGAGCGATCATCACTTCAAGAAGCGTAAATCCCCTTGCGTTTCTCATGGCTGGATGCGCGCCGCGCCTCCAAGGAAGATCTCGATCGTTTCCGTTTCGCCATCCGCATTCTGGATGCTGAAAGAGCTCGCTCCTTCGGTCAGCCCGCGCGAGTTGAAGCAGATCGACCACGTAATGTCAGTGAGTGCCGCACCGGACGGAAGATCTAGTGAAAGCCCCGCCGTCGCAGGGGCGGCATCGGAGCAAGTTTTACCGGTCGTTGTAACAAGCCGTCCTGTTGTGGATGGGCGAACCGTGTACGCGGATGTGGTCGAGAGTGCTTTTGCACGCACTTCTTTTACGAAGCCCAGCGCTTGAGAGATGCCGTCTTTGAGCGGGTTCTTGATCTGAGCAAGGTTGGAGATGGCGCTCGATGAAAGGATGCCCACGATCGCGAAGACAACCAGCATTTCGACCAGCGTGGTGCCCCGGCAGTCGTCCGAAATTCCGTTACTACGCAAAGATTTCAGTTGCATACCGATTAAATCACCATGGATCTGCGGCACTTACTCATTTTTAGGCCGGCTCTAGATCAGGATTGCAATTCCCGTGCCCTGTCTGCGGATACCCGCAAACAGGTTTTCCCGTGGAAACCCGGGCTGTTTGGGCATAGTAGACATGCGCAGGGTGGGTGCGGGCCGCGGTCGGCGATGTGCGCAGCTTATTCAGTGATCCCGTTGCAACCGGAATGTATCAGGCGAGACTGCCCACGGGATGAATGGTTCCAGCAGCGCGTCAGCAAAGCCGGAGTTGCGTGCCTGTTGAATCTTCGGCAGGCGCCTATTTCAGTTTTGCGAACAGGTTACGGGCAGCAACAGCGCGAAAGCCTTTCTCACATGTCACACTGAATTCCACTTCCGCGAGGGTGCTGCCGATTGCGTCGAGATAGAGAATGGGATCGTAGCCAAAGCCCTTATCACCGCGCGGAGCATCGAGGATGTGCCCGGAGAGAATGCCTTCAGACTCGACAACGGAGACTTCGTCAATAACCAGCGCGAGGGCACACCGGAACTGCGCGGCTCGGCTCAACATGGGATCGGCCTCGATCGCCGCACGGAGTTCTTCGAGCAGCTTATTGATTCGATCCGCGTCAGAAGCGCCGGGGCCGGCATACCGAGCCGAATGGATTCCAGGGCGTCCATCCAGAGCGGCGACTTCGATTCCGGAGTCGTCTCCGATTGTTGGGCAACCGCTCCACTTGTGGAACTCCCGCGCTTTGAGAAGCGCGTTCTCTCGAAACGTCGGCGCATTCTCTTCAACATCCGGCCACGGGCCGAGCTTCCGCTCATCGCGAATCTGCTGCGGCGAAAGGATCATGCAGCCGAATTCTTGTGCAACCGTTTGCAACTCTTTCAGCTTGTTCTTGTTGCCCGTGGCCGCAAGGACCTGATTGGGAACCGTCATTGCAATACTCTAGGCGAGAGCTTCGTCACGTTTCGTCATTCGATCCCGACGCCCCCGATCGCCGAGCTCTGGATCGACATCACTTGCTCGATGCCTTTCATCGCGAGCGACGTAAGCTCGAGCAGTCGATCGCTCGGGACGCTCTCGCGTTCCGCCGTGCCCTGAATCTCGATAAAGTTCTTCTTCTCGTCGAGCACGACATTCAGATCAAAATCCGCTTTTGAATCCTCTTCATAACAAAGATCGAGCAGCGCTCGCCCGCCGACGATCCCGACAGAGATCGCGCCTACCGGGTGAACCCGGACATCGGGAGCGACCAACTCTTTTTTCTTAGCCCAAGAGATTGCCTGCGCGAGCGCAACCCAGGCTCCTGAAATCGCCGCAGTGCGAGTGCCGCCATCGGCGCACAGAACGTCGCAATCGAGCCGAATAGTCAGGCCGGGAATCTGCTTGAGATCGATCGCCGCCCGAAGTGCACGCCCAATGAGTCGCTGAATCTCGAGCGTCCTACCGGATTGCTTTCCGCTCGCGGCCTCTCGCTTGTTTCTCGTATGCGTGGCGCGGGGGAGCATCCCATACTCGGCGGTAATCCAACCTCCGGTGGTCTTATCCATCCACGGCGGCACGTCTTGCTCGATGCTTGCGGCGACAAGCAGCTTCGTGTTTCCGCATCGGACCTCGACTGAGCCTTCCGCGTAAGGGGTCGCGCCGAGGGTAATCGCCATCGGGCGAAGCTCGTCAGCATCTCTTCCGTCAATTCTCTTTTGCGACATGTCGTTCTCCCGGTTCTGACGATCCGCTTTCTGCGATTGAGCTCACCCACAGCACGCACCAAATTAGCACCAGCTGAAGCGGCAGGCGGCCCCACCTCACCCCACTTTGCACGTTCGGATAAACCTGATCGTTGAGGGCCATGTAAACGTTTGCCGGGAAAACTGCAATGAGGAGCAGGACGAGACCCACCCCGGCGAGCTTTCGAAAGCGAGGAATCATCATCAGCGCTCCGAGCGCAATCTCGCAAACGCCGCTCACGTAAATGAGCTCGATCGGGAACGGTAGGAACGGCGGCATGAGGGGAAGAAATATCGCCGGCGAACGGAGATGGGCGATCCCGGCGGAGACAAAACCGGTGGAGAGCAAAGCACGAAGCGCAAATTTCAGTTTCATCGGGACGAATCACCAAGCGAGGTTCTCGACTCAATCGCTGCGGTTGAGGATAGCTTGCGTAATACCGCGGCTTCAATAATATATTAGTGCATCAATTCCCCGACCCGAGGTGGTTATGAAGTCCTGTGTTTCACGTCTTTCCGTCTGCCTGCTTGCAACATCTGCGCTCCTGGCGGTTCCCGTCTTGCCGGCGGTGCCAGCTTTCGCCGACGGAGCGTTTCACTGGAAGGATTCTCGTGGAAACGATCACTACGGAACCAATCCGCCAAAGGACGCCTCGAGCGTTCAAAGCTTGTCAGGCAATCGAGTCTCTCGGTATTCGTCCGATCGGTTGCTGAAGCATGCCCAAGGAGGCGTGGTCAGCGAGACTGACATCAAAAACAAAATGTTTTCCGAAGCAACCAACCCCACGCCCGTGAGAACTATCACGAAGGGTCAGAAGCCGGCGGCTGCGGTCACTCAGGTGCCTCAGATCAAAGAAGAGCCGCTCATTCCCGAGCTTACTCAAGGCGACCTCACCGTGAAGCACGACGCGCAAAAACGCGTCACCGACTGTTCAGTCGTCGTCGCGAACAGAGCGAGTATACCCGCGCAGAACGTTCTCGTATCGTTCGAATTCGAGGACGGAACGCTCGTACCAGGAGTCGGGCCGGCATCAATCGACGCCGACTCGACAGCGAAATACTCAATTCCGCAGGAAATGCTTCCGATAGCAGTTCAAGGAAAGGACCCCGCCGATCCGAAGGGACCACGGCCGAAGGTCTCCATCAAGGCCGGCGCCGAATAGCGTTCGCTCGTCGAGAAAGCGCGTCACTCGCTGTCGTCCGCATCGCCGCTCGAATCCGTAAGCCTCGGCTCCGGGTGCGTTGCTTCTGAAGCTGGCGGCGTTCCTTCGGTCGTCTCCGGCACAAGGCGGAACAATACAACCTCACGATCTGGCGAGTCGACTCTTCTTCCCCCGCTGAGCAGCGTTTCTGTTCTCCGGGTGAACTGATCGGGCTGCTCTTCAAGCCACGCTCGGCGTGACAGATACAATCCAGGCTCAGACGGCACTCCAGTTCCATCGAGCGCACCTGTCGGCTCGTAGAGCCGCACCGTGCGGTTCATGTAGAAGAAGAACCCATCGAACGACTCGTCGCGCTTCTTCTTTACGAACGTCAGCGGCACATCCGTGGGCACTTGCGACGAAACATCTTGAGCGAGCTGCTTATAGCCATGGGTCTTCCCTTTGCCGGCAAGCGCGGTCCCCACGAATACGATGTCGAACAATTGGTAGAGAGCGAAGGTAGACAGAAGGAACAGCGAAAATTTGCGACGGCGAAAGGCTACCAGCCAGAGTGCACCGGAAAGAAGAAGTAGCCCAAGGAAATAGATCTCGAGCTGCGGCCCCCAACCCAGAGTCGCATCGAACATCGCACGGAGCGACCGCTGCGCGCCCGCGGAGACGGGGAGGCCTGCGGCATCTGGGAAAAAGCGTCTCCCGATCCAAAACAGCCCGCCGAGAGAGGCGAGCAACAGCCAAATCACGGAGCCGAGAGCCTGCACCTTGCCGGCGATACCGGGCGATGCCGTATCTCTGAAAAAATTCAAACGCTCTGCACCGGATACGAACGCGAGGCTGAGGAAAATCGTCAATGGAGGGAGTGTCATCAGCAAATAAGCGCTTCGCTTTCCTGCGGACAAACTAAAGAAGATGAACAAAGTAAGCGCCCACACCGCACAGCGCTTCATTATCAACCGATGTGTCGGGTTTTGCGGCCAGATCAGGCTTTGATAGTGCGGGTCGCGGCGCCGACGATAATATTCGCGCGCGAGTACGAAAACGTAGCAGACAAGGATCAAAGACCACGGTGCGGCATGAAGCCAAAATTGCTCGAAATAAAAATAGAAGGGCTTTTTACTAATCCCCTCGCCTCCGATAAATCGCTGGAAGTTTTCGAAGATGACCTGTCGTGCGACGAATGCCGTCTTCCCTTTTAATGCGGCGGCCACATACCAGGGAAGACTGAGCGCCGCAACAAGGAGCCAACTTGGTCGCAGCAGTACTTTCAGCGAGCGGACACCGAAGTCCATGGTCACCAACGCGCTGAAGATCATCACTGGCAGGAGCAAGCCGAGCGGTCCCTTGGCTAACACCGCAGCGCCGGAAAGGAGGGCTACCGATACGTAAGTGCGCGAAGGAATGTCTTGAAGCGAAAACTTGCCGGCGAACACTGAGAGATAGGAACGAAGCCAGACCAAGATTGCGGCACTGACCAAAAAACAAAAGAGCATGTCGACACGTCCATCGGCGGCCATGCGGACAAAGCCCTCGGTTGAAAGGAGAATCGCGGCTCCGATGACCGCTGCGGCCCCTCCTGCTACGGACTCGAGAAAGAGAACGAGAGTGAGAGTGAGTGCGAGAGCTGCGAACGCCGAGACCGCGCGGAGCTCAAATTCCGGTGTGGCGTTTAGCGATCGGTAGACAGCGGCGCTAAGCCAGTGGAACAGTGGCGGCTTTGAAGGAACGATCTCCGAATGCCTCAGCGGGAGGATGTATTCGTGCGATTCCAAGATGGAATGGACGACAACCCCCTCGCGTCCTTCCGAGACCTGATAGACCTCGGAGTAACCAAGCAGGGGGAGCAGCAGGGCCGCCGCAATCGCCACTAATAGTGTATCGCGGCACAGTCGCTTCAGCACAATCAGCTCTGCTCTGAGGTCCTGGAAGGGACGGATTGTAAATGAAATTTATGGAAGCGGAAGGTGGACGGAGGAAAGCTCAGAAACCGGACAGATAACAACCGGACTCAGGCAGTCCAATCGCTGAACACCATCGAGATCACGAGAACACCGACACAAACGAACGAGGTAACGTCAATCAAGCTCACGGTTTGCACTCCCTAAGTCTAATTTTCTCAACTTGCCGGTCCGCCGCCTCCGAGGTCCACTTGTGTGGGCCAGGTTGATGGCCCACCCTAATTGAACTGTTTGCGAACCGAGAAGAGCTTCCACCGAGCTGAAATCCCGGCAGAACAATTATCCCGCTGTAAGGGGTATATTTACGAATGCCGAACATTCGCGCAACCCCTTAAGACGGGGAGCTTGTCTATCACTTTCAGAAAGATAAAGCCAAACGCCCCAAAGAGCAGTGCCTTTGTCGGGTTTGTTATGCAGAAGCCGCGGGGATTTACGGATGCACGAGAAGGAATCGTGAGAGCGCCGCTGTTTCCGATCAACCGTGTGGTCAACCTTCAGCAGCGGCGCTCGCAGAATCAAGGGCGTTCCTAGGGACATCCTAGCTGGCATCGGAGTCGGGACGTGAGGCCTACGACTCCATCTCGGGGAGCTTGAGCTCGTCCGGCGGCGGGTACAGGCTCTTGACGCGCGGGCCGTTCGACGTGATCGGCCGGGGCGTGTGCTCCGGCAGGACGTTCTTCACCGGCAACCACATGCCATACGTCTTCTTGATACCGGGCTGGACGTGCGCGATGCAGAGCATCGCGTTTTCCGTTCCCGGCTCGTGGATCCACATGCCGATCCAGCCGTCGCGACGGCGGATCTCGTTCTTCCGGTGCTCGTTCGCGGGCAGCACGTTAAAGTGCTCCACGAAGACGTGGGTCATGCCAGGGAAAAGGGTGGCCGTCACGCGACCGTCGCCTTCGCAACGCAGCCGGCAGTCCGGCATGCAGAACTGAATGCGCCCATCGGGGAGGAGCGCGAGGCGGACTGAGCCATTTCCATCCGGATGCTCGTTGCCCCAGAGCGTGCACGGGTGACGCGGGATCGCGGGGGCCTCGGTCGGCTCGGGTTCGGCGGTCTCAGAGGTGGAACCGTTCGACTCCTCTTCGGGGGCTACGACGACAGCTATGCTCCCGTCGTGAGTCCCGTTGACGACGCCGGGATCGTCCCCCGCTGCGGTCGCGTCTTCGGCAATCGCGGCGGAACCGATCTCTTGGGTGGTCTCGCTCATTCTAGCTCTCCTGTTCTTTCGAAATCCTTGTGTGTACGGAAACAACGAACGCCCGCCATTTGCATCGGTCGATGCAAGCTCGCGGGCCCTCGATCTCGGCTTCTACACAGATTCGATACTGGAGACCTAGGAAATGAGAGTAACGTAAGAACGTTTGTGACTCAAGTCTACTAGGAAATCTAACGCTAACAGGGCGCGGTGCACTTCTGCCCTATCACCGTTATTCGGAGGAGGTCAGTTTCAATGCCAATTTTTTTCAATGGTGGGAACGCGTTATGGAACACGCCGACACCGTCAAAGAGTACAACCACGAACCAGTTTCTCAGGCAAAACGCGCGGCCAACGGACGACGCTCCACCCTCACAGCGTGTCCTCAGGGCAGTCGATATCGAGTTCCCGACTCTTTTGACCCGGCGAACAACGAGTCCTCAAGGCGGTCGATATTGCCGCCAACGCCACCCCGGACCACAAGTTCGCCCAAGAAACGGTCGATAGACCGCGGGTCTAACCCCGCGTGCAGTATCGCCTCAGAAGGGCCTATAGAGCTGTCGACTCCTCCACCCAGTGTCCTCAGGGCAGTCGATATGGCCGAGACCCAGCTTCCGACTGTCTCTGCCGGTGTGTCCTAGCCTGATGCGCTCGTGCTACGGATGGGAAAAGAAAGGGACTCAGGCAACAGACAACGCATCTGATTCTAAGGGCGTTGAGGTGTGTCACCCAGGTGCCGCGACGCTAGCTGGCAAGACTGAAGCAAGGGCATACCAATGAGCGACGGTTTTCTTCATAAGTACTTCCTCAACAACTCCAATAAGCGCCTCCACAAGTGGCTTCACTATTTCGACATTTACGAGCGTCATCTCGCGCGTTTTCGAGGCCGTTCTCCGGTGATGATCGAGATTGGTGTAAAAGGCGGCGGCTCACTCGATATGTGGAAGGCATACCTTGGATCCGAGAGCCGGATTATCGGCGTCGATATCAACCCCGACTGCAAAGTTCATGAACGCGATGGGATCGAGATATTCATCGGCAGCCAAGACGACCCCTCACTGATCAATTCTATTTTTTCCAAGTATCCGAATGTTGACATCGTGCTCGACGACGGAAGCCATATCATGCAGCACGTAATCGCCTCGTTCGATCTGATGTATGACCGACTGAACCAGAACGGAGTGTATATCGTAGAAGACACCCACACCTCTTACTGGGACGAGTTCGGAGGCGGACTCCGGCGCGACGGCACCTTTATGGAGCTCGCGAAAGACAAACTCGACGAATTAAATGCCGCGCATTCCAGAGGAGCGCTGCCTATTTCCGAGTTTACACGTTCAACAGATTGTATCGCGTGCTACGACAGCGTCGTCGTCTTCGAACGTCGACGTCAGGGAGTAAGGCAAGCGCCAATCACCCAGCCCATGTGATCCTTTGCGGTCGACTGATTTATCGATCCGCGCAAACGCACAGCACTGCGCAAAACTAATCGTGGCGCAGTAATTCACTGATTTCACCGCCCCCGTGTCCTCAGGGCAGTCGATATCGACTCATTCACCATTTTGAATCGAGGAAATGGTGGCCGCCCGGTCGTTATCCCGTGTCCGGTCGTTATCCCGTGTCCTCAGGGCCGTCGATATGGCCCGATTGTTTATCGAAATCGTAAGAAAGAAGGAACGCGAAGACCCTGCCCCGCTCGGCCGCAGACCGGTCAAATCGGCGATCGCTCGCCGATAAGGAGCTTCATTTGAGAAGGCGAGGCAGCGTCTCATCTCCCGCACCGCGCACTATGCATCTCGAAAGGCACCGAAATCGGCATGGTGCTTGAGGTCGCTGTATCCAGGGAGGTCCGCGAGGCAGGCGACGCAGAGACATTCCAGCCGCACATATCCCTCGGCGTTCTCGACGTGGTCGGTGGGATGAACGTGCAGATACCGTTGTAGGTGAGGCGCCGAAAGATCGCGATAGCAGTACTCACAATGGAAGTTTATCTGCCGCTTCCGGATCTTCGAGATCTCGAACCAGTCTTCCGGATACATGTTTTTCATAAACCCGAAGTCTTTCGCCAACGCGCCAAGCGAATTCCAGGATCGGGCTTTGTTCACATCGAAGAAGTCTTGAATGTTGAAAGCGTCTCGCTTCGGCGCTTTCCCCGGTCCGAGGATCGAGCTCGCCTTCCAGAGACAGTTGCTGCAGACATAAAGCTGCTGCTCGTCAATCGACTGGTAGATCTCGGGCTTTGACTTCCCCCGGGGCTGCCCGACTATGCGGAATGGAAACGAACCACTCAGCCTTCGGCTAAGCGTGTATTCGAGGGGCCAGCCTTCTTTCTCCGCGTCGGTGAGTATGTTGCATCGCATGAGGTGATACGGCCCGAGCTTTTCGATCTCCTGCGGCGCCACGTACGGTTTGTTCGGGTTCTTGAGATTGCGTTTGGGATTTGAAGGGGTCGTCAGCGTAGCTCGATACGCTACGACCTTTGTCGCGATACCCGTTATCGGCTCGACGTAGAAAATCCCCTCCTGTGTAATTGCAGTGTCTGCAGGGCTAAGAGGAAGACCTTGACCCTTGAGGCTGCGGTCGAGGTCATGAAGCTTAGTGCGAATGAAATGCGAGTCTAGGCCTTCGACAGCCTTCCTCAGCTTAAGGAACCGTGTGAGATGCATTGGCTTTCATCGGCTCATCAAGCGTTTTGATAATCTCGCGAATCTTCTCGTCGGCCTTCGTTCTGACCTTGAACTCAACCCGGCGTGAACGTGCCTCATCTTCATGGTCTCCGTTCATCACCGGCACAGCAAAAGCAAGCCCGTTCGCTCGCAACACCTTCGTGAGCCATTGCTGATGCTGCACCACCTTCGGAATCCGGAAACAATAGTCGAGTATGGCAAAAGAACGCTGCTGCGAAAGCAAAGCGTTATTCAGGTAGCGTTCTTCAAGTCCATGACTGCCTTCCCAGTCCGTCGAGGTATGGCCCTCGATTCTCACCTCTTCGATTGCGTCGCGATATTTTGGGCTTGCGAGCACAGCGATATAGCGCGGAAAGAACTCGACGAGGACCGACTGAAACTTTGGTTTGATGTTCTTGCTCCCCGGATCGAACAGCACTTCGGGCTCGTAGAACCGGATGGTTCCGTCTTCAAGAATGCCGGCCTGCCAACGCGTCAGGTCATCCTTGAACTCCTCCAGCAGACTCTGATGGAGCTCTTCTTGATACTCTTGATAGGTCTCGGCAATACGCTGAGCCGACTGATTCTTGTTCTCCACCTGCTGCATGAAAACAACAGAGATGAAAAGGAACACCATCATCAGCCCGGTCATCATGTCCGAGACGCTGATCCATACCTGGTTGCTGCCGGCGCTCATTGATTTTTCGTTACAAATTGAAACAGCGAACGGTAGTCTGCAGCGAACTGGTTCGTAATTGAAGTCAGAACGTTTTCGAGCTCGCCCAGTGCCTTCGGCAGCTGATGGTCAATGTCGGTGGTGAGCTGCGTCAATGCTTCTGACTGCTTCCCAACGGATTTTTGGATTACCGCGGAAAATGAGTCCAGCGTTCTTGCCGCCTCCGCTAGCGCAGACTGAGTGCTCGAGAGGAACGCTTGCGCTTCGGTGCCCAGGTCCTTACAGCTCCGCAAATGCTCTTCAAGCGTCGCTGTCTGAATATCGTAAGTCTTGATCAGTCGGCTGACATCGAGACAGGTGCGCTGGATGTTTTCGTTACTGAGTGTCAGCTGTTTTGCCGCAGCACACGACTGGTCGAGAGTTTGAGTGACGTGCCGAAGCCCCATCTCCGTGTGCTCAATATGCTCCTGATATTTCGTCTGCCATTCGACAAGCCGCGAGCAGGCAACGTTGAGCTGCCGAAAATTGTCACCAAACTGGGTCGTGAGATTTTGGTTGAAGTCCTTAATAATCTGTTCAAGAGCGACAATCACCTCTTGGGTCGCTCCGCGGGCAAGCTGTTCCAAAGCTCGCTCGAGTGAGCTATTGATCCGTTGAAGATGTTCGGTGAGAAAGTTCTTCATCTCGTTGAACTGCTTCACCAGCTCGCCCGGAGCCTGAAGAGTCGCGACGAGCGAGCCTATCTTTCTGTCGATGCTGTGAAGCACCTCTTCGTTCTCTGACTCCTGTCCCAACATCTTATGCGATACGGAAAGAACAAGAGACAATCCCATTCCGAGGACGGATCCCGCAAACGCGAACCGTAAGCCTTCGAGCAGGGTCGGAACACTCGCCGACACGTTCATCGGGTTGAACGAGTACAACCCAGAGAGGACGCCGAGAAATGTCGCGAAAAGTCCAACGCTCACTACCGTTGTGGAGAACGACACCGGACGCCAACGAATCAGACCCAGCCGATTTCCAACCAGCCCGAAGAGATCGACGGCAAAAAGCGTGAGCATGGTCAACGAGCACAGCAACAGAGCCGGATCTGCGAAGAGATGATGGAGATATTGCGTAATCAAGACAGCTCCTTGTCGTAGGCGCACATGAATCCCTTGAACACAGAGATCGGCTTGAACGACAGGAGACTGGAGCAGTATCGCGGTCCTCGAATTATTATGTGGCGACAGCTACTTCGGTCGCTTCGCGACGCTCCGGAAACTGTGATGCGTTGAGACACGTCAAACGCCGAGAACCCGTTTTTCGGCGGCACAGGCTGCCGACGGCCCCAGAACCCGGGCCGGTCGAAGGCGGAGAATTCGGCCCCCCTCCGCGGATAGACGTTTCGTCACCGCGGCGCCGGCGCTGTGAAGCCAAGAAAGGTTCAGGATCGATACGATAAACGTAGCATCGCGGCGTTTTTGCTAGCGAACCACGTGCTTCTCAGATGGATGGAGGAGATGAATACGCCCTCGAGCCGGCGCAGGATTGCTTCTGCGCGCGCTCGAGGGGTCTATGAACCGAGAGAGCGGTTAGGCCGCCTTCGTTTCGCTCAGGCGCTTTATTCTCGTGCGCCCAGCGCTGCGGCGGCGGCTGCGACGCGCGACACCTTTTCGCTCCGCCGACGTAGCTCGAAGCGTTGAAACATTCGTCACCGGTGCGAGCTCTTCCTTTTTCTCGGTCACGGCTTCTTCCGTGACACCGTCAAGCAGAGTCTTCAGACGGTCGAGAGCGGTCTTTTTTACCCGAGAAATATGACAACGGCTGTAACCAAGAGTCTTTGCGATATCGACGAGCGGCTGCTCACTCGAGAAGGAACGATCGATAATCTCTTTTTCGAGGTTATCGAGCTGAGAGCACGCGCTCTGGCACTGCCGAATCTTTTCACGACGGATCATCGCATGCTCCGGCGTCTCAATGTCGCGCTGCCCGAACACGAGATACTCGGGAACGTATGACCAGATAACTTCGTTGCTGAGGTGCGACCAGTCGCTCGCGTCGACGCCCGCGTTCTTCGCGAAGGACAGGAAAACGTTGTTTCCTTGAGCTGCCCGCGCAACTGCGCGAACCAGATGCCCTCGGAGATGATAAAAGAAAAACGTCATGAAGCTGGCACCTCGCTCCGACGAGTATCGCCGAGCGGCTTCACAGAGGGAGAGATCTACGATGCTGTCAATCTCCTCGGCGGGCATACGCACACGCCATCTGCGGAGAATACTGCGAGCAAGCTTACGGCCGTTTTCGCGATGGTTGAGAATCAAGCGATTAACTTCCTCTTCACGTGCTGGATCACGTTCAACTGATGTCGGAGTCTCCTCCGCATCCAGTTCTTCTTCTTCAAACCGCTCCACTACCGCCTGCCGTTGAGAACTCATCTTTCGCGCTCCTACTTCATAACCACCCGGACCGAGGCCGAAGGAACCTCGCTCCTCACCACAACTTCCAAAACACCGCCGCACATACCTTCTACTGACACTATTCGCGTGGCTGGAGCGAAACGCTTCTGGACGGATGTAAATCACCGGATTAACAACGATTTCTAGGAGATTCTCTGACGCGGGCTTAGGCGGAACCACGCGCATCGTAGGGTCGAGAGCGGGTCCGCCCGAGAGTCTTGGTCTGCAGGAGAAATAATCTGCGGGCGGCCGAAATATACGTTATGATCTCAAGGAGTTACCGCGAATTTCGATGCCGCATTCCGGTCCTCGTGCGGTTCCGGTGAAGAAAAATGTCAACGCTGTCGATTCTCAACAGGGATTGGCAGCGTCTACGGGGACTGAGATCGATACGAATGGATACAGTTCAAGAATATAAGGGCTTCGAGCCGGGGAGCGATCAATTGATCGCCAAGCTGGTCGAAGAAAACATGGGCTGGGCGACTTCGATCGCGAAAGCGGTCGCGCGCGCCTGGAACATGGATTGGCAGCTCGATGGCTTGGACGGCGGCGCCTATGAAGCGCTGCTTTTCTGCGCACGCCGTTATGACCCGGCGCGCGGTGTGCCGTTCCGCGCCTACGCGCGGCGTCGAATCCATGAAGCTTCTACACAAGAAGCGCGCAAATCAAAAACGTGGCAGCAGGGTGTCGGCGCCAACACGCAGGCGGAGCAGGATGCCCGAGAAGTGTCCGCCAAATTGTTCGATCTGTTCCCTGAGCTTCGCGACGGATTTTTGCCCGCGGCAGAAGGTGAGAGCGGCGAAGACGCGATGCGCAGCTCGGTCCGCCAGATGATTGCCGGAGCAAGCTTAATCGCAGCGTTCCGCGAAGCCGGAATGGGCAATCCTGAATCGGCGGTCGAATACAAACAGATGCTGAATGTGATGGCTGCTCTCGACCCGGTTCATCAAGCGATTATCTGGGCCGTTTACTGGCAGGGCCAATCGATGCGCTCGCTCGCGGAAGAGTGGGAGATCGATGACCTGTCCGTCATCCGAGAGCATAAAGAGATTCTCGAATATCTCTGCTCGCAGATCGAAGCGGGCAGAAACGCCAATCCGAAACCGCTCAAAGTTCGCCGAGGGCTGCGGGCTATGGCGCTCCAGCTCAAGCGCAATAAGGATCGCGGTCCATTCGTCCAGTTTCTCGCCGGCGCTGCGACCGCCGCGCTGATCGCTCTTATCATCGGAGGGCTGTTGCTCTTCCGTATCGGCACAAGCGCTGCATCGCCGCTGTGCCAAGCTGCTCAGAGCTGCGACGGCAGCTCGCTGGAGGACACGTCATGGTAAAGAAAATTTCCGGAAGCACACCTTCGCGTCCAACCGGCGCAGCGAGCGGCGTCAAAGGAAAACAGGAGATTCAGAGTGCGCAAATCGACTCGGTCAAGAAAGTCGACAGCGTGCAAGGGCAAGGCCGCACCGAGCAGGTCCGGCGCCATACTCGGCCGATGACTGCTGATGAGCGTTCGCATCTCATACAGCTCGTCGATGAAGAAGCAGACAAGCTCTTCGGTGCGGGAAAGCTGCCGGAGTCGAAGCGCGAAACTCTTACCCGCGGGGTCAAGCTCACGATTGCCGCTGGTATTATCGATATCGACGAAGAGAAAAAGTAAGGGAGCCGGCGCGTATGAAACTTTCGCCTCCGACGCCCAACCCTGAAGTGGAAGCGACCTTCGAAAGGCTCGCAGAGCCGTATCCGGTGGACTATTTGCCGCAGATTGAATCGTTCGTATCAGAAGCGCTTTTCCGGCTCCAATCCTACACGGATGAATACCTCGGACCAAATCTCAAAGTTGCGCGGCAACTTGCGGAACGGTCTCGGACGCTCCTGAAAAAGTATCCCTCGCTCGATGAGAGCCAACGCGCGCTGGTCGTCGGCGCGGTACGCTACTTCATCATCATGATGGACAACATGGATGATACCAAACCCATCACAGGGCTCGATGACGACGTCATGGTCATGAATACGGTTTTGGATAGGCTCGGGATGGCAGACCAGCGAATCGATCTGCCGTAGCTCATCCGTTTCGAGTCAGCCCTGACATCGTTCCGCAAAAGCCTCTGCCAGCGTTCGAATCTCGGGCGAAATTCCGGGCGTCCCTTGCATCTCCTTCGCTACTTCGGAAAGAAGCGATCGCGCGCGCGGAAGCTCACCCATTCCAAGAAACGCTGCAACCAATCCCAGCTTGGCTTCGAGTGCATACGTGTTCGCCTGAATCGCCGAGCGAAAGAAGGCCGTCGACTCCTGGAATAATCCACGCTCCAGCTTGAGAAGCCCCAGCCCCACGCGTGCCGGGGTAACAGCCCCATCGACCACGGTGAGTCCCGCAAAGATTCGCTCCGCAGGGACGAAATAGCCCATCTCGAAATACATCCGACCGAGCTCGTAGACAGCGTTCAATTGGTCGCGCGAATAGCTCATGTGTTCCCACCAAGATTGAGCCACTGAAGGACTTGAAAGAGCATCGCCTCCTCTCCCAATCGTTTTGTGTCCCCCTCTTCGCTCCCCGTCTCTTGCTCGCCCTGCAGCTCTTCCAACCGACCTTCGAAGTTTGATCGAAAGGATGCGAGCTGAGAAAGCTCCGTGACCTGCGGCAAGAGAGCCGCAAGAGGCATTATCGCGAGGCGCTTCTTGATTCCATCTGCGGGACCTTGGCCGCCGACGGTGACGCGTGGCTGATTTGGTTTTTGGCGTTCAGTCGGCATTCGTTTTCTGCTCCGCTATTCTGGCTCTCTGAGATCTCGTATCGCCTGCTGGACCTCCGGCGAAGGCTCGAGCTCTCTGCTTTCGGCTTCGATCTCTCCGCGGCTCATTGCATGCTCTTGGCGAAAGCTGAGAAACGCCACGAAGTAAGAAAGCACGCCGAGCGCAAAAGTAAATCCAATACCGGCCATCGCGACGCCGGACAAGTGAGCTTGCGTGCCGGCGAGCTCGGTAAGCAGCCCGCTTCGAACGGACCTCCATACCGATGAACCTTTCTCCGCCATCTCGTGCGGTCGAATCTCGAGCTCTGGTGCAGCTTCCACCCAGCGCAATAGCGCCGAAAGCAACAGATAACATACGGCAGCCCAGGCAGCGAACTTTAAGACCTGGAGGACCGCTGAGATCAGCTGTTTGCGGAAGCCCACAAGCGCTGCGACTCCCCGAGCCAACCGGCCGAAATCAATCCGAACCAGGTGAGGAGCCAAAAGGAAGCGTGTTTGCAGAAGGCCGAACAAAAGAACCATGACGACGGCCGGAAGCATGAGCCGAGCACTCAATGCGAGCACCGTCCGGGCAAGCGTCGCTCCAGGAGTCAGCAAATCCGAGCGCTCAAAAACGCAATTTGTTTTCCAGCAGCTCTCTGCAAAGGCACGCCATCCGAATGACATCACCGCCCTCACACCGAGAAGCGCGCCGAGGAGCACCGCGAAGAGAAGCACGTCGCCGCTTTTGGGAATCACACCCGACTCGCGCAGCTTCTTCAGCTTTTGTTCGCTCGGCGGATATCCCTTCCAGTCGCTCATTTCGAGGCGCCTTTGCGAAGGATCTGTCCGATAGATGTAACGTGAGCAGGTTGGAGCCGATCCGAGGCGATATCGGCAAAAAGCACCGGGCTGCGGAGAAGCTGAGCTGCTACTGCCAGCAACACGATCGGAACCAACGCCGCCGCAACAAGGCTCCGACTCATCATCGCCGCGCTCAATCTCTGAGCAACAAACGCCGATAGCGACACACCGAACACTGACGCAAAGACCGGTACGCCGAGTGTGAGCGCCGCGCTTCCGGCGAAAGAAACGAGCGCACCGATAACCTGTCCGGCGATAGCATCATATCCGACCACTTGTTGGCCGCTCACTGTTGTGGGAAGAACAGCGAGCGATTCACCGAGCACCCGGAAGAGCTCGGGCGCCACATCAAAAAGTCCAACCACCGAGGCGAGGATAATCACCGGCGCAAGCGACTGGAAACCACTCCACTCCAAGCCCTCATGGAAATCTGCGTCCAACGTTGTGCTGAGCTGTGCTGTTGCCCACTTTGCCAAAAGTGAGGCGGCGAAGAGTACGACGCCGGCTTCCACCCCGAAAGCCAAGCCGAAAGCGAGCTGCCCCAGCAGTTGAGTCAGCGAAAGCGGCGGGCCGCCACCGGAGACGTGTTGCTCGGAGAGGAGGAGCAGCTCTCCAATCGACGGAAAATCAGCTGCTGCAAAGGGCAAAAGGAAGATCACGAAGCTGACGACGAGAGCGGTTCGAACTGTAAAGGGCAGCACTCGATTGGGAACGGCGGCGAACGCGACGAGAAAGCCGACGGCTCGCACCGCGAGGAGAACTGCTGGGGCGGTAGGCCCGGTCGAATCAAGAAAGCTCGCGGCCATCGGCCTCAGTGATAAAAGTCTGCACCGCCCCAAATCCGGAGCGCAAAGTCGAACACCGGTTTCGAGAGCGAAAGGGAACCGAAGTATAACAGCGCCACAGCTGCAGTGAAACGCCCGGCGAAGCCGATGGATGCGTCGTCGATCTGCGTGGCCACTCGGATAACTCCGCTTACAACTGCGCCTGCCAGAATGGCAAGAAAGAGCGGCAGGCTCAGTTGAGCGACGAGACGAAGAGCGTTTGCAATGAGGAGAGTGGTTTCCATCCGAGACCTATGAGGAGTACGTCGCTACGAGATTTGTCGTAATGAGAGCCCAACCATCAACAAGCACGAAGAGGAGCACTTTGAGCGGAAATGAGACCACGGACGGATTGAGTCGCTCGAGGCCGACGGCCACGAGGATAGTAGCGGCCAATAGGTCAATCACCAGAAACGGAAGAAACACGCTCAGTCCTGTTCGAAAAGCGTCTTTGAGCTCAGAGACCAGAAATGCCGGCGCCAGGATCTGCCAAGAGTGCTCGAGCGATTCCTGCTCTCCAACTTCGGCACCTGCTTTTTGGTTGAGCTTCGTTGCTATCCCGCTGAAGCGGTGAAGCTCGTCAGGATGGACGTGCTGTTCGAGGAACTGCTTCCATTTCGCAACTCCGGCGTTCACAGCCTGCGCCCGGTCGCGGTCGGTCACAACGGACTTGCTCTTCAACACTCCGTCCATCGCGTTGGCGGAGTCACGGAGCTGAGGAAACATCACGAAGAAACTGAGCGCAAGCGCAAGCCCCCCGGTCACGAACGCGGCTGGCAGGCTGCCAAGCCCAATACCGGCACGCACCATGCCGAGCACCGTCACGATTTTCACGTAACAGCTAAACAGCAACGCGAGGAAAACGAGTACGAGTACCGAAATAACCGATAAACCGAGCTCAGCAAATAGTGAAGCTACATCGTCAGACATCAGGGCTCCATCAGCAAAATCGCCCTTAGGTTAAGCTATTACTGACAGTATAAAAAGAGGGAATCTGTAGAGAAGGAGGGGTGAGTGCGAAGGGGGGCACAGCGGACGACCGACAGTGAGGGCCAGGTTATCCGGAACGCGCGGAGTCGGGCTTGCTCCGACGAAGCTCGAAGAGCGAAGTCGAGCCGCTCCTGAACAACACTACCGCAGGTCATCCGGAACGCGCGAAGTGGGGCTCGCTCCGACGAAGCTCGAAGAGCGAAGTCGAGCCGCTCCTGAACAATACTACCGCAGGTCATCCGGAACGCGCGTAGTCGAGCTCGCCCCGACGAAGCTCGAAGAGCGTAGTCGGGTCACTTCCCCAGAATGCTCAGCGACAGCCTTCCGTCGACCTCGCCGACGAGCGCACTTCCGACGTTCTCGCCATTGATAACGATCGAGGCAATTGAACCGACCTGTTTGGCGGTCGGCAGTACCGCGCCTCTCTGCGCGTATTCTTGGAGACTTCGTTCGTCGAGCTCTGTTCGTGCAAGCTCGACGGCCACTCGCGTCATGCCTTCAACCGGTTGAAAGGGCTCGGGCTTCGTATCGATAATCTCGACGGCAAACATTCCGTTGAACTGCCTGAGCACGCCTCGAGCCCACGGCTCACCGTTTCGAGAGAGCGTCACGGTGTCCGGGACGGGCAGCTCGAGATCCACGATGGTTCCGGCTCGGAGATAATCGATGAGCAGTGCCGGAGGAACCGACAGGAAGCTGAGGTCTAAAGTAAGGAGATGGACCGTATCGTCGAAATTCGCGGTGTCCTTCAGCCCGAGCCGTTCGGCAACGCGAGCACGCCAACTAATCTCGAGCTCTTCGAGCAGCCGAGGACCGAGGCCGAACCAAACAACCGCCTTCTGTCCTCCGATCAGCAGCTCGAGCTCAACAGCTCCGATGACCTCCACCTCATCGGCCCAGTCCGAAGAAAGATACTGACAGATCAGCGGCTCTCGCCCATTCCAGGTCTTGGTGATGGTAGTAAGAAATCTGCGTTCGAGGTATTCGATCAATACCTCTGCAGCCGCTGCGTCCGAACCCGGAGCAAACGCTTGAGCAATGACATCCTGTGACAGGTCGTCAATTCCGATGACCGCTGATTCTCCCGAAATCTCAACGACGACGATTCGCGAAAGATCCTGCGGAAAGTAGAGAACTTTGTTGATTGCGTTTACTTGGACTTCAAGGCCGAGACCCATGAAGAACGGAACCCAGTGCTCAACGAGCCCATTGAAGTATGACGACGGGTCAGCTGCGAGGAAACCGCGACTGTAACGAACATCGTTTGCGTTCAGCTCGCTCAGCGTCTGCTCGAACGCGAGCGGCACGAACGAAACGTCACTGCTCTGTGCTAGGCGGCCTTCTGAAGTGTTCACACGTTCCCTGATCGTTCGTTCCGTTTCGCTGCGTGAGTAGCAGAGAGCTCATCCGCCAGGGATTCTTCTACCGCGCTTCCCTTCACGAGCTGTTCGACATGCCTGCCTTCGATCAACTTCTCGATTCGACGGCGCTCCAAACGCGCACCAATTACCTCTTTTTCCGCCAGTGTGTCACGCTCCTGAGCACGCTGCAACTCTTGGTTTTGTTCAACAAGTTGCTTCTCCAACTCGCGAACTGACCGCCTCATCCGCTCGACGTACTGCGTAATCGAAAGCACTTGCGCGATATTTTGATCACGAAGCGCGCTCACGCGTTGCTCGCCTCCGAGCTCGCGAATCTTGACGAGCAGGGTGTCTCGCCGCTGCTGAAGATCATCAGCGACGCGCTGCCGCTCTGCGAGAACACGCTCGATTTCGCGCTTTCGTTGAAGCGCACGCTGCTCCTCGACCTCGCACGTCTTGAGCAGAACTTGGAGCTGAGCATCCTGACTCATACCTGCACCGGCGCATGATCCTTAGAGCCCGTCCCGAATCGACCGAAGGGCCTCGCGCAGAAGCGTGCCCAGAAGCGGCAATCTGAGATCGAGCGGAATTTCAGCGAGGTCTTTGGCTGCTCGCGAGAGCGCCGTCTTTCGATCTTTATCGCTGCTCAAGTACTCAGCAGCATCGTGACCGTCGAGAAGCACGGCCGTCGCAACAACGGCCTGCTCGCGCTGAGAGAGAGCTCGGAATCGAACGAGATCGGACATGTCCTAGGTTCCCTCTTCCTTACGATTCAGCGGTGCTTCGCGGCGGTGAACCGCCTGGTTTCGGCGGAACACTTGGAGTCGTTGTGCCGGATGCGGTTCGAAAAGAGGCCTCGAGCATTGCGGTTCTCACCGCTTTCGGCGGCACCCGCTGCGCCCGAGCCGGTCGCAACCAGCGCGACATGTAAAATCCGATGACAAAGCCTGCAACGACAAACAAAACAAGCAGCCCGGCGATTAGCACCCGAACTTTATCTCGGTCCTGCGCAGGCACACGAAACGCAAACGGCGCTACTGCAGCGAGCGGGACTGCGCCGGCTTCGTCGACGGTCGAATCGCCTGGGCCGCTGCTCACAATTCGAGTAGCAGAAACGGAGACGTCCTCTGTTGCGAGACCGGGGACCGCTTTGGCGACAGTGCGCTTTACCTCGTCGGTAGTGAATGGTTGATTCCCGGAGCGTGACGTAAACCGAAGAACAATGGAAGCACTCGGCGATACCTTTTTACCCGGCTCGCCGACAACGCTTCCATTCTGATCTTCGGGGATCAGATGGGAACGAATGATTGCGTGAACTTCCTTCACCCCTTCGAGGCCGCGCAGCTGACCTTCAATTTCCACCGCCAACGCTCGATCCATGCGGAGTTGCGAGATCTCGCGCAGGTTCGGCACGAACCCATCGCTTGTGGTGAGCGAATTGAAATCGTCTTCTCGTTTCCGGGGGAGTTGGTAGTCGTGGAGCAACCGAACAACCGCGTCCTTGTCCGTCCGGGACACAGAAATCCGGTATCGCTCCTCCCGACCGCTGCCTTCTTTCCGGGCGTCTGCCGATATGCCCGCGTTCTGCAAAAGCGTCATCGCCTCGATGGCGTCATTGGCATCGAAGGAAAAGGCCAGCTCCTCTCGCGATGAGCAACTCACCAACGAGAGCACAACCAACAAGAGGAGCAGGAGTCGGCATTTCATCGTCTATCTTTTTGGCTTACCGCGCTGGGGAACAAGACAGACCAGCACCTCGTATTCACCGAGCTTGAGCCAGTCGCCGTGCTCGACGGAGACAGGATTACCGATCGGAACATACGCATCAGTTCCGCTCTTTTTCAGATGAGTGCCTCGTTCGCTCATCACATCCTGGACCACGACTCCTTCCGCGCTCACTGTTACGATACAGTGAGGGGTCGAAATCGATGGGTCGGTCAGGATCAAATCATGCTCCCGAAGTTGCTGCCGACCGACGAAGAACTTTCCTCCTCGAAGCTCGGTTCCGCCGCCCCGGCTGTCCGCCGAGAAGTTCACGAGCCAACCGATGAGATCGCCTTTCGATCGAGAGACCTGCTCCTCACTTACCGGACGTGCAGCTTCGACGCGCGGAGCCTCGTGCCGCGTTTCTGAGCGTGCTGGCTCAGGTCGCGGAGGATCTGCTCGAACCGGTTCCGGCTTCGGGGTTTCTACCGGGCGTTGAACGGGAGCCGAATAGACCGGAGGTGGAGCCACTTCACGCGTCGGCTCAGGTTCCTTCGGTGTGAACTCACGCGGGGTGAACTCCCTTCGTTCTTCCCGGGGTTGCTCGCGTCGCTCCTCGTGTCGCTCCTGTGCCGGCGGAGCATCGAAGCCCGCGCTCTCGTCGTGAGACGATTCGGTTGCCGCGTCTGCGTTCAAGTTGGCATGGCTTCGCTTCCGTCGGCGACGGCGGCGACGCTTCTTGCCTTCAGGGCGCGATTGAGGCTGTGCAGCTTCCTCGCCGTCCTCTTCATCGCTATCGTCGAAACCTGTTTCGTCCAGCGAATCGGACTCGTGATCCTCAGACCACTCGTCTTCGTGAACCGGAGGTTCTTCTGCAGCCGGTTCTTCGGCTTCGAAGTGAGCTCCGTTCGGCGACGAGAACGACGGCTCTTCCTCAGGCTCGGACTCGACCGGAAGCTCGAAACCGTTTGCCGGTTCGTCGTAAGACGGTTCCTCTTTTGCGGGCTCAGCGTAGCTCGGCATGCTTGCGAAGGAAGGACGGCTCGGTCGGTCCGGCGAAGGTTCGTCGCGCCGAGGCTGACCTCCGAGACGGAACCCGGAATCTTGGACGCCGGACGACGAAGGTGCTGCCGGCGCGGCTTCGACCGATTGGCGCTTGATCTGTTCGACTTCATCAGGCGATGCGGAAATGGTGCGCTGCCTTACGCGGCTTCGTTTCTGAGCCTCATACGGATCGCCCGTCGATTCTTCTTGCGCCGCAGGCTGCGAAGTCGGCTGCGATTGAGCTGGCGGCTGCGATTGCGGTGCAGCGCCTTTCTCAAATTGAGCGCCGCACATACGGCAACGGGTGGCGATCGCAGGAATGAGACTGCGGCAGCTCGGGCAGCGAATAAACGTTAATTCCGTTTCTTCCGTAGTCATAAGAACCTTTCGTAATACTAACTATCAATAAAACATGTTGCTGGAGAAAAACCCAAAAACAAGCAGCAGGATAAAGCCGACGAGCAATACACCTGCACCGATCAGAATGACTTTCAGCAAACTGTTCGTGCCGGGTGGGACGAACTCGGTGCCTTCGTAGTCCTCGGGCAGCAAAAGATCGTCGACGACCTGCGGTACTTCATCCACCTCCACGTGGCGATCGTCAAACATCGACGGTTGCAACTCGGTGGATACTTCTCTCTCCGGAGCTTCAAGGATACCGGACAGCTTTCCGAAAGCAACGGTCTCCGTGGGCAGCGGCTCCGCAAACAGCGGCGGCTCATCTTCCGGTTCTTGCTCGAAGCTCGGCTGTTCGTAGACCTCTTCTTCGAGCTCAGCCTCTGGTTCAGATGCGATTTGCTCCGCAACTTGTGCCTGATTAGCGTGTTTTTGTGCTAGTTTTTCGAACACACTTGGCGGTTTTTTAAGCTCGCGGTCTTTGGGTTCAGCGAAATCTTCCCAGGCCTGAAGCATTTTCCCCGCCTGCGCACCGCGGTATTCCGTGGGGCCAGCTTCTTGTGCGTTAAACTTCGCTTCAAACGCGGCTTTGTTCGTTGCCGAGGGATTCTTGAGAAATGCACGTTCTTCTTCGGGCCCGCGGCAGATCGCCGCAGTAAGACCGGAGCAGAAATCGAGCACTGCAAGTCCCTGAGGCAGCACAAGCGGCTCACCCTTCGGAAGTCTTTCCCCCCAAACGTATGTGCCGTTGCTGCTCGAGTCTATGAGCACGATATGTTCGGGCGATGTCCATTGGACCGTCAAATGTTGACGGGAAACGTGCGGAGCATTTAACCAAACGTCGTTTGCTGGATCCCGGCCGATGTGGATCTGACCGGAGCTCGGGAATACGACCCGGTTTGGGCGAATCAGCTCTGACGTGCTGATGATACAAGGGTATCCTTGGTGCTCGCCCTCACTCGGCTGCAGTCCATGACCGCGGCCCGAAACGTCGGCTACGTCTTGCACATTCATCACGACCGAGAGAGTAAACTCGCTTCCGATCTGAACGGTTTCACCGGGCTCGAGAAAATGTCTCCCGGAGATCCGCGCGTTACCGACCGAGGTTCCGTTTGTGCTGCCGAGATCTTCGACCCACACACGGTTCCCTTCGATTCCCATCCGAGCATGCTCGCTCGAGACGTCCGATGCGTCGAGCCGGAGCCCACATTTTCGAGAGCGACCGACAAGGAGCGGTTGATCCGCACGGAAAGAAAGAAATACTGGGTTGGCACCGTGAACAGCGACCGCCGGAAATAACGGCGATGCTTCACTCATCGCGCGCTGCAGGACTCGGAGCGCCGCGCGATCAGGGATATCATCGTTGGTGAGACAGAGATCAAGGTCCAACGAAGTTACGCGGCAAGTAACTTCGCCTAGCTTCAGCTCCGCGTTCCCGCGATAGCTTCCCTCGAGAAATGGAAGTGCTACGGCCTCCTGGCCAGGCCGCCGAACAGGTTGGCAGCGAAACTCGCGTCCGATCCCACGGATCAGCCGCATCTCGCAGGCGCTCGAAGCCGCCCCTTCGATGACAACGTGGGCCTGCTCTCCGCTTCCGATGATCGAATTGGTACGCCTGACGAGAATCGTCTCCGGCGCACTAATACCGTCATGGAATTCTATTTCAAGTGCAAACATAAAACCTTGTTCTGCACGCGGCACCGGGCCGCTGCGCAGAGCATCCGCTTAATGCGGTAATTTCCCATCGCGATCACGAGTGACCCAGTGGTTCTCGCGATACACGGCTTTCACCTCTTCATCCTGCTCCCGTCCGTAGGCCTGCAGAATTCCCTGAAGCACGGACAGCTCATTCCGGTCCTTCAGGGCTTTGACAGCGGCGATCCGAACCGACTTGCTCTTGTACGAGAGAAGCGCAAGCAGGTCGTCCGCGGGGGTTACTTCGCCCAAGCGATCGAGCGCCATTCGTATGAGACGTTCCTCGCCTGTCTGCTTAATCACTTTAAACAGCGTTCCGTTTGCCGCAAACGGCATCAGCTCGCCGAACGCGTACGCAAGCTCGGTATCACCGGCAATATCGATGAGCCCCAGGATTCCGACCGGCTTGACGAGCTTTTTTCGATATTCCCAAAAGGACCCTTTGATCCATTTCACGAAGCTGTTTGCCGGCTCGGACTCCAGTGAGCGCGAAGCCAGAATATCGAACGCTTCAACGCCGAGATCGGGTGATTGAATGGTCGCGCATGCAGCAAGCATGACGCGCTCGAAATCGAGCGACATCCATCGTCCGAACTGGACGATATCGTTTCGGTCGATCTTCCCGAGTGCGGCGCGAAGAAGCGAATGCTCTATTCCGCCGAACGACTTCCCACGTCCGCTATCCACGAGCGCTTTGAGGAAAACGGCCTGAAATGGAGGAACCGCCTTTCTCGAGAGCGCTTCTTTCGCGATCTCGATTCCGAGCGAATTATCCGAAGCCGAGAATCGTTCGAGCAGCCAGAGCAGATCGTCGTCCGAGAACTTCGGTAACATCTCAGGAAGCTCATTCGCATAGAAGCTGGTCAGCATCGAGTTCGAGAAAATCAATGAACCGACGCCGCGATTTTCAAAGCTCACTCCCGGCGATCGCTCCATCAGCAACGATCGGAACAGCGGAAGAAAGCGTTGCTCATTCTCGTCCATGCTCAGCGCCGCTGCGAGCTGCAGTGAGACATCAGGGTCCGTCGTCGAAGCTTCTTTCAAGGCCTGATGCCGCGTTTCGAGCGGTCGTCCGATATCGCACGCGCGAAGAAGCAGACTGTACACCGGCATGTCCGCCGGGCTTTTGCCACCCTGCTCCACCTTCTCGAGCCATTTGCCGAGCACATCGGCGGCTCGAACGCTTCCCTGATCTTTGATTCGTTGAACGAGCAGCTGCTCCGCGCTCGTCTTGAGCTCAGCTTCCGTACGACACTTCGTCAGAGCCAGAAGTATCGCGTAGGCGATCGGATCTTTGCTTTGCGAGATCTTCTGCAACGCCTCTTGGCGCTTCTCGAGCGTGACGCCTTTCGCCGTGAGATCGAAAATGAGCGGTTTCAGCTCCGGAGGCGCATAATCCGCGTGTGTCACGATCGAACACTCGTCGTTTGCCGGTTTGTTTGAATTCCATTTGTCGAAAAAGACGAAGAGGAGGCCTGCACCGAGCACGCCTGCGAGCAGGGCCACGATCCACGTGAAAATGTTCACCGCCCGGCTCACGCTGCGCTGGATCTCTTCCTTATTTTTTCCGCTCTGCGCAGCAGCTTGCTTGTTCAGCGCCTTCGGCCGAATCGTCTGATCCTTCTGAACTGTAGGGCTGACAATGAGTGTGCGGCGCGACCATCGTCCTGTCCCCCCAGGTGCGATTCCTGACTGGACCGACTCGAACAGGACTTGCAGAACTTCGTTCACGTCGCGGTAGCGGTTCTCCGGTTTCGTTTCGAGACATTTTCCGAGAATATCATCGACCCACAACGGGAGATCCGCTCGAACCGAGGAGGGAGCCGGCGCGAGCGCGGTAATATCTTCGTTGCTTACCGCAGCACCCTTTTCACCATGCGCAAACCGACCGGTAAACAAGCGGTAAGCGTAGATCCCCAGTGCGTAGACATCCGCGCTCGCCTCAGTACCGGAAACAGTGCGTTGCTCCGGCGCGAGAAATTGGATGGTCTCCGGGGGCGGGAGAATCGCTGTCTGCTTAGCGCCTGACTCGAACGGACCAAGCAGCGCCCACAGGATCACGCGCCCCTGCTCATCGAGCGTAAACGAATCGACAGAGATATCGCCAAGCACGATCCCGTTTTTATGCAGAGGTGCAACAACCTGCAACATCTCCACAAACGTCCGTTCCGCCAGCTTCGGGGTCTGTGCCTGGTCGAGCAGCTGTCGACCGCGGAAGTAGCTCATCGCGACATAAGCGGTCCCACGACTGTCGACGCCGTAGCGGAGAAACTTTGGTATGGGTGCTTCGAGGCGGCTCAGCTGCTCCAAGCGGCGTACGAAATGCTGTGCGCTTTCCGAATCGACTCCGAGCGGATATCTCAAAGTCCACAGGATCAGACGCTCACCGGTGCTATTGTCAGTGGCTTCGAACGCCTCTGAGGTGCGCGTCGAGATGAGGTGAGAGCCTCGATCGTAGAGATCGCCGACAAAAGCCCCGCCGATCAGACTGTCGGGATTGCTCGATGAGCCCGTTCCCGCGGAGCCTGGTTCTAATTGCGAATCGTCCATTTCAGCTCTCCTGGAAGATTACCTTCCGACTCTCCTGAACAAAAACCTACAAGCTCGAAAACCTGGCGAGCCGGACAACGCCGACACCGCTATACTCCCAAAACTCCGATGGACTCGGGGCGGTAGCCCCCATCCAGCTCCTGATACGCGAGCGTCCGAATCCAATCGGATGCGGAAAGCTGGCGATGAAAAAACTCCTGTACGGCCTGCCGAATATCGCCGGCGCACACAAGCACAACGGGCAGATTACCGCGTTCAAGCACCGGATGAAACATTTTCTTCGCGTTTTCCTTGAGTTGCGACTGCAGCTCAGGATCGAGCGGTGGGCCTGAACGGCGACTCTCCCAGACCGTGAGAATCGAGCGAAACTCCTCCTCGACCTCTTCGGAAAGGACGAATACCCGCAGCTTTTCACCGGCTCCGAGCGCGTCACGGAGAATCGTCCGATGAAGAACAACTCGGAGGAAAGCGTGAAGCTCGTTCAGCCACTCCCTTCTGTCCTCTTGGTCGACTCCTTGAGAGGATGCGAATTCAGAAACCCCTTCGAGGATGAGCTTCAGATCGCGAATGCTCACGTGCTCGCGCACGAGCCTACGGAGCAGCTCAGTGAGCTCGGCAAAAGAGAGGACGCCTTTATCGAAGATCTCTTCTACGAGCATCTTATGACGCTCGCGCAGACCTTGAACCAAACCTTTCACTTCATCGAGACCGAAGATCTCATCGACAACGTGGAACGCCGCGCCGACGACCTCGTACAGAAGGTACTGTTCCAGTGAGAGAAGATCCGCACCAAGCCGACGGAATGCGTCCAATCCCGCAGCTTTCGCGCTCACCCACTCGCCCGTTCGAGAATCGAGAGGGTGACGACCGTTTCCGGCCGCCTGCACTCCGAATACCGCAAGCGAGCTTGAGGTTGCAGTAAGGAATAAATGCCCCGCGGGCAGCACTCCGCTGCGAACAATCTGCTCACGAACAAATACGCGATACTCGCCCGGTTGACTCAGAGTTGCTTCACGGAGAACGAGTGGAGGGAGCGAGACGCCGCGTTCGCGCTGCAAGCGCGCAGCGAGGTCCGAGAAATCTGCGTTGAGTTTGTCGGCAGCGCCGGCCGAAGCCCGTAGCACTGCGCTCCAAATTCGCGCATCCACCTCCAAAGTAAGCAGTTCCGGTTCGAGAGCAGGCTCCTTCGTATCACGTTTGCCGGCGACTCCACCGTGGCGGTCGGCAGACTCGCCCCATCCGATCTGCGGCCTTGTGCCTGCTGTCGGGAGCTTCGCCTGCCCTTCGCCTTCACCTTCGAGGAGCGTCACTTCGAAAGGAAGCGTCCCACCGCCTTGAAGCGCGAGGTAGCGCAGACCGGCACCGACGACGATGAGGAGAAACGCCACGAACGAGAATGGAAGGAGTGGTAATCCCGGCAACGTGCCGGCGACAAGCAAAGCTCCAGCCGACATGAACAGCGCGGTTGGATCAGCGACGAGCTGGGTGAACATTTCACCGGCGCTGCCGCGTTCAGCCGAGCCTCCCACGTGAGTTACAATGACACCCGCCGACAGCGACATAAGAAGCGATGGAACGATATTGACCAAACCGTCACCGATCGCGAGCACACCGTAGACACCGAGCGCGTCGTTGAGGGCCATTCCCTTCTGCACGGTTCCAATAATGAGACCGCCGACAGCGTTGATGAACACGATGACCAAGCCGGCGATCGCGTCGCCCTGCACGAATTTCATCGCTCCGTCCATAGCTCCGTAGAACTGGGATTCGCGAGTCAACTCTTGCCGGCGGCTCGCCGCCTCTTCCGAAGTGATGATTCCTGCCCGCGCCTCAGCGTCGATCGCAAGCTGCTTACCCGGCATCGAATCCAGCACAAAGCGGGCAGCGACTTCGGCAACGCGAGCAGACCCTTTGGCAATAACGACGAAGTTCACGACCGCAATCAACAGAAAGACGATGCTGCCGACTACCATCTCGCCACCAACCGCAAAGCTTCCGAATGATCCGATTACCTCTCCGGCTGCTTCGAGCTGCTCGTCATGCCCACGCAGAAGGATCAAACGGGTGGAAGACACGTTCAGCGCGAGCCGAAAAAGCGTCGCGAAGAGAAGAACCGTTGGAAATGAAAACAGCCGGACCGGATCGCTGACCGACAGCGCTCTCAGCAGAACGATGAGCGCGAGAACAATGTTTGCGACCAAAAATACGTCCAGCACATGGGTCGGCAGCGGGATGATGATGAAGCCGACCAGCATCAGGACGAGAATCGACACGACGATTCCCCGCGCGCCCAACCCGGCCGCAACGAGAGACATCCTGACGAGCAGTTTTTGGAGATTCACCATTTCATCCTGAGATCTACTGCGCCCACCGGTCTTCACATGACGCATGGCACGTGCGACGATGCTATCGCAACCAATACCGAGCGACACTGCGGTAACAAAGGATACTCCTGTCTTACCGCAGCCGGGAAAGCATTCGGGTCATTTCCGTGGCCGGGAGCTTCTGGAAACGCATTCGGCAGGCAGCCGCCGCATCTCTGAAGCCATCCTGGCAACAGCACGGGAATAAGCTGAACGCTTCCTCGTTTATCCGCCGAACGCAGACAGCAAGCGGACGAGCAGACCGGCAAACAACAGGGCAAAGAATCCGGCAAATACAGTAGCCAGCGGGCCGGTCGCTTTCACTGGGAGGGAGGCGATCTTTCCTTCAATCTGCACCTGGCGCTGAGTCATGACTGAGTCAGCGAGCTCTTGGAGCTGCTTGGAAAGCTCACCGCCGTGGCGCGAGCACTGGGCGAGAAACATGAAAGCGTGTTTCACTTCGGCCATCCCGTTCGCTTCGCCGACCTCGGTCAGGGCGTCTTCGAGATTCAGGCCCGAGCGGATGAGCTTTTCAACGTGCACGAACATTTCGGTAACCGCGTTGTGTGAGTCTCGCTCGTTGGCCATCGTGATAATTTGAGCGATACACGGACCGACATCGAGCGCGCTACTGACGCCGATCGAGACCTGCTCGATCACGAGCGGAAGGAAGTACATGATCTCGTCTTCGCGTCGGCGGATCTGCTTCTCGAGCCAGGACATCGGAATCGCGTAACCGATGAGCACGCCGAGCACCATACCGACCATCATCAGCGCCGGCTGAACTCCAACGAAATACAGTGAGATTGGGAAAACTGAGCTCGCCGAGACAAACGAGATCAACCGGAATTTTCCGAACCAGGCACGATCCTCCGAAGAGAAAAATCCCGCGCGGAAGAGCTTTCTCGGAACATCCTCCGCTTTGGATTTGACCTCTTTGCGCTTCGATTGCTTCTTGAACGTATCGACGTCGAGGTCCAAAGGATCAACGTCGAACTTCCGTCCCGGTTTCTCCGGCACCGGACCGGTGCCCATGAGATCGCGCAGCTCGCCCTGTCCGGAGTTTCCAGCGCGCCCGCCGATAAATACGTACGCGAACGCCGCCAGCCCGGCTGCGCCGATGATCATCGCTAAAATAATAAACAGTTGAAGCTTATCCATGCGCCCTGACGAATCCGGTCGTTAAATTTTAATATTCGTCACTTTACGCGACCAATAAAAACCAAAGACAATCAGCATGATTCCGCACTGGAAAATCTTGTTCCCGAGCGGATGGCTGAACGCCGGCAGCACGAGCTGCGGCGAAGTAATCACAAGATAACCGAGCAAGAGGCCCATGATCACGGCGATCATGTACAGTGACGAGCGCTCCATACCGACGACCGCGACTGCTTGCTTTCTGAACTGCTGACGTTTTCGAACCTGCTTCGCCAGTCGTTCGAGTGTCTGAGAGAGCGTTCCACCGACCCGGCGGCTCAAGATCAAGCTCTGCACGAATAGCTCGAGCTCGGGATGCGCCACATCTTCTCCGAACGCGCTAATTGCCTGTTCTTCCGTAAGTCCGAGCCGCAGGCGCTCAACGAGCAGCTCCACTTCCGCCCGGACGAGAGAATCGGGATCCAAACCTTTTGCGGCCGCTTCCATCCCCTGAATGGCGTTCATACCGGTCTTGAGCAAGCTCACGTACGAAAGCAGCAGCACAGGGTAGTCTTTGTCGAACGCTTCGAAGCGTTTGTTAATCGCGTAGTCGAGAGCCGATCCGACAAGGAGCGGCGTCAACAACAGCACCAGCAGCTGCAGAAAGATCGTGGTGTGAAGATACACGAACACAAAGAGGAACAGAGTCGCGAAACCCTGAATCGCTCGAAACTGGACGGGGGTAATCGGCCAGCGCGCGTAACGCAGACGTTTGTCGAGCGTAAGCCGGCCGGAGCTCCCGCTTTTCTTCTGAGAGAGCTTGCTTTCCGCCGCAGCAGCGAGGGCCAGGTTGGATTTCGGGCCGCGGGGAGTGTTGTCGCCCGGCCGACCGCTCTGCCGTTGTGAGTGGACAAGCGTGCGGAGGTTGTTATTGACCGCCGCATTGCGTTTCACACCGGAGCCGCTGCCCATGGTGAGCATCAGCATGCCGAGGACAAGCGCGGCAATGAGTACAACAATGATGATCGTCAGTGTAAGAGACATTCCAACCCTTTCGTATCAGGAGGGCCAAACAAACGACTCGGCTCTCCGTCGCTCCAGCAATCGTTCCGACTCTTCCCGTCGGGGCTCTAGCGTGCGACCGCTCCAGCTTCCCGAACGGCAGCCACCGTCGACGACGATTGATTGTTAAATCCGAGGTACTTTGGAGAATCTCCGAGGTAGATCCCGTTTCGTTCGAGCACTTCTTCGTAGTAGCTCGAGTAGGACTGTACCTCCCACTGTGGATTTTCTCCCTGATGCACCAGCTTGAACATCGGCCTGACCTGGATATTTCCTTCCACGAAGTGACCGACTTCCATTACTTCTGCAAGACGAACGCGGCCTGAACCCCGTTCACGAATGTTCCAGCACACGACGTCAACTGCGAGAGCAATCTGCTGCCGGATAATGTCCATGCTCACACCGCGCTGCGCTCGTCCGAGCAAGCTCTCGAGTCGGGTCAACGTTTCGCGCGCGTTCCGCGCGTGAACGGTCGACATCCCGCAGTGACCGGTCTGAGCGGATTCGAGGAAAGCTTCCGCAGCTTCCGGAGTCCGCATCTCACCCAGAATCACGCGCGTCGGGCAAAGTCGCAGGGTCGTCTTGATGTGCTCTTGAAGAGTAACTTCCCCGACCCCTTCCGTGTTCGCCGTACGAGAGACGAGGCTGCGATAGTATGGGTGCTGATAGTTGAGCTCCGGGGTGTCTTCCACGCCGATGATCGCTTCGTCCGAGCGGAACTGTGTTCCGAGACAGCGCATCAGCGTTGTCTTTCCGGTTCCGGTTTCGCCGGCGACCATGAAGGTATGCTCGCACGTTCTCACGAGAGCAGCGAGATAGTTCACGATGAGCGGAGGTGCGACCTGATACGAAACAAGACTCTCGAGAGTTGCTTCCGTAACCCGAGGCACCCGAATGGTGAGCATCGGGCCACGCGAACCGCAGACACTCTCGTGGACTGCGCAGATTCGTTTCCCATCGGGGAACGAAGCGTCTACGGTGTGCTGCTGGGTCGACAAGCTCTTTCCGAGTCGGAACAGGATTCGGTCGATGAACGTGCAATAGGTTTCATGGCTCGGCCAGTGAATTCCCGTTGTTTCACTCATCTTCCCGCGCTGAAGGACGACGGTCTGGAAGTCGTAGCAATGGATATCGGTGACTTCCGGGTTATCGATCAACGTTTGGAGAACGCCCCATCCGAGAAGGTCTCGCTTGAGGTGAACGATGATGTCCGCGCGAACGATGTCATCGATGACGAAGCCGCGGCTCGCGCAAACTTTGTCGATCGCTTTGGCAATCGCTTCTTCGCTGACATCTTTACTGTCATCGAGCGTTTCTTGGCTTCCGAGCTCGCGGCGCGTTTCCCGAAGGACCGCGTTCGCAATCGGAGACAGCGTCACCCGGGCGCCGGTGCCGTGACGAGTATCTCGCCGGTTTCCACCGCCCGCGTTGAAGCTCCCGCTGTCCGCGAGAGGATCTCCGTCCGTCAGCGTACTCGAGCGAGTTCGCGTCGAGAAGAGATCGAGTAACGTGTCGCGTTCTCCGTCTTTGCTCATATGCTTCCCAAACTAGATTGACAATGTCGCCGTTCCGAGAAAAGCGCGCAGAGCTTACTGCGTCGCTTCGCCGAAGGTGCGATCCTGAGTCCACTTCTTGCTCTTCGACAGAATGTAGCGGATTTGACGGCCGGTTTTCGGATCCGTCGTATACATTACTCCGTCGGAAGCGACTTCCTGCGGTGCCGCTTGAACATCGACTCCGGAGTTGGTCAGATCCGCGATGGTAATTGCATCCGGATCCGCCTCTTTCGAGCCTTCTTCCTGATCGCCGACCAGAGACAAGCTCAATGTTCCGAGCGTGCGGGCCAATTCGATCTTTTTCGCATCTTTTTCGCTGACGAGCAACGTGACCGTCGTCGCGCCGCTTCCGCCCTGCTGTACGTTTGCTTGGCGGTCAGCCGCAGTCATGCCGCCAACCGAAAGAATCTTGGTGAAGCGAACGATGGTCGCAACTTTCTGCTTCGAATCCTGCGAGAATGTCCAAAGCACGTCCACACGAGTGTTCGGCTTCGCAAAACCTTCGACACCTGAACGAGCGTCAACGGTAATGGTCACCGCTCGGTAACCCGGAGGAATGTTGAGGAGGTTGATCGGCTGACGATTCGTGATGTCTTCGAGAACAACAGGAACGTTCGGAGCGATGAGTCGCGACGCGAACTGTCCGCTGACCTTTTCAAGGTCCTGTTTTCGGACAACGCCCATCGGAACCTTGCTCTCTTCCATCTGGACACTGGTAAACATGAACGGCTCGAGACGTGTCCCCTCTTCGATTCGATTCTGGGCGACCACGACTTCGATTCCAGGATTGACTTGTTGGACGGGCTCAACGGCTGCTGGAGCCTGCGTCTGGCTTCCGACGGCTTGCCCGCTTTCGGCAACGATAACGAACGCAACAATAAGAAGGGCGATCAGTGATACGAGACACCCGACTAACCACTTCACCTTCGTGGCGTAAGTGTGAGCGGGGGTTGCTCCGAAACGCGTTGCCATAGCAAAACTCCTCTAAAAACCGACCGCCTGCTCGCATCCCATTGATGCTGATTGGTGGTGCATCAACGAACCGTCGCAAACTGTCACTGAAAAAAAATCATGTCCTTGCTCTCTTCCGCCACCGCTGCGTTCCACTCGAGATGGACTGTTGAGCAGCTGGTCTTTTCGCTTTTGTCAGGCGCCGAAAATGTGCCTGAAGACCAACCTGCGTGGAGATGCGGACACCGACAACATAACGCTCATGCTACCACGCAGTACCCACCAATTCGAGAGGGACTAACCACTTTAATCGGCAGGAGCGGTAGCTTCACTTAAGTGTTTCCTTTAGTCTATTTCGTAAATTCTCGATGAAGAGCGAAACAGACCCTCAAGCGCGGATGCCGCACTCTCCCGTTGTCCGGTAAGTGCGGCCAAGACAGATCCGATGCGATACGAGCAACGGACCAGTGCGCCCTTCGTACAACGGCTCACTTAATTGATCGTGCTTCCTACTTTACTGAACGCGGTATTCGCGTTTCGACCGAGCAGGGTTACGGCAGAGATACAAACAACGGCGATCAGCGCTGCCATCAAGGCATACTCGAGCATGGTCGCGCCTTTTTCCTGCTGATTTTGCTGCACTGTATTGGTTTTCTTGTTCATTTTATCCTCCAACCTAAAAGTCGACTGCAACGTTACGCTCGTGACTAACAACCGAAAAAACACCCCTGAGAAAGAAAATGCCTAACAGGATGTGATCCTGTTAGGCATTTTAAAGAAGCGCTGCCAAAACCACCGGCATTGGTTTCATCTGTTCGGTGGCTCGGCAGCTCAGCTAAGCAATCGCTTAGTTGATCGAGCTTCCGACCTTGCTGAACGCTACTTGTGCGTTCTGACCGAGAAGGGTCACGGCCGCGATACAAACGACAGCGATCAGAGCAGCCATCAAAGCATACTCAAGCATTGTCGCGCCTTTCTCATTCTTTTGATCTAATGTCTTGATTTCGTTCTTCATTTTTCTCCCTCTGATTCCAAATATTACTAATTAGTAATACGTTAAACCAAACCTTTCCCAATAAGGTACCGTATTGGGGACATGGAACTACCAGATGGCTACAACCGTAGGTTTGAAACCGGTGCAACCCCCGAACTGCATCACTACCAAAATCCAGTTAACCCAGCTAGTTACGCAAAGTTTACTACAATCAGTAAGCCCTGGCGATGATATTTAGCTAGGCTGCGTCCCGACTCTAGTGCAACTGTCGGGCCAACTCGTAGAAATTGAAAATTACGGCTTGGTACCCAGATCGTCTGTTCCCTCGCCTTCTTCACGTCCGCGAGTGAGCAAGCGCTCCCACCACGAGGAGCTTCGACGAGGATCCATCGGCTGTTCGCCGCGATTGATGAGGCCCAGCTCTGCGGCGACCTCTTCGAGGCTCGCACGCGTCGCCTTCTGGCCAAGGCTGTAGAGGGTCCTTCCGCTACCCGGCCAGAGCGATGCTTTCGGATCCACCGGCACCGGAGGCAATCGCCACGGACGGGGTCCAAGACCATGCACAGGCTCGAGCTCAGCTTCGATTTGCGGAACAGCCAGCAGCGAACCGCTGTAACCGTTCACGAGGAAACTGATTCGCTCCGAACCAACAACGAGAGCTTTCACGTAACTGAGAAACAGATCGAGCGCAGTCAACCCGAGGACGGTGTCGTCGATGACGATGAGCACTTCGTCGGCAGCGCGCATCAACGCTCCGGTTGCGGGACCGATTCGTCCACCCGAGTCGATCAGAATGACATCGTGCATCGCTCGCGCGAGCTCGAGCAAGCGCTGGCAGATAGTCATCCCGTCCGTATGACAAACGAGATCCATCGCTTCCGCCATGCTGTCCGGCGGCATCAGCACGGAAACGTCTTGGCTCACCGGAATGAGCGCGTCACAAATACTGTCACGGGAAATTTCGCGAGTTCCGTTGACCCAGCTGCTCACCACTTTCGCTTCCGATCCGTTTACCGTTAGCGAACGGCAGAGGTCTCGGGTCTCCACATCGAGATCCCAAAGCAGCGTTTTTCGGCGGTAAACACTGCATACTTCGGCGAGAGCCGCACAAATACTCGTTGCCCCGGTTCCGCCTTTGGCGTGTGTTACACAGATAATTCTCGCTTCTCGAATCCGTCCCTCACGGCGGAACTCGGCATGAATCGCAACGAGCTCCTGCAACAGGTCGAGCGGCTTCGCTTCATCGGGAAGAACTTTACGAACGCCGGCAGCATGCGCTGCACGGAACGCTCCACCGGAATACGCTTCTTGAGTCACGAACATGATGACGTGAAGCCACGGCATCTGGGTCAAAGCGGAGCGCGCGATCTGCGCAGCCGTATCACCGAGCCCCGAGCCGAGGATCAGCACATCGGCATCCCGGATCTGGCTCAGGTAGTCCTTATCGAGGACCAACTTCACTCGCAGATCGAGCATCTCGATGTCGCTCTGATTGAACGCTTCGATCCGCCGGGCGCAAATGGATTGGCCTTCAGCGGTTCTGTCTACAATGAGAAGCCTCATAACGTAGGCCTATACTAACCAAGAGAAACTTTTAAGAGCCTTCGGGCCCCGCCCGATAGGAAACACCCAACAAATCTGCACGAGAACAATATCGGCTGATGTGCCGAAATAACTTGACGGTAAAAAAACACATTCCAGCGTAGTGATTTTTCCCTGTCGTTCCCCAGTATTACTCTGATGCGCAGGATGACGCACTCGAAGCAAATAAAATAAAACGATGCGCCCAACTTCGACGCAACCAATTTTTATTCGATTGATCCGAGAATCGCTGAAATATCCACGAGAGAAACCGCGGTTTCCGTCGCAGACAGCCGCCGCGCACCGGCTAGTCGGTTTTCTCGGCCGCGACTGCGGCCGGGTCAGACGGGGTCGACTCGAATAGCTCTGGCTTGAAGTGCTTGAGGAGCAGCCAACCGACGCCAAAGCCAAGGAAAAAGATCAACACCGCGGAGAAGAAGCTACCCAACCACCCCCCGGAGAACGCCGGTTGTTGCAGATCGCTCGAGAGCGCCTTCAGCCGGTCTGTTGAAAGATGACTCTGTGAGATCGCTACGGCGGGAGGAGGAGTAAGCCCGTCCTCGGACCCGAAACGAGGCTCTCGCCCCGTCAACCGGCTCGACGAGAGCACGCTTTCCAGCGGCGAGCCGTAGTCGGTCTCTTCTTCCACAAAGTCAGCGACGAGCGGCGGGGCTTTCATCGTAGATGATGCGCTGCGAGCGACCTGAACCGTTCCGTCGGCGTGAAGCTCTTCGGCATGAGACTCGACAATCGAGGTGCTGAACTGCGGGTTATACGCGCTCGGCCCGAGTGTCGCAGCAATGCTCCCTTCCTTCGGAAACGGGGCATTGACCCGGGGGGTTGGACGGACGCCGTTCCTCTCTCCACTCACACCGGGTCGTGACCCTGATGGCGGAGTAGCTCGAGGACGCGGAGCTTCTCCGCCCCGAGTCATCGCTTGCAGGTCTTGAAACATTTCTCGTGCCGCTTGATACCGGTTTGCCGGGTCACGCGCCATCGCACGTAGCACAATCGCATCCAGCGCAGGTGGACAATCGGCCCGTTGACCGCTCGGAGGCTCAGGGTCGGTCCGCAGTCGGAGGGTCATGGTTTCGATGACACTCTTTCCTTTGAACGGTGACTCATGGGTGATCATCTCGTAAGCGATCACCCCAAGTGCATAGATATCGGAACGCGCATCGACCTCGCCACGCTCGAGATACTCAGGGCTGACGTAGTCGATGGTACCCACAACGCCGCCGTGGTCAGTCAGTCGCGGACCGGTTCCAGCGCGCGCGATACCGAAGTCTGTGATCTTGATGTCACCCTGCGTCGTGAGCAGGATGTTCTCCGGTTTGAGATCGCGGTGGATAATACCGGCATCGTGGATAGCCTGAACCCCGGAGCACATCTGGGTCAGCATGCGCACGACTTCGTCGATGTTGATTTTGTCGGAGTTCGCGATTTTGTCCGCGATGTCACCACCGGAGATGTACTCCATGGTGAACGCGATCAGGTCGCCGTCGCGGAAATACTCGTATGCGCGAACGACGTTCGGATGGCTCACGCCGTATGAGGCCACAATTTCGTTGCGGAAGCGGGCCGCAGCCACCTCATCCCGCGCAACTTCAGGGAACAGCACTTTCATCGCGACGATATGGCCGGCAAGCTCACGGTGACGGCACGCATACACCATCCCCATGCTGCCTGTTCCGAGGCACTTCACAACCTCGTAACGACCGTTTACGATCGTTCCTGGCTGAAGATTGAGAAAGTGGTCACCGGCCATTACTAACGTTTCCGAGCGAAAACCATTTCGAACATTCGTGATCCGGCTGCGCTTCGGCAGCCGTGAAGCTCAGCTTCCCGATACTCTCGACTCTCGGCGCTCAGCCTTCTGCATCCGCTTTCGGTTCCGGCAGTGTCACAGCCGGAATCGAGCACACGACAAATCGTCGTTCGCCGAGCCGCAGGATATCTCCATGGTCGACAGAAACCATCGTTCCGGAGACCTCTTGCTCCTCGCTCTGACCGGTCCGCGTGATGCCCGTTCCGAACTCGGAGAGCTGATCGAGCACCTGGATCTTTCCATCCTTCGTCGCCCGAACGATCGCATGAAGCGGTGAAATCGTTTCGTCCTCGATGAGGATGAACTCACCGTGGTCCGTGGGACGCGAGGTGATGAGCCAGCGACCGGCCCGAATCTCGTACACTTCGCCGAACTTGTTTTTGTCGAACGTGACGAAGAATCCGACGACCTTCGAGGTCGGCGCAGCAACCGGAGGACGGGACTTCAGGTCCGGACGGCGAGTGACACCCGTCGCAGCAGCAGACGAGGATGCCGCTGCCGGTCGAGCGGCCTGCGGATTCACCGAGAACGCAGGCTGCTGCGGAGCCGGTTGTTGGCGGCGCGGCGGTTCCGGCGGAGGGGTGCTCACGGCTTCCTGAACCACGTCCTGATCAATTTTTCCGGTAGAGCTGTTTCGATCTTGCTTTGCTACGGAGTCCAATTGCGGTGCGAAGTCCTTGTTGAAATCTTCGTTAAACTGTTTCGCCGGGGGAGTTTCCACTACCGGTGCTGCAGACGGCTGTGCGGCGCCCTGATCCGGGCGAGACCAGTCCATCGGAGGCAGAAGCTCCGTCAGAGGATCTCTCCGGGATGCCGGCTGGGCAGCCTGCGGAGCCTGCTCTTCTTCAGGCTCCTGATACAGAAGCGCACGAACGTGGCCGGTCATCTCCGGCGTGAGCATCACCGTCCGGTTTCGGGCTCTTGAGGCGGCGGCAGTCTTCTTTTCGTCGGCAGATTCTTTTGTACGGCCGAAGTCCCCGCTCGTTCCGCCTGCACGTTTTTCTTCGTTCATTGCCTTGTCTCCAAAACCAAATACGACCCTAAAGAAACTGAACTCTCGTGTTACTTATTCGCGACGCTAAACAGCACAACCAATGCTGCCATGGCTCCGCCGAGCAGCAAGAAAATCGACATGAGCAACAACTGCTTCTGCAGCGGCATTCTTTGACGGACGACGGTCGGAAATCCGCTGCCGTCTGACGTGTGCCGGCGCTTGCGCGCAGGCTGCTCTTTCTGCGCGCTTTCTTCACGCAGCTGTCCACCCAGCGGGAGTACGGCCAGCGTGATGTTGTCATAGCCGCCACGAGACTTGGCGAGCTCGATGAGCTGCACGCAGGCCTCCTGCGGAGATGCCTTCGAAACATGGTCCGCAATCTCGGTGTCTGAAACTAAGCTGTAGAGGCCGTCGCTGCAGAGAACAAGCTTGTCTTCCGGCTCATTCTCTCCAACTTCCCAGATCCAAAACTCTTGCGCGTCGAGCTGCAAACGTGGTTCGGCACCGAGGCAGCGTGTAAGAACATGTGATTGAGGATGCGAAAGCGCTTCTTCCGGAGTGATCGCTCCGCGCTCGACCAAATCCTGGACGTAGGTGTGGTCAGTGGTGAGCTGCTGCAGAACGCCGTCGCGGATCAAGTAGGCGCGAGAATCTCCCGCGTGCGTGATGACAACTTCGTCGCCGTTGATGATTGCACCGACAACCGTCGTTCCCATTCCGCTGAAAGCCGGATTCTGGCGGCGGAGCACAATCACCCGGTTCGCTTCTTCGATCGAAACTCGAAGTGCCTCTGCTCCGTTTTCGTAGTCGCCCGTTTCCAGCGCGCGTCGGATAGCGTCAATTGCGAGCTGCGCAGCGAGCTCACCGCCGAGAGCGCCGCCCATTCCATCGCAGACGACCCAAGCTCGTCCACTCGGCGAATCAATCACCGCGTAACGATCTTCGTTGATTTCGCGTTCACAACCGATGTCAGTGATCGCTGCTGGAATATTCTCCTCGGTTCGGCCGTTACCAAGGCCTGGAAGTGAGAACGAATCGCCTAGCATGCAAATGCCTCCTCGCACACGATAACAACTACGCTACTAGAAAAAATTTTCGTGATGGCTGCTTCGCTCCGGATGCTCACCGTTCGTTCTCGAAGCAGTCGCTCGACAAGCCAGGGGCTTGTGGCAGGTCAGCTAGATGAAAGTCTCGCTCTGCTTTCTTCACGCGCACGGGGTACTCCGAAAGCACCACACTCTTAGTATTCACGACACATTACGCTAACAACTTAACCCATCTTTCTTTGAGTTCCGGCACTTGCGCGGTTAACCCAGTTAACCCCTTGCAGTGACTTGATATACGTCACAAGGCAGCTCGTTGGTCAGGTCCCCTGCGAAAACGGTCGGAAACGGTCGTGAGCTCCCTAAATTTGGATTCAGATATCGGCGCAACGACGCGACAATTTTGGCCGCGGACCGCTTTCATCTGCGTCAGTATCGAAGACCGCAGCTCAAAGTGTCAGCAAATCGATCAAAATTCAGGCTTATTCCAGCCCATTTAGTCGCTTCTTGAGCTTCACGCAGTTCCCCTGCTCATTGTATTCAATGTCGTCGAAGAACTGTTGGATAAGAAAGATTCCACGGCCGCTGAGCTGCTCTCGCGCGTCCGGATCTCGGATTGGATCAGGCATTACCCGCCAGTCGAAACCGGCGCCTTGGTCGAGAATTTCGAAGCTCACAAACGACGAGCTGACTTCGGCCGTCACCAAAATCCGCTTCCCTAACCGCACCGCCTCATTGCTTCGACGTTCGACCTCGCTGTCAAATGTACCCGCTTCGCACATTGAAGCCTTCTCTCTTCCGGAAATACCGAGATTCCCGTGCTCGAAGGCATTGCGAAGCACCTCGCTGAGCGCGAGCTCGTAGGCAGATTCTTTCAGATCGGGGATGTGAGAACGGAGAAAGCTCAGCAGCTCCAGAACAGATTTTTCGACCGCCTGAGCAGTAGTCTCAATAGCGAGCTGCAGCCGTCGCCCCTGCGAGGCGCTTGCCGTGCTTTTCGTAGTCGCTTCAGTCATGCGGCTGTTTCAATCTAGGGTCTCAGGTGCTACCACCGCATTCCCGTGACGTTTCGGCTCTCTCCAAACTATCGGATGAGAGTAATCATGGGAATTCCTCATTTGACTCGCGAAACTCCTCCCGCGCTTCGGAAATCCGCAAATCGCGCATAATGGGAACTGATTGCGATGCGATCCGCGGCATGGCACTCTTTCCTTACCTGCTAGATACAGTTGATTTGACACAGGATTATGACAAAGAAACGGGTCTCCATACTCGTCGGTGTCGCGCTTTTGGGCGCTTGCGCTGCGCTATTTTTCTTACAATCCCAGCATCGCACCGGCCCGTCCAAGCCCGTGAAATCCGAAGATGCGCTTTCTATCGCGCTTTTCGCACCCTTTTCGGGCGAATTCGCCGGCTACGGAAAGTCGGCCGAGCTGGGAGCACGGCTCGCGGTTGAAGAGCTGAACGCGCGGGGTGGAGTGCTCGGCCACCAACTGAATTTGACCTCGTACGAGCTGACCGGCAACGAAGACCTGTCTCCTGAATCTCTGGGCAAGGAGAAGCCGGCTCTCATTCTCATCGCCGCATCGGATAGTCGAACGAGGCCCGTCCTCCGAGCTGCAGCCGAAGCCAAGATCCCCGCCTTCTATCTGGTCGATGGGCCGTGCAAAACACAAAACGGAGCTGCCAAGGCATCACCCTACCTCTGGGGCGCAGGCTTGAGTTGGCAGACTACCGTTGAGCCTTTTCTCGTTTATTTGAACGATAAGTTCGTCAGGCCGGAGGGCGAGTTCGCCGTGTTCTTTCTTTCCGGGTCAGAGAAAGAAAGCTCAAAGCTCAACGATTTTGCTCGCTCGCTCAGTGAAGGTCTCGCCTTCAAGACCGTTGATTCGCAGGAGTTCGACACGCGCCTCGCGGACTATTTTGCTCCTCTCCGAAACGTCCTCTCCCACACGCCGGATCTGCTCTTCCTTTCCAACGCCGGCGCTTCAGGAAATCTGATGCTTCAACAGGCGGCGAAACTCAGACTGTCAAATGACATGGCAATTGCGGGCCTGAATACGTTTCATCCAGACATTGTTCGAGCGCTCGGTCCTGTGACCGATGGAGCATACACGATCGGAAGCTACGCCGTCGGCTTGGATTCGCCAGCCAACCAAACGTTCACAGAAAGCGCTCGCCGCTTTGCGAAGGAACCGAACCTCATTCCTTCGTCGACAACAGTTGCGGCGTACAACGTCGTTCGTCTCGTCGGTGAAGGCTTTACAAAAGCGGCATCGACCGACCCGGAGAAGCTCGCCACTACCCTTCCGGAGATCGAGCTTTCGCTTCCAAACGGAAAGCTCGCGTTCAGCGGAGAGAATCATCTGCTGATGCAACCAATCCTCGTGCTGCAGCTCAAAGGCGGCGAGGCGCAGCTCGTCGAGAAGCTCGGCCAATCGGTTCACCCGAAGCTTGACGGCTGCGCGCTGTAAGCGATCGGCCCCGCCGATGAACATAGGCTTGAGCCAATAAAAAGGGGCGCATGCGCGCCCCTTTTTTGCTCATCTTTTGTCCCGACCGAGTTAGTTTCGGCGGTCACCCATCAGTCGAAGCAGCATCACGAACAGGTTGATGAAATCGAGATAAAGCGAAAGCGCGCCGAGTATCGCCGCACGTCTAAAATCAGGCGTACCTTCCGTCACGCCACTGCCGTACTGTTTGAGACGGTTCACGTCGTACGCTGTAAGGCCGGTGAAAACGATAACTCCGGCGACCGACATCGTGAAGGCCATCGCAGCGCTGTGGAAGAAGATGTTCACTACCGATGCGATGATGATGCCCCAAAGACCCATCATGAGGAAGCTCGACCATGAGCTGAGATCCTTCTTGGTCACGGTACCGTAGAATACCATCGCCGCAAACATCCCTGCAGCTGTAAGAAAAGCCGAAGTGATCGACTCATGGGTGTAGATGTACGCGAGCGGCGCAAGCGTTATTCCGTTGAGTGCCGAATAGCCGAGGAACACTGCCGTTGCGGTGCCCGCCGACATGCGCATCACCCACCCAGAAAGCCAGACAACAAGCCCGACCTGGAGCAGCGCGAGAACGATTAACTTCCCCGGACTGAAGAGCGACTGCGCAACGTCAGGGTTGTTCAGGACATAGCTTGAGACCATCCCGGTCAAACAAAGGCCGACAGCCATCCAACCGAATACCGAACGAATCAGCGCCGACGAGCTGGCACCGAAGGCGATAGGGCGAGAAGAGCTCTGAGAATACATGGTTCGAATCCTTTAGCGATCCAATTCAACTGAATAAGTTATGACTCCATCCTTCGACGAATGTTCAAATGAAGTCATTCTGCGAGAACGTAACCATTGGCGCAGAAGAACGCCAGCTCATCGAGAAACATCAAAGAAACTGGATGCTTGCGGCTACTGAACTGTGTTGGGCACGATTTCGTAGTGCAGGTGCCACTTGAACTTCGCGGCATTGCCGGAGGCACTCCCCTCTCCTCTCATCTGGACGTTTAGTTTGCCCAAGGGAAGCAAGCTTCCTGAGAGGTCAATCACATCCCCCGGCTGAATCTGCTCTTTTGTGCGTTTGATGCTGACCGCGTCGAGCGATCCAGGGAATCCGAACGCGCCACCCGGGTCTCTGTAGAAATAGACCGTGTAGCTCTGAAGAGTATCTTTCGACGCATTCGGCGTTTCCGAGCCGAAGTCCAAGAAGATGACCATCGACGCGCGTTTGCCGTTCACCGCGTTCGCAAGACTTTTTCGGCGCTTGATCTGGTCAATATCCTCTTGAGTGAGCTGATCCGCGAAGAGGCCAATCCCGACATTCCCGACAGCCGGGTAATACAGGGCGACGGCAGACTTGATATCAACGCTCACCGTATCGGCCGAAACCCGTCCGTAAGGAGCGGCATGGCTCTCCTCCGGCGCAGCAACGGGCGCCGACGTCGCGGCTGAAACCGGCGCTTTCAATTGGTCAGACGTCACAATGACCAGACTGTTCGCCTGGAGATCCCAGCTCAGTGGGAGGTTCTCATCTTTCACTGCGATTTTCTTTCGGCCGCTGAAGCTCGCGGCGACTTTACTGCCGTCCTCGAAGCCGCAGCTCAGGGAATCAAACGACAAATTCGCGCCGGAGGCATCAGGGTCATGAACAACGTCACGGATGGTGAACGTGAGCTTATCGCTTTCAAACGGGAATGTCTTGTTGTCGCCGCGATAAACCGTGAGTTGATAGCTCGCGACAGAAGTCATGTTGCACTCGGTCGAGCCGCTTTTCAGAAAGATGGAAAGTATCGCATCAGCATGCGAACCGTTCACGGACTCGAGCGAACCGGAAGCAGCGATTTCTGCAGGCTCGACCGGCTCGGAGAGATTCTTGAAATACGCGATGTCGATCCGGCGCGCGCTCGCATCGTAGAGCGCTACGTTGAATGGAAGTTGGATTTCAGCATCGCCAAACTTCACCCCGCTCCTCGTATGGCCCACTGATGTCATTCTCGGAGCAACCGGTTGAGCGGGAGCAGTTGAAATCGGTGTCGGCGCAGGTGCGGCATCCTTTGAACGCTTGAAGAGGAACAGCGCGACCATGAATACGATCACCACCGCGAACAAGACGCCGCAAAGAATCAACGTCCGGCGCAGGGAGGCTTCTTCAGCCGCGGTCTCTTCTTTCTTCTTGCCTTGAGGAGAAGCTTTCTCGGCCTTTGGTTCCGGCGGGGGTGGAGCAAGGGCCTCCTCCGCTTTGCGTGCGGCTTCTTCTCGAGCCACGCGAGCGGCTTCACACGCGTCGCAGAGCTTGATGGATGTTCCAACGTCGGTGCCGCAGCTGGGACAAAGCATAGTCGGTCAGTCCTTTCACCGTTTAAGAGTCGTGCGTCCTCATTGGACTGCAGGATTCTATCATCGTTAAGGCGAAGGAAAAACTAAAGATTTTTTTGAATGGTGGGAGAAAACAGATTTCTGCCTGTAGTGACGGCTTCGCCAAGCAGCCCCATGAACTGCTTTCGAGGGATTTCCACGGCACCGAAGCTCGCAAGCAACGGTGTGAGCTGCTGGCAATCCAGCCAGGGCACGTTCCTCTCTTGCAGGTGTGTTATGAGGTGCCAGAGCGCCAACTTCGATGCGTTCGGCTCCAGATAGAACATCGACTCCCCGGCAAACATATCCCCGATGGAAACGCCGTAAAGACCACCCACCAAACGGTCTCCATCCAGACACTCGACACTGTGGCACCATCCGGCCCGGTGCAATGCTGAATAGGCTTTAATCATTTGTGGGATGATCCAAGTCCCTCGCTGCTTTCCTCGATTTTTAGAGCGCGCGCAGTTTCGAATGACATTTTCGCACTGCGAGTCGATCGAAAACGTAAATCCGCTTCGTTCTCTCGCCCGCATCAGGCTCCGCGAAATATGGACCTGATCGAGAAAGAGAACGGCGCGAGTAGGCGGCGCAAACCAGACGAGCGGACAATCGGTTGAAACGGGCCAAGGAAATATTCCGCTCCGGTATGCAAGCAGCAGCGAGTCGACTTCAAGATCGCCCCCAACGCAGAGCAATCCGTCTTCGTCAGCATCGTCGACAGGAGGGAATGCGGAGATCGTCACAGCGGCTCCGTCCGCTCGAACCGGCTCCCCGAGAGGAGCCGGCGGAGCATTACTTCGTCAGCTTCTTGAATCGGACGCGCTTCGGTTGAACTGCTTCAGGTCCGAGGCGGCGCTTCTTATCCTCTTCGTAGTCTTGGAAGTTGCCCTCGACCATCACAACCTGACTGTCCCCTTCGAACGCGATGATGTGCGTCGCAATTCGGTCGAGAAACCATCTGTCGTGGCTGATGACGATTGCACAGCCGGCAAACTCGAGAAGCGCATCTTCCAGCGCTCGCAACGTATTCACGTCGAGGTCGTTGGTCGGTTCGTCGAGAAGCAAAACGTTCGCACCCTGCTTCAGCATTTTCGCCAAGTGAACCCGATTGCGCTCTCCGCCGGACAGCACCTTCACCTTCTTTTGCTGATCCTGGCCAGTGAAGTTGAAGCGAGCGCAATAGGCTCGAGACGGCACTTCGCGCTTTCCGAGGGTAATCGTCTCGTTCGGACCATCAGAGATCTCCTCCCAGACCGTTCGCTCCGGGCTGAGAGTCTCGCGGGATTGGTCGACATAGGCGAGCTTTACAGTCGGACCGACGGTCACCGTTCCGCTATCCGGCTTCTCCTGACCGGTGATCATGCGAAACAACGTCGTTTTCCCTACGCCGTTACCACCGATGATACCCACAATGCTGCCGGGAGGAATCGTGAATGAGACGTTTTCGAAGAGCAGCTTGTCGCCGTAGGCTTTCGAAATATTCTCGACCTTGATCACTTCGTTTCCGAGCCGCGGACCGGCGGGAATGTAGATTTCGACCTCCTCAATCCGCTCAGGCCGATCTTCGTTATAGAGATTTTCGAACGCGCTGATCCGGGCCTTGCTTTTCGCCTGGCGCGCTTTCGGACTCATCCGAATCCATTCGAGCTCGCGCTCCAACGTCTTCTGACGCTTTGTTTCCTGCTTCTCCTCTTGTACGAGCCGCTGCTGCTTCTGGTCGAGCCAGGATGAGTAGTTTCCTTCCCAAGGGATACCGTGCCCTCGATCGAGCTCCAGAATCCAACCGGCGATATTATCGAGGAAGTAGCGATCGTGGGTAACCGCGACAACAGTGCCCTCATAGCCCTTCAAAAATTGCTCGAGCCAGAGAACCGACTCGGCGTCCAGGTGGTTCGTGGGCTCGTCGAGAAGAAGCAGGTCAGGCTTTTGAAGCAACAGCCGACAAAGCGCGACGCGTCGGCGTTCACCGCCGGAGAGATTTTTTACTTTCGCTTCCGACGGAGGAAGGCGGAGCGCATCCATTGCGAGCTCGAGCGTATGGTCGATTTCCCAGCCGTTCGCAAGGTCGATCTTCTCCTGAATGTCCGCTTGCTGGGTGAGCAGCTTGTCCATCTTGTCGGAATCGAGATCGGGATCTCCGAGCTGATTGCTGATCTCTTCGAATTTTCGCAACAGCGTGATGACAGCACCGAGTCCGGCTTCGACGTTCTCTTTCACCGTTTTGTCGTCGTCGAGTTGCGGCTCTTGCGGCAGATATCCAACGGCGACGTTATTGCCGGGACGCGCCTCTCCGTTGATGTTCGTCTCCAAACCGGCCATGATTTTGAGCAACGTCGATTTCCCGGCACCGTTCAAACCAAGGACGCCGATCTTGGCACCATGATAGAACGACAGGTAGATGTCGCGCAGAACCTGCTTGTTCGGCGGATACGTCTTGCCGACACCTTGCATTGTGAAAACAAAATCTTTGGCCATGAAGCTCCTCAATAAAACAGTAACTCGTCGCAACATCCGACCGGCGACTCGCGGCACAGTCGTCAGATACTACCGGATGAGGTTCAAACGTCAATGAACTTCGCGGCGATCTCCATCGAGCTATCGATCCGCGCTCACCGGATAGCGGGCTTTGTCCGCGCAAATCAAGTCAGGTGGTTGCCATCCGACTGATTCTCAGAATGAAATCAGCGCTTGGAGCTCTCGAAGGATGTCGCTCGCAGAGGGAAGAGTTTCTTCCATCAGCGCCGGGTTATACGGAATCGGGATATCGCGCACGGCAAGGCGGCGCACCGGAGCATCGAGGCTGGAGAAAGCCTCGTCCGCGACGACTGCTGCAATCTCGGCACCGAACCCGGAGGTCCTTCCATCTTCATGAACGATCAGGCAGCGATGAGTGGTGTGCACCGACTCGAGCACCAATTCGCGGTCCCAAGGAACCACCGTGCGAAGATCAATCAGGTCGCAGCTCAGACCACCTTGCTCAATCGCGGCCTCGCAACGCTCTACCATACCGCCCCAAGTCACCACGGTAGCGCTGTCTCCATTCCGAAGTCGGGCACCAGTACCGAGGGGAATAATGTAATCGTCACCCGGATAAGGACGCCTGGCGCTCGGAGCGTCGAGCAGCGCGCGGTGCTCGAAAAAAATACAAGGGTCTTCGCCGCGCAGAGCGGCGCGTAGGAGGCCCACCGCATCAGCAGCGTTGGACGGCACCGCGATATGCCAACCGACAGCGTGAGCAAAGGTTACTTCAGAGCTTACGCTATGCCACGGGTCACCGGCTCTTCGCGAGAAACCTCCCGCCATTCGCACGACCATTGGAGAAGCAAACTTTCCCGCCGTTCGCCAACGCAAAGTGCCACAGTTGTGGAGCTGCTCAGTCGCGGGGTCAGCATACTTTCGGAATTGAATCTCGGGAACGGGCAGCAGCCCCGAAAGCGCCAGACCGTTTGCGCGTCCGATGATTCCCTCCTCGGAGAGGCTCGTGTCGAATACTCTCCGTGGTCCGAATTCGTCCTGGAGATTCAACGTCACTGCGTGGACCCCGCCTTTCACGGCGACGTCCTCTCCGAAAAGCAACATTCTTGGATTCGAGCGAAGCTCGGAGGCGAGCGTGAGCCGAATCGCTTCTCCCATGTTCACGCGTTGCGACGATGTGTGAGGAGACGAAAGGCTGGCGGGGAGAGAGTGCTTCTCACTGCGTATGTGCTTGAGGATATGTCGCGGATCCGGTTCTTGCCGGGCGAGGGCGATCTCCAAACCTGCGTGTACTTCCTCTTCGACCGAGCGCTGCATCTTCTTCCATTGAGCTGCGCTCATCCGGTCAGGCACCAGGAACGTACGCAGCTTTTTGAGCGGGTCGCGCTTCCGTTCGTCTCTCAGAAGGCTCAGTGGTTTGTAGGTTTGCGTATCCTGTCCGGAATGACCGCTCAGGCGTGGAACTTTCAATCTCAGCAGCGCGGGAAGCTGCTGCGACCGGACGTACCGCACCGCATCTTCGATGAGAGACGCAGATTCGAGCGGATCCGTTCCATCGCCGGCAAGGACACGAAGGTTTCCGAACGCGCGGAGATTCTGCACTATGTCTCCGCCCGGCGTTTGCTTGTCGGACGGCACTGAAATCGCGTAGCCGTTGTCCTCGATCAGAAAAAGGAGAGGCAAGTGCTCGGTGGTCGCCATCGTGAGAGCGGACCAAAACCCATTCGTCGCGACAGAGCCCTCGCCGCCAAACACGACCGCAATGCTCGATTCGTAGCCGCGGGTCTTCAGTACCTCGCGATGGAAACGAATCCCGGAGGCCCATCCGGCCGCGGGGGTGTACTGAGAACCGACATCGCCTGCCATCGGCAAAACTGTCGCACCACCGTTCGACCGCAGATTGAACACGACGCCGATATCGCGACCATCGCTCAATCCTCCAGATTTACCGAGGGGACCGGCGAACGCATCTTCAATGGAGAGTCCGAGGGTGAGGAGCAGCGGGCGAGAACGATAGTACGCCGCGGCCGCGTCATGGCTATGGGTGAGATGCAATCCGAGCAGCACCTGGCAGAGCTCGTGTCCACGCGCGGAGAATTGGTACGCGATCTTTTTCTCTGGATAGAGTGTCGTCTCTTCGACGTGATCGATGAGGCGGGACGTCAGAACAGTCCGCGCAACTCTCTGCCAGTCGACGTTCGCGCTTTTCCGCTTGGACATAAGCCGTCGTGATTACGGCTTCTCGGTGAGCCGCTTCTTCAGCACCTCAATCTCACGTGAGCGTTCAGAGAGGAACCGGTCGAGCGCTTGCACAAAGAACCGCTCGAGATCGGCGTCACCGACTCCAAAATTGCTGATAATGTTGTCATACAGCTTTTTCGTGCGCTTGCTGACAGAGAGCACTACCGTGGTGTCGCTGAAGCGATCGTCCAGAAGGTCGCGGAGCAAACCGGAAAGCGACAACCCAAGGTCCATGACTTTTTGGTGCTGGTCTTCGCGGATCAGCACGTTGACCCGCTTGAAATTCGATTTTTCGGTCTCCATCAGCTCTCCACTTGAGAAGATACGTAACAACACGTGTACATTACACACTGGTAGCCAATCCAGCCCATTCTTTCACGGCACCAACAGACAATGCTTTGAGGAACTTGCGAATTTGACGGCAATAGGACACTTCTCATTAACACTATTCTCCACATTCTCGATGGTTTTTCTCGGATGTCCTAGATGGGAAAGATTCTCTGCGCTCTGATCGGCTACTCTATTCTCGGCAAGTTCGGGCTGATCATCGGGCTCATTCTTGGGCACCTCGTCGATTCGGAGGAGACTTACGGCAGCCTTCACCGCCGAAAGCCGACGGTTGGTCCGTTTCCGTTCCAGCGCCCCCAACGTTCGCTCGAAGAAAAGCACCTGACATTTTTCAACTGCGTGTTTTCCATGCTGTCGAAGCTCGCCAAAGCCGACGGCGCGATCTCGGCGAGTGAGATTCAAGTCGTCGAACGATTCATGAGCGACGAGCTGCACCTCGATCCCGGTCGGATCAAGTTCGCGCAAAACGTTTTTCGCTCGGCACGGCTCTCGAATCGTAGCTTCGAAGACTATGCCAAAGAGTTTTATGCGATGTTCCGTTACGAACATGCGGTGCTCGAGAACCTGATCGACATCTTGCTTCGCCTCTCGCTCGCCGACGGTAAGATGGAGAACGCTGAAGAGCGTCTCGTCCGCTCCGCGGCCGCCATTTTCGGCTTCAACGACCGTGACTTTGAGCGCATTCGTTCCCGCTACACCTCTCAACCCGACAAGAACTACTCCATTCTTGGTTGCACCCCTCAGTCCTCCGTCGCGGAAATCAAAAAGCGGTATCGGAAGCTTGCGAAGGAAAATCACCCTGATGCCGTCAGAGCTCAGGGACAGCCTGAAGAGTTCATCAAGCTCGCGAACGAAAAGTTCCGAGCGATTCAGCAGGCATACGAGGAGATTCGAGCCGAAAAGGGGTTCGCCTAAGGGCTACCCTGCAGACCACCGATGTCATAACCGTTAACGAGCGTGGTTTTTTAGCGCAGGCACTCATGTCGGAGCAAATCGGGAGCGATTTTAGGCGGTTAGCGGACTCGCTTCACTCGCCGCGGCATCTGGCATTGCGAACGCTGCATTAGTTTTTGCGCAATAATTTACCTTTTCGCAAAAAGCGAGTAAACATGTCGGCAATTATCCGGGACCGATAGATGTACAAAACGAGCTCCTCACTCCCAAGCTCTCTCGGGCGATCCGTCGTCTCCGCCGAGACGTTGCCGGAGTTCTCTTCCAGCAGGAGTGATACGCGTTTCGGCGACCTCTTCTATGCGTTTCTGCAGACCAACGAGCGTTCAACCGAGCTCGAAAACTCTGAACCTGAGATCCCGCCTTCGTCTCCCGGTTCGTATATCGGAATCGGGCTCGGAGTATCACTCTACTTGCTCGAGCGATACTTCGCACCGCGCATGCACTCGATCTTTCTTTGCGAGCGCGAACCCTACGTCTATTTCATGACGAAGCTCGCGCTCCGCATGTTCCGTACAGTTGACTCCCCGGAGGAGCTCTTTCTGCTTTTCCTCGATCACGACTCGTTCGACACTATCTTCCGACTGGAGATCGCGAACGAGCCCGACGAAAGTCCCCTCTTTCTCCGGGCCTCACGTGAGGAGATGCTTTCGCAAGCGCCCGAAGCGTTCCTTCGCCTGCGACAGGGCCTCTTTAGTACTCGCCACCACAAGCTCACTCAGCGAGAGAGAGCATTGTTTCATCCGGAGAGCACCGCCGAGATTGACGAGAAGATCGCGTGGGTGCGCCACTTCCTCCGCTACAAGGCAGACTACGTCAAAGCGCTCGTCATACGACGGTTCGACTTTTTCCGGACACTGTTCAGTGAAAATCCGGTGCATTCACTCTGCGTCGATATTTTTCACCCTGATCTCTGGGAGTCTCTGTCAGCAGCTCCGCTGTGGAATGACCCGGCAATGATCTATCTTTCCAACGCAGCCGTATATTCGAACGGCGAGAACATCCGGAAGGATGAGTTCTCTACCTCCAGCCGCTACACCACCGAGCTCTTCGCCGAAATCCCCGGAATCAACGAACGCCGTCACAGATTCGCTTATTCGATTAAGAGCGAGCAGTACGAGCTCCGCTGCGCTGACCACATTCCCTCAGAAGACGAGCTACTCGATAGCTTCAGGCCGAAAAAGCGGATCTCAACGTTACCTCCGCTCGAAGTTGTCCCGGAGAAAAAAGTTATTGAACCGCCACCGCCGCCACCTCGCACCGGAGAAGTGTTCCGTCTGCAGCGCGGTGGCCGCCGTGGCACTCGAGCGTAAGCTTGCTCTCTTTATCACTTGGTTGGAAGGATCTATGCTTTGTTCGGCTTCTGGAAGCTATTCCCGAAGCCGAAGGGCAGTACGTTTTCATACTTTGTAAAAAGGGTTGTCATGATAAACGAAGCCTCGCTTGCCGCCGTGAAAGGAGCGTTCCAGGGGCGGCTTTGTGCTTGCCCTCTGTACGCTGACTATTGCTTCAGCAACATTCCGAGCGCGATCGCGTCGTATTTCGACGACAGCGTGCGCTCTCTGTTGCCCTCGTTATGTCTCCCTGCGACTGAGCATCGGGTTGAGCGGGTCGTAAGCATCTTCGTCGATGCGATGGGATGGCAGTCCATCTCAGAAATGGACCATCCGTTCCTGACACGCTGCGCCGAAGAAGGCATCGTGTCGAAGCTCACATCTCAGTTCCCGTCGACTACCGCCGCCCACGTGACATCGTTTTCGACCGGTCTCCCGGTCGGCCAGAACGGTGTCTACGAGTGGTGGCAGTATCAGCCGGAGCTGAACGACCTCATTCGTCCAATCATGTTCTCGTCGCGAGACGCACAGGATCGACGGGACGATCTCGATTCGTTCCGGCTCCGGCCTCAGGATGTGTTTCCCAACCAATCGTGGCTGAGAAACCTCCGAATGCAGGGCGTCCGAATCACGACGTTGATGCCGCAAGGCATCGTCGGGAGTCTCACAAACCGTTATTTGATGCGCAACACGCGTCGAATCGGAACATCGGACTTTGCCGAGGGAGCCCGGATCGCTACGGAGCTCGAATGGACGTCTCGGCAGATCGTCCACATCTACGTCGATGCGCTTGACGCGGCCGGCCATAAAGCCGGACCGGACAGCGCTGCGTACCGGGAGACCCGGAACGACATCCTCGACACAATCGAACGTCTCTACGTCGAGCGGGCCGATGGCCGAACATTGTTCCTGGTCTTCGCAGACCACGGGCAAATTTCGGTAGCTCCGAAAGACCCGGCACGCAATGTCGTGCTGGATGTTGAAGCCTCGTTCCTTGAGAACATGCTTCACCGCTCTTCTCGGGGCGATGTTCTTCCTCCCGCGGGCGGCATGCGTGACGTGTTCCTGCACGTGCAGGAGCCTGCTCTCGACCAGTGTGTCGAGCAACTCTCTTCGCTCCTCGGCGAACGCGCCGTAGTGACGAAGACCGACCACCTGATTCGCAACGGGTTGTTCGGACCGGCAGTTTCCGATGAGTTCCGCCGAAGGGTGGGCAATGTCACGATACTTCCGGCTCCGGGGTTGTCGCTCACTTGGAGCTCGCACGCACCGAACCGCCTGGGATTCCTCGGCGATCACGGTGGGCTCACGCGCGAAGAAATGGAAATTCCGTTTCTCGCGTTGGTGTAGCCAGTGCACAAGCTCTGGTGATGTCGGAAGGTTGTTTCAACGTACAACCCTTCGGCGTCACTCTTCGCCCTTACCCACAAGAACCATCTGCCGGGAACAACCGTCGACATTCAGTGCTCGGGTTCCGGAAAACCGAGTAGTTCCGCGTCTCCTCAGCCGAGTTCGACAACACGCTTCGGCGGACTTATATTGTGTGCAACCAATAAATTGCGAGTGTTTATGATCCATCTGCGGAAATCGAACGAACGCGGCCATGCCGAGCATGGTTGGCTGAAGAGCTTTCACACTTTTTCATTTGCGGACTACTACGATCCCCAATTCATGGGCTTTCGCAGCTTGCGCGTCATCAACGAAGACTGGGTCGACGGCGGCACGGGCTTTGGAATGCATCCGCATCACAACATGGAGATTGTGACGTATGTGATCTCCGGAGCGCTCGAGCACAAAGACAGCCTCGGAAACGGCGGCGTATTACGGCCGGGAGAGATCCAACGCATGAGCGCAGGAAAAGGAATCATGCACAGCGAAACGAATCCGTCGCCTTCAGAGACGGTTCACCTGCTGCAGATTTGGCTTCTGCCGGCGACTCAAAACGTTGCTCCGTCGTATGAGCAGAAACAGGTGCCTTCGGCAGTTCATGATGGGCTTGCTCTCATCGCGTCACGTGACGCCAGAGATGGAACCGTGCTCATCCAACAGGACGTCGACCTCTACGCAGCGAAGCTTGCTTCAACAACGACGATGAAGCATGAGCTGCGACCGGGACGGCATGCTTGGATTCAAGTCGTCTCCGGACCGGTCGTAGTAAACGGAACGCGTCTCGAGAGTGGCGACGCCGCGGCGGTCTCAGACGAAACCTCCCTCACTCTCGACGCCGGTGAAGGTTCCGAGCTACTGCTTTTCGACCTCGCGTAGCCTTCGTCGCGAGACTGGTCTGTTCGTCGGCTCTTTGGTAGAATAGCCGTTTTTGAGCCCATTATGAGCAAAGCATTCACCAAAGAGCCCGACGGCGACCTCGAGGACGACGATCAGGAAGAGGAAGGCACCGGTCCCGCCGGAGTGAAAAACTACGTCACTCCGGAAGGGCTGAAAATGCTTCAAGGCGAGCTTGCACGGCTCAAATACGACGAACGCCCGAAAGTCACTGAGGTAGTCGCATGGGCTGCATCAAACGGCGATCGGTCCGAGAATGCAGACTATCATTACGGGAAGCGGAAGTTGCGCGAAATCGATCGTCGGATTCGATATCTGACGAAACGTTTGGATTCGGCGGAGGTGGTCGAATATACGAAGAACACCTCCGACCAGGTATTTTTCGGCGCGAGTGTGACCATCCGCGACGAAGACGATTCCTTGAAAACGTATGCCATCGTCGGATTTGATGAAATGGATCTCGATAGCGGAAGGATCAGTTGGGTCTCCCCACTGGCAAACGCTCTCTTCAAAGCGCGTGTAGGAGACTACGTCACCTTCAAAACGCCGAAGGGAGTGCGTGAGATCGAGATCGTCGAGATCAGCTACGCCCAGAGAACCTAGTCGGGATTATTCCCGCCGGCGCTCCAACTCGCCCAAGCCCAGCCGGAGCGCATATCTGGTCGCGATCAGATTCAGATAGAAAAAGAGCAAGGCGCTCGCCGAGGCCGCGATGAGGAACTCGTAGAGCGTGATAACGCTCTCAATGCGGTAATAGTGCTCGAACACCAGCACAAGCCCGATGAGCCCCATGTTCAGGGAGATCAGGGCTACGCATACGAGCATATACACGAGGCTACCGAAGCTCGCGGCAAGCTGAGTAGTGTGCTCCCAATTGAAATTCGCGTAGTACGCGCCGAGACCGATCCCCAATCCCACGATTCCGTAGCAGGTGACCCACGTCGACAACACTTTGAGACCAATCACGTGCAGCGGAGCCCCGACGGTATACGAACCGAGGCCGAAAATAATTCCGAGAATCAGTCCAACCGGAAACACCCAGCAGTAGAATTTCGTCTGCAGAAATTTTGCGAGCGACACCGGGGCCGACTGCATGACCCAGAATGACCGTCCCTCGAGCGAAACACTTTGAAAAACGAACCGAGTGCCGACAGCGGTGATCAGAAACGCCTCGATGTAACTATTGATCATAAACACGAAGACCCACCACCACTGCTGCATATCACCGCTGAACTCCGACTGAATTCCGTGAATGAGCCGGAAATTGTAGAAGTAGAGCAGGCAGATTCCCGAAAGCAGAAATATTTGAAAGAGCTGAGACACGTCTCGCGAGAGCGTTTTGAACTCCTTTGCGACCTGGGCTCGTACCGGCGGGCTGCAGAAGAACAATAAGCGGCGGATCCGCTTCTGAGAGCTCCGGCTGTCGATCCCAGCTTGACGCTGGGAGCTGAGGGCCTTCGAATAGGCATCAAAGTGAAACGCACGAAGCACGAGGAAAGAGAGGGCGATGAGCCCGAATGCAACTGAATAGAGCATGACAAAATGGGGAGAGAACGATTGCTTCGTGGGTGCGAGCCACTCGGCAAGACAGGTCGAAGCCCAATACGAGGGGGCCCATTGGGTGTTCGGAATTGAAAGAATATTGACGAGGCGCAAAAGGTCGTCGACGTTCCGGAACGAAAAGCTCTCCTCGCCGGGGAAAAGCATCTTCACCAACATGTAGACGCCGATCGCTCCGATAAGAGCAAGCGCCATCAGGACCTCTCGGGTGCGAGTCGCCGGGAAGAATCTCGAATAAAAAGTCACGAGGATAATCGACAACGCAGTGGGAATAGCGAAATACGGAAGCATCACCACAAGCACGAACAGGTAGTACTGAGGCGGAGCGTGATAAAACCGCGCGAAGGAATAGATCGCCGGAAGAATGAAGATCATCGTGATCCAAGACGAGCTGAAGAGCACATCGAGAAATTTTCCGAGGAAGAAGCGACTCGGGCGAAGTGGAGACGACAGCACCAGGTCGAGGTCATTCGAGAGATAGAGGGACGCAATTGCCGAAGCCGAGTTCGACAAGAGAAGCATCATGAAGAGATAGACGAAGATCAGCCCAAGCGGAATCGACGGATGGAAATACACCAACCCCTGGCTGATCTCCATCTTGTTCAGCATCCAAACGCCGCCGCGGTAGATGCCGTACATCAACGACATACCGAAGAGAAGAATTACCCCGTCGCGAATCGCCATCGTCCGCTCGTCCGAACGGCGCCGCCAATAATTCTTGATGCCGAGAAACTTCGGCTGCATGAGGAGCGGTATCGCGGCGAGACCTCTCATTGCACGGATTCTCCCTCGCCATACTCTTCACCGCCGCTCCACGTAAGCTGGAGAAAAATCTCTTCCAGCCGCTGATTCGCACCGCCTGCCAGTGTCCGCATGTCTTCGAGAGTCCCCACCGCGATCACCGAGCCTCGGTGAATGATCGCCAGCCGATCGGCCAGCTCCTCGGCTACGTTGAGCGAGTGCGTCGAGAGCAGAATTGAAACACCGCTGTCCGCATACTGCCGAAAGCAGGTTTTGAGCAGCTTTGCTCCGTGTGGATCAAGGCCGACCATCGGCTCGTCGACGATGAGCACTTTCGGGTCATGGATCAGCGCGGCACACATTGCGAGCCGCTGTTTCATTCCATGCGAGAAACCGTCGATGAGCTCGTCTTCCCAATCCGAAAGCGAGTACTGCTTGAGCAGGGAATCGATTCGAGCTTCAGCAGTCGCTTGCGGAACCGAATGGAGCTCCGCAACGAAATAGAGATACTCTCTCCCGGTGAGCTTGCTGTAAAGATAGGGCCGATCCGGAATGAACCCGGTGATGCGCTTTACTTCTTCGGGCTGCTTTTGGATATCGAATCCCCCGATCTCAATCGAGCCTGACGTCGGCTTCAGGACCCCGGTCAGCATCCTGAGCGTAGTCGTCTTGCCCGCACCGTTCACACCGAGAAAGCCGAAGATCTCGCCCTCCTGAATCTCGAGCGAGATGTTGTTCACCGCGTTGAAGTTGCCGTACCGCTTACAGAGATTTTTGAGCTGAATCATATCGTCCAATCCGGTACTGTTCGTGCTTGGTCAAAATCCACCGAGAGTCTGAAACTTCGGGATCAGTTCTTTCGCTCTTTCGGCAATCGTGTCGAGGCTCATTGGTTGTGCTCCATCTGACCCGAATTCACATGCGCCCGGTTTCTGGTCGAACGGAGTGACCGATATTGCAAGGTTTGCCAGCTCGGAGGGTCCGACGGGAACTTGGAGCGTACCGGGAAGCAAGGTTCCCGGATTGAACTTCTCAGCGAAAACATATTCGACTCGATACGTGTCGTCTCTGTTCTTTCGCAACATCACCGGTCCGGGCAACGAGATGTGACGCGCGAAAGACTTTCCCAGCATCGTCAGTTGCAGGTCAATTTTCATCGGGCTGGGATTGATCATCTTCGCGTCGAATCGGAATCCCTCACCTTCAACACTCGCGTTGCAGGCGACAAGCTGTTCCAATACGTTGAAATAGGCGCCAAAAAATGTCTTCACGGGAAGCTGCTTCCCTTGGTAGGAGAACGTATACTCTCCGTTCGAGACGAGCGTCGTCTGCTGCTCTCTCCGAAACGCGAGCGACAAGGTTCCCAAGCACTGACTTCCCGCGAAAAGTGCATATTGGGTATCACCGACCGGAAGCGACTGGAGCAGCGATCCTCGTGGCCGCTCAATGACGTTCATCGCTCGATACGCTGAGATCGAAACGATGGATGCCGCCAAGAGAAACAGTGCTGCTACAAAAGTGTCGAAACGCATTACAAAACCGAGCTAACCTTGTTTTCGTCTTCGCGCAAAAACTGCAAGCTTGCCCAAATGAGGGCTACTTCCCGGATGCGGGCGGCTGGAGCGTCCATGCCGTAAGCCAACTGGTTTTCACCGGCTTGAGGCCAAGCTCTGCGGACAATCTGCGGGCAATGTCCGGCATATGCGCGCCACCGTAATAGATCGCGAAGTGCTTCTTTTTCGTTTTGAGCTGCTCCCGGAAGACAGAAACCGCCTTGGCATTCCTGTCAGCGATGAGCGCGGAACCGCTGCTTCCTTCGAGTTGGGCGATGAGGTCATCCATCTTCGTCATGTTGAGCGCGAGATAGCGACGCAGCTTGTACGGCCGATTGGCATCCTCCGTATTGAGGAGCGCCATGATGAATTTCATCTCTTCGACCGGATTCTCCTCCTTCTGATCTTGGAGCATCCCTTGGAGCAGCACCCTTCCGGCGAGTGTCCAAACGGAATCACCTCGTCGCTCCATAGAATCCATGAAGGCGTCCGGCGACAGGTCGGCATGAACCAGGTTCTTTGCGCTGTAATCGATCTGGTCAAGTTGAAACTCGAGCGCGAGCAATTCTTGAATGGCACCTTGGAACGAGCTGACGATGCTCTTATTCTCCTTCACCCGTTTCCCGATCTCGATGTTGTCCGGAGCGATGAGCTCGTAAAGCACGGCGTCGTATCCGGTGAATGCTTTATTGAGCTTCTGGAAGTATTCCTTTTCGCCAATATGAACCGCAGCGATGAGATCGACGGTGACACCTTTCAGCTCACCTGTGCCGCCGCCGAGCGTCACAACGGCTGTCTCGAGAGCCTTCGGCTCTCCACCCGTGGTTTTCGTGAGCCGGACATACGCATCACTCTCCGCCTGCGCAGAAGCAACGTGGCCGACGAGACTGCAGAGCGCAGCTATGAAAAGAATTAACGGCTTCCTGCAAAAGCGGAGTTTTCGCACAGTATCCTACTCGAGCTTCAGTCGGAGATAGTTAATGAGGTCCATACGAGTGATCAGGCCGAGAAACCTGCCTTGGTCTTCCACTATCACTACGAACCCTTCGTCGAAGATCTTGAGCAGCAATTCCAAGTCGGTATTTGGCTGAACAGTCTTGAGCTTTTGAGTCATAACGTCGCGGACCGGCCGCTGCATAAGCGATTTATCGCGATACAGGGCTAAAAGGAGGTCCGACTCGTCGACCAAGCCTACGATTTTCTCACCCTCGACTACGGGGAGCTGAGAGATATCGTAGAGCTTCATCCTGGCTGCGGCCGTCTTCAGGGTATCCCCCGGAGCAACGGTGACCGTGGCGCCTTCTTCGTGCCGCCGAGAGATGACGTCCCGCAGGTCTCCCGTCATTTGGCGTTTGATGAAGCCGTGTTCGAACATCCAAAAGTCGTCGAACATTTTCGAAAGATATTTGTTACCGCTGTCGCAGGCAAAGGTCAGCACGCGCTTCGGCTCCGTTTGCTCCCGACAATAGCGCAAGGCACCGGCAAGAAGAGTTCCAGTTGAAGATCCCGCGAGTACCCCTGCTTTGCGAAGCAGTGTGCGAGCAACCTCGAAGCTTTCCTGATCGGAGATCGAGTAGCCGTGTTTCACTCGCTTCAGCTCGGCTATCGACGGAATAAAATCCTCACCGATACCTTCGACGAGCCAAGAGCCGGACTCGGTCAGCACCTCACCTGTTTGTATATAATGAACGAGAATTGAGCCGGCGGGATCAGCGAGCACCATTTCGACGTGCGGCGCAGTTTTTTCGAAATACCGTCCCAGTCCCGTAATCGTTCCCGAAGATCCGACACCGCAGACGACCGCGTCGAGCTTGCCGTCCATCTGCTTCCAGATCTCAGGGCCGGTCGACGTTTCGTGCGCGAGAGGATTTGCCGCATTCCCAAACTGGTTCACGTAGAAGGCGTTTTCACGTTTTGCGATGCTCTCCGCCAGGTCTTGATAGTACTGTGGATGACCCTTCCCAACATCTGAACGAGTGAGCACGATCTGTGCCCCCATCGCGCGGAGATGAAAGGTTTTCTCTTTGCTCATTTTGTCGGGGATGACGAGAATGAGCCGATACCCTTTCTGGGCCGCTACGAGTGCGAGCCCAAGCCCGGTGTTTCCGGCGGTTGCTTCAACGATTGTGCCGCCCGGCTTAAGCTTTCCTTCCTGCTCAGCCACTTCGATCATTTTCAGCGCAACGCGATCCTTGATCGAGCCGCCCGGATTCTGATTCTCGAGTTTCAGAAACAACGAGCACTTACCCGTATCAAAGCAGTCAATCTGAATGATCGGCGTGTTCCCAATCAGCTCGAGGATGTTGGTGGAAGGGCGCATGAACCTTTGGATCCCTGTTACTACGTTTGGATGATGTCGTACTGTGGTTTGATTTTATTAAGACGTTCGGAGTGCCGCAAGAATTATCCCATCATTGCAAGAAGTTACAAAAAGCACGTCCCGACGGTCATCCCGATTAAAAGGCATGCGTTTCCGCGTCCGCGAATAATTAACTGAAAGGGTGCGCGGACGGACCCAATCAGAACAGCCGTTCGATCAGTTGAGAGGTTGCTGAATGTCGTTGTATTCCGGAGCAGATGCACGTCATCTGCTGGGCCGAGAGCTCAAGTTGGCGATTACGAAGTTTTTCAAAGGCGAAGGAGCCGATTCACTCAAAGAAGAATTGCGCCACTCGCAACGCTCTCCACGACGCACCGGCACCGAGTCTCGCAGCAAGAAGCTCAAGTAAACTTCACGAGCCCGCTGTCGCGGTCAATTTCTTTATCGTGGTCGGAATATCATCCGGTTTGAAAATTGGCAGTGAGCAGCGCTTGTTCGTGCACACGAATGCCGCCGGCTTCGGAAGCACCGGATATTGTACATCGGGATTCGGCATCTGCCCCTCGCGACGATCCCACCACTCAGTGCGTTTGTAGCTCGCGGCATAACTCAGCGACGCGGCAAACAGCGATTTCCCCACAGCATCGTCCTTGGGGGCAACTGTGACGATATGGAGAGGCGGCACGTTGAGCTCATTGTCGGCGAGCAGAATTCCGGGTTCTGTAATGCTCTCGGTCGCAACTTCTTTGGTGGCGAGATAGCGCATCGCGGCCTCCGCTGACGTCTTGTATTCCGGTTTGCCCGTGTAGTTAGTCAGCAACGCAAGGAAACGCACGAGGGTGACATTCTCGCTCAGAACCGGCAGCGGCTTCAACGCAGCGCCACGCGCAAACGAGGTTGGATAACCCGCGGTTCCTTCCGCGGGTGCGAATGTAGTTTGAATGTATTGCGCTGCTTGCTCGGCCCCTACAAGCCACTTTCGTTCTCCGGTAACGGCATACAGGTCGAGTAGCGCGCGTCCCATGAACAGGGTGTCGCAGAGATAAGGACCTGCGGGATCAGCGTCGCCGTGTTTGAAACCGCCGCCCGGCAGCGCTCGATTCCCCTGTACCCACTCCGCTGCCTTTCGCGCTTGTTCCAGCGCGGTTGTATCCTGCGTCGACGCATAGACAGCGGCGAGCGCAGAAATAATCTTTCCGTTCTCACTCGCGTAGATATTCTTGTCGATTCTCGGAATTCCACGCTTCCGACGTTCACCATCAGAGAGCTGGAAGAATTCGGCGCTATGTTCGCCTTGGACTAGGTCGGCGTCTTGGCTGGTGTAGAAGGCGCCACCCGCATCATGGAGAAAACCATCGAGATACTTGCGAATACTCTGCATCGCTTTCAGCGACTGCTCGTCACGCCACACGGCATACGCGAGCGCATAGGTCCGTAAATCTGCCGCCTGCTTCGGGGCAATCTTTTCGAAATGGGGGTTCTCCCAGTTGCCATGCGTGGAGTACTGATAGACACCGCCCCAAGCGGGATCAAGAAGCTGCAAGTTTGCCGTCAGGCTTTTTTTGACGAAATCAACGCTCGGCTGGTCCCCTTCAGTTGCTCGCTTGAGCGCGTACTCGAGTGTATCAGGATCGAGATACTTGTGACTCGTGGTCAGGCCACCGAGCTCACGATCCGCAGTTTGTTCGAAACGGCGAACCAATTCTGCTTTCAGCTCGTCGCTGAGGCTCGTCCGCTCGGAGTATTGAATTGAGGTCGGCTTTTCCTTCGGCGTCGGATGCTCGGCGTAGTCTGCGAGAAGCTTCGCCATCTGCTGCGGCTCGACGAAACCCGAAAGCTTGTCCAACTCTTCCCCGGACGAATTAAAGATAATGGTCGCCGGCCAGCCGTAGTCCCGGTAGCGATTGCCGAGATCCGGCCGCGCGTCCTGATCGATGCGGACTGCGATGTATCGCTCTCCGATCAGCTTCTGAATATCCGGCTTAGAATACGTCTGCTCCTCCATCACGTGGCACCAATGGCACCACACGGCCTCGAGATCGAGGATGACCAACCTGTTTTCCTTCTTCGCTTTGGTGAACGTTGTCTCGTCAAGCGCATGCTGCCACGAGATAGCGTCCGCATGTGCGATGCTTGAGGTGAACATGAAAGCTGAGATGATCAGTGTCGCGAACGACTTCGTTCTGTAAAACATTTGGCCAATCCTACTTTTGGTCGCTATCGCGACGGACAGTATCCGGTGAGAACGCAGGCAAGCAGACCGCGATGTATTCGGCACCGCCTTCCTCAGGCGTCGAGTACTGTATCCACTCACCGCGATGAGTTAGAACGGCTTGTCCGGCGCGGACCTGTAGCTCTCCATCCCTGGTGGCCACATTGAGCATTCCTCGAAGAACCACCGTATATTCATCGAACTCTGGCGTCTGGCCCGGCTCAACCCATCCACCCGGGCTAACCATATGCGCGACACTGACGGCGTCAGTTTGAGAGCGGACCCGACCAAAATATTCTTTGATTATCTTCGGCTTGTTTCCGGCGGCCTCGATGACCATCGGCTCAGAGATCAGTTTCGGCATGAGTCGAGCTCCAAACAAAATTGCGAGAGAATTCACCATAGCAGACGCCCGCTGACGCGGCCAAGCGCCGCTCTTTGCGGGACTCAAAATGCCCCTCAACTTCGGCAGCGTGTCGTCCGATAAGTTGAAGATAGGACAAGCGGTTGAGGGAAGGTGCGGAAATGGAAATTCTCAGCAAATCGATTCGGGTGATCCCGGACGTAGCGACTCAGCGCAAGGCGGAGTCGACTCTCGCGCACATCGGCGGTGCTTGGCTCCCGGTCAATCCAATTCTCTGCGAACAAATTCAGGAAAAATTCCGAAGCGGCGAATACGCAAACGATCGTGCGCAGCTTGTCGACGATCTTTGCGGGGACCTCTCGTTACTGACTCATGCAGTCAAATTTCTCCGCGCACGAGTGGAGGAACCGGTCCCGAGCTTGCAACCGCTCCGTGAGCTGATGACTATCGACGACTCGACGTTATCAAAGTTGATGCTCGCACCGTTCACTTCTTTGTCTCGTCACCGGCTCTCGGCGAGCAACCGGCTGAAGAACGACATCTTCAAGACTACATTTCATGCTGCGAACGCCGCGCATACGATTGCGCTTCAGGGAGCGTCCGAAGGCTTGGCCATTCAGCCGGAGAACGCGCGCTTTTGTACTCTGTTCCGTCAACTCGGATGGAACCTGATCGCGTGGAACTATCCATCTGTTCTCGCCGGTGTGCTCCGTTCGACACGGAGCAATCCGAAAGACACCGGGCGTAACCTTCGCAAGGTTCTCGGTATGACGCCGGAGGAGCTTGGAAGCCGGTATGCAAACGATTGGCTCCTCGCGCCCGAGCTTCGCGACGTAATTCAGTCTGCATCTCAGTCGCAGCCATTTGGGGCGGATCGTCCGACATCGAGTCTGTATCTACTCCAGTCAGCTTGTGAGCTCGGCGAGTCTTTCAGCCGGCTTCGCTCCCCGGAACGTTTCCCGCACGCAGAGAGGGAATGGGAAAGGAAATCGGACCAGCTCAAGGCTCTTGCTCCGAATCTCGCTGTTACGAGCCTCCAGGCAGTAGTGGACGAAACCACCGACCAGCAAATTGAGCTAATGCAACGGGCGACGGCCAAAGCAAGGCCGACCAGAGTATCCGTAACCGTGACACCTAAAGTTGCTCAGCGCGACAAGACCCCTCGCTCCTTTGCCGGCAACCAATTCCTCCAGAAGTGCCCTGAGCACATCCAGGAACAGTTTCGTCAGGTCTACGATTCAATCAAGGAAGCTGGTCCCTGCGTGGAAGCATTGCAGTCACTCGTTACGAAGGCAATTCCCGCGTCCGGGTTCGCGAGCGGCATTATCTATTTGCTCGACCAGCGCCGCTTCGATCTTGTTCCTGCAGCAAAGTTCGGCGGTTCCGAGCGCTCTGCGCACCCCAAGATTAAGAAGCTCTTCGAAAGCTCCGCGCAAGATGCACTCACGAGCGACCTCCCCGTGCGTAAAGAAGACGTCTCCGACGATGGAATCTCCGTGGAGCACGTCAGCGCGGCGTTCGGCGACTCGTCCACCCCCGGCGTGCTGCTTCTCGAAGTGGGCGATGAGGCGTCAACGGACCCCGCTCACAACACGACTCTCTACTTCAAAGCCATTCGGCAGTGCCTGAATGATTGTTTGGCCTTGAGCTCTTAGAATCCCAGAATGTTTGAGCTCTGAAGATTCCCTCCCTGGAATGTTCAGCCATGGGTCGACCGACGAGAGCGATCAGCTTCGCCGGTTTCGACCCATAGCATCGAACGCCGTTTCGTTCACCAGAACCGGGTCTCGTTACCATCGCTGAACTCCGACACGGATTGTGACATCTCCTCTCCCATCTTGCAGACTTCATCTTCACCGGCGGGATACCATTTGAACCACTGCTCGGGAATTCCATACCGTACGGTGCAGTTCCTCAAATGCTCCTCCCGACTCAATCCGATTCCGATGTAGGCCACCATAATGCGCGTACGGAGAACCCCGTCACAACGAGTATTGGCAAGGTCGACCACGTGAGCCATCCGAGCTCTCACCTTTGCTGCAAGGTCTTCGCCGTTATTTCGCCCATCAGTGAACACCATGAGGAGATGAAACACCCCGTCGGGCTGTGCTTCGAATCGCTCGCAGAGCGGTTTGATTTCACTGTAATACACAACGTCGAGCGAGGTACGATCGCCGTTTGCGACGTAGAAGTTGGCCATAGGCGATGCGCGCCACAACGAAGGCTCGAGAAAGCTTCGTCGATCGATTTCGATCACCGTTCGATGGAACAGAGCGCGGGACAGCAGATTACGCTCATTCGATGCGAGCCCGATTTCGAACTCCGTAGCTGCACCTTTGAGAGGTTCGACTAAGGACGGCTTGTTGTCACGAATCGACGCTGATGCGTCATACATCAGTCTCGCAACGACCGGCATCCGCCCGGCAGCAACCCCGGTCGAGGCTGATACCAGCGACTGCACATCGCGGACGACAAGTTCTCTTTTTGCTTCGCCAGACATGCTTGCACTCCTACAGCGGGGGACAGAACAACCTCCCGGAAACCGTTCTCCAGGGAGGGAAACGTCTCGGCTGATTGCGAAGACGTTCCCCTCGCGTTGTTTGCTGCTCAGAGCAGGAGCGAGGACAATTTCGGATGCCGGCCCAAACCGGTCCCGAGTTGCTGTCGCCGCATGGAAGAGATCAAGCACTCCAGAAACTTGCTGCACTTCCAACACTATGCCCATCGCGTTCGCTATTCTATGGGTCGGATCCCGAAAGGGCTGAAACATTTCTAGAATGGCCATTCGGAAAATATCCCGCACGGGGATACTGAAATACATCACAACTCTTTCAATAGGGTAAAAGCTCGCGAAGTATCGATGTCAGATCCGACGCTCCAACAACAAAGCGCCACGGTAAAGTTGCCAGAGGCGCAAACGCAATTATCGCTGCCCGCGGTAGCATCACAAGTTGTCTCGTCAGTAAGCTCGTTACTCAAGCTGCCGGCTCCCATCTCCAGCGCGCCGGCAACCGACATTGCACCGAAGAAAGAGGACGCGGCGCCTACAGACACGACAACGAACCAGGCGAGCCAGACAATTTCCGAATCGTCGCCGACGAGAAGCATTCTTTCTTTCGTCGCGCAGAAAGCAGGTGACGCGGTCGCCTGGATGGGCAAGAAGGCGTCGGAGTTACTCGAATGTCGCAGCTTCGAAGATCTCGGCCGATGGGGGAAGCGGGTGTTCAGCGAAGCGCTTGAGGGTCTTCAAAGGGTGGCCGAAGATTTCAGAGAATTCGTTCAGTCGACCCGAGCCGATCAGCGCACGGAAGCTGCCGCAGCCAAAGCGCACGAATACACGACCATGCTCACAGAGCTCGCCGTTTCGGCAGAAGAAATCAAGGCAGAGCGAAAGCGCGCAATGCAGGAAGAGGCTGATTGGGAGAGAGCTCACCGTCCATCCCATACTCCTGAGCAAGAGAAGACCCGCGAATTCGAGCATATCACCAAGCTTTCCCCACGCTCTGCCGACCGTGCCGAAGTTCAGGATCTGAAAATTGCCATCACAACGAACCACATTCCGACAGAGGATATGCCTGAAGTGCGACGATTCCTCGCCGCGGTTGAAGCAGAAAAGGACGCAGCAAGACGAGATCAGAAGCCGGGCAGCGAGAGCTGAGGGTTTGGTCGGCGAAATGTAGTGTGCGATCTGTCGCTCGTCTCCGCGCTCGCACGTTTGTTGAGACCGAGCCGCTCACACGTTTGCTCAAACAACCACTCGACGGCCTTCCACCGCTCACCCTCGCCCGTCATCCGGCTGCCGAATTCGCTGTTGTTCAGCTTTCCATTTCGCAGCTCTTGGATGCCGTGGATGATTTTCTTGGCCCGAGAAGGAAAGGCTCCCTCGATCCGCTCGACGAACACATCTTTCACTTCTGCCGGCAATCGAAGCAGGGTGATAAACGCCGAATCTGCCCCGGCGTCGCGCGCACGTTCGAGCAACTCAGCGATCGCGTGATCGCTCAAACCTGGAATTACAGGCGCTATCGCCAAACCGGTCCGAATCCCTGCGTCGGTGAGCTCACGCATTGCCCGGAATCTCCGGGAGCTCCGTGGCGCGCCGGGCTCAACCAGCTTGGAAATTTCGTCATCTGCAAATGGAATGCTGATGAATACCCGGACTGACGCTCGGCGATGCAGGTCCTGAAGTACATCGATATCGCGGGTTACGAGCGCGCTCTTGGTGATGATCGTAACGGGGTTTTGGTACTTGGCGCAAACCTGGAGACATCGTCGCGTGAGCTCGTACCGATCCTCGATCGGCTGATAGCAATCGGTAATTCCGGAATATACGACCTCGTCTCCTTGCCAAGACCTTTTGTCGAACTCACGTTGAAGCAGCTCCGGTGCGTTGACCTTCACGATGAGCTTTCGCTCAAAGTCCGACCCGGCACCGTAATCCAAATACTGATGCGTGGGCCTCGCGTAGCAATACGCACACGCGTGAAAGCAGCCTCGATACGGATTGACCGAAAAACTGAACCCCACATCGGGGCTGTTATTTTGGGTGATGATGCTCTTTGCCGTCTCTTCGAACAGCTCGAGGTTCGCCTCGGGAGGAACGTCAAGCCATTCGTAAGAATGACTTTGAAACGGGCTCGGTGGATTTTTGATTGGTTTGAACATGGTTATGGCGCGGCGAAACGTATCCGGCTTAGACGACCGAGCAATCGGATTAGTCTAGCAAAAGAGCCCGCAGAAATGAATTTCCGCGGACAAAGACGACGCGACAGAAAGCTCAATCCATCCGCGGAGTCGGCGACTCGGATGACAGTACTTCGCTCTGTTCCACGGTCGCTTCGTAGGTTATGACAAAACTGTGGCCGGCTCGTCGGAATTTGGACTTACTCGCACTTGGAGAATCAATTTGCGCCCGATCGTTTACCCCTTGCTCATCTTCACTCTCTTCTCTGGGTGCTCGTCTGTTCATATCGAATCCTCTCCGTCCTCCGTTGCGCAACCCGAACGCGCTCAGATCTCCACCGACCTCAAGCGCACGATTCGTGTTCTTGCCTCTGACATCGGGGAGCGAAATCTCTACCATCCCGAGCAGCTCGAGCGTGCGGCATCGTTGATTACGAGCGAGCTTCAGTCCCGCGGCTACCCGGAAGCACATCGGATACCGGTGCTATTTGACCCAAGCCGATTTCAGGTAGCCGGGAATCCGAGAGCATTTAACATTCAAGCTGAGCTCAAGGGCACGAGCGCTGACCTCATCGTTATCGGAGCTCACTACGATTCGAAGGTCGCGATGCCCGGTTGGCATGATCACTGGCCCCCGACGCCAAACCGGCCGGGCACGCCCGGCGCGAACGACAATGCGAGCGGGATTGCGGCGCTGCTCTATTTAGCAGGTGCGCTTCGACAGCTCTCTCCAACCGCGACGATCCGCTTCGTCGCGTTCGTAAATGAAGAGCCACCATTTTTTCAAACTTCGGCGATGGGGAGTCTGAGCTACGCCGAAGCGCTCTATGCAAACGGAGAGCAGAACGTGCGGATGATCTCCTCGGAAACGCTCGGCTGTTTCTCCTCCCGGAAGAGGAAAAAGCGCGTGGGCATAGTTTCGCTGTTTGGGCTCGACGACTCCTCGAGTTACATCGCTTTCCTCGGTAACATGCATAGCCGACCGTGGATGGAGCATGCTGCGACGGCGTTCTCAGCGCGCATCGGTCACCGTCCGTTCGCTGGCGGTCCCTGCACTCTTTGAGTCAGTAGCCTGGTCCGACGATTGGTCCTTCTGGCAACAGCGCTATCAAGCGTTCTCCATCACCGACACCGCGTATCTTCGCTCGGACAGTTACCACGAGCTCAGCGATACCGCAGAGTCGATTGATTATGAGGCGATGGCGGATGTGGTTGGAGGGGTGAGAGAGATGGTACGGGTGCTTGCGATGGACGGAGCTCACGTGCACTAGCCGGATCCAAGAAAGGGTAGCGACCGGAGAAACGTCGAAAGCACCTCGCCTACTTCCAACCCTGCATATTTAAATACGTCTGCAAACGCGAATCGTTCAGCTGCAACGGCGGCATATAAACGCGAACGAATACGCGCTTCCACCAGTCGGAAGCTTCCTTTTGGGAGAACTCGTACCGATAGAGAAGCGCCCGAACGTAATGCGGATGCGCCTCAGGAAACGGCTGGTTGCCGAGTAGCCTGAGCACTTCCTCGTCTCCCTCGAGCAGCTTCGCGACCAAATGAATGAACCACGGATTGTTCTCGAAGCTCGACATCGCGGCAAACCAGATCTGCCAATCAAGCCGGAGCTGGAAGGGCGAAATGAAGCAAGGTCTACGGGTCACTGACCCTGGTTTGCACTTGAACTCATATTCGCGCCACTCAGTGTGTTCGTTCAAGTCTACGTCGTTCGTTCCTTCGAGCACGATCTCATAGCGGAACTTCCCGACGGAACCGAACGCGCCGTAGGTATTGACCAGATGGAACTGGTTAAACGACGCATTCATGAGCTGCCGGTCAGAAACCATGTTCAGCGCAGGATTGATGCTGAGCGCGCAAATCAATGCGCTTACCGCAAAAATGACTCCATTTCGAAGCGAGCCGGCGCGCCGCGGCTGCACGCCCTCGAGCTGCCGGAGCCACCGCCGCGGAGCAGCGCTCGCGAGCTGCCCGTCGTCGAAGCATGCAATGCAGAGCACAATCGTTAGATAGTTCAACCATGACAGATTCCCACTCAAGAGCAGCAGAACCTGAAAAACTATGGTGATCACTCCGGCGGTCGCTCGCCACGTGCGCGGGAGAAAGAACCCCCAGGGCACCAATAGCTCGACAAAATGATTGAACAGAACCCCCAACGTGAGAAAGACGGGGGGCAGATGATGAAAATACCAAGAAAGAGGGCTCGGAATCGGTTGGGTCTCATAATGGTAAAAGAGACACGTCAAGCTCCGCCAACAGTCGTCGCCACGGAGCTTGATCAAGCCTGCCCCGAACATTAGCCGAAACAGTGTCCATCGGCAGAACAGCAGCATCACCTTTGGCGGGGTCGCTGATTGACGAAACTCTCCGGGCTTACCGGGCGGTGCGAGAAAAATCGCCATGAAGCCGCACTCGAGCAGCAAGCTTTCCCAGCCATATCCATAAAAGATCTGACCGACGTTCACGAACGACAGGTAGCAAAGCCAGAGCAGCGCGCAGAGGAGCGCGTTCGCGGCTCCCGCAACGAGCGCTGCCGCGCCGGCCATCCCTAGCCAAGCGGCTGTATGGAGAGCAAAATCAGACGAGTCGCTCCAAAACAACGTGGGGAGATTGAGAACGGTCATTCCGACACGCTTCGCTTCGTCCACATAGGCGGCGACCGGTAGAATTCCGTGACCACCAAACAGCGGATCGAGTTGAGCGAGCAACGAAATAAACGCGCAGCAATAAACCGCACCGAGCGAGCGTACGAAGAACGCCCGGGTGAGCCAGACCCCACGTTCGTCGAACAACGCGGCTTCATGGTCGTCGTGGCTGTGAGAGGGATTCGGATCGGTCTGCAATGTCGTTCGCCGCCTCCCCGGGCTCCAGTGCCGAGCACGGCTCGGCACTGGGCCTGAGCTCGGTTAGCTTTCGAGCTCGGGGCGCTGGTAGAGGTCACCGCCATGAGCCCGGAACTCGGCGGCCTTTTCGGCCATGCCGCGTTCGATCTCGGTAGTGCCCATCGTATGCTGTTCGGCGAAAGTACGCACGTCCTGAGTGATCTTCATCGAACAGAATTTCGGTCCGCACATCGAGCAGAAGTGAGCACCTTTTGCGTTGTCCGATGGAAGCGTCGCATCGTGGTATGCGCGGGCAGTATCAGGGTCCAGCGCCAGGTTAAATTGGTCGTTCCAGCGGAACTCGAATCGTGCCTTACTGAGCGCGTTGTCCCGGAACTGTGCCGCCGGATGACCCTTCGCAAGATCAGCAGCATGAGCGGCAATCTTATAGGCGATAACCCCTTGTTTGACGTCATCGCGATTCGGCAGCCCTAAATGCTCTTTCGGCGTTACGTAGCAAAGCATCGCGCAGCCATACCATCCGATCATCGCTGCGCCGATTGCAGAGGTGATATGGTCGTAACCCGGCGCCACGTCTGTCGTCAGAGGTCCAAGTGTGTAGAACGGAGCTTCGTGACACTCAGTCAACTCGCGTTCCATATTTTCACGGATCATGTGCATCGGCACGTGGCCCGGGCCTTCGATCATGACCTGCACGTCGTGCTGCCAAGCGACCTTGGTCAATTCTCCGAGCGTCGTCAGCTCGGCGAACTGCGCGCGATCGTTCGCGTCCGCGATCGAGCCGGGGCGCAAGCCGTCACCGAGCGAAAAGCTGACATCGTATGCGCGAAGGATCTCACAGATCTCCTCGAAGCGAGTGTAGAGAAAATTCTCTTTGTGGTGAGCGAGACACCACTTCGCCATAATTGCGCCGCCTCGTGAAACGATTCCCGTCACACGGGATGCGGTCAAGGGAACGTAAGCGAGTCGTACTCCGGCGTGAATCGTGAAGTAATCCACCCCTTGCTCCGCTTGCTCGATCAACGTATCGCGATAGATCTCCCAGGTCAGCTCTTCGGGTGCACCTCCAACTTTTTCGAGCGCCTCGTAAATGGGCACCGAGCCAACTGGAACCGGGCAGTTCCGCAGGATCCATTCCCGTGTTTCGTAAATCTGCTTTCCCGTGGAAAGGTCCATGAGCGTATCCGCGCCCCAACGACACGCCCACACCATCTTTTCCACTTCTTCCTCAATACTCGAGGAGACAACCGAGTTTCCGATGTTCGCGTTGATCTTCACCAAGAAGTTTCTTCCGATCGCCATCGGTTCACTTTCCGGATGATTGATGTTCGCCGGGATGATCGCTCGCCCCCGCGCTACTTCATCGCGAACGAACTCAGGAGTAATCTCCGCTTTGCCTACCGCAGCGCCGAAATTTTCCCCGGGGTGATACGCGGTCAGGCCGTTGTAGCGCTCTTTCGAAAGGGCCAGGAGCTGGTTCTCACGAATCGCCACATATTCCATTTCGGGCGTGACGATTCCGCGGCGGGCATAATACATCTGTGAAACGCATGCGCCGCCTCGGGCGCGTCGCGGCTTGCGAATGCCGTTGAAGCGGAAGTCGTCATCACGTGCGCGCATCGCCTCGGTCTGCTCCTGGGCACGAGCGATGCTGAACGAAGGCAAAATCTCAGTATCGCCCCGACCGTCGATCCAAGTTTCGCGAAGACGAGGAATTCCTGTTCGCACATCGATCGCGACGTCAGGGTCAGTATACGGACCGCTTGTGTCGTAGATTGCAATGGGAGGGTTCTTCGTAACCCCACGCGGTCCCTCTGAGTCACTGAGCGAAATCTCGCGCATCGCGACTCGAACCGCCGGCTGATTGCCGTCGACATAGATCTTTCTCGAGGACGGAAACGGTTCACGAGTGATCGCGCCGCTCATCGTAACATCACTTTGCTTTTTCATGAGCTCCTTCCACTTCCGCTCCTGATGCAGCACGCTGGAAGAGAAGAACACTCGCCGCGCATGAATACGCGATGGATGAGCTCCCTACGGCAGCATTACCTGCGTCAGGTTCAACGGGTCTAATCTCAGCTCGCGCAACCGCGCTAGCACCCCACAGACGCTGTCGAGTCCTCGACAGAACGCCGCACGATAACACGCTTGAGATAGCCTTGCCGAGTGTGGTGGCAAGTCTCTTCTGACCCCACGTCTTCTGTCCTTTCAGGGACTTAGGCCTGGAGCGCGCCGCAGAAGCAATTCCATCATGAATATGATAGATTTCGCCCGTGCGGTTAAGGTTCCCGTAAGACGAGGTTAATTATGTTCGATCGTAGCGATTTGGCGCCGCTTACTGCGGCTGTGCGTCCGTTTGTGGAGAGAGTGTGGAAAAGGAAAGAGCTCATCGGTGTGATAAACGATGCACTTGTAGCAGTGCAGAGCTCGCTTCCGAAGCGATGGGATGTCGATCCGGTACTAAGTGACCTTCGAGTGAGCTACCAACTCCTCGTCGATAGTCTCGTAGTCATGCAAGAGCTCGAGCGTACGCCCTGGGGAACGCACTCACCGGACACAAAGCTCGGGAAGCGGCTGCTCACCATTCACGGCACGCTTCGAGAGCGGCGAGGCGCTGACGCCGCGGGGCTTGACGCTATGGACCGATACAGCACGAGCCGTTTGCACTCCAGCCGCTTGGTGTTCGAGCTGTTGGTTGTCGCCCCTTGGGAGGAGTTCGTCGCGAATGCGCGTGACCTGTGCATGCTGATGAACCCTGGTCGGTAGGAAGAAGCAAATGTTCCTACGGGCAAGAGGTGTGCGGCGCGGGCTTCAATGTTTTCAAACCGCACATCTTCTTTGTTCCGCGCACAGCCGAGGCGCTACGGAACGCTGACGATGGCGGAGCTCTGGGAGTCGAATTGCTCGCAGCTCACAACATCGTAGGAGCTTGTCGCAGCGGCGTTGAGCGACGAAGGCGCACCAGGGGTGAAGCCGTCTATTGTGAATCGAAGCTCGCGCTCGCGCTCGCCGTCGGACCCACTCCTGATGAGCTGGCTTGAGTCGAGCGCAAATACCAAAATCGTCCTTCCGTCAGCACAGCTCGAGAGCTGGGGCTCGACACGGTGGTGCTGCGGCGCTCCAGTCACTATCGCGCTCGATGTTGCGTATCGAACTATCGGGGGAAGCTGCATCGAAACGAAGACGTGCGGCGCATCGTCACGTTCGTTGAGCGACAGCTTCGCGCTTACGATCGCGGCATCCCCAACTGGGACGATACCTTGATTGAGCGAAACTGAAGTAACGGCGGTCGCCGTCCGTGCCGTGCCGCTCATCCACAAGACAACAATGGCGATAGCGCAAATGAAAGCGCACCCCGCAAGCGATCCGCCGATAGTATGCTTCGAGCGCTTCGTCCTCAGTCCACCGCTCATCCGCCCTCCCTGAGTTGCGAAGGTTACTCCTTTTTATACGATCCGCCATGTCCGGCATCTTGCTCGGCTTTGGAGATCTCTTTGGTCGCCTCGACCTTCTCGTCGTCTACCTTCTTTTCCGCGTCAGCGATTTTTTCAGTAGCGTCGATCTTCGCCTCATCCTTCTTGTCCGGTGCTGCAACAGCTACGTTGTGCTGCGCGTCGGCTTCAGTTTTTGCGGCCTTCTGCTCGGCTTTTCCGATTTCCCGAGCAGCTTCGACCTTCTCGTCCTGCACCTTCTGCTCGGGAGAGCGGCAGGCAACGGTTCCACATCCAAGAATCAAGGCACACAACAAAATTCGTTTCATAATCTATCCTCCGTTGTCTATTTGAGTAGCAGCGCCGGCTTCACGGTTCGTACCCCGGCCGCATTCTGCGCGAGCTCGACGGCCCGCTCGGCTTCATGGGCACACGTTACAAAACCGTGGAGCGTAACGTCAGCTCGGAACGTATCTACATCGATTTGCAACCCGGCAATCTCCGGATCCGCCTGAAACGTCGATCGTACAAGCGCCGTAATCCGTTCGTCCTCTTGAATTTCCGCCGACGTGCGAGCTCGCTTCGCTCGCGCAGCGGCATAGGCACGTTCAGGCGAAATCGGCGCCTCATCCATCCAGCAACCGCCGAGCCACATCACCACAATTACGAGAACAAAAATTTTTGAGAGCTGCATTGCACAAGAAAAGGAAACAGGAGCGAGCCGGCCGCACAAGGGCGACCGCTCGCTCACGACTAACCTCGACCGAAGATGTTGTCTCCGAGCAACACCCAGAGCAGGACCAAGAGTCCAACTGGCGCGCCCAGCATGTACAGAACGAGGTAACCTATCCGTCCAGCTTCGTCAGTGAGTCGTTTCATACGGGCCTCCATCATCCTGCGCCGAAAATGTTGTTTCCGAGCAGAACCCAGAGAAGAAGAAGCAAGCCGACAGGCGCTCCGAGTAAGTAGAGCACCAGATATCCGACTCTTCCTGTTTCGTTTTGCAGATGATTCATACCTCCTCCTTCAATTGTGTTGTCCGTTCGCAACTCGTAAACGCAAGCGACGAATCGCGTGTTCACTATGGTGGAATCGTATAGTGGATGACGCTGCGGATCTATGACCGCGGATAGGTAAAATTACATGACTGCGATCATACGGAAGTGGAGTTAAATGCGGGTGGTCAGCCGCCGAGAAAGAATCGTTTTCGCAAACACTCTTTGAGCCAACATTCACCTCGGACAGAGCTCACTTCGCTCTGTCCGAGGGACAAACCGCACAGCGACGCTAAACGTGGCAGCGGACGACGGGGCTACGATTTTCATCGAGGGTCCAATACCAATGCCCGATGAATCGATGGATCGTCTCGCCCGGACGCACGAATGTCAAAATCGGATCAATCTTGCGGAGACGCAGGACAGCTGCGGCGAACTCTTCACCTACTTCCGTCATCTCGACTGCTTTCGCGCGCTCCTGCAGATTGCGCAGCCGCCTCACCTCGTCGTCGTAGTGGTAAGACGTAAGCTCACGAACCCCGGTTCCGATCCGTGCCAACTCGGCTTCCAACGCCTTGCGTTCAAGCCAGTTTTGCGCACGGACGATGACACCGCGGGCGACGCGAGTCACCCGATCGGACAAGCGGTAATAGTAGCCGAAGCGTTCGGCCAGCTCGAAGACTGCTTCGCGCTCAGCACGCGCCTGCGCAAGAAGCATCGGGACGGTCAGCAGCACAGGGTCTTTGTCCGGGGCCACGTCGAAGACCGGCTCGAGACAATAGATGCGGGAGGTGCGGTTCTCGAGGATCGCCTTGACCAAACGCTCACGGACAACCATAGGCGGAGAATCGGGAATCTGAGTCGGTTCTTCCAAATATTGGAACACGCTTTGACCACATGGCAGATGCAGCGAAGCATCGAACAAGCTCATCCCACGGAATGTGGTGAAGCCCTTCGGAAAAGCGGCACAGCACGCTTGCCACTGCGCTGATTCGTCCGCGTACCTATGGGCATGCACCGCAATCCATCGGGCGAGAACTGGATAATTCGTCGGACCGGTCAACCCGATGTCCGGCGTACACCATTTTCCGAACGCACCGAAGCTACATTCCTCGATTCCGACAGCCATCGGCGCATCGGCACGACGGCGTTGAGTCGGTCGAGCTGTCGTTGCCTGACCCACTTTACGATTGTTTCCTTGATTCGAGACCCCGACCGACGCTTGCACGAGTGTGCTGGACATAGAAGAGCTCCTTGTCCGAGATGAAAGGACGGCTTCGCACGGCGCAAAGCCAAAAACGCAAACAAAGAGTGTTTGCGCCGAATCGTTCTCCGAGCGAGGGGAAAATTCAGCGCAAACACAGTTCTCTCGGCCAAGAAGACAGCGCAGGAACAAAGAGCGAAACTGCTCCTCACGACCCAAGCGTAGCATGCGTCCGATCGCTAACCTACGAGCGCCCGAAGTTTTCTTAAGGCGGATTCCAGAGGGGGACGATCAAGAAGTCGCGCATTGCATACGGTTTGTGAATCTGTAGAATGCTTGCGAAATTCACACACACTACGAGGAATCATGAAAACGTTTGTCACCTCAACGCTGGCTGCTTGTATTCTCTCCCTGACGGTCGGCGTACGCACGGCTTCCGCCGACGTAACCGAAAGGAAGATCGAGTATCGCAAGGGCGACGCAAAACTTATCGGGTATGTGTATTCGGATGAGAAAGTTGAAGGAAACGCTCCTGGCGTGCTCGTTTTCTCCGACTGGATGGGAGTTGGGCCGTTCGCGAAGGAACGAGCAAAGCAGCTTGTCGGACTCGGCTACCGCGCGTTTGTGGCCGACATTTACGGCGACGAAAAGCTGGCAACGGACACCAAAGAAGCGGGCGAGCTTGCCGGGAAATTTAAAGCGGATCGAAAACTGATGCGAGCCCGAGCACAGGCGGCGCTCGAAACATTCTTGAAGACGGCGTCAGTGGATCCGAAGCGAGTCGGTGCCATCGGATTTTGCTTCGGAGGTACGGTGGCTCTCGAGCTTGCTCGAGACGGCGCCCCGCTTGCCGGATTAGTGTCGTTCCACGGCGGCTTGGATACGCCGGACGCGACGCAGGGAAAAAATATCAAGGGGAAGGTTCTCGCTCTGCACGGCGCGGATGATCCTTACGTGCCGGAGAAGGACGTCGCGGCTTTCGAAGATGAAATGCGGAAAGGTGGGGTCAACTGGGAGCTTGTAAAGTATGGCAACGCGGTTCATGCCTTCACGAATCCGGCTGCCGGAACAGATAATTCGAAAGGCGCAGCCTACAACGCTCAAGCGGCGAAGCGCGCTTACGAAAGCATGACCAACTTCTTCGCGGAAATTTTCAAGAGTTAGCGGAGCAGCTTCTCGAGCTTCAATAAACCGACGACATCCGCAGGCTCCCACGGCTTTTGAAGGTAGTAGCGGATGCCGTCGGCGAAGAACTGGTCCCGGTCAAACGCCGGGCTAGTTCCAATCACCGCAAGCCTTTCCCTGATGAGCGACAGCCCCTGAAGCATCTCTTTCATCTCGCCGCCACAGAATTCGCGGTCGATGATCACAAGCTGAATTTTGCCGTCCCGGCGAAGGAGCCTGAGCGCTTCGGCCTCATCCGCCGCGCCGTGGCAACGGCATCCGATCTCACGCAGCGACTCAACCATGCTCAACCGCTGGACCGGATCACGATCCAGAATCAGAACGTGACTTTCGTACGGCCAACTGAATCGTTCGACACGCTGTTGATTGAGGAGCAAATTCACCAATCGGTGAGTCTTGCATTGGGCATCGTCGGGATGGAGGAGCAATACAAGACGGGCTCCGATGTCTTCCCACTCACGGACTCGCATCAGACATTTCGAGGAGCCGGTGGGCGAGAGCGGCATTTCGACCCATTTGCCGTTCGCCGATTCGAAGAGGCCCTTGGAACCAAAGCGAAACACAGTTCGAAGATCCCGTCCGACCAGAGGTTGGTCAAGACCCGCCAGCTCACGGGCACGTGGATTGGCGTAGACGCACTGCCAATCTTCGTCGAGCTCGAGCACGCCGATTGGAACACCGAGCGGCAACTCGGTGACCGGATCCGCTTCGAAATCGGCAGCAGCACGGCGGACAGCGCTGGTGATCTCTCCCATGCTGAAAGGTTTGTCGAGAAACTCCGCTACGTTCTTGGCGGTCGATTGGTCGCGGAGATCACGCGATGCGAAACCCGTCATCACGATCACGCGGGTCCGCGGCTCCACGGTTCGAAGCACATCTGAGACACTGAGCCCGTCGATCGAATCCTTGAGCATCCAATCCACGATAAGGACTTCAGGGCGAAGACGCACTCCGAGATCAATGGCCGCAAAACCATTCCCTCGGGTCATCACATCGTACCCCGCGTTCGCTAAAGCAGAGTAGAGCTCTTCCCGATACTCGCGTTCGTCGTCGACGATCAGAACGTTCGCCATGGTGATCTCGCATGGAAGCAGGCTGAACAGCGCGAAAACTCCAGTTTACCCAACTGTGCCCGGCTAGGCAAAAATAAGGAGGGGCGGAATGGGCCGTCGTCGACCGACCGGTCGACGCATTTCCGACGGTTCAACGGTGAACCTTTTGAAACCGGAGAGTTGCGGGCAATTACGGTGCCGTTCCCGACAAAGAGACCCTCCAAATTAGGACTCACGCTCCGCCGACGCCGTTGGCCGACCCTCGGGAGAAAGCTCAACGGTCACGGCTATCGGCTGGCAGCAGACCCGACAATCATACGAAAACGACTGGATGGGGGCGCCTCCGGAGTCCACCGGTATGGTTTGACGCTCGAAGCAGTATGGGCACTGCACCCTGGCTTCGTCGTCCCGCGATGAACGGAAGCGAGACCCCCGCGCCAGAGCTCGGAGCTTCTGGCGGATGGCCTTTTTATCTCGCATACGTTGGTCCTTCTGAAGCAGTTCCTGCCACCATTTTTCACGGATTTCGAAAGTTATGCTAGCCTTCTGTTGCTCTCCTTCGTCCTTTCTCACTTCCGTCGGGTAAGCCAGTCCTTGCTGTAGTCACACGGCTCACTCTGCCGCCTGGTTACAGCCCTCTCCGTCTCTCAAGGTCCCCCCAGAGGTTCCCATGTTCCAGCTTCGAGATCTCGCTCTTCGCCTGCTTTCTTCCGTGCTCGAGTCCACACCCACACCCGGCGATGGACGTCTCGTGACGCCGCGCTGTTTGGAAGTGATGCGAATGTTTCAAGGATGTCTCGCTAGCGCGCATGCGTTCCTGATCCCGCAAAGCCCACATCTCGTCATCACCCCAGACTGCCAGCTGAAGGGGCGCGAGTCTTACCTCGGCGAGGGGTTCCAGATGCCTTCGCCGTTCGTTTACGTGGAAGACCCCGTCACCGGAGTGTTTCTGGGCGAGCTTGGCGACAGGCAAACCGGCACCAAGCCAAAACGAACCTTCCTCACCGTCGAATCGTTCGAAGCCGCTCGGTTGATGCAGTCGATGGATCCGCCGAGCAAGGCAGCTGCGCTCGCGTATGAGGCAAGCGCGCCGCCGCAATCTCTGCGCCTGGTGTTCGGCGAAGTCTTCGACGTCGATCAGCTGTCGCTCGATCCAAAGGTCCGCCCACTCCTGCATCTGACGTTCCTCGAGCTTCTCGTCCTCAGCCCGACTGGGGTGAGCCGTTTCGAATCGCCACCGGACTTACCTTCGGGCCTCAGCGAATCAACGGCTCGAATCCGTCCGGACATCGACCTGCCGCACGAGCTCAGTTGGATTCAGGGCGTTACGAGCTCGGTCGCATGCGCGTTCAAAGAGATTGCTTGGTTGCGAGCGGTCTTTCCCTGACGTATGCGGCCGCTCTCCGTCGGTTTTGACGTCTCCGTTTTTGCGAGGCGCGCCACCAACCGACGGAGAGCGGCTAGCCGCACTATGTATCCGTCGCGGACACCGCTCCTTTCAAAGCGGCTTGCACCGTAGCCTTGAGCTCCGCCGACTCGAAAGGTTTCTCCAGCACGGCGAAAATCCCGAGTCCCGCTGCCTGCTCGCAAATCGCTTCTTTTGACAAGCCGCTGATGACGATGGTCTTTGTCGAAGGATTGACCTCCGAAATCATCTTCACGATTTCAACGCCGGCGTGCGCGCCTTTGACTACCCAATCGACGATGAGAAGATCGGGCCTGAAATCAGCAGCGATGCTACATGCGGTGACCGAATCGGCCGCTTGGGCCGTTTCATATCCGCTTCGCTCCAGGAGCTCGCGCAGCAGCTCGCGGAACTCTGGTTCGTCGTCTACGACAAGTATGCGTGGCATACGAATCCTCAAGAATCGTGCTCCGTGTACCCTACGCAAAACTAACAAGTTCCACTGCTGTCGGCGATCATAATTATTCGCATGGTTCCGTGATTCACTGCCCCGCAGTTCCCACAACGCAACGGAGGCATCATCGTGACATCACTTCAATCCCTCGTCCCCTTCATCGCGGCAGCGGTGCTCGCTGCTCCGAGTATCGGCTCCGCTCAGAACGTCGGCGCCGAAAATCTCAAAGGCAAACGTATCGCGATTCTCGCAACCGATGGATTCGAAGAGTCTGAGCTATTTGAACCGAAGAAGGCTCTGGAAGCGGCCGGCGCACAAACTGAGGTGGTGTCGCCGACTGAGGGCAAGATCAAGGCTTGGGACCACGACCATTGGTCAAAGGAGCTGCCTGTAGATACGTTGGTTTCAAACGCTGACGCGGCGAAGTTCGACGGACTGCTTTTACCCGGCGGCGTCATGAACCCTGACAAGCTGCGGATGGACCCGGCCTCGGTAAAATTCGTTCGGGATTTCGTGAGCGCATCGAAGCCTATCGCAGCAATCTGCCACGGTCCATGGACGTTGCTCGAAGCCGGCGGAGTGAAGGGAAAGAAGCTCACTTCGTGGCCATCGCTGCAGACCGACATCAAAAACGCTGGCGGTGACTGGGTCGACAAAGAAGTCGTGAAAGACGGCAAGCTCGTGACCAGCCGTAAGCCGGCAGACCTTCCGGCGTTCATCCGCGAAGCGAACCAGGCCTTCCAGCAGGGCTAGCGACTTCGAATGAAAGTGCCGGAGGTGATGGTCGGATGCGCGGGGTGGCAGCTCCCCGCGCATCTCCGGCCCGAAACTGAAGGAAGCGCGTTGTCGCGCTACGCTCAGCGATTCAACTGTGTAGAGATTAACTCCACGTTCAAATCGGTCCATCGCCCGCAAACATTTGAGCGTTGGGCGTCGTCAGTTCCGAAATACTTCAAGTTCTCGGTCAAGGCGCCTAAAGCCATAACGCACGACAAGACACTGGTCGATTGCGCATCCGAGCTCGAGACATTTCTGCGAAGCGTCAGCCTCCTCGACGCCCACCTTGGTCCCCTTCTTTTTCAATTCGCGCCATCCTTTGCTTTCGAATTTTCTGTCGTTGACACGTTTCTCAGTCTGCTACGTAAACAGTGCAGCCAGGCCGTCGTTTTTGAGCCGAGACATCCATCCTGGGGAAGCGCGGAAGCTGACTCACTTCTCAGCGGTTACTCGGTCGCACGCGCAGCGACCGACCCAATAGCGATCCCCGGCGGTGGGCAGCCGAGAGGTTCGTCACAATTCGCTTACTTTCGATTCCATGGCTCGCCGAGAACGTATTTCTCGTCGTATTCCGAGGAGTTCCTCGATGGCTTGCATCAGAGGTTAATCTCCGGAACGCAGTTCAAGTCGCAGTGGTGCATCTTCGACAATACTGGCGCTGGAGCAGCGGCGGCGAATGCACTTTCTCTCAACGGAAGGCTGAACGACGAGTCATTGGATTTAGCCAAGGGTTAGGCGATGCCGAAGAACGAAGACAAGTCGGCGTTACCGTTTGTGCCGAAGACCAAGAGTCTTGTAACACTACGGAGAGCGTCGAAGCTTTGCCGTGGCTGCGATCTGTACAAGCACGCGACTCAAACAGTCTTCGGGCGAGGAAAGCCCACCGCGCAGCTCTTCATCGTCGGGGAGCAGCCTGGAAGCTCAGAAGACATTGCAGGCGAGCCGTTCGTCGGGCCCGCCGGAAAATTGCTTGGACGCGCGCTCAGCGAGGTCGGTCTCCAGAGCCACGATTACTATGTTACGAACGCCGTCAAACATTTCAAGTTCGTCGTACGCGGCAAGAACCGTGTCCATCAAAAACCGAAGATCACCGAGATCCGAGCCTGCAAACCGTGGCTGCGAGCTGAGCTCGAGGCGTTACAACCCAAGCTCATTCTCTGCCTCGGAAAGACTGCCGCGGAATCTGTCCTCGGCCGTTCCGTAATGGTGTTGAAAGAACGGGGTAAAGCCACGTTGCTGGACGCCCGATGGACCGTTATCCCTACGATACATCCCTCGTCTCTGCTGCGCATGCCGAGCCACGAGGAGAGGGAAAGGGCCTATCGAGCGTTTGTGAAGGATCTTCGAACCGCAGTTCGCATCCTGTCCCGCAATTAGCTGAGCTGCGCGAGCTCCCTATCTCGAGCGCATAGGCCCCTGGTCCGTCAATTCATCCGTCATTCCACCGTCAGCGGTGTCGCGATCCAAGGTATTATTGTTCATAGTGTCGTCCGGACCGACCTCTGCGCGGTTCTCACCCCGATTTCTACTGTTTCTGCCGGCACTGTCGGTTGCACCCCTTTTACCCGGCGCTGACACATGCGTATCTACGTCACTTCCATTGCCTGTGGCGCTCAAGTCCACACCGGAAGACGTTCCCGGAGGAGTTTGCCTACTATCGGTCGCCGGTTGTCCCGTTGCGGTTCCCGCAGAGCCGATGCTCGCTCCGGTATTCGGAGTGCTCGCTGTCGTATTTGCTCCACCATTAGTTGTGCCGGGCACGTTCGGCGCGGTGTTCGCACTACCGTCTGTCTGAGCGACGGCGGGCGTCGCAACGAAGAGCGGTACACATAAGGCAACACCCAACAATGCGAGACTGCGAGTAGCGAATGATTGTTCCATAAATCGATTCCTTTGTTCCGGTTTCCAAGATGAAAACGATAATGGGGCGCCGCGCTTTTCACACTGCTTGAGATCATGTTCTTCGCACCACACCACAGCTACTCTCCGAGCTGCAAAAATTCTTTCGGAGGATGCAATGAACATCGCTGATTTTTTCAATCTGGACTCTGGCGACGATAACGAAACGAGCTCTCTGCAAGAGGTGCTGCTGGACGAGCTCAAGGATCTTTATAGCGCAGAGAATCAGCTCGTGAAGGCCCTTCCAAAAATGGAAGAAGCCGCTTCGAGCAAAAAACTCAAACAGGCAATCCGTGCGCACCTGGCTGAAACGAAGAAACACGTCGAGCGTCTCGAAGAGATTGGCCGAATCATCGGCAAGAAGCTGACCGGAAAAACCTGCAAAGCGATGCAGGGCCTGGTGAAGGAAGGCGAGGAAGCAATGGATCACGACAGTGAAAACACCGCGCTCATCGACGCTATGATCATCGGTGCTGCACAACGCGTCGAACACTATGAGATGGCGGGCTATGGAACCGCCCGTGCTTTCGCTGAGCAGCTCGGCGAATCACGTGTCGTGAAGCTCTTGCAGCAGACCCTCAACGAAGAAGGTGCTGCAGACAAGAAACTGACTGAGATTTCGTTGGGAGACGTTCTTCCGCAAGCGTTCAAGGGTGTGCTGGCGCGCTCCGAACAGTCTGACGAAGAGGATTCTGAAGCCGATGGCATTGACCAGCGAAATCGCTCGATGCGTATGGACTCCAACTCCTCGCGGGGAGCCCGTGGTTCGCGAGCGAAGAAGACAAACGGCGCGGCGAAGAAGAGCCGTTCCAACAGTCGCTCGAACGGAGCCGGCCGCTCGACAGGAAGCCGTTCAACAGCTGGTCGCCCAGGCGCCCGCGGTGGCCGAAAGTCTGGACGAGGCGGTCGCGCGATGAACGCGTAACGCTCGTTTGCGTGGCGGTGCCTCCAACACCGCCACGCAGTTTACTGTCACCTGCCACCCTCCTCGCCCGTCCCGCACTAGAATGCTCTCTCATCGAACCAGATCGAACGGCGCTCCTTTTTTCTGTTCAATCTGATCCATTGAGCATTGCGCAGGCTTCTTATCCGGTCGCCAGCGCAAAAACTTCGTTCCGTGGCGAAACCGACCACCCGTTACGTGATCGAACTCGACCTCGACAACCAGGCTCGGCTTGAGTGGCTCCCATTCTCCCGTGCGTTCAGTGCTCCAGCGGCTCGGCCCACCTGGAGCATGGCCGGTGAATCCCGGCGCTTCAATCAGTTTTTCGAGCTTCGCTGTGAGCTCCTTTCCACCGAGCTTTCCCGCCGTCCCAACGTAGCCTACATGATTGAGCTTTCGTTCCTTGTCATAAAGTCCGAGCAGCAACGAGCCGACCTGCTTTCCTCGACTCGCGTATCGGAAACCTCCGACGACACAGTCAGCGGTTTTCCGAGCCTTGATTTTTTGCATCCCCTCACGAGTGCCGGACTCGTAGGGCAGGTCGACCCGCTTCGCAATGATACCGTCGAGCGCATTGCTCGCTTTCTTTGCCCAAGCCTTCGTTTGCGCAATTCGATCGGTTGCCGGAGAGAGATGAACTGTCTCGGCGATGGCGAAGTATTTTTTGGCAAAGGCCTCGAGCTTCTTACGACGTGAGCCAAGCGTTTCACCGATCAAGGATCGGTCTTTATCGTCGAGAAGGATGTCGAAAACGATATAATGTGCCGGTGTCTCGGTCGAAAGCTTCTTGATCCGGGTGGCTGCGGGATGAATACGCTGGAGCAACGAATCGAATGAGAGCACCTTGCCCATCGGAATCACTATTTCACCGTCGAGCACAAACTTATCCGCTTTTATCTTGAGCAGCGCCTGAACGAGCTCCGGAAAATATCGGCTGAGATCCTTCTCAGCTTTGGATTGAAGTCGGACCTGCTTGCCGTCTCGGAAGGCTAGACAGCGAAAGCCATCCCACTTGGGCTCATACTGCCACTGACTTCCCTCGGGGATCTTCTCCACACTGAGAGCTTCCATCGGCGCAACCGGCCAACGCAACGAAAGTGTCATAGATATTTCTCCAGCGACGTCCGCCCTGTGCGCGCCAGGATTGGAGCCCAGAGGTCACCCAGCTTTGCAATCCGGTCGAGTGCGTTGAAAATCGTGAAGTCTTCAATTGCTACCCCTCGGTCAAGCTCGCGATCGGAGATTGGCATGGAAACAGTCGCGCCCTTCCGCGGGCGAATCGAATAGATCGAAGCGAGAGTTCGCCCCCATGCGTTTTGGTTGTAATCGACGAGTATTCGCCCCGGCGGGCGCTTGTTGATTCGATACTCTGCGGTGACGAGCTTGGGATGCTCGGCCGCGAGAACGTTCGCAACCTCTTTCGCGAACGTCCATACCTGCTTCTGCAGGGGGCCACGTTTGATGGGCACCGCAAGATGTATACCGCGAGAACCTGTCGTCTTCGCATACACCTTCATCTTCAGCTTCCGCAACGACGCGCGGACGATTGATGCGACCTCGAGCACGTTCTCAAAATCCGCTTTCGGAACTGGATCCAGGTCGAAGTAAAGACAGTCAGGACGATTCACGTCATCGCACCGGGCGTACCAAGGATTTAGGTCGATGCATCCGAGGTTGATCAGCCAGAGCAACGTTGCCGTATCATTCACCATCGGGAAGGCTACGACGTTTCCCGAGCCATGCTCGATCGGACAAACCTCAATCCACGCCGGTCGAGGAGATGGTGCACGTTTCATGAAAAAGAAGCTCGAATAGGCGCCATTCGGATAGCGCTTCATCACCATCGCTCGGTTCTCCAAGTGCGGGACCAAGACCGGTGCCATGTCCAGGTAATACTGTAGCAACGCGCGCTTCGTGATCTTCAAGTCCGGCCAAAACAGCTTGTCTAGGTTCGTGAGGGTGACTGTCTTCCCCTCAATGGCAAGCTCTACTGAGGTGGCATCGTCCGGAATCGCGGCAGGACCCGTTCGACGCTTTCGCTTTGGTGAAGGTGAGGAAGCTGAGACGCGCGCGCACATCGCACGATTGTATGTCTCCCGAGTGCCAAACAAATGCGCTTGGTCATACCTTGGGCTGTTTGGAGGTGCGAACCGCGACGGCAGAGTTCTTCGGAACGGGAGGCAGTTTCGGCGGCCGTTTTCCGGTGCGCTCTGCGACATCTGAAACCCGGACATACTCAAGTTCTTCTCCGGCTCGGACCGCGCGTAACAGCAGTCCACCCCTACTCATGTCGCCGCGCCCAATGAACTCCTTCGGGAAGAGCAAACGGTCTCCGAAAGCTTCAAGAAGTATGTCCACGTATTTCGCGGTCGCGACACTTCCGAGGAGAACGACGTTACAGTCGCAGTCGTCCGTTGCTCCTTTGAGCTCCATCACCGACGCGCGAAGCGGCTCAGTGTAACGCGCCTCGCTCAGATCGATTCCTACTGAGGCAAAATTCCTCAGATGTCCGATGGTAATGAGTCGATTTACCGGCATCAGCCCCATGCTACTGGTAATCGAGTAAGCTCCGAAAGCAGAGTCTGGAGCGTTGGAGAATTGCTTCGCGTAGGCGAGCTTTCCGCGAAAATAGAGTCCACTGAGGAACGAGAAAGTATCCCCGAGCGGAGCTCCCTCCGTCGTGCGGAGACGAAGGGCGAGATCGAATTTTGCTGAATCGTTGAGGAGCAGTCCTGCACGCTTCCCGTCAGTGCGCGCCGGAGAGAGGAGAAATACACGTCTCATAAGAGCGCTCAGCATGCACTGAACGCCTCACAGAGGCAACCACCCCCCACGAACATTCGAGTGAAGCGAGGTGAGAGGGACGAAGGAGGTGCGCCACAACCGAGCGGCGCACCTCCGACACTGCTATTGCGCCAAGAACGGCAACACGTACTGCCCTTCCTTTCGAACGTATGTCCGCGCGACGACTCCGGGTTGATCACTTTGGATGATAATTGTTCCGTAGTCGTCCTTCGGCAGTGAGGCCTCGATTCTTTTTGTCTCGTTCGGCTTCAAGGTTATCGGGGTTCCGTGCGTTACGCCTCCTGAGTTGGACAGGAAATCGAGCGAGACCTTGGTCTCAGTGCCGCCCGAGTTGAAAAGCTCGGGAATGTTCGTTTGTCCGATGAACGAGTTGTACTGCGAAAGTTGAGCTATTCCCGGCGATGCCGAGAACGGCGCTGCATAGGCATATTGCAGCCGTCCCGCTTGATCGAGCTTGTAGAACAACGATACCGCGCTCAGATAACCGGCGTCCGGCGCGACCCTTGAAGTGGCCGCCGTATTCTCAATTAGGAACCCAGACGCTCCTGACCGATTCAGAATGATGTGCCTGGTGCCGCGCGGGGGAACTGTGGCCGCAACGTTACCCTGGCCAGCTCCCTGTTCGGCGAATACATTCACAGACGCTGACACGGGATCCGCAGTGACGTTGGTCAACTCCACAATGCTGATCTCGCCGTTCGCTGTGGACGTGCCGCCTACCGTCTCTGCGCTCGTCCCCGGCCGATTCGGAAGGTTGAATGCCGTGCGGAAATTGTCGCATGACGATCCCGCGCAGTCATAGAAGTAACGGGTCACAGTCAGATAAAAAGCAGACTTTCCGCCGGCGGGATTTGCATCCGGGACAAACTGCGCCATTCCTACCGCATCATGATTGTCGAGCCCTCCGATTCCTTCATGACCTGGAAAGTCCGCGCGCCCACCGTCATCGACCTTAACCTTCGTTCGGCTCAGCTCATTGCCGGACTCATCGTAGTAAACGAGCGAGCCGGAGAGCGGTTGCCCATCCCTCGCGGCATCAATCACCGCGATCCAATTAGCCACGGTACCACGCGGATCCGTCGGCAGGTATCCGAGGTGGAACGTGTTGAGTGGAACCGTCACGGGCGCACGAAATGGGTTCTGAAACGGGTAATACAGAGCGAAGTCAAAGCCTTCGCCGAAGTTGAGCAGCCCGTTGCGAACGTCCGGTTTATAAAGTGCAATTCCACCGGTCCAGGAACCAGGCGCGCCGTTCGTCACAACGCACACAGTTCCGATAGTGTTCGGCTGAAGACCCATGTCGTTGATGATGAAGTCCTGCTTCAGGTTCGGTCGAATGTCCGACGCTACCTCATTCCGAATCTGACCGGCTTGGTCGATGTACTGGACGGTCACATGCAAGCTCGAGCTCTGCAGGTTAATTACCGATGCGATATTGATCTGCGACAAAAAGCCGTTTGCGCCAACGCACGCTGAACTGTCCAGCGGCGGACTAACACAATCGACCGCTCCCTGTTTACAGAAGCCGTGCTCGTCCGGGCTTGTGGATTCTGCGGCGACGTAGGTTTTCGGACGGATCTGTATGAGCTTGAACGTAGAGAAGAAGTCAGAAACCGATGCAGCAAGCTCAGATTGGGTCTCGGAGCCGTCGCCGAACGTGCCGTCGGGCTGGAAGAAGCTGAGTCCAGTCACCGAGAAGAAATTCGGCGAGACATTGGCAAAGGTCTCAGGCACGAGAGTAGGCTCCTCCAGACGGAGGATCACGTTGCTGATGGTCGAAACAAACAGCTCCCCGCGCCCTTTCGAGATCCGATGGAAAACGAGATCGTAGCCTCCATCCAGCGCGCGCACGATAGACGAATCGGATTCATGCACCAGCGAACCGCCCGAAGCGGCAGCCAGCAGCTTCGAGACCGGAAAGCGCAGCAGTGTGCTGCTTCCCGCTGGAGCGGGGAACTGAAAAGTACCCTTGATGTAATAAAGCTCCCCGGAATCGTTGAGCGCAACGGGTCCCGAGGGAACACCCGGAAAATCAGCCACATCGTGAAGCGAGTTGAGCGACGGAGTCAGCGAGAGCAACGTAAGCTTGTTCGATCCGTTCACACTAAAGCCGTCCGGATTCGAGCTGAGGATCGCATGCTCGTCATCGATAAAAGCGAGGTCGAACGTTCCGCGGACGTCTTTGAACAGCGTCTGCACTGAATCGTTTCGGAGATCGATTTTGAGGATATCCTCTTGTGCGCCGCCGAGCCCTGCGAGCGCGAACGCACCGCTCGGCGCGACCTGCACAAACGATGGGAATCGCGAGCTCGAAAACGTCGCCAGCACCTTGCTGCCTCCTTTCGGAAGCCCATCGCCGTTTGCGTCGAAGCGATAGAGAGTGGGATCGTGCGAGAAGTCTCCGCTAAACGCAAGAATGTCCCCATCAGGCAAATGTGTCAGCGCACCCGCGACATCATGTGCGGATACGGTGGAAGTAAATGCTGTTCCCACGTCAACCTGCTGAGCCATCGCCGATGACGACACACCGAGCGAAAGAGCGACCCCCCAGACCAACAGCTTTGCATTTCGCACACTCGTCATACGATCCTCCATTCTCACTGCTTCACGTTAAAAGTTCACCGCCGTTACGGCGTCGAGATCAAATCCTGAATTTCCGCGGCCGCTCGCGCCGAAGGTCGGTGAGCTGTTCGAATGTCGAACCAAGTCTCCATTCGAATCCGTAATCCATTTGTCACCCGTTGAAGTGATACGGACGAAACGCGCCCACGAAAGAGGAGCGCCGGGAAGATCGCTCAGGTCAAATTGATCGCCTCCAGAACGCACTGTGTTCGTTGAGTCGGGCGCCCCGGCGACATTCGGATTCGCATATACTGGATGAACTCCGGCGAATCCTTTCGCGTAAGAGAACGGATTGAAGAGATTCAGCTCGCCGCTCGCACCATAGTGGGGAACAAAATCGATCGGGAAACGGAAATAATGGTCGCCGTCGGCGCTGACCTCGATAGTTGCGGGCTCAACGAAGTAATCGTCTGTACCTGCCAGGCGAAACGCGTTCTCGAATACGGTGAAGTCCGTACCGGGGCCGTTGACGATGATGTTGTCCGTAAACTCGAGTGTGATGGAACCTCCGTAAGGTCCCGACTGCCCGCCGTCATCGTTCACGCGAGCGCCGATTGAAACTACGTCGATTGAGTTTCCAGTCGACTCCCCTTGTCCGTGCGGAGCACCAAGCACCGTATCCGGAAGAGAACCACACCCAAAACACCGAGAGTCGAGCGGAGAAAAGGACGACACTCGGTCCGCAAACGGATCGGGCTTCGACGTCAGCTGCACCGCATGCGGGGTTGAGGGAGCCGGCTCGCTCGGGTCCGCTGAGCCTTCTGTGCCTGCAGCATACTCGGCGAATGCGACGTACACGTACTCCCGGTCATTCTCTGCGGCCGTATCGAGGGCAGTGGTCCCACTACCGGAGTAGACGACGACACCGTCTGTGGAGGTCAGCGGAGCGACTCCCAACCCTCGAACGACGATCGTTTGCATGAATGACTGATGGGTCGGATTCGTCCAGACCAACCCCACCTTATTATTCGAGGGGATCGCTCGAAGCTGAGTTACCGGCGGCAGCACCACGTTGTTGGTTCCGGGTCCGTTGTCGGTCCCGTCGTTCGGAACGGGTGTCGGCTCAGCGGTTTCGCTCGGGGTCGGCTCTGCCGGATCGGCGACCTGGATTCGAATTCGCGCGGATCGCCGAGCTTCCTGCTGCTGCGAGTCAGTCACAACAAGCGTTACCACAAACTCGCCGAAAGTCGCGGGAGACCCCGAGATCAATCCCGCTGACGTCATGGAAAGCCCGGTCGGCAGGACGCCGGAGATGGACCACTGATACGGTGGAACACCCCCTTCAGCCGCGAGGCTGAATTGGTACGGAGAGCCCTCGAATCCGTCTTGCATCGCCTGAGTGAGGACGCGGAGCGAGGATGGACGGATCCGAAGTGGAATATCAGCGCTATCAGTCTTGTTGTCGCTATCAGTGACCCGAATGCGCAGAACACTGTCGTCCGCGTTTGTGGGCGTCCCCTCCAAAGCTCCCGTGAGCGGAGTAAGTGACAAACCTTCGGGCAACGAACCGTCCAAAGTATCCCATCGGTACGGAGGAACTCCGCCCTGTGCCTGGAAGCGGGCTTGATACGGCTGGCTTACAGTTCCTTCTTCGATGTCGTGGGAGATGATGAATACCGGCGTAGCACGAATGAGGAGCGGCAGGTTGGAGGACACACTCTTTCCGTCAGCATCGGTGAGTCGAATCTCTAGAGGGAACTCTCCCTCTTCTTGCGGAGTTCCCGCTACCAGGCCGGTGGCACCATCAAGCTCCAGATCATCCGGCAGTCCGAGCGCACTCCACGCGTATGGTTGCTTGCCGCCGTCGGCCTCGAGCTGAAAAACATATTCTGCGCCGAGCTGACCTGTTTCGAGCTGCGCGGTAAGCAACCGTAGCTCCCCTTCGGTCGCGCCTCGTGTTCCTTCGACAACCACAAGACGGTAGGTCTTGGTGGTCGAATCGCCCGCACCGTAACGCAGCTCGAGCGCGAAGCGGAAAATCCCCGTTTCTGTCGGTTCTCCACAAAGCGCGCCGTCAGTTTGATTGAGTATTAAACCCTTTGGAATAATGCCGGAGACGAGTCTGACTTCGTTCGGCGTTTCACCGCTGCCGGCGACGTTCTCGCAGTAGCGTTCATGTAACGTTGCGCGAGGAAGATCGGTGTCTGCCTTCGTGGACCGCGTACCGGAGACCGCCGAATATCCGAGGTCTGAGAGGAGGTTTGAGACAGCCGCGTTATAATTCGTGGATTCCGGCGTGACAGTAGCCATCGTGTCGGTAATCAACTCGACTGTGTCGGCAGCACGGAGCGGGTTGAAACTGAAAGCACCGTCGGCTCCGCTATCCGACGGAACCGACGATCGGACTTCTTCGCGTATCGAAGTCTGCGGGGATGCATCGCTGCTACCCGGCTGAGCTATCTCTGTCGTCTCACTGCTGTCGGTTCTCGCCTGCTGCGCGGGCTTACCATCCGGAACCCGTTCGTGCGTCGAGCGACTCTCGGTGAACAGCTCGTGGTTGAAGGAAGCTCGAGCCGCTTGAGTCGGCGTGCCAGCGGACGCCACGATCACGGTCCTATCCGAGCCATCGCTCACATACCCGCGAATGACGGCTGCGCTGGAGAGCGTCCCTACAGCGAACAATATGAATTGCCGAAGCAGCTGTCTTCGCATGTAATTCCAATGCCGAGCTCGGGCCTCAGATCTGCCCGAACGGTTCGTTCAAAAAGGCCCGAACAGTTCATTCAAAAAGGCCCGAACAGTTCATTCAAAATGGATCGTAGCGAAGAGCTCGAGAGAAGGGATGAAGGAGAAAGCTCTGATTTTCGTTCGGAGATCAAAATCTCTGGAACGAGCGCCCAGGAAAATGGGCGAGAATCAGGCGAAAAATTGAGATGAGCAAACAAAACGGACGGAGAAAACTATGCGAGGCTAGCCTCACACCCGCGTCACATCTTGTTCCGTAAACTGCCGCTGCAGCATTCTTCGACTTCCGTGCCGTGCGGCCGAAGGTCGAAACTCAATTTCTATACGGGAGCTACTCCAATTCGCGAGAGCGCCCCCGCTCTCTTCAACGCTCAACTGTTCGCAATCCCGTTCCTAAGAACGGCATCCGAACGGTGAACTCGTACGCAGCAGGGTCGGTCTTCCGGCTTGAGGATTCGGCTCTCGTGCTCCTTCCCGGCGATTTGATCTGTTTTGGATCGTTTCACCAGTGGATGCGTGTATCACGCTTGCTCGAGAGCTTTGAGCAATCGTCTCATCGTTGTGCACGATTGAGACTCACTCAGCTCCTTTTACGGCGGCGCGTCCGCGGTGGAATCAACGGTATTCGATACAAATCCGTTTCACCACGCTTCCCAGTCTGAATTCGCGCTTCGAGTCACCTTGCAATTCATGCACGGCAATTTCGGCGACGAGCTCAGACTCACCCTCCTTGATCCTTGCTATGACGGCTTGACTTTAAAGTCAATAACCGGAAACGGTGAACTGACGAATTGTCATACGTCATTCGGATTCTGAGCAATGCCGGTCACTTCCGATTCAGCACCAACGTCGCGTAAGAAAGCTGCCGCACCGAAAATCAGCGCCGGCATCATGCTGTTTCGTCAGAGACTAAAATCGTTGGAGATCTTCCTCGGCCATCCGGGTGGGCCTTTCTTCGCGAAGAAAGATCTCGGAAGTTGGACGATTCCGAAAGGCGGACTCGCTCCCAGTGAGTCGCCGGAGGATGGAGCACGACGTGAATTCCTCGAAGAAGTTGGTTTCTCGCCCACCGATGAAGAGTCGCTCATTGACCTCGGCCAGGTGAAGCAACGCTCAGGAAAAACGGTTCGATGCTTCGCGTGCAAATTCGGACAGGAGGACGAGTGGATCGAATCGAAGTTTCATTCGCAGCCGTTCACGATGGAGTGGCCTCCAAAATCAGGTCGCACGGCCGAATTCCCCGAGCTCGATCAAGCGAGATTCTTTCCAGTTGATCTGGCGCGGAAGAAGATACTCCCCAGCCAGGCGGAATTCATCGAGCGGCTCATCTCGGAGCTTGCAAAGAACAGTTGAGAACCGCGAGAAAAAATCTAGTCGGCACGCTTCACATTCTGCTCTCAGCGGGCATGACGGTCGCTCTTTTTTTCATCGCGTGTCACGACGATGGGACTGGCGGGTTTTGGGCAATCGTCTCAAACGTCAACGTCTTCGGCGTGGTCATTTACTTCGTTCTCGGCTTCATATCGACGCTCATTAGAGCGCTGCGCTATCAAATTCTTCTGCGCCACGCCTCTCCGACGGAATCACTGCCGCGGTATCCGCGGCTCGTTCTCATCTCAGCCGTAAGAGACGCGCTGGTCGATTTTTTGCCCGCGCGGCTTGGAGAATCGTCGTATTTTTATCTGCTCACGAGAAGCGGAATCTCGCTCAGCACTGGACTATTCTCCTTTGCGGTTTGCTCGGTGCTTGATGTGCTCGTCTTGCTCGGCATCATCCTTCCGCTTCTTTTCGTGGAGCTCTCCGTTCCGTCTTGGCGGTCAGACGGATTTTCGGCATCTGCTATCTCTGTCTGTATCGGAGCAGCAGCGTTTCTTTGCGTTGCTGGAATGTTGCTCATCCAAAATCTTTCGGTCCTGTTCGCTGTCGCGTCCAGATTTTTTCGGTTAGCAGAGCGGAGAGTCCGTGCGCCTTTCGTGCTCAAAATTTTGCAGGCCGCTGTGACCGGGTTCGAGCACATGGAAGCCGAGTCCGCAGAGCTTCGGGCATCAGGAGCGCTGGCACGTCTTCTTCACACAACATTCTGGTTGCGTTTCACAAAGTATGCGGCTCTCTACGTACTCCTGCTCGCTGTTGTGTCTCAATGGAACCTGGGAGTGTCTGAGGTCCCACCTCTCGTAAGCATAGCCTCTTTCATCACCGCTGAAGCTTCAGCCAGCCTTCCGGTGAGCGGGCTGATGGGGTTTGGAGCATATGAAGGGAGCTGGAGCTGGGCACTCGGTGCGTTCGGTATTCAGATACCAGGAATTATCAAGGTTGCGTTGTTGGTGCATGTGATTACACAGGTGCGCGCGTATTCACTGGCGGCGATCGCCATGGTGGCGCTGTTCGTGATCGAGCTGCGTGGTGGAAATCTAATTCGCGAATGTGGGCGGACAACAGATCCGAAACGCAAGGAAGAGACCTGCGCCGCCACACGATTGACTCGGGGCGGCGCAGGCTCGCTTTAAACCGGCATCGACAGCTCAGGCGTCGGAGCGAGGTGAGGTCGAGGCTGGGAGGCCTTGACCGTCACGAACTTCTCCTCCAGAGCGCCGATGAGCCCGTCGAGGATCAGCATGCGAGTGTCCGCAGCCAGGATGTCTCGTTGACCCTGAGCGAACTCCCGCACCTCCTGCCAGGAAGCAGAAAGCTGCTTCGACAAGCCCGAGGGGCAGATCGACAACGCGAGGGTGAGCGCGGACAGGTAGAACGCCTGAGCGTCCCGGCCGTAGCAGCGCAGCGCCGACAGCATCACCGGAGTGAGGCCGTCGCTGACCATCGGGCCCGGAACCATGTCCTGGTTCGGTGCGTCGCAGGCCATCAGGTCGAGGGCCTGACGCGCGAGCCGGAAGTCGTCGAGCATCCGCGCGTGGGCCGCCGTGGCCTCGTCCGCGGAAACAGAGAAGTAGGTGGACAGCTTCAGCAGCGTCCGATGGGTTGCGAAGTCGTCGTCGGAGATCGGTCTCAGCGTCGAGAACACCGCCGACCAGGCGGTGTAGGTACGGTCAGTTCCCAAGTTGGAGCTCCCTTGGAATCGCATGACGAATCCTTTCGAAAGTTTGCCATCCGTGCCGAAATTGGCCTTGAGCGACGCACACGTGTGGTCCTCTGTTTGCACCGGCGGAAATCGCCGGAACCAACGGAGGACCACCCGAGCGGTGACAAGTGACAGCGGTACGAAAGGAACGTGCTGCAACCGAAAAAAACCTTGAGGGGATCTGTTATCTCGCCTCGAACGGATCGAGCGTTCGAGGCGGTAGCAGAGAACCGTCTACCCAATTCGCGATGCAAAGAACGAGCCGGTGCAACAAACGCAAAGCCGGTGCGTGCGCCGGGGCGCACGAAGGTCGCAAGATAACTCGTTTAAGCCAATGTCCTTTATGCGGAGGGTTCCAACGGAAGTACTTACATTCGGTGCCGGAAAGGCACAGACACGAAGGGTCACTTATGTAGCGAAAGCAATAGGTTGGCCCGGATTTGAGGTGTTCGTCGGCGGGTTGTCGTCAGCCTTCGCTGACACGAACTGTTGCTATTGGGGGAGGGCAACACGTCGCCTCAGCTCGGGCGCCAACGAATAATGCAAGTTTTTGCAGGGCCTTACCCCCACGCAAAGCGTGAATATCGGTCAAAAATAACCGGCGGTAATTTACTTCTAAATCGTACTCCGCTAACCTCATCCCGTTTGGATGGGCTGCTCCTTCATGCGGTATCCGGCTCGGCGTTCCCCGAACGGAGGAGGTCCTTTCACGAGGCAACTTCCCAAGCGCTAGCATGAATAACAACGGTGCAGCTTCTAGTTTGTATGAGACGGAGTAATTATGTTTCAGCGCAGCTCAGCGGGGCGGTCCCGTGTGTGTACGCCATTGGGTCGTGCACTTTGTTGTCTTTTCGTAGTTTGTTGTAGCTACTTCACCTTCCTTCCCTTCTCTGCGTCAGCGCAAAGCGAAGATGCTTGCCAGTCAGAGAACTGCAATTGGCATCATCCACACCAGTTCACTCACGGAGATTGGTTTCATCACCGACCAAAGCCCGCACCGCGCTGCGGCGACGGTCGATGCACACCAAGCTGCGAGACCACTGCTAACTGCCCGCAAGATTGCGGCTACTGCGGTGACGGAAGATGCTCTGGAAACGAGAACGCTGATACCTGCCCATGCGACTGCAAGAAGTGCGGCGATGGCATCTGCTCCAAAGATTTCGAAACCATCGACAGCTGCCCTCGGGACTGTTCTGGGGATTGCGGTGACGGCATTTGCACCAACGGAGAGACTGTAGCGAACTGCGAAGTCGACTGCGCAAAGTGCGGTGACGGCATTTGCAGCAAGGGGGAAACGCCGGAGAATTGCGAGTGCGATTGTCCGAAGCCGTCGCCAAGCCCAAGCCCGTCACCGAGCCCAAGCCCATCACCGAGCCCAAGCCCGTCGCCGAGCCCAAGCCCGTCGCCGAGCCCAAGCCCGTCACCGAGCCCAAGCCCGTCACCGAGCCCAAGCCCGTCACCGAGCCCAAGCCCGTCACCGACTTGTGCATACAATCAGGTGAACGCGATCTTCTTCCACGACGGAGACGGCCATCCGCACGGCAGTCCGATGTTCGCGGCGAAGAGCGGCAACGTTCAAAACCTCTACGCGTTGCCATGTATGCAGAACATTTTCGCAGCTTGCGGCGTGCCGGCTGGAGAAGTTCCCCAGCAGATGGGCTTCGAGAAGTTCCGGGATGACTGTATCTTCCTCTCGCTTGCCAGCAAGTGGGCGGTAGCAAACGGCAAGCCCGCAAACTACTGCGGTCAGATGTCGGCGGCCGCAACGCAATGTGCCCATTCGGGTGCGCGTTGCAAATCGGTCGGCGATCAGGTCGCAGGACATTGCCGAAGCAAAGCTCTGACCGTAGTGCTCGACAATTCTACTTGCAATGGAACGAAGAATCCGGTGCCTGCGAATCAGATCTGCGGAAACTTCAACGCCGTAGGATTGTATACGCCGATCTCGCTCCTCTGGAACGACAAGGCTGATCTGCAGTCGCAATACAACATCGTCGAGTTCAAGATGAACCCGAACGCACCGGCAGCATGGCATACGTGGAGAGGCTCTGCAGTCACTCCGCTCGTCGTGTTCGATCCGGAGCACAAGGGAGTAGTCACTTCGGGCGCTCAGCTCTTCGGAGAATGGACATTCGGCGGTAAGTCGTATGCAAGTCTGAACGAGCTGGTCGATGGATCGCAGAAGAGCAAATGGAACGATGGCTTCGATGCCCTCGCTCAGCTCGACTCGAACCACAACCAGAAGATCGATGGAGACGAGCTAACATCCCTCGCGCTTTGGTTCGACAACAACCAGGATGCTGTTTCGCAACCTGGGGAAGTCGTATCGATTCGCGACACAGGCGTGACCGCTCTGTTCTACTCGCACGACGGATTCGACCCGGTAACGAAGACGATCAAGGCCTCCGTCGGCTTTGAGCGTATCGTTGACGGAAAGACCGTCCGCGGCGCATCGGTAGACTGGTACGGCGAAACTGCCGCATCGAAGCTCGAAATGTTGCAGAAGGAGCAAGCGCGCGTCCTTCTGAATGGACAAGCTGCTGCAGATGTCTCGACCGTTGGTGCGAATCCAAGCGCAGCGCAAGTCGACGACGAGTCGTTGACCGCCGCTCGCCGCTTCACCGGTCCTTGGGTCTGGACGCTCGATGGTGAGCATCCGCTCGACCCGGGCTCTCCGACAAGCGGCGTGCTTGTATTCACCTTGGACGAGTCTTCGCGCAGCATCGGAGGAAGCTCCTACACGGTGACTCCGCTCGAGGACAGCCACAAGGTCGCACACGTTGGAGTATCGCGCGCCGGAATCGAAGGTCGTCTCGTCGAGATGAAGGGCGAACAGATCCTTCAGTTCGAAGCGCTCGACACCGACAAGGTACTGGCGCAGAGCGCAGTTCGAATTTCACCGGACGGCATGACGCTGACCGGCGAATCCTCGAGCAAGGTGCTCAAGTCCGCGAACAGCTCCGAGACGACGACGGTAAAATATCGTTGGACGGCTCGTCGCTACTAGTTCAGCTTCGCTGAACCACCAAAGCGCCGCGAAGGGGAAACTCTTCGCGGCGCTTTTTTTTTGCAAAGATGAGCCGTGCCCGCGTCGAACGGAGTGTCCGACAACGCTGGCAATTACCGCGCGAGAGAGCCGCTCGCCCGCCTGTCGGTAACGTTGATACCCGCTGCCGCGCGGGTCACGCTCGACTGAGTGCACCACCGCCCGCCAGCCAACAAACAAACAAACAAACAAACAAAAACTCCAAATCAAACAAACGCGCAGCAGTTATCAATAGAAGCGGCCCCCCCGCGTCGCCCCTTCTGTTGATAACTGCTGCAACGCGGGTCACACTCGACCGAACTCACCACGGCGGCAAACAAACAAAAACTCCAAACCAACAAACGCGCAGCAGTTATCAATAGAAGCGGCCCCTCGCGTCGCCCCTTCTGTTGATAACTGCTGCAACGCGGGTCACGCCCGACTGAACTCACCACCGCCCCCAATCACTCAAACAAATCCCGATGCACGCCGGTGTTATACGCACCCGTCGGCGGTGGAACGGTAGGCCGTCCACACTCGTCCGGCTTCCTCTGGTCCAGAATCTGGTCAATGTAATAATCGCCGTAGAACTTCCGTGCGAACATATGATTGTGCGCTCTGCAAACTGTGCGAAGGTTTCCGAGCTCGGTTCGCCCACCGTATGCCCATGGGATCCGATGATCGAGCTCGAGCTTTCCTGTTGCGCAACACCGCGTTCCATCAGGTGCTTCGTAAGTGCACTGATGCCCATCGCGTTCCAAGACCTCATCTCGCAGTTTGAGAGATGGAAAGCGACGTGCTGCAGGATCCGCTTCTGCGGCGGGCATCGCCGAGACGACTTCGCCGGCGACGGCTTGAACGGTATCGACCGCGGAAACGATTCTCGCGCCCTGGCGGAGAAGCCTTCGCTCTTCCCTTGCTTTGCGACGCTTCAAACGCTCCTTCGGGCAGTGTTTCGAAAGGAACTCGTCCAAAGCTCTGTCGAGCACACTCTCAACATCGTATGCCTCGAGTAGCTCCTGCGCTCGCTCCAGCTTCGCCTTCATAGGCGCGCTTGCAGTAAACGAGATGCGATAGAGCTCCTCGGAACATTCCGTCGGCAAAATAGTAGTTACTCCCGCGCGGGAGTAACTACTATTTTGGTCATGTTCAAACATCGATGCTTGGCCGAACACAGCCGCGTTCGTTCGAGCCGCGCAGACCGGTTCAATCTTGTCCGCTAGCTTGGAAGGCTCGATCGGCAAGTGATAGGCGACAATCCGCTGGACCTCATCTTTCGACTTTCCTGAAAGCTCACAGAGCAACTCTCGAGCATTCGGACGATCCATGGCGTCTGCTACAGACTCCAAAGTTCCAAGCGAGAGGCGCCCATCTTCCAAGCAATCATACACTTCTGGAAATCTCGCGACGATTCGAGCAGCGACGATTCTTCGTTGTGCCGAGGAGCGGGAGTAGCCCAGCGCGCGGCAAGCGTAATCAAACATCGAAGTGTAACCCAGCTCGGCGTAAAGTCTTCGAGAAGACATCTCGGCGAGATGAAGAACGATGCGATGGGTGAGTTCGCGTTCCTGTTTGACCAGGCGCTTCAGATTCTGCGTAAGCTCTTCATTTGAAATTTTCGCAAGTGACGTGGACATAAGAACTCCTCTGCAATGACAGAGGAACTCTAACATGGGCGAAAATCGGTTCTCAGAATTGAGCTGTGCTGCACGATCGTGAGGCGGTCAATCCAAATGCCCTGGAAATTGGCACCGATCGTACAGTGGCCTCGTACGTACGCGAGAAGCACCTTAGAACGCTTTCTCCGCGAGTTGCCTGTTCGATCGCGAAAAACACGTCAAGCTCTTTTTGATCTTTTTGTTTGTTCTTGTCGTAGTGGTTACTTCATCGTGCCGTGCAGCGCATGCAGCAGTTACCCACAGCAGGGGCGCTGGAGTGGGCCGCTCCTGTGGATAACTGCTGCTCGTCCTGTTTGATTTTTTTGAGAGCGGAGCCTTCGTATGAGCAACTCACAGAGTTTCCTTCCGCTTCGTCTGAAACTAAATGCGCTGGAGGCAGTTACTGAAGCGTCGAGCAAGTGACCGGATTGAGAGCACGATTCTGTTTCCTCGATGGTTACTTCATCACGCCGTGCTGCGCATGCAGCAGTTACCCAGTTTCCTTTAATTTAGTTCTCGTTGGTACAAACAAAACTACGTCCTTACTCACGACAAGCACGGGCATGAAGATCGAGCGTCCGCATTTTCTTTCGATAAGGGCAAACCACCGTTCGACGCATGCTTGCGCTACGAAGGAAACAGACGGTCAAATGGAGCACTGCTGTTCATAGCCACAGACACTCACATCCATTTCGAGGCTGGGCCCCCGTTCGCATCGGCTCTCTCCTGCCCGCTCTAGCAGCTCCATTACCCTCCGAAGCAAACAATCCCACTTCCGAGACCGCGCCGCTCTGTCGGCGCAGCTCACGATCCACATTGTTTCCCCACCACCGCCGGTGCTAAGTTATCCGGACTATCAAGGTGGCGAAAATGAAGTCCAGTCCTCGAGCTCTCGAACAGATATCTGGCATCCTCTCTGTCGGCGCGCTGGTCCTTCTTGGTTATGGGCTTTATCTGATCTTTGCCCCATTTATGCCGGCTATCTGTTGGGCTGTGATCCTAGTTCTGGCGACCTGGCCGCTGTATCGAAAACTGTGTCGTTTGCGCCCGCACGCCCCTACACAGAATGCTTTCTTCATGACTGGCCTCATGGCTTTGCTGTTTGTAGCGGCGATTGGTCCGCTTCTCGTTGCGCTGTCGTTCGAAGTCGATCGCGCCTCCGAAATGATCGACGAGTGGTCAATGAAGGAAGACCTTGTGATTCCCCATCAGCTTACCGAGCTGCCCTACTTCGGACCATTGATTCAGGAACAGGCGAATCTGATCTGGAAGAACAAGGCTGAGCTTGGGAAAAACCTCGATCGTTATCAGGAACCGCTGGTTGCTCTCGCCACTGCCGCAGCCAAAGGAATTTTCTCCACCGCCGCGACTTTCTTCATGTGCCTCTTCGTCTCGTTTTTCTTTTATCGCCACGGCAAAGAGCTTGCACGTCAGGTCAATATCGCTGCCTCGAAAATCGGTGGGGAACAGTTCTTGGAGTTGGTTGGCGCTATCAAAGGAACTGTAAAGGGCGCGGTCTACGGTGTCTTAATGACCGCACTGACTCAAGGGGTGCTCGCCGGGATCGGTTATGCGATCGCCGGAGCACCTGTCCCAGTGCTCCTGAGCTTTCTTACGATGCTCGCGTCGTTAATCCCGTTTGGCACACCATTCGTCTACATCCCTGTCGCAATCCTTGTAGTCGCTCAGGGTGCGCCGGTGCTGTACGGAGTCTTATTAGCCGCTTACGGAATCTGTATTGTCAGCATGGCAGACAATATACTTCGCCCGTTCTATATCAGCCAAGCCACACGTATGCCGGTGCTCCTGAGCTTCTTCGGCGTTCTCGGTGGGCTGGTCAGCTTCGGATTTATCGGAATTATCATCGGCCCCGCTATCGTCGCGGTGGCGAACGCCGTGTGGAACGAGTGGCTCTCTCGTCCCGCGCTTCAATCTTCCAGCTAGGAAAGCATCAGCTCCCGTATTTGCCTTCCAACTTCTTCGCGGCTTTCGCCGCAAGGCGCTGCCGCACACGCTGGCTGACACCGGTATACTGCGCATTGAGGGGCGGCGGTACGTTCCCGAAAAACTGAACAGCGAGGTCGATATAAACGTCCTTCGCTTTCGGATCGAACTTCGTTAACCTTTGCGCCGCTTCGCGAAGCTTCTTGAGGGCCGGCGCAGGATCTCTCTTTTGCGACATGTAGTACGTTACAGCGTCAAGATGTTCGGACACCTCCTGCAGGATGAGCATCATTGCGGTCCGCTTTCGATTCATCTCATTCTGCAGCTTCACCTTCGCAGTGATCTCTGCCATCTCGCGGAGGTTATCTGCCGAATATGGCTCGAACAGGAATCCGTCGATTCCGTTGATCACGCTATCGGCAATCACATCGTTCTTTTGGTTCGCCGATTTGAGGACACTGATGTATGCCCAGTCTTTTCCGCGCGGATTTTTCTTTGCGTTGGTGATGAATTGGACGACATCAGCTTCAGAGAATCGGTAAGACAGGACGACAACGTCGACCGGTTCGCCAGAGTCTGATTTGAGTATGCCTTCGTCGAGCGAGGCGACTACGTGAACTTTATGGAAAATGGTGAGCGCCATCGCAACCTGCTTGAGCTTGTTGCGGCTTTCTGGGTCAGGATCGATTACAAGAATGTTATAGCGGTCTGACACCGGGCTACTCTTCTCTTCGTCTAATACGTCTTACGAGCCGTGCTGTTCATCGCATACCCGGAACAACTTCGGGTACTTGGGTGCGATCAAGCGGCAATATGCGCTCATAAGTAAGTTCGACATCTTGAATACATTCCTAAACGTTTGTTTTCGCTGAGGAAAATAGCGATTTTCCTGTCACTTCAACGAGTTGCGCCATTTTGCGACGTGCCGGTGGTCGGTGCGTCGGAGTCATTTACGTGCGTTTGCTGCTTCACGCGCCGAATCAGGTCGTTACAAGGCTGATCCTCTCCTGTTCCCGGTTCGATAAAAGCAATAAGGCTGGCGGCCGGATTGAGGAACGCGAGCAAGGTCGCTGCTCCACCCCGGACAAGGAGCTCCTTCGCGTCCGGTCCGGCTGAAGGGTGCTTGAAGGTTCCATTAACCTGAATGGCCGACCGCGCGCTTAGAATTCCGGGTGATTTAGGCGCCGGCTTGATCTCTAAGTCCAATCGCTCGTTCTTTAGGTCAACGGTTCCTTCACCTGTGATCACGGTGCTGTCAGTGTCGACCACCAAGAAGTCAGGTTTCATCACACCGTCTCGAACTTGAAACTGAGCAACGGCACAGCGTAGCTCCGCCTGCTCATCTCCTGCGAATAGCCGTCGAACGATCTCGCCCCCGTTCAGCGATGCAATCTGGAGCAAGAGCTCACTGATCCGACCATGTGCGGAGACAAATCCCATCTGACCGTTTGCAGAGCCGAGCAGCGCCGCGAGCGAGTTGCCTCTCCCCTTTATCTTCGCGTGCCCACCGATGATTCCGAAACCTTCGTCCAAGGTCTTACTACCGGGGAAAAGCTGCTGCAGATGCAATCGCCGAAATTTGATGTCGGCATCAGACTGGATGACATCCTCTTTCGCGTCGAATCGGATCTGTGAGGAAATTTTGCCGCCCGCGACTCCGAAGTCGAGAGGATCCAGGTTCACCGTTCCGTTATCGAGCTTAAAATGAACATGCACGTTGTCGAGTGGGTTCTTGATGCCCCGGATATTTTCGCCAGTAAGCTCGAAGTCGGCGTCCACTGCACGGAGACGGTTGAGACGCCATTCGCTTGACGGAAGGACACGATCTGATTCAGCCTGTTTGGCCTCTTCCCTCTTTTGTGCAGGAGACACGGTTTCACCCTTGCCACTCTGCGGTTCAGCACCGACGAACCCTCCGAGGTCGTCGAGGTCGAGAACCTTGGATGTCACTTTAGCCTGAATCAGTGGACGTTCGCGCCCAACCTCAAATGAGAAATCACCGCTCAGATCGCTGTCTCCGACTTTCCCGTCGAACTTGTCAAAGCGCCACGTGTTCCCTGTTCGCACAAGTTGCCCGGCGAGTTGGTAGGGAGGAGTCGGTGGGAGTGTAACTCCGATGATAGGAAACAGATCCGCCATCGAGTCGCCTTTCAACTTCAGATGGAGATCCACCGCGGAGAACTTAGCAATGCCCTGAATAGTACCTTTGAGCTGGGCTGAGCTTTTTCCGACCGTAACTTTGCCATCAATAGGATAGGGCTTGGAGTCATCGTGTATAGAGAGAACAGAACCCCCGGTTCCCTCAATCTTCGACGAGAGCCCGTTGTATTTTCCACCTCCGTCGAAATGTATCGCTGACTGGCCCTGCTCATCGACGCCGATGCGAAACTTAACCGACACATCAATTTTGTGATTGGGATCCTTGTAGACCAGTGTCCCATCGTCGACCATGAGATCCCCGATTTCTACCGGGCTCTCCGAGTTTTCCGATTCCTTGCTCGGACCCTGACCTGCGGTTTCATCCTGCTTGTTGAAGGTCCAGTTCGCCTGCCCCTGCGGGCTCTTCTCCAGTACTATCACCGGCTTCGAAAGTGCGATCTTCGGCAACTTCACACGCTCGCCGAAAAAAACCGAGCTCAGATCGATCGTAACGCTCGCGTCCGATACATCAAGCATCCGCGCTGTTGTTCCCCAGGTCACATTCGCGAGCTGGACTCCCTCTGCCTCGACAAGCGGCGGAAGTCCCCAATGCAGATGCATCGCCCCCGCGAGTTTGAACTCACGGCCAGTGCCGTGTGTCACCTTTCGGCTCACGAAGTTTCGAAACGCCGTAGTAGACACGATGAGCGGAAGGCAAACGATCAAGAGCGCTACGAGCGCCAGGAGCAGCAGTATCGAATTTCGTATCCAATGACGTCGACGCGCAGGTCTTTTTTGCGGCGGCAACGGAGGCGGCGCCTTGTCGGTTCGAGCGGCATCAGGGGGACGTCGTGAGTCGAGCAAAACGGAATAAAACATGCGAGCGTCCCTGTGTTCGAGAGCGACCGACTGCGTCGACCGTCAGATGAGCTTCAGGATACCATTCCTCTGCCGGAATCTTATGACCGTGGTCATGAGCGTGTCGGCCGAGCGTGCGCGGCTGTCTGAGCGTCGGCGAGGGCGGTATGAAACTTAACCAACCGAGATCATAGGGCGTCGAAAAGCGCGAGACGGCCGCAGCCTCAAAGAGAGAGGAATTTGTCGAGATTAAGCGGCTCGGTAACCATCAAGAGCTCACCCTTTTCCCCGCGCGGCCAAGCCTCCTCAGGTCGGTCGCAGTAGAGCTCGAGCCCGTTTTCGTCAGGATCTCGAAGATACAATGCTTGGCTCACGCCGTGATCGGCGGCACCATCAAGTGGAATCCCTGCGGCAATAAGCCGTCGAAGCGCGTCCGCGAGAGTCCGTTCATTGGGATAGAGGATGGCCACGTGATACAAGCCGGTTGCGCGTGGCGGAGGCGGTGAGCCACCGCGACTTTCCCAGGTGTTCAGCCCGATGTGATGATGATAGCCACCCGCGCTCAGGAAAGCTGCACTCGAGCCGAGGCGCTGTGTAACTTCGAAGCCTAGGACGTCCCGATAAAACTGGAGTGAGCGCTCCAGATCGGCGACCTTCAGATGCACGTGGCCGATCTTTACGGCACCATCGATCGGCTGTGACATAGGATCTCCACTGTTGCTTCGGTTTACGACTTCGGCTTGATCTCAGCCCAAGTCTTATAAAGCGCTTCTTGGTTTGGTCTATCCTTAGGAACGGCGCGGAGGGGCTCCGCGGGCACGAGACTCGCTCGAAGCTGTTCGGGCAAGGCCTGATAGAGCTTCGTACCTTCGGTCTTCCATGCCAGCATTTCGTCAGACACGTCCTTCACTATTTTCGCAGGATTGCCGACCGCGATCTTGCGCGGTGGTACGACAAAGTCCTGCGGAACGAAGGTCAGTGCACCGACGATCGACCCTTCGCCGATCTTGGCACGATCCATGATCACTGCATTCATTCCGACGAGCGCATTTCTTCCGATCTCGGCGCCGTGAATGACAGCCCCGTGTCCGATGTGCGCAGCTTCTTGAAGTAGTACCCGGACACCCGGAAACATATGAACGGTGCAGTTCTCTTGAACGTTGCAACCGTCTTCAATCACAATCTCTCCCCAGTCACCCCGCAACGCCGCTCCTGGACCGATGTAAACATTCTTTCCGATGATCACGTTGCCAGTGACTGTGGCGTTCGGATGCACGAAGGCAGTTTCGTGAACCACCGGCGTAAATCCCGCGAATGAAAAAATGTTGGCCATAGTCTCTACGATACGCGCTCGATCAAAGTGGCAATTCCCTGCCCGACGCCGATGCACATCGCACAGATGGCATAGCGGGCCTTTCTTGCTTCGAGCTCGTAAAGCGCAGTCGTGATTAATCGCGCCCCACTCATTCCGAGCGGATGCCCGAGCGCAATCGCGCCGCCGTTCGGATTGACTCGAGCATCATCGTCAGCAATTCCAAGCTGTCGCAGGCACGCTAGGCTTTGCGATGCGAACGCCTCGTTGAGCTCGATGACGTCGATCTGTTCGATAGTCAATCCGGTCTTCGCCAGCAATCGCCGTATCGCCTCGCTCGGACCCATGCCCATGATTCGAGGCTCCACTCCGACAACGGTCGACGCGCGAATCTGCGCCCGAGGAGTGAGGCCGAATCGGACTACCGCTTGCTCCGAACAGACAATCACGGCGCACGCACCGTCGTTTATTCCGGAGGAGTTTCCAGCGGTCACGCTACCGTTTTTGCGAAAGGCCGGGGTGAGCTTCGCGAGTGCCTCAAAAGAAGATCCATGGCGTGGAAATTCGTCGACGTTAAATGAGGACACAGCGCCACCTTTCTGCGGCACGGAGACGGCAACTATTTCACGTTCGAAGCGTTTCGACTTCTGAGCTTGCTCAGCTCGTAGCTGCGAACGGAGGGCGAATGCGTCTTGATCCTCTCGAGTGATAGCGTAGAGCTCCGCAACGTTCTCGGCGGTCTCACCCATCGAATCAATGCCGTACATCGCTTTCAGCTTTTGGTTCACGAACCGCCAACCGAGTGTCGTGTCGAAAAGTTCAGGCGAGCGGGCAAACGCACCCTCCGGTTTCGCCATCACGTACGGCGCGCGGGTCATGTGCTCGACACCGCCGGCCAAATACAGATCTCCCGCTTTCGATGCGATGCTATCGGCTGCGCACAGCACTGCGCTCATTCCCGACCCACACAAACGATTAAGCGTCATGCCTGGAACAACGTGGGGCAAGCCGGCGAGAAGCGCCGCCATACGCGCCACGTTGCGATTGTCTTCGCCGGCCTGGTTGGCACAACCGAGGAGCACGTCGTCGAATGCAGCACGATCAATCGACGGATTCCGCCGCAGCAGTTCAGCGAGAGGAAGTGACGCAAGATCGTCCGCTCGCACCTGCGCAAGCGACCCGCCGTATTTCCCGATCGGCGTTCGCACAGCATCAACAATGTAAACTCCGTTCAACATGGCACGCCGAAGAAGGTTCCCTGGTCTCTCACCATGCGTTTCAACATAACGCAGGGACGATATCGCTCCTCACGATATTCGCTCTGGAGCGCTTCGAGCCGCAATAAGATGCGTTCGAGCCCGTATTCCTCCCCCCAGCGCAATAGACCTTTGGGATAGTTCACGCCGAGAGTTACTGCTTGCTCTATCGCCTCCGGCGACGCAATCCCCCAGAACACTGCATCAATTGCTTCGTTTACCAGCAGCGCAAAGATTCTGTCGAAGATGTCGCTACCCAGCCGAGCATCGGTTTTGGGGTGCGGTTCAGCTGCGGTCGACCGATAGTCGAAAAATCCGAGCCCGGTCTTGCGGCCAAGCCGGCCGGCTTCGACCATCTTTCGCTGGAGCAGGGACGGTCGATACCGCGAGTCATAGTAAAAAGATTCGAATACGCTCTCAGTCACCGCGTAGTTGACGTCGATACCGATGAAATCCATCAATTCGAACGGACCCATTTTGAAGGCGTGCTGCTTCATCGCCCAGTCGATCGTCGGGGGATCGGCGATGCCCTCTTCGAATATTCGAAGCGCTTCTCCGTAAAAAGGTCGAGCGATTCGATTCACGACAAACGCCGGCGTGTCTTGTACTCGAATCACAGTCTTACCCCATGACGCGACCATCTCCTCTCCCCGCTTCAAAGTCTCATCAGAGCTCTGGAGTGCATGCACCAGTTCGACCAGCGGCATTACGGGCGCTGGGTTGAAGAAGTGAAGACCCAATACTCGATGAGCACGCTTGCAAGCAGAGGCAATCGCAGTCACGGAAAGCGATGAGGTATTCGTCGCAATCAAACATGAGTCCGAAGTTTGCTGTTCAATCGCCTTCAGTAACTCCTGCTTGAGTCCCAAGTTTTCAGTGATCGCTTCGATAACAAGGTCACAGCCGTCGAACGACCTCAGGTCGGGAGAAGTATGGAGTCGCGACAGCGTCTCGACAAGCTTCGCTTTCTCGAGTGTTCCTTTGTCGACTTTGCGTTGGAGAAGCTTCTCGATATTCGGCTTCAGCGCTGCGAGCGCTGCAGAAGAGCGGTCGGAGACAACAACAGTTGCCCCAGAGGACGCAGCGAGCTGCGCGATTCCCTGCCCCATTGTACCTGCGCCGGCAACACCGATTTTCATGAGAGACCTCAGCAAATGTTGACTTTTCCGAGCTTGCCACGCCGAAAGTGGACACGCAATCTTTAGCGTCGTTTGAGCTTCTTCCGCGATGTAGTAAACGAAAGGTGTGTCCGACGCACTTGGTAGAGGTTCAGTTATGCGAAATCTATTCCTACGAATGTTGCCGTTGATTGCGGTTTGCTGCGCACTGCCGCTCCCCGTCGAGGCTCAGCAGCTCACGACCTCTGCGCTCGTCCATTACCCTGCAACCGGGATTTGGAACACTTACTTAAGTCAACTGAACGTCATCGAGTGCAACAATTACTCGCTTTCGTCCACCACCGTAGCGGTGACCCTTCGAGATTCCTCCGGGAGCTCAATCGTCGGCGTTCCGTTCGTGGTCCCTGGTTCCGGCACGTTTCATCTTCCACTCAATAACCTCGTTCCTGCCGACAGCTACGGGACTTATGTGGTCGCTCTCCCTGGCGCTACGAACGATCAAACCGATCGCCTTCGTTGCGTGACAAGTTTCTACCGTTTTGGTTCCGCGAATACGGGGAAGATGCTCGACTACGGATACACCATGCCGGTCATGGATCCGCTGACCGGAACGAGCGGTGGCACCTTCAACTCTTTTAATCCCGAAGGGGGTCTCCAACCAGTTTCAAACTGGTTGAGTATCGTGAATCCGTCGGCGACCGCGTTAAGCGGCTCGATCGAGCTGTATGACCAGTCAGGCGCCCTTCTCCAGACGGTCGCAGTCGATGAGCTTTCCCCGGGGGGAAGGCGGGACGTGGCCTTGGGACATGAAAGCGCGTTGAATGGCGGACAGGTCGTCGGTCTCTACCGCTTCATTCCAAGCGATCCATCGCAACAATATTTTGCGTTCGTGATCAGGTACTCGACTCGTGGTGGGGCATTCAACTTCGCGTTTCCGCTCTTCGCAAGTCGGGGCAGTTGCAGCTCCGAACCGGTATTCGCATCCACAATGAACCCCGCGCTCAATTGGGCTGAGATCGGAAATCTGTCAGACCACGTGGCCGAAGTCACGCTCGAAACTCGAAACGGCGTCGGGACGCTGCTCAACTCAACATCCGTGCGCGTCGACCCGTTTTCACAGACGCATGTGTTCGTGAATCAATCGCTCGGGGAGACAAACACCGGAACGCTGCGGCTCGTCTGCTCCGATCCTACTCAGCCGGTATTTCTTCAGTCACTCTTCTACGGCAAACAGATTGCCTCGTCTTCGACTGTCGCTTGGGCATATGCGCGGCAACAGTTTGGGTTTGCCACCGATTCGACACAGCTTCTCGCGGCGCCGATGAACACATTCCTCGGAATGTATAATTGGTTCCGGGTGATCGATCGGAATCTGCACTCAGCGACTGTCGATGTCGAAACGTTTGCTGCGGGAAGTAACGAGGTCGGACGGCAGACGGCCCCGCTCGTTCTCGCCGGCAGCGCGGATGTTCCCGTCAGTGCCGCTCTAGCGGCAAATAGCGTCGCGGGCTCCGTAGCCGGCGCTCCCACAACGGGAGGTTCGCTCCTCGGGGACGCGATACGTGTTTTGACCAACAGCAGAAATCAGATCGACACTATCATACCGGTCCCTGCTGCATTCGTTCCGGGGTCGATCGAGAAGGTGCGCCTCGACCTCGTCGCAAGCGGCCTGACGAAACCGGTGCTGGTGACCAACGCACACGACGGCTCGGGCCGACTGTTCATCATCGAGCAGGGAGGCAAGATTCGAATCATGAAGAACGGGACGCTGCTCCCAACACCGTTTCTGGACATCCACACGCTTGTTAGTACTGATGGTGAGCAGGGGCTGCTCGGGCTTGCGTTCCATCCTTCGTTTGCAGCCAATCGACGTTTCTTCATTAACTATACCGACGTCAAAGGAGATACGCGCGTCTCGGAATTCACCGCACCAGCCTCAGACCCAGACGTAGCGGACCCGACCGAAAAACTCGTGCTCGGCGTCAAGCAACCGTTCCCGAATCACAACGGCGGACATCTTGCATTCGGTGTCGACGGAAACCTTTACGGTTCTCTTGGCGATGGAGGCTCACTCGGAGACCCCCAAGGCAATGGTCAAAACACAAGAACGCTTCTCGGAAAGATCTTTCGAATCAATATCGACGGCGCCGCGCCGTACACCGTTCCAGCCGACAATCCGTTCGTAAGCGGTGGCGGCCTACCGGAGATCTTCGCGTACGGATTTCGTAACCCATGGCGTTTCTCAATCGATCACGTGTCCGGACGAGTTTTCGTTGGCGATGTCGGGCAAGACTCTCGCGAGGAGGTCGACATCGTCACTAACGGCGGAAACTACGGGTGGAGTGTGATGGAAGGAAGCGTGTGCTTCAATCCGTCAAAAAACTGCAACCGCTCGAACAAGCTTCTCCCGATAACAGAGTATGACCATTCGTTGGGAATCGCTGTCACAGGCGGTTACGTCTATCGCGGAAGTGAGATTCCAGAGCTCTACGGCCAATATGTATTCGGTGATTTCGGATCTGGCCGAATCTGGAGTCTCGCGGAAAAGGCTGATGGAACGTGGCAACGGAGAGAGCTGGCAAGGCCGGACATCTTGGTTTCGTCATTCGGCGAAGATGAGTCGTCCGAGCTCTATGTGTGCGATCTCAAAGGAAGCATCTATCGGCTGCGAAACGCTGCTCTGTAGAGCTCGAAAAGCATCCGGCTATTTTGGGATTCAGCACCGAGGAGTCCACAACTGACAACCTCGGTGCATTAACCTCAACCTGCACCTACTCTACGGGACTAGAGCAGTGCGTTCGCGGCATTCCGAAGAGCCTGATGGAGATCGGTCCCAGCATTGAATTTGCGTGCGAGATCTAACATATCCAGCGCGTAAGGCCTTCCTGCGGCACCCAGCCGCTGAAGGACAGAGGCGCCTGCGATTCTCACATGCGAACTACCGTCTTCGATGCATCGCCAAACAATCGGGGCGGCACGATCAGCAATCGCCTCGACACCATGCAAAGCTCGTAGGATACCAAGTCGTACTTCCGGACACTTCGTCCGCTCCAAAATAGTCACGAGGAAACCAGCCAGCTGTGGATTCTTCCGCGCCTCGAGGACGCTGAGCACGGCCGGGGCACCCTTCGGTTGCCGGGCGGTCAGGGCCGAGCAGAGCCAGGGCTCCGCAGGCGCCCCGATCTCCTTGAGCATCTTTGCGGCGTAAGCTCGCGTCGCAGCGTTCGACGATTCGAGGTGCCCGACAAAAATCGGAATCACGCGATGCGGTCGTGGAAGAAGCATCGCGTCATACTCCGGACGAGGGGTTGACAGCACACCGAAGTGACCGATGAGCGCTGAACACAGCTCTCGGCTTTCGGCGTCTTCGAGGAAGCGCTTCACCCTCGCGCACTTGCCTTCGAATGCACGTTTGAGCAGCTCTCGAAGCTCCAAGGCCACCAAACACTCCACATGGAGGCGCTCCCAAGGTTCGAGCTCTACGGATTCGACCAACTGAGTCACGACCTGCCGACGGAGTGCGCAAGTCGGCAATCGTTCGATGGCAGCGTAGACCGCAACACGTTGATCGGCCTGACTGCACGTAATCCAATCTCGAGTACCAAAAAGACCCCCAGCAAGGAGACCCATCGACGCATACTCGAAAGCTTTCCCTCCGTTCGACAAGAGCTTTCGCAGCGGGTGATGCGCGACATTGCCGAGCCGCGCGAGCGACAGAGCGGCGAGCAGTCCGTGCGTTCCACTTTTGACCTCCTCGGTGAGAACCGGAATAGCGCCCTCTCCGAATGAGGAAAGGAGATTCAGCGCATCTTGCGTGAAGGGTTCTGATTGCAGGTAGTCGCGTATCGAACGAAGCCTGATCTCCGCCAGCACAAGCGCGAGAGACTCCTCTCTTCCAAGCTTCAGTGACAGATATATTCCTTGGTTACGTTCCGGACGCAGACGGTCGCGAGCGCGCAGGAGCGCTTGAGCACCCTCGTTTCGCAGGAAAGAGATTACGATGGCACAGGACTCTTGAATTTTCGGGTCCGACAGTCCGCCGATGAGGGCGGGCAAGGCTGGCGCTCCGACGTGCTCAAGTGCGCTCATCATTCCCGACCGCAACGAATCGTCGTGCAACGCAGCGACAAGATCGGACGCGGTGTGGGGCATGGTTCCAAGCCCCCGGATGACCTCATTGCGAATATCGACATAACGCGAAATCGGAATGAGCAGTTGCCGGGCCATTGCTGATTGAGTTGCAGGGTCCGTTCTTCTCGGCATCCGCCAAGACACGAACAAATACGCGCTCAAGCTCTTTCGCACCGACTCGTGGCGGCATGCGGCAGCTACAAACTGTCGGCACTTATCGGCCTGGGCTCCCGGTTTTTGGATGAGAGATTCGCAAGCACATTCGGATACGAGCCATCGACAAATGAGCTCGTTATCAACGAATTCCATGATCTGCTCAAGCGGAAACTCCTCGGCATCGATGAGAACCATGGACGCAATGAAGACCACCTGCGGATCAGGATCCTTGATGCGTTCGAGAGCGTAAGCAACCGCAGGCTCGCCGTGTTGAGCGATTGCAGTGCTCAACAATCGAGCCATATCGTCATCGAATTCGTCTAGCTCCATCTCTTCGAGCAAAGCGGCGTCTTCGTCGTCGAATTCGTAAGCGAGATCCTCTGGCCTCAGTTTCCTCCGACGCTTCTTCTCAGCCGCCCTGTTGAGCTGCCGATCGAAAGCGTCGGGGTTGCGAATGAGCTCAGGCGGAGCACCGAACTGGCCGCGCCATTCCATGTGAGTGACGGCCGGCTCGCCTGATGCGACAATCGACTGTCGTCTGTGCTTGAGAGCAGCATCGAACATGCTTGGTATCGCCTCGGCTGAAATCTCCGCGAGCAAACGGAAACAGACATGAGTCCCTTTCCGCGAAGGTTTTTCGTTACCGGCTGCGCGGATTGCGTGCGGCAAAACGTCTTGCCAGTTCCTACGAATGAGCTCCTGGTAAGCCAGGACACGAGCAGTCGCATCGCTGCCCTGAAAGAGTTGGAACAGCTCAGGTATCTCTTTTTGAACAAAAGATAGTTTGAGCGCAGTCTTACTCGCCATAGTTTCACCCCAGAAAAAAAAACAGAAATGTGGACTAACCTCAGTGCACTGGAACCCGAAGCTCCGGTGCACGAGGCGAGTTCTGAGGACTTCCCGAGATGTGTGTTGAGCGAGCGTAATTTGGCTGGAAACGGCTGCCGAAAATCTACCGTTTGAGCGTGAGATGTCAACCCGCGCGGTGGAGCGAAAAACGAGCTACTTCCCTGAATATCGAGGCGCTCTCTTCCCGAGAAAGGCCTGTTTTCCTTCAGCATAGTCGGCAGTCGCAGCGCACTCGACTTGAAGCTGTTTTTCAACCGCGAGCTGTTCCGCGAGCGAGTTATTAAGCGAAAACGCGAAAGCCTTTTTGATCCGTGCAATCGCCAGCGTGGGCAGTGAAGCTAACTTCTGCACAAAGGTCTCGACCGTAGCTGCAAGCTCGTCGTCGGCTACGACCTGGTAGATCAAGCCGAGGCGAGAGGCCTCCGCGGCAGAAATTTTCTCGCCGAGCATCGCAAGCTCCCTAGCTTTTGCGAGCCCGACAAGGCGAGGGAGGAAGAATGTGCCGCCGGAATCAGGAATCAAACCGACTTTCACAAAAGCTTGAACAAACGACGCACGCTCGGCAGCGATTACGAAGTCACAAGCAAAGGCCAAGTTCGCTCCGGCGCCGGCGGCAACTCCGTTGACCTGACAAACCACCGGCTTCGGTGCTTCTACAATTGCTTGCACGATCTGGTTGTAACGCTCGACGACCGGACCAAGCTCGAGCGGCGTCCCCGCAGCCTCCGCTGCTGTCAACTCGGCTAAATCCTGCCCGGCGCAGAAACCGGAGCCGGCCGCGGACAAAAGGATCGCTCGAACAGTCGAGTCGCCGGACGCATCGCGAAGTGCGGTCAGCAGGTTCTCGGCCATCTCGGTATTGAGCGCATTCAGAACGCTCGGGCGGTTCAGAGTGATCGTTGCTGCGTCGCCTTTTCGAACGGTGAGGATCGACGAATCTGTCATCGGCTCTTTACTCCGGAAGAATTCGCTGCTGCCAAACGGCGGGAAGGAGCGGACACGCGCCACTTGGATGAGCGAAGAACTGTTTTCGAAAGCGCGCGACAAGATCGTAACCAGCATCGGCGATAAATCGTGGAACCAGCCGCACGAAAAAGGCACCCACCCGCCAGAGCCCGCCGAGCTTTCGAAGCACATATACGACCGCTCGACTCTTCGTCAGCACGCGACCGTCTTCGGTGAGCACGACGATACTGTCAGGAAGATTGGCTCGACCACTGTCCGGAACCGAGCTCAAGAACGTCTTACTTCCGAGCGGAGCAAATCGGAAGCGCTCGCCAGACCGATCCTCACGAAGGACGAAGACGACGAAACGATGACACAGTCCGCAGTCCCCGTCGTAAAAGATGAGCTCAGCGCTTCGAGCTCCCACCCCTCGAATCCAAGCCGGATCGAGAAGAAAGAGTTGGACAAGGACCAGCGACATCACGATGTCACCGAGCGCGACGAGGAGATAAACCACGACGAAAAGCTGAACACACCAGACGAAGGGACGAAAGCGGCGCACCAGAGCGAGCGGGCTGACGACGAGCATTCGCGTGAACGTCGGGTAGTCGAATCCAAGCCAAACCCCCGCTCCGACAAAGGTATAGAAGAAGATCGCGATGAACCAGATCAGGGCGTGCACCGGCTGAGGCAATCTCCACGGCTCGGCAGGATTCTCGTCATCCGGGTCGAAAAGGCCGAGAGGAACACGCCGAAACTCGAGGTGTGCAAGGAGGATGTATATGAGGAGCGGCTCTGAGTTATGCGGCGCGGTCGGGATAACGCCGTAGCGCCCCCAAAGCCCAGCAAGCACAACGGCGGCTAATCGATCGAAGCGACCGAAAATAAAGCCGATGCTCGCCACAATGCCGAGCAACGTGAGCGGAACCCAGAACCAGACACCGGCATGCGTCGATGCGGAGAGCTCAATGAGCAATGAGAAGAGCAGGTGAATGCCGAGCAGAACGCGAAAGACACAGTATTGTCCGCCGGTCCAACCGTTCTCTTCAAAGAAAAACTTTTCAACCAGCCCGGACATCTCAATCCCAATTCAGCCGATAAACCGCGGTTCCTTGACCCGCGGGCATATCGAGGTTACCATTTATAGAGTAACTATGGGGAGAAATTTCCCCAACCAACCAGTACAAACGCGCATCATACGCGTCTATTGAGAGGTACGGTTATTTCCTCGCGTGGTTCTGCTCGGGAAGTTTACACGAGTAGGCCGTCAGGGGGTGTAAAGGGTTCGACGTGGGAGTTGAGACTTTAGGTGGCATGTCCCGGACGCCGACGGCCGGGTTAAAAATCGGCAAACTGTAATCGCAAACGAAAACGATTACGCTCCAGTAGCACTCGCAGCTTAGTCTGCGAATGCGGCCGACTTTGAGAGCGCTCGCGGCTCAAAGAAGGTTAATTTAGCGAGATAGGACGAAGCGGTCGCCTGTTCTGCCAGTCCGAAACTATAAACAAGCTGGCTGAGTAGCATCGTGTTTGTGCGAGTCTGCTCAGCGAGATTAAATCACAATCTACACATGTAGATGCCTCTAGAATTGGTCCCGCGGACGGGGGTTCGATTCCCCCCACCTCCATTCGACTCGCGCCGCGCAAAGCGCGGGGCTCGCTCATGGCAAGCCACGTAAGTGGCGTCGTGAGCGACGCGAGTCGAATGCCCTGAGCGAGCGCAGCGAGTCGAACGGGCCCGTTCGGCCAGCAATCATCATTCAACATTCCTCCCCGAGCCTGCGAGGGAAGATAAAAAAGCAATCCATTCGTCGCGCGAGCTGCGCCTACGATGATTCGCTGTACGGCGTCGTCTGCGTCGGAAGCGACAGCAGACAGTGTAAGCGGGAGGTTTGCCCTCCATGCTGTTGATGGAGAATCTGTTCGGCGAGTCGAGGAGGTTTCTCACTGGTGCGTTAAGCCAAGAGGTCCCATCGACGTCCCTCCATGCGGTTGCACGACGGTTGCAGCGAAGCGACCAACCCCCTCTTCAAATCAACAGCGTCTTCGTTCTGCGAGATTTTTAAGCGCCTGCTCGTCATCCGCAATCAGCGCTTCCTTTTTTCCTATTGTCCATTTTTTAATTTGCCGTTGTTGCATAAGCGCTTGGGACTTGTTTTCAAAATTCTCCGAGTGGGCGATTCTCCACGGCATGAACTTACAAGTATGCGGACATCTTCCGCTGTTGTGATAACACAGTCGTTGAGCCGGGTCGTGGCTCACGCGGACATAGAGTTGAGCTGGATGGAAGACACTTCTGAGGCTGTACACATGGGTCATGACTCCTGGAATCCCAGCCGCGACTGTGATGTTTCGTCAGCATGGATGACCAACTATTCTACCAATGCAAATCGCCCTATCTTCAGCCATATGGCGAAACTATTTCTTCCGAGCATCGGGCCCAGGTCTTCCTGCCACTACTGTGTTTTATAACGCCTGGTTGATAGCATTTCCGGCAATTCGGCTAGCGAATGCCCGCTTTTCCGAACCAACGACGACCCGATTCACTAGACCTTTCTATCAAACCGGCTATTATCACTCGCTAATCATTGCAACGAGTTGAACACTCCGATCCTCCGATCTGCCCACTTTGCAAGCGCAGTTTCTACTGCACGTGAGCTTCTCGGGGAGCATGGCAGAATAACCCGCGCGAGGGAGAGGGGCGGCTCTCGGTCGCGGGAATTGCAAATCGACGGCCAACAGATGCCTGTGCTCAACGTCGGCAGCTTTGGAAATCGACACTTCGGCGATGGAATCCTGAATCGCGCTGAAGCCGCAGGAATGGAGATGCGACTAGCGATATGAAAATTGAGCTTGGCAGACTGGAGCCGATACAGCTACGCGAAGCGTGGGAGCACGAGGCGAGTGAGTTCACGCCATGGCTTGCGCAGACAGAGAACATATCCCTCCTCTCCGAAGCACTCGGAATCGAACTCGAAGTCACCGGCAAAGAGCAATCGGTCGGAGTGTTTTCAGCAGATATCCTCTGCAAAGATACCGCCACCGAGCAAACTGTACTAATTGAGAATCAGCTTGAGCGCACCGATCACACCCACCTCGGCCAGATCATCACCTATGCAGCGGGGCTCAACGCGAACACCGTTATCTGGATCTCTGCACAGATGCGGGAAGAACACCGCGCCGCAATAGATTGGTTGAATGAAAACACCGTCGAAACCCTTCAATTCTTCGGCGTCGAAGTAGAGCTATGGCAAATTGGCAATTCTCCGTATGCGCCGAAGTTCAACATCGTTTCAAAGCCAAATGACTGGTCAAAGACAGTCTCCGCAGCGGCTCATAGCCTAGCAGCAGCGCCATTATCCGAAACAAAGCTGCAACAACAGCGTTACTGGGCAGCTCTTGGAGAATTCATCACCCGCAATAATCTGAGCATCAGACCCCAGAAGCCGCTTCCCCAACACTGGACGAATTTCAGTATCGGTAGAAGCGGGATGCATCTCGCTGCAACCGTGAATTCAGTCGACGAGCGAATCGGTGTTGAGCTGTATCTGCCAAACTCAAAAGCCAAAGAACAATTCAAGATGCTCGAAGAGAACCGAGGAGCAATCGAAAAAGATATCGGTGTCCCTCTTGAATGGCAGGAACTACCGGGGCGGAAGGCCGCACGAATAGCACTCTACAAGCAGGAGGTAGATCCAAGCGATGAAGCGGATTGGCCGAGTCAGCATGCGTGGATTGCCGATCAACTCGTAAAATTCAACTCGGCATTTCGACCGATGGTTAAAAACCTCTAGGAAGGAGCAAGCGTGATTACAGGAGAACTAAAATCAAAGGTCGATAGAGTCTGGGACGCCTTCTGGTCGGGCGGGATCTCAAATGGTCTCACCGTTATCGAGCAGATCACCTATCTGTTGTTTGTGCGCCGCCTCGATGAGCTGCACACCGCACGGGAGAAGAAGGCCAACCTGCTGAAAAAGCCAATTGAAGATCCGATCTTCCTCGACAGTGAAGATGAGCAGCGCCTCAGGTGGTCGCGCTTTCGAGACCTCGGACAGCCTGAGAAGATGTATGAGCTCTTCCGGGACAAGGTGTTTCCCTTCATCAAAGAAACACTCCCTAGTCGGAAGACAAACGGCAAAGCCGGGAGCGAGAGTGCCTACGCCCGCTTCATGAAGGATGCGGTATTCGTTATTCCCACGCCATCACTTTTCGCGCGCGTCGTGGACATGCTCAACGACCTCCCGATGGAGGACAGAGATACGAAGGGCGACCTCTACGAGTATCTTCTCTCGAAGATCGCTTCAGCTGGTCAAAACGGCCAGTTCAGAACTCCAAGACATATCATTCAGATGATGGTCGAGCTGGTGAAGCCGACACCGGACGACACGGTCTGCGATCCGGCCTGCGGCACCTGCGGGTTTCTCGTCGCAGTGGGTGAATATCTTCGAGATAATTGTTCTGAACTGTTCCACGACGAGAAGAAGAAGGAGCACTTCAACCACAAGCTCTTCAACGGCTCTGACTTTGATGCCTCCATGCTTCGTATCGGCGCGATGAACATGCTTCTCCACGGTGTTGAGAATCCGAACATTCACAGCATCGACTCCCTCTCAGAGTCTGGGAAGGATATTCGAAATGCCTATACTTTGATTCTTGCAAACCCACCCTTCACCGGGTCGCTGAACTACGACGAAGTGGCGAGCGACCTGCTTGCAATCACCAAGACCAAGAAGACTGAGCTGCTATTTCTTGCCCTGTTTCTTCAACAGCTAAAGGCCGGTGGGCGTTGCGCCTGTATCGTCCCTGACGGTGTGCTCTTCGGCTCGTCGAAGGCGCACGTTCAGATCCGGCAAACGATAGTCGAAGGGCACAAGCTAGACGGCATCATCTCCATGCCCTCTGGGGTGTTTAAGCCATACGCTGGGGTGTCCACCGCAATCATGCTGTTCACTAAGACCAACTCCGGCGGAACCGATCACGTTTGGTTCTACGACATGACCGCAGACGGCTACAGCCTCGACGACAAGCGCGATCCCATCTCTGATAACGATATCCCCGATGTCATCGAACGCTGGAACAAGCGGAACAGGAAGAACGATACTGACAGAACTGCGAAAGCCTTCTTTGTACCGAAGGAGGAGATCGCTGCGAACAAGTATGACCTTTCGATTAACCGATACAAGGAGATTGAACACGACGAGGTGAGCTACGATCCGCCGCTCGTGATTTTGGATCAGCTGGATGCCCTGGAAACAGAGATTCAGCGAGATCTGAAGGAGTTGAGGGGGATGCTGGGATGAAGCCGAATTGCACGTATCAGCACCTCGAAGACCTAACCGAAATGATCGATTACGGTTATACCGCAAGTGCGACAACAAATCCGGTCGGACCTAGGTTTCTGCGAATTACTGATATTCAAGACGGACAAGTGAACTGGCAGACGGTTCCCTTTTGCAATGTTCCGCCCGAAGACCTTGATAGATATGCGCTTCGACCGGGGGATATCGTTTTCGCGCGGACTGGCGCCACCACTGGAAAGAGTTTTCTCATTAGTCATTGCCCCGAGAAGGCGGTTTTCGCGTCCTATCTAATTAGGGTTCGTCCCTTAAGTACCGTCGATCCAAGATATCTTATTCGCTTTTTCGAGTCTTCGAACTATTGGCGGCAGATTCGGAAAGGAATCACGGGAACAGCACAGGGCGGATTGAATGCGAGCAAATTGAAGCGCCTTGCTGTGCCCCTCCCACCCCTCGGCGAACAAAAGCGCATCGCGGCGATCCTCGACAAAGCCGACGAGATCCGCCGCAAACGCGAAAAAGCAATTGAGCTGACAGATTCATTCCTTCGGTCGGTGTTTCTGGAGATGTTTGGAGATCCGGTGACGAATCCGAAGGGGTGGCCGATTACCACCATTGGAGATGCAACGGAGGCTATCAAAGACGGGCCGCATGTTTCACCCGAGTATGCGGAGACTGGAGTTCCAATTCTTTCAACCCGCAACATAAGACCGGGAAGATTGATTCTCGAAGATCTTAAGCACGTATCTTCGGATACATACGCAGAGATAACTAGACGCTTTCGACCATCGAAGGGCGACGTCCTTTTAACGAAGGGCGGAACCACTGGTTATGCAAAAAGTGTCGATTGGGATTGGCCATTTGCCGTCTGGGTGCATTTGGCTGTTTTGCGGCCGAAGGCGACTGTTCGTCCGTTGTTCTTAGAGCACATGCTTAATTCCGAGTTTTGCTACAAACAATCGCAAAGATTTACTAGAGGGATTGCAAATCGCGATCTTGGTCTGACTAGAATTGCTAAAATCCACATTCCACTTCCGCCGATTCAGGAACAGCTGGAATTTGAGAAGATCGTGACTCACGCTGCAAAAGTATCTACCAGTGAGGCTAGCGCACTCAATCACCTGAAACGCTTGTCTAAGTGTCTGAACGGATACTTATTATCTGGAAAAGAAACTCAAGAATCTGATGCAGTGGTAGAATCACATAACTCGGAGGCTCATGCCCTCCAACTTTGATTTCCTCCCGCAGCAATGGTCGAAACTCAAAGAGGACGCCTGGCACGCCGAGTCCACAGCTCTAACGCAACCTCGAACCTCCGCCTTCTACGCCCGCCGCGCTCTCGAAAAGACCGTCAAATGGCTCTACGACTTTGACCGCACGTTAAAGCGGCCCTATCAGGACAACCTCTCAGCCCTCATTCACGAACCGACCTTCCAGAAACTCATCGCTCCGTCTGGTCTGTTCCAATACATCCGTCTCATTCACAAAATCGGAAACCAGGCCGCACACAGCGATGTGCAGATAAGGCAGTACGACGGAATCGAGATCGTAAAGTCTCTACACGGTGTCCTCTCCTGGGCTGTCCGCATCTACACAAAGACCGACTACAAGACACCGTTCGATGCTGCGTTAATCCCTAAACCTGAAGCATCCGCACTCCAGGAATCAAAGCGAACCATCGCCGAACTTCAAGCAAAGCTCCAGGGTGAAGATCAACGATACGAAAACGAACGAAAGGAGCGCCTCAAAAACGAAGGGGAGATTGAGCGCCTTCGCCAAGAGATAGAATCCCTTAAAAAACAGAACACTGAACGGGTTAAGACTACTCCCGAGATCATCACCGAGGCTGATACCCGTAAGTGGCTAATCGATGTGATGCTCCGCGAGTCGGGCTGGGACAAGTTCGCAGAAGGACGTGATGTCGAGTATCTGGTCAAGGGCATGCCCAACCCGACCGGCGAAGGCTACGTCGACTATGTCCTCTGGGGTGACGACGGATTGCCGCTTGGGATCGTTGAAGCAAAGCGAACGAGTAAAGACCCAATCGAAGGCCAGAGACAAGCCGAACTCTATGCCACTTGCCTTGAGAAAGAGACCGGTCAGCGACCTATTATCTACTACACAAACGGCTATGAGATCTGGCTCTGGGATGACAAGTTCTACCCACCGCGAAATGTTCAAGGGTATGCGACAAAGGATGAGCTTCAGCTCTTAATCAACCGCCGCAAAGACAGGCTCCCTCTGGCGGGGGCCGAGCCTAAGACTGACATAATCGACCGCTACTACCAGATAGAAGCGGCAACAAGGGTTAAGGAACGATTTGAAAACGAGCGTCAGCGCCAATCGCTGCTCGTCATGGCTACGGGAACCGGCAAGACGAGAATGAGCATAGCCCTTGTCGAGCTGCTCATGCGGCAGAACTGGGTGAAACGGGTGCTCTTTCTGGCGGATAGAACAGCGCTAGTACGTCAGGCGAAGAAGCGATTTACAGAATTGCTGCCGAATGTTGGTTCCGTAAACATCGTAAGCGAAACGGAAGAGGAAAATACTAGATTGGTATTCTCTACCTATCACTCGATGATGAATCTCATCGATGATTCCCGAAGCGACGGCAAAAAGCGCTTTGGCACAAACTATTTCGATCTTATCATCATCGACGAAGCCCACCGCTCCGTTTACCACAAGTTCAAGGCTATCTTTGAATACTTCGATAGTCTGCTCATCGGGCTTACCGCCACCCCGCGCTCGGAGGTCGGCAAGGATACTTACGCTCTGTTCCACTGTGAGAACAACGTCCCGACAAGCTGGTACGAGCTTGATAAAGCAATAGAGGACAAGTTTCTTGTTCCACCTGTTCCGGTGTCGGTACCTACTAAATTCCATCGCGAAGGTATCAAATACGATGACCTCTCAGAAGAAGAGCAAGAGGAATACGAAGAGACGTTCTTTGATGATGAAACTGGCTCGATGCCAAAGGAGATTGAACCGGGAGCACTGAATAGCTGGCTCTTCAATAAGGACACCGTCGATAAGGTCCTCGCCCACCTGATGCAAAACGGCATCAAGATCGAAGGCGGCGATAAACTCGGAAAGTCGATCATATTCGCAAAGAACCACAACCACGCGGTGTTCATCGAGGAACGGTTCAACCGCAATTATCCCCACCTTGCCGGAAAGTTTCTCCGCGTTATCGATAACCAGATTAAATACGCCGACACCCTCATCGACGAGTTTGATGTTGCCGACAAAGACCCGTTCATCGCTGTCTCTGTCGATATGCTCGACACCGGTATCGACATTGAAGAGATTGTGAACCTAGTCTTCTTCAAAGTCGTCCGCTCCCGAACCAAGTTCTGGCAGATGATTGGACGCGGAACCCGCCTCTGTCCGAACCTCTTCGGCCCCGATCAGGACAAGCAGAACTTCTACATCTTTGACTACTGCCAGAACTTCGAATTCTTCGGAAAGAACCCCAAGGGTGTTGAGACCCAACCGCAGGAGTCCGTAAAGGAGAAGATCTTCAAGAGGCGGTTGCAGATCATCCGTTACCTCGAATCCGATCCGAAGAAATCAGAGGAAGCCGCGGCTCTTGTTCAAGAACTAAAAGATAGCCTTCATGAGCAGCTCCTCTCTGTAAACGTCGACAGCTTCGTCGTTCGCCCACACCGCAAGTATGTTCAGAAGTTCCTTGACCGTGCCTCCTGGGACTCGCTAAGCCCCACGGACTATCACGATATCGCCATGCACCTGAGCGGGCTTCCATACCCGGATGATGATGACGAGTTCGCAAGACGCTTCGATCTGCTCGTTCTTAATCTGTCAGTCTCAATACTCGAAGCAAGCCCCAAGCAAGCAGGCTATCAGTCGAGCATCATCTCTTTAGCTACATCCTTAGAGAAGAAGCGAAACATCCCATCGGTTGCGGCGAAGATCGACCTCATCCGCTTAGTGCAGACAGACGACTACTGGCAGAACATCACCGTTCCGCTCCTTGACGAGATGCGCGAAGAGCTTCGAGAACTCATCAAGTTCATCGACGCCGAAAGTGGTCTCAGCCGCGTGTACACCAACTTCGAAGACGAAATCGGCGAAGGCATGATTGTAAGCGAATTCATGCCGACCTATGGCGACGTGACCCAGTATAAGCTCAAGGTCGAGCGCTTCGTCCGGGACCACAAGAACCACATCACCATTGCCCGGCTGATGAACAACCTCCCCATCTCCACAACCGATCTGGCCGGACTAGAGGAAATCCTCTTCACCCAAGATGCCGCCGGAACACGTGAACAGTTCGAGAAGATCTATGGCAAACAGCCGCTAGGACGTTTCATCCGCTCACTAGTCGGCCTCGACCGCAACGCTGCCAAGGAAGCCTTCGCCGCATTCCTCTCCTCCGGTAGCCTAACCGCCGACCAGATCACCTTCATCAATCAGATAATCGAACACCTCGTGAAGAACGGAGTCATGAGCCCCGACAAGCTCTTCGACCAGCCCTTCACCGACCAAAGCACCGATGGCGTCATCGGTGTGTTCCCGGAACAGGCGGAACAGATCATTCAGCTTATTGAACGGATTAATTTGAATGCGGAGGCGGCGTAGATTGAATACGTGAGCGCTCTAATGGACCTCTGGACCGGTTAGCTGATCGCCGATGAAAGATGACCGAGAAATATTCGCAGCAGCCAAGCAGGCAACGGAGCGATCAATAGGTAGCGCAGGCCCTCGCTATACGCCTGCTATCGATTCTAGCGCGCCAAACCTTCCGATTGAGGATCTAGTAAATACCGTAAACGGCCTTGCCTTCTCACAAGAATTTCAAGCTCAAGCATTGGAGCTGTCAAGTGCCTTAGACAAAGCTTATTCAACGTTTATGTCGGAGACCGCTCGTAAGAGCCCGCTTAAGATTCGAAAACCCTCTCTCGCGATCAAGCTTCTTTCTGAATTAGGCGGGTCGTCACCAGAAGATGCTTCGTCAATCATAGCCCGAATCAGAAGGAGCGTAGAGCGACAACTTTCAATCGTCAATCAAGTAGGATCAAAACTTTCTGATCGGATCTCGGAGCTTCGCCCCCAGGGTAAAGCGAGCGCCGAGACCCCCGAGCTTAGAGAGGTTCAAGTTCTTGAGAATCACCTCAGAGGCTATCGGTCTATGCTTTCGGACGTGTCGATCTTCGCCGATTCTCCAGCTTGCCGTCTGCAATCAAAAGCAAGCTTATTGCTCCTCGGACAGTGGGGCACTGGCAAAACACATCATCTTGCGGATTCGTCACGTCGCTTACTGAATGCTGGGCATCCGATTTTGTTTGTACTAGCGAAAGACTTTTCCACCGCTCCATCGCCCCTCAGCTCTTTGGCGCTTCATTCGAAGATGTCGTCGACGTTCGATAAGCTAATAACGGCACTAAACCAAATGGGTAAGAATAAGGGAGTACGCGCGCTTCTCATAATCGATGGCATAAACGAGTCGCACAGACCAGACTGGAGAACTGCGATAGCGACACTCTTAAAACTACTTTCTGATAAGTCGCACCTCGGTCTTATCGTTAGTTGTCGAACCCCCTTTGATAAAGAGATCTTCTCTCCAAGCACCAGAAGAGCATTCGTCGAGGTGAATCACCATGGATTCACCGATATTGAGTTCGATGCCCAGTCTGAGTTCTTCAGGTACTACAATATCCCATTGCCAGACGTCCCGCTTCTCGCAGAGGAATTTTCCAGGCCGCTGACATTAAAAGTGCTTTGTGAAGCGTTTCGGGAACTACCGAAAAAAGAATTCAAGAAGGGGTTTAGCGAGATAACGTCCGGCCAAAGGGGGATGACCTTTATCCTGGAAACCTTTGTAAACCATACCGGAGGTCGTATTGAGAAGGACCTCGGTCTGCCGTCAAGATACTGCTGGAACTTAATTAAGGGCCGAAAGGATATCAACCCTCCAGACAAAGCAGGCTTTGCAGCCTGGATGGCGTCTCGTATGCAAGATTACATACCGTTTGATGATTGCATTGAGCTAATTGCCGCCGATCCATTACTTGCCGATAAGGGCAAGGCCACTAACCTTTATTTTCGGATGAGTTCTGAAGGACTGCTCGTCGAAGACAAACGATGGACCGGTAACGGCGCAGATGACTATCTTACCGTCGCGCGCCTGCCATACGAGCGATTCAGCGATCACATCGTCGCGCGCCACCTCCTTGAGCAGCACCTCAATACGAAGAGTCCGTCTCGTATCCGACAATCGTTTTACGGAAACATGCCTCTAGGGAAGGTGTTCCGCCTCCTGGACCACGGGAGTGAACGGTTCGAGATGCCAGGTTGGGCAGAAGCGATTATCGTTGAATTTCCCGAACGCACGAAGAAAGCGTTACCCGAAGATGAGAGGGAGCTATTCTTCTATCTCCCAAAGAAGAATCGCAACTTGTCTGCTTATCTGGAACCTTGTCTCGGGGGAATGTTTTGGCGTGCACCAACCAGTGTGACAAAGCAAACAGATCGAGTGCTCGCGAACTATCTATTTCGGTGGAACGAATATGTTCGGGCTCGAACGTTTGAAGTTCTGTTCTCGGTCGGAACTAAGTCAAAGCACCCCTATTCTGGCGATCGAACATATTTGAACTTAGAAAAAATGACGATGGCCGATCGGGACATTTTCTGGGGAGAGGTAGTTCGGCGTCGAACTTACGGGAACGCCTTTGACCGCCTCATCAAGTGGTGCGAAGCGCACGACCTGAGCAAGATAGCCTTCTCAGATGTAACCCATCTAATCTCTCTGCTTTCGCTGTTGCTGACTTCGGTAGATCGCAAACTTCGAGATCGTGTCACGAAAATACTGGTAAGGCTTGGCGAGTATCATCATCGTGAACTCTTTAGTCATACAGCTAGGAGCCTGTCATTTTCCGATCTTTACCTTCCAGAGAGAATGTTAGCGGCCTGCTTCGGCGTCGCAATGTCGCAGTGGGCCTTTCCCGTCTCTAACGACTTCCGTCAGGACCTAGTTCGCTTTGCTCGATTTCTCGTCAAGCAAGTATTCCGGCCAGGTGGAAAGCTCAAAAGTAGTCATTACCTGATACGAGACTATTCCCTGGGAATAATAAATTTAGCAGAACAAGTTAAACCAAGATGTGTTGCCCCGCGAGATAGGAAATATCTGAAGCCCCCCTTTGCCGGTCGTCGTTCAAAATTCCCCCCTGCATCTAAAATACTTGATGATGTTCTGGCGGAAGTTGATAACGCGATTCAGATGGACTTTGGCAATTATACAATCGGACGGCTTGCTCGCGATCGACGTAACTATGATGACAGCCACAAAGGATACCAAGAGATCCTCAGGAAGATAAAATGGCGTATTGGAGACCTCGGCTACTCACGAAAGCGCTTTGAGCAAATTGACAACCTGATTGGACATGATTGGTTTGGTCGGTCGAAGCAGGACGGAGCCAAAGTTGATCGGTATGGCAAGAAGTACAGTTGGATTGCCTATTTCGAAATGTGCGGACACCTTGATGCACGAGGGAAATTGGAACGCGATTCTGCATTCGAGAGGATTTCTGACTGCGATATAGATCCTAGCTTCCCAATCGCTCCGCCCGAACAGGATCCTGGCCTCCCGCCGACTATTGTTACCGAAGCAGCAACGGATGAAGACTGGGTAGTTAGCGGTTTAACCCCCGAGTTTCCATCAGTGCTCAGCGCAACAGGGTTCGACTACTCAAACGGAGGCGAAAGCTGGTTCTTGCTGGATGGTTTTCTACTCGAAACCGGACCAACGAAAAAACATGATATTTTTGCACACTTTGACGGCAATTTGGTCCGGAACCAGGATATCGCAAGGTTAAAGGACATTGTCCCGCGGCTAGCACATCCGAGCGCTGATTCTCCAAATAGCTTTCAAGACCACTATACTTACGCTGGCGAGGTTCCTTGGTCTCGACGATTCGCGGCTGCTTATCGTCATAAATCAGGGGCCATGAAACTCTTTGCAAACGAAAACTTCGTCGTCTCCCGAAATGTTCAGCGAAGAAAGCGAGTCAAAGCTGCATGGAAATTGCTCCTCGAAGAACTAGGCGACATCGAAAACTATTTCTCTCCGGTCCGCGTATACAGCCATGAGAACGCTGAAGACGAACGCGCTCGTGACGCAAAGGCCGATCGTCTTCTTGAGCGAATTAACCGGTCCCTTCCGCCTCGCGAAAGAATAGACTCTATGGATTTCTTCCTTGAAAAGCCATCGAATGACGAAGTACGTGCCGGATATCAAATAGTAAGTTCAGTCAAAGGCGAGCGGGGTGTCAGAACAGAGCCGACTGCATGGAGATATTCCTGGGAGAGTTACCATAGCGTCGCCAACAACTACTCGGGATTTCATGTCCCATCTCCCGTGATCTGTGACACCCTTGGATTGTTACCATATCGTCGCGAAATCGAGCTGAGAGACGAGTTCGGAAAGAAGGCAACCGCATATCGGGAGCGCGAAGGGAGCGACAACAACAGCAACTTTTTATACCTTCGAAGCGATCTCCTGGATAAACTGTTGCAGGCTCTAGATTGTTCGCTCGTAATGATGATGTGGGGAGAAAGACGGGTGCGTTATGAACACTTTCACAGCTGGGAGAAGAACCCATCTTTGAAAAAGGCTCTCGAAGCTCGTTTGAACCTTTTCTATCGCTTCTACATTTATGACCCAGCTCAAAAGTGCTTCGTCGAACATTCGTCTTCTGAAGCAACTAAACCACAAGCAGATTCGGGTGGCGGTTTGACCGACCAGTTAGAGATCAAGGGTAGAAGCAATGAGGGTTTAGAAGGGGCCCGCAATATTCCACGACATGCCCCACCCACATTGGAACACAAATTGTAATACACTATCATTGTGTCTCGGTACCGGACATGTTTCAATGATCCAAAGTGATCCACCAAGGTGATCCACCCTAGGGGGATTACTCGGAAGTGTTTCGCGAATATTATGTAATGATCGCGGGCGTTCCGATGGCTCTTCTTGAGTGCTGGGGTAATGGGGTTCGATTCCCCCCACCTCCATACTTCGCCTCGTTCGGGGGCTTCGTATGGCAAGCCACCCTTCGCATGGGGCGAAGGGTGGCTTGCCATACGAAGCTTTAGCGAAGGACGGCTTTCTAGAATCTCTTCTTGGAAAAAGCTTTCCCTGCTCCAGTCTTCAGATATCGCTCAAAAGCAATTGCCTTCTTACGGTCAGAGAAGCCGATATACGTCTCGACCTTCCACGGCATTCAACAGGCTTCCTTCCGTTTTGAGAACCTAAAAACGGCTTTTTTCACTATCTTGTCTGTTCCCCTATCTTTTCAGCAATCTTGCGGAGCTGAGCCCTTCTTGATGGAGAGCCGCTGCTGCATCCATAATGCGATGAAACTGAAAGTTTTTATCGAGAGGGATGTGGATCTCAACCGGTACTTCGAAAACGGTTCGAATTGATTCCAACCGTGTCCATTCGACTCGCGCCGCGCGAAGCGCTGCTCACCATTTTTTTGTGAGACCCTTCTTATTCCAAGCGATTACGCCCTGCTCCAAAAGTGGATTGGACGCTCCCTCTCTCCCATGCTCGAATCATAAGCGCCGTCCCTTCAATGTCATGAGCCTCGTCAATACCCGCCGAAGCGCGTCAACATCTGGGGCTTTAAGGGGTCATGAATCCAACGTTCTCTTCCGCACACAGCGTTTAGGGCTCGAACCTGAACCGCATCATATCAAACGCAAGACCGCCGGCCTTTAGTAGCTACGTTCGAAGCTATTGGGGTGCCACATTCAACGTAGAACTTTCATCGTAGGTGGTCTTGCGACTGCTGCATTGGCGGCCGATCAACTCATTCGTGCGGTTCCGGCGTGGGCATGTCCCAGCAGTGGACTTGATTCAGTTGTTCCGAAGTCACGCTACGACCTGACGATTGCACCACTGCAGCCCGTCATTGACGGAGAACGTGGGAATGCCCTCGCCGTCAACGGAACCGTGCCCGGGCCGGTCGTGCGTCTTCGCGAGGGCGACGAAGCCAATCTGAATGTCACCAACATGCTCGACACCGACTCTTCGATCCATTGGCATGGAATCCTGCTTCCGTTTCCAATGGACGGGGTGCCGGGCGTAACGTTCAGAGGGATACCTCCCGGAGATACGTATCATTACCGTTTTCGAGTAAAGCAGGCGGGGACCTACTGGTATCACAGTCACAAACGCTTTCAGATTCAGTCAGGCGTGTACGGTCCTCTAATCATCGATCCTAAAGAACCCGAGCCTTTTTCATACGAACGAGAGCACGTCATCGTCCTCTCCGATTGGTCGTTCGAGGATCCCGAGACTATCTTCCGAAACATCTCCATCGACAACGAATACTACAAATACCAGCGCCGAACCGTCGGAGAATTTTTCTCGGACGTGTCGAAAGATGGGCTGATGCCGACCGTTCGGGAGCGAATGGCGTGGGGTACGATGCGAATGAGCCCTGTCGACCTTTCGGATGTCACAGGCGCCGCGTATACCTATCTCGTCAACGGTCATTCACCGGACATGAATTGGACGGGGCTGTTCACGCCCGGCGAAACGATTCGCCTTCGGATCATCAACGCATCCTCCATGACCAACTTCGATATCCGCATTCCGGATCAATGTCTCACCGTCGTTGCAGCAGATGGGCGCTACGTAAAGCCGGTAGTCGTGCACGAGCTTCGAATCGGTGTGGCTGAAGTCTTCGATGTGCTCGTCAAACTGGACGAGCGAGCTTACACACTCTTCGCCGAATCGATGGATCGGAGCGGTTATGCGCGAGCGACGCTCGCGCCGGAGCTCGGAATGCAGGCCGACGTCCCGGCCCTCCGTTCTCGTCCCGTCCGAACTCTCGAGTCGGTCGGAATGGGAATGATGGCTCATAGCGCCAAACAGATGCGCTCTATGGAAATGTCCTCGACCAGTGACGATCCGAATGTTCCGGGTCCGAACGGTCCGAAACCATTTATGCCGGACGAAAACGGCCCGGGCGTCGCCATGACGGTAATGAACCCGAAATCTCGGCTTTCCGAACCTGGGATTGGCCTCGGAAGCGATGGATGGCGCGTGCTCACGTATTGCGACCTCGTATCGATAGAGCCGCAAATCTACGCTAGCCATCCCGATCGTGAGATGACGATCAATTTGACATCCAACATGACGCGCTACATGTTTTCGCTGGATGGCAAAATGTATTCGGAGCAGGACGGACCATACCTGTTCAAATACTACGAGCGGCTCCGGCTCTACATGGTCAATCACACCATGATGGAGCACCCTATGCACCTGCACGGGATGTGGATGCAGCTCGAAAACGGATCATCATCGCTTCCCTTCAAGCACACCATCCTCGTGAAGCCGGGAGAAGTCCTGTCGGTGCTTATCACTCCAGTAGAAAAGGGAGATTGGGCGTTTCACTGTCATCTTCTCTACCACATGGAAGCGGGGATGTTTCAGGTGGTGAGAGTAGCATGAAGACGCGGCGATGCTTCCATCTTGGTCGTGCTGTACTGTTGAGTCTCAGTACTTGTGGAGCTCTTTCCTGCTCCTACTTTCACGCGGGCATGAAGCCGCAGTCGTCAGTCGTGCAAAATGATCGACCGGACTCTGAGCTTACGGCGCCCCTGCCCGAGGATTATCACTCTCCTCCGCTACCACCTGCACCGGGACAGGCTATCCGCAAATATGCGTCGGACCAGCCTGGACCAGGTCCATATAACTTCGGTATCAAGCCGATGGAGGATGACAAGATATTTTCGACTGTCCTTGTGGATCGTTTGGAATACCGGCGCTACAAGAGCGCTGACCAAACGCTGTGGGATGTTACCGGCTGGAGCGGGAACGACTACAGCAAGCTTTTTATCGAGAGCGAGGGAGTAACGACACTTGGCGGCCCGACCGAAGATGCCGACCTTCAGGTACTCTACAGCCGAAATATCGCGCCTTATTGGGACCTCCAAATCGGGCCACGCTATGCGTTCAGTCCGGAGGACGGACGCTTTTTTGGAGTCCTCGGGATCGAAGGGAGAGCTCCGCAGTGGTTCGAGATTGAAGCAAATGTCTACGTCAGCGAGGACGCTGACCTGACCGCCGACGCGGACGTGGAATACGATCTGCTCCTGAGTCAACGTTTAATCCTGCAACCGAGAGCCGAGATCAAAGCTGCCGCCCAAACGGATCGAGCCCATGATCAAGGGGACGGCCTCAGGGAATTCGGGCTCGGTCTGCGGTTGCGTTACGAGATTACCCGTAAGTTCGCGCCGTACATCGGTGTCTCGTGGGAACGGAGCGTGGGCGAACAGGCGCATTTCGCGGAAAGCGCCGGAGAGGACGCAGACGCTCTATTTTGGTTGGCCGGTATGCGAGTGTGGTTCTAGCGCCCTTACTTGCGATGACTCGCAGGAAAACCTTCGTTGATACGCTCGAATCTCACTGGCAGCGTGTGCTAGTTCAACGGCGCCCTAGGTCGCAAGCCGGGCCGCTGATCGATACCTACCCAATCATGATGCCTCCATCGCGCCCGATAACGCGGAGCACCCCGGTCTTGCACCACCGCCCAACCCTCTTCGAACTTTCCATTTTTCGATCATTAGCCCGCGCAATGATCACGGTTAATCTCGATTCCTCACCTCTCTACTATAGTCGACGGGGAGGTGAACGGCTCAGCAGGAGAATGAACGTGAAAAATGGTCACAACACAAATTTCGCCGCTGCGAGATTTCTTGTGCTGCGAAACTGGTGGCATAACGCTCGATCGAGTTTTTGGTTTGTGCCCACGGTCATCGTTGCAGGCGCAGTGTTCCTTGCTGCGGCGTTAGTCGCTGTCGAGGTCAATACAGACCCGTTGGTGCTCGAGCGATGGCATTGGCTCTTTGGCGCCGGGGCAGCTGGTTCGCGGGGACTTCTCTCAGCAGTGGCTGGATCAATGATTACGGTTGCGGGGGTGGTGTTCTCGATCACAATTGTAGCTTTGTCGCTTACTTCCAGCCAATATACTCCTCGCGTATTGCGCAATTTCATGCGCGACACGATCAATCAGACCGTACTTGGGATTTTTGTCGGAATTTTCGCGTATTGCCTCGTCGTTCTTCGCAGCATTCGCGGAGGTGATGAGGGCGCATTTGTTCCTTCCTTCGCCGTTTTCGTGGCGCTGGGACTGGCGTTCTTGGGAATAGCTTTGCTTATATTCTTCATCCATCATATCTCGATGTCCATTCAGGCGTCGGCGATTATCGCGTCCGCCGCCGACGAAACCGTGGCTGCGGTCGAACGACTTTTCCCAGAAGAAATCGGAGAAGATGCCGACGAAAACTTCGACGGAGATTCACTGCCTTCAGCCGACAACAATTGGTGCGCAATACCGTCGATGAGCATGGGCTACGTCGAATCCGTGAACGGTGAAGCTCTCCTGCAGTACGCTGCGAAGATTGGGACGATCATCCGCATGGAGCGGGGCATCGGCGAATTCGTTGTCCAGGGCGCGCCGCTTGTTTCGGTGAAATCGAGTTGCCCAGACGAAGGTGCGATTGCCGAGTTGAATAAGATCTATCTCATCAGTCGACATCGGACCGTACAGCAAGACGCCGGATTCGGAATTCGACAGATCGTCGACATCGCGCTCAAAGCGCTTTCACCCGGCGTGAATGATACGACTACTGCGGTAACATGCGTCGATTATCTCACCGCAATACTCGTACGTTTGGGGCCTCGCCAAATCGCGTCTTCTCGCAGATTTCACGAAGGTGAGCTACGCCTTTATGCACGTGGACCGAGCTTTGAAAGCCTCTTGAAAGAGGCTTTCGAACAAATCCGACAGAGCGCTGGCGGCAACGTGGCTGTCCTGCGCCGTCAGATCTGGTCGCTTACCACCATCGCCGGGTCTGTATCACACCCAGCCCGACTCGAAGCCTTACGCGAACAGGCAGACCGACTGATACTCGTCATCGAGCGTACCATGCAGCCACTGGACACTGAACAGCTCGAGCGCGAAATTCTGAAACTTCGAAATCAGCTCGCGCCGACGTGATCGCGCCGAGCTGAATCGTCCCAATGCATATGAGCTCCAAGATTTCACTGAGCACAATTTCGCTCTCCGTCCTCTGGACCATTGCTTCGGTCCTCGCTAAGCGTGCGAAGCCGTGAGGCACGTCTCCATGGCGAGGCGGCCAAGTCGTTCGCTTTGTATTGATTTTTTCAACGCGCTTTGTCGTTGAACTTTCTCGATCGGGACCCATCGCCGTTGCCGTTCTAGGGCAAAGGATTTCCTGCTCCCAATCCTTACTACGTAAAAAGCATTCCTCCGAAGTGGATACCGCATGTTGCCGGCGGACCCGAAAAGGAAGAGAAAGAGAAAATCGGGATGAGAAAGATGAGGATGTGGACCAAATAGAAAACGAAGAGGTCAGAGATGAGAGCTGGAGCCGCCAAAGTCCGAAATTCCTGCGGTCTGCGTAACCGCATCAAGAGAACGGTCCTGAAAATGGTCGCGTGCATGATGGTGATACATACAGCGCCCATGATCTCGCAGGTTACCGCCAAGGTCGACGTCACGCCGACGGAGGCCCGCGCCATCGCAAAAGAGGCTTACATCTATGGCTACCCGATGGTCGATAGCTATCGCATCTTGCACGCCTACTTCGTGGACAAGTCGAATCCGGAATACAAAGCATCATTGAATCACATCCGGAACTTTGCGCGCGTTTTTACCCCTGACGACAAGGCAGTGCAGACGCCCAACTCGGATACCCCGTATTCGTTTGTTGGCCTGGACCTGCGAACCGAACCCGTCGTGCTCACGGTGCCTCCGATTGAGCCAAACCGCTATTATAGTCTTCAGCTCATTGATGCTTACACCTACAACTTCGACTACATCAGCAGCCGCACGGTCGGGAACAGCGGCGGAAACTTTCTCATCGCTGGACCGGGGTGGAAAGGCGAGTCGCCCGAGGGCGTGAACAAGGTAATTCGCTCCGAAACCGACTTAGTGCTGGTCCCCTATCGCACACAGCTCTTCAACCCGGCCGACATCGAAAACGTAAAGAAGGTGCAGGCAGGCTACAAGGTGCAGCCGCTTTCCCAGTTTCTCGGCAAGCCGGCGCCGAACAGCGCTCCTGCCATCGACTTCATCAAACCACTTACGCCGGAAACGCAGCGAAGCTCGCTGCAATTTTTCAACATCTTGAACTTCGTACTGCGCTTCTGCCCGACTCACCCGTCCGAAAAGGAACTGATGGAGCGCTTCGCGAAACTTGGCATCGGCGCAGGTAAGAACTTCGAAGCGGAGAAGCTCTCCCCTGAAATGAAGAGCGCTATTGAAGCAGGAATGGCGGACGCCTGGGCAGAGAACGCTCAACTCAAGAAGCAAATCGACGCGGGTGAAGTCACGTCCGCCGATATGTTCGGCACCCGGGAATATCTGAAAAACAATTACCTCTACCGCATGGGCGCAGCGGTGATCGGCATCTACGGAAACTCGAAACAGGAAGCGCTCTACCCGATCTACAGCGTCGATGCCGACGGAAACAAACTCGACGGTGCCAACTCTTACCGCTTACATTTTGCCGCCGACCAGTTGCCGCCCGTCGAAGCCTTTTGGTCACTTACCCTGTATGAGCTGCCGTCGAGCCTGCTCTCCGCCAATCCGCTCAATCGCTATCTCTTGAATTCCCCGATGCTACCGCAGTTCAAGCGCGACGCAGATGGTGGACTGACGCTGTTCATTCAACACGAGTCTCCTGGAAAGGAGTTGGAACCGAATTGGCTACCGGCACCCAAAGGTCCGTTCTTCATGGCGATGCGCCTCTACCGCCCGAAGGCAGAGGCGCTTGACGGTCAGTGGAAAGCTCCACGGCTGATGCGGGTGCATTAGGGAGACGCTCATACGGCGCCTTTGAAGGGCTCAAGAAAGCTGAGCGGATAAGTTCGTCTCCGCCGGGAGGGCGGCTGCAGAAACGAGTATTCGCTCCCGCAATTCAACTTCGCTGGCGCTCCACCGTGGACGATTACCAGCCTTCTCATGAACGGGTGAAGTGCTTGAGAGGCTGCCATAGGAGGCCTGCTTCGGGAGTGCGTCGGAATTCAACGGAGCAGCCGATAGCGCCCCAAAGAGACGCACACGAAAGCACCAGGTTGAACGAGCCCTATTCGCTTTACCCTTGAGCTACTTAGCCGAGTACCCTCTGCCCGTTACTCCGGACGTCCAGCCCACCGATACTCCCCTTCAACGTAGAAACCCCAAGACCCGCCACGGTTGACCGCACCCGGCTCACGCGATAATTTCGCCCCCGCTTTACCGCTCTTTCCCCTCGTCCCTCGCAAGTATTGGAGCTTCTCCGTTGACGGCTCGCGCCCTTCGCTCCCTCTTTCTTTCTTCACTCTGCGACACAACAACATCGGCTAGACGAAATCAGAAGAGACATCTCTTCTGCGCTTTTTTGGTTCGGAAAGGTTTTCTGAACAAGTGTGGGTTAAGGCAGTTTCGTTCTGAACGCTTTAACAGTTGGAGCCGAAACACGTATTGGAGAAGGCCACATGGTCACGGTCAAGTACAACCTCACAAACTCAGTCTGGTCAGGCGTTGTCGGCAAGGACGACAGTGGAGATCCTAAGAAAGAGCAGTTCATTTCGCTCCGGCGAATGTTGCAGCTTACGGCGGCCGCCGAATACCGTGGGAGAAAGTTCACCCACGTCGATCTCATCTGCCTTCCGCAGCACATCGATCTATCGAAAGGACCCGAAGCTGAAGCCGTTCGAGTCGCGGCGCTGCTGAAGGAGTTCGGCCTCAAAGCTCGATCGATCGTACCGTTCATCTGGTGCGGATCGGCCATGGGGACCCCTGTTCAGCGTGCCGCATTCGTGAAATCGTTCAACGACGCGCTGTTGTTTGGCGCGAAGTTGGTCGAGCTCGGAGTCCGCGATGCCGGCGACGGAGTTTTCCGTCTCGATACGAGTTGTTCGCCACAAGATTTCGCCGACGGCGGAGAGAATGCGTTCGAACAGATTGTCGACACCGTGTCGGCCTGTGTCGCCGCAGCGCACGCGCTGCGCGAATTTGTCGCTCTCGAGCAAGAAGTGTGCTGGGGAGGGCTGGACAACGCAACGCGCACAATTCAGCTGATCGACCGTTGTTGCGAAGTCTTCGGCGGTGACGCGCCAATCGGCCTGCAGGGCGATCTGTCGCATTTGATGGGCGATCTCCTGGGAGTCGATCGGGTCCTCGGATACAATACTGACACCGCTAAGCTTCCGGAGGGTTTCAAGTTCGACGACGCCGAGACGCTCGAGAGCGCGTGGGGTGACCTTGCTGAAGCATTGGCCACCTATCTCGTGGACTTCCACGCCGCACAAAACAACGGAACTGTTCACGGCTCCGGCTCTCACGCGGCGACGATGAAGCACTGCCTGCCTTTCGCTGCGGACGGCGTAATCGACCACAAGGCCGTGGCGCCGCTGTGGCTCATCGACGAAGACGGAGAAGCTCGCACCGGCATCACCGGACTCACCTGGGACGGATGCATGTTCTCGAACGACGACCTCGAGAACCCCGGCACGTGGAACGACGTCCTGCGCTACCTGGTCGAAATCGAAGACTCGGTCAACGCCAAACTCGCGGAAAGCGAAGTTGCGGGTAGCGCCAGCTAACGAGAGGCTTTTCTTCTAAGGAAGCCCGAGCATAAACACCGCGAATGGAAGGCCTCTTCCATTCGCGGTCGTTCATCAAGGTTGCAGGAAGGTTCTCAGCAACCGACGAGGCGCAAAAGAGCTGGCTTTCGAGACGCACAGAGCGATCTCTCCGCTTAGCCCAGCGTCCCCTGCCAATGGCGAATTGCTTCCATCGGCCACAGCAACATAATTACATTCAAAATGAATCCGTCACGAATCATCATGGTCGTACCAAGCTCGAGCGCGACAAACAAACCTACCGACACCTGCCAACGCACTCTGGAAGCAATTAGGAAACCGAGCGCACAGAAGCTCAGGTCGCTGAGCGAGTTCGCAATCGAATCCCCAGAGTATCCGAGCGACGCGGTCACCGCCCGGTAACGCTCGATAATGATGCTGCTGTTCTCGAGTAGTTCCCAACTGCTTTCCAGGACCAGGATGCATACGAACCGCGCGAATGCATTCAGTCTGCTCCGAGAGAAAAGGAGATAAAAGCAGAGCCCGTGAATGAAGTGCGACGGCGAATAAAAATCGACGATGTGTTGAGAGTTGTGCTCGGAGGCCGGATTCCACGCGAAGATCATCGGCTTGCCGCAAGCGCACCAGAACCTTCGTCCCAGAAGGCAGAGGCCGATGACGAGCGTGGCTGCACCGCTCAGGTATGCAAACAGGTATTTCTTCAGAGAGTCTGTATTCACAAGTGCACTGAAACATAACTGAAGGTCGGGTGCATCTTTGCCATTTGCCAGGCCAACTCTGCGGGTCCGACGGTAAAGAGATTTAACCCGGGAATACCTCGGGGCACCCCAACCACAGATTGTTACAAGTCCCACTTGAAACAGCTACCTCATTCCGCTGGGCCGTGAACGTCAAAGCAGATGATCTACGGTGACTTATGACAAATTGCGGTGTGTCGGCGCATTTTGTTCGGATCAGGCGTATCGGGTTAGTGAAGTTTCTCCGCCTTACCTCACGGGCGCAAAAGATGATGAGCTCCTTATGAAGCGTCTCTACTGGGCGGCGTTTGCTGCCGGATTTTTTCTTGTATCACCGGCGTATGGACAAGCGATCATCGCTACTCCTGGCGGCGCCGTCGCTCCGATACCAGTTCCAACTCAGGGAACAGTTCCAGCTGCTGGACCAGCAACCCCTACTCCCGTCCCAACTGCGAGCGGAGCCCCGGTTCCCGCTCAAGCAACGTGCGAAGGCATACCGCCGAATGATGCGCTCCACTTTGTAGGACGCGGCGAGCTTTACGTACTCAGCGAGACGCCGGTAAGTACCTGGAGCCGATTGTCTCCATCATCTGGCGTTTGGTATTACTCGCTCAATCACCTCAGTGGCGACAGCTCAAACCAGGAAAGCGTGAGCGAAGCCTTTGACATGCAGGATCGCTGGAGCTGTATCCAGGGCAGTTGGGTGAGAACATCGGTGGTCTTTGACGGAAGCCAGCTCCGCGAGCACGTCGACGAGACCTGTCAGACGCCGACCACAGAAATCGCTCAGACCCACGGCTCACTCTCTTTTGGTTCGAATCCAAACTGCCCTTCCGCGGACGTGACAGAAAACCACCGTTGCATTGGCTCCTGTCCGGAACTTGAGTCGAGCGCGACGTGTTTGGGTTCTTCGCAGGTCGACTCGGCCTACCAACTAAAAGGTTCGGCTGAGACAGAGAGACGAATGGGTAGCGGGAATTATCTGGCGACTTACGACACCGAAGTCGAAGGAGAAGCGAAGACTATCGATGCGCACCGGTTTGCAGACTACGATCGATCTTCCTCCAAGATTGTCGAATGCCCCTTCGGCAATGCTGAAAGAAATTTGAGCTCTACGACTCACCTTTGGACAAACGACCAATTGGTTGATGCAGCGAAACCGGAGTTCCCTCTCACTCGTGAGAGTTTCGAAGAAACGTCGCATGAGACGGCTCTACTCAACGGAGTTCCCGGCACAGAGACGGTCGCAATGGGAAGACTTCAGCAGTCATTTTTCTATCCTTCCAATCAACCAGGAGAGCTTGAAAACGAAAGGTATCATGGCGACTTCACTGATTGGATCGCAGGAAGCTCCTTCGAGGTGTACCGAATTGAAGAGTATGGACGACACCCGAACACACCATCTGGAGGGTCCTATCTCCAAAGCTTGGTCGTGAATGCTGGAACCGCAGGTTCCGCCAGCTTTTCCTTCTCTCCCAGTGGAGCGATCCTCAACCCGCAACCGGAGAAGGCACATCTCTATCAACAGATACGCGGTGTTGCGAATTGGCTCCAGCTTCCCAACCAAGGGAGTTGGCCGACGCTCCCTCAATGAGGGCGTTGCTACCTCACCGGGTGGCGCCGACCGCGAAAAACTGATGCATTCAGCCTCAGCTTGAGGCGTTATACAGTCCGCTTGCACGGCATGAGCATCTCAGCTATACTTGCATTATGACGCAAGTAACCAAGCTTCCAAAGAATCCAAAACAGGCCGCCTGTTGTTCGTCAGAGCTGGACGAAGCGCTCAATCCTCAGCTTTTCAAGGCTCTTGGCGACCCCACGCGATTGAAGCTGCTCAGCTGCCTCGCGCGATGCGCCCGGGCGTGCACGACCACTGAAGTCGCGGAATGCTGTTCAGTAGATTTCTCGGTCGTAACGAGGCACTTGTCTCTCCTCGCCGATGCCGGCGTACTCGATTCGCGAAAGGTTGGACGAACGGTCTACTACCAAGTGCGATATTTGGAGCTGAGCACTGCGTTACGAGATCTCGCGGACGCTTTTGAGGATTGCAGCGGCACGACGAAACGAAAAAGGGCGAGCTGTGGCTGCTAAACCGCTCAAAGTGCTTTTTCTCTGCACCGGCAACTCATGTCGCAGTCAGATGGCCGAGGGTTGGGCTCGCGCCCTGAAGCCGGGCGTTATCGAACCGTTTTCGGCAGGGACTCAGCCTCACGGCTTGAATCCGCTCGCAATCAAGGTCATGCAGGAGGTTGGAGTTGATATCTCGAAACAGTCTTCGAAGCATGTCGATTCGCTCGCGGGCCTGGAACTCGACTACGTAATTACAGTCTGCGATTCCGCAAGGGAGAGCTGCCCCGTTCTCCAAACGAACGCACGCATGGTTCACGCCGGATTCGACGATCCACCACGTCTGGCGGCGAGCGCCGCGTCCGAGGAGGAAGCGCTTCCCTATTTTCGGCGAGTGCGAGACGAAATCAGAAATTACATCGAAAAACTACCGGAGGGATTATGACAAAGGAGCATGACAGCGTTCGCGAACAGGTGCGAGAAGGCTACAAAACGATCGCAAAAGCAGGCATTTTTACAGTTCAGAACGAAACGGACACTGGATGCTGCTCAACCGGCGGCTGCTGTGGCAACTCTGACCTCGACGTGAATGAGCTCGTTAAGTCAATCGGGTACAACGATTCCGATCTATCAGCCGTGCCTGACACGGCGAACATGGGATTGTCTTGCGGCAATCCAACCGCAATAGCCTCACTTCGCGAGGGCGAAGTAGTGCTCGACCTGGGGAGTGGCGGTGGCTTCGATGCGTTCGTCGCGGGACCAAAGGTTGGTAACAACGGGAAGGTCATCGGCGTGGATATGACGGCCGAGATGATCTCTAAAGCTCGCGCGGCGATCCCCGTTTATTCAGAGCATACCGGTCTTTCGAATGTCGAGTTTAGGCTCGGAGAAATTGAAAATCTCCCGGTCGCAGACTCCAGTGTCGACGTCATTATTTCGAACTGCGTAATCAACCTTTCACCGAACAAGCCGCGGGTATGGGAAGAGATTTCGCGTGTGTTGCGCCCCGGCGGGCGTGTCGCCATCTCCGATCTTGCTCTGCTCAAGCCGCTTCCTCCCGAAGTGATGACGATGGTCGCTGCCCTCGTCGGTTGCGTCGCCGGCGCGTCTTTGGTCGAGGATGTTGAGCGGATCGCGCGTGAAGCCGGGCTCGCCGAAATTAAATTGCTCTCGAAACCTGAATACATCGAGGCGATGACGAGCTGGAAGGATCCGCTGTATCAACAAATACTCGCGGCACTACCGCCGGGAAGCAAGGCCAGCGATTACATCACGAGCTTGGATATTTCGGCGGTGAAGCCGGTTGCTGCGCGTAAGTGCTGCTAGAGAGCTTGAAGATTCTCTGCCGATTTCCGTTTCGGAAATGAGCGCAGCTACGCTGGGCGAAGGATGAAATTTCTTCGTCGCAGCGTTGCCGCGCTTTCGATCAGCCCTGTCTTACCGAACTCCCGTTGGCATCACAAAGTCAACCGCGCCACCCACGATCCGCACACGACGGATGTCTGCGAGTCCGGCGCCCTCCGCGCCGGTGTCAACAAGAATGGCTCCGTATGTGTTTGAAGGGAGATTCAAGCTCGGATTATTACTCAGACCAAGTGTAGAAGCACCCGTCGGTGAGAGCCCGATACTTCCTTTGTAAACACCTCCTGTGAACGCCGTGATCGTAAAATCGGCGGTCGTATTCGTGGCGCTAGTTGAAAGCAATCCAAAGACGTTCTGCATTCCGAGGAACGTGTTGATACTTCCTGCCTGCTGCGCTCGTCCGGCGTTTCGCGCCGGAATGACGAACCCACTCTGAAGCTCATTCTTCGAACCATGCAGGTAGGACAGACTTTGAACCACGAGCGGCGCATCAGAGATAATCTCCGCCTGCCCCGAAGTCTTCGAGGACAGGAGAGCGCTGGCGTTGAAGTGCACTTGGCTCTTCGGAGCCGCGCTTCCTCCCGTGCTGGAGACAACGGTCCCGTTCGCGTCTCGGAAGTTGATATGGAAGTGGGCGGTTGTTGACCCTGCGTTCACAACTTCGAGCCAGTTGGTAAGCGAAACGGTCGAAGCGAGTCCGGAGACATTTTCAAACACGTTTGCAATCGGCACGAAGAGAGGTTCGATCGACCCGGCGGATGCTTCGATCGCAAACGCGAAGTTGTAATTCGACGGGTCGAAGGCACCGCCTCCCTGGGCTGTTGAGCTATAGCGGCTCACAGAGAACGAATAGGGCGCATTCTTGTCGGCAGGCACGACCTCGACCAGGAACACGCCTTCCTGAACTTTCCCGTCAGCACCTACAAACTCGTGACCGGCTTGGACATCGAACTCGCCAAGCGGAGCAAGTGAGAGCGTTTTCGCCTGACGGAGCGCACCCTCCTGATTGTAGATGTTTACCGTATAGCTCTGGTTCGAGCCGGACAGGTTGATAATCTCGGCCCAGTTCGGAACGAGATTGCCGAAGCCTTGCGGATCATAGGTGTTTGCCGTCGCGGCAGATGGTCCTTTGAGCGGGTTCTTGAACTCACGTGCGAACGCGAAGGAGAAGGTTTGCCCATCAGGACTCGGCCGATAGAAGCTCATTCGCCCGAGAAGACGTTCGTTCGGATCGGAGTCATCGAATTTGAGCTCGACAAGGCCGTAGGTATCGACCACCCCATCCGGACGACCCAGCCCGTTTTGCGCACCAGTCGTCTTGCTTAGGTCCTGATATCCCGCGCAATTGCTGTTGAGGACGTCGCACGCGAACATGATCAGCGAGTTCACATCGACGTCTACCTCGTTCTTCGGCGGAACGATGAACGTGCGCGCAATCATCGGCTGGCCGAGCTGATTGAACACCGTCACATCGACTTGCTTCTCTTTGGTGCCTTGATTGATCAGCTCAGCATAGTTCCACTGGCCCAGGAACGTGTTGAATTTGATGTACGCCGGGCTCTTCAAGCTTGCGTCTGAATCGTTTTCGCTTTCGTCCGTGGGGCTCAGGCAGCCAGGGTCGCCGTTCGTATCTGTACGGTAATCGATCAGGCCGTCGCCATCGTCGTCGAGCCCGTTGTCGCAAACCGCACCATCGGGGTTCTTCTCGGTGTTCCGATTCGGATCGTTTTTACAGCCCGGATCGTGCAGATCGACCAAGCCGTCGCCGTCATTATCAAGACCATCGCTACAGATTGGCACCGGCGCTTTCGCGAAGCCCGAGTCGACGGTCGAGCAAGAGCTCTTTCCGGTCGGAGAGAGAGTAATAAGAGAGTAGTAGTATAAAGTACCCGGCACTGTGGCCGTGTCGGTGAAAGTTAACGTGGATGGACTGAGATTACCGTTCAGCAACGTCGTGCAGAGACCCGGGACGCTGCTCTTGTAAAGCTCGTAACCGGTAATCGATCCGCCAAGACTCGGCGGCGCCCAAGTGACGACGACCTTGTCCGGATGGATTCCGTCTGTTCCGCTCACGTTTTCCGGCGGGCTAATTCGTGCGTATCCTGGATCAACAGGCGAGCACACACTCTCGCCAGTCGAAGAAACCGTCTTCACTGAATAGTGATAGAGCGTTCCTGGTATTACAGCCGTATCGGAATACTGCGTCGTGCTCGCGCCCAGACCCGACACACGAACTGTTTGGCACGCTGCGGGGGTAAGGTCTCGGTAGAGCGTATAACCCAAGATTGCGCCGCCCGTGGTCGGAGCCGTCCAGGTCACATCGATCTTGTCCGGGAAAGTTCCATCGGTCGCTTGAACTTCATTCGGCGCGCCGATGCGCGGGAATCCGCTTTCGATTACGCTGCAATCACTCGCTCCGGTCGCAGCGAGAGTCTTCATCGAATAGTAGTAGATCGTTCCCGGAACGACATTGGAATCGGCGTATGTAAAGGTGCTTGCTCCTTGATTTGCGACGACTGGGCTGCCGGAGCACGCCGAGCCTGGACTCGTGCCGCGAAATATCTGGTAGCCAGTGATATCGCCACCAAGGCTCGGCGGAGAAAATGTCAAAACGACCTTGTCTGGAAAGGTGCCGTCCGATGCGTTCAAATTGATCGGCGGACTGACCCGCGCGTAGCCGGGATCGAGTTGGCTACAGGTGCTCAGTCCATTCGGGCCAAAGCTGTCCATCGAATAATAATACAGGCGGCCGGGGACTACGTTGCTGTCATCCACGTTCGCCGAACCAGCCGGCACGCCATCAATGAGCAGCGAATTGCAGAGCGCCGGAGTTTGCGAGCGGTGGAGGCGATAGTTCGTGATCGGAGTGCTACCCGTTGGCGAAACCCAACTCACATTGACTTTGTTCGTGTAAGTTCCGTCGGTCGCTGACACCTGAACCGGAGGGAGTGGCGGTGGGGGCTCAAGCCGGAAGCCTTGGACCGGCACGGAGCTACAAGCGCTGGTTCCAGTTGGGCCAGTACTTTTGAGAGAGTAATAATAAACCTGACCGGGCAGTGCATCCGTGTCGTTGTAGGCAGTTGCCGGTGTGTTCAACGTCGCTACCGGTGCGCCACCGCAGACTATTTGGCTCGTCGCGCGAAAGACCTGAATTCCGGTTACTTGCTCGCCGGAAGTTGGGAGCTGCCAGGTAAGCGCGATCTTGTCGAGCAAGTTGTTCGTTGCTGTGAGATCGGTTGGGGGAAGAGGAGGCGGGAGGACTGCGCGGTAGCCGGAATCGGTGTTGCTGCAGTTACTCTCGAGGTTGTCGGGCGCCGAACCGATCGCCCTAACTGAGTAGTAGTAGATTGCGCTCGGTGTGCCAGAGGTGTCCAACAAAGAAGTCGTCGGTGCATTGACTGTTCCGATCACAGTTCCAGAGCAAAACGAATTCGTGGTAGCGCGATATACCCTATACGATGAAACAGGAGCACCACCGACTGGCGGACTCCAAGAAACTTGTACGTTCGCAGTCGAAGTGCCGTCCGAAGCTTGCACCGAAGTCGGTGGATTGGGGAAGATTTGCGCCTCTGCCGGCGTCACGAACGAGAAGGCGAGAATAGCTACGAGAACGGAAAGGTATCGAAACGGAAATACAGTTCGCATTTTCTATGAGTCTGCTTTGCTGTTGTTGTTGGAGCGGGCTAGGTAAAAAGAGCGAAAGAAGTTTCGTCAATTAGCATCCGGTGCGGAAACTACACAAGATGGAAAGCGCGCTGGAGCGCGGCAACAACGCTTGGAACTTTCGACAATCGCTCTTTCGACTGCGCAGCCGTGGGTCATGAGTCGAGCTCTGATAGGCGCGGCAACAGGCTGAGCGTCGGAAGATTCGCGACGAAGGCGATCTCGCCGCTAGTCGCTCACGATCTCGTTAACCCGAATTCCGGTCATCAAGATTCGGGTCGAATCCTAAACAGCTCCCGACACACTCTTGGGGTGCGAACGATCATAATGTCGAGGGGGCGCGGCAGTATACTACATCTATGGATTCGTCGAGCATTGTTTGCCGCGAGTCGAACAGTTCCAATCAACTTCGGAGGGCGCGATGAGTGACGATTTGAGCAAGAAGACACCGCAAGATGCCTCTCGCATCGATGTGAACGAACGTTGGGAGCTCGAGTACTGGTCGGATCGATTCAAAGTCGAGCCTGACGAACTGAAAAAGGCGGTGAAGAAAGTTGGCGTGTCGGCTGAAGCAGTGAAACAGCATCTGCAGGGTCAGAAAGCTGAGAGCTCGGCTCGCCGATAGCGATTGCGACTTTGGTCCCGCACATGGCAGAGCAAAAACCGCGTCCGACAGGAGGAGTTCGGCCGCGGGACTTGCACCCCAGGAATGTGGCGCTACAACGCGCTCAACGATCGACCATGCTCTGCGCACTCTCCGAATAACGCGCACCTTGGATCGAAATTCCACCTAGCGCGCGCTCGAGCTCCTGGCAATCTTCCGAGGACAGCTCTAACGAAAGAGCGCCGATGTTTTCTCTCAGCCTGTGCAATTTCGTCGTTCCAGGGATCGGAACGATCCACCGCTTTCGGGCAACGACCCATGCAAGCGCAACCTGCGCCGGTGTTGACTGTTTGATTTCCGAGATTTTCTTTATCGCGCCCACGAACGCGGCATTCGCGCGGCGAGCGTCCGCATCAAATCGGGGCACCGTGTTTCGAATGTCCGAACTGTCGAAAGTTGTGTTTTCGTCGATGGAGCCGGTAAGGAATCCTCTTCCTAACGGACTAAACGGAACGAAACCGATCCCAAGCTCTTCGAGCACAGGGAAAATCTGCTCTTCCGGCTCGCGCCACCAAAGAGAGTACTCACTCTGCAGAGCGGTGACCGGTTGCACAGCGTGGGCTCTACGAATTGTCTTCACACCGGCTTCGGAAAGGCCGAAATATTTCACCTTTCCCTCTTCGATGAGCTGTTTCACTGTACCTGCGACGTCTTCGATCGGGACCGCGGGATCAACCCGGTGTTGGTACAGCAGGTCGATTACATCGGTCTTGAGTCGCTTGAGCGATGCTTCCACAACTTTTCGAATGTGTTCAGGATGGCTGTTGACGCCCGCTTGCTTCCCGTTCTCGTCGATGCGAAATCCGAACTTCGTGGCGATCACCACTCTATCGCGAAAGGGCTGAAGGGCCTCGCCAACGAGCTCTTCATTCGTATAAGGCCCGTAGACTTCCGCGGTGTCGAAAAACGTAATGCCGAGATCCACAGCTTCGTGAATCAAAGCGATCATTTCGTGCCTGTCTTTAGGAGGCCCATATCCGAAGCTCATCCCCATACAACCAAGTCCGAGTGCGGAGACTTCAAGAGTGCTACTGCCTAGCTTACGTTTTTGCATGCTGTAACCTTAAGACTGATTGAGGGTCGGCTTCAATGATGTAACACAATCGGCGCTACGGAGCGCGCTGAGACATGGAGAACTGTTGAGGAGTAACTGTCCGGAAGCGACTATTTTTCAGCCGCCCAAGCGAATTGCGCCTTTACCGCCGGCGTCACTGTGTCAATCGAACCATGTACAAGGGAGATCTCGTAACCTTTGCAGATACATTCGAATGTCGAATCATGGAAAGCCCAAACGAAATGCTCCTTCGCCAGGAACACGTTGGGATCATGGCGGGGGTGAGCAGAATTCCTTCGCTCCAAGCCGCGAAGCCAGGAGGAATTCTCGACGCGAAAGGCACGGTACGGCGCCAGTCCGCGCGCAGCCAGAGGGTGGCCGTTAAATGATTCGTCGTTCGGAGGACCGAACATGGTGGCATAGCAGTGACTGAAGCGAACTATCGCGATCGGTTCGTCTGCGGTTACCGGCCCTACCACGCGGACTGTTGAACCATCCCAATCACGTGATCGTTGCTCAAGGTAATATGTGAGGACCGCAGTATGCTCATCTTGCATGAGAAAAGGTATCGGAGCGCCGACAGAGCTTTGAGGCACATCCGTGAGCTCGGCTATTTTATCTTTATCGTCGATTTCGTACATCAGTTGCGGCCCCTGCGAAGTATGACGTCGTATGATGGTTATGGCCGCGCAGCGGTAGTGAGTGACCGAGGGCGCTCTCCTAAGAGGTCTCCGTGAAGAAGGTGCCTCCGTCCTATCCGAGACGACGCCGATGAAGGCCAATACAGCTTCAGCCGACTAGCCCTCTACGTCGATATCGACTGCTCTGAGGACCCGTTCCCTGACCGATATCAAGTGCCCTGAGGACTCGTTTTCATATCGATACCGAGCCCTTCGGCCGGCCTGAAGTTTGGCCGGCCTGACCCGTGGCCGCCTGCCGTTCGGCCCACCTGACACATCCCTCCGCCACCCTCGCACCGCACCAATATCGGGCGCCCTGAGGAGTAGTTTTCCGAAGCAAAGCGGCAACTTGGAACGGCAGGACGAGAGCTGAGTGCCCACTCCTACTCTGCCAATACGAACTGCCCACTCTTGACTGTAAGGATTGATTTTCTGCGCTTTGCCATTCGCTCACCATCAAAGCCTGTGTCGCCAGTCAGGCCGTGACAAGGAGAGGAAAGCAGTGCGCTCTTGATGGAATAGGCATCGAACGGTTCACCGAGACTCTGCAGACAACTAACTGCATCGAAGCCGAGCGCGACAAATCCAAGACTAACGCCGTCCGGTGCGCTACCGAACTTCGAAGCGTATTGAGATTTTAACTTTGCGTCATCGCTCCAGGCCTGCGCCATGTAAACACCCTCAGCATCTTTACCCAACGTACTGAGCTCGCCCGCAAACAAAGTGTCGCCGACTATGATTTTCCCCTTAAATTGTTTCGCTCTCGCATTTTGGATGAATTTTACCAGGCTTGAAGCCGGAAGAGCCGCAAATATCGTGTCGCAGTTCTCCTTAGCTGCTCGAGCGACAACAGCCGTAAAATCGACGGTGTCCGGCGAGATTTTCTCTTCGAACACGATGGTGTTGCCCAGTGACTTACTTTCCTCGATGAACGCTTTGCTTTGCAGCTCAGAGCGAGCGTCGTTTCCAGTCAGTATAGCAAAGCGGTAGCTCTTCAAAGTATTCCCGGCAAACTTGGCAAGTTTCGTGAACGTGAGCTCAGTCGAGTAGCCAAAACCGAAAACGTTTGCGCCCATAGGAATCAGCTTCTTGGTAACTTCGGCGACCACGATACCGACTGCATCCGATCCACTGATGAACGGCGCGACCGGTGAGATGTCATCTGTCGTCCAGTAGAGAACTACCGGCGCCCTCTCTTTCTCTATCAGCGATTCGAGAGAAGCCGAATTCGGCGCAGTAGCTTGGGACGCTTCCGCGAACTTGATTTCAATCGACGCGTTGTCTGCCAGCTTCGCACCCTGTTCAAAAAGCTTGGTGGTCGGGTCAGAGCTGATTATGAACGCGCCTATTTTCTTTGCAGCGGTGGGCACAGCGTCTTCCGTGCCGGGTATATTTTCGGCCACCGGTTGCGTAGTGGTTGCTGCATCAGTTGTCGTGTAGGAGGCAGACTTATTCTCTGCTCGATCATTCGCCTTGCCGCCGCAACCCGCGAAGAACATCGCGATGCAAAGAACGCACAAAGGTATACGAGCGGTAACAAAGTTCGATTGCATCATTGAGTCGCTCCTTCGATTACAAGAATTTCAAATGCCGGTTGGTTCGTCGACCCGGAGCTTCTGGTTTAGCGCTGCACAGATCTGGCTGCCAGATATACCGTCGCGCCCCGCTTTCAGTCTAACGAATTGTCAGCATTGAGCTAAGGTCGTCCCGCCCCGAATGCTGCGTTTTCAAAGGCACATCTAGACGGCCGTCCCTCGTGCGCACGCGCGCATTTCTCGTGACTCTTTTGTTGTGTCGCGGTGTTGTGGCCCGGCTCCGTGGCGCTGGACGGCTCCTTGAGATTTTTTCGGGTTTTACTTAGTATACCCATCTTCATTGCTCCCTTTCCCAATACTTCGAGTAGGCGTTTCGTCGAGTCCGACTGACGCGGCAATCCATGCTGCGACGGCCGGACGCGGCTGTTTGACAGGGTTTTTGTGTTCGCTCAGGTGCGGGCGCCCGCGGGCCGAGATCGAGGATGTTCGCTTAGCCCAAGGAGGCTGCTATGCGATGGCGTAATTTTGCGAATCCGCTTGCGTGGTTTCGCGGTTTCATTTCTTTCACTCGTCGTTCGATGGCCGCACGCGAGCGAGAACGCGCGCGTTCTCGAGATTTCTTCAGATGCATTGAAGTCGGGACAAAGATGCTGGCGCGTCGCTCCACCAGAAACGCACGCAACCTTTCCCTTGCAGCAGTGCACGGCACGACGCTGACAGATCTCCGGGCGTCTCTCGATTGGCTCGCGACGCACGATCTCGAGATCTATGAGCTCGGACAGAATCTGCGCTGCGGCGCGCTGACTCACGATGAGCTGAAGCTGCTTCGGAACATTCGGCGACGTTTCTCGATGTCAAAGAAGATTAGACGCAGACTGCGTCGGATCGAGCGAGAGCTGCTCGCCGAGGAGCCGACAAGCTTTTTCGAAGCTTTCGTTTCGTAGTGCGAAGCGCACGCGGCAAGGAAAGCGGCCTTCCAGAGGTTTTACTTTTGGGAGGCCGCGCCGGATCTTGATGAAGCGCCGAACCGCAGGATTGCGTTGCATCCCTTCGGTTCGCGACTCGTCTCAATGACCAGCGCCGCGGCAGCTTCCCTTTTCAAAGCGACTCGCGCTCGGTTTCATGCTTAGTCGTCGGCGCCACTCTCGTCATCTTGGCCGTTACCGTCCGCGTCGCTATCATCACCGTCAGAGATGCCGTCGTCATCACTATCGATGTCGCACGAATCCGGATCGCCGAAGTGATCAAGTGAACCATCGCCGTCGTTATCGTCAGAGATGCCTTGGCGCGCCAAAGCGTCCTCGAGCGCCTGCTTCTGGGCCGCGGTGAGCTGATATTTCGTGTGCAGTTGTTCGAGCTTCGCCTCCTGGCGCTTGAGCTTGCGATACTCGCCAGCAAGCTTCTTCACTACTTTGTCACTTCCGCCGGGCGATGCGAAGGCGGGTTGAGAGACAAGGGCGACAAGTGCAAATAGCGCTGCGACATAGACGAATTTCACATTCAAGTTCATGGTGGTCGACACTCCCTAAGATTGATAGCAGCGACCGGTGCAACTTCCATACCGGATCTCTAAGTAGCGTAATCGGTCGGATGCTCTCGATTCAAGCTGCTTCGACAGAGTCGGATTCGCTCCAACCTCGCTGCAGCTACGCAATCTTTTCGGCAGAACTTTCTCCGTAGTATCTCCGCTGTGTCCGTAAAGGGGCGACCGTCGCCGTAACATGCTGACGTGAAGATGATCGTAACGTGGGGGAGAACGCGGCGAAGGAGGCGCGAGCGCGTTGGTTACACGCGAAATGAAAGCAGCGTCCGAGTCATGCAGGGAGCGATCTCCAAATCAGGCATAACGCCGAAACCAACAGAAATAGATACACGACACGAAAATACAGTGCGCTCGGAACGCGATGATGTGCTTGCTGACCCGCAATCATGCCGATGAGAAACAGGGGCACGATCGGCAGAGCGATAGAGCGGACGGACGTGGTGAAAAGCTCTGCTGACGCGAAAAACGGCATCCGGATTATGCTAGCGACCGATAGCGCGCAGATCATGGTTGCGCGAAACTGCCGCTGCCCGGGCACGATCTGATTCAGGTAAAGAACCAAGTTCGGCCCACCGGCTCCGATGCAACCTTGAAAGAACCCCAAGAGTATTCCCGAGAGCGTCCCGGCAGCTAATCCCGGCGTCGTCACCGAAACGTCGGGAAACAGTATTGTCTTGGCGAGAAACGCGAGAATGAAGGCGGCGAGCAATAGACGTAGCGCGTTCAAGTTCAAGAAAGTGAGCGCACAAGACCCAATGACGACTCCCACCACGACGCCGACCAGAACCGGTTTAACAAGCGACCAGGCCACGTCGCGCCAATTGGTGAGGACCAACACCGCCAAAATGCACTGGAAGATCGAAGCCAATACCACTGCATCGCGAACATCAATAGCAAGGCTCAGTAATGGCACGGAGAGGAGGCCGCCGCCGAACCCGAAAACCGCCTCACCTACGAATGCGACCACGATGACGAGCGCGCAGTAGATGTTAACAAGCAACGTTGCGCTCTCCTTCCAGCTGACATGCTCCAGTTAAACCGGCCTGCGCAGTGACAGCCTCCGACCTGAATCAATCCAATCGAAATCCCTTCGAACGGACATACGCTCCAAAATCGGCGCGCTGCACATTCGAGTACTGTCGAAACTTATCCTCACCCCACCCATAGTGAGACGAACGGCCGAATCGGTCGGCTTCACGCTGCTGCGCATAAGGTTTCAAGCGAACCCTGCGATCGTCGTACTCCGCAACCGACTCGGGAATTCCATCGACGTCGTAAGTGTCCTCGTGAACCGTCGCCTTCAAACCGAGCCGCGGGCTGAGTGGTTCGAATGCTGCCGGATATCCGATGGTAACCCCGACCACAGGAAAGACCCATTCGGGAAGCTTCAGAAGCTCAGAGATCTGATTGACGTGCTCGCGAATCTCACTGATCGGGCAGCAGCCCAGGCCGGCGAAATTCACCGCCTGAACAAGAGTGCCAAGCAGAATACCGGCATCCACCGCTGCGTTAAAAAACGTGTCGAGATGGTTATTCGGAAACTCGCTGCTGCGCGATGCAAAGAGGTGCTGAACTCGAGAGTGGTCGCCGCAGATGACGAGGAATTCGGGTGCCTTCGCAATCCAGGGGGAATTCGGGAACCAATTGTTGATGGTCTCGCGAATGTCGCGCGAGCTCACTCGGACGATACTCGCTTGTTGCAAATCACTCTTCGACGGTGCCGATAGCGCGGAAGCACAGAGAAGGCGAATTACGCTCTCGTCAACCGCCCGAGTACTGTAGTTTCTGCACACACTGCGTTCGTTCATGGTAGCGAGCGCGTTCGCGCCGTACATCTCACTCGGTAAGTCCACAGTTGTTCCGAAACGCTTTTCAATCGCAATTAACATGCGTTTCTCCGGTTCGTCTCCAAAGTTCGACATGAAGGTTCCTTTTTAGAATGAAAATCAGTGCGGCCAACGACATGAAGAGAACAAGGCCAGTTTAGGCGCCGCCCCAAGGGCAGTAAAGGGCCCCACCTTCTGGAACGAATGACCACGGAGCTAAAAGAGGCGGCCTCTTTTTATTACCGATCGCACCTGCTCAAACTCGTAACCGATTGAGATTGCTACATCAACGTATCCTCAGAGCGGTCGATATTTAGGCTGCGCGGGGATGCACTCAGATACCGGCGGCTACAACGCGAAACAGCCAGCACGAAGGACCCGATAAAATATTACGGTGCGCGATTGAAACCTGCGTCAACGTATCGTCAGAGCGGTCGATATTTGGGCATTGCGGGGACGGGCCTGGATACCGGCGGCCACAACGCGAGACAGCCGGCGCGACAGACTCGACAGAATGAAGTTGGACGATAACCGGTGTACACAACAGCGGTCCCTCGTCACATCAGAGCGGTCCATCTGGAGAAATGAAGACTGACAATCGCTGCATCAATTTGTCTGCAGAACGGGCCAATTGTCTTCCGGGGTCAATAGTCCGAGATACTGGAATGCGGAAACACTGTGCCATTACACGTGGCGCCTTTAGCAGCTGGAAACCCGGACCAGCGGCGCCTAGCGAAGCACATATAAAATCACACCGTTAATCGACACGTCGGGCCTCACACCCCGTTTCGATGAAGGTGTAAGCATTTCTTGATGCTCGAACGCCTGTTATACTCCGTGACACTCGTGTCGCCGCTGGCGGCAGCCTGAGTCCACTCGAGAGCAAGAACAAAATTGGCACAGTGCGCACTGACAGGATCTCATTTCGAGGTCTCACCCGAAGAAGCCGACTATTGTCTCTCTAACGAGATACCGTTGCCCACCGTCAGCCCGTTTGAGCGACTGCGAAACATGCTCGTGTTTCGGAACCGCATCTATCTCCATCGTACAACTTGTGCCGCTACCGCGCAGTCCATTCTCTCCGCGATACCGCCGCAGGCAGGTCACACCATCTACGATGCAGAATATTGGGACTCGGACCGCTGGGATGGGCTGGAATACGGACGCGATTACGACTTCAGCAGAACATTTTTTTCACAGTTTGCAGACTTGTTCCGCGTCGTCCCGCTTCCAAATCTGGCGGTGATCCGCTCAACCATGGAGAACAGTGACTATTGTAACGGCATCACCGGAGCGAAGAACAGCTATCTGCTCTTCACATCTCACTCATCCCAGGACTGCATGCACTCGATGGCGGTGAATCACTCTCGCGACATCTTCGACTGCATAGATGTCAAGCGATCTGAGCTTTGTTACGGCTGCGAACATATCGTCAACTGCTATCAACTTTTTTTTGCCTCGAACTGCGAGAACTGCTCGGACTCCTCCTTTCTCGTTGGCTGTTCATCCTGCCGAAACTGCTTCGGGTGCGTCAATCTGGTGAATAAGGAGTACGTGTTCTTCAATGAACAGCTAACAAAGGCGGACTTCGAAGCGCGTATTTCGGCGTTCGACTTGGGAAGCGCTTCGAAGCTCGGCGCGATGGAGCGACAGTTCCGCGATTATGCCGCCCAATTTCCAAAGAAGTTCTGCTGGGGAAAGCTGAGCGAGAGCAGCAGCGGAAATTACATCAACGAGAGTAAGAGGTGCTCGAATTGCTATTACGTTACCGGCGCTGAGGACTTAGAGCATTCTTTTTGGATCACGCGCGGCAAGAGCTCATTCTTTCACTGCTCATTCGGAATGGGGTCGGAGCTCATCTACAATTCCGTTACCTGTGGAGACGGTGCCTATAATTTGAAATTTTGTGTCGATTGCTGGCCGAACACTCGTGACCTTGAATACTGCATCTATACAGGGAGAGGTGCCGAGAGCTGCTTCGCATGTGTGGGGCTTCGCCGCAGAAAACATTGCATTTTGAACAAGCAATACTCACAATCTGAGTACGAGCACTTGGTGCGACGGATAAAAGAGCACATGCGTTCCACGGGAGAGTACGGCAGGTTCTTTCCGCCGCAGCTTAGCCCATTCGCGTACAATCGTAGTGAAGCGCGATATTACCTGCCGTCGCATGAAACGTACGTCACCGGATTGGGCTACCGGTGGGAAACAGAACCGTTGAGCGAATTGACGCTCGGCACTGCTCCGCCCGATCAAATCCGCGACGTAACGGATGATGTGCTTGAGCAAACGTTTCAATGCGAACGCTCGGGCCGTTCGTACAAAATACAAAAAAAGGAGCTTCATTTTCATCGCACGTTTCATCTCCCCCTACCTCGATGCGCTCCACTCAACCGAATAGAGACCCGAGCGGAGTGTCTCCGTTTTGCGCCGCTGGAACACCGCATTTGCGCGCGGTGCAGTACTAATGTTCTGACAATGTTTGGCGATCATCCTGCAGGAATTCTTTGTGAGAATTGCTTTCAGGAGGAAGCGCAGTAGGCATTGGTCGGCCGCGCGGCGACGCCAGCTGGAGCACGCGCTGCACTTCTCGGTTTTCGGCGCTGAAGAGACATCGAAAACGCGATTTCAGCGTCTCTTCGGCGCTCCGAATGCCTGACTCGGAAATTAATTTTACCAACGATAACCCACTGAAAGCCATGGACTTTTGGGACTTTCGCGGGATCGATCTGCCTTGTCAAACAACAATCTGCATGGTATTCCCGCGCCCGAATGTGACGCTCGGAGATTTGGTCCGTGAATCACATGTGTGAAAAGGTTGAACGCTTCATTGAAGAAGCGGGGTTTGAGAGCTCGCCCGACCTTGGGCAGCAAAGACTCCCCCGCAAACGGTATTCCATCGAAATTTCGTCCTTGTAGATAATCCTTAACACCTGTCGCGTTGACGAGTGTCGGCTTCGGTCGCGCATTTTTCACGCTGATGTGGCTCGATCGCGCGCGTAGTCGTGCGCTCGGGTCGCATCAGCGCTGAGCGCGATGGAGTTTCTGGAGCGGACGTGCCGCTCCGAACAAGGGAACCTAGCAGAGAGGACTTTCGAGGATGTCAGTTGACACGTTGAAGCAGCCAAGAGGTTTGGAAGCTCGCGTCCGTCGGTCTCGTTGGAGGGCGACGGCAGCAACAACGCACGAGCACGAACAGGGTCGCGTGGAGCCGGTTCAGGACGTGACGCCACCTCCGGGCTGGCAGGGTCCCGCCCCTGTGCCGCTCGCTGCGCCTGGGAAGCGCATGCCGTGGTCTGCGCATCAGTATGCGCAGCTCCTGGCCGGCTACTTTCTCGTCGCCGGCGTGCCTCGCGCGCTCTGGGAATTGCTGGACTGCCACAGGCCATGGTGGCCACCGCAGGACCAACAGCCCGAGCCAGTGCTGCTGGCGCCGCGGATTCGGCTCATGTGCGCTGCATACCCGTGCGTACTGCCGACTGCGTTTGAAGACGAGATCGAGCAACAGCTGCTTGCTCTCGCCGACGCCGCCCAGCCGTTTCGTCCTGATTGGGCCGAGCGGCTGCGGTATCACCACCGGGAGTTCCAGGCTGCGCGCCAGCGAAAAGCTGCTGCAGCGTGAAGCGACTCCGGTCATCCGCTTCGCCCCCATCCGCAAGTATTCTAACGCGGATGGGGCGAAGGGCGGAGCACGCTGGTTCTCATTGTGGGTTTGAAAAACACATGTGATCCACGGATTGAATTCGTGGCTCTGATTCTCCTGTAGCTTTTTGAGTGAGGTGACGGGAGCCAGGACGCAGCTTGAACTGCGCGTAGCTGCTAACACGCCTCCGCGTTCTGGATACGTTCGTACAGAGTGACTTATCGACGAATTGTGACAGTCGTTTTCAGACGACAGCGTCGCTTTGTCGAGCTTTATCGAACATTGGCGCGGTCCCAAAATATCAGGCGCTCTGAGGATACGTTTGTCGAACGACCTCGACAGTTTACGCTCGAATTCGAATCGCGGGCTCAGGAACCGTTGCTCCCATCGGTTGCTCAATTCACAAGTTGCCCAGCGACGACATCGCGTACAGAGAGTGACATTTTTCCAAAATTGCGAGTCGAGTCCGCATGGAAACTCGCGAGAGAAAACGGTTCAGCAGCAGTGTGGCTTCCGAACCGATCCGCCGCGTGGCTTGCACGCGGCGAGGACGTTATCTATCGGCCGAGCATCGTCGATAGAGCAACGTAAAAAACGGCTGAAACGAGCGCCGAGATTGGAAGCGTGAGAATCCACGCGACAATCATCTTGAATGCCACTTCCCACCGAACCGCGGATGGGTTTTGCGTTGAGCCGACACCGAGAATCGCAGCACTGATAACGTGCGTTGTTGAGACCGGCATGCCGACAACCGACGCACCAAGTATCGTGAGCGAAGCGGTGGTTTCGGCTGCGAATCCGTGCACCGGTCGCAGCTCAATAATCTTCGTGCCCATAGTGCGAATGATCCGCCTTCCGCCTGAGGCAGTGCCGAGTGCCATAGCGAGGGCACACACGAGCACTACCCATTGTGGGATCGAGACATGGCCGTCTGCACCTCGGCTGATATACTCGAACGACACCAAGCTCATGGTGATGACACCCATCGATTTCTGGGCGTCGTTGTTACCATGTGCGAGAGCCATGAAGCTCGCAGAGAGGATCTGCAGCCAACGGAATAAGGGTGCGCTCGTTTTCGGATGTGTCTTGTAGCAGAGCCAGAAGACGACGACCATCACAAGAAATCCCAGCAGGAATCCAACCAGCGGACTGGTGACGAGGATCATCACGATCTTGAGCAACCCTTCACCGCGCACAATCGCCACTCCTGACTTTGCAAGAGCAGCACCGACGAGCCCGCCGATGATCGCGTGAGAAGACGACGACGGTAGGCCATAATACCAGGTCACCATTCCCCAGAAGATGGCGCCAAGCAGTGCGCTCAAGATGAGGACCTGTGAGACGCCCTCCGGGGAGACAATTCCGTTGGTAATTGTATGAGCGACTGCGCCGCCGCCGAAGAAAGCACCGACGAAGTTGAGCACGGCGGCGATAAAGATCGCCGTCGACAGCGGAAGAACTTTCGTCGAAACGACCGTTGCAATTGCGTTGGCGGTATCGTGAAATCCATTCACGAAATCGAATGCCAGTGCCGCGATAATCACCGTCACAAGCACGAACAAACTGATTGTCATGGTCCAGCGCCTTTCTCGCGTTAGCGATTACCCGAGGAAATGGTTTGCAGCACGTGCGCAACCGCTGCGCATCGATCAAGCACGGTTTCGAGATTCGAAAGATATTTTTGTGCGTTCGAGAGGCGCCGATATTCGACGACCGTCTCGAGGTCCGCCTCGTTCAACCGACGCAACGCCGCGAGGGCGATCGTGTCGCTGCGTTCCTCGAGGTCGCGTACGCTGTGGGTAAGCTCGGTGAGCTCATCCCATTTCTTGAGACGCAGGAGACCCACACCGCGCTCGACGTCTTTGCCTGCGTTCAAAATCAACTCACCCATTTCGACCACCCCTTCAATCTCTGGGGGGAAGTCGAAAAATTCAGCGTCGCGAAGTGCCATCTTCACTGCGCGAACAACGGCACCGAGTGCTTCGGCCAAGGCGTGGCTCTGCACATCGTTAATCGGCGGAAGGAACGTGGAGTCGACCTCGCGTTTGATTGCCTTTACAGCACGACGGGCCGCAAGGCGATGTGTAGCGAACGTTTCGAACGCGTTGTGACGACCCGCAGCATCGGAGGTCGCTGAGCAGCATCGCTGTGCTTGTGCGGTGCATTTCTGCACTTCCGCTGCTGCTGCCTCCAGCAAGTGGTAGAAGTTTGGCTGCTCAGGAAGCAGCCGGTCTCGCAAGGCTGCAAGCCCAGAGACGAAACGACGGAGCCGAGACATGATAAACCCTTGTCAGGTAGGAGAGTCGCTCCGTGGAGCGAAGAGGGAAAAGAGGATCGCGTGGCGGAGAACCTTACAAATGCCACACTGATGCCTCACCTTCTGGCCCCGGGGCGGGAGCTCGTCTGCACCTGGCCGGTCAGAAGGCGAAGCATCGAAACTTACTCAGAACGGAATTAAAAAGGGCGAAGCAACCGACCAGTTATAGAACCTCACAGAAATAGTGCAAGCTTCCCGTAGCGAAAGTGCGGTACATCGTCAGGCGTCATCACCGTATTTCGATTCGACCGCTTAGCCCGTTTACGCTTTTCTGTCTGCTTGTGAAATGCAGCGACAGCGAGTTGAAATTGCCACGTGCAGTGCGCATCAACAGAAACATTTCCGGTTAGGAGCCGCTAACGGGCGGTCATTTGTTTCTCAAATATCGGACGCTCTGAGGATACGTTTGTTGAACAACTGCGGTTGTTTGCGAGTGGAGGTCGTCGGGTAGCTACGCAGTCTCCTGACTGTTGGCAATGCTCACGCGATACTTGCTTTCTCAATATCGCGCGCTCTGAGGATACGTTTGTTGAACAACTGCGGTTGTTTGCGAGTGGAGGTCGTAGGGTAGCTACGCAGTCTCCTGACTGTTGGCAATGCTCGCGCGATACTTGCTTTCTCAATATCGCGCGCTCTGAGGATACGTTTGCTGAACAACTGCAGTCGTTTGCGAGGGCGGTGTCGGGCAGCTGCCCATTCTCCTCACTATTGGCAATGCTCACGCGAATGATCTCACCCACCCTTTCGACAGCCGCGTTACGCGAATATCGTGTGCTCTGAGGATACGTTTGTTGAACAACTGCAGCCGGTTGGGGAGCGGTACCTCTGTTTACTCTCCCATTCGGGTTGGGATGATGAAGTCTGGTCTTGTGCGCATTACCCAACTTACGAGCGTGTTTGGCTGGTCGGCCTGTGCTGTTACGACGCCATACTGGTCGGCGCCTGTTACCGACAGCACCTTGAAGCCCTTTGGAGGTATGGCCATGGCTGTTGGGACCAGCGTAGAGACGCCCGCAGAATTGGCGGCGCTTACTTGGACGTTCAGCGTCGTCGTGCCTGGATTGGTCACGACTACGAGAGACTGCTGCCCGAGGAAGTTGTTATACGATCCGCGCAGGACCGTTCCCGCTGGCTTCACGGCTGGGACGACGTGCAGCATTCCCAACGATTTGTTGCGCAGGGTGAATTGAACGGCGCTGCTGATCAGGCTGCCCGGCACCGAGCTCTTTACAATGAGCAGAGCCTTCTTCGCCTTAATGACCCCATTCAATGAATAGCGCCACGTTGCCTTTGCCGGTAACGCGAACTTCAAAGTTGCGAACAGAGATTTGCCGTTTACGTCGTAAGCGTTCACTGTCACGTTGGTGCCGACATTTCCAATGTTCGTGACCCCAACAAGCGAGCTTTGCGTGTTGTCTGTCGCTACTGGGATCGAAAGCATGTCCGCGCCAGCCAGCACGCCGTCTTGCTCGGCGGCAGTAGCGAATGTATCCGTCGCACCGGAGTTGTCGTAATAGTAGCGAACGTTGCGAACCTGAAACGGGATAGTTGCCGAGTCCGGAATCCATTCGACGTATCCGTCCTGCCCTGCGCCAAATTGGTGCGCGGCGTAATCTGCACGACCACCGGCAGCGACTGCGACCGAAAGCTCACCGAGCAATACCCCGCTGAGACGATAGAAGCGGAGCTTGCCGGTTCCCGTCTGTGAGCTCCGGTTGGAGATCTGAATCCAATTTGTGACCAGATTGGCTCTGTCAGTGGTCACCAAGCTTCGCTGCACCGTGTCGAAGGGAACATATTGGCGGCCTGCAGCGCCGGCGCTCAAAGGAAGCGAAATGGCGAAATCGAAAGCTTCGCCGAGCAAAGCGCTCTTGCCGGTAGCAGTCTTGTAATACACCATCTGACCGCTCAGATCCGAAGTGTTCCCGTTATAGGACGCACATACGCTGCCATAAGAATTCAGCTGCCATCCAGCCATTTCATGCACAAGGCTATCTTGCTTCTGCCCCGGCGCGATGGTGTAGAGCTGCTGCGAGCCGATTTGTCCCGCTTGCGTGTACAGGATTACGCGGACGGGAAGAGCCTGGCTCGACATATTGAGCAGCTCGAGAATGTTCCACATTCCACCGAGAAAGCCGTTCCAGTCGGAACAGATGGTGTGCGCATATTGCGTACCGAAGCTCGCAGCATCAAGCGGGTTGCTTCCGTCTTGAACTTCGCGCGCATCAAAGTAACCGTCGTGATCAGAATCAACGTCGAGCGGATTCGTTCCGATAGACGTCTCGAAAACATCACTGAGTCCGTCGTTGTCATCATCGTCGTCGAGAAGGTCGGGTGTGCCGTCGCCATCTGTATCGAGACCTGTCCGCTCGACCGGGATGATCACAGCCTCTGCGGGGGACGGATCGCTCTCCATCCCCGCACTCGAGTAAGCCGAGACCGAAAAGTAATACGTCTGTCCAGCCGTCAATCCGGAGAGCACAGCGTTCAGGCTTGCGCCTGCATTCGTCGTCGACGTCAGAGACGAGGCCGAGTTTCCGTAATAGACCGTATAACCGGCGACGTCGGTTTCAGGATTTTCATTCCAATGCACCGACACGTTCGCGGCAGCAGCTTGGTCGGCCAATGAAAGTAACCCTACCGCGGCCAATGAGAGAATGCGTCCCAACCGGCCCGACAAGGTGCGGCGGACAGTGTGCTTCGGATACGACCCTTCCGTGCGAGTAAGCGAGCAAAATTTTGAAAACAGCATGAGTACCACTCTGGACAACTAGTGGAGTGCTATAAGGCACAGATCGTACCGAAACGATCTGCCCCCGCCTCTCGCCGGACAAGTGTTCTAGCTCGAAAAACAATGCGTCATTTCAATATGTTGGAAAGCCGCACGGCAGTGAGGAACGAACGAGTGTTCGGAATGGAAGCCGGAGTTGGGTAACGCGTTACCCAGTCCTCCAAACTCGTTTTGCGTAGGCTCCGGACACGCTATTCTGAAGCTCGACGAGAGTGCGAGCCGGAACCTAAAGTTCTCGCCGTGTGTGCTCCGTCGCTTGGGGGAGCATGCTGGTTCAAAACTTTGTTTGCGGAAGCTGGAGTACGGGTTCGGGAACTGCCCAATCGATTTTTCACGCCGTCACCGGAGAACAGATCGCCGAGGCCACGACCGGCGGAATCAACTTCCGCGAAGTTGCCGACTACGCCAGATCGGTCGGCGGACCGAACCTTCGCGCGCTGACGTTTCACGAGCGCGCCGTTCGATTAAAACAGCTCGCTCTCTATCTCACTGAGCGGAAAGAGGAGCTCTACTCGATCTCGGAACCGACCGGGGCTACCCGAACTGACTCGTGGATTGACATCGAAGGCGGCATCGGAACCTTTTTTGCGTATTCGAGCCGCGGTCGACGCGATCTGCCGAACGATTTCTGTTACGTCGACGGCGCCGTAGAGCGGCTCTCGAAGAACAACTCTTTTGCCGGCCAACACATCTGCGTGCCGCTTGAAGGTGTCGCAGTGCACATCAACGCATTTAACTTCCCCTGCTGGGGAATGTTGGAGAAACTCGCGCCGACTCTGCTCGCCGGAATGCCCGCGATAGTCAAGCCGGCGACCTGCTCCTGCTACGTCGCGGAACACACGGTCCGCGTAATTGCAGACTCGGGGATTCTGCCTCCGGGCAGCCTTCAGATCCTCTGCGGCAGCATCGGAGATCTCTTCGACCATCTGACATGCCAAGATGTCGTGACGTTCACAGGGTCGAAATCGACAGGAATCAAGCTTCGGCAACATCCGCAAATCATCGGCGAGTCCGTCCGCTTTAACATGGAAACGGATTCGCTCAATTGCTCGATCCTGGGACCCGACGCAGCTCCCGGGACGGCCGAGTTCGAGCTCTACATAAAAGAGCTCGTTCGCGAAATGACAGTGAAAGCCGGTCAGAAGTGCACCGTTATTCGACGGGCGATCATACCGAAGCAATTCGAGCAGGCGGTCATCGACGCCGCACGAGAACGTCTCGCGAAGGTTGTCATCGGCAATCCCCGAAATGAGACGGTCCGCATGGGTGCCCTCATCAGCAAGGAACAGGTTCGTGATGTCGGTCACAGCATTGAAGAGCTGAAATCAGTTTGCGAAATCGTCGCGGGGGGACCGGATCACTATACTCTCGTCGACGCTGACGGCGCACGCGGCGCTTTCATGGCGCCGACACTTCTCCGATGCGAGAAACCGCTTTCAAGCCCTACGGCACATTCTGTTGAAGCGTTCGGTCCAGTAAGCACGCTGATGGCGTACGATTCGCTCGACGAGGCAATCGCGCTCGCGCGCATGGGCGACGGAAGCCTGGTCGGATCGCTCTTTACGGCAGATGATCTTACTGCGCGTAAGGTAGCGCTCGGCATCAGCCCCTATCATGGGAGGCTCCTGCTCATGAATGCCTACAGCGCGAAAGAATCCACCGGACATGGCTCGCCGCTCCCGAATCTCGTTCATGGCGGCCCCGGCCGCGCGGGCGGCGGTGAGGAGCTCGGCGGCATCCGGAGTGTAATGCACTATATGCAACGCACCGCGCTCCAGGGCTCGCCACAGCGCCTGACAACGATATGCAATCAGTGGATCCCGGGCAGCGTGCCGCAGTCCACAGGGATTCATCCGTTCCGGAAATATTTCGAAGAGCTTCATGTCGGAGAATCACTTCTCACCGCGACACGCGTCATCACCGACGAGGATGTCGCCGCGTTTGCAAAGCTGAGCGGCGATTACTTCTACGTGCACACGAATGACCAGGCCGCCAAGGAATCGATTTTCGGTGCTCGCGTGGCGCACGGCTACTTCGTCCTGTCAGCTGCCGCCGGGCTGTTCGTCGATCCAGCTCCCGGCCCGGTTCTCGCGAATTACGGTCTCGAAAACCTGCGTTTTGTCGCGCCCGTTTTCATCGGAGACTCCATTCAGGTGCGTCTAACCTGCAAGCAGAAGACTCCGAGATACGGAGAGGATCGCGGCGTCGTGTCGTGGGACGTCGAAGTCTCGAATCAGAAGAATGAGCCGGTCGCCATCTACACACTTCTCACGCTCGTAAAGCGCAAGGAGCTTCAATCGACCGTCTTGTGAGCCGCTGCTCGGCGCGCTATCGTCTCCCGTATGTACTTTCCAAAATTTTGGGCACAAGGTCATTGGGAGGGTCCCGGCGCCGATGGCTCCCGGATTCGCGGCTCGGCATGGGGCTGGTCTGACGACAGTCTCGAGGACGCCGCACGGTTGGGAGAGCAGCGTGCTCAGCGCGCAGCCTTTGCGAGAAGCGTGAAAGGATACGACGCCCAGGTGAATCGCTATCCTTACGCGAGCACCCCTCTGCGTGAGGTGATTTTGAGAAAGATCGGAACGTCCATCGTGTCCAGAAACGCATACGGCTGCGAGGTCTTGAACACAGAAGACATCGTGTTCGTCGATGTCGACCTTCCCGAAGTCAAAGCAAGCGGCGGAGGATTGTTCTCGGCGTTGTTCGGGAAGAAAAAGGCGCCTGATCCGAAGCTCGAAATGGAGCGTGAAAAGATCGCCCTCCTGGAAAACTTCAGTCGCGCGCAAGCAGGTCTATGCTTTCGCGTCTATCGAACGGCGAAAGGACTTCGCTATCTCCTGACTTCGAAAACTCTCCCTCCGGACAACGAAGTCGTGCAGAATCTCTTCGCGGCAGTGGTGTGCGACGAGAATTATCGCAATCTCTGCAATCTTCAAAAAAGTTTTCGTGCTCGGCTCACACCAAAGCCATGGAGAGCGAACTGTGCGGTGCCTCCGCACCGTTACCCGTTTCAATCTCAATCGGAAATGGGTGCAATGGAACAATGGATCACCGAATACAGAAACGCTTCATCGAGCTTTGCGACTTGCAAATTTTTGCAAGCTGTCGGTGGCTCGAGAATTGATCCGGTCGTCGAGGATGTGCTTCGCGAACATGACGCCATGACTTGCGCAATGAGCGAGCTGCCGCTCGCGTGATGTTTGTGTGGTGACGGTAGTGAACCGGAAGACTACGCCTAATTCGGGAACGGGTTCGAATGACGGGGCTCTGAAACGAAGTCCCAGTCTGTCAACGAACGCAGAAAGGCTACGACATCCTCTTTTTCTTCCTCACTTGCCTGGAATCCTCGAATGAGACCGGATTTGAGCGGACTCAGGCGTCCGTCGCCTGCATTAGGCCCCTCGGAGATAATCCTCCCACCACGGGCGTAGTGCTCAACAACATCACGAAGAGTCGCAATGCTGCCGTCATGCATGTACGGAGCTGTCAGTTCGACATTTCTCAGGCTTTGCGGACGGAAGAGCCCACGATCGTTCGGATCGAGGGTCAGGTCATAGAGTCCTTGGTCGGTCAGGGGGTAACTTCCGTTGCCTCCGACATTATAAAGCCCATTATTGAAGAACGGTCGCGCAAACGCGATCGGGTCCGAGTTCGAGTCTCGATACGAGCTGCTAAAATTGATTCCACTGTGGCAATGAAAACATTCGAAACGCTCGCCATTGAAAAGGGCGAATCCCCGCTTTTGCTGTTCGGTCAACGCAGAATCATCTCCACGTAAGAACCGATCATACGAACTATTTCCGCTGATCAGTGTGCGGCAGAAACTCGCTAAGGCGAAAATGATCTTATTGACGGTAACTTCATTCGAACCGTCGTAGGCAGCAGCGAAAAGACTCCGATAACTCTCATCGGATGAAAAGCGCGCGATCACTGTCGCACGCTCGGAGTCTGTTACTCCAAGCTCAATAGGATTATCGGACAACAGCGGAATTTCTATCTGGTCTTCCAGCCAGAGAAAGCTCTTGTTACTCCACGTCAATGTCGCGTGATAGACGGCGTTTCCCAAGGCTTGTGCATTCCGGCGATGAACCTGTCCGGTCGACCCAACGGAGCGAACTCGCCCATCGGTAAACGCGAGACTCTGTTGATGGCACGAAGCACAGGACTGCATTTCGTTCGCCGAAAGTCTCTTGTCATAAAACAGATAGCGCCCGAGCTCGATCTTCTCTGCGGTGGGCGGATTAAAATCTGGGATGGCGGGAACTGCCATGTGCTCCGGTACACGTAAGAGCGTGCGGAGATCTCCCCCAGACGTCGTTCCTGGATCGCCGGAGCCGCACCCACACAAAACCGATGCGAGAATGACGACGATCAGAAAGAAGGCCCGAGTTTGTGGACTCATTGGTAAGAAAAAACGGAATTTGCGGTTGCGACGCTTGTGCCGGTTTCCGGGTCCAGCCCAAAATTCGCAAACACGGGTGCGCAGTCCGGTTGGGTCTCCGGCGGAGAGGAGTGGCAAGCCATTCCTGGGCCCGTTCCGATGAGCTCGTACGGCGGGTTCGAATCGAAAAGTGCCGTCACAAAGCTCACCCCATTCAACGCGTTACGCAGGTCAACGGTGACCGTGTTTACCTCTGGATTGAATCCGTCGAGGATCACCGAAGGCGTGTTTACAAATCCGCACGAGTCTCGGTCGGTCAGCGCGACAGCGCCGTCTCCTCCGCAGTCGCGGCTTCCGATATGCAGATATCCCTCCCCAGCTTGTCCTGAGCCATTGCGGACCGTAAAGTTGAACACAAAATGTCGATAACCACTTGCCCACGACCAGTACATCTCATTGAGTGGTGTCGGGGCGTCTTCCGCAGTGTAACTGCTCACTACTTTTTTCATCAAACTTTGCGGCACGCCGACGTCAAACGTGACACGATTGATCTCCCCTTGCTCGGCAATGAGTTGCACAGCATCGTTGGTCCGCTCTGTACCTTCGCTAAACGCAATCGCGCTGCCAGTGCATGTCCCAGAAATATTGCTGGTGAGATCGATGAGCGCAACGTCACCTGCTCCATCGCGACGTTGAAATTCGTTTGGCGTCAGCTTGGATTCGAGCTCCTTTCCGGTACCGTCGAACAGATGAATGTTGCTCACGTAGAAACGCAGATCGCTCAGCCCGACGCTCGTCCTTCCGTCGGTTCCAAAACCTGACAGTTTCGAATCGCAGGTGACCGGGTTTCCGTTGTCGACCGCTCTGAAGCGTAGCGAAACGGGCGTTTGCGGACCATCGCTTCCGCTACCGCCGCATCCCAAGCTCATACATGTATAAAGCATGATCGTTGTTGACGCGATCGCACGTCGCAATAGATTCCGCATAGCGCTCCCGAGCATGGTGATGTTTCCTTGGAGCACAGCTACAGAACCCGAAAGGAAAACTCAATGTGGCAATTTGTCGCAGCGGCGCGGAGAGATCATCAGCTGTGTCGGCTCACAATTCCGCTGAAAACGATCTCGCAGCGAATCATACTCACCGAGTGCTGACCCGCCTGGCCTCGGTCCCTAACCTATGCGCACTCGGCACGGAAGTTGAAAGGACGGCACGATGTGAACTGACCAAGTTCGGACCCTACGGACGGATCTGTGCAAACGAGGTGCTCGGATCGTAATACCGGCTCAAGTCGCTCAGTGTCTGGCGGTGCACATCGCGCCGTTCGTGGGACGGAACGATTCGGACAGCTCTTCCTGTGAATCACGGGCCGACTGCCACGCCGACGTAGCGATGCAACAGTCAAAGCGAATGCACGCCATTGATGTCTGGGGTCGCCCCGTCCGCACCCGAAGCTCACTGCACAGCAGAGCGCATGACTTTTCGGTTCAGAACATTCTGCTTGAACACGTTCCACGCCGGCTTTGCCGTGCCATCCGTTCGATGGAGACCTAACGTTGTCAGAAAGGCAATGAGGTCTTCCTGCTGATTCGCATCGAATTGCGGGAAGGTGGACGGCACATATTGGCGTGTCACCGCCGGATCTTCATCATACGCATGGTAATAGGAGAAGAAAGTGAGCCGGTCACCCATGCTGCCCGCCAAACTGAAGAGGCTGTTCACGAAGTCAATCTGTCTCTCCTCCGATCCTCCGAGTCTGGAAGACGTAGGGAGCCCCGCCTCGACCAGGGCGACCGGCTTATCCTTGGGGAGCGCTTCAATAGCACGAAATGCCGCGCGGAAGTCGCTATCCCCCCGATCGGCGAGATAGGTGACCGCGTAGAAATCGGTCGACCGGTTCAGACAGCTTCGAATGTCCGCCCGCTCATCGGCCGAAAGATAGACCCCGACCCGCACACCTGAACGTATTTCTTTCGCGAGTTGAACAGCATTGTTAATCACGGAGCAAAAGTCCATGAATTGCGGCGCCAACTCTCCGCTGAAGTACGATCCGACCGTTTCAACATGAAGGACCACATCGGTCGCTTCATTGAAGCGTTCGAGCACCGCCGTCAGAAACGCGCGGTATCGAATCAGGAGCTGCGGATCATCGAATGAATGAAATTGAAGGTCGGGCGGCACATCCGGGGTGCCGAGCCCAAGCGGGGTCGCAACGTCAAGCGTATAGGGAATCCGGTAAGTCCGATTGAGCTCGAAAAAGTTTACGAAGTCATTGAACTGATATGTTCCCCGTTCAATCTCGGTCTCGGACCATCTAGGGGACTGAATGTGAACAAGACCGACGCCAGATTCTTTCGCTGCGTCAAGGAGCTGCCGCCAGCTCGCTTCGCTCGGGTCGTAGTTTTTTGTGATGGCGGAAAGACCGACTCGGGTTTGAGCGGAGAGCTCCGTAGTAGTATCCGGCTCGTCACTGCCTCCCGAGCTGCATGAAATAAAAAATGCCGCGGCAAAGCCGACACAGATCAACAATAGGTTCCGAGACCGCATATGTCCTCCGAAAGAGCGCGGCAAGGGGCTGTGGAAGAGAAGACGCAACAGAGCCGTTGTGCGCATAATACGCGCTCAATGCGCTCGTGTGACACGCGAAAACGGGCACATCGGACGATTCAGAAGGCGAACGGTCCGCTGCAAATCTAGGCTCTGTATGGTCCGATCGCTTCCACAATCGGCCGAATTTGCATGGATTTATTCAAAGTGTAGAGGTGGACGCCGGGCGCACCATGTTGGAGCAGCTGCTGACACTGCTTCACGGCGTAGTCTATTCCAAACGCCACGACTCCCTCTGGGTCGTTTTCGAGCCGCTGCAGATTTTTGGCCAGCTCGTCCGGGATGGAGGCACCGCACATCGACGTAAACCGCTTAATCTGCGCGACGTTTCCCACCGGCATCACCCCTGGAACGATCGGCACCCGGATTCCTGCTTTCGATGCGCGTTCGACAAATCGGAAATAGAGATTCGAATCGAAAAAGAGCTGCGTGAGAACAACCTCCGCACCCGCGTCTACTTTTTGCTTGAGAAAGTCCAGGTCAGCGGCAGGCGAAGCGGCATCATGATGCGACTCTGGATAGCCGGCGACCGCAACACTGAACTCGCCGCGTGAGCGGATGTGTTTTGTCAGATCTCGGGCATTAGCGAAGCCTTCGGGATGCGCTTCGAAGGTCTTCTGCCCCTTCGGCGGATCACCTCGCAGCGCGAGGACATTGCTGATCCCTTCTTCTCTCAGCCCATCCAGAGTCTCGTCGATTTCGGCCCGGCTATGTCCGACGCAGGTCAGGTGCGCAACGGCCGGGACGCGCAAACTATTGTGGATGAAGCTCACCAGCCGGCGAGTGAGAGCCCGCGTGCCTCCACCGGCGCCATACGTGACCGTCATGAAGTCAGGCTGGCACAATTTCAAGTCGGAGATGAGCCGCTCGGTATCGGAAACCTGTTCATTCGCCCTTGGTGGGAAGAACTCTAACGAAAGGATTTTCTTGCGGCTGCGGTAGATTTCAGAAAAGAGCATGTTGCTGTCTGTAGCGATAACTTCCAAAACCGCAAACAGCACCAGGCTCGGCTGTTTCGGGCCGCCTTAAGTTACCCAAAGGCCCATAGAAAATCAAAGATTTGTTGTGATGAACAGGTCGCCCGCTTCCCTTTCTTATGTTAGGTAATGATATCGACGCGGAGCATGACCGCAAGCTGGCCGAGCTCGGCACTTCGTCGCGCGCCCATCGCCTCAACCGGTATTGCCTGAAACGGTATTGCCTCGAAACTGAGGTCCTGAGTTATGGCTGAGTTACCACCTACTGCAATATCCGCGCTCGAGCGTGGAAACACAATCGAAGCGATCAAGATCGTTCGACAATCCCACAATCTCGGTTTGAAGGAAGCGAAGGACCTCGTCGACGCGTATATGGCAGAAAATCCATCCGTACGGGACCATGCGGCTTCTCATCAGGTCAGAATTTCACCTTCCAGGCTGCTCCGCGCGCTGCTTTGCGCTGGGATCGGCGCCCTAGTCTATTGGTGGACACAGAACAAGTAGCGTGAACGTCGGCCTCTCCAGAATAAAGCAGCGCGTTTCGTCAATTGACGTCTCGAGCTTTCGGAAGGCGGTCTGCGTCCTTTCCGGATTGAGTGTGCTCGCCGCTATCGGGTGCACCATCGGAGTTCAAAACCCCACGAACGACGTAGCTCTTCCGCAGGTCCGGTTTCAATCGTTTGCTGAGAACATTCAGCCGATTCTTAATCGGCGCTGCGCGGTTTGCCACAGCTGCAACGACTCGCCATGTCAGCTCGATCAAGGTTCCTTCGCCGGAGTGGACCGGGGTGCAAGCACCGCGGACGTCTATGCGAACAGGTTGGTTTCTGCGCAGCCGACTCGATTGTTCATCGACGCTCAGACCACACCGGAATGGCGAGCGCGCGGATTCTTTCCGGTGATCCAACACTATCCGCCGGGCGATGAGCGAAACCTCACCGACTCAATTCTCTACCAGTTGGTAAGCTACCGGAAATTCAATCCACTTCCGAAGATCCGCTTTGACTCGTTCTCGAGCCGGGAGTGCCCGAATCTGAACGGTAATCTCGGACGATTGACCACCAGAGTCGCATCTTTGGTCAACCTCAACCCGCATGCTGATCTCGGCATGCCGTACGGGTTTCCGCCGCTCAGCGATACGGACTACGCCACGCTGCGCGAGTGGATGTCGCAGGGCGCGCCCGGACCGGACATCGCTCCCGGTACTCTTGACCAGAGCGCACAGCATCGGCAAGCAGTGTCTCGATGGGAACAGTTCTTCAACGGCTCCTCTCCGCGAGAGAAGCTCGTCTCCCGGTATCTTTACGAGCATCTTTTCTACGCGCATCTGCATTTCAGCGATGATATCGGCGAGCCGGTTTTTTATCGGCTCGTCCGTTCGAGAACGGCAGCCCCCGAGCCCATTTCGGAGATTGCAACCCGCCTGCCTTACGACGCGCCGACAACAAGTGAGTTCTTCTACCGGCTGAGACCGATCGAATCTGCAATCGTTGGAAAGACGCATCTCGTCTTTTCCCTAACGCCCCATCGGCTCGCACGGCTCAAAGCACAGTTTTTGGGCTCAGACTGGCAGATGACGGCAGAAGAGCTGCCGGCATACGATCCAGCCGTGGCCGCAAACCCGTTCGTGACCTTCCGAAAGATTCCACCCTCCGCTCGCTATCAGTTCATGCTCGACAACGCGGAGTATCTCGTCGAGAGCTTCATGAAGGGACCGGCGTGCCGAGGACAGATCGCACTCAATGTGATCGACGACCATTTCTTCATCTTCTTCCTCGACCCGAAAGCGGACCAATCGATCGTGGCGCCCTCATTCTTCGATCGAAACGCAAACCATCTCGTCACTCCATTTCGACCTGGCGATCTGTTCACAACCCAGGCGCCACTCACACGCGAGTCGCTTCTTGACCTGCCGTTTCAGGCGCTCAAGCAGCTCAAGCGTACTTTTTACCCGTTCTATAAGGACCAGCAGCTCAAGTATCTGAAGGAACGTGATTCGTTCTATCAGCAAGCACGTCCGTCGGGGTTCTCTCTCGAAGATGTCTGGGACGGAGACGGCGTCAACTCGAGCGCGGTACTGACCGTGTTTCGTCACTATGACAGTGCGAGTGTGACCAGGGGCGCAATCGGAGGAGAACCTCGCACATCGTTGATGCTCGATTATCCGATTTTCGAACGGATGTATTACGACCTCGTCGCCAGCTTCGACATCTTCAGCGACATCAAGCTTCAGCTTGCAGCGCGCCTCTACATGGATGACCTCCGCATCGAAGCCGAGGATCTCTTTCTCAGCTTTCTTCCTCTCGACAAGAGAGCCGCGACGCGACGGGCTTGGTATAAAAAGGCCGAGTCCTCGATCGATGGAGGAAGCTACCCGTTCTACGGAACGACCTCCGGCCATCCAAGAGATACGCTGGTAAAATTCTCAGGAGGAAGCAATCCCAAGGCGGAGCTCATCGAAACTATTTTGAACCGTCGAATGTCGACCATGGTTCGAGGCAATCTGGACATCCTGAACTCTCAGCGCTCCCAATCACTAGAGGCTGTCGGTCCCATCTCCGGAAGGCAGGATCTGGAGCGCGAGCTGGCCAAGATCGGGGGCAAAACCGGCGAATTCGTTTGGCCGATGCCTGATCTCGCATTCGTGAGGTTCGCGCTCGACAGCAAGCAAACGAAGTATCAGGTCTACACGTTCGTTCGGAACCGTGAGCATTTCAACGTAAAGTATCTCTACTCTGAAGACGCTCGCCTCAACCGCGCAGCGGATACGCTCAGTGTCATTCAAGGGTTTCACGGCTATTATCCGAATTTCTTCTTTGATGTGCCCTACGGCGAAGCTCAACAGTATCTCGACGCGCTCCAGCAGCTCAACGAAAAGGGTGACTCCTTCTCCCGGTTTGTGGATCGCTTCGGCATCAGGAGAACGAATCCGCGATTCTGGGAATTCTCCGATTGGTTCAACGAGGCGGCGCACCGCGCTGATCCAATCCGCTCGGGCCTCTTCGATCTGAACCGGTATGAAAATTACTGAGCCGCACGCTCCCCGGGCAATGAAGTGCGGCGGTTCGAGAAGAGAATATGAAGTGGATTTTTTGGGACAACGATGGAGTACTGGTCGATACCGAACATCTGTATTTGGAAGCGACGCGGGGCGCGATTGCGGACACCGGCTTTGAGCTGACAGACGAGCTGTATCAGGAGTTTTTCCTCCGGCAGAATTTGGGGATCTGGCACCTTATTGAAGGCTTTACCGAGGATGCACTGCAAGTACTGAAGGAGAAGCGAAACGGACTTTACGCCCAGCTGCTTCAAGCAGGCAGCTTAGTGATTCCTGGCGCTATCGAAACGCTCAAAGCGCTCGCTCCAACATATAGAATGGGCATCGTGACAAGCAGCCAACCTGCGCACTTCGATATTATCCATCGGTCAACAGGCATCCTGGATTTACTCGAATTCGCGATTACACCCGACTTCTACACAAATTCAAAGCCGAGCCCTGATCCCTATCTCAAGGCGCTCGAGCTCTCCGGCGCGCATCCGACGGACTGCCTCGTGATCGAAGATTCGGAACGAGGATTGGCCGCCGCGAAAGCTGCTGGGATCGAATGTTGGGTTATTCCGTCCCGGCTCACCAACGAAATGGAGTTTGCGGGAGCAGACCGTAAATTGGGCTCGATCACCGAGCTTCCGAGCGCGCTGCGCACATCCCGGTTCAGCTCGGCGTCTTAGTTCAGACCAAGCGCGCGCCAGACGTGAGTCCAGAAGCTTGCCTTCTTGGGCTCAGGCGGCGTGAGATCTTGTCCGCGCTTATCGCCGTTCTCCGGCTGCTTCAGCTGCTTTGCCGCTTCGCTTGCTTTTGCAGGAGGTTGTTGTGGAGCGGAGCCACGGGCGCTGAGCGAGCCGCCTGAACCTACGCCGGCGATTCGCTGAGTGAACCAAGCGCGCGGATCGTGAGCGACCGACTGATCGGCCTGTCCGGACGGAGTAGCCTTATGTTCCGCGCGGAGCTTCATCTCACGTTCTTTTTCGGCCTTCCGCTGCTCTTGCTCACGCTTGCGCTGCTCCAAGCGACGTGCGCGCTCTTGGATGCGTTGCACCTTTCGCTCCCAGCGTGCGACTTCTTGGTCATACTTGCGATCCTGCTTCTGCATTCTCGCGTAGATCTTGTCGAGCGTCTGTCCGTGGTAGTTCAGGTCGGGATTGGTCGCTTTGAGCACTGCTGAAGTGCTGCGAACATTGCGCTCACGAACTCGCGGCACACGAACGTGGATGCCGCTGCTGCCGCTTCGTGTGAGCACACCAGCAGAGGCTGTGAGCGGCTCGCTGAACACAAATGCGGAGCTGATGAGCAGAGCGATGTTTGGAAGGAGAATACTGCGTTTCATACGTTCCGTTAGGACTCTTCGGATCCCGTGATTTAAGAAACCAAGAAAACCTAACCAAAACCGCAGAATTACCCTATCACGCTGCTCGGAAATATTCAAAGGCGGCTATATTCTGCGCTATTGAGAAACTTATGCAGGAACGGGGAGTGCCTGTGAGCAATATTCTGCATACCAGTGAAAAAGCGATTGACGGCAGGCGTTTATCGAACCCGGCACGGCACCCAGCTCCAGCCTTCGGAGGATGAGGTCATCAAGGGTCGCTGTCTGCTCATGGTGTATCGAGTAGAGAGCTTCCGCCTCAAGACAGGCGTGGTCCGCAGAAAGGAAGATGCATCGCCCACCATCGGCGACGAAGGAGCTCGAGGCCATTCCGAAGCGTCGCACGGCGCTTGCCGCGATGCGACCGGCGACGTCAGCCGACACATCGGCGAGGTGCGGCATGTTCTCTGGAATCCAATGGTCGCTGCGCCCGGCGATGGCTTCGGTGAGGGCTGAAATAGCAGCGTCCTCGGCTTGAGTGTTCCAGCCCTTTCCTCCCGGCAACGCACGCGCTCGGGTGGAACGTTCATCATTCGCTCGCGGAGACTGCTTTCCGAAATAGGAATCGATTCGACTTACGACGGTCTCCGCCGTCATTCGGGCAGTCGTGTACTTGCCGCCCAGCACGGCAAGGTACCCGTCTGACGATACGATCTTGTCTCGTCGGCTTACGTCGCTCACGTTTCCGTTCGATCCGAGACTGGCCTCATTCGGAACTAACGTTCGCACCCCGCAAAACGCGCGATACAGCTTATCGATTCCAAGCCCTGACCCGGGCAGATCTCGCTCGAGATACGCGAAGAGCTCCGCGAGCTCCTCCTCGTTCGGTTGAGGATCATCGTCGTACCCTGAGGGAGCTCCGTGAGTCGGACCAACCAGCGTCCCGCGCCGGAACGGAGAAAAGAACGGATGTACGAAGTAGTAGCGACCCGAAATTCCCGTTGGGAGAATCATGCTCGGAAGCGGAAGCTCGATATCGAAGATCAGATGCGTGCCGCGGCTGTGCAGAACTGGAACGCTGGGAGGCTGATCTGACTTGGCAAGCAAAGAACCGGTTTGATCAATCCACGGACCCGACGCGTTGACTAAAAAACGTGCCCGACTGCTGCGTCTTTCGTGAGCAATCCCATCCACCCACGAGATCTCCCACATCGGAGCTGGGTCGACGCGCCGCGGCTCGGGTAGTCTGCCGCCGCGGAGACGGCGGATTCCTTCGACCTTTGCGTGGTTCACCGTGACCGCGCCAAGCGTCCGCGCATCGACGATGTTCTCAATGACGATACGGAGGTCATTCATCTGCCCGTCGGAGTAGCTGAACAGATCGTCGAATTCGAGCCCCATGCGTCGCAGATTGCTCGCCACTTCGGAGGAGTCGGGAATGCGCTTCGCTTTCCCAAATGCTGAGCGGCGCACGCCGAATGGGTTCGCGAGAAAATCGTAGAGCTGCAACCCGACGTTGATCTGCCAAGCCGGGCGAGTCAGCCCACCGATTACGGGAAACAGCGTCTCCTGAACGCGGTTCAGATGCGGCGCAGCCTCAAGCAAAATCTCTCGCTCGCGCAGAGCTTCATAGACCAGCGGCAGATCGCCTTGCTCGAGGTAGCGCACTCCTCCATGAAGCATCTTTGACGACCGGGAGCTGGTCCCGTGCCCAAAGTCCACCGCCTCGAGCAGCAACACCGAGTAGCCGCGCAGCGAAGCGTCACGAGCTAGGGCAGCGCCGACAATACCGCCGCCGATGATCAGAATGTCGAACACCTCGCGTTCGGTAGTTTTGAGGCAAGAAGGGCGGTTAGAATCTAAGCTCAGGTCCATCGACCGGCGAGCTTACATGAATTAGAGGTCATGAGCAGTAAATTCGGCGCGCGCTAAGGAAATTCTCATCATTCGGAAACGGGCTGCAGACCGCCGTGGGCAGTCGATGCAAGCCGTCGTCGAATAGGAAAACCTCAGCGCGCGACTACTAGTCGGAAAGCAGCCGGTAGACCGTTTCGGCGCTCAAACCCTTTCCGTGCGCCTTGAGCGCTTCGTCGCGGTTGAACCCGATCGCAGCTCCAGTGTTATCAGCTTGCTCCTGGACCTTCTGCAGATCCTCGGGGCTGACACTCGCCGCGCTGATGTTCTCCTGGACGACGTCCGGGTTTGCGGCCGCGGTATCGGCGCCCTGGGAGGCGTTACCGAGGCTTCGCAAAGCATCTGCGGAGAGCTGAATAGCATCTGTCAGTCGGACGACTGCCGTCGTCGCGGCCTGCTCAGCTGGGCTATTCTGCTGAGAATCGACTGCCGCCTCAGTCCCGCGAGAGACCGATACAGAGCTTATCGATTTGAGGTTTTTACGCAGCGAATCTCCTGCGGGAGATCCGGAATTTGGTAATGAAGTCAGGTTCTTGAGACTGTCAACCATGACCCGATCACTCCTTTTTACAGCTATTGTACTCCTGAGCCTATAGGGTTATATCGGCAGTTTTCGGCATTACTATAGGATTTTCCCGGCCTTTTTTGGCTTGTCGAGAACGAAATCAGGGGCGTGGGTCGGATTGAAGCAGCATCGAGGGGTTGGTTTGCCCGGGTGCTCTATGCGGACTATAAGTTTGGTTACATGAGCCGGTCGCAACTTCCGTTTCAACAAAAATTCCTCCCGCTTGGAGTTTTGCTCCTCGTAATTATCTGCGGCCTCGGGTTTACGACTCACGCCCAGGGAGGCTCCGGGTTCGAGTGGCGCGCGATTGAGCACGGATTTTGGTTTGGCAAATACGAGCTCGGGTCTCCGAGCGCCGTGATCCGTTCTGAGGTCTATCTTTTCAAATTCGACCCGCGGTCGTTCAATGTCGTCGCGGCGCTTGCGACCGAACCTGCGGGCCCTGATTTGCCCCCGGGCTCCGACCTGAGAACGTTCGTGAGACAGGTCGGCGGAGTCGCGGGGATCAACGCGAATTTCTTCGACGAAAAAGGGCAACCGCTCGGGCTCCTCATCCTCGACTCTCAAACTCGTCACAAGCTTCAGCGCGGCGGACGCGTTCTGACCGGAGTATTTTCGGTGCGGAATGGTCATTTCTCAATCGAGCATCGGGACCATTTCAAGCCTGAAGGGGTCTCGCTCGCCATTCAAGCCGGACCTCGGCTCATTGACAGCGGCAGCGCGGTTCAAATCAACGCGGACGAGACGAGCCGGAGATCAGGCATAGCACTTACCAAGCAAAATGAGATCATCCTCTACGCAACCGTGTTGCGCTTTCCCGGAGCTTCGCTAAAAGATATTCAGCAGATGCTGCTTGATCCGGCGCTCGGCGTTGTCGATGCGTTGAATCTTGACGGCGGTGGGTCGTCACAACTGTTCGTCGAGAGCTTCGCTGACCTGCAAGGAGAAACATTCATCACCGGAGGCGATCCGGTGCCGGTTGGATTAGTGGTGAAACGTAAGGGATCATGAGCGAATCAAAAACAACACGAGCGGTATTGATTGAGGGAGATGGGATTGGGCCGGAGATCGTCGAGGCGGTGCTCCTCATCTTCGAGCGCGCCGGCGCCGAGATCACCTGGTTACCGGCCTTTGCCGGACAGCGAGCGGTCGAAAGATTCGATGACCCGCTCCCGGAAGAGACTTTGAAACTCATTAAGAGCACCGGAGTTGCCCTCAAAGGCCCGCTGACGACGGAAATTGGCTCTACTCAGGGGCAGGCGAAGGGCTTTCGCAGCTTGAACGTTCGACTCCGAAAGGAGCTCGACTTGTACGCGAATCTTCGCCCAATCAAAGCGCTCCCTCACCTTCCGACGAAATTCGAAAATGTCGACACGGTTATCATTCGGGAGAACACCGAGGGCTTGTACTCTGGTTTGGAGCACGAGATTGTACCCGGCGTTGTCACAAGCCTGAAGGTCGCTACGCGCGCTGCATGCTTGCGAATCGCCGAGTTCGCCTTCGCGTATGCTGAACGCTCGCGCCGAAAAAAGATCACCGGCGTGCACAAAGCAAACATTATGAAGCTCAGCGACGGGCTGGCGCTCGAGTGTTACCGCCAGGTCGCGAATCAACATCCCGAGATCGAATATGAAGAGCGAATCGTCGACGCGACGGCCATGCATCTCGTCATGCACCCGGAGCAGTTTGACGTCCTCTTGATGGAGAACCTCTACGGGGACATTCTCTCTGATCTTGCAGCCGGACTAATCGGGGGACTTGGCCTTGCACCCTCTGCAAACATCGGCACGGAGGCGTCGGTATTCGAGGCTGTTCACGGCTCGGCGCCCGACATCGCCGGGAAGGGGCTTGCGAATCCCACGGCTCTCCTCCTTTCGGCAACTCAGCTCCTGCGACACGTCGGCCAGGTCGATACCGCCATTCGTATCGAAAAGGCGCTCTTCGACACATTCGCCGATCGCGCCAAGCTGACCCCGGATCTCGGAGGCAAAGGCACCACGCTCAGCTTCGCGAAAGCAGTCTGCGAGCGGCTCGGCTGACATGTGCGCTGAGAAGGTCGCCGGGAAGCCAGTAGACGCAGAGCTCCTCGAGCAGTTCATGCTACCGAGCCGTATCGCGCGAATCGATCAGGTCGCCGCGGCGCGCACGAATATGCTGACGGTCGTCCTCGACGGGGTTCAAAACCATCACAACGTGTCTGCGGTCATTCGAAGCGCCGATGCCTTCGGCATTCAATCGGTCCACCTCATCGGCGAACAATTTGATTACAGCCGCGGAATCACACTCGGCACAGAGCGATGGATGGACCTGCGCCGGCACGCGACGGCGCAGGCTGCGCTCTCGGCACTCTCCTCTGAGGGTTATACATTCGTCGTTACCGCGCCGGAAGACGACCAGCGCACAGGCTCAACCGGCGCCGTATCTGTTCCTATTTATGCTCTCCCCTTTCAAGAGAAGCTCGCTCTCGTTTTCGGCAACGAGAATCGCGGAGTGAGCTCAGAGCTGTTCGACGCTGCGCGATATCATGCCTTTATCCCGATGGTGGGCTTCGTCGAAAGTCTGAACATCTCCGTCGCATGTGCCATTTCGCTTTTTTGCTCCATGATTGCCGTGAGCGGCGGGGACCGTCGTGTCGCGACTGTCTCTGCTGACGAGCAGCGGACTTTGCGCGAACGCTGGCTGAAAACCGGCGTGCGCAACTCTGACGCCATTCTGAGAGAGATCGGGCGACGATCGGAGACAGGAAAATGATTCAGCTGAGCGAAACAGGCGAAGAGTTCGAGGTCTGGAAGCCGCTGCCGAATTTGAGCGGGGAGTTTGAGCTGCTCGAGATTCGAGATAGCGAGAATGGCCTTCTCGTCACGCTCGAGAGCGAAAGCGGACGTTCGCTCGGAATTCACCTGCATGAGCCGATCGCCTACCGCGTGACAGCGCTCGGTCTGAACGCATATTGGAACACGTTCGAGTCGCAGGCCGCTGCATTCGGCGTCTTTTGGCAAGCCTTGCGCTCGCAATGGATTGAGACGCTTGAACCCGATCCTGCGGCGGGGCCGATTGAGCTTAGCCACTTCCTCGTCCTGACGTCGGAGAGCGCGATCGAGATCCTCGCCGCGGAGCCGCCTCATGTATCGTGGTTCGACAATTTTTTCGGAGACGCCACCTAGCTCATCCGAGCGCGGCGGACGGAGATTTTGCTCAACCTTTCTCGGCCGTGATGGCGATGAGTCCGGCATACCCCTGATCGGCTTCAGCCTGCACAGATTCGATAGACACCCAGTGATACCCGAGATCGCGGAGCATTCCGCGCATGTAATCCTCGTCGATGGAGCACGCAGGGAACATCAGGTCGCCGATCTTATACGACTCGGCTTTTTTCAGCATGGTGAGCACTAACATCCCCCGTGGACGCAGCACACAGTCGAGCTTCGCGAAAAAACTTCGAAGGTCACTCTCGTACGGAGAGATACACTCGAGACAGAAGCTCGACGACACGACGTCAAATTGCCGGAGCGAATCGTTTCCCAGAATGTTCGAGCTGTACGCGTCGCAAGCGATAATCTGAGTTACCTTCTTGCTCAGCTCTTGCCTCACACGTCGACGTTGCTCTTCGGTGCGTTGCTTGTGTTCGAGGGCAAGGACGAGGTCGATGTACTCGCTCCAATTGAATGCGCCGGGTTCATCGAAAACCCATTTTTCAATCTCTCTGCGATTCGCCGGAAGATATTCCGCGAAAACAATCTCCTTTACACGTCTTCTGGCGCTCAGAAGCTGATAGATCGTCGGCCCGCCACCGAACTCGAGAAAAGAGGCCCCACGCGGAATATGTTGGAACGCCCGATGATAGAACTCGAGCAGAAAGCGATTCTCAGCTCCTACTTCCGAATAGTACTCGGCAATATACGCCGCGGGATCGAACGCACTGTAGTCAAACGCCGAATTCGCGCTGCTGTTCGGTTCGAACGACTCACGCGACACCTCCGAGGAAAACTGCTCGTCGGAGAACGGAGAAGGGGACTGGTACATCAAACACCCGATTGAACGTGGCCGGACAACGTACTATCGGTTGTTTTATGAGTAGCTTAAGCAAGAAAGGCGCGAAAAGAGACCCTCAACCATTTCGGCGGGTTAGCTTCTACGACGTGGTGCCAGAACCACACTATTTTGCGATTTTGCCCGGTTCCGACGAGACCGAAACCAGCTTCTTTCGCTCCTCTTCGCGTGAGGCCTGAAGCTTAGCTTTGCCGTGCTCGATGCACTTCGTGAGGTACATCTGCGCCGCGAGGTCATGCTTGTGCAATCGAACCACTCTTCGGAAAAGGCGGTTCGCCTTCAGATAGTCCTCGCGTTCAAACGATCGGACGCCACGCTCGAAATAGACCTTGGTAATAATCTTTCGCCGTGCCGAATCGTCGTCGTCACCGTCGATTACTTCGAAGATTCTCGTCGCATTCTGCTTTCCCTTGACCGTCGCCTGGCCCAGGTAGCGCGTGTAGAACAGATCGTCCTTCGAAAGTGAATCGAGAACGCGTTCGCTGACAATGATCCGTGCGCCGTAATCCTTTGTAATTCCTTCGAGCCGCGCTGCAAGATTGACTGCATCGGAGATCACGGTGCCGTCCATGCGCTGCTCCTCGCCGACAGTGCCGAGCATGAGATTGCCGCTGTGCAATCCAATTCCAACGCGGATCGGTGGACGGCCCGAGTCCTTCCCCTGCTCGTTGAAAACTTTCAGCGCACGCTGCATCTCGACGGCGGCTCGAATCGCCATTTCTCCGCTGTTCGGGAACAGAGCCATGATCCCATCTCCGATATACTTGTCGATGAAGCCGCCATACTTCCGGATCACCGGGCTCACCACACCAAGGTACTGGTTGATGAAGTCGAAGTTGTCTCGAGGCGACATCGACTCGGAGATACTGGTAAACGAGCGGATGTCCGAGAACAGAACGGTCATCTGCTTCTGCACCTGTTGGCCAAGCTTCACGTCCACGATATTTGACTGCCCCAGCTGTTCGAGGAAAGCCTGCGGAACAAAGCGCGCATAAGCAGAGTTGAGCGCCTCGAGCCCGGCCGCATACGAGGCAATCTCACGGACCATACTATTGAACGCGGCTGCGAGCATTCCGAGCTCGTCGGTGCTTTTCAGGTCAATTTGGGTTTCATAATCACGAAGCGCAACACGGTCCGCTCCCTCACGCAGGCGGTGAATCGGGCGGCCAAAGAGGGCGGCCAAGACACTCGCAACGGAGAGCGAAAGCAAGAGGGAACCGAGAACGATGACAAGACAAACATGCGCGAGCCTTCGCACTTGGTTTGCTTCACCTTTCGCATCGTAATCGAGGGCAAGAATGGCAAGCACCGATCCATCTTCGTTCAAGATTGGGATGCCCGCTGACAACAGGACTTCACTTTCCTCTTCGCGATAATCCTTATCGGAAGTCACTTCTCCATCAAAAGCGGCTTGCAGTGCAGTACTGTTGTTGTGAAATAGATTGCCGACCGGATTCGGAGCATCGGCTTTATCGTAATCGGCGTCCGCTAGGAACTGAAGCACCTCTCGATTTGGCGACGCAGGAATGGTGGTCAAAATGGTCGCATAGGCGATACTCGGTTCGTCAGCCGCAGTGGCCGTTGCATAGCTCGAGCTTCCATCGTGGAGCCGCTTTCTCGTTGAGAGCTTGATTTTTCGGAGCACCGACACAAGACGCTGGAAGTCCGGGCCGCTCATGATTCGCTTCGCGACGTCTGCGTGCAGAACTTCTTTGTATTCGCCCGCGTTGATCGGCGCGAGCACCAGCCCGGCAGCGCGAATTTCAGTATCGAGCTGCGTCTTGAGCTTCTTAATCGACTCTCGCTCTTCCGGAGTGAAGTAGTGAATGGCTGTGCGACCAACATCCTCCAGCCGGTCACCCATCTGCTCGAGCAGGAGGCCCTTCGTTTCCAGGTAGAAGAAGAGCAGGCTTCCTGCGGTCGAGCCGACCACAAGCAGCGAGATCGCTGCATAAAGCTTTCGGCGGAATGTCCAGCGCATGTTAGGCACCTCCCACGATCACGATCGCTCCGTGCTCACTGCCTTTCGTGAGCGAAGCGAGCTCGGCTTTGAGCTCATATGGTGGCACGTCTCGGAAAACATCTGCGTATTGACTCATCTGGTCGCTGGCTCGCCCATGCCGACTCTGAAACAACAGGTGTCCGCGGCCGACAGGATGCATTTGGTAGTTGAGCGTCGTACCGTCCGAGGAGAGCTGCCAAAGTTCTACATACGGCGCGTATTCGGTGTACGTTACGCAGCTCCACGCTTCGACCGCAAAGCAGCCTCTGATGTGCTCCCAAGCCGCCTCGGGGCCTTTGCGCCGGACCTGTTCCGCGCTGTACACCCCGGCCGCTGATGATTCACGTGTGCTCACAACGAAGTCTTGGGCGGCGATCCGGCCGAACACCGCGCAAATCTTGTTTTCTGCCTCGAACATCTCAACGAAGTCACCGCCTCCGCTTTCGCTGTTTCGGCAAGCCACGAATTGCATCGCCCCCAGCTCTCGGCATCGCACGTCGAGACATTCCTCTCCATACACGTCGAACAGCTCTTGTTGCGTCCGAAATTGTTCCTTCTCCAAGAGTCCGTGTTTGGCACGCACAAGGATATCCTGCATGATGCTGCTCATCGTTTGCAGGCTGTCCTTGAGATCCCTCAATTCTTGGATCGCGCCGGCGTCGTCAACAGACGCTTGACGACCCTCGCCGATTTCCGCGGCGAGACGGCTCAGCTCGCGTATTCGTCTTCGCAATACCTGAGCGATGATGAGCGCGCAGAGGGCTCCGAGGAGAATTACCCCACCGCTTTCTTGCAGCACTTCACGAAAGCTCGTTTCCTCCCGGGTGATGTATTCAGTTGCATCAGTTTCTACAACAAGGGCGCCGAGGAGCTGCCCACTGTCGTCTCTCAGCGGCATGTATGCTTGAAGGTAGGCCGCTCCTTCTGTGCGCTCAAGCTCACTGATCCAGATGGAGAGCTGATCAAGTGATTTGAGCGCCTCGGCGGAAAGCACCATCTTGTCCGAAAGATCGGAAGATTTCCTCTCGAAATACACATCGGCTCCGTCCGGTGAAACCGCTGCTACCCGACGAATTCGCTTTCCTGAAATCACTTTGTCGATCTTTGATTCCGCATCGGCGACGGCTGACGAATCATGCTGCATGAAGTGCTTTAAAGTCTCACCGTGCAGAGCGCTTTCGAGCGCGATCGCATATCCCTCGGCTTCAGAACGCAGCCCCCACGCAAGCTCCTCGAGCTCGGACGAATAGCGAAGGTAGCCGCTGAGCACGCCGACAGCGACGAAGATCGGAAGGATGGCCATGAGGCTTTGCAAACGGATGCTCATAAACTGCGCTCTCCCGAGTCGATCGGCGCCAATAGAATCCGTGGAGATTCGTTCACGAGCGTGAAGACGTGACTCCGGTCAAGCGCCAGGCACTCTGCTCCTGTCGCGCCGGCACGAACCGTACGGTCTATTGGGGTTTCGAAAAGGACTGACGCCATACCGAGCATCTGCGAGTGCTCAGGTCCCGTGTCCGATTCTACGCTACCGGAGACCACGAGAAGGACACGCGAAGCAATCTGCCCGGCTTCACAGATCACCGCCCCTGGTGAGAAAGTGCGTGGGCGTGCGACCTCCGCAAGCATAATCAGCTCATGGTCACCACTTTCGCTGAACAGAGGCAACCGACGAAGCGCAAGAATTCGTTCAGACAGTACCATTGCCACCTCCCTGCTCACTACTGCGGTGGATCAGCACTTTCAGATCCGCGTCGCTTCCGTCGCCGCCGAACATCACCGCCTCGGGTGCGGCGTCCCAAAGATTGGAGAGCTGTTCGACGTATTCTGTCGTCCGCTCCGAGTCTTGAATCGTCGAAAGAAAAATACTTTCGCCCGGCGCGAGGTCGACTTTCTCATTTTGACCTAGGTCAAACGGCTGGAGCCCCGTTCCGCGATGAACCAGGGCAAGCGGTGAGGAAACTGAATTTTGCGTAACGGTTACGACGCTGCCTGCTGCGAGATCGAAAACTACGTAGAGCGACACATGCTCCGGAAGCAGCCCCTGCAGCTCCTCGGGAACCCTCTCGAAGTTTTCCGCGTAACGCGTGAGCAATCGGCCGCAGATGAGTGCTATGTCTGACTTTCGCCGCGCTGTTTGTAGCGGAGACATCGTGGTATCGCCAATCCAGAGGACTCCGCGTTCACCCTTGCGAACGTATCCGGATAGATCGTTTCTTCCTTCGAGCTCGCCCACACGCGCCGCAAGGATGTAGCTTTCAGGGCCTTCGATCTTGGCGCTTGGGAAATCATCAACGTCACGCGTGAACAGGTCGGCGAGAATGTGCGAGCGTCGATTCCGTTCAAACGCCTGATTCTCGCGTTCGAGCTCGCCGACCGTCTTCTGAAGCTGCATGCGCGTCTCGTCGAACACCTGAGCCAGCTTTGAGAGTTCTCGTGGACTTTCGATCTCAATACGCTCACCGTAGTCACCGGCAGCAACGCGCAAGATCCCTTCCTTGAGCTTTCGCATGGGAGCGCCAAGGTCGCGAGCAATCCATACTGCGGCTGCCCCTGCTACGAGCAATCCAAGCACCGCAAGGCCGAGCACCCGGATCAGCGCGATCCGCGTCTTCTTGTCGATAATCGAGATGTTCACATCAGCTCCAACCAGGCCCACTATCTCGCCGGCACTGTTCCGGATGGCCGCCGTTCCGACTTTGAGTAGTCCCCAGAGATCGAAATGCTTTACCTTGCTCTGTGACGCGACTCCTGTCGTGCTGACCGCGTTGAGACGTGCCCACTCCTCGGGCTCGACCTCTTCTTGTGTCCCGAGCACAGAGTGATCTTCACCGTCAGTCGCATCGATAACGTAGATGAGCTGATTCTCCTTCGGGAGCACGACAGTGTAGTGATACGTGAGGCCTGCCGCGTCCATGACGCGCTTCATTCGGGCTGCGTACTTGCGGTAGATGGGTGACATTTCGTTGCGAAAACCCATCTTGAGCCCGTAGGGATTACCCATCCCGGTTTCCGGAGAGACCTTCACGAGGCGGTCCGTGGTTGTGAAGAGTCTTGCCGAGTCCGGGTCGTACGCCAAGCCACCGGCTGGAAGTACAACAACCTCGGGTTCTTTCCACTGGTCCGGGGTAGACTCACCACTGTCGCTCTCTGGAGCAGCCGAAGCTTCGCCGGGCGCGTCTTCCGGAGCTTCAGCAGGCTCTTCGAGCGTCGTGATATTCCCTATCTCTCTTGCTTCCGATTGACCCTCTTCGAGCGCAAGCATTTTACCGGTACTTCCTCGCAGAAGGAGAAGCCTCTTGAGCGCTGGGACCCAGGCGGCGCCAGTGATCAATTCGGGCATCGAGAACGATTGCTCCACTCGACGCTTCTTCGAATCAATACGCATGAGCCGCTCACCGACTGCGAGCAGAGAATCGTCAGAAGAACGATATGCGATCGCTGTTGCTTTTTGCGGAAGTGCCACCGCGGGACGTACCTTTCCGCTCTCTTGTGAGATCGTGAACACACCCTTTCCGTCTTCGCCGAGCGCGTAGAGAACATCGTTTGCACTATCGTAGGCGAGGTTCGTGACCGCTCGCGCAGGGAGAGGCAACCAATTCAATTTGACTCGGTCCAAAGCACCGCCTGTATCTTTATCGATCGTTACGAGCACACCCGACGAGTTGTCGACACCGAGAACCTGTGAGCGCTTCTCATCAACGGCTACCGCTGCAATATGGCGCGGGTTGAAGATGCTTTCGTGCTCATCGCCGTCGACGAACAATCCGCTCGCTGTGCTGATCGCGTCGAGTTTCTTGTCGAAACCGGCAAGGATCGTGGCTTTGAGGCGGCTGTAAGTCACCCATGCGTTTACACCAAACTCGACACTGAGGGCGGTGAAAAGGACCCCGATAATGAGAGTCTGGAGCGAGAACGTGAGCTTACGATTCATGGCTCACCCCATGTTTCGCGGCGAATAAGCTCGTTGCGACTCCGACGCTTCCTGCGGCAAGCTCCAGAAGAGACGCCTTCGGATAGCGGTAGCAGATTAGGTCAGAGTCCGCGCGGTAACCGCCGGCTGTCATTCCAGACGTTTCGATCCCAAAGATCGCCCCACGTTCGAGCTGTTGGTCGGCGCCGGTGACGCAACCCTGCTCGACAATGTACAGATTCTCGGCTACGCCATCGATACTCGTTCCCGCTTCGATGGCAAACTGCGTTCCACGAGCGTCGAGCGCACAGAGGTCGTCAACATTGAACTGCCTGAAAAAGCTCGCTTGGGCGAGAAGGTCCAGGCGTTCGACCAAATTTCGAGCTGAAGGGTTCCCCTGAACTTTCAGCTCGAGCGTGGAGTCACGGCTCAGAAGAGCAAGAATCGTTTCGCCGCGCGGGCTCTTCGGCTCCAGACGAAGTGTCGCAAGGAGAAGCGGCTTCGCTACCTCACCACTCAATTCGTAGAGCGCTTGAGCAGCGGCTGCACCTTCGACGCCTGAGTGCTCGCGGAGACTGCGCTCGAGAACTTCGTGAACAGTCGGCGAAAGTTGTTTGTCGTTGTTCCGAATTTTTACACGCGGGTCTAACAGCGGGAGCAAGAGCTTGAACACGTCCCGGTTGCACGCTTGCTGAATCGTTTCGATTGCGTTCGCTCGCTCCTTCGGCTGAACCGATCGGAGTCGAGCAGAGAGCAGCTCGAAGCTCGCCACGCGACCGCTCAGGCTGAGCAGCTCCAGAACAAAATTCAGGGTACCCCGTTTTGTGTCGGTGTAGATCCGCTTCAACACTCGAATCCCGCTCGAGTCACGAGCGGTAGACGCCAATACCTCGTAGCGCGCAACGCAATCGTACGCGCGCTCAATCTCGGCCTCGATGAGAGACTCAGCAATCGAATCGAGCTGCGCAAACGAAAGCTTTGCAAGGCAGCGGGCCGCGATCGAACGGGCGCGTCGGGAGAGGTCCTTGCTTCGAAGCGCGGTGACGACAATTGGAATCGCTTTCAGGCCGAGGTTGGTGATGATCGCTTCGAGCTTTCTGCGCTCTTTAGGAGCGAAGCCGTGGCTGCTCTTCAGCAGCTGAAGCGCGGTTTCCGTGTCACCGATTTTTTCAATGATATCAAGAACGAGCAGGCGCTCAGATTCGGCAAATTTCGGTAGCTCACGAAGCATCGGACGAACCAGCCCGTGGGAATCAGCTGTCGCGAGCTCCAGAATCGTTCTCAGCACGTCGTGCTGCAGCGCCGGGCTCGAGTGCGCCAGAAACGCTACGAGCGGATGAATCAGCTGAGCGCTCCCAAAGTGGTTGATCAACCGTATCGCTGCTCGGCGTTCTTCGTCAGTTCCCCCTGCGAGCTGCTTTGCGATTTCAAGAGGCTCGATCACAAGCTGAAGATCGTTTGACGACTGGAGAACCGCAGCGCCCGCTGTCTTCCGCGAAAGCGAGGGGCTCTGCAGCCACTCTTTGTACCGCTCGACGCCCACCGAGCTCGTATGAATGATACGTGCGTCAGCCAAATGTTCGATGAGCTCCGGAAAGAGCTCAGACTCTGAGCTTTCGAGCCAGGACAGAAATTCTCGGGTAATTGAGGGATCCGCAGCTTCGAGCAGTCGGCAGATAACCGGGCCGATCTGCTCCGCCTGTTCCGGATTGAGCGTTCCGAGAACCGGCGTAACCGCGCGAAGTGCCCACGCGGGGTCAAGCCGCGCAAGAAGCGTCGTTGAGAGGAAAAACTCAGGGCCGAAAGAGTGACTGCTCACGGCGTCGGACAGACGGGCTTTGAGCGCGGCCTCATCGTCTTCGTTCAGCTTCTGCAGAATCACCTCTGAAGAGCGGGAGAAATCCAACCAACCCTGTTTGAGGTTGGTCACCATCGCACCTACATATGCCGAGCGCATCATGAAGACGAACAGCAGAGTCAGCACTGACAGTCCCAGACCGATGGCCGAGATCTGTTCAGGCTGGAGCAGCTTCACGACGCACAGGAGGAAGACACCCGTAACGGCATGGGCCAGCGGCTCACACAACCCCTCGATGCAAGCACGAAGCGACTTCTTGCCCGCAGCCGGGAGCGCGTTCATCAAGAGATTGGAGTTATTGAAATCGATTGAGGTGAGGAGTCCCTGGTAAGCGACGAATCCAGCAAGCCCCGCGATGGTACTGTCGTCGATCAGAAAAAGAACAAAGACCAGGAAATACGAAACCGGCTGGATCAGTGACACGTTTCGGACGCCGAGCCAACTCACGAGCCGCTGAAAGAGGAAGCCGTTGATAAATAGATTGAGTAAGTTTACTCCCAAGAACAGCTCTCCGAAGAGCTTGGTTAGCTCCGCCTCGCTGCGATGTCGGGAGAGAACGTTGAAGTACTGATATTCGCAAACCAGTGTCACATTCATCACGAGAAACAGAGTCGCTGCAAGGAGGATCGCGAAGCGGGAGCCCTTGAAATGTGTGAAAAGTTGCTTAGTCTGTTCTCTCGCACTCAGGCGTTTCACATCTTCATCGCCGTCATTCTCGAGCTTGGTCCAACGAGTCTTGCAAATGTGCAGCGCCGGGAGAGCGGCGAGCGCGAGAACCGGCCACGCGAAGAAAATGGTCTGGGTGCTGATAAATTCGGAAAGCACGCTCACCGCAGCCCCGCCAATCGCCGCTCCCAAAGCTGAACCGGCCGCAAGGAGAGAGAAAAGGCGCTTTCCGTCAAGAATATCGAAGTAACCGTCAACGAAGTTCCAATACAAAGTGTACAGTGCGATGTACCAGAACACCGTGAACAGCTTCACTGCGTAGTAAGAAAGCTCAACGAACTTGGAATCCTCGATCAGGGTGAACGAGGTGCCGAGCAATCCGCCGCATAGGGCCAACACGACGAGTGAGAGCTGAACGGTCCGCTCGTTTCCGAGGCGGTGAAGCAGCATCGAGTAGATCGGAACATAGACGATCATCAGCACCGGCGTTGCGATGAAGATCATCGGCAGCTTGGCCGCGCCAAGCTTCGTGAGGAAGAGACTATCTGCCGTGCTCATCCCCACGGCGAGTCCTGCTTGAATCAGGCCGCCGAGCACGGCAAAAGCAAGGACCTTGCGCCCCTCGCCTTCGGCAATCTGAAATAGCTTTCGCAGTGCAGCCGCAAACATAGAATTCTCGGGTGCTCCGACTGATTCGCCGGACGGGGATTAGTTCCCAGCATTAAAGAGATGAGAATAAGGATTCAAAAGACGCTCAAAATCTCGCATCCGAGTGGACCGACTGCCGCGAGGAGAAAAGGGCGGTTTTATGCGACCTGAGGCAGAATCGGCGAGGATTCGGCGAGTTTATCGGCCCTCGCTAAGGCCCCGTCTTTTCCGAACAAAGCAGCGTCCCGGCTGCATCTGCGTTATCTTACGCGAGAATGGATCACGAGCTTCGAGCTAGGAGGAATGCGTGAAGGAACATCTACCAGAGTATTTTTCCGAATTCCTCGGCACAGCATTGATGATGCTGATCGGTATCGGCGCTGTGACCATCATGTGGGCCAACAGCAGCCCACTTCCAGAGCTCATTCCATCTCCAGACCTACGGCGCTTGCTCACAGGTATGATGTTCGCAGGCGGTGCGACTCTAGTCGTTCTCTCTCCGCTGGGCCAGCGAAGCGGCGGCCACCTCAATCCGGCAGTCACGTTAGCGTTCTGGTGGAAGGGACAGGTAAGAACCGTCGACGCGGTGATGTACGGCGTTGCGCAAATCATCGGAGCCATCGTCGGCGTGTACGTGGTTGCACAAGCAGGAAGCAACTGGGCTTCGGAAGTGCAACTTGGAATCACACTGCCCGGCACGGGCTACTCTCCCGCGGCGGCGTTCATCGCGGAGGTGGTGATCACGTTTCTGCTCGTGTTTCTGATCTTCTTCTGCGTCAGTCAGCCGAAGCTCGCCAATAAAACACCGTACCTCGCAGGCTCACTTGTCGCGTTCTTGGTGTTTGTCGAAGCTCCAATTTCCGGTACGAGCTTGAATCCTGCGAGGAGCTTTGCGCCCGCGTTGCTTGTAGGAAACTTTCAGGACAATTGGCTGTATTGGATCGCGCCACTCATCGGGGCCGGCCTGGCGGTGCTGATCTTCGCATCGCTCTTTCCGGAGAAGAAGAAGCACGGCTGCGCAAAACTTTTTCACACAGAGCGCTACCGCTGCATTTTCATGAACTGCGATTACGCGAACGTCGAGGCGGGGCACGTTCTCCTGCGCGAGGGTGAGCTTGCGGACCATGCCTACGTGGTCGAGCGCGGCGAGCTCGAGGTTCGAAAACGTGACGAAGGCGGAAAAGAAGTCACGATCGCTACACTCGGGCCAGGCGACTGGGTCGGCGAGATGGCCCTGCTCCTCGACGTACCAAGATCGGCGTCAGTCGTCGCGAGCAAAGATTGCCAACTCCGCGCAGTCACGAAGGCAAACTTCGCGCATGTGATTGCAGAGCATCCGCATGAGACCGAACAGCTTTTGAAGCAGCTCGCCTCTCGGTTGAGCAAAGCGGATCAAAAGTTGATTGTTTGATGAGTTGATTGTCAGAGCGACTCCCACAAGTGAGCGGCGGCACCGGGGCCGGGTCACGCCCGTTGCAAGTGGAGCGGACATCACGGACGCGGTTCACTCTGTTGTTATCGGCGCGGCTTCGAAGATGTGGTCGGCGAGAACCGCCGATTCCCGGCGGTCCGTTCGCGTCAGGGACGTGCGGAGCGCGTCCCATCCAGTAAAGTTCCAGTGCTATTTGCAACCGTTCTTCCGGCGTGAGATTGGCACAGTACTCATCGACTGCGCCTCTGCTTCAGCGGGACTCGAGAACTTTCCGATCCGTTTTTCCATCGGTGTATTATAACACGGCTCGCCGTGCTCACCGCTCAATTCCGTTCGTCCGATTCCTTGGAGAGCTTGCATCAATCAAGCCGCTAGCGTTCCAATCGGTTTTTCTTTTCCAACCCGCGCGCGAGCGCTTCCATTACCCTGGTCACACGGTCGGTCTGTTCCATCCCCAGTTGTGATGAAGCTTCAATTGCCTCGATGAAATTATGCTTTTCAAAAAATGATTTGGTCGATGCTTGCAGGAACGACTTGATCTCGTCCGTATCGCGGTTGATCTCGGCGAGCGGATCGAGGCGGCCGGAGACCAGCCTGACGATATCCTCAAGGTCATGGCTGCCACGAATGTCCTTCCCTCCCCTGTCTGCAAGTGTTTCCAATTTTATCGCAAGGAATCTTGGAAACGACGCGAGTCGAATAACATTTCCAGACGGCAGTCGTGACGCGATGGGATTTTCCATCGCGTGATTGAACCACCGATTCGAAAGCCCAAGAACTCTTTCCTCGGTCGGCATGACATCGAATGTGATGCCGTTGTACTCATAACGACAGGTTGGACCTTTTTTCCCATGTAAGCCCGCATTCACAAAACCGCGCTTCTGAAGCTCTGCTTCGACCCTGTAGTATTCGACTAGTGTAGCGGCGCTAACGATTGCGTCGACGTCCTTTGTGACTCGTGGCTCCGGTAAGGCAGGGCGCTGATAATAAAGCTCAACAACTGAGCCGCCGGTAAAAACGAATTTCGAGCGAAGTTCCTCGCCAAGCGCCGCTGCGATGGTTTCAATCCAAAGAATGTTCTGAGATTGTTTCATGCGGTTGCGAACATCTCGGAGAGCTGCTGTTTTGCGAAGTTTTTCTCTCGAGCCTGCCCCACTCTCAGAACATCGATTAGCGAGAGTAAACGATAAAGTTTCGGATCGTTCGCGGAGGCGACAGGTGCGGCCTTGTGAAGAGGTTTGATAGATTGCCCTCGCTTCGGTCCCTTCGAATCGGGCCAGACATAGAGATCGTTATCGTTGAAAAGAATCTCGTTTGAGAGCGCTGCATGTGCCGTCGGAAACCCCAACTTGACCGGGCCGAGCTCTGCGGGAAACGCGAGGCGCAACCCGTACAGAATGAATTCGAGCGCAGTTTGTTTGAGGATGTGTTTTCGAATCGGATTGTAGAGCCTGAGCGCTTCGAGCCGTTTAAGCGAGTGATTCACTTCGGCAAGATTCATTCCGAGCGACTCGGCGAGCTCCCGCTGGGTCCAATGTTTGCCCTGCCAGAGAAACACTTTGAGTAAAACAATCATGTCTTGAGGCTTCATGCCCCGATTATATGTTTCGTGTTTAGAAAACACAAAACAAATTTTGTAACATGTTGTCAGCACGACAGAAAATGGCAACGATGGTGGTTACACTGTCAAATACTTCAGGGTTGCTGTTCCCAATGGTCAATCTCCCCCCCCCTCCGCTGGGCCGCATCGGTGTCGCCGAATCCTTTAACAAAACAAGCCGGATGGAGAGGCGCTTCCATCCGGCTAGATTGACACGACATCGAGCAGATCACTTGGTGAGAGCCTCCTCGTATGAGCGGAGCGCATTCTCGAATTCGCGTTTGACCTTCGCTTGTTGTGACGCCGGAAGATTATTCACCGCGCGATCGAGATCGGCACGCAGCGTGGCAAAGCCCTGCGCCGCATCCGGCGGCACACCGAATTCGGAACGGCTTGGCAGTTTGAGCGTGATCCACCCGAGGCGATTTCGCGTCTCTTTCTCGACGGCGGCAAGCTCAACTCGAAGGCCGCTGGGACGGGTGAAGCTCGACGATCGGGTGGTGATATCGCCACGCAGTTTCGGACGCCGATCGGGCGCATCCCTGGACACGAGAAACGCACCGCGGGCGAATGTCGAAAGGGGCTTTTCCCCGCTTACAATCTCAGGCCCATCAGTACCGCTCAGTACGCCGACCAAAAAGCCGTCAGTGCTGACCAACCCGCCACCACTTTGCCCGCCGACGCTGGCTTGATCCATGGTCACATAGCCGCCATCCCAACGAAATTGCGCTTGTATCGGACGCATTATTTGCAGAACCGGGTCCTTCCCTTCAGGACAGCCGACTCGAAGATATTCAGCGCCATCGATGAACCAATGTTTGTCGGTGGCGATTGGTATCCGCGCAAATTTGACATGACTTGGGATCTTCGTAGCGAGAACAGCAAGATCAACCTCCGATTCCCGTCTTGCATAGAGCAACCGGGCCGGACACTTCTCGTAACGAACAGCCTTCTCTCCTTGATACGCGAACACGTGCACCTCGCACGCGACACTTGCAAGGAATTCGGGTGTGACATGACCGGCGGCAACTACAAGCTCCTCCCCGGGGTGGAGTGACGCCTTCAAATCTAGCTCGGAAGGGACTTCGACGATCGTGCCACTACCGATGCCCATCGGGCTTACTACTCGGACGCTTGCGCGAAGCGCGCGTTGGCGAATTTCGGGCGAGATATTCGTCAGAGAAGGGACGATAAACTGATCCCACGGGATCGGCGGTGGAGCAGGCTCAGACTTCGGGACACCGAGCTCACAATTCGGATCGACATGATATACCAGTCTATCGACTCGTATGGAGATCTTCACCGTCGACGGGAACAGTTCGAGCAGGTAGACTGCACGGCCCTTTCGACTCAGTTTTCCAACCCCTTTGGGATTGGTCGACGAGTTGGGGTCCAAAGGACCGATCTCTCCACTCGTTTGCGGCTCCTCTAAAAAAGCGTAATGGAATTGGACCTCACTTGATGGTTCCGGCAATGTGATCTCGATGGTTCGCGCAAACTCCCCTGCACCTTTGCGAACTACCACCGGCTCACCGGCGCGCACCGCCGCGCTGAATAAAATCAGCGCCAAGAAAAATACAACTCTGGACATGGTGTCCTCCCAAAAAGAATCGAGAAAGCGGATAAACCTCATGCGACTTGCATGCGGCACAGCGCAGGCAGAGGGTACCCGGCAGTGTCGATTCCGCTTCTTCCCGGCGTCACGCGCTCGAAGAAAGATCATGGGAGAATTCGTCGAATATATCAGGACGTTCCGCGAGCGGGCAAATAGCGGTCGGGGGAGATGTTGGCGCTCTACGCTGCGAGCTCCCTTTGATAAAAACAGCGAGAGCGACCCCGGGATTCCGCTGAATCCCGGGGCTCCCCGCATCCGCTAGCTCATCGACGTCTGGATCCGACCGTCGCCGTCGAACTGGACTCGGAACGGCGAGTCAATCCAGCTGTGGAGCATGTCGCACCACACCGTGACCCCCTTCAACGCCCACTGAGTAAGTTTGCGGGCTCGCTCAGAGTCGGGTTCCGGCGGCTCGACGTATTGCAGGCCCATGATCGAGTGGAACTCGTCCGCGCCGACGTGGACGTCGAAATATCGATGACCCGCCGAGAGCTCGCGCATCCTTCTTGCGAGGACCTTGAAGAGGTCGTTCGAGAGACGCTCGATCGCGCTGTTGAGCGTAACCATCCACAGCTCGGGATCTCCCGCTTCGACGAGGTCCCATCCGAGCTGGATGCAGGTCCGAGTCTCCGGCGTCGGTTGGAAAGCGACGAGCTCCGCGTCCGACGCAATCAAACCGCGTTCGACCAGCCATTCCGCCAGCCAATTGTGGTGCTCGACCTCCTCCATCAGGTGACGCGCATAGTGGCCGAAGAGCCGGTGATTCACGAGTGAGGTCCTGGCGAGCATCCCGCCCATGACCTGCGGGAACGTAACGGAATGGTGCCAGAGGTTCCGGGCAACCGGAAGGAACGCCTCCGGGCTCTGAAGCTGTGCCGCCCACCGATAGAACGGCGTATGGCGAACGAAGTTGCTCGCGCGAAAGAGCGGCTTCGTCAGCCAGCGGTGGCGCTCTTTGAGATCGGCAATGAGCGCCATGTCGACGGATTCATATCCGCCCGGGTTCTGGTCGGGCGTGATGACCCGTTCCTCGCGCCGAGCGCGAACCGCGTGCAGGGCGGCGACTTCCGGAACGGATACGCCGAACGTTCTGGTGCAGGACGGGAGCACCGGAAAAGCTTCGATCGAAGCGCCCGATGCGGCGTAACCGCTCCAGCCTTCCAAATAGATTCGGACGTTGCGGTAGCCGAGGATCTCCGTGAGCACGAGGTAAACGACCGACGCCCGAGCCGCCTTGTAGCACATGACCACGATCGGCGTTTCCGCTCCGATCTGGAGCGGCTCGAAGGCGGCCTCGAGCATGGCCGGATCCGCGAATACCGTCGGCGGATTGTTGCCAGGTTGATTCACGAACATCATATCCCACGGCAGATTAATCGAGCCGGGGACACGTCCTGCGGGCAAGTTGGGCTCCTGTCCGCCCGGAGCACCGATTCCACCGGCCCACTCATCGGGGCCTCGAACGTCGAGGAGAACGGCTCCGGGATAGAACCCGCTTGCGATCTCGACGACGTCGCTCCGTCGCGCGATCAGGTCCTCGCGCACCACAAACGCCGTGGTCGCTTCGGCCGGGTCCGCGAACTCCGTTTGTCCGGATGCGGTCGGCCGCGCTTCCATGATCCACGCGGCGAGGCCGCCGTTCAACACAAACAGCTTCGCCGGGTCGTAGCCGAGGAGTCGCGCGAACAGCCAGCCGCGACAGCTGTGTCCCATGCACTCGTCGTGGGCGGACTCGACGAACACGAGGGTCTCGTCGCCGGTGATTCCGCTCTGGCGGAAGTAATCGGCGAAGAACCGCAAAAAGTCCGCCGTGCCTCCACGGTCCTCGTTGACCTTGTACGTCCAGAACTCCTCGCCCACGATCGAGATCGCGGCGTCAGTGTCAGCGATTCTTTGGCGAACGAACTGCTCAGGGGCGCAGACGTGAATCAGGCGAACCGGCCTGCCGGTCGCGATGAGCTCCGAGAGCTGGCCGGGTGAGAGAAGCGCAGCGCGCTCACCAATCACGGGAGGATCGAAAACTGAGGTTGTCATGGGACCACATCCTTGGAACGAACCGAATGGAGCAAGGTGACCCGCAGTGGGTCAAAAACCTTGGGGCAGCGTAGGCTGCGCCTGGCACCGAGTCGTCATACTCTAGCGAGGAGCAGCGTTGAATTCTTCTGATCGTGTTTTGGAGTGGAAAAGGACTGTAAAAGGCACGCCAAGATGCAGCAAAATCGGGTAAAATGTCAAATCTGCAAACCCATGAAAGCTTTCAATTCACCGGCAACCGTCGCGGCAGCTGTGCAACGAATTGAGGGCGAGAGGTGACCTCATCGAGCAGCGCCGAGAACTCGCGCGCCGACGTCGGCTCGTAATAAGCTCCATCACGCAGATCGTTTGGGCTCACCGTTGCGAAACCTTGGCAGGGCATCGGGGAGTTTTCCGCGCTTGCAAGGGACTTTAGAAATTCTCTTCCGAAGAGCGACACTGACTGCCAGATATCTTCGATGTTGAACGTCCCGTCATCCTCGTCCTCAAGCACTGCGCCCTTCGCGAATATCCCCACCGACGACACCACCGCACCCGCTTCTCGAATGCGATTCGCGAGCTCAATATCAGCCCCTGATTCAAAGCCGCACTGCGAAGAGAGTGAGCCCATCAGCGTGCCCTTGAATGCAACGCCGTCCGAAATGACTAATACAAGGCTTTGCAAACGCTCCTCCTCGGGAAGCGCATTAATCTTTTTCAACACCGACTCGAGAGCATTGGACAATCGTGCCCCACGGTCAAATTCCGCCAGTTTGGCAGCTTGCTGCTTTGCGTAGTCTCGATTCGAGACCCCGGGCTGGAAAAGAGACGGGCGGTCATTGATCGGCAGATCGTGCGTGAAAAACTGCTCGTTCTGTCCGTATCCGACCAGTGTCAGCTCCTCCCCGTCGAGTGAATTGAAAAGGTCGTGCAGGCCTGCGATTGCAGTTTGAGCTTTCGTCGGCAAGCTGCGTGGCGAGGTTTCGGGAGCAGCAAGGTCTTTTCGGAACGGCGCATTCATCGATTCGAAGATCGACACCACAACGAACAAGTGCTTGTAGTGCGGCGGCCCGCCCGCCATTCGAACGTAGGACGCCGCTGCGGCGCTTTGCACTGTTTTCCATCCGCCGACATTGGGCAACACCTGCGCGAAGAACAGCGGTTGTGAAATGCTGCCCAGCGCCGTCAGCTTGTTCGCGCTCGTGAGAAGTGACATTTCTCCCGCGGTCGAGGCAGCGACGTCAGCGGGAACCTTGGCCAGTGCCAAGTTGAGGCGAGCGACCTCTCGCGCCGCCTTCATCACGTCATTTTGATCGGCTCCATCGTAATACATCTGAGAGCCCCTCAGCGAGGCGGCAGTAAGCGCTTGATCGAGCGTGAGCTTGCGAAATTCCAGCATTCCCGAATCAACCACGAGCCCCACAAGGATGATCATCGCAACAAGAGAGAGTGCGGTAATGACAATTACGACGCCCTGCTCTTGCTGGAGAGCGGACCGACATTCTGTTGAGAGGGACGAACAATGTGTCATACTTTTCTCCGAGAGGCTTTGCCGCTCACATCACTGCCGGGGCGTAATACATACGCTCTTCGAGCTTCAGAGGATTGAGTGCAGACTCGATAACGCTGTCGGTCTTTAAAAACGTCTCCACAACTACCGTCCATTTTGTCAGCTTGAGCAGCGACGCCAACTCCCTTTTCGCGCGAGCGACTGGGAAGCGGGTGCTGATCGACGTGCAGTCAAACGGAGCTCCTGCGTCGGTTGAGTCGACGCACGCTGTAATTGGACCCGCGAACACTTCCGCACCACCGGGACCATTCTGATAGATAGTCGCTACGATTGCAGAACGGGGACGTTTTGCGGCGAAGCTGCGGTGAATATCGTCGAGCTGACTCCGTAAGCACGCTTCGGCTTGCTCTTTCGTATAATCGGTCTCGTCCGTGATGTTCTTGTCTTTGCACTCATGAAAGACTGCAACCGCAGTTTCTCGAGCGAGCTGCACTCCTTCATTGTTCGCTGCGATTCCGCGGCTCGTTTCAATCGCACCGAAGAAAAGTAAAAAAACGAGTGGGATCACGACGGCGAATTCTAAAAGGGCAACGCCTCGGCAGTTTCGAATGGTGCTCATATTAGAGAGTCCTCTCGTTTCGTCCGGATGCACTGACAGAGAGTGTAATGTCCCGATTGAGCAATGACAAACGAATTGGATAGTCGACGGTGATGCGAAAGTCGGTCCGTGGAGCACCTGCATCCTGGTTCTCGCAATGGTCGTTATCCGCCGATTTGCAGACCCAGACGTTTTGCGGAGTGACGGAGATTCCCATTCCGTCTGCGGTCCGAACAATGAGCTTGCGAATCGTATCGACGCGGTTGAGGCCCACCTCGCTCGCGGTCAGCGCTGCCGAGCTTGCGGAACGTTCTACTACGTGGAGCGCGGACAGATAAACGTAACTCACTCGCAGGAGGTCACTTCCGGCGAGCAATCCGAAGAGAAAAACCGAAAGGACGAATGAACCCTCGACCAAGGTAGCGCCACGTTCGTCGGTTACAGTGCGGGACATGGTGAACATCGAAAGCCCTCCGTCTGGTCATGCGCGGTGCAAAGAACGGTCGCGTTTAAAGCGTTACGAGATAGTGACGCGAGGAGTGCCCGACGTTACAAGTTTGTGAAGATTTACGGAAACTTGTCTAAGAAGAAGGCCGATCGGATCAGGTTCGATCAGAGACGCCCCGATAGGGCAGACCGAAAAGAACAAGAGACGGCGGTCGAACCGTTCGAACGCCGTCTCTTCGAGCCTACTTCCGTTTGGAAGCCTGCTGATGGAGGAGCTTTGCGGCCAAGCCGGTCCAGCCGGTCTGGTGGCAAGCCCCGAGCCCCGAGCCATGATCGCCGTGGAAGTATTCGTGGAACCAGATATGGTCGCGCCAATCAGGCTTGGAGAAGATTCCACGATCACGACCTTGAAACGGTCGCCACCCCTCTTCGTTTTTCAGGAAGAGATTGTTCATCCGTTTCGAGAGCTCGTCTGCGATCTGATCGAGAGTCAGGAAGTTCCCGGAGCCGGTCGGGCACTCTACCTTGAAGTCATCGCCGTAGTAGTAGTGGAACTTCTGCAGCGACTCGATGAGCAGGTAGTTGATTGGAAACCACACCGGGCCCCGCCAGTTGGAGTTCCCGCCAAAGAGCGGAGTCTCCCCCTCTCCCGGCTCATAGCTCACTCGGTATTCCGCCCCTTGGGTATAGAACGAGTACGGATGCTCCGAGTGGTATTTGCTGACGGAGCGTATTCCGTGCGGGCTCAGGAACTCGTTCTGGTCGAGCATTCGGCGAAGCAGGCTTTTCATTCGGCTTCCCCGAACAAGCGCGATCAAGCGGCGTGCGCCGGAGCCTGGAACCTCCCAGCGCGAGACCAGCTTTGTCAGGTCTTCACGATAGTTGAGATACCATTCGAGGCGCTTCTTGAAGCCGGGCAGCTCTTCGAGCTCTTGAGGCTCCAACGTTTCCACCGCGAGGAGCGGCATCAACCCGACGAGCGAGCGGATTCGAAGCGGAATGTGCTCTCCGGTCGGAAGGTGAAGCCCATCGTAGAAGAACTTATCCTGCTCGTCCCAGAGCTCGAGGGAATTCAGCGCGTGAGCGATGCCGAGGAAGTGCTCGAGGAACTTGGTCGCGATGTTTTCGTAAACAGGATTCTTGCGCGCAAGCTCGAGCGCAATCTTCATCATGTTCAAGCTGAACATGCCCATCCAGCTCGTTCCGTCGCTCTGCTCCAGGAATCCGCCGGTTGGTAATGGCGCGCTTCGATCAAACACCCCGATATTGTCGAGGCCGAGGAATCCGCCCTGGAAGATGTTTCTTCCTTCGGAGTCCTTCCGGTTGACCCACCAGGTGAAGTTCAGCATCAACTTGTGAAAGATGGTTTCGAGAAACGCGGCATCGCCTTTTCCGCGTTGTCGCTCTTCCATCTTGTAAATTCGCCACGCTGCCCAAGCGAACACCGGCGGATTTACGTCGCTGAAGTTCCACTCGTACGCAGGAATCTGCCCGTTCGGGTGCTGATACCATTCGCGAGTGAGCAGATCGAGCTGACCTTTGGCAAACGCGGGATCGATGAGCGCAATCGGAATACAGTGAAACGCAAGATCCCATGCCGCATACCATGGGTACTCCCACGGATCGGGCATCGACATGACGCGTTCGTTGTAGAGATGTTTCCACTCGGCGTTTCGCGCGTTCAGTCGGCTCTTCGGAGGCGGCGGCCCAACGGGGTCGCCTTTCAGCCAGTCCTCGACAACATAGTAGAAGAACTGCTTTGCCCACATCATTCCCGCCAGCGCCTGGCGCTGCACGAGACGTTCGTCGGCCGTCATCGCTTCGGGCTCAACCGAATGGTAGAACTCGTCCGCCTCTTTCAGGCGCTGATCAAAAATCTTGTCGAAGTCCGCGAAGGCTCTCTGCGGCTGCTTCGAACGCGGACCGACAAGGCGTAGGCGCACTTCGTAACGTTCGCCGGGATGGAGCAGCTGGTGGAAATGCGCTGCCGCCTTTGTTCCTTCCATATTCGGGTTCACGGCACCGGAGTTATGGCTCACGATCGCTCGATGAAACGCGTCCTTCGTGTACGGGGAAGCATTCGGTGTCCCGTACAAATGTTCGTTGTTCGTTTCGTTCTCGGTAAACATCCAGGACTGCGGCGAATCCGCATAGAGAACGTAGGTCCCCAGGTCATGATGCACCGCCTGAACAAATTCGGCGTACGCATTCTGATCGAACTTCATCGTCGGCTTGGAGGTGTTGCGGCCCCAGCTCCACGTGTTTCGGAACCACAGCGTCGGCAGAATGTGAATTTTCGCCGCCTCCGGCCCCATGTTGTGGACCGTAATCTTGCAGAGAATATCATCAGGAGAAGCCTTCGCGTACTCGACATAACAGTCGAAGTAGCGGTTCTCGTGAAACGCGCCGCTGTCCCAGAGCTCGAACTCCGGTTCCAGGCGGTTCCGACGACGGTTCTCGTCGATCAGACGCTGATACGGAAACTCCGCATGCGGATATTTGTAGTTCATCTTGAGATAGCTGTGAGTCGGTGTGCTATCCAGGTAGAACCATACCTCCTTCGCATCTTCGCCGTGGTTCCCCTCTGCGCCGGTAAGACCGAACATCCTCTCTTTCAGGATCGGGTCACGCTCGTTCCAGAACGCGGGCGCGAAGCAGAGCATCTGCTTGTCGTCACTGATTCCGCCGATGCCGTCCTCGCCCCATCGATACGCTTTGTAACGCGCGTGCTCGTGAGGGAAATACGTCCAAGCATCACCATTGGCGCTGTAGTCCTCTCGTACGGTCGCCCACGCGCGCTCGCTCAGGTAAGGACCGAACAGCATCCACTTCTCCTTTTCCGCCTCGGCGGCAAGGACGCGAAGCTCTTCGGCAGTCTGTTTCGGTGAATCGGTTTTCTTGGTTGCCATCGTCGACTCTGGATCGGTACGTCGTTGTTAGTGTACGGCGGGGAGAGGCGTTTGCGCGATGCTCGCCTGCACCGAAGGCTACGCCCTCGGTCGCAGGCGAGCGCGCTTTTTCTACGGGAGCGGAGCGATCTCGCAGAATACTTTGACGGCACCCTTCGCTTCGAGCAGATGTTTGTAGACCTGTTCGTAGTTCTCGATGCCATTGACTGGGTGCGTGAGGAACTTTTTCAACCAACCCGGCCACATCAGCTCGGCTTGCGCCATGTCGGAGACGCCCGTTTCGAAATACTCACGGTTTGCGTTCACTGTCCCGAACATGACCTTGTTGCCGAGAACAAAATCCAGATTGAGCTTGTCCCCCGGGATTTCGAACTTCTTGTTTTGCCCGGTGACGCTCGTCAAGATGAGTGCTCCGTTTTTCGCAAGCGCAGCCATCGATTCGTAAACGAGAAATCCCTGACCGCTCGCTTCGAAGATGATGTCGAACTTGCCTTCCTTCTCTGCAAGCTGCGGGACGCTTGTATCCTCAGCGCTGTAATATCGTGCTCCGATCTCTTCAAGCATCGTGGAGTTGAGGAACGGCGCCCGGGAACGCGCAAAAGCGCTGACATCCAACCCTCGTAAGCGAAGAATCATCGAAGCAAGCATGCCGAGTGGACCCGCCCCGACGACAAGCGCGCGTTTCGGGCGCCAGAGACGCAGGCGGCGCTGAATTTCAAACGCCTGAGTGATTCCCTTCTCGGCGATACTGACTGGTTCGAGCAGAACGCCTTCTTCTTTCAAACCGGGAGGAACTTTGACGATGAACTCGACGTCATCGACATAGTATTCAGTCATCAGACCATGTCTGAGATTGATTCCTCGCTCGTAGTACGTATCTTCGGTGGTCATGTCGTTGTGACCAATGACGTCATACAGGCTGCCGCCCGGGCGCCGAACGGTTGCAACGACAAAGTCACCTTTCTTCACTTCACTGACGTTGTCGCCTACGGCTTCGACGATACCGAAGCTCTCATGTCCACATACCAGAAAGTCGTCGCCTTGCGGCGCACCGCCGTACTCGGCTGCATAGATTTCTTTGTCAGTACCATCCACGCCGACGCGAAGCACCTTCACCAAGACGCCACGTCCTCCTGGGATGCTCTCGAGGTTTGGTTTCGGAATGTCTCGCAGGTGGATGCTTCCTGCTTTTCCCGGATGGACAGCGACAGCTTTCATAGAAGAGCTCCTGGTTGTTGTGATTGATTCAGACTCTCGGCAACTGCATCTCCGAAGCCATGCGCGCATGACGTTCGCAGCGTCTCAGAAGAGGGCTGACACATCGTGGTGCGCGCAAAGATTCGGTCATGAGTTTCGAGGCGCCGGCATAACGGAATTGAACCCAATAGAGATGGATCTATCGCTCGAGAAGGTTCAGAACTGTATAGTTCATTTCGCCCGGAGTGGCATGTTCTCAAGTGTGAGGTTTGATCGCATTTTGCGCGCATATTTGGCCTATAAGTCACCACTTGCAGACCTCACCCCCAAGTCCATTCCCGGTGCCCTGCTCGCCCTTAGTCGGTCTGCGATATAAAGCGTTACAGCGTCCCTCTCGAAGTAGAATCCGACTGCATATTCATGCTATACCTTGCCGGCTCGCGTGTTGCGGGCTCATTAATTTTGCGCGGCAATTCGCCCAAAAATCATGCATAGACCAAAAATCGCAATCGTAAACTCAAGCAGCTTCGGTAAGCACTTCCCGCAGCACCTGGATCAGCTCAACGAAGTCGCAGACGTAATCAGGGTCCAGGTCCCGACGGACGTTTCCGCAGACGCTCTCGTGCAAGAGCTTCGCGGCGTACACGGGATCGTTGCAAGCGTCACACCACGATTCCCCAAACGCGTGCTCGAGCAGCTCAAGGATTTAGTGCTCCTCGCCCGTCACGGCATCGGTTGCGACAACGTCGAGCTCGAGGCAGCGACAGAGCTCGGCATCATGGTGTCGAAGGTCGAAGGTATCGTCGAGCGCGAAGCCGTTGCCGAACATGCTGTCACCCTGCTCCTGGCCGTGGGTCGAATGGCCCCTCAAGGCTTCGATTCGGTTCGGGCCAGTCGGTGGGAGGATCGTGCGAAGTATCTCGGCATCGAGCTCCGCAACAAGAAGGTCGGTATCATCGGCATCGGAAATATCGGTTCGCGCGTCGCCGAGATTCTGGGGCGCGGATTCCAGAGCGATGTCATGGCGACGGATCCATATGTCACCGAGGACGAGATTCGAGCCCGTGGCGCACGTCCTGTTTCTCTGTCCGAGCTCCTGAGCTCATCGGACATCGTTTCGTTTCACTGCCCCGTCACCGCCGAGTCGAAACGCATGCTGAACCGGAATGCGTTTTCGCTCATGAAAAAAGGCGCTATCCTCATTAACACTTGCCGTGGAGAGCTCCTTGACGAAGACGCTCTTATCGAATGTCTCGAATCGGGCCAGCTTCGCGCATACGGAACAGATGTCGTCGAAGGCGAGCCAATCGGTGGCGATCACCGTTTGCTGGCGGCTCCTCATGTCCTCGTTCTTCCGCATCTCGGCGGATACACGACCGAGTCTCTCTTCGGAATGGGTCAGACGATGGTCGACGACGTGATGAATGTTTTTGTCCACAAGAAGCTTCCGGGCGTCCTTGCAAATCCGGAGGTCGAAGCGAAGGGTCACCGCAAATGGGCTTGATACTCTCAATCGACGTCGGCACTACCAACCTGAAAGCCGGCGTCGTCAACGAAAAGGGTGACGTTCTCGCCCTTCGCCGCGTCCAGACCCCGGTGCTTCGTCCTGAGTGGGGGGCCGCGGAACACGATCCTCAAGAGCTGTATGAGATGATCATCTCGATCGGCCGCGAGATCTGCAAGAACTATCGTCACGATGTCGAGCACATCGTGCTCTCTTCATATCAGCTCGGTCTCATTTTCATCGACGAACACAAGAATCCACTGACCGGACTCACGCTGCTTTCCGATACACGCGCTCGCGAAACGATCGAGTCGTTCAAAGAACAGCTCGACATGCGCCAGCTCTATCAACGTATCGGCTGCCCTCCGATGGTGCAGTGCCCGCTCGCACGTATTTACTACTTCAAACAGCGTAAGCCTGAGATTATCGAGCAAACACGCTATTTCCTGTCGTCGAAAGACTACCTGCTCCTGCAGTTTACGGGAGAGATCGTTACCGAGCCGAGCATGGCCGGTGCGACGCAGATGTACAACTTACGCACGCGAGAATGGGATCAAGAGGCTCTTCGCTCAGTCGGCATCGAACAGCGACAGCTTCCGCGTGTCGTTGACGGGCTCAACACCGCTATCCCCGTTATGCAGAGCGTTCGAAAGGAGCTCCAACTCACTTCGACGAAGCTTGATATCTTCCCCGGCATCTACGACGGCGGAGCGCTCTCGGTCGGCTTGAGCGGCCTCAAAGCAAATGTCGGAGTGATGAATATCGGGACCTCGGCGATGATCCGCATCCCGGGATCGAGCCCGACTATTGATCCGACTGACGCAATGCTGCTCCAACCGCACTGCTTGGGCGAGGATCTTTACTTGAACGGCGGCGCGCTCAACAACGCGACGCTACCGCTCAACTGGATGCGGGAGAAGCTGTTCGAGCTCGACTTCAATAACATCCCCGAATGTAGCAAAGAAAAGGGTGCCCCGATCTTCTGCCTGCCGTACCTCACGGGCGAGCGGGACTGCAAAATCGGGCCGTTCGCGAGCGGCGTGTTCTTCGGGCTCCGCGATCAGCACGACCCGCAGGATATGCTGCGAGCCGTCATGGAGGGGGTCACTTACTCACTCTGCCAGATTAAGGATGTTCTGCTCGAAAACGGAGATTGCCGCTTCGAAGAGATTCGAGCGGGCGGCGGCGGTGCGAACTCACCCCAGTGGATGCAGATGTTCGCTGATATCTTCAATGCGCCGATTGCGCTCCCACGCGGAGAGGAGATCGCCCTCGTCGGCAACGCGATGATTGCGTACACAGCACTCGGTCAGTTCGGGTCTCTCGCCGAAGCCGCGGAAGCAATGACGCAGGTCGGAGAAACGCTCTTACCCAATCCGGAACGCATTGAACGCTACGCCGAGCACTACGCGTTTTTCAAGAAGCTCCGGGCGCAGATGGAGAACCTGTACCGGGAGCACGCGTCGCTGCAATAACCGGCACTTATGGCGGCAGCGCTGCCTCACAGGGAAGCAGCGCTGCTTCGGAACTATTTCCGATTCTTGTTGATCCAGTCACCAAGGCCCATCTTTCCAAAGCCTTCGTTGAGCGGAATGATACCGTTCCCCATAATGGAGCCGGCGTCGGTGCACAGAAGCGCAATGGCTCGGCCAACATCATCCGCATTCTGAAGACGATGTGTTGGGATGTGCGACAGAATCGCATCCAACTTGCCCGGTGATTTTTCGGGGCTGAGGTTTGCGCGATTTTGCTCGCTGTCCAAAAAGCCCGGCTCGACACCGTAGACGCGAGCGCCTGGGTTCCACTCCGACGGAAGCTCTGCAGAGAGAAACTCGACAAGATCACGTGCGGCAGCTTTGCCGCAACGATATCCGCACGACTTGCCCACTCCGTGGTAGCTCACCGTGAGGATCCAGATGATCTTCGGCGCCGCAGCTGCCTTCATCAGCGGCATGACTGCTCGAAGAGCCCGCTCCGGACCTGCGAAGTTGAGCTCCATCATGAGGTCCATCGAAGCGTCAGGATAGTCTTGGTAGGTCTGAGTCGTTCCGATCGTCTTCGTGTTGCCGCCGATGACCACGATGCAGCCATCGAGCGGCTTGCCACCGAGGCTGCCTTTGATTGCTTCAACTGCGCCCGGCAGTGCCGCGCGGTCGGTGGCATCGAGGTAATGCGAATCACCGAACTTTCCAGGCAGCCCTTCGAAGCGCTTGCGGATGGACGGGATCTGATCGGCGTGAGGCGGAATCGTCGTTCCATGAACTGTGGCGCCGAGCCCACCTAAGTTAACGCAGACTTCAGGACCAATGGCGCCGGTAAAGCCGAGGACCAGGAACTGCTTGCCGGTAAGGTCGAGAGATTTGAGGATATCGTCCGCAATTCGAGTGCTCATAGGGGTCTCCTTTTCGAGCGGTTGATGTGATCACGGACAGCGACGCAAGGCCGCTGTATCATTCATGTTCAACCGGGAACCGGTAGCACGAACAGAAGGGAGAAAAAAGGCCAGGAACACCTTTTTTCCAGCGCCTCGAAAGCCCCGGCATCTCTGCTGAAAAAGCGACCTCCGATGTTTCTCTTCAGCAACAATCCTTGATACAATCGAGTGCCTTTCACAGCGCGGTCTTTGCACCTACCATCTGAGCAGCTCAAAGGACCGCCCTTCAACTCATCGCCACTTTTCTCCGTGCAGATGCCCGAAGGGCTCCATTCTATAAGCGTTTTAGAATGCGTCGACCCCTTCGTCTGATTGCTCTCGACAGGACAAGGACGCGCGCCATGACCGTTGCCCCTAACAAACCCGCAATACTGACTGACCAGGACATCACCGACATCGTGCGCGCTGCGCTCGATGGAGCTCCGGATGCGAAGCGCATCCTGGTGCTCACCACCGATTACTCTCGCCTGGATTTCACTGACCGTGTGTTCCGCGCGATCCACGACCGGATCCGGGCTCGCCCCGGCGGCGTGATCGACGTGTTGAATACCGCCGGCACGCACCGCCAGATGAAGCAGGCCGAATGGGTGGCCAAGCTCGGGGGTGAGCCCCGGTCGTTCGCGGCGCTTCGCGCCTGCTACGAACACCACTTCGACGACCCCGACGAGCTGATCGAGGTCGGCACGCTCCCCGCAGAGTTCCTCCGCGTGAAGACCGCCGGCTACGTGGACGAGCCGCTCGCGATCACCGTCAACAAGCGGATCGCCGAGGGCTACGACCTGGTCATCGGCATCAATGGGACCGTGCCTCACGAGGGCACCGGTTTCTCCGGCGGACAGAAGATCATCTTCCCCGGAATCGCCGGTCCGCAGGTCACCGGAGCCTTTCACTGGGCCGCGGTGCTCATCGGCATCCCGAACCTGATCGGTACGCGTGAGAACCCGGCACGCGACATCGTCAATGCAGCGGCGCAGGCGGTCTTCGACCACATCTCGCCGACGCCCGTGCTCTCGTTCAACATGGTCTACACCAGCGGCGAGAACGACGAGGTCGTGCCGAACGGCCTTTTCGGCGGGTTCGGCACACAGGGCTTCAATGCCGCCCACGCGCTCGCATGCAAGCTCTCGGCGCAGCTCCACATCGTCTATGTCGACCACCCGCTCGACGTCGTGGTGCAGTGCATCCCGGCGGCCAAGTACGACGAGTGGTGGACCGCAATGAAGGGGAGCTACAAGCTCCAGAGGGCCGGTCTGCTCAATCCCGGCGCGGAAGTCATTCTCCTGGCGCCGCATATCCACCAGTTCCACTCGAACGCCACGATGGACGCGGCGATTCGTGAAATCGGCTACCACGGTCGGGACCACGTGGCCGAGTACGTCCGTCGTCATCCGACGTTCGACAAGAACGTCGCGAGTCACGTCATCAACGCCCGGGGCATCGGCCGTCTCGTCGACGGACTCGAGAGCTTCGACTTCCGGCTGTCCATCGCGTCAGCCGTGTCTCCCGAGCAGTGCGCCGCCGTGGGTCTGGGCTACCGCGACCCCGCGACGATTCGGCCCGAGGACTTCACTGGCCCGGGCAAGCTGTGGATCGAGCACGGCGGCCAGGACCTCTACGCCCTCAGGTCGTAGAGGATCAGAAGCCAACCGGTTTTCGGCTTGCGAGGCTCTTTAGGACCCCCTCGCAAGCCGCAGTTTTGCCGGAATGGGGTCCTAATTCTTCCTCCGAGCTGCCTTCGAGCACGTGCGGTAGCACGCAATTGTTAGAGAACGGTTGGACGAATTATTCGAATATGCAATAATACCATTGGATTTTTTTATATCATCCACCGGTTCTGGCTGTTCGGTTAATCCCACGTTTTTGCCAATGCACCGGTCGTTCTTTGCCTCCCACCTACGGGTAGCTCACACTGATACGAAGGTTTGATCTCAATTCTCCGTTCTTCGATCTGATCGAAAAGGCGAACCCTTGAGCGAAGCGCTCAGGAGTTTGCCTTTTTCCCAGGTTCCGTACGGAGACTAGTAGTCATGTCCAAGAAACCCCAGCGAGTGCTCTCAAGCTCGCTCATCAACGACCGTGCCTTTTGGCCTTCGCTGCCGATCCAGGTGCAGCTTCCCACCAGTCACTCGACGCGGAAACGAAACGGCATCGCCTTCGGCGGTGGCGGCCAGATGTCGCAGGCCATCTCCGGCGACATGCAGGCCTCGGCCAATGGTTCCGGCGCTGAGATGTACGGCGTCGAGACCCACAACGCGGCGGCAGTCGCTGAGCTCAGCGCTTGCGACGGGCACGCGCTCCACGTCACGTTCGGTGCGAATGCCTGCGACGTCAAGCTCCAGGTCCTCAACATCGTCAATCCGGTGTATTACGTCGGCGAGCGGCCGACAGGCCCGAGCTGGCGTCGCTACCTCGACCTCGCCGAGGATCCCGAAGTCCACTTCGGCACTTTCCACATCCCGGAAGGGGCGTGGGAGGTGACGGTGGCGGACGGAATCGCGACCCCGCAGGACAGCGCCACGAAGCTCCAGGCCGACCTTCGAACCGGCTCCGTGACGAGTCATCTGGGCCGCTTCGCGGCGTTCTTCAACCACCGCTTCCAACACGGTTCGCACCCGTTCTCCGTGATCCCCGGCACGAATTTCTCGTGCAACGGTGATCACGCGGCGGCGGCGTTCCGTATGATCGCGGAAGCGTGGGAGTCGAACGGGTTCGCGCCAAAGGGATTCGTGGACTACATCACGACCACCGTCCGCTACCCCAACACGATGATCGACCGGATTTCGGTTCCGGCGAATCAACGGACTCGGGAGCTCCTCGAGGATCTGGGTCTCGTCGGCCCGACCGTGGTCACGGAAGCGGCGCGATACTTCGTGATCGAGGAGAACTTCGGCAACAATCGGCGTCCTTACGCGGAGGTCCCTGGGCTCTACTACGAGCCCGATGCCGCCGGGGTTCGCCGATGGGAGGACATGAAGCTGCGGACCCTGAACGCCGCACACTCCGTGATCGCCAGCCTGGGTGTTCTCCTGGGCTACGGGAAGGAGTACGGCGTCTTCGAGGCCATGCAGGATCCGGACATCGCCGCGCTGATCGACAAGATCTTCGCGCTGGTCGTCCCGTCCCTCGAACGTCCATCGCGCAAGGACCCGAAGGAGTTCGCCGACGAGGTGAAGGCCCGTCTGCGGAATCCGAATATTCCGGACAATCCGTTCCGCATCGCGATGTTCGCGAGCGACAAGATCTATCCTCGATTCACGTCGTCGATGTTCACCCTGCTCGACCAGGGCGTGCCGAGCGCGAACCTGCGGCCGCTCGCGTTCGCCGTTGCGTGCGTCTTGCGATACTTCGTCGCGGTCGACGACAAGGGTAACGAATTTGTCCTCGCCGATGATAAGAGCTCGCACGTGCCGCCGATCCGCGACAACGTGGCGCTCGGCTCGAACGCGAACGCCTTCGCGAACATCATCGCGGATGGCCGCGTGATGGGTCGCAACTTGTTCGAGCTCGAACACGTCGGGACTTCGGTCCAGCAGATGGTCGGTGGCATGCTTCGGTCGCCCGGCGCGGTCCGTCGCATGCTCCAAGAGGTGGTCGCCTCATGAGGACAATGAGAAAACCCCTCGCGGCAGCTCGTTGCTGTTGCGAGGGATTTCCAAAGGTTGGGCGCTCCGAAAGGAGAGCTCTTACAGTGTGAGCACCCAACCTTAATTTCTTATTTCAGTGAATTCTTTGCAGCCGCGCACGACTCCCCTTCGGCGTAAATACTGACGCGAGAGAGCTATGCTTTGAGTTTTTGCGGGATACCTTACAGCGCGCTCATTCCCAGACCGGCGTGACCGAAGCCCGCGCCGATATCAATGATAGCACCGTGACATGGCCGAAACGCCGGCGTGCACGTGGTGACAATTGCGCGCGCCACATCTTCGGCAGTCTGCCATTCGCCGCGCGGCATGTGGTCGAGGATCGCCTTCCGACGAACTTCGTCGAGGACAGCAGCGTTCTGTTCTGCGAGAACAAAACCTGGGCGCCAACCGATAACGGTCCAGTTCTTGCTCTTTTTCATTAGCTCTTGCGTGAGGAAGGACAAGGTGTCTTCGAGAGCGATTTTCGAGCCGCGGTACGCAAACACGCGGGACAGATGACCGGTGTACGACATCGAGCAAATCGCGCCGATAGTCGGATTCTCAGCGCCTTCCATCAAACGGATGCTCTGACGGAGCGCCGAAACCGGCGCAGTGTAATTTAAGCGGACAATCTTTTCGAAAGTCGCATCGTCGAAGTCTTCGAACTTCTCCTTCGGCGAAACTCCCTTCACCGTCCCGCCGGCTACAAGCACAGTGATGTCGACCGGCCGATTCTTGAGCACGCCGGCAAAAGAATCGACTGCATCTTTGAGCTGCGTGGCGTTCGTGATGTCGCAAACGCGTCCGCCGATAAACTTTCCAGGCAAGCCGGAAAGAGCTTCCTGCACTTCGTTCAGGCCTTCTTGGTTGATGTTGGTGCCAATCACGTCAGCACCAAGCTGGGCGAAGCACTTCGAGATAGCGCCGCCGATCTGTCCGGCGCAGCCCCAAATGAGAACTGTCTTCCCTTGGAGGCCGTACCACTCAGTCAGAGTCTTTGCTGTATTTTCCACGCTGGTCTCTCCGTGCATTCGTGTTCGCTGGTCAGTGGAGGAATTTGTCCGCCTCCGCGCTGATTGCGCGGAGGCGAGATTTTCGGACGCTATCGAAGTTTATGCTGCTACTTCGATCATCGCCTTGATGCAACCCGTAGCCGGGTCGGTATAGGTCGGGAAGTCTTCGATAAGGCGATCGAAGTTCGTGCGATGGGTGATCCACGGGTCAGTGTTGATCTTCCCTTCTTCGATCATCTCGATGATCTTTTTCAGCTCTTTCCCCGTCGAGTTCCGCGAGCTCATCACCGTCAGTTGGCGACGGTGGAAATGCGGATCGTTGAACGTGATATCGAACTGGCCGAGGCCGATGTAAACGATACGACCACCGTGTGACGTGTATTGGAACGCGTTCTGCATCGAAGTTTGGTTCCCCGTGCAGTCAAACACCGCGGTGGCAAGCTCCTTCGTGCAGATCGCTTCGAGCTGCGGAAGAATGTCCTGCTTGGCGTCGATGAAGTATTCGACGCCGAGATTGTCTTGGCAGAACTTGAGGCGCTGCGGGTTGACGTCTGCAACGATGACTTCGGCTCCGGCTGCCTTCGCGAATTGAATTGCCGCAAGCCCGATAGGACCTGCGCCGATGACAAGCGCCCATTCTCCGCGCTGGATCTCTGCGCGGTTTACACCGTGTGCGCCGATTCCGAGCGTTTCAACAAGGGCAAGCTGATCAATCGAGAGCTTGGTCGACGGATGGACTTTCTCGACCGGCATCTTGATGTACTCGCACATACCGCCGTCAGTATGCACACCGAGACAGAGGAGCGACATACAACAGTTGGTCTTTCCATTCCGGCAGGCAACGCATTTGCCGCAGGTGAGGTACGGCTCGACTGCGCACATGTCGCCGGCCTTGAGGCCCAGCGAGTTCTCTCCGACTTCGACAATTTCAACTCCGAGCTCGTGACCGAGCCGGCGAGGATAGGTGAAAAATGGTTGGCGCCCCTTGAAGGCGTGAAGATCAGTTCCGCAGATTCCGAGTCGGCGCACTTTCAAGAGAGCTTCGCCTGGTCCGGGTTTGCCAGGATGTTCAGTCTCACTCAATTTGAATTGACCCGGCTGTTCAAGCACGACCTGTTTCATGGCGCGATCTCCTTTGGCGGATGCCGAAAAAAAAGAAAAATAAGCGGAACCGAAAGTCGCAAAAGATTAGCAAAATAGGGCGCGAAAGTCAAAATGAGCGTCGTGTCAAAGGACGCGGAATTGCGCGCGAAAATCAAAGTTTTGAGAAGCGAGCGTTGCTCTCCCTGTCCGAGCTGGTGTCCCCGATTGGACACCAGCTTTGATTGAACCGGCCGATTAATACGTGCTGATCGGCTCGATGCTCCAGTCGTCGACGGCAGGGGGCGCGGTCGCCACATGGTCCGTTCCGTGCTGCGCGCGGATCTCGGCGGCCTCGTCCTCGGTCGCACGGCGCGAGCAGCCACCGAACTCGTAGACCTGGATCCCCCCGTCATCGGTCACTTCGAAGCAACCGACATCCGTACCGTTGGCGCCCGTGGTGCTCCGAACCCACTTTTTCGTCGTCGTCACACTCGTCATCGCAAACCTCACTTCCTTGCGTCTTCTTGGAGGAAGACTGACCTGGGATTCAAAATCGAACGTCACAACCCAAGATGCTCTCGAGCTCTAACGTTCGATAAGGATCCGCAGACGGAAGCCGTACAAGCGAAAAAACCTTTCAACAATCGCTTCTCATCTGAGCCCGCCGAGAATTCGGCGGATCAGATGAAAAGCAAACAGCGCGGCTGCAGGAGGATTTTTAAACCTTCTGACAACCGCGCCGCAGCGTCCCGTCCCGAAGAAAGGGCCTTTTTCCCAGGTCCTGTGCCCTCTCGAGACCGGGCCGTTGTTCGGGCGTCAGGCTCGGCAGAGCTCCAGGTTGACGTCCTGGTACGCCCCGCCAGCACCGCGCGCGCCCGAGGGCGTCAGCGGCAGAACGGGGTCGCACGTGCCGACGTGGCAGTGGACGGTGGTGCGATCGAACGTTTCGCCGTTCGAGGTGCGGCCGGAATGGTCCACCTCGGACGAGCCGACGATCTCGATCGTCACTCCCTGCGCGGCGAGCTGCCCCAGGAAATCGCTCCACGCCGCATTAGCGGGGAAGCGCGGTTCGGCCGGCAGGTCACCGAGTCGCGGCTGGAACGAGTTGCGCCGAGCGGCGAACTCCTCCGGCGTCAACCCGACCACCATGCACGTCTCGAGACCGATATCCGGGGACCCGACACAGACCAGCAAATTCGTACGCATCGACGAACCTCCTTAAGAGTTTTTCCTTTTTGTTCCTCCAGCAACCGCTGTGTTCAAACGACTCTCGAGCCGTCTGAAAGAGCGGTTGCCTGTGTTCCATTCACCAACGATGTCAAAGAGCAGCGTGACGACCTACTGGTGTTACCAGTGCATCACGTAGCCACCGTCGACGTTGACCGTCTGCCCGGTAATGTTTTGCCCCGCGTGCGAGGCAAGAAAAACGCTCATCGCGCCAATCTCTTCAGCGGATTGGAAACGACCAAGCGGTACTACTTTGTTGAGCTTCTCTGCTGCCCAGGTGTCGAAGTCCTGTTTCGCAGCATCCGGCTTCTGCGCATCCGCCGCTTCGTAGATTGAACGCATCAGCGGCGAGTCGACCATGCCAGGGCAGAGCGAGTTCACGCGCACGGTGTAAGGAGCGAGATCCTTTGCCATGCACTGCGCGAAGTTGATGAGAGCTGCTTTTGAAGCGCTGTATGGGGGATCGGTCTGTGAACCGATCTGACCTGCCACAGAGGAGATGAAGAGGATACTTCCGGAACGCTGCTCCATCAGCAGTGGTGCTGCTGTGTGAGCAACATTCACGGCACCGAAGACGTTTACGCGGAATACCTTTTCCCAGGACGCCGGCTCGACGTTCAAAAAAGGAAAGCCGATCTTACCGGAGCCGATGCCGGCCGCATAAACGACATGGTGAATCGCACCGAATCGCGCGGTGATTTTAGAGAAGACTGTTTCGACTGCTTGAAGATTGCTCGCGTCGCAAGCGAATGCCGCGGACTTATCAGACGCATCAAGTAAACGTGGAGCTTCGAGGTCGACACATGCCGCACATGCTCCCTCTTTGAGGAAGGCTTCGGCGATTGCGGAGCCGATTGCTCCTGCTGCACCGAAGATCACTGCGGTCTCATTTCGAAGTCCGAGATCCATTGCGCCTCACTAATGTTTTGCCGTCGGCAGTCATCAAACGACCCTTTGATGAAAACCTCGGCAATAAAAAAGGAACGAAGCAGAATGCGGCCCGGACGATCTCGCGATCAGCCCGGGCCGCTCGTGCCTGTGCGGCCCCCGACTTACTTGCCGCACAGAATGCCGGAGTTCACGTGGATCGTCTGACCCGTCAAAGCCGGGGTCTTGGCCGCCATCACGATCAGGTTGGCGACTTCTTCGGGCGTCGTCAGCTGGCCCGTGCGCGTCGCGGCCTTGAAGTCGGCGATCTGCGCCGCGGACATCGTCTTGAGCATCTCCGTGGCGACGGGGCCCGGAGCGATCGTGACGGTGTGGAAACGGCGGCTGTCGTCGCTCGGGTCGAAGCAGTGGCGGCTGAAGTGGCGCAGAGCCGCCTCGAGCCCACCCTTGCTCGAATCGTAGCCGACGAACGTCGCCTTCCCACCGATGGAGGCGGCGAGGGAGCTGACGCCCACGATGCCCGCTTGTCCGGCGAGCAGAGCCGGCGCGAGCGCGTGAATCACGCCCATCGGACCCTTGAAGTTGGTCAGCTCGACCTCCTCCAGCTTGTCCAGAAAGGCGTCGTACGGCAGCGTGCTCCAGTGGTCACGCGGGCACACGCCGGCGGTGAGCACCAGATAGTTGACGGCGTTGAAGCGCTCGCGAACGGACGCGCCGAACTTGGGGACCGAGCCGCGGATGTCGGTGAGATCGAGCGGCAAGTAGTGGACGTTGACATCGCTATCGCGAAGCTGATCGAGCAGCTCCGCCTTGGGTTCATGACGCTGCGCGATCACGAGGTCGCTCAGATCGCGCTCGCGCACGAAGAGGCGACAGACGTCAGCGCCGATGCCACCACCACCACCACTCACCACAGCAACTTTCGAACGGGACATGACAAACTCCTTGTCCGGGACCTGGGAAACGGATCTTCGAGTAGAACCTCGACTGTTGTGTCGTTTGATTGAACTGCCAAACGACGGCTGAAGCGGCGGCGTCACGCAATGCGTCTGCGTTAGGGATGAATTCGGAAAAATTGCATGCGGTAGCGGCTCTCAGCGCTCGTTTGGCCTGATGCGTCTACTCGATGCGAAGGTTGAAGGCGCGTGGTAGTCGGCTGGGAAAATTCCGGAAGCGCTGCTTGAAGAAAATTGCTTTGGATCTCAGAGCGGATCGTCCGCGAAGGGCACACCACCGACCACAAACCAAAACCAACAGCAGGATTGGAATTTCAACTAACCGGTACCGAATGCATAGATTTTTTAAATCAATGCTTCTATTTGAAATTTTTATCATGGCGCTAACAAACTCTCAACATTTTATGCCGAATTAATCATGCTTCTACCCCTTTATTTTTCGTCGTGAATTCATTAGTCTAGCTCGTCTTGGTGGTTGTGGTTTGCGAAATAGGATACTAAAATAATGGATTTTCAGAAGAAATTCGGGTTGGAGGGTTCGCTCGCTCTGGTTACGGGAGCGAGCAAGGGGATCGGCCTGGGGATGGCCCAGGCGCTCGCCGAAGCGGGTGCGGATATTATTTTGGTCGCGCGCAATCGTGACGAGCTCGACAGTGCCGCGGAAACGTTGAAGGCCACGGGAAGGAAAATCAGTGTCGCGCCTTTCGATCTCAAGCAGATCGATGGAATCGCCGCTTGGTATCAGAACGAAGTGGTTAAATCGCACGGCGCACCCGACATTCTGGTCAACAACGCCGGCATGACCAAGCGCGCCCCGGCGCATGAGCTCGATCTGAAAGATTGGGACGAGATCATCACGGTCAATCTGACTTCGGTGTTCGCACTCTCGCAAGCTTTCGCAAAGGAACGGATCGCAGCGGGCAAGAAAGGCAAAATCATCAACACGGCTTCGCTGATGACGGCGGCAAGCCGGCCCGGCACAGCTGCTTACACAGCATCAAAGGGCGGGATCGGTCAGCTCACGAAAGCGCTCGCAGTAGACTGGGCGAACCACGGCATTCGCGTGAACGCTGTGGCACCAGGTTACATTGCAACTCCACTGACGAAGGCGCTCAAGGACGATGCGGATTTCGACGCATGGGTGAAAAAACGCTGCCCACTCGGCCGATGGGGAAATCCAGAAGATCTCGCATGGCCCGTCGTTTTCCTCGCGTCTGCCGCCTCCGACTTCATCACGGGCGAGGTCTTGTTCGTTGATGGCGGTTGGATGGCCACGTTCTGAGCTCCGCCGGGCAAAAACGACATTTGTCCTTTTGCCTGGTATAGAAATTCTGATCCCGAAGCTCTTTGTTCCTCATACGAGCTGCCGATGACAGAGCGGCTCGCCGTAGAAGGAAAGCTCTGCTCTCAGCTCGCCCGTCTCTGACGGATGCCGAGCTGAGAGCTGGAGCTGCGAAAAGAACCTGAGGTTCTTTGCTCCTGCTCCTCCCTAAGGAGCCCGACATGAAAAAGTTCCGAGCAAAAAAGGAGGTGTTCCGCACCTGGTTCACTGGCGTCTTGCGGATTCGCGGATTCAGTGACGAGGAAGCGGCCGACACCGCAGAGTGGGCCTGCATCGCAGCGAGCTGCGAAGTCGAGACGCATGGGCCGCGGAAGCTGCTCCATCTTCTCGATGACGAGTTCAAGCGCAGCGGGTGCTGCGTGCCCAATGTGCGACACGAGGTCGTCGCCGCCAACTGCGGCAATGAGATCTGGGATGCCAAGCGGAAGCTCGGCCCCGCGATCGCCTGGAAAGCGCAGAAGCGCGCGACTCAGCTCGCACGCGAGCACGGCATCGCGATCGTCACGGTCACCAACGCCAACCACTTCGGGTGGGGCGGCGCGTACGTGCTCGACAACATCAACGACGGATTCGTCGCCGGCAACGCGTGTCAGGGCGCGATTCCGATCACGAGTCTTATCGGTGGCGTCGACGCGCGCATGGGATCGAACGCGGTGTGCATCGGCATGGAGACGCACCGCGAAGATTGTCCGTTCTTCCTCTGGGATACGGGCATCGCGGCGACGAGCTGGGGCACGGTTCAATCGTGTCGGTTGACCGGCAGACCGCTCCCGCCAGGGTGCGCGGTCGACGGCTCCGGCGCACTGACAACGAACGCCAACGAAGCTGTCGCGCTTCGCCCAGCCGGATCGATCGGCAATGCCCTCGGGCTGCTGATCGAGCTTGCCGCGGCTCAAGCGGGCGCCAGCTCGCCGCAGTACCGCAGTGCCCCGCCGGACCGCGTCCCTGAAGGCGAATCGCCGACATGCGTTTTCTGGCATTTCGCTGTGGATTCGAGCCTGGGGGGCGCGCTGGAAACCGGCCACGGACGTTCCCAACAGGAGAACGTCGCCAACATGGTCGGCGCGCTGCTCGGCAACAGCGATGCTCGGCTTCCCGGTCAACGCAAGTGGGAGGCGCTCAAGCGCTGTCGTGATCAAGGCGGTCTGCTCTTCGACCAGACGTCTTACGATGCCTTCCAGACCGAGGCTCGTGCGCGCGATCTCGCACTGCCGCCGTTCGAAGAGATCGAGGTTGAAATCGAGCCCATCGAAGTTGCGTCGAAGTAGTGCTCCACCAAGCGCGACTTCGAACAACGGCTCGAGCTGAGTTTGGATCGCTTTTCGCAGCTTTCCAGACTCAGTCGATCTCACACCGGATAGTTCCGAATATTTCTGGCTGCTCGCCAAGCTCATCCAATGGCGGAAGCGCTACCGGGCCCGGATGGACCCACTGGTCCTGCGGGACCTCCTGGCCCACCTGGCCCGCCAGGGCCGGCTGGTCCTCCAGGTCCAAGAGGACCGAGAGGCCCGGCTGGCCCGAACGGTCCGCCTGGCCCCGCGGGTCCGACGGGTCCGCTAGGACCTCCCGGCCCGGAAGGTCCGCCCGGTCCGATGGGACCACCTGGCCCGCTGGGTCCGCCAGGACCGAATGGTCCGGAAGGACCGAAAGGCCCTGTCGGTCCACCGGGACCGGAAGGACCGCCGGGACCAATCGGGCCACCTGGACCAATCGGGCCTCGAGGACCTGCAGGTCCAGCAGGTCCCGAGCCCGTGGTGCTACCACCAGTACTTCCGGGATTCGTACCGACGGGTCCAATCGGCCCCGCGGGGCCGGAGGTCCCACCCGATGTTGTGCCGGCCGTTGTCCCGCCGCTCGTTGAGCTACCAGCAGTCGATGTTGAAGTCGTTGATCCGCCAGCGGTGGCGGTTCCACTTGTCGTAGTGCCCGAAGTCGCCGTGCCGCTTGCAGTACCACCCGCTGTCCCACTACCGGCGGTCGCAGTTCCAGTTGCAGTACCGCCGCTGGTCGACGAGCCGCCTCCGGTGGTCGGACTGGCGGTAGATGTACCACCAGCCGTGCCGCTTCCAGTTCCACCAGCAGTCCCGCCACCACTGGTCGCAGTTCCAGTCGCAGTACCGCCGCTGGTCGACGAGCCGCCTCCGGTGGTCGGACTAGCGGTAGATGTACCACCAGCCGTGCCGCCACCACTGGTAGCAGTTCCAGTCGCAGTGCCGCCGGACGCTGAGCCACCCGCGGTATCCGTTCCTCCTGCGGAACCGCCACCGCTTGTCGACGAACCGCCTGAGGTCGCGGAACCGCCAGTCGATCCGCCTCCAGTGGTCGGGCTTGCGGTGGACGTACCACCCGCAGTGGCGCTCCCACTGCCACCCGCTGTCAGGCCTGCATCGGTGCCTCCGCCACCCGTCGATCCAAGTCCGGTCGTCGGGCTTGCGGTAGATGAACCACCCGCCGTGCCACTCGCACTGCCACCCGTCGAACCGAGACCACTTGTTGGACTAGCGGTGGACGATCCGCCGGAGGTGCTGCTTCCACCGCCTGACAATGCCCCGTCAGTTCCGCCGCCGCTCGTGGCAGTTCCTCCGGCTGTACCGCCTGCTGTACCCGCTCCTGCGGTGGAACCACCCGATGTCGCACCACCGTCCGTTGTCCCACCGCCGGTGGTCGGACTAGCGGTGGAAGCGCCACCTGCGGTACTACCTCCACCAGAAGTCGTTCCTCCGGCCGTAACTGAACCGCCACCTGTCGTTCCACCGCCGGTAGTCGGGCTCGCGGTGGATGAACCACCTGCTGAACCGCTGGCGCTTCCTCCACCGGAGTTCCCTCCGTCGGTCCCTCCTCCACTTGTCGATCCTGGGCTCGTGGTCGTACCGCCAGCAGTGCCACCTGAAGATCCACCGGATGTACCTGCTCCGTTTGTGGCGCCGCCGTCTGTCGTTGTTCCACCGGTTCCGCCACCGTCAACAGCACCACCTGTCGAATCTCCGCCGGTTCCCCCGGTCGCAGCGCCGCCGCCCGTGGTACCGCCACCACTTGTGGCCGCCCCATTCGTCCCAGCGCCTCCCGCAGCACCCCCGCCCGACGCACCACCACCGACAACGCCGCCGGTCACACCCCCGGTGACTCCTCCGCTTCCGTCGTCGCCTGAGCCATCGACCTCACTTTCGGTGTCGCAATTTTCAGAAGAGCCGGGAGACTGGATTTCGTCGCCCGCTTTGGTGAAGTTACATTTTACTGAGCTTCCGAACAGCCGCACCGCCGTCAGGACGATCAAGCCGACAAGAATGAGCACGATGACGTACTCGGCAAGGCTCTGCCCGGATTCGTCGGAGATCCGAGATGCGTTCAGATCGGAACGGCGGAGGCGGGTAATCATCGTTCGTAGTGCCATAGGTGCTGCTTTTCGACCGGTGAAGATCCTTCGTCAAGCGTGAGCTCGAACCAGAAATACATTTCGACATTCTGAAGAACATCGTTTGGATGCGCGGCGGCCCACGACGCAACGAGTGCCCGCATATAGGCGCCTCGCCACGGAGCGCTGTTTCGTTCGGCGAGAAACATCATGTATTTACGCCAGCGCTCGGTTGAGTACATACGATCGATCCGTTCCGGGCGCTCATCAGTGATCGGATCCTCCGCATTTGCCCCGGGAGAGAGGTTCACCGCTCGTCCCGAAACCGTTCGTCCCACAATCTGATACCATCCATCCCAGTTCATTGGGTAGGGCGCGAACATCCCCCAATTCTGATCGAGCCCAACGAGCTCCAGGAGGTAGTTATACGTTACAGGGAGATATTTCTGACCGCGTTCGAAGTCGAGTGTCCGAATATTCCACAAGACGGTCGTAACAAAGAAGCAGGTTACCGCGAGGTCTCTGGTAAAGCGGAACACCTTGGACGAATCGTCGCGATATCTCCGCGATGCCCAGTCAACGGAGGGTTGCGAGCTCCCACTGATTTTGTTCCAGAACTGGCTCGGCAAAAAAAGAAGCCACCCCGCCAAGCAGATGAACGGAAACGGCCCGAGATTCATCGTGATCAAGAGGGCGATATGAAAGGACCAAAAGAGCCCCGTCGTGAGGATGCGAAACATCGGGTTCCGGGCTGGAATGAAGGCGAGGAAGCCGCAATACTTCTCGAGAATCATCGTGGCCTGCGTGAGCACGCTGAGCAGACCTCGATACGGCAGCAATGCTCGACCAACCGGTGTCGTCAGCGGATCGACGCTCAGAGCGTAATACACAGCTGAGTGCGCTTCATGCCACGCTGCGCCGCTTTTCAGTAACGAAGAGAAGAAATACAGTCCCACCATCTGAAGCTGGATGAAGAGCGCAGGAAGCGAAATCACCTTTTGCCCAATCGCTCTGCGCCCCGACCGCATCGCATCAACTGACCACGCAGCGCCGAGTGGAACGAACATCGCCCAGAACGCAAGACAGCGAACCAGATTATCACCGCCTTGAAGGATCTGCGGATTCCGGCGCTGAATACTCATGACGAAAAGCCAGGTCAGCACAGCCATCATCTGGGTACGATATCCGACCAACAGCGCGACGAGAACGGCTGCGTACAATAAAAAAAGCACTGCTTGAAATTGCCAAGTGCCGTTCAGAAAAAACAGTGAGACGATCCACTGCGAACCGAGCGACATCGCCTCGGCTCTGAGGAGCGCGCCCTCATCAGAATAGAAGAAACGTAGGTCCTGCGCTCGCCACCAGAGGTCACACAACAAGATGAGAGAGAGCGCGACGCGGAATGACGCCAGAGCTCGAATGTCGACAGAGCTTGCGTCAAGCAGACTCCTCACAACCGATTGTGCGCGCGAACGCACTGAGCCGAAAGGCTCGGCAGTCGAGCGATCCGAAATGGCGTCGGTGACCAGAATCGTGTTCAGAAAGCGTCCTCGCTGACTTCGCGCGGCTCCTGTTGCAGTGAACCCGCCCCCCATAATACTGTCGTGCAAACTCTCCGGGTAATATGCCCCAAGAAAACTACAAAGAACAGACACCGTACCCGTGGATTGTGCATCCGGTAATTGACCTGCTGTTCGTTTGCGGCGGCCTCCCACTGCTCCTTATTACGCTGAATGTGGCATTTCTTGGTTGGCGGATCCCATTTGAGACCGGTGCAGCGTCAGACCGAGTGTTGCTTGCGTTGGTGCTGTTCGGTCAGCACTTCTTTGCAGACGCGCATAATATGGCTACGCACCTCCGCATCTGGGGCAGTGCGGAGGATCGAGATAGGTTCGCGTTTTATCGCATCTGGCTTTCGCTGTCGTGCGTGCCGCTGTTTGTGCTCGGGCTCGCCGTTCCCGCCGCGACAAGCGTTTTCGTCTACCTCTACCTGATAGTTGTATTCTGGCATTACGCTGCGCAGGCTTATGGAATATCGCTGATCTATTGCGCGAAACGCGGCTACCTGTTCACGAAGCGAGAGCGGCTGATTTACAAGGGCTACTATGTTTCCCTTTCGGCCACGGCGATCCTCCGATTCGTGAGCTTTCGCGAGCTCAGCCCGACTTATTGGTTCGGGATTCCGCTCCCTTTTTGGGGTCCTGTGCCCGGCGTGTTCTACAAATTGGCAGTGGTCGTATTTTTTGGGTGCACACTGCTCTTTGCAATCGTCGTGGTTAGGAAGCTATTCGCCGAGAAGAAGTTGTTCCCACTCCCGAGCGCTCTCATCATGGCAACGCTCACTTGGCTCGGAGTCTCACTCGGGCTCGCCAATGCGCTGCTGTGGATCTACGTCCCCGCGTTTTTCCACGGCTCACAATATCTCGCCGTCTGCGTTACTTATTTCCTTAAAGATCGCGGAATTCCTGAGGGCGCATCATTCTCTCAGATGGGATCGCTCATCTTTACGGCTCCGGCCGGACGATTTGTTGTCGCTGCTGTCGTGAGCGGCGCGCTGTTTTATGTCGCCATCCCTTACACGTTCGCCCGGTTCGGATTTGACTTTGCGATCGTCGCGGGTCTCGTGCTCGCCGTCGTGAACTATCACCACTTCATCACCGATGCGGCGATCTGGCGACTTCGAGACCCGCGATATCGGAAGCTGTTACTCACCTAAACCCGATTCATCGCGGAGCTTGCGCGAATTCTCCCGGAAATGGATTTGCGCGCCCGAATGAGCCCGGAGGGGAGGCGAATCGACTGCCGCGTTCCGAGAACACAGCAAGTCCGACCACACCGACGTTGGCCGTGTCCCCGGATTTTTCGCTTACGTACGAATCGCGCGGCTCCGCGAACCGGAACGCGGCAACGGTGTTCTTACTATCGCGAAAGCCTTCAACGATAAGCTTCTCACCAGGCTCAATGATATAGCCCCGGTTTGAGTAGGACGCCGAGCGTCCGTTCATTACGTCGAGCCCGTCTACGGAAAGAACCACTTCAATCCGCTCGTCGGTATTGTTTCGAACATATACTCCGTACCGATCGCCCCGCTTTCCTCGCACAACATAACTTCCGTTCGTCTCTGCCCCTGGGAGGAATGCAGGGCCGAACCAACCGGACTCCTCATCGGTAAGTCCGAATTCCACTCGAGTATCGTGCAATTCGAATGGCCGTGGTTTGAGCTCGCGGGATCCCGAGAGCTCCTTGACACCAAAGCGGTCGTCGTAGTGGATGGCGGCCGCAGTGTCCGGCGTGTGTTCGTGCTCGCGCTCAAAATTGACGTAGCTGATTCGACTGTCAATCCGCTCGCCCCATTCGGTCCCAAGGGAGGAGTGGTAAACACCCCCTGAAGACCCGGAGGGCGCCACCGCCTGCGAGCATCCGATGAGCGTTGCGAGCGCGACACAAAGCAAACCGAACCGACATTTGAAGTACATATACTACCCCTTCTATTGTTAATGACGTCGAACCTTAAGTACCTGGCCATGGTCGAGCAACAGCTCGTATTCGGCAGACTTGATATCGGGGAGCTCAACGCTCTGCGACACCGCTCCGGCGCGCCCTTCGATAATGAACGTGATGGTCGAGGGTCCGTCCTTCCGGATCGAGACGGAGAATCGACCGGTCGAATCGGCTTGCGCAAAGAATGTTCTCGCGCCAGATTGAACGGCGACAGTAATCCCCCGAACCGGGTTCCCTCGCTCGTCCCAGAGTATGCCGGAGATCGTGACAAGATTTTGGTGATCTGGTGAATAGGTGGCCGCTCCTTGGGCGCTATCACCGGGTAATCCGGTTCCATACGTCCCGCCTCCCATGGCGCAAGCGCTCAACGAGCAAATCAAAAGCACCGAAACGGCACGCTTCATAAATCCTCCCCCGATACTCTACTGAAAGTTGTGAGCGATACCGTTTGTCCGCCACGGACACCACGTCTGGGGTGAATATCGAGGTCGAACGTAGAAAGAAACTTGCGAACGCGCTTGTGGAAGGCGCCGCCTTCACGAAGGATCCATTCCCGGATTTTCGGAAGATCCTCCTCCGCAATGTTGTCGAATTCTGTGCGGCCGTGAAGATTTCTGGGATGGTTTTCACGTAAAGTGTTTTCTTCGACTACGTGGAGCAGATCATCGCAGTCGCGCTCGACGATCGCAAACCCCTCGCGGACGTCTCCTTTCGGAACAGCATGCGAACGAACTAATTTGACCGACTCGCTCCGACGCACGACGGTACCGATTCGCTCGAGCTCAAAGAGCACGGTACCAGGGTGAAGGTCCGTGCTGACCGAGTCCAGGAGCTTGAGGAACTCGTTCCTCTCCGGCGTGATCTGAAGAACGCGTGGTCGGCCGTTTTTCCCAAGGAATCGTTTGTCATTCTCCCATTGGTTCACCACCCGAGCCGCGAGCGGCATCGGCAAAGGCTTCGACTGGGATTCCGTCCGAAGTCGAATCACATCACGGCGGTGCAGACCGGTCATTGCGCTGAGACGGCTGACGTTCACCTTCTGGCCGGCCCGCTCCATTTCTTCTGCTCCCAGTTGAACGACGGCTTGCTTTACGGTTTCGATGATTTGCTGAACGGAGATCGAGTGTCGGAGCGCAAAGCGGATAAGCGGTTTGGCGAGCATCCGCAGGCAGTCGAGTTTGAGCGTTTCATCGAAGACCATATCCCTATTATGGCAGGTTTTCGGAAAATGTGCAAATTGCGCATTTTTAATTTAGCCGTCTCACGACGCTCATTGGCGAAGCTCGTAAACGAACCGCGCACTTCCCCCCTTGGGAGATCGTTCGGTTTTGGGAGAATTCACCCCGACATGTGAATTGCCGCGGAGCAAGTGGAGGCGAGACTCTCTGCAGACAGAGAAGGCCCGGCCGCGACAAAATGGTCGCGGCCGGGCGTAAAAATCCTCGCCGTCAAAGAGCCGGGCGGTTAGCGGTAGGCCACCTTTTCCCGTCGCCGACTTTTCTGGGGCTCATCTTGCTTCTTGTTTGATCCACTGGGCGTGGAGGTCGGTGGAAGCTCAAGCGAAGGGAGCGGAAGCTCGTTCGCCGGATCTTCTTCCGACTGAGGAGGAAGCATTGGAGCCGGAGGCAACGCTCTTCTGGGCACCACAGTTTCCGGAGCCGCCGGCTGCGGCATGACGACCACAGAGCGATCAACAAGCTGGCACCAAACGGACCACACTCTGCCGTCGATCAGGACAAAGCTCTTGACGAAATGTTGCTCTCCGTCGGGGGTCGTAACGAATTTTTCGAGCTCATTCATCTTCCCGTTGGCGTAACGAACATTGGGACCGGTCTCGTCGAGCAGCAGGTTGTGAGGGCCGGCAGGCATGACCCACGCGTTGTCGATAAGCGCCGAGCTGTCGCTCGACAGCTCATAGTGCCGACCACGCACGGTCACCCCATCGAGCTCCTGGATGAACCGAAATGTCCGACCGAGCTCAGGCACCGAGTACACGCATTCTCGCGGCTGGTACATGACCCACCGCCAGCAGTGATTTTCCAGTCTGTTCGCGTAGGCAGAGAGGAAAGTTGATTGCGATCCTCCACACATGCTTCCACGTGAAAGTACGATCCCATCACCAAAAACGTTCTGAACACACGACACACACACGAGCAAGGCCACACCAACTGTCTTCATGAGCATCTCCTTTCGAGATAGCCTCATCTGTCGTCCGTGGTGGAAATGAAGGTATCCATACCGGTCAACCGGTAGGGCTGAGCGGTATGGACAGAACCTGGATCTGCAGAGATTCTCATATGCGGGCGCGAGCGCGCCGCTTCGAAAGAGCAGCAAAAGGTGATTTTGCTTTCGTAGCGTTATGACGCTGTTATTTGCACAAGCCGCATTTTTCGGTTGGAAGAGTCAGGCCCCCAGAGATCGTGTGCAACCTGGCGTAACGAACCGGTTATTGCGAGCTGCAGACCGAACGAAGTTGGCTCACTACGTGTCCTGTTTTCGCGAATTGAGCGCCGAGCCCGCCTGCCACCAGCCTACGTTTCGACCGACGAGCCGTCCTGATGTTGAATAATGGTCTTGAGCGGTGAACGTGGTGTGAAGTTCTTCGAGCCCGTAATGCTGAGGCGATCTGAGTCGCCTCCTAATCGGCAGCGTTCGCGAAGGTCAGCGTGAGTAATCGCTGCTGTATTAGCGAAGAAGCTCTCGGACCGCGGGCTAGCTCAGCGAATTGAACGCCGAGCCCCTCTGGAACCAGCCAATCTGCTCTTCTGTGGATGTGTAGTTCACCGTCGGTTCGACCGACGAGCCGTCCTTATGTTGAATGATGAGCTTGAGCGGTGAACGTGCTTTGAGGTCCTTCGAGCCCATGTCCTTAGGCGATCTAAATCGCCTCCTAATCGGCAGCATTCGTGAAGGTCGGTCGAGTAATCGCTGCTGTATTGACGAAGAAGCTCTCGGACTGCGGTCCTAGCCCAGCGAATTGAGCGCCGAGCCCACCTGGGACCAGCGAATCTGCTCCTCTGTGAAAGTGTGATTCACCGTCGTTTCGACCGACGAGCCGTCCTGGTGTCGAATAATGGGCTTGAGCGGTGAACGTTCGTTGAAGTTTTTCAAGCAGGAAATCCTCACTTGATCCTTCGCTTGAATCGCCCCGTGATCGGCCGCGTTCGTGAGGATCGAGTGAGCATCCGCTACCGAGTGAACAATGGAACCTTGCTGACTGCGGTCCTAGCTCAGCGAATTGAGCGCCGACCCTGCCTTGAACCAGCCAATCTGCTCCTCTGTGAACGTGTGGTTCACCGTCGTTTCGACCGATGAGCCGTCCTCGTGTCGAATAACGAGCTTGAGCGGTGTTCCTGCTTTGAAGTCCTTCAAGCCGGTAATGCTCAGACGATCCTTCTCCTGAATCGCCTCGTAATCAGCAGCGTTCGTGAAGGTGAGCGCGAGCATCCCCTGCTTCTTGAGGTTCGTCTCGTGGATGCGAGCGAAGCTTTTCGCGATAACAGCTTTGCCGCCGAGAAAACGGGGGGACATTGCTGCGTGCTCGCGACTCGACCCTTCGCCGTAGTTCTCATCACCAATCGCGATCCAAGAAACGCCGCGTGACTTGTATTCACGGGCTACCTTTTGGAAGCTGTCAATCTGCCCCGTGAACACGTTCATACCTTTACCGGTTTCTTTGTTGAACGCGTTGATCGCGCCGGTAAACATGTTGTCGCTGATCCGATCGAGATGTCCACGATACTTCAACCAAGGGCCGGCAGGCGAAATGTGATCGGTCGTGCACTTGCCGAATGCTTTCAAGAGAACGACCAGGTCGATAAAGTCATTTCCGTCCCACGGAGCGAACGGCTCGAGGAGCGCGATACGGTCGCTCTTCGGATCAACAACGACCTGGATCTTCGAAGGATCACTGCTCGGCGCAACGAAGCCCGAGCGTCCGGCCGAGAACCCTGCTCGCGGAAGCTCGTCGGCGGTGGGAGGTTGAAGCTTGAACTTCTCTCCGTTAGCACCACTGATCGAGTCAGTTACCGGATTGAACGAGAGCGAACCTGAGAGAGCGAATGCCGTTACGAGCTCCGGGCTTGCGATAAAGGCCATTGTCTCGGCATTGCCGTCGTTTCGGCTCCGAAAGTTCCGGTTGTATGACGTGACGATAGTGTTGAGCTCGCCTTTCTTGATGTCACTCCGGTCCCACTGCCCAATGCAGGGTCCACATGCGTTGGCGAGCACCGTGCCGCCGATTGCAGTCAACTTCTGAAGCATGCCGTCGCGTTCCACAGTGGCATAGACTCCTTCCGATCCGGGGGTGATCATGAATGGGATCTTCGCTTTCACCCCGTGCTCGCTCGCTTGCGCCGCGAGGTGCGCTGAGCGACCGATATCCTCGTATGAGGAGTTGGTGCATGAGCCAATGAGCGCAAAACGAATGTCCTCCGGATAGCCTTTCTCCTTCGCATCTTTGCTGAGCTGAGAGATAGGGCGGGCCAGGTCGGGAGTGTGTGGGCCGACGACATGCGGCTCGAGAGTATCGAGGTCGATTTCGACGAGCTCGTCATAGTATTTCGACGGGTCCTGCTCGACCTCTTTGTCAGCCGAGAAGTTTACGAGGTACTGTCGGCAGAGTGCGGCGAGATCGCTCCTGTTCGTCGCTTCAAGATATTTCGCTGAGCGCTCATCGAAAGGAAATAACGAGGTGGTGGCACCGAGCTCGGCTCCCATGTTCGTGATGGTTGCGCGACCCGTGCAGCTAATTGAAGTAACACCCGGCCCGAAGTATTCGACAATCCGGCCAGTACCTCCTTTCACAGTGAGGATCCCGGCGACTTTGAGAATGACGTCTTTCGCTGAAGTCCATCCGCTCAGCTTGCCGGTCAGCTTCACGCCGACCAGCTTCGGAAGGGTGACGCCCCAGGCCAAGCCGGTCATCACCTCTGCAGCATCCGCGCCACCGACACCGATTGCAACCATCCCGATCCCGCCGGCATTCGGCGTATGCGAATCGGTTCCGATCATCATCCCGCCTGGAAACGCGTAGTTCTCGAGGATCACCTGGTGAATGATCCCGGACCCCGGCTTCCAAAAATCGATCCCGTACTTGTTCGCCGACGATGCAAGAAAGTCGTAGACCTCGGCGTTCTCATCTACCGCTCGAAGCAGGTCCTCTTTCGCGCCCGACTTAGCTCGAATGAGGTGGTCGCAGTGAATAGAGGACGGCACCGCAACCTGCGCTTTCTTCGAAGACATGAACTGCAGCATCGCCATCTGTGCAGTCGCGTCCTGCATCGCAACCCGATCCGGTCGCGTTTTGATCTCGGTTTTCCCTCGAACAAGGTCCTTGGATACGGCCTGAGTCCCATCCAAATGGGAAAATAAGATCTTCTCGGCAAAAGTGAGCGGTCGCCCCAGCGCCCCACGAGCGGCCTGCAATTTGGTGTCGAAGCTTTGATAAAGGGCTTTGATATTGGCGATGCTCATGGACCTTGCCTAGAAGTAAGCCGCCCCCTGAAGGGGCCGAGATGGTATCCGGTCTTAAATTTTAACCCACTCCGCCCGCCCGTGCCAGGCAGATAATTTGATGAAATTATTCACAATTAACGCCCCCCAAACGGCCGGAATGGTTGCATTAACTTACCCTCAGAGCACCCGATATCGCTCGAGCGCACCTAATTCGAAGACCAACTTTCACTTCATTACTCGAACGCACAGCCAAGCACCATGAGCGCAGAGTCGGCGCGCCTGCCAAACCCACAACCCATCGAAAATATTGTGCTATCGTATCCTCAGAGCGTCCGATATGGGTGTCGCACGGGGGCGCGCGAAGGTCCGCTACGAGCGCAGACCCGTTATCCTGTCCCTTCGGACTGCTCGACAAGGCGCGCTCGCCTACCCTCGCCGCGAAGGGGGACGGGCAGTGCCGACCAGCCGAGGCGGTGAACAGATTGCCACCTGGTCAACGCATAACCACTTAGACTTCCTCGACTAACGTATCCTCAGAGGGCTCGATATCGGGGCGCGATATCGTCTTGGCACGGCTGAAAAACGCCGTATCCGAACTACCCCCCTGTACTGAGGTATCCCAAACACGCGCTTCCTGCTGTTTCCAATCCTTCGCTCCGGCTGGGACAACCCCGTACGTCAAAGCGGAACTCCCCTCGAAACCATTCGCTGAGCCCGTTCAGTCGCCCAGGTTTTGAAGCAATCAACATCACAAGTTTGATGGGAGAACGTGCACCGAACAATGAAGGTGCGTTGTTGTGCGGCGGATGTGGCGGTTACCCTGTTTTCACTTAGTTTCGCCAGGTCGCAGTATGGACGAGCAAGGTTCGGTTATCGCGGAAGCTGGTCTCGTGTGCTTCCTTCTCGCGCTGCTCTTCACCGGAGTCTTCGAAGGAAGCCGCCTCATCCGAGCTCACATTCTTCTCTCCGAAGCTGCTCATGAAGCGGGGCGACTCGGCTCACGTATCGCCTCTCTGCCCGCCGATTCGTCCGGGTCACTTCACGAGTTCATAGCGAATCGAGCTCAAGCCGTTTTGGACGACAATGGGGGATTACAGTTGGAGAATGTTCGGATATCCTCCGCATGTGAAGAACGTGTACTGGGAAATGGTGTCCAGGCTCAGTCCGTGTCAATCATCATGAAAGCAGACTACACGGGGTTGCTCGCAGGCTATCTCCGCGTTCCGTTAACCATAAACAATACCGCCAGCTACCTCGGTGGCCAACACTGCTCGTGACTCGATAGTTCCGATGCGCTCCACTGACGGGGTGTCGATGGTCGAGTTCGCCATAGTGTCGGGACTCGTTTTCTTCCTCCTCTTCGCGCTGATCGATGTCTGCCGTTACGCCCTCACGCAAAATCTGCTCACGTATGCAGCGCGACAGATTGCGGACAGTGCGAAAGTAAATCCTGTCATCGGGAAAGACGTTCGATTCGCGGCGGGCACCCCGCAAGCGCAACGCTTCAATGACGTGCGCCAGCAGATTATCAACGACGTGATCGGACTCGGAAATCTACCATACGGGGCGCGTCTGCTTTCGTACAAGATGCGCGACGAGTTCAACCCTGATCCGACCAACCCGCTATCTTCTCCAGGCAGCGCTCTGCTGCTCATGCCTGGGGAGTCAGCGCTGCGCGAAGAGGACGCAAAAATCACTCGCATACTTCATCCTACCTGCGTCAACTGTCAGCCATACATTACGAATTCCGTATCCTCGTTCGAGGAGCTGCGTTCGAAACATGGCATCTACACCCAGGTGAGCGCAAAGCTTCCTCTTCTCGTCGCAGGCAATAAGGAGATCACCGTTGTGGGCGAAGCCATCGAATGGCAGGAACCGGACGCGGGTTTTCACATCGGGATCAAGCCGGACACAGCAGAGAAAACTCTGCTCTGCCGCACGTTGAACCAGGAGGAGGAATGCGAGAAAGCAGCATGTGACCCTACGACCGAAACATGCACGTTCAACCCCGGCCGATACAGTCCTGACTGTGCTACCTGCACGCCGATCACGTGCGGTGCTTACTGGACTCGGCACGAAGCTGAGACAGGCGAATCTTTCTGTAACGCGGCAGGGTGCAGGGACCTTCGGAGTTGCCTTTTCTTCGCAGATAAATCGCTCGACCCCGCAAACGGAGATCCTGTGTCTACCTGCGGCAACTGCGGACTGGGAAAACTTTGCAAGCAACTCTACACGGAAGATGGACTGTGCCACGATCTCAATTGCAGCATTGGTTACTCGTGTAGGTGGTATCCGAATCGCAAAATCAGCCGCAATACCGTTTGCGCAGAGTGCATCTCTAAATCCTGCCGCTTGCGTACGGATCAGGCAACCGCCTGCGCGCCCCTCAACTGCGAAGCACAAGGCAAAGACTGCTACTTCAAATGGTGGGAGAAGGGGTCGACGTGCGCTGAGTGTGTTGATCGAGTGTGCGCGCCGGAAGGCGGAGCTTGCCCAAGAGGAACGGTCTGGAGCGGTAAGCCGAAGTGCACGTGCTGCAGGTATTCGAATTGTTCTCATCTGAATGTCCCGCGAAAAAACATTAAATATGTATTTGACGCGAGAGAATGCCGTTGCGTCCGTCAACCCGACGATTCCACTGGAGACATGCAATGAGCAGCCGGGCTGTTCACCATGGTCACCAGCACAAAGACGTCGTTCGACAGCTCAGGCGACGGTTCCATTCCGGCTGCCCCGAAGAGAGCGGCGCCGTCATCATCCTGATGGCAGTTCTCGTTGTAGCGATTTTCGGGTTTGTTGCACTTGCCGTTGATCTCTACATGTTCTCAGCCCAAAAGGTGAAGTACGAGGAAACCGTTGAACAGGCCAGCCTCGCGGCACTCCGAGAGTATTTGACCGCGAAGGGGCTCGGTAAGCCGGATGCTGTCGCTAAGTCGCAGGCGATCGCCGTCGCTGAGCAGTTGGTCTCCTCAAACATCCACCAGGACTTCACGTCGCGCTTTCTAATCAACACCTCCGCGCCGGTGTCGGACCTTGGCTCTGGTCACGGTTCGAACGGAGAGCTCGCACCAGGGCACTGGGATTTCGAAGGAGCGTCGACTGGAGCGTGTTCCGGAATCAACTGCTTCACCCCCTCAACCGCTGATTCGTCAACGGATACGAATAACGCCGTCAGAGTTGCGCTGCGGGTCGTGGACGGAACCCGCCTCAGAGCGTTTTTCGCTGGCGTCATCGGCGCAGAACAACAAGGTTTCGAAGTCGCCGCCACTGCGGCAATTGTGCCACGACGTATAATCTTTGCGATCGATCTTTCTCGTTCGATCGTACGCGACAATTACCGAAGCACAGATCTCCCACTTCCAACGGGAGACCCCGACGTCGACCGCATTCCACCGAGTGAATACGCGTACGACATGACCGACGCGACGCCAGCGGAGTGCGAGACGGTCAGTCCGTTGTCGTACCACACAGCCGGAATGGCATCAGCCGACGCCATCACCTATGGCAACATGTTTGACTCCCCCGACCAGGTCGGCACGACCCTAGCGTCCAACGCGCAGATGCATCTGAAGTCTGAATACAAGTGCTTCGTCGTACCGAGCCTGCCGAGCGCGAAGTACGCATTGAACGTCAATCCAGACAAAGCTCCCGAACCCTTGACGAGCATTTTGGACGGAATCAATGGCGGCCTGAAGACGCTCGCCAGCGCAGGAATTCCCGGCAATCGAATTGGCATGATCGCCTTTGATGACGAGATTCTCCCGGTAAGAACCTTCGCAATGAGCCCAGCCACAACCGGCAATCCCGAATTCGAACGAATGAAGGAGGCGACGGACATCACGCTCAGCATCAATCAGCGCGTCCAGTATATGCTGTTTCCTCGATATTGGGGCGGGCGCCAGTACTCGAGCTACAACGCACAGACCAACCAGGTCGAATTCCAGCGAATGCCGGCAATGACCGATCTCTATAAGGCTCTAGACCTTGCCTACACGATGCTGTCGGAAAATGGGGGTCTCGTAGGAAGCCGAAATGACGTCGTGCTCTTCAGCGACGGGCTCCATAACTGTCCGGTCAATGCAGCCTTCTCTCTCGACTCCAATTTTCCTTGCATGGACAGCGATATCTTCGTGGAGCGCGCACTGGCTGAAATCGGTAGCATCCGAGCTCGATATATCCGAGACGGCATCGTGCTCCATACTCTTTTGGCCGGTGACAATGTCGGACCGCATTATTTGCTCCGCAAGAACGCGCGCGGCGGAGGTTGCCTTTGGCCGGAAATTGCGCGGTATGATCGAAGCTTTGGCCGGAGCATGGTGAACTATCACGGGGGCTCAATGACCAAGCCGCCGTATTACCGCCCGAACTACCTCTACCTTCCAGTTGTCGACTCCGGTGGTATGTGGTCACCGCTGGTTGACCCTTGCGTGGAAGGACAAGATCTCACCACCTCGCTAAACGAACAGTGCGACAATCAGGACGGTGCTCACGGCAAGGTCGTGGCCGTCCCACCTTACACAGACCGTTCGGGACGTTTAGGCTGTAACGCGAAAGGGAAAACGAAGCGACAGCAGGTGGAGGACCTTATTCGCTCGCTGATTAGTCAGACTCCCTACGTGCTCGTGGAGTAGACCTTTCAACCGCTCATAAGGACGGTAGCCTTACTTCTCACCCTTCACTCCGCTTGTCGGAATCCGCACGCTCGCGAGTTAATCTAAGGCTTAGCAGCGAAGCATTTGTCTGTTAAAATGTAGCGACGTCTTCGTTCCTTCTGCGCTAAATCTAACATGGTTAGGCGTATGATCTTGCGCATATCGGGCATGCGAAGATCGATTTGGTAAGCTTCCGACGCGAGCTGTACGAATCCGATGCAAGCATTTCTTCCGTATACGGCGAAGGCTCGCCTATGTTTCAAAGCGCCGCTTGTGGACGGCGGTGTAAGTCTTCGTGGTAGCGCGCTCGTCGAGCTCGCCATCACGCTCGGTGTTTTGCTCACGCTTCTTTCCGGCATGGTTGACGTCTGGAAGTACTGCCAAGACGCTGACTTGGTCCTTACCGCGAGTCGGCATGGCGCACGCTCGTCCGCTGCAATGGCGCAGCAAACCGCTTCGACAGACTTAGGTGCGTCGTGCGATTACACCGGGGGAGGAGGAGCGAGCCCGGTGCTGGACGTTGGTCTCGTTCTTGCGAACAATTATTTGATCGCCGTCGGGTTGGAATCCACTGCGTGCACTCTCGGCACCTCCGGCACCAGCCGGACGTGTGATAGCGCTAACAACCAGTTCACGCTGACATCGCAGTTTGAAACAGAATGCGAAGGCGGATTCGCTCAACGGGCGATCCGACTTTCAATCGTTCCGAAAGTGCCTCGCAAGTGTATCCTTTGTTTCGGAAAGATGTTTTCAAGCGCAGGAATCAGCGCGACAAGTGTTTTCGCCGCCGAGGCAGACTGCAAAGCATACGCAGGAGTTCCGGCATGCTGATGAAAAAATTAACCCGCAGAGTTTCGCGGACAGAAAGCACCGGACATCCGAATATCGACGAACGAGGCGCCGTGATGCTCGAGTCAGCGCTCGTGCTGATCTTTTACGGTATAATCATCGGATTTATTCTGGACGCCGGGCTTGTGATGTTCCGCTACTCGACCCTGACCACCACGGGAGAGAATCTCGCTCGACACCTTGGGATACAGCTCGGGCGAGCAATTAGTGTGGGTGGCGTCGGCGGGAGCTGCACGACCTTTTTGAACACTGCCGGCAATACGTATCTGCAAGCTCATGCGGTTGGCGGCCAGTCTTTTTCTATGACGGATTCGGCTGCAACGTTTAAGTTCGACGCTTCAATTGTTCCAGGTGGAGGCTCGCCGTATGCCATCCTGCGCGTTCAAGGCTCACTGAGTCCATCATGTCTCGTGTGTAACTTCTTCCCCCGTGCGGTGATTCGGAGCGAGAGCTCGTTGCTGGTCGAATTTAGCGAGAATCCATGCTCATGAGCCGTCAGCTAACTGATGACGAAGCCGGAAGCATCCTGTTCATCACGCTGGCGCTCGCGATACTCGTTCTCTACTTGTGTTTGCTAGTGATCGATCTTCGTCGGGCAGAGCTAGCGGGCAACGGGGTTCAACGTGCGGCGGATGCGGCGGCTCTTGCCGGCCTGACGGAGCTGGTCGCGTCCCCGGATACTGACAACGAGAAGTGGAAGAACTCCATACGCGCTGCTTTGGCAGTGCTGAAGCAGAACAGTATTTTTCTTTCTCCTCAGTTCCCCGATGCGTCGGTTTCCGCCAATCGTGTCGGAAGCACGGATGCGTGTGATACCGATATTTCAAGCAGCTACCGTTGGCAAACGTTCGACAATGGAACAATGCGCGTAGAGATTGCCCGCGGCACGTACGACGAGTCGACCGACACCTTTACGTCCCTAGAAAGCACATCGACATGCAACGATGCCGCTCGGCCGAATTCCGTCCAGGTCACGGTAACGGTCCGCAACATGTCAGCTATATTCGGAAACGTTCCCCCGTTTCACTTCGGACCCATGCCACCGATCACACGGCTCGGCAGAGCTGCACAGCTCTGAGCGCTCTCGCCACCACATCGATCGATCAAAATTTCTGCAACGATTCTCTGTTTTCAACGACGGGCATCGCCGCTTACTCGACATAGTCGTGCAAGTAGCTTGGTGAAACAGCACCCGGATCTTTGAGACTGCGCAGGGCCTATGCGCGGCGGTGATCGCCGTGCGCGATCTTCTTCGCGCGTGCAAGCACTGAAAACGGCTCGCTTAACTTACCCTCAGAGCGCGCGATATTGCGTCGACAGGAAGTACGAGCAGCCGATCCGGGGCGTGGAGGGCCGGCGAAAAGCCATCGGCCCTAGTCGTTTGTTACTCGCTCGATATGAAGCTAAAAAAAGCTGCGGCCAGCTATCTTCCCGTAATCGTTATCCTCTCGGTCCCTCAGAGGACACGATATGAGAGGGAAACGAGATGACCGCGAACGATCCGAGGCCGCGGAGCGCGACGAGAGAGCCATCCGGCTTAGTCGTTCGCTGTTCGCTCGACATGAATCTACGAAGAACCGCGGCGGGCTATCATTCCGCAATCGTTGTCCTCTCGGACCCTCAGAGGACACGATATAGCACACGATATAACCAACGCCGGATGGAGTCGGGAGGGACGATGGGAGCAGCTGCAAAGAAAGCCGTTGGCGATGGGGATCGCCAACGGCGTAGTAACACTCTTGCGCTCAACCGCGGTTGCCGTCTACGAGGCGGTTGCGGCTTCGATCTGTGCGGAAAGATCGCGTCGGGGGCGTGGGATGAGTTGCACTCCGCAGTGCAGCGTTCCGAGCTGGTCGCTGAAATACTTGATCGTATCGCCGGGGAGGAGCGAGAAACTGTCGCCCGGTGCGGGCACGATGCCGGTACCGGACAGGAAGACAGCGGGTTCGCCTTCATCGACGAAGTCGGCGTCGACAACGTCCTGGCAGAGCTCGGTCAGCGGCCGTCGGCACTGGGTGGCGGACATTTCGTCCGGCTCAGTCGGGATCGGCCATTCTCTGTACCCGTTGCGCTCGACCCACGAACGGACCACGATCGACTCCCAGAACGCGAGGGCATCTTCGGGGATCGTGCACCAGTGACCGAAACCGCAGCAGTGCCAGAAGATCTTCGCCTTCGTCAGGAGGAGCGGCGAGATTCCCTCGTCCCTGCGGTCGGACATGTCGAGCGCCGGGAGGAATCCAATCGGAATTCCGTCCGGAGTCATCACCGTGGCAATCTCAGGCTCGTGGATATTCCACGGCGGGAGCATCTCGACCTTGCCTTCGAGCAGTGCCGACAGCGTCTCGACCGAGCGGATGCCCGCGGCCTCGCCGGGAAGGAAGAGATGCTTTCGAGTCTTCGCCTTCCCGAAGAGCTCCGCCGGATTCGCGCGCGGGCCGACACGGGTGTAGGGCGTGTCCTTCACGTTCGACGGTGCGGCCGATGCTTGCACCACGGCGTTCACATTCCCGCCGACTTTGAACTCTTCGTCGCGAGCGACTTCGCTCTTTCGAAAGGTGACGCCGAAGGCCAGCACAGCCATCAGGTGCGGATCGATGAGTGGGATATTCGCCCGAAGCAGGCGGTGGACGTCCGGTTCCGCAACGGCGACGCCATCGTGGAAAGCCCTAGACGCGACTTGGAACGCATCTCGCCGACAGGCGAGGTTCTGCCATCGCAGACCGGCAGTAAGACGATACACACCGTTAAGCTCCGTGAGGAGCCCATGCGCAGTCTGCGCGACTCGAACGGTTGAACGACTGAACTTCATGATAATCTCCTGTGCCGTCGAAGGAAGGAAGTGCAAGCTCCCGGCGGGAGCTCTTCACTTGCGGAGTCAGTTGGCACGATTCCGCTCAGCAAGACTTCGCAAGGCGGCAGTTACCTTCCGAAGTCTTGCCGGCGGAATTGGAGAGAGATCTGAGAAAACCTCTTCGAAACCTAGTCTTTGCAGCTGCTGTTGCTCGCGGACGGATTGAACTGACCGCACGCGTTCAACAGCATCTTACGACTACTACACTTCACTACTTTTCAACTTTCGCGCCGAACGCGCGCACGGACAGCAGCCGTGGAAATCGATTTTGCTCCGCAGTGCGCGCGAAACGAAAAACGTGGGGCATGCACAATTGCACACCCCACGTTTGAGCCGAACCGTCAGACCGTAACCGGCCTTCCGCGTGAAGACGCCACAGTTCGGCGCAACTCCGAGCGCGCTACCGCACTGTGGGGCACGTACGCTGGCTCGCGCCAGGCTCGAGGTGAATCATTAGACCGCAACCGGATCCCGAGTGAAGACGCCGTTTACGCGGCGCAAAACTCCGAGCGGATTGCCGTTCTGCAGCTCGACAGGAAGCGTCGAATCGGCTTCGCTTTGGAAACAAATGCGGCGCTGAAATCGAGTCGATAGCCCGACCGATGTAGAGTCGATGGTGCACGCAGGACTTGGCCCACCGTGAACCATGGCATCGCACACCGCGACGCCAGTCGGCATCGCGTTTGCAATGATCCGGCCTGCCTTCGATTCCAGAATTCGACGCAGCTGCATTGCTGAAGCAGTCGAGAGCTCTTGTGGAGTGCCGTACCGCGTCGCCGTCAAGCTGCCTTCGAGCTGCTCTGCGATTGCGAGCATCTGATCGACACCATCGGCTATCACCACCACCGAGCAGTGGCCAAACGCTTCGTGCTGACATCGCTCCGGACTATGGAGAAAATCGATGCCGCTGATAGTGAGGATCACCGGCTTTGATTGCGTCGCATGGTCGATCGGGTCTCCGCCGGCGAGCACCGACATACCGTCGACGCGCAACAGCCGTGCCACGTTCTCGTTGAAGTCTCGGCACGTCCGCGCAGAAAGCATAGTGCTCGCGGGCCGAGCGGAGATGTCGTTCTTCACCGCCGTCAGAAACTCGTCGAGCCCAGGACCTCGCGGCACAACGATGCCATTCGGACACGTACAGAATTGGCCGGCACCCATCGTGACCGAAGCGACATACTGTTTCGCGATGGACTCTGCCGAGCTCTCGAGCAGGTCGGGAAAGACGAACACAGCGTTCCAGCTTCCACATTCAGCAAAAAATGGAACGCCACGAGCATCGGCCACCGCTTTCAAGGCTTTCGCGGCAGCGACCGAACCAGTCAACGCGCCAGCTGAGATCTTGTGATTCTCCATGAGCATCAGGCCGATTTCACGGTCACCGTGCAGCATACTGAACCACCCAGGATGAGCGTTCACTTTCGCCAACGCCTTCACGATACACTGCGCCACAAGCTCTGACGTAAACGGATGTTCGGAATGAGCCTTGAAAACAACCGGACATCCCGAACGCCACGCATCGGCGAAATCACCGCCGGCGGTGGAAAATGCGAGCGGAAAATTGATTGCGCCCCAAATAGCGACAGGTCCAATCCCTTGGGCCGTTTGACGGATATCAAATGCCGCGCTCTTGCTAATCACAGGAATGCACCACGTGCCGTTCCGCAGATCGGACGCATGGAACTTCAACTGATTCACCGTTCGACCGAATTCGACCTCGAAGCGGCAAGCGACATTCGGATCGCTGCGGTCAATCGGCAGGCCGGACTCGAGATAATACACCGGCCGAATTTCCTCCATTGACGCCTCGAGCTCCGCAGCGACAGCCTCAAGCATCTGCGCACGAAACAACGGATCGGCAGATTGGAGCACAGCAGAATGTTGAAACGCCTCAAAGGCGTAATTCGCTGCGTCGGCCACCTGATCGATCGTCGCTCCGGTGACGGTTCCCAGACAGGCTCCGGTAACAGGGCTCATCTTTTCAAACTTGCGGTCTCCGGGCTTTTTGACCGGGGCGCCCCCGATAAAGCTGAGACCAAGCAATCCATCCGGCATTTTTTTCGACATCTTCGTCATCCCTTTCGGACACGTGGAACGAGTGACACCAACGTCACTCTAGAAACAGAAGTTTGAACCTTCTTGCGCACTACGGTGCAAGCGCTGGGACACGACGTCAGCGCTTACACCGGTAGAGTAAGAACTTCCCGAGGTTGGCTTGAGAGAGAGAACGCACCGGAATTTGCCTCAAATCAGCGCGGAAAACCAGTGAAGGAACCCCAAGCCGCCGAGGGCGTCCGCTCTTTCGAATTAGCCCGGTATAATCAAGGGCTTAACGATTGTCCTCGCGCCCGTATTAACGTAGGATTGCTGGTTCAGCCGTAACTCGAACGAAAGCTATGTCAACTGCACCAACAACCACTCCACGCGTCCCACTCGCCGAGCGAATGCGCCCGCGCACTCTCGACGAAATTCTCGGACAGGAGGAAGCAATCGGACCGGAGTCGGCGTTCGGACGAATTCTGCGAAGCGCCGATCTCGCTATTCCGTCAATCATCCTCTGGGGTCCGCCGGGAACCGGCAAAACAACCATTGCGCGAGTGATAGCCGAGACAAGCAACTACCGTTTCGTACGACTTTCCGGTGTCCTTGATGGTGTGAAAGAGTTACGCGAAGCCGTCAGCGACGCGGAGAAGTTCATGCGTGTCGAGCGGCGTCCGACACTCGCGCTTGTCGACGAAATTCATCGCTTCAACAAAGCTCAGCAAGACGCGTTCCTTCCCCACGTTGAATCAGGGCTACTTACCGTCATCGGGCAGACAACGGACAACGTCAGCTTTCGAATCCGAAACGCGCTGCTCAGCCGACTTCGAGTGATTGAAGTAAAACCGCTCACTGAGGGCGCCCTCGAGCAGCTGATCGATCGCGCGCTGGCAGACACTGAGCGTGGCCTTGGCACTTGGGAGCTCAAGATCGAACCCGACGCGAGGAAAAAGCTTGCGCATTTGGCCGGCGGTGATGGCCGCCGGACGTTGAACGGCCTTGAATGGGCAGCCGCAAATACGCGCTCTTCGCGCAGATCGCTCATCACCGTACAAGACGTGGAAGAGTCATTCGGCGCCCAACCGCGGATGTTCGACCAAGACGGAGACTACCATTACGATTGCGTCTCCGCGTTTATCAAATCGATGCGCGGCTCTGACCCCGACGCTGCGTTGTATTACATGCTGCGTGCGCTCGACTGCGGCGAGGATCCATTGTTCATCACCCGCCGCATGATGATCTTCGCCAGCGAAGACTGCAGCTGCGATCCGCGAGCGCTGGATATCGCGGTCGCTGTCGATCGCGCGGTGGAACGGGTTGGCCTTCCCGAAGGAAAAATTCCGCTCGCTCAGGCCGCCGTGTATCTTTCGTGCTGCGCCAAATCGAACGCTACCTATACGGCGATGAATCGTATGCAGGCGGTGATTGATGCGAACCCGGAGCTCGAGATCCCGAAGCGCCTTCGAAATGCGCCCACTGAGCTCATGAAGCAACAAGGAAACCACAAAGGTTACAAGTATCCGCATGACTACCCCGGTGGGTTTGTCCCCGAACGCTACCTCCCTGAGGCGCTCGGCGATCTTGTCGTCTACGAACCCACGGACCGCGCTCTCGACGCCCAGATCCGCGACCGGCTCAACCATTATCGCGAGCTTATCCGCAAGAAATAGTCCGTCCTATTCTGGGGCTCACGCAATCTTCACCGCCGGCGCAACCTGGATTCACCGTGTCCGATCGCGGCTCAGAGCGCCATTCGAAGGGATATCTCGGAAAGTTCACGTCTTTGAGCCGTTCCCTTCGCCCATCCTGCCTTGCGGTTGTCTTCGTAAATTCCAAGTGTTAGAAGGCTTCCACTTGCAGAGGGTAGCCCCGTGATTCAGAAATTCTCCGACACAACGCTCTCGGAGCACGCTATTTCCGGCGTCGTTTTCAAAGAGCTGAAGACCTTCCCAGACGATCGCGGATTTTTTCGCGAAGTGATTCGACACAACGATCCTTTCTTCGAAGGCTCGGGTGACGACGAGCGGTGTTTCGCCCAGTGGAGCCACAGCAAAATGGCGCAGAACACTGTGAAAGCGTGGCACTTCCATCATCGACAAATAGATTGGTGGTACGTGCCGATCGGGCTCGTCCACGTCGTTCTGTTTGATCACCGCGAAGAGAGCAGCACTTGCGGAAAGAAGATCGAGTTTCTGCTCGGGGATTCTTCAGCCGACCCTCGTGTATTGACCAGCGTCGTAAAAATCCCGCAGGGGGTTCTTCATGGCTGTAAGGTGCTGAGTGATACGGCGCATCTTTTCTATGTCACGAGTAGAACGTACGACCCGCAAGACGAAGGTCGTTATCCTTTCGATTCGAAAATCGTCCCGCATGTGTGGGGCGATCCCGCTGAGCTGATCGTTGCCGCAAACGATCGGCGGGAGCACATACCGTCTTACGAGCGCGTTCGCGCACATAGTTAGCGTACGTCAATCGCCGGCTTACTTGTCTTGAGCATCGTCTTTCTTCGGCGGTGCGCTACCCACAGCGCCGTTGTCGAACGGCACGATCGGAGGCTTGGCAGAAGGGGTCGGCTTCGCGGGGGTGATCCCGAGCACAGATTCAGTAATCGTAGGCGCAACGGACTCGGACCGCGCTTCGCCGAGCAGCGGAACAAACTTTACGGCGCCTAAGTCACGCGTAGAAAAATTTTGATCGTCGCGCTCAACTACCACAAGTCGTTCGCCAGGGCGCCCTTCCGCCTCGATCGGCACCACCATTCGTCCGTGATTGGCAAGCTGTGAGAGCAACTTCGCCGGTACTCGCGGAGACGCCGCGGTTATCACAATAGCATCGAACGGAGCTTCGGATGGCCAACCTGCCCAGCCGTCGCCGTTCAGCACATGTACCCGAGCCCCGTACCCGAGCCGCTCGAGCTTCGACCTCGCAGAATCGGCGAGATCCTTCAAAATTTCGATCGTGTACACGGTCGCACCGAGCTCCGCGAAAACGGCCGCCTGATAACCACTCCCCGTACCGATTTCGAGAACTTTCGAACCTTGAGTCACCCCGGCCTGTTCGGTCATGAGCGCCACGATGTAGGGTTGGGAAATGGTTTGGCCTGCACCGATCGATAGCGCGCGATCTTCGTACGCGTGAGGTTGTTGCTCTTCCGGAACGAACTCGTGCCGAGGCACGCGCGACATCGCCTGCGTCACCTCAGGGCTCCGTAGGCCTTTGCGGTTCAACCCCTCACTCTTGTAGGGGCCGAGATTCTTTTGGTCAGTGGTCATCTGTTCGGAACCGGGCTTTTCCTCGAGCAGCTGTTGGCCGGAATCGGTCTGTGAACAACTTGCTAAGGTAAGAAAACTTAACGCAAACGTAACCACGCTCGACGGCATTCGCTTGTCACGACGCACGCGCGACACAGATAATTGGCTGGTTTTCCTAGAATAATTGTTCATCTACGCTCGCTTGGCCGACTCCGAATCAGGCTCGAAACCTAACCGAGTAGATAATTAAGAAATCTTCGCGGCATCGGATTCCCTGTTGACCGAATGATTGAACGGCCTTATTGTGGTCCAAAATCATAAGTCTTTCAAGCCGTTAGCTTGCGAAGAAAATGATTCCTCGCAGATTTCTGCCGTAGCTTCGAACTTCTGCAGTCCGTTCGAATCGCAGTTCGGATGTATGTTTCCGGTATTTGTTGGTCGTCCTGCGCTTTGCGCTCATGTGGCCGATCACGTTAATATAGAGTTGGTTAAAGTAACTTTAATCTGAGTCCGATACCCCGCAGAAAGTGGGGACATCGAGACGAAACAGTTTTAGCGGAACAGGCGCTTTATGTTGTTCGAAGCAGACAAGACTCAACCCTCCCAGTCGGCGGACAAAGATAACGTTAAGCCCATCGAGCGCGAATTCACTGCGAAAGAGGTTCAGTCGATTCTGCGGTCTCTCACCGGGAATACTGAGCGTATCGGACTGGCGCTCCTCAACTATTATTCACGAACAGACCTCGTAACTGCGAGCGGCCGTAGCAAACAGCGGGGCCGCCCGAAGTATAGCTACGCAGACGTCGTCCTTCTTTGCTGGCTCTTTCGCATGAAGAGCGAGGGGCTGCCGGTAAACCGTTTCCGTCGCGGTATCGCTTACCTGCGGAAGCGCTTGCCGAAGTTGTATCAGCATCCAAAAGACATGATGCTGCTAACAGATGGAAAACAGCTTTTCTTGAAGCATCGCGTTGTCGATCGCGATGATATCGCCGAAGCGCTTACAGGACCGCGAGCAGGTCAGTATGTTTGGGCTTACTCAATCGGTTCACTGATTGAGGAAGTTGATAAGGTGATTTACTCGCAGCTCGTAAAGAAAGCCGCATAACGATTCTGCCGAGCTTTTCTAGAGACGCTTCAAGTAAAACGGCCCGCATGAGCGGGCCGTTTTGCGTACAGGAAGCACGGAGAACAGAGCAGCTTACTGGATCGGCAAGTCGCCGCGCTCCAAATCAGCGTCGAGCTTCCGCTTCGCGAACTCGTCCTCCTTCTCATCGACCGCAGCTTCCTCTTCAGCGATAGAAGGTTCCGCGTCAGAAGATGTCTCCGCAGAATGCGCAGCCGCCGCAGTTTCTGGAGCCGTCGCAACTTCCGGCTTTTCTAAGCGCAGAGCGAGGGGAACTTCGCCGGGGTTCAAGAGCTTCTTCTCAGCATCAGTCACCGAACGAAGCTCCACAGAAGTGGCCAGACGATCACGCACAACCTGCACAGTGTTCTCGTAAGCCTCTGCCGCCATTTGGATGCTATCACGCATCTTGATCAGCTGATGTCCGAGCTCAAGCGCAATGTTTGCTTTCTCGACCTCGGCTTCCTCACGACCCTGCTCGAAAGCCTCGTCAATTTTCTTCTTCACTTCGGTGCGGACCGACAACCGTCCGATGATAATTCCGAGCACAACTGCCGCGAATACAGTTCCGAAGACCAACAAGATCAATCCGTTCATAATGCACCGGCGGATGAGGTTTAAAGACTCGTTATACAGGATTCACGAAACCGACTCAAACGGGAGCAAGGTCGAACAAACTTCACTTACGCCTTGGAGCTCCCTGGGCTCAGCTCCCGCTGAAGCGCCAGCTCCATCGCTTCTTTCGGCGGTTCCTTCTCAGTAAAGAGACGAAACTGCTCGAATGCTTGATGCAAAAGCATGCGCGCGCCGAAGATGACATTACAGCCGCGCTTTTGCGCTTCTGTGGTCAGTGGCGTCGGACGTGTGACCATATCGAACACGGCCGGAAGACCGGCGCCGCCCGGCCCGCATTGGAGCAGCTGCACCAGCGGCACAAGCGGATTCTCCCCTGCGTTCAGGGCTGAGCCGAGCGGGGTGCAGTTGATGATGAGGCTGACATCCGCCTGTAGATTTCTTGAAAGTTCGTCCAATGAGCAGGTTTCGGTTCCGAACGCGGATGCCAGCTCCTGGGCTCGATTCACCGAGCGATTGCAGATCAAAATTCGGGCCGCACCGAGCCGCTGCATCGCAAAGATTGCTGCGCGCGCCGCTCCACCGGCACCAAATACCACCACATGCTTGTTTCGAACGTCACACCCCTGTTCTGCGAGGGCGTCACGAATTCCAATCCAATCGGTGTTCAGTCCGTACAGCTTCGTACCCGAGTTAACTACGGTATTGATTGCGCCGATTGCCCGCGCATCGGGATGGAGGACATCGACGAGCTGAAGAGCCGTTTCCTTGTGAGGTATCGTCACGCTGAATCCGCGAATCTTCAGATCGCGCATCGCTTGAATGGCGACACCGGTCTTCGAGATATCGAACGCCGCATACACGAACGGCAGCTGAGCGGCCTGGAATCCTGCGTTGTGCATGGCCTGGCTGAGCTTCGTCGGACGCTCGGCGATGAGGCCGCAAAGTCGCGGATACGACAGCTGGTCCCAATCGGTGGTGATGAATGGTTGAGTCATAAGTCGGGCTCGTCCTCGGCCTGTATCACTTTCGGCCGAACGCGTCGCCTGCGAAACGGTTAATCCGCGCATTTTATTATCTTTTTTTCGTCGCGCAAGTTGCCGCACGTCCACCTATTCGGGAGAAACTCCTCAGGAATATCAGGCGTTTGGCCGATAGCTCAGAGGTGATCTGCGGAGCGTTGCCACTATGAGCCATTCCCAAGACGTAGACGATCTGACAATGTCCCTGCCCCGCGTCCAGCGGACCTGGCCGGAGCACACGTTTTCCGATTTTCTGACTTACCTTGCGTTTGAAGGTCACACTGTTCGCGTCGGCCTGGAGCTGACCTCGTGTGTCGTGATGTTCCAGATCCTTGAGCTCGTGTTCCCCTGGACTTTCTTCGGCGTTGCTGCAGAGTGGAAATCTGTCTGGTCCTGGTTCACCGCATGCATTCTCGTCATTCTGTTCGATCAGCTCTGCCTCTGCCGAGCTGTATACACTTTTCGCAAAGTCTACCAGCTCAGCCTCGCAGGAGCATACGAAGCGGCGCTCGCGCTTCTCGAAAAAATAGCTCCGGAGCGAAAGCTCTTGGTGCGCTGCCCTGCAACGATGTTTCATCTGGTCCGCGCTGAGATACTTGCTCAAGCTGAGACATTCCGTTCAGCCGAACGGGAGCTCGAGCTGGCCGAAGAAGCCGGCGCAAAAGGCGAGCTGATTTCAATTATGCGCAGCCGTCTCTATCTGCTCGAGAACGCTGAGAACGCTGAGAACGCGTTCTCAAAGGCGCAGGAGACAATCCAAGAGGCCAAAGAGGAATTCGGCGACACATCGGTTCTCTGTCTCGAAGAGGCGCTCTTGATGCTTGAACAGCATTCAGACCTCTGGGAAGCGAAACGCGCGCTGAAGAGAGTTTGCAGCATGCCCGATCAGCTGCATTACTCCGGAGATACGACTTCACAGATCGCGAGAGCCGGACTCGAGGCGACAAGACTCTGGACAGGCGAAGCGGAGGAAGGGCTGAACGGTCTGAACGTCGCCATTGAGCGATTGCGATCCATGGCACTCTATCTCGATACTTTGCGCCCAATCCTCGCTCTCCTGCACCTCGAACGTTCGCTCTACCTGGCGACACACAAGGAGCCGGAACTCGCAGGTTTCGATCTCCGGATGGGGCTCGCGCTTTGCAACTATCCGCACATTCGGAAGAAGGCGATGAAAGTTCAGGAAGAGCTCGCCTGGCGTCACAAGATCCTGCAACCGGCGTAGCGCGTCGAGCGTACGCAACACGACGCGTTCATGCGAACGCGTCGCCCTCTGAACCCTGAATATTTGATTGAGCCGATTACTCGATCGGAAGCTTGACGTTCTGCGCTCGTCGGAGCAGCGCATACGAGCGGTAGAGATTCGATCCGGCGGCGATCCAGAAGATTGCCAGCAGCACCGGTCCGATCGGATCCTCACCCAACGCCAGGTTGTAGATCGCAAGGCCGATATAGGCTGCAGCTACACCAAGACCGAGGAAATAGCCGAAAAACAGATTATGCCGTCGGATGCCCACTGCGATCAGGAGGAGCAAAATGCCCTGTCCCACCAAAAGAAGATCAGCTGGGGACTGAATCGCACTGCCAAGATGCGCAGGAGACGAAAAGCACAAGAAAGCGCCTAAGAGCATCAGCGCGAACAGCCCGTAAACGTAAGAAACGCTTCGAAATTCCCCGGCCTGCATTGTTCTTTCCATAAGCCCCCCAGATATACCACTTATCAAGCCGACCCCGGATCCTGCTTCAGTTACTGCCCCGCGCGCACAATTCATAGAAAACGCACCTACCGTTCAAACGCCTATCATAGAGCGGCGCGATATCTCTCAAAGCATCACTGATGGAGGGATACGATGGAACATTCGGAAGTGCATTTTGGGGACGAGCCACAACTCACCGCGGAGCAACGCCGGCCTAGGATGCGGCGATCAGGCTTCGGAGCATTTTTCTCCATACTCTGCGGCATCGTTCTTCCGACCGCTGCTCTTGTAGTCGAGCTCACACTCCGGCTTTGTTCCTCGGTGTTCTTCGATCCGATTCCGAGCATGTTTCATACTCTTCTCGTTGCGACAGTGCCGCTTGCAAACCTTCTGCTCCTCCTCAGCGCTCGGGGACGAAGCAGACTGAACCGCACCGCAGTTGCGGTCGCAAGCGGCTTCTCGCTGGGTGTATCGGCGGTCTATGCGCTCTTATTTCTACCGATCGTACCGATATCGATCTTCTACTCGGCGATGTCTTTCGCCGCGCTGTTTCTTCCTGCCTGTATCACGACCCTTCCTTTTAGCCCATTTGCCGGACTCCTTGCCGGGTTCTTTGCTTTTCGGCGGCTCGCGAGAGAAGCAGCGCCTGAAGCTCAAAAGCGTCTGCGACGGGCTGCGGTCGCCGGTTGTGGAATCGCACTTACTTCCATGGCTCTTGTCGAATTGCCGCGGACGCTGACCCGTACGCAGCTCGAAGTTCTCTCCAGCTCGCCGAACAACTCAAACGCGCTTTCACTTCTCCGAAAATTCGGCAATGAACAGATGATTCTCGAAGCGGCATACGGCGCCGAAACGCCGCACTATGATTTTCTTGGGTGGCTGGAGAGCACCCTACGAGCACCAAGCCTTTGGTCCAGCTTCGGCGGGTCGCGCCACACGATCGAAAGTGAGCTCGCTCGCAAGGTCTTCTATCAAGTGACCGGAGAAAGCTTCAACTCGAGAGCTCGGCCACGACCGAGCGTCGGTCTCTTCAGCCTGTTCGGAGCGTCCGACGTCGGAAAGACGGCGGTCGGAGGTCGTTCCGAATCGGTTTCTCTCAGCACGTCGACACTAGACGCCTCGCTCGATCCGAACACGCTTACCGCTTACACGGAATGGACGATGGTGTTCCGGAATACCGGGGCATCGCAGGATGAAGCGCGCGCCGTCGTGAGATTGCCGAGCGGTGGGGTAGTGTCTCGGGCAACACTCTGGGTGAACGGCGAGGAGCGAGAGGCGGTATTCGGCGGCCGAGCCGAAGTCGTCGCGGCATATCAACGCGTAACCATGCAGCGCCGAGACCCACTCCTGGTCACAAGCGCCGGACCAAACGCAGTTTTGGTCCAGTGCTTCCCAGTTCCTCCGCAAGGCGAAATGAAAATTCGAATCGGGATCACGTCCCCACTCGTCGTCGAGTCGGGGAATCACGCCACTATCACCCTGCCGCACTTTACCGAGCGCAATTTTGATGTTGAAAAGCAAGCTGGACGTTCCCTGTGGCTCGAGTCCAAAACCTCGCTCAAGGCAAACGCCGGCGACCTGTCGGCGGCACAACCACAGACTTCTCTTTTCACACTTCGAGGCACGGCTGAATTCGAAACGAACGCCCTGATTGTGACAACGGCGCTCGACGGGCTGCCGCAGGACGTTTTCTCGAAAGGGGACGGAGCTGATTCGGCGGTGGTTTACAGACAGCGTGTGGAGATGGCTCAACTCGAACGACATCGAAGCATTGTCTTCGTCTTCGACGGCTCGAAGGCGATGAATCACTACGCCGCGGACCTCGTTGCTGCCGTTCAACATCTGCAAGACGGCGCTGACATCGCGTTGATCCTCGCCGATGATTCGGCCGTAGCGCTTACGAACGGCCTCGAACATTATTCACCCGAGCTCGGTCGTCGCTTGGCAGACGGCGTACGCGCGTTTGATTTCACTGGCGGGAGAGACAACGGACCGGCGATCCTCGCAGCCCTCAACGCGGCAATGGGTTCGCCGGACAGTGTCGTAGTCTGGTTCCACGGCCCCCAACCGATTACTCCAGCGATGGAGCCGATTTTGCAGCTCAAGCGCCGCCGGCCGAAGCTCCCTCATGTAATTGGGATTGAGCTCGCAGAAGGTTCGAATGAGCTTGCCGCAGAGCTGGAGCGCATGGGCATCCTTGAAACGCCTCCCCCGTCTCTCACGGGGAACACAACTGTCGCGCAACAAGTCAACGCGCTCGTGTCCGGTGCTTCCTACTATCGTATACGCCGCGAGCTAGTCGCGACACCGATAGCGAGTGGTGTCGCACCGGCAAGCTACGGACATCTGAATCGCCTTGCGGCAAACGACCAGGTCTCCGCGCTCTTGCGAAGCGATCTTCCGACCGCAAAGGTAAGTGCGAAAGAGCTCGCAATCAAGGCACGGATCGTGACACCGGTGTCCGGCGCGGTGGTTCTCGAGAATGACGAGCAATATCGGCAAAGCGGTCTCGAGCCGCCCAATGCTGATACAGTGCCCGTCATTCCAGAGCCTGAGACTGTCGCGCTCTTGGTCGTTGCGATCATTCTTCTCCTCATCGCGCGGAGGGTTCGTCCATGTCCTCAGCACTTGTAGCAGTAGCCACACTACGCGAGAGATGTCGCCGCGACAATCGATGCGGCGCCGTCGATTGGGCCTTCATCGCTCTCTGTGTGCTGCAATGCGCCGCATTCTGGCCTGTTTGGCGGTGGTACGTCGCGCGCGTCACGGACCCGTCTGACGAGCCATGGGGCATCCTTGCTCTCGTGACGATCCTCGGCGTGGTGCTTCGGGAGCTGGCTGAAAGCAGAGAGAGGTCGAACCGGATCACCGTTCCTAAGGAGTCATTCGCTTTTGGGTTGGTCTACGTCGTATCTTTTCCGTTCAGTCCTCCGCTTGTGCACGCTCTGCTCGCAGTCGCAAGCATCGGGCCGGTCATTTGTCGGAGACTGTACGGAAGGGCTTGGCACCCGTCGCTCTGGGGTCTGTTGATCCTGTCGCTTCCGATCGTGCCGACGTTGCAGTTCTATCTCGGGTATCCGCTCCGATCGATGACAGCGTGGGCTACGGCGCATCTGCTCACACTCGGTGGGTTATCGGTAGGAGTCGCTGGGGCGGCGCTCGAATTCGGAAACCAGCAGGTGTGGTTGGACGCTCCATGCAGTGGAGTGAAAATGTTCTGGGCGGCGAGCTATTTCTGCTGTGCGCTCAGTCTGCTTTTACGGCTCTCGATACAAGCTGCGTTTCGGCTCGCCGTGTGCACGCCGTCTGTCGTCTTTTTGGCGAATGTAACCCGTGCCTCGTTTCTCTTCCTGCTTGAAACCGAGTTTCCCGGTTATCCGCCGGCCCTTCACAGCGCGATTGGTATCCTGAGTTTCACGAGCGCCGGGGTGGAGCTGGTAGTGATCGCTCTCTGTATGCACGCTAGTGTCAAAGCGCAAAGAATTGCCGCTGCAGAGACGGGCAGATCCGTTAGCGTCGCGCCGATGGTATTGCTCCTCCTCGTCTGCGCAAGCGCTCCGAAGCTGAATCGAGCAGGGGATGCAGCTCCTGCGGATTTTCGACCCGAGTGGCCCAAGGTGTTCGACGGCGCACAGCTCATCGAACGGCCACTGAGCGAGCGCGAGCGTAAATTTCAGGAGGACTTCCCCGGTCGCATCAAACGCTTTGACGCCGGTCCGAAGGAGCTCATCGTTCGGATCGTCGCCTCACCCACGAGAAAGCTTCATCCGGCGGAGGATTGTATGCGCGGCATTGGATACGTTATTCACCCCGAACCTGCGCTGCGAAAGGACAACGTCACGTGGAGCTGCTTTCTGGCGACACGCGAGAATCAAAGATTGAAAATATGCCAGCGAATTGAAGACGCAGAGGGCCGGTCTTTTCCAGATGCCGGTTCCTGGTATTGGCCTGCTCTGTTCGGACGTTCGACAGGACCGTGGGTGTCTTACACCCTTTCCGAGCAGGTTCGCTGATAGCTAGGCGTCGAGCAGCCGCAGGACAATTTCGAGAGCGATGAGAAGGATCACGGTAAGCTCCATAATTTCCGCCCTGCGGTGAGAGCGACGGTCGGCGAGCTTTTGGTAGATCTCTTGCAGAGTTTCCAGCTTCCGGCGAATCGTCCGATGAAGCTCGGCGAAGCCGAACCGTTCGGCTGCCAGATTGTGCACCTCCGCAAGATATTCATCGCCGACGAGCTTCAGCGCATTGTTTACTGCTTCAAAAAGCATCGCTGCATCGACTTGGAGCAGCCCGACCTGTGAGAAGTTCGCGTTGAACCAGCGGCCCCGCCGAAGCGAGACTCGATAGGCGTCGTCGAGGTATGAGTCGAGCTTTTCATCCAACAAACGCATCTCGAGTAGGTGCGCGAGAGTGAACTCGAACACGGCTCCGATGTCTTCCACCGCCGCTGCGTCCGGTTCGTACACCAAGGCCGAATTCCATCCGATGACGGTGACATCGGAATCATCGCCTGTGCGTTCATCTGCTTTGTAGGAGCAACGATACTTGAGCGTTTCCTCAATAACCCCCGCCGAGAGTCTGACTTTTTCTCCACGCACGAGCCGCGCGATCGCCGGACCTTCCTGATTGTAAAGCTCCCGCGCAGATAGCGGACGGTCGAACTGAGCGACATGAAAAACGACATAGTCTTCTACGCTGTCGTCAAAGTTGGGACTCTTTACCGAGCGTCGGAGCTCGCCGAGCGTGCTCTGCACGATGCTACGTCCTTCTTCCTCGAGAATCTGGCTTTCATCGAGAATCGCGCTGAGCTCGACCAACTCGGCGAACGCGGCACCCTGAAGCTGGATTCTGAAAGCGAGAGTGATGCCTCCAAAGTCCCATACGGTGCATGCAACCTCGGGTTCCGTGACGTAGGTGCCGAATTTGTGCAGCTCCGATTTCCGTACGAAGCGAGCTGGACGCGGGTCATAGCCGAAGTACTTCGACTGCGGACGCGCTTCAGCGAGCTGCGGCCGCATGACTTCGGCTTTCAGCTCTTTTGCTGCGTATTCGACATCGACTTCGCGCGCAAAGTCGTAAGCCAGATAAATGACGCAGCTGCCGCGAAGCACTTTCAGCGGCGTTCCCGCCGGATTCACGATGTTGTTTCCGTCCATGTTCTGATACTCGCTTAATTTGCGGTTCTCAGCCAATATCCGATTGCTTTACCCGTCATTTGGCTTTTTTCAAAAAGTTCTGACACCGTGGGTAATTAAGCTGAAGCGCTGCGGCAGTTGCGCAATCAAATAAAGGATGGAGGTGTGTAGGATCTGGTGATCCTCTCGGTCTTCAAAACCGTTGTGGGGCCGACAAAGTCCCGGGTGGGTTCGATTCCCATACGCCTCCGCCAACTGAGCTCGATCTGATGAATGTCCCTGCGTCACAAAACTTGCGATCACTGCCTTCGGTCTCGAAGTGTCTTCAGTCCGCGAGAGGAAAAGAGCTGCAGCAGCGGTTCGGCGCCGGCATAACTACGCTCGCCGTCCGAGATGCGATCGAGTCGGCACGGATCGCAATTCAATCCGGCTCTGAGAGTTCAAGCCCAAGCATCGACGCGGTTATGACTGCGGCCGCAAACGAGTTGGCGCGCATCGCGACGCCGCTCGGTCGCCGAGCGATCAATGCCACCGGAATTCTGCTTCACACGGGCCTCGGGAGAGCACCGCTTTCACGTTCAGCGCTCGAGGCACTCGCCGGTTTCGGGCACTACAGCCTGCTCGAGGTCGAGTTGGAGTCCGGAGAGCGCGGCAGGCGCGAGTCGAGGGTCGAAGAGCTGCTGTGCGTGCTCACCGGCTGCGAGGCTGCGGTCGTCGTTAACAACAACGCCGCTGCGACTTTTATGGTGTTGCGAAGTGTTGCACGCGGAAAAGAGGTCATTGTCAGCCGCGGGCAGCTCATCGAGATCGGCGGTTCATTTCGTCTGCCGGATGTTATGAGCGAAAGCGGATGCTGCCTGCACGAGGTTGGCACGACCAATCGCACGCATCTACGAGATTATCGAGAGGCAATCGGACCCCATACCGGAGCGATCATTCACGTGCATACGTCGAACTATCGTATCCATGGATTTACAGACACTCCGGGTATCGCGGAGCTGGTCGCGCTCGGAAAAGAGCATGGAGTTCCGGTCATCGACGACCTAGGGAGCGGCGCGTTTGTCCCACTCGCTGAGTTCGGTCTGACGGACGAGCTCCTCGTGAAAGATTCGCTCGCATGCGGCTCTTCTCTGGTTTGCTTCAGTGGAGACAAGCTCATTTGCGGTCCGCAGGCCGGGATTATCTGCGGTACGAAGGAAGCGGTTGAGCGGCTTCGTCGAGATACGTTTTTCAGGATGTTTCGGCCCGACAAGATGACTCTAGCCGCTTTGGAAGCGACGCTCATTCATTTTGTGAACGGCGACGAATATAAGCGAGAGATTCCGCTTTATCAGATGTTGTCGCAGCCTCTCCACGCTCTGCAGGCGACTGCGGAAGCCCTTCAGTCTGGTCTGACTGGAGTGGGGACGGTTCGAACAGCGGTCGAAGATGGGCAGGCATATACCGGCGGAGGAGCGCTGCCTGACGAGGCGCTACCTTCAAAAGTGCTGCGTGTGTCGAGCTCCGCTGGCGGCAGCTGGGCTCAAGCTGCGGCGAAGAAACTGCGACTCGGTATCCCGTCTGTTTTCTGTCGCATCCATGAAGGGTCGCTTTTGTTCGATATGCGGACCTTGCTTCCGGAGGATGCTGACCTTCTCGCTGAAGCGTTGAAGGTCGCGCTCGCGTAGGAAGATGGAGCATCTACCCCCGCAGATAATTCCGCTGATGATCGGCACTGCCGGTCATGTCGACCACGGCAAAACATCGCTCGTCAAGAACCTCACGGGCCACGAGACCGACCGGCACCCTGAAGAACGTGAACGCGGGATGAGCATCGACTTCGGTATCGCTCCGTTCGTCCTGTCTGATGGGAGGGTCGCTGGGATCATCGACGTTCCCGGTCATGAAGATTTCATCCGAAACATGGTCGCCGGCGCGTCGTCAATCGATGTGCTGATGCTGGTCGTAGCAGCCGACGATTCGGTGATGCCGCAAACGGTTGAACATTTGCGGATCGTTCAGCTGCTCGGGATGGCGAAGCTTCTCGTCGTCGTGACGAAGTCTGACTTGGTGTCTCCGGATATTTTGGGCGTTGTGAAGGAAGAGCTTCGAGAGCTGATCTTGCGAGCGGGGTTCCCCGACGCTCCGATTTTGACGGTTTCGAACATCACGCAAGAAGGAATTGCCGAAGTACGCCAAACGCTCGAGAGGTTCGTCGACGTGCCGCCGCGGGATGAGGGGCGGCGTGCGTTTCGAATGGATATACGCTCGGTGTTTTCGATGAAAGGGCACGGTACGGTGCTCACGGGTGTGCCGCGGGCGGGAAGCCTTCGCGCCGGTGAGGAGGTTGAGATTCTCCCGCTCGGAACGAAGGCGACGGTCAGGAGCATCCAGAACTATCGGCGTCAGACCGATCAAACGGCGGCCCACGTGAGCTCGGCGATCAATCTGAGAGACGTCGATGCAAGCACGATTCATCGAGGGATGACGCTTGCGAAGAGCGGTGTCTATCGCTCTGTGGAAACTGCGATCGCTCTTTTCAAGAACGATTCGTTCGAGCCGATAGCGAAGCGAGCGAAGTTTCGCTTCGCGAGCGGAACCTCGACCGTGAATGTTTCGGCTAGACTCATCGCGCACGAGGAGCTGGCTCCCGGAGCGACCGGCTTCATGCACATTCGTCTGGAGCCCGGATTGGTTCTCGCGGCGGGCGACCGTTACATCTTGCGCCCTACTGCCGCAGGTCCGACAATCGGCGGCGGGATGGTGTTAGCGGTCGATACAGGACGGATGCGGCGAATATCTGATGACCTGCTCGAGCGGCTTGATGCCGCGCACGAGGCTGCAGAGTCGGGAGATTATTTTATGTCCCAGCTCTACGCCGGACCGAGGGCTGTCTTCCGAAACGTTGAGCTGCTGCGTCTAACGCAGTGCCTCGAGGCCGACGCGACACTCATGCTCAAAGAAAGGATCCGCGAGGGCAAGCTTACCGATCTTGGCGGCAACTGCTCGATCATCACATCGAGAATCGGAGAAGTGGGTCGCGCTCTCACAAAAGCTGTCGGTCGCTACCATCTTTTGAATCGCTATGCTTGGGGAATGAAACCGGCGTATGTCACTGAGCTACTCGGCATCGAGCCCGGTGCATTTGATACGTTGTTTGGGTTGTTAAAAGCCGACACAGAGCTGGTGCAGAAGCACAGCCGATTGGCCTTGAGCTCGTTCCAACCGCAGGTGGACGGAGCTCAGATAAAGCAGCGAGAGCTGGTGCTCGATGCAATCACCAAGGCCGGGATAACCTCCATCGCCCGCGGAAGCCTCTTGGACCAAACCAAGCTCACCGAAAAAGATCTGCGCCACATCACGAAGTTGCTCGCGGACGAAGACCTGATCGTAGTCCTTCAAAACAATTACCTGCTCCGCACCCTCTACGAATCAACCCGACAGCAACTCCTCCAGCTCTTCACCGAACAGCCGCTCATCGAAATCAACGACTTCCGCGCACGAACCCAAACCAGCCGAAACGTAGCGGCCCTCATCCTGGACAGCTTCGACGCCGAAGGCATGACCAAAAGAACCGAGGCCGGCCGCACCTTAGTGCAAAAGCGCCGCCCCGGGGAGGCGAAGCGCCCGTGATTGTTCGTTAAACATATCCTCAGAGTGCGCGATAAACGTCGTTCAGCAGAGCGTCATCACGAATGATCAACCCATTCGGCCATGGGTAGTCGGCGAGTGCGACGTCGCAGCGCAGAGGCAGCCGCAAATATACAACCTCCACGTTCGTCCTGCTAACACGGCGGACAGTCTTACAAAACTTATCCTCAGAGCGCGCGATATCGCGCACGAGCGCGCAGAACTTGAAAGGCTGTCGTCTTTGCATAACCTAAACGACGACTTGCACATAATGCGTCGACCGCTCGACCAGAACGCAACGACCTTCCACAACCCAAACGCGCTCAGCTCTTACTGAAACGTATCCTCAGAGTGAACGATAAAACGTTCAGCGAAGACCGCAGCAACTGACGCGCGCCTTCGCATTGATGTTGGATGAATTCCGTTGGTTGACGCGCACGCCAGCGGATAATGCCGACGCAACAAATTCCCAAAGAACGCGAAACATAAGGGTGATAGCCGCGAAGCTAGCCAGCAACACAGCAGGACTCCGCGCGGCACGATTGAGGTGCTATATGTCAACTCAAACACAACGCTTCAAAAGGAAAACTCAATCGCAGCCTCTCCGAATAGAGGATCCAAGGTACGCTTCGTTTATCACCTCGCGCTGTCTCAACTCGGCGCTTTGGTTCGTAAACAACAAGCCCCTCGATAACCACATGTTGGGTTACTTAGGGAAATATCGCGAGAAGCATAACGTGACGCTTTATGCGTTCGTGATGCAGGGGAACCACTATCATACAGTAGCGAAATTTCCCGACTGCAATCGCGCGGGGTTCGAAAGAGACTTCAATTCTCAATTCGCGGCTGCCGTGAAGCGATTCGTTCCAGGTTTTCCAGGCGGACCGCTGTTCCAACGGCGCTATTCTGCTGAGGCCGTGCCCAACCCAGAGGATATCGAGGATAGTTTCTTCTATTCCGCACTACAGCCAGTGTGCGCCGGCCTGCTCGAAGAGCAGGATGATTATCCTTCTTACAACTCGTTCTACGATGCGATTTGGGGACGAGAGCGCACAGTAAAGGTTTTTCGTGCGTCTGAATATAATTCGCGAAGACGATACAATGCGAAACTAAAGAAGGAAGACTTCACTGACGAGTTCACTCTAAAGTACGCGCGATTGCCTGGATACGAAGATCTTTCTCAAACTGAGTACGCAAAACTGATGTTGAAGAAGCGCGAAGAGCACAGAGTGAGACTCGTTGACAAATTTAAGGCCGAGAACCATACCTTCCTTACCAAGCAACAGGTCCGCGCCACTGTTCCCGGCACTCTCCCTCGGAGCACGAAGAAAAGCACATTGGACACTTCGCGTCCGCTGATTCGTTCGAAGAACCCCGCTACGATAAGAGCGTACCTAAGCGAACATTTTCCGGTCCACGAGTCGTATAAAAGGGCCTCTGAGCGTTATTTGCTCGGCGAAGATAACGTAGTCTTCCCGCCTGGCACATACCGTCCACCTGCTCGGTTCACGCCGTACCCTAGGACCAAATCGCCGACTTCGGGGTGACGGCTCAAGACTGGACGGGAGCCAGTTCCCCACACACAACTGACCGTTTACGCGATCGTCATCGGTTGATGGTACGCTACGCGCGTAAGCTTGCCCCCGTTTCCCGAGTTAGCTCGCAGCTCAATGCGATAACCAGGACTACTTCTCGCAGTTTGAATCGCGCACGCGTGCAGCGTTTCCATCGATCCTCCCAGTTTCAGCGGTCAACAACCCCACCGTATTTCGTAGCGCGCAGGAAAAGTGGCTTCAAACCCGTAGCCCACTAAACGTCGAATCCTTTAATATAGGCGCCCCAAATCAACTGACCCCAAATTCCGTGGTGCCCGACTACCGTCGCTCCGAATTATCGGCTCCGAAATAACATAGCCTCTGAGGATACGTTAACGCTGAAAGTCTGCGGGGTTGGATAGGGGCCTGTCTTATTGTGCAATATTTCTCCGGCATGCCGTCATAATAGGTATGGAGCAGTACGCTCAGCTCGAAGACCGAGGTTTGCATTCGATGAACATGGCTGCTGTATTTCGGATTTCCATGAGACTCGGCGGAGCGTTCACCGTCTGCGGTATCGTATTGAGCGCCTGGCTTCCCGCGTGGGCCGAATCTCCCGGACAGTCCGACAATGGTCCCGTCGCTGGAATTTTTGATGGGTTCGAAGTTGGGGGAGCGCCGCGCCACACACCGAGCTCTGCTGCGGTGAAAACGCCTCACACGCGGCCATCGAAAGCTGCTGATTCATTCGCAATTCAGCCTGCAAATCCGTCGACCGATACGAGCTCTTATACGAAGCCGTCGAAATCGAACCATCCGCAGCAGGACATCATTCCTACCGTGGACAGCCCGACTTCGCGCTCGATCGTTGAAACTCCCTCCTCGAGCTCTGACGGCGCGGACGCGCCTCGTCAGGCCGCCGCACCTACCCAGATCACACCGGCATATTTTCAATCGATCATCAATCAAGCAAAGGGAGTAAGCGGCAGCACCCCGACCCAATCGAAATACAAGGTAACGGACGATAATCGATTCTAAATCGCTGAATTTTCAGCGTAAATAGTTCCCTCTGCACCGCACACTTCCGCTCCCGCGCCCCATAACCATAGTAGCGGACCGAGCACCGCCCGCGGTCTCGAGCGACGAGAGGAAGCTTTCATGAAACTGAACGACGCAAACCCGACCCAGCACCTAGCAATCATCATTCTGGGTGGTTTGTTCATCTTCTTGAACATCGTCGAAAGTTGGAAATATTCGAAGAGCCATCCCGGAAAGGACTCCAGTAGTCAGACTCAGATTGTCACGACAATGGTTGACGAGACGGGCACGGTTGTCCAGAAGCCAACCAAGTATCAAAACCCAAAGTTGAGTTGGTACGAAGCGATCTTTTGCCGGGGACTGCAGCGCTCAAGCAACTGCAGCTACAAACTCTTGCATCCCTTCGCTGAGGAAGGAGAGAGCCTAGGCGTCGCGATTCCGAACGGCGAGCCGAAGAACGAAAAGGTGCTGTACTATCGCGGTAGCATCAATAAGAACACTGCTTTCTCCTCGAACATAGAAAGCCCCGAAGCGGTCGCACCTCCCGTAAAAATCGCAGAGTGAGCCCGCCGCGAGCGCTGCTACTTCATTCCCCTCAAAAGATCTCGATATTGTCTCAGAAGCACGAGTGATGGTTGCCAGATTTGGTCAGCTCGATTCGAATTCCCGACCTCGAGCTCCCACTGAATATAATCTGCCGGTATGCTCGAAAGTAGGTCGCTGAGCGGCTTCTGGCTGTTCAGCTCGTAAGGGAATTGCTTCTCCACCTGTCGAATGACGGCATCCTGAGGTACGCCTTTCCCGAACAGCTTCCGCGAAAGACTCGCCGCATTTTGTGCGTCGGACGCCCGTTTTTCGAGCTTGAGAAGCTCGCTCTCCACGCGCTTCAACTCGTTCTGTATCAACGCTTTTACATCCATTAACGCCTCAAGCTCGAGCTTGAGAGAGTGCGGAAAGAGCGTACCTTCTGCTTCAATGAGCTCAAAAATCTTCGGGCGGTAAGCGCGCAAAAAATAGCATCGGAAGAAAAATTGATCCGGCAACGTGTCGTCCTGAGCACGCACGACTCGAGTTACCAACTCGATGAGGCCTAGGCGGGTCAGTTGGTAATCCGGCTGTGCACGCTTACGTTTAGCCTTCGCGAAACCCTGTTTCACCAGGTCGTCGAGATAACGAAACACCTGCGTGTTGTTCAAAACGAACGCCGTATTTCCGAGCGTGCACTCAGTCCAGTTCGAGAAGAGTTGAATCAGGAAGCGCACGTCGCGTTGCCGGAATCCCAGGTCCCGCGCACCTGCGTGGGCCGCTAATGTCGCAGCTGCGGCGTAGATATCGTAGCGCTGGAGGACAGTGGTAGCTCGCATCGAAACAATGTAACGCCTGCGGCAAACACAGAGTAGAGGGAATTAACGACTCAGCCGAGCCGTGAAGACCTCGTGACCTGAAAAAAGAGACTGTGTGATCGAACCAACCCCGCACGATTCGCGAAACCGAAGGTCAGTGAAGGAATAGGTCAGTCGGCCTCGAAGAAATCCGGTGACTGCGCGACCGCAGTCCGACCTGTTGTGGTCGATCCAGTGCCACACCCGAAGTCCCCGAAATAGAGACTGAGACCGGCAGAGATAGCGAACGCACCGACGGCGACCGAGATTGCCGATTTAACATGTTGGAAGCCACCGGAGACCGCCCCAATGAGACCAGTAACGACTGCGGCCGTTGTGAGCATTGCGCCTAACGAGCCGCCCAGCAGGTCCATCAGGTCGCAGATAGCGTCGACAAACACGCCCCCTGCAAATCCATCGCTACTGAATGCCCCTTGGGCATCTAGCCCCCCGTCAGCGGCATGCGCCGCTCCCGGGACGAGAAGTAGAGCGGACATTACCGCAATCGTTGCTATTGCCGTCGTTGGGCGATTCATCGGGAGACTCGCCCTTAGAACTTCTCGGACAAGGAATCGAACGGGTCAGTGCTGACATCTGCCGCCGCTTGTTCGCCGGCAGCTTTGCTCGCGGCGCTCGAGGTCGTTCGCGCGGTCGTCTGACTCGTCGGAGCAGTTCGTCCAGTTGTCGAGCCCGAGCTGCAAATGTTTGCGGCGTCAGGGAAATAAAGGCTCATGATTGTAGACACGGCAAACGCACCGACTGCGGTCATTATCGCGCCGTAGAAAACACGGTAGGAGCCCATTGCTGCAGCAACGATAGCTCCGAAAGCTGCGACGGTGGTGAGTAAGCTTCCGAGACTTCCCTGGATGTGTCCGCACAGCTCGCCGATCGCCCAATCAATGACGCCGGTATCAAAAGCGTGTGCCGGCTCGGCCAAGCCTGCCCCGAGGAGCGCTCCACCGAGGAAGATATATGTCTTTTTTGAATTCAAAATCGTTCGAATCATACTCATCACCTCACTTCGCCCATGAAATCCGATTAACATTTCGCGTCGTCAAACAGGATGCCGACAAGCTCTTTCGCGATGTAGCAACCTACTGAGACGAAAACTAAGCCCCATGCGCCGCGATAGTTTCCCGTCGCTGCCGCGACGAGCGCGAACATTCCTGTAAACGCCGACAACATCGCGCCGAACTTGCCTGGAAGCACATGGCAAGCGAGGTTGACCGTTGCGTCTTTGAAAATTTCTGACCCTTCCTGCGCTGCCGCGATATCGTGCAAACCAAAGCTAAGGAGGCAAGCACCCACAATGAAGAGCAGCGGGAGCTGATACTCATCGATAAGCGACAAGGTCTTGATGACCACTTTGCGCGAGAGATCGATCAACCTTTCTGACATGCCCACTCCCCCCTGTCCTACTGACACAGCCCGCTGAAAAAGATATCCACGTACTCGTGCAAAATGAATGCACCGATCGAAACCACGACGAGCGCCCAGGCCATGCGAAACCCTCCGCTCGCGGATGCGATGATTGCGCCAATTCCGGCAATCGCCGACATCAAAGCGCCGAACCCGCCTTCAATGTACCCGATAGTTCGACCGCAGATGACGCCGAATTTGCTATCGTCAAACGCATAAGCCGACTCAGCAGAGCCGAATGCGATGAACGCTATGCCCGCAGCAATACAGAGCGCGAGCGGCAGATTGGTTTTGAAAGACGCACGAAGATTCTTGTTAAGCACGACTGAACACGCTCCCACACTGCTGACGGCCACACTTCTCGCCTCAGCGTCGTTTTTTAACAGCCGGCATTAAACAACGTGATGTAAGCACGAAGAATGAATGCGCCGATGGACACCACAAGTAAGCTCCAAGCTGCCTTGAATCCGCCAACGGCAGAAGCAACGATTGCGCCCACTCCAGCCGCGGCAGCAACCAATGCGCCGAAACCGGTTTCCATGTAAGCGAGCAAACGACTGCACGCAGCTTGTGCTTGCACGCTCGCAACCTGGGCGTCCGCCAACTCATTCAGCCCGCCGACAAGCAGCAGAGCACCAACACCGAACAGGATCGTCGAAGAATTCCGCTCAGCCGCAGCGACCGCCCGGCAGCAAACACTCCGATACCACTGTGCAGCTCTTTTTCCTGACAACCGTACCGTCAACATTGCTAAGCCACCCCTATTCTTTCACTAAACATATAGGCTATTTAGAAGCCTCTATTTAAGGAAGTTATGAGTTCGTTAAAGAAAAGCGTGCTTTTAACGGCCTAATAAATGCGTTCGCACGCATGGTTCCCGAACCTCGAGGAACGCTTGTTCGCAGCTCGTCGACCGAATCTCAAAAATGCCTATAAACGCCAATCCAGCGTTCCTCGTAGTTCGCTTCACAGTTCATGCCAGTCGAAGACTCCTCGCGTTCGACCACTGGGTCTATCGGTGTTCACGACCCATCGATGTTTGCTGACCGCGCGCCGCGCTTCGATAGAGTTTCCCCCTAGATCGTCTCGCGGCAGGCGCGCCCGGCTTGTGGACAAGGTAGCCGAGGGCGCCGGGAGAAGAACCGCGCCGGGTCGGCGCCAATAACCCACCCACCGCCGAGACCAGGCCACCGCGGCTCGTGCTGGCCCCGTTACCCTGCGCATATCGTGCGCTCTGAGGATACGTTATCTCAGTAGTTCCAATGCGTTAGCGGGGGAGTGAGGGCTCACCCCAAGTCGGCGCGACGGGCTGAACTTTCAAGCAAACCTATGGTGTGCTCTGAGCGGCATTGCAGGGCCGTCGGTCCCCTCGCCCGTCGTTTAAGCGATATCAGGTGCTCTGAGGATACGTTAATGCAGCATTTACAGCCTGTTACGTTGGTGGTCTCGATAAAACGCCGTCTTTAGACTGTGAACCCAAAGTCACTGCCCCTTTCGGCTCCCGCCTTTGGCTCCGACCCATGCTCGAAACTCATTTCTACGGGAATAACCGACGGCAATTTATGCAAAGTTTTTCAGCCACTTACACTTAAGATCCAGCTCTGGGAGGTCGATAGTTTAAGCGAGCGATCAGGGCCGAAAGGGCGGCCGGGTGTGTCCGTAAATTTGAGAGTTGCTTCGCATGGAGCTCAAGCGTCAGGAGTCGTCACGTCGTGCCGTCGCGCGCGGACCTTGCGACTGCTTGCGCTCTGAAGCCGCGACTGCGCTTCTCGAGTTCGCGATCGCTTTGCCGTTTTTGATGACACTCGTTTTTGGAGTGATCGATTTGGAACGCGGGTTGAGGCAGCACTACATTCTGCAAGCAGCGGTTCAACAGACGCTCCCGCAAGCAATGGCGATGGCGCTCCTCCCCAGCGGCGCGCAATACTCGAACAAAGGGACCGCCGCCTGTCCCGGTGGTTACGACGCGATGCACGCGCAGCTTCACCAGCAGGTCGCTGATCTCGTTGTGGCGCAGGACAGCAAGCTGACCGACGTATGCATCCAATCGCAGCTCACGATCAGCCCGGGAGACAACAAGCTCAGGCTCAAAGCAAGCGCCCCGCTCAAGGGCGTCTGCATGTTCTTTGATGGAATTACAATCAGTGCAGAGCTAGAAGTGCCTTATTTACTGAACCTTTGAGGCATCAGCAGGATCTAGAATGAGACTGGAAGACAACGAAAAGCATGACGGCGTCGTGCTCATTGTGATAGCGCTTCTCGCTGTCGGCGTTGTCGCCATGGTCGGTCTTGTCGTTGACATCTTCGCACTTCGAACCTCACGCAGTGCGCAAAACACAAACACCTCTGTCGCTGCGAGCGCGTCCATCAGCGCCTATCAGATCAGCACCGACCACCCGGCTGAACGATTAGAAGCGGCACGACAAGCGGCTGAAAAGGTCACCAACGTCAACTTTACCTTCTCGCTCGGCAAACCCCTTGCAGTCGACCCCAACGCGACCGTACCGATCGGCAACCTCGAAGACGTCGACTCTACGAACGATCGCAATCCGCTCAGCCCCGGCATCTGGCACTTCCTCCCAACTTGGAATCTGCCCTACTTCGATCCGCTGACACACACCTGTCTCAAAGCCACTTGCCCTTGCGACAACGGCAAATGGAAAGGCCCATGCTTCGAAACGGTCGACATCACCGACCCGTCACGCACCGAGGACGAGGTAAACAAAGCGATTAACGCCATGAATCTCGGCGTTACGCTCGACCAAGGGAACGCGCTGAAAAGCATGTTCATGCAGACCGTCGGTCACAAGAGCAGCTCTCTTTCGACGCGCGCCACGGTTGCGGTTCGTCCACTCCGCGTCGTCTTCCTCGTTGATCTCTCACGCGCCTCAGCCTGGGAGACTCACCTTCCGTACGAAATCGTCGGTGGAGGCTCGCTTCCGAACTGGGCTCCTGCGGAGTATGCTTTCAAACTGACCAGCACGAGCTGCGCCGGCACGGATTCGCCGTATCTGACTTTCCGACCGAGCCCATCGTTCTCCGCCACGAATCTGACCTGTCAAACCGTCGTAAGCTCATGCGCCGGCCTTCCGGCAAACTCGACGCCGAGCGCGACAAACTGCCAATTCGCCGGCGGCTGGTTTCCGGGCGCGAACAGCGCGATTTTCAACCAAGCTTGTCCGAGACCGATTCTCATTCCATTCAGGACTGTTTCCGTCCACCCGCATCTGCTGCACGCTCGGGAAGAGTTCCGCTGCTTCCCCGTCGACAGCTATCAAGAAGGTAGCGGCACTCCGCAAACTGCGAATTATCTCGTCGATGCGTATCGCGGCGACACCAAAGACGCTCATCCCTACACCGGCCCCGAGCCGCTGAACTCCATGATCCACGGAGTGAAAGTCGGCCTCGATATCATTGCGAATCGCCATCTCGGCTCCGACCAAGCCGCGGTGATCGGTTTCGACCAGCGCGCGGACATGAATATCCGTCGCTTCCCAATGAGCGCCTACGACTCCACCGACTTTGCGAACATGCAGGCGCTTGTTTCCGATTCCGAGGACGTGGTCGTACGCAACAGCCGCCACTTCTTCTTCCCACGCGAAGATGCGCAGTCCAATCTTCCGGCCGCGCTCAATGAAGCTGCTCGTCTCCTGATGAGCGAACCGGATTACCCCGCTGCTGAGAACCACGTCATCCTGCTCACCGATGGGCTCAGCTCATGTCACACCGACGCTGGAGGCAACAACGTTTGCCGCATGGACACCGTTAGTGTTCGCGACGGCATCGACGACGCGATTAACGTTGTCACTCAGGACTACGTCCCGAATGACATTCACCTGAGTGTGATGCTTTTCGGAAATCTGTCAGGTCCACACGAGCTCGTGCGGAAAGGTTCCGGCAGCCGCAGTTGCATGGCCGGTGCCGACGCCACCGAGGCCAACCTGCCGTTCACCGGTTTTGAGAAAGATTCGCCCGACCCTTCGAACACCTGGCTTCAAGACGCAATGAATTCGAAGTCTGTAACTAGCGCCGGCATGACTTTCACTGTGCCGTTCTTCTATCCGAACAAGCTCGCAAACGCCGCGCTCGCAAGTGGCGGAGTCTGGGGACCAGTTCGCAGTCCGTGCGCGCCAACCGGCGCGCAGCTCAACGGCAAGACATGCGCCGCCGGCGGCCTCAACGAATATCTTGCGGGAAGATGCAATGGGCAATCTGGATACGGTGACCTCGTCCGAAATGAACCGGGCATCACCGATGCGCAGGGTCGCATGTCGTGCGATCCGTCGTGTCGCACACGATCCAATCAGGTTGAGCAGTACATCGCCGCGGCGCTCAACAGCACTCACAAAGTAGTAACGGTAAGCACGGGACAATGAAGTAGGAGCTCGAGCTATGAACAACTTCTGCTGCTGCATTTCGAAGAGAACACACCGAGCAACAGCCAACGAACGTGGCGCATCCATGCTCGAGTTCTCAATAGCCGCGCCGGTGTTGATGGTGGCGATACTTGGATTCTTCGACATCATTCAATGGCTCAGCGTGAAGCAGGCGCTCGATGAAGCGGCTGTGCGGGCAGCCGACTATGCTGCCACGGTGCCGAACCTTGACATCGATCCGACAGGGCTCGATCCCGCAAGTTACGAGTTTAAGCGGCTGATGCTTGCCCGGCAGAAATCCAACAACGCGGGTTACGAGTTTCTGCACAATTCAGGGCTCATCTCGGTTCCAAATCGCAGCACAGGAACTGCAGGCGTAACCTACGACGCGGTCTATACGGAAGATCGCGACGCAGGAGACCCAGTCGACGTCGCATCGCCGATCATGGTTCTTCTCCCTGGGGATTGCGCGACAGTTTCCGGGACAGGCGAGACGATCTGCAACAGAGATGGGATGGGCGCGCCGGGAGGCGCAGGACGTCCGCAAAGCTCCCCGGCAAGGTTACTCGAGCGCCATTCAATTATGGCTATCGGTACTGCGCAGACTCGCGGGTTCTTGCCGTACTTCGGCTCAAAGGTGATTCGAACGGTCCAGTATGCACCAAGACAGTCGATTCCACAGGCGCCGTTTGCTGCGCCGGAGGATCCGCTGTTGATTACTGGGGCGCAGCCTACGCCTTACGCGACGCCGCCGGCGGAATTGGGGGCGCCGGTTATGCCTACGCCACCCGCGGTGAGCTGCGTGGTGAATGCGCTCCGCTGCACCCAATCGGCCGTCCAGTCAAGCTATCCATTTTGCCCTCGGCCGGATGATGGCGGGACCGGAACAGGAATCTGTGAGTGTTCGAATAGCCCTACCTTGTGCGCATTGTAAGATGGGCTACACTGCATCGTTTCGTTATAAAAAAATTTGATCCAACGCTGGGCAAACGGCGCCCAGCGTTGGACAAGCGAATTCAGTAGCTCCCAAGCTTACGTCTTCTCATGAAGCTTAAACCGCACATGAGGAGTGACGATGCCAGCAGAGCGATCGAACTCGGTTCAGGGACGGCCGTCGGAGAGACGTTGAAGCTTGCAACACTGAAGTTCGTTCCGGTACCGTCCTGCGCAAGCACACCGACGCTTCCCTCGAATAATCCGCCAGGCAGTCCAAACACAGCGCCCGGGATCAAGGAACCAAGGAGCATGGTATTCGGGTTGCCGAGGGTAGTCAGATAACCGTAATCCGGAGAATTGAACATCAAGACGGTCGAGTCTCCGAAGAGCTTCGCGTCTAGAAAGGAACCAATGCCGAAATCGCGAAGTAGCGCACCGGTTTCCAAGCTCCACGCCGCTTCGCCCTCCCCGAAGATATTCGAATCGAAGTAATGTCCAATCCCAACTGCGCCGAATGTTGGATCGACAATTGCCTTAACGAAGTAGTCCGGCAAGAAGCCATCGGAAGTGGTTTGGAGCGAGATTCCGCGGAGCGAATAATCAAGCTCACTTGGATTCTCGCTAAAATATATAGCTGGACCAAAGCCGTCCGAACCTACAATCCACTTTCCGTTTTCAGAAATGCTAAGCGCGTTACCAAAGGCTTCCGAATGCGGCAGCAGCTGGATTTGTCCGCCGATCTTGCCAACCACCGCAGAATCATTGCTTCCTTGACCGACAATGATTCCCCCCACCGAGATATCAAAGTTGGCGCTGCTACTCGGGAGGTCGATCTGCCCAGTTCCAGTCACCGAACCAGAAAGCGTCCAGGTCGTACCTTGGAAGACGCCGCTCGCGTCCTTAGATAAACCGACGAATGTCGGCTGTCCGTCAACGATTCCAATCTTGCGTATTTCGCCCGACAAATCGTTGGCGTTAAGTGACGGCAACAGTTGGACGGTCCCAACGACCGGCGTACCGGATGTAAGGTCAATTGATTGCAGCGCCGCCTGCCCGTCTTTACTGCCGACCACGTAAAGGACGCCGTTAACGGTTTCGCCGTCCCAGACTTTGGACAGCCCCAGGCTAATGGGAGAAGGTCCGATGTGGGCCTCGCCGACAAGGTCGGTGATTGAAATCAGAGACGCCTGAGCCGGGCCGACTAAAAGCAACAGCAAGGAACCCAGGACGAGCCTAAAGCCGACGGCCCCCGTCACGAACTTGGTGGTCAACATCGTCCACTCCTTTCGAGTTGGGCCTGCAAAATCAGGAGAACAAGTTTCGAAAACCTCATTCGAAACTGCTGCAGTGCAGGCCGCGTTTAAGCTGCCAAAAAAGAGGCGAGCTCAGAAGCCAACGCACTGTTGTTAAAGTCTAACCGAGTGGCGGCTCCGAACTTGGTTTACGGACCCGTGTGAATGAGCGAAAGCAGATCGACTGCTGGAATTTCGCTTAAATAGCACGAATCAGCATTTACCAGCAACGTTATGCAGGAATCTTGCCAAGTGTTCGCTTTGAAGAATTTACGTGTGAAGAAAAAGGGTTAGTTGAACTGCCGCTGTGCACAAAACGCAGGGAAGCATCGCCTCGCCGGGATCGTTTCTGGTGAAACGATCGCCGGACGAGGCGACTTCCAGAACAGTTCAGCTTAAGGCAGCAGGCGGCGAAGTCGGGGGAAAATCAGGGTCCGCCCGATCTGCCAGCGCACATCCTCGTTGCCGATCACCGCGAAGGTGTTCGGGCCGACGAAATAGAACGAATCACGCACAGGCACATCCTCAGCGAAGACCTTCCCCACGAGAAGCGGAGTTGGATTCGCACGGACGCCCTTTGCGAGCTCGGCGAAGACCGCATCGACGTTTTGCGGAGTCAGCGCGGCGTTGCCGGAGATGATCAGCGTCCGGGCGTTACCGCCGACGAACGTATCGGCTCCATTGCCGCCGACGAGAATTGCCGAGGTGGCGAATGTCGTCAGCCAGTCGTTGCCGTTTCCGGCGTCGACATAGGCATGACTGCCGATGACGGCGATCGTGTCGTTGCCGTCTCCACCGACGACGCTCGAGCGAGGCGCACCGACGATTGCTACATCGTTGCCGGCACCGAGATCGATCGAGATCGGCACGTTGACATCAGCCCGGACGAAGTCCGCGCCGTCACCGGTGAAGAGCTGGATGCTCGTCACGCCGGTGAACGTCTTAGACACTCCGGGCATCGAGACCTGCAACGCGCCTCGAGGACGCGAAGACAGCGAGATCAGCTCGGACCTGGCCGTTCCGCCGACGAGCAGTGTTCCGCCTTGCTGGAGCGTTGGCGAGACCACGACCGGAGCAGTTGCGGAGCCGACCGTCGCGCCCGAGGAGCTGGTCACTGTCACCTTCGTTTGGAAGGTTCCAGGGGCTCCGAAGGCGTGTGCGATCTGCAGTCCGCTGTTTCCGACGACCGTCTGATCGACCGTGCCGTTTCCGTCCCAGTCGATCGCGAACGTGCCGCCTTGGACAGGGGTCGGAGTGCCGGCAGGCTCGGAGAACTTGTAGGTCAGCAGATACACGTGGCGAACGTTGCTGGCATCGAAGCCGACAACTTCCAGCGCGACGACCCCAAGGGTCGGGTCGTACTGGATCCCGTTGAAGTCCAGACGGACATCGTGGAGGCCGAGCTGTTGCCCGACCAGATCGCCGAAGCGAACTTGGACATCCGGTTGGTCGAGCGTGGCGAGCCTCAGACCGTCCGCGTCGTTGACTCCGGCGAGGATGTGGGCACCAACGGCGTCCGCATCAGCGTATTCACCGACGAGTTCTTTCAGCAGCTTCCCTTCTTGAGGACCGCCGATCGTGTAGACCCCCGTGTTGACCACGAAGATCTGCGTGTCCAGGACATCACCGAAGGTGACAACCTGTCCCGACTGCGGATCGACGAGGACACGACGAAGAACCGTCGGCCCTTCGCCGAGAGTGTCGAGCTGGAACGCGATGTTCTTCGCGGTGTACGTCTTCGTCGACGGGTCGAGGACCCAGACGCAGGCAGATGCTCCATCCGCTCCAACAATGATCGAACCGTCATCGACGGAGTTCAGAGCAGAACCACCGTCTCCAGACCGCGGGAGTGCCGTCCAAGGTTGACCCAGGACAGCCACTGCCGGATGATTACCGATTGCCTCACCCATCACCACACCACCGGGGGTAACATGGGCGATACGCCCATACTGGCTTCCCGGCATCACGTGGGCTTGCCCATCCACGGTCCAGTAGACCCCCTCTTCCTCTGAGAAACCCGCGACTGAAGCAGTTCCGTAGGTAATCATAGTGCCATCGGCAAGCCGTTGGCTGCCGCGCGACGAACTGAACGTCTGCGAGGGGTCGAGTGACGGAAGGATTTCGTTCGACGAGCGAACGAAATTCGGCGTCCGAATGTCAATCTGGAACCGAAGGCCGCGCTGAGGCGACGCATCGCCCGTCGCATAGATCACGCCGTTGGCGAGGAAGTACGTATCGTAGCTTCCGGAAAGAATCGACGGATCCGTAATCTCAAACGGCGCCGCGTAGGCGTTCGCCGGATTGAGAATGTCGGCTGCCGACAGCGGCCCTGCCTTCGTCCCTTCCATCGCGGTGATGGTGTAGGTGACGGGCTTGGACGTGACGGTCGTCGGCGCGCTGGCGACGACGGCGACGCTGTCGCCAGCCAGCATCTCTCTGCGTTCGAGCGTCTCGACGAAGGCAACTGCGACCACCGATGAGTATGCCGTTGTCCGACGACGAGACCGGACCTCCGAGAGCCGGACGAGTGAGACGAGCCGGACCATCCCTGAGACCAGCTGGTGAATGAACTTGCGAAGCATGATGCGCTTCTCCCTAAATGAGAACTTTGAACCTTGCACCACGCGGTGCAAACCTTTGCACAGCGTGCAGTGAGCACGACGGGACATGCCGTACTCACCGCAGCTTGTGTGTGCTACTCATCTTGGGTCTTCAAAGAGCGCTTCCAGGCAGGTCTGTGCCTACACGGAGATCCGCTAATTTATCATAGGTCTTCACGGAACTCCCTAACGAGCCCTGAAATACTGGGGCCGAGGGCATTGGAAACAGGGGCAGAGGGACAGAGGCCGATGGAAGATGCAGAGGAGAGTAATCGTTTCGCAGCGTTAACTTCGGTAAAAACGTTTAGAGGCTAGCGACACAGAAGTCCGAGATTCGGCGCGGAGCGCCTTAAAACGGTGCTCGAGCGCCTCCCAACGGGAGACGATCGAGTTGGTTGAGCTGCCGCCGTGCATGAAATACCGTTGGAGAACGCCTCGCCGGACCGATTCGAAAGAATCGGTCCGCGAGCGAGACTCTTCCTCTTACTACCATTAAAGCGGCAGCCTTCGGAGGCGAGGCAGGATAAGCGTTCCTCCGATTTGCCTTCGGACATCTTCGTTGCCGATGACTCCGAAAGTGTTCGGAGGGACGGAGATGTAATCACGTATCAAACCGCCGCTGTGCAGAAAACGCATCGAAGGCGCCTCGCCGAGACCGCTTCTGGTGAAGCGGTCTACGGACGAAGCGTCTCCTAGAACTGGGTGTTACGGGTAGAGCCGGCGCAGCCGAGGCAGGCTCTGCCTTCGACCGATCCGTCGCCGGACGTCCTCATTGCCGAAAACACCGAAGGCGTTCGGTGCCACGGTGATGAAGTCCCGGGCGGGAACGTCCTCTCGGACCACCCGACCGACCAGGAGCGGAGTCGGGTTGGCGCGAAGGCCCCTACGCAGCTCCGCAAAGAGATCGCCCGTGGCCCGCGGCGCGATCGCGGCGTTGCCGGAGATGATCAACGTGCGGGCGTTTCCGCCGGCGAATCGATCCGAGCCGTTGCCACCCACCAAGATCGCAGAAGTGGCGGTGCTGCTGAGGATGTCGTTCCCGTCTCCTCCGTCGACATACGCACGGCGACCGGCGACACGGATCCTGTCGCTCCCATCGCCACCGAGAATGACCGAGCTTGGCGAGGTGACGATCGCGCTGTCGTTGCCGACACCGAGGTCGACGAAGATCGCGACCTTGACGTTGGCTCTGACGAAGTCAGCGCCGCCACCGGCGTAGACTTCGATTCCCGATACGCCGGTAAACGTTCTCGGAGCGCCCAGGCCGTTGACCTGAACTGCGCCGCGGGGGCGGGCCGAAATCGTGATTGTGTCATGCTTCGAGGTTCCGCCGACGAGCAGCGTTCCTCCTTGCTGGAGCGTGGTGCTGACCGTAACTTGCCCTGCGGCAGCCGATCCGACGGTATCGCCGTCGGCAGTTGTGACGGTCACGCTGGGGCGAAATGCTCCGACGGAGTCGAAGGCGTGAGTGACCTGAAGTCCGCTGTCTCCCGCGACAGTCTCATCGACGACTCCATCGCCGTCCCAGTCGATCTCGAACGTCCCGCCGTTCACGGGATGCTCCGCGGCTGGTGCCTCCGAATATCTGTATGTCAGCAGATAAACGTGTGCCACCTCCTCGTCGTCGAAGCCGACGACTTCGAGAGCGATCACGCCGAGCGCCGGATCGTATTGAAGCCCTCCGGGCTCGAGCCGGACATCGTGCAGATTGAGTTCGGAGACGAGGTCCCTGAGCTCGAGGACGGCCTCGGGACTATCGAGAGTCGCAATCTTGGGGCCGTCGGAGTCGTTGAACCCGGCGAGGACGTGAGAGCCCACGACGTCGGCGTCAGAGAAGTCGCCTTGCAGCTCAGCGAGCAAGCGGCCTTCTTCGGTGCCTCCGAGGGCGTACACGCCGGTTGCGCCGGAGAAGCTCTGCGGGTCGAGGACATCACCGAACGCGATGGTCCGGCCAGTTGCCGGATCCAGCATGACGCGGCGGAGCACCGTCGGCTGTTCTCCGAGCGAGCTGGGTTGGAACGAGATGACCTTCGCCGAATACGCGCCGGTGCGACGGTCCAACGCCCAGACGGCGCCGCTCGTGTCGTCACTCCCGACAATGAACGATCCGTCGTCCAACGCGTCGAGAGCCATCCCGAATCCGCCAGCCGTGGGCAGGCGTGCCCAGCGCCCGCCGAGCATCCCGACGGCGGGCTGAGTCACGCCGTCCTGCCCGATGACGATTCCGGACGGCGTGACATAGGTCGCCAATCCGTCTTCAGCGGACTGCATGACGTGCGGAACTCCATCAGCGCCCCAATACATCGCGCTGAAATGGAATCCGGCGTCCGCGTCGACGAACACGCCGCTTCCGTACGTCACGAGCGAATTCCCAACCCACTGCGTCCCGCGCGGTTGTGTGAAGGTGGTGAAGTCGTCGACATCGTCCAACAGCTCGTCGGGAGAACGCGCGAACGCGCGAGAGTTGCGGAGATCGACGGTGAACCGAAAGCCCTCACCTTGATCGAGCTGTCCGACCGCGAAGAGTCGGCCCCCGAAGAGGGCGTACGCACGAACCTGATCCGCGATCTCTGTCGGGTAGGTGATCTCGAACGGCGCAGCATACCGGTGCCCCGGGTCGAGAAGATCCGCCGCAGAGAGCGGGGTCGAGGTGGTGGCGCGTTCAGCCGTCTGGATCGTGAACGTGACCGGCTTCGACGTCACCGTAGCCAGGACGTTCGGAACGAAAGCCACCGTGCCGGACATGAGGCCCCGCTTCTCCAGCTCGGCCACCGCGAGAACGCTCGAGTGAGCGCCGCGACGACGCGCGCGCAATTGCGCGAGCGGAGACTTGGTGAGCCGGCGGGCGATCGAAGCGACCGAGAAAGCGAAGCTGCGAGGCATGATAGCCCCCTTCAAATATGAACCGGTTCGAACGTGGCACCACACGGTGCAAAACCTTTTTGCACAGCGTGCAGTGAACGCGACGGAGCGCGCCGCAATCACCGCAGCTTGTGTTTGCTACTCAACCTCAGGATTGAAAGGGCAGCTGATTGAAATCGAAGAACGGGGTCATGGTGCATCTAACATAAGTCGGCGCAGAACTCCTCTCACCAACAAGGAGACTGGCCGGGAGATTGTGCACTCTTGCCCGGCTAACAGTGAGGTTGAATTATTTCCGAAACTTAGCGCGTGAAAATGTCAGGTAAACATTCGCCCCGCTCCGCCTCCCTCCCCAGCACATTTCATCCAATTTTCTCAATTCAAGCACTCCGCATTCATCGTCGTGGACCATAATCCGAACAGAGATTCCGCATGGTGAAGCATGACCCCTGATCAGAACGAAATTTCGTTATCCTCTCGAGTAGCTCTCGTACTGCTCGTAGCCCTGGTACTTTGGGCCACGTGGTTGTACGAGGTCGTCTACAGCACCTGCTGGCCCGGGCTTGCATGGACTGGCCTCTGGTTGTCACCGCTTATTGCTTGTCCTCTGATCAGCTTAGCGGTGTGGTGTGCGACGCTGTTTCGCTCTCAACGTGGTACACGAGGAAGATCAGCAATCTTCTTTGCCACCAGTATTCCGGCGCTTCTCGGCGTTGAGTGGCTCACCAGTTGGTCGCTCTTGCTCGCGTTCTCTAGGTTTGGCGGTGGAATCCCGCTGCTCACCGTAGCTGGACCGACCTGTTCGCTGCTTGGCGCGGCCGCCGTGTGCTTGCCCCTGCGCCTCGCAGGGGCGCCTACGTCACTGTTCCGCTTCCTTGGGGCATCGATCGCCTTCTTGGGAATACTTCCGCTGGCGTGTGTGACGGTGTGGCTCGGCCCGAGCTTCGGGTCGGCGTACGATGGCCACGATATCTTGCACGCGGTAAAAATGGGTTATGCGGCCTTCTGGGCGGTGCTGCTTCCGGCGATGGCGCTTCTCGAGCTTCCGCAGAATTTCGTCGTTCGACTCATTTTCGCTACGCTCGTTGGTACGGCAAGCACTCCGGTCTTCTGGCTTTTGACGTTCGCCTATCGGATACGGCCGGATTACGAGCCGATCCTTCAATATGCAAAGCTGAACGAGATCATCGCAGCTATGAAGCGCGCGGGCGGAGTAAACGCCGAGTCGTGCGGTCAGAGATTTCCGCTGAATGAGGCCATCGCCGCCAATCGTTTTGATGTCGCAGCGTATCTTCTCAAGCATGACGCCGATATTCATTCAATGGCCATTGGCAGTGTCACACCACTTCAGCTTGCGTGCGAACATTGGGCAATCACTCCCAACAAACCAGCGGCGGGTCGGATCATTTATGACCTGCTCGAGAAAGGAGCAGATCCAAACGCCGAGGACATGGTGAACGGCTATACTCCAACCACGGCATTCGTTCTGGGCGCTGCTCACACCGAGTTTTCGAAGTCGGACGAGCTCTCGTTCATGCAGATACTCGCAGCGCTTCGAGCGAAAGGCGGAAAGCTCGACGCATCCGATCACTGGGGATACACGATCTTCACCCGACTCGAAGCCGAGCTAAGTCCAGGCGACGGTACAGGGCTGGCGCCACCATCCAGGCGGGTGCTGGAGCTCGTAACTAAACTACACGACGAAGAAAAATGAAATGGGCGGCCGGAGGCCGCCCGAGGGACAACGCTATGGCCCAATCTCGAAGAAGAATAGAAAGCCGCCCTCTTCGTCGAACGAATCGAGCTCGGGCGCGGGTCCGAAGATCCGCTCGAGCGTTTTGCGCCGAGCTGCGTTCGACGGATGCGATCGCGTGATGAGCCGCCAGTGGTAGGCACAAAACGCTCGTCCGAGGTACGCGACGTAGAGCGGAGCTCCAATTATCCATACCCAGAGCGGCACGGGACCGGAGCTACGTTTTGGCGCTTCGCCGAAGCAGCTCTGATATGCACGCTCGGCAGCGAGCTGCATCTCCTCTGCCGTTCCTTCCAACCGCTCGAGCGCGTGGATCAGTGACGCATGGTCGCCGGTATCCAGACAGCTGAGAATGTCTGTCTTGGATTCATCGGCGCGCCACATAATGCTCTCGAAGAGCTCACTGAGCGCGTTCAGGCCGAAGTAAACGACAAGACCAAGAGCCGCCATCAACCAGGCCCGGCCGAGCGAAAGGTGCGGCAATGACCTGCCGATCGACCAGCCGAAGAGCGATAGCGTCGTCGCGGCGAACAAGTAGAAGGTGGAGCAGTAAAGCCACAACTTCTTGCAGACGTCCTTGAGCGCCATCAGCACCCATCGAAGCTTGTTGGAGGTTGCGTTCATATGACGCAGCTCGTGCGCAATCACGGCACGCCGCTCCGACGGCTTCAGCCGGCTGAGAATCACGCCATTCAGCACCATAATGTCGTATCCAAACATGGCGTCGTGAAGATACGCTTCCGGCGTTTCCGCGGGCGTATAGCGCAGCTCGACAAACCATCTCGGCTTGCGGATCTTGCGTGCGGCACAGAGGCTTTCGATTGTCTCTGCGAGCGTCGGAAATGCTTCAACAAGCGGGCTCTCCGACGAGAGGAGCCCTCGTTGCTGCTCGGTGGCACGCTTGATGCGAACCCTCTTCACGAAGAACTCCCACATCGAGAGAGTGATCCAGAACCAGACCGTAACTTCGCTGTGGAGCACGAAGTACTCGCTGAGCAGCAGGTAGATTCCGAAAACGAGCGCGAGGGCAGACCCCGAGAATGCGAGAAAGATTTTCGCGTAGTGGTAAACGCACCATCCACGCGCCGCCAGCTTTGCTCGGCGGACAGAGTTCGTGGGCACGTTGCTTGCCTTTCTATCCGAAGGGAGATTGGGTTGAGAGAACCGAAGGTGAGAACGGCGGCAAACTACTGAAGTTTAGTGCCGATTACTAGTCCCCCGGCCCAAGTTACCGGACTGATTCAAATAAGCCAAAAGGTAAGGGGCGGTCTGGCTTGATCTCGCTACCGAAACACTGCTGGGAGTGCCCTCTGCTGTGATTTTACCTCCCTCATCTCCTGCCCCCGGTCCCATGTCGACCACCCAATCGCTGCCGGCAACCACTCGCATGTCGTGCTCGACGACGATCACGGTGTTACCCGCTTCGACGAGCCCGTCGAGCTGCATCATCAACTTCTCGACGTCAGCCGGATGAAGACCGGTGGTCGGCTCATCGAGCACATACAATGTGTTCCCACGTTGCGCGCGCTGCAGCTCAGTCGCCAACTTGATGCGTTGTGCTTCGCCGCCGGATAGTTGAGTCGCAGGCTGGCCGAGACGGAGATAACCAAGCCCGACCTGTTGCAGCACATCGAGATAACGCGAGAGGATCGGTTCGTTCGCAAAAAATTCTGCTGCGGCATCCACATTCAGCTCGAGAACCTCCGCGATGTTCTTCCCCTCGTACTTCACTTCAAGCGTTTTTTCGTTGAAGCGCGCACCGTGACAAACCGGGCACGGAGTGTAGACACTCGGCAGAAACAGGAGCTCGACCATCACCGACCCCTCCCCTTCACACATTTCGCACCGGCCTTTCGCCACATTGAACGAGAAGCGGCCTGCGTCATAGTGGCGCGAACGAGCGAGCTTCGTTTTTGCGAACAGCTTCCGAACGTGGTCGAAAAGGCCGGTATAGGTCGCCAAGTTCGATCGCGGAGTGCGACCGATTGGTTTCTGATCTACCGGCACCAAGCGCTTGATTGTCTCCATGCCTTCTATGATTCGACCGCCACGTGTTTCGACCACCGTGCGCTCAAGCTCCTCGACTTCGTCCGACTCCGGTGCAAGATTCTGACCGAGCGCCTTTGCGACGAGCTCGACCAGCACCTGCCCGATCAGGCTCGATTTCCCTGAGCCCGAAACGCCGGTCACCGTTGTGAACACGCTGAGCGGGAGATCCACATCGAGGTTCGCTAAGTTGTTCCGGGTCACCCCGCGGAGACGCATCCAACCTTTCGGCTGGCGAGGCTTTCTCACCGGAAGCTGGTAGTCGCCGAAGATATGCTTCCGAGTCTCAGACGCCTCTACTTGCTTCAACCCTTCGGGCTGACCGCTATAAAGCACTTTTCCGCCGTTTGAGCCGGCCAGGGGACCGATGTCGACGAGCCAATCCGCATGCCGGATCACGTCGATTTCATGCTCGACGACAAATATCGAATTGCCGGCCGCTTTGAGTTGATCGAGCGCGCGAAGCAGAGCCTCCGTGTCCTTCGGGTGGAGCCCAGCCGACGGCTCGTCGAGAACATAAACGACACCGAAAAGATTCGAGCGCACCTGGGTGGCCAGTCTCAGCCGCTGCAGCTCCCCGGGAGAAAGTGTCGGAGTGCTCCGCTCGAGCGCAAGATACCCGAGGCCGAGGTCGAGCATCACCTCGACTCGGGTGACCAGGTCCTCTGCGATGCGCTGGGCGACAACGGCCTTCTCAGGAAATTCAACGGCGAGCCGTTTGAGCGTCGGTGCTGCTCCCTTTGCGTAAGGCGCAAAGATCTCAGCAAGCTGCTTCAGTGGAAGCGCTGACATGTCTGCGATATCGAAGTCCGCAAAATTTACAGAGAGCGACTCTTTCCGGAGGCGCTTCCCTTTGCACGTCGGGCACTCGCCGCTCTCCATATAGCGAGCGACACGCTTCTTGATTGTCGGCGACTCGGTCGTGGCAAAGGTCGTCAAAACATAGCGCTTCGCGCTGGCGAAATTTCCGAGATAGCTCGGTTCCTCTTTGCGCTTCAGGGCCCGACGAACCTCGGCAGCGCTCCAGCCGATGTACACCGGCACGACCGGTGTTTCATCAGTGAACAAGATCCAATCGCGGTCCTTCTTCGGGAGGTCGCGCCACGGGGTATCAATGTCGTAGCCGAGAGTAACGAGCATGTCCCTGAGATTCGTTCCGTGCCACGCGGGCGGCCACGCGGCAATCGCTCGTTGGCGAATCGTCAGCGAATCATCCGGCACCATCGATTTCTCGGTAACCTGATATGTACGGCCTAGACCGTGACATTCGGGACACGCCCCTTGCGGGGTGTTCGGCGAGAAATACTCAGCGTCCAAATGTGCCTGCTTCGCGGGATAAGTGCCGGCACGCGAGTACAACATGCGGAGAAGGTTCGAAAGCGTCGTCACACTCCCGACAGACGATCGCGTAGTCGGCGAACCTCGCTGCTGTTGAAGTGCGACTGCGGGCGGGAGGCCCTCAATCACGTCGACTTCAGGTACACTGAGCTGGTGAAAGAGACGTCTTGCATAAGGGGAAACGGATTCGAGATAGCGCCTTTGCGCCTCCGCATACAACGTTCCGAAGGCAAGAGAGGACTTGCCGGACCCGGACACACCGGTGAAAACGACGAGCGCGTCCCGAGGGAGATCGAGGTCGACGTTCTTGAGGTTATTTTCGCGCGCCCCGCGCACTCGGACAAAACCGCTGCGCTCAGACGAGTCATTCCGGTCTGAGTGCTCGGATGCGAGATGCGGTTCGCGCACACTCCGAGGGGGCCCATTTTCGCCGCGGTACCCCTTCGCCGATTCACGAAAGATTCTCTTGGCGTTTTTGGGTGTTGTGGTCATTCGTGTTACTCTGCATGAACCAGGATTCTGTCATATGACGTTCGCGGGATCGATGTCAGGCATCAACATTGAAATCAGCCGGTTATCATCCGCGTCGCCACGTTCGCCGCGGAACTGTGGCGTCTGATATAACCACGATAATGAGCTCATCTCCCACTCTCAGCTGCCATAATTTCTCGTCCGGGCGCTGCGGATCTTGCCCCCGACTCGCGCTACCCGAGGAGGATCGGTTCAGCGCAAAATTCTCGTCTCTGAAAGCGACGATCCATGAGCGTTTCGGCCCGAACGTCGAAGTGCTTCCGCCTTATATCCCGGAGCAGATCTTTCCCTCGCGTACCAAAGCAAAGATGTCGGTCACCGGCTCTCTGGTTGCGCCGTGCATCGGGATCCTCGACGAGAATTTGCAGGGTCGCGAGTTGCTCGACTGCCCTCTTCACCTACCCGTGATGAACGAAGCGCTGAAGCTTGTCCGCGATTGGATTCCTGAGTTGAGGCTCGTACCGTATGACATCGAAACTCGGCGCGGAGAGCTCAAAGGTCTCGTCCTCAGAGCGTCGGCGGACGCCGGCTCGCTCATTATTCGATTTGTATTGCGCTCGACCGAGTCGGTTCCACGCCTTAAAAAGGGCGCCCCGTTGCTGATGACGGCCTTGCCGCAGATCTGCACTCTCACCGCGAACATCCAGCCCGTTCCGCACGCAATAGTGGAAGGGCGCGAGGAAATTGTGATCGCCGGGAGCGGAGTGCTTTGGGAGCGCTACGGCGAAATCGAGCTTGCCTTTACACCGCAAAGCTTCTCCCAGGTTACCCCGCAAACCGCGCTTGCGCTCTATACCTACGTGGCGGACGCGACCGCCGAGCAGAAGCCGAAGCTGCTCCTTGATCTGTATTGCGGCGTAGGCGGCTTCAGCCTTTTTGCCGGCCGGCACGCTGAAAAGGTGATCGGCGTAGAGCTCGCTGAGTCCGCTGTCGATTGTGCGCGGCTTGCGGCCGAGCGGAATGGGCGGTCGGGCTACGAGTTTGTCGCTGCGCCTGTGGATTCCTTTCTCGCTGATAAGAGCTTCACACCGGATGCGGTGATTTGCAATCCGCCTCGGCGTGGTCTCCGCGCTGAGGTGACGAGCCAGCTGGAGCGCCTCGGACCGGCGCGAATCCTCTATTCGTCCTGCAATCCCGACACCCTTTTCGAAGACATCGCTTTGCTCCCGAGCTATCGGCCGCGGCGATTCAAGCCGTTTGAGATGTTCCCGCTTACGGAGCATGTGGAGCTCGTCTGCGATTTAGTGAGGCGGTAGCTTCTCATCGTTCGCGTCTCGAATCACCGGTACTGAAAGCTCCGCATTGTGACGAAGTCTCCATTCAGAAGGGCTGTCGAACGAATCCGGCTCGAAAAGATTACGGAACCAGGTCCAAGGGGTTGGTGCGTCGAAACAGGCTTCCGCGCGGTTCCGTTCGCTCCGCTCGGAGATCCTGGTTTGATTCTCCTTGAATTTTTTCTCGGCATCGAGTGAGAGCACCAGATACTCTTTTGCGCGGGTGCACGCGACGTAGAACAATCGACGTTCTTCCGCGGCGGTAAGCTGTTGCTCTGACTCCATCATCAGCATCATGGTAAACGTTCGAGTTCGCCGAAAGTCCGAGCTGTCATCCTCCACCCGGATGCCGAGGAGCGGAACCGGCCGGCCGGTAGTAAGCTCCAGCTCACCGTTGATAAAGTCGGTCTCAGTTCGAGGTTTCGACTTCAGGTAGGGAAGAATAACCATCGGGAATTCGAGTCCCTTCGAGGCGTGGACGGTGGTCAGAAAGACCGGGTGCTGAGCATTATTCGTTGTCGGCGCATTCGAATTGTCCGCATGCTGTCGCTCAAACCAGTCCTCGGCAAAACGGAGTGAGCCACCCTGGCTGTGCGATTTCTCTGCGCAGCGGAGCGAATCGATGAACCGCTCGATATTTTGAAAACGTTCGTCTTCCCCCGCCTGCAAATAAACGGCGTGTAAGCACGCATCTTCAACAATCGATTCGAACAGCTGCGACGGCTTGAGAACGACCGAAAGCTTTCGCCACTGCTCAAGACGTGACCGAACCGACTCGGCGAGCGGTGACTGGAGAGGTGCAGAATGCCAAAGCAGGCTCCACGAGCCGGCGAGATCAATCCGCAGCCGCACGAGGTCGGCATCGCTCAACCCGAAGAGCGGAGAGCGCAGAACCCCGAGAAGCGCGATCTCGTTTCGCGGATCCAGCAAGACGCGAATGAGATTCTCGAATTGCAGAATCTCGTCACGCTCGAAGAATCCGCTGCTGTGCGAGATCGAATACGGAACTCCCCGCGCATCGAGAGCCCGTCCGACAAGCTCGAGGTCTTTGACCTTTCGGGTAAGAACAGCGATTTTCGGGCCCGAGGCTGCCGAGTGAATCTTTGCGAATTGAGCGCTCGCTGGGTCGAGGGCCGAAACAATCAAGCGAGCAACTCGGTCCGCTTCCGTGAAATCCGCTTCCCCTTCCTCAGAATCCTCCTTGCCTTTTATGGCGAAGAGCGCCGAGACGCGCGGGCCGCACTGTTCCGGCTCTCGCTTGGGAACCATCCTTTGCGCGCTCACCGCTGTGCCGACGAGCGGGCGATCGTCCGTATCGAAATCCACTGCGAACAGGGTGGTAAACAGCTCGTTGACGAAGCTGATGATCTCAGGGTGAGCTCGGTAATTGTCTTTGAGCGAGAGGCATGCGCCGCCCGCATCGTCAATTTCGTGGGTCGCCTGGTTGAAGACCCGGACGTCGCCGCCCCGAAAACCGTAAATCGCCTGCTGCGGGTCACCGACGATGAAGACCGAACGCTCTCCGGGCCGGGATTCATTCACGAAAACGGCGCGAACGATGGAGCGCACCATCTCCCATTGGAGAATGTCGGTATCCTGAAACTCGTCGACCATCAGGTGGCGATAGAGGTTAGTCACCCGCGCACGGAGTATCTCCTGCCGATCACGAAGCTCCGGCGCAGCGGACTCGCACAGCATTTTGTGCGCCGTATGAATGAGATCGTCGAAATCGACGAGCCCAGAAGTGAGCTTGAGTCGCTTGTAAACGCTACTCACATCCCTTGCGAGCAGAACGACTTCGCGAGCGAGATCGAAGCCGGTTTGCTCACGGTGGAAGCCCGCCATGAGGATGTCAAATTCGCCGCGGCGTTCACCGAGCAGCTCATCACGGAGATCTTTCCAATAGTTCCGCCGATTTGCGGCTTTTCGCACGCTCGAGCTTGATCGCGCAATTGCGTAGTCGTGGAGATCCCGGTAGCAGTGCGCCCATGCATCGCCGACCTCTTTCCCTTTACCGAGCTCTTTGAGCAGACACTCCGCTTTCTCAAAAAGCATCTCGAAGTCGGCGGCTTGCTCGGGTTTGAGCTTCGCTCCTCCGGCCCACTGCTGGGCCGCTCCCAGCCATTCCGCGACCTCCTCTTCCAGCCGGGACGCGAGGGCGAAACAGCGTGTGTGATACATGTCGCTCAACCGAGCGAGCAGCTTTTCTCGCAGCGTTTCGTTCGTGAGCGACTCGAACAGTCGGTCGAGCCGTCTGCGGTTTCGAACGAGATCGGGAATCTGTCTTTCAAGCGCTTTCTGCGTAACTCCTCGTCTGAGGAGCTGCTGGACAACAGGTCTGCCGGCGCCAGCAAACGTTTCGTCGAGCGCTGAACCGATCAGCTCCGCCTGTTCTCCACCGTGAGCGATTCCGGTGTATTCCCCGAGACCGGAGAACACTGGATCCATGCGCACGATGTTTGCCGCGAGTGAATGGATTGTTCCAATTGGAGCGCCCGGAAGATCGATACGCGCTTTCATCAGCTGCTGCCGCTGAGCGGAGGTGACCTCGGAGTCCTGAAAAACGCCGGTTTCAAGCGTTTGATCGATGATGCGCTCGATCCGCGCTCGGATCTCGAGCGCAGCTTTCTCGGTAAAAGTAATCGCCACGATGGAGGTGAGCGGTGCGCCGTCCAACACCAAGCGTATCGCACGCGCGCACATTACTGCGGTCTTTCCCGAGCCTGCTCCAGCTGTCAGGGCAATATTGCGATTGATCTCCGAGGCGGCCTCCTGCTCGGCAGACAACCTGCCGATTGCTGACGGCCTCGTTTTGAGCAGCGGTTCGGGGCGCGGCAGCTCAGGGACAGACCGCATCAGCCGCTGTTCACCGGTAATTTTCTTTTCGAGCAACGCTTCGTCGCGATAGCAGCTCTGCCTGAATTCGCAGTAGTCGCACGCTTGGGTCTCGAGCTTTTGCGAGAAAACGGCGTCAGCATGTTGAACGCCGAGCGCACGAACGTGCTCCGCGGCCGATTGAACGGTTGGCTCCACCTGCTCAGGCACCAGCGGCTTGCCGCGTTGATACGCCAGGTGCTCGACGAGCGTGCCCTTTTTCATGTCGTCGCCGCGACGATTCGGCTCGCCGAGACGGATCATTCCGCCTCGCTTCGGCAGTGAGGAATACAGCTGCTGAGCGGCCAAAGCGTAGAGCGGCACCTGCAGGCTCCGGCACTTTTGCACATCGGTCCCTGATTTAACGGGACCCGTCTTATAGTCCCAAACAGCCTCCACGACGGGGGCACCAGAGTCACTCGCCGATAGGTCGACGCGGTCAATTTTACCGACAACGCGAATCGGACCGGCTTCGCTTTCAATGCGCAGGTCGTTGAAATCGACCTCGCACTTCACCGTGTGCTCAGGCATGAGCTCTCGTTCGAATACGAGCGCTGCCTTCAGGAAACCCCGCTTTGCGGTATCGCCGGGTTCGTCAAGGCCGAGAGTGATCCGTTCGCACTGCGCCTGCGCGAATGGATGATCGAGAGACGAGAGAACACTCTCCTGAATCTTCCGGCGAGCGAGCTGCGACATCTCTCTGCACGCTGCCGCGAAGTCGGAGCGGATGAGCGTTCGGTTGCTGGGTCGTTGATGGAACTCGAAAAGGCAGTCGTGCACGACGTTGCCCGTTTCTTGCGCAAGCAGGTCCCGAAAGCCACCTTTCTCTGTCGCAGCGCCGAGCACCCTTTGGAAGAAGTACCGCTGCGGACAGTCACTCATGGTCTCGAGGTCACTGACCGAAAACCGGATTTGAGCAGATTTGCTCGCCCCATTTGGCCCTGCGGAGGCTCGGGCAATTTCCTCACGAGAGACACTGCCCGTGAGATAGCTGTCGTAAGCTGTGAAGCCTGCTGATTCTCGGGCGCGGACGAGATCAATTCCGCGCTCGACGAACGTATTCTCTTCAGCGGGGATCGCCCGCCAGGTCTGTGGAGGTTCGTCGAAAAGCGGTTGCGGCTGCGGGTCGATCCAGGCGGAAATTTGCTCCAGAACCGGCGCAGGCTCGATATTATCGGTAATCCCCTGCTGCGGGAAGCTCAGCACCAGTTGGTCGGAGCTCCTCATTACGTGTGCAAATAATGCATACGCTTCATAAACCACTCCCGCTTTACCGGCTTCGCGAGTCAGTTCGAGTGATGCACGGTCGAGCTCGGTTCCCGGCTGTTGTCTCGCGCCCGGAGGAAACGCGTCGGCTGTGAAACCGACCATGAAACGGACTTTGCTCTGCATCGCACGGACGTCGAGCAGCTCCGTGATCGCTACTGCAGATTGGGGTGGCGGTAGCGCAACAAAACGCGACGTCAACAGCTCGGACACATTCTTCGCTAGACTCACAAGCGGCGTTCCAAGCGGCTCACCGCCCACACCCGACGACGCGAGCTTCGAGTAACGGTCTGCGTGACGCAGAACGGGTCTTACTTCTCGAAGCGCCGCTGCTGCATAGGAAAGCTCCCTTCGCTCCGCTGGATGGGTGGCGAGAAAGGCTTTGCTGAGTGCTCGATTGAGGCGTTTTCGAACGGCGTGAAATCGCTTTCTGAGCGCGCTCGCGAAATCGAAATCAGAAACGGCGTTCGCCAATTCCAGTGTCCAGGTGCGCTCCGAATCGATTGCCGCCATCGCTCGGAGCAGCTCGCGAAAATGCGGAAACTGCGGCCCTTTTGGCGGATATTTCCGGAAACGCTTTTCGTGATACGCGAGGATCGGAGCCGCCCACTCTTCGCGAAGAAGAAAGCCTTCGGGGAGGCCCAGGAGCTCTGTCAGCGCGAAAAAACTCTGAAATATGGGGGTCTGAGAAGATACCGGATCCGCGGCAGATTCATTCTGAGTTTGCTCAAGCAGCGAGTGAAGCCCCTGAAACTCGCCGAACTTGGAAACAAACGACCTCGCGTCGAACGCCTCGCTCCCATCCGTCCGGACTGCGTATGACGGGTGTACAAGCAGCGCGCGCAGCGATTTAATTGACGGCGCTGCGGCCCATTGCAGCAGGGCGTCGAGCAGGCTTCCGACCGGAGTTTCGGAAAGCCGGCGGCCTTTCGGTAACCACGCCGGGGCGCCCAATTGAGCCAGGCTGCGCTCGAACTGCTCCCCGTAGGCGTCAAGATCCAGAGCGACTATGTGCACATCGGAGGGGGCGAATGTCCCACGTTCAATCTCATATGCGATTGCCCGTGCCACCCTTCGAATTTCATCGCGACGCTCTACGGCAGGCCAGATCTCGACGCCGTGAAACGAGCGCCGAGCAGTTACGTCTTCGCCATCAAATACCGCGCTCAGCGCGGCCTCGCGCTCAGAATGGAAGGGCAGGAGCGGTGTTGCCGATCTTAGTTCGGAGCGCGCAAAATACAGCACGGAAGCGAGGCTCCGCTTCGACGGCGGAAGCGCTTCGGCGAATTCCTTGATTCGCGGTGCCGAGGACGGAGGAGCGCTTTCAAGCACCGTTTGGTCGAGCACCAAACGAACCTCAACTACGCGGCTCAGACCGAGCAACACTCGCCTCTCCAAGGGGAACAGCTCTGTCGGCTGGTCCAGCACGATAGTCGGAGGCAGCGACTTCGCAGCCGATTTGAGCGCCGCCGGTCCGCGACTGACGATCTCCGCGAGAACCTCAAGAACTCCAGCGGCGTCGAAAGTACGGTTCTCGATTTGGAAGGTCCGGTAGGCTTCGAGAAGCACGAACAGCTCGGTCAGACGCTCCTGCCCCAGCTTGGTGTTTCCGAAATCGTCGAGAAGCTCTCTGAGCACGAGCTCGGTGCGCTCGTGAACCCGGACGGTCTCGATGAATCGTCGAATCGGGGCCACGCTCCGCTTGAGCAACCGAAGGGACCCTGTCGGACTCTGTTCAAGCTCCGAACGAAGGACAGGAAATGCGCTGGATTCTCGAATCAAACGAAGCAGCAAAAGCTCTTCATCGGATTGGGACAGGCGAGTAAGCGTCCCCCCTCCCGGGAGAAGCTTCCGCAGGAGACGAAAGTAACCATCTCCAAACGTACCGATGAATCCGGAGGCATCCGGCAGCGCCGCCCGAAGGTGTCGGACGCGAAACTTCGTTTCGCTAAGAATCCATGCAGCTTGGGAAGCCGCAGATGTGAACGTGTCTTGCATCAAAAGTCCGCCCGCGGGCCGAACGATTCGAGATAACTTCGGAACTGGCGCACTCGAAGCGCTGCCCCGAAATGCACCCCTGACGGCTTCTCTGCAGGCTTCAGACGGCTTGGCCGTCGGTCACTGATTAGTCAGCGCCAACGACTTTCGCCATGTACGCCTTCAAACGCGGAGCGATCTCACGGCGCTTCAAAGCGTACGCGATATTTGCTTGGAGGAAGCCGAATTTGTCGCCGGCGTCATAACGTTCGCCGGTAAATTCGTAGCCGATGAAGCCTTCGACCTTCATCATTCGCGCCATCGCATCGGTGAGCTGAAGCTCCCCGCCTTTGCCGAGCTCGATCTCTTCCAGGTAGCTGAAAATCGAGGGTTTCAGGATATAACGACCGACAATGGCCAGATTCGACGGTGCATCGGAAAGGCTCGGTTTTTCGACCATGGTGTCGAGAGCATACACACGCTCAGCCGCTGCGTGACCGCCGCAAATTCCGAAGCGAGGAACGTCCTCATCCGGAACGCGAAGCAAAGCTACGACCGACTTGTTATGCTTCTGAAACACGTCAATCATCTGCTTTGAACAGGGCGTGCTGGAATCCACGAGATCATCGCCGAGAAGGACGAGAAATGGCTCGTCGCCAATCAGGTCCTTTGCGCACAAAACGGCATCGCCGAGCCCGCGCGGCTCTTGCTGTCGAACGGAGATGATACGCGCCATCGAGCTGGCTTCGCGCAGGGTATGCAGGAGATCGAGCTTGCCTTCGCGCTCGATCTTTCCTTCGAGCTCAGGGAATGCGTCGAAGTGATCGAGGATCGCGTTCTTGCCGCGGCCGGTCACGAAGATGATGTCTTCGATTCCGGACTCAACCGCTTCCTTCACGATGTACTGGATGGTCGGAATATCGACGATCGGCAACATCTCCTTCGGCACTGCCTTTGTCGCCGGAAGAAATCTCGTTCCAAGTCCCGCTGCCGGAATGACCGCTTTTCGAATCTGCTGCGTCATCACCACCCCCCTTTTCAGTCTCTTTGAAGATTTTTCATGCCCCCGGAACTGAGGGCGTCACTTGTAATTACGCCATCACTACTCGGAGAGCAAACCTTACAAATCACAGCGTTCGAGCTGATGGAACTACGCAGAAAGTGGTCGAGTCAGTTCGTTTTTGCGCGTGGTTATCGGCTAATAACGAATAAATACCGAGTTATTCCCGATGATTACCTTTGGCCCCTGTTTTGCTCAATAATGCGGTCTGAAAACTTCATCTGGTGAGACTCAAATGGAAAGTATCTTAGTCGTAGAAGATACTGATTCTTTACGCGACGTGCTGTGCACCGTTCTCAGCGCAGAAGGCTATAAGGTAGCGGGTGCGGCCACCGCTGAGGAGGGCCTCGGGATCTTCAAGACCGATCAGTTCAGTCTTGTTCTCTCGGACCTCAAGCTGCCCAACAAAAGTGGGCTCGATTTTCTCAAGGAGTCACGCGTTATCAATAACAGTGTGCCCGTCGTAGTGATGACTGCTTACGGCGACATAGACATCGCAGTCACGGCGATGAAGCTCGGCGCGACCGATTTTATTACCAAGCCGTTCGACCCCTCCACTCTCTGTACCGTTATTGGACAGATCATTGAGCATCGGCGCGTGGTCGATCGAAACTTGCTGGGTGTCCGCAAGCGAAGTCAGCGGCGGCTTGTCACCCAAAGCCCGCAATTCGAGGCCGTCCTCAAACAGGCAGCCAAGGTTGCTCCGCTCACCACACCGGTGCTCGTCCTCGGCGAGAGCGGAACCGGAAAGGACCTGATTGCCCGATATATCCACGAAAACAGCTCATGTGCCGCGAATCCGTTTGTCGCGGTGAACTGCGCCTCTACCCCTGGCGAGCTGCTAGAGAGTGAGTTTTTCGGGCATGAAGCGGGCTCGTTCACCGGCGCAACCGAGCGGCGTCTCGGCCTGTTCGAAGTGGCTCACAACGGGACCATCTTCCTGGACGAGATTGGCAACATGCCGATGGAGCTTCAGGTAAAGCTGCTTCGTGTGCTTCAGGAGTCGGAGATCAAGCGGATTGGAAGCAATTCGGTTCAGAAGGTAAACACGCGGGTCATCTCGGCTACGAACTGCGACATCGAGAACGAAATTAAGCGAGGGAACTTCCGCTCCGACCTTTACTACCGGCTGAGTGTCGTAGTGCTCGAGGTCCCTCCCCTGCGCGAACGGACCGGCGATATTTCGCTGCTCGCCAACTACTTCGTCAAATGCTTCGCCGCGGACATGAACATGCCGACTCCGCAGCTCTCTCCGCAGGCGATTCGAATGCTTGAGAACTACAGTTGGCCTGGAAACGTGAGGGAGCTTGAAAACGTCATCGAGCGCGCGATGATCTTCAGCGACGGTGAGCTGAATGCCGACTCGTTCCAGTTGGGCGCAGCGGCTCCGATGCCCGCCGGGAACGAAGAGCAGAATCTTCCTGACATTGCAGCCATCGCCGTTCGGGAGGCGGAGATCGCGGCGATCCTCCGCGTCATGAGCCAGACGAGTGGAAACAAATCCAAAGCGGCAAAGATTCTCGGCGTGAGCTACAAGACGCTGCTCAACAAGTTCAAGGAGTATCAATTGGACAGCAGGCTCGGACAGCCCGGGGAGTAGTCAGCTTCGGCGGGAGCGCACTGCGCGAACGAGATCGAGCAGAAAATCGCCACGAGAACCGAGCACCGCAAGTGCAGCTTCCGCTGCGTTCAGCGCTTTATCGGCTCGAGCATCTGCCGCCTCGACACCATACTTCTGCGCCCAGTTGATCTCGCTCTCGTCGTGAGAGCTCTCTTCTCCGGAGTCGAGAAGGTCGTCAGTGATCTGGAAAAGCAACCCCAACTGATTGCCGAGGTCGGAGAGCGAAGGCTCGAGTTTGCTCCACTGCTCCAACGGTAGCGCGTAGAGCGGCGCCATGACCGAGGCTCGAAAGAGCGCTGCGGTCTTCATAAAACACAGCGATTCCAGCACGTTATCGTCAGCAGGAGCAACAACAGGACCTGACTTGCCGGCCAAGCGCAGATCAAGGGTCTGACCGTTACACAGCTTTACGCCCGCAGTGGCGAGCAAGTTGGTCCAGGCGACAACCGTGGCGGCCGGCGCGGGAGCTTCGGCTAACAAACCGAAAGCACGAAGCAGAAGCACATCGCCCGCAAGCAGAGCGATACCTTCACCGAACCGTTTGTGGCAGGTCGGCTCCCCTCTTCGCAGATCGTCGTTGTCGAGCGCGGGGAGGTCATCGTGAATGAGCGAGGACGTGTGGATCAGCTCGAGCGCGAGCGCAACGGGACGCAGCGCCTCAAGCGGAACCTCCAGCGCCTCCGCTACGGCGAGCGTCAGAATCGGCCGGAGTCGTTTGCCCGGTGACAGAAGACTTGTCGAGCACGCCTCGCGAAGTCCTGGCTGCAGATCGATCCGAGCTAACTCTGCGTTGAGCCACTCATCCGCGAGAGCTCGCAACTCCTCAAATTTGCTCGAGATCAGGCGCTGTCCCACGGTGAGACACCTCAGTTGGTGAGCCGGCGGTGCACTTCGCCGAGGTCGTCTTCAGAATAGAACTCGATGATGACCTTCCCCTGCCCCGTCTTGTTTTTCGTGCGGGCCAGGGTCACCTTCGTGCCGAGGACCCGCTGCATTTCGTCCACGATACGCTTGTCATCAGCCGACACGGCGCGCTTACCGCTCTTGCCGCGTCCGGCTGTCCCACCGTGGGACACCTTCTCATCCTGCGTTTCGCCAAGGAGCAGCTGTCGGACCTTCTGCTCCAATCCGTCTCTCGAGTACTGGTCGAGCTGGGCAATCAGGTCTTTCCTCAATTCACGATCCTCGATCTCTCGGAGGATCATCACTTTGCTCTCCGATGCTCCCGCAAGGAGCGCCGACTGAAGGTCGTCCGGGAGGTCGAGGAGCTCAAGACTGCGCTGAACCATGCTCTTCGAAGCGCCGAGACGCCGAGCGATATCTCTCACGCTAAGCTGATAGCGGTCCCGGAGCTGTCCGATCGCCTGCGCCCGCTCGAACGGAGAGAGGTCTTGGCGCTGGAGGTTTTCGACGAGCTGCTTTGCGAGTGTGCTGTTGTCGTCATTTTCATCAGAATCGATAATTGCAGGGATCGTGTCGAGACCGAGAAGCTTTGAAGCTCGAAGACGGCGTTCTCCGGCGATGACGCGATAGGTGCCGCCGGCGGTGACACGAACAAGGATCGGGGACATGACCCCATACTCTTTAATCGAAGCGGCAAGCTCAGCGAGCGCCTCAGGATCGAAGGTTCGCCGCGGCTGCTCAGGGTCGACGTCGATTTCAGAGAGCGCGAGCAGCCGATAGGGACTGCCCGACTTTGTGCGAGCTTCGAGGCTCGGACCGGTGAGTAGGGGATTGAGCTCGAATTTAAGATTCTTTCGCGCCATCGTTTAAAATCTCCTGAGCGAGGTTAGCGTAGTCTTCAGCTCCGGTTGAACGAGAATCGTAGCGGAAGATTGAGACCCCTCGCGCGGGGGCTTCAGCTAGGGCAACGTTCGTGCGGATAATCGTCTTGAAAACCAGGTCGCCGAAATATTCCCGGACGGTGTCCGCAACGCTGCGCGACAATCGGCGCCGCGCATCGTGGAGGCAAAGCAATACCCCACCGACTCCCAGCGAAGGGTTGTAGGCACTTCGTACCTGGTCGATGGTGTCGAGGAGCTGGCGAACACCGTGAAGTGCGAGGAACTCACTCTGAACGGGGACTACCACACGGGTTGAAGCGACCAGGCCGTTCAAAGAAAGTAGACCGAGCGACGGCGGGCAATCGATCACGACGTAATCAAACCGGTCGATGACGGGTTGGAGGGCCTTTCGCAGGAGCTGTTCACGACCAATGATGCCGCCGAGCTCGAGATCGGCCGCGCTGAGCAAAAGGCCGGCCGGCGCAAGCGACAGGTTCTCTTCGATCGGAACGATGATGTTCTCGATTTTTTCGCCGTATCGAAGCACCTCGTACATGCTCGGTTGCTCGCCGGACTCGTCGGTCGAGCAGCCGAGATGGGCCGTCAGGTTTGCCTGAGCGTCGATGTCGACCAGGAGAACTTTTTGATTATTGAGCGCTAGACCCGCGCCGAGATTGGCGGCTGTGGTCGTTTTTCCGACTCCGCCCTTTTGATTAACAACAGCTAAGACTTTATGCCGCACTGTGAACTGACCTCTCAGCGATTTTGAGACCTAGGGAGAACTTGGAAAGACGCGCAACAGGGCGCAATGGACGAACTGAGACTTAGTTCATCTGCAGGTGATCTGCAAGGTAGGGGAGGGCGTACACGTGCAACGACTTAAGTACGGGCTTGGCCCTCTGAGGCTCGAAAACGCTCTCAAACACAGTCCATCAGTCCCCTGTGGAGACGTACGTACGTCCGAAAAAGTACGTCCAGAGCCCATAAAATGGGCCTCAAATGGGCTTCCGACGTAGGCGTCGCCACGATAAGGGCGGACAAAGTGAGTCCCTTCCGGTTGTTAGGCCAATGCACGATATTCCGACCACAAGGGGACAACGTGCATTGAAATAACAGCGCGTATCGTGAAACCAAATAAGCAATGAATTAGTACACTTGCGTCGAACCATCGGAGAGGGGAGCGCGGTGCGCTGCTCCCCATAGCGTGCATTGGACTAAGAGCCTCGTACGGTATCGGGTTTCGGACGAAGTGCCTCTCGTGCCTGGGAGGAAGGCTAAACAGGAAATGAGTTAAGCGCGCTCGTGCATCGAGCAGGAGGCGAACGTGAAGCGAGTGCAAGGTCTATCGTGCTTGGGCCCAAGAACTATCGGGTAACGAAAGAAATTATCCACGATAACTGTCCGCAATTACAGACTTTTTCGGGTCTGTACTCATGTACATAGAACTAAAATGTACTGTTGTTAAACTTAAAAGTACCTTGTTAAGAAAACGAGGTGATTGGAAGTTAAAGTTAGTTAAAGTGAACAGGAGCGTCACCGCTCTCTGTAGAGGTTTAGTAACCGCAGCTCTTCCCGCTTACGTTTTCAATGGGGCATCAGTCAGTTCCGCACAGCAAAATTCGCCGGAGTCCTGCGACCGAGCGTACCCCTGTGGGAGCGACTTCACAACACGCTCTCGCGCGAGCGGGATTGCTTGCTGACAGCGCGCTTTTTACCGAGACAGGATTTCTTTCCGAAGAAGGCGTCCGCGCTGAGCTCGCCCGCCGCCGGGATACTGTAGACGATCCACATTCGGGCAGCGCCACGGCGCGCGGAACCGATAACGAGCATCAGCGGCCCGAGCTCAGCTCTTCCCGAAGCGGGCGGTTTGAGAGCAATCTTCCGTCACACACCAATTCTCCGGCAAGCGTACCGGAGGACTCCGACGAAGACATTCGCGACAGCGTTGCGAACAGCGGATTGCCTCCACTCAGCTTTCCGGCGATGAGCTCCTCCGGTGCATTCTCTCGAGACGAGATGAATCTCGCGGAGTTTCCGCTCACCGTGCTGTCCACACGCGTCGACCCAAACGTCAAGACGCTGGAATTCTCAGACCACTTGCGAACGAAATCCGGTGAGATGGTGGAGCGCAAATGGATCATCACCGCGGCCGACAAGTTCGGCCTTCCGACTTCTACGGATGATGATGTTATTTTGGGGCTCATCCGTCTCAGCATGGACGATGGTTTTCGGAACAGGAAGGTCCACTTCACGAGGTATGAGCTCCTCAAGGCACTTCGCTGGAGCACTGAAGGCAGGAGCTATTCACGCCTGACCAAGAGTCTCGACCGACTGAGTGGTGTGCGAATCCGTGCCACGAACTCGTTTTACGACAATAGCTCCAAGTCCTATCAAACCTGTAACTTCGGGATCATCGACGCCTACGAGATCAACGACCATCGCGGAAAAAAAGGTACGCCTTCACTCGAGCCGCCGCCGAGCTTCTTTATTTGGAGCGAGATGCTGTTCGATTCCTTCCGAGCAGGGTTTATCAAAAAGCTCGACCTCGACCTGTACTTCCAGCTCAAAAGCGCTGTGAGCCGGAGATTGTACCGTTACTTGGACAAGCACTTCTATTTTCGGTCCACTCTCGAAAAGCCGCTCCTTACCCTTGCGTTTGAGAAGCTCGGGCTCTCGAGGAACTACCGTTACGTCTCATCGGTTCGTCAGCAGATTGAGCCGGCGCTCGAAGAGCTGCAGAAGATCGGATTCCTCTCGAGCTTCGAAATCGGAGGTCGAGGAGAGCAGGCGACCATTCGCTTTGTCGCCGCTCCCCAGGGGGCAGCCGCCAAGTTCGGTACTGCACCCCGTGTCGGAAAATCGAGCGGCTCGGGTCGAGACGTCAAATTTGGCGGGAAAGGAGCGATTGCGGAAGAAAGCGGCCGTGAACCCATGGCAGATGGCGCCTATACGAACGAGGCGTATCTTTCCCGGTCTCAGGACGGGTCCGCTTATTCGTCCGTTCCGGCCGCCGGCGTACACCCTCATGAGCCTTCTCTGCAAACGGGTCCGTCGCAAGCTTCGCGCGGCGCGCTCCCTCGCGGCGCAAGCTCTTACCCTGGCAAAACCGCATCGAATGCGTTTCGCTCTTCCTCGGGCGAGGTCGGGCGAACACCATCAGCCGGCCGGGCGGATGCGTCGAGCTCTACACCCGAGCTTCGTGATCAGCTCATCGAAGCGCTTGTCTCACGTGGAATTTCAATCTCTCAAGCAAAGCGCCTGTTGATGGGGAAGACGGATACACATTATCGCGCCATCGATCGAATCGTGCAGTACTACGATTATCTCGTGGAGAATAACGACCCGAAGGTATCGCGCAGCAAGGTCGGCTTTCTCTATCGAGCGGTAGAATCCCCGTATCGTTTCGCTGTTCCACCGACGTTCGAAGGGGCGCCCGGAACCAGCACAGCAGCTATCGCGGCCGAATCTGCTCGATCGCGACGTCCCGAGCTTCAGATCTTCCGAGCACCCGAGCCGCGACCGAGCGGGGTGAGAAGAGAAACGGAACCTGACGAAGCGCTGACCGCCGAATATCGCAACTTTCTCGATCAAGCCTTGTCTGCGGGATTGAAGCAGCTCGGCGCGGATGAGCTCTCCCGGATTCACAGCGTCGTCGAACAGAAAATGAGCTGCTTGAAGAACGTGCTCACGCCGGAACGTTTTCAAGACGCCGTGAATGGGTGTGTCAAAGAAGAGCTCATCAAGGTGCTTGGGCTGCCCGGCTTTCGAAGCTGGGCAGGTAGTGCTAAAGCCTTGTAGCGCCAACGTTTTTTGACCGATTCGCCCCTGCGCAGAACTGGTATGGTTGCTGCTCTATAAGTATTGGGACTTCCGACTCGAAGGCCGGAGCAATACTTATGACATCAATCTTCGACACCTCTTTCAGCAGCAACCTTCAGCGCCTGGGCTCGTCTACCGACGCGCCTCGCGAGACTCCGTCAACGACTGGAAAGAAGTTTGCGGCTGTCCTTGCGGACCTGGAGCATAAGGGCGCAAAACCCAATGAAAACGGGACAAATCAGCACTCGCAGGTCAACGAGAAACCAGCCGAGCCGCCGCCCGTTCCGACGCTCACAAACCTTCACGTCGGAGAGCTGAGCAGCGCGGGCGAAACTGCCCCGCCTATTCTGAGCAGCCTCATCACGCAAGGTACACCCCTCTTTACGAGCGTCAGATTAGAGGCTCCAGCTGTCAAAGTTTCAGCACCGCTTACGACCGATAACCCGCAGTTGGCCGTCGGACGACCGCTTCTTTCCAATCCGACCGTAGTCCCACCGCTTGGCGAAATAGGGGACAAACCGGCGGTTCCTCACTTGCTCGGGGCGGAAAGGCTGCAAGCGATTCCTGCAGCGCTGCTCCCTGAGGCGGTAGACGCAAACGAGCTCGAGGAGGGCGATGATGAGGCCCCGAAGATGCCGCAGATTGCGAGCATCGAGCGCTTAGCGGTTAAACCTGAGGCCCTTGCAGCCACGAAAGCGTACAGCAAGAAGGAAGCGATCAAAGAGATCATTGCCACTGCCGGAAAATACTACGGCATCGACCCAAACCTCAGCATGGCAGTCGCTCAGGTGGAAAGTGCGTATGAACCGAAGGCCGTAAGTAAAGACGGTCACAACTCAAAAGGTATCTTCCAGCTCCTCGATTCGACCGGAAAACGGATGTTAGGCCACGCAGGTATGCGTGCGGAGAGATACGATCCGTTCGATCCGGCACAGAACGCCTACCTTGGAGTAGGCTACCTCAGAAAGCTTCACGATATCTTTAGTGAAGAAACAAATCTCGGCTCGAACATGAAGACCGTCCCGGCGAGATCTGCCGAGCAGTTGGAAAAACTTGCCGTCGCAGCATTCAATGCAGGTGAGGGGAACGTCGCTCGCGCCCAAGCAAAGGCACGCGCTCTCGGCAAAAACCCCGCGGATTATTCCGCGGTAGAACCGCATTTACCGGCCTCAACTCGGCTTTATGTGAAGCGCGTGACCGGTTTGAAGCACGCACTTGCGCGCGAAGACTCAGAAGAAACGGTTGTTTGAGCCGAGCGAACACAAGTTGGCACGACATCTGCTTAGAGACTGCATTGTATTCTGCAGTTGTTCTTTCCGGAGTTGCTCACGGAGCCGATCACGCTCGAGGGAGAACCCTCGCAGCGGTCTCGCCGTGTGCGCGGCTTCTGTCTTAGCCGCATTTCAGCAGTACCTTCAGCAGTAGCAGTAAAAATACAAAGGGAAGTGGAAGCACAAACAAAACATTGTGCTGAACCCCAGCGACGGAGCGTAACACGGAAGTCGAGGCGTGCCATTAAGGGGTGACAGCAAAGGGTTGTCAAGGATCACGGAGGGGGTAAACCATGGGACTGAATATACGAACCAACGTTGAGTCTATTCACGCGCAAAACGCGTTGAACAGCACAACGAACAGACTGCGCAAAGCGTACGCGCGACTATCTTCGGGATTGCGGATCACGACTGCAGCCGATGACGCGGCCGGACTGGCTATCGCCGAACAGCTACACGCGGATTCCCGAATCGCAACTGTGGCGATTCGAAACGCCAACGACGGTATCTCTATCATCGCCATCACCGACGGTGCGATGAGTCAGATGACTGACGTTCTCACTCGAATGGACGAGCTTGCCGAGCAGTCGGCGAACGGTGTGTACAGCACCACACAACGCTCGGCCCTTGCTCTCGAATTCACGGCGCTTGGCAGCGAATTGGAGCGAATCGCGCTCACAACGACTTTCAACGGCTTGAGCTTGTTGAACGGACTTGCCAGCGTTACCTTCCAGGTAGGCTTCGACGGTCTGTCGAACTCGCAGGTCTCATATTCGGGTGTTCAAGCGACTCTCGCTTCAATGGGTCTCGCGGCAACCGGAAGCTCCTCGCTGATTTACTCAATCAACGCCGGCACGGTCCAGCTCGCTCAGGAGGCATCGCGGTCAGCTATCGACGCCGTATCGCGAGCAATCACCTCGTTGACCACGAACCGTGGAACGCTTGGAGCGGCAGAGAGCCGACTGAACGTTGCAATTCAGAACTTGCAAATTGCCCGAGAAAATTTCACTGCTGCGGAGAGCCGAATTCGTGACGTCGACGTCGCGGAAGAAGCAGCCGAGCTGACTCGACTGAACATTCTGCAACAAGCTGCGACTGCAATCGTCGGACAGGCGAACCAACAGCCGTCGCTTGCGTTGCAGCTGCTCCAGCGTTAATCGCGGAGCACGCTTCGCAACCGCCCCTGAGCGTTAGCGCGAGGTGGGCGAGCGGATTGTAAATCCCATGACAACCCCGAAACGGCATCGCGATACCCTCGCGATGCCGTTTTTCGCTTTCCTCCCCCGCATGAATCGCTCTCAGATGCGGTACCGCGGAATATCCCTCTGCTCACGACCTTTCCCGCCATCCGAGTCACGCACTGTCCCATCTCTCGCATTCACGTGCGGAGTGACCTTTGTGCTGTGTGTCGGAAGCCGGAAGGTATCCGGAGCGTGATAGTACGCTCGAAGCATGACGAAGAGAAACAGGGGCAGCAGCCAAGCAAAAACGATGAGAAGGATAATTGCGTCTTTTGCAGCGGCGACCTGTTCGGGATCCTTCGGCATGCCTGCTCTGAGCGGAGGGAGTTCCTCTGCTACCGGAGCGTCTCTTGCCGACGTGTCGGTATGCTCGCTCGGGTCACTCTGTTTCGCGCAACCGAGTGAGAACGCCAAGAGAAGCAACGTGACGATTGTCGGAGAACCGAAGCTCCGCAAAGGATCTCCTCGTCCGAACCGGAAGAGGCGCGCAGAAAAAATACAACGAAATGCCTGATGAGTAGCCCGCATGATCAGCCCCTTTCGGAAACTAGCGGACGTTCGAGGGGGAGGGGAGAGCGGCGCTCTCCGGAAAAACCTCAATCCACTCGCCAGATGATCTGCCGTTGCGATTACTTCGAAAGGATCGAGGTGCACAGCGGCGGATTGAAGGTCCGTCTCCTCTATTGTGTCTGTGCCTCGATCGCTATTCAAGCGACCCACTGAAACAAAGCTTATCGTTTGGCTGGTTCGGACATGATAGATTGAATGAGATCGGTCCTCTCTCTGCGCTGGATCTTTGCGTTCAATCTGGGTTCGGGAAGCTCTACCACGGAGGTTTTGTTCCGCGAGCCCGGATGTTGCCAAGAATTCACCGGAGGGGATCATGCTACGAAACAGTTGCTACGTGGTCGTGATGATTGGGATGGTCGTTATCGCCGGCTCCGAGCTCTACCAGGCCCACGTCATTGCGAAGAAATCCGCCGAGTTCGACGCGAAGGTCGTTCAGATGCAGTGCGACATGCACCACCAGCTTCAGCAGGCGGTGGATTCGCTGAAGGAGATGAAGGAAGCTGCGGTTCGTGCCGAGAGGAAAGTTCCAAACTTCTCCGCCGATCAGAGCACGTCCCTGTTGACGGTGATGTTCGGCTCGTCACGGAAGCGCGCCGAGAAGGCTGCGCTCACGATTAGCGAGCGATAGCCGTGCTCAGCTCTCAGCTCCCGTCGCTTTGGAATGACGTCGGAGATGCCGCGGGCGCGAAGGGAAGGTTCGACATCGGACGAGCTTCTCCTTCCCGCCCCAATACCTGCGGACGAGCCTTCCATCCGAATTTAGAGTCGTTCGGCAACCCAACGGTATTCGAACTTCATCTTTCTGCCTTTGTAGAGCACCGTTGTCTTGCTCGTTCCGTTCAAGAGCTCGCCTTCTGCTGAAAGTGTGGCGCTGCTCTCGGTGTTCGCAGCAGCGTCTCCTGAGGGCAACGTAAAGCTGGCTACCGTTTCGCCCAGGTCGTTCTTTGTCACTGTGCCGGTAAAAGGAAGAATCTGCATCATCTTTGACAGACCTCCCCCCATCTCTTTGACTGAAATCTCAACAATCGTGTGGCCGTTAATTCCGTCTTTTCCCACGCCGCTGAATGTAATGATTCCGCCGTGGTTCTTGAGCACGTTCTCACTGTCGCTCACGATTTTCCAACGCCATACTCCGGACAACGGCGTTCGGGTTTCGAATCTTTTTGCAGTGAGCGAGTCGTCAAGCGCGGGGTCTGACGGTGTTTGTGAGAGATTGTTCAGTGTGACCTCAGAGCCCTTTGAGCAAAGGGCGGCCCGCATCGACTGGCGGCCGACAAGCTCGTGCTCGGAGCTCGCCGATTCTCCATACCAGTCCGCCAATCCGCCGCGTATGACGCCCTGCGCGGTATTGCGCTCGTAACCGTTCGTCGCAAAGATCGTTTTGGTGAGCGAATCGGTCCGGTCCGGTTTTACGGAGAGCCTGGAGACACCGGCCGTCTGGAGCGAGACCACTTCTCCGGGTTGGGAAACGCCGTCGCGGTTCCGATCAAACCATAATCCCAGCGAGCGAAGCTCATCCTTTTCCAGAGCTCCACTTGCATCCGTATCGAGGGTCGCAAGCGCTTCGAACCCGTCTCGCCACGGATTCACGCCCATGCTGCTCGAACGAGTGGACGAAGCGAGCGCCGCTGTCACTTTTCCACCGAAGGCCCAATTTCCGAAAAGCTGCGTAGCAGATCGGACGACGCCTTTGTGTTCGGGGTCGTACACCAGGAGGGGGGCGGCCGCGGAGGCCTTCCACGTGTACCACATGCCGGTCTTCGCCGGATCAAGTTGGAACTGAGTGAACGCAACGTTCTCATCGATGTCAGCTGCTGAGTCCCAAAGGAGAGAGATGGGTGTCGCCCAGTTGAAGCTTCCACCGTCGCAGGCATTATCGATTTGTTGCGTCGTTAGATTCGTTACGGCGTGGCATTCGTCGTCGAAGAAGAGCTTTCCCTGGTGGCAGACTCCGCTACAGGAATGCTTTCTGAAATACCAGCTGGATTCGGCGAGCGCCCCCTCGACGGTTGCCGGCCGATAAGGAACATCCTGGAGACCGAAAAGCGAGACGACTTGCGGCATATGCATGAAATAACCGAGCACGAGACAATCATCCATATCGCGCCAGCGAAGATCCGGGCTGACAGCATCCCGACAACGGTTAAGGCCATCGCGAATCGTTGACTGAAGGCAGCTCGATTTTTCACCGGCTTCGGTAAGCTCCGCAGCGTCGCGGCGGATACCGCCAACCCAATTGAACTCGTTCACGTTCATTTGCAGGAGCGGGCAGCTCTCCCCACCGTTCGGGCCAGTTGGTGTGTTCGACGCGAGCTCCTCCGGGAGGCTGGCTTCGTAGCTCAGCTCGTTATCCGGAACCGATGCTCTGGCCGCGCAGGGAATAACCAGAGTGGCAGCGCTGAAACAGGCGAAAGAAAGAGAGAGGCCAAACGACGTCTTCACAGGCTTTCCTCAAAGTGGAGTGTCATCCCGGCAGAACGAAGCTTCGCGAAGGTAACAAATGCGGCGGCATCTGAAGGTGGAACGACACGCAGTACTGACGAGGTCGATCGTGCAAGAAGCGGACCAATGCCTGCTCGACCCACGTGCGTCGGTGGGAACGGATCTTGCCCTAAAAATGAGTAACTCTACGCAGGTCCTGAGCGTTTGGTTCTGCAGAGAACAGTGCCGAAGGGATCGATCCTGGATGAACCAGTCCGACACTGCGACTGAAGCATGTCACACTGAGCAATGGACGTGTGGACATGGGACACTCTCGCGCACGACTGCAACACGAACACGGTGCGACGATGATCGAGCACGCGATGATCTTACCGATCTTTCTGCTCCTCATCCTGACGGTCGTCGATCTGTGCTACTTCAGCTTCAACGCGCTTACCCTTCAGTTCGGAATCTCCCGAGCCATGCGTGCGGCGGCAATCGACCCCACGATGACTCCGAACCAGGTCCGGGTTTCTATTGCGAATGCCATGTCTCGCCTCGGCGTCACCCTCGAAGCTCAGGATCGTATCTCCCTCTGTCCGGTCACTAGTGCTCATCAGTCTTGCGGAGAAAATGACATCATCAACGGGGATGAACACGAGCTGATGGTACTTCGAATCAAGAAACGGTTTCGTAGCCTCTTCATCGATTTTGTGGGACCATTGTTGACGTTGAATGCCGAAGCAGTGGGCCGCAACGAGCCGCTGTAAGCGGCGGTTGTTTCACGCTCATGGAACCAAGCGCATGAAGACGAAGCAGGACCGGAAGGCCTCCGCGGAGCTCGGGCACGCTTTGCTCGAGTTCGTCATCGTCAGTATGCTCATCTTCCTCATCCCTCTTGCGACCGTGGAATGCTCGCGCCTTCTGAAGCTAAAACAGGTTGCGACGGTTCTCAGCAAAGAGCTCGCGACGTCCGTTTACCGCGATTGCGTTGCTGATAATGCAGCGTTTCCGACGCCTCGTACCGCCCCGCCGGTATCCAGGTTTGACCCACGTACATGCGTGAATGGTGTCGTGGAGGGAGAGTTCCGAACCAAAATCAATAGCCTGTTTCCAGGTTGCGCGAACGGCAATGCGTCGTGTCCAAAGTTGACACTCTCCCTCTTCGGATCAGATCCAAACGGCACCGAGGTTGAACGCGATTTTTTCATGACCGATGACCCGGCAGATCCCGAATTCAAACGCTTCGATCGCGATATTGTTCGAGACGATGCGATGTCCCAGTCGAGCTCGGACATGGGGCAAGCGCTCAAGGAGTATCGCGTTCTCGTCATCGGCCAAGTACGACTACCGTATTCGACGCCGGGCGTCGGAGCGGGCTTTTTGGTGTCCCTCTTCATTGATCGGGTCTATGGCGTTACCATTGTTTGACCCGCGTGAGTCCGAGCGAGGATCGGTACTGATCTTCTTTGCGATCGTCTTATTGACGCTGCTCACATTTGCCGGACTCGCAATTGACGCAGGGAACCTCTATCGGGCGCAGCTTGCCGCTCAAAATGCAGCCGATGGAGCGTCGCTCGCGATCACCAACTACGTAACCATGCGCGGTAAATACCAGGTCGAAAGTGAAGCCGCAGGCGGAACCGTGAGCGCGGATGATGCGCAGGTAAGTGCCCAGGTTACGGCGCTCCTGCGGAACCAGGTCGAGCATTTGGTCCACGTGAATTTCGCCAGCCAAGGCTTCCCTCATCTGCCGGGCAACTCTGCGCGGTCTGATCGATCCGTGAGCGTCGTCTCGCAGTATCGGACTCGGTCACTTATCCCAAGCCAGTTCCGCGATCGACGCTCGTTCGAGTATGAGGTGCAGGTTCGCCGCAAAGTCGATTATCTGTTCATCGGCGCGCTTCCTTTTTTCCGGGACGGGTGGTCAGAGGTAACTGCGGCCTCCACATCTGTCCGGAATGTTTCGGACATCGTGCTCGTGCTCGATGTCTCGGGCTCTCTTCGATGTCCGGTAAGCGGTCCGTGCACCTGCCTAGACCCAAACAGCGGCGCCGCCTGTTCGGAGGATGCGAGTCGATACCACCGGTTGATCGACGCCGTGAAAGATTTTCTGCGAATGTTCGACCTCGAGAAGGACCGCATCTATATCTCCGTCTACAATCTGGCAGCGCGGGGCTATTCTCTTTCAGAGCTGCGGAGGTATTTAGGTTTGCAGGGGCCTGCGAATGCCGAACAGATCGAGCAGATTGGCGAATACTTCAAACAAAACCTCCAGCCGGGCAGCGCGACAAATGTCTGCGATGGGCTGATGACCGGGCTCGAGCAGATCGGAAGTGCGTCGCCGCCGCCGCAGAATCCGACCTACGTTCTTTTCAGCGACGGCGCGCCTACTGCGGGAAGGTTCTTGTTCGCTGACGACGCAGTGAAGCCGACGAAGCTGGACCAAAGTAATTTAGGTGCCGGAAACTACGACTACGATCTGTATACCGTCGCGTGGAATCGCAAGGGTAATATCCCACCCGGAGAGTCTCCGTATTATTACGGCCCGTCGCTGCTCGTGGAATCTGCCGCGTTGCGCTCTGATGTGGACGGTGAGTTCGGTGTGTGGCTCGAGAAGCCCGCGGAGCTCCCGCCTTCGTTAATGACCCCCGGCTCGAGCTTGCCGCGATGCAAGAACGGACGAACTCGCGCGTACCCGATGATGAGCTCAGATCCGCAACCGGCGATGGCGCAGAACTTCGGCCAGTGCCTGTCCTCTTTCAAAGCGCATCTCCCCGGCGATCCGCAGCGCACCTACGGTTCCGAATACTCCCCCACCGCAGCTACACCGGCGCATCGAGATTGGCGAAAGCAGTATTTCCACTGCGCGATCGAGCTTTCGGACTACATTCGCGAAGTCGGAAAAGGCACCATCTACGCTATCGGGCTCGGTGATGAGAATCCGGCTGCTCCGGCGGATGACCCGTACCAGCTCATCGAAGATGAAACGAATCGGAAGGACATCTTCCTTTCACGGTTGGCCATGGATCTCGACGAGAGCAACAGGCTTCGCGTACCCGATGCCGACGGCGCAATGAAGCGCGTTAAATTCGATTATCGGGAGTATCGGGATTTCTCTGACCTTCCCGATTCCGGGAAACGGAGAGCGGGTGTTTATCTTCCTACCTCCGATGCCGGAAAGCTGCGGCTGCTGTTTCAACACATCGCGCGGAAGATCCTTCTGAAGATGGTTGAGTAGCGAGACGGAAGCCAACGCCGCCGGCCAGCGGTCTTGCAGCTAGTGCTTCTCGCCGATGAGAGCGTTTAGATATTCGCGCAGATGCGCGGTATTCACAGGCTTGGCGAGGAAGCGCGAGGCTCCACGTTCCAAAATATCAGAGATCTCGTTCAACGTGACCACTGCCGACACGAGGATGATCGGAAGCCGTTTGTAGTGCTCGGTGCCGCGAATGAGCATAATGAGCTCGCGTCCCGAGAGCTCCGGCATCATCATGTCTGTGATCAAACAGTCAATGTCCGAGTTGTCTGACAAGAGGTCCCACGCACGGGCGCCGCTCGAGGTCTCGATCGTCATGTGGCCCTCGCTTCTGGCGACGTTGACGAGGATTGAGCGGCTCGTCAGGTCGTCGTCTGCGACGATGATTTTTTTCATGGGCACTCCGCTCTCGGATGTGGGCGTGGCCAGCAATCGCGCACGCCATGATGACTGTCGTCACAACGGATGAATACTTGTCTGTTCCGACTCTCTTTTCTGCATACATTAATCTGCTCGAACGTGTCACGATCGGCGATTCGGAGGTGCCCATCGTTCAAGTAGAGTCCGCAGCTCGGCGCGACGAAGCGGCTTCGCAATATAATCGTCCATACCCGCGCTCAGGCATGTTTCGCGGTCCCCCTCGAGCGCATGGCCGGTCATAGCAATGATCGGTGTATGAGCTCGCGCGCCCTCCTGCTGTCGAACGGCTGCAGCGAGTTGATAACCGTCCATTTCGGGCATCTGGATATCGGTCAAAATGAGGTCGTATCGTTGGTCGCGAAGCGCGCTGAGCGCCTCGCTCCCGTTTCCGACTGACCTGACCCGCGCGCAGTATCTTCTTAGGAACCCTTCTGCAACGATGCGGTTGGTTGGGTCATCCTCGACGAGGAGGACATTCACTGAGCCGAATGAGACGGGCGCGTCGGATGGTGTGTGCGGCTCCGTGTCGACGGGTTCCGCCGCGAGCAGAGGCAGCTCGAACCAAAAGGTTGAACCGCGGTCCGGAACGCTCTGCACGCCTATCCGACCTTTGAGCAACACCGCGAGCTGTTTGCAGATCGCGAGCCCGAGCCCGGTGCCCCCGAAGCGGCGTGTAATACTTCCATCCGCCTGTGAAAATGATTCGAAAATCGATTCAATCTGGTTCTGTGGGATACCCATGCCAGTATCCGTGACGGAGATGCGGACGAGCGACCCCAAACCGGAGCGGGAAACTGTCTCCGAGCGCACAGTGACGGAGCCGTGGGCGGTGAACTTTATCGCGTTGCTGAGGAAGTTGAGCACGATCTGGCGGATCTTATGGCTGTCGCCGACAAAAGGATGCGCCGACGTATCTTCGAGGTCGATCTTCAGCGCAAGATGTTTTGCGTCGGCGCGGGGTCGCGCAACGTCAGCGGCGTCGGTCAGAAGCTGACGAAGGTCGAAAGTCTGCTCTTCAACGAGCATCTTTCCGGATTCGATTTTCGAGAGATCGAGGATGTCGTTTACGGTTTCGAGAAGAATTTCACCGCTCCGCTGAATGCGTTCAATAAAGCTGCGCTCTTTCATCCCGAGATCCTCTTCCAGGAGCAGCTCGCTAAGACCGATCACGGAATTGAGCGGTGTTCGAATCTCGTGGCTTACGAGCGCCAGGAACTTGGACTTCGTTCGGGTCGATTCAATCGCCGCGTCGCGAGCGGCCAAAAGCTCCCGTGTTTGTTGCGCGAGCAGCTCATTCTGAGATTCAATGCGTGTGCTGTTTTCTTTTTCGAGCTGCATCAGGTAACGAAGCTCGATCTGCGCCATGACCTGCGCGCTCAGTACTTTGAGGGACTTAATCTGTCCCTCTGTCAGCGTTCGAGGTTTCCTGTCGAGCACGCAAAGGCTTCCGAGCACGAAACCTTTCGATGTCACGATCGGCATGCCGGCATAGAATCGAATATGCGGCGAACCAGTAACGAAAGGATTGTTTACGAACCTTGGATCGAGCAACGTGTCCGGCACGATCAGCGGACTTTCGTTCTCAACGACGTTCCGACAAAAAGAAATGTCGCGCGGAGTCTCATTTACTTCGAGACCCTGCTTTGATTTGAACCACTGACGATTCTCGTCGACGAGACTGATAAGAGCGATTGGAACGTTGCACAGCTCGGCGAGCAACGAAGTTATGCCGTCGTAAGCCTCTTCGTCAGGCGTATCAAGGATCTGGAACTTCAGCAGCTCACGTAATCGTTGCTCTTCGGAGCTGTTCATAATACTGGAGGTCGTTATTGGGGCGGCTGCGTGCCGGGCCGATATCCAGTATGAAATATCGGCGTACCGGACACGGCACTAAAGTCGGGTTCCTGCGGAAAAAGTGAAGCCGAAATTCAGGTATGTGCTCTATGACGGTTGTAAACGTGAAAGCAGCGCTCGAGCTGCTCGAAGGGGACCGTGAGCTGTATCGCCGGGCGGTTACGGTCTATTTGCAAGATACGCCGATGCAGCTTGCAAAGCTCGAGACGTGGCTCAAAACAAATGACCTGAAAGGGGCGGAGCGCCGCGCGCACGCTCTGAAATCGGCCTCACGCACGGTCGGTGCGGAGGACCTCGGCGCTCTCTGCGCTCGGCTCGAGTCGTCTGTTCATGAAGGAAATCTCGTCGAAGCGGAAAAGCTCTTCGAGGCAGTGCGCCTCGAATTGGACAAGGTCAGAGTCGCACTCGAAACGGAATTGGCGGCATAGATTCTCGAGCCCCAGCGCGTCGATGTGCGGCGCAATACACCCGGCGGGCGGATTCGAGGGCAGAAGTGCACGAAGCTTTTCAGGCGGGAGAGAGCTAAGTCGATCGAAAAGCGCCCATTGAAAAGCGCCCGTTGAAAAGCGCCCGTTGAAAAGCAAGGCTCAGCGGTTGAGGATGAAAATTACGCCGGCTTCGCCCTCTGAGGTAGAGACTCGTCCCTCCGAGATCAACTCTTTCAAGGCTTCGAGAATGTCCTCGTCCTTTCCGACCACTGGAGGGCGCTCCTCTTCTTCGTAGAGCTGCGTCAGGTTGCCGAAATAAAGACCGTCCTCCGCTTCGGGATGCTCAAGAGCCGAGATTATCTGCTTTTTGATGGATGCATCTGCCATAGATGAAGAAAGTCTAGCACACCTCTTCTGAAGGAGTGAATGAAAACTCACGGCCGATCGAGCCGGAGCTGCGCTTAAATCGGGGAGTGGGGGAAATATTCCTTCCAGCGGGAGTCAACAGTGGCGGCAGTTTGGGGGTCGCAGAACAGCTCATCCGGGTACTGCGGCTTCATCCGGGCATCGATGACGACGGGAGGCTCTAGAAGCGGATGGAAACGGTGAAGAGACACGTTGCTTGCCGTAATGTCCCCAGCCGGCTCGAACCTCGTAAAAGCCGTCCAAAGGAAGGCTGCGCTTGAAGCTGTCGCATCGGCCACGCGGTCGACGAGGATGACCAGGGGCCAATCCCGCAGCTCAGGCAACTGAGAGATCTCTTCCGCCGCGCGTGGGTTCGATGCGTAATCAACGTTGCTGACGACGAGGCACCCCGGACAGAAAACTTTGGCCTCGCGGAGACCCGCGGGAAGGTTGCCATCGAAGCTCTTCGGTAGGGTTCGAATCGGGTCGCCCATTCCGAGCAGCACGCCTTTGCTTCCTTCGTTCAGCTTCGGTCCGGTGTAATCCAAGGTATCCATCGAAAGATTCGAGAACACATAGAGATCGGTCCGGAAGTCCGCACGTTCGAGAATGTATTCGAGTACTTTCGGAAAGTCCTGGAGGTCCATCGGCCGGTCGACCAAGAGCAGAAACTTCGTCAGCGCAAGCTGACCTTCGCCCAAGATGCGAAAGGCGCTCACCATCGCTTCGCGTTTATAGCGTTCGGCGACGACTGCTGCGGCAAGTGAATGATATCCCGTCTCGCCGTAGCTCCAGAGGTCCTTCACTGCCGGCATAACCAGAGGAAAGAGCGGTGACAGCAGCTCTTGGAGGTAGTTGCCGATGAAATAGTCCTCTTGCCGCGGTTTGCCGACGACCGTCGCGGGATAGATTGCGTCGCGGCGGCGAAGCATGGCGTGACAGCGGAAGACGGGGAAATCGTGAATCCAGGAGTAATACCCATAGTGGTCGCCAAACGGGCCCTCCGGATGGAGCTCATTCGGATCCACCGACCCGAGAAGCACGAACTCTGCGTCAGCGAGGAAAGGTAACGGTCCGTACCCGGAGCGGCCCAGACGAAGTCGCTTCTTCAGTAGCAGTGAGGCGAGGAGCAGCTCAGGCACATTTTCCGGCAGCGGCGCTATCGCAGAGACGATTGCAGCAGGCGGCCCGCCGAGGAAAACGTTCAGCGGCAATTTTTGGTTCAGCTCCTTCGCGCGAGCAAGGTGAAAGCCGCCGCCCTTACCGATCTGCATATGCATGCCGGTCGTATTCCGGCTAAACTTGTGCATCCGGTAAATGCCGAGGTTATGGGTGTGGTCGACTGGATGCTCCGTGTAAACGAGCGGGAGCGTGAAAAAGGGCCCGCCGTCCTTTTCCCATGAGGTAATGATCGGGAGATCGTCAAGATTCGCACTAGTATTGGACTCCCACCGTCCAGTGTCGAAGCCCTCGTAGCGAAGACCGACTTTGAAAAGGCGACTGAAGAGCGATCGCTTCTGCCACAGCTTTCCCACTGACGGAGGCACGAGATCGATCGGCAGCCGAGCTACCTCTTCGACGACCTTTCTGCCTTCGTCGCCGAATGCGAGATCGACTCGATCCTTTGTGCCGAACAGATTGGTTGCTACCGGATAGTTGCTCCCTCGAACTCTTCGAAAGAGCAGCGCCGGGCCTTGCTCCGCAATTACGCGCCGATGAATCTCGGCAAGCTCAAGCTTCGGATCGACCTCTGCATTGATCTCGACGATGTCCTTCCGGTCACGGAGGACTTGGACGAAGCTACGTAGATCAGGACAACCCATAACGAACCGGGATTACTTTCCGACGTACTGAGAGCAGTACTTATCCTTTCCGAAAAGGGAGTCCTCGCGGATAATCCAGCCGGTGCCCTCCCAAATGAACTTGATTCGAATCTCTGTCAGCGGTTCGCCCGGTGTCGGAGGTGATTTTTTCAAGCGAATTTCGCCGTAGTTGTCGTCAGAGGTCAGAGAGCTGACTTTCAGTCCGACAAGTGGGTGAGCGTTTGGATTTTCGCGATACATTGACCAGCGCTGGAAGCACGCTCGAAACTGCTTGTCCAACTCGTCTCTGGTGATCCTCGAGCTCCCCGTACCGAGAAATTCCGGCCAGTAGACCATGTCAGCGAACTGCTTCTCGTTTCCGAGAGTAATTTGCGAAAGGTAATTATTGGCGAGCTTCGTCAGCGTAAGCTTGAGCTGTGGCGGCGTCGAATCGAAGAGCGTCCCCGAGCATGACGTCAAAAAAAACAGCGTAATGACTCGCGCGCTTCTTGCGAACATAACCCCTCCCGTCAGTGGCGAAAGCCCTCGCCAGGTGAACTCTATAGCCTATTTAGCTCCGGTACGCGACCGGTTCACCACCATGCGCGCGGGAACGGCATCACGCTCAGCCGAGCGCTCGGCGTCTTCGGACTTCAGACGAAAGAGAATGTCTTCGAGCAACATTCGATTCACAGACAAAAGACCGCCGATGATTGAAAAGACAGCGAAGACGGCGGAAATTACGAGAAGAGCGCCGCCGACGATCACCGATTGAATGTGACCGGCTGCTTGTGCGTGGTCGAAAAGAAAAAAGTAGCAGAATCGACCGAGCAAGAGCGACGCTGGGACAAAAAAGAGAGCAGCCGCGATCAGAAAAACGCGAAACGGATCGTAGACCGCGAGCAGCCGGAGAATGTTGAAGCCCGAACGCTGCACTTTTTCCAGAGAGCTGCTGATCAGGCGTGACTCTCGCGTTTTCCGATTCGGAGCAATCTCGACCCAGGCCACATCCAATCCTTTCTTGTAGCTCTGAATCAACGTGTCGACCGTATACGTGAAGTTCGTGATCACGTTCAATCGCAAGAGCGCTGTGCGGCTATAAGCGCGAAAGCCGCTGACTGCATCGGGAACGCTTTCACCGGTCAGGAAGCGGATTGTCCAGTTCCCCGCACGTTGGAGACATCGCTTTGCGAAAGTGAACTCAGCGAACGTGCCCGGACGACGATCTCCGATCACGATATCCGCCCTGCCGTCGAGGATTGGGCGGACGAGCAGGGGAATGCTCTCGGAAGGATACTGATTATCTCCGTCGGTGTTCACGAGAATGTCGGCACCGAGCTGCAGCGCGATGTCGGCGCCCATTTTGAACGCGCGTCCGAGCCAACGCCGATTTCGTCCGGCAACACGGACAACATGATGCACTCCCAGTCGGACGGCTACCTCCGCCGTTTCGTCGGTCGAGCCATCGTCGAGGACGAGAAACTCGATGCAGTCGATTCCGTCGATGGCTTTCGGCATGCGCTCGAAAAGCAGCGGCAGCGTTCGGGCTTCGTTGAAGCATGGGATCTGAACGATGAGCTTCATAAGGGTGCAGGTATAGCGTCGGCTGAAGACGAATTCAACGCCACGCCGGAAACCGAGGGCAGGCCGAGCAGCTGCTGAACGTAGCAGGGCCAGGAGAGATGTTGGGTGCTGGCGAGGATCTGCTGCCGCGGGATGGGATTCGCAAGAAGTTGGAGGATCGCATTGGCAAGGGCCTTCGGGTTGCCCGGCGGAACAAGGCGCCCGTTCTCACCGTCGCGAACGTATTCGGCAATACCGCCGACATCGCTTGCGACCACAGGAACACCTTGCGCTAATGCAAGGTTAATAGTCGCCGACTGATTGGTGAAGTGGAATGGAAACACCGCTGCTGATGCGGCGCGAAAAAGTCCGGGAACCTCGTCATCGGGAACATAGCGCAGATCGGTCGTGACGCAGTCTCGCAGATCCAGATCGTCGACAAGCGCGAGCGGATCCGGTTCCGCGCAGGAGAACAGTGAGCTCAACCGGCCACGGCTGTTCGAAAAAGGCTCGCCGGCGATGTGCAGCTGAATGTCCGGCCTCTGCGCTCGGACGAGCGGCAATGCACGAAGGAGAGTGTCCAATCCTTTGTAAGGCCGAATGTTGCCGAAGAAGAGCAACGTGTCTCCCTTGTTTTCGCGTGGACTATGCGGCGAGGCTGGAAGGTCCGCATGACCCGTGCGAAGAAAATCGAACAGTGGCAGGAAAAGTTTCTCGCTCCGGACTGCTGGCGACAGATTGTTCAACTGCGCTGCGTCATGAGCGCTGTGCACGATCACCGTGTCGAACTGCTTGAGGCAGTTTGAGGTGAACATTTTTGCGCCGGGGAATGACTCGTGGGGAAGCGCGTTATGGCAGATGCACACCAGCTTGGCCATTGAGCGCTGACGCAGACGACGAATCATTGCGGTGTAAATCGGGCTATGGACGAAATGCGACCAAGTGAAAAGGATCGTCGAAGGACCGAGCTCTGCGATGGCATCGACGGTGCGCACCCAGGAGTTGTAATTGAGAAACCCGAGGGAGAAGCTCGTCTGCGAGCTTGCCAAGCTCTGTGCACGATCTCCGAGCTCACGCCGAATGAGCAACCGCGGGTAGATCTCGTACCATGAGTAAAGTGCGGTTGGCGCGAATCGGGCGAGCTCTTGGCCCAACCGGGTCGTGAAGTGCGCAATACCTCCCCGATGCCTCTCCGCGCTGGGGCCGATGAGAGCGATGCGGGGGGTGGTAACTGCCATGAGAATTCCCGTTTTCGTAGAATGTTTTCATAGGAAAATATTTGGGTCAACGCCGCCGGATATGGTAGTGCTGCGTCGGCTCTCAATCCAGCAGAGCCAGTTTTGTTTGCTGCTTTCGAGGAAGGAGACTGAACATGTCAAACGCTTGGGACGACATGAAGCGAGCGAAGGAAGACTCGTATTTCGCCAAGAAGGACCAAGAAGCGCTCGCACGGCTTGCGACGAAGCAAGAAAAGCCGCGCTTGAGCCCAATCACCGGCGAGCCTATGGAGCACGTCGTGCTTCTCGGAGTCGTTGTCGATCGCTGCCCCACCTCCGGCGGAGTTTGGCTGGACAAGGGTGAGCTGGAGCATCTCATCGCAGCTGCACAGAGCCCCGAAGACGAAGTCGAAAAGGGCAAAGCGGTCATCAATTTCTTCAAAGAGCTGTTCGGGGGCAAGAAGGAGTAGAGCCGTAAAATGCCTTCATCACCATCGAAAGACCTGGTTACGTTTCCGAATCCAAAGCCGGAGCGCGACTATGAAATTCACTTCGAGTGCCCGGAGTTTACCTGTGTCTGCCCAATGACGGGGCAACCGGACTTCGCGACCATCGAGATCCGTTACGTGCCTGACCAGCTCTGTGTCGAGCTCAAATCGCTCAAGCTGTATCTCTGGTCGTTCCGCAACGAAGGGGCGTTTCACGAAGCAGTGACCAATCGAATGCTCGATGACCTTGTTGCGTTGTTAAAGCCGCGCAGCATGCAGATTGTCGGAGACTTCAACGTTCGCGGCGGAATTCATACGCGAATTGTGGTCGAACATCAGGCCGACGAATAACTCGCTGTAATCTCAGCCAATTGACGCCGTTTCGGAGACTCCGAAGGGCCTGCCCTGCGCTTTGGCCGGAAAAACTCGCCGGACATGGCGCGTATCACTAGACGTTTGGTCAGGTTTGTGGTTTATTCCGTGCGTCCCTCAAACCCGTCTGTAACGGACATCATGTTCGAGCCGCAGCTTGCTCGGACGAGGCAGTTGATTTGTATGGCGACCAAGAGAGTTTTTCTTTCCGTAGTACCCGCAGTGCTCCTCGGACTCTGCTCTGTTCAGGAAGCTCACTCAGTGCCGGTAGTTGCGGCGACAACCATTCGAGCGGGCTTCCAGTTTCCAAATGGTGACGTGAATCAAAGCAGCTATGACGGATCAGGCTTCGATGCGCTGAAGACATACTCGTCGTTCACATCGGCCGATGTCCTCAAGGTAAATACGTTCACCGGACAACCTCTCGGCTCACAACTCGAGTTCACCGTTTTGTCTGAGACCGCTGCGTTTGACGGCAACACAGCCGGCTACGCGAATAAGTTTGGCGTGGTCAATTCGAAGGGTGACTTCGTTTCCGTGATTGACTCGACCACTGCCGGTCCGGGGAGTAAAGCGACGCTTGCTCAGGGCGAAAACGAATCTTTTCACTTTGCGCTTCTCAGCCCTGAAGGTCTGTTCTCCAGCGAGGATAGTCAGAACTCCGATGGCGCAGCGCATGTTCTAGCGAAACGAGTCGAACACGACGGCGAGCTCGAAATCAGCCCGACGTCACTCCGAGGAACGCCACCGCTCAAGTTCAGCTTCCTCAAAGACGATCTCATTCTGTTTTTCGAAGACATGAAAGCGTTCGGAAACCTCACCGCGTCGCTCGTTCCGGGAGCTGGTGACTTCGACTACAACGATTTTGTGGTTGTCGTTCGTCAGGTATCTGCAGTGCCCGAACCCGCAACACTCGGCCTGATGGCACTTGGCCTTGCTGGGCTCGCTGCTCGTCGGAAGTCCCGCTCATAACGGACTCCCGCGTAACGCTGGCGAAAGCTGGAGCTCTGACTCCCAGGCAAGCTCGCGGTATCCGCTGAGCTTTTCGCTGAGATTAAACCGCGCGATCGAGAGCGGTCACGTCTGCCCAAGAGATATCGAACCTCCTCAAATATTTCCGTAAGCGATCAGCGTCGTTTTGTGACGCCTTTTGGTCGCGTGATGCCGCGAACAGCCGCCTTCCCGCGTCAGAAAGCGAGCGGGATCCTGCGCAGATCTCGAGGACGGCCTCAAGCTGCAGCCGGTCGAAAAGATCAAGCTCCGAGGCGCGCTCGCCGCCGATGAGTCGAGCGACGATGGATTCCTCATCTCGCGTGTCTGCCGACCAGAGAAGTCGAAGCCGGTGAATTTCTTGGTCGACAAGCGCCTCGGTAATCCGTCCAGCGGTCGCCAAGGTCGCCATCCGGAGCACGGAGGCGTTGAGATCCCGAAAGTTGCCGGACCATGCGGCTTCCGCCGACTGGGCGAAACGAAGATAGCGTTCTCGAGCTTCGCGGTTGATTGAGATCTGGCGACCAAGGCGAGTGGAGCATTTTGCCAGCTCGTATTCGATATTCGGTGCGATGTCCTCCATCCGCTCGCGCAGCGCTGGAAGATGAAATGTCCACAGATTAATCCGCGCAAGCAGATCGGCGCGAAATGCACCTCGTTTCACAGCGTCGAGAAGGTCGGTGTTGGTTCCTGCGATGAGCTGGAAATCCGCGGAGACTTCGCGGTCTGCTCCGACGGGAAAGAAGCGTTTCTCTTCGACGGCGCGCAGCAGCATGGCTTGCTCATCAAGCCCGAGCTCTGCGATCTCATCCAAGAAAAGGATCCCGCGGTTCGCCGAGAGCAGCAGCCCGTCTCGAGGACGGTCGGCGCCGGTGAATGCGCCTTTCGTGTGACCAAACAGAGTTGAAATCGAAGTTTCGCCGCGAAGAGTTGAGCAATTCATCTCGACGAACGCGCCGGCGAGCTTGTGGTTTTGACGTTTCAGCTCGTAAATGCGCTTCGCGAGCTGTGATTTTCCGACGCCGGTGGGGCCGATGAGCAGCATCGGTTCCTTTGAATGCGCCGCAACGAATTCGATCTCCGTGATGAGCTCGTTAAACGCGCGGTTGCGAGTCTCTATTCCAGATTTCAAAAGCGAGATGTCCTCGCGTTGTTCCTGCGAGAAACGTTCTGCGATCGTGTCGTAGCGGGATAGATCCAGATCGATGACCCGATATTCACCCGGGAGGGTCTTGTCCGATTTGGGTGGTGGCGATGTTTGGATCAACTGCGCGGGAAGGTGTCGCGATTCTGTGAGCAGAAAAAGACAGATCTGAGCCACGTGCGTTCCGGTAGAGATGTGCACGTAGTACTCCTCTTTGTCCGTTTTGAACGGGTAGCCGCGCGCAAAGTCGTAGAGCTTGCCGTACACTTCTTCGAAGTCCCACGGGTCGTCAAACTTCACCGTGTGACAGCGCACGGTGGTTTCGGGGGAAACCGTGTTGATGTCCTTCACGACCTGCTCGCACAGAGCGGTATAGGACGGTGAGGAGAGAAGCTCGAATCGATCGATAAGAAGCTCTTCGTGCTGGAACAATTGCACGCTGGGACGCCACAGCTCCCAACGTTTGGGACCTCGCGGCCCACTGTCGAGCGTTGTCCCGAGGAGCCCGATTATGACCTTCTTTCTTTTCATAGAATCTATTCTAAAGATCTATCCAATTCGCTACAACCCGCTCCGGCTGCCGAGAACCAATTCGCCACCGAGTTTGGGCTTACGTCCACTCTAATCTGTTGAGAACATTGCGAAATCGGCGGACGCTGCGGCGCGAATGCGATCTCGGCACACCTGTTGCTCTAGGTCCCCTATAACGTTTTCGTCCGCTGCGGCTGCTGAGCCGGTAGCGATGAAGTGGAGGAGTTATGGCGAATAAGAAGTTGTTCCAGTGGGTGAAGGAAAAGCTGGTTCCGCGGGCAGACTGTGTGAACGAAGCAGGAGGTGTTGCTTACTCACTTTCTCCGGAGCTTGCGCTCACTCAGTATGCGCTTACCGGTTGCTTGAATCAGACCTTCTACGCGTCCGCCGAGACACAGCTTGATCGAGTGCTCGAGCTTTGTGGAAAGGTCGACCCGTCATTCGTGGCAAAGACGGCGGTTTATGCGCGTCGTCACGGTCACATGAAGGACATGCCGGCACTTCTTTGCGCCTATCTTTCAGTGATGGCGCCGGAACTGCTTCAGGTCGTGTTCTCGGATGTGATCGATGACGCGAAGATGATCCGTACTTTTGTTCAGATCATGCGGTCAGGTCAGGTTGCCCGGAAGTCGCTTGGTTCGCTACCGAAGAAGCTCATCCTACAGTGGTTGGACTCTCGGAGTGACGACGCTCTCTTTTGTGGCGCGATCGGTTCAGATCCTTCGCTTGCGGATGTGATCAAGATGGTCCATCCGAAGCCGAAGACAAAGGCTCGGGCTGCGCTCTACGGGTATTTGCTCGGGAAGCCGCACGATCGGTCTGCATTGAGCAAGCTTGTCCAGCACTACGAAGCGTTCAAGAAGAATACGAAGCTTGCGGTTCCGGATGTTCCGTTCCAGCTACTTACGGCGCTGCCGCTCGAAGCTGAGCACTGGAAGCAGATTGCAAAGCATGCGTCCTGGCAGACAACGAGGATGAACTTGAACTCGTTCAAGCGTCACGGCGTCTTCGAAGATAAGAAGCTCGTCAGGCTCGTTGCGGATCGCCTCGGCGACCGGACGAGTATCAAGAAGGCAAGGGTATTTCCGTACCAGTTGCTTGTTGCGTATCGGATGACTCGCGGTGCGTTGCCGAACGAGATCACCGAAGCGCTTCAGGACGCGATGGAAATCGCAACGGAGAACGTACCGGTCCTTCAGGGCAAGATTGCGGTCTTTCCGGATGTCTCCGGCTCGATGCAGTCCGCTGTTACGGGAACACGGCAAGGCTCGACGAGCGCCGTCCGGTGTATCGACGTCGCCGCACTGCTCGCCGCGTGTATCGTGCGGAAGAATCGTGGCGCAATCGTGCTGCCGTTTGAAAATGACGTTGTTCCGATCACGTTGAATCCGCGTGATTCCGTGATGACAAACGCCGAGCGTCTTGCATCGATCGGCGGCGGTGGAACCAGTTGCTCAGCGCCGCTTGCTCGTTTGAACTCACGTCAGGTGGATGTCGATATGGTCGTTTACGTATCTGACAACCAATCATGGATGGATTCAAGGAACGGCGGCGGCACGCAGATGATGATCGAGTGGAAAAGGCTCAAAGAGCGGAATCCGAATGCGCGGTTGGTATGTATCGACATTCAGCCGTACGCTCATTCGCAAGCGCAGAGCGCTCCGGACGTGTTGCATATCGGTGGCTTCTCCGATCATGTTTTCGATGTGATGGAGAGCTTTTCGAGTGGCGAGCTGGGCTCCGAGCGGCTCGTTAGGCTGATTGATGAAGTGCCGCTTCGTTGCGGCAGCTTGAAGGTGAACGCGGCGTAGCCGCGTCGGCGCCGGGCGCCGATGGAGAAGAAATGCCGGCAGGACTACATGGCTTTTACCCAATACAACGTCTTGCCAAATCCTCGTTCTTCTCCGTCGGCGCTCGGCGCTCCCCCGAGGGCGAGGGCCCTTGCGTTGAGCATGACACGGAATGAGGGCGGACACGCGACGAGATGTGCTTGAGATCGCCGTCTCAAAAAAGGAGCAGGCTGAATATCGCTGGAGAAGAAATGCCGGCAGGACTACATGGCTTTAACCCAATTCAACGTCTTGCCAATACCTTGTTCTTCTCCGTCGATGTCCAGCGTCTCTTCAGATAGGTGAAAAAGAGGCGAGGAATATTTCGCCAGAAAAACGAATGCGAATAGGACTCCATGGACTCCGGGCAGCTGGTTTCAGCACGGAGCAAGATCTTATTCTTCCCTGGTCGTTTTTCTGTCGAGGTGTCCTGAAAAAGCTGCTTGAAACAAGAACGAATGCCGATAGGACTACATGGTTTCTCCGTTCGATTCGGATGTCTTATCAAACCTCGTCGTTCTTCTTTGAAGCGGGATGTGAAACAGTAGAAGAAAAGTGAAAGAGCTATGAGCGACCAACAGTCAAAGATTATTCCGCGTGGCGACGCTGTCGGGATTCTTCCGGCAAGAGATGCAGGCATGAAGCCCATCACTGTCATCGGAACGGATGCAATTCGGAATGGTTTCGACGCGACCTGCATTGAACAAGCGCTCAACACGAGAGAGTCGCCCGGTGTCGCGGAGGTGGTATTGAACCCGGATGCGCATGCGGGCTACGGTGCACCGGTTGGTTGCGTCCTCGTATCACCGACACATATTTATCCAGGCCCTGTCGGCGTCGACATCAAGTGCTCCATGAGCCTTCTCCAAACGGATATCCCGCAGGAGGAGATTCGTGCGAAGCCGGTTCGTCGTCAGCTCATCGAAGCGATCTGCGACCGTATTCCGACAGGAGCCGGACGTGGACAACGCTCCGTCAAAAAGGGTCGGGCTGTACAACCCCTCGTTGCGAAAGAGGCTGTCGTCCGCGGGGCGAGCAAGCAGGTTTGCGATCTGATGGGCATTCCGTACGATTGGCATTACCGCTGCGAGGATTCTGCGCATGTCGGGCATGACGGAACGACGGACTCGCTCGAATCGCGCCTCGACCTGCTCCTGAGGGAGAATCGTCTGGGTCGTTTCGACGAGAAGATGTCACAACTTGGCTCATACGGCGGTGGAAACCATTTCGGTGAGTGCGCCATTGTGCAGGTGGAAGAGAGCGAGAAGGCCGCGGCCGATGCGTTCGGGCTGATCGATGGGCATGTTGCTTTCCTGTCGCACTGCGGCTCTCGGGGCTTTGGATACAATCTCGCGAAGGGACAGTTCGCTGCGCTGCAGGAGAAGTTCTCAACGTGGGATATTCCGCTTCCGGGAAACGACAAGGAACTGGTTTACGCTCCGCTTGGAACGAAGGAAGCAGACAACTATCTCGATGACATGGCGCTCGGGGCGAACTTCGCGACCTTGAATCACCTGCTGATCAACGCGCTCGTTCTGGAGGCATTCCAAGAGGTGTTCCCTGGAACGAAGGGCAAGCTCGTGTACTTTATCAGCCACAACATCGTGCGTCAGGAGCTGTACAACAATTCGCTCGCGTGGGTGCATAGAAAAGGTGCAACGCGCGCATTTCCTGGGGGCCATCCGGAGCTCAAGGGGACGCCGTTCGAAAAGACCGGACATCCAATCCTGCTGCCGGGGAACCCGCAAGCCGGCTCCGTTGTGATGGTTGCGAAGCCGGGAGCGGAGAAGAGCTGCTTCAGCGTCAATCATGGTGCCGGTCGGGCAATGGGACGGAAAGAAGCCGGGAGGCGCCTCGACCAAGCTGCTATCAACCAGAGCTTCGACGAGCACGACATTTTGACCAACTGTCGGAACTACCCGATCGACGAAGCTCCGGCGGCATATAAGGATTTCGACGAGGTGCTTGCTTCGGTTGAAAAAGCTGAGCTTGCAGGGATTGTCGCTCGACTCAAGGCACGCTTTGTGATCAAAGACGGCGACACCTCGCTCGGTGGAGCGGCGTAGAGTTGCACATTGAGAAGGCCGAGGGGAGATTGAGATGATCCACATCAATGGAAGCACGGGCGAGGGCGGGGGGCAAATCCTCCGCTCCGCGCTTACGCTCTCGGTGCTGTCGGGAAAGCCTTTCGAGATTGAGCGGATTCGAGCGAATCGCAGTAAACCCGGTTTGATGCGACAGCACCTCGCTGCGGTCAAAGCTGCCCAAGCAATCTGCGAGGCGAAGGTCGCAGGCGACGATGTGGGATCCTCCGAATTGCGTTTCGAGCCGAGAAAGGTACGACCGGGCGACTACGAGTTCGCAATCGGAACCGCCGGCAGTGCAATGCTGGTGTTCCAAACGGTGCTCCTTCCGCTCCTCTGCGCGGAGTCCGCATCCAAAGTGCGAATCCAGGGCGGAACTCATAATCCATTCGCCCCGCCGTTTGATTACGTGGAGCAATGCTTTGTACCGCTCCTTCGCAAGATGGGCGCGAGCTTGTCTCTCGAGCTCGTACGCCCAGGTTTTTACCCCGCGGGTGGAGGAGACTTCATTGCGACGATCCAGCCGAGCGTCCTGCGTCCGATTGAGATCTGTGGTCCGCAGACAATCACCAGGCGCGTAGCTCGGGCAGTGGTTGCCGGTTTGCCGTGGCATATCGCGCAGCGGGAGCTGACGTGCATTCAGGATAGTCTCAAATTCCATGAGGACGAAATCCATGGGGTCGAGCTGGATGCCAGATTCGGACCGGGAAACGTTCTCACGGTCGCCCTGCATGGAGACGAAGTGACGGAGGTGTTCTCCAACTTCGGGGAAAAGTCGAAAACGGCGGAAGACGTGGCCGATGAGCTCTGCCGCGAGGTCGAGGAATACCTCGGCTCCGGCTGTCCCGTGGGCTCCCACACGGCTGACCAACTGCTTTTGCCGCTCGCCGTCGCCGGCGGAGGCCGCTTTCGCACAATGAAGCCGTCGCGGCATACGGTGACGAATATGCAGGTCATTGAGCTGTTTCTCGATGTCGAAGCGAGTTGGGCGGAGCTTAGCCCCGACGTGTGCGAGATTACGTTGGAGAGGAAGGTTTAAATCGGGAGCTCGCTCGCACGCCCTGCGCGTTCAAACTGAGGACGAGGTGGAACCAAGGAGCGCGGTGAATGGCGAAGAGCACAGCGGACCGTGGGAAGGACTCGAGATCAACTTAGAGAGTCCGGCTGATGATTACCTGGATGAAGGCTCCCAGGAGGTCGTTCGGGCGCAGCTCGCGAGACAGCGCGCGGCGTCTGCTCAGGCGGCTCCTAGCGGTCAGCAAGTGTCCGAGTCGGGCATCTACGTCGCACCGTCTCCGGCACCAGACGAGATTCAGCCGAATACTCGGACGAAGCCCGTTCTTCAAGTACAGCCCTTCCGCGACGCTGCACCTCCGAAAATCGCGAACGCTATCAACTGTGTTGAGACGGGGGTGTAAGAGTCAAATAAGCAAGGTCGAAAGGGGAACGTCACGAAGTTGAACGGTGTTCGAGACAAGCCGTCGCGCGACACCTCGGCTCGACTGAGCAACACCCTGTTATCGAAGCGGCCACATTGCTGGGACAAGCAATAACAGACAAAGAGGCTGCCATCGTCGGCGACTAGATCATTTCATCACACCATACCGAAGATGGACATGCACTCGTCTTTCGTCGTCGCCCGGCAGGTCTCGGTGCGACGGCGAGAGACGAGAGGAAGGAAAAAGTTTAGTTGGGATTTCGCAGACTGTTGTTGCTTGATGCGATAGCGGTCTTGAGGTTTTTTGAAGTTAAGAGATTCCTTCTCGCAACTTTCTCGCGCAATCGATAGCGACAATTGGTGTCGTCGCAAATTTCCCCCGATCTGAACGGCATCCTCCTTTCATGAGCGGGGCCTTGGTGGGGCTGCGTTTTCTCAAAGCGAATAGATCATTCGCTTTGGCAAAACGCAGTTTTCCACACCGGGCACACGCTTGGTGAACATACACCTTCCCCAGCTGCTACGTGATACACAGCGGCAAACAATGGGGGCAACGAAAGGAGAGTATCATGGTTATTGACCTTCGCTTAATTGAAGACGATGATTTCGGCGCACAACTGATCTCGGCGCTCGGTCCTGCGATCGAGTACCAGTACCTCGTCACTGAGGCGACCGGCAAGAAGTGCGACCTCGGTCGAATTTTAGCCCGCGGCTGGGCCAAATTCGGCAACGGGATGCATACGGTTCTCGAGGCGTGGCAGCGGCTGGCGGAAGTTTCCCTCCCGCTGCCGGCGAATGGATCGGCTGAGGCCTTGAGGGAATGGGCTGCCGCTGCCACCAAGGGCAAACACGCTGACTGCTACTCCGTGAACGAGACAGGGAACCCCTGTCTTGCGTGGCGGTCACGACGTGGTGACAAATGGGTGGCCGAGTTCACTTGGGACAGTTTCGGCGACCCCCGCATCCGCGTCACGTGGCGCTCGCACTCGGGCCAACCCGATCGAAAACTGGGCGTTGAGGCGTTACTCCTCAGCGAATACTGCACAGATTACGGTGCCGAGTAGCTTTTTAGCTACCGCGAACGACACGTGTGTCGCATTCGCCGTAGCGCTTGAAGTCGACTTGATCCAGCAATGGATCCAGCTTGGTCAAGTGCTCTGGCTGGCTAGAAACGCGAGAAGAATGGTTATCCACACCCTTCCTCCGTCTCTTCCAATTTATTAACCGATTCATTTTTCACAGTCGGCTGGCGCAGCCGTGCACGGACTAATATGTTCGCTCGATCGTGCGACAACTGTGGCTTTGGCGACTACGCACCCAGGCCTGCCCGATAGCGATTGGAGCGGCGTCGCGGACGCAAGGACGTGTTCTCGATGCCATTGCGCGGCGACCGCGGGGGGCGGGGACGACCGGTGCGCAAAGCGTTTCGGACGAACGTGTTGGGATTACGACCGGACCAGGCGACCGTCCGGAGTCTAGGGTACCTCGTTTGCGCCACGGCCTTGAGAAGGTGAGTCTGGCTGAGGAAGTCCGCGTTGCGTTCTCACTCTCCGAGTCGAATCACGTGAGCCTGCAGCAGCATGTCAACCGTCGTGCGGTCGCCAGCCTCCACGCGATTACCATCAAGAAGGAGCGGGCCACGCTGCGGGGCGGAGTTCGCACCTCCGCAAAGCTTGCTCGATGGTCTCCTTATCGACACACGAAAAAAGGCGCTCCTATTCAAAGATGCTGAACGGTGCCGTTTCTCGGCGTCTCTTTTTCGTCGATTGTCGACGAGCTTCGCCTTGTCACCCTTCTCGGCTCTTACGTTAAAAGTTCTGCCTTCGTTGACCAGCTCAAGCTGCGGCGCATCGTTGACGACTCGCTTTACGTTTGCGCGCTCGGCAGCCGGCAACTTCTCCAATTTGGAAACGATAAGAGAGGTCGAGCGCCAAAAGCTTCCAGTTGGTCGCTCCAGATAAACCTTTACTGTCGGAGTTTCAATGGAACTGAATCCTATCCGCTCCAGCTCGTCGCTCGGTGCGTCGCCCTCGCTCACTTCTGCAAATCGACCTCGGCCGACGCTGCCTGCCGCCGTTACAGGTATTCTTGGGGGTCCTGACCGAGCGGCATCGCGCCTTCCGTATTCCGGAGGCCCAGACATCGCGATGAGCGGATTGGAACGTTTCCGATCAGTGCTGTCCTACTCGTCAACACAGAGGCAAGCCGACAGCGAGCATGCAAAGCCACTCCTCAAGGGTGCGGCAGATTACTCGAGCGCTGTCGGCTGGCTGTTCGATCGACGAGCTGCCGTCTCCGGAAACAATTCGAACACATTGAACGATTCGAATGCTTCGAACGATTGGATTACAAAGACCAGGCCCGTTCAGGAGATCGGGAAGGCGGGCCAAAAGTATCTCTACGCCGAGTTCCAGAAAGATCTGCTCCGTGCTCTTTTCGAGGACGGGAAGGTTGCCGTTTCTGAAGCGGCAGAGGGCACAGCAACCACGGCAGCAGGCCAAGCTGCCGGCGAGGCTGCCATAAGCGGCACCAGAGCGTATCTCGCGCAGTTTCTCGGTGCGGCGGGCGCGGCGTATTCACTCTACGGTCTTGCCTCGGGGTATGGCCACTCGACACCGACCGTTTCAGCGGCACAAGGAGTCGCGGCAGGCGCGTACATCGGTTCTGTGGTTCCAGGTATTGGGACGGTTATCGGTGGGCTCGTGGGCGGCGCGGTTGGTGGCCTCGTTGGCTTGATACACATCGGCAAGCATCCCGATCAGCTCTCGCGGGACCGATTGCGTGGGTTCCTTCAACAGACCGGACTCATCGACAAGAGCTTCACTGTCGGACTCTCCGACGGCACACGATTCGATATCGGCAAAGACGGAAGCTACCGGACCGCCAATTCGGACGGCACCATGCGACGCGCATACGAAACCGACTTTTCGAATCCGCTTACCGCACAGGTAGTCGCATGGGTTGATCCACTCGCCGCTGCGTTGACTTCCGGCAATGACAAATTGAAAACCGACCTTGCCGGATATCTCGCCAATGCAGCTCTCAGTAACGCCTCTTCGATTGGCGACGCTAAGCAAAACGTAATGGGATTTTACTCGCAGCTTGGTATCGACATGGAGAAGGCTACGCGAGCCGTAGATGTTCTGAAGCGCTCGAACGTAATCCCGTCAGATATCGGCGATGCTTACGCCAACAGCCTTCGAACGCTCTTTGTCGCTTCTGATTTGAAGCCGGAAGACGAGGGCTAGCGTGATCCGCTGCCGGTCAGAATCACATAGACCGTGCGCATTGCGATCCGCATGTCGAGCAAGAAGCAGTGGTTTTTGACATAGAGGATGTCAAACGCAAGCTTCTTTCTGTAGCTCTCGATAGAGGAGGCGTAGCCGTTCGCAGTCTGCGCGAGCCCCGTGATCCCGGCGCGAACTTCCATCCGGCGGCGAAAGGACGGCAGCTCTTTTTCGAGTGAATCAACGAGCTCCGGACGCTCCGGCCGAGGGCCGATAAGGCTCATCTCTCCGCGAAGGACGTTCACCAATTGCGGAAGCTCGTCGAGTCGCGACTTACGAAGGAAACGTCCTACTGTCGTTATGCGGGGATCCTTCGAGCTCGCCCAAATGGCGCCGGTGGAACGCTCTGCGTTCTCATACATGGTGCGAAACTTGAACATGGTGAATTCGCGTCCGCCATCGGTCAGGCGACGTTGACGAAAAATGACCGGACCGGAAGAAGACACTCGAACGAGCAGCGCGACGGCCGCCAAAACAGGCAGCAACACGACCAAGAGGACCAGCGCTGAGACGAAATCCAGCACCCGCTTGATCGGTGTGTAAATCTGACGACGGCGGGACTGCGGTCGCGGAGAAAAAGTTCGAACGAGACGTACCTGTTCCCGACGGGCCCGAGACGGCACGGGCAAAGACGACGGCGATACCATGTTGATCTCAACCCAATCGCACGTCGACCGATAACTAACTTTTGGAACAGACATTTTCCCTACTACAACGTATTACATCCACCACTACACCCACCCAGACCCATTGCTGCGGACCAAGGTCAAACTCGCACGCATACTTTACGGATTCGCACATAAATAGCAAGCATTTCGCGGCTAAGTTCATGCGTTAAATTCGGGTCGCCGCAGCCGGCTCCAAACCCAAAGTATGCGAATTAATTAGTTGAAATTACTAACTAATTAAAAACCCAGCGCCTCGCGCGGTTGGGGGGACAGCGGCTATAACGGATACTCGCACGCTCTGTCAACGCAAAACGGCAACCTTAAGCGCCCCAAACTGTGCTGTTGCCACAAGCCCCGTTAGAGCGCTTGATAACAGGGGAGGGTGCGAACTTTATGAGGCGTCGGTCAGATTATCAGCTCGCTCTGAGATAGAGTGAACGCTGAAACCGAAGTGAGCATTGACCGAGTACCGACTTGCGAGCGAGCTCTCAGCTGCGGCTCGCCGTCGCGTTGTCGCGTCAATTGTAGATCATGGAATGCACTAGGTTCGAGTGCGATGAAGTCAGCGCAGTAGGCGCGCCGCCGCTGCGTCTCGCAACACAAACGCGCTGGTGGTTCGTTTTTCGATTTTCTCGATCGCATCGATGAATGCGGCATATCGAACCTTGCGGCGAAGAGAAACATGTGGGCGTTCAGCAATGAGCTCCAGTTGTCCACACGCCCGTTGTTCTCGCGTGACTCATCACTGCGACAGTTACAAAAAATGTTCGGCGCAAAATTGACTTCATTTCCGAGCGCAAGCTATATCACCTTTCATTAGCGGCGTACGATCCGACGCATCGCAATGCAGCTTTCGAGCGTATTTTGGCACGAATTTTCATTTTGCAATCTGTCTGAGACAGGCGCAGGATGAAGAGCAGCTGGAGTACGGTGAGCGTTTCAAATGCGCTTCTCCTCGAGACTGCAGCAGGAGTGGGAGACGTTTCGCAAAAAGTTCGTTCGGGAGATCATCTCGGAGGTGGCGCACTTTTTGCAAAAAGTCTGAGGTTGCAAGTCGGAGAAAGCAAGTGCTGTGATGCTCGACAGAGAGCTTGGATGGTGACTCCGATGTGGAAGATCCGGACAAGAGATCTGAGCAGGGGTCGCGGGGCACTTCGTCAGTGAAAACATCTCGAGCTCCAGCGTTCGAGAAGGGGGAGCATCTCATGACAGCAGGGCAAACGCTCAATTCGCGGCTTCGAGTTCTCGTAGCCAAAGCATTCCGTGCAGAGAAACTGTATTCGACGGTCAACAACAGCCGCGCGGAACGGCTCACCAACATGGCAGCGCTCGCAGAAGCAGCGAGCGATATCCGAGCTCGCGAATGGCAGCGAAGTCATTACCAGCTTCGAACCGCGCTCAACGATGTTCTCGGGCTCGGAAACAGCTCGGCCATTGCGCGTGAAGTCGTCGGTCTGCGAGATTCGTTCCTTCGCAAATCTCAAGAAGCGACGCAACTCGTAGAAAAGGGCGCTGACGAGCTGGTCGAGACAGCGCGTCGCCACGAGTTCGCACATATCTTCAAGATCTCGATCGAGCTCATCCGCCACAAAGCGCAGGCGCAGGCCTGTAAGGTCATCGCAGATGAGCTGTCTTCGGTGCTCGACGCGTGTAATCCGAATGCGGTCAGCGAGTTTGCGAAGAGCCAGTTTGTTTCCGCAAAGCCGTCGCTGTCGAAAGCTCCTCTACCGAACGGCGTAATTTCCAGCTTGGAAGAGATCCATGCGGAGACCGGTGGGCTCGAGGCGATGGAGCGGATTGCGATCGAAAATGCTCAGCGATCGAATGTCGTCCCGCTCAAGCGGCGATTCGGGCGGCAATAAATTCTAACGAAAGTAACAAGCAGTGCCCAACACCTCGTCAACCGGACAAGATTCGAAACCAGGTATCTCACCTCAGCGGAATCGCTGCCGTGTTCGTGCGCTCCTCCGCAGCGGCAAAGCCGGTGATCAGGTTCGAATCTACGGATGGGTTCGCACTCGCCGCGATTCGAAGGAATTCTCATTTCTCGAAGTGAACGACGGGAGCTGTCAGGCGAATATCCAAGTGGTCGCTGATCGCTCACTTCCGGATTTCGAGGCGAACGTTCTCGAGTCCCACACCGGCGCAGCGGTTGAAGTTACGGGTCAGCTTGTCGATTCGCCGGGCAAGGGACAACGGGTCGAGATTAAGGCCGCACAGATTCTTCTCGTAGGCAAGGCTCCTGCGGAAGGCTATCCGCTGCAGAAAAAGGGTCATTCGATGGAGTTTTTGCGCACGATTGCGCATCTCCGTCCGCGGACCAATACGTTTGGTGCGGTATTCCGCGTTCGTCACGCCGCTGCCTTTGCGGTTCACAAGTTCTTCCACGAACGAGGCTTCGTCTATCTCCACAGTCCGATCATTACTGCATCGGATTGCGAAGGAGCGGGGCAGATGTTTCGCGTGACCACCCTCGACTTGAAGAATCTTCCGCGTGTCGGCGAGAAGGCCGACGGACCGATTGATTTCAGCAAAGACTTCTTTGAATCGGAAGCCCATCTGACGGTCTCGGGACAGCTCGAAGGCGAGCTATTTGCATGCGCGCTGAGCGATATTTACACGTTCGGACCAACTTTCAGAGCGGAGAACTCCAACACGCCGCGGCACCTTGCCGAGTTTTGGATGATCGAGCCGGAGATGGCGTTTTGCGACCTGCAAGGCAACATGCATGTTGCTGAGGACTTTACAAAGTCGGTGATCCGCTTTGTCCTCGAGAACTGCGAAGAAGACATGAAGTTCTTCGACCAGCGGATTGAGAAGGGCATCATCGAATCGCTCGAAAAAGTCGTGAACGCAAGCTTCGAGCATATGACCTACACAGACGCAATTTCCGTGTTGGAGCGCTCAGGCAAAGCGTTCGAGTTCCCGGTGAAATGGGGCATGGACATCCAAACCGAGCACGAGCGTTACCTCTCCGAGGAGCATGTCAAAGGGCCAGTGTTCATCACGAACTATCCCAAAGAGATTAAGGCGTTCTATATGCGTCTCGATCCTGATGGAAGAACGGTTTCGGCGATGGACCTCCTTGTGCCGCGTCTGGGTGAAATTATCGGCGGTTCTCAGCGTGAGGAACGAGAGGACGAGTTGCGAGCGCGAATCAAGCAATTCGGTCTCGAAGAAGAGAGCTATTCCTGGTATCTGGACCTGCGACGATTCGGCACCGTGCCGCATGCCGGCTTCGGCATGGGATTCGAGCGGCTGATTATGTATCTTACCGGCATGAGCAACATTCGCGACGTGATTCCATTTCCGCGCACGCCGGGGAATGCCCAGTTCTAATCTGTATCTCCCCGACCCACATTGGTGGCCGCTAGCGACGACGGATCGCTCGCTGAATTCAGCTCGCACTCAACACGGGCGCGACCGCCGAGCCATTTCCAAGCTTCTTCGCCGCTTTGAGGAGTCGGAAGGTTACGAGATGGTAAGGGCTGCCTTGCGCGAGAATGAATTGGCTCGAAGCGGGGAGGTAGCGTGTCTCAGTCTTTCCTCAGCACCACCGGCTCTACGGTGCACGCTTTGATGTCACTCAGCTCGCGCGATCGGATTATGACCAGCTTCCCGGTTTCTGCGTTGACCGCTGTGATCCGTTCCGGCGATGCGTTGAGAATCACGAACACGTTGAGCGTGAGACTCTTTTTCGCGTCGTTCATCAGCTTCTTCAGCGCGGGCTTCTGCTCTTCGAGCTTCAGTTGAAAAATATCCTGATAGTCTTTCAGCTGAACGAGCCGTGCGTCTTCCAGCAGGCAATCATTTTCTTGCGGCGTCATCAGGCCAACAGCACTTCCATCCGGGAGCCGCTCGCCTGAAAGATAGAGATGATGGTCAGGCTTCACGCTGTAAGGTTCCACGACAGTATTATACTGTCGGCGTAGAGTATCGGCCTCGAGCAGCTCAACCGCCTCTTTGCCGCCGAGGTTCAGTACGACCTGACCGCCGAGAAAACCGATAATCGACGGCTGCTCCTTCGATGAATGAACGACGGTGATGTACGGCACGCTTCCATTATTCATCGATACCGAAATTCTCACGTCGTTACTCAGTTGCAGGCTGAATGTTCCGCGGATCCGGAATTCGTTCGCGGGGCCCGGCAAAATGATCTTTTCTGGCACACGTGAGCCCGTTGCATAACCGAGAAAGACGCTCGTCGAATTTCCGAGAGTGAGCTGCTCCGGATCGAATCCGGATAAGGAGCCCGACCGATTTGCTCGTTGCGAGACGAACATCCCTCGCGGCGTAGTGATGATTACAATTTCCTGCTTTGGATCAGGTAGCTGGTAGGTGCTCAGATCGGTCTGCAAAAATTGTGCAGCCGCGTCTGAGGCGAAGCTGAATAAAATCACGGCTGTCACGAGTGACCGGAAAGATCGACGATGCGCTGCGAGCCGGCTCCAGCACGAGCGAAGACCTGAGCCGAAAAGCCCGCGGAAACGAACATGCATGTGAAGGAGCGCCATAACTCTTAGGTCGGACCGATCGGGCTGAATCTGAAACGGAATCCCGCGGCCAAAATAGACCATAAAAACAATCCTTTAGCCGTATACTCAGTTCTTCCGATAGAGTTGGCAAGGACCGACGATGAAATTCCAAAAGCTCGAAATTACGCGCCTGAACGATCAAAGCGAGATTAAGCGGCGTATTGTTTGCCTCGCCGGCCGCATCAATGTCTTTCGAGCCCGTGATGAGAGTGAGCTTGCGGTGTTCGCGGACGCACTTTCAGGGAAACCGACGGCGGAAAGGTTCTCTATTCTTTTAGACGGGCAGACCTTTGATCCGAAGCAGCACCTCTACATCGGATTCGACCCGCTCCCTTTGCAATCCGAGACCCGGTCGGTCGCTGAATATATGCGCGGAAAGGGCGCGAGCGATAGCGCGCTCGAAGGACTGTTGCTTGGCGCGGGACTCGGGGGGCTCGCACGAGCCACTTGCGCAGAGCTCGGCGATGTACAGCAACAGCTCTTGCAACTACTCGGAGCAACTTTCGGCAGTGATCAGGTGATCTTTATGAACGACCCTTTCGTTCATATCGCTGAGCAGTGGAGAGAGCCGCTCGCAGAGAAATTTGCAGAGGCCGTTTGGACGAATCAGACGATCATCGTGGTTGTGAGATTGAACGTCCGACCCGAATGCTGGATCGACAATCCCTACATCGCAAGGCTGCAGCTTGAAAAACCGAGAGAGCGGACAATCGGCTTCGGCGGCGGCGAGTTGAGCTCTGCAGATCTTGTTGCAAGCTTACGCGAGCATCTGAAGCAGACCGATTCGGCAGTTTCGCCACTGCCTTTGGCAACAGCACCGAAGCTTCCTGCGTCGGGTCAGCTCGTCAGGCGAGCTCAAAAGCCGGTCGGGGTGCTGACTGCCGTTCCGAAAAAGCAGCGACCTCCGTTCATCTCACAGAAGCATGCATTGTTCGGCCTCGGTGGACTCTGTTTTGCTCTCCTCCTGGTGATACTCACGGGCTCCCCGCGTGCGCGCGAAGAATCGGTTCGCTTCGACCCCGTTCGGCCGTCTCGACCTCCGGCTGCAACGGCACCTGCCGCCCCATCAGGTCCAGCGACGGTGGTTACCGGGGACCGAGCTGCTCCAGCTGCGCCGGTGCGGCCGGCGGACTTGCGTCCTGAGACGAAGTCGCTCGACGCGTATCCCGTGGAAGTCCGGAACGTTGTGCTCAAAGCATTTCACAATCCGAAAGAGCAGCTGAACGAGCTGCCGAGCTTCCCTCAGAAGCCTGCTTCCGCATCTCCTCCCACCCCTGTCCCTCCGACCGGATCGTTTGTTGCTCCGCCGCCGCCGGCTCCGACAGAAGATCGTTCTGCCGGTGTTCCTCTTTACGAGCCGCAGACCATAATGGAAGGACAGCCTGATTCTGATCAGCTCGAGGCGCAGCGACAGTTGCTCCGTCAGCACTTCCTCGAGGCCGTAGCTCGAGCGCGCGAGCATCAGATGGAGCGATTGCAGGGATATCCGGGCGCGGGGGAGTGAAGAGGGGGGATTCTTTGATTCTGCGGGAACCCGTGATAAGAGGACGGGATTCTCTTCTCTGTTGATGTTGTTTCCGAAGATGAGCGCGCGGCGCGATGAGCCTCAACCAAACCGTATCAATCCTCGAGTCGCAGAATTATCGTGGTCTTCCTCCGGAAGCAGTGAGCGCCGATTATTCTGAGGTCACGGTCATTCTTCCCACGCTCAACGAGTGTGGCTCAATCGGTTCTCTTCTTGAGCAGCTCGAGCGTTGCGCTCCGGGTGCGACCTTTCTTGTCGTCGATGATGGAAGCACGGATGGGACTCCGGAAGCAGTGAGGCTCGCTGCTCGGAACGGCGCACGCTGCGAGCTTCTCGACCGAAAGGCTGCACCAGTGAAGGGTATCGCGGCGAGCGTTCTCGATGGATGCCGCGCGTGTCGAACTCCCTACCTTGTCGTGATGGACGCTGATTTGCAGCACCCACCGGAGCTCGTGCCACGACTCTTCGCTGAGCTCCGCCGGGGAGCTGACGTGGTTGTTGCGTGTCGGGAGTCTATCGGGGGGAAATTTTCGTTGCTTCGAGTTCTCATTTCGTCGACCGCGACGACGTTCGCTCGGGCGAGACTCGCGTTCTGCGGTGTTCGAGCACGGGATCCTCTTTCAGGCTTTTTCGCACTTCGGACCGAGGACTTTTTACAGGCGATGAAGCATTCGGAGAGTCGAGTTCAGCTCAGTGGATACAAAATACTGTTCGACTATCTCAAGATCGCGAGTGGGCTCACGAGTGGGGTTTCGAGTAAACAGCGAAAGCCGTTGTCCGTGACGGAAATCGAGTTCGATTTCGGAGAGCGTGTGCACGGCGAATCGAAGCTTCGTCTGTCGCACGCCGTCGATTTTTTTCGATCTATCATTTCATAAATCTTTTCAATTCTTCGTTCGTCAAACGTCTTCGCGATTCCACAAAGTCAAGTACGAAGTTTAACTCTGATGAATCAAAATTGCCTTTGACAACGGGCAGCCTTTGCTTCATATCAGTTTTTCCGGTTTGCAAACTTTCCGATCGTCGGTAGCAAAATCACGAACATACGTTTGGTTTGCTGTTCCGCTCATTTGGTGTGGAGGAGAGCATTTGGAGATGAGTGTAATCTGTTTCGGTTCTCTCAAAGGCGGTGTCGGAAAAACTTCTCTTTCGGTTAACGTTGCACATGCTTTCGCTGAGCGCGGATGCGAAGTGCTTCTCATCGATCTTGATCCCATGGGCCACGCCAGCCGCTTCTTCGAGCTCGGTCGTGTCCGCGTTCCTGCCGCCGAGTCGCCGATCGCACGATTATTTCTGACATGCGAGTTCGAGCGGAAAAACGCTGATCTCGGCGAAATGGTCGAAGCCGCGATCGGCGCGCACGTATCGCTGATTACGCCTGTGCGAACAGGATTGGCGCTCCTTCCTTCGGGACCTGAGCTGCGCCACTTCCTCTGGGGCCGTGGCGCTCGTTTGTTCAAGGAGCTCTTTCCTCGCCTGCTTCAAGAGCTCAGCTGCCGATACGACTATATTGTCATCGACACCCCTCCCGACTTCAACGTCCTGACTCGGAACGCGATAGCCTCATCTGATGTGGTGGTTGTTCCGGTTGATTCGAGCGCTATGAGCATTCACTGCTTAGAAGAGATCGTCAGCTCGTCGGCACATATCCGTGGCCCGGCTTGGACAATCGTCCGCTCGATGGTTACTCGGCAGGCCTCACGCATGCAGCAGCTCACGACCGATCGGTTAGGAGAGAAGTTGCTTGTGCAGAACGCCAAGGAATCAATGGATGACGAGGACGACGACTCAGATCTCGATCTCTCCAATCCGCTGGACTTCATGTCGTCGATCGAGAAGAAAGAAGCTCGCGAAAGCGCTCGAGCTCCGCAGACCGATTCTCCAGGAAAAGCACCTGCCAGCCCAATCTATCTCCTCCGCTCGTTGATTTACCGCACCGAGCAGCAGAACCGCTTGAGCTTCGTCGGAAAGACGGCATTCGACGTCAAAGGGAGCCCCCTCAGAGAGCACTACTCCGCCGTGTCTCGCGAGATCGAAGGTATCCTGGCACTCGCGGCCGAGAATGATCCACTGCTCGATGTGAACGAAAACTTTCCGTTGAGCGTGGGCCTTCAGTAAATCGATTCTGACGCAACCGCTTGTATGGAGACGATTTCGACCGACGCTAAGACAAGCGCCTGTCGCCACTTCGTTTTTGAAACCGGCTTTGTCAATGAAAGCCGGATCTGGTATAGCCGAAGCCGTTCCAAGCGAGTTGGAGTCGAGGCATAACTCCTTACCATACCAAAGAGTTTTCGTTGCCGGGCCCGTTTCGGTCCTGATGCGAGACGAGCTCGCGCTGAACGAGATATCGATTCCGAGCTCAACCTTCATCGACGACGAAATCCGGATCGTTTCACGAAGGCCGCTAGAGTTGAATTCGATTGGGGATGGATTTGGTGGGATGGGACGCTGCTCAGATCTAAACGTTCAGGTCGCAGGCAGCTCGACTCTGCGGGCAATGAGAGAGCGGTTGATGATGCTCGTGACTCGGAATTCGATAGCAAAAAGCGGAGCGACGCGAACATGCAGCCACTTGTAACGGTCAGGCGTCTTCGCCTCGCTTCCGCGGTTATCGCAGCGCTCTCGCTTGTGCTCATCGGCATGGGGGGATACGTGCGCGGCACTGGGGCAGGTCTGGCGTGTCCGGATTGGCCGCTCTGCTACGGGCGAGCGGTTCCCGAACAGCTCCATCCCGGTGTCTTTCAGGAAGTGGCCCACCGCTATGTCGCCTCCATTGTTTCCACTCTCGCCATAGCGTACGCAGTTCTCTGTTTCGCGAACCGGCGACGCTATCCGCGGCTCTGGCATGTGGCGAAGCTCTTCCTCTTGGTGCTCGCTTCGCAGGTCGTCCTCGGCGGGCTGACTGTTCTCCTCAAATTGAACCCGTTTATTGTCACCAGCCACCTTGCACTCGGCACAGCGTTTTTCCAGCTCCTCGGGTTAACGGCACTGTCCCGCCTGCCGAAGAATCGGCAGGAAGACAGCGAGATGCAGGAGCTGCTTCGACCTCGTCCCGGCAAGCCGAACCGCCTCAGCACATGCACATTGATTCTTTGTGCTGCGGTTTACTTCCAAATGCTGCTTGGTGGTTTCATCGGCGCTAGCGGCGCAGCGCTTGCGTGTCCGGACATTCCGTTCTGCAATGGCCGACTCATTCCGGAGTCCGGCTCGCTCCAGCAAGGCATCCAGATGCTCCACCGCGGAGTAGCTACCGTGATACTCATTTTGACCCTCGTGATGACTCTCTTTTCACGACCGCTCAGCGGAGATCGTCTGAAAAAACGTGGTCATTTATTCGGCGTGGTCTTTATGGTAGCTCTGCAGATAGCGCTTGGCCTCAGCAACGTGTATTTTGCGATTCCGGTCTCGGGCGCGATTGCACACTTGATTCTTGCGCAATTAATTTTGCTCGGACTTTTGCGATTTTATTTTCGACTCAATCCTCAGCTGGGATTTTTCTTCTCTGAGGAGTCGCGCAGGGGAAGCGACGCTGAGCTTGGAGAGTACACTCCGACGAAAAGGAACTTCGCCGCGAATGTCGGAATATTATGAGCCGCGCTCCAGAAGCCACGACCGTTTTTGACTCATCCTTCGACCTGTCGAGGGCGCTGACGCATTCGTTCGGTGTGATCTGCGATCTTATTTCGCTGACTAAGCCGCGGATTCTTACTCTTCTCCTTATCTCTACCTGCTGCCCCATGGTTCTGGCCGCTCAGGGCTCGATACCGTATCACCTGCTTGCGTTTGCGCTGCTCGGGGGAGCGCTTATTTCCGGCTCCGCGAGCGCGCTCAACTGCGTCTGGGACCGCGACATTGATACAGTGATGGAACGGACGAAAGATCGGCCGCTTCCTCGTGGACGACTGTCTGTATCGACCTCAGTGATTTTCGCGCTTCTGCTCGGCTTGATCGGATTCGTGGTGCTGTATCGCGGGCTGAATCCGATGGCCGCCGGCATCGCGCTTTTCGGACATTTCTTTTACGTCGTCATTTACACAATGTGGCTCAAACGCTCGACTCCGCAGAACATCGTCATCGGGGGCGCGGCGGGCGCAATCCCGCCTATCGTCGGATGGGTCGGCGTTACCGGTCGGCTCGACTACGAGGCAATGCTGCTCTTTCTCATTATCTTCTTGTGGACGCCCCCTCACTTCTGGGCGCTCGCGTTAAACAAGAACAGTGACTATCAGCGAGCCGGCGTTCCGATGCTCCCGGTCGTGAGCGGCGAGCGTACAACCCACAAGCAAATGCTTTGGTATGCACTATCGCTCATCCCGGTGTCGGGACTTCTGGTTTACTCCAGCGCGGCGCTCGGTTGGTTTTCGTTGACGGTGCTTTTGTCGCTTGGAGTAATTTTCGCGTACAAAGTTTTCCAATTGATGTGCTGCATCGACGAGGACGGTCCGTTGAAAACGCGAAAAGCGTGGGACGTGTTCGGATTCTCTCTGATCTATCTTGCTCTGTTCTTCGTCTGCCTCGTGGTGGATTCCGCGCTGATCTAGTTGGAGAGCTTTCTCCCGCCCATAAAAGCCCTCACCAGGGAGAGTAACGTATCGGTCAGCTATCCGATCAGGCTGGCTGGTAGTGCATGTTCCGGCGCCACGGATAGAACCCCGCTTCGCGGATGTGGCGTTCAATCAAATGCCCGTCCATGCAATACGTCGTTCCAGCGGCCGAGACGACATTTTCCTCCAACATCACAGAGCCGAAGTCATTTGCTCCGAAAAACAGCGCCGTCTGCCCGATGGATGGTCCCATGGTGACCCAGGAGCTCTGTATATTTGCGATGTTGTCGAGGTAGAGCCTCGAGAACGCCTGCACACGAAGGTACTCGGAGCTTGTCGTGTCGCCGCGCTTCAGGTTGACGTTCTCGTCCTGAAACGGCCAGGTGATGAAGGCCGTGAATCCTCCCGTCTCGTCCTGAAGCTGTCGGAGCTTCGTCAGGTGGAGGACGCGATCATCCCAGGTTTCCTGCACTCCGAACATCATCGTGCAAGTCGAACGCAGCCCCTTACGGTGTGCGACACGATGAACCTCCAACCACTCTTTTGTGGGCGATTTGAGTCGCGCCACGCGACGACGCACTCGGTCCACCAAGATCTCTGCGCCGCCCCCGGGGAGTGACGCGAGACCCGCAGCGATGAGCCGATCAAAGACCTGGTCGTAGCTGAGGTGAGAGACCTTCGCGATGTGCAAAATCTCGTCGGCTGACAGTGCGTGCAGATGGATCGGATAATTCGATTTGATCCAGCGGAAGAGATCCTCGTAATACTCTATGCCCAGCTCAGGGTTCAGGCCGCCCTGGAGAAGAATCTGCCGGCCGCCGGCCGCAATCGTTTCCTCAATCTTCTTCCCGATCTCCTCCTTCGACAGGAGGTAGCCGCCTTCGCTCTTTTTCGAGGTACGGCCACCCCTCTCCGGCGCACGAAAGAAGGCGCAGAATCGGCAATAAACGTTGCAAACGTTCGTATAGTTGATGTTGCGATCGACGATGTAAGAAACGCCCGGATCGGAGTGAAGCTGTTGCTTCCGCAGATCGGACGCGAGGGATAGGTCAGCAAGGGTGGCGCGGCGAGCGAGCAACATTCCTTCGGTCATCGAAAGCCGGAGACCGCTCGAAGAATCGCTCAAAAGCGCATCTATGGTTCGCGCTGCGGCGAAACGGCCGGGAGAGTTTTTGTCGATGCTGCTTGAATCCGGAATCGAGTCCGGGAAAAGGTGCGCTCGTATTCCCCGGCGGCGAAACTCCTCCGCACCGCCCAGAATATCCTCGTCGAGGCGATAGAGGATGCGCTCGGTGACGTATCTCTCTGCTTGCGCGCGGTCGAAATCGTGCTCATCGGCCCATTCGCGCGCAAAGATCTCCTGCGTGGTCAAACCAAGCTCAATAGCGCTCGTCAGCGCTCGCACACGGTCGGACGAGATCGAATTTGGGCGGTAGGCCCAAACGGCGAATACGAAAGGTTTGCCGGTCATCCGGTTCCAGGCTTCGGCAAGATCGAGGCGATGGGAGAACTTGTCTTTGAGTTGCAGAGAGAGATCTCCGATGACAAGCGCGCCGGCGGTTCCGCCGATGTGAGGAATTGCATCCGCAATAGCTGTGCGGTGAAGCTTCACTTTTTTGGCGGTGCGAGGCGCGAGCTCTGCGAGGAGAATGCGCATCAAGGATGCAGAGCTGTACGAAGTGTTGTCGACGTAGACGGCTTCGAGCTTCTCAATGGGACATTCCGAAAAAAGGTGTACGCTTTCAACCGGGCCTCTTGCAGCGATGCCGAACGGGAGAAAATGGTACCCGCCGTGCGCGAAAAGCTCGGCGATCGGTATGAGCGCCAGGTCAGCTTCTTCTTCGTGGAGCATGCGCGCGCATTCCGCTGGCGGAGTTTCCAGATAGTCGACACACTCGACGTCTCTGAGTGCGCGATACGGCGCGCTGTTCAAGTATGCGACGTTGACGACGCGAAGTTTTTCCGATTGCTCGGAAGAAGAAACAGGCTTGTGCTCGCTCATACGCTTTCCGACATCAGCTCCGAGCTCGTTGTTCCGAGCCCTGCCCTTTCGACCAATTCATACGTTGTGGTGCGCTCGACCGGCACGCGCCCGATGTCTCGGATGAGCTTGCGAAGCTCCTCTACATCCAGAGCATCCGGCGTCCGCGCGCCCGCCATGTGGTAGATCTTCTCTTCGGTGACCGTGCCGTCCATGTCGTTCGAACCGAATCGCTGTGCGAGCTGAGACGTTTTCACCCCCAGCATCACCCAATACGCTTTGATGTGCGGTATATTGTTCAACATCAAACGGCTGACGGCGATTGTGCGAAGATCGTCAGCACCGGTGGGCGCGCCGATTGGGCCCAACCGATTGTTTTCGGGATGATACGCCAGAGGAATGAATGCCTGAAAGCCCCCGGTTTCGTTTTGGAGGTCTCGCAGGCGCACGAGATGTTCGACACGCTCCTCGAGCTTTTCGACGGTGCCGTAGAGCATAGTACAATTGGACTTCAGTCCCATTCGATGAGCGGTCCGGTGCACGTCGAGCCATCCGTCAGCGTCGACCTTGTCACGGCAGAGCTTCTTCCGAACTCGATCAGGGAACAGCTCGGCTCCTCCACCTGGAAGCGAGCCGAGGCCGGCGTCGACGAGCGCGCGGAGCACATCCTCATAGGACATCCCGAATTTTTCCGCGAAGTAATGAATCTCGACAGCGGTGAACGCCTTGATATGGAGCCGTGGGAACCGCTCCCGAATCATTGCGAGCAACCCGGTGTAATACTCGAACGGGAGATCGGGGTTCAAACCGTTGACGATGTGAATCTCGGTCATTCCGTCGACGTAACGCTCTGCGATCCACTGATGTGCCTGTTCGAGCGACATCGTGTATGCCTGAGGCATTCCAGATTTGAGCCGCGCGAATGAGCAGAAGAGACAGTCGGCCTCACAAACGTTCGTCGAGTTGAGATGTAAGTTGCGATTGAAATAGGTCGTGTTGCCGTGAAGGCGTTCACGGACGGAGTTTGCGAGCTGCCCGACCGCGAGCAGGTCCGGCTCGTGAAAAAGAGCTACTCCGTCCTCATAGCTCAGCGGCTGCTGGGCATGTACTTTCTCGGAGATCTCGCGAAAAGAGGATTTCATACCGTACGTTCCTCAAGTGATGTGGAGAGAAAGTCTAGAACGGCCCTGTAACGAAGTAGGCCGAGCTGCTCCGCGCTTGTCGTATCGAGTGCCGCAAGCCCGAGATCGTTTGCACCGAAGTGGAGCGCGGCCTCAGCGAGCTTCGGTCCAAGGAGGGACACCGGTGCTCTGACCACAGGAATCTCCGGCAGCAACAGACGTGCAAGTGCGATGGAGGTCAGGATCTCGAGGCCAAGCGGCGCTTCTGCCTGGGGCAGGCCCATATCAGACAAGATCGGCGACCAGGGAAGCCATGCCATGAACCTTCCGGTCGGCAGCAGTCGCTCACGGAGCTGGAAAATCTCGTCGAGAAAAGTGTAACTCTCGCGCGTATCGTTCGGCTTTTGATCGGTTGTGTCACGATGGAACCGTGCAAGACGGGTCCGCGTCAGGCTGTGCGTAAAGACCACGTTCATTCCGGCTTCCGCTGCCGCACGATGAATCCGCAAATCGCCACCGCCTTCGAGCGTGTCGATTCCGCATGCGAGCAGCTCAGCGAACACTGTCGTATCAAGAGCGGACTCGATCGGCTGTGAGCCGTCCGGGCAGAGCATCAGCTTCAGCTCGCCTGTGGTTGGACCGAAAAAACGGAAGCTCGGAGCGGAGTCACGGAACAGGCGCAGAGCAGCAAAGAGCTTCTCGCGTGTGGCGGTGCCGTGCCAGCGGTCGATGGTTACAGCGGGAACAGCTTTCGGCTGATATGTGTCACACGTCTTCTGCGCATACTCGCTCAGCGCTCGAGCGACGTCTTCAGCGGATGAGTTCTCCAGCTCTTGCATGAGAGGGAAGTAGATCACGGGTTGCAGCGGAAATGCACCGGCTGAAACTAGGTCGAATGCGCTCGGCTGGATCTCACACAGCTTTGCAAGCATCGGCAACGGGGCAGCGAGGAGCTGCTCTGCGTCCTGGCGGCTGAGCGGGAGCCCAGAGCTGACCTGCTCCGCGATGCTCAGCAGCCCCGCGCTGCTGAGTCGTTCCCGAGCGAATGACCCGAGCTCACTATTTCGCGACGGCCCGATGATCCTCGTGTATCCCTTCGAACCTGTGAGGTGAGGGGCCTTATCCTCGCTCTGGTGACACTGCTCTTTTGCTAGTTCGCTATACACCACCGATTCCGCGTTCCGCGTCCTTCTCTCCCCACCGTTTGCCCACAGCCAGCTCGAAACCCATCTGGTCGGCAAGCCGCAATGTAAAGTTGTCTACAAGATCCGCGATCGTTTTTGGTTTTTGGTAGAATCCAGGCATCGCCGGTACGATGCGAACGTCCATACGCGCGAGCTTGAGCATGTTCTCAAGGTGGATTGCGGAGAGCGGAGTTTCGCGTGGCACGATGATGAGCTTCCGTTTCTCCTTCAGCACTACATCCGCCGCGCGTTGGATGAGATTCTCGCAATAGCCGTTTGCAACTGCAGCGAGCGTCTTCATGCTGCAGGGGGCGATGATCATTCCTTCAGTGAGATAGCTCCCCGAAGCGATTGTCGCGCCGATGTTCCGATTACTGTGAACTGTGACGCGCTGCTCGGGCAGGAGCGAAACAGGTCTGCCGATAAGTTCTTCGAGCTGGATTCGGCCAACCGACGTGCGAATGCCTTCTTCTTCATGGAGCACTCTGAGGGCGGCTTCGGAGAAGATCACGTCCAGCTGAATGTCCGGAACCGACTCGAGCAGCAGCTCAATCAGCCGCCGCCCGTAGCATGTGCCTGAAGCGCCGGTGAGCGCGATGATCCAAGGTTTGCTCATGCGATTTGATACCTGTTTTCGCGGGAGTTAAGTTCGGTTGCCGTTAAATTAGCGTAAATGGGCCAGTTTACCAAGGGACGGAGCGAGAGGCTCTCCACGAGTGAGGCGTGGGGAGAAATTACGCGGCGCGCCACGTTGGTGAGCTAACTCTTTAGCAATACGCTGAAAAATTGCTGACTGGATCGGTGCTCGATTGCGGAGACAACGATGCGGTAGCGGTGCTTTCACCGCTGTAAATGTAGGCAATGCCGCCCATCAGCGCGACGGCCCGTGTTGCCGAATATCCGGCTCGGTTCATTCCCGCGAGGAACTTTTCACCTGAAGGAAATGCGAGCGCTGTTTTCGGCAAGTATTCGTACGCCGCACGGTTACCAGTCAGCAACATTCCGAGCAGCGGCATGACGTGTGCGCTGTACCAGTCGTAGACCGTTCGGAAGAGCGGTACCTGAACCTGGCCGAATTCAAGAACGAGCAGCTTTCCGCACGGCTTGAGCACTCGACGAATCTCGAGAAGGCATTCGTGCACGTTGTCTACGTTGCGTATTCCGAATGCCACCGTGGCCGCGTCAACCGAGCTATCCGCGAGCGGAAGCTTCATTGCATCGCCTTGGAAAAAGGAGATCGGGGCGGAGCCGCTCTCGGAGCGCGCCGGATATTTCTGTTTCGCCAGCTCAAGCATTGGGCCCACGAAATCAAGGCCTAGAACGTGGCCGCTTTCTCCAATGGCACGGCTGATACAGAACGCGAGGTCGCCGGTGCCCGTGCAGAGATCGAGCACGGTGCTGCCCCTATTGAATGCGCCAAGTCGCACCAGCTTCCGACGCCAGAGGCGGTGGACCCCAAAACTGAGCACGTCGTTGGTGAGGTCGTAGCGGCCAGCAATGCTGGCAAACATATCACGGACTTGTCGGCTCATACCGAGAAACGCAAACGCCTTTTGGCTGCTTTGGAGGTTATTTTTCGATAAGGTCTTTTCGGGAATCGGCCGTCGAGAGGTATATTACACCGGCTAGGACAAAACAACGGGACAGGAATGCCCATCTCTCGCCACCGTAGAAAAGGCAAAAATCGAAAGCCGCGAGGCGGAAATCCCGCTCCCGGGCGCTCGCCAGGCGCTGCTGCGGGCGAAGCCGCGGTCGAGGAGGCTGTGCCGCAACTTTCCGCTGCGCCGAGCTTGCGTCGGGCGCTTTACGAAAACGACGGTGCGCTGCTGTTTCAGATCGTTTCGTACGTGCCCCTGCTTTTTGGTGCTTGGATCGCCGGCGGGCTACAGATGCGCATGCCGATCGTGTTCGGATTGATCCTGGGGTCAGTCATTGCGCTCCATTATCTTTCGCTCTCACTTCGAGGGCAGATTCCACTCTGGAGCGAGCGCAAAGTGACGCTCGTTCTGTCATCAGTGCTGAGCTTGCTGGTGCTGCTCTTCGCTGCGCTCACTCAAGCACCAGCTGCTTCCTTTCTGCTTGCAAGCTATGTCGGGCTCGGCGTTGCGCAGCTCTTCCTGCCGCAAGACACTATACGCTCGGTGTTGATACACGGGGCCACGGTAATCGCTCGAACGAGTATCATCGCGGTGCTCGGGGCGTTTTCGCAGTTTCCTTTTCTCGTTCCCGCCGTTGCGGTGATCGGTTACGTGCCCGGATGCTTTTTGGCGGCGTCTTTCGTCGCAGCAAAGTCTGAGCTCTTCGAACGAGGTGGTTGGGAGCGCACGAAGATCGTCCGAGACAAAAAGTCGCAAGAAGACAAGCTCCGGCCGGCTCGGCTCACACAGCTGTTCGTTCTGCTCTTCATTTCCGGCCCACTCATTCCGATCGCCTTTGCTCCGTTCGGACCGTTGCCTTCGCCGTTTTTGCTTGGCGCCTCTCCGCTCTACTTCATGCCCGCTTTGGCGAATGGATTTTTCGAACGCCTGCAAGACGATCGGGTGACCGCACTCCGTACGCTCAACGTTGCGGCCTTTGCGGCTCTGGTCATGCTTGCCGCGGGACTGCTTGCGAATGCGTAGCTGTGCGCAGGTCGCGGCCGCAAGTACTCTCAAAAGGACCGAAGTATGAGAAACGCATGAGCATTCTTTGTACTCGATTCCGCCCGTTTCCCCGCTTTTGTGAAGAAACGTCGCGAGATCCCGTCAAACTGGGGGAGACAGAGTTACCATTCGAGCGTTGGAGCTTGATAGGTTTCCGCAAAGAAGCTAAAAATTACGCTGCCCTATGAATTCCACGCGGTCCAAATCAATCGGCATCTTCCCAGCCGGCCGACTCTCAATCGATACCCATCGCGTGGGTGGCATGGTTCCCATCTCCGAACGATTCTCATCTCGCAGATCCGCAAGGTGTTGGTCCGCAAGGTGTTGGGCAGCGATGTTCTCACGTTCGCCAGTTTGGTCTTTTGCGCTGCTTGGATTCACGGCCGGATCCTGTTTCTCAGGAGATGCTTTTGATCTCGGAGCCACCGCGCTCGCTCAGCCGATTCAGCGGCAGACGGATGTAAGCTATTTCTCGGGCGCCTCGAGATCGGGTGCGTTTCAATCATCCGCGGTTCTGCATACGCAACCGCACGAGACGTTCTCGCCGAGCTTGAACCAAGAGGATAAGGCGCGCCGTGCATTTCAGCTCAACGAGCAAGGCGTCGAGCTGGTGTTTCAAGGCAAGCGCAAAGAGGGGCAGCAGAAGATTCAGGAGGCCCTGAGCTACGATCCTGAAAATCCGACCTGCCTCTACAATCTGGCTGGAATCGAGCTCGCGGACTCAAATACGAAAAAGGCTATTGCGCTGATGGAGCGGGCAGTCGCTTTACGGCCCACCGACCCGGCGTTTCTGAATCGTCTGGCGGAAGCGCATTTTGCTGACAGCGATCTGAAGGGAGCTCTCAAGTATTATCAGCAGCTCGTGGACCTCGACCCTGCCTACGGTGATTCGATGCTCAGGCTCGGAACGCTCTACGGCATGTTGAAAGATTGGGACAAAGCTGAATCGACACTTCGGCACGCAACCGAGATTCACCCGAAGGACGTTCGCACGTTGAGCAATTTCGGAAGTGTGTTGGTTCTGCGTGAGAAATTTGCGGAGGCGATCCTCATTCTCGAGAAAGCCCAGGGCATCAAGCCGCTCCCCGAAAACGATGTAGCCCTCGGAATCGCGTATGAGGCAGTCGGTGATCGCAGCAAGGCGCTCAAAAGCTACGAGACTGCGAAGGCACGGGGTGACAAGGACGCTGAGCTGACCAAGCACATCGCTGAGCTCGCAAACTCCGTGCATCCCGCGGTCGCTGACTCAGGACCGCCGCCAACCCCAAGTCTCCCCTGAGCTGCTCCTCCGCTGAACCCGTTCCTCTCCCTCCCACCGACCGCTCTTCCTAAACGCTTAGTTTCCTTAGTCATCGTTTGGCTGAAGCTGCGCTGATCTGTCACACCGGGCCCTGTTTCGGCCGTCGGTGAACTGCGGGTTTTGTTCTACAGAAAACCGCTAGTAATTTGATTTCTCAAGTTTTTTTGGGGTCCAGCCGTTACTGAAAACAGCTCGGGGGTGTGAAGTGCGACGAGCGTAGTACCGGCATCTAAGTCCGAAACAGTCAGCGAGCTTTAACGAAGGTTATACTCATGGTCCGGAATCTCCCCACCCACGTGGTGTGCGCGGGTCACACGATCGCGCGGCGCGGTGCGGCTTCGAAGCTTTTGTCGAGCGCGCTTGGCGCGACGATGATGGAAGTCGCGCTGGTCATTCCGATTCTGTTTGTTCTCATCTTCGGCTTCATCGACATCGCCCGGTACTGGCAGGCGAAGGCCGCTGTCTCTCAAGCCGCAGCAGAGGGTGCGAACAAGTTGGTCGTAGATCCGAACTTGAAGAAAAAGGGGAGCAGCGTTCCTGCGGACCAACAGCAGTACGATCAGACGCTGGCGACCACCAAATCCTACGTGGAGAATCGAGCGAAAAACCTGATGCTCCAGGGGAACGTCGCGGTCAACGCGGATATCTCCATCCCGAGCACGGTGGACGAATTCAAGCGCGTTCCGGTGGAGGTGACCACTTCAGCGACGTTCAATCCGATCCTCCCGATTATCTGGCACGATGCGATTCAGATCAGCACGAAGGTTTCCGCCTACGTGGAGCCGCTCAAGACCTCCGCCGAGCCGATTCCTACCGACTGCTATGGTCGTTTGTTCGACTCGACGACTCCTCCCGGAGCGCCTCCCTACAATCAGGGATGTCCATGTGAGAAAGGTGCACTTTCCTACTCGAACTCTGCCGGACAGTGCGTCTGCAGCGGCGCTACCACACAAAACGGCACATCCGAGCAGCCGGACAAGAGTTGCGGATGCCCTGACGGGACGATTGCCATTCTCGCATACGATTGGAGCTTCATGGCCGGGCCATGGACACCTGAAGCGATACAGGCAGCAAACGCGGCTTCGACTATTTGCTGCCCACCGGACACCCCAAAGAGTTGTCCGGGTAATCAGGTCCGCCCGAGCAATCCAGGCGCCGGCCAGTATTCATGTCAATGCTCGTGCGGTACCGGAGCAACGGCTGGTTCCGACGGCAACTGCGTTTGCACCAACCCGAACACTCAATACACGCCGAATGTGCAGGTGGGAAGTGCTTCCTGCGTATGTCAGCTCAAGGCGAGCGACTGTCCTTCGCCGAGCACTTTGAATTCAACGATGTGTCAATGCACGTGCGCTGCCCCGAAAGTCTATGACGTTGCGACGAAGACCTGTGTTTGCGATTCGGCTGCGGCGGCAACGTGCACGAGCAGCGGTGGAACGGTGAACTCGAGCACGTGTGCATGCGGATGCCCGGCGAACAAACAGCTCTCCGGTTCGAGCTGCGTGTGTAAGTCCGCCGACGTCAGCGCTTGTCAGGCCTCGGGTGGCTCGATGGATCCCACGACCTGTCAATGCGGTGGATGTGGCCAGGGTGTTTCTCAGGGAACGACCTGTGCGTGCCCGAACGGTGGGACGCTGGTGAATGGGAACTGCAACTGTGGAAGCTCCAAGGACTGGAACGTTGGACAGGGCATGTGTGCCTGCAAAGCGGACATTACGAACGATTGCCAAGCCGCCGGTGGAACGATCAATGCCACCAACTGTTCCTGCAGTTGCCCGGGAAACCGCGTTTGGAATGCTTCGACGAAAACGTGTGATTGCGATCCAACGCTGAAGTTCTATTGCGACACCAACTTGTACAACCCATGGGGCTATCCATCGGGCACGTATGATAACAACAGTTGCGCATGTAATTGCCCGGCGCACTCGTCGCTCATATCGAATCTGATTTGCTATTGCAGCGGTGGCTCGGCGAGCGGCAACAGTTGCGTTTGTCCATCGGGTCAGATGTGGCAGGGCAACTCTTGCGTCTGCGATACGTCAACGGCAGCTGCCGTAGGCTGCACTGCTGCCGGGAGTGATGGTACCTGGAGCCAGAGCGGCTCCACCTGCTCCTGCACCTGCCCTGGCGGTAAGGTTTTCAACGGAACTTCCTGTGCCTGTCCGTCTGGAAAGGTTTGGAACGGAAGTAGCTGCGTATGCGACACTTCCACGGCGGCCGCGCAGACCTGTATCAATAGCGGTGGATCCTTGAACGCAAGCTGCACTTGCGGCAGCTGCAGTGGCGGAAAGGTTCTTGTAAACGGCGCTTGCCAGTGCGCGAGCGGACAGATCTGGAACGGAAGCGCGTGTGTTTGTGATTCCAGCACGGCCGCTGCCACGACCTGTACGAGCGCTCCAAGTAACGGCTCTTGGGTTCAGAGCGGTTCGAGCTGCTCATGTAGCTGCGCGGGTGGAAAAGTCGTCACGAGTGGATCGTGTCAGTGTCCGACCGGTAAGATTTGGAACGGATCTTCTTGCGTCTGCGACACAACGACAGCTGCTGCCCAACTTTGCACGACGACCGGCGGTCAGCTGAATTCGAGCTGCGCTTGCACCAACTGTCCTGGCGGGAAAGTGCTGCAAGGCGGCCAATGCGTCTGTCCGAGTGGGCAGGCATGGAACGGAAACGCCTGCGTATGCGACGCAACAACTGCGAACGCGACGAAATGCACCAACTCGCCAAGTAACGGGACCTGGGTTCAAGGCGGTGCAACGTGTTCCTGCTCCTGCAGTGGAGGAAAGGTCTTAGTGAATGGCGCTTGCACCTGTCCTACCGCTCAGATGTGGGACGGAAGCAAGTGCGTGTGCGATCCGAATCTGACCGCAGCGCTCAACTGCACCAACTCAGGTGGAACACTGAACGCGGCTTGCAGCTGCGGAAGCTGTCCCACCAACATGCAGCTGAGCAACGGTTCTTGCATCTGTAATTCGACGCTGCAAAGCTCGTGCACGAACAGCAATGGTCAATACAACGCCGGCAATTGCAGCTGCACATGTCCGACAGGAAGCTCCTTGCAGGGCAACGGAACTTGCTCTGCCTGCTCCGGCGGCCAAATCGTTGTGAACGGCGCCTGCACCTGCCCGCCTGGAAAGACGATGCAAAACGGCACTTGCCAGTGCGACACGGCGACCGCGACCGCGTGCACAAGCGCAGGCGGAAACCTCGATCCGAGCTCCTGCGCGTGCAACTGCCCGAGCGGTGCGACCATGTCGGGGAATCAGTGCACCTGTCAGGGGTTCATGCAGCTCACCGCATCCGGATGCGTATGCCCCGCCTACTATCAGGGCTACACCGCGACACAGACCAGTCCGACAACGTGCGCTCTTTCGTGCACAGGGTCGCGGCACGAGTGGAACGGCTGGTGTATCAAGGATACGTGCAAAGAAAACTGCCCGGGAGGGTATTCGAACGACGGGGGCTGTCCGAGCTGCCCTAACAACGGATAACGAACGCAAATGATTGCTGAGCGACGATCAAAAAGAACGCTAGGAACCGAAGGTGCCGAGAGCGGCGTTGTGCTGCTGCTTCTGTCCATGCTCATCTTCGCGATCATTATGGTTGCCGCGTTGGCTCTCGATTTTTCGCAGATGTCCGTCTCATCGCAAGAGGCCACAAATTACGCGAAGTTTTCGGCATTGAGCGCTCTCCAAGCGTACTCAAACGCGCCGAAAGATATGACAACCCAGGCAAAGCTGGATCGCGCGATTCAGGCCGCTAATGATGTCGGGAGCCTGAACCTCGTGCTGAACGTCGGTGGTCAGCAGCATGCGGACACAGTTACGAATACCGGAGCGACAAACCAACCCGCGCTTGTTGCCGGTAAGTATTACGCCGAAGCACCCACCTCCAGTCCGGGTTGCACGAACCCGTGCGTGACCGGCGAGAACGCGCCGTGCTTTGTCCCGCTTCAGAGCGTCAAGCTCGCTTGCGAGCCGACGGGTACTACCGAAGCCCTGCCGAATGCTTTCCGAGTTACCGGTAAATATTTTTCGAACGTGCACACCATTCTTGCGCAAGCTTTCACAAGCGGCACTTACTCAGTGAACGTAGATGAGATAGCAGCGTTCACTCCTCGACGTGCCATGATGATGGTCGACATCTCAGACTCGATGTTCCGGCAGACTCACTCACAAGAGAATGCTCATCAAGCCTTTTATGCGTATTTTCTGGGCCCTGACAATGCGCAGTCGACCTCTGGCTACGATTCGAGCTGGGCAGCATTGCAGAACGACCGCGCGAATCCAGTTGACGCACCGCCTGCACCATCTGATCCGGAGTATGCGAACGTTCACTACAAGTCGGACTATCAACTGGTAACTCCGTTGAGAGACAACGAGTTCAACAACGATCCGGATTATGCGAAGTACCACCCCAATCCGAATACGACCGGTGCGACGGTGAACTATCATGCCGACCAGTTCGGCGGAAACTATCGGATCGACAAGTTCCGAGACGCGAACTACGCGGGGCCGGAGCCCTTCAATACTGTATTCGCCGGCCTTGATTCGGCGGTCACTGCCTTCAAGGAGCGCGCCGTTACCGGAGATCGACTCGGCCTCATCTTTTTCGACACGACCGTGTCGTGGCCGCGCGTCGTCAACCTCACCTCCGATTTTGATTATATCGAGCGATTTACGAAACCTGGGATCTTGAACGACCCGACGCGAGGGTTGGATTTTCTGCTGAAGCACGGAATTTTTCCGGCCAATAACAACCGCTCCAACTTGATGCTCGCCATCAACGAGGCGATGAATCAGTTCACTAAGACTCAGGCACTCACCGTTCCATCGGTGGACTTCATGGTTTATTTCGGAGATGGGCTCGCAAATTGCGCGCAGAATCTTCCGCCGGAGATCGCGGCAGACGGCCCGTGTGGCGACGACTACATGCGTTACCACCAAGCGATGACAGAGGTCCGCAGCTTCGCGCTCAATACGCTTTATCCGCGTCGTATTCCGTTCAACGTTATCTTGGTCGGTCAGCACGTCCGGCCCCATTGGCTCGAGATGTCCGACGGGAAGGGCGGCTGTATGAACGATACCGACGCGCGTAATACAGAGACTCAGTATGTTCGCGGCGACTCCTATACCACTCCGACTCAATGGCGGAACGCGTATTGGGGTATGAGTAGCTCTCACCCGTTTTATCAAGTGAACGAAGACATGTATCAGGTGGCGCGTATCACGGGGGGTGTTTGGGGTCCCCTCCAGACGCACACTGACGACCCGAACCTCTGCACTCCGCATTGCACCGCAACGACTCCCCAAACTGCTGAGCGCATGGAGTACAGCTGCGACAACACGACGACCGCAATTAACGAGTACATTGCGAACATCATGGGATCGAATCCGTTCATGATTGTTCCCCATAGCTGATCCGCCGCACATCGGCGGCTTTAGTTTTCCTCATGGGCGGCCGATAGAATGATCAGGTATCAAGTTGCAGGGCCTGTCATGCGTAAGTTTCGGTTATTCCAGCGAAAATCTAACGACCAACGCGGGGTGGCTGTCCTCGAGTTCACTCTCGTGGCGCCGCTCATGGCGATGATGATCATCGCCACGTACGACCTCGGAAGCGCCCTGAATCAGTATCTGGCGCTCTCACGAGTGGTTTACGAGGGTGCCCGCTACGCAGCGACCCTTCCGGGTCTCGAGGTTACTACCGTGAGCTCGGTCGATGCGAACACACCGAACCACAACAAGGTTCGGGATCGCGTCGTGGACCTTCTGACGCGAGCCGGTTTCGACGCCGGATCGACCGTGGTTCAGACAGAAAACGTGAACAACACCTGGGTGAAGGTGACCGTCGTGCGGAAGTATCAATCCATTTTCGGATTCTTCAACGACATGAACATTCAGGTCAGCGCATCCGGACCTTTCTTGAGCCTCTCACCCTCTGCGGGAGGTTGATTGCTACTGCTGTGCGCAGAGGCGGAGCGGGTCTTCGACGATTTCAAAGCAGGATAGCATCCACCTATCCTGAACCTTGATGAGCTCGATTCGCTCAGAGCTTGCGACTCGATTCTCGAGGATACTGAGCTCGACCTCCGCCGTGTCTCCCGAGATTGTCTCCTTTTTGATTTCGAACAGCTGATTCAGAATCCGGTTATAGGGCGGCGGAGGAACCGATACTCCTTCTTGCGACTTCAGCATGTCGATGAGCTGCTGCCTGCGGTCAGGCGGTAAATCGCTGAGATGCCTTGCAGCTTCTCGAAAGAGAAACATGTTCGGACTGGTGAACATCTCCTGATAGAAGCGACGCAAGCTCTGCGGGCTTCGAACAGAGAGATATTTTCGCTGGGTATCGTTTAGCTTCGCGAAAGCGGAATCCCACCATACGTAATTGAGAGCCGCCGTCGGATCTTGAGACGATTTCAGCTCCGAGATAAGAGCGAGCACCGTCCCCTTGGGCGTCTTCTCTCCGTATACTTTCTGCGCCGGCGGCGGCGTAGGCTCCGCGATTTCCTCCGGAGGGGTCGGCGCCAAGCCGTCGAAGATGTACTCGATGGCGGTGATCGGCCGGTATTTATAAGCATACGTAATGATGGTGATGCTGAGCACCGCGACGAGGGTCTGAGCTGTCGGCGAAAGGGCGCCGCGACGCTTCTTTTGAGCGCCGAAATTCTTCGACGAAGAGATTTTACCTGCCATCCTATCCCGAAAGGTCCGCTCTCAGCGGGGATCCAGCTCGACGAAAAGTCTTCGCCGGCACCCGCTGCATTCAACATACGTGCTCGATTTGAAGAACTGCTTGGGTAAGCTTAAATCGGCAGAGCAAACGGGGCAACGAACATCGCTAGACTGCACGCTCGAGGAGAGCATCATTGTCCTGGCAGCCAGCCCGATTCCCAAGAGAAAGAGACCTGGAACGAGGAAAAAGTGCAGCACGGGTATCGCAATGGCGCACACCGCAAATGCTGTGCAGAGGATAAAGCTTATAAACGCTATGAATAGCTTTGGGGCGAGCGGCCGACGGTAGACCTGCGCGGTTCCGCGAGATTCCTCCCCCGGTCCGCCGATTACCTGAACCTGTGCCTCAGTCGAGCTTTTGTTCGCCATCGCCGTCTGCGCTAGCACCTCCCCCGGGTCGGGAGTATGTCCGAGAACATCAAGTGCCTGCCAAGTTTCGCAGCTCCGCTGTCATATGGGTTCGGTCCGCGAGGGAGAGCAGCATAGGCCCCTGAGCGCGGAACTCCACAACGCTTACGGAGGCCACTGGGCACTCGAGCCGTTGCCGAAAGCGCCCCAGATCGATTCCGAGCAGGCTGCAAAGAATAATGCGGATGGTGGCCTTATGCGAAACCACAAGAACGTTTCCGTCGGTGTATTGCTTGGCGATCTCGTCAACTGCCGGCATCGCACGGCGCTCTACGTCGACTGCAGATTCGCCGCCATCCGCACCGTTCCAGGCTGGGTCAACAGACCAACGAATGTAGCTGTCATGGAAGTCCCGTTTCGCATCCTCGACAGTGAGGCCCTCCCACTTGCCGTAGGCGATCTCTTTCAAGCCTTCGAATCGCTTCGGCTCGATTCCGAGCTTCTCGCAGAGCGGCTTCGCCGTTGCAAGCGCCCGGCGCATTGGGCTGCAGTAAACCGCAGTCCAGGGCTTCGACGAGTAAAAGGCGGCAAACTGACGAGCCATCTCTTCCCCTTCCGGCGTGAGGTCGATGTCGAGACCCGAACCGCAAAACTTGTTTTCTTTACTGCCGTGAGTTTGTCCGTGCCGAAGGAAGTAGATGGTAAGCGGCATACAGGCGCTCCGGTTTGAGGGATGTGATTTTCCGGTCTTTCTTACAACGTTTCGAAGCGAGGGGGTAGAATTTTGAGCTTGTGTGGCGCGGCATTTCGGAGAAGCGGCGCGAGGAGGATATTGTAGGCGAGCGACGGGATGAAAATGAGAAGGGGGCCCGGCTCACACCGCGGTTGGCGGCGAGCCGGGCCCCCTTCGAGATCCCCTACTTCGGACGGAAGGCCCGTTCGAAGACGTAATCGGCGACGTGCTCACCTTGAGCGATCCCCTGGGTCTTGTCGAATGCCCAGTGAATGCCCAGATAGATGCGGCTCTGACCGTTCTCCTCTTCCGCTTGCGACAGCGAGGAGAAGCTGCGCGGAGCAAGCGGCCGAACGTTGCCGTTGTGGTCGCGTGTCGTGCCGTTCAATTCGTCGGAAACAAACGTGAACGCAACGTTGTCGGTGCCGAACACGTTTCGGAGTGTTTCGAAGAGCGCTCCGCCGAACGTTGCGTGTCCGGACGGATATGATGGGAACGGCGGCGTGAAATTTGGTCCGCTCAGGTTGCTCGCCGGAGCTCCGAGCGGTGTGAAATTCGGATCGCCAACCGTGTCGGGATTGCCATCGCCTTTGCCCGTCGGTCCAGTTCCCGCATCTGATTCACGGATACCTTGAACGGGTCTCCAGAAGTTGTAATGGAACTTCGATTCCCACGATGAGATTCCAGCATCGGCCATCGCGACGTTGGTTAGTGCGAGAGCGCGCGCCGTATCAACCATATCAAGCCCCTGCTGTTGGCAAAGCTGGGTAGTGATCTGGTTGTACAGTCTCGGCGGTGCGCACAGAGAGGGAGTTCCGTCATATGCCCAGAACAAACCGGTTTGAGTTTGATCCTCGGTCCTCTCCGTAGGGGTGACTACGCCGTCGCCGCCGAGGCGCTGAACCTCATCATAAGCTGAAGCGTACTCAAGGCTGTCGAGCGCTGGTGGCGGAGGAATACGGAACTGATCTGCGCTCTGGATCACGAACGGACGGACATACTTCCAGTCGGCGCCGAGAGGAGTTTGATTTGGATTGAGCGGGTCTTTTCGCCAGTCACCCGGCTCTTGACCGAACTGATATGGCCCGGTGTTGGTGCTGGCACCGTCGTTCGCACGATCTGCAAGAATAGCGGCTGCGGTTCCCTGACCTACTGCTATTCCGTCGAGCTTCGCTTGTCCGTCCGGAATCTTCGCGAGGTCGGACGCGAGCTGTTGGTCAAAAGCTGCGGTCTGCGAAGGGAACAGAGCTACGAGAGTATCGTGCGCAGCTTGCGCAATTGCCGCCTCGACATCCGCACCGGCCGGTGCTGGAGCTGTCGGAAGATAGGGTTCATACCGTCCCTCAATCGCAGTGATCGCATCGAACACCGCAATATGAACAATCGCCATGGCGCGGCTGGAGCGGGTCGGTCCAAGCTGTTCGTGAGCGCCGGAGGAAGTATGGTCGAGCCCGCTGGCATCAACTGACACGTGGTTCCAATGAAGAACCATCTCACGCGCCGAAGACTGTCCTGTGCCGTTTCCTCCCGGTCCGGTATCGGTGCCGCTGCCACCGCTGCCGCTACCCCCGCCACCGCTGCAAGCTACCAATCCGCACAGCGCTACCGAAGTAGCGAATGAAAAGAGGGTTTTAAAGGTCATCGGACTGCCTCACTGCAAAAAAACCAGTAATTCCGCCCCTCAGCTCCTACCGCCAAACACGAATCGTTTGGTGGAGGAGATCTACTTCACTCCGTAAACCATCAGATACAAACAGGAAAAGTAAGGGAGGAGCAGGAATGCGCAAGTAACGGCGGCGCTTACGGTCTCTTACCACATAGAAACCCAAAGCCTAACGAAATTAATCGCAGAAATTAATTCGGCAGAGGTATGCGAGAGCGTGATGATTCGGGCCGGCCGGAGCATGATGTCCCGGCCGGGCCGTCGCAAGATACTTCGGTCAGACCGCGAAAAATGTCTTCGTAGGGCCGCCCGAGGATGGCTCGGGCGGAAACCCGCCGAGCCAAGGGGCGAGACTAGTTGTGAGTGTGCTCTTCAGCTGTCCGCGCTGGGTCGGCCGGACGAACCGGTCGCGCAGCGCCATTCGGCTGCGGCGCGATCGCAGCAGCGTGATAAACGGGGGAAGCCGAAAGTACCAGCACCGCGTTGCAAGCAAGCTCGATGCAGAGAAGGTCTCTGGGTCCGAGCTTAATCCGTCGGCGCTCGTCTTCACTTCGACCGGAAACGATTCGCAACCAGGTGATCTCTTCTCCTGAGAGCGAACCCTGCGATCCTTTTGGCTTGTCACGATAGAGCTTCACCAATACGTCGCCTTCCGGCGCGCGAATGATGATGTTCTCGTCGAGCGATTCAACGCCGTAAAGGAAAGCGCGGGCGGTCGCCCACAGCCCACCTACCGCTTCAAGCGGAAGAAGGATATCGCATGCGCCGACAGAGTCGGGTGCGAGCTGACCGTTTACGTTGGGGATGTACCAGAGCCTCAGGCCGTTTGATTCCGGAATGAGCTGCAAGCGTCCGAACGATTTTGCAATCGAAAAATGCATCTTATCCATTCGTCAAAATCCTCTGAGTAAAGACAGCTCGAACCTATTCCAGTTTGTAAAAATCGCTCTTCGAAATTAATCGCGAGTTTTGAGAGACCCCAACTGCAGCCGAATCACTCCAAACTCGTAGTATATCCCCAGGCCACCTACAGGTCAAAGTAGACCCTCGGTACCGCAATTCTTCGTCTGCTGCGGAAACAGCTCAGTTTCCGAAGGCTTAGCGAGTCGCCATCGCCGCCGTCCGCTCAGTGCAACTTTGTCGTATCGGCAACGGTATCTCTCCCTTTGCCTTTAAACAGCATCTTGCGACCGTCCTGCTTCGCTCCCCCCGCGGGCTCACCGCTCTGCTCTTGCGTGCCAGGGGCCGCTGTCGGCGGAGCGCCGGCCGGGGCTCCCGGCGCGGGCCGCGCCTTCACGACAGGATGCTTCCCCGGCATTCCGATCGTGCGCTTCGGCTCCGACTGCGGCGCAGAAGACTCCGACTGTGCCGGCTTCTGACCGTTCGTCTTTGCTTTCTGCGCTGGGCTCGCCTCTCTCGCCGTTTCCTTTTGAGGGCTCTCCGAAGAAGGAGCTCTCTCTTTTTGAAACGACAACGAGTCTCGTACCTTTTGCAGCGGCGCCGGCTGCCCCGGAATCGGCTTTGCCGGAGCAGGCTGACCAGCCGCCGGTTGAGCCGACGTCGTTTGCGATGCCGCCGGTCGCGTTGCCGGCTTCGGCTGTGCGTTCGACGGTTTTCCCATTTCACGCTTTGCAGCAGATCCGTTATCGCCCGGCGCCGACTCCGATATCGGAGCCGTCCTCACAGCGGCAGCACTCTCTGATACGTTATGGTCTGATTCAGGTAACTGTTCTTTAACGTCGCTACCCGAAACAGAGGCTGCGCCCTCAGCCTCCGGAGCACCGACAAACGTTCTTGCGCGAGGCTTCCCGCGGAATCCGCGCAACAGATTGAATCGAAACGGACCATCTTCTTGCTTGTCGCCGCCGTCGGCTGCGCCCGGATGAGACTCCACGCTTGCCGGCGCTCCGGCGCTCGGCGGACCGCCGCCGCCGAAATTGGGGCGAGGTGCGTCGCCTTGGGCGTTGTCCAAGTTGCGCTCAGCATCGGCGCGCTCCATCGAAAGAATATGCTCGTCGACCCATTCCGCAAGACCGATTTCGTCTGCTTCAACCGACTCGTACCGAGTCAGGAATTCGCGGCCTTCCCAAGTTGGCGGCACGTCGGCTTCAAACCAGAACGCTCTGCCTTTTCGGAGACGTCCATCTCCCTTGTCGAACCAAGCGAGACCTTTTTCAGCCGACATTTCGTGTTTGAGCTCTTCTGCGCTCACCAGATCTTCTTCGTCCTCGGCGACAGTAACCGCCTCACGAAAGCCGTCAGCGGTGCGCTTGTTGAACTCGAGGTGTTTGGTGAGCTGACGGGCGTTCAAGCTTGTCGAAAGTCCGGTTCCGAAGCTCTTTTTCGTGGTCGACACCTTTCCGATCCACTCGCACATGTCTTCTGCTGTGCGGTTGTCACCCACACGCATGATGACTTTGAGGTTCACGTTTGCGATCACCCGCTCGTAGAACTGTTCGCTGAGACCCATTCCCTCGTCCATCAAACCGCCGACAGACTGTGCACCGAAGAGCAGAGCAAAACGGCCCTTTCGTGCAAGCTCGAACAGGTTCGCCCAAGTAGGTCCGAACGTAGACGCTCCTTCGTCGATGATGACGAGGTGCGGATCTTCCAGGCGGTAGTTCCGGTTCGAGGTAATCTCTCCGATCGAAACTTCGAGATCTTCGCGGAACACCTTCACCATCCGGGCGGCGCTCTCTGCTTCTTCCAATCGCGGCAGCATGTAGTAAATGAATTTGCCCCGGAGAATGGCGTCGGTCAGAGAGAGATCGGCACGCGGCGCGCAGAACATTTCGCCTGCTTCGGAGTTTGCAATAGAATGCAGCTCCGATGCGATACCGCGGAGGTTGTCGGTCAGGCGCGCCGAGTCGAGGCTGCCCTTTCCGGTTCGATAGCTGCTGGCCATATGGCCGAGCTCGATCATAGCCTGTTTCGCGCCCTGCTCGTGGAGCAGGTCACGCATCCGAGGATAGGCGAAGTTGAACGCCGAGAGCGCCACGGCGACATCGCGAACGGACCACGCGAGCCCGAATGTCTCCATCGCGCGAACCACGCGATACACTCCGTCCGCGGCCAAGCGGTCATAGTGCTTGGTCGTGCTCGCATCCGGTGTCGGAGGCAAACCGCAACGCAACACCTTCCGTGCCTTCACATCAGGTCGCTGTGTCGTGAAAACGAAATTGTAAGAGCAGACCGGATCGAATGGGTCAACGACGATGAGGTCCTCGATTCGACCCGTAATCAGCGCCATCATGATGATGTCAGCAAGGGTTCCGGGATCGCGCTTCGCGTCGATGAACGTGAAACCGCTCGCTCGACCGCGCGCCATCTGCTGGAACATGAGGCCTTCGAGCCAAAGCGTTTTACCGACACCCGTCTTTGCAAACACACAGGCGTGGGTGCACAGGTCGTCATCACTCACCCAGATCGCTTTTCCCGAATCGAGCTCGAACCCGACCAGGTAGCGATCGATCATCATCTTGCCCTTCTCCCGAGTTTCGGCCAGGGCGACATCAAACGCATTGCGGTCGGGTGGAAGGCCGAGCACCGGCTTCCCGCCTCGCCGTTTTGATTCCTGCGCACGCTCCGTTTCGAGCCAGTGATGGTAGCTCATTCTCGTTGCGCTCATGAACAGGCCGGCGGCCGGAGCGACTCCGCAGATCAAGAAGAATGCCCACGGCGGTAGATTCGACGAGAAAACCGGACATAGCGCAATAAACGCTGCCGCCATGCTGACGCCAATGGCCAACATGCTGGTGTTGTAGCGACGGTGCTCCAGCTCCAGTGCCGCAGTGTCTCGTTTATATTCTCGTGCCATTCAACGTACCACTCAGTGCCCCTTAAGCCGATATAGCTCGCGGTCCACCTGAAAAATTCTTGCCGAGATTCGCCCTTTCCTGCTTCAAGCACTCTTCGAACTTTTCACGCTCGATAAAGATTCGCAGGTTGGACGGATGGGGGCTGTCGATATAGTGGACAGTCTCCCACGACTTTCCGAACATCTCGTCGTACCGGCGCTGGCGAATCGGAACAAGCGCATCGAGCGCGTGGACCTCCGGTGCTTGCGTCTCTGTATTATTCGCCAAGATCACACCCATAATCACGCCGTCATCAGGAACTGCGTCATCGCCAACCCGCGTCGAAAGCCAGTTGTAACGGGTGAGCATACGGCGAACGATGAGCCAGCGGTCGAGAAGGCCTTTGCTTCCCGCCTTGCCCGCGAGGGTTTGCACCGCGTTCTGAACTTCAGTTGCCTGCCGTTTGAAACCGGGGAGCCGCGCAGAGATGCTGATACTCGTTTGATACCGCTGAGAGAGATTGATGAGCTCGACCATTCGCTTCAGGCGGAACTCGTCCACTCCGCGAAGTGCCATCGCGATAACCTCCGACAGAGGGACGAGCACGACAGACTTGTAGACGACGCCCTTCCAGAAACGAGCGACGCTCGGGTCTGTTCCCGGCGTGACCTCCGGTGCGTTTCGAATATCAAGAGCTTGGCGCATGCGGCGAGAATAGACTGCTCGCCAGTTGACGCTAACCTCTTCGATGTGGGCGTCGAGCTCGACGAGCTGAGCCACGATCTCGCGTTTCTTCGGCTCAGCATACAAGACTTCGAGCCAGTCTCTCAGCGCGCGGCTCTCGACGGGCATTCGGTCGGGGAGAAATGCACGGCCGAAGTCACCATGGCGGCGCGAGCAGATGATCGCTTGACGCATCACCAGACGGGCGTCTCCATTGTACTCTTTGCCCCAGCTCACGATCGATTGAATTACCGCACGCGCCTGCAGATGCGGGTAACGAGAGATTCGGACGAAACCTGCTCCCTGCCGCTGATAGACCAGGCACTTGCCGGCTTCGGTCGCGAGATACGCAGAGGCGATCATCGTTGACGGAATCTGAGCCAAAGCCCACGCGCGGTGCGGGGTGAGTGATGAAAGAAGCATCGCGCCGTGCGGAACGTTCGCTGCGACTTCTTTCACGAGCGCGAGGTGCGCTTCGAAGTGCGAATTCAGATGCGTGTGCGAGAGCTGTCTCTGGCTGGCGAGAGCGACGTATTCCTTCAGCATCGCGTGTGCAGAAAGACACGCGTCGAGTCCTTCCATCGCACCTTGCTCGAGGGGCATGCCGTTATTGGTAACGAATGGTGCAACCGGTGGCGCCTGCTTGTCCGGCGGCTCAGAGCCCTCCGGCTCTTCTTCCGAAGCCTGCTCACCTTCGACGAAGCTCGGATAGTCGGCGTAGTTCAGAATGACGCGAACGAGATCCGTATTTGTGGAGTTGTTCGCGCCGAATTTGTTGAGCGTTTGAACCAGCGGGTGAGCTACGGCGACCTCTTTCTTGACCATCCCCGGAGTGGCCAGATTTGGACAGGTGAAGTCCGTTGCACTGAAGCTGTTGTTCGAACGCAGCGGGCCATAAATGCCTGAGTAAAAGGGCGTCACCCCGCGATCGCACGCACCGAGAAGATCCTCGGTCCGCTTTCCTCGGAAGCGGCCACGGAAGGCATAGTAGCCGGAGACGAATCCGATAATCCAGTATGGCCAGAAAGCGATCAGTACGAAGCCGCCACGCAGGAATATGTTTGTGAAAAACTGAGAGAAGAAATCCTTCACGCCTTCGAGGCTGAACAGGTCTTCGACGATACCCTTGTGCTCGCGCTTATGATGGAAAAGCTGCACCACGGTTTTGCCGTAGCCCTTGTACATCGAAGCTCCGCCGGGAGAGAGAAAGAACGGTGTCGCCTGCAGCCAGTTCACCCGTTCGTCGAACTGCATGTTTACTTTGCTCTCCCACGCGAGATCGGGATCGGCGTCCCCGCCGGGAACATCATAAGCGTCAGAGCAGATTGAATTGATGGTGAACGCGAGTATGGCAAGCGGGAGGAAGGCGCGAAAGAATGCCTTCATCAGACCGATGCGCCCCTGCAGGGCGTCATCCGTCTGCTGCTTGAGCATCGAGATTCGCTGTGAAAAGTTATAACCCACTTGCCTCGAACCTTTTCTTGGACTGCAAAGAGCCCGTTTACGAAGAAGTTCCCCTCTCCGGCCGCTTCATCCCTTGCTCGAACTTCAGCAATTTATCTCCCCGGCGCGCAATGCCGGAGCAGACTTCGAGAATTGCCATTCGAGAGCAACGAAACGCTACATCTCACTGCGCAAAAAAAATCACTGCGCGATCTACAGCGCAGAAAAATCACAAACCAAAATTACAGCACAATGCGAGCGGTTGTGTTCGAGTCGGCCTGAGCCGGTCCCCGTCTCAGCGAGCGAGCTGAAGAGGACATTTCACGAACACGAGCTTACTCTCATCTGCGAAGTTCGTCGCCCGCCAATCTGATAGCCGGCGAATTTCGCAGAACAGAGTTGCTCGACCGCGCTCTCAACAGCGAGCGCGAAGGCTGCCGTTCGAAGAGCTGAGGTAGGGGGCTGTTCTCAACACCTCCACCCTAACACAACCATGCCGCAAGGAATTGTCGGAAATCCCTTGTGTCTGTTATGCAGGCCGGATCGGAGTCGACAACTTAAAGCCCGGTAAAACAGCGTCATTATACTGTCTACCCCCTTTGAAATCCAGATCCAGCCAAAAAACGGACTGAAGTCCGCCACAATTATTTTTTTGAGCACTCGTTCTTTTCAAAAGTGAAGCAGTTCGAAGCACTTCGGTGAATAGAAAATGAATAACACTCGTACGGCCAGCTCATCGAAGCGGGCCGTGCGGCGTCCGTTAGTAAAGAACTAGTTTCGTTTCAAGGGGTTAGGAAGATGTTGGGTAGGTTGAACAAACTGTTTGAACAGCGGCGGTATGCGGCGCTCGTGCTTGTGCCGACAATAATTTTCTCTTCGACCGCGCGCGCGGACAATCCCTACGCCAGCGAGCAACGACGAAACGCAGCACTCGGCCATTGGGGCAGGGCCCGGGCCATGCTGGTCGAAGCGCTCGCCGAATTCGAACAAGGGAACAAGTATGCTCGACCGGACATGCTCATCAATCCGGAAGAGTTTCGACTCAGTATTATCTCTCACACTGAGGAGCTGAACCGGTTGCTCGACCCGAAGCCGAAGGTCACGCGTGACGGCGTTCAGTTCCAAGCAAGTCCTCGATTGATTCGCCGGGAAAAGGACCGCACGCCGCAACCTGCTGAGGTTGCTCGGGACACGAACGTTTATGGCGAAAAACAGCGTCTACAGGAACGCCGCGATGCGCGAGCTCGCATGGATTCCCCGGATAGAGAGGAAGATGCGGTAAAGGTCATCCCGCGAACAGCGCAGCAGACCGCTGAGCAAGCTCCTGCCTCTGCAGAGCCGGATCACACTGTTGCCAAGAAAGCCGCACAATCACTCAGCTTCGATAATCCGAAGGCGGCAGCTCCGCAAGAAGCTGAAGACGACGCGGCTCCAGCCGATTCAGGAAACGTGGTTGCGGGCAGCGAGACCCCGGACATCGCGCCGGCTCCGGCAGAACCGGTTGATCAAAAAGCTGAACAGGCAGCACCGCCGGCCGATTCGGCTACAGCGAAAGCAGTGCCGGCGAAGCCGTTAAAGCTGATTCCAGATGAAGAGGAAGTCGTCACGACGCATAAGGTCGAGGCTCCGACTGAGAAGAAAAACCTCTTCAGCAACGACGAGGACGAGGAGGACACCTCCGCCCGAAAGACCGAGACGGTCGAGTCGAAAGAAGACGAAGTCACGAAGGAGATTGAGCGCGCAATCCAGGAACGGATGGCGAAGGAGAAAGGCAAGGCCGAAGCGGCTCAAGCTGACGAGACTTCGGGCGAGTAGTGACGCTGTAGCGAAGCGAAGGAGAGCGGACGATGCAATTTGATGACGGAGAGGTCCTTCAGGGACTGGACGAAGAGTGGACCTTCATGGGCGCGAACGCCATGGAGTGGGCTTGCGGACTCGTCGTGTTCGTCATGATCAGCTTGTTTGCGGACAGCCCTGCTCGAGCGATGCCGTTCATGCTTCTGGGCTGGGTATTGACCACGACCAGCCTTGCGGCGATGCGTCGAGGCTTTCCGGATCAGGAGCGGGGTGTGCGGAACGCTGTTTGCGTTGCGTGCGGTTTTCCTCCTCCGGGAATTCCTGCTCCGTCCGTCATGCAGCCGGTCTGGAGCGGATGTCCGATGCGAGAGGTGAACAAGAATTCGAAGTTCGTTCAGCTGGGGCTTTCAGAGATGTTTCCCAGCTTTGAACGGCAATTTACTGAGCCGGAAGAGTGAGCTTAAGGTTTTGAGGTTGAGGTGGGTGCATGGCTAAAGAAGCGATAAACGTAAAGAAAGACATCAAGCAGCTCGAGCGGGTCGGCGGACGTGCCGGCGCCGATACCATCCGGCTGTGGGAAGGCTACAGAGAGCAAGCGTATCTCTGGCGAGCACTTTGCTTGCTGCAAATGCCCGCGACCGCACTGTCCATCGCGGCAGCGCTGGTCATGTATTTCTTCGCCGATACGATCATCGAAGTTCCTGAACGCCCGCAACCGGGCGTCTACGGGGTGCAGCAGCTTCCGGACAGCCAGTTCATCGACGCGGCGACTGCAGTCGTAAACCTGATTGCCACCTATCAGCCCGCCGTTGCCCGCCGTCAGTTCAAGACCGCGCGCAAGTATCTCTGGGAGCCGGCGCTGAGCGAGTTTGAAAACACAATGATGACTGCCGAAATTCAGGCGATTGAGGAAACGAAGCGCTCGCAGATGTTCTTCGTCAATCCGCGGTTGATCAAAGTCGATCGCTATCCTGAGTTCGAACAGGTGGTTGTCCGAATTCCGGGAATTCGACAAAAGCTCATCGGAAGCAAGCCGCTGCCGCCGGACGAGATGGTGTATTACGTGAAAATGACGACCATCCCGCGGAACGTAAGCAACGAGTACGGAATTGTCGTCGTCGACATCCACCTGCGCCGTGCAGATGAGCAGCAGGTGATGAAAGAGGACCATCAGGAGGAAAAGGCGAATCGTATGGCCGAACGAAAGGCGGCCCGCGAAGGGACCGCTCCCGTAAAGAAAGAAGGCGAGGGTGACGGTCAGTAGTCGCTGTGATGAGGTTTGAGGAGAAGGGGTATATGAGACGTATAAGTATTGGGAAGCTCTGCCTGTTGGCGATCATCAGTTTGTTCGCCGTCCCGTCGGCCTGGGCCCGGGAGATCAAATACACCGGCAACGAGCAGAACATTTTCGTCAATCCTGGTGAACCGACGCAGATTGTCTTCCCGAGTAAGATCGAAGGCGGATTCAAGCGCAAGAACTCGGCGCTCGCTCTCGAACGGAACGGGAACTTTCTCGTCCTGTTCGCGCAGCCGGACCTGACCGACGAAGGTGAAGCGCTGCTCGTTCTCCTCGACGACAAGCGGTCCTACGCGATTCGCGTTTTGCCCGGAACCGACGATCATCCGCGAGACGAGTCTGTCCGAATCACCGATGAGCGCGAAGACACCGATTACGAAAACGGCCCGCAGAACCCCGACCTCGTTCCACGCGACGGCTTTGCACCGCCGACGCTGCCGAGCGGTCTGATTCGCGAGATGATCCTTGTCGCTGAGATGGGGAAGAAAAAGGGAATCGCAGGCTATCGACGTTCCAACCGGTATACCGGTGAGACGGTGCTCCACGACGGTGCGATTGAAGCCAAGATCGATGAAATTTTCATGGGACCTGATTACTGGGGCTATGTGCTGACAGTCGAGAACTTGCTCGATACGACGCAGAAGCTGAACCCTGCTACGTTCCGACTGGACGGCACACGTGCGGTGTCGGCGGAGCGCTGGGAGCTCGCCGCACGTCCGGACACGGCTGAGCAAAAGTTGGCCGCAGCGCACCAGGCAAAGGTATACATCGTCACACGGGCGTTGAAGCATTAATCGGCGGGTTGAGGTGGTATGAAACAAAAGCTGGAAGATCTGAAGCTTCTGCTTCAGAACGACAAGCGAGTGTGGGCGGCCGGGGCGTTCATCGTCGCAGTGCTCTTCATTTGGGTGCTGACGGACCAGTCTCCACGGCGGGTTCGCCAGCCTGAGGAGCGGGTGAGCAAGCAAGGCACCGGCGCAGACGAAGGCTTCGGTGACCTCATCCAAGCGTTCAAGCAGGACATGGATCGAGCCAAGACGGAGCAGGCCGAACAAGCTGCGGTCATCTCTCGCGTGAAGCAGGACTTGAAAGACAACACGGAGCGAACCGCCGGAATTTTTGAAAGCTTGGTCGACCGAGTCGATCAGTTGAGCCGTGAAATCGATCTGCTCGCCGGCAGTATCCGTCCGCAACAGCCTGACACGCCGATCACCAAGACCAAAGACGAGGAAGGTCCGGACACGATCGAGAAGCTCTGGGAAGAGCCGGCTCCCTTGCCGCCGCCGCCTGAGCCTCCCCGTCCGACTCACGTGAGCGTGATTTCGCCAGGAGACTTCGCAGATGTGCAACTTCTGACCGGGGTGAATGCGCCGGTTGACGGAACTCCGTATCCGGTGGTGTTCCAGCTGAGTGGTCCGATAACCGGTCCTGACGGTTCTTCGCTGGATCTCGGTGAAGGACGCATCGTCGCCGCCGCTCAAGGATCCGAAGTGGATAGCCGTGCGCTGTTCCGGCTTTCGAGCCTTTCCATCCGTCATCCGAGCGGCAGGCGAGATGTGATCAAGGTCGACGGCTGGATTGTCGGTGAAGATGGGATCCGCGGAATGTCGGGACGCCTCATCGACAAGCTCGGCAGACTGATCCTCGCTACCGCAGGAGTGAGCTTTGCAGCCGCTCTGGGCGACCGGCTCACGGGGAACTCCGGACGAAACAGCTATGACAACAGCCGTGATCCTGGTTTCTATGCGCAGCCGAAGGACTTCGACTACGCAGCGGTTTCAGCGTTGACGGATTCGTCGAACCGGCTCGGGAAGCTGCTCTTAGACAGGTACGAATCGTTCGTGCCGGTGGTGGAAGTGCTGTCCAGCCGCGAAGCGGTAGCGATTTTTTCTCAGACCTCCGAGGTCAGCATCCTCGATGACGACGGTGACGGCGAAGGCGGTCTGCTTGAGGCAGGGTTCGACGAATAATGTCGGCGAGCTCGAAGCAGTTTTGTGAGGGGAGTCGAAAGGTGGTTATGAAACGTACGTTATCCCAAATCGTGTGTGCGGCGCTGGTGCTCTCGGTCATGACCGGGTGCGGTGTCGCTGATGGCTTGAACCCTTATTCTGACGGATCGACCGGCGGAGACCTTGGTGAGCGTAACACCAACGCCCTGGGCGGCGGGGGTGGCGGCGGCAAACAAACAGTCGCGGCACGCCACGCTCTCGAGGTGATGGGTCAATACGAACGGGCGTTGCCGCCTCAACCGTACTACCCGGTCGTGAAGCCGGCCGAAGTTCGCCTGATGTGGATTCCTGACCATATGAATCGGCTCGGGGATTTGGTCCCGGCGCACTATTACTATCTGCGCGTAACACGCGATAACTTCGCGATGCAGGACGCATTTGATATCGAGCGTTCGCTCTCCAGCCGAAGCGGTCCTTATGCCGGCTCCGGTCCGGCAGGCGGGGGCTCCGCGGGCGCTCTGGCTCCTAGCGGAGACCTCGGCACAGGCAACGGCGGTGGCGGGGCTACGCCCTGGCAGAACAAAGAAGGTAAGTAGGCGGGTATTCCCATGCGACATGCATTGTTGCTCTCACTTACTCTCCTGACGGCCCTTACGGCGTGCTCGAGCGCGCCGCCACCGGGCCCGGAGGTCGAATACTATCGGGCGGCCTACCGGCAGTCCCCACCTGAGCCGGTTTACGGCCGGGTGACCTGGAGCCATCTGCCTCAGCCGATCAAGCCACGGTCGAAAATGGACGCTCCGCTGCTCATGCCGACCATCGCTTTTGAATTTCCTAAATCGACATTAGGCGAGACAGTTCAGGCACTTGCGCAGGCTATTGGGTATACCTGGAGTTTCCCAGATGACGCAGCCGGCCGTCCGATCGCGATTAAGATGACAGCAACGGTTGATCAAGTGTTTGCCGAGATCCTCCGCCAGGGGAACGTCTACGGCGTTTTGGACCACGATGGCCGCGTGGTTCGAATTGTTTCGAGGTCAATGGTTGCTCCGAAGTTGCCGAACGCGGCGCTTCCCAACGGATAGCTCAGTGGTGGGCAGGTTATTGTTGCGGGTTAACAGATGAGCATTAGCAGACTAACACGTCAGAGACTGTATCAAGACGAGGCTCTGTTTAATAATCTCCTTCCGTATGTGAAGTGGGATCCGGAGAACGAAGTATTTCTCCATTCGGACGCCTCGCTCTGGTCGATGTGGTATCTGAAGCCGGTCCTGCTGACTTCCATCTCTGATGCAGCCGCATTCCAAACATGCGCGGCGGTGCAAGAGCTCGTCGATTCGCTCGACAACCGAATCTCTGTTCAGTTTAGCTGGATTACTTCGTTCGACGTGAACGACATTCTCGATCGTTGCCTTTACGACTACCCGCTCTCCGGAGTCGCAGGCTGGATGTCGCGGCGCTGGGTGAAGATGATCAAAAACACTTCGAAGGCGAATCAGTACTCTCGCCGCCCGAAGAAGCTCCGCCTCGTCGTCAGCTTCCGTTACGATCCGCCATGGGCTGCGAAGAGCTTCATGGACAACTTCATGGACTCCGTCCGCATCATGATGCACGGCGCGCGGGATCCGATGGAGATCAACTCGGGACGATTGGAAGAATACAAGCGTTTCGTCGGCAAGTTCCGTGGAGAAGTCGACGGAAAGATGTCCCGCTTTGCCGACCTTGGGCTCTACCCATCACGCATCGACGGTCAGGGACTCATCGACCTGCTCTATCCGCTGCTCAACCGCCGCTCGACGAAAGGCGGAAAGTTCAAACGGGGCCGGTTCAATTCAGTTGCAGTGCCGAAATACGATCAGGACGATCTGCTGGCAAATCAGATCTCCGACACGATGGCCTATCATCCCGAAGATGGATTCATCGTGAAGGACGGCCGAGTCTATCACACTGTCAGCATGGTCAAGCCGCCGAAGCAGTGTCTGCCGCTCATGACGGTGCCGATGCAGAGCCTGCCGATGGAATCGATTTTCAACGTCACCTATTCGCGTGACACCCAAGAAGAGCAGCTCAAGCGCCTCGACCGCTTGGACAAGACTCTCGGACTTCGCGAAATGGGCGCTCTCGGACGGGCGAACCAGAAGGTGCTGCACCAGATCGCCACGATCCGCCAGGCGCGCGACGAGCTGTATTCAAACCGTTCACAGGTCGTTCGAGTCGGTGTGCACCATGTGCAGATTACGAATAACCTCGACGAAGCCAGGCGCGCATCGAGCGAAGTTCTCGCGATGTTTCCTGCTCTGAACGGTGCACGAGCGATGGCGCACATGATTAGCGACCTCGGCGTGCTGCTGAACTCGATGCCGGGCGCGTATGACCCTGCGACCGATGGTCCGGGATGGACTTCGATGATGATGTCGTCTCGAGCATCGCGGCTGTTCCCGATCTGGGGAAACTGGAGCGGCAGTGAAAATGCGCTCTTTGTTCTCCCGAGCTTGTGGAACCGTGAGCTGGTCCATTTCGACCTATTTGATTCGAACGTCGCGCCGAACGTCATTATCTCCGGGGTGTCGGGAGCAGGAAAAAGCTATCTGCTCTGCTTCCTCCTGATCACGTTGAACCGTGGTCACTATTCGGAGCAGCCGGACGGCTCGAAGATCGAGCGTCCGCCGATTACGTTCGTATTCGACAAGGGGATGCCGAACCTTCCGTGCGGTTTCGAACGGGTAGCAAAGCTCTTCGGTGGACGAATCTACCAAGCGACTCCTTCTCGCGCGCCTGCGATGAACTTCCTGGCGCGTCTCGGGGAGCTCGATCCGGATCGTACGAACGAAGACTTCAAAGATCTCTTCGATATCTGCGTCGACATTATCGCCGACATGGCGACGGAAAAGGATCAGTCTCTGACCCGGATTCAACGGAACGAAATCATCGAGTCGCTGATGGAGTCGCACTACCGTTTCCGCCACAGTGAGCGCGAGCGTGAGTTCCTCGTTCGGGACGTTGTGAAGGTCCTCAAAGAGCCGCCGCGACCGAGCGAAACGGAAGAGCACTTCCACATGCGCCAAGAGCTTGCGATTCTGATGCGCGAGTATTACGGAGACGGCACGTATGCCCGCTTCTTCGACCGCGCAGGCCGGTTGGAGCTGAAAGAGCGTTTCATCGTATTCGACTTGAAAGGCTTGAGCCGGAACCCGGACCTCCAGCGAGTGTTCCTCAAAGTGGCGATGATTTGGGCAGACGAAGTCATGAACACGCCGCATGAGCTCGATACGAGAAAGATCCTCGTGTTCGACGAAGCGCACGACCTCGTGGGGAAGACAGCTTCTGGCGTTGTCGAAGCTGCGTTCCGCCTCTATCGAAAACGGAAAGGTATCGTTATTGCGGCCTCGCAGTCCGGAGAGGACTTCTACGCCGGAGAGGGTGGTCAGGCGATCGTGCAAAACAGCTCGCACAAGATCTTCCTGCGTCAGGATCCGTCGAAGTTCCACGTTACCGCTGGAGCGTTTAACCTCAATCCGCAGCAGGCAGATACGATCATGCGTCTCCACACCATTCGCGGTGTCGAATCGCAGTTCTTCCTGCTCTCGGATATCGGTGAAGCGGCGCTTGTCCTTCCGGCGGAGCCATCCTTCTACTGGGTGTCGACGAACAACGGGGATGATAACCAGCTCTTCGCCGCCATGCTCGAAGAAGCAGACGGTGATTTCGTTGCAGCTCTCAAGCGCGCAGTGGAGCTCGCCCCAGGGGGAGCGAAAGAGCTCATGGCGCGACGCCGGCAGTTCGAAGAGATGCAAGCGGCGCAAGCGCAGAGTCGAAACGGAACGCCGATCGCTCGGCCGACGCAGACGAATGGAACACAGGCAGCGGGCAACGGGTAAACGCTATGAGACGACGAAGCTTGATTTTGACAGCGCTCTGTCTTGCACCTCTGGTGGGCTGTGCCTCATCGAGTGGGCGCGGGACGGGCTACGCGGTGAAGCACGACGCTATCAACGAGCTCGAAAAGGATCCGGTTCCCGGCACGGTGACTGATGTTTGGGCGGAGCCCATGTACGACACCGTACGTGTCCCCGGTCAGATTGATCGGAAAGGTGTGTATTATCGGGCCAGCTCGAATCAGCTCGTTCGTATTCGACCGGGGCGATTCCAACAGGTTCAGTATCCGGAAACCGAGCCGCCGCCGCCGGATCCGGTGCCCGTAAAGTAGTTAGGATTGTGATATGATAGGTAGTGGGAAACAGAGCAAAGTTGAAGCACGCCGGGCAGTCCTCTGCCTCCGGCTTTGTGCTACTCTAGCGCTAGCGCTCTGCGCGGGAACCGGATGCGCCAAGCATCGGATCACACCTGAGACCCAGTATCTCAGTGAGGATCATGCCGCGCGAGTTCCTGCCGGGGTAGTCCGCTATTGTTGGGAGGAACCGATGGTGCAGCTCGAGCCGAACGGCCCGGGTGTCGACGCCGAGGGCTATTGGTATCACCCCTCCTACCTCGCGGTACGCGAAGTTCGTCAGGGAAAGTGGCGTCCCTGCCGCCCCGTCCCGAGCGAATTGAAGGGAGAGACGAGAAATGAACGGTAGGAAGGTCGTCGGGTTCATCTTTTTGCAGTCTGCGTTCACGCGCAGGAACTTCACTACGCTGATCCTTGTAGCAATTTTCTTCTCGGTCTATGTGATGTCGGGAGGAACGATTTCTACTGCGATTCCGAAGCTGCCTGATCCGACGACGTTCGGCGGAGTTCCGCTGGGAACCCTTCCATCTGCGGATACGCAGCGAACTGCTCCAATCAAGGATCCCGCTGAAAAGGAAAAGGCTCTCGAAGTTCTTGGGGTGAAGCCGTCTGCAGAGCGACTTGCTCGGGACCAGGCGATGAACGAGCGGGGACGTTTGTTCGTCCCCGATGCCGAAGATTCTCAGGACGAGAAGGTCGACAAAAACGGTTTGATTGCCGGCGATCCTGAACAGCGATCAGCCGAGGAAGCACGGTTGCGGAAGTTCGAAAAGCGCTCGGGCGATTCGCTCGCTGCCATCGAAGAACGGCTGAACATCAAGAGACATTAACTCGGCCTACTGAAGAGAGACGCGCCGTGCGAGATAATTACGGAAACGAGCAACCATCAGAGTCCGTGAACGTGGACGGAGATGGCTTGCTCTCTCCGTCCGGTGAGGAGCGTGCCGAGCACAGGGGACAGTTCGGCGACGAGAGCGAGCGTCCTGTCCGGGAGGTGTACGGAAGCTCCCGCAACATCGAACGCCACGGCTCCCCGATCGAGCAGTCCAAAGAACAGAGCATTCGCTACTTCTTTTATCCGACCTGGCGCTCGCAGCTGATGAACCTGATCGGATTTTTCGCTCTCTCGGGGCTGTGCATCATGCTGTCCCGCTGGTTCCCGATCACCATTCTTACGGGGAAGCTTTTCGCGTTTCGCGGCACGATGTTCGTCCTCCATTTCCCGACCCTGATATTCATGCCGGGGATTTTGCTCGGCAGAATCTTGGTAAAGGTTTATGATGCCAAATACGTCATTGATGAAGGGGGAGTGGAAGCGCAGATCGGTCTCGTTTCGATGAATCTTCGCCAGCCCCGTCTGCGCTGGGAAGATATCCGAGGTTCCGAGCCGCAGCAGACGCTCTGGGAGCGGATGCTCGGAATCGGTACCGTGGGAATCGGAAGCGCAATGACGCAAGACGTTGAGATAGTGATGACGGGTGTTGCAAATCCGAGAGCGATCCAGCTCCTCATTCAAGGTGAGCGCGACAGGCGGCTGCAAGACCTCCGTGCCGCAGGCCGCAACTCAGGTCGAGTAGCAGCCGTTCTCGATGATTGAAAAACGCTCACCTTCTGCAGAAGCGGGTGGGGCGCACAAGACGGCGACTGAAGATTTGAACTTTTAAGGTTTTTCTGTGGGAAGCAAGCGCGCAATACTGGGCATTACAGGCGGCACCTGCCTTTTCGGTGTTGCAGTGCTCGGTCATGTGCTTTTCCCCTCTCGGGGGAAGACCCTCGCCGACTGGACCCCGCTCAGCCGACCGAAAATCGCGACCGCACAGGTAGCCGGTGAAGCTCACGCGACCGTCACTGACGAAGCTGATGACGACTTAGCGCACGGCCGAGCACTGGCGCAGCAAAATCTGGAAAGAGCCCGAGCGGCGCAGCGCCAGGTTGAGACAGTCGTCGGACAACAGGTCGACACCAACGAGACCGTTCAACGCCTCACTGAAGAAAAGAAAAGTCTCGAAACCCAGCAAGAGTCGCTGGTGCGAGAGATGCTCGCGCTCAAGAAGCAGCTTCGCGAGGTTACGGAACGCGCTGACCGTGCCGAGTCGGAATCGGCGGACCGACAAAAGCGCGCCCAAGCTGGAAACGTATCTGCGCGAACCGAGCTCGAGGAGCAGCTTCAACAAGAACGCGCGAAAAACGAAAAAGAGCATTCGAATCTCAAGCTGCTCGCCGATCACATCATGAAGCTCAGACAGGAGCTGAAAGACAAGACGGCTGAAATCGCCGAGAAGGAAGGCGAGATCTCGACGCTCCGTCAACAGCAAACGGCTTCTCAACGGGAAGTCGCGGCGAGCTTCGAAGCGGAACGAACAACGTTGACGCAGGACAAAAAGAAAGCCGAGCAGGAGCGCGACGAGCTTGTCACACGCCTCGAGGAGGCACGGAAAAAGATTGATGAGCAAGAGCAGTCGATCGGCTCTCTCCGTGAAAGCATTCAGAAGCTCGAAAGCGAGAAGCGAGGCGCGGATGAGAAGCTCACCCATGCTCACGACGACCTCAGTGGGCAGGGTGAAGAGCTCGAGAACACTCAGCGTCAGCTCAGCAAAACCATTGAAGAGGCCCGCGCCTGCAGCGAATCTTTGGAGCAAAAGACGAAAGCTGCGGAAAATCTCCCTGGACTGCAAAAGGATCTGGATGAAGCTCGAGCGGCGGTTACCGATCGAGAGAAGCAGATCGCCGATCTCAAGACACAGGTGGGTGATCGGGAGCAGCTCGTGTCGAACATTGCTTTGCTGAAACGCGAGCTGCTTGCTGCAAAGAACCAGCTCGCGCTCAAGGAGAAAGAGAGCCAGCTTCTTGGCACTCCAGGAGCAAAGAAGCCTGGAACTGAGCTGACCCCCGAAATGCAAGCCGCGCGAGATCGAATCCTCGAGCAGGGCGGCCGCAATGCGGGGCTCGAGAGCATGGGGCGGAAACCTGCGACGATCAACCCCGCGGGAAATCCGGCAGGGCCCGCGCCGACCGGAGACGTGATGGTTGTCGAAGTGATCGCCAAACGTGTAGCGCTGAGAAACGGACCGAGCCCGGACGACTCTGAGCTTATGCCCGTTGGTAAAGGGACCACGCTTACCGTTGAAGAGCGTAGTGGCGATTGGTACCGCGTCATTGCACCGAACGACATGCGGGCATGGATCCGGGCTGACATGGTGCGTGTGGTGAGTGGGCCGAGATCGGGCGCAGCTTCTGGTATCAGCGCGGACCCCGGCGATGCTCCGGTTTCGCGTCCGAGCGCGGCTTCCCGGGCGCCCAAGAAACGCCCTCTCAAGGCCCTTGAAGATGATCCGAACATGGAGCCGTTTGGAGAGGTGAAAAAGGACAAGGAAGACCGCGCATTCGATGCTGTAAAGCAAGGCATAGGTCGTCCGGAGTCGGACAAGCCGTCTACGCCGGATATGCTTCCCTAAACGCGCGCTACCGACTGGCGCGTCAAAAAACAATTCCGATTATTATCGTTAGCCGATACGATACGTGCTTGAGGCCGATAGAGGCGAACGCCTTTGCCGGACAATGGTGTTGGAACCCTTATGCGCGTCCGATTGCTCGCACTGATTGTTGCCCTTCTTTCCCCCGGTGCGGTTCCGTGTGCCGGGCAGCTTGTGCCCGCAGCCGATACAGATCGGTTCGCGATCGTGTTTCCGCTCATCGCTCCGCGCGTTTCGAGTGGTTTTGGAGAGCGGATCCATCCAATACGCCGCTTCACGAGACAACATCAGGGGGTTGATTTGGCCGCTCCTGAAAACAGCCACGTCCGCGCCATCCTCGCGGGGACGGTAGTCTTCGCGGGCGAGCACTCCGGCTACGGGAAGCTGGTCACTATCGAGCACGGCAAGGGCTATGCTTCGCTGTACGCCCATCTCAGCGAAATCAAGGTCCAGGTGGGGCAGAAGATTCGGGCGGGGACGCTCATCGGCCGGGTGGGGAGCACGGGCCTTGCAACGGGTCCGCATCTCCACTTTGAGTGGCGAAAGGAGGGAACGGCGATGGATCCGCTCAAAGTTTTTCCCGCTTTGGCGGACGTTTCTGCCGGTTAAAAGTTAACTACCTGAAGCGACAAGGTTTTTTGCGTCACTTTTCGATGACGAAATTGATACAAAAGTAACCAAATCAGTCACAGTCAGCACAACAGGTATATAATGCTGAGCTGACCCGTCGCTCACGTGGCGGGACATATTAGAGAAGAAGGCGTCAAAGGACGTCTCACAAAGGTAGGTAGGAGATACAAGATGAAGACTACGTTAAAGCGGATCGGGGCGGGTTATCGCTCCACCTGCATCAAGGCTGCGTGTTTCGCAGAAAAGCATGCGACAGCTATCATGCTGTTCGTAGGAGTGGCTTTATTGACTGGCGGATTGACTGAGCTCTCCGCTGCACAAGGACGAGGTCCGTCGAACACCTTCTCAGAAGCTGATTTCGACGATACGCTCATTCGGAACTCTGTCGGTAACCTGTTCAAGCTGATTGAAGGCGCTTTCGGAGCGCTGATCATGGTTGTTGCCGGACTCGGCGCAATTGTAGCTGCAGCAATGGGTGCTTACCGTGCAGCAGTTGGTATGCTCGTAGTTGCGGTAGGTGCATTCATCCTCCGCGCTCTTGTGTCGCTGTTCTTCGGAACTGACTACCAAGACTACACAGCCGGAAGCGCTGCGACGAACTAAGTCGATGCTTCGCAAAAAAAAGGCCGCGCAAGCGGCCTTTTTTTTTGGTTCTTTCGCTCACCTGCGGCAGACCAATGGACCCGCTGGGAAGAGACAGAGTCTGCTTAGCCCAGAAAATCTGCCAGTGCCCGCTTGATCGCTTCCTGCGGATTACCCGGCAGACCCTCGAACTGCTTGCCGGTGATGCGCTCGAACGCCTCAATGTATTTGATCGCCGTATCGACGCGGAATGCATCCGGAAACGCCGGTGGCGTTCCGTCTCCCATGTAGCCCTGTTTCATCAGCCAACCGCGGACGAACTCTTTGTCGAGCATGACTGGATCTTGACCCGAAGCATAGGCGTCGTCATACGAGCTCAACACCCAGTAGCGAGACGAGTCAGACGTGTGAATTTCATCGGCGACGATCAGCTCCGGCTTCCCGTTCGCTCCCGGTGCTACGCCGAACTCATATTTCGTGTCGACGAGGATTAGGCCGTTTTCTGCAGCCCGCTTGGTCCCGAACGCAAACAAGCGCAACGCCGCATCACACGTTTCCTCCCAGAGCTTCTTCTCGACGAGCCCTGTCCGGACAATCTCTTCGCTCGATATTGGCTCGTCATGCACGCCGTGCTCTGCCTTGGTCGACGGTGTGATAAGCGGCGTTTCGAATCTCGCTGACTTCTTTAGCCCCTTCGGGAGAGTGATTCCTGAGATGGCTTTCCCCGCTTGGTAATCACGCCACGCGCTGCCTGTGAGATAACCGCGCACAATAACTTCGACCGGCAAAATCTTTGCTTCTCGCCCGACGAATACATTTGGGTGCGGCTCAGCGATGATGTGATTTGGAACAAGGTGCCTGGTCTCACGGAACCAGTAGGAAGCCATCTGATTCAGCACCTGTCCTTTGAATGGGATTGTCGTGAGAACACGATCGAACGCGCTCAGGCGGTCAGATGTGATGAGGATCCGTTGTGAGCCGACCACGTAGCAATCGCGCACTTTGCCGCGATATTTCTCTCCAAGCTGGGGAAGGTCCAGCTCATTCAAGGTGGTTTTCAGCTGCTGCTCAATTACATTTCGCTCAAGCATTTTTTACGAACCCCAGAAAAATGGAATTTGCCGAAACGGGAAATCTAGCGCGTTGGCCAAGGAATGTCCACGCAGCGATTGACAGCCGAGCGAGCGTGAAAAGGTTCGATGGACCCCGCAGTTACGGAAATCGCGGAATCAACTCTGGAAAATCTGCACTGCCCCGAGCAGTGTACCGGGAAGAGTCGGAGAGAACGACTTTACTACAGAAAGCGCTCCCACGTTCAGCACAAGCACAGCTCCGGTGCCGTCACGGAAGCTCACTCCTTGAGCAGCGCCTCCAACTGCACCGGGAAGAGTTACCGGGCTGAACGCGCCTACCGCCCCAGAGAGACGAACAGATGTTGCGCGCCGAGCAGTAACGAACGTGTTCAGTGTCGGCACGCGTCTGCTGATCGCGGTAAAGCTTGGGTCCAGCCGTCCGTCCCGATTGAGATCGAGCGCGAGCGCTTGTCCAGCGTTTGACGCCGATTTGATAAACAGAGGAGCCCCGCTCACACTCGAGACAACGAGCTGGGCCGTTTTCGGCGAGAATGCGCGCACCTTACGGCTCGCTTTGCTCATGAGTGAGAGCAGCTCAGCTCGCCCATCGCCGTTCATGTCCGCACATGTTATCGACGCCGCCGAAGTGAGGGGGGTGAGCGCAAACCCAGGAACCACGGTTTGGCCGCTGGACGAATCGCGATAGATGAGACTGCCGTTTTGGATGAGCGCAAAGTCGGTCACCCCGTCTCCGGTGAAGTCGCACCCAGTCAGAGCCAAAGCTCCGGTGAGCCCGAAAGACATCTCCGAAATCGTTGCATGTGCGAAATCGTAGATTCGCCAGACGAGGCCGCCGGCGACGCGCTGAATCTCTGCGAGATCGGCAATTCCGTCGCCGGTGTATTCACCCATTGCCGGAAGGTTTACATAGGCGCCGAAAACTACAGTCCGCGTTCCGCCGCTCGAGAGATAAATCTGGTATTGCGCAGCAGCGGGATCCGCCGGCGACGCGCTACGGATGACGATGTCGCTCGCACCGTCGCCGTCGAAGTCGAGCGGCGCCGCTCCGGCGCGCGGCTGAACTGATTCGCACGCGTCGCCCTTTCCGTTGAAATTGGAATCGGCCTGATCCGGGTTTGAGACCAACGAGCAATTGTCCGGGCCGTTTTGTGCAAGAGTATATCCAACCGGTACCGTATCGCCGAAGCACAGCGTGCTCACCGGGATAATGCTGTTTCGCACGCCGTCACCGTCGGGATCGGGATAGGCCGAGCTGCGATAGGTCGTCGGATCGAGCGGGCTGCAGTCGAGTGCATCCGCGACACCGTCGTTATCCTGGTCGCCGTCGCAAGCGTCGCCGACCCCGTCGTTGTCGGTGTCGGTCTGGGTCGGATTGCCGACATTCGGGCAGTTATCTATGGGTGTGGCCGCCAGAGTCGAGCCTGCGGGAGCAGTTGCGCCAAAACATGACACGGTTTCGAGAGAGTTCGAATTCCTGATCCCATCACCGTCTGGATCGGCGTAAGCGGTGTTGCGATACTTTGCCGCATCGAGCGGCGCGCAGTCGCTCGAATCCGGGACGCCGTCTTCATCGTCATCACTGTCACATGCATCCCCGAGCCCGTCGTGGTCGGTGTCAGTCTGGGAAGAGTTTGCCACGGAGGGGCAGTTGTCCGAGCTGTTCGCAACGCCGTCTCCGTCCGCGTCGCCGCTCCCGTCCAGCGGAGGAACCGTGCCGGTTAGGGAATATCGACCGATACTCCCGTATGAGCCGCCACTCGAGACTTCGAGGAAGTAGACGCCTGTCGTTACCGAAGTTGAGAGCGACGCATCGAGGCTGCTCCCGGGGTTTACGGTTGCAAGAACGTTTTGCGACGCATCGAGTAGGCGAAGCGAGAGATCGAGATTCGGTCCGGGCTCGAAGTTACTCGCGGTGAGCGTTACTGTCCCGGTCCCGGCCATAAACGAGAACACGTCTTTGTCCGAAAGACGCTCGATAACCCCGGCTGCAGAGATATTCGCACCAGAGACGTTCATCGCGGATGCCGTGGCAACTGTCCCTCCGACGTCATCGTTACGATACGAAATCTGGTTGGTGTTCGATACAATGAGCTCGACGTCGTTCTGTGTCGCCGAGCAGCTGGATGATGGATGACCGTTGTACCACGTGGTCCAGTTCTGGTAGTAGCTTACTCCCATGATCGGCGCCCATCCGGTTTCGCCGGAGCCGCCGCCGGGATTGTATTCTTCGGTCTTCGAGCAACTGCCATTGTAGCTGCTTTGGTGCTGAAGCCCGAATCCGTGACCCGACTCATGGCTGGCCGCCTCAGCTACATATTTCGGGATGCCATTCCCGAGGTTGTCTTCGAACACCCAAACGCGTTTCGGCAGGTAAGACGAGCTGAACGAGAAGAGGTAAGCGACGCCGCCTGATGAGCTTCCGTACCAGAGATTGTAACTTCCGCCAATGCACACTTCAATCGCTTGGTTCGGTGAGAACGTACCGGGAGATTCGGTGGTAACGTCGATCTGAAAGGGATAATAGTCTTCGGAGACGCGCTTCCATATCTCTTGGATGTTTGTGAGCTCTGCCGAGTTGAACGTCGTATTGTCTCCGTCGATGTCATAAGCCGGGCTATAGGCGTTCGAGTACGAAGCCCAAGCGGCCGCGGGACAGCCCACGAAGTTCAGGTACAGCTTTTGCGTTGAGCTTGGGAGGCTGTGATACACCGGCACCGCTGATGTTTGCACGGTGAGTGCTCCGAGAGGGCTGCGCTGAGGCGGTAGAGGTTCTTCGTTAATCACCGGCAGGCTGAAAAACGTGTGGTGGTCACCGTCTTGACGTTCGCTGCACGATGCGGATTTCGAAAGGCTCTTTGGCTGGTCGCCGGTGAGCGAAACAAATAGGACTCCTGCGACAGCTGCCTGAACAAATCGTATCCAACTGAGCTTGCACCGAAGAGCCAAGGTCGAACTACCCTTTTGCTGTGCCCGCCGGGAATCGGAGGCGGGCTTGCCCTCATATACTCACCCGTTTAGTATCGGGTGATTTCGTCGGGGGAATAAGGGATTCGCCTGCTGCGACCGAGCGGTGATGAAAGACACCGGCTCAGCTAACCGATTGAAATAACGGTTGAATTGTGTTGATATCGCCGCACCCCTGTGACCTAAAACACGTGTGAACAAAGCACGGGTGTTACCAATCACTCATCTCGGAGATTCTGCAATGGGCAACGGAGCTCAGCTAACGGAGAATGGATGGAAGTTTGCGCCTCGCCAGTTTGATCTGACTCGTCTGCTGAAAGAAGTGTTCCAACCGAGCGGCGGCGAACGGGTCGCCGTCCTTATCGACCTCGACGATCCGAAACGGATCAAAGACTTTTCGTTTCTCGAAGACCGTCACGGCGAAGACGGCGACCTGACCGTCCAGCAGTACGCCTACGAGAAATTCTATCTCGGTCTCAAAAACAAAACCCTCTCAGACCTCTCGCTCAAGGGCGGCGAGATCTATGCATATCAGGTTACCGGCGGAAGTAATCTGGACCTTCCGGACCAAGCCTTCGCTCCGGATGGCAAGGAGATCAGCCTCGAGCGCGATCTCTATCCAAATATCGACATCGTCCTCTGCATCTCGAGCTACTCGGCAACGGCTCCGCTGACCGCCTTCGCAAAACAGTATGGATTTCGTGGAGCGACATTGCACGGCGTCAATAAGGCGATTCTCGAATCAGGGCTCAGCGTCTCTTACGAAGAGGTGAGCGCAGAGGCGGAAAAGCTGCGTCTTGGAATGACCGGCGCTGACTCGGTGACGATCGACTTTACCCTGCGAGACCAAAAATACAGCCTGACGCTCGAGCTCGGTCGGCAAGAAGCGCAAAAGAGCCACGGTCTCTGCCGTGTCGGGCCTGACATCTGTAATCTTCCCGCGGGAGAGATCTATTTCGTCCCCGAAAATGCCTTCGGGCAGTTTCCGCTCCGTTTCGAAGACGGCACCATTGCACTGTTTGAAGTGAAAGACTGTGCGCTCTCGTCAGGGACGTTCATCTCCGGGAGTCAAAAGACTTTCGACGATTACCTCAAGAAGATCCGCAGCGATTCAGCGGCGGGACGCTTCGGAGAGCTCGGTTTCGGAACACAAAAGCTTCCGGTATCGGGACGAGACATTCAGGACGAAAAGATTTTTGGTACGCTGCACGTTGCCACTGGGCGAAGTGACCATCTCGGCGGCGACATCGTTCCGGGCAGCTTCAAAGACAAGAAGAACGCGACTCACGAAGATATTCTTTTCGCACCAACCAAGACTCCCGAAATCAACGTGGCGGAAGCGCGGATGAAGCGAAACGGCGAGACGGTCGTGCTCATCCGGAACTACCAGCCGGCTGAATACATGCTGCGCCTCCTCGAGCAATGAACGGAAGCGCGCTTTACGAAACAACCGATCTCGTTGAGCAGTATCTGCTCTTCCACTACGGAAGCGCGGACGAGATCTTGCCTTACAGCTTCGGGCCAACAGACGCGCTCAATTTTGCAACACGAGTGGTCACTGAGGGCTTCGACCTCGCGTGGCTGAAAAGCGGCGCTCGTGCTCTCGATCTCGGGTGTGCGGTGGGACGCTCGAGCTTCGAGCTCTCGCGCTGGTGTGACGAAGTAGTCGGAATCGATCGGTCGAATGCATTCATTCAGGCCGCCAATACACTCAAAGACTCCGGGTCGCTCGAATATCGCAGGGTGGATGAAGGTCCGATCACGACGCAGCTCAAAGCTCGGGTTCCAGGAGGAGTAATGCCGCAAAAAGTGAGCTTCCAGGTGGGTGATGCACTTGAAGTCGTGCCCGGCCAGAGCAAATTTGATCTGGTCTTGGCGGCGAATCTGCTGGACCGGGTGAGCGACCCCGCACGGTTGTTGAAAACATTCTCCGAGCGCGTTATCTCCGGGGGACAGTTGGTAATTTCTTCCCCGTATACGTGGCTGAAGGATTATACTCCGAAAAGCGCTTGGCTCGCTCAAAACGACGGCGACCGACGTCAAACCTCGCTTGAGGGGATGAAATCCATTCTTGGCGGCGATTTCCGTTTGAGTGAGGTGAAGGATCTGCCGTTTCTCATCCGCGAGCATGCGCGAAAGTTCCAGTGGAGCGTCGCCCAAGTGAGCCGCTGGGTGCGCGAGTAAGGTACAACTGAGCGCCTCAATTTTGCCAATATCACTGTAAAGTTATATCAAAGCCGTATGGGACGAATTTTCGAAAAACGTAAAGCCAGAATGTTTGCTCGCTGGGCGAAGAACGCGAAAGCCTTCACCAAGCTGGGCAAAGAAATCGCGATTGCCGTGAAGCTCGGCGGTGCGGATCCTGATGGAAATCCGCGTCTGCGGATGGCGATCCAAACGGCGAAGTCGCTGAACATGCCGAAAGCGACCTATGAGAACGCGATCCACCGAGCTTCCTCGAAAGACCAGGCATCGCTCGCTGAAGTAAACTATGAGGGCTACGGCCCGTATGGGATCGCGATCTTTGTCGAGACCGCCACTGACAATCCTACTCGGACCGTCGCGAACGTTCGGTCAATCTTCAACAAATACGGTGGTGCATTCGGAACAGCAGGTTCGCTCGACTATCTCTTCGCGCGAAAGGGTGTTTTCACCATCGAACGGCCGAAGGGAGATCCGGAGGAGCTCGAGCTCGAGCTCATCGATTTCGGTTTGGAAGAGCTGTTCGAAACGGATGACGGATTTCTGATCTATTCCAGCTTCGAAGATTTCGGGACACTCCAGCGAGCGCTAGAGTCTCGGAATATCGAGGTGAAAAGTGCGATGCCGCAACGTATTCCGCTGAACAAGACACAGCTTTCGCCTGAGCAAGAGGCTGAGGTACAGAAGCTGATTGATGCCTTGGAAGAGGATGAGGACGTTCAGCACGTGTATCATACGATGGAAAGCTCGGAGGGTTGAGATCCTTTCCGCGTCCTCAGCGGCCGTTCACAAGAACGGCCTCCAAGGACGCATCAGGATGGAGAGGCGAAGGCGTCTACGCGGCTTTTTTCATCAATCGCGGTCCAACAGCGACCACTTTGCTTTCGTTGACATAGTCTTCGTAGAACCGGCGCAGTCGCTTGCGGAGCATGAGCCGTGAGCGGTGGAGCCGAGACTTCACTGCAGGAATGCTCAAACTCAGAATCTCGCCGACCTCTTTGTTCGACAGGCCGTCGATATCTCGCAGAACAAACACAGCCCGGTAGTCGTCTGGGAGCTTTTGGATTGCTCCTTCGAGCGCTTCGCGGATTTCGTTGTTCAGCGCGAGAGCATCTGAGTGCGCGCCGAAAGCGTTCTTCTGGGTGATTGCCTTGTTTTGCAGATGCGGCAGCATGTCATCCAGAGAAACACTCTGATCTTGTTTTCGCTTTCTGAGCTTCATGAATGCGGCATTTACCGTAATCCGATACAACCAGCTCGAAAACTTCGCTTTCCCTTCAAAACCTTCGATCTTGCGATAGACCGTGACGAAGACATCCTGCAGAACTTCTTCTGCGTCTTCTGCGTTGCGCGTCAGGCGCATCGCCAAATTGTGAACCTTTGTCTCGTAGCGGGTAATCAACTCTTCGTAACTAAATGCGCAACCTTTCTTAAACCTATCGATCAAAACGGTGTCGTCGAGATCCTTCAGCGTGAGCTCTGCTCGTTTAATCGCCTTCTTAGCCATCGTAGCCTCTCCGTTACAACGCTCTGGGTTTAAAAAATTTCCAAAACTTCCGTGAACCGAATCGCCGTGCGTATGGAGAGAACTTACAAAAAGGATTGAGGGCACTTGTCACGGATTTGTAACAAAGTTGAACTAATTATGTAATATCAGGGGGTTACGGGGCCGGGAGAGGTCAATTTCGGCAGATTTTTGCAAATAACAGGGGTGTCGCTACGTCTCTGCACGTCATTTCGACGACATTTATGGACGGTCGGCTTCAGAAAATTGCGCTCGGTGAATTTTATCGGCGCGGTATGAGCTTCACAGACGAGCTCATTACTTTTCGAGAGCTGTTGCTCCTCTTGCTTTGGCTTGTACCGCCTTCCCGTACCGGGCCTCGTGCTCCTCGGCGCTCCATTGTGCAGCATCTCTTCTCGTTTTCGTTTTCGTTGATCTTCTGGAAAATTCCACCACCGAGGTTGTTCCCTGTGTCAGTGATTCCGTCGCTTGGATTCAGCGCGCCGCCATTTTTTCTTCTCGGGCTGCTGGGAATGGGCGTAGCAATTGCTGTCGTGTGCGGCGGATTGTGGATTACACGACGCGAGCGCGGGAAGTGTTGAAAGGGACGGCAAGCCTAGTACGAATGGGCCTTATCCGGATAAACGCCCGTTCGAACCTCTTCAGCATACGTCTGCACGGCCCTCTTGATCTCTTCGCCGAGATTCGCATATCGCTTGACGAATTTCGGAGCAGGGCGCGAGTCGTCAGCATTCAGACCGAGCAGATCGTGAAGCACGAGCACCTGTCCTGAACATGAGGATCCGGCTCCGATACCGATCGTCGGGATATGGAGCGCTGACGTAATCGTCTCGGCGACGGAAGACGGGATTCCCTCGAGCACGATAGCAAACGTGCCAGCGTCTTCGAGCTTCTTCGCATCGTCGAGCAGCCGCTGCGCTTCCTCCGCGGACTGGCCCTGGACTTTGTAGCCGCCCATTTGATGATAGGACTGTGGAAGAAGGCCCAGGTGTCCCATTACCGGAATTCCCGAGCGGGTGATTACTTTCACCGTTCGCGCAAACCTCGCACCCCCTTCGAGCTTGACTGCTCCGACACCGGTTTCTTTGATCAGACGACCGGCCGCGAGCAGCGCGTCGCGCGCTCCCGTTTGATAAGACAGAAACGGCATATCAGCGACAACCATTGGTCGCGTGGATCCTCGCACGACGAGGCGCGAATGATAGACCATCTCGTCCAACGTCACCGGAAGGGTCGTATCGACTCCCTGAACTGTTGCAGAGAGCGAATCACCCACCAATAAGAGCTCGACGCTAGTACCATCGAGGAGGCGAGCGAAGGTAAAATCGTACGCAGTTACCATCACGAGGCGGCTACCGCGTTTGTGCAATTTGAGAATGTCCGGGACGTGCAATCTCGTTTTTTTTTCAGCGGTCATTCGGCAAGCTCTCGCTGGTGAGATTATGGTCGTTGGTTGTTCGCTCGAAGAGGCGTGTCGGTTTCCGGCCGTGCCTCGATTGCTTCCAGGCATGCCACCAACGAGCGGGCGGTATAAGTCGCTGCTTCTTCATGGTGTTCCTTCCACTGTTCGTGCCCCTGCTCCCCGACGTAATTGGTGACCGCGCAGATCGAATTCCACGGGGTTTGATGAGCGGCACATGCAGCAGCGACGCCGAAAAGCTCCAAATTTTCGAAGTGCGCTTGAGTTGCTCGTGCGTATCGGAGCCCGAGCTCGGCTTTTGATGTGATGGAAATAGGCGAATAGCACTTGGCCATGAGGAGACGTTCAGGACAGGATTCACTGAGGCGATGCATCATCGGCTCGTCTGCCAGATACTCAGTGGGACAGATAGAAGGAAGATAGGCGCTGCCTTCGACGATCGCCGCGTCGACCATTTCGATCGAATTCGCCGATACAAGCTGCAGCAGTGGGATGTTCTGGTCCGTAGTGCCGATACTTCCGACGAAGACGACATGAGCAGGTCGAAGCTCAGCGATGAGCCGTGCAGTGTTGGCCGCGGCGCTCGCAATGCCGACGCCAACTTCTTCGAAGCGGATTCCGGTTCCGGCGCTGCCTGCGCGGAGGAGGGGCTCGCGCTCAGCCATTCCTCGGAGTGGTTCGAGCTCGGGTGCGAATGCGGCGAGAATCAAAAAGTTCATTGAGTTCTAAGTTGTTAGCGAACGATGAAAACCTTTCCAGCTGGGCCCGGCTCAGTTGCTCGTAACACGAATATTCTGTATAAATCCACTTTCTTTGAGCTCTTTCCAGCGCAACACGCGGTAGTTTTTCTCACATCCTCCTTGAAGCGAACTGTGGCTTTGACGAACGTCGGCGCGCCCAGTTTGCAGCGAGGAGGGAAGATTCGTGTTTTTTTCGGTTCAATCTTCCTGAAAAGCTTTCGCACCTCGCTGACGCGCCGTCACCTTCGGATCGAATGCCCTCTATAGAAAGGACGGTGGTCTTACCTTACCCGGTGAGGCTCGGCTAACGAGCTTTGCCGGCGCTCTTGGGCCCTCACGCCCTTCCGGTCGTGAGGCCAGGTCACTTCGGCGACCTGAATCCGATGAGCTGACGCGGCGTCACTTCGTTCCTCTAACCAAGAAAGGTCGCAAGCAAAAACAAAAAGGCCCGCAGATGCGGGACGTGTCGTCGACCGTTTCCTCGTACCGGCTCTGCCGGAAAGGAGTGTTTGTGTCGATAATACCGTCGGGGCATCCGCCCTAGCCTGTTGTCGTATGAAGACGGGTTCCTGAGCTCGGAATAGCCTCCGTAAAGGCTTGCTCCCGGGTGCGGTTCCTGTCTCGTAAACGTCGTTGAGAGTCGGAAGGCAAGCGCGTTTTCCTCCTTGCGCTTGAGTGCCTGTCCGGGGTTGCCACAAGACCCGGACAGGCCCCTTCCGTTTTTCTCGGAAGATGTGCGGTTGAAAGTCGGTTCATCTTCGCCTCGCACAATCCAAAATTCACTTTTCACCTGCTCGATCGATTGAGCCGTCGCTACCGGTAGGTCCAGTTCTCACAAACAAAAAGGAGCGCGGTGGGTCGTGTGTGAACCGCTCAGGACGACCCACCGGCTCTCGCTCCATTTCTCAGCGCGCGAAAACGATTAGCGCACCGAGGATGACGAGAAGAACGAGTCCGATGGCGAACCCGATCCACTCCTGTTTGCTGCCCTCCGATTCCTCGTCTGAGGGGCCGACGTCGGTCTCATGAAGCATGAGCCGATCGTCGACGGGAGGCGGCGCCGGCGAATCTGCCTCAGGCAGAGGTGGTGGCTCAGCGTCGATCCGAATCACTTCGGTGCGGACGCCTTCGCCCTCGGCTGCCGTGAGCGGGCGGACCACCAGGTCGCCGAGCTGGATCTCCGCACCCGGATCCGGACCGAGGTGCAGCGGCGGCAGCTCAGCCATGGAGCCATCGCCGCTTACTGATGCTGCGCCGCCATCGCTCGGCGACTCCGGGAGCGGAGGCTGTCCGGAAAGCCCGTCGCAGGGCGTAGGTCCAACTGACGGAGCGATAGACGCCGTCGCCGCTCGCTTCCGTCCCTTTCGCAGGGCATCGTGCATGACCAGCGCGGCTTCGACTTGGTCGGGTTGGATGTGAAGCTCCGTGGCAAGCGCCTCGAAGCTCTCGGGTCCTGCGACGCGACATCGTCTGCCGCAAACGTTTTGGATCGCGGTGAGAACCGCAATCTTCGTCACTTCCGGCGCGCCGTTCGGTGGACCGGCATCGCCATTCGGCGCGCTGTCACCGTCGACAGGCGGGGGACTGTTGGCCATTCAAGGGCCTCCTAGGAAAAAATGGGCGTGAATTCTTGGTGGGTCTTGGCGTGCGAAACTACGAGTTTCGCCCAAAACCGTGATCAACCTCATGACCCACTACGCGTATGGAGCGCCGTAACGGCGTGAAAGGAACGACACACGAACGCGGTGAAATAATCCGTCATGTGTTTGCCTCGCGAAGAGAGATCTTGCGATCAATTGATGCTCGCGCGGCATCAGTTGAGCTCACTATCTTTCTTTCGCAGCGTGCGCAAAAAGGAGCGTGGTGGGTCGGTGAACCTGGTTGACCCACCACCTCCGCTCGATTACCGGTTCATGATCATGAGTCGATCACGATACCGGTGTCCACGCGTCAGTGTCCCTTGAGGAGGGCGTACGCGAGGATCAGCATCAGGACGACGCCGACGATGATGCCGATGAGCTCGGAGCGGTTGCTCTCGGGGCGAACGCTCTCGGGGCGAACGCTCTCGGGGGTTGCCGTGTGATCGGGACCGGGGTCGGCCTCGATCACCCAGCTGTCGGACGAAACTCCGGGCTCCTCGCCGATATTCCAGTTCGACGCGGCCTGCTGCAAGGCGCCGTCGGGCGTGTCGCGCGGCAGAACCCGGATGTCCGAGTCGTCGAACGTGCGGCTACCGCTCGACTCACGGCCCTGCGGATCGGGCGGCAGAAGCCGGATGTCGGAGTCCTTGAACTTGCGGATGCCGCTCGACTCGAGGCCCTGCGGATCGGGAGGCTCGACGGGCAGCACCTGCAGCTCCATGCTGCTGCTGCTCATGACGAGCTCGTCGGGCTCCTGCTCTTCCACCGGGTCCTCATCGAGCTCGATATCGATCTCGTTGAGCTCCTCGTCGCCGAGCGGCGGGACGTCGAGATCGAAGTCGCTGTCGATGCGGTCCTCGGTGCTCCTGCGCACCGGAAGCTCGAAGTCGCTGTCGACATCGTCGTGGACCGGGCTGGGTCGGAGCGTGCTGTCGCCGGGACCAGCGGACTCGTCGTCGACGCGGACGCCGAGTTGGAAGTCGCTGATCGGCCCACCGGTCAGGTTGATGCCGCTGTCTGCCGGTCCCGCCTGATGCGGGCCTTCGATGAGCCGCTCGAGATCGTCGGGCTCGCCTTCGCCGCGCTTCGTCTGGTTGTCCGCCATCGTTACCTCGAATCGTAACTGAATCGAACTGTGGTAGTGGTCAGGGTTGCGTCCGCGCCGAGCGAACGCAAAACAAAACTAACCTAAAGACCCACTACGCATATGAATGTGCAGGTGCACTGAAGGGACCATTCACGGCAATCGGCGTGAGCGCCGGGGGGGAAACACTACGGCCGTGTACAAATTTATGCTGCATCAACGGCACGGGGTGACCGCTATTTTTACTGCGAAATGGTCGGGCTTTAAGTCTACGTGGACACTGAGAATTTAGGCATGAGCGGCGGAAAGCGCGGAATGCTCGGCCTCCCCAATCTGCTGCCGCCACATCGCGTAGTACAAGCCCTTCGCCGAAAGCAGCGTGGCGTGGTCGCCCACTTCGACGATCCGACCCTTCTCGAGGACGAAGATGCGATCGGCATGCATAACCGTCGACAACCGGTGCGCGATGAGAATCGTAATGTGATTTTCGGTAGTTGAAACGCTGCGTATGGTCTCGTTGATCTCCTCTTCCGTCAGCGAATCGAGCGCCGAGGTCGCTTCGTCAAACACCAGCATGTTCGGGCGACGGAGAAGAGCGCGCGCAATCGACAAACGCTGACGTTCGCCGCCGGATACCTTGACCCCGCCCTCGCCAATCACTGTATCGAGACCTTTGTCGGCGCGCTTCAACAACGTATCGCAAGCGGCATGGTGCAAGACCTCGAGACAGTCTTCTTCTGTCGCGTGCGGGTTGACGAACATCAGATTCTCACGAATCGTGCCTGAGAAGAGCTGAGTATCTTGCGTGACGAGGCCGACCTGCTCGCGGAGTTGGTCGAGGTCAATTTCGGTGCTGAGCACCTGATTGTAGAGGATATCGCCCTTGCCGGGTTTGTAGAGACCGAGGAGCAGCTTCACGAGCGTCGTCTTTCCGGAGCCCGAAGGTCCGACAAATGCAATGGTCTCTCCGCGGTCCGCGCGGAAGCTAATGTCAGTGACCGACGGCAGCTTCGCCGACTGGTACTGGAACGCAACATTATCGAACTCGATGTTTCGAATCGGCCCTAAAGTACGGGGCGCGACCGGCTCCGGTTCCGGTTTCATCTCAAAGATTGCTTGAAGATTATTGAGCGACGCTTCTGCTTCGCGATAGGTCCCGATGATATTCCCGAGCTCCTGCATCGGCCCGAAGATGAAGAACGAGTAGATATAGAGCGAGAAAAACTCGCCGAACGAAAGCTGCTGCGCAAAGATGAGATAGAGCATCAGGAAGAGCAAGCTTGTGCGCAAGAAGTTGATGATCGTACCCTGCAGAAAACTGAGGCTCCGGATATAGCGGACTTTCTTCAGCTCCAGTTGGAGGATCTTTTCCGTAGTGCCGTTCAGTCGCTGAATCTCTTGGTCGGCGAGACCGAGGCTTTTCACGAGCTCGATGTTTCTCAGCGACTCTGTTGTCGCGCCGGCAAGCGCCGCGGTTTCGGCGACGATTCCGGTCTGCACGACCTTGATCTTTCGACTGAGCGCAAGGCTCAACCACCCAATGAGCGGGACGGTGAGGATATAGACCGGTGCGATCAGCCAGTGGACGCTGAACGCGTAGATAATAACGAAGATGAATCCGACAAGTGTGGTGAAGAGCGAATTCACGAAGGCGCTGATGAGCTTCTCGACATCGTTTCGTGCTTTCTGCAACCGTCCAAGTGTTTCGCCGCTGCGTTGATCCTCAAACACAGCAAACGGAAGTTGCAACGAATGCTGCAAACCGTCCGCGTACATCTTCGCGCCTACACGCTGAGTGATCACGTTGACAAAATAGTCCTGGAAGTTTTTCGCAACGCGCGAAACGAACGCAACACCGACCGCGCCGGCGAGCAGTAAAAGGACCCCGCGGAAGAAGTGCCCCTGGTCGAACTCCTTGTACTTCGTGGCGTAGTCGTCAATCACGTGACGAAAGATCCACGGGTCAAGCAGCGAGAAGACCTGATTGATGGTCGCCAAAACCAACGTCAATGCGACGAGGTGCCAATAGTTTTTGAGATAGGAGAGCAGCAGCTTCATGACCGAGCAGCGATAGCATAAGTTGAGGGGAGAGCATAGGGAGGGCCGCCAAGCCGGATTAGGTCCTGAACGGAAGACAATTGTTTAGAGATTAAGCGCTTGCGGCTGGCTAACGTCCAAGATGAGCCCGCCGCACACGCGGCGTGTCCGACACTTTTTCAACCGCCAGTGGAGGTTCCAAACGGCGGCAAAAATCGTCTTGCTTTCGTGTCACCGTTGGCATCTAATATTAATGATATGAGAAAATTGGTCGCAAGTTTGATGGCAATTCTTTGGCTCGCTACCGCGAATCATTGCTTCGTCGTCAACGCATTTGCGGCCTCGCCGACGGAGCTCCATCGTTGCTGCGAGGAGAAGAAGATGCCGACGGGCTCACACGAAAGGAGCTCGGATCAAGCGTGTTGTCAGCTCTTTTCTCAATCTGTCAGAGAAAACGCTGACCTCCTTGCAGACCCTGTCTCTGCTCTTACGCCAGTCGTGTTCAGTATTGCCTTGGCTTCTTACCTTCCTGTCGCCGAACTTGCGAAAGCGAGTGCTGTTGTGAGCGCCCATGCTCCGCCCGGGGAGCCGGAACGATTCGTGAGCTCGCTCACGCTCGCCTCAAACGCCCCTCCATCTACGTTCTAAACCGGCGGCGCGTGCCGTCGTTTCTACGCTGTTTGTCATCGCTGGACCGACGACCGTGCGGTCGCACTCAGCGGCTTTAACCCGACGAATGTTTTCGTATGGTCGTGACCAACACTTGGGAGAGCTTCCTCGTCCACCCGAACAATGAATGGGGCGGCTCGTACCTGGCTTCGAAAGTCGATATGCTTCGTTTAATCGACGGTTTCCGGTTGATTGGGCTTCTTGTCCTGCCGCTGGTAGTCGTGCTGCGGGCAGTTGCCGATTCGGGGCCTGTGGATCCCTTCGCCGATCTACAATTAGCTCCTGCGCCGGTCACGCTGGGTGAACCTGAAGGATTCCTGAGTCACAACTTCACCTTCAAGAAGGAGGTCTTCTCCCAATTCTCTTACGGACCGACGGCGACGATGTCAGACGACTCTGCGGATACAGAAGGCTGGTACAGCCGCCAATCCGTCGGCGCGGAAGTATTCAAAAAATTCTCCGATGCGAGCTCAACACTCGGCGCTCTTGATTTGCAGGGGCGCATCGTCCGGCGAGATAATTACGTGGCGGTGATTGATGACGAGGAAGGAGCCGACCGCGAGGGCTGGTATTTCGAGTACCATAACCTCTATCTCGATCTGTATAACGTCTTCAATCCGCTCCTCGACGAGTCTCAGCGCGGGCCCGCGACCGGGCATTTCAACTTCCGCATCGGTCACTTCTACGTTCCGTTCGGGTTGAATCTTCAAACCGATACGCACGGCGCGGTGTTACAGCTTTCAAATGACCGCAATTTTGGTTTCGAGCGTGACTGGTACGGCGGATTCTATGGCTCGATCACACCGGAGCTGAATTACGATTTGTATTACCTACTCGGTTCAGGGTACGACCCGACGCTTTTGGGACAGGCGGGTTTGGTTGGTGCCAGGGTAAGTCTAGCGAATACCCTCCTCAATGAATATGGGATCGAGGGCGGGCTTTCGTTCCTCGGCGGACAGCGCCGTTCCGATGACACCATCGACAGAAGCAAGGCCATAGCGGAGGAAGCGATCAGAGGCGAATTCGTTTCGACGGAGCGAATTGGCATCGACGCGCGTTATAGTCACCTGCTCGCGCAAGGATCGATTACCGGTACGGCTGAATTGAGCGCGGGCGAAGATAATCCGGAACACGTTTTCACTCAGCTCTATCAGGTCGATTACCTGCCTCAGTCTCGGAGGTGGGGAGTGGCGACGCAGTTTCGCCGCTTCCATCAGAGCTTCAGTCAGTCAGACCCTACGCGACTGAATGACGCGGATTCGTCAATTATCGGCGAGCTGACATGGTATTTCCGGAACGACATCGGCAACACGAATCTGCACTGGGTGAAGCTCAACGTAGAGCAGCAGCTCGAACGTATGAGCGGCTCCCGAAGCACGGTCACAACCCTTCAATACTACCGATACTGGTGAGCCGAATGAAATACATGATTCTCGTTATCGCGCTGTTTCTGATCTGTCCTTCCCGAGCATTGGGAGCAGTCGGTTGTACGTTGAGCAACCCGGCAGAAGACTTGAAGTATCTCTACCCGGAGATGACGAACTATAAAGAGGAGCTCAAAAACTACGAAACGCTGGCGGACGGAAGAAAGCTCTATGACGATCTCAAGGAACGTTTGGGGAGCGACCTCGATCCGGTCTACGAGACCTTCGAAACACCGTACACTATCTACCAAATCTTCAAAGGAGAGACGCTCATTGGGCTCGTTCACGGAGTGAACGTTCCCGGAAAAGGAGGAGTGATTCAGGTATTTTTAGCGCTCGACCCGTCCACCGCTGAAATCAGAAATTTCTTCTATCAACGATTGGAAAGCAGAATTGCAGGCGATTTGCGGCGAAAGGCGTTTCGACAACAGTTCAGCGGCCTCACGCTCGCTGATTTTTACAAACACGAGTTCTACCGGGTCGCCGATCCAGGGTCCAAGCTCGACAAACTTGCTGGTATCAAGCTCGCCGAAAATGGTGCGCCTTCGAGCGAGGACGCCGTCTTTGACTACCAAGCTTCGATCCGGGGCATTCGCAAGAATCTGATCCTCGTCGATCAGTTTTGGTTCAAGCACCGGTTTGAGCCGTTTTTTGAGCGTGCGCGGCAGGCGTTAAAAGACAAGAGCACGGAGAGATAGGTGATATGCGCAAAATTTTCATTCTTTGCGGCTTGATCGTTGTGGGGGCGATAATTTGGGCAGCGATTGCCTGGCGCACGGAGCAGCACTACGGGCTTCCATTCTCCGGCGCGCCGAAAGGCGATCTGACTGCTGTCGTCAACAACCCTGCCGATTTCGTCGGCCAAAAGCTTCAGCTCGACGGCGTGGTCAAGGACCAGTGCCGGGCCACCGGATGTTATTTCTTCTTCTCCTCCGGTGACAAGCGCTTGCGCGTCGAGCTTGGCGATGTAGCGCCCACTTTACCTCGTCGGACGGATTGTCTCGCCACGGTCGAGGGGCAAGTTGTGGCGATGGGAACGGAATATGAATTTATCGGCACTGGTGTCGAATTCAAGAAACCGGATCACCAATGAACAGGAATCAAAAACAGCTTGGTAGCAGCGAACGGAGCTCGACGTCGTTCTTGTCGAAATATCTTGTTCTCGCCTTCAAAAATCTTCGGCGACGCACCATGCGAACGTCTCTGACAGCCGCCGGAATCGCGCTCGCTGTCGCTGTTGCCGTGTCGCTCGGCGGATTCATTCTTGGTTATCGGAACGCGATTACTCGCAGCATAGAGATGCTCGGATATCAGGTCATGATCATGGCGAAAGGTTGTCCCTACGAGGCGGCGACGTTGATGTTGAAGGGCGGCACCGGCCTGATCTATCTCCCTTCCGATGTTTATGACAGCGTCCGCAGCGATCCGGAAATCGATGTCATCACACCGATATTTGTCGGTATCGCCAAAAAAGAAGGAAGCAGTATCCGCGATGAGGAGGTGGAGAAAAGCTTTCTCATCATCAGCGGCATTGATACGCCGAGCTTTCTTCGAATGAAGCCGTGGGTCTCGTTCAAGACTGGCGTTGGCTTTGACGGCGGCCGATGGTTTACACCGGATGCCGAAGGTGAAGTCGTCCTCGGATATGAAGCCGCGGAATACGAGCAGCGAAAGGTCGGAGACACTCTCTACGCCTCGATCACACCGGCCGGATCGGTCGATCCAGTCTTCAAGCAGTTCAAGGTTGTCGGCATTTTGGAGCGTACTGGGACGCAGGACGACGGTACGGCTTTTATGTCGCTTCCGGCGGCGCAAAAGCTATTCAATCGACCGACGAGTCTCACCATCCTCGGCATCAAGCTCAAGGAGTTCAACACCGTTCGAATGCGAGAGTTCGAAGGGCGTTGGCTCAAGCTTCCTTCCGTTCAAGTCGTCAGTTTACAGCAGGTTAAGACAACGCTCGTAAACCTCGTCGGTACGGCGCAGACGATGATTGCGGCGGTGGCGATTATTGCGGTGGTAGTGGCGATGATTGGAGTGGTGAACACCATCCTGATGAGCGTTTACGAACGCACCGGCGAGATTGGAATTATGAAGGCAATCGGCGCAAGACGCGGCGATATCTTTACACTCGTTTGGTTAGAGACTCTCGTCATCTGTGCAGTGGGCGGAATCTTCGGTTGTTTGCTCGCGGTGATCGGCTCGGGTGCCGTTGAATACGCCATTCGGACATTGGTTGACTTCGGAGTTCAGGGCTCGCTCGTCTCGATTACTTTTGCGGTGGTGGGTTACGCATTGCTCGGCGCGATAGTTCTCGGGTTCTTTGCCGGGCTCTATCCAGCCTGGCGAGCGGCCTCAATGCGGCCCGTTGACGCCATTCGGGAGGGCTGAATCCGATGAGCAACGAATCCCCAATCATCGAGGCACGGGGTCTCAGCCGATACTATCAGCGCGGGAGCGAGACAGTGAAAGCGCTTTCGGATGTGAATCTCGACATCCAACAGGGCGAGATGGTGTCCATACTTGGCCCTTCGGGATCGGGGAAGACGACGCTGATACATCTTCTTTCCTGCCTCGACGTGCCGACCGCCGGAACGTTGCGCGTAAATGGAACATCGGTGGAAGGGAAGTCGGAAGAGGAGCTGGTGGAGGTAAGACGCGGACTACTAGGATTTGTATTTCAGCAATTTCACCTTCTACCGACGCTCACCGTTACAGAAAACGTAGAGCTCCCCTTGCTCTTTCTCGGACGCGGGGTGACCGCGGCGCATACCAAAGAAGTGCTTGGCATGGTGGGGCTTGGAGAGCGGGCCACTCATTTACCTCGTGAGCTATCGGGGGGCCAGATGCAGCGCGTCGCGATCGCGCGTGCCTTAATCGTGCAACCGAAAATTCTGATCGCCGACGAGCCGACCGGCAATCTCGATCGGACAAATGGAGAGGCGATTTTTTCACTCTTCCGGGATCTCGTGCGTCAGCAACAGCTCACGATTATCATCACGACTCACAATCTTGCCTTTGGTTACGAAGCGGACCGCGTCATTACTCTCGAAGACGGAAGAATTATCAAAGAAGAACGGCCGAGATCAGTGGGCGGCAGCGACGGGAGCGCCGGATAATTCCTTCGAGGCGTGCGCGATCAGGTTTAGAGCGCCTGAGCCACTCCTTGAACTTGTTCGCCCATTTCCGCTGAAGGGATACCCGCTATCTCCCGCACCAGCTCCAGCGCCTTCAACGACGAAGCCGTGCGCCGATCTTTCTTCGCGATCTTCTTCCCGCCGGCATCCCGCCGCTCGCTATCGAGATAGCTCGGCATCAAGCCGAAGCTGATGTTCATCGGTTGGAAGTCCTTCCGAGTTGGCTCGCTGATATATGCCATCAAGGCGCCGAGTGCGGTCTCGACCGGAAACGTCAGAAGCTCCTCGCCGGCAATCATGCGCGCGACGTTCATGCCCGCGAGCATGCCGCCGGCGGTCGACTCGACATACCCTTCGACGCCGGTGATCTGACCGGCAAAGAAGAGTCCCGGACGTCCACGAAACTGCAACGTTGCGTCCAAGCAGTTTGGAGAATTGATGAAGCTGTTTCGGTGAACTGAGCCGAGCCTGACGAACTCGGCCTCTTCAAGGCCCGGAAGCGTTCGGAAAATACGGAGTTGCTCTGGGTGCTTCAGCCGCGTCTGCATCCCGACCATGCTCCAAAGCTTGCCGGATTTATCGTCTTGGCGAAGTTGGCAAACCGCGTATGGTCGCAACCCGGTCGACGGATCGCGGAGGCCAACGGCCTTGAACGGGCCGAACAGCAAAGTGTCCGGACCGCGGTCGATCATGTCTTCAATCGGCATGCAGCCTTCAAAAGGCCGGAGATTCTCGATCGAGTCGGATTCGACCTCCTGATGACCGCCGAATTTCTCGCCGGCCGCGACGTCTTCGACGAACTTGTAGTACTGCTCTTTCGAGAGCGGGATATTCAGATAATCGTCGCCGCCTTTGTCGTAGCGCGACTGACGAAATATCTTCGTGTGGTCGATCGACTCGTCCAGGATGACGGGGCTAATCGCGTCGAAAAACGAGAGGCGGCCTTCGCCGGTGAGCTGTTCAATCGACTTTGCGAGCGTTGGCGAGGTAAGGGGACCGGTCGCCACAATTACTGGCTCCGAGGGAGTAGCTGCTGGGACGGATTGAGCCTCACCTTCGACAAATCGGATCAGCGGGTGTGTCCGGAGGCGTTGGTCCACGAGCTCGCTGAACAGCTCCCGATCTACCGCGAGGGCACCACCCGCCGGCACCTGAGAATGGAGTGCGGATTCCATGACAAGCGACCCGAGGAGCTTCAGCTCCTCTTTGAGCAGGCCCACCGCGTTCGATAAGTCCGCCCCGCGGAAGGAGTTGGAGCAAACCAGCTCAGCGCACTTCCCGGTGCGGTGTGCCTTGGTCATGGTGGCGGGCCGCATCTCGTGAATTTCCACGGAGATGCCACGCTTTGCCAATTGCCAAGCGGCTTCGCTGCCTGCTAACCCTGCGCCGATAACTCTGACTTTCATGAGCGCGAGATGGTAGTGGAATTTCTTTAGAAAAACAATGAAAGTAGAGTTTTCTCCCTATTCAGGCTAGAATACGGGGCCTTTTCCACATGTAGATACGAGGATTTTTGTAGATGGCGATCGAGATAACCATGCCGCAGCTCAGTGACACCATGCACGAGGGCAAGATCCTGAATTGGAAGAAACAGGAAGGCGACAGTGTGAAGCGCGGGGACGCGCTCGCCGAAGTAGCTACCGACAAAGCAGATCTGGAGATCGAGTCCTTCCACGAGGGCACTCTGGTTAAGATTCTCGCGCAGACTGGAACGATGGTGAAGGTCGGTACCGTGATTGCGATCGTCGGAGACAAGGGAGAGCAACCCTCGGCCGCGCCGCAAGCGCAGGCGCAGCCGGCTCCGCAACCAGCTCCGGTGACTGCTCAGCCTGCTCCCCAGCCGGCACCGGCACCAGTAGCTGCTGCTCCCGCTCCGCAACCTACAACGACTTCGCACAGCAGCCCTTCACCGCAGACCAATGGTCATGCTGGACGGCTTCCGACAGACGACGATGATCGCATCAAAATCTCCCCGCTCGCGAAGAGCCTGGCGAAGACACACGGCGTAGACTATGCCGCGCTCAGCGGAACCGGTGACGGCGGCCGCATCGTGAAGCGAGATATCGAGCGTGCGCTCGGTCACGAGCTTCCAGGGTCGAGCGAACCCGAACAGAGCGCTCCTCGTCCGGCACCGGCAGCACCGCAGCCAGCGCCCGCCGCGCGCGCCGAAGCTCCGCGCCAAGCACCTTCGTTCCAATCGAGCAACCAGCGGAGCACTGAGCCGTTGACGAAGATGCGGCAGGCGATTGCGTCGCGCATGGTCGAAGCGACAACAACCATTCCGCACTTCTACGCGACCACGAAAGTGCAGGTCGACGCCCTCGCGAAGCTCAAGCAGAGCTTGAAGCCGCTGCCGCAGTATGAGGGACTGACCTACAACCATCTGATTCTCAAAGCGGCGGCGCTCAGCCTTCGCGCGATTCCGAGGATCAATGCGTCGTACAGTGACGGCAACCTCATCCAGCCGCAATCGGTAAACATCGGGATCGTAACGGCAGTTCAAGATGGGCTGCTGATCCCGGTGCTCAAGAACGCGGACCAGCTTCCGTTAGCTGACATCGTCGCGGAGGGCCGAGGACTGGTTCAGCGAGCGCGCTCCGGACGGCCGAAGCCCGACGATCTTGTCGGCGGAACGTTTAGTATCTCGAACATGGGAATGTTCGACGTCGAAAGCTTCACAGCGATTATCTCTCCCGGACAGGGCGCAATCCTCGCGGTAGCGCCGATCCAGCAGGAAGCAGTTGTCGTCGATGGCGAGCTTCGTGTCGGTTCCGTAATGCGACTGACCGTTTCGGTGGATCACAGAATTATCGATGGAGTTGTAGCAGGAGAGTTCCTAACCGAGCTGAAGCGATTGCTTCAGGATCCGGTTCTGCTGCTCGCGTAACTATGACCACTCTTCAAGTCATCGACCGGCAGAGCCCGGAGGAGTTTTCGAAGACTCTTGAAGCGCAGACCAATCTTCTGGAAGCGAAGGTCAGTGACAGCTCGCTTCCAGATTATCTGATTCTGGTTGAGCACCAGCCGGTCTACACGAGCGGTCGAGGCGAACCGTTTCAAACTGCGCTTACCGGTGACGTGCCGTGGCACGAGATCGGCCGCGGTGGGAAGGCAACGTTCCATGGACCGGGCCAGCTCGTCGCGTATCCGATCTTCGACCTCAACCGCCACGGCCGGGACGTTCATGTGTACCTTCGCAAGCTCGAGGAGGCAGGTATTGCGTGCCTTGCTCGCTTCGGAATCCAGGGCTACACCCGTGCCGGTCTCACCGGCATCTGGACTCGCGATCTCGCGGGAGAGCAGAAAAAAATCGCCTCGATGGGAATCGGCGTGCGGAAGTGGGTCTCGTATCACGGCGTCGCTCTCAATGTGACGACCGACCTTTCCTATTTCCGTGCGATCTCACCATGCGGTCAGAGCGGTGAGCTGATGACATCCCTCGCTGAGCTCTTGACTGAGCGCGGCGAGCAAGTGCCGTCAATGGACGCGGTCAAAGATGCGCTCATCGACTGTGTCGCGCAGACCTTCGAGCTCGAAGCCGAGCGTCCTGCACCGCCGAAGCCGCTTCCGGAGCGAACTCGACCGGAATGGTTGAAGGCGAAGGCTCCGGGCTCCGGGACTTTCCTCGAGACCAATCAGATTGTTCGCGATTTGAAGCTTGTTACTGTGTGCGAGGAAGCTCGTTGTCCCAACATCGGGGAGTGCTGGTCTCACCGGACTGCGACGTTCATGATTATGGGCGAGCTGTGTACCCGCAGGTGTTCGTTCTGCTCGGTCCGAGATGGCACTCTTGAAAATCTAAGCCCGCTCGATCCTCTCGAACCATATCGGGTGGGGAAGGCGATCGCCGAGCTTGGTCTGAAGCACGTCGTGATCACATCGGTGAACCGTGACGACGTCCCTGATATGGGCGCCGCTCACTTTGATCAGACCGTTCGTGCCATTGCGGCGCAGAATCCCGGGTGCAAGATAGAGCTTCTCATCCCCGACATGCGTGGCAAACGTGATCGCGTCGAGACGATTCTGCGCAGCGGGTTAGTCAGCGTCCTCAACCACAATGTCGAAACTGTACCTCGACTGTATCGGACAGTACGCCCGGGGGCGATCTTTCAGCGCTCGCTGGATGTCCTGTTCTGGGCGAAGGAGGTCTCTCCGACGCTCAAGACCAAGTCAGGTGTCATGGTGGGCCTCGGCGAAAAGCCCGAGGAGATTCTCGAGGTAATGGATTCTCTTCGCTCTGTCGGCGTCGAGATTCTCACCGTTGGACAGTACCTTCAGCCAACCGAGAAACAGCTTCCGATCGAGCGCTACGTTACGCCGGCAGAGTTCGACTTCTACAAGAACGAGGGGTTGAAACGCGGATTCAGCTATGTTGAATCCGCGCCGCTGGTACGAAGCTCTTATCACGCCTGGCAACATAGTCAGGACCCGGCAGAGGAAAGCGCGCTTCCACTCTGACCGAGTCCCTTCGGACCGAGTCCATCGGACCGAGTCCCTTCGGACGTAAAGTTACCGTATGCTGTTAAAGCGACCCGGTGCAAAACGAGCTGAGCTGGTTGTTCACCGGTGTTCCCGCAGGAAATGTGCAGACCTCGAGCTGGGTTTGTGCGCAATAGGCACCGATCGACCCTTCCACGGTTCCGCCGCTTGATGTGCCGTCGATACTCAGATCAAAACCAACGTTCGTTGCAACACCCGAGCACATTGAAGTTACAGACGACAGGAGACCGGCTGTGTCGACCGAGTAGCCCCCGGTCGCGGGGATGACGCTCGCAGTGGTGCCGGTGAATCCGTATGTCTGAAGGGTCCCGCAATTATTGAACGTGCTGAAACCGCGATAGGTCACAGACCCGGTCGACAGGTCGGTCACTCCGGTTCCTGTGAAGAAGTAGCGTCCCCCGTTCGGACAATTCAGACCGAAGAAGATGTTATGCGTGCTTACCCCGGACGTCGGCGCAGAATCGGAACCGGCGCTGCTGCGGGTGGTTGTGTGGGGTTTGGCCTGGGCCGCCTTTCTATCGGCCTTCAAGAGAGACTTCGCGTTTTTCACGAATCCCGACTGAACCGACTTCTGGATCGACCTGACCTGTTTCGAGAGCAACGTGGCAGGGTCGCTCGAAGCGGCGTGGGCGGGAGCCGCACAAGACAGTGAGATGGACATCGCGGCAATCAAAGCCGCTGAAAACTCAGAAAAATATCTCATAGTACTCCTTTCGGGCTGACTGCGAGCAGCGTCTGTGCTGCTCAACCACTGATTGGTCGCAGGAGAGATGGATTAGGTTACATCGGTTCCGATTTTAACCAGGGCGGCGAAAGGGAGCGAGTTGGGGAAAGGTGCTAATCTTTGAGCATGTGCTCGAGTGGGTTCTTCGCTGCGGATTTCCGTGAGAGCAACTTTTCAACGCGCTTAAGAAGCACCTTCCGCTGAACGTTTTTCTCGCAATAATCGTCAGCACCGTGATCGAGAAAAGCGCATTCTGCATCGGGGCTTGAAACCGCAGTTAGCATAAGAACTGGAACCTGCTTCGTCCCCGCCGTCGACCGAAGGGCCTTGATAAACTGCGCGCCGTTCATGACAGGCATCATCACATCGCAAACGACGACGTCCACACCCTGCGTTTTGAGCACCTGAAGCGCGACCTGACCATTTTGTGCGCCGACGACATCGTAACCCGCCGTGCGGAAAACACTCTCGAGGACGGTGCGCTGATCGTTATCATCCTCGACAATCATGACCAGTGACTTGCGATCGGTCGCGTTGGGAGTCGCTTCGCCGGAGTCGAAGAGCCCGCCGTCGATAGCTTCGATTTCACCAGCAGAGCTGTCTTTGTCTTCCGATGCAGCGATTGCGCCGCTGAACGCCGGAGACATGTTGCTTGTGACCGCGAAGACTTCTTCAAAGCTGGTAAGGCCGGCGAAGATCTTGAACAGTCCGTCTTCGAGCAATGCTCGAGTGCCGCGGGTGTAGGCGTATTTGGTCAATTCAGCAGCGGAGGCTGATTCGCGGAGCAGTTCGCGGACGCGGTCGTCCGCTTCGAAAACGCTGCTCAATCCTACCGTCCCTCGGAATGCGCTGTGACCGCAGGCATCGCACCCACGTCCAAACATGTACGTGTTTTTCGCACGACTTCGCAGAAGCATCGGAAGGCGATCGAGCGTTCGAGGATCAACAGGCGTCGATCGTGAGCAGCTCGTGCAAACGCGCCGCACATGTGAATGAAGAAACGTCAGAAGAAACTTGGAGTGGAACTGTTCGACCAGCTTTTGGTGACCGCTCACCCGTCCAAGAAAATTGAATGCCGATTGAATCGGATCATCGTCAGTCACGCCGACGACGACCAGATGGGACTCCGCAAGCTGGAGGACCTCGCCCGCGGCCTTTTCTGAATTGCAGAATTTGACGAACGAGGCTTCGGGTCGTGAAGCAAGTATGAGAGTCGCGGCGTCGATTTGGTGGGGTTTGGAGGAGCTTGTTGCCAAGACCAGCCCGGTCTTCGCTTTCAGAGCCCGTTCGACGGAGCTCTTTGCCGCGCCTTCGAGCCCTGCAAGCTCGATCGGGTTCCGAATAGCATCGTAGCGCAGATTCGAGAGGGAAATGGTTGTTCCGGCATTGCCGAGTCGCTTCTGTGCGTTGAAGTCTGCGAGCAACCGGTGTTCCGACGCAGGTGCGAACAAGAGGCGTTTGGTGCGTTGCGGATTTGACGCAAAGATCTCATCGCCAAGGTCCGGCCAGAAGGCGGCGCGCTCGAGAAGGAAAGAAAGAAACGATCCGCCGAGATCACCTTGTACGGAATATGTTTTCAGTGGCGCAGCGCCAGCCTCTGAACCATCGGCGATGAGCTGGAAAACGATCTGATCGGGGAGCAGCTCGATCGTGACGCTTCCCGGCCGCGCAGTTCGGACTTCGAGCAAGAGTTGCAGATAGAGTTTGAGCAGCTTCGCTTCGGCCGCGATTCTCGAGTGAGAGTCCGCGCCGTTCGAATTTTTCGCAGGAGAAGAGGAATTGTCTGTCGACATATGGCAGGCAACCAACCGAAGTTATTTACAGTCTCTATCTGTAGGATATCGGTCCAGTGCGGGAATGGCTTGATGTGCTTCGCAATTGCGAAGTTCGGCCGAAAAACGTTTAGCTTTCGCGGGGTTGGGTGGAGGAATCGGAGAACTTCGCCAGCGTGAGGTCTTCAAGCTCGAAATAGCCCTCGCAATCGAGGGGATCCAAGCGAAGTCCCGTCACCGAAGGACGGCAGAGCCAAGTCTGCAGCGCATGCCACGTGCGCAGGTCAACCAATACATCCTGCCACTCGCCGGTTTGCACGAGCGGAATGTGAAAACTCTTCGCTTCCGAGAACGCTTCTCCGTGTTCATGCACGAAGAATAGTTGGGCGCGTGGAGCACGGTGGGTTTCGCAACGGATTCGAAGTCTCACGCAATCGACAGAGTCGGTTGGAATGGTCTTCTCGGGGAAGACGAGGTATGGGTCGCGCCCGCTTGCTTTGAAGCGTGCGACGCGAGACCGAAAACCTAGGAGCTGCGTGTCCGCACTCAGCGAGCAAGCTCTCGCGAGTTTCCTTACCGGAAATGATTCTATGACACGAACACGCTGGCGCAGGCACAGGTCACGAAAGTATCGGTCTGTATAGCGCGCAAGCTTTCCAAAACGTCCACCTGCTTTCTTGAGCCACTCGGGACGAAAATCGTTTTGGGAGAGAGTCGGACCAGTCGGGAGCTGATCGCGAGTCTCGGCTCGCTTGTGCGCTGTGAAAGTTTCCCGCTGTGCGTCCTCTGAAAGCAGCGTTCCTTTCGAGAATAGGGCCGCGCCTGCTCGTTCATAGGTTGCGAGCACTTCGGCAGCACATTCCGCTTTCGTGCGATGTCGGAAGCCGGCGACCCGTGTCTGTAGCGCCCCAAGCTCTGCCCGGTACGCAAGGAAGTAAAGCAATCGCTCGACCACTTGTGCAGGAGAGGAACAGAGGCAATCGGAGAGACCTGCGTTTTGAAGTCGTTCCTCCAGGGAGCCTATAGAGAGCGCAAGCACGGGGATGCCCGCGAGCAGTGATTCGGAAAGAGTGTAGGAGAACGTTTCGTGACATGCCGGAAGCATGACGGTCAGCTGGATCTCCTGCTCGCGAAGCTTGTCGAAAATCTCACCACGTTGGTACGGACCATGGAAGAAAATGCGCTCAGCATTGCCTGCGGTCTGTAGCTGCTGATGATAGCCGAAGGCCGCTGTGTCGCCGAAGAAATGCCAGTCGATCTCCACGTCTCTCGTAAGCTTTACCACCTCGGCATAGTTGGCGGCACCTTTGTTCGGGTAATTGACGTTACCCAGCACCGCGACCTTGAGGGGGCCGCTCGCAACAGCGCCTAAGCGCGGCAGGTTCGACGGCGCGTCGTAACCATGCTCGATCACAACTCCTGATATCTCAGCTTCTGTTCGTTCAGAGACGAGTGAAAGCGCCTTTTTTGACGGCGCGATGACTGCGCTGGCTCGATGCAGCAGACCGCGAAAGTGCTCTCGGTGTGCGACAACGTCGGCGCTTGTTTGACCCGGCAGCTGCGTCTGGGCGGTTTGCGAGTAGGCTTGCAGACAGCAGGCGGTGGTATCGGGGTTCAGAGAGCAACCGCAGCAGCTCATCGTGTCATAGTTGAACAGGTTATGGCTCGGGCAGGCCGCCAAGTAATCGTGCACAGTGTAAACATATGGAACTCCACGATTGCCGAAGACTTTCCAAATGCCGATCGGCCAAAAGAAGAGATGATGCAGATGCGCGAAGCTGATGCCGAAGAGATCAATGAGCTCGTTCAACAAAGCCGAGATCTCATCGTTCTGATAACAGATCTTCCCCGGCATTTCTTTCACTGGGAAAAAATGCCGGAGCGGCTGATCTACGCAACCACGGATGATCTCTGCTGCCGTAATGCCTCCCGCGACCGGATAGACCACGATTGCACGCGGTGCCGCCTGTGCCTGGATGAGATCGAGCGCGTAATGTTCACTTCCCCCTGCGCCTTGCTGAAACGGATCGGAATGGATCACGTGCAAAATCGCCGAATACTCGAGGTCGTGAGCACGTTTTGTAAAATAATTCGCGATCAGCTGTGAGTTCCGTAATGGATTCGTCTCACAGAATCGGCTGACATCCTCCAAATACTGCGGAAAGCGCTCGAGGAGCGTTTTGATGTTGGTTTTTTCGAGTGCGGTTCCCTCCGCGCCGAAGGACGCCTTTCCGGTGTGCGCAACAAAGACGTCGTCTGCGAGCCGGATCTTATATCCGCATCGCTTTGCCTGTTCGCACAGATCGTTTTCCTCTCCGAAGCCGCGTCCGTAGATCGAGTCGAAGAGTCCCACCCGGTCGAGCACTTCCTTCCGGATGTACATACAGAAGCCGACCGCCGTAACGATTTCGGGGCGCTCTTTGGCGCTGTAGCGCGAGATGATCCGAGCGTATTCATCGATCGAGAGGTGTTTCGGCAGCTCGTTGTCCTGGCAGAACTTTGGGATACTGCAGATAGTGGCGTTGTTTGAAAAGGGACTCACAATACCGGTCGAGTCATCCGCATAGACGCAAGCTTGGATCCGCTCGAGAAATTCCGGCGTCACGATTGTATCGCTGTTGAGGAGCAGCACGTCACGCGGGGAGCTTGTTCGCGTACTCTCGGCGAGCGAGTGCTGCATTCCGAAATTGGCTGATTGAACGAATCCGCCGTTTTTCTCGGGGCGAAGCAGAGTGACTCGCGGTTGCGATTCGGCGGACTCGCGCAGAAAACGAACCAGCTCCTGGTCGGTACTGCAGTCATCCACCAAGACCAGCTGGAATTCACCACGGGCATGCCTTAGGACGCTCTCGACGCACCTCATGACATCGAGCCGAGCGTTGTAGATCGGGACGATGATGTCGATTGGCCGCGTCAAGCTCATCACCGCTAGGCCTTCTTGATCACAATGAGGTTCTCCTGCCCACTCGGGTGATGAATCTCGTGCTGCTCGACAATGCGAGCACCGGAGAGGAGCAGCTGAGCGGTGGCAAGCTCATCGAGAGGACGCTCGAGCAAGAGCTCGATAATCCCACCTTTGCGAAGCGCCGACAGGCACGACGAGAGATCGTCAACCGAATCGAGCAGACAGAAGTCCAACGAGCCTGTCGCAAGGTCGTCGGAATTCATCAACTCCACCGTGTGGGGAAGAGTGATGCGCTTCGTTCGCTGGCCACGGACTACGCCCTCTCCGCGCAGGTATCTCGCGGCAAGGGTGTCAGCGAGCGGTGGAAGTCCGAGCATGTCTCTCAGCGGTCCCTCCGTCCCGAACCGCGACGAGAGAAACGTCAAGTGTTTCACCGCGAACTCGCCGGGGCACCGCAGGGGATCGAAACGCATTCGACGGACAGTTCCAGCCCGCATCCACGGCGGACCTGCGCCGTCTACGAAAAGCAGCCGGTGAAGATCGACGACATAGGTGTGCTCTTCGCCGTCGCAAAGAACCGGGAACGAGCACGACGACGCTTCGTGATACTCCGGCGAAGTGTCGCTGAGCCAGAAGAGCTGAGCGACGCTCATCGGCTCGTCAGCCTTCGCCTGCAGAGTGAGGAGCAGAAAGCGATAGTCAGAGGAGATAATTTTCGACTGTGGACCCAGAAAGCATGGATCGGTGCCGGTCGAGCGAAAACAGCTTTTTGTCGGTACTCGCTCGATCTGCCAGGCAATCTCCCACGCGCTGCGACGCTGGTCGGCAATCGTTTTTGGGTCGGGCGGTGGAATCTCGAGCACCGGCGTGTCACTTCCGGTGGCGCCGTCAGCGATCTTCGGGATGTCTCGAATTGTATCGATAGCTGAAAAATGGAGGGTCTGATAATAGCCCGCCAGGTTGTCGCGTATGCCGAGCCGCGCAGGGTCGCCCGCTTTCCTGACGATGCCGAGGATGGCCCGGGCTCGATGCAAAGTTTGACGACGCAGCCCTGCCTTCGACGCGTTCAGCTTCGGATCAATCTGTTCGGGAAGTATTGGGCTCGCGGGACCCGGAGGCGGCAGTGTGTCGCGCGGCGATAAAAGTCCGGTGAGGATGGCGCGAAGCTTGCCTTGATGGGAGCGGAAGGAGTGCTCGGCTTCTGCTGATTCTCGAGCGCTCGTTCCAAGCGTTAGGCTTTCATTCTCATCCAGCGAGCGCGACAGGTATTCGTACCACTCGCTGTTCGTACTCGCGAGATAGCCGTTCTCTCCATGGCGAATTGCGCGCTTCATTTCCTCGGTCGGGCTTGCCACGGTTGGTACGCCAGTTACAGCGGCTTCGAAAAATTTGAGAGCGCTCTTAGAATTGGTGAATTGGTCAATCGACGCGAGCGGCGCGAGATTTACCCGGGCGAGCGACTGGATCCACGGAAGGATCTTCCAATCCAGATACGGAAAGCGGATCAGCCGCGGATCATCGGCCGCGAAAAAATCGCTCAGATCGACGAACCCGCATACCAGCAAGCGTGTATCGGGACGCTCGGTCATGACTCGGCTGATTACCGGAGCGATCTTCAAGAAATCGACGTCGTGCGTCGACGAGCCGCTCATGTAAGAGATAATTGGCGGCGGCTTCTGGAGCCGACGGGCCAACCGTGCAGGCAAAGACATGCGGAAGAGCGACGGGTGGATCAGGTTCGGGTGGACAAAAGCGGTCTTGCCTCTGGCGGCTGCGGAACGTGCGAGTTGGGGTGTCGCTCCGAGGAAGTAGTCCGACTGTTCGAACGTCTCGCGAAGAGCGCGGGCGAGTGACAGGTACTGCTTCCTATCACCGGGATGCGTGGTTTCCCAGAAATGCAGCTTCGGCACCACCGCCTCATCAAAGATGAGGTCGTCGATGTCGAAGACCGTGGGGATGCCGACACGACGGGCTTCCCGCACAATCGGCTCGACGTGCTCATTCCACGGCAGCCGAAAAAGGACGATAACCGAATACTTCGTGACGAGCTTGCTGGTGTCTCGATCGAGATACGCAATGTCCGCCAGGATTCCTTCCGAGCGCAGTTGAAGGCATGAGTGCATGCAGCGGTAGCGGAACGGCGCGTCACTCCGCGTGGTGACGTAGAGGACTCGAAGCTCTGCCGGACCCGCACCGACCGCGGCCTTGTCTGTCGGCTGGATCTCAACGCGGGGTTGGGGAGAAGCGGCCAAGGAGTTACTGCTTGCGCGACTGCTGGGCATGGAATTGCACGAAATCTTTGGAAAAGGTTTGTCCGGGCGGCATCTTAGCTCAAACGTGTAAAATAGTAAATTCGAGGAGAATTCTTCCGCCCGGCCCGTTGGGCGAGAGGTGTGAGTGTTCAGACGACGGCAGTCGAACCTCGGACGACACAGCCCGCCTCAACGCCGAGATGGCGTTGGGCGGGCGTCGTCGAAACCGTCATGCTGAGGTCGCTCCTTTCAGGCGCTTCACTTCCGCCTCCAGCTCGTTGACCTGAGCTCGGAGCGTTCTGCATGTTCCGCATCCGCCTCCAGAAAGGTTCCGCACCTTGCCACCTGACTGTGGGGCCGCCGTCGCGCTCGCCATGCGCATTTGAATCTGTTGGCCGACCAGGATCAGCTGCGCACGAGCTTGTTCGAGCTCCGCCTGAGCAGAGTCGCGAGCGTTGATTGTCTGGAGCGCTGCTTCGTAGCGCTCGAGCAGGTGATCGAGCTGGTGCTCGAGCCGCTGCTGCAAAGATTTCAGCTCGTCGAGCGAGCCTTGAACACGTTCGGCTTCATCGCTCGCGGAGCTCGCTTCGATCTGAGCCGTCGCCACGTTGTCCTGAGCCGCTTCGAGATCTCGAAGCAGTTGGTCGAGCTCGCGACCGCGCTCGTCGATTTGCGTGGTGATCTCCGTCAGGCGGCCTTCAGTCGTCTCCAGTTCGCCGCGTTTGGCGATCAGCTCGCGGTTGAGTCGCTCGAGCTCCGCAGTGTTGTCGCGGACTTGCCCGGCCAGCTCTTGCTGCTGTTGGCCGAGACGCTCGACTTCCCCGGTGAGCTCTCGCTTGCGTTCATCGAGGCCGTCGATATCCCCCTGAAGTGTCTGGACGGACACTCGCATACCAGGAAGCGCCTCACTCAAACGCCGCTCCTCAGCCTTCAACTCGCCTACGGTCTTGCCGAGGTCGCGCGCTTCGTCGGTCACGCGTGTCAGCTCGCCATTCTTGAGCGCGAGGGTGTGCTGAACGCGGTCCACCTCCTTGCGCGCGTTACCGACATCGTTGGTCAACTTGCCTAATTCTGAACGAAGGCGACCGACGGACTCTCTGAGCTCCGTCTCCGTCTGTCGAGCGGCTGTAACTCGATCGTTGACGCCGGAGAGAGTCGTCTCACCGGTTTTGATGTCCGCCTTGAGAACGCCCAGCCGCGCCTCGAGGCCCGCGATTTCCCGTCGGGTCTCAGAGGTGTCGAGCTTCCTGTGAGCGGCGTCGGCCGCCTCGATGAGAGCAGCCAAGCCAGCTTCGATCTGCTCGGGGTTTTTGATCCCCAGCAGCTTACCGACTGCCTTCAGGATCGGCGCAGCGCTCTTCGCTTCCACCTTGGCGAGCTCAGTCTTGGCTCGGGTGAGCTCGATCATCAGCCCTGGGTCGATGGACCGGGCAATGTAGCAACCGAAAGCTACCCACATCAAAGTCGTGGAAGCTCCCGTCGCGAGCACCACCGTGGTGACGCTCGTACCTTCCGGTGTGAAAAACAGCACGGTGCAACCGACCAGCACCGACAGCAACAGTCCCGCCATGACCCATGGCGGGACGACACGAGATTCCGACATCTTCTTCCCCTTAGTTGGGAGCTGCGTGACCAGTGTGCGTGTTCACGTGAACCGCACGACGACGGAAGTAAAATTGAGAAATGAGAACCAGTAATCTGCCGTCGTCCTTCTCTCCCGCTTCAGGGGAAAGAAGAACGATCGTCTTTGCGTCTACCGGTGAATGGGGTTAGAAAGGTCAAAGATTAACACACGTGAATACTATAAAATTCCGCGGAAAAGCAAGCGAACCAACTGTTTGGAAAGGGTTAGCCGATGAAGCACAAAATGCCGCTCGTAAAGAACGTTATGACCGCGTTTCCGTATTTTATCGAAGCCGGCGCGCCAATCGCCAAGGCGCGGGAGATGATGTACGAGCACAAGATTCGCCATCTTCCGGTGATGGACAAGCACGAGCTCGTTGGGATCCTTTCAGAACGGGATGTCGACATTGCGTTCTCCCTTTCCGAGCACATTCTCGACTCGAAGGGGGTTACCGTCGAAACCATCTGCAGGCGGGAAGTCTTCTCGGTGGACATTCATGCCGAGCTGGACAAGGTCGCGCTCAGCATGGCTGACCGGCACATCGGTTCAGCGGTGGTTCTCAAAGAAGGTCGGTTGGCGGGAATCTTCACCTCGACAGATGCATGCCGATTCCTCGGACAGTATCTGCAAGATCGCTTCGGCGGTGGTGACGATGAGCCGATGCTCGCTTGATGCTCTGCATCCTCACATGAGCGCGAAGAGCTAATAGAGAACCGAGCTTTTCGCTCGACGGCGCTCGCGATTGATTTTCTGACCTCCCATTTCAATCGAAGGCGTGAGCCCTTCGCGCTCGGCGGCGTTCCAAAACCAGATACGACTCAGATTGATGTAGCCGGGTTGGTCTGCGGTGAGCGGATCGAAATGGATCGAGAAGGTTTGGCTTCCCGCATGGAGGAGAACCGGACCTGACGATCCGGAAGGAAGCTCGGCGAAGTCGAAGCACTCGTTACCTTCTCTGCATGTTTTCAGCTTTTGGTAGCTCGAGAATCGAGGAATGGCTCCGAGATGAATGGAATCGCCAAGTTGAGCTCGCCAGAAGCCCCAATCAATCGGCTCATGCTCGTCACGCTGACGCAACACCTGAAAGCGGCCGAACTTGGTCTCCGGAGCGAAGTGCGCGACGACGTAGTCGAACAGAAGTGGAACCCTGACTTCATTCGGCACGTCATCGAAGATTTTGTTCGCGCTGTTCCAGGCTATGAGCTGTGGTCGCTGTTCGGCAAGACAGCGGAGTGTGCGCTGCTGCGCGAAGACGCTGCTGCCGTCATAGAAGCTGATATACGGACACGGCTTCTCTTTGAGTAACGCATAAAGAAATGATTCATTGCCGAAGACGTAGAATTTGCCGCCGAAGCGTGGAAATTCCTTCGACTGAACGTACTCCGTGAGTTTGATGGTGTCTTCGTCTAAACCGGTGAAGCGCGGGAGCTTGTAATAGCTGTCGAAATCTTCCCGCGACAGATCCGTCCCGTCTAAGAGTACCTCCAAGTTCGATGAGAATGTCTCTGCTCGATTCTGGTATTCCGCGGCCAGATCGCGAATCACTCCCTCGTGCGCGAGATATCCGAATCCCGTTCCGAAGAGATACGCACCAGCGAAGAGCTGGGGCCCGCGGAAGCTCCGGGCCCAGTGCGAAAGATAGATTCCGGCAGCGACGACACTGATCCCGATGATCTGTTTTGCCATGTGTGGGCGGAGCAGCATTTTGTAAAAGATCATGCTCTCGAGCAAAGCCAGCCCAAGCAGAAGCAGGCCGAATTGACGCATCTCCTTTCTCACCACGAAATATGCACCCAGTCCGGCAATGACATGCATGCTGAGGAGCAGCAGGTTTTCATACTTGGGCGAAAGGGAGTACCACTCGATGATGGGCGCCGGAATCGAGACGGCGGCCCCCATCGCAGACATGTGCGCATAGAATGCGAGAAACTCCGGAAGCTGCCCACGAATGAAAAGCAAACTGCAGTTGAGCGCTACCGCTACCAAAAACACGGACGCAATGGTGATGAGTTGAGCGACTCGTCGTCGGAACCGACGGTTGTGATGAGGCTCGAGCAGGAAAAAGAGCCCGATCACGCCGAGCGCCGGAGCAGCATAGATCAGCTGGTTCGGTTCCCGCGCGAAGACCCATCCGAGATAAGCGCCGAACACTGCCGCGGGGAACATGCCGCGGGGCTTCGCTTTCCAGAGCGCACAGAATCCGAGCACAGCTCCGAGCGCGGCGAAATATCGCTTCGTGCCCTGTAACACGCTCATGTGGATTAATATGCCCGCGGGCAAGAGCACGGCGAGCGCGACGAGCACGCGTCGATTGCAAATTTCGTATAGCGAAACGAACAGAGCCGAGAACAGCACGCACTGAACGATGTAAGTGAACCACAGCGATGTGGGAGCTGTGCCCATCTGGCTGTAATCACCACCGTATGGAAACCAATAGTCGCGAAAAGGAAGAAATCCGTAGTGATACAGGAAGTCCCAGGCGAACACGTTCGCCCAGTCGAACCCGCTATCAGACAGCTCAGTATGCAAAAAAGCTACTCGCGCCGTCGCGAGGTTCGGAAAATCGAGTACCACAAAGAGCGCGATGACCGACAGCACCTTCCAAAGTGAGAACGGAGGTTGATGCGCGAGAGTGGCTTCGCTCGTGCTGTCGGCATTCCACCTGCGGAACAGCAGGCCGAGAGCGAGGCCGGAGCAGATGATAGCGGCGAGCCCGGCAGTAAAGGCGAGCTGCTCAGGAAGCTTGACGTAACCGTGGAACCCCGCGTTCCCGACCGCCTGAGAAATTTGGGGTGTTCCGACGTGGAGCTGCAAGCAATGCCATGCCACTTTGCGAACTGCATACGACGTGATGCCGAGCAGGGCGACCGCGGGCAGAAATATTGTAAGTCCGATGCGAGAAGCGATGAGAATGAGGCATGCGAGACCGGCGACGAGAAGATCCAGATGTTGCAGAACGAATTCTCGGATGGAAAATGGGCGACTCTCATCGGGAGCCGCGAGGGTGAGGCCGCCTGAGTACAGATAGGGGTCATTTGATTCCGTCACGAACGTTGCGACGTCGTCCTCCTGATGCGCGGAATCTTTTACCAACTGGTTGCTCGACCACTTCTTCAGCTCAGATGCCTGAATCGATCCGGCGACCGCTCCATTCGAGATGAGGGAGATGTCTTTGACTGCGACGTGCGCGTTGCCCGAGTCAGTAACGTCCAACCGGATGAACGAGATTGACGAGGGGACGTCATGGAACAGATACGTCGCCATCCGGCCGGGTTGAATATGCGCGGTGAATGAACGGTCGAACTGACCGTTCAAAAAGATTTCGATGAGCGTTCCGCTTTCGATCGACGCGGTAACAGCGAGGTCGCTCTTCTGCTCGAGAGCGCCGCGCAGGGGGAAGAACAGCTCGCGCTCCGCGAGAAAGCCGAGCAGCAGTCCGAGAACGAGAATTATACGAGCGACAGAGATGCTCGGGCGTGCGGCCTCCGGAGCTCTATCCTCCGGCATCTCCGCAGGAGCTTGATGGCGAGCTCTCTCTCGTCGTCGTGCAAGCCCGGCCACAGAAGTTACCTTAAAAAGTTCGGAAAGAATTGCTGGGCAACAATATAAACAGTAGACTCATGATCCAAGCGCCGCACCACTTACAATTCATTCCTTGCTCTTCCGCCATGCGTAAATATAAGGATACGCCCGCCATCGCTATGAATTACCGTCCTGCTTACGCGCTTTTATCGTAAACATGCACCTCAAAGTGAGTAAACGATTACTCCGGATCTGTCTACTGACTCTGGTCATCGCAGGGCTCACTGTGCAGTTCGCTGCGAACATCGCTCTTGGATTGATCCTGAAAGAGGTCTTTGCGATCGGAACCGATTGCGAAGTGCAGCTGCGAAATCCCAGGGTCTACTTCTACCCGCTCTCTGCAAGTGTTACCGACGCATTGATTCGCCATCGGACTGAGCCGCTCGACCACGGTTTCCGCGCGAAGAAAATCTCCATCCGGCTCGATTTTTGGAGGCTGCTGCACAAAGAGATTCGGCTCGACAATCTCATCTTGGACGGCGCGAGCGTGAACAGTGTCGGAACTGATACCGGCTTCATCAACACCATGGCGTTTCTCTTTCCTCCGAAAAAAGAGCCGCCGCCCAATCCGGCGCCGCCGACGAAGATCGAACAGTGGCTGAAGAGCTGGGCGTTCCACGTGACAACGATCACCATTCGCTCCGACCGAAAACCGGATCGGCTGCGGATCGGCTTTCATGGCGAGAACTTCGTCTGGGATTTCGTCAAATTTCAGTTCAACGAGCAGGATTACGATCCCGCGAAACCGTATGACGTAACGGTCGAAGCCGAGAACTTTCGCTACACCCCGGAGAATGGACCTTTGCTTGCGCTCGGTGGGGTGAATGCCGGCGGGGAGATCGGCTTGGGCCGATTGCTGATCAAGGACGGTTCTATCGGAACTTTGTCGACGGGAGAAAGCATTACCAAAGCGTCGGGTTCGATTCTGCTGAAGACGCCGGGGAAGTACGACCTTCGGTTCGCCTCGGTGCTTCACGAGCCCTACCTCAAGGAGCTGCTTGCAGGTTTGGCCATCTCACCGCGGAACATGCCGCAGAACGTCAACATGACGTCGAGCTTGACCGGCAGTTATCTTCAGCCGGAGATTGGAGGCGATGCCGAGATCGGCTTCGGTGCGAGCGCCCTGCTACCGGGAAGAGAGGGGTGCGGAATCCAGTCGGTGAAAGCCGGGTTCGAGCTGAGCACTGACCACTTTGTGCTCCACAACTTCCAAATCGAGGATCTTTCGAGCGGCGGCGAGCTCGAAGTGCAGCTGAAGGGTGCGCGGAATGTTCGCGGCAGTGTTTCGTTGGCGCTCGATCGCGGGAAGCGTTGGATGAAATCCTGTCTGCTCGGAGAAAATGAAAGTGGGCAGGTTCTCGGCGCGCTCGGAAGTGCAATCGCAGATTCACAGACAGACCTTACAGTCGGTGGAACGTTGACCCCGCTCGCAATCGAAAGTCAGATCGAGTCGGATATATCGGTCAAGGACCGGAACTTGCAGACCAAGCTTTCCGCAACGGTCGGAGTCGACGAAAAAGAGTTCCGGGTGCGCCTCAACGAGCATGGAGTTGTGCCCCAAATTCAACCGGTATCCGACGCCGCCTCAACCGGGAGGAGCCAGACGAAATTTGCGCTCGCCGTGAATTCGAACATTCAGGCGGAGCTGAGCTACAAACGAAACAGCAGTGAGCTCGAGGTGAAAAAGCTGCAGCTCGTGCGGTATCCGGTTTCTCGTCTGCTCGCCCGGCTCGGGCCATTTCTCGCTGATGAAACCTTCCAAAAGCTGAGCGCTGCCGCTACCGACCAGAGTCTGCTCGATCTTGTCGGAAGCGGAACCATCGATTTCGATGGATTGAGCTCGAAGCTCGAAGGCCGGCTTCAGGCGACTGCACTGTCGCTAATGGGAGCCCCTGTTTCGGCTGTAACGGTGCCGTTCACCTTGAAAGGCAAGCAGCTCGCGATCGATTCAGCGCAAGCCGAGCTGCTCGCAGGCCGCGTTCGCGCGAGCCTCGACGCCGATTTGGGTGAGCCGATCGGTTCGAAAACCATCTCGGGAAACATCCAAGCTGAAGGTCTCGATCTCTTCGCGATGCCGATTTTCAGTGATCCTGCGCTCAGCGAACGCGCTGCTTTGTCACGTGCGGTTGTGAACGGCGGCGTGCGGATAGGGGGGGCGGTCGGAAATCCCGAATATAACGGAGAGCTGCGGCTGGAGGTTACCAAGCCGTCCGCTGCGGATGCTACGAAGCTGAGCGTTTTTAAAATCACCGGTGACGCTTCCGGTGAATCGGTACAAGCAAGCCTGCTGGATGGCGCAGGAGATCTTCAGCTCACGCTGCCCAAACGAACCGCGAAGAACGAACCGCTGAAGGTGATGCTCTCAACGCGCGACCTTCCCCTCGACTATTTCTTCCCGACGGATCCGGATTCCGAAGACGCTCCGTCTGAACCGAGCTCGCTCAGCGGAGTCGTGCAGTACACAGGACCTCGCGATGATCCACTCAGCGGCAACGGGACAGTCGAGATCACCAAGTTGCAACTGGTTCAACCGGGGCTTCACCTCTCCCAAAGCGGCAATCTGCTTGCTGAGGTCCGGAACGGCCGCCTCGATTTCAAGAATGTCCGTTTCAATGCCGAAGGCAAAGAGCTGCTTCTCAGCGGTTCAGTCGATCGGCAGGTCGGCTGGCGCGCTGGGCTCCACGGAGCTTGGGACCTGGGAATCTTCGTCGTCGGGCTCGATGCGCTCGAGCAAGCTTCCGGTGACGTGAACCTGGACCTCGCGATAAATGGGCCTCTCTTTCATCCGGCCATCAGCGGACCGCTGACCATCAAGAATGCGTCGGTCTCGTTTCCGCTCGGGCGGACGATCGTCGGCGTGAGTGATGGAGCTCTCCACGGCGAGTTCACCGGTGAGAATTTCGAGATCTCAAACATTTCCGCGCGAATGGGTGGAACTGATATCAAAGGATCGGGTGAGGTAACCAATGTGCTCTCATCGACGGAGCGCCGAGCTTTGCTCAGCGTCGGGTTCGACGATGTCGTGATTGAGCCCGTCGATCATCTGACCCTCGTGCTCGCAGGAATGTTGTCTCTCGCGAAAGCGCCGCTCGATCCGCCGGTCCTGAGTGGTCAGATCACCGTGAAGAGCGCGCTTTACGAAGATACCATCAAACTGTCGCAACTCATTCGTGGATTGACGCAGTCGATCCTCGGAAGCTCGTCGCTGAAGGAGCAGGGCAGGCGGAGCACCTCCGATCGGAAACGTCCGATGCAGCTCGACCTGCAAATCAAAGCGTCGGACAATGTGCTGGTGGAGACCAACTTTGCGCAAGCGGAGCTCCGCGGTGATCTCCGGCTGACCGGTGACACGAAGCAGCCTCTGCTCGACGGACGCATCGAGGCGATCGATGGTGTGTTCGGTATGCAGTCGAACGAGTTTGAGCTGATTAGCGGGCAGCTCACATTTTCACGACTTCAAAACACGCTCGATCCCCATGTTTCACTGATCGGAGAAACCTCCGCGGTAACGCGTACCGGAGAGGAACACCATATACAGCTGCTCGTTGGCGGTACTCTCACCCGGCCAGATGTCACGTTTCGCTCGGACGGCGGTCTCCGGCGGGAAGAGATTCAAGCGCTGCTCGGCCTCGGCACCAATATCGAGCCGCTCGACTTTCTCAAGGGCGGGAAACGAACGCGAAGCATTGCCGAGTTGATTAATCCGACGTCGAACGTCAGCATCGAGGAGCGTCTCGAAGGACTGACGAAATTCTCTACCGTTCAAATTGACACGGCACTTTCTCCGACGACGGGTGAATTTGTTCCGCGTCTCATTGCGAAGCGTCCGCTCGCAAAGGGTCTCGATCTCGATATTCAATCTGAGCTTGCCGGAAACCAAATCAGCTCGATGAACGTCGAATACCCGCTCACGCCCTACCTCAGCTTGATCTCGGGCTGGCGCAGCTCACCTGCAACAGAGAATGTGAACAAAGGGTCCGGAACGTTCAGCGCCGGAATTCACTACCGGACCACGTTCCCCGGATTAAAGCTTCTCTCTCCGACGCTGTCGCGTACGCGCGAGGAGGAGCGATGAGTCTGAGACGTTTGCTGATCTGCATTTTTCAGCTCGCCCTATTTGCGCAAATCACGCTCGCCGACGAAGTGAGCGATTTTCCCTTTCAAGTACCGCAGCTGCCGATTCATTCGATTTCATTTCATACCGTCAACACGTTGAGCTACCAGGATCTCGCCGGTCCGCTGCCGATCCGACCCGGTGAAATCCTGACACAGGAATCGCTTTCGCAGGCGGTTCAAGCGCTCTATCGCCGTCAGGTGTTCGAGCATGTCGACGTGAAGCTGGTGACTGACGCAGAGGGAGTCAATGTCGAGTTTCTGCTGACCCAAGCGCTTACCGTCTTCGACGTAGAATTTAGCGGCGAAGAGACGATTGACGAAAAGCAGCTCCGGCGGCTCGGCGGCGTGAGGCTCGGGGAGGCGCTCGATTTGAATGGGGTCGATGCGGCGGTTGAGCGTATCAAGACCGGCTATCGCCGAGAGGGATATTACGCACCGCAGATTAAGGTCGTCATCAAAGAACGGTTAGCCGCTCCGCAAGTCATCGTTCACTTTGAAATCGACGAAGGGTACCTGAGCAAGATCTCGAAGGTCGATCTGATTGGAGAGCTGCCCGCTGAGCTTGCGTCGCTTCGAGAGAGGCTCTCCGATCGTGCGCTCGGAGCGAGCGCGAGTGAAGAAAACATCAAGCGTTTGCGCCTCGAGCTGCTATCCGCCATGCGGAGTGAGGGGTACTTGCAGGCATCGGTCGAGATCGAAGGAAAGAATTACAGCCCGCTCACCGGCGATGTCGAGCTCAAGATCGCCGTCCAGGCTCACGATCCGATCTCGATTATCTTTGAAGGAAACAAACGGTTCTCAGCACCGGAGCTGCTTAGACCGCTGCGGCTCAAGAGCCGCACAGTGCCATTCACCCCATCCGCGATCCGAAATCTCTGCAAAGAGATCGTCAAAATCTATCAACGGTCCGGATACTTTTTCGCGAAGGTCGATTCGCATGAGGAAGCGCCGAACGGAGCGCGCCGCGTCTACACCATCTCGGTAGACGAAGGGCGGCGCGTTCCGGTGAACAGTATCGAGTTTCAGGGCAACACCGCGTTTACTGCAGGGGAGCTTGCCGCTCTGATTCAAACGAAGCCTGCGGCAGTGTGGCCGCTCAGCCGTTATCGGCCCGGCTATCTCGAGTCTGAGACGTTGTCGTCAGACCTCGCCGCGCTCGAAAACTTCTATGCGGCCGCCGGATATCTCGATGTGAAGGTGTCATTTGAAATGAAGCCCGTCGCAAACGGGAACCAGCTCGAGCTTCACTTCACGGTTGAAGAGGGCAAGCTTCAACGCATCGAGGAGCTGAAGCTCGAATGGAAGGGGCTGGCCAGGTCCGCTGACTCGGATCCGGCCAGTGAGGCGGGACTCCTTGCCATCGAACCCGAGTTGAAGGAAGGCGAGCCGTTCGAGCGCGCTCGCATACAAGCCGAACAGACCCGTTTGACCGAGAAGGTTATCGAAGCGGGTTACCCGAACGCGCAAGTGCTGATAGATGCCGACGCAGCGGCCGGAAAGCTTACGTATTCGATCGACCCCGGGCCTCAGATTACGGTCGGGAAGATTTGGGTAGCGGGCAATATTTTCACTCACGACAATCTCGTCCAGCGTGAGCTGAAGATCCATCCCGGCCACATCGTGCGACCGGAGGACATCCGCGCGTCGGAGCAGTCTTTGTATCGGCTGGGCTACTTCAAGAACGTCAATATTGTTCCAACGGACGGGACGCTCGACGACAGTACCGAAGACCTAACCGTTCAGCTCACCGAGCGCGACACCGGAACTCTGGACCTCGGAACTGCATACAGCACGGAAGACGGAATTCATGTCTTCACCGAGCTCGGACAGCGAAATCTCGGAGGGGAGGGACAGTCGCTCGTCATCGGAGTCGATGGCTACGTAAAATCGGGCATCAGCTTCCTCGATGCCGGTAATGCGAGAGCGCTTTTCACGCAGCCCCATATTTTCGGAACTGACGCCGAGTGGTACAACGAAGCGTTTGCGCAGTATTCAATCAAGCTCGTCGATCCATACAGCTACAACCGCGCCGGTCTCTCGACGAATGTGCGTTACCTGTTCACAGAGGATCTCAGAGGCAGTGTCGGATTGACTGCCTATCATGAGTATCTCTATGACGTGCCCGCTGATGTGATCATCGGCCCAGACGACGTCAACAATACGTTGTATTCGTTCCTCAATACACAGCTTGATTATGACCGTCGGGATAGCCCCTACAACCCGCGCCGCGGCTATCGGGCGATCCTCCAGGGTCGACTGGACTCGGAAGCGCTCGGATCCGACGTCAATTTCTATTCGGTCGACCTCCAGCAGTCCGGTTACCTGCCGGTGTCTTCGCGACTGGTTTGGGCCAACAATCTGCACCTTCAGTATCTCCAGCCGTTTGGGAACACCGATGTCATCCCGCTCAGCCAGCGCATCTTCCTCGGCGGAAGGAACTCTCTTCGCGGTTTCTCGAGGAATGCGGTCGGCCCACGCGGTTTCGATGGACACATCGTTGGAGGGGATGCCGGCACGAATCTCAACACTGAGCTGCAATACGATCTGACCGAGAGCTTGGTCGGGTTGGTTTTTCTCGATGTCGGACAGGCTTTCCTGGAAAACAAAGGGTCGTTCGAGGGGGCGACATTGAGCTTTTCGGATCTGCGCTTTTCGCCCGGTATCGGATTTCGCTACAAGACCCCGATCGGCCCGATCCGAACCGAGCTCGGCCTTGCGCTCGACCGCGAGAACGGTGAGCGTTTTGGTCGTTTCAATTTCGGAGTAGGCGGCGCGTTCTAGTCTGATATCCGCGTGCTAGCGTCTTCTCGACCGCTGCGGAACTACTGGATAACCTGCTGGAATAGCGAATCTTTTCTAAAGAAACTTTGATTTTTCAAGGACTCGTTCTTAAGATATAAAACGTGTTCCACTACCATGTTGCGACGCAGCGATGCGCCGTTAGAACTCGAAGGAAATAATTGTATGTCTAAGGTGCTTGAGATTGGCGATTCGGACTTTGAAAACGAAGTATTGAAAGCTGGAGTCCCTGTGCTGGTCGATTTCTGGGCGCCTTGGTGCGGCCCGTGCAAGACCATCGCACCGGTCGTCGAGGAGCTCGCGACTCAGTACGGCGATCGCTTGAAGGTTTGTAAGATCAACGTCGATCACAACAAGCAAGCGGCGATGAAATACAACGTCCGCGGAATTCCGAATTTGATCCTGTTCAAAGGCGGAGAATCCCAAGAGCAGATCGTCGGCGCGGTGGCGAAGCAAGAGCTCGTCAACGCGATCGAAAAGCTCGTCTAATTAACGTCCCTTCAACGGTGGAGTCGGCTCTCTTCGGCAAGTTGAGAGCCTCTCCACCCAGTCTGCTTTTTGAGGGACGATGAAAGGGTTTGAAATCCAACTGAACGGCGAAGCACGTACTGTCTCGAGTACGACGGTTGCTGCCCTGCTGGAAGAGCTTGGGCTTGCGGATCGAAAAGTAGCTGTCGAGCTCAACCATGTCATCGTTTCTCGGGCAGATTATCCGGCAACGGCGCTCGCGGCCGGAGACAAGCTAGAAATCATTCATTTTGTGGGCGGTGGCTGAACGGCTGCTGAATCTTATGGCCGACACGTTTACCATCGGGTCTCGCGAATTTTCCTCGCGCCTCATCGTGGGGTCTGGAAAGTACAAGGACTTTGCGACGACGCGTGATGCAACGATCGCAGCAGGCGCTGAGATGATTACCGTTGCCGTTCGCCGAGTGAACATCACCGATCCGAAGAAGGAGTCGTTGCTGGAGTATTTGGGAGACATACCGCGTCTTACGATCCTGCCGAACACTGCGGGATGCTACACGGTCGAGGATTGCCTGCGTACTGCCCGACTCGCGCGAGAAGCGGGGGTCGGTAACTTTGTCAAAGTCGAAGTGATCGGCGATGAGAAAACGCTTTATCCCGACAACGAAAAAACCATCGAAGCCTGTCGCATTCTTACCAACGAAGGCTTCGTCTGCCTACCTTACATCACCGATGATCCGATTACCGCGCGGAAATGCGAGGATGCCGGAGCTGCCGCCGTTATGCCGCTTGCTTCACCAATCGGAAGTGGGCTCGGAGTCCAGAACGAGTACAACTTGATGATCATCATCGAGCAGTCCAAAGTTCCGGTGATAGTAGACGCCGGAGTCGGTACGGCATCCGATGCCGCACGATGTCTTGAATTGGGCGCGTCCGCAGTACTTACGAATTCAGCAATTGCGTGCGCAAAGGACCCCGTAATGATGGCCGCTGCGATGAAGGCCGGCGTAGAAGCGGGGAGATTGGCGTTTCTCGCAGGAAGAATGCCGAAGAAGCTGTATGCCTCTGCGTCTAGCCCTCTCGGCGGCCTGATTTCGTAAGACTTTTGCCCTAACCCACGTTCGCCTGGGTAGTAAAACGCGTCGTAGTGCGTCACAATGCATCTATGGCAGCGACGACCTCCAAACCTCTCTATCTCATCACTGACGGCGGTCGGCTGCGCAACACAGGAACCCTTGTGCGCGCAGTTCGCGATGCGCTCGAAGGCGCCGACGGCGCTGTCGGCTTCGTGCAGCTTCGAGAACAAAACGAGCTCGCTGCGAGGGAAGCTGGAATTTCCGCTGCTAGTGACTCGGAGCTTTGCGAGCTGGCGGCTGAGCTGCTGCCGTACTGCCTGAAGCACGATGCTCAGCTCATCATCAACCGACGCGTCGATTTGGCGCTGCGAACCGGCGCTCATGGGGTGCACTTGGGGTCCCCTGTCGAAAGTGTCGACGAAACTCGAGGTCGCTACAAGGACCAGCTTGTGCTCGGATATTCTGCGCATTCGATAAGTGAGATTGAAGCCGTCACGCGAGGTGGAATCGACTATCTTCTTTTCTCGCCCGTCTTTCCCCCTCTCTCGAAGAACTTTCCCGGAAAAACGCTCGGCCTCGAGCAGCTTCGTAGCGGCGCATTACGAACCCCAAAACTGTTGTTCGCACTCGGCGGGATCCAAGCGTCAAACGCTGTGGAATGTTTGGAAGCAGGGGCGAGCGGAGTTGCGATGATGTCTTCGATCCTTCTCGCGCCGGAACCCCGCGTCCGAGCCAAAGAGATGGCCGAGCTCACACGGCGGCACCGCGCCGACTGAGGGCTCAACGCACCTTGAGGATGACCTTGCCGGTGTTCTTGTTCTCTCTCAGCTTGTCGTGAGCATTGCTCGCTTCCGCGAGAGGGTAAACAGAATCGATGATTGTTTTCAGCTCCCCACGTTCGAAAGCAGGCCAATACGCGTCTCGAAACTTCTTCGTGAGAATTTCCTTCTCTGCCGAGGAACGCGACCGCAGGACAGATCCCTTGAGAGTCAATCGCTTTTTCATGAGCACGGACAGATCGATCTCCGCTTTCATGCCGCCCATGAACGCGAGAACTACCTGCCGTCCTCCCGATTTCAACAAATCCAAGTTTCTCGACATGTAGGCTCCGCCGACCATATCCAGGATCACGTCGACGCCGGCACCTGACGTCGCGGCTGAAATCGGATCGAAAAATTCGGTGAGCCGATAATTGACGGCGAGCTCCGCACCCAACGACCGGCAAAAGTCGGCTTTCTCATTGGTGCCGACGGTCACGAACACTCTGCACCCGGCGTGCGCAGCGAGCTGAATGGCTGCAGTGCCTACCCCGCTTGCCCCCGCGTGAATGAGAACCGACTCTCCCTGCTTCAGCCCGCCTTCAATGAAGAGGTTCAGATAGGCAGTGAAAAAAGCCTCAGGAATAGCCGCTGCCTGCTCGTAGGACAAATTGGATGGAATGGGCATCAGCATGCCCGCAGGCACTGCGGCCTGCTCCGCGTATCCACCCCCGGAAAGAAGAGCGCATACTCTGTCGCCGACCCTCCAATCGGTGAGTTCCGGATCGACGACCGCGATCGTCCCGGCGACTTCGAGACCGAGTATTTCGCTTGCTCCCGGTGGCGGCGGATACTTGCCGGCCCGTTGAGAGAGGTCTGCTCGATTGACACCTGCTGCATAAACGTCAATGAGCACCTCAGAAGCCTTTCGGTCCGGGGTCGGCTGCTCTTCGAGATGGAGCCTGCGGTCGGGGTCGTTTTTGTCGATGGTGATCGCTTTCACGACTTCAATTGTAACATAACGGCGGCCGCCCGCCCGGCAAAAAACAGTGGTTCCTTACCGATGCGAGGATGATATTGTTCCGGAGCCAGCTTATTCCCGGGGGGTTCTATGTTCGGCTCAGTGTTACTCGGATTGCTGATCTATTTCGCTTTTCGCTGTGTGATCTCCGGATTCTACACCGTTGATCAGAACGAGCGAGCGGTCTTGACGAGCTTCGGTCGTGCCGAGCGGATCAAGGACGCGACGACGCTCGACGACCCGATCTCGAAGGACTTACGTTCAGACGAGGCGGAACGGTATATCTATCCGCAGCTGCGGGTCATCCAGCCGGGCGGTCCATACTTCAAGTGGCCGTGGCAGCGGGTACACAAAGTGTCTGTGTCGACCGAAACGCTGAACATGGCTTACGACCCGGATCTGCCGACTGCAAATCAGGGCGGGACGGTCCTCGATGCTGTCACAAAGGACCAACTCAACATCGGGCTTACCGGACAGATCCGTTATCGCGTTGCCGATCGAAACCTCTACGCATACCTCTTCGGAGTCAAGAATCCCATCTCTCATATCATGGGATATTTCATCTCCGTTCTGCGAGAGCGTATTGCGAATTTCGAAGCACCGAAAACTGCGGAGACCGCGGCGCAAGATGACGCTCCGCAGACCTCCCAGGTGCACGCTGTATCGATCAACGATTTGCGGAAGAATCTCCGCGATCTGAACGACCGAATGGTCGAAGAGTGCAAGACTTCTGCCGCACGCTACGGAGTTATTCTCGACGCGTCACTCATTACGGGAATCGACCCTCCTCAGGAAGTCGAATCCGCGCTCGCAGCCATTAACACCGCGCACAACAACGTATCGGCTGAAATTAGCCGCGCACGAGCTGCTGCAGACCAAACCATCGTCCAGTCACGCCGAGCCGTCGAGATTGAAACGCTGAAGGCGAAGGCCGAAGTCGAGCCTCTCGTCGCGCTCGCGAATGAGCTGCAGGCGCTGAAAGCAAACGGCGACACAGCCCTTCGTGCGTATGTAAGAAACGTGCGGCTCGGTTTGTATACAAAAGCTACGAAAATGTTTCTCGGAACGTAAAGGAAAGCATATGTCCTTTCTGCTCTACATTTTTTTCGGAATCCTCGGCGGCTACTTCTTCGAGAGCTTTGTTCTCGGAATACTCCGGCTGCTTGGATTCTACATCATCGTCCCTGAAGGAACCTCGGCCGTCCTGATGCTGTTCGGGAAGGTCGTTTCCCAAATCGAGTCGCCCGGAATTCACTTCCTCTGGCCGAAGCTGACCTGGCGCGCGGTAGTGATCAACTTCTTGGGGCAGATCTATCGTCTCGACATGCGGCTTGACCAACAGTACTTGCGCAGTCAGCCGGTAAACTCCGAGGAAGGAGCACCGATGGGAGTCGGTGTTTGGTACGAGATGTACATCTCCGACCCGGTCGCTTTCCTCTTCCGCAACGCCGATCCTCGAGGTTCGCTCGCAGCGAACGTGTCGAGCTCGACGGTTCGTTGCTTGAGCAATATGCCGCTCGCGGACCTGCTCGAGAACCGCCACGTGATGAGCCAGAATGTTCGGACTGACGTGACGGCAAAGTCCAGCGAGTGGGGATATCGGGTCGGCTCTGTTTATATCCGCAAAGTGCATTTCCGCGACGGAAGCATGATTCGGCAGATCGAGACCAAGATCGTCAACCAGCTCCGCCAGGTAACCGCAGCGATTCGCCAGGACGGCGAGAATCAAGTGAACATCATTACCAGCACTGCACAGCGGCAAGCTGCAGCGGAATTCGCGAAGGCTGCCGCGATCAGACCAAGCCTCGTCGGAGATGCTTTGAGAAAAGTTTCCCAGGATCCCGATGTAGCAGAGGCTCTGTTCGATGTGCTCGAAGCACAGCGTATGCAGGAAGCGGAGGGAGACCTGGTGATTATCCCGAACAATCAGGAGTATCTCACGCAGCTACTCGCGGGCGGCTGCGGATGCGGTTGCGGAACGGAGAAATAGCTCTGACAGCACTTCCCCGGGGATGAATGAGCGCTCCGGCAGAGAACTCGCCGTAGCGCTCACCTGGGCTCCGACTAAGCCGACGCTCGGAGAGCGACTTCCCGCTCCAGCCGCCGTTCTTCTTCCTTTGCCGGGCGCCGGTCGCGTGCGACGACAGTATAAATCGTCGGAACCGCGAACAGGGTGAACAGACTTCCGATAATCATTCCGGTTACGAGCGTAATACCGATGCTGTTTCTCGCGCCGGCACCTGCGCCGGTTGCGATGACAAGTGGGAAGTGACCGACTACCGTAGCCACGGTGGTCATGAGAATCGGTCGGAGCCGGGTTGTCGCCGCGCCGACAACTGCGGCGAAGCGATCCATGCCTTGTTCCTGCAAAACGTTCGCGAACTCCACAATCAGGATCCCGTTTTTCGCAACCAACCCGACGAGAGTCACGAGCCCTACCTGCGAATAGATGTTCAGCGTGGTAGCATTCAGAAACACAAATGCGAGCGCTCCCGCGAGGGCGAGCGGAACTGAACCGGCCAGGACGATCAGAGGGTCGCGGAAGCTCTCGAACTGTGCGGCAAGCACAAGGAAGATGAGAACAAGCGCGAGGATGAGCGTCGTCAGCATGCTGTTCTGCTCTTTCCTAAGCTGACGAGATTCGCCGGCGTAATCGATGACGTAGTTCTTCGGCAGGATCTGTGAAGCCGCGTCTTCGAGCACCTTTAAACCCTCATCGATACTCACCCCGGGGACGATTGCCCCCTGGATCTTTGCAGAGTTGAGCTGCTGGAAGCGGTTCAGCTGTCGTGGCTGAACGGTGTTTTTCGTCGAAGCGAATGTGGAGAGCGGTACTACCTCGTTCCCTGGGCCCGAAACGTAGAGCTCTGTGAGCTGCTGCGGATTGAGTCGCTCGGAGCGCTTGAGCTGCGGGATTACCTTGTAGCTGCGTCCCTGAATATTGAAACGATTAACGTAATTCCCACCGGTCATCACGCTCAGGTCCGTTCCGATACGTTGCAGATCCAACCCCATCGCCGAAACTTTGTCGCGATCGAGCACGATCTCTGTCTGCGGAAGGTCGTACTTCAGGTCGGTGTCAGCGAACATGAACTTCCCGCTGGCAAAAGCTTTTCCGACGAGCTGTTGCGCGAAGTCCACAATCTGTTGCGGCTCGGCTGTGCTCGAGATGACGAACTCAATCGGAAAATCGCTGCCGCCGGGGAGCGGCGGCGGTGTGGTCACGATCATCCGGATGCCGGGGATGCGCGACATCTTGCCCCACGCCTCGCCTTCGATCTGCATCGTAGTGCGCTTACGCTGATCCCATGGCTTTACCAGCATTCCTGAAAAGCCGCCGTTTGGGTTGATGAGCTGGAACGAGTTCGCGTACTCGGGAAACTTTTCGAACTCCTTACTGATTTCGGTCGCGTAGATTAGGGTTTGATCGAGCGACGCATTCGGTGCCGCTTGAACGATCCCGAAGACAATTCCCTGGTCCTCCTTCGGAGCGAGCTTTTTCATCGAGAACATGTAAAAGGGCGGCAGGCAGAGAATAACGAACACCGCTGCCGTAAGGACGACAGGTCGGTAGCGGAGTGAGAGCTCGAGCAGTTTTCCATAACGTGTACGAAGCGCGTCGAATCGGCGCTCGATGAACGCTTGAAACCGCGTTTCGTGCCCTGCGCCCTTGAGGAGCCTTGATGCCATCATCGGCGAAAGCGTAAGGGCGACGAAGCCGGATACCATGACGGCTCCCGCGAGCGTAAAAGCAAACTCCCGGAAGAGTGCCCCCGTGAGCCCGCCCTGGATTCCGATCGGAGCATAGACGGTAGCGAGCGTAATGGTCATCGCGATGATCGGCCCGACGAGCTCGCGGGCTGCGGCGAGCGCGGCGTCAAATGGGCTGAGGCCCTCCTGCACGTGCCGCTCGACGTTTTCGAGCATGACGATCGCATCATCGACTACGAGTCCGACAGAAAGGACGATAGCGAGCAGCGTGAGTAGGTTCACCGTGAAGCCGAAGATGAGCATCAACGAAGCCGCACCGACGAGCGAGAGCGGGATCGCGATCACCGGAATCAGAACAGAGCGCAACGAACCCAGAAAGAGATAGATAATGCAGATGACGATGAAGACCGTCTCGGTCAGCGTCTTGATGACCTCGTGGATTGCGCTTCGAATGTAGTCGGTTGCGTCGTACGGGATTCCGATGCGCATTCCGGACGGCAGTCCCCGCTCAATTTCGGGAAGCACGTCACGCACTTTTTTAATCACATCAAGAGAGTTCGCATTCGGAAGCACCCAGATACCCATAAAGGTTGCAGTCTTTCCGCCGAAGCGCACATCCTGGTCGTAGCTCTCGGCACCGAGAACCACATCGGCGATATCCCCCAGACGAACGAGAGTTGTCCCGTCATCTTGAACAACAAGCTGCTCGAATTCCGCCTTGGTCTTCAAGTCCGTGTTTGCCACGAGATTCACGGTGAGCATCGAGCCTTTCGTGTTCCCGATTGCAGAGAGGAAGTTGTTTGCCGCGAGCGCGTCCTTGACCTTGCTCGGAGTAAGGTTTAGGGCAGCCATACGGTCCGGCTTGAGCCATACCCGCATGGCGAAAGTCCGTGCGCCGAGAATGTCCGCCTTTTGCACACCGCTCACAGAGGAGAGCTTCGGTTGCACAACGCGTGTGAGATAATCGGTGATCTCGTTTTGGGCGAGCTCCTCCGAATAGAAGCTCAAGTACATCGAGGCGAATCGGTTGTCGTTGCTCTCAACGTCGATAGTAGGTGCCTCCGCTTCAGGTGGAAGCTCGTTCCGCACTTGTGCGACTTTCGCCTGAATTTGCGTCAGCGCGTTGTTCGTATTGTAGTTCAGCGCGAGGTGCGCGGTAATCGTGCTCAATCCCTGCGCGCTTGAAGACTCCAAGTAATCAATACCGTCGGCGCTTGCGATACTTCGCTCGAGCGGCGTCGTTACGAACCCGCGTACCAGTTCCGCGTCAGCTCCGACGTATACCGTCTTGACCGTAACCACCGCGACATCGCTTCTGGGATACTGCCGGACAACAAGATTCCGGATACTTTGCAGACCCGCGACCAGGATCAAGACGTTCACGCAGATCGCGAGGACGGGTCTTCGGATAAAGATATCAGTGAATTTCATAAGCCTTTTGTGCCGGAGATAATTGTCTGTCCCGAATTCGTGGTTTGGAACTAGCTATCCGAAGGTTTCGGCGCAGCGCTGTTCCCCGGTTTGAAATCATTGTTGACGGCGATCGCGGCACCCGGCCGGAGCTTGAAGAGCCCGGACGTTACCACCTGCTCGCCCGGCTTGAGGCCGCTTGTGACAGCGACGAGATCGCCCCGAGCGTCGCCGAGCCTGACAACCTGTTGCCGCACGCCGTCATATTCCTCCCCTTTCGGGTCCTTCATCTTCTCGATGACGTAGACCGTATCGCCGTAAGGTGCATAGTTGATGCTGGTAGCGGGGATTACGATGACCTTCTGCTCTTCGCCGAGAAGCAGGTTGACGCGAGCGAACATTCCAGGGCGAAGCTCGTGATTGTCGTTTGGAACGATCGCCTGAAGCCGAATAGTGCGAGTTCGTTCGTCGATCTGCGGGTCGATGGCGTTGATCGTTCCCTTGAACTCCCGGTTACCGAACGCGTCCACCGTAAACGTAACCTGCTGGCCCTTCGCCAAGCTACCGACCGTCTGCTGGGGGAGTGAAAAGTTCAGGTAGAGCTGCTCGAGCGATTGAAGCGGGACGAGCGGCGTTCCGGCTTCTACATGTTGGCCCACGTTTGCGAGTCGGATCCCTGTTTGGCCGCTGAACGGCGCGACTGTCTTTCGTCGCTCGATACGAGCGGCGCTGGAGCGAACCTCACCGAGGGCCTGCTCATACTGTGAACGCGCATTATCAAAGGCGTCCTGAGAGATTACGTTTTGCGGGCGGAGTGTTTTCGCTCGCTCGTAGCTCGTCCGGGTCCAGGCTTCCTTGGCCTTTGCGCTTTCGAGGTTGGCCTCTTCTACCGAAGTATCGAGCTCGATGAGGACGTCGCCCTGTTTTACGGTCGCGCCAGATTCGAAATTGATCCGTTCAATCTTGCCGGCTTCTTCAGCGGCGAGAGTGACGCCTTGAAATGGGCTGAGTGAACCGACAGAAGACAGAGTCTTTGCCCAAGTTTCTTCCCGTGCCGTGTCGGCAGTGACTGACTCCGGGGGCATTTTGAAATTGGCATTCTGCGCAATCGCCTTGGCAATCTGGAAGTACTTGGCCAAACCGAACCCTGCGATGATGGCGACCATCACCAGCGACGTGATCACAACTTGGGCGATAATTCGAGGGATACGCGAACTAGTCTGTGTGCGCATAGAGTTCCGGAGCAGGGATATTGGGGGATAATCAGGTTTTTCAGGAAAATACCTAGCCCGGTATTATCGGCAAGTCAAATGCAAGAATCGGACCCCAGCGGCAAGTTACAGTTGTGTTTGGAATGGGGTGGCTGCGACTCTGAGCGGAATCCGCTTGAACCTGCCAAGTAACGGCCAAGAGTCCTTCCGCCAAAGACTGAGGATAGGCGCTTTTCCGTGGTGACGAACCGCAGCTGCCGATCGTCGCCCGACTGCCGATAGTTCGACTCTCGTCGGTTAAGGTTTAGTCGGCACGGCTCGAATCATATTCAGAGCGCAGCGACCGAAGTCGCTGCGCTGCAACAGTACGTTCACCTTCACGAACAAACCGCAGAGCTCAATGCAATCCGACTAACGAGCCCCCGCACTTTGGAGAACGAAATTTCCAAGAGCGAAGACCAAGCTACCGATGATCACAAACGCCAACGCCGACATTGGCAGTCGGAGGCACGGGTCGAGGCAGCTCGTCGGCTCCTCACCGCGCTCCCGTAGCTTCTCCTGACACCTGCGTTCGGGAGCGATAGTGGTCAAGTATAAGCCGATCCACAGAACTGAGGACGCGGCAGCTACACAGAGCAATGGGTAAACAGGATGACTCGACATTTCTCTTCTCACAGTTTGAAGGGACGACCGAAAAAACGCTACTTACGCCCCATCAGCAGACAGAGACCTGCTGTCAGTGCGCAAAAAAATGATGGAGGATGAGCTTGAAAAAGAGCGTGCGGACGGACTGATGCTCTGGTTGAAGATGCGAAAGGCGTCGACATATGTCGCGCGGTTAATTCCACCATTTTACGCCAACTCGATACTCAGCTCAATCGTGGACCTTTGAGGATCGCAACAAAACCTCCGATCGAGCAATCGCGAAGCAGTGTGACGGCGTCGTAACGTTTCGGCAAAGTTCTATTACGGAAAAACAGGCACAGAGGGTTCGCTTTCGAGAGTACGAGCGCCGTAGAACGTGGAGCCGGAAAGTTGAAGCAGCATCGTCTATACTAGCGCGCGATCGGCGTATAAAATTTACTCGAAGTGTACGCTCTCTTCGCCACCGCTATGGAAGGTCCGTAACCTTGCAGGAATTATCCTGCGACGGTTCTTCGTTGGTTTTAGAGGAGGTGCGAGCATCATGCCTAACGTGTTGTCGACGTCTCGGGTGCATCGTTTTTCAGAGCTTCGAGGAGCGAAGCACGAAAAGATCATCGAGCACCTGGGGTGGAATTTTCGTGCGGAACCCGACGCTCGCTCTGAAAAAGACCTGATGGAGCTTATCGAGGCAGGGCCTCCGCTGCACGGGATCCTAGCCGGGCACCAGCCTTTCAGTCGGCCAGTGCTCCGCTCACTGGTGGAAAGCGGTCGTAAGATTGGGGTCGTTCCCGCAATCTCACGTGATGGAGTCGGTTATGAGAATATCGATGTGTTGTCTGCGAAAGAGCTGGGCGTTCAGGTATCGATCGCGACAGGCGTGAATGCGCGGACAGTGGCGCAATACACTTTGGGCCTCGTTCTGTGTCTCACCAGGGGGATCCATACGCAGCACCAAGAGCTCAAACGTGGTTCATGGAAGCCGTTCCTCGGGACAGAGCTTTCGAAAAAACGGGTCGGAGTTCTGGGTTTCGGGAATGTCGGCAAGGAGTCTGTGAGTCTGCTCCTCGGGATTTGTCCACGGGTGACCGTTTACGATCCGAAGTTTGCAAGTGACCCGATGTGGGTTGAACAGCAACAGGCGTGCCTCCGACATCTCTCGACCCGCGGAAAAGTCACCGTTGCCACCGATTGCGCCCAAATCTACGAAACCTGCGATCTGATAGTTCTTCATGCGAGCTCGACGAGTCAGAATCACAACTTGCTCAATCGAGAGGTGCTCTCGACGTGCAAGCGCGGTGTCTTGATAGTCAACGCCGCTAGAGGCGAGCTGGTCGATAGCGAAGATATGGCAGCTGCTCTGCGGTCGGGGCAGGTCGGTGCGTTTGCGACCGACGTTTACAAAAAGGAGCCTGTCCCGCCGGAGGACCCCCTGTTTTATGCGCCAAATACGCTGCTGACTGCCCATTCCGCTTCAATGACTGAGCAGAATCGACCGCTGCAGACCGTCCGCGCACTGAGAAACTTGCGAGCGATGATCGAAAAACACGGTACGGTTGACACGCTTGTCTGTTGAGCTGGAAAGACGCTGGTCCACCTCACGTTGGAGTCCGTATTGCAAAGCGGCATGTTGTCCTGGTTACGGACTCCAATCTTCCAGCCTCCAGCAGCGCCACTGGCGCGGGCTCGTTCAAAGTTTTCGGCCACGATGCGACGCACGCGGTCCGATGCCCCGGTCGATTGTGCAGTGATTCTACTTCTTTCGGTTTACAAACTCGCGTGCGTTTCGGACTTCGTTCATGAATTCCTCTATGTCGCCATTGTCAAGGCGCGACACCGCCCTGAAGGCGGACTCGAGGAAGCGATGGCGCATGGCTACCGCCTTGTCGTTTCGCATCTGCAGATCGGAGATGAGCTCGTCCGATTGTGCAAGCACGCGCGTCATTACCTGAAGGGTATTCCGGAAGTTCGGCGTGGTCATGAAATCGAGCTCGTCCAGCGATTCGAAGTTCCGGCTCATGACGTCGGCAAGAACAAGCATGTTCAGCTGGACGACACTCTGCACAAAAGAAGCGATCCGGTCATGCTGCTCGATCGAGCTGTGATGGATTCGCGCTCCGTGCTTGTAGAGAAGGTCCTCGAAGGCTTGCGCCTTGGTCCCGGAATGAGTTGTCCTGGTGATGATGACGTTCTCGCCCTGGAGCGTCTCTCGGTCTCCACCGAACATCGTGTGCAGACCGAGAATCTCGATTTTGCCGGGATTATGCGCGATGAGCCCGGGGAGCACACAGCTTTTGATCGAACAGTTCTCAACCACGAGCTGGCCGTCTCGGAGATACGGAAGCAACTCGGCAGCAAGCTCTTCGGCACTCGACATCGGGACGCTGAGGAGGATCACATCAGATCTTGCCGCGAGATCCTTCATGCTCAACCCTGATTCCTTGTCTCGACCGATGACCTCGAGGCCGACGCTTTCGAAGAATCGGCGGAACCAACGTCCCATGACGCCTTCATCCCCGATGATACCGAGAGTCTTGAAGGGGAGATTGTAGAAACCACTTCGAGGGTAAGCGCCCAAGATGTGAATTGCCGTCGACTGTCCCATGGCGTTCGCGCAGAACCGTCGCAGGTCTTGCAAGCAACGCTGAATCTGCGGCTCCTCGGGATGCCCCTCGAGATCGAGATAGAACCTGACTCCACCGCGAGTGTCGGGACGTGAGTGGATTGTGACCAGATTGATGTGGTGCTCGACACTGATGACGTTGAGAATCTCGACAAGCAGTCCCTTTCGATCGCGTTGGGGGTCGAGCACAATGGACGTCAGGAATGTCAGCGGCTCCTTCTTCGCCGACATGCGCTTTGCGAAAGTTTTCCTACTGGGCAGGTCGCTCTCAACGGATCCCCGCTTCAGGAGAACAAATCGAGTTTTGTTTCCCGGAACATCGGAGATGTCGTCTGCGAGAACGGAAAAACCCTCAGCAGCCAGGCTTGCTGGAGGAGCGATCACCGCCGCATCCGCGCGCGTCTCGCGCTTGACGAATCGAATGGCGGCAACCGTGCTCTGTTCGGGAAGCCGGTCAGCTCGCGGAAAGTGTTCGGACAGGTATTTTCCGCACTGCCGCAACGCCTGCTCGTGGGAGTAAACGGCGCGAATCTCCCTCGGCCAAGGCACGCCGCAAAGGTCGTCGGGCAGCACGCCGAGCCCGTTGCGTATCGGAGTGATGTGGCTATCGGTGATGAAGATACGGCCTTGATGGCGAAAGAGCTGGTCCAGGGTTTCCGTTACCGGGCCCTGGATCATGTTCTCGATGGGAACGAATCCCGCGTCCACCTTCCCTTCGAGGAGCGCGTTGAACACTTCCGAAATGGAGTAGCAAGCCTCGCCTTTCGCGTCTTTCAGCAGCTCACGGAAAGCGAGATCGGTGTTTGTACCCTCCGGGCCAAGAAATGCAACGCGCATGGTCCGCCTTATTTGACAGCGATGATGTCGCCGTTTTTCAGCTCCGGATTCGGTTGCTTCCCATCGATGACCTGGTTGTAATCAAGCGAGTAGCGAAGCTCTCCTTCCGGAGTACGGCGAATCAGAGTCACCCCGCTCTCGTCGGCGAACGGAGCGAACCCGCCGCCTGTTGCGACCGCTTGGAGCAAAGTGATTTTCTTGTCGCTCCGGTATTCTCCCGGTTTGTTGAACTGCCCCGAGAGGAAATATCGGATCGGTGCCGTCTGCACGACGGAGATCGATACCGATGCTGCGGGGATGAACTTCTTCAATCTGACCGACACGTCTTCGGAGATCTGCTTCGGGGTCAGTCCGACTGCCTTCACGTCGTCGATGAGCTGCATGGTAAAGTTTCCGTCCTCGCGGACGAAGACCTCGCCGCTGAGGCGCTGCTCGCCCCACACGTTAACCATCAGTGTATCGCCGCCTTGCACGACATACTGCCCCTCTGCTGCAGAGTTTGTGAGCTCCGAGAGCGGACGGCCCTTCGGGCCGCAGCCAATGACGGACGCCGCGGATACGAATGCAAAGCACAACGACAGAATCAGGCGCTTCTTCAACATGATTGACCCTCCCACCGAACGTTAGCCTAACTTCTTCTGAAAATCTTGGAACTGTTGGAGCTGCGGATGATGCTCGCCGGCGATCTGGATCGCCTCTGCGATACTCGCCTTCGCCTTGTCATTGTTGCCAAGGGACGCTTGGACCTGCGCCAAGTGATAGAGAATCTCCGGATTCACCTTTCCGCCGGCCGATTTGCGTTCGAGATCAACAGCTTCTTGTAAGAATGTCACCGCGACCTCTTTGCTTCCGCGCTTGAAGTGCACCCATCCGAGCGTGTCGGCAACGCCACCTTCATTCGGAAGGACTTCCTTCGCGGTTTGCGCGAGCTTCAGCGCTTCATCGAGATCACCGTTCAGCCGATCTGCCAGCAGCCAGGCGAGGTTATTTGCAGCCGGCCCGAAACGCGGCGATAGCTCGAGGACTTTACGGTAGATCTTCGCAGCTTCTTCAGGTTTCCCCTGTCGCTCGCGGGCGAGCGCCAGCAACATCTGTGACGGGATGTGCTTCGGGTTCTTCGCGATCAGCTTCTCGTAGTTTTGAGCCGCAGCTTCGAGGTCGCCCTTCTGTGCATCGATCGCTGCCAGCGCAAAATAGGCGCTGACGAGCTCGGGACGCTCTTCCACGGCCTGAGTAAAATATCCGCGGGCGTGCTCATTCCGTTCTACGTCTTTTGTGTTCGCGAGCGTGAGGGAGCCGAGAAGCAGCTTGTACTCCGGCTTTGAGTTCTTGCTCGTTTCGAGCAGCTTGTTCATCTCGCTGATCGCGGCATCGACGCCTCGTTGCTTGACGATGATGCTCGCCAAACGCTGTGCAGGAAGCAACGTTCCGGCATCGAACGAAAGCGTTTTGCGATAGAGGTCGGCCGCCTTGTCGAGATTGTTGTTCCGCTCTTCGAGCAGCGCGAGCTTGAAGTAGCCGGTTGGATTGTTCGGAAACGTGTCGATCAGGTACTGGTAGACCTTCTGAGCGAGCGCCGTGTCGCCCTGAATCAGCGCGATATCAGCTCGCAGCACGTTCGCACCGAGCTGACGGGGAAAACGTTGAAGGATCTGATTGACGTGCTCGGAAGCCGAAGCGTAGTTCCGCTCCGCCATTGCATCGCGCGCAAGCGCGAGTCGTGCACCGACATCACCCGGATCGATCGCGATAGCCTGGTTCAGATGCTGCAGCCCGTTCCGGGCATCGCCTTTTGCGATCTCGTAAAGACCCGCACGGCGGAATGCCGGAGCGAAGCTGGGCATTCCCGGAATCGCTTTCAAGACGAGCTCGAGCGCCTTGTCGGTCTTCCCGTCGAGCTCTGCGTCACGAGCTTGGAAGTAGTATGTGCCCGGTTCGTCCGGTTTGAGCTTGGCCAGGTCGGCAGTAAGCGCCTTTGCTTTGTCCTGCTCCTTCCTGACGAGAAGCATGTCGTACAGTCGATCCCGTGCTTCGTGCCGCATCGGGTCTGTCTTCAAAATCTCGGCATATTGAGAGGTCGCTTCGTCCGACATCCCGCGGCGCAGCAAGAACTCGCCGAACCCATAACGGAGCCCCGCATTGTTGGGATTCTGTTTCAGCAGGCCTTCGACAACCGCTTGGGCATCGTCGAGGCGCCCTTGTCGCGAGTAGAGATCCGCGAGGACCATCTGAAGGGGAGTGTTCTTCGGATCGAGCTTGGCAGATTGGAGGAAGAGCTCTTCGGCATCCTTGAGCTTCCCCTCTGCGACCGCGAGCTGCCCTAAACCCGCAAGCGCTCCGGCGTTTTCGGGATGCTTCTCGAGTATGGCCTTATATATCTTGCGCGAACCTTCGTAGTCTTTGCGCTGTGGGCTCGATGCGAGGCCGGCTTGGAGCAGCATCACATCCGGATCGTCCGGCGCCATCTCCGCGAGGTTTCTGACCTGGTCTTCGGCCAGCTCATATTGCCTGGCTGCCAGGAGAATCGACGCAAGGTGCAACCTCGCCTCTTTATGCTTCGGGTTGTAGTTGATCGCCGCGCGATAGCTTTCGATCGCCCGCTCGATGTTCATCTGCCGAATCTGGACTTCGGCGAGCTGATAATAAACGTCGGCGTTCTTCGGCTGGATCTCGCTGGCCGCCATCAGATTGATTCGGGCTTCTTCCCACTTTTCCTGTGCGAAGTAGTCCTTTGACTGCGTCATCAGCCGGTTGAACTTCACATCGGCGGATTCCCGGTTGCAACCGCTGGAACAGAGGAGCAATCCGGCGAGACAAGCCGCCTGAAAAACGGGCAAGAATCTGCCCCGGCTCAGTTTCCACAGTGAAGCGTTTGAGCCGGATGAAAGGATATGAATTTGGTTATTGAAAAGAAACGGTGCTGAGACTACCGAAAATAGCCGTCTCAGGCGGGACTTTTCACGATAAACATGTGACACGGTTACGTTTATTTGTCCCATGGTTTGACTTAATGATCTTTTTCTTAGAATCTGGGGTTTAACTTCGCGGCTAGCATAACGCATATCACGATCCCGAATAAAGCGAGTAGTTTCTACAAGTTTGACGCAAATGAACGTCTAGGTGAGTGAGCGAAAACGCGTTGCAAGAGGAAAACCAGATGCCGGTCATAGTTCGAGTCGAGGGGAAGTAGGGGTGTGAGATGAACATGTATCAACAAAGCAATCAGTCATTTTCGGAGATAGTGCAGCCGCTCCGTACGGCACTTTCCCGTTACTGGTTGTTCTCGTGGGGTCCGGCAGCAGCCATCTGTGCTTTGACGCTTTTCCTCACATTCAAGATTCCAAGCTACTATATCTCCGACGTACTGATCTCTGTCCAACCGCAGAAGCTTACCTCGAAAATCGTCGAGTCACCTACAAAAGACGATCAATCTGAGCGGCTGCAGTCGCTCATTTTCGAGATGATTTCACGGCAACGGCTGCTGAGCATCGTCGACAAGCTGAACCTTTATCCTGAGTTGGTTGGTCAGGGAGTTCGTGGTCGCGAAGAAGCTCTGCAGGAGCTTAAGCGTTCTATCTCAATTGAGCCCGAGAATTCGACTACGGGACAGCGATTGAGTCAGACATTCCGCTTGAGCTTCAAGGACCGGAATCCCAAGGTTGCCTACGAGGTGACGAAAGCGATCTCGAGCTTGTTCATCGACGAGAGCATCCTGAGCACCAAGGGCGAGACTGAGGGAACGGTCGAGTTTCTCGACGCCCAGCTCCGTAATGCACGTGAGAAGCTGGAGGCTACAGAAAAGCAGGTTCAACAGTTCGTCCGCCAAAACTTCGGGAAATTGCCGGAACATCTGCAAGCGGGAGTCGCTCGGTTGGAGAGCGCTCAGCAGCAGCTCGCTTCGAACTCGCAGCTGATCACCGCAAAGACTCAGAAACTTCAGTTCCTTCGTGAGGAGCTCAAGGTCGAATCGCGCCCCACCGCTGTTTATGCCGGTGGCGAGGCAGGCAACGCAGGGAACAGCAACGATCCGGCCGAGAGCTTGGCTCAGTTGGAATCGGCCCTTGTTGTGCTCCGCAGCCGATATTCGGACGAACATCCTGATGTGATCGCCGCGAAAGCTCGCATCCAAGCCCTGAGACAGCGACTTGGGGCGGGCACAGGAGAGAAGAAGGGCTCGCCGGCGCCGCGATATCTCGGAGCGCAGGCTTCGGCGGATGCTCGTAACGTTCGGCACGAAATTGCCGATCTCGAAGCGGAGCTCACTTCGCTCAATGAAGAGAACACGCACCTGAAAAGCTCGATTGATCAGCTCGAGAAGGACATCAAAGAGATGCCGCTCAAGGAGCAGGAGCTCATCAAGATCAACCGCGACTACAACAACGTGAAGGCAAATTACGAGAAGCTAGCCGCTGCACGTGAAGAGGCCGGCTTGCAGCGCGACTTGGTCAGCAGCCAGAAGGGCACCCAGTTTAAGGTCGTGGATCCCGCGGCTGTGCCGATGGTGCCAGCCGGCCCGCCGCGCTTGATTATTGCCGGTGGCGGACTTTTGCTGGCAGCGCTGTTTTTTATCGGCCTGCCTCTCGGACTGTATTTTACGAACGGTGCTTTCAAATATCGCGACGAGATCCGGCAAGAGCTCGGTCTGGAGGTCATCGGGATTATCCCGCCGATGGAAACTCCGCGGGCTATGATGATAACCCGGCGAGCGATGTCAGCGTCCCTTGTGGCCTCTGCCGTCTCGTTCGTTGCTGGAAGTGCGATAATCTTCTTTCTCGTGTAGGGCGTTGTGGGTGAGGAAAAAAATATGTCAGTCGTTCAGTTGAAAGACTCAGGTCAACTTTCTGCACCGGGGAGTGATTCTCAATCGTCATCGGCTGCTGTTGATGGACGCTCAGTCAAGCGCGCCGCACCGAAAGGGGATGCTTCGGCGCTTCACGAAGGAGGCATTGTCCTTTCCGGAGGGCGAACTGTTGATTTTCAGGCCGCAGAGCGATTCCGAATTCTGCGCGCGAAGATCGAAAGAATGAACTTAACGGACCCTGCGCGCCACCTGATCGCGGTGACGAGCGCTGTTCCGGAAGAGGGAAAGAGCCTCGTAGCCGCAAATCTCGCTCGTGCTTTGGCGATGGATCCGCGCGGCAAGACTCTGCTTATCGACTGCGACCTGCGTAAGCCGGCAGTGCATCGTTACTTTGGAATTCCTTTTGCGCCCGGTTTGAGCGATGCGTTGGTCGGCACACGTCCGGTTGTCAGCGTCATACAATCAATCGAAAGCGGTCTCGACATTATTCCTTCAGGCAGCCCGGTTATCGATGCGACTCGCGCGGTGGAGCTTCCTCAGCTTCAGACAATGTTAGCGGAACTTCGACGGCATTACCGCTACATCGTTCTCGATTGTCCGCCCGTGCTCCTCTGCCCGGAGCCGCTCACGATCTCGTCGCTTGTGGATGGAACGCTGCTTGTTGTCCGAGCTTGGAAGACTCATAAGAAGCTCGTGCGCGACGCAGTGGGAGCTATCGGCAAAGAAAAGTTTATCGGAGTAATCGTCAATGACGCGCGAGATGCGCTCAACGAATACGGTTATTATGGCTACTATGGCTATGACTACCGAGGCAGCTCGCGCACGAAGAAGAAGGCCGGCGGTAAAGGTGATTCTTCGGGCGGGAAGCACGCCGGGCTCGTAGACCGTGTTGCGAAAACCGGCAACGAATCGCGCATGGTTCGGCTGGGTGCGATGATGCTCCGCGGGATCGGCGGCTGCACGCTCGGTGTTCTCCGGCTCTTCGGTGGGCTCGCGGCGCGATTGTTCCGCAGATCGCGAAAGGCGCAAGCGGCAGTCTCCTAGACCGGTCTACTCACGAATCGTATTTGGCTCACCGAGACGCTTGCCGACTGAGGGGCACGCGACCCTGACCATTGTATTGCGTCACCATCGGCGATTCACTTACGCGTCCCCCCGATCCTGCACTCTGCTTTCTATTGCAATACGTCACTGCGGGCCTCCGCACGTGAGTAAGAACGAATACATTGCACTTGGCGCGTGGTGGCCAAAAGCACAGGCGACAGACCTCTAGATTTCTCGCCGAATATCCGAAAGCTCTTGGAGCGGGACCTTCTGCAGGATGAGGGCTCCGCAGCGAAACAACACCATCTCGGAGCGTCACGCCTTATGAAGCTTTCCAAAGTTGCATTCTTTGCCGCCCTCGTCGGACTCTCATTCTCTCTCCAGTCAGCCTTCGCGGACGAAGTTCACGTGGTCGACCGCGACGAAGGCGTCGTCGTTTCTGCTGACGATAAAGGCAACGTCGTTGTGCAGGACGAAGATGGCAACAGTGTTGCTCAAGACTCGCATGGCAATCTCCATGTCGAAGACGAAAATGGGAACTACGCGAAATTCGACAAGCACGGGAACGTCCGCGAGGTCGAAGACGAAGACGGAAATTCAGTATCCTTTGACAAGCACGGCAACGTGACTGACGTCAGCCCCGCTGAATAACAAAGTCAAAAGATAACGCCGCCGGAATAGTGAGCGCTCTTCCGGCGGTCGAATCTCCTATCGCTTTCAATAAGGTGGGCTCCTGCCACGAGTCGCGCTCTAGCCGCGACGAGTCTGAACTTCCCCCTCAACCGGGCTCGCGGAAACCCCGCTTATCTTGCCGTTCGCGACAACCATAGTCGGCACACTTTCAGCTTCTGACCTGATGACTTGTGCATGAATACTTGCGATTATGCGCCCTGAGTTCGGAGGGCACATGGTCGACAAGCGCATTTCTTTGCTCTTTTATTTGGCAATTCTCATCGGCAGCGGGCTTGCGGCCTGGGGCATTGCCATTTATGGGGACAATGCATTTGGGATTCGCGGTGTCGCTACCCCGATCGCGACAACCTCCGCAGTTTCGTTTTTTGCCTCACTGTCCGGTGCGCTGTCACAACCCCTTCCAGTGCTGCTCATTCAGGTCATCGTGACCATCTTGGCTGCGCGGCTGGTCGGTTTCATCCTGAAACCGATTCGGCAGCCGAACGTCATTCACGAAATCATCGCGGGCATACTGCTCGGGCCTTCGCTGCTTGGTTCCGTCTGGCCTTCTGCCGAAGCGTTCCTGTTCCCTTCCAGCTCACTGAGTGAGCTCCACATGTTCAGCATGTTGGGATTGATACTGTTTATGTTCGTGGTCGGGATGGAGCTTGACCCGAAGCTCCTTCGCAACAAGGGGCACACCGCGGTGATTGTGAGCCATGTGAGCATCGTCTTCCCTTTTTTGCTGGGTATGCTGCTCGCCCTCTATCTCTACGGCGAGTTCGCGCCGAATGGTGTGAGCTTCCTGTCGTTTGCGCTTTTCATGGGAGTTGCGATGAGCATCACAGCCTTCCCGGTGCTCGCAAGAATTATCCAGGATGCCGGATTGACGAAGACGCCGCTCGGTGTGCTCGCGCTCACGTGCGCCGCTGCTGACGACGTGACCGCGTGGTGCCTTCTTGCTTTCGTCGTTGCGATAGTGAAATCTGCGTCGATTGCCTCGGCAGTGTTCACCGTCATCGCAAGCATCATCTTCGTTGCGTGCATGCTTTTTTTCGTGCGACCGACGCTGCAGCGTTTGAAGGACTGCTGGTCGCCGGATCGGAATGTAAGCCGCGCGTTTGTTACGGCTGCGCTGATTGTTCTCGCGCTCTCCGCTTTGCTCGGCGAGCTGATCGGAATACATGCGCTCTTTGGCGCTTTTGTCGCCGGCGTCGCAATTCCTACAAGCGGGAATGTCCGTGCGCAACTGATGGAGAAGCTCGAGGATGTGAGCCTGCTGTTTCTCTTGCCGCTGTTCTTCGCATTCACAGGATTGCGTACGCAGCTCGCGCTGGTTGATTCGTCACACGCATGGATTGTTTGTGCGGGTATCATTGTTACCGCTTCTGTTGGAAAGATCGGCGGGGCTGTGTTTGCCGCTCGGATTACGAAGCTCCCATGGACGGAGTCGCTAGCGCTCGGCGTATTGATGAATACTCGTGGGCTTATGGAGCTTGTCGTTCTCAACATCGGCTATGACCTCGGCATTCTCTCGCCCTCGATCTTTTCGATGCTTGTTTTGATGGCGCTCGTCACTACATTTCTTACCGGGCCGCTGCTCGCCGCACTTCGGAGAGACGATGCTCTGTTTGCGCCTGTCCCGGCGAACGCAAGAAGCGTCGGTTAACCCGCCCGCGCAGTCTGAGTTGAGGAGAGCGGCGACAATGTCTCTCCGTCCATTGACGCATCCGCGAGCCTACTCAGCAATTCGCTCCCAACCATTTTGAGTCCGGCCTTGGTGAGATTGCTGGGATGCAGCTGTGCCAGACCGGCGAGCTCTTCACCGAGACTCCACCTCGGATTCCTCGCGGTGAAGAAGCGAGTGTGCTCGTTTCTCAGCTCACGTTCCGTTATGTCAGCAACGCCAGGGCGGAGCGGAGTAGGGTGGTCGAGACGGATCGTGCCCGAGTGCCGATCGTAGCGATTTCCGAAGCGTTCATCTGCAAGCTGAGTCATGAGCTCGAATTGTTGGGGATGCTCTCGGTCGCGCTGAGGAACGAAACTCTGAAAGAACAGGGGCAGCAGGCGATAGGTTTTGTATCCGCTCGATATGAGAAACCAGAAGGAAAGCGGCAGCTTTCGCTCGAGCGTTCGCGTGAACATATGCCTCGTCCATATGCGAGGCAGCTCGGGTGAGCCCCAGCATCTCGGGTGGACAATTGTATCGCCTGAGAAAAAAATCAGCGCGGTCCGTAAGCCATCGGGAAAGGGGGCGGTATATTCTTTCATCGTCGAGAACCCGCAAAGGCTGTGGTGCTCGTCAAACAGGGTTGCGACCCAATCCTTGTCCTCGAGGTCCGTTCCGAATTGAGCGCGGTCGGCGGACAGATAGAACTGTTCGAAGAGCGAGAACATCGCTTCGCGCTCCCGCGCGGAGAGCGAGGCCCTCGAGCGGACCTCGCCGGTGAGCGTCCGGCCGCCTGCGGGGACGGTCGTAAAGCTCGTGTCGTAGGAGACGGCGGTCGCTTGCTCGAGAGATGAGATGTTACAGGCCATAGTTCCTTCCACCTCCATTTGTAATCGAATGAAGGAGTGCTGAACACCCGTGACGTTCATCAAGAAAATTCCTGTTTTCGAAATCCTGACGAACGAAGTAATATTCCGGCAATGATTCCGGAAGCTCACAAGCTGCGTATCGCTTTAATTTCGCCGAAGGGACCTTTGTATCGTCACCGCGGCGGCATTTTCCGGAAGGGGCTGCGCATCGGCCCGCTTACGCTAACGACTCTTGCATCGCTCATTCCACCGGAGATCCCTCACACTCTCCGAATCTATGATGAGGGTGTCGAAGAGCTCCCCGCGTCCATTGATGCGGATCTTGTCGGTATGACTGTGATTACCGGAACGGCGCCGCGTGCTTACGAGCTTGCGCAGCGATTCCGTGCGGAGGGCAAGAAAGTCATTCTCGGCGGTCCTCATCCCACGCTCGTTCCGGATGAGGCGGCTCAGCATTGCGACTGTGTTGTGACCGGTTATGCAGAGGAGACTTGGCCGCAGCTTCTTCGCGATCTCGTCGCAGGCGTGCTTCGGCCTCGTTATGCGATGAGCTCGGATTTTTCGTTTCAAAGGATGGCGACTCTGCCGTACGCCAAACGAGCGCTTCTCGCAGGAACCGGCTACAAGACGGTGAATGCGTTCGAGGCAACCCGAGGGTGCATCCACTCGTGCGACTTCTGCGTCGTCCCTCACGCGTGGGGAAAGCGACCCTTTCAGAAGCCCGTGGAGCACGTGATCGACGACATCCGGCAGTCGGGCGCAAAACGTCTCGTGTTCTACGATCTGAACCTGCTTGCCGACTTCGGATATGCACGCGAGCTCTTCTCTGCGCTTGTGCCTTTGAAGGTGAAATGGTTCGGACTGAGCACGGTGTTGCTCGGCAAAGATCAGGAGTTGATGGACCTCTGCGCGCGAAGCGGGTGTCGCGGCTTGCTGATCGGATTCGAGACGGTGTCGAAAGCGGGGCTCTCGTACTACAACAAGAGATTCAATCGGCCCGAGGAGTATGGCGCCTTTGTGCGAGCGCTCCATGATCGAAACATCATGATCATGGGGACTTTTGTCTTCGGCAACGACAACGACGGTCTCGATTCCTTTGATGCCGCACGGGACTTCATCCTCGATCATCGGATTGACCTTCCGCGTTTTTCGATAATGACGCCTTTCCCTGGAACGACGCTGTTCAAGCGGCTCGACCACGAAGAGAGAATTCTGACTCGCGATTGGAGCATGTATGATGGACAGCACGTCGTTTTTCAGCCCAAGCAGCTCACCGCGGCAGAGCTACTGTATCACCATGAACGTGTTTGGAAGGAGGTTTACTCGTATCGCTGCATTGCACGCCGCTTCCGCCGTGGAATGGAACAGCTGGGAATAGTGCTCGGAGCAAATTTGGCCTACCGCTTCTACTCCCGCAATCTGAATCGGTTCTATACTTGCGAAGGCGGCCTCGCGTGAAGTTGACGATCGTCCATCCGTGTGTCGGGAAGCTGCCCGGCGAACCGTACATTCGAGCTTGGCAGATGGAGCCTCTCCCTGCGGCGCACCTTGCAGGGCTCACTCCGAAAGATGTCGAGATTCGTTTCGTCGACGACCGGCTCGAGCCGATTGACTTCGACGAGCCGACCGACCTGGTCGCGATGAGTGTCGAAACCTATACCGCGAGACGGAGCTATCAAATTGCCAGCGCGTTCCGCCGTCGGAATGTTCCCGTCGTCATGGGTGGGTTCCACCCGACGTTGGTGCCCGAAGAAGTCAGTCAGTATGCGGACGCAACGGTTTGTGGGGAAGCGGAGAACAGCTGGCCTCAGCTGATTCGAGATTTTCAGGCCGGTCGGATGCAGCGAATCTATCGTGCCGCCGCTCGTCCGGACATCGCCAAGGCCTCGCCGGACAGAAGTATTTTTGCCGGGAAACGCTATCTACCGCTTCATCTCATCGAAGCGGGTCGCGGATGTACGTTCAAATGCGACTTCTGCGTCATTCAAAAGTATTTCGATTCGACGCAAAACCTTCGCTCGATTGAAACGATCGTCGAGGAGATCAAACGCCTGCCACATCGGAATCGTTTGATGTTCTTTGTTGATGACAACATGGTGTCCCATCCGGAGCATACAAAGCTTCTCTGCGAAGCTCTGATTCCGCTCAAAATTCGTTGGGTGAGCCAAGCAACAATCACCTTGGCGCACGATGCGGAGCTCGTTCGGCTCCTCAAAGCGAGTGGCTGCGAAGGCGTGCTGATCGGCTTCGAAAGTCTCAATCGAGAAAACTTGCGGCAGATGAACAAAAGCTTCGGCGGCGCGCGCGGGGGACCGGCGGCCGCGATTGCGAAGCTGCATGCGGCTGGAATCCGGATCTATGGGACATTCATCTTCGGGTACGACCATGACACTCTGCAGAGCTTTGAAGAAACGCTGAGCTTTTGTATCGATCAGAAGCTCTTCATCGTGGCGTTCAACCACCTCACCCCATTTCCCGGAACCCCGCTCTATCAACGATTGCAAGCCGAAGGACGGCTTCTCTTCGACAAATGGTGGCTCGACTCGGAGTATCGCTACGGTATGATCCCCTTTCAGACCACGCTTCCGCCGGCCGAAATCACACGACGCTGCTCTGAAGCCCGGCAGAAGTTCTATTCACTGTCGTCGATCATGCGGCGGTTCAACAACCCCGCGCATTGGCGGGGCTCCAAGATGATCTTTCCGTATTTCTTCATCAACCTGATTCTGCGTTCGGACGCCGATGTCAGGTATCGGTATCCGCTCGGAGATCCGCAATTCACAGAACCGCTTCTTCCTGCGGGTCACGAAATTGGTCTGCTCCGTGCGCAAGCAGGGACCTGTTCATGAGCTCATCAAGCGTCGTTGTTCGTGTAAACGATTGGTCGCTTGAGCCTCAGCTGGCACGCTTTGCAGCCGCCCTGCCGAGTGAAGGCGCAATGCAACTACGTCTCGATCGGCCCCTCGGATTCAAAGCGAGCTTCGATGTTGAGGGAGAGCGAGCCGAAATCATTACCGCTCTGCTTGGCGGAGAAGTTGTCGGGCTCGCTTCTCGAGCAGAACGATTGTGTTATTTGAACGGCAGACCGGAGCCGCAGACCATTGGAGTGTTGGGAAATTTACGGATCCGTCCCGATTTTCGTTCGACTCTGACGTTGGCGCGTGGGCTGAAAGCGTTTCACGAGCTCGATCGCCAGGGCAGGGCCAAAATCTATCTCGCGTTTGTCCAAAGTGCGAACAGTTCTGCACTCGCGCTCTTCGAACGCCCACGCAAGCTCATGCCTCCGTGCAGGCCCGGCGGTCAGCTCTACACCGTCTTTCTGCGGTCGACGTCAGGTTCGTTAGGTCGGTCGGCTCCTCGGCGCCGTTTTGAGCTCCGTCGTGCCACCAAGGATGACCTTCCGTCCGTGGCAAAATTTTTGAGGTCACACGGGAGTAACCGTCAATTCTTTCCGCACTATTCGCTTTCCGACCTGTTGGGCGAAACTACGAGGCTTCGCGGTTTGCGTCCGGACGATATCATTCTGTGTTCGTCTGGAGGCGCGCTCATGGGATGCACAGCTCGATGGTCGCAGAGCACGTTCCGGCGCTGGGTGGTCGAGAGGTACGCTTTCGGTTTGAAAAGCGTTCGACCGCTCTACAATGCCTTGGCTCCCCTTTTTGGGCGTTTGAGATTGCCGGCCGAAGGCGAGCTTATGCAGTATGACTTTCTGGCTCTGCTGTGCACCGCGAACGACGACCCTGACATTGTGCAATCGCTGGTTGCAGAGGCTGCTGCGGACGCCGAAGCGCCGCTTGTCACCACAGTCCACGAGCGCGATCCGCGAGCGCGGCAGCTTCTGTCGAAGTCTCGTTTTACGATTCGCAGCCGGATGTTCATCATGCAAGGGGACGGCTGCGAGCCCGATCTTGATTCGGTCGATGCGCGCGTTCCACATATCGAAGCAGGAACTCTGTGAATGGCGTCGGACTTCCCAACTGAGCGGCCGTCAGAGCTCGAGCAAGAATTTCACAGGGCGCTTCACGTGCCGGCTCGAGCGCAGACTGTGCGGCTGAAAGAGATCCTCCGGCAGAATGCAACCAGCGAATACGGGCAGAGCTTCTCGTTTGAGAAGTTACAAACGCCCGAAGACTACCAATCGGCGGTGCCGATCGTTCGCTACGAGGATATTTGCCCTCACATTGAGAAGATTCGGCGAGGAGCCGCGAATGTGCTCACCACAGAGTCGGTTCTGCGATTCCATGTTTCCAGCGGCACTACTTCCGCTTCGAAGATTATTCCATTTACCGCGAGTCTACGGAGGGAGTTTGCAAAAAGCATTGAGCTCTGGCTGTGGAACATTCGTGACCGACGCTCTCAAGCCGTTCTCGGCCGCTCTTATTGGGTTGTCTCGGCATCGGCGGAGTCATCGCAACGTTGGGAGGGCGCAGTCCCTGTCGAGTTCGATCAGGACGCTTCATATCTCCCCGAGCGTTTGCAGCCATGGTTTGTCTCGGCGCAGTGCGTTCCGCACGAATTGAGCCGAGTTACGAAGCAGGACCACCTGTTGTTCCTTACCGCCGTCTTTCTACTCCTCGAGAACGAGCTATCCCTGATTTCTCTTTGGAGCCCCAGCTTTTGGATCACGATCTCGCAATTCATTCGAGCTGAAAAACATACGCTCGTCGCTGATATCGCGAACGATTTGAAAGTTTTCCGTAAATTATGCGCGCTCTACAATCTCCCGATCGGATGCTGGTCGCCGGAGGTCCTGAAAGTGAGAGCGGCGGAGGTAGAGAATGCTGATTTGGACTGGAGGAGGATCTGGCCGTGTCTCTCTCTGATTAGCTCTTGGACGGACGGGTTCGCAGCGACCCAGGTCGAGTCGCTGCAAACAGATTTTCCGGGAGTGCCCATACAAGGGAAGGGTTTGCTCGCGACCGAAGGAGTAGTGACGATTCCATTCGACACGAAGGATGGCATGGGACTCGCCCCTGTGCTCGTCCCGAACGCACACTTTTATGAGTTCAGATCAACAAGCTCGGGCCGCGTGTCGCTTGCGCATCAGCTCGTGCAAGGTGATGAGTATGAGGTGATTCTGACCACCGGCGGTGGGCTCTATCGATACCAGCTCGGTGATAAGGTTGTTGTCGACGGTTCATGTCATGCTACGCCCCGATTGCGATTTCTTTCCAAGACTGAGCGAGTATCGGACTTGTGCGGAGAGAAGCTCCATGAGGAGCATGTGAAGCGCTCGCTGGATTGCATCCTGAGTCAGTTCGGCCTCCGGAACCGATTCGTTTTCCTCGCTCCCAGCGACTCCGAGGAGTGTCTCCGATACCGGCTTTTCGCCGCCGGCGCGCTCTCGCATCAGCTACGAGCTGCTCTCGAAGAGCAACTTGAACGCTCGCTCTGTGAGAATTTCAATTATGCGCTCTGCCGCCGGAATGGACAGCTCGAGCCCGTCCAAGTTCAGGTTGTCACTGAGCAAGCGTCGGTCGTATACAAGGAACACAAGGCCCGCTTTTCTCGACTTTCAACGGTGAAAACGAGCTGCTTTGACACCGAAACCGGGTGGGAAAGGGTGTTTGCCATATGAAGAGCCAGGCTCGTCAAGTGCCGAGCGGAACAAGGATCTCGGATCTTCGTTTCGGCAATGTCGATCATACGCTGCCCTTTATCCCGGAAGCGGTCACGCATCTCCCATACACGAACGTGTACTCAGAGCTCAGCACGGAGCACCGTCTTCGATATAACCAGCTCTTCGGCTTGTACGTAAACGAGCTTGCGATCTTATTTGAGGAGGGTTTCGCGCCGTTTTATCAGCATCTCGCGGATGCTCGCTTAGTCGAGGCAACATCAGCTCCAGCTGTAAGGCAGTTCGTGTGTGAAGAAGCTGAGCACGCTGCCATGTTTCGACGGCTCAACCAAGCAGCCGCGCCGGAGCTGTATCAGCGTTCTCCATTCTATTTTCTTCGGCCCCCGGGACCTCGTCTCAGTCGCGTCCTCGTGCTGTTGGGGAAATGCTTTGCGCCTGCTATGGTGCTCCTCTGCACTATCCAGGAAGAACGGGTCACTCGATACGGAGATCTGTATCGACGAGACGAGATCGAACCGAATTTTTTTGCCGCAACTGAGGCCCACTGTAACGAAGAGTGTGACCACATCGTGCTCGGCCCTTTGCTCATTGAACGACTGTGGTCCAAGAGCTCTCGCGTCGGCAGAGCGCTCAACGGTTACGTCTTCCGGTTCTTGATGAGAGAGTTTTTCCTCGCTCCGAAACGTGGGGGCGTGAGGATTCTCAATCGGCTTGTTGAGGAGTTTCCAGAGCTGCGACCGCTCTCAGGCCGGCTCCGCGGCGAGCTTCTCGAGCTTCAGAGGAACAAACGATTCCTCCGGGCACTCTACTCGCGGGACGTCATCCCTCAAAGCATCGCGCTGCTCGAAAAAAATAATGTGCTACGCTCTGCGGCATTGGCGCTCCCGGAATTGGCGTCATCATAGTGCTCAGACAAGAATTATGACGAAAGACGAGTTCAAGATCCCCGGCACCCTCAATATTGCAATCGCGCTAAGCGTAAATGCGGTCTGCATTTCGCTTCTCGTCGCTTCTGGTGCGGTGCACAGCCTTTGGGGAGTCGCGTTGCTCAGCGTCGGTTATGCCGTGGTTATGACCACCGGCTACGGGATCATCCATGAGGCAGAGCACAACCTGCTCCACGAGAACCGCTTCCTGAACAACGGTATCGGAGTGGTGACGGCGTTTTTCTTCCCTGCGCCATACCACTTGCTCCGCCAGGGACATCTTGGCCATCACATGCGCAATCGATCAGACGACGAAGCGTTCGACTATTATTTCGAAGGGGATAATCCCATATGGAAGTTCATGCAGCTCTACGGGACGATGGTCGGGTGTTTTTGGATCGTGGCGTTTCTGAGCAACTTTCTTGCGGTGTTCTATCCTCGTGCGTTCGATCCGAAGTCGATCTCATTCGACCGCCCGAGTCAAGCTTTTCTGGAGACACTGAACCCAAAGTATACTCGATGGATACAGCTCGAAGCATTCCTGATTATCTGCTTCCACACGACTCTGATACTCGTTTTTCAGATCCCCATCTCCCACTGGCTGGCAGTACTCTTCGGATTCGGATTTCTTTGGTCGGCAATGCAGTATGTTCATCATTACGGGACCGTGCGAGACGTTCGGCGTGGCGCGAAGAATCTCCGCACCTTGAGCTTTCTCGACCTGATGTGGCTCAACCACAACTGGCATTTGAATCACCACATGCAACCGACGGTGCCGTGGATCTATCTACCGAAGCTCTACCCGGAAGAAGAGTTTCAGCATCGGCAGGGCCTGCTTCGTTCCTATGTTCAAATGTGGAGAGGCCCTCAATTTACTAACGAGCGAGTTCGGAATCGATATGCCGGGCGCATCATTAAATAGCGGTACGGCTGCGGCGCAAGAACCGTTCGACGAGCGGTTTCCCCAAACGCCTCAGTTGGTGATGCTGCTCATCAATGCGGTTCCGTTTGTTCATCTGGTGTGCAGCATCGTGCTGCCGTTAGTTCTTCTTTCCTCTTTCACGGCGAGGTTAGGGACGTTCGCCGCATTGTTCTTCCTCGTGCCGCCCCTTCTGGCGAGAATCGTGATGCGGCTGTGTCCTCTGCCGGAAGGCGATATCTCCACGGCGACGCGGGGCTTTTTGGTCTGGTGGTTCGTCTTCCAACTGCAGATGGTGTTCTGCCGGCTTCCGTTCCTAGAGGAGCTGATGCGATTGGTTCCAGGTTTATACTCTGCATGGCTCCGTGCATGGGGCTCGCGTATCGGCCGGTGTGTCTATTGGGGTGCTGGTACGACGGTCTTAGAGCGATCGCTTCTGGATATCGGAGATTTGGTTGTTCTCGGAGCAGGTGTCCGTTTGAACGGTCATGTGCTTGGACAAAGCTCGCTCAGCGCCGTCGGCGACACGAACAGCGGACTTCGGTTGATTCTCGGTCGCATCAAGATTGGTGATCGGGCTTTGGTCGGAGGGTATTCACTCATCACGGCCGGTTCCTCTATCCCCGAGGCAGCGGTTACACCGCCGTGTGCGTTATTTTCTCCATTCTCTTCCTATGAGCGATCGAAGCGTCGAGGCCAGATTATTCTGCCGTTGCAGGGGGGCGCATTATGAGCGCTGAAGGCAGAAAGTTTCGCCTCGACGAAACGTTGCCGATCTCGCTCTTGGTGGGCCTCGCGTTTGTCATTTGCTATGGGGGCTCGAACTACCTCGCTTCTCTCTCCGGACAAAGATATCACGTTCACCTTCCCGCTGAGCTCGGAATTCCGTTTGTTCCGGCGTTTGCGCCAATGTATCTTTCGGTGCAGCTCATGCTTTGTTCTCTGTTGTTGTTCTTTCGCGATGGAACAGCTTTGAAGCCGGTAGCCGCCATATTTCTGTTTGAGCTGTTGACCGCGAGCGTTGTGTTTATCGTTTGCCCCGCAGAGCTGGGATTTCCGCCGAGCATCCCGTCGGAAGCGTGGAACTCATGGTTTCGCCTCGCCGACACTCTCAACCTTGATTACAACCTCGTGCCGTCTCTTCACGTTTCGTTTGCGTTTACCGCGGCAGAGTTGGTGGCCGGAAGGGCTTCTTTCGCGCTGGGCGCGCTGTATCGACTTTGGGCAGGCGCGATAGCGTTGTCCACACTGCTTCTTCATCAGCATCATGTCATCGATGTCTTCACCGGCATCCTGTTGGCGTACGTATCAACCAAAGTTGTGTATCAACCGTCCGAGGCCTTATGAATCGATTCGTGCTTACGCTTACTTTCGTTTTTGCATTCCTCACGACGCAGCGAGTCGCTGCTCAAACTGCGGTCTCGCCTGAGGAGCAGGCCGAGTGGGCGCAGATCCGAAAAATCAAGGATGTGTACGAGCAAGCGAGCGAAACGGGGAACTTTGATCAGCTCGAGCCGCTGCTCGCGCCGGGATTTACGGCGGTGATGGTTACGGGAGAAGAGGTGAAGAGCTTGAAAGACTTGAAGGACTACAACGCGAAGATGCGAGGGCTCATTGGTGAGGGCGGCACGTACAGTATGAAGGCGAATTACGAACCCGGCGTTTTCTTCGGAAACACGGCGCTCGGCTTCGGAACTACCGAAGAGCGAGTCGTCACGAATGAGCACAAGGAGTACAACTTTAACTCGCGCTGGACAGCAATGGTTACGAAAGCTGATGGCGCGTGGAAGCTCGCCCGAGTCCATGTTTCGATGGATCCGCTTCAGAATGCGTTTGTCACAACGTTTCGCGAACGCGCTACCCGCCTCTACGGAATGGGTGGAATTGTTGTCGGACTGCTGTTCGGTGCGCTGCTTGGGGTGCAACTTGCCAAAAAGCGCGTGTAGACGATGCCAAGAGCAGCGCAGCAACAAACGATAGACGAGGGTTCGCCGCGTCCCTACAAGCGCTTTGCAAATCCGTCGTGCTACGTGCAGTCGTGGTATCCGCTCATCCCGTGTGCCCGTCTCCAACGTGGAAGCGTTCTCAGCCATACGGCGCTTGGCCGCCGCCTCGCACTTTTCCGGACCAACTCGGGAGTCGCTTCAGCTGTGGATGCGCGGTGCCCACACCTCGGAGCGGACCTCGGGCTTGGAACGGTCGAGGGGGAGAGACTGAGATGCGCTTTCCACGGCTGGTGCATTTCGGGTCACGGCAAGGTGGAAGCCTGCGAAAGGAGCAGGGGAGGAGCAGAGACCCACCGCACGTATCCAACCGCAGAAAAGTTCGGTCTCCTGTGGATGTTCAACGGCCGTCAGCCGCTGTTCGAGCTCCCGGAGATTCCGCGCGATCAACGTTTCCGGCTGGCTCTCCCGTCCCAGCGGATCAAGTGCCATCCCCACTTGGTGTTGGGTAACGGGCTGGATCTCGACCACTTCGATACGTTGCACGGCTTCGAATTTACCGAACCACCAAAGCTAAGCTCGGTGGACGCTCACAGGCTTTCGGTAGCATTGGTAGGCAGAATGCAATCCCTGCCGATGCGAATCCTCTCAGGCTGCACACGTGCAAGCATCAAGGCAACATTTACCACCGTCGGCGCAAGCATCGCCTTGGTGGAAGTATCAGCCCCTACCCGATTCACGGTACTCTTCACCGGCCGCCCGGAAAACGGCGATTGTGTCACAAAGACAATTATCTTTCTCCCGTCCCTAAATCCAGTCACCGTCGTGCGAAACCTAATCATCTTAGTGTTGCTGCTACACAGCGATCGAAAGATTCTCGATCGCATCCAGTTCCATCCAAACTTCACCCCCCGAGATGCGCTCTTGGAGAAATACGCATCTCTAGTAAATGCCCTCCCAACGGGCTAGCACCCCGAGTCCTCAAGGCAGTCGATATCGAGTTTCGCTGAAACGACTTTGCCGTTTTGAACGAGAACACCAGTAGCGAAGAGAAATTCGCGATTTAGCCGCCAGCTTCCGCTGAAACGCCATACGTAGCCACGGCATGGGAGGGGTGCGCCCAGAATCAGGGTGTTTGTATGTCTATCGAAAGCGCTCAACTGAAAAGTCTGTTTGGAAAAAAGACTCAGTCACAACCCCTCCGTATAGAACACCCGAAATACGGCTCGTTTGTGACGGCACGCTGTATTAACTCTCAGCTCTGGTTTGTGAATAACCGGCTGCTTGAAGAATACGCACTCGGGATGCTCGCGAAATACTGCACCAAATTCGACACAAAGCTTTACGCTTTTGTCATGCAGGGCAATCACTACCACCACGTCTCGCGCTTTCCAGGGTGCAACCGCGCGGCGTTCCAGCGTGATTTCGGCTCACGCTTTGTTAACGGCGTAAGACGGTTCGTCCCCGGGTTTCCGGGTGGTCCACTGTTTGAGCGAAGATATTCCGCGCAGGCACTGGTGAACGCGGAGGATATCGAAGAGCAGTTTCTGTATGCCGCTCTGCAGCCGGTAAAATCAGGTCTCACTGAATACATTGAGGATTACCCCGGCTATAACTCGTTCTTTGATGCAATCTGGGGCAGAGAGCGAACGGTCAAAGTGTTCCGCCGAGGAGAATACAACGAACGGAAGCGATACAATCGCAAACTGAAGAAGAGAGACTTCATGGATGAGTATACTCTTCGCTATGACCGAGTGCCTGGGTATGACCATCTGTCGCAAGAAGAATACGCGAAGATGATGCTCGAGAAGGTGGAGCTCCGGAGACAAGCCTTAGTCGCTGACTGGAAAGCAAAGGGGCACAAGTTCTTAACCCGCAAGCTGCTCGAGCGTGTGACTGCGGGAACCGTTCCGAAGACTACAAAGAAGAGCAAGCGGAACGACGAGCGACCGCTTGTCTTGTCGAAACGGTGGCAAACAATTAGAGAGTACTGCGAAGAGTTCTTTCCGATCTACTGGCAATACAAAGACGCTTCTGAACGTTACTTACGCGGGGAGAAAGATGTCGTCTTTCCCCCTGGAACGTATCGACCTCCTGGGCCTTTCACGCCTTACCCTGAGAACTACAAGTTCTAAGCAAGATACGAGCTTCTATAGTGCGAGTTTTAAGTGAGTGCTGACGGCGCTAGCGGTGGCGTGTGTGCTTGAGCTTGGAAGCTTGCATTTTTGCAGCTTGAAATGTGTGCAGACCTGTTCTGTGCGCGCTGAAAGCCAGTCGTTGGCGTTTCGCTGTTTCGATTTATCCGAAAGTTTGATTGCACGACCCGAGAGTTCGTCGTTCGAAGTGACGTCCTCATATCGAGTGCACTGAGGACTCGAGGGGAAGCGCGGACTCGAGGGGAACCGCGCTTTCTAGGGTTAGGGGACTGTCTTCGAGGAGGTCGTGTTCGAGCGGCTCTTTGGATCCTAGGCGGTGGCCGAGCTTTGCCTCTATTTCTTTGCGGGAGATGATGTTGGTGCCGGCTAGCAGTAGGGCGTCGGAGAGGCGGCCGGTTTGGAAGAGGAAGGCTAGGGCGCGGTGGGTGATTGATCGGTATCGGTAGAAGGTGAAACGGGCGCGGCGGCAGCCTTCGGTTAGGTCTTGGGGGGACATGTGTTTGGGTATGAACGTCGCTTGGCCGTAGGTGTATTCGGGATGAAGCCACCAGCGCGGGAAGAGGAGGCGGTTGTCCTTCACAAGGCGGGAATAGAAGCCCGAGCCGGGCATGGGCGTTAGGGTGTTGAAGTGAGCAAGGGCGGCGCCGCTTTCGAGTGCGAACTCGGCGCAGCGGTCAAATGACTCGGGTCGATCATCGTCGTAACCAAACACGAAGGAGGCGTAAACGCCGATTCCACGGGTCTTGAATTTTCGGATTGCGCTTGCGTAATCGCCGCCGCGCACGTTCCACCGCTTCTTCATGTTCCGCAAGTTGTCGTCGCTGAGAGATTCGAATCCGATCAGCGCCATCAGACAGCCGCTTGCAGCCATCAGATCCATGAGGTGTTCATCAGCGGCGACATCAATGGTAATCTGGCACGCCCACCGAATCTTGAGCTTTGCTACCTCTCGGAAAAGCTCCGAAGTTCGCTCCTTGTCCACAAACAGATTGTCGTCGATGAACAGCACGTAGCGTGCGCCGGTCGCAACGATTTCGTTGATGACATCCGCGACTGGGCGGGTTCTGACGGCGCTTCCGTAAAACGCGTGTATGGAACAAAAGTCGCAGGCGAAGCGACACCCCCTGCCGAATTGGATCGGAACGAGCCGCTTATATTTCTTGCCCTGGAAGATGCTTCGATCGAAGCTCACGTCAGAAAGCGTTCGTCGGTTGTCTCCACGATAGATCTGTTTGAGGCGACCCCGCTTCGCATCCGCGAGAATCTCGAGCCACACGGACTCGGCGTCTCCGACAACCACCGCGTCCGCAAATCGAAGCGCTTCAGTGGGGAAAAAAGTCGGATGATATCCGCCCATGACCACTCTTACGCCCTGCGCGCGCACACGCGCGGCGATTTGGTAAGCACGCCGAGCAGTGTACGTTTCCACGCTGATCGCGACCAGGTCGGAACGAAAAAGCTCTGGCAGTGCTTCGATTCGCTCGTCGAATAATTCGCAGCTATGCTCCTCCGGCGTCAGGCCCTTGAGAATAGCGAAGACGAGCGGCTCGAGGGCATCGCGAGAACGGGCGTCGAAGAGGTGGGGTCGGACGAAAGTGATCCGCACAATGTCTACTCAGTTATTTGACAAAGGTACGCGGGCCGGGGGGAGCGCGCAATTGAAAAAGCGAAAATCGCGGTATTGCTTAGGCTTCCCGGTTTGCCTTGAAAACCATCCGTCCGGCGTGTAATACAACTCGCTGGGCCAACGTTCATTAACGACGAGGGAAAGAAACGACCATGATGCAGAAGAACAGCCTTCATCGACTAGCGTCCGTCACCGCAGCTTTGTCCGTGACGCTCCTCTCGTCGTGTCAGTTCAAGTCACCGACCGTCGCCGAACAAAAGTATCTCGTTGAAAAAGGCGCGTTCCCGGCTGGAACTCCCGGATGGATTGCTACTCCGCTCGCCGGCGGAGCACTCCCAGGTGGAGGGAGCTACTCAGGTGGACTAATCCCGCAAACGTTCACCGGAAGCACTCCGCACCAGAACCGCTCGGCTGCTCCGACGGCGGAAGAATCGCGAAGCAGCGCCGGAACATTCAAGATTCCAACCGCGCTCGCAGAGAAGAAGGAAGTCGAAGACGACAAGGACGCAAGCTCTCCACTGCATCGCATCGCGAAGCTCTGTCCATCAGTGGAATCTGAGGTGAATGACGCTCTCATCACGGTGGACCTGAAGCAGCGAATCCGCAAATACGAATCGCTCACTCTCCGCTGTCCGCAGAGCGCCGACCTCTGGCTGTGGCTTGGGAAGGACTACTCCAAAGATGGCGAAGATGTGAAAGCCGGCAGAAGCTTCGAGAAGGTCTTGGTGATCGACGCTACGAATAAGGAAGCGAGCGACCTCCTGACAGAGAATCGCAAGAAGTTGAACGGCACCTCCGACAAGAAGCCGGGGAATACCGAAGCACACTAACAATGGATCTCACGCGACCGCTGAAGTTAATCTGTCCCGTCCAGAACTACGCCTGGGGGAAGATTGGCGGGGACTCACTTATCGCTCGGCTGCGCGGGGAGCTTCATAGCTCTCAACCGTTTGCCGAGCTGTGGGTCGGCGCACATCCCAGTGCGCCCGCGAAGTTCGAAATGGAAGGGACGCTTCGCACTCTCGATCGCGCGATCTCGGAAGCTCCTGAACAGCTCCTCGGGGAGTCGGTTTTCAGTCGGTTCGGCGCAGCCCTTCCGTTTATGTTCAAGGTCCTCTCGATCCGCACTGCCTTATCGATCCAGGCACACCCCGACAAATCCTTAGCGGTCGAACTGCATCGCCAAGCGCCGGAGCACTACCCGGACGACAATCATAAGCCCGAGATTGCGATTGCTGTGACCGACGTCGAGCTGCTCTACGGATTCCGTCCGCTGGTCGAGATCCGACAAAACTTTCAGCGCTTGCCCGAGCTGGCTCTTCTTCTCCCAGATGAGATTCGCGGCGGACTCCTCAACGAGCCGCTGTTTTCGAACGACCACGAGCTCCTGAGAGATGTCTACGCGGCGATCATGCATGGGCACGTGGAGAAGATCGCACAGGTCACCGCATTACTCGCGAGTCGCCTTCGCGACTCGGAACAGCGTCGCCCTGAGGACGAATGGGTCCTGCGCTTGCTCCATGACTATCCGAACGGCGATGCGGGCCTTTTCTCCTTCTATCTGCTGAACTTCGGAAGGCTCAAACCCGGGGAAGCGGTCTTCGTCGGTCCCGGTGTTCCACACGCATATCTCTCCGGCGATCTTGTCGAATGTATGGCAAGCTCGGACAACGTTGTCAGGGCCGGCCTCACACCAAAATTCAAAGACGTCGACACGCTGCTCAAAATGTTGCACTTCCAATCTGCCGTGTTTGAAATTCTCCATCCTCGTTCCCACGCCGGTGGTCCCGAGCGCTATCCTGCACCCGTGAAGGAATTCTTTGTGGAGTGCGTAGAGTCGAGCGCTCCCCGAAGCTTCGCCTCAGGCGGCGGTTCCGTCGAGCTTGTGTTCTGTTTGGAAGGACAGGGTCATCTGAGCCACGGCGAACAGCGGTACCAATTTGCTTCCGGCGAAAGCTATCTGATTCCGGCTGCCGCCGGGTCCGTCGATATCAATCTCGAGTCTGGAAAGTTGTTCCGCGTCGGAGTTCCCTGACCGGATCGCTGACGAACGTTCGTCTTCGGAGTATCTTGCAATGCCGATTGAATGTCCTGATTGGGATAACGAAACCTGGATCTCGACACCTGAGTACATTTCCTACGCCGCAAGCCAAGTCGTCGAATGGTGGGGACACCCGCATTCTGGAAAGTTCGTAGATCTCGGCTGTTCGCGCGGAGGGATTACGCTCGCAATCGCCAAGCTTTTGCCCGACGCGGTAACGGTCGAAGGAGTCGACTCGGCTCCGGTCATCCCGCCGAAGTCGGTCACCGGCCGTGTCACATTCTACGAACTGGATGCGATCGAATACCTGCGTGCACAAGCCACGGAGAGTATCGACGGAATCTTGTTGAAGCAGGTCATGCATTGCTTTTCGGCAGAGAGACAAACCCAGCTCTTTGAAGAGATGACACGGACCATGACGTCATCGGGAAAGATCCTCGTTCTCGGATTGCCCGAGCCATCGCGTGTAAGAGTGCCGCTGTTCCGCGCAGCACTCGAACGATACGACGAAGAGTATCAGAACGCCGACTCAATCGTTCTGTTGGCGAAGGAGTTCGGCTTCCGCGCCGAGGCGAGTGAATTCTGCTTTCCGGTCCGGGTGAGCAGAGAGGCCTACTTCAATATGATTCGACGACGTTTCCTCTCGAGCCTGCGAGACCTCACTGATCGCCAGATTGAAGAGGGGATTCGCGAGCTCGAGGCGAGCCACCCCGGTTCGGAGATCGCATTTGATGACAAGCTCTACGCTTTTCATCTGACCAAATCTATCGTCCGGGAGAAGTGAGCGCGATCCGGCTATCCAATCCGCAGCACGCCCGTTCCGCTGATTCCGTCGGCCTTGAGAAGCTGTAGCGCTCGGTTCGCGTCCTCGAGCGGGAACACCTGGACCTGCGGACGAATCGGAATCGTCGCTGCTTCCTCAAGGAGTGCCTCCCCATCTCTTCTCGTGTTGGCTTCGACGCTCAATAGCTGTTTCTCGTGAAAGAGACACTCCTCGTAATCCATCTCCGGAATCGGGGAGAGATAGATCCCCGCGATGGCAACCGTGCCTCCCTTTTTCAGAGCTCGGAGAGCTTGCGGCACGATCGTTCCCACCGGCGCAAATACTATGGCGCTATCGAGAGTGCCACTCAGGCTCTCGGCAGAATCTCCCGCCCAGCTGGCGCCGAGCGAACGTGCGAGCTCCTGATGCGCAACGTCACGGGTAACGACGACAACTTCCGCGCCTCGTGAGAGCGCGACCTGCAAAGTGATATGGGCGGACGAACCAAAACCGAAGAGGCCCAGTTTACCGCCGCGCGGAAGTTGGCTACGATTGAGCGCTCGGTAGCCGATAATGCCGGCGCAAAGGAGAGGAGCGGCTTGCTCATCTGAGAAGCTCTCCGGCAAGAGGTATGCGTAATCCTCTTCCGCGACCGCGAGCTCTGCGTATCCTCCCTGAAGCTGATAACCGGTGTAACGCGAAGCGCTGCAGAGATTCTCTTTTCCGGATGAACAAAATTCGCACGCGCCGCAGGTGTGACCCAGCCACGCTATCCCAACGCGCTCACCGAGCTTGAGCCGTGAGCACCCTGGCCCAAGCGCTTCGACTGTGCCGACAATCTGATGCCCCGGGATAATCGGCAGCGTTCCGTTCGGAAGCTCCCCCTCGATCACGTGCAGATCTGTGCGGCAGATCCCGCAAACAGAGACGCGGACCAGCACCTCTTTCTCGCGAGGTGTGGGTACGGGAAGATCTCGCAGCCGGAGCGGTGAGCTCTCAATCAGAGCATGTGCTTTAACAATCATTGCGCGCATATGGTCGCTATCCTTGGTGCGATACTGCTACGCGAAGAGCCCTGGTTGCAAGGTACGTCATCGGCCGCGCAGCGGGTAGTAATGTAAACGTTTCAACGCGTTAGCGTGGCCTCGAAGAGGTGCTGTCACGGCATGGCAATAACCCCGTAAGAGCGCGGTTGACCGAAATCGGGCCGAGGAGTAGAGAGAAATAATCATTGGTAAGGGTAGAGGGACATCACTCGTAATCTTTATGGAGTCCACTGGTTTAGACTAGTGGGTTTCATGGCAGATAGAAGTGGCCTGAAAGAAAACTCCGCGCGTCGCTCGCGAGCTGTCGTACGCAGCCGTCGAGAGTCGTAGCCTTGTCGCCACGTTTCCACGCGGCGGCCTTTCACATCAATCATCATTGACGCCCAATTTCTCGCTTCGCGAGAGATGCGTGTGCGCTCGTCTGTGCTCTTTGATTCCGCACTGACTGTCCCTCTCGATCTCTCATCGGTGCGAGCAGATTCGCACCGCCGCTTGTTCGGGAAGAAGCATGTACTGTTTCTCTGCTGTGGTCGTGCTGCAGCTGAGAAACGGTAGCGTATCAAGGTTTTCTGAGCTCACCGAAGGTGACGGTAGAGCGTAGCGTCGCTGCGTTCCGTCGTCCCTTTTGGGAAACTCGACCGTTTTCTCGCTGTTAGGAGTACAACAGCCATGCCGATTCATCCTGCACTCGACAACGCCATCGCCAAGCAATTCGCCAACAAGATCCGTCCGGTGCTCATCGCCGACTACTCGGACATCCAGACCTTCGACGAGGTGATCGCCGCGATCCAGGCGCAAGTCGGCCGGGTCATCGGAATCGATTGCGGTGCGGTCCGTCCGATCCCGACGGAAGCGCTGTTCGACGTGAACCACGCCGCGCTCGAGATCCTCAAGCGCGGCTTCGCGCCGACGGAGCGTCGTCCGGAGGTCAACTTCATCTTCGTCAATGTGGCGAAGATCGATGATACCCTCGATCACCGGGCTCAGAACGGCGACCGAGTGGCCCTGGAAGGGGTTCGCGACGACCTCATCCTGCTTGCCGTGTTGCCGGACGGCAGCCTCGTGCTGAGTTTCAGCGACCACGCGTCGCCGATCTTCGCCGAGATCCTGCCGTACGTCACCGCCATCGCCAAGTTCAAGCCGCTCCCGGCCGACCTGGTCCTGCTCAAGGATCTGAACTTCCGGAGCCGTGACTTCCTGCCGCGGCTCGCGGCTCGAATTCTGCGCCGCGATGCCGAGACGCTCAACAACCTCGAGTTCGTCAAGCCCGACCAGGCCGCAGCGAAGTTCGAGATCGTCCCGACGGACATCGGCCTCACGTGGTTCGTGGACACGTTCGGACGGCACCAGAACGCCGTCAACATCAAGACCGGCTTCAGCGTCCAGCAGGTGCGCGACGCCGGCATCAACTTCGGCGATCCGATCGAGCTCGGTTTCGGCGACGGCGAGCGCATCCGCGCGGTCTTCCACCGCTCCTGCTCGCGCCTCGGGCAGTGGCAGGTGGGTCTCGTCGGAAGCAGCTCGGGAGTGACTCTCCCCGACGACTCGACCGTCCAGTACCTCGACATCATGGTGAAGGGGGCGGCGGCCTGGCCGCTGTTCGAAGATACCGCGTACGTCACCACGGAGATCGAGAACTCCGACGGCGTGAAGATCCCGGTGCAGCGTAAGCAGCCGCTCGGTATCTACGTGGATGGCGAGCTCGTTCTCGGTGGCAAGCCCGCTGCCGCGGACACGGCCGCCGTGAACGCCTAACAGCAGACAAGAGGTCTGTAGCCGCAGAGCAATCCGGCCGGTCGCCTCGGAGATCTTCTCCAGGCGACCGCCGGACCGCTGCGACTCATTTGCGAAGGAAATGACGCTACCGTTTCGCAAATCCTACTCCCTGGAAAAATCAAACAAATACGGCTATAGTTGCTCTTTGACCTCCAAGAGAGACAAAGCGCTCATGTGTGCCATTTCCCCAAAGAGAGTTCTTGTCGATGTGCGAGGAGCACATTCCGGACCTACGCTGCTCTGTATCGCCGGGGTCCATGGAAATGAGCCTGGAGGTGTTGCTGCTGTCGAAAGAGTCAGCTCGGAGCTGAAAAAGGACCTCGACAACTTTCGCGGCCGTTTCGTGGCGCTCTACGGAAATCTACCTGCGCTCGAAGAGGACTGCCGCTACATCGACGAGGATCTCAACCGTATCTGGACCGATGAGCTCATCAGCGAGGCCCGAACTGAGACAAGCGAGCAAACCGAACGATCGCAGCTTCTTCCCGCAATCAGCGAAGTGCTCGCTTCATCAGATACCGTTACGCTGCTTGACCTGCACTCCACCTCCGGAGACGGTCCACCCTTTGTCCCATATTTCTCGAAAGATGGTCCGACGCTGCTTGGTGCCTACGGCGTTCCTCACGTTGCGTCCACCAGCATGTCGATCCGGGGAACGCTTGCCGCGTATTTCGGAAAGCAAGGGATCGTGTCCAGTGTGGTCGAAGGAGGTGAGCATTACGCCGCATCCACGATCGATGCGCTCGAAGCGATCATTTGGCTTTATCTCGACGACGCACGGCAGCTCTCAGGGAACCTCGCGAACGTCAAACACTTTGGGCGACTGCTCCAAACGATGTGCGCGGGCTTGCCTAAATCGGTTGCAATCAGCTCAGAGTTCGCTATTGAACCGACGGACAACTTCGAGATGCTGCCCGGCTTCAAGAATTTTCAGCGCGTAGAGAAAGACCAAGTGATTGCTCGGACCGCAAAAGGCGAAGTCAGCGTGCCGGAAAGCGGCTGGCTGCTTTTTCCGCTCTATCAGCCGCTCGGAAATGTCGGCTTCTATCTCGTTACCGAACACTAGAGACGGTTCCGCTCAGGCGACCCCCGATTTGTCTCCGCGCACATCCGCGCCCAACGACTTCTCGCCGAGCGCAATCAACTCCTCCGCGCGTGCTACCACTGCCGCGAGCTCTTCGAGCCGCGGATCGAGGCGAGCTGCCGTCTGAATCTGTTGGAGCTCATCTGCCTTGTAGCGTTTTGTGAGCAAAGATGCTGCTCTTTGAAGCGCATCATGACGCGAGATTCGTCCTTGCCGCGAGACGAAACGTTCTAACGATTCTGACCAACGCTGGGCACGCTCGAGCTGCACCGCGTCGACGGCAAATGGATCCTCGTCCTTCGCGGGCGGGCGAGAAGTTGCCCGTTCATCTGCTTTCGTAGCCGCTTCGAACAGCTCCTTCCGCTCGGCTGCACTGAGGAGACCAGACGGCACGCGCGCGCGTAGGGCTCTGAGCGCGCCCGTGTTCGCTGACTCTTGATACTCTCTCGCAAGTAAACGGAGACCGGCTCTCGCATGAGCGACGAAGACCGATTCTACCCCATTCCCATCTGCTGCCCTGACCTGCGAACCCGTAGAGTTGAGATACAGGTAGTGCCGGAAGAAGCTTGAAACATCCCCAATTGCGAAGCTATGACCGCGGTCGAGACTCTCTTTCATGTAGCGAAAGTCTGCAGCGCTGTAATGAGTGATAGAAGTCGGCGCGGGCTGTGGAGATACACGTCCTGCAGCACCGTCTACTTCGTTGATGACTCTTACGAGCATCGGTGACGCGTGCTCCGGATCGCTCCGAGCTGTTGCGACAGCGCGACGGAAGATCGGGTCTACGCTCGTCGGGTTCTCACGATATCGCGCGTAACCCAGTCGGAGAGATGACTCGACAGCAGCGTCATGGCGTTCGCGCTCGATTGAACGAACCAGCCCGGCGTGTTCTTCCGAGCGACGAGCAGTCATAGCGAGATGAGACTCCCTCGCTCGCGGGTCAAACCTCCCGATAGCGAGCACCAGCGAATCCAAACCGCCGGTCCCGACGTGCTCGACATACGATTGTTCTGCAGGGGACGTCTGTAGTCGACGCAGAGCATCGCGTTGGGTACGTTCGCCCTCGCCGAAATGGCAATTCCAGCGTCGAAACGCGTCAGCGCTCGGTATCCCCGTTTCGTCGCCGCGGCACATTCGCCCGCGAGTTCCATGCGCCTTGCGAGCTGCATGAATTTCGGCAGCCACTGCGAGGCGCTGGCTCTCCAGCGCCGAGGGGGGAATATCGAAATGTCTTGCCGCTCGGTCAGCTCCGGCCCGGAACTGCTCGGCCAAAGAAAAGGATCTGGCGCCAAACACCTCGAAGGTGTTCGGATTGATGAGCCTCACGGCGAGCTCGAGCTGCTCTGCGCGGTCTTTCCCCCGAAGGAAATCGAAGAGCGGTTGGTAGCGCAAGCCTAAGGCGGCTGCTCTGGACCTGGCCGTCTTTTCGTCAGCGAGATTCACTGCGTCCAGGAGTTGAGTCGCTGCTTGGTTAAGGCGACCTTGCATCGCCTCCGGAATCTTCAGGGAGCTGAGCTCGTCGCGGCGCTCTGCGTCATGACGACGCTCGAGAGATGCAAGTCGTGCGTCAGGCGAATCCTTCTCGGAAGATGAGCCGCGCGGAAGCTGCTCCCTCATAGGCCTATCCGTTGTCCTTCTCATGAGTGACGTTCACCGGAGGTCTGGGGGGGAAGCTGACATCACATCATGCGAACAGATCCCCCACATTCCAATTTATTCGATGAGCGTAAAAAATGAGACATTTGCAGCGACGAACGATTATTCGGCGGAGCAGAGAACGGGGTGTCTGACCCGAGTGGCCTCACAGCTCATCCAAATCGCCCTCTTCACGGATTTTAATGTCCTCGTATGGCGCCGTTTTTCTGCGGTAGAATTCTTGACTGACTCCCGCGAGTACGCCTAGCGCCTCGTTGTGATCGGCGTAACGCAGGTTCTTGCCGTACACCTTGTCCAACAACAAACTGATGACATAGTTCAGGTGCCCGGGCCGTGCCATTCGATCGGCCGGAATTTTCTTCGACAGCTCGTTGAGCAGCTCCTGATACTGCGCCCGCTCTTCCCGTTTAATGTAAGGCATCGTTCAATCTCCTGTCAGCTTTCGTTCTACTTCACATCGCAACGGCATGGCCGGAGCAGTCCCTTTCTTCTGTGTCGAAAGTCCGGCGACGGTGTTCGCGTAGCGCACGGCTGCAGCCAAATCGTTTGGAAACTCAAGTAAGGCCGCGGCCAGACCGCCGCAGAATGCGTCGCCTGCGCCGGTGGTGTCTATAGGTTGTACTGAGATAGGCGGAACGCGATAGTACGGAACGGGAGTAACAGCCGAGGACGCACGAGGTTCCTCGCCGAGAGACACGAACGCACCGGCGGCCCCCAACGTGATGACCACAGTGTTTTTACTGAGCTTGCGGCTCAGGTCGTGGAGCTCCGGATCGGAGAGAGCGACGACTTCGCTCTTCAACGGTGAGATTCCGAAGTGCTGCAGAAGAAAGGCGAGCTCGGTTTCGTTCGGAGTCAGAATGTCTGCAAGCTGGAGAAGGTCCTCGGTTACATCGCCGTTGATCGGTGCCGGGTTGAGGATCGCAAGCGCTCCAAAGTTTTTCGCCAATCGCAGCGCGGCGGCACTCGCCGCGAGAGAGCTCTCAAGCTGGGTAATGACGATTTTTGCGGACCGGAAGTGAGCGTCATTAGAGAGCACATGAGCCTCGGACAGACGTTCGTTCGCGCCGAGCGCGACAACGATCATGTTTTCAGCCTGTTCGTTAACGACAATCGAAGCCGCGCCCGTCGGGAGACCGTCTACGATTTCGAACGACGTTTCGAGCCCCTCGTTTTTCGCGAATACTCTGACTGAATCGGCGAACACGTCACTGCCGACAGCACCGATGAAACGAACTGCGGGCCCGAGCCTTCGGCATGCCACCGCCTGGTTGAACCCCTTCCCACCGGGGCCGGTAAAAAATGTACCGATGCGGGTTTCCCCCGGCCCGGGAAATGTTGCCGTTTGAAAAGCAAGATCCTGAACGAAGCTACCGACTACGATTACCTGAGTCATACCGACCTGCGGCGATATCTGAATTAACCGAACATCCGCATCGCTACCTTGCGCTCGAGGAGCTTGCGCATCTCGTGCGGTGGGAGTTTCTTTGAGAACTCCAACCCCGGCATGAGTCGAAGCCACTGGTAAACGGGCTCTCTCAGTTCAGGCGGAAGGAGCGACTGCTGATTTTCCACTTTCTCGAATGCGGCCAAAATCTTTCGCGCGGTTTCATCGTATGCCCGGAGCGAAGCGGTCACCGACCGGCCCGCGTGTGCTTCGTCGCTCGAGAGTTGCCGTTGATACTCAGCGATCGCATCGAGCAAGACTACTTCTGTCCGCGGGTAGTTGCTCAGCATTAAGTTCCACGGCAGGACGCCGTTGTCGCCGCCGCCTCGAAAATCACTGCGAACGATCACGGCGGGAATATCCGCGAATTTCGCAATCATGAACTCGACGACCGTGCCGGAGTCGATCTCGTCTCCATCGAAATTAAAGAGACCGACGTCGCAGGCAAGGAGGCTGCTAATGTCTTGATCACGGATTGCCTGCGGCGTGGTCTCGCGTTGTTCCAAGTCCTGAGGGAGCACACAGCGATACTTGCCTGCGGATTCCCGATGAAGTGACTCAGCTAACGCAGCGTTTCCCACAAGATGTTTGAGGCTGAACAGCTCTCCGGCGAAGTAAACTGTCTTTCGGTGCTCGGAAGTATTCATAAATTTCCCTCTGCCATCTGAAATTCGGTCGGCCCGTAGCGGAGAAACATTACTTCAACCAACTTGTAGTATAGCCATCATTTGGACTCAACTCTAGGCCCTCGAGATGCATCAAATATTGAGACACGTGAATGTTTTTCGAACGCACTCGACGACTCGCGCCGTTCCGGCGGGAAATGGGTGCGCTTCCTCGGCTATGAGACCTGCAGAGAATGTCGAACGTATATTCTGGATCCGCGTGCGTACTCTGGATGACTGGGCTTCCCGGTTCCGGGAAGAGCACACTCGCATCCGCGCTCGCTGAACGCCTCGGCTCCACGCGACCGGTCGAATGGCTCGACGGAGACCAGATGAGAAAGGTTATTCCGGGCGTGGGTTTCGAACGTGCTGAGCGCGAAAGATATCTCGCCCATGTGGCGCTCCTTGCGTCCACTCTCGAGAGACACGGCGTCACCCCGATCTGTTCCTTCGTATCACCGTATCGGACCTCTCGGCGGTTCGCACGAGAGCTCTGTCGCAATTTCGTTGAAATCCACGTTGCGACGCCACTCGCGGAGTGTGAGCGACGAGACCCCAAAGGCCTCTACCGCAAAGCGAGGACTGGAGAGTTGGCTCATTTCACAGGCGTAACCGATCCCTATGAGCCGCCCGAGCAAGCCGAGCTGACACTCGATACGACGCAGGCGGATGTAGGCGAACTCTTAACCCGAATAACCAATTATCTGGAGCAGAGCTCATTCCTGAAATGAGCCACCCGCTTTGGACAAACTGACTCGACTCGAACAACAAAGCATTTTCATCATTCGCGAGGCTTATGCGACGGTGAAGAACCTCGGCATGCTTTGGTCGATCGGCAAAGACAGCACGGTCGTTCTCTGGCTCACCCGCAAAGCATTTTTTGGGCACGTCCCTTTACCTCTCATTCATATCGATACGAGCTTCAAAATTCCGGAGATGATCCAGTACCGCGATGAGCTGGCGCGAGAGTGGGAGCTCCAACTGCTTCGTGGGCAAAATAGCGAAGCCATCGCGCGAAAGGAGACCTTCCCGGATGGAACCATCGACCGAATCAGATGCTGCCGGACGCTCAAGACCATGCCGCTTGCAGGCATGGTTGACGGAAGCTTGCCGCGCTTTCAGCTCAATCTCGAAACCGGGAACTACGAGCCGTACGAAAACCGTGAGCCCTTCGGAGGGCTTATTCTCGGCATTCGGGCGGATGAAGAGGGCACACGCTCGAAGGAACGACATTTCTCGCCGCGTACGGGAGACAACAACTGGAAGGTCGCCGAACAGCCACCGGAGCTTTGGGGGTATTTCAACACCGAGTTCCCACCTGGTGCGCATGTCAGGGTCCATCCGCTCCTCGACTGGACCGAGCTTGACGTGTGGGAGTACATCAAACGCGAAGCGATTTCCACCGTAGGGCTGTATTACGATCAAGGTGCCGGCACGCGTTATCGATCACTCGGGTGTGCGGCGTGCACTTCGACCATCTGCTCGTCGGCCAAAAACGTCGACGAGATTATCGCAGAGCTGCGCGAAGGAGCCCTCGCGAAGATCCCGGAGCGGTCCGGGCGCGCCCAAGACAAAGACGATGCCGGCGGTCTCGAAACACTCCGTAAGGACGGCTACATGTGATGAAGACCGACCGGAAAAAGAAAACCGGATCTCGAGTCGCTTTACGCGGGACTCGAGCGGCCGTCGTTTTTGTCGGGCATGTCGACCACGGCAAGAGTACGATCATCGGCCGTTTGCTCGCGGAATGCGGAGCTATCGCCGAGGAAAAAATCGCCGCGGTCAGGCATTTTTGCGAACGGACTTCTCGACCGCTCGAACACGCTTTTCTTCTCGACACGCTCAGCGAAGAGCGGAACCAAGGGGTCACGATCGACGCTGCGAAATTCGTGCTTCGTCGAAAAGGGCGAGAGATCGCAATCACGGATGCTCCGGGTCACCTTGATTTCCTCCGCAATATGGCGAGTGGAGCGTCTCACGGAGACGCGGCTTTTCTGGTCGTCGACGCGACCGAAGGATTCCAAGCGAATACACGCTGTCATATGCAGCTCTTGTCGCTGCTCGGAATCGAGTGCGTGGCGCTGCTCGTTAACAAAATGGACCTGACCGACTACCGGCAAGAGGTCTTCGAGCAGGTGCGAGCGGAATTTCTCAAGCTCGCGAAGCTCTCTCACCTCCGCTCACTCGGTGAAATTCCCGTTTCTGCTGCCGAAGGCGCGAACCTCGTCCGCTCATCGAAGAAATTCGTGTGGTATGATGGGTGCACAGTCCTTCAGGCTCTGGAGAACGTTCGCCCGGTCGAAAGGTTTGCTAATGCTCCATTCCGGATGTTCGTCCAAGACGTATACAAATTTACAAAGCGTCGTGACTACCGACGGATTATTGCGGGCACGGTGGAATCCGGGAGCCTGTCCGTCGGCGATACCATTCTGTTCTCACCGTCGGGAAAGCGCTCGCTCGTCCAACGTATCGAATCAACCGACAACACGATCCCGCAGTCGGTGGAGAGCGGCACCGCGATCGGTTTTACACTTGCCGAGCCGATTTATGTGTCTCGAGGGCAGGTCATCTCCCGGGTGGACGAGCTACAACCAAAGGTCTCTACCGTGCTTGAGGCGTCTGTTTTTTGGCTCGACGACCGGAGACTCTCGGTCGACGAGGACGTTGTCGTACAGCTCGGCACGAATAAGGCTGCGGCACGCATTGAAACGTTCAAACACGTCGTTCGTATGGCTGACGGGCAGGTCGCGGAGGGACGAAATCACCTCGAACGTGGAGAGCTGGGACAATGTGTCGTCCGGCTCAAGTCGCCGCTTGCATTTGACGAACGCTCCGCCGGCACGTCAGCGTCCCGCTTCGCGATCATCCGAAACTGCTGCATCGGCGGAGGCGGAATCGTAGAACGATCCGGTTCCGAGGTGAGCTCGCGAGTGCAAGAGCAGCTTACCAAGCGCCATGCAAAGTGGGAAAATAGCATGATAGCGCGTGAGTATCGTGCTCAGCGCTACGGACAGAAAGCGGCACTGGTTCTGATCACCGGCCCCGCTTCCAGTGAACGAAAGCAGCTCGCGAAGGTTGTCGAGGCGAAGCTCTTTTCGGATGGTCGGGCCGTGTACTATCTCGGTTTTGGAAGTGTGCTCTACGGCATCGATGCCGATCTCGATCGTTCGACCCTCAGCAACGAAGAGCACGTCCGACGGTTCGGTGAAGTTGCGAATATCATGCTCGACGCCGGGTTGATTCTCCTCGCGAGCGCAGCGGAAATGACGCGCAAGGACATCGAGCTGCTCAGGAGTGTGGTCGACTTTCAGGAAGTGCTTGTCGTGTGGTACGGCGAGCTCGCAGAAAAGGACCTGCAGCCTGAGCTCCATCTCACCGACTCCGCCGATCTGGCTCAGGGTGTGGAAGCGGTCCGCTCACTACTCGAGCAGCGGAAGATCATCTTCTGCCCGTGGTAGCGAGCACGTTTACTGCAGCTCAGAGCTCCCCAAAGCGATACTTTGCATAATACTGAAAGCACAGTACGATTTCGACGCTTCGGACGTTCGATGCGAACCGACTTCTGAGATCAGCGGCAGTTTGCTGGAGCTGATGCAGAGTCGGCGCCTCGCAATGAAGCTCGACGTGCCAAGGGCCGATGACTTCGATGTAATAAATGATATTCGGATTGGAAGCAGCGTAGTCGCGAAGCGCTTGCCGAGCTTCATCCGAGCCGTTTCTTAGCTGAAGGAGCAACGTCGAGCTCTGATACCCGTAGGTCGAGCAGTCGATGTTCGCAATCACACCCTGATAGATGCCGCGAGATCGAAGCTCTTTCAGTCTCGCGTACACGGTGGGACGAGAGATTTCGCACTTCCTAGCGAGCATATCAACCGAAATGCGAGGAGTGTCGATGAGCGCAGTGAGCAGTGCGCGATCGACGTCGTCTATCGCGGCAGGTGCACCGGCAGCACTAAAATGGAGTGACGCGCGTTTGGATCCGCCATCAATCAAATACGATCGGCGAAACTGCCAGACACCGACCCGCATGGCGACCGAGAGATCTTCAATCTGCGGATGCGCGTTCTGAACAGACCCGAGAACGGACATAAAGTCTGAAGGAGAACGCGCCTGAATCGCAAACAGGAGGTCGAAGCGGCCGCCCAGTTGGGCGATCCAATAAATGCGCGGATCTGCCTCGAGCTTGCGAAAGAGTTGCGCCCGCTTCCTTTCCGTCGCTGGTCCAAGTCTTGCCCAAACGGCGTAGCCGGTCAGACCGAGCTTTCCGATGTCGCAAACCGTAGTAAAGCCTGTGATGACTCCGCTCTCGGAGAGTTTGGCGATTCGATCCGCTACCGACTCGCCGGAAAGCCCTGATCGTCGTCCGACCTCAGCGAAGCTGTCCCTCCCCGAAAGCTCGAGCTCGTAGAGAACCTTGCGGTCTTTCGGAGTTAGTAAAGTATTCATATCCAGTATTATACAAAAGTAGGGAAAAATCGTCCATTTGTCGATGAATGTCGCGGCGCGGTATCCTCGTTGGGAGAAAGGAGCCGTATGAAATCGCACCGTAGCTCGAACGATCTGAAAGCAAGCCTTGCTCTGACTGTCGCCGCACTTGGCTGGGGAGCGATGGGCAGCTGGATTGCCCTTGTGCCTCCGCACGTGAGCCCGCTCGTCATTTCGGGGGTACGCGGCGCGGCCGCAGCCGTGTTGCTCGGCTGTCTTGCGCCGCGAAATCACAACGCGGAAAAGGTGGTCGGCTTCCCACGCAACCTGATCCCGAGCGGCTTCGCGAGTTGGGTGATAGCGCTGGCCTATGCGGTTACCGCATTTCTCCTTGTCGCCTCAGTGCGAAGCACGGCGGTCGGCACAGCTTACATTCTTCATTACACAGCACCGCTTTATGTGATTGTGCTTGGCCGAGTCTTCTTCTCGGCGTCGTGCTCCCGGACGGACTGGATCGCCGTGAGCGCGGCGTTCCTTGGAGCACTGCTGTTCTTTGCGGACGCTTCGACTGTGGGAAATCTTTTCGGAAACTCGCTGGCTGCGCTGAGCGGCCTGACTTGGGGGGTGTGTCTCCTGTTTTCGCGTCGAGCCGGAGCGGTGGAGCGCTTCCGCGGTATGAACGGGGGAAATTTATTGCTTGGGGTCTTCGGGCTTCTTTCGCTCGCCACGGAAGTTCCGGACGGATGGGTTTGGCCTCATCTGTTGGGAATCGCGCTGGTCGGCTCTGTGATCCCGACGGTTTGCTTTGTGAAAGGAATGGCGAATGTTTCGAGCTCGCTCAAGGCATCGCTGATTCTCATGCTGGAGCCACTTTTTGCAGCTGTCATCGCGGCCGTCGCGCTCGGCGAAAGCCTTTCACGCTCAAGTAAATTGGGTGCAGCAATTATCCTGTGCGCGATCGCAGCTCAGGCGTACGGCAATCGAACGGTTGCCGAACATACCAGTGAGGTGTGACTTCTGATGACGCGAGAAGGGAGTATTGGCTTCGGTGATGCGACTCAGCATCACCGAAGCCTTGTGTAATGGCTCAGAGAATCAATGACCCAGCTCGAATCGATCGAGATTCATCACTTTTGTCCACGCGGTCACAAAGTCCTTCACGAGCTTTTCGCCCGCGTCCGCGCTCGCATACACCTCGCTGAGCGCACGAAGTACAGCGTTCGAGCCGAACACAAGGTCTACTCGAGTGGCCGTCCACTTCGTCTTGCCGGTCTTTCGATCACGGCCTTCAAAGACGTCTGTTTCGCCGCCGATCAGTTTCCACTCGGTCCCCATGTCGAGCAGGTTTACGAAAAAGTCATTCGTAAGTGCTTCTGGACGCTCGGTGAGCACTCCATGCTTGTTTCCTGCGAAGTTCGCTCCCAAAGCGCGCATTCCTCCGATGAGAACAGTCATCTCAGGCGCAGTAAGCGTCAGCAGCTGGGCTTTGTCGACGAGCAGTGATTCGGGCGGAACAGCGAAGCGTCCTTTTTCGTAGTTGCGGAAGCCGTCGGCAGCCGGCTCGAGCGCCGCGAACGATTCGACGTCGGTCTGTTCTGCTGAAGCATCCATGCGGCCGGGTGTGAACGGTACGCTGACCGAATGACCTGCGTTTTTCGCCGCCTGTTCAACGCCGACGCACCCGGCAAGGACGATTAGGTCCGCGAGCGATACCCGCTTCCCATTTTTCGCGGAGCGATTGAAGTCGTTTTGGATTCCTTCGAGTATCGCGAGCACTTCGGCAAGCTGAGCGGGTTGATTGACCTCCCAGTCCGTTTGCGGTGCCAAGCGGATGCGAGCGCCATTCGCTCCACCGCGCTTGTCGGATCCGCGGAATGTGGAGGCTGACGCCCATGCAGTCGTCACCAGTTGACTGACGGAGAGCCCGCTAGCCGCGACCTTCTGTTTTAGCGTGGCCACGTCCTGCGCATCAACAAGCGCGTGGTCAACCGCGGGAATCGGGTCCTGCCAAAGAAGTTCCTCGGTGGGAACTTCCGGCCCGAGATAACGAGAGCGCGGGCCCATGTCCCGATGCGTGAGCTTGAACCAGGCGCGCGCAAACGCGTCGGCGAGTTGCTCCGGGTTCTCCAAGAACCTGCGAGAGATCTTTTCGTACGCTGGATCGAAACGCAGTGAAAGATCCGTAGTGAGCATCGTCGGCACGTGCTTCTTCGATGGGTCGTGTGCATCGGGGATGACCGCTCTGCCGCCCTTCGCCGCCCACTGGTGCGCGCCCGCAGGGCTCTTCACGAGCTCCCATTCGTGACCGAACAGGATCTCGAGGAAGCTGTTGCTCCACTTGGTCGGTGTTACTGTCCAGGTGACTTCAAGCCCGCTGGTGATTGTATCACCCGCTTTCCCGGTACCGAAGCTGTTGCTCCATCCAAGACCTTGGGCCTCGAGGCCCGCTGCTTCCGGTTCGGAGCTGACATGCGTAGCGGCTGCTGCTCCGTGTGTCTTACCGAAAGAGTGACCGCCGACAATCAGGGCGACCGTTTCCTCGTCGTTCATCGCCATGCGAGCAAAAGTTTCGCGAATATCGCGTGCCGCCGCTATCGGATCCGGGTTCCCGTCAGGTCCTTCCGGGTTGACGTAAATCAGTCCCATCTGGACGGCCGCGAGTGGATTCTCAAGGAGTCGGGTGTGAATGTCGCCATCTGCATCGTCATCGGATACGAGCACGGCCTGATCCTTGCCCTTCTCGACTCCTTCGGAGCCATGACGATAGCGAACATCTCCGCCGAGCCAAGTCTTCTCTGCGCCCCAATAGACATCCATGTCCGGCTCCCAGACGTCTTCACGTCCACCCGCGAATCCGAACGTTTTGAATCCCATCGTTTCGAGCGCGACGTTCCCGGTAAGAATCATCAGATCCGCCCAAGAGATCTTGCGGCCGTATTTCTGCTTGATCGGCCAGAGAAGGCGTCGAGCCTTGTCCAAGTTTACGTTATCGGGCCAGCTATTGAGAGGTGCGAAGCGTTGCTGTCCGCGTCCCGCGCCGCCGCGCCCGTCGCCCGTCCGATACGTTCCTGCGCTGTGCCAAGCCATGCGGATGAACAGAGGTCCATAGTGTCCGAAATCCGCCGGCCACCAGTCCTGTGAGTCGGTCATCAGCGCAGCAAGATCACGCTTGAGAGCCGCAAGATCCAGGCTGCCGAACTCCTTCGCATAATCAAACTCGGCTCCCATCGGATCTGACTTGGAGGAATGCTGATTGAGCAGCTCGAGCTTGAGTTGATTGGGCCACCAATCACGGTTGGATGTGCCGCCTCCGGCAGTGTGTTTGAACGGGCAGCGGGATTGTTTATCGGACATAATGTTTCTCCTTTCGCGTCCTAAGGGGTACCTGCGGCAAGACAGTCGGGGCAGCGGCCCCAATAAATGACTTCCGCTTCATCAATTTCAAATCCGGAATTGTCGGCTGCAGTCAGGCATGGAGCATTTCCGACGGCGCAGTCGACGTCGGCAGCTTTGCCGCAGGAGCGACAGATCACGTGGTGGTGATTGTCGCCGACGCGATCTTCATACAGCGCTGGAGATCCCGTTGGTTGGATTCGGCGAATCAAACCCTTCTCGGCAAGCATGCTCAGGGCATCGTAGACACCTTGCTTCGAGATGGAGCCGATTTCGGCTCGCACCGTCTCCGCAACCCTCTCTGCCGTGCAGTGCGGATGGGCTGCGACAGCTCGCAGAACGGCCAGGCGCTGGGCGGTAACTTGAATGCCATTTCTACGGAGCTCTGATGCCGGATCTCGAAGCATTGCGGCACAGTAGGGGAGAAACTGGACTCAGTCAACAGCTTGAATGAGTCCATAGGCGCCGCGAGGACGCGGTCACTTCGATCTGGCCCGAAAGAGTGCGCACGCGACCTCTTTCGGCACATCGAAAGAAATTGTGTCAACGAAGCTCGTCTTGTCGAGACTGCCCGCACAGTATGGAACGAACAACGCTTACTCGTATCAGCCGTCTTCTCACCGCTCTTGTTTTGGTCTGCGGCGGTGTAGCGTTTTACAGCAACATGAAACGGAGCGCGCTTCCCAAGGAGTCCGACCTCCTCAACGAGTTGAAAGATGAGCCCGAACAGGAGGAGATCTCCGAGAGAGCGTTTGTCCACAAATGGCGGGGACAGGAATTCGTCGTGCATCCGGTGGCCGACTACTCGATCACCGGGTTGCTTGTCTCCAGAAATGACATCGGTGGCTTTGCCGACATTTATCATACCTCCAATTCTGTCGATGTTGTTGATGTGTGTCTGATTTGGGGCGCGAACGCCCGTGAGCGAGTATACAAAAACGTGCAGTTCGGCAGTGAGCCGTTCTCGTGTTGGTATCGTGATCCTGACGGCCAAGCGATGCCGTTTTTCCATCCTGATCAGCTTTCGAATACCCACGTCCTCGCAAAGGACGAATCGCTTGGCCGCCGCCTGAGCGGGCTCCGCATCGGTGACCAGATCCGCATGTCAGGGCGACTTGTGAACTACAATCCCGCAGGTGCGTCCGAGATGCTTCGCAAGTCCAGTCTCGTGCGCACGGACGCTGGCGACGGCGCGTGCGAAGTGATGTTCGTCGAAAGCCTTGAAGTTCTCAAAAGAGGCAATCCCGGCTGGAACGACCTTTTTGACGCCGCAAGGCTTGCCTTTCTGGTCCTCCTTGTACTCAAGATATCGAGTGCTCTCGTCTTCCCGTATCTGGAATACCGCTTGTCCTAAGACCATCGGGAGATGTGTTTTGCGGCGTGGGGTCTCGCTCGCCCCTGTCTTTGGCGCTCACCGTGTCCGATCATTCTGCGGTGAAAGTTGCAAGAGTACGTGCGTGTCTCAATCTGTTTTGTTCGGAGCTGTGGTTCAGACATGAGCCGGTTATGTTTCCGAAAATGCACGATTTCGCAGACGCGGAATGAGCTCAATCGAAATCCGACTCACATAACGTTTTCGTTGTACGTCATCTGTGTGCGGTTGTTGAAGTGGGCGGCGGAGTGGAGTGACGATCCGTCAGTGCTCAAGCTTGAAGTCTGAGCGGCAGGGATGCCGACAGAACGATCTTTTCTTGAGTACCGCACGAATTCTCATCCAACTCATCCCTCCCAATCGGCGAATGGTTCGCGATCAACTCCGCGCAGCGTGGATGGACGGAAGTAGGTACGGGTAACGAGGTCGTTGGGGAGTCGGATGGTGTGGTGGGGCGGTAAATGCTCTCGAAGCCTGAATGTGATCAGGAATGGTTATTCGAGAGGTTGCTATGCCGCCGAAACACGAGCGCCGAGTCTGCGCCGCACGATACAAGATCTTCTTCTCCGCTCTTCTTTTACTGAATTTCACGCAGGCCAGCACTGCCTCAGCGGCCGATCCCGCTCCTTTCTCCGGCGACTGCCAATCCGTTGCGCCGTATGGGCCGACGATTACCCGCGACGAGGTTCGCCACCTCATGGACAAGGTCGCGTTCGGACAGCCGATCCCCGGGATCACTGATGCGCCGAGTGCGACGCAGCGGTTCAACATCGATCCGATCATTGATCTGCTGCTTTACGAGCCGCCGACGTATCTCGACAGCGTCCAATTTCATCAGATGGACGGGCTCGGACTGTCGAACGACAACGCAGTGCTCAACCAGTTAGCAGACCTCGCGAAACATTACCTGCAGCGCTACCTCTTCGAGGGTCGCCCGTTCTATGCGAGCTACACGCTCTTCCTTCTGCAGCAGTACGCTTCGAGCCAGGGAGCGAATCGCTCCGGAGCGCAGCAGCATGTGCTGAACCTGATGAACTATCCGATTGTGACGGATCAGGACATGGGAGACGGCACGCGATACCGCACTCAATATCTTCCGAACATCAGAGTCCATCAGCTCCAAAACCTTCGACTGGTGACTGACGCATTTCTGTTCGACCCAATCACCGGTCCGTTTCTGAATCTGCCTGCAAACCTGAAGAATCGCTCGAACCAGAACTATCCGCGTGAGCTGCTCGAGATCTTCACGATGGGAACGTTTAACCCGGCAAACGGAGCGCCGAACTATAACGAGAATGACGTGCAGGCAATGACTCAATCGCTCACTGGGTTTCGCCTCACTCGCAACGGTGCGACGAGCGGCACCGAAGTGTTCTTTCAGCGGGACCTTTGGGACAGCGGAGCAAAAACGCTCTTCCCGAAAGTTGCAGGTACGAAAACGGCGGCGTTCAACTACGAGTCTGCAATTGATCGGGTGTACTATGATCACCCTGCTACGGCGAACAATTTGGCTCAGCGAATGTTCGGGCTCTTCGTCCACCCGAACGCAAGCAAAACGCTCATTGGCCAGCTCGGCACCTTGCTCAAGAGCTACAACTTCGAACCGGAACCGTTTATGAGGGTGCTCATGAAGTCCCAAGCGATGTACTGCCGCGGTTCGGTCGACAGCTCGGTGTCCTCTCCGATTTGGTATTACTCGAGCATCATGCGGCGGCTTGGGCTGCCGGTGTATCGTGAGGGATACGACACCGCGTCGGACCATATCCGTGCAGCCATCTCTAACGCGCTCCATCAGACGCGGCACGAACCTCTCTCGCCTGACCAAGGCGTCTTCGGCTGGTCGTTCATCGCAGGGTCTTCGCGCGATCCTGATGTCCGCAATTGGGGTCAGTCGGCGCTCTCCGAATCGAGCTTGTTCTTTCGGCTGCAGGGCCTCCAGGATATCTTTGGAGCTATCGACCGCGACCATGCGTTCGACTGGTTCACCCTCATTCCTGGATATAGCGAACATCGTGCAGTAACGTCGGGCCAGCTCGCGGACTCGCTCGCAAATAAGCTCGGAATTACTCTCGAGGCTGATCAGCGCACTCGGATTCTGGCTTTCCTCGATACGACAACAGACGGCTACAATACGAACGGTACGGTTCGCACTCGACCGCGACCGTTCCAAGACTTGGTCGCCGCCTCGTATACGAACACAGCGCAGGCCGAATCGCTTCGCCAGAAGGTGAAAGGCGTCATTCGTATTCTAGCCGCGCTGCCGCAATACATCTTGAACTAATTTTTTACCGGAGGTTGTATGAATCGCAGATCGTTTCTTTCATGTTCTCTGTGCAGCGCGGGTGCGCTGCTTACGTCGTCCCTGCTCAGACCTTCACTGAGCTACGCGACGGCAACGAACAATACCAATGCCCCGGTAAGATTTTTGTTCTTCGTGTTCCTCCAGGGCGGGATGGACGCTCTGACCGCTTATCCAAGCACTTCAACAGAGGTTCAGCAGCGTCTTTCGCAGCTTCGCAAGCCGATACTCGTCCCGAATGCGGACATTCTACCGCTGGGCCGAACCGTGGGGTTGCACAAGGACTTTCAGGTATTGCTCGATTCACTTCGGAGCCTGGACGAGCTGAAGCTCTTCACCGGCGTTGGAAACCCGAGCGGTGACCGCTCGCACTACAACGCGACTTCTCGACTCGGCCGTGGTTGCTACACATTGAGCGGCGCAGATCGAGCAGGGAGCGGATGGCTTGCGCGAATCATTCAGGAATATGGATTTCAGAAAGGTCAGGTCTATTCGGTCGGCTCGACTCCGGCCGATTTCTACCTGACGCAGCAATCGCAGGTATACGAGCTGCCGTCGCTCCTCGAGACTCTCCGTGGGAAAGGGTCAATTACTGATGTCTACGCGAGCGACGTGATCCGCGATGTGATTCGAAGCGCACCGCCGGGAGGTGCGGATACCTCGGTCAAGGCTCGGATGCGCGATGCGCTCAAATCAATGGACGCGGTCACCGCCGAGCTCGGGTCGCACACAACGCCGAAACCAGCGAATCCGGGGTGGTTCCAAGGCGCGGATCAGGAGTTTCTGCTTCGGTGTAGTGCTGCGGGAGAGCTTGCCGATTACCACGTCGCTTCCGGAAGATTCCCCCGAACGATGATTTCGAGCACTTCATTCGCCTCGTTCGATACGCATCAATCGCTCAAGGAGATCCTTCTCGGGACCAGCACGGCGGGCGGCAAGCTCAAAGCGTTGGCTACGGGGCTGTCAGTCCTCATCAACCGACTCAAAGGAATTCAGGTCAACGGTGGCGGAACAGCTTGGGACAAGAGCGCAGTGGTTGTGTTCTCCGAGTTTGGAAGACAGTTCAAGTCCACAACAGGAGGGAGTGATTCGGATATTGGTGTCGATCACGGATTTGCGACGAACTACCTTATGTTGTCGGGTGCATTCAAACGCGGAGGCGTTCGGGTGTACGGCAATCCGGTCAGTGTTCAAGATATCGACCGAAGTGTTGAGAACGCGTGGGTACCTTCGACGAACAGCTTTGCTCCGCTTGCGGCGGTGCTTCGGGGCGCAGGATATGATCCGACTTTGATCTTCCCGCAGACAATGCCGTCCGACGCTCAGTTCCCGATGCCGAACTGGGCCGATCAGGAGCCCGAGAGTCTGTTCGTGTAGTTTCTTGAGGATAACGTTCATTAGCACGGAATGATTTTATGAAAGGTTCTTCTTTGTGGTTCCGCTCATTTGTCCGCAGCGCAATCCTGAGTGTTTTGATTATTGCCAGCAGCGGATCGGTCTGCCGAGCCACGCCTGTGTTCCATGAGGACACTCAGTATCAGCTGAGTGGGTCGTTTTTCATGGGTGCGCTCGGATTACTTACGGTGCTGAGCGAGACGTCCGTTGTGCATTACGACTCAGTGCTTGACGAGCTTTTCGTTCAAGCCGTGTTAAGCGGTTCCGACAGCACCCGTTTCGACCTGTCGATGACACTTGGCCAGGTGAGGGCTATACCGGGCGGAGTCGAGTTCGCTTTCCCCAACGGCAGCTACAATCCGCCGCCGCAAGGGCATATCGCCGTAGGATCATTCTCTCCTCGGACTGACTTCTCGATTTTTCAGGATGTCATCAGAGCCCACAGTCTCCTGACGCTTTACTCAATCGGCTTTCCGGCGACAATTCTTGCGAGTGGAAACGATCTGTATTTCAACGATTGGATCCAGCTCACGGGGGCTCCGCTTCCCATCAACGTCGTTGGCAATCCGAACTTGAAGCTTACGGCTGCTACGTCTTCCGTCCCCGAACCGCTGACGGGCGGGTTGCTCTCGATCGGCCTCTTGAGTGCTGCGGTATTCAAACGCCGCTGCCGGAGAATATAGGGCTGCGACCGGAAGAGTCGCGATTGTAAGAATCGAATTTACGTAACGTGCCTGCGGCGCCGCGGCGAACAGAGCCGTGCCGCTGAAGAGGAGTGAGCTTCTGCCATGGAGGGCATTTTCCACCCCGTCGCTATACCACCGAAAGTATTCTCTTTCGCTGCTGTTTGATTGTCCTTTCCACAATCCTGGGATATTCTGAACCGAGGAATACGACAACGAAACGGATTGTGCCGCATGATCAAACGAATCTTGGTAGCGATGGATGACTCGGCTTCTGCGTCCGCTGCGCTCAGCATCGCCGGAAGCTTGGGAGGCATTGTCCAAGCGGAGCTCGTCGGCGTGTTTGTCGAGGACATCGACCGTGTTTCAGCATTGTCGGGCGCAGTGCTTGCCGAAGAAGAGCAGAAGATCGCGGCGGAGTCGCAGTTCTTCCACAAAGCATTCCTCGAGCGCTGTGAGTCTGCCCAAATCGAAGGACGTTTTCTCAGCGTGCGCGGTGAGCCGGAGCAGGTGCTCCAGGAACGTGCACGGGCTGTCGATTTCATCGTTCTTGGAAATAGCGGTCTCCGAACCGGCGCGGCTTCGAAACAGACCGGTGATACAGCGAAGCTCATTTTGCAATCCGTTGCCCGACCTGTGCTCGTAGTCGCAGAGGACGTTACCGGTGAATCGAAGATGGTCGTCGCCTACGACGGTACTTTGCCCTCCGACCGAGCGCTCCGAGCCGCCGCGGAGTTCGCAGAGATCTCTGACATCGATGCTCTCCATCTGATCACAGTGACCAGCTCTCCGTCTGACTGCGAAAAACTGCAGGCACCGGCGCTCGAATATCTTTCTGCCTACAGTGTGCAAGTTACACCGGTCTGCGTGACTGGAGAGCCGGGAGAGGCGATTCTCACGTATATCGACCAAATTGACGCGAGCGTTCTGGTGCTCGGGGCGTTCGGCTCGAACAAGGTGAATGAGAAGGTGTTCGGGAGCACTACCGAGGCCGTTCTCCATCAGGGTCAAACCGCAGTCCTCCTTGTTAGTTAGCATTCACTTCGCCCCGAAATACCGGTTGTCCGTCGGGGATGCCCATCGCAGAGCGATGCGAGGGAGCGTATTTGACGAAATTGCCGTAATATGGCAGGATATGCCCCTATGTTGACCGTCTCCATCACAGTCCACGCCCACCACCACGTCCATCGGCTCCCAAGCCGATAAACTGCGCGCGCGCCGGCAGCGCCGAACTCAGCCGGAATATAATCCATTACGCATATCTCCCTTAACCGAACGTTTTAACTTTTAACGTACTGCGAACGACCCATGACCCCCTCATCGTCTCCACAGATCAAGCTCGCTCTGCCCAAAGGCAGAATGGAAAAAGGCGTTTTCGACCTGATGCAAGCGGCCGGAATCCAAATCCGCGCCGGTAGCCGGACATACCGACCAATCGTCTCGCTCCCTGAGTTCGAAGCGAAGATCCTCAAGCCGCGGGACATAGTCGAAATGCTTCACCTCGGCTCCAGAGACGTCGGGTTCGCGGGGGCTGACTGGGTCGCTGAGCTTGGAGTCGAGATTGTCGAGCTTCTCGACACCGGACTGGATCCGGTAAAGCTGGTTGCCGCCGCTCCCACTGCATTTCTGGAGAACGGGAAGCTGCCGGAACGAGCCTTCGTCGTTGCTTCCGAATATGAACGGCTGACACGCGCGTGGATCGAACGCCGTGGGTATCAGGCGACTTTCGTTCGCGCCAATGGGGCGACCGAAGTATTCCCGCCGGAAGATGCCGACTGCATCGTCGACAATACTGCCAGTGGAGCGACGCTTCGTGCGAATCAGCTCGAAATTGTAGATGAGCTCCTGTACTCTTCGACACGCCTCTACGCGAACGTTTGGGCGCTCGAAGACAAGAACAAGCGAACGAAAATCGAGCACCTTGTGCTTCTGCTTCGCTCTGTGATCGAAGCACGAAAACGCGTCATGTTGGAAGTCAATGTCACCACCGAAAACTTTGATGCACTCATCGCTATTTTGCCGTGCATGAGAGAGCCGACAATTGCTCCCCTGCACGGCAATAGCGGGTTCGCGCTGAAAGCCGCCGTCCCGCGGTCGGACCTCCCTCGGCTCATTCCGGCGATAAAAAATTGCGGAGGCACGGACATCGTTGTAAGCGAGCTTTCGCAGATCGTGCCGTGAGGAGCGTTATGGAACGTGAGATTGTAGAAGGGGCATTTCGAAACATTCCGACGGAGCAGATCTTGTCAATCGCCACTACGCTGCGGGACCGTGCCAATGGAAGACCGCTTCCCGCCATGGCAAAGGGAAACGGGCAGTTTGTGACGCAGGCGGATATCGGGATACAGCGCGAGGTGCTGCGCTACTTTGCCGGTACTGAGCTCGCAGGGACTTACGTCGTGAAAGCCGAGGAGCAGCTCGACAGTGATTGCGTTCCGCCGAAAAGCTCGGACGCGCGGTACCAGCTGCTCGTCGACCCGCTGGACGGAACTGATTCGTATTGTAGAGGAGAGAGCAGTTGGGGGACGATGATCGGGCTCGCCGACTCCGACGGGCGTCTCGTTTACTCCTGGAACATGATCTCCGAGGGAGAGGTCTACTCCAGCGCAAATGCGCGACCGACCTTCCTCCCGTCTTTTGCTCGGCGCCTCGAATCGGCTGATTCTCTTCGAGTGGATGTATACGACTACGGTGCTGGCTCCGTGTCCCAGTTCGCACGCCGGCTGGCGGCTCTGAGCGGGGGCACCATTGACGAATCGAAAGTTCGTGTGAGCTCAGCTCCTGCCGCTGTAACAGCCGGATGGCAGCTTGCTACTCGCGAGCTCGACGGATTGCTGTGGCTTCCGAGCGAGAAAGGTAAGTGCAGCTATCCTGATTACGATCTTGTCTTCCTCGGTGCGCTGGTCGAACGCGGCTGGCATGTGACGCTCGGCAAAAATAGCGGATGCGTCCTCATGGTAATCGTCGCGCCGACTGCCGAAGACCTCGAATTGCTCAAGGCCACCGGGCTCGCAATGATTGCAGAAGAACAGCGTTCCTGCTTGCAGTTCGATAGCGGTTTGCAAATCACTCAACCGAATCAGAGGGCCTGATGTCGAACATCACATTTGCGAAGCGTGTGCGAGAAATTCAGGTCTCGGCTATCAAGCGGATGCCCCTTCTTGCCCGTTCAGTTCCCGGAGCAGTATCGCTCGGGCAAGGCATTCCCTCTGTCCCGACGCCGGCCTATATCCGACGCAAGGTGTCCGAGTGGCTCGAGACCGATCCCGCCATCGGAAAGTATAGTTTGCAACCCGGTCTGCCCGAGCTGAAAACTGCTGTTGCGAAAGTGCTCGAGGAGAAGAGCCGGCGGTCGGTAGACCCGGAGAGCGAAGTCTTCATCACGGCAGGAGCGATGGAGGCGCTCTTTACGGCCCTTGTCAGCGTTGTGGACGAAGGTGACGAAGTGCTTCTCTTCGATCCGAGCTACGCTTCGCACATCGAGCAGGTGCTATTCAGCGGTGGACGACCGGTGTTCGTCCCGCTCGATGAGGAGGATCGGTGGGGAGTGAACGAGGCGCGCCTTCGTGACGCCGTTTCACCTCGCACGAAAGCCATCGTCGTGTGCAATCCGGTCAATCCGACCGGAAAAGTTTTTTCGCGCGAAGAGCTGCAAAGCATAGTCAACGTTGTGCTCGAAAAGGAGCTGGTGCTCATCGCCGATGAAACCTACGACTTTCTCGTCTATGACAATGTTCCTTATTCCAGCTTTCTCAGCTTTCCGGAAATCAAAGACCGGGTGATCGCCTGCTTCAGCTTCTCCAAGCAGTTTGCAATGACTGGTTGGCGTGTCGGCTATATGTATGCGCCGCCCGAGGTGATCGACCAAGCGCTCAAGGTTCATGATGCTGCGGTGATTTGCGCGCCGACTATCTCTCAATTTGCCGCGCTTGCTGCATTGACTGAGCCGAATCCAGACGAGGGTGAGTCGCTGAAAGCCACTCTCGACCGCCGTCGTCGGTTGACGTGCGCCGGACTCGACCGGTTGAGGGACCACTTTTCGTATGAGCGGCCGGAAGGCGCCTACTATGTTTTTCCTAAGTACCACGGCAGCCGGCTCGACTCACAGGCATTCGCCACGAAACTTCTCGAGGAGGCCGGAGTCATCACGATCCCAGGAAGAGCGTTCGGACCTAGCGGCGAAGGGCATATTCGCCTCTCATTCGGCGGGACCGAACAGGAGATAGAAGAAGCATTCAGAAGAATTGAAATATGGAGTCGACAACAATGACTGCCGCACTGGAAAATGAGCTGATCTCGGTCCTGCGTTGGAGCGGAGCTGACCCCCAGGTAAAAGAGAAGGTAATGAGGCGATCTCAGCTCGATCTCGGCGCCGCGCGCGAGATCGCGCGAGAGTGGATTGCAAAAATCGAGTCACAAGGCGACGCGGCGCTTGTCGAGTACATTCGCACGTTCGACAATCCTTCGTTTACTCAAGACCAATTGAAAGTAACCAGGGTAGACATCGAAGAAGCCTACCGCCACGTGGATCGGAAAGTCGTTGACGCGATCAGGCGGCAGATCGAAATTTCGACCGAATTCCACCGGCGCCAGGTTCCGGAAAAGCGCCAAGAAACGGCAGAATTCGTTCCGGGAGTAATCACGGGGTGGAAGATTACACCGATCGAAAGTGTCGGCCTCACCGTGCCGGCGGGCCAGGTTCCGCTTCCGACAGTGATGCAGATACTTACCGTTGCAGCGAAAACGGCGGGCGTGCCGCGAGTGGTCGCCTGCTTTCCGCCGACTGGGAAGCACTATGAGATGTTGATTGCGGCAGATATTGCGGGCACCGACGAAATCTACAGAGTCGGAGGCATTGCGGGTATCGCAGCGATGAGCATCGGAACTGAAACGATTCGCCCGGTGCTCAAGATTGTCGGACCAGGAAGCATTTATACGCAGGCCGCAAAGATCGAAGTGTCGCTGCGAGGCACGGCAATCGACATGCTTTCGGGTCCTTCAGAGGCGCTCATTATCGCGGATGAAACCGCACGTCCCGACTATTGTGCTGCGGACATCCTTGCTCGCTGCGAGCACGACCAGAACGCGTGCGCCGTTCTTGCGACGACGAGCGAAGCCCTGGCGACTGCTACAGTCGAGCAGCTGCGTCTCCAGCTCCCGAGGCTCGGTCGACGCGCCGTCGCAGAGGTCGCACTGGGGCGCTACAGCGCGATCGTAATTTTCGACTCGACGGATGCTTTGATGGCGTTTGCGAACGACTACAGCGCAGAGCATCTCGAGATCATTACTGCGGACCCTTGGAAAACATGCGAGGGGATTTCGAACGCTGGATCGATCTTCCTTGGCGCAAACGCTCCGGTAGCAGTCGGAGACTATGCAAGCGGGACGAACCATTGCCTCCCGACCGGCATTGCACCGAAAACGGTCTCTCCGATCGGAGTCGAGACGTTCCTCAAGAAATCTGAAATTCAGTTTCTCACGAACGAAGGCATTCGGAATCTCGAACCGATCATTACGACGATCAGCGGAGTAGAGACTTTGGACGCTCATACTCGCTCTGTCCGCATCCGGGTTGAATCTTAGGAGAATCGTTATGTCTGCCGCGGCAATTCGGATCTCTTTCGGCGATGTCCGCAAGAAAAGGATCGTCACCCCAAACCACTTCGTGAGCCACATGCTGGAGCATATCTCCTGGCGTATGGGTTTGAGTGTCGAGGTCGATTGGAAGGACGACGACTGGCGAGCGCTCGGGCGAGCCTTTGGAGTTCAGGTCGCTCAGTTTCATCCGCAAGCGAACGACTCCGCAGCTCTCGGAATGATCGATGATGGGAGCGCGGTCGTCGCCGTCCGTCGGGGCACTCCAAAAGTCGAATTTCAAACAGTTGCTGGCATCGACCGAGATTGGTTTGTTGGATTGCGATGTGAGCAGGTGGAGAGCGGCCGTCCGCTCCTCGATCTTTTCGAAGGATTGAGCGAAGGGCTCAATGCCACGCTTTCGGTCGAAGTGTGGACAGTCGAAGACGCTCACCACACGTGGGAGGGCATTTATCGCGCCCTTGGGATTGCGCTCGGCAGAATTTACTGCCCGCTAGAACCATTTACTGCCGCAAGAGCCGAGCTGAAATCGTGTATCACGGTCGACACAAGAGTGGGAACCGGTGCGCTCGAGGTCACTGAATGCGGACCTCAGGTAGCAGCGGTGAGACGCCACACTGCAGAAACGAAGATCTCTGCGAGGGTGGACTTCTCATCGGGAGATGCGGTCGCTTTGCGACTGAACGTCGATGAGAGTATCGAACCGTGCGTGCACGATCTCGAACGTCTGCTCGCGATGTTTTCCTTCGGGCTCGGAGCGAAGATCGATATCGACTTTGAAGCGACAACGCTCTCTTCCAGCCACGTTGTGATGGAGGATATCGGACTCGTCGTCGGACGAGCGTTGCTCGAGGTCCTCAAGCTGAGGATGGAGCTTCTCGGCGTGAACGCCGCTGGAAGTACGGTGAGAACACTCGCCGATCTCTCCAAAAATGTTCGCGTCGGTGTGAGCGTCGAAGGTCGAAAATTTTGGCGGCTGGTCCCACGCGACGGAAACGCAGTTCGATTCAAACAGGCATTTCTGCTTGGACAGAATGTGGGGAAGGGGCTTCGATCGGAGGACTTGGACGATTTCATCGATGGGCTCGCCGGGGGTATGTCTGCGAGCTTGATGATCCATGTGTCTGACTACAGCAATCCGGACGCCGGGTGGCGTGAAATCTTTCGTTCGCTTGGTGACGCATTTTCCGAAGCCTTCGATGTGAACCCGTTCCGGCGCGGTGTTCCGCCCGGTGTGAAAGCAACGTTGGTGTAGTATGAGAGTCGCAAAAATTATTCGCACGGGAGTGGCCAACGTTGCATCTGTCCTGGCCTCTCTTCATCGGCTCGGTTTGGAAACCGAGCTTTCAGAGAAACCGGAAGACGTGCTCTCTGGAGATCTTGTTGTTCTCCCCGGAGTCGGTGCCTTCGGTGCCGGGGCTGAGGCTCTGCGTGAACGCAAGCTCGATGAGGCAATTCGTAACCGGATTCTGAATGGGCGACCGACCCTCGCAGTTTGTTTGGGATTGCAGCTTCTTTTCGAACAAAGTGAAGAAAGCCCCGGCGCCCGTGGGCTCGGAATCTTCCCGGGTGCGGTGCGTCGATTCTCCAATGCAGCCAAAGTTCCGCAGCTCGGATGGAATCGGATCGATGCCGACCCGTCATGCGCAGCCCTCCAATCGGGATACGTTTACTTCGCGAACTCTTATTGCGTCACTGAAGCCCCAAAGGATGCGGTCGCCGCAGTGTCCGATTACGGGCAAAAGTTCATCGCGGGTTTCGAGGTCGGCGGGCTGCTCGCATGTCAGTTCCATCCGGAGCTCTCCGGCACTCTTGGTGAAAAAATGCTCGGCAACTGGGCAGCCGGATTCGTGGGAGGCTCGAAGAAGTGCTGACGAGAAGGATCATACCCTGCCTCGACGTGAAGGACGGTCGAGTGGTGAAGGGAATCAAATTCAAAGGGCTTCGCGATGTCGGAGATCCGGTGGAGCGAGCTTCGCTGTATCAAGCGCAGGGAGCTGATGAGATAGTTTTTCTCGACGTGTCTGCCACGCCTGAAGGCCGAGGCGCACATCGTCATACCATCGCCTCTGTGCGGCAACGTCTTTCAATACCGCTCACGACCGGTGGAGGGATTAAAACTGCTGACGATGCCGGGCGATTGCTCGATGCCGGCGCGGACAAAGTATCCGTCAATACAGCTGCCGTGATTCGACCGGAGCTCATCAATGAGCTCGCTCGATTGTTCGGCAGCCAATGCACGGTGCTCGCGCTCGACGCTATTCGGCGGGCCGGCGGTTGGGACGTGGTCATTCGCTCGGGTGACGAACAGCGCTCAATCGACGCAGTCGAGTGGGCGAAAGAAGCGGTGTCTCGCGGTGCGGGCGAAATCCTACTGACCAGCGTCGATCGTGACGGCACACGCAGTGGTTACGATTGTGAGCTCGTCTCCGCAATAGCAGGGGCTGTTTCTGTTCCGGTAATCGCATCCGGCGGAGCAAGCGATCCGGTACATTTTCTCGAAGCGCTGCAGGCCGGTGCTGACGCCGTGCTGGCCGCCTCCATTTTTCACGAGGGGGAGTACAGCGCCGATGATCTCAAGACTTATCTACGACAGAACGGCATCGAGGTCCGCCTATGATCATTCCATCCATCGATCTGATCCAGGGTGAAGCCGTCCAGCTCGTCGGCGGTAAGGAGAAGGCTCTCGGAGCGGGAGATCCGCGTCCGATCGCCGAACAGTTCCGTATCGCCGGTGAGATTGCAGTGATTGATCTCGATGCTGCAATGAAAAAAGGCTCGAACGAATCAACGATCAAAGATCTGCTCTCGATTGCGCCTTGTCGAGTGGGGGGCGGAATTCGTGACGTTGAAACCGCCGTTCGCTGGCTCGATGCAGGGGCGAAGAAGGTGATTTTGGGGACGAGAGCGGTGCCCGAAATCCTTCGAGAGCTTCCCCGGGGTCGAGTTATTGCCGCGTTGGATGCGCTCAACGGTGATGTTGTCGTTGAAGGTTGGCAGGAAACAACGGGCCGCGGAATTATCGAACGAATCGAAGAGCTCCGAGAATTTGTGTCCGGATTTCTCGTGACGTTCGTCGAGCGGGAAGGGCGGCTTCAGGGAACGAATCTCGACCAGGTTGAAGCGATTGTGAGGGCTGCCGGTGACTGCCGAGTGACGATTGCCGGCGGAATTACGACAAGCCGCGAGATCGCGGAGCTCGATCGGATGGGAGCGGATTCTCAGGTCGGTATGGCGCTCTATACCGGGAGGCTCGACTTTGCGGAGTCGATAGTCGCTCCTCTTTCGAGCGACAGAACAGACGGACTTTGGCCGACGATCGTTTGCGACGAAAGCGGGGTAGCTCTCGGACTCTGCTGGTCGAACGCGGAAAGTGTGGCGGAGTCGGTGCGCACCGGTCGCGGTGTGTATCAGTCGCGTAAACGCGGCCTCTGGAGAAAGGGCGAAAGCTCGGGCGCATTTCAAGAGCTTCTGGCGATCGATCTGGATTGCGATCGAGACGCTCTGCGTTTCGTCGTCCGGCAACACGGTGCCGGATTCTGCCATCTCGAACGCCGCAACTGCTTTGGGCCGGAGCTCGGGATTGGGGAGTTATTCCGAACCCTCGAACAACGAAAGGTATCCGCCCCCGCCGGTTCTTATTCGAAGAGACTATTCGAAGACGCCGAGCTGCTGGGCAAAAAATTGTTGGAAGAAGCGGGAGAAGTGAATCAGGCAAACTCGAGGAGAGAAGTTATCGAAGAGCTCGCCGACCTGCTTTACTTCGCAAGTGTCAGAGCGGTCGGCGCTGACGTCCGGCTTTCGGAGATCGAAGAAGCGCTGCGCCGCCGCTCACTCAAGGTGACCCGGCGGCCTGGAAACGCGAAGAGCTGAGCTTCAGCTTTTGGGTGTAAAGAAGTGGTTGTGAAAAAATCGCCGCAACATTTTCACTGGCGGTGATTCGTTTGCAAGGCGGAGCTCCGTCGTGAGCTCCAGCTTCTCTTCTGTATCGCGAAGCTGCGCATACAGGTAAGACTCGGCCGCAGCATTTCGCTCGTCCTCGGTTTTGTATTGTTTCCGGATCGTGTCGAGCTCGCCCGCATCGAGCCAGATTCCGGAACATGTCAGGCACTGGTCGACCTCAACCTGTCCGTGCACATCGAAGTAGCGACGACAGAGAACCGCGTCGTCACCGCAACGCGGGCAGGAACGAACCGCGCCCAATTTTAGTCTTGGGTTCGGTGAGCGTTCTACGTTGCAGATCGGCAGCGCAAGCACCTCCGCTTCTTCATCAAAATTCTTAATCTCGCGATCGTCGAACCAGACGCCGCCGCATCCGCCTTTGCAGACATCGACGGTGACATCACCGGCTTGCAGTTGCGTCAGAGAGTTCTGGCATGCAGGGCATTTCATAGCGGTCCTCGTTGGTGGGCCTTTCGGCTCGATTGAAGACTATATCGGCGACCTTGACGCGAAAAGTTAAAGTTTTTTCGCTTAGCCGCTTATAATCGCTCATGATTTCGTGGGTCGTTTTAAGACAATTGGGCAAATATTCCGACCTGTATTGAAAAATCCAATAGAGTAATTTAAAAGTTTGATAGTTTATGAGAGGAATGCTAGGACCAACCGATTCGAGTTCTCTTCGCCCCAGTTTAAGTTGGGGGCATCTGAGCCCCCGCGATGTCCATTCTTTGTTGAACGCAGGCCGTTCTCTGAAAGAGTAGCATTCCATCATGGTTTTGTTTTTTCCTTTTGTTGCGGCCTTTATCCGCAGCTGACCTCCGTTCAAGCTTCCGAATTCGTTCCGATCACACTGTCAGATGCTTGTAGCTGAGCCTAAAGCGATCGCTCCGCAGCGGCTCTTTGGCCTCAGCTACAACGCTCGGGGTGCAGACACCCGGTGTGCTTTGGCGGCAACCGATTGAGTGTCCAAGAATGGATTCGCTAGTCTCTTGAACGAGGGTTTCAAACATGACCTCCACCACTTCCCCCGCCGTCCTTCGCTGGAGCGATATCCGCCGCGACTGGCGTGCTCACGTCACTGACTGGCGGAACGTGACCGCCGGTTCCGTCGTCGTCAACCGCGAGAAGCACGGTTACGACTTCCAGCAGCTCGGCATCATCCCGCCCAGCCTGCTCGACACGGTCGACGGGCGCGGTATCCCGAAGGGCCACTTCATCGGACGCGTCGTGCGCGCGAACCGCTGCCGCACCGACGACGAGCTCCTCTCGCACCACGGTAACCCCGGTCCGAAGTTCGTCGCCGGTCACGAGTTCGGCGTCGAAGTGATCGACACCGGCGAGGGCAGCACGCTCCGCGTCGGCCAGCTCGGCGCCGGGCGTGTCCGCAGCCTCTGCGGCTGCAAGTTCTGCGGCTGCGGGCAGACGCACTTCTGCCAGGGTCCGTTCGACGCGTCGAACGGCGCGTCCGTCGAACGAGGCATCGCCGTGAAGGCGCACGACCCGATGCTCGGGTTCGGCGGTTTCCGGGAGCTCGTGTGCTACCCGGATTCCGCGCTGTCTCTCGACGTCGACGGCCTGTGCCGCGCGCAGGATCTCGCGCTCGGCGAGCCGGCTTCCATCGGCATCAACTGCCTGATGCTCGCCCACACCGAGGGCGCGCAGATCCCGTACTGGGCGCAGACCGACGATCTCGGTCGCGATCCGGTGGTCGTCGTGCTCGGCCTCGGGCCATGCGCGGCGGTCACGGGGATCGAAGCGCTCTGCTGGGAAGACCTCTTCACCTTCGACTTCCGGGCCGCGCAGGCCGAAAGGCTCTCCGGCCTCTGGGACGACGTCGAAGCGGAGCTCGGCAACATCGGAGTCGACCGCGCGGCGCTCGATCGCATCCAGAATCGCTGGGAGAGCACGCTCCTCCGGCTCGACCCCGTGACTCGGGTTCGCGGCACCGCGGGCTGGTTCCCGCAGCAGCCGTTCTCCCGTCCGGGACAGTTCAAGGTCGTGTTCATCTCGAAGAGCTCCTTCGACACCAGCAACCCCGACAAGTGGGATCCGCGCTGGCGGAGCCTCAAGGAGATCGGTGGAGACCGGTTCCACTACGTCTCCGTCGATGATCTCGCGGTGAACGACACGGGATACGACTTCACCAAGCTGGTGAACACGCACCCGGCCTTCGCCGGTCGCTCGCCGTGTATGGTCATCGACTTCTGCACCAGTGCGCGCTTCGCGACCAACGCGTTCCGCTCGCGGCACCTGGGTGGGTTCGGCGGCGCGGACACGGTCTGCGTCGGCACGTCCATCGCGGGCCCGGAGACCGTCGAGGCCGGCGACTGCGGCACGCAGTACAAGTGGGACGTGCTGCGCAGCGGGAGGAAAGTCTTCGCCGTCAACTTCCCCTATGTGGCCCTGGACTACGCCGTGCGCATGCTCGGCCAGGTCAACAGCCGCCGTCGCGGCTTCTGGGACAACTTCGTCCAGCAGTCGTTCTCCACTCCGCAGGCGTTCGCGGAGGGTGCGATCGAAGCTCACGCCCAGCCCGGCGTCTTCCGTATCGCCCTCGATCCGAACGGGTGACGTCATGATGCCGAACACGATTGCCCGGCGCCGATGCTCCCAATGCATCGGCGCTGTGGCTTTCGTATCCGACAGCTTAAGCAACAGCGTTCTGTTCCGGGTTCAATGGAATGCTGCTGCTTCAGGGAGCGTCAGGAATGTTGTGCTGTATCCGGACTGGTGGCTTATGCTAGAACACCAGTTGACCAATTTTCCGGGTATGACTCGCGGTGGCCGAACTCTTTATCATCTTTGCGCTCATCCTGATCAACGGCATGCTCGCGATGGCGGAGATCGCCATCGTATCGAGCCGACGAGCTCGGCTCGAACCAGAGGCGGAAGCCGGGAACAAACGTGCGCAGGCGGCGTTGCGAATGCTCGACTCGCCGACCCAATTTCTCTCCACGATACAGATCGGAATGTCGCTCATCGGAATCTTCACCGGTGTTTACAGCGGCGCGACCATCGCGTCACAGCTCGGAGCGTGGCTTTCGCAGCTCCCGCTGTTAAGCTCGTCTGGCGAGTCCATTGCATTCGGTCTCGTCGTCATCATCGTGTCTTACTTCACGCTCGTGCTCGGGGAGCTGCTGCCGAAGCGCATTGCGATGGTGTATCCGGAGCAGATTGCAAAGTTTGTGACACCCGTCGTGTCTGCATTCTCTCGCCTGTGTTCTCCTCTTGTAAGGTTGCTCGAGCGTTCGACTCAGAATCTGCTGCAATCGCTCCACATCGAACCCCAAGACGGGTCCTCCGTCACTGAAGATGAAATTCATTTTGTGGTTGCGCAGGGCGCAGAGTCGGGGATTATCGAACGAACTGAGGAGAAGATCGTTCACGAGGTGCTGCGGCTCGGCGATCGCCCGGTCAGCTCCGTCATGACGCCTCGAACCGAGCTCGTCTGGCTGAGTCTTGACGACCCGTTCGGAGCAAGCTGGGTTGCGGCGTGCGAGTCGCCTCACACACATTATCCCGTCGGGAAGAGCACAATTGACGAATTTCTCGGCGTCGTTTCGTTCCACGACATTGCGATGCAGATGAGCCATCCCCGCGGAGCATCGCTCGAACCGATAATTCGCGAACCGCTCAAAGTTCCTTCGACGACGCCCGTGCTTCGCTTGATTGATCAGATGAAGGGAACTCAGGAGCACGTCGCGTTGGTCGTCGACGAGTACGGAGGTCTCGACGGACTTGTTACCGCGCGTGATGTGATGGAAGCAGTCTTTGGTGAGCTTGCGGAATCCGATCTCGGCTCAAAGTCTCTCGTTCGCCGGGATGACGGGTCGTGGCTCGTTGATGCAGGAACGGACGTAGAAGAAGTCTTTCAACAGCTCGGGATCCGTAATCCCCGGCAGTATGATCACGCTGGGTATCACTCATTCGGCGGATTTGTATTGACGCAAATCGGCCGCATTCCCCGCGAGGGTGAATCCTTCGAGATTGAGGGATTCCGTTTCGAGATCGTGGACATGGACCGAATGAGGATCGACAAAATTCTCGTCGTGCCGCTCCGCGACGCTGAAGAGCCCGCAAAGACGTCGAGCGAGCCCACCGACACGTGACTACTTCTTGATCTTTGCCACCGCTTTTTTGAGCTTTTGCTCGAGCGTGCTCGCGGTGAACGGCTTCACAACATAGTCGGTGACACCTTCCCCAATCGCTTTGACGATATTGTCGTGCTCGTTTTCCGCCGTGACCATGAGGAACGGGGTTTCTTTAAGGAATGTGTCCGCACGAACTTTGTGGAGCAGCTCGATTCCGGTCATTATCGGCATGACCCAATCGCAGACCACGAGATCGTATTTCTTTCGTCCGCCCTGTGTGGATGACGGCGGCACTTTGAGCATGTCGTACGCTTCCTGTCCGTTCGTCGCGAGGGTGACTTCCTTCACGCCGAGGGCGGTCAAAACCGATTTGATGATCTTGCGAATTTGCAGGTCGTCGTCGATGACGAGGACTTTGATCTCACTAAATTCCGACATAATTGACCTGTAAACGGTTCAAGTGAAATTGGCAACAGCGAATTACTGCCGACCGCGCACTTAAGGAACGTATCGACAGCTTCGCGGATCTCCTTAAGAAGCCGAAATACCGAGGATCGCCAGTCTAATGCGAAAGCGCGTTTGCGACTATGTCTTGGCCCTCTCTGATGATCCTCTCCAGGTGGTCCTCGCTCGACATACTTTCGGCATAAAGTTTGTAGACGTTCTCCGTGCCTGACGGTCTCGCGGCAAACCATCCGTTTTCGGTTGCAACTTTCACGCCGCCGATCGGTTCGTTGTTTCCGGTGGCACGGGTCAATACTGCGGTGATCTTCTCGCCGGCGAGCGTTGGGGCTGTGACGCTCTCGGCGCTGAGCTTCTTGAAGCGCGCCTTCTGTTCAAGCGTGATACTCTGGTCGATCCGACGATAGTATGGTCTGCCCACTTCCGACACGATCTCTTCAAAAAGCACACCTGGATCTTTGCCCAGCTTGGCGGTCATTTCGCATGCAAGGAGGTTCAAGATGATCCCATCCTTGTCCGTGGACCAAGGTCCGCCGTCAAACCGTAAGAAGCTCGCGCCGGCGCTCTCTTCGCCACCGAAGCCGAGCGTTCCATCGAGCAGGCCGGGTACGAACCATTTAAAGCCGACCGGAACCTCTACCACTTTCCGGCCGATCTTTTCGGCGACACGGTCGATGACCGAGCTGCTGACCAAAGTTTTTCCGATTGCGGCGCTCGGTGACCACCTGTCGCGATGACGAAAGAGATACGACACGCAAACCGCGAGATAATGATTCGGGTTCAGGAGTCCGGCTGAGGGCGTGACGATTCCATGTCGATCTGAGTCAGGGTCATTTCCGAATGCGAGATCGAACCGGTCTTTCAATCCGAGCAGCTTCGCCATGGCATATGGGCTCGAGCAGTCCATGCGAATCTTCCCGTCATGGTCGACGCTCATGAAGCCGAATCGAGGATCGATCTCGGTGTTCACCACCTCGAGGTTCAGCTTGTATTGCTCCCTAATCCGCTCCCAATAGGGGAGAGACGCTCCGCCGAGGGGGTCTACACCCGCACGCAAGCTTGATCCGGCGATGGCGTTCATGTCCACGACTTCGCTGAGGTGATCGACATACGGCGAAATGAAGTCCGCCGCCTTTACGAAGGAGCTTTTTCTTGCCTGTTCGATCGGAATCCGTTTCACGCCGCTATTCTTTCCTCGAAGCAGCTCATTCGCACGATCCTCGATCCACTTCGTCACGTTCGTGTCGGCGGGTCCTCCGTGGGGCGGATTGTATTTGAAACCGCCGTCCGTCGGCGGATTGTGCGATGGAGTAATCACAATCCCGTCCGCCAAGCCGGAGGAGCGGTGTTGATTGTACGCGAGAATTAAACGAGAAATGACCGGAGTGGGCGTCAGCTCGCCATTTTCAGCGATGAAGACCTGAGCTTCGTTTGCAGCAAGGACTTCCAGCGCGGAGCGCTCGGCAGGCCCGGAGAGCGCGTGGGAATCTCTGCCGACATAGATCGGACCGGTGTACCCTTGTGCCTTTCGATACTCGCAGATCGCTTGAGTGATGGCGAGAATGTGCGCTTCCGTGAACGTCGAATCCGTCGAGGTGCCTCGGTGACCACTGGTGCCGAACGCGACTTTCTCTGATGCAACGCTCACGTCCGGGATCCGGTCGTGATAGTTCTTCACCAACGTCGCGACGTCGATCAGCAGTTCCTTCGGAGCGGGTGTTCCCGCGAGCATGTGAATTGCCATGGTTCCTTTTGTAGCCCAATCGCCGGTGCCTCGCGCTCGCGCGTCCGGGGCTCGGCAGGCATGTGCGCTGAATGCGCATGCAAAATATAGAAAACTCTCATTGTTCCGTCTACTGACCTTCGACCTTGAGGAGACAGTGGAAAGTCAGTGTCCGATTTGCTAACTTTTTTACACCGACGGGCACTACCTCGCCCTGCGCAGCCTCAGACGCCGAGAGCTTCACCGCTCTTTTTGCTCTGGTGGGTCTTCACCCTTGTGGGCCTTCACGCTGACGTTCCTTGAAAATCATCGAACATGAGTCTTTCCCTTCGACGCCGGGAGTCGCGCACTTGCGAGCCGCGGTTCTCGGCGTACGGAGGACCTGTCCTTAGAAGTTTTTAATAATATCAAATGAAAGGAGCGGCGCATGGGCTTCATCGATCCAGACCTTGCTGCCCTGAACAAATTCGTCAGCCTCGGAAATCGATTCGACGCGCGCTTCGTCATTCACGACCTTACTCTGCCGCGCGTTCTCCGACCGGCGTCACCGGAAGTCGGGGCGAAGTTTGCAGACGCGCTTCTCGCGGTTCTTCCGCCTTGGGAGGGAGAAGAAATCTTGCTTCCGCTCGAACGCCTCGGATACTCACTTGCCTTTGGTGCTGTCGTGCTTTCTTTCCCCTGCGGCTACGAGCCGCAGGATCGCGAGTGGGTTATGGAGTATGCCGGCCGATTGGTTCACATGGTGGATGCAGAACTGCTCAAGCGGCAAGCGTTCGGACATCGTCTGTTCGCAGACGTGTTCTGGGACCGAGTTTCCGCCTGGCGGCTGTGCGTGCGAGCCGTTCGCGACCTGTCGCGCAAAGTGTTGTCGAGTCAGCTGGTCGGGGTGCTGGTCGAGCGACTGCTCGCCGTTGCGTCGTACAAGGCGAGCCTTTTGGAGCGAGTGATTGAGCCCCAGCTCCGCGAAGCTTCGCAGCCATCGCGCCGGGCCCTCGCGTGTCGTGTGAGAGACACCATCGCGTGCGGAATGGCTCACCCTTGGCAGCCGGTTCTGAGCGATGATGATCTGAGCAAGGGAATCGACATCATCGTCAGCACAGCTCTGCCGGCGGCAGACTGTCGGAAGCTCTTCGCTCTCTTGCAGCGGGTCGTCTCTCGGGAGGTCATCGTCGAACCGACGTTGCCGCCTAATTTCGTTTCGGGACTTATCCGGAACACCGCGTTCAAGGGTGCAGGAGAGCGCCTGCCTACGATGCTGTGAACACCGCTGACCGGCCCCAATGAGGTTCCAGAGGACAGGATGTCCTCTGCGCCTCAACATGTCTCGTGCACATTCCTCAAGCGCTGGCGCGGCGCCCTATCGCACACCCAACGCCGAGAGGTATGCGTTAATCCATATCTGGGTCGCGCGACAAATCATACATTCGATATGGGCACTTAATGGTGCTTGACCCAGATCAACCCGCGGTCCCCATCGTCGCATGTCAACGAACTGTACACATACCGATATTCCTGCTCGCCTCGATCGCTTGCCTTGGACCCGATGGCACAATTTCTTTGTGCTCGCCCTTGGAATCACCTGGCTGCTGGATGGTCTTGAGGTGACTCTTGCCGGAGCTCTCGCCGGTGTGATCAAACGTCCTGAGACGCTCGGCCTTACTGACGAGCAGGTCGGGTTGAGCGCGACCGGATATCTTGCGGGCGCAGTAATCGGAGCGCTGTTGTTCGGATACCTGACCGACCGTCACGGGAGAAAGAAACTGTTTCTCATTACTCTCTCGCTCTACCTCGTTTCTACCGCTCTGACGGGTGCGGCTTGGAACCTTTCAAGTTACGTATTCTTCCGGGTGCTCACTGGCGCCGGTATCGGGGGCGAGTATGCTGCGGTGAATTCGGCGATCGATGAGCTTATCCCAGCCCGCGTTCGGGGCCACGTCGATCTTGCGATCAACGCCACGTTCTGGCTGGGGGCTATTGTGGGTGCTGCGGTATCTCTGCTCGTGCTTGATAGCGGCTTGATGTCCCCGACGCACGGATGGCGAGTCGTGTATCTGGTCGGGGCTTCCATTGGACTCGTCATCCTGTACATCCGTCGCTGGATCCCGGAGAGTCCGCGATGGCTGCTCACACACGGGTACGCGGACGAAGCGGAAAAAATCGTGCGCGAGATAGAGCAGCATGCTCCGCTAACGCAGGATAGCTCGGTGTCGGACCGCACTGAGATTACGCTTTGCTCAGGGCTGCGATGGAACGAGATCTTCGAGCTCACCGTGCGGCGCTACCCGAAGCGATTTCTTCTCGGCTTGATACTTATGAGCACGCAAGCCTTCTTTTACAACGGGATCTTTTTTACCTACGCGCTTGTCCTTACCAGCCACTACGGAGTGAAGGACACGGCCGTGGGGTGGTTCATATTCCCGCTGGCGCTCGGCAACTTCTTCGGTCCGGTAGTGCTCGGAAGATTGTTTGACACCGTCGGTCGGCGACGAATGATCGCTTTCACATACGCTCTCTCCGGCGTATTGCTCGCCGCAAGCAGCTGGATGTTTCTCCGCGGGATATTGACGCCAGTCAGTCAGGCAGTCCATTGGAGCGTGATATTTTTCGTCGCGTCGGCCGCCGCGAGCTCCGCATATCTCACGGTCAGTGAGATCTTTCCGCTACGGATTCGGGCGAGCGCGATAGCCATCTTTTATGCAATAGGTACCTTCATAGGAGGGGTCGGAACACCGATACTCTTCGGCCACCTTGTGCAGCTCGGTGAACGGGAGCCGCTCTTTTGGGGGTATATCGTCGGTGCGGCGCTCATGATTGTCGCAGCTGTGTTCGAGATTTCGTGGGGAGTGGACGCGGAGCGGAAGTCTCTCGAAGCGGTGACGCCGCATTGAACAATCGACCCCGAACGAACGAGAATTCGGGGAGTTCGACGGTCGTTATCGCCGGTTCAAGATTTTCAAAGTGAGAAGGGAGTGCTCTATGAAAGTATATCTCGCAGTCGCAACTCTATTGCTCTGTTTGCCATCTCGCGCCCACGCCGATTGCTTCTCGGACTGCATGGGGACGTGCTGGAGCTCACGATCGGACGAAAATGTCTCCTATTGCTCCGGCACCGAGGCCCGTTGCGAAACGGAATGTCGCCACGTCCGTGGCCACCAAAAGTCATACGGTGCGATCGCCTATAGCATGAAAGAAGGCGCCTATGGTTTTTCGGACGACTGGGACAACCGCCAAGATGCGGAGAAGCACGCGCTGGAAGCCTGCACTGAAAATGGGCCGGGCTGCGAAGTTGTAGTTTGGTTCTTCGACAGTTGCGGGGCTGTAGTCGGAAGCGGGACTTTGGTGTCCTGGGGCCAGGATGCGATGGAATCAGCTGCGAGACGGAAGGCACTTGAAGCGTGCGCCAAGCAAGGCGGAACGAAGTGCAATGTGAAAGTCTCGCACTGCTCAAACTAAGCGCACCGCTGCGCGAAGCGCGCTGCGGAGTCGGCAAGCTCTCCGCAGCTGCTCCCAGTGACCGAATTCTCCGAGCGCCAATGAGCTCACGAAATCGTGAGCGGCTTTACTGCGACCGCTCCAGATTGGATGCCCGCAAGGGTGCGCTCTGCGAGTTGAATTGCCGCGCCGACTTCGAGCCCATGACTGCCCGTTGTCGTTGTACTGAGCGCGGCCTCCGAACCTTCGAATTGGGCCGCACGGGCTGAGAGGCTGTAGACCCAGTTTGCGTCGGCCTTCGACAATTTCTTCTGGTCCACCAGCTGGAGCAGCGCAGTTTTTACAGCGTTCGTTGAGGTCTGCCCCGCGGTCTTCGCGGTCTCATAGGCACTCTGAAACTCGTCCGCGAGTTTTGCGTCCTTCTGGTACAGCTGGAAGACGACAATACCGCGGCGGAGCTCCACCTCGCTGACTTTGTGATTGGCGTCCGGTTTGAGAACCGATCGCTCCTTTTCTGCAAACGGAAGTTTCGCCGACGACGTGTCCGGTGTTTCGGAGTCGGGTTCTGTTTCTTCAGTGGACGTCGATCCACTTGCCGGAACGCTCGAGCCGGTGGTTGAAGTCCCGCCCGAAGCTGGAGGGACCGCCTCCGGTTTGGGCGCTGCGGGCTGCGCGGCCTTCAGTGCTTCCGTGAGCTTCGCGATCACGTCGCTCAGCTTTGTGAGTAGTGCTGTCAGCGCGGACAGTCGATTGTCAGTCGGATCGGTTGAGGCAGGGGGAGTTGAAGAGAGCTCGCAAAGCGGATGAAGCGACGTGTTTGCGCGAGAGCCTCGGGTCGCGACGGAGGGGGGCGCAGCGGGTTCGCTTGAGACGTTCCTTTCGCTCTCCGCGGTCGTGGGAAACAGGAGGAGCGAATGTGACGAGGCCAACACCAGGGGGCTGCTCGTTGTCGTGGGTTGGGGTGCGTTCAGATTCGTCGAGTCGAGGGAATTCATAACAGCCTCCACAAAGAGTTGAGTAAAGCGAAGAGTTGGGCAGAGCCGATCGCCAAGAACGGCGGCGCATGAGTTATCGTAATCCGCGGAAGATCGTTTCAGTGCGACTCCGACGAGGAATGGCAGATTTCGCGCTGTGCAAAGTGAGAGAGCGCGGTAGCGTGGTCGGTCATGAGGATATCGACACCCGCGCCGAAGCGAGCAGCCCAGCCTTCGACTGTATCGGTGTCGAAGCCCATTGTCTTCTCACCCACCTTTGAGCCCTGTGTGTGGATGTGCTCGATCAGTTCCGGGGTGAAGAACCCGAAGTCGCTGAAGACAATCTCCGGTCGGTAGGTGAGGGCTTGCTCCACCTCCGCCGGAGTCCGGACCCGGGCGAGAACGGCAATGTCCGGGAATTGCGTTTTGAACCGAGTGAGCTCGTCGATCGACTGACATTGGACCACGAGTTGGTGGGCGACTCCCAGCTTCCGCGCGATACCGATGAGCTGTCCCACCAGCTCATCCGAGGTTACTTTCAGGTCGAGCTGCAGAGCGGCGTTCGAGCGAGCGATGATTTGCAGTGCGTCCTCGAAGAACAGTACCGGTGACGGAGGATTGGAGGGAGGGAAGTTGCTATCGAGCTGCCGAACGTCGGCCGAGGAAAGCGACGTTACATTTTTTCCGAGCAGCTCCGCAGGGCCGCTGACATTTGTTTTTTTTAGCGTGTGATCATGAAAAAGAAAGAGCTTGCCGTCCGTCGTCACTCGCACGTCAGTCTCGAGGAGCGGCACGCCCGCTCGGATCGCGGCTTCAAACGCAGCACGAGTGTTGTCCGGACCGGAATCACGGTCGCCGCGATGAGCAGCCGGCCAACGTGGACGGGATAACGGGTCGCGGAGAACATCCACAACGCTTCCATTCTTGGGAGCGGTGCACGAGAGCAGGGTCTCGCGTGTCGTCAGCCCAGCGCCTGCACTGACCGTACAGGCGCAAAATAGCATAGCGATGACGAGGACGACCCCTCGGGTCATCGGAGCGTTGCGCCAAGCTCGTCGACGAGCGCACCAAATCGCTTCATCGCTGCCACAACCGGATCCGATCGAGTCATGTCCACACCCGCGTCCTTCAGAAGCTCAAGTGGGTATTTGCTGCCACCGCTTTTCAGGAAGCGCAGATACTCGTCTCGCTCGGTCGCTCCTCCATTTAGTACGCGTTCGGAAAGGGCGATCGCAGCTGAAAGGCCCGTGGCATATTTGTACACGTAAAACGCCGAGTAGAAATGCGGAATGCGCAGGCATTCGAGCTCGTCGAGCTCGCTCACTTCAACAGCGGCTCCGAAGTACTTCACCAGAAGCTCACGATACACCTTCCGGAGGACGTCGATCGTCAGCGGTTCGTTATCTTCAGCGAGCGCGTGAGTTGTTCGCTCGAATTCTGCAAACATCGTCTGCCGGTAAAGCGTGGACTTGATGTCGTCAATCTGTTGGTTGATCAGATAGGCAAGCATCGCTTTGTCATTCGCGTACCGCTTCTTCAGCTCGAGAGCGAGGAGCTGCTCGTTAAACGTGGACGCCACCTCCGCAACGAAGATTGTGTACCCGTGATCCTGATAGCTCTGGTTGCGGTTCGAAAAGTACGTGTGCATCGAGTGTCCGGCTTCGTGCGCCAAGGTGAACACGTCGTTCAGGCTGTCGGCCTTATAGTTCATGAGAATATAGGGCGAGCTGTCGTAGCAGCCTGAAGAATAGGCTCCGCTGCGCTTGCCCTTGTTCTCGTAGCGGTCGACCCAACGCTCCTCACCCAGCCCGCGCTTCAGGATGTTGACGTACTCCTCTCCGAGTGGAGGCAGGGACGAAACAACAAGCTCGGCCGCTTCTTCGTAGCTATGCGTTGTCTTCACATTCGCGACGAGCGGAACATACGTGTCATAGATTCGAAGCTTGTCGAGCTTCAGAAGCTGCCGACGCAGCTCGTAGTAGCGGTGCAACGGCTCCAAGTGAGCTGCGACAGTATCGACGAGGTTGTCGTAAACAGCTGTGGGGACGTTGTCAGAGAACAGCGACCGCTCTCGCGCGGACGGAAAGTTCTTCGCTTTCGCGAGGAAGATGTCGCGCTTGATTGAGCTTCCGAGCGTTGCCGCAATTGTATTTTTGTGACCGTCGAACACTTGATAATACTGTTCGAATGCGCGCCGGCGGACATCCCGGTCCGGGTGTTTGAGAAACAGAGTGTACGTCCCATGGCTCAACGTCTTCTCTTCGCCGTCGACAAGGATGGTGCCGAACTGAAGATCAGCGTTGTTGAGCTGCGAAAATACCTTCTCGCTCGTGCCGAACACTTCGGTCGCCGCAGCAAGGAGACGTTCCTCTTCCTTTGAGAGCGTGTGGGGTTTGTAGCGAACGATCTCGCGCAGCATTCGGCGGTATGGGGCGAGCTCCTCGTGTGCGAGATACTCGGCGATTTGTTTCTCCGGGAGCGCGAGAAGCTCGGGAGTGAGGAAGCTCCACAGCTCGCTGACGCGTGCGTAGAGATTTGTTGCCTGCTCGAGCCGTCCGAGGTTCTCTCCGGACGATGTATCTTCATCGCTTCGCAGATGAGCAAATACGTACACTTTTTCGAGCGTGCGACTCATGTTCAGATAGACGTCGAGCGCCTCTCGCAGCCGGGAAGCGGACTGCCCCAACGTCCCGGCGAACGCGCCCACTTTTTCTGTCCCGGCTTCGACCGCAGCATAGTCTGAACGCCATGCGGTCAGGTCGGTGTACATCGGGTCAAGATTCCAGGTGTCGGAAGCAACAACTTCAGTGCGCGGAACAAGGGCCATCGAGAATCTCCTTCTGAAACGAACTATTCGCCTTTGACGATGATGACACAGATACCCCGCAGGATACCGATTCGATTCGATTCTGACCGTTTTTTATACGGGATGCTCGGCGAAGGACAACTGCGAGAAGAGCCTGATTGGGACAATCTAACCCCTTGGAACGCCAAGACCATTCGGGCAGTTCAGGAGACATCGCAAAGAATTTTTGATTTAACGTCACGCTCGCGATTTCCCGTATCATAAAACAAGAGAATGTTCACAGTAAATGCGCGTGCTGTGGGGGCACTCCGCCGGGCGGTGAAAGCCATTTGCGGATTCAGTGAACATGTTACATTCCAAAGGGAGCGGTTGTTTGCGGTGGTTCTCAGGTAGTCGTGCCTGAACAGGTTGGGAAGACTATTAACCGAACGACACCACAAAGGGCCTCGACTCATGATCATCAAGACTTCGTGCCGGAAGCGCCGACGCCGGCCGACTATGACCCCACGATTCGGTTCCTCCACCATCGCACTTGAAATCGGGCTTCTTCGAATGACCCTCGATATGGCACGCGAGCTGGAGAAGAAAGACGCCGAAGATAAGCAAAAAGAGACGAAATAATCGGTTAGACGAATCGAGCGGTGAGCTCGCCGAGCCAAACGGCGAGCAGTCCGAGCACCACGCTTCCCACCGCATTCAGCAACGCTAACCCTACCTCATCGACCTTCAAAGCCTCGAAAGTTTCAAAGGCAAAGCTTGAGAAGGTCGTATATCCGCCAAGCACTCCGACGACGAGCAGGATCCGGAAATTCGGTTGAAGCGGCACCCGTGCAATGAGGGCGTGCACGATGAACCCGATCAAGAAACATCCTGTGACGTTCACGATCAGCGTTCCGAGCGGAAACTTACCTGGAAATAACGCTGCTACGCAGTTCCCGACCGCGTAGCGAAGCATCGCTCCACATCCGCCGCCGAGCATTACAAGAAGATATCGATCCATTCGCTGCTCCCATGCCGCAGCCGCGTCCGACCACAACACGGCTGTTCAGCACACTATCTAAGCCGTTCGCTGGTCGTCTCGCCCCTTCTTTCTGGTGTGCAAATCTATAGCGCCGTAAATCTTGCGATTCTAGGAGGTTATATTCCTCTTAAAGCCTTCGGGAATATAGCCGACAATTATAGTAGATTACTTTGTCGCTGGTTCAGGATGAACGTAAGAGCAATACCACGTGCCTACCCCGGATCTCCCAATTTCGAGGAGGCCGACCACTACCACGTCTCAGACCGCGTCCGCGCAGTTCGCACTCGGTTCGTCCCCGGACGGACGGTGTTGTTTCATGGTCTCGAGTCCAGTGGCAGCGCCAGCTTCGCCGATGCGATCGCACGTGCCTACAGACAGATGGAAAGAGAAGGTCGGCTCAGCCCCGGGACCGGTGCCTATGTATTTTACACCGAGGGGATGGCAGCGGATCTGCGCGAGATATTTTCCGGCCTCGCATCGCTTGGCAGCTACTTTCATTTTATTTACAGCCATTCGTTGTACGGAAGTCACCGGTTTCTCAATCGTCCGTCAACGTATGCGACTCTTCTTCGTGAACCGCGCGAGCGCGTTCTCAGCCTATATAATTTTCATCGCTCGGTAAGCCCGGCAACCGTGGGACCTATCGAAGAGTGGCTGTCCGATCGCCGCGGCGTCGCGCATACGCAAACCTGGCGTCTTGCGTTTGAGTTCAATGCGGCCACTGCCTGGGGGTCGTATCCGGCGCGAGAAACGCTCCTCGAGCTTGCCCGCGAAAATCTCACTCGTCAGTTTCAATACGTAGGAATCACAGAGCTGTTCGAAGAGTCTTTGTTTCTCTTTTGCGACAGGTTCGGGATCCCGAGTGTCCCAACCTGGTGTCGATTTGCGAGCACCCCGGGCCGTCTTTCGCTCGACGGCCTGAGCACGGAGGCTCGTGAGCGGCTCGAGGATCTGGTTGCAGGTGATCTCATTCTCTACGACGAATATAAAGCGAAGCTGCTTGCGGAGCTCGGCCAAAAAGATTTCGGTTCAGAGCTTTCGCGCTACAAGCGTGACATGGCTGGCGAATAACGCGGCTTACAGCTCCAAGTCCTTCTCCCCGATGATCCACGAAGTGCCTGAAAGTTTCGCCTGCCAGCGCCGAGTCACGCCGGGGATGGACGGGGGTGGGACGAACCGGAACGCGTGCATGCCATCGCCTTCACGCAGCTGCCAAAGGTCCGGTCGATACTGGTCGGCACAGGTCGAGCCGGCTGCCTTTCCGTCGATATAGATTTCGACTTCGAGCCGCAGATCAGGGAACAGTTGCGATCGCACCCAACCCGCAGCGTGGTCCGCGTGCCGTCCGTCGAGATTGCCACGAACGAGGTCGTCGACCGATCTACCTTCTTTGAGCCGCGTTTCAATCTCGTTTCGCAGAAGCTCCAGGCGAGGGTCGATCGCCGTGCGCAAGGCGGTCGACGCTGAGAGTCCTGGGGCCTCTGCCTTACGATGTGTTTGCATTGAGCTTGTCTCCCGCAAGCGAGCAGCGATCGCGGAGTTGGTCATCACAAGGTGGTCGTGGTCAGGCGAAATCAGTGCTTCGGAAGTTGTGTGCTTCCGCCACGCAATGTAGGCCGCCACTTTTTCCGCAATCGTATTCTGCTGCGGTCCGAGTCGCTGTTGCACGCAGGTGGCGCAAGCCCGATGGGGATAGAGATTCTCCAAGATGCCGTCCCGAACCATCGTGGAGCGCTCACCACACCATATCTGCGCTCCACTTTCAGAGACGACGGTTCCAAGTCGTGGTGCTTCGGCGGCCGCAAAAGCGCAGGTCGTGACCTCTCCGTTCTGCCGGACATACAAACCTGTAAAAGGCTCCATGCAATACAGCGGGTGATTCGTGTCGAGCTCGTCGACGGCCCGGATGTCGAGATAGGCTCGCAAAAGCTCGCCATGAGCTTGTGGCTCGGGCGGGGGAGGTTGCCGGGTGAATGAATCCGGGGGGACCGTTTGTCGTAACGAAGGGAAAAGCTCAATCGGAACGGGACGGTCCTTCCGAAGCTGCGCCTCGATTGATTTCTCATATTGCGTGCGCTTCCGACCGGACCAATACGCGGGCTCAGGGCGCTCAACTGGATTGAGATAATCGCTCACCAGCTCTACACCGAGCGTGCGGCCGCGCGCAGATGCTGCCCTGAGAAGCTCCAACTCGACGTGTGGACGACATACGACGGCATGTCCGGCGAGTGCCGGAATGTTTGGGCTCGTGACAAGTGGACGTACGTGGACTCGGTTAACCCCGAGCTCCGCCATCTGCTCCACGAAGGTCCCGATGTGTTGAATGTGGTGTTCGAAGGCGAGCGAATTGATCTCGATGAGCGGATACAAACTGCCGCAGCGCTTTTTGGCGTCCGCTAATCGGCGTATCCCTTCGATGACAGTCTCGTACGTTCCACCGTGATAGACGTTTTCGTAGTCCTTCTTTGTCGATCCTGAGAGTGAGATGCCGACGCTGAAAATCCGCCTTTGCACTAAAAATCGGCAGAGTTGGTCGGTAAGTCCCAGTCCGTTCGTGGAGAAATCGATGAGCGTCTCAAAATCCGAGAGTACGCTCATGAGCGTTGTAAAATCGGGATGAAGAGTCGGCTCTCCTTGTCCCGCGCAGTGAACAAAGAGCGTGTGCTCGAGCACATCGCGGAGAGGCTCAAGGTTCTTCAGTGGGAAAAAGCCCGACAAAGGGGGGAGTGATGAACGACGAACTTTGAGCTTCGAGAACGGCTCGCACATCGCACATTGGAGCGTGCAGTCGTGACTCACCTCGAGTGTCAGCTCGAGCGGCCACTTGGGATACCCTGAGCCGCTGATGAAGTTTCGGAACGAGTCGATCGTTCGCTGTTTCTTTTCCGCCAGCCGTCCGCATGCTCCGGAGTCGATTTCGGTTGTTCGGGAGACCATTGTTCCTCAGAGCTTCCAACGTCGCGCTCTTCGTCGATCGTAAACCGAAAGCGGGTCGGTCAGAAAGCTCTTTTGCGGCTCTGGTCAGAAGCGGCTGAAGTCTCTACCGAAACAAAATGTTCTGATCCAGTCGAAGAGCACGGAGATCTTGTTTCGGAGGCTCACGAGCTTCGTCAGATAGATTGAGCGCCACAACAGCCAAGCGAAAAAGCCCTTGCCCTTCACCGCGGGGACGTCCATTAACGCGCGGCCGCTGCCGACGTATGCCAGCATTCCTTTGTTGAAGTACTGGAACGGATACAGCGGTTGGCCCAATGCTCGGCGGTTGAAGGTCTTCGCGAGATACTTTCCCTGGCTCTGCGCGAGCTGACCGGTGGCAGGATAAGAGCGCCCTGCAACCGCTGCGCAATCTCCGATGGCGTAGATCTCCGGGTGCTCGGGAAGCATGAGAAATTCATTCGTCACCAGCCGATTGCGGTCCTTCGCGAAGTTGAGAGACTCCATCAAGCGTGTCGGCCCGATACCGGCGGACCAGAGAATCAGCCCTGCGCGAATGGAGGTCCCATCCTGCAGCCTCACCAACCCGCGCTCTACCGCTGCGACCGACGATTTGGTCCGCACGACGATATTTTGTTTTGAGAACGCGCGCGCGGTGTATTCGCTCAAGGTCTCATCGAACGTGCCGAGCAGCTTCGGAGACGCCTCAATGAGGAGGATGCGGACGAGTGGCATCAGGTCCGCGTACAAATCCTTGAGGTCTTGAGTGATGAGGTCGTGAAGCTCGGCAGCGAATTCGACCCCAGTCGGACCTCCGCCGATGATTACGAAGTCGAGAAGATTTCTGCGCTCTTCTTCAGTCAGGTCGGGCGCGTTCGCTTGGTCAAAACACTCGATGATCTTTGAGCGCAGGGCGCGCGCGTCGGGGATATCTTTCAAGAAGAGCGCGTGCTCGGTTACTCCCGGAATTCCGAAGGTATTGATAGCAGCTCCCACGGCGACGACGAGATAGTCGTATTGAATATCGAACGGTTTGTGCGCGGGGCCTGTGTCGAGATGGATAGTCCGCTGTTCCGCATCAATGCTCGTGCACGATGCCTGGTAGTACTGAAAATCAGCACGGGCGAGCCGAATGGGTTCCACGATGCTTCGAAATTCGATGGTTCCGACGGCGCTGCTCGCGAGAAGCGGTGTGAAAAGGAAATAATTGCGAGGGCTGACGACGATAACCTCGTACGACTTTGTATCGAGCCCCTTCAGCAGCCGCAGCGCTCCAAACCCCGTGCCGAGAATGACAATACGAGGTCGATGTGTTGGTTGTGCCATTACGTGCTCCACGGAAACCGAGAAAACCTGCTGCCGGGCTACTGCCGAAAGATGCCGTCGCTCGAGAGAGTGTTCAGCTTCGTCTTCGGCTACTCCGCAAGTCCTTTACCAGCCAACGGTTATACCTGACTCGATGCACTGTGCCAAAAGCCATTGTTTTAGTCGCTTTTGCGGGCACCAGGTTGGGGTAACAGACGAATAGCTCAAGAAAAGTTCCCTTCAACGCGATGTAAGATCGTGCTAACGTGGTGTGATCTGCTGGCCGACCGCGTCAAAGGGGCGGCCGACGGTTTGCCCAGACGGAATTTCGCCGCACAGCGATGTCCCGGCAAGAGCGATGTCCCGGCGAGACGGTGGGCCACTTTCACACATCATTTCAAACAAGTTTTTTGAGGGCGTTGACCATGTCTAATCCTGCACAAGAGCTGATCAAATTCGGACAGAGCGTTTGGTACGACAACATCAGCCGGGAGTTGCTGGAAAAGGGCGAGCTCAAGCGATTGGTGAACGAGTGGGGCGTCCGGGGGGTCACGTCGAATCCGACCATCTTCGACAAAGCGATTTCATCCGGGTCGTCGTATGACAAGCAGATCGCAGAGCTGAAAACCAAGAAGCTGACACCGGACCTCGTGTTTGAGGAGTTGGCGCTCATCGATATCGCCGCAGCGGCGGACGTTCTGCTGCCGGTCTTTCAGGAGAGCAAAGGTGAAGACGGATATGTCAGCATCGAGGTCTCTCCGCTCCTCGCCGCGAATACGCAAGGCACGGTCGAAGAGGGACTGCGTCTCTTTAAGCGCTTGAACCGACCGAACATCATGGTCAAGGTGCCGGGCACGAAGGAGGGCATTCCCGCGGTAAAAGCGCTTCTCGAAGCAGGCGTGAACGTCAACATCACACTTCTCTTCTCCGCCGAAAACTACGTCGAAGTTGCCAAGACCTATGTCGCGGCGCTGCGCGAGCGCGTGAAAAAGAATCAGCCGGTCGACCAGATCCGTTCCGTCGCAAGCTTCTTTGTCAGCCGGGTGGATACCTCGGTCGATTCCAAGCTTGCTGAGATCGAGAAGTCGAAGCCGGAGCAAGCAGCTCTCGCAAAGGCGCTCCGTGGTAAGTTCGGAATCGCGAATTGCAAGATCGCCTATAAGCGCTACCAAGAGATTTTCGAGGGAGCAGAGTTTGCGGATCTCAAAGCGAAGGGTGCGCACGTGCAGCGACCGCTCTGGGCAAGCACGGGAACAAAGGATCCGGCATATAGTGACGTCATGTACGTCGACACGCTCATTGGGCCGAACACCGTGAACACGATGCCGCATGCGACTCTCGAGGCGTTCGTGTCTCACGGGAAGTGTGGGCAAACGATTACCCAGGATGTTGCGGGTGCTGAACAAACTGCTCAGCAGCTCACCGATCTCGGGATCGATCTGTCGAAGGTGTTGCTTGATCTCCAGATCGACGGGGTGAAGAAATTCGCGGAATCGTTCCAGTCGCTGAACGCGGCGATTCAGAAGAAGCTGTAACTTCGGAGCCTGTTCGTTCGCATGCGGCGCGAACGAACAGGACGGAAAAGGCGCAGTGAGCAGGAGGAGCTCCGCGCGAATATCAACTCATACGCGATCAATCCATGGCAAATCCATTTCGGTTGGGGAATGACGACTCTCTCCGGGTCGACCCTTGCGTTGTCGTTATCTTCGGTGCGACCGGAGACCTGACGCACCGCAAGCTCGTGCCTGCACTCTATAACCTGGGAGTCGACGGCCTTCTCCCTGCGAATTTTCATCTCGTTTCATTCGCGCGCCGCGAATATTCGGATGAGGCGTTTCGTGCCGAGCTAAAAAAATCAGTCGCCCAATTCTCGCGCCGGAAGCCGCTCGACGAAGCTGTCTGGAACGAATTCGCTGCACATTCGCGCTACGTCGCCTCGGCGTTTGATAATGCCGACGGCTACCAAGCGTTGAAAAGCGTGCTCGACAAGATCGATCAAGAGACGGGTCGCTTGTGTAATCGAGTTTTTTATTTTTCCACCTCGCCTGACTACTTCGAAGAGATTGCTCGGCAGCTCGGCTCCGCCGGATTGCTCGAAGAGCCGCGCGACCCGCAGACAGGGAAGAAAGCGCGCGCAGCACGTATCATTGTGGAAAAGCCTTTCGGCCATGACTTGCAGTCCGCAAGGAAGCTGAACAGTGCGCTGCTCAGCGTGATGGCAGAAGACCAGATCTACCGGATCGATCACTATCTCGGAAAGGAGACGGTGCAGAACCTTCTCGTGTTTCGCTTCGCGAACGGGATCTTCGAGCCGATCTGGAACCACAAGTATATCGACCATGTTGAAATCTCGGTGTGCGAGACCCTCGGCGTGGGTGGGCGAGCCGGTTACTTTGATAAGGCAGGGATCACTCGCGACATCGTGCAGAATCACGTTTTTCAGCTGCTGTGTTTGGTCGCGCTCGAGCCCCCGGTCGCATTCGAAGCCGACGCTGTGAGGGATGAAAAAGTGAAAGTCCTCAGAGCTGCTCGCCGCATTGCGATGGCTGATGTGCCGAAGCAGGTGGTTCGCGGTCGCTATCAACGCGGCTCGATCGGCGGTGAGGCGGTGCCGGGGTATCTGGAAGAGTCCGGTGTGGCTGACGACTCGACCACCGATACGTTCGTGGCAATGGAGCTTGCTATCGACAACTGGCGATGGGCTGGCGTGCCGTTTTATCTTCGCGCAGGAAAGCGCCTTCCGAAGCGCGTGACGGATATCTCGATCCATTTCAAGAATGTTCCGCATCGTCTCTTCCAGGACCAAGATGTGAAGTCGCTGAATCCGAACATTCTGTCGTTTCAGATCCAGCCGGACGAAGGAATTACCTTCAAGATCAGCTCGAAGCCCCCGGGTCCGCGGGTGAGAGTGCAGTCGGTCAATATGAATTTCAGTTACGGAACTTCATTCGGTGTGAGTGCGCCGGAAGCGTACGAGCGGTTGCTTCTGGATGGAATGCGTGGTGACGCGACTCTGTTCACCCGAGACGATGAAATCGAGCAGGCTTGGGATCTCCTCGATTCGACGCTCAAGGCATGGTCGAATGAGAATCCGAATCCACCGGCAGTTTTCGGTTATGACGCGGGGACATGGGGACCCGACGCTGCAGAAGAGCTCATCAAACGTAAAGTGAAAACCGGTTGGCGGCGTTTGTAACTCGTCGGAGCTTGTGAGCTATGTTGAATCAGCAAACTATATCGACGCTCTACGGGAAGCCTCTGATCAAGCCGGGGGCAATCGAGTCGGAGCTCGATAAGATTCGCTCGGCTGCTGCAACCCAAGACGCAGCGAATGAGGCGCACACTACTGGTTCTGCGGGTCCGCGGGCGAAAGCCACGCTGTCGAATCTCATCGTCCTAAATACCGGGCCGGGCAAAACGGACGTGGATGCTGCAGTTGATTCGTTGATCAACGAGCTCTGCATCTCGCATCCGTCACGCTTCTTTATCGTGGATTGCAATCTGGCGAACGCTCAAGATCAGTCGGGCATTGCTGCGGCGGTATCTTCTCGCTGTTTACTTGCCGATTCTGGGACGCATATCTGCTCGGAAGAGATCTACATCAGCGTTTCAGAGAATGGAGTGCCTGTTGTTTCGAATCTTTTGATTTCGTTACTCGCTCCGGATGTCGATGTCGTTCTGGTCGTTTTCGGTGATCCGGCCGATGAGCGTTGCGAAAATAACACCGCGATTTCGAAAATTTTGCATGCAATCATCAAGATTGCAGACAGAGTGATCTACGACTCGGAAGGGTGCGGTTCTTATGCAAAGGGTATCCGAACCCTTACCTCCGCGGCGGTCGGTGCCACGGCGTCGAAGGACTCGAGGGCGTTTGCCCAGCTCGCGGGTAAGCTCAGTGACGTGAATTGGCGCCGTACGAAGCGGTGGCGAGGATTGATCGCTGAAGGTTTTGACGCAGAACGTTTGGTGGCATCCGCGCCCGTTGTGCATCGAATTGCTCTTTTCTGTAACCAGAGCGTTGCGGATATGCAGCGTGGCTGCATCCCCGCTGAGGCACTCATTCTTGCCGGCTGGATACTCTCCAGCCTGGGGCTCACCCCGGAGAAGGGTTCGGTTGCGCACACCGTGCAGGGTGTGGCGCTGAACTGTACTGACGGCAAACATTCGGCGCAGCTCGAGTTTTCGAGCCATGCCCAAGGCCAGTCGCAGGAGGTCGGTATAGCGACAGTCGAGATTCTAGCGGAAACGGAAGATTGGTCGGCAAAGCTCGGCCTTACGCGGAACCATCATCAGGGAACGGCTGAGGTCTCGATCGGGTTTACCGACAAGGGCCAGCATGCAGCCGGAAGCTGTGAGTTCGCTGTCCGAAACGCGCCTTTTCCAGTCGAGACGCTGGATGAATGTGTGCGGTGGAGCGTGGTCTCTCGGCGCGAAGATGAGCTCTATCTTGCCTCGATGGAACAATCGCTCCGCATCGCTGAGCTCGTTTCTTAGACGCCGCCGTGATTTCGCTTACTCTCGACGAACGAACCGAAAAGCTGAGAACGGAGTTTCTCTCCTGGCTGGAAAGCAATCCACCGCCGAAAAGCTCTGGGCGGCAGGAGCTCGCTGCGTTTGTCGACATCTCTCGAGCGTGGCAGCAGAAGCTTGCAGCCGAACGGTGGGTCGGCGTTCATTGGCCCGAAAAATATGGGGGCCGAGGGCTTTCCATCGTCGAAGAGGCGGTGATTCAGGAATGCCTTGCTGGAGCTGGTGCCCCACAGCTGATCAATCTGTTCGGATTGACAATGGTTGGACCAGTCCTCATCGAGCATGGCACGGATGCGCAGCGTGAGCGATTCCTTCCGAAGATTTTATCTGCAGACGAAATATGGTGCCAGGGGTTCAGCGAGCCCGAAGCGGGAAGCGACCTCGCAGCCGTCAAAACCAAAGCCGTTCGTACGGCGAGCGGCTGGTCGCTCAGTGGCCAGAAAGTTTGGACCAGCTTTGCCCAGGTAGCAGACTGGTGCTTTATTCTCGCCCGCAGCGACGCTTCCGCCAAGCGGTATGACGGGCTTACCTATTTTCTGTTCTCGATGAAGAATCCGGGAATCTCTGTTCGTCCTCTGACGCAGATCTCCGGCGATAAAGAGTTCAACGAGCTTTTCTTAGAAAACGTTCCAGTATCGGAAGGCGATATCGTTGGAGCAGAGGGGGAAGGCTGGAAGATAGCGATTTCGACGTTGATGTATGAGCGAGTGGTACTCACATTTGCAAGACACTTGCAGTCCGAAAATGCTCTGAACGAAATCAGGGACCTCTTGCGCGATCGCGGAGCAAGCGAGAGCGAAAAACGCGAGCTCGGCAGGCTGATCGCCAAATCGATGGCGGTGCGGGCGTTGGCGCTGAGCCACCTCACGAGTTACAGCTCGCCCGGTTCGGACCGACGAAAAGCTCCTGGGCCTGAGGGGTCGCTTGATAAGCTCGGGTGGAGCGAAACCTATCAGGAGATCTGTAAGTTTGCCGTGTCACTCCTCGGTGAACAATCAATACTGGAACGCGGGCCAGAGTCGTTTAAGGACGGTCTTTTTCAGCACGACTATCTCTATTCGCGCGGTCGTACCATCGCAGCGGGGACTTCGGAAATTCAGCGAAACATTATCGCTGAGCGCATCCTCGGTCTGCCCCGAGAGGGGAAATGATCATTGCCCGCTACTCGAAGCAGGCAGCCGTTTTTGTTTCCACGGCGAGCACCTGATCGATTTTCTCTAGCGCGCGCATGAGCCGCTCGCACTCCTCGACAAGCCCGAAAGCTTCGTAAGCCGCACCTTCCTCCAGGCACTCAACTCCAAGTGCGTCCAGATGTTCGCGCAGCTCTCGTCGGAGAAAGGGGGTGCTCAGAACGAGGCGCACGTATGTGAACCGTAGCTTGTCGGCAAGCGTACGTTTGCGCGGCCAAAAGATATCGCAGCTGGAAAATCGCTCAGGCGAGTCTCCTGTAGTTCGATGGTTGGACATAAGCACGCACTCCGAGTTGGAAGGTAGTTACAACTGTCACCATTCGACGAACCTTGCTCGCAACCGAAAGCGCTGAACGAAGCTCAACCTGAAACGAACCGGGATACAGTATCGATCTTACCCCCCGGGCGCAGCGCAATCCACCCTTTAACGGGACTGATTGTCTACGAACAACCATTCTAATCACTATTCATAGGTGTGTGCTTTTGTGAAGAAACGAATGGGTGAGAAAGGACCTACGCGCGGTCACGAGGTGCGACCGCGCGACGAGTTGTGTTGTCAGCACCAAACAAAGCTTAGTGCAGCCACGGCAGCTCGTGTTCGAGGTTTCGGATCATCGAAGACGGACTTACCCCCGGCGGTGTAAGAACAACCCCACCGTTTACGCTCGCTGCCAGATCCGTCAAAGCAGAGGACTGCTCTTCGAGGCCGTCTTTGACGATCAGCTCCCGAATAGTGTCCCCGCCGAGCGTCTCCAGCTCATTTAAAATCTCCTCAGCGTCCGTGCTGACAAGCAGCAGACGATGTCCCTTCACGTCGACCGCCGCCGGAATATCCTTCGAATACGGAACAAAATATTTCGTCATAACCCTTCTCCCACAGACAGACGTCCCACGCAGACCGCGATTGCCGGGCGAATAACTCGATTTTCCTATAATAAAAGAGCCTCGCCCCCGCGTGTATGATGCGCGTTCATCTCAAGAACTGATCCCGGTCACACAAGGCCACAAGAAAACCTAAGTACGATTCGGCTCAGATGCAATGCCCCATCAAGTCCTCAGGGCACACGATATAGAGATGGCTTATCAAGTTCGGGCACAGAAAAAGCGTTAGGATAAAGGCAACTCGCCGGCTTCGATCGGTCGCATTTCAAGGCAAAGAGGCGGCGCGAGGCGTGAACTAGGCGGGCAAAAAGCAAGTTTTCACGATCGAGTACACACGCCACCGTCAGTGCCGTCAGCACTCATCCAAAACGCGCACTTTAGAAGCCAGTATCTTGCTTAGAACTTGTAGTTCTCAGGGTAAGGAGTGAAGGGCCCAGGGGGTCGATACGTTCCAGGGGGAAAGACGACATCTTTCTCCCCGCGTAGGTAACGCTCAGAAGCGTCTTTGTATTGCCAGTAGATCGGAAAGAACTCTTCGCAATACTCTCTAATTGTTTGCCACCGTTTCGACAAGACAAGCGGTCGCTCGTCGTTCCGCTTGCTCTTCTTTGTAGTTTTCGGAACGGTTCCCGCAGTCACACGCTCGAGCAGCTTGCGGGTTAAGAACTTGTGCCCCTTTGCTTTCCAGTCAGCGACTAAGGCTTGTCTCCGGAGCTCCACCTTCTCGAGCATCATCTTCGCGTATTCTTCTTGCGACAGATGGTCATACCCAGGCACTCGGTCATAGCGAAGAGTATACTCATCCATGAAGTCTCTCTTCTTCAGCTTGCGATTGTATCGCTTTCGTTCGTTGTATTCTCCTCGGCGGAACACTTTGACCGTTCGCTCTCTGCCCCAGATTGCATCAAAGAACGAGTTATAGCCGGGGTAATCCTCAATGTATTCAGTGAGACCTGATTTTACCGGCTGCAGAGCGGCATACAGAAACTGCTCTTCGATATCCTCCGCGTTCACCAGTGCCTGCGCGGAATATCTTCGCTCAAACAGTGGACCACCCGGAAACCCGGGGACGAACCGTCTTACGCCGTTAACAAAGCGTGAGCCGAAATCACGCTGGAACGCCGCGCGGTTGCACCCTGGAAAGCGCGAGACGTGGTGGTAGTGATTGCCCTGCATGACAAAAGCGTAAAGCTTTGTGTCGAATTTGGTGCAGTATTTCGCGAGCATCCCGAGTGCGTATTCTTCAAGCAGCCGGTTATTCACAAACCAGAGCTGAGAGTTAATACAGCGTGCCGTCACAAAGGAGCCGTATTTCGGGTGTTCTATACGGAGGGGTTGTGACTGAGTCTTTTTTCCAAATAGACTTTTCAGTTGAGCGCTTTCGATAGACATACAAACACCCTGATTCTGGGCGCACCCCTCCCATGCCGTGGCTATGCACGGCGTTTCAGCGGAAGCTGGCGGCTAAATCGCGAATTTCTCTTCGCTACTGGTGTTCTCGTTCAAAACGGCAAAGTCGTTTCAGCGAAACTCGATATCGACTGCCTTGAGGACTCGGGGTGCTAGCGGTGTTTTCGTTCAAAACGGCAAAGACGTTTCAGCGAAACTCGATATCGACTGCCTTGAGGACTCGGGGTGGAGGGATAAGGATGCTGCTCGCAGCAGACCGCACACAGAGGACTAATGGAAGTAGGTGGCGGCTTTGTTGATTTATGAATATCGACTGCCCTGAGGACTCGGGGTGGGTCAGGTGGTGGCTTTGTTCATTTATGAATATCGACTGCCCTGAGGACTCGGGGTGGGTCAGCTCTCGGCTTTTTGCGGTTTTGCGGGTTCGGTGTTCCAGCGGAAGGCTAATACCAGGGCTTCGTCGATCATTTCGTCCAGGGCTGAGACGAGCTCGGAGGCGATGATTTCTTCTAGGAGGGGGTTTTCAGCTTCGGCGGGCGGAGTGGTGTGGGTCGAGCCGCGGGCGGCTAGGCGCTCTGGTGTTAGGGATGAAATGTCGATGCGGAGCTCGCCGCGTGAATTGGTTTCGACGGGCAGCTCCCCTCGCTCCAGCATGCCGAGGAGCTCGTGCTCTGTGAGCAGCGTGATGCTCAGAAATTCAGATATCGAAACGAGCTCGGTCTTTGTATCGCTCACTGATAGGTCGTCCTTGTCTTAGCAAAGAGGTTCATTGCTACTTCGGAATCGTGAATGAGCTCGCTGGCGCGCTTCACATCGCCGCCGGTCACGTCGAGGGCACTCAAACGCGCGAGCTCGGTAAATCGCGCCGCGCACACTGCCAAGCTTTCGAATCCGTCGGTTTGAGCCTCGTTGGTTACGGCCTTCGCGGCGTTGGCAAAGACGTCGTCTGCGCTGAGCTCGCGGCGACCCAGTATGCCTTCCATCGCCTCTTCGATACTTCCGGAGTCAATGAGCCGCTGGTTCTTGATATCTGCGAGCTCGACAAGCTTGGCGATGGTGTTCTCGAGCTGACGCAAATTTCCAGGCCACTGAGCCGCAAAGAGTTGACGATAGGCGTCGGGCGTAATTCCTTCGAGAGGGGCGGCGTCTCGGCCGGCGCCTGCGCCGCGTGCCTGCGCTCGTTCTCGTAAGACTTTCCCGAGTGCGAAACATATCCCGGCCGAAATATCGAGCCTGCGCTCATGCAGTGGCTTCAAGGTCAGCTGGAGCCGCTCGAGTCGGTAAGCGAAATCGTCTCGAAGGCTTCCTTCGTCTACCAACTCTTGGAGCGAGCGGTTGGTAGCGAAAACGAACCGGACATCTGCTTGGTGAGATTCCGCTTCACCGACCCTGCGATACGTCTTGTTTTCAACGAAGGTGATGAGCTTGCCTTGCAGGTCGCGGTCGATGCTTTGCAGCTCATCGATGAAGAGAGTCCCACGCTCCGCTTTCGCGACCAAACCCCACTTTTCTACAGCGCCTGTGTACGCCCCGGCGACCGCGCCGAAAAGCTCTGCTTGAACGAGCTCCATCGAAGAGAAGTCGCGGGGAGTAATACTGACAAACGGACCTTTCCGTCCGGAAAGTTGGTGCATCGCAGCTGCAAGCCGCGTTTTCCCACTTCCAGTGGGCCCGACGATGAGTGGATTTTCATTCACATACCTCGAATACCGCGGCAGCCATCTCATCCACACATCCCGGCTGTCCGGGTCGCACATCGACGGAACCCAATTATCTTCCCACAAAGCCGGGAGTCCAACTTTACGTTCGGCATTCGTTTCTGCGAGCTCGATAATATAGGCCAGACAGTTCTGAAGCTGCGCCTCAAGCGACAGCGCCGTGGGAACTCCCGGTGGTGGGGAGATGAGGAAGTTATCGATCAGCCCCGATGGCGCCAGCGAGCCTTCGTCGTGAAATAGGAGAGTGCCGCCGCTCACGAACTTCTCCGGCGTTGTTACGGCGACCATGAGATAAATGTCGCGTCCGAAGCGCTCGCGGAGCTGAATGAGAAGCGATCGCAACCATTCGAGCTCTGACGCGGAGGTACGGAATCCGATGTCCACCAACAGAGCATTCGGCCGGTGCGCAATCGCAAGGGCTTTCGCTTCGGCAAGATTGCCTGTGTAAACGACGAGGTCTGTAGAATCGCCGTAGCGGCTTTTTTGCCGCGCAGCGGCACTCATCCGTCGGACAAAGTCCGCGCTTCCGACAATGCTGAAGTGGAAGTGCTTCTGGTCAGCTCTCATAGCTCGACTCCCCCTTCTACGCGCGTATCGAGAGCGCGGCTGTTTGCAGCGCTCATTGCCGCCCGCAGCTGCGGAACTCCTACTCCCAGCTGAGCCGCCGCAACTCGCATATTTCCGGCTGCAATCTCCAGCGCCTGGCGAGCGAGAATCGGCGACGGCACTGTCTGGCTGACCACCGCGTAAGTTTCATATCTGGATTTCCCTTCGAGGAGCCCGCGAAGAAGAACCGTCTGATCGTCGTCCGCGGTACGAGCGTCGGAAAGCCGAAGCCGTTGCGCGTCGATCTCTGTTGTCAAAACATCAATCACTGCTGCTCTCAGCTGCTTGATGTTCCCGGGCCAATACGCTTTGGCAATCTCGTCAATGAGCGCGGGCGTAATCTCCCACCGATTGATCGGGCCGAACTGCCGGGCGTCCAAAATGAATCGCTGGAGGAGCGGCAAAATATCTTCCCGCCGTTCGTGCAACGAGGGCACGCGGATCAATCTTGCATTCGCCATCCGCCGCCAGAGCTGCGCGGTATCGTCCGAGGACGTTCCAACAATCAAGACTGGAAAGCCGCGATGTTCAGGCAATGGCCAAATTCTGTCGTGCGACTCCACGAAATAGTCCAGCAGCTCTCCAGAACAATCGAATTCGGCGTGGTCGACAACCACTGTCCCGGCCGCTGAGAGATAGGGAACGATTTGGCGGCTCGCTGGCGAACCGAAGATATGCTCAGCAGTACCCGGCCAGTTCTCGAGATCCAGCTCAATGATACTTCCGGCGCCCTCCCGCTGTTGGTGAATTGTGCGGGCGACCGTATTCCGACCACAACCACTTTCCCCGAGCAAAACGACAACTTCAGGGCTCTGTTTCGCAACGCTCTGAGCTTCTGCGAAACAGAACTTTGCCGCGGGAGATTGAAAGATCGGTTGCTCAGCGCTCTCGCGATGAGACGGACGCGGTCGCTGTGCCGCGTCTTCACGGTGCGATGCAGTGAGGCACTCCTCGATGCTCTTTACGAGCTTTTCGAGATCTTTTGACGCTCCGAGCTCGATATAATCGTATGCTCCCAACTTCATCGCTGTCACGGCGACGGAAACGCTCGGCTCGTCGGTCCAAACAATGGTTCGCACAAGAGCTTGAGAGTCCAGGTCTTCAAGCTGCGTCAGCACATCGAGTGCCGTGCCCTCATCCCCAAGAAGGTAGTCGAGCACCAGAACACGCGGCATTCGTTCGACGATGATTTGCGCGAGCTGTGCAGCCGGGCGCAACCGTCCGCAGGCAAAGCTTCGCTGCTCGAGGTTGTCTTCGAGTGCGTTCGCCATTTGCTGTTTCAGCGGCTCACGCTCGTTGAGAATGATGAGCACGTCTTCCCGCATTCTGAGGGTCGCCCTCTATCTGGTTCCCGATTCGGTTACCCGAGTAATTTCGTCATGGTATTTCTCGAGCCATATCAACGCCCTGACGTTTGCCCGGGGAACAAAAATCTTAATTGAGACTTTGACCACGCTTCCTGACTCTGAATAAGGAATCGCCGCACAACGAAAAGAGCGTTCTTGTTAGGACGTTAGTTCGAATGAAGGTGGTTCAGTTACCTGCACGATACCGGACGACATATGCGGGATATTCTGATCATCGAAGATGGCCTCCATGAACGTGAACGCCTGAAGGACGTCTTCACGCATGCCGGCTTCGCCGTGAGCACTGCGGAGAGTGCTCAAGAAGCAGAGTCGCTGCTCGCGATTGAAAGCTTCCGCCTCGCCGTCCTCGATATCGGACTCGGCGATAAGTCGGGATCCTACCTCTTCGAAGTGATGAAGCGCTCGGGGAGAGTTCCTTATATTATCATTCTGACCGGCAATCCCTCCACGCACCTCAAACAGCGCTTCTTGGACGAAGGTGCGGTAGCTTACATCGTCAAAGCGTCCAATGCAGCGGGCAACGAAGCATTGCTCGATTTAGTACGTTCGATGCTCGGCTCCAGTGACGCAAAAGTGCAATCAGGGATGCCGCTTGCCGACTTTCTACGCCTCTACGTCGAAGAATCCTCCCGTGAGCTCTTCCTCGACAAGGACCATCAGCTTCCCCTGTGTGCGCACTGCAGCTCAGCGGATTTTGTCGTGACCTTCAACCACAAAACGCAGCTTCCGCCCCTCGTCGAAGGGAAAGTGATATGCGCGCACTGCCTGAAAGACCTGGATCCGGAAGTGGGATGAGCACCGTGCACGGCTCCGATCTCGTTGACGAATCGGAATCGCGCATTGACGATCGGCTTACCGCTGCCCGCATGAAGAGCCTGCTGACCCTTTACGTTTGGCTCATTGTGCTTGTGCTTTGTGGCCTGGCCGGGCTCGTCAATTCGTCCCTCGAGGAGATGGGGACATTCGTGCTCGTCGGAAGCGCGATTCTTTCGGCTGGAGCAGCTCTCCTTGTGCTCCTCGCCCGCCAAGAGCTGTTGGTCCATGTTGTCACTGCGGCAAGCTTTTGTGGACTCTTGCTCATGCAGAGCCGTCTGCAGCCGGTCGACTCGGAATGGCGTGTGCTCTTTGACCTCTTTGTCGTGCTCTTGCTCGTCGTTCCTGCCCTTCTCGGCGTTTGGATCTGGCATTACCAAGCGGCCGTCGCGAGCCTCGCGGTGCTCGCCGTAACCGCGAAGGTTTTTATCGCGAGCACTCCAGCACCTGCTCAATCGTTACTGCTCGTCAGTGTCGCCGCGGTGTTGTCTACGATTATGCTTTTCGTCCGTGGCTCGGAGCTGGATGAGCAGAGCGTCAGATGGAAGGTCCTTGCCGCCCGGCTTTTGGAGCAGGTTTCGCTTCGCCGCCTGCCGCAGCAGATTTGGAGTATCATGCTGCTCGAAGCGGGGCTGCTCGTTGCACTTATCTTTCTTGATATATCGTTGCGAGAAGGTAACTTCTCGCAGCCGGTCGTTCCAAAGATTTGGGGATTGATTGGAATCGTGCTCGGCGGGGGACTCTCGGTTGCGCTCAGCCCACGTCGCGTTTCGCGTACGATTATGCTTACCACAGTGTTGGTCGGCGTAATGCTCTCTCTTGTCCGGATGAGCTACGGCGAGCTGTACAGCCCGTCGTTTGCGTTCCCGCTCATTTATCTCCTCCTCGTCACGGCGCCTCTCCATTGGAGCGTCGAGATGCAGCTCCAGCTCGCATGGGCGATCCTGGCCGGAGATCTTGCGGTGAAAACAAGCAGCTTACATGCTTCCGCGGTCGACCACGGCTGGATTGCGGCGTTCGGTTCGGCGCTGGACGCTTATCGCGGAGAGGTATTGCTGCTTACCCTGGGAGGCGCGATGTCGGTGATCGCGGCGAGCTCGATCCGGCGCTATCGCTACAGTCATCTGTCGCAATTCGTAGAGCTCTACCAAATCGACCTGGACTTCGCCGGAACACCACCTGACGGACGGCGAGACCCTCAGCAGCGTGTCCTTCCGAGCTCTTCCCGCTTGACCGTTCTTCCGGAGCGCAATCGTCAGCTGCTTCTCGGCGTGTTTTGTCTTGGTGTTCTCTCCTGTTCCCTTTCTTCGAAGCTGTTGCTCCTCGAGCCGCAAGTAGCAAGCGGGCTTGTCGTAAGCACTTGGGTAGTCTTTCTTGCCTTGTGGGGACTGCTCCTGAATCAGGACCGCCGCGACTACCACTGGCCGCATTTCTGGGGATTTGGAGCGGCCCTTACCGTTCTCTTCCTGCTGTGGCCGACGATGCTGCTCCTCGTCCAGGAGAACATCGGCAACTATTGGCTGTTTTGGCCGATCGGATTGCTCCTCGGAATCGGGATGATTCCATGGACGCTGCGCGAGCTCGTTCCCATCCTCCTCATTGTCTCAGCGTTGGGCACAGAAATAAGCTATCGCCTCTCGCTCGGTATTGTCGGCGGCGCGGTTTTTCTCGGTGCCGGCGTTCTGAGCATCCTTCTTTCAGTGCAGTGTGCGCGGCGAATCCGCGAACGGTATCTGTTCACGCACTTCCATGAAGCGCTTCAGACTGCGGAGAACGAGGTTGATGTGTTGCGCGTGCTTGCTGACTACATGGTCCACCTTTTTGACGGTCACTCTGCGCTCATTTCGGTGTCCGGAGACCATTTGGAATTTTTGAGAGGCGATGTCTCCTTCTTCCTCAAAAAGGAGGATTGGCCGATTGTCGAGTTCCGGGAAAGCGCGGGCAAGATGGTGTTCGATAGCTCGGCTATCGGAGTAAAGCCGGTGAACTGGCTGCCGACAAGACTCAGCTTCTTCGATAAACGTATCGGAGTTGTCTCGCCGGTGTGCGGGCTTCTGCTCGAGCTCGGTGTCGTCGAGGGACGGAAATTTCTTCAAGGACAGGAATCGGAAAGGACGCAATCTGCGGACGTTCGGCGATTGCTCATTTTCGTGCTTACTCCGGTGCCTGTGTACGAGGGAGTGCGAAAGCAGGAGCTCACGATCGCGAGAATGCTTGCGGCAATCGCCAAACTCAAGATCAGCTCGTATTTCGAAGCCGAGGAGCATCGACGGCTGAGTCAAGTTGTCGACTCACAATCCGCCCAGCGAGAGTACGAGCTCAGCGCATTGGTCCACGACATCAACAACACCGTTCAGGATTTGACACTTCTCTGTGAGATGATTCTCGAAGAGTCGCAGCCCGATGGGATCGACGAAGCCTCACACGACAGCAATTCCGGAGTTGTCGAACGCGTTACCCGAATCGCCGCGATAGCACGCTCGGTTGCAACTGTCGTGTCTGACGCGAAAAGACGGCGAGAGCTCGAGAAGCTCGAGGACCTTACGCCACGTGAGCTCGTTGAGGTCCGCGAGGTGATCCGTGAGCTTGTATCGTTCGCCGCAATCCGCGCGGAACGGAAGCGCATTCTCATCGGACAACCGAAGCTTCCGAATGAGCCGGTTCACGTACTCATTTCCGTGAAAGAGCATCTGGAGACGATTCTGCGCAACATCCTGAACAACGCGATCATGTACTCCCAGCCTGGTTCGACGGTGCAGGTCGAGCTGCGCGCCGACAACAACACGGTATGGATTGAAGTCAGTGACACGGGCGCAGGGCTGTCGCCTGAGGAGTGCAAGAACGTCTTTATTCCCGGTTTTCGTGGCAAGGCTGCGGCGAGCATTCATCAGGGCGGGCTCGGGCTCGGCCTCGCCGAGTCTCTGCGCGTCGCGCGCGCGGCGGGCGGGGAGATTTTGGCAAGCTCTCGCGGAGCGGGGCAGGGCTCCACATTCACGGTTCAGCTACCGAGGCAGCACAAGCCGGCTGGGACCGTTGTTGGGCACAGCTGGGCCCTACTCGTGGATGACCAACCGGCGCTTACAGATTTTTACTCTCGGATTGCACGAGCGATGCAACTTCAACCCGAGGTTGCGACTTCTGTCGACGAAGCGATGCTGATTGTCAAAACGCGTGGCCGACCCTCATTGGTGGTCACCGATATCCATCTCGGCAACAGCGATGGGCTCGATCTGGTGCAAAAATTGCGAACAGAGTTTGGCAAACAACTTCCGATCATCGTTATCAGCGGTTTGACCAGTGAAGAGACAATGGTTCGGGTGCGCGAAGTCGGTGCTACGGATTTCGTAGCGAAGCCGGTCGGACGTCGCGCCCTGTTTGCGCGTATCCAGAGTGTGCTGAGCAGCTAATATGGAAAAGACCCAGGTCGACAAAAACGAAGCTCTTCGGAATCTCGTACGGCGTGCTATCAAGCGCCGCCGTCGAATCATCGTCTACGAGATTGCGCGACGGTGCCAGGAGTTGATGTCCGAGCACAAGGTGGGAGGAGTGATGTCCGCAACCTCGGCCGATGAGTGGATCCGTATCGAGTCGCTTTCCGGCCTTCGTGCGCTGGTCGGTGGTCGATTCCAAAACCTCAAAGACAAGTGGGTTCGGGCTGGCTTCCCGCTACGGGAGCACAGAGGCGATCGCGCGGGGCAGAAAAATATCGACTATCAGGGTTGGATCGAGCTTGCGGCCTGGATCAACAAACAGGGATTTGAGCTGAAGCTCGCCGAAGAAGATCAACCGTGGCTCTTCGAGCTCAAAAAGCAGAACGGCGGGGCGGGCGATTGATCGGCTCACGGAGCTTTGAGCGGTTCAGTTCGCGGTGGCCGGGTGCTCCTTCGTATACGCAGATTTGAGCGTTTCAATGACGGTCTTCGCCCTGTTGATTGGAATCGCGAATCCAATTCCCATATATCCGCCGCTTCTGGAAAAGATTGCCGTATTGATGCCGATGACCTCGCCGCTCAAATTAATCAGCGGCCCTCCGCTGTTTCCGGGATTAATCGCGGCGTCCGTTTGAATGAAATCGAGATCGGGCATTCCGCTGATGAGCGAGCGCCCGTGTGCGCTGATAATTCCGGCGGTGATCGAGTTTGAAAGTCCGAATGGATTCCCGGCCGCGACCACCCATTGACCGACAATGAGCTCATCCGAATTCCCGAGAGGTGCCGGCTCCAGGTCTTCGGCATTGACCTTGAGTAAAGCCAGATCCGACTTCACATCCTTGCCGGCGATCTCTGCCGAGAACGTGCGCTTGTCGGAGAGCTGGACGCTGACCTGAGAGCCGCCTTCGACAACGTGATTGTTTGTGACGATGAACCCGCGATCGTCGATGATTATCCCGGTCCCGGACCCGAGAGTATGAAAATCCTCCGGCGCAAGCTGGCCCGGGGCAGGTGTAGGCGTCGGGCTCGCCGGCGTCGCGAGTTGCGGTTTTTCCTGGTCTTTCCCGCTAATCGTAATCGTGACTACAGACGGCGTAATTGTGCGAGCAGCTTTTCCGAACGCCTTAGAAAGGGCAAGAGCCACTTCCTTTGGATCAAGGCCCTGGCTCGGATCTGCCGCATAAACGGAGTTACCGATAAGCGCGGAGCCGAGAGCGACGAAGGTGAGCAACTTTTTACAGTTTTTCAGCATACAGAACATTGTAGATGGACGGAATCTTACGCCGATTCTAGAAATCTAATCTAGTGCTCCGAGCGTGAATTGGTCCAGCGGAATGCGCTTGGCTGCTCGTGGTGTTGAGCCGAATTGATCGGGCTTCATCCGGCGTAGAGCCGCCGCATCGAGGAACACTGATGACAAACCCACCGTCCGAACAGGCGCGCGAACGCTGGTTCGAACGTGCAGCACGAACCCGCAAGCGGTTCAATGGTGCTGCATGGCTCAGTGTATTTCTTCCAGCCCTTCTTGCTCTTGCCTGTGTTTCCGCCCTGGCGATTCTCATTTGCCGAGGGCACGGGCTTTCTCTCGATTACTTCTGGCTAACGTTCTCCGGAGTTGTGCTCTTGGCGGCGCTTGGCGCCTGGCTCGCTGCGAAGAATCAATTCATCTCAACTGCGGATGCGCTGGTCCGGCTCGAAGTGGAGCATCAGCTCCATGGAAGACTTACTTCTGCCGCGGCCGGGGTCGGGGGATTTCCGCAATGCCCTGCCGCCACAACCGACGGGTATCGTTGGAACCTACGCATCGTCGGCATGTATCTTCTTCTTCCGATTGTGCTGCTCGCTGCCGCAACGACGATTCCCGTGCGGACTGTGAGAGCGTCGACGCCTCCGGTGCTGCAACCGCTCAGCATGACACAATTGGAGAAGCTGGCCGAAGAGCTCGAGCAAGAGTCGCTTGTCCGTGAGAGCGACGTCGAAAAGCTCAAGGAGCAGCTTGGTGAAATCGCGAAGAGCGATCCGAAGGATTGGTATTCCGAGAAGAATCTCGAAGCCGCCGACAACTTGCACGACAAAACTCTGCAGAGTCTCGAGTCCCTTGCCGATGGACTCGGGAAGCTGGGCAAAACGGTCGATGCTCTGGCTTCGGCAGAAAAATTGACCCAGGGCCGTAAGAACGAAATCAGCAAAGAGCTTGAGCGAGCTGCCGAAGAGCTCGAGCGCGGAGGACTTCGACCCAGCGACGAGCTCTCCGAAGAGCTTCGACAGCTCCAAGAGAAGCAGTCGTCTGCTTCAGAGCAACAGCTTCAAAGCTTGCGCGGAAAGCTGAAGACGACGCAGCGCATGTTGAAAGAACAGCTCAAGCGGTCCGGCTCACAGGGACAGGGAAAGGGCGCCGCCTCGCCGAAAGAAGGATCGGAAAGCGGGAAAGGTCAGGGTCAGGGGAACAAGCCTGAACAGCAAACCGGTGGCCAATGCGGTGGCAGTGAATCCGGTGGCTCGTGCTCAGGCGAACCCGGGAAGCAGGGAAATGGTGGCGGCGCGAGTAGCGGAGAGAACGGAGAGGGAGACAACGACAGCGGTGGAGTCGCCCGAGGACCGGGAGTCGCTCCTCTGAATCTCAATGAGCGTTCTCCCCAAATTACATCCGATCGGAACGAAAATCTGCCGGAGGCGGCTCTCGAGCACATCGAAACAGGCGATCTGACAGGTATCCAGCGTACGAAGCCCGATCCGATCGCAGACGAATCTTTCAAGCCGCATGATGCAGGCACAATCGGAAAGGAATCCGCCGGTGGACGAGCGGTGTGGGTCCAGTCCTACACCCCGGAAGAAGCTGAAATTCTGAAAAGGTACTTCAAGTGAAACAGACCGTCATTACAGAACAAGAGAGCGAGCAAGCGGCATCGGCATTACAAAAGCTAGCCGGCGCAGTCAGCAGTGTCATCTACGGTCAAAATGACTTGGTCGAGACGTTGATCATCGGTGTGGTGGCTCGGGGTCATATACTCCTCGAGGGACTGCCCGGTCTGGGGAAAACCGAGCTGGTAAAAACCCTCTCGCAAGCAGTTCAGTTAGATGTGAAGCGAATTCAATTCACGCCTGACCTGCTTCCCGGTGATATCACTGGAAACCCAATACTCCAAGAAGAGGCGGGACGACGAACCTTCGTGTTCCAGCCCGGTCCGATATTTACGAACCTGCTCCTCGCCGATGAAATTAATCGAGCCTCACCAAAGACGCAGTCTGCCCTGCTCGAGGCAATGCAGGAGCGGCGAGTAACGGTACTCGGAGAAACGCACCCGCTACCCGAGCCCTTTTTTGTGCTTGCGACACAAAATCCGATTGAGCTCGAGGGGACGTATCCACTTCCGGAAGCGCAGCTTGATCGGTTTCTGTTCAAGCTTCAAGTAACTCACAAATCGCCTTCGGTGCTCGAGCAGATTATTCAGAATCGAGAGATGGGGATCGACGCAAAGGTTGCGCCGGTCATGACCGGTGCGGACCTGCGAGCCATTATCGATCAAGCTCGCAAGGTATACCTGCCCGAGACCGTCGCGAATTATATCGCGCGACTCGTCCACGCGACTCATGAAGTGTCGTGCAAGAAAGCTATCAAGCACGGGGCGAGCCCGCGTGCTGCGCTCGGCCTTGTCGCTGCGGGCCGAGCCCGCGCACTTTTTCATGGTCGTATCAACATGAGCTACGAGGACGTCAAGTCGCTCGCACCATTTGTGCTCGCCCATCGCCTGATTATGGACTACGGCGCAAAAATCGAAGGACGCACTGCGGAAGAGCTCGTTCAGCAGATCCTCGATGAGGTTCGACCGCTCGACCGCTCGACCCCCTCGTTGCTTCAGGAGGAGAGATGATCTTCCGTAGCGCGTTCCTCACCGTCTGCTGTGTTCTGTTGCCGGTCGTCGCTCGAGCGGAGTTCTCCGCAACGTTGAGTGATCGATCGACTTCCAACGTCGGCATTATATTGCGCAGCCCCTTCGACATGGTTCCTCAAGAAGGAGTTTACCCGCTCGTCGTGTCGATAACGAATGATACTTCGGCGCAGCATACGTGGTCGTTGACCATGAGCTCCGGCGGTTGGAACGGGGGTGGCGAGACGCGACGAACTTTCACTGTCGGCCCGCACAAATCGGAACGGTTCGACGTATTTCTTGATCTTCCTTCACGCAGCACCGGCTCGTATTCGTCTCTTCCCTACGTGCAAACGACCATGTCAGGCTATGGCGTTGAATACCCCTCGCACAGCCTGCCGACCACGAGCTCGGGTTACAACAGTGCATTCACTCCGTACGTTGTCATGTCTGACTCGTTTCGCGGAATCTTCGACCGGCTGCATTCGGAATGGAACGGCAACACCGGCGCCGGCTCCGGTGGAACAAAGGCCGCGAAGAAGCAAATCAAAGAAAGCTACCCGGCGCTCGCCTCATTGATTGAAGATCACATGGAGAATGTCTTGCTCGTCGGCTCTCAGGTTCCGACAGTCAATCTTCCGGACGATTGGCGCGGATTGCTCAGCGTTGATCAGCTTTGGCTGCGAGATTCCGACTGGACCGGCGCTCCACCGCCGATCAAGACCGCAGTGAAGCAGTGGCTTCTTCAGGGCGGCCAGTTGCTTCTCTTCAGCTCGGCATTCTCGGCGTCGACGATTGCCGAGTGGGGGCTTGTCTCGCAGGACGGCAGGCTCCAAGCTGACTACGGTGCCGGGAGGGTATACGGTTTCGAGCTCGATCCCAACGGCTTGAGCTCGCGTGCCGCTTCGGAGATCGTCGCGCTGGGTAAGGACGGCAAGGTGCCTGTGTTGTCTGGGGCCGCGGCAGTGCAAGATCGACATTCCTGGACTCTGATTCCTCCGCTCGGAGGAAATGCCGCAGTCGGCGCAATCGTCGTGCTGACGATCGTCGCATACGCGTTTCTTGTGGGCCCGATCAACGTATTTTACTACGCAAGGAAGAACCGCGCCTTTTTGTATGTAACAACGCCGCTCATTTCAATCGCGGCGACGCTCGCTCTCTGCGTCTTCATTATTTTTCGCGACGGCATCGGCGGCAGCGGAGATCGTTACGTCGTCGTCGTCTTGTCGCCGAAGGACAAACAACAACTGGTCGTGCAGCAGCACGTGGTTAGAACGGGGTTGCTGTTACACCGCAATTTTCGACTGCCGGAGGGGACTGTGCTCCGCCCGGTATCGCTCGATGACCAAGACGATTCGGAGTCCGCGGCATATCGCCGAGCTTATTCGGCGCACTACTCGAACACCTCTCTCGATTTTTCCCGGCAGGATGCGGAATACGTCGGAGACTGGTTCCGCAACCGTTCCACCTTCGCACACATCATCCAGTCCGTCGGCGGGACTCGCGCGCGGATTGAGCTCACTTCGAACGACGCCGGCTCACCGCGAGTCTTCTCGAGCATAGACGCTGAGTTGGACGAGCTATTCTACGTTGACCGGTCGGGGTCTGTTTGGCGCGGAGAGAATGTTTCCGCCGGGAAAAATGTTGCGTTGTCGAGAAGTACCCAGCGAGAGCTCTCCGAGTTTCTCGACAAGCAGCGAAAGCTGATGGGGCATGCGAGCGACGAGCTGCTCTCTCGGTTTAGCTCGCGCTCGAACTACTACTTTGCCGTTTCGCGGCATGGCGCCCCCGAAGCGTTTCAGACCCTACCCTCAATCCGTTGGTCAACGACAACGGCGATGTTTGTGGGGGAAATTGCGGAGGCATCGAGCTAACTATGGCACCCATGATTGAAGTTCTCGATGTCCACAGATCCTTCGGTGATGTTCACGCCGTTCGCGGCGTGTCGTTCTCAATCGAACGCGGTCAGACGGTGGGTTTCATCGGTGCAAATGGTGCAGGGAAAACGACCACCATGCGCATGATGGCAACGCTCGATGTTCCGGATCGTGGCAGAATCCTGTTCAACGGCGTTGATGCGCTGGAGAAAGGTGGCTACGTTCGCGATAAATTGGGCTGGATGCCTGATTCATACGGCGCGTATGAGAACACCACGGTCTACGAATATCTCGATTTCTTCTCGAGAAGCTATGGTCACAAGGGCCACGATCGCGCAGAGCGCATTCGGCAGGTCATGGAGTTTGCCGATCTGACGAATCTTTCGGACCGCTTTATCGACAGCCTGTCGAAAGGAATGGGGCAAAGGCTCTGCCTCGGTCGAGCGCTCATGAACGATCCGGAGCTGCTCATTCTCGACGAGCCGGCGGCGGGTTTGGATCCACAGGCACGCATTGACTTCAAGCACCTCGTTCGGCTTCTGGCGAAGGAAGGAAAATCAATCTTCATCAGCAGCCACATTCTCTCCGAGCTGGAGGACATGTGCGACATCCTCCTGTTTATTGACTCGGGAAAGATTGTTCACCACGGTCTCGCAGACTCTCTGAAGCGTGAGGCTGAAGGATCGTATCTGATCGACGTCAAGGTTTCGGCCGACATTTCACGTCTTCACGAGCGACTCTCGGTGACGCCGGGCGTGACTATTCGCGAGAGCATCCGCGACGGGCTGCGCGTCGAGCTGACGGATTCCGATCGAGATGCGGTTGTGAAGCTGCTCCGCACACTCGTCAAAGAAGATTTTCCGGTGTTCGAATTTCACGAGCATACACGCAAGCTCGAGGACGCCTTTGTCGCAATGATGGAAAAGTTGAGGGGCGAATGACAGGAAAGCTGAACGATCTCATCAACCCGGTGATGGTAAAGGAGCTGCGCCAGGATTTGCGTGGGCGGGTTTTTGTGGGACTGTTCCTCTGGTCTCAGTTTTTTCTCGCGTCCGCGGTGTGTATCGACATAGCGCTGACGGATGCCCTCAACTCACAAAGTAAGTTCTTTGTCGGTACGATGTGGTTTATTCTTCTCGGGTCCCTCTTCATCATCTTCCCGGGACGTGCCTGGAACAGCTTTCAAAGAGAGCGGAAGGCCGAGTCCCTCGAGCTCATCCTGCTCACCAATCTTTCTTCGCTGCGGCTCATCTATGGAAAGTGGCTGAGCATCGCGGCGCAATGCGCGCTGGTTGTCACCGCTCTCCTCCCATACATGGTGCTTCAGTATTTCGTGAACAGAACCGACATCGTCGACTTGCTCGGCACGGTATTCATTACGTGTTCTACAACAGCCGTTGTGCTCGCAGCGGGCGTATGCAACTCAGCGATGACGCGAGGCAAAGGCGCAAGCTCGATCTTCGGGGTCATCGGGATCCTCATTCTCCTCTGGATGGGCAGTGGGCTGCTCTTTGGTGGAATTCTGTCTTCGCGAGGCCTGGCCCGAAGCCTTGGAGTTGCTCCCACAATCTCCGATGCGGTGCTCGTGCTGATCTATGGTCCGGCAATCATCTTCCAGCTGCTCCTCATCGGTGCATCGCACATCGCTGCGGTTCATGAAAACTACGCCGGGGCGAAACGCCTCATGGCGCTTCTCGTCTTGGCGCTGACGTGGATGTTTCTCGTCACAGGCTTCGGGCGTCCGAGCACGATAGTGACGCTCAGTGCAGCGTTCATGATTCCGATCCTCATCAGCTCGTGCTTCGAAGCGATCCATCCATTCCTCGCTCGACGCGTCCGGGTGAAGAGGGTTACTCCTTGGCTCAGTTACGCTGGTTGGCCTCAGGGGATGCTCTTCTCGCTCGTTGCGCAAACAGCGTACTTGGAGATCTTGCAAAATGCCGGCGTCATCAGCCCGCGGAGCGCTTTGGAGAGCAGCTTTCTCCTCTTCAGCGGCATCGTGCTACCGCGTGCTCTGTCGCTCAATTTTCCTGGGCTCTTCGGGAAAGGATTTCTGGCGTACGCGATTATCCAGGCAATCGTATCGATCGTTCCGACGATAATCGGTGAGGCGGCCCCATACGGCTCGGTGCTCAAACCCCTGAATTCGTTCTCGCCCCTCTTCATCGGACTTTACTCGCTCGGATCCTACCGTTCCGGGCACACAACATTTTCGATGACATACTTTATCTCCTTGATAGTCATCCTTCTGCTCGTCCGCGCAATGCAACGCGAATATCGCAGCGTCGTAGCCGAAGCGAGTGCAGATGGGCCGAGGTCATGACGAAGGTTCCATCTGAGCTGCTTCGCGAGGCCCATAAACGGGCGCTCGAGGCGACGTCAGTTCTTCAAGTGGAGTTTGGTAACCTGGTCCGCTCGGGGCTTGTCGGCAACTGGTTGGGACGGGACGCCGGAAGCTCAATCGACTTTCACGAACACCGGTCCTATTCACCTGGGGACGATCCACGGCACATCGATTGGCGAGTCTTCGCCCGCACCGGACACTACATGATGAAGCAGTTTCGCGAAGAGATCTCTCCCAGCGTGGACATTCTCGTCGACCCGAGCCCATCGATGACACTGGGCGCCGAGAAACTCATGCGGACCCTGGAAATTATCTACTTTGCCGTTGAAGCGGCGTCCGCCGCACAGGCTTCCGTGAGGTGCTCCTTCCTCGGTGGCATCAATCGAATCTTGGATATCTCTGACCTCGAAAACTATACGATGACATTTCCGGAGGGACGTAACGACCTCGCATTGAATGAGCAGCTCGTAAATGCGCCTATCCGCCGCGCTTCTCTCCGATTTCTTATCTCTGATCTCCTCTTCCCAGGCTCGCCGGAATCTTCGCTCGGATTGCTTACCGGACGAGCCGGTCGTGCAATCCTCTTCGTTCCCTTTTGCAACGACGAAGCTCGGCCATCCTGGAACGGAAGCATAGAATTTACCGATTGCGAATCGCAGCTCCGCCGCGAGCAGATTGTCGACCAAGGCATTCTCGAACGCTACCTCAACGCTTACGACACCCACTTCCAGTATTGGAGGGAAGCTGCAAATCGGTTTCGGGTTCCGCTCGTTCGAGTCTGCGCTGACGACCCGCTCATCTCAGCACTGAGCGCCGAGTCCGTTCCCGGAGGAGCACTCAGATTATGGGGCTGACTCTGGGAAATCTGTTGGGACTTTGGGGACTGCTCGGTATCCCCGCCATCCTCGTGATTCATTTCATTCATCGACGCTTTCGAAAGGTCGAGGTGAGCACGCTCTTTCTGCTCGAACAGTCTTTGCCGAAGGAGGTCGATGGGCGGCAGTTTCGTTGGATCAGAAATTCGCTTCAACTCTGGTTGCAGCTGCTCGCCGTGCTCCTCCTCACGCTGCTCCTCTGTGACCCGCACCGGCAGACTGTAAATCCGGTTCAACGCGCCGTTTTGATCGTCGACAGCTCTTTCTCCATGCTCGCGTCGAAGCAGCGAATGATGTCGCAGCTTCCTCGCTTGCTCTCCTCCATCGGCCGAGCTGCTGCTCGAACGGAGTGGCTGGTCTACGAAACGAATCTTCAACGAGGGAGGCTGTATCGGGGTTGGTCGGCCGATGAGGCAAGAAATGCGCTCGACTCGTGGTCACCCACGCTTGGAGAGCACGACGTTCAACGGTCTATTCGCGAGCTGAAAGAGGGAATCGGTAGCACGTCCTCCTGTTATTATCTGACCGACCATATGCAAGGTGTTTCCGGCGACGTGAGCGTTGTCAGCTACGGTCAGGAGCTCGATAATTGGGGGCTTGCCGGATTTCGGATTGAGGACTCATCACCGCTGCGTTTCAAGGCGGTGCTCAAAAATTATTCCAAGAATAAAGGTCAGCGCACTTGGTGGATCGAAAAGGACGGAGTCCGGCTTACTGAAGGGCAAGCGACCCTCGACGCTGGAAATTTCACGACTTTGACGGGTGAATTTCCGGACGGGGTCGATGAAGTGTCTCTGCGTATCCAAGAAGATGATTTTAAAATGGATGATGTGCTTCCGCTGCGGCGTCCCTCTGTGCGCAAACTAAAAGTCTATGCCGAGCGCGGTGAATTCTCTCTTCCGTTCCGAAGAATACTTCAGAGCTTGAACGGCGCAGAGCGCGTCAACGCACCCGAGGACGCGGAGCTGAGGATTGTCAGCTCGATTGATTCCGAAGCGGAAGTCAGCAGGGGAAACACGGTTCTCTTTTTCGCGGCGAAGGCTGGCTCGCGTTCCCAACATTACGGAGCAGTCACACCGGAGCGTTCCACGCTGCTCGATGGGCTTCGCTGGGACGGATTGACCGTGCGGCAGCTCGGCGATATCAAACCGACGTTGGAAGACGAGACGCTGCTTTGGCTGGACTCGGTGCCCCTGATCTTTCTTCGCAAGGTCAATTCAAGGCCGGTGCTCGTCGTGAATTTTGATGTTCGGGAAGGGAATGCTCTCCAAGATCCTTCGCTGATACTTCTGTTACACCGTTTCGTGGAGCAGATTCGCAGCGGAGCGAAAGGATCAGTTACGGCGAATTTCGAGCTTGGAGAGATCCTTCCGAAGATCTCTCCCGTTGGTGCGAAGATGACCGTTCGTCCGCTGGTGGGTGCGGTGCGGCAAACGTCGCTTGCGGACCTCGACGAAGCACGAGGTGGGTTGCGAGCGCCGACCGAGCCCGCGTTTTTCGAAATTCAACGGGACGAAGAGCTGCTTCTCGCGGGCGCCGTGAGCTTCGCCGACGCTCGCGAAAGTGATTTCCGCGGCTTCGCTCCATCGGTGAAGCTGACCGAGCCAAAGGCGAGTGCTCTCTCCGACGACGCTTCAACGGAGCTTTCATTCCCAATCTGGATGCTCTTCTTGGTCGCGGTTGTCCTTGCTACGTGGGGACACGAAAAGCTGCACATTCGGTCCCTATGGAAAACAGCGTTCGGAGGGCGAAGCGCATGAGATTCGCCTCGCCGGAGTGGTTCCTCCTGTTCCCGGTGCTGATCGTGCTTGCATTCAAGCTTCCGTCGCTGAAGCTGGGCCGCCCGCTGCGCGCCCTGCTCCTCGGAATAGCGGTGTTCGCGCTGCTCGATCCCTCGATCAGATTGCTGAGCGAAGCCTTGGATGTATGGGCGCTTGTCGATCGTTCTGCGTCGGCGAAATTTTCGGTCGGCGGACACCTTGCCGAATGGGAGTCTTTGCTGAAGTCCGGGGCACGTTCTACCGATCGACTCCGGATCATCGATTTTGCCGACGTCGCCGTCGATCGAGGAGAGGGCGATGCGACTTATTTTGACTTACCGAAGGAAGAAACGCGGACCGGACTTGCGATCCGACACGCGGTCTCCCAATTCTCTCCTGAGCGCAACAACCGAATTCTGCTGCTCAGTGACGGGTTCAGCACAGAGCCGCTCTCCGGGGTCGCGGAGCTATTGAACCGATCAGGGTCCGCGCTCGACTACCGCCTCCCTCCGGAAGGAATCGAGCACGACGTACAGCTGGATGAGCTTCGATTGCCGTCGGCCGTCCAGCCCGGAGAGAAGTTTGTCATTCAGGCGCTCGTCTCCGGCACGGCGGAAGGTGACATACCTCTGAAATTGTTTCGGGATGGAGCCTTGCTGTTTGATGGTTCAGTGCGCGTCCACGGTGGGGTGGGCGAGGTGAAGCTGGCTGACAAGCTCGCAAACGATGCGCGAGCCTACCATTACGAGGCGCGGATCAACCCAGCAAATGATCGCTTCGAAGGGAACAACACAGCTGACGCCTGGACTGAGATTCACGGCCCGAAGCAGGTCCTCGTCATCAGCACCTATCCTGACGATCCCATACCAGTGCTTCTTCGAGGAAAGGGTATCGACGCGCGGCTGGTGAGTGATCCGTCGGTTTTGAACGTCGGTCTGCTTGGCGGTGCAAGCGCAGTTGTCCTCAATAACGTTGCGGCGCAACATATTCCGCGAGACTTTCTGAAAGCGCTCAACTTCTATGTCACGGAGCAAGGCGGTGGGCTGTTGATGACCGGTGGACGGAACAGTTTCGGCGCCGGCGGCTACTTTGAGTCGGATATCGACAAGCTCCTGCCAGTGTCGATGGAGCTCAAAGAGGAAGAGCACCGAATTTCGACGGCGATGGCGCTGGTGCTCGACCGTTCAGGCAGTATGGCAGCGAGTGTCGAGGGTAATTCCGGGAGCATGAGAAAGATCGACTTGGCAGACGAAGGTGCTGCGAGAACGATCAGCCTTCTCGGTTCTAAAGATCGATTGGCCATCTTCGCCGTCGACAGCGAGGCACATCCGATTGTTCCTCTTACAGAGATTGAAGGCAATCAGGGAAGCATGATGAGTAAGGCTCGCTCCATCGACAGTGCCGGTGGAGGGATCTACGTTTATACCGGCCTCAAAGAAGCCTGGAAGGAGATCGAAAAGGAGAAAATTCAACGGCACATAGTGCTCTTTGCCGATGCTGCGGATGCAGAAGAGGAGGGCGAATACAAAAAGCTACTGGAGCAGATTACGAAGACGAAGTCGACGGTGAGTGTCATCGGGCTCGGCAGGGAATCAGACAAAGACGCCGAGTTTCTGAAGGATGTCGCGAAGAGGGGAAACGGCCGTATCTTCTTTGTATCGAACGCCATGGACCTTCCTGCCGTGTTCGCACAGGAAACCGTATCCGTCGCGCGTTCCACGTTCGTCGCGGAACCCACAGGGGTCATGCCGACCGAAGACTGGCGCCAAATCAGCTCATTTCAGGCACATTGGCTCGCAGCCGTCGATGGATATAATCTGAACTATCTCCGACCGCAGGCCAAGGCCGTGTTGCTCGGGAAAGACGAGTACAAGAGTCCACTTGTCGCCGTCTGGCAGCGCGGCATCGGCCGTGCCGCAGCCGTGAGCTTCCCAATTGCGGGTGAGTATTCTCAGCGGGCTCGTGCGTGGGACGAATACGGCGAATTCATCCATACCATGGTCCATTGGCTGCGCGGCCCGGAGCTCCCGGTGGGAGTTCAGGTGCGAACCCACGTTTCGGGACGAACGTTGCTCACCGACTTTTACTACGACAACAGCTGGGAGGAGCGAGTTTCGACCTCGCCACCCCGGCTGCGTCTCTCCACCGTTGATTCTGTAGAGCCCGAGGAAGTTCATTGGCAACGAGTGAGCCCCGGTCATTTTCAGGCGTCGACCCGCCTCGTAAGCAATGCGCCGGTTGCGGGTGTCGTTCAACTTGGGGAGTACGGTCTTCCGTTCGGGCCCGTGTCCCTGGGCCGCGGGCCCGAATGGAGCTTCGATCGCCGCAAGCTACAAGAGCTTGATGAAGTGGCACGACAAAGTGGCGGAGGGGAGCGGGTGAACCTAGCAGACGTGTGGAATGTACCGCGAAACGCGCGTGACCTGCGCCTCCGTCCTATCCTTCTGATCACATTCCTCTGTCTCTTTCTTCTCGAAGCGCTGCTGTCCCGGTTGAATAAGCAGCTCCGGGTATCGTGGTCCGGATGGTCGGAGCTTTTTGCATCGAAAAGTATACGGCCGGCGAAACCCGAGGAGAGACCTCAGAACGCGCCGGCGATCAAACCGGAGGCCCCGGACCCATCTGTCGTTCCCTCAGAGAGCTCGTCCGAGAAGAGAAAAAATCTGTTCGAGAAGGCTAAGCGGGGCGGCCTATAGCACCCGGCTCAGTCAATGCTGGAAGATTCGGAACCGCAGAATGTCGGTAATGGTTTTTACGCCATCGCGAAAAACTCTGACAGAGCTGGTGCCTGCGGTTCGCGGCTCCGTCGCTATCGGGATGTCGACAACGCGATAGCCTTGGCTCACCGCTTTCACCGCAAGCTCGACCTCATACGAATAATGGTCGCTCGTCAGCGAGAAGGCCTGGGTAACTTCCCTCCGCCAAGCCTTGAAGCCCGCCATTACGTCGGTCATTCGATGACCGAACAGAAGAGAAGCGAGCCCACTGACGACGAAGTTTCCAAACGCACGCCGAACGTTCTGACTTCCGTGCCGCCGCTCTGATCCTACCATGAAACGAGAGCCGAGCGTGACGTCCGCGACACCTTCCCGAATCGGGTCGAGGAGCAAAGGAAGCTGCTCAGGCGGAAACTGCATATCGGCGTCCACCTGAGCGAGAATTGCGCCACGAAGCTTTGGAATGCCCTCACGCGTCGCATGACCTTTTCCACGGTCTCCGACGTTCTTCCAGTACCGTAGACGAGGATACGAATGCATCAGCTCGGCGACGCGTTCCGAGGTTGAGTCGTTTCCTCCGTCTACTACCAGAACCTCGGCCTCAGGACAGGTCGTGAAAACACGTTTCAAACACTGTTCGATGTTGCGCTCCTCGTTTTTTACCGCAATGAGGATAGAAATTTCCGGGTGGTCTTCCATGATTCAAGAAGCTAGCATACCGGCGACGCCTTCAACCACAGGGAACGCCTTTGGAACACTCACAAAATGATTTTCGGAAGCATGTCATTCTGTATGCTCTCGGAATTGCGCTTGTCGTTGCCGCGGTGTTCTCTCCGGTTCGTTCGTTCTCGTTTCTCAACCTGGACGACAACGAGTATGTGACTGAGAACCCTCACGTAGTGAGCGGCTTGACGAGACAGAATGTCGTGTGGGCATTCACGAACTTTCGTGCCGGCCACTGGCACCCGCTGGCGTGGGTCTCACACATGATTGACGTTCAGCTGTTCGGGCTGAACCCCGGTCCGCATCACCTTACCAATCTGCTCCTGCACACGCTGAATGTGGTCTTGCTGTTTCTCTTCCTCGCAAGAGCGACTGGCGCGGTTCGCGTGTCGTGTTGCGTAGCGTTGATTTTCGGCCTTCATCCGATGAGACTCGAATCTGTCGCTTGGGTCACCGAGCGCAAAGACGTGCTCAGCATTTTTTTCGGACTTGCGGCGCTGAATCTCTATCTCCAGTTTGTGCGGACCCGTTCGGTGCTGTGGTACAGCCTGTGCATCTGCTGCTTCATTTTGAGCCTCCTTTCGAAGCCGACGCTTGTGCCCTTTCCACTGCTCCTTTTTCTCGTCGATATCTGGCCGCTCGAGCGGATGCAGCTCAGTGACCTTTCGAGCTGGGCAAAAATTCGGACGCCGCTTTTTGAGAAGCTGCCGATGCTCGTAATCTCGCTCGGGTCGAGTATCGTTACCGTTCGCGCTCAAGATGCGGAGGGCGCCCTGAAGTCGCTTTCCGATTACACGCTCTCGGCCCGCTGCGCGAATGCGCTGACGTCGTATCTCGCTTATGCTGGAAAGTTGTTTCTGCCCACAGGAATGGGAATTTTCTACCCGTTCCAAACTTACGCGCCGGGAGTCGGCGCCGGAGCTTTCCTGGGCCTTGTCGCTGTGACGTACATCTGCGTAACGGTGCGCACGCGGCATCCTTATCTTCTTGTCGGATGGCTTTGGTTTCTTTTGGCGGCGCTGCCGATGATCGGTTTCGTCCAGTTCGGAGGTCAGGCGTTCGGCGACCGATGGACCTACTTTCCCCACGTCGGCTTGCTTTTTGGGGTGACCTGGTGGGTCTGCGACAAGCTCCAGAATCGCCCCTCAGCTCTGAAGCTCGCTGCAGGCATGTCTGTCGCTCTGTGCGCAGTCGTTACCACGACGAATCTTCCGTACTGGCAATCAAGCAAGGCTATCTTGACTCATACCTTGGAGGTTGCGCCCGACAACTTCATGGCTCTCAACAACCTCGGAGTTACGTTTGATGAAGCCGGAGATCTTGCGAGCGCGAAGCCGCTCTTCGAGAGGACGGTGCAGCTCCGACCCGCATACGCGGAAGGTTTGAACAATCTTGGAACAGTGTATGCGAGAGAAGGGAAGACCGCTGCGGCAAAAGAGCTTTTTGAACGTGCTGTCCAAGCAGAGAGTGGCTTGCTCGCCGCGCGCTATCACTTGGGGCTCGTCAAACACGATTCCGGCGATACGGCCGGCGCAGTCCTCGACTGGCTCAGAGTCCTTTCGAGCGACCCGACATTTCAAAGGGCGAGGGAGAGCTTGATGTTCGCAGTCAACCGTTTGCAGGCTCAGGGGTGCCCACCGAACAGCTTGTCGTCTTCCGAGATGCATGAAATGGCGAATCGAATTAATGCACTGCCGCCGTCGGAAATGCGCAGTGGTCTAATACAATTCAGCGGTTGCTACGGAATTAACGGATAACTTGCAGCTACTTATTGGGCGATAGGGTCGGCTTTTTTGCGCATCGCGGCGGCGTCGCGCATCAAAAAGCAGATGAGAAATCGCCCAAATCAAAGCCGCCCCGCGGGGGCGCATCTCCTTCGTGTCGTGTTCGCCCTTGTTGTGCATCTGGCGTTCAGCGCGCATCCGAGCTTCGGCATCGGGGGGAACGACACCGACACCGCGAACAAGGTGGCGGCGGACTCCGCCACGTGCGAAGCGGATATTGCGGCCGCGAGCAAAGATTTCGTCAACACTCGGATCCAAAAAATATCGGCTTGCCTCTCGGCATACATCGCCTGTGACGAAGAGGCGGACAACGACGCGGCTGAAACCTGTCGGGGCGCACTTGTCATTCCGTCTACCGGAGCCTGCGCTGAAGGCGTCCTGGACTCGGGCCTGGAAACTCTCGGAGTTGCTTCGTCTGCCGTGTTCGTTGCCAACTCAACCGCGTTTCTGGACGCGGGCTTGATCGCACTCGTCAACGCGGTCAACACAAACTGCTTTCAGAACGGCTCGCCGGTCCTTGCTGCGAACAACCAAGGACTCGGCTTCAATCCGACACCCGCGACGAAGTTTGCGCTCGTCGACGCACTCAACAAGGTGCCGGGAGGGCTCGGTTGTCAAGCGAACTCTGCCGTCAGGCGCGCGTATCCGCTCGTCGACACTATCGTCGACGATCTGGTGTCCTTCAACAACAAGTGCGTCGTCGTAAGCAACGGCGTAACGCCGTACCATGCCTGCAGCGTCGACGCCGATTGTGGCGTCACGAGCGGCAAATGCGGAAAGGTCGCTCACGCTCTCACAAATGGCAGCAGCTCCGGATTTCCCGAATGCCCGAAGAGCTGCGCCCTGGGAGAGTTCATCGCACCTGGAACGTACTTTTGCCAGGCCTGCACTCCAGGTTCTTACGCGTCCGTGGTCGGGGCTACAGTGTGCGATTCATGCACGGCCGGAAAGTATCAGCCAAGCTACGGCTCGTCGTCTTGCGTCAGTTGTCCTAGCGGTACTGCGGCAGCGAGCTTAGGTGCGTCCACGTGTGCAAACTGCGCCGCAGGAAAATATTCAACCGGCCCGAATCCCTCGTCCTGTCAGGATTGTATCGCCGGGAAATACAGTCTCGGGGCAGCCGCGAGCTGCACTGACTGCCCGGCAGGAACATCGTCCTCGCCAGGGTCGTCGAGCTGCGCGCCGTGCGGCACCGGCAAGGCGAACGGCACGCCTGGCGGTTCATGTACAGATTGCGACCCCGGGACCTATGCACCCACGGCCGGGCTCTCCGCATGTTTCACCTGTCCATCTGGATACATCGCGGCGACCGCCGGGTTGAGCGCGTGCACGCCGTGCCCAGGCGGCACGCATGCGAAATCCGACCATACGGCATGTGACGATTGCCTAGCCGGAACGTATGCCCCGGTCGGTTCCCAAAGCTGTTCCACTTGTCCTACCGGCTATAAGTCGTCAGCCGCAGCTTCTTCGTGCACGATCTGCCCATCGGGGAAGATTGCTGCGACAGCCGGGTTGAGTACCTGCACTGATTGTCCGGCGGGAACGTATTCGCCTGTCGCCGGACAGAGCAACTGTTCTTCGTGTTCTCCTGGGACGGTGAGTGGGGCAGGAAGCTCTTCGTGTACTGCATGCGGCGTCGGCAAGTACGCATCCGCAGATTCAACGACGTGCCTCGATTGCGCGGCCGGAACATACAGCTTAGGTGTTGCTGTGGCATGTACGAACTGTCCCGTCGGATATTCTTCTGTCCCGGGGGCAGGCAGTTGTACTCCGTGTGTGCCAGGGAAGGCCAATGGCACAGCCGGAGGAACCTGCTCAAACTGTCCGGCAGGGAAGTACTCGGATGTCGCGGGTTCTACCTCTTGCCGAGACTGCGCAGCGGGAACATTTACGGACAGTCCGGGGCAGTCTGTCTGCCAACCGTGCCCGGCCGGGCAAACCTCAGTGGCTGGTTCGTCCGCGTGCACGAGCTGCACTGCTGGGAAATATGTCGATCCTGTGACGAAAGCGTGCATTCCGTGCACCGCTGGATATTACGCGCCGACTGCGGGTCTCTCCGCCTGCCTGCGCTGCCCGGAAGGGACATTCACCGACATCCCGGGCCAGTCGGCCTGCACTCCATGCAGCTTCGGAAAGTATTCCCCGAGTGCCGGAGCAACATCGTGTCGGGACTGTGATGCGGGAACTGTCGTCGCAGCAAGCGGCGCGGCTACCTGCGACGATTGTGCTCCAGGCAGGTATTCTGCGACAGCGGGACAAACCGCATGCTCTACGTGTGCTGCGGGCACCTATAGTCTCGGTGGAGCGTCACAGTGCCAGAACTGCCCTCCGGGGATGACTTCGTCTCCGGGCTCGTCGGCATGTATCTCGTGTCAGCCGGGAACCGCAAATCCGATTCCGGGTGGCGACTGTCCGAGCTGTGCGCCGGGCTTCTTCGCCGATAGCCCTGGGACAGCAAACTGCTCTCGGTGCATTCCGGGAACATTTAGCTCGAGCCCGGGTGTCACAGCCTGCACCAGTTGTGGCGCAGGCACATACTCGGATTACGCGGCGAGCTCATGTTCTCTTTGTCCTGCAGGAAAATATAGCGTCTCCGGAAGCGGAACGTGTACCGACTGTCCCGCAGGGAGCTTCTCGCCTGTGGACGGGAGTGGATCGTGCAGCCTTTGCCCAGCCGGTTATTCTTCGAACGCGGGATCAAGTGCATGCACGCCGTGTGCGGTCGGCACTTTCTCGTCTGCCGCGGGAGCTACTTTCTGCACGGCCGCTCCAACAGGCGGATTTGTCGCGATAGCAGGCGCGACCACCTATTCGATTTGCCCGGTGGGCACGTTCTCGAGCACGGAAGGTAATGGTGGCTGTCAGCTCTGCGCACCCGGCACGTACTCGCCGGCGATTGGAGCGACGCGCTGCGCGGTTTGTCCCGCAGGGACCGTCTCGACAGTGCCGGGCTCACTTGCTTGCATAGCGTGCAAAGGGAAGCTGGTCCCCAATGCGACTCAGTCGGCATGTATCAAAAAGCCGAAGAAGCCAAGGTGAGAAGACCCGGTGGTGTCTCAGCTCTAAACCGAGCCCCCGGGTTTGGTCATCCGTTCGAGTTGCTGAACGAGTAGATTCAGAAACACGCCAACGTCTGTTGCGACGCCGATAGTCTGAGGCTTGCCGTGATCTTGGAGCTGCGCTGAAACGCTTGGATTGAGGTCGACGCAGACCACCTTCGTGTCGACACTCGCCATTCCGCCGACGGCTAACGCTTGCGGCGTAGCCGACAAGAGGAGCAGCAGATCAGCGTCGGCGAGAATTCGTTCATATTCATTCTGCGCAACGAGAGTATCAGTGATCGTTTCGGGAAGCGGCCCTTCATCTCCGATCGATCCCGAGACACAGAACGGTACACGGCTCGAGATGCATTCGTGAAATATCCCCTGAGTCAGCAGGCCCTGTTCGACGGCTGATTTCATGCCCCCGGCGCGCCGGATGATGTTAATCGCTTTCAACGGATGGCGATGACCTCCCGGTACGGGTACTCCCCGCTTGAGGTCGATTCCCTGAGAAGTGCCGAGGAGCGACTGCTCCATTTCGAATACAGCGAACGCGTTTCCGGCAAGGAGTCCCTGCACATATCCGTCGCGCACGAGCTGTGCGAGGTGAATGCTGCCGCCCGTATGGACTACTACTGCGCCTGCACAGACGACGACTTTCCCGCTGCGGTCCGAGATGCGACGCACTTCCCAGGCGATCTGCTCCACGAGGAGCTCGAGACGCCGCTCGCTCGACGCCCATGCGCTTCCGAGCACCAGATTCGGGTTGGATCGTTGCTCGCGAGAGCGAGTGGGATGGGCTGTGCGAATACCCTGAAGCCCGATGACGACCGCATCCCCGCTCTTCAGGTCTCGAAGCGCTTTGCATTTCGCCTCGCTCCCCGAAATGACTACCATTGCATCGGCACGCTGCCGCTCCACTCTTGTCCAGTTTCCGGCGATCCTGACCTCAGTCGGAAAAGATGTGGTGACATGGAAGTCATCGGGCGCGACGCCGTCCTGCTCCACCGGTCGTGTTTGAGCGTCCTGCTCCTCGTCGCTTCTCAACTTTGCGCCCAGACCGATGAGCTGAGCGAGGAGGGACTCCATGACCTGAGAGGACGGAGCAATGATTTTGATCTCGGCGGTCGAGAGACTCTGGCGCTGCTCTCCCAGCTGGAATTTGAGGATTTGAAAGCTTCCGCCGCCGTCGATCACGACGTCGAGCGCTGTGCTGATGAGCCCCGAATCGAGCAGGTGCCCTTCGAAGCACACGACTTGGGAGTCGAATGTCGCTACCGCTTGTGCTTCGGTTCGCTTCGGTTCGTCCAGGCGCAGGGTCAAACACTTGGACGAGCCGCCGCCTTTGAGAAACTCGCCGAGCGGCGTTTCGATACAAGAGAAACCGGCTGCCGCAAGCCGCTCCTTGAGCGCAGGGCTCGCGCTGTTCATTACGACCGTCTTTCCAAGATTGACGGCGTTGCATGCAAAATTCAGCGCGTCGATCTCGCTCACGACGATTCGTTTCTCATCCGGCACACGAAGCTCGATCAGCCGATTGGAGAACTGGTCGAAAGCAGGCGGATAATACATCAGGTACCCACCTTCGAGCGGACAGAAGCACGTGTCGAGATGATAGAAACGATCATCCACGAGATGCAGCGACAGCACCTCAACGCTCAACCACTCGGCGAGGCGGGCATGGGAGTCGAGCTCCGTCCGGAAGCCGTATCCGGCCCAAAGGACCGAGTTACCGCGGTCGAACAACGCGTCCCCTGCACCTTCAAACGGTAGGTCCAGCGGCAGCTCGTGCACCGAAAATCCGTGCTTTGCAAACCATTCTCGGAAGAACTGCTCTTCGCCTTGGCGCTCCGGATGATAGAATCGACTGAGCACCGCGGCGTTCTCGAGAACGAGCCCGGCGTTCGCGGTAAAGACCATGTCGGGTAGGCCCGATTGCTGTTCAATCAGCTCCACTGAAGCTATCGAGCTGAGCACGTTGTAGAGCTGTTTCCATTGCTCGGCGGCAGTCTCGCGAGCCATCTTGTTGATGTTTCCTTCCATCCAGGGGTTGATGACGTACTGGACGTCATAGTGGGTCGGGCTGCACATCAGAAGGCGATAGGAAGAGCTCATAAATTGAAACCGTATGTTCGGGTTGACCTCTTATTGTACATCATCTCGAGCCTAAATTTCCTGCTCATCGGCTCAGGCGGCGTAGGCGATCCCAGATATTTCAATAGGTTACCCTAGCGGTTGGGCGTCGAACCGACAAGCCGCGGATTAGACGGGCAGGTTTCGGATTGTAATCGAGCGCGTAGTTGATAAACTCAATCGATTCACTCACGACGTCCTCAGGGCGTCATCGACAGAAGGAATTGTTATGCCGGAAAGAATGGTGCAGTGCAGAAAGTTGGGGCGTGAGGCACCGGGACTCACAGAGCCGCCGTTCGGTGGCGAGCTTGGTAAACAGATCTTCGAAAACGTTTCCGCGGAAGTTTGGAAGCAGTGGAACGACGACGTGATGATCAAAATCATCAACGAGTATCGACTCGATATGACCGACGAGAAACAGTACAACGTCCTGCTCGACCAGATGCGCAGCTTCCTCGGCCTCGACGCCGGCGGCTCCGTTCTTGAAACAGAAAACGCAGAACGCGGGCGCGGTCTGAACAAGTAGCTCAAAGAAGAATGCCGAAACGACCTCGCCTCTATTTTGTCACGCCGCAGTTCGGTCGAACGAACGGAGGAGTGGGAGTGAGCGCTGAGCGCTTCACTTCGCTGCTCCGTGATCGGTGCGATTTTGTTGTCATCACTCCTGACCGTGAGCTGCAGCCGGGCACATACTCGCGGAAAAGCTCCCCCGGCCTCGAGCTTGTCAACTTCGGTCAGATGGCCGATCTCGCGCACGCGCGGCAATTCGTGTCAGACGTTCTCGTTCACCTGCACGGGCAAATGCCGGCCTCACGAATCCTTGGATTCTACGCAGCGGAATTGAGTTATGCCGCGGTACTCTCTGCCGGTTTGATCGGTGTTCCTTTCGACACCTTTGTTCGGGGCAATGATGTTGACCTCGGGATGTTCGGCAGCTCCACGTTCGAGCTTTTCGAAACGTTCGGGAGAGCGGAGCAGATTTTTTGCGTCACACGAGAGCTGCGACACAAAGTGAGTGTCTTTGTGCCCGGGACCGATCCGATTGTGGTGCCGAACGGCGTTGACCCAGTCGAGTTTCCGATGCTCGAGCGAAAAGGAAGCACCGGGAAAACAGTCGTTGGCTTGTTCGGCGACATCAAACCGAAAAAGGGTCTCGAGTTTTTGTTGTCAGCCCTCGATTGGGAGCAGTGCGAGCTTCGCATTGTAGGTGGATTGCGGCCCGATGCCGCCAAGAGCTTGCAGGCGTTCTCGCAACTCTATCCGGAAAGTCTTTCGGCGATCACTCACGTTCCGTTCGTGAAGACGGTGCCTGATCTTCTGGATGAGATCGGGCGTGTCGATATTGTGAGTGTCCCGTCGCATCACGAAGGGATGGCCAATATTATGCTGGAGGCGATGTCTTGCGGGAAGGTGCTCCTATGCTCCGCCGTAGGCGGAGCACTCGATGTGATCCGCCACAACGAGAACGGCTTTTTGCATGTTCCGCGGGATGTGGACTCTTTTCGTGTTTCACTCTCTCAAGCAATCTCTGCTGCCCGTGACTCAAAGAATCCCATCGGACTTGCTGCCCGCCAGACGATTGAAAAGGATCTCTCGATCGAGCTCGAGCGTAAGCGCTATCGTCAGTACTATAGCTGAGCGTAAATTCGTCCAAGCTCAGTTCCGTACTCTGTCCACGTCCACGTATTTGGTTTCGAAAACCTCGCGAATTCGCGTAACGCGTCTCTCGGGTTGGAGCTCGAAAGCAGTGTCGAGAACGTATCGCGAAGCGATTGGAAGCTATTGGGATGGAACAGCATCCCGTTCTTCTCATGCGTGACATGCTCTCTCACGACGGAGAGATTCGAAGCTACCACCGGAAGCCCATGGCTGAGGTAATCGATCAGTTTCAGCGGGCAGCAACCCTGATCCGTGTTCCGTGCAGTTTTGAGGAACGGCGCGAATCCAAAATCGTAGGTCCGCATGAGATCCCGCAGAGCGATACGGTGCGCCGGTGGATGGACTCGGACAATTTCTTGGAGCCCATGTCGGCGGATGCGTCGTTCGAGCCTGCGTGATGCAAGCTTCGACGGCTGAGTGAAGATGTCCAGGCGAACCCGTCCCTCAAACTCGCGGAATACTTTGAGAGACCAAAGAATGCCTTGCCACGAGCTGAGTGTGCCCAAATATATCATTCGAAGAGTGCCGTTCGTTCGGGGTGTGTCAGGCCCTGTCGGCACCGGGTCGTACGCGTTCGGGAGAACCGTGATCTTTTCTGCTGAAACGTCGTATTCGCTCGTAAGATGTTGTGCGATACGAGCAGCAGGACAGATGATCTGCGCAGCTCCGTCGAGACACAATTTTTCCCAAGTTCGAAAAAGCTCCAGGACGCGCGCAGATACTTGCCGATACGAATAAGGAAGCTCTACAGAGGGCAATCCATTCACTTCATAGACGCAACGCCGGCCCGACTCGACGGCGGCGATTCCCTCCCAAGGTGACCGAAAATGGATCAGGTCCGGTTGCAGCCGTTTGAACGCGGCGCCCACCCGCTGACGAAAGTTGAGCCCGCGTCGGAGTATATTCCGTTCAGGGAGATGGATCGGGCGATGATCAATGCCCCAACTTGGTCGGATGGCCTGTGTCCCGAGCGACAGAAGAGTCACATGGTGATGCTTTCGCACTTCGCGCAGCCCGCAAAGGATGTGTGTGCTCGCACCTTTGAACGACGGAACCTCGTCGAAGCTTGCATAAACGATTTTCATCGTGGAGCAGAATACTTCGCCTGGGCGCTGAGAGCACTGAAATGTTTCAGCTTTGAAAATTCTATGATTTGATGGCCGGAGCTGTTCGCCGTGACCGGCCTTTCCCAATGATAAGGAGCATCTTATGCGAAAAGTAATTTCTCACTGGCTGATGTGTCTCCCGCTTCTTGCATGTTTTGTGTCCGTCGCGACAGCTCACGCCGAAGCTCATGAGATCAGTGTCAAGGGCACGGTCGACGTAAAGCTGGATGTCGCGGCCGGCAAGGCCGCCGTTCGGAATGACGCGTGGAAGGCCGCGGTTGTCGAATCGAAAGGCGGTGAGTGGACCTTGCATGAAGTCGACGGTCGCACGCTCGCGTCCGCTTCAAAAAACTCCGCCGGTGACATCGAGCTTAAAGACGGAGCGGGGAAGCGAGCCTACTCGTTCAAGATGAGCGGAGAGACGTACCGAATCTCTGATGCCGAGGCGAAGCCGGTGTATCGAGTGAAGATCAAAGAAGACAAATTCAATGTCTACGATCCTTCGGACAAGCGCATTCTTCATGGAAAGCAGAAAGATGACGGCTACGGCGTTCGCGATGACTCGGACAATCAGGTCCTGAAAGTGAAGGGCACGAAATCGCTTCGGGAGACCTCGCTGCTCTCGGTGCCGCTCGAAGCGCAATACCGAATCGTTGCATGGGCCGCAGAGAATCTCTAGCCCGCTTTCCTCGGCTGAGACAGGGCGTTCTCGCACATGGCGCGAAACAGGTGCAGCAGGATCTCCGGATGAGGCAGCTCGGCGGCCGTCAAATTTGAACGCATCGTGCATGGATTGAGATACGACTGCGTTGCGATCAGTGAAGACCCTTGCACATTGACCGAGAGCGTGCGGGTGTTGACGCTGTCGATGAACTTCCAACGGTCGTTTTGGGTGAGCGGGGTCTCCTGGGTAAGCTGAACCGTCCGGTCTCGGACGTTTCCCGTTGAAACGGGGGCACCCTCGCGCTCGAGCACCGTCTTCACCTTGACCTTGTGTTTGTAGCCCTTGAACTTCCGCTGCCCTTTCACGCCTCGGCGATGAACTACCGTTGTGCTCAGCGTTCGTCCTTGGCCGAGCTCGACACGGAAATCGAGTAAACAATCAAGCATCGTCGCCCGCCCACTGCCGCCCTTTGTTTGAGAGATCGCCGACCACTCCATTGGGAACGGATTCAGCGAAACGCGGCATCGTGCATCCGGCGGCAGCTCGCGGAGAACACCCTGAAGGATCGTTTTGCAAAAAAAGAGCTCGAAGGGTTGTGGGTTTACGCGGCCGAGCCGTCGGTACTGGAGCCAAGAGAACAGCAGCCAGACGAACGCGATGGAGAGCGCCATGGCGATCAGTGTCGGCTGTGGTGACTGAAGCAGCGACGTCTCGTGTTTCACGGTGGACAGGATCGACTTGAGCGAGCCGAAAAGACCTCCATCTGAGCTGTCGCTCGCCCCGAAGGAAACGATGGTCATGATCGAAAAGAAACCGCAGATGAGAGTCAGTGCGATCGGTCCGGCGCTCAGAGCCGGAAGCGACCCTGACGACCTGCGGTACATGACTGCGGTTCGAATGTTGAACGCAAAGACCGCAAACACAAACCCGAGGAGCATCAACGGTGCGCCAGGCACGTCGACAAACTCTTGCGTAGTAATTCCAAGCTGGTAGAGCGCGGCGATGAGGCCGCCTGCGACGAAGAGCATTTGGAAACGCATCCGATTTCTTTTTTTCTGAATTGCGGTGCCGAGCTCCGCAAAGCAATTCAATCGATCGAGTATTGCTTGGGGGCGATCTCTGAAGTGGTACAACTTCGGCAGCTCAAGCTTCGACGGTGCGGCCTGCTGCGGTTTCCGAGCCGCGGTATTACGAGCCATAGCGCTGCCTCCGTTTCGCGTCGTCACCGGTGAATGTTCGGCAGATTTGGATGTCGAACGTCGGAAAGCTCTTGAACGCCAGCCAGCGGTCGAGATCTGGGAGCCCGTTCAAGTTGAGACGGAATCCGTCTGCGCGCTTGCGTTGATTATCATAGCGTTTCTCGACCGGGATGAACCTCGCGTCGAGCTTCCGCTCGAGGGCTTCGTAAAACATGTTGTAACCCGCGCCCGCGAAAAGAAACTTTTCGGCGTAAATTTCGCGGGAGAGGTCGAAGAAGACGGAGAGCTCGTAACCAGCGACTCGCGCGTGTTCGGTAATCTGATTGAGAAGACCCTCCTGACAGCGGTGCTCGGTATCGATGAACGCTAATTTACCATTCGGGGTTTGGTTAAAGGCCGGCTGAGGTCGGATGACGAATCCGATAGGGATGCCCGAAAAGGGAGGCAAGTTCCACTCTGAATACGTTTGACTGTAGGGAAAGAGCACCGCATCAAACCATTCAGCAACGAGCGCGTACGAAGCACCTTCTGCGTACCGTGCCAAGAGAATCCGCTCGTCGAAGCGCTTCAGCACGGTCGGAGAGATGTTTTCACGCCAGCCGGACGGAAACGTGTCGACGAGAAGGGCTTGACCCGTAACGCCGGAGAGCTCGGAGAGCGAACAAAATCGGGTCTTCTTGAGCAGCCAGCCCGGCATGCGCAGCTTCTCAACGTCGAGACCAGGTCGCAGGAGGAGGAGGGGCTCGCGGCCATCGCGCTCAAGCACCTCAGCGGCTGCTATGCCGCGTGCGGCGTGTCCTAACCCCCCGCCTCTCGCGCAAATTACGACGTCAGCTATCATACGCGTCCGCGCGTGAGCTGTCGTTGTCGAAGTCGGATATTTCGTCAAACGCGGCAGCTTCGTCCGCGGTCAATCCGGTTGCAGCGACCGCATCGGTGAACCCTGATTGAGCGGTGTTGTCGCCGGTGTCTGACGTGGAGTCACTCATCGGCGCGGCTGGGACCCATCCTCCGCTAGCGCCACCGCCGGCAAATTCGCCACCGCCTGGGGTAAATTGGTCGGAGGAGCTGCTCGACGATGAGCTCGAAGAGGAGCTTGAAGAGGAAGAGTCACGATAGCTGTCCCGGTCGGAAGAGCCCGAGCTACTCCTGTCGCGATTGTAACAGGTCAAACAGATTACCTGCGGTGGAATGCCGGGCATTGTCGACGCGATCGGCCTCACATGTGCTTTGCACGCAGGTTGATTGCAGCGGGCGCAGTAGTTTACGGCCGGCTCATCGCAGGGGCGTACGAGAAAAAATCCAACTTGAACAGTGCAGCGCATAACGTGGTCTTTTATAGACTGGAAAGCGGGGTGGTGTCCCTAAAAATATAGGAACCGAGCCTCCGTCAACTGCGGCTGCGAGGCCCCTCTCTGCTCGATCAAAGTCGTTTTCGAGCAGCTCGGTTTTCGTTATGCTCAAAACTCTTCTTCCAACCCCGGAGCCCGAATGGCGACGTCACAACCGATACAATTCCTTCCGCCGAGGCTCGCTCGTTACGCAGCGTTCCCATGGACTCTTTTCCTTTCATGGATAGCGATTGTAGTTGTAATTACAGCGCTTCCGGCGCCCTCCGGTGGCGGCAGAAGTGCCGCAGACTTCGAGGCTGTCTCTGTTTACTCGTCCGAGACGTTTCATGTGAGAAAGGGTCCGAGCGGCCTTCATGTTGTCGGAGGTTTGCTGGACGGGGTCTCCGTAGAGTCCACCGAGTTGAATGGTCAGCGGGTCTTTTCGCTGTTACGGCAGGGCTACACGGTCGCGCGGGCGACAACGGGTGCGCCGACAGAGCAGATCATTCTGCTCTACGATCCCATTCAGCAGCTGAAGTATGTCGTCTCCGACGACGACGATGGATTCAAAGTAAAAGATCCGGACGGAAAGCTCGTGACGCGGATGAAGATCAAGGAAGAGAAATTCAACGTGTACGGCGCCGATGACGTAAGAACGCTGAAGGGGAAACCGAAGAAGGGAACCTTTGTCGTTCGCACCGAAGATGAATCTGAGGTCGCTACTTTGTCCTTCGGACATTCGCTCTCGAACGAGGAGCAGCTTCTTGTCGGCGGCATTCTTTCGTTGCCGATCGATCCCGAGTATCGATTAGCGATACTCGCTGCAAAGATGCCAAAGAGCTGGAAGTAATGCTTTCTTTGGTGCAGATTCGAGAGCTCCACATCGAGCTGACAGAACGCTGCAATGCCGAGTGTCCGATGTGCGGACGAAGGGACCGCGGCGGTAAGCTGAATCCGAATCTGGAAAATCGTGAGATTCGGCTGAAAGAATTTCGAAAATTTTTCCCGCTGAGTTTCTTGAGGCAGCTCAGCTCGATGCGTCTGTGCGGAAACTTCGGTGATCCCGCGGCGGCACGGGACACAATCGCGATTTGTGAGCATGCGAGAGCGGCAAATCCTCGTTTAGCGTTGCGGATGAATTCGAACGGCGGCATTCGTTCGAAGGATTGGTGGTTCCAGCTCGCGCGTCTGTACCGGGGGAAGAACGACTCGGTCCAGTTCGGCATCGACGGATTGGAAGATACGCATTCACTCTACCGGCGTGGCACCAATTTCAAAACCGTGCTTCGAAATGCCGAAGCGTTCATCCGCGGCGGTGGGAATGCACACTGGGTTTTCCTTGTCTTCGAGCACAACGAGCATCAAGTGTTCGATGCCGAGTGTCTTGCGAACGAGCTTGGATTCTCCCAGTTCACCGTAAAAGCGACGAAGCGATTCCTCGGGGCACAGCGCCTCTCGGTCTCCGAAACCGCACCTGTGTGCGACAACGACGGCGATGAGCTTTATCAACTGCGCTTGCCGAAGGATCGGCGCATGTGGAACGAGACACTCCTGAACGTCCAGCGAGGCGGAGGAACGATTGATTCCGCCTTGGATACGACACCGGTGCGATGCAAGGCGCTCGATCGGCGAGGACTGTTCGTCAGCGCTGAAGGCTTGGTGTTTCCGTGCTGCTGGCTCGGCGCCGCTCGATTCCCGAACGAACGGGGAACGCAAACTGCACAGCTCGACCATCTCGTTCACGCAGCGGGAGGCTGCGATCGTTTGTCGTTGCATGCGCGCAATCTGGAAGACGTGTTCGAATCGCAATTCTTCGACCTCGTGGAAGCATCATGGGGCCGCCCATCGGTTGCTGAAGGTCGGCTTCAGGTCTGTGCGCGTGTCTGTGGAGAAAAGATTGAGGCTTTCGAGAAGCAATTCGTCAGAGATACCGCCTTGGTTTTCCGCGAAAAACAGGTAGAGTTCTGCTAACCGCTTGATTTTTCTACGGGAGCGCGGTGGAATTGTCTCGTTGCTAAACCCGCGGTAAATTGATAGTTAATAGGATCCGCGTTGGCGTCGGTTTTTGGCTCGGTCCTCTTCGGATTGCGCGAGAAACTGTGAGCTGAAAGGTTCCTTTCTGTTCTTTGAATGTTTATCTCGTTTGGGAAACTGTTACGCGTGTCTTGAAACCTCTCCGTTGAACCGCCGATTGAGGGAAACGAGTGAAGCTGTGCCTCGCCGAACTGCTTCGCCCGTTTCCCACATTCATGTTCATTCTAGGAGTTGGTTCAATGTCAGAGTATCCTTCGGATGCAACCCCGACCCCCAGCCTTTTGCAGCGTCGTCGCGCCGTCGGCCACGATGTTCTGCAACGGCCGCTCAACATGTCGGAGCTCGTCGAGCACCTCGACATCCTTCGGCGGCTGATCGTCCGGGCGATTCAGCGGGACGTGCAGCGTCTGCGCAAGTCACTGAACCGGGGGCGTGCTTCCGGAAAGGTGTATTTCGCCCTCCGGTCCATCTCCCTCGTGCCGTGGTATTCGCACGTGCTCGAGATCGAATGGGGCTACCGCGACGATTCGCATGAGCGAGCGTCGGTGCCTCTCCGACTGGTTCCGTCGCAACGCAGCGCGGGGCCTTTCCTCTGGGAGGTCCTCGTCGCTCCCACTGAGCTCGGCGAGAGTCATCGGTCGCTCACGTCCGGTCGATGCTTCAGCAGCCTCGCCGCGGTAACGGAGTTCGTCGCCCGGCACATGCTGATCGCGTGCGAAATCTGCGAGGAGCCTGTCGCCCCGACGTTCTCGGACAGCGATGAGGATCCGGACAACTTCGTGCCGGTCGACGTGTGCGCCGGCTCCGACCTGGCCGACAAGTAGCACTCGCGTCCTTGCCCAAACGAGAAACTGCAAGCGTTTCGACGCTCGCAGTTTCTCAAAACTTTGCTTTAATAGGCCGACTAAGGCCGCGATTAGGAAGGGACGACTTCTTTTCGTCGTGACGGACGCTTGGAAGAGTTTTGTTCCTCGCGTGCTTCGAACGAGATGGCAATCTTGTCGTCGACAATATCCACCTTCGCTGTGCCGCCGTTTGAAAGCTTCCCAAAAAGAAGCTCGTCGGCCAGCTTGTCTTTCAGCTCGCTCTGGATCAGCCGATGCACGGATCGCGCGCCGTATTGCGCGTTGTAACCCTTCTGCGCGAGCCAACGCCGAGCCGCCGGGGTGAGGACGATTGTCGACTTCCGTGCGAGAAGCTGTGTGTCGATTTCGACGATGAACTTATCAACGACCTTCTCGACAACTTCCTCAGGCAGCGGACGGAACTTGATGATGGCATCCAGCCGGTTGCGGAACTCGGGACGGAAGGTCTTGTCGATTGCGCCCTGTCCCACTTCGTTCGCAGCTGATGCGCCGAAGCCGATCGGACTGCCGAAGACGTTTTCCGAGCCGACGTTCGAAGTCATGATGATGATGACGTTTCGGAAATCAGCCTTCCTGCCGGTGTGATCGGTGAGGGTCGCGTGGTCCATGACCTGCAACAGAATGTTGAACAGATCCGGATGCGCCTTTTCGATCTCATCGAGAAGCAGCACCGCGTGAGGATTGCGAATAATCGCATCAGTCAAAAGACCACCCTGCTCGAATCCGACGTAGCCCGGAGGTGCGCCGATCAGCCGCGCAACTGTGTGCTTCTCCATATATTCGCTCATATCGAACCGGATGAGCTCGAGCCCGAGCACCTTCGCCAGTTGACGGGCGACCTCGGTTTTCCCGACGCCGGTGGGACCCGCGAAGAGGAACGATCCGACAGGCTTCTGCTCCGCAGAGAGTCCCGCGCGTGAGCGGCGAATGGACAGTGTAAGCGCGGATATCGCTTCGTCTTGACCGAAGACGACCTGCTGGAGCTGCGATTTCAGCTCCTTCAACTTCTCGCGGTCTGACGTGCTTACCGTCCGCGGAGGAATTCGCGCGATCTTCGCGATTACCTTTTCAATGTGTGATACGCGGACGGGACTCGCGGACTTCGCAGTTTCGTCAGCATCGTTTTCGCCGCTTTCCTGTTCCGACTTTTCAGTCTCCTGGCTTCCGGAAGCCTGCAGGCTCACCATTGCGCCGGCTTCGTCGAGCACGTCGATTGCTTTGTCCGGCAGAAAACGTTCGTTGATGTATTTCGCTGAAAGCTCTGCTGCGGCTTTAAGAGCGGAAGCGGAGTACTTCACGCCGTGGTGTCGCTCGAAGTGCTCCTTCAGGCCTTTGAGAATTTCGATTGTTTCCGTCACCGACGGTTCGAGGACATCGACCTTCAAGAAGCGGCGGGCAAGCGCCTTATCCTTCTCGAAATGATTCTTGTACTCTTCGAACGTCGTGCTGCCCATAAAGCGGAGCTTGCCTTGCGTCAGCACCGGCTTCAGGAGGTTGGCGGCATCCAGTGTTCCACCCGAAGTTGCGCCTGCACCGATGATGGTGTGGATCTCGTCGATGAAAAGAACCGCGTTCGGTTCCTTTTCGAGTGCTTTGAGCACTCCTTTCAACCGCTGTTCGAAATCACCGCGAAAGCGGGTCCCTGCGAGCAACGCTCCGAGATCGAGCGAGTAGATCTTCAGGTTCAGCAGCCGAGCGGGAACCTCTCCGTCAACGACACGCTGCGCGAGCCCCTCTGCAAGAGCGGTTTTCCCGACCCCCTGATCGCCGACGAAGAGGGGGTTGTTCTTGTTTCGGCGGCAGAGGATGTGAATGATGCGATCAAGCTCCATAGCGCGACCGACAAGTGGGTCGAGCTCGCCGGCGGCGGCCTTCAGAGTCAGATCCGTCGTGAACTGCCCTAAGGGATTCTTCGTGTTCTCGTGGGGCTCATCGCCTTCCGGATCGCTGTCGGGATCCGCACTGTCATAAATCTCCAGTGGCGCCCCGTGGGAGATAAACTCGAGAACGTCGAGCCGAGAGATCCCTTGTTCATTCAGAAAGTAGACCGCGTGGCTGTCGCTCTCAGTGAGCAGCGCTGCGAGGAGGTCGCCAGGGGTGACAATCTTACTGCTCGAATATTCGGTGTGCAGCACGGCGCGCTGCAACACTCGCTGGAAGCCGATAGTTTGATGCGGTTGCCCGCCTTTTCCGGAATTGAAGCGTTCTAGCTTCGTTTCAAAAAAGTCCTCTAACTTCCTTTTCAACGCCGGCAGCTCACCGCCGCAGGCCTCGATAACTTCTTCACCGGACTTGTTCTGCACGATTCCCCAGAGGAGGTGCTCCACGCAGACATATTCGTGCCCACGATTGGCAGCTTCGTTGACCGCTTCGGAGAGAATGGACTCGGAGTCTTTATCGAACATTATACCGGCTCAATGGTGCATTTGAGAGGGAACTGATTCTGCTTCGCCAAGTGATGGACGATTGCCGTCTTGGTTTCGGCTATCTCTTTTGTATAGACGCCGGCGATCCCGGCTCCCTTCTGGTGCACCGCAAACATAATTTGCTGGGCTTCCTCATTGCCCTTGTGGAAGATCGTCTCGAGAATGAGAATGACGAACTCCATAGTTGTATAATCGTCATTCAGGAGTACCACCTTATACATGTCCGGCTCTTTCGTCCGAACGCGCTCTCTGGTCGCGGTGCCTGATTCGGCGTCTGACTTGGAAAATCCCATAGCTTACAGTCTTATAGCCTCCTGCCATCGAAGCAACCGATATTATAGCATCTTGGCGGAAGGGGAACGTCTCGAATTGAGATGCCGCCCCGGGCAAGAAGAAATTCTGTTTTCGCGCGGCTCATTACGCAGTAATAATAACCTATTGAGATGACTACTACGTTGAACAATCCCGCCCGCATTCTTGCCGCCGATATCGGCGGTACCAGTAGTCGCTTTGCGGCTTTCAGCCTCGACGTTTTGGGGAACCTGCGTCTTCAAGGGTCCACGTGGCTCAAGACGGGCGAAGCCCAAACGTTCGGTGAATTACTAAAAAATCTGGCGCAATCCGGATTCGAGCTGCAACCCGAGACCGCAGACATCTGTGTGTTCGCCGTGGCGGGGCCGGTTCAACGAGGTGTATTCTGCGCGCCGCCGCTCATTAAGTGGACTGTCGACCTGAGCAATGCGGAAGGTGATTTCGGCATCCGGCGCTTCGCACTGATTAACGACTTTCTGGCCCAGGCCTACGCTTGCCGTTCGGAAATCGGGAGAAATGCTGCGCCGATCCTTTCCGGCACTGTTGTCGAAGATGCCGCGGTCGCGGTTATCGGGGCTGGCACGGGCCTCGGTAAGGCAATACTGCTTCCGGATGGGGAAGGGCACTACGTCGGCGGGTCTTCTGAAGGCGGGCACATCAATTTCTGCGCGGAGACCGAGCAGGAGTTCAAGTTTCATCAATTCATGGTCGCGCGGCTCGGCGGCAACTACGCTACTTTCAATGACATAGTCAGTGGGCGAGGGCTCAGTGCGATCCACGAATTTCTGACGGGTAAGAAGCTCGACCCGCAGCAGGTCGCATCACGTTTCGCCGATGAGCCGGAGACGCTGAAATGGGCCGCGACCTTCTACGGACGGGTTTGCCGCAACTTCGCGCTCGAAACGCTGTGTTTCGGCGGAATGTATATCGCAGGCGGGGTCGCTGCGAAGAACCCGATTCTCATCAAGCACCCTGCGTTCGCTGCGGCGTTTCGCGACTCCCGGATGCACGGAAAAGTCCTCGAGCAGATCCCCGTGTTCCTCATCGACAACGAAGAGAGCGGTTTGTGGGGCGCCGGATTTCTCGGCGCTCAGCAGCTCCAACGCAAGGCATCGCATGGTTGATTCCGTTTTTGAGCTTCTCGGCATGACTATCTACATCTCCGCGCATGGCAAGGAGATGGTGCTCGCCGCTGTGCTTGGATTTCTCATCGGGGTCGAAAGAGCGCTGAGAGGCAAGCCGGCATCGATGCGAACCTTCTCTGTTATTTGCGTAGGAAGCTGCCTTTTCACGATTCTATCGGTCGAGGCTGCCGGCGGCGCTCATGCTCTCCCTCATGACGTAACGCGTGTTGCTGCACAGATCGTAACCGGCGTCGGCTTCTTGGGCGGTGGTGTAATTTTCAAGACCTCTGATCGCATCGAAGGGATTACGACGGGGGCACTCATCTGGCTCACCGCGGCAATCGGAATGGCATGCGGTTTCAACCAGATTGATATGGTCCTATGGGCGTTCGCTATCGGGATGATCGCCCAGTTCATGAGCAGCGTGATGCATACCTTTTTCGACCATCGAAAGGTTCCGCATCGTGCGGACTAGCCGTTTTCGCCGGCTCGGACGGCGGGCCGTCCTGTAAATGCAACTCCACGAAATAAAAGCGGAATAACAAGTAGCGATGGTCTCCAACCGGTCAGAAAGAAAGGGGTTTTAAGAATGATGAAGGCCGTAACCGTTTTCGCTCTCTTCGCGAGCACTCTGCTCAGCGGTGCGTCGGCATTCGCGGAGGACACCCCGCCCACAGACGACAAAACGGTTGAACAAGCTGCCGAACCTGCACCCGCGCCTGAATTGGCAGCGACTCCGGCGCCAAGTCCCTCAGTTCCTGTCGAGCAGGCGACTCCGGCACCTTCCGAGCCTGTAAAGACCGGCAAAGCGATCTCGCCGCAGAGCAGTAAGAAAGCCCCCCATGCCGCAAAGAAACCTCCTACTTCGAAGGCGGCTCCCAAGGTCTCCAAACCGAAAGTTCCAACAGTGCGGTCAGCCACTATCAAGCCTCCGCATCCGGCGAAGCCGAAAGACCAAGGGTCCACGAAACCCATCTCCGCGTTTGAGCTCGGACGTTACCAATACTGCGGGAGTGACCGGGACTGCCGGCCGGCGGTAAACGGATGCTGCGATTGCGCGAACGGCGGCGAAGATGTCTCGGTGAACCGTGAACGGTATGAAGCGTTCCGTGCCCGATTCAGCTGTCTGAACGTGAGCTGCGGAACGAAACAGTTAGAGCCCCAATGTGGAAGCGGAGTGGTCTCTTGTGTCAATCACAAGTGCCGTTTCATTAGTGACCGGGGGCTCGAGGATAAATTCTAGGGTCCTCTAGATGTCTTTGCATCTCGCCTCCGACCTGCGATGTTCGGAGACGAGATTGCGGGGCCAAAGCTTACTTTTTCAGCGACAGGACGTATTTCACGAGTGCCTTCCGATCCGCTTCCGGAATATCCGGCCGACCGACCATCAGCGGGCTTCCACCGAATTTTGCGGCACCGTTGGTGACTACGTTGAAGACATCAGTTTCGGTTCCGGTTTTTCCGTCGCCATCGGTGTCGAAGTTGAAAACACCTTTCGTGAAGCTTCTTGGCTTCGGGTTCAGTGCCGCAGCAGCAGCTCCGTCACCTTCACCGGTTGCGCCGTGGCACGAGAAGCAGGCGCCTGTTCCGTTGTAAATTGTTTTTCCCTTGTCGAGCTCTTCGTCAGCTTTCGCGGTGACGGCTCCGAGCAACAACACAGAGACTGCAAGAACGGCTTGGATACGGAATGATTTCATAGGGACTGGGCTCCGGCCTCATCAACAAAGTTCATCAACACAGCTCTACTCTCTTCGAGTGAGGGGATTATATGCCTGTGGCGACCCGGTGTAAACCGCCCCCAATCCTCCTCAAACGAGGTATGACCCGGAGCAAGTTGCGCTAAATGCAAATCAGTGTCAGTTTTGTTGGAAATACCGTCGGTTCCTTCTCACCCACACCCGGTAGCTCACTGACACCGCGTTTTGCCGCAACCGCTGCGGCAGGGCGCGCACTGCTTGTCTGAATTTCTCAGCGTTTTTCGAACGCGCCCGTTCAGCACTTCTTGGAGGTCCCATGAAAACTCGATTTTTCCGGCTCGCGTCGTGGTGGGCATTCGTTCGACGGTTCTCGCACACGATTGCTCCTCCCACGCCGATTCGCGTTCAGCAGCGGGCTCGATACCTCGATCCCTGTGAACGCGATCCCGGGCAGAGATGGAGAGGTCACGCTCGAACGGAGCCGATGGGGAAGCGTCGTTTCCACTGAATAATGCAGTGTGAACGAACCACCCACGTCGACGTCCGTAGGCTGTGCATACGTTTGATTCCGGTTCGGGGACAAGCGGGCGCAGCCTCTCTCGACTGCTTGGGACCTAGCTTATTCGGTGAGTTGGTCCGGAAGGAAGACCGCGAATGTGGTGCCGACCCCGACTTCGCTTTTCACCTCGATCCTTCCATTATGTGCATCGACGATGTTCTTCGTGACGAACAGACCGAGACCGGTCCCTTCGACCTCTTGATGCTTCTCCAAACGGCCGTATCGCTCGAAAAGCATGTGCCGTGCTTTGGGCTCGATCCCCGGGCCGGAGTCGGTGACCGAGATTTCGACTTCATTCGTCTTCCGCCGCGCGTCGAGCGTGACGGATCCGCCGGAAGGAGTGAATTTGATGGCGTTGCTCACCAGATTTCCGAGCACGCGATGCAAGCCGATCCGATCGGCATAGACCATGAGCTTTTCATCGACCGGCCGGCTCGTGAATGAGATCGATTTCGCTTTTGCAAGGGGGAAGTAATCGAGGATCGTCTCCTCGAGGATTTCGCCGATGCTGTACCACTTCGGTTTCACGATGAGCACTCCGTCCTGGATGCGGCGTGCGCTGAGCAGCTCATCAATGATGTTGATCGAATTACGGGCGCAGGATGCGATCCGGGTAACGAGCTCTTGGCCTCTCTCTCCGCGCAAAAATGATTCGTCGCTGAGGAGCTCCGCGCTCGTGAGAATTGCGCCGAGCGGACCTTTCAGATCATGTGACGTCGTCGAGAGCAGATCGCGTTGGAAGCGTTCCTGCTCCTTTCTCCGAGTGATGTCACGGACCCAGAAGATGTATCGATGAAAATCGGGCATCTCCGTTTCCGGAAGCTGCAGATCTTCGAGCTCTTCGAATTTGACGGAAGAGAGCGAGAGGTCGAAGTAGCTCAGCGTTTTCTTGCCGTCGATCTGCTCGCTCGAGATCTGAATCTCAGAGCTCCAAAGCAGATCGGGTCGCTTCTGTTCCAACTGATTTCCGAGTGCGCGCGCAACTGAGTGATCGTGCTTGGCGAGGAGATCGACGAGATTTACCGCATCGCCCGGCTCTGCTCCGTTACCGAGCTGCGTGGCGAAATCATGGAATGCTTCGTTCGCAAACACGACGGCTCCCTGAGCGCCGAGTATGGCGAGCCCGTCTTGCGCTGCATGCGCTGCGGCCCAGAAATTTCTTCTCTCCGAACGAAGCTGCATCTCACGAATCTGCTGCTGCTTCCGCTGTGCGGTGCGCTGGATGACGAGCTTCACGCCGTCTGCGAACTCTGGCGAGAACTGCTTCACCGTGTAGTCCCATGCTCCCTCACGCATTGCGCTGACGGCATCATCCAAATTGCTGGAGCTCGTCAGCACGATGACAGGAAGCCCCGGACGCAGATCTTTGATCGCGCGCAGAACGGCTATCCCCGACATGTCTCCGAGGTGCAGATCGCACAGCACCAGCTCAAAAAAGGAACTTTCGAGCGCCGAGATGGCGGCCTTGCCCGACGTGACATGCTCGATCTCGCCGACAACGGGGCTGACGGCCCGTTTGATGAGCGTTGCATGAGCGGCTTCGTCCTCCACGAGAAGTACCGTGGAGAACACGCTTTGCGTGTCGATGAAGTTGTCTGTTTCTGCCGGATTCAAAGGAGAGCGCGCCCCGTGAGAGATCTGTATTCCAGGATGTTAGATGCAGCCGACTGGCAGACGGTGAGCACAAATGGTGACCCCGGAAGCCGCCAAAGGGCATCGCTTCTTTACGAATATTCTGGTATTTACGTCGTCAGCACGGGCATTTGGCCCGATATCCAACAATTCAATCGCAAGTTAAGCAGTTATGGTCAAATCGGACGGATGGATTCAGCGATGGGGCGAAGCGGGCGGCGCAGAGCCTTTTTTCCCCGAGAACGTAAACCCGGCGAGCTACGACATCACGCTTGGTAGCCACTGGATCTGTCCGACGCGGGAGCCTGAGGAGTTCGAGAGCGAAGAGCTGACCCTGTTCCCCGGAGAGGTGGTCCTGGGCACCACCCGTGAGGTCATCAGAATGCCGCGCGACGTTGTCGGCGATCTCAAGCTGAAGAGCAGCCTCGGAAGACTTTGGCTCAATCACAGCTTGAGCGGATGGATTGATTGCAATTTCCAGGGTCAGGTGACACTCGAGCTGCAGAACCTCGGCCCTTACCCGCGGAAGCTCCGCGCCGGGATGCGAGTTGCTCAGATCGTGTTTTTCCAGATGGAAGAGCCTCCGATCGTTGCGTATGGCGAGAAGGGCACGGGACATTACCAGGGACAAAGTGGAACCACTCGTTCATGGAGTGACGAGTTCTTCTCACCGGTGCTCGGCTCGGAACGGGAGTTGAAGAAGCGATAGGTCCGATGGAAGAGCCGCTCCGCACACAGATTCCGCTGCAGAAGCGGAAGATTCTGAAGAAGACATTCAACAGCCTGATCAAGATCGTGGTGTTCTGTCTGCTCGTGTCCGGCTTCATGTACTCCTGCTTAGCCGGCGAAATGGGTTCTGTCCCAGACCGGATTGCGGAGCACAAGGTCCTCGTCGTTTTCGGATGGATCCTCGTGATGGCGGCTCTTATTGCGGGTCGGCTTGTTTATCAGATCCTCTATTTTATTACGTATTTTTACGACATGGATGAGCACAATGTCGTCATCCGCAAAGGTGTTTTGACGAAGCGTGAGATCACGCTGCCGTTTTCAAAAATCACTGATGTCTATGTCGATCAGGACATCGCTGACGTAGCGCTCGGTCTTTACGACGTTCACATCTCCACTCCCACTGTCGAGTCGGGAGTGTTTGCGCATATCGACGGCGTCAACAAAGCAGGCAGCGTTCGCATCCGAAAGATGGTGCTCGACGCGGTGAACCGCGCGTCGAATCCGACCTACCGCACGAATAAAGATGTAACTGAAGAAGCGTAGCGAGCTACTCTCGTTGCTATTGCTCAAACGCTGCGTCGACTTTGGCTTTAAACTCGCCGGTGTCGAACTGTTCTTGCGTTTCGGACGAGCTTTCGAGCTTCCCGTTGATGTAGACCAAGGGGAGGCATTGACGGCCGGCGAATGCAGTAAGCGCCGGGATAATGGAACGGTCCTCGTAAACGTTGATGACCTCGTACGGTCTTCCGCAACGTTCCATGACCGAGACGACACGCTCCGAAAATCCGCAGCGCGGAGCATCGGGCGTACCCTTCAAGAAAACGACGACCTTTGAGCGCTCAACAGTGTTGCGTACGTCCTCTGTAGTCCACGGCGAGCGTTGAGACGAGGCAGATGCAATCGATTGGTCCAAAGCGGCGCACTCCAAAATGGTTTTCGAGCAGAGTCCCGCACCCGTCACACCGACGGTATGCGCTTGGATGGCGGGCTGATGATAATCCAACGTAGATTCTTTAGCAAGGGAATGTGTAAACTATTTCCGACTGTTTAAATCGGAAAGTCCCGGAGCTGCGGCTCCTAAGCTCTGCTAGGTTATCCCAGGAAAACCGCCTGCTTACTGACGGATTACTTCATGCTCGCAGTGGCCGGCGTTTTGGCAGGCGCCTTCTCCGGCTGCGCGGATACTATGCGAAAAATTTTTCCGGTCTTGTAGTCAGCGAGAAGCAGCTCGCCGTTCGCCTTTTGGCCGAACGCACTGACATCTTTGTCGGTGGCGAGCAGCAGCGTGTTCGATACCAACTTTTCATCTTCGTACTTGAGCCCCCAGATCTTACCCGATACGCGATCGCCGTAAATCAGCGTACCTTCGAGGTCGGGCATGGCTTTGCCTCGGTAGACGTACCCGACGGTCACGCCGGCACCGTCTTGCTTGAGATAGCTGACCACCGGTGGCTGATATTTTTGGTTCATGCATTCAAAGCGCATGCGCAGACACTCTGCACCGTCGAATACGCTCCAGCCGTAGTTGCCACCCGGTTTCACGATGTCGACCTCTTGCATGAGGCCCGCTCCGGTGTCTCCCACCCAAAGATTGTTTGTCTTGGAGTCGAAGCTGAACGTGCGCGGATCTCGGAGCCCGCCCGCCCAAACATCGCGGTTGCCGCGAGTCCCTGACACGAACGGATTGTCCACCGGCGCCAAATAGGGCTGATTTGTCGCCGTTTGCTCTTCCACATCGATACGCAAGATGTTGCCGAACTGATCTCCGAAATTCTGCCCCGTCTCCTTGGGATCGTTATGCGCACCGCCGTCACCAATGCCGATGTACAGATAGTTGTCGGGGCCGAACATAATCTGCCCCCCGATGTGTACGACAGCACCTTGGCTGAGCCGGATGAGCTTTCGCTCTTCGTTGACCCCTCCGGGGGCTCCGTCCGCGAGCACGACTTCAGAGATGCGGTTCTCAACTTCTCTCGACTTGCCGATGTAGTGCGCGTAGCCCTTCGATACCTCCGGGTATTTCGGATGGAAAGCGAAACCGAGAAGCCCGCCTTCCGGCACGGTTGCTACCGCGTCGGTGAGATCGACTATCGGATCACGCTCTTCAGGCGAGCCGACCTTGAGCGGCACCACTTTGCCGGATTGTTCGACGATGTAGATTCTTCCATCTTCCCCCGGCGCGACGACGATCTGCACAGGCCGTTTGTATCCGTCCGCAACCTCTTCGAGAGCGATTGTTGCGGCGGCTTTCGGAGGGTTCTCGGCAAGCGCAGGCGCCGCCGGAGCGATTGAGCACGCAGCGGAGACAGAGGCTGCGAGAACCATTGAGCGCAGCTGTGACCGATTGGATGTGTGTGTGAGTCTGAGAAGCTTGGATGCAAGGGACATGCAGGATATATCCTTTAAAGGTGGGTATTATTTTAACCGTTCCGCCCCTTTTCGCATACCGTAATTTTGAGGCTTCGATGAACGAGCACGTCCGCGTAAAGTTTGACGCCGGGGCGGAAAAAACGCTAGTTTTTGCAGGAAGAAGACGTCTGCCTTCGCGCCGCCCTCGAAATGGTTCTCCCAGTTGCCCGAAAGTCGCCGAATGAAAAAATCACCGCTCGCTCTGCTTCTCTTCGTGCTGATAGCAGCGGGGGGCACCGGCATATGGAGATGGCGCAGCTCCCACTCGGCAAGCGATTCACTGACGCTCTTTGGAAACGTTGACCTTCGCGATGCCGCCTTGGCGTTCAAGCGCGAGGACCGAATTGCTGAGGTTCTGGTGGAAGAGGGGGCACGTGTTCACAAAGGGCAGGTTTTGGCACGCCTCGACACTTCGGATCTCGAAATCGAAATCAAGCAGCGTGAAGCGTCGTTGAACGCTCAAAACGCCCTCGTCCGCCGCTTGGAAAACGGTCTGCGGCCGGAAGAGATCGCCCAGATCCGCGCCGAAGCGGAATCCGCTGATGTCCAAGCGCTCAATGCCGAACGGATCCTCGAGCGGAGAAAAAAGACGGTCGGGATCGGGGCCTCGAGCCGCGAGAATGTCGATGATGCAGCTTCCGCGCTCGACGCTGCGAAAGCGCAAGCAGTGGTGAAGCATGAAGCGCTGAAAGTCGCGCTCGAAGGGTCGCGCCGAGAAGACATCGACCAGGCGAAAGCTCAAGCGGCGGCGCAAGCCGCTGCCGTGGAGGCGCTGCGGGTGCGTGTCGCTGAGAGTGAGCTCATTGCTCCCGCAGACGGTATTATTCAAACTCGGGTCCTTGAACCTGGTGAGATCGCCGATCCGAAGAAACCGGTGTTCAACCTTGCCCTGACTCAACCGAAATGGGTTCGGGCATATGTCAACGAACCGCAGCTCGGCCTGATCAAATCCGGAATGGGCGCATCGCTGTTTACGGACTCGGCTCCTGGCAAGGCTTACTCCGGCTGGATCGGGTTCATCTCCCCGTCAGCGGAGTTTACGCCGAAGGCAGTCGAAACCGAGGACCTTCGTACATCGCTTGTCTATGAAGTCCGAATTTATGTCGACGATCCTGAAGACGAGCTTCGACTCGGCATGCCCGTGACGGCGCGGATCGATCGCAATAAGATCGTTACAAACCCTGCTGTCCAACAGGGGGCTTCGCGATGACCGGTCTCCGAGCGCATGCTGCGCTCTCAGTGAACGGTCTCGGCAAAATCTTTCAGGCAAACGCGAAGTCGCCACCGATCCCTGCTCTCGACGATATCTCTTTCGAAACGCAGCCTGGCAAGGTAACCGGACTCGTCGGTCCCGACGGCGCCGGCAAGACCACGCTTCTGCGCATTGCCGCCGGACTGCTCACACCGACCTCAGGCAGCGTGTCCGTGCTCGGCGAAGACATCGCCCATGATGTCGAGGCTATCCAGCAACGCATCGGCTACATGCCGCAGAAATTCGGGCTCTACCAAGATCTCTCGGTCATGGAAAATTTGGAGCTGTTTGCCGATTTGCGTGGTGTCAGCAAGCCCGAGTTGGATGAGCGATTTCCACGTCTCATGAAAATGACCGGTCTGGAACCGTTCACCGCTCGCCTGGCCGGAAAGCTCTCCGGCGGAATGAAGCAGAAGCTCGGACTCGCGTGCTCGCTCATCCGTTCGCCGGAGCTTCTGCTTCTCGACGAACCTACTGTCGGTGTCGATCCGGTATCGCGAAGAGAGCTTTGGTCAATTGTCTACGACCTCGTTCGTGAACACGGTATCAGTGTGCTCGTGAGCACAGCCTACCTCGACGAAGCGGAACGTTGCGACAAGATAGTTGTGCTCTATGAGGGCAAGAAGCTCGCCGAGGGAGATCCTGCCTCCTTTCGTGATCGGGTGCGGGGCCGGACCTACGTTATTCGAGCGAGCGCAGCTCGTCCCCGAGAGCTCCAAAGCCGGCTTGTCGAGCTCGACGCGGTTGTTGATGCGACCATTCGTTCGGGGCGCGTGCGAACTGTGCTCGTAGACTCGAGCTCCGAAACGCTGCGACGTTCTCTCCAAGGGCTCGGACAGTTTGACATTGATCAGGTCGAACCGGTTTTCGAAGATGCTTTTCTCGCGATGCTTCCAGGTCGTCACAAACACGTGGTCGGACAATACGCCGAGCTGTCGAGCGCCGGCGAAAAGCCGACGACGGAGGCGGCAGTAGAAGTTCGCCATTTGAGTAAACGCTTCGGCGAATTCACTGCTGTCAACGACCTCTCGTTCGATGTTCGCCGCGGCGAGATCTTCGGGTTGCTTGGACCGAACGGCGCCGGGAAGAGCACAACGTTTCGTATGCTGTGTGGGCTGCTCAAACCAACTGACGGAAAGCTCAATGTCGCAGGGATGGACCTGCGGCATGCGCCCTCGAAAGCACGCAGCAGGCTCGGTTACATGGCTCAGCAGTTCTCGCTGTACGGTCCGCTCAGCGTTCGAGAAAATTTGCTCTTCTTCGGTCGCGTGTACGGCATCCCTCGGGACGCTCTGAAAGAGCGAATCGAGGACGCCCTCGAGGAGTTCGGTCTCGAAGAGCGGCAAAACGAGACCGCAGGTGACCTTCCCGCTGGGTTCAAACAACGGCTGGCGATGGCTGCTGCGCTTCTTCACCGGCCCGATATTCTGTTTTTGGACGAGCCGACCTCGGGTGTCGATCCGCTTGCGCGACGTGAATTCTGGCTGCGCATCAACCGGGTGGCGCAGTCCGGCGTGACGGTGATCGTCACTACTCATTTCATGGAGGAAGCCGAGTACTGCGATCGAATGATGATCATCGTTCAAGGAAAAGAGCTCGCCACCGGAACTCCGGACGAGATTCGCCGGCTCGCACGAAGCAGAACGGTAGAGGAACCCACGATTGAAGATGCGTTCATTTATCTCGCGGAGCGTCAGCAACAGTCATGACGTCGAAGCACGGACATGGAACGACTCCGACCGGTAGCTGGCAGCGTGTACGCGCTATGTTGAAAAAGGAGTTCCTTCAGATTCGTCGTGATCCCAGCAGTCTCATCCTCGCTCTCGTCATGCCGGTGCTGCTGCTTTTCATATTCGGTTATGGGGTATCGCTCGATGCGGAACGGATTCCCATTGCCGTCGTGTTCGGCGGCAGCGCGTCCGAGCCCCAGGCAATTCTCGGCCGCGCGCAGCTCTCGCGCTACTTCGCACCGGTCGAGGTGCACACAATGGATGAGGCTGAAACGATGATCGGCCGACGAGAAGTGGAAGGTATCTTGCGGTTCTCGAGTGCGTTCGGCCATGACCGATTGGAATCCACCGAGGCGCCGGTCCAGCTCATTATTGACGGCACTGACGCGAACCGTGCCCACTTTATCGAAGCGTACGTTCGTGCTCTCCTGCAGACGCAGCTTTCCGTTGAGGCCGTAACTTCCGCAGCTCGCGGACCATCCGGGGTTCAGGTCGTTTCTCGTGTCTGGTTCAATAGCGCGTTCCGCAGCCGCGATGTGCTCGTTCCTGGATTGCTTGCGATGGTCATGACTCTGATCGGCACCTTGCTCACGGCACTTGTCGTTGCGCGCGAGTGGGAGCGCGGCACGATGGAAGCGATCTTAGTGACGCCGCTCCGAAAAAACGAGCTGCTGTTTTGTAAGCTCGCACCCTATTTTTGTCTCGGAATGGTTGGGTTCGCCGGGTCGGTCAGCTTAGGAGTGCTTCTGTTTCAGGTTCCTCTTCGAGGCTCCTTCTGGTCACTGAGCATCCTCTCATCACTCTTCCTGCTCGCGGCACTCGGCCTGGGATTGTTGATATCGTCGAGCACCCGCAACCAATTTATCGCGGCCCAGCTGTCGATGCTTTCCGGATTTCTTCCAACGTTCTTCCTTTCCGGCTTGTTGTTTGATCTCGACAGCACCCCCACATTCATTCAATTCGTGAGTCATGTAGTCCCGGCTCGGTACTATGTCTCCGTTGCGCATACGATTTTCCTGGCGGGAGACGTCTGGCAGGTAATGGTTCCGAACGGCGCGGCTTTGCTCTTCATGGCAATCATCTTGATTGCGCTCGCACGGAAGAAGCTCAAGAAGAACCTGGAGCGCTGAGATGAATCGACTCATGCGTATTCTGGCGCTCACACTCAAAGAGTTTCTCGTCGTGGTAAAGGACCCGAAGAGCCGTTTCATCGTTATCGGTCCGCCATTGATTCAGTTCTTCGTCTTCGGTTATGCCGCGACCTTTGATCTCAGGGAGATTCGATACGCCGTGTTCAACGAAGACCATGGTGCTCAATCTCGCGAGCTCCTCGCTCGGTTTCAGTCGTCGAGTCACTTCCGTTTGACACGCACTATCGAACGCCAATCGGATATCGGGGATGTCATCGATCCTGGAGATGTCCGCCTCGTGCTTCACATCGGTCAGGGGTTCAGCGCAGCGCTTGCGCGTGGCGAGCCCGCCCCGCTCCAAGTCATTGCAGACGGCAGAAATTCGAACGTGGCAGGTATTGCCCTCGGCTACGTGGGAACCGTCGTCGAGCAGTTCAACGAGCGCGCCCTCGGAGTGCGCTCACCGCTCGTCGTGGTCAATCGCTCCTGGTTTAACCCGAATTACGAGAGCCGTTGGTTTATCGTCTCTGCTCTTGGCGGAACCATCAGCATGGTCGTTGTAATGCTGCTCACGAGCCTGTCGGTTGCCCGAGAGCGGGAGCAGGGCACGTTCGACCAACTCCTTGTGTCGCCGCTCACTCCGGGTGAGATTTTGTTCGGCAAGTCTCTTCCTGCGCTCGTCTTTGGGCTCGCCGACAGCCTCTTTCTTGCCGCCGCGGGTGTGTTCTGGTTCCAACTTCCGTTTCACGGCTCAATCGTCGCACTGATTCTGACGCTGATCGTGTTCATCAGCTCTGTTGTGGGCGTCGGACTATTCGTTTCATCGTTGTCGATGACGGTTCAGCAGGGCCTGCTCGGCTCATTTGTATTTACGATGCCCGCCGTTGTGCTCTCCGGATTCACCACGCCGGTGGAGAACATGCCGCTCTGGCTTCAGAAGCTGACTTACGGCGACCCGCTGCGTTTCGTGATTATTGCGCTCCGGAAGATCTTCCTCCAGGGCGCAGGCCTCGTTGATGTGCTTCCCCAAATTCTTCCAATGTGCGTGATCGCCTGCATCACGATGGGCGCGGCGACCTGGCTGTTCCGCCGTCGCGCCGGCTAGCGCTCGACCACCTCACCAAACTTTGTTAGCGTGCTCGCATGATTTCACCGACGATTCTTGTAACGAACGACGACGGTCCAAAGGCTCCGACCGGAAGAGCGCTGATCGCTGAGCTCGCGAAAGCGTCTTGGCGCGGAGAGCTGCGAGTAGCGATTCCTGCCGAGGAGCAAAGTTGGATCGGCCAAGCGGTGACACGCTTCCGGCCGATCTTTACTTCTGAGCACGATTTCGAGGGTGTTCCAGGCTATCTCGTGAGCGGAACTCCCGCCGATTGCGTAGGGTTGGGGTTGCATCAGCTCTATCCCGATGTCGCTGAGCTCGTCGTCTCGGGCATCAATCTCGGCACAAACGCAACGCTTCCGTTCTACCTTAACTCGGGAACTGTCGGCGGTGCTCGGCAGGCGCTTACATTCGGCGTGAGGTCAATTGGGTTCTCGGCTTTGATGCCGGAAAACATCTTTGCTCAGTGGCGAGAGGACGACCACGAAGCGATGAGGGCTCACAGTGCTGATTGGACACGTTTGGCGGAAACTTGTGTCGACCTTGCCGGGCGCCTGATCGCCGAAGAGTGTTGGCAGGGAGTTGATCTGTACTCAGTCAATGTGCCATGGCTTGCGGATCGAGAGACGCCGGTTGTGCTAACCGAGCTCTCGCGGATTACCTACAAGCCGCTGTATCGGCGGCGGAGCGACGGTGGGTTTGAGCATCATCTTTCGGGATTTAGCGAGCCGAGGAAAAGCAGCGCGCACGGTGCGCTTCCAAGCGATCTGGCGACTATCCAGGGTGGTCAGATTTCGGTGACGCCCATTCGTTACGACCTGAGCAGATTTTCAGCGGAGCAGGTCGGCAGCCTTACTGAACGACTGAACGCTCGGCGTTAGCATACGAGCGTTGATGAGAGTTCTCTGTTCTCTGCGTCCTTTGCGTCCGCTGTGGTTGCATTAGCGCTCTGTAATGCAACCACAGAGGACGCAAAGGACGCAGGGCTCATTCCTTCTTCCGCCCGAATGTTTCCAGAATGCCGTCCGCAAGAGCGAGACCCTCTTCTACTCGGTCAGGGACGCTGATCCCCGAGCACCAATTTCCGAGCAGCTTCAAACTGTGGTGCTCAGCGTTTACCCGCGCGACGGCCTGTTGAAGCCGAAAGTGTCCGCATGGATAGTTCGGTACCGCGCGGGGGAGATAGGTTGCTGAGACCACTTTCGGCGCGCCGCGTGCCGCGAGAATCTCTACTACCTCGGCGGAGATCCTCCGCTGAGTCTCCGGAGCTTTGACGTCTGCCAGGTCGGGGTTCGTTGCACCCCCGCAGAAACATGTGAGGAGGTGAGTGTCGGCCGGCGCTCGGTCAGGAAAGAGGCTCGAGCTGAAAATGGCGCCCAAAATTCCCAGCTCCGGCCCGGACGGAGCAAGAAATCCGAATCCGTCCAGCGGTTGAGGCACATCACGCTTCGCGAAAGCAAGGTGGAGGATGCCGAGTGGAGCATAGGGCACGGACTGAACCAGAGCCGAAAGCTGCGGAACGCATTCGGCCAGCAGCTGGGCGCTGTTTCGAGAGTCCGTCGCGAGACAAACCACGCGTGCCGTGTAGGACGAGCTTGTCGTGTGGACAGTCGCAGAGCCGTCTGCAAGCTCGATTCGCGAGGCTGCGCCGCCCAGAACCACTTCTGACTTTTGCAGCTTCTGAAGGAGCCGTCGAGGCAAAGTCTGCATTCCGTCACGAAAGGTAAACAACCTTTGCGGCCCTCCCGGGCGCGGCCGGGTCCGCTTACCGAACATCAACCCGAGTATGACCGATCTCCGCGTGCGATCGAGGTCCCACGCTGCGGGGAGAGTGGACCGCATGCTCATACTGTTGATGTCGCCCGCCCAGATGCCATTCAAGAGCGTCGAAATAGTCTGCGTGAACTCAGGTCCGAATCGTCGCTCGAAAAAGTCGGCGACGCTTTCGTCTTCGGCGCAGCGACCGGCGACGAAGGGCTCGAGCAGCAATCGAAGCTTCGCTCTCCCCGAGATGATGTTCGTGCTGACCAGCTGGGCCAAGGAGATCGGTGCTGCAGAGAGCTGTAAGCCTGGATCGCGGACGACCACGAATCGTTTCTTCGCGGCCGGGTCGGCTTCGACAAGCTCGTCAGTCAGCCCCAGCTCTCCGGCCAAGTCGACGATGCGGTGCTTCGGCATGACCGAGTTCGCACCCCACTCGAGCAAGAAACCGTCTCGCCTCTCACTTCGGATGGCGCCTCCCGGAGCGTCTCCAGCTTCAAGTACTGTCACTTGGAGACCGCCCTTCTCGAGGGCATAAGCAAGGGCGAGCCCGCCGATTCCGGCGCCGACGACGATGACGTCGCTGGTGCTCATGCCCAGCCGCTTTTCACCGTGTCGATGAATGCTCTTGCATTCTCGACAGGAGTCTGTTGGAGGATGCCGTGTCCGAGATTCGCAATATAACCGGATTTTCGGTCGACCGATTCCAGCATCGCGCGAGTCCGCGTGATGACGCGCTGGCGGTCGCCGAACAGATGGCAGGGGTCGAAGTTGCCTTGAATTGCGCGGTCCGGGCCGGCGTAAGCCTGCGCCGAGCCCAGCGGAGTGCGCCAGTCGACGCTCAAGCAATCCGCACCTGTTTCGATCATCCCCTCGAGCAGGTGTGCAGAGCCGTTAGTATACAGAATAATCGGAGTGCCGGAGGCCTTGATCCGCTCAACGATCTTTCTGTTGTACGGCAGCGCCAGCTCCCGGTACTCATCGAGGCTCAGGTTTCCCGCCCAGCTATCGAAAAGCTGCACGGCATCTGCGCCGCTTTCACGTTGTGCGAGCAGATAGTCTACGGTGAGCGCCGTCAGCTTTTCCATCAAGAGATGGAAGGCTTTGGGATCCTGCTGCGCGAATACCTGTGTACCTTGAAAGTGCTTCTGCACTCCCTGGGCGATCAGATAGCAGGCCATCGTCCAAGGCGCGCCGGCAAATCCGATTACCGCCTTGGGTCCGGAGCTGAAGCTCTGTGAACCGAGCTCGCGCTTCACGGTCTTCACTGTATCCATTACGTAATGCAGCTTCGTCGCAGGGTCGAGTAGCGTGAGAGCGTTGATGTCGTCGCGCGATTGGATCGGGGTGAGAACTTTGGGTCCCGGATTGAAATCAATCGCGATACCCATGCACTCAGCGGGGAGGAGAATATCGGCGAAGATAATCGCGGCATCAGGGTCGAGGATACGGATCGGCTGCAGTGTTACCTCGGAAGCGAGCTCCGACGATTTACACATCTCGAGAAACGTATGCTTTTCTTTTACTGCCCGATATTCCGGCAAGTACCGACCGGCTTGACGCATCATCCATACGGGAGGCCGTTCAATCGGCTTATTTGTGAGAGCGCGGAGAAAAAGAGATTCCATAGGGGGGGAATATCCACTGTATCTTCCTCGGGCGTCAAGTAGCCCACTTCGCCCGCTGCGCGGTGCTTCGTGCGCCACGGCCACTTGGATTACGCGCGAATGTCGCCGTAGAACCCCGTTGATCGCTCCGGCGGGGCGTTCCCACGGCTCTTGGCGGAAATGCGAGTTTTAAAGCATCACCCTTCTGCGGATCTGGCGAAATCCTAACGCGCAGCCGAGTACCGTCCAAATCACGAGCGTTGCAACATCTTGAATGCCTGGAGTCTCGTGCACCAGCTCGAGGCGAAGCAAATTGTTCAAAGCAGAGAGCGGCATCAGCTCGGTGATGATGCGGAGATAAGTCGGAAGCCCGTCGCGGGGGAAGTAGGTCCCGCAGATTACCATCATCGGGATAATGAACAGAAACGTGGGAACGTTAATCTGGTCGATTGAGCGTATGATTCCGGCCGTAAAAAGCCCCAGCGATGCGAAGAGAATGCTCGCACAAATCAGGAAGGGGAGCACATGAAAATACGCAGCGATTGAGTAGACTCCGAAAAGATATGCGACCAACGCCGTGGCCGTGCACCCGATCATTCCTTTGGTTGCGGCCCACAGTGTTTCGCCGAGAAAGATATCTTCGAACGTCAGTGGACCGGCGAGCAAAGCCTGCCAGCTGCGCTCATACCGAAAGCGCACATACACGCCGTAGGCACCTTCGAAATAGGACTGCGACACGACCGCAATACCGAGCATCCCTGGAGCGAGAAAGCTGAGGTAAGGGACGGCGGAGCCGTGATACTGGAGCTCGCCAATCACGGGGCCGAGACCCACACCGAATGCAAGCAGATAGACGAGCGGCTCGGTGAGCGACGGCAAGCAGTTTACCAACCACGTGCGCTTGTATGCTTGGAACTGCCGGTACCACACCGAATAGGCGCACCAGAGCGAAAACGAATGAGCCGAAGCTTTGCTTGTCCTCATGATCCCGAGAGCTCCGATCCGGTAAGCGAGAGGAAAACATCTTGTAAGTCAGCTTTCCGCTTGGTCAGTCGTTTCGGCGCTTCCGCGTCCACGGCCGCCCAAATCTGCGGCTCGATGTCTTTGCGGAGCGGGAGCACCGCCCCGCTTCCCAACGGGCGATACCAGATGTCAAATCTCGCGGTGAGGGCTTTGAGAGCCGCTTCAGGGATTCCCTCGACTTCGAGCACGGTCTCCCCGACGATACGGTTGATGAGTGCGCTCGGCGATCCGTGATCGATCTGTCGTCCTTCGCGGATGAGGATGAGCCGGTCACAGAGGCGCTCCGCTTCGTCCATGTAGTGGGTGGTCAGCAGCACTCCTGCGCCGTCTGCCTTGAGCTCGGCGATCATCCTCCAACAGTCCTGGCGCGCCTCGGGATCGAGCCCTGTCGTGGGCTCGTCGAGGAAAACTATTTTTGGTTTGTTGAGCAGCGCTCGAGCGAGCACAAAACGCCGCTGATAGCCGCCCGAGAGGGACTCAGTAGATTGTTTGGCAAAAGCGGTCAGGCCGACCCGTTCCATTGCATCGGCGACCGCGCGCTTTCCAGCGGCTCCGAGGAGACGATAGTGATGAGCGAAGTGGATGAGGCTTTCCTCGACGGAGAAGTCCCGATCCAAGTTGTTCTCCTGTGTCACGACACCAACGGCGGAGCGTGCCGTCCGAGGATTCTCGAGCAGATCGTATCCTTGAATGTGAACCGAGCCGGAACCTGGTTTGATGAATCCGTAGAGCATTCCGACAATCGTGGTCTTCCCTGCTCCGTTGGGGCCGAGGATGCCGAGTATCTCGCCTGAACGGAGCTCCAGCGAGAAATCGTGGACGACCTGCGACTTCCCGTAGCTTTTGGAGAGGCCGGACGCATGAAGAAGGACATCGCCGTTACCGCCGCGCATCTGTGTCTGACTTGTCATTGTACCGCCGCCTGAAGTGAACCGAAGGTTGGGAAGCTAACACTTCGCGCGCATTACCTACAAGCCGCCAGCTTGGCTCAGAATCAGCGAAATCTCCGGTGAATTCCGATAGTTTTCCTTGCGCCCTCTTGACCACAGGTCGAGCGCACGAATCCGTGTGACCCGGCAATAACATAAAGGTCGGCCAGGCTGTCCTCCGGCATTGTGTCTCTCAAAACTCTCTTCGGTTGTTAGTTTGCTCCCGAGCGTTGTTCGAATGTCGAGCAATGCGCGGTGGCGTTGTGCTGCTGCAAATGTTTCCGACTTTCGATGACGAAAGGTGTAGCCATGAAGGCGAACAAAGTGTCGGAGTTAGTTTGGGGTGTTGTGAGAAGTGCGGTCTGGGCGATGGTAGGAATCACCGCCGGAGCGCTCATCATTTCCGGAGCCGTTCTCGCGATGATCTTCCAAAAGCTGGATACGACGAACGGGACTCTCGTGGTCTCAGTCACATCCGCGCTAGGGCTGGGACTCCTCGGACTGTTCTATGGTCAACTTGAGCGTAACTTTCTGCGCATCGAGAGAGCGCTTCGCTCTTCCTCGGTCAGCGCAAGTGTCGTCGACTTCGCCTCGCCAGGCGAAATTCGATTCACCGTGCTTACCGTTTGGTGCGTTCTGATGATCGCGGATGCGATCGCCCTCGGGGCCTGGCAGGCTCTTCCCCCTCGAGGGGTCGTGCTGCCGCTCATCGCCGCTGGATTCGGCTTGGCGTATCACTGGGGTCATCTCGTCTGTCTGATCTATGGACTCAAGGAACACTGGCAACGCGAGTATGAACAGTCGGAGGTGCTGCGGCTCTCCGACTACCGTTCGTGAGGACGTTAGCGGGAATCCGCTGTGCATGCTCGCCGCCGTAAGGTTGCGATGCATGCACAGCGCTCCCGCGCAGTCCTTCACCTGAATCTGCGTTGAATCCCCGTAGGTCCCGCTCGGCTCGAGCCCGCCGAATGGCTCAAATCTGCCGCAAAAACCCTTCTCATCGACCCTTGGATGAAATATACCTCAGGCCAGCGGGTTGCTGTTCACTCCGTTGACGTGTTCTGCGTCGTTCAACCGATCCGAGAGGTCTTATGCGACAAGCATTTCTCCGTTCATCTGTGCTCCACGCGATGGCCAAAGCCGTTGCTCTCACTCTGCTGACGATAATCTGCATCGGAGCTACGGCTCGACCGCTGCGGGCCGATGATTCCCAGGCGATTCCGCCGCCGCTTCAACCATGGACACAATGGGTGCTTGACCGCACACCTGACCTGCGCTGTCCGCTCATTGGAGAAGACCGCGCATGCATTTGGCCTGGGCGGCTGAGCCTCTCATTGAACGCAAAGGGAGGCACCTTCCATAGCACCTCATATCTTGATCATCGCGGGGAGCTCGCATTGCCGGGGGGCGGAGAAGTTTGGCCGATCGATGTTGTAGTTGACGGTGCGTTAGCGAAGAGCTCGACGACAGTTGTTGAGCGCGATGGTGTGCCGGTGGTAGTTCTCTCGGCAGGACGTCATGACATCACTGGGGGATTTTCGTGGAACGCAATGCCGAAGTCGCTCCCTCTCTCCGACCTCACCGGCATAGTTGATCTGGAGCTGAACGGAACCAAGGTGGAATCGCCGAAGATCTCGGAGAACGAGCTTTGGCTGCAGCGGGAAGAAGAGGGCGAGCAAGCCGAGGACGATACGCTCGAAGTCGCGGTGTGGCGAAAGCTCAGCGACGGTCTTCCATTTGAGGTCGAAACTCGGCTCGAGCTCAGAATCTCAGGCAAGGCCCGAGAGATCGCTCTCGGTAATGTCCTGCTCGCAGGATCGGAGCCGATCGATCTCTCCTCCGACCTCGCCTACAAGCTGGATCAGTCTTGGAACCTGACTCTCCAAGCGAAGCCCGGTGTCCATCAGATCGCCATCAAGGCGTTGATGCGTACACCGCCGGAAAAGCTCCGCGCGCCGGCGCTTACTGTGGAAGGGTGGCCGTCTGATGAGACGTGGGTTTTCGCTTCGAACGAACTGTTCCGCTCTGTAGAGCTTTCCGGCGCCTCGGGGATCGATCCCAATCGTACGACGCTGCCTGATGAGTGGAAATCACTTCCAGCCTACATGGTTTCGAGTGAGACGGAGCTTGCCTTCAATGAAACCCGGCGAGGGGAGAAAGACGTTCCACCGAATCAGGTTACGCTCGCCAGGGAGGTGTGGCTCGACCTGGATGGCAAAGGCTACAGCATCAGAGACCGGCTTTCCGGACAGATGAACAAAGGCTGGCGCTTGAACGTTGCTGCGCCGACCACCCTCGAGCAAGTTACCGTAGATGGACAAGACCAGCTCATCACCGAAGACACTTCGACGAAGCTGTCCGGCGTGGAGGTGCGCTCGAAGAGTATCAATTTGAACGGCGTGTCGCGGATCGAGGGACCCGTGCGAAGCCTGCCCGCGGTGAGCTGGGATCATGATGTGAATTCGCTTCAGCTCGATCTTTTCACCCCACCCGGGTGGTCCCTCCTTCAAGCATCAGGAGCAGACAACGACGCCGGCGCCTGGGTCTCGACCTGGCGCCTCTGGGATATGTTCTTTGTTTGTTTGATGGCCATTGCTGCAGCGAAGCTGCTCGGCTTCCTCTGCGGTTTGGTGGCTTTGGCCGCGCTCGTACTCTGTCACGGGCAGCCGGGTGCCCCCGTTTACATCTGGATTAACTTACTCGCGGCGAAGGCGCTGCTCGATGTGCTGCCGGAGAATCGTTTTCGCAACGTGATCCGTGCCTATCTTGTTCTGTCGTTTATGCTCCTTGCTTCAGTGCTGCTTCCTTTCGCAATTGATCAGGTGCGGCTCGGATTGTTTCCGCAGCTCCACCTTGCGTTTCGACCCGGCGAGGTTTTCGCGTTTATCATCGGTCCGACGCTGGGTTTCTGTTCGTTTGCGGCATTCGTGGCCTTCGTCGTTTGCTTGTTTCAACGACGGTTCCGAAACGGATTCCTCATGCTGCTCCTTTCCGGGGGTCTTCTTGTCCTTTCCGTGATGGTCGTGGGCATCCTCGCGACTTCGTCGTACTCGCGGTACGATCAATTTCAAAGCTATACTCCGACCGCTCCCGCGCCCATTCCTCAGTCGGACGGCGGCGCGATCCCCCAAGGCGAAGTCGCCATGAGTTATGATGCTGAGCAGAACGCACCGGCGGAAATGTCGATCTCAGCGCCCCGCATGAAGGCGCTCTCGCGAGCCCCGAAGGAGGAGGGATACTTGGAAGCCAATGCTCTTCAGCAAAAGCTGCTCCAGGTCGATCCGAAAGCCATCGTCCAGACCGGCGTGGCTGTTCCGAATTGGAGCTGGCGAGCGTGGCCGCTCCGTTGGAACGGCCCGGTGACAAAGGATCAGACCCTCACCCTGTACCTCCTGAGCCCGCGCTGGAATTGCGCGCTCTCATTCTTACGGGTGCTTCTGCTGACAGCGCTCGCCCTAGCGTTTGTGAGCTTCTCCGCGCTTCGAGCTGCAGTGACTCGCATCGCACCGGCTCTCCTGTTGCTCAGCATGCTGCAGCCGGATTTCGCTCGTGCGCAGTCGTATCCGCAACCGGAGCTGCTCACTGAGCTGGAGCAGCGGATGACCAAAGATCTGTGCAAGTCTGACTGCACAATTGCTTCTTCGATGGCGGTGGACCTGTCTGCCGGACAGGTTACTTTTGACGTCAAAGTGTCCAGCGATGGGCCGGGGGCGTGGCCGCTCCCCGGTCCGGTCGAGGAATTTCATCCGTCGTCCGTTACGCTCGATGGGCAACCGGTGACTGAGTTTCGGCGCGGCGAGGACGGACTCGCGTGGATACGGATCCCGGCCGGTACGCACAGCGTCGCTGTTCGCGGCGGAGTTTCCGGTAGGACAGAGCTGACATTGCAGCTTGGAATCGTGCCGAAACATGTCGAAGTTCGTTCGTCCGATTGGGCAGTCGACGGCCTCACTCCGACCGGAAGCGCCCAGGAATCGATTCAATTCATCCGCAAAGCCGAATCGCTCAAAAACTCCCCTGTGGCTGCCCAAGGCCGTGACGAGCTCCCGCTCGCGGATTGGTATGCAGTTGAGCGCGAGCTATCGATCGCACTGCCCTGGACGGTAAGGACGACCGTGAAGCGGCTCGGTCAGAGCGATCGATCGCAGCTCGTTCGAGTACCGCTTCTCCACGGTGAGTCGGTGACCGAATCCGCAACAAAGGTCGAAGGCGGATCGGCGCTCGTAACCTTTCCCCGAGGCGAGAATGCAGTTTCGTGGACAAGCAGCTTGGAGCAGGAGCCGACGCTGAAGCTGACCGCTCTCAGCGGGCAGGCAATGACTGAAACATGGAAGATGCGATGCTCTGCTATCTGGCGTTGTGAGACTTCCGGTATCTTGCCGCTCAGCAGCTCGGATACGCAAGAGAACGTCGTGACCTGGTTACCTTTCCCGGGGGAGTCGGTTCAGATCTCCGTGATGAAACCGCTGGGAGCTTCGGGTCGCACGCGAACAATCGATAACGCGGCGCTCGAGTGGGATCCCGGGAGCGGGCTCATGCGCGGAAGTTTGACTTACAGCATTCGAGCGTCTCAAGGCGGCTTCCAAAAGGTCACGCTACCGGACGGTGCTTCGATTGAGAGCGTGACGATCAAAGGCGTCCAGAAAACAATTCTTCCCGAGGGCCGAGTTCTGTCTCTTCCGTTGACTCCCGGACAACAGACGATCAATGTCGCATGGCGCCAGCCGTGGGATTCCCAAATGTTCGACCGGATGCCGGAAGTGAACCTTGGTGAGAGCGCTGGGAACGTCAATATTCGGGTGCGGGTACCCGAGAAGCGCTGGCTCCTCTACGCGCGCGGCCCGGAGTGGGGACCGGCAGTACTCTTTTGGGGTGAGCTCATCGTCGTGGTGGTCTTCGGACTGATCCTCGGCCGGTTGCGCATCCAGCCGCTCTCGACGTTTCAGTGGATTCTCCTGGGGCTCGGGATGGCCACACTGCATCCGGCGTTCATGTTGCTCCCGGCGGTCTGTTTCGTCGCACTGAATGCGCGTCGTCGCCTGTCTGTGGAGAAGCCGTGGTTCAATTTCGCGCAGCTCGGATTGGCGCTCCTCTGCCTTATCACCTTCTTGTTCATGTTCGGTTCAATCTACAACGGGCTGATCGTCGATCCTGATATGGGGGTCAGCGGCGCGAATTCGACCAACTCACTCCTCAACTGGTACATAGACCGATCCAGTGCGTCGCTACCTACTCCGCAGGTCATCAGTGCGCCACTTTGGTGCTGGAGACTTCTGATGTTATTATGGTCGAGCTGGCTCGTATTTGCCCTGCTCCGGTGGCTGAAGTGGGGCTGGGAATCGTTCTCCAGTGGGGGTGTCTGGCGGACGAAAACGGCCTAGAGAGGGATGATCTTGCTTATAGTCCATTCACTTCCCCCGACCGCGGGAATCTGATATATCGTGCGGGCTATGCGCAACACCCTCGAAGTCTCGAACTTCTATAAGTTTTTCCCGATCGACGCCGCCGAGTTGGCGGTGAAGAAGCTCTCGCTCGAAGCTCGAGCCGCGAAGCACGATTTGCGCGGCCTCGTCATCCTCGCCGAGGAGGGTTGCAACGGGACAGTCGCCGGAACTTTCGAAGCAGTAAGATTCTTCGAGCAGTCGCTTCCGATCCTCTTCGGCAACTCCGATTGGACGTTCAAGCGAGCCTACGCAATCAAGGAGCCGTTCAAGAACTTCCGGGTGAAGGTGCGAGAGGAGATCGTCACCACAAAATCCGCGATCGACGCATCGCACTCGAAGAACCATCTTTCGCCTGAACAGTGGCAGAAGGTTCTCGACACGGAGGATGATCTGGTTCTCATCGACGTTCGAAACGTGTACGAGACGAAGCTCGGGATGTTTCAAGGCGCCATTGATCCCAAGACCGAAAATTTCACGGACTTTCCGGCCGCCATTCGGAACATGGATCTCCCGAAGGATCAAAAAGTCTTGATGTACTGCACCGGAGGAATCCGTTGCGAAAAAGCCATCGTCGAGATGCAGCAGCAGGGCTACGAAAATGTGTATCAGCTCGAAGGGGGTATCTTGAACTACCTCGAGCAGTTTCCACACCGCAGCTTTGAAGGCGAATGCTTCGTCTTCGACGGTCGCGTCGCAGTCGATCAGAATCTGAATCCTACCAGACGTTGGGCACTGTGCCCGCATTGCGGACAACCTGGCGATAAATTCATAGAATGTGGGTTCTGTGAAAAGCCCGCGATGATCTGCAACGAATGCTCGGCCATCGCAAATCGCCTGACCTGCTCACACGACTGCGCTTACAAATTCGTTCACCATCCATCTCGTTTGGTCTCAAACGCTTAACCACGAAGGAACCTGTAGACATGAAAATGATCCGGCAAGCGCTTCTTTGCGCATTCTCTGTTTTTGTTACCGCCTCTGTTGCGCATGCAGGCACGTCCCCCGATGCAACGGTGAAAGAGATCGTCGACAAGATGAAAGCGGAAGGGAATCCAGCGGTGATCGTCGAGTACGTCAACTGGGAGAAGGCATTCTCGCAGTTTCCACAGCAGCAGAAAGACCAGCTCAACGTTAAGTCGTCTGCTGAGCTCAAATCCTTTTTTCACGAGATGCTCGCGAATCCGAGCGGCGTGATGCGCAAGCAGATGGAGTCCAAGCTCGGCACTGTGCCACCGGAGAAGCAGGAAGAAGCAAAGGCGCAGATCGACCAGATCGAAGGGATGATGAAGCGCAAGGAAACCGAGCTGAAGGAACGCCTGACTGAGACCACCTACGAAGTCGGGAAGCCGGAGATCACCGGCAACACAGCGACTGTGAAGCTGACTCAATCATACAAAGACCAGAAGAAAGTCGAAGATGTGAAGCTGGAGAAGGACGGCGATCGCTGGCTGCTTCCGAGTGTAACGCTCGCGTCAGCACCCCCGCCGCAACAAAAGCCGGCTGACTCTGTAGGCCAACAGCCTCCAGCAGCACCACCGGCGGTTGCTCCTTCTGCTGCCCCGGCTCCGAAAGAGACGCCGGCGCCGAAAAAGAAGAAGTAGTCATCGCTCAAGGGCGGGCGTCTTGCGACGCGGACGGCGCTGCCGTTCGCGCTGACAAGCGCACGTCCGACTCTCTTCTCCCGGCCCTTTTTCGGGGTTCGCGCGGAGCAAGCTTTCGCTCTCCGAGATACCCTCCTCCCGGCGACTCGCCGGGATTTCGTATAAACCTCCAGCAAGCGTCCACAGCGCTTCGTTCTGCTTTCGATTCTGTTCTGCGGAATGTGCGCAATTCGCTCCACACTCACTTTTGTCCTTCACGGCATTTTCGATGCGCCGACCCACGTGTGGCATCTGCCGGTTGACTCCTTCGCTCAACTTTGGCGGCATCTGGAACCATCGCTCAGCGGTGCCGACGCGTCACGAAGAGTGTTCCTGACTTTCGACGACGGGCTCGTCGGCTCATATGACAGCTTTATGCGAATCGCCGGAGATTCCGGCGTCCGTGCGACTTGGTTCGTAGTCTCTGATCGCGTCGGGAGCTCTGAGAAATTCATTGGATGGAGCGGCCTGCGTAAGCTCCTGGCCGATGGGCATGCGATTGGCTCGCACTCCAAGACACACCGCTCACTCTTCAATTTGTCGGACTCCGCATTGCGAAGCGAGCTGAAAGAAAGTAAGGCCCGCATGGAGGATGAGCTTGGCGTCCCATGTCCTCAGTTTGCCGCCCCGTTCGGCCATGTCGACCGCCGCATTGTCGACGTAGCTCGCGAGAGCGGCCATGAGGAGATTTACTCAACCGTTCCCGGTTGGGATATGTTTCGCACGCCGTATCGACGGCGAACGACAATTTCTCAGTCAACGACCGTGCATGAAATCGTTGAGCTCCTTGCCAATCCGGCGGAAGAGCGGCACCGACAACATATAGCGGTCGTATTCGACGACAACGTTTCGAAGGCAAATCTGGAGACGATCGCAGCGGCCGATCACGTCGTTTGTTGCTCGGACGCTGCACTGCGTCTTTGTGCCCAGTATGCGATTCCCGCTGTAGTGATCAACGCAGATCGCTCGAGCAAACTGGACGACCTCACCGAGGCCGCTGGTGCGGCCCTGAGCCTTCCGACAGCTCAGATTGTGGTCCATCGTATCGAACAATAGCTCTTTTCAGGCCAGTTCGGTCAAGCGGTCGATGGCCGGTGCGCCTGTGGATTTGTGCACATGGATACGATACAAGCGTGAAGGCTCATGCTGAGCCAGCTTATCTTCACATTCAACCGCTTCGAGTAGTCGAGCCTTCTGACTCCGTCTGAGGAGTTTGAGAAGAGTGCCAAAAGGTTTCGGAGACGCAGTTGTTGGTGCTCGGCACCATCCGTCTCCCTCCATGCTCTCAGTCAGGAGACTCGATCGTGAAAAAACTTCGTATCGGCGTTTGTACTGAGTCGTTCTATCAACGGTTCAACACCAACCTTGCTCACCGGCTCAGTCATCGCCTGCTGTGCGTTGCTCTGGCCGCGCAGGGCTGGGACTTCCTCGAGGTCGCACCCGCGGGATTTGAAACGCACCTCGTCGAGATGACGGACGATCAGCTGGAACAGTTGAAACGCGAAGCGGAAGAAAGTGAGATTCCTTACGCCACTGGGCATTGGTTGATGTCGTTCACGAAGCATGTGCTCACGTCCGCCGAGGAGTCGAACCGCCGTGGTGGTACTGAGTTCCTTATCCAGCTTGCTCATGCGCTCGGAAAGCTTGGAGTCGCTCGTGTCGTTTACGGGTCTCCGCCCAGCCGGATTGTGCCTGAGACCGGCGCCGAAGACGCTCACTACGAACGTTTTTCGTCCGCGATAGCGGCAGCGATGCCCGCGTTCCGAGACTGCGGAATCGAATTCCTCTTCGAGTTCCTGTCTCGAAAGGAAACGCTCTTCGGCAACACGCCCGATGAGGCACTTCGGATCGCGAAGCTGATTGGCGCCGATCGAATTCATTTCGACATCAAAGCGGCTTCGCCGCTCGCCGACGATGTTCACGGTGTCTGTGAGCTGCTGAAACGTTATGCCGGAAACATTGGATACGTGCATTTCAACGATGCGAACGGTGCCTATCCAGGCTTCGGAGCAGTGGACGGTGAGCCCGGATCAGGGGAAACGACCGACTTCCGACCGATTTTCCGCACGCTGCGCGAGATTGGTTACAACGGCGACGCATCGGTAGAGATGTTCAACTTCATGCCGAACTTTCCTGGCTATCCGGCGAGCGACCCGCTCGATCTCCTGGGTCAATCGATCCGCTATCTTCGCAACTGCGAAGCTGCAATCTGACCTGTTTCCAAACTTCCGGGCGAGAACACGCTCTGCAGCACTTCGTCTTCGAACGAAGTGCTGCGGTAGCGTCTCCCAGGTTCGCAGGGCGCTCTTCTCAGATCCCTCGGCGGTCAGGACCGGAGAGCTGAGAGTCTCACTCACAATCTGCCGATCCTGACGTCGGAAGTCGGTATTCGTCAGACAAGCTCGAGGACTGTCGGGGACGCGCCCTGCCGGACGTGGTTATCAGACAACGGCGTGCGGCCATTTGGCGGTAAAGTCGGATAGTTATAGAGCCGATCTGAGTAACACGAAGCAGCATCACGCTTCGTCCAGCTCCATGACGTTTCGACGCTTCTTTTTCTCCTTACCCTTTCTCGTTCAGATCATCTGGCAGTGCTTCTTCGTGCCGACTGCGGTCCAGGCTGAGCAGCCGGCACCGCCCGTCAAGATTGCTGTAGTCGCGTTTCCGGACCAGAGGCTCTCACTGCACAGGCAAAGAGAGGAGCTTGCGATTCAGCAACTCTCCTCCGAGGCTCACCAGCAGTTGCTTATCGCGCCCGGCACCGCCGGAGATGTTATCGCATGGGCGGAGCGCGGGGACGTCGATGCAGCGATTGTGCCGGCCGGCGTGTTTGCGGAGATCCTCGCCCGCCAGTCCGAGATGTCAAAGACGCGTTGGAAACACGTGGCAACTTCGATCTCCGATCTGCCTGGGTCGCCCGAAACGCGTGGAGGGACACCCGTGTGTGTCGTGGACCGGAGGTCTTCTCTGCAGACCCTCGAGGACTTTGCTGCATTGACGAGCGCACGCGGCGCCAATTTCTTTTTTCCGAGCCCACTATCCGCAGTTGGGCGAATTGCTCCCCAGCTTTTGCTGGAGCAAGCCGGTGTAGAGGTGGCTCCTAATCGCACGTTCTTCCTCGGCTCGCATGAGGCCGCGCTTCTCGCGTTGCGCAATCAGAAAGAGGGTGCGGCTGCAATCGCGTGTACTTCCGCGGATGTTCTGGCGGGGAGTCCCGCTGCGTCACAGCTGCGAACGATTCCGTTCCAAACGAGCACGATTCCACACGTACCGGGAGAGATCGTTATCGCTCGCGAGCCGCTCGTAAGTGAAGGTCTCTCCCAGCTCTTCAGCCATGAGACCTCTGCATTCGTACCGGCGCGGGATCAATCTGTCACCGAGCAGGCTGCAGCCTGGCGTCCGCTGCTCGCTCGATCGGGGCTGCACCGTTCGATTCAGGATGTGACTCTCGACGAGGTCGGGGAAACGCTGCTTCAGTATCGCCGGACGCACACTGATCCGCTTCGTCTCGCGGTGGTGTTTTCCGGCGGTGGTGCGAAATGTTCGTTCCAAGTGGGGGTTCTTCGTGCAATCGAGGAAAAGCTCGCCGAGATGCGTGAACAGCTCAACGACGATTCTTTTGATATTGGCCTGGTCGTAGGTACCTCCGGCGGTGCGCTGAACGCGCTGCCGACAGCGATCGGCATTTCCCGATCGTCCGATGGCTGGAAGGATCTGGCGGAGACTTGGCAGCAGCTCGATCAGCGGCAGCTGATTCGTCCCTCCTGGTCCGTAAGGCTCGATATGGTTCTTTGGTTTGCCTGCATTCAAGGAGCATTGTTGCTGCGATACCGGAAGCATCGGCACTTCTCCAATCCTTCGAAGTATCCCTGGATCATTTCGAAGCTCTTCATACCGCTTGGAATAATTGAGGTTGTCGTCGCTCGGCTGCCTTACAAACCATGGTCGCTGCTCGGTAAGAGCGGGACCGTCCACCACATTTGGCTGTGGCTCACGTGGGGGCTCGAAGGTTCTGGATGGACGCTCATCGCTCTCGGAGTAGGAGCCGTGCTCCTCCGGCGCTCGCGACGAATCAAACATGCTCCGTTCGTCCTTCGCTTCCGGATCATGCCTCGTATCTTCTGGGTGGGGATTCTTGGACTTCCGGTAGTGCAGGCCTGGACCATTCTCTTTTATCAATCGAACCTCTCCGACTCCGACGGTATCCAGAACGCGCTTATCTCCGGATTTCGGGAATTAGTCGATCACGAGCTTGTCCGGCGCGGTGAGGCACCCCTTGCTGCCGACAAAACCGATCATTCGCGAAAGGCGCTCGAAGCGATGAGTCGAGAAGTTGTCGAGCGTAAAGTGCTTAAACGAGATCTCGTTCTGACCGCTTCGGCTCTCCCTCAGTCGCCGACTGCGCTCGGCGGAGATCTTTACTTTTATCTGCCAGCAAGTTCTGAACGGCCGCGAGCGGTCGGTGCGGAACCGAGCTTCGATGCGCGTGGAGTTCCACTCGAGCGGCGTCCACGCTTGTTGTTCGACGCGGTGCTCGCCTCAGGCGCGATCTATCCGGTGTTTCCTTCCCGCACGATGGAAGATTTTCCGGAACGCGGAGATCGAATGGAGCTCGTCGACGGGAGCTTTGATCACAGGAGCCCGATCGAGGCTGCCGTCTTATGGGGAGCAACGCACATCATTCAAATTCAGGCTGTCACCGACGAGATCTCGCAACGCGGGACATTCATCGCGAATATCAACGCAGCGTTGAACCATCTCTACGATCAAGCACAGCTTCTCGACACGCGCTCGAAGGAACAGGTGCTCACATTCACCGTTGCGCCGCAGCCACCCCACATCGGCCTCCTCGACTTCTCTGACAACCTCATCGCTCATTCGATTACGAAGGGGTATCGGGAAGGTGGTGGGAAAGGCACCGAAACTTCGAATTATCACAAAGAGCTCACCAAGCCTCAGTTCGTTGATTTCCGTAGTCTAGACAGCTTGTTATAGCACCTCCATTCGCGTTTCTGACATTTGAGCGTAGAACTCTATTGACACCATACCGACTAGTCGGTATGGTCAGGAGGTCGGCTAAATTCGGAGCGCCGGTAAAGATGATCTCGCAGGCACAGCACGAATCGAAAACGAAGCTTTTGGAAGCGGCAATGCACCTCATTCGTGCTCGCGGCTTCGCAGCGACCACCATCGATGATGTATGCCGGGAGGCGGGTGTCACCAAGGGCAGCTTCTTTCATCATTTCAAGAGCAAAGAGGATCTGGCTCTCGAGACGGCACAGCATTTCTCGACAATGGCCGAATGGATCTTCGCGACTGCCCCGTATCGCCAATTGAGCGATCCTGTAGAACGGCTCCTTGGATATGTGGATTTTCGTTCGCAGATCTTAGGCGGAGAGCTTGCGCGATATACGTGCCTCCTCGGGACGATGGTGCAGGAGGTGTATGATACTCATCCGCACATACGTGCGGTGTGTGAGCAGGGCATGTCTGCTCACGTGGGCGAGCTGACTCGAGATATTGCGGCCGCGAAGGAGATGTACTGTCCGGACGCAAGCTGGACTCCGGAAAGTCTCGGCTACTTCATGCAATCGGTTCTCCAAGGCTCTTTCATTTTTGCAAAGGCGACCCAAGGTCCGGCGATTGCGCGCGAAAGCCTCGAGCACCTGAAGACCTACATCGCCGATCTTTTTCGTTTTCAAGACAAACCAATAAAAAGGAAACAAACATGAGCGCACAAAAGACAACCACCGGCGTCGAAGGACGTGATTTGCTCCTCTCCCGAGTCATCGACGCGGCTCCGGAGAAGGTGTATCGAGCCTGGACCGATCCGAATCTGCTGAAGCAGTGGTTTGCTCCGAAACCTTACTTGACGACGGTCGTCGAAAATGAGGTTCGAGCAGGCGGCTCATCGATGGTCGTGATGCGAAGTCCCGAAGGACAGGAGATTCCTTGCCCCGGCGTGTATCTCGAGGTTGAAGAGAACAAGCGCCTCGTATTTACTGACGCGTTCGTGCGCGCTTGGGAGCCCTCCGAAAAGCCGTTCATGACGGTAGTCGTTACGTTTGACGATCTCGGCGGAAAGACCAAATACACTGCACGAGTACGTCACTGGTCCGTGGCTGATCGTGAAGCACATGAGAAGATGGGTTTTCACGAAGGATGGGCTGTCTGTGCAGAGCAGCTCGCTAGCCTTGTCGAAGCACTTTGAAGAGCACGAGGTGAGCGATGAAACAAAAAATCAAAACCTTTCTCTGGTTCGATAATAATGCAGAAGAAGCAGCGCAGTTTTACACGAGCATCTTCAAAGATTCGAAGATTCTGCACACCGTTCGATGTGGAGAAGGCGGCCCCGGCCCCGCGGGCTCCGTGCTCACCGTGGCGTTTCAGCTCGCGGGTGTAGAGTTTGTCGCGTTGAACGGTGGGCCGGTGTTCAAGTTCACAGAGGCCATGTCGCTGACTGTCGATTGCGAAACCCAAGAGGAGGTTGACGAGCTTTGGGAGAAGCTCTCGCTGGGAGGCGAGGCCGGTCAATGCGGATGGTTGAAAGATCGGTATGGTTTGTCATGGCAGATCGTCCCGTCGGTCCTGCCTGTTCTGCTGTCTGGGCCTCAGCCAGAGAAAAGCAGACGCGTCATCGAAGCTCTGATGCAGATGCAAAAGCTCGATATCCAAAAGCTGACTGACGCGTACGAAGGTCGATAACGGGCGCGGGGCGCGTCGGATAATAACCGGGCGCCTCTCGCATGATCTAGCGCATGTGGTGGCGGGTAGGGGATGGCTGGACAATAGCTTCACGCAAATGGCAGATTCGATGAATGCAGCTATCAACGTTTCGCCTTCAAATGCGCGGGAATCGCTCTAACCCTGATCTGATTCAGCTCGGCAGGCGATCTGGCGGGAACGAGGAGCTGCCACGCGCTTCACTATCGCTCATCGAGAAATTCTTCGTATTCGGTGCGGTTTCGGGCCTCATCGGAGGAGTCGTGCTCGGTGCGCATCTGTGGCTGATGCTGAACGGCGAAATGCGCATCAGCGTGAGATTCGCGATGCTCCGCAAAGCTCATGCTCTGGTGCAGACCTACCTCTTCTTCGGACTGTTCATTCTCGGATTTCTGTTTCAAACCGCGCCGAAAATCATGAAGGTGCGGACAAACACGAGCCCGTGGTTCTTGGCTTCAATTCCCTTCATTCTCGCCGGAATCATTCTTCAGGTGAACACCCCCGCGAGCACAGTCGGGCCGGTGTTGATCGCAGCGCCGTTTTTTGCAACCGCGCTGCTTCTTGTTGATCTCATGCGGCGCGGCACTCCATTGTTTCGGGAGTCATACGCGTATTGGGTGATTCTCAGTCTGCTTGGCCTCACTGTCTCTCCATTTTTTCCAGTCACTGACCCTGCGAACGCCGAAATATTTCTCTGGAGCGGCGTCATCCCTGTGACCTTCGCGGCCGGGCAGCAGTTCATCTTTGCGTTTCTCGGCGGAGCCCGGCTCGAGGCTCGACGAAACCGGATTTTGCTCGTGCACTACGCTCTCACCCTCGTCGTCCTTTTCATGGCTAGAAGCGGTGAAAACGCCAATCTCTGGCGAGCAAGCGGCGTGATGTGCTTTCTTGCGGTGCTCGGCTTCATGGTTTGGACCAAAAGCACGGGGGCGTTCCGCCGGATGCTCTCGGATCCGCTCGCGTTCGGATTTGCCTCGGGCTTTGTATGGGCGCTTGTCGCGAGCGCCACAACCGCCGTGTTCGGCTCTACGCTGCTCGATAGCTCAGTGCATTTGCTAACCCTCGGGTGGTTGACACCACTGATTATTGCGGTCAGCTCGCAAGTTTTGAGAGCGATCGCGGGACGTTTCTTGTTGCGACCGCGCCCCGTCTTGTCGCTGCTTCTGATTTGGCAGCTTGTGCCGATCGGACGCGGATTGCGTTCGCTCGCTCCGCTCTCGGGCGCGTTTTCACTCGTAGTGATTAGTGCCGCGACGATTGTCCTGGTTCCCTGGTTGCTGGCGGTGGCTTTGAGCGCGCTGCAGATATTGCGTAAGCGTCCAGTTGCCGCTTGAGCAGTTGAACCACTTTCGATAAACAAGAACGATGATGAGTCGAAACGACGCAGAGCAATTGTTTCGTAATCTTGAGCCGTTTTCTACCGTCCCATCGGAAGCTCTAAGGTCTCTTGCCGCCGGCGCTACCGAGCGCGTCTTCGTTGCGAAGCAAATTATCTTCCACGAGCAAACCGACGGTGACACTGGCTACGTGATTCTTGAAGGACGGGTCGCGTTGCTCAAAACTTCTCCCGGCGGCAAAGAGCTCATCGTCGAGCTTCTTGGTCCGGGTGAGCTCTTCGGTGTGCTTGTTTTGCTCGATGCTCATCCATATCCGTTGACTGCCCGAGCGCAGACGCGGGTAACAGCGCTCGCGCTCAAACGCTCCCAGGTTCAGAAGCTGATCCGTGATACGCCGAGCGTTCATGCCGGGTTTACCGATCTTTTGAGACGTCGGCTTTCCTCAGCGCACGGTCTGTCGAGAGCGCTCGCACACGATAAGGTCGATGCACGCGTGGCTTCAATCCTGATTGCAGTATCAGCGAAAAGCCGGGAGAGCGAGCGGATCGAGCTTGGCCGGCAGGAGCTTGCGGACCTCTGCGGCATCACGATTGAAACGGCGAGCCGGGTCATCAAAGTGTTCGAAAAGAGAGGAGCGGTGGACGTATCGGAGATCGGCGCCGTAAAGCTGCTCGATAGGGCCTTTCTCGAGCACGTCGCAGGTTCACAATCCGTTTGACGAAGATCAAACAGTTTCCCCAGACAGCTGACGTAAAATAACCACTGACTGAGAAAACTGGAGGATTGGCATATGTTCGCGACGTGGTCTGCCCGAAACAGGGGAATGCGGCTCGTTTTTTACTCCCTTTCATTTTGCGTGCTGTGGACGACGGTCGCGCTCGCGGAGGATGCGGGAGCGGCGAAAGGTCCGAGTGGCGCAGGGAGTGGATTGCCGGTAGAGCAAGCTATTCTGACCTCCCCTCCGCAGGTCCCGCCGGCCCCGACGCGAACACAGCCTGCCAAGGTAATCGTCAATCTCGAAGTGAAAGAAGTAGCCATGCGGCTCGCAGACGGCGTCGATTACACGTTCTGGACCTTCGGCGGCACGGTCCCCGGAAAGTTCATCCGGGTGCGCGAAGGTGACGTAGTCGAATTTCATCTCAGCAACGATCCTACGAACAAGATGCCCCACAACATCGACCTCCACGCAGTAACTGGTCCCGGAGGCGGCGCTGCGTCTTCGTTTACCGCTCCGGGTCACAAGTCGCAGTTCAGCTTTACAGCCCTGAATCCAGGTCTGTTCGTGTATCATTGCGCAACCGCTCCGGTTGGGATGCACGTCGCGAACGGCATGTATGGTCTCATTCTGGTCGATCCAAAAGAGGGCCTGCCTCCTGTCGACCGTGAATACTACGTCATGCAGGGCGAGTTTTACACCACCGGCCGCTATGGAGAAGAGGGACTCCAGCCGTTCAGCATGGAAAAGGCGATTGACGAGAAGCCACCGTACGTTGTGTTCAACGGCTCGGTAGGTTCTCTCGTCGGCTCGAACGCTCTACCCGCGAAGGTAGGAGAAAGGGTTCGACTTTTCGTCGGGAACGGCGGTCCGAATCTCGTGTCGTCCTTTCACGTCATCGGCGAGATTTTCGACAACGTATACTCAGAGGGCGGCACGAAGGTCGTTCAGACGAACGTTCAAACAACCATCGTTCCCGCTGGGGGCTCCGCGATCGTCGAGTTTCACGTCGATGTGCCGGGCACGTATATCATGGTTGACCACGCGCTTTTCCGCGCGTTCAACAAGGGTGCGGTCGGTATGCTGAAGGTCGAAGGCAGTGAGAATCGAACGATCTACTCGGGAAAGGAAGTTGACGAAAGCTACCTCGGAGAAAACGCACCGGAAGGCGCAGCCGCCGCAGAAAAAATTCGGGCGCTCAAGGGTGAAATGAAGGCAGCCGTTGAGAAGAACCCTGAGATTAAGAAGATTGGCAAAGAGCTTCAAATCGAGCGGGGCAAGCGAATTTTTCTCCAGAACTGTTCGATGTGCCATCAGTCTGAGGGGCAAGGTCTCCCTGCGGTTTTCCCGCCGCTCGCGAAATCGGACTTCTTGATGGCTGATGCGGATCGCGCGATCCGCACCGTGCTGCACGGACGTTCGGGGCCGATCACCGTGAACGGACAAAACTTCGATGGCGCGATGCCGCCGCAGACACTCCTCACGGACGAGCAAATTGCGGATGTTCTGACCTACGTGCGGAATTCGTGGGGGAACTCGAGCCCGGAGATACCTGCCTCGAAGGTGAAGGCGATTCGCGAAGAGAAAAACTGAATGATGCCGAAGTGGCAATTGTTCGCGCAGTGCGGCGTATTCGCCGCACTGCTTCTCTCGCCGCCCCGGACGAGCGCAGTGACACCTGATGAGCTGCGCCTTGCGGCCATCCCAGCTGGGAGCTTCGAGCCGTTCTATGCGGACCCTGTGAAGTCCGGCAGCCCGCCGTTGTCCAAGAAACGGACCCCTGCGCGAGTCTCAGTTCACGCGTTTCTGCTCGATCCTTACCCCGTTACGAAGGCTCGATTTCTGGACTTCGTAACAGCTCATCCTCAATGGCGACGTTCGGAAGCAAAGCGACTCTTTGCCGACGCCGGCTATCTCAGGAGCTGGAACAGCGACCTGGAATTTTCGGGGGATCCGGAGCAACCGGTTACCGAGGTTTCTTGGTTTGCTGCAAAGGCTTTTTGCAAAGCTCAGGACGAACGGCTACCGACTACCTCTGAGTGGGAATTTACCGCCCGTGCAGATGAAACGAAGGCTGATGCGACGGGTGATGAGCGCTATCTCTCTCGGATTCTCGATTGGTACGGTCGCCGTGAGGCGGCGACTCCACTTGTCGGGGTCTGGCGGAACGTCTACGGCGTCTACGATCTGCACGGTCTCATCTGGGAATGGGTGGCCGATTTCAACTCAGCGTTGATTACGAGCGAATCGAGACAGGATTCGGGCTCGGAGCGTGATCTCTTCTGCGGCGGAGGCTCGACGTTCGCGTCCGAAAAGCAAAAGCGAGATTACGCCGCCTTCATGCGCTACGCATTTCGAAGCAGTCTCGAGGGAACGTTCGCACTCCCTCAGCTCGGTTTCCGTTGCGCGAAGGACCTGCCGTTACATCGGAGAAAGAAATGAAAAGACTCTTGCTTGTGGCATCTGCATTGTTGTTCTGCGCACGAATCGTGTCTGCGCAGGACCATATTCACGGAACCGAGCTCGAACCGAGTGAGTCCACCCCGGATTCTATCTACCAGGTGGACTCGCAATGGACCGCCAGCGATGGAAGACAACTGAGGCTCAGCGAGCTAGCCGGCAAGCCGCGGCTCATCGCACTCTTTTATGCGAGCTGCGCTTCCGCGTGCCCGGCGATTGTCGATGCGATGCAGCGAGTCGAGCGCGATATTCAGGCGGGAGACGAGCTCGGCTTCATTCTCGTTACATTCGATACGGATGAAGATACTCCGGCAGTGCTTGCGCAGTATGCTGCGAAGCGACGATTGGACAGAACGAAGTGGTCTCTCCTTCGTGGCGGGGAGGACGATACGCGTGAGCTCGCTGTCCTGTTGGGCTCAAAGTACAAGAAGCTGGCGCCACGGAGCTTTGCGCATTCGAATCTGATCGCGCTTCTGGATAAGGATGGCCGCATTGTCGCGCGCGCGAAATCTCTGAGTGACATACCAAGCTTCTCATCGGACGTCCGTGCTTTTCTAGCAGCGAGTGTCGCAAAGTGACCTGAGGCGGTAAACAGAGTGATCGCAAAGGGATGCGAGTTTCATGAAGCAGTTCCCCGTCCGCGGCCGAGGAGAGGAAGGTGTGGTTGTGGGTTCGTGCCATCTTCAGTCGGAGAGCCGCTATCATGACCGCCCAAGTCCAACCTGTTTACACTGAATCCGAAACGCTGATTACCGGTTTTGATTCGGCTCCTTGCCGCCGATGCGGAAAGCCCAAGAAAAGTAAAGGCCTCTGCGACGACTGTACGAGCGAGGTCCTGGGCACGACTGCGGCCGCGAAGAATGAGAAGGTCGAGCGTCTTCAAGCAGATCGCCTCGGTCCTCAAACTTCGTTCTATTTGATGGCGTTTATCGTTCTTCCAATCTCATTTTCTCTAGCGCTCGTGGGGACGGCTCTGCTTCATCCGCAGTACTCGTTGGCACAGACGGTCCTTGCAGCGATGTTGATGTCGAGTTGGGCAACGTTCGGAGCATCTTGGCTGGTGCTGTTCGTCGCAGCAAGCCAGCAGGATGTGGTCTCTGCAATGCTCGCGTTACGAAATTTCACAAGGATCTATCAACATGCTGAACACTTCCGACAGACCATGCCGAAGCTGTTTACATTGCACATCGTTTCGTTCGCGGTCGCGATAACATTCGCCCTCGGGTTTCTCTTCACCCAGACGTTCTCTGCGCAAGACGTCGTTGCGATGTTCGGCGGGCATATGAATACCCAAGGGCTGTAAAGCGGTGCATGCGACCGGCTGCTGAGGGCGCCGAAGGCCGCTCCTGCTCAGTTACGCTTGAACAGTCACCTCCGGAGAGGGGTTCTGCGATACGGATGTTGGAGCTGTTTGGCCGCTCGTGAATCCGAAAAGTTGCTGAACATACGCAGCCTCCTTCGGATGCGCCTCAGCGAACGATATTCCGCCGCTGCTGTCGGTGTCGCTTTGATCGAAGCTGCTGATCAAACGATCTAAGAACGGTGTCTTGCGCCCGTCTGCCTGACGAGACGATTGCGCAGCTTTGAGCTCATCAAGACTCAACGTTCCGTCGCCGCTGGTGTCGATGCTGTCGAAATTCGCTTTCTGACGTTCCAGGTGCCGAAGGCCATGATATCCGCCGAGCGCGGGAGGCGACGCAGCCGCTTGAGCGGCCTCGCTCGAGCTTGGAGTGACGCCCTGCTGAGCCGCGAGCTGGAGCTTTGCCTCGATTGAAAGCGAGACTTCAACCGCATCAGAAGCGATCGTCGAAGATTGCCCGCTCGAAGCGGTCGGCGTCAGCTGCTGTTGTTGTGACGAAAAGCTCTGAAGCGATTGTTGAATCGAGATCGATACTGAAACGAGATCGTTTACGTCTGATACTGCCATTTTACCCCCTGTAAAAGCCGTGGCTACTGCTTGTCCGTGTAGGTCCCTTACAAAGGTCGTATCGACGCGGGCGACGAATACTTGAGCATTCGATTTCTGTGCCTGAAGAAATGGACACATTGTTTCCATTTCGTACAAGGGGAACGCCTGCAGAAGAGTAGTGGATTCTCGCAGACTCGACGCGTCTGCGCTTATTCCGCGGAATCACCGGCGATGTGCACGATAACAGATCGATTGTGTGCGCGGGAACGGTGTTCCCAGAGATAAATGCCTTGCCAGGTGCCGAGCACCATCCGTCCGTTCAAAATCGGAATGCCGAGGCTCGTCGAAGTGAGGATGGCCTTGATGTGCGACGGCATATCATCCGGCCCTTCGGCTGTGTGGGTATAGAGCGGATCGTTTTCGGGCACGAGTCGATTGAGCCACTTTTCGAGATCGCGCTTCGCGCTGGGATCCGCGTTCTCTTGGATGGTGAGGCTCGCAGATGTATGCTGAACGAAAACGGTACAGAGTCCGACATCGCAGCCGGATTGAGCGACCTCCCGCTCAATCTGATCGGTGATCTCAAACAGGCCCTGGCCCGCGGTGCGTATCGTTAAACGCTTGACCACTGCTCAGAACTCCGAGCAGTTGAAAACGATTCGATAAATACACTTCTCACTGCGGCAAACCACTTTACACTTCTCTGCCACCAGGGCCGCGCCACAGACGGGGCAAGTAGTTTCGGCGGTTTGCGCCGGAGCATCGGACGCGGGTTGCTGAGCATGTGAAGCGCTCTGTGGGACCAATTCGGTCATTTTGAATCCTGTTTCAGCCGCTCGGAAATATTCGTAAAACTCTCTTCGGTTCCAGCATCAAAGTCTTCGAAGGACGAAGACTTATGGAAGAAACCGTCATTGCCGTTGCACACCCGGGGAAACTTGGCGACGCGCTGTATGCGCTTCCGACGGTGCGTTACCTCTGTGCGAAGCATAATGCAAAAGCGGATTTCTACACCAGCGCGTACTGCGCTCCCATCGTCCGGCTTCTCGAGCATCAGTCCTGTATCCGAAACGTGATTGTCCCAGAGGACTATGAAATCGAAAACGCGTTTTGCGGGGTGCAACCGTGGAGGCTGCCGATACCGGAGCAGCAATACGCAAAAGTGTATCAGCTCGGACTTCAAACTGAGCCGGTCGAGAACCTTGTTGATCATGTTGCCAAGAGCGCGGGTGCACCGACCGGGCTCCCCGTGTTTTACGAATACCCCGATCGCGAGGTTTTGCGTGAGCCCTATATAGCAGTCGCCCCCGGCCGCGATCTGAAATTTCGTGAAGTGCTCAAAGAATTCGTACAGCGTTGTCCCATTCAGTGCGTGATCCTCGGTGCTGCCGACGAATACATCGGAGTGGGAATCGATGCGACCAAGCTCGATCCGCTGGAGACGCTTCCGTGGCTTGCGAAAGCGCGCGGTTTTGTCGGCTTGATGTCATCGCCTCTCGTGCTTGCGAACGGTTTCCCGATTCCCAAAGTCACCCTGCATGATGGCGTGACGTGGAATCTTTCGCACGTGCTTCGGAGCCCGCTGAATTTTTATCCTGTGATGCCGTCCGCCCCGCAAATGTTATCGTTGCTCGGGTTGATCTCTTACTCGAAAACCCTCCATCCGAACGATTACCAGTGGATTGGAGAGGCGCAGCACATACCGCAGATGTTGAAGCGTTTGGATGGTGCGCCGGTGCGTTTCGAGCATCAACATCGGGCTTGGGAGTACGGGCTGGTCCTCAAAGCGCTTCGGCAGGCCGGAGTTTCGAAGGTGCTCGATGTGGGCGGTGGTGCGTCGTTGTTCGGGGCGGCTGCCGGTTGGATGGGAATGGAAGTGCTTCAGGTGGATCCTGCCGATTGCGGCGGATGGGTCTCGTACCAGGCCGAGGCACTCAGGCTCCCGCTCACCTATGTTCGGCAGGAGTTCCAGAGCTTCGTATCGTTGGAGCGATTCGATGCGGTTACGTGCTTGAGCGTTATTGAGCACGTCGAGGATGACGACGCCTTTTTTTCGCACCTTCTCCGCTTTGTCGCTGACGGAGGATTGCTTTGTCTCACGACGGATTTCCATCCTTCCGGAGAGAAGCTGACCGATGGGCACCTCCGCACGTACTCAGCAAAGCAGCTGCTTCATTTTGCGGCGCATGCACGACAACACGGTTTCGAGCAGTTCGGCCCGAAGCCCTGCTACTTCTATTACGGGAATCACGTGAACGACTACACGTTCGCCTCGTTGATTCTGCAAAAAGTTCGTTGAACGCTCGTCCGTGGAGTGTGGTATCTTGCAAGGCTCATGAAACCGCCGATTCTCCACGTCCTTGAAACCTGCTTGTACTGCGATGATCTAGGCGCGGCGGAGCAATTTTACGCAGCCACCCTCGGATTGCAAGTTCACTCAAAACAAAGTGAACGCCACCTTTTTCTTCGCTGTGGGAATTCGATGGTGCTGTTGTTCGTCCCCGAGCACACCTCGTCAGTCCCCGGCCACGTGAACGGTGCGCTGATTCCATTGCACGGCTCACGCGGCGCGGGTCATGTTGCATTTGCGGTGCACGAAGCCGACCTCATTGCTTGGAAAGAGCGGTTCGATGCCGCCGGGATTCCGATTGAGTCTGAAGTTCAGTGGCCGAGCGGGGGACGTTCGCTCTACGTGCGCGATCCGGCCGGAAACAGCGTCGAGCTCGCGACTCCGAATCTTTGGGTCTGAGCTCGACGCGAGAAGTTATCGCTTGTTTTCCAATGCTTCTACTGCCGGCAGCGGAGAACCTTCGAGAAGGCAGAGAAAGGCGCCCCCGGCGGTCGAGACGTAACTCATCTTTTCGAACGCGTGGCGTTGGTGAAGCGCGACGTCCGTATCGCCTCCGCCGACGACGGTGAGCGCCTGTGAGGCAGCGAGTGCGTCTACGATGCCATAGGTGCCCGCAGCGAAGTCCGGGGTTTCAAATGCGCCCATCGGGCCGTTCCAGATGATCGTTTTCGCGTCCGCGAAGGCGTTTTTGAACAGCTCGACACTTTTCGGTCCGATGTCGAGAGCCATCTGATCGGCCGGAATGGCGGACACGTCGACGACCTTTTTCGGAGACCCCGCCTTGAGCTCGGGGGCGACAACAACGTCCACAGGCAACACAAGCTCACAATTCTTTTCGGCGAGAAACTTTTTCGTCGCACGCGCGGTCTCGAGCTGTTCGGGTTCGTGCAAGGACTTTCCAACAGAGAGCCCTTCAGCCGCAAAGAAGGTATTTGCCATTGCGCCACCGACGACGATTCGGTTGGCGCGGCTGCCGACGTTCTTGATTGCTTTGATTTTGTCCGAAACCTTAGCCCCCCCGAAGACGGCCACGAAGGGACGTTCCGGCTGGGCAAACGCCTTGTTGAAATATTCGACTTCCGATTTCAGGGTGAAGCCCCCGGCCGCTACGGGAACAAGCTTCACCATTCCTTCTGTCGAGGCGTGCGCCCGGTGAGCAGTCGCGAAAGCATCGTTGACATACACCTCGCAGAGCTTCGCCAAACTTTGCGCGAATGCCGGATCGTTTTTCTCCTCTTCCTTGTGAAAGCGGAGATTCTCGAGAAGAAGCACCTGTTTGGGCTGCAGAGCTTGAGCCTGCTTCTCGACGGCCTCCCCAACGCAGTCTTCTCCCAGCGTTACTGGGACGCCGAGGATCTCCTGCAGCCGTCGGGCTACGGGAGCAAGACTTTGGCTCATATCACGTCCCTTGGGGCGGCCCAGATGCGATGCGACGATGACCTTCGCGCCGTGATCGAGCGCGTAGCGGATTGTGGGAACAGATGCCTGGATTCGATTGTCGTCCGAGATGGCTCCCGAGTCGTCGAACGGAACGTTCAGGTCCGCCCGGATGAAAACCTTTTTGCCGCTCAGCTCAATTTGATCGATGTATTTCACAATCAGCGTCCTCCTTTCATTACACCCTATATTCCGGTCGGCACGTCGATGAGCTCCCAGCAGAGCCCGAGCTCGCGCTCGAGCAGCTTTCCGAGCTCCTGTACTCCGACAGTCTCTGTCGCATAATGTCCTGCGCAGATCACGTTCAATCTGTTTTCTTCGGCGTAATGATACGCGAATTGGCGTGGCTCGCCGGTGATGAGCGTATCGAACGCTTCCTTTTCGAAGGACGTGAGCGAATCGGCCCCGGCCCCGGTCACGACGCAGACGTTCTCAGGAACGGATTTGCCGAATTCGAGCGTGACAAAAGGAATTCTCGCGCCGGGCAGCCGGCCAAGGGTGGCCTCGATCTGACCGAGGGAGAGTCGCTTTGTGTTTCTGCCAATGCATCCGATGGGAGTGCCACGATAATTAATTGCGGGTCGGAGCTGCTCGAGCCCGATGATACGTGCAAGGCAGAAATTGTTTCCCACCTCAGCATGCGCGTCGAGCGGGAGATGCACCGCGTAGAGATTGAGGCCGCAGTTGAGCAGCGAGCTCAACTTTCGACGCGAAGGGCCAACGACGGGGAAAGGCTTGTCCCAGAAGAGACCGTGATGCACCACGAGCATCTCGCACCCGAGCTCAATCGCTCGAGCAATGACGGTCTCCCCGGCGTCGACCGCCACTGCAACTGACGACACGTCTTCACGGCCTTCGACCTGGAGGCCATTGATGCACATGTCCGAGTAGCGCTCGATCTCCAGTTTCCTATTCAAAAACTCAACTATGTGATCGCGTTTGGCCATGGCTTTCAGTACCCAGAAGACGTGGTTAAAGCAAACGTTCGAAGATGCGCTTCACCCTGCATTCTGGCGCCGAAACTACTATATACGCAGCGGATATTGCGGAAAACTCAATTGCCGCTGGTAACGAGCAATGGTAAAGCGCCATGTTCGACCGAGTTGCCGGGGGAAAAAATTCTTTGCTCTCGGTTGCTTTAAGATACTAAAAGTTACTGGTCCTCAACGGGGCTCTCCGGGGCCTCATGTGATCGGAACGTTTTGCCAACACAATTCATCAACGGAATTCTAATTCAGTGAGCGCCTGGTTCCTCAGGGGCAAAGCCCCGAAACCGACGACGACCGATGAAGCCGACCGGCTGCAGCTCCCGGGCGGTCTTTGGGAAAAATGCCCCGGTTGCGCGGAAATCATCTATTCGCGTGAGCTGACCCGTAATCGCATGGTCTGCCCGAAGTGTAATCATCACTTCCGGCTTTCTGCCGACCAACGCATCAATTTGCTTTGCGACCGCCAGTCGTTCGAGGAGCTCGATACGACCCTCCGTTCCACGGACCCGCTGTCGTTCAAGGATACCATCCGCTACCGGGATCGCCTCAAGCGCGCGGAGAAGAAGACATCCGGAAGCGAGGCCGTTCGCACCGGAAGAGCGACCATGAACGGTCGGCCCGTGTACCTCGGAATTTTTGACTTCGCGTTTCTCGGCGGGAGCATGGGTGTCGTTGTCGGTGAGAAACTTACGCGGATCGCCGAACATGCCGTCGCGGAGCGCGCGCCTCTCATCATTGTTTCCGCATCCGGCGGAGCGCGCATGCAAGAGGGGATCTATTCGCTGATGCAGATGGCGAAAGTTACTGCAGCGCTCGTCCGGCTGGGAGAGGTCGGCGTACCATATATTTCGGTGCTCACGGACCCCACCACGGGTGGAGTGGCGGCTTCTTTCGCGATGCTCGGCGACATCAATATTGCTGAACCCGGCGCCCTGATTTGTTTTGCAGGTCCGCGAGTTATCGAACAAACCATCCGCAGCAAGCTTCCTGAGGGATTTCAACGTTCTGAATTTCTCCTGGACCACGGCATGGTTGATCTCGTAATTGAGCGCAGTCGTCTGCGCGACACGATCGTAAACTTTCTTGATTTACTGTGTGCCCCCCAGCGGGCTGCATAACGAACACTCGACCGGAGCTCGATGGGAACTAAGTTATCTGTGAGTCTGCGACAAAAGAATGTGTGGTATCAGCGCGAGATCCGTCGTCAACGTCGTCGGAGAACCATTCGGTGGATTGCCGCGACCGTGCTGTTCTGCTTCGCCGCGACAGCAACGTTGAGCATCGCCAAAGTCGCATTGGCGCAACCGAAGCCCGTTCCGCCGGACGACCAGTATCTGTTCATCGAAGACCAGCAGAAGAAGCAGAAGAAAGACAAGTCGAGCTTGGAAGCTGAGAACCTGCGTCAGAAGAAAAAGCAGTTCGACTCGCTCGAGAAGTCCGGCAAGCTTCCGTTCGACATTCACGCGAAGGAAATCAACTTCGATCAGACCGGCAATAAGATTCTCGCTGATGGCGGCCTTATCATCAGCTACTCCTCGATGGTGCTCGAGGCGATTAAAGGGGTCGTCGACCTTTCCACAAACGTCGCCAAGATTAGCGGCGATGTTCGCATCAGCGACCTGAGCGGAACGATGACGGCTGACTCCGCACAGATCGATCTGAAGACCGGGGTCGGAACGATGGAGAACGCAGACGCGTTCTTTTCTGCCGGAGAGTTCCAGCTGAAGGGCGAGGAGCTCGGACGCGAAGAGAACGACATTTACACCATTAAGGACGGAACCCTGACGACTTGTAACTGTGCCGAAGGGAAGGATTGCCCCCCTTGGCGGCTCCGGGTGAACAGCGCACGAATTCAACGCAACGGGTATGGAGAGGCGTGGGGCGCCAAGCTCGACGTTCTCAATGTACCGGTCTTGTACACGCCGTATCTGATCTTCCCCGCAAAGACGGAGCGTCAAACAGGGCTCCTTCCGTTCACATTCGGGAATGGGCGGGAAAGCGGATTTGAGCTGCGCGCGCCGTTCTTCTGGGCGATCAATTCGTCGACTGATCTGACGATGATTGGTGTCTACGAATCGAACGTTCGAGTCGGACTCGACAATGAATTCCGTAAGGTGTTCTCGCGTGACAGCAAGCTGCAAACCGGGCTCATCTACTTCAACGAGTCGGCTCGAGACGGCAAGCTGCTCGGAACGAACGTCGATGGTCTTTCAGACGCTACGTTTGATGAGGATCGCTTCGGAGGCTACTGGAAGCAGGACTGGAAGGGGCAGGCTGGAGAAGTGCCGTTGCAGTTCCTCGCTCGAGGCAAGTATGTCAGCGACGATCTTTTCTTGCGTGAGTACGAGAATCCAAACATCGGAGCCTACAACACTCGATACGTCACCTCTTCCGCTACCTTTCGGGCGCCGATATCGTCCGAGTTCTCTGCGGATTTGAGCGGTGAGTTCAACCAATCGGTTGCATCCGACAATGACGACCTCGTGTTTCAGCGCTTGCCGGAGCTCGAGCTCAGCGGCGTGAATGTGTTTCGCCCGTTCGGAGAAAATCCGTTCGGAATGAAGCTCGTTGCGACATCTGATTTCGATACAGTGAACTTCGTCCGTAAGAAAGGATATGACGGAAGCCGCAGCGAGCTTACGGAGAGCGTCAAGTTACCGTTCAACTTCCGCAACATATTCGAGTCGTCTGTCGAAGCGCAGGGCCTCTACAGCTACTACAGCTTGGGGAACACTGATCTGGTCGAATCCTCGAATCCGGATAAGGTGACCGGCGAGCTGAAGGATAACTCCGACCGATTCATTCCCAGCCTGACCGCAAAGATGAACACTGTGGTCGAGAAGGTGTTCGACGTCGATGAGGGGAACATCCTCCGCACTGTCGGCGAGCTCGGTGATGCGGGACGGGACTTCCAGCTCTCTCGTGTAAAGCACACCATCGAGCCGGGGCTGAAATACAAGCTGGTTCCTCAGGTGAATCAGGATGACAATCCGCAGTTCGACAGCCTGGACCATCTCGCGCAAAAGAATCTCGTGACCTACCAACTCGTGCAGCGGTTGTTGGGACGATACGAGCCGCGGAATGCGTACCTGTACGGCATCGAGGAGGCGACCCCGGAAGTGTCGGAGCTGACCAACCTCCGGTCGGCTTCGCCGATCGATCTTCCGATGACATTCGGCTTCGATTCGCCGTCGGATGACGACTTTCAGCGTCTTCGAACCGGCTCGGTTCGCGAAATGGCGACGTTGAAGATCAGCCAGAGCTACGACCTGCTCAGCGAAACAGACAGCAACACCGGCACTCCGGGGAACGGCAACTCGAACGACCAAAGTGCGTTCTCGGACATCTCGACCGACCTCATTCTGTATCTGAACGACTACGTCTATCTCCGTGGGAAAACCGATTTCAATCCTGATACGACGTCGTTCAGCGATTACCTCGCTGAGGGGCAAGTGCAAGACAAACGCGGCGATCGAATCCGAACCCGACTGCGCTTCGTGGAAGACCAGGTCCGGCAGCTCGAAGGAAACCTCGAGCTCAAGATCTCCGACTCACTGAAGGTCGGCTATTACGGTCTCTATGATGACATTCAAGGCGAGTTCATCGAGTCAAAGCTCGGTTTGAGATACGTCAGCCAGTGCAAGTGCTGGATTTTCGACGTCGACTTCACTGATCGAATCAACCCGGACGAAACCAAAGTCCTGTTCAACATTACCCTTGTCGGGCTTGGCGAGTTGAACCAGAAGTTTTTCCCGGCGTTCCTTGAGAACAAGAACCAGCGCCAAGGCCAGGGCGGCGCTGCGGCCACGACGTCGGGATTCTAAGCAGCGAATATCGAGGAGGAGTATGAAAGGAGTAATTCTCGCAGGCGGGCTAGGTACGCGCCTTCAGCCGTGCACTCTCGTCACGAACAAACACCTTCTGCCGGTCTACGATCGGCCGATGATCTACTATCCTCTCCAAACGTTGGTGAACGCGGGAATCCACGACATCTTGATTGTCACCGGTGGACAGTTCGCCGGAGATTTTCTCAAGCTGCTTGGAAACGGCTCCGGCTTCGGTCTTCAACATGTGAACTACACCTATCAAGAAGGTGAGGGCGGAATCGCGGCGGCGCTTTCCCTCGCTGAGTACTTCGCGGCGGGTGAGAAACTTTGCGTCATCCTCGGCGATAATTTGATCGAAGGGAACATTGTCGAAGCAGTGAAGGCGTATGAGAAGCAACCTCGGGGAGCAAAGATTCTTCTCAAGGAAGTGGATGATGCGCGCCGTTTCGGTGTTGCTGAGGTCGTCGGAGGAAAGATCGTCTCCATTGTCGAAAAGCCGAAGGAACCGAAAAGCAATCTCGCTGTGACCGGAATTTACTTTTACGACGCCGGCGTTTTCGATTTCATCAAGAACCTCTCGCCGTCGGCTCGCGGCGAGCTCGAGATCACCGATGTGAACAATATGTATCTCGAACAGGGGACCCTCACATTTGACGTGCTCAAGGGCTGGTGGACTGATGCCGGCACCTTTGCTTCGCTTCGGCGAGCGACGAATCTCGTAGCCGAATCCGGCGCGAACCGGTTGGACATCTAGCCCCTCGGACGGCGGACGCCGATTAATTTATGCGAATGTTTGTTACCGGCGCGGCCGGATTTATCGGTTCAAATTTTGTTCGTTGGCTGTTCGAGCGCAGCGGTCAACCGCACGGCGCCCACCGGGTCGTTGTCTACGATGCCCTGACCTATGCCGGGAACCTTGCGAATCTCGAAGGTCTCGAAGGAAAATACGACTATCGGTTTGTCCGCGGCGATATCCGTGACGCGGCAAGCGTTGCAAATATTCTCTCGGAAGAGCGCATTGATACAATCGTCAACTTCGCTGCCGAAAGTCACGTTGACCGCTCGATTGTCGATCCGCTCGCTTTTGTGCGCACCAACGTCGAGGGAACTCAGGTACTTTTGCACGCGGGGCAAAAGGCGGGCGTGAAGCGCTACCTGCAGATCTCGACTGATGAAGTGTACGGGTCACTCGGACCTGAAGGTCGGTTTACGGAATCGACGCCGCTCGATCCGAGCAGCGCATATTCGGCGTCCAAAGCTTCAGGAGATCTGCTTGCGCTCGCAGCGCACCGCACGCATGGTTTCCCCGCTCTGGTGAGTCGCTGCTCGAATAATTACGGGCCGTACCAATTTCCCGAAAAGCTCATTCCACTGTTCATTACGAACGCGATGGCCGATCAGCCGCTCCCGCTGTACGGTGACGGCAAAAATATCCGGAGCTGGTTGCACGTTGATGACCATTCGCGGGCGATCCTACTCATTCTCGAGCGTGGACGGCCCGGCGAAGTATACAATATCGGCGGCGCTCCGGAATCCGAGAAGGAAAACGTCGACGTTACTCGCACGATCCTTGAGCTGCTTGGCAAGCCTCCGACCCTCATTCGCCGAGTGGAGGATCGAAAGGGCCATGACAGACGGTACGCGGTTGATTTTTCCAAGCTCGAAGCGGAGCTGGGATGGCGCCCGCAAGTGACGTTTGAAGCCGGGATTCGCGAAACGATTTCGTGGTATCAAGCCAATAGAACGTGGTGGGAGAAGGTGAAGTCGGGAGAGTATCAACGATTTTACGAACTCTACTATCGCGACCGGCTGGGGTGATGGCGCTCTCCGGAAAAAAGATTCTGGTTCTTGGTTCGTCCGGGATGTTGGCCGGTGACCTCATTCCCAGCCTCGAACGCAATTCTGCGGACGTCGAGCTTGCGGATCTTCGTCAGACTGGGGCGTTCGCTCACCGAATTCGGTCGGTGGATATCACTGACCTCGCAGCTTGTAAGCAGCTCTTGCACGAGCTGCGTCCGCTCTGGGTAGTCAACTGCGCCGCTTACACGGCGGTCGATCAAGCTGAAACTCAATACGGACCGGCTTTGGACGTGAACGCGGTGGGCGTAGCGAACATTGCTCACGCCGCCAGAGAAGTTCATGCGAACGTCGTGCACTTCTCTACTGACTACGTATTTGGGGGTGATTCAGTTTCCCCAGAGCACGGCGCTACGCGAGCGGAAGCGAGACCGCATCGAGAAGACGACCGGCGGGCGCCTTGCGGACTGTATGGACACAGCAAACGGCTCGGCGAGGACCTGCTGACGGCGCTCTTGCCGAACAATCATCTTTTGCTGCGGACAAGCTGGCTGCACGGCGTCGCGGGGCCGAATTTCGTTGATACCATGTTGCGGTTGGGAAAGGAGCTGCCGCAGCTCAAGGTGGTCAATGATCAAACGGGCTCGCCCACGTGGACCGGCTGGCTTGCGCAAGTGACTACGAAATTGCTGCAAAAAGACGTTCGCGGTACATATCACGCGTCATCCCGCGGAGGAATTACGTGGTATGACTTCGCGCGAGAGATATTTCGCCAGGCGGGGCTCACTGTTGATGTTCAACCGCAATCGACGGCGGAGCTTGGACGACCCGCGCCGCGGCCGAAGTATTCGGTGCTTGATGTGGGCAAGCTCGAGAAGGTGTTGGGTGAGGTCTGTATCTCCTGGCAAGATTGCGTCTCGGAGCACCTGCGAGCGCGGGGAATTGAAGTGAAACAACATGCCTAAGCTTTTTTACGGAACACTTCCGAAAGACCTTTCCGCGGTAACGGTGATCATGGCCGGCGGGAGCGGCACTCGATTCTGGCCGTTGAGCCGAACGTCGATGCCGAAGCAGTTTCTGCCGCTGACGGGCAGCGAGCAAAGTCTGATCCAAGCGACCGCCGCTCGCCTCGAGCCGATCAGCGGCCCGCATGGCACACTGGTCGTTACAGCGGAACATCAAGCAGCGCTTGTGCGCGAGCAACTCCCGAATGCAGCAGTACTCGCAGAGCCGACTCAGCGAAATACGGCAGCGTGCGTTGGGTACGCCGCGCAGCGGATCCTTGCCGATGTCGGAGACGTTCCGATGTTGTGCGTGCCGGCAGATCACATGATTCGCGGTGAATCGGCGCTTTGCGAAATTTTTCGTTCGGCGGTTGACCTCGTCAGAACGGAAGATGCTCTCGTAACGATCGGCATTCAACCGACCGCGCCGGAGACCGGTTACGGCTACATTCGCCGCGGGGATGCTTTGCCGGGCAAAGCGGGTGCCTACTCGGTTCGTCAATTCGTCGAGAAACCGGACCGGCAGACTGCTGAGCACTACCTTGACTCGGGTGAGTATTTTTGGAATAGCGGGATGTTCGTTTGGCGCCCATCCAGCGTCCTCGCCGAAATCGAGCGTTTGCTTCCGGAGCTCCGATCGGGTTTGGCTCGGATTGAGCAGATCTGGACCACCGCCGGAGATACTTCGCGTTACAACCGCATTGCGGATGTTTACCAAAGCCTGCAATCGATCTCGATCGATTTCGGGGTCATGGAGAAGGCGAAGAACGTGGTGATGTTCTCCGGTACCGGCTTCGAGTGGAACGATGTTGGAAGCTGGAGCTCGTGGGTCGACGTTGCCGCAGGCGGGCTGAAAGACGATGGAAATTTTACGGAAGGTGATGTAGTCTTGGTCGATTCAGAGCGGTGCGCTGTTCTCGGCAGCAAGTCCTCGCGAAATCGAAAATGCATCGCCGGCGTCGGGCTCTCCGACCTGGTCATTGTTGAAACCGAAGATGCGATCCTCATCTGCAATCGCAATCAGACCCAAGAGGTCAAAAAGGTGGTTGAGGCTTTGAAGAACCGCAATCGGCAGGAACTGCTGTAGGTCGACTGTTTGTCGGCTGGCGCTTATTGAAAGGGAAAGAGAATGTCGAAACGTGTGGCGCTGATCACGGGGATTACCGGACAGGACGGCTCGTACCTCGCCGAATTTCTGCTCTCCAAAAATTATCATGTCGTCGGAATGGTGCGCCGGGCTTCGTCCGACAAGTTCATGCGCTTCAACCATTTCCGCGATGAGATGGAGCTGCGGCAGGGCGACTTGCTTGATCAACTTTCGCTCATTAGCATCTTGAATGAAGTCAAGCCGGATGAGGTTTATAATCTCGCTGCGCAAAGCTTTGTACCGACCAGTTGGGATCAACCTGTCCTGACAGCCGAGTTCACCGGCGTGGGCGTAACGAAGCTTCTCGAGGCGATTCGGCTCGTGAACCCGAAAATCCGCTTCTATCAAGCTTCGAGCTCGGAGATGTTCGGAAAGGTGCGGGAAGTGCCGCAGTCGGAAGAAACTCCTTTCTACCCTCGCTCACCGTACGGGGTGGCGAAATGTTACGGTCACTACATCACAGTCAACTACCGGGAGAGCTATGACATGTTCGCTGTCTCGGGAATTCTGTTCAATCACGAATCCCCTCGGCGCGGTTTGGAATTCGTCACTCGGAAGATCACGGACGGTGTTGCCAAGATTAAGCTCGGCCTCGCGAAGGAGCTTAGACTCGGAAATCTCGATGCGAAGCGCGATTGGGGTTTCGCCGGAGACTACGTGCGCGCGATGTGGATGATGCTTCAACAAGATACGCCCGACGATTATGTGGTCGCGACCGGTGAAACCCACTCTGTCGAGGAGTTTGTTCGAATCGCTTTCGGACATGTGGACTTGGACTGGCAGAAGTACACGGTTATTGATCCGAAATTCATGCGTCCGGCAGAGGTCGATCTTCTGATCGGAGACCCGGGCAAAGCGAAGAAGAAACTTGGCTGGGAGCCTGAAGTTTCCTTCTCGCAGCTCGTCACCATGATGGTGGATGCAGATCTCGAGCGATTGAGCAAAACGAAGAAGTAGTTAGTAACGGGCGAGGGGAAAGACAGGAAATCATGAGAGCGCTGGTAATTGGCGGATACGGTTTTGTCGGTAGGCATCTAGCGCAGCATCTCGTGACATGCGGAGATGACGTTGCCGTCACGTACCTCCCCGACAAGTCGAGCGGCGTCACCGGCCCTACTCCTCGAGAGAGCGAAAACCGCGTTGCTATTCCGAACGCTGCGCAAAGCTTGGCGCTCGACGTCACTGACCGGACAGCGGTGTTCGAAGTGATTAAGCTTCTCAAGCCTGATGCGGTCTATCATCTCTCCGGCATCAGCCATGTGACCGAAGCGGAAAAGGCGGGAGAGATGCTCTTCTCCGTCAACATGTTCGGAGCGATGAATGTACTCGACGCCATCGCGGCGCATTCGCGTGAGAGCCGATTCCTTTTCGTCAGTTCTGCAGAGGTGTATGGCGAGCCCAAGCCGGGCGGATTGCCGCTCACCGAGCTTTCGGAGTTGCGGCCGATCAGCGCGTACGGGTGCGCGAAGGCGGCGGCCGATCTTGCGGTATACAAGTATTTCTATCGTGAGGGGATCCATACAGTCAGAGTTCGACCCTTTCCGCACATCGGCCCCGGACAATCGGACACTTTTGCGATTTCCGGCTTCGCGAAGCAGGTCGCGGCGATCAAGCTCGGCAAGTCCAAGCCCATTGTGAAAGTCGGCAACCTGGAAGCGAAACGCGATTACACCGATGTACTCGACATTGTGCGCGGCTATCGGGAAGCGCTTCTGAACGCGAAGCCCGGCGATGTCTATAACCTCTGCTCCGGTGAGAGTCTCGGTATCGGAGACGTCCTGCAGCTTCTGATTAAGTTGGCGGGAGTCGACGCGGAGATCGTCGAGGATCCTGCTCGCGTTCGTCCGGTAGACATCTCGGATCTTTTCGGTAGCGCCCAGAAGGCTCAGCGTGACTTCGGTTGGAAACCTCGTGTGGAGCGTGAGGCGAGTCTCGACAGCTTGCTCGCATATTGGTTGGAAGCGCTCTGAGCACCGCGGTTTCATTTCTTGTGACCCTCAGCTACAATCGAGGGAAGAGGTGACCTATGCCGACATACGTCTATGAAACCATCCCGGCTGATGAGAACACTCAGCCTGTTCAGTTCGAGATCAAGCAGGGGATGAATGATAAGCCCCTGGAAAAGCACCCGGAAACTGGTGAGCCGGTTCGTCGCATAATCGCCGGCACTGCGGTCGTGGGCTTGTCCAGTGGGGGATCGTCCGCCGGAAGTGCGAGCAAAATGCCTGCCCGACCGTGCGGCCCCAGGTGCGGCTGCCATTGAGCGTGGGAAGTGTTAGGGATGCCATCGGCTCTAGCACGATCCCTCGGCGGCCATTTCCAAACCTTGAGGTGAGCGGCTTGTCATTTGCGTTCTCCCGCGTGCCGCCGTGCACCCGACCTAAGCGATCGTCATTCCGAAGTAGTCGGCGAACTTTCGTTTCAACCGCAAAGCTTTCGAAGCGTTGACCTCCGTGGTGAGGGTCGCCCTGATTCGGCGGCCGAAAACGCTGTCGAGTAAGTTTGGGTTGAGCTCCGACTCGCTCCGTACCGAATGGAAGAGATGGTGGAGCCTCGCCGTGGTCTCCTTGTCAATCCGCACTGTCAAAACAACGTCCGCGATGACGGTGTAGTACGTTGAACGTTCGTCATCGAATGGGCTTTTTGCAAACGAATAAACGCCTTTTTTCGGGAGGTCTTTCACCGCACGCCGGGCGAGAAAAGTGTCGTCGCCGATGATATGGCACCGCTGGAATTCGGTTAGATTGATGGCATCATAAAACTGACGGCAGGTCAGCTCGTGCGCAAGTGCGAACCACTGGTATGGACACCAAAAGCACATAATGCTTTTCGGGTGAAGCTGGTGATACGTGAGGATGAGTTGAGTCCAGAGTCGATCAAGCTTCACGAGATCTGAGAAGCGCTCCGTCTGCTTCTCGGGGCTGAGCGACCGCGCGAGATAACTGCTCGACGTGTACCGCTCGTACGCGCGATCGCCGAAGGCGAGCAGGTTCATGATCCACGCGAGACGCACATGATAGGTCTCGCCCTGCTTCAAAAGAATGCCCTGTTGTTGCAGCTTCGCGAGCTCCTTGTAGATGCCGCGTATCGTAAACGGTCCGGCGTTTTGTTGTACGTGATTCAGGACAGCCTTTGCCGTGGCCCCGGGTAGGTCGACGAGCGCTTTGAGGATCAGCTCTTCTAGGTTGGGTTCTTGCTGCAGAAGCATGCTCGCAGTGAACTATTTGGGCATTCTGGTGTAAAGAAAATTCGGCCTCATTGAACGAACTGTTCACAGGAGCCCACTTTTTAGCGCCATTCCGGCGAAGCGCATACCAGTTCGGTATCGTGGGCTTCGGAGTGATAAGGAGGGCTCAATGATGGAGAGTTTCTGCAGGAAATCTGGTGAGCGATTCGAAATTTCGGCGGACGACTTGGCGTTTCTCGAGAGAGTTTCGCCGAAGATCGGTGATGCGGTCGAGTCCGTCCCACCGGTGACACTTGCGCCTCGTTATCGCGCGATGCGCCGATTGGCTTGGCGTAATTCGAATCATCTGTATCGCCGCCAATGCATGAAGACCGGGGCGCCAATCGTTTCTGCCTATCCTTCGGAGTGCCCCTTTCCGATTTATTCAACGCCCGTCTGGTGGAGTGACGATTGGGACCAAACGGCGTCCGGCCGCGCGGTTGATTTGCGGCGCCCATTCTTTGAGCAGTTTCGAGAGCTGATGTTCGAGGCCCCGCGCCCTGCTGTGATGAATAGCGGATCGCAGAACAGCGAATACTGCAACTACGCTGGGCAGAACAAGAACTGTTACATGGCGAACAATGGCAGTTGGTACAACGAGACATGTCTCTTCGGAGAAGCCTATCTTCGGTGCCGCGACTGTGTAGATTGTAGTTATGTTCGAGGCTGCGAGCTTTGCTACGAGGTAGTGGGTGGAGACGCGCTCTATGAATGTTCGCACTGCACTGATTGTCACACATCGGCGAACTGTCATTTTTCATTCAACTTGCGTGGCTGCCGAGACTGCTTTCTTTCTTGCAACTTACGAAATAAGGTTGGCTATATTCGGAATCTTCCGGCATCCGAAGCGCAGCTGGCCGCGTTGCGCGAACAAATGAAAACGGTTGCAGGGCTTGCCGAGATGCGTGCCGAGCTTGAGCAGCTTGAACGAGGCACTATTCATCCTGCCTATCTCAACATCAATTGTGAAGAGTCGAGCGGAGATTATCTCACGAACTGCAAGAACGTGCGATTCAGCAGTATTGTTGGAAATATCCGCGACGGTAAATACTTGCTTCATTGCGACGAAGCACAAGATATGTGGGACTGCTCCTTGTCGGGATATGCAGGATCGGAGCTCTATTATGAGACGGTAAGCTCCGGAGACGGTGGTTCGAGGGCCCTGTTTTGCAGTGGGAGCTGGGCTTCGCACGAAGTGATGTATTGCGATACGGTTATGAGCTGCCGAAGCTGTTTTGGCTGCATCGGGCTCAAGCGTGCCGAAAACACGGTATTGAATCGCTCGTATACCCGAAAGGAATACGAACACATTGTTCGAACGTTGATCGGCCATATGCGAGAGACCGGGGAGTGGGGGGAATTTTTTCCGGAGGCGCTTGCTCCTCACGCGTACAATGAATCCCATGCCCAAGACTTCTATCCGCTTGAACAATCGCAAGCGCTGACCATCGGCTATCGGTGGAAGCCTAGCCCCCCTGTCGTTGTTGCGATGAATGAGAACCTGCCACCCGAAGGGATCGCCCAGTTCCGCGATTCGTTTTGCGATGTCACATATTCTTGCCGAACCACGGGAAGATCATTCAAGATTATTCGATCCGAGCTTGGTGTTTTGCGTAAGCTGCAGATCGCCCCGCCAGTGGTATGTCCGGAGGAGAGAAGAACAGCTCGCCTGTCGCGTCGGAACAAGCCGGAGTATTACCAGCGGTCCTGCTGCGTGACGGGTGAGCCCATTCTGACTTCCTACGAGCCGAACCGATTCGAAAAAGTCTGCTCATATGAAGCCTACCTCTCGCTCTTAGAGTGAGCATGAGAATCTCATGCGAGAAAGTTGCTGCTGGATGTGCATCGCGGCTTTTTGTTATTGAGGGAACCACCGGTTCTCTCGTTGCTTAGGGGAGCGTTGGGTATCCCCCCTGTCAGTAGCAGAACCCTGTCCCGCCGCCTGGCACGGGCCCCACGGCATACCAGTTCCCTCCGGAGTATGCGTAGGTAGCGCCGTCGCTACCCACCTGAGTCACGAACGTTCCTGTTTGAGAGGTTGCGAAGTTGTTCGACGAAACTTTGAGCTCCTGCTCTTGCGGCTTCTTGTTCTCTGGGTTCTCGGCATCAGCGGGTTTGTCCTCTTCCGCGTCCGCTTTCTTCTTCGCCTGAACGATGCGTTGAGGTGATCCCGGCCGCTGCTGTTGCTGTTGATATTGCTTTTGAAGTGTCAGCTGATTCGGCCCCGACATCCCGGAGATCGCCATCCCAGCGATGAAGCCGCCAATCAACCCCGCTCCCGCGCCGCTACTCCCACCGTTGCTTCCGCTTCCCGAACCTTGTGTAGCAGTGGGAGTCGGAAGAGGCCCAGCGAAGGGAGGCACAAGGACGGGTGGTTTTGTAGCTGCCGGGCTCGGCTTCGGACGTGGTGTCGCCGTCGGAAAGGTGGCGATGCGAGAAGGAGGAACAATCCCAGAGCGATCGAGTTCAATCATCGGCCGAGAGTAAGGCGAATCCGCGGGAAGCGCGACCGCCGACGAACACGCCAGACCCGACACAACCAGTATCAAAGCAATAGAATCGCGCGCCGTGGACCCGAATAGTAGCCTCATGCTCGCCTCCTTCCAGCAATCGCCCCCAACAGACCATCACTGATTCTGTGGGTAACAACCCGCGAAAAGTTACAGTAAAGTTCTCGCCCCGAGTCCCGCCCCGAGTCCTCAGGGCAGACGATAACGCAGTCAAAGTCTTCTCGGCCGCGGCTCCTCACTTTCCCTCAACGACGAGAACCGTCCGAGCGGTAAGCTTAGCGTCCTCGACATTCCAAATCCGGCCTGCCCACAGTAAAGTTCTCGCCCCGAGTCCCGCCCCGAGTCCTCAGGGCAGACGATAACGCAGTCAAAGTCTTCTCGACCGCGGCTCCTCACTTTCCCTCAACGACGAGAACCGTCCGAGCGGTAAGCTTAGCGTCCTCGACATTCCAAATCCGGCCTGCCCTGTGAGGTACGGGCTTCCTCTAGATTTCGACCGCTCAATCAGATGGAGGTGGTTGTGCGGCGTGAGAAAACTCCCCCGATTACGAGGGCTTAGACAGGCCCGGTCGCAAAGAGAAGCAGAGCGCCGGTGTTACTCGATCGGTAGAGGTGGTTGTGGCGTTTGGGGAATGAATGAGGAATCGGAAATGTATTCAATAAATTCACCGCTGAGTCGCTGTCTCCTTGTCGAATCCCGCTACTCCCTCCGTGCTCAGACGAAGCGCTTGGTGGACTCAACAAACCTTTTCTCAACCCTTGTCGAGGCCCGCTCGCTGAGTGATGCGCTCGCGCGGCTGCAGTCACAAGATTACGACACATGCGTGCTCGGTGCCTCGGTTTCAGGGGAGGCCGCTTCAAAATTTGTTAGTGCTGCTCGTAAAGCGACTCGGATGCGGGACTGCGCGTTTATCGTACTCGCGGAGAGCGAGGATTTGGTAGTGCCGGATGTTGACGCGGTGCTGAGTTGGCCATGTACTCGGAAAACCTTTTACCAGAGCCTGCTGGCAACCATAGCTAAGCGGGTCCGCGAAGCGGAGCAAACAGCAACCGAGCAAGAACCATCCTCGTCGACCGAATATCTTATTGAACATCAGTCGCGAAGGCTTGCCAGAATTCAGCGACAGGTGCGTGTCGGAAGGCTCGGTCTAAATTTTCTTGGTATCCCCGATTCAAATACCGAGCAAGAATTGCGAAAGATAGTTGATGGCTTGCTGATGAAGCGGGTAACTCGAGCAGAATCTCATTCGCTTCGTCGAGATATGCTTGAAGCTCTGCGGACCTGGGTTACGCTCCTTGTTATGGACACTCCGAGTGCCGCAAACGCTCATTTAGAGAAGGCTCTCAGAAGGTTGCTCGTCGACAGTAAATCAAGAGATGCCGGATCAGCCTTAGCCGCCTGACTCTTCCACCCCGAGTCCTCAAAGCAGTCGATATCTGAAAATCTCAACAAAGCCGCCTCCGGCTGCCACGATCGTCTTCCCATCCACCCCGAGTCCTCAAGGCAGTCGATATTGAGGTTCGCTGAAACGTCTTTGCCGTTTTGAACGGGCTAGCACCCCGAGTCCCCACCACCCCGAGTCCTCAAGGCAGTCGATATTGAGTTTCGCTGAAACGACTTTGCCGTTTTGAACGAGAACACCAGTAGCGAAGAGAAATTCGCGATTTAGCCGCCAGCTTCCTCTGAAACGCCGTGTGTAGCCACGGCATGGGAGGGGTGCGCCCAGAATCAGGGTGTTTGTATGTCTATCGAAAGCGCTCAACTGAAAAGTCTGTTTGGAAAAAAGACTCAGTCACAACCCCTCCGTATAGAACACCCGAAATACGGCTCCTTTGTCACGGCACGCTGTATTAACTCTCAGCTCTGGTTTGTGAATAACCGGCTGCTTGAAGAATACGCACTCGGGATGCTCGCTAAATACTGCACCAAATTCGACACAAAGCTTTACGCTTTTGTAATGCAGGGCAATCACTACCACCACGTCTCGCGCTTTCCAGGGTGCAACCGTGCGGCGTTCCAACGTGATTTCGGCTCACGCTTTGTTAACGGCGTAAGACGGTTCGTCCCTGGGTTTCCGGGTGGTCCACTGTTCGAGCGACGATACTCCACGCAGGCGCTGGTGAACGCAGAGGACATCGAAGAGCAGTTTCTGTATGCCGCTCTGCAGCCGGTAAAGTCAGGTCTCACTGAGTACATTGAGGATTACCCCGGCTATAACTCGTTCTTTGATGCGATCTGGGGCAGAGAGCGAACGGTCAAAGTGTTCCGCCGAGGAGAATACAACGAACGAAAGCGATACAATCGCAAGCTGAAGAAGAGAGACTTCATGGATGAGTATACTCTTCGCTATGACCGAGTGCCTGGGTATGACCATCTGTCGCAAGAAGAATACGCGAAGATGATGCTCGAGAAGGTGGAGCTCCGGAGACAAGCCTTAGTCGCTGACTGGAAAGCAAAGGGGCACAAGTTCTTAACCCGCAAGCTGCTCGAGCGTGTGACTGCGGGAACCGTTCCGAAAACTACAAAGAAGAGCAAGCGGAACGACGAGCGACCGCTTGTCTTGTCGAAACGGTGGCAAACAATTAGAGAGTATTGCGAAGAGTTCTTTCCGATCTACTGGCAATACAAAGACGCTTCTGAACGTTACCTACGCGGGGAGAAAGATGTCGTCTTTCCCCCTGGAACGTATCGACCCCCAGGGCCTTTCACGCCCTACCCTGAGAACTACAAGTTCTAAGCAAGATACGAGCTTCTAAAGTGCGAGTTTTGGATGAGTGCTGACGGCGCTAGCGGTGGCGTGTGTGCTCGATCGTGAAAACTTGCTTTTTGCACGCCTAGATCACGCCTCGCGCCGCCTCTTTGCCCTGAAATGCGACCGATCGAAGCCGGCGAGTTGCCTTTATCCTAACGCTTTTTCTGTGCCCGAGATTGATCGCGAACTAGATAAGCCATCTCTATATCGTGTGCACTGAGGACTCGGGGGGAAAAGCGCGCAAGGAGGTTCTTGCGCGCCGCCGGGGTTATGACAGAAGAATTTGCGTGTCGTCCGGTTGTTGATTGGCTTGGGCTTGGAACGCTTGGTCGCGATTGCCTAGGATGTTTTGCTTCAGGCTGCCGACGAGAGCGAATGCTTCGTCTTCGGTTTGGACGCGGTCGCGAGCGCGTATTTCGGAGACTACTGCGTCTGAGTTGTCAGATTCGGGAGCTTTTCGTGGAGTGGCTTCCGGGGCCTTTGCGGCACGTTCACTGACTTTCGGGTCGCTGAGAATCGAGATCACATTGGAATTAATTGTGGTCATGGAATGTACTCCTTGTTCCGTTCGTTGATTTTTTTTGAGCATTCCATGCTTCAGTATGTGGCCCGACCGTGAGCCACGCTTCCTTGTGCGCCGGTTTTCGCTTTTGATTTTTGCTTCACCGGACGATAATAAATTTAGCTCTGCGCGGCTGCTCTTCATTGAACGCTGTCACTTGCTTCCCGACGTTATTCTTCCAGAATAAGCCCCCCAAAGCAGTCTCTACCGTGAGACGACCGTCGGTAGTCGGACGTGAGGCGATGCTCGCGCGCGACTCAAAGCAATTGTGAAACGTTGATTCTGCAGCCAACCGAACCGAGCTACAGCTCTTTTGAAAATCTCATGATGGGCTCACTCCTTTGTAGCGGAAATTACTTTTTCCGTTCCATTCAACGCCGCAGACCTTGCAGCAAGGAATAGGTTCGGCGGGTTTTTCCGCTTCCGTAACAATTGGGCGCGGAGAACTTGAATTATTTTTTTAGAGAACGGCGAGAAAAGTTATAGATACCCGGAATTCCACAGCTAATTTTGTCCCGCGTGGCGACTGCACATCCCCCCGACTGCTCAAAAACATTCAGCTGAGCTGCAGGAGCGTCGATTGTTTGGACAGGAAAAATCGATTTATGAAGCTGTATACGTCTGTCGCGTTCGCCCTTTCCCTTCTCGTCTGGGAAGCTCCAAGTCAATGTATCGCTGAGAGCGAGCAGTGGACCGAGCAGGCGAGCAATCAGCATCCTGCGGTTGGTGCGCACAACCGAATCATCCGCTGGTGCTCCTCCGAAGGAAAGCCGGAGCGATTCGCGAGCGCCAACATTTCGCTCAAGGGATACCAACCTTGCGGAGAGCTGCAGACACCGATCTCCTGTGATCCCTCCGGGCGTCGCTACATCTCGAAAGACGCGAACACGCCGTATGCATATAAGGACTGCGGGACCGAGCGGATCCACATGCCCCGTAGAAAGGATCTCCCTTTTGACGAGCACGGGAATCCAATCGGGGATGTTGCGCAACAAGCGAACGGCGCGGACCCTCTCTCTACCAACGAGGCCGCCTCCCTCCGTCGCGACGTAAAGAAGATCGAAGCAGCGCAATCACAAGACCTCGACATGCAGATCGAAAAGATGTTGTCTTCAATGATGAACCAAATGATTTCCGGCGCCAATGTCAATCGCGGAGGAAAGGCGGCGCCACGGGGCCGTGCGCTGGTCGATGAGCGGCAGCTGGAGATGCTCATGCGCTACGTCGATCCGCAGCAACAGGAACGGTTTCGAGCGCTGATGCAGGGTCTCAAGTAGTCCAATCCAATCAGGGTGATGACTCTCTAAACCATCGCCGAGAGCGGACGGGAGGTCATCTCGCGGAACACAGAGTTGTGAACGATTGCACACAAAAATCTCTCTGCGATGGACTTTTCTGTGGGAAGCGCGTGGAGACCGAGGCCACAGCAACCAAGCGTTGCGAGCCGGAAGCATCGCAGATAAGGCTAGCTACGCTGCTCGTTCCTAAAAATCCGATGTGCAAGATGCCGGCGAACGGACTAGAGCTTGGCGACCCGCAGCTTGCGGAACAGCGTGGTCGATTCGGAACGGCGTTCATCACTCTGTTGGGTGAGCCCGAGTGACCTGAGGTTTCTTGCCGCTCCGTAGAGTGTTGCAGCCAGCGCTCGCTGACATGCTAGGCGGACTTCACCTGATTTCGCGAAGAGCGAAAGTTGGCGCCACAACCCAATGGCTCGATCGTAAGACGTTTTCGCTTCCGCGTGCTGGCCGGTGAAGCGTTGTGCGAGCGCGAGCCAGCCCAATGATGACGCCATCACGTGGAAGACCTCACTCGAGACGCAATCGGTTGCCCCGTTTTCACAAAATTGAACCGAGCTTTTCAGTGGCGGAAGAGCAGCCCGAAACTGCCGCAGCTTGATTAAACGTGCTCCGTGCGCAAGGGAGATCCGGGCAAGAAGGGTGCCAGTCAACAGGCGCGGGTAGTCATCGCTGACGCGCTCCAGAATGTCGACAACTTCACGATAATGAGCCACTGCAGCAGCGTGCTCGCCTTTCCGCTGCAAGTGGTAGCCGGGTCCGAATAAACGCGCAGCGACAGAAACCGGATCGCCGTGCAACAGCTGCAGCAAATTCTTCTCGAACCGTGCCTCACGGTACCGTCCGGCCCGCAATCGGGCAATCAGCTGTATTCCGCGATGTGAAACAAGAGGCCGACCCATGAAGATCCTACGCTGAAGATTCGCGTTAGTGCTTAACAACCCGATCCTGGCTTCGATATGACGCAGAGCAATCGAACACCGGTTCGCCGAATGTTTGCGGCTCAAATCGAGTATGGAAGAGATGGCCGAATCGGCGCTCTCGAACCAATTGCCCGAAGAATAAACCTCGGGCGGGAGCACTCGTAGAGCACTCAGCAGTTTTTGGGAAGTCCCACGCTGGAAGGTTCGGCTCCTCACACGCTTCTGTTCAGTCAGAACGATGTGCCGAGCGGACAAAACTTCGAGGATTTGGCGGATTCGCGGCTCTATTGCTAGGTCGAAACAGCTCGCGATCAAAAAATCAGAATGATGGATTGCGTCATTTTCGAATGAGGAGGGTTGAAAGAGCGCGGTGAAAACAACGGAAGTGGAGATACACCGGTTCTTCCGAGGCGGTCAAGCTTCACGGGGCGCAACAACGGCGTGTTGGAGTTAGTTTTCCGTGTGGTCTTTTGCTGTCGTCGAGACCTTACGACATACGTTGCGCGCTTGGGTCGAAACCGAGTTTTCTGATATGAACGGTTCTCAATAATTTGAACTACCTATCGAGCTATCGAACCGCGTAGATGCACTAATCCAGTGAGAAACGCGCGAAGCCCAGAGGGTCTTGTGAAGGGTGTATCATGATCGTCGTGATGAAGGCGGGCTCAAGTCAGGAGCAGCTCGACAATGTAATCAAAAATATCGAAGCGCATGGGTATCGCGCCCACGTCATGTATGGCGTTGAACGGAACGTCATTGGCTGCCTCGGTGATGAGCGTGGCAAAGAGCAGCTGCAGAGCTTGGAGCTCTTGAGCGGAGTCGAGCGGGTTGTCCCGATCCTCAGCTCATACAAGCTCGCCAACCGGCAGCTGAAACATGAACCGACGGTCGTCAAAGTCTCAGAGAATTGCATTATCGGCGGTGACAACATCGCTGTGATTGCGGGTCCATGCTCCGTCGAGAGCGAAGAACAGATCGTGAACACCGCAAAGTTGGTTGCCGCGGCAGGAGCCAACGCGCTTCGCGGTGGTGCGTTCAAGCCGCGCTCCTCTACTTACGCTTTCCAGGGGCTCGGGGAAGAAGGGCTCAAGATGCTCCGGTTGGCGAAGCAGGAGACTGGTCTTCCAATCGTTACCGAGATTATGGATCACCACATGCTCGATCTCGTCGTCGAGTACGCGGACGTATTGCAAGTCGGCGCTCGGAACATGCAGAACTTCAGCCTGCTGCGCTCTCTTGGCGAGGTGAAGAAGCCGATTCTGCTTAAGCGCGGGCTTGCGGCGACGGTTGAGGAGCTGATTCAATCGGCCGAGTATATTCTGGCTGCGGGCAACCCGGACGTGATCCTCTGTGAGCGCGGAATCCGTACGTATGAAACAGCTACCCGCAACACGCTTGACCTCAATGCGGTTCCGGCGCTTCAAGAGCGAACGCATTTGCCTGTCATCGTCGATCCCAGTCACGGAACGGGTGTCTACCGCTATGTCGCGCCGCTCTCCAAAGCTGCGGTCGCCGTTGGCGCTTCGGGCCTGATGATTGAGGTTCATCCGAAACCCGCGGAAGCCCTCAGCGACGGGGCGCAATCGCTCAAACCTGCGAAGTTCGAGAAGCTCATGAGCGAGCTCCGAGTTCTGGGCGGCGCGCTCGGCAAGACAGTTGGAAGACAGTAACCCGAATCAGTAGGGGCTGAATGCACTCCCGTAAGCTTATTTTGGCCTCGGCCTCCCCGCGGCGCCGGGAGTTGCTTCAGTCTCTGGGAATTCCCTTCGAAGTTCGTACCGCCGGGATTGACGAAACTCCGCACGCCGGCGAAAAGCCGGACGCGCTCGTAATGCGACTCGCTGAAACAAAAGCGAGAGCAATCGCAATCCTCGAACCCGCGGCCGTTATCGTTGCTGCTGATACGACTGTGGCGACCCAAGAGAGCGACGGGTCGCATGTCATCCTGGAGAAACCAAAGGATGAAGCCGATGCCTGCCGTATGCTCGGCCATCTGAGCGGAAAGACGCATTCGGTGTTCACTGGTACGTGCGTCATGATCGCCGATTCTTCCTTCGTGCGTGTCCGAGTCACTGAGACGACAGTTCGTTTCGACTCACTCACCACCGAATCAATCGCGCATTACGTCAGCACCGGCGAGCCCATGGATAAAGCCGGCGCTTACGCTATCCAAGGAATCGGCGGAATTTTTGTAAAGTCTATAGACGGGTCCTACAGCAATGTCGTCGGGCTTCCTCTCGCGGAGCTAGCAGAGGATTTGTCTGCCACAGGCGTTTGGACCGACTTCCCAGTTCGGCCAGCCGCGTGATGCTCTCATCGGTTCAAATAGCTGCAAACCTTTCGTCGATTCGCGGACGAATTGATCGCGCTGCCGAGCGCGCGGGGCGGGAACCGAGCTCAGTTCGACTTGTCGCTGTCACGAAAACGCTCGACAGCGCCGTAGTGCGTTCGGCGATCTCCGCTGGGCACCGGCTTTTCGGGGAAAACTACGTGCAAGAGGCAAAGGCGAAGACCGCCGCGCTCGATGCTCCGCCGGATTGCGAATTTCACCTCATCGGGGCGCTGCAGCGGAACAAGGCGAAAGACGCGGTCGGAATGTTCCACGTGATCCAGACAGTCGATCGGCCGGAGCTCGCAGACAAGATCGCCGAATGCGCTGCCCGAAAAAATATCGAACAACGGGTGCTCGTGCAGGTCAATATCTCCCAAGAGGAGACGAAGGGCGGCATCGACGCCGGGCAGACGCTTGCGCTGGTCAGACACGTCCTATCGCTGAGGAATGTGAAGCTGCTCGGCATCATGTGCATCGGAACCTATTTTGAAACTACCGAGCCCGACGAGCTTCGGCGCAGTGAGCTCCGGGCGATGCGCCGGCTTCAGGTCGACCTGCAACAAGCTACCGGGGCTGCTCTACCCGAGCTCTCAATGGGGATGAGCCACGACTTCGAGCTCGCGGTAGAGGAGGGGGCGACCTTGGTTCGGGTTGGTACAGCCCTATTCGGGAGCCGTCCTCCGAAGGTGTAGTCCTCGTTGCCCCTCAGGCTCACGCCCTGTATAACTGCCGGATTAGACGCCATGAAAGAAACCGCGCGACATACTTGGAAGGACGCCATCGCCGTCATCGGCGCGGGCAACATGGGAGCTGCGCTCGCCGCTGGGTTTTGCCGTCGGTTAGGCGTCGACCCCAAAAAGGTCTTCGTCTACGACACTGATTCGAAGAAGACTGAGCGTCTCCGCAAAGAGCTCGGCTTGACCGTGGCGAGCACTCCGGCCCAAGCGGTCGAGCGGGCGCGTATTGTTGTCCTCGCCATCAAACCAAAGCTCGTTGACCCGGTACTGAAGTCTCTCCGCCGACCCTTGGCGGCCAGGTCGACACCAGCGCTTGTCGTGTCTGTGGCCGCGGGAGTCACAGTCAGCGAGCTTCGAAGCGCAGCGGGAAAGAAGCCGCACATCGTTCGAGTCATGCCGAACTTGGCATGCAGCATCGGGGTCGGAACCTCCGCTATCTGCGGAGCCGACCCCTCCGACGTCGCGCTTGTCGAACAGATGTTTCAAACGGTCGGCGGCACAGTCGTGCTCGGAAGCGAAGTCGAGATGGACGCTGCTACAGCGCTTGGTGCAAGCGCTCCCGCTTTCATCTTCCACATTGTCGAGGCTCTTGCGGACGGCGGCGTAAAGATGGGGCTGACTCGGGAGCAGGCCCTGAGTATGGCAACGCAGATGACGCTCGGTTCAGCTGAGCTGATCAAACAAACCGGGAAGCATCCCGCAGAGCTCAAGGATATGGTTGCATCGCCCGGCGGAACCACTATCGCGGGGATACACGTCTTAGAGAAGGGTGCTGTAAGAGGGGCGATGATGTCGGCGATTGAAGCAGCTGCTCTCAAGGCGGCACAGAGGAGGCAGAAATGATCGCGTTCGGGAATTTGCTGAGGGCCATTGCAGGAATGCTGCACATGATCCTGCCGATATTTTACGTTCTCATGCTCGCACGAGTCGTTCTCTCGTGGGTGAGCCCTGACCCTCGCAATCCGATCGTGCAGTTCATTTACAACACCACCGAGCCGCTCCTCGCTCGGGTCAGAGACAAAATTCCGCCTCTCGGGATGTTCGACCTTTCACCGCTCATCTGGTTCCTCCTGTTCTATCTGCTAGACGCGTTCCTTGTGCGGTCTCTTTACGACTATGGCAGCTGGTTTCTGAGCCAGTCCGGCGTAGCTCCTTGCTGAGCGAACGAGAGACTACCCGGACTGCCGACTTGACGAGCCGGAGAGAAGTGCTTAGGAGATACTAGCGAACGGTCTAAACAGGATTTTAGTGCGTTTTATGCCTACCTACGAATATCAATGCTTTGACTGCGGCAAAACCTTCGAGGCAATTCAGAAAATTACCGAGCCGGCGCTCGACGAGTGCCCGGACTGCAAAGGTAAGAACGTCAAGCGACTGATCTCAGCTACGGCCTTTCATCTGAAGGGAACGGGATGGTACAAAACCGACTACAGTAGCGGTTCATCGAGCAGCTCGTCCTCTTCTTCTTCGGGATCGACCGGCGCATCGACAAACGGTTCGAGCGAGAAGAAAGCGGAAGCTTCCGGCGGTTCAGCGGAGAGCAAGCCTGCAGCATCCTCTTCTGATTCATCGAGCTCAACAGCATCGAGCGCAACAAAATCCGAGACGAAGTAGGCGTCGCGGGTCAACCCAGCACTGCTGAATTCAAGCTCTGGATCTGCCTCCCGATAATCTCTTGCGTGAAAAGCGCGACGAGCTGCAGGCCTTGTTTGAGCAGCGGCCGTTCAAACGGCATGATCGGCAGCTCATTCCGCAACATCTCCGAGAGCCAGTGCTTGAGCTCCGGCAATCGATTGAGCCGGGCGCCGTCTTCGACGACATTGTAACCGCTTATTGAGAGCAGAAAGAGATTGTAATAGAGCGCGAAGAGCGTCGCCTTCTCAGCGGAGTCAGCGGAATTGATGCTTCGAAGCGTGCGATACAGCGGAGGAAACAAGGAAGCGGCGTCGATGTCATCCTCGGGAGCGAAGTGAAGCGTGACCTCGAGACAGAACGACGCAAGGCTATATTTTTGCAGATTGTTCCGGAGCGCGGGCCAGCTTTCTCTCGAGTCCAGGTTCTGAAGTGTGTACGGTCCGTGAGCTTTCTGCGGAAGGCCCAGATCGAACGAACCGCAGTCGAAAAGATCGATACCGCCCATGAAGCGCTTGCGGCTGTTGCGGATGTTACGGGCGAGGACGGTCAAGCGCCCGTGGTCGGCCGTGAGCACTGTGAGGAAGAGGTCAGCTTCGCGAAGCTTCACGGTCTTGATGACGATTCCGTGAGTGCGGCAGCACTTTAACATCGAAAAATCACGTTTGATCGCTACACCATTTGCGAGCGGAGCCGCATCAGATCATGACCGCGGTTCGGTTGCTAACACGCTATATCGTTGTTATAGCTTCTGAGGCTACCCGACGAAATTGCTCTAATATACTCGTATTTGACGAATTGAGATATGAAGAAACCTGTTTTTTTACGTGGCAGCGCGGTGGAACCAAAAGGCGAAAAAACCGGTGAAAAACCGGGCGAGAACGCTTCCGAAAGCGAGACCACAGAGCAGGAACTCAACGGCGCCGCCGCGTCTGACGAGCTCGAGGCCGTGCTGACCGGCGACTCGTTCGAATCGCAATCGGACCCTACCGATGCTGCCGAGCAAGCTGCAAAGATCGACGAGGAGTTGATCCAGCGCCTGCAAGCGGAAGTGAAGGACAATTACGACAAATATCTTCGCGCTGTTGCAGAGCTGGAAAACTACAAGAAGCGTGCGCTACGAGAGCGTGCCGACATCTTGAAGTATGCCGGGGAGAATCTGGCGCGTGACCTGCTCGAAATTGCAGATACGTTTCAACTCGCGATGGCGAACGTGAAAGAGAGCGTCGACCCCGACTTCGTGAAGGGCGTGCAGATGATCTTCGATCGCTTTGTCGCGATCCTTCAACAGCACTCAGTGCGAAGCGAGAGCGGGCTTGGTGGCTCGTTCGATCCGAACAAACAACAGGCGCTCGCTTCCGTTCCGACGACGGAAGCTCCTCCGGGAACGGTGCTGGAGGAGTTCAAAAAGGCGTACTTTTTCAAGGATAAGCTTCTCCGACCCGGACAGGTCGTTGTTTCCGTACAGCCGGAAGGCTCGGACGGCCTGGTTATACCTCCAGCGGGAGGCGGCCAGAGCACGGAGACGTAGGAGCACCGGCTGAAAATATCGACTCTTTCAGTTGCCAGAACGGTAATTGATGGTTAACTCAGACGGAGCAAGATGGCACTAGCCGAGATGTTTTCTTAACTGGCTGCCGTTTTTAAAGATTTCGAAAAGTCAGAGGGGCTGCGGAGGCCTCGAAGCGCCCTGACCCAGCGATTGGGCGGCGAAGAGAAGAATCTGAAACAGTTATCTTAGAAGCGAGGAATTAATAATGGCAAAAGTTATCGGAATTGACCTGGGAACTACCAATTCCTGCGTTGCGGTGATGGAAGGCGGGGATCCTGTGGTCATCGCCAATAGCGAAGGTGGACGAACGACTCCGTCAGTCGTCGCCGTGAACGATGCAGGCGAGCGACTCGTAGGACAGATCGCGCGCCGCCAAGCGGTTACCAATCCGAAAAACACCATCTTCGCCGTAAAGCGTTTGATCGGCCGCAAGTTCGAGAGCGAAGAGGTTCGCCGCGCGAAAGATGTTCTTCCGTACGAGATTGCGAAGGCTGATAACGGCGATGCTTTCGTCGTTCTGAAAGGCGAGAAGAAAAGCCCGCAAGAGATCTCCGCATTCATCCTCACGAAGATGAAGCAGACCGCTGAGGATTTCCTCGGTGAGAAAGTAAGCCAAGCCGTAATCACCGTTCCGGCGTACTTCAACGACGCTCAGCGCCAGGCTACCAAAGACGCCGGCCGCATTGCCGGCCTCGAAGTGATGCGGATCATCAACGAGCCGACAGCCGCAGCGCTCGCGTACGGGCTCGATAAGAAGGGCGACAAGAAGATCGCCGTGTTCGACCTCGGCGGCGGAACGTTCGATATTTCGATTCTCGAGCTCGGCGAAGGTGTGTTCGAAGTGAAAGCAACGAACGGCGACACCTACCTCGGCGGAGAAGACTTCGACCACGCGATCGTGAATTACCTCTCCGAGGAGTTCCGCAAAGATCAAGCGATCGACCTTCGCAACGATACCATGGCCCTGCAGCGCTTGAAGGAAGCCGCTGAAAAGGCAAAACACGAGCTGTCATCAGCACTCGAAACCGACATCAACCTGCCGTTCATCACGGCGGATCGATCCGGTCCGAAGCACCTGAACATCAAGCTCTCTCGTGCGAAGCTCGAAGCACTGTGCTCTGACCTACTGAGCCGAATCGACCGTCCTTGTGAGATCTGCTTGAAGGACGCCGGCCTCAGCGCGCGAGACATCGACGAAGTAATCCTCGTCGGCGGTATGACCCGCATGCCGGCAGTTCAAGAGAAGGTGCAGAAGATCTTTGGTCGCTCTCCGAGCAAAGCCGTGAACCCGGACGAAGCTGTGGCGGTCGGTGCTGCGATTCAGGGCGGCGTTCTCCAAGGTGATGTGAAGGACGTTCTTCTGCTCGACGTTACGCCGCTCAGCCTCGGTATCGAGACCCAGGGCGGCGTGATGACGAAGCTGATCGAGAAGAACACTACGATCCCGACCCGGAAGAGCCAGGTCTTCTCTACGGCCACTGATAATCAGCCGGCCGTGAGCATTCACGTCCTCCAGGGCGAGCGGGAAATGGCAGCGTTCAACAAGACGCTCGGAAAGTTCGACCTCGTGGGCATTCCTCCGGCACCGCGGGGGGTTCCGCAGATCGAAGTGACTTTCGACATCGACGCCAACGGGATCGTTCACGTGTCCGCAAAGGACCTTGGAACCGGGAAAGAGCAGTCGATTCAGATCACCGCAAGCTCGGGCCTTTCGGAAGAGCAGATCAAAGAAATGGTCCGCGACGCAGAAGCGCACGCTTCGGAAGACAAACAGCGACGAGCTCTTGTCGAAGCGCGCAACCAGCTCGACGGAACGATCTACTCGACGGAGTCAGCCCTGAAGGAGCACGGCTCCAAGCTCGACTCTGCCGACCGCGCGGCAATCGAAACCGCGATCCAAGACGCGAAGAAGTCTCTCGAAGCGTCGAGCGATCCCGACGAAATGCGACGTGAAGCCGAGAAGCTCACCACAGCCGCACACAAGCTCGCACAGAAGGTGTACGAGGGTGCGGCGAGCGGAGCGAACGGCGCAGGTCACACTGACGCGGGGGCTGGTGCCTCCGGCGCCGGCGGCGCTACAGGTGGCTCGGGAGATCAGGTCGTTGACGCAGACTTCGAAGAAGTAAAGTAGGTTTTGGAGTGTGTCGAAACGGGACTACTACGAAGTATTGGGCGTTCCGCGCGACGCCACTCAAGACCAGGTCAAGAAGGCTTACCGTCAGCTTGCTTTGAAGCTCCACCCGGATCGCAATCCGGGGAATAAGGAGTACGAGGAGCTTTTCAAAGAGGCGACGGAAGCCTACCAAATCATCTCGAACGAGGAGAACCGCGCGAAGTATGACCGCTTCGGTCATGCTGCGTTCGCTCAGGGCGCGGGGTTCGATGGTTTCTCCGATTTCGGGTCCTTCGCGGAAGAGATCTTCGGCGACTTATTCGGCGCGTTCTTCGGACAGACGGCCAGTGGCGGACGAGGCGGCGCGAAGAGGAAACGATCAGGCCGAGACCTCCGTTACAATCTCACCATCACCCTCGAAGAGGCGGCAAACGGCGTCGAAAAGAAGATCAAGGTGCGGAAGCCCGTCCCGTGTGAGGCTTGTAAGGCGACCGGTTCTCGCGACGGCAGCACTCCCTCGCGCTGCAAACAGTGCGGAGGCTCCGGCCAAGTAAAGCTTCAGCAAGGATTCTTTTCCATCAGCCGTCCCTGCTCGATCTGTCGGGGGTCGGGTAGCTTCATCGCCGATCCATGTCCCTCGTGCGGCGGTTCCGGCGCGGGACAGAAGGAGAAGGAGCTTTCAGTGCAGATTCCCGCGGGAATCGATACCGGACAGCAGCTCAAGCTGAGAGGCGAAGGCGAGGAGCTGGCTAATGGAGCCGCTCCAGGCGATCTTTACGTCGAGATCACGATCGAACCTCATAAAGTTTTCAAACGTCAGGACACCGAGATCATCTGCGAAGTGCCTGTGACGTACGCTCAAGCTGTGCTCGGCGCCGATGTCGAAGTTCCGACTCTGTCCGGTCCGATCATGATGAAGATTCCAGCAGGATCGGAAACGGGCAAATTGTTTCGACTCCGAGGCAAAGGTATAGTAGACCTTCGTACCGGCCGGGTCGGTGACCAGCATGTTCGCACGTATATTTACGTGCCGCAGAGCGTGTCTCCCCGGGAACGGCAGCTGCTTGAGGAATTAGCGTCCGTCGAGGGAAAGCCGAAGGAAAATGAATCACGCTCGTTTCTGGACAAGGTCAAAGAGTTTTTCGAATAGACTCTGCAGTCGAGAGCGTTCTCCGTCCCCCCGATCCTTTCCGGCACTCGCGATTATTCTGACCATTCTTGTGTTCGCAGCATGCTCCAGCGAGCATCCTGCTCGCCGTCCTGAGCCGCTGCCGAAAGCGACGAAGCGGGCTCCGTCATCAACGGCTGCGGTCATCCCGCCGTGGCAACTCTGGGAGTCTGCGCAAACCGGACCGCTCGCCGCTGCCGACGCTCTTGACAGCGAAGGGAAGTTCGACCAATCGTTGCGCGCTTACGCGGAGATCGAGCAACGCGAAAGCGAAGGTCGAACAAAAGAAGAGGCCTTCGTGCGTCGAGTCGGCACACTTCTGAAGCTCGGCCAATCCCGTGTCGCTTTGGATCAGATCACGCTCCATCTCAAAAATCAGGGTCTCGGTGCCCAAGATATCAGTCCCATACTGGCCTTGCTCGCAGCCTATTCGTATGAGCATCAAGGCGATACCAATCAGACACTTGCGTGGCTCGGGGTTGCGTACCGGAAAGCAAACGGCCGGGGTGTCGTTGCGCGGCGTGCGACAACCGAGACAGAGAGCGTGTTGCGACGCATTCCGAAAGAAGCGTTCCAGGAGCAGAACCAGATCTGGACCGCAGACAATTTCTTCGCTCCGTATTTTCAGAGAGAGAAGGCGCGACGCTCTCAGGGTGGCGTTCCGGAGTCCAGCTCAGCGGCGCTCGCCTGGTACCGTCCAGAATCGTATGGTGGAAGCTTCGATAAGGGTTCAATCAGAGAATCGGACTTGAGCCCCGCTACAGTAGCAAACGTTGGACCAACCGGCAGTGGTGGGACCGCTGTGGGTGTTCTCCTACCTCTTGGCGGGAAATACGCTGGACCCGCGCAGCAGGTGCGCGAGGGAATCGAGCTCGCATTCAACGAAGCCGGAATCTCGGACCGGTATCGGCTCGTCTTCGCCGATACGGGTGGAGATGCTTCTCGCGCGGAAAGTGAGTATGAACGGCTCGCATCTCAGGAGGGCGCGGCGATTGTCCTCGGTCCGTTGCTTGTGAAAGAGGCGGAGCAGGTGGCGCAAAAATCTGCCAATGTCGGGGTTCCCTTTCTCACATTCACAAAACGTCCCGGCATTACGGCTCTCAGCCGTATTGGCTTCCGGCTGGGTGCGACTGCCGAAAACCAAGCCGACGAGCTTGTGACCTACGCGGTGCGTCAACTCAAGCTGAAGAGCTTTGCACTGCTCTACCCGGATGACGGCGGTTCGGGTTCGGAATTCGCGTCTGCTTTTCGCGCGGCCGCAGCGAAAAGTGGGGGACGTATCAGTGCAGAGGCAAAATATACTCCGGGAGATCAAGTGAGCATCGCCGCCGCGGTGAGCAGCGTATCGGCAGCGCCGGCGGACGCGGTGTTCTTGCCGGACTCATTGGAAGGCGCGTCGTCAGTGATCACTGCCCTGAAGAGCTCCCCTCTCAAGTCCGCCACACTTCTGGGACCCGCCACTTGGAACGACCCCGTAGCAGTTCGCGGATTCGGCGACCTCGTTGAAGGTGCCGTGTATGTGACCCCTTATCTCGCATCGAGTGCAAAACCGTCTGTGTCGACCTTCAATCAGCACTACCGCAGCGCCTACCACAGGGACCCGGATCTGCTTGCTGCGCAGGCGTACGACGCCGCGTCGGTAGTGTTTCGAGCGCTGCAAAATGGTCAAAAGGATCAGGGCGATACGAAAGCAGTCCTTATCAAAAATCTGAAAGCGGCCGATAGTTTTGAGGGAGTAACCGGAAAGCTCGCCGTTACGGGTGACCGAGAGATTACCCGGCGTATGAGTGTAGTCCGCCTGCATCACGGAGAGACGATCGAAGTCATGTCAGGCGGCACGGAAACAGGATTTGTCCCAGATGAGCCGCAAGAAAACACGGCAGCAAAAAACTAATTCGCACCAAGCGGTACTCCCCGTCCTCGGCACTCGCGACGTTGTGCCGCTGCCAGGCCTGGTCATTCCGGTTTACATCTCGAACGAAGGAAGCTTGAACGCGGTGAATCACGCGCTCGAGTCCGGATCGGATGTCTGCATCACCCTGCAGAACAGCCCGCTCGAACAACGTCCTTCGAAAGACAATTTGTCGCGTGTGGGTGGGCTCGCTCGAATCGTTCAGAGTGTTCGCCTGCCGAGCGGTGATATCAAAGTCAGCTTCCACGTCCAAAGCCGCGTGCGAGTCGTTCGTTTCATTGCGTTTGCGCCATTTGTACGCGCCACGGTGAAACAGATCGAGGTGCCGCATGTGCTCGAGCTGTCGAAAGAGGAAGAGTCGTTGGTGTTGGAGGTCAAGCGGAAGCTTGAAGTCCTCGCTCAGTACGACGGTTCTGCTGAAGAGCACCTTGCCGCCGCGCGGGATCTGTTCGATCCCGGCGCGCTCGCCGATCTCATCGGCTCGCTGCTTCCACTGGAAACCGGAGAAGCGCAGCGCATCTTAGAGGAGCTCAATCCATTCAAACGATTGGGATACGTCAAACAGCTCTTGAACTCGCAAATTGACGTGCTTGCGATCAAGGAGCGCATCTCCAAGCGAGCTCAGAAAGAGCTCGGTCAGGAATACCATCAAGAGCTCCTTCGCGAGCAGATGCGGCAGATTCAAGCTGAGCTCGGTGAGCGGGACGACTATGCCGACGAGATCAGTGGGCTCAAGAAGCAGCTCGCTCGGATGAAGCTTCCGCCGCGGGTAAAAGCCGAGGCGATGAAGCAGTTCCGCCGACTTCAGCAGCTTCATCCGGATACGAGCGAAGCGGCTCTTGCTCGAACGTACCTCGATTGGATGATCGATCTCCCGTGGACGAAACGGACGAAGGACAGCATTGATCTGAAGCACGCCCGCGAGGTTCTCGATCACGACCATTATGGTCTCGATAAAACGAAGGAGCGCATTCTCGATTTTCTCGGCGTCAGAAAATTGAAAGCGGCGGGCCGTGGACCTGTGTTGCTTTTCGTCGGGCCGCCCGGCGTTGGGAAAACATCGCTCGGAAGATCGATCGCGCGCGCGCTCGAGCGACAGTTCGTGAGGGTTTCCGTGGGAGGTCTCCGTGACGAGGCGGAGCTGCGAGGTCATCGCCGCACATACGTTGGCGCATTGCCGGGTCGGATCATTCAGGGATTGAAGACGGCTGGCACGAAAAATCCGGTCTTTGTGCTCGACGAGATCGACAAGATCGGAAGCGATTTCCGGGGCGATCCTGCATCTGTGCTGCTCGAAATCCTCGATCCGGAACAGAATGCGGAGTTCGAAGACCATTACTTGAACGTGCCCTTTGATCTTTCTGAGGTGATGTTCATTGGCACTGCGAACATCACCGATACGATTCCTGCCGCACTGCTTGACCGAATGGAGGTCATTGAGCTCAGCGGCTACACCGACGAAGAGAAAGCTCAGATCGCTCGAAGATATCTGATCCCTCGGGAACAGGAGGAGTGCGGTCTCAAGGACTTCAGGGTGGAGTTTGCGGATGCGACGTTGTTGCACCTCATTCACAGCTATACTCGCGAGTCGGGCGTTCGCGAGCTCGGCCGCACGATCGGCGCAGTATTCCGCAAACTTGCGCGTATTCACGCGGAAGGCGGTGAGCTGCCGAAAAGTGTTACGCCGCAGCTTATCGAGGCGCAGTTGGGGCCCGCCATCTATATACCCGAGCGTCGTGCCGCCCATGACCAAGTGGGATTAGTGACCGGGCTCGTTTGGACGCAAGCCGGCGGCGAAATACTGACCATCGAAGCTTCGGTAACCCGCGGGAAGGGGCAGCTCTCCCTCACCGGTCAGCTCGGAGAAGTAATGCGCGAGTCGGCGATGGCTGCTCTGACCTTCGTCTTGTCCAAGGCGACGGAGCTCGGCATCGATCCAGGTTTCTACGAGAATTCCAACGTGCACATTCACGTCCCGCACGGGGCCATCCCGAAAGACGGCCCTTCGGCGGGTATTGCGATGGCCACAGCGCTGGTCTCAGCGATAACTGGAACCCCGGTGTCGAGAAATGTGGCGATGACAGGTGAGGTGACCCTCCGGGGTTCCGTGTTGCAGATCGGCGGACTCAAGGAGAAAGCGCTTGCTGCGATGCGTGCCGGCATCACTACGGTGATCATGCCGAAAGAAAACGAGAGAGAGCTGAAGGAATTTCCTCCATATCTGACCGATAAGATAACGTTCCACCCTGTAGAATCTGTGTTGGAAGTGTTCGATCTGGCCCTTGTGAAAACGACGGCGGAGCGGCACCGCACCAAAGGTGTGCGCGTAGGATTGGGACCGATAAAACCGACGAGCGTCTAACGCCCGCGCAACTTGTCAATCGTCGCACCCCCAGGTAGACCGATTTGTGCTTTCCAGCACGAACGCGAAAAGTCGTTTAGCCGCGTTGCTCGCGTGACGACAACAAAATTAATCTTCGGAGGATTCTATGCGTTTCCGCAACCTTTTGCACACGTCGCGTTTCCCTCTTTTCGCGCTTCTCGCCGCGGTCGGATGCGGTCCGGTGTATGATACTCAGTACCAATTTGTTCCGCCTGAGAACGCCTCCGGCCGCAGTTGCATTTTTCAATGTGAGAACTCGCGCCAGCAGTGCCGGCAGCTCGAAGACTATCGAGTCGAGGACTGTGAGCGTCATTCGGACTATGAGAAGGATCGGTGCGAAGAGGACCTCTATCGCCGTAAAGGGCGAGATCCGAAATGGTACGAGTGCACAGGCGAATCCTGCACCGCCGACTACGACCGTTGCGATGAGACGTACCGGTCGTGCTACCAGTCATGCGGAGGCGAGGTCCACGCCGAAACCCGCTGCGTGGCGAACTGCGACAAGATTCCGCCGGGCCAACGCTAGCTTTTTCGCGGCCGGACCTATTGCAATGACCACCCGTCATACGGGTTTGCTTTCCGTGAACTTTGAGCTATTTTCGCTCGAAACTCATGCAAGAGGCAGTTATGGTCACGATTGGAACCCCGCTTACACCATCGGCAACAAAGGCACTCCTCTGCGGCTCCGGCGAGCTGGGGAAGGAAGTCGCGATCGAATTTCAACGATTCGGCGTTGAAGTCGTTGCAGTGGACCGATATCCGAACGCGCCCGCCATGCAGGTCGCTCATCGATCGCATGTCATTCCGATGCTCGATGGTGCTGAGCTTCGGAGAGTGATTGAGCTCGAGAAACCGGATTTCATCGTGCCGGAGATCGAAGCGATTGCGACTGAGACACTCATCGAGCTCGAAAACGAAGGCTTTCTTGTCATCCCGACAGCGCGCGCCGCGAATGCCACCATGAATCGTGAACGCATCCGTCGGCTTGCCGCCGAGGAGCTCAAGCTTAAGACCTCACCCTATCGCTTCGCCTCCACCGCCGACGAATATCGAGCAGCGGTAAAAGCGATCGGCTTTCCGTGTGTGGTGAAACCGATCATGAGCTCATCCGGGAAGGGACAAAGCTTGATCCGTTCCGAGGCCGAGGTTGAACGAGCGTGGAAGTACGCCCAAGAAGGTGGACGTGCGGGGCACGGCAAAGTCATTGTCGAGGGCTTCGTTGAGTTCGATTACGAGATCACACTTCTTACGGTTCGGCATGCGGGAGGCACTTCGTATTGTGACCCAATCGGACATCTCCAGGTTCATGGTGATTACCGCGAATCGTGGCAGCCGCATCCCATGAGCGAGAAGGCTCTCCAAGCTTCACAAGAGATGGCCCGTTCGATCACAGACGCCCTTGGCGGCCGCGGAATTTTCGGCGTGGAGCTGTTCATCAAAGGCGATACCGTTTTGTTCAGCGAGGTTTCGCCGCGCCCACATGACACGGGCCTCGTGACATTGATTTCGCAGGATCTCTCCGAGTTCGCACTTCACGTCAGAGCGATTCTTGGACTGCCCATTCCCGTTATCCGGCAGTATGGAGCGTCGGCGTCTTGCGCGCTTGTGGTTGAAGGAAACATCCCGGGACCTTCATTCGAAAACGTCGGCAGCGCGCTTTCCGATCCGGACACGAAAGTGTTTCTCTTCGGAAAGCCGGCGGTGGAAGGCTACCGACGGATGGGCGTGACGCTTGCGAGAGATGAATCTCTTGAAGCAGCCCGAGCAAAAGCGCGAAAGAGCGCAGAAGCTATCAGCGTGAAGTAGTAGGCGGCTCTTGCCCTGGATCGCGATGAGTCGCCGTAGCGCATCACGCTTCGCGAAATAATCCTCGCTCGCGGCAATACTCGCCCACTTCTACTCCGACGCGACCGATGAGTGAAATGGTGATTCGCGGATCTGCGACGACGAAAGTTGTGCGTTTGACGAAACGACTCGAGTCGTCGCGAATTGCGCGAAAAGCACCCCAAGGAATGACAACAGGCGGGTGTTTGAACCGAAAGGGAAACATTACCTCAAGCCCAATGGCGTCGGCGGAAAGCGACACATCCAGGCATGTCCGGTAGTTGGCGGAGAACACAGATGTTCCGTCTCCCCGATTGATCGAGCCGGATGCGAAGCGAAAGGTCTTTGCTGCAAGCTGGGGCCGCTCTCCCGCAAAACGTTTGCCGAGCTCGCTCCAGCCTGAAAGCTTTGCCACCAATGAAACGATTGCAGTCCATAAAACGCCGAAGCCGAGAAGGAAAACGGCGGCAATGGGGAGGAACAGTATTGGAGCGAAGTTACTCATCGAACCCTTGAGTCTCTCCCGTTGAATGCCGTTTTATGGAGCTCGCCCCTTCGGGCATTTGAGTGATGGAGTTTCTAAGTTTGAACTTACCGTTGTCGTGACATGCCAATCCTTCGGTAACACTGAGCAGAGAAAAAAGCAGGTGAGTGGCATAGATGCCGAAAGCTGCAAAGATTTGAAAGTAGGATTTGGATCGGTATTCTTGAGGCAGGCCGGGTTCCCAACAGAGACGAAACAATAGTCCCACGCGGCGTCTTTTCCACCGCCGAACGCGTTTGACATCTCAACGTGAGCACGGTCGATCAAATACCTGGAAATAGTATCGCAATCTTTGCTCGTAGCCAAGCGAGCGGAAATTTCCCGCGCCGCTCGTGTGGTCGTGTAATGAAGGTATGTGTACTCGTAGAGGCCGAGCGCAAGATCGAGGACGGCGCCGATGACCAGGAACACGAAGATGATCGAGATGGTAAACTCCAACATCGCCACGCCTTGTTCCTCGTGTGCCGAAGACTCGCAACGCGCATGTGGACATCTAGCTATCATCACACGGGGACTCCAACGTGAATGAGCTGTCGGCTTTCGCTTTAAACGCATCGAGTAATCGATCCCAGCAGAGAATGCATTTGCGAGCCGCGTCGGTCTTTTCGACGGTCACATGAATCATTTGAAAGCTCATATTATCCACCGTGTATTTCGGCGAGTTCGCGTCAGGTACCACCGCACTCACCTGCCAATCGGCCCCGTTCAGACCTGAGCTCGCGATGAATCCGCACGCAGCCTTTCTCGCCGCATCATTGATGGCGTCGGTTGCGGCGATCTGGAAATCGCCGGTTCCGGGATTGGCGCATGTCCCTACGCTGGGTTTGTGCCCGGCGTTGCAAATACGGAGCGAATGGATTCGGGCATGAGACGCCGCAATACGAGCGCCCTCCCGAGAAGCACTGGAAATGGCTTGGACCTCGCGAAGCGCCGAGCCGTAGTCGATCACTCCGGCGACGAGCAAAACAATGATCGGCAGGAAGATGGCGAGCTCGAGAAGGCTCACACCATGCTCTTGAACGAAAGGGAAGCGAGTCTGCTGCATCGGCTTGTCATTCCTGAGTCCAGATTCCACCAACGCCACAGCACCACCATCAACAGTTATGGAGTCCGAAAGACCATTCGTTGCCTGGTCTCCGGAAGATACATTGGTCTTCGTCGACCTATCCGATGTAAAAACACACTTCATAGTTCCCCTGGGCGAAAGCTTCCTGTCGATTTTAGGCCCTGTCTGACCGTCGCAGGCGAATTTTAGCTGAGTTGCACAGAATACGCAGCCATTCCATTTTGACGTTCGAAAGGCGGCGGCGACCATTGCGCGGCAGGGATTCTCGCAAGAGAGACGTCGGACCTGAGTGTTTCCCGCGTTTTTCCTCCGTTTCGTTTAGAGGAACCTGAGTCAGTCCGATACTCCGTTAAGTCGCCCGGAGAAGGCTATGAAGTGCCCGATTTGTAACCTGGAGCAGCCTGGACCACCGCCTCAATGCCGCAAATGCGGATTTCGATTCGGTAGCTATCGCCCTACCGGTCGATCCCGCGAGGCGGCCTCTCCTCCTGACAACGCCGGGGTGGTACGCCGATATGCAGCGCCGTTCACTCTGCTCGTCGCAGTCAGCGCGGCGCTCGCATTTGCTCGTCCAGGATATCACGCCGATCTGTCGGAGGCGGATGAAGACGGATTTCTTGAACATGCGACGCTGGTTCAGATGTGCATCGAAAATCAGCGGCAGTCTGGAGCAGACGATGAGCACGCCAGGGAGTCATGTCTTCGTGAGGCACGCGAGAAGAAGCGAGCGAAGGATCGTGGCGATGAGGTCTCCAATGCACTCTCGCTTGTGCCCGCATCGGAAGTGGCGCGTGTAGAGCTGTTCCTTCAAGCATACAATCCGTCACCGAATTCGGAAAACACACGCATCCGCGTCGAACCTCGAATCGTTCTTTATGACAACAAGGGGCGATCAGTTGCCGCCGAAGGTACGTTGACGCTCGCCGTTCATCCTCAAGATTGCGGTGCCGTGCCTGAGATTCCGGATTTAGAAGCCGCGAGCTTTCGGCGAGCAAAATTCGGAGACTCAAAGCAGCTCTTGGTGTTCAACCAGCTCCCGGACGTGTATCTGTCACCGGAAACCGTTGACGCAACGAATGTGGAATTCTCGGTTACGTTCGACGGAGGCTTAGAGGGCCGCTCACTGCTCGCGCTCGATGAAGCGCCGGAGTAGACCCTACTCACCCATTGCTGATTGAATCCGCTCTAGCGTTGCATCCGTTCAGCAGTCCAGGAGTAGTCGTAGGTCTGTTCGAGCCCGGTTTTCACGTCCTTTTCCAGGACCGTTGAGCTTCGTCCGATAAGCGTCTTCCCGTCAGCAGAGAGGTAGGCTTCGCTTTTCGTCGGCTGCCCATTCTCGCCGGTGACCTCGAAGCGGATCGTATTGGTGGAGGTTCGCGCTCCGCGCAGCGGCATCGCAAGCATTGCCTTGCGAGGCCCATCAGCATTTCGAGTAAGCGGAACTTCCATCACTGAGTGACCTTGGAACGATTGAGCACCCGGCTTGAAGCTGAGCACCCCCGCCGCGGTCATACCGCCGAACGCGCGGTCCGATTTCCATAGCCACATCCCCTGGAAGGGGCTTGATCCACTCGCTGACGGCTTGTGTTTTGCACCGGCCTCGGATTGGGATTGAGACAATATTTCAAGCGGTCTTTCCCCGAACTCGGCCTCGATTTTCGAGTTGTAATCCTTCGAGAACCAGTCAACTGAAGCGCCGTGAACTAACGAACCGTTGAGCAACCGGTCGAAACCGACTGACGCGTGAATGTTTTGCGTGACGGGGTCGACGGAATCGGGCTTGAAATAAACATTCATCACCTGAACATCCGCCAACGTTTTCACTTCCCCGGGTTCGGATATTCCGTTCTGATTCGAATCGAACCACAGCGCTAGATCAGCGAGCTCGCCACCGCTGAGCTTCCCATCCCGGTTTGCATCGAGGGTGCCCAGCGCTTCGTAGCCGTCTTTCCAGGGCGTTGATTTGGCGGCGTCTCCGAGGGAGGCAGTGCGCTTCCCTCCAAAGGTCCACGCGCCGAAGACCTGCGACGCCGATGTAATGACGCCGTCATGTTTCGGGTCGAAGACGAGGAGAGGCGTGTCGCTCGATGCTCTCCAGGCGTACCATTTTCCCGGTGAAGTGGGATTCAGCGGAAATTGTGCGTAGCCGAGACGATCGGTGATGGCGACGTGGTCGTTCCAGAGAAATGATATCGGGCTTTTGATGAAGCGGGCGTCGACGTGTCCACAGACCCGATAGAGTCCGGTTAAGCTTGCTGGGTGGCAATCGTCATCGAGAAATACCATCCCCATCAACTCGAAACCTTGGTGACGAGCTTTGCCGCCATTTCCGTTCACTGCACCCTCCAGCGCCGGCAGGTTCGCGTCGAAGTTTCGATATGCAAGGCTACCGACGGGAACATAGTTGGGGAAATCGAGCAAATAGTCGCGGAGGTGGTCGTCGTCGTGATCGTGGCGCACCATGACGCAAGTGCCGAATCGCCGGCAAAGCTGATTCAAGCAGGTCAGCGAGGATGAGGCGGGCCCGGAGAAGATCTCCTCAGAGCCCCTCAGTGTTTTGTCGGCATCCGCGGTTTGTGCAATTCGAGTTGGATAGAGGCACTTCGCGCACCCGCACTGTTCGCCTCCCGAAGTTGTTCGGCATGTGAGTGCCTCACTCGCGGGGCAGCAAGCGCAGTACTCAGTTCCGTCGCTTTTGGTTGTGCACTGACGCGGCGTGTCGGACGAGCACGTCGAGGTTTCAGGAAGCTGACCATCTATGGTCGTATCTTTGTCATCGTCGGTCGGTTGAGGGTCGACAGGAGTGCCGCCCCCACCTGTTGGGTCGCCTGTCGGACCGGTGAAGATGCCATCTTCCGGGAGCGTGGCAGTATCGGCGTATGCCGGATCGATACGAAGCCAAAATATTGCGTGTGTGCCGAAGCTTTCGATCGAAGAGCTTGAGGCGAATGCAAGCGCGAGGCAGAGAGCGAGAGATACAGCGGTAAGAATCCGCAGACAAGTGGTGCTCACAGAGTGCAAACCTTTAGTGGCCGCCCCCTCCCGCAACACAACAACGAGTTGCTAAAGCCAAGGTGCTCGCGTCGCGATACTTGCTCTCCCGAGCTGTTCGATACAGCTAGGAACTGATCCGAACAGATGCATGCAGAGAGAGCGAAGCAACGCGGGAGAGCCCTATCCCCCGAACAGAAACGCAATGAGAAAGACCTAATCCATGATACAATTCTGTACGGAACTTGTCCAGAAATGAACGCGCTCGGAGCGCGTTGATCGGCTCATGCTGCACAAATTTTTTAAATACGCATCGGCACGCACACACAGCCTCCTTCTCTTGATTGCGTCTGCAGCGCTCATAGCTGTGTGGGGCGCGACACGAGAAGCGTCCTCGTCCGAGCATCCGGCGATGCCAGATCTCAGACCGCGAGAGAAAGCAGTCGCGCAGGCTCCTGTCCTTCAGGCTCGAGACAGTGTTGCCACTCCGTCTTCGTTGCGGAAAGCATCCGAAGCACCGGAAGCTCTGCGCTTCCTTGCGCAGCATGCGCTTCGGAAATCGAGGTATGGGGTAGCATTCCCGATATCAATCGAATTTCTGAATGTCTGCGGCGGTCCCGATTTCGACTGGTTCCGCGACCATTTCTTGGATCGAGGAAAGAAGTTTGTCCAAATGAGTGTCGAATCCCTGGACCCAGAGGACACTTCATTCCGACCTGTCTCCCAACGTGTCGCTGCACAGGCGCTTCTGCAAGGTGCGCAATTCTCGCTCACGCTGCCGCCCGTCGAGGGAGTGAAACACCTCGGGCTCTTCCTGTGTACATCGAATCGGAATGATGGGCGCTGCAGCGCGAAAGCGCCGTTCCGGATTGATTCGAGCACGCGGCGTGAGATGGCGACAGGTGATGCACTGTTTTACTTTTCCTATCTTGTCCTGGCGGAGGACGTTCTCTACAGTGCGCCGACTGAAATCCCGACTGTGTTTACAGACGCGCATGGAGGCTTTCATAACGCGGACTCACCTCGAGGGGCGCTTCAGAGGGTATTGCCACGAGTGAAGCAGATGGAACATGACGTCGGTGCGTCTCCGCTGAATGTCAATGACACGATAGCGCGTATACAGCTCCAAGTGGCGTTCAAACAGCGCTGTGGAGCGCAAGCCCGCTAAGTCCTTTTCGCACTGGACGCCATTACGTTTCGATCGGTAAAATGATGCAATGACGGTGACGATGCGTGACGCTCGGCCAGAAACGACTGACGCCCACGGCGCGACGATGGTTGAGCTTGCCATTGTGTTGCCCATTTTCCTTCTGATCCTTCTGTTGAGCTTTGACCTGCTCTGGGTCAGTTATCAACTGGTGACCACCCAGTTTGTAGCGACTCGAGTATTACGGCAGGCGATCGTCGGTCCGAGAGAGCGGCCCTCCGTCTATCCGACTCAAGAAGCGTGGATTGAACAGGAGATCATCAGTCTTGCGCGCGGCTTCAGCGTCTCTCTCCATCCGGAAGATATAGCAATCTGTCCGTATCGCAACGTGATTACCGGAGCCGCATGCGACCCGCTGGCGGACGATGCCGGCGCCGCTTCAGAAATGATCGCAGTCAAGATTTCGGCGCCGGCTCCCGGCTACTTCTGGTTGAACGGCAACGTTCTGGGAGGAAAAGTGTACCGGCTTGAAGCGCTCGCGGTTGCTCGTAACGAGAAGTGGTAGTGATCCGATGAAACGATCAAAACGACATCCTCTCGAGGCGCTGCTGGAAGAGTGCGGAGCGGCCATGCACGAGTTTGCGATGGTGATCCCTCTCATTCTTGCTTTTTCGTTCGCAGGTATCGAATTTTGCCGATCGCTTCGTTACTCGCAGCTGGCGTCGTCGCTCAGCCGCGAGGGAGCGAGCATTGCCTATCGTGAATGCGGCAGCATGAGCGCGTCGGACACAGCGAGCTGCTTGCAAGGCCTGCAGAGCTCGATACAACAGTTCGGAACCACTCTCATCCCTGGAACGCAGCTCATTTTGAGCGTGTACCAGTACGACGATGTTGCCGGCGCGGGCGAATACAGTCGTGTGGGAATTAGCCCAGTGAGTGCAACGGATGGGACAAGTGGAATTACCCAAACACGCTATACCATCCCCCTCGGGGTACCTATCGACGGCGTTGCCGGTTCTCTGCGCGGCTCTTCTATGTCGGGGAATATCGATCCAACAATTTTGAAAAAGCATCGGACGATGGTGATTAGCGAAGTCTATGTTCCTTTCAGTTCGATAGTCGGTGGAGTTCTCAGTCTGTTTCGATTCGACCCAGGGGGATTCTATGATGTCACGATTCTCTGATCCCGCACTTTGCAAGAATGTTCGGCGTCGCGAGGACGCAGGAATCATCCTTCCCATTTCCGCGATAGCTATCATGGTGTTACTCATGTTCGCCGGCTTAGCTGTGGACGCAGCGCATCTCTACCGCGCACGTCTTTCTTTGCAGAAAGCTGCGGACAGCGCTGCGCTTGCCGGAATCGGATATACGATCGAGCGAGGACGGAACGGATTGCTCGCGGACGCTACGGCGGCTGGGCTGAACCCGACCACGGATCCAAATTGGATGAAGAAGCTCGTCGAAACTCGGGCCGATGAAGTTCTTCGTGAGAACCTTCGCGTATCGCACAATATCGTCCCTGAAACCTGCACGAATGCAGACGGCGAGCCGTTTTGTTCTTGGTACGATGCCACGACGAAACAGCTTCGTGTCAACGTGGACGCGAATATTCACTTCTTGCTGATGCATCTCTTGCCCTATTCGGCGCTCGGGCTTAGCGGTTTCGGCTCCCAGATCGAGCTTCATGCCGATGCACAGGCCGAGCGTCCGGTGGCAAACGTCGGACTCCTGCTGGATATGTCGGGCTCGATGGGCTGTCCGGCCGACCCGAATGTTTCATGCGACTGCCGTGCAGCCGGTAGCCCGGCGCCATGCTCCGGGACTTTGAAGATCGACCTCCTAGTTGATGCAATGGTGTCGTTCGCAAATTTCTTCGATCTTGCGCATGACCGGCTTGGGTTGATTCCGTTCAACATGAGAGCTGAACGGATCCCTGGCGGCCTTCGTCTGCTTGCAGACGAGCTGATTGACCGCACAAAAGTGAACTGCGTTCTTTCAGGGAGGGGGCTCAACTCCTGTGGAGTGGAAGTTACCGCTCAGCCACGCAGTAATACCAACATCTGCGATGCGCTCATCGAAGGTTTTGAGGAGATGCGTTCGCTGGGTGCAAGTCAACAAGAGGATGTCTCCTATCTGCTTTTCTCGGAAGGAGCGCCGAGTGCTTGCCGGTTTCTGTTCAACGATGCTCCGAACCTGCCGGAAAACGATCCGGAGGGTTTCGGGAGCGGAACGAAGGATTACATTCACTACGCTGTCAGCTGGCTGCCCACTGGCGGCGGAGCACCGCGACTTGGTCCTTCGCTGTTGGTGAAGACGCAGGCGATGTCATTTCAGTATCCGTCGCCCTTACCGCCTGCGCCGGATATTGACGCTCCCGGTCTCAATGTCCCGATGTGCCACACCTATCTTGATTCGAACGGTCAGCCCGAAGAGATCTATTCGCCGAGTGAAAGCGAGAAGTATTGTAATGTCTTCAATGGTTGTCTCAGCAACTCTGCATCCAGCCCAAGTCCGCTGACGTTCCATATACCTTGGAAGCCTGACAGTTACGGGAGCGACACGGTGTGTTCGAATGCGAGCGTAGTCGATCGAGAACAGAGCTGGCGGAAGCAGTACTACAATGCCTCGATTGTTCTTGCGGACTATATTCGGAGCCAACGAAGCACCTTCTTTGTCGTCGGCCTCGGAAAGCCGAACGTTGGCAACGCCGACCCGTATCAGAACATCGATGATACGATGTATCGCAAAGACGTTTTCCTCACTCGGCTCGCGAATGACTACATGCATGCGGTGACACAACGAGCTGCAAGCGGTGAACCGCCGTTGCCTGAGTTTCAATTCAGCGGATACCAGACCTACGCCGACTGGAACAGTAAATCGGTTTCGCGCCAAGGCCTCTATTTAGCTACGCCGAGCGCAAGCGATCTGGACCATCTTTTCGTCTTGATGGCGAAACGAATCTTACTGCGTTTGATTAAATAGGTTGTTGCTACCTCCGAAAACGCCGACCGCGTACGAGAACATCGTACACAAACGCTTTCCGCCGATTGCGCAACCCGGTGCGGGTCAGACCGAATCATGATATACTCGAATCATGCTCGGCGGAGCCGAGTTTCGCGCAGCCGCGCATCGGTACTTTCTTCCGGGGCGAAACTGCGGCGCTGTTCACCAGTAGGTATCGATGAGCTTCTTTTGGTACTCCGCCGGTTCGCGCGAAGCCCGTCCGGTGACCACGGGGCATCTTTCGGATAGCGCCCAGAGCGGCATCGCCCGGAAGAATCCGTATCAGCCTCCCGTCGCACCGCCCGCCAAACGCAAGCCGGCTTTCCTTGCAAGTCAGATAATGACTCGGCCGGTGGCGACGCTTACTCCCGAGAGCTCTTTCGCAGAGGCGCGCGACGTATTCCGTAATCGGCGCTATCGTCATATCCCCATCGTTTCGGCCTCAGGAGAGCTGGTCGGCATCATCTCGGATCGCGATGTCCTACGCGAAGCAGCGCAACAAAAGGCAATGCCGCAAGGCTGGCTCAATGAGCTGGTTGCCGAGCAGAAAACGGTCGGCGAATTTATGACCCGCCGAGTCCTCGCCGCCACCCCCCAATCCGAGATCCGCAACATCGCCCGCGCCATGTTCGAAGAACGAATCGGTTCCATGCCCGTCGTAGACGAACACGGCAAAGTTCTCGGGATCATCACCAGAAGCGATATCCTCCGCACTCTAGTGAACAATACCCCCCTAGAGCTCTGGATCTAGCCACCCCGAGTCCCTAGCCACCCCGAGTCCCCACCCCGAGTCCTCAAAGCAGTCGATATCTGAAAATCTCAACAAGGCCGCCGACGGCTGCCACCGTCGTCTTCCCCTCCACCCCGAGTCCTCAAGGCAGTCGATATTGATTTCGCTGAAACGACTTTGCCGTTTTGAACGAGAACACCAGTAGCGAAGAGAAATTCGCGATTTAGCCGCCAGCTTCCGCTGAAACGCCGTGCGTAGCCACGGCATGGGAGGGGTGCGCCCAGAATCAGGGTGTTTGTATGTCTATCGAAAGCGCTCAACTGAAAAGTCTGTTTGGAAAAAAGACTCAGTCACAACCCCTCCGTATAGAACACCCGAAATACGGCTCCTTTGTCACGGCACGCTGTATTAACTCTCAGCTCTGGTTTGTGAATAACCGGCTGCTTGAAGAATACGCACTCGGGATGCTCGCTAAATACTGCACCAAATTCGACACAAAGCTTTACGCTTTTGTAATGCAGGGCAATCACTACCACCACGTCTCGCGCTTTCCAGGGTGCAACCGTGCGGCGTTCCAACGTGATTTCGGCTCACGCTTTGTTAACGGCGTAAGACGGTTCGTCCCTGGGTTTCCGGGTGGTCCACTGTTCGAGCGACGATACTCCACGCAGGCGCTGGTGAACGCAGAGGACATCGAAGAGCAGTTTCTGTATGCCGCTCTGCAGCCGGTAAAATCAGGTCTCACTGAGTACATTGAAGATTACCCCGGCTATAACTCGTTCTTTGATGCAATCTGGGGCAGAGAGCGAACGGTCAAAGTGTTCCGCAGAGCCGAATACAACGAACGAAAGCGATACAATCGCAAGCTGAAGAAGAGAGACTTCATGGATGAGTATACTCTTCGCTATGACCGAGTGCCTGGGTATGACCATCTGTCGCAAGAAGAATACGCGAAGATGATGCTCGAGAAGGTGGAGCTCCGGAGACAAGCCTTAGTCGCTGACTGGAAAGCAAAGGGGCACAAGTTCTTAACCCGCAAGCTGCTCGAGCGTGTGACTGCCGGCACTGTTCCGAAGACTACAAAGAAGAGCAAGCGGAATGACGAGCGACCGCTTGTCTTGTCGAAACGCTGGCAGACAATTAGAGAGTATTGCGAAGAGTTCTTTCCGATCTACTGGCAATACAAAGACGCCTCTGAACGTTACCTACGCGGGGAGAAAGATGTCGTCTTTCCCCCTGGAACGTATCGACCCCCTGGGCCTTTCACTCCTTACCCTGAGAACTACAAGTTCTAGACAAGAAACGAGCTTCTATAGTCCGAGTTTTAAGTGAGTGCTGACGGCATTGGCGGTTGCGTGTGCTCGATTGTGAAAACTTGTCTTTTGCTGGGTTCGATCCCGCCCGAAAGCGCCTCGCTGCGTTGAAGCGCCGCCTCTTTGAGCGACCGTGGCCCCGTTCTTCTGATTTATTTATCATGCGTGAGTGCTCTCGTCGGCTTGTGAGCCGCTCCATATCGTGTGCCTTGAGGACTCGAGGGGGGCGCGGACTCGAGGGGGGCGCTCTGCTCGGTCGCTGACTGGAAAGCAAAGGGGCACAAGTTCTTAACCCGCAAGCTGCTCGAGCGTGTGACTGCAGTACCGTTCCGAAGACTACAAAAAAGAGCAAGCGGAACGACGAGCGACCGCTTGTCTTGTCGAAACGGTGGCAAACAATTAGAGAGTATTGCGAAGAGTTCTTTCCGATCTACTGGCAATACAAAGACGCCTCTGAACGTTACCTACGCGGGGAGAAAGATGTCGTCTTTCCCCCTGGAACGTATCGACCCCCTGGGCCTTTCACGCCGTACCCTGAGAACTACAAGTTCTAGACAAGAAACGAGCTTCTAAAGTGCGAGTTTTAAGTGAGTGCTGACGGCGCTAGCGGTGGCGTGTGTACTCGATTGTGAAAACTTGTCTTTTGCTGGGTTCGATCCCGCCCGAAAGCGCCTCGCTGCGTTGAAGCGCCGCCTCTTTGAGCGACCGTGGCCCCGTTCTTCTGATTTATTTATCATGCGTGAGTGCTCTCGTCGGCTTGTGAGCCGCTCCATATCGTGTGCCTTGAGGACTCGAGGGGGCGCGGACTCGAGAGGGGGGCGCTCTGCTCGTTTTGACGCTTTGGCTTGGTGTGATAACCCTCTGGGGTGGCGCTCGGCTCGTTTAGGAGTTGTGCGGTTTTTTCTCTATGCTGTTCTTTGTGCGAGGTTCGTTATGAGTAGGAGAATCGTTCCGCCAGAGGAACTTCAGGTTTGTTATCCGCGGGCTGGTAAACGTAGCTGGCTTCGGCTGTTTTGGATTCCGGGATCTTCGCCTCGGCAAGTTGTTGAGCGCATGAACGGTTTGTTTCATGCGTGTAAAGTGCTTCCGATATTTTTCCCGGAGGAGATGCGAGGTCGTTTTCAGATTCAAGGGTGCGTGGAACTCTCGGCGCTCGTAGCCGAGCTGAGCAAGCACGGGTTCCGCGATGCTTCTACGTATCTGCTTGCTACGCAGCGTCCGGTTACTGCTCGACCTTGTCGATTCGATTTGCGCGCCGAATATCTGCTGGAGTTTGTCGGTGGGGTAGTGGAACAGGACGAAGACTTCATCGACGGTGGAATCCGCGAGCTGTGCGAAGAGCTAGGATTGCAAAAAAATGCGGTCCAAGCTTACGCACCCTTGCTTCCTGCACCCGTCGCTTTCGACGCAGGTGTGCATGTGGAGTGGACTAGCCTTGCTGTCGCTATCTGCTTTGGCACTCCTGCGCCGCCGATGCGAGAAGGGATCCTTCCGCATCTCTGCGAAATGGTGCCGCTTGCTGGGGCGCATGCGCTTTTGCTTGAGCGGATGAAATCCGGTGTTGGAATCGACGCGTCCGCGCCTGTTCTCCTCGACCGCATGTTCGTTGAGCTCTGCGGAGGGTGGTCCCGCGTACTGCACTGACCTTCTCTTTGCGCTCGACCGATGGGTTTCTGTCTTCTCTGGCGGAAACCCTCACATGATATCTGATTGCTTCGTCAGGTGAGCGAGCAATTCAGGCGAAATGTTTCGGTGACGACATATTCTCAGGTGGAAGCCAGGAGCAATGCTGCGCCTTAAGACTCGCGCTCACGCTCGCGCACCGCACTGACGTTGTCTTTGCGCTCGACCGAGGGTGTCTGCCTTTTCTGACGGAGACCTTCACTCCTATTCGATTGCTCATTCAGGTCAGCGAGCTCTCTACGCAACTCACGGCGGTGACGACATATTCAATGGCGAGGAGGCGGAACAATGCCGCGCGACTCGTCTCGCGCTATCTCGCGCCTGGCCAACAGATCTCATCTTTTCGCTCGACCGAGCGGTCTCTGTCTTCTCTGGCGGAAACCCTCACATGGTTTCGGATTGCTTCTTCAGCTGAGCGAGCAATCCATGCGATATGTGTCGGTGACCAAATATTCGGAAGTGGAACCACGGAGCAATGCGACGTCTGACGGCTCGCGCTCACCCGACGGGTTTCCGGACTTCTCCGGTGGAATTCTCACATGCTATCGCTCATTCAGCTGAGCGAGCTCTCTACGCGGCACGCGGCGGTGACGACATATTCAATCGCGAGAGGGCGCAGGTATTGTTCCGTCGATGCGTGTTGGAGGGGCCGCTGCCTGTCTGCTCTCTGATTGGCAGCACGAAAGGTGGATTTCGGATCTTTAGCCGGATCGATACCTGCTCCGGCTCGTGGCCCGAGGATCAAGCTTTGTTGCTGCGCAACGCGGCTCCGAAGTCGAATTGTGTGTATGGCTGGCTGGCCGCCCACTCCGCCCGATTCTTCGCATTCGCGACCCAGAAGCGAAGATTTTTCGGGTCGTACACTACGTTTTGGAAATTGGACGGCATTGCGATCTTGGGAATAATGTCGTTCATCAACATTTCCGGCGTCAGCTTCCCGTGATTGACGTTCAGGATCTCCGTCATTCGATCGTTATAGTGTCCACCGTAGACCGTGTCCTGTATCGGAGGCAGATGATCCTTTTTGTCCCGAACGTCATCACCGGCGTGAAACACGAGAAACCGATCGGGATCTCTCACATACATTTCGCCCTGACCCGTCTTTCCGTCAGTCATCAGGAATACGTAAGAGCACGTCGGCAGGCTGTCCGTAATTACGCCCCGGACTTCTGCGAGGTTCGAGGCATGAGTCATGACGTCTCGCAGCATGAACGGCATCGGCTTACCGAAGAGCGTTTCATTCGGCGGATCGCCGTACCCCATCTCCCCAATAGTAATTCCCTCGGCATTCATTCCTGACACACAGCCGAGAAAGCCGACCCAACCGATGTTTGCGGAAGGAATGCCGCGTTCGGGATAGTTTATCGCGATAAGCGGATACTGATGCAGCTTCGAGATGCGGTGCATTCCCCAATCGAGAATTCGCACGGCATAGAAACTGCCATCGGCAGTAGCTTGGCCACCTGCGCAAAGATTACTGCAGCTCGTCGCCAAATCGCCGGCGAGCATTTGGTCGAGCACCTTCTTGATGTGCTTCTTTCCGCTCCACTCTCCGAGCTCCGGCAGAATATGCGCCGCCTGGATGACGTGCAACGGCATGCGAGCGCCGTGCGCGAGACCGTGCATCTCTTCCACATAATCTTGCGGAATGTATGGACGCATGCGCTCGTATATCTCGGCGAGCAGCTCTGGCGAACGAAACTTGCGTACAGCCTGCTCGTAAAGAAAGCCGATGTTGTCATTGACTTCGGCGCGAAGCAATTTTCCGTGCTGATAACCGCGCTCGTAGGCAGTGCCGCGGCAAGTCAAAACTCGTATGCGGCCGTCATTCGTCCACTCTACCTTCCCGCGAGAAAGTATCTCCTGCTCCCTCTCGGGAGTATCGATGTAAGGGCTCCGAATGAGAACGTGATACGGGTCTACTCGAAGCACGGCGCATCCTCCTGCGACCGCCGGGAGAAGTGACGCCGGAAGGAGCTTCAAGAAATGTCTGCGCTGCATGGAGAACCTTTTTGCGACCTATGAAACCATTATACCGCACCGGCCCATTGCTCTGAATCGGCAAAGCCCTGAGCCGGAAAATACAATCTTTCTTTTGACGTCAGAAACGTGTCTTCCGCATCAACATCCTTTGGGTGATCCGCGAGAATCACCGTTCTAACGGCAGAATATCCGTTGCGACGACAACGCGGTGTGATAAAAACTGAGGAAGTTCGACCACCTGCAGCCAATTCGACAGAGGTGCATGCTCGCTGAGGAACTTAGGCTCGAAGAAGCCAAAACTGCTCTCAAGCACTGGAAACGATGGGGTCCATACCTGAGCGAACGCCAGTGGGGCACCGTTCGGGAAGACTACAGTGCCGACGGCTCGGCCTGGGATTACTTCACGCACGCGCAAGCCACAATGCGAGCGTATCGTTGGGGCGAAGACGGCATCGCGGGTTTCTCCGACAATCACCAACGACTCTGCTTCGGCATCGCGCTCTGGAACGGCGTCGACAAGATTCTCAAAGAGCGTCTTTTCGGTTTGACGTGGAGCGAAGGAAACCACGGTGAGTCGGTGAAAGAGTACTACTCTTACCTCGACAGCGCGCCGACGCACTCGTACATGAAGCATCTCTATCGGTATCCGCACCAAGCGTTTCCGTATGAGCAGCTACTCGCCGAGAGCCGGAAGAGAAGCCGGCTGGAGCCAGAGTTCGAGCTCATCGAAACCGGCGTTTTCGACGGCAATCGCTTTTTCGACGTTTTCACCGAATTCGCCAAACGTGATGCAGAGGACATTTTCATCCGCGTCACTGTCTGTAATCGCGGCCCGAACGAAGCGAGCCTCGTGCTCCTCCCGACGCTGTGGTTTCGCAACACGTGGTCTTGGAAACGCGATCGTCCGAAACCTAACATGCGCCTCGCCAATGGCCGAAAAGATATCATCACACTGAATCATGGAACGTTGGGGCAGTACCACTTTTCGTTTCAGGGAACTGACGAGGTTCTCTTCACCGAGAATGAGACGAATTGCGAACGTGTATTTCATCAAGCCTCCGCATGTCCCTACACAAAAGACGCTTTCCATCGCTATGTGATCGAAAACGATCGTGCGGCGGTGAATCCTGCAAACTCCGGCACGAAAGCGAGCCCTGTTTTCCGGCTTACATGTGCCGCGGGTTCTGAAACATCAGTCACCATGCGGCTTTGCGAAGCGTCGCTCTCCAATCAGTCCGCTCTTTCGATTGCGACCGATCTCTTTGCGAAAAGACAAGCCGAAACGGACGAGTTTTACTCACGCCGCGCACCGGTGGGGTTGCAAGATGACCTCAAGCTCGTCCAACGCGAAGCCTTCGCGGGAATGTTATGGACGAAGCAGTACTATCATTATGTCGTTCAAGATTGGTTGGACGGTGATGAGACTTCGGCGCCGCCGCCCGCTGAGCGCCGCAAGATCCGGAATACGAACTGGAACCACCTGTACAACGACGACATTCTCTCGATGCCGGACAAATGGGAGTATCCATGGTACGCATCATGGGACTCTGCCTTCCACGTCATTCCGCTAGCGATGATTGATCCCGACTTCGCGAAACGCCAGCTCATCCTGCTCACCCGCGAATGGTACATGCACCCGAACGGGCAGATCCCCGCGTATGAATGGGACTTTAGCGATGTGACTCCGCCCGTCCAGGCATGGGCCGCCTATCGAATCTTCAAAATCGAGCGCCGCATGACCGGGAAAGGCGACCGAGAGTTTCTCGAGCGTGTGTTTCAAAAGCTGCTGCTCAATTTCACATGGTGGGTGAACCGAAAGGACCCGTTTGGGCAGAACGTATTCGAAGGAGGCTTCCTCGGGCTCGACAATATCGGAGTCTTCGACCGCAGCAAGGGGCTGCCCCAGGGCGGAAAGATCAAACAGTCTGACAGCACGAGTTGGATGGCGATGTATTGTCTGAACATGCTCGTCATGTCTATCGAGCTTGCGAAGGACAATCCGGCTTATCAGGACATTGCGAGCAAGTTCTTCGAGCACTTTCTGTACATCGCTTACGCCATGAACCACCGCAGCGCGGACTCGTCGATCTCAGGGCTCTGGGACGACGAAGATGGGTTCTACTATGACATCCTGCATCTCCCGAACCAACAGGTCGGGTTCCTCAAAGTCCGCTCGCTCGTTGGGCTGATTCCGCTCTTTGCGGTGCTCACTCTCGAGCCGGAAATCGTCGACCAGATGCCGGGTTTCCAACGCCGCATGCGCTGGTTCATCGAAAACCGTCCCGATCTGAAACAGGACGTCGCGAGCATGGACGTGCCCGGCGCCGGCCAACGGCTCCTGCTTGCTCTCGTGAATCAAGACAGGCTCAAGCGGATCCTCAAGCGGATGCTCGACCCCGAGGAATTTCTCAGCCCCTATGGGATCCGTTCGGTTTCGAAGTACCATGAGAAGAATCCATACGTCCTCCGCGCATACGATCAAGAGTATCGCGTTGGCTATGAGCCCGCCGAGTCCACCTCTCCCATTTACGGTGGAAACTCCAACTGGCGGGGGCCGATCTGGTGGCCGATCAATTATCTCATTATCGAAGCGGTGCAGCGCTTCAGCCACTACTACGAAGACAATCTTACCGTTGAGTGTCCGACCGGTTCAGGGAACTATATCCCGCTGTGGAACGTCGGTGCTGAGATATCACATCGCCTACTGAAAATTTTCGCGAAGGACGAGGACGGCAAGCGGCCTTGCGACAAACCGAGAGAGCGCGCTCAAGCGCCGGGGTTCTTCGACCAGAGCGTTTCGTTCTACGAATACTTCCACGGCGATACCGGGAAGGGGCTCGGCGCTTCGCACCAAACCGGCTGGACCGGACTGGTTGCAAAGTTGATTGAGCAGTCGGGAAAGGATCTGTAATCTTCAGATCTTGGTCCCGGTGGTGTGATAGCCTTTGCAGAACCGCAGCGAAGGCGGCTACTCTGTAATGCTATGACCCTGAACGCCTCCGGTGAGCTTCGGAGCTCTCAATCGTGCTCCACCTGTCCCGTTTGTAACGCGCAAACGTCCTTGGTTTTCCACGTCCGGGATTTTCCGATTTATTCGTGTGCTGCATGCGGTCATCGACATACGCGCGTCGAGAGCGCGGCCGACCATATCTCGCAAGTTTACAGTGACGACTACTTCTCCGGAGGAGGCGCCGGGTATGCAAACTATCTCGCTGAAGAGAGGCTCCTCCGTGCCCATGGACGAAGATATGGAGAGCTGCTGAAGCGCTATCACACCGGCGGCGGCTCGCTGCTCGATATCGGTGCGGCAGCAGGCTTTATCTTGCAGGGAATGGCTGACGTAGGCTGGACGGGGACAGGCATTGAACCGAACGCTCGCATGGCGACCGCGGCGCGAGACAAATTCGGGCTGAACGTACTCCACGGCTCTCTGGAGGAGGTTCCGCTCCACGACACATTCGACGTCGTATCGATGATCCAAGTGATCGCTCATTTCGTCGACCCGACTGTCGCTTTTGCTCGCGCCGCGTCGGTGACGAGAGACCAGGGACTGTGTCTTGTCGAAACGTGGAACGTCCAAAGCATCACAGCGAAGCTCTTCGGGAAGAGCTGGCACGAATACAGCCCGCCGAGCGTGCTTCACTGGTTCACGCCGGCCAGCTTGGAGCAACTTGCAGCCGCGCATGGGTTCGAGCAGATCGCGCGCGGACGTCCGACAAAGTGGTTGGACGGCGCGCACGCGAAGTCATTGCTCGCACACGCCGCGGGCAACAGTGTGGTGGGGAAACTTGTCGCGACCGCCAGTTCTTTGGTCCCGGATCGATTACCGATTCCGTACCCATCCGAGGATGTCTTCTGGGCGCTTTTTCGGCGTCGAAAGCGCGAGGCCTAGGAGCTGGGTTGAGCAATCCCGACTGTTATGATAGTGTTCGAATTCTGTTCGTGCCGGCGAAGTAGCTGAAAACCCTGACACGTGTGGCTTCAACTGAAGAGTTCTTTCGACTCTTTGGATCGTCGTCTTCCAATGCAGATTTTCATCTTCATGTTCGCTTCGATCTTTTCCCTCTGTGTGCTTTTCATGGTCCCGTTTCAACCGCCGGCTGTCGGCGATGCTCGTCGGATTAACTGCCGAGTGTGGTAGAGAGTGTGCGCGGTGTTAGGGTTCAATCCGGTTTTGTTTTTTTTGGAAATCACTCTTCGCTCTCGTTCCCTGAGGTGGCGATAGGTCGGCTGCTTCGAGGGGAGCGCTCCAGCTCTCCTGGAATCGGCCGACCAGCTACTCACTAGGAACTCAAGGAGCCAACGTAAATGACCAAGCCTCTTCCCAAAGGGCGTTTTCAGGTCCGCTACAATTCGGAGCTCGGGCACGGCGCGATCGTCATGTCGCCTGTCAGCCTGTCGACGTGGTACGTCGGCGAGCAATTCATGGGCGAAGTGTCGGACTACCAGCCGATCCCCGGCGGCGAGTTCACCTTCGATCCGGACGACTTCGAGTCGATGATGTGCGCCGAGCGCGACGCACTGGATTTCGTCGCCGAGCGGCTCGGGACGGGTATCCTGCCGTCGCTGCTCGAGGTCGACGGCGCTGCAGACTGGACCAGCCCGACACTTCGAATCGGGCCGGCCCTGAGCGCTCGTGCCGTCGCTGCCGCATCCTGACCGCGAGTGAGACTGGTTTCCAAACCAGGTTGGCATCTGCCCCCTGCGGTGCCAAAGGGGTTGCTTCACCGCGCCCCTCTCACTCTTTTCTTGAAACGGAGCGCGCCCTCAGTGCAGGAGGTCGCGAAAATTTTGTGCTGGCGAGGGAAGCTCATCCTTCGCGCTCACGACCGGCTTCTTGGCAGGTTGTTTGAGAGTTACTGGGAACCAGCGGTACTTCCCCTCGGCAAACGATGCGATCGGGAAGAGATGAAACAGCAGCCCGATAGATTTGGTCGGCTTGACATCCCGAACCTCCTTGAAGCGTCGATGAAACGCCATTGCCGCCGACAGGCGGAGCAATCCGGAAAGAAGAAAGATGATGAGAAACGGCGACGCGGGATGCCAGCTCCAACCCAAAAGCGGAATGCTCGTCGGCGCCACCTCAGCGACGAAACCTCCCGCGATCGAGCCGACAAGCACAAATGCACCCTGCACAAAAGCTTGGTAGGCCGCGCAGCGCGCGCGCATCGGTGCCGTTACGGCGTCGAACAGAAATGTGGATGACGCTAAGTTGAATCCGGCCCACACGATTCCGCTGAATGTCTGCACACCAACCAAGTACCAAGGTTCCGCGGAGAAGATCCAAAGGATTGGATTGATCGCTACGCCGAACGAGCAAAGGGTTAAAATCTTTTTACTTCCGAACGAGTCTGCGAGCTTGCCCCAGTTTCGGAGGGTCAAGATCTGAGTCACCGTCGCGACGGCGGTGAGTAGGGTGAACTTCCAATAGGTAAAGTGCAGATCGCGGAGCATGTAGACGGCGAAGTAGGGTGCTGAAAACGCCGCTCCCATGTGGATGAACGAAAAGAAAAACACGAAGCGCGCGAAGTTCGAGTAGCGCGGTCGCGTGAAGAACTGCCAGAGGGAAAAGTAAGACTCGGCCGGCGATTCGAAAGGGGGATCGCGATACTGCGACACCCAGTGCGCCGAATACAATCGGCACGCGCACGCGAGCAGGAAGACGATTACGTAACCCCACGAGACGATGCCCCATTCAGCAAAGCGGTTGAGGAGCCCGCCGGCGATGAGGATGGCGAGGAAAGACGTTATCCCGGCCCTCTGGTTCCGATATCCGAAGAAGCGGCCCCGGAGCTCTGCGGGAATGAGGTCACCGATCAGGCTGTTCCACAGGGGCATCGTCAGCCCGAACGCGCCCTGATAAAAAAGCACAAAAATAATCAGAAAAGGAACGGCGTCCTTCGTATCGTTCACCAGGAACGGGAGGATTGCGATGAGGGGCAAAACGATCGCCTGCAGTCTGGCGGCAGCGACAATGAGGAACTTTCGGCTCTTCAGCACCTCGAGAAAGGTCAGACTAAAGAGCTGACAGAGCGAGCCGAAGAACGGCGGGAGCGCCGCGAGCAAGCCGATTTGAATGGCAGAAGCATTGAGGAAAATGCCGAAGGCGCCGAAGTAGGTCTCCGCGCCCCCCGCTGCCGCGGCTTGGGCCATGGCGTCTCGAACAGCTACGTCTAACGTCCGTTCGTCATTTTCAACCGGAATTTCCGAACCTTGGTCCTGAGACACGAATGCACGCCCGAAGTGGGCAGAAGTTGTTATTCTCCACGAACTTTCTTAAGATGCGCGGTCGGTCACGGCTATAACAGAAAAGCTCGTTTCGGAGAAGGTTATCTATGACACAAGAGAATGGTAAAGGCTCAAAACTGAATCAGCGCAGCTCTGCAATCACTGCCGGAGATCGGCGTGCCCCAAACCGGGCCATGCTACGCGCTGTCGGTTTCAGCGATGAAGATTTCAATAAGCCAATCGTAGGAGTGGCGAGCACTTGGAGCGAGATTACGCCTTGCAACTCGCACATCGACAAGCTCGCGCTGCAGGCCAAGTCCGGTATCGAGGCGAGCGGCGGAAAAGCTCAGATCTTCGGCACGATTACTGTCAGCGATGGAATTTCCATGGGAACCGAGGGCATGAAGTTCTCCCTCGTCTCGCGTGAAGTCATCGCCGATTCCATCGAAGTCGTCTCCGGCGCTCAATCATTCGACGCGCTCGTAGCTATCGGCGGTTGCGACAAGAATATGCCGGGCTGCATGATTGCGCTCGGACGACTGAATATCCCGAGTATCTTTGTCTACGGCGGAACGATCATGCCGGGAGATTTGAACGGCAAGAAGCTCGATATTGCGAGCGCCTTCGAAGCGGTCGGGCAGTTCAGCGCCGGAAAAATCTCACGCGAGGAGTTCTGCGCTGTTGAAAAACACGCATGTCCTGGAGCGGGTTCGTGCGGCGGAATGTACACTGCAAACACGATGTCGACCGCCATCGAAGCGATGGGAATGAGCTTGCCGGGTTCGGCGGCCAACCCCGCGCTCAGCCCTGAGAAAGCTGCTGACGTGCATGCTGCGGGCCGAGCAGTTCTCAATCTGCTGAAAAATAACATTCGCCCGAAAGATATCCTGACCAAACAGGCTTTCGAAAACGCGATTACTGTCGTCATGGCGCTCGGTGGTTCGACCAACGCAGTGCTGCACCTGATCGCGATCGCTCAGTCGCTCGAGCTTCCTCTGAAGCTCGCTGATTTCGACCGCATTGGAAAAAAGGTCCCGCACCTCGCTGACCTCAAGCCGTCAGGGAAGTATGTCATGGCCGATCTTCACAAGGTCGGTGGCACAGCGCCGGTGTTGAAGCTTCTCCTCGAGGCAGGAATGCTCCACGGGGACTGCCTCACGGTGACGGGCAAAACTCTCAAGGAGAATCTCCAAGAAGTTGCTCCTCTCGACGATGTGCAGGAAATTATTCACTCTTTGTCAGCACCTCTCAGGAAAACCGGCCCGCTCGTGGTGCTCCACGGCAACTTGGCGTCGGACGGCGCAGTCGCCAAAATGTCGGGGTTGAAGCGGACATCGATCACGGGACCCGCTAAGATCTTCGATTCCGAAGAGGAGTGCCTCGACGCGATTCTCGCCCGCAAGGTAGTCGACGGCGATGTGCTCGTTATTCGGTATGAGGGGCCGAAAGGTGGTCCGGGAATGCGCGAAATGCTCGCTCCGACATCCGCCCTCATTGGTCAAGGCTTGGGTGAAACCGTCGGTTTGATCTCTGATGGGCGCTTCTCCGGCGCCACTCACGGGATGGTTGTCGGACACGTGTGTCCAGAAGCCGCCGTCGGTGGACCGATCGCGCTCCTGCGAGAGGGCGATCTGATCACGATCGACGGCGAGACTCAGGAGCTCTCCGTCAAGCTGTCCGATGCGGAGCTTGCGGAGCGCCGGAAGCAGTGGGTTGCCCCGAAGCTCAAGTATCGTGGAGTGTTGCGCAAGTATGCGCGACAGGTAACTTCGGCGACTCTCGGCGCCGTTACCGACACGGACGAAGCCTAGCGCTTGCGCCACTTTTGTCGCATCAGCTTTGCAAAAAACGCGGTGTGAGACCGTCGAAACTGGTATATACCTTTTCTACGGTTTTACACTGTTGATTTTTGCATTGCCTTTCGCCGATTGGCTGAGTTGCACGATGCCGGGCTCAGCTCGGTCCGATGTTCTCGGATCGAGCACTCTCAGCTGTGCTCGCGGAGTCTCTCACGGCGGCGGCGTCCACGTTCATGGGCTACTTGCATGACCTCCTTCTACAAACGTTTCTATTTCATCGCTGCGCTCGGACTTTGTGTTTCTCTTGCGCTGGTGTTTCACCAAACTTCGGTGCTTCGCGGCTATCAAACGGAAAAGTCGTTCTGCGACATCAACGAAACGTTCAACTGTGACAGTGTGGCGCGTAGCAGCTACGCGATGTTTCTTGGAATTCCGGTCGCTGGGTGGGCGGTTGTCTACTATCTTCTCCTTCTCGCCGTGGTGATGCTCAGGGCTCCTGAATCCGACCCGGAGGGTCGTGCCAAAAGTGCAGATGCGATAGTAGCGTTCTCGTTTCTCAGTCTTCCCCCGTCGCTTTTTCTCATCGGCATCCAGCACTTCATCATCCAGAAATATTGCATCCTCTGCCTTTCTTTGGACCTGGCAAACGTGCTCGTGTTTGGTCTGGCGCTTGCGTGCCCTGATCGCAGACTCTCCTTTTTGAGCTCTCTTAAGAGCGGGTTGCTCGAGCTCTTCCGCATGTTCCTCCGATTCGACTCGAGGCAGGGAGGAGTGTCGTCCGGTCTCGCGCTGATTGGAGTCGCCTCCTGCGGATTGGTCCTCATGGCTCTCGCGCCGGACGTCATCGAGCGTTACTATTTCGCCCCGAAGCAACAGCGCTCACAAGACAAGATCTTTCTCGAGCCGCTGCTGAAAACTTGGCGTGAGGCAGTAGTCGAAAAAGTTCCGGTGATGACCGAAGGCCCGGCCACTGAAAAGGACTTCAGTATCGGCAGTCCGGATGCACTGGTGACGGTGATTGGATTCAGCGACTTCGAGTGTCCGTTCTGCAAACGCACAGCGACGTATCTCGAGCCCTTCGTGCGTCAGAACTCGAAGCAGGTTCGCTACATCCTGAAGAACTTCCCGCTCGATCAAGCTTGCAATCCTGCGATTACGACCAAGAAGCACGAGTACGCCTGTAAGGCGGCTATGATGGCTCGATGCGCCGGTTTAGAGGGCGACGAGAAATTCTGGAAGATGCACGACGAGCTCGTGGCACTCGAGAATTTTAGTGACGACTCGCTGAAGGTGCTCGAGAAGAAGGTCGGCGTAGACGAGAGTGCCTTCGCTGCCTGCATGGAAGATCCGGCGACGAAGGCTCGGGTCTCAGACGATGCGAAGCTCGGGAATACTTTGCAGGTGACCTCGACGCCGACGATCTTCATCAACGGCAAGCGGGCGCGAGTCATGCCGGACCTGCTGCCCGGCGTTCTGAAGAACATCCTGACCGAGATCGCGCCTCAAGCGGAGCGCTAAGGGCTCGCTCACCTACACGCCCGAGCTAAGCGTCGAACCGCCGGGTAATCTCTTTGATCTCGAAGGTGGCTTCATGAACGAGTGAGTCGATCTCATCTTGTCCGAGCTGAAGCTCGAAGACTTTGCTGGAAACGGCAGGGATGGTGTACCGAAGTCGGTTCGTCCCGTTTTGAAGATTGAAACGCAGGTCGAGATCCGGGAAGCTGGAGCTCAGGGTGGAGGCGAAATAGATAAACTCTTTCGTGATCTTTGCTTTCGCGGACGAACCTGTTCTCATAACCCAAACCTCCGATAGTTGTCGTACTGCTCGATAAACCACCTTTCACACCGTGCTCTCGACTGTTTAGAGTCTGTAGTGAACGTTTCGATGCGGCGATTTTTTCTCTCTGGATTCCAACGGCTTACGTTCGATAGGAGAGGTTCTCCGTCGGCCGCTCAGCTGGTATAAGAAGGAGACAAAGACGAGAGAATTTCCATGTTTAAGAGAAAACCCAAGCCCATTCAGCCCTTTACCTGGGAGCGCCACAGGCGCCGGTGGATCTATCGTTTTCTTTTTCTTGGCGTTCCGACCGCAGTGTGGATGTTGTTTGGGAAGCTCGGGTTATTGAGCGAGCCATTATTCGGCACCGGGGTGATGGTGCTCTCAGTCCTCACGTTCCTTGCGGGTATGCCGACGTCGCTGGTTATTCGGCTCGATCGGATCAATGAGCAGCATACGTATTCTTCTCCGACCCTACTGCTCATCGGGTTAGGAGTACTGCTCGTAAACTTCGTGGTAGTCGGCGGGCTTCTCGGATGGGTGCAGGCGCGACGCGCAGGGACCGGCGACGAAGGCGCTTCCGGAAAGCGTGCAGATCCGTCAGGGCAAGTGAAACCAAAATTGAATGGGTCGCAGCTTCACTAGCCTCGTGAAGCTGCGGGTCGAGAAGCCTACGCTGCTTTCTTGCGCTCGGCTTCGATCTCTTGAAAGATTCGCTTTACGCAGGGCTGCCACTCTTCGGGTGCAAGCGGCGGCACCGGATCGGATCCGATTAAAGCGTCAATCGCGTTGTCGGTGATGATCAGCTTCTTCCGACACAATTCGTCGGCGTCGATCAGATCAATCGCGTCTCCAGTGCTGAGCAAATACTCGATTTCGCTTGCACGGCGATCGAGAGCCCGGACAATTCGACGTGCAAGTGACAGACAGTCCAATCCTCTCGGAGTGAGCTTCACGGCGCAGCGTCCGAGCTCAGCTTCCAAAACTTTGATGGTCTGGTCGCTTTCATGAATCATTTCAGCAAGCGACTTATACTGTTCACGGAGACCTTTGCGGAGCTGTGCGTTCGACTTGCCACCGAGGAAAAAGAGGTGAAGTCCGCATCCGAGAAAAGCGATACAGACGCATACTGTGCCGAACAGCACGACCATTTGATAGAAGGGATTCAGATGCGTCTCGAGGAAGACTTTGCCTCCGTAAATGTATGCGCCATAGACAGCAGCGGAGAACAGTATCGCCCACGAAATCGCCTTGCCCGATTCGGAATTGATGAGCGTCGGCGTCTGAACGCTTTCCTCTGACTGATTTTGCTTGTGCTTCATTAACTCGTCCATTGCCACACCCCAATAGCTTGCCTGGCTACCACATCCCCACCACGGAGCTTTATCACCCGTAGTATCTTCTCCTACTCAAATCCGAGGAGCTTGCAGTTTTGCTTCAGTAATTTGTGGGCGCAAAATAACTATCGAAAAACACTGACTTTTTGTAGGCTCGGAGGGGTTCGGTCAACCGAAATCAAGTGGGCTCGCACAAACGGAGACGACTGAGGGCGATGGCAACCGGTTTTGGAAGTATGACGGACGGAGAGCTGCTGGCTGAGATTCGGCAGACACAACCGCGCTCTGCAGCCGAGCGCTCACCGAGCATGCACGTTCGCCCGGCTGACGATGCGGCGCTCGGCGAGCTTCTGCGAAGACACTATGCCTGGTTGAGTCGAGTGTGCCTCGTCGAGCTTTATGACGCCTCAGTTGCGCTCGATTGTTTGCAGGAGACTCTGCTCGAGATTGCAAAAGCGATTTCGAGCTTCGACGGCCGCTCGGAGCTGCGAACCTGGATGTTCACTATCGCAAGGCGAACCGTCGCTCGATATCGCAAACGAGATATTCGGCGGCAGGAAAGATTTCCGCTCGGGAGAGAAGATGACATTAGTCGGCAGGAACGCGCAGGACGGGACGTCGGTAAGGACACTGAGCAGCTCCTGCTGGAGAACGAGCAGCATCGCCGGCTCCTGCTCTTGGTCCGACAACTTCCAGAGAAGCAACGCCACGCCGTTTTGTTTCACTATTTCGAGGACCTGTCCGTCGAGCAGACAGCGGAACGTTTGGCATGCTCAGTAGGCACTGTGAAGACACACTTGTTTCGGGGAAGGGAGAAACTCAAAGAGCTGTTGGAAGACGAACAAAAAAAAGAGGACGCACTTGGCACGAAAATCGACATTGAGTGATGAATCGCTGGACCTGATGCTCAGGTCATGCGGTGCCGAGCTGCGGCGGACGTCGAAAGCCTTGGTCGAAACGACGCTCGACGAACATCGTAGGACAGCTGTTCTCCAAGCAGTGGATGCGGCGGTGGCGCGAACCTCGGTCCGCAAAAATCTCTTCACGGACTCCTGGGCCCAACTCGTTCGCGGCTGGTGCTCGATGGTCATGTCGGCTCGGCTCGCGTTCGCTTGTGTGTTGCTCCTTTCAATAGCTCTAGCGCTGAAGCATCCGGCGCCGATGCCGCGTCCGAACCCGAGCGGAAGAGCGGATGGTCGCGAAGTTGATCGAGCAGTCAATTCAGAATCTGCGGTTCCGGAGCAGGCAGTCCCCGATTCGACCGGCGGGCGCGATATCCCGGTAGACGATGAAGTCGCCTCTGCATACGCCGCACTCAGTGCTGAGCTTGCTTCCGGACAAACTTGGTCCTCGGCCGAGGTATCAGACGACGAGCAAAGCGGCGAGGATGGTCGCTTCGAAGACGAGGCAGAAACCGCGCCAGACGACGCCGAGCCCCCTCCATTTCAAACGCAGCTCATCGAGCCGAGCTATCTTTCTCTCAGTGACACCCTTGCTGATCTACCACAACCGGAGGACTTCGATTATGAAGCCGACATTGACGACGCAGCTTAGAATCATCTTTTTCCTAGTAGCGCTTACGCTCGGAGTGCTGGTAGCGCTGCATTCCTCGGCTGCGCTCAGTCAAGCTCAGCCTTTGCCTCCGGGGCAGGGTCAACCCCCGCCGGACGAAGAGGACGGCCCGCCCGATCATGGGCTTGCACCGCCGGATCACGACCAGGGACCTCCAGATCGCGGAATGCGTCGCGAACGCCGAGAGATGCGAGATGAGCTTCGAGAACGGTTTCGTGATGGTCGCGGCTTCGGAGGACCGGGGCGACCCGGCGGCCCCGATGGACCGGAAGGGGACGACCGCCAGGGCGATGGACGACGACCGGGACCTCGGATCGCGCGATATCTGGAAGCCGTACAAAACTATCAAACCGCCGTACAAGATCCGCATCAGGCGGTGGGACTCGCTGTTCTCGGCTTGAAAGACAGCTATCGAAAACAGGGAAATCCGGAGGGCGCCGTCAAGGAGCTCGAGGAGCTGCTGGGAACAACCAAAGATCAGAAGATGCGAAACATCTTTCTGTTTGCAATTCGCCAGATCTATGAAGAGGCCCATAATTCCGACAAGCTGAGCGAAGTGAACAAGCGGATCATCAAAGAAAACTTGGCGGCCTCGGCAAAGTAGCGCGAGAGGCTGGATCTTCGTCGTTTATTTCGAGCAGATCGAAGTGGGCGATTCGAGGAGCAACCTCGGTGCGTCACAAATCGGAACAGGCACTTCGGCGAAATTTACGCCGAAGTGCCGCAACCGCTCCTCATTCGCGCGGAATCGATTGAAGGTTACTTCCACCGCACGTCCCTCGGCAGCGATTTCAGAGAGCTCAGCTTTCAGCGCAGCGCTTCGCGTATATGCCGAGCTCCAAGAGACGAAACCGATCGCAACGGAGTTTGCGGTGACGAGCACTACTGAAAGACCTGAGAGAAAAGTCTGAAACGCGAGCCCCCTCGAGCTGTTTTGCTGTTCCAAGACCTGTAAGCTGAGCAAGAGTGGCAGCAGCCAGAGCTGCGGCACGTATCGAGCCCACCAGCTCTCGGGTACGACAAGGACCGAAAGCACGATCCAGATCGGAATGCCGAGTCTGAAGTAGAGCTGCGCACACGAGGAGAACGAATTGCTCCCCGATCGCGAACAGAGTGAGAAGGCAGCGGCGAGCAAAGCGATCAGGATGCTCAGCGTGAATACCGGCCCGAATCCTGCCACTCGAACATCCGGGTCGCGAAAGATCTGGAACTCCTTCCGTTTCATCTCGAATGGCAGCTTGAGGGATGCGGGCGTATCGCCGAGCGGGTTTGCGGATTCGGAGAACAGGGACAACGCCAGCTTCATGAATCGCCCTTCGTCCTGAAGATTCTTCGGAATCTGCATCTGCTGAATCGCAGGGCTGTCTACCGTCTTTCCGGGGAGGTCATACTGCGGAATCGGATAGAAGACATTTCCCGTTGCGGCCCAATTCGTGACGAACGGTTGGAAACCGACCCCGAAAACGCAAAAAGCAGCAAACAACGAGAGTCCGATCATCGTTCGATCCGACGGAGAGCGATCATATCCGCGTGCCCTTCCCCAGAGCACGCATCCAAGCACTATTGCGCACAGTAGTCCGGCAGCCACAGTCGATGTGAACTTCAAATTGAGCGCAAGAAGAAGAGTAGCGCCGAGGGTCGCCGTGGAGAATGCCGACGGCAGCGTCAGCCACAAACCGATCTGTGAGACCAACGCGGTAATTGTAGAAGCAAAAAGCCCGTCGACGTAGAAAGTCGGCGCCTGAGTGACTGATACGGGATTCAGTGCGCACGCGAGAGCGACGAGGGCTCCGACCTCGAAGCGAATTCGAAGACGCACGAACCAGGCGAGACAGCTCCAGAATGCCGACCAAAGGAGAAGGGGGTGGATGCATTTTGCACCTTCGATGGTGCCGCTGAGCTGGGCGACGACTGCCTCGAGTAACCATGGAAGCTTGCAGTAGTGAGTGAGGAATGGAGCGGTGTACGCCATTTCCTCCCGCGGCGCAGGATAAGAGGGTGGAACCAGATAATTCCAACCGGAAACGAGCTGGCGGACGGCTTCATAATGATATGTCTGTCCGTCGTAGGAAACATCGTAGATCTTGGTCGCCAAGAAAAATGAAGCTGCACAAAAGACCAGAGTGAGTCCGCTCAGCATTGCGAAGTCCGCTGTGCCGAGCTTTTGAAACGACCGCCTGACAGCAAAGAAAATGAGAAGGGTCACGAGACCGGCGATCAACACACACGTTGCTGATCGCAACTGCATGCCACTGAGCAATTGCAGAGTAGCGACACATGCAGTCGCGGCGACCCCTACAAGCGGGAGCCCGGCAAGAAATGCAAAAGCCTCGGATCTTCGAACGGTGTCCGCCATGCAGCCCAGTCTATACGCAGAAAGTCGACTCTGGGAAGCCAAACGCCTCTGGGTGTCAACTCTACACGAGCGCGGAGGTCACGCCCAAGGAGTATGCGACGGTGAGGATGCCGAGAAGCGCGGCAAACACAACGAGGATCGAATCCCACACGAGCTTTGAGCGTGACAGCTCACCGACCATCAACCAACCGGGGAAGAGGGGCATGAGCACCCGGTACGCGGAGAGCACCGTGCCGCTCGAAAGTAATGCGGCTGTTGGAACAAGATACACCAGCGCGTCGTAAACACGTCGTCGTCGTATCGATCGCACAGCGCAGCTGAATCCGAAAAACACAGCGGCGGCATTGAGCCACACGAAGTTCCAACCCGTCGAAATGTTTCTCGGGTCGATACCTTGCAGGAGAGTGAAGAACGATCCGCTTCTATCCCAAAAATGTTGATTATGGATGAATATGAGCGGATCGCCGGCCCGATACCAAAGGAATGTGGCGTATGCGACGAGTCCTGAGCTCGCAAGCGCGAGAGATACACCTGTTGTCGCAAGGCGGTGTCGATGGAACCTCGACGAGCCGTATGCACCCAACGCGAACGCGGGCAGCAGCAAGAGCCCGGTTGGGCGGCAAGCGGTCGCGAATGCAGCGATGCAGCCCGCGATGATCGGCCGCCGCCGTTCCAGCGCGAGCGCCGAAGAAGTGGCGAGAAAAAAGAAGGTTGTTTCTGTCATCGGACAGGAAAAAAGATAGCTGAGCGGATTCAGAGCGACGGCAATCACGACGCGGTCTGCAGCCTCGCTGCTTAGCCCACGAACAAGCGCAAGTCGATGAAGCACGATGAGCGTGGCGAACAGCCAGAAGTTGGCGAGAGCGATAGCGCAGAACAGGGGATGTCCGACGATTGAGCTGAGCGCACGAATGGAAAGGGGGAAGAGCGGGAAAAAGACCCAGTTTCTCATCGCCGTATGCGAGGACTCCGAGGGGTCGTAACCCTGAGTCGCAATTTGAAGATAGAAGTGGCTGTCTCCAGACTGCCAGATCTGTTTGAGCTGCTGTGCCGCTACGGTCGGATCGAAACGTATGACGGCGCTGGCCTCCTGGCGCTCCCATCCGGCGGTGGGAACAAAATGCAGCTGAGCGCAAAGCAAGAAGAGAGAGAAAACGAGAGCGCGAGAAAGTAAAAAGGAAAACGCGGCGGCGCGAAAGCTTTCGCCGATCGAGATTGCGGCAGATGGTGTGATGGGTTGAGTCTCTTCGGTTGGCAGAGCCGCGCGGACGACGTTCATGAGACTCCCGAACGTTCGAGCACCGCATCATCGTCTTGGACCACGAAGTTTCTCAGGAGCTGTTTTCCGCACTGAGTGAGAATCGACTCGGGGTGAAACTGAACTCCGCACACCTGCGGAAAGCTCCGGTGACGTAAACCCATTACTTCGCCGCTTTCGAGCTCGGCAGTGATCTCCAGGCAGCTGGGAAGAGTATCTCGATCAACGATCAGAGAGTGGTACCGAGTAGCGGAGAACGGGCTTGCGAGGTGGCGGAATATTCCCTTTCCGGTATGATGAATTTGCCCTGTCTTTCCATGTGTAGGGACTGCAGCGCGAATCACCTTGCCGCCGAATGCTTGACCGAGAGCTTGATGTCCGAGGCACACGCCGAGAATTGGATACTTCGGTGCTAGCACGCGGAAGACATCCAGACTGATGCCGGCTTCGTTGGGAGTACATGGCCCAGGAGAGATTACGATATGAGAGGGCGCCAAGGCCTCGATGTCGGCAATACTGATGCTGTCGTTTCGACGAACCTCTATCGGAATACGCTCAGCGGTGACTTCGCCGAGATACTGCAGGAGGTTGAAGGTGAACGAGTCGTAGTTGTCGATAAGCAGAATCATAAGCGCGACTCCGCGATCGCATTGAAGAGCGCACGGGCTTTCCAGCGGCACTCTTCGTATTCGCGCTCCGGCGACGAATCGTAGACTATTCCAGCGCCCGCTTGGACGCTTGTTCCGGCAGGGCCCGTGACCAGCGAACGAATGGCGACAGCGGAGTCGATGCTTCCATCGATTCCGAGCGCCACGATCGCCCCGCCGAAAATTCCGCGGTAGGGTCCTTCGAGCTCGGCAATGATCTCCATCGCACGAATTTTCGGGGTTCCGGTCAGTGTCGCAATCGGAAAACAGGACCGAAGCGCGGACATCACGGTTTCGGTCGGGCGAAGCTCTCCGCCGACCTGAGACACCAGATGGTGGACGTCAGCGTAGGTCTCTATCGAAAACAGGTCGGCCACCTCGACGGTTCCGATCTGTGAGACGCGACCGATATCATTTCTCGCGTGGTCGACCAGCATCAGATGCTCGGCGAGCTCCTTCGAGTCCTCACCGAGGGTCTCCGCTTGCGTAACTATGAGATCGTCTTCATCGCCCTTCGGATACGTCCCGGCGACCAACCGCATGCGAACGGCTTTGCGTCCTGATTCGGTAGGTCCGCCTTGGAGCATCACTTCAGGTGACGCGCCGACTATCGTCTCGTTAAAATAGTGAACGAGAAAGTGATAAGGAGATGGATTCGCCGCTCGCAGAACTGAATAGGCGCGCAGTGGATCGACCTGGTCTTTGACTGTGAACTGATTGGAGAGCACCACTTGGAAGATATCGCCGGCGCGGATGTATTCCAGTGCTTGCTCAACTCGCGCAGCGAATTCGGCTTTCGAGAACCGTTCTTTGAAATCCAGCGTGGCTGCTTCAGAGCTCCGGCGCTCGAGACACACAGAACGGGGCACGTTTCCGATCTCTGCGACGAGGGCGTCGTGTCCGGCCTCGTCCGCACCGAGGCTTGGTCGAGAGAGGATGGTAAGGAGGCCGAGCTGCCGATCGTGAATCAGCAGATGTGTGGTCTCAATGAAGAATAGGTCCGGTTGTGTCGGATGGTCGCTCGTTCCGCGAATCCGTTCGAAGGCACGAGCTGCATCATAGGAAACGAAACCGAGAAGCCCTCCGGGGAAAGGAGTGTTCGGCTCTCCCGCTTGACTGCTTACCGTTTGATTGTCGCCCAAGAAGTCGTAGAGCTCAGCAAGAATCGAAAACGGATCTTGGTCCGAGCGCAGCGAGCTGATTTCCCGGTACCGGCCGGCTGAAAATTCGCAAAGGGTACCGGCACGAAAAGACACGGCAGAGCGTGGTCTCACGGTGAGATATGCGAAGCGATCCGGCTGATGGCTGACGAAGGATCCGTGGTCGTGTTTTTCTCGTGACGTCTCCCAGAGTGCATAAGGCGCAGAGTCGGAGAGGAAGCGAGCCAGCTCAGGCAGAGTACTTTGGAAATCGGTGATGCTGGAAAGGTACGGCTGCATGAAGCTATCCTGCCATGATTTAGTTAAAAATCAACTGTGATGCTTTTCCGGCAATGAGGCTGAAACGCGACGGGCGAGAGCGCGATAACCACAGCGGAGCTATCATTACCGTTCGAGGATTTTTATGAATGCCGTATTTGCGTATCACACCCAGCCAGCTATTTATTCTCCGCAGATCGTCCAGGCGTCGCGCGACCTGCGCTGCCCAAATAGGTCTGGACTTTTGGCACAACCTGGGTCTTTCGGGGAGCGCAGCCGCGATACCGCAACGGGCATCGTTGGAGACATCGATCCATCCTTTACGAGCACGATTCGGTCCGCGGTCGAGAGAGCTGTCGAACAGTCCGTAGAACAGATTATTGAGCAACTGGTCTCAAGATTCCTTGACTCGCTGAAACAATCGATCGGCTTGGACTCCAGTGCGCAGTCGGCAGAGGCGACGACCCCCGCGATGCCGACAATTCCTTCGCAGGGCACGACTTGCCTACTCGGCGGAGCAACCGGAAGCGAGGGCGAAGCAACCACGTCCACCATTTCGTCGCCCGAGGCTGGGTCGGCGGTTGAAGACAATACGACGCATGGTACCGGTCGGTTTCTCACCAATGTGACCGATTGGATGGGGAAGCTCGGTTCGATCTGGGAAAGCCTGAAACGAGCCTTCGGCCAGACAGCGGATACACGTGCGGCTCAGACGAGTGGGGGGCAGAAAGGTGGGGATTGGTGGAGTAGCGTGACTTCTTTCCTCAGCGACGCCTGGGGTTGGATTACTCAGCGATTCTAGGCTCTCTCACGGGAGATGGACCACGATCGTTCGTAAGCACGGGGCCTGCGACTCAGCAGGGCTAAAAGCTATGATACGAGCATTTGTCCGCGACACACGAGTAGAAATTGCTTCTCGTGTTTTGCGGCACCTCTTTCTTTTGCCCGGGCTTTCGGAACACGGCAGGCTTTTCCACTGTCTGAGTGCTTACCGTCTCGGCAGCCGGCTTCGCCCGTGCCGTGGGCTTTGACTCTGTGGCGGATCGTGGAGCGATACCTGACGGTGTATCGAGCATTGCTCTGCTGTCCCGACGATGGGTCGGTTCGGCCGCTGTGGCCGCCGCGAGCTCTACCGCATTGAGTTTTTCTTCCTTAGTCTTCTCCTCCATATGCCGCGCAATTATTTCTTTTGTCGATGGCGCGGCTTTGGCGGGCTCTGAATGTGGAGGCGAAGGAAGATCGGCAAGTTTTTCTTCAGGTGTGGGATCGAAAATCACAACTTCGCGAGCCTGCTGTTCTTTGTCGCGTGCTCTCGAGGATGATGTGTTTCGTGCGAGCTTTGACGGCGCGGTCGACTTCGAGTCCTTGCTCTTTGGGTCATTTGTGCGAGCTGTGCGCTCGGTGGATTTCTTCGTTGTCCCGACAGTCGCTTTTGCTTCTGAGCGGTTCTTGGTTTCCGCGAGTGACGCTGCTTTCGGGAGACCACGACCAGTCGGCAAAATATCTGAGTCGGACAGCAGAGCCATCCGATTCGACGGAGCGGGGGACGCCGCGACGAGCGTGGCGGGAATGACAAGTGTGTCTCCGGCGCGCAGCTTGTTCGGATTGATGCTGTTTGCAGAAGCAATCCTTTTCCAGTTCTTGGGAGTGCCGGTATATTTACGAGAGATGCTCATCAGCGTTTCGCCGCGAGCTACTGTGTGAGTGACGATCTGCGGCTCAGAAAGTAGGCTACTCTGTTCATACTCGGCAGGCGGCGTCGTCTGTTGCATGCAACCAACCGTTGCGAGGCACGGCAGCAGGAGAATCCCGGCAATGGTGGCGAGTGATGAGTGTGCTTTCATGGTACCGCTCTCGATTGGATGAATACTCGCAGAGAGCTTAACGAACGGGACGGGAACCGGCAACACCTTTTCGCTCGGAAATACGTGCGGCGGCAGTTTTATCGCGGACGAAATTACGCCGCCATCTCTTCTTTACTGCGGATCTGCTTTTCGACGCTGAGCAGTAACATGTCGAGGGTATCGCGCCACAGATGAGGTTCTAAGTCCGGGATACTCTGCCGCAGAGTTTCATCAGCCGGTTTTTCGCCGCCGGCGGCCCCAGATGGTATTGCGAGGCGCGACTCGACGATGGCGAAAGCTTTCAATGTCGCCTCCACGCCTGGTGCGAGGCTCAATCCGACGAGCTCGTCGAGTCGCCGCGCGAGCGCGGAGACGATTCGACGGGCAGATGCCACGTTCTCAGCAGCGTGTTCAAAACTTTCACCGCCCGCGTCGAGCGCAGCTTCGCAATCACTCACGCGAGGCTCAGCCGCAGACAGAACTTCGTTGATCAGCGCCATGTGCAGCTGAATTCGCTCGCGCATCTTCTCGAGCCCCTCCGCCTCTTCCAGATGCTCGATTGCGCGGAGGTGCATAGAGCAACCGACTGCAGTGATGACGATAATGAGAATGGCAAGGAGGACCGTTGAGGTCACCAGCGGCGAAACCCCGCAGAGAAATGTCAGGGCGCACAGGAATACGATGACCCCTGCAGAGAATACGCCGAGCGCTTTAGCGTCGGAATTATCCAACTCGAGAAACATGCCCACTACTCCACCACAACCACAATCGCCGCTCCACACGGCGAAACTCGAGATCCACTCTCCCGAGTAACATACCCGAATCGGTGCAGCGGGCACCGGCGCTTCAGATTTTGACTAGAGTGCTGTATAATCACAAGAAATCTTTCCTCGCCCATGCGCTCGTCCGGTTCGGCAACTGGACCGGTCGGAACCGTATCAGCATTTGACGGGGGAAACCTGGAGTCGCATAAGCTGAACCGGCCCTTGTCTTCCGAGGGGTTTGGTTTGTAGGCTTTCTCGGAAGCGCTGGAAAAGTGTGTAACAAGGCGCACTGTCGCAACGATGCACGAAGAATGAGGAGAACCCACCCTGAAGCTGCAATTCACCAAGATGCAAGGTCTCGGCAACGACTATATCTATGTCGATTTGAATCCCGAGACTGCTGTAAACCCTCCGGAAGTATTGGAGCTCGTCAGGACGCACCCTGCGCAGCTGGCAAAGGTCGTTTCGAATCGCCACTTCGGTATCGGAGCAGATGGACTGATTCTGATACTGCCGTCAAAGACCGCGCAGTTTCAGATGCAGATCTACAATGCCGACGGCTCCGAGGGAGAGATGTGCGGAAACGGTATCCGCTGTGTCGGCAAATACATCTTCGAGCGCGAGCTGAGCTCGAACCGCCGGCTGGAGATCGAGACGAAAGCAGGTATCAAGATCCTTGAGCTGCACGGCAAAGGAGAGTCGGTGAGCGCGGTGACGGTCGATCTCGGTGAGCCGATCCTCCACCCCACACGGATTCCGGTCAAGAGCGAGCTCGAGCAGATTGTCGGGGAGCCGTTCGCCGAGAGTGGGTACGCGATGCCGCTCACATGCGTCTCAATGGGCAATCCTCATGCGATTTTCTTCGTCGACCACATCACTGACGATATGGTGTTTCGACTCGGTCCCGCCGTCGAATCACATTCGATGTTCCCGAATCGGACGAACGTCGAGTTTGTCGAAGTGCTCAGCCCGGCACAGCTCCGGATGCGAGTTTGGGAACGTGGATCGGGTGAGACAATGGCCTGTGGAACCGGAGCTGCGGCTGTGGCCGTTGCGGCCGTTCTGAACGGGCACGCTCAGCGCGAATGCATCGTTCATCTGCTCGGAGGCGATCTGAAGCTCGAGTGGGCGCAAGACAACCACGTGTATCAAACGGGACCTGCTGAATTCGTGTTCGACGGAACAATTGACATCTCCGTGGACTGAGCGCCGGTCGCTCGAGTGCAGAGTGGCGTAACTATGAACCCGAGTGAAATGCGACGGGGACAGGAGTCCTTTCGAATTTGCATCGATTCTCCGACCCGGGCCAATCCAGTTTCGTCGCCGATTTTTTATATCAACGGCTGGATCGCGGGCGAAACGATCGAGCGGCCGATTCTTCGGAGCACGGACGGGAAATATGTGCGGGAGCTGCATTGCGTGCCGCGACCGGACGTTGTTCCCCATGTCGAATACCCATGTGTTGTCGGATTTTCAGGGCTACTTTCGATACTGCAGTTGCAGCAGCACGACGGATGGGAGCTGCGCTTTCAGTCGAGTGGGGGCGAAGCGTCGCATGAAATTCAACTGAGCTGTCCTGCCGGTTTGCTCGAGGACTTTTGGGCGGTAAAGCGAAACAAGCTCGCCAATCTGATCAATCTCCTGAAATGTCCAACGTGCAGCAGCTATCCGCTTGAACGGGGCGAGGACTCCGTCCATTGCCCGAAATGCAAGCGCCGGTACGCGATCGACGACCTCTGGTATCATTTCGTCCCAAGCGAACCTGGAACCGACGGGATGGAAAATTGCGGCAGCTGCTACGATGGCGCCGCTCTCGAGATTCTCAACGATCAGCGGAATGCTCACGTTCTGGATAGCGGCTGCGGCAGCCGCCTCGGCTACCATTGGAATTCGTATAACCTCGATATCTCCCCTGCACCAACGGTCGACGTGATCGGCAGCTGTTCGGAGCTTCCCTTCAGAGACCAGGTCTTCGATGCGGTGCTGTCGAATTCCGTACTCGAGCACATCGACGATCCGTTCCTTGCCGCCCGGGAAATGGTGCGCGTAGTGAAACCCGGTGGTCTGATCTACGTTACCGCACCTCTCTTGGCGCCGTTTCATGGAGTTCCGAATCACTTCTTCAATATGACTCAGGAAGGATTGTCGAAGCTGTTCTCCGGAACCTGTAGTGTCGAGGAGAGAGGAGTCTTCCGTTTTGGGAGACCGATCTGGGCGCTCACTTGGTTTTTGCGTTCCTACAGTGCGGGTCTTCCGAAGGACACGGCGGAGGACTTCGGAAATATGCGCATCAAAGACTTCTTGGGTATCGCCGAAGAGCATGTCGAGAAACCATACGTATCCCGGTTGAGCGAAGCCGCCGAGGCGGAGCTCGCATGCGCAAATTATATCCTTGTCCGAAAGCGTTAGAGAAGCAAGCACGGTGTCGTTCGGCGACCCTCCGCCGAATGGTCACCGAACGCTCAATGCAGATCCGAATCGGCGATCGGTATCTCGTCCGGAAGACTTTCCGAGGCGATAATCTTGTTCCAACCGTCGAGAGCTGCCGTCTTATACGACTGCGACAAGGTCGGGTAGTTGAAGACCGCGTTGACGAAGTAATCGATTCCGCCGCCGAAGCCCAGCACCGTCTGTCCGATGTGGATGAGCTCCGTCGCGTCTTCTCCGATGATGTGAACGCCGAGGAGCCTGAGCGTTTGCCGGTGAAAGAGGAGCTTCAGAACGCCGACATTGTCACCAGCGATTTTGCCTCGCTCGATTTCACTGAACCGAGCGATCCCATATTCATACGGAGTCTTCGTGGCGCGGAGCTCCATCTCGGTAGCACCGACCATCGCAATCTCCGGAATCGAGTAGATGCCGAACGGAAGGGGAATCTCCATCGAGTTTTCCTGCAGACCGAAGGCGTGACACGCCGCTCTGCGTCCCTGCTCCTGGCCGGTCGAAGCAAGAGCAGGGGAACCGATCACGTCGCCGACAGCGTAGATGTTTTCGACGCTGGTCTGATAGCTCTTGTTGACCTTGATGAGCCCGCGCGTGTCGGAGTCGATACCGACCTTTTCCAGCCCCAGCCCCTCGACGTTGCCGACCCGCCCTGCGCTCACGAGCAGCTTTTCGCTGACTATCCGCCGCCCGCTTTCGAGATAGGTTACCGCACGGCCGTCAGGTGACGGACCGCAGTGAACCACTTTGTCTCCGGTAATAATGCAGGTCTTTTCCTGTCTCAAGTTGTAGACAAGAGCGTCGATGAGCTCCGTATCGAGGAATCCGAGAATGCTGCTGCGCTGCTCGACGATCGTCACTTTCACACCGAGAGCGGCGAACATCGAGCCGTATTCGCATCCAATGACCCCGCCGCCGACTACGGCAAGCGACTTTGGAATGCTGTCCATCCGCAGAATATCGTCGCTATCCAGAATAGTGCCGTTTCCGAACTGAAACGACGTGGGCCGCCACGGGCGTGTGCCGACCGCAATAATCACTTTATCCGTGTTGAGCACGCGCTCGGTGTCCTGAGACTGCACCAGAATCGTATGCGGGTCGAGGAACGATGCCCGGCCGAGGATGATCTCAGCCTTGTTGCGAAGGAGCTGTGAGCGGACGGTCTGCTCGATCTCGATCTCGATGCCGCCTGACCGGTCAGTGAGATCGCGCATCTCGATATTCTCTTTTACCGTGTATGCCTTTCCATAATGGCTGCGCTCACGGTACCCCGAAAGGTGCAGGATTGCCTCACGGAAGGACTTGCTGGGAATGGTTCCATCGTGCAGACAGTTCCCGCCGATCTTTGGATTCGGATCGACAATCGCAACTTTCTTTCCGAGCTTTCGCGCTTGAATGGCAGCTTTCTGTCCGCTCGGCCCGCTTCCGATGACAACCAGGTCATATCGAGTTGTTTTGCTCATGGTGATTTCATCGACCGGACGCGGCAAAAAAATAAATCGAAATTCAAAGTGGTTGCGCTGCTTGCCGGTTTCGGTGCGCGCTTCCCCGAACGCCAAAAAACGTTCAATGAATCCGTAGGCTTGTCGGGTCAAGTTCCGCGAATTTGCCCTTTAAGCAGAAACGGAAAAACGTCGATAGATGTACCAGCACCGATTTCACACGAACGGACCAGATCAGTAGTCGATGGATGAATCACGCGAACATTCCGAAGCCTTTCTCCCCGCCGGCTTCGTGATCTCGAACAGGTACGAGATCGTGCGCTACCTTGCCAGTGGCGCAACGGGAAGCGTGTTTGTCGCGACCGACAGACTTCTTGAAGATACGACGATCGCGATCAAAGTTCTGAAGACGTCGGCCGTGACCGGTCAGGAGCAGATCAAACGGTTCCTGCGTGAAGTGAAGCTGATGAATAGCGTGAACCACCGCAACGTGGTGCGAACCTTCGATGCGGGCAGTGATCGCGATCTCATTTACTTCACGATGGAATTCATCGAAGGGATGTCGCTCGCGGCACTCTCTGACGAACGCGAGCTCGATTTCGAATTCATCGAAAGCTTGTTGCTGCAGATCTGTCTCGGGCTCGAGGCCATCCACAATGCGGGGATCATCCACCGGGATCTCAAGCCGAGTAATATCATCGTCGACCGGGAGATGAATGCCAAGATCGCCGATTTCGGTGTTGCTCGACCCGTGAAATCGTCGCTCACTCATACGGGCTCGATTATGGGCTCGTTCGACTACATGGCACCGGAGGTATGGGACGGTGCGGTTTTGACCTCCGCAGTGGATTTTTACAGCCTTGGCGTCATCCTCTATGAGCTTTCGGTCGGACATCTCCCGTTTTACTCGGAGCAGCCGGCGCAGCTCATGCGCATGCATCTCTACACACCTCCTGAGCCACCGAGGGAGGTCCGTCCGGAAGTCCCGGCGTGGCTGGAAGCTCTGATCCTCCGGCTGCTTCAGAAAGCGCCCGAGGACCGTCCGAGAGACGCTCGCGAGATCATCAACTTCACGATGACCGTGACCGTACCGGAATACGAAACTGCGCTGATTGAGGTTCCGTCGTCGGACGATGATGACGATGATGACGATTCGGTGCTGCTGCCCCCCGCTGAACCGCCGATTCAAGACGCTTCTGACTCAGATTCCGCGTCGGAGACGCCTTCCGCAAAACCCGCGGTTGTCAGCGGGGACGCCGTATCGGGAATCATTTTTCAGAACTTTCCGACACAAGATGAAATCGACCGTCACGAACAGCGGATGCGGACGTCGGCACGCAACCGCACGCTGACGGAAGAGGAAGCGCAGGAAGACTGGGACCTTCGCGAAATCCGCAGGCTCAAGCGTCTCATCCAGCTCGCGATCGTTTTCTCCGGATTCGCGCTGTCTTGGCTCGCGTGGGGCTTCCGCAGCGACATCAACGCACTTTTCTCCGATTTGTATCGCAAAGTCAGCTCGAACCCGGCGTTTCAGAGCTCCGCTCCGGAGCGCCCGACACGCAAATTTACGACCGTCAGGAAATTCCTTTCGGATCTCGGTGGAGGCTCGAGCCCTCAGCAAACGTATAATCCAGGGAGCGCAGGAGGCTTTGCCCCGAACACATCTGCACCCAGGTCTGGGTCGGCACCGATGTTCCGGCCTTGGGCGATGTGGGACGGAAAGTCCGGAATTCAACCCGGCTCAGCACCGCTATCCAGCGATGGAGGTGGCGACCCACTGCTCGAACAGCGAGCATTGGAATCGAAATTCAAGCCTTCCCACACATCACAGCGCGGGATCTCCCTTCAGTCCATTTTCAGTTGGGGAGGGAAGGACGCCGACGCGTCGAAAGCAGCGAGCGACTTGAGCTTTACGGATAAGCTGCCCTCTGACGGCGGCCCTACTCACGTGTCAAACGGACCCGTTGTTCCCTACTTTTCGCAACCCGAACGAGAGCTCCAGTCTGAGAAACCGCGGCTCGCTTTATCCGATGATTCCGAGCGTAGCTGGAAATCCCTCGAGCATTACCTCGATCCGGGCGAGCTCGCGAAAAAGTACCCTGATCTGACCCCTCTGTTTGCCGGTGTCGATAACGTCTCGATAGCGTCGCTTCAGGTACTCGCGACCGTTGAGGAGAACCCGGAGAAGAAGGCGCTCATGGCGAAGCGCTTCGAGCTTGCAAATGAGCTCTACGTCGTCAAAACCAAGCTGAGCGTTCTGAAGGAATCTCCCGGCGAGATGCGCAAGCGCTCACACGATCTCGAAACGCAAGCGCAGCACATCGATGAGGCACTCGAGCAGATGACCGCTTCGCTCGACATCGAGAAGTCGAAGTATGATCTCTGGAACAGGATCGTTCAACGCTACAAGGCGGATGATATCCTCGGGGCAGCTTCGATTCTTGCGCTTTTCGATACCTCCGTTGCAGCCGCGAAGAACGAATACGAACGCTCATGGACAATCTACAGTGATCGATTGGCTGACGGTGGCTCCGCGCAGAATGTCCAGAAGCTGGGCGAGAAGCTCAGCCAAGCGCGCGAGAGCTTGCGCGAGCTCACCGGCGACCGTTTGAAAGAAGGTTCGTATCGCGAGCTCGACGTGCTGATGAAAGTTGCGTACATGTTCAGCCAGCTCGAAGAGGAAAAGGTGAAAACCGCGCGTGGTATTTTACTTCGACAATCGCCGTCAGTGAGCCCAAGTGAGCGACCCGTGGCAGAAGCTGAGCTTCTCAAGCGGCAAAAGACGCTTACCGATTCGCTCGCTGATCTTTCACGGCGCTCGACCGACCAAGAAGCACAGTTTTATCAGGTCGGCCGGGTCCTCGACGTCCACTGAGAAGCTTGAGTACGGAAGTCTCCTATTTCTGCCGGCGATTGTGACCGTTCAGACAGAAATTCCAATCCAAAAACGCCGTCCCTACTTTATTCAGCGCGCTGTTTGACCGATAATGGAATGAGGAATCCAAAAAGGTTGTTTCGCCTATGGCATTGCTTCGTCCGTCAGCGACCGATGAAGCTCCTACCGCAGAGGAGAAGGATTCCGCACAACTCGAAGGCGACGTCTGCCCTTATCCTCGCCCCGGCACAGACTTCAGCAATTGGGAGCGACTCACGCTTTCTGATCGGGGGGATCTGCTTCGAGTCCTTCGGCTCCTCGCCAGAAAGTTCAGCTGGGGTTCGCTCGCCGATGTTGTCCTTCAAGGAAACATGGGCGACATGGCGGCGGCGATCGAATATTACCGAAGCAACAACTTTGCGGTACGGCCGTCGAGCTTTTTCCGACGCCCGAAAGAGCTCCCGAAGGTTTGTCTTTCAGAGCCCTATCCGCTCGAGCACGGCGAGATTGTGGATCTCATGTTCCAGACGCACTACGTGCCGCGCTACAAGCCGTTCGAAAAAGAATACGCTGCCTACAGCGAGAATCAGAAGGTCCATGCACGGATGTGGAAGCATCCGCCCGGACAGTCTCTCGGCACTATTGTGGCCATTCACGGATGGTTTATGGGCGATCAGCGCGTGAGCGCGCTCACCCTTGTTCCTGGATTTTTTTTCCGACTCGGACTTGATGTCGTGCTCTATGAGCTACCCCATCACGGGCGCCGAGCTCCGATCGGTCGGCCGAACACGTCTCTCTTCCCGAGTGCGGATGTTCCGAGAACCAATGAAGGATTCGGACAGGCGATCTTCGAGCTCAGATCGCTCGCTGCGTGGTTGGAGCAGGAGAATCCGAATCCTGTCGGTGCAATAGGCATGAGCCTCGGCGGCTACACTGCTGCGCTCTGGGGATCGCTCGACAAGCTCGCTTTCGTCATTCCGGTTGTTCCGCTCGTTTCCATTGCCGACATGGTGTGGAAGCTCGTGCATGAGCTTCGGAACGGAGATGAGGGCCTCAAGCGGCTCGACCTGAAAGGATTGGACCTCGACCAACTCCGCGCGATCTATTCAGTTCATTGCCCACTCAGCTACCAGCCGAAAACGCCGCTGAATCGACGGATGATCATCGCGGGGCTCGGAGACCCAATCATTCCCGCGTCGCAACCTCAGATGCTCTGGGAACACTGGAACAAGCCGCGGATCCATTGGTTCGAGGGCGGTCACCTCGGACAGATTGTTGAGGGCGATGCCCTCCATCAAGTTCACCTCTTTCTCCAGTCGCTGAAACTCGCGCACTCGGAGCTTCTGACGTTCGGCGGCCGTTAGTCCCCTCGTTAACGCACCATTCTACCGGCCTTTCTCCTTGAGCGTGGATGCTGCAGCTTTTTCCGCGCAATTCGATTCGGAATTTACCCAACAACTTGTTGAACTATTCCTCTAGAGCCAATAAGGTCGAAAATCGCGAGCGCCGTCCGATGTGTGTCGCCGCTCGGCAATTTTGTCTGTGAAACACTGTCCCATTTGGTCAATAGCAAGATGATTGAAGATCGAAGTGAGCAGGAGCTCGTTCGCCGCTCGAAGCTCGCATCGCTGAAAGAACGGGGTGAAGCGTACCCCAACTCCGTGAACGTCAACGCGTCGGCGCTCGAAGTCAGAAGCGCTGCAGCCGACACGGCCGCTTCTCAGGAGCAGAGCTTCACGGTTGCCGGCAGGATCATGTCGATGCGCGTGATGGGGAAGGCAACTTTCTTCAACCTTCAGGATCGTTCCGGGCGGCTCCAAGTCTACGTGAAGAAAGACGAGATCGGAGAGGCGGCGTACGCGGAGTTCGCGACCTATGATCTCGGTGATCTGGTTTCGGTGACGGGCTTTCCGTTCATTACCAAGACCGGCGAGCCGAGCCTTCATGCGAAGTCGGTGCAGATCTTGGTCAAATGTCTTCATCCGCTTCCGGAAAAATGGCACGGGCTGACCGATGTCGAAACGAGATATCGTCAGCGATATCTTGATCTCATTGTCAATCCGGACGTCGTTTCCACATTTATCAAGCGCGCGAAAATCATCTCCGTCATACGCGCTTTCTTCAACGAGCGCGGGTACATCGAAGTCGAGACTCCGGTGATGAGCGTGGTTGCGAGCGGTGCCGCCGCGCGTCCGTTCGTGACGCACCACAATGCGCTCGACCTCGATCTCAGCCTCCGCATCGCGCTTGAGCTGCCGCTGAAAAAGCTCGTCGTCGGCGGGCTCGAACGGGTGTACGAGATTGGCCGCGTTTTCCGGAACGAAGGGATCTCCACAGAGCACAACCCTGAGTTCACGATGATCGAGTTCTATCAGGCTTACGCTACATACGAGACGCTGATGGACCTTACCGAGCAGCTCATCGTGCGCCTGTGCGACGAGACATGCGGGTCGCGGAGTTTGTCGTTTGACGGAAAGGAGATTGATTTTACCCCGCCCTGGCGGCGGTTGACGATGGCAGACTCGCTGCACGAGCTCGGTGGTTTGCCTCGATCGGTCAACCTCAGCACACTCGAAGGGGTTCATGAGGCGGCCGCTTTTTTTGGGCAAGAGGACGTGAAGAGCATCTCCGATTACGGGAAGGCGCTTTATGAAATCTTCGATCGCTGCATCGAGTCGAAGATTGTAAACCCGACGTTCATTACCCAGCACCCGACGAGCGTGTCTCCGCTCGCGCGAAAAAATGCTGACGACCCGCGTTTTACCGATCGCTTCGAGCTGATGGTGGCGGGGATGGAGCTTGCCAACGCGTTTAGTGAGCTCAACGACTCGGAAGATCAGCGGGAACGATTCGAAGAGCAGCTTCGCGCAAAACAGAAAGGCGATGATGAAGCGATGGCGCTCGATCACGATTTCGTTACGGCGCTCGAATATGGGCTGCCGCCCACCGCGGGAGAGGGGATCGGTATCGACCGGCTTGTCATGCTGCTGAGCGGTTCGCCGAGCATCCGTGACGTCATTCTCTTCCCGACGATGCGACCGCAGGAGAATGCCTGACCAGGCAGGCTTGCTGCTATGCCGCTACGCTTCGAACCGTTTGTTGCGCTTCGCTATCTCCGCAGTAAGCGCAAAGAGGTGTTCATCTCGATCATCACCGTGATCTCTGTCGTCGGCGTAGCGGTCAGCGTTATGGTGCTCGACATCGTTCTTGGGGTCATGACCGGCTTCGAAGAGGAGCTGCAGTCAAAGTTGATCGATGCCGGAGCGCACATCACCATCCGCGGATTCGCAGGTGATATCCAGAGCTACAAAGAGATTATCGCCAAGATCAGAACCGTCGATTCGGTCGTTGCAGCCGAGCCGTTCACGTACAATCAGGCGATGATTTCGACCCAGCTTGGGGCGAGAGGGCTGCTGATCCGGGGTATCGCGGATGCTCCTGAATCACGGGAGAAACTAGCGAAGGTGCTGACAAACCGCGACGCGTTGAACGATCTTTTTGCGCCGCCTCCAATCTCGGTGACTCGGCCCGACGGCGAGACCGATGACGTTCAGCTCCCCGCGCTGATAGTCGGGAAGGCGCTGCAGCAGCGGCTGAACATTCTTCGCGATACACCTGTGACCCTCATCTCGCCAGAGCTCGGCAATTCGCCGCAGGGGCTTGTGCCCAAGGCGAGGCGCTTCCTCGCGGTGGGGAGCTACAGCTCGGGCTTGATCGAATACGAGAACGGCCTTGCCTATGCTTCGCTGCCCGAGGCGCAGCGTTTCTTCGGCCTTGGCGATTCGGTCTCGGGGATCGATGTGACAGTCAAAGATCTGTTTCAAGCAAAGGCAATTGCTGCACAGCTCATCGAGCTTCTGGGCGGAGCCGAATCCGGTTTGGACGCGACGGATTGGACCGAACCCAACAAGCCGCTCTGGGAGGCCATGAAGCTCGAGAAGCAGGTTTACTTTATCGTGCTGCTGCTCCTGATCTTGATTGCGAGCGTTTCCATCGTGAACACGCTTGTCATGGTGGTCATGGAGAAGAGCCGCGACATTGCCATTATGAAGTCGATGGGGGCGAGAGATCGTAGCGTACTGGCGATCTTCATTCTGCAGGGCGGAGTCATCGGAACACTCGGCATTGCCCTAGGCACTCTGTTCGGCTATCTCGGGTGTGTCGGCCTTCGCCGCTTCGGGTTTCCATTGAATCCCGCAGTCTTCTCGGTGGATCAGGTCCCAATCGCGATGATCCCGGCGAACTTCGTCGTGGTCGCGATTTGCGCATTTTTTATCACACTGTCAGCAGGGCTCTATCCGGCGTATCGTGCGGCGAGGCTCCGACCAGCGGAGGTGTTGCGCTTTGAATAACGAGAGGGACGCGTGGAAGTAGAAGCAAAAAACCTGAGCATGCACTTCAATGATGCCGGGAAGGAGGTGCGTCTCTTTCAGAACCTCAGCTTCACCGTTGCTTCCGGCGAGTCTCTCGCCATCATGGGGCAATCCGGAGTGGGGAAAACCACACTCCTCTATATCCTCGGCGGATTGGAAGCACCTGTATCCGGTGATGTTGTGGTCGGCGGCCAGTCGTATCAGGCGCTGCGTGAAACCGGGGATCGCTTCGCGACGTTTCGGGGCTCTCGGATCGGGTTTGTGTTTCAATTTCATAACTTGCTTCCCGAGTTCGACGCTGTCGAGAATGTTGCTATGCCGCTGCTCATCCGCGGAGAGCCTCGGAAGGAAACGTTCGAGCAGGCAAAAGAGCTCCTTGTTCGCGTGGGCCTCGGGGAGCGATTCCATCACCGCCCGGGAATGCTTTCCGGGGGGGAACAGCAGCGGGTCGCGGTCGCCCGAGCAATCGCGGCACGTCCGGGTGTGATACTAGCCGATGAACCTACTGGGAATCTTGATCAGCGGACCGGTGCCGAAGTAAAAGATCTGCTGCTTCAGCTTCAATCGGAAAAGCGGATCACGCTCATTCTTGTCACGCACTCACTGACTCTCGCGGAGAGTATGGACAGGGTTGTCGAACTGACCCCGAGCGGAATGCAGAAACAGGCAGAAAAAGGAAAATGAAGGAAGTGTATACTGTGAAGATTTTTCGGCTTTGTGTCCTGTTCCAAACGGTAGCTGCTCTCACAGCTCTCTCGATCTCGTTCGCGATGCCGCGCTCGGCATTTGCCGAACATTCTGCGGGAACGGTTATCGACCGCGTCGAAATTCGCGGGAACGCTCGAATCGAGCCGGCTACCGTTCTTCTCCAAGCGAAATCTCAGCCGGGTGATGACTACGATGCGTCACAGGTGTCGGCCGACGTAAAAGAGATCTACAAAACGGGGTTCTTCGAGCAGGTAGCGGCAAAGCTCGAACGTACGTCGGGAGCTACTGTCCTCGTCTTTCAGGTCGTCGAGAAGCCGGCGATTCGCCATGTGAAGATCGAAGGAAACAAAGAGGTCAAGGAAGACAAGATCAAGGAAAAGCTCAACATCAGCACGCGCTTTTTTCTCGATCGGAAAAAGATTGATGCGGGCGTCGAAGAGCTGAAGAAGTACTATCAGAGCGAGGGGTATTACGGAACGACGATCGATTACAATGTCAATCCAGCGCAGGAGAATCAGGTCGACCTGGCTGTCCAGATCACCGAGGGAGACAAGAAGCGAATTCGCGAAATTGCCTTCGAAGGGAATAAACAGGTCGATTCGAGCGAGCTGAAAGACGTCGTCGACACCGCAACGTATAAATGGTGGAGCTCGTGGATCACCGGCTCAGGTGTGGTGAAACAAGAAGCGTTGGACAACGACGTCAAGGCTCTCGGCGCGTACTATCTGAACCACGGATTTGTCGAGGTTCATGTCGGACAGCCTGTGGTCGAGGAAACGACCGACGGCCTCCGTGTTGTTTACAAGGTCGAAGAAGGCGACGTGTATACGTTCTCAAAAATCTCGGCGAGCGGCGATCTGGTGAACAAGAGCCAGGAGGAAACTCTCAAAGGGATCGTGATCGAGTCGGGCGAAAAGTTCAACCTCGAACAGCTCCGAAAGGACACGTTCACCGTGTCGGAGAAGTTCACGGACGTCGGCTATGCATTCGCGAACGTCGAGCCTGCAACGGACATTCATCGAGAATCCAAAACCGTCGACGTCAACTTCGTCGTGAACAAGGGCAATCTCGTCACTGTCAATCGTATCAACATTACGGGGAACAAGAAGACTCAAGACAACGTCGTTCGTCGTTCGCTCCAACTGGGAGAGCAGGAGTTCTTCTCGAGCTCGAAGATTCGACGGAGTCAGGAGCTGCTGCAGCGTTTGGGTTACTTTGACGAAGTGACGATCACGCCGGAGCCGACGAGCGTCCAAGATCAAGTCGATCTCGGTGTCTCGGTGAGAGAAGGAAACACCGGAACATTCAGTCTCGGCGCCGGTGTGAGCTCCGGGGACGGATTCATCTTCTCCTCGCGGATCTCCGAGAACAACCTGTTTGGGACAGGGAACGCACTCGCGCTCGACGTCAATACCGGAACAAACCGGGAAAACTTCGTTCTCTCATTCACCGATCCTCGCGTGAACGACTCGCGTCTGTCCTTCGGCGCAGATCTGCTTTCGACGAAGCACCGCTTCGATAACTTCGACCGGAACCAGGCAGGCGGCTCGTTGACCTTCGGCTACCCGCTCTGGTTCCTGGGACCCGAAGCGTTGGACGACGTTCGGGCATCGCTGACGTATGAGCTGCTCAAGATCAAGATTGATAACGTCGACGCCGATGCTCCAGAGCTGATCAAGGACAACGAAGGCTCATCGATTTCTTCGAGCGTCACGCCGCAGGTCACTCGGAACACGATTGACAATCCGCTCGACCCGACCAAGGGATCGAAACAGCAGGTCTCAGTTGAGCTTGCCGGACTCGGTGGGGATCAGAAATTCTGGCTCGTCCAAGCTTCGAACGGCTTCTACTACCCGCTTTGGAAGCCGTCATTCGGGAACTTCGTTTTCGCGCAACGGACCCGCTTCGGATATGGGGAAACGTTCAACGACGAAGACTTCCCGCTCTTCAAACGCTTCTTTCCCGGCGGTATCAACTCTGTTCGCGGCTTCGAATCTCGTGAGCTCGGCCCGAAGGACGAGCAGGGCAACGAATACGGCGGTAACAAGCAGCTGATCGCGAACTTCGAGTTGATCTACCCGCTTATTTCGAGCGTCGGAATCAGCGGCGTCGTGTTCTACGATGTCGGTAACGCGTTCGACGACAACGAGAGCATCGATATCGGCGAGTTGCGTCAGGCTGTCGGTTGGGGAATCCGTTGGAAGTCTCCGCTGGCACCGATCCGGATCGAGTTCGGCTACCCGATCGACCGCAAAGAAGGCGAGAAGTCGTTTGTGACCAACTTCTCCTTCGGAGCGCCGTCGTAACCTGAGATGACCGCCGTCAGGCTCCCGTGGGCTTCGTGCAATGATTCTGCTAAGATGCCGAGCAGTTTTGAGCCCGGGAGCCTCGGTGCTCGTAAAAAACTGAACAATTTGAGGATGATATGAGGATTTTTTCGTTCTGTGCAGCCGCCCTTCTTGGACTCTTTGGTACTGTGAGCGCTGCGCATGCCGCTCCCGACGTTCGCGTCGGCTATGTCGATATCCAGCGCGCGCTCGCGTCGTCGGTGGCCGGAAAATCGGCGCAGAAGAAGTACGAAGACGAAGTGAAGCGCCTGCAGGCGTCGCTCGACGGCAAAAAAGGTGAGTTCGAGAAGCTGAAGAGCTCGTACGTGAAGCAGAAGGACAGCTTGAACGACAAGGCTCGGGCCGACAAGGAAGAGGAGCTGCGCAGCAGAGAGAAGGATCTGCAGCGCGCGTTCCAAGACTCCCAAGAGACTCTGCGACGGAAGAACACTCAGCTCGTCGGCGAGCTTGTCGAAAAGATGAAGAAGGTCGTGGACGAATACGGAAAGCAACAAGGCTTCACCGTGATCCTCGAGAAGGGTGCGCAATCGGTTCTGTATGCGGACTCAAAGATCGACATCACCGACAGTATCGTCGAGAAGTTCGATCAGTCGAACAAATAAGGCAGTCGAACAATAGGGAACGAGGAACAATGGGCCCGGATATTTCACTTCCGCTCAAGACCGAGGACATCTGTAAGATTATTCCTCACCGCTACCCGTTTCTGCTGATTGATCGGGTTACCCATTTCGTCGACCGGGAATGGATTCAAGGGTACAAGAACATCTCTGCGAACGAGAATTTCTTTGCGGGTCATTTTCCCGATCGTCCGATTATGCCTGGAGTCTTGATGCTCGAAGCTTTGGCACAGGTGGGAGCGATCTTTGCTCACCTTTCGACCGGTGGAGTAGCGAAAGGCGGCTTGGTCGTGTTCTCGGGTGCCGAATCGGTTCGGTTCCGACGTCCAGTGGTTCCCGGAGATTGCCTGACGCTCAAAATGGAGCTTCTCAAATCGAAGTTCGGTCACTGGAAGATGCAAGGTACCGCATCCGTCGGGGACGAAATGGCGGTTGAAGGCATCCTTATGGCAACGGAGGTGCGGTGACCGGTACGATTCATCCGACGGCATTGGTCGACTCGAACGCCAAGCTCGGCGAAGGCGTCGAGGTAGGGCCGTATGCGGTGATTGGTCCGAATGTGACCATCGGCGACCGGACCCGGATCGGCGCCCACGCGGTCATCGAAGGCCATACGACGCTCGGGCCCGACAACATGATCTTCCAGTTCGCGTCGGTCGGTGCTGCGCCCCAAGATCTGAAGTACAAAGGCGAGCCGTCGACTCTCGTAATGGGCGCGAAGAACACGGTGCGCGAGTTCGTTACGCTCCACGTGGGCACGGCCGCCGGAGCGATGACTACCCGAATCGGGGACAATAATCTTTTTATGGCAAACAGTCATGTCGCTCACGACTGCTCCGTCGGGAATAACAACGTTTTTGCGAACAGTGTCAGCCTGGCAGGTCACGTTTCGATCATGAACAACGTGATCCTCGGCGGGCTTTCGGGGATTCACCAGTATTGCCGGATCGGAAGCTATGCTCTCATTGGAGCGGGCGCCATGGTCGGGCAAGATGTCCCGCCGTATTGTATCGGACAGGGTGACCGATGTGTGCTTCGCGGTCTCAATCTCATCGGTCTCGAGCGCGCAGGAATGAGCGCCGCGGAGATCGGCGAGATCAAGAAGATGTATCGCCACCTGTTTTCAACGGTTGGACACCTGAAAGAGAAAATCAGCTCTCTTTCGCCTGACCTCGCAGAGCACCCGAAGATCAAGCTCGTGCTGGACTTTATCGCACAGAGCAAACGCGGGATGATCAGCCCGACGAAGCACTTCAGAACCGAGGAATAGTCGGCGCATGTTGCGAAGTGTTCTGCGAAAACTGAGCAGGCAGAACAGCGAGACCGAAGAGGCTTCACCGCTCGTCGACGTTGCCGGAATCGATCGGTACACACCCACTTCAAACGCCATCGGGGTCATCGCGGGTAATGGCCCGTTCCCAATCCACTTTGCAAAGGAAGCTCGGAAGCACGGCCGCTCGATCGTCGCGGTGGCGCATCGAGGCGAAACGCTTCCGGAGCTCTCCGGCCATGTCGACTGTCTCGAGTGGATCAAAGTCGGGCAGCTCGGCAGAATGATCGACGTCTTCAAGCAAGCGCGTGTTTCCGAAGTTGCAATGGCCGGCGGGATCAACCGCGTTCGACTGTTCGGTGGGGTGAAGTTGGATGCTCGCGGCGCAGCCCTGATGTATCGCCTCCGTTCGACGAAGGACGACGTCATCATGCGCGGTATTGCGGAAGAGCTCGAGTCAGAGGGGATCCGCGTTGTCTCATGCACCATGTATCTTCACGAATGTCTCGTTTCCGAGGGAGTGCTGACCAAGTCGGCGCCTACTGACGACGAGCAGACCGACATCCGAATCGGCATTGAAGCACTCAAGGCGATGAGCGCTCAGGACATCGGCCAGCTCGTCGTCGTCAGAGAAGGGGTTATCGTCGCCGTTGAGGCGGTAGAAGGGAGCGATCAGACGATTTTGCGCGGGGGTGAGCTCGGTGGACCGGGAACTGTAGTCGTGAAGTTCGCGAAGCCCACGCAGGACATGAGATTTGATGTTCCGACAGTAGGGGAGCGAACGATCGAAACGATGTCGAAGGCAAAGGCTCGGGTCCTCGCCCTGGAAACCGGCCGCTGCCTCATCATCGATCGTGAGAAAGTGGTGGCCGAGGCGGCTCGCCGCGGCATTGCTATTGTCGGATGTCCACCTCTCGTATGAGGCACCCATGACTCAAACTCAAACGAGATACCGGCGATCGAGCCCTGCGCCCCGATTGCACCGACGAGCATGGCGAAGCTTTTTCGTCGTGGCATTATTCTGTCTGTGCCACGCGGTATCGGTGAAGCGGGCCGACGCTGAAGTCTACCTCACGGTTGAACAGGCGCTGGATCTCGTCCTCGGCGAACAAACGGAGCATGTCGCCGACACTCGGCCCCTCGACGAATCTGTCGCTGAACAGCTGCGTTCCCAAGGCTTGACCGCTGAACCGAAGGCGGATGACGCGCACTTCTATATTGGGAAAAAAGATGGCGCCGTCACAGGCTACGCTCTCATCGACGCGGAAGTTGGGAAACACCTTCCGATTACTTATGTCGTAGGACTGTCTCCAACGGGTCAGGTGACCCAGGTGGAGATGATGGTGTTTCGTGAAGTTCGTGGATGGGAGGTTCGGGAGAAGCGCTTCATGGATCAGTTCCGCGGCAAGCAATCCGCCGCGGAGCTTGAAATCGGCAAAGGAGTTCAGCACGTGACCGGAGCAACTCTGTCGAGCAAGGCGATTGCAAAAGGTGTGCGACGCGCCGTGTTCCTTTGGAATCACTTTTATAAGAAACAGGGCTGATACATGCGAGAGGCTGCGGTTCCAGGTTATCGACTTGCAAAGGCGCGGAGGAGCACCCGTGTGTTGATCTCGCTCGGGATCATCGGCCTTCTCTTGGGCTTACTGGGCGCCGCTGCGATGACAATCACGAAGACCGGCTTAACCACCCAGTCTGTGCAAGCCTATTATCTTGGAACGGCGGGCGATGGGCCTGATGCAGAGCTTACCGCCACTGGACCTCGGCCTTTTGATGAGCTCGCCGAAGTGACTCACCTCCACCTCATGGGCGGGTCGCTGCTTCTCTTCTTTCTCTGCCACCTGCTCTCTCTTTGCGACGTAAGTGAGAACACGAGAATTGTTCTTTACGTCGGCGCTTTTGTAACTTTTCTTCTGACGTTCGGACTGCCTTGGCTGATTATTTACGGCTCGCCAGGGTTCGCTCGCGCATTCCCGCCGTCGATCGTCGGCTTCATGATACTTCTCGTAGTCGTGTCGTTGATCCCCCTCAAAGAGATGTGGCTTGGGAGGCGATGATGGAGCGCCGGCGATTCTGTATTCTTGGGGCCTCACTCGGGGCGTACGCACTGTTACAGCCGCTCGAGCGGGCAATAGCGGACACTCCGGGTCGTTGGTTCGAACGCGCGACTGCGATGATGGGAACGTTCGTCAGCGCGGCTGTGTACACGAGCGACGCAGCGACCGGCGAGAAAGCGCTCTCCGATTGCTTCGCATTTGCAAAGGAACGTGCGAACGAAATCTCTGACTGGGAATCAGAAAGCAGCACGAGTCGATTGAATGCTGCGCGGGAGCTAACCAAAGCAGAGCTCGCTCCGTCGTTTCTTTCGCTTCTCGACCTCGCGACGGAGGTCGCCAGACAAAGCGGGACCTTTTGTCTCCAAACTTTCGCGTTGACGAAGCTATGGCGGGAAGCGCGTGAAAAGAGAAGCCTGCCGTCGGAGCGTTCCATTGCGCGAGAGGCGAAACTGGTGCGCGAATCGGGTATCGAGCTGTCTTCCTCCCACATCCGACTGCTTGGCGCCGGCAGCTTAGAGGTCGGTGGAATCGGGAAAGGGCATGTCGTCGATTTGGCTGCGGACCACCTTCGCAGCGCTGGAGTGAAGTACGGAAAAGTTGCCGGTTCGGGTGACATCAGGTTTGTCGGCGACACCGAGTGGTCTGTCGACATTGAACACCCGCGCGATGAAAGCGCCCTGCTCGGACGGATCAACTTCCGCGGTCCAAAAGGTGTGGCGACCTCGGGGGACTATCGAAGCTGTCTTCAGTCACACGGCAAGCGTTACCATCACCTCATTGATTGCGCGTCCGGTTATCCGGCGCCCTACTGTCAGTCGGTCACGGTAGTTGCGCCGACGGCGGCGATAGCCGACGGTCTGTCGACCGCGGCGTTTCTCATGCCGCCCGAGCAAGGCGTGAAATTTTTGGAGCGAGTCGCTGGAGTCGAAGGGGTGATTGTAAGCGCAGATGGCTCAATTAGGTCGACTTCGGGGGCGTCTTTTCAGCCGTATGACAAGCGTTCTTTCCGCAGCCGCAGCTCCCGGCGCTCTTGCTGAACGACTTCATCAGCGACCTGCCGAGATAGATTACGGCGCCCAAGACCAGCAGTACTACGATCGCCGTATCAGCCATGGCTCAGATTCCCCACCACAAGAATAGCCGGTAAGCTGAGAACGCCACTGTATACGCGAGAGCAGTCATGTAGCAGAACATGAATACGGTCCAGCCCCAGGAGCCGGTTTCCCGTCGTGTGACCGCCAGCGTCGACATACACTGACAGGCGAAGACAAAAAACGTCATCAATGAGAGGGCGCTCGCGGTAGTGAACGAACCCTCATGGTTCTTGTTCTTCAGCAGCTGGATCAACGAGTGCGTGTCGTCGTCGGTCGTATCGAGATTGTACACGGTCGACAACGCGCTCACGAACACCTCTCGGGCCGCAAAAGAGGCGAGAATACCCACTCCGATCTGCCAGTTGTAGCCGAGCGGACGAATGACCGGCTCAATCGCGGTGCCAATCCGGCCGGCATAGCTGTATTGCACTTTGCTGCCTGTGTAGGTCTCAGGGGGCTTCGGGTAGCTAGCGAGGAACCAGAGCACGATCGAGCATGCCAGAATTACAGTGCCGGCAGATTTGAGGAATGTCATCACCCGGTCAGCTACCTCCCGAAGGACAACCTTTAACGCGGGCCGCCGAACCGGAGGCATCTCCATGACAAAGAGCGCGGGTTTTCCGCGGAGTAGGGTGAGCTTGAGCAGCCATGAAACAAACGCTGCACCAAAAATGCCGAGGAGATACATTCCGAGCAGCGTCAGCCCTTGCAACGAGATGAACCCAAAGAAATAAGTTTGAGGCACGAAAGCCGCGATCAGCACGGCGTATACCGGAAGCCGGGCGCTGCAGCTCATAAGCGGAGCAATGAGTATCGTAGCCATACGGTCTGCCCACGAAGGTATCGTTCGTGAAGCGAGAATGCCCGGGATTGCGCAGGCGAATGAGCTGAGAAGCGGAATAAACGAGCGGCCCTGAAGTCCGAAAGGGCGCATGAACTTGTCCATCAGGAAAGCTGCGCGCGAAAGATATCCGGAGTCTTCGAGCAGCCCGAGAAAGAAGAACAAGATCGCTATCTGCGGGACGAAGATCACAACGTTTCCGACCCCGGCGATAATCCCGTCGACAAGCAGGCTCTTGAGGGCACCGTCCTCGAGCAGATCGCCGACGTAGCCTCCGAGGGAGCTGAATGTCTTGTCGATGAGATCCATCGGCAGCTGGGCCCAGAGAAAGATCGACTGAAAGATGAACGCCATCACAGCGAGGAAGATGACACTCCCCCAGACGCGGTGGGTCAACAATGCATCCAGCCGTTCAGGCAGCCCGGATTGGCTGCGTGTCTGCTGCGACGTGCATTTCTTGACGACCTGATTGATCCACTGGTAGCGCGCGGTCGCTTCGAAGCTCGTGGGGTCGATTCCTTCTGTCTGAAGCTTCTGCCGAACGTCATGCAAAGCGCTCAGAAGCTCCTTGTCTGCAGAAGGGGCCGCGTCGGAAAGGATTCCGAATCCGAGAACAGCAGGAAGTCGTGAATCGTCCTTGTGATGAGCTCGAAGCTGGATTCGGCCGAGCTGCTCCGCGCACTCACGAAAGGATTGGTTACTGTCTCCCCACGCGAAACGCTGCGTGGATATCGTCCGTTTTGCAAGTGCGCTCCGAACTTCTTCGCGGAGGACGTCAAGGCCGATGCCTTTGTTGGCAACAATGGAGACTACCGGAACGTCCAGCTGTCGAGCGAGGAGCTGATTGTGAACGGTGATCCCGCGCTTCTCAGCAAGGTCGATCATGTTGAGAGCCATGACGACCGGGATTCCGCAATCAATGAGCTGCGTGGCGAGATACAGATTCCGCTCGAGATTGGTCGAATCAATAACGACGACGATGCAGTCAGGTACCGGTTCGGTTGCTACTTCACCGAGGAGCACAGCCGTGGCGATCTTTTCGTCGATTGATGTGCCGATGAGGCTATAGATCCCCGGCAGGTCGTAGAGCTCGACCTCTTCGGTCTCGGAAAGCGCAAGCTTCCCCTTCTTTCGCTCGACTGTGACACCGGGGTAGTTTGCTACCTTGTAGCGGAGCCCGGTGAGTGCATTGAAGAGGGTGGTCTTGCCGGAGTTCGGGTTTCCTGCCAGAGCGACAGAAACAGGATGTGTAGGTTGCTGTGCGCTCGGCACTGCATCGCCCGCAGGTCGGGGTTCCACGATTAGCTATTGTCGAGTCGAATAAGTACGCTGCGTGCTTCAGAGCGGCGGAGGCAAAGCTTGAAACCCCGAACACTAATCCCAATGGGATCGCCAAGCGGGGCGATGTTCGTGACCTGCACTCGAGTGCTGCTCACGATACCCATCGACAGAAGCTTATTTCGGAGAAGCGGACTGGAAGAGATGACTGCCGTGACGGTGCCGCGCTGACCGAGCTTCAACGTGTCCAATGTGCACTGACCGAGATCCGCCATAGAGGTCTGGTTCCCTGCATCATGCGCCTGCTGCATTTCCATAAGTCCTTTGAAGCACTAGCTAAAGCTATTGGCGAGATGCTTATAGATTGTATGTCGGCGTCTCGCAATACTTCCATTATACTACTTTTGCTAGGCATGGCAAACTCCAGTGGGGTATGGCTAATGGCAGCGATGCTTTACCGAAGCGGATTAATTAGCTAATCATTTTCGATGCAAAGAGTTCATTGAGCATTACCGCTCAAAAAAATGGGGGATTCAACAGTGGCAATTCGAAAGTATTTTGGAGGGATTTTTGCGCTCCTCGGCGCAATGCTCGTATTTTCGGTGAATGATGCTCACGCTAGCGAAGCAGATCTGCATCTGCCGAGCTTGGATGTGCCATTTAATATTTTTGGATCGCAGTACACGGGCACGCACATTCTCACCGCAGGTCTCGGGGTCGCACTCCTTGGGATGATTTTCGGTCTTGTCGGCTATGTACGTATTCGTGCGCTTCCGGCGCATCGCTCGATGCTCGAAGTCTCTTCGCTCATTTACGAAACGTGCAAAACCTATCTGCTCCAGCAGGGGAAGTTCCTCGTTATCCTCGAAGCGCTCATCGGCGCCTGTATCGTTTATTACTTTGGCGTTCTGCAAGGTTTCCCCGCTCCGAAAGTAGCGCTGATCCTCGGCTGGTCGATCCTCGGAATTCTCGGCTCGTTCGGGGTGGCGTGGTTCGGTATTCGCATCAATACCTTCGCAAATAGCCGGACAGCGTTCGCCTCGCTCGCTGGGAAGCCGTATCCGGTCATGGAAATCCCGCTCTCGGCCGGAATGGCAATCGGGGTTCTCCTCATCTGCGTCGAGCTCGTGATGATGCTCGCCATTCTCCTCTTCGTTCCGCAAGAAAGCGCAGGCGCTTGTTTCATCGGCTTCGCCATCGGTGAATCGCTCGGCGCTTCGGCTCTGCGGATCTGCGGAGGAATTTTCACAAAGATCGCCGACATCGGCTCCGACCTGATGAAGATCGTCTTCAACATCAAGGAAGACGATGCGCGTAACCCCGGTGTTATCGCTGACTGCACAGGTGACAACGCAGGCGACTCTGTCGGACCTACGGCTGACGGTTTCGAAACCTACGGTGTGACCGGCGTCGCGCTGATCAGCTTTATCGCTCTCGCGGTGGGAATGACCATGGGGCCGGATGGTCGCCCAGTTCCGAACGCCGGAACAGCGCTGCTGCAGGGCAAGTTTATTGTTTGGATCTTCGCGATGCGCGTTCTGATGATTTGTACCTCGCTCGGTTCGTATTGGATCACCAATGCGGTTGCAAAAGCGAAGTACTCGCGCCTCGATCATTTCGATTTCGAAGCTCCGCTTACAATGCTCGTGTGGGTGACCTCGCTGGTCTCGATTGCGGTTACCTACACGGTCAGCGACCTACTCCTGAGCGATATGGGAGAGGGCCTCTGGTGGAAGCTCGCGACTATCATTAGCTGCGGCACGATTGCTGGAGCTCTTATCCCTGAGTTCACGAAGGTGTTCACGTCTGCGAAGTCGAAACACGTTGCAGAGATCGTCAACGCTTCACGTGAAGGCGGCGCATCTCTGACTATTCTCTCCGGACTGGTAGCGGGTAACTTCTCTGCGTTCTGGAAGGGGATGGTGATCGTCGGCTTGATGTGGGTTGCTTGGTACACCTCGAGCTTCGGACTCGGTCAGTTCATGGTGTTCCCTGCTGTTTTCGCATTCGGCCTTGTCGCTTTCGGATTCCTCGGCATGGGTCCGGTGACGATCGCAGTCGACAGCTATGGTCCGGTGACCGACAACGCTCAATCGGTGTTCGAGCTTTCGCAGATCGAGGCGCTCCCGGGAATCTCCGCTGAAATCGAAAAGGATTTTGGGTTCAAGCCGAACTTTTCGCAAGGGAAGGAGTATCTCGAGGAGAACGATTCCGCAGGGAATACCTTCAAGGCAACTGCAAAGCCAGTGCTCATCGGAACTGCGGTAATCGGGGCGACCACGATGATCTTCTCGATTATTCTCATGCTCCAGCTGAAGCTTGACCTCCTCGAGCCGAAGGTGCTCCTCGGGCTGATCACCGGTGGTGCCGTAATTTACTGGTTCTGCGGTGCCTCGATGCAAGCTGTTACCACTGGAGCGTATCGCGCAGTCGAGTACATCAAGGCCAACATTCGATTGGACTCCGCGGAGAAGGCTTCGGTGAAGGACTCGAAGGAAGTCGTTCGAATCTGCACGCAGTATGCTCAAACCGGGATGTTCAACATCTTCGGGGTGATCTTCTGCTTCACTCTCGCATTCGCGTGCTTCGATCCGACGTTCTTCGCGAGCTACCTCATCTCCATTGCTGTATTCGGTCTGTATCAAGCCATCTATATGGCGAATGCGGGCGGCTCTTGGGACAATGCGAAGAAGGTCGTAGAAGTCGACCTCAAAGAGAAAGGCACCCCGCTCCACGCAGCGACGGTTGTCGGGGACACGGTCGGCGATCCGTTCAAAGATACCTCCTCGGTTGCTTTGAATCCGATCATCAAGTTCACGACGCTCTTCGGACTGCTTGCCGTTGAAATCGCAGTATCGGCGAAAGAAGCCTCGATCTGGATCGGAATGGTCATGCTGGTAATCGGCTGCGTCTTTGTCCTCCGCTCGTTCTACGGAATGCGCATTTCCGGACAGGGACTGCATGCAGCAGCGGTAACTTCGATCGAGTCCAAAAAGAAGAAGGTAGTGGCGTAAACGTCCATTCCCTCTCACTTTAGAGCGGCGTAGCCGGGGAGACTCGGTTACGCCGTTTTTGCGTACGCCTCCCACTCTATCGAGCTTCGAGTCCGGAATAGAGCGGCAACCAAATGATGCTGCGATCTCCCGTTCGTCCTGCGGTTATGTTATACGTTATGACGTGATCGCTTTTCCGTCCTGTTTGGTCGAAACATGAAGGATAAGTGGGTGAAGAAGGTTTTCGAACGTGCCCTGCGCAATCGACATATTTTTTGTGGCGTCCAGCCACAGAAAATATGTCGTTTCGCACTCAAAAAGGGGCACAGAGGTGAAAGAGAAGCAGATTTCTCCAAGTCAGGTGGTTGCCGGATGGCTGGTGGTGTCCACCGCGGATGAACGGATTCCTGCGGGCGTTGAGATCTCGCACATGTGGAAGGGCGCCGCGTTCCCACGTGACGTGGTGCTTTATTTGTTCTACAGCAGCGCACCGGATGATGCTGCGCTTCAGGAAGTCTACACGAAGCTATGTGTCGATCCGAAGAGTGTGGTGCTGTGTCAGCTCGAGGAGAGCGATATCGCTTTCATCCATGGAGGCGCTGAACCCAATTCAGTCTTTCTGCTGGATATCGGACCCGGCGACCTGTCGACGTTCAGCTCTCAGGCGAACTAAGGATCGATCGGTATCGATGCAGGCGATACCGGTCATTACGCCACTTATCCTGCACAATCTCAGTCCCTAAGTGAGCTTTCCCAGACCGCTTGCGGCAACCCATGGAAGGCCCCAGCTTTCCGGATGATGCGGAAACCGAGCTTCGTATAGAACTCAGCGAGCGAATCGGGTGCCGTGAATCGAGCACACCGTGCTCCGTAAGAGCGCGCAGCTTCAACCTGCTTCTCGACAAGTCGACGGCCGATTCCGCGGCGTTGCAATGACGGTCGCACCGCGATGTTCCGAAGCAGCCAGACCTGCCCGCCTGGCAGATACAACTCCTGGTCTGGAGGGTCGAGATCGCTTTGTGTAGCCAGATCTTTGATTGGGAAGCCGTTTGCAAACCCGGCGGGCGCGCCGTCGTCAAACGAAAGCCAGGTTACCGCATCCGGGAGCTCCAGCCGGAGGGTGAGAGTCGCTTCTGAAGCCCAGCGTGATTGTGGAAACGCGCGTTGCTCTAGCTCCAACAGTGCCGGGAGATCATTCATGGTCGCAAGTCGCTCAGAAGCTCTCCGTACTACGTCATCCATGACGTCACCACCTCGCAGCTTTGAGGTTTGTAGGCTTCGCCGTGGTGGCACAACAAGCTAATAGCACTGTTGATTCGACAGATGCCCACCGCACGGCGCCATGTTGCCAACGACGTTTGCCGATTGATCTGCTCGGTTCTCAGCTGATGAGAAAAGCTGCTCGTTCACGGCGATGAAGAACCCAATGAGGATGGCGAGCACAAGGACGTACTCGATCATCGTCGCTCCTCGCGACCCCGAGGTGAGCTCCGTTCCGGCCGTCATCAATGCTTCAACTCGTAGCGTAATACGTTGTTCAGGAAGATCTGCTGCGCTGATTGATAGATATTCTCGCCCGCATTGATGTCCGGGTTATTGTTCGTGAGCATGTAGCGGTCGTAGAGCGAGAAGTTCGTCGACGGCGGTGCCGCAAGGTCGAAGATCTCACCGTCCCCATCCTTGTCGAACGAGGGAAGCAGCGACGTCCCGGCACCCGGTAACGGGCTACCGGCGTATGCAGAATCTCTGGTCCCCGGATCGCTCGGCACAGGGTTTGTCGACATTGCGGTTGTAGCTTCCGGCCAGCGGAGTGAGTTCACCGGGTAACCGGTCGACGTGCTCGACGAACCAGTCGAAGTTGAAGACGAGCCGGTTGAAGTTGAGGACGAGCCCGTCGATGTGCTGGATGAGCCAGTAGACGTCGAAGAAGACCCTGTAGACGTGCTCGATGAGCCCGTTGAAGTTGAAGAAGACCCTGTGGATGTGCTCGATGAACCGGTCGAGGTGGACGACGACCCTGTAGAGGTGCTCGACGAGCCTGTCGAGGTCGATGAGGATCCGGTCGAAGTGCTGGAAGAGCCTCCTGACGAGGACGAAGACGTGGTGCTCGTGCTGGACGAGGTGCTCGAGGAATTACCCGACGAGGTGCTGCTCGAGCCCTGCAGGCTCGGGAAGAACTTCAGATTATAAGGGCTGAAGATGTGCAGGATGTTCTGGGAGTTCGTACCGACGTTGAACGCATGAATAATGTCAGCGATTACCTCGGGGCTCGATTCGTTTGCGATCACGGGGAAAAACGCGATCGTAATCGGCCGTTCGCCGAACTCAGACATGACCAGGTTTCGAATGGGATCGATGTCGGCCTTGTCGAGCGCGCGGTGCATCACGAGGAGGATCGTCGAGTTGAGATTTTTCGTCAGCGCGTAATGGTCCGACGTCGGCGAGAAGTAGAGTGGGCCACCGGCATTGGCGACCGGAAAAATTCCCGGCGGTTTGATAGCCGGGACTCCCGATTGACCACCGTCGCTATAATACGCGGATCCCGGTGGCTGCTTGCGAGCCAGATAATAGAGCAAGCCGAGGATGTCCGGTTTGGGTCCCGTATCCGTGCAGGTGTCAGGCGGCTTGCGGCAGATGTGCAGTCCCGCGGGATAGGTTGAATATGGGCATGTTTGGAAGATCGGAGAGCTCTCTTCATACGGGCAATCCTGTACCGTGCCGAGCGCAGCCGCAAACTCCGCGCCTGAGAGTCCGCGCGTTTGGGACATAGAGCAGCCGTTCAGCCCCGGACACTCTTGGTCCCAGAGCTGGTTCGTTGAGTAAGGTTGCAGGCGCAGCGACGCCTCGTAGTTATAGATGTTGGGCTCGAAGCCGCTGTTGTTGAGCGTTGCCGTAGTCGAGTAAGCATCCAGCCGCAGACGGTCGAGCGCATTGTCGTCACGGGAGCGGTAGAGGTGGTAGCAAGATCGAAGCTGCCCGGCGACCATTGCGTGGTGTTGTTCCCAATCGCTCCCGTTCGGTTGACCAGAGAAAGCACCAACAAATGGTTGGAGCGGACCATTTTTCTGAATGCTTCCGTCGGTGCCCGGTCCGGTGTCCCAGAACATGAATGGAATCTCGTATGCTTTCTGCGCGATGTCATCGCCGAACGCAGCTACTTGCGCAGGAAAGTTCAGCGGAGCATTCGCCGTGCGGTGTTTCGGATTCACTACGAGCAGCTCGGTCATGGTACGAGTCTGTCCGTGTCGCGCGGCATGTTCGAGAATCGTCTGCACAAAGGCGTCGCGAAGTGTCGTTACCGGATTTGCGCATGACGCGAGCAGCTCTTCGCGGTCACTGAGCACGAGCGCGTTCGGATCGGTGTAGTCGGCGTACGGTGGCCCGTAGCGTGACTGGTAATTGCCGGTGTTCAGATACGCAGTGCCCCACCGTGAAGCAGCGCTGGGGACCTTTGGAACAGCGACCACGGCTTGAGGTGTGCCCGAGAAGGGTATCCGCTGTGTGCTTGCGGTGGGAAGGCTCGAGAACGCGTCGATCGTTGAAGGGCCGGGGATGTCATAGTGGAGCAGCGGGTCGTAGGCAATCCGGAAGCTGTCCACGTCATAGTCAGCGTCGAAGCGATAACGGGGTTCTTGTGCATTCGTTGACATCTCGGGTGCGATAGCAATCGTCAGACCGGGGCTTGTGGCGATCGCGTCCGCCGGATCGTAGAGCGGCTTCTTCCCCCGAGGAGGACGAGCCCAAACCGCCCGAGCAACAATGGTTCGGTCGCGTAAGAAGGGCATCATCGTGCCAGTGACTCGAGCCTCCATTTCGCACCCGACTTCTCCGCCCGCGTTGGAAAAGTTGTTCCACATCTGCACCGGATACCGTTGGGCGAGGTTGCTCGGTTTGACGTCGCCGTAGAACTCGCAATCCTGCACGGAGCCGCAGCCTGGAATGGGTTGAGCTGAATTGCCGACGACTTGCCCCGCGATCGGAATCGTGTCCAAGACGGGAGCCATTGATCCGGAATCCGGAGAGGCCACTGTGCCGACGCTTTTCCCGAGCTGTTGCCCAGTCGAGGAGTTCGAATCTTGGCTCTCACGCGACAACGGAAAGTAGAACTGGCCGTCAGCGGGCATCGTCGGCAACATCAGACGAGCGGCAGTGATAGTTGAAAATCGAGGGAGACCTTGCGTTTCTGTTTCTTTAATGAGGTCTGAAAATTTGGTTGTTGCGCTCCGTTGGATTACGGGATTCTCGGCGACCTTGCGGCAGATGACCTCGAGCTTCTCACGAAGCTCGGTGCTCGCCACCTTGACGATTACCGAATCTACTGCGAGCAGAATGAGAACGCCGCCAACTGCTGCGACGAGAACGGCAAGCAGCATCAAAATCCCGCCCCGTTCGGCCGCATTCTCGGGAGCGAGGGACGTTGCAGCGAACGATCGTCGCGAGGTTGTTCTATTCACGGAATCTCCTCCTCGAGAAGCTACTGATTATTGAACGCCGCGGTATCGATGAACATTCGGCGTCGAAGCACAAAACGTTGGGCCTCTTGCGAGCTGGACAGGACCAAGTTGAAAAGCTGCGTGATCGGTCCAATCGGATACGTCGCCGGTTGATATCTACACTCCACAATCAGCCGGGTGCGAGTCGCTGCAACCTCTCCGAGTGCATCCGATTGAAGCACCTCGCAGCTGAGACAGCCTCCGCCGTCTCCCGCGCCAGCCCCCTCCGGATCGCACGGGAATCGAACGCTGCCGCCGTTACTGAGCCGAACGGCCTCGCTAATATAGATTATGGCATAGATTCCGCGAGTAGGGATCTGATCAAACGTCGTTGAGAATCGTGTTTGAGCCCAATTGTCGTAGTACTGATGGCACGCCGAAATGTCGACATCATCGCAGAGCATGTCGTTCATTTCGGTTCCCCAGAACGGGTTGGCATGAACCGCCGGGATTAAACCGGGATCGGACGATTCCGGATCGAATCCGATGAGAGAGGGATTCCCTCGTGTCACGGCGAGACGTACTCCGTTGTTCACTGCAGACGTGAAGCTCGTGGAGGCCTGAATCTGAATCGCGAGCCAAAGGAAGATCAGAATGATGATCAGGAAGAGAGGCAGTGCGAAGACCAGCTCCACGAGGTAGGCACCGTGCTCACCACGCTTCGCTTTGGCAAAATCCATCGACTTCCGGCTGAGATCTTCTGGTTTAGAATGCACCGATTTCCGATCTTAACCGAGTAAAGATCAAATGATAAAGGACGAAATTGAAGTCGGCGCAAATCGACTATTTTTGTAGGATTTTCTGGTCGCAATCGGCCTTTTTCTGTCGAAACACAAGCGGCCACAGTTCGGGCGTCTTCGTACTCACCCAAGTGATGAAGCAGGCGAGGGCGAACCCTGCGTATCCGTCCACAGCGTAATGCCATTGGAGGAACATGGACCCGAAGAAGATGACGAGGGCATAAGCAGCCCCGATGATCCCACCGAGGACGGATGCTCTGAAAAGAAAGAAGGCCATGAATGATACGGCCGCGACATGCAAGCTCGGCATCGCCGCAATACCGTAAAAGATTCCGGGGAGGTCCTTCCCGGTGAGAAAGTCCCGCCGGTCGGTCCAGAGCTGTTCCTGATACACCTTCGCGTACCAGATTCTCGCATGCGAGTACTGTTCGGCGAACGATTGCGGGATGTCGTCGACAACCGGGAATCTGAACATGTGCGCCTGCTCTTCGTGGGGCACCGAATATTGAGACAGCACCGCAAAGCACGGCCCATCCGCCGGAACGGCGAGGTACAGGAGGCCGCCGATGAACCACATCAACTCAAACGCCAGAAAGAACTGATTCGACAGCTTCCGTCCGCGCGGCTCCATCAAGAAGATCATCGCGACGATCAGCTTGTATTGAAAATACTGAATATACAGCCAGTCGACGAGGACGGTGAGGGTGGGGTAGGGGCTCAGAGTATTCATCGCCCAGATATTCGGTTGGACACCGAAATGGATCTTTCGATCGAGGTCCCAAAGCTGACGATCGAAGTTTTCGGGATGCCACCACAGAATGAGGTGCTTCAGGTGGACGAACAGAAAGATTGCGCCGAGTGCAATGCCCGCACGCCGAAAGGTGAGGAAGACGAATTCAAGCGTGAAATACGGCTGAACGAGCCGCAACACGACGTCTTTGCGCTTGAGCGTCGCGAATCCAAACTTCCATCCCTGATGAACCATGCGCGCACAAACGATCGGGACGGCGAGCAACATGACGATAAAAGTGAGCTGAACGACGTCGTCAATTATCTGAAGCAGCAATGTGCGCGAAAACGGGAATCCCGTATGGCTGATCAGGTAGTAAAAAATGGCGCCGAACACCACGAACGCGAGGTCTGCGTTGGTAGGGATGAAGCACAACGTGGTGCGCTTACTCGAAGTTGCATCGTTGGACACTGGTGGAGCTCTTTCGGCGGAGCGTTATAAATGGTGCATGCTCTGATGATCTAGATGCACCGTGGGGACAGACGCTTCGCTACGGGAAAAGCTGTGCAGTTATCGGCAGTCTAGAAGGACTGAAACCACCTGCGTGGGGCTCGGGTTTTGTGACCAGGTTAGTGATGTACTGCTGCGCCGGGCCCGAAATACGGACAGGTCGCAGTCGGAATGTTGTGGACCGCTTCGTTATGACCGATGAGGGCGACGACTACTTGTCGTCTGCTCGGCTGAGATAAGCCGCTTCTTCGGTATCTACGACAATCTTGTCGCCGATCTTCAAAAACGGAGGCACGCTCAACGTGAGACCGGTGTTGGTCTTCGCAGGCTTCGGCGAATTGCTTGCTGTCGCGCCACGAAGCTCTGGAGCCGTGTCTTCGATAGTGAGAACAACAGTCTTCGGAAGCGTGATGGAGATCGGGTTTTCGTTATACGTGTTGATCGAAACCTTCATCCCGTCGCTGAGGTAGTAGTAGTTGTCAGCGATAAGCTCGTCGTTGATGACCGTCTCTTCGTAGGTTTCGGAATTCATGAAGTGATATCCCGAGGTGTCCTTGTAGAGATAGGTGGCGTCGAACGCGTAGACGTCTGCGAGGGTGAGATCTTCCGTCGAGCTGAAACGGGTTTCTGTCTGCTGGCCCGTAATCAGGTTCCGAAGCTTTGCCTGGACGAAAGCTCGTAGGTTACCCGGGGTTCGGTGGGTGAACTCCATGACCGAATGCGGAGCATCCTTGAAGAGAATCACTTTACCTTTACGGATATCTTTTGCCTTCATCCTGTCCTGCCTTTGCGCCGAGATTTCGGGGCTTTGAGAATTCCTGCTGTTTCAGCTATGGTTATTGAACCCGGGTTCTTATCAAATTGTGCACTGGATGCCAAGTGTATGGGCCGAGCAGCCGGCCATCCTTTCGGTTCCTTCCTCGCGCGACCTGGGGTTCTCCGAGAGGTGTCTGTTGAGCTCAAAATCCCAGCTGAAACTCCGCCACGTGGCCGACCTCTCGCCCGCTGAACAGCTCGGCAATTCGGGGCGCGCCCGTCGTCCTTTTGTAGAAGTCGCTTTGGGTTGTGCGTGTTTGCTCGGATCGGTCATGGGAGCGTTCCTCGCCCGCCGACCGGACCCCTATGCACCGATCCACGGGCTACCGTCCGCGCCGTTCTTCTTGCTTTGGGCCGTGCTGCTTCTCGCAAGTGGCGCATTCGCTCAGCGGCTCGCGTTTAAAAGCTCTCAGCCATTCTTTGACCGATCGCGCTCCGCTTGGGACATCCCGCTGCTCTGCGGAATCATCCTCATCGCCGCCGCGCTGCGCGTGCCTTACGTGCGATTCGGACTCCCGCATTTCTACCATCCGGACGAGGGACCGAAGGCGGAAATTGTTGTGCGAATGTTGGAGAATGGATCGTTCCATCCCCACTATTTTCTTCATCCGTCGCTCCTCCTGTATCTCACCCGAGAGCTTTCGGCGCTGTTCGCTTGGGCCGGCGTGCAGCTCGACCCGGTTGAGCGCAGCGTGTTTGCCGGCAGAACTGTGAGCGCGCTCGCGGGGGTGCTTTCTGTGGGTGTCACGTTTTCCATTGGACGCCGACTGTTTTCCGGAGGCTGTGGGCTTGCAGCTGCGTTCTTACTTGCCGTGTCGCCGCTTCACGTAACCTGCAGCCGCTATCTCAAAGAAGATGCTCTTTGCACGTTCCTCATTCTTTCGTCAGTGCTGTTTCTGGTACGCTCGCTTCAGGACAATCGTTCTCGGGACTTCGCAGCCGCATCGTTGTTCGCTGGATGTGCTGCCGGGGCCAAATACTCGGGTATGCTCGCGGCGGTGCCGCTCCTGGCATCGCCTTGGTTAATCACTCTCTCAGTTCGGCCGAACACAGCACAGACCGTGCGCGTGCTGAAATTCCTGCCGCTCGTCCCCCTTGGATTTTTGATCTGCTGCCCGTATGCAGTTTTGGACTGGAAGCAGTTTCTTGCGAACTTCATGGTCGAACGCAATCATATGGCTACCGGCCACAACGGAGTGGCAATCGACGCGTGGTCGCAATTCTGGACGTATCACTATTCGCGTAGCCTGTTGCCCGGGATGACACTCGCTCCGCTCGCCGTATCCATGCTCGGTCTCGGTGCGCTGCTCTACGAACGGAGCTGGCGTGCGCTGGTTGTTCCGGCCGCCGTGATGTTGTTCTATCTGCCGGCTGAGTGGGTGCATGCGAAACCGCCCCCGCAGCCGGAACGGTATGTATTGCCCTGCGTTCCCTTTTTAGCCATCGCGGCCGGTGCGTTCTTAGAGCGAGTGACAGAGATTCGGCGCGGGCTGATAGCGCTCGTTATTGTTGCCGCCGTTTGTGTCCTTCCCGCTGCCCGCTCCGTGGCGCTGGCGCGGGACCTGCGTCAGGACACGAGAGAGCAGATGCGCGACTGGATTGCGGCAAACCTCCCGCCGGGAACGAAAATTCTCATTGAAGGGGCCTATTCGCCGCAGCTCACCGAGACCGCGCTCGATCGAACTATTGCGAAGCTGGAGCGCCGGCCGGAACGTTTTACGCGAACAGCGCTGCGACGCTCGGGGAACGAATACCTCTTGATTAACAGCTTCGCTTACGACCGTTATCTTCGTCAGCCGAAGGTCAATGAGCTCATGCGCAAACGCGTGCAGCGAATCTTCGAGAGCTTCCCGGTCGTGGTAGAGTTCAACGCGCCTTCGGGCAGCTACGGCTTCCACAATCCGCAGATCCGGCTCCTTCGCCTCGCGCCCGCTGCAGAAACGAACTCAAACTAATGCTCTCACGGAAGAAATTGAACGAGTCGGGGTAAGATCCGCCGGTTCGTAACTCTTCAAGGCGAGATCGAATGTTGGGCTCGCCGTATCCCAGCGAGCCGATGCAGTGAGCCGGCGCCGATAAATCAGTTTCGGTAAATGAGTGTCGTGAACGAGCGCCGACGATTAGCGACGATCTTTAATCTTGGTCAGGCCGGTCCGCTTACTGACCAAAACGGTACGCTGACCGATGAGACGCTGCTCGACCTTCGGAGTTTCGTAGCCGAAGAGGAAGTAGTTCGCGTCATCGCTGACGTTCACCGGCTTTCCCCAGGTGATCTGTTGCAGTGCAAGGTGTTGCTCAGCGAGATGCGCTGCTCGCTCCTTTGTGATTAATTGAACTTCGGTGTTCTGCTTCAGCACCGGAAGAGTGAGATCGACGTCGCCTTTTTTTGCCGGAACGATCTTCGCAGAAGCCGAACGATCGATCTCTTGCGGATGACCTTCTTCGGCTCGAGCGTTCACCGCTAGAGCAGGCAGCATTGAAAGTGCGGCCAGAATTGTGAAGGTGGATGCGAATCTCCGACGTTTCGTCGGGAGAGCTTGCCGGTTCAGCGGTACTTTGGCTTTTGCGCGGGCGCGGATCGCGCGCGCGAAGGTTGAATAGGTAAGTGAACTAATTATCAGAGTCAGGCAGAAATTAAACACTCGAGAACCGCTCAAACATTCCGTTCATGAACCTAGCTTCAGTATATCAGCTCCTTTTGGGATGTGGAAGAAAGTTTGCTCGCTTCGAAAAAAATCAAGCGACAAGCTTCGACGGCCGCATTCCCGTGTCAGGAGGAAGCATTCACTATTGGAAATTCGGATACTCTGACCGGTTTCCTTTAATACTTATTCACGGTGGTCCGGGATTCCCTCACAATTACTTGCTACCGCTCAAAGTTTTGTCGGACGAGCGCATGGTGATCTTTTACGATCAACTTGGTTGCGGAGCTTCGGACCGCCCAACCGGCAACGAAAGCTGGGCAGTTGAGCGGTTCGTCGACGAGCTTCGAACGCTGGCTTCAGCGCTGAAAATCCCCAAATTTCATCTTCTCGGCCACTCATGGGGTGCCATTTTGGCACTCGAATGTGCATTCGGTGATCCGCGCGTTGCGAGCGTCACGCTCGCGAGCCCGTGCATCAGCATTCCGAAGTGGACGGGAGACGCTCGAAAACTTCGAGCGCTCCTTCCCGGCGTCAGCCGAGAAGCCCTCGAGCGCGCCGAGAGAACTGGCGACTACCAGTCTGAAGACGTTCGCGCCGCTGAGGCGGAGTATTACGCGCGTTTTGTCTACGGAGCGCACCCGTACCAAAGTCTGGTCGATGCCGGCGCTGCGAAGTTCGGTAAGGAGTGCTACCGCTTCATGTGGGGGCCGAACGAGGCAGCGCCGACCGGGACATTGCGCGGTTATGACCGTTCTGATGCGCTCAGCGATTTGCGAATACCGGCCCTCTATACGTGCGGACGAAACGACGAAGCCACTCCCGAGACCACGGCGTGGTATTGTGACCGGACTCCGAACGCCCGTATGCGGGTGTTCGAGCTGAGCGCGCACATGCCCCACCTTTCGGAAACAGTGGAGTATTGCCGAGAGCTGCGGAAATTTTTTGATGACGTTGAAGGACATGCACATGGTTGACGGAGACGAGATCGTCTCGGTGGCGAAAGAGGCGGCGCTAAAAGCGGGTGAGTTTGCGGCGTCGGTGCGGAATCGTGGAGCGTTCGAGATCCAGTTCAAAGAGGGGAATCAACGAAATCTGCTCACGGAGGCCGATCTCGGCGCGGAGAAGATAATCTTGGAGATCGTCCGCTCGCGTTTCCCCGATCACACAATCTTGGCGGAGGAGAGCAGCCCCGTTTTCGAGCAGGCGGAAGATTATCTGGGACCGCTTTGGATCATCGACCCGATTGACGGCACGACGAATTTCGCGCATGCGCATCATCACGTCGGGGTGTCTATCGCGTTTGCCGATCGCGGTGTTGCGCAGGCAGCGGTCGTTCACGCTCCCTTCCTCGGAGAGACGTTTACAGCCGTCAGAGGCAAAGGAGCTTTCCGCAACGGAGACCCGATCTCCGTTTCCGGTAGGACTTCGCTTGAGTCCGCCCTGATCGGGACGGGGTTCCCGTATGGAAGAGAGTCGGCTGACGAGATCGCACGGCGGCTTGCGAATGTCTTGCGGAACTGCCGCGATGTTCGCCGTGCCGGCGCCGCATCACTGGATCTTTGCTGGGTTGCCTGCGGGAGGCTAGATGGCTTTTATGAGCCCCTTGCGCCGTGGGATATCGCGGCAGGGCTGCTCATCGCGAGAGAGGCTGGTGCTCGGATCGGGCGATACAGCGATGCAAATCGCGACTCCGCGCTGCCTGACGAGCTCGACGGGAACGATCTGTGCTTGGCAACTCCTGCGATTTACGAGGACCTGGAGAAAATTCTCAGGAGCGCCTAGAGCCGCTATTGCAAGAAGCGAAGCTGAATTTTGTGGGCGATGCGGGAGAACAGGCTCTCGATGCCGGTCGTTGAGTAACCGGCCAGATACATCCCGTCTTTGTCGTATCCCCCTGACGGACTGTCCTCGACCATTCGGTTTTCCCAGGTGTTGAAACCGTTGTACCCGAAAGCGGGATAGTTACCCGTCTGCGGCTTCATTGTATTTTGCGCGGTCTGAATGTCGTTCGAGAGCAGCGTGATGAACCCGTCCTTTCGATGGAAGTCGTCATTGATACCCTCGTAAATGTCGGTAAGTGGGCCGACGGCCGTTTGAGGGCCGATTCCGATTGAATAGAACAAGACACCGTGTTTTTGCATGAAGTTCGAAACTTCGATCGCGCGGTGGAAAAAGGTCTTCTTGAAATTCTGGACCGGGTAGGTCCCGGCCGTGTTGAGCGGGTAGCCCTGTTCTTCGATCGTTCCGTCCGGGAGGTAATTGCTGAAGTCGTTGAGGCAGCCCTGATAAGCCTGCTGCCATGCGGTAGCCGTTGTTGGTGGAGTTAAAGCGTCAGGATAAGCCAAATGAGTGCATGTGGGATGGATGTTCGTATCCTCCGTTCCGTCGGCTTTGAGCAGGAACTTCTTCGGAGTCCGCTTATCTTTCGGCAGAGTAACGAGGTTTGCCTTGTCGATGAGCGGAGACGGTCCGCGCAGCCGGGTTTTGTCAGGGTAGACCCACTCGACTTCGAAATCGACGTACCTTTTCCCGGGCGACGGGCAGGCCGCGTCGTTGCTTCCTGCGGGTGCGAGCAGAGTGCCTTTCGCATTGGCGTAGCAACCGATCTTTGCGGTTGGCGCGCCGTCCGTGAAAAACACGAGCGCGATCTTCTCTTTGTTGATGAGGCCGGCGTTTGTCAGCTCCTGGTACGCAGTGAGCATTCCGTCGCTCGTGTTTGTGAGCCCTCCTGGTGTGAAGCTCGCGGGAAGGGCCCCACCCGAAATGTCATCTCTACCGATTGCATTAATGAAGTCGTTCACGCGGAACCCGTCGGGAAGCCCATCCGGTGCTCCCGTTCCATTCGGGCCGGTCACATCAAATGGTACAACGGTTTGCGCGACGAGATCGAAGGTGACGAGAGCGATACGATCACGACCCGGACGGAAATGGCTCAGGAAATCCCAAACTCCTCGTCGGAGATCGAAAATTTTCGCTGCACCATTACCTGCGGCACCTGACTTGGGTCCGAGGTCGCAGCCAACGGTAGTAAGATTCGGGTCTGCGCAAGCACAATCCGGGTCGCTGGCTGGGCAGCTCATTGAGTTCGATGTGTCGAGCACCATGATGATATTGGCACGTGGAACGACCGCTTTGGCGACGGCGGTTAAACTGCGGCTCGCCGGAGTGTTGACCAGTCCGATCATGCTGAGCGGAACCAGGGGCATGAGAAGATACGGAGTATCGTAGGTCACTGTGCTTGCTAATGTCTCGTTGCCGGCAGCCGACGGATCGTTCTTCGTGTACACGGGTCTCGTGATATTCAGTCGAGCGGCGGTAAGGTCAAAACCCCGCAGTGCGAGATTTTGTCGAATGAACGTGTCCGTCCGGTTTTCGATTTCGTCTTCTTCACCTTGATTCGCCGGGATACCTTGTACGATTCGATAGTCAAGGCCCGCGATGACAGCCGCGTCGACCGCCTTTTGTAGTTGGAGCTGAGTTCGTTCGAGCGTACCGATATCAATCACGAACCCGATGATTGCGAGCAATCCGACGAGCAGGAGAGCGAGCAGCGGCAGATAAATTCCCTGTTCTTGCTTCATGAAAACCTACAGCACTGTTGCGTCGTAAATAAGCGGGAAGTTAAACGGAAAGATCTTCGGGATGTTCCCCACGACCGGCGTATACGGAATGAAAACCTCGGCGACGTATATCGGCTGACCGCTCAAAGCGAGCACGGCAGGTGTAAACCCTGCCGGCGCCGCCGTGAAACGCGAAGTGTAGGTCGCATCTGTCGTCCCATTGAGCTTCGTGAGCACCGGCACCGCAGGGGGGACGACGGGAGACGTAGCGTAAATGGAAATTATAATTCGTGTGTTCGGATCGATATGATTGATTGCCCACTGCTGAAACTCGTTGCGACGGTCCGTTACGCAGCCCTGTGCAATATTGACATCTGTGATGATCGAGCATTCCCGGAAAGTTGTGTTTGCCGCCTCGCGGCTCAGTTGAGCGGCAATCTTGGCGACATTGGTCGCGTGCAAGAGCTCCAAAACGCCGAACGTCAAGAGAATCATAATGGGCAGGATGAGCGCGAACTCAACGAGGCTCACTCCACGCTCCGACTTGGTGGTCGGCTGAGCTTTACAGGGAGTTGAACGGTTCATTTCGTCCAATGGCTATCGCTCTAACGTTGTACTGTGCCAACCCGAAAAAAAGACTCAGCGGATAATTCACTTCGATGTAGATTGCGACGTTCTCGCCACCGGCATTATCGGCGACGCAGCCCGGGTCCAGAGTGCAAACCGACACGTATGGGTTGTTTGCCTGTGGACTGTCGAGCGAAACGCCCAACGAGCGGGCGCGCTGGACGACCTGATCCTCGATCCACTTTCCACGCTGCGCCGGTGTCATCGCGGCCTGCGTAGCATCTGTCGGGCCGAGAATAGCCTGTCGCATCTGCGATGAAATCGCATAGTGCGCGCACATCACATTGTATCCGAGCCGCATGAGCTCGACGCCGGAGAGGATGAGAAGAAAAAAGAGACCGATACTGAATGCAGTTTCGACCATAAGCGCGCCGGCGACTGAATCAAGCCGCGGAGCGGAACGTGTCTGCTCGTCAGGTCGTTGCAACGTGATAACCTCGCCCAAGGTTTAGGCCCGAATCTGCCCTGATGAATCAGATCGACCCGAACGAATCAGACGCAATGCTCTACTCGTATGATCCGAATCGATCAGGAAACCCCACATGACGTCACGGGACGCAGGACGGCAGTCCCCTGAGCCACCTCGTTCCCATACTATATCAACAATTGCGGAAGTTTCGCGTCAGTTTTTTTCGGTCAGCCCGTTGCGTTCCGGCGCAACTTCAGCGAAACAGGGCCTTGAACCCGACGTCGCGTAAAAGCGCAGACTGCAACTCCTTTCGGGACAGCGCCGATTGGACGATATCGTCGAGCAGCTCCGGATAAAGCACCGGCGGAGCAGACTTCTCCCAGAGGTAGTGCGCCATTGAACCCGGCAGCGGATTGAGCTCGTTGAAGTAGAGACGCTCGGTTTGCAGGTCGATCATGAAATCGAATCTGACGACCCCGCTGCAGCTCAAGACCTGGTACGCATTCACCGCATGTTTGAGCACGGCGGATTTGTAATTCTCAGCCAGGTCCGGCGGATCGATAACTCGGACGAGGCTGGCCATCCCCTGGGCGCCCCCTCCGGACGCCTTGCCCTTGCCCTTCTTGCCACCGCCACCACGGAGGTACTTGTCCTCGTAGGAGAGTAGGTCGCCGCTCGAAACCGGCGTTTCAGTTACCGAGGCGACTGCGTGTGGCGTGTCGCGCACCGATACGTTCACTTCCAGCTTCTGGGTAACGCACGGCTCAACGATAGCTTCGATGTCGTATTGGAAGACGCGCGCAAGCGCCGCATCGAGCGTCGGGGCGTCGTCGGCCTTACCGACACCTATACTCGAGCCGAGGTTTACCGGCTTCACGAACAGCGGAAACCGTTCCAGGCCCGGTGTTCCGAGAATCTGCTCTCTGACTGCGCTGAGGTTTTTTTGAGCCGCCGATTTTTTGGCGATCGTGGATGGCAGTACCGGGACGCCATGCATCTGAAGAACGGTCTTGCAGATGTACTTGTTCATCGCGAGAGCGGAAGCAAGCACTCCGCAGCCGGTAAACGCGACATCAGCCATCTCGAAAAGGCCTTGGATACATCCATCTTCGCCGAACTGGCCGTGAAATGCCGGGAAGAACACATCGACGGGGATGACTTCCGGCTTTCCGCCGCCGAAGAGCTGAAAGGATTTCTTCCCGCCGACGACCGTCAGACCGCCGGTCTTTGGAACCGGCAGCAGCGTTACTTCTTTGAGCGAATCCAGCGAGCCTGGAAGCGAGCGATAGGTGTCTTTGTTCATCAGCTCCGGCCCGGTGAACCAACGTCCTCGCTGATCGATGTATACCGGGATGGGGGTGTATCGAGTCGTGTCGAACGCGTTGATGATCTCATGACCGGTGATGATGGAGATCTCGTGCTCGGTCGAGCGACCTCCGAAGAGAACAGCGACAGTAATTTTCGGCATAGGTCCTTTCGCCAGGAAGCGTGTTGAAAACTGAGCTCAGTTCCTCAGACTAAAAGCGAAGATTCATCTCGAACAGATCCGGAAGATCGTTTTCGATAAGCACGATATCTCCCTGCGAGCGGAGAGCTTCAAGCTTTTGAAATGCTTGAGCACGATCTGCGACGACTACGATCTTTTCAGAGCTCAGGCCACCTGCGCGCAATCCAGCGGAAAGAGCTTCGCGATTCGTCTCACCCACCACAATTACTACATCGCAGACTTCGGCAGCAAGCTTCGCCAGCCGTTCATTCTCTGCGGCCTGAAGCGGTCCGAGCTCCACCATTCCCGGCGTCATGAGGATGCGACGATTTCCCGGAAGATCTCGAAGGACATCGAGCGCTGCGCGGAAACCGTCCGGATTCGAGTTGTAGGCGTCGTTGATCTGCAGGGACGCGCCGACGCGACGAACTTCCAAGCGGTTGTCGAAAGGCTCCAGGTTTCGGATCGCGGCGACGAGCAGCTCGGGACTGCCCCCCAGCGCGCAGCACATCGTGAACGAAGCGAGGATGTTGGAAAGCGCCGGCAAACCGTGAAGCTTGGTGAACCCGGGAAAGGTCTGGCCTCGCCAATGAATTGAAAACGCGGTTCCGTCGGCTGTTGTTTTCACCGAATCAAGCAACGCGTCGAGCTTCCCTGCATTCGGGTCAAGGCCATAGAGCAGTGTGGTTTGTGTTGGAAACTCTTCCGCGATGCGTCGCGATCCAGGATTGTCTCCATTACAGACGAGGATTCCATCTTTCGGAAGCGCTCGGGCGAGCTCGGACTTCGCGGTATAGATGTTCTCTTGCGAACCGAATCGCTCGAGGTGCATAAGCCCGACTGCCGTGACGATGGCCGCTTTCGGGGGTGTGAGGTTGCATAACCGGGTGATCGATCCACGTTGGTATGCCCCCATTTCGATAACGGCATACTTGTGGGTCGGTTTCAGGTTCTCCCGGAGCTCCCGTGTTATCCCCATCGGCGTGTTCACGGACTTCGGAGGCCAGAACGTCGGACCGACCGAGAGATCGAGAAGCTTTCCGAGAAAGGCTTTCGTTGTGGTCTTTCCGAAGCTGCCGGTGATTCCGATGACGTATGGATTGATCTCTTTCAGTCGCTGCTTCGCTTCGTTCAAGAAATGCGCCTGGCGTCGCGCCTCGTCCGGTTGGAGTATGAGCTTTGCGAGCATGAGAGCGCCGGGAACGAGCTGAAGCCAGAGCGCTATCGACATCCAAAATAGAAGGGTGTCCGATGGATGAAAAAAGCAGAGGGTGACGAAGAAAACAGCGGCGAGAAGGCCGAACGCCAGCCAATAAATTCGCTTTGCGCGTGCAGTGAGCTTCAGAGTGATCTTTCCCGTGGTTCGCGGATCCTCTTCGAAGTGAGCGATGGCGCCGAGCAGGGCAGCGGCGAACAGTGCTCCGACGAAATAACTGCCCGTCAATAGCTCGAGCCCTGCTCCTACCGCGGTGGCGAGCAAGCCTCTTCGATCGACGACCCGATTTTCTTTGAGCCAGCGAAGATAACGTTGGTTGTCGTACTCTTCCTGTTGAAACGGCTGAAGGTAGCGGAGCAATCGCTTCCAGCTGAACGCGAGAATACCGGCAAGAAGGAAAATGGTTCCGAGCGTATGCATCATTGAGAGACAGCCTGTGCTTGCGCGCCCTGTTTGAGGAAGCGTTTGATGTGATAGGCGCATACGGATGCGCCAGTGCCGAGATAAGGAAAATGATCCTTGCCGGGAAGCACTACGAGCTCGGCCTGTGGGATGAGCTCGGCCATGCGCTGCCCGCTGGTAACCGGCGTTTCGTTGTCGAGCTCCCCCCAAAGAAGGAGCGAAGGCGCTTCGATCTTCGGCAGGAGCTCAGTGAGATCCTCGTTCACTACTTTCACGAAGGTATTCCGCAGTGCACCTGCCGTTTGGTAATCGCTCGACGCGTAGCGCGGAACGAACCACTTTTCGTAGAGCGGAACATTCCACTTCCGTTGCAACGGCTTCAGAAAGAAACGCAAGGTTTTTATCCATTGGATTCGCGCGCGGCGCTTCCACGAGAATCGAGCGGGTACCCCCGACGAGTCCATGAGAATCAGCCGTTCGACTTTGTTCGGGGTCGAGCCGGCGATAAACAGCGAGACCTTTCCACCGAAAGAGTGCCCCGCAAAGATGGCTCGGCTGAGCTTCTGTTCTTCAAGATATCGCAGGATCCGCTTTGCGTAATCTCCGGTACCCCAGACTTCGTCCGGCAGGGGCGATTGCCCAAAACCGGGGAGATCGATCAGGTGTACTCGGAAATCATTGGCGAGAAATTCACCGAGGGGGCGTAAAGCTTCGAGCGACTGGCGCCAGCCGTGAAGGAGTATCAGCGGCCGAGCGTCGGGTGAGCCGAGAGTGACAACGTTGAGGGGTTCGGACATTGGGAAAAGTTCTCAATTGCGGTTGCAATTAGCAAGCGGAATACGGGACTGGCGAGTCGGTTTGAATCTTCACGGAAATTATGCAAGAACGGGAAGGTTTTGGCGTGGTGAATGACGCCGTGGAATAAGAGAGCGATGTTTCAAGAATCTGGCCCTATTGGAGTATTCGACAGCGGACTCGGTGGACTGACTGTCTTCGGCGAGCTGCAGCGCGCATTTCCGGACGAGGACTTCGTATATCTCGGCGATATGGCGCGCACGCCTTACGGCTCGCGCAGCGCGGAGACGATCGTCCGCTATTCACGCGAATGCAGCCACTTCCTGCTCGAGCGGGGGGTGAAGATCGTGGTCGTCGCTTGCAATACTGCTTCGTCGCTCGCGCTTGATGCCCTAGCGAAGGACCTGCCCTGCCCTGTGGTGGGAACGATCGATCAGGCGGTCCAAACCGCGCTCGCGCAGAGCCGGCGAAAAATGATCGGTGTGATTGGCACCGAGGCTACGATTGGAAGCAGAGCTTACGCCGCCCGCCTTGCAGCCGTTGATCCGAACGCAGAAGTCTTCTCGCTCGCGTGCCCGCTGTTTGTTCCGGTTGTTGAGCAAGGAATGATCCGCGGCGAGATCGTCGAGAAGATTGTCGCCCATTATTTGGCACCGCTCCGTGCGCAAGAGATTGATACGCTGATTCTCGGCTGCACCCATTACCCTGTGCTCGCGCCGGTGATTCAAGATTACCTCGGGGAGTCGGTGCAGATTGTCGAATGTTCGAAGGCGATGGCTGTTGCCGTTGAGAAAGCTTTAACGCCTGCCGAGGTTCCCGTAGAAAAAACCGGCTCCGCACAGTTTTTTGTCACGGACGCGGTTTCTCGATTCAACACGCTCGCTCCGATCTTCCTCGGTGAGGGCTTTCGAGGTGAAATTGTCGCAGAACGGGTCGAGCTGTTTGAAGAACCACACCGGTAGACTGGAGAGGCCATGCTTGATCGAATCCGGAATTACCGGCAGACGCGATATGTCGAGAAGTTGGTTCGGTCGGGGCTCAAGCTCGGGAAGAACGTTTATCTGAACGACGGATTCTTTCTCGATCCATCGCATTGTCATTTGATCACCATCGAAGACCAGGTAGTGTTCGGACCTTCCGTTCGAGTGTTTGCGCACGATGCCAGCTCATTGAAGGTTATCGGTAAAACGCGCGTCGGACTGGTGCATCTCAGGAAGAACTGTTTCATCGGCGGCGGAACAACGATACTTCCGGGTGTGACAGTGGGAGAGAACAGCATCGTCGGTGCGGGTGCAGTAGTCACCGCGGATATTCCCGACGGTGAGCTGTGGGCTGGAGCGCCGGCGCGAAGGCTAATGTCTGTGGCCGAATATCGGGAGAAGCTTTTGAAGCTCCCTCAGGTGGATTTTTCCGAAGAGCTGTATGCGGCGGACGTGATCTCAGCTGAGCGAAAACTCGAGATGCAGGAGAAACTCCGTGAGCACGGAGTGGGGTTCATGAAGCGAGGTTGAGCCGGATGCTGAATCTTGATTGTATATGAAAAAAACGATCGCTCAGTTTGTGGATACGACCGTCTACGGTGGCGCCGAAGCGGTCGTTGTCGACATTGCGGCTGAGCTGGCCAAACGGGGCTACGACGCACCGGTCTATCACTTTCCCAGCCCGGATCTCGAGCACCGGGCACAATCTCGCGGTGTGGAGCTTCGATTGCTCGAGGATTGGCCTGCGTACAAAAGTTGGAAGACGCTTCCATTCTTTGCGCGCCGGTTTGCCAAGCGCCTGTGCCGTGAGAACGTGTCGGTGTTGCATTCGCACCTGTTCGGCTCCTCGATCGGCGGCGGGCTCTCGGCCACATTCGCGCGCCTTCCGCATGTCGCGACATTGCATGATATTTATACTCTCGAAGAACACACAGCCTTCCGTGTGCGGGCACTGCAAGGCACCGCGTTTCTGGGCACATACTTTGTGACGGTCGCTCAATTCCTGGAAGACTTTCTCCGTCGACACGCTTTCTTCCCGCGCGACAGACTGCGGACAATCTACAACGGGATCAATCCCGATCTGAAGCCGACCCGGCCACGAGCCGAGGTGCGGGCGGAGCTGGGTGTTGCCGAGAGTGAGATGCTTCTCCTCACGGTCGGACGGCTGGTCGAGCTGAAGCGTCAATGGCTGCTCGTCGAAGCGTTTGCGCGCATCCCCGCAAGCACACCCGCCCGACTGGTCATCGCCGGTGACGGGCCCGAGCGCCGAACGCTCGAGGCGCTCATCGAGAAGCTCGGTGTCGGCGAGCGGGTGAAGCTCATCGGCTTTCAGACGGATGTGCCGTCGTATCTCGCGGCGTGCGATTGCTTTGCTCTTGTGTCGGAAACCGAATGTCTTTCATGCAGCATCCTCGAGGCGATGGCCGCGGGCTTACCCGTTCTCGCGACGAAAGTGGGCGGAAACCCGGAGCTGATCGAAGCGAATGTGACCGGGCGGTTTGTAGACCCTGATCCGGAAAGCATTGCGAAGCAGGTGGTCCTGCTCACACAGAGCCCGACCGAGCTGCGCCGGCTCGGTGAGAATGGTGCGGCGCGTCTCCGTCGACTCTTCACCATCGAAAAGATGATCGTGTCTTACGAGGGACTTTACTCTCAACGCTGATGGTTCCCCGACGCAGCAGCGGTCTTTGCGCGTCGCCACGATTCGCGGCAAGCCGTTCGGCGCACTGTGGTAAACCGCTATTCCACGGCGCCGATGATCGTCCAGCCTTTGCTTCTGAGCTTTTCGATCAAATCACGCTCCTGGCTCTCGCCGCAGAGGCAGCCCATCAAGTCAACATGCTTCGGTAAGCAGCTCTCTCGCTCACTGAGGATGACGAAGTCATACAGGATTGTGTATACGGCTTCACGCTCGAGGGGGTTCAGTCCGAGAATCACGGTCGCGAGCCCCGGGTTGAAAAACGACCCTGGATCGTAGCTTGTAAACTTACACCCATACAGATGGAGGTTTTTGAGCGGCAGCTCGCTGACATCCGGCAGAGTCCCGCTAAACGCGTTTTCATCGAGCGCAAGCAGTTCGAGGCTTTTGCAGCCCCGGAAGTCAGGAGCGTCTCCTTCGAAGCTATTGTGCGACAGCTCGAAGAACTTGAGCTTCGGAAGCTCGAACCTTTCCGGAAGAGTTTCGAGCTCGTTATGACCGAGGGCGAGGAGCTCTAACTGAGGATTCTCCTCGAAGCTCGGTACTGCGCCGTAAAGCCGGTTCCAAGCGAGACCGAGCTGTTTGAGCTGTGGATTGTGGCGCAGGTCGGGAAAAGGCATCTGCAGATCGCACATCTGCAGCTTCAGACCGGTCAGCTTCGGACACTCAGCGAACGAAAGCTCCGAGCTGGTGATGGAAACGCCTGTCAGATTGAGGTGGCGCAGATTGGTGAATCGTTTGAGCGAAGGCAGCTCGCCCCTTGTCAGCCCGAGGTCACCGATTGATTTTGTTTCATCGCTGAACGCTTCAATGAGCTCACTGAGGGTGGCGTCCGAAGGCTTGGGAAGCATCCGAGGGGGCTCGGGCATCATTCTCGGCCGCGCGTTCGCAAGGAGTACGGGGAGGGCCTGCTTCATTACCTCGAGACAAATTTCGTCCCCGGTACCGATAATCGGATGACCTTCTACTGAATAGTGAATCCGCTTCGCGATCTCTTCCCGCGACAGCTTTTGTCGGAGCTCGTTGTAATGCTCCCGATCGAACACGATCTCATCGTTGAGCATCTTTGTGAGCACATGCTCGATGAAGTTGATGGTCGGGATATCGTAGTAAGCCATCAACCGCTCGATAACGCGAACCTGGCGCGGATATTCACCTCCGCTCAGGCGTTCGTTCATAACTGTGCGGTCGGGACAATGAACATAACAAAAATCCGTTTGAGGAAGGGCTTCGAAAAGAGTGTGGAGGAGCTGTTCCATCAGGACAGCCGCGCGTTCCGGCTTCGTTGTGCCGCTCGAGGGTGTGAACTCCAAAAAGACCAGGTCCGGCTCCAACGGGAGCAACTTCGTAGCGACGAATCGATTCGCCAGGAACAGATCGACGCCACCTTGGCTGGCATTTTCGTAGCGAAGCGGCGTTTGGGGATACAGCGTCTGCAAGAATGTGAAGGTCTTTTGAGCCCAGCCCCGGATGGCGGTCTGGCTCGCGCCGAAAAACGCTACCGTCGTAGCTTGACCGGCCTCGGCTTTCCGCAGGAAATGGTGGAGTCCCGACCTACAGTTGAACAAGCTCTGCAAGTAGCCGAGAAGCTCTTCGCGCGAGGCGCGCTCAGTCATACAATCCCGTTCCCTTTAGTCCGAATAGTCCAACAACCGGGCTCCAACTACCATGATAAAAGATCTCACCGCAAAGTGTAAGCGTTTGTTCCGTTCGAGCCCGTTCGGAACGTGCTAGGTCATTCTGCATATTGTAAACCTAAGGCGACCAACCTTCACGAACGGGAGTGCCATGAAGACCTGTCTTTCCAGTTCTCAGCTGGAAGCATGCAAACAATTCTATCTGCAGACACTGAATGTCGATGAGCGTGGCCTCGCTCTCGATGCCGATTCTCTGAACATTGTGAGCATCCTCGTGTCGGTCGCTGAGCTTCTGAAGCTCGACCTCTATGACCTCATCGACAATTTCGAAGAGGACAGCTTTGCTTCGGTTGAGAGCTTTACTGCACGTCTCGAGAGCGTAGTGGCGAAGCTGGAACGGCTCCGCGAAACTGGATCCGATTCGAAGGACTGATTCCTGATATGGTTTGGGAGCAATTCTGTCAGATCGCGCAGTCGTATCCCGAGCGAAGCTGCCTGGAGCTGGAGGATCGGGTATACACCTACGGTGAAGTCCATCAGCTCGCAAAACGCCTCGCTTGCGAGTTCCGAGACGGATGCGGCGCCGCCTTCACCGGCAAGACAGCGATGCCTTCCGGTCCGCTAGGTGTATTCGCTGCTGTTGACCCCCTTACATATGCGGGGATGCTTGCCGCGTTTGCGCTTGAGAGAGCCTACATCCCTCTCAGCCGTAAGGTTCCGGCAGAATCGGTAGCCGCGGTCATTCACGCCGCGGGAATCGAACACCTGCTGGTATGCGAGCAAACTGTGGAGCACGCTTGCGCCACGTTGTCTCAGATTCAGCACTCAGTTGCGGTCGTGTTACCGGAATCGATCTGGGCAAACCCGAATTGCGTCCATTTGCGTGCGCACCACCCACAGCATCGTTACCTCATGTTTGGCGGTGAGACATTTTCGGACGCAGAGCTGGATCCTCGTTCTGCCTCCGACGCAGAATCCGTGGCGTACGTCATTCATACCTCGGGCAGCACGGGCCCGCAGAAGGGAGTTCCGATTACGCACGCAAACCTCAACGCATATCTGCGAGCGCTCGATCAGGTGCTCCCGTTCACGCATACCGATCGATGCTCGCAGGCAAATGACCTTTGCTTCGATCTGAGTGTTCACGATGTGCTGAGCTGCTGGCTGAATGGAGCGACCCTTGTGCCGATTCCGGAACGATACAGAGCGGCACCATATCAATACCTACGAAAGGCGGGCCTTACGGTTTGGTTGAGCACGGCGCATGTAGCCGCGCAAATGTTCCGAACTGCAGGCACGCATGCACCCGATCTTCCATCGCTGAGAATCGTCATTCAAGCAGGGGAGGCGTTCCCTTTGGAGTTGGCTGAGCGGTGGCGAGCCGCGAGCCCGCGTTCACAGATCTGGAACTTTTACGGTCCTGCAGAAGGAACGATTGCCGTTTGCGGGTATCGGTTCGCCGATGGGGATTCGGATCCGCAACAAACCGGCTACCTTCCCATCGGGTCGCCGTTTCCAGGTGTCGAAGTTCGGATTGAACCCTTCGGCGATGATGCCGACCCGACTCGCGGGGAGCTGCTCATCTCAGGACCCCAAGTTTTTCGCGGTTATCTTGGTGTCCGTGGAGAATTACCCTCGGATTCTCCCGAGGCCCCTGTGCCGCGACCGCATTGGTACGCGACAGGCGACATCGTGCGTCGGTTGGAATCCGGCGCTCTCCTATTTTGTGGACGAAGCGATCGTGCAGTCAAGGTTCGCGGCTATCGTGTGGACCCTTTAAACGTTGAGGATGCCGCGCGCCGGCTTGCGCTCTTTGCGGACGTCGCAGCGCTCGCTATTACTCTTGATCGGACGGTGAGACTCGTTTTGTGTGTCGTGCCCGGTTCGGAGACGTTCGAACCGTCAGACGCGCTTCGTGCGGTAAACAGCACTCTGCCAACGTATATGCAAGCCTCCTCAGTGATCGACTTTCAAGAATTTCCTCTGACAGGCACTGGGAAGGTCGACTATCCGGCTCTCACGAAGGCCGTGGTGGAGCGGATGCAGAGCCAAGCTGCTCGCTGAGCCGTCGCTCCTCAAAGATGAGCTTTGTCAGCATATTGCCAAATGCGTTGACCGTTAGCCCCTCAGCTGGAGCTGCCGGACCACAACCGTGCACGTGCTTTGGGCGGACACCCGCTTCGAGAAGTGAACGGACGAGGGCGACCGTCTGATACCGTAGGTAGGGCTGTGATGAAACTGCGAGAATGCTACAGCCGGTGGTCTGAGGATGTTCGGAGAGGAGTTGCCGAATCGTTTCTCGAGTGCCGGCATTCCGAGCTGTGGGTCCGTTCTCCACTTTGATATTCGGCGCGCAAACGAAGACAACGTTTTCGCCTGACTCGTGAAGAGCGGGACTTGTAGAGTCGAGATCGCTCCAAAGCAGCTTGAGCATGTCGATCTCATTTCGAGGTCGGCTGTTGAGTGAGCTGGGGCCCCGGCGCTCCTTTATCTGCCAGAGCTCAACCGGGAGGAGCCGTCGCTCGGAGCACAGCACGAAGATCGGAGCGCCGCTTTTCAGCGAGGGCGCCGCCCCGCAGAGGTAAGACAGCTGAGCCTGAGACGCGGAAAAAAGACCGCCGAAAACCACAACGGCATCGTATCGTTCAGGAGACGGCGCCAGCTCGTCGACAAGCAGAAGCTCTCTCGCGATTCCAAGTTGCTCTGCGGTGAGTGGTTCTCCCGTATGGAATGTGTATGCGGGCTGCCCTCGGAATGGATCGAAGAAGCGCCTTTTGAGCTCTGCTGCAAGTTGCTCGAAGCTGTCGCTCTTTTGTGCGCGAGGATCGTGCGAGCTCGTTTCGAGCAGATGTTCGATAAGCAGGGAAAGAGAGTAACGCGCAGCTGTCTCCCCGAGTAAGATCGGAATCGGCCGGATAAAGTGCGATGCAACTGATATTCGGTCTTCATCGCTTATTGCGTGGTCTGAACTATTCTCAGGCATTGTGTTCAAATCAGTGTTCTGTGCTCAGGCCAATCCCCGTCGTGCGGAGTGGCAATCTTCGGGAAAACGGGCTAGATCAACGTAGCATAATATATCTCTGCACGTATGCTTGACTCTTATTTTCGCGCCGATTGCGTCGCCCGGCTCTCGCAGGTTCCGAGGAGCGGGCGCATTCATTTCATAGGTGTGGGAGGCATAGCTATGGCACAGGTAGCGATCGAGCTTACACGCCGCGGATACCACGTTTCAGGGAGTGACAGAGAATATTTCGAGCCTACGCGAACACTGCTTCGCGCGGCTCCGATTACGCTCTTCTCCAACTTCGAATCGAGTCACCTTGCCGATCCGCCTGATCTCGTTGTCGTCGGCGCGGCGGCAAGCGCCAATAACGCTGAGGTGAAGCAGACTGCTGCTCTGCAGCTACCGTACACAAGCCTGCCGCAACTGCTCGGTGAACTCTTTCCGAAAGAACAGGAGCGGTGCCTCGTCGTGGGCACATTCGGTAAATCCACGACCGCGGCCATGGTAGCGCACGTGTTGCGGTCCGCCGGTGCGGATCCCTCTTACTTCTCTGGTGCAATCGGACAAGACGGCTCGCTGGGTATTCGGGTTGGGGCTGGCCGAGCTCTCGTGATCGAGGGAGACGAATACCGTTCGGCATTCTTTGCTGCGAAGCCGAAGCTCGCAACGTTCTCGGCGCAGATTGCTGTAATGAACGCAATCGAGATGGATCACGCGGACATCTACAGGAGCTTCGAGCAGCTCCTCGCAGTGTATGACGAGCTCGTCGAGTCATTGCCCGATGACGGCGCGTTGATCTGCAATCTCGACAACGACTGCATCCGCCGTCGGCTCGAGCAATGGAGGTCGGTGTGCCGAGCGAGAATTGTCACCGTCGGATTCTGCGAAGATGCCGATATCCGAGGAACGGCTCGAAGACCTATCGGTCGGCAGCAAGAATTCCAGATTAACACTTCGACCGAGCAAGGACTGACGGTTCGATTGCCGGTGGCCGGGCAAATGAATTCCGAGAACGCGTTAGCGTCGGCTGCCGCGGCACTACAGCTGGGTATTCCACTGTCTCGAAGCGCTGAATTTCTAGCGAATTTCGTTCCGCTGCGACGTCGATTGGAGGTCGTTTCCGAGACAGGTGGGCTCACGATAGTTGACGACTTTGCGCATCACCCAACCGCGGTTCGTCGAACGCTACGTGCGCTACAGGAATGCTACCCGGAGAAGCGTATCATCGCAGTGTTTCTCCCCACTGCACCGACCGGGAAATGGGATCTTTTCCAGGCGGAGTATGCTGACGCGTTTCACGGTTCGTGCGTCGTCGTTATTCGGAGGCCGGAGTTGAACTGGGGAGATAAGGGTCATCGTCTCCTGGATACGAAGCGGCTGTGTAACGACCTTTCCGCTCGAGGGATCGAGGCTACGGCCGCTGCGGACAATCGAGGGCTTCTAACAGCAATAGAGCACGTCCGGCGACCCGGCGATGTCATTGTCTTGCTTTCGTCTGGGCCGGTAGACGAGATCAAAGAGGCTCTTACGCGAGCTTCGTAAACCAGAAGGACCAACCCTGTCGGGAATAGCGTGGGTTGATGCCGTCGATGAGCGGTGGATCGAGCAGCTTGCTCATCGAAGCATGCCGGCAAACGTATTGAGTCGGGAAGATCACTTTGATCTTTTCCGGGGCGGCAAGCAGATATGTCGCAAGCATGTATTGTTCATTCCAGTAGCGGAGCTTGAAATAGCGATCATAATCGTAGGGAAGAGCGACGTCGTGGAAATGGATGAGAACACCGGGTGCGAGTATCGGAAGCACGTCGAGCATGAAGACCGTCACGTCCGAGCTCATGAAAGCGCGGTGAGTCCCGTCAAAAAAAACGATGTCCCCAGGACGAAGGTCTTGAAAGAGAGCCAGACTTTCGAGTGCTTCGAGAGGCTGGTGGATCGTTTTGATGGGGAGACCGCCGAGAGGCCGTCGCGGCGCGGGATCGATCGCAATCAGCTCGGTCTCGAGACCAAAGTCGGCGATCGCCTTCAACGCAAGCAGCGTGCTGTTTCCGGAGCCGATCTCGACGTAGCGTGCGGGTCGGTAGTCTCGCAAGAGCAGATAGAGCAGTGCGAGATCAAGTCCGTTCATCTCCCCGTCATTCCAGATTACCTCGGGAGAAAATTCTTCCGGCCTTTGAAGTTGCTGAAGAGTGCCGAGCTGGGGTGCTACTTCTCTCAGCCGTGAGAGTATCTCGACATAATCGCTTTCGAACCGCGCGAAAAGAGCCTGGAGCCCGGCGTGCTCGGGTCGAGTATACCCCCATCGTGGTTCCGCGATCGTGGACGGTGGGTAATCGATCGGCAGCAGAAAGCGCGCGCCCCGAGCGCCCGGGAGCATTTCGCTTCCGGTTTCAGGAGTCGGAGATGACCGCCGTCCGTCCTTAGTCATTGAGCCCCGCGTTCGACTACCGGTTGGCGATTGTAGCCGACATAGTCTTCTCCTAGCTTCTCGAGCGCGAAGTGCGCTGAATACCTTTCGAGCAGAGCCGGTATGTCACCGAAGCCTGGATGGACCTCCATCGTCAGTACTCGCACATTGCTCACGATGAAGCGCTCCGTTGCGGGATCGTTCAGCACGCTAAACTCGGCTCCCTCGATATCGAGCTTCAGGAGGTCGATCGGCGAGCCGGGGAAGTATCTGTTCACGAGCTGCTCGACCGTTGCACCTTCAATCCAGCCCGAACCGAGCTCGATTACCGAAGCGGCCCACTCACGGCCGTCGCCATGTGCACGGTTCAGTTGAAGCCGGGCTGCATGGCCCCAAAGCGCACCTTCGAAGATCTCAACGCCGGTGATCGACGCGCGCTCGAAATTCCTTCTCATTACTTCCACATTTTCGGAGAACGGTTCGACTGCGATAATCCGATGATTGGGGAACAGCCGAGCAAGAAAAACTGTGCAAAGCCCCGCATTGGCGCCGCCATCGATAATCAGTGGATTGTGGCAGCTCGGCGAGTGCTGCAGCATAGCTTGTACAGCCGGAAGGTACTGCATCTCGACAAAGATCTGTTGAAGTGTATCCAGGTCGCTACTGGGATGGCTGCGAAGCTGCAGCTCGATCGGTGTTGGAATTGTGCCGTATGTCGGATGGGAGAGGAGATAGGCGTCCGGTCGGAATCCAATCTTCCAACCCTCTCGCTTGAGCCAACGCAACGTCTGCAGATGGTTTTTTCCCAAGTTGGAGCGGCGCATTTGTAGAAGAGGGGAGGGCATTCGAACCTCGAGCGGTAGAGCTGCGGTGCGGAACGAGGGTTGAAGCAGCTTGCCGAAATCGGCCCAACCAGTATCGCCGTATCCGAGACGGCGTGGCAACTAAGAAATCCGAGCGTCGGGACGCGCTCCCAGCGAAGTGCCGGAAGAGAAAGGGAAGTGCCGGAAGAGAAGGGGAGACGAGGGCCTCTTGCGCAAGAAATTACGGCAGCGCCACCGTTTTCCAGTCTGACAGGGAGCTCTCATAACCGTTGGTCTCTACGGCCGTTACTGCGAACGCGAAGCTGCCGTTTCGAAGCCCGCGGAGGAGCACACTGTTTGTTTGTCCGACGGAGATAATTTGAGCCTCGGTTCCCGAATCGTTCTGATAATGGAGGTTGAATTCGAGCGTTCCTGATATCGGAGTTCCGTCCTCATGCAGGGTCGGCTCGTCCCAACTTACCTGAAGAGCGCCTTCGCCGTCCCCGACGGCCACTTCTTCCCGCGCGAACGAGCCCACATCGCGTGAGCTTCCACCGCCGCCGCTTCCGCAACCGGCACTGAGCAGCAAAACAAACATGAGCCGCGAGAGAGACTGATACGGCAGTTTGTGAGACATTTTCCCCATTCGAATGTTGCCGGAGCTTCTGGCGCTGTGAGAATATCGAACTACTTAAGGATGTTAGTTTAGGTGCAAGCTGTGCAGCTTTATCGAATTCTCTATCTCTATCCAGGTCCGAACCCGCCGCCGGCGAAGCAGGAATGGGACAAACACTGTTATTTGTCAAGGATTGCAGAAGGTGACGTATTGCTACCGACCTGGTGGATGTCCGACGCGGAAATGGAGAAGCATTTTCCCGCTGAAAGGCAGGCCTGCGGCAACTTCCGGTATCATGTCTACCGCTACTTCAGGTACCGCCCACCGCTGCGAGCATTTGCTCAGGCAGCATTCTATCTCTCGCACGGTTTGCGCGTTCACCGCTCACGTAAGTATCAGGTCATCATCTGCTATGGGTCGAATGTCCCAGGAGTCTGCGCGGTGTTGCTCAGCCTGCTCACCGGAGCGAAGCTGATCCTCGAGGTCCCTGGAGTGCCGGATAAGGCTTATCGGTACGAGAGCCCCGATGCGCCACCTCCTGCCGGGCTGAAACCCAAGCTCACCGACGCCATGCTCAACTTGTGCATCCGGCGCGCGTCGAGGATCCGACTTCTCTTCCCAACCCAGCTCAAAGCGTATCCGGCGGCGGCGAAGAAACCGGTCAGCGTTTTTCATGAATTCGTTCCGGTCACCACTTTCCAGCGATCGGCCGAAAATGATCGCTATCTGCTTTTTGTCGGCTATCCATGGTTCCTGAAAGGCGTCGATGTGCTCCTTCGAGCATTTCGAGAGATTGCGGGCGAGGTGCCCGATTATACATTGAAGATCGTCGGCTGGTGTACGGACCGCAGGCCGTTCGAGAAGCTCGCGGAGGGGCTGAGAGTGGAATTTTCTCCCGGTGTTCCGTTTGACGAAACCGTCCGGCTGATGAGCCGCTGTTCTGCGTTCGTGTTGCCCTCGAGAACTGAGGCGATGGGTCGAGTTTTGCTCGAGGCGATGGCGCTCGGCAAACCAGTCGTGGCGTCCCGCGTCGATGGTATCCCATATTATGTGGATCACGGACGGACAGGGTTGCTTTTCGAGTCGGAAAACGTGAGCGACCTTGCGGTGAACCTTCGACGTGTGCTCCTGGAGCCGGAATTGGCGGACCGTCTAGGCAGAGCTGCGGCTGATGAAGTGCGAAGCAAATTCGGCGAAGTGCAATACGTCTCGCAATTCCAAACAATGCTCGAGCAGACGCTTGGCCCGACGAGGTCTGCATGAAGATTCTCTGGCTCTCCCATTTCACGCCGTATCCAGATACCGGTTTCGGAGCGCTTCAAAGGAGCCGCGGCTTGCTCCAGGGTATCGCTGAGCATCATGAAGTCAGCTTAATTACCCTGACGCGCGGGCTCGATATTCACGATGCACATCTCTTTGAACAAGCGAGGACAGATCTCGAGCGCTTCTGTGAGTGTGTCATTTTTGCGGCGCCGGACGAGTCCCGTTGCTTCCCTTCTCAAGCGGCGGTTCTCTTGCGCTCTGCAATCCGGAACAGACCGTATTCGGTCGAGCTTTTTCGCTCTCGCCAGATGACCGACGCGGTATCGCTTTTGCTCTCCCGAGAGCGGTTCGATCTTGTTCACGCCGACACGCTTGGACTTGTGGAAGACCTCCTTCCGTCGATCCGTTGTCCTGTCGTCTTGAATCATCACAACGTGGAGTCGTCGATGATGCGGCGCCGAGCGTCGCTGCAGACGAACGCGCTCAAGAAGGCGTTTTTTTCCTGGGAAGCGGCGAAGTTGGAGAGCTACGAGCGGACGTACGGCCCGCGTTTTGCGCTGCATGTTGCTGTATCCGGAGACGACGCCAGTGAAATAGCAACATTCGCTGGGAAGGCGCCCGTCGTTATCGTTGAAAATCCGGTGGACTGCGATTACTGGAAACCGCGTTCAGGGGTGCCGTTCAATCGCGAGATGTTGTTTGTCGGCGGGATGGATTGGTATCCAAATCGTGACGCGGTGATCTATTTCTGCCGCGAGATATTCCCCGAAGTGCGCCGGAAATATCCTGACGCTCGGTTGACTGTTGTCGGACGCGTGCCCGACGGAGGGATCGATCTCGGAGACGCCTCTGCGGGAGTGACGTTCACGGGTTTCGTCGATGATGTTCGCGAATATTTTCATCGAGCGCGCGTCTTTGTCTGTCCGATGCGAGACGGTGGAGGGACCAAGCTCAAAGTTGTGAATGCCTTCGCGTCCGGCATTCCTGTCGTATCCACTCGCTTTGGAGCATCCGGGTTGGAGTGTCAGGACGGGGCTCAACTCCTTCTCGCTGAAACCCCCGAAGAGTTCGCGGCTCAGATCTCTCGGGCTTTTGAAGACAGCGACCTCTGTCTGAAGCTGCAGACCACCGCGAGGCAGTTCGTATGCGAGCGCTACTCAACAAAGGGCCTTGCTGAGCGTTTATCTGTCGAATACGCAAAAGTGAAACAGCCGAATTAGTTTCGGCATCGAGAATTGGCTGAGCATTTTGCGTGTGATATCGTGAACAGTCGGGAGCGAGCGTTGATGATTTCTCTTCCGCTCAACTATTCCGAATAGTCGTTCGCTAGACTGCTCAGTTAGATTTCGCTGGGCGCACACGAGCTTAGATTCTGAGCGCTGCGACGTGGGACTGCCAATGAATCGGGTCCAGGGGGTCGGCCGGGAAGTATTTCCGCGATATGGTCGAGACCACCCAATGCTTCGCGCGTCTCCATTTATCAAGAACAAACCGTTTTGATACGATTATCTCAGTTACGTACGGAAAAAAGTCAGGGGCATTGTTCTATGAAGGCACTACGTTATCTTTCGAGCGGTTTGCTACTCCTCGGCGTCATCGCGTGTCCCGCGTTGCACTTGAGCCGAGCGCAAGCAGCGCTTCCCTCGCTTTGCGGTGACGGGCTTCTCGCTTGTGCGGGTGCCGACAAGGATAACGACGGTATTCCGGCCTCCTCCGATTGCGATGACAACGACTACCGCGTTTACCCTGGAGTGACGACTGCGAGCGGATGTTCCGGGGGACAGGTCCACACATGTCAGGGCAACGGTCAGTACACGGCGTGCACAGCCGGACCGATTTGCGAAGCGCAGGGCGGGGGGACGTGCAAGTACGTCGATTGTAGCGCCGGCAGTGATTCCACTGGAGACGGGAGCTACGCGAAGCCGTGGAAGACTTTCCGCAAGGTCACGTATTACTCGTCGTCGAGCTCTCGTCCGGCCGGATGGTATCAACTCAATCCAGGTGACGTCGTTTATCTCAAAGGCTCCGGCACCTGCACTGACTACTATTCACCCGGAGGAACCGCTGCTTACGCTGCGCTCGATATTCATACCTCAGGGACTGCCGCGGCGCCGATTACGATCAAGCGCTATCCAGGATCCACCGCTGTGCTGAGCCCGAGCATGAGCGCTTCGACCTATGGATTTGTGCTGCACTTCGAAAGCGTTCAATACGTGAAGGTTGAAGACCTGGATATCACCGGCGGTTATGGTGCCTCGATGATGTTCGAGGATACACAGCACGCCGAGATCTCGCGGGTCAACTGTCACGGAGCGAAAGGGATCGGTGCCAATAACGTCGCTTGCTTGAGCGCTGCGAGTCCTGTCGATTTCTACGTCCACCACAATTCGTTTTCAGATGTGTACGACCCAGCGTCTCCGCTCAATGAAAACGTATCGCTGATCGTATTTTTCAAAGGCGGCAATCAGCGGGTTGAATATAATCGAATGTCGTATACGAATCCGCCGAACTACGGCGGCGGGGTAGCCGGGTACTGCTTCAAGTACAAGCATCCTTCCGATGTTGCGGGAACGACAAAAGTAAAGGGAAATATCTTCAAGAATTGCTACAACTCGGCAATCTTCAGCTGCTCCTCCGACCTGGTCATCGATCACAACTTGCTTGTCAACGACGATGGCTACCAGGGCGGGACGTTCTACCGCTGCTCGGAAATGGGTGGCGGTGAGCCGCACTGCCGGAATGAGACTATCGAATACAATACGGTGGTGAATGCGAGCGGGCTCAATCAGTCGGAGTCAGTGAACGCCTCACTCGGCACGACGACATTTCGGCACAACGTCGTCATCGACAACTCCGCGAGCTACACCTCGGAGAATGGGATGTTCCGTGTCGAGCACTACGGAACTGACGCGCAGTACAATTCGTTTCGGTCTGCGAACGCGATCGTCGCGGGCGGCAACTGTTATTTCAATCCGAAGACGACAGTGAAGTTCGATCTCTTCGGGAGTGATACCGGAGCTACGGGTGGAAACTTCTCGCTCGGTCAGTGGCAGTCGCTCGGGTACGACAGCGGGTCGATTCTCGAAAATCCGTTGCTCGGGGGAGCGCTCAACGCACTTTCGCCGAACTGTCTGTCCGGTGGATGGACTGCCGGCGCATCGGGCTCTCGCCCCAGCACTCCTACCGGATTGACTGTGGAAATCGTCCCGTAAGGGCAGCTCCTCGAGAGCCGAACGGTTCCGAATCAGTTTGTCGCCAGATTTTGGCGCCGCGCATTACAGCTTCGCGCGTGCAACCGAAATATTCGGGGTGTGGCCGAAGCTGTCGTTCTCGTTACTCTCTCGCGCGTCAGCCGGCGGCTGTACGGCATCGCGGACAAACATGCAAAACATCGCGAGTGCGATGCTAAACATTGCGAGCAACAAAGCCGGCTCCTCTACGAAGTACGGTCTCGGAAGAGTGTCCACAACCGGCGTCGGAAGCACCGTGCGCAGCAGGCTGTAAGATACGCGCAGCAGCGCACTCCTGGTCCAATCGATCGTTCGCACATCAGTGAAATAGTAATCGTCCGGATACGAATCGACGTTCGTCAGGTCGCCGCGTTCGTGTGCCCACTCCAAAGACTGCCGCAGAACTGCCGGATCACGGAGCTTGTCGAGGGGAATTGGTGACCCGTCCGGATTCTGATGAATGATGTGAAACAGGGGGTCGACGACGTAATCGCCCGAGTCAGTATTGACCTGCACAACCGAATGAATTGCTGCACCGTTGTGATAGACCGCCAGCTTAGAAGCGGAAACTCCGTATTGTCTAAGAATTACGATGAGGGCCCGACCGAGATAGGCACAATCGCCGCCGCGATCAATGACCTGGAGCGCGGTTGGCCGCATGAATTCGAACAGCGGCACGAGGAAATAGGAGTTGTTGCTGTCCTCGCGGACATGTTGCTTGAGAAACGTTACCGATTGATCGAGCAACTGCTTCTGGCTCGTAGCTCCCTCGATCTCGTTTCCAACCTGACGTTGAATCTGGCGAATGTCGCCTGCCCACCGGGCGAAGCAGATAATGGCAAGGCTCAAACAGAGCACTGCAAGCAGATTACAGATGTCCCTCAACCGTTGTCTCATGCCCAACAATCCACTCTTCAATTCGCGCTCGGACTTAAAAATTCCGACCAAATTGGTCGCCGGGTGTTTTTTACCAGTTCATGGTAAAAATACAATTCCAGCGTATTTTTTAAGCGTAAACCCCCACCACCGTTGAAAGACGTGCGCGGCTCAATTTCGGCTAAAGAACACTTTTGACGTAATCGCCCGTGCCGACCATGACTTATCTCATCGTGCGGGCACAGTACTTCTCATTACCCCGTTATGTTGTGCAATTGTAGACTTAATCCGCACCGCGACATTCATTTCGATCTCTTTGCGGCAGATGATTCGGCTGACGACGTAAGTACTTATCTAGCCTAATAAATACTGATAGAGTCCGCCGGACGGTAATCCGATGCAGATCTTACTCAGAAACTGATGAACGCACCAAGCCAACGCAAAGCGAGCGACGCGCTCCAAGAAGTTTACGCTGTGACCGACTCGCCGTCCGGAGAGCGACTTGTTCAGTCGCTTCTCATGCTCAACCTCGCGATCCTGTTTTTGCGACCGCAGGACATCGTGCCGATTGTAGGTACCTTGCGAATACCGGTTGCCGTATCAATTCTCTGTGTTGTCGCGTGGCTCGGACGCGCGGGGAGACGCTGGGAAACGCAGATGAAGATCATCTTCCTTTTCCTCTCGGGGGAAGCGCTGCGCACGATGATTGGGAAGCTCGTTTGGGACGACCTGGTCCGAAACGATTTCTGGGCATTCTATCTCTGGCGGGATCTGTTCTTTCAATACCTCGGTTTCGTATTCCCGATGGTGGCATTCATGTCGACAGGCAGGGGGCTGCGAGTGATTGCACGCTCCTGGTTGCTGATCTCGGGCTTGCTAGCCGCTTGGGCAATCACGCATCACGGTACCGGTCCCGGTGGCTTCGTCGAAGATGAAAACGATCTCGGATTGACGCTGCTCACTTTTTTACCGATGGCGCTCGGTCTCGCTACCGAGTGGCGCTACCCAGAGCGCAGCCGGCTCTTTTCCTTTTTGGTGGCGGGGCTCATCATTCTCGGTGCAATGGTGACGTTTTCACGAGGCACCTTCGTCGGTCTTCTCTGTGTGCTCGCTTGCTTCATTTGGCGTTCGCAGAGGAAGTTCGCCATTTTGGCGACGGGTACGCTGCTGGTGCTCTGCGCGCTTCCGTTCGTCCCTCGTGCCTACATAGAACGGATTGGAACGATTAAAGATACAAATGAGGGAACTGCAGACTTGCGTCGGCACTATTGGAATATCGCTGGGCGCATCTTCCTCGATCCGAAGCACATGGCCTTCGGTGTCGGGCTTGGAAACGCGACGTTCCATCTCGCCGATTATGAGACCGGAGAGGATCTGGCACACTATCCGAGCAGCGCCGGCCGCGCGGTCCACTCGATCTATTTCGAGCTCCTGCCGGATCTTGGCCTGTGGGGAATTGCGATCGTCTCGTCACTGGTTACGATCAGCTTCCGTCGAAACGCGCGATTGTCCCGTGTATTGGCATTTCAGCAGCAGCTTATCGCAAACGAGCTCAGCTCAACTCCGACAGAGCAGCAGCCTGCTCAATCGTCAGTGAGCGACTCAGAGCGAGAGTCTGCACTCTCTGCCCTGTCTCTGCTCAGCCGCGAATACAATCTGATTCGTCCAATGCTGCTTGCGGCGAACCTGGCGTTCGTTGCGATTTTCACCGCGGGCGCTTTTATTTCAGTCCTGTACTATCCGATGCTCTGGATTGCATGCGGCTTGAGCGCGACACTTACATCCTATAGCCGACGATTACTTCCTATTTTCGATGAGTTATCTCAGCTCGGCTACGTGACCCCGCCGGCAACGCGCTGACGATCGGCGCAGAGATTGCTCTCCCGCCGATTTGCGAATCAACCGATATTCCGGGCATGGCAATCACGCTCCGTCCGGAAGAAATTGCTGCGCTGGTGGCTCGAGCTCAAGACTCGACGGCGACTGCGGGCGCGAATCCCGACGGCGCTGTCCGTAAGCTTGATCTAATCGCCGGTAACGAGCGCATTGCTCGGGGAAGGTTACCCACCATCGAGGTCATCGGTGAGCGATTCTCGAGGACCTTCCGACCGGTGTTGTCGAAACTGCTCGGGCGCACATGCAACGTGCACAATGCCGCCGTACAGCAGATCAAATTCGGCGCGTTCGTGAAGCAGCTTACGCTACCGACGAGCATGCACCTGTTTCGGATGCCTCCGCTGCCTGCGCAAGCGCTCGTTGTTGTCTCCACCCCGCTTGTTTTCGCGCTGGTCGACGTGCTCTTCGGTGGAGCTGCAAGGAAATTGCCGAAGGCGACCGGACGGGACTTCACTGCGATCGAAAATCGGATGGTAGCGAAGGTGGTCACCGAAGCGTTGACTGCGTTTGCCGATGCGTGGAGCTCCGTCGCTGCAATCGAGTGCGTCTACTCGCGTGCGGAGGTAAATCCGCTTTCGGTTTCGATAGTTCCTTCCACGGACCTTGTCGTTACTGTATCGGTTGACGTCGAGATCGAACAGATTCAGGCGCCGATTGTGTTCTGCTTGCCGTGGAACACGCTGAATCCTATCCGGGACAAGCTCGCAGCTGCATTCCACGCCGCTGAGATCGAGCCGGACCATGCCTCGCGAACACGCGTGCAGGAGCACCTCCGTCACGCGCAATCGGAGATCCGGGTGATCCTCGCGGTCGGAGACGTGAAGGTGCGCGAGCTGGTAAAGCTCAAGGTCGGTGATATCTTGCCGCTTCGCACGCCCGCAGACTCGCCGGCATCGGTGCTCATCGAGGGTACGAAGAAGTTCGAGGGCACGATCGGAACTTCACGCGGCATGCGTTCAGTCCAGATTAGCTCCGCCCCGAATCGTCTGCCTGGCGCAAAGCGAAGCTAGCAAAGTCCCCGCGGGACAGGTGCGACCGAAACGACGTTTGACCATGCAACTCTTCGCTCAACGATGTGCTCGAGAGCGCGCCCACAGAGAATCGTCGCCGTAATGCTGACCAGGAAAGGGATGCTCCAGTAAAGTGCCACTGCGTAAGTCAGCCACATGCTCAGCGGAGTAAGAAAGATTGCGAGCAGTCCGAGTCTGCGTATACCGCAGCCGTAGCGGCCACGAAATTCTAAGATTTGAACGACATACCCCGAATAATGGGCCGACATCTCAACGACGGGAATTGGGACGAGGAGCAGCATAGAACCTCCTCCTTATATCCCGGGGAGCCCAGATGTCTCACCGCCCGGGAGATCTGCCGGACGCTGAGAGATTCGCTCTCTCCGTTACCTATGAATTCTAGCGCCCGACTCGGCCGCTAATCTAGGGGGGCGGCACTTTTCTGGGTGGATTTTTCGTGGTGAGAATGAGAAGGGCAAAAAAAAAGGGCGCCCGAAGGCGCCCTCTCCTAAGCTTCCGTTGCAGGAGGCTTAGCACGGTCCATTAGAGCCAGCCGGTCAGGCGTGTCTCGAATTGGAAGTCCGTCGTGTCGTTATCGCCGACATTATCAACCAGCCATGCAACTCCGGTTTGGAGCTTGAGCGCATGTCCGTTGATGAAGTAGTTGGCAACGAGCTCATAGGACTCGATATCTTCGTCCGCGAGATCGTTGTCCGGCTCATAGTATCCGAAGCGAGTCGCAACTTCCCAGTTCTTGTCCAGCAGATACCCGCCTTGAACGTAGAAGCCGAAGTTGTCGAGCGAGCCTGTTCCGGAATCCTTCAGGTCCGCGTTCTCATAGTAGAACTCGGTCTGGAGAGAGAAGCCGCTCGCCTTCAATCCGAAGTCTGCATTCAATCCAAAGAGCTCGACATCTGCGTCGAACGCTTTCACGTCGCCTTCGGTGTAGTACGCCGCAACACCGCCGGTCATATCGAGTGATGAGTTGTCCTTCCGGAGGTCGCCTTCAGTTGCGCGCGAACCGTAATTCGGCGTGCTGCCGGTGACTTGAGCTACGTAGAGCAGCTTGTTGTCTTGGCCGGCATGATTTTGCCCTTCGACTCCGTTGAAGAGACCAGCTGCATAGGTCAGCCCGTCAGCAATCGGTCCGTGGGCCATCGCACCCATTTGGCGACCGGGCGCAAATCGATCAGCCACGAAAGACCGGTCGAGCATCTGCTGGCCGTAATCCGTTTCGATCTCTTGCCGGGAGAACGGCACATAGAATTGACCCCAACGGAGATTCACTTGATCTGAGTTGTACTGGAGCCAAGCGTCCTGCAGCTCGCTGCCGCCGCCGTCCGAGCGCAGATCGTGATAAATGTCATAGCTGAACTGTTTCCCGAGCAGGTCGCCCTGGAAGTTTACGCGGACCTGATTCACGTCGAAGCTCGTCGTGTCGCCGTTGCTGTCGACGCCAACGTCGCGTCGGCCGCCGTTGTCGTAATCCGTGTAAGTAAAGTTCGGCGAAATCAGGAAGTTGATCTTCGTGTTGAAATCATGAGTTTCAATCACGGTACCTTCGTCGTAATACACCTTTCCGTCTGCGGCGAATGCCGGCGCTGCCATACAGGCGGCGCTTAGGCCCACAGCTACTCCGAGCCATTGGCTCCGCTTTAGGTTCACATTTTTCATGATCCTCACCTCCAATAGGATTTAACTATGGTGAGTATAAGTGGGGCGTTACGTTTCCGCAAAGGCAAAAGTTAGGGGAATGTTAGCGGCAATTGGAGCAAGTGCGCACGGGCGGCAGTGGAGGTTACTAGCGTAGCTTTAACCTCTTCCTCTGCGTCCCCCGCGTCCTCTGCGTTTTTTTACGTTGAAATGCAACCGCAGAGGTAGCGACAGTCTCGCAGACTGTCGCTGGGGACGCAGAGGAAGAGGGTGAAGATTCGGCCGGACCCGATAAGTCGGCCTCAATCGGGCTTAATGTTCTTCTCGGGAAAATAGATATCCTCGCAGCGCGTATCTCTGCATGCCTCGCCCTCGCCGCAATCCGTGTTCACGTTGCAGCGACCGAGCGGGAGCTTGGCTTCACCGGCGACAACGCACGAGGAGAAAAACGACACAGAAGCGAGGGAAATGACGATAAGGGCGGGTCTCATAGAGGATATTATTGTTGGGTCCGCAAGAAACGCGCAATTAAAAATTGTATTATTCGGCTAGTCCTTGATCGCGACGAGCTTGCCGACAAAGTCGTAACCGAGGACCTCGCGGATCTCGACCTCCGCGAATTTGCCGAGCAGAGGCTCAGGAGTGAAGCTTTCGTCATCGTTCACAATTGAGTCGTCGATCTCGTTCACGATAATCTCGCCATCGGTTTCGGGAGCCTGCCATTCAGCTCGCGCCGTCAGCAGCAGATCACTCTCTTCGTGAAAGTTTTCGAGAAGCACGGGGATCGTGGTACCGACCACCATGCTCGCGCGTTCTGCAAGCACTTGCTGTTGCCGCTCCATCACCCGTTTCCTGCGTGCCTCTTTGACATCATCAGGCACTTGCTCGTCGAAGTGATAGGACTTTGCTTCCGCTTCCTGCGAATACGTGAACACGCCGACATGGGTGAAATGACCTTCACCGACGAATTGCTCGAGCGAATCGACGTCGGCTTCCGTTTCGCCGGGGAAGCCGACGATGAACGTTGTACGCAACGCTATCTCGGGTGCCTGAAGCCGAATCTTCTCGATGAGCCCACGGGTGCCGCGCTCTCCGAGCGGGCGATTCATTCGCTTCAGCACTGCATGACTGATGTGTTGGAGAGGCATGTCGAGATATTTGCAGACAACCGGGGAGCTTCGGATCTGATCGATGAGCATCTCGTCGACACCGATTGGGTATGCATACAGCAACCTGACCCAGAAATCGCGCGAGGTCTCAGCACGTAAGTCGCCGAATCGACCGAGCAGCTCGCTGAGCATACTGCGTTTGATACGAGCGCCCGAAAGGTCGGAACCGTAAGCGGTGAGATCCTGGGCCACAAGATTCAGCTCTTTCACTCCATCGAGCACGAGATCGCGGGCCTCTCCGACGACTGACTCGATCGGTCGAGAACGAAAGGAGCCGCGAATCTTTGGGATGATACAGAATGCGCACGGACGATCGCAGCCCTCGGCGATCTTCACGTATGATGTGTGCCCAAGCGTCGAGCGCAGACGCGGCATCGATTCGTCGTAAAGAAAATACGGTCGACGAGCCGAATCGAACGTTGCCGCCGCGGTGTCGTCTTCGTCCGCGACCTGGAGAAGCTCATCGGTCGAGATGAATCGATCGACTTCGGGGAGCGACTGTTCGAGATCGCTTCGGTATCGCTCAACCATACAACCGGCGACCACGAGTCTCCGGCAGCGACCGGTCTCTTTGTAGCGTGCAAGCTCGAGAATGCGATCAACGCCTTCTTCGACCGCCGACTGAAGAAACGCGCAGGTATTCACCACGATGAGATCAGCTTGTTGCGGATCGCTTACCGGCCGGAACCCTTTGCTTTGCAGAGCTCCCAGCATGATCTCGGAGTCCACGAGATTCTTCGCGCATCCGAGCGTAACGAGCAGCGCGTTCCCGCCGAAGCTCTTCTCGGCATGCACGCTCGGTGCGTTTGCCGGTGCTACCGGCGTAAGTCCGCCATGTCCACATGCGCTGGCCGCCGCGGTGTTCGAATCCGAGACAATTGGTAATTTAGAACGCGTCATTTCTTCTCCTCCGCCCCACCGCCGTTCACGGAAGCGCGCTCGTCGATGAAGTCGCTTCCTTTCGGAATCTGAAACGCGAAATGCGATTCCGGTACCGAGGTATTCAACTTCATATTTTCAAAAAGAATTGCCGTTTGATTGCCGCCGACGTTCATCACGCTCGCGCCGATTGGCGCGTGACTCTTCCCGTCGACGAGCAAAGAGAGCTCATTCAGGCTATCGTTCGGCTTCAGCGGCTCGAGCTTCAGCACCACTCCGTCAGAAGATTCACAGGCGCTGATGAGCTTGAAGTTCTCGCGCAGCTTTCCGACTCCCAGGAGAAACGAGACCGGAACGTCCGACGAAAATGAGTCGCGAAAACTTCGTGCGCGAACTTGGTTATCGTGGGAGTTGAAGATCCAAAGTGTCGTGCCGTCCGACACGAATCTGTCGATCTCCGGCGCTTCGTACACCCAATCCATTTTTCCTGGTCGCTTGAAGTAAATCTTCCCCCGGCTGATTTTTTCCTCTTCCGAGCCGACAAAATACGAGCTTTGCGAGAACGAAGCGGTCAGGTCACCGATCTGCTCGTAGTGACGTTCGATGTCCGCGAGCAGATTTGTGGTTTGTGCGGATGGGATTTCCTTCCTGCACTCAAAAGCGGCGCTGCGAAAGGTTAGGATAGGCGCATCTTGCGCAGTCGCAACCTGGGTCAATAGCAGCTGGGCGAGCAGACAGGCGATAAATCGAACGAGGCGCCTCATAGGGTCCGTGGCATTTCTATGGCGATTGATAAAGGCGAGCGAACATATCATAAAATTTCTTCGGGTCCCAATCCGTCATCTGTGAGCCATCACACAGCGTTATAGAGTTTGCTGTGGCACAAGTGCAGGCACTTTGTTAGTAGTTGGAGCGTCATTATCAGCCCCTTTACCTGAAGATAAGTACCTATGAAACCGAGCATTTTTGTCGCAACCGCGGCCTCGCGACCGCGGCCTTTTGGTTCATCCATGTTAAATTCAGTCGCCCTTGGGCTGGCGGTCGCCATGCTCTTGGGAGGCGTGGGATGCTCCTCTTCCTCGAAAAGCAAGAACAACGGCTTAGAAGACGGTTCAGCCGGCATCTCGGACCAAGATCTTTCGATCGACAAAAGCCGGTTTGCCGGCGGCAACATCCCAATGGCAACCGAAGGTCAGCAGTTTCCGGACGTGCACTTTGATTATGATTCCGCTGTCGTTCGTCAAGAAGACTACGAGGTCGTGCGAAACAACGCGAAGCTGATGGCCAGCGACCCGAACTTGCAAATGGACGTTGAGGGCCATTGCGACAAGCGCGGAACCGCCGAGTACAACTTGGCCCTCGGAGAAGAGCGCGCCAAAGCTGTGGCGGCCTTGCTCGTGAACTACGGGGCAAAGCCGGATCAGCTGAGCACGATTAGCTACGGCGAAGAGATTCCTCTGGATCCGCGTGATTCAGACGATGCATACGCGAAGAATCGCCGGGTTCATTTCGCCGTCTATCGAAAGAAGGTCGGATAAGGGCTTCGCTATTGCGTCGCTTCATCGGCAGCTGTCATGGCCGATGGAGCGCCGCTCTATGATGGAGCTGGGTGATAGATAGGTTATGGCTGATTTTTTACCGCCCGATGCCCCGCTCGAGAGTGCCATTCAGAGCGGTGCTCGTGTCATCGAACGCATTCTCCACGAGGTCGGTCAGACCATCGTGGGTCAGGAAAAGCTGCGACGAAGACTTGTTGCGGCCCTTCTGACCGAGGGACACGTTCTTCTCGAAGGCGTGCCGGGGCTGGCGAAGACACTCTCAATCAAGGCTCTGGCGCAAGCCGTAGACGCCAGTTTCCAGCGTATCCAATTTACACCGGACCTTCTGCCATCAGACGTTATTGGAACGGAGGTGTTCCGCCCCCAAGACGGCACATTTGAGATTCGCCGCGGGCCGGTGTTTGCGCACTTCGTCCTCGCCGACGAAATCAACCGAGCGCCGGCGAAAGTGCAGTCGGCTCTTCTCGAAACAATGCAGGAGCGGCAGGTCACGATCGGGACCGAATCGCTCATGCTGCCCGATCCTTTCTTCGTGCTCGCGACGCAAAATCCGATTGAGCAGGAGGGGACGTATCCGCTTCCTGAGGCTCAGATCGACCGCTTCGTTATGAAAGTGAAGGTCAGCTATCCGACGCCTGACGAAGAAAAGCATATGCTCGATCTCGTCACCACGCCTGGATTCGGCAAGGAGAGGCGCGCCCCGGTTGCGACTCTGGCGGATATGAAAGCGCTTTCGCAGCTCTGCCGCCGAATCTACGTCGATGACCGTGTAAAGAAGTATATCGTCAATCTCGTCTGGGCGAGCCGAAAGCCCGCCGATTACGGTCTGAAGCTGGAGCCGCTCATTGAGCTCGGAGCTTCCCCGCGCGCGGCGATCTCGCTGCTGCTCGTCGCTCGAGCAGAGGCGCTTCTGAGCGGTGAGCACTACGTCGGACCGCAAACGGTCAAAAATGTTGCGCTCGACGTGCTGCGTCACCGGATTATGCCGACATATGAGGCGGAAGCTCAGGGGCTCGACTCGGACAGCATCGTCAAGATGATTTTGGACGGCGTCGAGGTTCCGTAGGCCGGGCGCGCCCTTCTTGTTACGGGTCCTATGCAGATAAAGAAACATCAGGCGCTTACGCCCGAGCTTTTGCGCGAGGTCAAGCGCCTGCATTTTCAAACCCGTCGGCTTGCGGACCAAGGAGTGGTCGGACGCTACCGGAGCGCATTTCGAGGCACCGGAATGGAGTTCGAAGAGGTTCGCGAATACTTTCCCGGTGACGACATTCGCTCGATCGACTGGAAAGTAACTGCACGAAGCCGAAAGCCTTTCGTCAAGTCGTACAGAGAAGAGCGTGAGCTTACGGTGATGGTGGCGATCGACGTGAGCGCGTCGACGTTGACGGGCACGCGAGGTGCGTTGCGAGCCGCACAAATCGCCCGCGCAGGCGCAGTGCTCTCGCTCATCGCGCTCACGAACAACGATAAGGTTGGGCTGGTCACGTATTCTGATCGACTGGAGTCCTATCATCCGCCGCGGAAGGCACGAAGCGCAGTCTGGCGTATCCTCCACGAGGTGCTCGCGGAGATACCATCCGGACAGCGGCAGACCGACCTTGCCGGTTTGTGCTCCCTCTTGAGCAACGTTCTGAAGCGACGAGCGATCATCTTTGTGTTGTCTGACTTCATCGCTGACGGCTACGAGGTAGCGCTCGGTACGTTGGCGCGGCGCCACGACGTAAATGCCGTCGTGGTGGCGGATCCAGCCGATTATGAGCTTCCGGACTCGGGTCTCACGCGGATCTACGATCCCGAAAGCGGAGAGACTCGACTGGTTGATCTCGGCGACACGAAGCTGCGAGCGGACTACCGGAATCTGGCTCGTGAACGTGCGAAAGCTCGCGACGACATCTTTCGTCGGCACGGAGTCGGCACGTTGTCGTTGCAAACGGACAAGCCGTTCATGGACGAGCTCCGTCGCTATTTTGATCGGCGAAGTCGACCTCGGCGGCTTCCTCGGGCGCATAGACCCGTTTAGGTTGGAGGCGGAAGTCTGTGGCATCGCCTTCGGTTCTCTCTCAAAACCCCGCCGCTTCGCCGTCTCCAGAGCCGTCCGTGCAAGACGCGGCAGTTGGTTTTCATGATATTAAGCCGCTCGCAGAATTCCATCCGTTTCCCTATGCCGCCGTTTGGTCTGCGATAGCTGCGGTGGCGGCGCTCCTCGTGGGCTGGTTCCTCTGGAGGCGACGACGGGCACGGGCCGGTCATCCGCTTCCAGCGGCGCCGATGCTTTCACCGTATGAATCCGCACTCCAAGAGATCCGACGATTGGAGCTGCTGCGCAAAGACCGCAGAATCTCGCTCAGGGACTACGGCACAGGTATTTCGCTCGCAATGCGGTTGTATCTCGAGAGAGTTTTCGCATTTCCCGCGTCGGACCAAACTGTGTCCGAAGTCGTCACTGCCTTACCGGCGTCGTTCAAGCGTGCTCTTCCGCTCGTCCCTCGCGAACGCGCCGCAGAGCTGACCGCGGAGCTCCGAGGGCGCCTGAAGTTTTTCGAACGTCTGGCGTTCGCCGCCGATTCTTCGGAGCTGTTCCATTGGGACAGTCCGGAGCTGCTTGATGCGATCGAAAGGAGCCTCAGTCTGCTCAAGGACTTCGACGCGATGACGCGCAAGGAAGAGGAGCGCCGGAGAAGCGTCACTGATTCCGGCCGTGCTCCGTCGCCCGACTCCCGGGAGGCGCTGTGATGAGATTCGAGAGCCCGCTCTTCCTTTTGTTACTTCTGCTCACGCCGCTCCTCATGGTCGGCTCGAATGGTCTTTTTCTGATTCGCCGTCGATTGCCTCGGCGAAAGGACGTGCTTGCTTTTGCATCGCCGGTGGCGCTCGCGCAGCTTGGTGAGACCCCTCGGCTGCGCCGCCGTCCGATCATCATCAATACCCTTCGGGTCGGCGCATATTGTTGTTTTGTCATCGCGCTCGCTCGGCCTCAAGCGGGTATTCGGTTTTCCGAAATCGAGGAAAGCGGACGCGACATAATGATCGCGCTTGATACGTCCGGAAGCATGAATGCACTGGACTTTTCTCTCGACGGGAAGCGCACGGATCGCCTATCTGCCCTGAAACATGTTGTTTCCGACTTCATCGGCGAACGGACCGGTGACCGCATGGGCCTCATTGTGTTCGGCACGGACGTGTTTACTCAGGCTCCGCTGACCACCGACCAAAACGTTCTCAAAGACTTCGTGAAGAGCCTGGAGATCGGCATGGTCGGTGAAGGAACTGCGCTCGGCGACGGGCTCGCCATTGCGGTGAAACGCCTGAAGAGCATCCCCGGAAGCTCGAAGGTCATTGTTCTCGTGAGCGACGGAGCTAAAACCTCAGGGAACATCGAACCGAAACAGGCCGCAGAGATCGCGGCGAAAGAGGGTATCAAAGTTTACTCGATCGGGATCGGCAGCGACAAACCGGCGCCGTATCGCGTGCAGGGATTTTTCGGCGAGTCAAGGCTCGAATACCGCCCGTCCGATTTAGATGAAAAAACTCTGAAGGAGATAGCGTCTCTCACCGGTGGCAAATATTACAATGCTCAGCAAACCGACGGCTTCGTCGACATCATGCACGAGATCTCTCAGCTCGAGCAGCGGGTGGACAAGAGCTTCGAATATATCGACTACGATGAGCGATATCTTCCATTCGTGCTCGTCGGCCTAGTCCTGCTCCTATCGCACGAGCTACTGCTTGCAACCCGTTTCATTACGGTGCCTTGAGGATTATGCAGCTCGGAAACCTGGACCTACTTTGGCTTTTGATCCTCGTGCCGGTCGGGTTCGGTTTGGGTATCGTGCGTCGGAACCGGAAGGAACGGCTGCTTCGAGCCTTTGCGGACGAGATGGTGTTGCCGGCGCTTACGGTGCCTCAGCTTGAACGCCGCAAAAGAGATTTCAGATATGCCATCCTGCTCGCAATACTGCTTGGATCTATCGCGCTCTGTCTGCTCCGCCCGCAATGGGGCTTTACTTGGAAGGAAGGAACACGGCGCGGCGTTGATATTGTCTTTGCTGTCGACGTTTCCGACAGCATGCTCGCGGCCGATGTATCGCCCTCACGGATTGAACGGGTACGGCGGAAGATTACCGACATGCTGCATATTTTGCGAGGTGATCGAGTGGCGCTCGTCTCGTTTGCGGGTGTCGCTTTCATTGAAACTCCGCTGACGCTCGACTACAGAGCGTTTCGGATGTTTGTCGACCTGGTAAATACCGACCTTGTTCCAGTGCAGGGATCGAACGTCGAGCTCGCGATCATGAAAAGCATGGAAGCGCTCGGTATCAAACCGGAGAACACGACACCGCCTGCGCACGATTCGGCGATCCTGCTGTTTTCCGACGGCGAACAGCTCGACGGGGATGTCGAGAAAGCGATTTCCCTCGCAAAGGCCAATCGGGTACGGATATTTACGCTCGGCGTCGGCACCCCTGAGGGAGCGCCGATCTCTATGCCGAGCGGCTATAAAAAGGACCCGCAGGGAAAGGTCGTCATCACGAAGATGCGTCCTGAGTTGCTCGAAAAGATCGCTGTTGAAACAGGCGGTCTGTTCGTGCAGTCGGTCAGCTCGTCCAAGGATCTCGACGCAATCTATGCTCAGGGGATTCGCCGACTGCTTTCGACCGCTGAGCTCAAGGGCGGAGCGCAGAAACGTTGGCATGAGTATTTCCAGTTGCCGCTCCTGCTCGGAGTTCTGCTGTTCCTCTTCGGTCCGTGGGTGGACCTCGCTGCGCGATTGCGGCGGAGAAGTGCGGATTCGGCGGGTGGAAGCTCCGTCCCGGTGATTCCGGTTGCAGCCGGCATTCTCGTCTGCTTGCTGCTTGCCGCGGCGGACCCTGCGAATGCTGCCGATCCGGAACGTCTCGGCGCAGAAGCAAAACGCGCATTTGATGGCGGAAACTTCGATGAAGCGCTCAAACGGTTCGAAGAAGCAGGGGGAATCTCGACCGAAGACTTTCGTTTTGTGATGGGAAACGGCGCGAGCTATTACCGACTCAATAAATTCGAAGAAGCGCAAGCGAAGTTCGCCGAGGCGGCGAGCCGGGCGAAAGACAACGTGGATAAGGCCGCTGCGCTCTACAATGAGGCAAATAGCCTCGTACAGCAGGGGCATTACGCCGACGCGATCAAGACGTATGACGAGAGCTTGACACTCAATCCGAGCGACCAAGAGGCGAAGGACAACCGCGCTTACGCGAAGCGTTTGCTCGAAGAGCAGAAACAGCAGCAAAGCAACAACAAGCAAGACCAACAGAATAAAGAGAAGAGCGATTCCAACAAAGATCAGAAACAGGAGTCGCAGTCAGAAAAGGGAGACGAGCAACCCGAAGATCAGCAGAAAGAGAAGAATAGCTCCAACCAACAACAGCAATCGAGTGAGCCAAGTGAACAGGAGCAAAAGCCGGACGACACAAACAAGGAAGACCGGGGAAGTGGACAATCCTCATCTTCGGCTGAGCCTTCACCTCAACCGACTACAGGAGGCACCGGCTCGAGCGACGATTCCTCCCAGGCTAACGGCTCAGGTGAGCAGCAATCTTCTCAGCCCTCCTCGGCTCCTTCTGACGAGGCAACTGCTCAGCCGAGCCCCCAGCCGTCTCATGAAGGTCGGAATTCATCGAACGGTCCGCGGGCCGATGAAAACAAGCAGACCTCGGAACAGAGTAAAGCCTCAGATGCGTCTTTGGGTGCCGACGAAAAGGGGGAGCAGCAGCCGAGCGCGTCTGAAGCGTCAAGTGATGAAGCGACAGGCAACGAAGAGCTTGACTCTCTGCTGAAAGGGGTCGAGGAAAAGGAAGGTTCTCGAGCGCAGTACCGCGAATTGAAGGCGAAGCAGGAGCTGCGGGCGTTGAGACAACGGCTTCCGGAGCGAGATTGGTAGAGGCTTTCTGTGGGCAGATCCGTCAAATACGAATTATGAGCCAGCGCAGCAAAGAAAACAGGGCACGAAATCGACTCACGGCAATCCTCGGGATGCTGTTCGGTTTCTGGTGCTATGGTGTTTCGCTCGTTTTGGCCGCAGAGAACCCCCGTGTCGACGTGCAGCCGCATGTCGGCACCCCAGCAGACACGTTTCAGCTGAGTGTGACGGTGTCGGGAGACGGTCTTGAGGTCAGCCGCCCCCAGTTCGACTCGACGCGCCAATTTCAAATTCAGGCAGTCGGAACGGCAACTCGGGTCCTCAGCGTAAACGGCGTTCCAACTTCCGAGATGACGTTCAACTTTATCGTCCGACCTGCCGCCGGTCTATCGCCGGGAGTGTACGCATTGCCTCGTGGGCGAATGAGCATCGACGGGCAGACCGCCTCTTTCGACGGGCCGAAAATCACATTGCTTGCGGACACGAGCGGAGGCGGGAGCAGTAGTGGTTCTGCTCAAGACCCATCTGCCACGGGTGATATCGAACGCGGAGGGCCAGTAGATTTTACGCAGCTGGTCGACAATTTCGAGCCGTATGTCGGTGAGCAGATCCTGTATCGATCGGAGATCGCGCTGACTGACGCGGTTGCCAATCCAAATCTCGGCTACGTCACCTTGAACGGTTTTTTTCGCGAGTCCTTCGGCAAGAATCAGGAGCAGATTCGTGAGATCGGCAACACACAGGTTCATTCGGTTCTTGAAGCACTCTTTCCACTGCAGAGCGGAGATCTGGTGATTCCGGAGCGAGTGCTTACAGCGAACATTCGCGTGTCCGACCCGTATCGCCGGCGCCGTTCATGGGACATGTTCGACGATTTTCTCGGTGGGATGGATGGCCTGGCGGGCGGCCGCATGGTTCCGAAAAAGTATGTCGCGAAGAGTGTGACCGTGCACGTGAAAGAGCTGCCCCCAGCCCCCGAGCCTGACCTGGGATATGTGCCGGTCGGCACCTTGGTGGTGAATACAACGGTCGACCAGACGACGGTCAAGCAGGGCGAGAGTATCTCGATGAAGATCGATGTCGTCGGTGATGCAAATTTGAAACCGTTCGAGCTCGGAAAACCGATCGGCGGGGACAGCAAGGACTTCAAGATCTACGTCGATAAACCGGAGCTCGAATCGACCCCCGGCAAGAACCGCATCGTGTTTCGGAAGCGCTTCAGTGTTGCGTTTGTGCCGCAGCATGCCGGGACGCTCAGCTTACCGAAGTATCGAATCGTGTCGTTCAATCCGAAGGAGCAACGCTATGTGACCGCAGACACCGGAGATCGAACCGTGACCGTAACGGCTGACGCGCAGGCGGAGAAATTGGTCGTCCGGGGCGGAACGGCGCCTGCTCCGGCAGATTCCGGGAAAGATCAAAAGATCGATGTTCGAAGCATCGGCGAGGGGCTTTTCCCACTGCATCTCGGACCGCAAACCTACGCATCTCATCGTCCGCTCTCTGGAGCTCTCGTTTTTTGGATTGTTGTCCTTCTTCCATGTTTCGTGATGCCGCTGCATCTGCTCGCACTGAAACGGCGAGAGCGTCTCTCCGACCCCGCTGCATTGGCCCAGGCGGGTGCCCACCGAACGGCGCTTGAGAACCTGGGAGCGCTGGAACGTGAAATGCCGCCGGATACGGAAGAGAGATGTCTTTCTGCACTGCGAACATACTTCGGGAATCGATTTCGGTTGAACGGCGAGAGCCTCACGTCTGCCGATGTGGGAGACGTGCTCTCGGCTCGAGTAAAGGATGATGCGTTGCGAGCAAGAGCCGAGACGGTTTTCCGGAAGCTTCAACGCGCTGTCTACGGAGGCTCTCCGGACGCGACCGAGAAAAGTGCGCTGATTGCAGAGACGCGAAGTCTCGTGAACGAAGTCGAGAAACATGCCGGTTGAGCAGAGAGCAAGGTGATGGACAACGGAGCCCAGACTTCCTTGGTGAAAACACTGTTCGCACTCACGCTGGCCCTTGCGTTCGGGGTTGGGGATGCTTTCGCCTCGCCCGAAGCGTCTGCTCCGCAACTTGTTGAGCAGGCGAATCAAGCTTATCAAAGCGCGGATTACGAAGGGGCGATTGCGCTCTATCAGCAGGCTCTGAGTGAAGGTGCGACAAACGGGCACGTGCTTTTCAATCTGGGCAACGCCTATTTTCGGGTTGAGCGGCTCGGTCGAGCGATCGCCGCGTACCGCCAAGCGTTGCTCGATCTTCCGGGCGACCCCGACGTGCTCGCAAACCTGTCTTTGGCGAGGAAAGAAACGAAGGATCGTATAGCGAGTGATACGCAGCTCGTCAGCTCGATCACAGAACGGATCTTGAAGCCCTTGCCCCGGCCGAGCATGTTCGTGATGGAGCGGCTTTTTCTCTCTTTCTACGTGCTCGGTTGGGTCTCCTTCCTCAGCGCTTCTCTGTTTCAGCTTTCGCGCTCGAAACCGTTCAGTTATATATGTTTTGCTGCCGCGTTTGCCTTCGGCGCGCTGACATATGCCGTCGCGCCTGGCCGAGACGGCTCTGCGCGCTTGTATCTCGGAAGCGCGCGGGACGAAGCGCCCGGCGTGATCGTTGTGCCCGAAACGAAGCTTTACTCCGGTGATGGAGAAAGCTATCAGACAGTTTTTGTGCTTCACGACGGAGCCGAGGTCATGACGCGAGAGCGTCGGAAGGGGTGGACGGAAGTTTTGCTGCCCGATGGACGAAGGGGCTGGGCGAAGTCGTCCGACATTCAAGACGTCAGCCACCTCTAACGATTACACTTCTCACTGAGCGAGAGAGACGCCTGCCGATGATGGATATTGCCGAAAAATCACCACAGATTCGCGTCGTGATGATGCCGAAAGACACCAACGCGATGGGGAACATTTTTGGCGGAGTCATTCTCAGCCACCTCGACCTCGCAGCGGGCGAGCACGCTCGTGCAATCGCGCCTCATCTGTATGTTACAAAGCTTATTCGGGAAGTTGAATTCATCGCGCCGGTGAAAGTGGGCGATACGGTAAGCTTCTACGCCTCGACGGTGAGGGTCGGACGCACCTCTGTGACCGTTCGAGTGCTCGTCGCCGCGGAGCGCGGGATCGGAAAGCGCGAATCGATCAAGGTCACTGAAGCTGAAGTCGTCATGGTGGCAGTTGACGCAGAGGGGCAGCCGATTCCAGTCAACCCGTAGCCGTATGCAGCTCGGTTCAACGCCCCTCGACTCTGTTCCGACCGGTCCGTTGCTCGTCCGATGCCGCCCTCACGACCGTTCACGGCTCAGAAATTTCATGTCGACAGGTGGAATGACCTGTTCGAATCAGCTAACCTGAGATGGAGCTGCTCAGGCTGTTTCCGAGCTTTATACGCCACGCCGCCGGCGCTGAACGGCATATTAAAGCTGTAACTGCTCGGTTTCTCAGCTCTAAGTTAGGTTTTCGAAGCTTCGGCCGTCACGCTCAAAAGCGAAAATTGACGATAAGTTTCCGGCATTTGATGCCGATATTCCTGAAGGGTCCTGAATCCGCGGCGATTCTTCTCTTCATGTAGCGAACGGGTGTTATGAGACAGGTTTTGGTTGGTTTCATTGTCCTCATCCTTCTCGGGATCTCCGAATTTTTTACCTATCAGTTCATCCGCCGCTTCGGAGTGGATCCGATTCCTGCGGTGTTCATCACCCTTTGCGTTTGCCTCGGAGTATTTTCGCTCATCGGTGGCCTGCTGTTCTTTCGTCCTCAGCAGTCGACGTTCGCTCGCTCGGCATCTCGAAGCTCCGGTACATCGTACAAGACCTCTAGCAGGAGCTCCCTGACCAAGATGCCCGCAGTCGACGATGGCTTCGCCGAGGTCGCAACTCAGGGCGTTCCGATTCCCTTTACTGCGCCGGCCCACATGAACTCCGACGCCTTCAAGGACGAGCTGCAAGCAGCGCTCGAACAGAAGCGTGACGAGATCGCCAAGCTGCTCAACGAAGCAGGAAAAGAGCTGAGCCGATTCGACTTCGGCGTTTTGAAGACGCTCGAGCGAAACTCCCCCGGATCAGTTGAAGGGGTCGTGATTGCCCGAAAGATCTTCAATGCGCTCGAGATGCGTTACAAGGAAATCGACCGTTTTCTGATTTCCCTCCCGATTAAGTATCCGGAGAAAGGGCAGCAGCTTCTCCTCGGTGATCTCGAGGTGCCCGAGGACAACAAACTGACTGCAGTGTTTCAGACGCGTCATATCCCGCCGATTAAAATGTCCGAGGTGGGATTCCAGCTCCGCGTCTTCCTGAAGCGGATCTCGCGACGGCGGAGTATCTTCCGTGGAAACGTTCTCGAGATTGCGGATGAGGACGGCACCTTGCCGCAAGTGATGGGAGAGGGGTCCAGTCTGCTCCCAGAATATTCGGCGGCAGCGGCTGCAGCCGCCGCGGCAGGCGAAAGTATCGAGGAAGATTCGTCGGAGTGGCCGTCTGAAGAAACGAGCTCAGGCTTCGGGGATGGGTTCGCGCAGCCCGCCGAAGAAGAGCATCTCGCGGAAGCTGCGCCTCACACGGAAGCAGCGGAAGACGCGTTTTCGAGTGCTCCGGATGCGCCAGTCGAAACCGCAATACTCGAGTCGAGTCCGGCTGTCGCCGACGAAACCGACGAAGCGCTGGAATCCGGCAGCGTGGTAGAGACTCAACTCGATTCTTAATCTCGTCCGCGAAAGTCGCTCTCTGCCGCAATTTCGGTTGCGCTAGGTTGCATACGTCCGATGGCATCGGCGAGAAGGCATGAACGCCCGTCCCGCTGAGAACCCCTACGAAGCTTTTGCGGTCATGATGCGTGCGAGCGTTTCCTCGAGCTGCGTGAAATCGAGCTCGGCGTGATGAGCCAAACCGTAGAACGTGGCCACAATGATGAATAGTCCGGCTAATATTGTCAGCGGCATGCTGATAATGAAGACGTTGACCTGCGGAACGAATTTGGTAACGAGTCCGAGCACGAACTGAGTGAGCAGCGAAGACACGATGATCGGCGCAGAAATAATGATCGCCAGCGTGAACGACTGCGTGAAGCGCTCGAGCAGGATTTGAAAAGTGTCCATATCCGGGCGGAACAGTCCGAAACCGATATCGGAAGAGATGTTCGCCGCTGCGCGCAGAACGATATGATGACCTCCCATTGAAAGGAAGAGCAGCGTCGCGATCTGAGTTTTGAGCTTGGAGATGACTGAGACGCTCTCGCCGAGGGACGCATCGAGCATATTCGCTTGCGCGAGACCGATGACCCCGGCCACTATCTGACCCGCGACCGACAGCCCGGCGAGAGTGAGCGACGGCACGGCGCCGAGAATCCAGCCGAGAAGAAACTCCGTGGTGACCATCAGCCCGAACTGAGCCATTCCAGGGGGCAGCTCCGCGTGGCCACCGGCAAGAGCGATGCACAAGCCGATGAGGATTGCGGGCATGATGCGCATACTCTCGGGGACCTGATCCGTGCCGATCGCCGGCAGCGAATACAACACCCCCGACATTCGAGTGAATGCCAAAAACCAGGTCCAATAGAAGGTGAAATCGAGTTGCATCGAGCGACGCTCCGACGCTACTGCGCGACGTTCGGGATCTGATTGATTGAGTAAATGGCGAAGCTCACCAATCGCGAGATCATCCATGGTCCGAAGATGACCAAGGCGGCGACAACGGCGGCCATCTTCGGAATGAAAGCAAGAGCTGCGTCGTTAATTTGAGTCGCGGCTTGGAGCATGCTCACCGCCGCACCGGCGACCAAGCCCATAATGAGGACCGGCGCTGAAACCATCATGCTTGTTTCGACTCCGTAGCGGGAGAGCTCCAAGAAACTATCGAGGTTCATCGTTACACCGATGCTATTGGTTATACGTTTTTACGAGATTTCCGATAATCAGACCCCAGCCGTCGATAATGACGAAAAGCATCAGCTTGATCGGCAGCGACACGACGGTCGGCGGCAGAGTAATCATGCTCATCGAGGTCAATACTGAAGAGATGATGAGGTCAGTGATCAAAAACGGGAGGTAGATCAGAAATGCAATCTGAAATGCGGAGCTCAGCTCGCTGATGATGAATGCGGGAATCAGCACCGATGCGCTGATTTTGTCCGGCGAATCCGGCATGGTCGTCTTTGTAATATCCGAGAAGAGCATGATGTCTTCCTCGCGCGTTTGCGGAAGCATAAACTCGCGAAGCGGTTTGAAACCTTTCGTGAGAGCTTCTTCGGTGCTGATTTGATCCTCGGTGTAGGGAACAATCGAGTTGTTGTAAATTTCAGTGAACACGGAGCCCATGATCGCGAATGTCAGAAACAGCGACATTCCGAGCAGCACCTGGTTCGGCGGCGTTTGGGCGATACCGAGCGCCTGGCGTGTCAGCGTGAGCACAATTGCAATTCTTGGGAAGCAGGTGACCGTCATGAAAACGGTTGGAATGAAACCGATGGCTGAGAGAAGGAGGGAGAGCTTGAGGCCGGTGTAGACTTCTTTGCTCGAGAGCTCGCCTCCTCCGTTAGTCGTGATGCTGATGCTCGGCGCAAAAGACTCTGCATGCGCGAGGTCGGGAAGAAGGAGTAATCCTGCGGCCACGATTCCTATTGAGGACGCGAGGAACAGTGAAGTCTTTTTCATGATTGAGCCGCTTTCCGTGCTGCCACAAAATCGTCGAATTCGTTTAATGTCTCGGTGAATGTTTCAACAGGTTCGAGCGGAGCGATGAGATTCATCGTTTCGGCTGTTTGAGCGAGGAAGAACCGCTGCCCTTCTACTTCCACGAGGAGTAATGCATGACGCGGGCCGACGGGCTTTTTCGAGAGGATCTGGATCTGATTGACGGTCGGTTGACCGCCGCGCTTCTCCATCACCTTTTTGTATGCGCCGACCGCGAGCAAAAACATCACCATCATCGAACCGAGGCCGAGCATCGACTTCTGCGAGAGGGCTTCAATCTTGGGAACTTCGCTGCCGACAGCTTTCTTGGGAGCTGCGGCTGGTTTTTCCATGGCTGCGGCATCGGGTGCTCCGGCTGCGGAATCACCTTCCGCCAGAGCAGCGCATGGCGCACCGAGCAAGAACAGGATGATAAGCGAGTGTGCGAGAGACTTCATAATACACCTATTATCCCAAGCCTTCGATACGGTCTGTCTGAGAAATGATGTCAGTGATACGGACACCGAATTTTTCGTTGACGATTACCGCTTCACCTCGCGCCACCAACCGTTCGTTGATGTAGACATCGAGCGGCTCTCCGGCGAGCTTCGAAAGCTCGATGACTGAACCTTGTCCAAGCTGGAGCAGGTCCTGAATTGACATCCGGGACCGGCCGACTTCGACGCTCACCTGCAGATTGACATCGAGCAGGAAGTCGAGGTTTTTCGGCATTTCCTGCGTTGCCTTGACGACCCCCTCGGCCGCGGCGGCGACGCCTTCTAGTTCATTCTCGTTTGCCATATCGTCTCTCCGACTTTCGAAAACTATGACTGTTCATCCGGATTGGTTACTGCGCGCGTAAGCTTCACCGCCCGACTTCCACGATAGGTTCCGACGAACCCCCGATACTTCGTTCGTCCTTCAACTCGTACGAGCGCTTCGTCGGTCGGGCTGGTTTCGAGGGGAAGGATGTCTCCGACATCGAGATCGAGGATTGTCCGAGTAGGAATCTTTCCCTTCGCCAGCTCGACGCTGAGGCTGACATCGGTTTTTTTGATATTCGCTTCCATACGCCGGATGACGTGGGTGTCGATCTCGAGGCGGTTGCTCTGGAAACCTGTGGTCAACTTTTGGCGAATCGGCTCGATGGTCGAATATGGCGTGCAGAGCGTAAGGGTCGTGCTTTCCTGTTCGAGCTCTACTTCCACTGTCACGATGATGACGACGTCGGTCGGTGGAACGATTGCGATCGCAAGCGGGTTGAATTCAGAACGCACATAGACGAAGTCGACCGGATGAATTGGTGCCCACGCTTCCTTGAGCGTCTCGAGCGCCATCATCACGACCTTTCCGATCAGCCGGGTTTCGATTGCCGTGTACTCGCGACCTTCGATCTTTACCTTACCGCTCCCTTTGCCGCCGAAAAGGCTGTCCACCATCCCGAACACCAGCGGTGTTGACACGACGAGAAGTGCGTAGCCTTGGAGAGGCGGCATCCGATAGATGTGAAGGCTGGATGGAAGCGGAAGCTTCTTCATGAAGAGACCGAACTTGACGATCTCGATTCCGCCGACGTTGATGAAGCAGGTGCGGCCGAGGAACTTCGAGAGACCAGTCCGGAACGATCGCGCGAAACGATCGTGAATAAGCTCCATGGTCGGCATCCGACCACGGATAATTCGCTCTTGGCTGGCGAGGTCATATTTCCGAACACCTTCTTCCTGATGGTCTTCGAAGGTGTCGGTTTCGATGTCGCTGTCGGAAAGACCGCGGAGCAGCGCGTTAATTTCGTCCTGTGTGAGAACCTGATTCATACGAACGAACAAACCTCGTGCGGTGGATAACCATCGGCGCTTCCCGCTGATCGGCGGGAATTCGGCCTTTCGAGGTTTGATGAATCAGTGTGATTTCAGATTCGGGAGTCGCGCGAAGCTTACTGGATGATGAACTCAGTAATGTATACCTGAGTCACATCTTCAGACTTCAACGCTTCGTTCACCGCATGTCTGAGCTCTTCACGAAGCTTTTCCTTGCCTTCGCTGCTCAAGATGTCCGGTGCCGCCTTGCTGCTCAGAACTCGAATAATCGCATCGCGAATCTTCGGAGTATCGTGCTCGATCGTGTGCGGAAGTGTCGGTTCCGTGAACTCGAGCTGCAAAGACGTTTTAAGAAAGCTCCCCTTAACCTGTAAATTCACAATGAACGTATCGAGCGGCAGAATGGCTGGTGGTAACTCGACGGCTTCTCCGTCCTTCTCGTCGCCACCCGCTTCGGCCTCTTCGCCCTCGGCGCCTGCGCCTTGCTTGCTCTTACCGAATGCGAAAAACGCGCCAACTCCTCCGCCGACGAGGACGAGGACCGCGATAATGATGATGATGAGCTTCTTTTTTCCGCCCTTCTTCTCGGTGCCTTCTTCTTTCGATTTCTCTTCGTCAGACATTGGGGTCTCGGGGTGCGATTAGTGTAGGTGCCAGTCAATCAGCCAACTGCCTTAAAGATCAAGGGAAAAGTACGCACTATTGCCTGAATCTTGTACGGTATATCGACGTTTTTCGACGATCGCTCGAATAGTTTGTTCGCATTCATTCTGACCGATTCCTAGGCTGAATGTCGATGTCTACTCTGTTCGGGAGGACAGACTTATCGGCTAATTCTTCCGACGGTGTGTCATAACTGCTGACTTTCAGACACTGAGGGTCGACACCTGCGTCAAGCATTTGTCGCAACACGGCGAGCGCTCGGGCGCTTGAGAGCTCGAGATCGGAGCCGAAATAGTCGGTTTCGTTGAGGAGCCTGCTGTGTGCGCTGATGTGGATGTCGAATGCGCCGTCGCCGAACGTTTTTGCAATGGTGGCTACGGCTTCGCTGCCGTGGAACGTCAGCTCATCGCCGGGCGCGCCGAAGCTTCCATCGAGGAGCGAGGCTGTCAGCCGTCCCGCGTGATAGCGGATGGTCATCTCCGAGCCGAATCTTCCGTCGCTTTGACCGACCGAGAGCGGCGCCTGCTGTCCGAAGATGTGATAAAAGGCTTGGGTAACGGCTGTCAATTTTTCGGCTTCGCGCGGCTCGGTTGGAGTTTCAAGAAGCGGAGCTGTCTCGGCAAGACCGCCGGAGTGCTGAGTCTTCTCACGCTGCTGAGGAGTTTGAGGCGGATTGACCGATACCCCATTCACTGAAGCTGCCGATTGAGTCGCGCTCGGCGTACCCGGGTGCTTGCCCAAATCGAGCGTGAGCATCGAGAGCCGCATCACGAACATTGTCAGGATGAGCATCAGAAGATCAGAGAACGTGATCATCCAAAGCATAGGGTCGGGACCGTCGCTCTGTGTTGCGTTCGCCCGCCTCTTTCTTTGCCAATACTCATCGGACAGCATTGGATCTGTCCTTCTGATTGCTGCCGGATGATCCGACCGGATTTTGACTTGCCGTGTCAGCCTCTGCGACAGGCCGCAAGCGAAGGACGATCCGTCTATTCTTCTCTCGGCCTTCGGGCGTCTCGTTCGATGCCACCGCATGCACATCGCCGAATCCTGCGGCGCTCAAATGAGCGAGTGGAAACTCATACCCTCGAAGGAGTCGGAACATTGCCGAGGCTTGTTCCATCGTGAGCGCCCACGGTGACTGAAATCGGCTCGTCGGGTCGACGACGTTGTCCGTATGAGCTTCTATTTCGACTTCGACAGGCTGTGTCTTGAGCGACTCGGCAAAGCGGTGAAGGAGACCGGTGCCGTCGGGGTTGAGCTGACTGTCGCCACGAGCGAACACTGAATCAGAGCGCAAACTAACGAGGATGGACGACCCTGTCGACGCGACTTGCACGCCTTTGATTGGAACGAGAAGCGTTTGCAGCTTCGAGGATACCGCTTTCAGCAGCTCCGCGTTTCGCCGCTCTTGGTCAGAGGCTCGTTTGGCTCGAGGAGCAAAAATCTGCGAGATCGAGGTGAGGACCTTGCTCTTGCGTGCCGGGTCCGGTTTGGCGATCGAGTTCAGGTACAGGAACATCGTCAGCAAAATAATCGTCATGCTGACGAGCGTTGTCGAGAGCTGAGCCTGGGCCGAGGGTTGTTCCATGCGCGCTGACTCGGCCTATTCGAATTTCGACTGTCGTTGCTCGGGGGGGAGAAAGCACAACAGTCGCTGCTCGATGAGACGCGGGTTCATATCTCGCAGAATGCAGAGGATGCCCTCGATCGTCATCTCCTTGATATTCGTTTCTTCGTGACTGCGAGAGCGCAGCTTTCCCGCCAGTGGGTTGAAGACGACGTAGCACAGAAACGCGCCGTAGAATGTCGTGAGGAGCGCCGTAGCCATTCCGGGGCCGATCTTTGACGGATCTTCTAGATGCTGCAACATCTGCACGAGGCCGATCAGCGTTCCGATCAAGCCCATGCCGGGCGCGATGGTGCCCATCGATTGGAAGATCTGCGCGCCGCGTCGGTGTCTGTCCTCGATGTGGAGCAGCTCGAGCTCGAGTGTGCGCCGCACGTCTTCGTATTGAAGCCCGTCTACGAGCAATTGAACGCAGCGACGGAAAAATGGATCATCGTTGGTATACGCATATCCTTCGAGTGAAAGCACTCCCTCGGAGCGAGCACGACCGGCGAGCTCGACGATCTCTCGCATCCGCCGAGGGCCCGAGCTCTCTTCGGGCCACAGCGTGTTGCGGACAATCATCAGGGTGCGAGTCACGTCGTGCATCGGATAGTTGATGAAGGTCGCTCCGATGGTGCCGCCGAAGACAATCAGAAAGCTGTTCAGATCCAAAAACGATGTCGGCTGTCCGCCGAGCAGGATGGCAAGTAAAACGAGACCAAACGCCGCAGCAATTCCAGTGAACGTCGCGTAGTCGAATACAGCCCCGGATTTCTCCGGCGCACGCAGTGGATTGATGAAGACCTGTTCCATTTTCGTAGGCTCTGCTCCGTAAGTGCTCTCGTTCATTGGATGTAGCGACCTGGAGAAACTCTGCACCTCTTCCGATGCTGCGGAGAAATAGATGCCGACTGAAAGCCGCGGTTTGTTTCGGGTGCAAGTGTTCCTAATTCCGGCGCGTCCGGTCGACGGGGCTGGTTGTGTAGAAAGAAAGGGGGATACTTTGCAATCTGAGGAAAAGTAACGGGATACTCGGCTCGGAAGGTAAGGGGGATACTGGGTGGTCAGCTCGGAAAGTAAGGGGAATACTGAGTTGTCAGAAGTAAGGGGGTGACTCGGTTGTGAGAGTAAGGGGGATACTTGGTTGTCAGAAGTAAGGGGGATACTCGGTTGTGAGAGTAAGGGGGGATCCTTTGCCCGCGAAACACGCGGCGTCGAAGCTTCGACAGGTTCCGAGCGTCTATGTCGCGTTTAGCCCGGGGACGAGTTGCGCTTCTTGTCGTGGTGCATTAAATCCCTAGCTGCTTCATCTTAGAAACGCCGCGGAGGGATTGATGCTGCATTCTTATGCTCCTTTCTATATTGTCCACGTCCTGTCCCTATTTATTCTGGTCGGCACCACTCTGGCGTCATTTGTCGCTCCAGTCCCGGAGAACCGGAAGAAGATGTTGATGTGGTCAGGCATTGGCAGCTTGGGAGTTTTCCTTTCGGGATTCGGCCTGCTCGGCGTGCAACACTATGGCTACCCCGGCTGGGCGATTGTGAAGCTCGTCTGCTGGCTGGTCCTGTCCGGTTTTGCAGGGATGGCTTTTCGGCAGCCGGATAAAATTCGACCGCTGCTCCTCAGCGCCCTTGGTCTCGTCGTCGTCGCGCTCGTGATGGTCTATTTCAAACCGTTCTAACTGTGCAGTAGGGTAGTCGAAAGTGGACCTCGATTCGAAGCGAACCAAGCTGTTCTTGATCCTCGGCGGCACGATCTTCGGTATATTGTTCGGCGTGCTCACGGCAAAGGTCGTGGTGCATTTCCGCCGAGGCGCCCTGCCGGCGGGAGCTGAATTCGAATCGGTCGATGATCTTCGTCGCGCGATGTTGCAGCGCGACGACAACGACGTCTTGCCGGATCAATCAGTCAGCCTCCGAACGATAATCAGCCCGGATCCCTCGGATCTAATCATCTACCGCCTGAAACCCAATCTGGATGTGACGTTTCGTGGCGTGAACGTGAAGACGAATTCCTACGGGATGCGAAGCCCTGAGATCACGGTCGAAAAGCCGGCGAATACCTTCCGGCTCGCCCTTCTCGGCGATTCGTTCGCGTTCGGTTGGGGAGTGGAGGCGGATAAGATCTTCGCCAAAGTGATTCAGGATGAGCTCGCCAAGAAGTTCGCCGGGCGAAATGTCGAAGTGCTCAACTTCGGTGTTCCGGGATACGCGAGCTTTCAAGAAGCGGCGCTGTTTGAAGACTCAGGGTTCAAGTTCTCGCCGGATGCTGTCCTTGTGTACTTCGTGGAAAACGATTTCGGCCTGCCGTTCTACATCAAAAATTTCGGCAGGGAGTCAGGAGATCTGGTGAACAACCAGCACTTCGAAAAACTGCGTGCCCGGGTCGCGGATACGGAAGCGGACCAGGGAAATATCGAGCTTCTCAAAAACCTGGATGCGAACCGAGCGCTGAGCAAGCTCGCCCAGGTGTGCGCGGAGCGAAACATCCCAGTGTTCTTAGTGATCAACCCCAAACCGAACTGGAAGCAGCAATACGGCCGCCTGCGACGCGCACGTCGCGAGAAAAATCTTCAGACGCTATTCATTCGCGACGAGATTGAGAAAATGATCGACGATCGGCATCTCACCGGCGCGGATGTAAGGCTCCCTGACGATCCCCATCCGAATGCGTTGAAGCACGGTATGCTCGGAACTGTGATCGCGGAGAAGCTCTTTGCCGCGCTTCAGGAGCAGGCGCCGCACTGAGGCGCTTCACTCGCGCGTTCGATGAGGGTTCAAACCGGGTAACTCGGCAGCTGCTTGGGAAATCCGAACAGAGCCCGCACGCGATTTAGTCGCCGCCACACTCGCTCTGACACCGCGCTTGCTCGCAAGCAACTTGGCATGCGATACGCCCCGGGCCTGTGGGACAGTCAGGATTTTGTGCGCACGCGGCTCGATTCTTTTCTTTGCAAAACTGACAATCGTATTTTCCTCGCTCCGCACCCGAATCCGAAGAGAGAGGCATCTCGCATTTCGACTCGCACGTCTGCTTCGCGCATCGGTTGAGACACACCTTAAAACGGGGAGAGCCGGGCTCGCATTGTTCGACGCAAGGCCCGGACTGCGCTTTCTGCAGGCATGCTCGGCATTTGAATTCAGGGTCGCCGGAGCGTGCGGATTCGGAGAGCTGCGTGTCCGTACAGAACTTCTTGCACACCGTTTGGATGCACGTATCGCTGCACGAATCGAACGCTCGAGAGTTCCGCTGGCCCTCACAATTTTTTCCGCAGGCGGGACGGTATTTCGACTGGCACTCTTCACAGCTTTGCGCTGCGGCGACGCCTGCACCAAGAATAACGCAGGCCATCAACACAGAAACCAAGTGCGCCGCTAGTGACGAAAAAAACGCAACGGAGGGGCGGACAGCTTTTTGACTCATAGAATGAGGATAGAGGGTCAGGCAGCGCACTGTCAATTTCAACGAATCGGAGCTGCTGCGTCCACGATCGAAGCATGGTAAAAGCGGACAGCACCTCAACGATGGAGAAAGCAGAAGATGTTCAGTGCAGAAAGACTTCTGGGCGGGCTCATCCAGGGAGCTTTGAGCGGCGCGATGGGTAATCGATCTTCGCACCGCCGAAATTCATTCGGTTCGTCACTCGAAAGCTCAATAGGGATGGGGCTTGTCGGTCTCGCCATCGGAGCATTCGAACACTACACGAGTCAATCCGGACAATCGCCGACAGCTCCTTCATCGATGCCCGGATTTCAGCCCGGAATGTCGCCGCCACCGCCGCCCCCGCCTGGTGCTTCGCAGCCGGCGCAAATGTCGGCGGCTCCGCCTCCACCTCCGCCGCCCGGTCCATCCGCATCGCAGGAACAGCCGCTTCTTCTCATCAAGGCGATGCTTTCCGCTGCGGCGGCAGACGGGAGCATCGACGACGGTGAGCAGCAGCGCATTCTGAGTCAGGTTCAAGCCCTCGGTTTGGGTGAGGAGGCTCTGCAATTCGTCAAGGCGCAAATCGCACACCCGTTGCCGCTCGACGCGCTCCTCCAAGAAGTGGAGCGGTTGAACGCTGGGCCGGCATTCGCCGAACAGGTATATTTGGCCTCCTTGATTGCGATAGCCGTAGATACGGATGCCGAGCGCTCCCATCTCGCGCGTCTCGCATCAAAGCTTGGTCTATCCGCGGAGCGAGCTCAGGCGATACAAGCCCAGTTCAGCTAACTCATTCGACGCAGATTGTGGGATTTACCTAACGCTGTTGCTTCAACAGTGCTTCGACAAGAGGGGAACTCGTATGGCTCAATGGTACTTCAGCTACGGCGGCAACTCCGAGGGGCCGTATGATCAGGCGCAAGCGATTGCGCGAGCGCAAAAAGACAAGAACGGTCACGCTTGGAGAGAAGGTTACGGTGAATGGCTGCCGATCTCAAAAATTGCTGAGCTCAACCAAGCAGGTGGGCCGCCGCTTCAGCCGCCACCGACGAACATGACGACATCGGATCAGATCGATTTCAAGATCATGGGATCCGAGATGCAGTTCGTGGAGATCGAGCTCGATCCGGGGGAGAGCGCGATCGCAGAAGCTGGGGCGATGATGTACAAGAGCCAATACATCCGAATGGAAAGTGTGTTCGGAAACGCTGCACCGTCGAGTGGTGGCTTTATGGAAAAGCTGGTGGGTGCCGGCAAGCGGCTCCTCACGGGAGAGAGCCTTTTCACCACCGTCTTCACGCACACTGGGCAAGGAAAAGCGCACGTCGCGTTCGCGGCGCCGTTTCCGGGAAATATCATTCCCGTCACGCTGCGGAACATCGGAGGAACGATTATCTGTCAAAAAGACAGCTTCCTGTGCGCTGCTCGCGGCGTCTCGATTGGAATCTTCTTTCAACGCAAGATCCTCACCGGCCTCTTCGGCGGCGAGGGTTTCATCATGCAGAAGCTGGAAGGCGACGGGCTCGTGTTCATGCATGCCGGAGGAACTATCGTCGAGCGACAACTAGCAGCGAACGAAGTGATTCACGTGGACACCGGTTGTGTGGTTGGATTCCAACCGACCGTACAGTTCAACATTGAGCAGGCTGGGAATATCAAGACCGCGCTGTTCGGTGGCGAGGGCCTCTTCGTCGCGTCGCTTCAGGGGCCGGGTAAAATCTGGCTGCAATCTCTGCCTTTCTCACGCTTGGCAGGAAGAATGTTGATGGCAACGCAGAGTCAGCGCGAACAGGGATCGGTGCTCGGAGGCTTCCTGCAAGGCGATACGAACTTCTAGTGTTTGGGATTCTCGAGGTCCGGGCTTTGAGGCGGCCGGGCCCTGAAAAGGGCCCAGTCTGACCGCTCGTTTATTCAGCGGAAGTTCCTTTCTGTGAGCGCTTTACCGGGACTTCCATGAACTCTCGCAATAGCTTGCTGAACTCGAGCCCGAGCGCGCCCGTGTCGGTATAGAGAGGCTGGCGCAGAGTTGTTTGTCTGCAATTCGGAATTCGCTCGAGCATGAGGGGTGCATCGGCTGCGACAATTGTCGCCGGCTGCTTGGTCAGCAGCAACAACGTCGGCGGTCGCAATCTGTGCAGATGCGGACGCAGGTCGAGCGCACCTTTCGTAGGATGCAGCGGCAATCCGGCGGGCAAAAACATCTCGGCTGCCCGCTGAAGAAGGTTCTTTGACGCCTTCGCCGGTGAAGCAAAACCGTCAACTAATGCGAGCCGCCGGATAATCGAACGATCCGCGAGGACGAGCGCTTGCGCGAGTGCTGAGCCAGCGCCGACTCCAACCACCGTCAAACGTTTTGCCTTGATGCTTTCGAGATGCGACGCGAGCTTCTCACCGTATTCGAAACACTCGGCTGCCGAAGGAAGATTGCCGCCGAAAACATAGAGATGAAAGTCTTTCGCAAAAAATTGTGCAAGGTTCGCCGCTTCATCCGCGGAGCAACGGTGGTCCGGAATCACCAAGATGCTTCCGCTGCTGGTGTTCGAGCTCCCGAGCTGGTGAAGCTCGATCGTCGTGTCTTCTGCACCGATACTCTGTGATCTCACTGCTTCGCTCATGATATCTACCTCGTAGTGGTCGAGCCTTCGCTCATCCGAGTTACCTGCCCAAAAAATCAATTCCGCGCAGAACTGTCAACTTATCTCGTCCCAGAAAAAAATTTGCCGTCCGTCACTTCGCTACATGCGAATTCCTTAGATATTTCGGTGGCTTAGCCTTGGCATAATTTTTTCCTTCGGCTTTTGATTAACTATGGACCGCCTGTTACTATCAGTAGCAGAGGGTCAGTTATAGGTTTTTCTAGAGGCAGTGGCATTTCTCGTGGTGGATGGGCCGTCCTGGCCAGGTGGTCGCCTCGGTGGTTTGGTTCTCGGACTGGATGGATCTTGCATCCAGCTGTCGGTTTTTAGAGGTTAAGTCGTGGCAACCCAGCTACTCGCGCCATCGGTGTTCTCACCGGGCACCGTCGTATGCAATGCGTACGAAGTCATTCGCTTCTTGGGCTTCGGCAGCTCCGCCGTAGTCTATGAATGCAAACACAAAGAGCTCAATAATCACACAGTCGCGATGAAGGTCTTCTCCGCGCAATCCGTGCGTTCAGAGGCCGAAGTGACGCGGTTCAAGCAAGAGCTTCTTGCAGCCTATCACGTCAACCACCCGAATGTGGTTCGCGGGTACGAGCTGATTACGACCGAAGAGTTTATTGCGTTCACGATGGAGTACGTTTCTGGAGGAAGTCTTGCCGACCGCCTTGTGCAGAGCGGTCAGCTCCCGCTCAAGCAGGTGATTGATATCCTGATCGCAACGTGCGCGGGACTCGAAGCTATTCACGCCGCAGAGATCGTGCACCGCGACTTGAAGCCGGCAAACATCCTTCTTACCGGCGAGGGAAATATCAAGATTACCGATTTCGGTGTCGCGCGGTTCGAACGAGCCGCTCTGCTCCATCCGGACGTGATTCTCGGAACGGTGGAATACGTCTGTCCGGAGTACATCAGCGACGGACGAACTGACGCTCGTTCCGATATCTATTCCATTGGGGTGATCGCCTACGAGATGCTCGCCGGTGAAGTGCCATTCCAGGGAGCCACACCTTTTCAGACGCTGCTCATGCGGTTGGACCAGGAGCCTGATCCGATAGCGCAGCACCGACCTGACTGCCCGAAGCTCTTGGAAGAGATCGTCATGAAGGCGATGTCCAAGGCGCCGACAGGTCGCTATCAGAGCGCGACGGAGATGAAAAACGATCTTCTTGCTCTGCAAGACTCGATCGCTCGACGAACGCACCTTCGTGCTCCGCTCGATGCACCGAAGGAAAGGGTGCGTGAAAAGAACTTGCGCCCGCACGTCTCGCGGTCTCGGCGGCCGCGCCCTGCGACGCATATTCCGTTTTATCGTCGAGCACCGTTCATGCACGCCTTCGCGGCGACGAGCTTCATGTTTTGGCTCGCAACCGTGGCGATGTGGCTGTATTACGGCAAGCATCACGAGGTCTGGCGGACGTCTGAGTCGGAAAGCTCGGCGTATCGGACGGAAAACGTTCAATACCACGAAACGCACCGTAATCTTTAGCCAAGACGCGCGGAATGGAGGGAAGGCTTCGGGAGCGGGGCCGCTCCGACTTTCTGCCGTACGCGGTTTCTCCTTCCATTCTCTGCCGCGATCTTGGATACTCGTCCGACACCTTTCATTGCGAGAGTAGCTGGTGACGAAGAAAATCGAAAAAACGGAAGCAGAGTGGCGCGCTGACCTTACGCCGGAAGAGTTCCATGTCTGCCGTGAAAAAGGGACTGAACGCGCTTTTACCGGCGAGTATTGGTCAACAAAGGAAAACGGAACGTATGTCTGCCGCTGTTGCGGTACGCCGCTCTTTGCGTCGGACACGAAATTCGACTCCGGAACCGGGTGGCCGAGTTTCTTTGCTCCGATTGACAGCGCAAACGTCGAAACGCAAACGGATACCAGCCATTTCATGCGGAGAACGGAAGTGCACTGCAGTAAGTGCAACGCCCATCTCGGGCACGTCTTCGACGACGGACCGAAACCTACCGGTCAGCGTTATTGCATCAACTCCATCTCCTTGAAATTGGAACGGGAGTAAGCGCACGCGGCGGGGACTATGCGAAGCCTGCTTCGTCATTTCGTTTCAGCGATTCGTTATCCGGAAAGCCATGCGCAAGGGTTCGTTGCGATGGGCAAGGGGATTGCGGAGCGGAGAAAGAAATTCTCTGCGGAGTGGAATCAGCACCTCGAATTGACTCGCCGGGCCCAAGCGCGATGGCTGGACGGCGAAGGAGACACCCCGCTCTCACGGATCGTCGTGCTGGGCGCAGGGCGGCTCTTCGATGTTGATCAGGATCTCCTCGCATCCCGGTTCCGAGAAATCGCGTTTTATGATGCCGATCCTCTCTGCCTCCCCGCATGGCGCACTTTCTCTGCCCGGTATCCGAAGGTGCAGACGTCGTTCCACATCATGGAGCTCTCGGGAGCCCTTCGTCCCTGGGAGTCGACATTCCGTGCAAAAGCGTCCACCTCCGCCTTTGACGAATCGGTAGCTGTACTCCGGACTCTGACGCTTCCCGAACGGTCACCGTTTCTCTGCTCTCTCGAGCACACGCATCCGGCGGCTGTTCTGTCACTCAACATCCTCAGCCAGCTCGTTGTGATGTGGCAGAACTTAGTCGAGCGCATCCTGATTGAGAATTACGGTGCGAGCTACGTTGCCGAGCATGAGCAGCAGTGGTTGGAAGCATATGCTCCGAGCGCGCGATTGCTCATTCGGCAACACTTGCAAGATCTCGGCAGAAGCGAAGCAAAGAAGATCTTGCTCATCTCGGACGTCGAGTATCTCCACTATCCTCAGCTACCGCGCGGTGAGCATGCTATTCCATTTCTCTGGGAAGAGCAGCCCGCGGCATCCGGATTGGCTCAAGGAACTTGGCGCGAAAACCCGGAGTGCAGCCAGGCGCAGAGCCTCGAGTGGCGTCAGAGCTGCGAATTGACTTCCGCTCTCTTGGACGTAAACGTCGAAAACGAGAAGCTCCGCTTCACGCTCCTTCCGGAATATCAGAGCGAGCTCGAGCCGTGCTGGCTGTGGCTCATTGCGCCCGAAAGCGCTGCCGGCGAGGCCGTGCTGCATCGCGTGCGCCCGATCCAATTCAAGCGCTCTGTCTGATGGTCAGCTTTTTCCGGGGATTTACGGGACCTGGGCGTTCAGCTCTTCTTCGAGAGTTTTCAGCGATCCGCCGAAGCGAAGCCGGTCACCCTCCGGGCAGCTAAATCGGATATTGCCGACGGGGCAGACACCGAGTTGCGTGTTCGGTTCAGGGTCGTCGCGGACCCAGCCGTATCGCGTGAAACGAATGAACGGAAGTGTCGAAAGGTCAGCGCTATTGCTGCCGGGAAACACGAGCTCTTTATTTTCAACGACAATATTGCTGCAAAACGCCCGAGCTTTGTCCTCGTAGTCTACGACCGCGGTGCGGACGGAGTGACTTGCCGGTTCGAGGGCCTTGAGCTCCAACGTGATCTTTCGAGTTGGGATTCGATCAATTTGCGTCACGCTCACGATTTTATATTGAATTCCATTGTCCGAACGATCCTTGTCCCACGACGAGTTCCACCGGAGCGTGCGTCCCTGGGCGTCAGCTACACAGTCGAGATTGGAGGCCGCAGACGTGTCTTTGACTGCGACAAGAGTCATCAGAACGGTGAGGGCGAAAGCATGCATGATCAGCTTACGAAACATCAGAACTCGCTCAAAAAAGTTTCAGTGTCTTGGCCTGGCTCAGTGTGGTCGTGCTAATTTCATTGGCTTTGGGTTCGATCCCCTGAGAAACCTGACGAAAGTATTTTGCGCTGAATTGATCCACGTTCTGGGACGCCATGCTCATTGCGATTGCAGAGAGCACCAGGTTTGCTTGCATGCATGTGCTCCGGACGAGATTGTGCGCCAGCTCGAGCTCTTGCGCGGTGCCGCCGGGGGGTAAGCGGAGCTTCCCATTTGCATCGAGCAGCTTGTTATAGAGCGCTCGGAGCTTCGTGAAATCCCCGCCCTTCAAAGTCAAAGGTGCTTCGTCGACGAGGTGAAGTGCGTTCTGGACGTCTTCGTACCACGCGCTGCCCGATGGATTTCCTTCAAGATGAATATCGCGCTTCAGGCACCGGTTCGCGATCTCGTTCGCATCTGCTCCCGGGTCGGCTTTGTCGAAGGAGATCCGTCGGCCGTACACATTGAGATTGTACATCTTGCATCCGTTCGTGCAGGCAAGCTTGGCGGGGCCCGAACGGAGCTCGCATCGTTCCTCGCATTTGTGCTCCGCGAAGCGACCGAAGAGAGGCTCGATAAATGATGTAGATTCGAGATTCACTGACGGCTTCACATCCGACTTCGCTCCGCCGTGAGATTCGCTGGTGCCGCTGAAAATTCCGATCGTGAGCACGGCGACGATCACACCGAGCACGAAGAGGGTCAGAATCGGTCCCATTCCGGCGCCGAAGCGAATCTGTTGCTGCGTCGCAATGTTTTCGGTGATTCTTACCTTCGGGATATTGCCGTAGCGATTCCTCATACCGCCGCTCTGCGGATGGTTGATTGTCGGCATTCGCGTTTGAGGACTTCCCGCAGCGGGATCCACCTGAGCCCTGCGCAGGCTGCCGGACGACGCGTTCGCTGAAGAGCCGGAGGGCTTTTCTGCTTGCAACGCTGCGCGGCGCGAACGGATCTCTGTTGTCGGCGGCAGATCGTTTTTTTCGGCCGCCGGCTCGAGCTCACGTAGAGGGTCTAAATCTTTGTCCACAAACCTCTCGAACAAACTGGCCGCACGGAGACCGCGGCCTATCAAAGCGAATGCACCTGCAGCGATTCGAAAGTCGAATTGGGCGTAACTTGAACCGCTCTAGAATAATCGGTTTCTTTCGGCCCGGGCTTGAGCGCTACTATTGAGGTCTGCCGGCTTGCCTAAGGGCCTGAAATGACGGCCAAAAACTGGACTAAAAGCAGCCGCGCCGAGATTGGTCGCAGCTTCGGCAGAAACGGCTCTGCCGAGGTGCAGTGACGAGCGGCTAATTTCCGAGGGCCCGAGAAATCGCCGTTGCTTCAATGTCTCCGTGATTCAATACCGCGGCTACTTCACCGTCTTTCAGAAAGATAAGTTGCGGGGACTCGTGCTGCACTCCGTACTCGTCACGAACCCAATGAGACAGAGGACGCTGTTCGATGACGTTCACCCAGTACAAGGGGATCTGCCACGAGTAGGCTCGAACTTCCGCGGCGGCCGCGGATGAAACCGGGCAGCGCGTCGAATGTTTAAAGACAGCACATGTGTCAGGAAGTTGTTCGTCTGTTAACTCTTGGATCACGATTCCAATAGCTCCAATCAAAATGATCAATATAACACCGCTTTATGTGATTTTCTATGATCCGGATCCGTTCGGTTTCTTGGTTCCTCGGTTCCGAAGAAGGTGCTATTTCTGTCGCTTTGCAGCGCCGACTGCTGTCAGGTTGAATAGTTCTCCATGTCGATCCGAAAAATCTCTAGCCAGTACTTTTTGCTTTGCATCGGCATCGTTTCTCTCTGTCTGTTCTCTCCTGGGCGCAGCATCGCTGAGTCTTCATCTTTGACGGATTTTTATATTCATCAGGCACTCGATCGATATTTCGTTCTGCCGGTCGATGCCAGCACGGTAGCGATGTCCGGAAGCTCCGGCCCAAGTTGTAGATCCAGCTCGTGTATCTACCTCAATCCCGCCGGCCTCGGAGAGATCCAGGATCCGGAGCTTTCATCAACGCTTGGTTTTTCTATTATCAGTGGTGAGGAGCTGTTGAGCGAGCAGCAGCTCGAGCAGAGCGAGTATCACGGTTACCTCTCTGCGGCTTTTCCGCTGGGACCCAGTGTCGACGGAAAACCGAAATATGGGACGCTGGATATCGCTTATTCGCGATACGACGGGCACACGGACGATTCCGTCCACACCACTCCGGACGGCCATCGTCGGTCCATCGCTTACGGCCTATCGGTGTTTGACCAACTGAATGTGGGCTACGCTTTCCATTTTTACGACGACCAGCTGCACAACGAAGTCTCCGATCTCCACAGCCACTCCCGACTTCTCCACATCTGGGGACTGCAGTATCAACCGCTCGACGAGCTGAAGCTCAGCGGATTGTTCAAGCTCGGAATCGGACAGTCTGATACCGAGGACTTCCGTTTCGAATCGAACGGTCTCAGTCATCTTCGCAGTTACTCGGGTGTTTTGGGAGTGAGCGGAGACATCGGCGAGGTCGTTGCTTCGGCTGCCTTCGATTACACCCGCGTTCAGACGAGAGGTGACCTCGGTGCGGGACAGGTTGCAATCCCCGCAGTGATCGGCGGCAGCGAGCAGGGGAACCTCTATTCCATCCGAGCGGGCGTCGAACGTGAGTTCGTTGGCGGAGTCTCAATTCGTGGTGGGGCACAGTGGCAGGAGGTGGAAAGCTACAAATTCGAGCGCATGGACCTTGCTCCGCTCAGTGGGTCAGTCACCGGATTTGGAGTTTCGCTCGGCGCGGGATATGCAATTCGGCCACGGCCTGACGCCAAGCCGACGATTATCCTCGACTATGGTTTCGAGTACTTGCTAATCGGTGACGGGGCGTTTCAACATCTTGTTACGGTGACCATTCCATTCGCGGACGACTCCGCGGAAGGAGCATCGTGATCACGAAAACCTTCGTTTTTCCGGGTTTCGAGCAGATCGGCTTGGCCTGTGGCGGGGAGCCCGCGGAGTTCCGCTCACGCAGATTTCCGAACGGAGAATGGCGGATCGAGCTGCTCGACCAGGTTCAGGGATGCTATTGCGTCATCGTCGGTTCTGTCGCTCCACCGGATGAGCAACTTCTCCTTGTAACGCTGCTCGCGCATACGCTCACGGATGCAGGTGCTGTCGCAGTCGAGCTCGTTGCTCCGTATCTCTCTTACAGCAGACAGGACAGACCTCAGGCCGGACGAAGCATGACCACTCGGTGGCTCGGGAAACTGCTTGCCGCGAGTGGGATCAGCTCGCTCCGCACCATCGATGTGCATAGCCGCTTGGCTTCTGCCGAATTATGTGTCCCGGTCCGTTCAATATCGCCGGCAAAGATTTTTGCCGAAGCCCTTCCATCGGAGGTCGCTCGGCAGGGAACGTTTGTTGCGCCCGACATGGGTGCTCGAGAGCGCTGCGAAAACCTACGGGATGCGCTCGGCCGAACCGAACCGATCGCTTTCGTAGACAAAACGAGACACGAGCAGGAGATCGGTGCCACTCTCCACGGCGCCGTCGGGCAGACCGCTGTTATCGTTGACGACATTCTCGACACGGGTGGAACACTCTGCGCGTGCGCCGAGAAGCTTCTTGCGGCGGGCGCTCAGCAGATTTTCGTTGTGGTGAGCCACGCTTTATTCACGGGCGAAACCTGGAAAAAACTTTGGAACCTGCGGGTGCAACAGATTTTCACACTCGATACGTTGCCGAACCAGAAGAACGACGACGCGCGAATCGTCGTGCTCGGGTCGAGCGCACTGCTCGCTCCCTAACGCCTTCAGTGGCGAACCGCGTCGCGTATGACTGACAGCATGTCCTTTGTCCTCCACGCTGCTACAACATTTGTTTTCCACGGAGGACAGCTTTCTCATGGTATCACCTGACATCGCCCGGGAAGTCGTGTGTGTGGACGTCAACGATTTCGAGTTCCGCGCTGAGCTGCTGCGTTGGATGGAAGTCTGGTCGAATGCACTCTACGACTGTAAAGCCACTTCCTGTCCTAACGAGCTGATCTTCCAGATTCTCGGGCCAGCACGAGTGATGGCGACTATTCCGAGAAAGGCCACTCCGAATACTGCTTCAACCGTTTAACGGTATCGCCTCGCGATTCTTGACAAAGCAGTCGCGTAGGACTACCCATGATCCATGGGTGCAATTTGGCGTATCGTCCTTCGGTGGGCGCTCACACTCTCAATACTCTGCGGCATTGGGCTGACGCTGGTACACCATGCGTCGGCCATCGGCGATCCGCTACGCCACGATGCCGCTCACTCTCAATCCGAGTGCGGAATTTGCGCTGCGTTTCATGCTCTCGGGACGGGAGTTACGCCCCCGGTAATTGCATTCGAAAGCGCTCTCGTTCTCGTGTCGATTCTGCTTTTCACGGCGCTTTTGCAAGCCGAATCGCTGCAGACGCGTTATCGCTTTCGCTCCGGTATCGATCCTCCTCGTAATCGCTAGTCTTTCAAAAACCTAGTTTCACCTCGTTCCACTCGTGGGGCGCTCACTTGGCTTCCGCCGATGGCGGTGCCTAGGAGCACGTCCCTGTCGTTGTCCGAAAGGGCATCGCGCTCGGTACTCCGTGTGGACAATACGATTCTTACATTCATTCGGAGATCTCTTGATGAGGAACAACAAACAACGACGCCGGAAGGCGCTCGGTAAGTCCTTGCTCGTCGCAATTTTGCTCGTCGTGCTTCCGGCGCGAGCTTCTGCGGCTGACCAACCTGCCAATGTTCAGAGGCTCGAACGCAAGCTCATCGAGCTCGAAGCGCGTTTTGTAGAGATGGAACGCACGCACCAAGCGGAGCTCTCCAAGCTCAGATCACAGATAAAGACGCTTTCTGCGAACGGCGGTGACGCTGGAACCACCGCTGTCGCCGGTGCCCCGATCCAGACTGCACCGCTCGAGTCGGCGCCGAGTCTCGCTGCCCAATCGAGCGGTCCGGCCCGAGCGGGGAACTCGTATATGAACGTAAGCTTTGGAACACTCATGGACGCCGGGTGGTCGACCGAGAGCGAACCCTCCAGAGAGCTGGAGCTAGGCGATCATGATCCGCAAAAGCGTGGGTTTTCACTTCGGAACGCTGAGCTGGCGCTCGACGGTGCAGTCGATCCCTACTTCAAAGGGTTCGCGAACATCGTTTTGAAGCTGGATGAGAACGACGAAACGGATATCGAGCTCGAAGAGAGCTATCTGACTACGTCCGCGCTTCCGGGCGACCTCCAATTGAAAGCCGGCCAATTTTTCGCAAATTTCGGACGGCAGAACTCACAGCATCCCCACCAATGGTCGTTCGTAGACCAACCGCTGATCCTCACGCGTGCATTCGGCCCGGAAGGATTGCGGAATGTCGGCGCTCAGCTTTCTTGGCTGATCCCGACGCCGTTTTACAGCGAGGTCTTTCTGGGCATTTTGGACGGGCAAGGCGGGACGACCTTCCTGTTTCGAAATCCTGGGGAACCGGACGAAGACGGACGAGAGACGGTTCATGGGCGCGCTACGGATGTGCGAGCGCTGCGCGGACCCGGTGACCTTGTGTTTACCCCACGAATTGCCTCTTCGTTCGACTTGACGGACACGCAAACGCTCGTCACCGGAGTATCAGGCGCATTCGGCCCAAACAGCACCGGACAAGACAGTCGGACCCAGATCTACGGCGCGGATGTGTATTGGAAGTGGAAACCGGAGACGGCGACCGCAGGATTCCCGTTCGTCGCGTTCCAGTCCGAAGTGGTTTACGCCCGCTTCGAAGCGGGGGAGGATCTTTCAGCAGCGCTTCCCGCAGAGACACTGAAAGATTACGGGACGTACGCGCAGGTGCTTTGGGGCTTCGAACCTCAGTGGATCGTCGGCTTTCGGGCCGACTCGGTTGACGGCAATGGCGCCGTTTCGGACGATTCGGATCCATTTCGAGGCGAGCGCTACCGGCTCTCACCGGTGCTGACGTTCCTACCGAGCGAATTCTCGAAAGTGCGCTTGCAATACAACTTTGATCATGGGGCCCACTTTGGTGACGCAAGCTCCATCTGGATGCAGCTCGAATTCGACCTCGGCTCCCATGCCGCCCATAAATTTTAATCGTGAGGATTTGATCATGAACATTCGTAACGCAGTCTGGCTTATTTTTATCGGAATCGCCGCTCCGGTGCTTCCCGCTTTCGCTTCGGATCTCAAGATTGTTGCCACGACGCCCGACCTCGGGTCGATTGTAAAGGAGGTCGTCGCAGAGACGGGTGCCCAGCTTGATACCCTCGGCCGGCCTTCGGAAGATCCACATTTTGTCGACGCAAAACCAAGCTTCATTCTGAAGCTGAATCGAGCTGATGTGCTTGTCGAAGGAGGTGCTGAGCTGGAGGTCGGTTGGCTCCCCGCGCTCTTAGACCAGTCTCGCAATGAGAAGATTGCGTCCGGCGCTCCGGGTCATGTGAGCTGCGCGAAGGCCGTCGACCTTCTTGAAGTCCCGGTATCGCTCGACCGATCACGGGGCGACGAGCATGCCGCCGGGAATCCGCACTATCTCACCGATCCAGTGAATGCACAGCGCGTGGCTCGCTATATCAGTGAGTCCCTCTGCTCTGTCGATCAAGGGAGCTGCGAGCGCTACCGGTCGAATGCGCAGAGGTTCTCCGACCAGCTCGATTCACGCCTCCGAGATTGGAACGCGCGCCTCGCTCCGTTTCGCGGAAGACAGATTGTTGCGTATCACAATTCGTGGCCGTACTTCGTCAAGCGATTTGGGTTGCGGCTCGATCTGTTCCTCGAGCCGAAACCCGGCATTCCTCCGACGCCCGCGAATCTCGCCAATGTCATCTCGCGGATGAAGGCGGAGAAGATCGGCGTTATCATCGTTGATCCGTATCTCAATCGCCAGACTGCGGAGACCGTTGCCCGAAGCACGAACGCGAGAGTGCTCGACGTCGCGCAGTTCCCCGGTGGGATAAAGGGGACGGAAGACGGGTATGTTGCGCTGTTGGATTATCTCGTCAACTCGCTCGCAGACGCACTATCAAAAGGAGAATAAAATGAATCTCAGCGAAGTTCTTTCAGTGATGGAATGGCCGCTGATCGCCTGCCTGCTCCTGCCCGGCCTGCTGGTATATTTGGGCATGCATATCGTTCATCGAGGAATCATCTTCGTTGATCTTGCACTTGCGCAAATGGCAGCGCTTGGGGCGTCCGTTGCTATTCTCTTCGGGTGGGACGCGGGCAGCGTGTCGGCGTACTGCTGTTCGACCGTGTTTACGTTGATGGGTGCCGTGATTTTCACGCACACGCGATCGGTTGACGATGAGCGCGTTCCGCAAGAAGCGCTCATCGGGATCGTGTATGTGGTTGCAGCTGCGAGTGGTATGCTCCTCTTGAGCGGCACGCCGGAGGGGAACGAAGAGCTTCGCCGCTCATTAATCGGAGACCTGCTGCTCGTGAGCGCCGGTCAGGTTTGGAGAACGTTTGCGCTCTTTGTTTCTGTTGCGTTGGTGCACTATTATTTCAGGCGGCAGTTCTTCGCTGTCACCTTCGCGCCGGAGCGTGCGTCGAACGAAGGGATCTCCCTCAAGCGTTGGGACTTTCTCTTCTACGTGTTGTTCGGAATCGTGGTGACGAGCTTCGTTCAGATCGCCGGGGTGCTTCTTGTTTTTTCCTATCTCATCGTGCCTGCCATTGCCGCCAACTTCCTCTCACGGCGACCGATGGCGATACTCTGCATCGGCTGGATTTTGGCGACCGTTTGCGGCGTGAGTGGCCTAGCCGGTTCGTATCTTTGGGACGTGCCGACGGGAGCAGCGATCGTTTGTTCTTTCGGCCTAGGATTAGGGCTGGTGATGCTGTACGCCAAATTGAATAATATCAATGCCTTGAATGGGTCACTCTCGAGCACCTAGACAACCTACCGGCTGACGCGGTATTGCAACGCAAGCTCTTGAAACAACTTAAAGGATGGCGGTCTGACTCCGCTGGGCAGCCTCCTGGGTTGCGGAGCTAAGTGTGGTTATCGGAAATAATTCTCTCATCATCTTGTGTCCATGAAGCGTTCGTCCGGAAGCTCAGGTTCGATGGGCCAGGTGCTCCCCTTTCGTGCGAAAGGCGAGCAGATGCTCAAGCCTACCGTGCAGGAGCTGCCGCTCATGGTTCGAGAGCTCGATGGAAGTATTGTCTTCTGGAATCGTCTGGCCGAGCAGCAGTACGGGTGGTCCTGCCATCAGGCGCTCGGCAACATCTCTCATCAGCTCCTGAACACGATCTTTCCAAGTCCGCTCCAGGAGATTAATCGTCAGCTGTTAGAGGCCGGATTTTGGGAGGGGGAGCTCATTCACACCGTGAACGACGGGCTTCGGGTGAAGGTGAAGAGCCGCTGGGAACTTCAACCGACTCCCGAGGGTGGGCTCAAAGTCGTCGAAATCAATCGTATGCAAGAGGTGGTTACTCCCGAATCGGCCCACCTCTCCGGGAACCTCTCCAAGTATTTTCATCTTTTTTGGGACCATCGGTGGTGGTTCCTTTTGCCGTTTCTGGTTGTGCTCGTCGTGATGTGGATGCTCCACCACGGTGCCGACCATCAGCAGATACTCCCCCTTCTCGAGTAGCTGCTCTCCAAAGAATAACGAGGAATCATGTCTGCCCTGCCGGCTCGTAAATCGAACCCTTCCGCTCCGCCAGAATCTGCATCAATCGCGCTTCCTACAGTTTCCACACTTCCGAGAATCCGGGATTACGCCGGTATCTTTCTGCTTTCTGCAGCTGTCCTACTGTTCGAGCTCGCGCTCACGAGAATTTTCTCGGTTACGCTTTGGAGCAATCTCGCTTTCATGGTCGTGAGCACGGCTCTTTTCGGATTCGGATTGAGCGGTGTGTTTCTCGCTCTGCGACCGCCCCGGCAGGGATTCGTGCAAAGTGCTACCGCCCGGTTTTGCGTGTTCAGCGGCGCGGCGATGATCGGAGCATTTTTCGTCGTCAACACAATCCCTTTCGAGATGTGGAAGTTTGGAAAGCATCCCGAATATTTCCTCAACCTCGCGATCTGGGAGCTCGCGCTCGTTTGTCCGTTTTTCTTCGCCGGGCTGGGAATCGCAGGAATCCTGAGTAAGTTTCCGCTTCGCGCTTCGCGCCTCTACGGGGTGGATCTGCTTGGGGCCGCAGTAGGGAGCTCGATGCTTGTTCTGCTCATTACGCCGGTGGGCGGTGAAGGGCTCGTCGCTGTCTCCACAATCATGGCTCTCGCTGCTGCGCTCTGTTTCTCAGGTGCGACGCAACGCGGTCTTCGCGCGTTCTCATTCCTCGGAATCATAGTTCTTTTTGCGATTCTCCCCGCTGCGAGCCATTACCTTCCGCTCAGCTACTTTTCCCATAAGCGTCGTTTCGCCAAAAACTTGGACAAGAGCCCGATTTTCGAAACTCGTTGGAGCTCCCTGTCCCGTGTTGATATCGGTACAGACCAAAAGGTGTCCGGACCGATGAAGTCCGTGGACACGCTGGCAATTTGGATAGACGGTGGAACCAACAATTCGGTCATGCTCAAGTGGGACGGCAATCTCGAAAAAACCGAACCCATGCGCTGGCTGAACATCGGCTTGCCCTACGCGTTGAAGACCGGTTCGTCACCGAAGGCGCTGATTATCGGGTCTGCGGGAGGACGCGAGGTCCTGTTCGCTCTGTCGAACGGTGCGGGCCATGTCGACGCGATCGAAATGGACCCTTCAACGGTCCATTTTGTCCAGCAGCCGCAGTACGCTGAATACATGGGCCATCTGTACCAGCAGCCCAAGGTAAACTTCGTGAACGACGAGGGTCGTGCGTACCTGAAACGTCAGCCGAACGAAAGCTACGACGTGATTCAGTCGGTCAATAACTACACGCCTGTCGCAATGGCAGCAGGTGCTTTGAACCTTTCCGAAACTTTCCTTTTTACGAAAGAAGCGTTCAACGAGTTCCTCGACCATCTCACTCCGAACGGAATCATCGCCCTGCATCGAGGCGCCGCTCTGCGCGTCGCGCTTACGGCTGAGGAAGCTCTTCGCGAACGAGGCGTTGAGCATCCCGAGAACCACATCATCATCGCAAACGGCGATTACGAGGCGAATCAGACGATCTTGATCAAGAAGAGCGAGTGGACTGAGCCCGAGATTGCGCAGGTGCACGACTATCTTTCGCAGCTCCCTCACTACGGAGACCGAATCTTTCTCTGGCTCCCAGCCGAGGGCCACAATCGTGATCCGTTCTACGTTCGCGTTCTGACTGCTTCCGTCGAGCAACAAGAGAAATACTACCGCTCGCTCGGGCTGAACCTTACACCGACGACCGACGACAAACCGTTTTTGGAGCATTTTCTCGAATACGGCCGCCCCAAGCTCGAGCCGGGGACGCCTCCCGAGTTCCTACGCCGGACGTCGGAAAAATGGATGGGCATTGTTCCCCGCGGCGACTTCCCTTACATCGCCATCCTCATCGAGTCGGCCGTACTGGCGACCATTTTCCTCGGGTTGCCGCTCCTTCTTTGGTCCCGAGGAACGACAAAGGCGGAGGGCTTTCTCGGCTTCATGACGTTTTTTGCGTCACTGGGATTCGGTTTCATCGCCATCGAAATCTGTCTGATGAAGCGCTACGTGCTGTTTCTCGGACATCCCGCCTACTCGATTACAACAGTGATTTTGATGTTGCTCTTCGGAGCCGGGATCGGGAGCATCGTCAGCGAACGCTTTGGTGATCTCAATCCGCGGCGAGCTGTTACGGTCGCGGTTTCTCTTCTCGCCGTCGGGCTCCTTCTTGAAACACAGCTCAGCCCGATCATCTTCAACCATTTTCTCAGTCTGGACCTCACCGGGAGAATTTTTGTTTCCGCTCTGCTGCTTTTGCCGCTCGGCGTCCTGATGGGGATGCCGTTCACGCTTGGAATTGCGTTGATGAGTCGTTTGCATGAGGACAACGAGACACGCCGCCATCTCGTCGCGTGGGCGTGGGCGGTGAACGGTTACACCACCGTTATCGGCTCTGCGGCGACGGTGTTTTTGGCTCTTTTTTACGGATTCTCTGTTGCGTTGGCGATTGCCACCGCAGTCTACGTGCTCGGCATGCTGAGCCTACGGATTGGAACGAGCCGGCTCGCACACTGAGGAGCGGCCCGAGGACTGGTGAATTGTGATGAAGAAAAACACACAGCGTACTCTGGCCGGCCGCGCCTCGGGCGAAGGTGCAGATTCGAATGTAGAATTTCCTGCCCGGCGTCGGTCCTTCGACGGAGCTGCGCCGCCATGGGCGATTAAGCTCATCCTCGTGTTCGCCGCGCTGGTGTGCGCCCTTGTCCCCTTCGAGGTCGGATTTCGGCTCTGGACACGATATTCACACCCAAAAACGGTTACGCGTGACCGCCCACTTTGGTATTTCGCGCCGACCGGCTCGCCGTCTGCCGCAGATTATGTGTATCCGATCACCAAACCGGCCAATACGTTCCGGGTGGCGGCTATTGGCGATTCGTTTACGTTTCCGACCCACATGCAGTTTGATGATGTGTTTCCAAAGCGGCTCGAAAGGATGTTGAACCTGAATGCAGTGGACCCCTCAGCTCCACAGGCGCTCCGAGCGCAGGTTATCAATTTCGGACGGATGGGCGCGTCTTCCAAATCCGAAATTGCAATCCTCAAGCGTGCGCTCGACTTCAACCCTGACTTGGTCGTACTGGAGATTACGCTCAACGACCCGGAGCCACGTAATCTCCACATGGAACGGAAAAAACATCCCAGCAAATATAGTTTCGGTCCGATGGAGATCACACCAGAGACCCATCCGATCCTGTATCACTGGAGGAGCTTGGGATTTCTCGTTCAGCGGTTTCACAACAACGGGACTTTGCAGGCTGTGATCGACTACTACCGGGATATGTACCGTCCCGATGGGCGCTGGACACTTTTTACCCGTTCGTTGCTCAAAATGAAGAAGCTTGCGGATAGACACGGAGTCCCACTCGTCGCAATGGTATTTCCGCTTTTCTACACTCCGATGGACGAGCATTATCCGTTTTTGGATGTTCATCATCAAATTACGAATTATCTCGATTCTATACACGTGACGAACTTTGACCTGTTGCCTTCGTTCGCCGGAATGAACCCCGAGCGGCTCATTGTGCTTCCGGGGGAGGACAGTCACCCGAACGAAATCGCTCATCGTATCGTCGCCGAATCGCTCTACACATTTTTGGATAAGCAGGGTTTGATTCCTGCGGGGCTTCGCGTCACGGATCGCTACGCGAGCCGTGGTGTAAGGCCTGTCAGACTGAACAGTGAAGCACCGCAGACGCCTCCCCACGCGACCTCGGCGCAGACTCCGGTTGTGGACGGCACTTCAGCGGTCTCGGACGATTCTGATCCCGAGCTCGACGACTCGGAGGCTGAAGAGTAATCGTCGTGGACACCGAGCTGCGATCGTCTCTCCGCCGAATGAAGGCAGTGGCGACCGGGCTCCTTGCCATAGCGGCGATGCTCTTCGCGGGCTCAGTGGTTTACGAGCCCGTCTATCCGCAACTTGTTTGGCTGCGAGTGTTTTCCGAAGCGGCGCTGATCGGCGGGCTGGCTGATTGGTTCGCGGTAACGGCGCTTTTTCGCCATCCTCTCGGTCTCCCTATCCCTCACACGGCGATTATTCCGAAGGGGAAGGAGCGGATCGGACAGAATCTTGGCCAGTTCATCCAAACGAATTTCCTCACAACTGAGACCGTGGGCCGTAAGCTCAGCAGCTACGATTTCGGCCACAAAGTTGCGCGATGGTTGCAGGAGCCGGAGACGGCGGAGCGCCTGTCGAATCGGGCTGCCGCCATCATTCCCAGCGCGCTTGAAGCGCTCGACGATCGCGAAGTTCAGCTCCTTCTCGATCGTAATATCCGTGGGTTGTTGCAAGCGACCGAGGCTGCCCCGCTGGTTGGTCGGGCTCTTGCGTTTCTCCTCTCCGGCGCAAAATTTGACATCGTGCTTGCGGGTGCTCTGGACGTTTTTGACGTGCTGTTCGAGGAGAACGAAGACGTCGTCAAGGACGTGCTCCGGAACGAAATCCCGTGGTATGTTCCAGGCTTCATGCACGACCGGGTGTTTCAGCGAATCTCCGGAAATATTCGCGATCTCATTTTCGACCTCCGTTCCGATCCGCACCATCCGCTCCGGAGCCATATCCGCGAGAAAGTCGAGCAGTTTGTCGCTGAACTGCAATCGTCAAAAGACTATCTCGAAAGGGGCGAGCGGTTGAAAGCGTCGTTGCTCGCGAGTGAGCTGCCGCCAGAATATGTTGCTCAGCTCTGGAACGAGATCAAACGGAGCATTTCAACAGATCTTTCGGTCGAGCGTTCGCTCATGAAGCAGAACATCGCGAAGGCAACCCGAGCCTTCGGTGCTACGCTTGCTTCGGATGAGGCGCTTCAACAAAAGGTAAATCGCGCCCTCGTTTCAATCGCAGCAAGCGCCATCTCGACATACAGCGACAACGTTCGAAGCTTTGTCGCGGAGACGGTAGATCGGTGGGACGAGGCGACTATCACTGAGAAAGTCGAGCTGCATATCGGACGAGACCTTCAGTACATCCGCTTGAACGGAACGCTGGTTGGGGGTCTCGTCGGACTTTTGATTTACTATCTGTCGACGCTCCGCGGCTTCTAGTCGAAGCTCATTCGGTTCGTCGAAGATACTCCTTTCCACGAGGGACAATGCCGAAACCACGCGATTGGCTGAACCGCTCTGTGCTCGGAATTGCGATCGCGAGCTTCTGCTCCGATATCGGGCATGAGATGGCGACGGCTGCGTTTCCGGTGCTCCTCGCAGGCTTCGGCGCGTCGTCGACCATTCTCGGCTTCATTGAAGGATTTGCGGATCTGCTTGCCAGCTTCGCAAAGCTGCTTTCCGGTCACTACAGCGATCGGCTGGTTCGACGAAAGCCGCTCGCAGTAGCGGGCTACTTTCTTACGGCCGCAGGTATCGGAAGCTTCTCACTCGCGACGCAGTGGACCCATCTGCTGTTCGGTAGGGCAATTGCTTGGCTCGGACGCGGCGCGCGCACCCCTGTGCGTAACGTGCTCATGACTGAAGCAACTGAACCCGGTACTCGAGGTCGAGCCTTCGGATTCGAACGAGCGATGGATACGGCGGGGGCGGTGCTTGGACCCATACTTGCCATTCTCCTGATTCATCGGATTGGTATCCGCTCGCTTCTTGCTCTGACGCTTGTCCCCGGTTTTCTTGCAGCGCTCTGTATCTGGGTACTGGTCGAGGAGCGACCGCACCCGGCCTCCTCAAGACCTTCATTGTTCTCAGGCCTTGGCTCACTCTCCCCGAGCTACAAGAAGTTTCTGTTCGCTGTCGGAATCGCCGGAGCCGGTGACTATTCCAAGACGCTGCTGATCCTTTGGGCCACCGAAGCGTGGTCGCCGGGGTTAGGGCCAACCGAAGCCGCACGGCAGGCCATGATGTGTTACGTAGCTTTCAATGTGCTCGCGATGGTTACGAGCTCGTTCAGCGGCTATGCCGCCGACAGATTTTCACCGCACCGAGTACTGACCTTCGGATATGGATTTGCGGTGTTGCCGGCGCTCGTATTGTTGCTGCCGGCTGATGCGACGCTCCGATTCTTGTCCGCGTTCTTGCTCTCCGGAATCTTCATGGGCATCTGGGAAACGGTCGAAAGTGCTGCTGCCGCGGAGCTGCTCGCTCAGGAGGAGCGCGGTATCGGCTTCGGGGCGCTTGCGACCGTGAACGGCCTCGCCGACTTTGTCTCCAGTGTTCTCGTCGGAACCCTATGGACGGTCTCGCCGCAGGTCGCGATGAGCATGGTCATTGTGTGTTCCGTTGTGGGGGCAGCGTTGGTATGGCGCTCTACGAGCGACGCTCTTCCACACAAAGCCTAGATCTCAATCTGCAGTCCGATTTCAATGACCTGATCCGACGGAATGCGATAGAAGCTCGTCGCCCGTTCTGCGTTTCTCGTCATGAAGGCGAAAAGCTTCTCTCGCCAGATCGCCATTCCTTCAGCTTCGGTGGCAAGAACGGTTTCCCGTCCGAGGAAGTAGGTGATCGAGGAGGTATCGAAGGTGATGCCGTAACGCTCTTTTTCGGCGAGTACGGCGGGCACATCCGGTGTTTCCATAAAGCCGCAGCGGACGCTCACCTGGTAGAAATTATCTTCGAGCTTCGTTACCGTAACGCGTTCGTTGTCGTCGACGTACGGAGCCTCTTCCGCTCTCACCATTAAGAGGACCACGGTCATGTGCAACATCTTGTTGTGTCGCAGGTTGTGAACGAGAGCCGGAGGTGTTCCGTCGATGTTGCCGGTCATGAAGATTGCGGTCCCGGGGACTCGGATCGGAGGATTGTCGTGGATCGTTTCGCGGAACCGTTCGAACGGGGCGGTTTGCGAGCGTAATCGGCGGGCGAGAATCTGCCGGCCGCTTCTCCATGTGGTCATGAGAGTGAAAATAAATGCGCCAATCGCGAGCGGAACCCAGCCGCCATCTTCGATCTTGATCGCATTGCCGAAGAAAAACACGAGGTCGACAAGTAGAAATGAGCCGGAGATCAGCGCAGCCTTTGGAAAGCTCCATGCCCACAGGTCTCTCGATACGAAGTAAGTGAGAATCGTGGTGATCACCATCGTCGTCGACACAGCAATTCCGTAGGCCGCCGCCATATTGCTCGATGATCGGAACCCAATCACCAACACGATCGTCATGATGAGCAGCCCGCGATTTACCAGGGGGACATAGATTTGGCCAATCTCGTCGGACGAAGTGTGCCGAATATTCAAGCGCGGGAAACAGCCGAGCTGCACCGCTTGGCGGGTGAGTGAAAATGCGCCGCTGATCAAAGCTTGCGAAGCAATGACTGTCGCGGCCGTTGCAAGGATTACCAACGGATAGAGCAACCAGTTCGGAGCAAGGTGGTAAAACGGATTTTCGATTGCCTCGGGCTCGCGGATGAGCATCGCTGCCTGCCCGAAATAATTCAATACGAGCGCGGGTAGAGCAACGTAAAACCATCCCAGCCGGATCGGCTTTCGTCCGAAGTGGCCCATGTCTGCGTAGAGGGCTTCTCCTCCCGTGACCGCCAGAAAGACAGACCCCAGGACGACGAATCCGTGACCACCATTGCGAATGAAAAACGAAATTGCGTGCCAGGGGAACAGCGCAGCCATGACGCTCGGAGTACGTAGGATCTGAAAAAGACCGAGCAGACCGATCGAAGAGAACCACACGAGAATGATCGGTCCGAAGACTCTTCCCATTTTCGCCGTGCCGCTTTTTTGAAAGTAAAAAAGACCGCAGAGGATGACCACGGTAATCGGAATGATGTACGGACGAAAAAACGGAGTCGCCACATCAAGACCCTCAACTGCGCTGAGTACGGAGATAGCCGGGGTGATGATTCCATCACCGTACAGGAGCGCGGCACCGAAAAGGCCAATCAGCAGCAGATAGCGGCGTTTGTCGGACTTCTGCATCGGACGCTGCGGATGCGCGGCGAGCGCCATCAACGCCAGCACCCCTCCTTCGCCGCGGTTGTCCGCGCGCATCACGAAGAGAATATATTTCAGCGAGACTTCGACGATGAGCGCCCAGAAGATGAGCGAGACGATTCCGATGAGATTCTCGGTGGTGAGTGGGACAGCGTGCATCCCGTGAAAACATTCACGGATTGCGTAAAGCGGGCTTGTGCCGATGTCGCCGTAAACGACGCCCAAAGCCCCGAGCACTGCGAGTAAAAGATATTTTCGTCCCTTGTCTTCATGCGAGTGGTGGCTGTGTTCGCCAGCGATCGCAGGTGGTGTGGTTCCGGTGGAGGTCATCTCGTGCTTGTTCTAGTTTTTTTTGCCATGTGGCGAGCTTAGTCTCTTATGGCGGCGCGCCTACCGCAAGCTCGCTTCATTCGGCGTCTTCGCCGGCAGACGCACCGCGAGTCTAGTTTGAATCCCGGGCTGCGGAAACTACCTATCTAGCGGGATTTACTTATCGAAACCTGCGTAGGTACTGACCGCATAGATCGGTAAACCGTGACAGTTCGGACGCGAATCTGACGACTTCAGATGCTGGAATCGGTGCGAATCGTAGCGGATTTCTCTATTTGCCCCGCGCGGCACCGGAATTGCACATAGTTTCTCTCGGCGGAGTCCGCTTGCCCGCGAATCGCATGACGAAGCAAGAACGAATGCTAGAACGAATGGACGGTTTTACCCTCTTCGAGATGCTCATGGTGCTCGTGATCCTCGCGATCATCACCCAGAGTGCGCTTGTCGGGTTACCCGAGCTCAAGCGGAGCATGGAGCGAAATGCCGCTCGGCAACAGGTCGAATTCGACCTGCAGCGCGCTCGAAACGAGGCTCTCGCCGCCGGGTCTCGAGCCATCTTCACGGTCAGCGCAACGGGAACTTCGTACACGGTCGGAATCGACGAATATCCTTTCAGCTCGACCGGTGTTCCCGATTCGACACTGTTCTCGAAAGAGCTCCCCACAAACATTACGCTGAGTACCAGCGCACTCGTCATCTTCAACTCCGGGGGATACGTGGTGGATACTGCTGGTAATGTCGCGAGCTCCACGGTCTCTCTTTCAGACGATGAGGGAGATATTCTTACCGCAACGCTCTATCCGATTGGGAGCCTCGAATACCAATGAGCGCAAGCACTCTTCCAAATCCGAAGGAGGGCGGCTTCATGATCATGGAGGTCATGGTTGCGCTCGTGTTGCTTTCCATCATCGGCCTCGCTGTGGCGAAGAATTCCATCATGGCGATGGTAGCATTGAAGCGTGGCATCCGTAACTCGGTCGCAATGCAGCTTGCAACCGAAAAGCTCGAGCAGCTCGGATCAGTTGATCCGACAACGCTTGCGAACACGACGACTACCGAATCAGCTCTCACGGTTGAAGATATCACCTTCTCACGCGTGTCGACCGTAAGCCAAAACACGGATGGTTCGAAAACGGTGACTGTGACAGTCACTCCCGAGAACAGCGAGTTGGGGCAGGAGAAGGTAGCGACGAGCCGTTTCCCTCTGTGGGGGAACAAATGATGAAGCTTGAAATCAAGGCTTTCGGCAACGAAAAGGGCGCCGGCGTGCTCGAGCTGCTCGTCAGCTTTCTGCTCGGCCTCATTCTGCTCGCTTCCGCGCTCGTTTCGTACTTCGAGTCTTCCTATCGCGCCTTCGATCTTCAGCTCGTCAGCCAAACACGAGAACGCGCAAAAGGCGTGCTGGACATGATGGCCTTCGAGCTTCGAATGATGGGGGCGGGAATGCCGCTTGGGCAATCCAATTTCCAGATATCAGGCACGGGCCTCGGAACGGCCCCGCTCCCGATTTTAACGAGTGCTTCGGCCACGTCCGTGACTTTTCGGCGAAACGAAAAGGGTGTTTCGACTGTGCTCACCGCTGACTACCTGCCGGCGGCGGCGACACTCACGATGACAGTTGCATCAGCGGCCGACTTCGCTGTCGGCGACACCGTCTATGTGTCGGACATCTCGGTCGGGGGGACTGGCGGGCTCCGGGGAACGGTAACGGGAAAGAGCTCTACTACGATCACGATCAGCAGCTCCTATATCGCGACGCCAGCGACGACTTTCAAACAAGGGAGCCTCGTCGAGCGGGTGAGCTCGATCACGTATGACAATATTGCCGGCGGTGGCATCAGCCGTGATTCGGGTGGTGGCGCGATAACGGTCGCACCGAAAGTAAGCTATTCGCTAAAATATTATGACTCCGCCGGCACAGAGCTGACGGTGCCGATGACCGAAGCGACGATCCGGGACAGTCTTTCTGCTGTGGACGTGACCGTCACCGCAGATTCTCTGAAGAAGAAAAAGGACGGAACGATTTATACAGCCCAGCTCCAGCAGCGCGTGGGTTTACGAAACTTGTATCTGAGCCGCTAAAAAAGAGGTTAGGCCATGTTTGCGAACATGAATCAGTTGCGAGACAAAGATGAGGCGAGAGGGTACATCCTTCTCGGTGCTCTGATATTGGTTACGCTCTCAGCAATCGTGATCGTCAGCTCGCTCAATATCTCCTCCACTGCAATCCGCTCAGGACAGGCGACGAAACAGCGCTCCGACGAATTTTATCACGCAGAGGATACATTGGGCGCCGCGGTGAGCTGGCTGCGAACAAACTCGGCGAGCATCGTTCTCGGCTTCAGCCGGCAAAACTTCTACACGAACTTTGATAAGACATCCCCGACCGTCGGATCAAACGACACGGGCAACTTCACGGTGCCGACTAAATTGAAATCGAACGGAACGTCGAAGTCAATCATCCTCTCGGATGACTCGACTTTCCAATCTCAGGAATTTCCGACGACAGTAGATGCTTCGAACGGAACGAACTTCAACGGGAAGACCGCCTTCGATGCGGCTGCCCTTGGGAAGGATCATGTGCGAGTCACGCTGGTAGATGCAGTGGCAACCGATCCGACAAAAGACTACGGCGATACCGATACGGGACATCCGGCTCCTGATACTGACTTTTCACCGATATTCAGAGTCGACTCACTCAAGCAAAATAGCCGGGGCGGTTATGTTTTTGGATATGTCGTCGGAAGTCTCGCCTACAATTACGGAATCGGCTTTTACGGACACACTTTGCTCGACCTCCGACAGAGCTGCGATTCCTATATCTCGAACAACGGCGCCTATTCTACTGCCGCGAAGAGAGCGAACTGCCCGACAGGCGCCGGAGCGACGGCGGAAATCCATCAAACGGAGCAGGTCTTTGGAACGCTAAAAACGAACGGCACCATCAACAAATCCAGCCCATATGGTGGGAAAGTTTGCGCCGATTTCTCTTCAGGTTGCCCGAACGCAGGTACGACCTGCGAAGGAAGCTCGTGTAACGTACCGGGGCTACCCACATACAGCACATGGGCGACGTACTGCCCGACAAACCAAGGAAACGTCACGGTGAACGCGAACAGTACGCTGCTCGTTCCTGGAAACGCGGCGAATCAGAAGTGCTGGGCAACGGTCAAAATCAACGCGGGCAAAACTCTGACCCTCAGAACGACGAACTATTCTTACTTCATCGACACGTTCGATATCGCGAACAACGCGGTGGTTAACTTTTCTCCCAATCCGGCCACGGGCACGATCAACTTGTACGTCCGAAAATTTGTAGGCGACAAATTCAATGGCAACCAAGTGTTCAATGCCAACAACAAGCCCTATCAGCTTCGCATTCACTATCTGGGGACTGCCGATCTCACTATGAATGGTACAGCAGACATGTCAGCGTTCTTGGTTGCCCCATATGCCGCAGTTAACGTGCAGGGAACGTTCACTTACAATGGCGGCATCAAGGCGTTGAGTCTCGCCGCCACCGGTTCTGGAAAGCTCCACTATGACGAATCTGGTGATATCACGACGCTCAGCGACGTATCGTTCAAGATCCGGAACGTTGAAGAACGGTATCGATAGAGTCCGGCAGGACGAAGCGGCTGAAAGGGAAGATTTAAGGTTACGTAACAATGAGAGGTGAAAACATGAAAACTATACGCTACACGCTATTGCTGCTTTTGATGAGTGTGCCCCTGAGCGCACGAGCGGATCTTATTGAAGAGGAACCCACCCTCGCTGACAATACCGGCGCCTTAGGAGTGGCCTCTGAAGCGACCACGTCGGTCGATATCATAGCCGACGCATCGGCGACCGGAACGAAAGAAGGTGAGATCACTCTATTTAAGAACGACGCAGGCGTGGAAATCTACTCGGGCCTGGCGAAGGTCGAGGTCATCCCAACCGGCTCGGACGGATGGACCGGTGCGCTCGTCGTTGGAACAGGAGATATTCTGTATACTCCGGCCGGACGGCCTCAGCTGTCTTGCCCTGCCCAAGGTTTGGCCAACTGGTATGGGCCCTGCAAGATTGCAACGGCAGAGTAATTAAATCGCGGTCTAATCGCGGTTCAGTCTACACTCTCATTGCCGGCGGGGATCGCAGTTGCGGTCCCCGCTGTTCCTTCTTGCGCCCCTTGAACGCGCCGACTAATAATCCATCCTCATAGGGGTGGTTATGAACGTCGCTGGACCACAGCTCAATCTTCGCTCGAAGCTCTACATTAGTTTTCTCTGTGTCATCGGAGGGCTCTGCGTCGGCGTGCTCGCATCGCGCTATCTCAGTGAACAGCTCGCCGAGAACTTCGAGAATATCACCGGGAACGTGATTCCGGTAATTCGATCGCTGAATGAGATTAATGCGGCGTCCCTCAGTTTGGCGGAAGCCTCGGTCAGCCTCTGGCACGCCTCCCGACGACAGGAGCCGGAGCAACAGAAGGCGGCCGCGAGAGAGCGCGGCGAATTCCTCGGGGCTCGTGACGAGCTTCGAGAAGCAAAAGACCGCTATCTCGCGATTGCCGCCAGTAGCCCGGTGCAGTCCCAAAATACCGCCGAAATCTCTTCCCTGATCGCCCGGCTGCAATCCGCAATCGACAAGCTCTTCGTGACGATCGACCAGAAGGGGGCAGAGTCGCGAGCGCATGAGGCTTTCGAAGAGATGGAAGAGGTTGTACCAAAGCTGTCGCTCGTAACTCGGATGGCAGCCGATTTGGAGAATGTTTCGCTCCACGATCGAAAGAGCAAAGCGGAGTCGACCATCACGGATGTTGTCCGCCTTGTGGCGATGGTGCTCCTTTTCACAATCGGCTTCGTCGGCGCGGTAGGAGTGGGGTTTTATGGCAGCCTCTTCGGCTCGATCGTTCGCCTTAAGGCCGCCGTGGAGGCCGTGGGCGCCGGGGCTCTGAACACTAGAGTCGAACCGACGTCGAATGATGAGATTGGTTCCGTTATCGAAGCTTTCAACCGGATGGTAGTGAACCTGGAGTCGACGACCATCTCGACCGGCTTCCTCGAAAGCGTGCTCTCCTCGTTGCTCGACGGAGTTATCGTGGTGAATTCGGAGGGAACGGTAGTTAGCGTGAACGACGCGTTTCTGCGGCTAGCTGACACCTCCCCAGCCGACGTTCGCTCACGGCCAATCGACAGCTTCCTTTCGGGAATCACCTTTGCAGAGGTAGCAACGAGTGACCTCTCCGCGCCTCACGGCCGACAAGTCGCGCTGCTGACGCGCGCAGGTGACAAAATTGACATTGCGCTCGTTTGGGCACCACTCAAGGAGGGGCGGGATAACTCTACCAGCTATGTGCTTGTGGCCCGCGACATCCGTGCTCAGCTCGAAGCGGAAGCTGAGCTTCGCGCGTATCGGAAGCAGCTCGATCATGCTCAGCAGCTCGCTGCGCTGGGTTCCGTAAGTGCGCTCCTCGCGCACAAGGTAAACCAACCGCTGACGGTGCTCCAACTTCTCATCCAACAATCTCTGCGCGATCCAGCATTGCCTCAGAGCGTGAAGGACAAGCTCGCCGAAAGCCTGGAGGAAACACGGTCGCTCAGCGCGACTTTCAAAGAGGTGCTCCGATTCACACGCCCGGCCGAGGTCAAGCCGATCCGAGACGTATCGCTCTTCTCGATAGCTGAGAAGCTCTGCACCGCACTCGAAGGTACCGCTCGCGACGCGAGCATCAGCTTAGACTACGCCGCCCTCCTCGAGATCCCGCCGATCCAAGGGGTTGAGGAGGAGCTCGAAGAGATGTTCTTCATCCTTATCGAGAACGCAATACAGGCAGCACCAAAGTCTCGACCGGCGACCTTGCGGCTCTCCGCCGAGATGTTCGATGATGTGATCCAAATCCATTTCGTCGATAGCTGCCAGGGTATCGCGCAGGAGAATCTGAACCGAATATTTGACCTATTTTTTACGACGAAGCCGCGAAATCAGGGCACGGGGCTTGGCCTCGGGATCGTGAAACAAATCCTCATCGGCCGCGGCGGTGACATTGCTGTAGAGAGCCGACTGGGTGAGGGAAGCCGCTTTACTGTCCGACTTCCGCTGAAGTTTTCGGATGACATGACATCGTTGACTGAGGAGTCTGTCGTCGAGAGTGTCTGACTGCGGTGAACCGCAACTGGCGCAATTCTACCTTCTGCCCCATTTATTTAGTTGCTCGCACATTCTATAAAACGACTGGGCGAATCGGTTGACGAGAGTCCGCCGCCGCGGATTCGTGCGTAATGGGGAGGGTGAATGCCTCGTTTTTCAGACAAAGTTGTTTTCGTGTTGGACGACGAGCCGCGCGTTCTGCATGCGATTGCTGAATCGGTCCGCAGCATCTGTGCGGATGTAAAAGAGTTCTCGACCGCCGAACAATGCTTGGCGGCATTGAAGAGCGCGACGTGTAATCTCCTGATCTCTGACGTCAATATGCCGGGCATGGACGGCCTCGCGCTCCTTGCCGTCGTCAAACAAATGTATCCGCTTCTTCCGATCGTGATGATCAGCGGGGTCGGCGACATTCCAATGGCCGTCAACGCCGTGAAGAACGGAGCAACTGATTTTGTCGAAAAGCCGATCGACGAATCCACCTTCCTTCCGATTATCGAACAGATTTTGTCACAGACGGATGAAACCTCTACGGTAGACCTGAGTGCCCTGACTCCCGCCGAGAAGAAAGTTTTGCAGCTCGTTGCGGAAGGAAAGTCGAACAAGGAGATTGCTCAGATCTTCAATCGTTCACTGCGAACGGTCGAAAATCATCGGAACCGACTGATGGGCAAGCTCGGTGCAGAGAACGTCGCCGACTTGGTCAAGTTTGCGATTGCTGCGCGATTAATTGCGCGCGTTTGAGCGCCAAGCAGTTCGTCCCCGCTCATTTTTTATTATTTCTCCGACGCTCCCGCGAACGGTGAGTACGGATATCTGTATTCCTCCCCGGCCCTAAATCAACTCTTTCACGACCGAAAGATTAAACTCTCGGTGCGGAACCCGCCCGATCTACGTGGGTTTCGCTTTCAATTTCCGGTAGTTGGAGCCGCCTATTGGCGATCATGGCTGATCCGGTCGGCGGTCTTTACCATTCTCCCCATCGGAACAAACAAGCAGGGAGAACAATCATGAATATAGCCGACTTTTTTACTCTGGACTCGGACGACTCGGAGCTTCGTAATCTTCGGGACGTGTTGCTCGACGAGCTCAAGGATCTGTACAGCGCTGAAAACCAACTGGTCAACGCTCTGCCGAAAATGGAAGCGGGCGCGAGCTCTCCGGAGCTGAAACAGGCGATCCGCGCTCATCTGACCGAAACGGAGAATCACGTCACTCGATTGGAGGAGATTGGGAGAATCATCGGACAGAAGTTGAGCGGAAAGACCTGCAAGGCCATGAAGGGCTTGATCGCAGAGGGAGAGGAAGCATTGGAGCATGACAGCGAAAATGCGGCTCTCGTCGATGCGCTCATTATTGGAGCGGCGCAGCGGGTGGAGCACTATGAAATGGCCGCCTACGGGACAGCGCGGGCGTTCGCTGAGCAGCTCGGTGATACTCGTATCGTAGAGCTTCTGCAGCAGACACTGGACGAAGAGGGCGCCGCGGACAAGTTGTTGACGAAGGTATGTCAGCAGTCGGTCCTGCCGCTCGCTTTCGAAGGTGCGCTCAGAAATGTGGAAACAGAGTTCGCAAACGATACGGTTGCCCGTCGCAGCAACTCATCTGTCGATCCAATTTCGCGCCGATAACCACCTTAGGGATAGACGCAGTGAGCGGCTTCGGCCGTTCGCTGCGAATTGCTCGATGATCCGAAAGCTCAAAAACGGTTCTTACCGAATCTACTCCAGAAAAAAAGACCCGAAGACTGGTAAGCGGCGCAATCTCGGCACGTTCCGATCGCTTCGCGCGGCTCAGCAGCACGAGCGGCAAATTCAGTTCTTCAAGCGTCACTCCTGAGCGGTTGCCCGGCTCGAATCATAGAGTGTCGCCTCCATTTTTGTTAGAACATCTGTTTCTTCAATGAGTTTCTTCAACGGGGCTTCGATGCTGCAGGATATTCCCGAATCGACTCAAGGTCGTAGCGTTCGCGTGGAAAATGAATCTTGGGTGCCGACGCTTGGCGCAGTAGTGCATCCGTCCGGGGGCACATCCTTCCGAGTATGGGCGCCGCTCGCTCGACGCGTGGACTTACTTTTGGAGACTGAGAGCGGACGGGAGCAGATCGCCCTAGAGAAATCCGCCGACGGAACGTTCTGTCATTATTCTCCCACCGCGGGCTCGGGCGATCGCTACCGTTACTTGGTAGACGGCAGCGGGCCGTTCCCTGATCCGGCCTCACGCTATCAACCTGAAGGTGTACACGGGCCGTCTCAGATAGTCGATGCCAGCGATTTCGAGTGGTCCGATGGAGAGTGGCAAGGCCTGTCTTCCGAGGGGCTCGTTATCTACGAATTGCACGTCGGTACGTTTACTCCACATGGCACCTTCGCCGACGCAATGCAGCGGCTCGAATATCTTCGTGAGCTTGGAGTGACGGCCGTAGAGATCATGCCAGTTGGCGAATTTGCCGGATTCCGTAATTGGGGTTACGACGGTACGGCGATCTTCGCACCGTTTCACCGGTATGGCGAGCCGGACGATTTTCGGCGCTTTGTCGACAAGGCACATGAGCTCGGTCTCGGCGTCATTCTGGACGTCGTTTACAACCATTTCGGTCCAGACGGAAACTACGCCGGCAGCTTCAGCCCTCAATACTTCTCCAGCGCTCGAAATGCATGGGCGCAAGCATTGAATCTTGACGGACCGGGAGCTGAGCACGTACGCGAGCATTTTCTCCAAAACGCGATGCACTGGGTGCACGAGTATCATATTGACGGCTTGCGGCTGGATGCGACCCACGCGCTCCTTGATTCAAGTGAAAATCACCTTCTCGCGGAGCTGTCGCGGCGGTTGCGCGAGAGTACCTCACACACAATCATCCTGATCGCCGAAGACGAGCGGAATCTGAACACGATAGTGCGGCCCCTCGCGCGAGGAGGATTCGGATTCGACGGGGTCTGGGCAGATGACTTTCATCATCAGCTGCACAAGCTGCTGACGGGGGAAAATGAAGGCTACTACGGCAGCTTCTCCGGTTCGACCGCCGACCTCGCGACGACCCTCCGTCAGGGGTGGTTCTTCTGTGGGCAACCCGCGCCGGGAGGCTCTCCGCGAGGCACGGATCCCCGGGGACTTCCCCGGTCGAGCTTCGTTTGGTGTATTCAGAATCACGACCAGATCGGCAACCGTGCGCTGGGCGAGCGCCTCCATCATCAGATCTCGTTAGAAGCGTATCGTGCGGCATCGGTGCTCTTTCTGTTTTCACCATGCACACCGCTTCTCTTCATGGGTCAAGAATGGGCGGTGAGCACGCCGTTTCAATTTTTTACGGACCACGAGCCGGAGCTCGGTCGGGCAGTAACTGCGGGACGCAGAAGCGAATTCAGCGCGTTCAGGGCGTTCGCCGATCCGGAGCTCCGTGAGCAGATTCCCGATCCGCAGGACTGGACGACCTTCGAGCGCTGCCGACTCAATTGGGATGAGCTGAGACGTCAGCCGCACCAGGGAATGGTGCGATTATATCGCGAGTTATTGGCATTTCGAGCCGCGAACCTTTCCTCTGAGGACGCCTTCGAGTGCTATGCTGCCGACGAAGACACTGTGGTGCTCATCCGCACCTCGCCCGACGAATCAATGCGTTCAGTCGCCGCTGTTCGCTTGCGTGGAGCTGGATCCGTCTGTCTTGCCGGTCTCCGGCAGCCGCAATTGCTGGCGCTTTCCACGGAGGACAGCTCGTTTACAGAAGATCCGCACCCGCTGGACGTCGAGTCCACTTCCGAAGGGTTGACGATTCGATTCGTGAGACCTGGTGCGGCTGTCGTTGTTCAACGATAGCCTAGGTGCCTGCGTGGGGTGTTCGGAAAAATTCGCGCTTCATGAGCTCAGCTGCGAAAACGTAAAGGAACGTGATGCTGAAAAGTGTTGCGACGGTCGAAGCGGTCAGGGGTACGAAGCCGATGAGGTTTGAGTATGGAAGGCGCGGGATGACAGGCGCCGCCGCTGCGACCAGAAGACTCGACCACAACAACACATTCCCAGGCCGGCTCCGGTAAAACGGCCGACGCGATCTGACAACGAGCGCGATGACCACTTCGGTCAGCAGCGACTCAACAAACCATGCGGTACGAAAAAGCTCGGGACCCGCATGAAGAACGAAGGAGAGGTACGCGAACGTCAAGAAATCGAACGCGGAGCTGAGCAGTCCGAACCGAATCATGAATCCGCGCACGAATGAGATATTCCAGCGTCGCGGATGATCGATAAGCTCCGAATCAACTGCGTCATCGGCTAGCCCGACCGCTGGAATGTCGGAAAGAAAGTTGTTCAGCAAGATCTGACTCGCGAGCAGCGGAAGAAAAGGGAGCAAAATGGACGCGACGGCCATGCTGACCATGTTGCCGAGATTGGCGCTGATCGTCATCAAGATGTATTTCAGGGTATTGGCGAACGTTTTCCGTCCTTCTTCAACGCCATGGCGGATGACCTCGAGATTCCGATCGAGCAGCACGAAGTCTGCGGCCTCACGTGCTACGTCTGCAGCTCCCTCTACGGTAATGCCGGTGTCTGCTGCGTGAAGGGCCGGTGCGTCGTTGATGCCGTCACCGAGAAACCCGACGACATGTCCCGCTTTCTTCAGCGCAAGGATGATCCGCTCTTTTTGGTTGGGATCCACCTCGACAAAGAGAGATGTTTGTTCAGCCGCGCGCCACAACGCATCGTCGTGCAGCTCGTCGAGCTGCGCTCCTGTGAGGATGCGTTCTGAGTCCATTCCGACCTGCGACGCGACGTGCTGCGCGACGAGCATTGCGTCTCCCGTAATCAGCTTCACCGTGACACCCAGCCGTTGGAGGGCCTGTAGCGTTTCGCCCGCGCTGGCTTTCGGGATGTCTGAGAATGTGAGGAAGCCTACGAAAGTCAGCTCTGTTTCATCAGCTCGTCCGTACGATCCTTTCGCATCGACTCTCTTGGTAGCGACGGCCAACACTCGAGTGCCTTCGCGGTTCCAGCTCTCGAATTGTTCACGCAGTTTCTGAACACCTGTGGTATCGAGCGTGGTGCCTGACGAAAGACGAACACAGTCTTTGACGACGTTCTCGAACGCTCCTTTTGTGATGAGGAGTGGGCCGTCCGGCGACTTGGTCACGACGCTGAGCCGTTTCCGGACGAAATCGTAGGGCACCTCGCCGAGCTTTTCCCCTTTAGGCAGGTCTGAGTGAGGCGTTTGTAAGATCGCCTCGTCGAGCGGATTAGCTAGCCCGGTTTGGAGCGAAGCGTTTATCACCGCTAGCGAAAGAACTTCAGCAGATCTGTGACCGCCGACATCAAAGGCCCCACCGAGCTGGACCACTCCTTCTGTGAGAGTTCCCGTCTTGTCGGTGCAGAGGATGTCCATGCTGCCCAAGTTTTCTATTGCGCTGAGCTGTCGCACGAGCACTCCTTGTCGTGCCAGCAGCTGGGCACCGCGTGCGAGATTGAACGACAGGATGGCGGGAAGAAGCTCCGGGCTGAGCCCGACTGCCAGTGCAATTGCGAAGAGCAAAGTATCGATCCCGGGTCGGGCCAGAATGACGTTCACGCCAAAGACGAGCACGACAATGACAAACATCGTCATGGCGAGCATATATCCGAAGTGACGCAAACCCCGATCGAATTCGGTTTCCGGAGCCTGGATGCTCAACCGATGTGCAATGGCGCCGAACTCGGTGCTCGAGCCGGTGTTGACGATAACGCATCGCGCGGTTCCACTGCGGACGTTCGTTCCGAGAAAGACGCAATTAGTACGCGAACCGAGGCTCGCATGCGCCGGAACCTGACCCGGTTTCTTCTCGACGGGGAAGCTTTCGCCAGTGAGAGCCGCTTCGTTGACGAAAAAATCTGCGGCTTCGAGAACTCGGCCATCCGCCGGCACAATGCTCCCCGCGGAAAGTAGCACGATATCGCCTGGAACGATGTCGCTCACGGGGCACGTCGACTCCCGTCCGCCGCGGAGGACACGAGCCCGAATCTGAATTCGTTTGCGCAGCGCTTCGACAGCCTGTTCCGCATGCAGCTCACGCGAGTAGCCGATCCAAGCACTCGCAGACACGATGGCAAGGACGATGACAGCATCGATCAGCTCCCCGCTCGCCATTGATGCGGCAGCGGCGAGGATGAGAAGCAGCACCACGGGATTCTTTAGCTGGTTCCAGAGGGCTGCGAGGCGTCCGCGGACGGCATGCTCGAACAGGGCATTCGGCCCGTGAAGGACAAGCCGCTCCCGAGCCTCTTCCTCAGCGAGACCGCTGCTGTTGGAGTTGAGCCCACTGAGGACGGCTGGTGTATCCAGCTTCCAGAATTCAATCACAGGTGCTTGCATCCCCTGAAGGGAGACGGAGGCTTCCGCCCGAGACCACCTCTGCTATATATGCTTGGATCCATCTGAGAGCGAGGAAAATCGGGAAAAAGCGCCCCCCTGGGTCGGCCTATCGATGCGATTGAGCCATGGGTGTGCAGCTGCTCGTGTCCCCTGTGCGAACCGGATTCCTGATTTCGAAATTTCGCGCAAAAATGCTATAAGAGGTTGCCCGGTCCCGCTATACTTGAGCGCCCTTTTCATGAATCAAGACCCGAAGGATACTCCTGATCTGAAGAATCGGTCGCAGCGCGATGTCTCGCCCGATCAATCAGCCATTCCGCACGCTCCTTCTTCGGGAGCGCACAAGGATACGGTCAAAGATCCCCTCGGCGTTATCGAGAAATGTGCGCGAGAGCTCTTCGAGGACCGCGGTCGGCCGGAAGGGAAACAGTGGACTGACTTCGTGCCCGAGGCCGAGCAGCTCCTCCTTGCCGGCAGGACCGAGGCGCCTCCTACTCAAGAACGACCTCACATCAGTGCAATCGAAAATCTCCCTCCGCGGATTTGGGCGCTCCGAGACCAGGACACGGATCCGTTTGCGGCGGCGGTTGCTTCCAGTGTCGGCGCGCTCCTCAGCGAACACGAGTCGTTTTGTATGGGCGTCTTCCTTCACTCGAACGAGTTCCAACTTTCAAACGGCGGCTTCAGAACGTGTTCGACAGCACAGATTGCGGCTCTTCTGAGTGAGCTCGCCGGCGAATATGAAGCGGGATTCATCCAAGGATTCGCCTCCGGTGAGATCGACGCGATCCCCGTTGAGAGGCGTCGAGAATATTGGGAAAAGAAGTTGAAGGCATGGATTGCGGAAGACCGGCCGCTGAACTATGCAGACCGAAATACGATTGATCGAATTTGCAACGCATTGCGAGCGCAACCCGGGGTGACCGGTATCCGCTTACGACCGCTCGGAGATCTTGATTCATGAAAGTACATGCATCCCATTTCGCTGCTTTCACTCTCAGCGCTTTCCTCGGCGCGCATTTTTTAGGTTGCTCGAAATCTCCGAACCAGGCCCCGGAAATCCGAACCGAGATGCGTGACGCCTACCAGCAGGCACGAGAGCTCTTCGGTTACGTCTGGTCGCCGACGATGTTTCAGGAAAAACGAAACGAAAAGCGCATCGCTGCTCTGCTTGCTGCCCTCGGCGAGGATTTCCATCGCGTGGAGATCGACGCGCCCCTTGATAAGTTCGAGCCGGGATTCCGAGTGACGCTGCTGGCACAGCGCCGCCTGCTTGCTGATGCCGGAGAGCGATTCAACGAAGGGAAAAAAGACTACGCGAATTGGAAGCTCCGGGGCATGACCGCAAACTGCATTTCGTGCCACTCGCGGTATCAGGTGCCCGTCAATTTCATTGGGGATTACCCGAATCCGGATGAATCCTCATCTGAGAGTCGGCTGGCTCAGGCTGAGTTTTTGTTCGCAACCCGTCAGTTCGATGTGGCAAGCACTCGGCTCGAGGAGCTCGCGCGTTCGTTTGCATCAATCGAAAGTGGCTGGCGCGACGCCTACCGCGCGCTAAAGCTATGGCTTGTCATTCAAGTACGGACGAAAAATGAAAGTGAGAAGGCGGCCCTCTTCCTGGAACGTTTCGTCGCTGATGGGCATGTGCCGAGTGACTATGCTCCGGTGCTCCGTCGTTGGATTGACGACCTCCGTCATCCAATTCCCGCACCATCGGGCCCCGAACAATTCGTGAGCGCCGCGAAGCTTCTCCTGGATGGCTTCGCCAAGGATTCGACAGTCGATGATGACGACGGCCGGTTGGTGTCGACTCTCCGAGCGACTTCGCTCCTGCATCAACAGCTCGAATCCTCACCGACACCTGAGCTGAGAAAAAGGGCGACATATCTTCTCGGTCTCGCCTATTCACATCTCTCGATTCCGCTCTTTGAGCCTTTTGCTGAGCAGTATCTTCAGGTGTGTATTCGCGATTTTCCACATACGGTTGAAGCGCGAAAAGCCTATGAGCTCTACTCAGAACGGCTCACCGGGGATCTCGGGGTATCGGGCGAACAGCAGCTTTCCAAGTCCCAACAGAAAGAGCTCACAGAGTTGAAGAAGCTCGCTAGCCCCGAATCTTCTGCAACGATCAACGACACGACCGCTCCGCTCTAGGGCTTCACGGCGCAGGAGTGCTATTGCGGGGGCGTCTCTCCCTTTCGAACCGGAGCGACGAGCAGGTCTTCCAGAAAAAACGCGGACAGCTCGTTCCGGCCGGAAAGATTGCTCTTATTGTACAGGCTGCCGGCCTGCTGGCGAACGGTTTGTTCAGATGTGCTGCGAACTTCTGCAATCTCCTTGTGGCTGAGACCTTTGAGAAGGAGGAGCGCGATCTCCTGCTCGGCTTCCGATAGCTTCCATTCCTCGAACTGCTTCGTAATTGCTTCAGAAAGTCCAAGCCTCAGCTCGCGCGTGGCGTTTTGCCAATTCACCGCGTCCTCGCGTGCTCTCGTAAGCTCACGCTCCAGCAAGCGATTCTTGCGGACCAACGGTTCCTGGGCGCGCTTGAACAGATACGCAGCCAAACCGGAGGCGACCACGACCAGAGCGAGCTCGGAGAGTACATGGCTCCAGGGTGCGCCGTCGATCTTGTCACCAACGAGATCGACCAGTGTAAAGATAGCGATGACGAGAAGAACGACGGCGGTAAGCTTCCGTTCACGATGGACCTGGCCCTTCTCTTCGTCCTGGTTGAGCGCTATAACGTTCGATGCATTGTCGTTTTGCAAGATGCCGGATCCACTGATGTTACGTTGTATATGACAGACGTTCGATACCCCGTTCCGAATAAACCGAACATAAAATAGTCTAGATCCCAGACGAACGGGAACCTACCGATTACATGCCAGCTCGAACGCGATTAAACTGTGACGTTGCGATACTCGGCGCCTCTCTTGCAGGAAGCGCCGCGGCCAGAGAGCTTGAGACGTCCGGAGCCGAGGTCCTCGTTATCGACGCCCGCAGTTTTCCCAGGGAAAAACCGTGCGGTGAGGGATTGTCCCATCATGGGGTGCAGATTCTTTCCGACCTGGGGTGCAATATAAAGGACCTCGCTCACTGTCCGCTCCATGGGTATCGAATCGTGCGCGGTGGTAGGGAGGCCTACATCCCCTTAGTCGACTCGTCGGGCAATGCCGGCGCAGGGGTCGGCATCAGACGCTCCGTGCTCGATACCGCAGTCCTCGACCTAGCGGCGGGTCAAAAGAACACCCGAACGCTGCTCGGATCGAAGGTAAGGCGCTGCCATTCAGACGGCAATGGCTTCCGGATTGAGCTCGCGAGCGGTTGCGTGATTGGGGCGCGTTTTGTGATTGACGCATCGGGTGCCCGCCGAGTGACGGAAGAAGGCAGCTCGTCTCAAGGGCTGCCCCAGCGCTACGCAAGTACGTCGCATTACCTTTGTGATCGACCCCACGGGTTGCGCGAGGTCCAGATTCTCGTGGAGCGCGGCTTCGAAGTTTTCGTCACTCCGGTGAGCGCCGACATCTTGAACGTATCATTGCTCGCGTCGAAGTCAGTATTCCATGAGCTCTGTCGTGACCAGGGGCGAGAAAGTGTGCGTCGCATTGTCGCAGGACGCCTCGGCATACGGCTGGAAGACAGCTCCGGCCTGCTCTGCACGGGCCCTGTCGGTAATCGGCGGCGAAGTGCGACGAAGCCGGGAATGTTTTTCGTCGGTGATGCATGCGAGCAGTTTGATCCGATCGGCGGAATGGGAATGACTCATGCCGTGCTAAGCGGCAGGCTTGCCGGGCAGATGCTCACGCACACGCTTCGCGGAGAGCTGCCATTCCGCACAGCCGCGGATCGGTATGATCGGCTCCGTTCCGATGCCGCACGGCCATTGCGTGGTTTTACACGCCTTACGTACCTCATGCTGGTAGCGCTCGGTCCCGCTCGAGTGAGCAGCGCGCTAGCATCCTCGGCTGTTGCTCGACAAGTTTCCCGCGCCGTCCACCGAATTGACGATAAACCGGTCACAAAGCTCTCGGAGAAAATAATTGAACTGGCAGGCCTATGATACAGAAACTTTTGCTTCTTCTTGCCGCCCTTCTGTGCAGCAGCTCCGCAGCATTCGCCGCTGACTGGGGGTTGCCGCTCGAGCTGAGCGACAAGAACACGAAAATCCGATTCGAAATCGATTCGACGTGGCACCGAGTCAGGGGAACGACTACCGGCATCACTGGAAAGATCGTGCTCGCGGACCCGGCAGATCCATCGACTGTCCGGGGTGAGGTTCACGCACCGGTGGCCCGTTTCGATACAGACAACTCGAGCCGCGACAAGACGATGCGAGAAGTGATGGCAGCAGAAACATACCCAGATGTGAAGTTTGCCCTGTCCGGCATCGAAATCGGTTGCACGCCGTCCAGTTTGGCTGCTGGGCAGGCTTGCAGCGCCACCCTGCGAGGGGACCTCACCATCCGCGGTCAGACGAAGCCATGGGAGATTCCTGCGACGCTCAGCCTTTTGGGGAACCGATACGAGCTTCGAGGCACGGGGCGGCTCCGCTGGTCGGATTTCGGCGTCGAGGACCCGTCGATCTTCGTGGCGAGATTGAGTAAGGATGTAACTGTATTTATTGAAACGGACTGGGATGCCGAAACACGGTAGCCCATCAGAGGAGCAAGCGGCACATGCCGAGCATACGATGTATTGAGACGGCAGTGCCGAAGCACCGCTATGGGAATGATGAGATTTTGCAAGCGGCGAAGATCTGGCTGAACGGAAACACCTCCGAAATGGCGCTCTTTGAGCGCTTCGTCGGGTCGTCTCAGGCTGAGCACCGATTTTTCATTCAGTCGCTTCCGGAGATATTGCAGCTCGGCGGAATGCAGCGCCGCGCGCAGATGTTCGAGAATGCCGGAGTCGAGCTTGGCGCCAAGTCCATGCGAGCTGCCATCGAAACGTCTCGATTGGATACTTCCGAGGTGGGAGTCTATATTTTCACGTCGTGCACCTCACCTGTGATACCGTCAATCGATGCATCTCTCATCGGCGAGGTCGGTCTCAAGAGAACGATTACTCGCTTGCCGATCTATCAGCACGGCTGCGCAGGAGGTGTCATTGGGCTCTCCCTCGCGAATAAGTTTGCAAAGGCGGGTGAGAGGGTCATTCTCACCTCGGTAGAGCTCTGTTCACTAGGGTTTCAATTCGGCGACCGCACCGCAGGGAATCTTGTGGGCTCAGCCATTTTCGGCGATGGTGCCGCTTCTGTCGTGGTTGTGCCTGAAGACGAAGGGTTGGTCTTCCTCGACTCTCAGTCGATTCTGACAGAGCGTTCGCGACACATGATGGGGTACAACATCTTCGATGATGGAGCGCATCTGCGGCTCGATAAAGAGCTCCCCGGATTCCTCGCTGAACAGATCCCTCAACTTGTCCCGCCGTTCTTGGAGCGGAATGGACTGAAATCGACGGACATCAAGTGGTGGCTGTTCCATCCCGGTGGGGTTAAGATTCTGAACTGCCTCGAAGCGGCGTTCTCACTCGCTCCGGATCAGGCGTGCTGGGCCCGCAACGTGCTCAGGAACTACGGAAATCTGTCTTCTGCCTCGGTTCTCTTCGTGACCTCCGAGTTTCTCCGATCGGGCGTCTATCAGGACCGCGACCTGGTGATGATGGTAGGGGTGGGTCCAGGGTTGACAGTGGAGCTCATTCTGTTCGAGCTTCGGCTTTCAGCGAGCAAGGAATAGCCGTCGCGGCCCGAAATCGACCGGACCTCGACAACAAAGCCGATTGATTCATAGCTATGAAGATCAGTGCGCGTTCATTCGGAACGGGTGAACACCGGGCGGTTTCGCCATGCGTGCCGTTCAAACCGTTGGTCCAGCCTCGGTGACCGCTCGGCGGACATATCAAGGTCTCTGGGCCGTACATCCGCGTGTCACGGTCGCCGCTTGGTTTGCGATCGCGGTCGCGCTCGGCGCAATGGGCTTCTTCTTCGGCATGCTGACCGTTGCGCCGGGCCCTTCTTCGAAGCAGGTCATTTTCGCTGAACCGGGCGAACAGCTCGCTTACCAGGCGGGGATTCCGCCTCACGATACTCTTTTTGTTCTGCTCTCGAGTCCGACCTTGGACAGCGACAGTACCGACTTCGTCCGGGCGCGCGACTCGCTTGTAGCGAAGCTTCGCGGCACAGTCGAACCGGGTGCTCAGCTTCCGGTGTTCGAAAAGGTCGAGACGGTCGGGCGCACTCAGCTCGACGACTCTCTGTTCGTTTCCGAAAACCGCCATCACGTTCTGATAGTTGCGACGACGATAGCCTCGATCGATCGCGCGATGGAAGTGCTCGTTGATGTGCCGGAGATTATCCGCGGGGCCCGTCAAGAGCATCCCGGTATTGAAATTTCTTATCTCAGCCATGGAACGGGAGACAAAGAGCTGTTTGATCTGATCGATCGCGACTTGGATCAATCTCTCATCTACACGCTGCCCATCACGCTGGCCATTCTGCTCTGGGCATTCGGATCCGTAGTCGCTGCCGCACTTCCGCTTCTGATTGCAGTCGTCAGTCTGATCGGTTCACTTGGCACAGCCGCTCTGCTCAGCCATGTTTTTGGGGCGGTAAACGTGACGGCCTCCCAGCTCGTGGTTCTCCTCGTGCTTGCGCTGGGAGTAGATTATTCACTGTTTATTCTTACCCGGGTGCGCGAAGAGAAGGCCGCCGGTCGGGGGTCATACGATGCTATCGACGCTTCGTGCCGGAGTGCTGGACGTTCGGTCATTTGGAGCGGTGTGACAGTCGCTCTTTCGCTCTTCGGGCTCTTCTTGATGAATGACACGGTTCTTTGCTCAATGGCGTTGGTTTCGATCGTGGCCGTGATTTTGACGCTGATTGGGAGCGTCTACGTCCTACCTGCTCTGCTTTTCCTCTGTGACCGTTGGATCACGCCGGCGCGTGAGCCTTCGGAACGTGGGGGATACTGGGCTCGGTTTCTGTCTCTGAGCATTCGACGCCCCGCCTTAGTCCTCGGTCTGTGGGGCGCGGGAATACTCGCGCTTGGCGGTACGGGGTTCTTGATGCGGTTAGGCAGTACAGTGGAACCCGGCTTACTTCCACGGTCGCTCGAAAGTCGTCGGGGATTTGACCGGCTGACGGAGCAGTTTTCCCGATACAGCGGAACTGACTTCTCGCTCATCGTGCGTGGAGAGCGGCTCGATGGACTTGAATTCGATGAGCGAATGCAAGATTTTCTTGATGACCTGCAGCAGGACCACGACGCAGTAAGAGGCCCGATAGACATCGACCGCAGCTCAGACGGGACGCTTGCGCGCTACAGCTTTGTCGCCGTCGGAAGCCCGAATTCGTCAGAGGTGCAACGGGTGATCAGTGACCTTCGCGAGCGACTCATCCCCGCCCATTTCTCGACCGGAGCCGTTTCGGTTACCGGCACGCTGCCATTTATCGTTGACCAGTCGCGATTGTATCAAGACCGAACACCCGTCGTTTTTGGTGTGGTGCTGGTCCTCAGCATGCTGTTCCTTCTGTTGGCATTTCGCTCTGTTGTGATTCCGGTAAAAGCTATCTTGTTGAATACCCTTTCTGCGGCGGCCTCGTTTGGAACTCTTGTTCTTGTCTTCCAGCGTATTCCGGGATCGCCTTGGCATTACGAGGTGGTTGAGAGCTTCGTTCCTGCGCTCCTCTTTTCCATTCTTTTCGGTTTGTCCATGGACTATCACCTGTTGTTGCTCTCGCGTATCCGAGAGGAGCTGGATCGTGGATACTCGAACCACGAGGCGGTGCAGAGGGGTATCAACGCAACGGCGGGTGCCATCACTAGTGCGGCATTGATCATGGTTTCGGTGTTCGCGGTCGTCGCCAGCTTGGAGCTGCCGGTAATGAAGGAGCTCGGTCTGGGGCTTGCCGTCGCCGTGCTTCTCGACGCGACCGTGATACGCACGCTGCTGCTTCCAGCGAGCATGGTGCTGCTCGGGGATTGGAATTGGTATCTGCCGAGCTGGCTCGAGTGGCTTCCGCGAGGTGCGCATTCAGCGTCGGAGCGAGTAGAGGAGTGAGTCGAGCGGGCAAAAAAATCCCCCGCGTCGACGAAGCCAACCAGTTCCGGTGACCATTACAAGGCCAATCGAACCAAGGTAAAGCCTGCCGCCGCGGGGGGGAGGAGGGGAGGACCGGTCAGTCCCGATAGATCAGCTAAAGCGATAGATCAGGTCGGTCGTGATGCGCCAATCCAAAATACGTGAGCCTTCACCCCGATCGAGAGGGAACTGATAGACCGCTCCGATGTCGATGTTGTCTGCGATGCGATAGCGAGCTCCGACACCCATCGCTACGAGGTTCGTGCCAGCCGATTGGCTTGCGCCGAAGTTGAAGAAATCTTCACCCTCGTCCGCGATCGGGAGACGGTCACCGCCCTGGTACGGGTGAATCACGCTCAGCTCAACGAGCGGATAAAAGCTACCGAGCTTGTAGTCAGCGTGAAAGTCGAGGTCCCAGAATGAGCTGTCGCTGTTGTCCATGGCGATCCGCAATCCGGTTCCTGCCATCAAATTAAAGTCTCCGACCGCGGCAGCTGCGCTGACGAACGGGTTGAGAGCGCCGTCGCCTTGGCCTTGGAAGATCTTCTCTTTTCCTACAGGAAGCTCATACCGCAGGCCGAGTGACACGATCTGACTGTCCGTGCGGTACACAGAGTACTTGAGCCCTGCTCCGACGTCTGCAATGCCTTCGTCGTCATCGACTACATCATCAAGCTTGAGCACGACCAGTCCGTCCTTCGTCGCAATGAACGAGAGATCGTCGGTGAATTTGAAGCGGGCTTGAAGAGCATATACTTGAGCGCTTCCGCCACCCGTCACGAATGAATCGTCGATTTGGTGATAAGCGAAGATCGGCCTAAGCTCGGTCGAGTGCCGGGGATCTTCGAACGTCACCGGATGCGAAACCGGAGAGATCATCTCGTCGAGTGGAGCTGCCGCCGCAGGGGAACCGCAGAGCAGCGGAGCGGTTAAAGCGCCAAACATGAATAATGTATTCAACTTTTTCATCTCAATCCTCACAGAATGATATTTCGATACGCTTATCCCTGTATGCATCGCGTTTCGCAAGTGCAATCAGTGAACAAAAATCGCGTTTACGATGACAGGAGAAGCGCGCGCGAAGGTGAAAAAACTATTCAAGAAAGAAAAGCGAAACGCATTCGGAAGAGTTTCAACAACATGATTTGCACGCGCTCGTGAAGCGGGTGACGCCGTTCAGCGCAGTGAAAGCGCGTTCCATTGAGAGATATCCTTTTTCACGCGCGCGACCGAATCGCGTAACGTGCACACTTCGTCACGCGCGGACTCGGAGAGGGAGACCATATCAGCAAGCAGCGCGGCGAACGTATCTCCAGAATCGATGCGCGCGGTGAGCGTCTTGCCGGTAACGTAACTGAACTGGATCGTAAGCAAAATCTTTTCCAGCGAACGTGCGATCTCTTCGAATCCTCCGACGGCGGTCTTCAACGTAGCGATACCGTTTACCGAGCGGCTCAAGGAATCATGAACACAGCCCGAAAGTTCCGCGACGATGTCATCGACGGGGGCACCGTAACGAGCGGACTGTGCGCTCGGTGGAAGTTCGTTCCGTGCTTGCTCCGCGGCAAAGAACAGCTTTGCCTGCGATTGCAGAATTGCTTGAGCGATATGAAACGAGACTTCGCCGATGCCCTCTGCGAGCTCACCTGAACGGCTCCTCAGCACGTCGGAGTCACGTTCGATTTCACCCGAGATTCGCGAAACTTCTTCACTGATGGCGCTGAGCGAGCGGCCGCTCTCTGCGAGATGTGCGGCTCGTACGCTCGCATTCATCGCGACACGCGAAATATGCGTTCCGAGCGTCAGGAAAAAGGCCTCTTTGGAACGAAGCGTCGACTTGAGCTGGAGCAGCGAGTCCAGACCGAGAAAAATCCGCTTGAGCACGAGCACTTTTTCATCGTCCGGTGTTCGCGACTCCCGCGAGGACGACGCGACCTTGGAGTCCCGAGAGAGCATCTCGGCTCGGAGTGTAGCGTTCATGAAGTCAGTATACGTTTCGAACCCAAGTGTCTGGAGCCGCTTGAGCAGCTCAGACGTCGAAGCCGCCATTCCGTCCTTCCAGCTCGAATAGCTGCGCTCGATTGAAAGCAGCTCGGCATAAAGTTTTCTCACGGTGTCAAACAGGTCTGAGGTCGGCTTCAAACGGACAGAGATGAAACCATCCTTCATCGGCGACGCCAGCGCATAGACCCAATAGTATTTGCCGTTCTTCGCTCGGTTCTTCACGTACGCGCCTATCGGCTTGCCCGAAAGAAGATAGTCCCAGAGAAGATAGAAAACACAGCGCGGCATGTCCGGATGCCGGATGATGTTGTGAGGTTTTGCAAGGAGCTCCTCAGGTTGGAATCCGGACACGCGGAGGAAGACATCGTTGCAGGTACGGATGATTCCTTTCGTGTCCGTTGTGGAGAAAAAGAGCTCCGCGATCTCGAACGGCATCTCTTCATTCAGAACGTTCACATTTTCTTGTCGAATCATGAAGGCTTTTCCTCAGCGTGTACGGACCTACCTTTACCTATCGGCCGAAGATTTCGTTCTCAACACTTCCGTGCTTTGCAAATACAGTTTCTATGCTGTGAAAATACAGGATATTCCAGCTCAACATCCACCTTGGTGGCTGGGGGTTGCGAACTGATGAACGTTCACTCGATTGGGGGCTGTCGGCCTGTTATAATGGAGAAATGTTTCGCAGACGGCAGAAATTTTACGCAATTTGGACCATCGTCGCGTGTCTCGCGATCACTGTCCCGCTGCGGAACGTGCTGATGCGGTCCGGATATGCGAGCTTCGATGCTCTCTTTCAGGATGCCCTCTGGTATGCCGTTCGAGCGTCGTTTGTGCTGATTCCGTTCTGCGCTATTGTACTATTCTCCCGAGTGCGCGCCGCCAAGAGACCTCCACCGCCATTGAAAGTGCTTGGGAGGACGGCGATTTGCTTTCAGTGCAAACGCAAGCTCATTGAGTTCAACGGATCAAACTGTCAGATGTGTGGTTGGATCCGTTGCCCCTGCGGCGCGTGCGGATGTGGTGTGGGAAAGCTTGCTTAGCCGTGCCACTCGCCTGATATCCCGACGTTTTCCATTTTTCCGCTTGTCCAAAATCCGGGCAATCCAATTGCGAGCTATTTGGACGCATCCACGTAGCCCATTGAATCGGCTTCTCGTCACCCTCGATCCGGCTGACCCGAGCCTATGACCCGAATCATTTGATCGTTCGAAGCGCGATCGCATCATTGGCGGCGCAGCGATGCTTCTCGAGCACGCATTGATCTTTAGAAACGATGAGGACCTGCACATGGAATCGAGTGACACATTACAATCCGAATCGCATGATGGAAACGAACCCGAAAGGACCGGCGATGTCCCGACGGCTCGGAGTGATCATTCTCTCCGTCGTCGACGGACCGGTCATATGCGGAAAGGAAACGTCGGCGATATTGAACGCTTGATCTCCACCGCAGTCGGGGGAATCCTTCTCGAGCGAGCCATCCGCAAGCGGAGCCTCGGAAGCATCCTCCTTGCCGCTGCGGGCGCATCGATGCTTAAACGCGGGGTCACGGGCCGTTGCGACATTTATTCTGCGCTCGGTCTCTCGACAGCGCAACCGCTCTCTCGTTCCGGCATTCGGCTCGAAGAGACGGTCACCGTCTCCCGTCCAGCAGCGGAGGTTTACGCCTATTGGCGTAACTTCACCAATCTTGTCGGAGTGCTCCCTCATGTCGAGTCGGTTGATATGACCGATGCCGAGCTATCGCATTGGAAAGCCCACGGCCCGGGTGGAATGGAGTATGAATGGGATGCGCAGATCATTACCGAAAAGGAGAATGAGTTGATCTCCTGGAAGACAGTGGGCAACCCGGAGGTGATCCATACGGGGAGCGTTAGATTCAGAGAAGTAGCGTCGAGAGGCACCGAAGTGACGGTGCTCCTGCGATATCAGCCGCCGTTCAAGACAGTGGGATGGGCCTTTGCCGCGCTCCTCGGAGCCAGCCCGGAGAAGGAGTTCCGCGAGGGACTGCGCCGGCTGAAGCAGAAGCTCGAAGCTGGTGATGTCATTCAGTCTACCCGCTCCGAATCACAAGAACCTATTCAGCTTCATTAAAGGATACGGCCATGCGAGCTCTCCGTTGGTACGGGAAACATGATGTGCGAGTCGAATCGGTGCCGGAGCCGAAGATTATCAATTCGAGAGATGCGATTATTCGCATCACGGCGACCGCCATCTGCGGCTCGGACCTGCATCTCTACGACGGATTTATTCCGACGATGGAGCAGGGCGACATTTTGGGTCACGAGTTCATGGGAGAAGTTGTCGAGCTCGGAAAGGATGTGACCAATTTGAGCGTCGGTGACCGGGTGGTCGTTCCGTTCACGATCGCCTGCGGAAATTGCTTTTTCTGCAGCCGACAGCTCTGGTCCGGTTGCGACAACTCGAATCCGAACGCCCGGATGGCCGAAGAGCTGTACGGTTACTCAGCGTCGGGGCTGTTCGGATACTCGCATTTGTATGGAGGTTTCCCGGGTGGGCAGGCGGAGTATGTGAGGGTTCCGTACGCGGACGTCGGTCCCTTGAAGCTTCCAGACGGCGTCTCCGACGAGTCGGTTCTGTTTCTATCGGATATTCTGCCCACTGCCTACATGGCTGCGGAGAACTGCAACATCCAGCCTGGCGATACCGTTGCGATTTGGGGGTGCGGCCCCGTTGGACTGCTCGCAATTCGTTGTGCGTATCTTCTTGGAGCTGAACGAGTCATCGCAATCGACCACTTGCCGGATCGACTTGCCGTCGCCCGAGAGAAGTGTGGCGCTGAAACAATCGACTTCACGAATGTCGAAGTCTACGACCGTCTCCGACAGATGACCGGTGGACGCGGGCCGGACGGATGCATCGATGCGGTTGGGCTCGAGGCGCATACGACGGGCAGCATTGATGCGGCGGTGGATGCTTTGAAGGCGAAAGTCTTTCTGGCTACGGATCGTCCTCATGCCCTGCGACAGGCGATTTACTGTTGCAGAAAGGGTGGGACAGTGTCCATCCCAGGTGTATACGGAGGTTTCCTCGACAAGTTTCCGCTGGGCTCGGCTTTTGCGAAGGGGCTGACGCTCAAGATGGGGCAGACTCATATGCATCGCTATATGCCGGTGCTGCTCGATGAAATCCTGAATGGCCGACTCGACGCCACATTTGTTATCTCCCACCGTTTGAGTTTGAGCGATGCGGCTGACGGGTATCGAATGTTTCACGACAAAGTCGACGGATGCACGAAAGTCATCCTCAAGCCGTAACGGAAAAAAAGACGGTGGTTCCGAGAACCGTTCGGCATTGCCGAGAACCGTCTTTTTCGTTGTCGAGCTGCTCACTCGCAGAGCTTCAGACAGGTGGATGCCTCGCAGGCTAAGCGACCATCCAGCCGGAACGCAAGCTACGGCACGTGAGACCGCCGGCGCCGATCGCGTGTTGAGCGTTTGGACAGGGAACGACTTCACGGCCGGTGCGACGAACTCTTTCCATCGTCTTCTCGAACCGATCGTCCATCAGTACACGACCGGTTGTGGGGAAGTAGAGGCAGTTCGCCGCATTTTGATTGCCGTGATCGTCAGGATGCGTCTCCAGCAGATCGATGCCGGGAATTTTGGCGAGGTCGTCGCCGGAAACGAGCGTCGGATCGAACAGGACCGTGCGCCGGTCAAGCGCTCCGGCCGCGGTTGTCAGATGCAGGCCGACGTTGGGGAAGACTCTCGCGGAGTAGACGGCGCCGAATCCCTTCTCTTCTGACAGCGCCGTCCACGTCTCGAATCCGTCCAGGTTTGAACGCTCGCTCAATCCGAAGATCGTGACCGGCCGGTCGTCGATGCGAAGCTCGAGGATGTCTCCTGCCTCGCACCGCGCCCGCTCGTTCCGCTCCATGATCCGGATGACCTGGTCGCATTTCAGCAGCCCTTGGGCGAGGGCCGTTTCCACGCCTACGGCGTGCTCGCCGATGCGCTCGGTTGCTCCCATGTGACTGCTGATGAAATACGTCGACCCGTCCAGGGCCGAGGTCAGCAAGCGACCCCAGTCTTCAGGGAAGACGGCGTCGGCTCCGGGTGGCGTCCGGAGCCACCGCGAGAACTCTTCATCGCGGTAGACATGCAGCCAGTTCTCCCCGTGCTTGTCGATCAGCGCACGGAGACCAGAGCTCTGCGAGGTCGGGTCCAACGGAACCCCGAGCAGGTTCACCCGCACGTAGTTCATGAGAAGCGCGTTGATGTACGCCTCGGTGTCGGCTTCTGCGGCTGCGATGTCGACGCGAGCGCTCTTCAGCGGCTCACGAACATTCGGACGCAACATGTTTTGCATGTCGCCCGGCCACACCACGATCGCGCTGGGGTAGGGCCTGGTCGGGGAAATTTTCGAACCGGTCATGCTGCTCTCCTTCGTGCATGCATCTTTGTGAGAACCCACCCGTTCTCCGCCGTGCGGAATGAACGAGAGGATTCTCACAGACCGATTACAAAACCTTCGGAACCACGTCGTCTCGAAACACAATCGCCGAGGCGAAAGCGTCGGAGACGCGTGAAGCTGAGCTTTACCCGGGAGGTGTGAGTTGGAAGAGAGCGGAAGAAGTTATCTAAGTCAGAACCGCCCTAGCAGAACATGGTAGCGGACAGGGAACTGTTTCCGCAGGGACACTTCCGACACCCCATGTCCGAGATGGGACAAAATCTGTCGAGCCCGATCCCGGGCAGTGAACTCGCGACATTATGACTCCAGTCATAATGCCTCTCCGTCATTCGCTCCTTAGATGAGCATGCAAGTGCAATGGACATTTGACCACGGGGAGGAGCTTATGCAGCACGCGGGAACTTCGGAGAAAGGACGTACCGTATCACAATTCATGACTGCCGATCCGGTGTGTGCGGATGCTTCGAGCAGCATTCAACAGGTCGCGGACCTCTTGTTCTCGGAGGACATTCGTCACGTGCCCATACTTCATGAGGGGCGGCTGTTCGGAATCGTCAGCGATCGGGACATGCGAACCTACGCGGGTTCCTTCCTCGGCTCACAACCTGCGGATCGCGCGGCGCGACTGAGCAAACCGATCTCCGAGCTCTGCGAGAGCGACGTAATCAGCGTCTCCCCAGAAGACGACATCGTGGAGGTGATTGATCTCCTCGTCTACCACAAAATAGGCGCGCTGCCGGTCGTGGAGGCGTCTTCACAGAGAGTTGTCGGTATTGTGAGCTACATCGACGTTCTTCGGGAGGTGCGGAATACCATCTGTTGAGAAGCTCTCTGCCTCTGCAGAGCTCGTCATGCCGATAGACAAAGCGGCTGTTTTCTTTCGCCGTGATGCGATATTTTAGCCCGCATCACTATGGAGAGCACAATCGCATATTTCTCGATGGAGATCGCCGTCGACCCCGAGGTTCCGACCTACGCGGGAGGGCTCGGGGTGCTCGCGGGTGATACCCTGCGAGCCGCGGCGGATCTCGAGATCCCAATGATTGCGTGCACGCTGCTGCACCGGCGTGGATATTTCCACCAGCGCCTGGCGCCGCAAACTGGGCAGCAAGAAGAACCCGTAAGGTGGTCGATCGAAGACTGTCTCCGTCGCGTCGATGCTTCGGTTTCAGTTCAGCTGGAGGGGCGCTCGGTTGCCCTGAGAGCCTGGCGGTTCGACATTCGAGGGCTCACGGGGTTCGTTGTCCCAGTTTATTTCCTCGACTCGGATGTCGAACCGAATTCATCTGCCGACCGTCGTATCACGGACAGCCTCTATGGAGGTGACAATCGCACCCGTCTTTTCCAAGAGGCAATCTTGGGCATCGGCGGCGTGCGCATGCTGCGGGCTCTCGGTCACCGGGACGTGCAGCGGTATCACATGAACGAGGGGCACTCCAGCTTGCTCACGCTCGAGCTCCTCGACGAACAGCTGAGTTATTCCGGCCGTTCGGTCATCAGCCAAGCCGATATCAGCGCTGTGCGCCGAAAGTGCGTATTTACGACCCACACTCCGGTCCCTGCCGGACACGATCAGTTTCCTCTCGATTTGGTGAAAGCCGTGCTGGGGGACCACGAGGCCTTCGAGCTGAACGAGGTCTTTTGTTGGCAGGAAACGCTCAATATGACTTATCTCGCCCTGAGTATGAGTCATTACGTGAACGGCGTGGCAAAGCGTCACGGCGAGGTATCGCAGCAGATGTTCGCGAACTATCGCATCGACTCGATAACGAATGGTGTCCACGCAGCTACGTGGGTATCTCCGGCGCTAGCGAAGCTGTATGACCAGCATGTCCATGGATGGCGGGAGGACAATTTCAGCTTGCGATATGCGCTTCGCATTCCGCGCGAAGAGCTGTGGATGGCTCATTTTGCGGCGAAGCATCAGCTGATTGAATATGTCAATCGGGAGACGAATGCGGGCTTCGACCTCCAGACGTTCACCGTTGGGATCGCCAGACGCTTTACGCCCTACAAGCGTCCGACACTCATTTTGAGCGATCTGGAGCGCTTGGAAAAAATCGCTGCCGGAGCAGGAACAGGTATCCAAATCCTTTTCGCGGGAAAGGCGCATCCCGCAGACGCGGAGGGGAAGCGGCTGTTACAAGAAGTGCTTCGCGCTGCGGAGCGACTGCAGAGTAAGGCTCGAATCGCATTCGTTCCGGACTACGACCTCACGCTCGCGAAGCTCCTTGTCTCCGGCGTCGACCTTTGGGTGAACACGCCGGAACCTCCGCTTGAAGCATCCGGCACCAGCGGAATGAAAGCAGCTTTGAACGGAGTGCCTTCGCTCAGCGTGCTCGACGGTTGGTGGATCGAAGGCTGCATCGAAGGGGTCACCGGATGGCCGATCGGCAGTGACGGAAATCTAATTCGGCACGATTATTCTGATCACGCTGAGCTGCTCTATGTTCAGCTCGAGCACGTGATCCTGCCCATGTTCTATCAACACCGCGAGAAATTTCTCGAGGTGATGTGCCATTGTATCGCTTTGAACGGCTCGTTCTTCAATACTCAGCGGATGCTGCAGCAATATGTCCAGAAGGCATACTCTTGAAGTTTTGGAATGAGATGCCGGAAACTCGATCGCGCCCGCCGTTTTTCGACCGATAGAGCTGTTGGTCTGCTGCCGCAAAGAGCGCCGAGCCGATTTGAGTCGTTCCTCCCCTTGAAGCGTCCGCATCCCAAGTCATGAAACACGCGGTTGCCGTGCCCAGGCTGACCGAGAGCGAGCTTCGCGGGAACTCTCGACCAGCAAGCGTCGGAGCTTCGCCGGACACCGAGGCGCGAAGAGCGTTGGCGAGATCGGCAACGCAAGATTCGTCGCAATTCGGAACTGCGATCACAAATTCGTCTCCACCATACCGGCACGCAACGGCCGCCTCCGGAATCGCTCCGTGGATGATCCTTCCCACCAAGCGAACCGCTTCGGCTCCAGCGAGATGTCCATGACGATCGTTGATGCTCTTTAGGCGGTCGACATCGAGTACGAGAATCGAAAGGGGAGAGCCTGATTCGAGACAGTCTTCGACGAGGTTCTTCAGGTGCGCTTCAAACGATCGCAGGTTGTGGAGCCCTGTGAGATCGTCCGTACCCGCAAGCTCCCGAAACCGTCTCGCATCGTCGGCGATCTTTGCGATCACGATACCGACGACGAAGAAAACGAAAATGCGTATGAAGTCGGCCTCTTCGTAAGCAAACGTTGGGACCGGCTTATTTGCGATGTGGTACAGAACAACCGAGAGGCCGGCACCGATGAGGGCGCCCGAAAAGGCGAACGACGAAGCAAGGAAGGCGATCGGTATATAGTACAGGTGTTGGCTAGGTGCGTCCCCAGTAAGAAGATCTATTTGAAATACGAGGGCGAGAAGGATACCCGCCGCTAAACGCGCGACCATCGGCGTGATGAGCCGACGCCACGGGTTCGAAAAGTGAAGTGAGCTGGTCGTGAGCTCCATACGGTTTTGAAGCACGGATAACAGTGAAGCCGGGTCTTACTGTGAATCTGCCGTATAGACGTCCGAATGTGCCTCTTCAATTCAGCTCATCGAGAATTTAAGCTGCAAGCTCCAGCTATCGCCGAAAATCGAGCCGATTCAGCGGTTTGCTGTCCCCGAACGACAACCCGCGAGTGTTATCCAACAAAACAGCGGATCAGTCCCAAAGCAAATCCCGCAGCTATAAGCATTGAGCCGCGAACGTTGAATCGGACGAGCAGGAGAACCGCTCCGAGAAAACAAACGATGCTCACGCGATCGACGAGGGCGCCCTCGGCCAACTGGATGGTGACGAGGAGCATGAGACCGACAGACGCAGCGTTGAGACCTGTTACGATAGCGAGTAGGAGCTGTGATTGTCGAAGCCGAGCAAGAATCGGGGCGGTTAATACCACGAGGAGAAATGCGGGAAGAAAGATCCCAACAGTGGCGAGCAGCGCACCTTGAGAGCCGTCCAGCAGATATCCGATGAACGTGGCTGAGGTGAAGAGCGGCCCAGGTGTAATCTGCCCTACAGCGATAGCGTCAAGAAGTTGAGCTTCGCTGATTATCCCGAGCTTTTCGACGAGCTCCGATCGCAAAAAAACGAGCAGAACGTATCCGCTACCGAACACAACGGAGCCGATCTTCAGAAAGATAAAAAATAACGGGAGCCCTTGAGCTGAGGCAGAGGCGGCCGAGCCCGCGAAAGAAATTCCTGCGAATTTGGGGAACGGCCAGATCGCGACCGAGAGAGAAGATGAACCTGATGCGGATCCTTTCAGTCGAGCCACTAGGCCGGTAATAATTGCCGCCACTGCAAGCGTCTGCAGCTCTGGAGCCCCTAATGCGCTTGCGAGAAATGCTGCCACGGCAAGACATCCGAGCTCGACAGTTCGCACAACCGAGAGAGCGAAGCGAGACGTGGCTTGCGCCACGACGGCGACTACGACCGGCTTGATAATTGAGAGCAACGTTGTTGTCTGCGGAAGCGCTCCGTAAGTCAGATAAACCCATCCGAGCACCCATACGAGACAGGCCGCGGGGAGGATGAACGCGATGCCGCTGACGAGCAGGCCGAGGCGGCCGGCTCGAAGGTAGCCGATATGGAGCGCGAGCTCCGTAGAGTTCGGGCCCGGGATGAAATGGGTCGACGCGGCCAGCGCGAGGAACTGATCCCGCTCGAGCCACTTCCTGCGGGCAACGAATTCGTCCTCCATGAGCGCCACATGTGCTGCAGGTCCTCCAAAGGATGTTGCCCCGAGAGAAAGGAATATCTGAGCCAGCTCAAAGAGATTTGACTGAGAACTCGTGTCGAGAGCTTTGGGCTGGGGTTGGCTCACGTGTGCTCCGATTCGACAGCCGAACTGCTGCTCTCCTCACGGGTCGGTCGCAACCAATATATGAGCGCAGTCATAATCTCTTCACGTCCGTTCGCAACATCTTGTCGTTCAGATGAGGATGGTTCTAAGGTGAGAGCCGAACGTACACAACGAAACTGCAACTGGAAAAAGGCAAAAATACATGCGCAACAGCTTAATCAAACTTCGATTCTCTAAAGCTCTGCTCGCTCTCGGGGTTATCGGCCTCTTTTCTGCGTGTGTTGTGTCCAGTGCACCACAGGTTACGGCAAAAATCGGTCGACAGAAAGTCACAAACGGTGCCCTTTTGTTTGATGTAAGAAGTCCCGAGGAGTTCGCCGATGGGCATGTCGCCGGAGCGAAAAACGTGCCTCACGGCGAGGTGGTGGAGCGGATATCCGAATTCGGGGCTGACAAAGATCGCGAAATTGTCCTGTACTGTGCCAGCGGCCGACGCGCAGAGCTGGCACGTCAGGTTCTGCAAGCACAAGGGTATACTCATGTTTACTCGGCACAGGGCTATAAGGACTGGATCGAGGAGACGAAGTGACTAAGGCGTGCAGTGAAATCGTGCGCTTGTAGGCTGCCTGTAGCTGGGATCTGAAACGGTATGCAATCGAAAGACACCGAGCTCAAGGCGGCCGCCGCGTCGGATGAGCTCACGGGTCAAGTGCCCGTCGTTGCGTTCCTGAAGGATCCCCGAAGCTATTTCGACGGTCCGACGAAGGTGCGCGTTCAGGAGACGCACAGTGCGATCGTGTTTCTCACCGGTGCCTATGCCTATAAATTGAAAAAAGCGGTCAAATTCTCATTTCTCGATTTCACAACGCTCGACCGGCGCAGGCACTCGTGCGAAGAGGAGCTGCGACTGAATTCGCGCTTCGCGCCGGAACTTTATTTGGAGGTCCTGCCGATCTCCAGATCTGAGCAGGGGCTGCACTTCGGAGCGGGTGGCGAAATCGTCGACTACGTCGTCAAGATGCGCCAGTTCGACGATCACTCGCTGTTCGACGATCTGGCTGCCGACGGAGCGCTCGAGAAAACCTGGCTCCTCCAGATCACCGACGTTATCGCACGATTCCATCTGAACGCAGAGTCGACGCCTGATTTCTGGGGGCCCGACTATGTTCGGTCGAGCTTTTCAAAAAACTTCGAGACCTGCAGGCTTTTTGTGCCCGAGGTTTTTGAGTCGTCGGCGCTCGCGGCGGTAGAACAGCAAACCTTCGAGCTGTTCGAGTTGCGGAAAGAGCTGATTCGGGCTCGTCAACTGACCCATGTGCGCGAGCTTCACGGCGATTTACACCTCCGCAATATGTGTGTGTTCGAGGGCAAAGCGATGCTGTTCGACGGCATCGACTTCAACCCTCAGCTTTCTCACTGCGACGTGTTTGCGGACTTTGCTTTCTTTGTAATGGACCTTTTGGTGCGGCGTCGGGCGAGTGATGCTGCGCTTGTCTGGAATCGTTATCTGCAGGAGACAGACGATTTCTCGGGACTTCGTCTGTTGCCGCTCTACGTTTCTTATCGGGCCGGAGTGCGGGCAATGGTGAGCTGCCTTGAGTTGGCCTCTGCGCATACCGACGGTGAACGCCGCGATCTCGTCGCGGAGGGACGAGAATATTTGGAGCTTGCTTTGCGCTCGTCGACGGCAACGTCAACGACCGTCGTTGCCGTTGGCGGCCTGGCCGGTTCCGGAAAAAGCACGGTCTCCTCTTTGCTGGCGCAGGAGTTGGGGTTCGTTCACATTCGTTCGGACGCGGTAAGAAAGCATCTTTGCGGCATAGCGCTCTCTGAGCATGCGCCGAAAACTGCATACTCCGCGGAACAAACCAAGGCGACGTACTCCGGTTTGCTTGACCGAGCTCGCCTCGCTCTCGAAGCGGGCTACGGTGTGATTATCGACGCTGTCTACCACTCTGAAGAGGAACGAAGGCGTGTCGAAGAGCTTGCCGCAGAGTTAAAGGTTCCGTTTGTGGGACTGTGGTGCACGCTTCCGGTCGAGATAGCGAAGCAACGAGTCCGAGCGAGGCGTGGCGATATTTCCGATGCCGATGAGTCGGTTGTGTCCTTGCAGGAGACCTATTCGCTGGGTGAGATCCAGTGGCAACGAATCGATACCTCGGTCGATGAAGCAGCCTCATTAGCGGCTGCCCTTGAGCAACTGGAACAGCTCCGCATTGAGACGCGAAAGCCGAGAAGTTGACGTCCGGAAGCGCCGTTCGTATCCTCTGACTCATGAAATGCTGCAAACCGTTTTTTGCCTCCGCCTTCGCGTCGCTCCTCTTTCTCGCCGGCTGTGCTCGTCTCTCCGGTCCAAACGGAGAGATTCCCGGGGGCGATCAAGAAGGAAAGGATACTGTTCGAATCGCCTTCGGTTCCTGTATCAGGTACCCCGAGGTGGCCACGTGGAAGTCGATCGACAACCTCCGCCCCGACGTCATGCTATTCCTGGGTGACAATATTTACATGAGCGCAAACGACCTCGGCGATGCCGAGCGGATTCGCCGCCGATATGGTCGACTGCTCAAAGCTGCGGGTATGCCCGAGCTACTCTCCCATACGAAGCCGATAGCGGTGTGGGACGATCATGATTTCGGCCCGAACAACGCGGATTCGAGCTTTCCTGCGAAAGATGTTTCGCTAACGGAGTTCCGACGTGCTTGGCCGAACAACCCGCCGCCACCGCGCGGGCTCGAGGAGTCTGTCAGCTCCGACGTAACGGTCGGCCCCGTTGAGCTCCTCGTGCTCGACGACCGGACATATCGCAGAAACTACAAACAAGACTCAGAACCGCAGATGTTCGGCGAGAAGCAGGTTCAATGGATTGAGACGAGGTTGAAAGAGACTACTTCCCCCTTCATTGTTCTCGCAAACGGAACCCAATGGCTTTCGACATCGCATATCGAAGAGCCCGGAGTGTATGAAACGCTCTGGCAATATCCTTCAGAGCGAGATCGCTTGATGAAAGCGATTGCAGATTCGCCCGCTACCGTTATTCTGCTTTCGGGGGACCGGCACTTTGCGGAAGTTCTTCAGGTTCCGCTGGCCCCAGGCCGCGTGCTTTATGATCTCACGTCCTCTCCGCTGTCTGCCCCCCTCGCGCCTGCGAGCAGCACCGGTGCAGAGATCAATCGCGCTGCACTCGCCGTCGGGCGGCTCAACTTCGGCATGTTGACAATAAACGGACGAGAGCACTCGGCAACATTCCAATTATATGATGAATCCGGACAGCCGATTCTCGAATGGCCGCTTCAGATATCGAAGAAAGAGTAGCGTTGGAACCACGCGGCTGATCTGGACGCCACTTCCTCGGGCGCTCCTGGCTCGCGAAGGAGATGTCCTGCACCGTCAATCAAGACAAGCTCTTTCGGCCCTCGGGCGGCGGCATATGCGGCTCGGCATGAGCTTCGAGCGACATTGTCGTTGCTGCCGATGAGGAAGAGCGTTGGAAGAGTATTTTTCGCTGCCACAGTCAGCGCCGAGCTCAGCCGGCCACCGCTGATTGCAATCGCAGAAATTTGGGCCGAAGCGCATGTGGCCGCGTAGAGTGCGGGCGACGCGCCATCGCCCGAAGCGAGAATGCAGAACTTCGAATTCGCAAAACGCGCGTCTTTTCTGAGGTAGTTGAACACCCGACAGGCCCCCATACCTTCTCGTTCTCCATCGGAGTTGGAGCTGCCGTCGAAGAGCCGCTGGTGGGCCGCGCGCTCATGCAGTGCCTGCCGGCAGGTACCGATACCTCGCAGCTCCAAGGAATTGGCGATCACGTCATATGTGTCGTTGAACCGGCTTTGACCGGTACCGTCGAGGAGATGTACGATGATGCGTTCGGCGCCCCAACTATCAGGTAGGCCGATGGTCAGCTCGATAAGGTCGCTGCTCGTAGGCTCGTCGCAAACCAGCTGATAGTGCATAGCTCCTTCTCTACGGTGATCGGTCCGATACTTCTGACGCGGCAACCCCGATGGGGGCCAAAAGACCATGTCACGACCGCAAAACCTCGAATTATGATGGTTGTCACAACCCCGGAAACTTTGCATTTGCGAGCGAATCCCTTTAAAACGAGGGCAGTAATGCGGGAGTCTCTGCATGTATTCTGAAAAGCCCGGTTCATTGCAGGAGCTTTCCGACAATCTTGCGGTGAGCGAGGCGCTCAATCGAGCGGTGCTCGAAGCCGCTGTCGACAGTATTGTGACTATCGACGAGCGGGGGATAATCCGGACGGTCAATCTCGCCACCACGAAGACATTTGGCTTCGAAGCCGAGGAGCTCCTTGGCCAAAATATCAGCATGCTCATGCCGCTCCCGTTCTCATCCGAGCACGATGGGTATCTTGCCCGCTACCTTGTAACAGGGCACAGACGAATCATAGGAATCGGCCGAGAGGTCGTCGGCAAGCGAAAGAACGGCTCGACGTTCCCGATGGAGCTCTCTGTGAGCGAAGTGGCGCTACCGGGCGGACGGCTTTTCACCGGGATCCTGCGTGACATTACCTATCGAAAACAGGTTGAGGAGGCACTCCTTTCCGAACGAAACCGCCTCGGACAATACCTCGATATTGCCGGGGTCAGCATCATCAGCCTCGACTCCGACGGTGTAATTCAGTTGATGAATCGGCAGGCCGCGGAGTTGGCGAACATTCCGGAGAGTGAGGCTCTCGGAAGATCGGTGAACGAGCTCTTTCCACAAGCGGTGGAGTTTCTCCGGGCAGTTTGCGAAGCGCTTTCGGCCGAGACACCAAAACGATGGGAAAGTACCATCGCCACATCTTTCGGAAAGCGAGTGCTCACATGGCACAGCGCTCCGCTCCGCGAACGGTCGGGGGACACGACAGGGATGGTGCTTTCAGGAACTGATATCACCGATCGAGTCCGTGCGCAGGAACAGCTTGCCGAAGCGCATGGTGAGCTCGAACAGCGAGTCGCGAACCGCACAGAGCAGCTCCGTTTGGCAAACGACGAGCTCCGAGACGAGATCGAGGAGAGGCGAGCTACGGAAGAGCGCCTCGAGACCTCTCTCAAGGAAAAGGAGGTGCTCCTGAAAGAGATTCACCATCGGGTCAAAAACAATTTGCAGCTTATCTCCAGCCTGCTCAGCTTGCAGATGCGAAAGAGTCGAGGGATGAGCCCGGACCAACTCCTTTACGAGATCCAGGGGCGCATCCAATCAATCGCTCTGCTGCACGAGATGCTCTATCAAAATGGGGATTTGAGCTCCGTCGACTTTGCGAAATACGTCGAAACGTTGGCGCAGACGATTGTCCGCTACTCCGGGATGTCGTCGCGTGTGACCATCCTTGTGCACGCCGAGCCGATGAAGCTGTCACTCGACGTGAGCATTTATTGCGGGCTGCTCCTCAATGAGTTGATCACGAACGCGCTGAAGCACGCATTCCCGAATGAGCGTAAAGGCACCTTGACCCTCGAAATACACCGAGCGGGCGAAGCCCGCGTCATGCTCACGGTCCGTGATGACGGTGTGGGGCTCAAACCCGAATTTGATATCAACTCCATCACCAGTCTCGGTCTCGAGCTCGTGCAGCAGCTCACCGCAAAGCTTCGCGGCGAAATGAAAATCGTTCAGGAGCGTGGCACGGAATTTCAGCTCAGCTTTCACGATGGAGGAAAGACACAATGAAAAATGCCAAGGTGCTCATCGTGGAGGATGATCCGATCGTTGCCTCTGACATCAAACAGAAGTTACGGGATTTCGGATACGAAGTTTGCGCGATCGCCGCTTCGGGCGAGCAAGCAATTCAGGATGTACGAGAACACCGTCCTGCCGCAGTTCTCATGGACATCACCCTCGAGGGACCGCTCGATGGAGTCCAAGCGGCAGAGGAGATTCGAAAGAGCTTCGCCGTGCCGGTCGTTTTTCTGACCGCTCATTCCGATCAAATGACAGTACAGCGTGCAAAGCTCACTTTACCGTTCGGCTATGTGCTGAAACCGATCCGCGACGTGGAGCTGCAGATAGCGCTCGAAATGGCGGTCTACACTGGGGCGAGGACGTTGCCGAGGTCGTCCGAGCCGTCGAGCCCGCCTAGCGCCCGTGGAAAGCTAAAACACACTGAGGCGGAGAGAAGAGAGATCGCGAGGGTGCTCCAGTCAGTACCTCCGTTTGCAAAGGTGAGGGAGGCGCTGCTTCTCGATGTAGCCGACGGTTGCTTTTTCGCAGACTATAAAACCCTCGAGACCGTCGCTTTAGAGGGGGAGAGCAGCAGCGAGTCGGAGGGATTTCTTGTTCTCAGCGGCAGGGTTGCGATGTTGAAAACTTCGCTCAATGGACGCGAGCTCGCTGTGCAGCTCATCGGACCTGGAAGCAGCTTTGGACTGCTCGCGGGGCTCGATTCACCGACGCGCGAGCTTACGGCAAGAGCACAAACCGAGACTCGAGTGCTGCATGTTCCGAAAGCGGCGATCTTGTATCTGTTGAGCGAGATGCCGGAGCTCTATGCAGACCTTCTGGCCGAGGTTTCGCGCCGGCTGAATGCACTCCATGATATGGCGCGCTCTCTTGCACATGATCGCGTGGAGGTCCGTGTGGCGGCGACGCTTTCGATGTTCCTCGAACAGTCTCAAAAGGGGGCGGGAAACGGCGGGGATGGCGAGGTAAACATGTCTCGTCAAGAGCTGGCGAACCTCAGTGGCACCACCGTGGAAACGGCGATCAGAGTTACCCGAGCCTTCGAAAAGTCGGGCATCGTCGATCTGCCCGACCATCGAATGATCCGAGTCTTGCAGCCGGAGAAGCTGAGAGACATCGGCGCCGGGCTGGATTGCGAATCAATGTAGATTCTGACGGCCGTCATAATCGGCGTCTTTCCGATAATCATACGTTTGCAACGCGTCATAGACGCCTTCGAAAACGCGCATCTCTGATGGGCACCGAGATGTCTTGCGCTTGAAACTCTGCCCGAGGAGAACAATATGACTTCACTTCGTATACTCAAACTTGCCGTTGTGGGAGTGATGGCTGCATCGATCGTCGGTTGTAGTTGCGTCAAAAAGGAGGAGCTCGACGCAGTTCGAGCCGAGGCAGCTACGGCGAAACGCACCGCAGACGAGGCGTTGACCACAGCGAAAGCTGCGGAGCTTCACGCGAACGCCGCCGCTGCCCAGTCTAAAGCCGCGGAAGATCGCGCCGGAAGAGCGGAAGAGGCCGTGAATCGAAGCTTCAAAAAATCGATGAGGAAATAGTCATCGCTCCGGAAGAGCGGCGCCGGCTGGGTCTGCCGCTCTTCAATTTCCATCTCTTGACCCTCTCTTCTACCCGCCAAAGAGACCTCCACAGCAGAGCCATCCGCGTCCGAATTCGTTGGAAGCGGTTTCTCTGGGTTAACTGAACGTGTTCGGATCCGTACGATTCGCGCCCAAGCTGTCGGAATTCTAGAGCATTTCCCCTGGTCACGACGAGAAATGTGAATCATCCGCCCCTCCTCACCCGACTTAGAGCAACACACTACGTCGGGTTCGTGTGGCGGACCTGACCATCACTATCAATTCGAGAAGAGGTTTTTATGAAGGTCGCTCCAGTGTTTCCGAAGTTAGCTCTCAGCTTGCTTTGCAGTGTCTCTGTTATCGGTTGTGGCGCCACACTGAACAAAAGCTCCCTCCAAGCCGAATCCGGCGCTACCGACAGCACGAAAATCGAGCTCGTAAAGATTCCGAGAAATCCTGCGCTTCCAACATATGTTCTCGCAATCGAGCCGTTCACGTTTCGGGAGACTTTCTCACCCGACCAGAACGTCACCAGTATCACTATCCGGCAGGGCGGTGAGTCGCTCGCGTCTCAGCTGACGACGGCGCTCGCGAATGCCGGCAACATTTCGGTTGTTGATTCCGGCCTAAGCAAGAAAAAGGACGGGATGTATTCAGCGAAGCTCCGCAAAGGCGAAGTAGGCCCATACATCGTACGCGCCACGGTGACTGAGTTTACCGAAGTCGCAGAGGCATCAAGTGAATCGTCCGGCGGCTCCCTTGGTTGGCTCGGCGTCGTCGCAGGCGTTGCCGGCGCAGTCTCTGGAAACCGCGCTCTCGGTTGGACCGGCGCGGGAGTTGCTGCAGCAAACCCGTCTTATCACAATAATTCGGCCGAGAAGAAAGGCATGGTGACTATCGATTTCCGTCTCGTTGACGGAAAGACCGGACGTATTGTCGGGGCCTTCAAATCTTCGGGAACTTTCAAGGCTGCTTCGGCTGCCAGCGGTTTCAGCCTCTTCGGAATCGGAAAGACGAAGCAGCAGTTTGCGCAAAGCGTGCTCGGTCAGGCGGTAACAGCCGCGATGAACGATGCAGTAACCCAGATTAACGGCACTCTGACGGAGAACGTCAAGACAGCTCAAAAGTAGTAAGTTGTGGTGGTTGTGGTGCCGGATGCAGCGTAGGTTGGTGTCCGGGAAACGAGGGGTAGCGGAAACGCTGCCCCTTTTTTTTGCGAAGGTGTCAGCCCCGACTAATCGACTACACTCTTGGGTCCTGAGACGAGCGGCAGCTCGATATGGAATGTCGCGCCCCCTTCGGGCCCGGTTTCCGCGGAGATGCTTCCGCTATGGGCCGCCACAATTGCTCGGCAGATGGTCAGGCCGAGACCAAGCCCCTGACCCCCGCCGGATTGCGAACCGTATGACCTCTCAAATATACTTTGATCTCCAGCCGGCAAACCGGGCCCTTCGTCGGAAACATCACAGATGATACGGTCGTTCGACTGGGAGCCGCTGATGCGGACTGCTGCCGTTCTCGGCGTATGCTTCGCCGCGTTCTCGAGGAGATTGACGAACACCTGCTCAAGGAAGGTTCCGTCAACCCGGATGAGAGGGAGCTCAGGCGGAAGACTCACGCAGATCGGTCGTTCACCCAGAAGGGGGCGAGTGCGCCGAAGCGCTGAGCCGACCAGCTCTTCGAGCGAATGCCAGTCAAGCCGGAGCTCGATCTTCCCCGTTTCGAGTCGAGTGACATCGAGGACGTTTCGGACAATGCGTCCCAGTCGCTCGCTCTCTTCGAAAATCGTCTGCGCGAGCTCGGTCCGCGTATGTTCATCGAGCTTCGAATGTTCAATCAGGGTGCTCGCCGCACCGGCGATCGACGCTAGTGGAGTTCGGAGATCGTGAGAGACTGAGCTGAGGAGAGTGCTTCGCAGCTTTTCACCTTCGACCTTCAATTGCGCTTCTTGGGATTCCCGCTCCAGGGAGACACGATGGAGAGTGTGAGCGACGAGCGTGGTGAATGCGTCGAGGAGCTCTCGCTCGGAGATAGAGAGAGCAGGATCGGCGAGAAAGAGAACCAGTACGCCGAGAACCGATTTATCGAATACGAGAGGGATGTAACGTCCTTTTGCTGCGCCGAGTGTATCAGTGCCTGCGCCCGCCGCCTTTCCTCGTTCGCGCACCCAAAGCGCTACGGCTCGTTCATTCGGGTCCGATTCCGTTCCGAGCCGCGACGGAGTCGCTACGTGGAGCGTTTCTGCTGAGTCCGGCAAGAAGATTGCAGTTTCACAATGGAAAAGTGTCCGAACGTGAGCGCTTGCTGCTGCGACGATCTCTGCCGTGTCTCGGGCGCTCGAAAGCTGCCGGCTCAGTCCGTAAAGAGCGCCCGTCCGCCGCTCTCTCTCCCGCGCCGCCCCTGTCTGCCGCTTTAGCTGTTGGGCCAGGCGACTAATCAGTAAGGCGACGACGAGCATGACGGCAAACGTGATTCCGTATTGGGCGTCCTGAATCGCGAAGGTGAAGCGCGGTGGAACAAAGAAAAAATCGAAAGCGACGACGGACAGCAGCGCGACGAGGATGGCTTCAAATTGTCCCCGCTTGGTCGAAACCCACGCAACTCCCAGAAGGTAAAGCATGATCAAGTTCGAAAGGTCGAGATAGGGATAGGCGAGTGTGCACACCACCGTAATCAGAGCGGTCATCCCGACAGCGACTATCGATCCCCGTACTGAGCCGAACGCGCTTCGTGAATCGCGCGGTTCCGGACTGCCCTCGGTTATGCCCCCCGGGATGACGTGCACACTGATGTCTCCACCTCGCCGAATCAGGTCGTCCACGATGGATCCGAAAATCATCTCACGCCATCTCTTGCGCGGCGGCTTGCCGATAACAATCGCGGTCACATTTCGTTCGCGAGCGGTTTCCAGAATTGCTCCTACGATGTCTTCCGCTTCCCGAACGACGACCTCCGCACTGAGGTCTTCGGCTACTGCGAGAGCCCTGACCGCTTGATGACGTTGCGCAGTGGACAGCGAAGCGTAGCGAGAGTTCTCAATGCTGACCGCTATCAGCTCGCCTTTGAGATTTGCCGCAAGGCGTGCGGCGGCGCGAACAACGCGACTGGAGAGAGTGTTCGGGGCGACACAGACAAGGATACGCTCCGTGGTCGGCCAGATGTCGTCGACAGCCTTCTCACGGCGATACAATCGCATGTCCGCATCGACCCGTTCCGCAACATAGCGAAGCACGAGCTCGCGCAACGCCATGAGGTTCCCTTGGCGGAAAAAGTTCGAAAGCGCCGTTTCGACCTTTTCAGGGGAGTAAACCTTTCCTTCGCGAAGACGCTGAATCAGCTCATCCGGGGGAATATCGATCAGCTCGACCTTGCTTGCGCGAGAGATGAAGGAGTCAGGAACCGTTTCGAACACGTTGGTACCCGTGATTCGCGACACCACGTCTTTCAAACTTTCGAGATGCTGGATGTTTACCGTCGTGTAGACATCGATACCGCTTTCCAGTAGCTCAGCGACGTCCTGCCATCGCTTGGCGTGCCGCGATGAAGATGCGTTTGAGTGCGCCAGCTCGTCGACAAGGATGAGGGTCGGTTTTCGCGCAAGGGCCGCGTCGAGATCGAATTCATTGAGCGTGAGGCCGTTGTGGATGGTCTCCAGCGGAGCGATTGTCTCAAAGCGCCGTGCGAGCGCGTCGGTGTCTGACCGGCCGTGTGGCTCGACATAGCCGGCGACAACGTCTACGCCACGATCTTTGAGAATCGCCGCGTCGCTGAGCATAGCAAACGTCTTTCCGACGCCGGCCGACATACCGAGATAGATTTTCAGCGAACCGACTTTGCGTTTCTCCTCAGCGCGCTCGATTTGCGCCAGGAGTAGGTCGGGATCGGGTCGCTTCTCGCCGGGGTTGCTTGGCATGACTGAGAATCTATCCCTTCCCACTATCGAGCGCCAGATTCAGCTCGAGCACGTTTACTCTCGGCTCACCAAATATTCCTACGAACCGGGGCCTTGTGTGCTGTCGAATGAGCTTTGCGACCTCCGCCTCCGATATCTTCCTTGCTTCCGCTACCCGCCGTGCCTGAAGCGCTGCATTCGCTGGGCTAATGTCAGGGTCCAGACCGCTCGCCGAGTGGGTGATTGCATCCGCGGGCAGAGCTGTGTCCGGCGGAAGCCGATTTTGAGCTCGATAGGACTCGGCGAGGGCTTTTAGCCCGGAAAAGGCCTCATTTACATCCGCTGTTGCCGGGTCGTCTCCGATCCCTTGTATGAGCTTGGAGCTGGTCGGACCGAGATTGGTGCCCGCAGAGCTGCTTCCATCATAGCCTCCGCCGGCGACGGATGGTCGTGGATGAAAGTAGCTCGACTGTGAGAACCTCTGTCCGATCAACGAGGACCCGATGATGGTTCCGTCGGACCGCTTCAGGAGGCTGCCGTTCGCTTGCATTGGAAACAACGCCTGAGCACAGACGTATACGGCCAAGGGGAAAGCGATCCCTGTCACAACAACGAAGCAGACGAGGAGCATAAACGACGTACGAATCGAGTGCATAAGGCCTCCGTTAGGCGAGATGGAGCAGGACGAGCAGACGATCAAGAACCCAAATTCCCGGAAAGGGAGCAATCACGCCGCCGACACCGTATATGAGCAGATTCCGTCGAAGAAGAGCGGCCGCGTTCATTGGTCGATACGTGACCCCTCGCAGAGCGAGCGGAATGAGTGCGATGATGATGAGTGCGTTAAAAATTACCGCCGCCAAGATCGCAGAATGTGGATTTGTTAAACCGAGGACGTTCAGCTTGCCGAGCTGCGGGTAGATGGCGAGGAACATCGCCGGAAGAATCGCGAAGTATTTGGCGACGTCGTTCGCGATGCTAAAGGTTGTGAGGCAGCCGCGGCTGATCAGCATCTGCTTTCCAATCTCGACTATCTCAATCAATTTCGTTGGGTTCGAATCGAGGTCGACCATGTTACCGGCCTCTTTCGCAGCTTGGGTTCCGCTGTTCATTGCGACGCCGACGTCGGCTTGCGCCAAAGCCGGAGCGTCGTTGGTTCCGTCGCCGGTCATCGCAACCAGACGCCCTCCAGCTTGCTCCTTACGGATGAACTGAAGCTTCATTTCCGGAGTCGCCTCCGCCAGAAAGTCGTCGACTCCTGCTTCTGCCGCGATTGCGGCCGCGGTGAGCGGGTTGTCTCCGGTGATCATGACCGTTTTTATCCCGAGCTCTCGGAGTTGAGAGAACCGAAGTTTCAGCCCCGGCTTCACGACATCCTTGAGCGTAATTACCCCGAGCACCGTACCGCTGCTCGCGACAACGAGAGGTGTCGCCCCCTGCTGAGCAACCCCGTCGACTGTTCTGCGAACCTCTTTTGGGAGTGCGTTTCCGAGCTGCGCTACAAAGTTGGAAATCGCATCAGCGGCGCCCTTGCGAATCTGCGCTCCGTCGACGTCGATTCCACTCATGCGCGTATTTGCACTAAAAGGCACGAATTGAGCGTCCATCCGAGACACGTCTGCCGGGAACTGAAATTTCTCCTGTGCCAGAGCGACGATGCTTCTGCCTTCCGGCGTTTCGTCGGCAAGTGACGAAAGGAGGGCGGCCCTCGCGAGAGTTTGCTCGGAAACGCCGGGTGCAGGCAAGAACTGAGTCGCTTGCCGGTTGCCGAGGGTAATCGTGCCTGTCTTGTCGAGGAGCAGCGTGTTCACATCACCGGCAGCCTCGACGGCTCTTCCGCTCATGGCGAGGACATTATGTTGCATGACTCGGTCCATCCCGGCGATCCCGATGGCGCTGAGCAGCCCACCAATTGTCGTCGGAATGAGACATACGAGCAGCGCGACCATTACCGCTACGCTCGGAACCGCTGCGGAGTTCGTTCCGGCGCTATATGCTGCAAACGGAACGAGGGTGACCGCAGCAAACAGGAATACGATCGTCAGACCCGCGAGCAAGATGCTGAGCGCTATTTCGTTCGGCGTCTTCTGCCGTTCGGCTCCCTCAACAAGCCCGATCATACGGTCCAAAAATGACTCACCAGGGTTGGCGGTGACCCGGACGACGATGCGATCGGAAAGCACCCGAGTTCCACCGGTAACTGAGCTGCGGTCGCCGCCGCTCTCTCGAACCACCGGAGCCGATTCGCCGGTAATCGCCGATTCGTCTACGCTGGCGACACCTTCGACCACCTCGCCGTCGGCCGGAATGATATCTCCCGCTTCGCAGACGAAGAGGTCTCCACGCACCAGAGAGGCGGCGCTCACTGTCTGTTCCAGTGAGTGTACAAGCTTCCTGGCAGAAGTTTCGGTCTTGGTCTTTCGCAGCGAATCGGCCTGAGCTTTTCCGCGTCCTTCGGCCATCGCTTCGGCAAAATTTGCAAAAAGAAGCGTAAACCACAGCCAAAGCGCGATTTGTGTGACAAAACCGGCCTCCGCGCTTCCGTTCGACAGGTCCCGCAAAGCCTCGATAGTGGTCACTCCGCTCGCGACCTCGACGACAAACATCACCGGATTGCGAGCCACGATTCGAGGGTCCATTTTTCTCACGGCCTCAAACACCGAACGTTTGAGGATGGAGGCTTCAAAGAGCGACCGTTGAGAGTGTCTCGGCCGATGTTGCGAGACCGTCGCCACTCGATCACGATGCATGGGTCGTATGGAAGACATATCGTTCCTATTGAAGAATTCTGTCTGCTAACTGGAAGTGCTCGGCGATCGGACCGAGTGAGAGAGCAGGGAAGAAAGTAAGTGCATTGACGATCACGACGACTCCGATCAGCAGGACTGAAAACGTTGCGTTGTCGGTCGGAAAAGTCCCGGACGAAAGCTCGATCCGCTTTTTTCTCGCAAGGCTGCCTGCCATAGCGAGAAGTGGAATGATCATCAGGAACCGGCCGATATACATCGCGACCCCGAGAGAAAAATTATAAAAGGGCGTGTTTGCGGTGAGCCCTGCGAACGCGGAGCCGTTGTTCCCGGTGCCGGACGCGAAGGCATAAAGCGCTTCGGAGAATCCATGGCTGCCGACGTTATTGAAATTGGCTGTAGTCGGTCCCAGTCCTGTTGCGGCACCCCCGGTTGCATTCCACCAGCTTGTTGTCGAGAAGCTCATCTGTACCGCGAGAGCCGTAAATCCGAGTATCGACGCAGCCAGCACGAGAGTAGAGAGCATCGTCATCTGTACTTCGAACCGTTGGATCTTCTTGCCGAGATATTCAGGGGTTCGGCCGACCATGAGACCGGCGATAAACACGGTGAGCACTGCGAACATCAGCATCCCGTATAGCCCGGCTCCGACTCCGCCGAAGATCACTTCGCCCGTGAGTATGTTGAACAGCGGTACGAGACCGCCGAGCGGCGTGAATGAATCGTGCATTGCGTTGACGGCCCCGCACGATGCGTCGGTCGTCACAGTCGCAAACAGAGCTGAATCCGCGATGCCGAAGCGGACTTCCTTTCCTTCCATGTTTCCTCCCGGTTGGTCTGCACTGGCGGCGACAGCGAGTCCGACGTCCTGGAGATGAGGAGTACCGCGTTGCTCAAAATACGTGCACCATCCTGCGCCAAACAGAAACATGAGGGACATGGCTGCAAAGATTGCCCATCCCTGCCGCGTATTGCCAACCAGCTTGCCAAGCGAATAGGTGAGCCCGGCAGGAATAGCGAAGACCATCACGAGGGAGAGAAAATTCGTAGCCGGAGTGGGATTTTCATATGGATGAGCCGAGTTCGCGTTGAAGAAGCCACCCCCGTTCGTGCCAAGCTGTTTGATTGCTTCCTGTGACGCCACAGGTCCCTGAGCGATCACCTGCGGCTCTCCCTCGAGTGTTGTTGCCGTTTGGTAAGGAAGAAAGTTCTGTGGCACCCCGCTTGCGACAAACAACATCGCGGCTAAGAAACACAATGGCAGAAATACGTAGAGGGTGGAGCGAAGCACATCGAGCCAGAAGTTGCCGATGCCGCTCGCCGAGTGACGTGCGAAACCTCGAATGACGGCGAACGCAACGGCCAACCCGGCCGCGGCGGACATCCAATTGTGGATCGCGAGCGCCACCATGTTCGAAAAGTAGGAAAGAGTAGCTTCCGGCGAATACGACTGCCAATTTGTGTTCGTCGTGAACGACATCGCGGTATTGAAGGCGAGATCGGGTGACATCTCTTTAACACCGTAATGCTGCGGATTGAGCGGCAAGGCGCCCTGAACCCGCAGGAGGATGTACGACAGCGCGCATCCCATAGCGCTGAACAGGAGCAGCGCTTTCGCATACGCAGACCAGCTCATGTCCTCCGTTTTGTCGATCCCGCATATCTTGCAAAGTGCGGACTCGGCCTTGCCGAGGAGCGCGAAGCGTTCGGACAGCGAGCCCTCAATCGCAGACGCGAGATAGAGCCCGAGCGGCTTGGTGACGGCCAAGATTGCGAGGAAGAAAAAAACGAGATGCAAATAGGTAAATTCGTTCATCGTGAGACGCTCCTCGAGCGGTTTCCGGTAGCAGCCAATTACGGGTTGAGAAGCTACCGTTTAGAATTTGTCCGGATTCAAAAGCGCGAAAAGGAGATAGAGAAAAAGCGCAAGCGCAATCGCTCCGGTAATGAGGTACTCAATCATCGTTCCTCTTGAGAAGAATGTCGCAACCGGCGATTGCGCCCCAGCCGGTCGAGAAGAGAGCCGCAAGTAACAAAAGACAGATGAGATCCATTGGTTCGCCTCGGTGCTGTTGTCTCTTTCGAGTGTGCCAAATTTCAGAATAGAAGTGTCGCGAAAAGAGGGCGCGGCGGCATAAAAATTCCGTTAAAATGCTTCCCAACAAACGGCTTTGGGCGCATCTTGAGAGAAGAGGCGAAACGTATCCGGCGGAGAGTATGAGTGAGCAAATACCGATAACGGTTGTGGTCATCGACGATGAGGAGCCGATCCGACGTTTCCTTCGTGCTGCGCTCGTATCTTCAAGCTTCAAGGTGATCGAAGCCGGGTCCGGCGAGGAAGGGATCCGGCAGATCGCGACGAGCCAGCCGGATGTCGTGTTGCTCGATCTCGGGCTCCCGGACATCGACGGTATGGAGGTGATTCGACGAGTTCGAGAATGGTCGAAGATTCCGGTAATCATACTTTCTGCTCGCGGCAGGGAGGACGACAAGGTTGCTGCGCTCGAGCTCGGCGCAGACGATTATCTTACCAAGCCGTTCGGCATCCGGGAGCTCATGGCTCGGCTGAGGGTTGCGCTTCGGCGTACCATTCATGACGGGGCCGGCGAAGAAGCTGTGTTTCGAAGCGGCACGCTGGAAGTCGATTTCGCCAAGCGTCAGGTGCGGATGAAAGGAGAGGTCATTCATCTCACTCCGATCGAATACAAGCTCCTCGTCGCTCTTGTGAGGCACGCTGGGAGAGTGATCACGCACAGGCAGCTCCTGCTCGAAGTCTGGGGGCCGACGAACGTCCACGATAACCAGTATCTTCGGCAGTACATGGGACACCTTCGACACAAGCTTGAGGAGGTGCCCGCACAGCCGAAATTACTGCTGACGGAAGCGGGGGTGGGATACCGGTTCGCAGACGAAAGTTTCACCGAGTAGCAGGGAGAACGTATGGCACATCCGAACACCAACAGTAACTTGAAATTGGTGATAGTTCTCTTTTCAATCTTTTCTATCGCTCTCCTCGCGGTCGCCTGGTACGCGAGCGGTCTTGCTCCACGCCTCATGGAAAGGAATTATCGGACGGTAAAATACGCAGCGGAGATGCAGCGCGCTTTGACGAGCTTCTACCTCGCGGTCGCGAACGCGCAGGAGCCTCGAAAGGAAGATATCAGTCGATTCGACCTCAACCTTGCGGCGGAGCGCAACAATATTACCGAAGTTGGAGAACCGGAGATCGTGGCAGATCTCTCGGTCCAGTGGGCAGAGTTTCGTGCGTCGAAAGAGACCCCGACCCTTCAAAGCTTCGAGAGGCTCTCGAGTACGCTCAATCAGTTGAGCGAGATGAACGAGTCGGCCATGTTGACCTATGAGACGCAAGCCAAAACGCTCAGCTACGGCGTTTTGGTCGGCGGCGGCATTGGGTTTGTGTTGGTGTTCGTCTATGCCGTACAGGCGTGGCTCTCGGTATCAGTGATGGCCTCCGGTCCACCCGCTCCACGAGCGCTCGGCGCGCGATAACGCGACCGAATCTCAGACGGCTATTTCAAAGGCTCTCCGGACCCGAGTTTTCGCTGCAGAGATCGACGGTGGATTCCGAGCGCTTTTGCAGCTTGGGAGATGTTCCCGCTGTGATCGAGCAAAACTCGATTGATATGCTCCCATTCCACCTGTTCGAGTGATGGAGGCTTGCTGAGGAGAGTCTCGGGACGTTCCTTCGTCTCCGCCGGAAAAAACGCGCGAAGTATGGAGTCGACGTCCGTTGGCTTCGTTAGGTAGTGCGCTGCGCCGAGATGCAGAGCCTCGACTGCGGTGGCGATGCTGCCGTAGCCCGTAAGGACAACGATGCGGATCCCGGAGCAGAGCTCTCGCAAACCGCCGATGAGCTCTAATCCGGATGCGTCCGGCATTCTGAGATCTACCAGGGCAAGCTCTGGGTCGAAGCTCTTCGCGGCTATGAGCGCCGTAGCCACACCGTTCGCCTCCTGCACCTCGAACTGACGCGCTCGGAACGCGCCAGCAATTCGCGAACGGAAGATTTCGTCGTCGTCGACGATAAGTAATGTTTGGCCCTGAGAAGAGCTCATGTTTGCCTCCAATGAAGGGGGAGAGAGAGCGACGCGACCGTCCCTGACACCGGCACCGACGAGAATCGGAGCTGTCCACCCATGCGCTCGGCGAACGTCTTTACGAGAAAGATGCCGAGCCCCATACCAGTTCCAGTGGGCTTGGTCGTAATGAACGGCTCTCCAAGGCGAGCGATGAGCTCCTTTGGAATGCCGGGACCACGGTCGGAGATCTCGAATCGAACGTTTGCCGGGGTAACGTCGACGGCAACGGCGATCTGTCGAGATGGATCCGCATCGGCGGCATTCTTGATGAGATTGAAAAGTGACTGCACCAGTGCATTTCGTGGGAGAGTCATTTTTGTCAGCAAGCACTTCTCTCGAAACGACTCTTCAGAAAGCCCCAGCGTCGCTGCCGCTTGCAACAGATCAGCGCGCAGCTCCGCCAGAGTGAAGGTCGTGGGCATTTCCCCACGAATGTTCCCTGACATCGAGGTAAGGATGCTTTTGCAACGTTCGAGCTCTGACTTAATCAGTCGAATGTCCGCGACCTGTTCATCCGTCGCCCGCTTCGAGGTCAAACCTCCCTCAATTTCATCAGCCGCGATGGCGATTGTGGCGAGCGGCGTGCTCAGCTCGTGCGCCGCGCCTGCCGAAAGCGCGACGAGTGCGGCGAACTGCTCTGTTTTGGCCACCTGCCGCTCCAGGGCGCGAGCCTCTTCGTCTCGCAAGCGGAGAGCAAAAAGGATTCTGTTCACGAAGAACGCCAGCAGCGAAGCCGTAAACGCGAACGCGATCCACATCCCGATGAGATGGTGAGTAAAGCTACCGGAGGTGTGATGCATCGGACTGTGCTCGCTCGGCGCGAGGAAGAGGAATCCATATAACGTTGTCGACAGCACGGTCATTACCCACGTCCAGCGTTCACCGAGAACAACGGCAGCGAGCACGATATGGACGAGATAGATGATGCTGAATGGATTGGCTGCTCCTCCCGTGTAGAAGAGAATTACCGTGAGAAGGAATGAATCCAACAGGGAAGCACTCTCGATCGCAGTTCGGCTGAGGGAACGACTGAGTTGGCTTCGTCGGCTGAGGTAGAGGTTGCTCCCGCAGAGCAAGGCGATACAGCCGACGAGAGGAAGCGCGGCGAGATCAATGGCGAAAAATGTTCCCGCAACGACAATCCCGGCAGTTTGAGCGAGAGCAGCACACCAGCGGAGTCGGAGAAACCAAACCGTCGATGTTAGGTCGAGCGTCATTCTTGAGCGAGCCGCAGGGATCGGCCGCTCGAAGAGATCCAATGTTGTTTCGCCAACTCGTTGAGAGTCTGTTTTCATTCCACTGCATTCCACCATGTCGCGAGACAAAGGATTATCTCCCGGAGCACGAATTGAAAAGAGAAGCGTGCCGAACGTTTGGGCCGGGACGATATCACCGCGACGGGTGTTACCACGTAAAAACCAGTTTTGCACCTGAACGAGCTCGGCGTTGACCCTTGTCAGGCTCACTGACGCCGGCCTGCTGCTGCGCACGGAAAACACTTTGGAGCACCAAAGGAAGTGAGTTATATGGGGCGGGCGCGTCTATTTCAGCAGTCCATTTCCGAACTAGCAAGACATTGGAAGACCTTCTCTCAACTTCAGATCTCGTTCAAATCCGGCACCGCGCGGGCGCCGCGATCCGGCGGGACCAACATCTGGGCGCTGCGAGCAATTCTCTCCGTGATGCGATGCCGCTGTCCACTACGTCGTCAGCAGGCCGGGAGCCTCCGCGCGCATTGCGCTCGTTGGGTCGAATCATCCAGAGCGACTTATGTCATCGCTGTGGAACGTGCGTCGGGATCTGTCCCACCGGAGCTCTTGGTATTGACCGTGACTGTTATCCCTTCGTGCAAAGACTTTCGGCGTGCACAGACTGCGACCTTTGTGTTCGGGTCTGTCCGGGCGACGAGTTCGACATGCATTCCGTAATGCGAAGTATGTTCGGTCAGATACAGCCGCTGGATGATATTCACGGACAATTTGATTCCGGGTATCTGGCGTATGCTACCGATCAAGCGCTTCGTTCTGCTTCTGCAAGTGGCGGTGCGCTTACGGCGATGCTTGTATCCCTGCTCGAGAGGGGAGTGATCGATGGCGCTCTGCTCGTGCGTCCGCACAAGGTGCAGAAGCACGCCGGTGAAGCTTTCATTGCTCGAACGAAAACAGAGATCCTCGAGGCTCGCGGATCGAAATATGCAATCACACCGACGAATGTCGCATTCCAAGAGATAGCCAACGTTCCGGGACGGTACGCCATTGTCGGTCTCCCCTGCCAAATCCATGGGTTTCATAACGCTGCCGCGTTGGATAGGCGGCTCAAAGAGCGAGTCGTTTTGACAATTGGGTTGCTTTGTCATGCGGTCATCGAGCACGATCCGGTTGAGTCAGTAATGAATCGACTGACTTCGGCGGAGGGAAACGTTACTGGATTCGTTTATCGAGACGGCAAACCATCGGGGATTCCGCTCGCGACTCTAGAAACCGGCGAACGACTTCCTGCGTTCTTTCCCAGGACCGTCGGCTATCAGCCAACGACGATCGAGCTTCTCAACGTCTTCTATCGAATGTACACACCCCTTCGCTGTCTCACATGCCTTGACGCGACTGCAGAGCTCGCGGACGTGGTGTTCGGCGATCCATGGATGCCTGCCCCGAGTGGCGAGATCAATTTCAACGATGGCTTTACCTATACGCTTGTTCGCACTGCGCGAGGAGCGAGCGCGATTGACGAGGCGAGACGGGCAGCCGCGGTCTCGCTGCATCGACTTAGGGAGGATCAGGCACGCTCCTCCAATGTCACTATGGGTCGGGAGAAGAAAAGTCGAGCATTTCGCCTCCTCGCATCGCGGGCGACGGCCGGCCTTCCAACCCCGAACTACCATCTTCGCAGCTCGCTTCCACTGCAGAGGCGCCAGCTCCGAGTCGAACTTCATCTGCTCTCTCATTGGTTCTGCTTCCGAACCGGCATGCGTTCTGTTGCAACGAAAATTCTTCTCTCGCGACTGGGATATCTTTTCTTTTGTCTCAACGGGGTGCGACGGTCCCTACGCCGCAACCGCGCCTCACGACCTTGAGCCCCATGTAAGCGCCGTGTCTGCCGACCCCGCTTGACGTGTATTCATGTATGCGTTAGGCATGCCGAGCGAAACATATACATACAAAGGGTGCGCTCGGTATGGGTCGGTATCAGAAAATTTCCTTGGTTTCATCGATAGTTATGTCAGCTGCGTGTGGCGGCGACGGCCCTGTGCCGCTGAATTCGAAAGAGGAGCTTGGAAAGCGCCTTTTCTTCGACACCGCGTTGTCGAACCCACCGGGCCAGTCCTGCGGGACTTGCCACAGCTCTGCACGGGCTTTCACCGACCCCGATTCTGTTCGGGTGCCGACGTCTCACGGCGCGGTGCCCGAGCGATTCGGCTTCCGTAACACACCGAGCTTGAACTATGTGGCGTTCAACCCACTGTTTCATTTTTCCGAGGAGGAAGAGGACTTCATCGGGGGGTTGTTCTGGGACGGACAGGCGGCCACGCTCGAGGATCAGGCGAAGCGGCCATTCCTCCGCTCGATCGAAATGAACAACGAATCTCCCGAGCAGGTCATCTCCAAAGTACGTCAGGCGGATTACGCAACGATGTTTCGCAACGTGTTCGGGAACGATGCTCTCGACTCTCCCGACTCTGCTCTAGAGCGTGTTGCGGAAGCAATTGCAGCGTTTGAGCGAAGCAATGACTTTGGGCGCTTCAGCTCAAAATACGACGCCTTCCTTCGAGGTGATGCGACCCTTAGCTCGGAGGAGCGGGAAGGGCTCGCTCTCTTCAACGACCCTGCGAAAGGGAACTGCGCAGCATGTCATCCAAGCGCACCGAGTGATGGGAAGCCGCCGCTCTTCACAGACTTCACGTATGACAACATCGGCGTCCCGCGAAATCCAAACAATCCATTTTATAGAGAGTCGGCGGCAATCAATCCGGAAGGGGAAACCTTTACCGATCGTGGTTTGGAGAATTCGTCCGGCAGAACGTCGGATGCGGGCCGCTTCAAGGTGATGACGTTACGAAATATCGCAGTCACCGCCCCCTACTTCCACAACGGTGCGATGGGGACGCTCGAAGACGTCGTCCATTTTTACAATGCTCGGGACGTCGAGCGCGTCGTCCCCGAAATTGCGGAAGGCGTCAACAAAGATGAGCTCGGTAATCTTGGTCTGACGCTCTCCGAAGAGGCGAAGATAGTGACATTCCTGAAAACATTGACTGATGGATATTCCGCCGAAAAAGAAGAAATCGGAAATTGAGGACGCCACCCCTTTGAGAATTCTGCGCAAAAACTCGGATAGTAATCACACGGTATACGGCTCCGCCGGAGCGTTTCCCGAAGCACGGTTGCGAGCTGAGCTCAGTGACGCTGGTCCGGGGTCGTATGGCAACTGATGGGAATAACGCTGGTTTGTCAGCTCGGCGCTGATGCCATCAGCCGGCGCAAAGAAGCTGCGCCGGCAACCTGTGTTCTGTGGCGGAAAATCGGCTTCGTAAAGTTGATTTGACGGGCGGGTTAAGCTATCGGTCTCCTTTCAGCACCGCGGCCATTGGGAGGCAGCCGGCCGATGAATTCCGCCCGATCCTCACTCCTCGATTTTATCGGTCGCATCATCGCGACAATCTATCTCGCTGCTGTCTTGAGCCCGGCGCAATACGGTATCGATCCGGCTCGTTTGCCAAAGCTCTCATTCGGTCTCGACGTCGCATACGCGGATGACGATGTTTCTCATCGCCCGCTCGGGTCGGCGCTTAGCCTCGGGCGCACCGTGCGGGCGCTCGACCCGCAAGCTACTTCAGTGGAAGTTCGGTATGCTGTCACGAACACGGGAGATGCGACCCTTCACTCTGTTCGGCTCGGAACGGTGCTTCAGTCTGATGTGACGTTGCAAGGCTCTGCACCGGAAGCGAATCGTTCGGGACAGGAGCTTTCGTTTAGCCTCGGTGACATCTCGCCTCGAGCGTCTCGTGTCGCAACTGTTCGAATGTCCCGATCTGTAGGTGGAAACGGAGCTTTCGATACGGGCGCCATCGCGTTTGCGTCGATTGACGGTGTCCCGGTCAGCGCTGCAACTGCACCCGCGACCATCAAGCTCTTTGCCGGAGACGCTGCACTTCTCGGTCAAGCCCCGGAGGTCCCGATCGACGATCCATCTCTCATTGCACAGGCCGGTAAGCTGAATCACGATCCAGTCCGAATATTCCTGTTCGTGCGCGATCACATCCGCAACGACGTCTACTCCGGATCGCTTCGCGGAGCGCGGGGCACTCTGCTCCATGGTGGCGGAAACTCGCTGGACAAATCGAGCTTGTTGATTGCCCTCCTCCGCGCATCGGGTGTGCCAGCGCGTTACGCCCAGGGCACGCTTCCCAAAGGCCTTGCTCAGCAGATTATTCTCTCCATGTTTCCGGTGGCGACCAATATCGTCGGTTACATCAAAGCAGGAGATGACACGGCAGATCCGGCAAACGATCCGACGCTTCTTGCGGACGCGATGAACCACACGTGGGTTCAGTTCGATGCCACGGGAAACGGTTTTCAGTCGGCGGATCCCAGCCTTTCGCAAGCGACGGTGGGTGTGGCGTTTGCGAGTCCGACCGCTGTGTTCGCCGCGGTGCCTGATGCGCAGCGACACAAAGTGACGCTACGCGTTCGAGCGGAAAGCACAATAGCCTCGCTACTCGGAGGGAGCCTCAGCGATGAGCAGACCGTTCTCCAGGCGACTTACCCGGCTGCGGAGCTCTCCGGCTGTCCTCTGCATCTCCAACATCGGGTCGATACGACGAACACTCCGAGTCCTACGTTCTCCTACAATGTCATCACGTACTCCCCTTATTTCATCGTTGATCGCTCCGATGGCTCGGCGACGAACGATGAGCTGCTACGGGGTTCCGACTACCAGGAGGTTTTGACGAGCTTCCCCTTCGGAAGCTCGATCGTCACCGGTGTGTTTCTCGACGTGATCACGATCGCGCCCGGCGGCGATACAAGATCGTTCAGACGAACGGTCGTCGATCGCATCGGATTCGATGTGAGACACAATGGTAGCACCGCTCCAATCCCAAGCCCGACCCAACCGATATTCACCGACTTCGACACGACGACCGTCGCGATATCGACGGGAGATGTTCCGGATGCGTTCGGCGCTCGGCGCGCCACGAAGCTTGTCGAGCTCGGTGCGGCAAGTGACGGAGTGAACCCGCAGATCCAGGCGCTCGCCGCACTCAATCTGAGCGCTCTGACGCCTGAGCAACAGGCGCTCCAGAAAAGCACACGCGAGCTTGATGCATCCATCTTCCGCGAATTCACAGCGTTTCTCGCCGACCGGTTTCTCTCCCTGTCGACGACGACGAATCAGACTACGGAGGCCGCGAATTTTGCGCGAATTTATCCGAGCTCACCACGGGTGATCATCGTTACGCAACGCGTCAGCCTGGTGAACCACCTTGGTTCGGTGAAAACGAATATCGATCTCCTCAAAGACGATGCGAGAGTCGTGCTCTCCCAGGGGCAGAGCACGAAGGCTCGGTTCTTTGCCGGCATCCAACACGGGATCGCGGAGAATGTTGCAGAAACTCAAACTCTCGACCTGCCCGGGGTAGCAAAGCCACTTTCGACAGCGACCATTTTCGGGAACGCAAAGCTGCAAAACATTCAACCTGCTTACCTTACCTCCGCGAACGCGGCGCTCCTCGAGCAGCTGCCTCTCTCCGCGCAGGCAAAAGCGCGAATTGCCATTGCCATACATGCGGACAAAGTTGTCATCGTCCCTTCCGCGATGGTGCTTATCGATGGGAAGCAAACTATCGGGTGGTACGAATCCGACGGTCATACTGGCGATACGGTTGGGGTGCTGGAGGATGGCTCGCACGGGGGGAACTCAATCGAATGGCAGGGCCTGGTAAACGCCGTCCTCGAGACATTCTTTTATGGCGGTTACTTCTCTCTGCTGGGATTTATCGGCGGATTTGTTCCTACGATGATCATCGTCGGACTCGCCAGTGTCGCGATCATTGTGTCACCCAACAGCCGAAAGGAGGACTATTCGAATTTCCTTAGCTTCCTCCAGGGGGCGTTCGGACTCGCGGGCTTGCAGGCGGGCGCTCCGGGTGTGGGCGATCTCATTCCTTCTGTCATTGAGGAGCTCGCTGCGTTGACAGCTGGGGTGGCCGCTCATGTTCATGTCACCGTCGGGATCGCCGTCGTCGTCGGCTTTGCAGCCGGGGTAGAGCTTGCGCTCCAGTTTCTAATCTACCTCGTGAATCACTCAGATCCTCTTCTCCAGTCAGTGAAGAGCTATCTGACCACCGCAGGTCCATCAAACGTTGTGACTACCGAAGTATCTGTCGTGCCAACTCTCGCGGCAGGAACCCTCGTCTCTGCTCAGCAAACAGAGCTGTCTGAGGTGAGTGGTCAGATTGCGGGAACCTGGACGGGACCGCTCTCAGTCGCCGCAACGGTCTCGGCTTTCGACGCTTCGTCGGCGACGGTGATCGACCAGTCGGGGCAACCAGTCGGAGTAGGGCCCGTATCGCTCGGCGGCTCAACCGGGATTCCCATTCGCATCGAGGTAGCCGGATCGATAGCAATCGATGGCGCTGGATCGCTCTCCTTCTTCGGTCCATCGACGGCGCTGCTGGGTTCTGCGGGACAATGGAATCAATTCTCGGCGTCGATGTCTGGAGGAGGAACGCTTCACGTCAGCACCGGACGCCTTTCCCTTAACGGTCGTCTCCTCAGCGACGGTGAGTATACGATTCAAGCTTCTGCCGCCTCGTTCCGCGGATCGGGCGCAGGGCTGGCTGCGAACTTTGTCAACGCAACGCAGATCTCGCTGAACGACGCTTCGGTGATCGTTGGAAGCGGCGCTGGAGCGGTCACTGTTGCCGGAGCCCCGTACAATACCCCGAACGGTTTTGCGGGCAGCTCGTTTCACGGAAGTTTCTCTGCGGCATCGAGCGGTCAGTTGGACACTGTTTCACTCAACGGTAGCGCGGCCCATGTCGCAATGATCACGATGCCGGTAAGCTCGGTCGCTGCAGATCAGAATACTGCTGTCACTGTAGAGCCAACAGTACTGAGCTCGTTCGGTGGAGAATACTCGCTCACGGCTCGTGCGCCGCCGGGCTGGACAGTTCAGTTCACTGAGAACCACAAGCTCTCGATTCTTCCTGCCGGAGGACTTCAGCCGGCGACCTATCCAGTTTATCTCTCGGCACGTTCGAAAACCGATCAATCTCTTGTGACGACAGCCCGCGTCGATGTGGTCGTTGGTGCGACTCTTCCCGGCCTGAGTTTCGCTGTTGTACCCGAGTCAGCACTGGTCGTCTTCTCCAAGGGAGCGGAAGTTCCGTCTGCTTTCACGGCGGAGCTAAAAAATTTGGGACCCGCCGTTGATTCGTATTCTATCCAGCTCACTCAAGCTCCTGCGGGTTTCGATGTTCGGATCTCAGAGGGCGCCTTGACGGTTCCGCCGGGTGCCACCGGTCGTACCGGCCTCTACCTCATCCCGTTAGGTCAACTTCCGCCTCCAGGGACCACTCTGAGCTTCGAGCTGAAAGCCACGAGCAACACGAACGCCGCACTGAACGCTACCGCAATAGGCACGTTTGTTGTGCCCGAAGTAAGGGGGCTGCAAGTCTCGTTGGACCCGATTCGAGTTTCCGCGCCGCCAGGAGTCGGCGTACCGGTGAAGCTCACACTCGAGAATGGAGGCAATGTCGCGGAGCCGCAGATCGAGCTGTCGGCGACTTCGCCGGCTGCGCTCGGGATCTCGGGTCTGACATCGCCAATCTCGCTCGCCGTAGGCGGCAGCCTCACCCAGACCTTAGTGGTTACTCCGGCGATCGGAACTCCGCTCGATACGAGTCTCTCAGCGGGCATCAATGTGGACTATGGCAGTGCGGCGAGCAGGCGAACGTACGCCATGAGCCTCGGAGTAGAGGTCGGGATTCCGAGTGCCAGCGCCGCGAACGCAGCGGCCTACCAGGCAGGCCTCGATGGCGATGAACAGCTCGCTGGCGCGCTGCGCACACTCGGACTGACCATCTCGGGATTGTTCGCGAACCCGGCCGACCCTGTCCAACAGGGGGTTGCGATCGCCAATATCAATAGCTTGCTCTCGCTTCTTGGTGACGATTCGCTCAGTGCGATTCGTGCCCAGCTGTCGGTGATCCGGGATATGCTACTGAGCGGTGACGCTGCGTCGATACTTGCGGCGCTGGACTCTCTTACGGCGGTGTTGAACGACATCGGCACGCTTGCCATTGCAGCGCGGAAGCACAACTTCCGGATTCACCTGGAGCCGAACGCTCAAACTTCTCAGCCTGGTATTCCCGCAATCTTTAAGATTGGGTTGCAGAATACTGGTTCGCAACCAACGACTTTGGCGCTTTCGGTGAAGGGGCTTCCGGCCGGTGTGTCGGCAGCGGTGACTAACTCGACTGTAACCCTCGCTCCTGGAGAATCGACTACGGTTCCGAGCGCAGCGGTCACGGACACGAGCTCGACGCTCCTGCCATTCGATTTCGATGTTCAAGCAATGGCAACGGATCCGGACGCGGCGGGGCTGACTCATTCCGCACGTGGAAGCCTGACGAGTCGCATCGAATCGGTGCAGCTTTTTGCAGCGCGTGCGACGCCCGAGTTTGCCCAAGCTGGAGGCTTTGTCGGGATCGAAGCCCGGGCTATTGGAGCTCTCAATGCACCTCGAAATCTTAGCTTCTCCTACACCGTAGAGGATCTTGGTGGTGTGGTCGTATTCAGCTCGCCGGCCCAGGTCCAGCAGTTCGGTGTCGACAACTCCCAGCACTTCTTATCTTTGGCCCCCTACGACACATCGTTTTTGTCTCGCGGCCGCTATATCGTGCGAGTGCATGTTGCGGAAGAGAACGGGACAGCCTTTCCGGGGGCGGCGGAAGCGGTTGCATCGTTCTTCGTCGGATCGCCTGTCGACGCGACCCTCGTCGTGGTTCCGAATCAGGTCGGTCCCGGTGACTCGATTGTCCAGGCCCAGCTCAACGTTACTTCGAGAGCTGATCTCACCGCCGGGCTCGAGGTTCTCAGTGTTACGCCGCTTCCGGGAGAATTCGGCGGGGCTCGCGGGGACTTCGTGGTGAAGGATAACCTTGTGTACGTGGCACCGGGTACCATCGCATCGGACCAGCTTGCGAGCACAGCGGCAGTCGTCAATGTTGCCGACCCGAAGCATCCGGTCGCCGTGGGGACGTTCGCTACGGGACCGGTCAGCACGTTCGTGCTCGGTGGTCCGGCAAACGATCGGATTCTCGCCGGCGGTCAAGTTCGCACTGACCCCGGGCATCTGGCAAATGCGAACCGCGACTCCACCTTTCGAGTGTTCAGCTTAACGAATCCGCTGCAACCCACCGAGGAGACCTCGGCGCCGCTCGTCCTCAGCCAGCGGCAGTTCTTCTCTGGTCTCGTCCCTCACGGGAGCCGAGTTTACTCGATTGCGAGCGGCTATCGATTTTTTGGAGACACGGGCGCTGTGTTCTCGCATTGGGGTGGAACGTATGTCCTCGACGTCTCGACGCCATCCGCACCCAGCTTCGTGGGCACATTTTTCTCGGGCACCAAAGTCGATCCGATCTCGCCGCCGATCACCATCAATGATGTGGCAGACGGCTATTCTGCAGGAATCGTCGATGTGAGTGATGACGTTGTCTATTATCTGACCACGAACGGTCCCCAGAACGACCCGGGAGCGGGGCAGGGCGTTCTGCGAGTTTTCAATGTCAGCAATCCCGCGTCTCCGACGTTGGGGACCTCACTCGTCATTCCTGAAGCGACGCAGCTGCTGTCCGGCTATCGCAACGGCAATCAAGTTCTGATTGTCGGTTCGACGGGAAGCATCAGCGCCGTCCACGGGATCGAAGTCACCGGTAACCTCGTGCTGACACTGCTCGATGTGACTGACCCGCTCAATCCGAGCATCTTGGCGACCTCGGTTCAGTCCGGTTTTGAGGTGGATTTCGTCACCCGGCCGCTCGCGCTCGCGCCGGGGAAGTGGATCGTTGCTGATAATCTTAAACGAGTGTCGGACGGATTAAGTGTTTTTGGATTCGTGGATACGAGCGCTCCGGGGACGATCTCTCTTTCATCTCTGCCCGCATTCCCTGGTGCTTTCCCGGGAGCATTCTCCTACAACTTTCACGTTGATGGAAACAGACTGATTGTTGTTGCGCCGCCACCTTTCGGAATGTTTCTTTATTCGCTCGGCAATCTCAACAAAACTTCGGTTACGGCTTCGGTCGATGTGCCAAAGGGAACTGGTGTCGCGATCGTGCCTGGTTCTTTCAACGTTCCACCTTCAAGTGTGGTTGATCATGGCACTTACGACACGTTGACGTGGGGAGCTGAAAAGTTCGCTCTTCCACACGAACCGTTCCAGTCATTCGACACGACGATCACCTGGAGCCTCGCCGTCACAGGGATGAAAGCTGTCGAAGGCCGCGAAGTTTTGAAGAGCGGATTGGTCGAATTCACATACGGTGGGACGAGCGGAGACATACCTCTGAGTCCCCAATTCGTTTCCAGTGGCTTTTCGATCTTTCTCGATCCGAGCTCGCAGACAACCGAACCGGGAAGCAGTCGGACGTTCAATGTTCAGGTCGTCAATGCGCTGGGACCGGATGAAACCTATTCGCTCAAGGTCGTAGGGCTGAATGGAGCGTGGACAGACCCGCTCCCGAATGTTTCTGTTGCGTCGGGCGAGTCGCAGATCGTACCGCTCGTGATTACTCCGGATACGAACGCTGCCGCCACGCAATATCAGTTCACAGTCATCGCTACGCCGGTCGGACAAGGAGCGGATCGCTCTGCGTCGGTCACGGGCGACATCGTTGTCGACGGTGGCACGGTTGGGAATGATGGGGTCGCCCGTGGTGTAGTGGTGCAAGTCGTCCCCGAGACGCAGTTGGTAGGTCGTGGCGGCGTTGCCCATTATCGCGTTCGCCTCACAAATACTGGGACCGCAGCCGATCAATTTACCGTCTCCGTGGCTGCTCCGGGTTTCGGCACTAAGCTCTCGTCATTGCCGGTCGGCATACTTCCAGGCAAGTCGAACTACCACGAAGTACCGCTCGATCTCATTCCGCAGCCTGGCCTTCCGTCGGGATTGAAAGATTTCTTCGTCTCCGCGACGTCTGTTTCGCATCCTGAAACAGCAGGAGTGGGAACCGGCCGTGTTTCGATTCTCGATAGTGGGGTAGGGCTGCAGTTCAGTCCTGGCCAAGGGGCGCCCGGATCTCAGCTTGTTTTGCGAGTGACGAATCTGGGCATCGCTCCGGATACGTTTCAGTTGGCGCTCGGGGGACCAATTGCCCCTTTCTCTGTGCTTGGCCAGACGTCTGTGACACTTCAAGCGGGAGCATTTTCGGATGTCGCTGTGACAGTCGCCACTATTCCGTTCGCGAGAGCAGGGACCTTTGAGCTGCTTGCTACAGCGGTGTCCCAGACAAGCTCGGGGGCGAAAGCGGAAGCGAGGGCAGAGGTGAATGTTTCCGCGCACAACGGGTTTCAAGCATCCTTCTCGCCATCGTCGATCACTTTGAGTCAGCCGGGCGAGGGGCAGTTTTTTCTCCAGATTATCAACACCGGCAATACGGAAGACCGGTTTACGGTGGAGATTGTCGGCACTTCCGCGGATGCAACTGCTCGGCTCGTTGATGCCGCAGGTGATCCCTCGCTTCGAATATCGGGATTCCGCATTCCTGGCGGTTCAATTGGCGGCTTCCTCCTCAAAGGCGCAAAGCCGACTGTCGGAGAAGGAACGATTACTGTTCGAGTAACCTCGCTCGATCGCGGTGGAGTGCCTAGCGAGATCACCGGGAAGATTGTCGTCGTCGATGCTGATGACCTATGCCCGGCTGATTCGGCGAAACGGGCTCCGGGACTTTGCGGGTGCGGCGTGCCGGATACGGATCGAGATGAGGACGGAACTCCGGACTGTCTTGATGGCTGCTTGGCTGATTCCGGAAAGACGAAGCCGGGCATCTGCGGTTGCGGTGTTCCAGATGCCGACTCGAACGGAAACCGCATCTTCGATTGTCTTGAACCTCCGATCTGCACTGGCCTCTGCAACGCGAGCAACCCAGGGCTGGACGAAGACAGAGATGGGGTCGCAAATTGCGTCGAGCTTGCTGACCGGACGGACCCATGTGATTCCGGCAGTTTTGTGCAAAAGCTTTTGCCGACATCTTGTGCCGGAGCCAACGGATTTCTGTCACAAGTGAATATTGCAACTGTCGTGAACAAACTCAGTCAACCGCTCGGTTTTCACGTCGAGTATCGCGATTCTGATGGTGTGCTCCGGGGCGCGCTCGATTTCTCGCTTCCACCGCTGCTGAAGCGGGACCTGCTCGTGAATGAGATGGGCCTCAAACCAGACAGTTACGGAACTGTTTGCGTATCGGCGCAGACGCCTGTGAGCGGTGCCTGGAGCGGGGGATTGACACTTTACAAAGCCCATTTCCCGGACGGTATCCATCCACCACCGGGGTTCGGCGGTGAGTTCGATTTCGCGCTCTATTACCCTTTTGAGAATCCGCAGACCGGCTCCGGCGCGCTGACCCTCAACACCTATTCAATCGGCACCGATGGTCTCGGTCTTGTAGCCAATTGGGTGCGTGTTTCGGATGGAGACGCTGGGGATGGTTTGCCTCTGTCCGGACGCGTTCGGTTCTATGATCAAACGGGCAAGCTAAGTGCAGACGATTCAGTCAGCCTCCCAGATGGCGGTCGCGTGGACCTCCCTGCTCATGAGCGAATTGGCCCGAACGCTGTTGGATTGGCCGAGTTTGTCCCGGACGACCCCCAGGCGAAGTTCTACTTCGAAGCAAGTCGATATTTCTACGACGGAGTCGGAGCTGCTTCGAAGAATTTCCATACTGCATATACGATTCCGCGAAGGCCCCTCACGGGAGCCGCAGTGACTGCCCGCACGCCGGTGCGACCGAACGAAATGAGTGTCATCGAGCTCGTGAACGGTTCTGCCAATGCGGTTGCTGCTTCGGTGAGGCTGTTTGGAGCGGGAGGCGCGACAGTCGGCGCTGAATCTGCATTCATTCCCCCGAAGGGTAGCTCCCACCGGATTCTGCTCGACATTGCCGGAACCGCGAACGTCGAAACTGCCGAGGTCTCGGGTCCGCCTGAAGCGATCGGGGCGACCACGATCTCCTACGCATTCGACAAGTCGGGAAAACTGCTCTACGGATATGCACACCCGTTTACGGAATCCGGTGGCGCTTTACAGTTCACCGAGTTCAACTCGTTCATTCAACATACGAACACACTGGAGCTTTCGAATACGCTGGATCAACCGGTTGATCTTTCGGTCCGTGTGCTTGGTTTTGACAACTCGGTTCTGAACGAATTCGCTACGACGCTGGCCCCGAGAGCCAACTCCTCTCTCAATGTGAACGTTCCAAAGGACACCTACGGAACTGTCGTCGTCGACACTGGTAGTGTGGTTGGTGTGATACCGCTGAACCGAGTGACTCGACCGGACCAGTACGTTCTGTCGTTCCCAGGACGGTGAGCCTTCCATGAAGTGCTGCCGGCTGACCGTGAGAGCACGTGGCCGGCGCCCTGAGATGTTTAGCGGAACAGCGCTCTGCCCAGCCTCCTCGAGTCGTCGAGGCAAGCCTTTTTCAGTTTGCGAATAGCAGCGTCTGGGCTGGACGCTCCACTCGCTCCGCTCGAAATGGCGTTCAAAGTAACACCCAGCACTGCAGTCTTTGCTTCAGTGAGCTGCGCTGTCTGACCGATCTGGTCCTCTGAGATCTAAGGGTCGAACACGAAAAAGCTTGGCCCGAGACTGCAAGAGCTCACCTTGTTACGGCGAACTGGCGACGTTCAAACGCCGAACTAGACTCGAAACGTGTCCTCGGATGATGACGAGGTGGGCTTGAGTGCATGAGCAGGAATATGTGTGATCTCGCCGCCATCCAAAATTGTCGTCTGCGGCAGTGGTCGAGTAACTTCGACTTTAACATTGCCGGTTCGGCGGATGACTCCCCACCCAGTAAAGCTTCCTCGAAGCATACTGAGCATCGTCTTGAGTGCCACAAAGAACATTAAATATCGATAGACAAAACGTTGAGGAATTATCAACCACAGGGAGCGCAATCGTTCACCCTCGAAACGAAATGCGAGTGCTGCCGCAAGGAGGTCGACGAATGTCATGGCAGCGAAGTATGCGCCGATGCGATACCAGCAGTTGCTTACAAATGCCGCGATGAGAACAACGTCTGTTATCGGGGCGAGCAACGGCAGAATGAATTGAAACACGAGGCAATACGGCAGGGCGAGGAATCCAAGAGCGGGCTGTTCGGCGTTCAGGAATGCCCCTCGATGTTTCCAGACACTTTGAAGGATCCCGAACGACCATCGAAAACGCTGTGTCAGAAACGCTCGGAGTCCTTCTGGAGCCTCAGTGAACGCTACCGCGTCTTCTGCGAAATCGACGACGTATCCTTCCCGGAGAAGCGCAATGGTAATGTCACAGTCCTCGGCGAGAGTGTCTTGATGAAACCCGCCCACCGCTTCGATCGCATCACGTCGGAAGGCACCGATTGCGCCCGGAATCACGGTGACGCAGTTCAGCAACACAAACACACGTCGGTCAAAGTTCTGGCTGCAGATGTACTCAATCGACTGCCATTTTGAAAGCAGGGTAGTCTTGTTGCCTATCTTTACATTTCCGGCTACCGCAGCGACGTTCGGATTTGCAAACCGCCTGCTCAACGCGTCAAGCGAGGTCGGCAGGAATTGTGTATCCGCGTCCACACAAACGAGAATTTCGCCGGTTGCGAGACCGATACCTGCATTGAGCGCAGATGCCTTCCCGCCGTTCGCTTTGTGATGGATCCGTACACGTTTGTCCTCGCCAAAAGCCGCGACGACTCGCTCAAAAGTGTCGTCTTTTGAGCCGTCATCGACAAAAATAATTTCGAAGTCCGGATACTCGGACTGGAGCAGGCTCGCAATCGTTTTCGTAGCATTGACAGACTCGTTATAGGCCGGAATGACTACGCTTATTTTCGGATACGTGGTCGGAGACCAAACTTGCTCAGCCGCTCTTCTCCGTTTTTGGCGAGATGCGAGGACGGCGAATGTTACGCTCCGCGCGATCGATAGAGCGATGGTGATAAGAAACAACCAACGGATGACCTCCGAGCTGAAATTTACCCAATTCGCAATGGCCCAGTTGGCTTTCGAAAGGTAAATGTCCTTCGAGCTCGAAAGCGGTGGCATGACTGTGTCGCGTGTTTTACCCATGAGCCGAGAAACGGGAACGAATGTCATTCCACGATCGCGGAAGTACTTGATGATCCGCGGTAACGCCTGGACGGTAGCCTCACGATCGCCGCCTGCGTCGTGGAGCAACACTATGTTCCCGTTTGAGGCCTGCTCCGCTATCCGTTCGACGATTCGATCCGGGGTGATGTCCTCTTCCCAATCCCGTGGATCGATCGACTCCCCGATCGTGTAATAGTGAAACTGTTTCGCAATGACGACGGGAGTTATTTCCGCAGCGCTCTCGGGCTCGGAGTCGGCGTTGTATGGAGGGCGGAAAAGGACGGTCGATCTGCCGAGCGTGCTCTCGATGAGCCGCTGGGTCAGGTTGATCTCCACTTCCGTTCTTGCCGATCCCGTTTCGGCCAAGTTCGGATGAGTGAACGAGTGATTGCCTATCTCGTGCCCCTCTGAATAGATTCTCTTCAAGAGACCAAGATTATCCTCGGCATTCATTCCAACGACAAAGAACGTCGCGGGTACATTTTCCCGGCTCAGGATATCGAGTATCCGCGGGGTGTAGGTTTCATCGGGCCCGTCGTCAAAAGTGAGCGCTATCTGGTTGTCCTGCTTGCCGAACTTTCGCACGACGAACGACGTCGGAGACTCGCGATACACCTCCTCGGAGATAAGTTGTTCGTTGCCATTCTCCTGTAGCCGAATTTGTCCGGGCTTCGGTGTGGCTGCGACGTCGAGAATTTCTCCCTCGCCTTCATAATCGACATGTGATGCCGGAGACTGGCTCGAAAGCTTCCCGAAGTCGAACGGTGTCTGACGTAACGTGCGCTCATCCAGAGAGCGGCCGAAGAATTGCCACATCCGTGGATCCTCGCCGCCGAGCCGCCACACTGCGATGCCTGCGCACTGGACGTCATCCGCCGCGCGCATGGCGTTGAATGTCGTAGCGGCATCGGCGAACCAGACTTCGTGGTCGCGCTGGTTGTCGTCGGAGTACTTATAGTGAACGTTATAGTTGTCGTTGTCGTAAATCAGCTTCCCGTCTGATTCTGACGCACGTACGACCGCTTCTTGGTAGGTGACGTCACTGCCGACAGCTCCGTCGGGCCAGTCGTAGCCGTAAGAAGGAACCCCGAGAATGACCTTTTCTTGGGGGATTTTGAGGAGCACCGTATCGAGGATTCCTTCCACCCATTTCTGGGCTGCAATCGGCCCGGGTGCGCTCGTGGCGAAATGCTGATCGTACGCCATGAGCATCAGGTAGTCGTTATACTTTGCGAGACGCGGCAGGTCGTAGTCTTCGTTGAGTGGAGAGACGTCCTGTGTCACCAAAAAGTGCTTTTCGTGAAGTGCTTCGTAGAGCTCCTTTTGAAATGCAACGAAATTTTCATCACTCCGCTCCTCGAGCTCTTCGAAGTCGATATTGATCCCTGAGAACTTATTTGCTTCGAGCATTCGGAGAATGCTGTTAATCATCGTTCGGCGCGATTCCTTCGAGCGCAAGATCCGATGAACGTTTCCGCCATTCCATTTTCCGCTGAAGAAGTTTGAAAGCATGGGGACGATGGCGACCTGATGCTCGCGCAGGAGCGAAAGAGCTCGCTGATCGATATCGAGCGCAACTTCGTCTCCAGTATCGGGAACGAACGACCACTCAGGGAAGACCAGGTTCAGACTGTCGATGTGCTCACGCAATGAATAGTATGACTGCGCATCCCAATTGACGTAGAAGCCTGCTCGAATTGGGCCTTCAATCGGCTTTGCGTTGACCGGGTTCGACACCTTTTTTTGTGGATAGTTGAACTCGATCTTTCCTTGAATCTGCGCGCGTAGCCGCCGATAGTCTTCGTTTGCGCCTGTGCGCAAGGTTGTGATCTGGTCAGGATTGAGAAGCGAGCGATACAACTCGTTCTCGCCCGTGAGCTTCGGGAGCGGAACGTAGGGCAGTGCCGTCACGGCAGAGAAAATAATATAAGACGCCGCCGCAAACGTTGCGCAGACCGTGAAGGCTACGAGCAGGCACGCGCGCCATCGCGTTGGCGACGAGGAATAGAATACAGGCTTAACAGTCGGAACCACGTGCTACGCTTTTGCTGTCGTACTCGACAAGCCCTGAAAGAGGGATAGGCGACTTCCACAACTGAGAATCAGAGTCGAAGGGTTCGAGTGAAGATTCGATTATTAACTTAGATACGCCTTAAAAAACAGGGTTAGCCCGTAGAAACCATCTTCCCCCCTTCCGACACATTTCACACAATCAATCCTTGAGATACCGCTTCGCAAGCCGTTTCACTGCTGCGGGCTCGTCAACCTCGATTGGTATTTCCAGCTCCGGAAGGTGGCGGCTCTTCGCCCAGTGGACGAACCAGGATGTGCCTTCCTTGCTCGCGTATATGTCTTCCATGGAATACGCAGGATCGCGCATCGCCTCGTCCAGCGACACGAAGGTGTAGCCCCGATGCTCGAGCATATCGGTGATCTCTCCGAACTTCTCTGCGTTCAGAGTTCCTGCATGAAGCAAGAAAATTTGAGGAACCTCATAGCCGAGCACTTGCTTGGATGCGCCTTCGAAGAATTCGAAGACAGATTCGAGATATGGTACGTAGAGCTCTCGAACTGTCTTCATCACAGCTTCGTCCCGCCGTCGCAATGCGTCGTCGTAGAGCTGCGAGAAGGCCCATTCGTAACTCATCACCGTCACAGGCGCGATCGTGTAATGATGTTCCGACAGAAAAGTCTCAATCTGGTGACGTGCGGCTAACGTAGGCCCGGTTTCCAAGAACGGATGCCGGAAGTAACGAATGTGAAGTCCTTTTTCGGCGAGAATCTTCTGAGTGACCTTCTCTCCTCGCAGAATATCCGCTTCGTATTGTTTCACACCCAGCTTGTTCGGTGATTCGTGGGAATAGGTGTGATTCCCAAGCTCAATCCCGGCATCGCGCCAAACACGCAGCAGCTGCTCGCGCTCGCCGCGATGCTTATCGAGCTCGAGCTTGTATTCATTGACGAAACCGACCGTGGGCACTCCTCGCGTTCGAATCGCTTCAGCAAGCTTTGCCGTTGCTGATTGCAGCGCGGAGAGGGAGATATCGTCGTCGATTGCCGGGAGATCGTCGATGGTAACAGCGACTGTTCTTTTTTGAGTTCGGGCGGCAGCCGAATTTTCCGCATGAGCTGAGCCAAAACCCAGAAGCGTGAAAGACAACAGCGATAACGCAGTCGTAAGTTGTTTCATGAAACGCTCTCCTTGCGCCGCCCGCTTCGAGGATTACTCTTTAGCGTCCTTCGCGTCTTTCGGCTTCTGCACGCTGTCTGAACGGACGAGAATTGCATTGATCCGATCCAAGCGGACGACAGCTTCGTAGAGCTCTTTCCCGGCGAGCTTCTTGATCCGCAGGCCGGTCCGTCCGACCGATGAAACGATCCCGGTCAGATCCTCACCGGATTGCAGACGAAGCGTGACGGCTTGCCCTTCGAACGATTCCAAGTTCTGGCCGATAACGTCGGCAGCATCCAGGTCGAATTCATCGCTGTCTTCTGCGCGCACTTCAGCGATTCCGAAAATGGCGAGCGCCAGACCCGCCAAGAACAAAGCGTCGCGGAAGCGGGTGAGGTGAGTGGTCGGTTTACGTTTCATGTGTTCTCCTCAAGTCGAGTAGTTCGGTGGTGCGGAAATCAGCGTGCTGCATCAAATAATACGATTACGAAAGCAGAGGCGGCAACCGGGCGACTGCTGTCAGGATTCTGTGAGATGAGGCAAAGCGTACATACGTTCCGCGCGTTGGTTATTACGGGAATACTCCTTCTTGGCGAGTCTCGTGCTCGTGCCGCCGACCAGGACGGGCTTCTCGGCGATTGGTTGGGAGCGCGCTCCGCGTTGAAGGAAAACAACATTCTTCCCGAGATCGTCGACACCCAAGATGTGTTCGCAAGCATGCCGCACATACAGGGACCCACCTTACCGCTTGTGAATTCGTTAGATCTCCGCTTTTCAGCTCCTGTCGAAGATACCGACCGGCTCTTTCGGGCAGAGTTTGTCGCGACCGCGGGCAATCAGATCAGTGAGGACATCGGAACCAACCAGTTCGTGAGCAACATTGAAGGCACGACCGGTTTTCATCTGTATGAGCTTTGGGCCAGGCAAAAGTTCTTCGATCGGCGGGTGCAGGTGCTGGTCGGATTACGAGATTTCAGCTCCGATTTTGATCGTGTCGATCAAGCAGACTGCCTATTGAACAACTCGTTCTCCACAGAACCGGTGGCATCTCAAACGGGTGCGTCGCTTTATTCGCAAGCCCCGCTGGCAGCGAGAGTAACTCTGTTCCCTCTTGATTGGCTCTATGCTCAGGGCGGGGTATACTTCGGCTCGGCGGCAGGAAAAAAGGATATCCATTTCGGCATGACGACGCCCACGGTGAGCGATGGTCAGTTTTACGCCCTGGAGCTCGGCGCGGTGCATTTCAGCCGAAAGATTGGCGCGAACGACCGCAAACTGAGCGTCGGAGCTTGGTTGGACAACGAGGAGTTCGAAGGGTTCGAGGGCGGGGATAAGTCGAGCAGCGCAGGAGGCTACGCAATCGCCGAGGGTGTCCTATGGAAGGAAAAGACCGACCCCACGCGGAATCTCGGCGCCTTTGTACAATTCGCCTACGGCGGCCAGAAGCGAAATCAGATCGGAAGCTTCCTCGGATTCGGTTTGAAGCGGACAGGAACCCTCCGAGGGAGAGACGAAGACGTCATCACTCTGGGATATGCGAAAGCGAAAAACAGCTCTGCGTATTTGGATGTGTTTCCCGAGTCTGAGAAGTTCGAGACGGTGATCGAGCTGAGCTATCAGTTCCGTGTGAACGAGTTTTGGACCATCCAGCCGGATTTTCAGTTGATCTATAACCCGCTCACCGAAGAGACCGCGAAGACAGCGAAGGTTGCCGGTCTGAGGTTGACCGTGGCGCTGTAGCCACTGACGTATTCCCACTGGTTCAGCTCCGGGCCCAGCGGTGCCTTTCGTCCGGGATATTTATCATCCCGCAGCGCTCTTTCGCATAACTTCAATATCCTATGAGCCTGTTCTCTCCAAACGTAGCCGAACTGGAAATCGAAGCGGGCAAAGCCCTGTAAGTACAGGAGTTTGTCCGCCTTCCAACTGAGTCAAGGTTTTGGAGGTTGTGCGATGCTCGACCGACGGACTGAGGACCTGCTCGACCAGGACATGCTCCTCCAGCTCCATCGCAGTACGCCGGGCTTTTCCAGTGACGGCGTCAACCCGCATTGCCCTGACGGGTGGAGGTACCACCCGAGCTCGATCTCGCAGCTCGTGAACCTGATCGGCTTCGTCGGCCAGGCTCTCCAGCTAGTGCTCGCGGCGTTCTGCGGCGGAAAGTTCTTCGGACAGCTTCTGATGGACGTGCTGCTCCGGCGACTGCCGGACGACACCCGCGAGATGTTCCGGGTTCCGCCTTGGACGATGTGCGTTCTGCGTTCGGCGGTGCCCACCGGCCCGATAGCCGCAGACCTCTCCAACCTCGTCATCGATGAGGGCGATGAGGCCGGGTGGGAGGAGTTCTGCCGGCAGATCGAGGAATGGAGGAAACGGACCGACGAGGGTGCAGATAGCGTTATCGCGCGAAGCTCGAAGGACAGGGAAGACTGGCTCGACCCTGCCGCCGGAGCGGAGTCGTCGCACGTCTACCATGTCGGGAGCTACTGTCCCTCTATCTCGTCGTCCCGCATCGCGGATCTGTCGGACCCCAGGAAGATGGCGAGCGAAATGGAGAAGCTCCGCCGCCATCCGCACCTCTTGCAGATTCGCGACCAGGGCGTGGGCCTCGTCTTCGACGTTGCTTACAGCTACCTTCTTCAGCGCCCTGTCGTTCGGGTCGCTCATGGACGTATCCTTCAGGGTCGAAGCCACGGTCCGGACGGCGAAATTTTCACTTCGCCGACCTGGGACGGGTGGTCGAGCTGCGGCATCTGGGACCCGGCCAAATCCGAGTGGATCTGTCCGCTCACGACTCCGCTCGGTGGCCGTGCGGTCGCCCTCTACATCCCGGTGGTCGAGCGGTTCATTACCGCTCTGATGCGCCTCGTCGAGCCGTTGAATTTCGGCGTCCAGGTCGAGGCGTGCTACGTCCCAGCCGCGAACCAGACGCAGATGTCGCTTCTGCAGATCCGGCCCACGCCTGAGGTGATGCGCGGTGCATCACTCATCCGACGGTGGGCGCTGGGAAAGGAGATCGTCCTGGAGACCCCGGTCGTGGGAAGGCCGGTTGCTACTGCTGGCGAGGTGGTCATACTCGACCAGTGGGCGATGGAAGATTACACGACCATCGGCCGTGGAATCTTCGAGAAGCTGCGCTACCCACGCCCCGAAGGTGACGATGTCACCGATAAGCGACCAGACGATCCTTCGGATGTCTGCTCTCGGATCGTCCTCGCTGATATCCACGCCTGTCCGCGCGGCCTGCAGTTCCTCCACTGCATGGCTGGCCTTCAGCAGGCGCACGCTTCGGCCTTCATCGGCCCGAACGCGGTGACCGGCTGGATGCACGAAGCGAATTTTCCGCCCGAGCGGGAGGCGGGCAGCGATCCTGCTGCGCAGCGCGCCGTCAAGCAACTCTTCCGCACGGTGCAGGAGCTTCCTATCTTCGGTGTGGATTCTGCCGATGCGATTAAGCTTCGGCGCACTCTTGCCAAGAAGGAGGTCTGCGTAAACTCCGACGGCCTCGTCGGATGGATCATGGTTTGATACAGAACGGTGGTCCGTGCGGTGCATGAGGTGCCGCACGGACCAACATCAGTTGGTTCGGCGGCATCTCAAATTTTCAGAAGCTTTGATCGGGTGGAGCTATTGGAATTGGCTCTGAGTTCGAACGCCGTTGAGGCAACGGCGAGATGAACAGCGCTCTTGCTGGGCGTGGTCCGAGGGATGATTCTCGGCGGTTGAGCGATAGGCTTCATACCAGAGCCGAGCTGAACTTTTTTTGCCCCGGGAAGCGTGTTCTGTTCTTCCGATGAGTTGTTCTTGCTATAATCCCCGCACTGCAGGACCCACCGCGAAAAGTCAATGACTATGGGGAAGGCAGGTGACACGGCCCTCCTCCGGACTCACTCTATGGCCGACAGGATGGTTAGCAGCGATGTCGCCCGCAAAGTGGCCGTTATTTCCCGTCTCCTACATATGGCCAGCATCTCGGTAGCCGAGCTTCTTCGTGTTTGCAGTCTTGTGCGAAATCGTCTCGCGGTTCAAGTGATTTGCGGTGCTGGAGATGAACGCTCTACGCCTGATTCTGATGTCGATGAAAGCCCGAAGCGGACTTCAATCGGCGGAAAAAAGAGTCGGTTCTGGGTAGAAATTTCGTTCAATGATTACGGTGAACGGTCGACGATTCAACGCCGAGCGAGAATATCGGCGTCGGCTAGATCCTTCATGCGCCCGGTCGAGGGTTTATTCTGAATGAGGTCGTCCTTGGAGATGAAGTACACCTCGACACCTCCGAGCGCTCCTTTGATTTTGCGCTGCCAGGCGTCGTCCGTAGCGACCCCCGAAATTTAGGTCAGAATGTCCACACGGTTCCGCTGCCTACCAAGTTGAAAATTCTGGCCGGGCTTCAAAAATTCCGCGGCAACAAAGGGTGGGCCGGAAAAACCGAATTCGCCGCAGGCCGATTCAAGCTTTTTCGCATTTTCCGCGGTGACACGAATGAGAAGATCGATATCGCCTGTAAGGCGGGGATGGCCGTGAAACGCCACTGCATGCGCTCCAACAACCAAGAACTCAACTTTCTTCGAGAGAAGTAACTCGATAAACTCTCTCAAATCTTTCTGGAGATCCATCGAAGAGATGTCCGTATTGGGCCACCAGCTGTAACAATATATCGACCCGCTCGCTCGGAGGGAGCTGCCGAAAGTACTCGTCTTCTGCACGATCAGCCTCAGAGGAAGACTCGTATTTTTGCCCAACTTTGTCCACGATTCATTATGTCACATCTCGCAATAATTCGAAGCTTTAAACATTTCGTTGCCGGCCCGTCGAGCCGCCGTCCCGTACGCTAAGCCGAAATCGATTGATTGCAAACTCTCGGCTGCGGCAGACCGTTGCGGCTCTTTGCGAAGTAGCAGATCTCGACGAGCGTCGGCCAAAGCTTAATCGGTCCTTTGATGACCCTGATGACGCATCGGCCATGCGCAACAGGTTCCGCTGAGAGAACTCCGGGTCGAACCCGTAAAGGTTGCTTTGAGATTTGTCGAGAACAGTCGCAGCGATCCTTCTGGCGTCGTTCGTAAGCCGAATTGATCTAATTGCCCCGCGAAGCGGGTTCTGGACTTTGGGCTTGTTGTCTTTGCTGGGCTCCCCGGGCCGGACTTCGGCGGGAGAGAAGTTCTGAATAGAATCAACGGGCAGTGGCGCCGAAGTCCTCTTCGGACTCACTCTATTTCTGCGTTCCGCCTTCGCTGAAGGTGCGGCCCGATGAACTGCGCTCGTTGATGTTCGAGCCCGGCCCCGGTCACGCCATTTCACAGGGGCTGATGCTTCTGACCTCTAAGTAAGCCGAATTGATCTATTTGCCCCGCGACGCGGGTTCTGGACTTTGGACTTGTTGTTCTTGCTGGGCTCCCCGGGCCGGACTTCGGCGGGAGAGAAGTTCTGAATAGAATCAACGGGCAGTGGCCGCCGAAGTCCCCTTCGGACTCACTCTATTTCTACGTTCCGCCTTCGCTGAAGCTACGGCGGGATGAACTGCGCTCCTACATAGGCCGCCCGAGGTGATTCTCGGCGGCCTAGCTATAGGCTCCGTACCTCAGTCGAGTTGATTTTTTTGCCCCGCGAAGCGGGTTCTGTTCTTCGGATTTGTTGTCTTTGCTGGGCTCCCCGGGCCGGACCTCGGCGGGAGAGAAGTTCTGAATAGAATCAACGGGCAGTGGCCGCCGAAGTCCTCTTCGGACTCACTCTATTTCTGCGTTCCGCCTTCGCTGAAGCTACGGCGGGATGAACTGCGCTGGTTGATGTTCGATTCCGGCCCGGTAACGCCATTTCACAGTGCACGCGAAGCGTGCGCCGTGAAATGGCTCCCCGGGCCGGACTCGAACCAGCGACAGGGTGGTTAACAGCCACCTGCTCTACCGACTGAGCTACCGGGGAATACCGTCGGAGGATGGAATTTCGACTATTTGATGCTCGCTTGTCAAGGTAAGACCGGTTGAAAGTTAAGCTGATAGGAGTCTGCGGTAATCGGGTGGTCCGCCCTTGGAGACAATCGAGAACAGGTATATTAAATCTTTTCCGTTTTTCTCGCTTTCGACACCCTTATCCGCGGATGGACTGATGGCTGACTCCGGCCAAAAACTTACTCAACTCCTTGAAGATGCTGCGGACGGGAAGCCTGGCGCTGCTGAAAAATTTTTTGAAGCGTTGCTGCAATCGGATGTCTACGTTCCGATCGATTCCGATCTGACTCGTGAGAAGCTGCCGCCCGGAATCTCGCTTGTCGGTCAGGGCAAGGAGCACTTCACCGAACGCAAGTACGTCGCGGTGGACTACCAAGGTGCCGAGACACTCCCGATTTTCACCGAGGAGGCATTCATCGCTGCTTGGTCGGAGCGTGAATTCGGAGTCGACCGTCAAGATTTCAAGACCCTCCTTTGGCTGCTCGGCGACGACAATTGGCTCTATCTGAATCCCTCGCAAGAAGTAGGAAAAGAATTCACTCCTTGGGAGATCGCGCTCCTCAAGAAGGGCGCCGAGGCGATTCCGGATCTTGTCGCTGCCCTCAATGATGACGCGCAAGAGGAGTTCACCATCTCGAGCTCGAGCGAGCTCTATCCCGAATTGAAGGAGAAGCTGCTTCCGATTTTGACGATCTATCCCGAGCTTCGCGAGGCTTTCTTAGTCAGTCTCCGTGAAGGAGAAGAAGGTGCAGAGAAGCCCGCACTTGGTATCAAATACGCGGAGATCACTGAAGCGAAGAAGCTCTATCTCCGGTCGGAGCTCGAAAATGCGTCGAGCCAATTCTTGCCGCCGGACCAGCAGCTTTTCGTCGTCGACGATTTGGGCACTCCCGGGAGCCCCAACTGGAAGCTCTTTTCCGATGCGACCCCGTTTTACATAGCGCAGGCGCAATCTGCCGCACCGAAGAAGAAGGGGCGGCTTTTCGGGTGGTTGAAGCGTCCGACGTGAGGCCATGGATCCGGAGAAACTTCTCGTCAAAGTCAGTCTTGGTAAAGCGCTCACGGAAGCTGAGCTGAGCGACGTCGTTCATGCTCTTACCGAGATCGACATCAGCGAAATGGCGAAAGTCGGCCTCGTCGATGAAGCCTATTCTCTGCTTCACCTTCTTGGTCGAGCAAAAGCGTACAACTGCGTTCAACTCCTCGAGAAGTATCTCGAAGCGAAGGACCCGCTCACTGCCTCGCTGGTGTTGGAAACGCTCTGTCTCGATTGGGGGCGCAGCGAAAATTATCTCGAGCGAGTCATCGACTTTTCACTTGGTGTCAGTTGGGACGAAGAAGATGACGTGCGCCAGACCGCGCTCAAGGTACTGGGAGAGTATCTTCGAGAGCGCCTTGGCGCAGGAGACTCTCCGGACCCGGCAGATGGAAAGAAGCGCTCCAAGAAATTGAAAGCGGAGCCCATCAAAAAAGGCGTTCATGTTGTTACGGTCGGGGATAAGACGAAACGTGTTCTTGACCTCTTGCTCGCCATGTTTGCCGATCCAGAGCTCTCCCAGAGCACGCGGCAGGGCGCTTATCTTGCGCTTTGCCGTGCGGCAGGGAAGGATTGGCAGGATCTCCCATCCGAATGTGCCGTGATCGATCTTTCTGAGCAGTCCGGTGATGTCGATCACCCGATGCTCAGTATGCTGCGTCAGTTGTCATCGGATTCATCGTCCGAGTAGGCGCCCGCAAGCGCGTCAAGCTCCGCCGGAGAAAGCTGGTCAAGGTCATCGAGATCGAGATTTTTTCCGGCTATCGAATAATCTTGTTTCGCCCATCTCCCGAAATCTGCAGCTTTGCATCTCTCGGAACAAAACGGATAAAGCGGCTTCCCCGCGGAAGGATTTTTTCTACAATACGGGCACAGCATAGACGATCGTTCTCAAAAAAGGGCATCACTTGGGGCGCAAACACACGTGCAACTTCTGGAATCGCCCAGCCGGAGTGAACCTGCGCCTCGGCCAGAAACGCTTATCATTTTTACACGGTGAAGGCATATAGCGAATGCGGAAGCGCAGGCGAGCTTCGCGCGGCGCCTGTGACGACGGCAGTTGCCTATCCCTCAATTCAGATGCTCGAACCGATCCAGAACGGCCGAGGCGTTCTGAGGGTTCGTCTGCAGCGCGCCATGACCGTTTGTGGGGTCCTCGATACTGATCAGAACAACCGCGCCTTGAGAACGAAGCCACTCTGCGGTCGAACGCATGCCTGTTATGCCGTCACGCTCAGGGTGCGGGTCCCGGGCTCCGGCAACGGTGATCCACTTCGTATCGCGCAGCGGATGCTGTCCAAGCTTGCCATCGACGATTTCGCGTGTGGGAGGGTAGTCGAGAGCGACTCCCCCGGAGCTTGCGACATTCAAGCCGAAGTAATGCTTTCCCGCGCTCCTATCGATCGCTGAGAGCGAGAACGTGTTTGTCGACCCGCGGCTAAACCCATGCAGCATGACAGTTCCAGGCTTTACTCTCAAACGTTGCAGCAAAGAATCGATCTCTCTGTACATCTCGCGCGGTGAGTAAAAATCGCCGGTTGCAGAACCCGTACCCAGCCACCACTGGAGACAGATGACGCCGATCTTTCTGTTCCGCAGATGCCGAGACCAAATCGCTAAGTCGTCAGTGGCAAATCCTCGGGCAGGTTGTCCCGCTCCGTGAAGCGAAACGATCCAGCGGTCCGGGCTGGGCGTCGGTTTCCAGATCACGAAAAAACTTTTCCCGTCGGAGGTGGGGACGAGATCAGGATGAAGGTTTTCCGCGTCGTGGAAGAATCGGCTCTCGAGTTTTGCCTGCTGATACAGATCCCTTGCCCCGCCTGTAAGCGTCTGTTGAGCTCGAGCAGCCGGACAACAGATAAGAATGAATACGAGAAAGAGTGCCGTTTTCATGAGTCCCTTGGCGTGTCAGTTCAGGCTCGGTGGAGATGATATCCTACCGTTGGAGAGAACGCCCGATATTGATCGACGTGGGTATTTTTCCGAAAAAAATGGTCAGCATTCCTAGCATTTTCTGGACGAATTCTGCGCTCCAGGGGAATCGAACGCTCGACTATCGCTCACCCAGTTCTGCTGTCAGTTTCCTCAGGGAAAATTTAAGTTGTCGTATCGGGTGCCTCGGCCGATACAGGATGAGGACGATTCCTTTGCCGGGAGCTTGCACGCATGAAAATCAATGTTATCCAACTTTTTGCTTTCCTTTCGGCGCTGCTTTTTCCGAGCCGCAGCTTCGCCGACGACCTCCAGCCTTTTTCGCTTGGGACGCACAAATTCTCCGGCGGTCAGCTGACCTTCGTTTGGGATGAACAACAGAAATATATTTGGGTCGACGCGTCAAGCATTGTTGCTCATCCGTCAAAGCCGCTTGCGCTCGAGGTTCTCTACTTCGACGCGAAGAAGAAACTGCTCGGTGACAGTATGCGGCTGTGCGTGATGGAAGGCAGCTTAGGTCGCTCGACGCAAACCGGACATGAGCCGGGGAAAGATTTCGGCCCAGAGGATACGAAGTATTTCAGTGCCCGACTTTACGATTGTCGTCTCTCAGAAGAGGTGAAGAAAGGTGCCCGAGATCTCGACACGCTGAAGGCGGCGCTTCGCAGCGACTATCCGCTTGCCCGTTCGAGCGCGGCCGCCGCGATTCAGAAGATGGGCGAGGGCGGACGGGCCGCTCTACCTGAATTGCTCCAGGTCCTCGATCCGGAGCAGCCGGACCTTATCTCAAATCGGTATGCGATCGCGGCAGCAAGCTACGCGCTCGGGCTGTTGAAAGAACCAACGGCTGTCCCCAAGCTTGAAAAGCTCTTGGATAAGCAAGAGATAGCGAAAGACATACTGAACTCCATAGCGGCCTACGGACCCCTTGCAAAGCCGCTCATACCGAAGCTGAAAGAGATCTCGAAGAATGAAGCGCCGCCGGTCCAGGCCGGTATCCAGAAGCTGATCGAGATGATTCAAGCAAACTAATGTTTCGGTCGGAGTTTGATGCGGGACGCCCGTGCTTTGCGAAAAACCTTCACAGAGCACGGGCGATGTCGTGTTCCGCATCCGAATTACTGCAGCTCTTTCAACCGCATCGCCAGCAAGCCGAGCGTCTGCTGAATCACAGCTCGGAGCAACCGATCTTCCGGCTCATTTTCTGGAAAGTCCACATGCGCGCGCAACGTTGCATGCGCCTCCGTGAATTCGTCGACCTGCGGCGCGCGGCTCCAGCGATCAGTCGAGAAGCGGATTGCGAGGACCAGCATTCTTTGCGCAGCGTCTTCCGTGCGAAGCTGTTGACTTCTTTCGGTGCGAAATCCGAACTGTAGAAGACAGCCTGCGACGTCGGCGAAGAAGCGTGAATGCATGGTGCGCGTCGGCGCTCCATCTTCGATTGACCGTCCGAGCGCGGACCCGATTCGCAGGCGCGCATCGCGAAGAAGCGGTTGAACGTCATATCCGGTGTCAGCAATCAAAACGCGCTGTTGCAGCACGCTCATCTGCATAAATTGTGAATAGACATCGAGAGTCTCTTCCATTTTCTGTCGCGCGCCCACGATATCTCCGCCTCGACGCATGTTCGCGGCGCCAAAGCAGTCTGCTAAATACGGCGTGACCATCTGGACCGCGCGGCCGCCGGCCAGATATTCGACGATGGCGAAATTGAGGGCGAGCAGGCGACCTGCTTCGCGGATCGAGTCTAACTCATCCATAAAACCTACTCCTCGTGAAATTGGGAACGCCCTTCTACGGGGCGAGAACAGCAAAGCACATGCATCCGAGGGGATCCGACGCATGGCGGGAAAGGGAATAAGCATTTTGGGAGAGAGCAGGGCGAGAGCTTTAGCGCGGCTTTGTTTGGAAGACAAGGCTGAACGAGCGTGTCTCGCACGAGAGGAGCGATGTCCGGTTTCTCTGTAGGAATCGCTGGCTGCGAGCCGCGGGGAAACGGACACCGGATGCTCCGCCGCGGGTTGTCGGTTCCGACTATCGGAATTCAGCGGATTTTGCGAAACGATAGGGGTGGTTGTCCTCAGTTTGAACGGAAACCGGCAGATGAATCAATCAATCCGAGTCCTCGCGATCAGTATGATTTTGCTTCCGCTCGGAAGCTGCTTTGCGGTCCAAGGTTATCTGGGACCTGCGCGACCGGACGATGAAACTGCATTGGTTTCTCTTCAGTATTCGAGCTCCTCTGTCGATGTCGGTTCAGCCTCGATCGACGGGTACGATCTACGACGCGGAGTTCGTGTGCTCCCCGGCGAACATGCGTTTTCATTGGTAGTGTCAGCGAAAGATCCGCCGATGAACTGCAGAGACGACGGAAATTTCGATCGTCAGGGCTACGACAGTTGCAAACGCAACGAGAAGCGGGTGTGCAATTGCTCTGACTTCTATTCGGTGAACCGTACTTGCGACAGGAAACTTTACGACCATGAATGCAGCGGTACCGTTTCGGTGCAAGCGGGACAGAGTACGACGCTCAGACTCGGCCTTGAAGGCTGGTCTGTCCAACTCGGGTTCTCGGGAAGCAGCTCGCTTCGAAACTCTGGATCCTGTCGGCATATCGGGGACCGTGTTGTTTCCGAGTCGGAAGTAGTCACCGGTGTGGAGGCGGGCTATCCATACGGATGCTGGTAGGGGAGGAAGTTGCTCTGAACCTGTTTCATTCGACGCCGATACGCCCAGCGTGCAGTTGACTCAAGCGAGCAGTGCGAGTCCATTCGGGCGGAATGGATTAGCGCAATGCGGCGGGGTATAACAGTTCAGCACTGAGTTGCGAGCCCACAAAAATAGCTGGGCTGCTTTTAAGCCGTTCACCATTCAGAACAGTCGGCGCAACATTATGGAAAGAGTATGGGAGGAATATCTCGATCTGCAGGTCAGGTTGTTTGCTGCCGCGGAGATTGAGCTCTTCGGCCGTTTTGGGCTCGATCAGTCTCTTTCACCGCTACTCGACGTGGGCTGTGGGACGGGTGCCTATGCATCCTTTTTGAGGTCCAAACTTCCAAACATACACCTTGTGTGTGTCGACGCGGATAAGGATCGACTCAGCTCGCTCGGCGCCTGCCTGCTTCGGGACAGAAACATTCGAACCAAGCACTGGTCAGTCGGCGTTGATACACCACCGGAGGACCTCGGCGCTCTTCGCGGAGCAATCGCAAGATACGTCCTACAATATGCCCCGGACCCGAACAGATTTCTGCGCGATCTCGCTCAGGTCCTGGTGCCAGGCTCGCCGGTCTATATCATCGAAGAGGACGACGGGCTCTACCACTCATATCCGCCGTTCGAGGCGCTCGATCGTTTTCTCGAGATCAACCAGGCGTGGGCTGACCTGTACGGATCTACCAGACAGATGGGGCGGAAGATACCATTGATCGTGAAGGAGGCTGGGTGGGACATTCGACACGTCGAAGTCCTTTGCCACGCGAATCACAATCTCGATGCGCTTGAGCTCGTACGCTACTTCGAGCTGGCACTCCGAATTATCGCGCATTCCACACCCGAGGTGGTCTCGCCCGAACAAGCAGCCGCGGTCGCGGCTGAGATGAGATCCTACGTGCGCCAATCTGCCGGTCGATGTTTCTTCTACTACCCCCAAGTAGTAACGATTGCCGTCACGCCGGGCTGACTGTTTACTCGCACGCGCCGCTTTAGCGTGATAACGGAGTTCTGACGTAAACAAGGAGCTGTATGGATCGAAATATTTGGATTGAACGGAAGTTCGAATTTGTTCTCCCGGCGTGGATGTTTCCCTATACCGTCGAGCGGTTGCGTGGTGGCCCGGCTCGCCTTGAAGATGCGACCCGCGGAATGCCCGCCGCTGAGCTGACCGGTCGGATCGATGGTCGATGGTCGATTCAGGAGCATGCCGGACACCTGTTTGATCTCGAGTCGCTCTGGTCACGCCGACTCGATGAGCTCGTCGAGGGCTCCGCTCATCTGACAGCTTGGGAGCAAACCAATCGAGCGACAGAGGAAGCCAACCACAATATGAGCTCGCTCGAAACCATTCTCTGTAAATTTCGAGCTACCCGAATGAGCTTCGTGCAACGGCTTGATGCGCTCGACGATTCGGATATCGAACGCACTGCGCTCCACCCCCGATTGCAGAAACCGATGCGCACAATCGACCTCGTCTATTTTGTCGCGGAGCACGATGACCATCACCTAGCGGAGATTGCGCGGCTCAAACGCACGCTTCATTGTGCTCAGCCGAAGTGAGCTACGAGGAGTGGCCTGTATTCTTTGGCGCGGTGCGGCGCTGACGCGATAATAGGACGAATGCACAAATGACGTAGGCTGAAGCCGTCGGTCGCTCAAACTCGAGAGACGAAGGGAGTGCCCGATAGTTCATCGGAAAATGTGCGGAGCGCCGCTGTCACGAAATTGGAGCGGGAGACGGGACTCGAACCCGCGACGTCCAGCTTGGGAAGCTGGCATTCTACCACTGAATTACTCCCGCTCATTTGCTCTCCGGCGACTGAAATTCACGCTGCCAGGCTGGTCGCAGCTCCGCTCAAATGCGAGTGTGAGCTCAAACGCGTCGTCTAACGCTCACGGTTGCCCAACCAGGGCTGAGACTGTATGAATCAGGGCCTAAGATGTCAATCGACCGCTTCTGAGGCATTGTGGATAAAATCGCTCGGGAAAAGTGCTGCGCGTTTCTTTTATCTGTCGCGCTATTTCTCCCCTTGATCGCCCTCGCTGACGATGCGCCAACTGCGAATGCCGGCGGGGCAGTTACCGGCAGCGCGGCAACGTCGTCGGCGGACACCTCACGGCTCGAGAGAAGCGCCCAAGAGATTAGCGAGACGATGATGAGTCCTTTCTGCCCCGGGCGGACGATCTCCTCCTGCCCGAGCCCGCAGGCAAGAGAGCTCCGGACGCAGATTTTTCAGTGGCTCCAGCAGGGCTACAGCGAAGAGGCAGTTCGAAATCAGCTTCGCACAATTTACGGCGAAGATGTGAAAGGCGAACCCGACAAAGAAGGGTTTGGGCTTGTCGGCTGGTTTGCTCCGCTGATCTTTGTCCTGCTCGCGCTTCTGCTCGTGGTATGGAAGCTGCGGAAAATGAAGGTGACCTCCGGTGCGAAACCGCATCTGGCTCGAAAGAACAAGACGGATGCTCTTGAAAAGTTAGAGGCGGAGCTGAAGCTGCGAAGGATGGGGAAGGGTGCGTGAGCGGACTCGCGCGCTTCGGTGATTGGAAAACAAGGATACGCATATGTCAGGCATTAAAGCGAAGCTGCAGGAAGATGTAAAAAGTGCGATGAAGGCGCGCGATCAGGAACGCCTCAACACGCTGCGCATGCTGACTTCTGCCATCAAGCAAATCGAAGTGGATACGCGCACCGAGCTCGACGATGCGAGCGTTCTCACCATTTTGCAAAAAGAGGTCAAGAAGCGTCGCGACGCGCTCCAGTTCGCTGAAGAGGCAAAGCGAGACGATCTCATCGCACAGAACAAGTCTGAGATCGCGCTTATCCAGCAATATATGGGTGATCAGCTGAACGAAGCGAAGCTGAAAGAGCTCATCGGCGGTTATATTTCCGGGGGTGCGGACAACCTCGGCAAGATCATGGGCGAGCTCAATAAGTCCCATAAGGGAAAGTTCGACGGGAAGGTTGCGAGCGAGCTCGCGAAGACCCTTCTTGCCGGCTAGCGCTGTCGCCCGTATGAGCGAATCAAAAAATATTCTGAATCAGCCGACCGGTGTGGCCGCGTTCGCTGAACGTGCGGCCAATTCACTCGAAGCTCTTTACGCTTTTGACGAAACTGATCGGCCGGAGAAGGCGCTGGGATCCTACCCGAATGCTGTGCGCGTCATTGAATCGCTGAAGATACTGATCGACGTTATGCTCCCCGGCCGATTGTCTGCCGGCATTAGCGTGCAATCAGAGCTGCAGCCGTTCCTTCGTGAGCGCTTGCAGTATGTCGGTGAGGTTCTCGGCGGCGAAATCGAGAAAGCGATTCCGTTTCGGTGGCTGGGGCACGCGGACAAGGGTGCCGCCGTCAGATCGGAAGAATCGGTTTCTTCGCTTGCGGAGAAAGTGCTCGGAGATTTTTTCGGAGCCCTCCCGGATATTCGATCGATGATCATCGATGATATTCGCGCGGCATATCAGGGTGATCCTGCGGCGCTGAGCTTTGCTGAAGTTCAGATCGCTTATCCGGGGCTGCTCGCGGTTGCGTCTCATCGACTTGCGCACCAGCTCTATCTGCTCCAGGTGCCGATTGTTCCTCGGATCATGAGTGAGTGGATTCACACCCAAACCGGCGTCGATATTCATCCAGGCGCTCGTATCGGTGCAGGGTTCTTCATCGACCACGGCACGGGAGTCGTCATTGGTGAAACTACTGTCATCGGAAAAAACGTTCGGCTGTATCAAGGATCCACGCTGGGGGCACGCGCGTTTGCGCTCGACGAGAACGGGCAGCCAGTGAAACACATCAAGCGTCACCCTACTGTCGAAGACGACGTTACCATCTACGCGAACGCGATCATCCTCGGCGGTGAGACAGTGATCGGCAAAGGTTCGACAATCGGCGGTGGCGTGATGGTGATGGAGAGCGTTCCTCCGGGAAGCTTGGTTGTCGCAACCCGTCCGGAGCTCAAGATAAAGCGATCCGATAGCTTTCTTTGAACTACTGCAGCTCGCGCTTCGAGAAGATCATCCCGGCAAAAATGAGAGCAGCGGTCGAGTAGGCCAGACAGTACGCTGTCGCGTACATGACGTGCTCCGCGCTGAGCGACTGGCCGTATACGAGGAGCGAGTTTGCATTGAAAACGCTGAGATCGGGCAGTATCCACGAGAAGAGCGTCACTACGCGCTGACTCGCGGCTCCTGACTGCCCGTCGGTAGCGGCAAAATAATTGAGATAGTTGATGGAATGTCCGGCGATGTATGTTCCGAGAGTGAGAATACCGGGAAGAGTCGTCGTCACAGCCATCGAAGAGAAGAACATTACCACCGACGAGATAACCGTTACTTCGAGGATTGCGACCAGAATTCCCTGGAACAGGAGCAGATCGATTCGTCGCTCGAAGAGCGCGGTGAAGCCGACGAGACCGAGTCCCATGAATGTCACCAACAGGCTGACCGTGAGCGTCAACCCCAGGTGTTTCCCGAGCAAGAACTCCCAGCGCGAGATCGGCTTCGACAGGATGTTGTAGATCGTTTTCTGCTTCAGCTCTTTGTTGAGCAGACTGACCCCAGTGATAATGGTGATGATCGCGCCGAAAAAGCTTAGCGAGAAGAGCCCGCAGTCTTTGATTACCTGAAGCTGATCGCCGATCGTCACGGAAGCAAAAAGTGCTGACGCTCCCATGATGAGCGCCATGAACAGGAGCACCGAGTACAAGATCTTGTTGCGAATGGCTTCGCGGAAAGTATTGATCACGATTGCCCACACACGGATCATACTCGTACCTCCGGATCGAAGGCTCTTGGCGCCACAGCTGCGGATGTTTCCCCGCTGGTCAGCTTGACGAAGATCTCCTCGAGTGGGAGCGCCATGCTCTGAAACTCGCGGATCTTGTATCCATATTCAATGAGATCATGCATGGCACGCAGTCCCGAATCGTAGCTCTCGAACTCGAAGCTCAGCACAGGTCCGTCGGACCCGTCGCGCGAGCTCGAATGAATAGCAGAGTCGCGCACACGCTGCGCTGAAGCGGTGTCGCTTCGGTCGGTGCTCGATGCGACAAGCTCGTAGCGCTCACCGAAGAGAGTTGGGATGTCCTTTAAATAGAAGGTGGCTTTGAGCTTCCCAAGTGCCATGATGGAGACGCGATCGCAGATCTTCTCCACGTCGGAGAGAATATGAGAAGAAAGAAAGATCGTCGTCCCCTGCGCTTTGAGGTCAAGAATGAGCTCCCGCATCTCTCGTCTGCCCATCGGGTCCAAGCCGGAGAACGGTTCATCGAGAAACAGCATCGCCGGACGGTTCAGTATTGCTTGGGCAAAGCCGAGCCGCTGTTGCAGTCCTTTCGAGAGCGCACGAACGGCGCTTTTCTTTCGTTGCGCCAGCCCGACGCGCTCGAGCGCTTCGTCGACCCGCCGAGCGCGCTCCTTTCCTCGAATTCCATGAAGGGCAGCGAAAAGGTCGAGAGTTTCGGCTACCGAAAGATGCTCATAGAAGTAAGGCAATTCAGGGAGGTAGCCGATCTGTTCATGTTGAGCCGGTGAAACGAGCGGGGTACCGTCGAAAAAGATTCGACCGGAAGTCTTCCGGACGAGGCCCATGATACACTTGATCGTTGTGGTTTTTCCGGCGCCATTCGGGCCGAGAAAACCGAACGATTCGCCGCGATACACTTCAAGGGAGATGTCCTTGACTGCCTCCATGCGACGGAACGTCCAGTTCGATCGGAAGTGTTTTACCAAATTCTCGATCTGAAGAATCGTGTTACCCATGTTACTGCTCTGCCCCGAATATCGGGCTTGTCGCGGCATTTTTGCCGTGAAAGACAAGTCCGCGCTTGTTCGAAGTTGTTTTTACGGTTTGAGTTTCCTTGTCGAAGTAAAAGCTGCCGCCAAACGGCTCTACCGGGATCGCTCGTATGGTGCCGCTTGCCACGAGCTGACTGAGGTCGTCGGGATAGGATCCGCCGCTCTCTCGAAAGCGTGTGACGGCGTCGGTGAGCAGAGCGAGCGACTCGCTCAAGCGCGCTTGGCGCAACTTGCGCGCAAGCGCTTGCTTCGCCGCTGGGTCCGAGGTGTTTGCGAGCATCTCCTCGAGGAACTGTCTCGCGAGCCCCGGGCCCTGATCTTTTGCGATTAAGCGGGACGCCAGTGAGGCAACAAATGCGGGTGTGTTCGGGATCTCGGCGGCTCTTTTAAAATCTTCCTTCGCGAGGTCTAGTCTGTCCAGAAAATACCAGTAGTTGAACCCGCGCATATAGCGGTACCGCCAATACTGAGGATCGTGCTCGATCGCGTTCGTGAGGAGCGCGGTTGACCGTTCCGGTTCCTTTGCCACCCAAGAGAGCAGCGTCCCGCAAAATTCAAATGCATGTCGTGCATTTGGGTCGAGCTCGGTGACCAGCTCGCACATGTTGCCGAGCCACTGATAGTCGTGCTTGGCCGCGAACTGCCTGCCGAAATAGTTGATCGTTTGGAACCAGAGAAGCTTGCTCGCAAAGCCGTCGTATCCAAGTGTGATGAGCTTTACGTAGCGGACTTCGGGGAGATAGAGTGGGGGATGCTCAACCGAGTCGTAGGAAGAGGTGAATGTATCGAGTCTGCTCCTCGTAACGTAGATGGTGGAGCAGGCGAGGAGTAATGCGACCAGTGCGACTGCAACACCACCCCCCTGTCCTCTGCGGGACAGTAGCCGTCGGTTCAAGGAGTTTGATCGGGGCAAGAGACACATAGTCTAATTAAGATGCGCGGAAATCAGTTAAGATTTATCTGATCACTATTTGGAAAACCTAATAATTTGCGTGAGTAGGGCGGTCGCAGAACGCAAAAAAGGGAAGTCGAGACTTCCCTTTTTTGTGGGCAGAGCGACGAATCGCTCTGCCCGTAAGTTGAACCCGTCGCTTACGAGATAGTCGGCAGCGTCGGTGCAGCGGTGCAAGATGATGCCGGACCGTTGTCCATCTTGTTCGAATCTGTCGACCAAGTGAAGTTCTTGTCACCACGCTCGTGGCATGAAGCACCGCCGTAGTGAGTCTTGTCGGTGTTCACGCCGAACTGGATCTGAACCTTGTCGCTGATTACGAATCCCGGCAGCTTGGTTGCGCTGCTCGCATTCGAACAAGCTGTTCCTGCGCACGCCGTATACTTCTCGTTATCCACAAAATATGCTTCCTCAGCGGTCAAACCGTTCCGGAGGTCTGTCTGAGCGCGGGAGTTGAAGGCCCGTGTTTTATACTCAGCAAACTGCGGAATGGCGATTGCCGCCAAGATACCGATGATCGCGATGACCACCAGCAATTCAATCAATGTAAAACCTTTCTGATTTCTCATTCTCGTTACTCCTCGATTCGCGTTGGACTACTGCTATTAAAAACCCCCTAGATCTCGAGACCGGCGCGGTTCCGATAGCTAGGTCATTAAGGTTCTCGTCAAAACCACACGCTCTGTTTCGCCCGCCTTCGGTAATCGCGTTTGGGCAACGTGTTGACTCGGTGAAGCATTGCAATCTCGATGCCACCCCGCGCTCGACGAACAAGGTTTCGCCCGTCTTTCCGGACCCAGAAATATACGTGTGATTTCGACCCGTTATAGAATCTAAGATGCAACGTTTGTGTAACAGTACTCAGAAGAGATTGGCATAACCGATTTTGTGACTGACAAAATTTGGAAAGTGTTCTCGCCATGGACATTTTTTGTCAGCGGGCCGCGAATTTTATCATAGTGACTGGAAGGGGTCTTCCGAGCGGTAACGCCGAAAACCATGTCGCATCAGACAGATACGATACGTAGCGACCGGCATCGGGGCGCGGTAGCGATGATTAGATGAGTCGCGGTTCGAACCCCGGTTTGAAACGAGTTCGGAGGGAGCGAAGGCGGGCTTACTCGTCGCCCATTGCCGAATCCGCGAGCCCGTACTTCTTGAGGCGGTAGCGGAATGAGCGGAAGTTAAGCCCGAGAAGCTCGGCGGCATGCTTCTTCACCCCGCCGGACTGTTCGAGGGCCATGAACAGGTATTGCCGCTCCAAGGTCTCGAGCTCTCGTTCGAGGTCGATTGGGAGCAGGATGATCTTCGTTTCCTCTGTCATCCGGGTGTGGGTGTCGGGTCGGCTGTCCCGCTTCGCCGCACTGAGCACCTCTTCGGGCAGATGCTCAGGCAGAATCGCCTGCCCGCCAAGGACGAGTGCGCGCTCGACTATGTTTTCGAGCTCTCGAATGTTTCCCGGGAAACCGTATGACATCAGCAACTGCAGCGCCTCAGGGGACACCTGAGGGAGCGGCTGGTCGGATGAGCAGAGTTGACCGATGAAGTGACGGACCAAAAGCGGGATGTCCTCCCGGCGGTCCCGAAGTGGTGGGACCATGATGTTGACGACGTTGAGCCGGTAGAACAGGTCTTCTCGAAATCGTCCCGCCTGGATCTCCTTTTTCAGGTCTCGGTTTGTTGCCGCGATGACCCGTGCATCGACCGGGTAGTCTCGGACGTCGCCCACTGGGCGGATGGTTCGCTCCTGAAGTACTCGGAGGAGCTTCGTCTGCATCTGGAGCGGAAGCTCGCCGATCTCGTCAAGGAAGATCGTTCCGCCGTGCGCTTGCCGAAACAGTCCGGGGTTATCGTTCACGGCACCGGTGAAGGAGCCTTTTTTGTGACCGAAGAGCTCGCTCTCAATCAGGTTCTCCGGAATGGCGCCACAGTTGATTGCAACGAAGGGTTGGTTGTGTCGGGAGCCGTGCGCATGAATGGCCTTTGCGATCAATTCCTTTCCGGTCCCGCTCTCACCGTTGATGAGGACGGAAGCTTCACTCGCGGCAACTCGCTCGACGAGCGCGTAGACACGCCGCATGATCGGGCTATCGCCGGTGATCTGGCTGAATTGATGTCGGACTGACGTAATGACGTTCGTCGGTGACGTGTCGGCGAGCAGCTTTGTCATCCGCTCGTGGAGATGGAGACGTTCCTCCATACTCTTCACATGGCTGACGTCGCTGAAAATGAAAAGCTTTGCGTTTTCGGATCCGGTCTTGTCGGAAAGAGTCCGCACGGAGTAGTCGAGATGGATCTCTTCCGGAGAGTCCGGCTTCTTGAGAGTGAGAGCAGCCGATGTATCTTCGGCACTTTTCATGAGCTTCTCAGCGTCCGCGAGTCCGCGCTGCCGCAACATGTCAGGGAGCATTCGGCCCACGAAATGGCTGGCCTCGAGCTCACTCAAACCGAGAATGCTTCGTGCGGCTTGATTGAGTCCGGTGATGGTCGAGCTGAGATCCATGGTGATGATCCCCTCCGACATGTCATCGAATACCTTTCGCTGCTGTTCGCTCAAGTGAACGAGATCCCTCGCGGTGCTGTCGGCGAGCGAGCCCATCTCTTCAAGCTGGCGTGCGACGTATCCGCTGACCAGCGCGATGGCGACCATCGAGAGATAGACGAAAAGGATATCCAGCGGGTTCGCATCGCTGCGGTGACCACTTAGGGGCGGCAGCACGCCAGACATCAGAAGCGCATAACAAATTCCAGAGAGCGCGGCGATGACCACGGCGCCTTTGCGGCTCGAGACAAGTGCCGCGGCAACGATCACCAGCAGGTACAGGAAGATGCTGACCGCAGAGTTTGTGACATAAATGGCGAGCGTTGCGAGAATGACGTCCACGCTGAGCTGCACGTAGGCAAAAAGGGCCAGCCGCTGCACGCGCCGCAACAAAAGTGCGTTCGCGGCGGAAACACCGTAGATCAGCGCGAAAGACCAGAACGTGACGGATCTCGGTTCGGGCCCGGCGCCTGCAGTGAGCAGCTCCCACCCTGTCACACCGAGAATGATCGAGAGCACGGCGACACGAATGAGGATCAGCTTCCCGAGCATGCGGCGAAGCTTATCGTTCAGGGATGGGTCCGCGTTCGGCTTGAACAGACCATCGAGCTCGGTCCGTCGAAGCATTCGGTAGAGGAGGTCCCTCACTTTTCCCCGGGGGCCCGTTGTAGTGGCTTCTGTCATACTGCTGCCCGCCGTTAGATAACACTTCCGAGCTTGAAGATCGGGAGATACATCGCGACGACGAGTCCGCCGATGATTGTACCGAGGATGAGAATCATGAGCGGCTCGATGAGCTGTTTCATCGCGGTTACTGCGTTTTCGACCTCGTCCTCGTAAAAGTCTGCAACTTTCGAGAGCATCGCGTCGAGGGCACCCGTCGATTCTCCGACGGCGATCATTTGAACGACCATCGTCGGGAAGATGACGGAGTTCGCGAGAGGTTCAGCGATCGATTTTCCTTCGCTGATGCTCTGGCGCACGCGGACGACTTCCTTCTCAACGACTTTGTTGCCGGCGGTACGGCTACAGATCTGGAGGGCGTCGAGAATGGGGACCCCGGAGCTCATCATAGTTCCGAGAGTCCGAGCGAAACGGGCGACGGCAACCTTGCGGATAATGTCGCCGAACACCGGCATCTTGAGAAGAAGCGGATGAATCACTTCCTTTCCACGATCGGTGCTCATGAAGCGCTTCGAGAGATAAACGCTGAGCCCCATCGTCAGAAAGATCACCAGGTAATAATTGACCATGAAGTCAGAGATGCTCATGACAATTCGCGTGGGAGCAGGAAGCGCCGCTCCGAAGTCTTTGAACATCTCTGCGAACGTCGGGATGACGAAAACGAGAAGAATCGTGGTGACGATGACGGCCGCCGACACGACCACGCCGGGGTAGATCATCGCTGTCTTTACTTGGCGGCGAAGACTATCCATTTTTTCGAGATACGCCGCGAGCCGCTCGAGAATGATGTCGAGAATACCTCCAGCCTCACCCGCGGCGACCATGTTCACGTATAAATCGTCGAATGCCTTCGGTGCTAGTGCCAGTCCTTCAGCGAGGGTTCCACCGGACGAAACGTGCTCTTTGACCGAGCTGAGCGTTTTTCGCATCGCTTTGTTGTCATGACCTTTCGAGAGCACCTCGAGACCCATGATGAGCGGTAGACCGGCGTCGATCATGGTTGCGAACTGTCGGGTAAAAACGACAACGTCCTTCGTCTTTACTTTGGGGCCGAAGCCGGGAATTTTGATCTCTTTGTCGAGACCCTTTCCTTTCTCTTTGATCCGTTTGGTGTTCGGATTAATGCGCTGAGTGCGCAACGAATTGAAGACGGCTTGCTGGTTCACCGCTTCCATTTCGCCTTTGACCTTCCTGCCGTCAGCTGATTTGCCTTCCCATGTATAGACCGGCATAGCGTGTCCTCGTACTTCTTGCTCTCAATTAATCCGCCGCGGTAACGCGCAGCACTTCTTCGATCGTAGTGACCCCTTGGCGCAGAAACATCAGCCCGGCCTGACGAAGCGAGACCATTCCCTGTCGAATGGACTCTCGCTTGATCTCCGTCGCTGAAGCGCCGTTCAACACGAAGTCCTTCAGCTCGTCCGTCATGGGCATGCACTCGTACAGCGCAATTCGGCCCTTGTAGCCGGTGTTGCTGCACTTCTGGCAACCCGTGCCGTAGAAAACTTCAACGTGCTTCGCTTCCGCTGCGGGAATGCCGACGTTCACGAGAACCTCTGGACTGACATCCAGCCGCTCTTTGCAGCCTTCGCAGATTCTTCGCGCGAGTCGCTGCGCGACCACGATGTTTATCGAAGAGGCGACGAGGAACGGCTCGATACCCATGTTCAGCAGTCGGTTGATCGTCGACGGTGCGTCGTTCGTGTGCAGCGTCGAAAGCACAAGGTGCCCGGTGAGGGAGGCTTTGATCGCGATCTCGGCGGTTTCGTAGTCCCGGATCTCTCCCACCATGATCACGTCCGGGTCCTGACGGAGGAACGAACGGAGCGCCGCAGCAAAATTCAACCCGATGTCATCATGCATTTGCACCTGGTTGATGCCGAGAAGGTTGAACTCGACGGGATCCTCGGCGGTGGAGATATTCACGGTGCTTTTGTTCAGCTCCGACAGCGCGGAGTAGAGGGTCGTCGTCTTTCCGGATCCGGTCGGGCCGGTCACGAGCACCATTCCATACGGTTTATCAATCGCTTCTTTGAAGAGCTTCAACTGCTTCTCGTCGAAGCCGAGCTTCATCATGTCCGTCTGCAGGTTCTGTTTGTCGAGGAGTCGCAGCACGACCTTCTCGCCGAATAGCCCGGGAAGAACGCTGACTCGGAAGTCCATTTCGCGACGGTTACCGAGCTTTAACTTGATACGGCCGTCTTGCGGCAGACGTCGCTCGGCAATGTCGAGATCCGCCATAATTTTGAGCCGCGAGGTGATTGCGTTCTTGAGTTTCGGCGGCGGCTTCATGATCTCATAAAGCACGCCGTCAATCCGGAAGCGGACGCGAAAGACCTTCTCGTAAGGCTCGATGTGGATGTCGGAAGCCCCCTTCTTTATCGCATCCGTGAGAATTGCGTTTACGAGCTTTACGACCGGTGCGTCTTCGGTCGCTTTCTCGAGCGCGTCGAGGTCGACAGAGGAGTCTTGGTTCAAAACTTCGACGTTGGCGCCGTCGTCGAAGTCCTCAAAGATACTGTCGTACGAGACGTTACTCTCGTAAAACTTCTCGATGCTCGTTCGAATGTCACTCTCTGCCGCCAGGACGACACGGATATCGTGCCCGGTGATGAATTTGATGTCGTTCACCGCCGTGATGTTGGAGGGATCGACCATTGCCACGGTTAGCGTGTTTCCGAGGAGCTCAAGCGGTAGAAGGAGATACTTGGTCGCGATTGCGTGCGGAATTAGTCCCAGCACTTCAGGCTGCACGGACTGGTCATCGATCTGAACGACCGGAAGACCGTATTGTTTACTCACAAGGCCGACAAGCTGAGCTTCATCGACAAAGCCAAGCTTCACCAACGAGGAGGTAATCATCCCGCCGTTCTGATTCGCCGCCTCAGTCGCTTGCGCAAGCTGAGCGTCTGAGATCAGACCCTGCTTAACCAACACTTCGCCAACCCGTGAAGCCATTTCGAGTACGTTTCGCTAATTACTTGTGGTTCATTGTTCCCGTTCGCAAAACACTCTGCGAACAAGCGCTTCCTTGCTTCCGGCAACCGAATTCGTAGTTGCCGCAACACCATTTTTTGTCCCGACGACGAACCGCGTGGTCGAGTGACACAAATTGACACCCGGTGAGAAGGTCGGATTAAGTCACGAAAAACTTTAGCAAACTGCCGATTCTTACACGGCGAATGTGTTTGTTTATTGTCTGCAAGGAGTTGGCAAATCCAAGTAGGCGATTCGCCGAGAGCGCGAAGCGTCAGGCGTCGCGGTTCGCCGCCAAAAAGTAAGGGGGATACTCTGAGCGCCGGAAAGTAAGGGGGATACTTAGCGCTGAGTAAGGGGGATAGTCTTGGCGACTCTTGGCGCTGCGCAAACTGAGGGGATATTGGCAAAAAAGTAAGGGGACGCTGCCGAATCAGTAAGGGGGATACTCTTCGCGCTGGAAAAAAGTTGCCCAAAAAGTAAGGGGGATACTTTTCAAGAGCGAGGGGGATACTTTTCAGGAGCAACAAAATTAGGCGGGAAGTGGCGCGGAAGGTACGCGGGGCACTTTTCGGCTAAAGTCGGAGCTTGTCTGGTTTGGAAAGGAGCGGCTTGCTATAGTGGAATCCCAGCGGTATCTGCTCTTTCCCTCAGCTCTCCTGCGTCCATCTCAAATTCTCGTTTCCCTGACACGTGGCAGCCCTGTGTCGGAGAAACGGAGCAGCACAGACAGGTTTTCGCTCAGTCCTCCTCGACGCCTTCGGCGGCGACCGCTTTCTTTAAGTGTTCCTCGAGCGCTTAGAGAAGGCGTGTCGTTCGAATGAAGATCCCTTTCAAGAAGGTGCAAAGGAGGTTTCCAGTGGCACTTAGCTCGTCGACCGGCGCCGTTCGACTCGACCCGCGCAGGCTGTTCACGAGCACCGCTCGCGACGGGTCGCGGGTCGCGTGGGTCAATCTGACCAAAAAGCGTATCGAAGTCGGTGACATCGGACTCGTTGTCGAGGGCGCGCTCCTCGATTCACAATCTCAGCAGGCGAGCCTGACTCAAACCGACATGGCTGATGTCCTTCGTGCCCTTGCCGGCGCCCGGGTGATCCGTTCGCTCAAGCGTGCCAAGGGCCGACTCGTCATCTACGTTCCCGACGACCTCCAGGCGGCTTTCACGAAAGCGACGGGTCCGTGGCAGCTTCAGGTCAAGCCGACGTTGTTCTGCTGGTGCGCGCGTGGGCCCAAGTTCTGGATCGATGTCCGCGCACTGCAATCGCTCGGCTCCTCGCGCATCTAAGGTTGCGCCTGCCGAGTCACAACTCAACGAAGGGAAAGCGCTGCTCCGCTTTCTCTTCGTCCCGTCAAAAACTCTTCGCGGCAGCGCCATAGAAATCCCAGCGGAAGTGCGGCCCGCCAAGCACCTGGCAAATGGTGCCGCGATATCGCCCTTCACTGGACTTTGCCTTCAACAGGGTCCGTATGCGGTCCGTATGCTTCCCGCCTCCGTTTCCCAAACAACCTAGAAGCGCATGGTGCAGCCTGACACCGCTAAGCAAAACTTGTGAGAGCGGGGCAGCTAATGAGACTCTTCAGAGAAGAGCACTGAGAGGCTCTTGCCGGATAGAAGCTCAGAGTACGGTGACGGTTCGGAATGGACCAAAGCGATGGAGAGACAGTTCAGGAGACGGGCCGCGAAGCGATTTCGCGTTCCGCGTTGCGCGCCACCCCCCGCATGCTGTCGCTCGATGTTTTGCGGGGTTTTGCTATCTCATTGATGTTTCTCGTCGGCGGTAATCCGTTCAGCCAGCTCCAGCATTCGGGTTGGACAGGTGCGACTCTCGCCGACCTCGTGTATCCCCTGTTTCTATTCTCGGTCGGAGTCTCCATGAGACTTTCGACGCAAAAAAAAGACCTCAAAGGACAGCCGAAGTCTGAACAGGCACACGCGTTTCTCTTTCGCGCTGCTCGTCTGTTGATAGTCGGGCTTCTTCTTTATTCCGCATCCTACCGTGTGCTCAAGCTCACGCTTGGGACGCTTCAATGCATCGCACTTGCATCGCTTGGCGCTTATCCATTGGTGCGCGCCACGAATGTAAGCCGAGTCGGCGGCATCGTCGTTATTCTCACGCTGTTCGTCCTGCTGTCTTTGTTCGCTCAACCCGACGTTGTGACCACACAGGCCTGGTTGGAGCACACCACATTCAGCGAAAAGTTAGACATCCTCGTCTTAGGGAAACCAAGGGGAGTAGAAGGTGTTCTGAGCACGTGCGTGGCGACTTCGATTGTGCTCTTCGGATTGATTGCCGCGGACCTGCTGCTCGACACTTCGGCGAGTGTCGGGGCGGGGTGGAAGATTCTATCGTGTGCAGTAGCATGCTTGGCGGCCGCGACGCTCTGTGTCGGAATCGGGATACCGCTGTCGACCCCGCTGTTCACCCCGTCGTTCGTCTTTCTTTCGTCTTCATTTGCATTTGCCGTGCTCTTTGCGTTGCTTCCGCTTGACCGGCGACCTCGCGCGGCGCTCCTCTTCAGGCCACTTGTCATTCTCGGCGCGAATCCGATCGCCGGTTACGTTTTCGTGAAGCTCTTCCAGACCTTCGTGCTCAACCACACGAGTCTACCCGTGGAAGGTGAGCCGCTGATTGGGGATTGGCTGAGAAGGAGTGTGGGTCCGCTCAGCGTGCCCCTGCTCAAGCTTGCGGTGGGTTGGTTGTTCTGCTTCGCTTTGTGGCGGCGGCAGATATTTGTACGGCTGTGATCTGGCAGCACGCGCCATTTCGCCAACGAAACGCGGCGCTCGTCGGCCCCAGAACGGCCTAGCCTGAACTTAAATGCTCTCTGCCTGAGATCGTGCCTCATAACGTCACCAGGAAGTTTCTGAGAAAAAACAGGTTTCCAAACGAACTGACAGAGCTCTCCTCGACGGTGACGGAGGACCGCAAAGCGTAATCGTTTTGCGGTCCCCCAGCATCCCGAGGTCGGAGGATCCGTCGGAAAGCGGAGCTTCGGCGAACATCCGGAACGTGGACCCAGGAGGGGTCAGATGAAAGGATTCGTCGTTGGAGTGGGATTGATTTCGCTGATTGCCATGGCCGGCTGCGAGACGACCGGTTCGCAGGTCCGAAACCGGCATTCAGTGTCACTGGGCGCTTCGGTTTCGAGCCGGGGTGATTTGACCTTCACGGTCTTCATCGCTCCGGCAGGCGACGGGGAGAGCCGCAAGGCTGAACCTCCGAAGCCCGCTACCGCTGCGGCACCCGAGACGAAGAGCGCGCCCGTAGCGCTCAACATCAACACCTCAGTCAACCCGACCCCGAAAAAGGCCGGTGTTGAACCCGCAAAGAACGCGTCCCCCGAGAAGCCTGCTTCAACTCATTCGCCGGCGGCGACCCCAGGTCACGCAGGAAGAAGGGACGAGATGAAGCAGATTCCGAAGGAAACGGTCATTCGAGCTCACGTTCGAGTGCACCGCTCCTGAGATAGGTTCTGCGCAAGGAGGCTGTGTGCAAGATTCGTCTTGCACACAGCCGCAGCTCTTCTCAGAGCTTCCCTGCTCTTCCGTTGAGAAAGCGGGTGATGAAGTACCCTCAGAGCTGCAACGACCGAATCGTATAAAGCGCTAGGCATGAAAGTGTTGTTGTCGTGTCTCATATCCTCCCGCCGAGCTGTCCGCAGAATTGAAGCAACAGAATAAGTCTTCGAAGATCTCGAACCACCGTCGACGGTCGCCTGTCAGTACTGCCAATCTCAAGCAACGCGCGTTCAATCCGACCGCAACATTCGGCTCAGTGAGATCAGTAGCCTCCCTCTGCAACTGGGATGAGATGGAGCACATTCGAGTATGGTGACACTCCGCATACGCCGCGACGACCGCCTGTTAGTACCGTCAATCTCAACGAACGCGGCGTTCAATCCGCTTTTGACATTCGGCTCGGTGGGACCAGCAGTCTCCTTCTACAAGCGGGCTATCGGGTAGCATTCGAGCACGGTGATAATTCGGACACACCGCTAAGGCGAGAACTCACGCCCTAGTCGCGAGATGCGGGCCCCTGCGGGCAATTCAGCTGCGCTTTCCAAGAAAGCTATTCAGCGTGCGCGAAAAGGTCTGCCCGCAATGCCTTCGTCATCGACGCGATGCTCATACTCACGGCATGTAGCGCTTAAGAGCCGTTCGGAGAGCCGAATGGCAGCAGTCGTGAGGTAACGAGGCACCCCGCTTCTGTATCGCTCGTCGACTGAGCCAAGTCGTTGCCTTCCGATTTGCGGTCTCGTCCTTAACACCCGATGCTCGGAAAAAGCGGCGTCAGCCATTCAATGCAAAATCGCCGACCGACTACCCCGCGAAGACGCTGCAGCTCAGAGAACGATTGGATCGTCTGGCCCGGCGGGAGCGCTCGGGCCTCTCCTCAAGCTCGCCGTTTGTGTCTGGACCTTCGAGTTCAACCACTGAGCGGTTGGAACGCCGGTGCAACTAAATGAAATTTTCTGGCTCGGATTCGTTAATGAAACAAGTGTAAACTTGAAACCGCCACCGTCGGGTTCCGCGTGAAGGCGAATCCCCGATCTTCCTGTGTGATTCTCGCGGTAGAGCTGCATCACAGTCGAGTAAAGCTCTGAACCAGGCGGGATGCGGAATACTGTCGGCCGCGTACCCGGAGCTTCGTTAGGGCCAGGCGGGGGGCTCAAATTGAGGCTGAGCGGGCTCAACGCTCTGTCTTTGTTCACATTGCTCAGATTCAATGAAGACGTGAAGCTTGCGAGCTCTGCATACTGTGGATTTCTATTCGTCGCATTTGCCAAATTGCGAAACGCCCCATAAGAGAGCTGCTGCATGAAACCGAGGGCGTCGGACGGCGCGACAACGTCCGGATTGCGATCGAGCTTCGTGTAGAGCTCCTTCAGTGCATCGAAGCGGATGGGCTGCCCTGAGGTGAGCGACGCAGAGTACGCGCTGATAATCGGCGTCAACATTGCCTTCGACCGCGCCGGGTCGATTCCAAGCGAGCCCAGCGTGTCGACGAATTGATTGATCTCTGTGATCGCGCCCGGATCTCGAGACGCCTTGGCGGCGAGCGAGCTCCCAATCAACCGTAACATCGCCTCTTGGTCGTGTCGGGCCAACTGTGAGCCGGCCTTCGCGAGTAGTGGCAGCATGCCTTCTACGTTGACTGGCCTGCCCGGATGAGCCGCCGATTGGTTGAGCGCACGCTCCATTAGGCGAACTGCCCCCATTGTTTCGTAGTGCTCGGTGAAACTGGAGCCCAAGGCAGCGTCACGACGCTCTCGCTCAGCAGGCATTACGAAGTGCCTTGCATCCTGCGTCCTTTGCTCGTAGCGACCGAGATCTACGAGAACACGCTGTCGTTCGGCCGGGGAATACGTGCCAATCCCGCGCGAAAGCGCGGCATCTTGCTGGGCCTGCATGGATTGCTGCAAGTGAACGTCGGCTGAAGCGGAAGGGACGCGTACTGATGAAAACGGGTCACGCGCTCTCGTTACCGTAAGCTGTGCTCTCTCCGCCGCGAAAGCCAACTCGTTCATACTCGGCGAAGTTCCCGGCACATGAATGTCTGTCTTGCCCGATACGATATCGGCGCGCATCTGATCTGCCTTTGCTCTCCACGCCGCCCATTTCGCCGCCTCCTTTTCTTCGGCTGTAGGGGCGGGGTGGGCTCTGGCGTATTCAATCGCTTCTCTGCGTTTCGCGATCAGCGCGGTTTCGGACTCGATGAGCGGTGCTCGAATTTCGTCGAACGGCCTTGAGTACTTTGCAACTTCCAGGGTCTCAGTTTTGATCGTTTGTTCGACTGTCCTCATTTCTCGGAGGAGCGACTGACGTTGGCGCTGCGTCGGTTCGACCCGAGGCGCATCCGGTGAGCTGCCTGGAACCCGGCCCTCGAGACGAGCCTCGAGAGCTTCTCGGCGCCTCTCAGCTGCTTCCAAGCGTGAGGTGTGCTGATTCAACGTTCGAGTGAGGATCGCATCGGAATGCATTGTGTTGATCTTCTCCGTCGCGACCTCTGCATCGGACCTTGCCGGCCCTGTCGAAGGGCGAGCGGAGGCAGGAGCCGTTGGAAGCTCAGCGGCAGGGCCCGCCGGCACGGCATTAGCAGTCGGTTGTGGAAGACGGCGCTGATCGGCGTTCAATCCCATAGCAGGACTCCGAGGTGGATTGGTTTTTAAGGATTATGCTAGGGTGTCGGCCTGCTGTCTCAAATGCTCGCTGAACATGTGGCGCGGACCCGTCGTACGACCGCGGTCAACATCGGACGCGTTACGGGACGGGGCTTCGGCCTCACTGCTCTTTTCACTCTGACCCCGATCAATCCATCTCCACCGGCGCTTCGAGGATGGCCCGACCTTCCTTCAGGCGCTGAGCAGCTATCTGGTTTCCTTAGTTTTTTTCATCTTTGCACGCTGACCAACTCGAGTAACTTCGCGCAAGCGACATTGGATGGGCGCTCCGGCGGGAGATTGAACAGTAGACGCTACTGTTCTGTCTCTCGCCAGAGACTCAGCTCGATGGACTTGGGCGCGATGTCCGGTTTGGAAGCTCCGGATGTCGGGTCTCGCTCGACGAGAGAAGGGAGGTCCCATGTGCATGGTGCCGGAACCTGGATCACCGCAAGATGACGAGCTCACCGAAGTCGTGAAAGGGCTCTGCGCCCAGGGCAGGCCGCTGCCCGGCTCCGAGCAGTTCGCCGGCAGCGCGCTGGCGATCGGCGCGACACCTCCGGCCGGACAGATGCCGATCGGACAGGGGTCGACCGCCGCTTCGTCGAAAGGGTGCAGCGGCTGCGGCCGGTGCGCCCGGTCGTCAATGACCGCCACGACCGGTGACGGCTGAATGCGAAGTTCCCGCAGCTCTGCCCAATCCATCCGCGGCGCAGCGCGATGAACTTTTCGTGCAGGCTCAGGCGGAATGCGTCGCAACTGTTCCACGGCTCGAGGGCGCGCCGTGGAACTATTCAGGTTCAAGCTGCAAGCGCCCTCGTTGCGATCAATCTACGGCGAGCCAAACTAGCGGCCATACCAGATCCGGTCACCGCGATCGTTGATGCAAAAGTATTCGGAACCGCTTCCGAGCGCGACGGTCACACCGGAGCTATAACGCGCTATCGCAAGCGTCGGGACGATCGCCTGGAGTATGTTGAAATCCTTGTATTCCGGCGCCTTTGCTAGTCGAGCCGCGATCAGCTCTCGTGCCCTCGTATCAGATTCAACTCGCGGATCTCGACAAACTATCTGCGGTTGCCCCGTCATCGAAGCAATCACATCTTGCACCGGTCGAGATCCGACGCTTTGCATCCCGGGGCCCGTTAAGCTACCGCCAGGATCCGGCTTGAGGGCCCCGCAAGAGCTCGGCCACTGAGAAGGACACGGGATCACTTGTCCGAATGCGAGTGACGGACAAAGCGTTGCGGCTAACCAGAGATAGATTCGCATTGGAAGGCCTCTTTACCTACGACGGTTTCTACGGAGGAGCGTAGTATTTTCAAGCGCTTCAGTGCAAGTTTCGCTCGTCCGGCTCTTTACTCGCCCGACGCCAGCCGGTACTATGTGGGCGCTTCCCTCAGGCGGTTCGCGCCTCGGTCTCTCTCCCTCCGTTTCTTCGGCAGTGAATGGTTCGGGCTTCGGCAAACGAGGCGTTGCCAGAGTCCGAATGACATCTTGGTTCTTTCCCCGAAGGAAACGCAATGGGAAGAAGGTTCTCCGCTGGCTCGTGGATCGCCGACACGCTCACCGAACGCACGTCTATCGCGTGCGGTAGCGGACGCTCAGCTGCGCTCGCGATGGCGATTATCGCAGAGCGTGGCAAATGCTCACGGCTCCTCACGAACTCAGCACTTTGCGCGCAGCTCGCTTCGCGCATCCCGATTACGCTTGTGGCGCGTGAGATCGACGCCCTGGACTTGACGTGCTTCGCGCCGTCTCATCCCGCGGTCAATGCGCACATGGGTATTCAGGTCGGGATCCACGCCATCCGTACCGTGACACCGGACGGACGAATCCTGATCCGCGACGGCGCGTCCATCGGAATGAAGCGCTTCCTCGCCTGTGCCAGTGACCGTCTCTTCTTGCTCACCAGCCCGGCGGGTCTGGCGAAAACCGATGGCGTCGAGGTCGGCAACCTGCAAGACTTCGCAGCTCGCAAAGTTCGAGTGACGGTCGTGATCGGACGCGGCCCGCTCTGCTGCGACCGGGTGCCGCGCGCGGTGGAGCTGATGGGCTCGTTCGAGTCGCTCAGCAACCGCTTCCCGAACATGGAGGTTTGGATGGCGTGAGATGTATCAAGACGAAGCTCCCGTGCTTCGTCACGGTCCGCTCACATCCTTGGTTGGATGTCGATTCGGACCGTCTCTCTCTCGGCGAAAATTTCAATGACCTTATTCGTTCCGTAAGTAAATGGGGGATAACGCTCCCCCATCACGAGCGTGCGTTGGTCGCAACCCGCTCGGGGCCGTGTTAGCCGAGGTCGGCGACGCGCTTGGCGAGGTAAGGAATCAGATCGACCGAGCTCAGGATCGCTGCCGTTGGGAAGCGCTTCTTGAGATCGTCTTCGACCTTCTTCATCACCTTCAGCACATGGCCCGACAAGCCGTCAGTGTCGAACACGACGACCGCGCGGTCGCTGTCGTCGTAGAGCGCCATGGTAGCCTCGACGAGGCTGTAGGCGCTGACGCTGTTCGGATTGTCGTCCTTCGGACTGGCAAGGTAGTAAACCACGATCGGCGCGGTCGCCTTCACCTGGTCTTCCAGCACCTGGCATTCCTTCGTCCAGTTCTCGACTACGGGGTTAAACAGAGCGTCCTTTGAGACTCCCTGCGCAACCAGAGCCGAGATGACGACGTTTCGCCAAGTGTTCTTGCCGCACGTACCACCGAGAAAAACCAACTGCTGCTGAGTCATGGGAAACCCCCTTCGCGACTGAGAGTCGATCGCGCGCCGGCAGCGCGCAGCTCCATTTCCACCGCAGCGGGGTGGGCTGAACATCCAGAACAACTGGACGCCGGGATTTTCAGCTAGTTGGGAGAACCCCCTTTCATTCGCGCGACGGCGCGCGGAGGCTTTCCCAACCAGCCGTTCTGCCCGTGCGAACAGACGTCCTGAAAGAAAGCGTTCAATCGCCGCTCCTACGGCGAATGTGAACAGTGATTGTCAGCTTGTACCCGAAGAACTTCTAAGGAGAGAACATCTCGAACACTGCTCAGCCTAGTCCGCGCAGAGAGCTTAATCAAACGGGGTTGATCCGGAACCGGCTACATGAACGCTTGTTTGTGCGCCGAAGAGGTACTGGGTGAAGGAAAGTCGTTACACCGTCGTGCGTAACGAGTACTGTTTTGTGGTGAAGGTTCGTCGGTACTCGCTTCGGTACGCCATAAAAGTACGCGGTGGTCGAACGGAAGGGTGCTCGTCAAACCCCAGAAGTCGCCGGCATCCAACACAGAAGATGCGGCTACTCGCCGATGATTTTGACCAGAGCGCGTTTCTCCCGCCTTCCATCGAATTCGCCGTAAAAGATCTGCTCCCACGGCCCGAAATCGAGCTTACCGTTCGTCACCGCAACGACTACTTCGCGCCCCATAATTTGCCGTTTCATGTGGGCGTCGGCGTTATCCTCGCCGGTCGCGTTGTGATGGTAGCGCTTCGGGCTGGCATCAAAGGGCGCGAGCTGCTCGAGCCACTTCTTGTAATCGTGATGCAACCCCGGCTCGTCGTCGTTGATAAACACACTTGCTGTGATGTGCATTGCGTTTACAAGGCAGAGGCCTTCCTGAATCTGACTCTGCGCAAGCGCCTGCTCGACATGCGGAGTGATATTCTGAAACGCCATGCGCTCGGGAAGATTGAAATACAGGTATTGGCGGAAACTTTTCATGACACAGTCATGCCACGATGAACGACCGGTGTCATCCTCGCTTGTTACGCTTGCTGTGCGCCGTCGGTAGGCGAAAAAGCGTGTTGGAGCACAGTGCTGAGCTGCTCACGCCCGTAGGGCTTTTGCAGATAACCCGCAACAGCCGGCGTGTGGAAGCGCCGCGCCATGTCTGCTTGATGGAATCCGCTCGAGACGATGACCTTCACCTGCCCGTCCAAACCGCTCATACGATTGAGCACTGTCTCTCCGTCCATATCCGGCATCGTAATGTCGAGGAGCACTCCTCGTATCTTGTATTCGGGAGTCTCCAGGTAGTGGAGGGCTTGTCGTCCCGAAGATGCGAGGAGCACCTCGAAACCGAGATGGCTGAGCATCTCAGCGGCGATCTCTCTCACCGCTTCCTCGTCATCGACGACAAGCATTACGCCTGAGCCTCTCCAAGTGCCGTCGAGTACAGGTTTTCTAGCGGCCGGATCGAGATCGCCTTCGGCGGCGGGGAATAAGACTCGGAATGTTGTACCTTGACCGACGAGGCTGTCGACCTTGAGAGCTCCTCCGTGGCGTCGCACTATACCGAGCACCGCGGCGAGCCCCAAACCCCGTCCAGTGAATTTGGTGGTGAAGAAGGGATCGAAGATCTTCGTCACCGTCTCCTCGCTCATACCGCATCCGGTATCGCTGACGTCGAGAAAGACGAATTTTCCTGGAGACAGGTGGTCTGCCAGATAGGTCTGCTTCAGATAGTCGTAAGGCGCATCGAAGAGGCCCGTGCGAATGGTGATCGTTCCCGACCCTTCACCAATCGCATCCGACGCATTCGTAATCAGGTTCATAACGACCTGACGAATTTGCGTCGCATCGGCGAGCATAGGCGGAAGATCCTTGGCCAGTGAGTAATCCACGACGGCGCGCTTGGAAATGGCCGGCCGGAGGAGATCGCCCATCTCCTGGACCAGAACGGAAAGGTTGAGCTTCTCCTGAGACACGGGTCCCTTGCCCGAGTAAGCGAGCAGCTGATTCGTGAGGCCTGAGAGACGTCTTGCGGCGGTCCGGATCTGGCTCACGCGCTGCTCGAGCGGTGAATCTGGCTCCGCTTCTAGGAGCGCGAGATCAGCGTTGCCCAACACCCCCATGAGGAGGTTGTTGAAATCGTGCGCGATGCCTCCGGCGAGCACGCCGAGACTTTCGAGTTTTTGCGTGCGGAACATCTGCTCTTCGAGACGTTCTTGCTCTTCTTCGGCGCGCTTCTGCTTTGAGATGTCACGAAAGACCAGAACGCCGCCTTTGATCCGACCGTTCCGATCGCGGAGCGGTCTGCCGTTGACGCTGATCCACACTCCGTTCGGACGTCTTGGGTTTCGAACGATATAAACGACGTCGTCAGACGACTCGCCTGCGATTGCTCGTGAGATCGGGAGGTCTTCGACGGGATATGGTGTGACGCCGTCCGGAAGATAGTTCCCGATGAGTCGCACCCGCTCTTCGAGAGGAAGGTCCAACAAGCCGTAGCCGATGATATGTTCAGAGCTCTTGTTACAGAAGAGCATGTAGCCGTTTTCATCTACTACGAAGACACCGTCGCCCATGCTGTCGATGATCGAGTGCAGCATTTCCAGCGCCGCCTCGGACTGTTGAAGCTGAACCGAGCGTTCGTTGATGAGCGTCTCTGCTCGTCCGAGAGCCTTCAGCGTCTCGAGAGATTGGTGAAGCACGGCGGCTTGATGCTGCTCGACGAGCGCATGATCGGGAGGAACGAAATAGAAGTTTTCGTAGAGATCGCTGCCGATGAGCAGGCTGGGATACGATGAGAGTAGGTCGAGAAGCAGCGCAGGCTTGAAGTACTGTCGATGATACTGCGCGATTACCAGGCACCGTTTTGCAATCAGAAGGTCTTCGAGCTTGTGCTCAAACTCCGAGATTCTCGCGGCTCCGAGAGCGGCTTCGAACACCCAGGTCATCTCGACGACTATTCGCAGCCCCGAGAACCCCGCTTTCAGCGCCTGGTCGACCTGTTTGTTCAGCTCGCCGATTGCATCGTCAGGACGGAACATTCCGTCAGCAAGAAAGACGTCATACGCAGGGAGGAACCGGATCTGACCGCTCCCAACCGCGGCGTCGAGAGGGAGACTGTGCGTGAGGAACTCTTTTCGAGGGTTGCGAAGATGATAGAGATAGAGGAGAGCCTGCTTCTCTGAGATCGCCCGTTCAGCGAGCTCGATACTACTTTTGTATGGATCGTCTGTAGCGCTGCAGAGCCAAAGGACATGCTCTCCAAGCTCGATATTCTGAATACGCCGCGGAGCGTAGGTTTTGTCCGCACCCAAATTCTGATCTTCCTGTAGAGCGACGGCAAACTTCATAACCGGGCAAACCAGGGACTAACCTTTAATATCATCCGAATCGTGGGCGAAAACTCCACTCGCCTCCATATTAGCAGTTCGATCTGCGCTTGTCGCTAGGGGTCGATCGGGAGTTTCTCTTGGGGCCTCGGGCGATTAGGCTGTTATTTTGGGGTTCGGCCCTGAAGGACCGAAGTCTCAGAGTGCCGCGTCGCCGGATCGCGATGCAGGTTTTTGTGAGCTACACGCGTCTCGGGGCAACATGCCGCGCTTTTTGATTCAGCGGACTTTTCGTTTCGGTCGCGAAGTTTTCTGAAGCCGTTTTTCGATCGAAGGCGAAAAAAACTGGAGAAGATTTCGAATCGCTTGAATAGCGGGCGCCAGGGGGCGTCTCAACTATAAGCTGCATAACAAACGCGAAGCGTGGACGTGAAGGCGGTTTTTCACTTCCAATCCTCCATTGAACCTCTTTGCGCTCTTCGCTTCTCTTCTCGCACCCCTCCCCCCGAGGGGTGCACTTTTTTCTGCCCCTGATTATCCCCTCGAAGCTATCCTATTCATCCGGATGTCGACCGAGCACTTTGCCGTTCACCTCAATGCGGAACGAGCTGCGATTGCGCACTGGTCTTCTCATTTTCGGTCGTGTTAGACTCGCGTTGGTCGCGAGACAAACTTTTTTTGAAACGGCGACTTAGGTCTGATGGATCGGCAAGACAACAACACCATTTCGATGGTCACTCTCATGAGTCGTGCGAGCGTTCTGCGGATTGTGTCCCTTCTGATCGTTGCGTTGCTATCGGGTCCGCTTCTCGCGGTTGCTCCCTGCCTCGCTGACGAGCTGGAGATCTTATCCCCCGATACTGGAGACCGAGTGGTCGAAGAGCTGGCTCCGGACGAAACTGCCGAGCTGGTGATCTATCTCAAGAGCTTCGGCGATCTTGTCGGTGGATACCGGGTCACAGTGCTCGATGACCAGGGGCGTCAGGTTGGGAAAAATATTTCGGACATGTTCGGCGTCGCTAAGTTCACGAACATGCCGGCAGGGCGATATCGCATCAGCGTAGAGAAGAATCGCGTGAACGAGCGCGGCGGCCCTTCGACTGTCTCCGTCGGTGATTTACGCGTTACAAAGATTCGAAAGTGAGCGCATTCCGATGAATAAGCTGCACATCACGTTCCTTCTGAGCTTTATGGCGTTTGTCGGTTGTAGCTCAAATCCGCCGGAGCCGAATTACGAAGTCCGTGCTGATCATCAATTCAAAGTGTCGGTCTATTCCGACGGTCGTGAGGTGAAAGACTTTAATGCGCCGCTGGTGCATCGAGTTGACCTTACTGCGGCGCAGCTCGCGCAGATCGGTGGTACTCCGATGAAGCTGCCGTTTCAGGCCTCTAGTGAGAAGGACGGGCTCGGCAAGGTCTCCGGTGTCCGAGTGCTTCGGCCGAAGGCCGGCGACAATCCTTCAATGCTCGGCCTACAGGAGAAGGACCTCGTGACTGCTGTCGGAACGGTGCGCGTAAAGAGCGTCGACGATTTCCGAACGCTGTTCGATCAACTTCGAGGATCGAAAAGCGCGAGCATCACTGTCGAGCGGCAGGGAAAGCCGCACAAGATCCTTTACTACCTATCGCAATCCTAACATCCGGGACGATCCCGGCGCATTCTGGAGCTCGTAGTGCCGCACAAACCACTCGATTGCCCGAGACTCCGATGGCCGCTCGCAACTGAAGATTTCGAACACAATGGGAGTCAGTATCTCGTATTGAGAGATCCCCAGGGTGTCGCGGAAAAGCCCGCGCTCATTCCGATTCCTCTTGTTCCGGTCATTTCGAGATTCAACGGAAACACCACGCTCGAAAGTATCGTCAACGAAGCCGGATCTTTTGGGCTTACGATGGAGATGGCGCTCCGCCTGGCTGATGATCTCGATGAGATGTGCTTTCTCGACACACCGGCCACTCAGAAAAAATTTCGTGAGTTGGAACGGGATTTTTTCGAAAGCCCCGTCCGAAGGGAGGCTCTGGCGGGAGCTGTGTATCCCGCTGAACCGGGGGAGCTGAAAGCCGCTCTTGAAAAATATCTCGCCGGGGCGGAAAACACGTTCGAAAAGCCGTCCGAGCAAGCAGAGCTCGTCGGCTTGGTCTGTCCGCACATCGACTACGCTCGCGGATGGCGAACCTACGCCTCAGCCTACTCGGCTCTGGAGCGGAGCGAGGCGCCGGACGTGGTGATGCTGCTGGGCACATCGCATAGCGGTGGGCGGAGTATCTATCAGCTCACTCGCAAAGACTTTCAATCACCGCTCGGTACGTTCACGACTGCTCAGCCGATCGTCGACCGACTTGTCAGCGTCATGGGTGAGAATCAGTCGTTCCGAGACGAGTACCTGCACAAACGAGAGCACTCCCTCGAGCTTCAGCTTCCCTTTTTAGCGTACCGGTATCGAAACGGAGACCGCCCCGAGATCGTCCCGATTCTGGTTGGTTCGTTCCATCACTTCCTCGAAAAACAGATCTCGCCGGTCTCCGGGGGGGAAGTTGCCGATTTCGTCGGTGCGCTTGCAGAGGTGACGAAGGGACTGCGCGCCGCGGGGCGAAGGGTCCTCTTTTACGGCGGTGTCGATTTGGCACACGTGGGCATGCACTTCGGTGACGAGGAGCGGATGGATGACGCAAAGCTGGAAGTCGTACGCTCGCGTGACCGCGAGCTGCTCGATGCTGTGCTCGCGGGCGATGAAGAACGGCTCTTTGCGCATATGGCTGAAGACTGCGACAAGCGTCGCATCTGTGGATTTCCTTCGATGTACACGATGCTCGCTGCAATGCGGCGAGCCGGAATTCAGCTTCACGGGCATTTCATCGAATACAGACAAGCGGTCGACAGACAATCCGACTGCGTTGTGACCTTTGCCAGCGCATGCTGGACGGTTGGGTAGATTCATGGATGAACAATCCCAGTCGGATTCTAGAGCAGCACCTGAGACCGAACGATCTCTATTGCCGGGGCCTGAGTGAGCGTCGCCTCTTCGCGCACATCAACTTTTCCATTCCCCTGTGCTCCAAGCCTTTTCACGACCTCAATCGGAAGCATAGTCTTTCGCGCGACCTGCTCAACGGCGAGACCTTCGTGCAGTAGCCTGAGGGCGATGCGCTGCTCGGGCGAGAGAGTGTGTGCGCGGCGCGGCGATTTCGATCGCGGGATGGTGCGCGCCGGGTTACGCTGTGATGTTCGCTCTGGGTTGAGCAGCTCAACCGAAATCTGCAGCCGTTGGAGCTGACCTTGCACCTCGCCCACGAGGGCGATCAAGTCGGCCAGGGGCTGAGCTGTTGCGATATTTGGATCCGCGAGCTCTAAAGCCCGTGCTGCGTCGATACTGTCTTTTAATCGGAATTGCAGGAGTGAGATTGTTTGCTCAGCACAAGCAGAACACCCGCTTGAATCAGCGGATCTCGACGTGAAAAGCCGGTTAGGCAGAGAAAGGAACGTGAAAATTACTGCGAGTGGGCTCATGACTACTACTACTCACTTCTCTTCTGTCAGATGGCGCACAGGGTGCTCCGGTTTCCGTGATTGACAAGATGGCAAATTTATTGAAAAAAGTTCGACAGAGTTTGCAATCAATAACCCGGACGAGGCGGCCATGGTCAACTTCACGCGTGATGGAATGCTCCGAAGAATGTTTGCTGTTCCGATGTTCATGATCGCGCTCGCGACGTGCGCATGTGAATCTTCGAGCCACGGTACGAACGATTCTGGACTTGCACGTCTGAGTGGACAAGCATTCTATCCTCCGCAAGTCGTAGCCACGAAGGGACCGGTCGCGAACGCACCGTATCAAGTTGTCGATTTTGAGAAATCGGCGAACAAACAGGTCGTCGCGACCGGAGTGACTGATGCCGATGGCGTCTACGATGTCACGATCGTCCAATCGAAAGTTGTCGCTGTGATCGTCTCCGGCGATGTCAGAGTATCAGGCTTGATCAGCTCGGACCCGAATGAGGCTGAAAAGGATCTCGATATCGGCAAGAACTTCAACGAAATTACCGATGTCGCCTGCGAGGCGGGTGTTACGTCAATTACTGACGGCTCGGTAAGTCCGGACGACTTCAATGACGAGCGAATCGCAAATCTCGAAGCAGGTTCGCAGCTCGTGAACGCCACCACGAACATCAACCATTTCGACCCTGCCTCGGTGACTGCTGCAGCAGCGCTCGTTCGCCAGCTCACTGACGACGGAGCTCATGCTCCTCGGCAGTAAGAAAGGTGCGTCTCGTCAGTGATGCGTCTCGTTAGGGGCGCGCTCCGAAATGAACAGCCCATCGACACACCGGAGCGCGTGCCGTCGAACAAAGACAGTTTCGCACGCTCAGTGGGCTTGCACGCTCTATCTTACGTTGAGATCGGTCAGCACGATGCTGTCGGTCGCTGACTGGGCGAGCTTCGCCGGGCAATCCTCGACCGTCAGTTGAGGGTCTTGAAAGCGTTTGTACGCTTCAAGCTTTTCTTGGCCGAGAAACATGAGCACATTGCAGAGCGAGCGAGAGAGGAGAGTGCGCGATGCGCTCATCCGTGTCGGCGGCGGCTTGGGTGACCCTTCCACAATGAGGAACCCCGGCTCAGCCTTTTGATTGCCGGGGTGGTGCGGGAAGAGCGATGCAACGTGGCCGTCTTCGCCGGCGCTCAGAATCGCCAGATCGAATGCGGTCCCGAGCTTGAAAAATTCCTCGGCATATTTTCCAGTTCCCCGGTCCTGCCCCTCGAATGAGTACGGATGAACCTGTCCGGCGACTATCGTTCCGGCTTCCATGAGCTTGAGGAAAAGCTCCTGATTCAGCAGATAAAAGTTGCTGTCGGGATGGTCGTTCGGGACCATCCGTTCATCGACGAGAAAGAAGTGCAGCTTGGGCCAGAGCGGGGCCATTGTCGTTGTCTGCTTCATCAGCGCTTGAAGCAGGCCGGACACACTGCGCCCACCGCAGAGCCCGATGAGCAGATGGGGCTTCGCGGCTGCTGCACTCAGAGCCCCGGCGATGAGGAGAGAGCCTCTATCAAAGAGCTTGGCTCGGTCGGTGTCGGCGACAGTCGTCAGTCCCATGGCTGTTCCCCCAATGCTCGTGAAGTAATCACATACCTTCGACAAGAAATCTCGTAACGGAGCGAGATCAGGCTCGATCACCTTTCGTATCGGGATCGTGATATGCAATATTACGTCTTTTCATAGTGTAAAACCGTTATCCACGGAAGAATAAACATGGCCAAGTCACATCATCCAGTCTCATTCCAGGGGAATTCACTCACACTCGTCGGACAACCGGTTAACGTCGGAGATCGACTTCCAGAGTTCACCGTTACCGGAGTCGACATGGCGGATCTGTCGAGCTCCAAATTTGCAGGCAAGACTTTAGTAGTGCTTTCCGTTCCCAGCTTGGACACTCCGGTCTGTGCTATTGAAACGAAGCGGTTCAACGATGAAGCGTCCAAGCTCGGTGACAAGGTTGCCGTTCTCGCCGTGAGCATGGATCTGCCATTTGCTCAGAAGCGTTGGTGCGGCGCAGAAGGCGTGAACAACGTCGTTACCGGCAGCGATTACAAGCACCGCGCCTTCGGTGAAGCATTCGGCGCCCAGATTCAGGAATGGGGTTTGTTGACGCGAGCCGTGTTCGTCGCCGATTCGAAAGGCACGGTCGTATACAGTGAGTATGTTCCGGAGATTCCGAACGAGCCGAACTACACTGCGGTGCTCGACGCGGTAAAAAAGACTCTCTGAGTTGATTGAGCCATGTATCGTACTGTAAACCCCGCTACCGGTGAGCTCGTCGAAAGTTTCCCGCTTGCCTCTCACGGCGAGATCGAAAGAGCGCTCGATGACGCGGTCGCGGGGTTTTCCGTTTGGCGCAACCAGACGCTCGAGCAACGAGCCGATGCGTTTTTGCTCGTGGCGGACCTCCTCGAGCGTGACAGCCAGGGCTACGCTCGGTTGATGGCGGAAGAGATGGGCAAGGTGCTCGCCGAAGGAGCCGCAGAGGTGCTTCGCTGTGCAGCCGCTTGCCGCTATTTTGCAGAAAACGCACAGACGTTCCTGGCTCCTGAACCACGTTCTTTCGGCGCTCTCGACGCGCAGATTCGCTTCGAACCGCTCGGCGTTATCTGCGCGGTGATGCCGTGGAATTTTCCGTTCTGGCAGGTGTTTCGATGCGCTGCTCCGGCGATGATGGCCGGCAATGCGCTCATTCTGAAGCATGCGCCTAATACTCCGCAGTGCGCAATCGCAATCGCCAAGCTCTTTGAGCGGGTGTTGCCGCACAGAGGAATATTTCAGTCGCTCTTTTTGGACAACGACCAAGCGGCGCGTGTGATCAGTGACCGACGGGTGGCAGGAGTTTCGTTGACCGGGAGTGTTCGAGCAGGAAAGGAGGTCGGGCGAGTTGCCGGCGCTCACCTGAAAAAGATGGTTCTCGAGCTCGGAGGAAGTGACCCGTTCATCGTGCTCGACGACGCCGATGTAAGCGCTACCGCCGCGGCGGCGGTTGGATTCCGATGCTTCAACAACGGGCAAAGCTGCATCTCTCCGAAGCGCATCCTTGTTGCTCGCCAGATCTTCGAGACCTTCGTCGACACGTTTGCGAAGGGCATGGGAAATCGTGTGGTCGGCTCACCGTATGTTCCATCGACCCAGAACGGGCCGTTGGCACGGGCCGATCTGCGGGACGCACTTCAGGACCAGGTCCAGCGCTCCACTCGCTCAGGAGCTCGTTTGTTGGTGGGCGGACGGCCTCTGGAAGGCCCCGGCTTTTATTTTCATCCGACCGTCCTGACGGTGGATGCCGACGACAATCCCGCTTTTTCTGAGGAGCTCTTCGGGCCCGTCGGCGTGGTTCGACCGTTCACGGACGATGATGATCTGATCCGCATGGCAAATGCTTCGTCCTATGGACTGGGGGCGAGCATCTGGACCTCAAATGAACAGCGGGCGAGAGACCTCGCCCCACGGCTCGATGTGGGTACCGTCATTATCAATGATTGGGTTCGTTCGGAGCCCGCGCTCCCGTTCGGCGGAATCAAAGACTCGGGAATCGGGCGTGAGCTCGGTCTCGAAGGGGTGCGCGAGTTCACAAACATCAAGACGATCTGGGCGAAGTCGTAGGAAGGAATTCCGCTCCGATTATCGCTCCAGCTCAATCTCCGCTATCGACCAATCGAAGAGGGGATCGCGTCCCGTCTGTGTAAAGATAATCCGCTTTGCGTCGACCGTCGGGAAGACCAAGCTGAATGTCGGATTGTGATTCAGAAAATAGAGCGCCGCGCCGTATTGCGATTCGTCGAACACTCGTCGTTTCTCGCCATTGGCAAGCTCGGCTTCGATTCTGAGACCGCGGGGGAAGTCCGTTTCCCAATCGCCTAAGCTGATGCGCAGCCCGCGGAGCGTTTGTGGTTGATGAAACTCGGCCACGAATTCCATCCCAGGCTTTTGCGGCTCGCCGGATCCCCAGCGCGTCCCGAGATCATTGTCTGCGGCCTTTGCGGCGCTCTCGTCGTGTGAAGAGCTGTGAAGGTCAAATGCCTCATGTTCAATCGGTTGCAGGCCCGATTGGCTCAGTGAAATGTCATAGAGCACCTGGTAACCACTGAGGCCAATTTTCGAATACCGGTAGCCGAGGGCAGTCATCGCCGATTCGACGAGTGCAGTTTGCGTCGGAGAAAGAACCAGCGGCATGAACTCTTCGCCGACCGCCTTCGCGCCCTGGCGGTACGATTCGATTCTGGTGTGATGAGGCTCCTGAAAAACGACGAACTTGATGTCCTCTTGCGTTTCGAACGCCAGGCGATAACCGATCCAATAGTTGGTGCGGATCCAATGGTAGCCTTTGTCATGTAACCAATTGATGAGCTCGGTGTGATCTCGCGCGACGCGATCCCAGTTGTAGACGATCGGCTCACCAGGCACGGCGCGTCCGCCGACGTAGGATGAGGCGACATTGAACGCGAGGAGCCCACAAAAAAGAGTCGTGCCGATAGCTTTCGACCGTGTGCTCACGATGTGCAGTGCGAGAGCAGCAAGTGGAACGAGCGCGACGTAGGCCGGGAGAAGATACCGGGGGGCTTGAACCAAGTGTCCGAAAGAGCTGGTAACGAACACGGCCGCAGTGACGCCGAGGAAGACAAGCAGCAGCATGACAGGTTGTTCGTTGTTCAACTTGAGCCGGAATAAGTTCAGGAAGTCACGCCCGAACGCCGCCAGCAACACGATGAGAAAAGCGCCGTAGAGCCCGTACGCGACGATGCTCGATCCAGGAAAGATGTCGTTCGACTCCCAGAAATGCTTGGCGCCGAAGATAATCGGAATGGATGTGGAAAACAGGCCCGCGACATGGTCAGCGATGTCGGACTTTGGAGAGCGAGTGAACATCTGGAAAGAAACAAAATCGTGCTCCAGATTGTAAATCCAAAAGGGCATCCCCCCGACGAAAAAAGCGAAAAGGCCGGAAAGCGCGTGGGCACAAATTGCGCGTATCTTCTCGAAGCCACCGGTTTTCGGAAGATACAAAATCTTCGAGAGAATCGCGAAAGCGAGCGGGATCATGAAAAAGATAATCTGGTTGTTGACCCACCAACCGAATCCGAGCAGCAGGCCCATGGTGATTGTCCCCGTGAGCGAACAGTCTCGCTGCTTGAGCCAACGAATACAGACCAACGTTGCGAGTGCACCGATGAAGACGAGCTCGATGAAGCCGCCGCGTGCCTTTGCACTCCAGATGGTCAACGCGGCCGGCGGTATCGTCATCAGCACTGCGGCAAACCGAGCCGTCTGCTTTCCGCCCAGATGGCGACCGATTGAGTATGCAAGCGGAATAAGAAGGAGCGAGAAAATGAGCGGAACTGCCTTGAGCGCGACGTTCGATACGCCAAAGAACTTAAAGAGAATGCTGACGAGGATCGGCTCGAAGCTCCCCATGTAATTCTGGCCGTAATAGAAGACCGGGATTGGGTGCCCCTCGAGAATGTGTTTTGCCATCAAACCGACAATCGCTTCATCGGCATCAATGACGAAATTGTTTGGGAGTAGGAAATCAAGCCGAGCGATCAGACCGACGACCATCAACGAGACGAGGATCAATACCTCGCCGATCTGAAGCTTCGCGCGCCGCGCCGGGCGGAGGGGGGATGTCGGCGGACGAGACTGGAGACCGTGTAGGTCCTGTCTCACGAGATTTCTTTGGATGACAGCCACGAAATTCCTTTCTGTTCGAACTGAACGGCCGAAGCTCACCCGCGGCCATCGAATTGCGCTCCGGCTTATAGCATAAAATTCCGCGTTTCGCCCTTTGAACGAAGGCGCTTCGGTCCGAAAAAGCTCTTCTGTTTTAGCACCTTACCGAAGTGCGAAAAAATATATGAAATGATTATCCATTCGGCACTAGGGGTATCATAACGATCTCTAGGAATATTGATTGTTGTGTGGTTGGGTTGGAAGATGAGCACTCTGTTTCGATCTGCGCTTGCGGCAGCTTTAACGAGCGGGCTTTTGCTCGCGTGCGCGGTTGATAACGTCCAAACCCCACCGCCCGGTTCCAAAGCCCAGGTAGCCGCGTCGAGCAGCTCGCACGCCCGTGCGTCGCTTCGTCGCAAGCTGCCGTCAAACGATTCGCTGAAGCCCGCGCAAAACGCTGTGCCTCAGGCTCATACGCTGCTCATCAGAGCGTCATCGCAGTCGACGTCGTTTACCGAGTCTCCAGTATCTCAAGCGGGAACGACCGTCGATTCTCTTGGTAATCCGCGACCGTTCTTGCCTATTCCGGATCCTCATGTCGAGGAAGGCACTCCTGCGCCTGCACAGCCTCAATTGCAGTCCGAAGCTAAGGCGGCGCTGCAACCTGAAAGCGTTCCGCAATCGCAGCCGGTCGCTTCGGAAATGCACAATATTCATCAGGATGAGCGCTCAGCTATCGCGCCCCAGTCAGCTCCGCCGAAGGTGGCGACAGCTCCTGCTCCGTCGCCCTATCAGCGAGCGATGCTTGGAGCGAACGGAGCGAATTCCCCCCTCAATGATAGCTCGAAGCTCCAGAGCAGCTTTGTCCTCGAGGTCGTTTTTATCGTGCTCATCATCCTCTGCCTCGCTGGAGCAGCGTGGTACCGGCTGAACTTCGACTTCGGTCGACCGAGCCGCAGGCCGTATCGGGATTAATTCCATCATTTATCTGCGCGAGCGCGATCAGCCGTTCGGTTCGCACGGCTTCTCGGTTCACACGCTCGTTCGTGCTTTGCCTTCAAAGCCACCCTGCGTTTCTCTGGTTCCCTGCCGTTCTATTAAAACGCTTCTGTGAGGAAGTCCGGGGATCCGCCGATGAGCCGCGACAACGGCTCAGGGGCCGAGGGAAGAGAGCTGGCGAAGTGTCCGGGCGTGTTCGAAACGGTTCCAAACGGGGTTTCGAACCCTTTAAGTCACTATAATCATGTAATATTCGCAGATCGTTGCGCTTAAGCGAAGCAAGAGACATGCCGATAACTCTTAGGGATTCTCTTTTACGGCATGAAGCGACCGGATGGTCATGGGACACGTCGGACTAGTTTTGCTCGGGATCGCAGCGGTCAGCGTGCTGATTTTCGGCTACGCGATCGTCCGCCTGTTGAGCATTCACGAGCGCGTGGAGCTGAGCGTCCGAGCGAAGTTCGATGATATCCAAGGGCGCGTTGCTTCGTTCGAGCATCGGCTCAATCTCCTTCAGGAGCACGCGCTCGATTACATCAATTCGCTCAGTGGCGACGGTGCTCGTGCTCTTTACGAGCTGCAACAGCTGCTCGCTGCGCAAAATCATCTTTTGGAACAGATCGCAGAGAAAATCGCTCTGCAAGATATCAATGCGTTGCGCAACGCAGAAAAAATCCTCGACGCGATGAATCAAAAAGCGCAGCTGACCTCTGAAAGAGCAGAGCTCGAGAATTCCCAAGTGCAAAAGGTCTACGACCCGAATGATCCGAGCAGCCTGCGCCCCGGCTGGGAGTCACGCGCAGAAGAGCTTCTGCAGCTGCTTGGCCTCGATATCTCGTTAGCTTCAGAGAGCTCCCGCGCATCTGGAATTCCGCGGCGGCGAAAACGTCGTGGTACGAGCATGAGCCTTAAAGAAGCAGGAATTCTTGCTGCGCTGCGCGGTCCCGACAATCAGAAGAGCTGATTCCGAGCGCCGCAAAATTGACGCGATGCAGTGCCCGAGTGATCGATTCATTTTCCGCGATGGTATGGGTACGTATAGCAGTGTGCTGATTGAGCGAACGTGCGTAGCGAATGTGCTTTTTCGCACAGCAAACAGCGCGCGTAAAAAAAATTCGTCGTGCGATTGAATAAAAAAAATGCACGAGAAATATTTTTTTTGGGTTGACGCTGCGTATATCGGAGGCTAAAAAGCAGGGCATCAAAGGCGTTCTTCAAGTTCGAAGAAACAAAAAGAGTGCACTGGCGCGACGCTCCGTTGGCCAACTGCATCAATATAAGGCGCTCGGTATTTTCGTTTTCTGCACGTTGTACACGTGATACCAAGCTGCGGCGTATTCGAGGCTGATTATTCTAGCGTTCCCTTAGGATAGTTAGCTGTTTTGACAACCCTAATATCGCGTCTCCCGTAAATCTTACTCGGACTCAGTCTTCTCAAGACGCGTCCGAACTGACGCGACAGTTTTACACATGATGTTTCTTGTTTCGGCGCTCCGTCTCGAGCGGACGTGCGCAGCACTTTCTGCACTCGTGCTTTGCCTGAGTGTGCTTGCCGTCCGTCCAGCTTCTGCTGCGACACCGGTACGTGCTCGTGCGACCTTTCGGTTATGCGACGGTTATCAAGCGAGCGATTTCACGCTGGAGCTGAAGTACCGCACGCCATTTTCGGATGTGTATCTGCCACTCGAGATTCTCTCTCAGTCTGTTGATACCGGTGCGAAATCCGCTGCGTTCGAATTCTGGATTCCACAGGAACCGGGAGTTTCGTCAGTACAGATTGCAGCGTTTTGTCGCAACTCTGCCGGCTTGAGTGATCCATCGCCGGAAGCGACGATCTCGAACTGCGATGTGCTCGGCCTATTCGATTCGGATGGCGACGGCATTCCGGATCGTCAGGAAGACACGAATTGCAACAACTACTACGATCCGGGCGACTTCAGTAATGCGTACAACGTCGACACAGACGGTGATGGTGTTCGCGATCTGGTCGAGCTTGTGAGCGGCACCGATCCTTCAAGCGCCGCCTCGAACCCGCGGCCGATGATATTCGCAGGGGGGCCGTTCGATCCGGACGGCGACGGAAACTCAAATCCAGTAGTCTGGCGGAACAGCAACGGCTACTGGTACATCCGCGATTTCGTATATCCCGGAAACCACCTGGCGATTCAGTGGGGACTGCCTGGGGATATCCCTTTCGTCTATCAGCCGTCAGGAGAAACCAGCAACGTCGGCGTGATCCGAATGATCAATCGCGAGTACTACTGGTTTTGTCACGGAAGCGGATTTGCTCGCTCCAACGCGGCACCGGATACGGCGCTTCGATTTGGGCAGTTCGGTGATAATATTTTGCCCGGGCCCTGGGAGGAACGCGGCACAACAAATCCTGCCGTAGCGCGACTGTTCAACGACGCATGGACCTTTGATATCCACATGCGGGATGGAAGCGTTCGGAGTGTGAACTGGGGGCACAACGGTGATGTGCCGAAAGTACAGGACTACGATGGCGACGGGCTCTTCGATATCGCCGTGTATCGGCCCTCGGAGCACAAGACGTTTGTGATTCGGTCGAGCGACAAGGTCGTGCAAACCTACGATTTCGGCTCTGGAACTGCCGATATGTCGGTGCGCGGTGACTATACCGGTGACGGCGTTGACGACATCTCGCTTTGGGAGCCCGTCAGCGGAGTTTTCACCACCCTTACCAGCACCCACGGGTTCAACGCGGCACGTGGTCGCGCTCAGGATCCGAATTACTTCCAGTGGGAGCAGCTTGGCCTCTATAGCGTGCATGTCCCACTCAGTTGGAACCGGCAAGCGGGAAGGATTGTTTACACGGTGGTCGACCACGCGCTCGGTATGCGCTTCTACCGCATGAACAATGATCCGGCGGGCGCAATCACTTCAGTTCAGTGGGGACTGAACGGTGACGCGCAAGGGTAGGGACGCGATTCAACGGCTACAAAAGGTGCTCGAGCCCGTAGTAAAGCTCTTTGCGCTTCACCACTTCCCTGCACGCGAGACACACGCCGGGCATGAACGATTCCCGGTGATTTGAATCGTGGGTAAGCGTCAGTGTTTGACCTTTCGCGCCGAAGATAACCTGTTGCTTCGCAACGAAGCCCGGCAGACGAACGGAATGAATGTGGACGCTGTTCAGCTCGGCGCCACGTGCACCGGGAACAATCTGGAGCTCCTCGCGTGACGCCGGAGCTTCCGCTCGTGCCGCGGCAATGAGCTCTGCTGTTCGCACTGCAGTTCCTGAGGGCGAGTCGGCTTTCCCATCATGGTGAAGCTCAATGATCTCCACATGTGGGAGATGTTTGGCTGCCTCCTGTGCGAACTTCATCATGAGCACCGCGCCGATTGCGAAGTTCGGTGCGATTACCCCACCGAGATTCTTATCCGCCGCAACCGACTGGAGGCGCTTCACATCCGGTTCCTTGAACCCGCTCGTCCCGATCACCGGATGAACACCGAGAGCGAGAATCAGTTCTGCATTTGCGACGCCCGCCGCCGCCGTTGTGAAATCGACCACGACATCGGGACGCAGCGCTTCGATTGCGTGCTTCAGGTTATCATCGACGTCGGTGCTGCCCACCAGCTCGAGCTGAGGGTCCTCTCCGACCGCTCGAACGACCTCCTGGCCCATTTTCCCCTTCGATCCGTTTACCAGGACGCGCACCATAGAGCCTCGTCAATTTGGAAAAAAGTTAGTATTGCCCGAATCTTAAGTAGGATGGTCGGAAAGGCGGCTCGGGACCCGCGCTGGAGACTTTCCGGCAAACACGGTAAAAACTTGGAGATTGCTGCAAGAATCGTCTGTAAAATAGCTAGTCGGTTGCAAAGCTTGCCATAACAAATGGAGAAGCGCGAGCCGGAGTGTATGAAGACTTATCTCATCAAAATTCCTCAGGAGAACACCAAGACCGGTGCGCCCGCATTCGAGGAACTTTTTACGCAGCTCCACGAGACGCTGCGGGGTGAGAAGATCTCCTTTGAAATGCTGGCGACCGGCCAGAACATTGCGTTCTGCTTTTCTGCGGATGATGCCACAGCGGAGATCGTATCCGGTCAGATCTACGCACTGGCACCCGATGCAGACATCCTTGAGATCTCTGACTTCACCAAGAAGCTGAGCAAGGGGGCCAAGTTCGTCAGCTCGGAGCTGCGGCTTGCGCGGAACGACCTCTTTCCTCTGAAGACTTACAAAGAGTTTGAAGGGGATTCGCTTTCGGGACTGTTGAGCGTGCTTTCAAAGTGCGTGCCGGGCGAGATGGTTTTCGTTCAGATCGTCGTTCGAGCAATTCGGGATTCGGGCACGCATCACCTGAAATTGAACTTCCGAAAGCGTTTCGATCGTTTGCGTCATGTATTTCGCGTGAAGTACTGGTTCAAGAAGGGATTGTCGTCGACAATTCTTCAACGTATCGGCGACAAAACTTCCGGCCGCTTGTTCCGCGTGAACATACGCGTTGCCTCTGTCGCGAACGACCCGCGCATTGACGCGGTGGTGCGGCTCCAAGCGCTCATGGGTGCGATGTCGAATTTCAACACGCTCGATTTCAACCAGATGCGGGCGTCGAGAATCCGGAAGCTCTCCGATCTTCCTGTGTTCCAAGCGAGGGCGCTGCGCAAGGGGTTCCTGCTTTCTCCTCGTGAGATTGCCACCCTCTATCATTTGCCGAGCGAGCGGGAGGTTCCTAATCTCGTTCACGTTCTCTCGCGGCGCGAGGCACCGCCGACAGACCTCCCGACCAACCGGAACGACGAAAATATCTCTTTCATCGCGACGACGAATTTTCGGGACCAGCGGGTTGCGTTTGGTATCAAGCGTAGTGACCGACGGCGTCACCTGTATGTTTTGGGAAAATCGGGGTCGGGGAAATCGAAGCTGCTCGAGCTTCTCATCAAAAACGATCTTGAAACGGGGAAAGGCGTTGGGGTGCTCGATCCGCACGGCGATCTGGTCGACAACATTCTGACCTACATCCCGAAAAATCGGATCAAGGATGTCGTTCTCTTCGATCCGTCCGACCTACAGTATCCGGCGAGCTTTAACCCGCTCGAGCAAGTTCCTGAGCATCTGAAGATGCGGGTGACGATCGGCTTCATCGAAATTTTCAAAAAGCTGTTCGGCTCAAATTGGTCTCCGCGACTCGAGCACGTGCTGCGGTATACGACACTCGCGCTTTTGGACACTCCAGGGACGACAATTTTGTCGATCCTCAAGATGCTGACGGATAAGAACTACCGGCAGATGATTGTCAGAAACATTCAGGATAACGTCGTCAAGAACTTCTGGGTCAACGAGTTTGCGAGCTGGTCGGAGAAATTCGATAACGAGGCGATCACGCCACTCCTGAACAAGGTCGGGCAGTTTGTCGCCACGAACATGATCCGAAATATCGTGGGCCAGCCGAAGAACTTGTTCAACTTTCGCGAGATTATGGACAGCCGCAAGATTCTCCTCATGAAGATTTCGAAAGGAATCCTCGGCGAAGAGAATGCTTCCCTTCTTGGCGCGATAGCTGTCACGAAAGTCTATCAAGCGGCGATGTCCCGAGCCGACACGGCAGAGAACAATCGGGTTGATTTTTATTTCTACGTTGACGAGTTCCACAATTTCGCGACAGACACCTTTGACGAAATTTTGAGCGAAGCTCGGAAATACCGGTTGAATCTCACCATCGCCAACCAGTTCCTCGGCCAGCTCGATGCAAAGATCCGGAAAACCGTTTTCGGAAACGTCGGCTCGCTCATCTCGTTCCGAGTTGGGGGAGAAGATGCGGGAATCGTTTCTGCGGAGTTCAATCCTCGTTTTTCCGAGCGCGATATCATCAACCTCGGGGTACGCGATTTCTGTGTAAAGATGTCTATCGACGGTGAGATCAAGGAGGCTTTCTCGGGTCGGACATTGCCGATTCAGGTGCCTGAACAGCACTTCAGTGATGAATGTGTCGCATTTTCACGCAGTCATTATTCGCGGCCTCTCGAGGAGGTTCGCACAATCCTCCAGCAGTGGGAGGAGAACAAGACTCCACCGCTGACAGTGGAAAAATCGGTGACCGCTCCGGCTGCTGCACCTCTTACCGCGGCAAAAGCGAACGTCATCCCTTCTGCTCCTTCTGCGCCGCTTTCACAGCCGACTTCCCTCGACGACGACGTCCAATTCGAAGAGCCGCTCATCTAGCGACGCCAAACCTCCGTTCCGGAAAGCGCTTTTGCCATCGTCACGTCGCCGAACTCCAGCATGAGTGCGATCATGCGGCGTTTGATTTGCTGTGGTAAAATGAATTGAAAGAGTTTTGCAGCGTCTTCTCTCAAGGCAATGACGACAGCACCATCCGCTATTTCGATACTTTCTTACAACATTCACAAAGGGTTCAGCGCCGGGAAGCGCCGTTTCGTGCTGCGCGAAATGAAGGAGGCAATCGGGACCCTTGCGCCGGACATCGTCTTTCTGCAAGAGGTTCATGGCGAACACCGGGGCCATGCAGAGCGCATCGCGGACTGGCCGAAAAATCCGCAGGCTGAGTTCTTCGCGGAGGCCCTCTGGCCGCACTTCGCGTATGGCAAGAATCGGGCGTATGTTGACGGACACCACGGGAATGCTCTGCTCAGCCGGTATCCGATTCGCACCTGGCAAAACGTCGACGTGTCGGCGCACCGATTCGAGGGACGAGGCCTGTTGCACGCTGAGATTGATGTGCCGGGCTTAGTGGACCCGCTGCACGCAGTGTGTGTGCATCTGGGACTCTCGCAAGTTGAGCGCAGGTATCAGATTCAACAGATCGTTCGCCTGGTGAAAGAGGAGATCCCTTCAAACGGTCCGCTCGTAGTCGCCGGTGATTTCAATGATTGGTCCCTTCGCGCTTCAAAAGTTCTTGCCCGAACGCTTCATGCACATGAGATCTTCAAGCGGCACGGCGGACGCCACGCTCGAACGTTCCCGAGCTTCTTTCCTGTGCTGCATCTGGACCGCGTGTACGTCCGCGGTTTCGGAGTGGAGAAAACTCAGGTGCTCTCGGGCAAAGTTTGGGGGAAATTGTCGGACCACGCAGCGTTGTTTGCAGTGCTCTTGCCCGAAGCGCAAGCTGGCGATGTTCACACGACCGGATGACTTTTACCGCGTTTTCCCGTTCTTCGAATCCTTTCCGAGGGCTTTGAGCGCCGGAGCGATAAATCCGCTTCCCAATTGGTGAATGCTCGACTCGTTGACCTCGAGCACGATGATGTCGTTCCGGAACACATCGTTCTCCCAGTCCAATTTTCCTTTGTTAATGGGCTCGACGTGATCGCCGGGGTAATGAAATCGCCGGCTAAAGTAATAGAACATGTCCCGGGTTTCGTACGTTTGTTGCTCATCAAGATAATGAAACACGCTCCAGAGAAAGCTTCCTCCAATGAAAAGCATTTTGGGGCGCGACTGTCCGGATTGCGCAGCAAAACCTGGGGCAGCGACCGGATAAGGGAGCTGCTCGTAAAACGGGCTGGGATCGAGTACGTTTGAAAGGTCCGCCAGATCTCGGTCGAACGGATCGGGGATAGGACGAATCTCAGTCGGGTCGCACTGGACCGAAGGCTGTGGCTTTCCGGTGATTTCTTGAAGCTGTGCGAACATCTGTTTTGAAACGATGCAGGCGGTATTCTCCGTCCAATGCGTTCCACCTTTTGCAAAGAGTGGAGTCGCCTGAGCTGACTTCATCTGTTCGAGCGTGGCGTGACCGTCCAGCACGTTTATCCGATGCCGGTTTAACATCGGGATGAACCGATGGTAGTTGCTCGCCTTCTCATAGTCGAAATCCGGTTCACGGTATGCGTCCGGAATGAGCTCGGGGTAGATGCTTGCTTTACTCGGAGTAATGAGCAGCAGAAAACCGATTCCACGTTCTTTGAGACCGTTTTGCAGGTCTTCAAGCTTGCGCGCGGAGCGTTCGAGCACCTTGTCCGGCACGAACCAACGCCCTGCGTAGCTGTCGATGTAGAGCTTCTCGAAGAGTGCGTTACTCTTTCCGACCACGAGCGGAGAAGCGTAGCTCGCTGATATTTCGTTGAAGACCGAGTAGTTGATCTGATTGTCTGTGCGCACCAGCGTAGGTCGGTATCCCAGATTGTGCGAGAACCAACTCTCGACGCCCTTCTGAAAGCGGTCCGAGCGAATCGCGTCGAGCGAGAATTCGGGAAGGACGGACTTTTCCGGTTCCTCGACACCGTGCAGAGGCTCTTCACGAGAAAACGAAAAAAGCATTTGAAGCCCCGGAAGGAGGCACATGACGAAGAAGAGCGCTGAGAATAACCTGTGCAACATTTTCACTGGTTAAAACCGGAAGTAGATGAACGGGTGGAACTGCGAATTCACGAGTGACAGCGTCGCAAGGAAGAACAGGAGGAGCGAACAAGTGCCGTAGAGAACAACCGGAACTGGCCGGGCGAAAGAAGCCCGTTGTGCGAACAGCTTCTCTCTCCATGATTCCGGAAAGAACGCGCAGAGAGCACTGATAGCGAGCACCACCACAGCCCGATTGCTCATGACTTCGACGAAGCGCGGTGGAGAGTACCGGAGGTCACTGCGGAAGACAGCGAACATCTGTTCGATGAATGTTCGTGCTTCTGTGAGATTATCGGACCGAAAGATCACCCAGCTAAAAAGAATGACGATGAACGCATAGCTACCGCTGAGCGCGCGCGGAAGCCGGGCAAGAACCTTACCGAGAACCGCCCGCTCGAGAACGAGGAAGAGCCCGTGGTAGCATCCCCAAATAACGAACGTCCAGTTGGCGCCGTGCCACAGACCCGAGAGTAAGAACACTATCCAAAGATTCAGATAGGTCCGGGAAACGGAACCACGGTTTCCGCCGAGCGGAATGTAGAGATATTCGCGCATCCAGTTGGAGAGCGAGATATGCCAGCGCCGCCAAAATTCGGTGATGCTCGTCGAGATGTAAGGGCGATTGAAATTTTCGAGAAACGTAAAGCCCATCATCTTTCCGAGGCCGATAGCCATATCTGAGTAGCCGGAGAAGTCGTAAAAGATCTGGAACGCGTAACAGATTGCGCCGAGCCAAGCGTAGCCCGGAGTCAGGGCGACGAAGGAAAGATGGAAGATTCGGTTCACCACCTCCGCGAGCGGATCTGCGAGAAGCGTTTTTTTCGCCAGGCCGAAGGAAAAGCGAACCATCCCTTCATACATCGATTCCCAGGAATGCTTCCGCTCGAGGAGTTGCTCCGAGATATCATGGTACCTGAAGATTGGGCCTGCGATGAGGTGAGGGAAGAGGGCGAGGAAGAGGAGGTAGGTCGAAAAGGTCGGTGCCGGACGAACTATTCCCCGATAGACATCGACCAAATAGCTGATCTTCTCGAACGTGATGAACGAGATCCCGATCGGCAGAGCGACGTCCACCCAATTGAAATCCGCTCTGCCCAGCGATTCGAGCAGCCCGTTTACCTGTCCGACAAAAAAATTCGAGTATTTGAAGTAGAACAGGATGGCGAGGTTGAGAGCGATTGCGACTGCAAGGAGCAGCTTTCGACGCGGTGCAGGAAGCGTGTTGTCCGCGATGCGGTGAGAAATTCGGAAATCGACAAAGCTGGTGACGAGCGCGACACCGAGAAAGGCCGGAGCGCCCCAGGCGTAAAACAAACCGCTTCCGATCAGCGCCCAAGCATTACGGTAACGATTCGGGAGGGCATAGTACGCGACGAAGAAGATCGGGAGAAAACCGAACAGAAATAGAACAGAGCTGAAGGCCATAGAGACGGATCTTAATCGAGCAGAGCGCTGGGCCGGAATCGGCTCGTTGCCAGCGGGGCGTACCTGCTTCAGTTATACGTGATCCCAGTTAGCGGAACAAACTGCTTTCGCTACCGGTTATTGGCTGAGGGCGATCTCGAGCGATTGATAGAGAACCAGCTGGCTGTCCGGGTCAATGTCGCCGCCGTCGGGCAGCTCATAGATCAACGTCATGAGATTCGTGCGCGGACGCCACGCGGCCGGTGGAACGTGGAACGTGCGGCGGTGAAAGCCTTCTTCGACATCGGTAATCGTCGCAACCTTCTCTTCATTCAGATAGACGTGAATATCGATCTTTCCGAGCTTGGTCGGAAGCGTCGATGCGAGCTGAAGAGAAACGTCGGTCCCGAGAATGCCGTAAGGTAAACTCTTGGTGAGAAGCAGTGACGAGCGCGCTCCCCTCGAAGGGGACATGTGCACGTTGGCTATGTGTTGGTGCGATTTGAAACCGTTATTGAGGATTTCGGGATGCTCTGCAAATTCAAGCGTCTGCGTTGCAGGTACAAAATGCCGGGGCAAAAATCCGGGAACGTAGCTGATTACCGCGAGCCAGGATCGGCGCTTGTCGTGGAACGGCACGAGGCTGTAACTCTGCATCGGCCGCAACCGTGCGACGTCGTCGAAGTCCGAGATGTTCGCCAGGACGAACTGAGCTTCACCTGAGTCGATTTTTTTTGCCAGTGCATCCATGTCTTTCGAATCTATGGACTGCTGCGGAACCTGGTTCCAGTAGAACACTTCGTGTTTCGCAAGAACCGGCGAGTTGAAAAGGAGGGCATTTACGGGAGCGCCGGTCTGCTTCGTGTACGCGCGGATGTCTTCGAGCATTTCGTCGGTCGGATTACGTTTAAACAGATACAGGATGTCGTAACCGATCGAATAATTGTTGTAGCCGAGCGCGGCTACGCCAAATACGACAAGAGCGCACTGAGCGGCGAGCGGACCGGTTGGGACGACACCTCCCCGAGCGCGCTCGATGAATGAATCGCGGATTTTGAGCACCGTCGTGCCGAGAAGCGCCCCAACCACAATCGCCATTCCAGGAAGTGCGGGCAAAATATACCAAATGAGCTTCGACTTCATCGCGTTCTGAATCAGCACAGGGAGGAGCGCCCATGAGAGCAGAAAAAGGTAGCGACGGTCTGACTTCTTGAAGCCAAGGTAAACACAGCTCAGCAATCCGATGGCAAGCAGCTCGGGCGGCACAGCAAGGCGGCTGTGCACAATTGTGTTCCAGTAGATCCAGTGATGGCTGACGAAGTGATATCCTTCGGTGGCTCGCTTGAAGACCTCGTGTACGAGCAACATCTCCCAAGCGAGCTTCATGTAGCGGCCTTGCACAAGAATATAGGCGGCAGGGATTCCGAGGCTGAGAGCGGAGATGGTGAGAAATTGTCCCCAGGTACGTTTGAGAACAAGCCAGAGCTCGCGGCTCCCAATGAGGTATCCCGCGAGAATAATCAGCGCGAAGTATCCGGCTACGTTCTTCGTCAGCGCCGCGAGGCCGATCGCTACTCCGCCCGAGAGAGCGAGCGCCCACCGCTTCCGACGTTCGTCAGTGCTGAGCGCATTCGCGCTCCGCGCCGACTCGATGAAGTACCATCCGCAGATCGTTCCAATGGTCATCAGGAACAGCATCATGCTGTCTTGAACCGCGTTGCGGATCCCGTGGCCGAAAAAGAGTAGCCTCGCGCCGAAAAGCGCTGAGAGCGAGAAGTAGGCTACGAGACGGGATAAAAAAAGCGATCGCGCGAACAGGAACACACAAAGCCCGATCCCGATACCGCTCAGACCATCGATAACGCGGTACGCGAAGTTCGTTTCTCCCAGAAATCGAACTGGGATGGTGGCGAGCCACATTTTGAACGGGGGTTTATTGTAATAGGGTCGGTTGTTGTAGCGGGGATGGAGATAATTCCCCGTTTTCAGCATCTGCTGAACGACAGCGGTGTGCGTTGTTTGGTCGCCGCTCGAGAACGAGCTGTCCCCAGTCTTGTAGAGACACATGAAGATCGAAATGATGAGCACGAACAGCACGTCGAGCAGGCGGAGCTGAATGTCGCGGCGCGAGTTGCCGGTGAGCGACGAAGGCGCGGGCCGCCGTTCTTCGATTTCGGGGAGAGATTCTTCTTGAGGTGGAAGCTGCTTGAGATTGAGGGCCACTACGTCAGGTCCGTCGGGTTGTTGACTTGTTCCCGGGGGTTATATGACGGTTCCGGCGAAAAGAAAAGATTGAAGGTGATGGTGCAAGCGCCGAATCAACCTGAGCTAAGGCCTCAGGAAGACATCGACTATCGCTCGGGAGCGGCCTGCACCATGCACGGACGAAGTGGGGGCTCGCGGTTCCTTAGGCCACGGCTACTTCGTTGAAGAGGTTCTCGATCCAGTCGATGTGCCGCAGCGCCTCCTGAAGGAGCTGCTTGACGTGCCAGGAACGCGCCTTCCCATGGAGCCTGACGGTTCCTCCGCGCACGCTCGCATCGACCGAGTCTAGACTGTGTCCTCGTTCACGCAAGACACGGTCCAGGGCGGTCTTGACCTGGATGTAGTAAGGGCAGGGAGGCTGCTCTTCCGACGTTGCCACAACGTCGGCGGCCTCCTCAGTACCCAACTCCTCTTCAACAACCACTCCGCCTCCAATGCTGGATACAGACACTCGGCTTCTCCTCGTATATACCAAAGGATTGGACTACCAAGCGCGGATGTGTGATCCGCGAACAAACGGCGCGCTGTCGCATCGGCAGCTCACCGTTCGCTCGCGGACAAATTCGTAAAACCTCAACCAACCTTAACGGCTTTGCACCATTGCCGATCGGCGCAGACGGCGATCGGCAATAGTCCGCAGCAGCTTCATTCGAAGCACTCAAAAGTTATTCATTGGACGGTGGATCGTTCGGAGCGATGCAGCTCGAAAACCGCCAAAACCCGTGCCCATTTGCGAGCACGTGCGACTTTCTACAGGGAAACGTCCCGTTTGTCAAGGAAGGTCCCGAGTGTGGCCTCGAGGCTTCCGGTCGGCTGCGTAGGGGTAACCTGCTTAGTTCAGCACCGGCTTCACAGAGACTTCTCTCGTCTTACCGCCGCCGACACCGCGTCGAACACGAATGGCGATGTCTTTTCCGGGATCCGACTTCGCGATGGCGTCGATAGCTTCCGCCTTCGTCGTGATCGCTTTGTGATTGACTTCGAGAATGAAATCGGCGCTCGACAGATCGACGACGAATCCGCCGTAACCTCCGCGCCGCATCGCACGCCGCGCGCCGGTCAGACCCGCTGCTTCGGCTGGACTGCCAGGTTGTACATAAAGGAGGGCCGGGCCGGCTTCAGTATCAATAAAGATTACGCCGATCTTGGGTCGGAGCACCTTTCCGTATTTCAGGAGCTGAGGCAGCGCCACCAGGATATGGTTCACAGGAATTGCAAAGCCGATACCGGCGTTTTCTCCGGTCCGACTGAGGATTGCAGTGTTCAATCCCACGACGCGTCCGGCCATGTCGAGCAGCGGACCGCCCGAGTTTCCGGGATTGATGGCAGCGTCGGTCTGGACGATGTCCTCGATCAGTCGATCGTTCTCACTGCGGATTGTACGTCCGAGGCTCGAGACTAATCCGGCCGTGAGTGTACGATTGAGCCCGAAGGGGTTCCCGATTGCCAAAACCCGTTGACCCACTTGCAGCGAAGATGAGTCACCCAATTCCGCAGCGACGAGATTGTCAGGCGGGTCAACGATTTGGAGCACAGCGAGCTCGTTGTCCGGGTCCTGCCCGATGAGGCGAACATCGTATGATTGGTTGTTCGCGAGCGTCACAGCTATCTCCTGTGCGTTCGTGATGACGTGATAGTTGGTGATGATCAACGCACGTTTGGCATCGATGATGACGCCCGAGCCTGATCCTTCCTGATGTGTTGTGCCGAAGAAATCAGCGAGCTCAGCTCGAGTGCTGATGTTGACGACCGCCTCGTTGACCTTCTTGTATACGGAGATCGTTTGGTCTTCGGTTTCGGTGCGCGGCGCGGCTTTGAGCCCCCGGTTGTTCGGCCAGTTCTCGTCATCGCTGAAGCTGGACTGAATATAAGTGGTTAGAACCACTGCTACAGTAAGAGACACACCAAGTGCCCTGAGGCATCCGCGGCGCCGCGCGAAAAGGACTACCCTCTTGAGAGCTTTCCTTGCTTTTCCGATCCGGCAACGATTAAGTTGAGTCGAGCTGCTGTCTGGTGTGCGGTCCGCTGTCATGCCATTACGCTACGATGGAGTAAGACTGATTCTTTCGCGTGCGAGTAAATGATCCCGATGGAAATACTCGATAACGATTCAACGTTACAAGCTATCGCAAATCTCAGGTCCCGGAAAGCTCAGATCGTTTTCACAAACGGCTGTTTCGACGTCTTGCACGTCGGACATATTCGGTATCTCGCAGAGGCCCGCTCACTCGGAGATGCGCTCGTGGTGGGTCTCAATAGCGATCGCTCCGTGAAAGAGCTGAAAGGTCCCTCGCGGCCGATAGTGCCCGAACAGGAGCGTAGGGAGCTCCTTCTCGCTCTTCGTGCAGTCGATTTCGTCTGCATCTTTGACGAGCCGACGCCGCTCGAGCTGATTCAGAAAGTCTGCCCCAATATTCTCGTCAAGGGCGGAGACTGGCCCGTTGAGAAAATCGTCGGGAATGAATTTGTCGCATCGACCGGTGGGATCACCCGATCGCTTCCGTTCGTGGATGGTCATTCGACGACCGACATTATCGAGCGCATCGAAAAACGGATGAAGTGACGATGGCCAAAATTCGAATTCTCAACGACCAGGTCGTCAACCAGATCGCTGCAGGGGAAGTCGTCGAGCGCCCGGCGTCAGTGGTCAAAGAGCTCGTCGAGAATTCGCTGGACGCCGGAGCGACAGAGGTGACCGTTTCCATCACGAACGGTGGTCGAACCGGGATCGAGGTTCTGGACAACGGCTGCGGGATGACAAAAGACGACGCTCTGCTCGCCATCGAACGGTTTGGAACCTCCAAGATTTCATCCGTCGCGGATCTCGAGTCCATCGCGACGCACGGCTTCCGCGGCGAGGCGCTCCCATCGATCGCGTCGGTCTCGAAATTTCGCCTGTCGACAGCAGTTCGTGATGCCGCCGCGGGAGTGGTCATTTACATCGAAGGCGGCGCGGTCCGCGAAGTTGCCGACAGCTCGCTCGCTCCGGGCACCAAGATCGAAGTGCGTCAGCTGTTCTTTAACGTTCCTGCGCGCCGGAAATTTCTGCGCTCGGAGACGACGGAAGCAGGCATCATCAAAGCACTCCTGATCGATTTTGCACTGGCCTATCCGACGGTACGGTTTCGCCTCGTGATTGATGGACTGGAATCCGCCAGCTATTCGCCCGGAGCTGACTTCGAGCAGCGCGCAGGAGCTTTGCGTCTCGCGGGAGAACGGCCGATCTGTTGTCGCTCGGAGATGCAGGTTGCCTCCGGGGAGATCCGCGTGAGCGCCGCACTGAGCCAGCCCGTCGAGTGCGTCGTGAACAGCGGTCGTCTGCGGCTGCTGATCAACCGCCGGTCGGTGCGAGACAAGCTGATGCTGAAGGCTGTTCGTGACGGTTACGGCAATTTTCTTCGTCCGGGCCGATATCCAATCGGAGTGCTTGCACTCGAGATGCCACCGAGCGAAGTAGATGTGAACGTTCATCCCCAAAAAACTGAGGTTCGCTTTCGGCGACCGGAGCTGATGTTCTCAGCGGTAACTGGAGCGATCAGCAGCGCCTTGAAAAAGGAACAGTTCGTCTATTCTGCGCCGGAACGCTCGAGCGACTTTGATTACGGTAGCGTCGGTGAAAGAAGCGTCGATGTCGGCTCGACTGGAGCAGACGGATCGGCTGATATTAGGCGAGTGACGGCAGAATCGCTCTTTGCGCCGTCCGCATTTCGTACCGCTGCGCCAGAGCAGTCTTCTTTCGCCGAGCTCCGACCGGAGGCTCCACTCGTAACCGGGAACGTTTCCGTGAGCGCCGCACCCGTTTTTCGTGCGAAGCCGCCTGCGCTCGATAACATGCGATTCGTCGGCCAAGTGTTCGGCTGCTATCTGATCTTCGCCGGCGAAGGCTCCGTGGCAATGGTGGATATGCATGCCGCCCATGAGCGAGTCATGTTCTACCGCATCAAATCCCAACTGCGAGGCGGCGGAGTTCATTCACAGCTCTTACTCATTCCCGAGAAAATCACACTGCCCCCAGATCGAGCAGAGCAGTTCGAAGCCTTTCAAGGCGCACTCGCCACGCTCGGAATCGAAGCCGACCGCCTGTCGGAAACAACGATAGTGGTTCGCGCCCTTCCCGCGCTTCTCCGTGATGTCTCGGCGTCCGCTATCTTCGCGGAGCTCTTTGCGCTTCCGGAGTGGAGTGATTGGGGTGCGCTGGTGAGCAACGCTTGGGATATGGCGATCGCTCGGTTGGCGTGTCATCGCTCGGTTCGCAAAGGTCGTGAGCTGGAACCGAAGGAGGCGTATGAGCTCATGCAAGCGCTTTCTGAAGCTGAGGCCTCAGGGTTCTGCCCGCACGGGCGCCCAATCGTAAAGTTTCTGAGCGAGGCCGACTTCGAAAACATGTTCGGGCGAGACGCGTGAGAACGCCGCGATTCGTTGCATGATTCCGTGATGACGCAATCCAACCCGCTCTTACCATCGTTGATCGTCGTGACTGGTCCAACCGCCAGCGGGAAATCAGCGTTAGCGCTCATGCTCGCGAAGCGGTTGCACACCGAAATCGTCAATGCCGACTCTGTGCAGGTGTACCGTGGGTTCGACATCGGGTCTGCAAAGCCCAGCGCAGCAGAGCTGAGCGAAGTTCCGCATCATCTTATCTCCGTAGTCGAACCGAATGATTCGTTCGACGCGGGAAAGTTCCGCGAGCTCGCCCATCGCGCCATCGACGATATCCATCAACGGGGACTGGTTCCCATCATCTCCGGCGGCACAGGACTCTATCTTCGAGCGCTTCTCGGCGGGTTGGTCGATGTCGAGATTTCGCAATCTGCGGTGGAAGAGGTTCAAAACCGTGCTGACTGCCTACGGGCGGCCGGAAAAGGAGAGCCGGAGATCGAGATCGAGTTGCGTGAGTGGCTTGCGAAGCTCGAGCCGGACGTAAGTCCCGGCTCGCTGCCATCGGATCCTCAGCGGGTTCGGCGTGCGTTACATGTAGTCCTGTCTACCGGCGCCTCGCTGTCCAGGCTCCAGCAGGAGCACAAGCATGGGGATCGACGTTTCCGAGCACTCATCTTTTGCCTGTTGCCGGAACGCGAACAGCTTTATCAGCGCATCGATCGCAGAGTAGATCAGATGGTCGAGGCAGGCTTCGTCGACGAAGTTCGATCCCTTGCCCAACGTTATCCCACAAGCTGCAAACCATTCGGAGCCATAGGCTACCGTCATCTCGCGGCAGTGGTCTCAGGCGAGCTCGCGCTCGACGAGGCTATCGAGTTGTTGAAGCGTGACACGAGGCGGTACTCGAAGCGCCAATTGACGTGGTGGCGCCATCAGCCGCGGAACCTCGGTTGGATCATGGTTGATCAACAACCGGATGGGTTACAAAGGGCGTCTCAACTCGAGCAAATTGCTGAGCGTCTTGCTCCAGAAATCGAAGATTTTGTCCAACGAAGAAAAACGTTTAGCTCAGATACGGTGTATTTCTGTCCGGTCGAAAATTTAAACTTTGGCTAAAGTCTGCTGAAATGGTAGTGCTTCGCTTTGTTAGTGCAGTCCAGCGCGGCGCTTCGGTTCCGCGTGGTAGATGTGAGTTGAGCCCGAGCGCACTTTTCACCAAATACTTCCGTGATTGGAAACACTCCCACTGCGCGAGAGTGTGGAGCTTGAGCGATGAGCTTGAGTTGGTGAAGTTGAAGCGGTGAAGTTGATTCGGGCAGGCTGTGGACGGGTGAGCTGAATATCATCGCGCTGAGCGCCATCGCTCGAGCCGCGGAATTGTTCAATCAGCGAACATGCTCTGTCCCCAAGGCTTGCGACGTCGAGAACAATCGTCGCAGCCGGAAGCGATCACCGAAAAATAATTTCAAGGTCGAAGACTGAAGCAGGTGCTTCCGGGTTTTCTGCACGGATAACCGCTGTCTCATTTGTGTCGACTCTCCGGCACGAAAAGTGGAGACCGCACGAGTTCATGAAGAAGCGAACGTTTCCTCAGTGAGTTGACGCTATGATCGATGATTTTGAACGTCCCGTAATCGAGGTCGAGAACGAACTGTTGCGCCTGCGCTCAATCGTTGAGGCCGGGGATCTGTCCCGCGCGTCCGAGGTCGAGAAGTTGGAGCGGAAGCTCGAAAAGGTACGCGCGGAAGTGTACGGCAATCTGACGGCGTATCAGCGCGTGCAGCTGTCTCGGCACTCTGAGCGTCCGTTCACCCTGGACTACGTCAGCCACCTTCTCACCGACTTCGTTGAGCTCAAAGGTGACCGTCTTTTCGCGGACGATCCGGCGCTGGTAACAGGGATCGGCCGATTCCATGGTCGGCCCGTGCTCGTTGCGGGGCACCAGCGCGGACGCTCGACGCAGGACCGAATTCGAAGAAATTTCGGGATGAGCCGCCCCGAAGGCAATCGGAAAGCCCAGCGTATATTCAAGATGGCGGAAAAATTTCGGCTGCCTTTGCTCCTTTTTATCGACACTCCGGGCGCTTATCCGGGCCTCGAAGCGGAAGAACGAGGACAGGCAGAGTCTATCGCTCGGAATTTGTTGATTCTTTGCGGGCTTCGCACACCGATCATCTCCATTGTCATTGGGGAAGGCGGAAGCGGAGGAGCTTTAGCTTTGGGCATTTGCGACCGATTGCTAATGTTGGAGAACTCCACTTATTCGGTAATCAGTGCTGAAGGTTGCGCTTCCATCATCTGGGGCAAAGCCGAAGGTGACAACTCGAACATGGCAGAGCACGCGAAGACGGCTGCCGATGCGTTGAAGCTCACCGCGAAAGGATTGGCCGAAACCGGAATCATCGACGAGGTGATCAAAGAGCCGGTCGGTGGAGCGCATCGCGACCACGAGCAAGCAGCTGAGTTCGTTGGTGCATCGATTGCAAAACATCTTTCTGAAGTGTGCGCGCTCAACATCGATGAGCTGCTGGACCTGCGATACAAAAAGTTTCGGCAGATCGGGCCGGTCTCCCAGTGATCCGACCTGTTTTGGGAAAGTGCACTCTTTTCGATTTCATTAACCGTAGTTTGCGTATTGTTTAAGGAACCGTATGTCAGATCAAAAAGGACCTCCAGGTTACGTCCCCCTCACCATCCACGAGCTGAACGGCACAGCGCCGAATCAGCGCGGAGGGCGTCAAGGAGGAGGCGCAGGTAACGGTCATGATCGCGGACATCGGGGTAATGGCCACTCGGCTCACGGCGGAGGTGCGCATGGCCGCTCCAACGGCGGTGGGCAAGGAGGTCCAGGAAAGGGTGGCAAGCGCCGCTTCGAAAAGCGTTCCGATCGCAACCAAGGCGGCGGGAGAGATTCCGGTGGCCGACGCGAGCGGCCCGGACGCGGCGAGGAGTATCCGGATGGCGATCAGGAGGAATTCTTGGGCCGGGCGGAATCGCCGATGCAGAGCGACGCAGCTGCCCCATCGGCAGGTAGCGGCTCGGCAGCTGGTGCGCCCCGTGGGCGAGGGCGCGGCCGTCGTGTCGAGGTCGATCTCGATGACGACATGGACGATTCGGACGAATAAACAAACCGGGAGGAGACTCCATGGCTGATCAGCCGAGCGGATTCTTTGGAGTTCAAAACAATTCGGGCTCCGCAGATGGGGCAGGGCTATCAACTGAGGAGCTCCAAAAAGCGACCGCTGCGGTGCTCATCGCGGCGGCTCGCTCCGACGGATCGATCGCTCCAGCAGAGCTGAGTGCCATCGTTTCAGCCGTCGAAAAACATCTTCACCTTTCTTCGGCAAAGGCACGCGAGCTCGTCGAGTGGGCATCCGCGTCGCAGTCGCCGCTCGATTCATTTGTCGAAACCATCCGCGAAAAGCTCTCCACCGCAGACAGGGAGCAGGTGCTTCGCTGCGCCTGGGCGGTTATTTTGCGTGACAGTGCAATCGCGCTCGACGAAGGGAAATTCGTTGTGAGCTTGCGGCAGGCCCTCGGACTTTCGATGGAGCAATCAGTGCTCGCGAGAAAAGAGGCCGAGGGAGTCTCCTTCGACGGATTCAAAGAGCTTGTCGATGCGAGCAAGGAGATGATCGACCAAACTCACGAAGCTGCCTCGCATGGCCATCTGCTCGACACGAATCCAAAATTGAAGCCTTAGGCCCTCACCGACGTCTAGAGCTGAGACGGTCGGTTCGTCACGGCGTGGACCGGCGAACCGCGGTCCGCTGACTTCTATCTTCCCAGATACAGAGGATCTTTTGGCGGATCTTCTGACTCGGGGATTTTCGCTTGGGATTGTTCAGCTCGTACTGTCCTTCAACGATCGCTTTAGGAAATCCATGAAACGCACTCTTTTCTCGCTCTTGGTTCCGATTTGCATTCCCGTGATGGCGCACGCCGACAATTACAGCAAGCCTGATGAATCAGTGCTCAAAAAGAAGCTAACCCAGCTTCAGTATGACGTCACTCAGAACGGCGCTACCGAGCCTCCGTTTCACAACGAGTATTGGGATAATCATGCGCAGGGCATTTACGTTGACGTGGTCACCGGCGAGCCTCTCTTCAGCTCGACGGACAAGTTCGATTCCGGAACCGGCTGGCCGAGCTTTTCGAAGCCTTTGAAAACGGAGTCGATCCAGGAGAAGTCGGATCTTGCGATCGGTGCTCCGCGAACTGAAATTCGATCGGCATCAGGCTCGACCCATCTCGGACACGTTTTCGACGACGGTCCGCAACCAACGGGGACACGTTACTGTGTGAACTCCGCGTCGCTGCGGTTCATTCCAAAGGATCGATTGGTCGAAGAGGGGTATGGGCAGTATCTATCGCTCTTCTCCGAGCCGGGTAAACAGCCGCCGACTCAGTCTTCCGTCCCCACGCCGTAGTCCATAGCGCAGCAACCACCCGGGCGGTGGCTCGAGCTTCAACTACTTCTCGGCACCCCCAACGGGCGTGAAATACCGAACGAAGCGGACCACGGCCCAAGGCGGGACCGTCATCTACGATCTTGATGCGAATCAAGATCTCACGAAGCAGACCTTCCCGATTATCAACGGCGCCGCCGCAGCGGCCACGGTCACCTATACCCGAAACAGCTGGCGAAGAATTGCAACGCTCGCCTACGGCGGAAGCACCTACACTTTTACCTACGACTCTTTGGGAAACATCACCGACGTCGTGAACTCGTCGACGGGGCATTGGACGTACACCTACAACGGCTTCGACCTGCTCACAGCCGCCGACAACATCGGCACTTACCTCACTCTCGGCTACACCGACTCCAGTAATCCGCATAGCCCAACGACCATCACGGATGGGGCGAGCCGGACATGGACCAGGACGTACAACGCATACGGCCAGGTCCTCACCGTAGCGCCACCAAGCGGCTCGTCGATCGGCACGACGACCTACGCGTATGAAGAGAACCCGTCGGATGCCGCTTTCGGTTATCTGCGAAGCATCACGAACGGAGCTGGCGACGTCACGACGTTTGATAGCTACTCACCCCTCGGCGATGTGACCTCTCGGACCACCTCACCGAGTAGCGGAGTGACCCACACGACGACGTACTCCTATGACCCCAGTCGGCGATTGCTCGGCCTACAGTTTCCCGACTCGACGACCAATGCGAACTCCTACACCGGACGGGACCTTGACTCGACGATCGACGAGGCAGGTACAGAGTTCGACTTCACCTGGAAGCCAGGTGTCGATCTGCTTGCCACAGAATCTGGGCCGCTGAGTCACCAGCTTAGCTGGAACTATACCGGAGATAGGCAGCTTTCTTCGTTCGTCGATGCGAGGAGCAACACCACAAATTACACGTACGGGAACGCGGGTGAGAAAAAGCTCGATACGTATCCGGACAGCAGCCAGCGCACTTACAAATACGATTCACACGGGCGGTTCAGCTCGCTGACCGAGCCTCGCGGGCGAATCATGACTGCCACCTACGACGGGTTGAGCCGGATCACGAATTGGACGTTCTCGAGCCCGTCGCAAACCCAGCTCGAGTATTTCTATCGCATCGACGGAAGCTACAGCAGCACGAACTGCTATACCGGCTCGGCTACGTACGCGTACACCACGGGTCGCCAAGTCGATAACGTTACTTACAACTACAGCAACTCCGGTCTGACTACGAACAACTTCCTGTATTACACGTACAACCCCGACGGTACGGTGGCGACGATGCAGTGGAAACGTGGTTCGACCGTCGTGGTCACGTGGACCTACACCTACGACGGAGCAGGCCGGATGACTGGAGTTTCGAACTCCTTCGGCGAGAGCTCGACCTTCGCTTACGACCACGAAGGCAAGATCACGACCCAGACGAATGGAAACGGCACGACGACTTCTTACGGCTACTACGAGCCTCGCGGCTGGGTAAGCTCAATCACACATAAGCTGAGCGGAACTCCGTTCGCGTCCTATTCGATGGAGTTCGACGGGACGGCTAACACAGTCGGCAACATCACCAAGGTGACGGAGCTCGATTTGACCACGGTCGATTACACATACGACGACCTATATCGACTAACAGGGGAAACCCGAACAGGGACGAACTCGTTCTCGCACACGTATGCCTACGACCTTGCGGGCAACGTCACGACGCTCGACGGTTCGACGTTCGCAACTTACGACGCGGCGAACAAATTCGCGTCACTCTCCGGAGGGACGTACTCGTACGACGGCGCCGGGAACCTCACTGCCGTCAACGTGACCGGGATGACTTCAGGGACCTTCTCGTACGAGACGCGCGAGAAGATGGACAACCAGACCCAGGGGTCGACGAGCATCGGATACAACTACGATCCGTTCGGCAAGCGAGTCCTAGCGAAGCCGGGGACGACGTCTTCGACCTACGTCTGGTATATCTTCGATGGTGACCGGCTGGTTGGGGAGGTGACGACGAGCGGTGTCAAAGCTGCATACACCTGGGGACCGGACGGGATAGTCTCTGAGCGGGTCATCAGCGGCAACAAGTCGAGGTACTTTCACTTTGGGCCACAGCGCGAGACGAGATATCTGACCGACGCTTCCGGAACCGTAGCGGATTCCTACCTTTACACCGCTTACGGAGTTCCGGTGACGTCGAGTGGTACGGATTTCAATCCGCATCGGTACGGGGGCAAAGTTGGATATTATTCGGATGGGCCTCTTGGTCTGATCCTTGCAACTCATCGGTGGTATAGCCCGAAACTGATGCGATGGATGGGGAGGGATCCCATTGAGTATGAAGGCGGGGAAAATTTGTATGGGTACGCGAATAACAATCCTGTGTTATTCACGGATCCTGATGGTCTAGAGCCAAAAAGTACGCTCGGGGGAGATGATCCCGGATTCAGTGACCCGTCGATCATCAAAGAGCTCAAAGAGAAGCTGAAAGACCCTGACCTGTCCCAAAAGGATAAGGAAAAGATTAAGCGCCGCATTAAGGAACTTAGTAGACGGCCAAAAGGTAATGCCGATCACCATTGCGATGACTTAGGCGACGAGCCCAGCAGAATAGACATCCCAGATTTAACAAAAGTTCCAGTATGGATTTTTTTCCTCCCGTTCCCAGGAAATCCTGTGTGGGGATTCATGTAGTAGTTTTATGGTAGTTACATCGCGTCGTGGAGGCAGAACGAGACGGGCCGCATATATTATTCCGAGATGTGAGATGAGTCGGCTCAGAAGACGAGCCCGTGCCGCACAACGGCGTGACCAAAGTGAGGTTTGCGGTCTCTTATTGTGCGATACTCATCGAAGACTGAAGTTTCGCTTTTTGAAGAACGACTCGAAGCAGCCAGGCTCGTTTTTTATTTCTGCGCCTCAGTTGAAGAACGCCCTGACGGATCCACTCCCCGCTTCTGTTACAATTCTGGGATCGTTTCACTCACATCCAGTATCAGAGGCTGTGCCAGGTCCGGGTGATCTGGAGCGAGCATTCTTTAAGGGCTACGAACTGATCTATGATGTTTGTGGCCGCGAGGCTAGGCTCTGGAAAAGAGTGAAAAATGGAAGGCAGTTTATACCCAACGAAGTCCCGCTTCAAATCATCCCATAGACTTGGAGCTGGAGAATCTGTCGCCAGAGAAGTCTTTCAGTGACTAGATTCTAGCCCCTGCCAAGGAGGATGGTCCGGCAAATCAGTATGGGCTGCTCAGCAGAATCGTAAGTGATCGAGACGTTTGTCGGTATGTAATATCTGCTTGTAAGTCCTTACGCGACTGAGCATATGGCTCTCGGGGGTAAAGGCAGGTGTTTTAGACAAATAAAACTTCCTGCGCCATTCTCATCGCCGCGACCTCGCACCATCGCTTTTCGACTTCGATGCCCACGCCGCTCATACCCAAATCCTTCGCCGCACGCAGCGTCGTTCCTGAGCCAAGGAATGGATCGAGCACCGACGCCTTCTCCGGTGCGTAGGTCGCGAGGATCGTCTTCATGGCCGCAAGCGGCTTCTGATTGGGATGAGCGGCGTCGAGCTCGCGCGTCCACTCGAAGACGTCGGAGATTCCACACTTCGGCATCGCCGGCCTTCCCTTGGCGAGCAGGAACGCCGTCTCGTGCTGTCCGCGGGTGAACCGCCCGAGTCCCCAGACGTTCTTCACGAAGGCGAGATGACTCACCAGCCGGAATCCAGCCTCTTTGAAGGTGCCGACAAAGACATCCGCATGAGGCCAGCCGTAGAAAGTCACGGCTAGGGCGTCGTCCTTGAGCACGCGGTAGAGCTCCGAGAAGATCGGCCGGACCCATCGATCGTCGTCATCACCGACGATCGTCTTTCTGTCTCCATCCCACCGCCCTAGGTAATCCGGATACGGCGGGTCGGTCAGGAGGAAATCGAACGACTCGGCTGGGAGACTCGGCAGAACCTCGAGCGAATCGCCGTGGATAATCTGCAGCTCACCCCTCCGATAATAGGGGGCATCCCCATGGCGGTAGCTCATAGCCCGGTTCCGTCAGCTTTGTCGCTTGTCGTCCGACTGGCTTTGCTGTTCTCGAGTTCTTCCCTTGCAACGGAGTCGAATTCGCGTGCCCGCCTCGATCTTCTCCTCCTCCCTGAGGACCGCCTGGATGATCCAGACGCAACGCCTGGCGATGCGGATAGCCAGTTGATGCGTCGCGGCATCGGTCGGTGCTGAGCCCCGGCTGCCGCCTGGTAACAATCTGTATTTAAAAGCAATTCACCGGCGCACGGTTGTGCCATTCGACCGTGCTTGAACTCCGGCGACACTCCGAGTATTGAGTAGACCCCGGTCGAGCGCCGGTTCGAGCGGCGCTTGCCGTTCGAGAGATGTCCGATTTCAGTTGTAGCTCTCGCAGCACTTGACGTTTCCCTCTTCGCCACGAAGGACGAATCGATGAACGACGGCGAACAGCAGCTTGCTTCGGTTGGCGACCCGGATCTGGGCGCTGCCGCCACGGCTGCGCTTACTATTCGTTCTGAATCGGAGTGTTTTTCGTTCTGGATGCGAACGCTCTCGTTCGTTCGGCCTTCCCCGTCGAATCGGGATCTGCTCAGCGCATATTTCTTGGAACGCTTCTCCGCATCCGCAGAGCTTTTCTATCAGCTCCTGGTTGAGCTCGATGCGTATCTCGACAATTTCCTCGATGGCGCATTAACGGAGCTCGAGCTCAAGCGCATCGCTCAGAACTATCTAGAAGTGCTCTCACCCCTCGCCGAGAGGTTTGGTATCTTCCGCGAGAAAAATCGCCTGGACAGTCGCTGCTTTCAGATCCTTCACCCCGCGGAGTTTCTCGAAGTTGATGGGCTGCTGAGCGGCTACAAAGAGCAATCCGAAAAATACGTCAACCGTGTCAGCGATATCCTGCAGGATCTGCTGATGCGAAACGGTTTCGATGTCGAGATCTACGGCCGTTACAAGACCCCCTACAGCGTCTTTCGGAAGCTCAAAAAGCGCGCGTCCGCGAGAATTGCGCTTCACGACGTCTTTGCGTTTCGTGTGGTCGTGAGCTCCGATGATCGGAGTCGCTGTTATGACATCCTGAATCTCTTGCACGACTCGTTCTACCCCGTTGCCGATCGATTCAAAGACTACATCAGCATTCCTAAGATCAACGGATACGAAAGCCTGCATACCTGCTTGCGCCACGTGTTGCCCGAGCTCGATCTTTTGATTGAGGTGCAGATCCGCACTCGGACGATGCACGAATATGCAAAGAACGGTTTGGCTTCCCATTGGCTGTATGCCCGGACGAAACGCGCTCAAATCCTATCTCCTGCGCAGCAGCGGCTCCTCGCTCATTTCAGAGCGTTCGCGCAAGAGGTCGCCGCAAAGCGGCTCGTCTATTGTTTTTCCTACACCGGTGATGTTTTTGCTCTGCCGGCGAGCTCGACGCTCCATGATTTTGCTCGCGGGCTGCATTCAGAGCTGGGAGAAACAGCGGTGAGCGGCCAAGTAAACGGTGAGCCTGCGACTTTGGATCGAATAATCGAAGAAGGCGACAGGATTCGCATCATCGCCGATCCGTCGCTACGTCGCCTGAGCGGGCGATCGGGTGGTCTCGGTGCTTCGACCAGACGGAAGGTGTTTGCCAATGCACGTTAACGCCATCCCCGAAGCACTCGACTTCGAAGAGCAGTTCCTGTTTCGCCGACTCGTTGAGCACATGAACGAAGGCGTATGGATTGTCGACAACGACCATCGGACGCTCTACGTGAATCCTAAGTTTTGCTCCATGATGGGTTGCGACTGCGAGGACGTCGTCGGGGTTCTGGCATATGACCTGTTCGACGAAGCGAGCCGGCACAGAGTCCGCCGGATCGACAAGACTGAACGGAGCCAAGGCATCAGCTCGAGCTACGAAGCTACCATCGTCACCAAGCGCGGCGAGCGGATTCCGGCATTGATCAGTGGTGCGCCGCTTTCGGAGGGTCGGACTCTTGGAATTATCACGGACCTTCGCGAGCTCAAGAAACGAGAAGAGCGCGAGCGCCTGCTCAATTTCGCAATGTCGTATGCAAGCGACGGGATGATTGTCGTCAATCGATCCGGCAACATCGAATTCTGGAACAAAGGCGCGAAGACGATCTTCGGCTACAGCAAGGAAGAGGTCATTGGCGCCAAGCTCTCCGTGATCTTCGACGAAGCAGACGTCGAGTCGGTGCTGGGTCCGGCAGAGATACGCTATCGTCTGGAGTTTTCTGCGAAGCACAAAAACGCGCAGCGCGTTACGGTTTCAACGACGGTCAATCCGCTGCCGGAGACAAATCTTACTGAGTCGGGGCCGATTTCGTTGCTGATCGTGCGCGACATCACAGCTGAGCGAAAGTTCGAAGAGGAGCTCGCGCTCAAGTATCAGAAGATGAGAGAGGCGTACAACAAGCTGGGGGTTGTTCGCCGACAGCTTGATTACGTTTTCGAGCTGGCCGAAATGTGTCAGCAGTTCGAATACCGAAAGCCGGTTGCTGACTACGTCGTCAACTCGATGATCATGCTCACCAGATCCGATGCCTGCATTTTGCGCTGTTACAACGAGAAAACAGGCATATTGGAGATGATTTCGTCGTTCGGAGTGAACGAGAAATGGCGCAGCAAAGCCAGCATTCCCTTGAAAAACGGGCTTGTGGAGAAGGCTTTCGAGCAGGGCGCGCCGCTGAAGGTCGTTGATCTCACGAAGGAGCCGCGATATGGTTCACTTCACATGGCCCGCGCGCACAATTTCAGCTCGCTGCTGGTGATTCCGCTGATCTTTCAGACCAAGCTCATCGGCAGCATGTCGTTGTACGTCACTCCGGAAAAAAAGCTCGAGATATTCGAGAACGAGTTCATCGAGCAGTATGCCCGAATGCTCTCCGTGATGCTGGCACATCTTCGTCCGGACGCCTGAGAGCTCTGAGCTGAACAAGGTCAGTCACATGCTGCGGGCCGCGCAGCTATCTTCAATTCTCCGTCCACAGAGTAGATTCACATTCCCCCTTCGGTGATCGAGGCTCGAGCTTCGCCTACCGGAGGTCAAGGAAGAGAGCAAGGTTTTGTTCTCGGACATCCGGCACGATTGCATCCCGATTCAGAAAGATTCAACATGCAGGCTACAAAAGAGGCACTTGCGGCTCATGTCGACGTCGAGCGCGTCCTGGAGCTGCTCAAGCAGTTGATCGCGCTTCCGTCGGTCAATCCGAACGGCTACACGGCTTCGCTTGACGAGATCGGCGAGCACCGAGTGGTCGGATTTCTGGAGGAGTTCATCCGCGGATGCGGATTCGCTTCCGAGCTCGAGGAGGTTTCCTCGGGCCGCTCGAACGTCTACTGCCTGATCCCGAGTCGCGAGCAGCGCCCGCCGGTCGGAATCATCATCCACACCGACACGGTTCACACCGACCCTGCAGCGCGCACCTCCTTTTGCCCGGAGGTGCGTGACGGCAGGGTTTACGGCCGCGGCGCTGTGGACAACAAGGCGTTCATCGCCATCGTGCTCGCCATGATTGAAGCGATGGGACGAAACCGAATGTGGCCCCTCGCGCCGCTGCTGCTCATGTTCGTCGTAGACGAGGAGCGTTTCGGCACCGGTGCCGCGAAAGCGAAGAAGTGGGTCGAGCAGCATCATCCAAATCTCGGTTGGTTGATCGTCGCCGAACCGACGATGAACACGCCCGGCTTCGGACATAACGGCGTCCTGCGCGGCGAGTTCCGCTTCATCGGCGAGTCCGCACACGCGAGCTCGGTGACCGAAGGGCACGACGCCAACCGGGCGGCTATCCGCGCTGCGGCCTGCCTGGAGAGCTGGCTTCAAGGGAATGCCCGCTCCTGGAAGGGTGCGCATTCCGTACCCACGATGCGGTTCACGCAGATGCGCGGCGGAACCGGCCCGAACGTCATCTCTGGCGAGGCCGCTCTGACGGTCGACATGCGATTGACCGAGAAGATGAGCGCTGCCGAGCTGAGGGAGCTCGTGCCGCACATCGTGAAGGTCGATGTTGGCCACCACGACCGCGAAATCCAGGTCGAGTGGAACGTCAGCTCATGTCAGGACGCTTCGTTTCAAGACGGCGGCGAGCTGCTTCAGCTCCTGTCCGCGGCCAGCGGAAACGAGCCGGTGTGGCTTCCGTTCGGAACCGACTGGGCTCGGATGCGCGGCGCCGCCAAGCAGACGATCGTGTTCGGTCCCGGGTCGATTCGTGAAGCACACACCTTTGAGGAGTACATCGAGGTTGACGAGATTGAGCGGACGCTCAACCTCATCGGCGCCCTGCTGATGTCGCACGGCCCCTGCTAATCGGACGCAGCGACACAAGTCCGGGCAGGAGCGCAAGAAAGGGTTGCCCTCTCTTCCTCCTGCCGGATTTTACTTAGTTGGGGGAGACGCTCAGACGAATTATTGAATGCTACCTGTGCGACCGACGAAATTAACGCCGAAGGTAAACTCCGAATCAGTCGCATCGTCGACTTCCTCGACGTAATGCATTTCGGGCTCGACGAAGACTCCATCGGCGAGGGTGAAGATTCCCTTGAGCCCGACATCAACAAACGCAATTCCGTCATCGGCATAGATAGCATTCGGCCCGTTGTCGAGTCCTGAGCTCATGCCCATTGTGACGGACGGGACAACCGCATCATGTTCGTTCTGCAGCCCGAGTGACACGGGTTGTTCAAGTCCGAATTCATAGTACCATCCGTTGTGGCGGATATCATCGTACTCAACGTTGAAGTGCGGATGCGCGATAATTTCTGTCGTCAGCTCTGCGAACAGCTCGCCGGTATCCTTGAGACGGGGATTTGAACGGCTGTATGTGTACCATCGGTGTCCGACGGCGATATTGAACTCATCAAACTTCAGAATGTCGCCGAGCTCGAAGTCATATTCGTTGAACGACTTTCGCGGTGTTACCGGCTCGTCCTGGTTATCTACGGCGAAGTGAGCGAAACCACCGACGTAGAGCACACCTATCTCTGTCCCCAAACCGACCTGCGGAGCAAACTGGAGGGATGACCCGTCGTAGAGGTTTTGCCCGCGAAACTCGCGATCCGAAAACAATCCCAGCGATCCGCGCGCATAAACATCAGACCCTTGCGTGTAGTCACGATCGAAAACTTGAGCCTGCGCTGATTGCTCGACGGATGCCAAATAGAACGAGAAAAACGATGCAAAAATCCCGACTGTGACCCGAAGGCGGCTTTTCATTTCTCTCTTCCTTTGTTCTAAAACATCCACCGCCGTTATTAGGCGGTAATTCGCCGGATCGCGCAAGGAGTGATTTTCACAAACGAATTTGGGGAAAGCCGGGCAGCTGTCGATCGCGAACCGGTGTCTAACGTCATTGACACCCCAATGCAATGGCGCTAAAAAGCCCCATGCTTCGCGGGTTTTCGTGGAGAATTTTTCTTTCCCCGCAAGGGATTAGGTATTGGGTGCTGCTGGAATTATGGCGAAAGACGATCACCTCGAGCTGAATGGAGTAGTGAAGGAGTGTTTTCCGAACACGACTTTCCGCGTTCAGTGTGAAAACGGTCATGAATTGCTTGCTTACCTCGCCGGCAAGCTGCGCAAGCACTATATCCGCGTTCTTCCCGGAGACCACGTTCGCATTCAGATCTCTCCGTATGATCTTTCGCGCGGCCGGATCATCCGCCGTTTCACGAAACCTCCTGTTGCCGAAGTGCCGGTTGAGCCGACAGAGGGATCGGGTGAATAACAGTCCGGCGCATCCCCTTTGGAGGTGCTTTCGTGTCCGGACTTTCATTTGACCTTTCTCCTGAGCAGATTCTTCTTCGAGACACAGTTCGAAAATTTTCGCGCACGGAAATCATTCCGGTTGCTGCCTCATTCGATCGCTCCGGCGACTTTCCGAAAGAGCTCATCGAAAAAGCGCGTTCACTTGGATTCGTAAATCTCTCTCTGCCTGACGAATATGGCGGCTCGGGCCTGTCGTATGTTGACTGCTGCCTCGTCGTTGAAGAGCTTGCCTACGGGTGCTCCGGCGTGACGACGTCCTGCGTCGTGAACGATCTCGCGCTCATTCCAATTCACCTGGCGGGAACGCACGAGCAAAAGGAAAAATTCATCGGAGGTATCACTGGAGGCGGGAAGTTCGCTTCTTTCTGCTTGAGTGAGCCTGGCGCGGGTTCGGACGTTGCCGGTTTGAGCACGCGGCTTACCAAAGTGGATGGCGGGTACGAGCTCACTGGAGCGAAACAGTGGATCTCAAACGGCGGCGTCGCCAGCCAGTACACCGTCTTCGCGACGCTCGATCCCGCTTTGGGACACAAGGGCATCTGCTGCGTTGTCGTTCCGGCGGATGCCGCTGGAGTTTCTCATGGGCATCACGAGGATAAGCTCGGCCAGCGTGCATCCAATACGACCTCGGTCATTTTCGAGAAAGTGCAGGTACCGGAATCTGCGCGTATCGGGAAGGAGGGAGAAGGGTTTTCAATAGCGATGCGAACTCTTGACCTCTCTCGTCCTTTCACTGCGATGATTGCCGTGGGGATCGCGCAGCGAGCGCTCGACTGCGCCTTGGAATACGCTGGCCAGCGGAAGCAATTTGGCAAACCGATCGGCGAATTCCAGATGGTTGGCGCGATGCTTGCCGACGCCGCTACCGATATTGCTGCTGCGCGCTGGCTCACGCTGCACTCAGCGGCGCTCGCGGACCAAAAGAAGCGAAGCTCGCTCGAATCATCGATGGCAAAGCGATTCGCTGCAGACATGGCGATGCGAGTGACGACCGACGCCGTTCAGATCTACGGAGGCTACGGATACACGAAAGAATACCCCGTAGAGAAACTCATGCGAGACGCGAAGCTCATGCAGATTTATGAAGGCACGAGTCAGGTACAGCGCGTAGTGATCGCGCGTGAGCTTCTGGGAAGAAAATAGACATTCGGGCGACCGCGTAACGAGCGTGACCGCCCTTTCCGTGTCGTACATGCCATCGCCTAGCTCGTCCCATTCGGAGCAGCGGTATTCCCGCTTCCCACCGCTAGCGTTGGATCTCGCACGCTGAATTCAACACGCACGCAAGCGTATGTTCCGCTCTCTTGATCACGCCGAACAGTTTTTATAGCATCGAAGCGCAATCAACTCTGAGGCGACACAATGGAATTACGACCGCTCGGTACTTCAGGCATCTCCGTTTCCCCAGTCATCTTCGGCGCCTGGGCTATTGGTGGGTGGATGTGGGGAGGGAGCGACGAAAAGGATGCAGTCGAAGCGATACACGCTAGCCTCGACGCGGGCGTGAACACGATCGATACGGCGGCCGTATATGGTATGGGGCACAGTGAACGTCTGGTTGCCAAAGCGCTCCGTGGTCGCCGAAATGATGTCATCATTGCCACCAAATGCGGTCGAAGCTGGGACGTGACGGAAGGCTCGATGCCGGTCGAATCAACCGATCCCACCGGTAAGAAAGTTACCTTGCGAAGCAATTCGCGACCGGAAAACATATTTCGCGAATGTGAAGCGAGCCTTCAACGACTCGAAACCGACGTAATCGATCTGTATCAGATTCACTGGCCCGATCTGACATTTCCGATTGAAGACGCGATCGGTGCTCTCGTGAAGCTGAAAGAACAGGGAAAGATTCGCGCGATCGGCGTGAGCAATTACGATCTCGAACAGATGCGACGGGCGAGCTCTGTCGCCGAAATCGCGAGCCTACAACCTCCGTACAGTGTCCTTCAGCGTCAGATCGAAGAAACGACGTTGCCGTTTTGCCGTGAACAGAACATCGGTGTGATCTGTTATTCTCCGCTCGAACGAGGGCTGCTCACGGGGGCAGTCGGCGTAGATCGACACTTTGCTCCGGGAGACCATCGAGCAACCCACCGGTTGTTCAGTGCAGAAAACCGGCGGCGTGTCCTTGCAGCCCTCGAATCAATCAAGCCAATCGCCGATCGGCATCGAGCGAGCTTCTCGCAACTCATCGTTGCCTGGACAATTGCGCAACCGGGGATTACGGCGGCGTTGGTTGGTGCAAGAAACGCGGATCAGGCTTCACACAACGCTGCTGCCGCCCGGCTGTCGCTGGACCCGACAGAGATTCAGGCTATTCGCGCGGCATTCGATTCTGCATCTGAAGCAGCAAAGTTGTCGTAATTCATCGGCTGTCCAGCTCCGTCGTATTCGCCGCCTCCTGTTTTCGTTGACGGCCCCAGATATCTTTGCGACGAATTTGCTGACACGCGAATCGTCAATTGGGTCTCCGCTCAACTCTCGCGGCGCGCTCATATACTCACGGACAATCAACGATAAAGGAAACCTATGGCTTCGTTAAAAAGGCAAACAGCTATCGTTACGGGCGCAAGCTCGGGTATCGGCCAAGGCGTTGCAGAATGTCTTGCAGCGGCCGGAGCAAACGTCGTCGTGAACTATTCGAGCACTCCGGACGGTGCCAACGAGACAGTCAAAAAAATCGAGCAGGGGGGTGGAAAGGCTTTGGCTGTGAAAGCCAACGTCGCAAAAGAAGACGACGTCTTGAGAATGTTCGCGGAGACGAAGGAACACTTCGGTACGGTGGACATTCTTATTAACAATGCGGGCCTGCAGAAAGACGCTCCGTTCATCGATATGACACTTGACCAGTGGAACACTGTAATCGGGGTCAATCTGACCGGTCAATTTCTCTGCTCGCGCGAGGCCGCGAAGGAATTCGTCCGACGCGGGGTACGTCAGGGAATCTCACAGGCATCAGGGAAGATCATTTGTATCAGCTCGGTGCACGAGGTTATCCCATGGGCGGGCCACGTGAACTATGCGTCGTCAAAAGGCGGTGTGATGCAGCTTATGAAAAGCATGGCTCAAGAGCTTGCGCCGTATAAGATTCGCGTCAACACAGTAGCACCCGGCGCGATCCGCACGCGAATCAATAAGGATGCATGGGATACGCCAGAGAAGGAGAAGTCGCTGCTTACGCTCATTCCATACGGACGGGTAGGCGACCCTGACGACATCGGGAAAGCATGCGTATGGCTCGCCTCAGATGACTCTGACTACGTGCATGGAGTCACGCTTTTCGTCGACGGCGGTATGACACTGTATCCCGAATTCGCCCACGGTGGGTGAGCAGGCCCAATCCTTCAGGCGGAGCCTTCGGGCTCCGTTTTTTTTAGTGACGACAGGAAACGGCGGGCCCACTGTCAGCGGAGGTCCGTTGTCGGTATTCTCGCGTTTGAGCCTTGCTTATGATTGAGAATGAATGCTTCTCCGAGATAGTTCCTTAAAATCAAACTGGGCGAGCAGCAGTTATCAATAGAACCGGCCCTCTCAATCGCCCCTTCTGCGGGTAACTGCTGCATGCGCAGCACGGCGTGATGGAGTAACCATCGAGGAAACAGAATCGTGCTCTCAATCCGGTCACTTGGTGTCGACTCCTCATTAACTGCCGCCAACCACGCTAACTTCAGACGAGGCGGAACAAACTCGGTGAGTTGCTCATACGAAGACTCCACTCTCAAAAAGAAACAAACCGGACGAGCAGCAGTTATCCACAGGAGCGGCCCCACTCCAGCGCCCCTGCTGTGGGTAACTGCTGCATGCGCTGCACGGAGTGATGAAGTAACCACTACGACAAGAACAAAAAAAAAGATCAAAAAGAGCTTGACGTGTTTTTCGCGATCGAACAGGCAACTCGCGGAGAAAGCGTTCTAAGGTGCTTCTCGTGTGCGTACGAGCCCGCTGTACGATCGGTGCCGATTTCCAGGGCATTTGGATTGACCGCCTCACGATCGTGCAGCACAGCTCAATTCTGAGAACCGATTTTCGCCCATGTTAGAGTTCCTCTGTCATTGCAGAGGAGTTCTTATGTCCACATCACTCTCCAGTATTTCAAACGAAGAGCTTACGCAGAACCTGAAGCGCCTGGTCAAACAGGAGCGCGAACTCACCCATCGAATCGTTCTTCATCTCGCCGAGATGTCTTCTCGAAGGCTCTACGCCGAGCTGGGTTACACTTCGATGTTTGACTACGCTTGCCGGGGGCTCGGCTACTCTCGATCCTCGGCACAGAGACGAATTGTCGCTGCTCGAATCGTTGCGAGATTTCCCGAAGTCTATGAATGCTTGGAAGATGGGCGCCTCTCGCTTGGAACTTTGGAGTCTGTAGCAGACGCCATGGATCGTCCGAATGCTCGAGAGTTGCTCTGTGAGCTTTCAGGAAAGTCGAAAGATGAGGTCCAGCGGATTGTCGCTTATCACTTGCCGGTCGAGCCTTCCAAGTTAGCGGACAAGATTGAACCGATCCGCGCTGCGCGAACAAACGCGGCTGCACGCGGTCAAGCATCGCTGTTTGAACATGATCAAAATAGTAATGACTCCCGCGCGGGAGTAACTACTATTTTGCCGACGGAATGTTCAGAGGAGCTCTATCGCATCTCGTTTACTGCAAGCGCCTCAATGAAGGCGAAGCTGGAGCGAGCGCAAGAGCTACTCGAGGCATATGATGTCGAGAGTGTGCTCGACAGAGCTTTGGACGAGTTCCTTGCTCGGCGCTGTCCGAAGGAGCGTTTGAAACGTCGCAAAGCAAAAGAAGAGCGAAAGCTGCTGCGCCAAGGAGCGCGCATTGTTTCGGCAGTAGATACAGTTCAGTCTGTTGCCGGCGAAGTCGTCTCGGCGATGCCCGCCGCAGAAGCGGATCCTGCCGCTCGTCGCTTTCCATCTCTTCAACTGCGAGATGAGGTCTTAGAACGCGATGGGCATCAGTGCACTTACGAAGCACCTGATGGAACGCGGTGTTGCGCAACAGGGAAGCTCGAGCTCGATCATCGGATCCCATGGGCATACGGTGGGCGAACCGAGCTCGGAAACCTTCGCACAGTTTGCAGAGCGCACAATCATATGTTCGCACGGAAGTTCTACGGCGATTATTACATTGACCAGATTCTGGACCAGAGGAAGCCGGACGAGTGTGGACGGCCTACCGTTCCACCACCGACGGGTGCGTATGACATCGGCGTACATCGGGATTTGTTTGAGTGATTGGGGCGGTGGTTCGCTTTGCAGCGCTTCTGTTGGGTGGTGGTGAGTTCAGTCGAGCGTGATTCGCGTTGCAGCAGTTATCAACAGAAGGGGCGATGCGGGGGGCCGCTTCTATTGATAACTGCTGCGCGTTTGTTGGTTTGGAGTTTTTGTTTGTTTGTTTGTTTGTTTGCTGGCGGGCGGTGGTGCGTTCAGTCAGGCGTGATTCGCGTTGCAGCAGTTATCAACAGAAGGGGCGATGCGGGGGGCCGCTTCCATTGATAACTGCTGCGCGTTTGTTTGATTTGGAGTTTTTTGTTTGTTTGCTGGCGGGTGGTGCGTTCAGTCGGGCGTGATTCGCGTTGCAGCAGTTATCAACAGAAGGGGCGATGTGGGGGGCCGCTTCCATTGATAACTGCTGCGCGTTTGTTGATTAGGAATTTTTGTTCGATTGTTTTGTTTGGCTGTTTGTTGAAAACGTTGCCCGGGTATGTCTTACCGCGCCAGCTTTTCTTCGATCTTATCCAATCGGTTGGAGAGGTGAGCGAGTTCTGATTCTACGCGGCTGATGATGCGGAACGTTCGGACGTTTACCTCGTAGTCCAGTTCGGCACGTTTGTTCGCGTAGGTGTTCTGGCGGTTGTTGCTGATGAGCAGGAAGCTGGTGATCAGCGTTGCCTCGATCGCGAGGATGATGCCGAGAAGGCCGTAGGGGTAGGGATCGAAGACAGCCATTCCGGTGAAGATGCCGGCGTTCAACAGTATCCAGAGCGCGAACCAGATGATGTGGATGCTCACGAAGTGAGGCTGGCCTGTGAGCTCATTGACACGATCTGCCCAGCGCATGATCCAGCTCGTATCGTTCGAAACCTCTTCCAAAACATACTTGAATCCGCCGAGAGCTTTGTGGCAGGCCGGATTGGCGCAAAAAATCGCCTCGGCAGTGTTCGGGCCGCCGCAACCTGGGCAGGTGACTGTCGAAGAGTGAGATTGTTCGGACATTGTCCATCGGACATACCCCGGGAGGATAGGGGAGGGCAACATTTCGCTGATGGTTCCTAGTGGAGGGGCTTTTGCTCTACAGTGTATCCCGCTGTGACAATCGTCTTACCCACATCGTTTTTTGAGGAACACTTTTATGCAGCGCAAAAATATCAGCTCGGGATCTCCTTTCGAAAAATCTATCGGCTTTTCACGTGCGGTCCGAATCGGTTCGTTCATCAGTGTCGCGGGGACTGCGCCTGTGCTTCCCGGAGGTGGTGTTGCCGGTCCGGGGGATCTCTACGAGCAGACGAAACATTGTTTGCAGATCAGTAAGCGCGCGATTGAAGAGGCGGGCGGACGACTCGAGGATGTCATTCGCACGCGTATCATGCTCACCGACATCGCTCGTTGGGAGGATGCGGCTCGTGCTCATGGTGAGCTTTTTGGGGAGATTCGGCCCGCGTGTACTTTCGTTGAGGTAAGCGCTCTGATAAATCCCGAGTGGCTCGTCGAGACGGAGGTAGATTGCGTGGTCGGGGAGAGTTAGCTGGCATGCCGCACCTTGTGCAGGACATCGGTGTCGCGATTATCGTGTCGACCATAATCGGTGTCCTCGCACATCTGTTGCGGCAGCCGATCATCCTCGGATTCTTGCTGGCAGGTATACTTATCGGCCCCAAGGCCGGATACGGGCTTATCGCGGACGCAGATGATGTCGAGATCATCTCCGAGATCGGTTTGATTCTGCTTCTCTTCATCGTCGGGCTCGAGGTCAACATCAAGCTGCTTTTCAGCTCCGGGCGTTCGCTGCTGTTTGGCGGCTTCGGGCAGTTTCCGGTGTGTGTCGCTCTCGGGATACTCACTTTCGGCGCGCTCGGCTTCGGACTGACCGGCGGTGATGTTCGGGGGCTCTATTTTGCGCTGCTCTGCGCTCTTTCGAGCACGGCGATCGTCGTGAAGGCGCTTGACGACAAACACGAGTTCGAAACCCTACCGGGGAAGCTGACGCTCGGGATTCTCGTTGTCCAAGATATCTACGCCATCCTCATTCTTGCTATCCAGCCGAATATCTCGAAACCGTCATTCGGTCCTATCGCCCTTGCGATTGGAGGCTCCGCGTTTTTAGTTGCGCTCGGATTTACGGTCAGCCGGTATCTCCTTGGGCCGCTGTTTCACCGAGTCGCGAAGAGTCCTGAGATGGTGCTCTCGATTTCGATTGCATGGTGCGCGATAATGGCTGGGCTCGCTGACGTCCTCCAGCTCTCGAATGAGATGGGAGCGCTGATAGCCGGCCTGAGCATCTCGGCGTTTCCATACAGTGTGCATGTTACAGCCAAAACCCTTCCGCTCCGCGACTTCTTTCTCACCTTGTTTTTCGTGTCTCTCGGCATGAAGATTGATCCGCCAACCATGCAGCTGGTTCAACCGGTCCTCTTTGTTTCCGGATTTATCATCGCTTCGCGATTTCTTTCCATTTATCCTCTGCTGACGCTTGCTGGGGCGGGCCGCCGGGCGGCGTTCGTTTGTAGTCTGAACCTCGCTCAACTGAGCGAATTTTCACTTGTGATTGGCAGTATCGGAGTGACGCTTGGGCACATCCCTGAGTCGATGATGTCGATACTTATCATCGCCCTGGTGGTTCTCTCGGTGCTTTCGTCGTATGCGATACGGTATAATCACGAGCTGTACCTTGCTTTCTCGCGGCAGCTCGACAAGATCAGCCCCGAGAAGGCTGCGATCGAGCATGGGCATATCCCTGAGCAGCGCAGGTTCGAAATTGTTTTCTTGGGTTATCACCGCGGTGCTCGTGCGCTTCTCGAATCGATCGCGTCTCATCACGCAGAGCTCATTCCTCACATTCTCGTCATCGACTTCAACCCGGAAGTGCTGGTCGAATTGAAGGACCGGGGCGTAGAGGCGCTCTTCGGCGATCTCGCGAGTATGGACACGCTCAAACATGCGGAGCTCCAACGTGCCAAGATCGTGCTCTCGACGATTCCCGACATGTTGCTCAAGGGAACAGACAACCGGTCTCTCGTACGAATGGTTCGCTCGATCGCTCCGAAGGCCTGGATGGTGGCAACCGCGGATGACTCACCGCATGAGCAGGAGCTCCGCCGCGAAGGTGTCGACCTGGCGATTCGTCCCTTCGACTTGATGGGTGAGTGGCTGGCCGCTTTTGTCCGGCAGACCGTGAACCATGAGGAGGCCGCGCGACAGACGGTGGCTCACGTCGTCTCAAGCGGCAGATGGATCGCCCCGGCAATTGCGTTTCAGCAGCCGCCACAGGGCGCGCAGCGAAGCCGTTTTTCGGCATGGCGGGCGAAACGGACAGCCCAATAAGGGCTAACGCCCCGGAATCACAGGGATTGCCTCTGCGCAGCAAAAGTGACCTCCGCTCATTCCAGCGCATAACAGAGGAAGAACCTGATTTCTATTGCGAGCAGATGGGCTCACCAGAACAAAACATTGCTCCTAAGCCGGAGCCGCGAACCGAGCCTACGGTCAGACCGTTGGGACAGTTTCTCGAGGCTGCGACGTTCCTCGATAAGCTCGCGCAAAAGGAATCCCTTACCGACGAGGAAAGGGGAGTAATGAAACAGGTCGAGCGGAAGCTCCGCAACTGTTGCGGGCAGTATGCGATCGCTACCGTTTGCCAGATGTATGACATTCCAGTTTCCCTCCGAGACGCGATCGATAAAACTAATCCGCTCGGCATTTTTACCGGCCCTCTCGAAATTGCTTCTTTTCTGAAAAAGCAGGGGCTCCAGACCTGTAGCTTCAACAACGCGTCGCTCGATGATTTGGAGAGGCACGTGAAAACAGGGCGTCCGGCGATATTGCTCGTCAACGCCGATGCGGACAAGGGTGGAATCGGTCCGCACTGGATCGTGGTAGCTGACGTTCGTCGCGATGCTCAGGGAACGCGTCAGTGGACCATTTCGGACGCTGCGAATATGGCCGGAACCAACAACTGTGTCGGTGAGCTCAGTGAATCGGCTCTTGCTCAGTCATGGAAACACCCACTCGGTCGAGCGCTGTCGACGGGAAACTATCATAACTATTTCATCGCTGTGGATGTTCAGCCGAATCTCGTTCGCATTCCCAGCTCCTGCGTGGTGGCAACCGGAGGTGCGCATATTGTGAATCAGCTGGCCAAAGCTACGGCCAAGAGCCTGGAAATCTCGTCCGACCTGCGGGCGAGGGTGGTCGACCTTACCGCGCCGGAACAGCAGTATCGGACCGCAACCCTGCCCGAGCGGGCTGTCGTGAAATAGGCGATTTGACCCAATTTTAGGTATGAATTACAATTCGAGCTGCGGCTCTCTCGATTTGTCCTATCTGCGTATTCGGCTCCTCCACTTTTCAGCGCGGTGCTCCTTAGCGTACCGCGGTGCTTGAGCTGCTTAGGTTCTGACCTCACTTTTCGACTTCAACGCGCTCGTCTCTGCTCTGATGTACTCGTGACATGCAGCGGAACGGAGACGTGTGCTTTGGATGGCATACGACAGGAACCATGTTCGTGATGAAAGGTGAGTGCGATGTCCCACGAAGTTCTTTTCGATCCCAACGCCGATCCTGCCCAGGCGTCTCGAATGGCGCGGGCAATGATTCGGAGCGGGGATCCCTGCGCGCGTAGCTGCGCAATCTTCTTCCGCCCTGGGAGCTGTTCGCGGCCGATGGCCACGGACGCGACGATGGCGATGGAGATGACGACGACCAGGGCGATGACGACGGCAGTGACGACGATGACCGCGTCGACTCGCCGCGTCGTCGAAAGGGTGCGCGTCGGGGCCGCGACAGAGATCGTGAGCCGGAGGACCTCTCCACGCGCGTGATCAAGGCCTGACTTACCCCAGGCCTTGCGGTCGCGGAGCACTGCAGAACAGTTCTGCAGTGCCTCCGCCGCCGGTCTTTCTGAAGGTGCCCAGCTCAGCACCAAACTTTCAGTGCATTCGCATGCCAACCGTCGGATATGGAGCGTGGGCAACAATTGCACACCGCATAAGCGGGATCATACCGAACGCGCCGCTCCTGCCTTATTCTCCGATACAGTTTGTTATGCGGAGGCCCGTGCAAGTCGGCAATACAACTGTCTACGCAATTTTCGCCACTCGCGCTTCGGTTGAGAACGCGCTTGATTGGCTGCGCGCGGAAGGATTCCGTTATTCGGATGTGTCCGTGCTTTTCTCGTCGCCCGACACGACTCGTAGCTTCGCACACGAGAATACGACGAAAGCGCCGGAAGGTGCTGCGGTGGGTGGCGGAATCGGTGCGCTCGTTGGCGGATCGCTTGGTTGGCTCGCAGGGATTGGCGCCATCGCAATCCCCGGGGTGGGACCTTTCATCGCCGCGGGTCCGGTTATGGCGCTCCTGGCTGGGATCGGAACTGGCGCGACTGTAGGTGGTCTGTCGGGTGCTCTTGTTGGGCTTGGAATCCCCGAGTACGAAGCTTCGCGCTACGAAGGCCGTGTCCAGCACGGCGGCATCCTTCTTTCGGTCCATGCCGACAACTCTGAGTGGGCTGAAAAAGCAAAAGGTATCTTAGAAGAGACCGGCGGTGAGGATGTGTCGATTCGGAACGAGTCGAGCACCAATGCGGACCGCACCGCAGTACACCAATAATGGAGATGAGCAATGAGCTGGGACGTCGTCAAAGGTAATTGGAAAGAGATGAAGGGCAGACTCAAGGAAAAATGGGGCAAGCTCACCGATAGCGACTTGGACCAGATCGATGGTCAGCGGGACCAACTAAGCGGCTCGCTGCAGCGTTACTACGGCATCGCAAAGCAAGAAGCCGAGCAAAAGATCGACGAATTCGTACAGCATATGAAGTCAAAGGATACACAAGAAGCTCGAGACGTTCGACGCGACGACTAACGGGAACCTTCGCGCCGACGCTGAACCTGGGGCCGCTTCGATGAGCAGAAACATCGAAGCGGCCTTTTTTTATGGCGGTAACCGAAGGCTACGACGAGTGCTGCGGAGGGTAGCGCACGGCTCGCTCCTTCGGTTGGGCGAGAATCTGTCGTGGCGAGAAGACTTGGTGGTCATAGTTCAACCGATCCAGAAACTCGTACAGTTTCGGCTGATTCCATTCACCGGACTCGATCGCCAGTACCGGTCGAAAGCGAGCGATCGTTTGCTTTGCTCCTTCAAGCAGCACGAGCTCGGAGTCTTCCACATCAATTTTTACGAAATCCAACGCCGTGAGGTGAAGTGAATCCAGAGTTTCGAGTGGGATGTGATCTGTCGGGTCGTTTACCACGGCGGTCGCGCCCAGATTGTTTTCATCTCTAACGTGCATCGAAATGAATCCGGCGTGATCGCCGAGCGCGGTTTCATGCACAACGACATTCGTAAGCTTGTTGAGCGCAATATTCTCGTGAAGAAGCCGGAGCGCAATCTGCTGCGGCTCAAACGCATGAACCTGTCCCCGATGCGCTAGCTGGGCGAGCTTCACTGTATGTGAGCCGATGTAAGCCCCGGCATCGACAACGACGTCTTCCGGGGTAACAAAATATTCGAAAAGTCGTTGATACTCCGGCTCCCACACTTTGCCTTGTTTCAAAGTGTCTTGAATGAGATCCGGTTTGTTGAGCCAGAGCGCGAACTGTCCCAGCGTGGGCACGATGAATACCCCGACGTCCGGACCGAGGCGGCTTAAAAGATGCGGCGGCAGGCTCGGCGCTCCGGATTCTGAGACCGACTCGAACGCAACGGATTGATGGCGTTTGTAGCTCACCGCAAACATGGAACCGAGGGTCGCCAAGAGCAGCGCAAGCAGCAGTAAGGTCGTTCGTTGTGACAGAGCAGGGTCTGACATGCCATTTTACAGTCCCACCGAAGCCGGCATCTCGCAAGTGAGAAAACCATTTACGAAATGCGCTTAAGAAACTGTTTTTGCGGAATAAAGTTATGCACGATGGACGCTGCTTGGTAGGGTGTCGCCGACAGCTCAACTCGGAGAAACACCATGATCATCCAGCAGGATTCAGCGGAGCTTTCTACTTCTTCCGGTGCCATGCGCACCTACGTTTACTCGCCGGTAGCGCCCGGAAAGTATCCCGGCCTGATGCTTTTTTCCGAAATCTTCCAGCAGACAGGACCGATTAAGCGAGCGGCGGCGTTTTATGCAGGTCACGGATATGTGGTCGCCGTGCCCGAGATTTTTCACGAGCTCGAGTCGGCTGGAACAGTATTGCCATACGACCAGGCTGGAGCAGACCGCGGCAACGCCGATAAGATTGGAAAATCGGTGTCCGCTTACGACAATGACGCAGGTGCGCTAGTCGACTACCTCTCAGCCCATCCGAGCTGCAATGGCAGACTAGGCGCAGTAGGAATCTGCATTGGCGGACACCTTGCGTTTCGAGCGGCGATGAACCCGATGATTCGCGCCGCCGCATGCTTTTATGCGACGGACATTCACAAAGCGAGCTTGGGGCTGGGACAGCAAGACGACTCTCTCGCTCGAGCCTCAGAGATTCGTGGGGAGCTGTTGATGATCTGGGGCCGACAGGACCCGCATATTCCATCTGAGGGCCGGCAAATCATCTACTCGCGGCTCTCAGCGGCGGGCCTTCACTTCACATGGCATGAGTTCAACGCAGCTCACGCTTTTATGCGGGACGAAGGACCGCGTTACGACCCTGAGCTCGCGCTCGTGGGCTATCGACTTGCGCTTGACCTTTTCCACCGCAAGCTTGCCCTGACGGAAACATAGCGCGCCAAATCCTATTCGTGAAGGGCGCTACGCGGCTCGGGCCATCTCCTGCTTCTCCGATTCCACGAGCGTGCGCAATTCTGAAAGGAACGTGTCTACAGATTGCATCGCGGCGACATTCAGCTCACCGGCTCGCGCGCGGTAAGCAAGCTCGTTGTAATACTGCTCGAGCTTTGCACTGTAGCTGCTTTGCTTCTTTGAATCTCTCTTGATCATCGCGTTTCTCCTCGTGAGTATTTCAATGTTGCGAGAGCGTTGTCTCTCGACACGAAAACGACGCTAACAAAAGTTGGGTGGGCTGTAATTATGTTTGAGATCATGCAGCGCTCGAACGGTGCGATATGCGTTCGATCATAGAATGAGCGTTTTTACAGCAGTCCGTGCTCGGCAAGGCTGTAAAAACCCTCGAGCGTGAAGATGACGTGGTCCAACAGGTTCAATCCCAGGATGTTCGCTGCCGCATTGAGTTGCTTCGTTACCTCGAGATCTTCCGCGCTCGGAGATAGATCGCCGCTCGGATGGTTATGTGCAACGATCACCGCCGCAGCGCGGTCCGTGATTGCATCAGCGTACACTTCACGTGGGTGCACAGGCGCTCGATTCAGAAGGCCGAGCGTTATCACTCGAGTGGCGATTACTTCATGCGCTCCGTTCAGTGTGACCGCGAGAAAGTACTCCTGCTTTCGGTTCGCATAATGCCTGATGAGAGGCAGCACGTCGGCTGCGGATTTGATGCGAACGCCGGCCGGCTGAATCCGTCGGCGCGCGAGCTCGAGCGCAGCGACGACGAGAGCGGCTTTAGCGGCGCTGATTCCCCCGATCGCCGTGAGAGCCGTTACCGAAAGCGCCGTACCATGCTGGTCCAGAAGGCGAAGCGTGTCCTCGGCGAGCGTGGGGAGAGTTCTCGTTCTTGTTCCCCCACCAAGCAGAATCGTCATGAGCTCCAAGTCGGAAAGCGGCTGAGCGCCCTCGGACGTCAGTCGTTCATGGGGGCGTTCGTGAACGTCGATGTGTGCCATACCTCTCACTCTGATTCTCGTGCTAACCACGCTCTGTTCAGGTAATCGGGATCGGCGAGCGGGTTGTTGCGCGAGACAATGAAAAAAGCGCAGAGTTGGGCTTTGGCTGGTCGCACAAAGCCCTAAGAGGATGGGGATCAGTCCGGTGTCGCGCCTCACGCAGAGCGCGAGCTCCTGACCGGGATGGGGACGAGCCCACGCAGACGACGGCACGAAGTTTCGATGTCGCCGTCGTAGAGCGCGCACATCTCTTCGGCATCGCGGAGCGCTTCCGAGTCGTCGCGTTCGCGTGCCTGGGAGCGGCGATCGGCCATCGTCTCCTTCGACTCCAGGAGTCCGAGCAGGACACCCAGCTCAGACTCGGAGCCCGGGATGACGAGGTCCCATGCCCGGCTCAGGAGTTGCGACCGATTGTGGACGCGAGCCCAGCGCCACAGGGCGAACACGCAGACCACGGACGGAATCACGTTCAACCAGCTCATGACTTCTCCTCAGAAAGAGTGAATACGGGGTACGCGGGACAGTGCGTGGCGGTCCGTGACCGACTCACACTGCCCCACGTACGTCCTCTTCGGAGGAGTCGCTCTTGAGCATTTGAAAAAACAAAAAGACCAGCCTAGCCCAAAAACGTTATTCGCTAATTTCAGGCGATAGTTGCATCGGAAAGGCCGGTCGGAGGGTCGCTCGATTGACGTTTAGTCCTTCCGTAATCCCATCTTTTCGTTGAATTCGCGGGACCTTCCGCGCGCGATGGAGAGCGTCTTCCAATTTTCGCCCGAACCACTTCTCGCAAGCTGGACGATCTGCCCGACGTGATACGCGATGTGGGTAATGCTTCGGATGACAGCGCGTGTGACCGTATGAGCTTCTCCTCGGATACTCACCGTTTGCTCGAAATCGTCCGGAGTGAGCGAAGTTAATGTTTCCAACATCCGGTCAAATCCATTGTCCCACTGCTTCATGAGCGAAGTGCGCGTGTCGGAAGCGGCTATTTCGAACTCCGAATCGCGATCACGATCAGGCTTTTCGCCATCGCTCGTGAGAAAGTCTGTCCAGCGTGAGCGCAGATTTCCACCGAGGTGTTTCACAAGTATCGCGATCGAATTCTCTTGGAGTGACGATGCGAAAAAGAAAGCTTCGTCGGATATCTGTTGCAGTGCCTTCTCCGCTTGCTCCCGAGAGGCGCGAACTTGCGATGCGCATTCTTGAAGAAAAATCTGTTGTGACGTCATGGATTTTGCCCGAGTTGGTGGAAAGAAACGCAGAGCGTATCATTTTTGCGACTTTGAGTTCCCCTCTGAATCCGATTTCCCGCGCGCATTCTACACGGAAAGGTCGTGTGACTCCTGTGGACGCGATATCACTCTCTTTTAGTGCGGTATGTAAATTGCCGAAATGCCGAGAGATCACGGATTCCGCGCCCGTTCGTGACCGCCGCTTCAACTTCCGGGTAAGGTCTGATAGTTTCTGTGGGATATTGGACCTGATCCTGTCCTTGCCCCCTCACGCTCGATTTTCGTTCGAGGGGACCGGAAAGGAAGCAACGAGCTGAATCGCCGAACGCGACGGCGGCGCGTTGGAGCGCGAGTGTATGCAGCGAAAGAGCCCGGCCTCGGTCGCCGGAACTCACCAAAACGTATCGTTTCTCTTGGGCGGCGGAGAAATGCATCAGCGCACCCGGGAGTTTGACTGGGGCGCCACGCCCGTCGGGCCGATCGACGCCTGGCCGCAGTCACTTCGCACCGTCGTGCGAATCATGCTCGATTCTCGCTACGCGATGTGGCTCGGTTGGGGGCCTGAGTTCACATTCTTCTACAACGACGCCTACGCGAAGATGACGCTCGGACCGAAACATCCTTGGGCGTTGGGCAGATCCGCCAAAGAGGTCTGGTCGGAGATCTGGGGCGATATCGGCCCCCGCGCGGAGTCGGTGATGCAGACCGGAGAAGCGACGTGGGACGAAGGCCTGCTGCTTTTCTTGGAGCGACAGGGTTTCCCGGAGGAGACGTATCATACGTTCTCTTATAGCCCGGTGCCTGACGACTACGGCAATATCGGTGGAATGCTCTGTGTCGTTACAGAAGATACCGAAAGAACTATCGGCGAGCGCAGGCTCCAGACGTTGCGAGAGCTTGCCGCACGAACGACTGATGAAGCGAGCTCCGTGGAGGGAGCTTGTAGGGTAGCCGCTCAGATTCTCGGCGGTAATCCTCGTGATGTTGCATTTGCGCTGCTCTACCTTCTCGATGCGGGAGGTGGAAAAGCGCGGCTTGCCGGAGCGACCGGTGTCTCTCCCGGGCTGCCCATCAGTCCCGAAGAGACTCCGCTCGAGGGCGATCGGAGTCCTTGGCCTTTCAGTGAAGTCGTCGTCACCGGACGACCAATCGAAGTTCGCCGTTTCCCGAAAGATGTGGGTCAACTTCCCAGCGGTGCATGGTCTGAGCCGGCTTCAGCAGCGATGGTATTGCCGCTCGCGCGGCCGGGTCAAGTTCAGGTTGCGGGCTTCGCAGTCATTGGGCTCAGTCCGCGGCGACCGCTGGATGACCACTACCGGGGATTCCTTGAGCTACTTTCCGTCCAAATTGCAATCTCCATCGCGAACGCTGGCGCGTACGAAGAGGAACGCAAACGCGCCGAAGCGCTTGCGGAGCTTGATCGATCGAAGACCCGTTTCTTCTCGAACGTGAGCCATGAGTTCCGCACTCCGCTGACGCTTATGCTTTCGCCCTTGGAGGAGCTCCTCGGACGTTCCTTCTCGGAGCTGCCTCCGGTCGTCCGCGAGCAGTTGGAGATTGTGAACCGCAACGGGCTGCGGTTGCTTCGATTAGTGAACTCGCTCCTCGACTTTTCGAGAATCGAAGCCGGGCGTGTTCGCGCAAGCTACAGTCTCACCGACCTCGGAACGTACACTGCCGAGCTAGCGAGTAACTTCCGTTCGGCTTGTGAACGAGCCGGACTGAAACTGCGTGTCGAATCGCCGCCCACGACCGAACCGGTCTACGTCGATCGGTTGATGTGGGAGAAGATCGTCCTCAATCTTTTATCGAACGCTTTCAAGTTCACCTTTCGTGGCGAGATTACGGTTTCCTTGACCGTCGGCGAGACAGATGTCGAGTTGGCGGTGCGTGACACCGGGACCGGGATTCCGCCCGAAGAGATGGATCACCTCTTCGACAGATTCCATCGCGTCGAAAACGCACGCGGCCGAACACATGAAGGCAGCGGGATCGGGCTCGCGTTGGTTCAGGAGCTCGCGAAATTACATCACGGAACTGTGGCTGCCGAGAGCGCTCTCGGGAGTGGCTCGACCTTTCGAGTAAAAATACCGGTTGGAATGGATCATCTTCCTCCCGACCAGGTGCGTAGCACCGACACTCTGCCCCGTGAAAGCGGTTCGCAACAGATTGTAGAAGAAGCGCTCCGGTGGCTCCCCGAGGCGCAAGATATCGAGACCACACAACGTGAATCTCGTTACGTCGAACCGGACGAAACGAGTGGGACGCCGAGCATTTTGCACGAGGCGCGACCGAAAGTGCTGATTGTCGACGACAACTCGGACATGCGACTCTACATGGGCAGGCTTCTTTCGGACCACTACCGAGTACAAACAGCAGCGGATGGGGCCGAGGGGCTCGCTGCTGCCTTACATGATCCTCCGGACCTCGTGCTTTCGGATGTCATGATGCCCCGCCTCGACGGATTCGAGCTCCTGAAAGCTCTGCGCGCAGAAACGGTGACCGCGGATATTCCCATAATTCTCTTATCCGCTCGAGCTGGTGAGGAGAGCCGAGTCGAGGGCGTCGATGCCGGCGCCGACGACTACCTTGTGAAGCCATTCAGTGCTCGCGAGCTCATCGCTCGAGTGCGATCACATCTGACGATGGCTCGCATCCGCCGAGAAACGAATGTGACGCTGAGGGAGAACGAAGAGCGTCTCCGCATGGCATTGACCGCCGCCAAAATGGTTGCGTGGCATTATGAACCGAGTTCAGGAACTCTCCAAACTTCCGAAAACTCTGCCGAAGTTTTGGGTGTCAGTGCTTCAGCGCTTGTCCGGATCGAAGACGGATTTGCGATGCTCCATCCCGACGACGTTGAGCGACACCGCAAGACGGTGCTCGATACGGTGGCGGCCGGAGGATCATACGTAACCCAATATCGATTCATCCGGCCGAGTGACGGGAAAATCATCTGGCTTGAGGAGCGCGGGCACGCAGTTCCAGATGGATCCGGACAAACGGTCCGACTGGTTGGGGTCGTGATGGACATTACAGAGCGTCAGCGAGCGGTCGAGGAGCTCAACGAAGCACACCAATTTCTCCATTCGTCGCTCGACGCGCTCAGCGCCCACATCGCTGTACTGGATGAGCAAGGTGAGATCCTTGCTGTCAATCAGGCTTGGCAAACCTTTGCGGATGAAAACAGCACTGCGGGGGTGAGCTTCGGAGTGGGTGCGAATTACATCGAAGTGTGCGAGAAGAGCTCAAACGAGTGTGTCGACTCTGAGCTAGTGAGCGCGGCTTTGCGCGATGTGCTCGAAGGGAAGACGACTCAATTCCAGTTTGAGTATCCTTGTCATTCGCCGACCGAGCAACGTTGGTTCACAATGCGGATCACTCGGTTCAAAAGCTCTTCGCCTGTCCGATTGGTCGTCTCACATGAAAACATCACCGAGAGGCGGCTTGCGGAGGAACGGTCGCGTGAGAGCGAGCTTCGGTTCCGTCAGCTCGCGGACGCAATGCCTCAGCTCGTCTGGGTCGCAAGCTCGAGTGGCGAAATCTATTACTACAATTCTCGAGTCGCAGAGTACGGCGGAGTCGAACGCACCGCGGTAGGCTGGGACTGGCGACCGGCACTCCACAAGGATGACCTCGAGCGAACGCAAGCCGCGTGGCAGAACGCCGTTGACGATTTGAAGCCGTATCAGTGCGAACACCGTTTGCAGATCGCCGACGGTTCGTATCGCTGGCACCTGAGTCGGGCGATGCCGGTTCCCGCGGGCCCGGAGGGGGAGATCTTTTGGTACGGTACCGCGACGGACATTCATGATCGGAAGATTGCGGAGGAAGCGAATGATCGGCTCCTCGACGGGCTCAGAGAAGCTGACCGGCGGAAAGATGAATTTTTGGCCACTCTGGCTCATGAGCTGCGCAATCCGCTGGCGCCGATCAGAAACTCGCTGGAACTTTTGCGCAAGTCCGGAGCGGGGAATACCGATGCCGGACGCATCCACGAGATCTTGGAGCGTCAAGCGAACCATATGGTCCGTTTAGTCGATGATCTGCTCGAGCTGTCGAGAATCACACGCGGCACGATCGAGCTGCGCCCGGAATCGATCGAAGTCGGTGCCGTGATACAAAATGCGCTCGAGACGTGTCGCCCCAACATCGATACTGGAGAGCATCAGGTCGAGGTTGATCTGCCGCCTTCTCCGTTGTTCATCGAAGGGGATCCGATTCGAATCTCTCAGGTCATCGCCAACCTGCTGAATAACTCCGCCAAGTATACGGACAGAGGGGGGCGGATCACCGTCCGGGCCGAAACGCGCGGAGGAGAGGCGATCATTACTGTCAGCGATAACGGGAGAGGCATCTCCTCCGAGTCTCTTCCGCGTATCTTCGATATGTTCACTCAGATTGATCGAGACCACAAACATTCCCAGGGCGGCCTGGGAGTCGGTCTCGCGCTCGTAAAGAGTATCGTTCAGATGCACCGTGGCCGGGTTGAAGCGCGCAGCGAAGGGCTTGGTAAGGGAAGCGAGTTCGTTTTGTATCTCCCGCTCTCCGAAACTCAGCTTGTGGACAAGAGCGCGAACGGAGCAGTTGTGCCATCATCCGGTGCCGGCATGAGGCGCGTTTTAGTCGTAGATGACAATCACGACGCCGCGCTCACACTGAGTATGCTGCTCGAGACGTTCGGCGCTGATGTTCGGACAGCAAACGACGGGTTGCATGCTCTGGAATTGGTAGACTCATTCCGCCCGTCGCTGATTCTTCTCGATCTCGGAATGCCGGGAATGAGCGGCTACGAAGTCGCCGAGAGGATTCGCTCGAAAACCGACACCGCCGGCATTGTTATTGTAGCGCTGACCGGTTGGGGGCAGGAGGAGGATCGTCGGCGGACAAAGGAAGCGGGCTTTAACCACCATCTTGTCAAGCCCGTAGACTTTGCTGAGCTGTCAGCGCTGCTTGAGTCGGACAACCCATCCTTCACATCGACAGCTTCTTCTTTCGCGAAACACTGAGCCGACGTTCGAACACTCGGCGGAGATGCAGAAGGCCCTGCGAGAGAGCCTTCTGTCCCCGCTTGAAGTGAGAAGCTACCGCGAGACGCAGTGATCGCCCGAGAGATACATTCCGTTCGGGCAAGCGTTCACCGTTCCCTTGTGCCCCGGCTTGATCTTGCTCTTGTCATTGATGATGCAATGACGGCCGTCGAATGTCGTCCCTGACGGACAGCTCGGCCGAACCTCCTCAGGCTCGTGTCTTGGGGGTGGAGGTGGCGGAGGCGGTCTGTAATCGTGATCGCGCGGGTGGTGCCGATCATCGCGATCGTAGTGGTCTCGATCATAGTGGTCGCGATCGTAGTGGTCGTGGTCGCGGTCGCGGTCGTAGTCATGACCATAGTAGGGCCGATCAGGATAGCGGTCGTAGCCGCGATCGTACGACGAGGGGTAGCGATAATCTGGAGGCGGATAACGAGAGTCGCCGGTATCGTACAGGTTCGGGTCACATCCGGTCAGAGCCGGAAGGACGATCGCGCATAGCGCCAGCCAGCATTTCTTCATAACTTGCTCCAAATCAAGGTTTTAACGACAGAGAATACCCTATGCTGTATAGGAATGTGAAGGACGAACAGCCTCAAGAGAGCGTTTCCGCCGTGAATTGAAATGAAATCGTTCCACGGATTGGCTTACGCGACCCACTCTAGGATATCAAAGCGGAGGAACTACCTGCGGAGTATGAAGACACTGTCTCCAATGCAGCTCTTCCGTGTTGTGCTTCCAAGCTGGAGGTTCTTCGATCAGCCTTGCGATATTCCGAGATTGCGCTATCGGGTATCTATGCAAAATGGGTCTTTGGGTGAATGGAGAGAGGCTTTGCAACCTCCACCGCGGCGCTGGTGGAATCTCTTTTTCAATCCCAAAGGAACCGCTTACCTGGCCTGCCACAGCCTTCTTCGCCAGCTTGAGACGGAGATCGGCGAGCTCGACCCAGCAGATACTGATGCGTTTCCCGAGAGCGCTGTGTTTCGCCTGGTTCACAATTTAGCCCGCTACTGCATCGCAAGGGACGAAGCGCTCCGGACCGGCGCACAATATCAGTTTTCGGTCTTGCGAGTTTCAGTCGACGGGCAGAACCGAGAGGAGCAGTTTCTCCTTTCGAAGGTCTACGAGGTGTAGAGTGCCGAACGCGCTTGCAGATCCTCTCTTCTATAGTCGCAAGCTCATCGCGCTGGCGGTGCTTCAACAAGCGCTCGAGCTTCTTGCCCTTCGCCCCATTTACTCACCGAGTGGTATTTGGCGGTGGCAAGACGTCCGACTTGATTTTTCGTTTCTACCCCCTCCGGCGCGTATGTGCCTTGATCGGGTGCTCGATTATCCTGCGTTTGTCGGTCTGCTCCTACTGCAAGCGCTCGTTTCGGCATACGTTCTCTTGGTGAGCGATCCTTCGGTGTTTGCGACGCTTTTTCTCCTCTTCGGGTGCATTGTCACCGCGGCGCGTTGGCGCGGAACGGTCAACGGCGGTGCTGATTCTATGACCGTACTGGTGTTGACCGCGGTTTCGCTCGGAAGCTGCGATACGCCGGGCGGAACGTTGTATCGTTTCAGCCTATGGTATCTCGCGCTTCAACTCGCGCTCTCATATTTTGTCGCCGGCGTGGTCAAGCTGCGGAGTGCCGATTGGAGGGCGGGCCTTGCGCTCCCGGCGTTCATCAGTCACCCACCATACGAGGCGCCGAATAAGCTTCAAGCTCTCCTCCGTTCGCGATTCTGGGCTGTGGCTGCGAGCTGGAGCGTAATCGGGTTCGAGCTGCTTTTTCCAATCGCTTTTTTCGGTGAGATCGCTGCTTTGACCATGCTCCTCATTGCTTTCACTTTTCATCTCGCGAACTGCTATGCTTTTGGTCTCAACCGCTTTCTCTTGGCTTGGGCTTCCGCCTACCCAGTCGTATATTACTGCGCAGGAAGTGGCCTACGATGAGTCCGCCACCCGGGACCGTTTGACGGCTTGGAAGCCCGACGAAAATGGGGTATCTCTGACCCATTCTCAGAACCCGTGATGGTGCCGAATGACTTACAGCGAGCTTATTCAGCTTTATTTTGAGCGCTCCGGCGCTTTGCAATCGTATTGGACGCTCTACGTTGTGATCATCGGTGGCCTCCTTGCCTTCTCGTCACTTCGTAAGGAGCCCGATCGGTTGACAACACTGCTTGTGAGCATCCTGTTTGTTTGCTTTGCGCACAAGAACCTCGGTGCGATTCACGATGCAACGGAACAGCGGCTTGCGGTGCTCACCGCAATCCACGAGGCCGGTGGGGGCGGTGGAGAACCGACAAAAGGTCGAACGAGCATCGAGGCGACACTACAGCCGCCCGAATACGAGGGGGTCCGCAATTTCCACTGGACTGCCGATGTGCTTACTCTCCTTACGCTTTGGGCGATGGAGCGTCGCAGGAAGCGCAGCGTCGCATGAGCTTTGGCAGCGGCTGCGCCGCGATGTGGTTTGCCAAGTCCCTTCGTAGCCTGTCGGCACACTTGGTGCTTACGCGTGGAGCGCAATCGGCGGTCGAATCTGAATGTCCACCGACACCGCCTCAGACTGTGAAGTAATAGCGCAGCAGGTGAAAGAAGATCGGGGTGGCGAAGCAAAGTGAGTCCATCCGATCGATCACTCCGCCGTGACCTGCGATCAGGCTGCCAAAATCCTTAACCCCGATATCGCGTTTAATCGCCGACATGGTTAGCCCTCCGAAGAATCCGGCGATGCCGATAACAAACGAAATCACCGCCGACTGAACGGCCGTGAACGGAGTCAGGGGCGACAGCGCGACCCCGATCAGCATCGCGCTGCCAATCCCGCCTGCGAGTCCCTCCCAAGTTTTGTTCGGGCTCACCTCCGGTGCAATCTTCCGTCTGCCGAAGAGCTTTCCCGAAACGAACTGCATGATGTCGCTCATTTCGGTGATGAACACGAGATAAAAAAGAAGTACCCACCGGCTGTGATCGTAATGTTCAATATGCAGTGTCAAGAGCGCCGGAGCATAAGAAAGTAAGTAGACGAAGAGCATCAGACCCCAGTGAATCTCCGCCGCTCTCTGGAGGAAGGCGGTGCAGTCGCGGCTCAAAGTCATGCGCAGAGGAACGAAGATGCAGGCATAGACGGGTATGAAGATACTGTAGAGACCATACCATTCGATGGCGACGAGGTAGTACTGAATCGGCGGAATGATGAGGAAGCTCCAAAACAGCGTACGATGATCCGCGGCGCGGGTCGCGATCAAAGACAGATACTCCCGAAGCGCAAGCAGTGACACGACGAAAAACAGAAAGGTGACAGCGTAAAAGCCGAGTGCGATGGCGAGAAGAATGATGACCGACATCACCCACCACGCGTTCGTCCTCAGAACGATCTCTTCGACGAGTTGCGGATTGGTTTGATAGAGCGGTCGCTTTCTCAACGCCAAACCGACTCCGGACGCGATGCCAAGAAGCGCAAAAACGGTAATGAACAGTGCTGTTTCGGAGTGAAACATCATTGAAGCTCCTTTAAAATCTGCTCGGCTCTGCCGAGAAAGGCCGGTTTGGTTTCTCCCTCCTGTAACCGTATCGGGGAGCCGAATGTCACGGTCGAGAGCAGCGGCACGATCAATGTTTCGCCTTTGGGGAGAATCCGATTGAGGTTCTCGAGCCTCACGGGGACGACATCAAGCATTGGAAACTGGCGGGCGAGGTGGAACAAACCACTCTTGAAATGGTGCAATTCTCCGTCACGGCTTCGCGTCCCTTCCGGAAAAATGATCACAGAGCTCCCGTCTTTGAGTGCGGCAGCAATGGCTCGAATTGGGTGCTCCGCTCTGCTTGCTCGCCCACGCTCAACATAGATGGCTTGAAAGACTCGTTCGGCGAGAAAGGCGCGGGTCGCGGACGTCGACCAATAATCCTTGGCTGCGACGGGCCTTGTTCGCATACGTGCGAGCGGTGGGAGACAGGACCAAATGACCGGGAAATCGAGGTTGCTGCAATGATTCGCGTAATAGATCTTCGGTGCTCCGTCAAAGGTGAATCCGGCGGTACGAACCGAAGTTCCGCAGAGCGCACGGAGCGCCGCTGCGATGGCTCCGCACATCCAGAGCCGAAGGAGCGAAGATTCGAGAATGTCGTTGCTCCTCATAAGCCGGAATCCCCTCACGTGCTGGAATCGGGGCGGTGATCGATTTTAAGCGCTTCGGAAATGGCCAGCAGACGTCGAAGGCACGTGAGGGTTCCGCCTCCGACAATAACCCAAAGCGCAACAGCGAGCAGCTTAAGATGCGTGCCCAAGAGGCCCGCAACCCCGGAAGCGATGCAGGCCCCGGTAAGGAGGGCCATTCGGTGCTGCTTCGCCATAGGTCCGATAAAACAGTGCGATCCAGTAGTGGCTGCCCCCAGCATCCGGACGTAGGCGGTCATCACGGATACCAACGCTGCAAGCCACCCAATGGTCATCCCGTCGAGGATGATACTCTCATGCGCAGCGGCTCCCGCGGCGAGGCAAATGATGATATCCGAGACCCGATCAGGGACGTCATTGTAGAGCTCTCCGACCGGGGACTTGAGGCCTCCTTCCACCGCAAGCATTCCATCGAGGAGATTGCAGAGGAGTCGCAGTTGTATGAAGCCGCCTGCTGCGATGAGAGCTAGGGCGCGCCCCAGCTCATGATGAGCCGAAGCGGAGAAGAGAAAGGAGGCCCCTGCAAGCACGGCGCAACCGATACTTGCAACTGAAACCTTATTCGGTGTTGCTCCGGCCGCAAGCATCCAGCCGGCTGCCTTTTTGGCCCAGGTGGCACTTCGTGTTGCGAGCGGTCGTCGGTTTTCGTTCGTGCTTGGCAAGCGTTCCTGTCCAGTATCGGCTCGAAAAAGTTTCGTCCCCAGAGCAGCTCTCATTCCCTCCGCTTGAGCAGAGCGGAATAGGCCTCGAGCGCAGCGAGGTATTCCGGCTTCATGACGACATGCGTATGGACCCGGGAGAGCTTCTCGAGCGCAGCGCGCGGTACCATCTCTTCGGCCGTCGCCATGAGATAGGCGGCAACGACCACCGCGCTTCTCGACCTGCCGAGAGCGCAGTGAACGAACACCGTGCCGTGCTCAGCCTGAGATCTAATAAAGGACACGGCTTCTTGCAATTGGTCCGGAGAGGGCGCGGTTAGGTCGAGAATAGGCAGAGAATGGTATTGTACCGTGCGAAAGGCCGACGGCTCGTTGAGCTCGGCGGTTACATCGAGCACGGCCGTGACCCCTTCAGAGAGTTGGCGTTCGGCTTCGTCATTACTGATTGTCCGACCGATTCTGACGCCTGGGGCAACATCGATGGAAGCCGGCAGTTTTCGTCCTTGCAGCCATGCGGAGATTCGAGCTCCGACAAGGTATGGGAACAGCAAGATGAAGGACCATGGAGGGAATCGTCCATCGGTCTTCCCGAGAAGCTGCGGCCCGAAACCCAGATACGCGATACCCACGAGTGCTACGGCGCACGCGGGCCAAAGCAAAAGGAGCGTTCCGGGCGGACGAAGCGCCGAAAGGGCGACGAAGGTGAAAGAACCGAGCAGGTAGTACATACCGATCTTTGCATTCGCATTTCGTCTCAGGCTGACCGAGACGTGGCTGATGTCCAGTCTCCGAGAGAAGAGATGCAGCGTTACCAGCGCGAGCAAGAAACCGGTGATGAGATCGATGACGTGATGCCGCCAACAAAACAACGTAGAAACGCCGATGAGAGTGAACCAAAGTTCGAGTGCGTGGCGTGGGAGTCCCCTGAGGCGAGGGACGTAGAGCGTCCAAACCAAAACCAAATTGGCGATATGGAGCGACGGTGCCAGGTTATAAAAATCCTTCATTTCGTACAGCGCGTTGAAGAGAAACCCAGCCATTCCCGAAACGTGCTGGGGTGGATAGAGGAGCCGAAGTGGAAACGCGACGAAGCAGACGCCAGCGACACAAGTTGCGAAGCAGATCTGGAAAACGAAATTTCGAAGTTGTTCGCGTGTCGTCGCGACGAACGGCGCTCCAATGAAGAATAGGTCCAGAGACCAGTATGGGTAGATCATCCATGGGAGAAATGGAATTGAGCTCTCCCATGGCCAGACGGCGACCCCAATGCTGGTCCTCGCAGCAGCCAAACGGTTTGCAGCGTTGTAAACAATCAAAAAGCAACTGGAGATGACGGCGAGGGCTTCTACGCGCTCCCGGAGATTCGGGGTCTCAGGCGGAGAGCTCATTCCGCTTTCTCGGCAAACGAAACGGTGAAGATGCCTTCATTGTCGATGAGCATCTCCTGCTTGCGGAATCCTTGCGACTCAACCAGCGCATCCATTTCGGCCTGAGTGCGCCGCCGCATCACCCACGGAGCGCCTTCACGATTTGTCAGAACTTCCGCGATGAATTCCAATTGAGGGTGCCATGGCTGGTTTGTGTAAATGAGGATGCCGCCGGGGCGGAGAGCGTGCGAAATTCCGCGAAGCGAGGAAAGGACGCGCCCGTTGTCCGGAAAGAGCTCGTAGAGACCGGAGACGACGACGATGTCACGTTTCGGTTCGATCGACGACAGCTCGGCCTCATCGAAAGCGTCTGCTTGCTGATGAAGAACGGCGGAGAGCCCGAGCGATTGTGCGAGGGCACGTCCTTCGTTCAGGCCGGCAACATTGAAGTCGCGGATGACGAGGTCGAGCGCAACATCGCTTCTCCGTTTCGCCGTTTCTAATAGGTATCTCCCGGGTCCTCCGGCCACATCCATGATGCGCAGCGGCTGGGAGAATCCGCTCTGCACGCATCGATCGATCGCCCGATCGAGAAGCGTTTCGAGATTTTGCTTTCGTTTGCGGATGCCGGTCCAGCCTGGAGAGTCGAGATACGCGCGATCGAGCAAGCGTCCGACTGCTGTCGTCCCCGTTTCTGTATTTCGGTACACATAGTCGAGTGAGCTTCCCGAGTCGAATCCGTGCTCCCACCCGATTCGAACACCCGCACTGAGCCGTCCAGCGGTTCGCATGAGAAGCTTCATTAAGGAAAAACCCACTCGTTTCAAGCTGATCGGCGGTGAGCCTGCCCGGACCCATTGGTATTCATCGGCCGTGTACCCGTCTGAGTCGGCGGTCAGCAGAGTTGTTTGCGGTAATGAATGATGCTGAGCGTCCGCCAAAAACGTGCGGCATGTCTCGGTGACGAGTGAACGATTCCGTTCGTGGAAGATGGAGTGGTAGAACCCGCGGAAGACAGCAACGCGTTTGAAGTCCGACGAAAGACGTTCGTAAAAGACTTTGGCCGGTTTGTTCTTCACCACCCAATCGGTTCGTGCGACTAGGAGGAGCACTGGAACACGAATGGCGCCGGCATCCGCAACGAGGCGATTTGCCGAGTCGGATAGATTCAGGAGGATATTAACTGCGATCTGTTTTGAAATCAGAGGGTCTGAGTCGTACTCTTTTGCTTGTTCGGCGTCGTGGGTCAGGAGCTTCCCGGACACATAGCTTTTCACATAGGGAGCGGCTGCTCCGCGCTTCCTCGACCACCACAGCTGCAAGCGAAGCGCAGGGAGCGCCAGAGGCACGTACAACTTCACCTGGAGGGCAGGAGTTGCCAGAATCAGCGAGCGGATGCGCGGAGCGAAGTCATGAACCCACAAGCCTACGACAACCGCAGCGACGCTGTGGGCAAGAACCGAGATGTCCTCGACGCGAATGGAGTATGTTGTGCCGACGTGTCGAACGAACGCATCCACGTCGCGGACCAGATCCATCAAGTGGTTTGCGTATCCCCGCTCGCCCGGAGACCGACCGTGCCCCCGGCTATCCCAGGCGAAGTACGCGGTGCCCTCTACCTGCAGTTCTTCGACGAGCTTCGCGAAGCGGCCGGAGTGCTCGTGTCCGCGATGGAACAGGATCAGTGCGCGTTCAGCCGGCGCCTCGGGCAGCCAGGCGCGATAGAACAGCTCCGTTCCGTCGAACGAACGAAAGTTGAGCTGACTTTCCGAAAGTTGTCCAAGTCCCATGGTTCGAGGTTTTTACCACGCTCGAAAGACGCGTGACAGCCCGGATTTAGCGGTAGCGAAGCAGGGAATATCAATCTTTGATTGTTTCGATGAAAGCCTGGGCCTCGCTGATCGAGTGATCGAGGTTTCGGATGAGCGAGTCGACGTTCTCTTCTACCACCGTTGTCTCTCGGTCCAGAGAGCCGATGGCCGCGGCGTTGAGGTTGTGCTTCAAAAACAGAACATTGTCCTTCATCGGTCGGAGGGCAGGGTCTAGCCTTTCGGTCGCACGATGCATCACTGCGATCATTTGATCGTAGCGCTCCCGAGCATGGTCCAGTTTCGCTGCGCTTCGCTGTTTCAGGTCCGCGTTCTGATACTCTGAAAGCTCTTTGCGCCACTCCCGGAAGAGAGCATCTGAGACATCCTCGATTCGAGAGACACGCGTCTTCAGCTCGTCAGCGACACTTTCGCTTTTCTTCAGCTCCCGATCGAGACGATAGTAATTCTTTTCCAGATCGCCCCCTTTTACAGAAACGACGGATCGGAACTCCTCGAGGGCATTTTCGAACTGCTTCTTGGTAGCCTTCTGAGTCTCGTTTGCGTCACGAATGCGGCTGACCATCAGGTCACGCTTGGCGTATCCGAGCTTCTCCATGGATGCGAAATAGAGAGAGTTGCACCCACTGAGCGCGGCCGGCAGAGCGGAAATGGAAAGAGCGATAGCGACCGATCGTATGAAGCTCAAAAAGCCGCGAAGGCAGCGACTCGCATTGGTAAGTTCGCCAAAATATGGTGCTGAAGATGCGTTCATGTAGGATCCCAGATAAAAAGTATCGCATCGAGTTTTATATCGCGGGTAGGCCGTGAAGAAAAGCGGCCCGATATGAGCAGTGGAGCGATTGATTATTCGTACTTCTCCCAGTCCAAACGGAGGCGGAAGCTGAATCCGCCGGAATGTTGTTCCGGTTCAAGGCGATAGTAGGCGCGGTGCTCGGACGCGCTCGAATCGCGGAACACGACTTCGGGAGCGCTCGCCTCATAAAGTGACAGCCCAGTACGAGCAATAGTATGGACAAGCGCCTCGGTAAAGGATCTCATTTCTCCCGAGCCCTTTGTCAAAATCTCGGGCGCATCTAGGGTCGTTTCGTGAATTCGGTAATACTCCGGTTCGCCGCGAGGTGTGCGATGGCAGAGCAATCCGGCAAATCCGTCACTGCAGTCGGTGAACAGAATGGTGCTCGAATCCAGGAGCTCTTGAGCGTGCCGCGGCAACCGCTCCAACGTCTGCGGAGGGTGCTTCCATTGACGCATTATTTGGTCGGTCGCGGGGGAAATGGTGTCTGCGGTCATGAAGTACGAGTTGTCGATGGTCAACTGGCCGACCTCTTCGAGCAGCTCACGATGCTCGCGCGGGAGCGCGAAGCCGATTCGAGCTTCTGCGTTTGCGAGGTCTTCGGCGGCGCACCTGTCTTCGATTTCGATCGGAAGCGAAGCGTCAAGCAGCTCAGGGTAGTGCGCTTCGAGCAGAGACTTCGACTTGAAAAATTCGAGTACGCGTTGCGGCATCGCCATTGAGCTGTCCCGGAGCGGCGCAAGGAGCGGCGCAAGATCCACCACCGTCCACTCCTGCCTGCCCTTTTTGGGTCCGAGCCAACGCGAAGGTCGTGCGGCAAACGTTCCGCTCAGACTCAGAGACGTAGTCGCAGGCCAGTCGAATAATGGAAACTCCACGAGCCGATTCGAGCCGGTAAGCTTGCACTGGCTGACCTCAACACCACCCACTTCGAACGCGAGTGTGCCGGCGAACCCTTTTTGGTCGTAGATTTTTGCGGCGACGGTCGTATTCGAGCCGTGTGCGGTCATGGACGTTCTGCTCCCCGGAGTGGACAGAGGTTGGGAATGTCGGTTCTTCCCGGTATATCGCAGAAAAACGGGTGATGAAAGCCGAAGTCGTTAACGGAACGAAGGGTAGAGGGCCCAATGACTTCCGGGAGAACGCCTGCTGGCGGTCATTTCTCCGCCTACTCCGTTGGACGGCTGCCGCCCGGTAGGACGAGGATAGTCGGAGGTCACACCCCGATTCCAGGCGAGGGCCGCATCCCGGGGAACCGCAGGAGTCGAAGACGCACGTTCACTTCGCGACGGCGCGTGGAAATCCTGCGCACGAGCCTCCCTGGGCGAGTGGGGAGAGCTGCACGCGCACGAGATCGCGGTCAAAAAGCACAAAACACCTCTTATTACCACGGCTTGGAAACTTTGCATGGGCGAAGAATGCGGCTCCATCGTTCGGCGTTTAGAGTTAGACCGTTCAAGTATCGATCTTATGCAGCGTTGAGTTGAGAGTGTGCGCACGTTGTGCGAACAAGCACAGAATTGGGGCGCGCCGTCGTTCCTATCAACAACCGAAGCGCCCCGGGGTGACCACCAGAACAGCGCAGATCTATCGCAAGACTACTTCCCAACCGGATTTGTTGGACGAGGCGTAGATGATGGAACCTTGCTCTGCCAGCGCATGGCTCAGTGGCGCTTCCAGTGTGAGCGGGTGCTGCCCGACCTGAGACAAGCTGAGAAAGCCGAACGTCTGCATGACCGACCGAGACTTCTTACGGCTACCGGCGGCAGTTGAAAGCTCGTCCCACGACAGACGGAGGATTCCATTCAACACAAGCCCCCGGCTCAGGAGGTTCGTTACCATCAGATGCTCGGTTCGCCAGGTGTTGCGGCGGCTCTCCCGCAGACAGCAATAGGCCAGAGGGAATCTGCTCGCCGGCGGGCCCTGTTGAACGAGCGTGAGCAAGCCGACTTGTTGTACTTCATTTTGCCGGAAGCACGTAATCCGAAGCGAGAGCTTCTTTCGTAATTCCGATCGAATCGCAGCGCCGTAGGGAGACGCGAGCGTTCGCAAGCGAACTTCGCCGTAGTCCGGCACACAGAGCCATCCATTATCGATTCGGAAGGTGGGAAACGCGAGATTCATCGTGGACTCCAATCCAACGAGCCATGGCGATCTGAGACTGATGACACTACCAGTCGCACTGTTGATAGTGTGAAAGGTCCCAGTCGCCCTGGCGATGAGGAGAGGAGCACGACTCTTCGTCGTGATACCCAAGAGAGAAAACCTTACATGACGGCGATGCGCCTCCGGTGCACAGCGGAGCTCCGGAAGACTCAACGCATTAGAATGCTACTCAGATTGGAGGAGGAGAAAGCGAGGAGCGCGAGCCTACTAGGAATTCCTCAAAGGCTCAACCGGTTAGGCCGGATTTATAAGGGTTTAGGAGGCTTCCGTGCTTTCGTTGGGCGGTGTCGCACTCGAAGCGGAGCGCGTGTAGCCGAGGCCCAAAATGCCGAGCAAGATCACGGCAAGCCAGAACCATTCCATCATAGATACCCGGTTGCGCTGAATAAAGTAGCCGAAAATGACCGAGCTCATCAGCACCACGGCTCCATTTACGTAGCCGCTGAGCGCGGCGAGCGAAGTTGTGCGGGAGAGATACGCAAAGACAAAGTACCCGATCCCGCCCACTACGGCACCGACGATGGCCAACGCGCCCCGATAGCCGGGCTGTCCAGCGAGTGAGCTGAGATAGTCGCCGAGGGAGAAAAAAAGAGCGCAGAGCAGGAGGTAGAAGATCTGCATCAGACCTCTGTGGTGGAGTGAGCCCGGAGCATAGCAGTCCGGATCCGAGCTGCGCAAATTGTTTCAATAGGGACCAAATCTGGGGTTGCAGGTACCAGGTTGTGTCAATTTTCCGCTCCGGGCGCCCAGTGAGAAGTCTGCGACCGTACAGACGGAAGTCCGTTACGTACAGATAGCTAACCATCCATTGTGATTAAACTCACAACGATCCAGGTTGTGACGTTTTTGTTACCAAGGTTTCCAGTACCGGATTCTCCTAGGCCTCGCTCAGCCGGTGGTACCCCCTTTGCTACGAGAAACTCTCTGAGATCTCTGGGATCCCGCCATACTGGGGAAGATCTCTGTTCGGAGAGTAGTTGCGCCTGTATCCACTGGGAGGTTCTCCACGATGAAAACTCGTCAAGGATTGGTGTATGTCCTCGCGCTTATCTTCCTTCTGCCCGGCATCTGCCATGCACAAGCGAAGGGGTTGCTGACGTTCGAGGACGGCGAAGCCGGTGCCTGGAACGGATTCTTTCCTCTGAACGTTATCGAATGTTTGAACTCCGGGCCCGATACGGCGGACTTACGGATCACGGCCTACAAGCTCGACGGTACGACCCTTGACACCCGCGACATCTCGATCGCGAAGGACGCAACGGTTCACACTCTCGTCCATGAGCTCAGAAACCCCACGACCGGTGAGACAACTGCGAACAGTTACGGGCTGTTCACCGTTAAAAAGCTGAACGAAGCACAACACGTTCAGGTGAGCTGCCTCTCCGTATTCTACTCCATCGCTCCAGGCTCGACTGTCCCGAGCTACGCGTTCGCAAAGCGGGTCGAAAAAGTCGGCGGCAACAAGAACCGATATTTGCTGCTCAACTCACTCTCGCGCGGCGGAGTGCCGACGTATAACTGGGTTTCTGCAATGAACACAGGCACCAACCCGGTAACGGTGATGCTCGAGCTGTACGACGCGGTGGGCTCAGCCGTGGGACAGCAGGCTGTTGTTCTGGCTCCCGGTGAGCGACGCGACGTTGGTTATCACGAAACCGAGGCGCTGCGTCTTCTCAAAATCTACAAATCGGATCCAAATATCCCGGTCCAAACGTTCTCGACGCGAATCAATGGAACCAACTTTGCCTTCAGCACCGATTCGACTACTGGAAGCTGCAGTGAGCCGGTCCAACTCTCAACTACCGCGAACGGTAAGAGCTGGGCGGTATACGCAAATCCGAATGAAACTGCGGCGAAGGGCAATCTCGTCATCCGAGATCAATCGGGTAACGTAATCACGGAACGTTCGATCAACCTAGCGCCCAAATCGCAAGCGAGCGTCTACCTCAACCCCATTGTCGATCCGAGTAACGTCGGCGCGATTGGCACTGTCACGATTGACTGCGAAGACCGCAGCCAGCCTTTCATCTATCAGGTCGAGCACTTCGGGTATCCGGTCGGAAAAGGCTTCGAAGTACCGAGCATCTGGGCGTATGCCAACCAAGCGAACGGCGCTCCGACCGCGGGACCCAACGATTCTCTCGTTGCATTCACCAACACGTTCCTGGGTGATGGTTCTGTCGTGACTGCGAACTGGACGAACGTCGCGAACAGCGGCACCGGCCCAGCTGTGGTGCAGTTCAACGTTCACGCAGCGAGTGGGGCCGTTCTCCGTTCGCAATCCTACGCTCTCGCGCCGAATGGGTCGGTCAACCTCGACTCGCACGTTCAGCTCGGTGCAAATCAAGTAGGAACCTCCTCGGTAACGACATCGGACGCTGCTGCGGCGCTGTCAGGACAGCATCTGCGCGTGTTCTACCGTCAAGGACAGGTTGCGACCATTCTTGTTACGCCGCTGACCTTGATCTCGTCAGCTGCGCCGCTCGATGTCGAGTTCGGTGGAATCGCATCCCTCAGACCGTATCGCAATCGGTTGACGGACAACGAGATTTTCCGGGCGTTCAACACGTTTGGAATGGGCGCACCGCCTTCGCAGATCGCGAGCGCTCGCAGCGGAGGATTGGAGAGCTTGGCCGAGATTATCCTTAGCCAACCTCTTGCCGCAGACGTGGAGCAACGCGCGATGGACGCAGCCGCGCTCTCGTATGCAAGCCTGACGAATCCGACACGCACCGCTTGGACGCTTGCTTCACTGCAGAACTGGTTGATCACCGAGTTCAGGTATGCAAGCCCGGCCCGTGCTCAGTCGCTGCTGATGTTCTTCGAGTGGTTTGCGCAAAACCTCTCGAATTACAGCGGTGTCGCTGAAACTCAGCACTTCATCGACGAGCATAGAAAGGTGCTCTCAGATCTTGCGCTGGGCAACGACCCGAACTTCGAGCATGCCATGATCCGCTTGGTCGAAGGACCTTACTTCGGAATCTGGCTGAATCTGACCGCCAACCGCATTATCGGCGGAAACCAGGATGGAACACGTGAGTTCGTAGAGCTCGCCACAATGGGGCCTGTGGATGCCGTTTATGGAACGCCGAACTATGGACAGGCGCACATCGAGGCTTCGCGGCTGGCTCTTACCGGTTTCTTTCAATCGACCGTAACCCTTGGCGATGGAACACGGAAGACCCTGGTCGGATACTCGCCGCAAGACCATTATACCGGCGTAACGGATCTGTATCCGGATACTCCGTACTGGGCGCATGGCGCGTTCAACTATTCGCAGGTCGTCGAGCATACGCTCTACAACGCTCCGCCGTCCTCACACTTCGTCGCGAGCAACTTGATCACGAATCTGATGCGACCGGACCCAGATGCGAATGTTACGCTGTCTCTCGCAAGCGAGCTCGTGAACAACGCATACGACCTGCGTCCGTCGATCGAGAAGTTGGTGAAGAGCTCCTATGCGTTCGCGCCGCGAAGCTCGGCGAAGCGTTGTGAGATCTCGCCGATAGAGGCGGCAATGCGCGTCGCTCGGACCCTCAATATCCCGGTCACGAAGTCGAGCACTTACACGACCTTGCGACAAATGTTGAGCGATACCTCACAACTTTTGGGCTCTTATCCGACAGTATTCGGTGGGGTGGGCAGCTGCGGAAAGTTCCAGGGAGGAGTGATCTCGCAGGGCGATCGTTGGAACGAAGCGTCAGCGCGTCTCTACCTCTCGAACGGTATCACGAACTTCCTGAACGGCGCGGTGCAGAACGAAGGATTCCAGATGTCCTCACTGCTGCCCCCGGGAGTCGCGCGACCGACGGGACGGCAGATGGTCGACTACCTTACCTCTTTGTTCGGTCTGAGCTGGAGCGAGCAGGAGAAGGCGATCGGCGAGCAGTACTTCAATACCAAGCGCACGAACGGGGTGGATCGCACGGTTCCGTTCGACGCTGGAGTTGCTGCAACGGTGAACATGAAGGTCGCGGGTTTCATCGCGGACTTCATCGCAGTTCATCCGCAATTTCTTACCAAGTAACGATTTAGAGTTTTTGGGAGGTTCTGTTCTATGACTATTGAAATCAGCCGCCGAAGCTTTCTGAAAGGATCACTAGGTGCTGTCGGTTGTGCCATGTTGGCACGTGGCATCTCCCCGGATTTCGTTTACGCGCAGACCGCTGCGTTAAGCGGACCGCCGCTCTTCATCGTGCAGGTGTTCTTCTCCGGAGGGATGGATACGATACGTGCGTTCCCACCTGCGGGTGCGCTCGCACAAACCTACGTCGATATCAGCCGCGGCCTCCGGACGGCGAACGCGGGCGGTATCGCCGAGGACCCCGCAACGCATATACCGTTCAGCAGCATTGCTTCGCTGCATCCGTCGTTTTCAGCGCTTCAGCCGATTATCAATGCCAATCACCTCGCGCTGCTTCACCGTTCGAGCGTCGGGTTGTCGAACCCGACATTCGGACACGAAGCCGAGCAGCTCACGACGTTCAACCTCGGACGTCTCTCCAGTGCTGAGTTGAACAGCCGTCAGGGTTGGGCAAACGCGCTTCTCGAAGAGGCGAGCTCGATCTGTAACGTCTGGGGAATCGGCGTCGGCAACCAAGCGAGCATGCAGGGGCCCTACGTCGGAGAGATTCCGGTGAGCGTGAACGCTCTCAACCAATATTCGTTCGCAAATCGGAGCGCCACCCTCGGTGGAACTGACGATTCGAACTTGGCGCGGGCCCTCGGCGGAAATCTTCTCATGGCCGCTGCCCCGCAGTCTGACGCTCAGCTCAAAGCGCAGCGCTCGGTACAGGCTGCGAGAAGTGCTGTTTCTGATGTTCAGCGGATCAACGCGACGAACGTCGGAACTTTTCCAGGCGGCTTCGGAGGCACAATGGCGAACGTCGCGAAGATCTTTGCCGACGCGGCAGCCCGAAACGTTCAGGAACACCAAATCGTTCTCGTGCAGCGGGGTGGATTCGATACCCACAATAACGAGAACGGCACCCTTCCGGGGATGCTGAGTGATGTCAGTGCCGGGATTGCAGCCCTCTATAATTTCATGGCTGCTCGAAATCTTCTGTCCCGGTTCATTCTGATCACTGGTTCGGATTTCGCTCGAACCACGTATGCGAATACGAGCGCTGGAACAGACCACGCTTGGGGTACCACGAATATGGTCGTCAGCGGTGCCCTCAAGATCAAGGAGTTCGGGGACGCGCACACGGATGCAGAGCTTCGCCACAACAGGAACTACATCCAGCCGACGACCGATACTCGGAACGCGTACTGGGACATATTCGCAAAGATGGGCTTGGATCCCGCGAAGATACTTCGCTATCAGAACTTCACACGACGTCCGATCGGATTGTTTTCCTAACACAAGGGTCCACGAGACTGTGTTTCGCTCACTGCTGCTTCTCATTCTGTCTTGTCTGTTCTGCGCAAGCGCCGCGCTTGCGCAGACAGTCTACGAAGTTCGGGTTGTCGACCACCGGTATTCGCCATCTTCACTCACGGTCAATGAGGGAGATACGGTCCGTTGGGTGTGGGACAACGATTTTCATGACGTGATCTCCGGGAATCTTTTTGCGCCTGACGGCGCCTTTCGGAGTGCCGTTCTCAACAAAGGCAGCACGTTCGAGGTGCTGTTTGACAGAACGTTGCTGAAGTCCTTCGCGCGGAGCGGAAACCAGTACAAGTATTATTGCGAGCCTCACGGCGCGATGGGCATGACCGGAGCGGTAACGGTCACCCGGGTCGCAAAGAATTACCAGGCAGCGCTCCAGAACTGGCAAATGGTGCCTCCGTCATCGGCGAGCTCCAACGGAAATTGCACTTTGCAGCTGAACTCGACCGAGACGCAGCTGACCTGGAGCTGCACGCACAATGCTCCTCGAGCTACATCTTTTTCCATACGCCGGGGCGCCCTGGGAAGCAGCGGCAGTGCGATCTGCACCGTCAATGGATCTTCGGTGAACGGCTCGCGCTGCAATTTGAGCTCTACAGATGCAGACGATCTCGTCGCCGGCAATCTGTATGTGCAACTGACGTCGTCCGATTTTCCGAGCGGTGAGCTCCGCGGCCAGATTGTAGCCACCGGCGGCTCCTATCCTGTGAGCGGTCAGATCCTCCGTCAGTCCGGAAAGGGCGTCTCCGACGTGACCGTGAGTGACGGCTCTCGGAGCGCGATGTCCGACTCGCAGGGCAATTTCACCATCACGGGAGTTCCGAACGGGGTATATAAGCTCTCCGCCGCAAAGTCTGGATTCGACCTTGTTCCCGAATCAAGTGTGACACCGTTCATGGTCAACGGCGGCTCGGTTTCGGGGAGATTTTTCCGTGCATCGCGCACGCCCGGAATCGGCCTGAAAAGCCCTGTGAAAGTACTTTGGAACGGCTTTTTGCGGATGATCAACATCCTGGAGATCATCAACAAGGGCAATGTAGACATGCCCGTCACGGTTTCTCTGTATGATATAGCTGGCAATCGAGTGCATCAACGGCCAGTCGTTATCCGGGCGAACGGGCAGTTCGACGTGATAGTGAACGACCTTCCAGGGTTCCAGGCGGACTCGTACGGAATTGTCTCACTTGAGTTTGATGCCAGTTTCCAGAGCGCTCTCGACGGTCGGATGACCAACTACCGGCCTGCGCCGGGTGGCGCTGCGTATGAGTTCGTTTTTGCGGTGCCGTTCATGGCTCCGCTCGCAAACGACTCGGCGGTATCGTTCAACACATTCCAGCCCAGCCGCAATCCTGCTGAAGCAGCGCTCCCTGTAGCTCAGTGGTTGAGTCTGGTAAATTTAGACAGTAATGCGACCCACACCTACACCGTGAGCAGATACGACCAAGCCGGAACGCTGCTGCGGCAAGACGTTTATGCGATTCCGCCGAATGGACGGACGGACATCGAGGGAGGACACGTTTTGCCCGGTCCGAGCACCGTCGGGCTCCATCTGGTCCATCCGGATGATCCGACTGCGCCGTATCTGGCACAGCTCTATCGTTACTCGCCAGGGCTGTCCGGTACCTATAATTTTGCCTTCCCACTGCTCGCGAAAGGAGGCAGCGGAGAGATACAGTACGCGCCCATCAGCACGCTGAACAACGGAGAGAACTGGCTCGAGCTTGCGAATGTTCTCGCCGTGCCCGTAAGCGTTACACTGGAATACTACAACCAGCCGGGTACGCTGCTGCGGAGGGATACGGTGAATCTTCCACCACATGCCCAACAGCACTTCTTCGCCGGAGCGCTCCTGAAGCCGGGCGAGTCCGGGTCGGTGCACATTATCCCGAACTCGTCGAGCTCGATCGTCGGACAGAGTATGTATTATTTCCGGAACGCCTTCGGAACAGTTACCGGGATGTACGGCTCGGGAATCCGAGAATCCGCAGGGTCCAGCTTCTTCGGCTCGTATAACCTTTTCCTTCAGATGTCGAACTCGCTACGAATTTCTAACACGCTCGACACGGCGAATCCGGTTACCGTCACAATCTTTAGTGATATCGGCGTGCCGAATACCCGAGTGATCGAACTCGCGCCGCACCAGACGGTAGACCTTCGTGTAGAGGATCCTCAATACGGGACCAAGCTCGATAGTTACGGACAGATAGCGATCAGCAGTCAAACATCTGATTCTTTGCTGCTCGAAGTTGTCCGACTGCGGCTGATGCCGAAAACCACTGACATCGACTTCGCACTGCCGACAACTGTCCGGTAGTCGCCCGTTGCGTTCGATGGGAGCTTCGGAACGAGAAGCTCGGTCGAGCGGAAACCAGCGCGGGCACGTTCATGTGTCCGCGGTTGGTTGGATTATTACCGATCGTATCGGTCGTCGGTAGAAGGCTGCGGATCTCCTTCTGAGCTCAGCCGACGCTTAACGTCGTTGATCGCCGACTTCGCGTTGTGACCACTGCGTACCGCGTCATCGTGGATTTCGTCCGCAGCGTTGTCGATATGTCTTCCCGCGCGCTCAGCCGGACCTTCCGGTTGTGTCCGATTGCATGCAATCAGGCATGCTGCGGCGACGGCTGCCGACAAGAGAATCTTTTTCATCATTCGTTCCCCCTGGTAATTCATAATACGGCGACCTTTGCAGGAACTGGAGCCGATTCGCTATGCGCGATATCATGATTTCGGCGAATCATGCTGAGCGCTCAGTTTTCACGGGATATTCAGACGGTCTTCACGCCCATTTCAAAATGGCTCGCTATCACTCACGGCAGACATCATTTTGGATTGATTAAATGACCAAAGAGTGGAGCTGGGCGCTGACGCTCATTCTGACTATCTACCTGGTTGCCCCAATCGGGCGAGCTCTCCAGGTCTACGCCCGCGACACGTTCGGGAGTGCCGGAATGCTTTGTCTCCTTTTTGGGGGAGCCGTAATCGTAGTGGCTTTGGCCGTTCGAAGATTGAATCGGCTGAGGGTTCCGAAGAGGCGATATGCGATCCTATTTGCAGCCTCGGTCGTCGGGCTCTCTATTAGTTGGTCACTGCGAGACAACCCGGAAGAGATCGCTCATGTTTGGGAATATGGGTTGCTTACCTTTTTCTTTTGGGCGGCTATCGACGAAAGCGGATCCAGGAGCGCTGCGACCGCTCTCACCGCAGCTCTGCTGTCCACGTGTGTCGGCGTCGGCGACGAGCTGATCCAGTGGGCGCTCCCCAATCGCTACTTCGACTTTAGGGACATTCGGATCAACTCTGGAGCATCTCTGCTTACGGGAACTGCGCTGGCAATGGGAGAGGGGCTTACACTGCGCCCCATAACTGGGCGGACAGCGCGTCTCCTTGAGCTCAGCCTTGCCCTGTTTCTTTTTTTGGTCGCCCTGCTCACAACGCTCACGCCCGGTCACATTCTGCGCCTCACCAAGGCGTTCCCTCCGTTGGGGTTTCTTCAAGACGAGCCAGTGATTGATTTTGGCGTATTGAACGCGCTTCAGTCCGGAGTGCAGTTTCCTTCGCATTTTGCCGTAGATGAGCTGCGAAGCATCGATGACATTCGAGGCGCCGAAGTAAGCTCGCTGCTTGCAAGTCAGCAGGCCGCAGATCGTGAACGGTTTTTGGCGGAGTACTCCGATGCACGAGATCCCTTCGTCAACGAAGCAGAAGTACACCTGTTTCGGCGAAATCACTACCTCGAGCAGTGGAGGCTGCAAGATTCCCCAGGCTCTGCAACTATTGTCCTTGGTGAGCAACAGATTCTTGACGGATGTTTTCCAAAAAGCAGCCGGCATTCGCCGCTGGCTCAAGAATTGCGCGAAAGGCTCTCTGCGTCGGTCGGTGACAGCTTTCGATACCGAAGTCCCGTAGCCGAGTCTCTCGTCGTCTCAGTCAGCGCTTTCCAGATCGAGACTGCGATATTCGGAATCGCGGTTGTTTGGTTGGTCTGGCTTCTCTCGAGCAGGAAGCGTACAACCTCCTAGGGTCCTTAGTGGTTGGACTGTCAGGCGTTGCCCTCGATTACCGAGCGGAGACGCTCGAGCTCATCCTTCGCAGTTTCCATTTCCTTGAGCGCCGGTGTTTCAAGGATCATCGGGATTCTTGCGAGCGCCGGATGGTTAATGAATCTTGAGAGTGCCTCAAGGCCAATAGTTCCCTCGCCGAGGTTTGCATGTCGGTCCCTTCGACTTCCGAGCGTAGTCATGCTGTCGTTGACGTGAATGGCGACGACACGCTCCAAGCCTAGCAAGCGATCCGTATCCTCTATGAACCCCTCGAGACCGTTCGCAATGTCGTATCCACTTGCCCAAAGGTGCTGCGTATCGAGCGCGAAAGCGACCCGTTCCTTGTGTTCAACCTGCTCGTAGATAGCCGCCAGCTCTTCAAGGCGGTCTCCAATGATACTTCCGCTCCCCGCCGCGACTTCAAGCAGTAGGCGCGCGGTTCCAGGTACTGCGGCGACTGTCTTGTTGATGCATTCGGCGGCGCGGCGATAGCCTTCTTCTTCCGACGGTTCGTCCTTGAGGCTTCCGACGTGAAAGATAACCCCGTCGCCATGGATTCGCTCCATGAGATCGAGATGGGCGGTGAGTGAGTCGATAGAAAGCTTTTGCAGCCGGGGGTCAGGGGTCGCGAGATTGATGAGATAGATACCGTGGAAGAAGATCTTCGCGATCCCGGAAGTCGGGAGCTCTTTCAAGAATGCTTCTTCATAGCCCGGAGAAAATCGGGTGGTATTCCAACGCTGAGGCGGGGCGGGGTGGAGTTGTATCGCATTCGCGCCGAGGGTGCGCCCGTTGATGACAGCATTTACGAACCCACCGGCCGACGACACATGGAGTCCGAAATAACGGGTGACGTCGCTTGATGGTGTGATTTTCGGAACGGAAGCTTGAGCGGTTTTGGGCATATCGCAGGGTTTACGGTTTTGCCCAGTGCAGCTACCCGTCGGCGCGCGAATCGTCAAGAAAAAACAGGACGCACAAATACTTGGACCGCTCACTTGCATTCGGGGCGACCCGTAATTACGTCAATACGTAGTTTATTGGAGCTAAAAAATGAGTATTTTCCCAGAACGAGAGATTCCTGTGTTGCTCACCGGTGAGCTCGTCATTTTTCCGGGTGCCGAGATCTCATTGTATGTGAAGCAACCGCGCAATGTGGAGGCGGTTCAGCTCGCTCAAAAAGAAGATGGTTGGATTCTCGCTGTTTCAGTGAAGGGCTCGGAGCGTTCGTCCCAGGATGCTACGCGCGAGGATCTCTCCAAGGTTGGAGTCGTCGGCAAGCTGGTGGACGTTCAGCAGGGGCGAGGTTCAGGCCTTCAGATTACCTTCCGTGCGCAAGATCGGTTCCAGATCGGGGCGGTGATTGAGCGCGACGGGGTATTTTTGGCCGACGGCGCCGCGCTGATAGACCGAAATGATGCCGATGAAGGTACTCTCGCGTCCTTGCATGCGACTTTGCAATCGACGGCGATCGAAATCCTCGAGCTCCTTCCGGCAGACACAACCCGTTTAATCGAAGAGGTGCGCCGCATAGGAGACCCTGCGGAGCTATCGCATCGGGTCTCGCAGTCCATGAGCTTGGGACAGAAGGACGCTCAAGAGATCCTCGAGACGACCTCCCTCAAAAATCGCCTGCTGAAACTTCTCGAGCTCCTTGTCAATCGCAAAGAGAGCCTCAAAGTTCAGTTCAAAATTCAGGAAACCCTTTCTGAAAGCGTCGGAAAGAAGCAACGTGAGGCTGTGCTCAGAGAGCAGCTCAAAGCAATTCAGGAAGAGCTTGGAGAGGGGGGCGAGGGGCCTTCGCCGGACGATTATCGGAAACGTGTCGAAGATGCAGGGATGACCGATGAAGCCAAGCAGGTCGCGCTTCGAGAGGTCTCCCGGCTCGAGCGCATGTCGGATCAGTCGGCCGAGTCGCACGTCATCCGGAGTTACTTGGACCTCTTGTGTGAAATGCCGTGGAACAAGACCTCGCAGGACGAGATCGACCTCGAGCGAGCGGAGGCCGTTCTTGAACGTGATCACTACGGGTTGAAAAAGATCAAACGGCGTATTCTCGAACATTTGGCGGTGATGAAGCTGCGATCTGAGAAGCGAGGATCGATCCTTCTTTTCGTCGGACCGCCGGGAGTTGGGAAAACGAGCTTAGGAAAGAGTATCGCCGAAGCGCTGGGGCGGCAGTTTGTTCGTGCAAGCCTCGGTGGTGTGCGCGACGACGCGGATATTCGTGGACACCGGAGAACGTACGTTGGTGCACTCCCGGGACGGATCGTCGACGGCATCCGTCGGGCGAAAACGAAAGACCCGGTGTTTGTTCTCGACGAAATCGATAAGATGTCACACGGCTGGGGTGGTGATCCCGCCAGTGCGCTGCTCGAGGTCCTTGACCCGGAGCAGAACGGGACGTTCCATGACCATTATTTGGACGTTGCGTTTGATCTCTCGGAAGTGTTGTTCATTGCGACCGCAAATACCAGAGATTCGATTCCGGGGCCGCTTCTCGATCGGATGGAGGTCATCGAGCTCACCGGCTACACGACGGACGAAAAGTTGCACATCGCGAAGAACCATCTGCTTCCCGATGAGCTCGGGGAGCACGGGTTGAAAGAGGGGCAGCTCGAGTTAGGCGATGACGCGCTCATCCGCGTTATCGAGGGGTATACGAGAGAGGCGGGAGTCCGATCGCTGCGTCGTGAGCTTGCGAAGGTCTGCCGGCATGCTGCAATTCGTGTCGCCAAGAATCCGTTGGAAAAGGTGACCGTGGATAGCACAGGTCTGGACGAGATCCTCGGCTTCCCCAAATTCGAGCTGGAAGAGCTTGAGAGCGAGCGCGTTCCGGGAGTCGTGACCGGGATGGCTTGGACACCGGTTGGTGGGGATGTGCTCTTTGTCGAGGCTGTGAACGTGCCCGGAGACGGTAAGGTCGCCGTGACCGGGCAGCTCGGTGATGTGATGCGCGAATCGTCTCAGATCGCTGTCGCTCTCGCGCGCGTAAAGCTCGAGGGGATCGCGCAGAGTGTGCTCTACAAGGATCGTGATATTCATATTCACGTTCCGGCCGGGGCCATTCCGAAGGACGGTCCATCAGCAGGTGTAACTTTGTTTACCGCAGTTGCCTCTATGATGCTTGACGTTCCGGTGAATCCGAAGCTCGCGATGACCGGCGAGCTGACCCTCCGGGGGAAGGTTTTGCCGGTCGGCGGCATTAAGGAGAAGGTGCTTGCGGCGGCAAGGTTCGGAGTGGAGGAGATTATCCTGCCGTCCCGGAATCGGAAGGACCTCGATGAGCTACCCGCCGACGTGCGAGGGCGACTCAAGGTCCACCTCGTGAGCGATGTGAATGAGCTGTTGGGCATCGTGTTCGGAACCATCATTCCGGATGGCATTCCCAACGGCGGTCTTCGACCTTCGGTTCGGGAGGATGCGATGGGACGAACAGAGCCCACGGCTGGCGAGCAACTCCATCGTGGGTCAGATACACCGGTCGCCGATAGTGCGCCGAACCCAGGCCCGGCACGAGGCGCTGGCTGCGACGTACGCGGGGGATGCCCAAGGCTCGCTTGAGCTGGTCGCTGCGACAATAACCGGCAAGAGTCGCGCATGATCTTGATCATGCGCGACTGTGCCGGGCGATGCTTTACAGCGGCGTCTCCGACCGATAGCACTATGAGATGCCCAAATCGCCAGCTACTCCGAAAAGTGCTCACCCGTTGAATCGATGGGACGTCTGGCTGTTACCGCTTGCGGTCTTCCTGCTTACTATCGCCTATGCCGAGCATATGCGTCAGACTGCCGCTGCGAAAGATCGGCTGCGGTTCCAGTATGCGAGCGATCGGATCGCCGAGGCGGTCGAGAACCGGATGGCCACCTACATCTCGACGCTTCGCGGGACTCGCGGCTTCTTCGCCGGCAGCGACTATGTCAGCCGCAACGAGTTCATGCAGTTCGCTCGCGAGCTGAACCTCGAGCACAACTATCCCGGAATGCAGGGCTTAGGGTACTCCGTCAGGTTCCCGTCTACGGAGCGCGACAATGTTGTGCGGCGAATGCGTGAAGATGAAGGGCAGGGCACCTTTCGCTTGTTCCCTGATGTGCCCGACGACGATCTTCACGCCATCCTCTATCTTCACCCGGCGAACGAACGGAACAATCGCGCCGTCGGCTTCAACATGTTCTCCGAGGCCGTTCGCCGTGCGGCGATGGAGCACGCAAGAGACACCGGTGAGCCAACCGCGACAGCTCATCTAACGCTTATCCAGGAAACTCCCGAGAGCATGCAGGCCGGGTTCCTGATTTACCTTCCCGTTTATCGCGGCGGAGCAACGCCGAGGACGGTCGAGCAGCGTCGCGATCTGCTGACGGGATTTGTTTACAGCGCTTTTCGTGCCGATGACTTATTCCTCGAAACTTTCCACCGAGAGCCTGATCCTCGGCTCGACTTTACGGTCTACGACGGCGACGAAATGCTTCACACGTCGAAGCGATTTCACTCCCCTCTACCGGAAGGATATGTCGCTCGCTTTTCGGGAGAGAGCTCTCTTACTATCGCCGGTCGACCATGGAGATTTGTGTTCGCATCTCGACCACAGTTCGAGGCCACGGCCGAAGGACGTACCGAAATATGGATCCTTCTTTCCGGACTCCTGACGACTGCTGTCCTTGTCGTGTCCGCTGTGTACCGTGTGCGAGCGTCTCGCCAGGTGCATGCCAGCGAGGTGCGGCGGTCTCAGCTCCTTGCCGAGCTCGCGCAGAGCGAGGAGCGATACAAAAGCTTCATCGAGCGCAGTAGCGAGGGGATCTGGCGAGCAGAGGTGAAAGAGCCAATTTCAGTGCATCAAACGGTCGACGAACAGGTAGAGCAAATTTTTTCGAGCGCGGTGCTCGCCGAGTGCAACGACGCCATGGCCAAGATGTATGGTTACGAACGTGCCGGAGATCTCCAAGGCAAGAAGGTCAGCGAGCTCCTCGTGCCCGAGGATCCGAATAATTGGGAGTATCTTCGAGCGTTCGTGTCGTCCGGATACTCCTTAGCGGATGCGGTCTCTCATGAGCACGATCGTCATGGCGAAAGCGTGTACTTTTCGAACAGCTTTTTCGGGGTTGTTGAGAACGAGCGTCTTGTTCGAGCATGGGGTACGCAGCGCGACATCACGCAAGCAAAACGTGCGGAAGAGGCTCTGTTGATGAGCCAGCAACGGCTCGAAAATTTGGTGATGTCGTCGGATGATGCGATTATCACAAAATCGTTGGAAGGAAAGATCCTGAGCTGGAACCCATCTGCGGAGCGAATGTTCGGCTATACGGAGTCCGAGATCGTCGGAGGCTCGATTCTTCAGATCGTGCCGGAGGACCGGATCGATGAAGAGATTGAGATCCTTGCGAAGATTGCTCGGGGAGAACGAGTCGCCCATTTGGAGACCAAACGACGAACGAAAGCAGGGGAGCAGATCTTTATCTCTGTCTCGACTTCACCTGTGAAGGATCCGAACGGCAAAATTATCGGTGCTGCAAAGATCGCCCGTGATATTACCGACAGGCGAAGAGCAGACGAAGCGCTCAGAGAGAGCGAAGAACGATTCAAACAATTGGCCGAGGAGCGAAACCGATTGCTGGATCAGGAACGCGCGGCGCGGACCGAGCTCGATCGCGCGAATCGAATGAAGGATGATTTTCTTCTCACGCTTTCGCACGAGTTGCGAACGCCGCTCAACGCTATCCTCGGATGGTCGCAACTTTTCGCCCGCAAGAAGCTCGACGCGGACCAGATGAAAGAAGGGCTCGCGGTAATTGAACGAAATGCCCGCAGCCAGGCTCAGATCATCGATGACCTCCTCGACATGAATCGTATTGTTTCCGGAAAGGTCCGCCTCGAATCTCAAGAGCTCGACCTGAAGGCGGTGATCGGCGCCGCGGTGGATACGGTGACTCCAGCTGCTCGGGCGAAGGAGATCCGTGTCGCCACTCGCTGCAGCGAGGATTCGGTGCGCTTGATCGGCGATGCGAACCGGCTCTCTCAGGTGTTTTGGAATCTGCTTTCTAATGCGGTCAAGTTTACCCCCAAAGGAGGCTCCGTTGAGATCGACGTGCAAACCGTCGGGTCGAACGTGGAAGTGAAGATCTCGGACACCGGTGAGGGAATTAAACCGGAGTTCCTGCCGTTCGTGTTTGATCGGTTCAGACAGGCCGACTCCTCCACGACTCGGCAGCAAGGGGGCTTAGGACTTGGCCTGAACATCGTGAAGCAGCTGGTCGAGCTCCACGGCGGACGTGTTTCGGCTTTCAGTCCCGGTCCCGGGCAAGGGTCGGTCTTCACGGTAACCCTTCCGTGGCGCGTAGCGGAGCCGTCGCTTGAGCCGTTCGAGCCGGAGCGCGTTGTTGACGCTCCGAGCGTGGCGCCGATTCCCGTCGATCTGAGTGGTCGAAGTATTCTGGTTGTGGACGATGAGTCTGACGCACGAGAGCTCATGAAGATTGTTCTGACGGAATACGGCGCGGAAGTCCTGATGGCGGGTTCGTCGCATGAAGCCCTTCGTCTGCTGGAATCTCATCGTGTAGACCTCATACTCAGCGACATTGGGATGCCGGAAGAGGACGGCTACGGATTTATAAAACGCGTTCGCGCGCTGCCTCGAGAGCGGGGCGGGTTAACACCGGCGATTGCGATCACTGCATTCGCACGTCGGGAGGACCGAATCCGGTCGATCGCTGCCGGTTTCCAGATGCATGTTGCAAAGCCGGTTGAGCCGGCTGAGCTGCTCGCCGCAGTGGGAAGCATTCGTGCCGCTCAGAAGTTAAACGCGGAATCGAATTCGTAGTGCGCGAACCCATTGGTGCTTGCGGTTTCCGCGTGTCCATCGAAGCTTGAGAGAGCGCGAAGCGGATTGTAGGTCCAATCTTTCACCGCTCCGCTCCTCGTGACTCGATTCGTGGTCCATTCCGCCGCGCGGGGGCCGAAGAGCAGCGCGGAGCTCTGCAAACGGTTGGAGAAGTCGACCGAGAGTAAAGGTTGGCCGACACCCTCGAGCAACGAGTTCGTCTCATGGACCAGCGGTGCGTAGACGATCGAGTATGATCCGTCCTTCTCACGATAGAACATTGTCCCCATAACGACGCAAGCCAGGCGCCCGCTGAGCAGAGCGGCGCTTGCACGACGGTCCCGAGCGAGAGCGGCAATGATCAACGGCACCGACAGCTGGTCTTTTGGGACGACTGTTTCGTGCGGGAACGGTGTTGTGCCGAGAAGGACTCCGAGCGGCGGGCCCTGGTCGAAACGCAAGCCGTCGCTTGTCAGTGAACAGAGCTCGGCGATTGTTTCTGCGATATTCTCGATCTGCACCGGCTGTGAATGAGGTGAGGTGTCATCGATGAAGCGCTCTGCGAAAGTCCGGCATTTGAGGTATCGGGGATCCGAGTCGTGGAATGGGAGCAACCTGATGCGGTCAACGAGATTGAGCGGTCCTTCGAAAGCGTCGTTGAGGAGAGCTTCTCCGCTACTCATCGTCAGACGTTGGATTCTGGCGAACGAGCGTCCGGAGCGACGGTAGCTGCGCCGAGTAGGAACCGGTTTTTTGGATGGATGAAGCGAGCTTGTGCGGACCTGCTGTGCGTGTGCCATGGGCGCCCTCCAACTATGATTCTTCCATGATCCGCTCCGCGACCGCTTGAATAAAATGAATAGGGCGCATAAGCTATATTCCAAAAAGGAACAGAGTTATGTTTCCCAGCTTAGAAGCGTTTTTGGCCCTCTGCTCCTACGGAACGATGACTGCTGCTGCGTCCCATCTCAACCTTACGCAGTCGGCCATCAGCAAACGAATCACGTCCCTTGAGACGTTTGTGGGCAAACAGCTCATCGAGAAGTCCGGCAACCGGGTTCAGCTGACTGCGGCGGGGCTGCATCTCAAGCAACACCTGAACCCGCTCCTTTCGCAGTTAAAAGAGCTTCTTCTCGAGGAGGTGACTGATAGCTCGGGTCATCTTGCCGTTGCGATGACCGAATCAATTTTGCTGTCGTGGGGCGCGAAAGTACTGCGAAAAGTTCAGGAAGATCTTCCCGGTATACGATTTGATTTGTACTCTGATCGCTCGACGCTTGTTGTCGAGTCGGTGCGCTCCGGCGAGAGCCTTGTCGCAATCTGTCCCGGCGAAGCTGAAAATACCCCCGACTTGAAGGCTGAGCGAGTCGCGGCGGAAGAAATGGTCATTGTCCCATCACACCTCAAACCGTTTCGACTCTCCGGTAGAAAAAAACTGAAGGTGTTTACCGTGCACCGTCAGCATGAGGTCTCAAATTTCATCTGGCGCGGTATGAAACGGGGCGGACGGCTCTGGGGGCTGGATTTTGAAGTTGAGCGGACGTTTAACACGTTTGCGATGGTTACCGAGATTGCGGCGTCCGGCTGGGGGCATGGTTTGGTTACGCGCCAGCTCGCTCTGCGGATGGGAGTTCCGGCATCGAAGCTTGTGGAGCTCCGTACGCCGGGAATTCAGGTTCCCGTCAGCTTGATCGGACGACCGACTACGCTGATGAAGCCCATCGTCCGAACGTTCAAAGAGCGTTTGCTTCATCACCTCCCGGAAGCGCTGAGAAGCCGAGAGCTGGACGAGGCCTAATGCTCTCCGCCCCCTCCGAGGAACGGTTTGAGCATCTCCAGAAATTTCACCGTCGGTTCGGGGAGATCCGCCAGTTTCACGACCAGCGGGAGTAACGATCCGAAGGTGCTTCCGAGCAGTTGGGAAAAGGACCGTAGATCAAACGGCACGACTCGCATCTCTTCGATGTTCCTGAACAGGCCATGAATATTGTTCAGACCACCGATGAGGGGGCTGAAGAGCAGGTCTTTGCTCTTCGTTCCGTCTTCGTCGAACAGCTTCTCCTCGAATTCTTCCACCGCTTCCGTCGCTCGGTTTTGGTAGACTTCGACGACGCGTTTCTTTGCTCGGAAGAGCTGCTTGGTGAACATCAGCAGAGGGAGCGTAAAAAAGAGAGGAGCGCCCACGACAAAGCCGATGAGCGGTCCGCCAACGGAAAACGAGAGCAGCTCACTGTGCTCAATCTCGAGCTTGTAGCCGACGAGCGGCGCCACGCAGCCGACTCCGAAAGCAAAAATAACGATGGCAAAGCTCGATTGTGCCTCGCTCAAGAAACCGAGCCCGCCTGTTTTGTCTGGATGAGTTGGAAGGAGGTGCAAGCGGAGACGTGAAACCTTGTAGAGGTACCAACACCACATGTCGATCTTCAGCATCCAACGGATCCACCAAAAGTTAAACACCGGAACCCCTAAGAATACCAGCCACCACCCTGCGAGTGTGGGATGCTGCACGGCCGGCGCACCGATTGCATGCCACGTGTCGTATGAGTTGTGCATCTCCTCGTGCATCCACCCGAACGCGAAGATATAAGCCAGTGCCGCGCAGCACGCTTCAGGGACCCACCAATGCCGAAAGCGTGCGATTTTGGCATGCAGCTCGTGAAGTGTTTCGAGACTCTCGTGAAGCAGGACACCGCTATGCTCAAAATGCTCGGCGGCGGAGCGGGTCTTTTCTCCGATGAGCCACTCGGCAATGATAAAGAGCGGATACCCGACCAGCGCCTGACCGAGGGAGGCAACGTCACCAAAAAAGTTGAGCGGGCGCGGTTGGTCGCCTGTGAAGCCCTGGTACCAGGCAAGTAAGCCGGTCGGAACGGCGGTGAGCAGCCAGACAAAGACAATCCGGGCGGCAATATGTCCAGCACCTTTTGCCCGGATCCCCAGTCGGAGGAACACGCGGCTGAGTATATCGCCTTCAAAAAGAGAGAAGCTGGTCATCCGTCACTCGTGGATGGGAATGCTACGAGCACCGAAGCGTTCACAACGCGTGTGGGCAACCTCGGGAATGACGGGAGTATATCGGCTCGTAACGGGCTCGGGAACTAGGTTTTCGGGCCTCTCGAGCGATAAAATCAGTCTACAGGCGTGCCGGGTTCACGGGGCACACCGAATGCCGCCTCGGTCGCCCGACGGAGAGCGGTCAACGGCCGGAGAGGTTACCCCAGCGGCGCACTGATTAGTCGGACCAGCTTTCGCATTCGGGAACGTTCGAGCCTCTCGTGCTCTTCCGCTTCGAAGGTGTACAGCGATACCCCCTTTTGCCATTCGGGCCATATCAAGCAACAGCTTTCGAGGTAAGACTGAAGCTGAGGGTGTGCCTCTGAGCTGAAAAAGACTCCCAGGGGGCCGTGTGTTCGAAGAACGAGCTTCCGATCAAAGTGGTTCACGCCGTGCTGAAAGTAGGCGGAGGTGAATGCATCGTCGACATCGTTCACGTTGTGCCAGAAGACGACCGATTGATTATCGAGAAAGGGGATCAGTCCGTCGTAGTCAGCTTTCGCCGCGTGATTACGATGGAGCCCGTCGATAAACGCAATTGAGATCGGCGCGCGAGCTGTCGGCCCCGACGGATTGAGTGCTTTCGCCGTATCTTGAGGGCTCGTCCCGGTTACGAGTCGCACATTCGTCAATGATGCAGCCGCAATGATCGCCTCGGACAAACTCTTCGTGAGCTCACCGATTCCCGGCTCGGACCAATTGTCGATTGCAATGACCTCCTGCTCCGGGAGGGCAAGAGCGAATGTGAAAGTACTCAGCCCGAACGAGTTGCCGATGACATAGGTTCGCACGGGATTCAAAAGTTGGCAGCAATCATAGAAGAGCTTGATTTCATCGTCGCCAATCGAGGCAGCCGAGCGTTCAACTGCGGGACGGTTGCCTCGCCATTCCGCCAGCCAGTAACCTTTTGTCGTGCTCATGCCCCATGGAACCGATTTTTCGCGCAGTTCAGCCTTTTGGCCGGCGTAAAGTGAAAAGAGCTGTTGTCTGAAAGTTTGAAACTCATTCAGCGCTGAACGGACGGAATTCGATGTCATTGTTTTGCTCGACTGAGAAGAATGGTCATTCAGGCGCTCTACCCTGAGTCATGCCGATTTCGATTGATATGATCACGCACAGGTGAGGAAGAACGTGTGAACTGAAAATCATGACGCGTGTCATGCTGAACCTTCAGTGCAACTGATAGAAATAGTGGAGATGAAGCGGGTATGCGGCTCCCGCCCTTTGTGGAGAAAGGAAACGATAAACTTTTAACGAATGAGAGAAGACTTATGAATCAGACGACAGGATCATCCACTGGAAACGGCTCGGCAAACGAAGCTTCTTCGTCGTCACGGGACGTAGGCGCAGAGCCTTTGAAGGCGCCGCTGAAGGAGCTCGATGAGAAGTTTGCGCAAGTTCGCGCACAGATTATTCCTTGGTACTCGCGCGCAATAGAGTTCGTCGAGGAGAATCCGGGCTCCACAGCCGCCGGGCTCGCGGGAGCGCTGGGCGTCTTGTTCGGTGCGGGATATCTCGGAAAGAAGATGATTCAGCCTGAGTCCAAGTCGGAACAGCTCCAGTCCAAATTGGCGTCGGTGCTTTCGGGCGCGGCAGAAGCGCTTGAAAATGGCAAGCAAAATGCTGCCGCCTTCACCGAAACCGCGCGTTCGCGCGGGGCAGACTTGAGCTCGTCTGCAGGGGACTCGATTGAGACGGTGAAAGGGTGGCTGAGGAAGTCTGCTTCTGATATTGCGAACGAGCTTCCTGAAGATTACAGGCAGGTCGGCCAGCGAGGCTTGGAAGCGCTTTCCAAGGTTGTTGAGCAGCGTCCCTCCCTTCTCAGTGTCGCGGCCGCGGCGGCTGTCGTCGCATGTGGAACGTTCGCCTATTCGAAGCTCGGTGAACAGCCGACGGCGAGAGGGCCTCGATCACAGCCCGGTCAAGGCACAGGCGGTCGAAAAGCACGGTCCTATGAAACCAGCTCCCGTGAAGATCTCTACGAGGAAGCGAAGAAGCTGCGAATCGCAGGTCGCTCCTCAATGAGTCGGGAAGAGCTGATCGAAGCTCTTAAGCGGCACTAGGATAGAATGTCGCCCGTCAAGCCTGCTGCTGCTTCAATATTTTGAGGAAGCTCGGCTTGCGGGCGATCTGCTTGCACAGCACGTGCAAAGTGGATTCCCACGACGCTGGCGGTAGTGGAGGGATAGGGGTTTCACCGGGCAACGCGTTCTGAGCGTCGTGGGCGATTACCAGGTCGGAGTCGACGAGCACGAGCAGTGTTTCTCTCGAAACCTTGCCGCAATCTAAGTCGAGCTTGCCTTGATTGAGCTGGTTTAACCTTTCTTCGAGTGCGCGCAGAATCTTTTTCGCGCGAATCAGAGACTGGTGGTCGGCATTTGAAGTTCTGTCGAGCCGCTTCGCCATGACTCCCTCGAACCTCGAGAGCTTGGCATTCGTGTCATGGATGAGCTTTTGAATCTGCGCTATGGCGGCGGAGAGGTTGTCATAGATATCTGTACTCGGCGCCGGTTGGCGAGCGGAAATTGGTGATTCCGGCGTTGGAGCTGCGAATTGCGGGGCGGGACTCGGAAGGCTCGGCGGTCGCTTCGGGGAGGACTTTTTCGCCGGCGTTCGATTGCTCGTATCTGCAGTCCAAATTCCTTTTACTTGAAGAGGTCCGGACGGCCCTGCCTTCGTCGGTTCGCCGATAGTCTGGCGATCGTCTTCGCCCGGCGCACCGGAATACCATAGGCCGATCATTGCCCAACCAAGGGAAGACGTGAAGAACACTGCTGCTACCGGGACGGAAAAATTCACCGCGATAAGAACAGTGAGCGCAATAAAGAAGCCGATCCCGAACGCGACGAGGACGATATTGTTTTGAGAAGGGGTACTCATGCGAGTCCAACGGCGCTGCAACACGACACTCTCTATTTATCGAGCAAAACACCATCCTTCTTGACGGCTTTTTTCGCCGTGTTCGCGGGAGGTTTATCTCGTTGATTCAATAGGTTAGTAGGGCGCAAGCGCATGCAGCAAGGCGCAACTCGCGTGAACTCGCCTCCGACGGTTTGGGACGGACGGCAGACCGGACGGAACGGATGAAGTGCTCGCGCGTTAGCTGTAATCGACTCCGTGCTCGCTCAAAGATTCCCGGAGAAGAGACAGATTGATCCCTAAGGCTGCTTCCGCCCCCTGAGCCGCGGCGATCACGACAAACTGGACCTCTTTCAGCGCATCACCAGCAGCAAAAAGTCCATCCACCGATGTGCACGCGTGGCCTTCTGTAATGATGCCTCCCTTGTCGTTCAAACTGCATCCAAGGGAGCGCGCAAGATGGAGTGAATCAGAGCAGCCCGTTGCCAGGAACAGAGCTGCTCGCTGAAACCGTGAGCCATCGGCGAAAGCAACAGAGTCGAGCCGATCCCCATCCGATACAAGCCGCTGCACTTCGTTTTGCACTACGGCAATCTGCAGCTGCTCGAGTTTCGCTCGATCAGAAGCTTCGAGCTCGGGATCTCCGTTTGAAAAGACGACAATGTCCTTCGTCCAAAGCGTCAGAGTCATAGCAAGTTTCGCAGCCGCGTGACCGCGTCCCCAGACGCCGAGCGGAGTTCCGCGAACCTCCCAACCGTCACAGTACGGGCAATGAAAAACGCTCTTTCCGAACAGTTCTGCAAACCCCGGAAGGTCGGGAATGCGATCGACGATCCCCGTTGCGAGCAGCACCCGCTTTGCCGCCTCCACGCGCCCGCTTTGGGTTGCGACAATGAAATAATTTTCCTTTTTTTGGATTGACGTGACGGTATCGTCTACGAGCATGACATTTGGATACACGGAAAGCTGGAGCCGCGCTTCAGCGATGAACTCAAGGGGTGCAATTCCGTCCCGGCTCACGAATCCGTGCATACGCTGAGATTTTGCGTTCCGCGGCATCCCTGAATCAAGTACAAGAACGCGGCGACAGCAGCGTCCAAGGATCAGCGCCGCACTGAGCCCGGCGGCGCCGCCTCCCACTATCACTGCGTCGTGCACAAAGCTCAGCCTCCTTCGCTATTGTCTGTGCAGAGCCGATTTCGGACGGCTCGGACACCACGCACTTCGCTGACCGTCGTCTCAGCGGCTTTACGTGATTGCTCGTCTGATACATCACCTTCGAGCGTAACCTCTCCGCCATGAACTTCGACGATAATCGGCGCTATAGCGGTTTCCGGAAGCGTGTTCAGCCGAAGCTCGATGTCCTCACAAATCTCTCGATCAGGTCTTTTCTGCGAAGCGCGTGTCATAGCCATCTCCGTTGCGCAAGATTGCTTTTGGTAAAAAAAAAGGGCTTCCATGGAAGCCCTGAATAAAACGCGCGGCCAATTATCGAACGTATTCGGTAGTCACCCGCCGACGTTGCTCGATCGGGTTGCCGAACTCGTCGGTTCGCTGCTCAGTGATCTGCTCTCGCGTCACAGTAGTGTCTGGAGCGCGATGCTCGACCACCACGCGAGCAGGTTCACGTTGGACAACCGTTTTCTCGACCTTCTCGGTCGAACAGCCGGTTGCCAAAAGAGCCGCGAAAAGAACGGTTCCGCAAAGATGTTTGGTTTTCATACGATGCCCTCCTGTGGGAGAGCATCTCTCGGATTGAGAGTCGGGGTTATGATCCGAGACAGGGGTCAGCTGCGTGGCGAGATCAGTCCTTTTTCAGCTTTGCAACGAGGCGTTGCTGAATCCGAACGAGGGCTTGCTGCCGGATCTCAACGTCACTGGGTGTGTGATCTTCCTCAGGACGCCCGTCCTGCATACGCTTCAAAAGATGAAAGTACGCTCGAGGATCGCTGAGCTTGATGCGCACGAGGTCGGCGTCGTCCGGAGAGGATAGTACAGGCGATTCGCTTCCACCGGAGGCGGGATTTTGAACGACCGCCCCGGACGGACGCGGGACAGCAACCGTTTGTCCAGATTCGGTCGCGGCCGACCCGCCTACTGAGACACCGTGCCCGGGCGGGAAGGAATGTGTCGGAACACTGTGTTTTCCTTTCGCCACGAAGAGAAACACAATGGCTCCGGCAACGAGCAGGGTAGCGTAGAGTTTTGTGTGCGCGCGCATAATAGCTTTCCCGGGTCAAAGTAATATCGGGGTTGCATAGCACCGACTTGATAATTCATCGCGCAGCTCAAAAAAAATATTCGGTGCAAAAGTGTGAGTCTGCGATTCTCGTATGCAAACATATCTGGGCGATGACCACGTTGTGCGCAGAAGCGTACGTTCGACGATGCTTTGCGCTGCCCCAATCTGACAGATTCGAGCCACGACCGTTTCAAGCCGTGTTGGCGAGAGTTTTGCAATTCTCCGACGACCACGAATTCTCCTTTGGAGTCCGCTGTTTGCGTTCAGTGAAGCTCGGGGACGGATCTAAAAGTTTCTCGTAATGCACTCTGGATCGTGGAACAGTTTGGTAACGCAATAGAAGTAGTTGTTCGCTTGCTGTTGAGTACTGATTCAAAACGTCTCCGATTTCGCGGCCTCCATCTGCTCGCGATAACGCTCGCGTCCTTCCTTCTCTTCGTTACGGCCTCGATTGCGCAGCCGGCGAACGACATTGCGGTTCCGGGCGAATACATAGTGAAGTACAACGAGCAGAAGCTGCAGCAGCTTCGCCTCCAGATCCCCGAGCTCACTCAGTATTCCGACGAACAGGTAAAGGATGCGCTGACGAGCCTAATGCGCGCGGAGACAAAAGAACCTCTCCCTCTGGTAGGCGCTGACTCGATAAAGGCAACCACCGCACAGGATATCGACGTTGGAACAGCCGTCGACCTGCTTGATTCTGAGCTCGCTGACTATATCTCTCCCAACTTCATCCGAACCGCCGATCGAACTCCGAATGATCCCTCATATTCCTCACTGTGGGGATTGAATCAGGCGAATGATATCGACATCAACGCGCCTGAAGCTTGGGATTCGTTCGGTGACGACCAGGCCAAAGACATTATCGTCGGAGTCGTTGATACCGGCGTCGACTACACACATCCCGATCTTGCGGCGAATATGTGGACGAACCCGTCGGAGCTCAATGGTCAGCCCGGCGTCGATGATGACGGAAACGGGGTCGTAGATGACATCTACGGCTACAATGCCATTTCGAATAGTGGAAACCCGATGGACGACAACAACCACGGGACGCACTGTTCGGGGACCATTGGCGGAGTAGGGAACAACGGAGTTGGGGTGACCGGGGTCGCTTGGAAAGTCAAAATCATGGCCCTGAAGTTTCTGTCTTCGTCGGGTTCAGGAACAGACGCCGACGCAATCAAAGCTATCAATTACGCGGTGAATATGCGAAACCGCGGCGGGAAGCTCCGAGTACTGAGCAACTCTTGGGGTGGAAGCGGCCAGAACCCCGCGATGCAGCAGGCTATTCAAGCCGCAAATGACGCAGGAATCCTTTTCGTTGCGGCCGCCGGAAACAACAGCTCCAATAACGATACAACTCCGAACTATCCCTCCAATTATAACGTCCCGAACGTCGTGTCTGTGGCGGCAATCGATTCTTTGGGAAACCGAGCGGTGTTCTCGAACTACGGCGCGAACACTGTAACGCTGGCTGCCCCGGGTCTGAACATCTACAGCACAGTCCGTGGAGGCGGATATGCAACCTTCAGCGGCACATCCATGGCAACTCCGCATGTAAGCGGTGTCGCTGCGCTGATCTACGCAAAGTGGCCGCAATTCCTTCCGCAAGACGTGAAGGAGATGATGTCCTCGACGGTCAAGCGAATTTCCGGTTTGAACGGTCTGATGCAAGCACCCGGTATCGTCAACGCGCAATCCGCGATCGCCGACCCGTCGAACTATCCTCCCGACCTTCTCTCAATCGCAAACGTTGAAATTTCACCCGTTGGGCGAACAAAAACCATTCCGATACCGGCCCTCGATCGGGAAAATGATCCGTTGACGTATTCGGCCTCCGTTCCTTTAACCGGTGCTCAAGCAGCGGCAGCCCAGCTTGATCGGCTCTATGATTTTGCCGGCTACTATCCGGCGCTCGATAATTATTATCATCTGGGCGAGAAGGAGATCGATTCGCTCGGAGGTTTCCGAAGGTTCTTTATATTCGCGGACGGATCGGTTTACGAGCTGACCTATCCGACGTACTCGTATCGAGGGACCGTTGATCCAATCTATTATCAGTTCCCCGACCTGCTGGTAAACGCGTCCACAGTTGCGCCGCCGGCAACGGTCACGGTCGTTCCCGGTACTCCCTATGAGCTCAGAATCAACCTCGCTCCGACCGCCACGGGCTCGTTTCCGGTAAACGTCTCGGTGTCAGACGGACATCGTGTCGACACGGAATGGTTCATAGTGACCGTCAAAAAGCCGGAGAGCTGCGTATGATGCGTTCTCCGGTTCGCCTCTCCGTACTATTGCTCTTTCTCTCGCTTGTCTCGCTCGGGATCGCGAATGTGTCCTATGCGCAAGACGGTAATGAGCCGATCTTTTTCGACAGTCTCACTGCAGGCGGAGTGCTCACCGGCACTCGCTCGGAGGTGCCTCTCACGGCGACCTCGTGTGACGTCAGTATCGAATCAGCCGCGTTGGCTGCTCCCGTTACCGTGGTTCGGGACAGCGGTCCTTCCAGCAATCGAGTTGACGTCGTTCTCCTCGGCGACGGCTATACTCAGGCGGAGCTTGGCACGTACAGCGCGAACGCAGGTGCGCTGCTGACCGGAATGTTTCAGCAAGCACCTCTCTACGAATATACGAACTACTTCAACGTGCACCGCGTCGACCTTGCCTCGAACGAGAGCGGAGTAGACAACGATCCAACGAACGGAGTCCTCCGCGATACCGCGCTCGACTCACAATTTTGGTGCCAAGGTGTGCCCGATACCATGTGCACCAATGTTACAAAAGCGTGGCAGTACGCGGCGCTCAGCCGAGATGCGGACCAAATTATCGTTCTGGCGAATTCTGCAACATCCGGTGCGGCGGCGTATCCGTTCAGCGACCTCGCTATCGTAAGTGCTCGCCAAGGTCAGGCTGTCGACAGCCTCCTGCACCAGTTCGGTCACAGCTTTGCCAATCTTGCCGACGAGTATGACACAGGTGGTTGGCCAACCTACACGGGGTTTGAGCCTGCGGAACCGAACGTTTCGGCACAAACGTCCGCATCGATGACCCTTCAGCAGATCAAATGGTACCGCTGGCTTGGGGTCGACCTCGGAGCGCAGTACGGCGGGGTAATCGGCACGTATCAGGGAGCGATGGGCCACCAGTTCGCCATCTATCGGCCGACCGCTGACTCGAAGATGCGAACCCTCACTGCGCCCTTTAACGGTCCATCGATAGAGTCGTTCCTCGGGCAAATTTATCGCATCGTGAGCCCGATCGACGACGCTACTCCAGCGAGCTCCACGCTGACCGGAAAGGACACGCTGATGGTCAAGCCGATGCAACCCATCGGCCGTAACTTGAGCGTGCAGTGGTACTTGAACGGCACGCCCGTCGCCGGAGCTACCGGGAATACGTTCCGCGCAAATAACTACCGAATGAACGACGGGACGTACACAGTTTCCGTTATCGTCGCTGACAACACTTCGTTCATGCGTGACGAGGCGTTCCGTGCCCAACGGATGACCGCGAGCCGGAGCTGGTCGGTTGCCGTTGACGAGAACGTTCCTGTCATTGTGACGCAACCCGCAAACGCGCTGGTCTATGTGAACCAGAGCGCAACATTCTCTGTCGTGGCGCAAGGGGACGATCTCACCTATCAGTGGTACAAGAACGGATCTCCGATCCCGAATGCAACCGCGTCAAGCTACACCACTCCAGCCGCTGTTCGGGCTGATTCAGGGAACGGATACTCGGTCGTCGTCACAAATATCGCAGGGAGCGTGACGAGCTCCACTGCCACGCTGACTGTCGGCAATCGCTTGCCGTCACTGAGTCCCATTCCGTCCCAGCAGATGAATCGCAGTCAGACGAGGACAGTTCTCCTCTCGTATGCTGACATGGACTTCGACGCGCTCATCGTCAGCGCATCCATCGATTCGCAGCCTCAGATGCCAGGTGCTCAGGTGACGATCGAGAACGGGTCGGTCAAGATTGTCACCAACGGCACGTATCTGGGAACGTTCAACATTACGGTCACAGTGTCTGACGGCATCGCCTCGGTGAATCGAACGTTCGGCGTGTCGGTATCGAACCAGCTCCCGACCATTACCCCGATTCCAAACCAAGCGATGAACTGGCGCACTGACTCCATTTCAGTGCCGATCCTCGCCAACGACCTTGATGGTGATGCGCTGGTCTACTCCGCGCAGGTCGACTCACCTGGTGGTGTTCCTGTTGTGCTGTCACTGAGCGGAAATCAGCTCACCATCAACCCGGATGCGAATTATCTCGGAACTTTCTCGGTGAAGGTTTCTGCAAGCGACGGTCTTGCGACTGCCTGGGCATACTTCAACGTGACAGTCTATAACAATGCACCGGTGGTCGCAGTGATTCCGGACCAAGCGATGCATTGGAAGACGGATTCAATCACCGTTCCTTTCAGTGCGAGCGACCCGGACGGCGACCCGCTCAGCTACTCGACGTCGTTTTATCCGTTGAATACTCCAGTATCTGTAAGCTTGAACGGATCGAACATCATCATTAATCCGGCGGACGGATATCTCGGCACCTTTAATGTCATACTTTCGGCCGCGGACTCTCGCGTGACGACCTCGAGAAGCTTCCAGGTGCGCGTCTACAACAACGCTCCGATCTTGGCGCCTATTCCGGACCAGAAAATGCACTGGATCCTGGACGACACACGGATGATCACGCTCTCGGCATCCGACCCCGACAACGAGCCGCTGACGTATAGCGCAGAGGTCCTGGGGAATGTAGCGCCGATGCCCGTGCTTACATTGAACAACAATCAATTAACGATTGATCCGGCGTATCGTTATCTTGGAACGTTTATCGTTCGGGTCTCGGTTACCGATGGGACGCTCTCTGACTCCCGTACTTTCAGCGTGACCAGTCTCAATAACGCGCCGGATCTGCAACCGATCTGCGACCGTTCGATCTCATGGAGCCAGCTCCCCTACAGTGTGCAATTGCAAGCGGCCGATCCGGACGGTGAGAGCCTCACGTATTCTGCCTCAGTCGAATACTCCGCTATCGCGTATCAACTGGATCAAATCTACAATTTCTCGAAAAGCTCGGAAGGCTGGCTCTATAATCTTCAGGGACTCGGAGAGAAATATCTGCTGGCGAACAAAAATACCGGCAGTGCGCTCTGGTATATGATTCTTCCGAATGGGTCACTGTATCAAATGCGGGGCAGCGTAGCCTCGAGCACACTCATCGCCACGCTCCCGACGGCGTATTACCTCGATCCGACTCTGCTCATCGACGTACCAGCGACGCCTAGCGGTTCTCCCCCGGTGACAGTGTCCACTCAAGGGAGTCAGCTCATTATTGACGCTCCGCAGGACTTCCGTGGTTCGGTTCTCATCACAGCCCGAGCAAGTGACGGATATCTCTTTGACCAAGAAGCGTTCGTTGCGACGATTTACGACGGCAGCTTCCAGCTCGACCCGATTGACACAGTGAAGATGCACTGGCGTGAGGACTCCCGCACGATACAGGTCGCGGCTCGAGACAATGACGGAAATCAGAATGGAAATCCAATCACATATACAGCGACGTTTGCAAATACTTCGCAGGCGTACAATCTCTCTCAAACATACCAATTCAGGGACGTAAGCCCTCGCACTTCGTTCACAGCCGACAACGCAAGAGGAAGAGGTGAAAAGTATATCGTCGGTGTCAACAATACCGTCTTCGCACTATTGCCGAACGGAGAGCTGTATTCGTGCACCGGCGGTCTCACGACCGCAAACATCGATACGAGCACGTTCGTCACAAGGCTTCCCGCAGTCTATTACACTGATCCATCGCTTCTCTTCGACGCGTATCCGGATGCCCCTTCTCCGATTGCACTGACGTTTCAGGGGGACAAACTTACCATTGACCCCGAAACCGGGTTTACCGGAAAGAGTCTCGTTACTGTAACCGCTTCAAATGGTGTTGCGCAGGATTCGCAAACGTTCGAGGTGGAAGTGTACGACACCGCTCCCGTCGTGACACACCAATCCACGTTCCCTGGAAGCCTCGAAATGAGTTGGCGCACAGATACGCTGACGTCGAACATCTCGCTCACAGACGCCGATTCACCGGATCAAAGTTCTCTGACTGCGACAGCTTCCCTCAACACTTGGGATCGCGAGCTCTACGCTCTTGATCAGATAAGGCACTTTGCTGTACGCCCTGCGGGTGACGGGTTGAACGAAAGTGGTTGGCGGGAGCGGCACCTAACGGATATGAGCGGACGCGACTACGCGATTCTGCCGAATAACGGGCTTTACGAATGGCACGGAAGCTTCAGCAACAGCACGTATCTGATGACGCTGCCGGCCTGGAACGCGAAGAACGTCTCCACGCTGATCAACCCGCCTGCTCCAACGTCGCCGCTTCCGAATGTTCAGGTCAGCTACGCGAACGGAGTGCTGACAATTCATCAGGTTGAGTACGGCACGACTCTTGTGAATATCACCATCGCAGCAACCGACGGTTACGGCTTTGGCAGAAAGGATATCGCACTGAGCCGGAACGTAAATCGCCCCTTTATCAATCCGATTGACGATATCTCGCGGCACCGACGCTTGGGTGCCATCAACGTTCCTGTTCAAGCTTCGGATCTGGACGGAGAAACGGTAAGGCTCATCCCACTGCTCAATTTGCCGGGCACTCCCGCCGTGAAGGTCCCCGCTACTTTGACCATGAATGGCACAACGCTCAATATTTCGACCGCGCCAAACTATACCGGGACCTTCCGGGTGTATCTGATCGGGACCATCAATCCGACGGGTACCCCGAGCACATTCGATATCAACTCCGTCTATCGTTCGTTCCTGGTCACTATCTTCAACAACGCGCCGTACCTTGCTCCGACCGGTCCGAAGCAGACATCATATAAGGGAAAGCTGACGACAACGATCTCGGCATCCGATCCGGATTGGCCGGATGCGAACTACCTCACGTACAGCGCGTGGCTCGGGACGTATGCGGACCTAGTGTACAAGCTGGCGCAACAGTATCACTTCTATCAGGACCCCGCCGGCTGGAACAACAACGCGGGCGGATACGGCGAGCTGTATTTCTTGGGGACCGTAAGCGGCATTCAAACGCGATTCGTCATGTTCCCGAACGGCGAGATTTACCAGTATCCTGGGTCATTCCCGGTAACAAACAAGATTGCGCACGTCTCACGCTTCTACTTCGATTATCCGACCTTGCTGTTCAATCCTGCGCCGCCTCCGGCCTTGCCTGACTTTGCGGTAAGTATGGCCGGCACAGCCCTTACCGTTGATTCGAAGGGAAGCTCCTTCAACGGTACCATCCCGGTTACCGTCGAGGTTGGTGACGGCAATCTTTATGTGAGTGATACCTTCAACGCGACCTTCGTGAATAATGCACCGGTAATTTCGGCCGTTGGGAACCAGACGAAAGGCTGGCGCGAGTCCTTCACCACAACGGTGACAGTGACTGACGCAGATAACGATGCAACGACGCTGACAGCGGCGCCGGCAACTTCAAGCGCGTCGCTGATTAACGTGTCGGTCAGTGGAAAGACGGTCACCGTGACTCCGAAGACGCCTTTTGTCGGAACGGCAACCGTCGTGCTCACGGCGAGCGACGGCACCTTGTCCTCGCAGTCCTCGTTTAATATCACGTATGTCAATCGCGCGCCTGTGTTGAATGCGATACCAGCGCAAACAATGCGCTGGAACGAGAAGACAAGAACGCTGCAGCTTTCTGCGACCGACATCGACAACGATACGATTACATATACTGCGGCAGTTACATACAACACTCAGGCTGCGACCGTCGCAGTGTCAGGCAAAGCACTGACCATCACGCTGCAAACGTACATGGACAGCTTCTTCGTCACCGCCTACGCGTCCGACGGTGTGAACCAAGCGAGTCAGACGTTCAAAGTCACGGTAACCAATTCTGCGCCGGTGATTGGTCAAGTGCCGATGCAGACCACGCACTGGACTACGGAAAAGATTGTTATTCCGCTCTCTGTGACGGACCCGGACGGCGACGCTGTTTCAATCACGGCGGGCCTCCAGGCGGGAAGCTCATTCCCGGTGGTGTCGAGTGTTCAGGGGTCGACCCTCACATTGTGGTTGACGGATCGTGCGGTTGGTTCCTTCGTGGAAGAGATTCGGGCGCGCGACCAACTCACGACATCAGTCTCGTCGTTCCTCGTCAAAGTGACGAACGGCGCGCCGGTCATGTATCCTGTTGCTGACCAAGTGCTTACGGGCAAGATGCAATCTGCGAAGGTAACGCTGCGGGCGGACGATCCGGACTCTGACCCGCTGACCTATTCAGCGACTGTGCTCAATGCGGGTCAGCTGGCATACGAGCTCGATAAGGTCTACAACTTCGAGCTTCGTTACGGTGACTACTACTACAATAAGCTGGGCAACAACGAAAAATACATCCAGGGCACCAAGAACTCCGCGTCTTCACTGTACTGGTACGTGATTTATCCGAATGGCCGGCTCTATGAGTGGACTGGACAACTCAGCACGAGCACGTACATCACGACCGTTCCGTCCGACTTCTACAACGACCCGTCGAAACTGTTCAACGTCGTTCAGCCGAGCGCAACGACCGCCCCGGCGCAATTGAGCGTATCCGGGACGCAGCTCACGATTGCTCCGCAAAGCGGCTACTACGGCCGGTTTTGGATTAAGGCGCAAGCCACGGACACTCGTGCGAGCGATCAGCGGATTTTTTCTGTCGAAGTTATGCAGGTCGTATCCAGCAACGAGGACGGCGACGACGACGACAATGACGGCGAGTGCACACTCGGTCATGAATCACACCACGGCGATTACAAGTGCAATGGAAAGACGGTGTTCCGAGCCGAAGGACGGATCGGTGACTCGACGGGCGGGTCTTCTGCGCGAACGCACGAGCTTTGTGTCGGCGACTCGTCTGGAAATTTCGTAACGGGCGAAAAGGCCAACTATGTCTGGAAGAACGGAGTAAAGACCGCGTTTAGTATTACGTACGATCCGGACCATTCGTCGGTCAATTTCGTCCACGACGGGGTAACTGTCTCTCACGCGACAGGCAAGGATCTTATTACAGATATTCTGCTGAGAACGACAAACGACTGCGACAGCGCTGACAGCGTGCTTCTTGAAAACCTGAAGTTGAACGGTGAGCCGCTGAGCGATACGGTTGGTTCGTCGACTTCGCTTGGGCACACGAATGTGCTCCAAATCCGCTCTGGACTGCTGAACAAGAAGTTCACGCTCGAGGGATCGGTCACCATGCGATACGGCTCGAATAGCAAGTACCTGCCGAAGGATTCCGACCTCGGTTTCCAAATTTCGTTCAACTCGGTCGAAGGGCATAAGACGGAGTGCGGGGATGACGGCGGTCGGAAGATCACGATATGTCACATTCCTCCAGGCAATCCCGGCAACGCGCATACGATTTCAATCAGCCGTTCAGCGCTGACGGCGCACCTTTCCCACGGGGACGTCATCGGCGAATGTCCAGGCGCGCCCGCAGACCCAGGTGACGGCGGCGGAACCTGCGAACAGAAGAAGATTATTCAGAGCCCGAACTATACGCTTTGGAACGGTTTCCTGAATATGACCGACATTCTCGAGCTGACGAATCCGACGCTGAACGATATGCCGGTCAAGATCTCGTTCTTCTCGATCAACGGCGCGCTCGCCCACCAGATTACGGTCACGGTGCCTGCAGTGAATCAACGCGATGTGATCTTGAACGAGTTCCCCGGCTTCCTGCGTGATTCGTATGGGGTAGTGAAACTCGAGTTCAACGGCCCGCTTGACGGCAGAATGATGTACTACCGTCAATCGTCAGATGGCGCCGGCTACGACTTCGCGTTCGATATGCCGCTCGCGGACGCGAATTTTGGAACCACTGCGGTAAGCTTCAACACCTTCCAGCCGAGCCAGAAGCCGGAGGAGCGCAATAATCTGGTCGCAAACTGGCTCTCCATCGTTAACTTGGATAGCAGCAGCCAGAGCTATACAGTAAACACATACAGCTTCACCGGTGACCTGATTCTCCGTCGGCGAATCGAGGTAGCACCCTTCGGCCGGGCCGATGTGGACGGCGGTCATGACCTCGCAGGCCCGAACGTCGTTGGGGTGCACGTCATCATCCCGGACAATGTCACTGCTGAATATATCGCGCAGCTGACGCGATTTGGTGGAGATGCGCCGGCGGGCTTTGCACCATCCAAATACAAGTTCGCTTTCCCGCTCTCTGCGAAGCTGGGCCAGAGCGATCCGATCTATACGCCGATCTCGACGAAATTCAACGAATACAACTGGATCGAGGTCGTGAACATCCTCGACAAGGAGGTTGGCGCCTCCATCAACCTCTATGCTCGTGACGGTTCGCTGCTCGAGTCGGTCGATGCGACCCTGCAGCCGCACGCGCAGCTCCATTTCAACGCGGCGGATTACCTGCCGGCGGGTCAAACGGGCTACGCTTCTATCGTTCCGCGTGAGCCGTACTCACTCATTGCTCAAAGCATGGGTTACCTACGTGAGCCGGTTTCGAACGGCGTCACGGCGGTTTACGGATCACAAGCTCGACGTGCTCTCCCGTGCTTGCAGTCGGGTTCCTACAATCTGTTCCTCAACATGCAGGACTGGCTGTTAGTCGCAAACACCACCAACGATACGGTGACCGCGAAGATTCAGCTTACTGGGCCTACGTTACAGTCCGAAAAGGCGCTGACGCTGGCGCCGCGAGCATCGGTGTATCTCCCGATTCACGATGTGAGTCAGTTCGGCGCTCAGAAGGACACCTATGGTCTTATCGCCGTGACCCCGACGGACACGAGCATACGCCTTTTCGCTGAGGTGATGCGTGTCCGATATCGTGCGAATGGCACCCCGGATTTTGCAGCACCGACACCGGTTCGTTAGCTAGGTCTGGCAGTTAGGACACCAGAACGTGCGGCGTTTGAGCTTGCCCACCTTCACGATTTTGATCGGGCCTCCGCACCGCACGCAGCGCTTCTTTTTGTAGATCAGCCAATGCTTCCTCAGCTCAAATGCTTTCTTCCAAGTATAAAACAGATGGGAGTATTCATGCACCTCGCGAACGAGCTTCTGTCGTTGCCGAGCGTTGAGGTCTCCAAGTTTCGTGCGCGGTGACATTTTGAGTCGGAAGAGCACTTCGTTTTTGATGATGTTGCCCGCGCCGGCGAAAACATCTTGGTCGAGAATGAGATCGGCCACGAGCTCGTGCTCTCGTCCACGAAGGAGGCTCGAAACGCGCCGGGAGCTCCATTCGGGAGACATCAGATCGACCCGCCAATCGTAGAGCTCGTCCAGTGGCTGCTCGAGCAGTGTTACGGCGCAGGTGTAGAAATAGACTCCGCCGTTTATGAACTGAAGCTCGAGCCGAGGCTCTCTTTCAGCCTTCGGTGCGTTGATGCGGTAGCTGCCGAACATCAAAAAATGAATTCTGATGACCGATTCGCCGATCACCAGGATCAGGTGCTTTCCCCAACTCCGAAGAGCTTTCAATCTCTCTCCGCTCAGTGTTCGCTCTTCGAGCAGCTTCGCTGAGCCGGAGGCGCTGACGATCCGCTTTCCGACGAATGGTGTCGCTTCTTCGGTGAAGAGTGTAATCGATGGGCCTTCCATGAATCGAAGGTAGTGGAATTTTTACAACCATTCGCTGCCGCGCGTCATAGGCCGCGGGGTGTCTCAGGCAAAAGATTCGAGCGAGCAGCGTCAGGCCGCGGGGCGCAGCCGAGCGATGAAATCCATATCGCGCGCGAAGATGCATCCTCGAATCGGCGGGTAGAGCCCGAAGTCTGAGATGTAGGCCTCTTGGACCAAGCCCAACTCCGACCATGCTTCCTGCCACCGACGGGTTGGCCAAAAGTTGAAGAGAAGCGGCACTTTATATTGCCAGTTCCCCAACGTGTCCGTGATCGTCATGATTAGCCGGCGCACCTGCGAGTTACAGTTGTGGTCCTTGACGATGATGCCGCGCCGGGCCACGCGCTCTGCTTCACGGAGGAGTATCATTGGATCGGGAGTGTGATGCAGAACGTCGACAAGAATTACAAAGTCATAGGACTTGTCGGCTACCGGGAAGGTTTGACCATCGTATGGCTTCACCGGGATTGCGCAGTCCGGTCGTATCACCAAATCGATACCGTCGAGCGTAACGTTGGACCGGCGCCTGATAATTTCGCGCGAGATTTCACCGCTTCCGCAGCCAACGTCGAGAACGGAAACGTTATCGGGTAGCATAGCCGAGAGCTCGCGTGCGAGCACTTCCACTCGGCGAGTGAGAGCGAAGCGGCGGTGAAGCTTCGTATGAATGTGTGTGATGAACGATACCACCCGACAGCTCTAGCATACTCGGGCTCTCGGACCAAGCCGGGGAGATACTCTAGCGGCTGTTTTCCCAGATCAGGATTCCGAGGTAGCCGAGCGCGATGACGGCGCCGAGCCTGCTTACCGCTTTGAGAAAGAGTAAGCTCGGTGCGCTCGGCACTGACGCATGCTTCCGATTTCGACTGAGCAGGATGGTCTGCGTATGAGTGCCGAATGCGGATTGGATCTGTTCGGGCGAAAGAGTTTGGAACGCATCTGGAACACCATCACTGTTCTTATCGAGCAGTGCCATGGCAGCGTCGTAAATCTTGCGCTCGTCGGCGCTCATCTCAGCCGGAGAAGCAAAGGATTTGTTATTGAGCACGATCTCCTGCTTCCCATCGATCAATTTTGCGGAGATCACGCACTTGCCGACCTGGATGTCCCCGGTGCTTTCAAAGCAGTCCGGAATCCCATTCCCATTACGATCCTCGAAGTGTTGAGTCAGCTTTTCGAATGCGCTGCGTTCAGCGGCCGGCATCTCTTCTTTTGAGGCATATTCTTTGCCGTTGAACACGATTTTGGTAGCAATGGCATCCATTGAGCCTCCTTCGGGCGTTGAGAGAACCCGAAGCGGGTATCGGCAGCACAGGGAGGATCGCTTGAGGATTTGCGGAGTAGAAACGGAGAGCGGCCGGTGTGAACGCAACCGGCCGCTGAGATTGGGCCTTAGAAGTCCTCAGGCAGCTGCATGAGCTGAAGATGCGTTGGCCTGCCATCGCCCCCTGGGCCGCCGACATCTACGATGATCTGATTTTTATCGTTGAGGAAATAGATGCTTGCGGTGCCGAGTCCAGGGAGCACCTCGTCAGCGGGTTTGAGGCCGGAGCGAGGGGAAAAGAACAGCGTCGACGCCTGTGTGGACTCCGGGCTGGGTTCGAATTGGTAGACCAGAACCACGTCACGATTGTTGATCAGTGAGGGGTCTGTTTGCAGCTTCGGATTCGCACTGTCTAACGCGTACGTGACGCCGTCACTTGTTTGCAGTAGCGCTCGGCGAATAGGCGAGCTTCCGGACAGCTCCTCTCCGTCGAGACCAGTGAAGTGAAAGGGGTACGTCACGTCGGAGTCATAAGTGAGCAACAAGCTTCCATGATCGTTGAGGAGGATACTGTCCACTGCGGAAACTTCCGCTCGGCCAGGCGCAGGGTAAAGATTGAAATGGGTCGCGTCTCTGGTGAATCCGTATCTTGCGTTGAACGTTTGCTCCGGATTGCTCGTGTAAGCGAATCCGAACATCGTACCGCTATCATTGACGCCAGATGGCAGAATTTGGATATCAGCGGGGGCGGGCGAGTACTTGATTGACTTGCCATTGTGGACGACCGAATCTTCGTTTCCGGTGGAGCCGTCGTCAAAGATCTCACCGGTCAACAGATATTCTCCGGATCTGCTGACCTGGCTGATGAACCGCTTTTCCAGATACTGGGTGTTGCCGCCCAGGGAGACGAAGCCGGCAACGTAGCTGCTCTGAAATCCGATCGTGCCTCCCGAGGAAACGTCGACAGCATTGACGACATTTCCGACGATCGCTCCATTGTCAGTGAATCCTGTGATGAAGAACTGCTTCCCTGCCACGGGATCGCTGATGGGCTCCAGGCTCTCGCCACCGCGCCAAACCGCGAGGCTCGGTCGAACCGCTCCTTCAAGGGACAGCAGGTCGGCGCTGCATTGAAAGAGAACCTCCTCTGCATTGTTGAAACCGACCGGATCGCATGGAAGCGAACCGAGATGATCGGGTATATCACGCGCTGCCGACCGCGCTGACGTCGAGCTTTGAGCGAATTGCTCCGCCGTCGAATTGCTGCCCCCGCTCTGATTACAAGAACACAATACTGCAAGCGTCACCGCACTGCTCATAACAGTAAAAAAAACCGAGCTTTTTTTCATATTTCACCGATAAGTAAGCTGACCACAACACCCACCCGATCCGACGAGGGCAGATCCGTCGGTGCCTCGAGCACCAGATATCCCCCGGTGGCGATGTCCCTCCCGAGTGTGAATGAGAGACTGCCACTTCCCAATGAGTCCGTCTGACCTTCCGCAACCACCCGCTGATTCGTCAGCGAGGAAGATGTCGCAAGGTCGACGTACAACATGTGAAATCCAATTCCGCCGCTGTCTCGGCCTTGTTCCGATACACCGACCTCAACAGTACAACGTGTTCCCAGTGGGAGCTGCTTCTGTTGCTCGATAACGAGAAGAGGTGGCGCGCTGGTTGCAAATGTCAGAATGTGAGGAGCACCGAATGCGCCTTCGCAGAGGCCGCCGCCAATCGATCGCACGACTAACTCAACGTGAGAACTTTCCGCGGAGCCTCGTCCAAGCTCAACTCGCAAGCCGACAACGCCCGTGTCAGGCGCGAGATCGCTGAGCTGCACTTCTGTGGTTCGGTAGTCCTTAGCGATGTGCAAGGTAGCATTCCGGCTCGTAATCTCCGATTCGAACTGGAAGCGGCCGAACGAATCGGTCCGGGCCATCGTCGAGGTGTCCTCGATGCTCACGCTTGCGTCATCAACCGGGGCGCCCGTCTCGTCGACCACCGACCCTTGAAATATTTTCCCGAAACCGCTCTCCGTCGGGCTGGTACCCGCTGTTCCGCCGCCGCAGGCGGTAAGCAGGAGACAGGTGAAGTACAACAGGGAGCGGTTCATTTGCGGGTACCCTTCTTGTTGTTGGCTTGCTCAGGCTCGGACAGGCTGAACGATCCAAGCACGACCCGGCTGCCACCTTCCTTATTGCGGAGGCGCGGGTTCAGATCTTTGTCGAATTTTGAAAAGTAGTTTCGGGCTCGAGCGTGGAGCTTTGCACCCTCTTGCATGCACCAACGCTGAATCTCCGGAAGAAATTCAGGGCAGATGTTGTCGTAACGTGTCGTGAGATGAAGGTGGGGAACCCTTTTCCGTTCGAATACGTTCTCTTCCACACCCTTCAGCAGATCGTCGATATCGGCTGACATGAGCTGGAAGCTCTCGTCGGCGTTCTTTGCCGGCGCGTATTCATTCGCTTTCAGTGTAACGGTATCTCCGCTGCGAGATACCATGCCGAGCCGATCGAGCTCGAGAAGCACGGTATAGGGATTCAGCTCTTTCGAAACGGATCGGACCAGCTCTGCGAATTCTGCATCTCCGCCGACACTTTCGAGAGGGCGGGGCTGACCTCTCCGGGAGAAACGTGGGTCATTTCTCCATTGACCGACGACTCGGGTAAAGATGTCAACGGCAGGCTCCTTTGATTCGTCGCCTCGCGTCAGGCGGGTGATGTCCTTCCGGTGCACACCCGTCATTACGGCCAATCGGCTGACACTGGCCGTTTCGCCGACTCTTTCAAGCTCTTCTTGTCCCACTTCGACGAGCACGGATTTCATCGTCTCCATCAATCGCTGCAACTTTACGGAACGCCGAATACAAAAGCGCGCCACGGGACGCAGGAGATGCCGCAGAAGCGGGTTTGCTCCATCCTCGTGGCTTTCCTGTCTCTCGCTCTGTTTCCGAAGCGTCATTTGGTGTTCTTTCCCCTCTCCGGAATTGTGCACCCATCGCCCGGCACGATCAAGTATGTAATGCGAAATTTGCGCACCTATGTGACATCTAGTGCGAAAATTTCACATGATGATTCATTCGCGGAGCGAAGCGGGTGGGGTCGCCAGGTGGCGTTGGCTGAGTCGGTAAGTGGTAAGTGCTGGAAACGCGGAGGGAAACGGCTGAACTGATTGGGTGGAGGAGCGGAAGAGGGGCGAGGGCGTTTTTGTGTGCAGAGAGCGGCGCGAGGGCGAGGCCCTCGCGCCGAAGAGGACCTAATTGATATCGAGCTCGGTGGGTGCTGCGAACTGCAACTCGCCTCCCGATTGTTTCGCCCTGATTACCTCATGAAGCGCGGGCGAAGAGGGGCTTTGTGGATTGACGGTTACAACGCCGTAGCTGTCCGCGGTCGTCCCGTAGGTTGCCGTGTCGTGCAGGCTGAGCTCCTGCGTGCTGTTGGCCGGCAGAGTCACTGTGCGGCTGCTGCCTGCGCTAAATGCACTGGTGATTGTCACATCTACGTTGATCGAGGAGTCGCTTGGATTGCTCAGTCGAAGGTAGTCCTCCATGCCGAGGAACAGATTAAATGACCCCCGATGCTGTCCGGTCTGCGCGACGTCGGCCTGAAGTCCGTACATCGCTGTGATACTGCCGCTGATTGAATTGCGGAAATAAAACATACTCTCGGCGACCACCGGTTGACCACTTTGAGTCGCCAGTCTCGCATAACCGAGTGTCTGATTGCCGAGGATTGCATTCACGTTGATATGCTGTTGGCTCCGCGCGCCGAGAGTCACCGACTGCTGATTCACGAGCGTGCCGGCTGCATTGTAGAAGCTCACGAGCACAGTGTTGGATGAAGACCCAACGTTCAGCACCTCGAGCCAGTTCTGGGCAAAGAACGAGCTTCCCAGCGCGACCGTGATGGTGCTGGTCGAGCCGGCGCCTGTCCTGAGCGGGAAAGCGAAGTCGAACGAGCCGTTGGCACCGTATCCATAACGCATCAGCTGCGAAAGATACTGTGTGCTGGGGTCCGTTGGAGCAACCTCAATCAGTCCAACGTTCGACGGTCCAGGGCTGATATGGCCCCCGTCGAAATCAGCGCGGCTCTTTGCGTTGACGCTCACCGTTTGGGACGAAAGCAGTGAGCCGGACGCATCATACTTGCTGATAACGAAGCTGCGAGCCGTTGCCGACAGGTTTACGACCGAAAGCCAGTTCGCAACCAGGTTTGCCGCATCGCCGTAGTTGAAACTAGGTTGATAGGTATTGAAGCCGACGAAAGATTTCCCGGTCTTTGGGCTCTCGAGTGATACACCGAAAACATACTCGAAGTCCGAAAAGATCGGCCCGGTTGGTCGGTAATAGAATATTCTGCCTTGAATGTTACTCGATACCTGGACTAACCCGTATGAGTCCGCCTGAAAGCCGCGCAATCCGTTGAGGATGACGTCCTGCTGGGAATTCGCCGGAATAGTGTAGAAGTTCGACGATACCAGCGTCCCGTCAATCGAATGCATGTTTACTTGCGCGTATACCGATGACCCCGTGTTGTTCACGAGCTCGATAATATTCGTCATATTCAGATAGCCGTTCCACAGCCCGAGCTTTCCGTCGGTCGGGATCGGTGGTGGGCTGAGGGGAACATACTGCTCGATAAATGATTGGAACTGAGAAGGGCGCGAGTAAACGCCGTACGAGTTCGGCTCCGCGCAACCGTTTCCGAAGCTTGTGATTCCGACGAGCGTGAGTACTCCGCCGATGGTCGTTACCAACGGGCCGCCGCTGTCACCTTGGCAAGTATCTTTACCGCCCTGCGCGAAACCTGCGCACACCATGTTGGAAGTAATCCCCCCTCCGAACGATGAGTTACATGCGGAGTTGGAGATGATCGGCAGGTTCACAGAACGCAAAACGTCGGAGCTCGAATTATTGTTATTCGGATCGGTGAGTCCCCAACCGATCGCAGTGGCGGTGAGCCCGGTGAGGTCAGCGTTTCCCGTCTGCACAGTGATGGGGGTTTGTGATGCTGAGCCGTTGAGCTCGAGGAGAGCGATATCGTTATCATTTGTGTTTGCGTTATAACTTGGATGGACGATGACGCGTTTGACGCTGAATGTCGTTCCACCGCCCGAGCTCAGGCGGTGAAGGCCCATGCCGACGCGAACTTGGTTTGCTGGAGTTACGCTTCCGTTCTCGACGAAACAATGTGCGGCGCTTGCCACCCATCCGCTGCTGATCAGCGAGCCGCCGCAGTATTGCGATGTCGGTGAACCGCTGCTGTCGAGGATTGCGGCCATGAAAGGATACTGTCCGGGGGTGACCTCGCTTCCTCCGACGATCTCGTTTGTTTCAGCGAGAACGTTCGTTGAGGTAAGCGCAGAAAAGCAGAGACCTAGGCTGAGAATGGATGCGAGCGCGCCGCGAAACATAAGACTCTCCATGAAGCGAGGAATAATGCCGGCCTAAGAGTCCTTACGGTCGAAAGAGGTGAAATCTTGCGTGCTATTTCGCACGTGAAACCGGTGTCTATAGCTCGGAAATTGGAGCTAAACGGGAGAGCGCCAGCTCCAGCTCAACGGAGGAAACCGAGGCGGAGGGTTGGTGAATAAAAGCACAGCACAGGATGCCCGCCTATCGCAGCTGAGCGGAAATGCGCGAAAAGACCCAATCCAGACGAGCGTAAACACACAGTGCCTGAAACCGCCCCGGACGATACTCAAACCATCGTTAAGGAGGGTTTATGCTTTCGTTCGGATTACTCGTGTTTTGTGCTGTATGCTTTCGTCCCTTGTTCGGGCTTCTCAGGTTGACCGCAGGTTTCATGCTCCGTACCGCGCTTATCGGACTAGTGCTTCTCGCTGTGACCACCGGCGGGAACGGCGTGAGCATGCAGCGGAGCTTTGACAACAGTGTCGAGAGCCTGCGAAGCGCGGCTCAACACTTCGACCCGCAGCTCCTTGCTGAAGTGTCGAACGGTGTTTACCGCTGGGTATCTGCGGAGCTTCACATGGCGAGCTGGGGTGATTGCGCTCCGCGCGGAAGCTCACCGCAACGCCAGGAGAAACTCGATCACAGTCAGCACTGCTAGCGCCCTCAACGAGGAAGGCTCTTCCGCAAATTTTATTTTCGGCGGGTGTTGCTTAGCGCGGACTCGCCTCTTAACATCAGAGCATGGAGCGGAACGGAAAAAGGATTTTTCGTGCACTGGTATTGGGAGCGCCCTGGAACAGAGTTGGCGGTTCTCTGCCGGGTGACTGGAAACAGGCTCCCTGCGGTGAAGCGCCAACTGGGCGTCGGGCGGGAGCCCGGCTCTGAGGCAGGGTTCAATTCCCTCCGCTCCCATTTTACGTGGACAATAAGAGCGACGCTGCCGGCTTTCCCGCCGGCAGCGGCACGGCTGTGCCTATTCGCTGGTCGAGTAACGCTCAATTTCTATTGTCTTTGTTGGCTGGTTGACTCGCCCGACAATTGATACCTGCTTGTCGACCTGCTCGGAAAGCATCGGAGCTTGCGGTCCGGACACATTATACTGCACCCCATCCACGATCACGACGGTGTGAGTCGGGTCGATTCTTCGGACAGTTCCGCGATAAGTAGTGGTTTGCGAAGTCGTCCGTGTCGTCGTCGATTCTGAGCCGAGCATTGCACGAGGCGGTGTCGCCGAGTCCTGCTCCGGCAAGCTTCCTCCGGTAACACTCTCGCGACGTATCTCTTTGTGATACTCGCTCTCAGAACGCGCGGCCGGGAGATCCGTCGATTGGGTCGTAACGGTCTCCTCGCGCATGTAAGAATCGTCAGCCTGAGCCGCAGGCGAAAGCACTGACGCGCCAATTAGACCGACGATACCCGCTGTCATAACGTATTTTGTGTACATGTTTGTTCCTCCGTTTGTTTCTACGTTAAGCCGCTTTCGAAAACGCTCGCGAGTCATTGCACGCGCAAAGCTCGCGGAGCTCTGTTAAGAACTTTTCCAGAGACTGGTTCATCGCCGGATCGAGCCGACCCTCTCGCTCACGTCGAGACAGACCGTTGTAGTAGTGCTCGAGCTTCTTTTGATACGTCGATTGGGTCGAAGTCTTTTTCATAGCTGTGCGCTCCGCGATAAATACTCAATGAAGGTTCCCCATGTGGAGGACCTGAGCATCACGCTAGCACCGAGTAGTGGGCTCAATTATGTGTTCGATCATGCGGGATCGATCGAGGAAGGAGCGCGCGTATGAGTCGAGTCATACGAGCGAAGTCCGGAGACGCTTTGAGACGCGTATAAACGACGACGCGGATTAAGGCTTTTTCTTCCCCGCCCGTTTTTTCGTAATCGCCGAATCGACGGTGGAGCTTCCGGTCGGGTGAAAAAAGCTCAACGCATAAGGCATTGCTTCTTCCAGCGCTTTCTGCCGGTCACTTTCTGCCGGGTGTGTGCTGAGAAACGCGCCTGCTTGGGAAGAGCTGCTTCCGAAAACTTCGGCCGAGTGTTTCCAGAAGTCGATTGCAGCGCGCGGATCGTATCCGGCTTTTGCCATGAGCAGAAGACCGAGATGGTCCGCTTCATACTCCTGTCGGCGGTTGAATGAGCCCACAAAAGCTCCATATCCGATGATGCCAGTCCCAGCTTCGGTTACGTCGCCCGCGAGACTTGCTGCTCCGCCATACCCTGCAGCTGACGTAGCAACGCTTGCCACCGTGCCGAGAAGCGAGCTACCGACGCTTACCGCAGATTTTCTCGTCTCTTCTTCCTGCTGCTCAGCATAGTGTTTGGCGAGGATGTGACCGATTTCGTGTCCGAGCACCGTCGCGAGACCTTCATCTGCTGGGACCCGGCGAACGAGCTCTTCGTAAACCACGATTGATGCGCCGTTGAAGGCGGCCGCATTCACGTTCTCACCCGCATTCACGAGATGAACGGGGAAGGTGTGCGCGGGATACCCAGCCGCTGACGCCAGTCTTTCAACTACGGCCGAAATGCGGCGTAGCTCTGGACCGGAATGGATTTCTCTGAAGTTGCTCTGCTCGACGTGAGCCGTGACGTAATGTTCCGCTTCCGACTTGAGCTCTTCACTCGGTCTTTCGGCATGAGGAAGCTGTCCGGGGGTGATACGGAGTGACGGGGTGCATGCATTCAGAGTGAGCACGAAGGCCGCAAGCACCAGCAGGAGTACGCGGGGTGTGCTCGTAGCAACCTCCGATCGAGCATGTCGTGACGCGGTAACCGAATGGCGTATGCCGACAAATGAACGTGTCATAATTCCCCCCGTACGATGAGCTCTCCAATCGGCCGCCCGATGAGATTTGAGACATTCCATCATGAGGACCTTTGTTGATCAAGGTTCGGAAATGCTCCGTCGGCATGTGAGCTTGATCAGCGTCCGACCGTCGGCTGCTTTGGCAGTATCTCTGTAAGAACCAACTTATGGAGGATATCGAAATGAAGACAGTACAGGCAGCTATTTTGGCGTTCGGAGTGTGCTCGATCGTGGGTTGCTCAGCCGTCGAGTCGACTGGGGAAGCCGTCGGAAGCGTCGGTCGGGGAGCGGGGCATGCCGTAAGCGGGGCCAGTCAGGCCGTCGGGGACGCCGGTTCATCGATTGCAAATGGTGCTGGTGAAATCATCTCCGGAACGGGGGATGCGATTGAAAACGGAGCGCGGCGAACTGAGCGAAAAGGCTACTAGAGCACATCAAAGCGTAGAACGAAGAGGCTGGGAGCCGGTAGATATATTTCCCCTTGGGTGATTGCCGTTCGTTGGGTAAGCTTGCAGGCTTGTTCCTGCTATCCAAGGATGCTTCCATGGAGAACCTGCTCCTCCTCTTCGTCCCCATCTCCGTGGCCTGCAATTATCTGCTTGGCCACGATTCCTTGTGGCTTTTCTTTAGTGCCGGGTTGGCAATCGTTCCGCTGGCGAGCTGGATCCGAAAAGGCACGGAACACCTCGCGCATCACTTAGGTTCCGCCATCGGCGGTTTGCTCAACATCACGTTCGGCAATCTCGCGGAGCTCATTTTGGCGTTCTTTCTGCTCGCGGAGGGAAAGGGCGAAGTCGTGAAAGCTCAAATCACAGGAGCGATCATCGGAAACGGCCTTCTGGGTCTCGGTCTGGGCATACTGGTAGGGTCGTGGGGGCGGAAGAAGCAAACATTTCGGCGTGAGAACGCGGGACAGCTTGGAAGCATGTTGATCTTGGCCGTCATCGCACTGCTTGTGCCGGCGGTGTTTGATCTCACCGAGCGTGATATCTACCGAAGTCCCGACACGCACCAGCTCGATCTGCACATGAGCGTCGGTGTCTCCATCGTGCTCATCTGCGTCTACTGCCTGAATCTTGTTTATACGCTTGTCACTCACCATGATGTCTTTGCTGCGGACGATGGAGTGGGAGAGGCCGACCATGAGCATTGGAGCATCGCGAAAAGCCTCGGCGTCTTGGTGCTCGCGAGCGCGGTCGTAGCGCTCGAATCGGAGTACGTCTCTGGCGCCCTCGAAGGCGCAGCTTCTGCGCTTAAGGTCAGCAGCTTCTTCCTCGGGATCACGGTGATCGCTATTGCCGGAAACGCAGCCGAATATGTAGCCGCGATCTATTTCGCGAGAAAAAACCAGATGGGGTTGGTCGTGGGCATTACGGTCGGCGCGACGATACAGATCGCTCTGCTCGTCGCACCACTTTTGGTGCTCACTTCATTGCTGACCGAGCACCCGATGAACCTAGTGTTTCACAATCCGCTCGAGCTCGTCGCCGTTGTTGGCACTGTGTTTGCTGTCAACTCGATTGCCCATGATGGCGAGACTACGTGGTTCGAAGGCGCGTTGCTCGTCGCGGTCTACGCCATCCTAGCGATAGCCTTTCTCTACGTCACCCCGTAGCGCCGCCTACTCTGCGGTTGACTGGGAGCTGAGCTCGACCTGGTTCTGCACTGTCTTCACTCCAGGAACGCTATTGGCAGTGAGCTCGACCGCCTCGATTGATTTCCGATCGGACATCTTACCCCGGATCGTCACCACAGCAGCATCGACCTCGAATTCAATCCCCTCAAGGGACACATCGTCTTCTTTGCACGCAACGAGCAAGTCCTCGAGTATCTCTTCGTCAGGGCGCTTAAAGTCCCCAGCATCTATTCCATCGTCGAGCTCCGGATTCTTGGCTCGCATGCTCCATTCCGAAACGCCGGAGATATCTTCGCCTCCGAATCTCAGGTCCGGGGCGCCAAAGGTCTGGTCTTCCGGGTCGACAGTAGCGCTCGAGTCAGGAAGGTCGGTGTCAGTCGTCTCGTCCAGCTCTGAGCGGAGCAGTCCGTCTTGCGCCTCCAGCGACTCCCCGAAAGGCAGTCCCTGCCGCTCGTATTCCGCGTATTCACTGTCCTCATTGAAGCCGGGTGTCGGCGCGCCGGAAGCCGCAGCTTCACTCTCCTGTGAGTCCGTAGCGTAGGTGTGACCGGTTTCGTCCTTAGATTTCTTTTTCATGGCTACGATTCCGATATGAGCGTGTTATTGAACGATGATAGCTGCGCGACCCGCACCCGTGGTATGACGCATAATAGCTTACGTTTGGGGGGAGCAAAGTGAAGCGTTCGAAGAGACATCTCAAGAGTTTATCCCGTTCTGTTGCCACCGTACTGGGTGCGTTTACGTTACTGGGGCAACTTCAAGGCTGCGCAATGCTCATGAGCGACACAACGGTCTGCGCTGCTCACACGGGTGCTTGCTTTGTTCTGGAGATCGATGGCCAACCGGTCACTGCGCTTGAAGATCGCTCTAAGGTCGCTGAGTATGCAAAGAATGCGCCCTCGGAATTGAAATCTGATCTCGACGAAGCGCGTTGGTCAGTTCCTCAACCGGTGGGTCCGAATCCCGAGCTTACCTTCGCGGTGTCGAGCCCCGGCGAGCGGTGGTTCGGTGAGAATCCTCAACCGACGGTGCTCGTAGAGCCGCTTCAAGGACAGAGCCTGGAAGCGCTCGATCGCGCTCCAGTCAACAAGGCTGGGAGCACGGTGTCAAAATCGGCCAAGATTTTTGCCGGCGGAAAGCTTCCTCCTGGTGACTACCTTTTCGTTATTACGCTTCGCGGCGCAGCAAACTGGGATCGGAAAAACATTTTCGCCTCGGTTCGGTAGCCGCTCCATTGATTATCGGAGTTGGGCCATCATCGGAGTCGGGGCATATCGGTGGTTTCCTTCTGTGACTAAAAGCACAGTCGAGTACTCGACCGATAATCAATAACGTTCTACCCACGACGTCTAAGATGTGAAGCGGTGGACAAGCCGCTCACGCCCAAAACGTTGAGCGCCGCCGCGACTGAACCCGCTGAAATCCCAGGAGGATTACTCTTATGTTTCGTTCGGCTCGCCTATTGTTGCTCACTACGCTGCTTCTGCCCGCGAGTGCTTGGGCGGACTTCGGCCACTCGGGACGTCATCATGATCGAGATGACGACTGCGACCGCGGCTATCACAGCTCAAACTACTCTTCCGGTTGGAACCATTCGCCGCAGTGGAATGGATGGTACGGGTCTCACGGTAACTACCGTCCGCAGCCGCAGTACGACGGATATTTCTCCAATGTGATTCGAAGCGGTTATCGGAGCGGTGAGCTCAGTCCCCGCGAGGTGAGGGAGCTGCGTGAGTCGGAGCAAGATCTGGAGCGCAAGCGCGCAGCGTATCTGCGCGATGGATGGTTAAGCAATCGCGAGCGGGAGGACCTGCGAGACGACTATAAAGACCTTCGCAAGGAGTTGAACCACGAGCTCCACGATGGCGAACACCGCTGGTAACTCAAAAAAAAAACGGCATCAGTTTTCACTGATGCCGTTCCCATCGACTCAAATTCGAGCGATTCCTAGGCTCGCTTTCGTCGGACTGCGGCCCCGATCAGCCCTGATCCGAGGAGCAGCATTGTTGCCGGCTCCGGGACTGCCTCATATTTCACAGTCAGCGAAGAGCTGTAAACCGACAAGAAGTCGATGTTCGCCGGGAAGCCGGCATTCGCGTTCTTGTCGACTGTGATATTCAGGAAGCCGTCTGCCAGAATCACATTCAAAGTGGCCGGATTGAATGAGCTGAAGATCGTCGTCGTGAAACCTTCGCCGAGCAGGCCCCCGCCGTCGTTTACCAGGCTACCCAGGTTGATGTTGTCCGCGAATACGACATCGTTTCCGTTGTCGACACCCCAAGCGAGGATTGTCAGAGTTGCGGAGAGATAGTTTGACGCAGTGGGGTTCAGCCAGTTCAGGTTGTGGCGGAAGCTCACGTCGTCGGCGTTCCATACGCCGAAATCGTTGTCCACGCTGTTCGACGCGACAATATTGGCGTCGTTCGTTTCGACGATGTTGATGCCGTTGTCCGAGGTCAGCGTGCGAGTCAGATCTCGGCTGAAGAGGTCAAACGGAGGCTCATCCGAGATGGTTTCGGTTGCCGTGATGATTACTGCGTTAGCGTTCGCAACCGCGCCAAACGCGAGGACAGCTGCGAGGGCGAAGCTTGCAAAGAGATGTTTTCTAGACATGCGGACACTACTCCCAAAATGTAACGGTTCAAATTTCACCTGTAACTTCAACAGGTTCCACTGGCGCGTTATATGAACGAGCGATTAAGTGGTCAAGGGAATTGCTAAGAAAAAACGTGACCCGTCGTAGGTGGCTGAGATGTATAAGTATTTCCCGCACCCGAAAGGGCGGCTAACGTCCGCGCGGTGCGCGCAACCGCGGCGAGGTACAGAACAGGTACAGAACAGCCGGATAGCAGCATCCGGCTTGGGTGCACGATGCGCCCATGGTTCGACTCAGGGCGCGGGCGAGAAGCCTGCGACTTGCTGCAGATCGAGCGGCAGCAGTGAGAGTCGTACGCGGAGCGTCGACTTTCTCGGGGTGTCACCGCCCTTCATCCCGGGGTAGTACAGCCCGGAGTAGTAGAGTAGACTGTCGGCTGGCTCCTGTTCTGGAATCCAACCGCTGTCGGTTCGTGGGAACGCAGGGTTCCACGTCCCGGCAGATGTGACCCCAGAGATGCCGGCTCTGGACAAGACTCCGTCGTCGTTCAATCGCTGATCCAGGGCGGCGCCGAGCGCTGCCAGATCAAGACCCGTCACATCGAGCATGGCTGCCTCAGGTTAAAGTGAAACAATCCGGTCCTTTGATTGACCTGTCTCGAATGAACAGCGACTCTGGATTTGAGCGTCGAAGAGGACCGAGTGAGTCATTCGAAGGATCGGATCGAACGCGATGAACTGAGGAGCGCGAAGCGTCTTTATGCGCGGGGCTCGAAGAGATCAAAACCGTTCAAAACCTGAACGGACGCTGCTATCATTGGCCGAGCGCCATTATATTGGTGTTTTGTTACGTAATCAATGAGGCAAAGTTGATGAGAGGGAACAGCGGCGAAGAGAAGGTAACCGTAGTCGTCGGCGCTAGTCCGAAGCCGGAGAGGTATTCGAATAAAGCTGTGCGCTCGCTGCGCGCCCACGGTCATCGAGTGATTCCAGTTCATCCCGTGCATTCCGCAATCGAGGGGCTCAACACAGTCGCACGGCTCGATCAGATTCAGGTGCCGATCGATACCGTCACCCTCTACGTAAGCCCGGACACCGGTGAAAAGTTGGTCGACGATCTTGTTCGACTTGCCCCAAGGCGGGTGATCATGAACCCCGGAGCAGAATCCGAGAAGCTCGAGCTGGCTCTCAGCGCTGCCGGAATCGAGGTGGAGCGCGCATGTACGCTGGTGCTGCTTTCTACCGGGGCTTACTGAAAACGCATCCTGGAATGTACGGAGTGTCCTTCGAAGCCCGCGCTGAATACTCTTCGAACACTGTTTTTGCCGAAGCGTTGCCTCCGCAGATCAGCGCCACCGGATTTTTGTATGGCGTGAGGTCAACAAAGTCCCCTAGGACGGCGGCGAGCACCGCAGCTCCGGCTGGCTCTACCAGCTGATTGTACTCCACCCAAAGGAGCTGCATCGCATCGATCATTTGGGCGTCCGAGACGAGTACGACTTCGTCGACGAAGTCTTTCGCGAGGGAGAGTGTTCGCTCGCAAACTTCGCGGGGTGCAAGCGTGTCAGCAATTGTACTTGTCTTCGGCAACTCGACGAGCCGGCCGGCCTGGAGACTCGCCCACATCGATGCGGCTCCCACCGGCTCGACGCCGATGATTCTCATTTCGGGGCGGCGCTGTTTGAGGGCATATGCCGCACCACCAATCAAACCTCCGCCACCAATCGCAATCAGCGCGCAATCAATGTCCGGTACATCGTCAACCATCTCCAAGCCGAGCGTCCCCGTGCCTTCCAGTGTTTTCACCGCATCGAAGGGATGAATCGGCATGAGCCCCTCCGCCCGCGCGCGTTCAGCCGCGAAGCGAAGGACGTCAGACGGGTTGTTTCCCGAGTAGAGCAGCTTCGCGTTGAAAGCTGCAATCCGCTCTCGGCGATCTTGCGTTGCGGTGGATGGAAGGCACACGGTCACAGGTATATTGAGCTTCCAGCCGGCATATGCCGCTGCAAGTCCGTGATTGCCGCCGCTCGCCACTATGATTCCCGCCGACAGATCCTTCGGGTCCGCCGAAAGCAGATGGTTGAAAACGCCGCGAGCCTTGAACGACCCGGACACCTGTAGATTTTCAAGCTTCAGAATAAGTCTATCAGGCAGGCGCGACGAGAGCTTCCGAACGGGCGCAAGTGGTGTGTGACGGATGTAAGGAGCAATCCGCTCTCGCGCTTCGACGATCCGTTGCTCTTGCAGCTCAATTGTCATGGGAGCCAGTTCCGTCGGCAGTTGGAGAAGGCGGGGTCGGACACTCCAGTTGCGCTGCTTGATAGCGCCCAATGATGTGTCCTGGAATTACCATGACGAGCGACACGAGCTCGTTCACAGGGGTGAAGATTGAAACGATCTGAAGCGCCTCCCCTCCAACATATGTTCCGTATGCCGGATACAGAACCTTATAAGCCGCTTGCTTTCCGCACATGTCTTGAGTGTCCTGGAGATATCCAAGCGCATCTCCGGTGGCCTGACCTTCGAACCACAGCGAGACGAGAGGGAGAATTCCGAGCGCCGCGTATGATCCTCGATACTCGGTTTCCGCGAAGTCCTTCGCATGGCCAGCTTCGTGCAGCGCGACTGCCGGAAGGTCCGAGTAGAGATTGATGGTGTTCGTGAACGGATTGTAATTGTCGCCACCGAACACTCGGCCGGGAAGGATCGTATACACCAGCACGGAGATTGCGCCGAGCGAGTAGCGCCACAGTGGACTGACGCCGGTATTCTGGCTTAGGCGCTTCCATTCGCCGCCCGGTGCGTACTGGTTCAAACGAACCTTCACATCGTCGAGATGATTCAGGCACATGTACTCTCGCAACGCCGATTCGGTGTCGTCCGAGATGTCGTGGTTTTCGACCTTCCAATTCCAGAGAATGAGCTTCGTAGGGAGAGAGAAGAAGTAATGACCGATCGAATCGAAAAACGCGTTCGGCCGCCCTCGCTCGACCTGGTCCCCGGGGCATTCATGGAATCGCCCCGGCGGCTCTGCTTCTGGAAAATAATGGTAGGGCGCCTTCGTGCACGACTGAGACGCGAGGAGCAGAAACGAAAAAACCAGACCACGTAGCGTTTTCACTGAACTCACCGAAAAGGGGAGAGGCTGCACTAGATTCGGGCTGAGCTGCAATATATCGAGCATGAGAATCGGCAGGAAGCCCCCGGTTTCGCGGTCAAGAACTCGGTAATGTTTTCAGCGGCTTATGCCGTATCACCCCCCATGTGGCGCGCACAGTTCTTGACGCAATACATATAAGAATGTATAATTGACGTAAGAGTGTGTAGACCTACTCATGTCGCGAGGACGACGCAAATGACGAACTCGGAAACATTTCTGGGCATCGCAATTTTCGGAACGACACTTTTTCTCGGGCGTTCCGCACTCGTGTTTTTCGGATTCGGCGATCATCATGGCGATGTCTACCACGACTCCGATACACCGTCGGGAACCGAAACCTCTTTCCGGCTGCTCTCGCTCCAAACCTTTACCGCGTTCATGATGACCTTCGGATGGGCGGGCCTAGCGGCGCTCGAGGAATTCGAGTCAACACCCGCAGCCGCGTTTTTGATCGCGTTCGGTGTGGGGAGCGCGTGTCTCTTACTGACAGCGTGTCTCGCCAAGTCAATTCGCTCGATGGCGACGACCGGAGAGATCTATTCTTTGAATGATCTCATCGGAAAGCGCACGTCGGTTTACCAGCGGATTCCGGCCGACGGGATCGGCCGAATTCAAGCGAGCGTCGGCGGCGTATTTCAGGAGGTCAAGGCGGTATCCGCTGAGCACACTGAAATCGATTCGTTCAAGCTTGTGGAGGTGGTGCAGGTGCTCGACGGCGAAACAGTTTCAGTCAAACAGGTTAACGTCTAACATTAGCGAGGATTCCCTCTATGTGGTTCACAATCACTCTTTTCGGAGCTATTGCGCTCATCGTTCTTCTCGCGGTGGTAACGCTTTTCAAGTGTTTCGTCCGCTGTCCTTCCAACCGCATCCTGTGTGTCTACGGTAAAATCTCCGGCGGTCGCTCAGTCCGCTGTTACCAGGGTGGCTTCCAGTTTGTTGTTCCGCTCCTGCAGGAAGCGCGATTCCTCGACCTGACTCCGATGTCAATTCACGTGCCGCTGAAAGGAGCACTTTCGCTCCAAAATATCCGGGTGAATATCCCGGCTACATTTACCATCGCGATTAGCACCGAGCCGGACGCGATGAACAACGCGGCGGTTCGCCTCCTTGACCTCGACGAGCGCCAAATTCAAGCGATGGCAACAGAGATTATCACCGGTCAGCTCCGCCTCACGATTGCGTCACTTACCATCGAACAGATCAATCAAGACCGGGAACGTTTTCTCGAAGCGATTCGATGCCACCTGGAGCCGGAGCTGAAGAAGATCGGTCTCGTGCTCATCAACGTCAACGTAACGGACATCACCGATGAATCGGGCTATATCGACAGCATCGGTAAGAAAGCTGCATCAACGGCGATCAACCAAGCGAAAGTCGACGTTGCGGAGCAGGAGAAGCGTGGAGAGATTGGACGAGCGGAAGCAGAGCGGGAGAGACGCATTCAGGTCGCCGCGGCGAACGCTTCTGCTGTCGAGGGAGAAAACACGGCGCAAGCGAAGATCGCCGCGTATAACGCTTCGCTGGCAGAACAGCAAGCCGATGCGCAACGCCGCGGGAAGGTTGCCGAGGCGAATGCCAACGCTGAGATTCAGAAGGCTCATGCCACTGCAGAGCAACGACGACTCGAAGCGCAAGAGGTCGTTCAAAAGGAGATCGACAAGCGGAAAATCGAGATCGCTGCAGCAGCTCAGGCGCAGAAGCAGCGAACAGAAGCAGCCGGAGAAGCGGACGCTATCCTCGCTCTGAGAAGCGCAGAGGCGCAGGGTATCGAAAAGGTGCTCCAAGCGAAAGCGGACGGCTACAAAGCTCTCGTGTCGTCATGCGGCGCGAACCCGAAGGATGCCGCGAGCATGCTCCTGGTCGAGAAACTCGAGGAGATCGTGAAGCTGCAGGTCGAAGCGATACGCGCCATCAAGATCGACAAAGTGACCGTCTGGGATTCGGGCAACGGCGAAAAGGGAAGCTCGACGGCAAATTTTATGAGCTCGCTCATTAAATCTCTGCCGGCGCTTCACGATGTCGCGAAAATGGCCGGTATGGATCTGCCGGAGTACTTGGGCGAAGTTGCTGACCATCGAAAATTGAATGGTGTGGACTCGGGCCAGTAGCGCGGTCATTCTGCGCAGGAGGCGATGCGATGCGAGACTTTCAAGCATACGGCTACAAGATTGACCTTGTTGATCTGCGAGGGCTCCGCGAAGTGCAAGGGTACTTCAAGGAGCTCGAGAAAAAATACAACGAGCCGCTCATCCGCAAGCGCGCTGAGGAGGACGCCGGCTGCGGCATTCCGCAAACCGAGCTTGCGCTCCCGTCGCCGTTTGAGAAGGAGCTGAAGCACGCCGCCGCGGACCTTGCCAGCCGAGTCGCGTCTACCTACAAGGGGCCGCTCGAACTGCTCGACGCAAAAATCAAAGCAGAGCGCGAGCTGCTCGAGTCGAAACGGACGACCGAGCTCGAACGGATCGAAAGTCTCTACGAAGCCGAAAAACAGGCTGCGGAGGACGGCTTCGGGCTGGCCGAGGCCCATAAGGAGCTCGAGAAGACCGAACGGCAATACAATTCGATCTACGAGCGCTATCATCGGGCACCGATCGCGTATATCCCGCACTGGGTCTACATCGTATTTGCTGTGCTGATCTTCCTCGGCGAAATTCCCCTGAACGCCATGGTCTTCCAGATTTTCGCTGAAAGCCAGGTCATGACATGGGTGATGGCTTTCGTTGTCGGGTTGTCAGTTCCGATCAGCGCGCACTTCATAGGGATCAAATTTCGGGAACATCCCGACGGTTTCTCTTTGCCGAATGCTTTGAAGGCTTCTGTCGGGCTCGCCGTCGTCGGTGGCGCGTTGTATTGGTTATCGACGATTCGACAAACGTATCTCGGCGAGAACAAGGAAGCGCTCGGTTTGACTGACGCACTTGTTCAGAGCAGCTTTCTCTTCTTTTGGCTGAACATCGCGGTGCTGTCAGCGGCGATCATGATCAGTTATCTCTCTCATGATCCCGTGCCGGGCTACAAAGAAACGTCGGTCCGGCTCGAGCGTTCTCGGAAGAATGTGCAGAAAAAAGAAGCACGTCGTATTCAGAGACTCAAAGTTGCGGCGGACCTTCGCGCGAAAAAGAAAGACCAGGTGCACGAAGAGTTCCGTGAGAAGCTGAGCCGGGTGAACATGATGAAGGGCACCTACGACCAGCTGTTGAAGGAAGGGCAGGAGCACGAATCCCGATGTCTCGACCAGCTGCTCCGGCTCATTTCGATCTATCGCCACGAAAATCTTCGGCATCGTGAAGACCGATCCGTTCCGAAGTCGTTCCATGACGACGCAGTGCTCGAGCTCGAACTCGTGAAGATGAAGGAAAAGCTGAACAATGAAGACAATGACGTCCGCCCTGCTGCGTAATCTGAGCGCCAGCGCTCTGCTGTTGCTGGTCAGCTTGCTTTCAAACGCATCGGCAGAGGAAACGAATCCCTGTTCGAAGCATGAAGCCCACGATTCGGTCACCTTTCTTTTGGTGGACCGAAGTGACAAGCTGCCCAATCTCGAGGGCCTGAAGCAGACCCTGCAAGCCGTGAAGGAGATGATCCAACCCGGTGAACGGCTCATGGTCGGCACCAGCGGAGGCAAGCTCAGTGAGACGAGAATCATTCTCGACGTCGTCCGGCCGAAATCGAGCGTGTGGGAGTCGGTGCTGAAAACTCGCGCTCGCGACAAAGCTTTCGAGCGGTGCTTCGAAGCGATGGAGGCGACCGTCCTCAAGCAGGACGAACAGCACAAGACGTCAGCTATCCTAGAAACGCTCTCCTTCGTAAGTAGCAACGTTGGATCAGACGCTGCGCCGAAAAAACGTGTGGTACTCTATTCCGATATGGTGCAAAACAGCAGTGAGCTGACATTTTATGGTCCGAAACCCATCGATCCAGCGGTGGCGTTACAAAAGGCGGACAAAGAGAATTGGGTGGTAAAGTTGCCAGCGACGGACGTTTACGTCTCGGGAGCTGGAACCACCGTTCCTGACGACAAGGCCAAGAAGATTGAGGATTTCTGGCGGAAGTATTTCGATAAATCCGGAGCACAGCTCAAGTTCTACGGACCGGTATTCGTCGGATCTTAGTGCTCCCGCACGTTCTGCGAGTCACGGCAGCTGTCGTTTGAGCCGCTCAAAGAGGATCTCTGTCCCTCGATCGAGAATGCGAAACGCTTCCTCGTACCCGATGTTTCCGAGCACTGGGTCCGCTACGTTCAGGAGCGAGAGATCACCGAAGTAGTCGACGAAGCGGTCGATTGGCGTCGCTGATCTCCCGTCGGCTGCAAGGCGTTGAGCATGAATATAGCTTTCATCATCCAGAACCACGCACCGGTCGAACCGTTCCAGATCTGCAGCGACACATTCACGGGTGCGGTGGTGAGTCAGATCCAGCCCGTGTTTTGCAGCGAGCTCTACTGTTTTCCGTTCTGCGCCTCGCGACTGAACACCTGGGAAAGCGCCCGCAGATTCTGCGTCGAGCTGTGATTCGAGTCCGCTCTCGCAAATGCGCTTTTTCAGCATTGCAGCCGCAAGTGGGGAGCGTGAGAAGTTGCTCGAACAAACGAAGAGTATTTTGATCACGCCCGATACTACCGAACGTGAATGAACTTCGAAACGGGAGGAAGCTGCATCATTTCTTGGTAAGTGAGTGCGCGAATATCTAAGAAATAGATTGAATCCCCTGGCGATGTATGTTTCCTTGCATTAAACTTCTGCGCAAAGATTGTCTTTCGCAACGAACGAGGTTTGATATGCAAAAAAGATTGCAGTTGCTTACGTTGGTTTGTTTTCTGGGAGCGATCGCAGCCGTTCTTCCCGTAAATGCATCAGCGGCAGACTCACAAGGAGCTCAAAAAGTGTCACAGACTGATAAGCCGAAGTCAGGCGATACCATCGCGGTTATCAAAACGAATCAGGGAACGATGAAGGCGCTTCTCTTCACGACTCTGGTGCCCGCGAGCGCGCAGAATTTCATCGATCTGGCAAAAGCAGGCAAATACTCGGATGTTCCGTTTCACCGGGTGATCAAGAACTTCATGATTCAAGGCGGTGACTTCACCAACAAGAATGGAACCGGTGGTTATGCAGCGAAGGGGCCGGGTTCGACCATCGCAGACCAATATTCTCCGGAGCTGACCCACATCCGAGGCGCACTCGCTTGGGCGAAAACATCGCGTCCGAACAGTATCGGGTCTCAGTTCTACATCGTGCATCCCGAGAAGGGCGCTCATTTTCTCGACCATCCTCCCGGAGGCGGTCCCGCAGAAGGGTACTCAGTATTCGGTCAGGTCTACGAGGGCCTGGATGTAATTGATAAGATTGCTGCAACCGCGACCGGTCCGGACGACAAGCCGCTCTCTCCGATGACAATCGAATCGATCACGATCGAGACCGCTCATTAGGCTCTCTCATCGCAGCCACTGACGACGACCCACGGCGTCAGTGGCGCTTCTTTATGGAGCAAGTTCTGCAATTCGGCGGAAACTCCATTTTCGAACTCCGCCTCCATCCCTTTCCTCAAGGTTGCTTCTTCTCTTCGCGGAGCCGTTGAGAATTCACCTCCACGATCCAACTTTAGGGTGTCAGCCGAGCATCGTGCTCGCACGAAAGAGCGTCTGAATGAGATGTGATGGTTGGCGTTTTACTTTGTATCGACCGGGACTGAAACCGGTGCGCCGTCGGTTCTTTCAATCGAGACCACGAGCTCTCCGTCGCGCAGGGCTGAGCGCGTGAGTGGAGTGGTGGCACACTTCGTGACGATTGGGCTTGTCGCGTTGAGAAATTCGCAGAGAGTCTGATTTGCAGACCCAGGTACACCGTCCGGCTGCAAGACTTTGGCGCGAAGCGGCTGCTCCACCTGGTGGTTGCAGACCACGGTAAGCTCAGAGGTCTCCGAGCTCACCATGCCGACGCATTTGCCGACAACACTGTCGTCAGTGACATTCGGTTGAACCGTATTTTTTTCGAGACCTTCGGTTCCAGAGCCGTCTGAGGAAATCGGGGGGCCAGAGGGAGCTTGCACGGTCGGCTCGGCCGAAAGTGCAGCACGTTGTTCAGCGGGATGAACGCTTACCGGCACGGAAGGAGCTTCGGTAGGTGGGGGGGCGATGTCAGATGCCGCGGCAGCAGATGCAGCTTTAGTAGAAGTAGGTGCCGAGCTCGCTTCTTCGGCTCGAACCGATCCGTCGAGCGTGCGTTTCGGATCGTTCATCACCTCGAAAGTAAGGCTTGCCACGGGGCCTCGGGAGGTACCTGCGAACGGCGTCACAGAAACTCGCTGCGGCCCGATTCGAGGCGTCCAAGCCAGGTAACGGCCTCCCTTGTCTCCACCGAGAGTGAATGGGCGGCTGGTTTCGACTCTGTACCGTTCCGTATCAGCGAACTGAAAAAAGACCTTACTAACGCTCTCTGAAGCATCCGCGCGGATGTTGAGTCGCTTCGTCGGCAGCGCGGCGAGATTGAGCTTCGAGTCGGATCGGAGCTGAATGATGTCTTTGCCGGTATCCGCATTCACGAGTGTGAAGCTGGTAATCGACGGCAAAACGCGAACCGTCCCCGCTTTTTTCGGCTCGTGATTCGCAGCGCTCACGGTCGGAGCGACGCAAACGATCATGGACAACGAAGCGAACGTGAGAGCCAATGCGCGCCGCTTCTGGGTTCTGCGAGTGAGCAAGTCGTTCAACGGTTCGTTTGCGAAAGTGAGTCCCAATGGGTTCGCCCCGGGAAATGCATTTTTTAATCGGGTGAATTGCGGACCAGCTTACGCGAAATGAAATGCTGAGGGAAGATCGGCGAATGGGCGTGCCTTCGCCGGCAATCGCCGTGGCCGGCGCAATGTCGGCTAAGTGGGCCGCTATGCGATCTTGTCGACCGAAGTGCTGTCGGTCGGAGTCGCGGCTCCCGCTTCGGACTTTGCTTGAGCAGTTTGTTCTGGCTTACGCGCGCTCGGACCCTCGCCGGTCGCGAATATGGACACGCTATTTCCGGTAAAACCACCCTGGACGGCGAAATGAACGATGCTCGAGCCCTTTGTGTTTCCGATAAACGACTTCGGAGCCTCGGGCGCCTGAGTGATGCTCGATTGTGCAGACGCTTGTGGATTGGAGGTCTGATCGGTGGCCGCGTCCGAGGAGGCCGTTGGTGCTTGCGCCGACGCCGCCCGTCGGGCTGCCCGCGCCTCACGCCGAGAGGCTCTTGCCGTTCTGGCTTCGGTCCGACTCAAAAGGGAGCTAACATCGCCGGAAGTTGGTTGAACTCGCAAGGTTACGCGCCTCTCTCGTTAATCGCTCGGGTTGACCGTGCTGCCGCTGCAAAGACGTCAGCGAGGCTGCAGACGATCGACAAAATGAGAATATCGACAGTGGAACCCAGAACTTAATAATCGGTAGCGCCGGTTTTGGAGGGAGGAAGCTTTACACTGAGCTGCGAAACCCCGGAGCGAGAGAGTGCTAACTGGTAACACCTAGCTTAGCTTCGATTAGGCTGCGGACCTTGGCCTCGAAAAGTGTAGAGGTGAACGGTTTCACGATATAGTCGGAAACTCCTGCATTCAGAGCCTCCATAATCTGTTCGCGCGAGTTTTCCGCGGTGAGCATCATGAATGGAACGGAGCTCCAGTTATGATGCGCACGCACCTGTTTCAACAGCTCGATGCCGGTGACGTTGGGCATGTTCCAATCAGCGATGATCAGATCGATTGAGCGCGCTGTTCCGACTCCGCCTGCGATATCTGAGATAAGTCCCTGATTCCTGGCTTTGAGCTCCGAGAGTGCTTGGCTGCCATCTCCTGCTTCGACAATGTGACGAATGCCGATCGAGTGTAGAACGGTACGAATTATCTTTCGCATCGCGAAGTGGTCTTCCACGATCAGGACGACGAGCTGCTGGAAAGATTTGTTCATCAGCGAGCAGGATAGTCGAGGAATACCGACAATTCAACACAATTTATCGCCTCGCTCACGCCAATCACAGCTTCCGAGGCTCATGGGCTTTCGACTTCGGCGTGATGATCTCAACTTGAGGCTTGAGGATGAATATTTTCTGTAATACAGGGTCTACAGGAAGAATCGTGCTTGTTCCTCCTTCGCTTTGCTGCTTGCTCCGAATAAGAATTTCATGAGGTACCCGTTGTGGCGCTCCGTAATCTCCGTCGGCATTTTTCTGCTCAACGACTATCGCACCCTATTGCTGCCAAACACCTATTCTTCTCACCGGGGCTCCGCTCAACGGGGTTGTTTCTTCTCGCGTTTCTCTTCCTAGACGTTTCCGGCGCGTCTGCCGCCCGGCCGAAGCCGAAAGCGGCGAAGGCCGCTGCCGCTCAACCCGCGGGGTCAGCGAAGCCCAAAGCCGCAGGCGGCAATCGAGCGGATGATGGGGAAGAGGGACCCGCGAATGGGAGTGGTGGTGATGGGGCTTGCCGCGCAATTACGCTCATGGATGCCGCGAGCGGAACCATTCTGGAGGAGCGGAATTCGCACGAGCCGTTGCCCCCCGCTTCGATGGTCAAGCTGATGACCATGTACACCACTCTCAAACGGATCCATCAGGGCTCGATCAAGCGCGAAGACATGATCCCTGTGAGTCCCGAGTCTTCAAAAATCGGGGGTTCTCAGGTGTATCTCAAGCAGGGTGAACAGTTTCCCCTGTCCGAAATGATGGACGCCATCATGATTCAATCGGCAAACGATGCGGCCAACGCCGTGGCCGAATACGTGGGCGGCAATCGTGACGGATTTGTGGCGATGATGAATGCGGATGCCGCTGAGCTCGGAATGAAGGAAGCGCACTTTTATTCTCCGCATGGGTTGCCCCCAGGCAAAGACCAGCAGCCGGATGTCGTCTCCGCTCACGACTTCGCCATTCTCGCTCAGGCCTTGATGAAGGAGTTCCCCGAGATCCTGCAGTGCTCGGGAAAGCTCGAGAGCGACTTCCGCGAGGGAGCGTTCAAGATGACGAATCACAACCATCTCCTTCGCTCCTTTCCTGGGTGCGATGGGCTGAAGACGGGATATTACGCTCAGGCCGGATTTTCCATCACAGCTACTGCCGAAAGGAATGGTACGCGCATGATCGCAGTGGTCATGGGCTGTCCTCAGCGCAAGACTCGTGATGCCGAAGCGTCGCGCCTGATGTCGGCGGGTCTTGCCCAGTTTCGGCCCATTGCTCTGATTGAGAAGGGAGCGACGGTAGATGCGACCGCGCCCGTCGCCGAAGGAGCGCCGGCGACCTCGAGCCTCATTGCAGCCGACAGCTTTCGCGCGTCCGTCAAGGCGGGTGAGGAATCAAAAATTGTAAAGAAAGCCGAAGCCTGTCAAACCCTCACAGCGCCGGTTATGGCGAACACCCGTTGCGGGTCGCTTTCATTCTGGCTCGGCGATCGGGAGCTTGGCAAAATCGGGCTGCTCGTACCGAACGATATCCCGAAGGCGGGTATGCTTGGGCGGCTGAAGTCGTCGATCGGTTGGTAGCTCCGAAGCTGAACCGCATCCCGTGGGGCCCGTTTGGGTCACATCCCGAAATATGCTATCGCTCCGCGTAGCTCCTTGAACTCATCATCGCGTGTGTCGCAGCACGCACCTCAATCGGAGTGCTTACGGGCATTCCGCGAGAGGTGTGGACATGATGTAACCAGTGGTTTTCAAGCGTGCGAGGTTCGCTATGCAACTTCGGGTAGTGCTCGAAAAGCTCCGCGATCTCTGCGGGGATTATCTGTACGTCCTCGAGCAGATTGACGATCGCGCAGAAGAGGCGGCGGTGAATGTGGAGATTCGCGAAGTCCGTGCGTCTCGTACCACCCTGAACGGACTCATCGAGCGGGTGGCCGCGCAGCCGTCATACGTGCTTACCAACGACGATCTGCTGATCATCGACGCGCTCATCGAGTCGATCAATCTTTGCAATCCGGAAGAAGCGGAGCTCGATGTGACGGAGCCCACCCCGCGAACGGACGAGGGGAAAGCTCCGGCGCCGGGTGTTGTAATGCGGAAGGCGGCACGACTGCTGCTGTTCCACTATCTCACGATTCTCATCGACCTCGCCCATGAGCACGAGTGCGACGGCGATGCTGCATCTACCGTTTGCGATCTGGTCCTCGCCATCTCCGTCGGTGGATCGCCGGGCGAAAAATTCCTCGAAGCTGGTGTTCGAGCCGCGTGCATGCTTATCTCGGAGCTGTCCGAACAGCTCGAGATCGCGGCACTGCTTCCGGACGGACATCCGACCTCGGTCGACCGCCCTCACGAGGAAGAACCTCTCTGGGTCTCAGACGTGACCGAGTGGTCACCCAATCAGGAGAAGGATGACGACGAAGCTTCGCCGGATCAAACGCCCGATTTGTGGGCGAATAGCGCACCCGGCGCCGAAGAGAATCCGAGCAGCGGCGCAACGGGGGAACCCCTCGACCAACTTCGCCGAGATATTCTCTCCGCCCTGGAGGTGTTCCGTTTGTATCCAGCCCCCTGATAGCTGACCGGAAGCGGTCGTGAGCATCGAGGGCGGGACATGGTTTTTCCGTCCGCCCTCGACTTTCTCGAATGCTGTTCCCGCACGTGCTCGCACTAAGGCGTGCTGGCGCGGCACGGACCCGTCTTCCGGTTCGAGGCGGGGACGTCGCCCATGTCGAATTTGTGCCGCAACTTGCAGAATCGCGAGGGGTTGATTCTTCCGGCGAAGTAAGCTAGAGTCTCTCGGACTTTTCTCAAAAGATACGCCAACTTAGCTCAGCTGGTAGAGCATCTCATTCGTAATGAGAGGGTCGCGTGTTCGAGTCACGTAGTTGGCTTTCCAAAATCCTTCTCGAAATGTGCTGCTGCGTATGCTGAAAGTGGCGCTCATCAGTGATATCCACTTCGGCCCCGATCGTGGGACAAAGAAGGGGACGTCTGCATTCCGTCTCGTGACGCAGTTCAAAGATTGGTTGGGAGAAAATCGATGCGATCTCGTGGTGGACCTGGGAGATCGCATTTCAGATGTTGACCGGACCACGGACGAGGAGATGGTTCGACAGGTTGGGGCGTGGTTCGCGGACATCTCAATCCCTCACTATCATCTCGCCGGAAATCACGATCTCGAAGCGCTCACGCTCAGTGAAAACGAAGAGCTGCTCAACTTTTCGCTCTCGTCAACGAGCATCGATCTGAAGGGATTCCATCTCGTTTTCTGGAACGCAGGATCGAGGCTGGATCGCGAAAAGGGATTTCTCGTTCTCGAAAACGAATTGAACTGGCTCGAAGAGGATCTTTCGCGGAGCGGACTTCCCACGGTCATCTTCACTCACGTTCCGCTTGATAACGGAAGCATGACGGGGAATTTCTATTTCGAGAAGGCCTTCCCGCATCACGCCGGCTACAATCCTGCGGACGGCAAGAGAATTCGAGAGGTCATCGAGCGCTCAAACAAAGTGGTGCTCTGTGTCAACGGTCACGCGCACTGGAACGCCTATCACTGCATCGATGGCGTCCATTACGTTACAATCCCATCGTTGACTGAAATGTTCCCGACGTATCCATCCGTATGCGAATCCTGGGCAAAACTTTCACTGGAAAATGAGATTCACTTGCAAGTGCTCGGCAATTTGGCGATGGAATATCGCTTCCCGATGAAGCAAGCGAATGGTGGACACTGGCTGAATGTCGATAAGGATTACGCGCCCCAAGTGACTGCTCCGAAGTGATGCGGGGGAGGGCAGTCTGCTCAGCATCAGGAGCGGTGCCCTTTCCAATCGGCGAACGAGGCGCAGCAGCAGCAAAAACGGGGCAAGAGATTTGCAAAACCGTTTTACCGTCGCAGCGCCAATCGTTCCAAGCAACTTCCGTCAGTCACGCATTATCCGCGGTAGGTTCGACGACAAAAGTGGTGACCGGTTGTTGAAGGATGCTAGCCCTTCGAGCGGCGGCAGCCGTTTCCCACGCGGTCCGTTCCGCGTCCGTCAGCACTCCGTCTTGTATCGGAGGCGCAGCGGGCGCCGAATCCGTTTGCCCATTCGACGATGCTGCAAGTCGGCGAGCGCTCTCCTGTCGGATCTCCGCCGGGTCCAGGCCTGAGGAGAATGCCGCAGGCCGGCCTCCGCCGTGAGTCGCAGTTCGATCTTCGCCAGTTCGAACTTCACTGTGCGCTGCCGGCTCCAACTTTTCGCCGCCAGCGGCAGGTAGCAGCGGCTCTGTCGAGGCAGGCTCCGATGCTGAACTGAGGAAATAATCCTCGAGGTCGGCCAAGCTCACCTCATGAGCGGTTATGTTTCCCGTGTTCAGGTCGATGAGAATCACCGACGGATTTGCGACGACGACGGCTACGTCGACGATCGATCGGTCGTCGGCCCAAGCGACAGGCATGCTCAGTAGCCATTCTCCCCACGACCGGACGATTCCCACCTTTTGGCTTCCCGCAGGAATGAGATCCGCGGTCAGATAAAAGTGCGGAACGATTCGCGGTCCCGTTCCGCAATCGATCGCTACTCGAGCGGCGCGGGCGGTTGTCCACGCTTCTGTCGGGTCACGATGGGCACGAAACAGCAGCGGACTTGTCGGTGAGGTGTCACGAACCAGAAAATACCAGGTTGGTTGCCCACTTCCTTGAAATGCAGCGTGAGCTTGGGCGAGTGATACTGCCATAGGACCCTTCTTTCCTTCAGAACCAGATACGCATCCCACTTCGGTGAGAAAGTCCGTCGAGCACAACATTTGCGCTCGACGGACCTTCTCTCGTGCTTTGCCGACAGTCGGCGGCATGGGAGCGATTGAGGAGAGAGAAAAGAAAGGGTTAACCCTCTGCGTCTGCCGCGGTCTCTTCCGGAAGTGGCTCGGGAAGAGACCGGGTGGTCAAGGAATCCGGTAATCGACGAAAAGAGCTTGAAGGTAATGTAGATCTAGCAATATTCCGGTAAAGTGTCATGTCAGGAGATGCGGCTGATTCAGCTTCTCGCGGGCCGCCCTAATTTGTTTTATAGAGTCGCAGTTATAAGTTTGGCTGAGGAATGGCGATGAAAGCGATTCAGATTACCCGAAACGGCGGCCCGGAAGTCCTCGATTATGGTGACACCGAGGAGCCGGTAGCTTCTGAAAACAAGGTGGTCATCCGTCTGAAGGCTATCGGAGTCAATTATATCGACACCTATCAGCGGAGCGGGCTCTACAAAGTTCCTCTCCCTTATGTTCCTGGACTGGAGGGAGCTGGGGAGATCGCTTCATGCGGAAGCGCGGTGCGCAGCTTGCGAGTCGGAGACCGTGTGGCATTTTGTGGTGTGCCCGGGTCTTACGCGGAGCTCGTGGCTGTGCCGGCGGATCGTGTTGTAAAGCTCCCCGAAGAAGTCTCGTTCGAGACGGCGGCCGCACTGATGCTCCAAGGAATGACGGCTCACTACCTTGCCCGCTCGACCTATCCGCTTTCCGCGAAGGATACCTGTTTGGTCCACGCCGGTGCCGGTGGTGTCGGGTTGCTTCTCATTCAGCTTGCGAAGCTTGCCGGTTCGCGAGTGATCACGACTGTATCGTCCGAGGAGAAAGCGGAGCTGGCGACACAAGCCGGGGCGGATGACGTGATCCTCTACACCCGCTCGGATTTCGAGAAGGAAACTCGCGCCCGAGTACCCGGTGGAGTGCAAGTCGTCTACGATTCGGTAGGCAAGGACACGTTTTCGAAAAGCTTGGGTTGTCTCGCACGCCGCGGATACCTCGTGCTCTTCGGCCAGTCGAGTGGAGTGGTGCCACCGTTTGACCCGACCGTTCTCAATGAGAAAGGCTCTCTCTTCCTGACTCGGCCGAAGCTCGGCGATTACATTCCTGATGAAGCGTCGCTCAATGAACGTTCACGGGAGATCTTTTCGCTCGTGAGCGAAGGTAATCTGCGTGTTCGGATTGGAGAGCGCTTTCCGCTTGGTGATGCGGCGGAGGCTCACCGGAGCTTAGAAGGCCGAAAAACCACGGGAAAGGTTCTGCTCACCGTTTAGGCGAGCGCGGCGTCTCAGCGCTCACCCTGTTCCCTCGATGCTGCATGAGGTTTGCTCTTATGCTAACTGAATGCTCATACCCATCTGCTCATTCTCAATCCATTCAATCAGGACAGCTTTGCCCGCCGACTTGTGAGCGACACTTGCAGGTCGAGGAGCAAACCACTTCGGTTTGTAGTATTTGTTTCCATGAGAAGGAGCAGATCTTGGTTGGTCGGAATGTAACCCGGGATGTCATTCGACACATTGGAGTCATCCAGAAAAAGAATACCTCCCGCTGGGACGGTTCTCGCGCGGTCGAATTGACAGCAGCGCAGCGCAATCGGCTTCGGTCGGCGCTCCAAAAAGAGTTCGCCTGCAAGTTCGAGAATGAAGACTTCGAAAATCTGAACAGCGTTCAAGACTGGGTTAACTTGGTCATTCGTTCAATGACCACAGTGTAAAACTGTCCCGACACATGTTTCACGCCGAGGGCTCACGGGCCCCGGCGCACAGGGAAGGGGAGCTCCTCGCTCGTACCTTTTTCTCTAGCTCTCAATTCTAACGGATCCATTTTCAGCGAACGGCTCTCGCCTTTGATGTCAACCGGATGCTGTCGCGCGTACACCAATCTCAGGAACGTACAACTGGTTTTCTTTGGTTGGAGCTAAAATTATGAAATCGTTAATATTCTTTTGGGCACTAGGGATCGCTCTGTTAACCGCCGTAGGTCCGGTTCGAGCGGAGGAGCAAGCGCCGACGGCTGCTCCCGGAAAACGTTTGGCAGCCCTCAAAGCGCAGCTTGAGTTGACTGATGAGCAGGCGAATCAGCTCGGCGAAGTATTCGCAGCTCGGCGGGGCCGGTGCGCTGCCGAACCCGAAGGGAATGCGCGACGGGAATGTCGTCAACGGAACTTCGCGGAGGGTAAAAAGCAGCTCGAGTCCATTCTGAATCCCGATCAACTCGCAAAATTTCAGTCACTTCGCGCCGCTCGCAGAGCAAACCGATTGGAGCATCGTGAGCACGGCAGGTGTCCTGAAGAGAGAGATTCTGACACTTCTTTGTAAATTCTCATCGGGACGCTGGTCGCGTCCCGGTTCTTTCCAACCGGCTTCTTCCTGCCTTCCAATTCGCTGGTACGGAACATGCTCTGCCTTTCCACCTGCGGAGAGAAAGTACTTACCCGGTTCCGACGTCCTGCAATCACAAGCGAATCCGCCCGGGTAAGCGCGACTTGTGCGAAAAGGATCATAGCGCTGTGAACTGCGCTTCTTGATGAAGCGGGAGTGGAACCTCGCTTCTCAGCGTTGTACCTTTTTGGACTTTCTCCTCGAAGCGCCGAACAAAACATCCAGCTAATGCACCTGAGGAGCAGAAATGACCATGTGGAAAAAACCCGAAGCAACGATTGGAGTGGAGAACGAAGGACCGACCGAAACGGGGCTGCGTGATCCCATTGAACGTCCGGCAAGCGAGGCGAAGGCCCTGCTCGGTGGTTCTTTGACCTTCGAGGGAACGATCACCGGAGCGGAAGACCTGACCATCGAGGGAACCGTAAAGGGGATCGTCGATCTCAAGAAGCACAACGTCGTCATTGGGAAGCGGGGGAGAATTGAGGGAGACGTGTTCGCTCGGGTGATCTCTATCGAAGGTGAGGTCTTGGGAAACGTATTCGCCGGGGAGCGTGCCAGCATCCACAAGTCCGGGATGGTGAAAGGGAACGTCGCGGCCCCACGCGTTCTGGTCGAGGACGGTGCCCGCCTGAAAGGGTCGATTGACGTCGACTCCGGCTCGGCGAAAACCGAAATTCGGGAGGGAGGGGAGAGAGGTTCCGACAAAGGGGGACACAAAAAGGAGACATCCCTCGTGGTCGCCAACGGTACCGCCAACTCCTTGATGTAACGCGATGGCCGTCCCGCTCAAGTCAATCAGCTTTTCTCGCTGTCACGCCGCGGACCTCCTGGCGGATCTGTTTCCGCCGGGGGTCACGGTGTATCAATCTCCGGCAGCGGAAAGCCTTTTCAAATATCTCGGCGCGCGCCGACGGAGCACCGTTCTCGACTTCGGTCCGCTAATCAGAGACAACGTTGAACTGCTGACCGCTCACTATTGCAAGCTCTTTGTGGAAGACTTCCACCAAGGCTTACCGGATGAGCGCCTGTCGATGCTTCCCGACAGCGAGCTCGATGTCGTGCTTTGTTGGGATCTCTTCAACTACCTGGAGGTTTCACTTGCCAAAAAATTGATGCACGCTATCAGCTCACGAATGACGCCGAATGGTGTTCTGATGATGCATCTGGCGAGCGGTCAACGCATTCCGAAGCGACCGCTCCATTTCCGTTTGGCGGACCGCAGTCATATCTCCTGTGAGGCGACTTGCCGTGATCCGCTCCCGCATGCGGCTCTCACAGCGCGAGCTCTGCAATCGCTCATGACCGGCTGGAAGCCGGAGCATTCGCTCCAGCTACGCAACGAATTCCAAGAGCATCTGTTCGTCCGTGAACCCGGCTAAAGACTTCGGTGCTGGAAGGGTAAAAAAAAAGCCGCCCACGGAAGTGGAGCGGCTTCTGATCGAGCTGTCGTGCTCCGTCACACCGGTGGACGGAAGCGCGGCAGAATCAGTGAAACCAGGAACAACACCAAGAACACAACGAAGAGCACTCGCGCGATCTCCGTAGCGCTTGCGGCGATACCGCCGAATCCGAACACCGCCGCGATAATGGCGATGATGAAAAATGTAACGGCCCAATTTAACATGTTTCCTCCTCCCGGGATGATTCCCGTACTATTTGCGTAACAGCATTCCAATGACAACGCCGACTCCCGCACTGATCAGGATTGAGTTCAGCGGCTGTCGCTTGATTCTTTGTTCGAGCTGACGAAGCTGCTTCGTGCCGGCGTCCGTCACCTGTTCAGCGAAATCGTTTCCCATTTTCTTCGCTTGATCTGCCATGTCGGCAGTCATCTTCTTTGCGTCCGTTGCAGTCTGCTGAGCGACATCAGTCACGTTCTTACCGATATCTCTCATACCCTGCTTCAGAGTTTCGACCGGATTGCCGTCAGATGTTCGCGATTGAGATTGGTTCATCGGGTGTCTCCCTCATGTAAGTTGTTGATACGCTAGCTGAGTCTCTTTTTCGGTCCTATGACAGGAATCAGCTGCTACTCGAACGGCACCGCAGCTACCGCGCTTCGGCGCTCCTCGATATTTGCACGACGTTCTTCGCGAAAGGCCATCGGATTAATCGTGGACTCGGCCATGTCCTTCAGCGCTTTGCTTGCCGTCGTTTCATCGCTCAACGAATCACTCAAAAGCTCGACGACATCGTCATACCCGAGCAGCTGCGCGAGCGAGAGAGCGTTCGAGTAACTTGCGACTTCGTAGTGTGCGATTCTCTGAGCGGCACCGGCGAGCGCTGAATCCCGGCTCGATTCGTCGCCGTCGAAGCGAACGATCTCGTTACATTCCTTGACTAGCCCTTCTGCGCCGTAACATTTGTGGCCTTTCGCTGAGATCCCCAGATAGTCGGCAATCTTGTTCAGTCGAACTAACTGCTGCTCCGAAGAGCTGACATGATGTTGCAGGAGCTCCCTGAGTGGCTTACAGCCTGCTCGGACGGACAGCTTCTCGCGTGCGGTACGAAACTGTGCCTCTGCGCTGTAGAGGTCCTTAATTTGGAGTGTCAAAACGTCAGTGAGTCCTTCAAGTCGCATGTTCCGGCCTTCCTCCTCCGAGTGCTTTCGTCGCATGATTCGCATGTAAGATTAGCTGAACCGCCTGATTTTACTATGATTTAGCTCATGATGATGTAGGTCATGGCCGGCATGCGTGTTTTCGAGGAACGTAAGCCAAATCCGAGGAGTCGCGAATGCTCGAACATGTTGAACAGTTTACGGCGAACGTTCGCCCGATCTTCAAAGCGCTCAAAGCTGACGTCGAGGCGCTGACCGGCGACCTCAGCCGGATGTGCCGTGACGAGCTCGCTCTCGGAAAGGAGCTTGTCAATGAAGGTACGACGCGGCTTCGAGTCGCGGGGATTGCGGTCGGCGTGGCGTTATTTTTCCTTTTATCGGCTCTGACGCTCTTCGTCGTCGCTGGTGTGTTGCTCCTTCGAAACGTTTTCCCGTCTTTGGAGTGGACGAGCATTTTCGGACTCTCTGGGCTCGTATGTTCCGTAATCGCCGCTGCGTGCGTGTGGGTGGCGTACTCGCAATGGAAGCTTTTCGGCGAAATCCGTAAACGATCCTCGCGCCTTTTTTCCATATGAATAAACAACCGCCGTCGTATTCTATGCTCGAGTCGAACCTAGACCAATCGCGCGCAGCAGTGAGGCGCGACCTCGCTTCTCTGGGCCGTCATCTCCGCGCACTTACGCACGTGGCGTCGGATTCAGTTTCAGACGCGGTTCAAGATGGGGTGCGTGAAGTGAAGGAGACGGTATCGCTCGAGCATCAAGTTCGCGCGCGCCCATGGGCCGCTGTGGGAATTGCCGCCGCTCTCGGCGGCCTCCTCGGCCACGCGGTGACGGGTGCGGTTCGCGGGAATCGCACAAATCAGATGGCAAGAACTGCGACACCCGACCGTGCTTTTGAGGCGAAGCGGAACGAGAAGCTTGTCCGATCGCTCCTTGAAACCGGCGCCCTCGAGCTAGGAAGCCTTGCGGTGAGTCGTTTAGTTGCTCGGATGAAGGACGCGTTCCAGCCACAGCAACCGAGCCATATGAACGGTTATGACTCTGATGAGCGCGATTTTTTTCCGCCTCACGCGTAATTTCCCAGTGACTCCGGGAAGGGGTTGCGCATAACTCCCAATGCAGGCAAGTAATTCTTGCCTGAGTTCCGTTCTCCATGCGCCGGGTTTTCCACCGCGTGTCATGCGAGATCGTGACAAACATTGGGGATCATGGACCTCGTTGCCGCCCGACTGCAGATGGCAGTCTCCCTGGGCTTTCACATCATCTTCGCTTCGATTGGAATCGCGATGCCGTTTTTCATGGCCTTCAGCCATTACAAATGGCTGAAGGGCGGCGGTGAGCACTTTCTCTTGCTTACACGGGCGTGGTCGAAAGGCGTAGCGATGTTTTTTGCCGTCGGCGCGGTCTCCGGCACTGCATTGTCATTGGAGCTCGGGCTGCTCTGGCCGGAGTTCATGAAGCATGCGGGACCGATTATCGGTATGCCCTTCTCTTGGGAGGGGGCAGCATTCTTCTTAGAAGCCATCGCGCTCGGTCTGTTTCTGTATGGCTGGGGGCGCCTGCGGCCGTGGACTCACTGGTTCGCCGGGCTGTCAGTAGGAATTTGCGGAGTGCTATCTGGGCTGTTCGTTATCTGTGCCAACGGGTGGATGAACAGCCCGTCAGGGTTTGACTGGGTGGAGGGCCGTGCTGTCAATATTGACCCAGTGGCCGCCATGTTCAACCGAGCCGCGCTCATGCAGGGAATTCACATGACCGTTGCCGCGTTTCAAGCGACCGCCTTCGCCGTCGCAGGAGTGCATGCGGTTCAGTTACTCCGTCGACCCGACAGCGTCATCCATAACTCCGCCCTGCGGATTGCGCTGGCGTTCGGAGTCGTTGCGTCAATCGTCCAACCGATCACTGGTGATCTGCTTGCGAAGGACGTTGCGATTCGACAGCCGGTAAAGCTCGCCGCAATGGAAAGTCTGTTTCAGACCCAGACGTATGCCCCTGGACTCATTGGCGGAATCCCGGACTCGAAAAGTCGGACCGTGCGCTATGGCGTAGAAATTCCTGGCCTGCTCAGCTTCCTAGCGAAAGGTAGTTTCGGAGCTGAGGTTGAGGGTCTCGACAAGACCCCGGAGGACGAGTGGCCACCGGTTGCGATAGTCCATGGAGCATTTCAGCTTATGGTTGCATGCGGGTCTGCGCTAGCGGTTCTGGCGCTTGTGATCGCTGCGGGGTTCTTACGGTACCCGTCTCTGTTCGCCTCGCGGCGGTTCCTTTGGTGTGTCGCATTTGCGGCGCCGCTCGGTTTTGTTGCGATCGAAGCCGGCTGGACGGTTACTGAAGTGGGTAGGCAGCCGTGGATCATCTATCGCATTTTTCGAACGGCCGATGCACTCACCCCGATGCCCGGGCTCGTGGTCAGCTTAATCGTCTTCGCCGGTCTGTATGGCTTGCTATCGTGGCTCCTAGTTTTTCTCATGCGGCGACAGGTGAGCAGCCTCAATGCTGTAGAAGCGAAGGGAGGTTCGGGTGATTGAGCTGGTGCTCGTCTTCTTTTGCGGCAGTGTCCTACTCTACGCTATCTTCGGCGGCGCGGATTTCGGGGCAGGTATCGTCGAGCTGTTCTCCACCGGCGCGAAAACCCCTGTCGCTCGGCGCACGGTAACTCACGCGCTTGCCCCCGTATGGGAGGCGAACCACGTCTGGCTGATTCTCGCCATTGTGATCCTTTTCAACGCGTTTCCTCCTGTCTTTTACACGTTGTCGGTCACATTCCATATTCCGCTCACGTTGATGCTTATCGGAGTCGTCTTCCGCGGATGTGCTTTTACATTCCGGCACTACGATGCCGTGGAGGGAGAGCGCTCCTATCATTGGTATTCTACGCTTTTCCAGTTCGGAAGTGTCCTAACGCCCCTTATGCAGGGAATGATAGTCGGTGCTGTGCTTCTCGGCAGAGTTGGAACCACATCGTTTGTTGACCGCTTTGTGTCCCCTTGGCTGAACCCGTTCTGTTTCTCAGTCGGATGCTTCACCTGTGCTCTGGATGTTCTGCTCGCGAGCGTATTCCTCGTCGGCGAGACGGATGACCCGAAACTGAAGGAATATTTTGTTGCGTGCTCTCGCGTCGCTACGGCTGCGGTTTGCGTACTGACGGCGGTCGTGTTCGGCCTCGCTCATTCGTTGAACGTTCCCCTTATGGAATGTTTTTTCAACGACCCCGTGTGTCAGCTTGTGGCGGCCCTTGCGTTGTTCACGCTCGTAGCCGTTCAACTCCTTCTTCCCAAGAGACGGACTCTCGATTCACGGGTTGCGGTCTCCTTGTTCGTGGCGCTGGTCCTGATTGGGTTCTGCAGAGTTCATTTCCCACGATTTCCTGAGCCGGAAGGAGCACGAAGTCTGATCTCGTGGACCGACGGAGCCGCGCCGAAAGAAACGTTGCGATTCCTGCTCATCGCTCTTACCACCGGGATTTTCACCGTGCTGCCGGCTCTCGGATTCCTGCTGCGAACGTTCAAGTTGAACGATCGAGCACACTGAAGAGCTTCGCGCTCGCCGAAACCACTCGCCGAATTATGACTCCCATCATAGCTGAATTGAGGTCGGATGCTATCCGTGAGGCGTCCCGACAAGCTGCGAGAAACGCACGATTGCGTGCGCGAGTTTCCAGTGTCGCGTGGCACCAACAATGGAGAAATGAATATGAATGCTTTGACAAAAACAGGACTCACCCTCGGACTTCTTCTCGTGAGCTCCGTAGCAAAGGCGGATCAGTCAGCGGTTTCGATGATCAATGAGCTCCTTCGCGGTGAGCTCTCGGCAGTAGAGACATATCAACAAGCAATCAAGAAGGTTGGTCCTGCAGAAGGATCGACCGACCTTCAGCAGATGCACAGCGACCATATGGATGCCGTTGCCAAGTTGCAAGCAGAAGTAATGAAAGAAGGCGGTAAACCGTCGACGGATTCAGGCGCCTGGGGAACATGGGCGAAGGCGGTCGAGGGAAGCGCGAAAGTGCTGGGTGACACGGCGGCCCTCAAGGCTTTGAAAGAAGGGGAGCAGCACGGGGTAAAGGAATATCAGGAGCTTCTCGAGAACAAGAACACTCCGGCTGACGTGAAAGATCTGGTTCGCACCACTCTTCTTCCGAAGCAACAAGAGCACATCCAAACGCTCGACCGGCTGATGAAGATGGATTCCAAATCCTAAATCGACCGAACTGTCAGTCGACTCAGTGTCGCCGGCGGAGGTACCGGCGACACTGATCTCAGGTATGGAGAAGCTGACGCATCTTTTCCGCAGCGTTCACCATAGAATCCACGATCTCTCCGATAAGCTCTGTTTGGCCACGCCGCTGTAGGAGCCGAGCGCTCGATTGAATGACCGCCGCACAATTTCGAAGCGAATGAAGAGTTTCTCCGCTGAGCGCGAGGGCGACTCCTTCGGGTTGCTTGGCACCCACCAGAGCGCCAAGCTTCTCTAAGTCAAGCGCGCCTTGGACAAATGCCTCCGGGAAGAGCTCCTGCAGGCGATTCTTTCGTTCGACATCTGAATTCATAATCTTCCCATCGTTGAAGGGGCGAGACGAAGGATACTCGCACAATGGTCTCGCCATTTACAACTTTCGATTCGGGCGTGTGAGAAGCGTTTCACACCCATCTCGCTCTCGCCGTATGATGCAGCTCATATTCGCCGGGGGAGCGCGACCGGGAAAATCGCATCCACGTGTGATCTCAGCACGATTGCGTTGACTACTCAAATCGTGCATTTTTCGCAATTTTACTGATAACCATCATACTTCGCCGCCCCCCATTTGCTAAGCCAGGTGACACTGATTGTCACAACATGGTGCAGCTGAGATGAGGATTGCAACACAGATACTTTTCGTAGCTCTCGCAAGCTTGTTGCCGAGCGTATGTTTCGCACAAGATTGCACTCCGCACGGTGGCGATGATTGCAACAAGAACGGCATTGCGGATAGTTGCGACGTCTCGCGACACACCAGCGCCGACTGCAATGCCACAGGAATCCCGGACGAGTGCGAGCTTGGTGAGAGTGAGATAGTCGTCAGCCCGACCGGCTTCAAAGCCATTAAGTCGAACGACTGCAATCTCAGCGGCGTTCCCGATGAGTGCAAGCCTGACTGCAACAATTCCGGAACACCGGATGTTTGCAAGGACGATCTGAATCAAGACGGCCGTGCAGACGCTTGCGTCCCAGCCTCTGAGTGCAAAGGCTCGTGCAACTCTCAGTTCGTTGCGTTCGACGAAGACCAGGACGGCGTTTCGAATTGCCAAGAAGCGCAAGACCACACGAGCGCCTGCGACTCTGGAAGCTTTGTTCCTCGCCTTGCTCCCGCTGCCTGCGGCGGACCGAACGGTTTCTTCGGGCAAATCAACATTGCGACGGTTGTGAATCACCTTTCCCGGACGATGAAGGTGCGAGCGGAATATCGGGATTCCACGGGGGTGGTGCGAGGGAGTGTGTCGTTCGACCTTCCCGCAAATCTGAAGCGGGACCTGATCATCAACGACATGGGTCTCGTCCCGGACAGCTACGGAACATTCTGCGTTCTCACTGACGCGACAACTATGGGTGCGTGGAGTGGGGGTATCACTGCTTACAAGCGCCGGAACGTTCAGGATAACGGCTTCGACAGCGCCGAAACCTTCGACTTCGCCCTCTACTATCCGTTCGCGAATCCGCTCTTGGGGCCGATCTCGCTTCCCCTGAACACGTTCACGATTGGAACGGATGGGAAGGGGACGGTTGCGAACTGGATCCGCCTCACCGACGCAATCGTCGGCGACAACCATCCTCTCGTCGGAACCCTCAGCTACTTCGACGCGTCAGGGGCGCTTGTCGGGACTGACGCGGTTAATATCCCGAACGGCGGTCGCCAAGACTTCGGCGCGCACGCGAAGCTCGGGCCGAATGCGGTTGGCCTGGCGCAGTTCGTCCCGGCTTCGAATGGTGATGATTACTATATCGAGCTGACCCGTTACTTCTACGAGGGAACTGGGGCAACTTCGGACAAGTTCTACACCGCTTTCCCAGTTCCAATCCACCGTCCGACAGGAGCAGCGGTGACCGGCAAAGCGCTCGCAGCGGCAAATGAGCTGAGCATCTTCGAATTCGTGAACGCAACCTCCGCGGCCGCAGCCGTGAACCTTCAGGTGTTCAATTCGGCGGGTGCCGACTTGATGAGTCAGGGATTCAATATTCCGGCGTTCGGAACGATTCACCGCGTCATTACCAACGAGCTGAGCGCCTCTTCGACTCCGCCGGCTTCGGCGCAGCTCGCCGGACCAAAGAACTCGATCGACTCGATGACCGCAGTCTACGGATTCGACAAGGGGAACCTGCTCTACGCGTATGCTCCGCAATTCTACCAAAGCGCGGGCACCAAACAGTTCACCGAATTCAACAGCTTCATTGGGCATGCAAATTTCCTCGAACTGATCAACTCGACAGACAAACCGATTACAGCACAAGTCTCACTGATTAACTTCGATCAGTCGCCCATCAGCTCGTTTCAGGTGGCTCTGCCGCCTCGCGGCACTGACCGGCGGCAGCTGACGGTTCCTTCGGACAGCTACGGGACGATCGTAGTGGATACCGGAAGTGATTCGGGTGTGGTGGTGCGCAACGATGTGACGCGCCCGGGACAGTATGTGATGCCATTTTTTGGCCAATAAGTGATGGCGGTCATGGCACTGACCCGGAATACGAATAGAGTCTCGACACGCAGACAAAGCGGATGATGACTAACAATAGGGAATGATGAGGTACGCGTATATGAAATGGAAAATGTTACTCACCTTGAGCTTGTTGCTTTTCACGAGCAGCTCCGCTTTGGCTGAGTCGATTGTGAAAATTCCGCTCGGAGAATCAGGACCGGACGTCATGTTTGACGGTACCACTTTCCGAACGGTTGATGACGGTGATGCAACTACTCTCGGCGATCAGAACACGAGAATTCTCTTCAGCGGCTTTGGTAATCTCTTCAGCGATTTTATCAGCCCAGAAGGCTCGTTTTCTCTTTCGTCGGTAGCTGCGGTAGGCGCTCCGACTGATACTCTGGGTGTGATCGCTCAAGGTACTTCAGGCGGGACGTTTGACCTGTATGCTCCGGACAACACGCTGCTTCTCAGCGGTACGCTGCAGAACGGCGCGATTACGGGCAGCGCTGGGCCGTCAGCCACTGGTAGCTTCTTCAATACTCAACTCGGCACCTTCACCGGTGGCACTCTCGCAGCGTTCTTCGTTGCTGACAGCGCACAGTTGAGCATTGCACTGAATGCTATTTTCACCGGCAACACTCCGGGCCTGGACATTTCGGGAGGCTTTTTGCATCCCTTCACGTCCGACGCCTCGGGCCTGATCACCGGTACGAACGCAGCGGTGCCGGAGCCGGTCACTGGATTGCTTCTGCTTTCCGGTCTGCCGCTCGCTGCACGCATGCGCCGTAAGAAGGCTGAATAAGTTGTAATTCTCTCTCGGGGCTCTGTCCCGAGAGAGACAGTTGTTGCTTGTCCGTTCGGGGGCAAAAAGAAGTGTGGGCGTGTTGCTGAGTCGAGTCGGTCGTAAATACGACTTCTTTTTGTCCCTTTTTTAACGAGCTGTGGCGGAGTCGGAGAGGAGGGAACTGTGTTGTTTTATCTTTTGAAAACGTTTGCAGCGCCGTATATGGAAGCCGAGCTTCCGGCGGTCGATGTGGATTCCAGCGGGCGTGAGGGGCGGAGGACGAAGGGGTACGCGGTTGTGAAAGAGATTTTGGACGTGTTGGTCGCTACGGCGCTCTTGGTCGTACTCGCTCCTGTTATGCTGCTCGTCGCCGTAGCGATTAAGCTTTCATCGGAAGGACCGGTGATTTTCCGTCAGAAGCGTCTGACCGAAGGCGGTCGCGTTTTCACAATGTACAAGTTTCGAACAATGCGTGTCGATGCAGAAAGCACATCGGGCGCTGTCTTTTCGGTGCCGGGTGACACGCGAATTCTGCCGCTCGGTCGGTTACTTCGAAAATATCGGCTCGATGAGCTTCCGCAGCTCTTCAACATTCTTCTTGGTGATATGAGCCTGGTGGGCCCGCGACCCGAGCGCCCGGAGATTGCAGAGGAGCTCGTAAGGGAGCTTCCGCGTTTTCACGGGCGGCTCCAGGTGAAAGCAGGGATAACCGGGCTTGCTCAGACCAGTGTTGGCTATGCTTCTTGCATCAGGCAGTACCGAAGGAAGCTCAATCTGGATCTGATTTACGTTCGGGAACAGAGTTTCCTGCTTGACCTCTATATCCTTTGGCGGACATTTGCCGTCATTGTCGACGGCGAAGGCGCCGAATAGTGAGCATGCGTCTCTTTCAGGCTTCGAGTGTGCGTGGACCACGGATGGCGCGGCTCGGAGTAAGCTCGTTTCTCGGAAAGGCCGCCGCTTCGTAAGATCACTTCGACATACCGCTTATCCGCAATCAGTGAATCTACGATAGCTCTCCGGGCATTCGCGCTCTCACTGAGAGTCCGCCAAGCCGACGCTATTAAGTTCTTCACCCGTATGAGGAGGGCTTCGTCCCGTCGCAGGCGAGCTGAAGCCAGAAGGACGATACCTTGGTGCGCCAAGCTCCTCTTGCTGCTGTCGACGAGGCGACAATCGTTCAGATAACAATTCAAGTCGTAATGCGGAAACCAGATGATGGCGCGTGACTGCGGATCGCGTTCCGCCAGCGTCGAGAAAAGATGAGATGGCTCGGTGTGTTCCACTACCGTTCGCTTCGGATCGATTGTGCGATTTGCGACAAGCTCGCGAAAGTACACGTAGCCGGTCCCCGGAGATTCCACCATGAAATGGTACCGATGGCTGGATGGATGCGACCGGCTGACATTCGGCGCGATGATTCGGTGAGTCGTTTCCGGCAGCCACATCACGGGTGCAAAGGCGCCGTTTCTCGCAAGGTGGAGACGGCGCTCGCGCAGCGCGGTAGGGAGTGCGAGCACGCAGAGATCCGGCCGGCGTTCCGCTGCCGATTCGCAAATTGTCCGTGCTACTTGACTCGAGTAGCTGTAGTCGTAGTCAATCACAACATCCTGGTCGGGTCGTAGCTCGAGAAATCGGAAAATGGCGAGTGCCCCAGCCAACGACGGTGGAACGGCAACTCGGAGCGGGACGCCATTGTCTCTCGATGATCGCCGGCGGGCCGTCGACGCACGACTCCTTATGAGCGGCAAGCGCGACCGAGGCTCACAAAGGCGAGCCAGCGGTGAGAACACCCCAAGTTGACTCAATGCCGGATGCCGCGTCAGCTCACCAAACGTCGATGGTTCCGAAACTGGCCGATATCGGCCGGCAACCGTCTCTTCGAGCTCCCGCAGATAAATTGACCGGAGGAACGGGTCGAGTGTCGCCGACAGCGTATGTTTACTTTTGCCGAGCGCCGCTGCATGTGTCCGCTCCAACATCGTCGCGAGTCCCTCGAGTGTGTCAGGATCATCGAGTCCGACACCGTTCCAAATGATCTGAATCTCGTTTGGTAACAAACAGCTTGGATTGAAGGATACGGCAACGTAGCTCATCGTACGTTCTTCGAAACGCTCGACGGAAAGGGCGCGTCCGACCTTTGAGCGTCCGAGCTGATCCACTCCGAAAAGTTGATGCAGCAATGACGGACCTCGCGCATCAATCATCGCCGCAAGTGAAGCCGCTGATGACTCCGGTCCTCCGCGCAGACCGACACGTGGACGGCCACCTCGGGAATCGAAGAACGCTCTTCGTCCAGCTGCTGCTGTATGCAAACAGAGAAGAAGGAACGCTTGCAGACCGGGAGTGAGGGATCGGTGTTCACCAGCGGGGGCGTCGTCTACTGTGACGCGCACTTCTCCGGTCAGCGATGAGTCATAAAATGCGCTGGACTTCAGGAGCACGTTGGCGTCTCCAGTAAGTCGTAGCGTAAGTCGAGCCATGCAAGCTTCCCAGCTGTGGCAACCGAGAGCGGTTGTCCTCAGTTCAAGCTAGCCGGGGGACTCCATCTAATCAAGATGGGGCTCGGCCAAATTACGCGGTGCCGGGAGCGCGGAAAAGCTGGGTGAGCGGGTTCTCCCGCCCCCGAACAACGACAAAGCTGGCAATGCTATACAGATTTGTGGCCTGCTTGCCGGCTAAAGTAACCTCCGTTAGGACCCGCTCCGCAGGAATCGGAGCTCGGTCGTAATCAAAGCAGAATGAGCTCGGTTTGCCGATATGAATCCAGGTTTTCTGGGGGTGTGAAACGTTTGCCGACCGAGCGAACGCGGTGCCGACCTCGGACCGTTCCTCCTGCGAAAGAGAACGCGGCCCCGATAAAGTCCATCGATCGATGAGAGGTTGGAGCCGCCTGAGTGCCTCCCCTGCCTGAACTTCAACCGAATTGGAAGTGGCATAAAAGGCCGCATCTGCAAAGCGGTAGAGCTCCTTCCTCGGGTAGTTGTATTGGAGCGACCCGTGCCGGCAATCCTGCTGGTCACGCAGCGAAACGGAGAGAAGGTCTTTTGAAAACGTGACGTGTCCTGTCAATGGCGCTTCCGAGTCAGCTCTGAGGATCGTTCTGAGAGGTTGCAAGAGCTCACTGTTGGTGACGGTCGTTAAGGCGGCGTTCAGAAAAGCGCTCGTGCCGACGGTTTTTTTAAGGTGCTCAGCATGCTTTGTCACAAACTCGCTGATAGCGGTCAGGTCTGCCGGCGTAGCCGTCATTGAGCGGGTAATGTTCGTGACCCGGGATTTGGTCTCAAGCAAAGACGGGCCTATGCCCACGCTTGCGGTGGGCAGACCGACCCGAGAAGCCTGCTGTTGAGGATCCATACCGAAAAACCGCGTAGCCCTGTCTGCTATCCAACGTCGGCGGGCTAACGGTCATTATGCAGAAGCTACCGAAGAAGATGCCTTTCTGCAGGGACGCATAACCGGCCCACCGGCACGTCGGATACCGGGTGGCCTTGGTTATGCGTTCTCGGTGACGGGTTCGTTGGGGCACAGAGCTTGGAGAAGCTGGTCGACCTCCCATGGCTTCGCCAAGAACCGGTCGACGCCGAGAGCGGCGAACTTCGCGGCATTGTTGTTCGAGCTGGTGCCGATGATCTCGGTGTTCGGCCGGAGAGTGCGCAAACGCTGAATCAGCTCCTCGATGTTCGACCCAGGCATCTCGAAGTCCAAAATCACGTGCCGTATATCAACGTCGTGGACGAACAGCCGAATTGCTTCTTCGTGCGTTTGCGCCGTGTGGCAGATACAATTGAAATGTCGGAGGATGTCGACTGCAATCCGCCGAACAGCTTCATAGTCGTCGACGACCAAGACGTGCCCGTTTAGCTGAATATCCTTTGGCTGAGGTTCTTGAAGGCCGAGGAGGCGATGGACAATCGCGCTGTAGCGGTAAGCACGATTCTTCCAATTGAGCATCACATAGATCGTCGAGTCCTGTTCCGAAATTTTGCGTCCACGGACCAACCAGATCTCCTTCTCTTCTCCCAGTGGAGAAACCTCGACCCAGCCTTTCGTCGCACCTTCGAGCACTTTGAGCTGATCATCCGCGAAAATTTCGTGGGCTTTCAGCGTCGTTCCGGAGCCGATCCTTTTCGCAAGCATGCACCATGCACCGTAGTTCGCGAAGACGATGTTTCCGGTTTGATCGATCTCTACAAATCCAATCCCCAAAGCGTGCTTCCAAGGATGCGGGCTGACGAGTGCATTCCTTACTGCCTGCTCGATGTCCTCCATCGGGAACGGCTTTTCCAAAAATTCAAAGACGTCGGCAACTCGGGCGTCGACGCGAAGATCCTGCGAGGCGAACCCGGTGATGAGCACCGTTTGCAAGGACGGATAGACAAGGCGCAGGGCCTCCGAAACAGCGAGTCCATGCACGTGATCCTTCAACATCCAATCGGTGACCAGGACATCAGGACGAACGAAGCTGCCGATATCGATGGCTTCTCTACCGCTGGTGGCAATGAAAACCCGATATCCATGGCGAGATAACCCGTAGGCGATCTCTTCGCAATAATCGAGCACGTCGTCCACTACGAGGATCGTAGCGGGACGTGAAGCGGTGTTCAGTCGTTCAGATCGGATGGCGCGTAAGTTGTCTTCATTTGCTTCGAATTGGTTCAGCTCCGCTGACAGCATAAGAATCCTCGAACTAGTCACCGCTCATCATCATCAACACAACGTTGGTAACGATCGCCCCATGGAACAGCGAGAGTGGCTCTTCGGGGCGGGAAAGTCCTTGAAGCAACCACCATCGCGCGACGGCTGCAGCATCTTCCCGGCTCCGCGCAATCAGAGTCGCCGGAGTTCCGCTATTGTAGCGTTCGGATCGAATTGAAAACTATGATCGTCAACAAGGCACGCAGATCAAAAACTGCGCCCGCTCTTCCGATCGATCGTTCAATTCAGATCTCGAAGACCTTAGTCGGCGGCCCGAGTGCACGGCTCGCGATCTTTCTGAATCAATGCTCGCTCGTGTGTTTTCGCCACGGTTCGCTTTCTCGCTGTGTGATCCACTCGTTCGTCATCACGAGAAGGTTGCGGCAAACCGATTATGCGACCGGGCCACACATTCGTCGCCCGGTGAGGAGTAAGTTGCAATTTGCGAGCCGCAACACAATCCCATTGTAACAAGCGCCGCTCCGGTCATTCAACCTCCTGATTGAGTCGGCACGCATTTTGAATTCGCGTTGAGTGAACGGAGATAGATTCAAGAGTGAGTGTGAACTTTCTTTTTCATTTTCAATAACTCGGAGGATTTCTCAACAGCAAAATGTGGCTCCATCTTAGCGCTCGTTGAAGATGGACAAAGTTGGTCACCAGGCGCCACGTCGAAAGCGTATGACGATGATCATAAGCCGCAGTCGTCGAAAAACCGACGAATCGGAGCGCCGTGTACCTTTGTGTAATCCGATTCCACTCGAGTAGGAAAAGTTTACTCAGCGAACGGCGTGTAGTGATGGCGTCGCCTGGCAATGACAGAGTCTAATGCGCGGTAAGATCCTCGGCCTTTACCGGCGAGAAGGGAAGCTGAATTGTAATCCGGCTGCCTTCTCCAACTTTGGAGCTGACGTCGATTGAGCCGTTGTGATCGACTACGATCCCGTGGACGATGCTCATTCCAAGGCCGGTGCCGCCCTGTTGTTGTCGAGTGGTGAAGAACGGGTCGAAGATGTGTTGCTGCTGCTCATCCGACATTCCCGGACCATTGTCTTGGACAATAATCGATACAGAATGATCCGTGCGCCGAGTGCTGACGTCAACGCGCACATTCTCGGTCGTTGATTCCAAGGCATTTTTCACTAAGTTAACAAACACTTGTTCGATCTCGACCTGGTTCACGGGGCAGGGCGGCAACCCTTCGTCAAGGTCGCAGTGAATCTCGTTCCCGCGCATATCAAGCGACTCGGTGATGAGCTGGATTGCGGTTCTCGCGATGGAGTTGATATCGCACGGGCGCTTCTCGGTCGCTTGTTTCCGCGAGAACTGCAGTATTCCTTTGACGATGAGCCCGCAGCGACGGGCGTTTCCGAGCACCTTCTGGCAAGTCCGCTCGAGGAGATTGAGGGCTTCGGGCAGATTGGTGAGCGTGTCTCGCCGATTGAGCGCGTTGTCCGCACAGAGCATGATTGCTCCGATCGGATTGTTGATTTCGTGCGCGATACCCGCAGCGAGAGCGCCGATCGAAGCGAGCCGTTCAGATTGTCGAAGCTTCTCTCGTGATTGAAGGAGTGCCTGCGTCCGCTCCTGAATCACGTTCTCCAAATGATCGCGATGAAGTGCGAGCTCGCGCTCGATCTCGACCCGTTTCGTCACGTCCCGTGCGATCGAGGAAGCGCCGACAATTCCTCCGTTCTGATCTCGAATCGGCGATACCGTCAGCGACACCACGAGCCGGTGACCGTTCTTTCGAATATGGACAGTTTCGAAGTTGTTGACCTGTTCGCCGCGACGCACACGCTCCATCAGCTCATCGAATTCTTGTTGCCTCTCTCGCGGAACCAAGACGCCTCGAAGAGTCTTGCCGATGATCTCTAACGGAGTGTATCCGAAAAGGGTCGCCGCTCCGGCATTCCAACTCTCAACGACCCCGTCGAGCGAGTTTCCGATGATCGCGTCACTCGACGACTCTACAATCGCGGCGAGCTGTGCTCGGTTCGCCTCGAGACGTTTCCTCTCGGCGATCTCTTTTGAAAGGGCCTGATTGATCGTTTCGAGCTGCTTCCGCTGCGCGACGAGGTCCTCCATGATATTCAGCGAAGCCTCCTGACTCTGATGGAGCTCAGCGATGATCTGCGCTTTTTCGTCGAGCAGCATCTGCTGCGTTACGCGATCGCGAACAACGATTGCAAAAAGGTTGCGGTTGACGAAGGTGATTGATCGCACCGTGATCCAAATCGGAAACAGTCCGCCGTTTTGATGCATGCCCACTGCTTCGCGTTCGATGACAGGTACGTCAGGCGGGACAGCGGTGGTGAGCTGCTCCGCGCACTCGTCCCAAAGCGGGATCAACGAACGGATGGAAAGAATCTGCAGCGACTCAGTGGAAGTCCCGAATGAAAGATCTGCGGAATGATTGGTCAGCAGAATCGAGCCTTGGCCGTCGACGAGGAGGATCGCGTCTGTTGCCGCGTCGAACAGCAGCGAACGGAGCGACTGGAGCTCTGCAACCGTGAAGCTCATGACTTAGTTCGCCGACTCCCCGACCCGTACGACGCGATATTTGGTAGGACGGTTCATCTCTGCAAGGAGCGTATTGATCTCTTCCTTGAGCTGAAGCATCTGAAGCTCTCGGTCCACAGTGACGTCGTAATATCGTTGGAGCTTCTCCGTCTTTTCTTTCAGCTCGTTATTCGAGCGTTGGAGCTCGATTGTCCGTTCGGTTACTCTTGCTTCCAAATTGTCATGAGACCTCTGGAGGAGCTCCTGAATCCGCTCTCGCTCCTCAATTTCCTCTTGTAAGCGAGCTGAGCTGGGGAGAGAAGCGAGCTTTGGGACGAGCGGCCAGAGGAGCACCGCCGTGATGACTGATACGACGGCGGTGGCGAGCTTCACCACGCCTTGAAGCCAATAGAGACCCTGCCACACGGTCAGAATTTCGAGCACGTGAGTGGTACCGCAGGCGAAAATGAAGGAAGCGAACAGCAGAAGCATCCAATCAAATTTCAGATGGGGGCAGCTTCGAACGAGATGTACGAGGCAAATTGGTATCGAATAATAAGCAAGTGCAATAAACAGGTCAGAACCGACGTGAAGCGCGATGAGGGACGGCTGCCAGAGGTAGCAGTGTCCGTGAGGCATAAAGCTTGCCGAAAAAAGTTTGTCGAGATCCCACATAGACGCGCTCCTGAAGGAGAATAATCCGTTCGTCGGCCCATGCCGCGGGACGCGGGCAGAAAGTCTATTATACCCGACCGGCGACACTCGCGTGACCCATTTCTGCCTAAGGCCGCAGATCGCCGAGAAGTTTCAGATTTTCTAGTGAGAGCGCGGGACACTGGAAACGGCCTTTCCGGGTTCGCATGATCTAGCGCATATCGACCTTTCCGGCCGGGGTTCTGGAGAAAGCTGGTGGCGCTCTCGGCGGGCTGATGGTTTTTATAAGTGAACGGGAGGCAAGAGGTATGCTGCTGTCCGCATTTGCTGAGTGCGCGAAATGCGCTCACATGCTGCATGACGGGCAGGCAGATTGCATGGATGAAGTGGAGATATCGACGCGCCGATTAATGTTTTGGGTATCCAAAACGTGGAGTAACCAATGAGCGGGGAAGTGTGACGTACCGACCTAAAATTGCAGTGGCCTGTTGGCTGACGCACGACGACGAGGAGCAGCTTTTCGTTAACGGGGTTTTCGATAGCTATCTCCGTGCCCTGGAAGCCGCTGGCGGCATCCCTTTGATCATTCCTGTTACGTCGTCTTCCGAAACACGAATGGCGCTTCTCTCGCTTGCCGACGGGTTGATGTTGACAGGAGGGGGCGACATCGATCCGAGTCTCTTCAATGAGGCTCCACACCGAAAGCTCGGTAAAACGACTCGTGAGCGCGATCTGCTCGAAATCGAGCTCACCAAAGCGGCGTGGGATCGTTCGCTACCTATCTTTGGAATCTGCAGAGGCGTCCAGATACTGAACGTAGCTCTCGGCGGCACACTTTTCCAAGATCTTGGAACCCAACGCCCCGGTGGGCTCGAGCACGCGAACCACGATGATCCTCCTGCTTGGACAGCGCTTCGGCATGAAATGCAACTCGTTCCGGACAGCCGACTCGCACGTCTTTTTCGAAGTGAAAAAATCCGCGTCAATTCTCTTCACCACCAAGCACCCAATCAGATTGCCCCCGGGCTCAGAGTTACCGGACTCGCTGAAGACGGTGTTGTAGAAGCGCTCGAGGCGCTGGATGAGCGCTATGCAGTGGGTGTGCAGTGCCATCCGGAGATGCTTTGGGAATCAGCGGACCCTCGCTGGCTGGAAGTGTATCGCGATTTTATCGACGCCTGTCGGAAACGGCGTGCGTAAATTTCTATGAAAGCGCGCGAAGAATACTCTGTGCTTCTCGTGCTGCAGATTTGTACTGGCGCTTCACGAAACGGGGAGCGTGTTTGTAGTCGTTGATACCAGACTGAAGCACCTGCCTGGCCTCGTCCTTGTGCTCCAGATGAAAGAGGCACTTTGCAAGCTCGACCTGATGCGAAAGCCGGTGACTTCGTTTGAAGACTTTGCGCAACAGCTCGACAGATTCTTCCTTCTTTCCCGAGGTCCAGTAGAGCTCGGCGAGTGCCTCCGCCGGACGGTAATCAAAACAGCTGAGGTCTTTTGCAATGAGAGTATTGAAGAGCTCAATTCCGCGCTCGTGCTCGCCGGCGCGCGCTTTGTTCGTCGCCGCGAGAAAAAGCGCCTCGCGATCGTTCGGGTCGATGCGGAGGAGGTCCTCGAGGACCTTGTCTGCTTCAGCGAAATCGTTGTGATCGATGAGCGCCCGGACGAAGTTCAACTTGTTTTTTACGCTCGGGCTGTGTTCCGCGAGATAGCGGACGTCGTCGAGCTTCGGCGGACGCTTCGTGAATGCTTTGAAGTAACGGCTGAATTCAGGGTCGTGGATCTTTACGGCGAAAAAATAGACCCAGTCGCCGAAAGGGATCCAGCAGATCAGAAACCAAGTGTTCGAACCTGCTCGACCGCCACTGCGCTGGATAGCGTCGTACAGCATCCACGATTTGAAGATAATCAGCAGGGTTCCGAAAATGGGCACAGAGCTCACCTTGTCTCTTAAACGCTCATTACTATCGGCCGAACGCGGTCGAAATATAACGGGATCGCGCGGAAGAGGCGCGTTCCTGTACGCTGGCCGAATGGTCATTCGGGCTCAAGGTACATAAAACGCGGGATTTTGTCAGCGGGGGCAGCATCGAGACCATGTTATATGGTAGAATGGGGGCTCGCTCTTTGATGCCACTACAAGAGCACGGCAAATCCTGCTCGCGGACCTAGCGCAGCTCGCTGCGCTCGACGCAGCGGTAGCAGGCAAGCACTTCGAGGTTTTTCCTACACTTTGCGACCTTTGTTGCTCGGGGAACGGTTCATTCGCGCCACCGCCGATGAACCGTTCCTCAAACACAATTGTCTCGGTATAGGGAGGCGAATCATGTCTATCACGACGCTCCGCCGGTTCGTTATCGACGAGGGGACGGACGCCGAAGTCGCGTTCCTGATCGATCCGGAGCTCTTCAAGCGATACGAGGAAGCCGGTCTCGGGGTCGAACTTGAGCGCAACGCGCTTGAGGTCGCTGCCTCGATGTACTATGCGGATCGGATTCGCGTCGACGGTGAGGAATGCCTGCAGGCGGACCTCCAAGACGTGGAAATCCCGCAAGGCGCGGCCGAGGGGCTCCCGGCACGCCTTCAGATGATCCGACATGGCAAGACTGGCCAGCTCATTCTCGGCACCGACGAGGAGTAAGCTGAGGTCGATCGGTTCTACGGCTCTCAACTCCGTTGAGAGCCGCCACGGTGAAGCTTGCCTGCTCACCGTGAAACTTCCTATGGTAATTTCCTCGTGCTCTCGAAATATCGCCCCGCCGTATGCGCCGCGTTCGCTGAATCCGTTTCAACCTGCGTTATAACGAGAAACGTTAACCATTGCGCGGGTGCTTCAATGACGAAAACACCATACCAACTATCTTTGATATCAATGGCCTTGGTCGCTTTTGTTGCCGCGGGCTGCGCCGACTCGCACCACCACGATCGAGATGACGAGCATGGTCGGTATACAATCCCGTATGACGGCTACGGAGATCGGCCGGGCGCCTGGCGCGGAGACCACGGGGGGTGGGGACATCACGACGGTGGGTGGCCACGCGACCATGATAATGACGGGCACCACGACAATGACGACCGCGATCGCTGCGGTGGGAGCAGGGGCGACGGAGGCCCGCGGAACTACGGCGTCAGTCCGGACGGGCCGTTCCGCCGCTGACAGCGCGATTCCTCCGCGGCACCGCGACTCCTACGCCGCAGCGCCCTTGAGCGCTGCTTCATGTGCCTCGTGATAATGCTTGATCAGCGATGTCCAGTCGAAGTGCTCCGTAAGCCGCTCCGCCTTGTTTCGCATCTCGATTCGCTCGCGTCTCGAGCGCTGGCTGAACCAGAACAGATAGTTCGCAAGATCGACTATGATCTCCTTGTCGTCCTTCATGCTCCGTTTGAGCACGAGGATCCCACTGCTTTCGCTGTTCGAGATGTGCTCCTGAACATAACCGCCGAAGCCGCTGAGGTCGGTCGTTACAGTTGGTAGCCCGAGTGCAATACACTCGAGCGGAGTGTAGCCCCATGGCTCGTAGTAGCTCGGGAACACACCGAGGTGGCATCCGCGGACGAACTGATCGTAATCGAGATGGAAGGGCGGATTCGTCGACGAAACGAACTCCGGGTGGAATACCACTTTCACGGGTTGATTCGCCGCGTTCTTGAGGCCGCTTGCGCGAAGCTGCTCGATTACCGGATCTCCGCCTTCGGAAAGATCGTGGGTGGTGACTCCCGGAAGCTCGTTCCGGCTAAAACCGAGAATTGTTCGTTTCAGTCGCGCGACCGAATCGCGTGGAAGCAGCTCTTCATATGTCGGTAGCTTTCGCTCGAGAGCCGCTCGCAGCAGCTTTTCTCCCATCTGCTCTTTGATCTCTCCGGTCAGCGTTCGAAGGTCGTGGAGGAGAATCGAGCTTTTCAGCACGTCCACGCTAATGTGCCGGGTCGGGCGGTTGGTAATGATAAACGCTATTACCGTCGGCGGGTTCTTCTCTGCCTGAAGTCGTGTGTTTAGGCGTTCGAGCGCCGCGAGAAAAACATCCATCCCTTTGTTGCGATACTCGTATCGACCGCTAATGAAAAGATACAGAGTCCGGTCGAGGTCGAAGGTGTAGCTCGGGAAGAAGTGGCCCATCACGAACTCGTTGATCTTCTCTTTGAAGAGACGGTGCAAGTTCTGAAACTCGTGCAGAGCGGTGAAGTGGTGAGCATTCAAACCGTTCGGGAGCAAGTAGTCCGGCTGGCGGCCGAGAAAACGGATGGATTCACGCCCTGTGACCTCGCTTACTGTCGTGAATACATCGCACTCTTGAGCAGATGCCCGCTCGAGCAGATGGCGTGAAAGAATGCCGTAGTGAGCCGCACGCTCATTGGCGTCGATCTGTTCGAGCTCCTGATACAACGGTCGATTGTCTCCGGCGACATACCGACCGACCAGTGTGGCATGAGTCGTAAACACCGTGCGGATACTCGGCTCTTGCTTCAAGCTGAGGATGGCCGGACCCGCCATCCACTCGTGGAAATGGGCGAGCACCTTGTTGCCGCTGGACCCCGCGATCTCTCGGAGCAGCTCTGCCGCGACGGACGTGAAAAGCAGGACCTCGTCGACGAGCGAGTCGGGATTGACGGTCGAGACTCGAAAGCGATCCCAGAGAAACTTCTTGTAATTGCCCAGCTCGGCCGAGCGCGCAGACGCGTCGATCAAGAGGACCGGGGGCTCGCCGGGAACCAACCATCGGCCATAGTGCACGACGGTGTGATCGGAGTTCATGCGCGAGATGACGTCGGCGAGATATCCTTCCGGCTCCTCCGGTTCGAATTCTACCTTCGCACTTCCCGCGTTGTATGGTCCGATGAGGAGATACGAGTCGCCCCATTCGGAAATCATCGCCGGAACCTTCGTTCGGATGACGGTGTAGATCCCCCCGACCTGATTGCAGACTTCCCACGCTACTTCGATACACAATGTATTATCTGCGCTCATGCCCCATCGCCGTAAAATGAAAATCAAGACTGGAGATATACGCGCTCGATTGCGTCTCAGCAATCGCGCGGATCAGACGGGGAAACGGGGAAATTCAACAGCGTGGAGCACGCGGATCATTCTTGAGTAATTGCGCGCGTTTTTGCGCTTTTGACGCAGCGGAACGGCTACAAACTTGAAAGGTTCATTCACCTTTCGGTTCCTTTGCGACCGCGCTGTCTTCCACAACTCCGAACATCGCCGCGAACTCATGTCCACCGGGTGCGGCGGAGCGAGGAGACAACATCTCGGAGATTGCGCCGTCGAGATACAATGCGTCCTTGCAGTGAAGCTCGTCTCGAAAAAGAGCCGCGATATCGTAGAACGACACATCGCTTTCAGATAATACGAATATCGCCAGGGAGCCTTCGACGCCAACACCGCTGCGAACGGTCTTGTTGGTTGACTGGTTGTTGAATGCCGGATGAATGCTCCCATTCCGCAAGAGCAACGGACCCGATTGAGTAGCGATCTTCAACTTGGAACGCATGTCGCGCAGCTCGGAGGTTTCTACGACGATTGGGCCCGAATCCGTCACGGCGAAAATCCCGTTCGGCTTCAGAAAGAAGTTTCCCTCTCCATCCGAGGTGCTCATCGGTACGAGCTCCACTCCGTTTTCTATGTAAAGACCGAGAGGACGATAGCTCGTTGTGAAGATTCCGGCATTCGTGGCGAAAATTAATCGGTGACCCTGACGTTTGAGCGCTGATTGCAACCCATTCAGGGTCCTGAACCGGTCGCCGGTGGGGGCAAGGTAGTATAAGCCTAGGTTCTCAGATTTGGTGTCCACCCGACACACGTCGTAGTCACTTCCACGGTAACGGAGCGTGTCGCACCGGACCGCAAAGGCAGGCTCCGCGCCCAGTATCGCCCAGAGCAGCATGGCAAGAATCGGGACGCGGTAAGTGGAACAGCCTGTCTTCATTTGAAAAACTCCCGGCGAGCAACAAACACAGAATTAGGGTATAAAGGCCGTGCTCGACTCTGTAAACTCGTCACTTTGAAAGTTCTTCGCCGATGTTCTTACGAAAGCTCACACCAAAAGAACCGCAGCTCAACCGGACCCGAAACTCGCAGTCGTCCTTAGACCGTAATTTCGTGCCGGACATTCCCCAAGCAGGCGTACTCGAAGAGGGACTCGAGCAGTTCGCAGACAGAAATTGGCGGGAGTATTTTGCCTCTCAGCTGCTCGGCCGAGGCCTGGAGATCGGTCCGCTCCATCGTCCGCTTCCGCGGCACGGTGGAATGCAGGTAGATTATATTGACCGATACACAGTCCCTCAGCTGCGAGAGCACTATCCGGAGTTGAAGGACCTTCCGCTCGTCGAACCGACGATCATCGGGGACGGCGAAACACTTTCAGAGGTTGCGGACCAGACATATGATTTTTTGATTGCGGCGCATGTAATCGAACACACCCGAAACCCGATCAGCGCTATCGAACAATGGTGTCGGGTGCTGAAACCCGGCGGCCTGCTCTATCTCATCGTTCCCGACAAACGGATCACTTTCGACAAACAGAGAGTGCGGACGACGCTCGAGCATATGATTCTCGATTATGTGTCACCATCCGCGGAGCGGGATTTCGAGCATTTCCTGGACTATGCGGTTTTCGTCAACAAGAAGCAGCAATGGATGGCTGTGGAAGAGGCGAAGCGGCTCTGCGCCGAAGATTACAGCATTCACTTTCACGTCTTCTTGCCGAGCGATGTTATTCGGCTCGTTGAGTGGATCTCGGCGAACGTTCGACCGATCGACATTGCCGAAGGGCCGAACGCCGCACCCGGGAGCGACGAATTTCACCTGCTGCTCCGTCGCGCAGATTAGCTTACTTCTTGCTCTGAGCGCCCTGGAACGGAACTGCTTGCGAAGGGATGCTTCGATCCTGAACGTAGCATTTCGTCGGCTCGGAAGCCGACTTCCAGGTGATGCACTGCTGCTTCGGGAGCCCTCGCATCTCACATGTATAGGGGCAGAGCGCTCGGGTAACGCTGCCGTTCGGGCTGATCACTTCGTACTCGCCCTGCTCTAAATTGCCATCGTCGTCTTCCCGCATCCCGTGATTCGTCCCGCTGGCCGGCGCCGAACCGGAAATTGTCGATTGCTGCGCATGAGCGCGTTCAACGGGGACGGCAGCGAGCATGAGCGCGACGATGGAGAAAAAAGAAAAGCTTAGTGATCTCATGGAGTCCTCCTAGTTTATGTGAGGACAGTTACCCGTTTGCCGGCAACGGTCCATGCCATGCGTCATAATGGAAACGCTTTGACCGCACAATGGCGCCAAGGAGGGCTAGAATGCTCAGCGGTATCTCGGGAACAGCTCGAGCTGGGCTCCCAGCTCAGTCTTTTCGTGGCCCGGCTCCGTGTCCGTACGTGCACCCATTCTCAATCGGAATCGGCCTCTTTGCACGATGCCTTCCACGCCAACTTCCTTTTTGCCGGTGTTCGGGTTGGTCTCGATGATCGCTCCGATACCGGCTGAAATGGGTGTGCCGCCGGGAGTCGGCGATGGAATCCCGGCACGTTCGATACTTCCACGAACGCCGTGCGGCAGAGACTGGACTTGCGCACGGAGATCGCCTCTCTCGAATGCGCCGTACGCGCTTACCGGTCCTTGAGGCGGAGTGCTCACACCAACTTCGACTCGACCGCCGCGCGGGAGGGGCAATGCGACCGAGCTCCGCTCAGGAGATACGTTGAGATCGATCGTCGGCTCTTGCCGTGGAGACGCTTCGCGGCGAGACGGCTGAGGCGGCAGCGAAGGTCTGGGTTGGGTTGCTCTCTGTGATGCGGTGTCGTTCGCCGAGCGGTCCTCATCCGTAATCGGAGGAAGCCGTCTCAGCCCGCTCGCCGGCTCAGCCCGAGGGGTGGAAGGTTGGCTCGGATTTCTTGCTGGGGGGTCGAGCGGATTCATACCGGTACCTCTGTTGAACGTCTGAAAACGGTATGCCGCAACTACGGAAACGCGTGCCTATTTCTGGCGGTCCTCAGCCGAATGGCACCTGTGGAGAGTTTGAACACGCCATCGAATACGATTCGCCACACGTTGGCAGATGCTCGTAACGGCTTTGTTTTAGGCAGAAAAGAAAGAGTTGCATCGGTCGGACGCGAAAGGGTGCGCTCGCCCCGTTTTGGGATGCTCAGTCAGACTGCTCTGAGTTGAGACTTTGCACCATTGCTGGGAGATAAGTCCGCGTCTAAAAAAGCTGGCGTTTCCGCTGCGGCGTAATCGCTAGAAGCAGTCGGTTCAGCGTCGGCTCGATGTCCTCGACCGCAATCGGTTCCATGCTTGCTTCGCTGATCAGCTTGTTGACGCAGTCGTTCGGCACTTGGAGTGGGCTCCCGAGGAGCTTAAAAGCCGCCGTTATGTCGCTCGGCGCGCCGGATCCAAGATGATTGTTCAACTTGTCGAGCCGGCGCTCCAGCGCTCCGACGATCCGCCGGGCTGCGGTGAGATTTCTTTGCCCTTCTGCGCTGACGACCGCCATCCGGTCGATCATCTCACTTTCGATGAGCTCGATCTTCGACCGAGACGCAGTGATCATCCTGATGAGATGATCGGCACTGCGCTCGATCTCTGACCAAATATGAATTACCTGACCCCCCATACACCACCACTTCAACCCCCGACCACAACACCACTTCCGAACATCCGGACCCTTCCGGATTACATAGACTTATCAGGGTGAGAGGCGGGAACGATTCAGTTCAGGGGGTATCTCCCGAGAATCTTTTGCAAAAAGTGATCCACCACTCTTTGCAAGACTAATGCCAGGAAGACCAGAAAGGCGGCTCCAACATCGTCGATTACGTAGTGCCAGCCGAAGTAGAGTGTCGACAACACTGTCAAAATCGTCAGCGCTCCGGATGCGAGAGCGAGAGCTTGCGAGAACGGGTATAGCAGAATTGTGCCGAGAAGCGGGATGGCAACATGAAGGCTCGGAAAGCCCGAAATCAGAAAGACGCCCTCGGTGGAGTTGGGGTTGCTCTCGACGAAGAGCTTGTTTTTCCACAGGTCGGACTGCAACTCGCTCATCTGGGTCGGGGCGAGATGGTTGAACAGTTCCGGACGATAAAAGCAGGGGCCCCAGCTCGGCACGAGATAAATGAGCGCGGCGCCAAGAAACCAGCAGAGCGCGAAGGCGGTGCAGAATGTCGAACCGGACTGCTTCGACCTGAGAATGAAGTAGAGGATGAGGAATGCCATGTATGGATAGAAGAGCACATACGCATCACTCAAAACGGCCGCAAATTCAGTTGGAAGCGATCGCGCCAGGAGCGCGCCCGCAAGCTCGCCTCCAAACATGCTTTGTTCCGACAGCAGCAGCGCTTCGTCGAACAGGCTTTTTCGGATGAACGGAGTCAGGTGTTTCAGCTGAATAAAGACGACGAACATGACCGCTACGGCGTTGAGCAAACGAAAGTCATGGATGAGCCGTTCGAACGTCAACCGCTCAGCCGCGAATGCTCGGACAGTGTCGGCCAAGGGTGGCTTCTCTTCAGAGGACGCTTTGATGGCTGAGAGTCTTTTGAAAAGAAAAATGAGCAGAAGGCTCACAAGATAAAGCGCTCCGGCCTCAGTCAGCCGGGACATGTACAGATTGAGTGGTTGACGTAGGGGCAGCCCCAGCACGCGATAGAAACCGGCCGCAACAGCGGCGGCGATGCCCACAATGCACTCTACGGGATAGACTCGAAGAAGCAGGAATCTCTTGTTCACAGCAGATGTTTACCCCAGCATGCGAGCAGTTTACCAGGGAGCTTCCTGCGCAAATCGGGAGCGATTCCGCCCTAATGCATCATTTTCAGAAGGGCCGCTCATAATCCTTGTGAGTGACCGCGGGCCTGGCGGCGACGGAATCCGTTGCAGTACTCGCTTTAAGACCCCTGGAGAAGCTTGCTGCGGAACGCACTTTGGCGAGGTTAGATGCGATGCGAAAAAGGTTTGGATTTCTTGCTTCTCTGGCAGTTGCGGCTGCGCTCATTGTTCCCCCTCAAGCAAAAGCTGTCGTAGCGACGATCGCGAACGACCTGAATCCCTCGGATCGTGGTTCGATACTCATCATTTCGAACATCAAGGGAGTTGGAATCCGCCCGAATACACGGGTTGTGCTCAATCCCGGCGAGAAGAAGCGTCTCAGCGGTAGGAACGTCTATTCGTTCACCCTCTCGCGCGTCTTCGGCGATAAAAAGGAAAAATACGTCGTCGCGTGCCCGAAAGACCCTCGGATCAAAGATCAGATTACGCTGCGTCTCATCGATATTCAAAACGACACGATGCCGTCAGGTTGCGTGCTCGAGCGAACCGGTAGCGACTTCGCGGATTCGGGCATGGTGTGGGACGCGAAGCCCAAAAAACGCTCCTCGGGGTATTAAGTCGGAGGCAATCGGCGCCTGCGATCAGTGTATCCCAAAGAGTGAAATCCCGATGCTCAGCGTGTCAAAGACGAAGTGGTACAGGATGAGCGGGAGCAGCTGTTCACCGTTCGCCAGATAGCCCACCACAAATCCGAGCCCCAGCCCAACGAGAGCAAGCGCAGGAAGCGGTCCCCAGGTCGGCCAGTGCGCAAGACCGAAGATGACTGCGCTCAAAACCCCGGCTGCGGTATCTCGTTGCCACTGCTTGGGTATAAAGCGGAGACGTCGTACGACGCTGACCAGAGTGCCCCGGAAGATCATCTCTTCGGTCACTGCTACCCAAGCGGCTATCGCGAGAACAAGTCCGATAGCGCCGGCTATTCCGAGAGACGACCCTGATGATGCACCGCCCACCGCTCTGGTAAGGGTATCGTGTCGATCAGAGAGCAGTGTTTTTGAGATTACCAAAATCAGCGCCGCGGGGATGCAACCCAGTGCGACCGCAGTGTGTGTGAGGCTGAGGCTTTTTCGCCAATCAGCGGTCCGAACAAACGGCAGACCGAGTCTCGAACGGGTGACGAAGGCGAGGAGAGTACAGATGCCGAAGCCGAGAGTCGGAAGGGGACTCGACGGAGCGCCGGGCGGCCGTGCGCTATCCCAGAAAGTAAGCGCTATGGGCGTGACCGAAAGCAGGAGGGCGACAAACAGCGCGTCAACCCCGAGCTGGGGTTCGACGGTGATACTCGAGCTTGTTCGGAGAGCAGCGGACAATGCCTGCCAACGCGACTTGCCAAGAAATTTATCAAGTAATTTTGCCATGTTTGGATCTATCGACCGGTTCCGGGCTCGGCCAAATAACTTGATGACCATACCGATGATTCGCTAACGTGGGCAGCGAAAAGAGGGTCGGCAATTCTCACGCAGCTCCGGGACCCTCTTTCCAAGTTGCGCGGCTTAACATTCGAAAATTCTAAGCTTTCTTATGTCACGCCGTCGGGAGCCGCGATTAATAACAGTGGGTAGCGGGCTTCTGCCCCGCCCGGGGTGATAACGAACCCTACATTTTCGGAACGGTACATGGCACGACGATACGATGTTTACGGCGTCGGAAACGCAATTATGGATCTCCAGCTTCGGGTCGAGGAAGAGGACCTGAAGAAGCTCCAGCTCGTGAAAGGCGGGATGAAGCTCGTCGAGCCGGAAGAGCAGAAGAGTCTCCTTGAATACTATCACGGCCGCGATCTCAACCGCGCGAGCGGCGGTTCGGCCGCGAATACGATGATTGCGATTGCTCAGCTCGGTGGCTTTGTGGCTTACGGCTGCGCCGTCGGAAACGATGATTACGGTAACTTTTATTTCGAGGAGATGGATGAGCTCGCCGTTCAGCTCCATACGTTACCGATCGAAGGAAAGCCGACAGGTACCTGTGTCATCCTGATTACGCCCGACGCGGAGCGAACGATGAACACTCACCTCGGCGCGAGCGTCGAGCTCGAAGCTGAGCACGTGAGCGAAGAGATGCTTGGCGATTCCGAGTGGGTCTATATCGAGGGCTATCTCTTCTCACAGCCCTCGGGGCAGCGAGTTATCCGACGAGTCTGTGAGCTTACGAAAAAACACGGAGTGAAGGTCGCAGTGACGTTTTCGGACGGATTCATCGTCGAATATTTCCGTGAGCCGCTCGATGAAGCTCTCAAGTACGCCGATCTCGTGTTCGCCAATTTGAATGAGGCGCGAAAATATACCGGACTGACCGATCCGGACGAAGTCTTCGAAAAGTATGCATCCGCGTTTCCGACTGCGGTGATGACCATGTCGGAGAAAGGCGCTCGCGTTCGGCATCTCGGCCTCGATTACGATATCCCTCCGTTTCCTGTGAAGGCAGTCGACGACACCGGAGCGGGCGACATGTTCGCCGGCGGATTTCTTTACGGTTTGACGCAGGGGATGGATGCCGAGCACGCGGGACGTTTGGCTTGCTATCTCGCAAGCAAAGTTGTGTCGCAGCTCGGGCCGCGGTTGCATTGCGATGTGAAAGAGCTTTTGTTGAAGAAGGAGTACATGAACGTCGGTCGGCTCTCTCACGACTGAGAGAGCGCGGGCGGGCGCGAGTGATCCGGATGTTGTACGTCGTTTTTTTTGTCGGTTGTTGACGAGGGACTGAATCATGACTCATTCACGTTTAGCGGCATGCTTGGGCGTTTGCGCGCTTTGGATACTCTTTGCGTCAGCCGAGATCTTGCTCGGGACAGCTCAAGTCTCTGAGCATCTGCTTTTGAGCCCTGCGCTGGCGCAGGACTCGTCGGCGGGAATCTCGACGACTTCGGATGTTGCCGAAAAAGATCCGCAGATTGCGAAGAAGTTCGAAAAGAGTGGATCTGATTCCCCCGAAGATAGCGACGACGAAAAAGGATTCTATACCCCTGGCCAGCCAAAGAAGCCGACGAAGCAGATCCAGGAAGAGCCGGCGCCAGAGGAAGAAGACGATGCCGAGCTGAAAGCTCCGCCGGCAACGGTCCATCATGGGAAAAACCCGCAGGATGGAAAAAGCGACGCGCCAGGGCTCGTCAAGGTCAGCCACGATACATTGATGGACGAGATCCTCCGACGCTTGGACTCACCTGACGAACGAACTCGGTTGGAGGCCACACTTGCTCTGAGAAAAAACGCGGCACAATCGGACGTCGAAGATCTGGCGAAGCGGTTGAAGCAGGGAAACAACCGAGACAAGCAGCTCGCCATCATCGAAGCACTCGGGCTGTTGCAGGACAAACGTGCCGGAGATGCACTCCGATTCGAAGTCGACCACGGCGATGAGTACACACGCCGTGCAGCGGTGACGGCGCTCGGTAACCTGAACTTCAACTGGCCGGTGCCTGTGCTCGCAAAAGTTCTGCGCAAAGAGAAGAGCGAGGAGCTTCGGAAGCGAGCAGCTTCCGCTCTCGGCCAAATCGGCTCACCTCAGGCGATTTATACGCTGCGAACGACTCTCTCCATGCTCGACGAGGCGCCCGGAGCGAAAAATGCCGCTTACTGGGCGCTTGAAAAGGCGCGTGGTGAGATTGACGATGAGCAGATCGACACGGATATGCCGCGCGGTCGGCGTCTGCAGCTCTACTACAATGGGACACGCTACTACTTTTACCACCCGGCAAATCGCCGCGAGGCAGGTATTGAGAAGTCCGGCCTGCGTCCATGGTTGCTGGTGTGCATTCATGACTCCGACCTCCGTGCCGAAGAGGTGTTCAACATCTGTTACCGCTCGGCGAAGAAGGAAGGACTTGCCGTGCTGGTGCCGGTCATTGATAACATGCGCTATCCGGACTACGGGAATTTCAACATGCGTGGTGAGCGCTTCGACAAGCGGCTGCTCGAGCTTGTTGAGCATGTCGGGCAACACGCCGGTTTGACCGTGCGCGAGTTCTTCATGTTCGGTTACGGAATGGGTGGAGACTTCGTCCAGAAGTTCGCCATGGTCTATCCGAAGCGTATCGCCAAAGCGGCCTATGAGTGCTCGAACTATACGACACCTGACGCCGAAGCTTACTTTCCTCGAGGGCTCAATCGGTCTCCACTCGCCCCAGATGTTCAGATCAACATGTATGACGTCATGAAGACCGATCAGTTGCTCATTCTTCGGAAGAACTCTGAGACGCTCCGTCAGGGGAAGGAATACTTCGAATCGATGGAGCACTACTCTCAGATAAACGGCATCCGCGAGCGCCTCAACGTTCGGACGGTCGACGTGAAATTCGAAATCTGGAACGAGGCCGAGAAGTATCTGCTCTCTACCGACTAGTCATCCACGAGACGGCACCTGCGGGTTCCCGCGGTGCCGTCACGGTCTGCTGACAGATTTGTCGAATTTATAATTGCCATTTGTGTGGATTGGGTTAGCTTATACCGTCCGGCAGTATGGCTCTCTCCCGTCCCTGCTTTCCGTGTATACCGTCGCTGTTTCGCTCAGGCGCTGAGTCCCGCGGGCACGTCTCGGCCGGCGCGTCATTTCCCCCAGCCGATCGCACGCTGCTCTGCACCGACCTGCCTGAACGAAACAGCCTGGGAACAGGTTTGTCTTTTGTTTTACTGGTTTCTCGACACGTCCCTTTGAAATCCGTCCTTTTCGTTCGATGCAGTGGGTTCCGCTGAAGTATTCGTTGTGGGTTCGGTCCCTGGAGCGCTTTCTTCAAGCGCCCCGGGGTCCGAACAAACTCCGAGCAACAGCAGCGTCCCTTTGCCGCATTGGAATGCGGCTCCTGAAGCTCGGATCGGCATGGACCAGGAGATTCGGTGAATGTCTTTGGAGCATGTATCCGCCTTCGGCACAGAAGCCACCCTCCGCGTCACCCGCGTGAACGGTTCTCGAGTGCGAGTCATCAACCCGGTCAATCAGCGTCAGTCCTCTGTCCCTGTGACGGAGTTCGCGCCGGACGCGCTGACCCCCGCACCGAACCGTGCCCCGGTCACTGAGCGGACGTTTCGGCACTGTCCGAAGACGAAGAAGCTCGTCGTGCAATAGTCCCTGTTTGCCTTCGTCCAGCTGCGCACACCTTCGGAGAAGGAGCGAGGCGTTCTGAGGAAGCAGCCGGGCGTGTCGAACATGCGGTCTCCGACTGCATTCGACGGGTTCGATACCCCGGCTGTTTCTCTCTTTGGGAATGGGGGCTGCGGCTACAGCAGGACTCCGCGCAACATGAGACTGGCGACGGAGAAATAAATGACGAGGCCGGTGATGTCCACGAGCGTCGCGACAAACGGAGCTGACGCGCTTGCAGGATCTAATCCGAGCCGCCGGAGCAAGAGGGGCAGCATCGATCCGGTGAGCGTGCCCCAAAGCACGACTCCAAGAAGCGAAAGCGACACGGTGCATGCGACGAGCATATAGTGCGCCGTATAGACGGTCTCGCGAGACGGCCAGAGCATGATTCGGAAGAAACCGATCGCAGCGAGAATGAGCCCGAGACTGATACCGACCAGCAGCTCACGCTTCAGCACGCGAAACCAGTGCGAACCCTTCACCTCGTTCAATGCCATCGCGCGGACAACGAGAGTCGACGCTTGTGAGCCGGAGTTGCCGCCGCTGGAGATGACCAGTGGGATGAACAGTGCGAGAACGACTGCTCGAGAGATTTCGTTCTCGTAATACGCCATTGCCGAGGCGGTGAACATCTCGCCGATGAAAAGCGTTGCAAGCCAACCCGCCCGTTTGCGGATCATCTCACCTACGGAGTTCTCGAGGTACGGAAGATCGAGCGCTTCAGTACCACCGATCTTTTGAATATCTTCCGTGACCGCCTCTTCCATCGCTTCCATCACGTCGTCGACGGTGATGATCCCTTTCAGGTGATGCTCCTCGTCGATGACCGGAATGGCGATGAGGTTATTTTGCTTGAGCAAGCGGCTCACTTCTTCTTGGTTCGTATCCTCCTGAACCGAGATTACGTCAGGCTGCATGATCTCGCTGATAAGCTTGGAACCAGGCTCGAGAAACAGCTCTCGCATCGATACCACGCCGAGCAAAACCTGAGCGGCGTCGAGCACATAGAAGTAGCTGATGGTCTCGATCGGACGCCGAGCCTGGCGCCGAAGATAGGTAATTGCTTCGTCGACGCTCATGTCGGGCCGAAGCCTGGCGTAGCGGGGGCTCATCAATCCCCCGGCTTCATCCTCGGCATAGGCAAGGAGAGCCGCCACCTCACGTCGCGTTACTTTGTCGAGCAGCGCTGCGATCTCGTCTCGGTTTTCGGGAGGAATCTCTTGGATGACGTCGGCGGCATCGTCGGGTGCAAGCTGGCGGATCCACGACCGTCTGTCCTGAGGATCGACGAGCATGATCAGTTGCGCCTGATCTCGTGCGCCGATGCTGAGGAAAAATTCTTCGGCCTCGGGACGGTCGAGCTGTTTGAAACGGGTAATTCGTTCGAGCGGGGTGAGCAGAGTCCACGCTTCGAAAAGTGCAGAGACGGGATCGAGCTCCTCAATGCCCTGCTCGAGCGCTTCATCACGAGCTTCGGGCGACGATACATCCGTATCGTTTTGATTTTCTTGGCTCATACCTCACCCCACAGCTCGGAACCTCAACGCTGTTTGAACAGACGGCTCAAAAAACCTAGCCGAACGCTGCGCCCTAATTAGTCGATGGGTTCGGTATTGTCAAGAAAATACGTCGGTTATGGAGGCGACTTTGGGAGCAAATAGTAGAGTCTCGCGTGAGAATGGATGACGCCTGCGGATTGCTTGGCTTCGTCGCCGCGGCCCCAGAAAAGATCGATCCGCCCGGGTCCGCGGATGGCGCTCCCAACGTCTTGATCGAAGACGAACCGACCGGCCGGAGCGAAGGTTGGTCGATCGGTCGCCCCTCCAGAGAAATGCGGCTTTTGAAAGATCAGATAGCCCATTGCTCCTTTCGGAAACAAACTGCGGTCTACGGCGATGGTGCGCCCGGGGGTAGCAGGGATCTGCATCGAAGTGAGCGCGTTTACAGTTGAAGGAGCAAAATAGACGTAGCTCGGATTTTGGTTCAGATACTCATTCAGCTCAGGCACGGTCAGCGAGCGCAAAAATGCCTCGATTCGGGGCAGTCGGAGATCCCCGTCCGGCATGACCTTGCGCAGCGCTTTGCCGATCCCCTGATACGGATAACCGTTCTTCGCTGCGAACTGGAGCCGAAGCTCTGACCCATCTTCGAAGGCGACGACGCCCGACCCTTGTGTTTGAAGCAGATATGCGTCAACGGGGTCCACGTAACAGAGCTCGAGCCCCAGTCCTTCGAGCGCGCCGTCCGAGTTAATCTCTCTCCGCGTGTAGCAGCGATCAGAGTCCGTCGCGGGCACCTTGTAGAGCGGTTGAGAAAATTCTCGAGTTCGCACGCGGGACCCGCGAATGACCGGCTCGTAATACGATGTGATCACGACATCGCCCCAATCGGTGTCACCATACACCTCGTGGAAATCGAAATTGCTTTCAATGTAATGGAAAAAATCCTCGTCGTTGGGAAGGTGGTCGGCGGCGGAGACCATTTCGGCGAGAGATTGAACGTAGCGCTCCGTCGGAACGATTTGCTCGCCGAACTGAAGCTGCTTCGGAGCTCCAGAGCGGCTTAGCGCCGCGCGCGAGCGCAGTGCCGCGTCAACGAGCGTTTGTCGGGAGAGATCGTCGGCGAGCCTCGGTGTCTGTGCCGGCCGAAGCGCGCCCTCTCGAGAGGGGGTACCTCTGCCGGCGCAGCCCGTGACGGCTAGAATAATTCCGACAACAATTATTCGGAAGAAGAGCTGCGTGGCGCGATTCATTCTCGGTAAAACATCATTCCGATCACCGCCCGAGCGAGCGGAATAAATATTCGATCAGGCAGAACACACCGCAGACCATAGAGCGCCGTTGCATCCCAGCCACAACGCACTCTGAGAGGGAGGTGCTTTCGTTCGGCAAGAGAGGCAATCTTTCGCACGGCCGGACTTGGCGGTGTGCTCTTCTCTTCCAGCGCACGCGCCAACCATGTGCGATATCGATCCGATCGCTTTCGATAAGGCGATTCATTTGTGTTTCCGCGATCCGCCCAGACGAGCTTTGCGGCAAAATCAGTTCGGTGCCCACCGGGCTCGACGATGCAGACCTGAACGCCGAATGGCGCGAGCTCGTGAGCCAGAGCTTCGCTCAGGCCCTCTACGGCGAATTTACTCGCGGAGTAGAGCGAGCTCAGCGGAGTTCCGACCAGACCGAGAATCGAAGAGAGCTGAATAATCTTTCCGCGAGAGCTGCGGAGCATGGGGAGTGTGTCGCGGGTCAAAAGCGCAAGCCCGAAAAAATTAACCTCGAGCTGAGCTCGAATCTGCTCCTCGCTCGAGTCCTCGAAAGCACCGAATAGCCCATATCCGGCGTTATTGATCAGGCAATCAAGGGATCCTCCAGTAATCGATCCGACGCGTTCGAGTACTGCTGAGCGGTCCGTCGCGCTGGTTACGTCCATCTCGAGAACCGTCAGTCGGCTGTTCGGAGTCGCGAGCTCGTCGGCGAAGAGATCAGAGCGCGTCTGCAGATTGCGCATGGTGGCAATCACTCGCCAGTTTCGGGAGAGCAATTCGCGGACGAGGTCCCGGCCGAATCCCGAGGAGCACCCGGTGATCAGAGCGGTACGATGCTCCATTTTATTTCGGCGAGAAAAGGTGAGATGAGTAAAAAAGCGAGGGCTCCCAAAAGGGATTCGAGAAGCAGCTCCCGGAATCCGGGAGCTGCGACATCAAGCGTTTACTTCTTCGCGCCTGAGCACTTCTTCTCTGCCGGGGTTTTGCTTCCCGAGCACTTCTTGTCCGCGGAGCACTTCTTCTCTGCCGGCGCCGCAGCCTTGTCACCCGAGCACTTCTTGTCTGCTGAGCATTTTTCGCTGGAGCATTTCTTGTCTGCCGAGCACTCGCCTGTGCACTTGTCGCCCGAACACTTCTTGTCCGCCGAGCACTTTTCACCAGCCTTCTCGCCGCAGCATTTCTTGTCGCCGGAGCACTTTTGCTCACAGGCTTTCTTTTCACCATCTGCAGCCGGAGCAGATGATTTCGGCGCGCATCCGATCAGCGTCGCGATCGCCACGGCTTGCAATGTCATGAAAAGTTTCGTCTTCTTGTTCATAGCTCTCCTGTTTCTTGAATAGTGACTGCTTCCTGCATAAGGCCGGAAGGCCGAGCAAAGGCTAGTATAGTTAAGGGACTGAATCCAGCAGCGATTGTGATTGTGCCATTTTCTAGCTAGTGAATTGAATTCCGTTGCATCGGTGGGCAATTCCATATTAGCGTCTTCCGAGAAGCAGGAGCGTTCACATGACACGAACCTTCGACAAGACTTCCCACGCGGCTGCGGCCCTCGGGGTGGACGGCGAGTTGACCGAGTCGTCGAGCGGATATACTGACGCCCGGTTTGCGGCTGAGCAGGCGCATGCGCTCGGGGGTGCGCCATCAGAAACGCAGATGATCGGTATCAGAGGCGCTTCTCGGCGTTCGCCTGAGCTCTTCGTCAACTTCGAGACTTTGCTTGGCGAAGCGATTGAACGGCACCAATCCCAGCATATTTCAGCGCAAAACGTCGGCGGAGCGTTGCTCGTTCGCGGCGTAAAGCGACCGAAATCGACATCGGCCTAGCTCTTCTTAAAACGCTTTGAAGTGTTCGAACGGTTGATGACAGCTGTTGCAGTAGTGCATCGATTTACAAGCTGTCGATCCGAACTCGCTCCGAAGCGCAGTGTCAGCCGAACCGCAATACGGACATGCGGGCCGTCGCCTCTTTCCGGGCATCTCAATGAGCGGCTCTTGTCGTGCGGACGAAGGCGGGGCGATCCCGTACCGTCTCAACTTTTCTTTGGCGTGGTCGCTCAGCCAATCAGTCGTCCAGGCGGGTGAGTACTCAGTCACGATCTGCACTGAGCGAAATCCTGCGTCCGAAAGCTTCCCGCGGATTGCTTGTTCGATGGTATGCATCGCGGGGCAACCCGAGTACGTAGGGGTGATCCGAACGGTCGCTTCATCGCCGGAAGATTCGACCGACCGGACGATCCCGAGCTCGACAATGTTGATGACCGGAATCTCTGGGTCCGGGATTTCTTCGAGGAGCTTGAACAGCTCGGCACGCGAGAACCGCATAGTCACCACGTTGCGCCGGGATGAGCTCTGGCAACAGATTGCATCTCGCTCAATAGGCTCTCGAGATGCTCCGTATGCTGACCCTGCCAACCTACATTTCGCGTCCCGGAAGAAGTCAGCTCGACGCGGAGAGTCGCCTGTTTGAAGACCTCAGACACGATCTCGTTCCATCGGTCCTTTAACTTTGAACGCGAGCATGCCAGACCCTGTGCTGCGAGGCGGCTCTCGACATCGTCGTCCACGAAGAGCTCGCCTGCGAAAGGTGTCAGAAGCACAAACGCTTGCTGTATACGCGTTTTACTTTCGTCAGTCCCATCACCAAGGCGAATCGCCCAACTGCTACTGTGCCGAAGGTGGTACGCGGTCTCCTTTGAAGCTTTCGCGGCGATCCCCGCCAGTCTCGAATCTGTGCAACCCGCGAGCGTCTCGAAATGGAGATATCGAAACGCGTCGACCAGTACCTGCTGGGCGATTGTGAACGCAAAATCGTGTCCATGCGGTAGCTCGAAGATGATCGAGCTCCGATACTCCCGGCTATTCCGAAAGTAAGCGAGCCGGTCTGCGGTGCGGCCGTTCCCTTCAACGTCGGCCGCAAAAGCGAGAAGCGCGGAGGCCTGACCGATGCAATCGAGCGCGATATTCGCGAGCGCGAGATCCTCTTCGAGGGTGGGCGCGTAGGAGCACCACTCGGAGAGACGATGTCCGAGAATGAGCGCGTCATCACCCAGGCGGAGCAGAAATTCGAAAAAATCCGTTGGGTATCTGCCCGGCATCTATGAATCCTTCATACCGGATGGAAGAGAATAGAATTGAGGATGTCGATACACCTTGTCCTGCGCCGGATCGAAAAAGGGGCCGTCGTCCGTGGGTTGTGACGCGATGATGGCATCGGCTGGTACGACCCAAAGACTGGTCACCTTGCCTCGCCGTGCATACGTATCGCGAGCGTTCTGCAGAGCCATCTCGCGATCGCTCGCTCGGATGCTGCCTGCGTGCTCGTGCGGTCCGCCCGATTGATCTTGAACGAACACCTCCCAGAGCGGCCATTCTTGATCTGACATAGAAGCTCCTCCCTTTTAGCGGTCCGCCTCTTTTCGCGCGAAGGCGTCGGCTGCGCGGCGCACCCACGCTCCGTTATCGAAAGCTGATCGATTGCGCTCGAGCCGTTCACGGTTGCACGGGCCATTCCCTTGAATGACTCGGCGAAACTCATCCCAATCGATCGGTCCGATACGCCAGTGTCCCGACGCGTCGTCGTACTGAAGCAGCGGATCCGGGAGAGTTAATCCGAAGGCGTGGGCCTGCGGAACTGTCATGTCGATGTACCTTTGGCGAAGTTGGTCATTTGAGCGCAGTTTGATTCCGAACCGCATCAATTCCGCTGTGTGCGGAGAATCAGTATCGGGCGGGCCGAACATCATGAGGGACGGCCACCACCATCGATTCATTGCATCCTGCGCCATCGCACGTTGCTCCGGCGTTCCCGAGCACAGTGTCGCTACAATCTCCATGCCCTGCTTCTTATGGAAATTCTCTTCTTTGCAGATGCGGATCATCGCGCGGGAGTAGGGGCCGTAGGAACACTTCGCGAGTGTCGTCTGATTGATGATAGCGGCGCCGTCGACGAGCCAGCCGATCATACCTACGTCGGCCCAGGAGAGTGTTGGATAATTAAAAACGTTCGAATATTTTGCTTTACCGCTGCGCAACTCCGCCGTGAGCACGTCGCGGGAGGCCCCGAGTGTCTCGGCTGCGCTGTAAATGTAGAGGCCATGGCCGGCCTCGTCCTGGACCTTCGCGAGAAGCGCCATTTTTCTCCGGAGAGAGGGAGCTCGCGTAATCCAATTCCCTTCGGGCTGCATTCCGATGATCTCGGAGTGCGCATGCTGGGACATCATGCGGATAAGCTGATGGCGATAGGAGTCAGGCATCGAGTCTTTCGGCTCGATCTTTTCGCCGTGGGAGATTCGGTCAACGAACCGCTCGAGGTCAGGAGTGCCTTCCATCCCTCTAGTATCTCACACGGCCCGCCTATTTGTTAAGTACGTGAAAATCTACATACAAAGGTGCGTGGCCGCCGGCGATCGCCGCTTACGAAGCGATCCAATAGCGCGCCTTCTGGGGATGGCGTTCGCCGGCGCGCCGGACCTTCGAATGACGATTGATCGCGAGATGCTCAAGAATCTGATAGATCGTTTCCGTATCGCTTTCCGCGCCGACAGCCGCGCTGAGCTCTTCTGCGCTGACACCGGAGGCTGATTTCCCCTTGCTCAGCTCGGCCACCGCTGCTCGCTGCAGCTCAATCACGCGCGCCGCAGCTTTCTTTCCAGCTTCGACTCCCGGCTGGTGATACGCGTTGATTCCGACCAAGCTGGCATAGAAACCGACCGCGCGTTCGTAGAGAGCGATTAGCGCGCCGAGTGTTTGGGGGGTAAGCTCATCCATCGTAATCATGATGGAGTCCCGGCTATTTTCAAAAAGCGCCTTCCGCGTTCCGAGTAGGAAGCCGCTGAGATAGTCGCCCGAGGTGATGCCGGGCTCGACCTCGAATGCCTCGGCCGGTGCGGGGGTCGTATAATCGGCAAGAACGGCGATAAAGGTCGCAAAGAAGTTGTTCAGACCATCGCGAAGCTGTTGAACATACGCATGTTGGTCCGTGCTGCCCTTGTTCCCGTACACGGCGATGCCCTGGTTGACCACTTCTCCCTTTAGGTTCTTTTCCTTTCCGAGCGACTCCATGACGAGCTGCTGGAGATACTTGGAGAACAACGTCAGTCGGTCTTTATACGGGAGAACTACCATGTCCTTTTTCCCGCGACCCTCTCCGGCGAAATACCACATGAGAGCAACGAGGCCTGCGGGATTCTGGCTCACGTCGTCGACGCGCGTGATCCGATCCATCTCTTTCGCGCCGTCGAGGAACGATTGAATGTCGATTCCTTGGAGTGCGGCGGGGAGCAGTCCTACTGGAGAGAAGAGCGATGTTCGACCGCCCACCCAATCCCACATATGTATCCGCTCGAGCCAGCCTTCGCTGATCGCCTGCTGATCGAGCTTGCTCTTCGCGCAAGTCACGGCTACTGCGTGAGGCGCAAAGGTCAGACCCTGCTCGCGGTAGGCATGCGCAATTTCGAGAGCGCCGTTGCGGGTCTCGATTGTGCCGCCCGATTTGGAAATGGTGATGACGAGTGTCTCCGAAAGACCGGAGCCGAGTGTTTCGACAATGCGACGGATACCATCCGGATCGGTGTTGTCGCAGAAAAGCACGCGCATCTTGTCTTGCTGAGCTCCCAGCGCATCGGCCACGAGCTGGGGTCCGAGAGCAGAGCCTCCGATTCCTACCACGATCAAATTTCGGAATGTCTGCTTCCGCTCCGATCTGATCTCTCCGCTGTGGATTTTTGACGTAAACGCAAGGATGCGCTCGACGCTCGCGGCGATCTCGCTGCGCAGCTCCGGATTCGGAGCCAGCTCAGGTGCTCGCAGCCAGTAGTGACCGACCATTCGGCCTTCATCGGGGTTGACGATCTCTCCGGACTCGAGAGCGTGCATTTCGCTGAACGCTCGCTCCAGCTCCGGTTTCATCTTCGCCAAGAACTCATCCGTGAAACGCATTCGGCTGATGTCGAGCGTAAAGCCGAGCTCCGGATAGGAGCGAAAGAATTCGCAGTAGCGCTGCCAGAGAGATTGCTCGGTCATAACTGTTCCTCCAGATGTAGAGAGAAGCTAGCACAGCGGAGCTTCGCGTTTCCAGGATGAAGATGCCCGGAAAAGGGCTATTTCCGCCCGGAGAGCGCGTCCACCAGGCTTGCTCCCGACGGGAGCGTCGACAACACGATGGGGTGCTTCTGGTCGGGCGGAAGGATGACATACAGCGGCACTCCCTCAGCACCGTAGCTACGCAGTGCCTGAGTGATCTCTTCGTCGCCCGATGTCCAATCGGCCTTCACGGGCAGAACGTTGTGCTCCCGGATCGCGTCAGCTGTGGCTCGGGTTTCGATGATCCTGAATTCGTTGAACTTACATGTGATACACCAGCTTGCGGTGAAGTCGATGAAGACGGTTTGGCCTTTGGCAGCCGCGTCCGCAAGGATAGTGCTCGAGTAAGGCACCCAGTGAATCAACCCTTCTTCGACGCCGCGCTTCTTGATCATCGACGGATACACCCAATACGCGCTGCCGAAGAGAGCACCGAAGAAGACGAGATTGAAGATCGGAGAGCGACCGCGCTCGGGTTTTGACTCCGTGGCCACCTTTCGGACCCACAGAAAGAAAAATAACAGCAGCATGAGAAATGCCGCCCATACAGCTCCCTTCTCCGTGAGGTCATGCAGGACGGACATCAACCACGCGCATGTGCCAAGGAGCAAAAACCCCATGACCTGACGGAAGTGGTACATCCATGCGCCCGGTTGGGGCAGCAAGCTCAGCAGCTTTGGGTTGGTCGAGAGGTAGACATAAGGGAGCGCGAGACCTAAGCCGATCGTCAGAAAAATCAGCACCGTCACGATCGGCGGCTGCGAGAATGCAAACGCGAGAGCAGCGCCGAGCACCGGGGCGGTGCATGGAGTTGAGAGCGCCGTTGCCAGAACCCCGTCGAAAAAATGGCGGGCGAGCGGAGCTTGCAATTTGGTGGCCGCCTTGTTCGCGGATTGCATGAACGGAAGATTGACGGTGTAGAAATCGAAGAGCGCGAGGCTGAGGAAGAAAACGATAATCAACAGTGACGCGACAAACTGTGGGTACTGGAACTGAAATCCCCAACCCAGCGATACTCCGACGCCGCGAAGGCTGATCAGTACCAGAGCAAGAGCGAGAAACGATGCGAGAATTCCGCTCGCAAACGTGAATGCAGAAATGAGAATCGTCCGCCGCGATTCCTGCGCCTGACTGACAAATCCCATGATCTTGATCGAGATGATAGGGAGAACGCAAGGCATGAGGTTCAGGATCAGGCCTGCAAAAAAAGCTGCGAGCAGTGCCTGAAGCAAGCCCATCGAGGACGCCTCGGGCGCCAAGGGTACGGCCCCGGGACTAGCCGCTGTATCGTGCTCGGCTGTTCGAAGCCGGAGCGGCGACGTGTTCCCTTCTACGTGGGGTGTGGTCGCTACGGTGGATTTCAGTTGCATGTTCTCTGCCTGCACCGGAACGACGAAGTCGAAAGGAAGATCCGTGGGCTGGGTGGCAAGCTTCGAGGAGAGGACAATTATCCCCTCGAGATTCAACTTACCGTTTGCCGCTCCTGAAACTGCTTCGAGCGGGATTGACAGCACGATGTCCGAGAGCTCGTCGGAAACCTTCGCCACTTGCACAGCCGGCGGCTTCAGAGCGATGCCCGCGAGCTTGGCCGGAAAGAGCTGCATCTCAGCCGAAGGGTCGATTTGCGGGTCAAGCTGGATGCTTTTCAGGAGGACATACGCTGTCCCACGTTTCGGGTCAGTGGAGTCTGCAATTACGCCGCTCTCTATTTGCAGCTTCTCGAAACCGGGACGTGCACGCACCGCTTCGAGGGGTTTTGGCGAAATGGCGCTGTAGCGCTCGAAGAGCGAATAGTCCGCTGACTCTCCGACAGCAAGGCTGCTCGAGAACGGAACTTCGAGGTCAAGAGTCTGAGCCCCGGGCACGCAGATGTTCTCGCAGACCAGATAACTGATCTTCGCCCCGAGGTGAGGCTTCATATCGGGGCCGGGAACAATTTGCGGCACGTATAATGGTGCCCAAAGCAGGACTTCGTCGCGGTATCCGTAGGTGGTGATGTTTCCTTTCTCCAGAAACTTCGTCGGCGCCGGCCAGACCAAATCTCCTGCGCGCCAGCCGTCTGGGAGCTGCCAGGTGAGCTTTGTCGGAATCGCTGCTTCTCCACTGTTTCGCCAATAGGTGTGCCAGCCCTTTTCAATTGTCAGCAGGACGCCGATCCGAGCGGACGGCATGTCGCTGTCCGCGGCGGGTTGGATTCCGGTTTGGTCGATCACGAGCCGCGCTTTTACGTGCTGTGTTCCGGCGCCTGAAGGACCTGCGCCGGGCGTGCCGGCAGGTGAAGGGGGAGCACTCGGAGTCTGTGCCGAAGCAGTATTAGCTCCCTCGAATGCAAAGAGCATTGAGATGATTAAGGTGAAACAGAGCAGGACAGCGAGACCGCCCGAACGCACTGTGCTTGTGGAGCGGATATCGCCGGTTTCGCTGCCGGCTGCGTGAACGACGGGTGAAAAACGGTTCATGGTTGAATGCGCAAAGAAGATTGGAGGGATTGAAAAACGCATAAACGACCTCGGAGAACTTTATCACTTCGCCGAATCGTGCACTAGAAGGAAACCGAGCGACCCGGAAGCCAGTGGAGCGTCAGCCTGCGCTAGATTTGCGCGCAGCGTGAAAACGGGTCGGTAAGAAATCCGGGATGACACGCGCGGCCTCTCCAGAGATGTGTTTTGCGGCGTCCATCCCCGCTGCAAATGAAGTAGACATACCGAAACCGCCGAAAGCCGCAAGCCAGAACAGGCCGGGAACGGCCGGATCTTCCCCCCAAACAGGGAGTTGGTCATCTGTGTAAGTCCGGAAGCAGTGCCACGAGCGCTCGATGCGCAGCGCGGGTGCCACCTCCGGAAGCGCAGAGAGCAGCACGTTCGCCAGCTTCTCGTTCCGCGAGGGGTCAGGAACGAAGGATTCGGGTGTCGCCGGAAGCCGATCGCAGATCGAAATGAGGCGTGTATTCGCATCCCAGCGGCGCATATACCAAGAATCGGCTTCGTTCCAGTAGAATCCGCAATCGGGCTCCGGCATGTACCCATCCGGAAAACCATTGACTACGAACAGATGCCGAGCGAACGGTGCAGCTGCGACGGTGGACGCGCCGAGCTCCGGATGAAGGAAATCGTTGAGCCACGGCCCGGCCGCATTGACGACCCACGAAGCTTCGAACGATTCTCCGAGCGCAGTTTGCACACGCAACCTAGCCCCCATTCGGTCCACGAGCGTCACATGCTGTTTGAATGCGAAGGTCGCGCCTCGCTGCTTTGCATGCGCCGCGAGGTCGTTCACGTAACGGGGGGAGTCGAGTAACCCGTCGGTCGGGCAATAGACGGAAACAGCCATTCCGGGCTCCTTCCCGTTCACACGCACGATGCGTTCCTCGAACAGCTCTGAGTGGTGATCCGGCAACCTGCGACCTACGACGTAAGAGCCGGTTTCGCGGAACGAGCTTTTTTTGAGGGTATCAGGCCAATCTCGGATTGAACGGGTCGTCCAGTCGGTAAGCTGCTCATGACGATAGAGCTGGCGAATCATGCCCGCGTTTTTTCCTGATGCGTGGCACGCGGGAAGCATCTCTCGTTCGAGCACCAAAACACGAATCCCGCGCGAAGCAAGGTGATACGCTGTGCTTACCCCGAGGGCCCCTGCTCCAAGGATGATTACGTCGACATTCATGGAGGGCATGTTTTAGCAGCTCTTCTTGCAGAAATCCATGTGGGCGGCGGTCAGGCCCTTTTCGCAATCAGGGTGCCGCGTGGCGTCCGTGAAGCAGATAGCTCGCTACCCGTCCGCGGTTACGTGAGGTCGGTGGAGTTTTACTGCAGCGGAGGCTGCTGTGAAGGAAAGCACCGCGAGAACCGCCGATGACCGAAAGAGGAGGTGGTAATCCACAGCGTCTGGAATTCCGCTTGCGAGAGCGCCGAAGATCACTCGTCCGGACAGCGAGCCGAGCCCGCTGCCGAAGCCCGAGAGGAACCCTTGTCCGCGGTCGCGGAAGTCGGGAGGGAGAATCTGATGCACGAGCTTGAGCGATGCCAAGTAGAACGAGCCGAAAGAAAATGCATGAAGCACCTGGGAGCTCAGAATGATTTCCGGATCAGCGGTGCTGCTGAGAATCAGCCAACGAAGCACGGTGAGGGCAGCGCTCGTTTGTAGAATTCTCACGAGCGAAACTCGCTCCGCGATTCTGGCGAAACACATGAAAAGGATCACCTCGGCAACGACGCCGATGTCCCAAGCAACGGAGATCATGCTCCCCGACCAACCGAGCGCACGCAGATAGATCGAAAAATAGACATAGAGCGCTCCGTGGGAGGTCCAGCACAGAGCGACCGCAACAAGGACCATGAAGAAACATCCGCGTCCGGGAATGGAGCGAATCGAACTTCCGGAGCGCTCCTCCGCCGCAAGTCCGGTCGCTGCTGCGAGGCGAGGCAGGAGCGGGGAGGCGGCTAAAGCGATAGCGCCGGCGAAGAGCAGGCCGAAAACGACGATCGATTCAACGCCGATCCGATCAACCGCCTGGCCGAGAACGGTAAGGCTGACGATAAATCCGATCGAGCCCCAAATTCGTACCCGCTCGAATCGGATGCGGCCGGCGAGGGACTCGCGGATTGCTCGTGTGTCGACACACACATTGCAGCCGCTCCAGCAGATAGCGAACATCAGCCAGAGCGCGATGAGAAGAGGGAAATATGATGTTACAAGGAGGGGCAGGTAGAGCGCTACGCACCCGAGTGAGCACACCCTTAATATCTTCCGTGCCGGGACCGCGTAGTGAGCGAGCGCCGTAAATCCTGGTGCGCCCAAAATCGTGCCGATATTCGAAGCGGCACTAATGAGCGCTATTTTGAATGGTGAAAATCCGAGATGCTTGCAGTGCAGGGGGAAGAACGCGAGGCTGACGGCGTTTGCCGCGTTCAGCGCAAAATACATGAGCGAGTAGACAATCGACGGACGAAGGGACGATTCTTCGCTCGCACACTCAACTCGCGAAGTCATCGGTGTTGTCGAGAAACTGCACGCTCGACGCCACTATATGACCGATACACCCGGCGCATTTGATTTGATGAAGTCGAGAACCGAGGCGTTCTGGATGTTGGTAAAAAGCGAGACGTCGCCGACGGCGCACTCAGCATGGAGCGAGCCCGTTGAAGTTATCCCGACGATCCCCGGCGTGCCGCTCACGGATTCGATTGCGGGGCCACCTGAATCTCCCTGACAGGTGTTACTTCCGGTGCTCCCGAACACCGAGAAAAGATGAGTCTCGGTGACCTCGGAAAGCTCCATCTGCCCGCTTTGCAGAGTGCCCACGTCGCCGCTTTCATCCAGGCCATAACCGAAGATGTCGATCACGTCTCCTGCCGCTGTCGGGCGGCTGACCAGGAGAGGCAGAGGAGCAGTTCGGACAGATTGACTCAGGCTGAGAACGGCAACGTCGTTGAAGATCGCGACGAGCTCGGAGTCCTCACGATAGCCCGGATGGATCGCAAACCCGTCTGCTGGAATACGCGCGCCGTCAGCTAAGACTTCGATCGATTGTACATCCTGCCCCAAGTTGGGGAAGCAATGGCCCGCCGTCAGTACTCGAGTGGGAGTGATGATCGTTCCGGAGCAGAGGCTGATGCCGCCGCCGAGAGAATGGATGATGAAGTCCACGACGGGCGACCGCCCCGCCGGTGAACACTGAGAGCCGTTGAAGATCTTGAGCCCCAGAACATCGCAGGAGTCGTTGCCCAAGGTAACGTCAGATCCCGAATCGCTACTTCCGCCCCCGCCGCCGCATGCCATGAGAGTGATGGTTGCCAGGAGGGTGGCGAGACTCAGGTGAAGCATTCGAGAGGTGATCTTACGTGTCGGCATCTTACTCTTACCCCTTGGTTTCTGCGCCGCACATCAGGTAGCCCCCGATGCAGGCAAAAAGTATATTCGCGGTCCACGCACCACATTCTATCGGAATCAGCTCGCCATTCGCCAGTGACATGCTCAGCGCGTGCACGACGTAGTAGCCAAACCCTATCATCACGCCCGCCACGAAGCTCGTCGTAAGGCTTCCGGAACGCGCGGGAATCAGCGCGAAAGGGAAGGCGATGAGAACGACGATCAGGTTAATGAGCGGAAAGGAGAGCTTCGCCGCGAGAGCCACCAGGTAGTTTGTGACCAATACGCCTTCGGATTTGAGCTTCTCGGTGTAGCGTTTCAGGTCACGGTAGCTCATTCCTTCGGCGCTCCGTTCCATGTTGTAGAAGTCTCGAGGCTGCTCGTCGATTACGAGAGGTGCCTTGTTGAACACGGAAGAGTCGAATCCGCCCTTTTTATTGGTCGCAATCTCGACGACGTCGGACATAGTCCAGCCGATAGCAGGATTTCCTCCCCAAACGGCTTCCCTGGCATCGGTACGACGGAGAAGCTTGAAATTCTTGTCGAGCTCGTAAACGGAGATCCCTTTCAGGGTGGCGGTGCGTGAATCGTATAAGCCGATATTGAAAAACGAACGACCCTTTCGATACCAGAAGTTCGATTTCGAAAACGTGCCCTTTTCGACCTTCTTCTTGATGTCGAGGTGGTAGATCTCCTCGACCTTTTGCGTCGCCGCAGGGACAATTGTCTCTCCGCTGATGAACATCAGAAGCGAGATGACGATGCCCGCACCAATCAGCGGCCGAGCGAGGAAAAAAATACTGATCCCGCAGGCGCGCATCGCGGTGATTTCCGAGAGCTGGGAGAGCCGCCCCACGCTGAGCAGAGTTGCAATGAGCACCGCGATCGGCATCATCAGCTGCGCAATGAGCGGAACTTTGTAGAACAAGTAGGAAAATATTAGAGTCGCTGACGCGCCCTCTTTGATGAAGACGTTGATGCGTTCAAAGAGCTCGAACACGAGAAACAACGATATCGACGCGAGCAGGCAAACAAAGAGCACCGTGAGAAAATTCTTCAGCAGATACATCTGCAGCACGGCCGGCTTGACCGCCGCTACGAGCCGGCCGATAAACAGAGCCCACCGTCTTTTTACCTTCGTGTAGGTCATGCTGGGTCTTTAACCTTTCGCCGTAGCGCCGCCGAATCGGGACGTGAGTCGAGTGAACACGTCTCCGATTGCCTGGCTGACCGCCTGCCAACGCTCATTCCCGATCTGTCGGAACAGGTAGAGCCCGAGCGCCGAGAAGAGGATATTCGGGATCCACATGAGGAGCCAAGGCGGCGCAAACGCGTGGCTGCCCAGTGCGGACACGAGCGCAAGCAGAATATAATATGACAAGATGAGCGCGATTCCGAGAGTCACGTTCGCTGTCGTTCCCCACGTTTTGCCTCCGCGACTCGGCTGGATCCCGAGGGCCATTGCGGCGAGGGCAACGCAAAAGGCAGAGAATGGAATGACCAGGCGTTTTTGGAACTCTACCCGGTAACGAGCGAGCTGCAGCCAGTCGTCGTCATCGAGCGTGGCGGACCGGTCGCTCAATGCTTTCATCGCATCCAGAAGCTCGCCGATATAAAGCTCGTTCGCATGTTTTCCCTCCCGGGTCGGTCCTTCATCGAGAAGCTCCGTCTGCGGAAGCTTAATCTGGTTCGAGTCGAATGATGTGACGTTGAAATTGAGACCCGCTCCCTCTTGGATGCTGCCGTCATAGAGTTGAAGCGACAGCGTTCGGTCGTCGTTGTCGGAGATGATCTGGCCGTATCGCGCGAGAAAGTTCCGATTCATCTCCGGGTCTCTGCGGTCGGCGATGATGACGTTGGTCAGACGCCCAGTCTGGTCGTCGAGAGACTCGGCGTAGATCGTGAGGGGACCCATGTCGTTGAAGATCCCGGCAGTGAGGCCTGAGCTCGTTTTCAGCTTCACGATTTCGAAGAGACCGATGCCGAGCCGATAATTCGCCCAAGGGCGGATCCAAAATCCAATAGCGAGCGAAACGAAAAAGGCCATCACGGCGAAGCTCATCACCGGTTTCGCGAGCTGCTTCATGCTGATGCCGACTGCGCGCATGACGACAAGCTCGCTGTCACTGCTGAGTCGGCCGAACGCGAGGAGAATTCCGAGCAGGAGGGCCATCGGAATCGCCAGCTCCAAGAAGCCGGGGATGACGTATGAGAACAGAAGAATGATGTCGCCGACAGGAACGCTCTTGTTGACGATCAGATCGATCAGCTTCAATACCCGCGCCAGAAACAGCACCCCGGTGAACACGAAAAGCGCAACAAAAAACGGAGTCAGCATCTCGCGGAGGACGTAGCCGAAGAGAATCGGCAATCCGAAAAAGCGGCCGGCCGAGGGATTTGAGACCGCGGGCGCGGCTGTCTCAGTGGCGGGTTCTAAATTCATTCGTCCTCAATCGCTCAGCCCTCATTCGAGCCGGCGCGCGCAAGAAGCTCGTCGGAACAAAACGAAAGGTGCAGAAGAACAGCGTTCTACCACAGGTAATGACTCGGCGCGTAGAGCAGAACCGAAGATCGCAGCCGCAAAATGCATCGGTCAACCGGAGCGTTAGATATTTTTCGGGCTACCGCTCGCGTCGTTCGCGCGGATGAATGCCAAGCGCAGGCGATCCGATCAAAGGTGTCGGCTCGACGGCCATGCCCGCGGTTCAGTTTCCCACAGGCCGTTCACTCTCATCGTTGGAGTAAGAAGGCGGAGATTGCAGTTGCGAAGGATGCGCCTCGCGGCTGAAGAAGCTTGGTTCGTGCGAGTGCACCTTCTCAGAGCTTGCACACTTGCGTTCCGGACCAGTCAATGCCGACCGCGATTGGCCGACCCCGATTGCCAGCCGGACTATGCCGGCGGCTGTATCGCGGGAAAAGGAGGCTGCTTCGCGTGCGAAGCAGCGGTGACGAGCTAAACGCCGATGCGCTTATTCCGCTCAACGTCCTTGCGACGTTTCTTCTGCGCTTCCTTCTCTTTGCGCTTACGCTTTTCAGATGGCTTCTCGTAAAAGCGTCGCGATTTGAGCTCTTTGAAAACTCCCTCGCGAATGAGTTTGCGCTTCAGCACGCGCATCGCTTTTTCAAGATTATGGCCAACGATGATTTCGATCATGACGTCAAAGCTTCTAAAACACTTGTATTCTTAAACAGCTGCCGATTTCTCTGGGCCGATTTCACTGAAAAGGATTCGAGCTGAAAACGTCAAAACAGAGAGAAAAGTCAGGATTCGGTAGGGGCCCATATATCCCGTTTTTTTACACAAAAGCAACCGCCTTTGATTTGAGAAACCGCAGGATGAATGCGGGAATGTTATTTGTTCTCCAAAAGGCGTTCGCTCGCTATATTGCCTGCACTCGCGGAGGGGGTGCTACCGGCCCGAATCTTCCGACCGATTTCTCTCTCGGATCGGACGGAAGCTGACGACCTGAGCTGTGATTTTGCTTCGATCGGGGTGCCGCCCTGTGGTCAAGGCTTTCCCGAGCGAACGAACACCTGTAGAAAACCTTTTTCCTTAGGTGCGGTCTGAGGGATTGTATTATCGGTGGAGGGGTCAATGAGCGAGAAAGAATTCCAAAATTTAGACAACGCGATCGGGCTCGTCGAGATGCTCGAATTCATGATGAACAACTGTTCCGAGCAGTCCACGGCCTATCAGGAAGTTCCCTGGAAGGGAATGAAGCTGACGCTCGAACGGCTGCGGATGATGCTGGTCGACGCTCGGCGTTCGGTGCCGGCTGAACCGGTAGAGCGCCGGACTCGAGCTCGTGTTGACGAGCGGACAGATGAGCTTGCCGATGATCCGGACGAGGAGCTTGCGCTTCCTCAGGAGCTCGCTCATCGTATTCAGATGGCGCCGCTCCCGAGACCGGGTCGTCGAGGGTATTCACGTGAAGTTTCAGCCGGACAAACCTCAAAGTCACAGGAAACGGTTCGTGTCGATTCGTAACTTGCTCTCTCCATCAGGAACGCATCGCGTCGGTGGCTCAGCTACGGGTGCGCTTGCACTGCTTTTCCTTCTCGCGCACACCGGCTGCGCAAAAAAAATTGCGCCGAAGGAGGAGAACGGCTCGCAGTCTTCGTTTCAGCGCTCCATGATCGACGAGGAAACGGAGCGCGCCGGGGACTCAGTAGTAAAGATTCCGAAATCGTCAGAGGCGGAATACAACTTCATGCGAGGTCAGCTCGCGCTGAGCGCCGAAAAGTATCCTGAGGCGCTCGACTACTTCAAGGCTGCCGCGAAGCTCGAGGAGTCTCCCGCGCCGACACTTCGGAAGAGCTTGGCTCAGCTCTACGTCCGAATGGGACGGGTTGACGATGCCCTGAACGAGGTCGACAAGGCGCTTCACGAAGAACCGGACGACGTCGAGCTCCTGCAGCTGCGCGCGGGAATTCTCGCTGCAAAAAAAGAAACGAACGCTGCAATCGAGACCTATCGCCGGATCATCTCGCTGAGCCCGCCCGAGCACGAAGATTCTTACGTACTCATCGCGAGCCTCTATGCTCAGACGAACAACATCAACGCGGCCAAGGACGTGCTGAAAGAGCTCGTCCAGAAGAATCCGCGTTCGTTCTTTGGGTTCTACTATCTGGGCAGAATGAGCGAAGCGAGCGGCGATGCAGCAGCGGCGGAGCAAAATTACAAAAAGGCACTTTCCATCAACTCTGATGCTGACGGCGTCAACCTTGATCTCGCTCGGGTCTATGGTGCACAGAAGCGCTTCCCGGAAGCGATTGAGCTCTGCCGCAAAGTCGTCGCGGACAATCCGCGCAATGTTGCTGCTCGAAATCTGCTGGCGCAGCTTCTTATCGGAGACAACAAGGTCGATAAAGCACTGCAAGAATACGAAGCGGTGGGTCAGCTGGAGCAGGATCCCACAGACACCCGCTTGAAGATTGCGCTCATCAAGCTCCAACGGAGGGATCTGAACGGGGCCGTGACCGATCTGAATCTCATTTTGGCGCAGCACCCGGAGAGCGCCGCAGCGCATTACTATCTGTCTTCGGCGTACGCAGGATTGAAACGCGTGAACGACGCACTTGCAGAGATCCAGAAGATTTCTGCCACCGACGAGTATTTCGTCGAGTCTCGCGTGCTCGGCGCGTTTATGCTCCAGCAAGAGAAGCGGGCGGCGGACGGCGCCAAGTTTTTGGAGGAAGCACTTGCCGCGAAGAAGGATGATCCGAAGCTGCTCTCTCTTCTCGCTACGCTCCAGCACGAAGCGGGTCAAACGGACAAGGCTGTACAAACCACTCGAACCTTACTGAGTGTAGAACCGGATAAAGACCGCAACTACTTCTCCCTCGGTGTTTTCCTCGATGAACAGGGAAAGAAAGGGGAAGCCATCGATGCGATGCGGAAGGCTGTCGAGCTGAATCCGAAAAACGCGAACGCGCTCAACTATCTCGGATATACTTTGGTCGAGCAGAAGCAGAGTCTTGAAGAAGCCGAATCACTCATCCGCCGAGCACTCGAGATCGAGAAGGAGAACGGATATTTCCTCGATAGCTTAGGATGGCTCTATTACTCGCAGGGGCGATACAAAGAAGCGGTGCACGAGCTCGAACACGCCGTGAAATCCGTTCCGAACGATGCCGTGATCCTCGAGCACTACGCGCTGGCTCTCATCAAGACGAACAACGCAAAAAAGGCGAAGGAGATCGTCGAGCGGGCGCTTTCGCATGCGTCTGAGAGTGACGACAAACAGGTCGGCGAGCGCCTGAAAAAGCTACTTTCGGAGCTGTAGACCTTTCATTCACATCGGTGACCTGAGCGACGTCCATATGGATCGACGAGTGTTCTTTTGCGTTTTGCTCCTGACACTCTCAGGCTGCTCCCTCTTCGCCAAGCCGGCGCCCAGCTTGAAGGGATACACACCGGTATCTGACTCTATGAAAGCCGATGTGGTCGCCAAGCTCGCGCAAGAGTCCGCACGAATCACTTCGGCTCGCGGCTCGCTTCGCAGCACGTTCAGCAAGTCGTTGCACCGGGAGACGGTGCGCCAAATCGTGGTGTTCCAAAGACCCGACAAGATGCGCGTCGAGCTGTTCGCCACATCGCTCAACCAATTGACACTTCTCGCCGTATCGCACGACGGTTTGATTGAAGCGTACGACCCGGGCGCCGGTGTGCTCTTTCGCGGACGTGACGTACCGGCGAATATCGAACGAGTTGTGAGCGTTCCGTTCAGCCCTGAGGAGCTGATGTTGTGGTTCTCGGGACGCGTCCCATTCATTGAAGAAGAGATTGAGAAAGTGGATGTCCTAGAGCACAAGGGTGGCGGGAGGCAAGCGGTTCGCTTGTTGCTCAAAGATGGACGCCGGATTGAGGCAGAGTTTACCGCGGGCGGAGCGCCTCATCTGGTGACGCTCGTTCTCCTCGGTAGGAAGGGCTCCGACCCGGTATTCGTCTCGAAAACGACGTACGCACCTGGTGGTGATGTCCCGCAACATGCATCCATCCAGGTTTCGGGAGAGAACATCGACGGTGAGCTCGAGTACGAATCGTTCACGCTCAACCCCGATCTCAGCTCCTCGCGGGTGCCGTTATTTCAGATACACGTGAACAGCTCGATGCGGATCGAGGATCTGGACCACGATACGACAATTCAGCTTCCCTGAAAGTGTTCTGCCTTGTCTGATCGGCAGAACTGATCAAGAATCTTCTTCGCTGACGCACCGGTCAGACGTAAACGGCCGATTCCAATAAGGAGCTTCCCCATGAAATATGTTCTTGTTCTCATCGCAGTTGTTCTTCTTTTCTCTGCAACGCGTGCCTATGCAGGGTCGAAGGAGGTTACCACCCCCACTGGCCTGAAATACGAAGACGAGAAGGTGGGAACGGGCGCCGAGGCCGTCAGCGGAAAGACGGTTTCTGTTCACTACACCGGTTGGCTGAACGACAACGGCAAGAAGGGAACGAAGTTCGACAGCTCAGTCGATCGCGGTGAGCCGTTCGAATTCCCTCTTGGCGCGGGCATGGTCATCCAGGGCTGGGACCAGGGCGTGGCAGGGATGAAGGTCGGAGGAAAACGGACTCTGATGATTCCGTCGAAGCTCGGATACGGAGCGCGAGGAGCAGGCGGTGCCATCCCACCGAACGCTGACCTGATTTTCGATGTTGAGCTCCTCGGGGTGAAGTAAGCCTCCTGAGGGCTGAGCTCGAGACAGAGGTGCCGGAAACGGCATCTCTTTTTTTTGCCTCGCCGCTTACGAACCGAGCTCGCGCAAGCTGTTTGCGCCGGCGGTCAGTGCCCGTCTCATCGCAGCCACGTTTATGAGAAAAAGCAGAAGAGCCGATCCCGCGACGCTCAGCACATAATCCCGAGTGGACATCTGTGTCGCGAATTCCGGCACGCAGGTGAGAATGAACAGAAAAATGGTCGGTACGATCGAGCAAATAATCACGGTCAACGACAACAGCATGTAGACCAGACTTCCGAAGCTCGCGGTGACCTGCGCCGGAGATTCCCAGTCGAACTTCGCGTAGTACGCACCGGCGCCTACTCCTAAACCTGTAATTCCGATGCTGAGAGCAATCGCAACGACCGAAGTCGCTGCGATAGTCTGAAAGGTGCCCTCGATCGCCATCGTTCCGGATACCAACAGGACAAGCGCGAGTACGGTAATCGGGCCAATCCAGATGGCGAATTTGTAGCGCAGAAATTGCTCGACAGAGAGGGGAGTCGCGCGGAGCAGTGAATACGCGCGTCCCTCGAGACTGATTGAGGGGAAAACAAAACGGGTGCTGATTGCTGCGACGACGCAAGCGCCGAAAGCGATATTGGCGAGGGCGAGAATGACCTGCCACCACACGACGCCCTCATCGGAGAAATGGGATGCAGTCTTCAGCGAACGGAAGTTGTAGAGGTACATGAAGGTCAGCAGGAGCAGCATCATCAGCTGCAGCGCCTGAGTTGTATCCCGGATGAACATCCGAGCCTCCTTGAATAGGAGAGCGCGAAACTGCGAGTTGAACGGGACCAAGATCCTCGCGATCATGGAGCCCACGTCCGAGCTGTAGACTTTTACCTGCTTGCTTCCCTGACTGGAGATATTCAGCCCGCGCCGGAAATACGTATCGAATACCAGGAACGCGGCAGACACCAGGCCGACGGTTGCCGACAGCACGATGGCCCACCAGAGCGGTAGTTGATCTGACTTCCCGCGTAACGCCGCAGACAGCAGCTCGGAGAACCAGCGTGAGGGAAGCCAGAACGGCTGCGGATCCCGAAACGTGCTGAGAAACGTCACGAGCTCATTCATCTTTCGTTCTTCGTTCGGGAAATAATCCGGAGACTGGTGGCCGAAAAACAGCAGGCCGCACGAAAATACGAACGAGATCACGACAAGGATGTCTCTCATTCGATGCGGCGGGATGAGGTTCACGAAGAGCGTTACGACAATGATAGCGAACGCCGCCGGAAGCACTGTGAATGGAATTACGGAAAGCACTGCGGTTGCGAGAAATGTTGGCGGAAGATCGAGGGCCTGGGCATACGCGAAGGTGATCGGGAGAGCGAAGATCAGGAACAGCCAACTCGAGGTCAACACGATCTCGATGAACTTTGCCGTAAAGATCCGGACGCTCGACAGCGGCGCCGTGAGCAGAAGCGAAATCTCCTGTGACATGTAGAGGCTCGAGAGCGCGACAATGGTATTCGAGAACAAGAGCAGAACGAAAAATCCGAAGAAGAACAGCCGCAGAAGATTATCCAAGAGAACGATATCAAAACCGGGATGCCGGACGAGACTTTGGATAAAGGAGACGTTGACCACATACACGCCGAAGACGAGCCCGATTGATACGATGAGCGCGATCGACTCGCGGTTGAGCCAGGATTTGGCACCTTTCCCGATCAGCCGATTCTTGTAGCTGAGAATCTGAGGTCGAAGAAGAACGAGTGACATGGCTTCCGTATCAATGCTCTGCGCTTGACGCAGAGTCGCCGTTATAACTCTGCGCGGTTGTTCTCGCCGCCATCCGAGATAATCTCCAGGAAGACCTTCTCGAGATCCTGCGAAGCGTGTTTCGCTTTTTCGTACAGCTCGTGAAGCGTGCCGAACGCTACGATTTTCCCCCGGTTGATAATCGCGAGCTTGTCGGCGATCTCTTCGGCAACAGAAAGCGAATGGGTCGACATGAAGATCGTCAGTCCGGCTCTTGCTCTCTCTCGGAACGTGTCCTTGAGCAGCTTCGCACCGCGCGGATCGAGCCCGACCATTGGCTCGTCTACGACAAGGAGCGACGGGTTGTGGACGAGGGAGGCGCACATAATCAACCTCTGCTTCATGCCGTGCGAGTACGTGTCGATCAGGTCGTACTGCCACTCCGCCATTCCGAAGTCGTTGAGCAGCTGTTCGATCCGGGTCTTCGCCTCACGCGGCTTGACCCGATAGATGTCGGCCATGAATTGGAGGAATTCCCGACCGGTCAACTTTCCATAAAGATAGGGTCGATCCGGGATGACGCCCATCAGGAACTTCGCTTCGATCGGATTCTTGACGATATCGTATCCACCGATGCTGATTGAACCGGCGGTAGGTTCGAGAACTCCGGTCATCATGCGAATGGTCGTCGTTTTCCCAGCGCCGTTGGTCCCGAGAAATGCGAAGATCTGCCCGCGATCGATCTCTATGTTCACATCGTCGACCGCGACGAATCCGCCGAACTTCTTCGTGAGGTTCTTCATCGTAATCATTTCGATCCCCCGGTCATCGGCGCTCCGAACACGTTTGATACGAGCGTCATGTTGGGCGCTGCGCCGTCATCATCATCATCATCGTGATCGTATCGTGGCTGGCTGGGTACGTGAATGATTTTCGGTTGTCCTGCATCCAAGCTTGCACTGCGAAGCGAAAGACCGAGCACGAGGAGCGAGAGGACGAACAGGCTCCAGGCGATCAAGCGCGGGCCTCGCCGATTCGTTCTGATATGATCCGGTACAGGCTCTGTCTGACTGTGCGTTGACATAGATGGGGTGAGCCTGTCAGACATGTTGGAATCTCGCGTATCGCCGTTTGGTGATGAAACTGAAGGTGCCGGACGGCTGCTGCTCAACGGACGCGATTCGAACTCTTCATCGAGGACCGTTTTGGTGCTGCCGCCATATTTTAGAGTCTTTCCTCAGCTAATCGTAGCGCTTTTTGTCTCAACTTTTTGTATTTTCTGTGAATGCCAAGCTGTCCCGCCGATGAAAGTGGGGATCTGGGTCGAAGCAGAGGGGAAGAACCGTCCTTTTCGGTCAAAAGACGAGTTCGATAGTTTTCGAGAATTTATCCGGGAGCAGCCGTTTACTGATTTTTATTGTCAGGTGTTTCGCGAAGGTCGGGCCTGGTTCCAGACTGAGGAGGCCGATACCTCTCCGTTCGAGCTCGCTCAAAGCTTCGGGGTCGACCCGCTCCGGGAAACCATTCAGGTTGCTCACGCGCAGGGAAAAAGGGTTCATGCTTGGATCAACGTGCTTCGCGTCGACAGAGTGTCCGGGCAGACGGCGATCCAGAATCTGGGTCCGGACGCGGTCCTCACGGACAACTTCGGCAACTCGATGCTGACCTACAACGATTCCGGGGCGCCCGTGCAGCACTCTCTGAGCGGTCATCGGATCGATACGCCGGGAATTTGGCTCGATCCGAGCTCATCCAAGGTGCGGGCGTATATCGTCCGCGTTGTCGAACAGCTCATCGATCGATACCCGGATCTCGATGGAATCCACCTGGACATGATCCGATTCCCGTTCTCTGTCGGCGGCGGTGGCTTGAGCTACCCGTACGGCATTGCCGCTTCAGAAGAGTTTCAGAAGATTTACGGACGTCTGCCGCCGAAACCCACAGAGGGGGGCGGCGATTCAGTGCTCAGGCGAAACTGGGACGACTGGCGACGAGCGCAGATCACGCGCCTCGTTTTCGATATCAAGCAGACGATGAACGCGAAGCGGCCGACGATGGAGCTTTCGGCCGCTGTGCTCGCGTTTCCTGATCGAGCATTCCGCTCCGCTTTTCAGGATTGGCAAACATGGCTACGAGGCGCGGCACTCGACTACGCGGTTCCGATGAACTACACGAGAGACCTTGGAGTGTTCCGCAACAACGCACGATTCGCCGTCGGCTCGCGCCAACATTCACGTGTTCAGATTGGAATAGGCGCCTGGCTGATGTCCGGGGAGCCGGAGCTTTTCAACGCTCAATTGGATTTGGCAAGGAAGGAGGGCGCTGACGGGGTCGTGCTGTTTTCGTATTCGAATCTGTTCTCGGCTCGCGGTCGAGAGTTCCTGCGCCGAGTGATGGCGCCATTCCGTCGGGTCGTGGAGCCACCGCGTGAGGTGCCGCCGCAGATGTCGGCGACACCGGTCGTCCATTGAAGCTACTTCCTCCGGGCGAGCATATCCATGAGCACGAGGTGGGTGAGCTTCGTCAGCTCAGCGTCTTCCATGCTCGTTTCTTTGACGGCGTCCCGAATTGCACAGATGAGATCGCCGATCGTCGTTTGGATCGTCTGCCCGTTCATATCTTCAACCTTTTCCATGGTGGTCTGTTCAACAAGCTTCAAGTTCTTGTCACTCAAAATAAGGTCACGAAACAGCGTCCGGAAAGAGGACGGTTTTCGTGACTTTTATTTTTGATGCCGGTTTTTGGAAATTGGTTTGCAAGATTTCTCTGGAACGGTAGGCAGGGCTGTAAGCTTGCGCACTTGTGACAGTTCCTGTAGCTTACCCTCCTCTTCCGGGCGCCGTGCCGGGAGGGTAAGTCGTTGATTCGTCAGCTCTGAAACGAAAAAACGAGCCGTTCGAGAATGCGCCGGAGTGGTGGAACTGGTAGACGCGCCGGACTCAAAATCCGGTAGGGGCGACCCTGTGAGAGTTCGAGTCTCTCCTCCGGCATTTTTTTTTGGGGCGGCATTTTTTTTTGGGCGGCATTGCTTTTTTGGGCTGCATCGCTTTTTAAGGCGGCATTCTTTTTTGGGGCGGCAGTCTTGTTTAGGGCGGCCATGATGCGTGGGTGGCATCCGCTTCGGGATGACCTTCGATCGGATCATGCACTGGCAATCGGATCGCGTGGTGGCTGCCTTCCGTATCGGTAGAAGCGAGTTGAGAGAGCCGGGGCTATCTTCTCATGCTGATTGACTATCGAACCAAGCTTCTTCCCGAGCAGGTCAAACGACTCGATGCCATCAAGGAGGTCCTTCGCGCGATTGAGCCGGAGGTACGAGTCTCTCTCGAAAACCATCGCAGACAGTCGCGCCGCTGGTTCCCCCACGAAGTGGTGCCGTGGGGAGCGGGGCGGGATTTCAACGAAGAGCCTTGGACACCAGGTCAGGTCTCGCTCCGGCCTGAGATTGTGCTGGCTCTCGAAACGAATCTCCTGACTGAAGACAACCTTCCATACTATCACGCCCAGATCGAGCAGATGATGGATCGCGACAGTGTGTGGCAGGAGTGGAATCGCCTCTGGACAGCGGAAGAGGGGGGACACGCCGCTGCGATCCGCGACTATCTCTATCTCATGCGGCAGATGGATCCGTATGAGATGGAGCGGAACCGATTGATGATGATGGAAGCGGGCTTCGACCGCACCTTCAACGACCCTCTCGAAATATTTGCCTATACCGCCGCGCAAGAGCTGGCGACTCGGATCTCTCATCTCCGCACTGGGCAGCGTGCTGACGAACCGATTGTTCTGAAGATTTTGAGCCTCATTGCACGGGACGAGAACTTCCACTTCATCTTTTATCGCTCCGTCGTCAGTGCCGTTCTCGAGCGGCGGCCCGATCTGATGTTGCCTGCGCTGATGAATCAGCTCTACAGCTTTTCTATGCCTGGTACAGGGATGTCGAATTTTGAGCTGCGGCAGGCGACAATCGCCAACGCCGGCATCTACGGTGCGCGGGAGCACCGGGACCAGGTAATTCTTCCGCTCCTTTCCTATTGGAAGCTCGATCAACTGACCGGTCTCGCCCCGGAAACTCAGAAGGTGCTCGATCGGATCCTGAAGCTCGAAAAGGTCCTCGACCGCATGGTCGAGCGGCAAGAACGGGCGCCCCGGAAAACGGACTGAACTTCTTTCTGACGGGTGGTCACCGTCGTGTTACCATGAAGGATGCTCGCACGGCGGTTCGTTGACTTGCTGAGGCCCCCAATGTTTGACCTTTCCCGTATACTCGGTGTTTCAGCATCTTTTCGCATGAAGAGAGCTCGATGGGTGGATTCTCGATCGGTGATGCTGGGGACTGCGCTCATCTCGTGCATCTTGCTGGCGTCGTGCAAGAACAACGGCGCTCCGGGTCTTACAGAGGAGGGGAGAAAACTTCAGGACGCCGGCCAGTCGGAAGAAGCGCTCACAAAGTTCAAAGAGGCGCTCGCTGCCGATCCGAACTACATGGAGGCACGCCTTGGTGTCGGTCGGTACTACGAAGAGAAGACGCAGCTTGATCGTGCCCTGTCGGAATATCAAGCGGTGCTCGATCGCCAGCCGAAGCACGTGCTCGCGCACATGTATCTTGCAAACGTCTATCGCAAGATGGGAAATTTTGCGGAAGCCATTCGTCTCGCGAACGAGGCGTGCGATCTGTCGCCGTCGGATCTGCAGCTCCGGCAGCTCCTTGGGAACCTTTACGAACAGGGAGGGGATCTCGAGGGGGCGCGACAAGCGTACGAGGCTGCACGAAAGATCGACCCGACCGAGCATACCGTTCACGGTGACCTTGCGCGAATCTATGAGAAAAAGGGTGACAACGCCCTGGCCGTGAAAGAGTATACAGAGCTGGTGAAGCTTATCGATGGGCTTCCGAAGCGGGTCAACGAGGCGAATGCCGCACGTCAGAAGATCCGCGAGCTGAGTGGGCAGTGATCCCGCCGCTGGAGTGAATCCGAATCATGGCTATCGAGCTGACAGTCGACCTTGTTATTCTTACCTTACGCGAGGATTCCCTTTGCGTACTGCTTGCGAAGCGCCAGCACGCGCCGTTCAAGAACCATTGGGAGATTCCCGGTCGATTCCTTCGCGAGAAGGAATCTCTGGAGGAAGCGATTGCGGCTGAGCTCGAAGAGGAGATCGGAACGCGCGAGTTCCATTTCGAGCAGCTTCACGCTTTCGGAGATCCGAAGCGTGACCCGCGCGGCCGCGTCGTCGCCGTGAGCGCGATTGCTCTTGTACCCGCCGGGAGGGAGGCGGCGTCCAAGGGAGGAGCAGCCGAGGCCGCATGGTTTGAAGTATCGAGTCTCCCGCGCTTAGCCTTCGACCACCGCAAAATTGTCCAGTGCGGGGTGAATCGGCTGAAAGAGCGAGTTCTGCTATCGGACACCGTAAAGCATTTCCTTCCCGAGGAGTTTACTCTCGGTGAGCTGAAAGCGCTTTCTCAGGTGGTGCTTGCGGATCGCGAATCGGTGCAGCTCCAGCTCGCTTTGCTCAAGAAGCGAAAGCTCCTCGAGCCGGGAAAAAAGCGTCCGCTCAAAGGGCCGCAACGCTACCGTTTCCGAAAAAAAAGCTAACAAGAGAGATTTATTTCGAGGCCGTCATAGGCGAGCTCGACCGCAAGAGAGGTGAGCTTGCGCAGATTTTCGTTCGCTGAGTGGTGCTCGACCTCATGCGAAACGTGGGTCAGATAGCTGCGCTTCGGAGCGATCCGCTCAATCTCACGGACAGCCTGTTCGTGAGAGAAATGCGTCTTGTGCGGCCGGTACCGCAATCCGTCGAGGATGAGCACCTCGAGGCCTTCCAGTCTTGCTCGCGTTTCGTCCGGGATGAAGGAGCAATCGGTGAGGTAGGCAAAATCTCCAATCCGGAAACCAAACACCTCCATTTTTCCATGCCTGACCGGGAGCGGAAGAATTTCGATCCCGAACAGCCGAATCGGTTCGAACGGTCTCATCCGAGTGAGGGTGAGCTGAGGCGGCGCCGCTCCCTCGTAACGTGGATCCGGGAAGAATGCATACGAAAAGCGGTGCTCGAGCTCTGCGGCACTTTCTTCGCTCGCGTAGACCGGGATGACGCTTTGATTGATGAAATTGAAGCTGCGTAGATCATCGATTCCGAAAACGTGGTCCGCATGAACGTGCGTATAGAGCACGGCATCGATCTTCGCGATACTTGCGCGGAGAGCCTGGTAACGGAGATCCGGTGAAGTATCGATAAGAATTCCACCGGCTACGCGGCTGGTTTCCGATGGCTCGATGGTGGGATCGATGGCTCGCCGCGACGGAACGTCCGTCGGCTGAATCTCGACGAACACTGAAGTTCTGAGTCGCTTATTCAAGGGATCGTGTGAAGTGCAAACAGCGCAGGTGCAACCTGGCACCGGTACGCCCGTAGACGTCCCCGAGCCCAATACTCGAATGTTCATTGCTCGACTTTCTCTCGTATCTCCGGCTTGCCTGTATGTTCGATTCGTCCGCCGGAGGACTATAGAGGAGAATCGAAGTTTTTGCAGGCTCTCATCGTCACGAGATCTTTGGCGCGCCGCGCATGCGTGTGTTAGATGCCAAATGAGGACGCTCAGCACGGCTGACCCTTGAGTGTTGCACCCATCGAGTGAGGAGCTAGCGCTCAAAACGGCCGCCGCAAGCGGCGAGCAGTGCAACGGGCCTGGAAGAGCAGCTGAGCGGATTTCAGGACGTTCGGCTGTCGATGTCCGGGCTCGCGTATGAGTTTGTCTTTTTTGAGAAATTGATTTTAATTGAGCGCGGCCGAGATGCTGCAATGCGCTCATTAATGCCAGTGAACTCCTAGGAAATGCGGGCTGTTCACGTGCCGCAAATTGCTTGGGAAGCGATGATCTATGACCGACGAAAAACCGGGCTCACAAGAATTTAAAGTGGTAGACAAACGTCGGTTTACCAACGAAGGGGAAACGAAATCTTCTTCGCCGGACGACGACCGTGTACGCGTGGCTCCCACCGCCCATGACCAAACCGTCCAAGACCGGGCTGCCCACGCCCAAACTGGCGGGGGCGGACACGAACCCATGAGAGGAGCTTCGGAAAGAGGTTCCTCCGCGAGAGACCAACAGCCTGAGCATCACCATGCATCAGGAGTGGACTTTCCTTCGTTCGTAGTCAGCTTGGCAACTCAGGCATTGGTCATGCTCGGCGAGATACCTAATCCGGAAACACAGTCTGCCGTCGAAAATTTGGAAGCGGCAAAACAGACGATCGATATTCTCGCTCTTCTGGAAGAGAAGACGAAAGGAAATCTCTCCGGAGAGGAACAGCGTCTCATCGCGGAAGTTCTGACCAGCCTCCGACTTACCTTTGTGAAAAAAATTGAAAGCAGAAAGTAATCACATGAAGCAGCGCGTTATCTCGGTTCGTGTCGGTAGAGCTCACAGTTCCAAATTTGCCTTTCGGGGTGTTTCTCGGGCCGCATTCTTGAGAACCGCACTTTCTGCGACGCTTCTCTTCGCGGCGGGCATCGTTGGGGCTGCTGGCGACGCACGCGCAGAGGACCATTTGTGGGTCGAAGGCGAATCGCATGATGCCGGAGTTGAGTTGAAGCTTCCGAGCTTCGCGCCGGTGATCGAAAAGCTCGGCAAAGCGGTCGTCAACATCTCCATCGAAGGAACGGAGAAAGTCGGAGCGCCATTCGGACACAAGGGTGGATTCGGCGATCAGGATAAGGGCGGTCAGTTCCAGTCCCCCTTCGATTTTTTCTTCCAGCTCCCGCCCGACGCGCCGCAAGGGAAGCGCTCGTTCAGCAGCTTAGGGAGCGGGTTTGTCATCCATCCGGACGGATACATTGTCACGAACCAGCATGTTATCGACAAAGCCACGAAGATCTTGGTCTCCTTCCGTGATGACAAGAAGAGCTACGAGGCGAAGGTTATCGGAGTCGACCCGAAGACGGACATTGCTCTTCTGAAAGTCGACATGCCTGAAAAGCTCAACGCTGTCGTGCTGGGGGATTCAGATAAGATCAACCCTGGAGACTGGGTGATCGCTATCGGAAATCCGTTCCGGCTCGGACACACAGCCACGGTCGGTATCGTCTCGGCAAAATCGCGCCGAGTTCCGGGCGGAAAGCCGTACGACAATTTCATTCAAACGGACGCCTCGATCAATCCAGGTAACTCCGGAGGGCCGCTGTTTAACGCCGACGGCGAAGTTGTGGGCATCAACACCGCAATTTTCAGCCCCGGCCGGATGGGCTCCACCGGATTCAACATCGGAATCGGATTCGCGACGCCGATTAATCTCGTGAAATCCATTATCACTCAGCTCCACAAGCATGGGAAAGTCGTGCGCGGCTGGCTGGGAGTGTTGATTCAGCCTGTTTCGGAAGATGTCGCTGAGGCGCTCAAGCTGCACGACGCAAGCGGCGCGTTGGTTGCCGACGTCCTGCCGAATAGCCCGGCCGGCCGATCCGGCTTCCAGCGTGGAGATGTGATCACCAAATACAATGGGAAAGCGGTTCAGGAGAACGAAGACCTCCCGCTCATGGTGGCCGAGACTGAGGTCGGGAAAACGGTAGACGTCGATCTCATTCGCGCCGGCAAGCCGGAAACCCTGAAAGTGAAAATCGAAGAGCTCGCCGATGAAGAGGCGGAAACGCCCGTTGTCGAGGACACCGAGGAATCCTCTCTCGGAATTACTGTTCAGGAAATTACACCGGATATCGCACGAAGCCTGAGCTTGGACGAGACAAAAGGTGTCGTCGTCACGGAAATCGCTCCTGACACTCCGGGGGCGAACGCAGGTCTCAAGCGAGGAGATGTGATTCTCGAAGTCGGCTCGAAAACTGTGAACACGGCGAAGGAGTTCCGCCAAGCGACCAAGGACCTCGAGAAGAAAAAGCCGTTGCTCCTTCTCGTGCGCCGTGGAGAAAATACCATCTTCCTGACGCTGAAGGTCGAATAGTGCGGAGCCAGAGGCGTGGAGGGGGTGCGGGCATTCTTCTGCTGGGGCTGCTGTCGACCGCGGCGTTGAGCTTCTGTTCCTGCTCCATTCTTTGGGAACGGAATTCCGAATCGAGCGAGAGCTCGCCGGGCGAGCACCAAGTAACCGAGCCCACCACGGGGGCGGGAGAGTTCGAGTCTCCGGCGCCCGTGCGAATCACCGACCCCCGCGTAATGGAGTCCCTGAAAGAACGGGGAAAATATCTCGTTCTCGGAGGGGCCGCTTGTGGATCTTGTCACGGTGCAGTGAGCGGGAATGCGGAGTCTCCGCTCAGCGGTGGACGCGTGATGCAGGATCGCTTCGGCACGGTCCGTGCGGCGAATATCACCTCCGACAAGGAGACCGGCATTGGTTCGTGGGGGATCGCAGAGGTCATGCGGGCCGTTCGCGCTTCGATCGACAAGGACGGCAAACCGCTCTCTCTGGACCTTCATTCGACCTATCGCTGGCTCTCCGATAACGACGCAAAAGCGATCGCCGTTTATCTTCTGACCGCGCCCGGCGTGAGATCCCCGGTCGAACGTCGGCAGCTCGGGTCTTTCGAACGGAAGAAATGGGGACTCATCTCGCAACACAGCGAAGTCGAAGGATACGTTCCGGCGCCTCCAAAGAGCAAATCGACCGCGTACGGCCGCTACCTCGCGTATCATGTCAGCGGTTGTTACGGTTGCCATACGCCCGAGGCAGGCTTTATCGAATCTGCGCCCGCATTCGCCGGGAACACAGAGACGCGACATGATCTCCTCAAGTCGCTCAAAGCGCTCTTTTCACTGTTCAAACCAGTGTCTCCTGAAGACCAGAAGGAGCAGGAGGAAAAGACGATGCACGGTCTTCTCTCAGAAGAGGGACAAGAGGAGTATTACGGAAAACCTGCTGAGCAGAAAATAATCGCTCGCCCGACTGCGGTGCCTTCGGAGACCCCTGGCCACAATGCAAAGTTCGACGAAGCGATTGAAAGTGGAACTTTTCCAGCGTCGGGACCGGACATCCGTGGTACGGCAGAAACCGGCTTGCTGGCGTGGAGCGAGGAACAGCTCGTCGAGTACCTCTCGAGCGGGAAGCGGCCCGATGGGACCTTCAGCGACGCTCGAGTGTGTCCCTGGAACTACTTCCAGCGGTTGAGCACTGCTGACAAACAGGCACTTGCCGGCTTCCTCAAGCAGCAGTGATGCTTCTTGCAATCGAGACAAGCTGCGATGAAACCTCGGTTGCTATCGTCGACATCAATCGGTTCTCCGATCGTTCGGCGAAGCCGGCAGAGTTTCTCAAAGCGGACCTGATCTCGAGCCAGACCGACCTGCACGTTGCTTACGGTGGTGTCGTCCCGGAGCTCGCTGCCAGAGAGCATCTGCAGAATCTCCCCATTTTGATAGACCAAGCTTTTCAGTCCGCGGGCTGTCGTCCGGACGATTTGAGCGCTGTTGCCGTTACTCGAGGTCCAGGACTGAACGGATGCTTGCTCGTGGGGCTGACGTTCGCGAAGTCATTTGCGTTGGCGCGCAATCTTCCGCTGCTTGCGTTGAACCATCTCGAGGGACACCTGTTCGCGTCGGATCTTCTGGAAATACGGCCGGAGCCGATTTATCCGGCACTGCTTCTGCTCGTGTCCGGTGGACACACGGAGCTGGTGTTGATCAAGAGCTTTCGGGAGTATGAGCTCGTGGCCCGGACGAAAGATGACGCCGTTGGAGAGGCTTTCGATAAATCAGCAACGCTCCTCGGTTTGCCCTACCCCGGTGGGCCACAGCTCGCGGCGCTCGCCGCGCGAGGCGACAGAGCTCGATTTCCGTTTCCGGTAGGCATGCCGGAGGACGACTCCGCGTTCAGCTTCAGCGGCGTCAAAACGGCAGTTCGCAGACGGGTGGATCGCTTGGGGGATGAGCTTCGCGACCCGCAGACACTTTGCGACGTGTCGGCGGGTATCGAGACGGCTTTGGTCGAAGCCCTTCTTCTCAAGCTCCGGAAGGCGGTCTCGCATCACCGCCCACGTGCCGTCCATTTGAGCGGCGGCGTTGCGGCGAACACACATCTTCAGGAACGCCTTCGAGCTTTACTCCGCCAGAAAGGAATTGCCTTTTTTGTTCCCCCGTCGCGCTGGTGCACGGATAATGCGGCGATGATAGGTGTGCTGGGAGCGCGAATTCTCCTTCATAACGCGCTGAGCTTTCGCGAATGGCACGAGCGGCCTTTGCCGAAAGCTGATCTGGGTCCGAATGTGCCCTTCGACGTCGGCGCGATGCCCCGGTGGCCGCTCGCATGATAGAGAAACGTGACACTCCCTTTCGAGCAGCATATGCCGACTCCTCGCACGCTCACTGAAATCAAAGCTGCCCTCACGCTGATGGGAGTTACTCCCCGAAAACAGCGGGGGCAAAACTTTCTTTGCGAGCGCGGCAGCGTCGATATGATCTGCAAGTTCGCGGGCGTTTCGCGAAACGACACGGTCGTCGAGATTGGTCCGGGACTGGGTGCGATTTCGCTCGATATCGCCCGAGCGAGCGGCCGCTACACCGCGATCGAGGTCGAAGAGCGATTTGTCGAACTTCTGAGGCCCGAGCTCGCGGCGCTCTCGAACGCAACGATCTTTCTTGAGGACGTGCGCGAAATAGATGCGGACGCCGATCCGAGGCTCGGTCCTCGTCCGCTGACTATTGTCAGCAACGTTCCATACTCGCTGTCTACAGAGGTGCTTCTCTGGATCATTCGATATCGAAAAAGCATCACCCGTGCAGTCCTTCTCCTGCAGCGTGAATTCGCCGAGAGAGCGGCTGCGCAGGAAGGTAGCAAAGACTACGGCTCACTCAGCGTGTTGATACGAATGTATGCAGACGCTCGCCTCGGGCCGAAAATCTCAGGGCACTGTTTCTACCCACGGGCAGATGTAGAATCCCGTCTGCTCGAGCTCCGTGTGCTGGAAAGGCCGCGGTATGAAGTGAGCGACCTCGCCGCATTCGAGCAGCTCGTACGCGCGGCTTTCTCACACCGTCGAAAGACTCTTCTCAACTCGTTGGCCGATTCGGGGGTGTTGGGCGACAAGTCTCGAGTGCAGCGCGTCCTCGAGAGCGCCGGCCTCGATCCGGGCCGAAGGGCGGAAACGCTCAGCCTGGTGGAATATGTTTCCCTCTTTGGGTCCAAAGAAGCGCTATACGGTACGGGCAGTTAGCCACCTTGGTTCGAGCTCTCAGCGGTCGACTCCAGAGCCGAATTCCGGTAGAATAAAACGTTACGGCAGCTTGATGTGTGTGAAGCAACGAGAGCTTCCCGGCCTCATGGGAAAGCTTGCCGGTTTTGAACGCTGCTTTGAGCTTCTCCGGAAGATTCTTTTCGGGGAAGTCGCTCGCTCGAGGTTGATTCTGACAACATTCGAACGGTTCGTATGCTCCGCGACTCGAACGAGAATCAGCAGCCTCCCTCTTCGGATCCGATCGAAGGCCCCTCTGCGTCTGAGTCGCTGCACTCCGACGTACAGCCGCAGCTCCTCTTCCTTTCGTTTTGCTTGTCGCTTTTTGTCTGCCTTATCGGTTTCGGTGGATTTCTCGGGTGGTTTGCGCCCGGCGAGCGCTTCGCGTGGTGGAACGCGACGATTCGGCCGCTTCGCGCGGATACGTCGCTCGCACTCGTTCTTTCCGGCGTAGCCTTGCTCGCGATCCATCGCGAGCTCGTCCGGACTGCTCTTGTTACGACCTCAATCGCTTTCATTCTGTCTCTCGGCAGACTGTGTGAGTTTCTCTTTCACATCAATACTGGTCTAGACAGCGCCGTTGGTCTCCTCAGCCATTCTCCGGGAACGGGCGATCTTCGCATGAGCCCGACTTCAGCGCTCTCTCTTACCCTCGTCGGTGTCGCGCTGTATTCGCTTCTCCCGAAAGCTCGACATTCCATTGGAGTCAAGCTTGCTTCGTCTGTAGGCGTTATCGTCGCGCTCCTCGGATGCATTTCGTTACTGGGCAATCTTTCCTCTGCCGCTGCCCATACGGGTTGGAGCCAGCTCACCCGCATGTCGGTTCAAGGAGGATTTGCGAACGTTTTGCTCGGTACCAGTTTGCTTCTTTATGCTTGGGCGCAGCGCAGTCCTGTTCCACCAAAGACGTCTCAGCTGCTCCGGAATATGATCCTTTATTCGGTTCTCGGGGTGTTCTTCGTCGCAGTCTTTAGCGCCGCTTTCGGTATGCTGCCGCTTTACGAGCGGCTGCAGCGAATCGAGCGCGAACGCTTGCTGGAAACAACCGAAAATCGGGCTTTGACACTGGAAAAGGTGCTCGAACGGATCCGAAGCACGGCGCTCCAGGTGGCGAATCGTACCCGAGCTCGTGGGCTGCTCGAGAAACTTGCGTCGGGCGAATCGACCCTGGAACAGTTCAAACAGGACTCGAATCCGATCTTTCAGGATATCGAAAAGATCGAGCCCGACATTCGTGCGATCTGCCGCACCGTAGGACCTTCGTCTGACTGTGTACTTTCCTTTGGGCGAGCGATTTCTCCGGCGGAGTGGCCGGAGCAGGCGCTGACGCGGAACGACATGGCCATGCGCGGACCGATCATTCACGACAACGAGGTGACTCTTGTCGTCAGTACACCGATCTGGTCGAGCGATTCACGCCGGTTAGGTACGGACATTCTCCTTTTCTCGGCGAGCGATGTCATCTCACTTGTCCGTACGGGCGTCGGGCGTCGGGCGCCGCACGTGTATCTCGGCCAGCGAGTCGACGGGACGGAACGTCTGTTTTCAGCTACGGAATCGGGCACCCTTTCGACGGAATCAGTGGAATCGGGCTCGATCTTGAGAGGCATCCTTCACCGTGCGCTTCAGGACGAATACGGAATTGTGATGATGGACAGCGAGGGCGCCGGCAGTTTGGTCGCCTTCACCCCTGTTCGAAACACACCTTGGGCCGTCATCGCCGTGGTCGATTCGGAGCAGTTTGATTTCGCCGCGAACAACATGCTTCGCCGAGTGTCGCTCGGCGTACTTGGCCTCATTGGAATCGGGTGCCTCATTATCTATTCCCTGATCCGAACCGTCGCATACCATGCGCTGTCTCTGCAGCGAGCTCTTCGCCAACGAACTGAATCCCTCGAAAGAGAACTTGTGCTGCGCCAAAATGCCGAGCGCTCTCTGAGCGAGCAGCAACGATTCTTGCATCAGGTAATCGATCTGAATCCGAATCTCATTTTTGCGAAAAATCGGAAGGGCGAGTTTACGTTGGTGAACACTGCGGTGGCGGAAGCGTACGGTATCTCCATCCAAGAGATCCTCGGAAAAACCGACGCCGATTTCAATTCCAATCCCGACGAGGTGGAGCATTTTCGCGAGGACGATCGAAAGGTCCTCGACGGGCGGCAGGAATTGATCATTCCCGAGGAGGTGCTCACCGATGCGAAGGGCCGGAGAAGGTGGCTTCAGACGATTAAACGCCCTCTGCTCGATGAAACCGGACAAGCATATCAGATCCTCGGAGTTGCCACGGATATTACTATCCGCAAAGAAGCGGAGGAGACGAAGTCGAGATTGGCCGCAATCGTCGAGTCGTCAACTGACGCAATTATCGGTACCACTCTCGATAAGATCGTGACCTCCTGGAACAATGCTGCCGAAGGTCTCTACGGCTACTCGGCGGCGGAAGCCGTGGGAAAGCCGATTGACTTTTTGGTGCCCGAAGATCGCATCGGCGAAATCTCTGACATCCTTACTCGGCTCGTGCGAGGCGAGCGAATCGAACATTACGAAACAGTGCGATTGCGCCGGGACGGGCAGCTCGTTCACGTTTCACTGAGCGTATCGCTCGTGGTTGATTCGCGCGGCCGGGTCGTGGGCATCTCCTCCATCTCTCGCGATATCAGCCGGAGAAAAGAGATCGAGCATGAGCTCGCACGATACCGTGAAGAGCTCGAAGAAATGGTTGCGGAGCGGACGCGTGAGCTCGTTACGTCGCAGGACAAGCTTCGGCAGAGCGAACGAATGGCTTCCATCGGAGCGCTTGCCTCAGGTATCGCTCATGAGATTAACAATCCGGTTGGGGCGATCCTCCTTGCCGCGCAAAATGGGCTCGAGATTGCGGATCAGCCCGCAGATCCGGCGAGAACCATCTCCCTGCTCAAAGATGCCTGTCAGCGGATCATTCACAACGCAAAGCGGTGCGGTGGCATCGTCAAAGGCGTTCTGCAGTTTTCACGAGAGCAACGTCGCGAGCGCACGGCTACCGATCTGAACGCATCAATCAGAAATTCAATCGAGCTCATCCGAGAGTCGATGGACGTTTCTCAATCGACAATCCGGCTCGATCTCTCTCCGACGCTTCCCGCTGTGATTGCCGATCCGCTGGAAATGGAGCAGGTGATCGTCAATCTGGTGAAGAACGCAATCGAATCTGCTTCGGGAAGAGCAGAGATCGATATTCGCACAGAAGTCGTTGGAAATATGGTCCGCATTCGCATCTCAGATAACGGATGTGGTATTCCCAGAGAGCAGTTGAAACATATCTTCGATCCATTCTTCACCACGCGTCAGCGTCAAGGTGGAACCGGTCTTGGTTTAAGCGTCGTACATGGAATCGTTTCGAACCAAGGAGGCACCATCACCGTCGAAAGTGAAGTCGGTGACGGAACTGTAATAACGATCGATTATCCGTGCCGCGAGCTGGACGGAGAAAAGACGAAATATGCCCGCGATACTCATTGTTGATGACGAGAGCGATTACAGAGACGAGCTTTCCGGAAGTTTCACCCGTGCCGGATACTCCGTGTATACGGCATCCGATGCGGAGCAAGCCGTTGAGCTCGCCGCGAATCTGCGACCGGACGTGCTCATCGTGGATTGGTTGCTTCGGAACTCTGTCGATGGGCTTACTCTCGCCGCTGCGCTGAAAGTGATGCTTCCGTCCCTAGCGGTGATCGCGATCACCGGCTTCGGGTCCAAAGACCTACGTTCCGAGGCAAATGCCCAGGAGATTTTCGGATACATCGAAAAGCCGTTTGGGCTCGGAGTGATCCACGATTATGTGCGAGAAGCCTTGAAGGTCGCTCAACAGGCGAATCAGCCGGTCCGTGAACCGATCGGTGTCGTCGTGACTGACCTCAAGGGGTCGCTCCAGCACTATAATCCTGCGTTCCACGAGATGGTGGATATCCCAGAGCGGCTGCTCCGTCGGGTCGCCTTCGACGACATTCTCGAGCTTCCCGGCGAGCGGTTTTTCAAGAAGGCGGCTACTTCTTGGGTGCATGTCAGCGCAAACTCTCGTCTCCGTTCGGAGATTATTCTTCGGATGCGCCGATTCGAACGGTGGGAAACACTCCTCTTTGTCGTTCTCGAAGAAGCCGAAGAGGAATATCGGCAGAATTCACTGGTCAAGCTCCTCATCGGCCAATCCGCGTCGGATGCTCAGGTGCAGACGGCAAATCACTTCCTGCTTGTCGATCGCAAGATGCTTTCCCGCCGTCTCATGACGGAAGAGCTACGCAAGATCGGATTGGTCTGCCACGCAGCGACAACGCTGGATGAAGCTCTCCCGCTGATCGATAAAGACCAGTCGCTTTCTGTAGTGATCGTCGACTCCGAGATTCCATCGGAGGAAATTCGCCGAGCGCTGGATGAATGTCGCCGCGTCCGCCCGGAAATCCTGTTCGTCGGAACTGGTCACGGTGCGAAGAGCGAATACTTCGAAAGCTGCGGCGTGCAGCATTTTATGCCGAAGCCCTGGGAGTGGGCGGATCTTCAGGCGCTCATCGAAAATGTCCCTTCAGCGTAATCAGCTCAGAAGGAAGTTGAGCAGAAATCGAATCGGATACAGTGGAAAGGTATGGCATCGGTATTGGTCGTAGAAGATACACCGGATTATTGCGCAGAGATCGCAGCTGTGCTGGAGAGAGAAGGGCACCAGGTTCGGAGCGCTACCGGAAGCCGGGAAGCCATTGCAATCGGATGTACGTTCCGTCCGGACGTCCTGGTAACCGATTGGCTTCTCAACGAAGAGATGAACGGCATCGAGATCTCGAATGCCCTGCGTCTTGTGTATCCTGAGCTGCGAACGATCGTCATAACCGGATTTGCATCCGACGACCTTCGACGTGATGTCGAACGGAGTGACGTTTTCGCTTTCCTCGAGAAGCCGTTTCATCTGGCGGAGATCAGAGATTCGGTCAACCGCGCGAGCCAATACCGGCAGCGCCCGTCCCGTCGTCTCTCAATAGCAGTGTTCGAAGCGACACCCGAGGGGCGTATCGTGTATGGCAATCCGAAATTTGAAGACCTCGTGAGAGCTCTGCCTTCGGGAAGAGGGGTTGCGACTGTTGATGAGCTGTTCGGGGTCAGCTCTGCGGAGCTCATGCATCAATCCGCAGCTCAGTGGGTGGAGACCAATCCGGCAGCCGACACGACCGAGCGTTGGCTGATGCGCTCTTGGGAGCTGAGCCCCGCGGGCCTGCGCCTGGTGGTTGTGCTCGACCGGCAGAGCCAGATTTATCGTTCGAACTTTACCGTGCTCCAGCTGCTTGATATCGCCGAGCAAACTTCCAAGATCGAAGGCAATCTGCTCCTCGTCGACGATTTGGAATCAGTGCGCATGGTGACCAGAGACCTGCTCCGCCGTCTCAGCACGAATCTGCATACAGCGAGCACTCATCGCGAGGCGTTACGGCTCTTCATCCGTGACGGCGAGATCCGCATCGTGGTCATCGATTACGATATGCCGGACGGCACTCCACGAGAGCTTATCAATGTGATGCGGAGCACTCGTCCCGATGTGAAGATTATCGGCACGAGCGCAGTTGATCACGCCGCGAGCTTCAAGGAGTTCGGCGTCCATCTGTTCATTCCGAAACCATGGTCTGTAGCCGAGCTGATGACGACGTTGAGTCTCACCAACTGATCGGGAACAGAAAGCGAGCGATGGATTGACTGCACGGGTCCTGAAGATCGGATCTCCAAAACCCGTGCTATTCCGTTCGGCCGCGTCGTGGTTCAGCCTTCGAGCCAGATCTGCGCGCCTGAATAACAAGCGAGCCCCAGAGCGACGATACCGATCGGAACGTTCACAAACCGCAGATGACGGAGCTCCGTGACGTAGAGCAGCACGTAGGTGCCGCTGATCTCCGCGCGGTGATGGAAAACGATCTTCGACCAGTCAACGATTTTGCGACGGTAAAATTCGCTCACCGCGCAGACTGTCGCGACATAGACGAAGAACAGCGTCGTGATGACCAGGTAGTCCGGGCCTGTGCGACCGGGGCTCGCCATCGCCAGGCTCGGGTACCAGAAGCTCAGTGCGATGCCGGCGACGAGCAGAAGCAGGCCGACGAAACCGTGGCCGACGATCAGCCAGAGATGAAGCGGCTCCATCCATCGGCGACTGTTTCTGCTGACTTGAGGCGTCCACAGACCGAGGTCCTCAGTTTTCCCGAGCGGCGGGACATCCTTGAGCCCATTGTCGTAGTAGTGCCACAGCTTCAGCCCGATCCGCGAACCGACGACCACCTGGGCCAGGGCCAGCAGCGCCATCGAGACCGCGATGATGTAGTAGCTCATCGGCATTGTAACGCTCCCCTTAAAAAATCCTCTATCCGAGTTCAGGCCACCGTGTGCGGACGCTTTCCGCCTGCACACGACGACCGAGACAGCACCGAAGCAAGGCTTTCAAAGAGGGGAGGCGAGATAATGGCAGGTTATCCTTGTTCAGTTATGAACTGAATCGGAGAGAAGGTCATTTTTAATCTATTCGGTCTTCTTTCGGTCCGACCTTCGCCACGCTGCCCCGAAGCCACGAAACCCTTCGTCAGATCAGGGAGATAGAAGGAGCTCTGGTCGGGACTGCGAACACCCTCTTTCAGAGCGCGGCAAGACCTGGATATTGAGCTCATTGGGGAGTAGGATCGTGTCTATCCGTTCTTTCTCGGTCTTCACATTGGAGGGCGCGCCATGGCGAGTATTCTAATTGTCGATGACGAATGCAGCTATCGTGAGGAGCTCGCCGCCCTCTTGTGCGCTGCGGATCACCGTGTGACGACCGCAGCCGGCAGTCGAGAAGCAATCGAAATCGGCGTGCGTTACCGACCGGACATCCTACTTACCGATTGGATGCTCAGCGACTCGGCGAGCGGGCTTGCGATAACCGATGCACTGCGGTTGGTTCACCCCGATCTGCAGGTCATCGTGATCTCCGGTTTCATTTCACACGAGCTCGAGCGCAGCGCGGCACAGAGGCACGTTGTTGATCTGATCGAAAAGCCGTTCGAGATCAAACGCATCCGAGCCGCGGTAGCGCGAGCTTCGCTCGAGACCTGGGAACCGCTCGACGTCGTGCTTCCGATCGGGCTCCTTGAAGTAGAGAGCTCCGGGGCCATTCTCTGGGCGAATAGGTTTGCGGAAGAGCTTTTCACCGAGTTGAACGACGGAGAGCTGCCGAACGGCTTGGCAGAGATATTTTCTCCATCAGTGTTCGCTGCAAGGCCTTTTGATCTCCTCGAGCGTTCGCAACACGAGTGGCTCAGTGTTCGGCCACTGGGACACCAGGCGGCGCAGTGGAGAATTCGCTCGGCACCCTTTTCGGACGGCAGCAGCTCCTTACTCGCTGTCATCGAAGCCGAGAACGGAAACTACGAGTTGCTCGCTGCACTGCGTCTCCTCCTTCAGAGCAAATCGACCGACGATATCTCTTGGCCCCCTGGAGACCACGTACTCGTCATCGACTCTGATTCCCGCCACCGGCGACAGATCGCGACCATATTGCGGGACGCCGGCTGTGCCAGCTCTCATGTGGCCGAGAACGCAGACGAAGGGCTCCGTCTTTTGAGGAGGGACCCGATGGTTCGGCTCGTGGTCGTCGGGCAGTGCCGGACCTCGCCCCTTCAATCTGTGCGAAAACTCAAAACCGTCCGACCTGATATCAGCATCATTGAGTGCTAAAGACCCTTGAAAAATACGGGTCGCCTTCCGTCCGTAGCCGTTTTATGTGAGTTGGCATGAGGACTCGGTGGGTCGTCATGATTCGCTTGAGCGCGCTAACGATTCTGCCGAGATTCTCTTCGGATAGCCCAACTGGAGCATGCGTCTATGGCCGACAGCTACACTGAATATGACAACACCGGTTTCCTCGGTCGAGTTGGAAACTCCTTCAAAGGCGTCCTCTTCGGCGCGATATTTTTCCTGGGCTCTTTTGCGCTTCTTGGCTGGAATGAGCTCCGTTCAGTTCGTCAGGCTCGAAGCCTCGAAGAGGGCCGGAGCGTCGTGGTCAATGTCGACCAGGCGAGCCGAAATCCTCAAACCGAAGGAAAATTGGTTTTTACCGCCGGCCGGGCACAGACAGACGAAACTCTGACCGACTCGCAGTTTTCAGTATCGGCAAGCGGTTTGCGGCTGCGCCGCAAAGTACGGATGTATCAATGGGACGAAGACAAGGACACACACGGTTCCGGTTCCAATAAACGTACGACATACGAATACAAGAAGGTCTGGTCGGAGAACCGGATCAACTCGAGCTCGTTCCATTATCCTTCCGGCCATGAGAACCCTGACTCCATGCCGGCCGCCACGCAGGAGCTGTCTTCAGCACGAGCGTATGTCGGCGCTCATCGATTGTCTTCCGGTCTGATTGAGCAGCTCTCGAATTATCAGCCGGTCCAGATCGGAACCGGCGATGTCTCTCGTGCACCGAGGTTGGGCTCGAGAACAGCGCGGCTCGATTCGAACAGCTTTTACTATGGACGTGACCCGAGAAATCCCGAGATCGGCGACCTCCAAGTGGATTTCTCGGTAGTTCCGCCAACCGATGTCAGCATTGTTGCGAAACAGGTGGGCGAGACGTTCGGACCCTACCAGACGAAAGCGGGAAACGCTCTCGAGATGCTCGAGACCGGCATCCACGACAGTGACTACGTCTTTGACGCGGCACAGTCTCGAAATTCGATTCTGACCTGGATTCTCCGCGGGGTGGGATGGCTGCTCATGTTTTTCGGATTGCTCATGATTCTCGGACCGATCCAAGCGCTGGCGTCGTTTCTGCCGTTCGTCGATAGCATCGTTGGGCTGGGAATGGGCCTGGCCGCTTTCGCATTGTCAGTCGTGCTTTCCGCGACTACGGTAGCCGTTTGCTGGATTGCGGTGCGACCGCTGTTCGGCGCGGGCATTCTGGCGGGAGCCGCCTTTCTGTTCTGGGCCGCGAAGCGCAAGGGTGACCGCAGGATTCAAAGCGGCGTTCTCCCGGCGAATGCACCGCCCCCTCCGCCACCGCCCGGCGCTCCGATGTCGTAGGTGACTTCGGGCCCCCAAGATCCGGCGCCCGAATGCAAAAAAGCCGGCGAGAACGTCAGCTCTCCCGGCTTTTCCACTAAGCGGTCCACTCCATCCGACCATTTCGGATGGAGCCGCTCGCGTCGGAACCCGCTTAGGCGTGCGAGTTCTGCAATTCGCTGTCCGACTCATCGTCAGCTTCCAGCTTTGCGCCGTTGAAGAAGCCTTCCGGAATCGGGCCAATAAGGTTTTCTACGGAGTCTCTTCGGATACGCCAGTCTGCGCCCAACTTGAACCCATCAATCGCCCCATCCTTGATCAACTCGTATACCTTCGGGCGTTGTACTCGAAGAAGCTTCGATACTTCACGAACAGTCAACAGCAGCGGTGCAACTTTCTTTTCCATACAGGGGACTCCTCCAAATAAACCTTAAACTTCAAAGACCGAGAGATTGCGCGCTATTAAGTCCAGAGCGAATCAAAAGCTGTTCTATAATCCGTTCAAGCTTAATAAATGCTTCTAAATAACAGCTTAGCCAGATTCGAGCTGGTTCAGAATCAGAGGAACACCGCTTCTGGCTACGCGGCACACAGATTTTGGCGTAGGTGAATCTCGCAGAAAGCAGCCGCTTTCGCGCTTTCTCTGAACAAATTCAGGGAGATATCCGGAAATCGCTTAATCAGGACAATTCCGGCTCAAGACGCCAGATTCCATCCGCCGGAGGCTGAAAGCCTGGGTATGACCGCTTAAGGATGGGTCTTGGGCGGTGTCAAAGAATCTTTTGTGGAGCTTTCTTTTTGAACAGAGCCGGATCGGCTCTGATCTTCCGCCTCGATAGCTTCTTTGTGGTTGCGGTCGATATCGAGGTCAAACAGGAGCGGATCAAGCTCGCGGTGCTCGTGGAGAATCGCGATGGCATCGTCGAATCGCTTGTTCTTTTCAAACCAAGCTGCGAGCTCACGCAGCTTCCCTGCGACGAGCGGCTTGTCCACGTCGTTTGAAAGCGCAGTGAGGTAGGCTGATTTCGCCTCGTCGGCTTTATCCAGCTTCAAGTAACAGTCGCCAATCAGCAGGTAATAGAAGTACGGGTTCAGCGCACCCGGTGGAGGCGGCTGATGTAAACGCTCGTCGATGAATATCTGGTACTGCTGGATTGCCGCCTCATATTGCCCATTTTCGCGGAGCAGCTCAGCCTGCTTCAAATGCGAGAGCTGGACGTTGAAACATCCCATGCTCAAGCTCACCGCAAACGCCAAGGCCGATAGTCCATGCCGAATGTTCCGAGGGCAGTTGCTCATTCTCCGTTATCCGCTCCGTTTGCAAGCCAAGCCAAATAGTCTTCCGTCGAGCGAAGCCGTTCCGGCTCTTTTGTGTAATCGATCTGCGGCCTGCGCCGCCACCTACGGTGCCACCAAATCCACTGTTCAGGGAAGCGGCAGATGAGATCCTCGAGGCGTCCATTGAACGTTCGAAGCACGTGATCCGCCGCTTGCGGATCGTCCGGATCATACTGGAGCGGCGCCGTGATTACATGATGCTGCAGCTTCGCTGTCCGGACGATAAATGATGAGATGATCGGGATCTTCCTCCGGATGGCCATCCGGATCGGTGTGATCGGGTATGCCGCCGGTAATCCGAAGAAGGAAGTGAACGCGTTATCGAGCGCAACGTCCTGATCGATAAGCACCGCTACCACTCGACCTTGTTGCAATGCCGAGAGCCAGAGCTTCGGCGTCGCAGCTTCGTCTCGCCAAATCGTCTCCACGCCGTAGGAGTGGCGAAGATCTCGGATCAGCTTGCTGACCGACGAATAGTTCGGATCTCTTCCGATGACCGTCACCTTCGCTCCCCACCGGACGTGGAACGCGGCAAGGAGCTCGAAACATCCGATATGTCCGCTGAGCGCGATTGCGCCGCGACCCTCGCGCATGATCTCGGCAACGTGTTCTTGCCCGGTAAAATCAATCCGTTTGAATGAGCCGGACTCGTCTTGTGTGAGAAGCTCCGGAAGACGAAATGCCTCGACAGCGCTCTCGAATGCGTGTCCGAAGACTGATCGAACGAGCTCGGAAGAATTCGTTTCCGCCGAAAGTTGCCGAGCTCGGAAGACCGATTCGTGAAGAGCTAACGCCGGGTCCGTTTCAACCGCGGGACCGAGTGGCTTCCTGCTGCGCACGACCTGAAGTTGGCTCGACGCGATCCGCCGCTCACGGGGAAAGAACAATGCGACGGACCGACCAAGGGTCCGGCCAAAATCCACGGCTGGCGCAAGCGGAAGACTGCGCACAAGTGCCTGGGTCGTCGATAAGCCGACGCGCGCAGCGGAGTCACGGAATGTCATCCTAGCTGTCATATTCCGCTGAAAACGACTTGGCAACCTCGTCTCATTCGAACAGCGGAGGGCGAACGGAGGTGAGAAAGACGAGCCAGGGGTTGCTGGATTGGCGAAAGGACTGGTAAAGTTCGCGGAACCCGGTTTGCCATCGCGAACCGATTCTATCGTCACCTTCGATCCGTCAGGAGAGTTTCCCCGATGCACCGCCGAGGCACTCGAAATTCAATCTTTGTGGCTCTTTCACTGCTCGTTTTTGTATTGGCCGGCTGTAATCACGGCTCGGCGGAAAAGGCCGCGCAGACGAACGGGGCAGGGGAGCCGAAGTCTGAACGGTCCGGCGACAAGGGAACTTCGCCCGCTGATTCGGAGGCGTTTGTGGCAGGAGCCGCCGCGCCCGAGATTTCTCTCACGGATCTCAATGGGAAGCACGTTTCCCTAAAGGACTTCCGCGGCAAGACCGTGCTGTTGAATTTCTGGGCGACCTGGTGCGTGCCGTGTGTGGCCGAAATGGGGTCTCTACAAAGGCTGTACAAAACGTATCAATCACAGAACTTTGAGATTGTATCGGTCAACGTGGATTCTGCCGATTCTCAGGACAACGTCGTGAAGTTCGTGAAAGACAACGGAATCAGTTTTACCGTGTTCCGTGATCCGGAGCTGACCTATCCTCCGGTGTACGGACTTTCCGGATTTCCGGAGACCTTTTTTATCGGCCCGGATGGAAAGTTTCTCACCTACGCCGACCCGGGCGAAAATCGATCGACGGTGCGCGTGGTCGGTGATCGCGCTTGGGATTCTCCGGCGTCGCTAAAAGCGGTGAAAGACCTCTTGGGTAAGTAGCGTTCGCGTCGAGTTTACGGATGATTCCGACCCTCTTCCAACTTGGTCCGCTCCCAGTGCACAGCTTTGGCCTGCTCATGGTGCTGGCATTTCTCTCGGCATGGCGGATCCTTTGGGTCAATCTCCGCGCTGCGGGAAAGCCTCCGGAGCTCGCAGAGCGCATGATCACTTGGGCGGCTGTCGGTGGAATCGCAGGTGCCAGGATTGGCTACCTGATCAGCTTCCCCTCAGAGCTCATGGAGCATCCGCTCCAAACGATCTTCAGCGGCGCCGGCTTTGTCTTCCATTGGGGGCTCGTCGGTGGAGCGTTCGCCGTGTGGCTGTTGCTCAGGAGCGTCGGCCAAAGTTTCTGGGAGATGGCTGATCTCACGGGAATCGCTTTGGTCATCGGTTATGCTGTCGGCAGAATCGGTTGCCAACTCTCCGGAGACGGCGATTACGGCATGGCGTCGACACTCCCTTGGGCTATGGGATACCCGCAGGGCGTCGTTCCGACTCCGGCAGGCGTTACCGTTCATCCCGCACCGGTGTACGAGACTATTCTTGCGATCCTCATCGCGTTCGTTTTGAGCTCGGCGAAAGTCAGATCGACCTTCCGCCGGCCCGGCCAGATGTTCGGGATTTATCTGGTTCTGGTTGCATTAGAGCGTTTCCTTGTCGAGTTCGTGCGGATTGAGCCGATCGTGCTGCCGCCATTTACGCAGGCGCAGGTGATGAGTATCATTCTCGCGAGCTGCGGTTTTCTCCTCCTGGCCTTTCCGAGATCGGGGGCGAGTTGCCCTCGTTGATCGATTACGTTAATTTCGGCTGCATTCCTTGCGTAAACATTCAAACACCATCGAGCTTATGAGACAGATTCTGCGTTCGTTGATCCTGTTCCTCTCCGTTGTCAGCCTCTCGGCTTGCGGTTACAACACGCTTCAATCCCAGGACGAACAGATCAAAGCGAGCTGGGCGGAGGTTCTCAACCAATACCAGCGTCGCGCGGATCTCGTTCCAAATCTTGTCCAAGTTGTGAAAGGCTACGCGGAGCACGAAAAGAAGATTTTCGATGATGTGAGCGAAGCACGGAGTAAGCTCGGAACCATCAATCCGTCACCTGCGCTGCTCGAGAATCCGGCGCAGTTCGAACAGTTCAACAACGCTCAGAAGGGATTTGGTACGGCAGTGCATCAGCTGCTTGCCATCGCCGAGAATTATCCCAACTTGAAAGCAGATGGTGCGTTCCGCGATCTGCAGGCGCAGCTCGAAGGGACGGAGAACAGGATCGCGGTTGCTCGGAATCGTTACATTCAAGCGGTCCAAGAGTTCAACACGACAGTACGTTCGTTCCCCTCGAATTTCACCGCAAAGTGGCTTTCGATGACTCCGAAACCGACGCTGACCGTAGAGAACGAGAGCGCAGTTTCGAAGCCTCCGACCATCGACTTCGGGAAGTAATTCCCAAATGCAAAGCGCCGGCGCTCGAGTCCATTCGTGGTTCAATTGCGGGCCGCTGCTTGTCGCGCTCGTTTGCGCCGTCTTGTCGCTTGTGTCCGCGGACGCAAGAGCGCTCGAACCTCTTCCGCCGATCTCGACACGAGTTACTGATCTTACAGGAACCCTGCCGGAAGGCCTTCGCCAGAACCTCGAAGGTTCCCTGGCTGCGCTCGAACGGGCGAACGGCGCGCAGGTCATCGTGCTCGTGGTGCCGACTACCGGTGAAGAGCCGCTCGAGCAATATTCCATTCGGTTGGCGGAAGCCCGAAAAATCGGGCAAGCGAAAGCGGATAATGGCGTTATTTTTCTCGTGGCGCTCAATGACCGCCGCATTCGCATCGAGGTCGGACGTGGATTTGAGGGTGATCTGCCCGATGTCGTTGCCAATCGGATTATTCGGGAAGTCGTCGTGCCCGAGTTCCGCTCCGGAAATTACGCGCGCGGAATTGAGCTCGGCGTCCAGAATATAGTGAAGGTTCTCACGGGAAATCCGCTGCCACCGCCCGAACATTATCCGGACGGAGAAAACGGCAGTCCGGAGGACTTCATCTTCATCATGCTTTTTTTCTTCGCGTTGCCGCTCCTCGGTACTTGCAGAGCGATACTGGGGCAGCTACCGGGAGCCGCCGCGAGCGCGCTGCTCGTCTTCCTCTTCTCGCTCTTTGCGCTCTCCTGGATTGCTTCGCTTGCGCTTGCCGCGCTGTTTTTTGTGCTTGGAATGGTTTTGCCCGCACAGATCTACTCGCGGCGAGGAGGTGGCCCGTATATTGGGGGTGGCGGCTTCGGAGGCTTTCGCTCAGGCGGTGGTTTCGGTGGGGGAGGCGGTTTCAGAGGCGGGGGCGGAACGTTTAGCGGCGGTGGCGCTTCAGGGAGCTGGTGACTATGCGTCGGGCGAATATCCTGCATCATCTCGTGTCATCGCCATTAGCGGTACAGAAGCTCTTTCCGAATCACGTGCTCAAACACATCGAGCGGGCGATCCAGGAATCAGAAAAGCAGCAGAGTGGCGAGATCCGCTTCGCCGTTGAAGCCGGGCTCGACCTGAGAGCGCTGCTTGTTCGCACCACACCTCGAGATCGGGCGCTACAGGTCTTCTCGGATCTTCGAATCTGGGACACCGAGGAGAACAATGGCGTTTTAATCTATCTTTTGCTTGCAGAGCGAACGATTGAGATCGTTGCCGACCGCGGAGCCGATCGGAAGGTGGGGACCGCGAGATGGCAGGAGATATGCAGGGGAATCGAACAGCACTTTGTTGCTGGGCAGTTCGAACGCGGCGTGCTTGACGCAATTACTGCGATTACAGACGAGCTTGCGAAACACTATCCGCCGCGGCCGAACGATCGAAACGAGCTTCCGGATGCGCCGGTTCGATTGTAGGACGAGACTCGAACGCAAGTTTGTGACTTGCGTTCGAGGGGGCACTACTTCGAGCAGCTCAGTGTCACGGTTGAGCTTGCTCCATTGATTGTCGTTGTTCCGCTTACACTGAGTTGATTCAACGTCGTGCCGTTCACGCTGGAGGTCCCGCTGACATTGACGATCAAGCTGCCGGGCACGATCGATACGGTTCCTGAAGCTTTCGAATCCGAGCTGAGCGACAGGCTGCTCGAGAATGAAACAAGCGAATCATTGAAGCAGACCGTCGAGATTTCGCACGGGTCCGCGTTTACGGACCCGACACTCGAGATTCCGAGCTGAGATTCACTTGGTTGCGAAACGGTGACTGCGGCGTCGGATGCCGTTACCTGCAGGCTCGGAATGCCGGTCGTCGCGCCGGTCGATTCCGTGGCCTGCGTTTCGATATTCAAGCTGCAGGTCGTCACGGCGTTGTCCTGCGCTCGAACTACGATAGCAGGGCTGATCGATGTGATCCCCGCCTTATCGCGGGCAAGCAGCTTGATGCTGACCGGCAGGCCCTGACGGAACTCGGTCACCCCGAGAAGCCCCTCGTCGATCTTCACTGATGCCGGGAATCCGAGAAAATTGGCAACGAGCTCACCCGTCGGAGCGCCGTTCCGATACAGCCAGAGCTCGGTTCGGATGTCCTGCGCATCAGCGTTATCGTCAGTGCAATTCCATTTTACGAAAAAAGGCTCTGTCGAAGCGGTCGGGACATCGATCTGGCAGCGCGGTGGAATCTTGTCACCGCCGCCTTTGAACCGCTCGCTGTATCCGCCGAAGTCGGTCGTTTCAGCGTTTGCGCTTCGTGGGAGTGAGCTCACCGCAAAAGTGCACACGATCGCGGCACCGACACTTAGCGTTCTGATTGTGGAAAAACGTGATCGAACCATGCCTCACCCTTTGATAATTACTGTGCCGTAGGAAGCGTATAATTGGGAACGCTCAGCGGATCCACAGGATCGCTCCCAAACAAAAACTCAATACCGTCGGAGTATCCATCGCGATCGGTGTCCTTCGAGGTCGTACTACTGCCGCGAAGCGATTCAATCGTATCTGCGAGGCCGTCACCATCGGTGTCCAGTGGCGGAGTATCCGTCCGCGTAACCCCGTCAGAAAGCGGAGAGCTTCCACGAACCGGTCTACTCGAGGAATTGAGCGGATTGGAGCCTCCCCCGATCTCAATTCCGTCGCTGTAGCCGTCCTCGTCACTGTCCGGGGAGTCTGGGTCCGTGCCGATCTGAGCTTCCACTCGATCTCCCAAACCGTCGCCGTCCCCGTCCGTGTCGTTTCGAATCGCTTCCGCCTCGGTTAGGATGCGTACTCGGTTGAAAGGAGTTGGGCTTAATCGCGCATTGAGGGGGTCTCCGGACCGGCCGACGAATTCCAGACCGTCATCAAATCCGTCATGATCCGTGTCAGCGGTGTTGCCGTCGCCGGAAAATGAAGACTCAACCTCGTTGCTGAGGCCATCGGCATCATTGTCGACCGGAGCGCCGGAAGAGCTGCTCGAGCTACTACTCGAGCCTCCAGAGCTCGACGATGAGCTCGTGCTCGTCGCACCGCCGCCCAGGGAATAATTTTTCGTGAGAAACTCACTACAGCTGCCAGCGTATGCAAGCACCGAAAGGGCAGAGAATGACACGATGCGAATGAAGAATTGTGCGGTCATTTCAAATTGTGATTAAGTACATGCGTGCTGTAATTTATCATAGTGGTTTTCGAGACACAGCATTTTTCTGGTTTCGTTAAACCTGCATGTAGCAAGCTTGGTCGCGCGTGACGTTGAATACATTCGCATCGACCTATTTCCGGCGCACACAGCGAACGGGCTCACGCCCCGACGGGATGGGTGTCCTCCAACGTGCCGCGGAGCGCGGAATTGCCTTTCTCGAGCTTGCGATTATCCTCGCGATCTTTACTCCGCTCATTGTCGGCTTTGTGTTTGTCTGGCTTCCGGATTTTTCGCGCCGTTCGAACGAGCTGATGAACGCCCTCTCATCGCTCGGCGGTTGTCTCGTGGATCCGATCAATTTGTATCGCTACGCCGCGGGCCAGGCGATCGTGAGGGACGACTATCAGGACATCGTGAAACAAGTCGTTTCGACATGCGGCCAGATGTCAGAGGGGCAGACCGTATGCGGATACGTCTACGAAGGGGACGACAATCAGATCTACACCTTCGGCCTCAACGAAACACTGTCCCTGAAGTGCGCGAACCTTGATGTGAACACCTGCGTCGGAAAGGCTCAAATTCCGACCGGCATGGTCGTCGCGTTTCTGATGTCGGACGGAACATCTCGTTGTGAGTATATTCCTGGTACCGATCCAGGCATTGATCCGATTCGTGGGGACGAGTCCTCCGGAGGCTCGGGCCCGAGCACGCTGTGTCCCACAGGATCTGGGTATTATGAGACCAAATGTATCGTGCTGTGGGCGAATCCGGACCCGAATCTGAACGACAACGTCGACGTTTCATGCTGTGCGGACGGAACCGTTTGGAATAGTGCTGCCGAGCGCTGCGAAGGCTGTCCGGTCGGCACGCATATCTGCACCGTAACCCACAACAGCGTTCTCTCGCGGGTATGCGTCTCCGACGTTACATATCCCGGCGGTCTGTGTCTGACGGAAGTCCCCACAAATTCCGGGACGTACTGCACGACCACCGAGGTCGGCTGCTCCGGGATGGCAATGTATTGGTGCTGCCCGTCGGGCTCGAGCTGTCCTGCCTACCAGTCCTTGAATTTCTCTGGCTGCAGTATGGCGACACCTTACATGTCCATCGGTTGTCCGGAGGGCTCAGAGGGCACCGTTGTGGGCAGCTCGTATCCTTCTTGCACGCTCAAATTCAGATCGCCCGTCGGAGGCAAATGCGCGCAACCTGCGAAGGGCGACGTCGTCGTGCCCCTCGACAGGTCCGCTTGCTGAGCGTTACCTCTTATTTGCCGGCAAGATCGCTTTCCGCAATCGAATCGACTGCGGGGTGACTTCGACAAGCTCGTCGTCTTTGATGAACTCAATGGCGCGTTCGAGAGTCATCGGTACGACAGGGGTCAGGAGGATGTTTTCGTCTTTGCCTGACGCGCGCACGTTGGTAAGCTTCTTTGCCTTACAAACGTTCACGTCGAGATCGTTGTCGCGGTTGTGCTCCCCGATAATCATCCCTTCATAGACCTTGTCGCCGGGCAGGACGAACATCGTTCCTCGGGGCTCCAAGTGAAAGATTCCGTAAGCGACCGCTTCGCCCTGACGATCCGAAACCAAAGCTCCCGAAAGCCGTGAACGGGTTTCACCGCGGAACTCTTCGTAGCCGCTGAGGTAGGAGTTCATCATCCCTGTACCGCGTGTGTCGGTAAGGAACTCGTTTCGATAGCCGATGAGCCCGCGAGCGGGAACCGAGAATTCGAGCCGCACGCGGCCGGTCCCGTGGTTGACGAGGTTCAGCATGCGCCCCTTTCGCAGCGCCAGCTTCTCGGTGACCAGTCCGGTAAACTTTTCATCGCAGTCGATGAAGAGATGCTCGATCGGTTCGAGCACTTGCCCGTCCTTCTCTTTGAAGATGATCTGCGGCCGTCCGACACTCAGCTCGAAACCCTCGCGCCTCATCGTCTCGATGAGAATCGCCATCTGGAACTCGCCGCGGCCCTTGACGACGAAGCTGTCTCTATCGTCGCACTCTTCGACGCGGATCGCGACGTTATGCAAAGTTTCCTTCTGTAAACGGTCCCAGATACGCTGCGACTGAACGTACTTGCCCTCCATTCCGGAGAATGGAGAGGTGTTGGTGCTGAAGCGCATCGCGATGGTCGGTTCGTCGACGGTGACACGCGGAAGCGCTTTCGGAGCTTCCTTGGTCGCGATGGTGTCTCCGATTTTCACGTCGTCTGCACCCGCCAGGACGACAATATCGCCCGGCTCTGCGGCCTCGACTTCTTTGAATTTGATTCCCTCGTAGATCTGCAGCTTCGCGATCTTGAGTGGAACGACCTCTCCACCTTCACCGATGCACACCAGCGACTCGTTCCGCCGTGCGGTACCATGAAACACCCGCCCAACGGCCAAGCGTCCGAGATAATCGGAGTAGGCAAGGTTGAGCACCAGCATCTGGAACGGTTCGGCAGGATCATATCCCGGACCGGGCACGATGCTCATGATCGTTTCGAACAGGACGGTAAGATCCTTTCCCGGCTCGTCCAGCGATTTCTGCGCGATACCTTCGCGTCCGATGGCGTAGATTATCGGGAAGTCCAGCTGATCTTCCGTTGCGTCCAGGTCGATGAAGAGATCGTAGATCTCATCGAGCACCTCTTGGGGACGGGCGTCTGAACGATCAATCTTGTTGATGCAGACAATGATCTTGAGCCCAGCCTGAAGAGCCTTCCTCAGAACGAAACGTGTTTGCGGAAGCGGCCCTTCGGATGAATCGACGAGAAGGATCGCGCCGTCGACCATCATCAACGCACGTTCGACCTCTCCGCCGAAGTCGGCGTGGCCCGGTGTGTCGAGGATATTGATGCGAACGCCCTTCCAGTCAACCGAGCAGTTCTTTGCAGAGATCGTGATACCGCGCTCGCGTTCGAGGTCCATGCTGTCCATGACACGGTCTTCGACAGCTTGCTCCGCGCGCCAGACACCGGCCTGACGGAACATGTGATCGACCAGGGTAGTTTTGCCATGGTCGACGTGGGCGATGATGGCGATGTTACGGAGCTTATCGTTGGTAGCGCTGGGTTTCATTTATCCTGCCTAATACAAATACTGACGGAGACTTCTGCCCCGTTTGAACTCACAAACCGAAATTGTGCGGGAAGACCTAAAAAAAGGAGTTTGTCTCATAATACAACTGCAGGAAAAACGCCAGTCCAGGATCTCGAAGAAATTGGCGATTTTCGCAGTGAGATGAGGCGGAACCGCTCTTATCCGGCTACGAGCTGCTCGGCTACGAGCTCCGCGATGTCCCGGACCTGAAGCGACGACTCACGATCAGTGAGCTTCACCCCGTCTTCCATCATCTGCAGACAGAAGGGGCAGGCGGTTGCCACCATCTCTGCGCCGGTCTCGGCAGCTTGGTCGGTGCGCTGCACATTGATGCGCTCGCCCTGCTTCAGGTCCATCCAAAAGTGTCCGCCGCCTGCTCCGCAACACAATCCCTTCTCTCGCGACGAACGCATTTCCCGGACCGGCTTCTTGCCGAGCTGAACCAAAATCTCGCGGGGCTCCTGATACACGTCGTTGTAGCGGCCGAGGTAGCACGGATCGTGGAAGGTCACCGATTTCTCGAAGTCGTTCGAGACGGTGATCTTCTTCTCCGCGAGCAGCTCCTGGATGTATTGCGAGTGATGGATGATCCGGCGCTCGCCGCTCGCAAAGCCGAGCTGAGGGTACTCGTTTTTCAGTGTGTTGAAACAGTGTGGACAGTTCGCGACGACGGTCTTGAACGAGACGCTCGAAAGCGTGTCGATGTTCTTTTTCGCCGATGTTTGGAATAGGTTCTCTTCTCCCAATCGCCGCGCGGGATCGCCCGTGCAGTGCTCGCGGTTGCCGAGGATTCCCCAACTTACGCCCGACGCATTGAGAATGGTCGCCACTGACCGCGCAATCTTCTGTTTTCGCTTGTCGTAGCTCGAGACGCAGCCGACCCAGTACAAGACATCGACCGAATCACCCGATTGCAGCACTTTTACGTTCAGACCGTCGCTCCAGTTGGCGCGTTCTTCTGTCGGTCCGAATGGGTTTCCTCGGGTTTCAATTGCTCTCAGGCTCGACTGAGCTTCGGACGGAATAGTCCCTTCGATGAGCGCAAGTGAGCGGCGCACGTCCTGAATCAGATCGAGGTGCTCAATTCCCACCGGGCAGACTTCCATGCAGGCGCGGCACGTTGTGCATGCCCAGAAGACGCCCTCGTCCATTACCTCTCCGGCAAGCTTCTCATGTGGAGAGCTTCCTACTGAGAGAGCTGACTGTTGAACGAGCGGATTGCTTGCGCGAATGGGCTGCTGAGGGCTGCCGGCGGAGTAGTTGTGATCGAGCACCAGCTCCGACAATAGCGCACGATCGAGCTTGCCGAGAGCCGTTTGTGCCGCAGGCGAGCTTTCATCACGTACGAAGGTGGTCAGCATGTGGTCTCGCGAATCGAGAATGAGCCATTTTGGCGAGAGGATCTTGCCCGAATTGTACGCGGGGCAAACGTCCTGACAACGTCCGCAAGACGTGCACGAGTCGAGGTCCAGTCGCTGTTTCCATGTGAGGTCGTTGATGGTGGACACGCCGATCTGAAACGCGTCGTCCGCTTCGCTTTCGGCCGCCGCTTCGAGCAGCGCCTCGATATCTCCAGGGTACCGCATGGCACCTTTCGGTCGACGGACCTCGCGAAAGTACAGATTCCCGCTGCTTGCGAGAATGTGAAAGAACTTACTGTAAGGGATCAGCGCGAGAAATACGAAGACCGTGATGGTGTGAATCCACCAGAGACCGAAATGCAGCATCCCGGCTGCGGAAGCGGAAAGCGGCCAGAACATCCAGCTCAGGATGTTGCCGACGAATGAATAATGTCGCCACACATCTTGAGTCGCGTGGATACGCAACGCTTCGAGGAAAAATCCCTGAAGGACCAGCGCAGCGAGCGTAAGCAGAGTGAGCAAATCAATCCGGGTGCTGTGCAGCCGGTCAGGACGAACGATGAAGCGCCGGTGGAAGGCACGCCCGATACCGAACAACAACAGCAGCCCGAAGCCGTCGCTCAACATCGTGACCAGCAGGTAAAAATTTCCGCGGTAGATGGGGATGCCGAGGTCCTGATCGATTCCCACCATCGTCGTGGTAAACAGCAAAACGACGAAACCCCAAACGATTGCGGAATGAAAGAAGCTTGCCTGCGGGTCGCGGTTGACGCTGCGCTGCTGGAACACATCGTTCCAGATCGAGTCGAAGCGGCGTCCCCAATCGCCGAGGCGCGACGGATCGGGCTTGCCTGCGGTCCAGAGTGCCAAGCGCCGGTAAACCCCGAACCCGCACACAAGGAGCGATACAGCGAACAACACGTACATCATCACCACGTTCGGTGGGGACGACACGTTCCAAAGAATCGGTCGAGAAGCGAGTGCGAGAGAATCGGCCATTGTTTATTCAGCGTGGATGCTTACGGGGTCCGGCGTTCGAAGTCGCCGGCGGATCACAATCTTCAAGAAAAGCACAAAGCCAGGGCAGCCGCCACACAATGAATCGGGTACGCCAAGAAAGGGTAAGCGGAAGGCCCGTAAATCTCAGTAGAAACGATCCGGTGCAAACTCTGTTGACTTTTACGAGTGGAATAAGGAAACTATTAAGGGTGGATATTCCTCCTAAATTGATCTTTCGCGCACTTATGCGACCAGCGCCGCGCACCCGCCTCAAGTCCCGCAAATGGAATACGATTTAAGCTCGTTCTACGACCTGGTGGTCGTATTTGCCTTAGTATTGGCAAGTGGTCTCTTTGTTGCGGCGGAATTCGCGCTCGTTCGGAGCAATCCCAGCCATTTCAAAAGCGCCGATGGTCGCAGGCGGATCGGTTCGCAAACCGCGCTCCGGCTCATCGAGGACATGGATCTGACATTGTCCTCAATCCAACTCGGAATCACGCTGAGCGGTGTATGCCTCGGGTGGTTCGGAGTCAGGACGATCACTGCATTGTTTCTGCTCCTGATCGGTTCGTTCGGCACGATTGAATACCCGTTGCTCGTATCGGTCGTGGTCACCGTGCTCTCGCTCGCGCTCATCGTCTACTTCCAGGTCGTCTTCGGCGAGCTGATCGCCAAGTCGGTAGCATTGCGACATTCGACCGGAACGCTCCGAGCGCTCTCGGGAATGATCTTCATTTTCTCGCAGGTCTGCCGTCCGATTATCTTCTTGCTCCATCGTTCCGCTGAGCTGACCCTTCGGGCGGTCGGTATCAGTCGGACAACGGAAGCAAACCGAGCTCACTCCCTTGCCGAGCTCTCGTTCCTTGTATCGAAGAGCACCGAAGGGGGTTTGCTCGACAAAGACGAAGAGCAGATGCTGCGAGGCGTTTTCGGTCTGTCGGATACCGTTGCGCGCGAGGTGATGACTCCGCGCACTGACCTCGTCGCGATCGCCGCGGACGCGACCATTGAAGAGGTCATTAATACTATCCGTGACTCCGGATTGTCGCGCTTCCCCGTGAAAGGCGAAAGTATCGACGACGTGGTCGGGATACTTCTTGCACGAGATCTCCTCAGCTTCGTCGTTCCTTCTTTTCTGCGGAGCGGTGTTCGGAAGGAGGATTTCAGCGTCCGGAAGCTGATGCGAGAAGCGTATTTCGTTCCGGGGACGAAGCCGATCGATGACCTGCTCGGCGAGTTCAAACGTCGGAAGCTGCACCTGGCGATCGTTCTCGATGAGCACGGTGGGGTCGACGGTGTTGTGACGCTTGAGGATCTGATTGAGGAGATCGTGGGAGATATCTTCGATGAGTCGGACTTTCCTGAAAAATCAATCGTCGTCCAGGACAACGGCGATGTGCTCATCGACGGAGGTCAGCTCGTCGCCGATCTCAATACGCGCTTCGCGCTGGAAATTCCCGAGGGAGCATACGACACAATCGCCGGCTTCATCTTCACTTCTCTCGGACGGATGCCTCGGCCGGGTGACAGTATCGTAGTGAACAGAGTGGACAACCCCATCGCTGCGCAAGAGACGGACGCCGAGCCCGCAGCGGAGCTGCCGGTTGAAGATGGCGCTGCAGACGGCTCCGAATCGGCTCGTGCCGAAAAGGAGGAGGATGTTCATCCGAAAGCGCTCATCACTGTAGAGAAAGTCCAAAGCTATCGTATCGAAACCGTCCGCCTCCGACCCTCGTACATCCCCGAGGTTTCTGAATCGCCCTCCCCAGTCGGGACATCAAATTCCTTAGAATCGGCGTCAGACCACGAAGTCTGACAAAAAGCTTCGGCTTTTTAGGTGTTTGCGTCTCAAGGTGAAGTCCACCAAAGGCTGCGGTTAATCCGCATCGGTCAAACACGGCCGCCGACCGTCCTCGGTCGGATGAGAAAAAGTTACTCCGAGGGAACGAGCCATGCCTGCAAGTGATGAGGGCGAAATAAAACCATCTGACTCGATCGAGCAACCCAAAGCGGAGCTCGAGGAGACCGAGAAATCAGCGCTCGGATTGGCGCCTCGTGAACAAAAGCCGATCGCGGGTCCGTCTCGCGACATTTCGCTTTCTACATTTGTCCACCTACTCGGCTTACCGACCGCTGTTCAAATCTCGCTTCTCGAAACCAAGATGGATGTACTGACTGCAAAGGTCACCACTTTGGGAAGTAAGCTCGACCGCATTCTTGCTGAGCTCGACGCCGTAAAAAATGACGCGGCGGTTGATCGAATCGATTTCCAGATGACGGAGATCCGTTCTCTGCTTCGGCGTCTCGTGCCTGCAGCTGCGGCTATGGGGGAGATAGAGACCAAGCAGCAGCCGCCGAAGCTCCAGTCCGCGAAAGCGAAGGTGCTCTCGAGCGAACCGAAAGCGGGAGCGAAGCCCGAAACCAAGATTCTTGAGAAAGATAACCTCGAAGCCGAAAACGCCACCGCTGACGACGAGGCGTATCAACAGAGCGAGGGACGACGAATCAGACAGCAGACCAACGAGAAAGCATAGGGTACCGTCATGCGCACTCCGAAAGAGAGTTCCAGAGAGCAGTCGAAGAAGACTACGGTCGTCGGGAAGGCGATCAAAGGATCGACAAAGGTGAAAGTCGTCGATGTCGAGCTGCGCTCGAAGAGTAAATCGAAGGCGAAGAAAAAATCTGCAGGGTCGCCGACCGCGAAGCGATTGCTCAAGGTTCGGAAAGAGTCACTGAAGAGCCGCCCCGCAAAAAAGGCTGCGCCGGCCAAAGCAGCTCCCGCACCTGTAAAGGAAAAGGAACGGGCAGCGCAGAAGGTCGTGAAGGCGGCGAAACCTGAACCGGCTCCCGAGATCATCACGGTGCCGACCGAAAAGCTTCTCCGTCCATTTCGGAGAGCAGCTGAGCTGAATCGCCAGCATGCGAAGCAGCTTCAACGTGCTCGCGCACAAAAGGGAAGCTTTCTTGCGAAGCCGGTGAAGAAGGGGAAACGTTATCTGATCGACCTGCGCGTTCATGCACCGGGTACAGTCGGATATTTCGCGAACGGCGGTATCGCGGCGGGTCCGGCGCTCATTCGTCTGGCGAACGTCAAGGGCCTGCATATGATCGGGCTGACAGAATATTACAACGCGTCGTATCTCGACCAGGTTCGAAGCGCGCTGACACCGGAGTCGGGGCTGGTTGTTCTTCCCGGCGTGGTGATCTGCTGCGAAGTGGGTGGGTGCAGAGAGGTGCCAATCCTCGTGCTCTTTCCGGAGACGGTTTCGAGCGAAACCATCTACGGCCTTCTCGAAGCCCTCGAAGTACCGCGTTCCGCGTATGGGAAAAAGGATTATTGCCTCTCCATGAACTTCGGTAAGGTGCTCGAAACGATCGAAGCGCATGGCGCGATCGCGATCCCGAGCCGTGTTGACAAGACTCCGTATCGTCAGCTCGCTATCGCAGAGCTCGTGGATCGCTACGGAATGCACGCGTTCGATCTCGCGCATCCCGATAGCCCGGATCTGTTCCGTGATAGCTGGCCGAACGGCGGCTTCACCTTCTTTTCCTTTTCGAGCGCGAACGCGCTGGGCCAGATCGGAAACCGTGTGGGTAAAGTAACGCTCGCGCAGCTTGGGTTCGAAGGTCTTCGGGAGATCGTCAAGCGACGCGAACCTGGCGCGGCGACGACGGAACCGGCGGTCCCGGAGCGAATTGCTACGAAGCGAGCAGCGTAGCTCGCCCACATTCAAGACGTGCCGGGCTCGGCACGTCACTCTCTCCGCACGAACATCAGCTCCGGTTCGGAATCGCAGCCGCGAGAGCCGTTTGAAGGCGTGCGGTTCTCCGTTCTGATTCCTCGAGATGGATTCGCAACAGTCGCCTCGACCGTTGCGAGGTCACTTGCTCGATCAGCTGGGGTAGTCTCCCACCGATCTTGACCTCAGCGTCATACATATCTTGTGCGTAATACAATAGCTTCGCCGCGAACGACATCGTGCTCATAACGGGACCTAAATGTATGGTATTGCCGGAAGGAAATGAGCTTAGATCGTCTATGACCGAACGCGTATGATCGTTCCCATATGGTTGTCACGCACTGACAACAGGGCGAACACTCAGTCGACCAATTCCTGCCAAAATACAGGCAAATGATGACCCCCCGGCAGTAGGCAGCTTTTCGCGTCTGCTTCCTGCAGAATCGCCAGAGTGACAATCCACGGCGAACCCTTCAAATGTTGTCGTTCCGAAGCGGCAAGCATCGGCCACGAATGTGCTCGCCCGTGCTCAGCAATAACGAAAGTGAGCTCTGCTTTCTCCTGGGGCGAAAGGTCGAGCATGGGAGCGATTGTGGACAAGCGTTCTGCAGCGATTCGTTCGTGCTCGGGAAAGCTCACCGTGCCGTCCCCATTCACGCGGCGCGTCTGAGGCTTCGAAAGATCGTGAAGGAGTGCTCCGAGCAGCTCCACTGATGTTGGCTCGCGATCGAGGCGGGCCTTCGCGACGGAGAGAGTTTCCTGGACGACAAGAGCCGTGTGCTCAGCAACATCACCCTCGAGGTGTTTCGTTGCACCCTGATCGCATCCCGAGAGCTCTCGCAAACCCGGAATGACAGCGTTGAGCCAGTCCGACTGCATCGCACTGAGCAGCATCTTAGAATCGCCGCAGCGAAGAAGCGCGTTCAGCCGCGAGGCAATGGATTGCGCAGTGGTCGCCGACATAAGCTTCTCTTGGACCTGGACAGTTTTCAGAGCTTAAAGCATACATCAGGAGGTACCGTACATCCAGACATCGGCTTTCCGCACCGGTATCCGATGGGAGCATCAATCCAGCGCAGCCGAGGCTACCCGCATGCCAACGAAAATCTCGAAAAAGCCGAGCCAGACCGCGCCGAAACGCGTGCCCGTGCGGACGAAAGCGCGTCCTCGTTGTCACTGGTGCACAAGTGACGAAATTTACATTCGATATCATGACACCGAATGGGGAGTGCCCGTTCATGACGATCGCAAGCTCTTCGAGATGCTCAATCTCGAAGGAGCGCAAGCCGGGCTGAGTTGGTTGACGATCCTGAAAAAGCGGGAAGGGTATCGGCGCGCCTTCGCTCAGTTCGACGCAAAGCGGGTCGCACGATTTACACCGGCGCAGCAAAGGGCGTTGATGAAGGACGAAGGAATCGTGCGCAACCGTCTCAAGATTGCTGCGGTTGTCAAAAACGCACGGGCTTTTCTGGAAGTGAGCAAAGAGTTCGGTACGTTCGATAAATATATTTGGCAGTTTGTCGGGGGACGGCCGATGAAACGGGGTGAGAAGGCTGGCAATGTCCCGGTGACTCGCAGCACCGAGAGTGACCTCATGAGCAAAGACCTCAAACGCCGAGGATTCACCTTTGTCGGAACGACGATCTGTTATGCCTTCATGCAGGCCGTCGGGATGGTCGACGACCATTCACCGGAGTGTTTTCGAGCGAAAGCGAAGGTGCGGGATGGAGGTCGCCGATGAACGATGTTCGCAACCAGCTAGCGGAATCGGAGCTTACGGGATATCACGCGTTCGGGCTGGAGCTCGCGAAGGTCGCGCGAGAAATTGCCCTCCGCCATTTTCGGGCCGGGGCGATGCGCGTAGATTATAAGGAGCCGGGCCAACCGGTTACTCAGGCCGACACCGAGATCGAGACCGCGTTGCGGGAGAGGATCGAAGAACGATTTCCGGCTCACGGAATCATTGGCGAAGAGCACGGAACCGCTCGACCTCATGCCGAGCTGATCTGGACGTTGGATCCCATCGATGGAACGCGAAACTTTGCAGCCGGCATCGACACTTTCGGGAACCTCATCTCGCTGCGCTTTCGAGAGCGACCGTGTGTGGGCATCATCGATCATCCGGCGCGTGATTTATGCGTTCACGCATGTTTTGGGAGAGGGAGTTGGAGCGGTGAAAGACGTTTGCGGATCGAACGAGACGCGCTTCCTCCGGTAATCGCCACGTCGACCTACGCAGTTTTCGACCGAACCGGGGAGGGTGCCGTTCTCGAGGCGTTGCTCCGTGAGTTTCCGGATTCACGGATCTACTACGATTGTTTCGCGCATTCGCTGACGGCCCTGAATGCACTGCGAGCGACGGTCGAATACAACCTCAAACTTTGGGACATTGCTCCTGCGGAGCTCATTATCGAAGAGGCCGGCGGACGCTACGTAGAGATCAAACGGAAGGAGCAACACGGGGGCCCACCGATGTATGATGCGGTCTTTGGTGAAGCGCAAATGGTAGACGAGCTGCTGACAGTGATCGACAGGTTGGATGAGCGAAAAGCGCCGGTCGGATGAATAGCTCAGCCCGACCGGCGCGCGAGCGTTAGTGTCGCTCGGTTCGGCTGTTCAGACGGCGATTCTGAATGACTCGGTCAAATGCATCTTTCGCAGCTGGCCTTGCGCTGTCCCATTTGAGGCCGGAGCCGGAGTTTCGCTCGTACGTCTTTCTCAAGGTCGGCTCTGCCGTTTCAAAAGTTGTATTGTCGTCCAGATAGACATCTTCTGGAAGATCGTAACCGGCGCGATAAGCGGGCTGGATCTCCGAATAGCTGCTCACCGTGCTTGAATACGGGCGGTTTTTCCAATTACTTTCCCAGTAGTGATCTTCGGCCGCGAGATCGATCTGAATCCGCTCAGCAGTTTTTGCTCCCGCGAATCCGCCCACAGCAGCACCGGCTACGGTACCGATCGGTCCTGCTGCCGAACCAAGAGTTGCACCCGCCACTGCACCCGTGAGACCGCCAGCCATAAACGCAGCTTGCCGCGGATCTGTCGGGTCGACCGCTGATTTTTTCTCAGAGGGTTTTTCATTCTTGTTCATTGGGTTTCTCCTTGCGTTAGTTAGGCGTAGAATACCCCAGGCCGTTGCCGCAGAATATGACCGAAGGCAGCAATGCCGCGGCGCGCAGGTACACAAAATAGGTAAGCGCTGCCCGGACTTGAACAGCGAGGTGTGATCAAGATCAGCTGCCGCCTGGCCGATGCGCAGACCATCGCAGGTTCTATTTCACAGGCGCCCGGCGCGATGGGCGGCGTGAAACGCTCGGTGTGAAACGATTCCGCATCTCATTCGATAACCTCAGCGCTCGTGACCAGTGACTGCTGGCCACGCTTGTGAACAACGAATCATTGAGGACAATCATGAACAACGCACGCACCGCCGCCGCCGTACTCTTCGCAGCGCTCCTCTTCTCGTCGAACGCTGCTCTTGCAGATGAGGACAACACCGTAACGCTCAGCGCTGCGCTCGCTCGGTCGAAAGGCATGCCACCTGCGCAGGCCGACGAGCAGGTGGAGAAGCTTTTCGGACTGATCCGCGCCGAGCTGAAAAATGGACATACCGTGGAGATCAAAGACTTCGGGCGCTTCTCCGTTTCGGAACGGCATGTCACTCCGAAGCCGCCGGCTCCGGGCAGTCCCGCAAAAGCCGTAAAGCCGCCACGGAAATTTCCGCATTTCACCTCTGCAGAAGCTCTGAAGAATGAGCTAAACCCCCAAAAGAGTTAGCAAGACTCCGCCCGCAACCGGAAGTAAAACTGTCGTTGCGGGCGTTCGCTCCATTGCGGCTGAGCTGCGTTAATGGCATCTTGCTTTAACGAATTTGAATGTCCAGCGAAGAGCGCCGATGGGTCGTTTTGTACATCTTCATCTCCACACGCAATACAGTGTTCTTGACGGCGCCATTAAGATCGACGAGGTCATCCAGCGTGCGAAGGACACCGGTCAACACGCAGTAGCCATCACCGATCACGGGGTGATGCACGGTGCAGTTGAATTCTACACTGCAGCCCTCGCCGAGAACATCAAGCCCATCGTCGGCTGTGAGATGTACATCACTTCGGGGAGCCGATTCGACAAAACTCCCAAAGCGCAGGGCGGCGCGCAGACGCATCACCTGACCCTCCTCGCAAAGAACATGGCGGGTTACCGGAATCTTTGCCGGCTGGTCACCATGGGCTTTACTGAAGGCTTCTATTTCAAGCCGCGTATCGATTTCGAGCTGCTCGAGAAGTACAGCGACGGACTCATCTGCCTCAGCGGGTGTATGGCCGGTGAGCTCGCGCTGTATTCACGAAACCAAGATATCGAAGGCGCGTCGAAGCTGATCGAACGGTACGCAACACTTTTTGGTGAGCGGTACTATTTGGAAGTTCAGCCGCACGTCTTCAAGGAGCAGCAGCAGCACAATCGAATGTTGCGTGAGCTCGGAGACAAAATCGGCATCCCTCTCGTCGCGACAAACGACTGCCACTATCTCGGACCCGACGATCACTACGCCCAAGAGGTGCTGATGTGCATATCGACGGGCAAGCTCATCACAGATGAAGACCGCCTGCGGCACGATGAGTCGCGGCTCCATTTCAAAACTGAAGAAGAGATGCTCGGCGGGATGCCTGGCTTCGAGGACGCCATCGGTCACACCGGTGGAATAGCGGACCTCTGCGAGCTTCAATTCGATTTCAAAACGCACCACATGCCGCGCTTCGATCCAGAGAACGGCGAGCCGGTGACAGAGCACTTCATGGGTGAAGCGCGGAAGGGTTTGGAGCAGCGTTTCGAACAATTCCGAAAGCGTGCACCGAAATATCTGACACCAGAGCTCGAGCGCGTCTATGCTGATCGACTCGAGCTGGAAATTCAGCTCATCCTGAAGATGGGTTTCGCGGGTTACTTCCTTGTCGTGTCCGACTTTATCCGTTGGGCCAAGCGAAACGACATTCCCGTCGGTCCGGGCCGGGGAAGTGCCGCCGGCTCCCTCGTGGCCTTCGCAATGTTCATCACCGAAATCGATCCGATTCCAAACAAGCTCCTGTTCGAGCGATTTCTCAATCCCGAGCGGATCAGCCTTCCTGATATCGATATCGACTTCTGCATCTACGGTCGCGAGAAGGTTATCGACTACGTCTGTAACAAGTATGGAAAGGACAAAGTCGCGCAGATTGTGACCTTTGGAACTCTCAAGGCGAAAGCTGCCATCAAAGACGTCGGTCGGGCGTTGGGCTTGAGCTACGCTGAGACTGATCGGATTGCGAAGCTCATCCCGGCTCCGCGGCAGGGCTTCGATTATCCGCTCGAAGAAGCAATCAAAATGGAGAAGCGGCTCCGCGAGTATGCAGAAGGCGAGGGGAGGGAGCTGATCGAGCTCGCAATGAAGCTCGAAGGGCTCTCACGTCACACCTCGACTCACGCAGCGGGCATAGTCATCGCCGACCGTCCGATTGTCGAGTTCATCCCGCTCATGCTCGATAAGGAAGAGCAGATCATCACCCAATACTCGATGAGCTGGGTGGAGAAGATCGGCTTAGTCAAATTCGACTTCCTCGGGCTGAAAACGCTTTCGGTGCTCCATGAAGCGCAGCGCCTCATTCGCGAGGCGACCAAGACCGAGCTCGAGCTCAACGCGCTTCCGCTGGATGACGCGAGGACCTACAAGCTCGTGAGCCTCGGTCGGACGATCGGAGTGTTCCAGCTCGAGTCGAGCGGTATCACCGAGATGGTTACCCGTTTGAAGCCGAGCTGCTTCGAGGATCTGGTCGCTATTTTGGCCCTCTATCGTCCAGGTCCGCTGGATGCGGGAATGGTCGACCACTACATCAATCGGAAACACGGGCGCGAAGCTGTACGCTATTCGCATCCGATACTCGAGCCGATTCTCAGCGACACGTATGGCATCATCCTCTATCAGGAACAGATCATGCAGATCGCGAGGGATATGGCCGGATACTCCCTCGCCGAAGCGGATATGCTCCGGCGTGCGATGGGGAAGAAGAAACCGGAAGAGATGGCGAAGCAGCGGGAGTATTTCACTACCGGTGCGAAGAAGCGAAACGTTCCCGAAGCGGTCGCCACTGACGTCTTCGATCAGATGGAGACTTTCGCGCGATACGGATTCAACCGATCGCACTCGGTTGCGTATGCCCTCATCTCGTACCAGACTGCGTACCTGAAAGCGCACTACCCTCGCCATTTCATGGCCGCTCTGATGACATTCGAAATGGGGGATACGGATAAAACCCTCAAAAACATCAACGAGTGCCGTGAGAACAACATCGAAATTCTTCCGCCTGACCTCAACAGCGGGCAGGTAGGGTTCAATGTCGTTCAAAACAAGATCCTCTTCGGGTTGGCCGCGATTAAAGGCGTCGGTGCAAAAGCCGTCGAGCGGTTGATTGAAATTCGGGATACGGGCGGACCGTTCAAGAGCTTCTACGATTTCTGCGTTCGAGCCGATGCCTCATTGCTCAACCGGCGCACGATGGAACACTTCATCAAGGCCGGTGCCTTCGATTGGAGCGGCTGCCCTCGCGCTGAGTTGATGGAGATTTTAGACGACACGCTCAAACGCGCTCAGAAGGAGCGGGAGAAGAGCGCGTCCAATCAGATTGACCTCTTCGGTTCGGCTGCGCCCGGAGAGGGCGAGCTTCGACCGAGGAACGGAAAGCGTATCAACGAATGGCCGGTCAACATCAGGCTCGCGCATGAGAAGGAGGCCCTCGGGTTCTATCTCTCCGGTCATCCGCTCGAAAAGTTTCGCAACGAGCTTTCGGGGCTCGGCACCGTTACCATTCGGGACGTCCAGAAAGCAGCAGATGGCGCGAACGTGACGGTTGCGGGCGTGATGACTCTTCTCAAGCTGAAGAACACGAAGAAAGGAGATCGCTACGCTACCTTTGTCCTCGAAGACATGCTCGATACGATTGAAGTCATCGTTTGGCCGGACACGTATCAAAAGGTCCAGCAAGCGTTGACAGCCGAAGATCCGGTTATTGTCGGAGCTCGGTTGGACGTGAACGATGATCGACGGACCCTGATTGCAAACGCGATTGAGTCTGCGATAGCGCGTCGGGACCGGAATGCTACCGAAGCCTTGATTCGATTGAGTATCGCGAAATGCTCGGAGGACAAGCTCGAAGAGCTGAAGTCAGTTCTGCGGCAACACCAGGGTGAGTGCCCGGTGAAGCTCATTTTCCGGCGGCCTGACCACAGCGAAACTACAATCGCTCTGCCGGTTCGCGTTGCTCCCTCCGAGTCCCTTTCGAATCGGGTGGAGCAGCTTTTTGGCGAGCCTGTGGTGACGTTCCGCTAATCCTGCTGGGACGTTCTTTATACGATTTTGAGCACCGATTCCGTATCTTTCGGCGGCCGGCCGCTCTGTGTTAGTGATGAATTGCATTTCACTGATTACGAGCCGAGCATGCCCGAACAGATGACCAGTCAGGTCGAAGCGACCGTCGAATATCTCAAACGTCGCAGCTTTGCGAATCGCAAGGGTATCTTCTGGCTCTGTTTTTGCGCCGGTGTGTTGTGGATTCTGATGCAGGCGAAAGAGGTCACCTCTTTGCTGCTCCTCTCTTACGTTCTCGCACTGCTTCTCGATCCATTGGTGACCCGTCTCGAGCGTTTTCGGCTTTCGCGCGGCCTATCTATCGCGCTGATCTACTTCTACGTCTTTGTCTTCATTATCGCGCTGCTCACCATCGCGGTGCCCGCGCTCCTTCAGGAGTACAATAACTTCCTCGAACAATTGCCGAATTACCTTCGAACGCTTGCGGCGTGGGCCGAATCATTTCTCTCTCGATGGCCGAAGCTCGCAGGCAGTCTCAACCCGGATAGCATCTGGACTGAAATTCGGGATTACTCGGCAATGATTGACGCGGAGAAGGTTTCCAAGATTGCGGCCACTGTCGGCGCTACCGTTCTCTCCGGATATTCAATCACGTTGACGCTGCTTGATCTCACCCTGTTGCCGTTCTTCGTTTACTATCTGACGTCGGACCTGACGCAGATTCACGCATTTTTCGGCTCGTTCCTCCCTCCTCAGCGCCGGCGATCTGTCGCAGACATCGGACGAGAAGTGCTGAGCCATATCTATGCGTTCTTCAAGGGGCAACTTACTGTCGCATTGATTCTGACGGTGCTCTACATTGTGGCGCTGCTCATTATCGGTCTTCCGTCTGCGATCATCGTCGGTATCATCTCGGGTCTGTTGTGTATCGTTCCGTACTTAGGCGTAGCAACGGGGATCTTGATCTCCATGACGATTATGCTTGTAACCGATCCGAGTTGGTGGTCAGCGATCAAGGTGCTGCTCGTGTACACAATTATTCCGGGAATCGAGAGCTCATTTATTTCACCCAAGATAATCGGCGAAACGCTCGGTATCCACCCGCTCGCTGTGATGGTCGCACTCCTCATCGGCGGAAAGCTGCTCGGACTGCTCGGGCTGATTATTGCGATTCCGTGTGCGGCCGCCGCACGCGTGCTGATCCGGCACGCTTTGTTGGAGCTCGATCGTTCGGGACCTCGAGGAGACGAGAAAATCGTTCTTTCGCCCGACGCAGCGGTATAGCGGCATTTGCGCCTACCACCCCAAGGCTCAGGATCACTCTAGAAGTCTGGTAGTAGCCTCGGGAAAAGGTCTCCACGAGCGAGAGATTCCAAAAGCGTGTTGTACTGATCTTCGGTCAGCACCGTTTTCAGTCGTCGCGAAAGTTCCTGCTCCCTGAATTCCTTCTCATGTTCGAGCAACTCTCCGGATTTACTCATCAGCAGCGGCATGTCCACTTTTGGGTTCCCGGCCTCATCGGTCTTCAGCGCGCCGATCCTCTGAATCCACTGCTCCCGATCGTCGCTCACGGCTTGATCGACCAGGCGGAGCTCGGAGCTCACCTCGAGAACCTGTTTTGAATTGAGTTTCAGCTTCGAGGTCAAGGCAGACACTTTCGCCTGGAACTGCTCATTTCGGAGATTCTGTATCGACTGGTGCTGCGCTGCTTGGTACGCATCGAACTTTTCCTGTCCGAGGATCTCCTTCAGTTTGTTTGCGCTCTCCTCCATCTGCGCACGGAGCTTCTCCGGCGATTCGCCGGCCAGCAAACCAAGAGAGTCGGTCATCTTGCCGGCAAACAGCTCACGCAAGCGTTCTCGTTGCTCGTCTGTGATGACCACTGAGCTCTCCAACTCCCTGAGTTGCATCTCAACGACCGCCTGTTTCATTCCGACGCCGAAGATCTCGTTAGGGCGCTCTGGAAGTTGCTCAGACGATCTCTTGGCAGATGGCGAAGATTGCTTCGGTTCTTCGACCGAACTTTGGGACGTCTGCTGAGGGGCCTCGGGCAGATGTGCATCGCTCGCTGAACTCGCGCTCGAAGCTTCTTTCGGGAGACGTTCGGCCGCCAACTGGGATCGGAGTGCGTTTATCTGTTCCTGAAGGTCGTCAACGGTGTTCCGGTATCTACGCGTGCTCTCCAGATGCAGGACGAGCAACAGAAGTATGAAAAATCGGTAGATCCGGCGTTGATTTCGGGTGAGCTCAATCATCGTCTGCGTCCTCTGCCGCCTCAGCGATGATTGCGTTGATGGTCCCGGGCGCGTAGCCTTCGCAACGGTTGTTCACGATCACAAATGCCGAACGCTTGGTGGCCATCGCTCGCTTTACGATACGGACGGCGTCCTTTCGCATGGCAAGGTTCGGCCGTTTCATGGAATCGTACGGCGAGAAGAGCCTCACGGCATTTTCGTAGCTCACGCCGAGGGGGGTGAGGAGCCTTGCCACATAAAATGGAGCCTGCAACCCTCCCGCTGCAGCAGCTCTTTTCATCTGCTCCGCGAGAGGCGGCATGTAATGCCAATGATTGAAGCAATGTGTTGCTCCATGTTCGTTGAGGAGAGCGAAGTAATCGTTTTCGAGCAGCTCAGGATTACGGATTTCTGTCGCGTAGTGAAAGTCCTTCGGCAGCTGTCGAAAGAACGAATCGAGCTTCTTCAGAAATTCATCCGGCGCCATGACTTGCTTCGCGATTGTGCCGAACTGAAATACGAAGGGTCCTGTATGCGACTTGACGACGCTCTCTTGATACGGTGGGAGAACCTTACTCAGAAAGCAGTCAGGATTGAGAAAGTCCGGGTTCACTTTGCCCGAGAGTGCGCCGTAGCGTGGATGCGTCGGATACTGAGGAATAGTTACACGCTCCCAGACTTTCGAAACCCAGAGGAAGCTCTCCGGGACCATGGAAGCATAGCTCTCGAGGGTCTTCGCGGTCGGCGGCGAGTAGAAGGTGCTGTCGATACCGACAGTCCGAAAGAGCGGAAACGTCGCGTACTCACCTAAGCTGGTAGCTTTGAATTCCTTTTCGCTCTTGTATTCGCGGTGGTAGATCGTGCCCTTCCATCCGGGATACGTCCACGTGCTCGTACCGAATCGGATGTCTTGCGGAAGGCGTTGGGCGGCGTCGAGGTGAAACATATGAGGACTCGCAGATCACCAGGGCGCGGATCGCCCGCTCGGATACCGAGTATGGGCCGGCACGGCGCGCCTAAGAGGTCCGCACCTTCTGCTCGATTGCCTTAGCGAGCGTTTCGTCCGTGCGCTCCGTATATCGCATGGTCGTTCGAACGTCGCTATGACCGAGCGCTTGAGCAACCAGACGGACGTCTTTCGAGCTGTCGAGGAGTCCGTGAGCGAAGGTGTGTCGGAGCTTGTGGGGATGGAGATTCCCAATCGGAGTTTGTGCGAGCGCTTGTGCGCGGGAGCCGAAGCTGGCGATGATCCGCCAGATCGTCTTGGGAGCGAGCCCGAAGCTCTGTGGATTGGCGATGTCGGCGCGATACAAGCTAACGAATACCGGAAATCGCTGTCGCTGTGCGTCCGAAAGCTCACGATACTCCGGATATCGTTCCGTGAGCATCTGCTCTCTGCCGTTCAGATACTCTTCGAACAAGGGGCGGATCGCTGTGTCGAGATAGACATTGCGGAATTTCTTTCCCTTGGTCTTCACATTTCGAAGCCACGAGAAGTCGTCCGACAATTGTGCGAGCACGAGCAAGCGAACCTCGTCTGCGCGCAGACCCGTCGCAAGCAGCAGCTCGAGAAGGAACTTGTTCCGGAGAGCGAGAAACGAGAAACGCGCGTCGATGAAGCACTGCTGCGCAGCATCCCGAAGAAGCTTGATCTCCGGTTCTGTGAGCCCATGCGGCCGAGTCGGCTGAATGACCGGCGCTTTCGCTTCTCTCGCAGGATTGATGTAGCCGTGCACGCGCTCCGCAAGGGTCCGGCCGAAATGTTTGATAGTCGCAAGTCGACGGCTGACCGTCGCGGGAGCTTCGCCGAGCGAAAGTCGATGCTCAACGAAGTCTTTCGTTGTCTGCAGAGTCCACGCAGAAACGAGCACCTCGGAAACGCGATTCGGAGATCCGGCGAGAAACTCGAGAAAGTGTTGGAGATCGTAGCGCTTCGCACGGGCTGTATGGCTGTCTCCGGCGGCGTAATATTGCAGATAGCTCTCAAGGACAGTGATCAGTCGTTCTTCGCCGAGGCGAGAAGCTGCTGGTGTAAGATGGTGGCCTTCGCGGTTCTGCCCTTCACTGCGCGGGTCCGGAGGAAGCGCCGGCATAGCTGAGTCGGTCGGATCGAAGTCGCTGCTCATAGCTCGTCGTTGCGTTCGGGAAAAAGAGTCGCTGCGCTCGAATTATCGCAAGTGATTGTATGGTTCCGCAATAGGATATCTTCGGGGAAACGCCGATCGCGCGCGCAGAACAAGCTTTAACTTAGAAGAAGACGGACGCTTCAGCGGGCGAGAGGAGGGCGAGACTGTCCGAGCTTCTCGAGACGAGCCTTGAGGTCTTTCGACTCGCTTGAGTTTGCGCCATACACTTTGTCTGCGAGATCCAACGCGCGAGTGAGCGCTGTTTGCGATGCGACCGTCTCGCCGGTTTCGGCATGCGCCTCTGAGAGGTCGGTCAGCGCTCGCACGAGATCGGGTGCATTCGAATCTGTCGCGCTGTCAAGAATACCGATTGCGCGAACGAGAAGCGGAACGGCGTCCTTCGGGCTCTGTCGAAGACGCGCAAGGCGCGCGAGGTTCTGGAGCGGTTTCACGATCTGAGTGCTCTCGCTGCCGAACTCGCGCTCGAGCTCTGCCAGAGCTTTTCTCTCTGAGCTTTCCGAAGACGCATACTTGCCGAGTTGCTCCTCAACCGCTGCGAGCGAAGAGTAGGCCGCGGGAAGGGGAGACGGCGACTTTGTCGGCGCCGACTCATACGCTTCGATAACGCCTCGGTACAGCGCTTCTGCTCCCGCGAGGTCGTTCAGCTCCAGCTTGACGTTCGCCAAGCTCTGGAGGAGCAAACCCCGCTCCTCGATTCCGGCATTTTTCGCCGCTTCGAGTGCCTGACTCAGATACAGCTGCGATTCTGCGAATCTGCCTTGAGAGAAGGCGAGCTCACCGAGGCTGTTCAGGGACACGACAAGCTCAGGGCTCTCCGGGCCCAGGAGCGATTTTCGCAGCCCGAGTGCGCGGGTCAGAAGCTTTTCGGCCCGCGACTCATCTCCGGTCTCGCGATAGGACTCGCCGAGGTTGTGTAACGCGTTTGCGAGCTCAGGGCTGTTCGGCTGCTTGCGTTCAATGATGCGAAGCGCCTTCTCGTAGAGCGGGATCGATTCAAGGTATCTTCCTTCGGCGCTGTAAACATATCCTAGGTTGTTGTACGAAATCGCAAGCGCCGGGTCGTCTGGTGGCAGGCGCCGCTTGCGTATCTTGAGCGAGCGTTCGAAATATTGCTCCGCCTTGTGGGGATTGTTGGCAGAGAACATCAGCTCGCCGAGATTGTTCAAAACGAGTGCGATATTTTCATGCTCAGCGCCGTACGCGGCCTGCCAGATTCCGAGCGCCGCCAGGTAGTGCTTTTCCGATTCGTCGTACTGAGCTTCGGACATCAAGATGTACGCAAGATTGTTCTCGGCAGCGCCGAGCTCAGCGCTCTTGGAACCGAATTTCAATTCGGCACGCTTGACGATGTCTCGCATCGACTGCTCGGCCTCGCCGAACCGACCGGCGCTTGCTGCGCTCTGGGCACGCTGAACGAGTGCGTCCCATTCCGAATCGTCCGCACGCGCTGCGTCCGCGGAGATGAGAAGACAGAGAAAAATTATCAGGCGAGCTCTTGGCACATCGGGAGCTTGCCATTGAGGGGTGCTGCTCGCAACGAATGACATGTAGCCGACGACAAGCGCTTTGCCTTTCGCGCCGCAATAGTACGGCGAATTGACGCACTAATTTGATGCCCGATAAGAAGCCTTATCGGTCAAGAGAGGGTTGGCGGGAGCTGACTCTACGCCAAATCGACATTTGGGGGCGGATGGCCCGCTCAGCCGGTTACACATTGTGGGGTCTAGGAACCCGAGCCGGTCCTTCCTGCTCATTCCGTTACGAGGCTTGGCCGTTTGAGCGAAGTGCGGACAACTCATCCTCAGTGCATCATTGGATGAGCCTGTTCTTGGGAGACCGCGGCCTGGCTGCGAATCAAGCGCAGAGCGTCCGCCCGTTGTGTGTCGAGGTTATGATAGAAAGCCTCAAATGAATGATCTTGCTCGGCGAGACCATTGCTCGCGATCCAACGATCGAACGCAACTCCGGCTACGGCGAAAAAAATACTTTCAGCCGGATGTTCCGAGAGAGCATCTCGGATCACTCCTGGGCTCGTGAGCTTCTCGAGCAGTACTTCAGTGAAAATCTGTTGTGGCGACAGGCAGTTCATTCGCATTCCTTCAAGTGTTTTGGCGATTCCGCCAAGAACGGCGACATAAAAAATTTTTAGTGTTTTTGGGGATCCGTCAGAGGGGCTCGCGGTGATTTCTCACTGAACGAACCGGAAACGGAGGCGAGACAGTAGCGGTTGTGGCCGCCGATACGCAAGGCTCTTTTTTTGGAACGCCTGGCCGTAGTGACCGTCGTTGACGCGGGAATGAAGCCTGGGCTACAATGTAGTCATGGCTACATTCTTTCGGAAGGTGCTGGGTCCCGCTCGAACGCCTGCAACAGGCGATGGTTGGCGCTACGAAAGCTCAGGACCGAGCCTACCCGAATCGCATCGCACGCTCCCGGTTCCTGTGACGGCAAGCTTCTGGCGCAAGCTTCTCGCGTTCGCCGGTCCCGGATTCATGGTGGCCGTCGGCTATATGGACCCAGGCAATTGGGCGACCGATCTCGCCGGCGGCTCGCGATACGGGTTCACTCTCCTTTCCGTGATTCTGGTTTCCAACCTCATGGCGATGCTGCTCCAGGCTCTTGCGGTGAAGCTCGGAGTGGTAGGCGAACGGGATCTTGCGCAAGCTTGCCGCGATCACTTCAGCAAGCCGGTCTCATTCGGGCTCTGGATTCTCTGTGAGCTCGCCATTGCGGCTTGCGATCTGGCCGAAGTCATCGGGTCTGCGGTTGCTTTGAATCTCCTTTTCGGCCTGCCGCTCGTGTGGGGGGTATGCGTGACGGCGGTCGACGTGATGATGATTCTTTTTCTCCAGCATGTCGGATTTCGGGCACTGGAGGCGCTCGTCGTCGTGTTAGTGTTGACTATCGGGAGTTGCTTCTCAATAGAGATCGCGCTGTCGCAGCCGAGCCTGTCGGGGATTCTTCACGGCTTCATTCCGACCACCGAGATTATCTCGAATCCCGAGATGCTCTACATCGCTATCGGAATTCTCGGCGCCACAGTGATGCCGCATAATCTCTATCTTCACTCGTCGATTGTGCAGACGCGAAAATACGATCTGACACCGGAGGGCAAGCGAACCGCTCTTCGGTTTGCGACCATCGATTCTTCTCTCGCGCTGCTCTTTGCATTGTTCATCAATGCGGCAATTCTCATTGTCGCCGCAGCCACCTTTCACACCTCAGGTCACCACGAAGTTGCTGAGATCGGAGATGCCTACCAGCTCCTCTCCCCTCTTCTCGGTGTCTCCGGCGCGAGCACTCTCTTTGCGTTCGCCCTCCTCGCTTCCGGACAGAACTCGACTCTGACAGGAACGCTTGCGGGCCAGATCGTCATGGAAGGCTTTCTCGACATTCGCATTCGGCCGTGGCTCAGGCGCGTGATTACCCGCTTGCTCGCTATCGTTCCGGCGATTGTCGTGACGGTGTTGTATGGTGATCACGGTGTCGGTAAGCTGCTGGTTTTCAGTCAGGTCGTGCTGAGCTTGCAGCTCAGCTTCGCAGTGGTCCCGCTCGTCATGTTCACTTCGGACCGCCGAAAGATGGGAGAGTTCGTAAACTCTCTGCCGACAAAATGCGCGGCTTGGTTGGTCGCCGTGGTTATCGCAGTATTGAATATCTGGCTGCTGTATCTTACGCTGTTCGGAACATCGGGCGATTAAGGGGCACATGTATCAAAGAATTCTCATTCCCCTGGAAAACGGTCCTGCGGATCAGACAATCTTGGACCATGTGAGTGATCTTGCAACGCTCACGAAGGCGAAGCTGTTTTTGCTCCACGTCGCCGACGGCTGGGTGGCGCGGAATTACGATTATTTTGCGCTTCGCGAAAGCGAAGAGATGAAGCACGACCGAGCGTATCTTGACCGGCGCTGCGCCGAGCTCGGAGCGCGCGGATTTGAGACAGAGCCGATTCTCGCGCTCGGTGACCCCGCAAAGGAGATCATCCGCTGTGCAGCGGAGAAAGAAGCCGATCTGATCGCCATGTCCACCCATGGCCACCGTTTTATCAGTGATGTCATCTACGGCAGCACAGCGGATAAAGTGCGCCATGTCGTGGAGATCCCCGTATTGCTACTGAAAGCTCGTCAGGCAGGATGAACGATTCTCAAGAAAAAGGCACCCTTTCGGCAGTTCCGTTTCAGGCCGCTCGCTCACAACACTCCAGAGAAGCCGCCGAGGACTACACGGAGCTTATCGCGGAGCTGATCGAGACCAAGCAAGAGGCGCGCACGTGCGAGATCGCCGAACGCCTTGGTATTTCACACGTCACCGCCATTCGGACGTTGCGCCGATTACAGAGGGATGGCTACGTCTCCGTGCAGTCACACCGTCCGATCGAGCTCACTCAAAAGGGCAAGCGAATGGCAACCTATTGCCGGCAAAGGCATCGGTTGCTCGTCGATTTCTTGCTTGCTGTGGGAGTGCCGAAAAAAGCCGCGGAGATGGACGTCGAAGGCATTGAGCATCACATTTCTGAGACGACGCTCCGCTCGATTAAGCGATTCTTGGCTCGCGCAAAGTAAGCTCTCGCCGCTCGGAGGACAGTCGCGGCCGAGAGACGGTCGTTAGATCCCTTGATAGATGTTTTCCGGCTCGCCTTGCGGACGAGTTTTGAAGCGCCGATGGATCCAGAACCATTGCTCCGGGCACCTGCGGACGACCTCTTCCAACCGCTCATTGAGCGCTCGAGAGATCCGGTGGATACGCTCCTCGGTCTCCAGCTCCTCGAAAGATGGAATTGAGCGGCAGATAAGCTCGTAGCGTCCGTTGCGATAGTCGATGCAGGTAGCAAAAACAATCGGCGCCCCGGTGCGAATTGACGCCAATGCAATCGCCCTGGTTGTTGCAGCTTTGATTCCGAAGAGATCGACGAAGCAAGCGTGGCTCGACTTCACGTTCTGATCAAAGAGCAAAGCAACTTCTTGTCCGTCTCTCAGCCGGGTCACCATCTCCTGATAGCCGCCCCGTCGTCCAAAGACGTGGTTGCCGAACATCTCGCGTCGGATATTCCACCATCGGTCCACACGCTGTAGGCCGACCCCTCGGGCAAGGAAGGCGATCGGACGATCGTTTAGCGCCTGGAGCTGAACCAGAAGCTCGAAGCTGCCGAAATGCAGAGTCGGGAGAATCACGCCGATGCCGGGATGGGCTGCACGCACGCTGTCGATGAGCTTTTTGCCGTCTGCGTAGTCGATCATCTCGGCTGCTCGCTCTCGTGTCAGGTTCGGAATTTTTGAGTAAGTTTGCAGATTCCGCGCAAGCGTGTCGAATGACTCGCGAAGAATCTGCTTTCGTTCGTCGGGTGATTTTTCAGGAAAGACGAGCTCTAGGTTGCGCATGCCGACCGCCCCGAGGCGCGGCATGCAGATGCGTAGTGCGCCGATGCACGTCCGAGCGATCGCAAGGCCTGCTGCATCAGGAAGGAGATACATTGCGCCGATCACCGCCCTCACGAACGCAAGGCAGATGTAGTCCAGCACCATTGCGGCGAACGACTCTCGCTTCTCAGCCATGGGGATGGTCCGCTGCGGGCTTCTCGATCGAGCTTCGTTGCGAGCAATTTCGCAGCAGAGCTTGCAGCTGCGGTTGAAACTTGCGCAGCAGGTCTACGGGGCTCGAACGCGTAGACGACACGAGCCGTTCGGCGTTCACAGCTCCACGATATGAATCGGAGATGACATGTGCCGACTCGTCCATCGTTTCGGGGTAAACAGAGATGAGGCATGTGGAGGTAAGCTCGCTCACGAACGACGCGGTCGGGAGATTGTATCGCAGCAAATGGGCAGCGACTCCATTGTTTCCGAGCGCGCCCAGGCGCTCCGGGATACTGCCGACAGGAGAAACAAGCACCAATGTCTTCACCTGGCTGCGGGCTGCGGCTGACGCGGCGATAGCTGCGCCGGAACCTACTGCGACGACCGTGAGGCTGGTTGGTGGCACTTGCTCCCGCTCGGTCACCCACTTGAGAACCGCATCTGCGTCAGTATACAAACCCGCTTCGGACGGCCATCCGGTGCTCTCCCCGAACCCCCGGTAATCGAATGAGTAGCTCGTGAACCCGAGCTCCTGTAGCCACTTTTGGAGCGGGAAGGTCTTCGTGAGCGTGTCATGTCCGCTGTGATAGAGAACAGCAACTCGTTTTTGGCTCGATTCAGAAGTCGTGTCGGATTGGAGGCGCCACGCGACGAGGTCCATTCCGTCCGGCGTCGCAACGAGAAATCGCTCGACCCTGAGAGGCGTCGGCTCGGGCTTTCCACTGAAGCGGAAACGTTGTGCCTGTGTAAGCGCGGGAAACAGGAGAAGCTCCTGGCCGAGATATGCTCCGAGGACCGTGACGGCGAAAAAACAGGTAACTCTAAGCCAACGTTTCACGTCCTACTCGTAAAGTTTGTCACTCTCGAGAGCTGCTCGGTTGTGATATAATGTGCCTAAAGCGAGTAATTCACGCAGACTACTCGAAGAATTGCGTTATAGCGAATATGTTTTTGAGTTTCAACGATTTGGGTATTGGCCGCGTTGCACTGATGCTGCTGGTTTTCGGCGCTGCGTCAACCTATCCGCAGAGCTGCCAGGTTGATCTGAATCAGCTGCAGCAAAACCAGACCGCGGCTCAATCGGCGGCTGCCGCCGCTCCGTCGGGCAGCTCCGTGTCGCGTACAGGCGTGCCGGAGACCTGCCCCGCCCTCATCGACGGGCCGCCGCGCGGCCTCGCATGTCTCCAGTGTATGCACCCGAGAGCGCGGGAGCAGGCCGAACAGATCGCTCTTCTCCTGCGGCGCTCCTGTCTCAAAAATGTGGCGCTGAACTATCTCGTCGACGGCACCTTCGCATTCGATGAAAGTGTCTTGCGCGAGCACATTGCGCTTCTGACAGAGAACAATAGGCAGCTCTATCTGCACCTGTATCTTTCGAATGGGCCGGCGCAGCGCCGAGGCGGATCGAACTCCGAAAACGTGTTCGGTATCGGGCTCGAGCCGGAGCGTTTTCGGTCGCAGATCTTGCGAGATCCGGATCTGCAGTCGCAGTTCAAACAGTTGGTGACGCGCCTTATTCCGGTGCTCCGCGATGCGGAGGCGCACGGAGCCCAGGTCTCTCTCGTTCCGATGTTGGAGGACAATTTGACGAAAGAATCGTTCGCCAAGATGACCGGTTTGATCTTCGACGCGCTGCCGGACGACCTGAGCGTTGCGATTGGACGTAGCCCCTGTACGGGATGCGGCACAGGCAGTGATGCGGATAGGCCGACCGGCGTCTTTCTCGAAAGCCATTCGATCCGGGATGCGTCGCGACTGACGAGCTCCTTGATTACAAACGACGGGGACGCCTATTCGTTTTCAGGAGGCGATGGGCTGCTTTCGATTCAGGAGTTGAGATCTGCTCGTGACGAGGCGGAGCGTCGGCAGAATGTGTTCATCCTTTGGAGCGCCGAGCGCCAAGGCTTCACCGTGGGTGAGAACGGCCAGCTGCAGCGAAAGCCTGCTGACGAACGCAACTATGCGCTTATCTCGCCGGAAGAGCAGAGTATGCTCATTGATTTCCTCCGCGAAGGCTTATCCGTTCCGCAGAACTGGAAGTAGAGGCGGATTTCGTTTGGACCGCACGATATGTTCGTGCGTCGTCGCAATGGACAAAAAATGCGTTTTCGAGGTGCGATGCTCGAAGCGCGCATGCGACCGCTGCTCGAAGCAGCTATGCAAAGCCTTTAAGGGATTGAGCAGAGGAGAGTTACTTGGAAGCTTTCGGCCCGATTCCGTAGAGCGTCCACTCGAGCGGATTTGTTGCGTCAGGTGCCGCCGTAGTTCCAACGGAGCTCTGACGAGGCATTTCAAGGCCGGAGCTTTCGCGGATCAGAAGCAGCTCCCACCCAGGCGCCGGAGACGATTGTCCACCACCGCTCCGCAGAGTGATGACTTCACCGCTATCTGTCTTGATTTTCTCGACTCCGGGCCGTCGTTCGTCCCAGCTAATGGGACGACGACCCGGGCCGTAACGCGATTCCAGTACCTCCCCTACCCGCACGCGACGAGGTAAACCTGAAGCGTGCGCGAGGTCAGATCGCTCTGAATGGAACGGAACCGTCCGAGATGTAGTGTTTTCGCTCGACAACTTCTTATCGCGGATTGAATGTCTCTTCTACGACCGCACCGAAAAACGGGGTCGGTCCCTGACTTACGTCACGCAACATCTCAGCTGCCTCACGAGTATCGACAACCGACCACTGGAAGTGCGGCTCTCCTCGCGGTCCCGGTTCGAGGATCTTACGGACAACGAGATAGCTATCCCCCGTGACCGTTTCCATGCGGTTGATGAGACGATAGATATGAGTTTGAAAGCGGCGCGCGTCTGCTGTTCGTTGCGCTTTGGGTCGAAGGTCTTCTACGTTGTCCGCGATGTGCCATTCGTTTGCATTCGGTCCCGGACAAGCGAACTTTTTCCGCCCGTTGGTGACTGAAGCTTCCATATCCTCGAGATAATCAATCGACATATTTTCCTCTTAAACGGGCCTACCGAGGCCCTGCACCGGCTCTACCTTTATTTTATTACGCACTCACTCGTCCAGACAATATTCACACAGAGCGAGTCGAGTTTATACTTTGAAAATTATCCAGCGTCGGAGTTTAAGCGCTCACGCAACTCCTTCCCGACCTTGAAAGCCGGCAGACGTTTTGGGCTCACCCAGATCTTCTCGCCGGTTTTCGGATTTCTTCCCCAATAGCTTTCGTAGTCCTTCACTACGAAGCTGCCGAAGCCGCGGATCTCAATCCGCCGACCTGAAGAAAGTGCTGCGCGCATCTTGTCGAAAATAAGCGTTACCACGTCTTCAGCTTGCAGCTGACCAAGCTCACTCTTTTGCGCCAGCAGTTCAATTAGCTCTGATTTGTTCATCGGTCGCTCAAAACCCTAATAAAGTTGAGCTGCAGATCATTTCTCAGCTCACATGTTCTTCGAACAGCTTCTCGTGTCCATGATCCCAGACACGAACTGATAAACGTGCGCTTTCTGCGATTCCCGCCCAGTTCCTCCGCGAGGCTTATCCAACGCGGATTCCGAAGCTCTGCAGGGTTCCTCTTCGTCCTATCGGCCAAATCGAATGCCCCTGATAGGATTCGAACCTATGACCCCAGGTTTAGGAAACCTGTGCTCTATCCTACTGAGCTACAGGGGCGCATCAGACTCGGTGCTCCTCCGGGAGCGGCCGATCGCAAACCACCCCTTTACTAACTTCCCGGCGTAGACTGCAAGTCTGCAACCTATCACCCTTATTGCAAGTTTAACACCTCTATAGATTCGCCGCCGTACGAGAATTCTTCAAAAATTCGCTGGTGGGCGAGAAACTTATTTTCGGCAGCCGGGACGACAAGAAAGAGCGATGAATAGTTGAGAAAGTTACTCGACAACTAGTCGAAAAGTCGGGTGAGGATCGGAGCCAGCGTTTCGTTGACGCGATAGCGAAGCGGGGCGCTCGCTTCGCCGGTGAGGAGCGGTAGCGGGTCGACGGCGACATACCGGCTCTTGCTGTCGCGCATTCTGACCTCAAAATGAAGGTGCGGCCCCGTTGCGTGCCCGGTAGCTCCGCTCTCTGCGATCTCTTCGCCGCGCCGGACCTTTTGACCGGTGCTCACCAGTAGCTCGCTGTTGTGAGCATACACTGTAGTGAGACCTGTCGGATGACGGAGGATGACCAGGTTTCCGTAACCGCTGAGCTTGCTACCGGAGTAAACGACGGTTCCTGCGTGAGCCGCGATCACAGGCGTTCCTTCGACGCACGCGATGTCGATGCCGTCATGAAACGTTGAAGATCTCGGGCCGAAGCCGGACACGACATGACCTACATTTACCGGCCAGAGCAGCTCTCCGGATTTACCGGACGGACTCTGTCTTCCGACGGACGGATATTGGCGTGGACGCTCACTCGGCAGTCGCAACGACGCTGAAGTTGTCCTGGCCTCGCCCTCACGGGGATAGCGGTAGCCGACTAGCAGCCTGCGTCCGGGTTGAAGCTGTTGAACATCCGTGATGCCGTTCAAAAGCAGGATTGAATCGTGCTCGACGTTGAAGCGTTTGCTGATCGTCCACACGGTGTCGCCGCGCTGCACGTTGTAGTAGACGGGCACTTTTCGCTCCGCTTCTCGCGCGCCGTATCCGCTCACACCACATCCGGTGAGAAACAAACACAGCGTCAGCACGCAGACCAACAGACGGGTCACTCGGCGGTTCACGGTCACTGCTCCACCAGCGAGGCAATAAAAGTACGCAAGATGACTAACTTACATTCCTTAGCGCATTAGAGTGCCTATCGCCAGATACGAAAATTTTCTGCAAGCAAATAAGCTGACGGAGCGAGTCTTAAAGGCGCGTGTCGGCTGCGGTTAATGTCCGGCAGGAGACGAGAGGAAGACTGATATTAGCTTAAATCCGTCGCAGCGCGTCGTAGCGGCGCTCTGAAAAGAAAAAATCGGGGCGAGAGGATTTGAACCTCCGACCACTCGCCCCCCAGACGAGTGCGCTACCAGGCTGCGCCACGCCCCGACAGGTGTGACTTGGGTCCACGGAACTTAGCGAAAGTTAGTGCCGACCGCAAACCACGTTTGGGGTTTTCACATTTCGAGCTGATTAGATGAGCTCGTCCTCGTCGGCCAGTCCGAGGTCCTGTCCGAGATAGTCGTAGTTCTCCTCGACCTGCTCCAGGTTCACGAACTTCGTATGCTCTGCTTGGAAGCCGAGCCGCACTGTCCCGACGGGCCCGTTACGATGTTTGACGACAATCAGCTCTGCGATACCTTTGTCGTTCGTCTCGGGATGGTAGACTTCATCTCGGTACACGAACCCAATCAGGTCGGCGTCCTGCTCAATGGCTCCCGATTCGCGCAAGTCAGCCATGATCGGTCGTTTGTCCTGTCGCGTTTCTACCCCGCGGTTCAGCTGAGAGAGTGCGATGACTGGGATGCCCAGCTCTTTCGCCAGGCCTTTCAGCGAACGCGAGATTTCAGAAATTTCCTGCTCACGACGCTCGATCTTCTTGCTCGAGCCGCGCATGAGCTGAAGATAATCCACGATGATCAAGCTCAGTGGGCTCTCTCGGTGCAAACGCCGTGCTTTCGCTCTCATCTCCAGGACCGAGACGGCTGGAGTATCGTCGATGTAGATCTCTGCTCCGGCAAGCTTCGACGCGGCATCGACGAGACGAGGAAAGTCTGTCTCCATCAGCTTACCGCTTCTGACACGTGTATTACTGACTCGCGCCTCAGAACAGAGGAGACGCATGACGATCTGCTCTTTGGACATTTCGAGCGAGAAGACCGCAACTCCTCTTCCGAGCCCGAGGCCCACGTGCAATCCCATCGTCAACGCAAGAGCAGTTTTACCCATACTCGGCCGACCGGCGATGATTACCAGGTCACCCGGCTGAAACCCGAAGGTCAGATGGTCGAGGTCGATGAATCCCGACTCGACTCCCGTTGTCGGACCCTTGTTGAAGCTGAGATTTTCGATGTGCTTGATCGAATCTTTGACGATTTCACTTACTCGCCGGAAGCTCGGATTGATTCGAGCCTCTGAAACTTGAAAGATCCGTTGCTCGACGGTGTCGATGAAGCTGTCGATTTCGCCTCGGCCGGAGAGCGCTTCGGCCGCAATCTCGGAGGCCTCATGAATGAGCTTCCGCCGCAGCGCCATCTCCTTGATGATCCGGGCATAGAACTGCGTGTTCGCGGCCGTCGGCACAATATCGACAAGGTGCGAGAGATATTCCACTCCGCCGCACTCCGGAAGCTGCTGCGTCGTTCGGAGCTGTTCGGCCAACGTGACGATGTCGGTCGGCTCGTGCTTATCCGACAGAGCGATCATGGCTTCGAAAATCAGCTGGTGTGAGCGGCGATAAAAATCTTCCGGTCTCAGCACTTCGAGGATTGGATGAAGAGCTTCGTTATCGAGCAGTACCGCTCCAAGCACCGACTGCTCTGAGTCGAGAGAATGCGGAGGCACGCGGCCGCCGCTGATGGCACCGTCAGAGGGCTCGGATGTGTGTTCATCCGACAGATATTCCGGAATTGATTCGTCGCCGTCTTGAAACGAAAGATTACTTCTCATGCCTGCCCGGTGACGTCAGATGTTCGATTCTCTGCGCCTTTCGAATCGCCGCAAAGCGGCTTGATAAATGACCTCACTTCCTGCACCACGGACTGCGGCCAATAGCTGTCCGGATCCACCATGAACGAGTCACAGAATTGCGGGTCCGCGGAGAGGAAGTCAGTGACTAGGGACTGACGTTCCTCCGGAGTCGCCGCTGCCTTACTGTCGATCATCAGCAGCAGGAGCCGTAGTGTTCTGCGGTCCGCCTCCTCGACGTCCTTCGTGGCGACGCCTCGTGTAAACGCTTCCTTGGCGAGAGTATAATCCCCCTGTGCAGATAAGGCGATACCGTAGTCCAGATAGAACTTTGCAGGTGTGTTCGTTTGGAGGACCGCTATTGAATCGCGGAGGAGCGACGCAGTATCGCCGGTCATCTCGAGCGATAGGAGCAGTCGCGCGTGTTGCCCTGCAACAGCGAGGTCAACGCCTGAGAATTGCAAAGTTTTTTTCGAATAACAGATCGCCTCGTCGAACTGGCCGGTGCGGTAATAGGCCGAAGCGAGATTGCGATAGATGCTTTCGAGGTCCGCGGGCTTAAAAGTTTCGCCGCTCGCAGCTTTCACGAGAGAGGGGGGCAGTAAATCGTACAACTCGAGCACGCGATTGAACTCACGAATGCTGCCTTCGATATCGCCTTGCAAATAGAGCGCTCGCGCGAGGTTTTCGCGTGCGATGATGTTGTTCTCCGAGAGCTGTAATGCCTGATGGTATGAAGCGATTGCCTCCTCCAACCGATCCTGCGCTTGTAGCGAATATCCCAGGTCGTTATGCACTTTTGATAGCTTCGGATTCATCGCGAGCGCTTTGCGGAACTGAACTTCAGCGAGGTCGGCCCGGCCACCTTCGGCATAATCGGTACCCTGCTTGAGGGTCGAAATGAGCTTGAGCTCCTGTGACGGCAGATACTGCGATTCTTTGATGGTCGGAGGTGTGACGCACGCAGACGCAAAGCACGCGATGCCGACAAGGAAAGCCTTTGGAGCCGTCAGGAGCAGTGTTGAATGTGGAAGCGTTGTGCGGGAAGAAACTTTTGCCATCAGCGCGCTAAAATCAAGAAAAATTATTGAACGAACTCGCGACTCATCTGCAGAGCGACGTCTGCACACGGCGATGCGTCGGACGCAGTCAGAAGAACCGAAACCTTGACCGAAGTTGCACCTCACCGCCGGAGCGGCATCTCGTTACATACGTGTTTCCAACTCTTTTGGCCATTGTCGGCGAAGGCACTTTTCGATTCCGATACCGGGGTTCTGCGTCACCGGTTTGGCAGACCCGACGGACTTGTCGTAGGCGCCTGAAAATGTTGGAACACAGGGCTGGAAATTGGCCTGATCCATCGCTTCGGCTCGGACAGTTCGGGGGGAACGTCCCGTTCAACGGAAAAAAAGCGAAAACGGCTTAGAATTCTTTTCGCTTCAGAATTGTCTACCTCTATGGGCGCAATTCGCCGAAGTTTTCGGGGTATGTTATTGGGGTTTATGGCAAAATCATCAAGCAAAAACCGTTCGCTGAATCTCGCGGTCTCCGTTGTCGTCGCTTTGGCGGCCCTCGTTTATTTTTCTCTGCGCGGAAACGGGACGCAGCCGAGCTCTTCGACCCAGAGCGGGCCTCCGCAGACCGGCGCCGGTAGCCAGCGCGCGAGCACCAACCCGCTGCCTCCTGCAAGTTTATCCAAGGGACCTGTTGTGCCGAGCTCGGCCTCGAGCGCTAAAGCTTCGGGCGCGCCTGATACAGCTCCTGCGCCTCAGGGGCAGATTCTTCCGCCGGGAATTCCCGCCGATCGGATTACTGTAACCGAGGCACCGGGCCCCGTTACGTTGCCGGCGGATTTGCAAGCGCAGCTCGACAAGCCGCACCAAGAGCTCCCGGAAGATCTCAAAAAGCAGCTGAGCGCACCGCCGCCTGAGCTGCCTGCCGATCTCAAAGCGCAACTGAACGCGCCGCCGCAAGAGCTTCCGGAAGATATCAAGCGCGCGCTGAACACTCCGCCGCGAATCGTTACCATTGATGAGGTGAATAACCCGTCCGGCGCGCAAGGCTCAGAGGGCAATCGGTCAGAAGCGCACGCAGGAGCGACGCCTTAGACGCTCGCAGAGGACGGGGCGGTCGAAAGCCCGAATCGTCGTCTCAGCATTGCGTTCAGAATTTTGAAATACCAGCGCAAATATTTCGGCGTCCACGAAAAGATCTTGAAGCGGCTCTCGCCTTCCGTCCTGTCGCGCCATTCAGTGGGCAGCTCGACGATCTTCTTCCCCTGTTCGTAGGCGTGAAAGCAGAGCTCCATCGCGACTTCGAAGCCTCCACTGCTCTCGATTTTTTGAGAGCGGAGCCATTCCCCATCGTAGAGCTTGAAGTTGTTCGTAGCATCGGCCGTGGGGAAACCGAAAAGCTTCAGCGAGACGCCGGCAGCGCGCGACATGTTGCTTTTTACGAGACCACCGCCGAACTGTTTCCCACCTTTCATGTAACGAGACGGGGCGACGACCGTAGCGCCGTCTCTCCAGCGCGCAATCATGTCAGGGATGATCGACAGCTTGTCCGAATTGTCACCCATCACAACGAGCACCGGGCCGGGTTCCGCGTGTGCGAATCCCCATCTGAGAGCCTGCAGAACACCGCGCCCGAAGCAGTTCTTGTCCGCTGTAACGCGAGTGTCATCCGCATGCATCTTTGCAATGTAGGGCAGTGTCGTATCGCCGTCGAAGTCGTAGACGAACCGAAGGGTATCAAACTCGATCCCCTCCGCGACAAGGTCGCGATACAGCCGGCAGACGTTCTCGCCCTCATTGTAAATCGGCACGACAATCTGAATCTTCGGACGGATGCTCGAAGCTCTCTCAGTCGTGTTGTGCAATGCAGCAGACGTCATAATGCGCCCGAAGAGCTGTGCAGACCTAGATGTTGCCTAGCTCAATCTGTTCCTTGACCCATGGGATGACCTCATCCAAGATCGCCGAGAGGTCGGTGGTTGCTTCGAACCCGAGCTTCTCCTTCGCCTTACGGCAATCCGGAACGCGGCGCTGCACATCGTACTCGAACGGCTTGTCGCTCTGGTAACGGAACGGCTCGGAAGGCTTCAGCTTCTTCCAGATCAGCTCTGCGAGCTCGAGAACGGTTGTTGATCGTTCGGTGGAGATGTTGAAGTCCTGGTTCTCGGTCCCGGCAGATTCGATACATACCCGAATGCCCCGCGCCAAGTCTCCGCCGTAGGTGTAGTGGCGGACCTGCTTCCCATCGCCGAGGATCCGGAGTGGGTCCTGGCCCTTGATGACCTTTTGAATCAGGTCGGGCACGACGTGACTCATTGCGAGCTTCACGTTCCCTGAGAGAACTTCCTTGTCCGTTAGCGCGCGTTGCTCACCTACGCCCACGCAGTTGAACGGACGAACAATCGTGTACGGAAGTCCGTACTGCTGGCTTGCTCCCCGAGCGAAGTACTCGCACGAGAGTTTCTGAAAGCCGTATGTGCTCATCGGCGGCGGAGAGGTGAGCTCAGCACCTTCAGGCGTCGGGAACACATTCGAAGATTCGAAAACCATGCTCGAGCTGAGCACCGTGATCTTTTTCAACTTGTGATTCTTGAATGCATCGATCGCCGCATCGAATGTCGAAGCGATGATTCGCTCGTTTTCCGCGAGCAGATCGTAGGCAAACTCGTGAAAGTAACTGATTCCGCCGATCATCGCCGCGCCGGCGAGCACTTGATCGCAATCTTGGAGCAGCTCCTTCATGAGCTCGGTGTTTTTGACATCCCCACGGACGAAGGTGTAGCCCGGATTCGTGTCGTAGGACTTGGTGATCGGGCCGTATTTCGAATAGTTGTCAATGCCGACAACCTTCCACCCGTTTTCCAGGAGCTCTTGGACGACATATCCGCCAATGAAGCCGGCGGAGCCGGTAACTAAGATTTTCTTGCTCATTGTTGCCTTACTTTACGTTCGCTAATTTCAAATCTGCGCCCTGCTTTTTGCCCACGGTCCCGCTGGTACCGGGCGACCCGCTCGTTCCAGGCAAAACGTCGAGCTGTGGTTGAAGCTCTGGAAAGAATCCCCAGACGTCAATCATCGGCTTGTTCAGCGAGAAGCTCTTGTATGCGCTGTGCGGCGTTCCAAGAATCACGACATCAGCTCGAGCAGAGATTTCGCTGATCTCGGTTGAATCCGAAAGGAACGGATCATGGCATAATACCGACGCGCCGTGAAACTCAAGCCCCTTCTTGATGCGGAAGCTGAGCGATTCACGGATATCGTCGTTATCCGCTTTAAAGGCCATTCCGAGCAACCCGACAGTTTTTCCCCACAAAGAGCCTTCGGCGGCGCGGATTGCCTTATCCACGATAAACGTCGCCAAGCCTTCGTTCACCAGCATTGCGGAGTGTCCCATGTAGAACTGGTGGTTGTGATAGCTCGCGAGCTGCATCGTATCTTTGAACAGACATGGGCCAGCGGCGAGGCCCGGCTTTTTGTAGCCGTTCGCTCGTGGATAGTCGTATCGAATCGCCTGGTAGATCTTGTAGAAATCCACCCCATTCGATTCCGCGATCATGTAAAACTGATTGGCAATCGCAAATTCGAGATATCTCCAGGAATTCGCCATCAGCTTCGTCATCTCGGCTTCGAGCGGAGTGAGGCGGATGATCTCCGGAGCGAGCGCAGAGAAGACTTGGTACGCCTGCTGGAAACTTTCTTCGTCGAATGCAGAGACGATCTGAGGGAGGGAGTCGATCTCGTCAAGGGCGACGCCCTGAGCGACACGCTCCGGACAGAAAGCGAGACGGATCTTCGTGCGCTGTTGCTTCACGCGTTTGTAGAGGTGTTCCATCGTGCCCGGGAACAAGGTCGAGCGCATCACTACGAGCGCATTCTCTGCGAAATGGTCCCGATAGAGATCGAAAATTTTCAGGACGTCGGAGATCTTCGGGTTCAGGTGCTCATCCACCGGCGTGCCGATTACGAACACGACTACGTCCGCTTCGGCGCAATCCTTGACGTCGGTGGTCGCGCGAAGGCCGAGGCCGAGAGCACGTTGGAGCTGCTCGTCACCGCCGTGTTCAACGAAGGGGAACTTTCCGCTCATGACGCGCGCCACGGCGTTCTTGTCAATGTCGATCAGCGTTGTCTTTGCACCGGCGAGCGCAAACTTTACGCCCAGCGGCAACCCGACGTGTCCACATCCTCCGACGATAGCAATACGCCGTTCACTCATCGCTGTATTACCGCTCATTTCTCTCGTCCCTTTCATATCAGTGAGGTGTTACTTGGAAGCTGCCACGACAAACGTCTGTTGCCCGAAAAATCGCCAAAGCAGCGGAAATTTAAGATACGTTTCAATCATCCAGGCCGAAGAGCTCAGACCTGCGAGCGCACCGATTCCGGATTTCGCCGTGTAGGGCAGGAACCGCGGCACGAGCCGGACAATTTCGAATCCGCTGACCTCGAGCGCTTCGGAAAGGCTGTGCTCGGTCAGCGCGATGTGGTGGTCAATGTAGTCCCAATAAGCGGAGCCGACATAACGGATGTTCGGCTGAAGGATGAGCACCATCCCTCCCGGCTTGAGGGCCTTTCGGCACTCGGCAAGGATCTCGAGGAGCAGCTGTTTGTTCGGGAGGTGCTCGAGGAAGTTGCTCATGAACACGATGTCCGCTTTTTCGCTGAGACGCGCGCTCAGCTCGGATGCCGGGATCTGGAGGACCTCTACGCCGAAGCGGGAAAGCTCGTTGACGTGCGGGCTGAGATCGACTGCAATTTTCCGTCTCGCTTTGATGTTCTTCAGGAAGTAGCCGTCGCCCGCACCGATGTCGACGACAACATCGTTCGGGGTGACGTACGATTGGAAAAAGTCTCGGCAGAGCACTTCCCAGGTTTTCTTTCGAGTCGCTTCCTGTTCGCTGGTGAAACGCTTCGTGTAAATTTCGTTTTCGACCCCGACGCCTTCGACTCCTGTGCCTTCGGCGCCTTTGCCATCCACAACGTGGAGTGGCGGTTTCACTTCAGTGTTGTCCACACTCATTCTGTCTCTCCAACGCTCATGAAAATCGAAAAATCATCTGCCGTGCACGCTGCATGAACCCCGGCAACCGATTTGCGACGGCGCGGCCAAACCGACGCCATTCGCCGCGCCGGACCATTTCTAGGCCGCGAGTTGCGAGAAGCTGAATCTGGAACAGTCGCCCCGTTCCAGGAAGGAAGTGAAGCGCGACAGCGCCGACGGGAATCTCCTCTCCCAAAAAGCTTTTTCCGACAAGCTTTCCCGACTGATCGGTAAGGAAAGGAAACGTCGGATTGAGCAAGCCCTGCACGAAGAGTGCGGCGTGTCTCCCCTTCCCCGCAACAGCTATGTCAAGAATGAGCTCTTTCCCGCCGGGGGGCGGACGGAGACGGCTGAACTGCAGCTCGAGCTGGCCCGCAAGGGGAAGGTCCTTTCCAGAAAACGATTTACGGCAAAGCGTCTTGCCCTCGGGTGTGCGCACACGGAGCTGCACGTTGGAGATAGCCGCCTTGGAAGCTTCCGATGGAAGAACGATCGGCAGTGAAACGATGGTGATGCTTTCTGCGGGCACCAAGAAACGCTGCGACACCGAACCTGATTCCTCCGTGACCCGAACATCGAGCGTTGCTCCGCGGGGGCTCAAGAACGACGGGCGGGCGCATACGACACCGGAAACGGGTTGTACGCGCGCGGCCTTCACAGGGTTATTTAGAAAATCGACGAGAGGCTGAATGGTGCGATCCCAAAGGAAACGATCACGAACCAGCTGTTGCGCGTTGGCGCTCTTCTGACGGACGAGCTGGGGTTGTGAAAGAATCTCTTCGATTGTTTCGGCGATCTGTCCGTCGTTATTCGGATCAATGGTCCACCCCGCGTCGTAGTCGCGAATGTGGTCGGAGATCTCGGAATAGTCGTTGTACAGCACCGGCAAGCCGCACCAGAGATATTCGATGGTGCGGGTCGTGAACGCGAGCTCGCGCTCGAGATTGTACTGCATCGCCTCAACTGCGACACTGGCTTTCCGATAGACCTGAATCAGCTCATCCCGTCCGATGTAGCCCTTCACTTCGATACGATCGGAGGTCGAGGAAAGCTGCTTTACGCGAGCGTATACCTCGCGGATCATCTTCTCTTCTGCAGAGAGGTTGTTTGTCTCGTGGGGGGTTCCGTAGATCTTGATCGATCCACGTCCGGAAGAGCTCACGCGCTCACAGATGGCGAAGATCGTCTTCGATTGATTTTGCCACGGAAACCAGCCGCCCCCGCTGACGAAGACCGGAGAACGGGAGTCGCTCTGGTCTTGATCAAGATGCGTCGGAAGGTCCGGCGAAAGCGAGATCGGAATGTAGCGAATGAAATGCTCGTCCGCAGGAACTCTGCCTGCTTGGAGCAGCCAGCCGTAGAAGTACGAACGTTGGCGCTGTCCGGCGCAGAGCAAACAATCGGCCCGTGAGAAGACATCGACTTTCTTGTCTGTGCTCGCCGGGCTGTTCCACATGGTCGTTTCGATGAGTCGAGATCCGTGAAGATCGACGATGAGCGGCACGTCGTAGGGCTTCGTGAGATTGAAGTGATCCCAGTTCGACGCGAACATCACTGCGTCAGGCTTCGCCCTTCGCAGCAGCTCGTCCTGAGTATGCCATTGCCAGAGCCACTCGCGCTGTTCTTGTGGGATCTCTGCCGCGTGCTTCTCTGCGAGATACGTGAATCCGGGCATCGACGCGATGACCTCGATGCCGCGCGCTTCGAGCCCGCGCATCAGTTGGTAGCAACGCAACCCGCCGCCGCTCGTCGGTAAAGTGCCGAACGGCATTAGATCATTACTAAAAAGGAGGACTTTCATTGCCTAACGAAGAAAACGTGTGTTACTTTTCCGCCAGTTTCAGCGGGTAACTCAGCGGGCTGCCGACCGAGCTACTTTTTCGAGCTTAAAGGTGAATGACCATAGCAGTTGGGGGGGATTATTGCTATCTCCTGAGTGCGACTTTGGCGAACTGCTTTCAGCCTGATTCCTGCCCGAAGCTCGACCGAAACTATCTAGAAATAGCAGCGACTTAGCAGTCTTTCTCTATGAAATTCCTTGTTTTCACGACGGACGTGATTCCTCTCCCAGGCCTTCCCACGAGCGGAACGGCGCTCCGAACTTTCGGACTGATTCAGGGTCTGCGAGCCCGGGGAAATGAAGTGCACATTTCGGTGCCGAAGAGCGCTCTCCAGGGGATGCTGAAGTCCTTTGACGTCGCGTCTCTCGACCCCCAAGTGCAGAAACAAGTGAATGACCTGCAGTCTCTAGCATTCGACTCTTCGAATCAGAGCCGCGTGCTCGCAGAGGTGCGTCCTGACGTCATTCTCTGTGGACACTGGCCCGCGTACACGTTTCAGACCAAACCTTCGCAGCCGGTCATCATCGACCTGGCGGGCCCCCATCTTCTCGAGCGTCACTACCAGGGAACGCCGAACCACCGCGGGGCGACGTTGGGGAAATTATCTGCGGTGGCGAGCGCGGACTATTTCATCGTTTCCGGCCCTTCCCAGCGGCTCTACTTCCTTTCGTTCCTCCTACGAGCACAAGTTCCGCAGCCGGAGAAAAGAATTTTTACGATTACCATGCCGCTCGATCCGAACGTTCCCGAGCGGGATCTTACTGCTGTTCCGAACGGCTTTCCCCGATTCGTGTTCGGTGGAGTGTTTCTCCCCTGGCAAAATCCGGCGCAAAGCTTGGAACGCACCGCGCATGCGCTCGAGAAGTTCGGCCGCGGATCGCTCAAGCTCATCGGGGGCAGTCATCCGAATTATAAAATCAAAGAAGGCGTCTATGCGAAGCTCTTCGATACGCTCGGCAAAAATCCGGCTGTCCAGACGATGCCGATGCTTCCATACGAGAGCTTTCTGCGCGAGCTGAGCACAAGCGACGTGGCAATAGACCTGATGCAGTGGAATCTCGAGCGGGAGCTCGCGATGACCATTCGCTCCACCAGCTATCTCTGGGCCGGAGTGCCGATCGTCTACAACGATTTTGCGGACCTGGGGAAATTGATTCGCAAATACGATGCAGGCTGGACCGTTTCTCCGAAGGACCAGGGCGCGCTCGACGCCGTGTTCCAAGAGATCTACGACGATCCTCAGTCAGTGCTGAGAAAATCGGGAAACGCGAGCCGGCTTGCGCGAGAGGTCTTCTCGTGGGATCGGGCAGTGCAGCCCCTCCTCGAGGGAATCGGAGTCCAAGACCGCATCGGCAGCCGAGAGCTGGACATCATCGTGGATTTTCCGGACAACGCGAATCTTACCGTCACGGCGGAGCGTCCTGTGGAGCAGTTCTTCTTTTCCCGCGTCGACGGACTTTCCCGCATCGAATGCCGCATCGCGACTCACAACCGCAATCTCGCAAAGCCTTTACGATTCAGCCTCTACGAAGTGGAAGGCACGCACAATCCGCTCGGCCCGATTCCGCGGAACGCGCCGAAAAAGCTGCTCGTTCGACGGGAAGCCGATGCATCCCAGATCAAGAACAATGACTGGTACGTCCTCGATACCGACCCGATCGCGCATTCAGCCGGACGAACGTTTGCGTTGACGATCGAATCCGAAAATACCTCGCCGGAGGTATCGTTCGCTCCTTGGGCAGTGCGTGGACAACCTTTCCCGCTCCTGGGACTGTTTCACGGGAAGGCCGCTGTCGAGCAGACTTCGCTCTGCTTGCGCACGACCGCGCTCAATCAATCGACCGTCTCGGTGGGCTAGTCGCGGCGCTTCATGGAAGATTCGCCCATCGTATTCGCCCACGTCGTCACGTTCAATAACGAAGCAACGATTCTCCGCTGCCTCGACGCGCTGTCGAAGCAGGAGAATTTTGAGCTGGGAAAATCGCTCCGTATCCGCGTCACGGACAATGCATCGCGAGACGGCACCGCTGACCTCGTCGCACAACATTTTGGAAACCGCGTCGATTTGCGGCGTCATTCGTTGAATTCCGGCTTCTGCGGTGCACACAACGAAGGTGTAAGCTGGGCGCTCGCGCAGAACGCGGACTACCTACTGATCCTCAATCCTGACTTACGGCTGGAGCAAGGCGCACTCCGAAAGTTGGTGCTGGGTTTGAGCTCGGATACAGCCGCAGGTGTTGCCTGCCCCAAGTTGTACCGAGCTGACGAGTCCCTCAATCCTGTTTCTCCCCGGGTGTTCGATTCGACAGGAATGTATATCACCCCTGCAATTCGTCACTTCGACCGGGGCTCGAATGAGCTCGATCGCGGACAATATGACCATGCGGAACATGTCTTCGGTTCATCCGGAGCCGCAATGCTGCTCAGGCGCTCGTTCCTGGAAGATGCGGTGCTGCGCGCCGATGGCCCGCATGTGGAATCGGAGCTCTTCGACAACAAGTTCTTTGCGTATCGTGAAGACGCGGACTTAGCGTGGCGAAGTCAGCAGCTCGGTTGGAAATGCCGCTATGAGCCCTGCGCCGTAGGCTATCATCAGCGCCACGTTCTACCCGAAAATCGTTCTGAGCTTGCTCCGGAGCTCAATGCGTATAGTGTTCGGAACCGCTTCCTGCTGCAGGCGAACAATCTCCGTGTCGCCTCCGCGCTTCCGATGCTCCCGGCGCTCATGCGGCGGAACCTTCTTGTGCTAGCGGGCGTGATATTCAAAGAGCGAAGCTCCCTTCCGGCACTGAGAACCGCCTACTATCTGTTTCCTCGCGCCCGGCGAATTCGATATGAGCTCGCACGAAAAACAAGAGCTCCGGCGCAAAGTGTGGCGAAGTGGTTCCATGACACTCCGTGTGCGGAGCCGGCGCTATCGCTCGGAGCGGCCGAGAATGTAATCCGAACGGTGACAATTCTGGTAGTGAACTTCAACTCGGAAGATCGGCTCCGGAAATGTTGCCAGGCGCTGGCCGAGGTGTTGCGGGATTTGGATGCGACGAGTGAGGGATCGCCACCCAAAGTCAAAGTGTGTGTTGTCGACAACGCGTCTCATGATGACAGCGTTGAACGGATTTCGTCAGTCATCGCAGGCGACGACCGATTTCAGGTCTCGAGGTCGGAGACTAATCTCGGCTTTTCAGGCGGGATCAACTACGGCGCCGCTCGACATCCAGCTGATGCGTATCTGATCCTGAATCCCGATACGTTGATGAATGCGCAAGCTCTCGAGAAAATGGTGTCCGCTTTGGATGCTCACGGTTGTTTGGGAGCGGTCGCTCCGATTTTAAAAGGGACGAACGGCGAAATTCAGCGGGGCTACCTCATTCGGGAGTTTCCGACGTTTGGCTCAGTAGTGGCCGAGCTGTTCTATCTGCATCGGCTTTGGCCCACAAATCCGTGGACTTCGCGCTTGCTGAGGCAGCGCGACACACTTGTGGATCAGTATCTCGAAAAGCGGCAGCCCTCTCCCACTCTGCCATACGAAAACCCGGAACTTCCCCTGATAGTCAGTCAGCCTGCTGCCGCGTGTATTCTCGTACGCGGCGCGGACTTTTCGGCCTTGAACGGCTTTGACGAGCAGTTTCAACCTGCTTGGTTTGAAGACGTGGATTTCTGTAAGCGGCTGGCGTCGAGAGGGCAACGGTGTGCCGTGGTAGGGAGTGCTGAAGTCGTTCACGAAGGCGGCTACGCATTTCGTTTGCTGAGCGGAAGCCGATTCGTCTCGATCTGGTATCCCAATATGGTTCGGTATTTCAGGAAGCACGCATCGCCCGGTGAGTACCTTCGACTCCGGCTCATCCTCCCCGTTGCGCTTACTGTGCGCGCCCTTTTCTCCGGCTTAGCCGCTCTTCTGCCGGCTCGCGGGGAAAAACGTCACGACGACACAGAACGAGCAAAGACTTTGTTCCGCCTGGCTTGGAGCTCGTTGCTGGGGAAATAAGTTTCTCGGTAGGACGCTGTTACGCGCTGCTTTGCTACCGTGAGCCGGGTGTACCGTTCGCGCGTATCGGCTCGCCTTTCGTTTCGGTGGTTGCCGCCGGCGTTCTCAAGGTCGAGGTCAACTCGTCTACGATGAGGTCCCAGCTCGCGCAAAATGCGGACGGGTCTTCTCGGAATGACATTTTTGCGTACAGCGCTTCGTCGGTGAAGAGTCTCGAGCAGGCGCCTGCGATGCTTCGGTCGTCCGGTTCGACAATGAGGCCGTTCTTTTCGTGCGTGATGAACGAGGTGACCGTTCCGCTGTCGGTAGCTGTGATCACGGGCTTTCCTGAAGCGCGAGCTTCGATCGTTACAAATCCGTAGTCCTCGTCATGCGGTGCGTAGTAGACTGCAAACGAGTTTGCGAAGAGGTCGAGCAGCTCTTCGTCCCCGACTCTGCCAAGAAACTCCACGCGTTCCCACAGGTGGTGCTTGTCTACCTCGCTCTGAAGGTAGGTTTGGATGCCCGGTTCGTCCGCGCCGCCCACGATTTTCAGCTTGATTCTGTGATCGGTCTGAGCCAGTGCGCGGATAATGAGGTCGACCCGCTTGATGCTGCACAAGCGGCCGACGGAAAGGATGTAATCACCTCGCGGACCCTGGCGGTAGCGTGTTCCGAGCGGAGGCGGAGGTGGAAGCGCTTTGGAATGGATGCCCAAATATCGGGAAAGTCGGTCAGTGACGTTCTGAGCGATGGTAAAGATTGCCGAGCACTCGCCGAGACCGACACGGTCCGCTTCGAAAACCATCTGGCGCAGAGACTCGTCCGTAGCAGACTCGTCGAAATCGCTGAACCGCGTGTTGTACAGCTCATACACCTGGCGATGCTGGTGGATGAGCCAGGGCACCTTATTGGGATGATCGATCAAGTACGATGGAAACTTCGTCGGAATGACAAGGTCGACATTCCGTCCGGCAAAGACGTCCATCTTCATCGCCCGCCAGAGGGCCATCTGATCAACGAGTGCGGTCTTTGGAAGCGCGTTGAATGGAATTTGGACGATGTCGGTCGTGTAACCCTTGCGCTGCAGCTCTCGTCTGAGCCCGTCGACGAGGACTTCGGCTCCGCCCCGAGTGAACGGTACCTGCACACCCAGTATCAGGACGTTTGCAAGAGGGCTATCGACCATTGTTCGCGCGCTTTCCTGCTTCATCTTGAAGCTCTCGGACGGCAGAGAAGGCCTCGTCGAACAAACGATCCGTCCGCTCGTTCAATCCGGAAACGTCGTTGTCCATCTTGTGCACCAGCTCCCAGAAGATGTCATGGTCACGGCGATCGATGTAGCGAGCGCTCTCGTTCAAGTAACGGACGAGGTGCATATGGAACTGCTTTTCGCGATCGAGGTATCCTTTGAGGATATGCTCCCACACGACGTTGAGGATGAACTGCTTCGCTTTGACGATGAATGGCCCGATGATCTTCCGGTGCGAGGTCAGCTGTTCTGAGTTGCTCCAATCGTTCCAATGGGCATTGAGGTAGCTGAGCTCTTCGAACTCGATGAGCCCCGTACCTGGTCGACGGTCCTTTGCCGGCGGAGGAACGTATTTTGGATGAGACTCGCGGTCCTCGGCTACGCTGCGACGAACGTCAGCACGAATTTTGGCCATGATGGCTTCAACGTCGGGACGCGGAGAGGAAGCTGACTTTTCTGTTTCGGCCATGAGGGTGTCTTTGCCCGGAAAAATGCCCCCATCTTCTAACAGATGGGTGGAGGGAGATCAATTGAGCTTCTTGGACGCGGAAATTCACTCCGCTATTCCCGAGCAGGAAGGGAATGCCGACGTGAACCAACAGACCTGCGGAGAGAGTAAGACTGCGCGAACAACGCGTCTGGCTCGAACGTTACGGTTGCCGAACTACTGCCTACCGACCCAGCAGACTGAGAGCCAAGGCAGGTTGTTGGTTCGCCTGTGCGAGCACCGCTGCGCCCGCCTGTTGGAGAATATTGAGGCGCGTCAAATTCGCTGCTTCCTCAGCCACGTCAACGTCGCGGATTTGGCTTTCCGCAGAGGCGAAGTTCTCTCGTGCGACGGAGAGATTTGTAATGGCGACGCCGAGCCGGCTTTCGGCAGCTCCGAGAGTACCACGGTTTGTCGTCAAGGAGCCAATCGCAAGCTTTACTGCGTCAAGCGCCGAGCGCGCAGCTGCTTGCCCGACGATATCGGCGCCGGCGGCATTCAGGGAATAAATCAGCGTTGAGCTGCCGGCGCCGGCGAGCCCGATCGCGGCAAGCGTCCCATCGACTCCGGTGAAAGCGATCTGAGAGTTCGACCCGGAATTAAAGCCGATCTGGAGCGAAACCGCGGCGCCGCCGGAAAGCAACGTCAGCCCGTTGAAAGTGGTGGTTATTGCGATACGTTCAATCTCCGATCCGAGGGCGACGAACTCTTGTTGAATCGCTGAACGTTGCGTTGATGCGAGAACACCGTTCGCCGATTGCTCAGCAAGCTCGGCCATACGGGTGAGAACGGAGCTCATTTGGTCGAGCGCACCATCTGCGATGCTGATGAGCGAGATACCGTCGTTGGCATTTCGAATTGCCACGGACGCTATGCGCCCGTCGGCTCGTAAGCTATCAGCGATTGCAAGTCCGGCGGCGTCATCCTTCGCGCGAACGATGCGCAGGCCGGATGAGAGTCTTTCGAAGGAGCCTCTGAGAGCAGAGGTGGAATTCGAGAGGCGTCGCTCAGCGTTGAGCGCAGCAACGTTAGTGTTAATTGTAACAGGCATGACAGTTCCTCCGTGAAATTCGCGCTGGACTGATCGGACAGAACCACAATTCCGCCATCACCGCCGCTGATCCTTAGCGAGCGCGTTCGTACTTTTACTACGGGTACAACTGGTACTGCTTTTACAACTGATGCGCCGTGAACCGGCGAGTACTGCGGGCGAAGAACGGATGCCTTCGCCGGAAACGTGTCGACGTTCCTTTCTGGAGAATCGTCGAAATAAATTCTCTGCTTGAGGATTTTTTGTTTGCAGCGCGGTTGTTCGTGAACTGATCGCCGCGGCGCGAACGAATGGAAAGATCTGCAATAACAGCGGAAGAACGAGCTCTGATGAGGGGACGTTCGCGCGCATCGATCGGCGACGGCCAAGGTGCGAGCTCGTCGAGCAGGCGAGTGACCGAGCGTAAAAAAAACCCGGATGACGACAAACATCGTCGTCATCCGGGCACGGTTACCACGGCTCTTGGAGAACTCAGACAGCAGCAGGTTGAGCTGCTGCCGTCGGTATATTAACGGGTCTAGCCTCTGAGCAGGCTGAGTGCCAGGGACGGCTGCTGGTTCGCTTGCGCGAGGACCGCAGCGCCGGCCTGCTGCAGAATGTTCAAACGGGTAAGATTTGCGGCTTCCTCGGCAACGTCCACGTCGCGGATTTGGCTTTCCGCAGACGAGAAGTTTTCGCGAGCCACTGACAAGTTCGTGATCGCGACACCGAGTCGGCTTTCGGCCGCACCGAGAGTGCCTCGGTTCGTTGTCAGCGATCCGATTGCCAACTTCACCGCGTCGAGCGCTGACCGAGCTGCTGCCTGACCGACGGTGGTTGCACCGGCGGCGTTCAGCGAGTAGATCAAGGTCGAAGTTCCGGCGCTTGCAAGTCCGATTGCTGCAAGCGTTCCGTCGACGCCGGTGAACGTGATTTGTGAGTTCGACGAGGAGTTGAATCCTACTTGGAGTGCGACCGAAGCGCCTCCAGAGAGAAGATTCAGTCCGTTGAACGTGGTGGTAAGCGCAATTCGCTCAATTTCCGAACCCAGCGCGACGAACTCGAGCTGAATCGCTGAACGTTGCGTTGAAGCCAACACACCGTTAGCCGATTGCTCGGAAAGCTCCGCCATTCGGGTCAGAACGGAGCTCATCTGATCGAGCGCGCCGTCGGCGATGCTGATCAGCGAGATACCGTCGTTTGCGTTTCGGATAGCGACCGATGCGATTCGGCCGTCTGCTCGCAAGTTGTCTGCGATTGCAAGTCCCGCTGCGTCGTCTTTTGCCCGGACGATTCGAAGTCCGGAAGACAAGCGCTCAAAGGACTGTCTCAACGAGCTCGTTGAGTTCGATAAGCGACGTTGCGCGTTCAGGGCCGCAACGTTGGTGTTGATAGTAATAGCCATGACCGTTCCTCCGTGAAGTCGCGTGGGCAGAGTGAACGGGCAACCCGATCAGTCCACACATCCGCCGTTCCTTGGGCGGGCGCGTTTAACCTGCTTCCTGCTGTTTACAACTGGTACTGCTGGTTACTGCCGACGAGCTCGAGAAGCTCGCCGTTACTGCGGGAATCGAAGCGTTGCCTCGATTGGTACTGCGAGAGTGAATGTTGAAAACATCCACTTAAAGAATCCATCGACACATGTTGCATCGCGCTTAAGGAAAATGTGAGTTGACAGAAAAAAAGTTTGCGGAAATGCGATTGATCCGGACGTGGCGCGCGTTGATCTGGAGCGCGCGCATGCGAAAATGAAATCGTGTGTGTCACGACGAGATGCAACAGCCGGAAACGTTTCAGCGACGTATTGTTGTCTTCGTCGAATTGTCACCTGCTGCGGATCAGTCGGGTCGTATCGCTAGATCGTGCAAATGAGCGCCAAAATGCACCCTTTTGCTAGCGTTTCGACCTAGGCGCTCGTCCGTTCCTACAGACTCGTCAACAGTTGTACGGGCGGCGAAAGCCGGGCGGATGTGTGTAGCTGAACGAGTGCGGGCTCAGGGCCTCGTTCGTGCGGTGACAGAAGAAAGCGCATTTCGTCGAACCGCCCTGTGATTGCTCAATCGGTCGCTGGGCGCGTTTGACTCTTGTCGTCCGCATCCAATTACATCGCTTGTGGAAGCAAGAGACACTGTCGCATGGTCGCAGTTGTTTGCTTTTGCGAGAGTGAATGTGTCTGGTTCGACGCCGTTTGGCACCGCTTTCGAGCCGAGGTGAGCGACGTAAAAAACCCGGATGGAGAAATAGTACTTCTTCTCCATCCGGGCCGGTAGTTACTGCGGCTTCTGGTCGAAGTGCGACAAGTTGCGTGGGCCTGACAGCCGCGAGTCGGGCCCCTTGTTCACTTAAGGGATAGTCCTTTATCCTCTCAAGAGACTGAGTGCCAAGGAGGGCTGCTGGTTTGCTTGCGCGAGGACCGCTGCGCCTGCTTGTTGCAAAATGTTCAACCGAGTGAGGTTCGCCGCTTCTTCGGCGACGTCTACGTCTCGGATCTGGCTTTCCGCGGACGAGAAGTTTTCGCGTGCGACGGAAAGGTTGGTGATTGCCACACCGAGTCGGCTCTCTGCTGCTCCGAGCGTTCCACGGTTTGTCGTCAGTGAGCCGATCGCCAATTTGACGGCATCGAGCGCTGAGCGCGCTGCTGCCTGGCCGATGGTATCGACACCCGCTGCGTTCAAGGAGTAAATGAGGGTCGATGTTCCGTTGCCGGCCAGGCCGATTGCGGAGAGCGTTCCATCAACTCCGGTGAATGAGATTTGCGAGTTGGAGGACGAGTTGAATCCGACCTGCAATGCGACGGACGCCCCGCCGGACAGAAGATTCAGACCGTTGAACGTTGTCGTGAGCGCAATTCGCTCAATTTCAGAACCCAAAGCCACAAACTCGAGCTGCAGCGCCGAGCGTTGGGACGAGGCGAGAACCCCGTTCGCCGATTGTTCGGCAAGCTCTGCCATACGCGTGAGAACGGAGCTCATCTGATCGAGCGCGCCGTCGGCGATACTGATGAGCGAAATGCCGTCGTTCGCGTTTCGAATTGCGACGGAGGCGATTCGTCCGTCAGCGCGCAAATTGTCAGCAATTGCAAGCCCCGCTGCGTCGTCTTTTGCCCGAACAATCCGGAGGCCGGAGGACAATCGTTCAAACGACTGTCTCAACGACGACGTTGAGTTCGACAAACGACGCTGTGCATTCAGCGCGGCGACGTTAGTGTTAATGGTGATAGCCATGGTCGTTCCTCCGTGAAGCGCCTTCAGAGCCGTGAAGTCGAGCCATGCGTTCTCTCAAACGCAGGTCGCTAGCGCTTTTAATCCGTCAAAAGTTGTAACTGTTACTGATACAGCAGGTACTGCCGGATACCGCACGCGCTCCGAGGAAGCGCGGTACTGCAAAGGACTCTCGCGATACGTTGCGAGATACTGACCGAGGGAGAGGGATTTATTCCGTTTTCTACCCTCAAGGACATCATCGTCCACCCATTCAAACTCCTTGAATCTTTTTTTGAGCAAGCGGGCCCCCCCGTCGGTAAGTCTCAAACACCGTGTTTTCCACGACCGCTCCCCGCCTGAGACCGCCGAAGAACCACTCTCAAAGAACGTGTTTTTAATGCACGCGCAGGCACTTAGCGAAGGCAGAGAAGCCTGGCGGCGATCCAAAGCGAACCTCTTATCCGGCAGCTTCTTGCGACAGCCGTAACTCGCTGCCGGCGGGACGTCACAACTAGAGTGACTGCCCTACGAGGAAAACTCTCAAACAGTGTGTTTTGCCGCAGCTTACTAGTCGTTGATCTAGGAATTCGACGAAAACGAATTTGTTTATCAGGCCTCGTCGATAGAGCGCTTTCTAGTGCCGCATTCAGTCGGCAACGAAGCGTTGCTCCTGCATTCGTTGTCCGAACCATAGCGTTCGCGCGTAAGTCTCAGTGACGCTTATCAATATGAACAATGAGCCCTCGATATTTCGAAAAGCACATCTTTTTGGCCGGCAACAGCTCTAACGCATATCGCGAACATACGTACGGCGACCAACACTTTTATGAGGAGCTGTATCTATGTCTAGAGACCTCTCGATCGAGCATGCAGACTTTGTGTTTTTCTCGACGTCGCGAACGATGAACTCTCGATTGTGGTTCGTAAACAACGCGCAACTGCACTATATGATCTTGGCGTATCTCGCCCGTTACCAAGAGATGTATGGCGTTGTGATCTACGCGTTTATCATCATGGGGAATCACTTTCATCTGCTGGCGAAGTTTCCGAAGAAGAACAAGGCGAAGTTCTTCAAGAACTTCAACTGGATGATCACAAAGTTAACGAATACGCACGTAGAACAGTTCGAAGGGGGGCGCCTTTGGGGACGTCCGGCCCGTTCTCAGATCGTCGCCGATGATGAAGCGGTCAAGAATCGCTTCTTCTACACAGCTCTCAATCCTGTTCGTGCTGGGCTATGCAAAGATATCTCCGGATACAACGGCTACAATTCCTTCAACGACGCTGTTACTGGCAGACAGCGAACGTTCAAGATTTTCCACCGCCACGACTACTCCAACCGGAAGCGCTACAACGCAAAGCTGACCAGAGAAGATTGCATGACTGAGCACACTCTGGTGTTCTCACGCCTTCCCGGTTATGAAGGACTCTCCCAGAAAGCCTACGCGGAGCTGCTGCGCAATGAGCTAAGCGACCGGACCAAGCAGGTTGTCAAAGAGCGCAAAGACGAAAATAAGGGATTCGCAAATAAGCAGTCCCTACGCACGATCGAGCGCGGAGCGAAGCCGCGTACGACCAAGACCTCGGCTCGCAATTCGAAGCGTCCGGTGATCTTCGCTAGCACTTCCGAGCTCAAGAAACAGATGCTTGAATGGTATTTCGATTTGGTCGCGCGATATCGCGTCGCGTCCCAGAAATTCAGAGCAGGCGCGCTTAACGTGATATTCCCCGACGGCACTTACCGACCCTTTCTTCAAGTTTCTTGACCCCGACGTACCTCGGTGTTTTGCCGGAAGCTTCGTCGTTTGCTGCTGACGTCGGCGTTCGCCGAAGAGCATCGTAGCGCCAAGAGGACGGGTCCGTCTTCGTGTTTCGTGCTCCCGGTATGCCATTAGAGACACGTCGTTCAGTTCCGGCGTTTGAGATCAGTTTAGTGCTTTAAGAGATAGCGCTGAACGCGCCGCCCAATTGATGGTTTTTTTTTGGTCACGACTGATTGCGGAGATAAACCAACACGCGCGTCAACAGTCGGGATTAAACCGAAGTGCGCGCGAACGGTAGTCCTGGAAGAGCCAGTCGGCCCAAGGTTGAAAGCGAACTCATCCTCTCGCAGATTCGATAAATCGTCTTACCGACATTGACATTGTGTGAAACGACGAATGTCTGTCGTTTCAGATGGGACATACGGCGACCGTCTGGACAAAGCGCGCCGAAGATAAGCCGCCAGGTTGTTATGCGATGTGTCTGGTCGCGTCTCAAAACCGACGTTATGGGCGGCGACCCGAAAATAACACGGTGTTTGAGAGTTAAGCCCTGGTTGAAGTGTTAGGGGTTGCTAGAGTTCTCAGGAATGGTCAGGCCCGTCCGTCCATTCGCCTCGCGGAACCAAGAGCGCGACGGAGAACCGGGCGAAGAAAAACACGGTGTTTGAGAGTTACGCCCCGAGAGTTACGCCCCAATAGTGTTTGAGAGTTACGCCCCAATAAAAAACCCACGTTCGACGGAGGAGACCGAACGTGGGTGTTGAATACTGACCGCTTTTCCGATTCCGATTATCGGCCGAGCAGCGACAGTGCGAGAGACGGCTGTTGGTTCGCTTGCGCGAGCACTGCGGCGCCTGCTTGTTGCAAGATATTGAGGCGTGTGAGGTTTGCCGCTTCTTCGGCGACGTCCACGTCTCTGATCTGGCTTTCTGCGGACGAAAAATTCTCGCGTGAGACCTGCAAATTGTTCACTGCGACACCGAGACGGCTTTCGGCTGCTCCCAGAGTTCCCCTGCTTGTTGTTAGCGAGCCGATTGCCAACTTTACGGCGTCAAGGGCTGACAGTGCAGCAGCCTGCCCGTTCGATGTCGTGCCGGCGGCGTTGAGCGAAAAAATCAATTGCGATCCACCGGCTGTTGCGAGTCCGAGCGATGCTAAGGTGCCCTGTACACCTGTGAAGCTGATTTGTGAGTTCGAGCTCGAGTTGAAGCCCACCTGCAACTGAACAGTCGATCCTCCGGAAAGCAGGTTCAATCCGTTGAACGTTGTTGTCACGGCGATTCGTTGAATTTCAGAGCCGAGAGCTCCGAACTCGTTATCCAGCGCTGATCGTTGTGTCGACGCGAGTACGCCGTTTGCCGATTGTTCGGCCAATTCTGCCATACGGCTGAGCACGTTGCCGATTTCGGAAAGCGCGCCGTCAGCGATACTGATAAGCGAAACACCGTCGTTGGCGTTTCGGATACCCACGCTGGCGATTCGCACGTCGGCGCGAAGCGAGTCAGCAATGGACAATCCTGCAGCGTCGTCTTTCGCGCGTACAATTCTCAGGCCCGATGAAAGGCGTTCGAAAGATGTTCGTAGCTCTGATGTTGAGTTGCCCAAGCGTCGCTGTGCGTTGAGTGCAGCAACGTTGGTATTAATGGTGATAGCCATAGTTTTCCTCCTTGGAAACTATCGCCCTTTAGGTTACCGCTGGAACAGCAAAAGCCTTCTCGCTGTTTTTACTCCAACTACAAACCGCTCAGGGTTAACATTCTGGTTGAGAAACTCATCATCCACACCCCTTATAAAGTAATATCGACCGCAGTCCGGGCGAGCTAAAGCGGAATGTGAAACTTTTCTATCTTTCATGAAGCCGGATTGAGATAAGAAGGCGGCTTGTCGAATCAGCGCATGGGCTGCGCTCCAAGATGAAGATTTCTGTTCCAAAGGCGAAGCGTTGTCATTTCCTACATCAAGTTCCGAATCGAAACTCAACCTACCGGAACACATGCAAGCGGAAACCGAATGGCGATTGCGTCTTCGAAATTCTGCGGTCGTGTGATTATGCGCGAAGAATGTCGCGCGAACGAGCTTGGTGATGACGCGCGAATCTACGCGTCGGCTGACTGGCGTTATTCCGCAAACGGCCGATGGCATCTCGAAGAACGAGCCCGACATCCGCGTGAAAGCGAGAGCTTGCAGCGTTACCCGTGGGTGCCGCTTCGGCGCTCCCGTGAGGGAGCAAACCGAAGAGGCACTCGGCCGGGAAGCGCCGAGTGCTGATATGATGATTGAAAAGGCGCGAGACGTTTGCCGAAGCAATCGTTCGCGCGCTTTTTCTTACCGACCGAGCAGCGAAAGAGCGAGCGCCGGCTGTTGGTTCGCTTGCGCGAGAACCGCTGCGCCTGCTTGCTGCAAGATGTTCAATCGCGTGAGGTTCGCCGCTTCTTGCGCTACGTCGACGTCACGGATTTGGCTTTCTGCTGACGAGAAGTTTTCGCGCGCGACTTGCAAGCTGTTTACAGCGACGCCAAGTCGGCTTTCGGCAGCTCCCAAAGTTCCTCGGTTGGTTGTCAGCGAGCCGATGGCAAGCTTGACTGCATCGAGCGCGGAAAGTGCCGCTGCTTGTCCGTTCGCTGTTGCGCCAGCCGCATTGAGCGAGAAAATCAGCGTTGATCCGTTTGAGGCTGCAAGTCCGAGCGACGAGAGAGTTCCCTGAACCCCGGTAAAGCTGATCTGCGAGTTCGAGCTCGAGTTAAAACCTACCTGAAGCTGAACGGTTGAGCCGCCGGAGAGCAAGTTCAATCCGTTGAACGTTGTGGTGACGGCAATCCGCTGAATTTCGGACCCCAACGCGCTGAATTCGTTGTCCAGAGCGGATCGCTGCGTCGTTGCAAGTACGCCGTTCGCTGATTGTTCTGCAAGCTCCGCCATACGGCTGAGCACGTTACCGACTTCGGAAAGAGCGCCGTCTGCAATACTGATGAGCGAAACGCCGTCGTTCGCGTTACGGATAGCAACGCTAGCGACCCGAACGTCAGCTCGTAGAGAATCGGCGATCGACAGACCAGCTGCGTCGTCCTTTGCTCTTACGATTCGAAGTCCGGATGAGAGACGCTCAAAAGAAGTTCTGAGCTCAGAGGTGGAGTTTCCAAGTCGCCGCTGTGCGTTGAGCGCAGCAACGTTGGTATTAATTGTAATAGCCATAGTTCTTCCCTGAAACTATCGCCTACAGTGTACTGCCGTTCGTCAGCGAATCCCTTTCGCTGATTGATCCAACTGCTTTTACTACACTACAGGAGTTACCAATAAACTTCTGCCTGCCTCCCGCCCAACAAGTCCTAAGAAAGTTATCGTCGAGCAGCGCACAGCTCTTAAGTTTTTTTTCGCCCCGAGCCTGTTCATTGGCAATTAGATGCGTTAATTTAACACCTTAGATTTGATGAACTTCGCGTTAAACATCTGTAATCACGAGAGATTACATGGCGCAAAGCCTGCTTCAGAACAACAATCCTCTAAGCCAAGATGTCGAAAAGCGCGCGCTTGCCGCGCTCCAGACTCGACTGGCGGCGGGTAACGACCTCACCGCAGAAGAGGTTGAGAAGCTGTCGAAGCTCAGCAAGTCGCTATTCCCGCACGACTTCTCCATCTCCGAGGAAACTCAAGAGACTTTTCGTGTGCTCTGCTCCTTCTCGCGATGCGAGCTCAAGCCATCGCGCAGCATAACGTCGCACCGGCGCTTCATCGGTCCGCTGATCGTGTTTTTCAAACGCCTCTCTTGGCCCCTCATTCGATTTCATCTCAAAGAGCCGTTCGAGTCGATGCAATATTTCAACTCGCGGCTGATCGAGAGTCACGCAAAAGAAGTTTGCAGACTCGAGCTAGTCAAACGTCAATTAACGGAGCAGCGATAAACCGCCCGGCCATCGATCAGTTTACTGATAGTTTGGATTGGAAAAATTTATTCGCGCGGTTCTGTTAATCATGGGATTCGAGGAGTAGAATGGGCCGGTGTTGCCGGTAATAGTTCGTAACTTTCACCGTTACGAAACTATTCGCTCATCGGTTGCTCATCGTTCTCTGTTAGCTCTTGTTTTCGTGGTGGTAGGTGAAGGTGGTGGAGCGTCGGCGAAAAGTACAAGGTTCGCCTCACGCTGTTCTCACCTGGCGGTGTCCGAAGGTTCGACTTGCACCGTTACGTTCCCTACTTCGGGGCGGATTCCGCGCCGGAGACTTTTGTTCCGTTCGAGGCCCTGCGGGGCAGATACTTGAAGGAGAGAACTGCCATGATCATCACGAAAGCCCGTATTCTTCTCGTTGACGACGAGCCTCTTGTTCTCGAAATGATCGAGGGCGCGCTCAAGAGCGAAGGCTATGAAGTCGTCTGTGCTCCAAACTCGCAAGCCGCATTAAAGCATCTCGACCGAACCGATTTCGACGCGATGGTCTGTGATGTCCGCTTGGAAAATCTGGACGGATTCGACCTGCTCGGACTTGCCAGAAAGAAGCATCCATCCATCGCGGGATTGTTGATGACCGGTGCTCCGTGCCCGGATGACCTCAATCGAGCGGAGCAGTTGAGCGCAAGCTATCTCTCCAAACCGATCGGCATGGTCCAGCTCTTGGCTACCGTTGAACAGCTGCTCGACGAGGGGCGTTCCGAGGAAGATCGAAACGAAAACGTTCTTGCTGCTTAGCTAGGACTGCGTTCGCGCACGGCGACACGCACGCTGGCGGGTGGAATGTATCGACTGCTTCGCCAATCGCGGCACGGTGTGTCCCGCGCGTGCGTCAGCGGCGGATCGTGGAACACGCGCTCATCCGCGTGCAGACATCGCCGACGTCGATCGCGCGTTAGCAGAAGGACGCAACCTCAGAACGACGAGAGCACCGTCACGAGCTGTTTGTCCATGGCGGCCTGCGTAACCGCTTGCTCCATCGAAGTAGCGAGAGTCTTCTTCACGTCCTTCTCATCGATAGATGCCTCTTCGAGTGACGCAAAGCCTTTGTAGACGCTCGAATAGATCCGTTTGTTTGCCGGGTCGAGGATCTCGATAAAGATAGTCGCCTGCGCATTCACTTTTGTCGGCAAGCTTCCCGACACGTCAGCTATCCACTCACGCACCTCGCCAGATATGATAACAGGCGCGGATTCCGAGAACGAAAAGCCTTTGTCGCCCAGCGCTTGTTTCAGAGCGTCGACAACGACCGGCGCGACATCGCCCGAAGGGAGCACCTCTTTGTGATCGCGCTTGATGATTGTCTTCTCGACCCGCGCGTCGATGAGCTCGTCTATGTAAAGGTAGGTGTTGGCCGTGCGCTCTTCGCGACTGACCTTCTGTGGCGACACTTTAATGACAGGCAGATCGATCGTCGATTTAAGAGACGGTCCGCAGCTGACGAGCGAACATACACAGAGAGGCAGAAGCACAGCGATAGAGTGAAAGCGCGACACCGCCTGAGTTGCGGCCCCGTGCGAGAGAGCTCCGCGTGTGGGAGACTGCAGATGGGACGACCGTAGGAGGTTAAATTGTCCGGAACTGTCTGATCGATCAGCGAATACCCCGAGTCCGAAAAGCATAAAATCCCCCGATTGAGTTTCCCCCGTCACTGCGGCTGCGAAGCAGCGAACACGTATAAAAGACCACAGACACTAGCCTTTTTCAACAGATATTCCTCCGCAGAACGCGTGCAAACGTGTTGGCGCCTAAACGGATCGACGCTCACCCGCGGCTAACCGACTCAAGCTTCTCGCGGCCTCGTTTCTGACCATGAGCGAGGGGTCCCGGTCTACGACCACGCGCAGCGCTTCGATAGCGCCGACCTGGAGTGTGTTCGCCAAGACCGCACATGCATTACGAACCAACGCAGCCCGGCCCGCCCGCATGAGCGCAGTGCCCGTAAAACGGTTCGCGAATTTCTCGTCCGAATCCAAGCGAAGCAGCTCCAAAAGATTCAATGCCACCCCGCCGCCCACCTCTGCCGAGAACTCTGGGAGGACCGCCCGAGCGGTGGCGCCATGATTGAAGGGACAGACCTCCTGACAGAGATCGCATCCGAAGACCCAAGGACCGATCGCCTCAGCCTCCCAATCGGTGAGCTCCGTTTTCTTTTCGATGGTCAGGTAGGAGATGCAGCGCCGAGCATCGAGAAAACCTCCCGGCGAGAGCGCATCGGTCGGACAAGCAGAGATACAGCGAGTGCATCGTCCACACTTGGATCCCGGAGAACCCTGTCGGTGAAGCAGATGGTCCGCTAAAAGTGGGGTTTCAGTCAGCGCAACGTCCCACACTACCTCGCAGAGGAACGTGAATGACCCAACCTTCGGCCGGATCAGCATCGAATTTTTGCCGATGAAGCCGAGCCCGCTCCCCTGCGCAACGGTACGCTCGAGGAGCGGAACGGCGTCCGAGAAAACCCGAACCGAAACATCCCCAAGGGAAAGATCCGCACGGACCCTCTCGACGAATCGCTTCAGCTGTTTCTTGAGCGTTCGGTGATAGTCGCGTCCCCACGCGTAGCGTGCCACCCTCCCCCATCCGTTCGGGATCTCACGGAGCTGTTGCTCGTCATCCGAGCTCCGATACGGCACCAGGAAAACGAGAACGCTTTTCGCGCCGGGCAGGATCGAATCCAGCGAGGAGAACAGTTCGGATGGGCGATTCATATACGCCATCTCACCCGCGTGGCCGAGCTGCTGCCACGTGGCCAGCCTTTCGCTCCCGGCCCGAAGCGACGATGAAATGTGTTCGTGAGTGAGCGCCCCGGCGAGCTCTAAGCCGAGCTCGCGCGCGCACGAGCGGACATGCTCGAAGGAAACGGTTCCATTCATGCGAACGGCCAGCTCACGTGTCGGCTTGAACCGGGGATGGGCTCCGGACGGCTACGACTGAACTCAGGTCGAAGGGAAAGGAGGATGCGGAGACTGCGTGCCGTGTGAGCGGCCAACGCACCATGGTAGAATGCGACGCGGCTCTCGCGTGCGCGAAAGCCGCCTGGGAAGCATTCGATTGGAATTGATTGAGAAGAGCTAAGAGGCGTCTTCGAACGACTCTCCGCCGTCCCAATTTTCCTCGTCATCCTCTTCATGTTCGCTGTACCGCCGCTCATTCTGTTCGAGCTCGGTCTTGCAGTCGATGCAATACTGTGCGACCGGGCGAGCTTCCAAGCGTGCCGGAGAGATATCTTCGCCGCACCGTTCGCATACGCCGAAGTCACCAGCTTCGAATTTCGCGAGCGCGTGATCGATCTTTTCGAGCAGCTTCTTCTCACGGTTGCCCAGCTTCTGGATCGCTGACTGTGTGATCTCGAGCGACGCCAGATCCACCGGATCGCCTCCGCCCTGAGACAGCTCGGTGACCGATGCCCCCTCGAGCTCCACCAAGTGCTGAAGGATGCTTTGCTTCTCGAGCAGGAGCAGGTTCTTGAATTTATCGAGGTCTTTTTTCTTCATGGTGGAACATCCTAACAACTTCCCAAGCTCACTGAAACAGGCAATCCGTTTCGCTCAAGCAGGGAATGAGGTGAATCTCTCAGGCACCAAAGCGCCATTCTGCCATATTTTGCCGAAATGTCTGCAGCAAATTCTCGAAGCTTCCCGAGTTGCGGTGCCGCTGCGAGCTCACTAAAACAAACGACCGAAATCACTATCCTTTTCAGATAGGAACAGACACCTATAGCAGTCAGGAGGAGGCCTGTCCATACTCCCCAAATACCTCACGGAGCACATCTGACACCTCGCCGAGGGTCACGCCTACCTCGACCGCGTCACAAACCGGAGGCATGAGGTTCCGGCCTTCAGTAGCAGCGGTTTGCACGGCCGACAACTTCGTTTCTACCGCTTTCGCATCACGACGTGACTTAAATGCCGCTAGTCGCTCTACCTGTCGGCGTTCGACCTCCGCATTCAACTTCAAAGCCCGGGCTCCGTCGCTCTGAGCGCCGGATTGCTCCGTGAAGGCGTTTACTCCAACGATTTTCGTTGCACCGGATTCGATTGCCTTTTGATACCGGTACGCTGAATCTTCAATTGTCTTCTGCGGGACGTCGAGCTCTATCGCCCGGACCATCCCTCCAAGATCGTCAATGCGTTGAATAAGCTCGCCGGCCGCATGTTCGATTTCGTCCGTTAGACTTTCGAGCGCGAAGCTTCCACAAAGGGGGTCGACAAATTGGGTCAGCCCACTTTCGTGCGCGATTACCTGCTGTGTTCGAAGTGCGAGAAGCGCGGAGTGCTCCGTGGGTAGTCCGAGCGCTTCGTCAAACGAGTTCGTATGGAGCGACTGCGTTCCGCCGAGCACGGCCGCAACCGCTTGGAGCGCTGTGCGGATGATGTTTACTTCGGGTTGTTGGGCAGTGAGCGAAGAGCCTGCGGTTTGGGTGTGGAACCGCAGCATGCAAGAGCGATCGAGCCTCGCTTGAAATCTCTGCCGCATTATTTTCGCCCACATCCTCCGCGCGGCGCGGAATTTGGCGACCTCTTCCAAGAAGTTGTTATGGCAATTAAAAAAGAATGCCACGCGTGGAGCGAAATCGTCGACCGCAAGACCCCTCGCGATAGCGGCGTCAACGTAGGCAATCCCGTTGGCGAGCGTAAAAGCAACCTCTTCGACTGCGCTCGAGCCTGCCTCGCGAATATGGTAGCCCGAGACGCTGATTGTGTTCCACAGCGGAACTTCCTTTGAACAGAACTCAAAGATGTCCGTGGTGATGCGAAGTGCTGGGCCGGGAGGGTACACGTAAGTCCCTCGTGCGATGTACTCCTTCAACACATCGTTCTGCACTGTGCCCTTGAGCTTCGCCCAATCGACATTCCTCCGTTTGGCGACCGTGAGATACAGTGCCAAAAGAATGTGCGCTGTGGAATTGATTGTCATGCTCGTCGAAATGGCGTCGAGTGGAATTCCAGCAAAGAGCTGCTCCATGTCCTCGATCGTATCGATGGCGACACCGACTCTTCCCACCTCTCCACGCGAAAGATTGTGGTCAGAATCGCGCCCCATTTGGGTCGGGAGGTCAAATGCAACGCTGAGCCCAGTAGTGCCCTGCGCGAGCAAATAGCGATAGCGTTCGTTGGTTTCCGCCGCTGTGCCGAACCCTGCGTACTGGCGCATGGTCCATGGCCGGCCTCGATACATGGTGGCTTGGACGCCTCGAGTGAATGGATATTCTCCGGGAAGACCGAGCTCGGCGATATAACGGTCCGTTGAAAGGTCCTGTTCCCGTGGGAGGTAAAGGTCAGCAGGCTCTATGCCCGACGTCGTTTTCGAAACGGCCGTCGCGGCGCCTTCGAGCGCTGCTCGGTGTTTTTCGCGCCATTTTGAAGCCGCTGCGGCGAGTCGCTTTTTCGTCAAGAGTTCCTCGTTCTCTTCAAAGTCTTTGCTGGACGGTGCATCAGTTTTCCTTCTAGACTACGTCTACCACGATTGCGTCCGGCAGTCCCGATCAGGTTCATCTCCGTTCCGCCGAGAGGCGGAAACTCGGTGAAAGCGTTTCTCGGTCCGGAGGACCGTGACAACGTCATCGATGCTCGAATTCGTGGTAAGGTGCTCCTGCAACCGCTGAGGAGCGCGGCTGCCGGCGGACCCTGAACACATTCTTTTTTCGGTGCCCTCTTATGTCTGGAAAACACCTAGCGGAGCTTCGTCGGAAGCACGAGGAAGCAGAGCTCGGCGGAGGCGCCGCGCGGCAGACGCAACAACGTGAACGAGGCAAGCTCACCGCGAGAGAGCGTGTCGCCCGCCTGGTGGATCCCGGGACGTTTGTGGAGTTGGACAAGTTCGTCACGCACCGCTCAACCAATTTCGATCTGCAGAAGCAGCTCTATCTCGGAGACGGCGTGATCACCGGCTACGGGTTGGTCAACGGAAGGCAAGTATTCCTCTTCTCACAGGACTTCACTGTCTTCGGCGGCTCGCTTTCCGAGACGTACGCGAAGAAAATCACCAAAATCATGGATCTCGCCGAACAGGTCGGATGTCCAGTCATCGGTCTGAACGATAGCGGAGGCGCGCGCATTCAAGAGGGTGTGCAGAGCCTCGGCGGCTATGCGGACATTTTCCTGCGCAACGTGCTCTGCTCCGGCGTCATTCCACAGATCTCGGCCATTCTCGGTCCATGCGCCGGCGGAGCGGTCTACTCGCCCGCGATCACCGACTTCGTCTTCATGACTGAGAATATCAGCCATATGTTCATCACGGGCCCGGAAGTGATCAAAGCGGTGACCAAGGAAGATGTCACCAAGGAAGACCTCGGCGGTGCGCATACTCACAACGAACGGAGCGGTGTCGCCCACTTTCTCGCTCCCGACGAAGAGGTATGCTTCGCACAGATCCGTGAGCTGCTGAGCTATCTGCCCCAATCGAACAAGGAGCACGCCCCTCGACAGTCGACCGACGATCCGCCTGACCGGAGAGTGGGCACGCTGAACGCCCTCATCCCGGAGCAGGCCGACCAGCCATACGACATGTCGGAGCTGATCCACTCGATCGTCGACGACAATCATTTCTTCGAGGTGCAACCGCTCTTTGCCAAGAATATCATCGTCGGCTTTGCGCGCATGAACGGCCACAGCGTCGGTATCGTTGCCAACCAACCGCAGATTCTCGCTGGTTGCCTCGACATTGACGCGAGCGTAAAAGCAGCTCGCTTCGTGCGCTTCTGCGATGCATTCAATATTCCGCTCCTGACCCTTGTCGACGTTCCCGGCTTTCTCCCGGGTACGAAGCAGGAGTTCGGCGGGATCATTCGCCACGGTGCGAAGCTCCTGTATGCATTCGCCGAAGCAACCGTCCCGAAGATCACAATCATTACACGGAAGGCGTACGGCGGCGCGTATGATGTGATGGCATCGAAACACATTCGGGCCGACATCAATCTCGCTTACCCGTCCGCAGAGGTCGCCGTGATGGGGCCTGAAGGCGCGGTGAACATCATCTTCCGCAACGAGCTCGCCGCTTCCGGCGGTGATAAGCAAAAGCAGCAGGAGCTCGTTGCTCAATATCGGGCCCAATTCGCGAACCCGTGGACTGTTGCGGCCCTCGGTTACGTAGACGCCGTCATCGAACCCGCCGATACACGCCTTCATGTTATCCGTTCGCTCGAAATGCTCGAGAACAAATCACAGAAAAATCCACGACGAAAGCACGGGAATATTCCGCTATGACCCGAACGCGAGAGCAAAACGATCACATTGAAAGCGAAGCATCGAGCGATATCGTCGTCACTATCGCGAGCATGCTCTTACTGAACGATCTTGAAGGCGCGGGCCTTGAAGGAAGAATCGCCTACTCGCCTCGTGACCTGGGAGTCAAAACTGCCCGCTCGAAACGTTTGGTCGTGAACGACGTGACGGAAGAGTGATTATGTCGACGCGAGTAACGGTGGTTGTGAACGGAACGGCGCACGAGGTCGACGTGCTTCAGCGAGAGCGCAATCGAGTGAGGTTTCGTCTCTCCGGTCGCGAGTACCTTGCCGAGCTTCAATCAACGGTCGCGGAGCCGAAAGCGGAATCCGGGTCGAAGCCGCGAAGTCGGGTCGCCGCCGGTGGCCTCGACCCGAAGTCGTCATCCGGGAGAAGCTCCGGAGATGAGGTTTGCGCTCCGATGCCGGGAGTGATCGCGGCAATTTCGGTCGCCGAGGGGGCTGCAGTGAAGCGGGGGGATGTGCTGCTGGTCATCGAGGCAATGAAAATGCAGAACAAAATCTTCGCTTCGCGCGATGGTGTTGTAAAGACCGTGCTCGTCACCGGAGGTGAAGAGGTCCGGGACGGGCAACAGCTCCTCGCCTTTCATCCAACGGAACAGCAAAAGAAATGAACGGACAGCTTTTTCATATTACGAACGGAGATGTTGTAGCCGGGCTCATCGCGGAGACTGGATTAGCCGGCGAGATCCTTCCGTGGCGGGACGTCCTTCATGAAGGACCGGTACCGATGACCGGCTCACTTCAGCAGCTTGCACCGATTCGCGTTGCGTTCCTGTCGTCGACCGGTTGGGCGCCGGCAGAAGCAATTGAGAGCTCCTTCGCCGCGAGAGCAGCATTCCTTGCGGCGATTGGTTCCGGTACGGAGGTGGTTCTCTGGTTTGAGCACGACCTTTACGATCAGCTTCAGCTTCTCCAGGTGCTCTGGTATTTTTCGACGGAGCGGCCCGATATTTCGCGCATTTCGCTGGTCTCCATCGGCTCGTTCCCCGGCCTGGATCGGTTCACCGGTCTTGGCGAGCTATCTGCGAGCGATCTTGCTGCGCTATTCGATAGCCGAAAACCAGTACCGATTTCTGCGCGGGACAACGCGCTTGCTGCGTATCAGGCGTTTACGTCGCCCGACCCGCAACACCTGCTCATCCCGTCTGTCCAGGTTTCGGCAGATTTCCCTTTCTTGCGTACCGCTATTCGCCGACTCCTCAGCGAATACCCCGACCCCCGAAATGGGCTGAGCCAAACCGCCGAGCAATCGCTCCGGGAGCTACAGCGAGGTCGAGCGAGCTTGCGGGACCTCTATAAATGGAATCAGATCCTCGAGCCCGCTCCGTACCTTGGCGACACGGTGTATTTCTGGCTGATGGAGCAGCTCATTTGGGCAGAGCATCCCGCAATTACTGTCACTGCGGCGGCGGGACATCCAGGCGAATCCGCGGTCGAGCTGAGCGCGATCGGTAGGCAGCTCATTGAGCGTAGGGCGAACTGGATTGACCTGAACGGCATTGATCGCTGGATTGGCGGTGTGCATCTTTCAAGAGATTCAAAGATCTGGACCTTTCACCGCGACGCGGGAGAGCTGGCTGCCATGTAATTTCTCCACTCGGTCGGTTTGCGGACGACACGCCTACGCGACCCCAGGAGAAATTGCGCGGTCCGCCAGGCAGATGTTGCCGGTTGCCCTTCTTCCGCCGTTCCCCCACGGTTTAGAAAAATCTTTTTCATTTCGGTGGTTCGATGCGTTTCCGAAGGTCGGATCAGTTTTTGCTACCAAACGCCCGACGAGCGTCGGAACAGGTCGCTCATGATGCTGCGGATGAATGGGTTGGGGAGGATGCGGGATGGGCGTTTCAAGTGTCGGAAATGATTCTTCAGCGGTTCACGCAATGCACCGCCGCTTTCAACAGTTTCGTAGCGGCGAAATGAAAATATCGAAAGATGAGCTGCTGCAGGCGAAGCAAGAGCTTGCAAGTCAGGGCAAGCAGACCGACCGGATCGACGAGGTGTTGGCAAATTTCGACACGATCGACACTGACGGCAACGGCATCAGCTATGAAGAGCTGAGAACCTACGGAAAGAATAAGTTGCTCGCGTCCGGCCAGCCGGCACGGAGTGCAAAAGGTGGGCCATCGCTCTCTGAAGAGCAGCTCACGTCGCTGCGCGACGATCTGGCGTCGCACGGTCAGTCCACAGAAGCGCTCGACGCAGTGCTCAAGGATTTCAGCTCAGTAGATAAAGACGGCGACGGAAAGTTGAACAGACAGGAGTTTGCCGAGTATGCAAAAGCGCACGGCTTAACGCTGCATCATCCGCATCGCCGTGGTCAGAAACCGCCTTCTCAGGAAACGAAGCCGGAGACGCCTGCCTCAGCGGTAGAAGCTGCTTCGCTGAGCGCAGGTCCCATCGATCTCGCCCGATTCTTCTTGGAGAATTCACTCGCTTCAGGAGACTCGCAGTCACCTGAGACTTTGTCCGGTACGGTTGCTTGACCGAGGATCGCAATCGGTACGTGTTCTTCGACCCTAGCGTCCGAAGAACGGATTTTTATTACCGAAGATCTTATCCTTCTCCATCCATGAAGAGCTGCCCTCCGAGTCTCCGGTGAGCGGTTCGCCTTCGGGCGCCGTGGTTCCGACTTCAATCGCCAGCCCCTTCTTCGGCTCTTCTTTTGGCGGCGTCGGAGCCTTCCCCTCTTGAGTCGCGGGCTGAGTGGGAGTTGTCTGCTTGGCGACGTTTTCTTCCGCGCTGTTTGGCGTGTTCACCACCGGAGGTCGAGCAGGTGGATTGACCGGTGGAACCGTTTTTGGTTCCATCACTCGCGTTTTTGTCCCTTCGAGCGCTTTCTCTGCGAGCTCGGTGAAGCGCATTGAGATTGAAATCCGCCGATTGGCAGCAGCAAATGCATCGCTCGGCACCTTCAGGCGCTGGTCGGCGTATCCTACGACACGGGCGAGCTGCTTCTGCTTGATACCTGCTTTGATCAGAACTCGGCGAGCGGCGTTTGCTCGATCTGCCGAGAGATTCCAGTTGTCATACTGATCGCTCGTACTCGGGTGAAATGGTTTTCCATCCGTATGTCCTTCGATATCGATCGGATTCGGAAGCGCAGACAGTATTTTTGCGATCTTTGTGAGCTCGTCCTCAGCCTCTTCGCTCATCCGAGCGCTGCCGAGCGCGAACATCGAGGCGGAGTCCGTGTCCATAATCTCGATGTGGAGACCACGTTGGTCGACTTTCACTTCGTACTTGAGATTTTGTGCGTCCGGCCCTGCGGCCGCAGCAGCAGCTTGGAGCTGTTGGATCAACTTATTTTCGAGCTCCTCGAGGTCGGACTGCTGCTTGATTCGAATCTGCTCTTCTCCCTTCCCCGTCCCTTCCGACACATCATATGCATCCGGGTGCTTTCCCATCGCCGGGGACACGCGATAGATCTTCTCGGAATGAATGGCAGTGGAGTTCTCTTGTGCTGGTGGCGAGAACGCGTCTTTGAGGATTCCGGCGCCGCCTTCTTCGATCGGTGTCCCCGAGCCCTTTTCGAAGACGCCGGGTTCGCGAAAGTAGCTCGCAATCCGCTCGCGCGTCGATACCGACGCCGAGTTCACCAGCCACAATACCATGAAGAACGCCATCATCGCGGTCACGAAGTCGGCGTATGCGACCTTCCACGCACCACCGTGATGGCCTCCGTGTCCGGAGACCTTCTTGATGATGATAATGGTTTTTCCGTCCGGTCCCTCAGGCATGTGCCCCGTATACAGATCGACGAGCTTCGGTCATGGACCGATCGCTGATGTTAGCCCTTACGAACTTCTTGCTGAATCGCTTCCATATCCTCGGCGGTTGGGCGCATATCGCTTTCGATACTCTTTCGCGCAAACTCGAGCGCGACCGCCGGCGGAGCACCTCCCGCGAATGAGACGACTCCTGCGCGAATGGAATTGAGGAGGACGTGCGTCTCGTGGTTCATCCGCTCAAACGACGCAGCGAGCGGCTGCATGTAACCATAGCTCAGCAGAATCCCGAGGAAAGTTCCGACGAGGGCCGCGGCGACGTGGTGTCCGATCTCAGAGGGAGGTCCGTCGAGGTGTTGCATGGTGATGATGATACCCAAAACCGCTGCGACGATTCCGATCCCCGGGAGCGCGTCACCGATCTTCGTGATGAGAGTCGGTACGACTGCCACTTCCCCGTGGTGCGTATCGATCTCAGTCTCCATCAGCTTGTCGAGATCGAATGCGTTCACGACACCGTCGACGAAGAGCCGCAAAGACCCGACCAGGAGGTCCATCGCGTGATGATTGTGGGCGATTGCCGGAAAGCGGTTGAAACGTTCGCTGCCGTGCGGGTCTGCCAAATCTTTTTCGACTCCGAGAACGCCCTCTTTCCGGATGACGGTGAAAATGGTGAGGAGGAGTCCCATCAGCTGATAGTAGGTGGTTTTGTCGACGCCGCTTCCTTTGAATACCGTCGGAATGCTTTTGAGCACTCGCACGAGGACCGGTATCGGCACTGAGCCGACCATCGCGCCAAATGCCGCGCCGCAGATCACCACAAACTCACTCGGCTGAATGAGGACTTCGAACGGACCATGCGCCATGGCGAAGCCACCGAACACGGCTGCGGAGACCAGAATGATTCCGAGAATTGAGTTCACTTCAACACCAACGCTGAATTACTGCGGATTAGACACTGACAGTAGAGTTATCGGCGTGTGGCGAAATTCGCTTAAATCGATCAGAGGACGACGGGTCCGGCGTAAATCCGGGATTTTTTGGCAATTTCGCACGGATCACGCGTTGCACATGCCCGAGACCATAAACCCGGCGGTAAAACCGCAATAAGTTTCCTGGACGACTGCTTTTTTTGGAGTATAAATGCAGAGTCGGAGAATCCCTCCGGTCCCGATCTTTATCTTATCCTGTACGGGTCGTTAAACTGTTAAAAACGCTTAAGTTACCAGGCTCATCAGCTTCATGTCAGCACAAGACACCCCACAAGTCGCAGAGCTCCGCCTGCCGGATGGCAAGACCATTACCCTTCCAGTAATTGTCGGAGTCGAAAACGAGAAAGCTATCGACATCACCAAGCTCCGCGGTCAAACCGGCTACATCACTCTCGACAGCGGCTACGGAAACACCGGATCGTGCGTGAGCGCTATCACTTACCTCGATGGCGAATCCGGTATCTTGCGCTACCGCGGTTACCCGATTGAAGAGCTCGCTCTCAAATCGTCGTTTATCGAGACCAGCTATCTGCTCATCTACGGTGAGCTGCCGACGAAGGCCCAGCTCACAAAGTTCACCGAGCAGCTCACGCGACACACGCTGATCCATGAGGATATGAAGCGTTTCTATGACGGTTTCCCGAGAGACGCACATCCGATGGCAATTCTCTCCTCCGTTGTCTCGGCTTGCTACACGTTCTATCAGGATTGGGACGAGCCGCGAGACCAGAAAAAACAGGATCTCGGAATCCTCCGCTTGATGGCGAAGCTGCCGACGATGGCCGCATTCAGCTACAAGAAGTCTATCGGACAGCCATTCATCTACCCCGACAACACGCTCTCGTACTGCGCGAACTTCTTAAATATGATGTTCGCAACGCCCGCAGAGGACTATTACCTCGACCCTGACATCGTTGCCGCGCTGGATCTTCTACTGATCTTGCACGCGGACCACGAGCAGAACTGCTCTACGTCGACCGTCCGCATGGTCGGCAGCAGCTTGTCGAATCTCTATGCAAGCATTGCAGCCGGAATCGGTGCCCTCTGGGGACCGCGTCACGGTGGTGCAAACCAAAAGGTCATCGAGATGCTTCAGACCATCGTAGCCGAAGGCGGAAACGTCAAGCGCTACGTCGAAGACGCCAAGAAGAAGGACGCAAACAACCGTTTGATGGGCTTTGGACATCGAGTTTACAAGAACTACGATCCGCGCGCCAAAATTCTGAAGGCGGCTTGCGAAAAGGTTCTGGCGAAAGTCGAGCTCAAAGATCCGTTGTTTGATGTTGCTCAGGAGCTGGAGTCCGTTGCACTCAGCGACAGCTACTTCATCGAACGGAAGCTGTATCCGAACGTGGATTTCTACAGCGGAATCATTTACAGCGCCCTCGGGATTCCGATTAACGGATTTACTGCGATGTTTGCGTTGGGCCGCCTCCCCGGCTGGATCGCGCAGTGGCGTGAGATGATCAATTCCGCCGACAACCGGATTGATCGGCCTCGGCAGATCTATACCGGGTCGCCGATGCGTTCCTATGTTCCGCTTGATAAGCGTGAATAACCGCATCGCCACTACGCGCGTTCTCGGATGGTTTCGAGAAGCGCGAGTTCCGGGTTCATGACGAAAAGTGGGCTTTGCGACCTATCGCTACTTATGAAGAGTGAAGTAGTTCGTTTTGCCGCCTTGGGTACGCCCCATCGATTTCCAATCTGATTCGGTTTGCGCCATACGGTCCTGACAGTAAGGCGTGTTCTTATTCCGGGGGTCTTGGCAATTCTGGGCGTAATCCCTCGGCGCTTGGGAGTCTTTGCTCTCGAACGACTGCAAAAACTCAATCGACGAGTCGAGCACCTTACCGTCCGTGTACCAGATTGTGAAGGCGAGACCGAGGCAACCGACCACCGTGAGCACGAGCGCCGTCGACTCGAGGAAGCGTCGGCGCCGCCGCGCGTCTTCTCCGCGAAGGATGGTTGTTTTGGCGCCTCGTTGGGATCCTGGGGGCATCTGTGCTCGCTCCTGAGTCTCTGCTTCGGATATCGGCACGAACCGACAAAAGCTGGAGATCCCGACAACATGAGCGCTTTTGCCCGTTTCTCCGACGCGGTTGCTACGCTGAAAGGGGCTAGCCCCGTCAGGACGCCTTGCGGGCCGTCCAGGTATAGGTAGCTTTCCGTCGGTCGGTGCTCGTTGCCGTCTCGGGAAGCTCGACCTCGCTTTTCCCTGAAAGAGTGCCGGATCGATTCAGCTCGGCCGACGATCTGGTGATACGACCCTCCGGGTTTCTGACCTCGAAGGACACTGACTGAGAGCCGTCAGGCTTTTTGATCACGGTGCCTTTCAGCGGAAGCGCGGCCATGAAATGAACATCGGTTCCGCTCCTTCCCTTCGCGGGGCTTTCCACCACGCTCAGACCTCGGAGAGCACTTCCACTCACACCAAACACAAGCTGTCCCCTTTGTTCTGAGCCGGGCATCTGGACGGAGCCGTCGGGAGACACGTTCCAGTTCCATGCACCGTTCAGCGGATGTGAAGTTGCTTGCGGGGGCGCGAGGTCTCCCTGCGCAGACGGCTTTGCTGGAGCTGCGACTGACGCATCGGAGCTCAAAATGCTACGGAGCTGCTCACGAAGTCCTACGGCGGCGGGTGAAGTTGCCTCCTCCCCGTACCAATCGACTGACCTCCCGACGACTTCCTTCTCTCCGACGATTCGCTTGTAGCCGCGCGACGCAAAAATGTTTTTGGTGAGGCTGTTTTGCGAATCGAAGCGATAGTAAAGTGCAGTTACGCCACTCTCTGCAAGTGACTTTACCTCGCCGATGTCGGCCACACCGTCTCGATTTTCATCGAACCAGAGTGCGAGAGTGTTCAGCTCCCTGCCTGAGACTTCTCCGTTCTGATCCGTGTCCATCGACGCGAGCGGCTCGTATCCGTTCGCCCAATGAGTCGGCTGCACCGTTTCACCCAGCGCCGCCGTTCGTTTTCCTCCGAAGGTCCACTCGCCGAAGAGCTGCGCCGACGACGTGATCCGCCCTGTATGTTCGGGGTCGTAGACCAGGAGCGGCGCTCGGGATGAAGCTTTCCAGGTGTAGTAGGTCTTGGTTCTGCCGGGACGGAGCGGAAATTCGCTTACAGTAAATGAGTCATCGACGTCGATTGAATCGTCCCAGAGGAGGGAGATCGGGCTGACGATAGCCGTGATGCCTACAGTGCCGCAAATTGGCGCATTCGGCTGAACCGGAATTGGAGCGCAATTCGCATCCATGACGAATCCGACAGTCGGATTCGCGCCCGCGTTGACCGCATTGTCGATGACGGCGTTCGTTGTCCCGGGAAGAAGATGATACGCCTTATCCACTACGAGCGACCAGCAATCGAGCATTACATCGTCGGCATTCGTTTTGTTCGTTTGAACAGTGAAGCGACTGATCGGATATCCAGTGCCCGCTGAGCAAAGCGCATTGATCGAGTCGATACATGACAGGCTTTTCGCACTTCCTGTTGTTTTCATCGCCGCAGAGCCGTATCCGGCTTTGCTGTGGGTATACGTGAGTGAGACTACGTATTCGCACGGGGGCGTTGGCGTCGGCGACGGTGAGGGTGTTGGTGTGGGCGAGCCGCAATCTTTCGGACAGCTCTTCGGAGTCTCGCCGGTCGAGCAAATCCCATCGCCGCAGCTATGGCAATCTTGCGGGCAGGTCGAAGGTGACTCGCCGGAGTCGCACGTCCCGTTTCCGCAGGTGTTGCAGTCAATTGGGCATTGCTCGCCCGGAGCACAGACGCTGTCTCCGCACGCGCTACAATCAGCCGGACAGGACGCGCTGGTTTCGTTCGGGCTGCAGGTGCCGTCGCCGCACGCGCTGCAATCGATCGGACAGGTCGTTGCGTTCTCGCTCACACAATCGCAGATTCCGTCGCCGCAGCTTGAGCAGTCTTCGGGGCAGCTCGAGTTGTTCTCGTAGGGAGCCGTGCAAATCTTGTCCCCGCAATATTTGCAGTCTTGTGGACAGCTCGACAGCGTTTCCATCGGCGACCAACACTCGCCGTCTCCGCAAAAGCCGCAATCGGCGGGGCAGGTAGCCGATGACTCGTTGCAATCGGTGTCACAATGGCCGTCGCCGCAGATTGCGGTTTGAACGGAGATAGGCGAAGGTTTGGGAGATGGCGAAGGTGTCCCTGCGGGGAACTTAAACTTTTGTTGATATTGATAATTCGGCTTTTTGTGAGAGTAGCATACCTCCGGCTGACACGCGTCGTCCTGTGCTCGTGCGGTGTGTGGGAGCGTTGCAAACGCCACAGCGGCGCATAGAGCGCCGAGCTTCCAGATTTCTCGTAAATGTTTGAACTGCGTAAACAAAGTCCGATCCTCCATTCTTCCGTCCGCTGCGCCGTCCGAAGGGAGCGGCTGTCAGGACGTAGGTGGAGGTTGATGGGGGAATCGTTACGGAGAAAAGAAAATTGTTTCGGCTAGTCTTCCGCTTCCGGAAGTGAGCCCTGTACTTCAGCTCGGACGCCCTCTCCCACTTTCCAAGTTTCGGCAGAGCCGCCGCGAACTTCGAGAACGTATTGGGCCGGCTTAACGCTTTCTCGCGGGGTTTCCGTAAGAGGGACCGCTCTCTTGACGACAGACACCACGTGGAAATCGTGATCCAAAAAGATCATGTCGAGCTCGAGGTAGGTGTTCTTCATCCAGAAGGTCCGCGGCTTCTCCTCCCGAAAAACGAAGAGCATACCCTCGTCGGATCCGAGCTCTTTGCGATACATCAAACCCATCTGCTTCTCGCTGCGACGAGAAACAACCTCGGCGCGGATAACGGGAGAGAGCGCTGTGTCTGCAGATTTGAACGTCAGATCGACACTCGGTCGTGACTCGGTGCAGGCCGAGAGCGCGAAGATGAGCCAGAGAGCGACGATTGACTTTCGCACGGTCGGTTCCCCGGAAGGAGGATTCAGCCCTTCGCTTTTTTAATTTCGGCGGTGAGCTCCGGAACGGCTTCATAGAGATCCGCCACAAGGCCGTAGTCCGCGACTTCGAAGATGGGAGCTTCGGGATCTTTGTTTACCGCGACGATCACCTTCGAATCTTTCATCCCGGCGAGATGCTGAATAGCTCCGGAGATCCCGACAGCGACGTAGAGCGAAGGCGCGACAATCTTTCCAGTTTGTCCGACCTGCCAATCGTTCGGCGCGTAGCCGGAGTCGACCGCTGCACGACTGGCGCCGATCGCCGCGCCGAGCGAGTCCGCCAGAGGCGCAATGTAGGTCTGAAAGTTCTCGGCCGACTTCATTGCCCGACCACCGCTGACGACGATGCTTGCTTCAGTGAGCTCCGGGCGCTCGCTCTTGACTGTATCGAAGGAAATAAACGTCTGTCTTGGGTCGGCCGAGATGGTCACCGCAATGTTCCGCACTGGTGCTTGAGTGCTTGAACTCCTTGCTGGTTCAAATGCCGTCAATCGCACGGTCGCCACTTTGACCGGAGTCGCCAGCTCGACTTCAGCGACAATATTTCCGGCGTACATCGACCGCCGAAACCCGCCGCCTGGCAGAAATGCTGATACATCGCTCGCCTGAGCCGCGCCAAGCATCTTTGCGACTCGTGGAGCGAGGTCCTTTCCAACACTCGTGGATGCCAAAAGTACGAGCTTTGGCGAAAGCTGCGGAAGCGCTTCTTTGAGTGCCGCGGAGTAGTTGAGCGCAAGATACGGCTCGAGCGTCGAGGAGGTCACCGTGATCACCTCGTCGAGACCGAGGCCAGACAGTGCGTCCGCAGTAGACGAAGCTTTGTCGTTCCCTAGCACCAGTCCGACCGCTTTCTCGTAGCCGTGGTGTGCTTTTGCATCCAGAGCCGCCTGGACAGTCACGAGCGCAGCTTTCGGAAGCTCAGCTTCGGAAGATTCGAGAATTGCTACTATCACTGCCGACCCTTTAGATTACTTTCGCTTCATTCTTCAGCAGGCTGACGAGCTCCGCTGCTGTTTGGACCTTCTTTCCTGCTTGGCGAGCCGGGGGGGTGCTCAGTTTCCGAACGACGACCTTCGGAGCGCAATCGGCGCCAAGCGAGCTCGCAGCCAATTCAGCAATCGGCTTCTTCTTCGCCTTCACAATATTGGGGAGCGTAGGATAACGAGGAGTGTTCAATCGCAGGTCTGTCGTAACCACGCAGGGGCAAGCCACCTGAATTGTTTCCAGCCCGCCGTCAACCTCTCGAGTTACCGTAGCGGATGTCCATTCGTCGTTTAACACCACCTTCGATGCGAATGTTGCCTGCGGAAGATCAAGCCCGGCAGCGAGAAGCTGTCCGGTCTGATTCGCGTCTGAGTCTACCGATTGCTTGCCCATGATGACGATCTGGTAGTTGTCTTGGCGGTAAACGGCTTCGAGCAACCGCGCAGCGACGTCGGAGTCGACGGGAGCGTCTGAGACAATCAGTATTCCGCGGTCGGCACCCATTGCGAGTGCGGTACGAATCTGTTCCGACGCGGCCTGCGGCCCGATGCTCACCACCACGACTTCGGTGTCAGGCCGCTTCTCTTTCAGCTTCAGCGCTTCTTCAACAGCGATTTCATCGAACGGATTGACAACCCATTTCGTGTTTTCTGTTTGAATGGAGTCGCCGGACGGCGAAAGCTTCACCTTCTGCTCGTAGTCCGGAACTCGTTTTATCGGGACAAGAATTTTCATGTGTTCCTCTTAACACAGCGGACGTGCTCCGCAACCAAAACCGAGCCTGAATGGAGCTCAGACGAGCCGCTTCCCGAAAGATTTCTGTGCCGGTCGCGAGGACATGATTTAGTATGTTTGCTTGCGAAATGACGCAATTTTTATTCTTGACCATCGTTTGCGCCAATGAAGTTTGTCTTCATCCCTCAGTCCTGCATCGCGTTTCACGCGCACACGCTTGACGAGCGACCACTTGGGGGAATCGAGACTGCGGTGATCCGGCTTGCCGCCGCACTCGATTCGCTGGGTCAGGACGTGACCGTGATGACTCCGGTCGAGAATCCCCCACTGAGCCAACCGCTCTATCTTCCGTTTCGTGCTCTTCAGGATCTTGGTCCGACAGATGTGCTGATTGCGGTTCGCGATTGGCAACCGCTCCTGCTGCCGCTCAAAGCGAAGCGCAGACTCTTCTGGACAGGGGATTCGTATGACCAGGCACAAAGCGTCGGCATCGGCGACCGTCGTGTGCAAAGAGCAGTCGATTGGTTCTGTGCCGTCAGCGGGTGGCATGCCGAGACGATCTGCGCCGCGTCAGGATTCCCGTCCGAAAAAACCTATCTCCTGCAGAATGGGATTCATCCGGAGTATTTCACTGGGTCCGAAGCTCGAGTGAGAAAGCGTCTCATCTATTCATCAACGCCGTATCGAGGGCTGCAGCATGTGCCGGGGATGTATCGTCAACTCAAACAGAAACATCCTGAGCTCGAGCTCAAAGTGTTTAGCGGCTACGGAGTGTATGCCGGAAGCGGACCTCCTGCGGCCGCGTTGAAAGAGTATGAAGTGCTGAAATCAGAATTGGAGAGTATGCCGGGATGCTCCGTCGTCGGCAGCGTGACTCAAATTCAGCTCGCCCGCGAAATGATGCGCGCCTCGTTGCTTTTTTATCCGAACACCTTTGAAGAAACGAGCTGCATTACGGCGATGGAGGCACAAGCGGCGGGATGCGCGATCGTTACGTCGAAAAAAGGCGCGCTGCCGGAGACGGTGGGCGATGCCGGGATACTCATCGACGGCGAACCCGGGAGCGCTGTCTATCAATCACAGTTTCTCGATGCTGCGGACCGCTTGCTCTCCGACGACGCGCTTTTCGATTCGCTTTCATCGGCCGGCCTCTCCCGCGCGAAAGGATTTGGTTGGCAGACGCGAGCGGAACAATTGGTTTCGTTTCTCCGTGGAACTGGACTATAACTGCGATCGTCGAGACTGGAGCGCGATTGCCTCCGGTCTGAGAAGAGCAACTCTGTGAAGCTGCCTGATTATTACAGCTACCTAGAAATAGCTCCCCAAGCGAGCGGAGCTGACGTCAAGCGCGCGTATCGCCGGCTGGCGCGATTGTATCATCCCGATTCCAGTAAGGCCCCGAACGCGCGGGAGCGGTTCCATCAGATCCAGGAAGCCTACGAGACACTTTCGGATCTGAAAAAGCGTGAAGCCTACGACAAACAGTTCCGGGCAGAATTCTCGGGGGACGACCGGATTCGCCACTATCAAAAGCAGCAAGCACAGGCCGATGCGGCAAGAACTCGCGGTGCTCGTGCGCCCGGACGAGAGAGCGAACGCCGCGCGTCGACCTTCGGTACGCGTTTTCAGCGAAGCGACGAATCCCGGACAGCAGCGCCGTCAACCGGCAATGACAAGGCGGGCGCTGACGCTGGTTCCATTTTGGGAAAGCTCAAGCGGTCGGTCAGCGGATCGTTCAAGCGACCATCGAAGAAGCACGCGCCCGAACCTGGCTTTGCTGAGAGACCCTTTTTTCAGTTCACGCTGAACGCGCTGGAATCTCTTCGGGAGACGACGCGAGAGCTGGCCCTTGGAAGCGGCGAGTCGCCGCGAGTGATCCGAGTAAAGATCCCAGCCGGGGTGACGGACGGGACGATACTCAAAGTGAACTGTCCCGCCAGCGGATCACACCCGGCGCGCATCGTTGAGGTCACCATCCGGCTCGAGCGGCACGAGCTCGTCGAGCGGCGTGACCCCGATATTGTGCTTCACCTTCCCGTCACCGTTCTCGAGGCGATGACCGGGGCTGAAATCGATGCTCCTACTTTAACCGGTGCAGTTCGAGTCCGAATTCCTGCCCCATGGAGCCCTGAGCAGGTGATTAAGCTGTCCGGAGGAGGATTCAAGACGGCTCAGGGTACTGTCGGAGATTTTGTGATTAAACCGTTCATCGTTCTTCCCGAGCTGAGCACCGAGGCTTCGAAACAGGCCGCTCAGGTGATTGACGAGCTCTACACCGGTTCTGTCCGGCGGAAGCTCCCCTCCTCCTTGGGATAAAAGCCCCGAAATTTCTTGCCTTTTAGCGATAATTTTGAAAATGATCCTCGGGTCGCTCATCTGAGCGTAGGTCGCGTTCATTCATTCAGATTGTGCTGCGGGAGGGAGTGCTCAATTCGAACAGCACTTGCTCAGAGCAGCTCGGGGGATTTCATGGAAAACGAAACCGGGTCGTCACCAAAGCCGAACCTCTTCAGCGAATTCCAATCAACATTTGACTTCAATAGATACGTTACGCGAGTGCAGGAGATCGTAAGCGATCCGCTCGGCACCTGGCCGAAGGTAAAAGCGGAACCGGGCGACGTCAAGCAGATCTATCTGCAGTGGGTAGTCGTGACCGCGCTGCTCCCGGTCATCTGCACTTTCGTCGGCTTGTCCGTTCTCGGCTCGGTGCCGATTCTCGATGGCCTGAAAACTTTCCTTTGGCAGCTCATTCTCTCCATGGGGGGGATGTATGTGTTTTCGCTTATCGTCGTGAAGTTGGCCCCAAGCTTCGGCGGATTGGCAACTATCGAGGATGCGATGAAGTGGTTGGTGACGGCAATGATGCCCGGAGCCGTGGTGAGTATTCTCACTATCATCCCGCTCTCGTTCTTGAGCTTCATCGTATTTCTCTTGATGCTCGGTGCGTTCTGTTACGGCCTCTATATTTTGTGGTTGGGCGTTCCAATCATGCTGGGCATTCCCGACGATCGGCGGGTTCCGTTCTTCATATCGACGGTAGCGTGCATATTTGTCGCGGCTGCGTTGGCATCGTGGCTGGCCGGACATGCAGGGCTCGCCTAACGAACGACAGCGGAGCGAGCCGGTAGACGGGATGATATCTACAGCACGTCCCAGGGGTAGTCCCCGTTCGTTACAATGAAGTCAGCGAGAGCAGAGGTATGCTCGTCCTCCGGTCGTTCGAGGAGGCGCAGATTCTCTGCGATGCGAACTTTTGCGCCTTCAGCGAAGAGCTTGGCGATCCGGATCTCCTGGCTGCATTCCCCCACGGAGCGCTTTTGAATCAGCGCCGTCACGCGCGAAAGCACACACAACCCGGTAAAGATATCGATCGCGGAGTCGGCGAGCCGCTTCTGCGAGTACTGCTTGCCGATTACGTTTCCGCGATGCTTTCGGAGAAAAGCGTTCACGGACTTGCTGAGCTGGAGCGTAGCGTGCTCGAAGACAGCGGATTGTTCGCTGAGCGACGGATGCACAGACGATATCCGGTCACGACCGAGCGAAGTGAGCTCGGTGAAACGTTTCGTCGCATATCCCGAGAGCACGCCGAATCCCTTGATGGGATCGTTGAAGATATTCGCAACTCCTTTGCCGATTCCCTTCAGGTATTCTCCAGCATCTTTGAGTGCCGAGAGCGCTATGTAGAGCCGAAGAATCTCGTTCGTTCCTTCGAAGATGAGATTGATTCGACAGTCACGGACAATTCGTTCGTACGGGAAGTCGCGCATGAAGCCGTTTCCGCCGGCGATTTGAAGCGCATCGTTTGATACCTGCCAGAGCGCCTCCGAAGCGTAGACCTTGCTCATCGCAGCTTCCACGGAATAGTCAGCGACGCCTGAGTCGATGTAGTGCCCGACCATTCCGACGACGCTCTCCGTTGCGAAGCAGCTTACGGTCATCCGCGAAAGCTTTTCTTTCACGAGCTCGAACTGCGAGATGCTGCTTCCGAACTGCTTCCGCTCAAGCGCCTGCTTTGCCGCCATCGCAATACAGCGTTTCATCGCTCCTACGGACCCCCCGCCAAGGCCCGTTCGGCCGTTGTTCAGAATCGACATGGCGACCTTGAACCCCTTCCCTTCCTCTCCGAGAACGCAATCGGCAGGCACGCGAACCTTGTCGAACCGCACTGTTGTAGTTGCTGATGCGCGGATGCCCATCTTGTCTTCTTTCGGCCCGCTTTCGACGCCGCCCCATGCTCGTTCGACAATGAAGGCAGTGATTTTTCCGGCATCACTATCGCTGCGGGCGAAAACGGTGAAAATATCTGCGAATGCGCCGTTCGTGATCCAAATCTTTTCCCCGCTCAACGTCCATGAACCATCGGGGTTTTTTTCGGCGTGAGTCTTAATCGAGCCTGCATCAGAGCCCGATCCAGCTTCGGTGAGGCAGAATGCGGCGATGTATTCTCCAGTAGCGAGCTTGGGAAGGTAGCGCTTTTTTTGCTCGTCCGTACCGAAGAGCAGGATGCCTTTCATTCCGATTGAGCTGTGAGCGCCAACGGTGAGCGATGTCGAGCCATCGTAGCGTGAAGTCTGTTCGATCACTCGTGCGTAGGAACGATTTGATAAACCGATGCCGTCATGCGACTCTGGGATGATCAGGCCGAAGAGTCCCAGCTCGCGTAGGCTTTGGATGTATTCGTCGGACTGAGCGCCGGCAACATCGAACTGACGGTAGAGGTCGGCTTTCGGCGACATGAACTTATCGACGGAGTCGATAACCATGCGCACCGTTTCGGTCTCGCCGGCTGCCAGCTCGGGGTATGGGAAGAGGTTCTGCTCGACGATCGCCCCGAGGAACAGCGACTTGGCGGCGCTGATCTCCGTCTCGAGGGCAATTTTCTTATCGTTTTCAGCCATCTAGGACCTCTCTTAAAAATTGCTCCCCAAGCACTGTTTTTACATCAAATAGAGAGCAGATCTGAGCCTTCTTCTGGGCTGCCGATACCGGCTCCCACAAGCAGGCATGTTCGCGCCGGACGTGCTTCGAAGTGATAGTGCGGCGTGCACCGAATGAAAATTATACCACTGTCCGCTGTGAGCGGGCAGCAGTTTTTCGGGAACCTGATGGACGACCGGAAACCCCGCGCCGCCGACGATTCGGTGGACGAAGTCGAACGACTCCTCTTTGGTGATGACGCTGGAAACGACGAAGGCTTTCAACCTCTCGAGGGCCTGAGCCTGGATCATTTCCTGCGAGGAGCTGAGGAGCTCAGGCAATCGACCGAAAGAGCGCTCTTTGAGCTCACAGAGCTTCCCGAGCCGATCGTACCCAAGACGGATCCTGTGGCTGAGGGCATTTCACTCTTGAAAGAGAGCTTGTCACAATACTCTCACGTTCAGTCCGCAAAGATGGACTCCCTCAGCAACGATTTCCGCGATGCCGTAGATGTCATCGACGGGCGCATCGCTCTCGCGACTCGAGTGCTTTCCGAACGACAGGATGGGTGCACTGTTTCCCTCACTCAGATTGAGCGTGAGCTTTCGCTGCTTCAGGAAGGGATGGCTCGCATGCAGTCCGACATCACATTGCTCGCGTCGCACGAAGAACCGGATCTGAGTGATGTTCAGCTCCTCGAGCAGCAAGAAGCGCTGTATGGACGGGTCGATTCGTTGACCCAAGAGTTTGCTGAAATGCTCGAAGGCACGTCCGAAGCTCTCGCTCGAAGACAGCAGGACGTAGACGCCCGGCTGGCTCGGCTCGAAACAGCGATCAATCGTCTGGCGAAACCGCCCCGCCGATTCAAGAACCTGTCCGCTTGGATGATTGTGGCTCTGCTACTCGCAAACGCGGGGCTCATGGCATGGATTCAGTTCTGGCGCTGAGCTTCTCCCCGGAGGGTTTTCCAACAGAATCGAGCATTGATTCTTTCTGTTGACACTAGTGGAAAAATCAATACCATTGACGGCACTTATTAGTTTCCCTAATATGCCGGCCTATGGAAATACAGCAGCTACGCGGCTTTCATGCGGTGGCGAAGTACAAGAACTTCACCGTCGCTGCTCAGAAAACACAGCGGACTCAACCGACGATCAGCCTCCAGGTCAAAGCGCTCGAAGATGAGCTCGGAGTGAAGCTTTTCGAGCGCCTCGGTCCGAAGAAGGTAACGCTTACGACGGAGGGAAAGATCCTTCTCGATCTTACGGCGCCTCTGCTTCAGGAAATTGAGCAGATTAAAACCCGGTTCAACGAGGCACGCGGGAACTATACGACGAGCAGCGTCACGCTTGCGACGCACAGCTCGGTAATGATCTATTTGCTCCCCCCAATCATCAAACGATTTAAGCAGCTGTATCCGGATTGCCAGCTTGCGATTCTGAACCGGAGCCGCGATGAGATGATCCAGATGCTGGATGCGGGCGAGGTCGATTTCGGCATTACGTCGCTGAGCCACGTGCCGTCTCATATCGATTACAAGATTTTTTCGCGATTCAACCGGATCCTCATCGCCACGAAGAATCACCCGATTTCGAAGAAGACGACGATCTCTCTCGAAGATGTTGCTCAGTATCCGCTCATCCTGCCCAACCAAGAGTCGACAACGCGGAAGATGATCGATCAGCTTTTCGGAAAGAACGGTCTGCGCTGTGATATCACCATGGAAGTCGTCGGCCGAACGGCGATTAAGACCTACGTGGGTATGAATCTGGGCATCTCGATCATCAACGAGTACTACGTTACGCCGGAAGACAAGGGAAAGCTGTTCGTGAAGAATATGAGCAACTTCTTTGGAAAAGCGGAAACCGGAATTCTCACTCGTAAGGCACGCCTGCTTTCGCAGCCGGCAAAGGAATTCATCAATCTGGTTCAGAAGTACGCCCAAGGTCAGAGCAGCGAGGCCTGACCTCAAAAACTCCGACATCCTCCGTTGATTTGGGGTCTCCGGTGAAGTAAGCTTTGTCGGGTTTGATGGAGGAGTCGTGGATGGGCGCTAGCTCCAATTTCATACAGACAGCTCTCCCCTGCGCTCGGCGATTGTGCCGTGTGCGTCGGTGTATGGTGAGCTTCCGGCAGCTCGTCGTCCTACCGTTCGTCTCGTTTGCGTGCGTTACGTTTCAAGTCTTCACGTGGCAAAGCGCCGCTTTTGCTGACGACAACCACTTCAGTGACAGCTTCGATTCAGGGTCCTTCGATTCGCCGAGCGCCGGACAGCGTTTTGGATTTCAGCGCCCTTCAGTCGCATCTCGTCGGGTGCTCCCCGCGCAAGGAGCGTTGAGGAACGATTACGCAGGGAGAAGGTATCGAGCTGCGCTGGACAGATACGCGGTGCTGCTGAATACGGAGAGCGTGAATTCGCAGCGAGCGATGTCGAAATCCGAAACGCATGCTGCGGAGACCGCGCCGACGCGCGCCATGCCGCGCGTCCTTACTGAGTTTGAACAGCTGACGCGCCGATCTTCAGCGGCGACTGCTGACTTCGTTCGTAATGCATATCAGCGATTCCTTGCGCCGAGTGAAGCCGCTGCAGCAGAAGTATCGGAACCTATCTCACTCGAGGAGATCGAGAGCTATGTAAAGTGGCGCTACCACCGCCCGGCGGATGGGCTGGATCATTTTTAGTTATGCAGGCTGCCTCTGAACTACCGCTCGCGCATCTTGGAAGCGAAGCCCGCTTGGAAGAGCTTTTCGAAACATCTCCACTTCGGCTCGCACATGACTGGTTCGGTAAGCCGCTGGAGTTTGCTTCAGAGTTCTTTCTGGCGGTGAGCTCTAAGGACCTTTTCTTTGGCGCGCGAATAGGGCGAGCGCCGAGACTGGCCCCGTCGGGTTCGAGCGATGGCACTGCGTTCGTTGAGGGGCTGTGGGAGTTCGATGTTGTTGAGCTCTTTCTGAAAGACGACAGTGCACCACATTATCGAGAGCTGAATCTGAGCCCCGACGGTCGTTGGTGGACGTGCCTGTTCGACAGCTATCGGGTACGAAGACCCAACAGCCGTCTGTTGTATGACCCTCCCGAGATTCTTTCTGTAAGTGGCCCAAACGGCTTCGAAGTCGCGCTTCGGTTTTCACGCTCGATGTTGCAGCTCAATGCGTCTTTCGGCGAAAGCACCCGAGCGGTGGTCGCGGCCATCCTCGGCGCGCCGCCTGTGCGGACGTATCTTTCGAGTAACCCCGTGACCGGCATCGCGCCGGATTTTCACGATACTCGTGGTTTCCTTCCACTCCATTCAACGGACGGGCGGCATGTTCGATAAATCGGTAGAGCGTTTCCCGATCTCCTCCGAGTATGTGTTCCTCGGAAGCAGCAGCGTGTCGCCGTTGAGCGCCGCGGCATGCGAGGCCGAGCTGGAGTTCTCCCGCGTGCATCGTGACCGCGGTTTTACGCTCTTCGAACGCTATCGGAATGTTATGCATTCCCTCAGAGCCGCAGGTGCGGAGCTACTTCAGGTCCCCAGTGAGGACGTCGCTTTCGTCAGCAACTGCGCCGAAGGTCTGAGCATGATTGCGAACGGTTTTCCGTTCGAGCCGGGAGATGAAATAGTTTCGTACACGGCTGAGTATCCTTCGAATCACTATCCGTGGGTCATCCAGCAGGCGCGTGGGGTTGTGCTGAAGCTTCTTCCGGATAGAAATCTTTTCGGGTTTCCGGCGGAGGAGCGACCCGTCGGCTGGAGCATTGAAGATCTGGAGCGAACCATCGGGCCGAGAACGAAGCTCGTGGCACTCAGCCATGTCCAGTTTACTTCCGGTTTCGCGGCGGATCTAGATACGCTGGGAGCATTTTGTCATGAGCGCGGAATACCGCTCGTCATCGATGCGGCACAAAGCTTGGGCGCGATGCCGATCTTGCCGCGCGAGTGGAGAATCTCAGCGCTGGTGAGCTCCGGGTGGAAATGGCTGCTTGGTCCGCTTGGAACGGGACTTTTCTATACGTCTCCTGAATTTCGAGCCCGCATCGGGCACACCATGGCTGGGCCGGAGCTAATGAAGCAAGGTGATGACTATCTGAATCACACGTGGAATCCATTGGCGTCTGCTGAGCGCTTCGAATACAGCACCACTCCATTTGCACTTGCGTACGCGCTCGAGGCTGCAATTCGAGACAATGCGTTACGCTACGGTGTTCAAGCTATCTGGCAGGAGATATCGAGGCTACAAAAGTTGGTGATTTCGGCGCTCGACACCAGTCGCTGTACTCCACTTCTCTTTCCGGAAGAGAATCGTTCCGGGATCTTGTCGGTGATAACGCGGAGGCCGGCGACTGAAGTGGCTCGCGAGCTCATCAAGCACAAAGTCGTTTGCACAGCTCGGGGCGGCTATCTGCGAATCGCTCCGCACTACTATGCTACCGACGACGACACGTTGCGGGCAGTTCAGTTACTCAACTCGCTTCTCTGACGACGAGCGCCCATCCGGTAACGGTTGCGTTGAGCCGAGCTCAGACGTCGTGGTTGTCACGGTCGTGACCTGCTGCGCGATTTTCGCTAGTTCCGTGCTCACGAAATGAACGGAGAGGTCTGTTCGTCCGGAGTCCGTGCTGAGCACCGCGCTGGCGGAAGTGGGACCTTTCTCCCAACCGAGGGTGGCGTTGCAGGGATCGGCCGAGCTCTTCACCTGCCCCTCGCCGTAATCCTTGGTGAGAATTTGGGTCACCTCACTGTACTTCTTTGCCATGTCAGCGCACTTTCGGCCCTTCGTCTCGAAGTTGTAGATGAGCTCGAAGAGCCGATTTTGAATAAGGCGGTAGACGACACTGACACTCTCTCCGGCAAATGTATCGGAGTAGACGAGGTATTGAACCGCACCACTCGTCGCATCGTGTTTGAAAGTTGATTTCTCCGCAGCCTTAATCTGCTCGGCAGAGGCTCCCCATGCCACTCCGCGAACAGTTCCGTTATCAGCGAACGCCGGTCGGACAACGGTGGTGAGACACCCAAGAAGAACTACACCCAAAACGAACGCTATTCTGCTCATGTTTCCCCCGCAGGCTATGTCGAACAACATTAAAACCCACCCCGCTACTACGCAAGGTCCCAATTCACACCAATCGATGCCGGCTGATCCCACTCTCTAAAGTCTCAAACACCGTGTTATCGCCACATCGATGGGCGGTTAAAGGACGTGTCGCTGCTTCGTGGGCGGCTGTCCGCGCCGCCCTCGTAGAAAACACGCCGAAAGTCTCAACACGCCGAAAGTCTCAAACACGGTGTTATTGCCACATCGATGGGGGGTTAGAGGAAGTGTCGTTGGTTCATCGGCGGGTGCGCGCATCGGTGCTTGTAGAAAACACGCTGTTTGAGACTTTTGGACCTCCAGGCATCGCAAAGGGCGGGCTTGGCGGCATGAGGCCTCGACGAATGGGAGTTCTTCAATGTGGAAGTCTCAAAGAGCGTGTTATCGCCATATCGACAGCTGGTTAGCTCGGGTGTCGAGAGGAATCGCGGTTACCCGCGGGGCGAAAACACGCTGTTTGAGACTTCAATACGGGACAGTTTGAGACTTCAATACGGCACAGCTGCTTCGGACGATAAGCCCTCAAGGCCGAAAAACATTTAGTCGATACATAGAGTTAGGGAATAAGCTGCTTAATGCCATGGCCGATGCTGTAAAAGACGGGGCGACTTCAGCTCCGGAAGACGGTTTCACGCTGATTCATTCGGCGGAGACGGACCTGTTGCGCGCGCGAGTGAGCGTGACCCAGGATCGGATGAAGCTGTTTCTTGATTGCGAGCTGAAGGAGCAGAGGGCCGAAGCAACAGTCACGCCGACCTTCTCACGGCTGCTATTGATGGAGCTCCTTCCGAAGAGCGTGCCGGCGAAGCTGCTCCACGTCGAGGTTCTCGACGATATCGCGGAACGGCTGGGTCAGGGGCAGACGGTTCGTTCGCGGAGAATTGCAAAGGGTATACCTCCGGGTCCGAGCCGCGACGGCAGATTGGTGCTGTTGGTGAAAACTTACAACGGAGGTTCTCGTAATTCCGAGTTGGTGGATCCCTGGTTCATCAAGCATTTCGATAATATTGAAGCGGGCATGGTGGTTGGACGAATCTATCCGCCCCAGCCGGGAACCGTCGGAGTGGATGTGATGGGGACGACACTCTCTGCCCCGTTGGGAAAAGAGATCTCCGTGAAACTCCACGAATCTCTCTCACTGAATACGCAGCCGGATAAGAGCTACGCTGCGATCGTTGCGAACACCTCCGGATACCTGAAGTCTGATAGCGAATCGCTCCAAGTCATCCACGATCTGGTTCTGGCAGGCGATGTAAATCCCCACACCGGGGACCTGAGCTTCATCGGTAACATTCTCATTCGCGGGAACGTGAAGAAGAACTATCGCGTCTCAGCTCGAGAAAATATTGAGATCGACGGATACGTCCAAGACGCGCGTCTGACAAGCACCCAAGGCAATATCACCGTAAAAGGCCACGTGTCCGGTGATGTGAGCGCATCAGTTACCCTAAGTGACAACATCCCCTTCCAGCAACTTCTCCGGATAGCTGATAGCCGAAAGCCTCAAATCACGTGTGCCGGGACATTCAAAGCCCAGGTGCTCGATCGAGTTACCATCGAAGCTCTGGGAGACATCGAAATCGAGAAAGAAGCACGTGCCTGCTTCTTGCGAACGAGAGCTACATTGCGTATGCCGAAAGGTCAACTGATCGGGGGGGACCTCCGCACTGTTTGCGGCGCAGAAGTATCAACCTACGGAACGTCTCTCGGAACGGAAACAAGAATCTCTCTTTGCAGCGACATCGAATCCTCAGCGGAGTTTGGCGCGATAATCGAAAAGCTGAAGGCGCACGACTCCGCCGAAGAGATGATAATGCTGTATCTCGGCCCCTATGCTGCAAACCCAAGCCGTATCGTATTGCTCCAGCCCGCATTGCGCGCGAAGATGGAAAAGCTTCAGCATAAGCTCAACGAATTGCAGAGCTCCCGGAAGGCTCTTCTAGCAGAGCAAGCGGAGCTCCTCAGCCATGCAAAGCACACGACGGTCTACCGCATCAATGTGATGAAGGTTGCCCATCCTGGAACGATTATCACTGCGGGAGAGGACATCTTTACCGTCGCCGAAGATCTCCCGGGCCCCAAGACAATCGAATATTTTCCCAAGGAGAAGCGCTTCGCCGTTGGCGAGCTGCAGCCGCTCCAATGTGTATTAGAGGCATAATCGCGAAGAGGACATCCTATGGACTCACATCAATTCGGCGTAGTCGATAATCGCTTCCTCGCTCGAAGCTTAGGGACACTCAATCCCCACAGCCCGATTTTGGTGCCGCAAGAGACGAAGCTCAGCGATGCCATCGAGCTGCTGCAGAAACATAAAATCGGCTGCGTTATCGTCACTGACGTCATTGGGAAGATCCAAGGTATCTTTACAGAGCGCGACGTTCTTCTGAAGGTGGCTCTCAAGCCGATCCACCCGTCGAAAGTCTCGGTGGCGAGCGTGATGACCAAGAATCCGCAAACGGCCACGATGACGACGAGCGTCGCCTTTTCGCTGAACATGATGTCACATGGCGGGTATCGTCATCTTCCGATCGTAGACGATGAGAACTACCCGATCGGTATCATCTCGGTGAAAGATATCGTCGACTACCTTTCCCATGCAGTGACGAAAGATCTCGCCGCATTCGGAATGGAGGAATAAGGGCAACGGAAACTGGAGAATCACTCGTCGTCGCGAATCAGCTCGACGTCACAGCCAAACTCAGATTGGCGGACAATCAGCACGTCACCCACGATTCGGTAGGGTATCGGCCCAATCGTCTGACCTTCTACAACTGCAGTCACATCGCGATCTGTCGCGGAGAATGTTCCCTGATAACGGAGCGTGGTACCGTTTGCCATCACAGCGTTCGCACTATATTTCCCGTCGCTATGGAAGAAATAGTGAAGGTCGCGAATCTCGGTGCGGCACGGTCCACCTGAACCTTTCAAGAAACGCCAACTTCCCAAGAGATCGTCTCGCCGGGACTGCGCGATACTTGTCTCTACCCAACTGAGTACCAACAGAGCGAGGAGCCCTTTCGAGATCATCATACGCCTCCGCGTATGCTGTCGACCGTAAGCCATTAAACCTCCTGTACCCTGAGGCACAAAGTCCGGCAGGCAGACAGTTTCACGGAATTTTTTTCACACCAAAGTGTCTTCCGTTTGCACAACATCGTTGAGCAGCTCTGTTGAGCGCACGTCAAGGCCATTATGACCCATTTCCCTATCTACGTTCCCGGACACTCGGAGCTCCAGCCGTTACGCCCCAGCTTTAACCCAGTAGCTGTCGCGAGTCCGCTGCGCGCCATGATCCTTCAGCCGAAATCCTGTTGGAGTGCATTTCGGCGCGATCCGACGAAATTTCATCAATTGTTCGAACGCCAGGTCTTTCTTTTGGCTGCTCTTCCACCGGTGTTCGCGGGGATCGGCTACTCGGTGTTCGGAGATATGGCCGTTTCGACTGTGCTGCTTCGCGCGGTGGCGGGATACTTCGCTTCGATTCTGTTCATCTACTTAGCGGCCTTGTTCGCCCACAAGACCGCCGAAATGTTTGCCGGTCGCGATGACATCGATATCTCCGGTAAGCTCGTAATCTACTCGCTCATGCCCTTCTACGTTGCGAGTATCTTTCTCGTTCACCCGACGCTTGCGCCCCTGTGCCTCTTTGGTGCTTTTGGAGCGTATCAGTTTACTCAGGGCGCTTCCGCAATGACGAACGTACCACCCGGAAAAATTCCGATCTATTGTTGCGTCAACATCGTCGCTTGGATCTTCGTCCTCGATCGACTCACGTCCGCGCTTTTTGGGTAAACGCCCTTCAGCGAAGCCGCTCAACGATGTTCGCAACGTCATATACGCAGCCGCCCCAAGTTCCGCCGCCGGATTGTTGAAGAGCTGCCCAAAGCCGAGTCGCTTGCGGCAGCTGCGGATCGGGCTTCAAATCTTCACGCGGTGCTCGCGCACTGAGGAGCTGTAAGCCGAATTCTGGCGAGCGATCGCGGTCCGGTGTTCTTGCATCTCCGACCAGGTCGATCGCTCCCTCAAGCGCGTTTTGGTCCAACCGGATACGGATGATATCGCCATCCCGAAGCTTGCCGATCGGTCCTCCGGCAAGTGCTTCCGGTCCGACGTGTCCGACGCATGGACCGCTCGAGAATCCGGAAAAGCGCCCATCGGTGATGAGCGCGATATGCTTCAGAGCTTTGGTATATTTCAGGGCGAGAGTAATTTGCGCCGTCTCCGGCATTCCTGCACCGAGCGGTCCTCGGCACATCAAGACAATGATGTCGCCCGGGTTGATACGATCCTCTCCTACTGAGCGGATCGCATCAATCGCTGCGTTCTCCGAGGTAAACACTCGGGCTGTACCAACCTGTTCATAAACTCCATCCTTGCAGAGAGATGGATCAATAGCTGTGCTCTTTACTACCGAGCCTTCCGGTGCCAGGTTTCCAACAGGAAATATTACCGTGCGGGCCAGGCCCCGCAGATCCGATTGACTCGGCTGCAAGATTACCTCGTCCGGATCGACTCCATCTTCGCGTCGAAGGTGCTCCCGAAATCGCTCGCGACGTTCAGAGGTCGCCCACCAATCAAGCACCTGACCAACCGTGAGCCCAGAAGCAGTCAGACAGTCGAGATCGAGCGCACCGATGTCTCGAAGTCTGAGCATTACTTCCGGGACTCCGCCCGCGAGGAACACCTGAACGGTTCGGAAGTTGCGAGGACCATTGGGAAGGACGTCGACGATACGAGGAACCCGCTTGTTCATCTCGATCCAATCTGCAACGTGCGGTCGGGTTACACCCGCTGAAAAAGCTATTGCCGGAAGATGCAGTAGCAGATTTGTCGATCCCCCGAACGCTGCATGGACCGCCATCGCGTTTCGAAACGCGCCGGCAGTCAGAATGTCCGCCATCGTGCGCTGTTGGTTCCGAAATGAGCCGAGCGCCCGAGCTGAGCTCCGCGCAAGTTCCAGCCACACTTCTTCTCCCGAAGGACAGAGAGCGGCGTGAGGGAGAGTGAGGCCGAGCGCTTCTCCAATTACCTGTGACGAGGCCGCAGTGCCGAGAAATTGGCATCCACCGCCGGAGCTCGCACACGCAGCGCATCCGAGCGCGCTGGCTTGCGCGAGTGTGACTTCGCCATGCGCGAAGCGAGACCCGAGAGACTGCACTGTTCCGGCATCCTCGCCGTCGATAGGAGGAAGAGTGACGCCTCCAGGAATCAGGATTCCGGCTAAGTCCTTGGACTCTGCAAGCGCCATCATCATCGCCGGAAGGCCCTTGTCGCAGGTCGCGATTCCGATGACTCCCTTCCTCGTCGGAAGCGAGCGTACGAGTCGTCCAAACGCCTCGGCCGCTGTATTGCGATACGGCAGGCTGTCCAGCATTCCGGTTGTGCCCTGACTTCTGCCGTCGCAAGGGTCGGAGCAATAAACGGCGAATGGGAGCATTCCTTCCGCCTTGAGTGTCTGCGCAGCTTCGCGCACGAGTAAGCCGAGCTCCCAGTGGCCGGTATGGTATCCGAGGGCAATCGCCTCACCATTCTCAGCTCGCAGCCCACCGACGGTGCTCAGGATGACCACTTGCTCGCCCTGCAACAGCGCTGGGTTCCATCCCATTCCGGCGTTCTGCGAATATCCGAACAGATCACCGCTTGGGCTATGGAGCAGCATCTCTTCCGTATATGGAAGGGACCCCGCGGGGCCCGGGGCTTTGGTTCGAACTCGATACGCTGGTTCGCTCAGATTGAGATACTCGGGTGTCGCCATGATGCTCCATGAAACCTAGTGTTCGAGGAGAATACGTAAACAGACCGCGCTCGTCCAATTTCTGCCCGAACGAGCCCAAAACGCACACAGAACGACAGCACGGGCTTTTCTCTACGCACGATTCGCGGCGGAGGTAACTTCGGTGGACGCCTCTCCAACTAAGAAAAGACGTTCCGTTGCGGCGAGCTGTCTGGGACGGCTGCGGCAGGTTGCTTTGTCGATTCTTCATGAGGTTTGCATTGTGGCGCACTTCGTCTATCCGCTTCGCTCCGAGGCTGGCTCGGCGCTTCCACTTTTCGCGTTGCTGATGGCCGCAGGTCTGATGTTGGCTTCGCTCGTGATTGATCAGTCCTCGGCTGAAATTTCGCTCCAATCTCTCCAGCGCTCGGCCGACGCCGCTGCATTGGCCGCTTCGAGGCGACTCAACGGCAGGGTTGATGGTTGGTGGGATGCGAAAAAAGCAGCGGTCGGTTCCCTTCGCGCAAATTCAATAACGAGAATTCCCAATGAGTATGCTGAACGACTGACGCTCACGTCGGGCGACACTTCATTCTGGGATCGAGCTGAGAACCTCACCCGATCTGTTCGCGAAACGTTACCACCCAACGCATCAATGCCGTATTCGAATGTCGGAACGGAAGGTGCGTCAGGTCCGATCCACGTCACGGTTGAGCGGGGACTCTACTGGCTCGACGCGGCGCGTCCCCACAGTTACAAATTCGTATCGCTCGAAGGCGACGACGATGGATTGAAGGGGGCCGTTGCTTATTTCCTCATTGCCAATGCGGTCCGCGTCCGAGTGCGCGTTTCAGAGCTGCCCACCATGTTTGGTTCAATATTCGGCAGGCCGACGTTTCAGAACTTCGAGCGCGAGTCTGTGGCAGTCATGGACTCGCATTTGGAGCGACCGGTCGCTCCGATTGGTATCCCGTTGTGCGAGCTGTTGTTGAACACCAATCCCAATGTGACCAAAGGGAATCAACTCTCGGGGGCTCTCGACCTGTCTCAGCAGTGTGAACGCTCAAGCTTCGTGTCTGAAACAAATGCGAGGGGAGACTTACAGCTTGCTCTGCAAGGAAAAACCGGCCTTTCCGCGTTTTTCACGTATATGTCCATTCAGGAACGGCGCGACGGCTTGACGCGATCCGAATCTTTCGATCGACTCCCCTACTTCACGGGATACAAGAGATCGGTCCCGAACATCTGCTTCGACCAATTCACTGGCGCAGCGCAAAACTGTAAGGCACTGCCGCTCTATGCCACGCTCGGAGTTCCCTCATCCGTTCCAGGCGCTCGAGCGACCGCAGCGGAGGTTCGCAGCGCCATGGCGACCCGCTCACCGCTCGCCCAGGTCGGCTCGTACTTCAAACCATTGGATTCGATTGCAGATCTGACTGAGGACGGTGCAAGGGCTGAGATAGCGACGGCCATTAATCGCAGCGAGAGAACGTTCCGGCAGATATTTTTCGATCATACAGGTGGTCCGAAGAGGAATTTCCCTTTTCTCCGAACCAAACATATCACTCCAACAGCGTCCGATCCTCAAAGTCGGCCATACGTTCCCGGGCCGCAAGCCGCAGTGTATGACCGAATGATCTCGATGCCTGCGCCCGAGAGCTTTTTTGCGGACGCTACCGTTGCGACCTTTCTGATGTCCGACATGGCGCAGGCGCCGGCGAGCGGTCAGGAGAGCGGAGGGCAGCTGAACTACTCGAATCCGATGTGTCATGACGACAACATTCCGTTCAACGATCCCGACAATGCACGGGTCTTGGAGGCTTACGCAATGGTAATTGTCCCCGGGACAGAACTGAATAACGCCGGAGATATTGTCCGCTATTGTGATTTTGAAAACGTCTTCTCGGGTTCACCGCAAGCTGCAGTCGCACCGATTGCCGAGTCCGTTCCGACCGTCATCGGATTCGTGAAAGTGAATGTTTTTGACCTCAATTTCCAAAAGCTGTCTAGCCGCGAGGCGGGGATAATCGATCCCCGAAATCCCGCTGTAAAGCAGACCGCGAACACTCCGGTGTATCTCTACGGCAAAGGAAGCTTGTGGGACGGAAACGCGGAGAGCTTGACGCTTGCTGGGGAGGCCGGAGCGATCAGCCAAATTCATCAATATGAAGAGGAGTATGAAACGAACCTGACTTGCAATACAAATAGCTCGGCTCAGAAAAATCAATGCGGTGATACCCCGAAGTTTCCGTTTGGCCCCGTCTCATTGCCGAGCGAATGGCTTGAATGTTTCGAGCTCGCTCCGATTGTTGCGCTGTGGAATGAGCTAGCATCCATCGCCTCGACGCAGCCCGCGTCAGAGACGGTGCTTCGCGCGATTCAGGATCTAGAAACGGCGTTGACAAATCCGATACCTCAACGCCCCGACCAGCACTGCCTTCCTCGCCTCAAAGACGGATTGTATGATCGGAATGTCGCGAGCTCCTATCAGCCGCTCCACAACTTGAAACCGGGAGTCGGCTGCGGTGGCTTGCGGGTGAGGCTCGATTGCGGATCGCAACGCACCGTCATAACCACCGGAGAAGATTGGAGTCAATCGAGCCCGATGATCGTTTCTTCACAGCTGTGAGATGCAGCTTTGCCTCCAGGTTGCAAACCGGCCGGCGTCGCCGTATTACTGAGTCCTCAACAATTAAGCTCCGGGTAGAACTTCGCTGCAGTTCTTTCACAAGCCGCTTCTCGGCCTGTCAAGGAACAGCAGTGGCGTAGGTCTTTGGTTCTCTTCATCTCGGAGGTTTTTCATTGTGCAGGAACCGTACAAAGCACCCAATGGGCTTATCATCTGCCGCGATTGGACAGCAGATGAATGGGCCGCGTTTAGCGAAACCCTTGCGGCTTTGACTCACTTTCTCGGATTGTTTCCCCGCCGTGAGCTCCACCATCTCCTGCCCATTCTGGCTGAAACTCCGGTGCTTCCATTCGCTTACGGGACCTGGTGTCAGTACAACGGATACTGGGTTCCGGTCAGGAGCGGAGACGGACAGCTGATCATGGACAACACAGCGATCGGTCTTGTTTGCCAAGCGCCGCTTGACGAACCGGGCTTTTTTGCCCTCGATATAAATAGCTTCAGCCTCGTCTCGGGATACGCTCAGCCGCAAACTGATTGGTTGGACTCCGAGTACATCGTGGTCGACAGCAGATTTTTTCGACCGAGCTTCGGTTTCCAGGCATACCGAATTCTCGTGCATGAAGCCGCGCACATCCATTCCATGCGGATCGGGGAGCCGTTGTCCGAAAGGCCCGCTTTCGAAGCGGAGCTGATCTTTTCCAAATATCTGGTTGCCCAATGCCCCGGACAGGCAATTACTGCCATGGCCGCAGGACGCATTCGATGGCTTCTCGAGCGATTGCACTAGTCATTCACGCAGGTTCAGTCGCTTACCAAGCTCGTTCGACGGACTCGGTGCACCGGGCGTTTGAGTTTTCCATACGCCCTGTGTTCCGACATTCACTTTGACAGCGATACCCTCCCGGTGGCACTTTTCGCGCATGGATATCTCTCAAACGGACCTCGTTCCTGCTTGTATTCTCGGCGTCGTTGAAGGACTGACGGAATATCTCCCCATTTCGAGCACCGGTCATATGATCATCGCCGGGCACCTTCTCAATTTCGAAGGAGAAAAGGCAGACACTTTTGAAATCGTCATTCAGCTCGGGGCGATCTTGTCAGTTGTCGTCCTTTATTTCCGGCGCTTCCTGGGGCTGCTGAAATTCTCCGATTCCGGAGGGCTGAGTGGAATCCAAGGTCTCCTCAAAATCGGAATCGCATGCGTTCCTGCGGCGCTGGTCGGCCTCGTAGCCCACAAGAAGATCAAAGCTTTGTTGTTCGCGCCGGGTCCGGTCGCAGCCGCCTTGATCCTCGGTGGATTAGTGATGCTCTTTGTCGACGAGCGCGATTCCGAAACGGAACAAACGCTCGACGACATCACCTTCCGAGATGCCGTGCTTGTCGGGTTGTTTCAGTGCCTCTCGCTCTGGCCTGGAATGTCCCGATCGGGGAGCATGATTGTGGGTGGGATGCTTATCGGTATGCGGCGTATCGTCGCGGCAGAGTTCTCATTTCTTGTGGCCGTGCCGATTATGATTCTCGCGAGCGGGTATGACCTGTTGAAGAGCCGTGATCTGCTCTCCGCAACGGACATCCCGCTGTTCGCGGTTGGATTCGCTACCGCTTTCGTCGTTGCTATGGTGTCGGTCAAGTTCTTCATCTCAGTGCTGCGGCGAGTTACGCTTCGCCCGTTCGGTGTGTATCGAATCGCCCTCGGTGTTGCGGTGCTGTATCTGCTCCACGGCGTCGCACTGCAATAGTCAACAGACCCGCTCTTTTGCACGCGCTACAATGCGCTCGATGACTTGGACATAGGTCATGCCGGCCTCGGACGCGGCCGCGATAAACCCGCTGTCGGGCGCAATGCACGGGCTCGGATTCATTTCGAGGACCCAGGGGCGCCCGTGTTCGTCGATGCGGAAGTCGACACGCACGTAGTCGTGCAGCTCGAACAGGGTGCAGCAGGCGCGAGACAGGTCGGCGAGGGTTCCGCAGAGGCCCGGCTCTGAACGGAAAGCTGCATAGGATCTGGGAGTGTTCGCGTATTCGAACGTGTCCGACTCCCATTTTGCTTTATAGCCGACGATTCTTTCCTTGTCGGGCGGAAACGAATCAAAAATGATCTCCGCGGCCGGTAGAACATGGAAACCGTCGCTGAGCTCCAGAACAGCGATATTGAATTCACGTCCGGCGATGAATTGCTCAGCGAAGTGAGCAGTGCCGGTGCGGGCATTTCGCTTTTCGAGCAAAGAACGAAGCTCGCCACCATTGTTGACCGTTACGACACAGCTGTCTTCAAGACCGATTGACGCATCTTCTGCCGCGCACTTCATGATGTATTTACCGCCCGGGAGCAATTTGCAATCGGCGCTGGTGTCGGCGAGTGATAACGACGGTGGCGTCGGGATGCCGAAGCGACGAAGAATCCGCTTCGCTGCAACTTTATCAGTCGTAAGATGGAGTGCTGTGGCTCCGCATCCGGTGTAAGGAATGTTCAGCTCTGAGAGCAAAGCCGGCGCGAGAAATGCGAGCGACCCGCGTCCGTTGACCGATTCGGTGAGGTTGAAGACGTAGTCTGGTTGCTTGTTCAACAGCTGTTCGCGAGCCAAGTAGGCATCTTCTGAGAATGGCAACGGGAAGACCTCGTCACCCAGCGTTTGCAGCGCTTCTTTCACCGAAGCCACCTGCACGAGCGTATCCTGTTCGTCGGGACCTGCTGACTCGCAGAGCTCGCTATGAAGTATGACTGCTCTCATCGGACAACCCGTTTGAGCGCGGAGGACACGATTCTCGAAATGAGCTCTGCATACGGCATACCAAGTCGTTTGCAGAGGATCGGGAGGTCGGAACGCTCCGGATTGAGCCCGGCCAGAGGATTTACTTCGATGAACTGCGCCCGGCCGTCTCTCCCGACGCGGACATCAACGCGTCCGGCGTCACGGCATCCCAGGCCGCGCCAGACGTCAAGAGCGAGCTGTCTGCATTCGTCCGCCAGTTCATCGTGCGCCAAGGTGTAGCAGACGAGCGTCTCCCAATGTTCCTTGTTCTCGTAGGAGTAGATCCCCTGCTCCGCTTCCGGACTCAGTGAAACTTCGAGCACGCCGATCGCTTCCGCGTCGTCGCCGGTGCCGATGAGCCCGACCGTGAACTCTCGTCCAGGGAGGAATTCCTCGACCAGCACCGGCTGCCGAAACCGTTCGAGGAGTGCGCAGCACGTGGCCCGAAGCTCGGCGGCGTTGAGCACCTTTGACTGCGGACTGACCCCTTTGCTGGTCCCGTCGCAAGCAGGCTTGGCGAAAAGTGGATACTCGAGGGTGAGTCTCTCCAGATCCCGCAGCGATTCGACTACGCGAAAGTTCGGAGTCGGCACGCCTTGATCGCGAACAACATGCTTCGTCATCCCTTTATGGAGTGTCAGCGCCAAGACGAGCGGGTCTGAAAATGTATACGGAATGTCATAGGCATCGAGAACTGCCGGAACCTGCGCTTCTCGCCCGATCCCTCGAAGTCCCTCTGCGATGTTGAACACCAGGTCCCATCTTTTGCCGGCAGCAAGCTCGCTCACCAGCATGTCAATGCTGCCGATACGTTCGCTGTTCATTCCCAGTGAGGCCAGCGCCGCTTCAATGGCTTCTATGGTGTCCGATTTGTCGAACTCCGCGGTTTCCTCCTCGGAGAAGCCTTTTTTCAGGTAGTCTTCGCGAAGATCGTAGGTGAGCCCGACACGCATGGTCGCATTCGTCAGCTGGATGGATCAGTTTTCGGATCGGGATACCGGTAGACGTTCCCTTCGAAGTTTCGAAGTAAAACGTCATCTCCCTCCCGTCCGAGAAAATACTCCGGAAGCAAAGGAATCTTACCTCCTCCACCCGGCGCGTCAATGACGTATTGCGGCACTGCGTATCCGCTGGTGTGACCTCGAAGACCGCGGATGATCTCTAAGCCCTTTTCAACTGACGTGCGGAAATGCGCGGAGCCTAAGATCGGATCGCACTGATAGAGATAATATGGGCGAACTCGGCTTCGGAGCAGGCCGTGGAAGAGCTGTTTCATCGTTTCTACCGAGTCGTTGACTCCTTTCAGCAGAACCGTTTGGCTGCCTAGCGGGATACCTGCATCCGCGAGGCGATTGCAGGCTTCTATGGTTTCGGCGGTCAGCTCGTTCGGATGGGTAAAATGCAGGCTCATCCACAGTGGATGATATTTTTTCAGCATCCGGGTGAGTTGCAATGTGACCCGTTGCGGGAGCACAGCCGGAACCTTCGTGCCGATCCGCAGGAACTCGACGTGCTTGATAGCTCGGATGCGAGAAACGAGCCATTCGAGGTTCTCGTCTGATAAGTCCAACGGGTCGCCACCCGAGATCAGAACATCTCGAATGGAGGGTGTGCGCTCGATGTAATCGATTCCCTGCTCCCACTGTTTGCGGTTGAAGCGGTATTCTCCGAAATTCCCAACGACGCGAGAGCGTGTGCAGTATCGACAGTAGACCGAGCAAAACGCGGAAACGAGAAAGAGAACTCGATCGGGATAGCGGTGCACCACACCCGGCACGTGGCTGTCGCCTTCCTCTCCTAACGGATCGCGCTTTTCCCCCGGCGATTGGATGAACTCGTTCTGGACCGGGACGACCGTCCGGCGGAGCCCGTCGAACGGATTCTCGGGATCGAGCAGGCTCGCGTAATATGGAGTTATTCCAAGTGGTAAGGAGTCTCGGGAACGAGACACCGCGGCTTGCTCGTCCAGCGACAGTCGAAGCACTCGAGTCAGGTGGTCGAAGGTTCTCATCCGATTTCGCACCTGCCAGTGCCAATCGTTCCATTCGGCCTCGGAAGTCTCCGGGTAATAACGCGATCGGAACTCCTCCGAGCGGGAGCTGATCCCGATCAGGTTCGCGGGCCGCTTGGCGCGTACCAGCTTCGTGCTCGCGACTTTCGACTCGCTGATTCGGATTGGGGCCCGGTTCTTTGCGCTTGGTCGTTTGGAGGGGATGGTAGTGGGAGGGTTGTCGAGCTGCTGTAGCAGGGAGCCCTCCGGGCCGGTGAGAATCTTGCCGGCAGCGGAAGTCGATTGGCTGGAGCTCGGAGGCTGGTCGTCCTCCTCCGCGGGTTCGATCCGGCTGATCTGAACGCTGCGCCCTTTCATTGGCATTCCCCCTTTCGGCCGGCACTCGGCCTCTAACAAACGCGCGACTGCTGGGAACAGATTCAGAGCCGCTCGAACCGGCGATGTTTTCGCACGGGGTTCGTATAACTCTACTTCGACGAACGAGCAGTCGAACTAAAGCATTTTCACCGGTTTGGATGCGCAAGAAATCTGCTCGCGCGCTGAAAAACGGCAAGAGCACGAGTCAAAGAGGGGTACGCCGTCACTGAGCGGCGCGGAGAACTTCTTGCACTTCTCGGACGAGCTCTGTGTTGCCGACGTAGAGCGCAGTGCGCTGATGGCGGGTGGTGGGTTCGACGTTCAGGATCTCCTCTCCGAGCTCATTGACAGCGAGCCCACCCGCCTCACGTGCGATGAAAGCCACGACCGCGCCCTCATAAAGCAGGCGGAGCTTTCCATCCGGGCGGTTTTTTTCAGGATTTGGGTCGTTCACAATGGCCGGATAACAGAACATACCTCCGTTGTGGAGCAACCGGTGGAAGTCAACGACGAGGGAGCCCGCGTAACGAAAGGAGTAGTTTGATTCAATCTTGGCGAGCCATTCTCTCACGCCGTGCCCGAATGTGTGGCGGTTTGAGGCGTTCCATGAGAGCTCCCATGTTTTCCTTTTCTCTGGGAACGTCAGCCGGGTCGGCCGCACGTAAACGCCCGTTTCGTCCATCAGGAACCGCCAAGCCCCGGCACCTCTCAGGGCAAAAGTGAACATTCCGGACGGAATGAGAAACATCCCGGCGGCGATAAAGTCCTTTCCGGCACGAAGATGGCAGTCTTCCGGACCATCAAGGTTTCGCTTTACGATTCCAAACAGAAACCCAACCGGGAGGCTGTGCTTGATATTGCTCGATCCATCGAGAGGATCGAAATACACCATGTACCGTCCGTCCTTATTGAGCGGGATACCTGCTTCGACCTCCTCACTTGTCGCCTCGATAACCTGGTTCGACTCCGTAAGGTAGTGCATGACGATCTGATGGGCCATGAGATCAAGCTCCATCACGTTCTCGCCTTGGACGTTTGTCTTTCCGGCCTCTCCGAGATTCTGCTGGAGGGCGCCTGCACGGTAGCGGTAGTCGATCTGCCTTGCGGCCGTGAGCAGCGACTCCATAAGAATCAAGAAGTTCAGCGTGCGGTTGTTGCGGCGCTGATGCTCGAGCAAGAAATGCATGAAGGTTTCGTCAAGCTGCAGGGACATGGCCGCCTCAGAAAGTCACTGGGTTCTGCTGCACCATTAGCATAGACCGCCAGTGCCGGGGAAGCGAGGGCACCCTAGGGGGCAGCGGCAACCGCAGACAGCTCAAGCTCGCTTACAGACCATTCGTAGTGGTCGTCTGAGCCGATCTGCTGAAGGAGCAGGCACTGTGCCTGAACCGGCTCGGGAAGGACGACCGATAGATTGTGCTGTTCAGAAAAGTAGGGAAATCCGTCGGCGGTGTAGAGAATCTCTCCCTCATTTCTCTGTCGACGAAAAACGGTCGCGTAGGATGTCCTCCCTGCGTCATCTGAAGAACAGCTCTCTGCGACCTGGACAGCGATGCCGCGAGGAAAATCCGTGTAGTAACGTCCTGTCTCGACTCGGACACCGGACACTACGATCGGCCTCTCGAACGCTATGCGCAACCACTCGCCTCCGGTTTGACGGCCTCCTCCCGCTGTCCATCGGGTCGTATCCTTCCCATCAATCACGGCCGCGGTTTGTGCGCCGTTCGCCGACGCCGTGAGCTGAGGATTAAACTGCGATGCTGATACGAACTTCAGCGCCTTACGACTTTCTCGTTTCGTGACAACGTCGAGCCCGAATTCGCGAATCACGTAGTATGACGGAGAGCACAACACTCGAATCTGCTCCGCATGCTCCGGAGAGCTCGCCTCGCTGAGGACAACGCTCCACAGCACAGCATCTTCCTTTTTGCGGAATCCCCAGCCGGGTGCGGCCATCGCGACGCAAAGCCCACCAGCGACCAAAAGTTTGGCCACCCGCTCTCTCGCAGCGGTAAGAATGAGCAGGAAAAGTGCAAGCGCCAGGAGATAAAGGCTCACTGGAAAAAAAATCAGCCCCGGAATCATCCGGCTGAAACTTTGTACGGGCGAAAGCTGACTGGTTGTGGCGCTGACGAAAGCGCTGTCGAGAAGAACTGCCGCAGCAAGGACTACCGCAACAAGCGGCCCCGATCGGCGTTCAGCTTTGGATACGAGCAGCTCGTCATTGGCACCGCGGATACGCCTTTCACAGATCGCTACGATGCCGGCGAGAATTGTGAGAACGAACGCTGCCGGAAGGATCGCCTGCCGTTCGAATTGGCGATCGACTGCGCTGAGCCTCGGCGCCCCACCGATGAGCGGCGACAAACCGTCGAACACGCCGTAGAGCGGCACCAGATGGCCATGGGGATCATACGGCGGAAAGCTCGGTGTCTGACTCAATAGCGCTGCGGCGAAAGCAGGAATAAAAAGAGCCACAAAAAGACATGGCAATCGGGATTGGGGCTCCCGCCGCTCTCTCCCCAGTGCGAGCACGAGAAACACTGTGCAAGCATTGAGGATGGCGAGCTGGTGGCACAGCATACAGTTGAGAGCTGAAGCCAACCCTACACCGAGGTATGTCCGCGCGTTTTCGGTGGGCACTTCGATCACTCGCTTTGCCGCGAGCAAGAGTAACGGTAGCGTCGCGAGGAGCGACAGCACGATGATATCGATGCCGTACCAACGGAGAAGGATCAAGTCGAAGGCGCAGACGAGCAAGCATTCGTGAAGGTGCCATCCATCGGTTGAATCATCCGTTCCGCGTCGGGGGCGGAGCAGCTCGAAAGCTCCGAACGAAAACGTCAAGAGGAGCGCCGCAGCGTAGATTGAGTAGCCGCCGGGACCGAAAACGACGGAAGCTCCGGGAAGGACGCTCCAAATCGAAAACGCGTTGGTGGAGAAGTGCACGAGCGGAAAGGATCCGCCGCGCGCGAAGCCCAGGAAAGCCGAGTCGGCGAACCAAAAGCCGAACACGTGATTCGCAAAGAGCAGCAAAGCAGAAGGAAGCGCGAGCACTGCGGCAAGGATCAGTCGGTGAGGGCTCATCACGAGCGAGAAAGCGCTACGCTTCATATTACGAGACCACACGCGAGAAGCCGCCTACGGCAGAGATCGTAACCTTCCGACCGGGAGCGCAATCTGTGATTTTGATGAGTGACTCCTCAGCCGAGATTGGATAGGGCGCGATTGTGCATGTCGAAGACTTGAGGAAGGGGAAATGGTGAAATTTCACGACCGCCTCTGCGGTTCCCATCGTAATTTCAATCTGATTCGTTTGTTGAGCGACCTCTCCCGAGCCCTCGAGGAAATAGTTTCCGGGGTTTGAGACCCGCTGATAGAGCTTGAAGCGAGCTCCCTCCCAGACGAACCGGTACCGATCCGGTTGAGACTCGAAATAAGTCCGCCATGAAGGTTCATGTGCCATGACTGCTGTGACGTTCATCAAATCGAGATAGCGTTCAACCTCGGGTGGACCCGCATCGCGGAATGATTCAGGAATTATGTCGGTGTACCACCAGGTGTTGTGCACGGGGCTCGATGCTATCAGCGGATGGCCGGAGTAATACGCAATCGGTGCGATGTGACCGTGGTTCAGCTCATGAAGCACGAACCCTGAGAACAGCACTCGGCCCGGCCCGCCGTACTGCTGAATCGCGGTTGTCATCGCGCGAACGGAGTCATCGGTGAAAAAGTACTGCTCCACGCTCCGATTGCGAACGACCGCCGTGGAACAAAAAACGCCGACGAAAACAAATGCGGCGGGCACGCTGGCAAGCAAACGCGTGAGGGTCGATGCCTGACGCTCTGACGCTCGCGCAAAAAGGATGCTGAGCGCCTTCCCAGCAGGTAACGTCAGCACGACGGCGAGGATGACAAACATCCGCTCGAGCTCCAATTGCGGCTTGATCTGTGACCCGGCGGCTCCGAGCGCAAGAAGCCACGCAGCAAGACTCAGCGTAATGAGCTTCAGCCGTCGGCCCGGGAGCAGCAGAATTCCGGGAAGCCCGAAGAAAATAAGCAGCGCATTTGAGTTGCTCGCGAAATTTCTTGTCAGAGTGACCGCTTTGGCAGCGGAAAACTCCTTCGACTTGGCTACCCCGTGCCGCCTATCTCGTTTGCGAGACTCCGGCGGCGGTGAGTCGTCGCGAGGATCGGATGCAGTCACGTTATCGTCGGACGAGCCAGATCCGGCGGATTCCGCTGGTGCGGTGACGGCTGCAGGTGGGTGAAGCACGAAACTGAAGACGTTCGCGACGCGCAGCCAAACTGCAATCCACGGCAAGTTCACGACAAGAAGCAGAGCAACCACCATCTTCCGTTTCGGCAGGCGCGCGAGAGGGCGCAGCCTAGCCAGCGCAAATAGGACTACCGGGAGGAATACGACGCCGGAAATACTCCAAAAGAGCATCAAGGAAAAGGTGATTACAAAGAGAAGCGCCTCTTTCGTCCGTATCTGCACCGCTTCATCGAGCAGACGCACGGCAAGAGCGATATTGAGTGGGAGCAGCGAAACCGACGTAACGAATCCCATCGATCCATATTTGAGAGACCAGCGATACCAGACGATGCTGACAGAGAGACCGAGGATCGCGCTGATCGCCGCCGAGAGACGTTCGAAGCGAAGAGAACGAGCGGCAGCATAAATTGAGAGCGGGAAGACGAGGAAGAGCACACCTCCTACGAGCAGGTTATATACCTGCTCCACTCGGAAGAAATAGAGAAGTGGCGACGACAGGAGGAAGAGATTGAGAATTCCCGTCGAGAAAAAATCTCTGACGTCGTAGCCCGCGTTCCACATCGGGCCGTAAAAAGGAATTCTAGGAAAGAATTCTTTGAGCAGTGTCAGGCGATAGAATACTGACGCGTGGTCATCTGAGAACAGCGGTTGTCCACCCGATTCCGCAAGGAAGCTCCAGAACAAGAGCACTGATGCGAACGGGAGCCACCATCGGAACGCGTGAAGCCAGCCTGCACGAAGAATAAAAAAGCTTATGACCGCGGCGCAGATCAACTCGCCTCTGATTCCGGGCGCGTGGAAGAGGCTGTAGCTGTTGCACAACCAATCACTCGCCCAGACTGCTAACGGGCCGATACAGAGCGCCGAAACGTGGATTACGCTTCCTGTGCCGCGCGCTCGCGCAGCGAGGCCGCCCAGGGCGGCGACAACGATTGCTGCTGCGAACACGTACGAGCCTGCAGGCGCTAGCGCCCGGCCGTCGATATTCCAGAGGATGTATGGGCCGCGGAAAACCGCGTAGAGCACACAGACAAGAGCAAACGTGAGCAACGCCGCAGCCGGTGCCGTGAAACGACCCTCTGTCACGGGTTGAGGAGCGTTGGTCTCAGGCATCGACACTGGGACAGTCTCACGCCCTACGTTGTCGGAGCTCCAGTGTTTCCGGAGATTGGAGTACTTCGTCACTGAGATCCTCTCCTCGAACCGCCCGGTACAGCACGCCGAGCCGGCGCTCGAATTCAGCTTTATTGAAACGCTTCTCGAGCAGCTGCTCCGCGTTGCGAACGCGCTGCTCACGGCGAGTCAGGCCGATGTCACTGTCTTCGAGCGAAGCGAACAACGCTGCCGCGAACGCTGCTGGCTGGGCGTCTGCGAGGAACGCGTTCGAGTCGTCCAAGACATTTGTGTGAGCGGCGATCTTCGTGGCAACGATTGCCCGTCGAGCAGCCATGTAAGAGTAGATTTTGAGTGGCGTATGCGCGCCGGCGATACGGGGCGACACGACTACATCCGCGATGGAAAGGAAACATCCAACCGCGCCTTCATCTTGCTGGCCTGCAAAGTGAACAAATTCTTCTATACCGAGGCGCTGCACCATCTCGCGGTAGAAACGGAATCTGGGACTGGTCGTTTCGCCTCCTCCGACAACGATGAGAAAGGGGCGTTTCTGCATGACACGAGCACCATTCGTGAGCTGGTTGCAGAGCTCAGCAAATCCGTCGAACAGGAGATCCATTCCCTGATACGGTTCGAAGTTTCCGGTATAGACGATGAGCTGCCGGCGATCGACTTCGAATCTGTTGCGAAGCTCCGAGAGCTGGTCCGCCTTGACGAGATTGGCGGCATCGAGCGGCAGATCCTCAACCGTCATTGCCGGCACGTGAGGCGCGATTGCCCGAACCCGAGCCGTGATTACGTCTGACACCGTAACAATACCTGCGGCCCGACGCATACACAGGGCTTCTCCACGCTCGAGCAGGCGATGGACGAGTCCACCCGGACGAACCACGCATTGGCTCAGCTGCTCGGACATCTGGGAGTGCATGTCGTAGACATAAGGTACACCGGAAAAGAAGGAAAGAAACGCCGCCATCACGCCAGCTTCCTCAACGCCATGGTAGGCGGTGTAGCGATTGCGAACCGCCAAGGTGATCATGCGAACGAAAAGGAGCAGATCGAGAAGAAGCTTCCGCCAGGAGAAACCGATTGGAATGTCAGTCAGTCCCGGCAGGCGAGCCGATCGAAACATCCGGACCCCCGGCATCGAGATGTCCCTTCCGATTGGATAAGAGAGGAGGTCGACGTCGTAACCCTGAGCAACGAGCGCGGCGACTTCGCTTCGCACCCGGTAAGGGCTTCCGCGTTCACAGAAGAACGGCTGGGGCGTGACAAATAGAATTCTTCCGTTCGACATCAAGTGTTTCGTTCTGAGCTCGGTAAGGTTCCGCCAGCGGTGCCATTTTCGCCCCTGCAGATCGCACGTTCGGTAAGCAGCGTTGAGCAAAGCCCGAACAGTCGAAACCGATTGAGGGGGAAGGCTCCGCCAGTCTAACCCGCGAGCTTCGAGAGCGCTCGTAAAACAGTAAAGTAAGCTTCGATTGAAGCTTGAAGACGGTGAGAGGTTCTAGCGTTAATTGGACGGTTGGGCAAGGAGGAGGCGCAGGCACACTTAACTCTTCTTAGCCATTGAGTTTCCTCGCAGTCGGAAGAAGGTTTCCAGGGGGTTCCCGCGGTGCCCAACAACCCCCGGCTTGCACGAACGAGAGGCCAAAGCGGACTGCAAAATATCGCCGATGCGGCCCTCGTCCAGCCCAGCCGGAAGGCGAAATTCAGATGCATAGGATAAGACGTATTTTTCCTCTCCACGCACTGGAAGTGGGTCCGACCCCGCGATCATCGGAACTCCCCTACCCTTGGCGATAGCCAGAAGCCGCGGCTCGCCCCAACCGAGCGGACGCGCGCGAATATCGCCGACAATCAGCTCTCGGCTTGCCGACGTTTTAATTACCCCGCCGACCGTCTTGCCGCGCCCGAACATCCATTTGCCGAGTGACCAATTCAGAACCGGTATCTCGGGTGACAGCACCCGCGAAAGGACCTCGCTCAATGGCAGGCCGTCTGGAATACGGTTGCGGCTGTTGAGCGTCAACACTTCGAGACGTTCTAACGTAATAACCTGATAGCCGGAGACGATGAGGAGCTCGGCTCCCTCTTCGGATGTCGCCCGCACAACCTTGTCGCTCAAGGGAGCAGCGCTCCATCCGGTTGGGAGTGCGGCTTGCTTTCCCGCGCTCAGCTCATCGAAATAATGACAGTCGAAGCGCTCAGTGAGGAACAGGACACCCAGCACGCGTGAGCACCGCTGCGCGGCTTCTCCAGCTTCGCATTTGCGTTGTTGAATGATTCGTTCCAGGTTCTCGGCGGCGGCTTCGAAGAAGCGCGAGAGGTCGTAGCACGGATAAACGTGAACGTGAGTATCAGCGATGATGAGCGTCGATTGTTCGGTCATTTTCTCGTGATTCGCCGGAAGCTCAGTGGAACAGCGTCTATAGTTCCTTACCTGAAAAAATGCTACAGAATCAGCGTGCGACGGGCCCTCCGTCGCAAAAAGGATTGGAAAATAACATCTCAGAGGAACGATTACGGATATGAAATCGAAAAGTGCATTGCTGTCGCTCTCAGTTGTGCTTGCTTGCAGCTTGGTCGCTTGCGCAAAGAAAGAGCCGGCGCCCCAACCCGCGCCGCAGCCTGTCGCCGCAGAAGCTGCACCGCAGCCGGCGGTGAAGAAGGAAGCGAAGCCCGCGACAGTCGCTGATATTCAGGAAAAGCTGATCGAGCACGGCGCCAAGAAGCTGAAGGCGGACGGCAAGATGGGTCCCGCTACCAAAGCAGCGTTGAAGAAGTTCCAAGCGAAGAACGGCCTGAAGAAGACAGGCGTCGCTGACAAGGAAACTCTTGCAAAGCTCGGCCTTGCGTAATCGTCCGTGAGCACCGCACGAGAGTGACGGTGTTCATCAAAAGGACGTGACCTCGAACGCCTCGCCCGAAGCTGTCAGCTGTTCAGCGCTCAGCGAAATCGGATTGTGGCTCGTTCGTTGATGACGTTCGTTGATGAATGGCATGGCGGTTTTCGCCATGCCATTTTTTTTGCGTACCGCTTAATCTTTCTTGGGCGCAGGGTCGGAGGAGTCGCCCGGACGATCAGAGCCCTTCGGTACGATTTTTCTCTCGAGCTGTCCCAATGTCGCGCTTGGAAGGAACGCAATAATGCCGCCGACGATGAATCCTCCGACGACCAGACCGAGCGCAACAAACAAGAGGGTCATAGCGAAGTTTTTTGCCGACTGAGCTAGTCGAGCACCTTATAGCTTTCGATTTCGAGCTGCTTTTTGCCCTCGTTGCCGTCCGTGACGCGGCCTTTCACGCTCACCTTTCGATCAACGTAATCGAGCAGCTCCTTCTGTTTCCCACCCTTGGGAAAATCGTACTCGGTGTGACCGTCGAAGAGGTAGACCTCAGTCGGGTTGTCGTCGTCGTCGAGCTTGGACGATTGGATGTACCCGGTCACGGTCTCGTCGACCGCCGAAACGGAACAGCCCGAAATTGCGGTCGCCGCAAAGGCAGACAGAACAACGGATATCGCCAACAAGGGAAAAGCGCGTCGATGCGCTGAAGTGAAAGCCGCGAGAAATAATCGTACCATTGTTCTCCTGCCCATTCGGAATCGGATTCGTTCTATTTACCCCTTTCTCTGCGGACCCGACAAGTGGCCTAAACCGAGTCGCTTGGTCAGTCATCGCCGACGCCGCGGAATTCGAACTCGAGCTGATAAGGAAGCTCGAGCGGTTCGGGCTCCCCGTTTTCGGGATCGTCGAAGTGAGATACCTGGATTCCCAGCAGCCGAACCGGTCTGCCCGACCCTACATCGGTGCTCCCGAGAAGTTGGGCGCAGCACTCGAAAAGGTCGGCCGCCGAGCACGTCGGCTGCTCGCGTGTGCGACTCCTGGTGATCTTTTGGAAGTCTCGGAACGTGACCTTGAGCGTGATAGTGCGGCCGCTGAGCTCCCGTTTCGTGAGACGCTCGGCTACGCGTTCGGCGAGCTCGCCGAGCTCGCGTTCAATATCAGTCAGCGACTCCAGATCTTGGTCAAACGTTTCTTCGGCCCCGAGCGACTTTCTCTCCCAATCGCTATCGACTGGGCGCTCGTCGATCCCTCGAGCGATACGGTAATACCAATCGCCACTTTTCCCGAAGGCGGATTGGAGCTCAGAGATCGAGAATCGCCTGAGATGTTGGCAGGTGAAAACTCCCATGCCTGCGAGCCGTTCTTCCGTCTTGGGGCCGACTCCGGGCAGCTTTCGCACAGAGAGATTCTCGAGAAAAGCGTCCGCGCGCTCCGGCGGGATCACCGTCAGTCCGTCAGGTTTATTGAAATCGGACGCAATTTTGGCGAGGAACTTATTGGCTGCAACACCGGCGGAGGCTGTGAGCCCGGTCTCGGCACGGATGGTGTCCTTGATGAAACGCGCAAGATCTCGTCCCAGAGGAACGCCGAGCTTGTTCTCGGTGACATCGAGGTAGGCCTCATCGAGCGACAGCGGTTCAACTTTGTCCGTGACGCGGTGGAAGATCTCCATGATCTGTGAGGAGACCTTCCGATACTGCTCGAAGCGAGGTTTGAGGAAGACCGCAGCAGGGCAGAGCCGGGCTGCTTGGCGACTCGGCATTGCCGAGCGTATTCCGAACTTCCGAGCTTCATAGCTCGCGGCTGCGACCACTCCGCGGCCGTTCGCCGGGCCTCCTACGACGACCGGTTTTCCTCGGTATTCGGGAAAATCGCGTTGCTCCACGGAAGCGTAGAACGCGTCCATGTCGACGTGAATGATCTTGCGGGTGGAGGTCACGACTATCTCATCTGCGCTTCAGATTCGAGAGTACTGTAGCACAGAACAGCTGTGTCCGGTCAGTACCGAACCCTCGAGACGGCGGATTACGACTGTCCTACCTGTTCGCTGCGAGCCGAGGATCCTGGTTTTGCTTCACCCGTTTGCGTCTGCCCTCCGAAATGCTTTCAAAGCCGAAGGATTTGCGGACACTTGCCGGCTAGGAAAAGCGGTTGCGAAGAGAGCTGAGTGAAGCGTTCCGGCTATTTCAAAGGCGGGCCGCCAGCGTAAATCCAGCAGGCGTCTGCCCCATGGACAGAGTCGGATGAGGGCGCTGTTCAGCGGCACTACCGGGACAGTCAGTTGTCTTTTGGTAGCGATCGCAACGGCCCAACGAGGTCGGCCGATCCAGGCCGGGAAAGTGAGCTGCGCCACCTGAAGCGGCGATGATAACTTCAATCCCAAGAGACTCGGCTCTACGCAGCTCGAACGGGATAGCGAGCGACTCGAGTGTCCGAGCTATGTTGCAGAACCTCCCAGTCTGAGGCCGGCCCCGCCAAACGGCGACACGAACTTGCCTCGTTTCGTGAAGAACTACGCAAAAATCCGAGCTAAGCAATACTTCGTCAAAGCCGGACTGGTCAACTTCGTCACGTGCTTCTAGACCGCTCGATAAAAACAAGCTAAGTCCATGAGTTATGGCCGATCAACCGAATAAATCCTCCCTCATCGAAGCGCAAATGCTGAACGCGCTCGAGCTGTTCTATTACGAGAGTCGATTCCGCGAGAACGTGTTCGTTATCGCTTTGGAAGAAGACATTCCGGTTTCGAAGATTTTGACAGATCTGCGGGTGATCCAAGCCTCAGACATTCGGGTCATTCTGTTCTGTCGGGAGACACCCGGGCTCGCCGAGTATCTCGAACAGCAGAACATGCGCGGCTCCCGGTTCAAGCACTACCCGCACCGCCTGGGCAAAGATGTCACAAAGACGTTCAACTCGGTGATCCGGAAGGACCTGGCGCAGCGGGCGATTCCCGTGTTGGCGCTCCAGGGTGAGCCGAGTGGTAGCGATCCGATGCTTACGCCGCGCGTTGTTACGGCTCGCGCATTTGCGCTCCAGGCCCTCGACACTGCGCAAGACTTCAGTGCGCGGAAGGTGTTCTTTCTGTCGTCCGTTCGGGGGCTGGAGGTTGATGGAGTTTTGCAATCGCATCCCAGTGAGAATGAGATAAGGCAGTTCTTGGATAGCGCTTGTTCGATCAACATCGGCAAAGAGCAGCTCGCATTCATCCAAGAGCAGTTCGTGGATCGCGGCATTGAGATCGCGCTGCTCGAGGGGAAGAGCGGGAATCTGTTTCAGGAGATTTTTTCCCACATCGGGAAGGGAACGCTTTTCACAGAGGATTACCCAAACGTCATCCGTCGTGCGGAACTCGCCGACGTCATCGACATCGCCGTGCTCATGAAGCCGAGTGTGGCAGCCGGTGTCATTCTCCCTGTGCCAGAAGACGAGATTGCCGCCCATATCGAGAGCTTCTTCGTGTACACGGTGAACGGCGCAATAGTCGCGTCCGCTCGACTTGCCGATTACGGCGAGGGCTGCGAGCTCGCGAAGTTCTCGACCCTCCCGCGCTTTCAGGGAAAGGGCCGGGCGAGGCAGCTTGCCATCGAGATGATCGAAGCCGCCCGCAAGCTCAAGAAGCAGTACGTCTTTGCGCTGAGCATTGAGCCGAAGATGTGGCAATTTTTTGAAGCACTCGGTTTCCATGAAGCCCCGCGAGAGAGCTTTCCGCTGGGCTGGCGGGAAGGATACGACCTCCATCGGCCTTCCAAAGGGTTTCGGCTCGATCTCTAGCTCAAGCCAGCGTCGGGGTGATCCGCTCTCACTGCGTTCCGTGAGCTTTGGGAACGCTACGCAACAGTGCGACAGAAATAAAACCATTCGGCAGGAAGGAAGCCTTCCTGCCGATTTCGTCTCGAAAGCCGGTACTGGTGGATCAGACGCTGGCGGCCGCCGACGACGTGCACTCTGTCGGCTCGGAAGGCACTCCTTCCGCCTTCTTGGCAGACAGGGCGTGCTTAGCGCTGCATGCGTCGCGAACGAGCTTGATCAGCCGCCGCTTCACGCCGCCGTTCTGTCCGCCGTCGTTGCGCATGACATGGTTCAAGATGTTGTTCGCACCCGAGATCCCGGATGGGGGATCGTTCATGCAGCGAGCGTATTCGTTCCAGATGTCGGCCATCCGCAGACTCACCCGCGTCTGTTCCAGGTCTCTCCTCAACAGCGCGAGATCCGAGTCGTACTGACTTCGGGCTCCGTCCGGAATACGACTGCGATGCTCTTTGAGCAGGGTCTCGATGTCGACGACACTCAGCTGTGGCAACTCCATTTCGGCTCTCCTAAATCCTCAAGGACAAATGTTCCGAGCCCAACGACTCAGCCGTCGGCTCTGTTGCGTACGCATATGGAGGAGAAAAGAGAGCTCGTTAGAACGGCGAAGATGCCGAGAGAAAACACTACCGCGAACACCTGAGAGCGTAAAGTCGTAGCGTCGAAGCGAATGTTTGCGGAGGGTACTATGCTCGGAGGAGGAAGCTCAGTCCTGCATCAACTCGACGCGGAGTGAGCTGAACATGGCGAGCTTTTCGCTCTCTGCTACCGGCTCCCCGCTCAACTTCTTGAATGAAAATACGACCGGATTCATGCCCGGCAAAAGCTCCTGATGCGGAAGTCGGAAGGTCGAATACCGAAAGTCTCCCGGGTGCAGATTGACCGAGCTCACGGGGGTCTGATTGACCCAAACGGTCATCTGGAGCGGTTCCGTCACAGAAAGGTGCGAGGTCAACTTGATTCCAAGAGCAGCCCTCACCGGATCGACATCAAGCAAAAGTCCAGTTCGTTCGCCGGACGTCCAGCGGTATCGGAGCGTCGGGAACTCGCCAATCTCGCCCCAACCGTAGAGCATTGCATCCGATCGATCGGCGAGGAAGAGTGCCGTATCGACCGGGCGAAAATATTTGCTCGGCATATCGTCCCGCCAAGACCCCACCATGATCGGCCAGCTGCGCCCTGCAAGCGGGGGCAGCACCATATAAGAATGGAGCGGGCGAGATCGGACCACCAACGGTGCTTGTTCCGCCTTCGTAATCACAAAACCAGTTCGCTCGTCGCGCGCGAGATCGCGAAGCTTCTCCGGATCGTCTTCGCGCGTGGTGAATCCGACGAGCATGTTCCGGTACGGCAGCTCTCGATACGGAACATCGAATGCTTGGTGGAGAATGACCTGACCATGCTCGGGATTACGCTTTTCAGCCCGAAGAAGCGCTTCCGCCGCTCGATCGTATGCAATGCGGGTCGGCCGCTCGGTAAGCTTCTGTACCGACCACACGAGATGAAGGATGAGGCCACCGGCTCCGACCGCGAACAGCGCTGCGGAAAGAACGAAAGAGAGCTTTTGCGGCAGGATGCGCACAAGGGGAGTTGAGCTTCGTAGCCGGTCGTAGAGAGCAACGAGCGACGCGCCGCAAAGAAGTGCGAAGGCGGGATAGCTCGAGGCGATGTACCATGGAAGCCGTGAGGGGATCATGGAATACACACACAGCGGTAAGAGAGCCCAGACGAGAAGGAACACCGCCCCTGCCTGTTTCCTGCTTGCAAGAGCCCAGACCAACCCGAAGACGAAGAGCTCGGGTGGGATGAGCCTGCGCTTCACGAAAATCTGCCGCAGATAGAAGAACGGAAGATCGGTATTGACGTAGCCATCGGTCACTCGCCGGACCACGTTGACCGCAACGAGCGATTCACACGCATGATCGGAAAAAAGGCAGTGGCCGAGATAATACGGAAGCGGAATAAGAATCCCGAGCGTCACACACACAAGAATCTCGCGCCATGCTCGAAGCAGGACCCTCAGTGCGGTGCCTCGCAACAATGAATACAAACCGACAATCGCCAGTGGCGGTAAGATGGCGACGCTCTTAGTCATGAAGCCGAGGCCGATGCTCAATCCGCCGAGCACCGCCCAACCCATGGCGTGCACACGGTCGATGGCGCATCCATCAGGACGAATCGGTGTTGTCTCGACCCTCTGTACAATCTTCCAGCCCGAGTACGTTGCAACAACAGTGAAGAACAAAAGGACGCTGTCGAGAACGCCCTGACGGGGACCGTGAAGAAACATGTAGCTCGTCGAACCGAGGAGAGCTGCCACCGCGATCGCGCCGACCCGGCGGTCGCGTGTCATGTCGAGAGCGAAAAGATACATCACAAGGAACGTTCCGCACCCGCTGAGCGCATCCATTACACGATAGGAAAAGTTGGACTCGCCGAAGACCGCGATCGCTATCAAGTTGAGCCAGAGCTTGAGCGGAGCCGTCATGAAGTAAGGCTTGCCGTTCCACATCGGCAGCCACCAATGGGAACTCTGTGCAGTGCCCTGCGTGGCGAGCGCGTAGAGAGACTCGTCACCGCTTCCAAGAGAGCGGTCGTTCAGCCGAAAGAGGCAGAAAAAGAGCACTGTTACTGCAGGAAGCAGAACCAGCATCACAAAAGAAATACCTGAAGCTTGTCCGGTCAGCTGAGCGTCATCCGACAGCGCCGGGTCGGACGGGTTCCTATCGCTCAGCGAAAGAGTGGTATCCGGTATTTTGCGAAGTGCGTTGGACATGCCGCCCATTCATGCCACATCGGTGGGCCGAGGGACATCCCGCGCGAGCGATTTGATCAGCGTTCAGCCCCTGAAGTCGTCCCTACCGCAGCAGCCAGTTTTTATCGAAAAAACCAAGCGGTTCGCGGCGACGCGGGCCTCCGCTACGGGTCATAACTCCGCGAAAATCTTGCCTGGATTTAGGATACCGGAGGGATCGATCCGCCGCTTGAGCTCCGCCATCACATCCAAGGCGTCCCCGTGCTCAGCTCTTAGATATTCGCGTTTCCCCAGTCCCACACCGTGCTCGCCGGTGCAGGTGCCGTCCAGGTCCAAGGCGCGACGGATCAGTCTTCCGTTGAGACGTTTCGCCTCCTCGAGCTCATCGTCGCTATCCGGCTTCACGAGAATGGTAAGGTGGAAGTTTCCGTCACCGACATGTCCCACCAAAGGCGCGATGAGCGCGCTCTGTTTGAGGTCTTCCTTGGTGCCAAGAATGCAGTCGACCAATCGAGAAATGGGTACGCATACGTCTGTCGAAAAAAAAGATGCGCCGGGGCGAAACGCGCGGCATGCCCATCCGACGTCATGGCGTGCTTGCCAGAGCTTCGCTCGTTCTGCCGCATCGGTGCGCCATTCAAATGAGCTCCCTCCGTTGTCTCGCGCGATGTCTTGTACGAGCAGCGCTTGCTCTTGCACTCCGGCGGTCGAGCCGTGAAACTCCAAGAAGAGCGTGTCTTTGAGCTCGAAGCTCAGCTTTGAATAGCGGTTGACCGCTTCAATCTGCAGGTCGTCGAGGAGCTCGATTCGAGCGATGGGCACACCAGACTGAATCGTCGCTACGACAGTCTCGACCGCCCCCGCGAGAGAATCGAACTGGCATACCGCTGCTGCGGTAGCTTCGGGGATTCCGTGCAGCCGTACGGTGAGCTCGGTGATGATGCCGAGAGTTCCCTCGCTTCCGACGAAAAGGCGCGTCAGATCGTAGCCGGCGGCGCTCTTCTTCGACCTTCCGCCGGTGCGGAGGATCTTCCCATCGGCAAGAACAACTTCCAGGGCCAGCACGTTTTCCCGCATTGTGCCGTAACGTACGGCGTTCGTGCCGCTTGCCCGTGTCGCAGCCATTCCCCCTAAGCTTGCGTCCGCACCGGGGTCGACGGGAAAAAATAACCCCGACGTTCTGAGTGCGGCATTCAGTTGACGATGAGTCACCCCAGGCTGCACGACGGCATCAAAATCCGATTCGTGTATCGCAATGACCTGATTCATCTCTGTCAGGTCGATGCTCACACCGGCCTGTGTCGGGATTGCTCCCCCTTCCAAGCCCGTTCCTGCACCGAATGCCGTGATCGGAATACTTCGTTCACAACATGCGCTCAGCAATCGTGAAACGTCAGCGGTAGATCGCGGAAAGAACACAACATCAGGAAGCTGGCCAGAATGACGGGATTCATCTCGCGCATGTGCTTCCCGAATCGCATTGCTGCGGGCAACTCGTCCGGAAAATGAGCCTTCGAGCGCAGCGCAAAGTGAATCGATGGAGTACGTCATGGGTCGAGAAATACTTTCCCAGGATTCAAAATGTCATTCGGGTCCAGACACTGTTTGAGCTGTCGCATAAGCTCCACTGCGGCTCCGTGCTCAGGTTCGAGGAATTCTCGTTTTCCGATTCCGATTCCATGCTCCCCTGTGCTCGTCCCTTCGAGTGCAAGCGCGCGTTCCACAAGGCGCGTGTTCAACAGCCGGGCTTCACGAAGCTCGCTGGGATTTTTGGGGTCGAGCATAATGAAGAGATGGAAATTGCCGTCTCCGACGTGCCCGACGAGTGGAGCAAGAAGAGAGCTTTCGCGAAAGTCAGCCTTCGTTTCCAAAATACAGCGGGCCAGATGAGAGATCGGAACACACACATCGGTGAAAAAGAATTCGGAGCCCGGGCGCAGCGCCTTGCATGCCCAAGCGGCTTCATGACGTGCTCTCCAGAGTTGAGCACGTTCGTCGGGGTCGGTTTTCCACTCGAATTGGCTCCCTCCGTTGTCGTTCGCGAGCTCTTCTACAACTGCAGCCTGCTCTGCGACGCTCGAAGGAGAGCCGTGAAACTCGAGGAAGAGAGTGTTCCGAACTGGGAGACTCAATTGCGCGTAACGGTTCACCGCGTCTACCATCACTTCGTCGAGTAATTCAATCCGGGCAATCGGTATTCCGGACTGCATCGTTGCGATGACTGTCGAGACCGCGCCATCGAGAGATTGAAAGCCGCAAATCGCAGCGGCAGTCGCTTCGGGAATGCCGTGGAGTCGCAAAGTCAGCTCGGTAATGATGCCGAGCGTACCTTCGCTCCCGATGAAAAGTCGTGTGAGGTCGTAACCGGCAGCACTCTTCTTCGTACGGCGACCCGTTCGAATAATCCTGCCGTCAGCGAGCACAACCTCGAGCGCGAGCACGTTCTCCCGCATGGTTCCGTAACGAACGGCGTTCGTGCCGCTCGCGCGGGTGGCGGCCATTCCGCCGAGACTTGCATCGGCGCCAGGATCGACTGCGAAGAACAGTCCCGAGGCTCGTAGTGCTTTATTGAGAGAGCGGTGCGTCACGCCCGGTTGGACGCGAACATCGAAGTCCGCCTCGTGGACCGCGACGATCTGATTCATCTCGCTCAGATCGAGGCTAATCCCTCCGAGCATCGGTATCGCTCCACCCTCCAGCCCAGTACCAGTTCCGAAAGCGACGACCGGAATTTGGAGTCGATTGCACACCTGGAGAGTTTTCGAAACGTCTGCTGCCGAACGGGCGAACACAACGGCGTGCGGAAGTACGGGGTGGTGGTGGGATTCGTCCCGCGAATGACTCTCACGATAAGCCTGCGCGACTGAAACGCGGCCTTCAAGCCCTGAGAGCTCGGAAAGAGCCGTGCGTATCCGTTCCTCTACTACACTTGCGTCATTCACTTTATCCACTTGCCCCTCAATGACAAACATTCTGCTTATACTGAGGACTGACAAGCTTGAAAAGGACGAGTCAAACGGTTATCGTCGGCGATTCGAGCGAACCTCGCCAATTATCGCACATCAGTTGGTGAGCAGACGCGACTAGCCTTCAGAGGAAAACATGACAGCGAAAAGCCCCCTCGAACATTTTCAGCAAAAACTCTCCTTGGCGGGTAAAAAAATCATCGTTACAGGCGGTGCGTCCGGAATCGGGAAATGCGCCGTTAAGCTTTTCGCCTCCGCCGGCGCCTCTGTTGCCATCGTAGACTTCGACAAGGCTGCTGGAGCTGCGCTGTCAGCGGAGCTGTCGTCCACAGGCACCGATGTTCGATACATTTACGCGGACGTTGCCCAGCAAGATGATTGCGAAAACGCTCTCCGCAGCGCGCATGAAGCGTTCGGCAGCATCGATGTGCTCGTGACCTGCGCGGGTATCGTCCGGCCCGCCGATTCGAACGGCAACTCGGTTGCGGAAATGCAACAAATGTTCGCTGTGAATTTTTTCGGAACGGTGCATTTTGTGCAGGGTGTGCTACCGCTCATGTCGAAGTCCGGAAGGATCGTTTGTGTCGGTTCGATCGCCGGGGAGACGATGGTGGCGAATCGAGACGGCTACTGTGCTTCGAAGGCGGCGCTTCACGCCTGGGCCGCGGTTCGTGCGCCGGAGCTTCGTCGTCGCGGAATAACTTTGAACGTTGTTGCTCCGGGTCGTGTGCTTACTGAGCTCGTCCGCGGATGGCTTTCCAAAAATGCGAACCCGTCCGAAGCTTTCCGGGCCGGTTGCGCCACCCAGTGCTCCGGCACCATGCTCCTTCCTGAGGCAATCGCAGAGATGGTTTATCTTCTGGCGTCGAATGCGTATCCAGTCGCGGGCACTGTGCTCGACCTTTCCGATGGGTGGGGCCAAGGATATCAGGGAAATCCAGCGAATCTTCCCGAGTCGTTTGACGAATTCAAGGCGTTCGCAAAGACCCAGTTTGGAATGGCGCTCGACTGAGATTCGTTCTCAGGCACGAAGCCCACGCTTCGGACGAAACAGGCGTGACCGATTAGTCCACTTTTGGCCACTCCATTGCCGGGCCGCCCATTGTTCGATGCTCCGAAAATGAGCTATCGGGTTCCAGCGTCGTCGGCTCTCGCGCGTCCGATCATCGATTGCAGCTCCCCATTGGTCTGAGTCTCGAGCTGACAGCCCCGTGATGAACATCGAAAGGACCACGCTTGCACCGAGGATAGCAGCGAGCATCCGTATCAACTCAGCTTCGCTGGTTGCGAGCCCAGACGAGATAAACAATGCGGCGACAGTGCCGACGATGAGAACAGTGGTCGCTCCGTTGCGCATGTAACCTCTTTGTCGAAGCAAAACGGTGCCGTAGCGCGTCTTCCGAGCTGAATCGCAAAGCGCCTCCGACACGCTCATGTTGGCTTATAGCGCGAACGAAAGCTATGACCGGCCTCATGAGCTATCTCTGCACCGGTCACAAGGATCGCCACAACAGATCGAACACGGTCATAAGCGTCTGATACAGATGCGGTTCGTGGATGCGAAGCGCTAGCTCGCTCCCCTCTTCGTAGATAGATGTCACGATATCGCCGCCGACAAGGATCACGTCCGCGAGCACGGATGCGTTCGAGACCTCCTTCACCTGGTGGTTCGGATTGCGAATGTTTCGGCGATACCAGTCCGTTGTCGGGCCTGCGACCGCAATCTCGCGAATCTGCGGCTTGCTCACGGCGGTATTTTGCAAGAAACGGCGGACTACTCCGTTTAACTGATCGGGCGGAATGTCCTGCGGGTTGAAAACCGCTGAGAAATCGCCACGGTGCAGAACCTCCTCCAGATGGATATAGACGGCTTCAGGCGATTCGAGCGTTCCAATTTCAAAGCCGGCGACCGCCCACCGTTCGCGCTTCGGAAGGGATTTGAGGTGCAGATCGAGCGCCGCAGATGCTTCGGATACCGATTCGAATTTACGACGCGCGTGACCCTCGAGGACCTTGGCAATCGAATCGACTGCGATGGCGCGAAAAAAAGTCCCAGCGCGTCGGCGTTCTTTCGATACCAACCCGAGCTCTACCAAAGCATCGAGCGCCGCGTACACAGTCGGACGCTTCACCCCGCAACTCTTCGAGAGGCGAGAGGCCAAGTTCGGCCCTCTTTCGAGCAAAGCCGAAAATACGACCTGCTCTGTCCGATTGAGCCCGCAGCGGGCAAGAAGTTGGTTGAGCATAGGTTGTCAGAAGATTAGTGACACGAAGAAGCTCCGTATGCCCTTAGTAACACGGACAGTAATGGTCAGCACGCCCAAGCATTATTGATTGTTATCGGCAGCATTGGCAAGCTCCCTGGAGGGGGATTTTGGATATGACCGACGACTACCAGCTGTTTCAGTGTAAAGGATGCGGGGGGCAGGCGCGCGTGGAGCCTGGAGATGACCAGTTCTACCAAAAGATGGGCGTTCCACGTCCCGTGCTTTGTGTTCACTGCCGAGAGCAGCGTCGGGCAGCGCTGGTCAACCAACTTCACCTATTTCGCAGGACGTGCGCCCACACAGGAAAGCAAATCGTCTCATGTTATCCGCCGGAGTCGCGTTCTACGGTCGTGGACCAAGCGTACTGGTACACGGACGCGGTGGAAAACACGTCTTTTGGGCGATCGATTGATTTCAAGCGACCCTTTTTCGAGCAGTTTGCCGAGCTGCAACGGGTGGTCCCCCGCCCCGCCCTGTTCACTGATTACGCACGCGACGAGAACTCGAGCTTTACCAATTTCGCTGGTCGAAACAAGAACTGCTATCTCATCTTCGACTCGGACGAAAATTGGGACTGCTACTACAGCTACAGCGTAAACAGTTCACGCAATTGTCTCGACTGCTATCGGGTTGGTGAGATGGAGCTGTGCTACGAGGCAGTCGATTGTCGTCGCTGCTACCAGTGCGCGTATATAACGAATTCGGAAGGTTGCTCAGAGAGCTTGTTCCTCAACAACTGCATAAGTTGCCGGCACTGTATTTGCTGCTCGAATCTGCGCCACAAGGAATACCATATCTGGAACGAGCCCGTGTCGAAGGAGAAGTTCGAACATTTCGTGAGCGAAATGCGTTCGTTTACCGCGCTGGAAGAAACGAAGGCGGCGTTCGAGATGTTCTGCAAAAAGTTTCCGCAGAAGTATCTCCGGGGCTTCCAAAACGAAAATGTTTTGGGCAACTACCTCACCAACTGCCGGAACGCATTCTATTCGTTTGATTGCCGAGACGGATGGGATCTACGCTACGCTTTCCAGTCGTTTCTTGCGCTGAAAGACTGCATGGATATCGATCAATGCGGCGAAGGTGAGCTGCTCTACGAGTGCTCGAATCTCGGCTACTCCGCTTTCAATGTGCGCTTCAGCGCGATGTGCCTGAACCAAATTGCAGATCTCACTTACTGCGAGCTGTGCTTCAACGGCTGCTCTAATCTGTTCGGTTGTGTCGGGCTCAAGAAGAAGCAGTACTGTATTTTGAATCAACAGTATGCGCCGGACGAATATGCGTCCTTGGTGTCCCGACTGATCGAGCACATGACGCGCACCGGTGAATGGGGCTCTCATTTTCCGCCGAGCTGTTCGACCGTGCCATACAATCTGAGCGTCGCTCATCAGTTCTATCCACTGACGCGAGCGGACGCCGTGAGCGCAGGATACGAGTGGCGGGATTCGGACGCCGAGGAACGACGCCCTGCGACCGGCACTCTGCTCGACATGCTTGAACAGGTTCCCGATTCGATCACGAAAGACATTCTTACGTGTCGCTGCTGCGGACGGAGCTACAAAGTAATCGCTCAGGAGCTGGCGGCGTATCGCACCATGGGCCTCCCTCCTCCGCGGGAATGTTTTCACTGCCGGCACCAACGGCGGCACCAAAGGCGCTGTCCTCGCGCACTTTGGCCAAGGTGCTGCGGGAAGTGCGGCGAATCCATTTTCGCTGCCTATGCTCCAACCAGCGAAGGGCTCGTATACTGCGACCGGTGCTACGACGAGTCTTGCTCGTGACGAAACTCACCATTTGCTCATGATTCCGATCATGGCTCACTCGGCGGCATTGCGGAAAACTGCGGGAACCTATGGAGGAATCGTTATGCAGAACGCATTGTGGGCAGCAGCTTTCGGGCTCATCCTTTTATTTCAACCCTGCGCCGCTTCCGCGGCGCCTATTGCACCTGAGCGGCACGTCCAATCGACGATCGATCAGGTTCGTGCTGTTGTCGACAAGCAACAGGACAAGGGGTCGCCGGTCCTTGATGCTCGGCTGAAAGAGATCCTCTTTCCGTTGTTCGACTTCGAAAAAATGTCGCGCGCGAGCTTAGGACCAAACTGGGACAAGGCGACGCCCGACGAACAGCACCGCTTCGTTACACTCTTCAGCGATCTTCTTGCACGAACGTACTTGAAGCGCATAAAATCCGGAGTCTCCGGAAGTCGAATCGAAGTCGGCTCAGCGTCCGTGGACGGTCCGAAAGCTACCGTGAAGACGACGGTGACGAGTGATGGGCAGCCGGTGGCGATCGACTATCGCATGGAGGCGAGTGGCGACGTATGGCGTGTTTACGATGTTCTCATCGAGAATGTCGGGTTGGTGAGCAACTATCGGTCGGAATTCGGCGAGATAGTCCGCAAGGACGGAATGCAGGGGTTGCTTGAAAAGCTGGAGGCGAAGGCCAAAAACGAAAAAACCTCATGACCGGGAGGAGAAAGCCCCGGCTCTAATGGGAGGCGAGCCTGGACGGTCAACCGGAAGAGTGCGAGCAGTCGGAGCGTTCTTTCTTGGTTGTGCAGCTCTGCTGGTGACCGGGTTTGCTTTGCTCGTTATCTTGTTGCCTCGAATCGCGTCTCACTACGCGCGGACTTTTCTTGAACGGCAGGGGCACAGAGTCGAGGGCTGTAATGTGGAACGTTTTTCCGCATACGAGTATCGTATTCCGTCATGCGATCTACAATTGTCCGTGGGGAATGACCTCCAAAATCCTGAGGGTCAATCCTCTCATGAGGGCGCTGCTCTGCGGGTCTCCCTGAAGAACGGTGCCATCTCCTTTCACTCTCTGCGTTCGCTTTTCAACCTCGGTCCGGCGCTCTCCATCGAACACCTGGACGTTACATTCACTCCCACCGAGGTGGCCGCTATCAAAACGGCAACTGTAGGGGCCGACTCCAATCGATCGATCCAGACAACCCTCCCCTCGGTTCTCCCGATAACCGAACTGGTAGTTCACGAAGCAAATGTTGTTTTTGGTGACGGCAAACGCGCGATCCTTTCCTTTACGGCAACGCGCACTGTTCGAGGCACATTCGAACTCGACGCGAAGATCTCCTCCCTCGACTACAGTCCGTTTCTGGCGGGCGTGTCGGCGTCGCTCCATGGGGAGCTACGGCAGCTTCCTGACCGTTCGGAGCTACGTTGGAAGCTCGCTCCGGTAGCGCTTGACGCCTCGCATCCGATCGCTCCGCTTCCGACTGTGAGCATCAACGCCGGAAGCCTGGCCGCCAGCGGGAACATCCACTGGGGCAATGGCAGGGATATCGAAGCGGAGATTCGCGCGTCCGGACGGGAGCTTGCTGGGACGCTCATGAAACGCCCGTTTGTGGGTGGAGACATCAGAACGACTCTTTTGCGGAGACGGGTCTGGGAGACCGAGGCCCCGGCGCGGTGTTCTGTGCGCCACCTCGATTTTGGCGTCCCCCTTACCGACGTGTCTTTCCGCGGCGTTGCACACGACGATTTCCGACGAGTCGAAATAAGTGAAATCCGCGCCGCTGTTTTTGGCGGGACGATCGGGGCCGATAACGTTCGATTCCGAGACGGTGTCACTGACGGATTCGTGCTTACCGGCGAAGGAATCGAGCTGGAACAGTTGCTGGAGCTCGCCGGGCACCGCGTCCAAGGGAGAGGCTCGCTCCATGGGACGCTGCCTATTCAGCTTCGTGACGGCATGGTCAAAGCTGAAGATGGAAAGGTGGAAGGTGTGAACGGAGAGTTGAAATTTACCCCATCGCAAGAATTGAAGCAGCGTGCTGCCGCGAATCCGAACTTGAAGCTCGCGCTGGATGCTCTCGAGCAGTTCGAGTACGAGCGACTCGATGCCACGCTCAATTACGCTACTGACGGAACCTTGACCTCGAGCGTTTCGCTGCTGGGGAAAAACCCAAATCTCTTTCACGGTCGGCAGATACAGTTTAACATCAATGTCGAAGAAAACTTGCCTGCCCTGCTCAAAAGCTCGCGCTTGGCGACCGAAGCGAATCCCGAGCTCTGGCAGGACAGGAATTGAGAGGAGTAAGACATGCGCGAACGAGAATCGGTGGGGCGACGGCGGCGACAGGCCGAAAAAGTCGTCATGGGACTCGCCATCTGTGCCGAGCTGTGTGCCTGCACCCCCCGCGTTGAGATTGCTGCACCGGAGAAGCCAATCACTATCAACCTCAACGTGAAGATTGAGCACGAAGTGAAGGTGAAGATCGAAAAGCAGCTAGAAGATGAAGTGTTCAGCAAAGACTCGAAACTTTTCTAGGAGTGTATGAAAACGGAATCTTTCTTACGAATTGGGTTGCGTGGTGCCGTGTGTGCCGGTGTCTTCGTGACGCTCGTCGCTCTTGTTCCCCTGACGGCTTGGGCTCTCGACCTGGATGCGGCGAAAGCGCAGCTCATAGTTGGCGAAACCGAAGAGGGCTACCTTGCTGCAGTTGCGTCCACACCCGAAGCGCAGGAGCTTGTGGCTCGGGTCAATGCAGAGCGCAAGGCTCGGTATGCTGAAATAGCAAAGCGGAACAATACGCCGGTCGCTGCCGTCGAAGCTCTCGCCGGTAAAAAAGCGATTGAGATGACGCCCGCAGGTCAGATGACAAAGGTCGATGGCAAGTGGGTCAAGAAGTAGCAAGCCTTCGCTGAGGTGAGTCATGGCCACAAAAAGTCCGCTATCGAGAGCGAAGAGAGTTGGCCGACCCAAACAGGCATCGGCTCGAAAAAAAGCTGTCAGTGCCGGTGCACGAGATGAATCGTCCGCGATCCTTCGGCGCGCGCCGAAAGAGGTCCTGCCAAGCTTTGTTCCGCCTGAGCTTGCGACCCGTGTAGACCACGCACCGGTTGGTGACGAATGGGTGCATGAAATCAAGCTCGACGGTTACCGGATCCTTGCGCGTAAGGACGGTACGAAGGTTTCTCTGCTGACCCGGAACAACTTGAATTGGTCAACGAAGGCGGCCTCCCTTGCAAGTGCGGTGAAGGGTCTCCCCTGCAAGAGCGCGTTCCTGGACGGAGAGTGGGTAGTGCTCGACGAGAATGGTGTGAGCACGTTTCAGCACCTTCAGCAGTTCATGCGCCTGGAGGACGAGTCAGCGGAGTCAGTGTATTTCGCTTTCGACCTACTGCACCTGAATGGAAGGAACCTACGTTCCTTACCGCTTCTGGAGAGAAAACTCTTGCTTGAGCAGCTTCTCGCCGAGTCGAAGGACACCGGCATCCGCTACAGCGAACATGTGGTCGGCAACGGTCCAGAGATGTTTCAAGCGGCGGAAGAGCAGAAGCTGGAGGGCATTATTTCAAAACGGGCGAATGCTGCCTATCTTTCCGGCAGAACGAAAGATTGGCTGAAGATCAAGTGCGACAATCGACAGGAGTTTCTCATTCTCGGATTCACTGTTTCATCGAACGACAAGCGAAGCATCGGTGCGTTACTTCTTGGAGTGACAAGCGGCGGGAAGCTCCGTTATTCGGGGAAGATCGGCACCGGGTTTTCCGAGAGTGTCCGCAAACAGCTCTTTCAGCAACTCACCAAGATCAAGGTTGAGAGCAGTCCGGTAACGACTCGAGTCGCGGGTGCGACGTGGGTCAAGCCCACCTACATCGCCCAGGTGGCATTCAGAGAGCTCACCAATGAAGGCCTGATTCGGCAGGGAGTATTCCACGGAATTCGGGAGGACCTCTCGCCGAAAGACGTTGGGATTGAGCCCGTGCTGAAGACCGAATCCGCGCTGTCGACGAAAGGTCAGGCGACTCCTAAACGCGGGAAGAAGAAGCGTTGAGCTTAACGCTGCTTTTCACATGGGTGCGACCTCAGTAGCGAACACAGAGATCATTTGCTTGCCCGCCCTGCGAGCGATCATAGGAGCCGCTGCAGAAAACCTGCTACGGGGAAAAAAGGGTGTAATTCGAAATCGAATCGGTCGATTCGTCGGCTGCAGAGGAGAACAGATATGGCTACAAAGAAGCGTTCATCGAGCCGTACGCGAGCTTCATCGAAGACACGTTCAGCATCGAAAAAGAGCACCGCCACGGCAAAGCGTGCTCGCACCGGCTCCAAATCGCGAAGAAAGCCGGCGTCTAAAAAGAAATACGGCGAGACCGCCTCCAAGAAGGTTGGTCGCGCGATGCATGAGATGAAACGAGGCGAGCTCAAGTCCGGCCGTTCAGGGAAGAAGGTGACGAGCCGCAAGCAGGCCGTTGCTATCGGGCTTTCGGAGGCTCGCAAAAAAGGCGCGAAAGTCCCGAAGAAGCGCAGCTCACGAACCAGCTAATTACAGAGTCGAGTGGACCGGCGATGTGCGCCGGTCCCGGGAGTGAGGATTATGGCCCGTTCGATGTGGTCAGGGTCAGTAGCGTTCGGACTTGTCAACGTTCCGGTCAAGCTTTACAGCGCGATCTCCGAGCAAGACATTCATTTTCATCTCCTCAACTCAGACGGATCATGTCGTCTGCGCGAAAAGCTCTATTGTCCTGAAACGGGCAAAGAGTACGACTTCAAGGACACGGCGAAGGGGTTCGAGCTTGCGCCAGATCAATACATCATTCTGAACAAGGACGAGCAGGAGCAGCTCAAGCCCGAGGCCGGGGATGTCCTCGAGATAACAGATTTCGTCGATCTCAAAGAAATCGACCCGATCTATCTCAACCGAACGTATTATCTCGGTCCCGACCGAGGAGGTGCAAAGCCGTATCGGCTCTTGTTCGAGGCGATGGAAAAAACGAACAAGGCAGCGATCGGCACGTTCGTGATGCGAGGACATCAATATCTTGCCGCAATCCGTGTGGGACGCGGATTGCTCTGCTTGGAAACAATGTACTTTGCAGAGGACATCCGGGACACGGAAGAGGTTGAGGGAATCGAGAGGGGAAAGGTCGACAAGCGGGAGCTCGCCCTCGCCTCACAGTTAATTGACAATTGGACCACTCAGTTCAAGCCCGAAAAATATCACAACACCTATCGAGACAAAGTGAAGGCGGCGCTCGAGAAAAAGTCGAAAGGAAAGCGATTGGAGACGGCGCCCAAGAAAAAGAAAGCCGGCACGGTCGTCGATCTTATGTCGGCGCTGAAAGCCAGCATGTCGAAAAAGGGCAAAGCTGAAAAGCCGGTCGCAAGAGCTGGCGGTAGCAAAAAGAGGAAAAAAGCGGGCTAGAGCAGCTGAGGCAAGTAGCTCCGAAAGGACTCCGCACGCCTGAGCGGTCAGTGCAGCTGGCGCGGTTCGGAATCAATTCGGAGAAGCTGCCAGATTCGTGTGAAGGTGTCCTCACCGAAGCCCATCGCTCGTTTATACTGATAATCACGCTCGAGTAAATTCTCCGTTTTACCCCAGCGTTTCCAGTCAGCTCGAGAGAGCATTCCGCGCAGATAGGCATAACGACCCGATATCGGGATCGGAAGATCGCTTCCGTGAATGATTCGATCTCGCACGACACCGTCCATCAGCTTCGGTAGGACGGCGGACCGGAACGGCGAGTTGAGCGCGCTGTTATCGCCGTAAAGATTTGGATACTGCTCACACATTCGGCAGAAATCAGGAAAGTAATCGATCCCGAGCGGATAGCTTCGGCTGGCTACATGCGCCGCGATTACGGTAACGCCGCAGTCTAATACACTCCGCAGGAGCTTAGGGTCTTCGTACTTCCGTTCGACTACCTGGACTGTCAACTCGCCTCCGGTGTGTGCGAGGAGCGGCAACCCGTAATCGGACATCGCTTGCCAGAAGCGCTTGTAGCGAGGGTTGCTACAATCGATATTCTGGCAGTTCGGGAGACACTTCATCATGACTGCGCCCTGCTCGACGGTACGGGCAAGCTCGTCGAGAGCGTCGGGACGTGCGGGATGGATGGAAACGGCTGGAAGCAGCTCATTCGGGTACCGTGCCGCGAGGTCGAGAACGTAGTCGTTAGGGATATACATGGACCCCAGCTGCGGCAGCAACTTTCCGGCGGCGTCGTAGACCTGCTCATGCGCGAGGATAACCACGGCGGTAAGGGACGAGCTGCGCACATATTGGATCAGCCGATCCGCATAGTGCCGCTCCAAATCTCCATGAAGGGCGTCCGGTGGAAGTCCCAGCTCGCGTAACATCATGCGTGCGAGCACACGATTCCACCCGGACAGGCGCAGCCAGCATCCGCTTCCGTTCAGGCCGTTTCCGACGACATGAACGTGAGCATCGACTGGACCGCGCGACTTCACATCCGTAGTCACCGCGAAGCTGCCAACGCTTCAATTCTCTTCTGAACAATTGCGAAGCGTTGACGGCCTTCCTCGCACTGCGTTGCCACCCACTCTGTATTTCGGAATGCGAGTGGGGAGATCTTTTCCCGAATCTCGGCGAGGTAGGGCGCCATTTTGGCGAAGAAGAAGAGACCTTCGCCGTTGTTTTCGACAAAAAAGTCGGGGTCCACTACTCCTCGACGAGCGAAGCTATAGACCATCTCCCAATATCCGGAGACCTGACGATAGGCGGCATTCAACGGATGGCTCGGTTGCGTCATGACGGCTTCAATGGCTGCGAAGGATTTGGGCCAGAAGGTGAAGCTGAGCGCATGTCGGGACTCCCGCATTACGGCCTCGCGCCGAAGCTCGTATACTCGGAGGATCAGCTCTGCGTCGTGGATGTCGGGTTGTGATTGGGGCATACGGTGTTCTCCTCAGTTGGTCAACGGAAGTAGCCCTGTTTTTGTGTCCGTGCAAGCCCCTTCGAGCGGCGCATTATTTTTTTCCGCGGCGCGCGTAAATGCTTCTGGCGTAAGAACGGAGATCGCTTACCAAGTCGGATTCGTCCACGATCTCTCGCCCGACGATCTCTTCGATAATGTCCTCGAGCGTCACAATTCCGGCGAAGCCGCCGTGTTCGTCGACAACCGCACAGATATGCTCTCGCTTTTCGAACATTTGCAGCAAAAGCTTATCGGCTCGCATGAGGCTGGAGATGGTAGTCAGCGGACGCGCGAGATCGCGAAGGGGAACTTCTCGCTGACCACGAACGAGCGCGCGAAAAACGTCGCGCTGCAAAACATATCGCTCAATCCGGTCCGGCTCATCTTCAGGAAAGAGCGGAATGCGAGTATGATTCCAAGTCAGGATGTCCTCTGCGACGTCGTTCACTGACATCGCCTCGTCAAGCCGAAACACGACGACGCGAGGAGTGAGGACATCTTTGACCAGGCGCCGATCGAGCCCGATGATATTCCGGATCACTGAACCTTCGAGGCGATCAAGCACCCCCTCTTCCGATCCGATCTTGGCGACTGAGAGCACCTCGGCAAGGGAGACGCTCGGCTCGTTTTCCTCTGCTCCGACATGCTTGGATAGCCACTCAGAGAACCAGATGAACGGATAAAAAAACTTGATCAGCAAGCTCAGTGGATAGGTCATCAAGAGCGCGATGGTTCGGCAGTAGACGACGCCGAGCTCCTTCGGAGGTATCTCAGCTCCATAAAGCAGCAAGAGAGTGAACGCGCAGGAATAAGCAAGTACGGCCGAATCGGTTTTGAACGCCTGGACGACCAACGCACCGCCGACCGCAGAGCCGAGCGTGAGGGAGATCGTGTTCAGGAGCAAGATCGCGGCAATCGGTTTACGAATGTCGTCCTTGAATGTCAGAAGCCGCTTCCCCGCACGAGAGCCCTGTTCTGCCACATGCTTCACGTGAGCGTAGGGCACCGTGAGCAGCGCTGCTTCCATCATGGAACAGCAAAACGAAACGCACAGCGACATCAGCGTGATAATGAGTAGACTGATCATTAGCGGGGAGCAGAAAAAACGTAGGAAATCACGGGAAGACCTCTGTTACCGGGCAAGCATAGTAAAAAATGCCGCGCGCCACTAGCGGACTTTATGGAATATTCAGGTCCATACATGTCTCAGATCGACTAGGAAGCAGGTCCCGCCCGGCGCAATGCTTCTGCGGCAACGTAGAGTTTGGACAGCTGCTCCTTAGCAAGCGAGCTGCCGGGAAAAATCTCCTCCATCCGTTTCAGGATTTGAGCGGATTCGCTCAAGCGGCCCATCTGCGCAAAGAGAATGGATAGGTTGTTGTAAGCGTTCACATACAGTTCGTTTGCAGCTATCGCCCGCCTCAGAGCTGCCTCAGAGGCCCTAAAGTCCTTCGCCCGCATAAACACCACGCCGAGATTGCACCAGGCTTCAGCAGACCCCGGATCAATGGTCAGCGCGCGTTTCAACGTTTGAATCGCCGCGTCGAGCTTGCCGAGCTCGCATTGGACGTAGCCGAGATTGATGAAAGTCGAAATGTAAGCGCCGTTCAGCTCCGCTGCTCGCTTGAAAGCCTGCTCGCTCTTTTCGTACAGCCGATTATTGTTGTATTCGACTCCCAGCTCGAATTGATTTTTCCAATCGTTGGGGTTCTGTTGCACCTTCGCCTGACCGAGTGGCGTGTAGAGCGTGCCTTTGTTCTTCGCTCGCTTCACCGCTTCGGTGTGGCCGTAATGGTGGATCCGGATGTCGGTTCTTTTGATAGTCTGTTTGCCGAGATCGACGATGCTGTGTTCGACGAGCTCGTGAACTTTGCCTCGGTAGTGGAGGCCTTCCCGATTCGGAAACAGGCGGACGAGATTGCTCTCGAAATACCCGGCGTGACCTACTTCGCACTCGGGGTGCTCACCTCGCACAGGAAAGTAGTTACTGAGGCGATGGTCATTCGAATAGTGGCGCTGCAGAAACTCCCAACAGATCGAGCGGTCCCGAGTGAGCGCCGCCAAATCCGGGAGGTCGCGTTCCGCGATACGCTCGTCCGCGTCAAGAACGAGGATCCAATCGCCGGAGGCATACTGAAGAGAGACGTTTCTCGCCTCCGCGAAGTCCCCTGTCCACGCGCGATGGATCACCTTGGCGCCGAGCGAGCGTGCGATCGCGACCGTATTGTCCTTCGATCCCGTGTCGAGAACGATGGTCTCGGAAACGATCGGAAGCACGCTTCGAATGCACTGTTCGAGAAACTGCTCTTCGTCTTTTGCAATCATGCAGAGACTGATGGCGGGTTTGTCGGACATTGGCAGCTCAGAATGAGGTTTCTGAGCGTTTAGATGCAGAACGCGGGCGATGGTTTCTTCTCGAGCGCCTAGGGTTCTACGCAGCCGTAGAGCGCCACCGGAGTCGGTGATTCTCCTGCGATCCAATCGATGAGGGCCCAGAGCTGGTCTCCGTATGAGAAATGCCACCATTCGTATGGCAACCTGCGAAATCCGGCGGACGTCATCACGTCTTTGAGAAGCGTTCGATTCGCGTGATATCGGGTGGAACGTTCATCGGTCATCGAGGCATAAAAGCTTGGAAGTGAGACCGGTCCGATCTCATCGATCTCACCGCCCATCTCTAACGGTTTGAGATTCTCGTCCAAAATGGTGACGTCCAATGCAGCGCCGGTGCTGTGTGGTGTCGGGCAAAACGGGTCATCCGTCGGCCGGGCCCAAATCGTGTGCACAATTGCCAACAGCTCTTCCCTCAAAGTATCTTCGACGGCGTCCGGATCGAGCCCACGATCACGCGCCAACTTGTTGAGCTCGAAGCCGACCATGTAGCGCTGCACTGCTTTCGGCCGATAAGCGTCGAAGATCTGAATACGATAGCCTGGCCGCGCAGCCTCAAGCAGCTGCTGAGCAGACTGGAGCCTGCTGAGCACTGATGTTCGGATATGAAATGGAGATAAGGCCTCGCCGTACGGCGCGCCGAGACGTTGATACGGATGCGGGAGCACTCGGGCAAAGTCGGTCGCCGGAATTTCGACCAGCCCGTCACCGCACTCCACTATCGGCACATGGCGACGATAAGCGGCGCCCTGCTCCAGCGTCAGAAGTTTCTCGAGCGCCCATTCCGGCGAAAGCTCGTTACAAGCGAGCACACGCTGCTTCAGCTCTTCGAGCTTGGAGTCAACGAGAGTAGACGACAAGGAAAGACCCCCTTACTTTGCATTCAGTTGCCAGATCGGAACATACGAGACGCTCGCCAACAGAGCAAAAGAGGCAATACATCCCCCTCTTCTCTTGAAACCTCTCCCATAGGTGATGTGTATCATGTCTCAGTTCGTTCGAACGCCTAATATCTCTCGGAAACGCAAGCGGAGGATACATCATGAACACTCAGAATAAAAACAGGCGCTTTCTCGAACTTTTGGAGGAATTCCACACCCTGATGTTCATTACGCACAACGGCGAAAGCTTGCACGCAAGACCGATGGCGGTAGCTCGCCTCGAGCCGAGCTGCGAAATTTGGTTTATCACTGACAAGCTGTCCGCAAAGATTGATGAGCTTCAAGCGGACCCGCGTGCGTATCTCACCTGCCAGAAAGGTGACGCCGGCTTTATCTCTTTGTCCGGAATTGCCACCCTAGTGCCGAACGAACGAGCAACGCTCGATAAGCTCTGGCGGGAAACATTCAAGGTTTGGTTTCCGCTCGGGAAAGATGATCCAGCCATTACTCTCATCCGATTCGAACCGGTCGCAGGCGAGTATTGGGACGGGACAGGTGCGAACCGAGTAAAATATCTGTATGAGGCGCTGAAAGCTTACGTGACCGACTCCCGGCCCGATACAGAAGGGACCGACCAACACGGTGTGGTCAAGTTCTAATCAGCGCGGCTTGCACGGACCCAACTTTCGCGCGATGCTGGGGCACGAAGTACAACCCATTCGTGTTCCCCGGCATTGGTCAAGAGCTCTCCGGTGAATCGCGAAATATTGCAGCGCGGAGAGTCGCCGTGGGGAAGACCAAAACGCCGAAATTCTATGTTCATCCAAAGTGCTCCACCTGCAAAGCAGCGCGCAATTTTTTGCAGAAACACGATATCGCGGTCGAGGAAATCGATATCACCACCCAACCTCCGAGCAATTCGGAGCTGAAGCGGATGCTCGCCTTCCAGGGCGGACAGATCAGAAAGCTCTTCAACACTTCCGGGATTCAATATCGAGAGCTCAAGATCAAGGAACGACTCGACGGACTGTCGGAGTCTGATGCGCTGTCGATGCTCACAAAAAATGGGATGCTCGTGAAGCGGCCCTTTCTCCTCGGCGAAACCTTCGGCCTTGTCGGCTTCAGAGAAAACGGCTGGAAAGAAACCTTACGCTAGGACGAACGGCGAGCGCCGAATGTTTGGGTGATGACTACCCCGCCCTTATTGCGGTTTCTCGTCGCGCATCCGCTTTTTCAACACCATACGCCGGTGTGATGGGTTATCTTAGCGTAAACTCTGGGAGTTTGGGGAGTGAAAGTCGCGCCCTATCCTACCCCGGCGGCATCGAAATGGTTCGGCTGAGAAACCCAACAGCGGTGAGACATCCGTGGCTGACCGATCATTCGAATATGCAGAGCAGCTCTACAGCGAAGGGCAGGTCGCGCTCGCGCGTGAAGAGTACGAAAATCTTCTCACCGTTCACCCGACTCTTCCCGCTTTGCATTTCCGCCTTGGGGTGATCTGTGCGGATTCCGGCGAGCACAAACAGGCGCTGACCTACTACGATAACGTCGGTCGCCTCTCCCCGGCGTATCCGCTGCTGCAGGAGCATATCGGCGATTCGCTCTTCGCACTTGGAGAGTGGTCTCGAGCTATCGAACACTTTCAGGCTGCCATCGATCTCAACGAAGGCTCAGCCCATGTGTACGACCGGCTTGGGGTGGCATACCTGCAACTGAAGCTTTGCCGCGAAGCTCTCGAGGCTCTCCGGCTGGCTGTAGCGAAGGCGCCGGCCTCCGCGCCGATCCTTCATCATCTCGGTGACGCTTATTTCACTCTGCAAGCATGGGATCAAGCGATTGCTGCTTATCGCTCGGCCATCTCGGCCGATCCTGGTCACATTTGGTCGCACGTCAATCTTGGTCGCGCAATTGTCGCCGGCGGAAAAGTGGAAGACGCAATCGAAGTACTGAAGGGGGCTATCGCGCTCGATCCGCGCTTTGCTTTCGCCCATTTTCATCTCGGCGAGGCATATGTAGAAGCCGGTGCCGATTTCGTCGATGATGCAGTTGACGCTTACTCGGCGGCGAGCGAGCTGGATCCTGAGAACGCCGAGTTTTCGGAACGCCTTGCTCTTGCCCGCGGCACACAAGAGAGAGTGCGAAAGAAAAAGGCACTTCGTCAACCGCCTCGCTCCGGAGACTTCGAGGGATATCTTGACGAGCACACACCCGAAAGCGTTCGTGGTTGGGCTCGGAACAAGAGGGATCCGGATCGCCCGGTGGAGCTCGAGGTCTACCTCGATAATCGGCTGTTCGCAAAGTGTCTGGCTGACAGCTTTCGCAGCGACGTTCGAGCTCAGGACCGGCGGTTCGGGAGTTGCGGGTTCCAGGTGCGACTTCCGCAATTCTCGGATCATCAGCGTGCTGTCGAGGTTGCTGTGCGCATCGCTGCAACCGGGCAGCATCTTGGCCATTCACCGAGAATTGTTTCCATCGGACCTTCCGGAGTTTCACACGGCCAGTTGTGCGGCGAGACCATGCCGTCAACGCCCACTCCTCGAATGTACCGACCTCCGAACGCTGTCTCGGCCCGTGACGAACATCCACTCGTCTCCCTGATCGTGCTCAATCGAAACGGTGCCGCGCTTCTGCGTGAGCTTTTTCGATCATTTGCGGCGCACAATTCATACCCCGCGTTCAACTTCTTGATCATCGATCACGCTTCCGATGATGAAAGCTTGGCCGTCTGTGAGGACTGGGCAGAACGACTTCCAATCGAGATCGTTCGGCGGCCGGGTAATTTCAGCTTTTCGCAGTCGAATAATTTCGCCGTGAAGCTGAGCAGCGCGCCGCTCCTCCTCTTCCTCAACAACGACATTGTCTTTTGCCAGGATATCCTGCCCGGTCTCGTGAAGCTCATGGCCGATGAGACCATCGCGCAGGTTGGTGTAAAGCTGCTCGATCTACCCGACCAAAATGGTTACAGTGCGCCGACCATTCAGCATTTAGGTATCAGGATCGCTCTCGACGAACCGGCTCACTTTCTGGATCCGTATGAAATCCCTTACGGAGCCGAGTCGAGCAACTATCTCTTTTGTTCCAGCTACGTTCCTGCGGTGACGGCTGCAGTCGCCATCTGCAGGCGAAACGAATTCCTCGCAGTCGGTGGATTCGATGAACGGTATTATTACGGGTATGAAGACGTCGATCTGAGCCTTAAATTCCAGCGCATTCTCGGCAAGAGCGCCATCTGTGCATCACATCTGGCAGCATTTCATCGCGGCGGAACGACCCGGTCGAAGCTTCCCGCGGTGACCCAGCCGAAGTTCAGCCAAAACCGAGACATCTTGACCGCCGAGCACGGCTACGAAATAGTTCGGAGCACTGAACGCGACTATTTCGATCGGCCGTCATTTTGGCAACCCTCCCCGCTCAGAGTGGGTTTTGCCGTGTCGAGCACCGATCTTTCGGGCGCGGAGGGAGATCTCTTTACCGCCTTCGAGCTTGGAGACCGATTCGCTCGCGAATTCGGCTGGTCCGTCACATATCTCTCGCAGCAAGATGACCGCTGGTACGACGCGTCCGCTCTCGATGTGCTCATTGTGATGATGCACACCTTTGACCTGAGGAGATTACGCAACGCAAGTCCCGGCCTGCGCACGGTTGCGTGGGCGCGGAGTCGGTTCGATGTCTGGCGGGAACGGCCGTGGTTCGAACGATTCGATTGTATCTGGGCTTCGTCCTCGCTTGGTGCGCAGGCGCTGCGGACGAAAGCGCAGCGACCTGTTTCGGTCTTTCCGATTGCTACAAATTGGGCGCGCTTTTCGGCGGGAACACGAAATGAGTGCTTCGAGTCCGATTATTGCTTCACCGGCAGCTATTGGAGCTCGCCGCGCGAGATCGTGGACTTTCTCCATCCGGAAAGGTTGCCATATAGCTTTGCCTTGTTCGGGTCCCATTGGGAGAACATAGGAAAATTCCGTCCTTTCTGGCGCGGCTGTATACCCTATGTCGACCTACCCCAGGTCTATGCCTCGACGAAGGTCGTGATCGACGACGCGACTTTGGTGACGAAAACTTGGGGTTCCGTTAATTCACGAGTTTTCGACGCAATCGCTGCGGGCGCAGTCGTCATCACGAACGGACGCGCTGGAAGTGAAGCGCTGTTCGACGGTCAGCTTCCTTGGTTCGATTCGGCATCATCCCTCGAGTCGCTGCTCGTAGAGCTCATCGAGAGCGACGAGAAGCGGCAACAGCGGGTTGCGGTGCTGCAACAGATCGTCAAAGAGCGCCATACATACGAGGTCCGAGCGAAGCAGACCTTTTCGGCGCTGCGTAAGAGCTTCACCGAGTCGTATCGGATCGGTATCAAGATCGGCGCTCCGTCCTTGAGCGACGCACAGTTCTGGGGAGACTATCACTTTGCTCGCAGCCTCAAAGCCGCCTTCGAACGGTTGGGCCATTCGGCACGAATCGACGTGCTCTCGGAGTGGTCTCACGCGCGTTGCAGAGGAGATCACATCAATCTCGTGCTACGAGGCCTGAGCCGATACGAGCCCCGTCCCGGTCAGCTGAATGTGATGTGGAACATCAGCCACCCTGGTCTCATCACCAGAGACGAGTTTGAGCAGTACGACGCTGTGTTTGTCGCCTCAGAATCGTTCGCCGAATCTCTTGCTCAGCAGCTTTCCATCCCAGTGCATACGTTGCTCCAGTGCACCGATCCGAATTTATTCTATCGCGATACGTCCGCCGACTCAGAGCCTCACGAGCTGCTGTTTGTAGGGAACTCGCGAAGACAGCTTCGGCCGATTGTGCGAGACGCGCTCACCTGCAAGCTTCCGCTTTCGGTATACGGGAGAGAATGGGACGATCTGATCCCACCTGAGCTCATTCGTGGCGAGTATATTCCCAATGACCGGTTGCGAACCGCTTACAGCAGCGCTCATGTCGTTCTGAACGACCATTGGCCAGACATGCGTGAGCACGGATTTCTTTCCAACAGGCTGTTCGATGCGGCCGCATGCGGCGCTGCCATCGTTACCGATTCTATCCCCGGCGCGCGCGAAGTATTCAGAGGGTTGGTCGGCGAATACGATTCGGCCGAAAATTTGCGCGAAAGGATCTCTGCGGCGAATAAAGCTCGGGGAACACTCCGCGAGGAGCTCGATCGTCTGAGCGAATATATCCGAACCGAGCATACGTTCGATCGTCGGGCGGAAGCCATTCTCGCGGTTATCGGAACGCTCGAGGCCAACCGCTTGAAACCAAAGCCGGCACGAACCGTTATCGAGCAAGAAAAAACGCCCGGTCCTCTCGATACTGCGGGAGCTGCTTTTCGGCAGTCCGATAGCCGCAGTTATGCAACATTCGTATCAGGGAGCTCTCGGTAGGCCAAAACGATTGCTTGTTTCCGAACGACGCGGTCAAAGCTTCAGTCTGCTCTTCAAAGAACCTCCCTTCGTACTCCCCGAGCTTCACCGAAGCCTCGAGTGCAAAATGAGTGTCGAGCACCGTCACGGTCGGCGCACAGCGTTTGAGGAGCGCAATCTGGTCAAAAAGCTCCAGATGATACAGCAGGCCGAGAATGCAGATACAATCGAAGCGACCGATTGAGAAGTCACGGATGTCGCTGTGTATCCACTCAATTCCCGGGGACATCGGCATACGCTCGGTGCGAGCGTCGACCGCTGTGACCTGCCAACCGAGCTCCTGCGCGATGAGAGAAAACTTGCCGTGCCCCGCTCCGAGATCGAGGAGGCGGCCGGGCCTCATGTTCTTGAGGAGATCCCGGAAGAGAATCAGGCGTATACCCATCGCCGATTACTTGTAGGCCACAGCAGCGCTTGCAGGACCTCCGAGCGGAATGATCTGCGTACGTTGAAAACCGGCTTCCTTGCACCAATCGGAGAAATCTGAGCCGGTGAAATCAAATGCCTCGCCAAACTCGATTAGCATGTTGAGCGACATCAGAATCCCGAAGGCGTTCTCGCGGCGTTCATCGTCGATGATGTTCTCTATCGCGACGAGGGCCCCGCCCGGAGGGAGAGCATCGTAAGCAGCTTGGATTAAGAATTTCTTCTTTTGAAGGTTCCAGTCGTGAAGGATCATTCCCATTGTGATCACGTCCGCTCGAGGCAGTGGGTCTTCGAAGAAGCTCCCGCGAGCGGTGGTGACGCGATCGGACACCCCGGCGGCGCGTATCACGCGCTCGGCAATCGGTTCGACGACGGGCAGGTCGAATGAGATACAGTGCATGTGCGGGTGACGGTTCGCGACGGCAATCGCCAGTTGCCCGGTGGCGCCACCGACATCACACAGTGTTTGATACCGAGAGAAATCAAATTTGTCTGCGAAGCTGCGAAAGTTGCCCTTTGAAATTCCAGCCATCGCAGCGAGAAACTGCTCGAGCTTCGCCGGGTCGCTATACAAAACGTCGAACACCTGCTCCTCGCCGTGAGCAGTCTCGTTTTGCGGTTGGCCGGTCTGCAGCCCCTCAGTCAGACCGCCCCAAAATCGGTAGAGTCGCGCATTCGCCATCTCGAGAATGCCGCCGATGTAATGAGGGCTTCCCCGATCGAGGAACAGCGCGGTCTCAGGGGTGTTTCGGTACTTACCGCCCTTGCCTGAACCATCCCGATCAAGGAACTTGAGGGCGACGAGCGCGTCGAGGAAGTCCCAGATTCCGCGAGGGTGAAGCTTCAGCCTCCGCCCAATCTCTTCGCCGGTGAGCGGACCCGAACTGAGATGAGTGAAGAGCCCAAGCTCCACTGCGCTGAGCAGCACCTTCGACGCCCAGAATCCAAGTCCAACTTGCATGATACCCGAAGGGTTGAGCTCGGCGGATATCGGATCGGTGAAAGCCATCAGTCGTTCTCCCTATTGATGGGCAGCTTAGCCAGTGAGGTAGACCCGGTCAACCGACTCCGGGCGTTGACGGAATTCCTGAAGCGGCAAGAAGCTCTTCGATACGTTGTGAGGTAATGCCATTCAGACGAAAAACTTTGGACCGGGCGGTTTGTCCGCGGATCAGAGTTACAGCACTCGGGGACAGTTGAAAATAGCTCGCGATTGAGCGTTCCAGCTCCTCATTGGCCTTGTTTTCCACTGCAGGCGAGCAAACAGACCAAACGAGAGCCCCCATGTCCGTCCCGTAATAACCTATCGGGCCATCACGCCGCGCATTCACTTTGGCGCGGATCGCAAGCGTAACAAAATCGGTGTGCTGTTTTAAGCATGCAAGCATGAGGGGCTTGGCCATGAGGGGTTTGGCCATGAGGGGTTTGGACTATGCATCTCGGTTCAAGAGGCCGAGGGGAATGAGATGAGCACCAACCTTCCCCCGTTACTTGGCAGCGTAGTCGCCAAGTCGGCCAGAACGTATCACGCAGAAAGCGCTAACGCTCGAAAAGAAATGTCACGCAGCCAGTTCACCTCGTCGAACAGGCACCGATTCCGGAGCCTCGGTTCCGATTCGAACCGTGTTCCCGGAGATCTTGACGACGGTGATGACCACGTCAGCGTTGCCACCGATGCGAATCTTTTGCGCCGCTTTACGCGAGAGGACGAGCATGCCGTCCCCAGCGTTCGCGCTCGCAACGGTGCCGTCGAGCTCTCCTCGGGTGAAGGAGTACTCGGCAGGCCCTTTCAGGCCGAGCCGGACTCGGTTCCCTCGGATCGCGACAACGGTCAACTCGACGACTCCATCGATGACGAGCGTCTGGTCCTTCTTTCGTGAAAGTACCAACATGACGCTGTTCCTCCAATCCATCCTGTGAGGAAGACGACATTTGGTCGCGCACAACCATGTACGCGTCGGACTCCGTCCGAATGCCGGAGACAGTGCAGGATGTCGCAGCAGTCCCGCTCACGCGTCTTGTGACACATGAACGGGACTGCCGGCGTGCTTTCCAAGCTGTCTCTGCGTCAGAACCGATGTGAACCTCTGCTCATTCTCTCCACCTCGCCGAAACAGCGTGCTACTTCGGCTAGAGGAGAATCTTCGCGTCTACCCAAGAACAAATTTGTAAGGCGGAGAGCGTTCCGCAGTTTGCCAGACCCAAGAAGCGCATTCGTTCGGGCTGATACGCAAACTGCCATTGCGTCGCAGAAGCGTCGCCATAATAACCGCAGAAGCATATCAGCAATCCCCGCGTGACGCAAACATACCGTAGTAACAGACGGTTAGCTACTGCCCGGCCCACGAGGTCCGAGCGTTAACGAAGGTATCCGGAAGTATATGCTCCAACTGAGCCGACTGCAGTGTGCCTGCCCGCAGCCGTTACCACGCCCGTAAGGAGCATGAGAACCGCAGCGAGTGAAGCGAAGAACAATCGCGCAAGCTCCGACGATCTATCCAATTTTTCGACAAGGCAATCACTCATCTCGTCGTAACTGGTCTGCTTGTGCCTCGAGAATGCGGCTTGGCTGCGTTCGTAGCAGCCGATGAACGGCAGGACAAGCGCCGGAAGTAGCACAAGTCCACCAGCCCAAAGGGGCCCGGGTAGCAAAAAGCAGCAGAATCCAACCGTCCACAGGGCTATCCAGATGAGGTTCCACCGATGCTTCCGCATGTTGCGATTGAGCGCTTGCGCAAATGAAATCCTCTGCCCCGAGAGGTCCGTTACGATCAGGCCGAGCAGGATCTTGCCCGGTGTTGCTTGCAATCGCGACGACTCAAAAAGAGCTCCGTAGAGGATATTGGCGCCAATCGCCCCGAAGCTGAGCATCGAGGCGAACCCGAGAACTATCCAGGCGGAGTAGGTCATTTGAACGGCATACTTGAACTCTTCGAACGCGCGGGCGAACGGAAGCTGGGAGCTCATGTACACCACCGAACAGATGACGGTGGTAACACTGAGTCCGACCACGGTGCCGAGGAGTAGCGAATCGTAAAAGCTCGCCCAGACACGCAGCCAGAAGCCAGCAGGTGAGCTGCGAAAGAAGGACTCCTCCTGCTCGTTCTCGAACCCATCCCAGCCGAGTGCGTACTTCAGATTTCGACGTGCCATTGAAACCTCCAAACGATGCGCCGTAACACATCTATTATATCATAGAATGTGTAGCGCTACACACGCACCTTCGCTTTGTGTGTGGTGGAAGCTATCCGAAGCTGTACGATTCGGAACGCTTCGCAAACAACTTTGCAAGGAAGTGGGTTCGCACGCACAGATGGACCGGCGTCGCCAGGCAGAAAAAATACCGGCGGGGACAGATATCCGCTGGCGTATGTCTCGAGCAAACTGGCAGAATGAGCTGCAGAGCCTTCACCAGCTCGCGAAGTTCCGCTCATTCTCTCGGCAGCCGACTTCCAAACACGAAATCGCTTTTTGCGTCTGCGCAGAAAGCGATTTCGCTCCGCATACGCACAAGGATTTTCGTTTGTGAGAAGGAGGACCAAGCTATGAGAGCTGAATCTGTGCTCAATCTCGCGTCCGGTCAGGTTTTCACGCTGGAAGGCTGGGAAGGCGAGTTCCGATGCGTCAGAGTCGAGACTTTTCGCGCATTCGTCGAACACCTCGCGTCCGGTCAGACCTATTATGCTGACGCCGAGACGATCGTCGATCTCGTCGAGGACGAGCCGCCGCAGGCCGTACATGGTGAGCCGCTGTCGGTTGCTCAGGTTGCGGCATCCATGCAGACACTTCCGCCGGATCCGATCGCAGCTTAAGCGAACGAATCGTCGAGCACTCGGTTTCAAAAGGCAAAGAGACAGGTGCCCTGTGCCTTGCCATCGATCCCGTGTGCGGAGCGATTCGCTCCATCGTCGCGGAACGATAGAGATGATCGGCTCGAAAGATTTTGAGGAGACTCGTTGGGAGGAAAAGGAGCCTGGGGGCGCGAGTCGCATCCCCCGAGGCTCTCTTCAACCGGTAATGTCAGCTGGTAACGAGTTGGTGTACCAGATAGGCAATCGCGATACCTGCGAGACTGCAACGGCAGACGCTTAGGTCCTTCCACGATCCGCGCAGAGCCTTACCGCCGATCCACAAGGTGGCGCCGAACAGCACACCCTCGAGCAGCGAATCGCGGACGCACACAACGGCGATCGTACCGAGCGCCGTCGAAGCCGTTCCGAGCCGGAAGGTCCGCAGATCTGCGACGAAGCTGTTGATGTGTTTGACCAGCTTCAATCCGACCACGATCAGCGTCGCCGCGATAGCCGCATTTGGGACTGCTGCAGCCATTGGGGCAAGCACCAGACAAGGCAGAAACCATAGTCCGGCGCAAACCGCTGTCGCGCCGCTTGGTTCTGCCGATTCGGACGCGACCACACTTTGAAGGCTTGTGGAGCCGGGTGTCGTCCCGAAGATGCCTGCGACAAATGTCGCGAGCGAGTCCACCAGCATTCCTCTTTCGAGGTTTTGCGGTCGATCATCTTTGACCAACCCCATCGACTGCGACACCGAGACGAAAGTGGCGACGGAGTCGACTAGGTCCGTACAAAAAATGCTCAGCATCACCGGCACCATCCCAAGGCTCAGCGCATCGAGGTAGCGAAGGTTCGGCGCGCTCGTGGAAAATTCGGGATACGACAGTACGGTCTCGGGTACCCGAAATCGGTGGAAGAGCAACGCAGCGAGCGTTGAAGCGCAGATCCCAATTACCAGCGACTTCGAAGGCACGTATCGCGACGCAACGAGCGCGGCGACGACACCGACCAAGCAGAGCGGCCAATCCGGCTCGAGGCTCGCTTCCCCGTTCGTCCAGATCATTCCTTCCATTGTGAGCGCTGCCTTGATCAGCAGGAGCCCTGTGCCGACGACGGCGGCCTCTCGAACTGTTCGCGGAATTGCGACGGCGATTGCTTCACGCACGCTCGTAAACGAGATGACGATGAATCCGATTCCGGTCCAGAAAGACACTGCGAGAGCCGACTGCCATGGAATGTGCTGGTTCGCGACCATCGCCGCGATGACGGCGCATGTGCCGAGGCTCGGCACGATGACAAACGGCAGCTTTGCATACGCGCCCATCAAAATGGTCATCGATGACGCGAGCAGCACTGTGCCGGTGAGCGCTCCCGCGTAGGGAACGCCGAGCAGGGAGTGGAGCATCGCGGGCACAGCGAGCAGGGAGTAGGAGCTGGCGATTGCGGTGAGAAGTCCGGCGAGCACATGTTGCGCAACAGAGCTCGGTCGAACTCGTTCCAACTCGCGCTGAGTTGCGAATGACATAGGGAAAACCTCCATGACGTGACACGTCAGGAAACCTCATACCCATACGAGGCTCTCCTGTACGCACCTCGAGCGGGGTCCGCGCAGGAAAGCCTGATCACCTTCTTCCGAAGAAGAATGGAAAAGAGCGATGGAGCCGAAGCTGCAATGAGGAAACGACCGACTGTCGGAGGTTTTCTCGAAGCAACGGGGCGTTGAAAATAAGTGCGGTGGTGCGACCGTGTGACCGATTCTATTGCTTCGAAAGAAGTGCTGCGCGTCAGGCGGTATCGGGGAGATCGGGGTACGGCTGATCGAGATGCTTTGCAGCGATTCAAGCACGTACAATGATAGACATTGGATCGGGCCGATTGCATGGCGCGAGCAATGAAGCGTTGTACGCGGCGATCAAGCGCCAAGTACTGGGCTCATTGTTGGATCGACAACGATGGCTTATGCCTATGAACGGACGCAGAGGTCTGAAACGGCGATGAGATGGAGATTTGAAAGCGAGATTCTGGCCATAGAACGCAGAGATTCGGTCTGCGCTCCATAAAGAACTCATTTTTCGCTCGTCTTCTACCCGACTGAGATGATTGAACTTTTATACAAAGTCACGTTGCCGCTGTCAAGATAGGAAGGACTGCGCATTTTCTCCGTGAAAACGAGATCCTAGGATACTTGCTCGGTGCACGGTTACAATCTGCGGAGCCGGCTGGTAACCAAAGTTACAATCGAAAGCGCGAGCAAGCTTTCCGCCTCACTCTCTCTCGCCCAATAGCTCTCGATCGAAACACGTCTGACATCGCTGTTGGCGCTACGGTTATCTCGGACAAACCCATTTTCGGTTGGCATCATTTTTCCATACGCATGTTCCGGCAAAGGCGTTCGAGCTTCGCTCGTCACCAGCACTCAGTGAGAAGTATGAGACGGAGAGTCAACTATGCAAAATGTTCGTGCCCTGTTCCTTTCACTTTCCTGCCTTTGTGCAGTGAGCGTTGCTCCGGCAAACGCAGACGATAGCTGTAGCGCGCAAGACGTGCTGTATCCGATGCTGCAAGCGGGAAGCGAGCTGGCGAATTGTAACGTCGACCTTACAACGATCCTTACACCGGATGCTTTGCTGCAGCTTGTGAAGGATCAGTGTACCGTGAAGTTCACCGGTACTCGCTGCTCGAAGTGCTTAACAAAGAAGGGTTCGTCTCTCGCAAAAGGGCTCGCCGGTCTGGTTAAGCTCGGTGCCTTTGACGCGGCGAATCTTGCCGCCTTCAAAGCCGGCGTCGCTGGGCTCACTTGCGCACCGGACCCTTCACCAACGCCGACGCCGACTCCGAATGCGGGATCGAACGAGGATATCGGACGGCAGATCCGCGACAACACGTGCCCTTGCAACAATTTCTCGAGCCACAACGAATACGTGACCTGTATCTCGCACGCGCTCGAGCAGGCAGTCACCCAAAATGGTTTGAATCGCGAAGTCGCCGCAGACCTGTTCCGGGATGCGCTCCGTTCGAGTTGCAGCGGTGTTCCGACCCCCACACCAAGCGGTACGCCCCGACCGGCACCAAACAACGATGCGGCAGCGGCGTACTCTGCTGCGACGCATGACTGTCCATGCAATGCCCAAGGTGAGCTCCAACGAGACTGGGTGCGCTGCGGTCTGGGTCATCTTGAAGATCTGGTAGAGCACGGGACGTTCAGCCGCACAGCCGCACAGACCGCCGTTCAGCAGATTCTCGCGCAACATTGCGGAATTTTGGGCGATGAGCCACATCCGAGCCCGACCCCGACGCCGTCCGGACATTAAAAGACTCGTGTTCTCGCCTGCGGGAAGGCCCGGTTTCCGGGTTTTCCGCGGGCGAAACACCGGCCTGGCATTCTCCCCCGCCACGCCGCCCTTTCCCCACTTAGACAACTGAAGGTATAAGGCTCAGACGCCGGATTCGACGCGCCTTGATCGTAAAGCTCAAGCGCATGCGAGCACCATCTCGGCTGTGACACGAGAGCAACGCGGATCAAGAGTTGGTACATGGCTTATTCATTTCCCGCTCACGAGGGCCCGCCTTCCGACGATTCCCAGACCGATCTTCCCTCGCCGGCACGTCGGGCGTCTTTGGGCAAACAGGTGGCTCTTCGAGTCCGCAAGTGGTGGGTGATCAAGATGCTCAGCACTTTCTTCGGAATGGTCTTGTTTTTTATCGGCTACGTCGCGCTTCTCCGACACCCGTTGTTCCCAGTGACGATCATGCCGCTCACTTTTTTCGACGGCCTCATTCGTTTTCGCTCGGAAGCACTGCCCGTTTATCTTTCGCTCTGGTTCTATGTGCTTGGGGCTCCCGCGCTGATAGCTGATCGAACTGAGCTTCGTTCTTACGCTGTGATCTCGATTCTTCTGAGCCTAATCGGTCTTGGGATATTTCTGGTTTGGCCCACTGCGGTTCCCGCGCCGAAGGACACCTGGACGGATGATGCTGTGTTCGCCTTCCTGAAGTCGGTGGACGATTCGGGCAATGCATGCCCGTCTCTTCATGTAGCGTTTGCAGTTTTCACGGCCGCTTGGTTCGATAGGCTCTTGCGTCAGATGGGCACCGGTCGCCTGCTCCAGAATTGCAACTTTCTTTGGTGTGCGGCCATCGCCTATTCCACCTTGGCGTTGCGGCAGCACGTGATGCTCGATGTCGTAGCCGGCGCCGCTTTGGGAGCCGGCGCTGCCGCCGTTAATTTCTTCTGGCTGCAGTGGAAACAAGCGTGATTCGGGGTCGAAGCGAATCATAACCGTCCGGCGGATTCATTCCGCTTGTGCCCCTCCCCTCTTCGTTTTACCTTCGGGTATGGACATCAAGAACCTCTCCGAAGTCCCTGCGTTCGAGACTGTGGATGGCTCAGAAATTCGAGAGCTTCTCGCTCATCGAAACTCTGTAATTTGCAACCAAAGCTTGGCTGAGGCGCGTTTGCCGGTCGGAGGCTCGACCGCGCGGCATTACCACCCGATCGCGGAAGAGATCTATTTCATCCTCGAAGGGAATGCTCGCATGGAGATCGGCGACGAATCGCGTGACGTTCATCCCGGCGACGCTATCGCGATTCCGCCGGGAGCGGCGCATAAGATTTTCAATATCGGGAGCGTGCAACTACGCTTTCTGTGCTGCTGCGCCCCGGCTTACGAGCATTCGGATACCGTGCTTCTCGAGAGTAGCTCAAACGGGTCGGGATAACGAACCCCACAGCAGCTCGGCTCGAGTCATCGATCGGTCGCTATGATACAATTTGTGTTTGCCTCGGTATTCTTCCTCACCACTTTTCCGGTGCTCGCCCATCTGTTTGCAAAGCCTTGCAACGCAGAACGGCCTCTATTGAAAGCCGCCAGGATCTCTCAGTTCAGTCTTGCCCTGTTCTTTGTCTTATTTTCGTTGAGTCGGCGAGATTGGCTTCCGGCGATCCCAGGTTCCTCCCGTCTGACTCTAGTCGCTACCGCCCTCAGATATATCGTTACTACACCGATCCATGAAACCGGACACTTCTTGTTCAGTTTGCTCGGCGAGACGCCCATGGTGTTGGGTGGCTCCCTCTTTGAGCTCATCGTTCCCGCGTTACTGCTTGCACGCTTTCTTTATGTTCGGTGCTCGTTGTTAGCGAGCGGCGCGCTATTTTTTCTCGGGTACCACATGATTCATGTCGGCGAATATATGTCGACTGCCCGCCACCATGAAGGGATGGTGAACTTAGCGTTAGATCAGAGTTACGAGCTTCATGACTGGTACCGCATTTTTCAGACATTTGGTTTACTCGAGCATGATACGATGATTGGCGCGCTCACGATGAACGTCGGATCGGCGATTACCGCATTGGCGGTGTTGATGGTTTTCTTCCTCCCCTCAGACCCCGCACCTCCCTCTCAGCCTTTACTCGAAGATTCGCAATAAAGTTCTCACGATGCCGTAACGTGCCGTGGATAGCTTTTCCCCATGGCAAACGTAACCGGGGAGTATGCAATGAAGCAGCGACGCTCTTTCGACGCCGGATTCACCGACGACAGGATTGAGGAGCTCATGGCTCCGTTTCGCAAACGCGAGTTGATTCTTCGCGCAGAGATGGAGCGAGTTGTCGGTGCGCTGGTGGAGCTCGAAGGCGAGCCGACTGGAATACAGCGGAGTTATGAGGACGTAGAAACGCGACAGTCCGACCAACGTAGACCTTAGCCTACGGTCAGGGCGAACGTTGCGAACGGGGTTTCTCCGTGATATCCTCTATCCACATCACCGAACATCTTCAGCCATCGCTTCGAGCAGATTCATTCCCGCCCGGCCATCATGAGAGGGCTTTCTTTTGACGACGGCAGGCGGCGCATGAAAAGGTTTTGCCGATCGCCCCACTTCTTCGCTTAGTCTTCGAACGTTTGAGAGCGTGAGTACTGCTCTGACGCGTTCGGAGACCAACGCAACATGGCGAGTGCTACGGCACTTCGCAGCAGGGAGATCGAACACGATGAACGGGCGCAAGGCGATCATCTCGGACACCCACGGCAACATCGATGCTCTCTTGGCCGTCCTCGCCGACATTGACGCGCAGGGCATCACCGACATCATCGACCTGGGAGACAAGGTCGGCTACGGCGGCGCACCCGAGGAATGCGTAGACGAGGTTCAGCGGGCGTGTAGCGTCGCGCTCCTCGGCAACCACGACAAGGCGGTAGCGGATCAGAGCTACCTGAGCTCGGCCGGCTTCAACCCGGTCGCTTACCGCTCGGCGCTCTGGACCCGCACGATGCTGGAGAGGAATCCCTCAGCGGATCGCCTGGGGTATCTGCGCGGCTTGCAACCTTCGCACAAGGCGAACGGCGACGTATCGTACTGCCACGGTTCACCCTACCGGGCAATCGACCAATACCTGTTCCCGTACACCATCTACGACGATCTGGTGATGAGTCTCTCGTTCGCAGAGGTGGGCCGCGTCTGCTACTGCGGTCACACGCATATCCCAGGGATCTTCACCGACACGGGAGGTCAATTCGCGTTCCTGGAACAGCATCAGATTCCGGCCGATGGCTACGAGCTGACGGGAGCCGACAAGTGGATCGTGAATGTCGGCTCGGTTGGCCAGCCTCGCGACGGTAACCCCGATGCGTGTTACGTCATCACGGATGACGTTCGCATCATCTACCGCCGCGTCCCCTACGACATCAATGCGGCCATCGCGCGGATCGAGCAATACCACCCCGATCTGGACGCGTTCAACGGAATCCGTTTGCTCACGGGCGAGTAGACGGAGGGACGCATGATAAAAGATCGGACAGGGCGCGCAATGAAAGGAGGTTCTTTCAAGGCTTCTCATGCGCCCTGCCCGATCTTTTCCTCGACGCCCGGCCATCAGGCACGCTTGTCGGATGAAGGTGTGTTCGTGCTTCCCGCTTCGTTCGCAAGAGGAAGCCGAACGGTGAATTCGCTGCCTTTCGACGGGCCGTCACTTTTCACCTGAACGCTGCCGCCATGCATTGAGACCAAATCCCGAACCACCGCTAGACCGATTCCCAACCCTGATTGTCGACTGAGCGAACGCGGTTCGCCTTGCGCAAACAGGTCGAAAATACGTGGAAGGACGTCCGCAGAGATTCCGATCCCCTCATCTTCTACGCGCGCCACCGCCTCTCCGTCCTCTATCGAAAGTTTGACCCATATCCGGCCATCCTGATAGCTGAACTTCGCCGAGTTTTGAATCAGGTTCACAAACACCTGTTGCAATCGGGCCGGATCCGCGAACACCGTCACCGGTGCAGACGGCGCGATAACCTGGACCTCGTGGCTCCCGTCTCGCAATGCTTGTGCGCAGCCTTCCACAGCGGAGCGGACGATGTCGATGAGCGGAGTCGGGCTCCGTTTCAGCTCGATCTTGCCCCGCCCGATCCGCGTGACATCAAGGATGTCTTCGACCATCCGCCGCATGGCATGAACCTGACGTTTGAATGTCGCGACGATAAATTCGAGGCTCTCCGATGGAGGTACGCTGTTTTGCAGCAGCTCAATTCCGGTCACCAAGGCGGACAGAGGGTTACGCAGCTCGTGAGAAAGAGTGCTGATGAAAACGTTTTTCCTCTCATTTGCTTGCTCCGCCTCGTCGACGCGATGTTGGAGCGCCTCAATCTGCCCTCGTTGATCAGTCCGATTTCGAAGTGTTTTGCAGTAAGAGAGTATCTCTCCCGATGGTCCGCGAACGGCAAACAAACTTCCAGTGGCCCAAAAGTGTCGGCCGTCTTTGGCAGCCATCCACCGATCGTCAAGTGATTCGCCATTCGCATCTGCCACGGCAAGCTCGTGCTCGGGCATGCCGCTTACGATGTCCTCTGGAATGAACAATATTGCACTCGGCTTCCCGAGGACTTCAGCAGCTGTGTAGCCGAAGATCTTTTCCGCGCCGGCAAACCACCCGCTAATCCTTCCGTCCACGCCGATCAAGATGAGAGCAAAGTCGGTAGACTGCTCAATAAAGCGGGCCAGAAGGTGGACGGCATTATTGCTGCCGAGATGTGAAGTCATCGTCGCTTTCCCATGCGAATGTTGTCGTTGTTTTGAGCTTGCATGAAATCGGCTGTCGCTGATGTGACCGGACGCAGGAGAATCGAGGGTCGTAGACCGCTTTATTTGCAGCTGAGTTTGGCCAAGTGATCGACAGCGTACTTGTATGATCTGGATTAGTCGTAGAACCGAAACGAGCGCAGGAGCGGTGAACGGTTTGTGACCGGAGAACGTGGCGCTGAGAATATCTGCTCACCTCTCGCGCGGAGCTTGTATTGCTTAAGCGTCGCTAATTCGAGAGGCGGTAAGTTGCGGCGACAATGGATAGAGCTGGCGCATACTCAATCTCTGCGCCGGTGGAGCTGTGCAAGAGCGCCGGCAACGAACGTTCCAATCGAGATCCGCGGCCCCGGTTGGTGCCGATGAATCGCGTGAGCGGCCGGCAGAAGAATCAAGGCGGCGGAGCTATTCGGCAAAAGTGCATGGGCGTGGTTCTTGTTCGGGCCTGCCATACCGCAGTGATGTCATTACGAGGCTGGAGGATCTTTTACGGTGGCCTTCGCAGCTCTTGAACTAGACGCGTTCCGGTGAGCCTTCTTGGCGGTGACGTAGGGTGGTCACGACAATCGTCGTCACGAGGACGGCCAGCAGGACGAGAGATGAACCGATTGTACCGAAGCCGAATCCGCCGACATCGGAGCCTTTGGTCAAGAGATCGCCAAATGTTGCGCCGAAAGGTCGCGTGAGCACGAAGGCAAGCCAGAAAAGGAGAACTCGGCTGATTCGCGTTCCGTAATACAGAAGGACGATGATAGCGAGGAGACTGCCGATGAGAACCGCTCCGCCGAAAAAACCAAGGCCGGAATCATCCGCGAGGAAATCACCCAGCGCAGTGCCGAGGGTGTTCGACACCAGTATTGCCGTCCAGTAAAAGAGCTCTGCGCGTCGAGTTGTGATTGCGGCGACCGACAAATTGCCCTCGGTCGCTCTCCATGCCAATAGGACCGAGCCGAGGAGCGCTACGAGAATCGATGCGCCTCCCGCGTAACCGAGCTCGAGTGTTCGATCCATAAAATCCGAGATCGTTGTGCCTGCTGTGCTGGTAGAAAGGATGACCATCCAGTAGACGAACGGATGAAAGCTGTTCAACGAGAGCTGGACGAGGAGAGTCACAGCAAACACGCTCAGCAGGATCAGCGAGCTCACCCCATATCCGACGTCAAGGGTCATTGAAAGCAGGTCGCCGGCGGTCTCGCCTAAGGTCGTGGCGCAAATCTTCATCAACCAGAAGGAAGCGGTGATCGCGGCGACCTTGTTCTTATTCATTGTTCACGTGTTGGTGGAGGTGTTGTTGCCGTGGAAAAGGTTTGCCCTGGAGGAGGTTTGCGGGTGAATTGCTCTGCCGGGAGTGTGGACGTCATAACTCACAAATCACTCGAACCGCAGAATTGAGCTGAGTCTGACTGACGGTCCTACGTCTTTTGGCTGACAGACGAGCGATGGGGCTATTAGATTCACCCTTCCAGTAAAAATGCAAGCCCAAGAGCGCAGCCGCGTCCGTCGAGAACGTTGCTCACAAACGACTCCCGTAATAAGTTTGCGATACTGAAGCTCGGCCACGCCGAAATCCGAAGTTCTTTCGCCACGCTTACCATTTGGGATGTGCGAGGTAGACAGGCGACTGTCCTGTCTTGGTTTTGCGAAAGGAACAGATCATGACTTCAGTACAAGAACTCCGCTTTCATTGTGAAGTGCTGCTCATCTACAACTGCGCCGCAGTGGTGGATATTCCCGCGGCTCGGCAAGCTCTCCGTTCCGCTGCCAATCGTGTGCCGTGGCGATTGCTTCCCGATTCAAGCTACCACGGGATGTTCGACCAGCAACCGATCCGTGTTGAGGATGTGAGCGAGCCGTTTACGATCGATTCGTTCCAAACCGATCGCTCGGTTGAAATGACATTGTGGGCCACCGGGATGCTCACTATCAAGTATACCTGTCGTTTGCCGAAGGACTCATCGCTCGCCGAAGTGCAGCACCTGAGTAATGGGCTGAGCACTTCGAGTCTGCTCTCGATAGATTCGAAGCAGCGCGCGTTACGAGTAGTTGAATTGCTCCGGTGCGCCATGCAAGTTCCGGACGTGCGCGAGGAATGCGAGGACTATCTCATCTTCGTCGCCGAGGGCGTGGGCTCGGGTGGCGATTTTCTCGCAAAGCATCGGGCGGAGCTAGCAACTTTGCTCCGGGGCCAGGATTTGAGCAATCCACTCACGGAGTCGGGCGTCGACGATGCTCTGGGATACTCCTATTCTCCCAGGCAAAACACGCTCGTGGTAGCGGATTGGGCCGCCGCATTTGTTTGCGGTCCCAAGAGCGGAAATGAGCGAGAGCTGCTCGAGTTCGTCCAGATGCAGCTGCTCGAGCTGCGCTACCTACTTTCTGTCCTGACAAACGAGCTCGACGAAGCGTACGATCTTTTCGACCGCCTCCAGCTCGATCGCGAGCGTTGGCGTGCCAGTCGATGGCGATGGCTGCACCTCGTGGGGCGCCCGGTCGTGGAAACGCTGCGCCAGGTCGGAGTGCTCAGTCATGAGGAGGGAAACGTAGACGATCAGCTCTTCCGGTTGGGGATGCTCGTTGTGGACGTGCAGGAGTGCGTTGAGAAGGTCTCGCTGCCGATGAATTTCATCGGCGACCCGACGCTGTTTACGCTGTATAATTTGGCAAAGAAACGATTCGAACTAGACCGTTTGGGCGCAACCGTAGCGGAGAAGCTCCACAACCTGAACCAGATCAACGAAAAGCTGACCGAACGCCACCACACGACAAAGGGTCACTTTTGGGAGCTCGTCGTCGTAATCCTGATCACCATTGAGGTCATCAAGTCATTCATGTCCCACTGACCACGCATTCGGGATGTGCAAGGTTGATAAGAACCCGCACATCCCGAATGTCCTGTTTGAATAAGTCTTAAAGACCCCGTACAGCAGCATGGCAAACAGCGGCAGGCTCCGTGCTCAGGTCTAAAAGACCTTGTACAAATTCGCGCGTTAAGCGCCACCTACGGCAAATCGTGCGGATATATTGCGCTGCGGAGCTCGTGCCGGACGACGGAGAACGCCTGGAAGGCCCAGAGATTTGGCTATTTTTGCATAGAATGGACAGAAGGCGCTGTACGCGCGATTGCGAGCGCTCGGAGTAGTCGCTCGGCATGACCGATTAAATGCACAACGAATGAGACATCGCTCAAGTGGAGTTATCAACAGCGCGATGTCGGGCGTTTCGCTTCAGGCGGCACAGAAGGAGGGCGGACGATATGTTCCAGTCGGAAATACCACATTCAATTCACCTCTGCGGAACCGTAAGGAAGCATCTCGATATGCCTCTTTCATCGCGAAATACCAATCCAGAAATTGTTGTTTCAGCTCGAGCGAACTTGTCAGTATGAGCGGCCGTTTCGAGTTTCTCGTGGAGGTTTTCGTTGAACGCGGAGATGTGCCGGGCATGATATCGAGGAGCCGACGACGAGTAAGGAAACCTTTTCCCTCCGAGTGACGCTGCGCCACGATTCCTTTCCGTAATAATTCCAGCTCGTCTTTCAGCTGCTGCTGATACTCGCTTTGAGATAGATGTTCGAATCCAGGCAATCGCGAAAATGTAAGTGTATGTTCGACCGTGCAGTCAGCGGGTCGCAACGCACGATTGTGCCGTTTCCGATTCGAGTAATCCTCCCTTAAGAAGATTTCGAATGTGCGACTCGTGCCGGAAACGGCATCAGCAAACGAGTTGTAGTACGGGTAATGCTCAATCCGTTCGACGAGGCCAGCGTTCACTGGGTTGAGCGCTGCGTAAAAGACGCGGTCCTTTACATCGCGTTCGTTTCCAAGCGCCTGGGGTCGGACCGGGCGTGCCCAAAGCTTTCCGCCTTCAAAGGCACGAACGTGTGACTTCGTAAGCTTTGCGAGCATGCTGTTGAACGCCATGAAGAAAGCGCGCTTATTGCGGTTCGGAAATCTCGCGATCAAGTGATAGTGGTTTCCCATAAGGACGAACGCGTAGATAACGACTCCATACATCTCCTGAAAGCGGGCAAGGTAAGCCAGTATTCGATTCTCCAACTGCGGGTTGTTGATGAACCATAATTTCGAGTTCATGGTTCGCGTGGTCAAGAAGAACACGATCTCTGAGTCTTCGTATGCCAGATCCTGCGCCATAAGATTCCCTCCGTTTTATCCCTACGAAGGTATTTTCGTATTCGCGCACGACCCTGTTTCGCACTGTATCTATGCGGAATATGAAACTATCTGGTGGCGACGGTGAAACGAAGCGGCCGTGGGACCACCGGCGAGACCAAGCTATCTGCACGTACAAGGTCTTTAAGACTTATGGCTCGTCCGTTCGGATTGCGGAAAGTCGGAACAGAAAGATCTTTCGAACGCCGCTTCTATGCTCATCTTGGGCGCGGGAGACGTACGGGGTCTTTAAGACTTCTTTATCGCCCCGCCCCGCTAGCGACGTGGGAGGGGCGCGCGGCGGATTGTCGTTGCCCGGGGGAGCAGAAGTCGGACCGATGTGCCTCCTCCGGGGGCGGACGCTAGCTCTAGTGCGCCTTCGTGACTCTTTGCGACCCCGAGAATATAGCTTAGCCCGAGCCCTAAGTGCGCGGACCTTGTTGAGAAGAAGAGCTGACCTACTTTCTGCAGCAGGAGGTTATCCATTCCCTGCCCGTGGTCCGTCACCTCGATGTAGGCTACGTCGCCTTCCGGTAGCCCGAAATCATAGGCGGCTCTCCCCTTTCCTTCACAAACGCCTTCCCACTCGGTGCGGCCGACGACGACCTCTATCGGACTGTTCGGCTCTCCGGCCTCCAGCGCATTGTCGAGCATACGGGTTAGCGCAGAGCGGATGAGCGCTTCATCGCCGAGCGTGCGAAGCGGATCGAGAGGTATGTGGCAGGTGATTGACGCGCCACGTCCTTGAGCTTCCAGATCATCGATTGTGGAGATCGCCGCTTCGGCCAGGTCAAATTCAGCGGGCTTCGAGAGCGCGATCCCTCCGCTCACTGCCAAAGTTTTTGTGAACTTGGTAAGCCTGTTGACCGACGACCGAATCGTTTTGAGACGTTGCATTACCGGAGAAGTCGATTCGAGATCTCGCTCCGCAATTGAACACGATCCGATGATCCCCATCAGCGAGTTGTTGAGCTCGTGCGACACTCCTTTCGCCACCAGTCGAACGGAGTCAATCGCTGCTCTCGTCTGGGTCGAGCGGGCGCCGATTGAGGGAGGCTGCTCTTCGATCAAAGCCATGAAGTGCGTGATGCTTCCCCGAGAGTCAGTAAGTGGCGTAATACTGATATCCTCGACGTAAAGCCGTCCAGATTTCGTCCGATTCTGAAGAACTCCGCGCCATGATTTTCCGGCACTGACAGAGTTCCACATTGCCAAGTAAGTGTCCCGGGAAGTGTTTCCCGACTGGAGTAACTTCGGATTCTCGCCGAGCAATTCGTTCGATCTATATCCCGTCAGCTCGACCACCCGGTCATTGACGTATTCGATACGCGCTTCATTGTTCGTGATCAACATTCCTCTTCCGCAAGCGGCAAGCGCGGAACCGATCTGAGCAACGGCGGGCGAGTTTGGTTGTGGGGCTGGAATTGAGCTCATGTGCGCATCTCACTCTGAAGAGTTTGTTAAGAGCTATTTGTTTCGCTCAATCTCACCTTACTCCCCGGGGTGAGATATATCCAGCGGTTTGCAACACCGCCGGCATAAAAAGCGTTCTCTCCTCGCTGCCGAATTGTCGAATGAATCATTCAACTTTGGGCGCCGATTGTGTGTTCGTTGTAAACGCAAGTCGACGTAGCAGAGGAATCGAATGGCGATTTGCCGAGGATCAAGCGAGCGGGACACTTGGCAAGCGCAACTTGCACGCAGCGTGAAAACGAAGAGAGTGAGCTCGCCGCAGCGAACGTAAAACGCCTGCAGGTCCGAGCCGAGCAGCACGTTAAGCCGACCTGACTGGCTCATTTCCTCTCACCACAAACCCCGAGGCGACTTGGGCCTCGCCACTGGCCGCTGCCCACAACGACCCCGACGGAACCTCAAACTCCTGAGCGGTTGAAGTTGTCTGCAGGCGCTTCCTCGGTCACGGCAGCATCGTCTTCGCAAATTACATCTGACTCGTCTGGCCAACGCAACGGCCTAATGGTTAAAGCCCCTTCCAGTCATGACGAGCCCCGAGCGCAGTGATGGCCGCTGCCCACAACGACCCCGACGGAACCTCGAACTCCTGAGCGGTTGAAGTTGTCTGCAGGCGCTTCCTCGGTCACGGCAGCATCGTCTTCGCAAATTACATCTGAATCGTCTGGCCAACGCGACGGTCTAAAGGTTAATGCCTCTTCCAGTCATGACGAGCCCCGAGCGCAGTGATGGCCGCTGCCCACAACACGGCCCATACGGAATCTCGAAATCCTGAGCAGTTACTCCGAAGTTGAATACAAGCGCTTCCTCAGTAACGGCAGTATCGTCTTCGCTCGTTACATCTGACTCTGCAGGCAAACGCAACGGCGTAAAGGTCAAAACGTCTTCGACCTGTATTGCCAAATCGAACGGCGTTTTCGGTTGGACTGGGTCTGTCAGAGGAAACGCTCGGCGAGCATAACCTTCGCGGTACCCGACGGTCCGAGCGAACAGAAGCTGCACAGCTCGACGTGACGAGTTCGACTCCCATAACGCCAGGCCGGACAACTGACCTTTATCCCCACAAGGACCGGGCCCACATTCAACAGGCATCTAAGAGATGTGCGCCTTCCGGGAACGGGGAGCAGGCGCACGTTCTCGTCTGAGCTCGTTACGTCTGATTGTCAGCCAAACGCAACGACGTAAAGGTCAAAGCGTCTCAGGCCCGCTTAGCCACCTAAACGAAGCGACCGGCGCTTCCGATTGGACTGGGACTGTCGGTGCAAACGCTCAGCGACGACTACCTTCGGGGTACCCGACGGTCCGAGCGATAGAAGCTGCACTGCGCGACGTGTCGAGCTCGATTCCAGAACGCCAGGTCGGGGAACCGACGTCCGCTCCAGCAATGACCGGCCTACATTCAACGAGCATCAAAGAGATGTGCGCCTTCCCCGAACGGGGAGCAGGCGCACGTTTGCTGCCTGCCCTTCAACCTGCGTCACGTCCAGTACGCGCTGGCGTAAGTGACGTAACGGTCCTCCTCGCTCCAGTATGTCGAGTCGTAGTGCAGCAGAGCTCCACCTCCGGTCCAACCGAGGATCTCTCCGAGCCTCTGCATCGCACCCATCGGTGCTCCAGCGTCGATGTTGGTCGGATTCGAAAGGACGATCCGTTCGGACTTCGCGAGGTCCAGACGAAACAGGGCCTCGAGATACGCCCGGTCATGTTGCTCGATCAAGCGAGCGCCCTCTTCCGAGTGAGGCGCTTGACCGGAGAACGCGCTTCCTCCGTGAGACAGATCGACGCCGGCGATGAGTAACACCTGCTTGCCCAAATCGATCTGGGTGGCGATCTGCCTCGCGAGCACGTTCAGCACCGCTTGTGTGTGCTCCCCGTCCGCGCCATGTCGTGCGAACATAGCTCGGCGCTCCGAAACGATGACGGGCACGAACGCCGGGATTTTCCCGAGCGCGTGCTGAACCCAAACCAATGGGTTCTCGATCGTCCATTCGACGTCGTGGAGGCGCTCGTTCGAGAAGACATGAGACCCGAGCTTCCGCCGAAGCACGTCCAGCGTCGCTTCGCACGTCGGCACCTCGCCCAGCGGCGTCACATAAGGTCGACCGCTGAAATGAAACAAACTATCCCGGCCACCGTGGTGGTCGACGCCGAACATATAAATGATGTCCGGCTGCGTCGTCGCCCGCAATGCGGAAAACGCAGCCCGATAGGTGTCGACCCCGCGAGCAAGCTCAATGTGCGGAATCTGCATCATCCTGATCGGTCGCGCTGCGCTGCGCGAATCGCCGGTGGCGGTCCAGTTCTCCAACAGAGATTTCAGATTTGGATTTCCAGCGGCGCGTGCGGGGCTTGCGACTCGTTTCTCCATTCGAGACATTGACCTCTCCTTGTGACAGAACCTACTTCAAGGGAAAGACGCCACAACCAGTCCTCGAACGAGCTTCCATCCGACTGACTCGCCGCGGCGCCAAGAAATCGAACTTGCATTTTCGATGCTGAAAAGAGCAGCCGGCCAAGCGAAGTCTGCCACGATCCCCAGCTCCACTTCAAATTGCCGTTGGGGGCGCGCTCCGCACGGGACCGTTCTCCGGTGATACCTAGTCGGTTCGGTCCCTTAACGACGGAAACTCGGCGGCCGGTCGCAGTGCTTAATGCAAACTTCGCAGCCCTCCCCTGCATAACACCCGTAGGACACAAAATATCATTCAACGCCGCCGGCCCTCGAGCCGCGCGTTTGATGCGCTTCATGGATTGAAAGAGCATTCGGTATGTCAGATCTAGGTCAGCACGAAGCATTGGTGTTGCTGTTTTGGACGGTAATAGCAACATCATTCCTGCTCTACGGCGCCCGTCGCCTGCTCGCCCCAGAGAATCGATTTATAACGCCACCCATTTTCGCAAGGATTCGCACCGCCTACTCCGGACGCCTGTTCTTGCTCGACCTTTTTGTGGTGGTGCTGTTCCTTGTACTTCCGGTGGGAATCCTAAAGGGCTACTGGCTGTCGGGAGGAGGTCAGATCGCCCTTGCCCTGTTCATCCTTGTCAGCCTCCCCAATCTCCTTTTCCATCCGGCCGCTGCGTTCGCAGCGTTCTACAGCATCGCCGGCATCGCGCTCGTGTTCTATTCATGGCGCGCACGAAGCGAAATGAAACATGCCATCATCAACGGCAGCGGAATGATTTTGCTCGCAGGCGGGCCGCTTCAGTTCACATGGAAATCGGGACTTCTGACGCAGGGTACGCACCTCCACTACAGCTTCGGTGTGGTGGCGCTGCTTTCGGCAGCTCTGGTTAAGATCTTCAACGATGTTCGATTGGCCACCGCATGCGTCCCGCGCTGATGAACGCACATGTCGTTGCGCTCTGCATTTACTTCGCTGGGCCGTTTCTCGCCGACTGAAGACTCTGCGCGAGCAGGCCGAGAACTAAACGAAACACCCGTCTGGACTCGAGCTTAAAGGCTTCGGCGTTCGAGCAGTCAACATAGAGCGCTCGGCGATCGCCTGTCGGCATGTCTTCTAGCGGTCCCAGACCAAACGCGGTTGTTCCAAACGGGGCGGGCGCAGCCTCATTGGAGATCTGTGCAGAACGTACCTGAACGCGAAGCAATCCAAAAGGCGACTGTTCCGGCGGCAACGCGATAGTCTCGCCCGGTCCAACTCCGAGGCCCGCTGCATTCTCGACGGCAATCGATTTGCCGTCTGCGCTGACTCGGAGAATTGCCGCACGCGCGAATATCCCACTCTTTTTCAACGAGTCAACCGACTTCGCGCTCAGCGTCATTTCATCCGGAGTACCCTCACACAGCTCGAAGAAGTCTTTCAGCGCGTCTCTACTTTTCGGAGACACGGAGAGATTAGGGTAACGAGGCACGACGAGCGTCTCAATGTTCAGATCCGCCGCCTCGTTCAACGGCTGAATCTCGTCGCCGTCGGCAGCCGAAATCAGCAAGCTTGCTCCTTCGGGCGCCTCTTCCGCCGCGGCAAGCTTGAGATACTCTTGCACGGCTTGATAGATCCGCTGTTGCTGAAACGGGAGGGTCGATAGCATGCGAAGCACGCTCTTTGCCGGAAGCGGACGGTTCGGGTTGTAAGTCTCCCACTTGCCTGAGTCGTAGGATTCGATGAGCTCTCGGGCGGCCTGCACGAGCAAGCGGAGATCCGTTTCGGCGCCCGGTTTCGCCTTTTCATCCAAGTCGTACGGCATGATCAACAGACGGGGAACCGACTTCGCCTTTAGATAGCGAACCAGCGCTTGATTCACGTCGAAGTTATGGTCCTTCTGCAGTCGAAACGGAAGCGTGTTCCGTTTGTTCGCCTTTGCCGCTTCGCAGTATTTGGTGCCGAGCTGCATTGCCGCGAGCATGTGGCCGATATCGGCAAACAAACCGCTTGCACGTGCCGCGACGACGAGCGAGGGATTGAGCACTCCCGCAAGAATCAAAGTGACGATTGAATATCGCCGACAGTTGTAGCGAAGGATCTCGATGACTTCTCGCACTTCGACCGGGGCTGTCGGAGCCTGTCCGTTCAGCTCGGAGAGCAGCGCGATAACGCGCTTGATCCCAAGCCGAGTAATTGCAGATTCGACGTCCGCAACTGCCGCGCCGCCGTACATCACCGAGTTTGCGTAAGAGAGAAACTCGATTGTGAGCACGGGGTCGTGAAGAATGAGGTTTGACACCACCTTCATCTGCACATTGCGTTCACCCGCTTTCACACGAGCTTCGATGAGGAGAGCGATGTCTGGAATGAGTCCGACTTCGTTGGTTTGTTTCGACTTTTGTGGCGCGACGGGGGTCATCTCTTCTTTCGCAGTGGCAATGGATACTAGGTCGGTAATTCGACAGCCCGGCTAAAGGAGCTACGTATGTTGCGACGCAGAAACACCATGTGGCTTTTCAGCACCACCCTGCGAAAGTAGCTATCTTATTGAAATCACTCGGTACCGAGAGGAGAGAAAAACGGGTGCCGCGGTCGCAGCACCCAACAGGGCCGTGAAAAAAACGGTGACTGGCAGGCCGGTTATCCGAACAGACCCACCTCGCCCAGTCGAATCGCCCAGATGTGGGTTTCGACGCACCGAAGATGTCGGACGACATGGACCGGTCCTTCGAGCCGAACCCGGAGGCCCGAACAGTCGAGACGGTCGTTTGGTGACCCATCGTCGGTCGCACGTGACTCTACGGTTTCGCGAGCCGGGGTCGGTTCAGTCCTCAAGGCACTCAAGCCCAGCTCCTTTACGAATAGCGGTCGAGAATGCCCAGCCGAAAACGCCATGCCGGGCGCCTGTTGAAAGGACAAGCAATCCTTTCAAGAGGCGCCGGCAAGAACCTGAGCCACTATTATGAAGATGCGGACACTTCTTGAGACGTTTTTCGTGCGACGCTCAGGACGCGTTACAACCCTCGGAAGGTGTTCGCAATTTTGGGTGTTACGGGACTGGTCGCTTGCGCGTCCGATTAGCCGGGCTTCTCAAGCGCACGAATTGAGAATACTGTGCGCGACGGCTCTTTCTCATTTCCAGATTTCGACCATCATCCCCCTCTCGACCGGACCGGTGTCCCGCCGAGAGGAGCAGTCGGTTTTGCTTTTTCGTTTTCCTGGCCCTCTTTCAAAAGGAGCTCACGTGCTCGTACTCAGTCGCAAACCTGATGAGCGAGTATTCATCGGCGCAGACTTCATCGTGACGCTCGTCGGTATCTACCACCTCGTCGCCCGATTGAGGCTGGAATCGTCGACGCCGTTCTATGCGCTCACGGCCGCCGAGTTCAACACGCTCTACGGCAACCCGTTCGTCTACGACGGTCGACCTCACCCGGTCGATCTGACTCGACTCGGTCGAAGCCGGCGATCCGCGTCTTTCGATCTTCGTCGCGACCAGAGTATCGTCCTCCCTGAGCTCGGTTGGGCACTCACGATTACCGATGTCCGCGTCGGACAAACCAGAATCGGCTTCGACGTACCGGTCGAGATCGCTGTCCATCGTGAGGAGGTCTGGGAACAGATCTACGGAGGTGGTGATACGACTCCCGGCGAGCGACCGCCACCGTAACGATACCGGCGAGGATATCGGTAACGGCCTCGTCGCCTATCGAATTTCGCCGTGAGGATTGCTTGGTTCTTCCTGCTCCTCGCGGCTTTCGCCGGAAAAGCGCTGCGGTGCGAGAGCGGAGCGGGGGCTCCTCCCGTTATCACCTTCGATTCCCCCCGCCGCGCCCGCTAAGCCAGATGCTTCGAAACTACGTCGAGAACGTCAGACGCGGGTTTGACCAAGATTTCGAAACGGCTATATCCCTGAACAGCGTCGCAGCTTTTCTGCCAGTCTTCAACGAGATCCGGACGTCCGGTAAGAGCAATCACTGGAATGCCGGCCCGACATGCAGCAACGATCAGATCGGCCGACGTTTGACCGCCACCAAGATTCCAATCAGAGAGCAAAAGATCAGGTGGGGTGGACGAGAGAGCGCCTATGGCATTCTCCAGCAGGAAACACACGACCGGGTCAAATCCTCGCGTACGGAGAAGCATACCCAGCGTTCGAGCCATGTCCGGGTCGTCATCCAAAACCAAGATTCGCCTAGCAACCACATCACACCTCCGTTTTGCGCGTACATATGAACCTCCTGAGAAGGAGCTCCGCACCAAACGAGAGTGGCGAATGAATCGCCGTGGAGAGATCGGAATGTTGGTCCCCGCTGGGACATGCGTCCGATGCTAGCACGAATCATCGGCGAAGCAACAAAACCCCGTCAACCGGCTCCATCTGAAGCACGAACGCGCTAGCGAAAGTCATTTTCGAAATGCAACGATCAATTCACCGACCCGGAACCCAAACTTCCTCATGACTGCTTTGTTCAAGATTGTCCCGTCAGCTTGCAGAAAGAGCCAGTCTTCGAAGTTGATCGCATATGTTTTCGTACCGATTGGGACCCGAAGGACATACTCGAATCGAATTGCGGAACCGAACTGGCGTCCGATTGCTTTCCCGACAACATCATCTGCCGTGCCCTCATAGGTGTGTTGATCACGTTTCTTAACCGTCCACGTCCGATTCTGTTGCTCACCGTCCGAGAAGCGAAACGATTCGTTGAGAGTCAACGTTTGCGTCGGTTCGTCCCACTGGCCGAACATCTCTGCAGTGAATTGCCGCTTGAGCGTGCCGCTCCGATCAAACACCATCCCCGCTGCGTGCGTGGTTCCGACAAAATAGCTCTCAAAGGTAAGCGGCGGAGTCGTTCCGGAAAAAGATTCAGGCTTCATAACTGGTCGGTCGAACACCACGAAACTGGCAATAATGGCAATCAACAAGACAATCGAAAGAGTGAACCGCATTCTCATCACAAGCGCTTTCAATCCGTGCGCACGAGCTCTTCAATCGAAAGCTCAAGCGCTGTCGCCAAACGTAACAGCGCTCCGACGGTCACATTTTGCTTTCCGCCTTCCACTGAGCTGACATACGCGCGGTCGAGCCCGACTGCGGAGGCCAGCTCTTTTTGGCTCAGTCCGAGCGCCTTTCTTCTGCTCTGCAAACGTTCACCAATAACAGAAAGCAGCTGCTCCAGATCACCGGAGGCGCCGGAAACACCGGCGAGATTCCGCGCCAGACGAACAGCAGAGCGGGCATCCTGTGCAATATGCGCACCCTCTATCGTAGGAGAACTGGTTTCGGTGCTCAGGAACATCTGGCCACCGACAATCATTTTGGGGGCTGCGCTCCAGCTATTGAGCTGAACCGAGAGCTGCGAGAGCTGATCGAGCTCAGATTTCATCGTGAGCGAGAATAGAATCACGTCTGGCGCGGTCTTCTTCAGATAGAGCAGGAGGTCTTCGAGCGGAGGGCAAGCGCCCAGAAAATCAACTGTCCAGCCGTCCTGGAGGAAGTAATCTGCGACCACCCGTGCGCCGAGCCAATGGGCATCTCCACTCATCGTGGACACTAACACTCGTTTATGGAGCGCGGGCTTCGGTCGAATGAGACCCCGCAATCGACTGAGCTGCTCAATCGAGACCTGCGTTGCAGCATGCTCTTCTGAGATGCTCAGCGACCCTCTTTGCCACTGGTCGCCGAGGGCTGTCTGACCGGGGATAATAACTTGTTCGTAGATCTCGAGCGGAAGCGCACCCGAGCCAATGGCCATATCGACGGCTTGTTCGGCGTCAACGCGCGAGCCGCTCTCAAGGGCTCGCTGGTAGAGGCCTCGTGCTGCCTGAAGATGTGCGGCCCCGTTTTCTGCCATCGCCGGTTTCATTGATTTCTTTCCCTTGATTATCTACCGTCGGTTGTGTTTAGTCAACAGATAGGTGTATACTGTTGACTATAGCCATCAACCTAAGATTGCTTCCATTTCGGATAAGACCAAGGTTTTTACCGTGAAAAGCCGTATAGTTGCCATGCCCTACGCCGCACCTTCGATGGTGTTAGCGCCGATGGCGGTCACCTTCTACGTCTTTATCCCGAAGCTGTATGCGGATCTGGGAACAATTCCTCTCTCTACGCTGGGCGTTATCGTCTCTGCCACAAGGCTCTGGGACGCGTTCATAGATCCGGCCGTAGGAAAGCTAAGCGATCGGACGTCGACCCGATTCGGTCCACGAAAACCGTGGATGCTCGGTGCAGCCCTTCCGCTGTGCGCCTGTTTCCTTGCATTCTTTTTTGCAGAGCATCTCCCTGGTCAGTACCACGCATCCTGGTTCGCCGCCCTCAGCATAGCGTTCTTTTCGTTCTGGGCGATGTTCACTATCCCCTACGACGCTCTGGGGCAGGAGCTCGAGACGGCTTACGACGAACGGTCACGGCTATTCGCACTTCGCGACGGCGCCACTCTTGTCGGAACACTCCTTGCCGCGATCGTCCCGGCTGCTGCTCTGTCGTTTCGTTCCGCTACGAGTGCGTGGACGCTTTGGCTCTGGATCGCTGCGACCTACACGGTTTTCTTTCTTACACTCTCAACCTGGTGCGTTGTCTCAACTCCAGTCATCGTTCGACCCCGCGCGCAGCGCAATTCTGAGAAATCAGCGAAGAAACGCGTTCAGGATTGCTTTCGAAATGAGCACTTCCGGCTTTTGATCGTCGCGTATGCGATCGCGTCATTCGGCGGCGCTTTGCCGGCGAGCCTTTTCCTCTTTTACGTCGAGCATATACTCAAGAGCGACCAGGGAACCGCGTTCCTCGCGCTTTATTTCATCGCAGGTATTGTTACCCTTCCCTTTTGGGTGCATGCCGCCAAACGTATCGGGAAGAAGCGAGCGTGGCTGACCGCGTTGCTCCTCAATGCCGGGGGATTCCTGGGAGTGGCTTTCCTTTCTGCAGGTGCATCGGGAGCCTACTCGGCCCTCATCGCCGTTTCCGGCATAGGTTACGGAGCGTCGGTAGTACTACCGTCTGCTATGCAAGCCGACGTTCTGGACGCAGAGGAGCTCCGCGTGGGCGAGCGCCGAGATGGAGAAATGCTCGGGCTTTGGTCTCTCGCGAAGAAGACCTCTGCCGCCATCGGTACCGGCCTCGCGCTCTGGTTGCTCGGGCGAGCAGGCTTCCAGCCCAATCAAACCGAACAAACAGAGTCAGCGTTGCGGGTGCTGCGGCTCCTGTACTGCGTCGTCCCATGCCTGTGCACATTCGCCTCGGTGGTCCTCATAAGGCGCTATTCGCTATCGAAAGAAGCTCATACGAACAATCTTGCGTTGCTCGCCGTTCAGCGGCAACAGCGCTTCACGAAGGTGCCCTCATGTCTGTAACGAAACCGGTCATGTGGATCACAGGCGCTAGCAGCGGGATCGGTCGGGCGGTAGCGCTGCTCGCCCCCAGTTTCGGTTATCGCGTCGCGCTTACCGCACGGAGAAGAGACGAGCTCGACTCTTTGCGAGAGGATCTCCTCCGCAGCGGCACTGAACCCGGAGACGTGTGCATCGCGGCCGCTGATGTCACAAACCGTGACGAGCTGGCCACCGCCTATAGTCTGCTCGCTCGGGAGCTCGGGAGTGTAGACGTACTCCTTGCAAATGCCGGAGGTCATTCACCAACGAGTGGCAGCCGGTTCGATACTGCCGAATTCCGCCGACTTTTCGAGCTCAATGTCTTCGGAGTAACGCAATGTATCGAGCTCGTTCTTCCAGTCATGCAAGCGAGGAGAAGCGGTCACATCGCGGGAGTCTCGAGTATTGCCGGTTATCGCGCCCTTCCAACGGCTGCCGCGTACGGCGCAACGAAATCTGCGCTGACCTACATACTGGAAAGCTTGAGATTCGATCTTGAGCGAGATGGTATCGTCGTCTCAGTCATCTCGCCCGGATTTGTCAGAACTCCCCTCACCGACCAGAACAAGTTCCCGATGCCCTGCATGATTGAAGCAGATGAAGCCGCACAGCAGATCATTCGCGGCATTATGGAACGTCGACGGGAAATTCATTTCCCTCGCCGTTTCACATATCTGCTGAAGCTGCTTCGAATTCTGCCTCAACCGCTCTACCACGCAATCGTGCGGTCGGTGGTTTACCGAGGAGTCGCCAAGTGACGCCCGACCTTGCTCCAAAAAGTAAAATCGCGGTCGTCGGCAGCGGAGTCGCTGGGATTGTGGCCGCCTTTCTGCTCCAAGAGCGATACGAAGTCTCGCTCTTCGAGGAACAGAACCGAATAGGCGGCCACACCAACACAGTCGTCGTTCCGCATGGATCTGACTCCGAAGTGCCGATTGACACCGGCTTCATCGTGCTGAATGACAGAACTTATCCCGCGTTTTCCAAATTTCTGTCCCGTCTGGGTGTCACGGTCCAGCCGAGCGACATGTCGTTCGGCTTTGAATGTAGACGCACCGGTTTTGCGTATGCCGGCACAAGCTTGAACGGTCTCTTCGCAAACCGGAGACATCTTGTTACGCCAGACTTCTACCGCTTCCTCCGGGAGATATGTCGTTTTTGCAGCCTTGGAAAGGATTTCCTCGCGCACTGTTCTCCAGCGACGCAACCGACGCTCGGCCGCTTTCTTGCAAGCGGCGGCTTCTCTTCACAGCTCCGAGATGACTATCTGCTGCCCATCGCGGCAGCGATCTGGTCCGCTCCTCCGGGGCAAATTCTCGATTTCCCGGCCCGGACCTTTCTCACGTTCTTTGCAAACCACGGCCTGCTCTCTCTTCGCGATCGCCCAACGTGGCAAACAGTGCGGGGTGGAAGTCGGACGTATCTCGACCGGTTCGAGAAGGGCTTCCTCGGAACGATCTACAAAGGTGCTAAAGTTCGGCGGATCACCGGTGAGAACGATGGTGCGACGTTGTTTTTCGACTCTCTGCCGCCTCGTCGGTTCGATGCTGTGGTCATCGCGACACACGCCGACCAAGCGATCCGGCTCCTCGGGGACCCGGAAAGTTTGGAAAGCCATCTCCTCGGCCCCTGGCGGTATCAGCGGAACGAAGCTTTTCTCCACATGGATGAATCTTTAATGCCTCGGAATCGGCGTGCCTGGGCATCATGGAATTTCGTGCGAGAGGACGCTCAGACGGTTACCGACGCAGTCCCGGTCACCTACCATATGAATCGTCTCCAGCGCCTGAAAACAGGTCGACAGTACTTCGTCACTCTCAATCCCCAGAAACGAATTCCGGACGATCAAGTGATCTACCACACGACGTATGAGCATCCTGTTTTCGACGAAAGCTCGCTGAACACACAACCCCGACTTGCCGGCTTGCAGGGCGGAAAACGCCGATACTTCTGCGGCAGCTACTTTGGTTACGGCTTTCATGAAGACGCAGTGCAGTCCGCAGTCGCACTGGGTCGACTATTCGGAGTTACACTTTGAGCTTGTATTGGTGTCCGACGCAAATTGAGCACTGCCGGATCGGTCCGGGCGCACCGCACCGCTTTCGTTATAAAGGCCTGACCTGTGTTCTCGATATACTTCCCCACCGAGGGGATGCACGATCCTTCTTTCCCCTGGCGTGGAATAAGCCCGGTCTACTTTCGCTTTGGGATACTGATTTCCTGCGCGGTAAGTCAGGAACGGTGCTCGAAAAGCTACAAGCGTATCTCACCGAGCTCGACATTTCGAAGGAATGGACACGCATCGAGCTTGTGACCTCCCCCCGATTCCTCGGCTATGTATTCAATCCGGTCAGCTTTTTCCTCTTCTACGAGCAAGACCCGCGAAAGCCGAACCTCTTGATGGCAGAAGTGAACAACACGTTCGGCGAAACGCACCTCTACGTGGCTGAAGCGGACCCCACGAACGCTGTCAGACGAGCACGCAAGTTTACTGCAAAGAAGGAATTCCATGTGTCGCCCTTCTACGATCGCGAAGGACAATATTCGTTCACAGTGGACCGGTCAGAGTCTGCTCTCGACATCCGCGTGAATCTGATTCGTGAGAACGTAATTGTCTTTACCTCTTCGATAAAGGGTGAGCTTCAACCAGTGTCCAGCGTCTCTGCTCCGCGACTGCTTGCGTTAGCAGCAGCTCGCTCCTGGTGGACGCTCCCGAAAATCGTTTGGCAGGCTACCCTTCTTCGCTTCCGTAGAAAACTGCCGGTCTTCTCGAAGCCCGCTCCCCGAAGCCAGTTTACTCTCGGGCGAGAATGCCCAACCTTGTTCGAGCGAGCATGCATGGCCGTGCTCAATCGCTCGCTGAGAAAGCTGCGGCAAGGTCTGCTGCATGTTGAGCTCCCATCCGGCGCGAGAACCTCATTCGGAGGCGATCGCGCTGCTCCGGCGGCGCAAATGCGGATTCGTGATTGGGCGTTTTTTAGCCGGGTGCTCTTCGGTGGAGATGTCGCCTTCGGCGAATGTTACACAGAGCAGATGTGGGACACCGACGACCTGACTGCAGTGCTCAATTTTTTTGCCCAAAATGTCCAGTACTTCAACGATCGTAATCTGCTCTCTACGAAATTACGTCAATTCTTGAATGCTTGTGCTCACCGGACTCGGAAAAATACCACCCGTGGCTCTCGCGCGAATATTCCAGCGCACTACGATCTCGGAAACGAGCTGTTCGGTCGCTTTCTCGACAATCGTCTCGTCTACTCATGCGCGGTTTTCCGATCTCCGAACGATACGTTGGAGAAGGCGCAAGAGCACAAGCTGCAAGATATGATTCGGAAGGCCAGATTGGCTGAGCATCACCACGTGCTTGAGATTGGGAGCGGCTGGGGCGCTTTTGCGATCGAAGCCGCGCGACAAACCGGGTGTAGGGTCACGACAATTACACTCTCGGAAGAACAGCTCCTTCACGCTCAAGAAGCGGTTCGCGCCGCCGGATTGCAGGACCGAATCCAAGTCCTTCTCTGCGACTATCGGGAGATTGAGGGGAAATATGACCGTATCGTTTCGATTGAGATGCTCGAGGCAGTTGGGCACCAATATCTCGTGGAGTTCTTCGAGGTGTGTCAACGCCTTCTCACCGACGACGGTGTCCTGGCACTGCAATGTATCACCGTCGCGGATCAAAACTATGAGTCCTACCGCCGAAGCTGCGATTGGATTCAAAAATACATCTTCCCCGGTGGCCACTGCCCTTCCCTTACTTCGGTCTGTAATGCTGCCGCGGCATGTTCGTCGTTTGTTGTGGAGCACGTGGAGAACATCGGGCCGAATTATGCACGAACTTTGCGGGAGTGGCGGTCGCGCTTCGAAGCACGCTCCGACGAGCTGCGCGCGCTCGGGTATGACGAACGATTCCAGCGGATGTGGCGCTATTATCTCTCGTACTGCGAGGCGGGCTTTGCAACCCGTTCCTTAGGCACGCTGCAGCTTGTGCTCACCCAGCCGCAGAGTGAAACCTTTGCACGTTGCCCAGGCTATCCACCCACGAACGGCGCCTCGACCTCCTAAACCTCAAAACTGGGTTCCAACCATGCTTTTCATGCTCCGAGCGACACAAAAAATCACACTTTCGCCGGGAAGCACCTGGGAGTTCTTCTCCAATCCGAACAATCTCAGTGAGCTGGTTCCCTCGAGCCTTCATTTTGAGGTTCTTCACAATCCACCGTCGAAGATCCACTCCGGTATGATACTGACTTACACCGTGGCGCCGGTACTTCGGATCCCCTGGACTTGGGTGACCGAAATCTCGCATGTCGTCGAAAGACAGTATTTCGTGGACGATCAGAGAGCCGGCCCCTATCGCATGTGGCATCATCAACATCTTTTCCATGCCGACGGAAGCGGTACGGTGGTCGAAGATGTCGTGCACTATTCGCTCTTCGCTCCAGGAGTGGAGTCGTTGGTCAATCGACTGGTCGTCCGGCCGCGAGTGACGGAGATCTTCCGCTATCGTGGGCAACGTATGAGCGAGTTGTTCGGCGGCTCTGAGCAAAGATTGACAGTGTCATAATCCCGTAAGGAGGAAAACATGAGTCTCTTCCGGATTGGTCAGATGTTGCGTTGTTGGCTGCTCGCAGTTTCGGTTGTGGTTACCGTAACGCAGGTAGCGGCCGACGATGCCACCCCGAGTGCTTACTCGTTTCGTTTCAAGCCGCTTACCGGCACCAAGGACATCGCGCTCGAGGACTTCAGGGGCAAAGTAATCCTAGTCGTGAATACCGCATCACATTGCGGATTTACCAAACAGTATGCTGCACTGCAGAAACTCTACGAAGCTCAGAACGCCCGCGGCCTGGTGATTGTTGGAGTGCCGAGCAACGATTTCGGTGAACAGGAGCCGGGCTCTGATGCGGAGATTGCATCGTTTTGTAAGCTGAATTACGGCGTCACGTTTCCAATGGCTGGAAAAACCGAAGTCGTCGGAGCTAGCGCACATCCGTTCTACGCTTGGGCGGCAAAGGTTCTGGGGGTGGCTCCTCAATGGAATTTCCACAAGTACCTCATCGACCGCAGCGGCAAGCTGGTTTCATCCTTTAATTCGCTCACATCCCCACAGTCGAAGACGCTGACAGAAGCGGTTGAAAACGCGCTCGGAGCTCCTTAAGAGAGCAGAAACCGCAACACTGAAATCGCCGCCTATTTGCACGGTGCGGTTCTCCGCAGGCTCGGTGGAGCTCACATCTCAAGGACTTGTGCAGATCTGACGATGGGATTCTGAACGGACCCTCGTCGATAACACCTTTGCGCATCGGCGCAAACGAATACGGAAAGCCTATGTTCTTTTTCAGAAGACCAAATCCTCGCGGCGGAAAATCCGGCTCGAGAGCGGCGAGCGGGTTGCTGTTTTTGGTGCTGGCTGCAATCGGGACATACCGAGGAGCTGCCGATCAGAATCTCGTGAAGTATCACAACGAATTCGTGCTGCCGGTGTATTCCGCCACGGTCGTTCACGGTTGGCCGCAGTTCGTGCAAGAGCTCAAGGGAAAGGACTCCACTGCGGAGTCAATGGCGGGCTACGTCAAAGAGAAGTTCCTGCCGCAAATTGAGAAGTTCGCCAAAGATGCCGGCGACCTCACTCCACCGGAATTCGCTACGGATTTTCACAGCCGCCTATCCGCGGACCTCGTTCGCTTCGCCGCTGAGGGGCGTCAGCTGGCTTCGGCGCTCGAAAACGAAGACTCCGACGGAATCAAACGTCTGCTCGGTGAGATGCGCCCCATTATTGAAGACATCGACGAAGGCGTCGCCGACTTTCAGAAAAGGCTGAAAGAGCAGCGCGATTTCAAATTCGAGCAGCACTAAACGAACACCCCAGCTACGTTTGCCCGATTAGGCGCGTCCGTACTGCTTGGGCCGATCGATCTGCGCGCGAAGCGCCTTTGCTGCCCTTACCGGCCAGTATGCGTCTCGCAGAAACTCTCTGGCAAGGAACACAGCATCTGCCTGTCGTTCGACAAGAATCGCTTCGGCTTGAACCGGATCAGTAATCATGCCTACAGCAGCGGTGGGGAGAGATGCTTCTCTGCGTATGATCTCACTGAACCGTACCTGGTATCCGGGGCCGACAGGAATCTTCGCGCTTGCGAGCGTTCCTCCGCTCGAGCAATCGATCAGATCAACCCCGATTCGCTTCAAGCATCGGCAGAGCTCCACAGACTGACTAATATCCCAACTCGCGTGCTCTCCGGAGCCGTGCGGACGCAGATCTTCAATTTCGTTTTCTCCACCCGCCCAATCTGTGGCGGATATTCGAGCGAAAAGTGGAAACTCCGATGGCCAACGTTTTCTCACCGCGGCTGCGATTTCCAGCGGAAAGCGCATTCGATTCTCTAGGCTCCCACCATACTCGTCGGTCCGGTGGTTTGCGAGCGGCGACAGGAATTGGTGCATCAAATATCCATGCGCCATGTGCAGCTCAATGACTCGAAAGCCCGCTTGAAGGCTCCTGGCGGCGGCCTCTTCAAAGTCGCGGATAACTTTCTGCATATCTTCACGCGACATCTCTCGGGGAGCCGGGTCACCTGCGTTGAAGGGCACGGCGCTCGGTGCCACCGTCTGCCATCCCCGTTCGGTCACAGGGAGCACGTGGTTCCCGTCCCAAGGTGCAGCAGTGGAGCCCTTCCTTCCCGCGTGCGCGAGCTGAACTCCACATACCGCCCCGTGAGCGGCGATAAAGTCTGTGATCCGACGAAAGCTCGGAATATGCTCGTCATACCACAGTCCGCTATCATCGGGGGAAATCCTCCCTTCGGGCGAAACGGCAGTCGCCTCCACCATGATCATTCCCGCGCCTCCAATCGCTCTACTGCCCAGATGCACGAGGTGCCAATCTGTCGGGTGCCCGTCAGTACTCGAGTATTGGCACATCGGTGAGACCCAGATGCGGTTTTTGAATTCTATCGTTTTGATTTTGAACGGTGTGAAGAGCTTCGGAATCATAACGTTGTGCTTCGTCTCTCAAGTTGTCCTTCGGTCCGGCTCCGAAACAGACGCCGCCGGGAGGGAAAGCTTTCCTCTCCCCGTGGCTCATACTAGAAACAAATTTGGCTAGGTAGGAGAAAACTCTTTCGTTGTCCTACTTTATCGAGCTGTGGCCAACCGCGATCGCGAATGGGTGAGACTTTTGCTCTGGTTCATTCCAGTTCGGGCCCGAGTGCGGTATAAGAGCCTTCCTACCGCCGCTCTCTTTCCTTTTCGATTGGTTGTTTCTTTTCCGCGCTCTTCACAGCCTCCCGCATTGGCTTTGCTTCACCAGCCGGTGTGGTCGGTATGAGGCGCGACGCTTTTCTGATGGTTTTTGCATGAGATGAAGCGTTGCATTTCGGATGCCTACCCTCTCACGAAAGGTCCCCCCATGTGCGACACATCAGCGATCACCCCGGTCCTGAAGCTTAGAACGTTCGAGCCCCTCGCCCGCTACTACCAGCGATTCATCCGCGCCGGTCATGACCCCGAGGTCCAGCCGGAGGACTGGGATGACTACGACGTGGTCGTCGACACCTTGGCTGAGCTCGTCAGAGATGGCGAGTTCGCCGACCCGGATGACCTCGAACACGCAGTCGATCTGGCGCTGCGGACCCTCAGGCGAATCGTCGTGTCGAAACAGCTTTTCGATGGCACGATGGACCTCTGCGACGTTCCCCATGATGAACGACGCCGTTTGTTCCAAAACGCCACTCGGTTGCTTCTTGCGGATACGTTCTTCGAAGTCGACGCCGTGCACGCCGTCGTCCACACTTGCGCTTCCGATTATCCCGACTGCAGCCGCGTGCTGCGGAACGTCCAGCGGCTCCTGGATCGAAACACGATCGTTTCTCCAGCTACGCTCGAGAACGCTGAACGCGATCTCACAGCGTTCCTCACTCAGCTGAAGGACGACGACGAGATTCGCGTCGATTTCAGGTCGATTGTCGTCGTCGAGGTCGACAGCGAGGAGGAAGCGACCGACAACGACGAAGGAGACGGCTATCTCAAGACGCCGGACTGGCGAGGTTCTGACGAATCACAGGCTCCCGAGCCGCAACAGATCGGTTCCTCAATCAGCTCCCTCGATACCGGGGAGCCGGACATGGGTGACGAGGACGACGAATCGTCCGAGGCAACCGTCGAGCTGCTCGCCGAGCTGCCTCTGGTTCTAGACGCTTACCGCCGTGCCTACTCGCTGTGCGAGTAGTGCCGACCATGTAGGCGACGCGGTTCTTTTGAGAAAACGCGTCGCCTCGTGTGACTTCGGAACGCCGAGACCTCTCGCCGGACGCCCTCGGCCGCTCTCGTGTCTTGTTTTTCGGCGCATGCTTCGTTAACATTTCATCATCGCCGAGTCCTTCGGACCGAGTCCCTTCGGACTCTGATGATCCTTCCAAACCACATCCGATGTTTGATTCGCGCTCCAAGCTGAGCAGTCGCTGAGCTCGGGGCGCGAACGTTTCGCATTGATAGGGTTTTTGAAATGCGATTTCGCGCTCCACGCCCGAGCCCGAATCGCAGGTCCACCTCCGGAAGGAAGGCTACCGATGTCAGAAGTCTACCGTCTGCTCGATCTCGACCTCCGCACGTTCACGGCTCGCCTGGATCGGGCCGCCCGGGATAGGATTGAGTGCGGTATGGCGGTCAACCCGCAGACTACCCGCTTCATGGAGACGATCAATCTCGTTCGTCAGCTCTCGCACGCCCAGGCGTACACCACTCCCATGGTGTTGGTCGGCGTTCCCGAGCGTCCGTGGGAGCAGCGGGAGCGCGAGCCCAACCAGATCCTCGGAGCCGACCTCCTCGATTTGGCGGAGGATCTTCTGGCCGCGGTCCCGTCATTCGGCAACCAGTTCAACGAGGATGCCGTTTTACTCCTCGCCTTCCTGGAGTCCGTGTACGCGGCACGCTGGGGCGTCGAGTTCGCCAACGTCTACTTGCTGGCGTTCAATCGGGTCAAGGAGTCGAAGAATGGCCATTCCCAGAGCAATGGCCATTCGAAGAAGCGTCGTCCTCCGGCTCAGGTGAAGAAGTCGCAAGGGAACGGCAAAGGCACCGAGTCGGCGCTTCGCGAGCTGATGGACCTGGCAAGGATTCTCATCCGCCGCGACCCCCAGAACCGGGCGGCCTCGGGAGGTACATTCGTTTTGGTTCCGTCTTTCGGCGCTGACGACCTCGCCTACACCGTGATCATGTCCAGGCTCGGACCGATCGGCTCGACACTGCTCGAACGGCAGCGCGCCGGAGAACGACGCGAGCGGAAGCTCCTGAAGAGCATGCTCGATCTGCTCGAATCCGCCTCACCAATGGTCGATTACGACCCTGGAGTGGCAGTGATGAAAGAGACGAGACGTCTCCAACGCCTCCTCACGACGGCCAAGGCCGAGAAGTGACGGGCGACTGAAGGGCGAAACGTTCGTTTCGCCCGCTGTCGTTTAAGCAATATTCTTTGAGTTCAACGAGGCACAGCGGCTGACAGCGTCACGGTAGCGTCTTCGAGCTCAGCCGAGTCCTGGTCGGAGCTCGGAACCCAACCGAGGCGGAACTGAAGAGGCCGCTGCCCATCACCTGTATCTGCAGAGACTGATACGGTCTCACTCTGCCCGCTCGAAATTTCCGCGATCGTCGAGCGATACTGGACAGTTTCTCCATCTTCAGACGATACCTCGACAAACACTCTTGGATTCCCGGTGATTCCCCGTACGTTCGAACGAAGAACGAGTTGCGAATGCGCAGGAAGGGAGAAGAGCGGGCTCAAGATAACAAATTGTTGTGGGCAGCGTTCAATCGACCGATGATTCTTGACGCAATCCGCTGTCGGAAACGAGTCTGTATCCCAAACGCGAAAGGTCGTTTCACCGTTTTCGAGTGTATAGAGGAGAAACTCTTGGTCAGTCGGCACCATCGGCCGGTGTGAGATCTTCGCCTCGCGAACGTCCCATTCGTCGTGTGCAGCAAGCTGATGGAGCAGTCCGTTTACGTTGAAGAACTGCAGATCACGTTCCGTGTTGAACTCGTAGTGAATCGACGTCCGGCTTCCGCTCGGCATAATGCACTGAATATCTTTCAGGTCTTCTTCGCCTCGTGTCAGGCGAACATGGAACAGGCCTGGGTCCCGATCAGTAGAATTTCCGCGCCGATAATCGAAGCTGAGATCGAGACTGAGATGAGACTTCTCCGGCACACGCATGTGCTGACCACCCATAATCCACATTCCGCTGACATCGACACCTCCGAATCGCTTCACACCTTTTGGGAATAACGTTACTGTTTGTTGAGCGGCTTCGGAGCACGTGCTTCGGAGGGAATCTCTCATCGCTTGAAAAAGAGTCTGGCGCTCCGGGATATCTGCAATCTGCCTCATTGTTGAAGTGAAGAGGTCCAGATGCCCGAAGCTGAAGTTCTTCCGCGCGCCGCCGCTGAGCGACGAGATAGTGAGCCGACCGTCGTGCGCAAAATAGATTCGGGAGCCCAAGTGATTGGCGAAGTAGAGCGGGCGTGCTGGGTCGGCCTGGGCGAAGGCATCGGACCCGGAGAAGCGCTTTCGCGCTTCTGCCAGGCCCACGTAGTTGAGGACCGTCGGCGCGATATCAATCTGCTGGTAGGGCTCTTTTACATGTGCTGCCGTGAAGCTCACATCGGGAAGTGCGAGGAGGAATCCCCAATTGTAAGAAAGGAGCTCCAGCACGGGGTTTTCGTTCGGGAATCCGTGCGACTCGTCAGATGTGATCAACACCAGCGTATCTTTGAGACTGCCGCTGCTCTGCAATTCCTGGAAGAAATTTTGCAGCGCTCCGTCGAGATAGCGCATGCTCGCAGCGCTTCGATCGGGAAACTGCGCCGCAATCTCATCCGGAATGAGGTAGGGGTGATGCGTCCCAACGGTCAGCATCGCAAGAAACCACGGGTTCGGAAGCTTTGTTAACGATTTCACTCTCTCCGCCCCGGCCTCAAAGAGAGACCGGTCATCGATTCCCCATCCATTGGTGAGATGAGCTTTCGTGAACCAATCCGTTCCATGAGCTTCGGAGAACCCCGCGGCAGGCATGAAGCTGGCTTTCAGCATGAACTCAAGCGGGGCAGCTTGGTCGTATTCCGTATGGTATCCGTTCTCCTTGAGCATTTGGGGCAGGCATACCGCGCCACCGCAGCTCGCGTACTCCGACATCTGCGGCATTCCGTAAGCGTTGGAATACTGCCCGCACAAGATTCCGAATTCACCGCGGTCCGTGTGTCGGTCTTGTGTAATGAAATTGGTGTAGAGCAGACCTTGCTCCGCCAGGTTACTGAGGAACGGCATCAGACCGGTCGGTTTCAGACCGTGCTCCGCTGCTATCGGATCAAGTGCGGGTCCGGGGATGCCCTCGAGGATTAAGAGTAAGATGTTTCGTTTCTGTTTCGGTGTATTGAACCGAGCCGGGCCGTCTTCCGGCGCGCTTTGCAGTTTGCGAGCGAGGTCTTCCATCGCCGCGTTCGATACGGCTGTGTTTCCGACGCCCAGAGCTTCCCAAGCACTCTGAACGTTCTCGACCAGCAGATTTCGCTGGGGCCAGAGACGCTGATCCAGTGAAACCGGCCAGAAAGCCAAGAGCGCTGCACATCCCATCGCAGGGAGGGAATGAGCCAAAAACCGGCGAGCACGCAGAGGTGGTGGAGTGACAGCCGCCGCGGCGATGAGGGCGCCTGCGACGAGCAATATACAGAGGCCAGGGGCGAGTACTGCCGAAGCAGAGCCACGCAAGAATGCTCCCGTCAGCGCGTACCTCAACTCTTCATAATGGAGCGAAGCGCCCAAGTCGGCGACATGCTCGTATTGTCCATAGTAGAGCACGGACCAAGCGAGAAGAATCACGGCGAAGACCAGACGCCTCAGTGTTGTCGTCGCGATCAATCCGATCGCGCATGCCAGGAACAAAGCGATCGCAACGTCCTCAAACACTCCGCGAAAATTTTCGAGGAGTGCTGAACCGAAAGTGTGAACGGTGTCCGGATGCTGCGGAAAGAGGACGAGCCACAAACGGCAAACGATCGGTGCCGTCGCAAACGAGGCAACAACCGAGATGAAAGGACGATACGCCCGGCGGTCGTCGGAACTATCAGGTGGTGGCGAGCTTTCGAGGTCCATTGGGGCAACTTTTCCTTCCAGCTTTCGATGCAGCGAATCGGTCGAAGGCCGCCCCCAGCCGATGGACCTTTGAGCATTACTACCGATAACGGTAGTGATTCTTGAGGAAATACCCTCGCTTGAGAACGAGGGTTTGAGCGGCGATGCTTAGAGAATGCGGACTTGAACCTGAATGCGCTCGCCCTCTTGGAGCAATTCACGCTTTCGAACCGCTGCCTTCACCGGCAACAGGTAGGCGTCGATAGCTCGATCCGGAAAAAGCGATGTCTTCCATGCCGTCGTACCGATTGTTGCCTCACAACCGAGGGAGCCCCAGTTTCGAGCTCTCTCCCGATGCGAGCTTCGAATTGCGAGCGATAGCTTTCTGGGCAGAGTCACGAAATACCATCCGGCGGCTCCTTGGTAGCGCCAGAGCATAGCCGAGAAACGAAGCTTGGACGTCTCGCTCTTCAGACGTCGATTTTTTTCTGGATTGGCGCTTCGCGGCAATGGACAGGCCTCCTCGGGCTGACATTTCTCTCACCCCAAACGCCTCTTAGCATGTCCGCTCGAGACTCGAGAAGGCGATTCATGCCCATTTGATCAGGAGCGCCCTAGAGGCCGGGACTTCGTCTAGTCACGCTAAAACGGGCATAAGACCAGATTCTTTACCTTATCAGTATATTACGTTAACAGATCCAAGTCGCACGTTCGCGCCGATCGTCGCCCAGACAGAGAATTGTGGAAAAGAAAGACGTTGATATTGCAGCCCATTGCCTCCGGCTCTTGCTTTTGCCGGTCATGCGGTTCTGCCTCCGTCGATCACTCAAGCTGCAAGAGATTATCGAAAGCTGCAAGTCCAGCCTCGTCGAAGCGGCAAAGCACGAAATGGAGTCGCTCGGCGAACGCATGACCGTAAACCGCATGAGTGTCATGACCGGACTGCACCGTGCGGACGTCATGCGGTTTCTGAGCGGAGGAGAAGAAAAGACCGCTAAGTCGACCTCCAACATCATCAATCGGGTCATCGCTCGTTGGCAGGTCGACGAGCGATTTCTGACAACGAAAGGAAGCCCTCGCGTGCTGACCTTTGACGGTAAGGACGGGGAGTTTGCTGAGTTGCTTCGCTCCGTAAGCAGCGACCCCAATCCCTATACGATTTTGCTCGAGCTCGAGCGAATCCAAGCCGTTGAATCGACTCCACACGGAGTTCGGCTGCGGACGAAGGAGTACATTGTGGCTTCAGACGTGGATGCGAGCTTTCGACACCTCTCAAAAGACAGCGATGACCTCATCGCTGCCGTCGAAGAAAACGTCTATCGACCTCGCCGCGAACCGAATCTCCATTTGCGGACCGAATACGACAATATTGGGACTCAGTCGCTCCCAGAAGTCCGGCAGTGGCTCTTGCGTGAGGGCTCCGCGTTTCACGCCAAGGCAAGAGAGTTCCTTTCACGGTTGGATCGAGACACGAACAAAAGCTCGACTGATACGAGCCCTCCGGTTCGAGTAACGATAACGTCATTCAGCCGAACGGATGACGGCGCAGCTGTTGTTGAACCGTCAGAAAACAAATGAATCAGCTTACTGAAATAATCATGCCGCATCGTTCTCAAATCGGAAGGCCCTGTTTCTACCGGCTCAGCTCGTTTCTCCTTTTCACTTGCATCGCTCTGCTCGCGTACGGCTGCGGCAACGGTGGCGGCACCAGTGGCACCGGAGGCGGCGGATTCGAGGTCACAGGCACCCTGCGCTCGGTTGCGAGTGCGCCACTAACGGGAGTTCAAGTATCAGTAGCTCAAGCTGATGGTGTAGTGCTTCGCGTCTCCGGCCTCGACGCTCCAGCGAACAATCTCACGCATGACGTTACGGATCCCGATGGGCATTTTTCGCTCTCCCTCGACTCGAAACCGACTTCGATCGCTCTCCTTCTGAAAGGTGAGTCGTTCCAATCTTCCGTGACAGTTGACAATGTGCCTGAATCGGCCGTGAAGCTGGTTCTCGACCTTGTCTTGAACGAAGAAACCGCGGAGATTGAAGAGCAGAACGAGCGGTACGAAGACAATGACGGCGACGATATCCCGCAGGAACTGGAGTAAGCTGTAATTTGGGGGCTTCATGTACGATCGCTCTTCCATGGAACGCGGACAAGGCCTAGCAGAGTTTATCATCATCGCAATACTCGTAGCGTTGGTCGTGCTCGCCTCAGTCCGGCTCTTCGGACAATCTGTAAGCTGCGAGTTCCGCTCTGCCGGAAATGAGATCGATGCTAACAGCGCGCTTCCGCCGGAGTGCCGCACAGCGCAAACTGCTGAACCGGAACCAGAACCGAACCGTCCTCCTCCCGCGCCGAGCAGTCCTCCGCCCCCACCCCCATCTCCACCGCCAGCTTCGCCGGTGATACCACCATCGCCTCAGCCTTCAGCGGAGCCGGTTCTTCCATCGCCGACACCGCTGGTCGCACCGCCGAGTCCTGAGCCGTCGGCTGAAACGACACCGGAACCTCAGCCCTCTCCCGGCGCCGCTCCCTCTCCCGAGCCGGCACCGTCAGTTGCTCCGTCTCCTAGCCCTGAGCCTTCAGCGTCCCCGATTCCATCACCGAGTCCTTCCGCATCTCCAAGCCCGTCACCGGAGGAGCTTGTCGAGTTCGACAATCCGACATTCGGCGGTTCGCCACTTGACCTCTGCTTAATTTACGGTGCCCAGTGCGGCCAGGTGGCTGCCGATTCGTTTTGCCGGGGACAAGGACTGAGCGCAGCGAAATCGTTTACCGAAGGACGACCGGTGACGAAGTCTGGGATTCCAAACGGTGCATACTGCGACTTCTCTTTGCCTCCGACCCAAACCGTTTGCCGAATTTTCAGTAAAATCGTCTGCAAGAAATGATTGGTGGAGCAAAGCCAACGCTGCTCCGGAGAGTCTCATATCCCAGCACGCTTCGGAGAAAGCGACGTGTTCCTGGAGTCTTGCAATCACACTTGAAATCAACTTGAGTGTTTTGGCCGGGCACAGTACAAACACCCGGCACACAATTCTTTTTCGGAGCCTTTATGATTACAAAGAAACAGTTGCTCGATTCACTGCTGCATGAGCTTCACGTCGTGAAGCACCTCACATCCAAACTTACACCTGAGATGATGGACTATCGGCCCGCACCGGGTATGCGTTCCACTCTAGAGTTGCTTCACTACCTGTGCTGCGTCGGTGCCGGCGCGACGAAGTCGATTGCAAATAACAACTGGGAGATCTTCAGCGCGTACTCAGCCGAGGCGAAAAACTTCACGTTGAAGGACATCCCGGCCGCGCTCGATCGGCAGGCACAAGATCTGAAAGATGCATTCGCAGAGATCTCCGAGGACAAGTTCACGAATTTCGACGTGACCTATCCCTGGGGCGGAGGCGACAAGCTCGGTATGGCGGTCATTAACACCAGCCTGAAATTCCTCACTGCCTACAAGCTTCAGCTTTTCGTCTACGCAAAGTCCTGCGGGTTAACGAAGTTGAACACCGCGAATGCTTGGGGCGGTATCGATATGGAGATGCCCGCGCCAAAGTAAGCGCACGGTGTCACTGGTTCCTTACCGACACGAGGCGAAAGCGATTTCGTGCCGGAACGGACAAACCGAGCACGGGGAAGCAGCGACGAGCCGGCTTCCCCGTGCGTTTCCTGCTTTTCTGATCACGCGGCGAGCACGTCGCGAACGAGAGAAAGCGTACGACTGAGACCGGCGGCTTTCTCCTCCTGCGTCTCCCGTTGGTCTCCGAGAAACAGCTCTCGTTCGACGATCAGAGCATCGACTTCAGGACAATTCATGAGCAACTCGATGACCTGCTGAATGAGAGCACGACCGGGGTCGATCTCCGTCCCCCAGGCGCCCGCTACGGTAGGAGCCCTCCCGCCTTTCAGATGGACACCGCGAAGCAACCCAGCGTCAGCGAGGGAGCGCGCGTATTCGAGATTGTCGACACCAGCGCCCCACAAAGCGAGGTTTGCTGTATCCCAGTTGCACGCCAACCGGCCGAAGCCGAACTGGTTGATGAACTCGATGACGGCGCTAGCGGGCTCGCAGCCGGTCTCCGCAAGCATGAGCCCATCGTGCGGTTCGAGCGCCTGCCGAGCAAGCATGCCGAGTCCAGCACCAAGATGACGGAGCTCGTGGTCCGGCAGGTTATGGAAGCCGCCGAAATGGCCCTTGACCGTCAAACGGCGGCGAACGAAACGCTCCCGCGGAATACGTTTCGACACCAGGTCGAAGAGAGTCCGCGCATAGCGAAAGCGCTCAGCGCGCCGTTCGCTGCCCGGCGCAGCAAATCCAACGGTTTCGAGCGCGATGGCCGGAGAGTCGTACGATTCTCCAGGCAAGCCGAACACGACGGCATCGAGGAGAAGGTCTTTTTCCTGGAGCACCCTGTTCAGGCGAACGAGGGCCGCATCGACCTGATCGAGCTCCAGCGGCGCGTGACAGTCGATAACTTGAATCGGTTCCTCGAGACGGTGAAGGTTGCCGAGCTCGAGGCCCGGCCAGCCTTCAGTGAACACTCCGAGCTTCAGATCGCGTTTCATGTCATTGGTCCTTGTCCAAGTGAAGAGACGAGAAGGGCCGGAACCTTGAGCAAAAACTTTCCGTTCCGGCCACGACGGAAAACAGCAGTTTTCGATCGGGCCGATCTAACTCTTCTACCGGAATTGGAACGGAGAAATACCGCGGGAAGGGACAGAAACGAATAGAACACGGTTGCTGAGATTGCAAGGAACCGGCACACCGGTCTCGAGCGTTTCGGTGTTGGCCGGTCGGGCGCGTGGTAGGCGCTGGCGCGTGAAACGGGCTCAGGATCGCCCACTTTCCGCTTGGAAACATTCCAAGTTGGTAAATAACCTTGTCATTCTGTCTCCGTCCACGGGTCTCAGGAATTTACCAAAATGGCGGGTTCTGCTACAAACCTCGGCCTCACTGCTGTTCCTTCCCACCCCTCTGAAGAAGAAGCCTTCTCATTTTGTTCGTCGCTGAGAGCGAATCGCGTCGCCGCCTTGACTGACGGACATGGTTTTATTTGGAAAGTCATGCCTCCCGTCCGCACCGAGCGGTGCGCCACTCTCACGGTCAGGAGCACATCATGTCGGGACCTAATCAAGACACCACTGAAGTCTACATCGGCATCGGAGAAATGGGCGGCGCCCATCTCGAAACTGGACTTCGCATCCAGCAACGCGCGACCTCGTCCAACCGTCGCATCGGAATCTGCACGCGAAGCGCCGACGTGCGAGCCGGCAACTTGCGTGGCCATCCGCAGGGCAACAATCTGGGTGTCAAGGTTCGCGACCAGATCGAGCCGAGCCTTATGGCCGACATCCGGACGTACGAGACAGTCGGCGACGTCCTCCGCGACAAGACAGTCAGCGCTGTCTACATCTGCCGTGAGACGCGCGTTCACTGCGAGCTTGCAACCCTGTTCCTGAACCGCGGTATTCACGTCTTCGTCGAGAAGCCGTTCGGGCTCAATCCCAGCGAAGCGCTCGCGACGCTCAACTCACGACGTTCCGACGCCGTTCTGGCCGTAGGTCAGATCCTGCCGTTCTTTCCTCAGTTCGCCGGTCTGGTGACCTTCATGAGCGGAGGACACGCCGGAACATTGAAAGGCGGATATCTCCACCGGATGGTGTGCGCTTCGAACGGCATCAACAAGCCCGAGAACAAGTCTGCCTGCCGCTCGGCGTGGTTCGACCTCGCGGTGCACGACCTCCATCTGCTCCGACTCCTTTTCGGTCGCCCCGTGGCAATTCGCATCAAAGAATACCGGCTCCATCCCGATGACCCGACGTTCGTCTCATGGGCGATGGTCGAGATCGTCTGGGCGGACGGAGCCACGGTCGTCGTCGAATGCGGTGCCATCGAAGACGACTCGGTGGCGTTTCAACACGGCTACACGATCGAGACCAGCAGCGGTGAGGTGGTGTACGAAGCTGATCGATACAACGGCGTCGCGACGACCGCGTTGACTGGCGAAGAACCGCGCGCGTTGGCGCTCCCGGCCGCCCGTTTCGATCCGGATATCGAGCCCCTTGCGCTCGAGCAGACCCGCTTCGCCGAGCTGATCGCCAACCCGTCCTCCGACGCTGGCGCCCTGGAACCGAGTTACGCGCTCGACGCCGTCATCCTCGCCGATACCTGCGAGCAGATGATTCTTCAGCAGGAACCATCTCGACAGATCTCCTGGCCGACTGCATGACGATTTCCCTTCTCTCCGGATTTAACATAGGCAACCGCGGCCCAAGGCGTTTCCGTAGCCTTGGGCCGCTACACTTTGGATGAAGTGAGGAAGGACTGTCTGCGAATCCGATTGCCTCCAATGTGTACCGTATCCATCCACTTCGACTTTGTGAGCACGCTCACTGAATATTGGGCGCCCCTCGAGATGTGCTTCACCACCTAAGTACAGGCCGCAATCGCCGGTGTGCTTTTCGGCACATTGCGTCTGAGCATCTCCAACTTCATTTGTTTGCACACGATTTTCCTCTCATCGGCACGCTGTCCCGTTCTTGCGGACTCTTAAGTTAATCTCGCAGGAGGCCGAGAATTCCCTTGATCGTTCCACCATGCAAGACAAGAGCATCTCTCATGCGTCAAAGTTTAACTTCAGCTATCGCACTCTCCGTCGCAGTTCTCCTGATGACCACTCCGGCCTCCGCGGACTCCCGTAAAGGTCAGAAGCCCGTCGTCATTCCCAACGTTGCCGTCGGCGTCGCAAATGGCTTGAGCGAAGTTTCGCTCTATTCGTTTCAAAGCGGAAAGCTCACCAAAAAATTTCGTGTCGAAAAGGGCAAATTCACGGGCGGCATTAGTGTCGCAGTCGGTGACGTGAACGGAGACGGTCTTCGCGATATCGTCACCGGCGCCGGACCGGGCACCGCTCCATACGTCAGAGTCTTCAATGCAGCCGGAAAGCAGACGTTGGCCTTTTTAGCACTTGACCCGGCATTCCGCGGTGGCGTCTCCGTCGCCGTCGGCGATGTAAACGGTGATGGTGCCGATGACATCGTCGTAGGTGCCGGCGCAGGCGGCCTGCCGATCGTGAAAGTCTTTCACGGTGTCACCCTCGCCGTTCTCTTCAGCTTTTATGGATACGACCAATCTTTCACCGGTGGAGTAAACGTTGCCGCAGGAGATACAAACAACGACGGCTTTTCCGACATTATCGTCGCTCCCAAAGCTGGTGGCCAACCGCGAGTAAGCATTTTTAGCGGAACCGATCTCACAACACTCGAAAGCTTTTATCCGTATGATTCGAGCTTCCTCGGAGGGGTGAACGTCGCCGCTGGCGATGTCGACGGTGACGGGCTCGAGGAGGTAATTACAGGAATGGGGGCCGGCGGAGCGCCACAGGTCGGAATCTTCAGCGGCTACGATGGCAGCGAGCAAGCAAGATTTACTGCATTCGAACCGGCTTTCACCGGAGGCGTCTCGGTGGCGAGCACGGACGTTAACGGTGACGGTATCGCCGATGTCGTAGTCGGAACGGGTCCGTCATCGACGCCTGCTGTGCGCGCATTCAATGGAGTCGATCTGAGCTTGCTTCGCGAACAGCGCCTGCAAAAAAACAAGAACAAATACGGCAGCGGTGTTTCGCTCGGAGCATTTCATCGATAAGTCTCATTTCTGAAGCGGAGCGTGGCGGTATCGGATTCCGGTTCGCCTCGCTCAGCCTGCGTTTATTGCTTTCCCATCATTTCATCCTTGTTAACGTATCCGTTGCGCGACGGATGTTACGTCGTCTACCCCGACGCGCTTTACAGCTTTTCCACCTTTCCTTCATCCAGTAGACTGAGGTTCCGGACACAGTTGGGCGGCCTCGTCTCCCGGATTTGTTTCCGACCGACTCTTACTCGAAAGGTGACCATGGTACGAGCTCCCAAGCGCGCTCTCGAGCTCCTCGCGTTGGCCTCGCTGACGCTCGGGGCTCCGCTTTGTGCGTCCGCACAAGATCACAACTATTGGAACAATCAGTTCGGCTCACAGTCCGCCCTTCTCAGCGGGGCAGTAGTCGGCGGTGTCAACGACACCAGCGCCATTTTCTATAATCCGGGAGCACTGGGATTTGTCGACAACGAGAGTCTTACTGTCAGTGCAAACGCCCTTCGCTACGAAGAGACCAAGCTCGAGAACGGGGCCGGAACCGGGGAAGATCTCGATTCGGAAAGCGTGAACGTGGTACCGCTGCTTGTGTCCGGAGTGGTCATATTCGGCGATAAGAACGAAAATGTTCTCGGTTACGGTCTGCTCAGCAGGAATACCGCGCGGCTCAAGCTGTCTGATCGACTGGACGTTCAAGGGAATTTCATCGAGCGGGATACGTTTCCCGGCAGCGAGAACTACATCGGACAGTACAATGCCGACTCCTCGCTGAATGAATATTGGGGAATCGGCACCTACGCACGCGCCCTGAACGACTGGTTGTCCGTCGGATTTTCAGGAGTCGGTGCGGTTCGGCAGGAATCTTTCAATCAATCGACGAACGTCCGCGTCATCAGCAGCAGCAACGCGACTCAAGTTGCCCTGACAGATGACATTGCAAACTACGACTATCTGAATGGGAGGTTGCTGGGTAAATTCGGAATGCAAGCCAAAATCGACCCGGTTCGATTGGGCATAGCGCTCACCACACCGAGCGTAAGTATCTTCGGCACCGGCACAACGTCACGCGACCTCTCGGTCTCAAACATCAACTTTGATGGTTCCGGCCCAATCAGCTTCGTCGCGGACGACCGCCAAAAAGATCTGGACTCTGAGTTCAAAACCCCGTTCTCTGTGGCGCTTGGCGCCGATGTTGCAGCCTCCTCAGACACGACATTCTCGCTGTCAACAGAATGGTTCGCGCCGGTCGGAAGATACGCTGTCCTGAAGCCGGAAAGCCGGGATTTCCTCCGACCTCCCGGAGCAGCGACATCCTCTTTTGATGCGGCCGACTTCTTGCAGGTGGTCGACGCGGCTGACGACGTCTTCAACTTCGCGCTGGGTTTGCGACAAAGGTTCTCCGCGCAGCTCGAGGCCCTGGCAAGCTTCTCGACGGATTATTCATACGCACGTGCATACGACGGGAACGGACTTTCGCTCGGCGACACCGACTTCAATCTGTATCATTTCGCGATCGGCGGAATCTACCATCGAAAGATGTCTGACGTGAGCTGCGGGATCCGCTATACGCATGGTCGAAGCGAAGATGTACGGCAGGCGGTTAACTTCGGGGCTCCGGCGGAAAGCTCCCTCCTTCTCGGCGAACCGCAGGCGTCAAGAGCTGACTACAACGCCCTCAGCTTTATTGTGGGATACACGTATTACTTCGAATAGCGCTGCGGGCCATCCTCACCGCTCGGATGGTTCTGCCTGTTTGCGATGGACCGCAGCCTTGATCTTGTCCGGAAGAACATCGCTCAACATCGCCTGGGCCCTGGTCTTCAGGCTTCCAGCAACAACTTTGTCCTTCTCATTGAACAACGCATCGAGCCCATCTCGCGCCACTTCTGCCGGGTCGTCCTTCTTTCCTCTTCCGACCGGGGTGTCCTCCATGCCGGCCCGCTTAAAGAAGTTCGTTTCCGTTGCGCCGGGAAGGAGCGCAGTCACGTGGACTCCCTGGTCCCGAAGCTCATTGCGGAGCGACTCCGCAAATGAGTTGATGAATGCTTTCGTGGCCCCATAGACCGCTTCAAGTGGAGTCGGCATCAAGCCGGCGATCGACCCTGTGAACAAGACATAACCCGAACCTTGAGCGACCATATCTTCAAGGAGTAGCTTACTGAGGTGAACTGATGAAACGACGTTTACGAAAATGACGTTCAGCTCATCATCAAGGCTCGTTTCAGTGGCGAAGTCACCGCCGACGCCCACACCGGCGTTAATCGCGAGCACTTCGACAGGTCGCCCAATGCGCTCAATCTCCTGCGCGACATTCTCCACGCCATCCGAATTGGAGAGGTCCGAGTTGATCGAGCCCACCACAGCGGCGCCCAATTCAGTTACTTCAGACGAGACCCGTATGAGACTGCTCGAGCCAGCGCAGAGAAAAAGATCGTAGCCTCTTCGTGCCAGCTCCTTTGCCAACTCACGACCGATTCCGCTTGATGCACCAGTGACAACGGCAAGGGGCCGTCCGACGCGCTTCTCGTTCCATCCGGTCGCCATACGAGGACTCCTTGCTGATGTTCGGTTCAACGGCAGAGGCTACAGAAGCCGCGATAGACTTGCTATGACCCAGCGGGGGTCGCCTGCGGTTGGCGACAGGGGCACTGGTGTGGGGAATGACTTGTAAGAGGACGCACCCTTTTGCTACAGATTGACCGTGCAGTCCGATTCACTGAAATTCTTTCCGTAGAGACAAATTATGAGATTGATGGCTTCCCGGCTTCTCGCCGTAGTTTTGTTCATGCAACTTTTCGTAGCGCTCTCTCCCAACTCGGCGCGCGCTGACCAGGAGTGTCGACCCTGCCCGTTCGATTGTGCCGGCATCGGGGCTCGCAGCAAAGATTGCCGCGATCTGCCTTCACGGCGTGGTCAATGCTGTGTGGATCTCGACGATCGCGGATTTGACCAACTCAATCGCCGCGACGAAGAGAACCAAGACGCTGAAGTGCGTCCGAGCTGCCCACCGGGAACAACCTTCAACGGCCAGCACTGCGTCGTCAACGATCGAAGTCAGATCCGTCGCGGCGGTAAGGGGACCATCAACCCCTGCCCGAATCCGATGCATTACGAAGGCGGTCGCTGCGTATACTAAGCGGTCGGAGAGCTGACGCGACCTCGATATGGGGTCGCGTCCAATCCATCTCGACTCGTCGACAGCCCGCTCCTCGCCGAGCTCCGGGCTCGACCCACTCTTGACTCGGTCGGCGATTCCGCCCCGCGAGAGCCCAAAGCCATACTCAAAGGCCGTGCCTCCGCATCTTTGCGGCTCGGGCTTGCGCAACGTCGTTTTCGTGATTACTGCACTGCAACGAAGGAATCGCTATGTTTCCATTTTCGCTTCATCAACGCGTCTTCCGCGCTCAAAGTAACTCTCCGAACGGCCAGGTCGGTTCTGAAACCCGTTTCCATTACGAACAAGACGGAACCACGATCTCCGCATCGTATGCAGGGGGAGCCATTGCACGCGGCGCTCTCCTCGGCTCGATCGATGAAAATGGTTGCCTGTTGTTTTCGTATCACCATCTGAGTATCACCGGTGAGCTTCATGCTGGGATCTGCCGCTCAACACCGGAGGTTCTCAGCGACGGAAGATTACGTTTTCATGAACGTTGGAGATGGACTACTGGCGACTGCTCGGAAGGGGAGTCCGTGATCGAGGAAATCAGATGAAGCTTCAGAAATACTATGAAGTTAACGCGTTCTGCACGCGCGATCCGTTTTCGGGCAATCCGGCAGGTATCTGCCCGCTCGACGAATTTCCCGATGATTCGCTCCTGCTTCACATCGCGGCTCAGAACAATCTCTCCGAAACGGCCTTCTTCGTGAAACGCGCTGAAGGTAAATTCGATCTTCGTTGGTTTACGCCAACCAGTGAGGTCGACTTGTGCGGCCACGCTACTCTCGCTTCAGGCTGGCTGCTATTCAACCTGCTCGAGCCTCGTCTTACTCAGATCGACTTTGCGACACGGAGCGGAACTCTTTCTCCGAAACGCGCCGGTGAAAGGATAGAAATGAGCTTACCCGCACGGCCCGGGGCACCGATGGCGCATAATGACGAGCTCTCCAAAGCCCTTGGCGTGGAACCCATCGCGCTCGTAAAAAGTCGCGACATCCTTGCGGTGCTCGAGAGCGAGGAAGCGGTTCGGAGTCTCAAACCGAACTTATCCGCGCTCGCCAAGCTCCACGGAATGGGAATTATCGCCACGGCACCCGGCAGCTCCGCTGACTTCGTGTCCCGCGCGTTTTTCCCCGCGATCGGCATCAATGAAGACCCGGTGACGGGTTCAGCACACTGCACTCTCGTGCCCTACTGGGCGGAACAACTCAAGAAAACGGATCTCCGCGCAGAGCAGGTCTCAACTCGCGGAGGCGACCTTCATTGCGAGCTTGCCGGCGATTCGGTCATCCTTCGGGGCAAAGCCGAGCTTTATCTCCGAGGAGAGCTCCTGCTCCCGTAGCTCGAACACTCCGAACCTCTCGAGTACCTCGCCAAGCGTTGCGATACGGTGAGCCGCAAATGCCTTGCTGCGCGCGCCCATTTCCGATAATTTTATGCGATTCGCTTTCGCGCTTACAGGCCATCTCTCGAGGAACGGAATGGAATGATCTCAGCACTGAGGAAGCATCGGATCGCGAGAGTAAGAGCTGCAGGAAAACAGCTGCTGCTCAGTGTCGCCGTTCTATTTAGCCTAGAAGCTGTAACGCGCGCCCAAACGATTTCAGTCGACCCGTCATTCAAGACGAAGTTGTCCTCTCGTGGTGTCAGCGGAGGACTGAGCTATCTTCCTAACGGGGACATGCTCGGATGGACGGACGAGCCGGTCGGCCCCTCGCTCTACGTCTATGATGCGAACGACGACCAAGCCATCCCTCTCGACTCTTCGCTCATTACGCGCTTCCAGTCAGGTACGAACGGAGATTTCGTCAAGGTTTCTCCAAACGGTACCTTCGCGATCTTTTCCGTTTCCGGAGTGACTCGCCCACTCTACCGAGTGAGCCTAACTTCCCCGAAGCCGACCCAAACCAACCTGCTCACCGAGAGCGGCAGCAATTATGACCTCGCTTTCCTGAACGATCTCAGCTTTCTGCTTAGCAGGGGTACGAATGGCAACTCCGCGCTCGGTACGAGCGAGGTTCGCTATCTAACGGTTGCCAATCCTCAGTTGGCTCAAACAATAATCAGCGTTCCGCAAGCGCTTCCCGGAGCCATCGCTCTGAACGGAAACGGCGACCTTTATTACGCCAAGCGCAGCTCACAGACCGGTTCGGCAGAGCTTCTCCGGTTCAGCTCCGCGAAGATCAGCAACGCGATCTCGCAACAGCTCGTTCTTTCAGAAACCGATTCCGACCTGCACGTGCCGCTCGACGGTGCGTCCTACCTCACCTATCATGGACCCCTTTCGGCACAGGGTGAGATCTACATCACCACTGGAGGGAACAAGGTGCTTCTGTTCCGTGAGAGCGACGAGAGCGTCAAAACATTCCTTACAGTCACCAGTCCAAGCTCGGCTCGGCTGTCCGCTCTCCAATTCTTCGAGCCGCAGGGCAGCTTTGACGGCACAGCTCAGAGCCGTACCGAGCTTGGCCTCTCGCTCTCGACGAGCTCGTCTCATTTGCTTCAGGTCCGCGTTGATACGTCGGGAGTGGATGTTCAAGGATTCTGTAAATCACCGAACACGGATTGCATCCATCAATCACTGCGTTCATCGGCATGCGTCGGAGCAAACGGCTTCCTCTCCCAGGTCAACATCGCTTCGGTGATCAATTTGCAGCCGGCGGACCTAACAGTTCAGGTCGAGTACTTCGATCTGACCGGCACACGGCAAGGTCGCACTTCCGCGAAGATCGGGCCGAACACCAAGCAGGACTTCATCATCAACGACATGGGACTGGCTCGCGACACCGTCGGAACGGTCTGCGTTGATTCCGACGGCGCTGATGGATCCTGGACTGGCGGAATCGCAATCTACAAACCCGACTTTCGCGCAGGCGGAGCGGGATTCGGGACCGCGTTCGATTTTGCGCTTTACTATCCGTTTCTCAATCCCTTCGAAACTCCGGTCACCGTTCCTTTGAACACTTTTCACCTTGGAACGGACCCCAAAGCAACCGTCGCAAACTGGATAGCGATTTCCGACGCGGACAGAGACGGCGCACCGTTGACCGGAACCCTGCTGTATTTCAACGCCGCGGGAGCGAACACTGGATCCGAAGCTGTCGATATTCCAGACGGAGGTCGCCGAGATTACGCCGGTCACGTCGGAGTTGGTGGTATCGCGAACAACGACGCCTACGGGATGGCTCAGTTTGTCCCCGATCCGAAACCGAACGGGCAACCGTCGAAGTACTACATGACTCTGACGCGCTACTTTTACGACTGCCCAGGTGCTGGGTCCGGCTGTCCTAATTTTCTTACCGCTTTCAACCTGCCCTATCGCCCCGCTACACGGGCGACGATTCACGGCGGAACGTCAAGTGTGAACGGAGAGATCAGTATTGTCGAATTGACAAACGTGTCTACCGCGCCGACGTCCGCTGCGGTGCAAGTGTTCTCTGGAACGGGACAGAATCCCGGGAATCAGTTTGTTGACGTACCGCCACGCGGCACGCACCATGTCATTCTCCAGTCTGAAGCGAATCTAGCGAGCAACAGCGCATCCACATCTACCGTGTCGACCTCGAGCGGGTTTATCAGCGCCGTATCACTCTTTTACAAATTGAACCAATTCGGACAGCTTGTTTACGCCTACGCTGCACCTTTCACGTCGTCTCCCGGCTTGGCTCAACTTTCTCAATACAATTCGTTCATCTTTCATGAAAACGTACCGGAGATCTTCAATTCGGGCGACAAAGATCTGACGGTGAACGCTGACTTCATATCGTCGACAGGGAAAGTCGTCGCGCAGAAAACAATCTTCGCTCTGAAGCCGAACGAAACTCAGCGGCTGAGCTTCAGTCCCCCCATCCCCGCGGATGATTACGGAACCATCATCTTGCAAAGCGATCACGAAGGCCTCATCGGGCGCAACTACGTTCGGCGGGAAGGAATGTACGTGTTGCCGTTCGGTGCCGACTAAGCGCGCTTCGCAGACTCACCATGCCGAGGTCTCAAGCTGCAATCTCGACCGGCTGGGCTTTCAGTGCTCGGAGAACGTCCTGGGGGCCTACTCCGACAAGAAACCCTCGCTTGCCGCCGTTGATGTAAACGATCGGCAGAGGCATGATCGATTGCTGAATGTATACGGGGAGCTTGGTTTTCGTGCCAAACGGTGAGGTTCCACCGACAACATAGCCCGTGTGTTTCGTGACTACTTTCGGATCGCAGGGACTTATCGATTTAGCACCGATGATCCGTGCGAGCTGCTTCGTTGATACCTGCTTGTCGCCATGCATGAGAGCGATCAGCGGCTTTTGACGCTCGTCTTCAAGAACGATTGTTTTGACAACGACGCTTTCGTCGAAGCCCAGCTGTTCCGAGGCGACTGCCGTCCCGCCGTTCTCCACGTAATCGTAGAGATGAGGAGTGAACTGAATCTTCTGATCCCGCAGGAAACGGATCGCTTGCGTCACGGGTATTTTGTCGTCTTTCATAGACGTTCTCTCACCGCTCATTCTCTCGCAATGGGGCGGACCACGCTTTATTAGCTACTGTAATTTGCGGCGACCGGGCGATCACCGCAACAGAAATCCTTTCTTGTGCAATCAGTGCTCGCGGACTGCAGCAATCCAGCCCGAGGAACGGAACTTGGACTCCAACCTGGCCAGAGGGGCAGAATCGAAGTGAATTCCGAGGTGCATCTCAGAAAAGCGGTGCAATAGGAAGAAGTGCACCGCCTTTGCGTGCGCTTCGCCCGGAATTCCCCATACAACAATTTCGCGTCCGGCAGACGGGCTGATGCCGAGAAAGAGTCGCATTTGTCCGGGATACGCCTCACCTAGCCCACAACGAACTTGTGCCGCCCAGTTTTCGTCATCCACAGCTTCCGCTGCACTCATTACCCCAAAAAGCGAATCGCACACATGGGAAGAGAACGCCTCAACGACGTTAAACTCATCCTGTCGGATGATCCAAACATCCTTTTCGCTACACACACATTCTCGCTCGATAGAGCGCTGAATGCGTTTCGAGTCGACCTGACTCAACAACATCTGAATGAACTGGGCATATCGACTCCCATAAACGGAGTGTACGACCTGGAATTGTTCCGGATCCGAACCGGGTTTCGGTTGAACACTCGTCACAACTTTTCCGTCGGGCTCGTTACAAAGCACTTCGAGAGAGTTGGCAAGCACCTGATCAGCAATATCCTTCCGCATAAAACAGCGCCTTATGGCGATAGAACCGAATACATTGCGGTGACCCCGTGTCGCCGCTCCGTCCAAGGACCCAGATCCAAAGAGGGAGCGCAACTCAGAGCCGAAGCTTCGAAAGGTAGTAGGAGAGAAAGAACAGGGCTATCTGTGTGCCTTAGCGGACGTCAGAAAACAACCCCGCCCGGCGACCGCCCGCCGAAGTCAGTGTCCCATCAGCTGAAGTCGCATTCAGTCGGTCGCTTCCGCCATCGCAATTATGCGAGCGTCGCCGGACCTTGCGTTGTGTGGAAAGGATTCCTTGCTCGGACGAACCTTTAGAGAATGCAGCGACTTGTAACTCTATCCGACATTCGTAGGAGCGCCCTTTGCGCCGTTTTGTGAATTCAATAAAGAGACGGTCCGTCATCCGCATGTTACCCTCTAGAGGAGAATTCATGAACAAATTATTCCACAAGCTGCTTCATCGGAATGAGGAGCAGCACGACCGGACACCGAACGAGGCGGTCGTGGAAAAGCTCTACTCGGACCACGTCAATCGACAGTGGGTAAAGCTGCTCAGCACGCTTGGGATGAACAAGCATTTCGTCGAATCCCAGGGCATCGAGTTGGTCACGGACGAAGGAACGCGATACAAGGATTACCTCTCCGGATACGGCGTTTACAACGCCGGACATCACCACCCGAAAATTGCAGCGGCCCTCATCGAAGAGCTGCAGGGCAGCAGACCTACCATGCTCCAAAGTCATGTTCCGGAGCTTGCAGCGTATCTGGCCAGAGAGCTCACGACGCTCGCCGGCGGTAAGCTCACCAAGGTCTTCTTCACGAGCAGCGGCAGCGAAGGCGTCGAATCCGCCATAAAGTTCGCGCGGGCGGCAACAAAGCGCGACGGGATAGTGTACTGCAACGGCGGTTTCCACGGTCTGACTTACGGCGCGCTCTCTCTCATGAGCAACCCATGGTGGAAAGAAGGGTTCGGTTCCACCCTTCCGAATACAACCGGGGTCCCTTTCGGAGATCTCTCTGCGCTGGAAGCGGAATTACAGTCAAAGCGTTATGCTGCGTTCATTACTGAACCGATTCAGGGAGAATCCGGCGTGCTCCTGCCCGGAATGGATTACCTCAAGGGAGCTCAGGCGCTCTGCAAGAAGTTCGGCACTGCTTTTGTGCTCGATGAGGTTCAAACCGGAATCTTTCGGACCGGTAGGTTTCTCGCTGCTCACCATTTCGGCGTTGAACCAGATATGGTGATCCTGGCAAAGGCGATGAGCGGAGGGTTCGTCCCGGTAGGCGCTCTCCTCACCTCCGATGAATACAACCGAGCGGTGTTCTCAACGCTCGATAGAGCGTTTGTCCATGCCTCGACCTTCGGAGAAAACTCCTTGGCTATGCGAGCTGGCCTCGCGACATTGAACACCATTGAGGAAGAAGGACTGGGCGCGAATGGGCTCGCGATGGGACAGCTCCTTCGAGAAGAAATCAACAAGCTTGCGCCCAACTACGAGATGCTCAAAGAGGCGCGAGGATTGGGCTGCATGAATGGAATCGAGTTTCAGCCGCCGAAGCAATTGAGCCTGCAGCTATTATTCGCTGGATTCTCACGCTGCCACCCTGGGCTATTCGGCCAGATGGTCGTAAAACACCTTTTCGAGGAATCGAACATTCTGACGCAGATGTGCGGCAACAACTATATGGTCATCAAGGCGTATCCGCCGCTGGTTGCAACAGAAACAGATGTGCGCGCATTCGTCTCGGCAATCGAGAAGCTTCTCGATACCATCCACAACGATCGCGGTAAATTCTGGAAACAGGGTTTAGCGATCGCAATGCGTGCTCTTTCACCGGCAAGCTCGACTTAGCGCCTCTTTGGAGACGACGCTCAAGGCAGGCTTGCCAACTTGGAGCAACTGTCCTTCGTATCGCGAAACGTCCCGCACGGACGTCCTCCAGTGGAATACGGACGCTTGCCGCTGCCCCGCGAGAAGATCGTCTCGGAACAGCACCTTTTTCTTCGTCCTCTGCACAATCGAGCAGGTAGCCTTCAGTGAACTGAGCCGATTCACAGAATAATCACAAATCGGAGACAAGCCGATCACCCCTCTGAATGTCGCTTCAAGTAGACTGATGTCATCGGGTTGAGAAAGTCGTATGGCGAAGCGAAAACTGCGTCTGTGGATGTTTGTGGGGTGCGTTCTGGCGGTCGCCATGGCCGTCGGAATTGACCTGACGTTCAAGGAGCGGCAGTTGATTCGGCTGCAATATCAGGATGTTTACTTACAGAATCTTCGAAATCTCCGGGTCAGTATCGACGGTTTCCTGAACACTCAAGCACTGGAGCTCGAGCGGATGCTTCATAAAACACCGCTCGACGCAAAGCTGTTGGAGCAGTCTTCCCTCCCGGCCGACTTCGCTTCAGCGCTCTTTGTGCTCAGTCCCGGACAGCCTCCCCGTATAATCCGGCGCTCCGGAGGACCGGCATCTGCGGGAGAACGGAACTTTGCCGCCCGGCTGAACGTGCTGCAATCCGAGCTTGGGTCAAAAACTGCATTTGAGATCGGCTCAGCGGGATCGAGCCCGGGGCTGTGGTATCCGATCTCATCCGGAAAACAGTGGCGGTTACTCTACCTCCTCAAGCGGGGCGACGAGATTCGGGGTGCAGCGTTAGAAACTTCAGTTTTGGTGGACTCGCTGCAGCATACGTTGCCGCCAAATACGTTATCGGAGCTCCCGACGAGAAGCTATCGAGTAAAGCTCGCCGATGAGCACCAACACACCTGGCTGACTTGGGGAAATACTGTCCTCTCCGACGAACAGTTTGAACCATTTGTCAGCTTACATCTGAAAGCTCCGCTTCAGATGCTCCGGCTTGAATATCTTGTGCCGAGAGGAATCTGGGAACGCTCGTTGTACAGCCCGGCAGTATTCACCGTCGTGCCGTCGATACTGCTCGTGTTGTCCGTGTTCAGCGCTTCGGTGCTGTACTTTTATCGAAGCCATGCGACCGCAATCCGAGAAGCGGCGCTGCGTGTCAACTTCGTCAACCAGGTCTCGCATGAGCTCAAGACCCCACTCACGAACATTCGCATGTACGCTGATTTGTTAGCGGAACGTCTCGAGGACGTCGATAGCGAGGCGGAGTCCTACACAGAGATAATCTCATCTGAATGCGCACGGCTCTCTCGGCTGATTACGAACATCCTGTCGTTCAGCTTAAACGAGAAGCAGAAGCTGACCCTCAAGATTCGAGCAGTCAGCCTGACCGAAATAGTCGACGATGTTTGCACGCAATTCGAGCCGCGTTTCCGTGAGCTAGGGATCAAAGTTGTTACGCACTTTCACGATTCGCTGGAAGCTGAAGTCGACCCAGATGCGGTCACGCAGATTCTGGCGAATCTGTTCTCGAACGTCGAGAAATACGCAGCGGCGGGACGTTATCTGTCAGTTCGAGGACGTCAGTTCGGCTCCGTTGTCTTCCTACGTGTCAGTGACCACGGCCCCGGAATCTCCTCCGCCTCGAAACCGCGAATCTTTGAACCGTTCTATCGAGGGTCGGACAAGCTCACGGACGGCATAGCTGGAACCGGTATCGGCCTCTCGATCTCACGTGAGCTGGCACGCCTCCATGGGGGCGATCTGCGACTTACGCCCGCGTTGAGAGGTGCTGCATTTTTTTGTATTCTCCGTGCCCGTGCGAATGTATCGCCGGTTGGGTACGGCAAGGTTGAACGGAGGGATGATGAAAGTGCTCGTGTGTGAGGATGATTTCGGAATTCGTCGCGGCCTCGTCGACGTTTTACAGAATGAGGGGTATCAGGTTCTTGAAGCCGCTTCTGGGGAGGAAGCGCTGACGCTCTTCGATCGGGAAGCTCCGCAGTTCGTATGCCTCGACATCATGATGCCGGGCAGAAGCGGATATGACGTTTGCAGAGAGATGAAGGCTCGGAATAGATGTGTCTCGATTATGTTTGTCAGCGCAAAATCGGAGGAAGTCGACCGTGTCGTCGGTCTTGAGCTCGGGGCCGATGACTACATGGTGAAACCGTTCGGCGTTAAAGAGCTCGTTTCCAGAATTCGAGCGATTACGCGGAGACTGATACCCAGCTCAGGGACGGCTTCGGGAGATTTCGTCTTCGGAGCCCTCTGTGTCAAGCCGCATGAGCTTCGGGCGGTGAGCGGGAGAAAGGTGATTGACCTGAGCTTGCGTGACGTCAAGCTGCTGACCCTGCTCGCGTCAGAGCCGGGACGCGTTGTCGACCGGGATACAATCTTCGATCGCTGTTGGGGCATGAATTACCTTCCGAACAGCCGTACCCTCGATCAACAGGTTTCCAAGCTCAGAAAGAAAATTGGTCAGCGCGCCGATTCGCAATCCCCAATCGAGACGGTCCACGGAGTCGGGTATCGATACTCCCCACCCAACTGAAGAGTCCGGCCGGAAGTCCTTGACTCCGGCCGGCTTCCCTTAGCACTCGGCGAACGTGCCGAAAAACAACGAGACGAGAGCCCTCAGAATAAAGCTGCCGACAGCAACGACAAGCATCGAAACGGCAGCACGGTACGCACCCATGGCAGCCGAGATAATCGCTCCCAACCCCGCAGTGACGGTCAACATCGCGCCGAAGGAGCCTTCGATAAGCTTGAACAAGCCGTCTACGCTGCAATCTATTTTCCGTGGGTCGAAATCTTTGATATTCGAGTATCCCAGATCGTTATCGAGAGCGCTTTGAGCCCAACCGAGCTGCGGATGCAGCGCGATTCCGGCCAAACAAATCGCAAAGAGAAAATCGGTACGCAGTATCGCACCGTTCACAAGAAGGTGTTTCCGAACGTTCGTTTTCATAAATTTATCCTCTGATAAACCTTCAACTTCCAGATGAAGCATCTGCTTCATCTCCAACGTAGAGCGTTTGAAGGTGAAAAGAGTGAATCGTTCGTAAAAGGATTCTGAGCTCAGGAAGCTTTTACGTTCGCGAGCGTAAAAGCTCAGAAGTGTGAGAAACGGGACACAATTCTCTGAACGATAAAGCGTGTCGCCTCGAGCGGCGCGCTGCAACGCGCTCCGTTATTGGCCTCTTTAGGGGCCACAAACATAATCGAAGGGGATCCGATGGATGATATCCGCTGGTCAGCTCGTCTCCAATGTAACACTGAAAACGACATTCAAGCTCACGTGGGCAAACGACAGTTCCGGATTGGCCGAGCCGTAGACTTCGATGATGCTTCTGACCAAGTTTCTGCGTTCGAATACGTTCTTGCAGCCGTGGGCGCAGACTTGCTGAGCTGTATCGCCCACCTGGCAAGAAAAAGGCGGTTGTCGATCCAGGATCTCGAGGCGAGCGTACAAGGAGAGTTGAATAATCCACTCATGTATCTCGGTGTAGTCGGCGAAACAGGAGATCCCGGAATGAGACGTTTGCGGGTCAGGGTTTTCCTGAGCAGCAGCGCGTCCGACGCCGAGATTCAAACGCTTTGGCAGGATGCTCTTGCCCGTTCGCCGCTCGCAAACACGTTCTCGGCCCTAATTGAGTTTGACCCGTCGTTCAAATGTGTGTTTTGAACATCTGAGCTGCAAATGCCGCGCTGAAGCGCGTTTGCGGCACAAATGTCTCTGAGCCCAACCCTCTCCTTGCATGATGAACCGTTTCCGAGCGTAACATATGTCAAAACCGATTATTGTAGGCGCAGTGCTCTACGATCCGAAGGTGTCGGTAATCTGGGATATCATCGGCAACTTCTTCGAGCAGAACGGCTGCCCGATTGATACCGTGTTTTACACGAATTATGAGCTCCAAGTGACTGGGCTCCTGGATGGACATCTGGATATCGCTTGGAACTCTCCGCTTGCGTGGCTCGACGCTCAACACCGTTCGCGCAGCACCTGTCGGGCCATTGCCATGCGGGACACTGACCGAGATCGAAAAAGCTTCCTCGTCGCGAAGAGATCCGGCGGCCTCAAAACACTCGCTGACCTGCGCGGAAAAATCGTGGCCCTTGGCGCAAAGGACTCGCCTCAAGCCACATTGATACCACTCGGGCTACTCGGACGCGCCGGCTTGGTTTCCGACCGTGACTTCACTGTCCGACGATTCGATGTTTTGGTAGGAAAGCACGGCGACCATATCGGGGGCGAGCTCGAGGCCTTCAGGTGCGTCAAGTCTGGAAACGCCGATGTCTGCGCGATGCTCGACCTGAATTGGCTTGCGTGGACCAAAGACGGCACGATTGACACGGAACAGTTCGAGGTGATCGCCGAAACGGACCTTTTCGATCACTGCGTCTTCGCGGTGAGGAGCTCATTCGATTCCGCTCGCGAAGCGGAATGGCTCAAAGTGCTCTACTCGATGAGTTACGAGAATCCGGCGCATCGCGAGATGATGGACCTAGAGGGGCTCAAAGCCTGGCTCCCGGGCAGGACTTCTGGATTTGCTGCGCTTGCCGATGCAGTGGAACGGCTCGATTATTTCTCAGTTCAACCGTGACCGTACTTCAGCACCCAATTTCGGTGACCGACCGCTCACATCAATCCGAAGAATCTGTGCCAACGTCACTTCCACTCTTTCCGGTTACAATGGTCGGTAGCTGGCCGCGAAGCAGAGCCCTATTGCAAGCTCAAAAAAGCAAGAGGCTCGGGCAGCTCGATGACCGAGACTTTCAAAGGTTGGCAGACACAGAGATACGCCAGCTGCTCGCGGCTGAGAGCCGCATCGGTGTCGACCTCGTGACGGACGGGGAGCTTCGGCGCGACAATTTCTACTCATTCGTCGCTGAGAAATTAAGCGGTGTGAAGCTGATGACACTCGCGGAAATGCTCGAGCATGTCGACGACAAGCTTTCTTTTGAGCGGCTACTGCAAACATTGGATGTGCCTGCTTACTCGATCAGCAACCCGACCTGCACGGGCAGAATCTCTCGTTCACGCCCCCTTGCGGTTGACGAGCTTCGTTTCATCAAGCAGCACACGGATAAACCGGTAAAAATTCCCCTCCCCGGCCCGTATCTTCTCACTCGCGCAATGTTCGTCCCGGAAGTCACGCGTCAGGTGTACGCAAGCAAAGAAGAGCTTGCGCAAGATGTCGTCAAGCTTCTCCGCGCCGAAATCGCGGAGCTCATCGCGGAAGGTGCGAGCTTCATTCAGCTCGATGAACCCGTACTCACGGAAGTCGCGTTTCATCCGGCCGGTACCCGCACGTTTATGTGTGCGTCCCTAGCGTCCAGAGGGAGCTCTGCGGAGGAGCTTGAATTTGCCGTTCAGCTTCTGAACGAAGTCGTCGCCGGGTTCAGTGGTCCGATACTCGGGATGCACGTTTGCCGCGGCAACTGGAGCCAAAACGAATCGATCTTGCTGCACGGCAGCTACAGTCCTCTCAAACCGTATCTCGAACGTGTACATGTGGATCAGTTGGTACTCGAATACGCGACCGAGCGTGCCGGCGAAATCATGCCATTTGAGGGCAAGTCTCTCGGTCTCGGCGTGGTTAACCCCAGAAGTGAACAACTCGAATCGGTTGAGCAGATAGTGAGCTCCGTTGAGGGAGCGCTCCGTCACTTTTCTCCGCAGCGGATCCATCTCAACCCTGATTGCGGCTTCGCGACATTCAGTAACAGCCCTGTGAACGAGTCTCGTGTCGCCGAAGCCAAGATGCAGCGCATAGTCGAAGCTGCTGCTGAGCTTCGCCACCGATTTGTCCCCGGAACCAAAGTCGAACACTCGAAAGGATGACGCCCATGAGCAACACCTGGAAACTCTCGAAAAATGGACTGGATGCATTGAACGCCATCAGTGCGGTGGCAGCGGAATGTATCGAGAAGCGCGCGCAGGAGACCGATTCGCAAGCTCGTTTCCCCATCGAGTGCATCGGGGCGCTACGAGACGCGGGAACGTTCAGGCTCATATCTTCCGCCGACGTTGGAGGACGCGGCGAGGGCCTTCGCGCCGCCGCAGCAGCTGTCGAACGCATCGCTCAAGAGTGCGCTTCCACAGCAATGATCACAACCATGCACTATTGTGCAACCGCAGTGCTCGAGAAATACGCCCCGGAATCCGTACGGCGTTCAATAAGCGAAGGCAAAACTTTAGCCACTCTGGCTTTTTCCGAATCCGGTTCCCGCAGCCACTTCTGGCTACCGGTCAGCTCCGCGGAGTCGACGTCCGAAGGAATTCGGTTGAATGCGCGCAAACAGCTTATCACTGCTGCCGGCAAGGCAGACATCTATGTTTGGTCGAGCCGACCGGCGACAGCGGACGGGTTGAGCTCGATCTGGTCGGTTCCCTCGAATTCAAAAGGCCTTTCTCTTGCGGCGCCCTTTGACGGTCTCGGCTTGAGAGGCAACTGCTCGGCGCCGATTGTCGCGGAAGACGTCATCGTCCCGAAAGAAAATATTTTGGGCGAAGATGGCAAGGGATTTGACGTGATGATGTCGATCGTCATGCCCTACTTCAGCATCCTCAATGCTTCCGTCTCACTCGGAATGACGGAAGGTGTGTTTCGGCGTACGATTCAACATGTGACCTCGTCGAAATACAGCTATGACGACTCTGCGCTGTCTGCGCTGCCGCAGGTTCGTGGTCACGTTGCGAAGATGCGCGTGAAGATCGACCTGCTTCGGGGCTTCCTTCTCGACGCCCTGGATGCGCTTGAATCATCGCGCGAAGACGGCATGCTCCGTGTCCTCGTGGCTAAGGTAGCAGGCGCGGAAACGTCTCTGGAGGTTCATGACCTTGCAATGCGGGTCAGCGGCGGAGCAGCGTTTCGAAAGGACACGGCAATCGAGCGGTTCTTTCGAGACAGCCGTGCGGCTACCGTGATGGCCCCGGTTTCTGATGCGCTGTATGATTTCATCGGGAAGGCCGTTTGCGGGCTTCCCGTGTTCGGATAGGCAATGCATCTCTGGTGGTTTCGGTAGCGCGCTCCACCACTCCACCGCGCATTTCGTCTATTGGAGCGTCGGCTCTTCAGCTGCACCGATCAGAACAAGAGCCCAGGGACCAGGAGACCGGCCCCCTGCGCTCAAGCTCCGACTACGGCCGACTCCAGCGAACGCAAATATTTCCCCTCGCTGACTCCACGTCCTGGCAGCCGTGGCGCCGCTCTTCTCGGCTGCAAGGCCGACTGTCCAGACGGTATCCCCGTGGACAATCGTTATACCGATCGTCATCGTGATCTCGGTAGCCGCGATCACCACCACAACGATCGTTGTCGCTGCCGCGGTAAGGCCCTTCAGTATACGCGGTACGCGGATTCGAGTTTCCCCAACCAACACAGGTTGCGCCGCTTCGCGATCGAGTATCTCGGCACCCCCGGATACGTTCATCGTTGGTACAAGGGCGATCGTTCACATGATAGCCCCACGGACAATCGCCCGGCTGATACCCGTTTCGATCGTCGTAGGCGTTCGGATCATCTCGTCGCGAGCCACCCCCGTAGGTATTCTCGTGGTCCTTTCGGCGAAGCTGCTCCATCCCCCGCCCGTCCAGGTCGACACAGCACTGTCCGCGCCGATACGAGAGGTTCTTGCAATCGTCCCGCCGCGCTCCGATACCCTCACAGTCAAATGGGCAGCTTCGACACACCTCGTCGGCCGTGGCGGGCTCCGCAAAAGTTGAAAATCCTGCGAGGACGCCGAGGCTAAACAACCCCACACAAACTAATCGACAGATGCCGGTAAATCTAACGAAGGGAAGGATACGGTTTCGCATATATCTCTCACTGTTCTGCGGGCGCTATCCAGGGGGCAGACCCGCTCCATATAGACGAAAGGAAGAAATACAACATTCTGAGTATCTTTATCCAGGGGGCTGTTTGACGGGATTCCGCGCACTTATCCGGCTAATGCAGACAGCCTTTTACGACTTCGATCAGAGTACCAATCACACCAACGGCGGTGCTGGCGACAGGAATACAGAAAACGCCCTTCCATTGAGGTTTCCATGCGGCAAGCAGACAAGCTGAGGGCATAGTACACAAACCGACTATCATGGACGCTCCGAGATACGCTTGCCACTCGGTCGGCAAGTATCCTCCGGCGCACGTGCCGACGAAAGCCAAATTGACAAACGCGAGCCCGAAACAGGCTACGTGACCGAGTCGAAGCAGTCTGCGCCTGAATGAGCCATACCCCCCGAGCCATTCTTCACGTTGAAAGAACAATCCTGAGATCGCGCCCCAAATACATCCCGCTGTCATGCTTGCCCATGCTGCAAGAACGTTCGGAAAAACTGTCTCCATATTACGCAGCCTTCTCGAGGTCACTTACGTCCAGTCCGAACGGCCCCTTGGAGCACCGTGACTGCCTGAAAAACTCCTTTCGTCGTTTACGAATACCTTCTGAAGAGTAGAGCTTTTCAGTGAGTCGGTAGAACCCCTGCCGCAGCTCCTCTTCAGACATCAGTTTCGGCCGGAAGTTCACATCAAACAGGGTACAGCTCTGCCAATCCGTAGGGTCCAGAAGCCGCCCTTCGGCGAAAAGACGATTGTAGAGCGGAGTTCCAGGAAACGCGGTGAGCAGAGTGATCTGCACCTCGTATAGCCCGGCGCTTTCAGCGAACTCCAGTACGTCGTCGAAGATATCCGGGGTATGGGAGTCCAGCCCGAGAATGAAGCATCCGTTTACGGTGATGCCATGAGATTGAATCCGTTCGATGGCGGCACGATATTGCGAGCATGCGCGTGCCTTGAAATTGGCCCGGAGCTCAAGCCCATCGACATCAGACTGCGCAGGGCTTTCCAGACCGACGAGTATTTGCCGACAGCCCGCGTCTTTCATCAATCGAAGCAGCTCGACGTCGTTGGCCACTGAGATGTCGGTTTCGGTAAACCATTTGATATTCAGAGGAGCCAAGGCACGGCAAAGCTCACGACCCCAACGCTTATCCACAAACGTATTGTCGTCAGCGAATTCGATAAACGGATTTCCAAACAACCGGATGAGCGCCTCAATGTCCCGCAGGACGTGCTCAACAGGTCTCCTCCGGTAGCGCTCACGCAACATCACCGACGAGGCGCAGAAGTCACAGCGCCAAGGGCAACCTCGAGACGTTTGAACCGTAAATCGATTATAGGAACGCCCTTTGAGCAGGTCGTAGCGAGGCTGTGGGAGTCGGCTCATCTCGACAGAGCCGTAGTCAGCCGCATGCCATACTCGGCCGGGCTGCTTCCCTTCGACCGCCTCGATCACACTGGGCCAAACGTTTTCTCCTTCTCCGACAATGACGTGGTCCGCATACTGGAGCGCTTCGATCGGCATCGTCGAAACATGCAAACCGCCAATCGCCACCGCTGCGCCGGCCTTGCGCAATCGGGTACATACTTCGTATGCCTCGCCAATCTGCGCCGAGAGAGAGCTTACTGCGACGAGGTCGCACTCGAAGATCTCATCGGGCACCTCCGCCGCGCATTGCGACTCTCGATACACAAGCTCATGGCCGGGAGGCGTAGCTCCTGCCAAAAACAGAAGCCCTAGGCTCGGCAGTGAAGCCACAATCTTACTGCGATCGACGAATCCCGGTAACGTCAACCCCAGAGCGAGCAGCCGCTCGTCCTTAGCCCGGATCCCACTCATTCCTAAAAAGCCGATTCTCATTTGCGCCCCTCTAACGTGATACCGCTATTATCACCAGAGTCGGGCTGCATGTTGATTGCTCATTTATCACTGTGTTATATTATGGCGACGGTCCTATGCCAGTGACCCGTTTGGTGGGCATATGCCGCCTACCCTGCGTGGCACTTTTTTATCACTGTGTGATATATGATTGCTCGTGACTCTGTTTTCGGACGTGCCGGGGTGGTCTGCCGCGCAGCGCTGCTCGCCGCGCATGCCGTGTTCCGGCCCCAAGGCCCTCGCCTGCGCGATATTCATTTTATCGTGCTGCTTTTCTCGAATTGGCTGGAAACCGCTCTCGGAGAGGAGCCTATCGAGCCGCGCAGCATGCAAGTATCTCGTTTCCTACAATCGCTTCGGGACATGGGATGTGTTCGAGAGGTTCGTCGCAGTAAAGTACCCAGGTATCTGCTGACCCGTTCCGGCGTGGTCGATGTGCTTCGGGAGATCACGGAGGAGCCACTCTTCCGTCGGCCGAGCATGCTTCTTTTTGTAAGGTACTTTTTGACCAACTACCGGAATATCATCTTTGAGATGGTTACCGAACAGAGTGAGCAATTTCCGCGGGGGCTCCGAATGGAGATTGACGAGCTACTGGACGTTTCGGTGCTCATGAAGCGGCAGATAACGCAGGCTGAGATGGCGGTGAAGAAGCTCCAGGTCAGGGCGCAGTTTTCGCGGGACATGGGACAGCTCGCTGCTCGAAGGCTGCGCGAAGGGAAGCCATATCGGGACGTCGTTGCGGAGCTCGAAAAAACTCACCCCTACGACCTTAACTCTCAAAAACCGTTGACCGAGCTCTACGCGTCGATCCCTCCCGAGCACGCACGGTGGGAGCTGACGTCTGGCGCACTGAGTCGGTCGGACGATCTCTGGGCACCGATGGGAGAGTTGTGGGGTCAGTATCTTTCGCTGCTGCAATCTCTTGACCGAATCTCTCCATCGCGTCGGGGCAGGTCATGAAAAGAGAGCTCCAGGGACTTTACTCGATACGCGGGATCGTAGGCTGCTGTCATCTTCTTGTAGATGACGCTGGTTGCGTGCTCATCGACGCAGGGCTCATCGGCGAACGCTTCCAGATCGCCCGGATCATGCGCCGGCTTGGGCTGCCTCCAGATTCGCTTCGAGCGCTCCTGCTTACACACGGTCACCTCGACCATACCGGAAATCTCGCTTGGGCGAAGCGGTTCTCAGGGGCGCCGGTGTACGCCCACGCGCTCGAACAAGCGCACGTGGCCGGAGCCTATGAGTATCACGGCGTCGCGCGCTGGTGCGGACGGCTCGAGAGGATCGGCAGGTTGCTCATCCTCTATGAGCCTGTTTCGATCGACCATTTCATCGAAGACGGCGAAGTGCTCCCGTTCTGGGGAGGATTGCGCGTCGTGCATCTCCCTGGCCACACGGCCGGCCACTGCGGATTCTACAGCGAATCGCGAAATCTGCTCTTCTCGGGCGACATGTTCGCGAGCTATTTCTTTATGGTTCACCGTCCACCGCCGATCATTAACAGCGCTCCGGAGCTTTTTCCGGACAGCTATCGAAAAATGCGCGCACTGAATCCGGAGTTGGTCATTCCCGGACATTATGATTTTTGCGACGGAAGCCTCCACCGCCGCCGTTTCGATCGATACGTGGACTATTGGATCAAAAAGTTCAGCTAACCGCACCGTCGAGCCCCCTCTTCTACTGCACAACGGCTGTATTTTGTGGTAGCAGGACCAGGATGGAAGCTCTACCGAAATGCCCTCAATGTGGTTCGTCGCTCACCTACGAAGACGGCGCCCTCCTGGTATGTCCTGAATGTGCACACGAATGGTCGTCCGAAGCCGGGCAGTCCGGTGCTCACGCCGGCCCTGACTCGAGCGACGATAACGTGGTGAAAGATTCAAATGGCCAGGTGCTTCAAGACGGCGACAGCGTGACTGTCATCAAAGACTTGAAAGTCAAAGGTTCTTCCTCTGTCGTGAAAGTCGGCACCAAGGTTCGCAATATCCGTTTGGTCGGCGGAGACCACAACATAGATTGCAAGATTGACGGCATCGGCGCGATGAAGCTGAAGTCGGAGTTTGTCCGGAAAGCGTAATATTTCACACGAAGCGTTGCGGCCGAGGACCTGAAGCGAGATGTCACGTATCTGCAAATCCTGCGAAACGTCATTTTCGGTCTCACAGCTCTATCTGAACGTCGTCGCGAAGCTCGGCCTCCCAGCGCCTACTCTTTGCATTCACTGTAGACAGCGACGTCGGCTCGCGTATCGGAACGAGCGTCGTTTATACCGTAGGAATTGCGATCTCCGAGGGAATTCAATCGTCACGGCGTACTCTCCGGATAAACCCTTCACCGTCTATTCGCCCGACGCGTGGTGGAGCGAGGATTGGGAACCGACTCGGTCAGGTCGCGACTTTGACTTCACGCGACCTTTTTTCGATCAATTCGTCGAGCTGCGGAACAGCTCGCCTCGGCTCTCCCTCATTAATACGCAGGGACAAAACAGCGATTACTGCCACAACACCCTCTCCAACAAGAACTGCTATCTGGTCTTCGGCGGTGACTTCAACCAAGACTGTTGGTATTCCATTCTCAACATGCACTGCAGCGACTGTTCGGATCTCTACTGGGTCAACAAGTCGGAGCTCGTCTACGATTCGATCGATTGTCATGGTTGTTACAATGTCCGCTATGCCCAGAGCTCAGACCACTGCCGAGACAGTGACTTCTTGTTCGAGTGCCGAAGCTGTGCGGACTGCTGTGGATGCGTCGGGCTGCGGAGTGCCCGATTTTGCTTCTTCAACGAGCAACTTTCCGAATCGGACTATCGGGCGCGTGTAGCGAGCCTTCGGCTCGACACGTGGAGCGGCGTAAATGCCGCGCGGGAACGATTTGAGCGGTTCAAGCTCAGCCAACCCCACCGGCACGCGCACATTCTGAGCTGCGAAGGCTCCACCGGCGACCATCTCTCGCATCTGCGTGACGCCGTGAATTGTTTTTCCGTCGAGGGTCCTGCCGAGACACTGGAAGACTGCATCTACAGCGGCTGGGACAGCTCGCGAGAGCTTGTCTCGTGCAACAACGTCGGTGTGCGGACAGAGCTCTACTACGAGTGTGCGTATTGCAACAACGGAACGTCATGCGCCTGCTGTATCTATACCTGGCGCTCCCATGATTGCGCGTACTGCGACACCGTGATGGACTCGAAGAACATGTTCGGTTGCGCCAGTATGAAGCGGGCCGAGTACTGCATTTTCAATCAGCAGTATTCCCGCGACGAATACACGCGCCTGCGGGCTAGAATCGTGGCACACATGAAAGACACAGGCGAGTATGGTGAATTCTTCCCGATGGGCTCGTCGCCTTGGTGCTACAACGAAACAGCAGCGAACGACTTTTATCCGCTGACGCGCGAACAGGCAAACGCTCGCGGGCTACATTGGATGGATGAGGATCTTGCGCCTGCGACCGCTGATTCAACGCTGCCCGATTCGATCAATGACGTCGGCGATGACATCTTGAAGCGAGTGCTCACGTGCGAGCTCTCCGGGCGGCGTTTCAAGTTGATTCCGCCCGAGCTCGCTTTTTATCGACGTCACGGAATTCCACTCCCGAGATGGGCGCCGGAAACTCGAGACCAACGCCGGCTTAAAATGCGGACAGGTCTACAGACCTGGAAACGGAAGTGCGCGCGCTGCGCATCGCCGATTGAAACGACATACGCGCCCGAAAGGCCTGAGATAGTGTATTGCGAGGAGTGTTATCACGCGCACGTGCAGGGGTAGCGCAGCTCTTGCACGAGTGGAATTCACGTCGCGGCGCTCAGATAGCGACACTCAAGCTCTGAATCGGCTTCGCGAAAAGGAAAAATAAGAGAGAAGGAAAAAGAAGGGAGAAAAAGAGGAAACATGAAAGACCGCTCCGCCATGAGCAAGAGCGGTCTTGAAGAAACGACCGGAATTAAAATCGGTCGCGACGACTTCCACCGCCGAACGGTCGGTCCGTCTTCGGGCGTGCTTCATTGACGTTGATCGAACGTCCACGAAGCTCAGTGCCGTTCAGCGTCTTAATGGCGCTCTCTGCATCTTCCTTCGAGCTCATTTCGACGAAGCCGAAGCCTTTTGAACGGGACGATTCCATATCGGTGATCACCTTAGCGGAAGTGACGGCCCCGAAAGCACTAAATGCCGTGCGAAGATCGCTGTCATTTACATCATAAGAAAGGTTGCCAACATATATATTCACGAAGCGTATCTCTCACAAAAAAGGCATCACCGCCTGCGGGCTCATCCCGTCAGTACAGAATCGGCCAAAGGGCGACCATAACACATCGGGTCAGGAATAGCGAACCGAGCCCTCGGCAAGCTCGAGAGATACTCTCAAATCGACCTGAGAAGAGTTGAGTCGGATAAACATTCAAGAGAGCAGCTCGAGCAGGCCCTAATTCTGGGGGAGCTCCTGCTGTGACTGGAGACGGCGCACGTCATTCTCCAGCCTGTCGAGCTGCTCGCTCTGCTTTGCGATTCGTTCCTCCGCCGCGCTCAACCGTGCCTCCAGGACGGTCACCAGATCGCGATAGCTCTCACCGTAAGATTTGGGATCACGCGCGACCGCTCCGACAGACCAGGTCGGTATCGCTCTGGTCGAGTAAGTTCCTGTCCTAGCCCTGCCATCGGATTGACGGCAACCGCTTGGCGCTCCGAACAGAATGGCCACGAGCAGCGTCATCATGAACAAAGAGTTGCAATTTGAAATCAACAATCTCATTCGGAGCTTATGCTCTTTTCGCGGTGTTTCGTGACGTCCGTTGCGTTGACTGAAAATAGTCGGTCATGAGAACATCAGCTTCTGCTCACTCAATTCTATTCTGATCTTGTGCTCATTGTTGGCGTCTCGGCAGTCGTGTGCCTTCTCACCTGCCGAGACCGCCTGGAAAACATGGTTTTTACGCGGACCACTGAATCTTTCTTCCAGCACCCGCTGGTGTCTCCATTGAGCCGGTCCCTGCGGACGAGCTCCGTGGAGGCATACAACTCGTGCAAAGGAAAGATCATGAAAAAAGGAACCAAGAAGACGACTCCGCCGAAGGACGAAACGAAGCCGGCGAAGACGCGGAAGAAGGCTCGTCCTGATTGTCCGCCGTCGTCCGACCCCGTGGCCGCACCACCGGAGTCGAGTCGTCCTCAGCCTTCCGCTTCGGGCCAGCCCGAAACGCCCACGCCCGTGGAGCTCCGCTCGCCACCGGACGCAGCGGCTCCCGTAGCGTCGCGCTCGTGGACTGCGCTTTGCAAGGCCGTATCAGCGTTAGAGGGAGTTTCCGAAGGCGCGGCTCTGAACCCAACAACGGTCCTGGACAGAGATCTACTGCGACCCTTGAACGGTAAAGTTGCGGGGCGCGTGCACGGCACCCGAGAGCAGGATATCCAGCTCGATCTCGTCGAGATCGCGATGGACCTCGAAGACGAGCTCGGCGTCAGCGTTCCGGATTCGATGCTCGAGCAGTGGTTGGGCAGGACTCTCGGAGCAATCTGCCAAGAGCTCGAGAGAATAGTCTGAGCTCGCACAGACACGCTCCCAGCACACGCGAGCGCCTGTTAGGTTTATCTCCTCCAGGCGTCTCGCGTTCGCTGAAGCGTCAAGTCGTAGCGGCGGAAGGTGCCGCTCGTTGCAATTGCTTGCGCGATTGCAAGCGACAACTAGTTGATCGTGCTGCCGACTTTACTAAACGCTGTATTGGCGTTTCGCCCCAAGAGAGTGACCGCGGCGATACAAACGACCGCGATGAGCGCCGCCATCAGAGCATATTCAAGCATTGTCGCGCCCTTTTCGGAGCTGTGCTTCGAAGCTGCCGCCAATTCGTTTTTCATGATTCCACCATGCCCCATTAGAAAACTGTTTGATTTCAACTACTCAACGACGATTGTAACGTAGTGCTTACATCGTCAGACGGTCCAAAATGCTTGAGCGTTTTTGCGGATGCTACTCGCCATTAACGGCCTGAGGACGCGAATCGCACTTCGACGACGGTTCCACGTTCGGGATCCCGCCCACGAATGCTCAGCTCTGCATGGTGAGCTTCCACAATCTCACGGACGATGGCCAGCCCCAGCCCGGAGCCGCTTCCTCCAGTCCCTTCTACTCGATAGAAGCGCTCGCACACTTTCTCACGTTCCTCAGGTGGGATGCCCGGTCCGTCATCAGTCACGGAAATGTTGACTCGACCGTCCTCGCACGAGAGCGCCACTGTCACGGCTCCGCCGGGCGGAGAATACTGAATTGCGTTCTCTACCAAGTTGCCGATGAGCTCTCGCAAATGGATCGGGTCGCCACGAACAACGGCAACCTCCCCCTGCCCTTCGAACCCCAAATCGAGCTGTTGTGTCGCCGCTGCCTGAACGAAGTCCGCAGTTACTTCCGCGGCAAGCTCATCCAGCCGAACCTCGTGGCGCTCTGCTTCGCGAGCCGAAGGTTCGACACGTGCGAGAAGGAGGAGCTTCTTTGTCAAACGAATCAACCGGTCGGCGCTCCGATCCGCTTGGGCGAGGAACTTCCGCATCTGCTCTCGGTCATGTTCCCGAAGGGCCAGCTCCGTCTGCATTTTCAGACCGGCGAGCGGAGTGCGAATCTGGTGCGACGCATTCGCTATGAAACGGCGCTGAGCTTCCACATCCTGCTGGACGCGTCGGAGTAAGTCGTTAATGGCATGTACGAGCGGACGCACTTCGGGAGGGGCCGACTCTTCTTCAAACGGACGCAAATCCGAGGTCGAACGGCTCCTCACGGCCCGGCTCACGATATTCAGCGATTTCAAACCCTCTTGGACGCCCCAATGCATCAACACCAGTCCGAAGAGAACCAAAGCGATTTGCGGTGCAAGCACGACGAAAAGCCCCTGCCCGATGACCAGGGAGCGTGCCCGATGCTCTTCTGCGACCTGTACGTAGCTCAACCCCGACGGGTCGATAGACGGGTGAATCGTAACAACTCGCAGCTTACGGCTGTTGATCTCCGCGTCACTGAAAACGGCTGTCACTCCGCCGGGAGCCGGAGGCGGTAGGTCGAGATCTCCGCGGATTCTGACGCCGGTCCGATCCACGACCCGAAAAGAAACACCGCGCTTCAGATTTGCTGTGATTGCCGAAATCGCACCCTGCGGAAGGTCGACGGTAACTCCATCCCCGGCAAGCTTTACGTTCGCCGCAATAGCAACGGCGAGCTCGACCAGTCCACTGTCAAACGCTGAATTGGTAAACCGTCTCGCTACTGTATATGTCGCGATCCCCGAGGCCCCACAGAGCAGCACCGTCGCGGCGAGCAGTCGAATGAGAAGGCTCCTCTGAACGGACCCGCAGCGGCTCATTCGCTGCGCCTTTCGCAAAGCATATATCCAATTCCCCGGATCAGCTTGATTTCAAATCCGGACCCGGTAAGCTTCTTCCTGAGGCGGTGTACGTACACTTCAATTGCGTTGGGGCTCAGCTCGAGCCGATCGAGGCAATTTGAAAGCTGGCTCTTCGTGACTACAGAGCCTAGGTCGTGGGCAAGCCGTTCGAGCAGCGTACACTCCCTGTCAGCAAGCTTCACAATCTGTTCGCCGACCCAGAGCTCCTGACTTTCAACAACCAGCCGCGCGGAACCAAAGACATGCTCACCGCGCGTTACGCTTCGTCCGCGCCGAATAAGCGCGCGCACGCGTGCTTCCAGCTCTGCGAGCCCGAAAGGTTTAGTGAGGTAGTCGTCAGCGCCCACCTCCAAGCCGCCGACGAGATCGTCTACAGCGTCGCGGGCAGTTAGAATGAGAACAGGAACTCGATCCCCACGTCCTCGGAGGCGCTTGAGGAGATCGATTCCATCCACCCGAGGAAGTGACAGGTCAAGGATGATACACGAGTATTCGTGTCGCTGAAGCACCTCATCTGCCTTCGCTCCACAGGTAACCAACTCAGCTCGAAACTGAGCCGAATTGAAAGCAGTCCTCAGGCCGCTACCAAGAGTGGGGTCGTCCTCGACGATCAGAAGATTCATGAATCAGTCATTTCCTCTCTGAATGATTCGATGTCGGAATCACCCGCGGCGTTCCAGTACTTGGACAAATCAGCGGTCTTTGAGTCGCGGAAGCTCGAAGCCCTTATGGGTCACTTTTTCGGAAAAGTACGAGCACTCGCCAATATTTCCGGCATCGGTGTCTGCTTATCAGGCATCTATCGGTGTCACTGTTAGTGAGCGAAGCTCCGCGCCGTTCTCACGGCAGGAGGGCGCTGAGGGTGTCGAAATATACATCGTCGTGTCATCCCGGCCGCCGCAACGGAGCTAGTTCTCCGATATCGTTCAGAATAACAGGCCCTTGAGAGTGAGTCGTTTCGGGATTAAACTACCTGTTGTCTGGTCAAATCGGAGTGTTGAAAAAATGCAGAATCAAGCGAACGTGATGATCAGGAACTTTTTCGCAGCATGCCTCCTCAGCCTGTTCACCTTGGGCACGGCAAACGCCATCACAGTTACTCCGAATACCACTTACGATCTCTCCGGCGATCTCATCTTCGTTGCTGAAGCGAGCGGAGGCGGAATCTATCTTTTCTACGGCGGCATACAGGCCGGCTCAACGTTTCATACCGGTGGGCTCAACGCGAACGTGTTCGATTCTGTCGAGGCGAACATGAGCGGAATTCAATTCAACATTTATAATTTCGATGCAATGGGCCAGACCGGAGCCAAAGTCGGAACCGCGACTGGAACGATGACGTTCGACCTGGACACGGTCCATTTCAACCCCGGCTTTAACGCGGGTGCAGCGCTCGCCGACGTTACCGGCGGCGGAGATCTGATTGGCATCAACGGTACGATTAATGGAAACGCGATATCCTTTACGACGGCGCTTTCTCAGCTACCGACTCGTATGCCGGACGGGCTTGCCGGAGGGATTTATGACAACGTGAACTCCGCATTTGCTGGAGATTACTCAATGGTCTTCGGAGACCTTGGCGTCGGCTTTCATTCACATCTTCTGGATTGGTTCTCCGCAAATACCTCCTTTCTGGGTCAGAGCGTGTATATCCACGGAGACCTTCACGGAAAGCTCGCAGACGTCCCCGAACCGGCAACCTTGCTCCTCTTAGGAGCGGCATGTGCAGGTGGGCTATCGTATCGGCGAAGGACCGCCGATAAGAACTAACCGCGGCGACGACTTCACCTCCTTCACTCCGACTTTCGGACGGCAACAGCTCGCCTTTTTGAGCACGTTCGCGCTCGAACCGAGCGTATTCGCGCCTGCATCAGATTCTGCACAGCGGAGATTTCTCGCAGGTACAATTTCCACGATTTCGGCGCCTTGTCGGACCGGCGGAAGTCTCCGCAGAGCTTGTCAACCTTTACCGGGAACAACCGATGCGCATGATCACTCTTCGCGACCGTCTTCGCTATCGTTTCGACACGGTCATGTCTCGTGGGACCACGGCGCTGATCTTCTGGCTGTTCTTCCTCTCTGCCTGCGTAGTATTTGTCGTGTCGCTTTTCGTCATCGCTACCCAATCGCAACCGGTTGACGACGCCGGAAATTCGGCGGACTTTTCTGATCTCGTCTGGATGAGCATGCTTCGTACGCTCGACCCGGGGACCATGGGCGGCGACCATGGGAGCGCGCTCTTTCTGGGCTCGATGCTTTTCGTGACGCTCGCCGGCATTTTCGTAGTCAGTACCCTCATCGGTATTCTCACGACCGGGATCGACCAGCGCCTCACAGAACTTCGCAAAGGACGATCGTTCGTCGTCGAACAGAACCACTCCCTCATCCTGGGATGGTCGGAACAGATCTTCACCGTAATATCCGAGCTGATCATTGCGAACGAAAACAAGCGCGACGCTTGCATTGTGATTCTCGCCGACCGCGACAAGGTTGAAATGGAAGACGAGATACGCGCAAAGTTCGGCAAAACGGGCACCACGCGGGTCGTCTGCCGAACCGGCAGTCCGATCGACGTCTCAGATCTCGAAATCGCCAACCCCGACGGAGCACGATCAATAATCGTCCTTTCGCCCGGCGGGAACAATCCGGATCTCCAGGTTATCAAGACGCTACTCGCACTGCTCAACAATCCGAACCGTAAGCCAACGCCGTATCACATCGTGGCAGAGATGCGAGAGCATAGAAACATGGACGCGGCAAGAATGGTCGGCAAGGACGAGGTCGAGCTGGTCCTTTCAGGGGACCTCGTAGCGCGTATTGCGGTGCAAACGTCACGCCAATCCGGCCTCTCAGTGGTCTACACCGAGCTGATGGATTTCGATGGGAACGAGATCTACTTTCAGGAGGAACCGAAGCTAGTCGGCAAAACCTTCGGTGAAGCTATTTTCGAATACGATACCTCGGTCATCATCGGGCTTCGAACAGCAGAAGGAAACATTCTGCTCAATCCACCCAGCGACACTCCTATCGTCTCCGGAGACCGCGTCATTGCAATCTCCGAGGACGATGACACAGTCACTGTCGCACAAACCCGAGGCGAGATTGATATTTCGGCGATTCGGTCGGGCGCCCCTCAACCGAAGAAGCCGGAGCGAATCCTTATCCTCGGTTGGAACGACCGTGTGCCTCTCGTATTGCAGGAGCTCGATACCTACGTCGCTCCGGGATCCGAAGTCGTGGTCGTCGCGGATGTGATCGGTGCAAAGCGTGAGCTCGATCTCGGCGCATCGGGTATCAAGAATCAGACCTATTCGTTCGTCTTCGGCGACTCAACGAATCGCGAGGTCCTCGAAAGCCTCGATGTCCATGGTTTCCACCACATCCTCGTGGTAAGCTACTCGGAGCGCTTCGATGTTCAGGAGGCAGACTCACGCACGCTCATCACCCTGCTTCATTTGCGCCACATCGCCGAACAACACGGTCACAAATATTCTGTTGTGAGCGAAATGCTCGACGTACGGAATCGCAATCTTGCCGTGGTCACTGACGCAGATGATTTCATTGTGAGTCACAAGCTCGTCAGCCTGCTCTTGTCACAGATCTCCGAGAACAAGGAGCTGAGCCGTGTGTTTGCAGAGCTGTTTTGCTCCGAGGGTTCCGAGCTCTACCTGCGGGAGGCTCCAAGGTATGTCGAATGCGGAAAGCCGGTGAACTTCTATACCGTCTCAGAATCAGCTCGGCAGAAAGGCGAAATCGCAATCGGGTATCGGATGTGCGGCAGAGCGGTCGCAGACGAGAAGGCGTATGGCGTGAAGATCAACCCACCAAAATCACAACCGCTCACCTTCACCGAAGACGACAAGATTATTGTCCTGGCAAAGGACTAGAGAGCCCCTCGATACGAACGACGCAAACGGCCGGCAAACACGAAGCCCGCGGAATGCTCACGGCTCGCGGCTGTTACCGGCGTTCAGAAATCCTCTTCCGACCCTGATCCGCGTTCTACAATGCTGGGCGTAACCGCGTTAATTTCGGCATTTCAATGTTTGACAAAAAAGGAGTCTAAAATGACACTGTATCGCTCGCTATGCGCCGCGCTTCTGTTGTCCGTCGCAGTCGGATGCGGGGGCGGCGGGAATGTTGGAGATGACACCATCATCCTCCGAGGAACTGTCCGCTCGGTACAGCTTCAGGAACCGATCTCAGGTGTACAAGTGTGCGCTCTCGGCGGTTGCTCTCGAACTGATAGCAACGGACGTTGGGCTTTCACCCTCGAAGCGTCCGGCTACAACGGCGGCGACGTGTTGTTTAGCCTCGATGGCACTGAGCTGAACGCGCAGACCGTGGTGCCTGCCATCGGATCCGAAACCGAAGAAGTGAATATCATCTTCGGCGTGGCCTCGCCGACGCAGGTGGAAGTCGAAAGCGTCGATCAGTTCAAAGACCCGACCGGTGCTGTGGAAACCGAGCGAGAGTAGGGCTGGCGCCGTGCGAGCGTACGCGGCGCTCTGCACGACGGAGAAGGAAAATTATGGTGTCGGACAGGTGTTGAGTTATACTGAGCGCTCACAACGAATAGTTGTGCGTTGAGCCCTCGGAAGAGACCCTTCCACACCGGTATGACACGCAAAGGCTTCCCCTTCACCACGTCCACCATGCCACGACAATCGCAAGACAAGACGCCGAAAGTATCCGATCCTGTGTCGACAAAGATAGCGTCGCTTGGTGATTGGCGTGGGGAGACACTCTCTCAGGTACGCGCGCTGATTAAAGAAGTGGAACCTGGCGTCGTCGAGGAGCTCAAATGGCGAGACACTCCGGTCTGGTCACATCACGGCATAATTTGCACGGGCGAGTCATACAAAAGAATTGTTAAGCTCACTTTCGCGAAAGGCGCTTCACTTAGGGACCCGAGCGGTCTTTTCAATTCGAGCTTAGAGGGTAACGCACGGCGCGCGATTGACCTGCGCGAAGGTGAGCGGTTGAAACCGGCCCCGTTCAAAGCGCTTATTCGCGCCGCTATCGCGCACAACAGCTCCACGAAGCAGAAGCGTCCGCAAAAACCGCGTACGCGCAAGGCAGACTAACAGCGCGCCCGCGCAACTCATCGGCCGAACAACCGACGAAGGAAGCCGCCGCGCTGGCCGCCACCATACTGCTGCGGCGTCTGCGTGTAGCCTCTCTGCCCACCGTACACCGTTTGTCCATATTGCACTTGCTGCCCTTGAAGCGCCGGGTAATTGGCAAAGGTCCAGTAGCCACCGACGCGATCGATCCCGATAACCGTTGAGTCCGGATGCAGCAACATTGCGCGATGTCCGCCGATTACGCCGTTCATATCGTGATACGACCCGAGCCATTGGTCGATCACGTGCTGATTGGAGCTACCAAATGCGGCACATTGACCGCAGGAATAGTCGTGCCAAAAATGTCCGACGCTTTGCCGGTTCGACTGCTCGATATTGTTATTCCGACACTTTGCGGCCAAATTCGGATCAAAGCTCACCGGCCGGAGCCCCGCTTGCGCACGGACGTTATTCAGTCGGACAAGGAAGTCTCCGATGTCAACTCCGTGCACTTGGCTGTAATAGCCCAACCCATTCGGGTCGAACCCACTCTGCTGGGACGTTCCCGCGGCAGGAGCACTTGCCGTTCCCGGTTGCTGCGCTGCAAGCGCCGGCGGCATGACAAGAGGTGCATCGGCCACATACTGTGGACGCGCAGTTTTCATAGTGTCCGCCAAAACACAGGCCAGCTTCCAGTCCCGATCGCGGAAGTACTCGGCGTCAGACCCTCGAGGCAAAGAATACGTACCTGCATCCCGTTTCGTTCCATCGGGACCTGTCTGCTCCACTCGAAATAACGCGTGTTGTCCCGGTCGCAGCTCGGTGAGGGTTAATTGTATCCCCTTCTCGCGCGCTTCGGCGAAAATCGCAGCGTAGGGCGAACGCTCGGAGACAGGGGCCACTGTAACCCCGGGTACAGCGCTCGGGATAATTGTGGCGCGATTGGTTACAGTTTGGGCGGCGGGCTCGGTCTGAACCGAGGTCACTTTCGCAGTCGGCGCCACATATGTCTTCCAACTGCCGTCAGCGTCCGCTCGCAGATCCCGGACGGAGAATCCCTCCTCACTCAGGCGCACGTCTCCCTTCCACGTTCCAGCACCGACAGGACGTCCGTACGCGTCACGTACCGTCCAGGAGTCGCTTCCGTCGCCAGCTCGTTGATACATCCGCGTTTCACTTCCGTTCGCTGAGAACGTCGAGAATGACGCGATTCTACCATCCGCAGCACGTGTAGCGTTGAAGACCGCGAGCGAGGATGAATATTGCAATCCCTCGACCTTGCCGTCCGAGCTTCGAATCAGAAGTTGTCCACTCGTCGAACCGGTGTATGTCGTGCCGGAGGGATCTTTGACGCTAAAACTTCCATCCGACTTAACGGAGCCGGTCGAGCCTGGTGGGAACATCCAGTTGATGTGTCCCTCTCGGATGCACGCTAATCGGTCTTCCGTGCGAGTAAAGCTGCGCTGATAGTCGCCGCGGTCCGACGAGAATGAAACGGCAGCAACCTGAGGCGGCGGCGCCAACACTAATTTTGGTGACTCCTGTGCTCCAGCCGCGAGAGTCGGTTCTCGGTTCGGCAGCTCCGGCGTCTGCTGTTGTGGTGTGCCCATGCAAAAGCTCCTTGCTCTTCCTCGATCGTTCCGTTGATCGTCGCTACGCTTCGATCGGCGATGCGCAGTTAGTAACTTGTGCAACACGCTGAAGAGAAGATGCACACTGCTCTGAACCCGGCGAATGGACACATAATCTCAAGCGTTCCGCCGCTGTACGTACCTCGCTCACATGACGAGAATCACACGAGGAACCTGCGGCTTTTCTGGGTAGATGAAACGGCGGCACCCGTTGCCGGGTGGAGTGCGGTCGGCGAGAAATGTTCGATGGGAACCGTTCGACGGGAACCGTTGAGCAGGGGAGGTGTTGGCGAGGTCAAAAAAAGCGCCTGTAGGGAAAAGTCCCCTACAGGCGCCCAACTAGTCTTCCGCTATTTCACGACCAGCCCCGGCGGTGGCGGCGGCGGCGGCGGTGGTGGCGGCGGCGGCGGTGGTGGCGGCGGCGGCGGCGGCGGCGGTGGTGGCGGCGGCGGCGGCGGTGGCGGCGGCGGCGGCGGCGGTGGTGGCGGCGGTGGTGGTGGCGGCGGTGGTGGTGGCGGCGGCGGTGGTGGTGGCGGCGGTGGTGGTGGCGGCGGCGGTGGCGGCGGCGGTGGGCACGTCAGGCTATATGACGCGCTCCATCCGCACGACGCATCCGTATGACCAGGCACGGCGCACTTATTGCACGAGACGCTGTAACTGCTCGCCGTTCGCGAGGTTACGCTGCAGCCGCTCATGGTAAGGCTCCGACCCTTTCCACCAGATTTGGGAACGATGGTGCCGGCGGTGTTGAACGGGGGCTCCCCCAGCCAAGCAGAAAGGCTATAGTTCCAACCCCAACTAACGGTTCCTGTCGCTTCACCGCTGACGCTCAACGAGATCGAGTCGAAGTACGGGGTGCCACCGCTGCAGTGATAGCCAACCGTTCCACTGCAACTCGAAGTACGCCCGGCCCAGTTTCCGCCGCCGGTCGTTCCGAAGTTACAACTCGAAACCGCCTTCGCGTCAGCGTGCGCGTCATCACTGGTAACGGCTAACGCGGCGCCGAGCATCAACACCAAATAGGAACACTGAGCTATTCGGCTCAGGCTCCTTCGCTGCTTCCTTCTCTCTGTGCCGACCGGTCCCGGCGAGAAGGCTCTTTGAGTAAACCGGTGTTTATACAACGACATATAACCCCATTCTGCGATAGCAACCAAAATCGAATCTTCGAGCGCCGCGATCCACCATCGAAAGCGCTCCATAAGTCTTCAGATGTATTCCTTGGTATTCTGCGATAACACCTCACGTATTAGTTGATCATGCGTAACTTCTTGAGAGACTCAGCAGCGGCAACAAATCGATCGACGAGCTCGTTTTGATCCTTCGCTCTGAATAACTGGCCACGCTGCTCAGGTGGAATACTTGCCGCAGTTTGCAGATTTGGATACGGCACAATCGTACCCTCTGATCTGCCCGCTAATCTGGACAGGAACGAATCTTTGCGAAGGTCGGAGCAAAGTCCGCCGCACATCTTTCCCGCCGGAAGCGAGGGCGGCACCGCTGGGCACGGACGATTGTCGTATGGAGTACCGTCCGTCCGGCTGCATGCGAGGAGTGGATCCGTAGCATCGACAGCCGGATATCCTAAGCCAACGACATATACGACGGAGGCCTTCGGTGCGGTGCGCAGATAGTCTGCCCACGCCAGCGCGCTGAGTTGAGTGAGCTCCTCATAGTTTGAAATCGCTACAGCAGGGAACGTTCGTCCACAACCGTAGTTGAATCCCAAGTGATTCACACAAAGCCCGAAGGTTGTCGCAGGCAAGTGACCTGTTTTGCTGCATGCAGGTAAAAGACTTGAGCTCAGTGTACTGTCATCGCTGGTTCCTTTCGGGAACAGCGTCTGGTTGGAAGTCGCCGCTACAAGCCGATACGGGAGGAATTCTCCGGAAATCGGGTTCACCCCGCCCCAAATTGTGTAATACCTGTCCCCAACCGGACACGGAGTCGCACCCGGTAAGGTCAACGACTCTCCTCCCATAGGTGCGACGTTGCTTGCCGGCAAGGGTTGCGGTGCTCCCGGCGCACCAGTCAGCGCTACCGTAGCAGCCGTCGGCGCTCCGTCTCCGAAGACGAGATAACCGACCCGCGCGGCATCAAAGTCAGCGGTCGGCAAATTCTGTTGCAGAGTCAAGACCTGCTTCGCGGACTCGGTCAGGGCGTCCGTATAGTTCGTGTCCCCGCCGGCCGTGAGGGACCCGATTGCTGCCGTAAACGCAGACGGGGTGAAGCCGCGGACTGTTCCAAATGGAACCTCCACTTTCGCCCGAGTGCCGAACGAAATAAGTGACAACGAGTCTCGCGACGGATCAAAGAGATCGAGAATCGCATTCAGACTGCTTTTGAGCTCGGTGAGCTTCGGAGTGGACGATGACCCTGAAGTTGCCAGAGACATCGATTGGGAGGTATCAACCAGAATCGATAAAATGACTGGGTCCACGGTGGACGTCGCGCGCGCATGAACTCGGCGAAGCGTCCCGAAGCCGGGGAGATATTGGAGTATCAACAGTGGACTATCGAACGATAGGATGACTTCCACCTCGGTTGTCGCGGACGAAATGCTCGGCTTGACTTCGACGGAAAGATTTCGATCCGTAAGATTGAAGTTGCAGCCTCCCATGGGAAGATTCGCTGACTGGTGCGGAATCGCGCCACGAACTTCGAGATTTAAGATTGCCTGTGTCGCAACGGTGTGGCACAGCGCGTCAGCGGTGGCTACATCCCCATTATAGGCTAATGCAGCGGTTTCGCGAAGCGCGACTGTCCCGCCTCCCATGAATGCCGCAGCATCGGCACTCCGTTGAGCCCAAAGGCTCGCCAAGAACAGCCGGCATCCGTCAACCGCGAAACCGCAAAAAATCAGCAGTCCGACGATCATTCCTGCCGTAATCACCATGAATGCGCCGCGCTGGTCGCTGATCCTAACTGGAGAACGACGGCACTCGTACGAAGAAGAGAATGCTGCGCAGCCAGCTAGTTTAGTAGATAGTTTGCTCATACACCTGCGCCAGATTGAGATACGACATGACATGAGAAAGGATCGGTTGATACGGCGTCGTGACTTCGATGATCGCTACACCCCCGACAAATAAGTTGGAGGGAGACGCCGTAAGCTGTTTGTAGTTGTTGATAATCGCCTTGTACAACATTGGGTTCGACGCCGCGGTCGGTGTGCTGCCGTCATAGTGCGTATTCGCCGGATAAGAGGCAGCGACGTTGACCGCAGTTCCGGAGCCGTTGTCCTTAAATCCGGCGTAGTAAATCCGGCGAATATCCGGTGTGGAGGGTGACGACGTGTTGCGCCAAACAGTGATGACAACTTGCATCCCCGTCAGCGCGGAAATTTTCGAATTCACGACAGCGGGCTGAACGCTGGTGGTGATGCAGTTTGAGACGGAGGTTGAATCCGGAAGCCCGAGGCACTCCCGATATACCTGCTCACCGATCGTGCGACTCATCTCGGACACCGATTCAGAGATGCGCAGATACCGAGAAACCTCAAAAGAGCCGAACAGAAGAGTGAGAAGGATCGGGATGATAAGCAAGAGCTCTGCGTAAGCGATGCCTTGGTCATCGTAACGCGTACCCCATGAGCGGTCAGAAATATGAGAACCAAGCATGAACAAAACCCCTCTCCCGAAATCATCCTTTTGCCGGCGCTTCGGCCGGCAGAGTCTACGCGCCTGGGCGAAGCTCATTCCGCACAAGAACGCCTGTGTGAACCGGCACAGTCAAATGAATGAACGGCAGGGTGCGGTTCGCAGAAACGTTGACTCGCACCCAATGATTGACACCACCGGCACCGGCTGCCCATCCGGCTCCTTGACAGTTCACGGATGCGACGAGCGGATCGCACCACTCCATCGAAACGACAATGTCGTTTGTGTCGATGTGATATCCGTGCGCGGCGTTCGAAATGAGCGTTTTGACCTGATCCGTCTGCTGAGCAGGCGTCAGCGTGGAATCCATGCCGTTGATCGCGACGTCGCGCAGCACCTTGTCGATTGAATATTGAAGAGCAGTCTGCTCGAAGACGAAATAGATCGCCCAGCTGAAGAAAATCAGCAGCCCGAAGTAGATCGACGAGCCCAGCGCGAATTCTACGATGAAGCTTCCGCGCTCATTGTGCGCGTCAGAATACTCCGACCGCTCACACAATCCTTTATCCGGAGAAACCCCATTCGGAAACAGAAGATCCCAAACACAAAACATTCGACAACCAAAACTTACGCCGGGAGCCGGCCAACCCTTAGTCAGAGAAAACGAAAACCGTCTTACCGAACGCCCACCATAAGCGCTCAGCGTTTGTCAGACGCACTACAATCGAGAAGAAGGAATCGTGTTTGATTCTAGCACCGATGAACCGGTTTTCGAAGCGCTTTTTCACGTTCAAACGCTTTTTTCTCGAACTATTTCGTGGAGTTTTACGGACGACGTGTTTCGAACAGATTCGATCAACCTTACGCAACACCGGCGCGTGTCGGCGCCATAACACTTACAGTTGAGGCGAAGCTCTACTGTCGCTTCGATGGGTCCCCCCTCACCGTCTCTCGACGACAATCCCATCGCGATCTGCACCTTGGAAAAAAGCTCCCAGCGCAGATGCTCGATGCGAGCCTACACCGTCTGCTAGTGAGCAAGTCCAGGGAATGCGTTGACGTACTGGATTTTCACGTCTGGAAAGGAATCCACAATCTGCACTTTGAGATCGGGAAACGACTGCACCTCCTGCCACTTTCCGCACGTGTCGGGAAAGGAGGACACGCGTTCAACTTTCAGATCCGGAAACGCGTTCACAACTTGAACTTTGACGTCGGGAAACGAAGTGACGAATTGGATCTTCCCGAACAACGGTTTCCCATGAAACGTGCAGTCAGCCGCCACCTCAGAATCCGCGACAACAAGATCGACATGCTGAGCAAAGAAGCAGATGTTCGAGAGAACGAAGATTGCCAGAATCTTTCGTGTCATTGGCCTTTTCTTTTCACTAGGCTGGATTGCACAAGAGGAGCTCGCACCAACGGAAGTCGCTAACGTCCTTCGAAGCTCTGAAGGACCTGTTCGTAGAGAGGACGCTTCGCCGGATATTTCGACTTCAGTGTCCACTGAAGCACGCGGAAGTAGTTTTTCTCGCCCTCGAGAATCGTATACAGATAGGAGATGTTATAGTTATCGATTCCACCGCCGACCTCGAACTGCAAACCCTTCTGTTTCCCGACGACAACTTGCTTTCCTGGGCCAACGGTCGGCCCAGCCAACTTTTTCGACATCTCATCCACTCGTTTCTTTGCGAGCGTATCGAGATCCATTTTGACGAAATCTTCCTTCGGCTCCGTCCAGATCGTGGTGTAGGTCTCGTCGCCGGCCTCGATGGCGAGCTCGTTCTTTGAGTCATCTCGGAGGCGCCAATCGGAAGGAGTCGAGATGGTGCAGGCGTCTCCAGGACAGTTAAATTTCTTCGTGAGCGGTACATCTGCCGCCGCACATACGCTGCGACCGACTACGAAGAAAAGTGTCGTCGCAAACAACCAGGATCCGGAACGGCCGCGGGTATGCTTTCTCATCTCGTCCTCAACGGGAAGCGTACTATCAGAGCGACGTTATTCGATATGACCCCGCATGTCACTAGGAAATCCGAGTGAGACGGTCCTTCGTATGACGCGTTCAGTTTCGCACCGGGTGCGTATGGGCTAAATACAGTTCCAGCTGCTACACAATCGCTTGTCATCTCATCACGAAGGAGCTTCATGAATCGGATAGCTTTGATCACCGGCGCAAACAAAGGAATCGGGTTCGAGACCGCGCGACAGCTCGGACGAAAGAGTTTTTCCGTCGTTATTACCGCCAGAGACGAGGGCCGGGGCCAAGCGGCGCAGAACCAGCTCGCGGGAGAGGGCATTGACGCTCATCTGATCGTCATGGACCCACTGAGAACCGAATCGATTCAGCAAGCGGTCAGCACCGTACAAGCGAAATTCGGCGTGCTCGACGTTCTGATCAATAATTGCGGAACCTTGGTGAAGAGCGACAACGCCGCGCCAACAAAAGTCCCGATGCAGGCGTTCCACGAAACATATGCGCTCAATGTCTTTGCGCTTCATGAGATCACGTGTGCCTTTTGGCCGCTCCTGAATAAATCGAAAGCAGCGCGGCTAGTGAACGTTTCAAGCATGCTCGGTTCCCTGACCGCTCATGCAGACGGCAGCTTAGACGGGATTAAGCTCATCGCATACGACTCCTCTAAGGCGGCTGTGAACATGATGACAGTTCACTACGCTTTCGAATGGAGAAATACCCCCCATCGCGCAAACACAATTCATCCGGGGTCCGTGAAAACTGACCTCAATCCGGGCGGCGAGCTCACTCTTGAGATCGGTGCGAAAACCAGCGTCGACCTCGCAACCATTCCGGACAACGGCCCGAACGGTCAATTTTTTCATCTCGGCGAAGAGCTTCCTTGGTGAGCGAACGCCCGATTTGATACGCCTCCTGGGTTGACCATGGAACCCCTTTACCCGAGGGGCTCCGCTGGTCTTTTGGCCCAACTGGGTATACTCTCCCATCTATCTCTCCTCCCTTGCTTCCGCGCGCGACCTTCGCGCGCCGTTGTTCCTTTACGGAGATGCGTCGGGTTGACTTCATTCGTTCTACGGCTTCGTGTTCGCCAACGTGCACGAAGACCGTAGGGCGCAGCGCTTTACGGATTTTTCACATCCACGTCCACCGGACCTGAGTCCCCCTCACCCACCCCCAAGGAGGAGACTATGAATGCGTTCAAAGCCGTACGCCAATCGGCTGGCGTCAATCCGTCCCTCGCCGAGATTCAAGGATTGATTCGCGGCCTCGGCATTGCCACCGTCTTTCCGATCTTCATCTTCGCGATGCTCGCCACGTCGAAGCACGAAGCGGTTCAACGCTCAGGGATCGCACGCTACGACCTGCTGTTTCTTGCATGCGCGGCCTTTCAGCTTTGGCTCTGGATTCACAGACGGGAGACCCTCTGGGAGATCGTGGCGGTCCTGACCTTCCATCTCCTTGGGTTCTTCCTCGAGCTGCACAAAGTCGCCATCGGGAACTGGCGGTATCCGGAGGAGGCAATCTTCAAGCTGGTTGGTGTTCCGCTCTATAGCGGATTCATGTATGCGAGCGTGGCATGCTTTCTCCTGGCCCTCCAGCGGAGCTTACGGCTCCGGGTTGTCGGATGGCCCTCACCGGTCGTCAGCTGCCTGAGCGCGCTCCTTGTGTATGTGAACTTTTTCACCAATCACTACACTCAGGACGCACGGCTGGTCATCGCAGCACTGCTCGTCGTGGCTTTTTGGCGAGCGTCCATCTCAGTCGAGATCGCAGCAAGATCGCGTCGGATGAGACTGCTTCCCGTAATCGCCGGACTGGGACTCCTGGTCTGGGTTGCAGAGAACATCGCAACCTTTCTCGGCGCATGGGAATACAGCTATCAAACTGACGGGTGGCAGCTCGTGAGTTTTCGAACGGCCGGCTCGTGGACGTTGCTTGTTTTCGTGAACGTCGTTGTCGTCGTGATCTGTGCAGGCCGAAGCAAGATTGCTTACTGAGCTGTGCCCCGCAACTGACGTCCGCCGGTTCTTATCGCTTCGGTTTTCCAAGCGCTGCCCCGGCGGGCCAACTCACCAACTCCAGCCATAAAAGTTCGATCGCATCGTGAGCATACCGGCAAGCGCGAGAGCCATCGAAACAAGCATGAGAGCGCTCTCCAGCACACGTATCCGCGGGACGGCATAGGCAAGAAGGATGAAGATAAATACGATGTAATCGAGGCAGTAACGATAGCCGAACTGAACCCACCCCGTCGTATGATAGAGCCAGTCTACATCGAGCACCGCGAGAAGACCCAACCATGAGGCTGCCACGATGGCGCTCGATGGCTTTTTTCGGAAGACCAGCAGAAAGGCGGGGGTTGTAAGGAACATGCTCATCCCCATCGGATTGAAGAAGCTCCACACTCCCTCGAAATGATTTCGCAAGCCGGGGAGATGACCGCAAAAGATTCCGATCTTAGGATCCGGCAGACCACCGAAGTTGGGCAGGGCGAACAGGGAGATGTAAACATGGCACGGAACGTACTTCCAGTTAAACCCGCCGCCGGCTCGATACGCGCCGACAAGAGTCGCGTTGCCTTGAACATAGGTGTAGCCGAAGTCGACGAATGAGCCGAAGCGCAGAAAGTTGTATGTCAGCATTACTCCCACTGCTGCAAGGAGGGCGGTTCCGAATTTCGCAAGCTTTTCAGTACGCGCTCGTTGCATCGGCTCGTCCAGAAACACGATCACTACAAAAAAGATTGCGGCAAACAGAGTCGGAGGTCGGGAAAGTGACGCGCAGCTGAGGAAGAACCCCGATCTCCACGCGTGACCATCCATTGCTGCGCGGGCGTAAAGGATCATGAAAAGCACGGCGGTGATGTGAGCGCTCATCCAGACACCACCGATAACCGACACATACCAATGAACGGTGCCGACGCCGAAGAGCAACGCAAGCCAGGCGGCCGTCACCGGAGAACGCGCGATTCGGGTGAGCAGTGAAAACAGCAGCGCCGCATTGAGCGCTCCGACGATAACGCCGAACAAGATGTCGCTCAGCCCGGTACCGAAGATCGCTACGAAGGGCATTACGAGAATCGCCGGCATGACTTCGCCGGGAACATACCAGCGGTTCTCGAATCGAATGAGATCCCAGTTATTGGGGAGCTGCGTAATGAGATCGACGTGTCCGTGGAGAAAAGCCCAGGCGAGATGTACATACTGGGGCGTCGCTGATTGCCGCAGGAGCAAGCTTCCTGCAGACACAACGTATGCAAGCAGCACGACGAAGAAAATTCCCAATGTCCATTTGCGCTTGCTTGCAGTATCGATTGTCATGCCGATTCAAGCATACTTCGCCTGCAGACAATCAGAAATAGCTAAATTATTCGCGTCGGCACGTTCGTTTGGCACTGAACAGACGAGCAATGCCCACCTGACGCTGATCCGACTCTGTCGGTCCTTCGCAGGCGGGTAAGCGAATGGCATTTAGTGGATGAGAACACTGGCCCCGCTCGTTCCGTAACCGATCACAGTCATCTCGCTCTTCTCTCCGTCTGAACGTATGAATCCGAGCACCGGTATGTCACTGTGAGCGTATGTCGTGCCGTGGTCTGAGAACCACAGCACTTTGACCTCATATGGAACGACATAACAACGGCTCGCCTTGATCTCGGTCGACTGACAGGGCTCCGATTTGACGTCTCCCATTGCTATGCTCGATTGAAGAAAATTCGCCCCGACCCCGCCCGCAGCAAAAGGAAGCTGCGGCAGCTCCTGAATTTGTCCATCGGGTCCCATGATCCGAACACGATCAACCTTGATATCTCGCACCGCGGCGGCGTCAATGGTCTTGGTGTAAACAGACGACAGCGACGGAACGTTTTGCATCCGCTGTTGAATTACCGTTCGTTTCCCACCGTCCCGAGCGGGATATTGCTCGAGCTCAATAGTGACCGTATGACCGCTCGCTTCCGCAACCTTCGTAATTTGGAGCGTTACATCATTCGGTTCGGTTTTCGAGCGAATGAGCACAGCCGCCCACTGTCCGGCCTTCAGAGGTAACCGCGTCTCTTTCGTGTTGCCGAGTGATTTATTGCCGCCGCGGTACGAGGACGCGACGGAGAGCACACGCTGTGCGTCCTCGGGCGAAGCCGACCGAAGTCCGGAGCACGATATCAAGCTGAGAAGCATTACACTCGAGCAAATGATCGATAGTTTTCGTAGCATTGGTCCTTCCTCACGATTGAGAGACGCCATCAACGCGTCTCGTTTCCGCCGCGTTGAGACTTTACTTGGACCAGATTGTAGACGCAATCTGACCGTGATCCGAGAGCCGAACGATCTCCGGCCTTGTTCTCAGGAGATGCCTCGGGTAACATTTTTGAAGAGGTAGTGCTTCCGTGGCTCACACATTCTTTTCGCCAGCTCGTCTATCCGATGGGCTACTCGTCTTATCCGCCATCTTTATTATCGGAGACTGGGCGTTATCCAAGCTGCTCTCGTGGCTCAGTCTACGCAATTGGAGCAAGCCTCTGCCGCCTGAGCTCGTAACGCTCTACGACGCCGAGAGCTATGAACGCGCAAAACAGTACGCGCAGATCAAATTCAAGCTTGGAATGGTGCGCTCGACTCTCTCGATGGGCCTCGCTGTAACGTTATTGTGGTTCGGTGGTTTTGGAGCACTCGATCTCTTGGTGCGGCGACACTCGGACTCTGCAGTCCTGCAATCAGAGTTGTTTTTCGCTATTCTCGCGCTTGCAGCATTTCTTGTTGAGGTCCCCTTCTCTGCCTATGACACATTTGTGATTGAGCAGCGATTCGGTTTCAATAAAACCAGCCTGCGACTGTTTGTTGTCGACACTTGGAAGCAGATCTTGCTTGGTACTCTGATTGGCGGCGCGGTGATCGGATCACTATGCTTTCTTTACGAGTCGCTCGGTGAGAAGTTCTGGTTTTTCGCGTGGGTCCTGGTGACCGCGATCTCCGTTACTCTCTCTTTGCTCTTTTGCTCGGTTCTGCTCCCGATCTTCAACAAGCTCACTCCGCTCGGAGAAGGAGCTCTGCGCAACGCGATCGAACAGTATGCGCAGGCAGTAGGTTTCCCCCTAACAAACATCTACGTGATGGACGGGTCGAAACGATCGACAAAAGCGAATGCGTTCTTCTCCGGGATTTTTCAGAAGAAGGATATCGTGCTCTACGATAACCTCCTGGCTGAGCTATCGGCTGAAGAGGTGACGGCCGTTCTCGCGCATGAGGTCGGTCATTATAAACGGAGACACATCATGCGGTCTCTCGCTTTGTCGGTCGCCCAAACCGGGATCATGCTGTATCTGTTCGGGTTGCTCTCGCGCAGCTCGGTCTTCGCAGAGATGCTCGGCTCCGACAAGGCGAGCTTTCATCTCGGCTTGGTGGGATTCTCACTGCTCTATTCACCACTCAGCACGCTGAGCGAGCTTCTGATGAACTGGCTCAGTCGAAAGCACGAGTATGAAGCGGACGCGTTTGCGCGAACCACATACGGCGCAGCTCCTCTCATCGAGGCGCTCAAAAAGATGAGCCGGAAACATCTGAGCAACCTCCAACCACACGCGGTAGACGTCTTCTTGCGCTATTCACATCCTCCGCTGGCGGCGCGCATCGGGGCACTTCAAGCTCCTCCGGCGAACAGTTCTGCGCAACGCTCCTGGCATTCGGAAGGCGCATAGCCGGCGTAATGAACGCCGGCCGCCTTGCCTTTGACTAGTGCAACAGCTCTTCGAGCTTGTCGAACGAACCCGTCCAGCCCATCGTCATTCCACCGCGTTCTTTGATGAATGCGTTCAGCTCTGCAGTGGTCACTGCTCCGTGCGGCTCCCAGACGACGGTCACTCGAGTGCGTTCGGGAGCTTCTTCAGTAAAGAAGACCGTAGTCAGCATAGTTTCCGGCCAGATCGGCGCTCCGGGATGGCGTGAGATTCTTTCGTTCTCGTCACAGAACTGCTGCGTGTAGACAATCTGAGACGGTCGACGGAGCTCTCGATACTCCGCGCGGCCATACATCGTCATTCCTTTTCCGTTGGACATGCTGAAAAAGGTGCTCCCACCTTGTTTGATGTCCGCACGATGAAATGTCATGGTAAACCCCGTCGGCGGCAGCCATCGCGAAAGATGATCCGGCTTCGTCCACATGTCATAAACGGTTTCAATAGGCGCGTCGAAGGAGCGGTTGATGACGAACATCTCCTTGCCCGTCGATTGCTGCTCGAGATACTCCGCGAGCCGGTCCCATGTGGAATCGCCACCGGCCTTCTTGATGAATTTCCGGGTCTCTTCAGCCGCCTCAGGGGTCGGAAGCGTCATGGTCATGTCCATGTGCGTCTTACCCTCACGCTCTGTGAAGAAAACGGTCACCCGAAAGACTGGCGGGCGGTCTTCGCTGGCCCCGTGGTCGTAGACCAACTTCTCGTGCGTCTTCACCTCGAGATACGTCGTCGTGTTAGGATAGTCGACACCGTCCGGGCCATGCATGGTGTAATTCCAATGCCCGCCGACGCGAAGGTCTTTGCTGTGCGTGGTCAGAGTGAATCCGCGCGGCCCCCACCATTTGGCAACCTGTTCGGGGTCGGTCCAAGCATCCCACACTGCTCCCAGCGGAGCGTCATAGGTGCGGGTGATTCGAAGCTCATTTGACTTACTTTTTGGCATGTTTCTTACTTCCCTTTCGCTGAGCGGTTACAGTTTTCAAGTAGGCATCCAGGCGGTCAAAGCTCTCCTCCCAGAAGACCCGGTATTGCTCCATCCAATCTGCAGCGTCTCGCAGAGCCTCGCCGTTCAATCGGCACGGCCGCCACTGAGCATCGCGCGTTTTGGTAATTAACCCTGCCTTCTCGAGTACCTTGACATGTTTCGTCACGGCCGGAAGGCTCATCGATCTCAAAAACGGTTTTGCCAGGTCAGAGATGTTCGCATCTCCCTTCGCGAGCTGTGCGAGCATAGCTCGTCGCGTCGGATCGGCGAGCGCCGCAAAAGTCTGACTCAAGTGATCGTGCATCTGTTATGCAACCAAGTGGTTAATTAACCGTTTGGTTAACCATACCGAACGACGAATGATCCGTCAAGTCGCGAGACGCGACACAGTGCAAGGAATCGAGCTGGGTGGCCTGAACGAAAGAGGAGGCGTCGAGAAGTCGGCACCGCCGGTGTGTAGAACCGGGATCGGCGGTGCGACGTTGACTTCAAGGTTTGGCGGGGGTCATCGACCGAGAACGCTGTTCAGCGCACCCGAAGGCTGCAGGACTCCAGCCCACCTGATGAAGATCGTAAATGCGAGTAACAGCGCAATCAGCACCGTCGCCGTAAGCGCGATGTGGACACGCCACGCGTTCAGCTCCGCGCTCGCGACCGCGGTAGGCTTGGAGTCTTTCGTCTCGAGAAGACGAATACCCCGCAAGAGTAGCGCGGCGAGCGCGAGGCCATCGATGACCATCGCAGCGACGAGCAACCGTCCGGGAGGTGGTAACGCAATGAATGCGGCACACCACTCCGGCACCTTCGGTCGCACCAGCGTGTAAACAATCCCGAGCCCCATGAGACTCAGCACCACCACCGGCATCGGATCCGTTGAGCTCGACTTCGCTTGCATCGTGTCCTCCAACCTCTAAGAACTGTAACCCCTTATCGGCACGTGCCGACTTTTCGACGCTTTTCGCTTGGACCGGTATTGGAGGGAACGAATTGTATCAACCCGTTATGCAGCGCAGCCGACGAAGGTCTTTTATTTTTTGTAAAAACGTTCTCGCGCCGACCACCGAAACAGGTGTTGGTTTGTCTCCAAATGCGTTTAATGCTACCTAAACCCACACCGGTTTCCTGTAGCGCCTTCGAAGCACAGACCACGTTACCACCGTCGTTGTCACTCGAAAGTCCGCAAGAAACATCCTCGCTGTTCTCTTCTTACGACCAGTCATTCCAATCAACACAGCTTCGGATCTTACCCGCGCGGCAGGTGAGATCCGGGGCGAGACGTATCGGTTCACCGAAAGGTTGCCGCTCTCTCCGGCCTCCTGAACGCAAAGCGTTCAGTCTCTGAAAATGAGGTACTAGCGATGGTTCACATTCGGCAAAAAGGCTTCATCAACGTCGGCAACATCCGGGTTCGGGTTTGCTCCGACCTGGAGTCGATGGGACGTCAAACCACGACGATCGCCAAGACGATCCTCTCGGACCTGGCTCGGCGAGACCTCGAGCCGTTCATCTGCTGGGCGTCGGCGCCCAGCCAACACCCGGGGCAGAACGCGATCGTGCGCGACCCCGAGATCCTCGCCATGCTCCGTGGAGGAATCCACGTGCACATGGACGAGTACGTCGGCCAGAGCTCGAGCGACCCGGACAGCTTCTCCGGCGACATCCAGAACCGCATCATCGACCACATCGGCTTGACCGGTCGTGGGAAGTGGTTGCCAATCAACGGCCGAGCGACCGACCCCTACGCGGAGGCCGCACGCCTGACGCGACAGTGGTTCCAGTACGGCGGCGCCCCTCACATCCTGTTCGGCGGTGTCGGCGAGGACAACCACCTCGCCTTCGACGCCGCGCCGACCGAGGACCGGGCGCCGGGGTATTTCGTCATCGACCTGCCCGAGAGCACCCGATTGCAGCAGGTCCGCGAAGGACGGTACGCGGGTCTCAAGGACGTGCCGAGCCAGGCGATCACCCTGAACAAGGAGGCCTACATTCTGGCGCGCGTGCTGATCATGCAGATCCACGGCAAGCACAAGGCACAGGCCGTTCTGGACATGCTGAAGAACCTCGCGGAACCGAAGCGTGAGGTCGTCGCGAGCTACCTCGGCCGATGCACGGGCGAAGTCTACGTGCTCCTCGACCGCGCCGCGGCAAGTCTGGCGCGCGAAGCCGGCTATCTCCGCTGAACAGGGGACGAAGCAGACACAGTGCGTTTTTCGGCTGCGGGCGGACACCTTCACGTCTGCCCGCGGCCACGTCTCCGCCCCGCTCGCTTTCAGAACAGCCTTACCGGCCGAAGAAAAGCTCTACGCGGAATGACAACACGATAAGCGCGATAACTGCGAACAACAGAAAGACTCGTAGCCAGGGATTCGGAAGCATATGCTGACCCAATGGTGCAGGCAGCAGCTTCTCACGGAAAAGCGCCCGAAACAACTGGCTCATTGCGCCGCAACCGAACGAGTCAACACGATTCCGCGGCGATCAGCTACCGAACCCCAACTACCGAACCGAGGTTGCAAACGTAACACCATCGGTCGAGCCGGAGTTCGGGATAACCCTGACGAGATCCGCAGCAACCACACCGTTCACTCGGAATCGGCCGTAGGTGTCCAAGACTCTCGAGAATGGAGAATCGTGCAGCGCAATATCGATTCGCTGGTGCGGCGCGAGCAGATAATTTGAGATGACCTCTCCGGCCTCATCCGGATCGGAGGTCACCTCTACCGAGCTGGCGTCATCGCTCAGATTCAGCAACCGAAGCCAGTTGAACGTGTTGAAGAAGAAGTTTTTCGCCCCAAAAACCGATGACACACCAATGTTCCGATTTGGTGTAGTCAGGAATGCCGTGGTCAATTCGTGCTGAGCAGAGAAATAGTAGGTTGCCTGATTGAAGATGAGCGCGCGAGACACATTCGCGCTCAAGCACAGGGAACCCGCACTCCCGACGGGAAGCTGACCGGCAAATTCGATATGCTTCACCCCGTAGGAAGGGATCGAGATCGTGCCCGTATCGGCAATCGATCCCGCCGCGGTGTAAAGAACAGCTGATACAGTGGTCGGACCGTCCGCAAAATTTCCCATCTCCGTGTAGCTCGACGTGTTGATCAGATTGCTGATCGGCACGCAACGCGTCTCGCTATCACCATCCTGGGCTGGGGACCCGAAGGCAAGCACGCGAGAATTACTGAGCCCGTTATCGTATCTGTTGAGCACCGCGAGGTAGGGCGCCCGAACGTCATCCGATTCGATGGAAGCAAGCGTGAAGTTCGAATATTGAGCGAGATCGATATCTCTCCGCTCATAGCCGCCGAGGTCCACTGCATCCGTGCCGACCAGCTCGCCGGTCTCGGAATAGGAGCGCACTGTATAGGAATGGTCTTCGTTCGAAAGGTTCGCCAAAGTCAGCCAGTTGCTGACCATACGCAAGAATGAAACATCCCCCGGGAACACTCGATTGGTCAGCACTGCCGATTCGCCGACAGTCGGAGCTTGGCAGGGAACGGAGAACGCGAAGTCAAACTCGCGTGACGATCCGCTCTGCGCCGGACGATAGTTCGCGACATCGCAACGGAACAGGTCCGCGGCGGCTCCGGTGACGTCGAACTCGACGGTTCCGTATGCGTTGACAGGAACAAAATCGCTCACAATCAGATCGAACTTGCGATTCTGCGCGGCCAAGTTGAGCTGACCGGTCTTGAGCGTGCTGCCCAACCGATCGCGGATGACATAGCTGACGAGCAGGTCCGAAGCGGAATTATTCGAAAGCTCTGCGACGTTGATCATCCCGAGAGAGGTGTTCCATCCAGCATGGACGGTGGAGGGAAGAGCAGCCGTAGCTGGCTGCAGAAGAATCGGGGCTGGATTGCTGCCTTGGACGCGCAACGAACGGACCGCGGTGTAAACGCCGTTCCATTTCGATTTGACCGTGTAGTCGCCGTTCTGAACCGAAGGAAACGCAAATCCGCCGTTCGCACCCGTATGAGTGGAGGTCACAACGTCCGTGCTGTAAATTGAGCCTGAAAAAAGAATAATCTGCACGTCAGCTACACCGGTGCCGTTCTCCTGATAGGTTCCGGTGATCGTATAGAACGCCGACGTAGGCGCGGCGGTGGCAGTGGCCGACGGCGTCGGCGTTGCACTCGGTAGCGACGTAGGGCTTGGTGAGGCCGAAGCTGTCGGGGTAGCTGATGCTGCATGTGTCGGAGTAGCAGTCGCGCTCGCTGCCGGCGACGGAGTTCGGCTTGGACTCGCCGAAGGTGTGGCGCCCGGTGACGGTGTGGCGCTCGCGGTCGGAGACGGGCTCATCGACGCCGTCGGTGTGCTCGACGCAGACGGCGTGCTTGTCGCCGATGCCGAAACAGTCGGGGTCGCCGAGGCACTCGGCGTGGAGGTCGCAGTCGGAGTGGCTGTCGGCGAAGGAGTAATGGAAGGGGTGGCAGAAGCTGTCGGAGAAGGCGTAGTCGACGGCGTAGCCGAAGCGGTTGGCGACGGAGTGACCGATGGAGTCGCTGACGGCGTGGGAGACGCCGAAGGGGTTGTAGTCGGTGTCGGACTCGGAGAAGCCGGAGACGTATCAACCGTAATATTGACTGCCGTCGACGGAGCGCTGACTCCATTGCCGTCATCCGCAGTGGCAGTCAAAACGTAGTTTCCGTCTGAAAGGGGGGTAGTGATGATCGCCCAATCGCCGTTCACGTCCGAAGAGATCGTCGCAATCTGATTCACCCCTTCATACACAACGATCGTAGAAAATGCGGGGGAGGTCCCCTCAATGAGCGGAGTGCTGGTGGTGACCGTTTGCCCATCGAACGGTGAAGTGATCGTCGGCGCGGCAGTTTGCGCGAACGCAGCGGCAGGCGCAAAGAACGAAGCTAGCACGACGACGAGAAGCGCGGAGACGAAAGCTAGGGAGCGTCGACTCAGGAGAGAGAGGTCTTGAACGCTACGCACCCGAACTGCGGCAGTGTTAACCCCTCCAAAACGCGAAGCCCTTTCAAAATGCAAAGACGATACAAGGTTCGCTCGCGCGCCCTCGATCTTCCACGAAGCATTCAATTTCACGATCTTCCCCCCGGACCAGTGCTGTCATCCAATCGCCGCAACTTGAAGCCGACCCCCGCGGCAACGTCGCCGCTCGCTGATGGGCAAAGGTTTACGTATTCGCCTGAACGCGAACCCCTGGCCAGCTTACTACGTAGTTACATTCATTCCCGTATTTCGGGCAAGGCGAAACGTCGGCTGCTCTCTACGTCTGCCCGGTCGCATGCTCATACTTCTCATAATCACTGAGCGACCATCCGGTATTTCGCAGATTGTAACTGCGGATGTCGCGGAATCTTTCCGATCGCGTTCGCGCGACAGAAACGATACGTTCGTGAAACGTTGAATCACCCGGATTGAGATGTTCAATCAACAGTCGAACGAGCCTGCATCACAGTCTTGCGCCCGCCTTGGAAAGCTTGATCTTATCGGCGCAGCCCTCGCCGGAATCGTATATCTCTCGCCGTTATTTCTCTTCTCGCGCATTCCGACACAGGACGGTCCGCTCCATGTCGATACCGCAGCAGTCATGTTCAATTCGCTCGGGCGGCACGCCCCGTTTCTCAGCACGTTTTTCGAAATTCGTTGGCGCGTCGAAACGAATACGCTTGGGCACGACCTCCTCGTCATCCTCTTTTCGGTCATTCGCGATCCTGCCCGATCAGAGAAAGCGATTCAGATCATTTACTTAGCTTTATTTTTTGGCGGTTTCGCATATTTCCTTGCGGCTGTTCGACGTGACAGCGTCAAGCTCATCACCCTCGGCCTCCCATTTGCCTTCTCGTATCTTTTTCATATGGGCTTTCTAAACTACTGTCTCTCCATGTGCGGCTTTCTCTGGTGTTGGGGTGCGCTTCTCCGCTTCCACCAAAGCTCTTCGAAAGGAGACCTCGTTGCGCTCACAATAGCCGTGCTCTGCACATGGCTTGCTCACCCGGTCGGCCTCGTCGCGTTCGGAGCCGGCGCAATTGTCTTCCTAGCTGTGCGCTCCGCTCTGCAGCTCACCAGGAAGCGTTCCTCCGGCGAACGGCGCTCCCCTCTCGTCCTGGGTCTGCTCCTGGTTCTCGCCATTCCACTTGCCGGAGAGTTTCTTTTCTTGTTTCACCGCGGCGGATTCGAACAGTGGATATTTCTTTCAAAAGCCGAGCTGGCGTTTCAGCTTATTCATTTAACGTCGATGGATTCATTCGGACTGACTTGGTCGCCGGTGGCAGGATGCGTCGCCGCAGTATTGTCCTCCTGCCTCTTCGTGATGGCAGCGGTCAGGATTTTTTCACGGGCAAAAAGCGGCGAGCGCTCAGCCAAGGTCGACCCGCGACTGATGGTAGTCATGACTGGGTTCTATACGGCAGTATTCTTCCTCGCTCCGGCCGATGCAGCAGGAAGCGGCCTCATCAACGAGCGGTTGATGCCCTGTCTTTTCGTCTTCCTCGTTGCGTCCGTAGCGGCCGCGAGCTTCCCCCGAAAATTCGATATCCTCCTTTCTGTTATCGGGTTGGCCGCTCTCGCCGCGCTTCACATAGGGAACTATGCCACCTACCGGCAAGCGGAGGCTGTCGAGAAGGACTATCTCTTTGCTCTCGGCGAAGTGCCGGAAGAGTCGGTTGTATACCCGATCAATCTCTCCTCCCACGGCTTCGATGGCCGGAGCTACGCGTCCTATCGCACTGATTTCATGGCGCACATGGCCGCTTACTATACCGTGAGAACCGGCGGTGTTTACCTAAACAATACGATCGCTCGATGGAACGAGGGCCGCCAAATCGGCTTTAAGGATCCGGTCTTCCTCGGCCTGCACGACCTGCCCGCGGCCTTTCCGGGAAACGGTGTGGTTCCGCTGGGTTTTGAAGAATTTCGGGAGCGAGTCGGGCATCCCGTGGATTATGTTCTCCTTACGGCGGACTTCTCCGCTCAGGAGCCCCTCACTGAAGCGTATGAAGAGGTGCTCAATAAAACTTTTGACTGCAACCACGTTTCTCCCTTACGCCTTGTAAAGCTTTGCCGGAGTCGTTCGTGGACCTCTCAATAGTCATACCTGCATTCAACGCAGAGGCCTTCATTGCTGAACACGCGGCGCTGGTCGCGGATTATCTGTCGTCCCGTGTTTCGCGATTCGAAATCATCGTTGTTGACGATGGCAGCACAGACCGAACAGCGAGCGCTGTCCGAGCGCTCAAGCTTCCGCAGGTGAAGCTCGTATCCCTCGGTGAGAACAGAGGGAAATATGCCGCTGTCACCGCCGGGATGAGCGCCGCGAGCGGCGGCACGAAAATCTTCACTGATGCCGACATCCCTTTTGATCTCGAGGCGCTCACCTATATCCACGAGCTGATCGCGGAGCGCGATTTTCATCTGGTCATCGGCGACAGGTCGCTCTGCGATTCCCGCTACAGGGTAGACATGACCTACCTCCGCCGGGGGACCACGTTTCTCTTCTCTGCGCTCGTGCGTATGTTCGTCACCGGAGGTTTGTTCGATACGCAGTGCGGACTGAAAGGCTTTCGCGCGGATGTCGCAGACTCAATCTTTCCTTTGGTACGGACAGGCGGATTTTCCGGTGATGTTGAGCTGCTCTACATCGCACTCAAATATAATCTCGAGATCAAAAGAATTCCGGTCCGATTGCGAAACTCAGCGCCATCTTCCGTGAAGATCGTTTCCCACGGCTTGGAGATGGTCGGGAACATCGCACGCTTGAAAGCCTCGTGGGTGGCCGGACGATACGAATCACAGGCGCTGCAGTCGATCGCAGAGCAGCGCTACTGGCAACAAGCTCCCGAGCGTGCACAGAAACAAGTGGTACGTATGCGATGACCTTTCCCAGCAGCTCGATAGCGAAAGATTCGGTGTTGAAGGTCTGTGCGGTAGCCGCGTTCTCGGTGGCCATTATCCTCGCATTTCTCAACAGCTATCTCTACGACTGGCCCACAGGAGACGAATATTGGCACTTCGGTTACAGCCAGCGGATGATCCGCGAAGGGGTAATCGAGCGAGAGACAGTGCATAACTATAACTCCCCTACCCCATTCGTCGCCCTGAATGTCTTGGCGGATCAATACGCGACCAATCTCGCGATCACGTCCGGCTTTGACAAGGTGATCGCGCGGCTGCCGTCGGTTTGTTGGTTTATCCTGCTTCTCGTTCTGAGCTACGCAGTCCCGCGTTATCTTTTCCGAAGCTCAGATATCGCAGTTCCAGCATCGACACTTCGACGCATCGCAACTTGGACAGCGCTGCTGACCTGCCTTGACCAAACGTTGCTTGGGCAGGGGTCCCATATCGGCTCCGATCTCCCCTTCGCAGCCATGACTCTCGTCTATCTGGCAGCGATGGAGAGATATCGGCGCTCGCCCGAGCTATTGAATGCAATGCTCGTCGGTTTGGTTCTCGGTATCGCCTTCAACGTGAAGTATTCGACGACGTTCTTAGCGCTCTTCACTATCATCTCGCTGCCGGTTATCCGCTCGAGGCAGGCGAAGGACGGCCAAGCGCAATCAAGGTCTCAGCTGCTCCCTTCCCTGGGTCACCTCGTTACCATTGGGCTCATCGTAACTGCGCTTGTCGATGCAGCTTACGGATTCCGCGAAATCGGGCTCACCTTCAGCACGAAGGCCTGGTACTCAGCGCCGTTCAAGACACTGGCCGATCTCATTCCAAATATACCGCTTCCGTGGCCGCTGCCGTTTATCGCGGGCTTCGATCACCAGTTCGCTGCCGAGCGCACGTGGTCATGGAGCTCGATCGTTCTCGGCAAAGAGTTTCCGGACGGCGTCTGGTACTACTTCCCGGTCGTGTGGTTAGTGAAAAGCCCACTGCCAATCCTTGCTACACTCGCGCTCACTTTGTGCCAGGGGATGATACGATGCGGCGAGCTGAAGAGAAACCGACCGTTCATGATGACCTTCGCGTTGTATAGCACGCTCCTGCTTTACTTCTGCTTCGTCTTTCGCACTCAGGTGGGGATTCGCTATACGCTGATGTGTATTCCGCTCGGCTATGTGATGGCAGGGTATATTCTCGCAACTGGATTACAGCGAGCGGAGCAGGCGTTTCTATCAGCCTTCCTCCTCATTGGAGTCGGTATCGAAGCCGCGCCGTATGTCGGCAACACCCTTTCGTTTACGAACAGCATCGTCACGGACAAAGCCCAGGCTTACGGCTGGATCACCGACTCGAACGTCGATTGGTTCCACAACTACTCACGCGGGCGAGCGCTCGCCAACGCGAAGCTGGGTAACTATTTCTTCAATCCCCGACATCTTCTTCCGGGAGACAACGTCTTCACAATTAACTCGCTCGCAGGGGTGATGCGAAACTATTCGCAACACGCCTGGATTCGAAACAACCTCACGCCGAGCGGTACCTTCGGCAACACGCTCATTTGGTTCCACGCGGATCAAAGCACATTCGACCGCTTCATGAACGAAGCTCGGACGTACACTCAGCCGCAGTACGCACTCGATATCTGCACTCCCGACCGAGTCTACCAGCCTCTGGTAAACGGCACTTCCACCGCGCTTCCGGGCTCGTGGGCAAGTCCGTCCCTTTATACGGCGTGCCTCAAGGTTTCTGAACCGACCGTGATCCAGCTTGAGGTAACTCAAGGGTTCGGCGCCTTCGGAAGCTATCCTGATGAGGGGAATTGCCTCGGTGATGACGCAGGTCGTGGGGAGACTCTGTGGTTCAAGCTTCTGCCGGGGGTTCATCCGATCTGCGCAAGAATCAGCGAACCCGCTACGGCGCGATGGACGGTGCACCAGGGGCGGGTTGCGCTTGCACTCCGTAATCAATAGTGACTCCGGTGTAACGCGGCGCATGCGGGTGGAGATCGTCCACGAAGCTGAGCGCGGCGTTGCAATCAAGACCCTTGTAAAGCATCGGAAAGATCGAAGGTCCGTCTCGACCGTAATCCTTGACGATCGATGCAAACTGACTCCAGTCGCCGGAAGACGCTGCCGATTTTGCGGTCCGAGCAAGCCCCTCGTCGAACCACGGAGCGGCAAGCGCAGGAAACGTAAAAAAGTAATGCGACAGAAACACCGGGATGTAGATTAGAAAGACTAAGCTGACGCACATCGGACCGAGCCGTAGCCCCCGGAACAGCTTCGCCAGCCCAACCGACGCGAGGAGCACGAAAAAAGGCCACGCACCGTTGGCGCGCAGCGCGTGCGGATTGCTATCCCAGCTTTGGCAAGCGGGGAACAAACCAACAATTACCCCGACGCAGCAGAACGCAATCAACGAGAGCTCCTTTTTCGTCAGAGCGGGATTCTTCTGAGCAGGGAGGTACTGGTAGATTACCAGCGCCGCAGTAACAAAGAGACCAACTGCTTCCGGCCAGCCGAGCGCACCCCACGCCGGAGTGTGCCGGTAGATATTGTCGCCGGCGGAGAAGAGAAAATTCCACGACAGGAAGAGCCGATAGTTGGCGAGCACCTCTTGCACCGCACGTCCATAGGAGCCGCCGAGTTGCGCCATGTGATCTTTTCCGAAGATGCTCAGCGAATCGATTCTGCCCCAGCCATTTCCTGAAACGAAGAGGAAGTTCGGAATCCCACAAATAACAATGGTCCCCAAGGCCGAGAGCAGATAGCGAATTCGAATGGCTAACGCCGAGGTCCGGCAGACGAAGAGGGTAAACAGCAACAGCAGCACAACTGCGTTCGCCGGCCGGTACAGCGACATCGCGCAGGCAAATAACAGTCCGGCGGAAACTGCCCACAGATACGGTCTTCCGGCTTCCGACTCGGCGCGTCGCGTGCGCCAAAGGCAGTAAAGACCCCACGTTAGAAAAACAGGGAAGACCCCCGATCCCCAAACGAGTCGTCCGGCATGAAAAGACCATGGGCAGAAAAGAGCTGTCAGAGCTGCGAAGAGCGCCACATCTACGCCGAAAAAGCACGCCGCGAGCGCCGCAGTGCCGAAACAGGCTCCGAGCAAACACAGACTGGGAAAGATGCGGAACGAAGCTATTGAAGCACCGAATACCTTGGCGAAAAAGACCTCCGAGTAGATGAAGATCGGATCGTAAAACCCACCGAGCGCGGTAAAATAGACCGGATACGGTTTGTGATACAGTGAAGTTCCGTTACGAATGATGCACAACGCATTCGCCATCGCCGCCTGTTCATCGACGAAAACGCCGGGAGGCAGAGATTCAAGCCGTACGAATCGAACGATGCAGCCGAACACCGCAAGCAGGAAGAAGAGAAGCAGGTACGGGGCAAGCCGAGGCGAAGTGTCTGCTTCCGGCGTCAAAAACTGCGCGCTACTCAACCTCAATTTTTCAGGCGAATAAATTGGCGCCGTTTCAGAACGGTCAGCCGGTGCAATGTAACGCGAAGCCTGATCCTCGTCCTCAGGCTGCCGTTCGGAATTCGAAAAGCGATTCACAGACATCTTTGTATAAATATTCGGCCGGGATCCGCACGACGCGAATACTGTGAGGGCCAGTGAAAGTATTACCGGAGAATCTACGCCCCTGTCGAGCCGCGACTGCACTGGGCGTAGCGATCAGCCGCGGGCACAGTCCTACGATCAATTCGCCCTAAGCCCGCGCACATACACAACTTGACAGCACCGAGTCGGCGCCGCTGGGACACGGGCACGGGAAGGTTTTCGTCGTTGAAGAACCTTCCCGTGCACCGAGAGCACGCATTCGCCGCGTCACGCCTGAGGCACTGGGCGCCTCACTCGGTCCGGGAACACGATCGACTGCAACCGCAGGCCGTCGCGACACGGACCTGTGATGTACGTGAATGCATAAAGCGCCCCGAGCCCGACGTCCACCGCGAGACCGAACCAGTGCATTGCTCCCGTCGAAACGGCCGAATCCCTGGAGTACTTGAGCGTCAAGATGAATGCACAGAGCCAACCGAGGGAGATGAGTGACGACTTGATGCGCCAGAGCATCGTGACCGGAAGCCCCCGCTCCTTGAGGCCGAGACCGACTGCGGCCTCGCTGGACCAGACAATCGTCAGCCAGACGATCTGCGGTCGGGCCGGACGGACGAACACGGGCTCGAACGAGAGCCAGCCGGCCTCGCGAAGTACGATTTCCATGAAAACTCCGAACGCTTCGAGCCAGAGCACGAATGCCCCAACTCCGATGGACACCAGCGACGGATCTCCCCTCCGAAGGTGCCTCCCCTCGGTGGGAAGGCGGCTGAGCCGATGCGTCAGGTGCAGGGCGACACCGAGCGCGCCGACGGCTGCGAGTGCTTGCGACGCAGAATGCAAAAACATGTGAACCTTCCCCTCGGGTGAACCGAAACAGGGTCGAAGGAAAACCCCCCGTTACCCATATGAGGAAACTGAAAGAAGCACCGCGCGGGAGGCCGGGCGCCGCCGTATGGCGCCGAGGATGACGCCCGGCCGAAGGAAGCCGCTTGTTTATCCGAACTGGATCGCTCGATCAAGACTGTGCCGTTCAACACCGCGCGCGGCGATCGAATGGCGTGATAAATCTCATATCACGGCGAGAGAATTTCAAGCAGACTGGCCGACACCTTATGACCGGAGGGCCCTATGTTTCGACTCTTGTTTGCACTGATGCTCATGGCTCTCGTCTACGTTCTCTGGGACCGAGGATACTTCGGGGACTTCGGCGCTTCGAACCACTCGGGGACCCGCGTGACTCATGCCGGCGAAGGGCCGGGCGCAACAGTCGGGGATGCGGTGGATCGCGGAATGGCAAAAGTTGGTCGCGCCGTAGAGCGTGCCGGCCAGGGCATTCAAAATGCTGCTACCGGCCACAGCAAGCCCGGTGAAAGTCCGACGCCGACTCGCTAAATCCGACGAGCCCCCTTCAATCTCAGCTCGCCTCTCGCCCGGCTCCCACGCGCGACGCGTGTCGAAAAGCGTAAAGATTACGCGGTGCGACATTTTCTCACCGTCGACGCCACAATTCGTTCAAGCTCATCCCGAATGGTTCCGACACTTTTTACGGAAGTTAGTTCTTTTCCAAGGAGGAAACATGTCGTTAGGTGGACCCACGACCTGCGGTTCGATTACTAGTCCCGGCGTACAAGCCCGTCTCGTCCCAGCAAACCCTGTTGCACCTGCGGCAGCACCTGCCGCACCGGCGGCCCCTGCTGCAGCCGATATAGCACCGGCAGCTCCAGAGCCGGGGAAAGGTAGCCTGATCGATACAAGCGCGTAGCCAATGAAGCCCAAGGGGTTTCATCCGATTCACTCTTGGGCTTCCCCTACTCGCTCAATCCTTCTTCGATGGAGCGGCTGTTCAAGCGCCGACATACGTTCCACACGCGCCTGCATCAGCCGGTGCTGACCCTGAGCGAGTCGAGCCATTCAATGCCGCGATCGTTCAATTCGCTGGCGATCAAAAGTTTCTTACGTTAAGAATCGCTCTTACCTCGCTTCCCGCGGAGAGATCGCTGCGATGATTGGTTCGCAGCCATCGTAGTCTTCCGCACAGGACTGAGCTGAACGATGATCTTCGAGTTGCTCGAGCAAAACGGCATTCACTACGAACGCGTTGACCACATCCCGGTCTATACCTGTGACGAGGCGAAGCAGCATGTACCTCCGCTTCCAGGTCGAGAGCTCAAGAATCTTTTTCTCCGCGACGGCAAGGGCAAGAAGCACTTTTTGCTCTCGATCCCGGCAGAGAAGCGAGTCAACCTCAAAGCGCTCGGAGCATCGCTCGGCATCTCCGGGCTCGGTCTTGCGTCTCCCGAGCGGCTGAAACTCTATCTCGGGCTGGAGCCGGGAGCCGTAACACTTCTCGGCGTGGTGAACGATCAGAGCGGCAGCGTCGAAGTCCTCATTGACTCCGACCTGAGCGACGCGGACGCCTACCAGTGCCATCCGCTAGTAAACACCTCGACCATCTCTATTTCGAAGTCGGGCCTCGAGAAGTTTTTCTCTCTCACCAAGCATACACCTCGGTACATCAACATTCCGGCCTAGGCACAACACAGAACAATGTCTCACTACGACCAATTTGCTCAACACTACGACGCGCTCATGGGAGGGCGTGAGGAATGCGGACGGGAGGTGAAATCGCTTCTGCGAATTCATGCCCCGCGTGCGAAGTCTATCCTCGAGCTCGGTTGCGGAACCGGGAGTATCTTACGTCAGCTTTCCCGCCGATACGAGCTCACCGGAGTCGATCTCTCTGCCGGGATGCTCGAAGTGGCCCGGAAGAAAGTTCCGCATGCGCAGCTCTTCAAACAGGACATCTCTCGTCTAAACGTTTCTGGAAAGTTCGACGTCATTCTTTGCCTTTTTGATACAATCAACCACCTGCCCTCGTTCGGTCACTGGAAACGTGTCTTTCGACGGGCGCACAGCGCCTTGAATGATGGCGGCGTTTTCATCTTTGACATCAACACCGTCTACGGTCTCGAGCACTACGCGGAGCGTTCACCCTTCGCAGAGTTCTACCCGAAGGGAATCGGCATTTTCGATGCAAATCAAACTGCGGCGGGAAGATATCAATTGGATTTGCGGTTGCTCAGACGAGTCGGCAGGGACACGTATCGTCTTCACCGGGCAACAATCAGGGAGCTCGTCATGCCGACGGAGACAATCACCGCCGAGCTGAAAAAGTACTACCGTCGCATCGAGCTGTTGGACACGGAGCGGAAGAAACCATCCGCGAAATCGGAAGAGCTGTATTTCGTTTGCAAGAAGTAATGTATCCCGTCTTCGTTGACGGACAGCACCTTCGGATGCAGGCGCACACTTGCCCGTGCAGACCGCCGCATCGCAGAATTGCCTGAACGAATGGCACACTGTCGTTGTTCAACGCCCCGGCTCGCTTCGTTCGAAAGGGGAGCCTCAAACGCGCGAATACTGCGAAATGCTCGAAGAGTGTCCAATTGAAACGACATCAAGAGCCCGGCGAAAAAGAGGAGCTGAAGCATCGGGGCAGAGGGGGCGAGCCCCTGCACATTGGTGAATTCACCGAACCCAGTGAAGATAACCGCGGAACAGACGCCTGCAATTTGGAGGTAGCTCGCTGTCCAGCGAAGATTTGCTGACAGTACTTTTCGAAGCTTAACCGGCGACCGTTTGCCGCCTTCAACTTTTACGTTCATAGCTCCGCAGAGACCTCCCGCACCTTCCAAACATTCACAAAGCCGTATTTGAGCGATCTGACGTAGGGCAAGTCCTGTACCATTCTCCGAAAGCGAATGGGCCGTGGCTGGGAACCGATTCCAAGGGTACACATCCTGACCGAATCGGATCGAACCGGCATTCCATTGAAAACACCACCCGGTTATCAGCGAAGCGTGGTGCGACGAAACACTCGAGCGGAGAGCAGGCGCTGTTTCCACGTTGAAATATCACACGAAAAGTGTTCGGGCGTTTGCGTAACCCGAACACTCGGAGCCCAGTTCAGGGCTGGTTCAGACCGAGCTCCAAAACCGCGCGGTAAAGGACATCGATCCCGAGCTCGATGTCTTCGATCGCCGTATCCTCTCCCGGCTGGTGCGAGATGCCGCCGATGGATGGAACGAAAAGCATGCCCGTAGGAATGCCTGCGCGCGCCGTAAAGAGCGAGTCGTGCCCAGCGCCGCTCACAATGCGTCGACACGGCGTACGGACGTCGGACAGCGCCTTCGCGAGCGCGTCGTACGCAATGCCGGAGAGCACCTGAGGCTCTTCCTCCTGGAGCTTCTCGACCTCCCAGAGACAGATGTCAGTGGTCTCGCAATCGCGCACGAACTGCTCAATGTCGTTCGCGAGCTGGTTGCGGCGAGCACAATCGACGTCTCGAACGTCAACCCACAGGCGCACGGAGCCAGGGACAACGTTAGTGGCGTTGGGTGAAAGCTCCATCCGGCCGATCGTCGCAACGCACGTTTCTGCTCCATGCGACCGCGCCGTGCTGTCCACGAACGCGATGAGGCGAGACGCAGAAACCAATGCGTCTCGCCGCCGTTTCATCGGAGTGGCGCCTGAGTGCTGCGCTTCGCCGAAGACCTTCACGCAGAATCGGATGGGTGCCGAAATGGCGGTCACGAGCGCGATCGGGAGCGACTCGGCGTCCAGGACCGGTCCCTGTTCGACGTGGAGCTCGAGGAATGCCTTCGTGTGAGACGGACAGACCGAGCGGCAATCACCGGCCAGGGACGGACGTAGGCCGGTCTGCTCCATCGCGTCGTAGAGCGTCGTGCCTCCCGCATCGGAAAGCTGTGTCAGCGTCCGAGCATCGAACATGCCGAGAGCGATGCGCATCCCGATCGAGCTGACCGAGAAACGGGACGACTCCTCGCAGGCGCACGCCATCAACTTGAAGGGGACCGTGTGTAATAGTCCGTGCTCAGCGAGCAGGTGAAAGATCTCGAGGCCGGCGACGACACCCGTCACGCCGTCGAAATTTCCTCCGCAAGGAACGGTGTCGAGGTGCGAACCCACGAGAACGACCTGCTTCCCGTGACACGCCTGTCGGTTGAAGACGAAAGTGTTGCCTGCAGCGTCGACTTCGAGCTCCACGTCGAGCCCGTCGACAAGGTTCCCGAGCTCAGTGTGCGCCGCCCGTTCTTCCGCGGAATATCCAAGTCGCGTGACGCCTCCGCCGTTCGGCATTGCGCCGATCTGCTTGAAGCGCGCTAGAAATGCGTCAGCGCGGTTCATCCTTCCCTTGTTCATGAGAAAACCTCCTGTGCAAAATACCCGAACCACTGAATGCCGTACGGAGCCCGTTCCGCCATTCAGAGGTTCTTTTTCGCTTTTCGCATCGTCGGTGGAGAGATCAGGTGGGTGGAAGCTACACGGCGACCTATAATGGCTGAGCGAAGGACACCCGCAGTGTGACACAGGTCACACTGCGGGGTTTCAGTCCATCGTCGTGCCAAGCTCACCGCAGCCGCTGACAAGATCTGAGATCACTGCGGGGCCACGGTAAACGAAACCTGTATATACCTGCACCAGTCGGGCGCCGGCTGCAACTGCATCTCGAGCGTCAGCCGCTGTGGAGAGCCCTCCCGAAGCGATAATCGGGATCTGAGATCCGAGCTCTGCTCGGAGAATCTTGACTACCGCAAGCGAACGGGATTTGAGCGGGGAGCCGCTCAAGCCGCCGGGCTCACTAGCGAGCGGATGGCCGCCGATTGATGAGCGGTCGATCGCGGTGTTTGTGGCAATGACGCCGTCGATTCCGCAATTCTTAATTGTTTCTGCGAGCGAGCGGACATCGTCATCGATCAGATCGGGAGCAATCTTCACCACCAAGGGACGATAGAACCCAAATTTCGATGCAAGAGCTCCCTGCTCGAGCTTGAGAGTATCGAGCAGCGGAATCAGAGATTCCCGCGATTGCAAGGTTCTCAGTCCGACGGTATTCGGGGAGGAGATGTTCACCGCGACATATTCCGCGTGTTCATAAGCCAACCGAAGACACGCGAGATAGTCTGCAGCAGCTTCCTCGATCGGCGTCGTCGCGTTCTTTCCGATGTTTATTCCAACTACCGTCTTACGCTTCGACAACCGGAGGTTGCGGATGAACTGCTCAATTCCGCAGTTGTTGAATCCCATCCGATTGATGAGAGCTCCGCGATCTTTCAGCCGGAAAAGCCGTGGACGTGGATTGCCCGGTTGAGGTCGAGGGGTAACCGTTCCGGCTTCGACGAAACCAAATCCGAGATCCGCGAGTGCATCGATACACTCCGCGTCTTTGTCAAATCCGGCGCCGAGGCCCACAGGATTGCGAAAACGGATTCCAAAAACTTCGACAGGAAGCTCCGGAACACGTGGAGAGAGGAGCTTGAGCAATCCGGTCCGATGCAGCACCTGGAGTGAGTGCATTCCGAGACTGTGTGCGAGCTCGGGATCCAGGCACAGGAGCGCCTTTCTTCCCCAATCGAGCATGAATGCCTCCAATAAAAAGGGACGTGTAACTTCTTCCCATATCGAGCTTCAGACAGCCAAGGTCGTCCTGTGGAGAAAATTGAACACGACCGCGGCACGCAAAAGACCGGCAATCCTACCGTAAGGGACGAGATTTTTCCATTCGCGACAACGCCCTGGAGTCCTTGAGAATTCCTGAGGCTCGTGCCACAGTAACGCTTCTCTTGAGCTCTCTTTCCCCCACGACGCAGTAGAAGGACGATGACTCCGCTTCGCATCTCGCGCCCTCGCGAGGATCGAAGCGGCGTACCGTTTCACGGTTTCAATTTCGGTTCTCTTTCGGAAAGGCGAAGTCGTGTCATTCAAGCTCGTTCTCCCGGAGAAGCTTTCCTCGTTGGCGCGCCGGGCGAAGGACAAGCTTGATTTGTCCGTTCTGTCCGCGCTTTACAACACTCCTCTTTGGCGGAGGAGAAAGGAGTACTTTCTCAATATCGCTTATCCGTCCATGCAGATCATGGGCGAGAGAAACTCAGAACAGGTCCTGGGGAACATGTCGCGTCCAGACATGTCACGAGGCATCGCCCTGTATGTCCACGTGCCGTTTTGTAAGGCAAACTGCTACTACTGCCACTACTACAAACTCTTTCATCAGAGCCGCGAGCGGGTGAGATCCTATCTCGCAGCACTGGCAGCAGAGCTTCAGCTTCTCGAGCAGGCCTACGGACCTCTCGAAGCTCGATCCGTTTACATTGGCGGCGGCACGCCGACGTACCTGACGGCAGATGAGATTCGAGATCTGTTCCAGATTATTCGGCGTTCAGTGACGATCGCCGGTGATGCCGAGGTCAGCTTGGAGTTGCACCCGGAGAGTGGCGACGACGAACGTCTGACGGCTATCCGCGAATGCGGCGTCAACCGTCTGAGCATGGGCGTCGAAAGCTTCGATGACGTCATCCTCAAAAAGGAACATCGACGTCATACCGGTGACGATGTTAGACGCATCTACGGCCGCGCTGCTCAGCTCGGGTTCAGCTCGATCAATCTCGACCTCATTTACGGACTGCAGCGACAAACGCTCGACAATTGGGAATCCACATTGGATGGCTTCTGTGAGCTGCGTCCCACGAGCTGCACAATGTATTACCTACGGCTGAAACGCGGCACACCCGAGTTCAATCTTTGGGTCGCGGGTCGTGAAGGATTCCCGCCCGAAGACGAGCTGCTCCTGATGCACGCCATGAATTTCGAACGCATGGAGTGCGAGCTTGGTTACGTGCAGAATCCAGTCGACTGGTTCATTCGAGATGACCAGCATTTCCACATTTACCAAGATCACAACTGGCGGCGCTCTGACGAGATTCCTCTTATCGGCTGCGGCCCTTCGGCGTATTCTGCCGTCGGGGGATGGCAATATTACAATGTGAACGACCTCGATCGATGGATGGCCACATTGGGCGAGGGCCGACTTCCGATCTGGCGCGGTGAGCAGCTGAGCTCGGACGAACGAATGCGACGCACGATCATGCTCGGCATCAAGTGCTCGATCGACCGTGCGCTCTTCGTACGAACCTACGGGCAGGATCCATACGAGGCGTTCAGGCCGCAATGGGACCAGCTGTCCGCCCTCGGCCTCGTGACCATCGCGCCCGAAGCCCTCCGCTTGACCCATCACGGCAAGCTGTTCGCGGACGAAGTCGGAAGGCAGTTCTACTCGGACGCCATCCTCGCCCGGATGGGCAGAGTTGAGCCCGAGCTCGTCTCCACGACGTGGCCTCAGTTCAACCAATAGGAGCCGCCAAGCCGGAGAAGCCACGGCTTCTCCGGCAAGCGTTCAACGAAACGGTTCGCCGCCCCATTACCGCACAGACCTGCCGGTTTCCTTTCGCAACCGACACATCGCCCAGAAAAGCTCAGCGTCTCACAGCCGTGGCGAAGGCTCAGAAAGGCAAACTCTCAAACACCAGAAAGGCAAACTCTCAAACACCGTGTTTTTCGACTCGCAGCCCGAGCGAAACCTTTTTGGGCAGATATCACCACTAAACTCTCAAACAGTGTGTTTCCCACTTAAGCAGGACGCCACCCCCGAGCTCGAGTCGAGCCAGAGCCGCAACACCACGATTTCTATCAAAGTATAAGTCTCAAACAGCGTGTTTTCTCCGCGGCACCCGCGGCGTCCTTGCTAGCGGGGTTCGCCGACGCCGCGTGCACAGACCACAAATTTGCGAGCATCTTTGGTCAAAGTTTCCGAGCGTCGTCAGCTCTAAACGGCCCCTTTCTCAGGGAGGGCGAACGCGTGATTGCCGATGCTCATTCTGACGGAACCAAACGAGCTCGGTCTGAAGGAACCTGTTATCTCGGTATTGCGCATAGACTAGATGCGCTAATCGCCCGCCACCACAGCGGCGCGCTCGAGGATTGATGGTTAGCCGAGGGAGTTACCTTCGCACGCTCACACGCGTTCGTCCCTCCACTTTCGCAGTCGAACGCCGAAGATTTCGAAGCCATGAAGCGGTGCTCGGGCGCTACCGAATTACCTTCGACGGATCGCAACTCATCGGCGTCAAACGCACGTGTTTATGAGAACGTCTCACCATTTTCTCGAGATTACTCCGGAGCAAATCTATGTGAGAGCTAGCTCAGCGAGGATTTGACCTTTTTGTGGCTAAATGACAATTTCCACCCCGAATCAGCGCCGGATATTGAAATAACAACAGAGAGGCAGGCATGAGATTGCTTTTCGCTTCGTTCTTACTCCTCGTTCTTGAGCTTTACGACTGGCTTCAACGAAGCCAGCTCCGCATGCCGACGTCCGTTTCAGACACTGCGGCAATGCAGCATGTGTGTCTCACTCTCCTCGCGCTCTACTTAGTGCTCGAAGGTCTCTTCGTGGTGCGGAACAAGTCGCGCGACGATGGCGACGAGAGTTACTTTCAACATTCGACAAACGAAACAAAACAGCTCCTCACCCAGACGGAGCAAAAGTTGTCGGAGTCGACTAGCGCGCGCGAGGAGCTTTCGCGGCAGGTCCTTCAGCTATCCGGTGAAAGCGCAGAGCTTCGAACTGCGCTGAAAGACGCGCAGACCAGGCTCGACCAAGCACAGGCATCTCAAGCTGCCGAGGATGTCAGCGGCTCTGCCGTCGTCTCGTTCCTCGCCCTTCTGCAACAAAAAGGTCGCTTCATCGATTTCATCATGGACGATATCGCGACCTACGACGATGCTCAGGTCGGCGCCGCCGCCCGGGTAGTGCACCAGGGCTGCTCTCAGCTCGTACGTGAACATTTTGCAATCCTCCCGGTTCACGGTGGAAATGAAGGTGAAAAGATTGAGCTTCCGCAAGGCTTCAACGTCGAAAAGTATCGATTGCTCGGGAGGGTAGTCGGAGAGCCTCCGTTTCGCGGCGTGGTGTTGCATCGCGGCTGGCGCGCTGGACGAGTTAGCCTTCCGAAAACTGCCTCAGTCAGCGGTTCTGCCGACGCTCGGGAAGTGATCGCACCCGCAGAGATCGAGCTCAGCTAAAGCGCTGAGTGGTGGAAGCTTAACAGAACGAAATATCTCATGAGTGACGTAACGTCCATCGGCATCGACCTCGGAACATCCAATTCCGCCGTCGCAATTGAATCATCTCAGGGCCTGCAGCTGTTACAGGTCCCACAGCTGACTTCTCTGCATACAATCGGTGAATCAGCCACTCTTCCATCCGCGCTCTACATCCCGACGTCTGAGGAGGCATCCAGCCTTCCGCGCTTGCCATGGGAGGGCGAAGCCCAGCGGGTAAATGTCGGCGGTATTTTCGCGCGTGAGCGCGGCGCGCAGGTTCCGGACCGGCTCGTGGTCTCCGCTAAGTCGTGGCTCTGCAACTCTCGTGTCGACCGAAAGGCTGCAATATTGCCGTGGCAATCCGAGATCACCGACAACAAAATCTCACCCTTCGACGCTTCGAAGGCTTACCTCCAGCATCTACGAAATGCTGTTTTGAGCTCCCATCCCGACGCTCCCAGCGGCAGAGACGTCGTCCTAACCGTGCCAGCGTCATTCGACGAAGTCGCTCGCAGCCTCACTCACGAAGCTGCCGCCGAAGCTGGTTGGGGCGAAGTTCTCTTGCTCGAGGAGCCCCAAGCTGCTTTTTACGCCTGGCTTCAGTCGCATGCCGGAGACTGGCGTGAGCGTGTAAAACCCGGCGATGTCGTGCTCGTTTGCGATCTTGGCGGAGGTACTGCGGACTTCAGCTTGATCTCGATTGCGGAGAGAGATGGCGACCTGGAGCTTGTTCGCGTGAGCGTCGGCGAGCATATCTTGCTCGGCGGCGACAACATGGACCTCGCCCTCGCTCACCGTCTCCGCGCAACCCTCGCCGACAGTGGCCACTCGCTTGACCAATGGCAATTCCTTTCATTGGTGCACTCGGCGCGAATAGCAAAAGAAAGGCTCCTCTCGGATGCTACGGTAGATGAGATGCCGATCGCTGTACAAAGCCGAAGCGCGAGTCTGTTCGCCAAAACAATCTCTACTCGATTGACTCGTGCCGAGGTCGAAGAAACAATTCTCCAGGGTTTTTTCCCACTCACAGCCGTAACTGAGATGCCGACGCAACGTCGCTCGATCGGCCTCCAAGAGATGGGACTCGATTTCGCCTTCGACGCAGCGCTCAGTCGGCACCTTGCGCGTTTTCTCAAACGAAGCCTTGCAAGCCTGGAGAATGCGTCGCTCCGCTCCGTAGTCCCCCCCGAGCTCACGACTTTCGGATTTCTACGACCAACCGCAGTGCTATTCAACGGCGGAGTCTTCAAAGCAGACGCGCTGCGAGCTCGAGTGCTCGAACTTTTGCGCTCATGGTGCCCCGGCGAAGACATTCGTGAATTAGAAGGGGCTGAATACGATCTCGCCGTCGCACGCGGCGCCGCCTATTACGGCGCTCACGCGAAGACAGGGCAATCATTTCGCATCCGTTCCGGCACCGCGCGTTCCTACTACATTGGGATTGAAAGTACTCAGCTTGCAGTTCCCGGATTCATCCCACCGATTAAGGGGCTCTGTGTTCTACCACAAGGCACCGAAGAGGGCTCAGAGCTGGTGCTGTCCGGCAATCAATTTGGATTGATGGTCGGCGAAGCCGTCGAGTTTCGGTTCTTCAGCTCATCCATTCGTGCTGCAGATAAGGTCGGCGACATGGTCAGCGACGCAGCTGCGGAGCTCGATGAGTCGACACGCCTGCAAGTCACGCTCTCCGCCTCGGACGGATTCGACGGTGATGGACAGATCGTGCCCGTCGAGCTTCATTGCCGCATCTCTGAGCTTGGAATGCTCGAGCTGTGGATGAAGGACACAACCTCCGAACAGCGGTGGAAGCTGGAATTCAACGTCAGGAACGAGCCCTAATGTGTGCCTCGAGATACGTCATCGGGATCGATCTCGGCACAAGTAACTCAGCGCTTGCTTACCACGACTCACTCGCACCGAGCGACGCACCCGCAACAAAGATCCTCGAAACGCGTCAGCACCAACTCAACGGTGATGAAGTCTATCTCACCACCCTTCCCTCAAACTATTTCTTTCCGTTCGCCGACGAGCCACCCGAGCGCGTCGGACTATTCGCTCGGCTCCAGTCTGAGTTCGTTCCTGGAAGAGTCATCGAGTCCGCGAAATCCTGGCTCGTCCACAGCGGCGTCGACCGAAACGAAGGATTTCTCCCATGGGCTTCTGACGAGATCGCCCTGAAAGACCGTCTCTCCCCGGTCGATGTGAGCAGCCGCTACCTTCGCTTTTTCGCCGACGAATGGAACAGGACAATCGGCGCAAATGATCCCGACTACGCTTTCGAGCGCCAAGAGCTCGTCATTACCGTTCCGGCTTCGTTCGACGACGTTGCACAGCGACTCACGCTCGAAGCGGCGCGGCGCGCGGGCCTAAGCGGCGAGGTTCGATTACTCGAAGAACCACAGGCAGCATTTTATCACTGGCTAGACACTCATAACGGTGAGCTACTCCAATCCGGATCATCTCACTCGAATCACGTCCAAACGCTTCTCGTATGCGACATCGGCGGTGGAACCACTGACTTCAGTCTGTTCGAGGTTACGCCGGAGCGCGGAGACGGACTTCACGCACAGATCCGACGGATCGCCGTGAGCGATCACCTCCTTCTCGGCGGAGACAACATCGATCTGACGCTCGCTCATCGCCTCCAAGCGGAATTTCAGGCGCTGGGACACACTCTCAAGCAGAGCCAATGGCGGCATCTTCTTGTCCAGTCTCGGTTGCTCAAGGAGCGCGTTCTCGGTGATGAGAACCAAGACCTCGACCAAGATTTTCGCGTCTCTGTCCCGGGCAGCGGTCAAAGCCTTTTCGCCAATACTGTGAGCGCAAGCATCCGACGCCGAGATCTTCTCGATCTGATTCTCGAGGGTTTTTTCCCTTTGTGCCGAGCTGACGACCGTCCGCAACGCAGAAGCGGCGGATTAAAAGAGGCCGGGCTGCCGTTTGCCGAGGACTCGGCGGTGACGAAACACTTGGCAGCCTTTGTGCAGCGACGTTCTGTAGACGCCGTTCTATTCAATGGCGGAACGCTTCAACCTCCCGTGCTGACACACAGGATTCTCGATGTTCTCGCATCTTGGCAAGGCGGTGTGAGACCGCGTCAACTGTTCAACTCGAATCTCAATCTGGCTGTAGCTCACGGTGCAGCCTACTATGCTTCGCTTCTGCGCCAAGCCAAACGACCGATTCGGGCTGACTACGCGAGGAGCCTCTTTCTCGAGGTGCAGGCGGGCGCCGAGGACGCGGGACGCCAACTTATCTGCATAGTCCCCCAAGGCGTCGGCGCAGGCGCATCGTTCGTCCTTGATTCACGTTTTGTGGCCCTTCTCAATCGCCCAGTACGTTTTCAGCTCTTCTCGTCAACACATACACCGGAGGCGAAACTTGGTGACGTAATCACGCTGGATACCGAGAAACATCTTTCCTTACCACCGATGCAGACAGTTCTCCGGGCTGGTGAGCTGGGTACTCAAGCTGATGAGCTCGAAATCAAACTCAAGGTGCACTTGACGGAGCTCGGCATGCTGCAGCTCGAAGTCATACCGGCGGTTGCTGAAGATACCAACGTCTGCTGGCCGCTTGAATTCAATCTCCGAACGAACGTAGAGAAGTTCGTCGAAGCACCCAAGACGAGTTTCGCCGATAAAAAACTTGCACCCTCAGCGTCGGGACTCGAGCAGAATGTGCCGTTTGCAGACGCGATTGCGCTGATCGACAAGCATTACGGTCGCAAAAGGAGCGACGAGCAGGACACAAACCCAAAACAGCTCGTGAAAAATCTCGAAACGCTTCTCAGGAGTAATCGAAACTCTTGGCCGATCGATACTCTGCGCGGCCTCTGGCCCGCTCTTCGCGACGGAATGAATCGTCGGAATCGCTCGCTCGCGCATGAGACCTCTTGGCTCTCCCTTGCTGGTTTTGTGTTACGGCCTGGATACGGGGCGGAAGGTGACGCTGAACGAGTCCAAGACCTCTGGCGGGTGTTTACTTCTGGACTATCTTTCCCCAAAGAGTCGAACTCGCGAATTCAGTGGTGGATTATGTGGCGCCGGGTCGCCGCAGGGCTCCTACCGGCACAACACGAGGAGCTCTTAACGCGCGCGCTGCCCCTCATCGCGAAAAAGCCACCCGAGCTCGCCGAGTTGCTTCGGCTCGTAAGCTCCCTCGAATACGCTTCTCCGACCAGAAAGGCCGAGGTCGGCAACATCCTGCTCCGGCTCGTCAGCGGCCGCCCGACTCCAACGAACGAACAAGCCGCAATCGCGCTCGCGAGACTCGCGGCTCGAGTCCCTCTCCATGCGGATAAGAACCAGGTAGTTCCTCCTCGGCTCGTCGTCGAGTGGTATCAAAAGCTCACAAAGCTAATGTGGGATGATAAGGCACGACCGGCCTTCATTCAGTTTGTCGCCGTCGCTCTTCGCTACACGGCAGATGTGGCTCGCGACCTACCGCTCGAGATCCGAGAGGAAGCCGCGGCCAAGCTGCGAACGATGAAGGCGCCACCGGATCAAATCTCCCTTCTTATCAACTATCACGAGCCCGACAGCAGTTATCTTTCACAGCTCTTCGGAGAAGAAATGCCATCGGGCCTTCGGCTCGCGGGCGACCTTTGAGCGGTTCAGGTCTGCCGGCTGACCTGCGATTTCGCGCGAAAACGTAATTGAGATGGCACGGTCACAAGCTGCCGTTGGTGAAGAGCACCGATCGGGAGCCTCCGACTGCGCAAACCCGAGCTTGCCGATCTCACTCCCATGTTCCCCGACCGGAGGTTCGCCGCACTCAAAGGCTCTTTTCCGCTTCACGCAACTCTGAGCCTTGCAAACGTCGGAGCATGATGAAAGAGTCTAGGCTCTATCCATGGATTCAATCGAGTTGGGCCACTCCAGTCGATGAGTATTCGACGTACTGCCGTTGTCATTGGCGCCGGACCTGCCGGAATTTCTGCCGCTGGGGAGCTTCTGCGTTTGGGTCGCGACGTTTCCGTGATTGAACAAGACCCGCAATACGTCGGAGGATTGGCACGCACCGTAGAGCATTGCGGCTTTCGTTTCGACTTAGGCGCCCATCGTTTCTTCTCGAAGAACCATGACGTGCGGATCCGCTGGTCCGAACAGCTTGGTACGGACCTCCTCGATATTCAGCGGCTGACGAGAATTCACTTTCGCGGCAAGTATTTCTACTATCCGCTGCGCTTCGGAAACGTTTTGCGTCAGCTGGGGACGTTTGAATCCGCACGATGTCTTTTGAGCTACGCGGCGGCGAGAACATTGCGCAAGCTCCCGGAAACCTCGTTCGAAGATTGGGTCACCAACCGCTTCGGACGTCGGCTGTTCTCACTGTTTTTCAGAACGTATACTGAAAAGGTCTGGGGCATGCGATGCGACCAGATCAGCGCCGATTGGGCGGCGCAACGGATCCGCGGCCTCTCGTTCTACCGTGCGGTGGTTGAGAGCCTGGGCCTCAAGTCGAGCAAGAACGTTATCACGACCCTTTCGGATCGATTCAGCTATCCTCGCCTTGGATCAGGAATGATGTGGGAAAGCGCTTGTTCGTCCCTGACGCGGAGCGGCGTAAACTTTCACATGGGCCAAGAAGTTGTCCGTCTCAGACGGGAGTCGGGAATCATCTCCAGCGTCCAAGCCCTGAACACAGCGGGCGAGTTCGTCGAGCATACAGCAGACGATTTCATCGCATCGATGCCGCTGAGTAGCTTGGCTCTTTCGATAGATCCGCCACTTCCCGAAGCGGTCATGCGCGCGGCTCGCGACCTCAAGTATCGTGGGCTCATTATCGTTGCACTGATAGTAGACGCCCCGCACGTGTTCCCGGACCACTGGGTGTATATTCACGATCCAAGCGTGCACGTTGCTCGCATCGCAAACTTCAAGAATTGGAGCGCAGATATGGTCCCGGATTCCGGGAAGACCGGCCTTGCACTCGACTATTTCTCTTCTGAGGGTGACGCTCTCTGGAGCAGAACCGACGACGAGCTTCTTTCACTTGCTCGAAACGAGCTTGAACAACTCGGCATGGCGTCCTCTTCATCCATAATCCACGGCCGCGTCATCCGAGCCCCCCAGGCCTATCCGGTCTTCGATGAACATTACAAATCGAACGTCAGCGTGATTCGCTCTGCGCTCGCACAGCTCAAGAATCTCCATGTCGTCGGGAGGAATGGAATGCATAAATACAACAACCAAGATCATTCGATGCTTACCGGTATCGTAGCTGCACGCGCTGCAAACGGCGAGCAGGTCGATCCTTGGAAGGTAAACAGCGATGCGAGCTACCTCGAAGAGGAGCAAGCCGTTGACGACAGCGCCCGATTGATTCCGCAAGCCGCCCGTCAAAGCTCGGACCAAGCCAGATGACTCCCGCTGCACGAGATTTCCCATCTGCCACGCTCATGTCTGCCGCACCCGCTCGACCGCTTTCCAAATTCGCACTCGCCATCGTTCTGCTTACCTATTTCCTCGGCGCCCTCTTCCGCTACGAGTTCATCTTTGTAACCAATCGCCCGACAGATCCCAGCAATATCTTCGGCGACATCGATTGGTACGTGTACGAATCGGCACACTACTTCGATCCTTCTTACCATTCGACACTGTACGACACGTTGTTTCCACCCGGAATGGCGATTTACATCGCCACGCTCCGGTGGCTCAATCCGTCCCTCCAACTTCTCGTCGTGATGCAGTGGGTCCTTGCCTGCTTGATTCCATTCCTTCTTGGTGCGATCGCCCTGAGACTTTTCGGTTCACGCAACGCAGCCTATGTGCTTTGCTTTTCCAGCCTCTATTTTCCGCTCTGGGAGTACTTCGGCTATCTTTTCTCGGAAGGCCCGTTTCTCTTTTCCATGCTTGCCGCATTTCTCTTGTTGATTGTCAGTCTGCAATACCAACGGCTGGCCTTCGCTTGTCTCTTCGGTGCTCTTGGTGGGATTTTTCTAGGCGCTGCCTCCGCGCTGAAAAGTGTAGCTCTGCTCTCTGCCGCGGTATCGTTCGCGGCGCTTCTTTTTTGCAGACGCAGGGCCGTGTTTCGTATCTGGCCCACGTTCTGTACTGCGTGCCTCGGCGTTGTAGTCGTCCTCACACCGATCAGCCGCCATGCAACCAGGTTAAACGAAGGACGTTTCCTGCTCATCGCAAATGACGCCTCCCGCACTTTCCTCCTTGGGCACCAGGGTCGCGCGGGCTTGACCTGGTGGGTCGACGCAGCGCGCGACTTCCATATGAACTTTATCAATCCGAGCACCGTTCAACACAACTACACTGCCGTGAAAACATATCCTTTCGGGGTCTATGACAATGCGGCGAATTACGCAGCCGGCTGGCGATGGACGCTCGATCATCCCGTCGATGCGCTTCTCCTTTCGTTCGAACATGTATTCGATATGTTCGCGATCGCCCTGCCCTACCCCGGCTACTTCCGTCCGTATTTTCGGTGGGTCGGCTTTTTCAACGAGATTTTCCTGACCTTGGTCTTTCTACCAGCGATCTATCACTTGGTCCGCTCACGTCGCCGCATATTGCTCGCCGAGCCGGCGATGCTCGGTGACGCACTCCTTGCAGCCGCGGCAAGCTCGATCTACATCGTCGCATTTTTCTACCTCGGCGAAGGAAGGTATCGAATCTGTTACGACGGATTTTTGATTCTTCTAGCCTCTCGTGCAATCGTCGAACCAGGCTCGCTCAATACTACAGTCCATGGAGATGCGGCCGAGCATGGATAATTCGCCGTCAGACGTTCGACCGAGAATACGCGCACCATGGGTCGTCGGTCCGGTCTTCGATCTCCTCTTTGTCGCCGGAGGAATGCCGATACTCTTGATTGCAGCCAATGTGATGAAATCGGGTTGGACTCTTCCGGAGTCAACCGCTGACAGCGGGAGCATATCTGCTCTGCTGCTCGGGGTCGTGCTCGTCGGACAACATCTATTCGCAAACTCTCACAACATCGCCACCTATTTGCGCATTTGGGGCAGCGATGAGGACCGCCATCGTTTTGCGTTTCACCGAACGTGGCTCGTCGCGCTGTTCATTCCGCTGTTTGTGTGGGGACTTTATTCTCCGCATGTCACGGGAATCTTCGTCTATGTTTTCCTGATGGCCGTATTTTGGCACTATGCCGCACAGAGCTACGGAGTGGCGTTGATTTACTGCTACAAGCGCGACTATCGTCTGAGTCTTTTCGAGAAACGGGCAATGAAAGCTTGCATGACGACCATTTCGGCGTTTGCAATCTTGCGAATCCTAAGCTTCAGAGAGTACAGCCCGTACGAATGGTATGGCGTGGCTATGCCATTTTGGGGGCCATTCCCACCCATTTTTTTTCGAATGGCGAAGCTCGCTTTCTCCATATCGCTTCTTCTGTTTAGCGCGGGCATCGTTATCCGGATCGTGCGCACAAGGCAGCTTTTTCCGCTTCCGAGCCTCATGGTGCTGGGCGCCGTGATTGCGCTCGGCCTCTCGAAGAGCTCCACGCACGCGATGCTGTGGTTCTACATACCGCCGTTTTTCCACGGCACTCAGTATCTGGCCATCTGCTTGGCTTATGCGCTGAAGGAGCGGGGCGAGGTTGACTCAGTCTCTCTCCGGACCCTGTTCGGTTCCCGTCTGGCCCAAAAGCTCTTTTTGACGACAGTGGTTGTAGGCGCGCTTCTTTACGTCGTCATCCCGCACGTTTTCTCCCGGCTCGGCTTCAGTTACGCCATGGTTGCCGGGCTCGTGCTCGCGGTCGTCAACTTCCATCACTTCATAACCGATGCTGCGATCTGGAAGCTCAGAGATCCGCGATGCCGCGAGCTCTTGCTGGCGTAGCTGCGGCCCAAACCTGCGCGAGCGGCGCTCGAGTGTCGAGTTGCGAGAAGGCGTTGAGCACGAGCAAGCGGAGTCATGCGCCGCGCGCCAAACAGGGACCACATTTCTCGACGATCTCGACTTCGCCATCTCGAAAGGTTTTGTACGGGAGACCCTCCGCGATACAGTACTCGAGCTCCTTTGCGATTTCTGCAGACTCAGGATGGTCGGAATCAAAGTGCGGCAGGAAAGCGTAATCAAGGAACCCGAGCCCTTCCCACATCGTTTCTTGCGACTGCGGATAAGGGAAGTTAACCGCGTCATCGACGATCTGATAGCACTTCAGCGAAGGGGCGAGCACGCAGCAGCCGGCACTGTAGCCCCCGTAGAAAAAGTCTGTGGAAAGTCTTTCACGCAACAGAACATCCAGTCCACTCAGCGCCATGGCTTGACGGAGGACGAAGACATTTCCCCCACGAACCCAGAGCCCGCTGAGTGCGGCACATTTGGTTCGCAGCGCGGATTGCGAGCTAAAGTATTGGCGAAGATCGAGATATTCGATACTGAGCCCGAGAGCGCTCAGCTCTGAAAGGTCTCGGGAGATTCCTGCATCCCTCTTTTTGGGATCCGCACCGAGATAGTCTAACGCGTTGGGCACGAACCCGATTGGGGCGTGACGGTCGGGAAGCAGCTGGGCAACCTTGTCTGATTCCGCACCGAGCCGAAACGACGAGAGATACAATTTCACCTGTAAGCTGCGCTCCGCGGAAAGAGAGGCTCATGATCTGAATCGACCTCTCAATTATCGTCCTGGTCGGAACCTTCCGAACTTCCCTTTTTCTCGTATGTTTCAACAATCGGACGGGCGATCGCACGAGCGAGGACAGCATTCCCGTCCAGGTTCAGATGACAACAGTTATCATTGTAGAGCACCGTTTGGTCCTTTTCGAAGACCTTGGTCAGATCGTAAAAGCGAACGCCTGCCGCCTGTAAACGGGGTATCTCTTTCTCGAGTAAAGGATATCCGAGCTCAACCAAACGCTTCCAATCGGACGTCGGATCGATGGCAATTTTCTTCTCTGCCTCTGAGATCGGTTTCGAGCCGGGCACGTATTGGTTCGGCTGCAAAAAGTGGAAATATTCGATCCCTTTGCTTTTCGCCGCCGCATCCATCAACACAGACGCCCGACGCCAGTATCCCGCCAGATCCTGCGAGATCTCTGCTTCCGATCCGCTATGAAACTTCGAGCCTCGGATCGAATAGGGAAGCTTGGCGCTCCCAGCCTTCTGCTGCTGATGTTCGAGCTTGAGTCGCGAGAGCTTTGCCCCGAGCACTCGCTCGAACAGCTCCCAAACGAGATTCACCGTCGGGCTCATGCGCAGCACAGGCCTGCTCGCGAATGCGGCACCCGACTTTCGTATGCTTTCCATGAAAGCGAGCTTCCCAATCCATTCCTGTGTGCCAGTACTGATAATGGGCTCCAGAATATCGTTCCAATAGGTGGGGTAGATCGGGAACACACCCTTCGGCACATTGTGCATGAGCGGCAGGGTCATCTCGTTGAACCCATCCAAATTCACGATCGCGTCGAATTGCGCCCCGAGTGTCAGGAGATAGTACAGTGACGCGAGCTGTTGCGGTTCTCGATACGCTCCGAGGGCAGTACGGACAATGACAATCTCCTTGTCGTGAAAGTACGGGCTCTTCTTCAGCTCATCGATGAGCGGTTGTGAGCCCAAGGTGGAGAGCCACCAAGCGACCGATCCGCCGAAGATGCCGAGAACGAAACGTCCTTTGCGCTTGCGCTGAATCGGCTCCTTGTCATCAAAGAATCCGTAATCGTTTACGTGAAAGCCGGCGTGGTATTCGGCGGGAATGTCAGCATCCGGATTGTGGACTGTGCCGAGATAGGGATGAAGCGCCGCAGGCAGCTCGAAGAGCGCTTGCTGCGGCGATTTCTCAACATTGCCAAGCAACGTATCCCGAGCTTTCTGGAGCTCGGCGAAGTCAGGCGCTCCGCGGTGAATGGCCATGAGGCCGACGAATGAAACGAGCTCGCACAAAAACCACACTGCGACGAGAAGCGCAAAAAACGATACGATTTTCTTCATCTACGCATTGTCATGTTTGCGTCCACTGCATCAAGCGGCTCACCAGGACGCAGTGAAGAGCTACTCGTTATCATCTCAATTCGTGCGAGGCCGACGCAGCCACGGTATGCCGCGAGCGCTCGGGTAATGACTCTATAGCTGATGTTTCCGCCCGGAGGAATGCCGTTATCGCGGTACACTCCGAGCCGGCTTTTGAACCTCCGCAAGCGCTTCGGAGGGTGCGCAACTTTTAAAGCGGCAACTCACGTCGTGTGGCTTCCCGACAGACAACAGAATTCCGCAAAGAGTCGTCAGAAACAAAATGGTCTCAGGCGACCGACTCCACTGGAAAGGCAGTTGCGTACTCACCTTCACGGGCCCACCGGTACGAACGAGGTCGTTCAAACGACCGGTCCGGTCTGCGTTGAATTACCGCCTCAGGCTCACAAGCTGCCGGTCGGTAACAGCATTGCGTGTATACGGCGCCGCCCTCCTGTAAAGCTTCTGTAAAATCGGACGGCCTCCTTTTACGGACTGCGTCCTTCAGCTCTTCTCACAGCGCCATTATCCTCGACTCATGCGTGAGTTGCTTGCGCCGAACAATCCGATGTGGAGGAAACATGCGAATGAAAGTGCGCGCCGTGGTTTTTGGGGTCTTGTCTGTGATCGCAATTTGGTTACAGGCCGCTGATTCGAGGGCTTCTGATACGCAAACGAACGAGGCTCACCAACAGAAGCTATCTGGGCCCTACCAGTTCAAAAATCTGGCGCTGTTCTTGGTGCACGGACCTAATTCTGCAGACACCGGCGATATCATCACCCTCGAAGAGGCGCTCAAGAAAAAGATGATCAAGGTGTATGAGACGGGGTCGGTGAACGAGCTCGAGGTTCAAAACCTCTCGAAAGATAAAACGATATTCATCCAAGCCGGGGACATTGTCAAAGGCGGTCGACAAGATCGCACTCTGTCGTCGGACCTTCTCGTGCGCCCGGGGCAGCAACAGGTGAAAGTCGAGGCTTTCTGCGTCGAGCATTCCCGGTGGAGCCGTCGCGCAGGAGAGTCCGATCGCGAGTTCGAGGGTTCGCCGAACATGATCGCTTCGAAGAAGATGAAAGTTGCTGCCACTTTTGCAAAGGAGCAGACCGGGGTCTGGAGCGAAGTCGAAAAGGTTCAGCAAAAACTTGGCACGAATCTCGGAAAATCAGTCAGTTCACCGCGGTCGGCATCGAGTCTCCAACTGAGCTTAGAAGATGCCGACGTCAAGAAACGTTCGTCTGACTACCAATCGGTTTTTCACGACCTGGTTGCAACAAACTCGGATGCGATCGGCTACGTGTTTTCGATCAATGGCGACCTGAGCTCTGCGGACGTCTACGCGTCGCATGATTTATTTTCGTCGCTCTGGCCAAAATTGTTGGAAGCGGCGGCGACCGAAGCATTGTCGGAGCAGCAGCCTGGAAACACGCTATCCAAGGCGGTCGATGCTTCCGAGGCTGAGCTTTTCCTGGATAATGCCGAACACGGCAGGCTTCGCTCCGCAGAATCCCAGGGCGCAGCAAAGATCAGAGAGACCGAGAAGAGCTACTTCGCCGAGACCAAACGGGCCCAGACAGACAAGAATTGGATTCACCGAACGTATGTGACGAAGTAAATCGGAACGGATTGGGAGTGGAGCAGAGCTTCGGCCTGCTCACCCCATCATTTTCCAGAGTCGGTCTCAGAAAAGCTCCAGAAGCGCGTCATGCTCTACGGGCTTCACGAGGTGAAAGTCGAAACCAGCCTCTCTCGAGCGCTTGCGGTCCTCTTCCTGCCCGTAACCGGAAACCGCGATAATCTTTGCATGGTCCCCGGACTCGATGCTCCGATAGGCTCTTGCTACTTCGTACCCATCCATTCCAGGCAACCCGATGTCGAGGAGCACGACATGCGGCCGGAATTCGGCCGCCATGTTAAGGGCCGTCGGACCGTCGAACGCCAAGCGAACGTCATGACCGATGAGACTCAAAAGTTCGGCCATGCCTCGGGCCGTATCAACATTGTCGTCTACCACCAAGATCTTCTTGGTGCCGCTCACTCTTGAGATGGAATCCCGCGGCTCTTCCAAAGCAGTCGGAACTTGCGCGCGTGGCAGGCTTACAACAAACTCCGATCCCTTCCCCATTCCGCCACTGTGCGCACGAATTTCTCCGCTATGCATTTCGACCAAGCGACGGACCAACGTCAAGCCAATTCCGAGACCTCCCTCGGAACGATCAATCGAGCGGGACGCCTGCGTGAAGAGATCAAATATCTGCGGCAACATCTCGCTCGAAATGCCGATGCCGTTGTCCCTCACGCTGACATGCGCGCCGGCCGGACCGTCAGCCAGAGCAACGACAATACGACCGCCCCGTTCAGTATACTTCGCGGCGTTCGTGAGCAAGTTGACGAAAATCTGCTCGAGACGAGTCGGATCCGCATCCACCCACACCGGGCCGGGCGACAGCTCCAAAATCAGCGCGTGGTTTCGTTGCTCGATCAAGGGCCGAACTGCTTCAGCGGCCCTCTGTATGGTGGCTGCCAGATCGATAACCTCTTTGCGCAGCTGAATCTTTCCGCGCGTGATTCGCGATACATCCAAGAGATCGTCGATCATCCGTGAGAGGTGCTTCACTTGCGCCTCGATGATTGATATCGACCATGTAATATGATCTTTGCTGTTTGTGCGTCGCGCCACCTGGACGGCATTGCTCACCGCGGCGAGCGGGTTGCGCAGCTCGTGGGCAAGCATGGCCAGGAATTCGTCCTTTCGATGGCTCGCCTCTTCAAGCTGCGCGGAGCTTTTCTGCTGCTCAACGATGTAGTGGCGAATTTGGTATTGCCGCTGTCTCGAGCGCAAAGATGCTCGGACGGCACTCGCGAGCGCAGGTATTCGGATTGGCCGCTCGAGGAGAGTCACGTTTCCCAGGGCCTCCGCACTGGCTGCGATCGGCGAGTTCATCCCCCCCCGCATCAGAACGAGCAGTGGAAAGTCAGACCACGTTGGCTGATTCCGAAGCGCTGTATACAGGCAGTCGATTTCCGAAGATGAAATTGCCTCTTCGGTAAGGAGCGCTACTCCGGCGCCTTGGTTCATGTCCTCACACAGCTCGAGTAGACTGGAGCAGGTCTTGCAGCGAAGATCAAATTTAGAAAGTATGCCAAATGTTGTTTCCGCATCTTTGGCGGTCGGAGCTAAGATCAGAATCCGGCTCTCGAGATCGTCTTTTGAGTCTTCATTCATTCGGCACTTCCAAGATGCGACGCAGCAGGGGTGGGGAGGCCGGAAAGAATCCCTCGGAAGCCGCGAAGAGGCTCGCTCAAGTGGATCTCTCCACGTGCCAGGATCAGCTCGCGAATCGTTCGCTCATGACTGCCGGTCCGTTTCTTCAGAACTGAAATTGCGCGGCGCACCTCCCCACCGACTTCGAAAAAGCGAAGCAGGACGACAGCGTCTGCGAGATAGCTGGTATCGATCGGTGACTGTATCCCGCTGCCGAGAACGCCGTGTTGCGCGAGAACGAGTAACGACGATACCCCGCAATGGCCGAGGTACGTCAGGATCTCGTGAAGTTGAATCGTCAAAAAGCGCTCTTCCGGCATTGAGTTCAGGAACCCGTTCAAGCTGTCGACCGCGACAATCTTCACATCGTGCTGCTCCACTGCCTGCCGAACAAGATAAGAGAACTGTCCCGGAGAGATCTCCGCGGGGTCAATCGCATGGACAATCAGAGCACCCCTCTCTATCGCCGGCTTCAGGTCCATACCCAGATTTCGCGAGCGAGTAAGCAGCGAATGCACACTCTCTTCGAAGGTAAAGAGGCAAGCCGTCTTCCCCCGCGCAGTTGCGGTGCTAAGATATTTTGCCATGATGCTCGACTTTCCGGATCCCGCGGGACCGATGAGAAGAGTGCTCGTGCCACTTTCGATGCCTCCGCCGAGCAGCTCGTCGAGCTCTCCAATCCCGCTAGAGAGCTCGGAGCTCACCTGGTCTTGCCGATGCTCTGCCGCCACGAGGCGTGGAAAGACCTTGAGCCCACCGCGCTGAATGACGAAATCATGATAACCGCCACGGTAGCTCCGGCCGCGCATTTTCACCACTCGGAGTCGGCGCCGCTCCGCACCAACTTCGGGCGCGAGCTGTTCGAGTGAAATCACTCCGTGCGCGATACTTTGAAGCTGGAGATCTCCGATTTCGGAAGTCCGATCGTCCAGTAGCAGCACGGTGCAATGTCTTCCGGTGAAGAATTGCTTCAGTGCTAAGATCTGTCTGCGGTAGCGCAATGGATTCTGCGCGAGGAGCCGCATCTCAGAGAGCGAATCGAACACGACTATTTGGGGCCTGATTCGCTCGACCTCAGTCAGCACGGCCTTCGTAGTTTCGCTCAGCTCCACCTCGGAAGGGTGATACATGGTGAACTGAGATTCAGGTTCGAGCGATTCTTCGCTCGCAACCAGCTCAAAAATCGGAATGTTCTCGATCGACCATCCGTGTCCCGCAGCGACGGAGTAGATCTCTTCCTTGGTTTCCGACAACGTGACATACAGGCCCGACTCGCCGCGAGCGGCGCCCTCAATGAGGAATTTCAGAGCTAATGTCGTTTTCCCCGAACCCGGATTACCTTCGATGAGGTAGAGCCGATGAGCGGCCAATCCGCCCTGAAGAATATCATCCAACCCCTCACATCCAGTGGGGACTAGATTGGAATGTGAATGTTGCATACGCTCGCCGATCAAACAAACGCAGATAAGATTGGTAAGGTATCAAAGCCGTTTGACTATGAAATGTCGTGGATCATATCCGCACGACGGCACAACAGCCCCGGGGCTGCGGATGTCCCTAGAGAGGCGTTTCGCAGGAAGGACGTATGCTTTGACACGGTGTCCGCGGACGGAGCGGGTACGCAGGTTCGAGCTGACGCCTCGTTTCTGAGAAGAAGAAACACGTTAGCCTGGGCCTGCGCGAGCCGAGGCCTGGACAGTTCGAATTCGACGAGGCGTTCTGCGCTGGATAAACATTGCTAACCCGGAGTCCGCGCGAATCGAGATTGGGCACATTCGAGCCCGACGACGAGTTCCTTTCAGGATAAGCGGCCCTAACCGGGAGTCTGCGAGGTGAGAGGGTCTGCAAATTGGAACGAGGCGAGGTGTCTTGCGCACGGAACAAGCCACTTTCATCAACGCGGGTCTGCGACTCGGTCAAATTGCGGTGCGACGAGGCGCTGTTCGCGCAGAACAAACAGCCTTAACCGTGTCGTCTGCGCGAGCTGCGTATGCCGAATTCGCGGCAAGGAGCCGTTTCGAAAGTAGACGACCCCAGGCGCCAGACTCGGATTATACCTCCGACGACAACTTGAACCGACGGCGCAGCCTCGCGAGTTGCCGATCTTGCGACGAGCCATCGGAGGCCTGGGAAACTTTCTGCGACAGACGGGCCGTTTTCGACCTCACGGAGCAACGCCAGTTTCCCCGAATCGCAGCACTGGTCATCGCGGCGATACCAATTTTTCCGCAAGGTAGGCGATCGCTGGGGCCAGACTCCGATCATGCGCGTCCGGCGACGACTCGAACCAGTGGCTCAGGGCCTGCGGGTTGCGGATCTTGCGAATGAGCCAGAGGGGTTCATGGCGAAACTCTGCGAGCGACAGGTCTTTTTCGAGCTGGCAGAGCAACGCCCCGGCCTCCGCATCATGGAGCGAACCACCAGCAGCAGCTCGAGCGGCGAGCCGAAACCGCATGCTGGCCACGACCGCCGCAGAGAGCGTTCCGAGCGCAATGCCGGCAGTCCGTGGGTCTCGCGCGTTGAGTAAATCGGCAGCGCCGCCGAGAGCGTCGAGCACTTCACTTCGCAGGCGAAAGTCGTCCGCAGTGTGCACCTGCGCGACGGTATTATCGCAAACGGCGCGGCCCAGAGCGGCCGACCAACCTCCGAGCTGGTTGTTCGCCGCTGTAGCGGACAGCCCGGGCCTAAAGTCGGTCAGGGCGCGACGGATGCAGTCACAAACCCCCAAGACGCTCGCCGCGACCTGGGCAAGCTCAGGACTCAGGTCATGCATGCGGTCGGACATCGGGCAGACTCCTCTCTCTAAGGAACCTAGTTAAATCCATACAGGCTGTTTGCCTGCAGGCCTGAATGAGTCAGGGCTACAGGCGGTGTGATTGTTGCCAGTATTGAAAGGAAGAGAGCCGCACGGGGAGTCTATCAATCCAGTCAGAAATATCGAACCGCAAACATTACCGGAGCCGGATATCATCGAGCCCTGAGGAAAATTTGAGGGGTCGGTGCGCGCGAGGCTAAGTCTTAAGGCGCCTGTTATTGTAAGCACGCGCCGCCCGAGGCTAAGTCCTAAGGCGCCTGTCATTGTAAGCGCGCGCAACCGCCCGAGGCTAAGTCCTAAGGCGCCTGTTATTGTAAGCGCGCGCAACGAGTCCCCAGCTTTGTTTCGCAGTAACGCGGACACCACCCTTTACTCAGGCCCGTACGATCCAGCCGGACCGTGGCCCCCAACCTTCGGGCCTAAGGACCCTGTTATCTCGACCTCACACAAGGCCAGCTTCAGCGGCTTGGACGTCTCGAGCTGGCGGAGAGACCGGCCCAAACCCTCCGAACCAGGTCCTAAGGCACCTGTTATGTCAGTCGTGCCAACAGGCTCGGCGGCACTGGCTGCCTGTTGAGCAAAGTGCATCGGTCCGCATAGAAGGATTACGTATTGAGTGAACGAGCTCAAACGGCTTTTGGTACCACCGAGGTGGGAGATATGGACGATACGCTGCCCACTTTTGAGCCCTTTATGCGCTACTACGCGTCGCCCACCGGGAGGGGTACCTTAGACAGAAACACACTTACCCCGCGCGCGGATAGAGTCTGGGCCTGCAGTTCAGAACGAACACAGACAACGAGCTCTGCGGTCTCGGTCACAGCACGGTCGATTAACTGCATACTGTAGGCACCGCTCAAGCTGGCGAGAGTTAATGATACTTGATTCTCGCCAAAGCGATCGGTAAGTGCAGTCATCGCACGCGAATAAAGCAGACTATCCACGAATCGGCTTCCGGTAAGCACCAAGGAAAGCGAAGTACGAATCGGAGGCTCCTGTCGGCGCAAGCGAACCAGAGCTGAAGGGCTCCGGGACATTACCGTGATGCGCTCGTAGAACGGCCACTTCCGAAGCAGGTCCAACAAGCGTTCTTCGCTTCCCACGCTTTTGAGATCCAACCGCAGTCCTTTGCGCCCTCCGAGCTCTCCGAAAACGCGCATGAGACTTTCCAAGGTCATTCGCGAGCAAGAGCCGCCAGTCAGCCAAGGAGGCCAGTGGCTTGCGACAAAGCCGTCACTGCCCGATGCATATAAGTCCAGCTCCACCTCGTGCGCCCTGGAAACCAGCGCTTTCCGGAGCGAAGCTTCACTGTTTTCTGGGCTTTCGAAGCCCTGACAACGGTGGGCGATGTAGCGATAAGGAAGATCGACGGCTGACATGCGTCACGGACACTTGAAACGAAGATGCCTGGCACGCTCAATTCGGCGCCGGCTCATCGGGACCGAGAGGACCATGCTGGTGTAAATGTTTCCGCACTTTTCGCAGGAACTTGATAACATCATCTCGCTCTCGAACGGTGGATTGATGAGTAACAACCCAATTCACAATATGGTCTGAAATGCTTTGATAAACGTGAGGATCGCTCATCACAAAGCAGCCGAGATCGTGTTCTTCCGCCGAATCGAACGACTGGAAGAAAACCGAGTAAAACTCAGGCACCTCGCTGGAATGTATCTCATAGATGACGGATGCGAAAGGAATCGTAGCATCCGTGACATAAAACTCGTAGTGCTCGTAGGTACGCAGCACGTGGATCAGATTATCAAGGTGATCCAGCACGTGAGACTGCTTCACCTGCGGTGGATACATTTTGAAGCGACGCTTCCCATCGCTTCGAATGAGATTCCAGATTACGCGCTTTGGCAATATCTCGAGAAAATGAAATCGTCCCGCGCGGTACCCCTCGAAGGCGATCCGTCGTCGTTCGATGACGCGCTCATCGATACCAATGAGATGCAGAAGATGTTCCGGATAGCTTTGGAATGGGGGGCGAACATACAAACTGGTTACTCTCAACCGATGCGGATGATTGTACATTTCTAAGAGTAAGCGATCTGACCCACTCGGTCCCGCCGGCACGTAAAGAGATTTCCGACGCTTCACCGCAGCGAGGGGAGAGCTGTGGAATGCTGTGCTTAGTATTTGCTCCACCGCCGGGTCGTTGGAAGCGATGTCGAGCTGAACAGCGCGTTCGAACGGAAGACCGCTCCCGTCAGTGAGCGAAAACCGTAACGAATCCACATCGAAGCGGATGGATAGCTGAGTGCTGGACAGAGGATTTTCACGCTCAAAATAGTCGAAGAATCGATAGAGCGCGACGCGCATGACGTTCGCTGGATCCGCGGACTTTGCGGCGGGCTCAAGAAGTTGAGCGACTCTCGCGCACTCAACGGCAGGATCAGAGGCTCCGCAGCCTCCCTCGAGCCTATCTCGAAGATCGAGGAGCATTACGAGGAAGATTGCGGCTCGAACTGCAGAGAGTCCTTCCGACCGTTGAATCGCTCCCTGGAAGTCTACGCGGAAGGGCTTCCGGACACTTGTCTGTCGGTTGAAGAAAACTTTAATGGAAAGCGGAAGCGATTGAGGTCTGGCGCTAGCTTCCGTAGACCCTCCGTTAAGGAAACGTAGTTGAGAGCTCACGACCGCGAGCTCTTCTCTTAACTTCCTTAGCTCAACGCCGACGGACTCGGAAGATTCTGCGTTGCTCAATTCATTTTTGGGAGGAACGGACTTCAAAACACGTCCTTCGAGCTGCAATGGAAATGAATGATATTTTGCCGCGCCGACACCGGTTTCGCAAATAATTGTTCAGAAGCGAGCACCACGAGCCCCATCACCGATACAGGGCCTTCCAGACATTGGACCAGGTTTCACGGTCATTTCTTTCCTGCTCAGACTCGTCGTTTCGTGAACCGCCCACCCCTCTGCAATTGCGCCGAACTTCTGCAGGTGGGTTCACATCCAGAAAAGTGAAGTGTTCAAGTTCGTCGAACGCTTAGCGGGCGTATTCGACCGAGTGTCCTAGCTGAGGAGGTCGGCGAGCCCTGACGAGTCTTGATTCGCTTGGGCTGACAAGGCGTCTCGACCTTTCGATAGGATACCGGTGCGGAGACTTGCGACAAGAAGTAGAGCGTCATCGAGGCTCCTTACTTCTTCTCGGACCTCGGGACGAACCGTGAACCCCGGTAATACATCGTCCTCACCGGATCGGTTGTTTTCTTCGATGGGTGCTTGTTGAGAAGCACCCGCGCGGCGGTAAGTCGAGACGAGTGGCGTTGATGTGACGGTCGCGATGTTCATGGAACAGCTTTCCCCAAGATAAAACTAAAGACGAGAAACGTTTTGAGCTGTTCCGTGCTCAGCAGTGAGCTCACGCAACCATGCGCGAGTCGCAAATTAAAGAGCGAAGGATCTAGGGCGGAGAACGCAAATGGTGTGTTGCGCCCGAGGCCAGAAGCGGTTGAAAACCCAAGACCGTGGCGTCGAGGCCGTGCGATCGAGCCGTTTCCGAGACGTGCGAATTCATTACAACTCCGAGCGCACACAGCGCTTAGAGCAATCCGTGCTGAGTCGACAAACAAGAATGCGTCCGCGCACTGCGCGCAGATACACTCCGTCCGTGTCTGTCGTTAGTTCAAATTATTACCTTTTCCTTGGTCCGTTTTTCTCCTTTTCAGCGCGACGAAAGGAAAGGAGAAAGACAAAGCCCAACCGCCGTCCCCGCGATGGGGACCAAGCGAACGCGAGGCTCCTCTCGGGCTCGGCCCGAGCTCAAACTCCAGCAGTAAGTGGGAACAAAGTGGGGCGAATGCCTCAACTTTCCGTGTTGCTGGAACTACCTTTCCAATTTCCTAACCGCCACCTTGGCGATTTCGCGGCTAGTAAGTGTAGTCGGCCGAATATCCTCGCAAAGTAACGATCTGGCGCACAGCGACGCAAAAAGCCAACTCTCCAAATTAGTTCGAGTTCTTGGCAGGTTGCGAGACCGAGCGCGCTCAGCCACCGACTTTTGCTGAAATTCTTTTATTGCAATCCTAAGGCGCCTGTTATTCGCACTAGGCTGCCGGGGCAACTGCCAATTCCTAAGGACCCTGTTATTTTACCTGGAAGTCGCGGGCCGACGATTCGTGACGGGCTCAACCGAGCGCGAGCGGCGCCGTATAAATCTGATATGCGGATATTCGTCCCTCAGGGTGCGTCAAGGCAGGACATCCCCGGCTACGCGCAAAGCCAGACCCCAAGTGAGTAGAATGGCGGCCGCGGCGTCCTGCTATCGCTGGGCCGAGCTTCCCGGGCGGGCTGTATTGGTCGAGTTATTCCCGTGCTCGGCTCGATAAAGAGAAGCGGTGATTCCGTTAATTTGGTCTCTACCAGGAGTTGGATTATTGGGATGCGCGTGCGGGGTATACTGCCCCCCCTTGACGTGAGTCGCCACATTGCCGGACCCGGAGCTCGAGGAAATGTGGGTCGCAACCCCTCGAGTGGGGCCAGAGGCGGCCGCAGGCTTGGGAACGTTGTCGAAGCCCTCTTCCTCCTTCGCCGCCGAAGCCCGATTGGGAACGAAGGCGAAGAATCCAAGCAGGCACAGCAAAACGGGACACGCAATCTTAACGTTCTTCATTTCCACCACTCCACGACGTAACTTATGCATAGAGTTATGTGGCGCCGCACTGAAAGCATCGCCTAAAAAGTGACGTCCCGTCGCTTTTCTCCAACAAAGGTCCGCATTCCTGCCGCAGCAAGAGCTACGGCAACCGAGAATCAAGTGATTGCACCAACTTAAGCAGAATCAACTCGCTCAGTCAGCCAGCCGGCCGAATTCTTAAGGTGCCTGTTATCGCCTTACGGCGACGTAGCTGCCGATGGCGCAAGGACAGCTCAGAAACAAGCCGAAGCACGCGCACGAGAACCCTATTGGAAGCGTTAAGACGACCAATTGGGAGACTTTTATGAGCACCGACCTTTCTTACGAACATCCGGAGATGGCGTTCTTCTCAACCTCGCGCACGATGAATTCGCGACTGTGGTTCGTGAACAACGCGAGTCTCCACCACTCAATCCTAACTCTCCTCGCCCGCTATCAGGAGCTCCACGAGGTGATCATCTATAACTTCGTCATTATGGGAAACCACTACCATCTGCTTGCAAAGTTTCCGAAGATGAACAAAGCCGCTTTTTTCCAGGACTTTAACAGCATGTATGCTCGAATCATTCGTCGGCACGTGTCGCAGTTTGAAGGCGGTAAACTGTGGGGCCGACCGGTTCGAACACAGGGAGTCGGAAGCGACCAAGACATCTTCGACCGATTCTTTTACATTTCATTGAACCCGGTCGGTGCTGGTCTCTGCAGGCGAATATCCGACTACCACGGCTATAACGGATTCGAGGACGCGGCAGAGGGACGGAAGCGCACGTTCAAGTTCTTTAATCGCGAAGATTACAATAATCGTAAGCGCTACAATTCAAGGCTGACGAAAAGCGATTGCACCGTCACACATACACTGACATTCTCGAGGCTTCCCGGTTTTGAACATCTGAGCAAATCAGAATACGCCAACATGCTGCGGTCCGAGCTTCGGCGTCGGGAGCTGGACGCAGTGAAGGACCGGCTCGCAAAGGGCCTTGGCTTCGCCACGAAAGAAATTCTGCTGAAGCTTCTTCCCGGTTCGAAACCAAGAACTACCAAGACCTCGACGCGGCAGTCGAAACGTCCGCTCTTCCTCACTTCCTCAAAGGAGTTGATGAAGCAACTCCTTGATTGGTACTTCGATGTGCTCGCTCGATTTAGACATGCTTCAAAATTGTTTCGCGCTGGAAATATGAGCGTGGAGTTTCCCAGCGGAACCTACAGGCCCTTCGTTCAAGTTTCTTGACCCCTCTTCGGTCCATCTTTCACTCGTCGTGGGCATCTTAACGTGCGCAAAAGCGAGCGCGCGCTCGTGCGCTCGAACGACGACCTCGATTATTTTTTCGCCGTAAATTTCCCTCGTTAACATCTGGACCATTCGCTCTTCCCTTCATTTGAGCGCATCTGAGCGCTTTCTAAGTTTACTGCTCTCCGCGCACAGCAGGTGGTTCGGCGTTTCGCTGTCCCAAATAACCAAATAACAAGCTCCTTAAGACTTTTCCTCGGCTCGCACACTTCCGCATCCCCCTCTACAGCCCCTACTCATCTTTGAAATAACAGGGTCCTTAAGACTTCATCATGCCCCCCACCCCGCACGAATTGGCGTGGCTCTGTGTCATTCGGTGCTTAGGTAGTCGCATGCGTTCGAACAAAAGCCCCTTTGGAGAGGGGTTCCCTGCTCGAATTACGGATGATTTTCGGGCGGTACGCTTCTTGCTGAATGGTCCGATGGTAGTCCATCCGATGGTAGTAACACTCCAGAGGTAGTTTCATCGTTGTTCACACCATCGCCCCTGAAACACCTGGTTTCTGCGACCCTTGTCTTCGTGGTCGCTGTACTTACCTTCCGCGGTGCGGCGTTTGCTTGTGGTGGACAGGTCCAACCCGACGTGAACGGGACGATCCTGGTCGTCCAAGAAGACGATTTCATCGAGCCCTCTCGGGTCAAGTACGCCGTGGTCATCGACGACGAACAGGGCAATCCGGGCGAAACTGTCGACGTTGAAGTTCCAGAAGATACGAGCCTGATTCCTTCTGGACTTGTCACCGGCACCCGCGTGAAGCTGCACGGAGAAAAGGAATCCACCCTGATGGGCCTCACGGTGGGAGGCACCCCGAATCAGACACGATCAAAGTTCTTCCTCAATCCGTCACCGACGACTTCCAAGACCGGAGCGGCAATCGAGGTCCTTCCCGAGCAGAACGTCGCACTCGGAGCCGAGATAGCAGGTGCGCCCTCGCTTCGAAAAGTCATTGTCATCGCGGTCAACTTTTCCAACTCAACCGTAGGATGCACAGACGCGCAGCTCGACGGAACAGTCTTTACGAACGCTCAATCCATCGCGGCAACGTATTCTCGGAGCTCTTACGGGCTCGTCAGCTACGTTCGCGACACGAACAGCGACGGGCAGCCCGATATTTTTCGCGTAACGATTAGTGCCACCGTGGGCTCGACATGCGACTACTCGTCGTGGATGACCTTGGCAAACGCAGCGGTCGTTTCCCAATATGGAATCAACCCATCCACGTATGATCGGCGCCTCTACTATCTCGGCGGCGGCGTGGGCGCCTGTGGGTGGGCAGGGCTCGGCACAATTGGACCGGGCTTCGCGTTTGTAAACGGACAATACTGTTCGAACGGCGATGTCGCAGCGCACGAGCTCGGCCACAATGAAAGCATGAACCATTCAGGCACCGACTTGGATAACAACGGAGTCCTCGATTCCGGAACGTCCGGCGAATATGGTGACACCTCTGACATCATGGGTTACGGCGGCATCGGGCTTCGACATTTCAACGCCCCACACAAAATCGAAAGGGGCTGGATGCCGCCCGCGAACGTCGTCACGCCGACCTCCAACCAAAGCATTACCCTCACCGGCCTCGAACAAAACGTAAGTGCGACTCAGGTCATCAAAGTGGGTCGCGGAGCGGCAGGGCACGGCTATTATTATGTCTCGTACCGAATCGATGATGGGGTTCTCACGGGCCTCCCTTCAGCGTACAAGCTGCGAACAAGCATCCACTGGTTTTCCGGGTCCGGCTACACTTACTTCGTGAAGTCCCTCGGCGACGGCGAAAGTTTCACCGATCCAGTGGACGGCACCAAGTTCACGCAAGTGTCGCACACCTCGACTACCGCCAACATCAGCTTCGTCGCGTCCGGCTCCGATAGCGACGGGGACGGCATTCCAGACTCGAGCGACAACTGCCCGAGTGTCTCCAACGCGAATCAACTGAACACTGACGGTGACTCGCAAGGCGACGTTTGCGACAACGACGACGATAACGACGGTATTGCAGACGGCAGCGATTGCGCTCCACTCGATGCAGCAAAGTGGCGAACGGTTGCATACTCCGACCCAGACGGCGATGGGGTCAGAAACTCGACTTCACCGACAACTGTTTCATGCTACGGCACATCCGCTCCTGCCGGCTTCACAGCAAACACCTCCGCGCTCGACAACTGCCCAAGCGTCTCCAACCCAACTCAAACAAACACCGACAATGACGCAAACGGAGATGCCTGCGACACTGACGATGACAACGATGGCACGCTTGACACGAACGACTGTGCTCCTCTTGATAGCACGAAATGGAGGAATCTCGCTTACTCAGACACCGACGGAGATGGTATACGTAACTCTGTTGCTCTAACCAGCGTTGCATGTTTCGGTAGCACACCGCCCACGGGAAGCACGCTGGCTACGAACGGGCCGGACAACTGCCCATTCGTATCGAATTCGAACCAGCTGGACTCTGACGCAGACGGAATAGGCGATGCCTGCGAAAACGATACCGACGGTGACGGGGTCCTGGACTTTAGCGATTGTGCTCCGTCAGATCCTGCTCGATATCGAAACCAGGCATACCTTGACGCAGACGGGGATGGAATCCGAGACAGCATCGCATTGTCAGCCACAGCTTGCTTCGGCGCCACGATCCCAACCGGATTCACATTGACCGCAAACGGTCCAGACAACTGCCCAGGTGCCTCGAACCCCACGCAAGCTGACGCCGACAACGACGGTTACGGCGATGCATGTGATTCCGATCGTGACAATGACGGCGTTGCTAATTCCGATGACTGCGCGCCGGACGATTCGTCCGCGTGGAGAAACCTTGCCTACGCCGACCATGACGCAGATGGTTTCATTGACTTTATCGCAAATCTGACCGTGACTTGTTTCGGAGCTTCGCCACCTCCCGGATTCCTCCTCGAGCCGACGCCGCTCGATAATTGCCCTGGCGTCTGGAACCCGGATCAAGAGGATTCTGACAGCGACGGCCTCGGCAACGCGTGCACCTCTGTCACCCCTCGGACAGGCACAGCGCCACTCGACTTTGACGGTGACGGTCTGAGCGACGCGGTCATCCGCGGAGCGGCGCCATCCAATCCATTGGCCGCTCAATACGAAATCCATTATTCGTCAACCGGAGCAGTCGCTGTCGTGACATTCGGCGGAACACTGACCGTGGCGGCTCCGGGCGACTACACTGGTGACGGAATCGCGGACCTGGCATCGGTACAAAACGTCAATGGTGAGCTCATTTGGGTGATACGCGATTCCGCGAAAGGCACTACTCGCAGCATCCCATTTGGCTTGTCGGGAGCCCTCGTCCTATCGGGTTGCGACTTCTCTGGCGACGGCGTGGTCGACGCGGCGGTTGTCCAAAGCGGTCGGCTTCTCTATCGAAACTCGCGTGACGGCGCAATCGTATTCGGAGGTCAGATACTTTCCCCCACGACACTTGCAAGCTCACTCATCTGCGCGGATGTAACGGGAGACCACAGAGCAGAGATTCTCAGCATTCGCAGCAAACCCGGAAAAGGGAAGGCCGCAAGTCAATTCATTCCGAAAAACGCCCAGCTTGTCGTAACTGACACGAGCGGCGCTCCGCTGGCAGTTTACTCCGCCAAAAACGCCACTACTGCGCTCGCGATAGACCTGAACCGAAATGGATTGGCAGACCCTGCATACGTAGGCTCAAAAGGTGGCAAAAAGACGATCACCGTCTTCGCGCCAGGACAGAAGAAGGCCTCGACTCTATCGCTCGCGGGCGGCGCTTCAAATATCACTGCAACAACTACCGCAACAGCCCCAGCTCCGCAGAGCGTCCTTTACGCAAACGGGGCGACTATCTTTGCCATTGATTCGGCGAATCCCAAAGTCGGCCGACCGGTCGCAAGCGCGGGCATCTCGGGCCAACTGCTCCAAGCATCCGCCTGTTCTGGCACGTTCTAGCTCTTTGCATCGACTCACCGCCCTGTGCAGCATCCTTACGTAAACATGCAGCAGCGTACCCGCCCTTCAAAACGTCCCGGGCTCGTCAATCCTGACAAGCCCGGCACTTCCGTTATCGCTCACGACCGTCTCCACTTCTTGACCTGGTCGTCATTGAAGCAGCAGGTACAGAGCTTTGAGTTGAGCACCGGCTGGCCGCGGCGCTTCGTCCATTCGGCGTTGAACCGCCAGAACACCTTCGTCAGCGGATAGCGATGTTCGCACCTCGGACAATCTCGTGCTGCGGCGCGTTTGTTCTTGCTCAGGATCGCCCTGGCCTTACGACGCAGTTCGTCATTTCGCGCCTTCCGTTCGAGATCTCGCGCAATTTCGATCAGCGCCGCATACCACTCACGGACAGCTTTGAGCTCCGGCACATTTCCGCATGCACGGTCAAGCTTCCGTTCATATTTGGAACGGCACCACCTGCAAACGTATTGGAACGATCGATTTCGTTCCCTACGGAAGTTGGCCCTGTTCAGTGGGTAGTCAGTCCGACATCCCGGACAGTGCCGTTTCTTGTGATGCTTGTGCTTCGCGAGAAATTGCTTCGCAACCAACTTCGCGCGCTCATGATGCTCGGCCGCCCGCTCATCATAATCCCGATCGTAGGCGCGCGACCGTTCGTCTCGAATCGACGTCGGATCGACTCCGTCAGCAACTGCGTTCGCGATTCGGCGACGAAATTCGCCGGCACAGAACAAGCACATGCCGCTATAAGCGCGGCGCTCAGGATAGTAATGGTAAGCGTCCTTGCGGACCAACCAAGGCGTGCGGCAACAGACACACCGTCGAGTCCTTGCTTTCGGGTGCGTCTTCATGAACGTCTCATGAAGCTCCCAGGTTCGACGCCGACGCTCGGCAGCTCGCTGGGTCCAAAGATTCCGGTAAAGCTGCTTGAGCAGCGCCTTGATACGGTCGGGAGGAGTGCCGTTCGCGCGAAGTTGATTCACCCATCGAACGCGTTCGCGATCACACATAACGCAGCGGATACTGAAGTGACTGTGTTTCTTCCCCTTGCTGAGCCGAAAGAATTGTTCGGTCAGCGGTCGAGTCTCACCGCACGTTTCGCAATCTCGCCGCGGGTGCTGCTTGTCGGCCCGGAAAATGCGCCGAGCAGCCTTATCCAACTCGTGGAGGAATGCTGCATCAGCTTCGGTTGAACGCTCCTTCGCAAGCCGGGCCAACTTTGCCCGACGTCGCTTCTTCGCGTCTGGATACGCCGCTGCAATCTCCTGCCGGCTCCCGGCGGTTCCGCAGCGCATCTTTTGCATCCAGTGAACGACCTTGTCGTAGCTCACTTCCGGATATCCGGCGGACACGTAGTTGAGGATCCAGCGCTCCACGAGCTCCGCGGGAGCGTATTCACCTGCGTTGGTCCGAAGGAATCGGCAAAACTCCTTGTGTTGCTCGTCGGTCATCCCACGCTCATACCGGAGCTCGTCGTATCGACGAATCCTGTCGTCGACGAGCTCGAGCTTTCTGAGCACGGTTCGAATGCCGCTGGCCGGACGTTTGACCACGGTCGCGATTTTCGGAGCAGAGAGACCATCGAGGTGCAGAACGGCAATGCGTTCTCGCTCAAGGTCCGAGTAGTGCTTGCCGCTCATAGAACCTCCTTTGATTACGGGTACGTTGCGCTCTTCGGAGGATGGGGCACCGATGAACGCAACATGTGGGGTGCAGCAACCAAGCTGCACTTTCTTACCCTGATAGAAAGGAGGCACTCTATAAACGAGCGGAGGGAAGGTCCGTGCGTGCGTCAGTGACGACTCGGTCTTCCCCTAGATTTCAACTAGCAATACCTGTATGGCCGACGCAACTCAAGGAGAGAATGGAGGAGCGACCGGCGGCTGAATGTTACTCGAACATCACCTTGCGCCAAAGCTTGGACCATATGGTCTCGTGCTCTTCGTAGCCCAGAAAAGCCGCGGCACCGGAAATCCCCGCCGCCTCGAGGAAGCTGCGAGCCCAAGCGAAGACATCCTTCTTGAGGAGCTGCGCCCGTAGCCTCTCCATCTCAGCTCGCTGAACTTCCACAGGCTCGTGGATGACCGCGCTCAAGGCGTCTGCGACGCCATCGATGTCATACGGGTTGACGAGCACGGCAAACGAACCGATTTCCTCGGCGGCGCCTGCGAATTCACTCAAGATCAGGCGACCCCCATCGTCATAATGAGAGACGCAGTATTCCTTGCAAACCAGGTTCATCCCGTCTTTAAGCGGCGTAACCAAACAAATATCCGCCGCCAGATAAAGGGAAAGCAGCTCCTCTCGAGAGATTGAGCGGAAGAAGTGTTGGACAGGCGTCCAGCCCACTTCACCGAACTCTCCGTTCACTTCCGTTACCAATCCGTCGATGTTGGATTTGAGAAGCTGATACTGGTCAACCTCTGATCGGCTGGGAACGACAACTTGCATCAAGACGATCCGCTTCCGGAGCTCGGGATACTTCTCGAGCAAACGGCGGTAGGCTTTGATCCGGTACGGGATGCCTTTCGTATAATCAAGTCTGTCTACGGAGAGAATGATCTTTTCAACTTGCGCATCGGCTCGCACCTGTTGCGCTCGCTCGATGATTTCAGGGGTTTTGGCCTGCGTCTCGAACTCGTGGAAATCGATCGCAATGGGGAAGCTACCAACCACAATCTTTTTGTCTCGGATCGACACCGTCACGCGCCCGTCTTGATACTGAATGTTTTGCTTGTAGAGCACGTTATAGGTATCGACGAAATTTTTGAGATCGCGGGTCGATTGGAACCCCACGAGATCGTAGGCGAGCAGCTCATCCATTACCTCTTTCCGCCAAGGCAGTTTGAGAAAGATATCTGCCGGTGGAAATGGGATATGGAGAAAGAACATGCAAGGATTCTGCAAGCCTCGTGCTTTGCATCTCGCTCCGACTCCCATCAAATGGTAGTCGTGCACCCACAGAATATCAGCCGGCGTCGCAACGGCTTCGATCGCCGCTGCGAACCGGTCCGCAATTCGCTGATAGGTGTGCCAATACGCCGGCTGGAAGTCGCAAAGAGACTGCAGATCGTGAAAGAGAGGCCAAATAATTGCGTTGGAGAACCCACTATAAAAGTTGGTAATCTCTTCTGCGTCCAACGCAACCGGGGCGAGATCGAAACCCGCACCACTCGAGAAAGTTGCAATCTCACTCAGAACAGCTGGAGGATTGCCAGGCAGCCCGCACCAACCGATCCACACGCCGGCAGTTTTGCTCAGAATTGGTTCCATCGCTGTGACAAGGCCCCCCGCGCTCGGGCGAACGCTCACGCTATCGCCGTCGACGGCGACGCTTATGGGGAGTCTGTTCGATGCGATGATGAGTCGGCGGTCAGAAGTCACAGTGTAGTTCCCGCTGCGCGATTGAGTGGATGACGAGCCAGCAGATATTTGGACGAGTGTGATCTGTCACACAGCGTTCGGCAATGACCGGGATCAGCCGTTTGCGCCATGCACCCGTCGGGGTGTGTTGATCAGAGCTCTAATTTGTTCAGCGGCCGCTCTCTGAACGGTTGATTCGAGATCGCTTACCCCCCTCCCCCAAATCGCATTCATCGCTCGGTAGTTAGGTTCATTCGCAAGGATCTTTTAAGCGGTGGTAGAAAGCAGCACGGCGCGGTATCGTGCGACACGGAGATTTCATGACGCTATGAAGCTTTTCAACTGTGGGTTATCGAAGACCGGCACGACCTCAATTGTCAGTGCATTGAAGATTCTCAATATACCGAGCGTCCATTCGGCCGATATCGGCATACGCATTCAGCAGTGGTGTCTGCACGGCGCCAGAGCCGGGTCCCCTCCCCCTCCGGAGCTCACTCAGTATGATGGCTTTGCTGACGGTCCGTTGTGGACCGTAACGCTCGACTTGCTCGAGACGATTCCCGATTGCAAAGTCATTATTACCGACAGAGACTTCGACAGTTGGCTTAACTCCGCAGCTATTCACGTGCTCGCGAACCGCTTGGGTGCCACACCGGGGAACTTGAAACAATTCCATGCCGATCTGTGGGAACAAGACTATAAGCGTGCGCACACCATCTATGATGTTGCCTTCGAGCGATACCCGAATCGCGTTTTACGAATGAATCTTGAGAGCGGTGACGGATGGGGCCGGCTTTGCCCGTTCCTAGGCATCTTGTCGCCGCCGGGGGAGCCCTTCCCGTTCGAAAACACAAGTATCGAACGGCTCGAGCGGATGCTTTTCATTCTGAAACAGAAAGCAGCGGCTCACGTGTCGCGGTGACCACGGTTCACAAAGTTCTTGTCTCTGAACCGTGTGCTTTCCTAGCCTATCCGCGGCCCACAAACGGCATTTTGGTCGCCATCACGGTGATCGTTGAAACATTGGCATTCAACGGCAGCGACGCCATATAGACTACAGCGTCAGCCACATGTTGCACGTCCATTACAGGTTCCACGGCAGTTGCACCGTTTGCTTGAAGCATTCCCGTTTTCATCTTTCCGGTCATTGCCGTTTCCGCGTTGCCGATGTCGATCTGTCCGCATGCGATGTCGAATTCTCTTCCGTCGAGAGAGAGGGCGCGTGTAAGTCCTGAAATACCCGTTTTGGTGGTCGTATACGGTACTGAGTTTGGCCTCGGCGCGTGCGCAGAAACCGAGCCGTTATTGATGATCCGGCCTCCTCGCGGGTTCTGCGTCTTCATCAACCGAAAAGCCTCGCGGGCGCAATAGAATGATCCCGACAGGTTCACTCCGACTACTTCGTCCCACTGATCGTCCGTCAGCTCATCAATAGGCACCGCAGGCACGTTGACGCCGGCATTGTTGAACAGCAGGTCTAGGCGTCCGTAAGTGGTTCGGATGGTCGCAAACAGATTCTGGACGGATTGCACGTCTTGAACGTCGGTGACTACGGGGAGAGAGTTTCCACCAGCTTTCGAGATCTCCTCGTTCACTCCCCGAAGCGCATCCAATCTCCTCGCGGCGAGGACAACCGTAAAGCCGGCGAGCGCCAACGCCTTTGCGGTCGCGGCACCTACTCCGCTTCCTGCGCCGGTTACTAACGCGATCCCACGGACGTCGTTCGTGATCATCATCGCACAAATTCCCCGTTCAGTTCGTCATCAATATGGGCGCGAATAATTTCGTCGAAGGAGCTCTCGGCGGTAAAGCCCAACTTGCAAGCACGGTTTGCGTTGAAGCGCTGTGGCCAGCCTGCCACAATGCGCTGAATTGATGGATCCGGCTGCACGCGGATTCTGGCGGCAACCCGCTCGCCCGCGATGCGCCGAAGCGACTCAATCTGCTGCTCGACCGTTGCAGAGAGCGAAGGCATCGAAAGATTGCGCCTTACACCAATCATCTCAGACTCTATTGCGGCCGCACGCATGACAAACCCAACTGCCGATCGAGGGCTTGCGAAGCAATGGCGCACATCGGCGCTTACCGGAAGAATGGCGTCGTTACCAGCGAGCGGCTCCCGAATAATATTGGAGAAGAAACCGGATGCGGCTTTATTCGGCGCGCCCGGTCGCACACAAATCGTCGGAAGACGTATGCCGACACCTTCGAAGAACCCGCGGCGCGTGTAATCGGAGAGGAGGAGCTCACACATCGCCTTTTGCGTTCCGTAGCTGGTGAGTGGAGCAGCGAGGAAGTCATCTTCGATTATCTCCGGATAAGGAGCGCCGAACACAGCGGCGGAAGACGTAAAGACAAGTCGTGGGCGATAGCTATCGCCCGCTTGCCGGATTGCTTCGAACAAACTTCGAGTGCCGTCCAAGTTGATCGTGTAGCCCTTCTCGAAGTCAGCCTCGGCCTCACCGGAGACCACCGCGGCCAGATGGATGATGTAGTTCGGTCTGGCGGCGATCAGTTTCTCAGCCTCTCCGCTCCGAGAGAGATCAGAGCACCTCACCTCTATCTCGATATCGCGATGATTTGGCGCACTCGGCGGCACGACGTCCTGGAGGACCAGCCTCTCAACGTTTTCTCCGCCGATCACGCGGTCAGCAAGCAGTCGCTCGGTAACCTTTCGGCCGAGCATGCCGGCCGCGCCAAGAATCAGAACTGTCGCCATTCACCCTCCGCGCATGTTCAGACCTGTGTTACACCACGCGAGGCCGTTCGTCACCGCCTGGCCCACGGTTTGCCTTTAAGAAGTCCACAACCGTCGACCAAAAGAGGAAAGGTGTGCACGTGTCATGGGTAAGGGGGGATGCCTCGCGGATCCCCCCCCTTCCTATTAGGTCATTGTGAAAGCGTCAGGCTCACATTGACCTTGCGCTCTTGGCGAAATATGAGGAGCGAGGACGCTGGCACATCGCGGCGTTCGGGAACGACGACGTGGACGCCCACTCCGGCTGCGTCGCGCGTCACGTAGCCGTAGCTGGGACGCACAGACGTTCCGTCGGGCTCGCGTAGCACAGTGGCACGAGGATCGGCATCAATTATATCGGCTCCGCCGACTTCGAATACGATGTGCGCGCTCTTCTCTCCGAGCGGCTCTTCGAACCGGACTTGCGCAATCGAATGCAGTCCCGGAACGCTTCTTCCCTCAGGGGGCACTTGGACCCATTCGCGGCTTCCGAGAAGCGAAGCGTTGATGGTGAGCTCAAGCGAGCGAATCTGCTCCGCGCTAATGAGTCGGGGGGAAAGTTTCCGAATAACCACTATCCAACTGCGATTCGGCTCTGCTTCCGTTGGGAGGAGCGGGTCGGGTGAGGTGAGCTGCACAGTCGTTCCGTCAGTCATTCTCACACTGGCGGAAGTGCTTATCGCGCCTACAGGGCTGAACCGCTTGCTCGGATCGATAAGGAGAAGGATCTGCAGTGCCGAGCCGCCAGAGCGAATGGGGTCAATTCGAATCAGCTGTGCGTAGCAGAATCCTTTCGCACCAGACGGCATCCTTGAAACGCTCGCGGGATTCAACGCCAGCTCGACGCTTGGTCGATTTCCAAACGTTTGCTTTGCCGTTAGGCGAAGATTCCCCTCTTTCACGCAGCTTGCCAAGAGCTCGCAGAGCGGTTGAGGCGTTGTCGGCCCGAGCTTCTCGAGGCACCGCGACGTCGCATCATCGACCCACAGGTCGAGCCCTTGATGATTGGAGAGAGACCGAAGCGCTGCAAGCGCCGATCTGCCTTCACCGTCGGGCGTGCCGGAAAAGACCTCCCAATCGAGATTGCGAAGCAACCGCTCGGATGTTTCGCGTGTCTGATTGTCGGGATGGCGTGTGCCAGCTATGAGCACAGACTCAGCTCGCCATCCCGCGCTGGCGAGCCGCTCCTCGGCCGCATCCCGCTGCGCCCGGGGTCCCGCTCCGAGCTCGTCGACCCAGCGACGTAACATGGCCGTTGAATCAGGCGGCGAGCACTCGTCCCTACCCTGCGCTCCGGACAAAGACGCCATGACGCAGATCATGCGGAAGAACGACATGGAATCGCTCCAAACCTTGATGTTGAGGAAGCAGCTGCGCCGCCTCCCAGTTCCTTCTTCCCAATGACACGTGCCCGTGCATCGTACGAGCAATTGAAGGGAAATGAAAGCGCTCGAGCCGGAAGACATAGATTGGGTGACTTGGCGCGCAGATGTCGGTTGAGCGCTCGAGGCCGCTATGTTACGCAGCATCCTGCAGAACAACCTTGCTTGCTCAGAGGTGACCGATGATCAGCGCTCTCCGCAAAGTTTCTCGCGCGCTTGTATGCTCCGCGCTTTTTCTAGCGTCAGCCGCTCGGTCTGCGGAAGCTGGCGATCTGACATGGGAGCCATCATTCTCAGGTTTCCAGACTGCTGAATTTTACTGTCAGATGGTCCAGACACCGAATCCGCCATTTATGGGGATGGAGTGCGGCTATCGGAACGGCAACGTTACTTTTCCGCCAAACTCTTACAATATCAGCGTCAAGATCTATTGGAGGAAGTATCCTGCGCCAACTCCCCAACAGAACCCTACGCCTCAGCAGATTGCCGGCGCAATGTGCACTACTTATCAAGCGGACGGGACACCGATTCCGCCGGTAGATATTCCTGGTGGTGGTGCTAGTGGTGGCGAAAGCTCGTCTGTGAGAGGCGTCACGCTATTCGAGCTGGGGTCCTTTCTGAACGGATGGTCCGTCATCACGTTGGTCAACAAACAAAGTGAGGGCGTCTTTACCGTCGGTGGCGGCGTGGTGAAACCGTCTTATGGAAATCCTCAGAATCAATACATGACTATCTCGATGAGCCCCTACGTGGCAGCAGAGATCTCAGATCTGCCGAAATCGATGAACATCGAAGTCCACGTCGTGGAGTTGACCCCTGATCAGCGCGCGGCCTTCGCACAGAATCCCGCGGCATTGGCGGCTCTCGATCGCGCGATGCGGCGAATCAACGACCATGAGCGGCAGCATCTCTGCATTTTCATGGATTACTTCGGACGCCAGTTGATGATGGCGCTCAACTCTCCTCCGAATCCCGGCGGGCAGTATGCGTCGGTTGGGGCTGCAAACGATGCGGCGAAAGCAGCGTTCAAGAAATCAATAAACAATATTTTGAAGAATTTGGATGCGGCTCAGGCGAAATTCGACGCCATGTACAAAAAGGCCTCTGATATCGGGATCGACGTCTTCCCCGTCGAGAACGGCGACCCGACTACCCAGATTGTTTGCGCAGGCGGAGCAGACCTACGTGGAAATATGGGAATGCCGACAACCGTCCTCGACGAGAACGGGCAGTCTTATAGCCTGGACCAATGTGCCGCACGCGGTGTGAGCCTCCCCGCGTTTATCGAAGTTCCGGGAACCTGGTAGCAGCGTTGCCGAGACGGACAAGTAGGTCGGCCTCAAATCGATCCGACATAGCCGATGTACAAGGTCTTTAAGACCCTGTACGTCGGCCCCCGCCAATAGCGCAGGAACCTTAAGAGCTCAGCGGCCGTCTTGCAGTCCCTGGTCCGCTCGTCAGCGGTTACCCCAACGTGCAATTCAGCGAACGTACAAGGTCTTTAAGACCCTGTACGTCGTCCTGCGGCACCGTTTCCGCTCGCCAGCCGCTCACCCTGCGACGTGCAGGGCCGTTTCTTCCCGCTTCCGGCGCACAGGTTCTTTAAGACTTCACACCAACCCCTGATGCCTGTGAGACCTACGTGCAGGAGCTAACAGGGTCCTTGAGCTTTTGCGCCGTTCGGTGCTGGGTGACCATGCGTCCACTTCTGGCGTACAGGGTCTTTAAGACTTCGATATCCCTGGCCGTTCGGTGCTGGGTGCCCATCCATCCACTTCTGGCGTACAGGGCCTTTAAGACTTCAATATCCCTGAACCCACTCGTCGTACAGGGTCTTAAAGACTTTCTTTGCGTCCCGTTCGGCTGATAACAGGGTCCTTGAGACTTGACCCTTTGGAGCGCCGCTCGGCCCGGATGCCCCGACTGCCCCAGGTGTCGTAGAACGATCGGCGGCAGCATTTCGGTTGGCTAACCGCCTGAGGTCGCGGGGATTTCATGTCGTGACGTCGTAATCGCAGGTCAGTCGCTTTGACTTTGCGTGAATTTGCCTTCACACTCGCGGGGAATTCGGCTTCGACGTGTAAGCGCGCTTGTTAGCCTGCCGCTCGATAAGTGAGGAATCTTCTATGCCCAGCTTGGCGAAGCAAGAGATTGAACTGCTGCAGGCCAGCTTGGCCGGATTCGAGCTCAACGACGCAGAGTTCGCCATTTATCAGGCGACTTTCCTCCTTCCCCGCCGTCCGGCGAGCGTCATCGCCAAAGCAGCCGGCCTGAACCGCGCCTACACCTATGATGTTCTCGCGGCGCTCTTGGTCAGAGGCTTGGTTCGTGAAGAGGTCAAAAACGGCGTCAAACATTTCTTCTCGGTTCCACCTGAAGAGCTTGTCGAGATACTCGAACGCAGAGAGAAAGAGCTCGCTGCACATCGCGCGAACCTGAGCCGCGCGCTTCCTGCTCTCAAAAATCTTACGGTCTGTGACGATCTCCAACCGATCTCCGAATATGCTCAAGGTTCCTCTGAGATCCTCAAGCTGCTGGAACAGACTATCTGCCCGGAAGAAAAGATCCTCTACGCGTTGGTTCGCACGCTTCCTGCTGCGACAATCAGCGGTCCCGAGTGGAGCTCCTGGCGGATCAAATTCGAGAAGTCTCGGATCGCTAGTGGTGTTTGGATGAAAGCTCTTGTCTCAACGCCCGCGTTAGATTCTGAGCTCGGCGTGTATCAAGATCGGCTTCTCGAGATTCGCGCCGCTGATAGCCCTAGCGGAGTCGGCGAGATCATCGCATCGGGTGACAATCTCCTGCTTCTCAGTCCCGAGCCGAAACGAACCGCACTCCTGGTCCGCAATAGCCAGATGGCGGGCGCCGTAAAGCTGCTGCACGGTTTGCTCTGGGATACTTCTTCCGTCCGCACGGGTCCTACTGAACGAAGGCGTGCGCACGTAGGGTAGCGTATGCACACTCGCCTCGACATTCCGTTTCGCGGGAACACCACGGACTCCCTTTCCTATCAGCTGCTCGAGGAGCTGCGCGCAACTCGCGCCGAGCTGAAGGAGCTTCACGGCAAAGTGAATCGACTCGAGTCCAAGCTTCAAGCACCGGGGATGATCTCCTCGACGGCGGCTGAACCGCGAAAAGCCTTCTTGAGAGCCTCCCTCTCGAGATCTTCGGACGGTCGGAAACCATTTTTCCTACGAATGAACGGGCCCATTGCGTACGAGAAGCAGCTCACGGAGCTTCGCGCAGTCATTTTTCTCGTTCTGCTCCTCGATCTGCAGGAGCGCAGCGAAGGCGGCCCGGGGGTTGCAAATCCGATCGATTGGATCATGAAGAGCTACGCTGCAGTCTGTGAGACAAGCCAGACGGACAACCAGCTTGCCAACAACGTCCGGGTCGGAATCCACCGCTTCGAGCTCTTTTTCCACGACGAATTTCAGTCGCATGTCGGAACGTATCGGCTCTCTTTCGACGCAAAACATGTCCGCCTTTCCGTTGTCGACGGGAAAGGCACTCAGGTCAACGAAGCGCTGGGCGTCGACCTACGAACAGACGACCCGATCCTTTCCGCTTTGTTCGACCAGATTCTTTCGAGCTCACCGCTCGAACGTGCACGGAAGCGAAAGGCCGCATTCGTTCCGCCGGGGCCTGACGGATACGAGAAGCTTGTGCTCGAGATGTTCGACCACCCGCATCCTTTCACCGTTACGACAATTTATTTCCGCGTAGCGACCATCAGCTATCCGTATACGCTGCTCGATCATTTTCGCGCATCTCACAACCTGAAGCGGCGACGAGAGATCGCCCTCGATGGCTATCGAACCGGGCGCTTCCAGTTCAATGAAATTCTTTCAGTCGACACCGTCTGGGACCTCATTCGCTATTCGGACCAGGACAAGCGCTTCAAATACTACCCAAAGGACGTTACGCTGGCGCTCGTTGAAGACCAATTAAACTGCCTCGTCAGCCAGGTTGAGTCCTACCCCACGTACAACCTCGTCTTGACCGAAGCGCCGGTGCCGTTCTATCTCGGCACATGCGAAATATATGGGGGGAACGAGGCCGAGTATTTTACGTTTTTTCCAAGATTGAGCGGAGAAGATCGGACTCGTGACGTGAGCTGTTTCGTCCTAGCTGACCCCGTGGTCACGAGAGACACTCAACGCAATATTGTCGATTGGATCATCGACCATCCGCTGACTCAGTCGAGCAGGACCGAGGTTTTGGCAACTCTGAATCAGGTGCGTGACCATCTGCTATCCAACGGCCCGCTCACTCTCGAAGAGACGCCGCCGCCATCGATCTTGCGCGTCCAAGGCAATAGCGTTCGCTAACCCTTCCAGGCGCCAAGAATTCGCGTCACAAAGCGCTCGTCAGTCGACGAGCCGCACTTTGGGAGTAATTTCGGCTGCAGACCGGTCGCCCCACTGAGACCACGAATGGTGACTCCACTCACTCGCCTCTCCGGCTTCGTCGAATACCCAAACCCGTCCGTAAGGCCCCCAATAATTGTTCACCGCGTAATACAGCGTCTCCTCACCGGAGGAACGATCCTCATGCACCGTGACCTGGTGCGGCCGAAACAGGCCGTCGGTGTGAAGAAGTAGCTCAGGGTCTCTCATCGCCAGCTCAGTACCAAACGGTTCGAGCGCGATCGGCTGTGGCGTTCCAGCTAACGTGGTTTCAGCGGCCAAAGTCACTCGCAATCGACTTGGGACTAATGCGCCCGTTTCGTCGAATAGCTTCGGGTTCAAGGACCCATCCGTACGAACAAGGGCTCTCCCTTCGGAATCGCAAACTTCAAACTCTTGCTCGACAACCCTCGAGCCGTTCCCGAATCGCGCGAAGTAGACGACCTCATGGTTAAAGGGATGACCATGAATCGGAGTTACTGTCGGAACCCGCTCTCCCTGCTCGTCGAGATAGGAATAGACGACAAGAAACTTTTCGAAAAAGAAGTTGTAGATCGTATCCCGATGACTGATCGGAAATGTAGTCCGACACAGCGTCATCTTCCGATAAGGGTGCGCTCGGCTGGGTCCCCAATAGGTGTGAACGGAATCGAGCTCTTTGCGTATTCGCTCTGCTGCGAATTGCGCATCGAGCTGCTGTATCCGACGACCGATCGTATCGATCTGGTCGAATTGCACGAAGCCGTCTTCATCTTGACCCGCGACGATCTCTCTCAGGCAGGCCCGGACCCACTGTTCGTATTCAGCCGCCTCCGGAAACGGCGCGCCGAGCACTTCAGAAAAGAAGAGGCCTTTTGTCAAGGAAAGTGGGTATTCTACGTATCCAAGCGTTTCATTGTGCAGGATATCGAGCGCCGATTGCGAAGCCTCCAATGGAACTTCGATCTGCCCCCCGCTCAACGAACAGATCGTCGGAGTCAAAAATCCGCGAAGCTGTTGGGGCACCATCTGCGACGGATGACTATTCAGCAGATGCTGGCTCAGCTCAGCAATTTCATCAAGCGCCCACTCGTGGCGAGACCTTATGGGCACTGTATTGATGGGTTTCATGCGCTTCCTCAGGATACTCCTCCCCGCCTACCAAACATGGGTAACCTTGGCCCAATTGGTCCGCTCCCTCAAGCTTCTGTACCCAAAACGAGCAATCTATTACCCAAATTTTTCCATTTGGTTCCTCCGGAAAAAAACAAGGGTATCAGCATTCTAGCGCTTGGGGCCGGGCGCGGCTCCGAATGCCGCCTCACCGAAGCGAGTCATCGCTACTTCACGCATACTGTCGGTGCGCATGCGCGACAGATTTTATCTGAAGCACCTGCACGCTTGTAGCGTGTTTCGCCCAACACGATTGCCGGTCCACGACTAGATTGTCGGCTCCCACAACTCCTAATCTGAGCATCACAATGCGAATGATCATTTGTGAGTGCGATGTATGAATGAATGTCGTTCCGGAATGCACTGTAGGGCTCGCGCGGAGCGCCCCTCCCTGGCCTACCAAGTGAACAACGAGCTACTCTTCGCGTATATCTTGGACGATGACCCCCGGGCCGACGGCCTCGTGAAGCAGATCCGAGAAGCCCGGCCCATTGCATCTTCAAACAGAGCGCTACCTGCTCACTCCTCTCCGTTCCTTCGCTCAATCCGAAGCGCTATTCGACAAGCACACAAGGCTCGATTCAATGGCGACCATGAAGAAGCAGAAAACGTGCTCCTTGCTGCACAGCTCGAAGTCGAGAGAATCTCGGGGTGCTCGTCTCCGGCGATGATCGACATCTATCTCGCCCGCGCCGCGAATGATCGCGATCGAGGCCGTTTGCTCGTCGCGGAGGCTCTCCTCCTTCAGGCGCTGTGGAGCTCAGAGCAGCTTTTTGGACTGGTCCATGAGCTCACGGCAGTAGTTATTTTGCATCTTGCCAACGTTGCGCTTCGGAAGGGTCGCGAACCGAAGGCAGAAGACCTGTGTCGATTGGCTTACGCGATTCTGGAGTCATTGGAGGTCGACGCGGAAGTCGACATTCTTCAGGCTTGGCTCTGCCTGCCTGGAATTCGGGAACCCAAACCCGTACAGGCAGCGATGGATGGCGTAGTATCCAAGGCCCTTCGATTCCTCGATGGCGCCCTTTCGAAGATCCAGGCGCAGCTGATCGACATGCTCGGCGAATCCCCGAGATACACATCTCCGCCCTCGTCGGACAAGGAACTGAGCCAAGACGAGCTCATCAGTCCACTACTTTTCCTCAGTGACAGTGAGCTTATCCAAACCCTACAATTGCTCGCAGGGAGACATCTCCAAGCCGGTAAGACTCGCACAGCGAAAAAGTTGGCCTACATAGCAGTTCGGATCGCGCGATCGTTGCGTGGCGATGCGCATTACAGCTACGCGCACTGTCTTCTCTTCTACGGAAGCCTTTTGTTCCAGGGAGGCATGAACCGCGGCGCGATTCGTTACTTGCACCTGTCACTGGCTGCAGTCAGGGCGTGGGAGCGCCCGAGCGTTCGAATGGAGGCTGACATCTGCGACCTACTAGCCGAAACCTACGAACGCCTGACAGAACCGGATCGCTGCGCCGAATACGCTTCCCGCTCTCGACGTCTTCGGAAGGAGATTCTCTCTGCAACTCCAGGTCAGTGATCGCATGCTGTTGCTTTCTTCCGTCGGTTGACTAGTGTACATTTCCTGTGGATATCCTCACAGACGCGAGCATCCGGACTTTTTGAAGAGAGAGCTATGTCCTCGAAAATGGCAGTCGAAGGGAGAGCGCTGCGTTCCAAGCTGCGGCAAAAGAGCTTCTGCGGCATCGTTGTCCGATGGTTCGGCCCCGGCGACGCCGCATTGGGAACAAAAAGTGTCTTCGGTCCTGCCGATCCAATCACGCTCGCGGACATCTGCCAAAATCCCCATATCACGGGCGTTGTCAGCGCGCTTCACGGAGTCAAGCCCGGGACGATCTGGGACCAACGATACATTCGGCAGCTCAAACAGAATGTTGAGGGTCATGGGCTCGACTTGGTCGGCATCGAGAGCTTATGGCCCGGCGAGGAAGTTATTTGCGGCGGCTCGGACAGAGAGCGATATGCCGATGCATTTGCCGAATCAGCCGACAACATCGGCGCGGAAGGCATCGGGTTCATCACCTACAACCTCATCACAGGAGCAGGTGACTGGATGCGAAACGCCTCACACATTTGGCCTACCGGAGGCGTAGCGACAGCATACAACCGCACTATTCCCCAAGCAGCTTCGAGTCTCTCCACCACTTTTGACGCGGACGGACGGGCGCGCTTGAGCGAAATCTATCGCCGAATCGGTAAAAACGGGGTGTGGGACAATGCGGCTTGGTTCCTGGACCGCGTAGCGCCCGCTTTCCGGAAATACGAAGGCGCACTGCGCCTCGCTCTTCATCCTGACGACCCTCCCGAAGACCGAGGGCCGTTTCCTACGGCTTTTTCCACCGAAGAAGATCTGGCGCATTACCTTTCAATGTGCGACGAGCCGTGGAGCGGTCTCTGCTTCTGCACGGGCAGCCTTTCTTCACGAGCGGACAACGATCTTGTCCGAATGGTTCGGCGATTCCATGAGCGTATCGTGTGGGGTCATTTCCGGTCTGTGGTCCGCACGGAAACCGGTTTTATCGAAGCGCCTCATGAGCTCGGAGACACGCCGCTTCTCGAATGTCTCAAGGAGCTTCGTAAAGTCAATTGGCGGGGCGATATCCGTCCCGACCATGGGCTGTTGTTTCAAGGGGATCGGGCGCCGTGCGACGGTTACGGTTTTCAAGATCGGATACTCCGAGCAGCATCGTTGCTCTACGGTTGGTCAAGCGCACTTCAAAGCTGTGAAGCATAGCGCCATCGCCTAGTGCCTTCGGCACACACACGTTCATGCTGAAATCATCGGCATTTCTGGGAACGCGCCTCAGAGCGCGGGCAAGCGCTGTTTAGGGGTGGACAGGACGTACTGCCAGGTCCGAAAACTGCTCGCGTACGGACATTCCCTTTCTGACCGCCGGTGTCCCCGGTTTTTCTCACGATTTGCTGCCCTGCCACTCCATTCTTTCATCGAACTGCTTGATAAAAGTGCCGGAATACAGGAGACTTCACCCTTACCCGTCGTCCGTTTGGCGAACGCTCTCTGGCTCCATAGCTCCGGTAGAATCAACACACCGTCTGTATCCTCGCGGAGCGCACTCGCGCCCGGTGAGAGAGCAGACACCGTAGAGGCAGAAGGTTTTTCCACCTCCGTTAGTGAACTCATACTGCACAGTGGGGAGCTCGTCTCCGCTTCGCACTGTGCAGTATCGAGGCCCTTACGGAGAACTATCATGGCGTTGAAGATCCGAATCACCGCAAACGGAACCAAGTTGAACGCGATCGTCATCAACGGCGAAAACAAGCCGCGCACGCAGACATTGCGACATGTCCTCGCACGCTTCGGCACCACCGCCAAGGTCGACATTTCGGTCAACGAGCGGCGAGTCCTTGTCGCGCAGCTCTCCGCGGGCGCCGACCACTTCGTCATCCAACCGGCTGATGGAATCCCGGATCTCGCGCTCACCCTCGGCGAAGACCCGCTTCCTGAAGTTTTCGTCACCGTGGGCTCCGACGGTCAGCTTACGCTCAGCCGCGAGAACAGTCGCAACAAGTCTCCCGCGCGCGACTCCGGCGAACACGAGAACGGTCGCCGTCGCGAGAAACACCGACGCAAGCACCGGCCATCGCCCGTCGCGCCAGACGTTGCTTCCACGCCGCCGCGCGTCCGCATCTGCGTCAACGACAAGCGGATCGCCCTCGTGAAGTGCCATCCGCACGGGGCCGACCCGTACAAGGACCGACTCCTGGACATCCTCGCGCAATCGCGGCCCGGAGCGACCTCCGCGCAGATCCCGCTCGCGTCCACGGGCTTCTTCATCGAAGGGCGACCGGTCAAGACGGACGGCCACGAGTTTCTCGTTCGCGCCGTCGGCGACACCCCACTCGTCTTCCGTGACCAACCCGTGCAGGCGCTTCGAGTCGAATTCGAAGGTGACTGCGGCCGGGTCAAGTCCATCGAGCCGATCACCGACGACGAGTTCAACTCGGCAATTTGTGCTGCGTAAACGCCGGCACACGAAATAAAAAACATAAGGGCGTCGCGTGACTCACGCGAACCACACGTGGCCTCACGGTGACGCTCTTATATTCTTATCAGATGTTTCTGAATTCTGACCGGAGCTCGCTTCTCGCTTCGCTCAGCAGCCGGTTTCGTTTCGGCGACTGAGATCTGCCGCCGCGCCTCAAATACGTTTCGAATAAAACTTCAAACCAACGCATGGGGCGCCGCAAGCCGCGCACACTCAATGCCTCCGAACCGCGACGGGCTACTTTGTGCGATGCTCGAGACATTGTTGTCGAAAGCAGTGCTCGCTTGAGCTTCGGCGAGTGCGCGTGCTTCACGACTCCATCGGTCTTTGGTCGGTTTCCTAATTCCATGGGGCACCGTGCAACCGAAAGCTTCAGCCTTATAAAACTCGCCAAGGTTAGACTGTGGGACAAAAGTTTCCATGATGGGGCGCAGCTCCAAGCAAGCCGCAACTCGACGACGAACCAGGGCTCCACGACGGGATCTAACGTCCGTAGACCGCCTCCTTGTAGCAGCTTTCACAGCAGATTCGTTGGAACTCCTGCGGATCAAGAGTCGTTTGAATTTTCTCTCCGCATTCACTGCAGGTTGTCGTTCGGAACCGCTTTCTGCGCCGGCGACCCAGCCTCTGTCGATGCCGGCAGTCCGGGCAGGCTGTAGGGACCGGAACACCTTCCTGGAGATAGAACCTGAGCTCCTGCTTTGTGATTCGGTAGTTCCGGGAGCAGGTCACACATGAAAGTGTCTCGTCACAGATTGACGCTGAAATGTCCGTGATTGACTGCGAAAGTGCTTCTGCTGCGACAGTTTCCTTTCCCAGCGTCCCACTCAGCACGTTCTCCCACTTCCAGCCGCGGCGAAGAACGTCATCTTTGGAATACGGACGGTCATCATACGACACGCTATTGTTGTAACCGAAAAGTGAGATGGAAAGCGGAAAAAACTCACCGTAATCACCGGTTCGCATCATCTGTGCTTTGATCTGAGGAACAAGCTCTGCGTACTCGCTCTTCGTGTATTCTTTATTGAGAATGCAATATTGAGCGCCCGACTTTAGTCCAACGCAACCGAAGAGATAGCTTCCGTTGATGCACATGTTCGAATATTCGGTAAACCTACACCCCCAACAGTAGCGTGCGAATTTCGTAAAATAAGCACCCATATTCGTGTTCGTCGCTTCGTAGATCAACTCTGCCCCTCGACCGGCCGTATTAACGTCCATACAGTTCTTCGCACCGCGCCAAACATGCTCACCAAAGCGACAATCCTCGGCGTCATAGCAATGGTAAACGTTTGTGCAGTTTTTTGAGCTCCGAACGTAATCTCCCGCGCAACCCTCGACGTGCTCCATCTGCAGGTGCTTCACGGGATTGGCACGCAGAAATTTTTGAAACTCCTCGGACCATCTCGCGATTTCACTACGCCGCTCGAGATGGAGGGCTGCAAGACGAGACATATAATCTTCCTGCGTCAGCTGCTCATTGAAGAAGCAGAACTGTTTATGTCGAAGATTGACGCAGAAAGCACAATTCGCACATGACATGCAGTTGCTCAGAAACAGCGATTCGGAGCATGCCTCGCAATCAGACGAATATTTGAGCGCGTAGCATCGAACACAATCGGAGATCTGATACGATCGTTCGCACTCGTGGAGGTAGCAGGTATCGACGCAATCTCGCGATTTCTGAATCCAATAGGAATACATACAGTCTTCGCAATTGCTGCATTCACTGATGAGATAAGTGTTTTTGCAATCGGCGATGGATTCGCAATACTCGCTGTTTTCGGTATTTATGGCGATGATACCCATCTGCGGCGCCGCGTGCATGAGCTCGTCGAATTGCTCGAAGAACGGTCGACGAAAGTCGTAGTCGCGGCCTTCGCCTTTGTCATCCCGTGAGTCGGAATACCAGCAAGCCTGGCAGAGCACCCGATACGAGCTGCTCGCGGGAAACGTCGATACAAAGCGGCGCTGACAGCCGCTGCAAGTGCGGGTGTAGTAAACGTAGTCGTTGACGTGACCATGCCTACGAATATGGCGACATTCCGGACACCAAGTTGGCAACGGAACTTCCATACGATGATAGAAAAGCGTGTCTTTTTCCTCTATCGTAAACCGCCCCGAGCAATTGGCGCACTCCCGAAAAGTTTTGATGGTCATAATGAGCTCAGACTCCTCCTTCGACATAAGAGCACAGAGCTTCGCGCGTATTCAACGGTGAAGCAGAACGCAATGTTGCGGCGCGAAGATCGTGTCGCGCGGCTCTTACGACAAATTGCAGCGATTGGAGCCGCAAGCTTCTTGATAATGGCAGCCGCGGAGCAGAGTCCTGCGGGCGTACGCTCGAACGTCGCGCACGAGACTTCCACTCTCGCCGGTTTACGGGGGAGTCTGAGGATGTGCGCTCAATGGGTCGACTGACTGCCTCATCCGGCGAACGATTCACCGGCGCGGCACAAACAGTAGTTCTGACGGGAAAACCCTCAGCGCATTGACCGCGAGAGCCGACGCCACGATCTTTCCTGCGTTATAGAGCATTAGGTCAGCCTAAGCGTTGAGCGACACTGGATTCGGTCGTCCGCGCTTGAGTATTTCCCAGCTCCGGACTAGTCGTTGATGACCCTGTTCAGTCCACGGCTAAGAAGACCAAGATATGTTGCAGCTCCCGCCAAATGTCGGCAGCAAATTCCTCCCCGGGTTCGATTACATCGCGGCGTATCATGAATGCTCCAGGCAACCGAACACGACTGATGAAGCTCACGGTGACGGAGGCAAGCTGGAGCTCTTCAACCGTATTCTCCTTGCACACGGAATCAATTTGGATTCGGAGATCTACACTGACTCGACCGAGCTCCGCGAGCTCGCGCTCAATGTAGTTCGCGGACATACCTTTGAGCAGCGCCTGCTAGAACGAAAGCTCGGCCTGTGTTCAGGGTCGACAGGTAGTCCAACATTCGAATTCAGGAGCGGATGGGAGGCCGATGTATTTCTCTCCAACCGTCGCGCGCACGCGAGCACTGTGCTCAAGGTGTATCGCTTTCACTTGCTCGGCGGAAATCCGGAACACCCCGGTTTCGGGTGGGTGATCGACCCACAACGGATCGAAGCAGAGTCGTCCGGCGCCCGACGTCTGCCGGATACTCATTTCGCCCCGAACCCGACGATCGAAAAGCTTCGCTCACGCTTCTTTCGTGCGAGCAGGCTCCCCTTCTGGGCTCAAATCTCGAGCATCTACAATACCGACCACGCTCTCTTCATAGAGCAGGAGCGCGTGTCGCCGGTTAAGGAGTATCGCGAGACCGAGCTGGATCGAGCTGCGTTTCATTTTCTTGCGAGCCATCACGGCGTGTATTTCACGAATGCGTCAGGAGATCTCAAAAACGTAGGGAGCGTAGATAGCGCAGTGATAGTACATCGCTCACGCTTCTATCTCGTTCAGGACTACTATTACAATTTGGGGTATCGGCTCGACGTCGATGGCCGCGCAGTCCTAAGCGCTCCGCCGGTAATGTTCGATGGCCACGCGCTTCCACTTACTCGACGGTATGTAGAGCACTTCCCCAGCTTGGCCCACGCTGTAATGCTCATCAACTCGCTCTATCCTCACGTCCCGCAAGACTCAGAGATGGTGGAATTGGCTCGGCAGCGGTCGGGAATCGGATCGATACTGGAGCGGCGTGCGCTACTGCAAACCTATAACTTGTGCTCGGTCCCATTCTCGGTTGCCCCAACTGTTCTGAATCTTCCCTTTGATTCTCCTGACTCCCTGCCGCCCCTCGCGCAAGGTGCGAGCTGAACGCGGGCGAACGAGCTCGCTGCAGAAAATGGTTTCTCAACTGAAATGACCCATGTCATTTCGCTTGTCTGCTACAGTTTCAGCTTGCAACTGATCACTTCCGACAATGGAACAGCGAAAGATGCAAAACATTCACCGCGACGGACTCAGGTTCACAGTGTTGACAGCATCAACGTTCATTGCCGGACTGGCGATCAGCGCTCACGTGGCCGTCGCTCAAAATCAAAACGAAGATGACCGCGCGTCGAAGCTCGGCACAGGATTCGGCGGCAAGGAAAGCTCAAGCCAAACGGAGCCGGGCGAAACGCACCCCGATAAACAGGGCCTCGAGCAGGGAGGTAACCGAGCGGCGCCGAGAGGCAGTCACGACACTCGCGATGAAAATGCGCCATCTGCTACCGCTTCTCCGCAGGCTTCATTTCCGGAGGCAAGCACTGCACATACCACTGCGGACGATCTCAAACGAGACTAGCAGCTCGGTACGGAGAACCGGACTCGGGCGCATGCGAAAGTCGCGTGGTCGGTCCAGTGGAACAATACTTATCTTGCCGTCAGTTACGAAAATTGCCCAGCGAACCGGTGCAAGCTCCCAGAACCCGACTTTGTGCGTTTGAGTCGAGATTTGACGGTATAAAATGTCGGTTCACTACAGGGACCGTCGGTCGGGTGGAAGCGATGTTCCAGTTCGCGCCGCGGTGAATGGCTCAGTGCCATGGACGATTGGCCCGGACCCCGCCGTCTACTTCGCCGTCCGCATCCCTGTGCGGGTCGAGCGTACCGCTGCTCTTTACAGAAGTATTTATCCGCTCCGACTCCGCAGACCTGCGTCCTCTTCCGAACGCTACAGTGATGCAGACAAGCGCTACCAACGCGAGAACTATCCATCCGAGTGTAAGCATGTTCGCTCCGTTTTTGCCGATGATTGTAGGAGGTGGTCAACCGAACGACTATGAGAGCTGTCATGCGTCTTTCCTTGAAGGTCGCCACCGACAGCTCTCGGCATTCGAGTCGCGACTCGGATGCATCGCCGATTCTTGGGAAACCGACCGCAACCGGCCGCTCGAGGATAATGCGCTCTTTACCCGCAAATCGTGACTTTCCGTCGGATTACGAGTTTCCACTAGGAATAGTTCGCGAACGTCGGCCGAGGACCGTGGACGCGGCTTTCAGAGACTGCTGCGCGCAATAGTGACCAAAGCGCGGCTTACGTGTTCACAACTTCGCCACCATTCGGATGGAGAAACTGTCCGGTAATGTAAGACGATTCATCAGACGCTAAAAAGACGAAACAGGTCGCCGCTTCGTACGGTTGCCCGGCTCGACCCATCGGAACGTCCGAGCCGAACTTCTCAACTTTCTCCGGCGGAAACGTAGAGGGTATGAGCGGCGTCCAGATCGGTCCGGGTGCCACGCCGTTCACACGAACGCCTTTATCTGCCAGGGCTGCAGAAAGAGCTCTCGTGAAAGCTACGATAGCACCCTTTGTTGAAGAGTAATCGAGTAACGTCGCACTGCCGCGATAAGCTGTTACGGACGCTGTGTTGATGATGCTGCTTCCGGCTCTCAGATACTTCATCGCGGCTTTGACCACGAAGAACTGCGAGAAGATGTTGGTCCGGAACGTTCGTTCGAGCTGCTCCGCAGAGATATCTTCAATGTTCTCTTGAGGATGCTGCTCCGCTGCGTTGTTCACAACGACGTCGAGCCTGCTAAAAGCTTGAACGGTGCCTTCGACCAAATGTCGGCAGAACGATTCGTCTCCAATATCGCCTGAAAACAGAATCGCCTTGCGACCATGCCGCTCAACAAGACGCTTCGTCTCCTGAGCGTCGTCTTCCTCATTGAGATACCCGATGGCGACATCGGCGCCCTCTTTAGCAAACGCAACGGCAACTGCCCGGCCGATTCCGCTGTCTCCCCCTGTGATCAGCGCCACTTTGTCTTTCAATCGTGCGCAACCCGGGAGCTCACTCTCGACCTGTGGCTTCGGAGTCATTTCCGACTCGGTTCCCGGACGATGATCTTGCTGCTGAGATGGACGCTGCGGTTGTGGATCTTTTTTCTGTGACATACGTGCAGACTAATCGGCAGGGCATGAGCTCGCCATGATTCGCATCAGCGGTGTAGGTGAGCAGCGGGGCCGCACGAGCAGAGCGTGAACCAACGTCCTCGCAACGTTCGCCATCATTGAGTCGTCGAACTTACGACAACTGTCCTCCGACAATGCAGCCTATCCGCTCGCGAAGTTGTCCACAGCGAAGTCTCTGTCCACAGCGAAGTCTCAAAGGCCCTGTTTTTTGCTCCCGACCTGAACAGTGCGGTGGGTCGGCCCCGCGCTCGCTATCGGGCTAGTGCAAATACGCAATAGTCTGGGGCGTTATATAGAGAAGCTCTATATAGAGAAGGTCTGAAAGACCCTGTTTTCGGGTCGAGCTTCGATTAAAAGGTGTGCGGGGATCAAGGCTGCCGCGTGGTCATGACTTTTAGCCGCAGCGATCACGAGGAAACAAAAAGGTGGGGCGCGCGAATGCACGCCCCTTGCTCACCATATATCAAACCTCAGACGCGGCCCTTGAAAGGGCGGGCTGACGTGGGCCACTCCACCAGGGAGGTTGGAACGAAGGAATGCGATAGCGTTGTCCGGAGTGTCATACCACCAGTCCGGTTCGTACAGGGCCTCCTGGGGATCTGGACCGAACCGAACGAGGTCGCTCAAGTATGCCGGCTTCACGTTCTCATTCGCGAACCAGCGGACGCCGCCACCAACGTAGGCCACCAACATTCGGTACGCGAACCGGATGCCCCCGCTTGGAACGCCTTCGTGCGTATCAACATGCATCCACGACAGGTGCATCGGCGATCGGGCGTCTTGGATGAAAATAAGGCGCCCTTGAGCCGACGAAAGGCCGGTGGTGTCGAAGAAGAGCTCGCATGACAACTGAATGTCGTCAACGATTGGAGCCAAAGCGGTCGCGCACGCTCCCAACTCGAGTGCTTTGTCCCTGATCGTTGAAGCCGTTTCGGCTGCCGATCCTCTGCCGACGAGCGTCCAGTTTCCGCCAGACGTTAGCAGTGCCTCAGCGCTCTCTTGCAAGCGAACCCACGGTCGATGAAGCGTAATGACGTTCACCTCCGGGTCGTTCATCCACCCACGGAGCAAACTTCCCTCAATTTTTTGGCCGCTCGTCAGCTCCGTGCACCGCGCTTGACGAAGTTGGCTCATCGCCAAGTGTCGCCGAGCCGTCGAATACTCTGCCATCGAACTGCTCCTTGAAAGAACCGTGATGGCCAGAGCTTATGGTTTCAATGTTGTTAAGTCAAAGCGGTGAAGCTCACCGGACTCACGGATCTGACCCCAATGCGCTTCGCCGCGACAGTTGATTTTGTCCCGATGGGAAGCCGCCCTGTGCCAGGACCCAATGGAAAGGATTGAAATTTTTCTCCTGCAATGAGAAGAGACTGTTCACCGCGCACAAGTTACGGGGCACGATAAAAACTCAATGATTACGTCACATCGATGAAAGTTACGCAAAGCCGGATGCATCTTACGCAGCTCAGGTTTCTCTGCCATATCGGCTGCTCAGAAGAGGAGCGAAGTTATCCTCAGCGTATGGATCTGGATGCGGAGATCGGCTTTAAGCTGCTGCCCGGAGCGGCCAATGGCCAGTTGGAGGACACTATCGACTGGCATCAATTACAACGTTTCATCTCGGGAAAGATTACAGAACGGAAGTGGGTATTGGTCGAGGAGCTTGGGCACAGCCTAATCCAATCCATCCTCGAGCAGTATCCGCTAGCCGAGGAAGTCCTGCTGACCATCCGCAAGTTTCCCTTTGTCCACGTTGAGTCCGTGGCGATAACGCTCGGTGGGAAGCGCTCGTCCGACGTTCACCCGTAAAGCAACTATTCTCGCTGCCGGTCGCCCGACCTCCGTCGAAGAACGCTGTATCAGCAGCGTTAGCGAGTTATGGAGTGGCGCCGAACAACGAAGAGGATCTTGCTACTTCGCGGAATCGAACTGTCCCATAATTTTGAATACTGCCACCAGTCCGAGAAACAGCAATAATCCGAGCGCGGGCCTTTGCTGTCCGTCCGGGACGGTCTCAATTAACAGCACGAAATAACCGCCGAGCACCTCCATTGCCAACAATGAGCGCCGCGCGCGTGGAGAGAGCCGACCGTCTAGAGCGACCTGTAACGCGAGCAAAAACAGAAGCACTCCCAGAGTGGCCTGCAGAGCTCGCTTGGAATCGGCCTGCCCGCCGGGCTTCGAGACCGCCGCAACATTTGGCGGTGCAATCGAATGCGCAGGAGCAAGCGATCTAGAACCGAGCTCGTCGGCACTCACGATTTCAGCGCTCGATACTAAAATAGGAACTGAGGGCTTGTCGTTGGTATCTCGCGGCGTGGCAACGATCGTATCGACGACATCCATACCAGATACCACTTCACCGAAAATCGTATACTTTCCGTCTAGGTGAGGTGCCTCACCCAACAGAATTGAAAACGAAACGTTACCGCTGTTCGGATCGTTGTCCTCCCTTGCCATTGAGAGGACTCCTCGCCGATGATGGAGAGAACCGGCCTCAAGAGGGAGGTTCACGATTGCTTCACGTTGGGTGTCGTTGATCGGAGTTTCGCGGTCCACATACGGAGAAAATTGGATGATGAACGAGGGAACGACGCGAAAAAAAGAGCCGCCGTTGAATACACCCAGCGAAATAAGCTTCTCCAGCTGTGCTTGATGTGCCGGAGCGATCTCCGGATAAAAGGCAAATACTATATCGCCGCACGCGGTGTGAAAGATGACTCGCTCATCTGAAAGCTTTGGCACCCGTTCGTCGGCCACAGCTAATCTGGCTACCGCTCCCAGGGTGCACAGGACCAATGTTAGCAGCAAGAACAACCGAGCGCCCCGAAGATGAATCCAAAGTCTCCTCATGCATCTCTTCATGATGACACCCTGCTTTCCCGAGCGGTGTGGAAAAAGAGCTGAGGAATATTGCTCATCAGTGGTTGGACGACCGTGCGCCGACGCAGCTTCCATATTACGCCATCTACAAAGAAGTGGTGCACTTGTACCGCTGCGATGACAACTCCCAAGGAAAAATCCAGTGGCGCGTCGGAAAGCTGAGCACAGACTCGGGGCAGCAACCAGAAGAGCGCGCTGCCTCCCGCAATAACTCCAGCTCCCCATATGACACTCGCTCTCAGTAACACTCTTGGGGTGGCCGCCTCTGGATGACTTTCGCTTTTCTCCGCGAGCTGCATCGCCCACGCGATCAGCAGGTACTGGCAGCTATGGAAGAAGGGAACGAAGATGTAAAACGAAGGGTTCGTCGGACCGGCAACAAACCAAACGGCTTGTGTTACCGCCGGCAGCAAAATGATTGGATGAAAAAGCTTTGGTTGTGCTCGCCACCATCGCAGGACGTGAAACAGGAACAGCGCACCGCCACCCCACATGGTGAGCTCGAGGAGAGTTGCAGCGATCGGAGGAATCCCGAATCCGGGATAGCGTATTCCGTAGAAGGAGCCTCCGTCCGGCGAGCTCTCTGCGCGGGCGGTAGCTACCAGAAACGTTCCGTAGATAAACATCGCAAGGGCTCGGCGAGCACTGGGTGAGATCTGAAAACCGGCTCGACGAGCATAAATCATCGTGATTCCTGTGGTCTGGCCGCTGAAGTGGTAAGGAGACCAAATGAGAAACACTTTGATCAGATACGGCGCGACAACATCGGGATAGCAGAAAGCAGCCCACACTGTGAGAGCCATGAAAGCCGGAACCACAGATGCTGTGAGCGGATACTGCGCCATATTTTCTCGGCGTCCGTAGAGCCTCAGGCTCGTCGCCGCGAAATGCGGCCAGTTACCGACCACGAGCAGGGCCGCTGCCAGAGTTCCAATCCAATCGGGGGTGGCAGAGAACGCAGCGGCAGCCGCGAGTCCCAGATACGACAGTAAGGTGAGCCCCCCGATGAAAAAAGCGTCAACCCAAACGTTTACAAAAAACTGAGGGGTGCTCGGGGCCGGAGTTGAGGGTTGCATCGGCGGGTCTCGGTTTTCGGGGCCGGCCGAACCGGCGAGGTGTCTTTCAATCACAGGTTCCACAGCTCTGAGTACTTGGTGTCGTCATCCCCAGACGAAAACTTCTGCGGATACCTGCATACAGAAATAGTGCGCATTTTTAGCACCTTAGGCCAAGAAAATCGGCGCTTCCCACCGCGCGCCGTCGAGATGCGCTCTGTAAACGCGAAGTCTTAAAGGCCCTGTTTTTTAGGCTTAGGATGTTCGAGCGCCTCCTCACTCGTGAGGCGCCACCTTTGTCGAGTGTCTTGCGTACGAATCCTCATCCCCAGTTGCCCCTAATTTAACCCGGGCGCGAGCGGAAATGCTGGGCACTAGGGGTTCGCGCCGCCGAACGGAAAAGCCCTCAGGCGCCCAAAGCCCGTTCACGCCGGCAAGTGGGTCTACGATTTGAAAAAGCTCGTCGATCGAGCCAGCCTCGATCGATATTCAGAGAATGAGAATTCGCGGCACGTGAGTCGAACATTTCAGAACCGCAAACGAACTCTTGTCGTGAATCTTTTTCTCCACTTGTCGTCTTACTTCTTCGAGTCCATATTGAACGGACAGAAGCCGATTCCTCTCTTGGACGGGGATGCCCTTCGGAGGAGCAGAACCGCTGATGGAGGTCTCGATTACCAACCAAAATGAAAGGAGGTGGTCCAACATGAATGATTATTCCGATAGGTCGAGTTGGGTTGAATTACGTTTTGGTCATGGTGCTTCGCTGATTTATACGAACGTCTAGCCAAAACGCGGGTGGCAACTCACTTCGGCGCTTGCGCTGGAGCTCCGAGCTGGATTCAGTCCGGCTCGATCGAAAAGAAAGATCCGCCATCGATCTTTCGAATGGGCGCTGTTATCTACAGCGCCCTTTTTTTGTTTTGTTATCGATGGAAAATGTGGACCGAAGCGACCGCTTCATCTACGGCGCGAACGAACGCTCGCTGAACTTGGTTCTCAAACGGGAAATTGAGCTCTCTAGCATCATCCATCGTGACCCTTTCGCCTGCTGCCCACCGGACCGCCCATCATTCGTAGCATGATGTCTGACAGCGACGGTTATCTCCTTTCATTCTAAACCGTTGTTAACGAGGATAGAATGGCGAAGTCCGTTTACATCGGCATTTCCGGTTGGCGATACCCGCGCTGGCGCGGAGTCTTCTATCCAAAAGGTCTTCCCCACAGAGCCGAGCTCGACTTCGCAGGCAAGCAATTCAACAGCCTTGAGATCAACGGTTCCTTCTACAGTTTGCAACGACCAGAGCTATACCGCGAGTGGCACGATACCGTGCCGAAAGATTTCGTCTTTTCATTGAAAGGTTCGCGATTCATCACCCACATGAAGAAGCTTCGGGATGTTAAGACTCCCCTGGCAAACTTCTTTGCGAGCGGCGTACTTGCGCTCGGCGAAAAGCTTGGCCCGATTCTCTGGCAGTTCCCGCCTCGCTCCGTATTCAATCCTGGTCTGTTCGCGGATTTCTTCGATCTCTTGCCAAAGACGACGGCAGAAGCGTCATCCTTAGCACGAAGGCACGACGGACGAATTCATGGTCGAGCTTTCCTTCGCGGCGATTCAACGCGTGTAATCCGTCACGCTGTGGAGATCCGCCACGAGAGCTTCCGAAGCCCTGACTTTTTTAAGGTCCTGAAGAAGCATAACATTGCCCTTGTTGTCGCTGACACAGCGGGCAAGTGGCCCTTCATCGAAACGCAAACCGCGGACTTCGCTTACTTTCGTCTCCACGGCGATAAAACGCTTTATCACAGCGGATACACAGAACAGGCGTTAAACCGTTGGGCCGCTAGAGTTCGCCGGGCGAACAAGATTGGCGACGTTTATGTTTATTTCGACAATGATGCGAAGGTGCATGCTCCGTTCAACGCAGTGTCGTTACAAGCGAAACTCCGCGGTAAAGTGGCGCGCAAGCGATGAGTTGCGAATCAATTCTTTTGAAAGGGCGTTTGGCGATTCGGTTTCGAAGCAATAGTGTGGGAGCAAGATAGCTTGGCTTGTCGCAAACCTGCCCCCACGGTGGAAACCACGTCGGGTAGCGAAACCCGGCGACGGAATCACAGGCTGGTCCGACTGAGTTGGACGGTCGCGTTCGCGTCGTCGAAGTTCAGCTCGTCGTCAGCACGTTGACGCAACCGGAACGGCCGAAGCGGCTCGTGACACTGGAAGCACCGGCGCTGAAAGACGATCGGCTCGACTCGCGACTGCGTCGGCGCCGTGTCCAGCTCCTCATACGCCGGTGAATTGAGGACCCCGACAGCCATGAAGCGAAGCAGCATCAGGCCGAGAACGGCGAAGCCGAGCATCGGCACCAGAGACAGCACGACTCGGCGAACTCGAAACATCACCGGGTGCCAGATCCAATCGTACATCGGGTCGCCCCAGATGAGGCGATAGAGAGACCGTCGAAGCTGAGCGAAGGAGCGGTTCATGGAGAGACTCCACCCGTCAAGAGTGTCGCTCTGATGTGAGCCGAAAGGAGCTCCGAGCTCCTGGCGGCGCGACACAGAAGAGGAGCCAAAAATGGTCTACACGATCTTTCGATTCTCTTCTGGCGCAAGCAGACGGCAACACGGGCTCTACTTCGAAAAACTTTTTGGGAACACCCAAACCTTTGGAAGCTATCTTTGCCCCTCAGCTCAATCCGCTCGGATAAACTGAGGAGCAACTGGATATTCTGCCCAACACCAGACGTTATCGGGTGTCACTTGCCAAAAAAAGAACGAACATCTCGTCCACCTAGGTTAGCGTCCGTTTACCACTTAATCAATACGCTTCGGTATGCGCTCGCTCTTGAGAGACACGTCGCGGCACGGATCACATTCTCCTCAGCCACAATCACAGCGCGGACCCGACTGCGCGCCTTGGAGCAGAACTCTGCTCATTCGATGGGGACCACGTTCTCGGCACTACCTCGTTTGCGTGAGCACCGCGAATATCAGATTCACCGAGCAGATGCACCGCGACTATCGCACTCCAAACACAAAAGTTCGCGATGAACGATGCCGCACCTTCGTGATAATCGCAGACCGCGGTCACGAGGAAAATAAACGCAACGTCGAAATAATTCCAACCCTTTGTCTTTCCGCCGAGCAGTCCGGCACACAAAAAGACGGTCGGAAAAATGAGCGCGGAGCTATAGTGTTCGAGTGAATGTGGGTACAGAAGTAGTGCCGTGGCAACTAGCAACGACAAACTTGCTGCGTCGGACGGGCATTTTTTGCCCAAGAGAACGAACAGCGTCGATGCAGCGATAAGCGTTGCTAGAACGAAGAAAACATATAGCCCCACGTTCTGTCCGGGGAAAATATAAACATCAAAGACCCGCTTGGCTGTTGAAAGCAGCGATTCGTTAACGCTGTCGAGAAGCACGCCTTTCGGCAGTCGTTTCGTGAAGCCGAACGAAAAATAAGTTCTGATCACTTCCGCGCCGAATGCAATTACGGCAAGAAAGAACGACAACACGAACGTGAGAGTACCGGCAACGAGGACTTTCCAACGGCGCCGGCTCAGCGGCCAAAGGAAGAGAAGTGCCACCCACGGTTTCACAAATACTCCAAGCGCAAGAGCGGCGCCGGATATCGGTAGCAAGCGAAAACGATACGCCGCTGCGAGCGCAAGCAAGACGAATGCGTTTGACTGCCCCAAGTAAGTCGAGACTGCGACCGGTGGCCACAAGCAGAACAGCGCTAATATCGGGTTAAAAGGCATCAAGTGAGGCACATCGCGCCGAACAGCTTGGTTCGTCAGGTGCGCCGCCAAAAAAAGAGCGAGGAGATTACAGGCCGACCAAACGAGAAAAGCCGCGGTGTAGGGTAGAGACGCAAAAGGCCAAAGCAAAAACATCGTGGGCGGTGGGTACGGGAACCCGACATTGAGCACCTCTTCGACGAAGTCCGAAGACGGGGCGTCGCTAAAGGGAAGCGGAAGATTGGTGAGCGGTTCGTAGAAGTTGGCGTGCGCCCTGCCAGCCAGTCCGTACGCGTAGTATCCCCCAAAGTCCCATTGCGTTGGCTCCGGCAGCTGAGCTGCTACGTTTATCAGCAACAGCACAATCGATACGACTGTTACGGCGCCGAAGAGCTGCTCTTCCCGCCCGAGAAACGTTGCGTCCCACCAAGGACGGTCTCCGACAGGCCGGGACCCGGAGCGGCTGTCAGCTAAGTGCCGGCGTCTTCTGACGCACAGGAGCGCGCAGCCCGTGATTAGGAGGGTTCGGTACATCTGCGAACGACCATCAAAGAGTTAGGCACCACCTACCGCGGCTCGCGGAAGCGATATTTACGCAGTAGACTGCTAGCATAACTACGCCCGGAACGCATCCTCTTGAGGGTCGGAAGCTCCCGAAGCCAACGACCACCAACAAAATCTGCGCTTTTCTCAATTTTAAAGTCTCAAAGGCCCTGTTTTTTATCCCTCGGCCGCAACAAGGATCGGATTTTTGCGATCACCTGTACGAACGGCATTTGCAGCTCGTAAGGAGTCACAGCATGAGCAAAGACTTGTCCTATGAAGATCCAGAAGCGGTGTTTTTACTGACATGCAGAACAATGAACTCGCGGCTTTGGTTCATTAAGAATCCGCACTTGCATGATCGAATACTGGCGTTTCTCGCAAGATATGCCGAGTGGTTCGGCGTGATTCTCTACGGGTTCATAATCATGGGGAATCATTATCATCTTGTCGCGAAGTTTCCACGCTGCAACAAAGCAGCGTTCTGTAAAGCCTTCGACAGCATAATCGCGAAGCTTACTGGTTCGCTCGTTGGTAATTTCGAAGGGGGAAAAGTGTGGGGACGACCGGTTCGATGCCAACCGCTAGGTACCGACGCAGATGTCAAACATTGGGTGTTCTATGTTGCGCTCAATCCTGTCAAATCTGGTCTACATAAAAACCTCTCGAAGTATCCGGGATATAACTCTTTTAAAGACGCGATTCACGGTCGTGAGCGAAAGTTCAAGATCTTCAACCGAGAAGATTACAACAATAGGAAGAGACACAACCGGTCGCTCACCAAAGAGCAATGCATGACCGTTCACACGCTTAAATTTGCTCGTCTCCCCGGCTTCGAGAAGATGCCGCAGGAGCGCTACGAGAGAGAGCTCCTTCAAGAACTTCGTCAACGGAGAGAAATTTTGATCGCCGAGCGGAGCATTGAAGGGAAAGGTTTTGCCAGCCAGAGCTTCCTCGAAGCTCTCAAGCCCGGTGACAAACCGAAAACGACGAAAACGTCAAAGCGAGATTCGAAACGCCCGCTGATTTTAACGATGTGTGCAGCGACGCGAAAGCGATTCCTCGAGTGGTATTTTGATATGCGCGAGCAATACCGAAGAGCGTCCGCCCGCTTCCGAGCAGGCGAGCTCGATGTCGTATTTCCGCCCGGCACGTACCGACCGGTACTGCTTGCATAATCCACCATTTTTCCAACACCAACGAGCTTGCCCCCGGCGCATCGTCGCGTCGCGGCCAAAAGCCATGAACGCGCAAAGGTCTTCTGCATTTGGGCGTGCGTCGCATCTCGAATTCGGTCGTTCGATCCAACGTTCGTAGCTAACGCCTTCTCGCGTACCTAAATACTCACCTCAGGCTCCGTTCGTCGCCCTGTCACCGTCGAGGCAGGGCGGTGCACGCACGAGGTCTTAGAGGTTCTTAATTCATTCGGGACCTATTCCTGAACAAGACAGAAGGCGCTCACTTTTCGTGCGCACAGGATCCAGGCTCCTACGGGGGAGCGTAGGATGTGCAGGGCCTTCAAGACTTCTATCTTATCGGCACCTATTCCTGAACAAGACAGAAGGCGCTCACATTTCGTGCGCGCAGGATCCAGGCTCCTACGAGGGCGCGTAGTATGTACAGGGCCTTTAAGACTTCTATCTTATAGCACCTATTCCTGAACAAGACAGAAGGCGCTCACAACCTTCGTGCGCGCAGGATCCAGGCTTCTACGAGGGAGCGTAGTATGTACAGGGCCTTTAAGACTTCTATCTTATCGTGGGCGGGAGAGAAGGATGGTCAGATGCCGTATCTTCGCCACGCCTGCCTCTACGTACCGAGGTTGGGTTGGTACGGCGTCTTCGTATTCGTAAGACAAAACTTCGAGATGCGGGAAAGCAGCTCTTACATCTTCGAGAGTTACCGAGAACGGGGGAGCACCTTTCCATTCTGTACCGAGAAATTCCGCGGTTCGCGACAGCACCACACCGCCCGGCGTGAGCGCGTCCGTGATGATTCTTCCGTAGGCCGAGCGTTGCCTCTCGGGAATGGCTACGAATCCTGCGCGGTCGTAGACCAGAGAAAACTTGTTGACGGCTGAGAAGTTGAAAAAATCTCCCTCGATGAGCTCAATTCTGTTGGCCCGCCGGATATTTCCCGCTTTGCTAAGCTCCACATCGCTGAACGAACCGAAGACCAACGCCTCCATCGCTTCAGGTACGTACTCGATGCCGGTCACGGAGTAGCCTGCATCGTAGAGCAACCGCACGGCCGGGCTATCCCCACAGAGCGGAACGAGCGCATTCGTTCCGGGAGAGATCCCGAATTCCGATTGAAGCTTCGGCAACGCATCTCGGAGCACATCGTTTACGCGCTCCCCGCGCCACTGCGTTTCATTTTGCTGCCATTTTGCTTGCCAGAACAATTGTTGGTCCACAGGGTGCCTCTCTCTTCGATGGGCTAACGATCGGAGATCTATTTAAACGAAAAGCGAGGTTCCTGCACCCTCCCCCCGAAGAACGTAAGAAATAGCGTGCGTTCCAGGCGAAACTAGGATCACTTAAAGAATCCGCGTGCATCGACCGATCTTACGAGCTCGAACGCGTTCGATACGAAGGATTCCTGATCTATGTCCCATACCCCCGGAAAAACTAAACTCAACTGGATCGTCGTTTTCCCGATCTTGTTCGCGCATCTGGGGTGCCTGTTCGTCTTTTCGTGCGGCACAAGTACAATCGCGGTCACTGTTTGTCTCCTATCGTATTTTACCCGGATGTTCGGAATCACGGCAGGATACCATCGCTACTTCTCGCACCGAACGTACAAGACCGGTCGCGGATTCCAATTCGTTCTTGCCGTGCTCGGTGCTACGGCAGGACAGCTTGGCCCGATTTGGTGGGCCGCTCACCACCGCCAACACCATCGATATCCGGATAAAGACGAAGACGTTCATTCGCCGCTCCGAGGTTTCTGGTGGGCACACATCGAATGGTTCCTGCTTGACGAAAACGGCGGCACAAGAACGGAACGCGTTCGCGATCTGCTCAAATACCCAGAGCTTCGTATGCTTGACCGCTACTATCTCGTGCCGCCATTAGCTCTCGCAGCGCTGACTTACGCTCTTGGGAACTATCTGTCGACCGTCCCCGAACTCCATACGTCTGGGATACAGATGCTTGTTTGGGGCTTTTTCATCAGCACCGTTCTGCTCGCCCACGCGACGTTCGCGATCAACTCGATCGCTCATCTCAGCGGAAGCCGTCGCTACGACACCGATGATCAGAGCCGAAATAACCTCTTCCTCGCGATTATCACCCTCGGCGAAGGGTGGCACAATAATCACCACCGATACCCGGGCTCAGAACGGCAAGGCTTCTTTTGGTGGGAGATTGATATCAGTCACTACATGCTGGTCCTTTTGGAGCGCTGCGGTCTGGTGAGCGATCTGCGCACGCCACCCGATCGGTTACTCAGCTCGCTTTCGTCGGAATACAACAATGCCTCGGGACAAACGCTGCCCGTCCCCGAACACGAGCATACTCACGCACCGCACTAGGTCACCTCTCGAATCCCGAAACGCACTGGAACCAACCGGCTCGCGACAGTACCAACGCTAGTACGCAGAAGCGCGGAAGGAAGCTAAGTTCTCAGTTCTACTGTGAGTCTGTCTCCGAAACGAACGTCATGCGACGCCCCACGCCGTAGGGTCCCACTCGAACACGGCTCGTGCTATAATCTGCGCCCAGCGAACCAGTCCCGAAAGGTTTTCTTCCGCCTTGATTTCCATTCCGAGTTGAGACCGTTTCGAGTCCGTAAGACGCTTTCGAGGAAGCGTCTTACGGACCGAAACGATACTTTTTCTAAGGGGTGAGATCATGGCGAGCAATGCGCCGAAGATCGTTGCATTGGTGATCGATGGCCAGTCGTTCGAAGACGAATGGCTCCAAGAGACGGCGCAGGGCATGCGTTACGGCACGGGCCTCTCGGTCGAACGACGCGTCCAACGTCCGCAAGTCTTCGCAGACATCACCTCGTTTCGCCAATGTGTCGAACGAGTGCTCGGTGAGCCGGACGTTCAAGCGGTGGCATTCATCTTCCCGCCGACGCTTGCAGATGAATACAACATCTCGCAGGCGACATCCGGAGCTCATTTCACGTGGGACGTCGTCGGAGACGATTCCACCGCAAACGTGAGCTCAATGTCGGCGCTGCACGATGGTTTGATCATCTACGGTCGTACCGTGGCTGATCCGAAATAGGCACAAGCGGCTGAGCTTCGGCGATGCCGCCCAAGGATGCGTATCAGGGGACTGGTGCGCAACCTTCCCTCAGCCAAATCAATTCAACTTTTTCGATTGTATTCGGCGCCGAATATCCGACCGCGATCGCCTGCCCTCTCCGCGCACGGAGCAGTAGAAAACGCAACGCGGAAAGCCAAGCAACCTCCCACCACTACGGCCGAGCACACAGTGCGCTCGGCCGCGTGGCGTAGGCTCGTCGTCGATTGATCAGGGAGCGCCGGCACCCGCCATCGCTCGCCGTTCGACCTTCATCGTTGGACGGCCGGTCTGGCGTTCGGTTGTGGCCGTCTTCTTGGTCGGCGCGCCATCGTCGAACGTGTCGACGAGTTGAGACCAGTTCTCGCACGTGGGTGGAAGCTCCGCACCCGGCAGGTTCGGAAGCATGAAGGCGTAATATGCCTCCCGAGCGGCGGCAAACTGGCCGGCGTCGTTGTTCGTGGTGATGTTGGTCGCGGCGGTCATCGGGTTGAGCGGACTGTCGTCCGGGCCGTGGTGGGCCGGTCCACCGAGCACCTTCTTCTGCGCGGACAGGAACGCAGCCAGGTTCGCGACGGTCGGGAAGGGGTGCAGCACCACGTCGCGGATCGGCTCGATCCCGAGCTGCCCCGCGAATTCGTTGTGCGCGAGAGCGCGACGACCACCTTCACAGAAACAATACCCCGACCCGCCGTTGTCATCGCGCTTGTCAGCGGCGAAGACCTGCGGATAGAGGCCCTCGGTCATGCGACCGAGGAGAATGGCGTTGACGAACGGAGTTCGAGGCATCGGAGAGATCTCCCAAAAGAACAGTGAGGCGGATGAGGTCCGCCGAACCTAAGCAGCTTTCCGCGCCGCTTTCCCGTCCACCGAGTGACGTGAAAGCAGCGCCAGTTTTCGAATAAGAAGTAGCGATGAAGAGAGCAACAAGATTCTGCAAAAAACCCACGGAAATTACTCTCGGCGACCTCGGGTGTCAACGCGACCTTCGATCACGCGTTTAAGTCGTTGCCGTGACAGCAGAATGCCTCACTCGATTGACAGTCTAGTTTTTTTCGATATCCTTCTTTCCTAGACACGGAGACGCACTTGAAACCACCACTCCATACTCACTGGCCGAGCGAAGTTCTCGGACACCTTTCGAGCTTCACACGCTCGCTGCATGTGCTTCTGCTCCAGGTGGAAGACTGCCTTCCGGACCCCGAGCTTGACGCGTACTATCGCGCAATACGAGAGGCCTATGAGGCGATGAAAGTTCTTGAAAGACGCACTGAATGGTTCGCGGACGTCGAACGCGTGAATGAACAACGACAACGGTGAACTATGTCACTCCCCTCCTCTTTCAAATGCATCCGCGTCGACGCGATTCTTGAAACCGTTCTCGTCCCGTATCTTGCTCCGCAGGGAAACAAACAAATTGGGCCGGACAAAGTAAGCGGGGCTGTTTCCGGCCGCCCCGCCCGCCGTTACTCTCCCTTCTATGAAAGGTATGTGAACAGTCGCTCATCAAGCTCTGTGTTCGCAGTGCTCACCGCCCAACCAAGCTCAGCTTTGGTGCGCCGGCTGGATTGTAAGAGTTGATCAAGATAATTCTTCAACCCATCGCTGACCTTGCTGTCGAAACCTGTTCGAAGCAGGTGGGGCAGCGGATATCCGCGACCGAGAATGTTGCTGTCTTTCAAGAGCGCGTAGCACTCTCCGAAAATGCGCCGATAGAACGGCACGAACATATAGATCCAGGTCGACATGACGACCAGCTCTGACATTCCGCGTCCGCGACGTTGTGCGCTGATCTCTTGGTTGATGAGCCCCCACAGATGCTTCGACATCAATGCAACGTAATCCAGGAGCTCAGCATGAAGCCGATCCGCGTGGAAGCGAATTGTGGACGGCTTCGCTCGCTCAGCGAAGTAACCGTCCAGGTAGCTGTGAACTGGGAGATAGTCTCCACTTCGCATACCATCCAGCGTCGGGTCACTCCACGTGTACAGCATGAAGTCTTTGATTGTGCGAAACAGGTCGCTCACAAGATCCCGAAGCACTTGCGGCCCGCGCGCCGGAAGCGGCAGCTCACGGATCAGGACGCAACTGTCGGTATCGGTGATGAGAAGGCGGTCGCTGCTCTCGTTGTAGAGGAGATTCCCCAGATGGCAGGCGTGGCGACCGACTCCGGCCTCCAGCTCGCAGCGAGCTTTCAGCTCACCGATCCGGCGGATGAAGCCGAGCGCGTAACGGATCATTTCGTCTCCGCTGGTGAACTCTCTACACGGACCGCGAGTTGGCTTACGAACAGCAACTCCGGGCTCCAATTGATAAAATCTAAATGCGGCGTAGTTCCCCAATGGGACAAACCCAGGGTCGCTCGCTACGAAGACCGCGCCGGTCGGTGAGCCGTCAAAATCGCGCTCGGGCTCCCCGGTCAGCGGCTTAATGAATTCCCCTGCGAGCAATCCGGGAAAGCCGATGCCGAGCTGAGCGAGAGCCATCTGACAATCGAATTCGCAGTTGGCCGAATCACGGCGAAGGGAATTCACGGCTTTTCTCTTGCTCGACGCGATCTGGACATCGAGGTTGGTTCCGACTGCCAGATGCAACTCACGATCAACACCGTAAGCTTCGTGCGGACGGGGCGCTTCGCAATAAAAGCGCCCTTCATGATAGACAAGACCGGCTGCGCCTTTCATCTTCAGCCCTTCGACAGGCCAAAAGTCGGACAATTCTGCGTAGAGCGTCCGGCCGCTTCGTGGTTCCACACAGGGAAACAGCAAACGTCCTTCCGCGAGATCCCGCAACGCCTCGACATGCACGTCATGGAGCTGAGGAGAACGTCGAGTTACATCGAAGCGCCATGCTTGGCGGCGCAGCAAACTTGAGTCGTACCTCACGTCGGAGCGACGCTGGACGAAACCCTCCGGAAACTGTTGAGCTTCCACGATTTCACACCTTTCAAACCTAAAGAATGAACGCCCCCGAAAGGCGTTTCCTTGAAACCTCAGAGACAGCGCTGCGCACCTGGTGAGCGAAGATCGCAGAAGCGCGCACCACCGTTCTGAGTGTGGAGGAGGAGTGATTCAACTTCGTGAGCGACAGAGAGAACGAGCGAGAGCGAAGGACGCGAAGTATATCACGCACCTAAAACGATGTCTCGCGCACGGAAAAGAGAAAGAAAACAAGGGGCTCTTTGGAGGAACAGATCGACTCAAAAACGAGCATTCTCTTGATTCGTTGACTCACATCGGGCATCCTGCTCCAGCCCCGATTCCCTCTTTCTCAATCTCGAACCGAGCTGAAAGCGAATCTCGTTTCCGGCACCAGCGCTGCACCAACGCTGCCGCCGGAGCACGAGGGACCATAGGAAGAATTGGAGGTTTGCATGAAATTACACCGATACGCCGCGGCTGAATCGCCGGCAGTGAAATCCGGCGTGCCGCTTGCTCGACCCTGGACACACGAAGAATGGCTCATCGTGTGCCAACATCGCGCCATGCTCGATGCGCTTCTCATCGAACTTTCGCCCCGCGACATCGCAGTCGACCGCGCGGAAGCAATCCGCAACATCGGCATCAAAGTGCCCTGCTACGCTATGTCGCTCGGCTGCTATCTCTATCTCTCTACGGGCGACACAGGGATCATCCAGGAAGTTCCTGAGCGCGCAGAAGACCGCTCAGAGCTCGCACGACGGCTGACGCTCGGTTTCCATCGACCAATCGACCCCGAGCAGCTACCGACTGAGGAGGGTCTGTTCGAAAACATCGGAGGCGCCTGGCAGAGCTGCCCCATGTTTCATAATAGAGCTCCGTCAGCCATCGTCGCCACACGGCTTCTGCTGCCGGACTTTCCGCGTTGGGCGCTTTGCGAAGCACATGAGCGCGCGCACGGGATCGGTCTCGACGATGACGAATGCGTCAAAGTCGAGATCGCCCTCGCAAAACTATTCGTTGAAAGCGAGTTGCCGAATGCCCAGCAACTCTTAACTGAGAGCGAGCTTCGTCTTGGCGAACGAAGCAAGTGACGAGGGCGTTCCCGTCCGTCAGAGAAGACTGCGCGAGGGCATCACTGCCCACAAAGCAGGTTAACGACCCTCGCGCTCCTCTCTTTTCAGATGTGCTACGGCGCTTCGAAAACAGGTGCGTTGTCCGGGTCCGCGTTCGGAAATTCTTCCGAATAGGTGCATAGGCACGAATCGTACACGTCCCAGCAATCCGCAAATCCGCCGCCTTGAGCGTAACATTCGCCCTCAAACCAAGCGCACTCCCGCGGCGTGTACGTGTAGGTCCTCTTTGAGCCAAGCGGCGGAGGTGGGCAGGGACGTGTGGCAGGAAGAGGCTGTGTAGGCGGATCAGGAAAAGGAAGTGGAACTTTTCGGCCATCCGCTAAAGATGTGGTCGGTGCACCAAAAACCGTGGCTACAAAAACTGCAAGAGCGAGGAAACTTCTCATCACTGATACTCCGTCGTTATGGTGTCCTCAGTGAATTATCCAGCCCTTGAAGTTTGTGCTTCAACAAAACGTCGGGACCTTTGCGCGTCACAATTCGCGACACTTCCTTAAGGCGGCGCTCCGTCTCTCAAATTTCGCCCGACAATCAACCTTCCCAACAGCCTGTTTTCGTGGAGACGAAGAATTGCAATCCGGCGCGAACACACAAGCGGTTTTACCGTTGAAACAAGCCGCGCGCCGAACCGGCAAGTGAGCCCAGGTTCACATCTCAATCGCTCCGACGCATTCAAATCGAGAACCAGCATCGAGCCGTTTCGGCTCTTGAAACCAACACGAAAAGCATATATTAATCCAGCGACCTTCTTGTCGTATATCTCCCTACTCCCCGTTCCTCGCGTAGAAGACCTCCGGCTGTTCTGTTCGATCGAACATCGATCAGAGCAGCCTCGAAGTAATCAGTGTTTTTTGCTCTCCAACCAACTTCGTTCAACCCACTCAGTGCGATCCAGCGTGCCGGTCCTCGATCTCTTCAGCGAGAGCTCGAGCGCCGGTAACTGGAGTTACTGGGAATGGAACTTTGTTTGGATTCTGGAGAAGTGCGATGAATTGGAATTCGATCGTCTGTCGTATTGGTGCCGCCGCAAACCACGCGTGCAGCCTCAACTTTCACCCGTCTGCATCCGGCAACGTCAGCTTGCGGGTGCCCAACCACTTTCACGAGCCACAGGGTTCGAAGAGTAACCAGGTCACAACCTATTCCGGACCCTGGGTACCTCTCGATGGCACGCCGTTACCGGCGATCGGGGGTTTACACTTTATTGTTTCCGCGTCGGGCAGCCAGCTCAAACACGTAGCGTCTCGTCCCGACCAAACGCTCGGTGTCATCGAGCTCAACGACGCGGGAACGGCCTACAAGAAGATCTGGGGTTTTGCACGAGGGGAAGGCAAGCCGACATCGGAGCTCGACACCCACCTTCGGACCCACGCTGCCGTGGCCGACACGCGCAACGCAGGCGCGGTCGTGCACTGCCATCCGCCGGAAATCGGCGCGATGATGATCGCAGGCCTTCTCAAAAGCTCGGAAGATGCGACGCGCTGCGCTTGGCAAGCCGCCACGGAAGGTTCCGTGTATCTGGCCGGCGGCGTCCGAGTTATTCCCTGGTGCGTGCCCGGAACTTTGGACATGGGCATGAAAACGGCCGCTGAATTCCAGAAGGGCGCCGACGTGGTCCTCTGGGATCTGCACGGAGCCCTCGCAGTCGCGCCTGACATCGAGACTGCGTACGGAAAAATCGAGACGTTCGAGCACTGCATGCTCACGCTCGCGCGCGCGATTTCGGTCACAGCGGCGAACGGCACGACGCCGCGATTCCTGGCCATGCAGCAGCTTGGCGAGCTCGCTGACGCGTTCCGCGGCCGTGTTCCCGAAGCGAATCCAGAGCTTTGGAACGCACTCGCAGACGCGTCGGAACCCGCCCTCGTCTAGCTCACAGAGGTTGTCTCGAGCACACCAGTAGCAAACGTTTCGCGACGCGGACGTTTGTGATTTTTCGGGTCTGCCTTGAAGGTTGTTTACTTCGAGGCGGATCTAATTTTGAGATCACCCGCAACTGAGTTTCACGCGTCAGTAAAACAATTCCTTTAGACTGAATAGCAAAGAAGAGTTTTTCTATCCCAGACAGAACCGATCGGAGATAAGAGTCGTCGTATCTCTCTTCGACACCAGACAACGGGCTCATGGCGCGCATTTCACGACGCAGACCCTACAGAACGACCTCCTCCCGTGCTACAATTGCCGAATCGCTATTTCTCATCCGTGTCGCCACAACAAATTTGTTTACGCTCCACCAGCAACGACACGTTGCGCTGTTGGTGCGTGAATAGCGTTTCTTCTCAAGTCCTTGTTGTTGGGAGAATACAACATGTCGGACAATCCCGTTTTCGCTTTGGTGTGTCTCGGATTGATGTTCGCCTCCATGCTGGCGACCTTTTACTTGGGCATTATGGCCCCTGCACTTCGCCGGCAGAAGGAGCACAAGAAAATCGGTGTCGTTTCAAGCTGCGTGTACCTGGGCGACTACCTCATAGTCACGGTGCTGATCCTTGTTACGGCGGCATGCTTCGTAACGGCGAGCGTCATGTTCGTTTCCCAACTTCGAGAGCCGTTGTAGCACAGTGCGACGCTCTGTCGCCGGTCGAAGGTGGTGGTAACACACGCGCTTGCGCGCAGCAATTCCGGTCGCTGCGCATTTTCCATGACTGTATAACGTCTCCTCGAGAAGAACGTTGAAGGGTAGCAGCAAACAGCAACCTTCTTGAATCCTCTTCACAGCGACCGCTCCCGAGCTACTCTTTTTCACGGCGCGCACACGGACACATCTCGGGACATTCCAAGTTTGCCGTAACGTCGTCTCGCGACGCGCACGAAGCGTGAGATTCCCGCTCCGCCCGGGGGGAGCTGCGCAGACCATCGAATCTGCCTCGTCGGCGGTGTGCTCGGCCCTAAAAAGGTCCCGGTTTTGGTCTGACGCCACTAACGACGATGCCTTCCCGGTAACAAATCTTCAACCGCCACCCACAGAAGCAAGAGGCGGCGTTGTCCGCACGTGGTTGGATTGCTTCAGGGTGGCCTGAGCAAAAGCTTAAGGATGTAGGTATGAACGGTAGGTTTACAAAAGTTTTGAACGCGGCTCTCCTTGCGGCCGCGTTATGCATGACTCCCCAGGTGAGCTCAGCGACTTCGCTGTCAGCGAACACGGAATATCATCTCAGCGGGTCCTTCAAACTTTACTTCCATGGGCTCAATGGTGCGCCAAGCTACGCCTTCGAGGGCACATACGCGCCCGGCGCATCGCTCAACATCAAGGATGTCTCAAACGGAACAATTCTCGGCGCGAACACCCAAGGAACAATCGATTTTACGATTCGTTCATATGACGAAACGAGCGGCCAGCTTGGAGCGACTCTCGGAAGTGCCTCCGGTTCATTGTTCGCCGGATGGAGCGGGCTCGACTATGATTCATCAACGGATGTAGCAGCGGGATTGAAAGGCGCTGCAAGCGGAGGAGCGTTCGTCCTCGACCTCGACGGTTCGATTGCAAATCAAAAGTTTGACTTCTCATCAGCACTCTCCCAAGCCTTCGCGTCCGTGGCACTCGGCGGCGTGAACGGCGTGTATGACAACATGATCAATTCTGTCGGTGACCCGAGCAGTATCAATCAATTCTCTATTGCACTTGGCGACACTGGGGCGGGTGTCACCGACGCGCTCTTCGCGTGGTTTTATAGCGCCGACACCGTGTTTTTGGGGCAGCACTTCGCGATCAACGGCGATCTCAATAATCGTTACTCAGACTGCAATACGGTGCCAGAGCCGGCAACCGTCGCTCTCCTTGGGATGGCAATGCTGGGAGTGGCAGCTCATCAACGCCGCAAGCTGCTTGCGTAATAGGTTTCGAGACCTGCGGTGCAAGCCGTTCTGGAACAGCCAATGCTCCGCAGCTGCTCCCGCGGGTCTCTACCTTCCCTGCAGGCCGCAGCCGTAACGGTCTCGAAGATATCTTTCAACCAAGGCGACCTGCTCATCGCCGATCTTCCGATCGAAGATCAGCATTTCAGAGATATCGCCCCGCAGGAAGTTCGTTGACCGGTCGCTTTTGTCGCGTTCCTCTCCGAGAGAGAATGACGCGGCGGACTGGAATGGTAAAGGCTGTTGCAGCGCGTGCGAGAGGATCGTAACGCCGTTCTGGGTAAGCGAGAGAGAATTGTCGCCAACGGAGACTCGATAACATCCGAGGTCCTGCGGTAGTATCGGGTCACTATCGAGAATCCGACCGGGAAGAGCATCAGACTGTAGCCGCGCGGTCCGGCCGTCAGGCGAAAAACCGGCGATCAGAACGTGCTGTCCTTTCTCCTTCGAACGCAGCGACCACACCGACTGTGCACCGGATCCTCCGTAAGCGCGTGTCACATAAAAGACTGTTACACCGTTCGCGCTTGTGAGCGATGCGGCGATAGTGTCATCCTCCATGGCACTCGCATTTCCATCGAAGAGCATCGTGCACCGTTGCGCGCCCGAGGAACGTCGTATGTGAGGTTGACGACGTGATTCCGGCTGGAACAGGTCATGATGCTTGGCGCTCTGATCTTTCCAAACCGAGATCAGCGTATCATTCGCGCCGGGCACTTCCTCCGCGCTGTACCATCCAACAAGCCCAGGCAGAGCTCCAATCGCTGATGCCGAGACTTGCCGGTCCTGAACGATTTCGGTGGCGACCGACACTTGAGGTCCCGCAAAGACCTTTCCCGTCCTCACTGCATACGCAATGAGAGGCAGACAAACAACGAGCAGGAATGAAATAGCGGCGCGGCGTGCACGCCGGAGTCGCTTTTGCATGCGCTCTTTTTTCATCGATGCGGTGAATTTGGAGGCATCGATTGATCGTTGTTCCTTCATCTTCCGAATTTCGTCGCTGAACAGCGTCTTCATGAAGTCGCCGAGATCCGAAACCATGGTGCCGGCGTAGGTATCCGCCAAGAGTTGCGCTAAGAGCCGGTGGAGATCTTTCGCGGAATGCAGACGCTTCCGCGGATCTTTTTGCAGGAGGAGCTTGACTACTCGTTCAAGCTCAGGGCACGGGTCAGGTCGAAAATCCGAAAGCGGTGGAATCTCGCACTTCTCGATTTTCGCCATGGCCAACATAGGAGTGCTTTCGCGAAAGAGCGGTGCGCCGGACAGAAGCTCGAAGAACAACGTGCCGAGGCTGAACAGATCGCTCTGGGGCGTCGCTTCACTTCCGGTTATCACTTCAGGCGCGAAATACGCGGCTTTCCCTTTCAACTCACCGACATTCGTAAGCGAGCTCATATCGGAGATCTTCGCGAACCCGAAATCGAGGAGCTTGACCTCGCCGTTGTAGCTGATCATCAGGTTCGATGGACTGATGTCACGGTGGACGACCGGCGTCGATTTGCCGGTCTCGGGATCGGTAAGCGAATGCGCAAAATCGAGGCCTTTCGCGGCTTCGGCCATGATCAGGCAGCAGAGCGCAGGCGGTATCAGCAGATTGCGCTCGCCGAGCTTCCTCAGAAGCCGTTCGATGCTCTGCCCATCAACCAGCTCCATGACGAGGTAGAGTCCTTCCGACGTCTGCCCGCTTCGGTAAACTTGGAGAATGTTTGGATGGTTGAGCCTTGAAGAGATCGCAGCCTCACGGTCGAACATCTTCAAGAACATCTCGTTGTCGCTGAGTCCGGAGAGAATTCGCTTTACCGCCACAGTTTTCGAGAATTTACCCGCACCGGTCTGTGTCGCTCGGTAGATCTCACCCATTCCGCCGGCGGCGATGCGTTCGTGCAAAAGGAGATCGGAGGTAAAGAATTTCGCCATTCGCTCGACCCGGTGGCTGTGGCAGACGCGATCGCCCGCTCAATAAACATCGAGATTGTCCCGGAAAAACTGAAGCGTTGAATGGGCCCGAAAGGCTCAAGAAGGTGCCATTGGCAAGAAGCATTCGGTCGCAAGGCAGACACGTCGACTATAAAGCGCCGAACATAACCCCTCGCTATTGGTCGTTTTTTCCTAAAAAGTGCAAGCATCTGCTTCGAACAATCCGTTCAACTTTCTGCGCAAAAATGACGATCAAAGAATAGGGCTCTCGGCCCACGGATAGGTTGTTTCTAATATCCGAGCTCAACGGAGAGAAACACGGAATGCTTCCGATATTGTCGGGTGAGAGCGAATCGCCCTCGGTCGACCGTCACGCAAAACTCTACGAATTGCGACAGCAGGTCACGACTCTCGTCACCGATTGTCGCTACGTGGACGCGATCCACCTGATTGAGCAGCGGCTTCCGAAGCTGTACCTGATGCCGCACGGTTTCGGCGACCTGGTCGCAAACCCATCACATGACGTTCGTAACGGGTATCGCGCTCAAGCAGATCACGTAACACTCCTTGACTCTCTCTTCTGCGAAACGCGCACTCACCAGCTCGAAGTGTTGCGGCAAATGTCGATTGAAACCCCCGATTATCGAGCCGGAATAAATCTCCTTACCCTCAAGCTGCTCGAAGCCGGTGCGGCGCGGGAAGCGCTGGAACTCGCTCGGAGCTGTTTCGAATCGAAACAAAATTGTGTGTATTCGGAAGCTGTTCTCGGGGAAACACTTCGAAAGGTGTGCGAGGAAGGCATTCCGGAGGATCTCAAGCTCAGCGATGTCGAAGAATCGCTCCTCGAAGACTTCAGCCAATTTTACTGTCCAAAGGCGTTTACAAACTTCGAAGTGTTTCGAACCGGCGAGGTATTCGTATGCTGCGGTTCACTTCTGCCCGCAAGCATAGGGAACGTCTACGATTCGGACTTCAAATCGATCTGGAATTCGGATGCGGCCCAGAAAATTCGCGCTTCGATACATGATGGAAGCTTTCGATACTGCAGCCGCACATGCACCAATATCCGCACAAAAAATCTACCCCTCAAACGAGACGTCGAGGCACTCCCCCAGGAACTCTATCGAAGCAGCAGAATTTCGAACAACAAGCTGCTCGTACTCCAAGACGGTCCGAAGACGGTAAATCTCGCGCACGATTACACCTGTAATCTCTCTTGTCCTTCCTGCCGACGAGGAATGAAATCCGCAGACTCCAAGCGCCGAGAGGCTCTTGACCAGGTTTTTGAACGCGGCATCAGCCCCCTTCTCGCTCACACGCGCGATCTCCAGATCGCCGGAGACGGAGACCCTTTCGCGAGCAAGCACTATCGCCAGATTCTCAGCGCGCTCTCCGTTGAGAAATATCCCACGCTGAAGCTGCGCCTGCTCACAAACGGAGTACTTTTCGACGAGAACGAGTGGAACAACTTCGCAAATATCCACCCACTCCTCGCAGACATCTCGATATCGATAGACGCGGCGACGCCGGAAACGTACGAGCTCGTCCGCCGCGGTGGAGACTGGGCGCGACTCATGAACAATCTCGAGTTTCTCGGGGAGCGGAGGCGCGAGGGCAAATTCCCCGTGCTCAGCCTAAACTTCGTCGTTCAGCAACGCAACTTTCGTGAAATGGCCGCTTTTGTGGAGCTCGGAAAACGGTTCAACGCCGATCGGATCTTTTTTCAACCTGTCCACAATCAGACCGAATCGTTCACTCAAACGGAGTTCCGCGATGCGGATATTCTGAATCCATCACATCCGGATTACACGGCATTTCAAGAGAGCCTGTATCATCCGCTTCTCAGCGATCCTGTCGTGCGAATCGGATTTCCCCGACCGACGGATCACTAGGAGCAATATGTGTTCACAATCTGCCTTGAAAGATTCGACTCTCTCCCGCGCTATTCGAACGGTGATCCGGATGATGAGCGGTCTCCGGCGCTGGATACAGTACAAGCGCGCAAAAAGAGTCGTGCGCAAAGAAGCAAAGTCCAAGGAGCAATACATCTACCCGCTTTGGTAAATGCATATGAACGCAACGGAACAATCCGCAGAGACTGATAGCGAGCAGAAGTTCTATACTCAAGAGGAAGCGCGGCAGCTTGCAAGAATGAACGCTTGGCTGCAGATGCACGTGGACTGCTTCAAGAAGGAAGATGCGCTTTTCAACACCGGCGCGCCCTTCTATCCCGTAACCGGCGACCTTCTGAGCTGCGTGCCGACACTTCCACCCGTGGAAATTCGGAACACCGTCAGCTCGCCCTCGATGGCAGGCTACCTGGTCACCGCTGATGCCTACGCAATTTTTCTCGCCAAGCTCATCCGCCCCCATTCGACCGTGCTCGATGTGGGTTGTGGATGCGGCAAGCACGCCCGCTCGTTGATAACTCATCCACTCATTTCGAGATACATCGGTTTGGATGTTTATAAGCCCAGCATCGACTGGTGCAACGAGAGCTTGGTTCCCTGTAGCGAAGGCAGATACGAGTTTCATCACATCGATGTGTTCTCCGATGCATACAACCTGAACGGCATCGTTCGCGGCACCGAAGTCAGCTTCCCCGTGGCGCAATCATGCGTCGATCTCGCCTTCGCGATATCCCTTTTCACGCACCTGCTCTATGACGATGCGAGACATTACCTTGACGAGATTCGGCGGGCGATGAAGCCGACCGGCGAGATTCTGCTCACCATGATCGAGAATGAGGAAAACGCCGAGAGCTTCACCGGCAATGAGATTCGATTTCTCTACAAGAGCGATTTCTTCATTTCCATGGTGGCAAGCGCCGGGTTCAGACTGAAGCGACATCTCGGACGATTCTTTGAACAGGACGCATACCTGTTCGAGCCACGATAATGGAAGGCTGCCCCCTTCAGCTGTCGAGAACGTAGGACAATGGAAACTACCGGCACGTCAGCAGCATCCGTTCAGATACTGGACCGGCACTCGGAGCTCTATCTCCTGCGCCGCGACGTTCCAGTGCTCGTACAAGCTGGCGACTACCCCAGGGCATGCCACCGGATCGTTCAGACGATGCCGAAGCTGTACACCGACAGGTACGGTTATTCCGATCTTTTAGCGATGCCGAACCAGGAGCTGCGTCTCGGCTTTCGGAACGAGTCAGATCACGTTACCCTCCTCGACAGTCTCTTCTCAACCGTTAGGGAGCATCAGCGAAGCGTGCTGCGCTTCATGCAGAAGGAGATGCCACACTATCGCGCAGGGTTGAACCTGCTCGCCCTTCATCTTTTCGACTCTGGAGACCTCATACAAGCACTCGAAGTGGCGCGGGCTTCCTTCCAAGGAAAGCAGAACTGTGTTTTCACCGAATCGGTCGTCGAGCGTATTGTCAAACGGCTTCGCGACGAAGGAAAGTTGGGAGAAACTCAGCTCAGCGACACCGAGCAGACGATGCTCAAGTCCTTCGAACGCTTCCTTTGCCCAAAGGCATTCTCAAACTTTGAAGTATATCGAACGGGGGAAGTCTTCGTATGTTGCGGTTCGCTGGTCCCCGCGAGCATCGGCAACGTTTTCGAGCAGGACTTTGGGTCGATCTGGAACTCGGAGCGCGCGCAGGAGATCCGTCGTTCAATTCACGATGGATCGTATCGCTACTGCAGTCGCACCTGTCCGAATCTCCGTGCGGACACACTGCCGACACGGTCCGGCATTGAAGTTCTCCCTGAGGCGGCCAGTCGCGACGCACGGATCGCGAAGCGACAACTCGTCGTCCTCGATGACGGACCGGAATATGTTAATTTGGCAAACGACTACACCTGCAATCTTTCCTGCCCCTCTTGTAGGCGCGGAATGCGTTCAGCGGATTCGAAGCGGCGCGAAGTACTTGATCAAGTCTATGAACGCGGCATTCGTCCGCTTTTGGACCACGTGAGAATCTTGCAGATCGCCGGCGATGGCGATCCCTTCGCCAGCAAACATTATCGGCAGATATTGGCTGCGCTCTCCCGTGAAAAGTATCCAAAGTTGAAGCTTCGGCTGCTAACCAACGGTGTTCTGCTTGATCAGGAAGAGTGGCTGCAGTTCTCCAACATCCATCCGCTGCTCGACCAAATTTCGATTTCAATTGATGCCGCGACGGCGGAAACCTATGCTGTCGTGCGCCGAGGCGGGGATTGGGACCGCTTGATGGCAAATCTCGAGCACCTCGCGGAACGGCGGCGCGACGGCGCATTTCCATTCTTCAATCTCAATTTCGTCGTCCAACAACGAAACTTCCGGGAAATGCCGCAGTTCGTGGAGCTCGGAAGAAAGCTCTCAGTCGATCAGGTTATCTTCGTTGCGGTCCACAATCAAACCGAAGCGTTCACCGGAACTGAGTTTCGCTGCGCCGATGTGACCGACCCGTCGCACTCGGAATTCGAAGAGTTCCAGGCCATGTTGCACCACCCCTTGCTTCGCGACCCCATCGTTCGGTTCGGATTCCCACTTCCAAAAACGCACTAATCGGCTCGACCGAACGCTTCGAGGCGCGCAGACAGTCCGAGCCGGACTTTGGGATTTTTTCCGGAACGGCCCAACTAGCCATTCTTCAACGCTTTTATGTGGTGAAACGTTTTCTCTTATTACCGTTATCGAAGGTCCTCATGGGCGTTTGAAACGACTTTATCGAATTTACGAAAACATATAGGGGGGCAGCGAGGCTGCTGACGTCTCCGTATCGTCCCATAGCGATACCGAGCTCGAACCGTCCCTCCGTTCGTCAGCTTGCACGGGTGGTTTCCGATTTGCTAAAAATACCTCGCTGCCCGCTCTTTTTCAGCCACACCTTTGAAATCGATACTTCGTTCTCTCTTCGACGCGAACACTTGAGACGCATCCCTGCGTCGACGTTACGCCCGCCTACCGCAAGCCACGCTTTACGCGCAACGTCTCTCATCGAAGGGGGAACGGCAGTGAATGTAATGTTTTGGTGACACATCTCAATTGCAGTTCCGTTAACAGATCTTTCTTGGTTCTTTCCTCTTGGTGTCTCAAATGGCAAAAAATCACGCTCGAAAGGCGAGATTCGCCGTGACGACTATCACCGCTGGCACACACTTCAGAAGACTGCGGACAAGTCTGTCGAATATTGGCTCAGAAAGCGTGCCGCAACCAAGGACGCGCCGCCGGTTCCAGCACGAACGGCGTGGTACGGCATGCCGACTGATCAGTCTGATCCACTACACCTTTCCGGGATGGAGCACGTTTTGCTCTGGTACAAATCGCATGCAGATCGGGCCATGCGCGAAAACGACTCGCTGGTCAGCTCCATCCGGTTCGACAAATTCCTCGGCAAATATCCGCTGAACGTTAGAGGAACCGCTCATGTTTATGAGGCAGCGTTTTCCCAGCTAGCGGATCCAACGCTTCCATACGGACAGCTCCTCGCCCGTCAGGATATTCTGGCGACAGACCATATCGGAGATGAACAAGTTATTCTTCGCGCGGGATATCTGCTTCTGAACGTGGCGCCGCCGACGCGCGAGGAGTCTCAGCTTTGCCGAGCACACAAGTTGGAGCCTCCGGAGCTTCTCCTCGTAGATGCGCCGTTGTTTTTGCGTGAGTGGAAACCCGGCAACAGGACTATCACGGAGTACATTCGTGAAGTAAATGTCGCGAGCTCGCTCAGCGACCTCGAGGTCGATAGGCTTTGGGACCTTGGGTCCGCTTTGATACGTTGGATAGCCGGCCCGGCTCTGGCTTGCCGAATCAGAAATTACGACAAAGATAAGATGGAAGCGTCTCTGGATGAAGCTTCAAGGGCTGTGGACGAGGTCACGAGCGAGCTCGAGCGCTCGAGAACAGCGCTTTTGAGCGAACAGGCGAAGCGAGCGACGGTTCAAGCCGCTGTTTCAAGCGCGAAGGATATCTTAGACGCTGCCGAGCGCGACCATCGCAACCAGCTGGGGAAGGCGAACTCGGCCGTAACTCTCGCGAAAAATGAAATCGGGCGTCTGCGAGGTGTGCACCTGCAGATCCTCAGACAGAGCGCCGGTACCATAAAGACCGATGGCGAGTGTCCAGATTCTCTCGAGGCTCGCGTCGTGAAGATCCAACAACAACGCGAAGCCGCACCGCAGGTGCTGAAAGACGCCGAGGCCGCACTCGAAGCATTGGAATCGCAGTGGCCCCAACGACGCGATCAGCTTTCGGCCAATCTTACACGCGCAGAAGCTGCGGAGAAACATCAGTTGACCGCACTCGCTCCGTTTGAGGACGAGGTCGCGAAGATAGGCGAAAAACTGGCGTCCGCGCAAACGGCACTCCGACGAGCTCGGAACGAGCACCGCGAATGTTATCCCACGTGACCTCGCGACTGAGGGTGGGGTACAGACGTTTGACAAAGATGCGACTTGTCGCATCGCGAGGTTGGTCGTTCACTGTCGAACCTCGCACTCTCCTTCCGCGACGTTGTCGTCCAGAAAAATGCGGCCTATCGAACAACCAGGGCTGCCGCGACTCGAATCTCTGCGATGAGTTTCTCCGGCTCAATCGGCTTTACCAGATGGCGATCAAAACCGGACGCTAGCGCCTGATCGCGGTCCTGTTCTCGCCCATACCCGGTAACTGCGATGAGGCCCACGTTTTTGAGATCTTCGTTCGTTCGAAGAGCTGAGGCAACGGAGTAACCGTCCGTTCCGGGAAGCCCGAGATCACAAACCACAACGTCTGGCAGAAAACGTTGCGCTGCTGCAATCCCTTCAGGGCCTGAATACGCAACCGCTGTGTTTATGCCGGCTGCTTCGAGCACAATGCGGAGACTCTCTGCGGTGTCGTGGTGGTCCTCAATCAATAGCACCCGCGTTTCTTCGATTGACCCTTTGAGCGCTGGACGCTCAATCCTCGTGGTTCGCGAGACTGTCCCACGTGGGATGCAAACGGTAAACGCGGAGCCGCGATCGGCACCCTCACTCTTCGCATGAACCGAACCTCCGTGCAGCTCGGCCAATCCCTTTACCACAGAAAGCCCGAGGCCGAGACCGCCGTTACGCCGGTCGAGCGAGCGATCTGCTTGGGAGAACACGTCGAATACGTGCGGCAGAATATCGGCTTCGATGCCGGACCCGGTATCCGCGATCGCTATCGTGGCTTCCTGTGGTGTTGCTGCCAGCGCAATCGAAATTGAGCCTCCGGAGGGCGTAAACTTGATCGCGTTGTCGAGCAAGTTTCCCACGATCTGCGTGAGCCGAGTCGGATCTGCCTGAGCCATCACTGGATACGATAAGCCGCTCAGCTTCAGGGCAATGCCCTTTTCCTGCATCATCGGCTCTCTGTCGGCAACGCATTCGGTGACGGTTCGAGCCACATCTATGGTTTCTTTCCTGATTTCAATCTTCCCGCGGGTGATGCGGGAGACATCGAGCAGGTCGTCCACAATACGGACGAGATGCTTCACCTGCCGCTCCATGATGTCGTATGCAACGGTCGGATCCCGCTGAGGCATGCGTCGGAGAAGATAAAGCGCATTCCGAATTGGAGCGAGCGGATTACGCAGCTCGTGGCTGAGCATCGAGATAAACTCATCCTTTTTCGCATTCGCAGCATTGAGCTTGCCGATCAGGGTGACGTTTGCAAATGCCATTGCGGCAGAGCTGCTCAGCGCTTCGAGCGCCGTAAGCTCTTCCGGCGTTGCCTGGTGTTTTTCCGCCCAGTAGGCGCCGAGCGCGCCGACCGGCTCCTCTTTCCGAATAGGGGCGACGGCCAAGCTTTGGACAAACGTTGGGCGATAGGCTTCGTGCGGGACTCGGGAATCGAGATAGATGTCGGGGATGACAATAGTTTCTCGTCGTTCCATGCATATTCCGGACACACAGCTCGCCTTCGGAAAGCGCTTGCCTTTCCAGAGCGGCCCAATCGCATCCTCTTCCACGTAGTGACAGAAATCTCCCTCACTGAGGATGATCGTGATTCCATCAGAACCGATAAGCGTTCGAGCGGCACCTCGGAGCACCGACACGATATCGTCGAGCTCGTGGCAGAAGGATAGCTTCTGGATGACGTGGATGAGTTTGGAAGATAACTCCATGCGGGCCCGCTCACGATGAGATTCATTGAGGGTAACAGAAATTTACGCCCGTTCCTATTTATGCAAGCGGACGGAATCGAAGTTCTGATTTCAGGGCTCTCAATCCGATGTCAGTTGGGCCATCCCAGAATCGCCGGTTGTTCGCTCGGCGGCGAGAGCGCCCACCGGCGTGGCAGGCAACAGAGGCCCTGTTTGCTCCATATGATCTAGCGCAGGTCGCCGCAGACGCACGGATCCCGGACGCTCTATCTCCGCCGAATCGTTAACTTTCTTCTAACAAAAACGCGACGCGAGTTGAATTCCCAACGCAGCGCTAAGGTGACATTATACCTTCCTCATCTCGGGATTTCGGAATCTCGACCGATATTTCCAAACTTTGCTTCGAGTAACGATCTTATTGATCTGATCCATCAGCTGACTCTTGCCAGTTGTGTTTATTCGTCTCGTCACTCATCCGACGATTCCCTATCCAGACTTCCGAAGGAGGTAGTCGATGCGAACGACGAAGAGGTTCTTTGCTTCGCGGCGACCCAGGGAGGTCGCCTACACGAGGAAGCGGATGTCCGTCGCTCGAACGATGCGGCTTTACAGTCAGTGCATCGTCCTCGACGTGATCGGAGCAGGAATGCGGGAGTTCGCATTCACCATCCTGATCCTAACCATGGTCAAAGGCCCAACCGTGGGCCTTGTGACCAAACAGGGTGTGCTTGCCCTGGTCTACCTGGGGAGTCTCGCGCTCGTGCGCTGGCTCCGCATGGACTGCCATTGGCGAACCACAGCGTTCGTCGCCAATGTCACGATGACGCTGCTCAGTGTCATCGCAGGCGGCCTTGCCGCACAGGGCTCATTGACCTACGGCTTCATTCTTGCTCACGCCGCGATTGCTGGGGCTACCTCAGCATTCAGCAGCGGCCCCGCGGCTCGACTTCGGCACGTCCTTGGGGGTGGAGAGCAGCAGAAGCTCGCATGGACCCTGGATGCCAACAGCTACTTCGGGCGAGTGGTGGCAGGCTTGCTCTGCCTCGGCGTCACGTTGTTGTTCGGCACTGCCGCCGGAGATAAGCTTCGCGATTCAGCGACAGCATTTCTCATTCTCGACGCAGTGTTCTCGATTCCCATCGGCTGGTTCTACTTCCAGCTCGTTCGGCGCCGAGTTCACGAGAATGGACGGACAAACGTTCCCCAACGTGCTCGGCCAGCCATCCCCTTCCGCACGGCATGTATCGCGCTTGTTCGGATTCAGCGATTGCGTTCTGTAGTCGTTTTTGAGCTCTTGAAGGGGCTGTTTCTGTCGGTTCCATTCGCCTGGCAGATTCTGCGCTTTCGCCATCGGGCGGACGACTCGTTCATGGCGTTGCTGACGATTGGGGTGGCCGTTGCCGGATTGGCCGGCAACATCGTCGGGTCGCGCGTTTTTGAGCGCTGCCCCGCGCTTCGGAAACCCGGCTATCGCATGCTTGCGATGCTCATGCCGGCTTCGCTGCTGTTGGCTTCAACCGCCGGAAGCGCGTTCTGGTTTGTCGCGGCGTTGATGCTGTACATGATTACCGCGAGCCCCGCGGATTCTCTGAGCGACGCCTGGCTCGTTCAGCTTCCCGTTGAGCTCGCCGCGCGCATCGCAGAGATCCGCGGAACGTTCAACTCGACCGTCGCGCCCCTTGGAAGGATTCTTGTCTCCGGCATCCTTCTCGAGTGGCTCGCGCTGCCCGCTGAACAAGCGCTCGCCGTGCTCTCCGGAGTGACCATGATTATCGTAAGCATGCTTTCGATTGCTTACGGGGTCCGCACGTCACGGACATACCAAGCGCGTCGTCGTCGGGCACCGGCCTTGCTCCCAATTCCCGTCCTCGTTCGGGATACGGCATTGGAGGCGAAATGACCAGCGACCGCGCTGCATTTCACTTTTCGTGTGGTAAAAAGACCCCCGGGGAGATCGACTGGAAGCGGTCACTCCCCGGGGAAGAAAGGTTCTTGAGCCGGAGCCGGCTGAACGATCAGTATCATCGAAATGACGCGAACCGAGCCTCGGTTCGCAGCGCACGCAGCTCGTTCCGTGAGCTGCGCCGCACATCCGCTAGGAGCGAAATCTCCGTTTCAGCGCTCGAGCCATGAGCGCGGGTCCCAGCAGAGCGAGAGTTGCGGGCTCGGGAACCGGTGTTCCCGGCGGCGGCACGTGCGGAGGATTGACCACCGGAGGGGGCAGATCCACCGGCGGGATACCACCGAACATAAGCGAAAATGTGAGCGGCCCAGGGATATGGTTGGACGCACCGACGCCACGAAATCCACCGGAGATCATCCAATTGTCCCCGACTTGATTGAGCGCGACATCGAAAGGCCGATGGAAGTTAAAGAAGCTGACTCCGTTGTGAACTCCGGAATCGAACGCAGCGGAGAAACTTATTACGTTCAACGGGGTGGAATGAAGGGTCGTAAATCCGTCCGACTGCACGTATTCGTCGATGTTTCCAGAGAACATCCCGGTAAGCACGACGTCTCCGGGTCCGCCCGGAGTCGAGACGTAGTAGTGCGCGATGACAGTGATGATGTCGGCATTCTCGTTGACCGTCGCACTCCCGGAGGTAAGCGGTCCGACCGCATTCTTCCCTTCTCCCGAAGTCCAATGAAACGCCCCTGATGTCGCGGTGTAAGGAGTCGCTGACGATGGCAGTGGCAATAGCGCGCTCGAAATCAAGAGCAATCCCGCATACAGAATGTTTTTCATGTGTCCCGTCCTTGCTTCAATGCCGACACCGATGCGTGCCGAGCGTGGCCGATCCGAACACCTCTCGTTCGCAATCGAATACTGCCGACAACAGCATTCTGCCCGTACGCCGAAGAGGTTTTTAAGGGTTATGGTCCTGGAAAGTTGCGACGTGTATTCTGAAATGCAGGATTCTATCCGCTGCCCGGTGAATAGTGACAACTCTCTGAAATGAATACGACTGTCGTCTCGTGGGGCGCGCGGACGGAGGGTTTGGTCACGTTCGGAGCTCGCCCGTCAAATCACGAGGCGTGACGAAGATCAGCCTCCGGCGCTGTCCCCGCCGGTCGGAGCGCCCAAAGAGCTGGCATCGTCAAGATACCGCTCAGGACGTTCACAATGCCCTGGATTGGTGGGAGTCAACGGTCGTTGAAAGCGCGAGCGCCTGTGTTCTCAAATCGGCGGGCTTGCTGAAATTTCGAATGTCCAGCTGTGCTCCGTCCCCTTCGGAATGATGGGCGGGACCTTCGTCCATTCAATCCAAGCCGTGAGCGAATCCTGGTTGACATCGTGGGACCGAGAAACAAAGGCTTGAGCGCCCAATTCTGAATCGCGCATCGAGCTACCGACAACCTTTGCGGAGATACTCGGAGAATCGACTGCCCCAGGCGACAACCGGGGTGCTGTCGACCCCCGCTGCTTCAACACCGAAAGCTCGCGGGCCGCTTGCGGATGTTTGAGCAGATAACCATTCAGCTCGCTCGGGGCAGCTCGCAGATCCAATTCCGCGACACCCGTTCCATGTCCCCAACGGAGTAAATTTCCATCGTAGCGATCCGGTCGCGCATACATCGAAGAAAGAGTGAGGAGGCGGAAAGCATCGTTTCCTAGACATGCAGGGTCGAGCTGAATCTCTTGCAAGGCGCATACCGTCACATGACATGACATTGTCGTCAGGCCGAGCTCGGATCGGATGTTATACGCACGCACGCTTCGGACTTCAGCTATTTCTCCGTATCTCCCGATCAGCGCAACCTCAGGCCCTGCTCGATCTCGCGTCACGACGTCTGCTCGTTCCACTGTTGGAATGAAGAATAGCTGGCTTCCTCTTGGGCGGAAAGACACTGAGCCGACTACGGACGATCCAAACGTGCCGGAGCATCCGCTCGGCTGCAGATACGATAGCCGAAAGTAGGTATTCGATATCAGGTCCGCGACAGTCTGCGGATATGACGGGCCAGAGCCGTTCCTTTCAAACATCTCCAGCGCTTGGAATGCGCCGGCGCTTTTGCCATTGAGGCGTGTCGGGACCGGGGGCTCTAAGATCGATCCACTGAGCAGCCCCTTCAGCACATATGAGCTATCGTCGTCGTGAAACAGCGATGTGCGCGAAGTCTTCACCATTGCTCGAGCTACTGCGCCGCTCTCTCGTTCACGCCCGGTGCAACTTGTTTCTGATTGAAGAGCTTCTCAATCATACGCCCATCCCTGCCATACACGTCACTTCTGAAATTTATCGAACCGTCAACGTCGACCCATGCGGTTCGGTAGACGATGTGAATTGGAATCTTTTCGGATAGAGCCACCTTCACATTCCTGCCCTCGCCGACAATGTCCTTTAGCCTATGAGCGCTCCAACCTGCCGATTCTCCGCCGAGGAGAAGCTCCGCAAGCTCGAGCGGATCTTTCACCCGAATGCAGCCATGCGAGAATGTGCGTTTACGCTCGCGGAAGAGTGCTTTGCTCGGAGTATCGTGGAGGTAGACATCATACGGGTTCGGGAAGACGAACTTTATCGCGCCGAGCGCATTCCACGGGCCCGGGGTCTGCCGGAGGTGCTGCCATCCGTTGTCGTCGACGAGCTCCATATGTTGGGTCACGAGATAATTCGGATTCTTGCGGAGCTTTGGCTCGATCTCATTGACCTCAATCGACTTCGGAACATTCCAATAGGGGTTCAGCTCCACATACTGGATTCGACCGCTGAACACAGGTGTGCTTAAAAACGGTTGCCCCACGATCACGGGAGTACGGAACAACACGGTACTTTTGTCTTCGTTTCGCTGAACGAAAACCAGCTCGAAACCGGCTACGTTCACCATCACGAAGCGCTCGCCGAGCTCCCGGTCCAACCAACGCCAGCGCTCCAGGTTGACCATCAACTCATGGATGCGCTCATCCACTGACACATTCATTGCATCGACTGTTTCCTTCCCGACGACGCCATCCGGCTCGAGGCCATGCCTCCGCTGGAAAGCTCGAACGCAGTCGACAATTTCATCTGAGTAGCGTGACGTGAACGGACCACTGCTCTGCAAATCGTCAGTTGCACGCAGCCTGTCGACGAGTATCGGCACCCGGCTATCGGAGGCTCCAGGACTCAATGCGGGACCGGGCGGTATGGTCGGCCACCCACCGCTTTGCGCGATCGCGCGGTATGTCGCGAGCGCCTGCTTCATTTTGTGGTACTGGGCGTGCTGAGGAAAAAGCGAATCGATGAACGTCTCAATTGATTGCGTCGGGTCGGCAAGCACGTTGAGGGCTCGGGTCTTGAGCGCCGCTGCGGCCGGCCCTCGAGGCGGTGTCATCGCAGAAGGATCGCCATCAGCAGTCCGGGCGGCAAGCCTTCCGAACCGCACATCAACCGCCAATTCCACAAAGGCACGAGTGAGAAGTGTCTCAAGCTCGTTTCGTTTCGAAGGGTCCGATTCTCTCACCGCGCGGAGCTGAGTGTATCCATAACTGTTGGGATCGAGTCCATGCTCTCCCAGCACGTGAAGCAGATGAGAGAAGGCGATGGCTCGCGGAGCAAGGCCGTCGGTCTTGAACCAATTCAGCGGCATCGTCTCGAGCGTTGTTCGGCCGACTGGCCGACTTTCCGGCCGAACAGCGCAGGAGCACATCAGCAGCATCAAAAGAAGGAAAACTCGTCGCATAGCTCACGGATGGATAGCCGACTCTTTGAGCGTTTATCGCGTTCCGGCAGAAAGGGATAGAGGAATGAGAAATTACTGTTCGCACCCGTTGAGATACTCTGACTGCCCCAGCCATTTCTCATCAGGGTAATAGGCGAAGAGAAGCGCCCCGTCTTTCAGATAGTCGATAACTTTCGGCGCCACGTCCACAGAGAGTGCTGGGCAACCCCAACTTCGTCCGAGCCGCTGCCACCGGCTTACGAAGGCATCACTGACATAAGACGCTCCATGCATCACGATCGCCCGGTCATACGCGCGGTCATTGAAACCCTTCTCCAGGCCGTGCAGGTACAGTGAGTAGCCGTGCTCGCCGTTGTAGGTTCCGCCGGTTTCGAACAATCCGAGGCTCGACTGCAGGCTTCCCGGCTCATTGGAGAAGCGAGTTGCAACTGCGTCGCCGCTTTCTCTACCGTGGGCCACCAGCTCTTCGCGCAACAAGCGTTTCTGAGCTAGGTCAAACAACCAGAAGCGTCGCTGAGAAGAAGGTAACGAATAGTCAATAATGCCGAGATAAGGAGAATGGTTGTTGGTGCGCGCCTGGGCACAAGAAGCGGCACGGAGAGCGAGCTCAAGGATATGCTTCGAAACCTTGGGGGCTGATCGCTCGAGCTGGGGCAAAAGCTGGAAGAGTGTCGAGTTTTGGGCGTGAGCATTCGGCGACGGCGTCACGAGGACCGTTGTACAAAGAACGAGTGTTCTATAGAGACGTCGAGCTGCGTGGCGCATTGAACACACTCCAAACCGACGCCTTTATTTTACCATATTCGGAAGACGTATCGAAGACGCACTTATTCAGGATAAACCGGACGACCAAGGTCGGCGGAGAGCTGGAAGGACGGCGTTCAGCGAATTTGAGCTCTAGTGGGCTTTGGGGTCGGTCACCCGACCGAGGAAAAGAACCGCGCCGCTCGCCTTATGTTGGACGGCAAAAAGGAACGGTCGGTCCACCTTTACCTCAATCGGCTTCGGAGGATTCGGATTCATCGCAGCGCCCGCAAGCATCACAACTGCGGTTGCTGCCGCCGCTTCGGTTCCTTTCTCATCGATAGCAAAGAACGTCTTGTGAATCACCTCTGAGATCAACAGATAATCGTTCGGTTTCCGTTCGGCCATCCGATCAAAATTTGCGCTCCCTTTGGGGTCGTCAAATGCGGTGTGCATGCCAAGCTCCTGAAGCGCCCGACTCAGCATGATGCTACCGGATTCGAGCTTGAACTTCGGGAGATGCAGAATGACGTCCTTATACTCGGGCGCAGCAGCTTTCGCGAAAATCTCGGGACTGAGCTTCTTCTCGATTTCGGGCAAGCCGTTTACTGCATCCGGAACAATAAGCACAAATTGGAGATCGAAGCCGACATACGGGATGGTAACCAGCGAATAACCGTCCAGTGAAGCGTAGCCGTAGTGGTCCTGCCGATTCATCGTCGGCACCGCAACTCCAGCGCCGCCCCTCACATGAAACGGCTCGTCCTTGGTCGCGGCAGCTGAGAAGCTCTCTGCCCATGGAGCCTTAAGGTACAATGCGTTTACCAGGACAAGTCGCGTCGCAGAGTCAAGTACGCCGTTCGGAATGAGATTGCGGATTCGCTTTGCGGTTTGCTCTTCGACCCAAAGGTTGATTTTTTCAGCAACGGCATCACTGAACTCGACCTGCTCAAGCGGAGCTCCGTAGACATCATTGAGCAATGTGAGAAACGCATCACGAAACGTATAACCGGATTTTCCGTAGAGCCGATTCGCCCACTGAAAAATGATTGGATCGCCGGGTGTGCCTCCGTATTTGCGAACGTCTTGAATCTGCGCTTTAGACTTTGCCGCAACTTCACTGAGCTCGTGTTGAAGTCCGGATACTGAACGGTGAAACGCCGCATCGTCTCCGCGAGCGTGAAGGACACTCGCCATTTCATCGCGAGTGTCTCCGTCAGCGCCGGCGTAAGTCATCGCGAGCGCCGTCTGAATAGAATACGGTGAGAGACAAATGTTTTCTCCCGGCGTTTGCACCGCACGAAAAAGATCGAGCCCTAATTGATTCATGGACTGAGCAGCAGCGGCACCTGTATCGGCAGCAGCCGAAGCGCAAAAGAAGAGGAATATGAAGAAGGAAAACAGTTTCACTGATTTACCGTAGTCTATGGCATAGGCAGGCGCAATCTTAGCTTTCGCAGCCGGCAGACTGAGCTGGCTAGCGTGCCGCACGCCGGGCAGTAGTCCGACCTTATTCAATCAAAACCCGGCCATGACGGTTAACCTATCAGCGCGTTCTACCCTGCCGCTCCAGCCTGCCATCTGCAAACCGTCAAGAATACTGAAATAACACGGTGTTTGAGACTTAAGGCTAACGGATCAGCGCGGTCAACCTGCCATCGGTAAGGCGTCAAGAATATTCAAGTAACACAGTGTTTGAGACTTAAGACTTGGGGAGTCGAAGGCCTTAATGCCGCTTGGATCGCTTCTCTACGCACCCTTTCTCTTTCCCGACTGCTACGATATTGTTTTCAGCCTCGCTCTCTCCGAACTCTAGAGAACTTCGAAAGCTACGCTGTGCGATGCGGACACACCAGCTCGCCTTGCACAGCGCTTGTTTATGTTTTCTTCGGTTTTTTCTGCATGAAAGGAGTTCCCATGCAGACCAACGTTTCAGTGCCCCGATGGCAAATCGATTCGATTCTTCGCGAGCGATTTAAGCTCCAAGATTTGAAAGAAACGCAGCTCGAAATTATCGAGGCGATTCTCCGGAGACAGCACGTCATCAGTGTCCTGCGAACTGGTGGCGGGAAGTCGCTCTGCTTCCAGCTTCCGGCTGTGATGCAATCGGGCGCGACCGCAATCGTGGTCTCACCGCTTATCGCCTTGATGAACGACCAGGTGGCGCAGCTCAAACAGCTTGACATCAAAGCAGAATGCGTGCACTCGCAGCTCTCTGACAAGCAGATTCAAGATCGGCTGCTTCGGCTCGCCGGTGGCGAGTATCGACTCATCTACGTCTCTCCGGAACGTCTACAGACGGAAGCGTTCTTGGAAAGCATGGACGGTAATCCTGTGAGCCTGCTTGCGGTGGACGAAGGACACTGCGTCAGCATGTGGGGTCATGACTTCCGGCCAGAGTACTCCCGCATCTGTGATGTCTACAAACGACTCGGAAACCCACCCGTTGCAGTATTCACGGGAACCGCAAGACCCAAAGTCATCGACGATATTGCCAAGAAGCTTCGGATACCGAATGCCCTGCGCGTGATTGGGGAGCTTGATCGGCCCAACTTGAAGCTTGCCGTGGAGAAGCTCGACACCGAGGCTGCGGCCCGTGAACGAGTCCTTGAAATAGCGAGGAAGGCTATTCGCGCGAAACAATCAACGGCCGTCTACTCGCTCCTTGTCACCAACGTCAGTCAACTTGCTTTCGACGCATCGTCACGCAAGGTTCCTCATGCTCTCTATCACGGACAACTCTCCTCGGAGGAAAGGTCAGCTGCGGAGCATGCCTATCTTACCGACAAAGTCCCCGTGATATTCTGCACGAGCGCGTTCGGCATGGGAGTCAATAAGAGCAACATTCATCGTGTCGTGCACTACGGTCTGCCACCGTCGATTGAGCAATACTGGCAGGAAGTGAGTCGCGGCGGCCGGGACGGCTCGAACGTCGATTGTACGATCGTTTTACCACCAGGCTATCGAGAGAACCTACGTGGGTTCATTCGTGCGACACAGCCTACCACCAGCGCGATTGAGAGAGTGTATCGATTCGCATGCGGTGCGGTGAAGTTGTGGCCGAACGATCGAGAGGTCTCAACGTATTTCGATATCGAGTATATCGTCGACCACCCCGACTTGAACTTTAGCCGTTCAGACATTACGTCGTGTCTTGCAGTATTGAACGAGCAAAATGTCCTGCGTGTGCGAGGACCGAGAATTACCTTCTTGGTTCCACCCGACGAGGTGAAAAAGCGAGGGTATCTCGTAGAAGAGGCGACACTCCTTGCTCGCAAGGAGGCCGCTGCCGAAAGCGCTGAACAGATGATCCGTCTCCTTGACGAGGATCTCGATCTGCGACCGACGATAGTAAGCTACCTCAAAGGTGAGGATATCCCTAGCCGAACAACCTCGTCGCTGCCCGCGGCATCCCTCGAGCGCGATGACGTCCTCGAGAGCATCGTGCTCGCGCTAGCGCATCGAAATCTACTCGCTCAACAGGTCCTGAGCTATTTCTGTGGCCATCGTAAGATCGAGGGACCTCACTTCGGGATTCTGCGCGGCACTCAGGACAGAGATGTGAGGCGAGCCCAAGAGCGAGCAGAAAGTCTAGACCTCATCGCCGAACGAACGACATTCGGCTCTGCCTACTGGTCGGTTACAGATAAAGGCTACGCCTATCTCGCTGAACGCAACATCCAACTGTTGGCTATCGACTCGTACGAATCTTTCGCTTATCGCTTGCGCAACCGCAGGGAAATTCTCCTGCTCCGTAGGTTCTTCGGTAGTAGGCTCGACTCAGCCAAAGACATGTCCGAAGAAGACGCGCTATCGGTAGCCGCTCAAACGTTGATCATCGAAGGAGTGAACATCTCAGCGACGAAACTGATTCGCGACTTCTGTGCCCTCAAACGCAAGCCCACTGCGGACGACGTAGCCGACTTCTTGACGTTCCTCGCGAACGAAGCTCCCGGCTAAACGTGGACCTCTGCTTGCCGCCCTTTGGAGCGAAAGCTTCAGAGGGCGGCCGGGCAGCGAAGGTTAACAAGCGCTTTGCAACAGCTCTACGCTCTTCTCACAGGAGTACTTGCTTCATCCACCGGTCAGTGCGACGCATCGACGACCGCCGCCCCGCGCATAGACTAGCTAGCCAAACGACACGCGGCTTCTCGCGCGTATGCGGTTCGACAGCGACAGTGATAGAACCGCGAGAAGGGATTAGTCGCACACCGGGATTGTCGGCGGACACGATTCGCCAGGGGTGCCGCAGGAGTTGGTCTTTGAATCGGCTTTTCCATTCTCGAGCTTGTGTGTGCCGCTTCGGAGTTATGTCCATCTTCATCCCTCTCCCCCCTCGCTCAAGTATCGCAAATCCGACCTCCTGCAACGTAGCCTCACCACTCTCCCCCGCAAAGAAAGCCGCATCACCCAGTTTTCCTCGTACGTTATCAGCATACTGCAATGCTCTCTAGCCGGTGCGCATGATACATTTTCTTTGCGCAGCTTAATGAAAGGAGACTCTATGCCACGCTACCGCAGCAAACTGATCACCGCTCTTACGTTAATTACGCTTCTCCTGTCGCCTCGGATGGCGCGCGCCGAGGACACTTTGGAAGCTATCTGCGCGGTAAGCTGGATCAAATCGCTTGATTCGCTCAGCTTCGACGGCATGCAGTCCTTTTTCGTCAACAAAACCTACCATCTGGCGCCTTACTCGCCGATTGACGGATTCTCGTTTCTCGGTGCTCCGCTGCAGTTTCCAGGCGCTCTTCTCTACGAGCCACCGTACGCGTTCGACGCGGAGCTGGGCGACGGAGCGTATCACCTGCTGCTCGGTCTTACCGGATTAGTCACCAAACGCCAGGTAGGCACAGAAACGCGATGGGGTCTTTGCACTGTCGCATCGCAGCTCTACATGACTGAAACTCAGCCGGGGATTACTTTTACGAGACTGATTAATGAATCGAATTTCGGCGCTTCGAATACGGACAGCAATCAACAAACGAGCTGCGAGATAATCTCGGTACGGTCGGGTGAAGGCGTAAGCGTCTCGTCGGTATACAATCCAGTTCCCTCTCGAGGCTTTGTTTCCTCCTCTTGCTCCCTGCGATTCTACTCCACATCCAGAGCTCGTCCGTTGAAGAGCCGCTTTGTACGTTAAGCTCTTCTTCGTAACGATGGGGGCTTCCGTCAACGCCCTCGTAACGAGCGGAAGATGAATTTAAACGATCCGATGATGCCGATTTCAACGGTGTAGATGATATAAAGGTAACTCAGCGTCGTCGGCGGCAAAGCGAGGATTTCCCAATTGTTCTCGACGAAGCTCGAAAAGACGGTCGCATTAACGTTCCCCTCCGACACCAAAGACTTTTCGCACCAAATGATCGCCGAGCCGACGAGCGTAGCGACAATTCCGAGGCCATACAGCAAGGCCGACAACCGAAACCACCATCCATCAGCGCGCTCGGTACACCACTTGGTTTTCTGGGGCACCCGTCGTTTTACGAGTAAATTATAGAGATAGAACGGCAGTATGCAAGCAGAAGAACAACACAGGATCGCAGGAAATGTCATTGTCGATTGCGCGTCACTCTGCGCATCCGAGGAGTTGATAATCGATCCGACTCAAAGCGCGAGGAGGAGCCGTCTCCTTCTGTGCCCTACCTCACCGGAGTCGGAAATCTGTAAATGTCGTTCTCTCCATACCGTATAAGGTAAGAGTTCACCGTGTTCTTCGGGGTCACGTCAACCTGCACTGTGCCGAAGTTGTCCGCCGCGTCGTTGGCACAAATGTTATTCTCGACTATCCCATGAGCTGCGACGCTTAGGGTGGTAGGCGAAAGCACCTGAGTTCCGTCGTAGCGTTTGGCTGAAAAGGTCGCCGGCACAGCGGTCGCGGTCGGATTGACCATCAACAGCCGACAGCTCTGCTTGAGATATGTGTTGTAGCTCCCATAGCTCGAGGTACCGACCGGTTCTTGAGCGTGGATCCCATACAGATATTTTATTCCCGCCGTACTATTACGACCGTATTGCATAACCGTCGCGAGAAATTTCCCCTGCCCCACTGGGCTCACGATGGCTGACCCAAGCTCACGGTCCAGAATTGGGTCCACAATCAGGTGCACGCTCGCATGTCCCGCTAGCTGAGTGGTCGCTGTATATTTGGAGATCCCGACAGCGTTATAGATCTCGACGTTGAACGTACCCGGAGTGCTCTCAGTATTTGCGATTTCGATAATCGAAGAGCCGTCCCGAGTGTCGAGCGGCATCGAGAGCTTCTGTTTCGATCCCGGAAATGCTTCCAGCTGGAACGCGCTGTCAAAGCTCTCCTTGAGAATCGCATTATCGTAAAGGTAGCGAATGTTTCGAACGAGGAAGGCGTGATGTCTCGAGTCGGGACGCCACTCCACCAAACCGACGCTATTTTTCCCGAACTGGTGTGCGGAGACATCTTTTCGACTCGCCGGCGGAATCGTAATTTGCTGAGAAGCGATCAACGAACCATCCTGCGCGTAGAAATTGAGGGAACCGGATTCCGGAAAAATACTCAAGCTGACAACCGAGATCCAATTCGCGACGAAGTTCTTTTCATCAGCTGGGTCTAAGCTCGGTTGATAGGTGTTGTACGGCACATAAAGGGCGCCGCCATTCCCTTCGCTGAACGGAATGGCGAACGCAAACTGAATCTTTCCGTCGGAAAGACGATAGTTGACCATCCGCCCATCATACACGTCGCTGCTTCCTGAGGAGAAGCTCAGCAGGAATCCATACGCGTTTTCTCGAAACCCGTTCATTCCATGGACGAGATAATCAACCTCACGTCCCTGGTCGATGTTGAATCGTGCATTCCCGACGGGAGACGCCGTGCCGGAGTTGTCATACAGCTCAAGCGACATCGTGAGATTCTGCTTCGCGTTATACTCGGCGATATTGTACATGCCGAGATACCCGTTCCACTCTGCTGCGGTTCCGGTGCCCAAATGGAACGCATGGCTGCTTGCGTCGAGAGGGTCCGTGCCATCAAGTGCCTCGCGCGCGTCAGGAATTCCGTCGTCGTCGTCGTCATTATCGTCATAGTCGTTCAGGCCGTCACCATCTGTGTCGGGCCAGCGGATAATCACCGAGAGTTGGCCCGAAGCCGCGCTCCAGTTCCCGTCTCGATCAGCGGAGCGCGCAGAAATGAGATGGGTGCCCGGTCGGAGAGAGGAAACGGTTATGCTGTAGGTGCCATCCAGGGCGACGACTGAACCAACACTGCCATCGACATTGCTGTAGAGCGTGACGAAAGAGCCGGACTCGGCGGTTCCGGTGAATGTCGGCGTAATATTGGCGGTGTCGTTGTCGGAATTTGACTGCCCTGTATCAGTCTCTGGCGTCATATCAGGGATCGACGGCGTGACAGTCTCCGACACAGTGAAGCGCTGTCCGAAGATTTCGTATTCGCCGGGAACAAGGGGGCTCGTATTGTCGCTCCCTTCCCAAACCGAGAGAAGTTGGTTATCGGTGCTATCGTACGCGAGAGCATTAAGAGTAGCGCTCGTGTTGGTTGTCCCATCCGCGCCCATGTCACTCAAACGAACGTCATCATCACCGACAAAGCTGCCGTCGAAGTTCACGTGCGCCATGTAGTTCTCGAATTCGAATGGGACGAGTGCTCCGGTATTCGTGCTCCCATACCACGTGACTACGAAGTCGCCCGGTCCGCTTCGAGCAATTACATGCGGCTCGAATGCCACGTAGGACGAGTTGCCATCTGGGCCCATGTGGCTAATCCGGAAATCGTTGGCGCCGATCTCCGCAGCTGTCGTACCGCTTAGGAGTTGTCCGTAGATTTCGAATTCTTCATTTACCAACGAGCCGCTATTGTCGTCCCCTCCCCATACGACGAGGTAACGATTGTCGCGGGACTCCCAGGCTACCTTGGGAGTGAGCGCGTTGTACCGAGCGTCGCCGTCAGGACCCATATCGCTGATTCTGAAGTCATCTGTCCCGGTTTCTGCGCCTGTGCTGGCGTCGAGACGCTGCCCGTAAATTTCGTATTCGAGAGGTGCAAGACCACCAACGCCATCGTTACCTTCCCACACTACGAGATATTCGTTCTGGGTAGCGTTGTAAGCTATGGACGGTGAGCGCGCACCCGGCACCGGATTGGAGCTGTCTCCCATGTCGCTGATTCGGAAATCGTTGGTACCAATCTCGGCAGCATTACTACCAGCAAGACGCTGGGCGTAGATCTCCTGATCCGTAGTTCCGTCGATGCCCTGCCAGACCACCAGATATTCATTGCTCGACGGGTTATAGACCACAGCAGGCTTCATCGCTGAGCTTGCGGTGCTTCCATCAGAACCCATGTCACTGATTCGGAAATCGTTCGAACCGACCTCGGCCCCGGTGGCGCCGTTAATTCGCTGCCCATAGATTTCGTATTCGCCGCTGACGAGCGAGCCCGAATTGTCATCACCCCACCAGACGACGAGATACTCGTTGGCAGTTGGATTGTAAGCAACCGCTGGGTCGTACGCTCCGTAGCTCAAATTGCCATTCGGTCCCATGTCACTGATCCGGAAGTCGTTCGTACCGACTTCGGCACCTGTCGCAGCGTTGATGCGTTGAGCGTAGATTTCGCGTTCACCAGTGCTCGAATCAGTCCCGGACCATACAAGCAGATACTCATTGTTAGTACTGTTGTAAGCGACGGCCGGCGAAACCGCCGCAAAGGTCGTGTCACCGTTCGGTCCCATGTTGCTGTAGCGCGCGTCGTTGGTTCCGAGCTCGTCGGCGAGAGCGGCGGTTAGCGTGAAGCTGAGGTTGCCGACAATGAAAAGGAGAAGAGCCAAGACTCGTGGGCCCCACGTGAAGCGGGTGTAATGCAAGTAGCTGCTCAATTTCATGATTCGCAGATCGGCAAAACTCTCGACATTCTTAAATCGAAGGTATCGGCCAAAGGCGAAACGCGACGCTCTCATTTATAGCGCAGAACGAAGAGTTTCTACATGGAATCCGATGACGGTGGATCCGAAGTGAGACAAAGTCCGCTTCGTAAACAACTCGAACGACAAAAGTAGCGTGAGGGTAGTCTCGTCGTTCCCGAAAAACCTCATCGAGCTGGTCGTTCAGCGGAGCGGGCGTGTTCGTTCGTTGGCGACTTTCGCGCGGAACATGTCCACTCTGCGCGCCGACGAACTCATGGGTGAGTTCGGCATCATCATCTGACGCGCTGCACTCCTCTCGCGCGCGATCCCTCCCAACGCATTCCGTCTGCGACGATCGTGATGCGGTCAAATGGTCCGAAGAGCAAAATGACGATTCCTCCGATACCGAAACATGCTCCCAGCCCAGTCAAGAAGAGAGCCGCAATACGTTGCGATCGCACTTCGTGCGAACTCTTACGTTCGGAAGGATTTGCCGGATTCACATAGTCGCCGTCCGGTTCAGATCTCTGCGATGACGCAGTCGCGGCCTGCGTCCACGTACTCCGAACGGCGCGATTCTCACTCAGCGTGCGAAGGCCGAAGAAGATGCTACAAGCGCACGCGAGGAAGAGCACGTAGGCACTCCACTTCGGACAATACGTGTCAGAGACTCTGATGAAAGAGAACCCGTCGAAATATTCCCCATCGGGAGTCGTCACGCTATAGTGCCTTCCGCTCGAAGTGGCACCGGTCTTGATGATGAACCCAGCGAGCATTGTTGTGCGAATCGGCATCGGCTCACCCCATGCGGAATATACAGACTTTCGACCGACGAGTTGACCGCGGCTCAAGGCTCCGCCGATGCTCAGAAGCGTCGGCGGAATGGACGCTCAGAGCCCGTACTTTGCTCGCAACGCATCAATCTCACGGCATGCCGCTCCCGGATCAGACGTAGCCAGCATGTTCAACTTCTCGCTGTCCTTCGAATACTCTCGTTGCCGCTCGTAGGTAAATTTCCCAGCGTCATACGCCGCTTTGAAATCGTTCGCCAATGCAGCATTGCGCTTCGCCATTTCGACGATGTCGCAATCACCTGCCTTTTTCTTTCCGTTGTTCTTGCGAAGATCATCCATCGTGAGAGCATTTGATTTATCGAGCTCGAAGCCGAAGTGCGCGGCGACCTTGTCGTAGAGGGCGCACGCGTCGTTGTACTTCCCTTCAGCGAGTAGTTGCCCGCTCGGTGCCATCATGTCCGCGTACGCTTTAATTCGATCAGCAGCCGAGTTCATGGCGGCACCATCGACTCGCGGGTCGAGCGGAACTTCGGATTGAAGTTTCGTGCTCAATTGATTCATTTTCATCATTTTGTTGAATGCATCATCGCGGGTGCAATCGGCGTTTGCGCGCAGAGGGAGAACGCCGGCGAGTGAGAGCATGGCGACACAAAAAACCTTTTTCATAGCGAATCCTCCATTGAGATTTGGTGAGTATGCCTCGGTAGGCTGCGACGCGCCAGGCTAGTTTTGGACGAGCTTCGCATGCGGCGCAGTTTTAAACTGCACTGCGGCGCAGTCTGATCCGCGTAACCGGCGTTGCCAAGGCTCGGAAACGCTGTCCGAACCCTGGCAACTTTAAACAGTGAAGTTACTGTTTCGCCGCCGCACCATTGAAGCCGTATGAGCAGGCCGCCTCACCCTCAAAGCTTCGGTTCACAGAGTAAACTACATTTGCGGTGGACCCGCTCGACGGCGCCACTTGGAAGGAGATCGTTTGTGAGAAACGCGGCGGGTCAATGTGCTGTGCCGTCAGAGATTGCTGAGTGATGTCGCTTACCGAAAGCGATGTGCTACCGTCGTTGACCGTATAGCTCGCGCCCGCTTTGGCGACTGTAATGGTCTTCGTTCCACTGAAGCCGCATCCGGCAGTGAATCCTGGGTCCGTAGAAGAAAACGTATACGTGCCCGAGAAATCCGGCGGCTCGGTAGCTTCTCGATGCGCAAATCCAGAAAACGTATCGCTGCAAGACGGCGCACTGAGTGGATCGTTCAACACATTCTCGTCGCTTCGCTCATAGAGAATGGCCGCTTGGGACGTTCCTACCGAGCTCAAAGTAACCCGGATCGTTTGCGCAAAACGGCTCGCACGATTGATCGACTCGGCAACGAGCTGGTCATTGTTCAGCGTCTGAACAGTGAGGGTTACGCTTCCGTTCCAAACAACCTTGTAGCCCTTCGCTGCGCTCGCATCCTTCGTCACCAGAATCCCAATTCTCTGGTTCGCACCCGAACATCCTGCAGTGAATCCAGTGTCCGATGACGTGATGGTATAGTAGCCCGAGTAGTCGACTCGGGTGCAGACGTCGCTGACGTCGAACGTCGATGCGCCGCATGACACAACCTTGCTGAGATCGATCGCGGTCGCGGCCTGCGTTCGCTCACCGGAGCTGATATTCTTCACGACAATGCTGCACGCGGTGCTGTCCCACGGAAAGGTGATGGTCACCTTTCCCTTCTTGTCGGTGATCCCGATAGCCGAAAGTGGATCATAGCATCCATTCGAATCCGACGCCGAGGCGCCTTCATTCTTGAACACCTGTATTGCTTGTCCCGCGACACCTTTCTTCGTGGCCGAATCCTTCACTTTCACCTTAACGATACAGGTCGCCGCATCGGGGATCACTTTCTTCTGCCGGAAGCTACCGTGCGATTTACGAATTCCCCGGTCACACTTTCCATCGAAAGAGACAGAAGTGACAGGAGTCGCATGCACCGTGGTCACGGTCGCGAAAAAGAAGACGGCGAGAAGATACGCGCCGAGGTTATGTTTGTTCTGCATCGGTCCTCAGAGATGATAGTATCGGCGGTTGTGGCCGATATTCCAGGTTCACTCAAACAGCTCCGCAAACGATTGACTCGCTGGTGGCGCCGTTTCGTCAAGGAAACACAAGACCAACCGGCCTCGTGTTTTACAAGTGTGAAGATCGCACAACTTTCTGTCGGCGCCGCACACATGATAATTTTGCCACTTTGTTCTGCGTCCGTATCTAGCGCAGCGTGCGTTCGGCCCGTTAACAGTCGGATCGAGCCTGGTGTCTCGACGAGTCTGTAAGCCCTCTCATTTTGAGGTGAGCGGAGCTCATCATCAAACAATCGGTCTTTCTCTAACGCTCGCGGTTCATATCGGTCTTCTTCGCAACAACCGCTACGAGCCACACGTTGGGTGCGCTCGCCCGGTTTTTCCCGCGTTCCTTACCGCAGGAGCGTAGTAAACTCTCCGGCTGGCGCCGCTGCATCACCGAGATGGATTTCATTGCTTGAATACAATGCGCGAATCGGTCCTTACCCACGCTCTCCGCACTGTGCGCATCGCGCGTTGTGAAGCACTGCCTAGAGCCGCGAGACGTCATCGAACACTTTCGAAATATCCAGCGCACGCCACTTTTCGTAGCGGCATACATTTTTTAACACTGCTCCCGATGTTGCTTTACGAGGCTTATGCGTTTATTTTTACTTCTCCTCTCGTCATTCATAATCTGCTCAACCGCACAGGCTCAATCCACCGTCGATCCCGACGCAGATTCTGCCGGCTCCCCGCAGTGTCCATTCGGGCAAGTTCTGTGCTCGGTGACCGATGACGCCTGCTTGGGGACGTTCGACTATTGCGCCACAGCTCAGCAGTGCGAGCTAGCTGGTTGCGTCGCAGAGCTTTGTACCTGCGTGAAAGGGACACATCCGACAATCTGCATTGATTACTGCAAGACGCGGCCGCCGCAGATTGCGGATGACACGCAGAATCCCTTCGGAGACTGAGCTATTCGGTTCTCGCATCGCTGCTCCAAACGAATCGTTACCGGTTCCCGTTACGTTCCCGTACCTGTTCGTGAAGGTCCCTGCGGATAGCAACCTTCTGAGTTCGCCTGGGAGTAGGTCAGGATTGGGCGAGAGCTCCAAGATCAGAAGCCTCGACTCTGCAACTCGGGTTTAGACTGTTTCGCTCAACGACGCTAAGTGCGACGTCGCCAAGAACCGTATGACCGGCCGAATTACTCTCTTCTTGCGACCTCCATTGGCCCGACGAATGACCGGATGCCGGAGAACTGTGGATACGGCGCCTTCGCTGCCACGTCGCCGGGAGCTTGTTCGTCGGCGGAAATGGACTGATTGATTGAACTAACGAGCTGCGCAGAGTTGGTTCGCCGCACGTATCGCGTCCGCGAGTGCCGGGGTCGGACGTCCAACCTTCAACGCCTCGGGAAGATCGTCACACACGGCCTTTTTCTCACCAGCTTTAAGTGCAGCCTGCAAGTAGAGCTCGTGTGCTCGCGGAGTCGGACGAAGCTCGAGATTCGTCCGTGCATACCCAAACGCCTTCTTCGCATCGTCGCCTGCGGCAAGCCAAAATTCGCATGCATGGTCGGCGAAAGCCTGAGGGTGGCCACTCATCAGCGCATCGTAGCGGGCAGCCGCGAGACTTCTCCATTTCGAAGCCTCATCCGATTGGCCGCGCTCGACTAGAATTCTTGCGAGCTGTGCGGCGTAGTCCGGGTCATCGGCTCCCGACGCTAGCGGTCGAAGAAGCTCAATCGCGCGGTCTGTATCACCGAGTGCGGCAAGCACCTCTGCAAGATGACCTTGAGCTGCTTTGTAAGCTGGTACCCGCTCGTGTGCATTCTCGAAAAACTCGCGGGCGCGTTGTAGCTCTCCGTAGCGCATGAACATCGCGCCCTCTTGGAAGTAGAGCCACGCGACGGGAAATGGAGATACATCGCGATAACGCGTTAACGCTTTCGAGAAAGTAGCCTCCGCCTTATCGAGATCCCCCATCTCGCCGTAAAGCGTCGCAAGCGCTCCGATAGATTGAATGTCGTTCTTTCTCGACGCCAGACTCTCCCGGAGCTTCAGCGCTTCTTCGTATTTGCCGGTTGCCTGAAGGATGGAAGCTCTGGGCGATTCAATCGGCGCGCCGCGGACGCCACGCGCTTCGGCGGCATTGATATCGGCGAGAGCGTCCGAAAATCGGTGGAAGGTAGAGTGCGTGCTTGCCCGAGTTAGATACGCTTTCGCATCGTCAGGGTTCTTGGCAACCAGCTCCGCTGCTAGCGCATCGGCTTTCTCGTAGTCCGAGATGGAGCCTAGAATTTGACCACGCTGGGCAATGAGCTCGATGATTCCGCTTTGTTGCGGAACAGTCAGCGGGCGTTTCTCTCCGAGTCGCTGTTCGCCGGCTATCTGAGCATCCAGATTCTGAAGTGCAATGGACCCGTCCGTGGTCCGCAATTCAGTCAGTGTCAGTGGGGACGCAACGCGATCAGCATAGCTGCGAATGCCGTAAACGGAAGATCCGAGTACGGCAATCGCGATGAATGCTATGCTCCGTCTCACGACAACCTCAGTTCGGTGTATCGAGGAACGGAAACTGGCTCACTGACGCGGTTCCATCCGCGTCCTTCGGAATGCCGTCGTCCACTCCAGACAGCACGCCCGCGGCGAGCAGCGAATAGGTCGTGTCGATTGTATCTTCAAGCGGAGTTCTCCCTCCGCAATCCGAGTTCGTCACTCCAACCGCATTGGCTTCAACACCGAGGTATTGATTGCAGGTGCCGGACGCCGTGTTCACGTACAGTTTGTCGTCCGCCAGAATTCGTGACAACGCTTGGTAGCGATCTTCTGTCGCTGCCGGTCCGGCGAGGAGCTGATTCCCACATACGGTGTCGAGCCCGTCCAGCACCGCCAGGTTTGCGGCTATGCGCGGAGCGAAAGAATCGACCCACTCCGATGAGTCCGCAGCAGCGTTATACCCATCGACGACGGCGTCGTGGTTCTCCTGCTCTTCCGGGACAGACTCTCGAAAGAAAGGATTCGTCAGCGCGGTATTCACTCCTGCGCGACCCATGCGGTCGATCTGGGTAGAGCTGATCCGCGGCGGATTCGGGAACCCGGAGTCAGAATCATCACCTCCTCCTCCTCCGCCACAGCTGACAAGCGGAGAGACTGCAAGAACGAGAACAGCGGGAAAGATAATTTTCTTGTTCATTGGAATTCTCCTTAGCGTCGATAAGTGGCAGCAGATACCGATAGGACGGAGCCGCTTTCAGTGAGCAGCGCTTTGTCCACAACGACGACGAGGGCCAAAACGTTGAAGTTAGCGAACCCGTCTTGGGCTGGGCCACCTCCCGGCGCTTGCTTGAGCTGAGAAACCAGCGCAGTGGAAGTTGCGGTGTCCAGCGCAGGGCAACCCGCAGCGTCAAACGACAGGCTGCTCGCAGCGGAAGCTACCGTTCGTGACGTTTCGCGGAATCCGGGAAGGTTGAAAAAGAAAGGGTCGTTTCGGAGACCGGTAAACACTTTCACTCTTCCATCGGCAGACACAAGTCCGGAAAGGTTATTTGCATTTCCCGAAACGTAGTCCTTATCGCCTACCCAACAGCTCACTTCTTGGGAGACCTTGAACTCGCAGATAACGTCCACATTCGATGAGGTCGCGCTGCCGAAAGCGCTCTGACTCGCGGTGTGAAAGACATATTGGACACTGTCGGAGAATCGCGACTCGGTCGTCGCGTTCCGTACCAGATCCATAACGAGATTCACGTTCTTCGCATCGGGGGACATCCAGGCAAAGACATCCGTGATGTCAGCGGATGGGTCCGCCGATGCACGTGGGCCGTCGACGTGGTCCGCTGCATAAGAAGGTTGGGTCGGTAAGAAAAGTGCGAGGGCAAAAAGTCCGTAGCGAAATCGTTTCAGTTTCATCGAAGCTCTCCGGAAGAGAAGATTAAGGACAGCTGTTTAGCAGCCGACAGTATGTGACTTCGAGCCGTCTTTCAACACGAATCACCGCTCCGCCTGACGAAGATCAGCTCTCGGCTTCCGCGGTTATTACAACTCTCCGCCAGTTACGGCCATCCCTAGCTAACAGTTATCCAGACTACGGTCCGCCGAAACAAAAGTTACGCCGCTCTAACAATATTTTTTCGAATTGAAGACGTATTTATGTAACAATTGGAAAACGTCGCCCCGGTGTAAAAACAGGGCTCGTCCCCGGGGACGTTCGCGCGCAGATGTGCACTTTGCAGCCCGGCCCACTAGACAAATAGCGTAGCCCGATTATTTCAGCCGAACTCCTTTCGCGGCGCCGACGAACTGTTCCGCGAAAGCAAGGTTCCTCGCCGCATCGGATTGAACACCGACGCTCTTCGTCACGACTCGATCGAGGAACTTTGCGACCTCAGGAACGGACGCATTTTTCAGGAGCATCGCTGCAATCTTTGCTATGTACTCCTCATCCAGTTGCTCCTCGTCACGGCCGACTGTAGAGCTCAATGCACCGGTCGCGTCCCACCGACCGAAAATGTCTCGCACAGAATTCAGTAGGTCTCGCGCGGCCTTTCGTCTGTCGTTGTCGTGAGTCATTTCACTCTCCGTTGATTTGTTCCGTGTCAGTCTACTCGCGATACGGGATTCGGTCACAAATATCCACCTCTGTGCCGCCGCGATGTCATTACATTTCCCTGCATTTACAGACCTTTATGTATCGAGAGAATACTTGACGAAAACAATGCGCTGATATAAACTGGTTTGTAGTGCAGACTAGTTTGGAGACAACGCAATGGACACAGAAGCAGTGCAGCGGGCGGTTCGAGATCTCGAGACCATACGGCGGGCCATCGAGCGCTCAGATGCCGAGGCCGGCAGAGTATTTTCCAAGCCCGCCGTTCAATCGCATCTGCTCGCTCTCGGCATGTGTGCCGCACTCACAGTCGGACTGCTCCTCGTTGAGCTCTTTTGTGACAACATCAACACGCGCGAATTCCTCGATTCAGCGCACTACCCAGACTTCCGACACTACGGGCTGTTGAATGTCTTCACTATGCTCATCGTGCTCCTCCTTTCATATTACTCGCTCGCCTTTCTGACCGCTCGGAGAGCGAAACAGGACTACCACTCTTACGTTGCTCGGAACTTCGTCTCACTTCGACGCCTCTCGCTCGCGTCGGATATATTCGTCAAATTCGCGATCTTCGCCGCGATCTTGGAGGCTGGAAAGCCCGAGCTCGTTGCTCCGCTCTTCAGTCTTTTCCTTGGGGATCTCCTTATCGAAGGAAGGTTTTTTCAACTCAGCTCCAGCTTGCAAATTCTCTTCGGCATCGCGTGCTTCATCGTAGCTGCCTGTCAGTATTTTCTCGCCTCTCCGCTCCTTGTGTGGCCAGAGCTTTTGGCGGCTGTCATCTCACTCGCATCTATGCTTTGGCTTTTGCACGTGGCGCGGCATGACTCGGAGTCGGAGCTCGTATTGTGAGCGAAATGGAGCTGTTTCAAACGCACACGCTCCTGTCTGACCGAGCGCGGTTGGCGATTCTCGCATCGCTCGCCAGCTCTCCTGACGGTCGCAGCTTCAATGAGCTGCTCGCGTCGTTGGAGCTCACGAAGGGAAACCTCTCGTCGCACCTACGAAAGCTCGAAGACGGGCAATTGATTGAAGTGACGAAATCGTTCGTCGGCCGAAAACCTCACACAAGCTACCGATGTTCTGATACGGGGCGCGCCGCGCTGAAACAGTACCTCACAGCAGTCGAAAGCTTGCTCGGGAGTTTGAAGAAGTGATGCAGATACGCGGTGCTGAATGTTAGAGCAGCTGTTTCTCATTCTCATGCGATGGTGCGGCTTTCGGCATCTGTTGTGGAGCCCCAGCTTTTCTACGCTGCGCAAACGATTTTCAACAGAACATCTGGAGCTCGGGCTAAGCAAGAAGCTCCAGATACGACGGGAGATGGCCAGCAAAGGCGCGGTGAAAAACAACCTTAAAATTATCTATGCCAGTGACATCCACCTCCATCCGGTATGGCAGAACGAAATTGTCCTCCAGCTTCGAGAAGCTGTATCCGATGCCGCGCCCGATGCGATTCTGCTTGGTGGAGACCTTGCGGACGACAGAGCCTCTCTCTCCTGTCTCCGCGCGCTGGTTTCCGATCTGACCGCGTACGCTCCGGTTTTTGCCGTCCCCGGAAATCACGACGTCGTTCTCGGCGAGCATCTGGTGCGCTCGGCGGTTCTCGAGGGCGGGGGTGTCTGGTTGCCCGACGGTGCGCAAGAGCTCTCCGGCGCGACTCAAACCGTACGCCTTCTTGGCACACTCGAACAAACGCAGGCGGACGGGGCACTTCAAATTCTCTGTGGGCACGATCCGGCTCTATTTCCTGAAGCAGAAGCCAAAGCGATCGATCTTGTATTCGCCGGTCACATCCACGGTGGACAGGTAGTGCTTTGGAGCTGGAAAGGAAGGATGTATCCAGGGGCGTTCGCGTACGCCTGGAATCGGCTCGGTTTTGTTTCGGAACGCACGCAGCTTTTCGTTTCGCGAGGTATCGTCGACTTTTTTCCGCTGCGATGGAGATGTCCGCGAGAGGTTATTCTTTTGGAGGTTTAGCAAATGACGACCCTGTTGATACTTTGGATTCTTTCGAGAAGGAGGAAAGCATGACCCTCATCCTACTTTGGATCGTCTACTTCGTAACCACCGTGGTCGGCTACGTCGGGATGAAGTTTGCGGCGGACCTCACGGATACGAAATCGTCGATTACCCTTGCTCCATTTTTTCATCCTTGGGGGATCGGAGCGATACTGGCGTGGGGAGCATCGAGCGTGGTGTGGCCTTGGATTCTCGGTCGTCAGTCGCTCGTGTGGGCAAACGCCCTCTCCTCCTTTCGGGTGCCGTTGATTGCCATCGCCGCCTGCCTGCTGCTTCACGAAACGCTTTCGGCAAAGCAATTTCTCGGCGCGGGGTTGATCACTCTTGGGATCGTTCTCTCGAAATGAGCGAACCCTTTCAATATCGCCTCTGTCTCTCCCTCGCCGTGGCGTGGTTGAGAAACTTCAGGAGCTTCTTTCGCCATTCGCCCGGCACCCCCCTACGAGTACTGGGCTTAATTTGGGTGGATGCTTGCTACGCCGCCTGCACTGTCGGCTCTTCGCGTGCGCGTCGCCTTCGAGTTGCGGCACTCCTTCACTATCACGCTGAGCTCAATCGCGTCCTGGACGGAAAGACTACCTGCCGCCGCGAGCTTCGAAAGACCCGTCGGTCGCTATTTGAAAGCGGATTTGGAGCAACGAGTATTCTTCACTACACTCGAACGATGACTTGGATCGAGCAGTACGGTCGCCGAATCTCAGGCCCTACGACCGGAGCTCGGCTGTCGCTGACTCGCCACTACCGGGAGGCTGGGCTTGAAGTATTGAACCGAGCACTGTTCTCGAACGCCTCCGAGCTTCGTACGAACGGAACAGAATCGAAGACGCTTGCACTGATGTGCTTGCTTCAGATCCTAGACGACAAGTTGGATTTGGCAAAGGATAGAAGAGAGGGGCAACCCACATTCCTGTCCTCACTTTGGGACAGCACCCCGACATCACGACAACGCTACGAGCGCCGCATGGTAAGACACTACCGTAATATCTGTAGGCAAGGCGGCCGGTTCGCACCGCTCGCGATAAGCGCGGACGTGATCGCAACGCTGATCCAGTGGTTCCCCGCGAAATACGAACATACTCCATCACATCGTGCTGTGCTTCGGCGACTGCGGCTCATACGGGGATTAGCGCGTTAGCAAAGCCGAGCAACGTTGATGAACTGAAGATGCGGATTTTCCTGGGATGAGAGCGTGCTTCATAGGACCTCCGCCACGAATGAGAGCCGTCGTGCACATATATCCGCCATGTCGGTAATCCTCATCAAACCCTAACAAAGGTTCGTTCTAATAGGCGCTTCGCAGTGTGATGTGGTGCGTCCTCCCTCCCCGCATTTCGCCGATCCTAATCCCTGAATGGTAGGAACATGAAGCGTCAGCAGTTCTCCGAGCTTCGCCCAAAGCTCGAAGTCATCGAAACGGTTTCCCAAGAAGGGCACTTCATGAACCGTGAGCTGAGCTGGCTCGAATTCAACTCACGCGTGCTCAGTCAGTCGGCCGATCCATTTCTTCCTCTGCTCGAGAGAGTACGTTTCCTTGGAATTTTTACGAGTAACCTCGACGAGTTCTTCATGAACCGAGTTGGGGGGCTCCAGCGTCACGTTGATGCAGGCATCGAGCGTCCAAGCGCGGATGGCCTAACACCACGGCAGCAGCTTTCGGCAATTTATCAAACAGTCAAACCCCTTGTCGCCGAGCAAGATCGGCTTTTCGCGCGCGAGATTCTGCCTGCGCTCAGGAACGAAGGAATCTATCTCGTGCAGTGGAGCGATCTCACCGACGCCGAACGCGAATTCGCGACCGCCCACTTTCACAGCTCAGTCTTCCCGCTACTCTCACCGCTCGCGGTCGACATCGGCCACCCGTTTCCATTCATCTCCAATTTGTCTACATCGCTCGGGTTCGTACTCACCTCCGCCGAAAGTGAAGAGCCGCAATTTTGCCGACTCAAGCTCGACGATAGCCTTGCAAAATGGATCCATTTGCCTGCACAGAGAGAGAGCCTAGGCCACCGCTTTCTCGATCTACATTCACTGATTGTGGAGCAGAGCGAAACTCTGTTTCCGGGCTTTTCTCTACGATCCTGGATGCCGTTTCGAATTACTCGCAACATCGATCTCGACATCGATGACGAAGACGCGGAAGATCTGATGGAAGTAATCGAGCGTGAGCTGCGCGAGCGACGCTCGGGTCAGGTTGTCCGTTTCGAACACGCAATAGGCGGTGACCCGTGGCTCACAAATTTTCTGACGGAGGAACTGGAGCTCAAAGAAGGCCAGACCTTTCCGCGGACCGGGTTGCTTGATTACACGGCGCTTGCACCACTTCTCGATTTAGACGCGCCACGCCTGAAGTTTCCACAATGGATTCCTGCGCAGCCTGCAGCGTTTACTGAAGATAAGTGTATCTTCCATGTCATCAAACGCAAAGATGTGCTTGTCCACCATCCTTTTGAAAGTTTCGGTGCGAGCGTTGAACGGTTCTTGAAAGAAGCGGCCACCGACCCGCTCGTGCGCGCGATCAAGATGACGATCTATCGCGTCGGGCATGTAACGCCGCTGATTCCGTATCTTGTTCAAGCAGCGCACATCGGAAAGCAAGTGGTCTGTCTTGTCGAGCTCAAGGCACGCTTCGACGAGCACCACAACATTCGATGGGCCCAAGAGCTCGAAAGCGCAGGAGTTCACGTCATCTACGGCGTTCCCGGCCTAAAAACGCACGCAAAAGCGATTCTGGTCATCCGCCAAGACAGCGACAAGCTGAGAACGTATGCGCATTGCGGCACCGGCAACTATCATACGAGAACTTCCAGCGTATACACCGATCTGGGACTGTTCACAGCGAAAGAAGAGCTGACTCAGGAGCTCGCCGACTTTTTCAACTACCTCAGCGGGCGGTCGCTCAAGAAGGATTATCACAAGCTTGTCGTCGCCCCAATTGCAATGGAGAGCAGGTTCCTCGCGCTGATCCAGCGCGAAATCGAAAATCAGGAGCAGGGCCTGCCGTCGGGTATCGTCGCGAAAATGAACACCCTCGAGGATCCGCACATCATCGAAAAGCTGTATGAGGCTTCGCGTGCTGGGGTTACGATCCGCCTTGTCGTCCGCGGAGCTTGCTGTTTGCGACCGGGCGTAACTGGGATGAGTGAAACAATCAAGGTAGTTTCAATCGTCGGCCGCCTGTTGGAGCACTCACGCCTATTCTACTTTCGCAACGGCACCCTCGATCCACAGGATGGCGAATACTTCATCGGCTCTGCCGACTGGATGGTGCGCAACCTGCATCGACGCGTCGAGCTCGCTATTCCGGTGGAAGATCGCATCCTCCGCGCCAGGCTCTGGGAGCTCATTCAACTGCTTCTCGCCGACGTACGCTGCTCGTGGGAAATGCAAGCTGACGGACACTACACGAGACGCACCGCTGTGGGAGAGCCCAGCCCGCGCAACTGCCACGAGCTGTTGCAGGAGCATGCCGCGGACACTCGTAGACAGCAGTTGCACCAGAAAGCTTAAAGGTTCGCCCGCTTCGCTCCAATTGCCAAAAAATCGGACATCCTCTCAGCCCTGTTCTCATGTATACAAAGAACATGAGAATGGGCGCAAAATCCTTCGCTTTCGGCGCGACTCTATTTGTGGCGCTCGCTCTCTTTCTGTTTTCGCGGCCGACCGAAAGCGAGAGAATCCGCTCCCTCCTCGCCCAAGTGGAGGTCGACGTCAATCGTATTCCTTCGCTCCCTTTCTTCGAGCAGCTTGCTCTCGTAAAGAAGTATATTTCCGAGCTTTCGGACTTTGTGGAAATTGAGCTGACAAACGGCGGACGGTTGGAGCGTTATTCGATTTCGCGAAAAGAAGCCCAAGACAAAGCGATGGCCGCGGTCAAAAGCTCCTTTCGAAAGCTCGAGGCTCGGTTCAACCATGGAACGATCACAGTGCGCGACCACCGCGCAACCTGCGAGCTGGAGGTCACGGTACTGGGTGCATTGAGCGGTGTCGATGGTGACTTTTTCGAAGATTGGCAGGTAATAATCTCGCTCTCTACCCAGTCGGACGGATGGAAGATAGAGCGCATCCAGGGGTACAATTTACGAACCGACTGATATCCTGCAAAAACCCGGTAACCCCGCCGGCAGCTGCTCGAATCTGATCGCATCTTGCGGCTGAGATACTTCATGCCTCCGCGCAATCCAATGGTCGATGGGCCGTGGCGTAGATTTTCTTCAACACTGCGAGCATTTAGCGATCGTTTTCACCTCAGCAAATAAATCTAACCGGAACATCCTCTGCGAGCGACTTGAAGGATGCAGCGTTCAAGAACGAGCGCCTTCGAGTTCGACGACGGACCTTCGGCATATGTGTTTGAACCTCGTGAGGTTCGATTTGACGGAACAGGTTATGAAAGATCATTCAGTGAACGGCGTACTTCAGGTTCCTCAGTTTCTCTCAACACTTCCGCGCCGCGGACGGATTCGATCGCAAGCGCGCAAACCTGAATTCTCCCTCCCGCTGTCGTTTCGGACGAGCACGAGCACTCGGTTCAGTAATGGAATCTGGATTTTTGGTGGCCAATCTGCCGCTCAACGACGCAAGTTGGAAAACGTGCGAGCTTTGCTTCTGAAATGCGGCTCACAAGCCTTTCGGCAAAGCGCCTTGCCTCGGTGCTTTAGCCAGTTGCCCACACTATAAGTTTGATAACATTTTTTAGACTCTATTATTGAGGTCGTAGAGTTTCCCCGTAAGCACTCCTCTTCTCTTCCACCCGGAAGCTGTTTCGCTTGCCACGAAGCAGCTTCTCGGTGGGCCCGCCTCCCAATCGCTCGAAGGCTAAGGTCAAATGCAACCGCAGGGGACGCGGTGGACGCAGAGGAGCTTGAGATTGGAAAGTGTCCGTAGAAAAACGAGAGGCGGCGCAGCCGAACCAAAGAGTTAACCACGCCGCTCTCGTTTCAGAAACGCTTAGCTGCGTTTCGCGCCCCAGCTATCCGGTGATCGGCCGAACCGGCTAAGCCCAGATGCTTTCTGCAGTGACGGGCCGACCACTTTGGAATGAGCGGTCAGCGGCCTCGGCGAACGAGGTCGTGTTCTTGCCCGCGTCTTGGAGCAATGGAACAGGAAGCTTCATGTGCGCGGGGAGGTCACTTTCGCTCGCGTTCCCGCCATTCAGCAGGAAATGACGGTAAGACGAGAAGAACAGATAGCGCCAGTAATCGGGCCACCCCTGAATGTGTCCGGGAGGTGTAAGCCCGAAGGCGGAATTCACCTCCGAAGAGAAGAGGTCCCCGGCGCCGCGGAGCTGACACTGCCAATCCGCCCGACTGTCGTGATCAGGATTCGGCTTGTTGCTGGTGAAGAGGGACTCAGTGCCCCACTCCATTCGCCACATCACGGAAAATCCATCTCGGAATTTGACCCAGACACCGATGTCGTCGACCTTACCCGGCATCGCCTGATGGTATGAGATCGACGCCGGAATTCCGTGCTCCAACTGAACCACCTGGGTCCCGTTGTCGTACACGTTCTTTCCGTGAGCACCGGCCGTCCCCAGACTCGACATTGTCACCTCGACGAGGTCTGAGCTCGTGACGAACGACGCCAGATCCATCGCGTGCGTTCCAATATCAAGCAGCGCACACCACGGATGCGAGAGTCGCCAGTCGCTCTGCCGGATCTTTGGGTCGTTTTGGAGCCATCCCTGCAGGAACCAAGCCTGCACCGACTCTACCTGCTGATAGCCGCGCTGCTGAATCAGCTCGCGGATGGCGAACACGGGACCGTTGTAGCGATGGTTGAACGTGACGACAACCTGAGTATCGGCGACGGCAGATGCCACCGATTTGTACTCCTTGGCGGAGCTCACCACCGGCTTATCGCAGAGGATGAACTTCACCCCGAGCCGTGCCGCCTCGTTGATTTGCGAGGGGTGAACCGAAGTCGGTGTGGTAATCGTCACGACCAGATCGCGGTCGAACTTCAATGCCGCCTCGAGGAGTAACGCGAAGTTCGAGCCCGTATTGGACGGACTGATGTCCAGAGCGGCAGCGACCTCCGAGCTCTGCTGCGGGTTCCGACACGGGTTTGCCCATCGATGGCGATAGCGACCGGTGGCGCGGAGCGCTGGAAGCCACGCGGCATCGAAGATGAACGAACCCGGCCCATGGCCGGTGGACAGGAAATTGAGAATTGGAAGACTCATGGTCTGCTTTCTTTCGTGAGTATGGAACGGAACGAACGGTACTGGTACGCGGTTCAAACAATCCGACCGAGAAACGAAGCTCCTTGTGAAGGCCATCTCAGACGAGATGTAGGGAAACGAGTAAATGGAAACCAAGTACAACCTTGGTTGCGCCGCGTCCTTCGCGCGGCCGATAGCCGGAGAAAGGACGGGGAGAAATCAACTACCCCGAACGATGTGCTTCAATGAGGGGGCAATTTTCTTGATTTGCGGCCAAAAGTCAACGAAACGAGTCAGAAACCCAGAGTGATGCGAAATATCGCGGATAATTAATGGAAAAGCGTCATTCTATTCTTCTTTGAACCCCCCACTGGAGCGTCTCGCCCCAAGATTCACTGCTCACGATCGGGCTTTTGGGACGGCGCGAGCCATCTCTTCGCGCTCAGATCATACCGCCATCCAAACGACGCCTCTATATCTAGCTCTCAACGGATGACGGACGCATTGAAAGACCAAGGCGCTCCGCTTCACTAACACGGCTCACCGTCCCGCTGTTCAAGACGCGAGCGTAACAAAGGCGAACCTTATGATGGCGGAACAAGTCCAGGTCTCACGTCGCGAAACGTACGCGGAAGCTGAATATGAGCTCTGGAAGCACTGGCCGGTGAACTGGAGCGCCATCTCAGTGGGCGCGCTGTCCGCGCTAGCCGTTACTATAATCTTTGGGCTCGCGGCCATCGCGCTGGGTGCACATCAGCTCACGCCCGAGGAGCGGATCGTGGACTTGCACAAAATCAAATTCACAGCAGTTGCGATTAGCGTTTTCGCTTCCTTCCTCGCGTTTGTTGTTGGAGGTTGGGTTGCGGGGAAAGTCGCTGGAATTTTGCACTCCGAACCCGCAATGCTGCACGGGGCGATCGTCTGGCTGACCGTACTCCCGATGCTCGCAATTCTGTCCGGCATGGGGGTCGGTTCCTATCTCGGAAGCTGGTATGGCGGACTCGGCCGGCCCGCGATTGGCTCAGACTCCGTTCCGTTTGAGCGACCAAGCGATCTCTCGGCTACAGCGACTGAACAGCAGCGCGCAGCTTTCGATGCTGATTGGGCGGAATATCGTAGGCGAGTCGCTGCATGGAATGCGGATACTCCGAGAGCTGTTCGCAATTCAGCTCTTTGCGCTGCGTCGGCGCTCCTGCTTGGGCTTATCGGCTCCGTACTTGGAGGTTGGATGGCATGCGGTGAGCCGATGTCACCGCGGTATCGGCGGACAGTGCCGCGAAAAGTGAAGTAACAAATACTGACAGATAGACAGATAGGGAGAACGTGTCATGGGCTACATTTTGGGTTGGTTACTTGGAGTTCCAGTGAGTTTGTTGTTGATTCTGTGGGTTCTCGGGGTTGGACACTAGTCACTCCGGGGGAGGCCGACAGCAACATTTGCTTGCTGCTGGCCCTGGCTCAGTGGGTGTATGCTCTCCAACTTCACGGAGCGCGGGCGGCAAGTGCCGACCGCGTCCGAGTCCTCACGTAAAACCTCCCGTTACGCGACGGCGAGTTGAGGTCGTCGTATTGCCGCGGCCCGATTCGCCGTACTGATGAGGCAACCGTCGGGAGTCACCTTGACTGTGTAGAGGTGCTTGAATCCGGCCCATCGCGGGACGAGCCTGGGAACCGAATCTGCTGTACCTGATCCGGGCCGGACGCCTAAAAATCGATAGCGCGCAGCCCGTTGGAACGGCCCAGAGACTGAGCGACTCGTAAAAGCTGGGCATCTTGCTCGGGGCGAGACTAATCCAACGATTGACCAGCGTTCCAGCGGGTCCTGCGACCGAATAAATCGATTCCGAGTCGTTGGCATGTCCCATCAGAAGGAGCACGCCCGGCGACACATTCGTTGACTCGCTTGCCTGAGCGAGCATACTCCAGCCGCTTTTAGCGGACGGGTCTCGGAGCAGTTCGGCCCAATAGACCGGTTCATACTTGCATTTCTCGTCTCGTCCTTTCACGGCGCAGAACACCGGTCCTTCATCACTGAATGGGAAGATTCCGTCTTGAACATACGGCAGAAAAGATGCTCGCGGCGCTTCGATGCGGTCTGGGTCTAATGACCCATGCGCAAGAGCTTCGCGAAAAGTTTCAAACCGTCCGGGTAGGAACGTCAAACACTTCATTTCAGTAACCCCACAGTGCGAAAACAACAAAATGTGCGCGGAAGCAATTCCCGTGCGCTACGTAAACTTAGAGAGTTTTGACTGCTGAAGTGAGCGTGTGACGCGTAAGTGCGGCGCTAGCTGCCGACGCGTGTCGAAGAAGAGTTGTTTATACCACAGCGAGTCAGGCCATTAAAGCGGAGGTGGTGCGTTGAGGGAAGAGCAGCGCTGCTGCCGACAGTGAAGATCGAATCGATCCACTCGCACAAAGAAAGCGCTCACCCTGTTTGCGCTGCGATATCAAACGTTTCGCACTTCCGCCAAGAGCCGGCTGCACTCGGTCGAAAACCTTACTCGTCTTTGTTTCCGAACGGGCGATACAGCGATGACACCGGAGCGTAAGCTTGAGTTGCCGAAGACCGTTCACCATTTGACTCTACAGGGTTAAACACGGAAGATTTTTCAGCTGAAGTCATCGAATACGCCCAGTTCGCATCATCGCCCTCTGCTGAAGATTTCGGCGAGCTCGGCGAGGAGAATGCCCACGAAGATGACTTCTCCGAGTTGGAGCCGCCGTAAGCCCAAGAACCGGCTCCAGACCAGAAGTTTCGTGACGAATCTTTCTCCTCCGCATTCCGGAGAAAATCCATCTGCCCTTGGCGTTCGAGAAACTCGTTGACGTTCGCCCAGTGCTTGGCCTCCCAACCTTGATCTGCGGCTTTGTCGCGGTCCTTGAGAAACTGGTACATCGAATCCCGCCCAAAACCGAAGCCATCGGCAGAAGGACCGGAGCTGAAGTGGGACGATGTACCCGGCTTCTCAGACGTGAACGCCCAAGAATTGTGAGAATTCGCGCCGGAGCTCAGCCATCCGCTCGATAAGCTTCCCGAAGAGTAGGCCCAGCTTTCACTTTTCTCTGCGCCGCCGAACGAGCCTGTGGAGTGCGCCCAAGAGCTTCCAGACTGCGACGCTTTGGTCGAGAAAGCCCATGAGGGCTCACTTTCCTTCGAGGAGCTATAAAATGATTTCGTTGTTTCCGAAGACGGAGATTGACTCGTGGAATAGGCCCATGAGGAGCTTGATTCTTTGTTCGTTTGATATGCCCAACTCGAGTCCTCTTTCGCACCATACAGACTTGAACCTGTGTGCGAGCTCACAGGCGTAAAGACATCGGAAGAGTCTGACCGACCGTTTGGTTTGAAAGGATCCCACGACATAAGACCTCAGCGGGGAGAATGTCCAAGAAGTTGAGAAGCTCCGGAATGGAGCCAAAGGGGAACAACAATTTACAAAGACTGATATGACCCAACGTTTTTGATGCGTGCGTTTCTCACGCTCGAACTTGGGCCGGAGAGGGCGTTTTTACCACAGGGTTAGCGCTTATAAACCTTCAATCGGAGGATGAGAGTGTCGTGCGGCCTTGAGTTTCGAAGTTGCTTTGCAGCGCCTCCGCTTCAACCAAGCCGAGCCTCAGGTCCGCAACCAACGCGTCGAACATCTCGCGCTGTGAGCTCGGATCAGACGCACGCAGCAGTGCGGATGGATGATACGTAACTACAACCGGTCCGTACGAAGACTGAATCACACGTCCCCGTTCCGTTCCGATTTTTACCTCGCGACCGAGGAGTGAGTGCGCAGCCGTGCGGCCGAGAGCAATGATAATTTTCAGGTTCAAAGCGTTGAGCTCCGCGTTCAGCCATTGGCTACACACACGCGCCTCTTCGAGGCTCGCTCTCTTGTGCAATCGAACTTTGCCTCTCATCTCGAATTTGAAATGCTTCACGGCATTCGTGATGTAGAGGTCGGAGCGTGAAACACCAAGGGCGGCCAGTGCGCGATTCAACATCTCGCCGGCGGGCCCCACAAACGGTCGTCCTGTGAGATCCTCCTCATTCCCGGGCTGCTCGCCGACGAGCACGACACGAGCGTCTTTGGATCCTTCACCGGCGACTGCGTTTGTTGCGCTCGCATAGAGCGGACAGGCCCGACAATGCGGAAGCTGATGATGGATACTTTCGAGAGACATCTTCTCCAGATCATACCGAATCGATGGACGCTGTTGCTGGATCATCCCATCCAAACGGGAACCACTCTCTTTGAGCAGCTCCCGAATAGTGTCAGCCTCAGGCAGGTCCTTCCAGAATCTTCGCGGCATCTCCTTGGTCATGAGCTTGGCGTTCGAACGCGCGGGATTGAAGATTGACCGGTAGTAGCTGCGCCACAGGTCCTCAACATCGTCGGTTGGACGCTCACAGCCTGCTGCAGCTTGTTCGTCAAAGCATAGCTTTTCAAGGTCCCAAGACACGGATCCGAACGGAGTGAAGATTGCCCATCTCATCGAACCGAATCGTCGAGCGAAGAACGGGGTCGCAACGCGCAGGACGCGGAAGTCCGGTCGATACCACGCAGCGAAATGCTCAGTGCCATCTTCGACGATTCTCTTGAATCGAACGAACGCGTGCATTTTGTGAATATCGCGAGCAACCGCTTTTCCGAGAAGCTGCGCCGCCCGAATCGCAGGATCCGACGCGACGCCGAGCAGCTTCGGCTCGCCATGAGTAACCCGCCAAAGTATTTCGTAGAGCAGCTCCCAACGACGAGCGTCGGTATGACACGCTACAATTCGGGCAAGCTTCACGAATTCGCGAGGAACGCGAATGTCTGAGCCACAATCTTCGGTCTCAGAAATCCCAAACAGCGACTGCTGACCGTCGGCACACCAGGTAACCGCATGCGGCGAAACATTTTGAGCAAGTAAGCCGCGCCCCACCCTACGCCAATCATCGAAATTGCTCGGGCTCTGGACCGCGATCACAGCTCACCTGAAACGACTGACCTCACATCTTCAAACATCGAAAGTTGTTTCGGAGGCACAAGCAAGGAGCGAAGGTTCTCAGCTTCGAGCAGTCTGCTGTTCGGGCGATAATTGCTCACCTCGAGAAACAGCCGAGCCCGGCTGAGCGGAATGTTGAGTCGGTGCAGATCTTCGAAGCGAATTCGCTTCTGTCGCCGGATGGCGAGGAGTCGCTGAACAGTGCGAACTCCAAACCCGGGGACTTTGAGCAGCAGCTCACGCGGCGCAGTGTTCACATCGATCGGGAAGAGATGTCGATGGGCAATCGCCCAGGCGATCTTCGGGTCGATGCTCAGGTCGAGCTGCTCGGAGCGGCCAGAAAAGATGTCGTCCAGCCCGAAGCCGTAGAATCGATACAGCCAATCTGCTTGATAAAGGCGGTGTTCCCGTTCCAGGGGAGCGCGCGTGAACGGAAGGATCGACGAGCCGTGCTGGATCGGGCTAAACGCGGAGTAGTAGATACGTCGCAACCCGTAAGACTTATACAGGTCAGTCGCTTTCGATAAGATCGTTTTGTCTGACGCGTCGGTCGCTCCGACGATAAATTGCGTTGATTGTCCGGCGCCTGCGAACTTTGGCGCAGGCCGATCCTGCGATCGCTTTCCGGGTTGGGCCGCCTGAATTCGCTCGTTCAGATGCGCCATCGAGCCTTGAATCACACTTTGATTCTTCGCGGGAGCGAGCTTGTTGAGCTCCCCCTGACTCGGGAGCTCGATATTGGCGCTCAAACGATCTGCGTAGCGACCCGCCTCGTCCAAAAGCTCGGACGAGCAGCCGGGAATCGCTTTCAGATGAATGTAACCGTTGAACAGATGATCTTTGCGCAACGTTCGGGCGACTCGAACCAACTGCTCCATGGTGTAGTCGGATGATTGAATAATCCCTGAGCTGAGAAACAACCCTTCGATATAGTTTCTTTTGTAGAAGCTCATCGTGAGCGACACCACCTCCTCCACAGTGAAGCGCGCTCGCGGTGTGTCGCTGCTCACTCGATTGAGGCAGAATAGACAGTCGTAGATGCAGTAGTTCGTGAGAAGAATCTTCAGCAGTGAAACGCAACGGCCATCGGGAGTATAACTGTGGCAGATACCGGCTCCTGTGACATTGCCGATGCCGCCTTTGGCTCGATCTCGTTTACCGCCACTGCTCGCGCATGAGGCGTCGTATTTCGCAGCATCAGCTAGGATCGGAAGCTTCTCGGAGATCTTCATCTGCTCCTCTCGTGCAAAACCGTTAAGTGACGCCGCTCATGCCGGTCACAACTTGCCCGACTTTGTGTCGCGCGAGTCCAACATAACTTGTTTTCGAGTTTTTTTCTATATCGACTGGAGAGACGTCGATCTTATTCAAAAGAGGGTAACAGGCCAAAAAGACAGAACAACTTGGTAGCTGACACAAGCAAGCGTTCCGATTTTCTGGAGAGACGCTCAAAGGGGCGCAGATTTGAGGTCGTTAGTGGCCCCCTGCAACTCCCGCGACATATGCTGAGGCCACCAAGACAAGAATAAGCATTGCGAGAACCATGGAGAGCCCCAACGCGTTGCGCCCCTCGAACCAGACCATAATCCCTATCACAGTGAGCGCAACCGACTGCCAGTCCGAACGTCAGACCGTTTGTGACCACGTTGCTGACGCGAAAGAGCTTCACTGCCGCACCGAACGTGACACCAACGACACCCGCCGGGCGCAATTTCAGAACAACGAGTTGCGTTGAAGTCAGTTCGCGCACTCGACCTCTTCACGGTAGCTCACTTTTTCCTGACGAGGTATGCTCATATCCGTTTTCCCCGAGACGATAGGCGTGGATTCCTCGTGCAATCTCCTGCGAGCCACTTGACCCGGCAGTTAACTAGGTCCCCAGCGATTCAATCAATGAAGCAGATACTAGCACCACTGCTCTTCTTTATTTCGTTCGCCTACGACGCTCATGCACAAGTCAGGGCGCCGGACAGCCAAAGTGTAGTCATGCGCGAAGAAAAGCGTGTCATCGTCAACGGCGCGATGGAAGTATGGCGCCTTCTGTGGGGTGAGAAACCGACGGAATGCTGTATGCCGAAAGACGTCTCGGAGGCCGGCGTGGCGAACGATCCGTGGGAGACCCCGTACAACTGCTCTTGCGTCGGCTCAGGTTACGGGGAACAAGCCTCTTCTTTGACAATCAGGAGGTTCCGGGACGGAAAAGAGATCGACCGATTGAACGTGCGGGGATACGGAGAGGGGTCGACAGACGAACAACCACCATGCTTACCAAGATGGCCGTTCGAAGAGGGCGACGAAGAACGTTACACAACCGTCCCGCAAAGTCAGCTTCGAATCGAGATCCTCGAGCGGCCGACTGTAGACGTCATGGACATTGCTGATTACGACCACGACGGGGTGGCCGCTGAATTCGTTCTGTACGCCGGATACGGCGGTGCATGCGGCACGAACAACTATGTCCTTGTCGGCATTTCAAAGCAAACTCGCAAGCTGCAGTTCCTTGGAACAGTCGAACATCCCAATAAACCCGTGGTAATGCGATCACGGGAGCGCTGGAAAGAGCTTCTCGATTCCAAGCCAGATTCAAAAGTGCATATTCGTTACTGGTCGTGCGAAGATCACGGAGCGGAGGAGGAAGAGGACTACGAGCTCACTATCGACCGACAAGGTCTCCACGGGTTCAAGATTTGGTACGATTGTAAAACGCGCAAGGAGCTGCGCCGGGAACTGCTGTAGGAAGCTCAACAATACCAAGCATTAAACGTCGCCAGCACAAAGCAGCAAGATTTTGCATCTAAAACAGAGCAGTTCCATAAGTACGGTCGACCTAATCTGATGAAGAAGCGAAAACTTATACCATAGCCGCATTGACATGCAGATCATCGTCCTAAGCATGCATCGATCGGGAAGCTCGGCCTGCACCCGGCTTCTCAATATGATGGGCGCCTACATAGGCCCTGAGGGCATCACCACGTCGCCGAATCAGGAGAATCCCAAAGGTTTCTGGGAAAGGAGAGATCTCCGAAGACTCGATGACGACGTGCTCCATGCTCTCGGCGCGGACTGGGATAGCGTCAGCGCCTTTACGACGTCTTCTCTTCTCTCACTGCGTGACGGCGACAAAGCTCTCGAGCTCGACGCCCGATTCGATGAAATTCTCGAAGACCTCGATCAGCATCGCCCATGGGTGTTGAAAGAGCCACGTCTCTGTTTGCTGCTTCCGCTCTGGCTCGCGGCACTGGATTTTCCTGTCGCGGTGATCCCTTATCGCAATCCGCTTGAGGTGGCGAAGTCGCTCGAGACCCGCAATCAGATCCCGACCGACACTGGACTCGCCCTTTGGGAGATGTATTCAAGTCACATTCTCAGGTTAGCCGAACAGATTCCACACGTCTTCGTCTCTTACCGTGAATTGGTGGCACACCCGGTACAGACGGCGCAACGGTTGTTGACTGATCTTGCGGAGCTTGGCGTGAAAGGTCTTCGCTTGCCGGCATCAGCAGAGATCACCGATTTCGTTGACACGTCTCTGTATCGCGAGCGGGCCGAGCTCTCTGGGCTGGACCGCCGCTTGAGTCCGCGTCAATGGTCTCTGTGGCAGACCTTCAACGAGAAGGGGGCACCGTTCCCTCCTGACCTCGAGGCCATCCCGAATGAGGTAAGACTCTGTTTGAAGCGATACGAAGAATCGAAGCGGACCAGATTGGCGAGGGCGGTATCGCCTCAACAAGGATAAGCGGTCGCTCGATGACAGAACGTCGTTATCCAGTTATTCCACCGACCGAAACCCGACCGAGCCGCCCCATAAGCTTCGTGGTCGTGCGGTTCTGCGACGACTATCTCCACAATGCTTTGCAGTCGCCGTGCCTTCATCATGGCCTCAATCAGCTCATCACGGTGGATAACACCGCTAACCTCTCTTTCTTTAATCTTTCTTCTGCTATTAACGCCGGCATCGTGGACGCGCACAACGAAATCATCGCCATCGTGCATGAAGATGTAGTTCTGCCCGAAGGTTGGCAAGCCTGCTTCGAAGATTCCTTGTCGGAGTTAGAGAGGAGCGATCCGAGTTGGGGCGTTCTTGGCGCCGTCGGGTGGACAGCTGACGGTGAGGTAGTCGGTCACTATTCGGATCCACACACCTATTGCAATACCTTTGCAGGCGCACGGTTCGCAGCGGTACCACGCCTGGACGAACAGATTCTGATCATTCGCCGTTCATCAAAGCTCTGCTTCGATGAGAACTTGCCGAGCATACACAATCTCGGCAGAGATCTACCCCTCACCGCCGCTAGTCGAGGTCTTCGCACTTACGTCGTGGACGCACCGACCATTCACAAATACGCGGACGAACGCGGGCGGCTTATTGTGAGGAAAGAAGATTCACCGAAGATCAATGAAAGAACGTCTTACGCCTATCGAGCAGAACAGGAGTTGTCCGACGGCTATCTCGTCCAAAAATGGCCCGGTGTCATTATCTCACGTTACAAACCTGATCAAGCAAGCAACACAAGCCACTCGAAACACGTTCAGGAAGCTCTCGACTCGCCGACGATTCTGTTCTCACGCGGCGACGAAGGGTCTCGGTTGCTTTCCGCACTAGCCCAGGACGCAGGTCTCTTTCTCGGCAACGCAACAAACAACTTGGGAGAATCAGTCGAGCTCATGTTGGCAGTGTACAAGGCCGTCATCGCGAAGCATCGCTGTCGAGCAGACGGGCAGAGAGAAGCGATCATTGCGGAGCTACGGCGTGCCGCGGCTCAGATGCTCGAGCAATCTTCGGCTCCGACAAGCTGGGGTTTCAACGTTCAAGAGAATATGCTCGTGATTCCCGAGCTGGCGCGCGCCTTTCCACGAGCGCGATTCGTGCATCTCAACTGCGATCCACTGCGAACTTCCTTAGGTCCGGTCTGTCAATCGGCCAAGCTCGACAACCAGATTGGGCGTGTCGCCCTTCCGGTCGCGTACGAATTTTGCGGACTTGAACCTTCCCAGATTTTTCTCGATCCTTCTCCGTTGCACATGAGCTACACAACGATTCACCAAACCACAGAAGTGCTTGATCATGCTGGCGGCCTCCCGGCGAAAAGATACCTCGAGATTCGGTTCGAAGAGCTGATCAAGGAAGCGGCCCGCACGCGCACTTCCTTTTGTGATTGGCTTGGGACGAAAACGACCGGCCACACTCTGGAAGGTTCGATTGATTGTTGTAGGCTAGCGACACCGCGAACACCCCTTTCACCGGAAATCGAGCGGGAGGTCGCTTGCATTCTTAAACCATTGCGGGACAGATTGGGTTATGGAGGTTGCCGACCCGCGGTTTAATCTCGACGAGGGCGCTTCTTCCACGATAGGACAACAGAAGCAACAAGCAGAGGACTTTGTTTCACGACCCCGGCACGCGAAATGGATGCTTTAGTGATGAATGACGCGCATCGGTTGATCTCGCCTCACGAGGGGTTGCCCTTTCGTGACTGTCTTTCCCTGCTTCATGAGATTTATCGGCCGTCCACATATCTTGAAATTGGAATTCGGCACGGTAAATCGCTCGCACTCGCGCGCTGCGCGTCCATTGGCGTCGATCCTAAGCCCCAGCTTACGTGTGACGTACACGGCGCGAAACCGTTTCTCTATCTTGCAGAGTGCACGAGCGACGCTTTTTTTGCGTCGCAAGACCCAAGAGCTTTGCTTGGTGCACCGATTGATTTTGCGTTCATCGACGGTCTGCATCTCATGGAGCAGGTGCTGAATGACTTCATCAACGTTGAGCGCTTCTGTTCTCGAACCTCGATTGTGGTCGTCCACGATTGCCTCCCGACCGATTTTTACATGACCTCCCGCGATCCCGACGCCAGGGACATCCGTGACCAATCGACCAACCCGGGATGGTGGACAGGTGATGTCTGGAAGCTGGTCCCGATACTGCAACGTTTCAGACCGGATCTGCAGCTCGAGCTGTTCAACGCACCCCCCACGGGATTGATGGTGGTGACAAACCTCGACCCAGGATCCAAGGTGTTGGCAACGCGCCAATCCGAGATACTTCGAGAATTTCAATGGTTGGAAAGTGAAGAAGAGCGTCTCAGGGATTTTCTGAGCGCAGCAGTCATATCCAGCACAGATCTCTTGTCCGCGAAAGCCAAGCGAAACTGAAGGTCTTTGAGTGAGATTACTCCCTTTCATTCTCGCGACAAATCGAGCTCGATGGCAACCGAGCTTCCGGATCCCGACTGACCGCTCGCACTCGTTTTCGATTCGCCAGAGCTTTTGGAAGATCACCGCATCGAAGGATGGAGAGGCTTGAGCGCGATGTCGGGTAGACTCGTAGACTTCGTTATCGGTGGCGCACAAAAGTGCGGAACGACGGCGCTGTGGAAAGCGCTGTCGGAGCACCCGCAGATCTGCATGTCACGGCAAAAGGAGGTGCACTTCTTCGATCAAGACCGATTTTTCACGTCGAATGATGTCGCGTATGATGAGTACCACAAACATTTCCTCCTCACCCCCGACCACCGCCGGATTGGTGAGGCGACCCCAATCTATCTCTTTTGGCGACCGTGCGCGGGCCGCATCGTCGAATACAATCCGGCGATGCGATGGATCTTGCTCCTTAGGAATCCGGTAGACCGGGCGTATTCGCATTTCATGATGAGCCGGGCGCTAGGGAGCACCAATCTCTCTCTCGAAGAGGTTATCGAAAAAGAGCAGAAATTGTTGCCTGGTGTACAAGACCGCGTGTATTCCTGCCTGAGTCGCGGGATGTACTCTGAACAGTTGGAGCGTCTCTTCGCTCTCTTTCCCAAAGAGCAGGTGCTCGTTCTCAAGTCCGACGACCTCCGCCACGATCAGAATGTTCTGCCGCGAATTTTCAACTTCTTAGAGGTCGACGCGTATCCGGGAGCAACCGTTCAGGAGATCCACCGCGGAAACTACGAAGAAATCACAGAAGAATCCCGACGCCGTCTCTCGCAATATTTTGTGCACGAGCTCGAGAAGCTGGAAGTATTACTCCAATGGAACCTGTCAGATTGGAAACTTTGATCTGTAATACCTGCTGCCCTGAGTCCTCACCTCGAGTCCTCAGAGGACACGATATTGTGCGAGATCAGCACGTTAGATCCAGCCCCCAGCGCGGCGCCTTTTAGCAGTACTCTCACCTCGAGTCCTCACCTCGAGTCCTCAGAGGACACGATATTGTGCGACATCAGCAGGTTAGGTCCAGCCCCCAGCGCGGCGCCTTTTAGCAGTACTCTGCGCGAGTTTGGCGAGCGTTTTAGAAATGGTCCTCCCTCACCCCGAGTCCTCAGAGGACACGATATTGTGCAATCGGGGTAACTGAACTTGCCTGCGCGAATGATCTTTGTGCGCAAAAGCGGTTTTGTTAACCGGGCGGCGCAAGTGCAAATTATTCTAACCTTGCACGCGCCGCCCTTCAGTATGTTCCGGTCGTCAGATCTGACGACGGCTTGAACACGTAATCGGCACTTCGTGAAGCGATCCGAGAAACTTCTCCGGGCTCGCGTCATCCCCTCCCAGCAATGCGCGAAGGGATTGAATCGGCTCGACGTCCCACCGACGACGCACGAAGCGGAGGAGCAAGATTTCGCTCTCCGGTGTGTAGAAGTGTTCGGTCCCCGTGAACCAGATCATCAGATATTGCCGCCGAGTCAGGCAACGGGAGTGAAGCCGAATCGATTCGACCATGTTGATCTCAGGGAGACCAGGAGCATTGGTCGCCAACACGGTCTGCTACCGTAGGACTAGCTCGATCTTTCCCTGTTCAGTATCGGGATTCAGGCGACCCAGCGCCGCACAGATCGAATCCCTGCACTCGGCGACCGGAGGCGGTTTAAAACCACGATAGATCATTTCGCGCCACGACTCGCGACTCCGCCGGCGGGGCGGTAAGTCGACACCGAGGTCTACCGTGTCGTCGTCGGAAGGTTCCAGTCTGAGATTAGAATGGCCCCCTGGCGAGAGTTCCCTCGAATCCGCTGGAGCTGCGAGCTCGAGCAGCTGCAGTATCGGCAACAAGTCCCGCTCAAGGAACCCCCGAAGCTCCGGTGTATAGCGAAAGTACACCTCCAAGAGAGACAACGCCGCGTCTCTCCAGTTCCGAAAGGTCAGCGGGATGGTGACTTCAAGCGTTAACGGCATGGTCACGGGCTCCTGAGATAGAGGATGGAAGAGTGGTAGGTGGGTGGCGCAAGACTGTTCAACGGACAACCTTGCTCTGTATGCACTAGCGCCGCACTGTTGAACCGATAGGAGCTAATTCGGCTCAGATGTGCGGCGGCATCTCTAAACGAGAGGGGATCGGTTGAGGGAACTAGAAGGATTATAGCCTACGAAAACGAAGAATCCTAGCTGGGCAAAAAGACACGCTCGCTCTTGGAAAACGAAGCAGAGTGTGCACACGGCGCTGATTCGTTGGTCATCCAAATCTGTGTTCCAACTTGAATCCCATGCATACGGATGTTAAGGAACGGACTTGCCGTGGCAAACCAAACAATGCGCTTACGGCGACTGTTCTTCAATTCGGACGCAGGGTAGAAATGAGGTTTTATCGCCGCTTCTTTCTGCGTCGCCCCATTTAAATTCAAGCGAAAGTATCCTTCGGACTACGGCAAGGTCATCGTCCGATGGGTACTTTACGTCTTGAGAATGGTCCGCGGCGGATGGAGGAGGTCTGCCATGGCAAGGACGAAGAATGGTGCAATCGTCGACCCGCTCGCTCCAGAGCGACGCCAGCACGAGGTCGTGGGCGAAGTGCTGCTCATCGCTTGGCAGCGCATCAGGCCGTTCGCGGGGCAGCCGCGAGAGTATTTCGATCAGGAGGAGCTCGAATCCCTCGCCCGCGGTATCCGCGCGGCCGGGCAGCGTGTTCCCATCGAAGTTCGCGTGCTCGAGGACGATCCGGAATTTGATTTCGAGCTGATCGACGGCCAACGCAGATTGCACGCGGTACAGATCGCCGGCATCGCCACGATCCGTGCCGTCCTCGGCGAAGTCAAAGACGAGGAGGAGCAGTTCGAACGCTCGGTGATCGCCAACTTCTGCCGGAGCGGTCACACGACCATGGAGATCTCCAACGTCTGCGAACGATTCCGGCGTCGTGGTCGCAGCCAAATGGAGATTGCCGATCGCATCGGGAAGTCGATCGGCTACGTCGGACAGTATCTGAGCCTTCAACTGCTCGAACCGTCGCTTCAACTTCGATTGCATCCCCAAGTTCCCCGGAAGGAACGGCTGACGCTGTCGGCCGCGCTTCTGATCGTCGGTTCAGAACCTGAGGATCATGCGGCGCAGCTCGAGCTTGCGGCCAAGCTTGAAGGCAAGACCATCCAAAAACAACGGGTGGAAGCGGCCCGCCATATGCAGATCGCAAATCCAGCACACCGTGCGGCCCCCGCAATCGGCCCAGCATACGGCGCCGGTGGGCAAGGTCGGAAGCGCAAGCCCTCGGACACATTGCGCGTCGCGCGAACATTCGCTACGCGGGTGATCGACGAGGCCGCGATTCTGAACGCAAAGGGCTTCGGGAAGCTCTTTCCAACGGAAACCGAAGATGCGATCCGGATGCGGGATCAACTCGACAGGGCGGCCGATGCTATCCTGGCGCTCAGGAACTCCATCCCGGGTTCGGACCGCGTGCCGTTCTCCTCGGCATGACGTTTTGAAAAGGTTGAAGAGTCCCGGGCTTTTCAGAGCGAGGTTGCCCGAAAAAACAACCTCGCTCCGATCCACACCCGATTTCGATCTAAAAGGGTCAGCAGCGCCGCCAACCCTAAACGCACATCGAAGAGGTGCGATTACGACTCATCCATGCGCGCATCGCCGGTAGCGAGCGTCGCTTCATCTGTTGGATACAGGGTGTACGAATGTGGCGATCGTTGTTGATGGCCGATGAACATTCGTTGCGAAACGTGATTTACAGGACACGTGATCACACTGTTATAGCCCCCCGTGTGGAGGACATCGTCGAAGCAGACGAGCAACTTTTTGGCGACAGCGTGACGTCGATACGCACGCGGAACGTAGATCACGTGCAATCGGGCGAGGCCCTTGCCCGCCTCAAGCTCAGCAAAGATCAGCCCGTGAATCTGCTTGCCCCCGTCTTCGAAAAGAAGAACAAGGTTGATGTGATTGCGCACCACGACTTTTCTTCCGTCCGGATGGTCATGGGTCTGCAGAACGAAATCGAGAAACGACGGCCTGTAACTCCGGACAATTTGTTCAACTAGGGCCGGGGCCTGTTCATCGATCACCGCCCGAGCGATGAAATCGTCGAACGGAAAGGTGAACTCGGCATCGCTGACGAATACAATCTTGGTCCTGTCCACAATGCGTCTCCAGTACAACCAAAAGAAACCTCATGCGGCACTGCCACCGCTGTTTCGAGAATCTCGAAACAGCGCCGGCAAAGACATTTGTCCGATTGAAATAGGAGAGAGCTGTACTTGAGCTAAGCTTCGGCATCCCGGCTCGAATTCCGGGCTTATAGGACGTGCGTAACAGCGCGTGGGCTTCGCGACATAGGCGACAAAAATACTCGCAAACGGTCCCCCGGTCAATCGTCGAGGGGGTTTCGAAGTGCTAAGAGCTTGAGATTGCTGGACAGACAGCGTGTGCGAGATGAGTCGCAATCTCGTGTCACCCGACGACGCAGACGTCGATGGCCATTTCGAATCGCACGCAGACGCTAGAGCCTTAAAAAACATTGTGAACATGGACGAGGCGCGCTTGGAGCATGTTGAGGCGCCGAAAGAATTGGCAGAGGATCAGTCTCTGCGCAGGCTGCTGAGCCAATACGTGCGCTCTAGTCCAGAGGATCGGAGTCATATCTTGCGGCCCACGTGGAACGTACTATCTCCACGTCACCAACATTCGGAGGACCTATGGGCTGGGGAGACAACGAAAAAGAAAGTTCTGACGGCTCAGACTGGGCGTTCTCAACGTCAACGTCGAGCTCGGACGCGAATAACGAGGACAGCTCGACGGGAGTTTCAGCATTCTCTACCGACCCGGCGCAAAACTATGGCGAGCGCCCTCTTTCGAATTTCGGTGACGAGCCTCGATTGGACAATTCCGGAGAAACGAAAACTTGGAGCATTTGGAGCTCAATCGCTCGGTTGTTCGGCGCGCCGCGGAGCTGAGCCAGCCCCCAGTCCCGAGGCGGGATGAGAATTGTTGTCAGCAACCCGCAGCCGCGTCAAAACGGATAGAGCTGAAGCGTTGTCGAATCGTCTTCGCACACGGTAACAAGATCATCCAGCATCTCTGGAATAATACTGCAATTTTCGAGCGCTCTGTTCTTCGCGCTCGCACATTCGTAGTGAAAGTTCCCGTCGTGATTTCGATCGGTCAGGGGATCGAGCCCGTCGTTTGAATCGAGACAATCTTGATATGCAGCTTCGGCAGCCACTTCACAGGCGTGCTGTATCAGTGAGCTTTGCGTCGAGAGAAGCCGAAAGCAGCGTTTCGCGAGTCCGCCGATAATCGGTGTGTTTTCGGTGATGACAATTCCGCTCCCCTGCCCGTCCGAGTTAGCGCCCGAGCTACTACTCGAATCTCCGCCATCACTCTGCGGCTCAGCGCAGTTACCCGAATCATCGAACGAAAGACACTCCGTCGACCCACCGCCATCTCCGCCGCCACCATCAAGGCAGTTGCCGTTGTCGTCGTACGTGCCACATGTGTCGGCTGGGCCGTCTTGAGCAAAGGATTGGATTGGAGAGAGAAGGACAAGAGCGAACAATGCAAAACGGTATCTCATAGATCCTCAATTGATTTGCTATGCGAATCCGTCCGCCACCCCAGTTGTGCGTTTACTCCCTGCTTGCGTGCCGTTTGGTCAGAACCCGAGTCCTCAGAGGACACGATATTTAGGAAGCACAAGGAATTACTGGTCAGAACCCGGGTCCTCAGAGGACACGATTTTTAGGAAGCACACGAAATTACCGCCTGCGCAGACATGTTTGGAGATGGACGAGGATCAGGTCATGAGTTCGACGCTCCTTTCCCGACGGCCAAGACGAAATGTTCAGGAGGCGGGTCGGCCGACCCGAATCGAGGCCCGTAATTTTCAGAAACATCACTCCATGACGACGCTCGTCACGCTATTTCAGACATAACGATGGTGGGTATCACTTCGTTGTGGGCGCGGATCATATGTTTCATCGACATCTCCATTTTTTGCTTTTGTTCTGCCTTGCCTTTACTCCAAACACGGAAGCTCAAATTCCGTCGTTCCCGGGGCAGCCAAAGCCTTTGCCCAGCCCGACTATTACGACGCCGGAGCCCCCCGCGCCATCGGCCACACCTATTCCGGATGTTTATTGCTGCGCTTGCGCCTACAACGGCAAGGTAAACTGCTCGGGACTAAGTCAAGCCCAGTGCGGTGCAGAAGGCGATGACTGCTATCCCGCCGATGGCCAATGCCACAATCGATTCAAACACAATTGCGATAATTTCCAATTCGACGCCAAACTGTGCAACAAAACGTTCACTTACGATTACACGAAGTCACAGCCTTCCCTCGCGGATCTTCTCAGCTCAAATAAGTGCACATTTTTCAACGAGTGGACCTACGGCCACGGAAATCCTCGAATGTGCAAGGGATTTGTTGACCACTTGCAATACTGCTTCCAGGTCGAGGACGGCATGACGGTCACCGTGCTCAACTGTTCTGTCTTTCAAAACCCTGCAGAAGTTCAAGCCCAGCTCACCGCGCTGGCAGAGATGATGGCAGCACGCTGTTACACCGGGACGGTGACTATCAGCGCAGCGCCGCACGATGAACAGGTCGCGGTTCCTGGTGACGGCGTACCTCTTTGCGCAAACACACCGAGCGGAAGCGGCGACGTGTTCAACGCTCGTTATTCGGTAACTGTGACATCGAGGGGGTGTTCCTTCAACTATCCGTCCTGCTCGAATGTGCAGACGTGCACCGCTGCCCAAGTTGGACAATACGCTTACTGTTTAGACCCTGGGTCCACACAACCGCGCGCGAAATACTGCCGGCAGTTCATCTATCCGAATGGGTCAGTATATCTTTGGCAATAAGTTGGGGGTATCGGTCGGAGCTCTGGCTCCCCGAGCGCTCAGAGGACCCGATATCGAGCGGCGGTAGCTCGTCAAACAGAGCACCGCTTTGTTTCACTCGCCGAACCGAAGGTGGTCGCACGCGACTAGGTGCCCCAGCGATTGAACGAGATATACCCGCCGATGAAGATGCTCGGCAACGCCAGAAACGCCAGCATAAGTGAATGGGTGATTCGAACCTGCTTTCGAGCGTCCCCAGATTCGTCGACCTGCCGCAAGACGCCAGACGAACACCTCGCGGCGATCGCAGCTGGCGCGACCAACTAGACGATAACGATCCAATCCGGAAGCCCCGCGGCGATAGTCGAGACACGAAATGCGAAACAAGCCAAGATTTGGGCAACGCTTGCCGCGGCAAACAGAGCTATTACAAACACCCAGTGCATGTATCGCAAACCATTTTGGGACAGAATCAACGTCTCGGCCACGTTGCATTCAAAAACCACTAACCCACCGTTTGGAGCGCCGCAACGCCGAAGCTGCTTCGTTTCCTAGCTCGCTTCCGAACTTGGTGAAGTGGGTTAGCATCGGAAGTCGCTCTGCCAGTTGATACATTTAGGTCTGCGCTCTGTCACTTGAGCCGTCTGCATAAGCAAACGATCGTCTTACGCTTCTTCCGCTTGGCGTTAACAACCGAAGCACGGCGAACGACCAGGATAATATTCGCCGAGCAGCTCTTCCCGAGTCCTCAAAGGACACGATTTGAAGCAATTGTAGAGCAAGAGTGAGGACCACGTTCCACTGACTCGGGACAACGCAAAAATGACGCGCAACGGATTAAGCCGCGCGTCGAAGCTTCACTATGAGGTGACACGAAAGGCGCAAGGCTCCAATACAACGAGGGAAAGCGGATTCTACTTGGGGTCCAACCCCCGTCACTCGCGAGGAACAATCTCACTTTCCGTCGGAGCGGGACGGAGCGGCACCCTTAAAATGGCAACAGCGGTGGGGCGCCTCAGACCCAATTCTTCATCATTTTCGCCCTACCCCACGAAAACCTTCGAAAAAAGGTAAAACCACTGCGCGCCAGATTCTAACAATTCGAGGTAAACCAGCCGAATTGATAGCTATTGAGGACCGCATGGTTCGCGGTCAAAAGGACAGAGAAAGGTAGTTTTCGGCAACAAAGGATGTTGGTTCGGGTGCCTCCGCACCTACTCAAATCCAACTATTGCTTGCACTAGTCGCGGCGCCAACGCACGGCGCGCGGTATGACCTCGCGTTCGCCCGCCTTCGGCGGTCACGGCATCGTTGTACCTCGCAATAAGCAATCGTCGCAGCCCTAGCACCGAACACTTCCCCACTCTGTCTTCTGATTGATTGACAAACACGCCGCAGAGAGCGGCCAGAAAGGAAACAGAGCTACTAAGGAAAGGTAACAACTTTTTTTTGAGGCAGACATGGATTTTCGCAGCCTAGCGTCCGCAGTTTGACGGCGCATTTGCGAAAGGTCTGCTGATACAGCACGGATCGCTTCGTGCGCCTCTAAGCGGCGTTCGGAGTCGATATGGATCTTTGTAACTTGATTTTCGCGCCCACTTGCTGCGCAAACGCAAGCGGTGCAATCAAGGCTCTCGGCCGAAGCAATCCGGCGTCGTGCTCCCATGCACGGCACCGCGGCTCGCCGACGAATCTCGACGGAACATTTTCCGCGTCATACCCGCTTACTCGGCGACTCCGCTCGACGACGGCGCGCCTCGGCACTCGCGCTCCGCCGTAGCGACTCATCCTCCCGTTTCGTCTTTCCCCTTCGCATGGTCGCGTAGGGTTTTCACAATGAGCACGGAAACGCTCTGACGGACTTGTATTGTCTTCAACGGAGCTTTCGATGAAAACCGCCCAAAACCCAATCATCGCTCTTCCCGCGCAAGACAACTGGTTCCAACTCGCACACCTCGTCGCCGGAAACTAATCAGAGTCAACCTTTTTTCGTTCGAGTCGATATGGGTATCTCAATCCGCACAAACTCCGCAGCCAATCGAGCAGCTCTCAACCTGAACCGAGCAAGCGACGCGTTGGGAGAGATTCACTCCAGACTCTCGTCTGGACTGCGAATTCAAAAAGCTTCAGACGACGCAGCCGGCTATGCGCTTTCCAAGCGTGAAGAGAGCGATGCGAAGGTCTACGGGCAGGCTACGAAGAACGCATCCCTCGGCGTTACATATCTCAGAACCGCGCAAGAAGCAGTCGACGTCTTGTCGGACCTCACATCGACCATGAACGAGCTTGCCAAGCGCTCACAGAGCACCGCAATCACCGGCGCTCAGCGGACGGCTATCCAAGATGAATTCGAGTCTCTCCGAACCGAATACAATCGTATTGTGAGCGACACGGAATTCAACTACAGCGACATATTCACATCTTCAAATACCTCAGTCAGCGTCTCGGTCGGCTACACATCAACCTCGCTGATCTCTGCAAGCTTAACAGGCGGGGTGACCGAGACAGTCGGCGCCGGAACATTCAACGGAAGCGTGAGCTATGCCGGCGGAACCGATGTCAACGGTATCTTGCTCGAAGACTTCAACCGCGATGGCGCATTGGACATGGTGACCTCGTCGGTGGCAGACGGGAAAGTGTACATCAATCTTGGTAACGGTGACGGAACATTCAAAGCCCGGATCTCCGCAGCCAGCTTCACGGCGACTACTCGCGAAGGCCTCTCGAGCGGAGATTTCAATGGCGACGGGAAAATCGACCTCGTCGCATGGGGTGACAAACCGAACGTTTATCTATCAAACGGAGACGGAACGTTTCTCGCACCACTCACCTTCGTGGCAGGCGGCGTCGCAGGTTTCGGTGACGTCGGGGACTTCAACGGCGACGACAAATTGGACCTGATCGCGAGTGACGGCTCGAAAGGCTATGTGTTACTCGGCAACGGCGATGGGACGTTCAAAGCTCGGATCAGCTTCACCATCCCGTCGCTCTCCGAGAATCAGATACAGGTCGCCGATCTGAATGGCGACGGCATATTGGACGCAGTCACGAACGCCAGCCTCAACGCCGCCTACGTCGCACTGGGAAATGGCGACGGCACATTTCGAGTGGCAGTCTCATACAACGGCTACTCTGCCGCATCGCTTTCGCACATCGCACTTGGCGACCTCAATAACGACGGCTACCTCGATATCACGCAAGCCAACGCAGGCGCAGGCAGCACGGTGAGCGTGATGCTCGGTAATGGAGATGGAACTTTCCGAGCATTCACCTCGTTCAACGGCTTCGGCGCCATGACTGACCCCCATCTCGCCGACCTCAATCTTGACGGAAATCTGGACTACATCTCCTCGTCAACGAGCGGAAACTTCGGCTACGTAGCACTCGGACGTGGTGACGGAACTTTCGGCACAGCGACTGCGTTCACCGGAGGGGCTTCACCCTCTTTAGGAGCGGTAGGCGATCTTAACGGTGACCATATTCCCGATTTCGTCGCCGGCGGGAACGGATCCGGTTCGGCCTATGTTGTCACCGAGAGAACCACAACCGCCACCAACACATGGCGTGTGCGAAAGATCTACGGACTCACCGTCGCATCTGCTTCTGAAGCGGCATTTGCCGAAAATGAAACAACACGAATAGCGGGGCAGCTCGCTTCGATTACTGGCAGCCTGAACGCGGGAACGTCGAGGTTCGAATCTGCCGGCAACGTCTCTCAGTCATTCGCGATCGCGAGCAATGACGCGTATCAGAAAATTACTGAGGTCGACGTAGCTGTCGAAGCGGAGGCTCTCATACGAAAGCAGCTTCAACAACAATCGGCATCCGTTGCCTTCGAGTTTGCGAACAAGCAATTCTCCTCTCTGGCGGGACAGCTGCTCGATAAGCTCGCATGATTCAGGAACGGACACTATCGAGACCGATTACTCGGCGCGTCAGCAGTGTTTGAACAAGCAGTAACTTCCGTCAGTCGGACTGCTGACGCAGTATTTTGAAGCGCTCAGGCATGACGCTTGGTCATGATGCGACGGACAATAGCCGAACACGAGTTGATTGTATGAACCCTCCGCGTCGTTCGTGACGGGACACTCGGGCGCACATGTGAAGCTCTCTGCCACACCATTGTTGTAGCAGACGCCGTCCCAGGTGCACGCGGTGCCACCGGTAAAAAAGGTGTTCACAAAACATGGCGTCGGTGTCGGCGATGCACTGGGGCTTGCAGAAGCGCTTGGCGCTGGCGACGCGCTCGCGCTCGGAAGCGGGCTCGGACTCGCCGACGGAGCAGGAGACGGCGTCGGAGAAGCCACCGGCGAGGGGGTGGGGGCCAAGCTTGGAAACTGGCTCTCCACCGGAGAGGGCGGAGGCGGAGGCGCCGGCAGCGATGGTGGTGGCGGAGGAGGAGGCGGTGGCGGCGGTGGAGGCGGCGGAGCGGCAGCCTCCACGTCCTCATCGGTTGTGGCCACGCTGCATCCCGAGTCCTGCGATCCAACCTGATCAATTGAGGTGCGAGCTTCGTCGAACTCACATTTGACCGAGCTCCCAAACATTCGAACTGCCGCAAGCACAACAATGCCCACCAACACCACCACGATAATGAATTCGGTCAAGCCCTGAGCAGAGTCGGACTGACAGGCGGGCGAACGACGAGACACGCGGTTTTTCGTGATGTGCAGCGACATTGGAGCTACGCGATAACCATTGGTACGTCTCTCCTTAACACCGGTGGAGGAATATTGTCAGCATTTGCTCAGAGACTTTATCCACATGGGCGCCAGTCCAATTTTGCGCTGTCGTTTACTCGCTCCTGATTGCAGAAGCTTCGCTAGCTCCTGCGGATCTTCATCCTTCTCAATCAAATAGGCAGAGAGCGAGCGCGGGGAGAGCCGAGGCTCTTCCCGCGCCACACATCCGTCGCAAACGTTGGAGCTAGTCCTTCAACATCTGCCGCAAAACCTCGAGCTCTTCCTCGTCGTGGTCGATCTGAATCACCATGACTTGACTGTCCCGGATCCGCTTGAAGAACACCGGACCGCCAAATGTTTCGGCGACGTAACGGATGGCCGCGTCGTTCCATCCTGTCGCCGCGCGAAGCGTCGAACCGCCCTCACCACGAGCCGTTCCGAGGGAGTAGTTCGCAATTCGAAAACCGCGGTAAAGCGAGCCCGGTGTCGGCGAGATCCGCCACTCACTGAGCTCAGACGGGGCAAGGAGCCTCCCGCCAAGCGACGGAGGAAGCGGCTCCTTGGGCTTGTACTCGTTGTCGGCCCTCAGGGCAGCATCGAGCGCGCTCAGGTCGTCCGCGCTTGCGGGAAAGCACCCGATGGCGACGGTCTCGCCGTCTAGCTCGGTGAACATGGTACTGACCAGACCGAAAAGCCGTTGAACGTGCGCCAGCTTGTCCGAAGGCCACACGGGGGGCTGCCAAATCCGATCGTGATCTTCGCCAACGAAGCTGATGCGGAAGGCATAATGAAACCCAGGCGCGTCCGATGGTTGCGCTGCGCCAACACGATCTCGGGCGACGAGCTTGGAGATCCCTGACATGAATCACCTACGCTTTCACGAAGAAGAAAGGAAACGGAATTTGCTAAGATGCAAATGAAACCGTCGAACAACTCTCTGCCCCTAACGGCGTACACGCTTGAGACAAAGAGTGTGAAAAGGAAGTCTACCCGAATGTCTTTGACCGTTCATACGATACTTCAGGATCGGAATATAGTGAAGCGGTGGATCAATCACGAATAGATGAGGGGATAAGGCGAACACACACGAGCATTCCCTTCGTTCTTGCTGCATTCGCTTGACGGAAAGACGGCACTGCATGGTGCTCATTTGCTCTGGCGAAACAAGTGGGTGTGAGGGCAGGGCTCCGAGCAGAGAAGCTCGGAGCCCGTGAACCGTCATATTCGAGCGTTCGATCAAGTAGTCAGAAAATTCTTACCATCCCAATCAGCCCAAAACGTGTTGAATTGCGCGAACTGCTGTGTCGCAAATGCGGTCTGCGTCGGACTCAAGGTATCACCAGGCAGAATCGGAACTTTGTATCCGGACACTCCGGCGAGGTCCATCAGGTGCTTGTAGTACAGAACGAGATCCGGTCCTTCGTCGAACTTTGCAAGCTCCATCATCGCACGTTCGAGCTCAAACGCGAGTTGGCGAGCTTCTGATACTCGCTGACTCGACTCGCGCGCAAAAACACACAAGCGGAGCAAATAGCTCACTGCTTCTGGGAACACGTTCCCAATCCCTGTGATCGCCCCGACCGCGTTGCAATTGAGGAACCCGTGAGTTACCTGCGTGTCGACTCCGACAAGGAGTGACAGGTCCGGGTCGCCCGACGTGATGAACTGCGCGTCTCGAGTAAGATCATTAGCTCCGCCAAATTCTTTGAAGCCGACCAAGTTGTCATGATCTTGTCGAAGAGAGCGAAACATATCCGGCGTCATCGAATAGCCGTAATACGGACTATTGTAGCTCACCGCCGGCAACGGAGCACCGGCTTCAAGTACGCTCGCGAAATGCGTTCGCTGAGCGGACGGGATGGAAACTCGAGAGCTCTGTCTCGGGATGATCATCAATCCGGCGGCGCCTACCGATTTCGCGTGCGCCGCGATGTGGGCTGCCACTCGTGGATTCGGATGACCAGTTCCAACGACGACCGAGATACCCGCAGCGCAGAGTCGAGCGACGCCTTCCATTCGGACCTCATCACTCAGGAGAGGCCACTCTCCCATCGAGCCCGCGTAAACAACACCGGTCGCGCCACGCGCGACTAAATCCGTTGCTACAACGACGAGCTGATCCAGGTCCGGCGTGCCATCATCCTTGGTTGGCGTCATCAACGCAGGAATCATTCCTGCAAACACGTTACGAGCTGGGCTGTTAGCCATTCCGACATCTCCTCAAACTGGAGCTGATCGGGCAGTAGGCGAAAAAAACTTCTTCGCAAACCTAATACCCTCATATGAAGAGAAGACTCTCGGATGGAAAGAACGGCGGGGGCAGACTGCCATAGAGGCGCGATCAAATCCAGGGAAGCATTTCATTCCGCTGGCAGCCGCAGAGGAGCTTCGAGCAGCCAGTCCGTATACGACTCCTAGGTCGTTGAATAGACAAGCTATATAGCGGAATACCTTGTGTTGAAGACAGCGTGAACCCGGCGGTCGAGGTAAACCGGAGCTAGCACCATACCGCGTCTCAACGCTCATCCTCGCGTGTCATGCTCTTATGTCGAACGTTTCCGAACAACTGCACGTGTGACACTGCTGAACACAAGTTGATTGTGGGTCTGACCGAGTCTTATGCCGCTCGGTCGAAGAACAACAGGCGTATCATCGTAGATGCGCAGGATGGGGAACCCTGATTCCTCTGCACCCTCAACGCCCGAGTGAGCGCTAATTGAATCTCGGCGCAAATGCATTACCCGAGCCCGGTGTAAATACCTGAGGCTCGTCGATGAATTCGGTCACATGCGCACGATACTGATCATAGGCGAGGCACAACTCCGCCATCGTCGGCGAGTCGCGGAGCATGCAAATCTCCGGAAACATCGAAGCCCGCGGATTAAGAGCACTGCTCAAATTGGCTTTCGACAGGATCGCCAGCATGAGAATAGCAAGCGGAGATATCAGATCCGCGTACAACGCCGGTCGTTCGCTCGCTGGGGAGCATAGCCAATCGGCTCGCGACAAATGAAATCCGTTCAGACATTCGAGATCAACTCGAATGCCAGGGACTCCGCGGCGCAGGCAGGTCAGAGTAAGTTGGCCGTCTATCCGTTGCACTGCGGCGCGGTAAGGTTCTTCGAGCGCTCGGCCGAAGGCGAAGCACGCAGCCTCATACTCGTTGAGGCCTTTCGGCTCGCCGAACAGTCCGCCGATACCTTGTACACTCAATCCACGACCCGCCATCATGACAGAGAGCGTGACCTTTTTTGCCCGGTCAGGTTGCCAAACCGTGCTTTTCACGCCGCGGTCGTAAGACACCACTTTGTTCACTGTCAGTTCTTCGGACAGTTCATGGAAATCGATACCGCGAGCAAGCATGGCGCTGTGACGCGCGTATGCCCGAGCGTTCTCTCTCGGGATTCCCTGTTGGTGTATTTCAAGGATACCAGGAAGGGCTGTCTCCAGGTCGTCTCTTGCGTCACCGCCAATGCGGGACTGATTTACAGCTCGCGAGAGCAGGGTAACTGATAAGACGCGATTTTCTCGTAAACGGAACTGCATGATTCGCTCCAATCAGGTGAACTTCAAGTCAACTGGACTTCAGTTGCTCTGTTATTCACCCAACTGGTTGGCAAACCAAAACCTATAGGGTTCCCCATACTGCGAGAGAGATCTTGCCACCTCATTCGCAGAACGGGTTGATGATTCGTGATGAGTTTTCAAAGGGCGGAATAGCGTTAAGGTTATTCCACCAACGATATTGGTATGGCGTTAAAAAACGCGTGCTTCGACCTCGCAGACCCAGTTTTGGCGGGAAAAGCATCGAGACGTTGCCTCTCAGCCTCGCTGAGGCCCGTTATCTCGTATGTGTTCGAACCAACTTCTCGCCGAAACGCCTTAACGAAACTCCGAACACAAATCTCCGCGTGCAAATCTTTCCACTACGGGAATTGGTTTGACGCGATCGTCGAATCCTTGAGAAGAGATCCGAACGAACAGAAAACGGTCTCCTCGGCCGAGACCTGCCACTTTGGAGCCCCATGACACTCAAGCTTCTTCCATTTTCGCTAGTGACTGTTTTTTGTTGCGTTGTCCTTTCGGCGCTCTCGGTCTGTGCCCAGCCTGCGCCAACTGATGAGACGAGCGTACTGGGAACGTGGTACATGCAAGACTCGTCGGAGGCGCTCGGCATAAAAATTGTCACGGACATGGAGATCGAGTTTCGACCGGATCATTGGGCGATAATTCAGGATCGCGGACGGGTAGCCGACTCCGTAGCCAACGAGACCTTCCGGAGTCCGTGGACATACAAGGACTCTACCGTCATCCTGGAAAACGTATTCAGCGAAAAGTATCTCGTCTCAGGGACCTACCATAGAGATCCGGGAGAGCTTACTTGGAAGCTTCGAGTCGTGCGAAATGACGGCGGAGAGACGAAGCTCATGCTGCCGGATGTGGACACTCCCTTCGTTAGGAACAAACGGCGACAAGGTTCGATCGCAGGCATCGTTTACGATATCGCTCCCGGCCTGATCGCTGGAGTGTTGCTGCTGCTGAAGTCAGATAGTTTGGCGAAGAGAAAAGCGGACGAGCAACAGCGGAAAAAGTTTGCAAAGCGGTTCCGGATTCTCGGTGTCGCACTGCTGATTATTTCACTGGTTCGGTTGGCGGGCGTGCTCGTAGGAGGAAGATGAGCGCGGACTGTTAGACATTCGCTTTCTTGTCAGAACTTTTGTAGACGAAGCTCAACCGAAGCTCCCATCCCGATTTGTTTGTCGCGCGTTGGACTTTGTTGTACCTCACTATTCAATACTTGCGACAGTCACACGGTCCCTCCCATTAGGAATTTGGCAGAACTTCTCGGAGACTTAATGGGCGCAAAGTATTTATTCCGGTTCCTCGCAGTTTTAGGTTTGTGCCTCCTTAGTGTCAACGCGCTTTCAGAACAGCCGACTGCCAATATCAGCGAGAGCACGATCGTTGGGAAGTGGTATCTGCGCTATTCCAAAGATATCTCGAGGTTCACCTCGGTGACCGACACGGTCGTCGACTTTCACCCAGATCACGTGGTCACGATTCGGTCAAATGCCACACTTGGCGATACGCAAATGTCCTCTTCAGCGGCGAGCCACTGGACTGTCAACGGCTCCACAGTTTTTTCTGGAGGATTTTATCGTTGAAACTTCGGCACCGAACCAAACCGATCCGCATCCCAAAGAAAAAGGATGGGCGCTGAAAGCTGTGACGACAGCTAGCGGAGAAATTCAGCTTTTTCTCCCGAACGTAGATCATCCGTTCCAGCGAGCGAATGAGAACGCAGCTCACTGAAACACATTTGATCGCTCGGTAGGGCTCTTATGACAGCTACCGAGATTTCGTTCAGCGGTTTGTCGAATCTTGGTCGCAGTACGGCCGCAAATCCCTAAGGTCCTGAGCCCTGTTTGAGCTTTTTTGGTTGAGCCGCAACACTCGTGCAACCAGAGAAAACCGCACAGGGAGGAGAGTACAAGCGCATCCCCTCCCCGTGCGTCCGGTCTACCGCGGATCAGACTTGATCCAACCCCTCGCGATAGGCGACATCGGAGCGAAGTGCTTGACGCGATTTAGCTCCGTACACCTTATCGCCGTGACAGACTGCGCAGTCCGCCTTACCGCAGTCCAAAGGATGGCGCTTACGATAGTGCACCCCCAAAGGACAGCGATACGAACGAGCGGCGCGATCGCGACGAGCTCGAACCCGAGCATCCGCAGCAGAATGAAACCGAAACATCGTGTTGTCTCCCAGCGCGCTGGGAGGCATGGCCGGGCGTCCGACGGGACGCCGCTGGGAATGACCAGCCTCTAGCGCGTCCGGGAAGACACGCAGTGAGACAACATAGGCACTCCTTTCTAGTGTTGCGCTCAACACCGGCAACCGCGAAAAGTCGCAGTGAACGATGCCGAGAACGAATTGCATTCGAATTGTTTTTTAAAGGAGCTTTTTATCGCTTAGCACAATCAGTCGGTCCGTGAAAATTGCCTCCCGGCAAGCTAAAGAACGTCGGGGCGCGTCCTGCACCGGCCAAAAGTCAAAGAAGTGATGGCAGTACGGAGACTTGAATGCCCCGCTACCCTCGTCGCCTCAATCTGGATATACTCCGCCAACTTCTCGGCAGCGTTGTGAATGTCAATAATGCTGCAGGTTCTGTTCGTTAAAAGGAGTAGTCCGATGGCCGACACGGCGGTTTTGAATTGGTTCCTTGGTGTGGACGAGGTTTCCGAAGAGCGCGAAAGGATTCTTTCTCGTGCTCCTCAGGGTCAGTCTCAGCGGTGGGAGAGTGCGTTCGACGCCCTGCTTGAACAGCTTCGTCAACATGCCACTCCCGAAGCACAAGATGCACTCTACGATAGACTGTGCGCTGAAGGCACCGAAACCGATTTGGTTTCCATGTGGGCAATGTGCTTGGCAATGCTCAATCGTGACTTTCCCGCGAGTCATCGCGCACGCCCGGCCTGACAACGACGCCAAACCACCTGGTTAACGAGTCGAGGTTCCAACCCTTCGGAACGCAACCACGTTCCGAAGGGTTTCAGAGAGACGCTTGTCGAGAAGCCAACTCCCTGCCGCTCCATTCCTGCAACACAAACTCCCACCACAGCCACCGCGCCGGCGATTTTAACCCACCCCAAGTCCTCAGAGCGCACGATATGTGAGGAAACGATGCAACGTACACGAGGTCTTTGACGACGCAAGGTCGGTGTATCGGCGGCGCTCTACCTGTCCGCCAGGTCCTCCCCCAGATCCTCCCCCAGGTCCGGTCCTCCCCCCAGGTCCTCAGAGCGGTCGATATTTAGGATTCGTGAAACAAGCGAAAGGAGTTGCTCGATAATGCAGTCTAGCTTGTTACATCTACTCAATTCTGCTGATTACGGTCGGATACTCTACGCTGATCCAGCGCATGGCCAATTCCACGCAATCAATGGATCGTCGCAACTCTAGATTCAAACGCCAGACCACTTGAGGGAGAACGACGATGAAGCGCACAACACTTTTCATTTTGATGAGTAGTCTGTTCCTACTGGGAGCCACACCAAGCTTTGCACAACCAAGAGCGGGCGACTCCGAAGTCGAAGTTGCCGCCGGTTTCTTTCATCAGCAGGATTCGGACTCAGGTAGCCTCAACGCGGACCTGTCCTACGGAATGTATCTTGACGATCGCCCCGAGTTCGGAATTCGAGCGGCATACTACGCTACCTACAACGACCACGCGCCGGATGTTTGGACTGCTACAATAGCGCCATTTTTTGACTATAACTTCACCGGATATCTTGATAACCATTCGGTCGTACCATTCGTCGGCGCATTTGTCGGAGCAGCCTTCAACGATGACGATTTCGATGGAACTACTGGTCCGGAGGCAGGTGTAAAAGTGTTTCTCAACCGCAACACTTACGTTGGTTTGCGGTATCGCTATGAATGGTTCTTCACCAGCCTCGACGTGGGCGACGAATCAAGCGACGGCAATCACGTCCTCAACGTAGCGCTGGGTTACGACTGGGGAAGCTGATTCTGTCATCGAAACAAGCGTGGCTACCGCGGGAAACCCCAGGCGGCCACGTTTGTGTTACATTCTTTCGCGATGAAGCTTGCCACATACAACGTCAACGGAATCAACGGCCGGCTCCCGGTGTTGCTCCGTTGGCTCAAACAATCGACGCCCGATATAGTCTGCCTTCAAGAGCTGAAAGCGCCGCAGGATAAATTCCCGTTGGAAGCAATTCAGAACGCCGGTTACGGCGCGATCTGGCACGGCCAAAAAGGATGGAACGGCGTAGCGATTCTCGCTCGCGGCAAACAGCCGGAAGAAACGCGCCGCGGTTTGCCCGGTGACTCGGACAACGCACACAGCCGATACATCGAGGCAACAGTCGGCGGAACGCTGATCGGCTGCCTGTACCTTCCGAACGGCAACCCTGCGCCTGGGCCGAAGTTCGATTACAAGCTCGAATGGTTCAAACGCTTTTCCGCATACGCTAAGACCCGCTTCCGCCTCAAGCAACCGGTGCTCCTCATCGGCGATTACAACGTTATCCCCACAGACCTCGATGCTTACAAGCCCGAGCGTTGGGTTGACGATGCTCTCTTTTTTCCGGAGTCCCGAGCCGCCTATGCGAAGCTTCTCGATCAGGGCTGGACCGACGCAATCCGAGAACTTTATCCCAACGACTCGATCTATACTTTTTGGGACTACTTTCGAAATTCATTCGCTCGAAACGCAGGGATTCGAATCGATCATTTCCTGCTCAACACTCCAGCCGCAGCGATGCTTAAAACGGGCGGCGTCGAACGTGAGGTGCGCGGATGGGAGAAGAGCAGCGATCACGCGCCCGTGTGGATTAGTCTTGGTGAAACAAACCACTAGAGCGCAAGGACGCGCGCGTATCTTGCCACCCCTTTACTGCATGTCCGTTTCAGGAATGTATTTTTGTAAACAGCGGGCTCGCGCACGTTCGTAGCAAGTATGACAGATCGCCCGTATGTCATCCGACACCAGTGCCATCGCTGCGTCGGTCCACCTACCTTCCACCTCAAAAGCCTTATTGCAGTCTGCGCACCATGCATCCGGCCAAGGGTCTTCCGGTGTCGGACTGCTCGAAATCCATTCGACTTTCGTCGCATGCATGAGATGTTTGCAAACGAACGTCGCCCGAGCCTCTCCGTGCTCCGCGCAGGTTATTTTTCGAGATTCAGTTGCCATAGGTAAGCCTTGTTTATGCCAGAGCTCATCATCACACAAGGTGTGTCAAACCAGGGAATCATGCCATGCACGATACACCGCAAAGAAACAGAACCTTCGAGCGGATTCTCTAACTCGGACTGATCTGCTCAGATTAGCGGCGCGCAAGGACCAGGTTCCGTTCTCATAACGACTTTTCATCGAGCTCAACAGAAGAGATAGACAAGGCGCATCCCTCGATAAAAATATCCGGCTGCACGAATTGATGGGAGCGCCATCCGGCGGTGGATCGACATAGCCCTCGGGGCCCCGCTACGAAGTTGCGAAAGTTCATAATATTTTAGCGCTTATCGGTTCGCCCTCAAAAACCGACTCGATGAAAGCTATGCAACTAGGCAACGTCCGAACCATCCGAACAGGGTTGTGCGACACCGTAAACGAATCGTCATATCGTGCAAGCAGCGGTCCTATCTCAAAAAGACAAAACCGGCTGCCACACAGGCAGGATCTCTACCCGCTACTTCATCGGCACAATTTTCACGACTGAGCTCCTTACAGCGTCGACCATTTCTTCCCAGCCTGCGTCAGATCGTGCCGGGTCGACAACGATCGAGCTGACGCCGGCGTCGGCAAGGTGCTCCTGCAGGCTCTTTTTTTCGAGACCGCAGACTGTGTGCCCGGCGCCTACCACGAGTGCGCCCAACTTCCCCTGCTGGCGCCGCAATTCACGAAGAGAGACTTCAGCGGCAAAGCTACTTCGCCCAAAAAGCGAGTGCTTCCGTTGCCAATTGGTCAACGACTCGTACAGATCGGTCATGTAGGTCAACTCCGAGTCACCGAGACTGACAACTCGTTCGTCACCTTCACCTTCCGATTTCAACTTGTTGACCTCAATTGCCGGAAAGTCCGCAAATCGTTCCTTGAGGTACTCACACAATCGAAGTAGTGCGGCGGCTTTCGTGACCAACTGACCTTTTCGAAAAAAGATTGAAGGGATCCCATGAACTGCATTTTGCAGCAGATGCCGATAGTAATGGGCTACCTGACCATTGAAGGTAGGAATGAGCGCCTGGCCGTCCGCCTCGAGGCCGATCGCATGTAAGCCCTGTTCAAAAAAGAGCGGCGCGTATTCTCCGATTTTCTTCGCATCAAATTGCTCCGCCGAGCATTTGCATCCCCGGAGAACTTCCGCCGCAGTGACGGCGACCATCGCACCGTCACGTCGATGATCAAAGGCGTAGCCTTCCACGCCCACAAGTTGCTGCGGAAACGATCGGTGAAACGTTAGAAGCTCGTGAGAGATGCGTCGCTGATTCACTTGCGAATGCATTTCGGCGAAAATCACGAACGTTTCTTCGCCGCACACGCGCACATCGCGCAATGGATAACGAACTGAAAGGAACTGACAAATTTCTTCAAACTGCATGTTTTTACCCATCTCTGTTACCTAAATGAAAACACAAATAGGACCGCGTGCCATTTCTTGCCGCGGCAAGAGACGGCGCGCAGAGATCTCCTCCCGGCGAGGGGAAACCAGAACGAAAGTGGGAATGAACGAGATTTGGAAGGTGAATAGCTTAGCTGACGTTCACTCCCAAGTCATCGTGTGAGCGGTGTCACACCCCGATTCCAACATTTGGCAGACTCCGCGGCGGTCATATCACTTCAGCCAGCTAGAACGCCGCAGCCATTGGTTTTCGATACGATAACGTCGGCTGAGCTCGACAAAAACAGGATCTGCGCATCCCAACATGACCCAGTTTTCTCTTCGAGAGCTGCTGGCTTGAGAGGAGTGAAATCCACGCAGCCCACGAAAAGAGACAGTATCGAGGAATCCGAAGACACGTTGAAACCGGGCGCCAACGTAATTTGTGTATTTCAAATATTGTTGTTTTAAGTGGCGGATAGCCGGGTGAGGGTATTTTGGATAACAACGACGAGCTTGAAATGATCGACAACGCCGCGGTTCCAGTTGATACAAACGACGCGCCTGATGTCAGAGCGAATTCTCACGCAGCAAAGTATGCATCAGCTGGCGAAGCGTTTCGCGCGCTCCATGAAGTAATGCTCGGCACCCGGGAGCTGATCGCATCGCTCGAAATCGAGAAAGGACTGCTTCAGCGGGAATTGCTCATTCAAAAGGCGAATGAAACGAAGCTGAATGAAAGACTTCAGCAGCTCAATTCTATTGCAAGCGATCTCGAGGACAAAAAGTTCGCTCTCACCGATGCGACGCGCCTCGCCAGCGCAAATGCAGAAAGTTCTGAAAAGTATCGTGCTGAGCTCCAAATCAAAACCGAGGCGCTGCTAACAACGCGAGAGGAGCTTACCGCAGCTCTGTCGAACCTCCAACGCCGCGAGGCAGAGCTCGAAGAGCTGCAAACGAGTTTCGCGGAGACTGATCGGAAACGAGAGCACTTCGAACAAATTGCTCAAGCGAAAGACGCGCTGCTCCAAGACAAACTTCGGGCCTTCATTGATGCAGATGAACGGCTGACGGCTGCGAGTGCGGCACTGAGCGAACATCAGGCGAAGCTGAAAGATACTGAGGCATCGTTGGAACGAACAACTGCTGAGTATAAGCAGCAAGCTCAGGAGCTCAAAGATGCGCGATGGGGCCTGCACCAAGAACGTGAGCTGCTTCGGTTTACGCAAGCGGAGCTGGCTCGTAAGAACGAGCTCCTCCTCGATCTTGAGAAACAAACTCGGGAGCGGGAGGATAAAATTCACGAACTGGACGACAGGTGTCATCGGTATTCTGAAGACAATCAGGCTCTCAACAATCGAGTGAGTGAGTGTGAGTCGCTCATCGCACGCCTCGAAAAAGCAATAGGCGAGAAACAGGAATCGCTGACGAATCTCCATGAGCTGAACGGTGAGCTCCGCGGCCAGGTGGATCGGCTCACAGAATCGCTCGCGACATCAGAAGATCTGATTCGACAAAAGGTCGGTGACCGCGAAGCGATGGAACGTGAGCTCGCGCAAATTCGACAGCAGTTCCGCGAACAGACACGAACGCTCACAACGTTCCAGGTTGAACACGTGGGAATTTTGCAGACTCTGAACGTCGAGCAACAAAAGCGGCGTGAATTTGAATCGCGTTCTGAGCGGCAGCAGACGGAGATCAATGCACTCCAGGTTGAGCTGGCTCAGGTGTATGAGCGCCTCGCTGATACTCGTGACGAGCTTGCAAGCGCTACCTTCAAGCTGACGGATGCGACGCAGGAGCTGAGCGAAGTGAAAAGTAACCTGCAAGAGCATACGCGCGGGAAATCTCACATCAACGCGACGGTCGAACGGCTTCAAAAGGAAGTTGATTCTAAGGCGCGTGCGTTCCGGGAAGCGCAGGCCGAAGCAAGCCGCTACAAGGAGAAGTTCGACTTGCTGACTCTCAAGTATTCGCACCTTCAGGTCACGCTCAATGACGCGCAAGCCAAAGTTGTGAAATACAAGGAAACCACCGGTCGCAGTGCCGGGCGTCGACCGACGCTCCGGGATTCTGTGGAGGCGATGCGCGCATCGGAGTCACCGAAATTGACCGCGACACCGAAAGGAACGCGGACAGAAACCCAAACCACGAAGTAAGAAAGTTTGGACTGAACCGCTGACCGCAGCGATTACGTGTAGCGTGACGGGTTCTGGCCTGACGTTCGCGAGCCTTAGCGTGGTCTTGAGACCCGTGTTCGGACAGCGCGACGTTGGTGAATATCGCCTACACGGTCTTGCCGCGAGCCCTACGACCCCTCACGCCGCCGAACACCCCAGGTCCCCGGCCACCCCAGGTCCTCAGGGCGGTCGATATTTCACCAACGCGAAAGATTTCAGGACGGGATATTCCTCTCCTCACACGGCCACCCTCGGATCCCTGGTCGGATCCCGGGTCCTCAGAGGGGTCGATATTCGAAAGCCGTGCCGGCAGTGAGCTCCCTGGGGCGACATTAGCGGAGCAGTCGTTGGGTTAACTGGTTTCCGAGCGCACCCGCTTCGGACAAGTTTCACAGTAACGTTACCGGGCTAGCGCAGTCCCATCCCCCCCTCAGCCCACCCCAGATCCCCGGCCACCCCAGGTCCTCAGGGCGGTCGATATTTCACCCCGCGGACCCCCGGGTCCTCAGGAGGGTCGATATTGAAAGCCGTGCCGGCAGTGAGCTCCCTAGGCCCGCGCGGATCCCGGGTCCTCAGAGGGGTCGATATTCGAAAGCCGTACCGGCAGTGAGCTCCCTAGGGCCACATTAGGGGAGGAATCATTGGGTTAACTGGTTTCCGAGCGCACCTCGCTCCGGACAAGTTTCACAGTAACGTTACCGGGCTAGCGCAGTCCCATCCTCGCGACCTACTCTTCCGGCCGACCTCCAAGCTTTCAACTTTTCACCGCTCCAAACGCCGCGAAGCAGGCGTTCTTGTGGAGAACGTCGACCTTTGTAAATCCAACTTCTCGCAAAAGGTCGAGCTGAAACATCAAGGGGCGAGGTGTGTCTTCTTTCTCGATATAGGCAAAGACATGTTCTCGATATGCCTCGTCTTTGAACTGCGTGAGATACTCTCCATACTGCCTCCACGTGAGTTCCTGCACCTGAGGAATGGAGCTTTCTACCAGGTCAAAGATCCAGAGAGATCCGCCGGGATTCAATGCGTGAAAGAGCGTCAAATAGACGCTATGCCACTCTTCATCGGTGCGCAGGTGGTGCAGCACCGCGGCGGCGAGAATGATATCGAACCGCGCATCCGATGCGATAACTTTCCGTACATCTCCTTGCAGAGTTGTGATCCGTCCCCTTGTCGAAGCGCCGACTCGCTCCGAAGCGCGGTCTAGCATCGGCTTGCTTAGATCGATAAGCGTTACATCTAGGTTGGGAAGGTTTTCGAGGAGCTTCAGAGTATAGTTTCCGGCCCCACAGCCGACGTCGAGCACGTGCCGAGCCGCCGGCGTAGTCGCCGCAGCAGCTCTGGCCACTAAGTCCATCGCAAGCGGCGCATCGATAGTCGCCGATTGGCCTGTCTGAAGATTCGAAAATCGCTCCACGTCCGCGTCAAAGCGCTGCTTAATTTCTTCCAACGTAGATTTCATAGTTCTCCATAGCTAACAAACGACACAGCGTAAGTCCAAGGCGCCAGTCAGGAAAACGACCGCTGGATCATCGAGGTCGACCCACACGCTAAAGTACTGGATGAAGATAAAGAGAGAGATTCCAGAGAGATTTGCTGATTTCCGGTTAGAGGAATTGCGAGGCGCTCGTCGCCGATTCGACCACATTGCCGTCAGTATCCCAAGATCCGGATAGATGCGCCGCCCGCCGCAGACTCTTCGACGTCGTCGGAGCCGACATGCAAGCTCCAATCGCGTTCTGCGCCGACTACCTAATGCTGATGGAAGTCCGAAGCGACAATTCCGGAGTTCCCGCCGAAGGCATACCCACCGAGATGCGGATATCTGATGCCGGAATCGCCGTTTGCTCCATTGCCTGAAAAGCTTGTGGGATAAAATCCCGAGGCTTTGAGCCCGTGTCCCAAATCTCTGACCATACGACCAGGGTAGACATGCTTTGCACTCGGTTCGCCCCTTGGACGCGCCGGTTCAGGCCCAGTAGTTCCGAATCCCGCGCCCCCGTTTCCATTTCCCAAACTTGCGCGCGCGGTGCTGTAGGTCGCGGCTCGGCTAGTTGTACCCGCCGTTCCCACCCCTAGCGAGCGAAGTCCGACACCGCTGCCGCCGAGTCCTGAATTGCCATGCCCGACGCCGAAGCTCGCTCGGCCCACGCCGCTGCCAACGCCCAGTGTCCCGTAGCCTACGCCTCCGCCTGAGCTTCCTACACCGTAAGTGCCGTGACCGACTCCAGAACTTCCATGGCCGACGCCGGTGCTGCCTGCTCCCACTCCTCCGCCGCCATGGCCGACCCCAGAGCCTCCGTGCCCCACGCCGGTACTGCCATGTCCAACCCCTGAATGCGCTCCGACGCCGGCATGCGCTTGATCAACGAAGAATGTCAGCGCGAGGCCAAGCACGAAACTCAGACCGATATTCAATTCTTTTCTCATGACGCACCACGCAAAATACACTCGGTGAGGATGTTATGAAGACCTCCCGCTAAGGTGGTTACTTCGAGCCAAAACGACACCCACTAGCGCTGCCCCGTATCCAGCTCTGCCCGGTATCCTCAAGGCGGTCGATATTTGAGGCGCCTGAAACGACCAAGCAGTCTTTTACGAAAACAGATACAGCGAAGCCCTTTCGCTTCTATTCACAAAATGTCGACAGTCGTGTTTGTACACGACATGGAAGGGCTGCGCCTTGAGCGCGAGGTAGCAATGTCTTTTCTTAAAATCCGTTCAACGAGCCCATACAGAAAGAAGTCCCGATCCCAACCACTGCGGATCGAAAACCCGAAATACGGCTCGTTCGTCACCGCGCGGGCGATCAACTCGCAACTTTGGTTTGTCAACAACCGTCCACTCGAAATCTTCATGCTCGGCTATTTAGCCAAGTATCGCGAGAAATACGATTCGAAATTGTATGCTTTCGTCATGCAGGGCAATCACTACCATCACGTCTCGCGCTTTCCCGGCTGCAACCGAGCGAATTTCCAGCGTGACCTCGGCTCGCGCTTCACAGATGCTGTAAAGCGTTATGTTCCGGAATTCCCGGGGGGCCCACTATTCGAACGGCGATATTCGGCCGAAGCACTTCTCTACTCTGAAGACATCGAAGAGCAATTCTTCTACGCCGCATTGCAACCTGTGCACTCTGGATTGTGCGAGTTTATCGAAGATTATCCCGGCTACAACTCATTTCATGATGCCATCTGGGGGAGAGAGCGCACGGTGCAGGTATTCCGCCAAGCCGAATACAACGAGCGTAAACGATACAACCGGAACTTGAAAAGGAAGGATTTCATCGACGAGCACACACTGCGCTATGATCGACTTCCGGGTTACGAACATATGACACAGCGAGAATACGCTGAGAGTATGCTCACGAAGTTCGAAGTGCGTCGGCAGGTGCTCGTCGCTGAATGGAAAGCGAAAGGTCACGTGTTCCCTACGCGCAAGCAACTCGAGCGCACTGTACCCGGTGCGCGGCCAAAGAAGACGAAAAAGAGCAACCGCGATAGCAAGCGGCCGATTGCACTATCCAAGAGGCTGTCCACACTAAGAGAATATCGTGAAGAGTATTTCCCAATCCTGGCGGCATACAAAGTTGCATCCGAACGCTACCTTCGGGGGGAACGAGACGTTGTCTTCCCGCCGGGCACATATCGTCCACCGGGTCCGTTTACGCCGTATCCCTGCTAGCTCTTAATTGCAGCCAATGGAGTCGCATCTGACGGCGAAGCTTTGTACTTTCACCAGCACTGACGCTTTCGCCGCACCGTTTGCTAGCTGAGCGTCGTCCTCCATGGCGGGAATCGCCCGAAATCGGCTCTAACTTAGCACTTTAGCTTCCCGTTAAACGTTTCGCGCAGGCATCTATGCCGCGGCCCAACTTAGCAACATCGTGCGGTCTGAGGACCTGATTCATCACTGAAGGATCTCAGCCTAGCGATACCGAGCGTTCCGAGGACCGGAGTTAATTCGATGAGATTTCCTCGCAACGACGACGGATCACGTGCAGGATATTCGACTGAATCTCCGACATGACAAAGTCCGACCAGATGCCGGCATACCAATTGAAGTGCGTGCTGAGTCGATGGTCGCTCGAGAGCCGAAGTCGAACGCTACCGTCCGACAGTGGCAGTATCTCATATTTTCCCTGAAGAGTGTCGAAGTAGTCGCCACCGATTGTGACGTGTTCGTCGAGAGTCGTCCGGGGAATCTTGTCGGTATTCGCCTGAATGTGAAATGCAATTACCTCGTTTGGCTGCCATTCCGTGACCGTCTCCGTAAACTCCACTCCTCCCTGGAAAGTGGCGCGACGAACAGCGCCGATGCCCTCTCCTGACAACTCTGCAGCGATCGGGTCGGGGAAGCCCATGCTTCGTACGAGACTCGGCCGAAGTTCTCCTGCGGAAATTGTTTTCACCGTGCGAATGTTCTGCCAAACGACCTCCGGTTCCGCACGGATCAGCGTCTCATTCGTAATCGTCCGGAGTTCTACGGAAGGGCTGACAAGCTGCTCCAACACCGAAATGCCCAACGGTGAAATGAGAAGCACAAGCACGAAAGCATGCAGCTCGGAAAGCCGCGATCTTCGTATGACGCTACCGACAGCTCCACCTATCGAAGCGAATATCAACCAGATGGGCGCCGCCATAACGATACAGATCAGGCCCTCGAAACCGACCAGACCGGCAACGAGCATGGAGAGCGAAACTGTGACCCACGGAAGAAACACAATTTCCCACCTTCGCACCGGCGCCTCTGCCGGCAGAAAAAGGATAGTAAGGCAGCCGAGCAGGAGCGGAATCAGAAAGAGAAAGCCGGTGCTCATTACAGTCATGTAAGGCATAAATGATGGCACGCTAAAACCTGAACGGATGACGACGCCCCAAAGAAGCCCCAAAAAAATCGCCGTGAGACGAGGATTGTCAAATTTCGCTTCGGAACGTCTGATCTTGAAGTAAATCAGCAAAAGCAAGATGGTGGCGACGATCAAAAGAATCGCGGACAGCAGTTGAACGTTCAATGGAGATTTCATCGCCTCCGTCCAGGACTCATACCGAATGCGAGCTGGGTTAGTTCCGCAATGGCGGACATTGCCGCAACAATCGTCACCCCCACCGATATTCCCAATCCGCAAGCATTTACAGAAAGCGGAATCCACGGAAACCAAGCTCCTCGTAACGCCTGCAAACCGATAACGGGCCACCAGCACGTTATTCCGAAGAGGAAGATGAGAGCAGCGTTGAACGATTTTGGATCCTCTTGCCGCGTAAAGTAGCGCCCGCCTGGTCGCCCGGTGACATAAAGCTTTCCACGGTATGTCGCAGCGATGAACAGTATGAAGCTAAAGCAGGCAGCACCGAAGCAAAATGCAGAAATCCAGTCAATCATACACGCTTCCGCAAGAATTTGATATCCGAGCTCCCTCCTCAGCCTCTCAACAGGCTCATTGGCTATCGACCGACCGACTCAAGTTTGCCCGGATGTTGAATGCTTGAAAAGTTTACGATGCGAATTCAAAGGTCCGCAACTGAAGCAAATTGCTTCCGTTCATACCTTAGGGCTAAGAATCGACTCGCCGGGCACAATCCCCCGCGGGAGTCGTGGCAGTAGGGCTGGCATCGCAGAACTCCAAGGCACAAAACATAACCTCACATACCGTCATCCTCGGCGGATGGACACAGAAAAAAAAACAGCAATAAAACATCACACAGAAGCGGGCGGTAAGGTGAAGCGCTCGCTTAGTCCGCGAGCGACTGGACAAGTGCAATAGTGCGCAGAGCGTAACTTTTTAAGAGTGCTGAAGCCGGAGAAGCGGCGCGCAAGACACCTTAGGAGCAGATCGAGAGCATTCAAGAGCTAAAGAGCCTCGTGGGCGACAAGGTCCGATCGGACTCGGACGTCGGCGGCATGAATCCGATGCTCGATAAAGTCATCTCCAGTCCTGACGGCGCTCGCACAGCTTGTTCATCTTCGACGAAACCGGGACACCGATGCCTCATGCTCGATGGGAAGCCAATCTGCGTTAATGGCATTCGCCGAGCTTTTGGCTTTAGTCCTGACTCCAAATGCTTTTTCGCCGGGATCCACGGCGACGAGCCAACCTTGTATGTCGACGGTAACCTTTACGACGGCATCTGTAACGAGATTGAGTTCAGCCCCGACTCTGAACATTGCTTCACCTCGCTCTATTCCAGGGAGGCCCCGCGCAAACTATCGGAACAGCCTTTGATACCCCAGCCGGTTTGGCACGGCGTCACTCCAGAGCACCATATCTATCTGGACGGAAAGCAACGTCTACGCGTTGGACATATGATCAACTATTGAGGATCACTAACGAGTAAAAGGTCGTTCAACATAACGCGTCACACCAATGGTCGCCCGGCTCGCAATACGGCGTTTTCGGCGCTATCGAAGGGCCATCGGATCCGATGCCATTCGTCGGCCTGAGCAACGAGCGTGGAATGCAACTTCAGGTCCGCGGCTACGGGGCTCTCAATGCCCATTATGAAACCGAACGAATCGTGAAGTTGCTGGTGTTTCAATCGTCAACCTATCAGCACTTCGACAAAGACTTAATGATGAAGGTCGACCTGTCTCGACTCTAAGATTGAGACGGGTAGTTCATGGATCTGCCCTTCGCTGTTTACGAGCGACTCGGAGACACAACAGGCTCACCGACTCGATCTAAATCGCTCACAGGTCTCGACTTCGACTCGAACGCCGTGACAATATCGGAGCCGCGCTTGTCTCGATCATATGACACGTTCATCCGCGTTACAGCAGATCCGGATCCGCAAGCGGTTTCAAACCAGATGGTATTCTGCGCCTCCCAGCCGAGGCCATAGTGTGCCGTGTCAGCAACGAAGCATCGTTCTCTCAAACTCATTGCTTTCGACCTCAAACCCTTATCGCCACGCGGTGCGTGGCGATAAGGGCAGATCCGACACAAGGTTTAAGGAGCAAGCGCATGCACTCGGCAGTAAGTATTCGTCCGCTCGAGCGCGGAATTCCGAACGGCTACCGATTTGATACCGAGACGTTTCGTGCCTCTCGAAACCTCATGGGCTGGGGATGCTGGGCGTATTCTCCATTGGATGAGCAGGCGCAACTCGTAGTGAACGGTAGGAGCGTAAGTGGATTGGTTCCGTTATCAACCTTCGCGCAAGACCGAAGATGGAAACTTTTCAGGGAACGAGAGGAGGACAAGGAACAGGACGAGACTCCCTACGTGAAGACCGAACGGGTTCGAGAGGCAAAAGAGCTTTTCCGCTCGTTTGCAGAGCAACATGAATCGAGCTTCGGCATGAATCCGCTGAAAGATACATTGATTTTCAGCCCCGATGGAGCTCGCACGGCCTGTGCCTATCCGACGGACCCGGGTGATCATCGCTTGATGCTCGATGGGGAGCAGCTTCGTGTAAGTGGCACCTGCGAATCGTTCGGTTTCAGCCCTAACTCTAAACGCTTCTTCGCCATCATTCGTGGCCAACAACCGTCTCTTTACTTGGACGGCGCAGTATATGACGGTCAATGCAGCGACGTCGAGTTTAGCCCAAATTCAGAGCACTGGTTCGCCTGTTTGTTTACCGGCAGCGAGCGATTCTGGGACGAGGAAGAGCCAGAGGACGAGAAACCGGAACCCTGGTCCGACCGATCGGAAAACCACGTTCTCTTGGACGGCAAGTTTCTCATGCGGGTCATCGGGCTGACTACTATACGTCGCGTTCTGACGAATACTTCGACGCGTAGCATTGCAAGACATACAATCGAATGGTCCCCCGACTCGAAATTCGGTGTTTTCGGCGCGGTGGAAGTGAGCACCGAAGTGGAACCGGTAATCGCCATCGTAAACGAATCCGGAGTGCGGCTTCGAATCCCCGGCTACCGACTTCTCAACGCATACTTCGAAGGTGAACGCATCCTGAAGTTGATTGCGTTCGAATCAGAACAGTATGAGCACTTTGAATCGTTAGCGCTGTTGACCGTCGACCTCTCACACATTTAGCACCTGAAGGGCAGCTCGCGGATCTGCCCTTCGTTTCGTTGCGCAAGCGCATGAAGATCCTTTACCAAAACTTTTCTCCACTTGGGCTTCGCACCCCGACTTTCAGTTTTGTGTCGCTCCGCTTCGCCGCTCACTGAGAATCCGGTAGATGACATTTCCTGCACGGTGGCTATCACACGAGATACGGCTCCATTCCCAGCCGACTCTAGAAACGATGTCGCACCTCAGACATGATGAGCACAGCGACGGCGATAACCGCTATCACCACCATCCAATAGACGAACGACTTTAGGTCACGATGCCTTTCGACCTTTGCTTCTTCATCGACGAACATCAGCACAGACGGATGGATCTTCTTACGGCGGCGATACCTGGTTACAATCCGATAAAAAACAAAGACGAGCACTATCAGTGCAATCGTTCCAACAAAGCCTGCTGCGATTTTGTTACGCCCAAGAACAGACAAGACCTTGATTAATCCGATTGTTCCCAGACCGATGCCGCCGGCGTAGGACTGCACCAGGCGTTTGAGATTCTCCTTAGCCATGGGATCTTGAGGATTCGCGGCCGCCGCAAGACGATAGAACTCGATCGACTCCTGCTTCTTTCCCTGCTTCTCAAGTGCGAGAGCTAAGTTAAACAGATATGTCTCCGAGGACGGTACAATTTTTAGACCTTGTCGAAAATGTTCCTCGGCCTCGGAGTATTTATCTTGAAGCAAAGCCACACGGCCCAAAATATTGAGTGCCCGATCGTTCTCCGGATTCAACTCTCTCGCTTTTCGTGCTGCGGCATCGGCTTCAGGGAGGCGTTTAAGCTCGATGAGCACATTTCCGAGATTGGTATGAGTAACGTCGTGATCTGGACCGAGTCGCACTGCCTCATTCGCCGCTACGAGAGAATCATCTAGACGCCTGAGGTTGCGAAGTCCGATGCTTCTCAGGCGGTATCCCCACTCACTCTCTGGCCGTAGGCGGCACAGGTTGTCTGCTGATGTAACGCAGTCTTCGAATCGATTGAGGCCGATAAAGATTAGTGCCTGCAAGCCGTATGCATCGGCGTTACTCGGATCGATTGCAATCGCTTCACTTACTTTGGCAAGCGCATCGTCATAGCGCTTTATGTCAGCCAGCCCCTCAGCTTGCTTGATCAGTTTGTCGAAGAAGTCGGGCCCTTGGTCAAGCGCGCCCATCTCAGTATTTCTGTTTCTTGATGTATTCTAGGAGGTCGTCGTACTGCCCACCCTCATTGGCGAACATGGCGTAGTTTTTCGCCGTCACAAACCATGGGCGGGTGCTTGATCTCAACGTCTTGAGAACAGATTCGAAATCCTTCATCTCGAGAGGTCGAACCTTGCCGGTCTCAAGCGATTCCTCGACCGCACTTTCTGCGGCTTCCTTACACAACTGCTTCAGATCGGCGCCCGAGAATTCAACTGTCTTCTTCGCAAGGGTAGTGCTCGCAATCGCGTCAGCAGGGTAGCTTTTTAGATGGTGGCTCAAAATCGCTGCTCGGGCCGGCTCATCGGGCGGAAGAACCAAAACACTACGGTCGAATCGACCCGGTCGCCGCAGCGCCTCATCCACGTCCCAAGGATGGTTCGTCGCGGCGAGAATAAAAAGACCGTCGTTATCGGCGTTAACGCCGTCAAGCTCCATCAGTAAAGCGTTTACAAGATTGCGACCTGCATTTCCACGAAGGTTTCCGCGTTTGTGCCCTATTGCATCGATCTCGTCGAAGAAGAGGCATGCAGGTTTATTTCGCCTGACGGTTTCAAACAGCTCATGAAGCTTTCGCTCACTTTCGCCGTACCACATGTCAAGCACATCACTCAGACCAATCGAGTAGAACTTCGCTTTGAGCTCTCCCGCCAGAGCGCGAGCGATGAACGTCTTACCACAACCTGGGGGCCCGTAGAGCAGCAAGCCTCCCCTGAGAGTCAGCCCGTATTGCTTTCGCAGCTCTGGGTTGCGAAGTGGCGCGAGGAACGAAATGTTCAAACGTTTTTTGACGCTTTCCAAACCTCCGACATCGGCAAGAGTCGTGGTCGGACGTTCTTCCGACACGCCATGCAGCTCCGGATCATAGTCCTTCCCACCGACAACTCGCAGATGGGTCGGGGCCCTCGCCTCATCGGTCGACACGTCCGACTCGTCGTTGACATTTTCTACGTCGGCGCTTTCGTCGAGCGGATCGTTCTCGCTGAATGCTTGCGTGGTTTCCGACGACTTGGTCTGCTCACCGTTGCGCTTGGGATCAAGCGCAGAAAGCAAACGACTATAATTTTCAGCAAGCGCGCGCTGCCCAAGACCCTCGGCAGCGCGTGCCGCGCCAGCCAGGGCCGGAATATCGCAGGGGCTGCTCTTCAGAAGGGTTTGAAAGTGTTCGAGCGCTTGCTCGAACTGTCCGGCGTCAACAAGCAGAGAAGCGACATGGATCCGCATTTCAACGTCTGCGGGATTCGCCTCAAGCGCAAGCAGCAGGGCATTAATCACAGTACTGGACATAAGGCGATCCTGAATTCGACGCTTCCTGTTCCTTTGAGAGTCGCCGAATCATAAGATCGGCTCGCACCCGAATAAACTTTAAGGTGTTGGCGGCGCATCACTCTACATCGTCTGAGCTCGCAGGAAGATGCAAGAAAAACCCGTTGCTCGCGATTTTATGCGCAATGATTCAGCGAACGAACCCCACAGTTTTTCCTACGGCTCACTGATAGAACTCGGAACACGGGCACCCGCGAGCTCGAAACCACAAAGTCTGGTTCTGAGCGCACCGCATTGTGGCTGCGATCGGCAATTCCACCGCGGCCGTCCGGTCTTGCTGTGCTCGTCCTCAATTGAGGCCTGGATATTTGCCTGATGGTTCACATAAAGGACGACGCGCGCTGCCGAGCACCTGATGGTGGGCAAGAGCGCGTCGTCCGGTCCTTGCGGTCGAACATCCGACACGATCACGCCACCCAGCGACGACCTGCATCCGTGACACGGGCCAGGACGTCACTGCGTTTCTTGCCGCCGTACAGCATCTCCACCAGAAGGTCCACGAACCCGTCACAGGCGAAGGCCATCAGATTGTCGTGGTCCTTGGCGGCGATGGCGAAGCGCTCGCAGAGCCCTTCGGCCACGACCCGTTCCAGCTCGGCCATCGCGAGGCGGAAGTCCTCCGACTGGTAATCCACCCGGCCGGCGAACCGGCAAAGCAGTTGGCAGTGCTTGAGGAGGCGCTTCTGGAACAGCGCCAGTTCCGACAAGCCCTGTTTCCGGACCCTCCGCCGCTCGATGTGCTCGGTGGCCATCGTGGCGTACAACTCGAAGACGCACTGCGGATACACGGGACGCATGGTCTCTCTCCTCAAAGCCATTGGAAGTGCTCGCCTGAGTTGGACTCTCAGGTGAGCACTCCGGTGGCCTGACAACGGACAGATCCAAGACGACCTAGTGTTCAGCGTAAAACCTGGCAAAACCAAAAGACAGCACGCGTCACCTCGCTCCAAACGTCAGTTGCAAAGCGAAGTCAGCGGGTACTGTCCCCGAAACGTTATGCGCAGATGTGCCGGTTTGTGCTTTCGCCGTGATTACAGCATGTTGCGGGGGCGCGTCGGGTAACCGAGTGCACGAGAGTGAAAGCTCCCTTATTCGTTCGCCTATCCCCATCGATGGTGACAGGACATTGTAATGACGTTGCCTAGCCGGTTCGCAATCGGAAGAGCCCCGGTCGCCCGCATTCGGTCGGCCGGTCTTTTTCAACGCTACCCAATTATGAGAATAGGTGGGTGGGGATGCTGAACCGAACTACTCAGCATAAGCAATCAGTCGAGGGTGAAAACAGCTTGCCGATTGTGATACGCATAATGCCGGGACTTCATATCCAGCCGGCCGCATGAGCTACCAATCAAAAGATTCTCACTTTTTCGAACGCCTACGGGACAGCGCGCAAGATTTTCTTCTGGGCGTCAAACCAGATTTGCAGGACAAGCTTCAAATCAAGGTTTATCCGGTTGACGATATGCAGAATAATGAACTCGCAAAAAAATTCGACCAGGTTGGAATCGACTCGTTCTATTTCGATGCCGACGGCGAGATGCGTGGTCTTGCGAGTCGAGTTAATTACTTCAAGCGACTCAATGAAGACATGCCGCGTCCAACCTTTTCCTTACGCTTCCGAAAATGGGATGCAATACGTAAACGGTGGGAAGATAATGCTGAATTCTCAAGAAAGCTCCGTGCGGCGAACTCCCCGGAATCGTTTTCGCTATTTCCCAAGTTGCACGTCGAATCCTTCTGTCACGCGAAGCGCTCCGGGAACATAGGCCGGTCGTTCGGCGCGGAAACAAAAGATATCGTCAATTTCATCGATGAATATTTTAACGATCAAGATCGCGTTTGGACATATTTTCCAAAGTCTGGAGAACGACGAGAAGTTGTGTGTGTCGACGTTGAGCAGTTTGCCCGGATATATGATCTGATACCTGTTAAGGTTCCAGACGGACGCTATGATTTCGTCGTGACGTGAGCGTCGACATGGAGTTGCAATTGCTCTTCGCTATCTGGACGCTTCTCTTTAGATGCTTTTCGCCGAATCGCTTCGCTCATCTACCCTTGTCTCGGCACGAACCGGCTTACATCTTGCGGGTCAACTGGGGATCGAAGCGGCACGGCATTGATGCGTTCAAGGTTTATGCGGCGGACTCAGAAGAGCCTAAATGACGCGGATTGCGAATTGCTCGCTTTGTTTCCTTATGTTTGAAAACCGACTCGGCCGGGCAAAATCGCCGCGGCCGAGTCGTGGCCCTAGAGCACCGATTCATATATCGACCGTGCAGTCTGTTCGTTTTTAGCGAACACCCAAGGGCCGCGGTAGTTAGCGACATGCCAAATGGCCTGCTTAACCAAGTCTCCGAAAAGGGTCCGACTTACGATTGATGAAGAACCGAGGAATACTCGAACAAGCCCTCCTTCCCAAAGGCCAGCGCGCCGTCGAATCTCTAGTTCGTGAAAGCTGTTGTCGCGACTGACCCAGAAACCGAGCTTGAGCCGACCGTTCTTGAGTCGCACCCGCCCAGTGTCATCACAGGCGTAGATGAACGGATCGTATGGATGCACTCGCGCGCGAATCACTGGTGGAGGACCGAGCATACCCTTCATGGCGGCAACTCGATGACGACCGTTTACATTGACAAAGTAGACACCCCCGAATCCGACAAGGTCCACTCCGTTCCCATTACGCTCGTAGTCAAATCGTCCGTCCTTAATGAGCTTGGCGAGACCCCAAACGGTTTTCTTAAAGCTCGAGGGTTCGATTTCCCAGCTTCTGTCTTTTGGCACACAAGTGCCCAGAATGCGGTCAACGGCAACATCTTCGATTGCAGCCGGTCCGCACTGACGTAGCAGGCAATGAAAGAACTGGAGCTCGTTGGCAAACGGCAAATTCCGAAGTCGTTCATTGAGATCGGCTTCAGGAGGAACTTCATTAGCAGCGAACGTCGCGGCGAGCTCAATGCGGCGTAGCCGCTCTTGTTCTTCGTCCCATGCACTGTACCATGGTCGCAACGGTTTCTCCTTTCCGGATCAATGCTCAAACCTATAAAGCGAGCAATCTCGCAACGGAACTGCACACCATGAGTGCACTCACGTCTGCGAGAGTTATGGATTACACGAACAGGAGATAGAGAGCTCGAAAGATATTCCAAGCGTTTTATAGCATTTTCCGTGGACAAAGAAATGCGGCCTAAATTTCCAGAAGCGCTCCGGTGAGCTGGAGCTTGTTGCTGCGTATTCGCCGGGTGTCGGAGGTGACGTTAGGATTCACAAAACCACTTGCAGACCCTTAATGCCCTCAATGTATTCCAGCGGCTCGGCTCGCCAGCTCGCTCACCGATATCTATCGGCATACTACCGTCGTACCGAACGTCGAGCGTCCATCGTCCATTCCGATCGCGCTTAGAGATTACCATGTCGAGCGCCGCCTCAAGCCGAGGGTCGCGCTGAGAGCCTGCGGCACGGAGATAATCGAGACCGCGAAGAATGTCGTAGTGCCACCAGACGGGAAACGCGAACTGTGACCATCGGGCGTCAAATGCCCCATTTTTCGGACAGTGATTCTTCATCCATCCGGTATTGGGGCGGGGGCAAGTTGTCCATAGCTGTCCACAGGGCGGCCTCTCGCAGCACGCCTGGACTGTGGGCAGGTGTGGGCAACTTGCGGCGAAAATGCGGCTGAGGCTGGGCGGGGTAATTTTTGCGCCGATTGAACTTTTTCCCGAATTTTTGCTTGCTCCGCTTCCCAACGCGCTGTGAATTTTCGCGGTGCGGTTCTCAGCCGAGTGTGAATTCGCTCGTTGTTGTAATAGGCGACGTGCGAATAGATCGCCTCTACCAATTCGGGCAGCGAGGTGAAGCGATTCGGGTCTCCGAATTCGACCTTAAATCGTCCGAAGAAGGACTCCTGTGCGCCGTTTCGCCACGGCGACGCTTTCGGTGACATCGACACATTGATTCCTTCTTCCGCAAGGAGCGCGAGCGCCTGCTCCGCGCGATATTCACTGCCTTGGTCGGAGTGAAGATATTCTGGCACTCCTCGGCAGCGCGAGATCGCATCCAAAAACGCCCCGATGACAAGTTCTTGAGAATGGTCTGTGCGGATGTTTACGCCGAGCACTTCTGCGGTGAAACGATCAAGCACAGTCGCGAGATACACAAACGACCCATGAAAGTTGATGTAGGTAAAATCTGCGATCCACACGACTCCCGGCGCGATCGGGCTGAACAGACTTAAAATATCCGGGAATGAGCAAGGCTCCAAACCCCGATCTTCCGGTTTTCTCGGCGTAGAGGCTCGGCGGGCGGGCTTTAATCCAAATTTCTTCATCACTCGCCGCGCACGTTTTCTATTTATCAGCAATGCGTCGGCAACTCGCCGGTGCCCATATCCGGGATTGTCTACCATCACAGCTTCGATCCGCAATCGCAGTTGCTCGTCGAGTTCCGGTCTTTTCGGCTTGTAATACAATGTCGAGCGAGCTATGCCGAGGCGCAATGCGAGCTCACTTTTGCTCACACCTTGCTCTTCTGCTTCATCCATCACGGACAAAGCAATTTCAGCTTTTTTCCCCGGACTGTGCAGGTTCTGCTGATACGTCAGACGACCAACGAGCTGATACAGTGCTTCGTTTTTCGCGCTTCAGACGGCTGAGCTCAAGGATCTCGCTCTTGCCGCCGTCCGCCTTGCGGCCCAACCAATTGTATATCGACGCCGTGCTCACTCCGTAGCGTTCCGCTGCGTCCTTCACGCTCATCCCTTCACGGACTTTCTTGAGCAATTCGTCGCGGATTTCCTTCTTGACCGATGCTGACTTCGCCATACTGTACCCCCCAATTTCGGACATTAACCTACCGGCTCAAGCCGTTAACTAGTTGTCCAAAATACGGGGGCACTCCAGGGCTCCGGTCTTCCGATCTTGCTCGATCAGCTCGCCAGTAGATTTTCGCCTACACAGCCCTCGCTCGAGGAGGTATTCCTGTCCTCGGAGCCGTGCGGATGTCACCGCTCCGCGCGCACCGAAGGAGCGCTCATACTCAAGAAGCGCCTCTAGGACACAGATTGTCGTGTTGAACGAAGAGCGAATCGATCCGCGCTCGGCCTCACAGTTCCATCCGCCGTCGGAAAGTTGCTCGGATACCAGCCGGTCGATGAGTGCGCGTACGTCTGCGCGGAAATATGCTCCGGAGGCTGCGACCTGTCCGTTGATACAGGGCTCCGTCTCTCCTTCGAAGAAGCGATTGTCCTCGGTTTCGGGCGGACCGCAGTCTTTCCACGTTACGTGCGTATCGACAAGCGAGACGGCTTGCTTTGCCTGAGAGCCGGCTGGATCAAGACCGAGCTCGCGAAGCAGGGTGAGCACATGCATCGTCGAGTCCCAACCGTGGTTCCACGCGACCCCACCCCAAGTGCCATTGGGCGCTTGCAGTGACAAGAGTCGAGCGCCGAATCCTTCCAAACCGATCCTGGCCCGTTCTGCCAGGACCTCGTCCGCGGAAGCGGGGGTAAGATCGCGGAGCACTTGATACCGAAGAGACGGATCGGAATCGAGGAGCCAGGGGATGACGCCAACCATATTCATCGTGTGTTTTCTATTGCACTGGATACTGTTCGGTCTATAAAGATCGGAAATCTCATTTGAATTGTGTATGACGGACCAAAATCTAACTCAACAAAACTTTCTCCCCTCGCTGGTCGAGTTGGTTCCCGAGCTGAAGCCTCTCTATCAAGAACACATCACATTTTATAAGGAGGCGGTACCAGGGATTTTCTTTGCGAGCCTTGCTCGCATCGTCGGGGACAGCGCTCGAAACCTCGAAGGAGAGCACTCTCCGCGGTTAGAGGTAATACTCGAAATGATCGATCGCGCTTTATCGTCGAGCGATGACGACCTACGCGAAAGCGCGAGGACGGGATTTGTCGATGGGATTTCAGATGGCGACATCCGGACTGCGATTGCCGCCTATAACAAACCCGTTCTGAACCAAGCGATGTTTCAGGCTTAATCCAGCCAGCTCGGGCTAGGGCAACCATGAAACTCGACGAGCGACCGGTATCCACTATCCCGAGTCGCATACCCCGAGTCCCCGCTACCCCGAGTCCTCAGAGCGGTCGATATTCGTCGGCAGGGAGGAATCCGTCATATAATTACGACGACAATTAAACGCTTCATCGCCGCCACGGTAATCTTTGCGGACTTAATCCCCTAGCCCGAGTCCTCAGGGCGGTCGATATTGAGCAAGTCTGAAACAAACCTCCATACTTTAGGTAGTATGTGTGGCAGCTCGATCTCTCCCCTAGCCCGAGTCCCCCCTAGCCCGAGTCCCTCTCCCCTAGCCCGAGTCCCCCCTAGCCCGAGTCCTCAGGGCGGTCGATATTCGGAAGTCGCAAAGAACTCACTCTATATTTGCGACCACAATAAAACGTCTCCTACCTGTCCGCGACGGCACTCTTTGCCCTACTTTGCAGCTGAAGGCGAGTCGTCGCCCCGAGTCCTCAGAGCGGTCGATATTGAGCAAGTCTAAAACAAACTTCCATACTTTACGATAGTATGTGTGGCAGCTCGATCTCCGAGACTCAGACAGAGGGCAACACTCATTCCCCCGTGGCGGGAGAGCTGCGCCGCAGACTGCGGAAAGAGTATTTTTAGGGGTGCTCTCTGTTAAAGGGCACTTGGAGGTAAAAACAGTCTTGCTGCCGCGCGCCCGCTCTTCAACGTCGGTCAGGTGTCTGACGCGTCGTCGGTTCTCAGCCATTCTCTTCCGAACGCTGCGTCATTCAACCGTCCGACTCTTCGTCGTCAGGTCCTTCGGCTGACCAGCTCTTGCCGAATCGGACCGTAAACGCCGCAGCGCCGTAGTACGAAAGGTTCACCGGGTCTTTTGTCCTGAGCCGAAGCGCTCCACCTTCAATCCTTCCGGGATTGTCCTCGAGGATCAGATCATAGGCGCTGTTTCCCTTCGCCAGAATCCTCTCCCCTTCGTCCTGGTTTGCAACCATAATCTCGTCCCCGTCGACGGTCTGTCGTGCGAGTTCGAACGCGTCGTGCAGATCCGCGGCACTTACCGCCGGATACACAGACGAGATGTCCCACATCCCGCTGCGCACTTCGCCTTCCAAGCGACTCGTACCTGTCTCAGGTCGACTTCCGGGTGCCTCCGGTGGTAGCGACGAACAAACTTCAAGCACCGCGCCGTCCGGAAGCGTTTCAAAAAGCCCCGATAACTCGCGAGCTTTCACCAAATACTCCCGCGGCTGGAGATCATTCGAGAACACAACGTTTATAAGGTCGCGGTCCGATACAAGAATGATCCCTTGGGGATTTCCTGCGCTCACGTTCAAGCCTCTCCCCGAAGGTAGCTTTATGCGAATTCCGGGGTGCGACATCCTTGCTCGAAACCATCCGAGCCGGATGCAAAGCGCGACGTCCTTCAGCGGTAGCGCGAGCGGGCCACCGCTTACAACTTGCGGAGTATATTCTTCACAGAGTCTGAAAGCGTCCTGTCCGAAAATCCAGGTGCTTCCTCCCTCTGATACGTGCCCACTCACCTCTCTGCCCTCAATTCCGAGCGGGCAGCGGTCAGGCTTACGGGCGTTATGCCCCATATCGAACCATCCCGATTCGGGAAGCTCGGTGAGTCCGGACTTCGGGACTTCGTTCACCGCTATGAGATGAATGAGAAAATGTACATAATCCGGCCATGCTTGGTCGCCGAGTATCGGCTTTCCGGCCCACTCGCCTTCGTGTCCCGGATCATTCGAGCGATCGCCGATACACCACTCACGAAGCCATAGCGGAAACTGCTCGTCGCGCCGAGTGCGCCGAAACCACTGCCCCACAGGTTCGGCCTTTCCATACCCACCCGCGAGCTCATCGAGTGCGGCCGAGCCGTTCACTCCCGGAACATAACTATAGAGCGAAACGCGATAGTGCCCCTTGGGGACATCGATCCGCCGAACATATTGTTCGGTGTAGCTGTCGTCTTCTTCATAATCTTCTTGCACAAGCGGAGCACCGCCGGTGACACAAAGCTTGCCGTCTTTGAGATTGAGGTGCCAATCGACGCGCGCAACCCACTCCTCTTGTTCGGCAGCCTCAAGGTCGCCGCCGACGACAACGCGAACTGTGAACGGGTCGTCTTGAAGCAAAGAGAGTGGCAGAAATTCGCCTTTTCTCGCGGCCTTCATCCAAGCGGCCGAACCATCTTCCAGAGTCTTGCCAGCCGTGCGCATCGAGGTGAGCATCATTCCGGTGGCTTCGTTATAAACGTAGACATCCTTCCGAATGGGAAGAGATGGCTTCTTCGCAGCGACCTTTTTCGGAACGAGCGCGGCAATCTCTTGCGCAGCTTGATCAATTGGAGTGAGTCCAGAGGCGATAAGCTCCATCGCTTCACGCACAAGCTCTGAGCGCGTGGTTGCCTCAGAACTGAGCCGTCAATACCCAGTGAGCATAGTCGACACACCATCTACCTCGTCCTTGGTGATTAGCGTTCCCAGTTGATTCAGAAAGACAGTGCGCTTGCGGGCTCCCCGACCTTTTTCGAATGTGGGCATAGATGTTCTCCTAAGAGAACTGTATCGACAGCGAACGGTGCGGCACTGAAGCATCCGCAGATCCGCTTATGCTGGAAGAAATAGCAGAGTCTTCACCAACCTTTTCCCATAAAAACGCACTCACTGGCTCTAGGAGGTTTCTAATTAACGTCGAATATGCGATATTTCGCCGCCAATCCCCGCTCGTTCCGTATCACCCTGTAAATTGTAGATGAGAATCACTTCTGCCTGAGCTCTCGTGCGCCACGCGAGCAGCTTAGGCAGGTGGTGGTTTGGCAAAGGCTCACTTCCGCCTCCACTTGCCGAGTCGTTGGTGTTACGCGTCGATCGAAGTCGTTCGGCGCCGGCAAGCACTGCCGAAACAGTGCACCGATCAGTTCGACGGAGTTTCGGAAGATGGGTTTTCAATTGTCTCGTCGTAAAGTTGTTCTCGGATTGGCCGCTTCAGTCGCTGGGATGATCCCGCACCGGTCAATTTTCGCGCAGGATCCTCCAGGAGGTGTCAAAGTGTCCGGCAAATCAATTATCTTTCAAGCAGAGAAGGACGACGCCGCGTGGGAATGGGCAGGTGACGCCTGTCACTTTCCCAAATCGCACGCTGGCTTCGGTGGCGATACGCACGCGCCGTACTTCGCAGAAGGCAGGCTCTACATCGGCCACACCGGCCCCGAAGGCGTTTCGGTGTTCGACGCCAAAACCGGTGAATGGATCGACGCGAGCTCCTTCCGGTTCAAAGACCTTGGACTCGCTGGCACCCATGGCCTCAGGGCGGCGTGAAGGGAATGAAGAGTTCCTCTATATCACGACCAACACTGGAAAGGATAAACCCGGGCGAATCATCAAGACCCGACTGAACGGCGAGAAGATCTGGGAGATCAGTACGCCAGAAGGTCATCAAGGCGCGTGGAATCCGACCGAATGCACGGCGATCGGCGGGGATCAGCTCATCATCACCAACGGTTACGGGTCGGGCTACATGTATCTCGTCGACTCGAGCGGCAAAGTGCTCAAGACGCTCTTCAAGCCGGGCAAAGGCCCGGGCGAGCTCAACGGCGCGCATGGAGTTATGTTCGACTCCGAGACAAACCTCCTTTGGGTTCACGACCGTGGTAATCGTCGTATTCAGTGGACGACCCCCGATGGGGAGTTCAAAGGCGAGCTGAACGATTCTGCCGGGTTCGGAACCCCACTCCGCATGCCGTGCGGCAGCACGTCTTATGGACGGTTCGTCCTCATGCCCGACCTGGAAGGTCGGCTCACTTTGTTCGCCCACGGCGCGGGTGAGCTTCCCGGAACCTACGGAGTCGTCGGCCTCTGGGGCGACTGCGGAGTCCGCCAGGCCAATTTCAAAGCCTATCGAGGAAACGCACAAGACAAAACAGTCCATGCCGGCGTCTACGGCACTCCGCATTACGCGAAGTTCGCGCCCAATGGCGATATCATCGTCGCCGAATGGCATCCCACGGGGCGTGTGACGCGGTTGAAGCTCGTGTCGTAGTCAAACGACCCGACTGACCATCTTGCTCTGAACCGAGCGGGGTGGTTACGGTTCGACGCCGAAACTACCCCGCTCAAATCACTCTTGGGAGCGCCACCTAACCATGCAAGCTCGGCAACCAAACATTTCGCGAATGCGAGTGGTAAGATTAAACGACGGGTTGCGACCAACAAGCATGCCCGGACCGCTTGCGGCGAGTGACGCCGCAAACGGTAGGCGAATTGAACCTTAGTCCGGGATCCGGCCCAGTATATCGTTGATCGTTCTGCGCACTCGATCCACATACGCCGTTGAAGGCGCCGAGAAGCCGAGCGGCATGTCCAGCGGATAGCCGTCCAATCGAGCTCTGAGACCGAGCTTGAGAACATGGGGAACCCCGAGCCCGAGCTCGTCCGCGATCTTCTTCATCTCATCCAGCCACTCGTCACAAAGTTGCTGACACAGGTCCAGCTTATCGCCGTCTTCGGTGTTCTCTTCGAACGCCCGAACGAGCTCCGGATACAGAATGAGGGCGCCGCTCACGAACTCGGGCAGACCCATTTGAATGGTGTCGACAATTGCGCGTTCGTGACTTGGGATGACACGAAAGGTCTCCGAATGAAACTCCTTCGCAATCTTCAGGGCGGCAGTGGGATCCGCCGGGTCAGTCCACTTGATCGCGCATGGAGGCCGCTCCCCTGCCAAGATCTGTCGAAGCGTGCCAGGGCTGAGCCGAGGTCCTAGGAGACTCCCGAATTCATACAAAGCCCACGGGACATTCACCGGAAGCCCCGCAGAGAGATGTTCGAAGTAGGTAACGATATCTTTGTCGGTTCGTGCGGTGGGAACTCCCGGCAGCATCGCCACAAAGAGATCCGGGCCGCGCGTATCGAACGACATCGCGAGGCGGATCGAATCGGACACGGTTCCCGACGCAACGTTGACTGCCGAGTAGCCGTTCCAGATCCGAATCTGCTCAACGGCGAACGTATCGCGGTCGATTCGGTCCGCCAGTCCGGCGCCGTACCAGCCGCCCGTGGTGCCGTCGATCAAGAATCTCCGACAACCATGTTCCGAGTACCAATCAATCACAGACTTCAACCACCTGAGATGGGTAGTCCCGTCAGGGTTCAATGGAGTGTCGATCGGAAGTGTAAACTTAAAACCTGCCATGAGTCCTCTCCGCTGGGTAAGCCCAAAGAGCCATCCGACGCGAGCCAACCCAACCGTTGTGTTGGTCGCAGCCGTCTATAGCCGTCCATAAGCGGCTGCGAGAAAAATTGAGGAAAGCGTAAGAGTCAGAGAACTACGAATCACGAGGCGGTAGACAGATAGCTTATCGCTGCAATTTACTCAAGAGTGGCGGCTGCCGCATAAAGCGACAAGTCATTGGAAGTCCACGCTGTTCCGGCCTCCGCCCCGAGTCCTCAGGGCGGTCGATATTCGCCCAGCTGCCCTGCGACCCGTGCCCCCTGCGCCCGCCCTTGACCCCGTGTCACTTCGCCCCGTGTCCTCAGAGCGGTCGATATTTAGAAAACGTGAAAGAAAACAAACAACGTTTAAGAAAGCGGAAGCGCGCCCGCGGCTATTCGTGACGCCTCCGACGTGTCCCAGGGCACGCCCCGCGTCCTCAGAGCGGTCGATAATCGGCTAGCGTGCAACAGCGAACAACTTTTTACGAAAACAAAGACGAGGGAACAGTCTCAGCTGGATCTCTCAAAAGCTCGGACGTAGTAACTCGCCTCTACCGTCTCGTTCGAGCTGGAACACCGTTGAAGTACTGGAACTCTACCATGCGGGACTGTTCGATACAGTCCAGGCTGGCAACCGGGAATCGCACAGAGCTCGTTTCTCGAACACCACTATCATCGAGTCGACCGCGCCCACCTCTAGCAAACAATGCAGCCGATCCCCGGCTTCGCATTTACAATCACACCCTCTAACGCATCCCACTCGAGCTCGTAACCAAAGATCCTGGCGGTGGTCGAGCCCGTCACCGGACAGTTGAGGTCACTCCGAAGAAGCTTTTGATCCACGTTCGCTCGTCCGATCTCCAACACGCCTCGTTGAACCTTCTGAAACACGACGCCGGTCCTATCGAAAGACTCGCTCCACTTCCAGTACGTGTCTCCACAAATCCCAAGGCGTTCAGAGTCGAAACGGACCATGTCGTACGAGTTCGGGACGTATCGCCCGTCTGAGATGTAAATACAGAGATTATAGAGCGAGTAAACAAACTCATGCCGCACGATAGACGTCTGAGCCTGACCCATCGACAAATCAGGGCACGCAGCAAGGTCGGCGTCAAGCTGACTGGTGAGCATGGGCAGATAGCTTGCGTCGATCGAGCTGAGGAAAACCTTTCCATTCCTTCGCGTCAGATAGATGAGCATATAATCTGTCGCTTGGAGATGCCTGCCCATTTTGAATCGGTCGAGTCTCAGCACCTCGAATCCGTTCTCCGGGATAGTCCCGCAGGTAAGATTAGTGGAATTCCACTCGGGAGGTGTCATTTGGAAAAGTCCCCTGTAAGGCGCAAAAATCTGCGTTTTGAGCAGAGAGAATACACTTCTTGATGGGGAGCAGTCGTTGACTTCGACATTCAGGCCGCTCAGATTCTGAAACGTCCCAGTCGCGTTACTCCAACGCATCGAAGCCGCAGGAGCCAGTTGAGCAAGCTGTGTTCTCGCTTTCGTCAAAGCAGTGGCTGAAGGAGCTACGGTCCTGCCATATCGGCATTGTGCAGTGGTCACAGGCGCAGCCGCACAAACTCCCTGGCAATCGCTTCCCCCAGTCCGCGGGTCACAAGCGGAGCCAGTGATCGGAACACACTCGTAACCTTTGTCACAGGACGCGCCGGTGAGTCCGCCGCAAAGTTTTCGTTCATTGCAAGCGCTCTGAGCACTCACAACAGCAGGGAAGCAGGTCAAACCAAAAGCAAACAACACCAACACATTCCGAACCATAGGCGCCTCGATGAGAGGTTACATCAAAACATCATTCTATCACGCGAGTAATTTCAGTTGTTGTGTTGAACTGGTTCAGCGCCGAGCAACCAGTGAACGTTGTACTGCTAGAAGATTCGATTCCGCAAATCGAGTGGTACGCCAGCTGCCCACGAAATGAAGTGCGGCTTCTAGCCGCGTCCTGCCCTAAAAGCTCGCAAGCCGAGCTTCGCAAGCGGGATAATCTTCCGTCTGAAAGAAAAAACTAGTCATTGGATTAACCGAAACCACTCCGCTCCGCGACTAGTGGGCCATGACATCCGCTCGACCCCAACCCCGCTCGCAACAATACCTTCTCTCCAGGCTGCACACGCTCGATTTTGTAATGATCGAGCTGATCCTGCTCTTTTGGGGCGGGCTGTTCGGTCTCTGGATGGCATACCATGAAGACGACTATATGTTTTGCCTCTACTCATACCTCGGCTTGGCGCTAGTGAGCTGCGCTTGCTACGTGTGGTTTGGGGGGCTGGGTGCCCTTGAACCGACCCCTATAGTGCGGAGCCAACGCTTCGACGTTGACGAAGCCGGATGGCGCCAGCTTCGCAAGAATGAATATAGCGGGTTGCGCTAACCAACGTGGGTTAGGGTTCCGCGCGGCTGGATTAGACCCTAAAAGAGTTTGTCGAGTTTCAAGTTAGATTAGTAGACCCGCATTCCGTATAACAACCGCTTGCGCGCGACGCGCCGAAGCCGCAGGGCTAACTCGATCGTCTCCGGTGCGCGCGTCGGGCGAGCTTGCTATCGGTAGCCATGCACAACAAACCGCCTCAATCCATCGCTGTTCTGGCTGCAACAATGGTGCTAACGGTAGCCGCATGGGGTGCCCGCGGCGAGCTCCGGGAAGTCAGGTGTCGTTGACATCCTCATCGCAGATCTCTCAGTTGCCCCCTTATCCTTCGTTCTGTTTTTCTCTCTCGTATTCGCTCTCTGCCCGGGCGCAACTTTCGTTTTCAAATTATTAGGTGGAACTCGTGACGCAGTAACGTACCAGATCCCGTCATCGCACTCTCCAGGAATGTTCTGGAACGATCGAATTTTTCCGGAACCACCTTGAGGGAGAAGCTTACTCGCGGTCCTAATAACTTAGGTCTTAGAATATCGCCACCAAGTGTCCTCCGTCGCTGCAAGCTTTCCCCCGGTTGAGGCCAAGCGTTTTCTCGCCGTTAACTTGAGGATGTTCCCAATCGCGAGCGTTGGAGCCGTTTGCTGGAGAATCGTCGCCGCAAGTGGTCCCACCTTTCGCCGTTATTCTACGGCCGACGCGTTCGCAGCGCCCTTCGCCTCAATCCAACGCGAGAAAAACTCCGTGCTGCGGTGCTGGTGATGCCAAAGCATCGACCCGACAAAATTACTCACTCTCGCTTCGCGTAGTGGCGCGACGTCCTCTAGAAACTCGACAATGCGGCTGACGTTTTCGACGTCTCCGAATAGTGTCTCGATGATGTGTCGCCCTTCGGCCTTCGCTGTCTCCCACTTGGCGCAATCCAGATAGAGGTCGGCCGCATGCTCGGCGAACTCGTCCCAATCATCTGCAACCACCCCGCCGAACGGAAGTTGCTCGTGCATTCCTTCCGCGGCGATTGAAGTAGCGACGCATGGTGTGCCAAGCGACCAGCCTTCTGCGATCTTACCTTTTATCCCCGCACCAAATCTCAGCGGCGCAAGATTTACCCGATAGTGCTGCAATGTCTCAGCTGTATTGTCGACCCAGCCTTTCACGCGAAACCCCGCTCGTTCATTGTCGAGCTGCATAAAGTGTTTCGTCGGATAAGCACCGTAGATATGTAGCTCAGCGCCACGCTCACCTCGGCATTTCAGTGCGGTACGGATCTTCGCCCAGAGCGTCTCCTGAAGAATGCGGTAGCTATCGGTGTTAGGCTCATGATGGAAGTTTCCAATCACGACAAAGTGTCGCCGCTCATCGAACGCAGGAGTCTCTTTCGCGACCGTGTAATGCATCCGGCACAGTCGCAGGAGTTGCGCCTGAACATGACAGCGGGTTTGGAGTAGCTCGAGCTCGGCGTCGGAAATAATCAACGAGCAGTCGGAACGAAAGATTGCGGATAGCTCGCGCAGCCAGTCAGCGGAATGTAGATCCGAAGGGTTGAGGACGAGAGGATTCCGTCCCGACTTCACCATTTCTTGCCTTGTCCGCCGCAGCGAATGAAGGTCGATAGTGTCGAGGACGCGAATTGCTTCAGGACACTGTTCCCGCACCCGCCATGCGAACTGCTCCTCTGTCATGAACCGGTCGAAAATCACTAGGTTCGGACCGAGCTGTTTTACATATGCGTCGAAGGCTGAATCATTCGGTTGGAAGGTAACGGTCGTTATCCCCTCACCGGCCAAGTGTTGCCGATGCTCGTTGTCCCGGCACGGCGAGCAAACCTCAACGTCGTGTCCCCGAGCTGCAAGAGCCGAGAGCAATTGCGCGGTGCGATAACCGGCGGCGGAGGACCCCGGCTCGGGCCAGACGCGGGCTAGCCAGAGGACTTTCATAATGCGGGAAGCGCTACCACGAAGGAATCTCGGACTGCTGCAACCTGTGGTTGCGGAGCGCTGGCGAGCACTTTGTTCGTCAGGTCGAGCATTCGCTGACGAAGAGGCCGGGCACTCGCCGCAATTTCCTGCTGCGCCTCGCGATATTCCTTTTTCCCCTCAGCAGTCTCGATCAGTATCGGAGCGAACCCGAGTGAACGGAAATCGTAAGGGCTCGCACGCATATCAATCTCCCGCGCCCGCAAAGCGAGAAGAAAGCATTCTCGAAGCAGATCGCTAGAAGTCCAAGGCATCAGCTTGTAGGCCCATTTGTACAGATCCATGTTCGCATGCAGACAGCCGGACTGTTCGTAGTGAAGCCGAGTGTCCGATGTCGGCTGCAAAACATTCAACCCGCGTGCCGCGGGCGCAAAGAATCGAAAGGCATCAAAGTGCGAGCAGCAGAGCGTGTTGCTCTCGACAACCTCTGCCACCGCCGATGCACTCAATCGCAGGGGATATTGGTGCCGGATCTCAGCTTCGCGATAGACGATCGCCCACTCGTGAAGACCAAAGCAGGAAAATCGCTCCGGCCGATTGAGCATTGCCTCACACAGCGAGCGAACCCAAAGCAGTTGCTTGATGTCCTTCGTGCGAATGGCTGCCGCACTCAACGTGAGAGCGCCGTCGGCATACACATAGCCGTACTCGTCCAGCAGTCCATCGCCGAAGCTCACCTTCGGCCCTTCGAGCTTTGTTCCGAAGCCGGGATGCCACTTTTCCAGCTTTTTCGTTGAATACGTGTAATACGAGAAGAGAAAGTCGTAGATCGGATGAAGCTTACCTTTCGCGCGCCGTGTGCGGAAATTCATCGTGAACGGAACGATGATGCTTGTGTGCACGCGTTGGGCGTGCTGCCACTCCTCAAGTGTTAGGGTTCTGTTGGCGGATTGCACTAATGCCTCTACTGCTGAAGACATACACTTTTCGAATTGAAGCCAGGCCCGACGATAGCAGCTAACAACAATGAAGAACCGTCGTCAATTGACATGCCAGCCTGCGAGGAAGGCCCGAAACTCGTCCTCCTGGGGGCCGACGCTAACGGGATAGTCCAACAGCTTTTATGCGTCGATGGGACAGGCAAAGAGCAGTGCCGCTGTCTGAGAACGACTCTAGCTCGACTGGCGAGGCGCGACGCGTTTACTGCATTGGAGGAAGTGAAGTGCAGTCCGGACTCATGGGAGGCAAAAGAGGCCTGTACTCGCAGCACTTACTCGGTGGCACAACCGTTACGGTAGTGGACGGGCAAAATTTGGGTTCTCAATGAGCCATCGCCTCATGCCGCGGTTCACCATAAACAACTCCCCGACCGTGAAAATATGCCATAGCGAGATTAGCAAAAACGAGACCCCTAAAAGTTCGAAAAACGCCAGCAGCTCGCGTCGCTGAACGGAAAGCGAAAGGCCCGGTGTTTCCGAAGCGTGAGCAACTTGCGCCTACAGTGCCCGGCGTGCGGGCAAAGAATGTACGCTTCTCGATGCCTCGTGTCACAGCTCTTTCACGAAAAATAACAGGAGCCGTAAGAATTCTGCGGCCTGCGATCCGTGGGCCTAGGAAGTTTTACGAGCTACGGTCTCGGAGTGCTACGGTCGGGCGGTGCCGCCGCCTGCGCTAATTCTCACATGCGCTGAACGGGCGCGATATGCCCCCACAATCACTAACTAATTACTAGTTCGTTGACTTTTCGTCTAATTTATTAGACAATATTTTTATGGCTGAGCTAGACCGCATTTTCAGTTCTGCGTCGAGAACCAGGGTTCTCCAAACTCTGTTCGCCCAGGACCAGCCGATTCACCTGCGCCTACTGACCGCGCTCGCAGACTGCCCCGTACATTCCATCGAATGCGCCGTCTCTGGATTACAAAAGGAAAGATTCGTTGTCCGCAGAAGGACTCGGCAACGCACGTACTACTCGCTGAATAGAGAACACCCCGCTTATCCTTTACTCGAAAAGATCTTCCTCGCGGCAACAGCTCACAACATTCAGAAACGGAGCGGGGAGAATTCGCGGCGGGCACAGTCATTCTTACGCTTCATGACGAGCACGAAAGCAATGATCGACATCGCACGGCAAACCTCCGATGGATCTCGTTGAGCTCTTCCGTTCCGCGTGCGAGGAGCTTCAGGCACGGAACGTCCAATTCGCTGTCGCCGGCGGCTTCGCGGCAGTGCTCTACCGCGACGAGGATCGATTGACGAACGACATCGATTTCGCAATCTTGAGCGACTCAAAAAACGAGCAAATTGCGGAGCAGATTTTCGAGAGGCTTGGACTCGATCGAATTCAGATCTCTAGAATTGCAGACCTCGAAGGCGGGCCAATGTTTGCGATCAAAAGCAAGTCTACACCTCCCGCCATTCTCATCGGAAGAAAATCAACCGAGGATAAAGGTCCCGGTGTCGACTTCATCCTGCCGACTGTACCGTGGGTAGCTTCCGCGCTTCTCCGAGCCGTCGCAAACCAAGTTGATTTTGGATTCGGAAAGGTCCCCACCCTCACAATCGAGGACGTGATAGTTGCAAAGCTTTACGCCCGCAAAGGAAACTACCGGCCAAAAGACGAGGACGATCTGCTTTCGATCTTCGCCGCGAACCATCAATTTGATTTCGACTACCTGAATGCACAGATGGCGAAATTCGGTTTGCCATTGCCAAAGACCATCCGCGACAAAGCGCCGCCTATCCTGATCAAAATTTCCAAGACCGTTGAGAAGCAACTACGCTCCCAGAAAATGACTTGAAAGTTGTCGGGATTGTCCAACGCAAGTTTTCTCTCCGGCCTCATCTCGGGTCCTCAAGGCGGTCGATATTCAGAACCCCCGAAACGGTCCAACATTTTACGTAAATAGAGACAGGTAAGCGTTTTCCCCTTTGATCACCAGCTCTCCAAAGTTGTGCTTCGCCACCCCATGGGAACGCCATCTCGACTCCTCAAGGCGGTCGATATTCACAGAACACGAAACGCTCTCCTACTTTTTACGAAAACAGATACAGCGAAGCCTTTTCGCACGTAATCACCAGCGCTCCATAGTTGTATCTCGGCACGACGTGTAGGAGCTGCGTCCGCATCAGAGGTAGCGATGTCTCTTGGTACTGCCCATTCAAAAGGTCCCCGCAGAAAGAAGTCTCGATCCCAACCGTTGCGGATCGAAAATCCGAAGTACGGCTCGTTCGTCACCGCACGCGCAATCAATTCGCAATTGTGGTTCGTCAACAACCGTCCGCTCGAAATCTTCATGCTCGGGTACCTAGCTAAGTATCGCGACAAGTATGAATCCAAATTGTACGCCTTCGTCATGCAAGGCAATCACTATCACCACGTGTCCCAGTTTCCCGGTTGCAACCGCGCGGCTTTCCAGCGCGATCTCGGCTCCCGATTCGCAGATGCTGTGAAACGATATGTCCCCGAATTTCAGGGAGGTCCGCTGTTCGAAAGGCGATATTCGGCGGAGGCTCTTGTCTACTCCGAAGACATCGAAGAGCAATTCTTCTATGCAGCGTTGCAACCTGTGCACTCTGGCTTATGCGAATTTGTCGAAGACTATCCCGGCTACAATTCATTCCATGATGCCATCTGGGGCAAAGAGCGCACGGTACAGGTCTTCCGCCACGGCGAGTACAACGAGTGTAAGCGATACAATCGAAATATCAAGAGGAAGGACTTTATAGATGAACACACGCTGCGCTATGACCGACTCCCCGGGTACGAACATATGACACAGCGGGAATACGCCGAGATGATGCTCAAGAAATTCGAAGAGCGTCGACAGGTGCTCGTGGCTGAATGGAAAGCGAAAGGTCACGTGTTCCCAACGCGCAAGCAACTTGAGCGCACTGAGCCCGGCACTCGGCCGAAGAAAACGAAGAAGAGCAAACGGGATAGTAAACGGCCGCTTGCACTATCGAAGAGACTGTCCACGCTGAAGGAATATCGCGAGGAATATTTCCCGATCCTCGCTGAATATAAGCTCGCATCCGAGCGCTATCTTCGAGGAGAGCGAGACGTCGTCTTCCCCCCGGGAACGTATCGGCCACCCGGGCCGTTCACGCCCTATCCCGCCTAGCTGCAAGCCTTTTCGCATCGAGATATCTTGTCGACGGCGGAGCTGTGTACTCTGTCCGGGAAAAGCGCGTTTCGAATTGGGCAGGGTCCTCGCCGGCGCGGTGGTTGTCGACCACGGGCCCTCTCCCCCTCAAAAACTTTCCTGACATTGCCGAATCCGCGCACCGCGATCACTCAGCGACCCTTACTTCCGACCTGAGATATCGTGAGCTCAGAGGACCCTAATCAGTCTCCACTGTCCCTACGAAGCTGGAGAGTTCAAACTCCTTCGAAACAGATTGAGGGACCGGCGGAGGGGGGATATGGTACTTGAAGGTTGAACTCGATAACCGTGACGCGAACTTCTCTCCCATGCCCCTGACTCCCCTTCTCCTCACCCTAACCGCCGCCTTGCTCCACGCCACGTGGAACCTTCTCGCAAAACAAGCGTCTTCTGCCCGGCACCTCATCTTCCTCCACACGGCGGCCGGCGCGATAATCTTTCTTCCCATTGTCCTTATTTTCTACCGCAACGACTTGGCGTCGCTGACCGCGACTCAATTCGCGTTCCTCGCGGCGAGCGCCATTACACATCTCTTCTACGCGCTGATGTTACAGCACTCTTACCGGCACGGGGACCTCTCTGTGGTTTATCCAATCGCCCGTGGCACAGGCCCACTTGTTTCTACCCTTGGCGGCATTCTACTTTTTGCAGAGCAACCATCACCGCTTGGCCTTTGCGGCGCGGTGGGAATAATTGGCGGGGTGTTCTTTCTCGCTGGTGGCCGAGCTGCGTTTGCACGTGAGGCATCCGGGGCGCGCTACGGCGTTTACACGGGACTGCTGATCGCCGCCTACACGCTCACTGACGCGAGGGCGGTTTCAGCGTATGGATTGGCTCCTATCGTTATCGACTTCACGAACAACATCTTTCGGGCTGCGGTACTGTTTCCGCGTGCGGCTCGGGAGCTTGATGTTGTGACGGCTGAGTTGCGGCAATACAAGTTCCAGGTGCTTGGTATTGCCGTGCTTGGTCCGGCGGCCTACATTCTTGTGCTGCATGTCTTGAAGACTACACCTGTAAGTTATGTCGCGCCTGCGCGGGAGGTAAGCATGCTGCTCGCGGCGGTGCTCGGGGCTTTCGTTCTTGGCGAGGAGAATCTTCAGGGGCGAGCGATTGCAGCGGTCTTTATCGCGCTTGGTGTCGCTGCGCTTGCTCTCGCCTAGACGTTGGTTCCTCAACCGTCGTTTCCCGGACCTAGGCTCCTGTCCTTGGTGGTTATGTGTCCCGCATTCCGACGACCATCGTCACATCGTACCGATAACGTGCGCTCTGAGGACTCTGGATCGGGAGAGACCTAGGCTCCTGTCCTTGGTGGTTATGTGTCCCGCATTCCGACGACCATCGTCACATCGTACCGATATCGTGCGCTCTGAGGACTCTGAATCGGGGGGACCTAGGCTCCTGTCCTTGGCGGTTATCTGTCCCGCAATCCGACGACCATTTTCACATCGTGCCGATATCGTGCGCTCTGAGGACTCTGGATCAGGACTCTGAATCGGGGGGACCTAGGCTCCTGTCCTTGGCGGTTATCTGTCCCGCAATCCGACGACCATCTTCACATCGTGCCGATATCGTGCGCTCTGAGGACTCTGGATCAGGACTCTGGATCAGCCCCTCAATGGTGGTACATGGCGCACCGCCGCCATTTACATTGTTTTTACGTCGCCTACGCGGCTGTTAAGCTATGATTGAAAGATGGTCGCCTACGGAGGTGTTATGCGTCGCCCGCTTAGTATTCCCTTTCTTGCCCTTTTCTCTGCACTACTGAACGCAAACGCCGTTTGGGCATGCAGCTGTGCGTTTGAGAGCCCGGAAGGGTTCGTGCCGTCGACGGAAACGCGCGGCGTGACTGCGGCAGAGCCGCTGCATCTGCCAAAAAATGCGCGTGGCGTTTTGTATTACCGCGTTTCATATGGCTCGGCGACGTTCGCAGATGAGAACTCAATCGTGATCCAGCAGCCGAGCGCGGCCCTCAGGGCTGCCGATTTTACGGCAGTCGATCAAACAACTGGCAAAGCGGTCGAGGTCACGCTGCGAAAGGTTGCTGACGACACCAACCGACGGGAAGGCCGTTATCTGGCAATCACAGATAAAAAACTCGACAAGTGCATTCCAGGATTCCCCGAGGGTTGCGAGGCTGAACGAGAGTTGATGAATACCACCGGTTGGAGCGCAAAGCTTCTTGCTCAAGGAAAGCTCCAAGACGTTTCAGACAAGCAGAGAGACGTGACCGGTTTGTTCCGCGTCGAGCCAAAAGGCGGATTCGAAGCGGGACATGCGTACTCTTTCACGAGCGTCGGGCATTCGGCTCGGGTCATTATCGACACCGAAGAGATCGACACAACAGTTCTTTCTCAAGCGCAACTGAAGCCGGAAGGCGAAATGAACCGGCGGCTCCTCTCCGTTCCGGCGGGCGGCTCGTGCTCTACGAGCGTCGTCGCGCGCGTTCAGGAGCTCGGCGTTAGGCTGAGTCCGCAAGCGGAACCCTATCGGGATGCGATGCTCTTCTTTTTCGACGTAACGGGAACTGGTCTGCCGCGGCAGAACGAAATGAATCACAGGTGGACCTATCAATCCTCCGCTTGCAGCGGATATCGCTACGGCCGGAGCGAGGGTCAGGCGGGCTCCGAATTATTTTACTCCGCCTGCGGTAGAGACTGGAACAATCGAGCGATCTCGCCTGCTGCCGAGTTTAAGATCACAGCGACGTTCGGATTTCTTCAGGTGGAAGACTCTTTTCGGAAAACCGAGGAACAAACGCTGCAATTTCCCGTCATCGGCGCCGAAGAGTGCTCGCCGGCTTCGGTCGTTGCCGCGGCAACTGAGGGAGCAGACAAAGACAAGCAGATTTGCGAAGCGGTGCAGGCGGAGCTAACTGATCCGGCTGCGGGTCTCGCGCTGCTCAAGCTGGCAGCCGACACCCTGAAGAGTGAGCGCCCGGCGGCTCGGCGCTGCGCCGCCACCGCCACGGGGCGGCTTGCCTACAGTCTCCAGAACGAGCTCGTGGGAAGCTTCAAGGAAGTCTACGAGCACTCGGTCATCCCAGAGCTCGGACGTCTCATCGGATCGGATCCCGACACTTCCGTCAGAAAGGCAAGCGGCGAGGCACTTCGCGGGATCGCGCATGTGGGATCTCCGCTCGGCCCGCATGCGCTTCAGTTTGGTCCCGCTCTTCCAGGACTCACCAGCGCACTTCGTTACACCGACCGGGAAGTGCCGGTGACGGCAGCCGAGGTTCTCAGCTATATCGGGACAGCAGGCCGGAACGCAGCCGAGACGCTGCGGGCGATTCTTGCCGACAGGTCGATAAGCAACTACCGGGCGCCGACCGCTCTCGCAGCGGTTGATCCCGATTCGCCCGAAACACGAGCGGCGCTTATCAAAGCGCTCACCCATCCGGATGCAATCGAGCGCTCCACCGCCGCCGAGGCGCTGGGCCGACTGCCCGCCGACGAAGTGACTGTTGCCGCCCTGACCGAGGCTGTTAAGGCCGGCACGTCGAACGCCATGGAAGCGCTCGGCAACAACGGATCGGCAGCGCGCTCTGCGGTGCCGATCCTCCTCAAGGAGTGTCGCACCAGCGAATATTGGAACGTCCGACAGAGTGCGATGATGGCACTCGCACAGATCGCGCCCGAAGATCCCGAAGTCCGGAAGATCATCGTAATTCACCTTCGCCCGGAGACAAAATTCCATGAAAGCAGCGAACGCGAGTTTCTCCGCTCGGCGGCGATCCAGGCGCTCGGCAAGCTCGGTTCACACGCGCAGCCTGCCATACCCGACCTTCTCGGAGTGCTGAAAGAGAAGCCGTCGAATGCCGAGGTGTATTACATCCTCGACGCACTGAAGAAGATCGGTGCCGATCCTGCAGCAGCCAACGCAGCTTTGACTGCCTACCAAACAAAGGACCCGACGGTGAAAGAAGCGGTGAAGCGTTATCTGGAGACGGGGTCGAGATGATCGCCGCCACAGGCCGGAGAGAGTGATTAGCAAAGAGAGCGAGCTAAGCTACTTTACGGCATAAGCTTCGCCGTGCGCGGCATCGACCGGCGAGTCGACATAGCGACCTTCTGCGGGCACTGCGACGTCTTTGAAGTTCTCGGCAAGCACTTTGAGCCCATCGCGCATTGCGGAACCTTGCATCGCGCGGCCATGCCCGGTCACGAGGAACTCGGGTTCGAGCGCAACTAAGCGCTTCACTGAATCTTCCGCTTGCTCCCAATTCACGGTGTAATACATCGGGGGACCGTGAAGCTCCGGCTCTTGAGTCAGAACTGCGTAAACGGATTCCTGTGCCGTCGTGATAATAGCGTCTCCGGCGATAAGGGTGCGGTCCGATGGGCGCCAAAACGATACGTGGCCAACACTATGGCCTGGAGTCAGTATCCATTGCCAGCCGGGCATCACTGGAAGTGTGCCATCGGCGGGGAGCGAGATCAGACGCTCCTCAATGTTGATCGGCCCTCGCGGGAGCATCGAGCTTGTGGTTGCCATCATTCCACCACCGACGGTTGGGTCAGGAGGCGGATAGGAAGCCGTTCCATTCAGATACGGGTGCTCGAGCGGATGAGCATAGACGGGGCATTGCCAGTCTTCGAGCAGGTCGTGCAGCGACCCGACGTGATCGAAGTGCGCATGAGTGAGAACGATTGCAAGAGGTTGCACATCGCCGAAGCGCTTTTTGGCGGCGCGGCGAATTGCTCCGGCAGCGCCCTTGATCCCGGAGTCGATGAGCACCCACCGTTTCGTTTCTGGGTCACCGACGAAGGCACAATTCACGACAGCGAGACGCTTGTATGCGAGATCAGGCAGAAGCTCGAGGAGGTTATCTTTTTCTATCGCATCTGCAAGCCTTTCCGGTTCGACTTCCACCTGCTGCGCCATTGAGTCCCTCGCTCTTATAAGAATGTGCGAATTGAGACTAGCGCTTGGCGCCGGTGCGGCACATGACTGCGATCACCGGAGCAGAGGACTTCATAAATTGAGACGGGCATTCCCGGGTGAACAGCGCGTTCACCCGGGAGATGTGCCGTCCCAGTATGAACGCGAGCGAAACCTATGTGCGCTTTCTCTTGGTGTTCGCGCGCTTGGACTTCTTCAGCGCCTTCGCGGGATCAGGGCGACGACTAAGAGCCGACGCTCGGAATTCCGCGACAGCATGCATGACGTCGAACGGTTGTTCTCGCACCCGGAACGCCCAGACGTTGTTCCAGAACAGCTCGCGCTCGTAAGGTGGCGGTGTCGCCGGTGCCTCCCAATTCTCAGCGAGCTCGAGGAAGAATGCCTCGATGTTTCGCCCAGCGTCGTGATCTGGTCGATAGCTCACGCGGAGCCTCGCGCTCGGTTGGTATCGACCGACGTATCCGCCGAGCTTCAGCACCATGTTCTTTCCGCCGTGTTCGCGAAAGAGGCGCATCGCCTCCACCACAAACCGAGCGCCTGGCTCCGGCCAGGAGATGAGGAGCGTGGTGTTACTACAATCTTCCGGCACGAGCTCCGGACCACCGCGCTTGAGATGCCCGGCAGCTTCGAGCTCACCGGTCCACGGATGTGAATCCATGATGTCGTATGTGTTTGCATCGCAACCGTAAGCGTTGTTGCCGCGGTTCCGAAGAACGTTGACCAAGTAGCCAGAACCTGCACCGACCTCCCAGATGTTCGGGAAGGAGAGAAGGTACGTCATCTGCTCGTCAGTGTACGGACCGTAGCACATCGAGTCGAGCGCGACCCGGCGGGGCTGCACACCCGAGTATAAGGTCTGAACCGAGTATTGGCACAGGGCCAAGCACTCGGACACACGGTGCAGCGCGTCGTTGGGTTGCGCCTCGAGACACGGATTGAAGAGCTTGCGGAACACTCGCCAGAATCCGAGCAGGTCGTCTGCCGGAGTGACCGCGAAGCCCTCCCGATTCGAGAGATAGGCGAGACGGCCGTACCAGAAGTTGGTAGGGGTCCACGCCTGACGAATCGCGTTGTCGAAGCTTTGCGAGATCTCGTATTGCGAAGCGAAGCGCGGCCAATGCTCGCGGAATTTCGTCCAAAAGTCGGCCCAGAACTCAGTGAACTGACGACCGTAAAGACCGAAGTTGTCGAAGCGCAACATCCTGCCTCTCCCTCTGTGAGCGGTATTGAAATGATGCTTGGTAACCTTTGCCGGGAACTCCCGTTGGGGTTGGCGCTAAAGGGGGCGCGCCACCCAAAACGAGAGGTCCGAACAACTACACGGATGGACGTGAGAGAGATGGAAGCCGACGGCCAGCTAAAACGGACTATTTTACATGGGTGTTCTCGAGAAGGCAAAAGTCCGCTTCTGCTGCAAGAGGCAAAGCACTACGCCGGCTAGTTGCCCGCCGGGACGAGACTAATTCTAGGTCGTAAACAGCGCAAAGCCCGTCGAATAATTAGTGACCTGTCTCGCCGCTCGTCCTACAGTGTTCCGCTCGACTCGCGTCGAATGTCGCCGAAGATACAGGAACAGGACTCAATGAACGAAACGATCGCATTCAGCCTCTGCTTGATTCTGTTTTGCGGTGTTCTCGCGCAGTGGCTGGCTTGGAGATTGGGTATTCCTTCAATCCTGCTTCTCCTTCTGACCGGCATTGCTCTCGGCCCACTCACGGGAGTCCTTTCTCCCGATGCGCTGTTCGGACCAATGCTTTTGCCTCTGGTGTCCGTCCTCGTTTGCATCGTTCTTTTCGAAGGCGGATTAAACCTGCGCACCGCGGAGTTGCGCAAGGTGGGACGTCCGTTCGTCGGGCTCGCGACCGTCGGCGTGCTGACGACATTCCTCCTGAGCTCACTCGGTGCGATTTACTTCCTGGAGCTTCCCGCAAAGATAGCAACGCTGTTCGGTGCCATCTTGATTGTAACCGGCCCGACGGTCGTTATTCCGCTTCTTCAACATGCTCGCCCATCGGCAAAAGTCGCTTCGATTCTCCGTTGGGAAGCTATTGCCCTCGACCCTGTCGGAGCGATCTTTGCCGTTCTGGTCTACGAAACATTCCTCTCGCAAGCACATTCGAAGACGCTGCTGGATGGGATTGCGACGCTCGGGATTGCGATCGTAGTCGGTGCAGTGTCCGGCGGATTGGGAGCGCTGATGATGCTTCGTGGGATCCGAGGTGGACAGATCCCCGAGCATCTTCAGAATCCGGCGATCCTTGCCACGGTGCTCGCGTCATATGCCGCTGCGAATACGGTTCAGAGCGAGTCGGGGCTCTTCGCGGTCACAATCTTTGGCGCAATCCTCGGCAATCAGAGCGAAGTGGAATTGCGGCACGTTGTGCGCTTCAAAGAGACTCTGTCGACACTCTTTCTGGCGATCCTTTTCATCTTGCTCGGCGCACGACTGACGATGCAAGAGATCACCGGCGTGTCGTACGGCCATCTCCTCTTTGTCTTGTTTCTGATTTTTGTCGTACGCCCTTCAACCGTTTTCCTCTCGACGTTTCGAAGCGGGCTCGAGCTGCGGGAGAAGGTGTACCTTTCGGGAATTGCACCACGCGGAATCGTTGCCGCCGCCGTCTGCTCGGTGTTCGCTCTGAAGCTGCGAGCGAACAACATTGAAGCAGGCGAACAGCTCGTTCCAGCGATGTTCACTGTTATTCTGAGCACGGTAACCCTTTCTGGAATCTTGGCAGCACCGCTCGCACGGAGGTTAAAGCTCGTCAAAGAACATCCGCAGGGTATCGTCTTTCTCGGGTCAGAACCGCTTACACGTGCGGTCGCGAAAGCGGTGAAGGATGCCGGGTTCGAGGTGCTTCTCGTTGAGAATGATTGGACCAAAGTTACCGCAACCCGAATGGAGGGCCTGCCTACCATCTTCGGGGACATTTTGTCCACGGGTGTGGGTGATGCGCTCGACCTCAGCACGTTCGGGCAGCTTTGCGCGATGTCATCGGATTCCTCGTTGAATGCGCTCGCGTGTGTGCGTTTCAGGCGTGTGTTCGGGCCGGAGAACGTCTATCAGCTTCCACCGCCTGCAGCGCCTCAAGGAAAGAAGGTGGAGATTCGAGAGAAAGAGCGAGGTCGATATCTCTTCGGCGAGGCGATGTCTTTTCGACATCTGCGTAACGTCTTCGGTGATGAGCCGTTAGTTAAAACGACGAAGTTCACCAATGAATTCACCTACCAGAGCTACCTAGACTCGCGGGCGACTGAGACAGCTCCGCTGTTCCTGATCGCCGCACCGGATAGAATAGTCCCGATAACCGCCGAACAGTCGCTACAGCCTTCAGCGGGCCAAGGCCTTGTGAGCCTCATAGTGCGCGCGGAAGCGTCGGAAATGCGTTAGCCCGACTGCTGTTCTGACCCGCGACAGATACCGGCTCGTTGCGGTATGACATGATCCCAAACGTAACTACTCGTCCTTGACGTCACCGCGGAGGCTCATGACCTACTATCGCCCTGAAGATCTGAAACGCTTTGGCGAAATCACCCGCTTCGCCGAGAAAGCCGGCAACAAATTTTTTGAATACTACAATGCCGCGATTGAGCCCGGCGCCCTCACTGCCCGCGAGAAATCACTCATCTCTCTCGCTGTCGCCCACACAGTACAGTGCCCCTACTGCATCGACGCGTTCACGACGGCTTGCCTCGAAAACGGCTCTGATGAGACGCAGATGTTCGAAGCGGTTCATGTCGCTGCCGCCATTCGCGGCGGCGCTACTCTGGTCCACGGAGTGCAGATGATGAACCGCACCGAAAAGTCCGGGATGTAACCCTGCTGTATGCTGGTCTCGCTAAAACGTCGTGGAAGTAGGATTGCGAGCGGCCGCGAGCAGCTCGCTGTTCTCAACGAGCCAGTCGGGGCGCGCTCGGGCTTTCCGAAATTCGTCGTGCGAGTCGGTGCACCGCTCACACCGACGCGGCTCGAGATATTTCAGCTCAATCTCGGCAAGATGTGTAATCAGACCTGCAAACACTGCCATGTGGATGCGGGACCGGATCGCAAAGAGATTATGTCTCGCGAGATCATGGAGCGTTGTCTCGACGTGTTCAAGCAACACCCGATGCCGACTGTTGATCTCACCGGCGGCGCTCCTGAGCTGAATCCTAACTTTCGCTGGCTGGTCGCGGAGGTTGCCGAAGCGGGAAAGAACCTACCGAACTTTCGACTGATCGACCGTTGCAACCTAACGATTCTAACCGTCAACGATGAGTATCGTCAGTTGCCGGAGTTTTTCGCCGAGCACCGCATCAATGTCGTTTCGTCTCTCCCCCACTTCACAAAGCGGTTCACTGACCGACAACGTGGTGAAGGCGTCTTCGACCGATCGCTCGAAGCGTTGAAGATGTTGAATGAGATAGGCTACGGCAGACCGGAATCCGGGCTACAGCTCGACCTTGTGTATAATCCGAGCGGCGCATTTCTGCCCGGCAGACAATCTGAGCTCGAATCACAGTTCCGCGCGCAGCTCGCTGAAGCCGGAATAGTATTCAATTCACTCTACGCGCTCGCGAATCTGCCGATTTCACGGTTTTTGGATTATCTCCTCGAGTCGGGGAACCTGGATGAATATCTCGAGCGCCTCGTTACGGCGTTCAATCCAACGGCAGTGAAAGGCGTCATGTGCAGGAACACGCTCTCAGTCGGATGGGACGGGAAACTGTACGATTGCGATTTCAATCAGATGCTCGATCTCGAGCTTGAAAACGGCATGACAATTGAAAGCTTCGACTGGGACCGGCTTCATGACCGAGTGATTGTGACCGACCAGCACTGCTACGGCTGCACCGCGGGAAGCGGGAGCTCGTGCGGAGGAGCTCTTGTTGAATAGCGCCGGAACGATGCCGATTGCGCTCGCGGTATTCGCGAAGACACCCGGACTGTCCCCGGTGAAAACTCGCCTGGCCGCCGAAATCGGCGCTGAACAGGCGGACGAGTTCTATCGGCTCTCCCTCGAGTGTGTTCAGTCCGTCGTCCTCACTTCAGCCGCAAAGCTCCAATTCGCTCCTTTCTGGGCACTTGCGGATTCTGGTAGCGCTCCGACGGGATTTCAGGAGGTACGGCAGCTCGGGGATTCATTGGGCGAGCGTTTGAGCTCAGTCTATGACTTCCTGAGGAGGAGCTTTTCCGGAATAGTGTTCATCGGCGCGGACTCACCCCAGCTTAGCGAAGACGATTTGCGCCAGGCGGTAGAGTCATTGCGAGCAGACCCCGGCGACGGTTGGTTCGGACCCGCGGATGACGGCGGCTTCTACCTCTTCGCATGCGGGAACGAGATCAGCCGCGAGATATGGGCATCCGTCACTTATAGCAACGCTGATACTCTAGCGCAGCTGGCATCCAAACTCTGCGAATCAATGCCGGTGCGCTATCTCGAGCCGTCGTTTGATGTCGATACAAAGAAGGATCTGGCTAAGCTGCGCTCGCATTGGACGCTTAAGCCTCCCTTGACGCCGGCGCAGCGCAGGCTCTCTGAATGGTTGGCGCAGAATGAGGCAAGCTCGACCGATGCTGCTCCGCTCGTCTCGATCGTCATTCCGACTCTGCAGGAGGAGCGGAGCATTGGCGAGACACTGTCGGCTCTTCGAAAGATCCCGGAACCGATTGAAGTCATCATCGTCGATGGAGGAAGCACAGACCGAACTGTGCAGATTGCTACGCGCTTTGGGGCCAGAATATGCAAAGGCCCCCCTGGACGCGGCACACAGCTCGGTGCAGGCGCAGCAACGGCAAAGGCCGACGTGCTGTTCTTCCTTCATGCGGATACTCATCCGCGTCCGGACGCCGTGCAAGCCATGCTCGATGCGCTCAAGAACCCGCGGACCGTCGGCGGCACTTTTCGGATTGCCTTCCGGGGAGGCTCGTCGGCGTCGACTTTCCTGACCTGGCTCTACCCTCGGCTTCGCTTCCTCGGTCTTTCTTATGGAGATGCGGGGATTTTCGTTCGGAAGTCCGCATATGAGAAGGCAGGTGGATTTCAGTCGCATCCGATTTTTGAAGACCTCGACCTCATCAATCGCCTGAAGCGCGTCGGCTCATTTACTCGCCTGAAAGCAGTCGTCGAGACGTCTTCTCGCCGGTTTGAAGGGCGTAGCTTTACGCTGACATTTGCGTGGTGGACCGTTCTGCAGATCCTTTATTGGATGGGGGTGCCGCCGGCTCGCCTCGGAAATATGTATCGCCATATCCGGGAGCGCGAGAAGGCATGATCTGGGCAATCCTCGGCGGGGCTGCATGCTTCCTTATCTGCTTCTGGTTCGACAGGCATGCTCCTCTGCGCTCGTCGGTACTTTTGGGAGCGCGCCTGTTGCCGAATGTTGTCCTCTCTTTGCTCGCCTTCGTCGCCGTAACATTTTTTGTTCAGCCGGCAATCAGAGTCAGTCTCGGTTGGAGCTCGGAGAAACAGTTCGGTCTCCTGCATCTGCTCGATCTCTCGCCGACAATTTCGCTCGTCGCTTCGTTTTTGTGGTTCGACTGCTCATTTTACTTCTGGCATCGATTGAATCACATGAGCCCATTTTTCTGGCGGTTCCACAACGTCCATCATATCGATCCGGAGCTTGATATTACGACGAGCTTTCGATTTCATTTCATCGAGATTGCACTGTCCTCATTGTTCCGTGCTCTGCAGATTCTGATAATCGGGCCGACATTTGTTCAATACGCGGTTTACGAGGCTGCCTTCCAACTGGAAACGATGTTCCAGCACAGCAACTGGCGGCTGCCGATAGAAGTGGAACGACCGCTGAGCAAGCTGCTCGTGACCCCGCGGATGCACGGAATTCACCATTCCGAGATTCGTGAGGAGAACCGTTCCAACTTTTCGACGGTGCTATCGGTTTGGGATCGCCTCTTTTCGACGCTCCGGCTAAATATTCCTCAGTCCAAGGTGGTAATCGGAGTGCCTGCGTTCGCTCCGGGAGACAATACGGTGGCAAACGCTGTGAAGCTGCCGTTTGAGAAACAGCGGGACTATTGGCGGCGTGCGGACGGCACTGAGGCGCTCCAGCGCAACGAAACAATCGAAGGGAGACGCGACCGGCTCGCGGAATGATCTGTGAAACCGAATGACGATAGCGGAAAGCTTCCGACCAACGAGCGGCCGTTTCGGGTATTGATTATCGCCGGTTCGGACAGGCGGCAGTATAACTGCCCCGGTGTCGACTCCAAGGCACGGATGCTCATGCTGCGCATGGCGAAGCGACTGCCTCAGGATTGGGAGATCGATTACGAAGATCTCGGAAACATCTTCGGCAGGGCGACTATTCGAAGCTGCAATGCCTGTGTCTCCACTTCTATGGCGCTCTGCGTGTGGCCGTGCAACTGTTACGAACCAAGGAGCAAACTCGAGCCGGATCTGATGTGGAACCTCGACCTCTATTCGCGCCTCGATCTAGCAGACGCCTGGGCCATCATCGGGCCGATCAATTGGTACGGTCCGTCCTCGAACCTCAAATTGATGTTTGACCGACTCGTTTGCATGAACGGCGGCAATCCACGCGAGGATTTGATCGAGCACAAGGACCCAGAGCTCGCCATGCAACTCGAGCACACGAAGGTGTGGGAGGAGCTTAGCGTCAACCACTTAGAAGGGAGAACTGCCGGTTTCTTCTGCTATGGCGATTACGGCGGCGATGAGATGGATGAGACCGGTAGGCCGAAGGTTCTGCGCCATCCGGAGTATTTCGATCCGAAGGAAGAGCCGTTTGAAAACGAACGCATGAGCTACGCGCCGCTTGTTTGGCAGTGCCGCTACGGCGGAATCGAGGTTCCGGACCATCTCTGGACTTACATGTTGACCGGCGCGAACAAGAAATACAGCGACGACCAGTCGGAGCATCTCGCGCAGGATGATGCTGCGATGTCGCAGTTTGACCAGTGGACGGACGCATTCCATCATTTCGTCGCGGCCAAGGGCAAGGTTCAACCGGGTAAGTATCGTGCCTACGGCTACAAGCGGCCGGGGCATCTCCTGAAGGATTTGAAGCTCGTTTACCGCGACATCAAAATGCGGCTCGGAAGAGCAAGAAAAGGCTCATCGCCTGAGCTCCAACACTCGCTTGGGCTGAACGATGACGCAGTCCTTTGGCCATATGGCGGCGAAGGGAAACGGTTGCGGAAAAAATAGGTAACAGCGCATTCTGTTACAGGCTGCGTATCAAGTCGAACCTTCCCTGCGTGCCGGCCCCGCAATCGTAGCGGGCGCCGGTAAAGCAAGTTGAGCTTGAGCTGTTAGCCATTCGGATCTAACGCGACTCGGAAAACACCCGGCTGATGATGTGCCTCAATGGCGCCGATGGCGAATTCTTCAGGCGAGCGGAACTTGTCTTGGACAAAGAAGTCCCAGAAGCCCGGCAATTCTCTGTTGATCAAACCGTTGAGCTCAACCGCCATGTCCTGTGCAACAAACGGAAAGTTGACGGCCGAAACTGTCCGAGCGCCGTTGATAACGCTCCAGCGTTGGTTTGTGCCGCAGTCATAGTTTTCGATGAGCTGCTCTCCAGGTGCCGAGGTTTGCACGCAAACGGTGTCCGCACCACCAAAGCCTCCGATCGCTCGAGGGCGGAAGGCTTGTTGAGTAAACAACGCAGACGTTGAGAAATCTAGCACGATAGACGGAAAACGACCTTTGAAAGCTGGGTGCGTTCGCACTAGCTCCGCAAAGTCGAAGCCTGTTTCGTTACGGCTGAGGTCTTGAGTGGACACGTAGTGTGCGTATCGGCGGCCGACACTCTCCACTGTTCTCCATCGCGGATCCCACGCGTTTTCATTTTCCATTGGGAAATTTGCCCGCGAAATGTAGACAACTTCGAAATCGTCCTCTGTTCGGAACGGATCAGACGGGAACCATCCGGCATTGCCGCGCACGCCACCCACCGGATCCAAGCGCCGAAGAGTTGCATCGAAGCGACCCTTCAGAATGTCCAACGAGTGCAAGTGAATTCCTTTGGAGCGAAGAACATCTTTGACGTCGGATACAAGAGCAGTTAATTGCTCGGCTTGCGCTTCAGCGTAGCGTCTGCAGAAGATCTCCTTCCAGCGATGCACTGCGATTCCTGCAAGCGCTCCACACACGCCGAGACCCAAGACAACGACTACAGGGTTGCGATCTCGTCGATCGGCCTTGGCCCATTCTGGGATCTGCGCGCCTTCTGCGTGAGCGAGTAGCAAGCAATTGTAGGCAATTGCCATTGGTTCAGCTAACGCCAGGTCCTTCGGCCGGCAAAGTCCTCTCGTATCAGGGGTGAGCGCGTCGTCCGGGAGACACATCAACTCACGAAAGCCGCCCCATGCGGCCGAGGCGTCGCCTTCTTCCTTCACGGCAATTCCACGTTCATACGCGGTTGTATTCGACGAGTCGAACGGACCCTGGCAGAAATGCGTCTGTCCCACAGTGCAATGCTTACATCCGCACAGGTTGCGGACGCGCATCGCACCCCGCTGATCTGGACGAAAACGGCACTCTTCATGAGTCTCAATGATTTCCAGCGCAACCTCGTGTCCGGGTACGAACTCGGGGCCGGCATTGGTGAGGCCGCGCAGAATTTCGTCATCGGTGTAGCACCGGGTCGTTCGCAACACCTTTGCTATGAAATGCTTGTACGGAACTCCCCGTGAGTTCACATGCTGCGCCTTCGTCGGAACCACAGGCAGGTCGGAAAAGCTGTAGCTGTGCTCAGCACGGTTGGTGAGCACAGATCCGACGGTCACATTGCGCCAGTCCTGAACTGCTTCAGAACCTCGGTGTCTGATGTCTCGCCAGCGTATCGATGCAGACATGAATTCGTCTCCTCAAAATAAACTCATCGACTCATCTCGCACGCCAACGCGGCGCACGCAGAATTACGGTTCAGTAATTCGAACCGAGAGTGGAGCGGCGAAGTGCGCCATTCCACTCTCGGCTCGAAGCTGACGGGGAGGAGACGAATTGAACAACCTGAACTTGATACGCTGCTTGGCCTAGGACCGACACTTGGGATGGCACAAATGTTCGGAGGCGCGGGTGAGTCCGGGGGATCGAAGGAAAAGCAGCGTAGTGAAAATACAACGTTCGAGGATACAGAGAGCTTTGGAACGCAGCGGTGATTGAGCCGCCCTCGGACCATGGGAGCAGAATGGTATGGCTTCTGCGGGTTAGGGTCAAAGCGCTTTAGGCGCCCGCAGCACGCAAATCCGTTCGCCAGCAGTGTCGACGGCGCAATTGCCGCTCCATGACCCTGTTCTTTTCGCGTGCCGGTGTCGCGACGGGTTGTTCTGCGGCAAACGCATACTTCGGTCGAGCCTCATTCTTGCAACTGACTTGGGCGCCGAAGATGAACTTCTGCCACGGTAGAAACGAAGTCCGGACGGCACACACAGCACCAACCTTACCTCGCTTTGCTCGCTGACTAACTCACCAGCGAGAGGAGAATCGAAACCCGCTGCCACTGCAAGAACGCGAGCGTCGCTTCGTTGGCCATTGCAAACTCTTTTGTCATCGCCTCCACGAACTGCATCGAAATCGTGTGTTCGGCCTGCTCGTGCTCGCTTGCCCGAGCGAGAAAGCTTTGCTTTGCGGACAGCCATAGGTCTCGGAGGTGGTTCATTCGTTTGCGTTCGCGTTTCACCTTATCGACATCCTGAGGTACCACCGCTTCAGCGGCTTCGAAACTTGCTTTCGCCTCTAGGTGCGCGGCTTCTCTCTGTTTCACAACTTCCTGCGCCTTCAGAAAATCCGGTTGGGAAGCTTGAAAGGCGGCGAGCAGCTTTTCGCATTCCTGGGAGTACGGAACAAGCGCCTCCATAGCCTTTCGCTCGACACGCTCGATATGTTCGATCTGAGCGAGCAGCATTTGTTTGGATTCTGCTACCTGATAGTTCGGTTGAAGCAGTATCGGTGTCCAAATCCGCAACATATGGAGGAGCTCTTCAAGCCGTTCGATCTCCATCGCGTTGCCGTCCCGCCCAAAGGAGTCAGGGGTGAACACTCGTACGACATTCCAAGTGCCGGCCGTGTACGGCAGATGGCCGATCGAGGCAAGGAAACGATTGTGTCGCTTTGCGTCAGACGCATTAATCTTCCGAAGCAACAGCTGAAAGTTGATCGGAACCTCTTGGTACTCGTCTTCGTCAGGAACCGTTACTACGGCAGCCCACTGTTTTCGAAACCATTGACCGTATACACTCGATTTGGAAACTTTCTCCGCGAGCACGCCGGAGCAATCGACGGTTATTTCGTCGGGCGGCGCGTTTGGAACTTGCACGAGATGGCATTTATCAACGCGGAGCGCTGAAACGACCTCTCCATTACGTCCACCGCGGCGATCTTCCTGCGATGGATAGATTTCAAGGTGGAGGTCAGCTCCACTGAAGTCCATCCACTCTGACAGGTCAGGTTTCTGGTCGAAAAACATCTTTCGATAAATAGTCGGCCAGCAAAAAGCGGTAGTGCAGTAGGCCTGCCGCATTCTCTGCTTCTCTGCTGCCTGCGCTCGCACTTCGCGCGATTGTGCCGATTTTTTCTCATCGGCTTTCTTCGCGCGTCGCTTTTCGATCTTTGCCTGACGTCTTCGTTCATTCTTGGCCATTTTGGCACCTCCAGTGAACCTTGTTGTGTACCGACCGACCTCGGTCGACCAATTGGGTCGGTCGAGGCGGTTGGACCGGTGCTACTGAGGCGAAGCTGAGAAGGAGCAGGAGAGCGACTGCACAGCGTAAGAAAACTTTACCGGACGGATGGTGGTGAGTGAAGTACTTACCCTAATTTTGACGTCGAGCAAATTGATCGGGAACGAACAGGGTCAGAGTCTGAGCTCACAAGAACGGGAAAACTGCGGCATTTGCGGACAAGCCTTCCTTCTCAATTAGGACACGATCCGCATCCCATATCTCTCGAATATCTCTTCCAGCTCTTCCTTTTCCGGGACATGCGCTATTTTGGTCGTTCCCAGGATAAATTCTTCAAACCCTTTCACCGGGGAAACGGTCGTCAGTAGAGTTCCCGATCCGCCTCCCACGTGAGACCACGCGTGCGGCACCATTCTTGGGGCGAACAGAGTGTCCCCCGTCTTCAGCCGCAGCAACTCGTCTCCCACCTCGAACGAGAACTCCCCGGCAATGACATAGAACCATTCATCCTGCTCGAAATGCACGTGCTTCGGTGGGCCGCCTCCATTCAATCCGCGGTGCTCGAATGCCATGAGCTCGCCGCCCGTGTCTTTGCCGGACAATTTTATCGCGAGCGGGAGCAGGCCCCAGATGAGAAGTCCGTTTTCGCCGAAACGGTCATTACCGGCTAGAACGCTCGGTGCGCGTTCGAAACTTTGAGTGTTGATTGCTGACATAACGGTGCTCCTCTACGGGCGCGAAAAATAATATGAGACAAATGTCTCACTATGAGATATCTATCTCATAGTGTTTTTACTGTTGCAAGAGCAGGTGGTATGGCGGGTCCAGAATCGAATAATCAGCGTCTTCGGACACGGAAGGACCTCCTCCGTGCAGGGGCCCAACTTCTGAAGGCAGGCCGGACGCTTACAATCGATGAGGTAGCGAAGGAGGCGCTGGTTTCCCGAGCGACGGCCTACCGTTATTTCTCGGATATCGATGCGCTGCTAACGGAGGTGACAGTCGACGAGTCGATGCCGGATCCGGCGGAAATATTTCACGGTGATGAGCCCGCCGGTATCGCAGAACGGCTGAAGCACGCTGAAGAGGCACTTCACGACTACTGCTATAAGAATGAACGACAGCTACGGCTCATGCTCTCTCGCAACCTCGCAAGCTCGAAACAACGACGCGGCGGCAAAACTCCGTCGCGTCAGAACCGTCGCTCAGAATATATCGCCGCAGCGCTCGCGCCCTATCGAGATCAGCTCGACCGCAAGGCCCTGGTCAGGCTGAGCGAAGCGCTCGCGCTCGTTTTCGGTCCGGAGTCGATGATAGTGTTTCGGGACGTAGTCCCGGTCTCTCCCGAGCGGGCAAAAGAAGTGAAGAGCTGGATGGTCGATTCGCTCGTAAGCGCAGCCCTGGCAGAGAGTAAAAGGCGTCGGTGACCGCTAGACCTTTACCGAGAGCTGCGCACAGCTTTTCTCGGAAATCGGCGACAACGATTTTAACGCATTGCTAACACCCGCCGGCATTTTTCTCTTGGAGCACTCCATTGCAGTTCTCTATACTCCCCGACTTAAACCCGGAGGTCCAATGCTCGCACTAACTGCTACTCAAGCTAAATCAAAACTCGAAACAAGAGAGCTCACTCTTCCCGAACTGAAACGTGACGAAGTCGAGATCGCTGTCGAATATTGCGGCATCTGTCATTCGGATCTTTCAATGCTGGACAACGAATGGGGCATGTCTGCGTATCCATTCGTTCCGGGCCATGAGATCATCGGCACTGTGCGCACCGTTGGCGACACCGTCTCTCGCCTAAAGGTTGGCGACCGTGTCGGGCTTGGATGGTTCTCGCGAAGCTGCCTTCACTGCGATCAGTGTATGACTGGCAACCACAACCTTTGCCCTCAGAACGAATCGACCATGCTCGGACGTGCCGGTGGCTTTGCGACGCACGTGCGTTGCCAACAGGATTGGGCGATTCCGCTGCCGAAGGACCTGGATCCCAAGAAAGCCGGTCCACTGTTTTGCGGCGGTATCACCGTGTTCAACCCGATTGTTCAGTGCGAGGTGAAACCCACCGACCGCGTGGGTGTCATCGGCATCGGCGGTCTCGGGCATCTCGCTCTGCAGTTTCTAAACGCCTGGGGCTGTGAAGTGATCGCTTTCAGCTCGAGCGACGGAAAGACTGAAGAAGCTCGCAAGTTGGGCGCACATCACGTCGTGAATTCAAAGGACAAGAGCGCACTGGAGAAGATCCAGGGGTCGCTCAACTTCGTCCTCTCCACCGTCAACGCGTCGATGAACTGGGATGCATTCCTCGGCACTCTGGCGCCGAAAGGAAGACTGCACGTCGTCGGCGCAGTGCCGGAGCCGATTCCCGTATCTGCGTTTTCGCTGCTCATGGGGCAAAAGGGCATCTCGGGTACGCCGCTCGGCGCTCCCGCAACTACCGCGAAAATGCTCGAGTTCTGCGGACGCCATAAGATTGAGACAGTGACTGAGCACTTCCCGATGTCCAAAGCTAACGACGCGATTGAGCACCTGCGCTCAGGGAAAGCGCGGTACCGGATTGTATTGGAAAACGATCTGGGATGATGCAGAGTGCGCAAGCTCGGCTTCGATTGGGGTCGGCTTGCGCTCTCACGCGTTACGAGGAATCACCGTGGCGGTTTGCGAGAGCGGCCCTTCTTTTCACGGCGGTGCTCGGCCATTAACCTGTTCAGCTCATCGAAGTCGACGGGCTTCAGCAGGTGAACATCGAATCCAGCCTGTTGCGATCGTCGCCGGTCCTCGGCTTGCCCGTATCCTGACACCGCAAGGAAGAGCTTGTCCCGAAATGCGGGTTGGGAGCGGAGCTGTTCTGCGAGCTCATAGCCGTTCATTCCCGGCAAACCGATGTCTAGAATGAGTACGTCGGGTTGAAGCTCCTCGGCTGCTTTCATTCCCGATGGACCGTCATGGGCAATCTCGACTTCGCACCCGGAGAGCTCGAGAAGAAGCTTTGCACTTTGAGCCGAATCGACATTGTCGTCTACAATGAGAACCTTCATTCCATCGAGCTGCGCCGGTTCTTCCGGCTGCGCAGCGGTCTCTTGAAGCGGATGGTTCGAGTGTGACGCAAGCGGAAGAGTCAGACGGAACTTGCTTCCCGTCCCGACTCCCTCGCTGAATGCGGAAATCTGACCGCCGTGAAGCTCGAGTAGGAGTTGGACCAGCGTCAAACCTAAGCCCAGTCCTCCGTGGGATCGATCAAGAGAGCTTTCCACTTGTGCGAACGGCTCGAATATTCGCTGAAGTTGCTCCGGGGCAATGCCTACGCCGTTGTCTTCGACCTCTGCATAGAGATTCTTGTCGTCGGACCAGACAGAGAAGCCGATCTTTCCCTGTTCCGGTGTGTATTTCGCGGCATTGCTGAAGAGGTTCACCAACACCTGCTCCAGTCGAGTTGCATCTCCAACGATTGGCAGCGGTTCGTTCGGGATCTCGACCTGGAGCTGGTGATTTCGCTCCTCAAATGCTGCACTCACGCTGCTTACAGCGCCGCGGGCGATGGAGTTGAAGTCGAGAGGCTCAGAACGTAATTGTATTTTGCCACTGGTAATGCGGGGAAGGTCCAGCAGGTCGTCAACGAGATGACTTAAGTGAGCCACCTGTCTGCTGAGAACTTGGTTGGACCAACGCTGCTTGGCCTCATCGGTGAGAGCTGCTCGCATCTTTACGTCGAGCGCATTGCGAATCGCTGCGAGCGGATTTCTGAGCTCGTGCGCCAACATTGCCAGGAATTCGTCCTTCCGACGATCGTTCTCGAGCAGCGTTGCCTCGCTTGCTCGAAGCGCTGCCTCGGTTCGCTTCTGCTTATTGATATCGAGGTTGATCCCCGCCCATTGAATCAGCTCTCCCTTGTCGTCGAAAACGGGAACCCCACGGGCGAGCAAGTGGTGCCAATTGCCATCGGCACCTCTGAAACGATGCTCACGATCCCAGGTGGTACGGAGCCGAACGCAATCTTGCCACGCCTTCACCGTGTCTTCGACGTCATCCGGGTGAAGGAGGTCTGCCCAGCCTAACTCTGAGCACTGTTGTTGCGTAATGCCCACGAGCTTTAGGAACGAGTCGCTGGCATAAACGTTTCTTCCGTCAGCGTCGCACACCCAAACGCCGTAGTTAATTGATTCGCCGATCGCTCGATAGAGTCGCTCGCTTGCGCTGATCAGCTCTTCGGCGTTCCGACGGTCGGTAATGTCGGCAACCACCCCGAACATTCCGAGGACTTGCCCGTCTTGGCCGTAGAAACCTCCGCCGCTAGCAAGCACCCAAACGCTGCTCCCCCCCGGTCGTTGGACTCGGTATTCGATCGAATACGCAGAGCGGTCACGAAGGCTGTGTTCGACTGCGAGACGGGCGCGCTCTCTATCCTCCTCGTGGAGGAACTCGCGCAAAGCTGCCCAGGTGATCTCAGGCTGCGCTGGGATACCGAATATTTCAGCCGCGCGCTCATCCAGCGTCACGAGGTCGCTTTCAGCATCCCAACCCCATACGCCGAGTCGAGCTGATACCACCGCCATTCGCAGGCGAGCTTCGCTGCGCGCCAATCTCGCCTCGGCGTCTTTCAGCGCTGAAATGTCGGTGAACGTAACGACTGTTCCGGAGAGCTTCTCAGTTCCTCCTTCGTAAGGGCGGACCCGGCGCAGAAACCAGCGGCCATCGTTCAGCCTGATCTCCTCATCGAATGCCGTTGGAGCTCGAAGAAGATCGCCCATGTTGGGAAGCGGCGGCATGTCGACAGCACGATGAGTAAAATCAGTGAGCTCCCGCCCGATATCTGTAGGTTGCAGATTGTAGATCTCGGTGATTGCCGGAGTGAGTCGGCGGATTCGCCCGTCAGCCTCCAAGAAGAGAGTGGCGATCTGGGTGCTCGCCAGCAGATTCTCCAAGTCGAGATTCACTGATTCGAGCGATTCGTTGACAGCTTGGGTCTCTTCTTTCGAAGTCTCCAGTTCTTCGTTCGAGGATTGCAGCTCCTCGTTCATCGAAAGCAGCTCTTCGTTCGACGACTTGAGCTCCTCGTTTGCAGTCTCCACCTCTTGAATGGTCCGCTCGAGGTCTCCGCGAGTCGTGACCAGCTCTCGCTCGAGCTGGTCGATCAGACGCGATGCGTCGTCAATGGAGCTGGCGGCGCCGTTCGTCAGTTGGCCAAGCTCTTCACCCAAATCTTGGAAGAGCACCAGAAATAGTCCAGACTCCGTTCCGAGCTGCGGCATAGGTTGCACTGTCACCGAGACACGCTGCAATCCGTGCTCGGTGCGAACCGAGAGCGAGTTGTGAACGATCTTGCGACGATGCGCTACGGCCTCACTTAATGCAGCCCGCAGTCCGACACGAAGCTCGTCCCGGGTGAGATGCACGATATTGTTGTGAAACGCCCCAGCGGAAACGGTGAGATAGCGCTCCAGGTTCCCCGAGGCACAACGAATCTGGCCGTCTTCATCAACGATCGCTGATTTCGGCGCAAACTCGTCGAGCACGATCCGTTGCATCATCAGATACAGATCGGTTTCTTCGCCGACACCTGCGTTCGGAGGTTTCGGAACGGGTGTCGAGCCCGAGCGCTTGTCGAGAACGCTGGATGACGGAATTGCAGTCGGTAGCCGCTGCGAGATGCGATATTTTGCAACGGTCGGCTTGAAAAGCTCGCGATGAGTGCTGAGCGACTCGGAAGGACCCAGGAATAAATAGCCGCCTTCCCTGAGTGCAAAATGGAACAGTGGAATGAGCTTCTTCTGCAAATGCGCCCCAAAGTAGATGAGCAGATTGCGGCACGAGATCAAGTCGAGTTTGGAAAAGGGAGGATCGTTGATCAGGTTGTGCACAGAGAACAGACAGAGCTCACGGATGTCCTTCGTCACGTGATACATCTGTCCCCGCTTGACGAAAAATCGCTGGCGCCTCTCTGGCGTCAGCGATTCGACAGCGCCGAGAGAGTACTTTCCCGAACGAGCGATGGAAAGTGCCTCTTCGTCGATATCGGTAGCGAAGATCTGAACCTCTTTCGGGGATCTGCCTTTCGGTATGAGCTCGCAAATCAGCATAGCGAGGGTGTACGCTTCCTCGCCCGACGCGCAGCCTGGGACCCAGATTCGGACCGGACCCTTTTGCGCTAATAGCGGTTTCAGCACGGTCTCGGCTAACGATTCGAATGCATCCGGATCTCTGAAGAACGCGGTCACGTTGATGAGGAGATCATTAAACAACGCGTTGACCTCCGCAGCGTCCTTTCGGAGCTGCGTCACATAGTCCGAAGGATGGTTCAAGCGCAGGACCTGCAACCGCCGCAACGTGCGCCGCAAAAGCGTGCTGGTCTTGTAGTGCTTGAAATCGTGGCCCTTACTCTCGAGCAGGATATCGCAAACCGCCGGCAGGATCGTGGCGACGTCCTGATGCCAAACCTCTTCTCCACGCTCAGTGATTGTCGCGAAGTGCGCCACGTATTTACTGAGCTCGCGAGCAAGGACCTCGGGCGCTCCAATGTTGTCCACTGTGAATGTGTCGATTGCATTGGTCGGCATCGGCGAAAATTTTGCTGTCTTCGGATCCTGCACCATGGTCATGCCGCCGGAGTCGCCGATGGTCTTCAATCCACTGGCGCCATCGCTGCCCGTTCCGGAAAGAACAATACCGATCGATAGGTTTCGGCGATCCTTCGCCAGAGATGTGAGGCAGTAGTCGATAGGTATTCGTCGATGGTCGGAATCAGGCGAGGCGAGCCGAAAGACTCCGTTCTCGATTCCGACAAGCTGGCCTGCCGGAGCGAGATAGAGCTTTCCCGCGCGGAGCTCGACACCGTCTGCAGCTTCTTCGACCTCGATGGTTGAATGTCGTGCGATAATTTCGGGAAGAAGCGAGCCTCCCGATGGATCCAGATGGAACACGACAACGAAGCAAACGCGTTCGAGAGCCGAACGGTCATCGTGCAATAGAGCAGTGAGAAAAGATTGGAGTGCTTCCAGGCCGCCGGCAGATGCGCCGATTCCGCAGACGATCGGCGAAAGATGCTCGCGTGAAGGCTTGGGGACTATCTTGCGCCCGTTCTTGCGACTCTCAACATGAGCTGCGCCTTCGACCGAAGGACTTTCCCGTTTCATCAGTGCGCCACTGTACCGTGCGTTGGCGTTGGAACGGCTAGGCTATAGAATCTACGCGAAAAGGTCAAGTTTTGGCGAATTTGCGTGGCGGAGCGGACGGAAGATCGATGTCGCCGCGAACTGCTTCGAAAGAGCGGAAGCCGATTACCGGCGAAGTCGGCACTTTGCGATTTCTTCGACAAGAAACACGGTTGCGAACAGCAGCGCTCAGGTCTTCCTCCGGAGCTTGATCACCGCGTCATGCAAAGCTGAAAGAAACCGTCCCTTGTCCGCTTTTGAAAACGGTGCCTTCCCGCCTAACTGTTCGCCGCCCGCACGCAAGTCCTCCATAATTGCGCGGGTTGCGACCGCGGCTCCGATGGAGTTTTCAGTGAACAGTGTGCCGTTTGGATTGATCACAGTCGCTTTCGCTTTGATGCAGCGATCGGCAAGCAAGATATCGGCTGTCACGACTATGGTGCCCGAGCTCGCTCGCTCCGCGATGTAATTGTCCGCGGCGTCAAAGTCCGAGCTGACAAGAACGAGCTTGATGAGCCGCCCCTCGGGAACTCGCATGAAGCTGTTGGAGATGACGTACGCTGGGACCTGGTGCCGATAGACGATCTTATAAACTTCGTCCTTCACGGGGCATGAATCTGCATCCACGAAGATTCGTATAGTGTCGTTCTCGGAGCTTTTGTTCTGAGTCATGCAATCCACTGCGTCGCAGTGCTTCAGTCTGTTTTCTGCGGTTGACCAAACTAGCAGAAAAGCCAACTTACCAAAAATGGGGAGTGCCTCCTTCAAACGATCCGAACCCACCCGGTAGCCCCAATTCCGCACGCCGCCGCCTATCGTCGATGGTATGGCTGATCGATTCAGTTCGTTTCACAAGTTTTCTGCATTACCTGCCGAACTTATTCATTGGAAACCGGAACGGCATACGTGTTACCCTGTTTTGTATTTATCTTCCCACAAGTTACGAGGGTTGGAGCCAAGATGCCAACGTTCAATCGCCACCTTCAGAAGTGGCTCGCCGCAGCAGCTGCGCTTGTGATTTCACTTTGCGGATTTACAACAGCCGACGACGCTCAAACGACTCGTCCGTCCTCGTCTCATCCGAATGCTGATCCATCGACTGACATGCAAAGAGTGCCACCGGTTTCCGCTGTTGCCGCGATGCTTCAGGCGCTACCTCTGCGCTTCGAAATGAATGCTGGACAGTTCAACAACACCGTGCGATTCGCTGCACGTGGGAAGACATTCTCTGTTTCCGTAAGTGAGAACGAGGCGGCATTCGCCTTCTGTCCGCGCGACACCGCAAGCTCGGCGGCACCTGTTCAGCTTCGGATGGTCGGATCGCGCATCACACAAGACGCGATCCGTGGTGAGAACGAGCTTTCCGGGCGGACAAGTTATCTCATCGGCAACGACCCAGCTGGCTGGCACAAAAATGTGCGCCAGTTCGAACGCGTCAGCGTCAAGTCTCTCTATCCAAACATTGATATGGTCTACTACGGGACAAATCAGTCGGAGCTCGAATACGACTTCATTGTAGCGCCCGGAGGTAACCCGGCGGACATCCGACTACAGTTTGAAAACGTGAGCGCTATCACCGTAGATCCAACGGGTGCCTTGTCGCTCGAGACGCCGTGCGGCACCCTTCGGCAGCATCGTCCGACTGTTTATCAATCGATTGATGGTGAGCGTCGCGCAGTTTCAGGCGCATACGAAATTGCGGGCGGGAATACCGCTCGGTTCATAATTGGTGAATATGATCATACGAAGCAATTGGTGATCGACCCGGTGGTTTCGGCTGCAAGCTATCTCGGCGGAACAGGGTCGGACGACATCAATGCGCTGGACGTCGACTCAGACGGCGACCTTTACGTCACGGGGTATACGCCCGCCACTGATTTTCCAGTGACGACGAATGCCCTTCAGAAAAAAATGGGTGGAAGCTGGGGGGACGTATTTGTCGCGAAGATTACCCAAAAGGGTACGAAGCTTGAGTGGGCCACATACCTTGGAGGCAAAGACACCGAGAACGCCCGGGGGATAGCCGTTGATTCTCACGGTGCGGTTTGGGTCGGAGGATTTACCGGGTCGTCGGATTTTCCGTTCGTGAATGCCATCCAGAACAAGATTCAAGTCAACAATGATATGGACGGTTTCGTCGCGAAGTTGAGTGCGGACGGAAGCGCGGTCGAGTTTTCGACTCTCATGGGCGGGCCGGTAACTTACGGCGGTTCATTGGGTGTGGCTGATTCGGTCCAGGGGATTGCAGTTGATAAAGACGATAACGCGTATGCAGTTTCAGCGCTGACTGTTCACGGTCAGTATATGAACCCGGCATTTATCACCGGTGGTATTGCAAGTGACTACTCTGACGAAATGGACGCGTTCGTCGTGAAGTTCTCTCCCACTGGAAAAGTCTTGTATGGAACCTATTTGGGATTAGCGGCCGCTGAGGCACATGGGATTGACGTTGACGGCGCCGGAAACGCGTACATCGTCGGCAATACCGTGAAGGCGCTCGGCGTCCCAACCTTCGGCACGTACAAAGGTGGATCGAACGATGCGTTCGTGGTGAAGGTCAATCCGACTGGCACCGCGCGCGTGTTCGCCATCGACGTCGGAGGAAGCGGTAGAGAGAATTGTTGGAACGTTCGCGTAAGCGGTTCCGGTGAAATGCTTATTGGTGGGACGACAGACTCTTCAGATTATCCGACCACAGCGACGGCGTATCAAAAGGTCTTCCACGGAGGATACGACGACGCGTTTCTCACCAAGTTCAACGCTGCAGGGAACTCAATCGTATATTCGACGTACTTAGGCGGAAGCAGTCAGGACCAGGGTTTCGCCGTCGACATCGATAGTGACGGCTCGATGTTTATCTCGGGCGACACTGACTCGCCGGATTTTCCGACAGTGCGCCCGTTTCATGCACCAACGACCTTTTACGACCGTGATATCTTCATCGCAAAATTCAACTCAGTCGGCGACAAGCTTCTCTACTCTAGCACCTACGGCGGTAGTCCGTACACCGATGGCGGTTCGGTCAAGGTTGGCGGTAAAAACGTCTTCATTGCGGGCTATACCGAATCAAAAAACATTCCGTTGAAGAATCCCTTTCAGCCGACCATGAAGGGTATGCGTGATGGCTTCATCATGCGGATTGGCGAAGCCGGCATGTATCTCCGGTAGCTCGCGAAGTGGATTGTACGACTTCCAGCCGGGCGGTTGAGACCTATATCTTCCAGACGAACTGCCTCGGTAACACCTGCTCAGACACATAGCTTCCGGAGGACGGCGCTCGTGTCGCCGAAAAATCTAGCATCTACAGTCTTAAAAACGGGGACATCGCGAGCGACGAGATCAGTTATTGCTTAAGGCTACCGGGGACAATCGCCGACCCGCACTTGGCTCGGTAGTTAAAGCGAATCCATTCCGCGCAAAGAAAGATTTGGAAGTTCGTGCCTGTATAGGTCTCGGTCGGGCGCGAAGAGCCGCAAAATCTTTCAATCCGCCTTAGCGGCGACAATCCAGAAGTGCATTGGATGCTGGTGAACATGTTTTTTGAGAGTGTTGCTTTCGCTCATCGAATCACGGTAGCCCAATACATATTCAGATCTTTCCTCTCTTAATTGAGGCAAACCTCACGCCACGTTTCGTGGCCCTTCTCCCTCCGTAACGGCTGTTACTTGCAGCCGCTATCAAGGGAGACTGACAGTAAGGAAGGTTCCTTGCGTACTCTCCGATTACCTTTTTTCCGGGAGTGGCGACTATGGCTGAAGGTGTTTCCAATCGCTTCCAAAAATTGCTGAAGAAGTACCAGCGCTGGCAACGCGAGCTCGAGTACGCTTTACGAGGAGAAGAACTTCAAATCGTATTCGGCTTTCTGAAGTCGACGCTAATCCCCTTCAGAGCTGCTTACGAGCAGAACGTGCATTACCGGGCGAGTCAGATTGCCGTGATGGTCGATACGTTTGTCGACAATGGAAAGGTTCAACCAACGTGTAAGCCGCAAGCTCTTCAAGAGCTTGCGCTTCGGCTAGACGGACTAGGGCTCTTTGAGCTGTGTCAAGATTACGTCCAGAATTATCGCATTTCAGCCTGGCGGTACGGCCGCGTTTGGAATTCTGGACTGCAATTCAGAATGGAGCGAATTCTCAATGAGTCCCATTCATTCGCTCAACGTTTTCTGAACGAGCGGGCTATCTCGTTTGCGGTCGTTCATTCGTCACAGCCCACGAGCCTATTGCCTAGCGCTTTGCGCGACAAGCCGATAATCAAAAGGAAGACGTTTGCTCGGCCATGTCGACCACGCCGCGTCGCTAGAGCTTAACGGGGAGCTCGAGAGTATGCGTCGGGTAAGTTCGGCTGCGAGTCAGTCGTTTGCTTCGGTTTTCACCTGTCGGTACAAATTGAGTACCGACGGGTGAACAGGCGCTCTGTCAGACTTCCTTATTTCTAGTTTTAATTTTTCACGCTCGGAAGCGCATTTTGAACGAGCGATTTCTGACTGCGCTTTTTTCACTTATTACCCGGTTACCAGGAGCTGGTCAGTGTCCTCTATCCCGACGGAACAGGCGTCTGCGATGAAATCATCAGCTTCGGCGCCGAACGTCACCGTTCCGACGTTTTCGAAAGCTTTCGCCGTCAGCCTAATTGAATTTTCGTTATCAGTCTGTTCACCCGCCGTGAATTGATAAGTCAGAGCACGCGAGCCGTCGCTGCAGATCTCGACGTGATTTGGGCCGCGTGTCCGAAAACCGCCTACGTCGCTTCCGTCGAACTCAGAAGAGCCCGTGACGTAGTCGACTCCTTCTGGGAGACGGATGACGACCGTAGAGTCTTCCAAACTGGTGGTCGTCTCCCCGTCTGATCCGGACTGAGTTTCCGATTGTGAGGGATCAAAATCGACGCGGACAGATATCTCCTCTCCTACTCGGACCTGATCCGGGTCAACGCGGACATCGGTTACGAAAGCTCGTTGGAAACTGTCGCTGCTCCCGCCGCAACCTGCGACGAGGACGCAAAGAGGGAACAGAAGGCGCCGCTTCGTAGGTTTTCGTTCAACTTTTAAATTGGTTGGCACGTTGCGTCTCCTAAACGGATTGATACCGACAACTGTGAAAACGGCTCAAAATGCGCTGTCCTCAGGAGCGCTCGGATGAAAGGCTCCGAACGCGCGCTTCGCCGAGTCGAGTGAAATGATCCGCCGCATATTCATCCTAGCCGCTCTCATACCGCAGTGGCATCCGCAGCGCTATTCTCTATTCAATGAATGTAGGAGGAGGCGTATGTCACTTTTAATGATTGTTCTTATTGTTCTGTTGATCGGTGCAGTTCCGGCCTGGCCTTACAGTCGCGGATGGGGATACGGACCGAGCGGCGGTGTCGGCGCTGTTGTCGCAGTGTTGTTGATTTTGATGTTGATGGGCCGCATCTAAATTGGGCGCATCGCATTTAGGTGGCAGGCGCGCATCTGCGCGCTTCGCTCACCTCGTGAACGATACGCCCCACCAAGACTCAGAGCGCCGGGCGAATGTGCAAAGGATCTTAGTGATTTATATCTGACCTGTTGCGTGGAACCTGAATATCGACCGCTCTGAGGACGCGATTTGCGTCCTACCCTTCCACTTTGCCGTCGCGTAAGCGACGGGCACCTCACAAATCCGAGCACCGCAGGAATGTATAAAACGAGCTTATCGCACATTCCATGCGACGTGTTGCGCGAAACTGAATATCGACCGCTCTGAGGATACGATGTTCGGCCAGCCCTTGCGCGCTTCTCCGCCGCTACCACGACGGGCGCCGCCACCAATCCGAGTGCTGAAGAAAGATCCAGAAGGACCTTATCGCGCTTCGCACGCGACCTGTTGCGCGTTCATTGATATCGACCGCTCTGAGGGCGCGATGTTCTTTCAACAAGTGACCGACTAGTCAGAGGACTAGGGCCATTGCCGAACGCGCTTAGAGATTTGTTATTTTTGTGGAACGCACACGGGGGAAGGCTCGTTGCCGAGCACTTCCATAAGCACCAAATGGTAACCTTTTTCACATTCAAGGTATTCGCAAAGCTTTGGATCTTGAAGGTTGGCTAGGCACTTTTCGATTGTTTCAGAATTAGCGGAGGCAGCGTGAGCCGAAGAGCACTTGAAGAGACAAATGAGTAAAAAACCGACTTGAGCACAGCGCTTCAAACATGTATTCATAACCTGACCGCCATATACCAGTGATTCACACTGTATAATCCGACCAAGGCAAGAATGCGCTTCAAACTAACTCCAACCAGAAGCGAAATGAATGTGCACCCAGTCCTAATCTGTCGTAATTGGTTAGCTCTGGTTTCGATCGTGATTGGAATTCTCCCCGCGTATTCTTCAATAGATTCGGCGTTCGCTCAGAGCGAGATGACGCCCACGGTTGAGCAAAAGCTTGTAACCCCTGACGAATTCAAGGGCTGTGTACAATTATTCGCCGCTGCAGCCGAGCTCAAGGCAGCGAAAGGTCAGCCGAAAGATGGTTTGGCGAGCGTTCCATCGATGAACCCGCGTCTGAAGGCGGCCTCTAGCTTCTTTAAACGACTTGCCCACGAGCATGGCAAGATTAAGAAGCTGAATGGCATTCCCGCACAGGGGCTCACGACAAGAGACATCGGAGACCTATCTTCGCAGCCGGAGGTCCTCGTGAGCTTTGAGGACGGCTACCAGATCCAACTTCGCCAGGAAGTATTTCAATGACACGGCAAAACGTCTTGCGCGGAATATCCGCTTTGCTCTTCCTCAGCGTGCTCGCAGTTCATTCAGCTTTGGCGCAAAGCGACGAATCGGATGTTTTGCCGGAGTTCAAGTCGACCGTTGATGAGCTCTTCGGCGAAGATTTCTATCAGGACGAAGAGCAAGCTCCAGAAGAGAACCTCTCCCCGAGCGGAGCTGCGGCCGCGCAGGATCTGAGCACGCGGGGGCGCCGTGATCCAAGGGTCTGTCATGCCGTAGTTGATCCGAGAACCGGTGCCATTGCCGGCTGTGCTGGGCGTTGTGGCGGGGGCACCGCGTGTGACTTTGGGGGCCTTGGTTGCGGTTGTCTCCCCAAGGGGTGCCGTGTGCATTTCGATGTAAACGGAGGCCAGACTTGCGGCGGCAAATGTCCGGCGGGGAAAACCTGCGAAGCCGTTGCCGGTGGAGGATGCGGTTGTGCTGGAAAGGGGTGCCGCGGAGTTTATGATATCACGGGGAAACCGATCGGCTGCGCTGGAAAATGCGATCGGACACACGCATGCTTGTTCGAAAATGGAGTTTGTACCTGTCGTTCTCTCCGTTGCCGATTCGTAAACATGGGCATGGACGGACAACCACAGCCAGGACATTGCGTCTCGCAGATTCCATGCAGTAATGGCTACACTTGCAGTCAAACTGGGGAAACCCAATGCACCTGCGATGCTCGTTGCGGAAGATCGAAGAACGGCGTCTGTAACTCTGGAGCGTGCCCGCCAGGCGAGTGGTGCGATCCAGGTTCGTGCAGCTGCGTTCACAACTGTGGACCTATCGGGGCTGTATGCAACGGTCATTGCTTCAACGGTAAGGCCTGCGTCGAAGATCCTCAGGGTAATTGTGGATGTGAAGACTGTGGCCTTGCGCCCGACAGGTTAGCGAACGACTTATCGATTGCAAGTGATGTCTGCGGCACTCCGACGCCGAGTCCTACGCCCATAGCCTCACCTTCGCCTGCTGCATCCGCGTCGCCTACGCCGACTCCTTCGTCCAGTCCCACGCCAGTGCCTACTCCTTCGGTGGTTGCGACCGATTCCCCCACTCCATTCGCGTCTCCGTTGCCGACTGTAGCTCAACCGACCTAGGCGGACCTCTGAGAGAGCTTGCTCGCTCCGATTTTTTTGGACGACGGAACCTCAACAGCCATCTGTACTGAAATATCGACCGCTCTGAGGATACGATTTTGGATACGATTTTCAGGCGAGTGGGCAGCTGGGCTTCGCTTACGGCATCACTGATGAGCCCCTCCAAAATCAAAATGCCGAACCGGAGGTACGAGGTTAGTTTATCGCGCATTCCATGTGAACTGTTGCGCGTACTCTGAATATCGACCGCTCTGAGGACGCGATATTCGGCAGGCGAGCGGTTGCGCAATATTCGAATATCGACCGCCTTGAGGACGCGATTTTCGTTCGGAATACGATATTCGGCCCGGAAAGGGGCTTATCGCGCATTCTAGGCGAGCGGTTGCGCAATATTTGAATATCGACCGCCCTGAGGACGCGATTTTCGTTCGGACGCGATTTTCGTTCGGCTAAACCTTTCGTTAAGGCTCGCGAGTTGCGTCTGCGAAGAGTGAGCACGCTCTCGTCACCTTCCGCTCACACAATTTTGAATAAAGTGAGCGCAAAAGCGCTGGCCGCAGCCAGCGTACTTCAATTCCCATGAGACACGCATCGTTGTTTCCCAAGATGCAAGCGCTGTTAACAAAACTTAGGTATCTAAGCTGCGTGCCGCTTTCGCGTTCCCACAAGGCCTGTTCGAGACATTTGTCCGCATTACCCGCTTCACACTCACTTGCGATCTCCGCCGGCATCACCCCATGAACGTGGCGGGCAGTAGAGTAATTTATGAGCAGGAACGTCGCCCCCAACGCCAAGCTTCTCACTGCTTTCCAATCAATCCGCCCAAACGGATACAAGGTGACGACTACAAGAACGGCAAACAAGCCTGCCGTCATCACGCTGAGAATTGTCCGATCGAAGGTACCTAGCTGGAACAACAGATCGAGCGTCGGAAAAGTCAGGCAGAACGCAATGCCGGCGACGAGGCTCCCCTGACAAACGCCCTTCGCTCTTTCGTTAGCTGACTCGTTCATTTCCCACCATCAGGGTAATGCAATAATGCTCTGGAGAATTAGAGCTAAGATTCTTTGGGAGATTGCTAATATTCACTTAATTGCGCTGGCTTCATTGAATTCTTAGAAGCCTGGTTTTTCGAGCATTTCGAGATAGTGAGGAGAGATAAGGCGGCCCCGGCGTATCTTCTACACGCCGGGGCAGATTAAAACCGCAATGCGGGCCTTGAATCGCCCGAACTACAAACCCAGTTTCTTCCACAAGCTCGGAAGCTGCCCAGCCTGTCCGAACGCCGTCATTCGTGCGACGCAGACCTGCTTCATCGCTTCGCGTGCTGGTTTGAGGTAATCCCGTGGATCGAACTTCTCGGGACTTTCAGCGAGCACTTTGCGAATCGCGCCAGTCATTGCCAGACGATTATCGGTATCAACGTTGATCTTGCGCACGCCGTGCTTGATGCCGCGTTGGATTTCTTCGACCGGAACACCCCACGTTGGCTTGAGCTGCCCACCATATTGACGGATGATGTCTTGCAGCTCCTCGGGCACGCTTGACGATCCGTGCATGACCAAGTGCGTATTCGGAATCACACGGTGGATCTCTTCGATCCGTTCCATCGCCAGCACCTCACCCGTGGGCTTTTGGGTGAACTTGTATGCACCGTGCGACGTACCGATAGCAACTGCGAGTGCATCGACGCCAGTTCGTTCAACGAACTCCCTCGCCTCTTCGGGATTTGTTAGGAGCTGGTCATGGGTCAGCTTGCCCTCCGCGCCGTGACCATCCTCCTGCTCACCCTCGCCAGAGGTAAGAGAGCCGAGGCAGCCGAGCTCACCTTCGACACTGACGTTGCGGGCATGCGCCAACTTGACCACCGCCTGCGTAACTTCCACGTTATAGTCGTACGGTGCAGGCGTCTTGCCATCATCGAGCAGCGATCCATCCATCATCACCGAAGTGAAACCCGATGCGATCGCGTCTTCGCAAGTTTGCACGCTGTTACCGTGATCCAAGTGCATGCTGAACACCACCGTCGGATTCAAACCCGCCGCGGCGTAGATCAGCGCCTGGAGATAATCTTTCTCGGCAAACGCACGGGCGCCGCGGGAAGCTTGGATGATCACTGGAGACTCCGTCTGCGCAGCGGCCATCATGATCGCTTGAATTTGCTCCATGTTATTCACGTTGAAGGCCGCAATGCCATAATTGTTCTCTGCGGCATGGTCGAGCAAAACACGCATCGGGACCAAATTGGGATAACTTGTCTTAAACATCAGACACTCCTGAAACTGCGACCTCTTGCGAGGTCAGGACACGAAAAAAGGGACATGGCAGACGAATATTTCGCCTCCCAAGTCCCTTCTTTCCGATGCCGTTTGGGCGGAGTGTCTAATCGAAAAACCGTTTCTGCCTTGTTGTCTCCAGACGAGGGCACCAAGTGCCGTCACGTAGAGACCACAGAATGCTTTACTACTCGCATGAATCGAACAACGAACTTCTCGCGAGGCCTAGCCGAAGCTCGTGCCACTCGTGCGCGAGATACTAACACCAAAATCAGGCTCCGTAACGGTGTGCGAAAATATTAAAGATTTTCAGAATGGACTGATCGATCTCGGGTCCTGATCGATCTCGGGTCCTCAAGGCGGTCGATATTCCATGCTCGCGGAACAGCCTACCGACCTTTTGCGATATTGTATGAAAGCGTTCGAACCCAAGCTTTCCCTCTGGGCATTCCGGAGCTGAACCAACACGCCTCGTCAAGTACCCCATTTTTCGGACAGTGATTCTTCATCCATCCGGTATTGGGGCGGGGGCAAGTTGTCCATAGCTGTCCACAGGGCGGCCTCTCGCAGCACGCCTGGACTGTGGGCAGGTGTGGGCAACTTGCGGCGGGGGTACGGCTGAGGCTGGGCGGGGTAATTTTTGCGCCGATTGAACTTTTTCCCGAATTTTTGCTTGCTCCGCTTCCCAACGCGCTGTGAATTTTCGCGGTGCGGTTCTCAGCCGAGTGTGAATTCGCTCGTTGTTGTAATAGGCGACGTGCGAATAGATCGCCTCTACCAATTCGGGCAGCGAGGTGAAGCGATTCGGGTCTCCGAATTCGACCTTAAATCGTCCGAAGAAGGACTCCTGTGCGCCGTTTCGCCACGGCGACGCTTTCGGTGACATCGACACATTGATTCCTTCTTCCGCAAGGAGCGCGAGCGCCTGCTCCGCGCGATATTCACTGCCTTGGTCGGAGTGAAGATATTCTGGCACTCCTCGGCAGCGCGAGATCGCATCCAAAAACGCCCCGATGACAAGTTCTTGAGAATGGTCTGTGCGGATGTTTACGCCGAGCACTTCTGCGGTGAAACGATCAAGCACAGTCGCGAGATACACAAACGACCCATGAAAGTTGATGTAGGTAAAATCTGCGATCCACACGACTCCCGGCGCGATCGGGCTGAACAGACTTAAAATATCCGGGAATGAGCAAGGCTCCAAACCCCGATCTTCCGGTTTTCTCGGCGTAGAGGCTCGGCGGGCGGGCTTTAATCCAAATTTCTTCATCACTCGCCGCGCACGTTTTCTATTTATCAGCAATGCGTCGGCAACTCGCCGGTGCCCATATCCGGGATTGTCTACCATCACAGCTTCGATCCGCAATCGCAGTTGCTCGTCGAGTTCCGGTCTTTTCGGCTTGTAATACAATGTCGAGCGAGCTATGCCGAGGCGCAATGCGAGCTCACTTTTGCTCACACCTTGCTCTTCTGCTTCATCCATCACGGACAAAGCAATTTCAGCTTTTTTTCCCCGGACTGTGCAGGTTCTGCTGATACGTCAGACGACCAACGAGCTGATACAGTGCTTCGTTTTCGCGCTTCAGACGGCTGAGCTCAAGGATCTCGCTCTTGCCGCCGTCCGCCTTGCGGCCCAACCAATTGTATATCGACGCCGTGCTCACTCCGTAGCGTTCCGCTGCGTCCTTCACGCTCATCCCTTCACGGACTTTCTTGAGCAATTCGTCGCGGATTTCCTTCTTGACCGATGCTGACTTCGCCATACTGTACCCCCAATTTCGGACATTAACCTACCGGCTCAAGCCGTTAACTAGTTGTCCAAAATACGGGGTACCCATCA
>JAXLVP010000003.1:0-21428 GCA_046328905.1 Bdellovibrionota bacterium
ACTCCCCTCGCCCGCCCACCTCGAGTCCTCAAGGCGGTCGATATTCAGGGACGGTGAAACACAGGACGAGTCTCACTCGATAAAGCGCTATCGCCAACAAACCGCAAACCCAGTGGATGATACTAGAAGCTGCAGGCAGACTACCCTCGCCCGCCACCTCGAGTCCTCAACACGGTCGATATTTAGGGACGGTGAAACACAGGACGAGCCTCACTCGATAAAGCGCTATCGCCAACAAACCGCAAGTCCAACGAATTGATTCCAGACGCTCTAGGCAGACTCCCCGCGCCCAATAATTTTCCGGGCGATCTTTCGGGCTGCATCTTCGCAAAAATCCAGTCCCGAATAGTCCGGGTTGTAGCCGCCGATGAGCGGCACAGCCATTATGAATAGACGCTCACTGCGAATTCCCTCGCGATTAACCGCCTCAAAGTTATCTCCGATGGCAACACCTGGCAGTGTAAGTGTATATCCACTTGCCGCATCACCTTCGACTTTTTCGCCAGCTTCCAGCCATTTCGCCGCTTGCAGCGCCGAACGAAACTGAAGCGTTGCCGGCGCTACCTTATTCTCAGACTTGAGTGATTCGAATGGAAACTCATCGAAGGAAAGTTGACGTTGCCCGACGCAGTCGACGAAAGTTTCAAATCGAACCTTAATTGGTTTCGTTCCGCCGCTCGAATTATTCGCGTCCGGCCCGTAGTAATAGACGATGCCCCCGGAAGTTTGTGGCTCCACAGTACTGTCTGATCCGACGGTGACCAACTCCAATCGACCCGCTTCGTAGAGCGCAATTAACTGCTCGCAGGAAGACTGGGGAGTGAAGGCGATGACAACAGAGATAAGCGGCATCAACACGTGTCGAAGTCGCATGTGATCCTCTGCAGTGAAGTATTTGGCGGGGTAGTTCATCGCGAAACTCAGGATCGCCAGCTTCTCCTTCCAGTGAATTGACTCCCGATTGCGTATCGACTGCAGAGCTTCCGCGTACTCCTGCTAGAAGAACGTGAAGGCATCCGTCCGCTCCCGTTCTTTCAGCATGGCATCAACGAACTGTTCGAGGTGCATGTTTTCTATGTAATGAAAAAACTCCGGATCTTCGCGAAACTGGAATTTGAAGTTGCGCTCAAAGACAAAATCGAGCGAGACATATCCGCCATTCTCCTCTCTGTGCGCTTGAAGCTCCTCGGGCGAGATGAGATGGGTCTTCGTGAAATGTGGGTCTTCAAGGTGGAAGCGAATACCCGGCAGGAACCCTTCTCGCGAGTGCATCACAATTTTGAAATTCTCGGATCCAGATTTCGGCACGAAGCTTACCGCACGTCCCTCTTCTCGACGAAATTCACCGTTCGCTCGCGCGAGGGTGCAGATAGCGTCAATCGCGGTGAGAGACGAGCCTCGAATCGCTACCGGATGGTTGAAAACATGTTTTATTTTTTGCGGAGGGTATGGCGAATCGTAGTAGCGCGGCACCTCCCCTTCGTGAGTCGTCGGCCAAGTATGGCCGCTGCATACGACAACGACATCGAAAATGTGCTCCGCGTGTCCTTCGACCGTGATCATGACCTCGCCACGCGTAGTCTCCGCGATGTCAGTAACTGGCGCACACAGATGTGTGCGAATGGATAATCCGGCATTTTTCGCTCTTGCGAGCAAATCATCGAACTGATCCGCGAGATATTCACCGAAGAGAAGTCGCGGCAACACCTTGCGTTCCGAAAAATTCGCAAACTCCATGCCGTACTCTCGAAGCATTTCTGGAGAGCAAGCTTTAAGCCAATCGGTAACCGTAGACGGAAGCCGCGGGACCTCATTCGAGGAAACGTTTGTCACATGCTCAACACTCGCTCCTTTGCTGCAGTAAGGCATTCCAGGACCGAGACGCTCATCGGATTCGAAGATATCAACCATCAAGCTGCCGGGCTCGGCTGCAAGTAAGGCTTGAACAAGGAAGAGCGCACTGGGGCCCCCGCCGATAATCGCGATACGCTTTGCTGGTGGTTTGCTGTATGTCATCAATGGCTGGATGGATGTCGATTGTTCACTGAAGGACTATTGCAGCTATACTATAGAGTCCGGTGGTGGAGCAGGCCAGAATCTTGGCCGAGACGATTTAAATGTGGCCCGTCACGGCAGAAGTACACCCGCCGTCGAGGCGGCGCAAACGTTTACGCAGGCGGCATAAGTTGCCGTCGAAACCCACAATTCGAAGCCACAGACGAGTGGCAGAGTTGATTTCAGGCTACTCAATGAGTCACTGCAGAACCGGGATCGCGGCTTCTTCCTCGCACGAATCTCCGAAGCGCGCGGCCACTCTTACACCAACGAGGATTGCGGCAATGCGGTTCCGACCTCAGCAGGAGAGAGCGCAGACGCAGCCACTAACGCCGAGGGGACGCAACCAAGATGTCCAGCGAGCGATTAGGCACCACCACGTCGGGGGCGAGCTTCTCGCCCCTTTTCATTCATGATATCAGGAGTTGGCTGGCTTTATAACATCGGCACCGAGGAGTATCGCTCGATGGCATCCCCTAAGCCCTCACGCACGCAAGAGTGGAACGAGTCGACTCGCTTCTCAAAACTCGGCACAGAGTTGGCGATCGATCTGCTCGAATCCTTCCGCAGGCCGAACAACTGGTTCCGCACTCTCGTTGTCCGCGACACGGAATCTGACCGGGAGATCCAGCGCCTGGGAATCGACCTGCTCTGGGGGGTTGCGGCGGCCACATGCACCGTGTTCATCGCGGTCGAGGTGAAAGCGGACCGCAACCACGCGACCGGAAATTTCTTTTTCGAGACAACGAGCGATATCGAGCGGCAGACGCCTGGGACGTTTCTCGCCTCGAGCGCCGAGCTCTATTTTTATACCTTCCCTGACACGAAAGAGATTTACTGTCTTCCTCTCTGCGATACACGCGAATGGTTCAAGGAGAATATCGAAAGCTTCCACGAGCGAATCGCTCATTCCTCTCGCGACGGGCGCACGTGGGACACCGCGGGATATCTCGTTCCGGTTAGAGCGGTTCTGAGCGAGGTTCCAGGGGTTCGGCGGTATCAACTGAAAGATGACAAGTGGACGCAGACCTGGAATGCGGTTCCAGCTTGATTTTAGATTCCCAGCTTGAGTTTTCCACCCTGTGCTTTTAAGTCAGAGCCAACCCACAGGAGGAACTCGAGCTTCAGCGCCCTCGTTCGACGCAATTCGGCGGCGGACCACCACCGCACTCGCAGGCACACGACGGTTCGAAGTCGCAACGACAAAAGCAGCCACCGGACTGATACACGCAACTCTTGTTCGATTCGCAGTCCGCTTGGGTCAGCGAGGATTGCTGCGTAGCCATCTCACATTCGCCGACCTCCGGTCGGCAAAAGTATGAGTCCTTTCCTGCGCAACGGTTTGGGTCGTTTGGTGCCCGTTTACAGTCGAGCGTGCACCGAACGGAATCTAGGCATACGAGAGGGGTGAGCTTCGTGCAGTCGGTGGCGTGAGCGGGAATGGCCAGGCAGACGACGTGGGTGATGAAGAGTAGGTGTCGAATAAAATTTCGCATAGTGAGTTCTGTCGAAATGCCCAGAGCCGGATTCGAACCGGCACGTACTCGCCGAGCTCAGGATTCTAAGGTTCGTAAAAGCGTTTCGCGATTCTCCACACTGAACAACGTTCCGCGGCAGAAAACAAGTCCGACTGATTGAGCTCACGACGCCGATCAAAGAGCGGACCCGTTTATTGAGCGTCGAGGAACTCTGAAGAAGTAGCCGTTTGGGAACAGCAGCTCGGCACAACGCATTGCGGCCGCACACGCACGGGCTCCCAAGAAGAACGTGATCGAGACGAGGTAATGCAGTTAAACCCGCCTGTAGCCGGTGGTCGTAAACCAGGACAGTGCGCCGGTTTTCTCTTTGCTCTTCAAATGGCCCCATTGCCGATGGATAGCCACTGACCACTTGCTCCACGCCATGCAGAATCGATTCGGAGAAATCGTTCTCATCCGCGACCACCCATTCTCCGTCGTCCAGCTTCATGGTATGACCGGCAAGGTCATGAAGCGTTGGGACCTTCTCCGCGCTGTAGAGAGAATCGCAGCTTCTGCAGCCCAAAGTTTACCCAAGACATAACTCGGCACAGACTCGGAAGGCGGCTCGCACAAGCGAACATCCAGCGTTGCCGACCAGTCGAACACCGACGCAAGAATTGGCGGAAGATCTTCGTCATGTTCGTTCCGAACCAACGTTGCAACCGCTCTGGCGATGCGCACTTCTAAAAACTATTGCCGATGCTGAAATGAAAACGCATCATCGCCTCGCCGGGCTCTCGGTCGAGCGGAAAGCCGATATCGACACCGATCGGTCCGACTGGCGAAAAGAAGCGGCACCCAACACCGGTACTGGCTCGTAGACCCGATCCGCCCGCGTTTCGCAGAAAAACATTCCCGACATCGAAGAACGTGTGCACTGAAACTCGGTCGGTGACTGCAAAGCGCAGCTCGGTACTATTTGAGAAAAGAGAATCTCCCCCGATCACGTTGCCCAGCTCTCCACGCGGACCCAGCGAGTTCTCGCTGAACCCGCGCACCGAGCCTCGCCCCCCGAGGTAGTAGCGCTGGCTGATTGGCACCTCATCCGTTCCGCCGTACGTCCTCTGTGCCGCGTAGCGGATGGAATCGGCGAACGAGACACGTTGCTCGAAGAGCGGTGTGGGCTGGACTCGCAAATAAGAAAGCTCGAGCGCAGCTAGATTTGCATCGGAGCCAATTACAGAATCCGCGACCCGAAGATTCAGACGAGCGAGATACCCGTGGTGCGTGTTGATCACATCATCTCGCTTGTCATAAGAGATGCCGGCGTTCAAAACGCTGAGCTTCATCGAACCAGTGTCGAGCTCACTCAGAATCACGTCTTCCGGTACATCGCTCAACTGATCGAATTGAAGGCTGTGACCGACCGTATAAGAGATGCCGTCATCCAAGGTTTTCAGCAAACTCGAGCTCAAACTGGTGCGAGCGAGGTTGAACTCTTGATTGGTCTTCGTTGATTTGCGGTAAGCAAGATCTTCAATCCACTTGTGGTCAAGTACATTCGGGTCGGTGAATCGAAGGAGACCTGCGCCTTTAGAGATATCGTTCTGTGTCGGATCGTAATAAAGATCCGCACGCGCAGTTAGCGATCGACCATCTTTGAAAAGGCTCCGGTCGATTCCTTCGCCGAAAATATGAACGCCGTACGTCGAATCAGCGCCTCCGCCAACTCGCAGCGATTGGAGGTTGCGCTCCACCACACTCACGATGAGACCTTCCTTCGAGCTGTCGACTGCGCCGTCAGCCGGTTGAAGATCTACCTGCGAGAACAGACCCAGCGCCGTGAGACGGCGTCGGCTTTCGCCGATCTTTCGCCAGTCCCAGGGATCCCCGGTTGAGACGCGAAGCTCCCTCATCAGTACCTCCTCGCGTATATTTTTGAGACCGGAGAAAGTGACTGCTGTTATCCTTGTCGGTTCACCGGGGTCGATATGAAATGTCGCAGTATGAAAGTCCGGATCGGCCTCGATCTCGACGCTCGCTTGACGGAATCCCGCAGTTGATAGCCGTTGTGCGCACTCCTCCCGGTAGCGTTCGGCGACTTTCCGAGAGAACGGAAGTGGAGAACGTTCTGGTTCCTTAACCCCATCTGGAAGTCCAACTACTGTAATCTTATCTGCGACCTGCCTCGGACCGCGGGAGATGCAGTAACGCACTTTGGTTCCGCTCCTTGATTCTTCGGTGACGAAACGGATATCGGCTTCCGGGAAGCCGATAAGCTCCAGCGCTTTTTTTAGCGCGTCAACTCCTTTCGAGACTTCTGCGGGTACGAAATATTTCGCTTCGAAAATAGCTTTCGTATTGTTGGCACCGAGTGCAAGCCGGAGATATTTCCTGTCTTCAGCGCCTAGCCCGCAAACCTCGGCACCGGCGGCCGCGCTTCGTTCGCCCTCGTGCACGGTAATAATGAATGTGATTCCATCTTCATCGCGCTGAAACTTCCGCTCGACAGTTGTCCCGAGAAAACCGTGAGCTTCGTAATGGTCTTTGATTTTCTCGGACAGGATGATCGCCACGTTTCTGCCGAACGGAAAGCGTCTCGATTTGAAGCGAATCAGTTCCAGGAGCTCTTCGTTCGTGAATGCGTGATTTCCGACGAGAACTAACCGTATGGGTCGGCGAGCCTTGATTTCGACACGTGCGGCGACCTCGGCCGTTCCCACATTGACATATTCGGCGCGCACCCGCGCTCGCAAATAATCAGCTTTGCGCAGAGCGCTGCGAATATCGCTTTCGGTCTGCTCCAGCGCTTCTGACGTAGCTGACGTGCCGTGCTCCGGTAGCAATTTTTCGAGCTGCGGAAGCATTTCGGCGGGAGCATCGCCCTTTATCGACGACTGCACGACAGTACTGAGCGGTCCTTCTGAAATGTTGAGCACGAGTTTCTTGCACAACGCTCCGACGGATTCGCATTTCGCTCCCACGGTCGCTGCTAAGAAACCGTTTTGGACGTAGAAGCGTTGAACACGACCTCCGATGGTAGCATTCTGTTCTGTGAGAATTCGGGAGCTCTCCGACAAGTGGAGCGAAGCTAAAATCTGCTCGCGTCTAAATACGGAGTTGCCGAGAATCTCGATGCTCACAGACGGTCGGGGTTGGATCAGCGACACCGCAATGTCCGCACCGACCGACCCCTGTTCAGAAGCGCCGGGGAAATTCGCTGTGCCGAGCAGCTGCACGCGTTTTGTTAGATCAAATATGCCTTGAAACTGCGACCGATTCGCGGCTCCAGAGAACGTCGTCTCGCTCTGCAGTGAAAGTCGACTCGCGATCTTCTTGGCGGCGATAACGGTTGGCTCCACGGCGCCGGTGTCCGCGTTGAACCGAGGCTCAACGGTGAGCTTGTCGAGCTTTGTGACAGTGCCAAGAAAACCGGGAAGCTCGAACAGCTTGCCCGCATCGATCCCACTCTTGGCAGAAACCGTATCGAGAAGCGACTGTATCCCCACACCGCCGCCTTGGGTCAACATTGAGATAATCTCCTGCTGAGACAAACCGGTATCCGCGGTGAATACGACTTTCGGGTTATTGACCGGACCGGTTACGGTCATTACGATATTGACCTCTTCGAGACTCGGGGTGACGACCGACGACTCACCCCGTAAGAGCAGTGTCGGAACGGCTTTGCCCGGAATGAATCTTACGGTGCCGTTCGTTAGCTGCATTGCTCGGGATCCGATTGTAAGAGTGCCCGAAACGAGGTCAATCGACCCGTTTACTTCTGGTTTTGTCGCGGTCCCGCCGACGTGTATGGCAGCGGATAGCTCGGCCTCCGCGAAATCGGTCAACAGAAAGAGTTGGTTTGGCGCAGAAAGAGTGATGTCGAGCACCATCGGACGGTCCGCCACGTTTTCCACCTCAACCGAGGGGCGATTCCCCGTGCGTGTGAACAGTTCCGTAAGGGAATTGAGTATCGCGGTCAGATCGATCTTCTTTTCATAAGTGCCTTCTTGAATTCGTATTTCGCCGCGTACTCTCGGATTTGATGCCAGCGTGCTCAGTTGAGCGGTGATGTCCACCACCAACTCCGAACCGTCCACCGGAGCATATTCCACATCTTTCGCCGTCAGCGATAGCACGGCGGAGTCGAGATCATTCAAGGGGAAACGCCCACCACCGGTTATAGAGCCGCCGTTCAAGCTCCCGGAAACGCGCGAAAGCTCGATCACGTCGTCCCTGAAGATAGCGTCGATATTGAGCTGATCGGCGTCAACCTTGGCGGCGGACATCAGCACCGCTCCGCCGAGGAGCTGAACAGTCCCCGAAAATTCGGGTGACGTTGGTGTTCCTCCCGCTTGAAGATGCAACAGCAGCTTCCCGCCAATCTCATCCACTGATGGCACGAGCGCACTGAACGGCTCGATCTCAAGCTCACCGTCAGCTCGCACTTGAAGCAGCGACGATGAGACCGATCCATGGAGGTCTACCGCCCCGTGCGCTGTTTGCAGTTTCAGATCGCCAAAGTCTATTTTACCGTTTGATAATCGAATTGAGCGCGGCCGATCGAGCTTGATTTTTTGCCGGCTGCAGCCGATCTCAAAAGCATTCACTTTGATTTCGCCATTGCCCTCGCGAGGAGTGTCCAGCAAGAACTGGTAATTGGCGTTGGCGTCAAAATGACCACATGTCGTTTTCGCCAAATAACGGTCGAGATCGATGTCATGAAGTTGCAGCGTGATCGCCCCCGTTTGTTTTCCGGTAAGGTCGGCGCGCGCAGAGGCGGAGATCGCAGGGGTTCCATCGGACACCGAAGCCGTGAGCACGCCGCTCGCGACCTTGAAATCGCCGCTGAATTTCATTTCCTCAGATTCGATCGCGTTAGAAATTATCGAAAACGCGCCGACCGACTGAATTTCCTCTGGCGTAAGCGGTCCTTCTGCAGTCGCAGATGCGGTCACGTTCAATGTTTCTTCACCCGGTGCGGCCGCGAGCGGGTAAGGAAGATTGATGACGTGGAAGGATATTTTTTCGGCGCGAGGTGTTTCGTGGATATCCAACGTCGCTTCGGCGCTCACCGTTCCACGAGGCGGGTGAAGTTGCAGAGCCACACGGGCAATCTGATCTTCGTAGTTTCCGGTGACGCTCAAACCACCTACAGCCTGACCCGCGATCACGACATTTCCTGCGTTGATATCGGCCGATAGTGTCGGTTGTGCTAGCGTCCCGTTTAAAAGGACGATCGCGCGCAAGTTCTCCATTTTCGCCTGACCGTGCTCGACACGGGCGGCAGTAATCTCTATCCCACCGCTCAATCCTTCGTTGCTGATGCGGATCGGTTGCGCGAGCTCGACCGCGGCACCTTCGCCGAACGCCGAGAGTGTATTCACTGAGAGACTCGGTTGACCGTCCTCGAATGCTGCAATGTAATCCACGACGGCGCTGTCAACGGTGACGAGTTTCGCGCCGTTTGAAACGACCGCCAATCCGTTCGTTTCGGGAATGGTTACGGAACCAGAAACCACTGGACGTGATTTGCTTCCTGAGAGATTCGCTACTCCGTCGACCACTCCCGAAACTAATTCCGCCAAACCGAGCTCCGCCGTATCGGCGTGGTGCGTAATCTTTCCGTCGAGCTTTCCATTGACGAGCTCCCCCGCCGCGTCAAGCCATGGAGCATTCCGAATCAGCTCGAGATGTTCCAGCTTGAGCTCGTCCTTACCGACCAAGGTCTGAGCGGCCAATGCGCCAAGCTCGACATGCTTAGGCGCGCTCGGCCCTTCTGAGCGCAATGAAGCCGCTGATACTTTGATTGAGTAGGTCTCGTCCTTTTGAAGTACGGCAGTGAGTGCAACCCCGAGAGCACTGTTTGCGCGCGCCCCGGTTTGTTCCCGGATGTTCACGCCGCCAACATCTACATGTTGGATTTCAAGCTTGAAACTGCTCTCCTCCGAACCTTCGGCCTCCGGTTTGATTCGTCTGCTAAGCAAGTTACCAAGAACGCTCTTCCTACCCAGCCCATTAATCTCTACCCCGTCTACTGAGATCTGATTGAGAACTATTCGACGCTTAATCAGCGGAATAACACTTAGCGAAACGCGAAGCTTTTCGATTTGCACAACGCTACCCTCGTCGCCCTTCGCAGAAACGCCGCCGAGGCGAAGGTCAAATGGGAAATAACCGACATGCACCGACTCGAGAGAAAACCGGCAATCGCAAGCCGGCTCGAGAAAATCGTTCAGCGCCCGCTCAATCCGCCGCTCTGCCCACGGACGAAGGACGATAGACAACACGACGACGGCAGCGACCAGCAGAGCCAATAAGAAGAGACCGATGCGGAAAATGTTTGTTATCAGTTTCAACGCAGTCCACACATTTCTCGGTCGACATTTCTCGTGTCAGTCTTTGGCTTCGTTGCCCGTTGTCGGCAGTGCTCCGTTTTCTCGGAAACGAAGGAACGCCGTTTGAGATTTCCAACGTCGGCAGAGATATCGCCCGACTGCTCGACTCCAAAGCGAAATATCTTGCACGAATCGGCGTTGAAGAAATGTCTCCTGGAAGGGAGTGTCCGCATCTCCGCAGCTGCAATTTGCCGGGAATAACGTCAACTGAAGAGCGAAAAGAACGCTGATGGCGCTCAGGAGGCGGAATCCTGGCGACGCGACGAAGCACGCCACCAGGGTCCAATGCCGCCCCCGGTTCTATTTCGGCAGCCCCCCCACGAAGTTGCGCATCGCTACCGGCTCGTCCGGAATAATATACGTCGTGATCGTGCGAGTAAGCGAGATCGGTTCCCGATAATACGCTTGGAGCTCATCAGCATCTGCCTTGAGGTAGGTACCGGTCAGCGAGGCGCCAGCAAATCCGCCTTTGGCATCGCTGAAAGCAAGCATATCCGGCTTTCCTGTGGAGGTATCCGCAGATTTATCCGAATCACCGAAAGCAATCGTAGCGTCGGCACCGAACACTACCCTCCCCTTCTCGAGGGCAGAGCGAGCTTTTTTGCTTCGAAACAATACCACGAGGTCAGAGCGTTCGACACCAAGCTGAGCTCCAAAACTGGCACCCACAAGATCGAGAAAGGCAATCTGACTCCAATCGCCCTTCTCACTGCGGCACGTCACGACCCCGTCACCGTGCCTCCCACCGACAAGCACGGCCGCTTTGGTCACCGACGGAAAAACAGCTACGCATTCGGATTCCTTCATTAGCTCATCGCTGATTTTCGGCTTATCGCCAGCCCCATTTCGGAAAGCAGCGAGTGTGACCGTGGCATCCGCCACGAGCTGCGTAAGTTCGCCGGCGCTGGCGCTGACTTGCTCTCGAACGAGCATCCCGCGTGCTGCCGGATCAGTCGGCTTTTCGTTCACCTGTGGCGTCGCGTCATCGGTCGCGGCTTTTTGATCCGTCTTCGGCGGCAGATTATCCGCCGCCACCTGCGATTGAAACGCCAACAGCGCAAACACCGCTCCGTACAATGGCATCGTTTTCATCTTAAATCCTCGGATTATCGGTTGTGAGCTCGGACATTCTGGCCGCTCACGGATTAAAGTTGAATGTCGCCCAACATGTCGAAACCCGTTCCAGCTCGAACGTTCGCACATCTGCTTCCGCCCGTGCCCTCGGTACGGGCATGAAAGGAGGGGAAATTTTGCCAAACGGTCAGAAGAATCCCGAAAAGTCGTTTGTATTGGTTGATGAAACTCGGCGCGATCTCAGTGAGATTTTTTTGGCAAGCTGATGATGCTCATCGACTGCGATACGTGTGGGTAAAAGAATCCAATTCCACTTAGCTACTCGGAAGATCAAGCTGAGGCATTCTTTCATTACGGAAAAAGTTGGGGCGATGAACTCCTCGGGTTGGTCTCTCGCAGTGGTTGGCTGCGCTTGAAGCAACGATTCCGACTCTTTGATTTAAAACCTGGGAGAGTCCAGATCCGTAGAAGTCCCGATTGCGAGAAGTCTAAGAAGCCTGTTTTTCCATTTCTCACGCAACTTCCACTCCCCAAATCTTCGAAAACATCATTGGGCGCAAACCCTTTATCGCTCAATTTCGGGGGCTACCCAATCGCCAATGAGACAAGAAATAACACGTGTCGCCGGAAATTTATGATCTACGATCCTGTCGCACCGGACCACATCGTGTAGCCCTCTCGAAGCGCGGCGCGATCCAATAGTCTTTCTTCGAATCGAAATCAGGATGCGACAGGTCCCGCTCATCTGTCTGAGCGAGCTCAATCGGCCGGTCGAGAGCAACCGACAAATATCCTGCGTCCTCTGAACTATACGACCAGGAAAACTCAAATGCTCGAAATCGGAACACGCCGAAATCTAACTCGGACCAGACGTTCTCGAGCTGAGTTTCGCCCCTAACCATCTCACCCGACTCAGTTCGCACAATCCAGCGGACCTGTCCAAAGGGTCGAAAGTCATCCGTCCTTCCGGAGTTCGAAACGATAAAAGCTCCGACCTCCGATCCGCTACGAACGTAGACAGCTTTGCCACTTTCAATCGGCCATGCAGGCGCATTTCTGTCGAGGTCAGATATGGAGAGGTCGAAGGACCTGTCGAGAACACGCATTATCGTTAGCAACTGATGAGCTTCGGGCCAACGTTGATAGTAGGGATTGAAGTATGTGTACCTGCGATAATTGTGTCCGTCTCGTAACTCCACCACGTACGCAATTCCATCGAAGACCAAGGCCGGGTCTGCGAGCGTGTCTGAGTCGGGAAGGTCCCATATTCCAAGACACTCGAGAGTCGCCCATATCGTTCGTAATCTCTGCTCGGAGAGCGTGGTCCTTACGTCTTCGCTTCCCCGTACGGAATAGGCGTCACCGTCACGCGAGAGTGCAACGAAGCCGTCGGTTCCGTTGCTGCCACCTGCCCAGACCCGAATTTCAGCAGTTTCATCTTTGGCATCAGCGTTACGGAGCGGTTCGAGCCCCAGCGACCTCCCCGCTGCATCGACTTCACAGATAAACGTCGGGCCCGTTTCGTCAAACCATTCACAATCCACCTCCGGTAGGCGTGAGATATGGGTCGGATCTGCGAAAATGAGAATCAGCCCGCAAACGCAAAATAGCAGCTTTCGCATCGGTGTATGCCGGCGTTGCACTTAACGAATTACGCCTTGGTCGGTCAAACCATCGATTCTTCGGCAAGAGAGTAGAGTCGTTGTCAAGGGCTCGCGCCGCACCAATCTCAATCATCTGGCCGAGCGAAGAGTGCGAACAATTGACGCAGCTCCAGCGCTTCACCACCATCCGGTAGCGCCTCTCAACACGGGGTTTATGCCAGGGTCTCGCTCAAAAGTGACTTCGCGACTGGGAAGATAACAACAACCGAATGCGCCACAATTCCGATTGCTAGAAGTCCTAAGCAGCCTGTTTTCCATTCTCTCACGCGACCTCCTCCCCTAAATCTTCGAAAACGTCATTGAGCGCAAACCCTTCATGGCCCAATTTCGGGGGCGACCCACTCACCAATTGGACAAGACGCCGGCGCATCCAACTAGGTCAGACTTTCGCAAAGAGTGAACTTATTCCGAGTTTGATCTCCGAGACGAGCTCGAGCGTGGTTCCGTCGCTGCTTTCGGGTCCGAAAGGGGCGGCCGTTGGCACGTAACCGATATCGGTACGACCAGCGGCTGCACCCGAGAGCATAAGGAAGTTTCCTCCTCTGAGTGTCACCGCTATTTCACGCGGGTGGAATCCAGAACAATCTGAATCCGGTCACTGCCTCGAACTCAGGCCAGTTCTGGTAGCTGTACTGGAAGTCAACGCCCCGAGCAATCTGGCTGCCGATCTCACGCAAATCGGCATTGCCGAACGTCGTCCGGTTCACTTGCAGCGTGCCAACGTCGGAGACCTCGAACCAAATGAGGTCCTTGTCTGAGAGTCCGAAGTGCTCGATGACCGGCCCGAAAATGAAGCGCGTGTGCGGGGAAACATCGGTGCGCTTCCTGCGGTCCGGAGAAATCACAACAACGTTCACGCTCTCCCGACGAAAAACGTGAACGTGAACACCGAAGACGATGCCTTCGCCCCGGATGTGGAAGCCTGTCACCAGTTCCTCGGGCCATGAAACATCGAAATCGACGTCAACGTCCGGGAGAGTGAAATTCTCCGGTCGCGGAAGTTCCAGGTCGAGCACCAAGCTAAGGCGGGTCAGACCCGCATGCGCTGGTGGATATCCCTCGTTGTTGCGGAGCGCCTGAAAATAGACGTCCCGCGCTCCAACGACTTGTCCGCTCGCCTCCAGAGATTCTCCAAACCAGGTCAGATGCCGGTAGTCTCCTCTGCTCATGCCGAGCATACCAGCGCCGAGCTCTTTGGTGCTTTCATCGAACTGGCCGAGCTCGAAGAGCGACCGTCCGAGGTAACAACGAGCGGCGGCGTGGTCAGGCTCGAGCTCGAGGGCACTGCGAAAAGCTGCGATTGCCTGCTCCCACTCGCGCTCGTCCATAAGCGCCAAGCCGAGCTTGAAGCGAGCGTCCACATTGTCGGGTTGGCAGGCGGCGATTCGCTGAAGTCCGCGAACGCCGTATCTCTTGTAGTCGTCGAGGTCGTAATGCATCTTGGTCTCGCACGTTGTGGACCGAAAAACGATCCAGTCGTTGCTGATCGTGACATGGAAATCTCACGCGTGCGTGAGATACGTCGATTTTTTGAGCACGTGTACGCGGTTGGCCCGAAGGTCAACCTGCGCGTCAGAGCAGCGGCAAACGGCAAGGGCGAGCTCTCGGGGAGATCCTCATCTTCCCGCGAGGTGAAAAGAACCTTCATTGAAAACTAGTGCGTAACGGCCGCACAAGAATAAGTCTCTGCACGTCTGGAAATTTGGCTGGAAGGAACTACAGATCACGCTCGAACTGATTTCGAGCCTCGGGGTATTCAAACCACAGAGGTTACCGGAACACAAACTGCGCTCACCAGTCCGGACGAATTCTGTGGTTTCGGGTGTTCTTGGTTGCACCGTCGTTGAGAACCGCGCGACCGAATCCAAGTATTTCTCGCACATTATCCTGCTGACTTCGGTTTCCGGCATGCCGTGCTATTCCCCTTCCGGAACGCCGCTCAACCACCAAGGCTGTATAGAGTCGTGCGCCCAACCATGCGAGAAAGGCTGCAATCGTCAGCATCAGAAGAACAATCGTAAGCCGGAGGGTGGGCCACCTTTGGCAGACTGTTTCGGTAAAATATATCCATCCGACTTCGGACGCCCCGATAACAACAAGACTAGCGCCCCAGAAAAAAGCGGGGTACCCTCTTTGAGCTCTTAAGGAACCTGTTTTTCACTCACTCACGCAACGTCCTCTCCCCATCCGATCGCCACACCAAGCGGCCGCTTGTGCTGACCCTTTGCCTATCGAAACGGCGAGCTTGGCGTCATCTTTCCGCCGGGGACATACCGTCCCTTCTTGCCTGCCTAAAAGCCGCCTCTACTCCGCCACTCTCATCTGCCTGTCCCGGCGCTATCGACGTTGTTCCACCCCTCTGACCTGAGTCCGCTAAGCGAGGCGGTAGGTGGGGGTTTGCGTCAGCGAAGCGCCTACTTACCGGCCGTTCTTCCCCGCATGAAAGCAGTCGCTACCTGGCAACTTCGTCTGCGTGTCCCAGCGCTAACGGCGTTATTCCATCCGTCTGACCTGAATCCGCCAAACAATGCGGTAGGTGCGGGCTTTGCGTCAGCGAAGCCACTCTGCCGACGCCAACACTAACGAGAATTGAACAAATTTGAAGGGTCGTGCCTTCGTTCCTGGAGGATCAACGCGCCGTCTCGACAACAAATAACAGGCGCTTTAGGAATTCTAAGATCTAGGCTCCCTTTAAGGCTTAAATCTTCACTCTCGAGCTCCGTAATAAACCTTTTATCAAGGATTTCTGACTAGAGCACTCCGTCGTCTCTCTTTCCTGAACAACCCGCTGCTTCCCTGAATCAAACTAGGGAGCTGTTCCGTAGATTTCCGTTTCTTTCTAAGGCAAAGCAAGATGGTCCAGACAGTGGCTCGCAAGCTACAATCTTCCCAGATTATTACTTCGACCATGAAGCCGCGACGGCTGTTGCACCTGCTTGCCCTGCTCTTAGGGTATTTCACCCTCACGGTTCTGACCACCGGATCGATTGCCAAAGCAACTCCACTGGTTGTCGACCCCGACACGGACCTAGATGGCGTTTCGGACGGTCAAGAGGCAATTGACCAAACGAGTCGAACAGACTCGGACAGCTTCATTCGACACGACCAACATGAATACTGCCAGAACTGGAACGGAAATCTCACCAACCTTTTGCAGGTAATGGAGCTCCGGAACGCCGGTTGTGGCAGCCTCAGTCTGCAACTGTCGTTGCGGGCCCAAGATGGTACTGTGACGAACACACTTGATGCTTCCATCGATCCCGGAAAAGAAAGCGATGTAATCATAAACTCAATCACCGGCTTTCTGCCGAATACTTATGGAACGATATGCGCAACAATCGTCAACGGAGATTCGGACTCGCTCGATACGCAGATGTCCACCTATGCGCTTTTACCAGACAGCTTCGATTTCGGCTTTGCAGAGCAGTCCAGCGCCGCGGTGGCAGGCCCGCAGTATCTTGGCTATAACAATTTCTTCCCGACGTTCAACTTTTTCGAGGTAACAAATTTCGTTGAAGGTTACGCTCAGATCTCGAGCGAGGCAGACACCGACGAATCAGGGCAACTTGTCTACTACGATGCAGATGGCGTAGAGGTAAAGCGAGTCACCGCAACGGTCAAAGCGCACGGTCGATTCGACGTTGACGTTCACTCCGTGGGCCAAGCACGAGTCGGACTTCTCGAATGGCTGCCGGATTCAGCGACCGCGAAGTTTCGCGTTGTGCTCAACCGTTACTACCACACCGGTCCGAACCCGACCTTCCCGCGCAAAGCTGTCCTCGCTGTCACCGCAAAGCATCCTTCCGGCTACCGACTCTCCGGACCGATTGATACGCGAACCGGCGCCATATGGCTGGAACTTTCGAATAGTCTCAATACTTCGGTCAATGTCGATGTCGAAGTGTTCGATGCTGCAGGATCATTAACATCCACGCAGCCGCCACGAGTCACTCTCCCTGCGAAAGGTACTTCCCACCTCCTGCTGAACAATTATCTCACCAGCGATCTTGGAAGAGCGCAGATCGACGCGGATCAAACTGGATCAATCGTCTCCTCGCTTATGGAATACCGCCTCGACTCGAGTCTGCGGCTGCTCTCAGCGAGCGCCGGAGATTTGCAAGCTGGCTTCGGCAAAGTCCAAGGTGGCGGGTACAATAACTTCCTCGGGAGTTGCATTCTTCGACTGTCGAACCTCACGAGCTCTCCGCAAGTTGCAGCGCTCAGCGTCAAGCGCGGTGACGGCACGAGCCTTCCCTTCGCTTCTACGGCGAATCTTCCGGCAAATGCCACTGGAACTTTTGACCTCTGCGGCGCAGAGACAAACGTCGGCTACGGCCAGCTCGTGGTTACTCCTGCAGCCCCCGAAACATTCACTGGCGACGTCATCCGGACAAATCGCGCCGGCACAGCCTCTTTTCGCAGCTCTCTCCGTGAAAGAGCTATCTGTACTGCAGATATCGAATCGAGCCCTTCGTCACTGTTATTAGTTGCGGAATCAAACACGCCGCAAGCTCTCACGATTGTGAACCATTCGTCGGCAGTAACCGCAACAAATGTTCAGGCGACTCTTCCAGCGTCATTTTCCGATGTCACGCAAAATTCCACTGAGTGTTCGACCCTGAATCCGCTTCAGACTTGCCACATTTATTTCACGCCCGGCGATACCATTCACTCAGCACAATCCGTCCAGGTCCAAGGGTCGAACACGGCGCGTGTTGGCGCTTCCCTCAGCGTTGTCACTCCAACACAAGCAAAGCTTTCGGTAAGTCCGTCCCTGTTTACTCTACAAGCGACAACGGGGACACCGGTTACGGTAAGTGCAACGATCACAAATACATCGAGCTTTGCAACCGCAACGAATGTTACTGCCGACATCTCGGGTGCCATTTCCGGCGCCGGAGTAACACAGAGCTCCTCGCCTTGCACTCTAGCTCCACACCAGAGCTGTCTTCTGTCCCTCACGCCGGCAACAACTCAACTCGCGCAAACTGCTTTTCACATCTCCGGCTCAAATACCCCGACGATAAATGCAAACGTTATCGTCAATGCTGCTCCCCAAGCAGTTCTCAGTCCTTTAACAGCTACCACGGCCAGTGTTCCGACAAATTCGACCGTAATTTTGCAGTTCCAGAATACGTCAACAACTGAAAATGCGTTGAACGTCGGCGCGACTCTTGCCGGCACAGCGCTCAGTGGCAAGTTAACCGAGACTGGGAATACGTGCGCGAGTGTCGCACCAAGCGGCACCTGTACTCTGACCTACACCGCCGGCAACACCCTCGCGGTACCAACGAGCGTTGCCATTAAGGGAACAAACACCAACACAATTACGGCGAACTTTGAGATCGTCCCGGGCATCACCCTCAGCTCCGTTTCTCCGTCTTCCGGACCGGCTTCGGGAGGCGTGGGCGTAACACTGTCAGGCTCCGGTTTCACCGGAACCACGAGTGTGACGTTTGGTGGAGTGGCCGCTACCTCGGTGAATGTCATTAACGACACCACCGTGACCGCAGTAACACCGGCTCACGCTATCGGTGCGGTTGACGTGGTCATTACCAATTCGACTGCGAGCGACACGAAAACCAACGGATACACGTCCACTACGACAAGTATCGGTCAGTCGGCATTCGGCGGAACGATCGCGTGTTTGAACGGCGCAAGCGCAAACCTCATCGCAGCAGTTGCAGATAACAGCTCTGCGATTGATTGGGGTGGAATTGGCGTAACCACCGGGGCCACAAGCACGACCGATGGCGCGACTAATACCGCCGCGATCGTCACCTCGTTGGGCGCCGGCTCATACGCAGCGAAGCTATGCAACAGCTACGAAGTTGACTCGCAGGGCAACAGTCCATGCGAAGCTGGAAACACATGCTATAATGATTGGTTTTTGCCTTCGGGAAATAACACGGGTGCATCGGGTCAGCTCAATTGCCTGTATACCAATGCGGTCGCCATCGGGGGTTTCAGCACGGCATCCTATTGGTCCTCCACCGAGTTCAACAATTTGACCGCGCAGACTCAGGACTTCGCGAGCGGCACAGAGTTACTAGCGACGAAGTCGCTCGCTTTGTCCGTAAGATGCGTTCGAAGCTTCGTGCCGTGATGAACGTACGTCGGGAATGGAGCTGACCTGTGGCGCCATCAACCGCCATAGTAAGCGCGAAAAGCGGCATCGGCGATCCCGTTCCTTTTTCGATCACGTCGAACAATGAAGGTAAAATCGCAAAACGAAAGAGCGCGCCGAACCAGATGAGCGGGAATATGTATTTGTAGAAGTATGTCCGATCTGAAGAGATTTTTTTTCACACGAATTTAGGATGTGCGCCGAGTGTTGATTGACTGAAAATCGGGTGCACCGACGCCGTTCCCCGCTGCTTCGCCGCCATACCGTCGGGGCGTCAACAGCAAAAAAAATTCCTGTGGCGGTGACTTGTATCCGGTAGTTCGGACCACCAGGGGCCCTAAAAATTCGACAGATCTGAAATTTTCTTATAAGTTCCATCCACCCTTCGCACTGATCTTTGCCGTCCTTTTTTCCAGTGACCTTAAATTCCCGAACATTCATCGCCGAATAAGGGCGAACTATGTTCGGGGGCAAGCATAATTGACTAAGGTTTTTCGCTTCTCAATCTTCGATTTCGTTGAATCGTTTTGCACTCGGAGGGAAGAATTCGGTTCCTTGTTGGAAACCCATGGTGTGTGTGGGTGCCGACAGGGAACCCGGTTCTCCCGTGCCGCTGTGGCCGGAAAACCTACCGGGTAACCGTGCCGCCAGAACGCAATGCGGCGAAACGTTCCAGGAGGTGCAGAATGCCTTGGGATGACGAAGATTTCTTCGATTCTCCGTACAGCTCACGCAGTGCCGGACGATCCGCTCCCGTTACGGTCGCAAGTGCACCCGCCGAGCGAACCGCGCAACCGTGCTCCGACGTCGAGATCGCCACGGTGCACTTTGTCAACGGCGTGCCGCACATCGATGGCCGCCCCGCGACGTCCATTACGTGCAGCGCCGGGATCGTCCAGCTCTCGGCCAGCGACGCTCGACTCGTGGGTCCGGGCAAGGGCAAAGATGTGCGGAGCAAGCGGTTCCCCCACCCGACGGGCCGATACGCCCTGTACCTGCGCGGGGACAGGTTCTGCATCCGGTACTTCTGAACCGACTCGCTGAGTCAGTGTCCGGGGGGCCGATCCCGCTTGCCCCCCGGACACACCATCCCCGATTAGTAGAAGGCCCAAGGAGCCCGTTTTTCCCTCACGCAACTTCCTCCCAAATTCTCGAAGAAGTCATTGAGCGTGACTGTTCAACGCTCAACGTCGGCGGCCAGCATGGGCAGAGCTCTCAATCGAAGACCTGGACAAGTTCTTTTTCTGTACCGGCCGCACCATAAACTCGCGCCTATGGTTCATAACTGACCGCAGACTCGATGAACGCATCTGCGCGGCCCTCGCGCGGTATCAGGAAGTCTATGGCGTGATAATTTACGGCTTTATCATCATGGGCAACCACCACCATCTCGTCGCAAGGTTTCCGAACAGCAATAAAGCCGCGTTCTTCAGAGTTTTCAACTGCATGGTTTCAAGGCTGACCAAAAATCTTCAACCGGCAAGATCACAATAATCGAAAGCGCTACAATTTCTCGCTCAAGAAGAGAGACTGCGTCACCGAGCACACTCTCACCTTCTCCCGCCTGCCTGGCCATGAGACAAAGTCCAAAGCGGATTATGTCGCTATGGTCAAAACAGAGCTGCGCACGCGACGTGCGGTAATCATCGCTGACCGAGAAAGAGACGGAAAGGGTTTTCCAACTGCAGAAGCACTCGCTAAAACCAAGCCAGGGACAAAGCCGTGCTTCACGAAGACATCCGAGCGCCACACCAAGCGGCCTCTTGTGCTGACCCTTGGCGTCGAACTTCGAAAGCAGATGCTCGACTGTATTTTCGATATCTCTGCACGATTTCGAGAAGCATCGATACGCTATCGAAACGGCGAGCTTGGGGTCATCTTTCCGCCGGGGACATACCGTCCCTTCTTGCCGGCGTAAAAGCCGTCGCTACTCCCCGCCACTCTCATCTGCCTGTTCCGGCGCTATCGGCGTTGTTGCACCCGTCTGACCTAGATCCGCCAAACGAAGCCGTAGGTGGGGGTTTCGCGTCAGTGAAGCGCCTCTGCCGACGCCAACTTTAACGAGAATTGAGCAAATTTGAGGGCGTCGCGCCGTTGTTGCTGGCGAACGGTCGCGCCAATTCGACAAGAAATAACAGGGGCCTTAGGAATTCTACGATCTACGGTTTCTGGAGGACCAACGCGCCATTTCGACAGAAAATAACAGGCGCCTTAGGAATTCTACGATCTACGGCGTTTCGCTACCATCTTCTCTCCTTCATCTTTTTGATTTCCCCAGCGTATACCTCGAGCGGAACGTCAGCGAACTGAAACAAGTAAAAAATCTGGCCTAACAAGCGTTGAACACACTCCGGCAGTAAGCTCTCGAGCTCAGCGACCGAAAACACTGCGCGCGAAACACCTTCGTCCGCCCTCGCTGTTCCATGCTCACTTCCCCAATATTCGGAACTCGACCAAGCCTTCAGCCGCCGACCTGCGATTCCCGTATACCTTACCTCGAACTCGATTGTCGGCTCAGAAACGTTGAACGCGACTGCAGCTCTAGCGGCGTGTAGCAATCCCTCTGCTACTCGCCAAATTGGCACAGTTAAATCAAATATTGTTCCCGGCTCCAATTTCTCCGGGTGGCTGTCTTCGGCGTATCCTCGGC